>NZ_JAHFZZ010000004.1 GCF_018603905.1 Nonomuraea sp. NEAU-A123
CTGGGGCGCCTCACCGGGCTGATCACCGTGCTGGACCGGGCCCGGCACGAGCTCGCCCAGGCCGCGGTACGGCGAGAACGGACCCGGGTCGCGCGTGACCTGCACGACGTACTCGGGTTCAGCCTGTCGGCGGTCGCTCTCAAGGGCGAGCTGGCCGAACGGCTGCTGGAGGCGGACCCCGGCCGGGCCAGGGCCGAGCTCGCCTCGCTCGTGGCGCTGGTCGAGCAGGCGCTGGTGGAGCTGGAGTCCATCGCCGGCGACCGGGTCGAACTGCGGCTGGCGGCCGAGCTCGACGCGGCGTGTGAGGTGCTGACGGCCGCCGGCATCGAGGCTGCGGCACAGGTCGAGACGGGACCGCTGCCGGCCGAGGTCGACACGGCGGTGGCCACCGCGCTCCGCGAGACCATCACCAACGTCCTGCGGCACAGCCAGGCCCGTACCTGCGAGATGACCATCTCCGGCACTGACGAGCTCGTCCGGTTGCGCGTCGTCAACGACGGCGCCCTGTCCGTATCGTTCACGGAGGCGGAGCCGGGGCGGCACGGGTCCGGGCTCGACAGTCTCGCGCAGCGCACCGGCGGGCGATTGGCGGCGGTGCGTCACCCCGGCGGACGGTTCGAGGTGGTCGCCGAGTTCAGCTCAGATCCAGCCGGACTCGGTGGCGATCCGGATGGCGTCCACCCGGTTGCGGGCTCCCAGCTTGGTGACGGCTGAGGCGAGGTAGTTACGGATCGTGCCGTAGGTCAGGAAGAGCCGCTCGGCGATCTCGGCGGGCTGGGCCCCGCTCGCCGACATGCGCAACACCTCGGTCTCCCGCTGGGAGAGCGGGTTCTCCGGCGCCTCCAACGCCACCAAGGCCAGAGCCGGGTCCACCACCCGTCCGCCGGCGGCGACGGTCCTGATCGCCGCGGCCAGTTCGACCGGACGGATGTCTTTCGGCACGAATCCAGCGACCTGCACGCCGAGTGCCCTGCGCAGGGTGCCCGGCTTGGCCAGCGCCGTCAAGATCAGGACGCGGCATTCGGGCAGAAGATCGCGTAGCTCGGCAGCCGCGGCGATGCCGTCCAGCCCCGGCAGATCGATGTCGATCACGGCCACGTCGGGGCGGTGCTCCAGCGCGGCGGGCACGATCTCCGGACCCGAGGCGACGTCCGCGACCACCGCGAGGTCGTCCTCGAGCGACAGCAACTCGACCAGCGCTTCGCGAAGGATGTGCATGTCCTCCGCGAGCAGAATCCGGACGACGCCATTCGCGGGCACGACTACTCGAACCCGCCCGCGAGCGCCCGCGGGATCGTCGCTGACGAATCAGACCTGGTCAGGATGCCCCCCTTGGCATCGGCGACGAGCCCAGGGGACTCCTCGGGGCGGTGGCGGGCGTCATATATACGCCCGTATGCCACTTTATAGCGGGATGCGGGCACGTCACACGGGCCTCATCGATCGGGTGCGGGCGGGCCGATCTCACCGGTCGGTTTGCGCAGCCGGAGCGCGTACAGGAGCCACACCAGGGCGAAGCCGACGGCGAGCACGCCGAGCAGGCGCGTAGCACCCGTCATGCCCACCGCGACGGTCAGCGGAGCCACCGCCAGCGACGACACCCCTTGCAACCCCGACGACACCCCGAACGCCGCGACCATCACGCGCCCGCGGATGTGGTCGGGGCTGGCCACCTGTAGCCCGTTGATGGCCAGGATCGCGCACGCGCCCACCCCGAGGTGACCGGCCATGGCGGCGGGTATGCCCGACCACAGGCTGCCGGCCTGGGCCAGGGCGAGGTAACCCAGCCCGAACACCGCGAGAGCGCCGCCCGGCACGAGCAGCCTTCGCGTCGGCGACGCGCCGACCAGTCGCCGGCCCAGGAACGGCCCGAGCATGGAGCCGGCCCCCTGCGCCAGGTATAGGACGCCGACTCCGGCGTCGGTGGCGCCGAACCGTTCGAGCGCGTAGACGGGCAGGAGGCCGACAATGCCGTAACACAGGCGCAGCGCCGCCGTCAGCCAGAGCAGGGCCGCCACGGTGGGGGTGCCACGGATGAAGCGCCACAGTTCGGAAGTGTCGGTACGCACGCGCATGCGGCGGGTCGCCGGAGCGGTGGAGAACGGACGGCGGATGCGGGCGATGAGGACGGCGGACGCGGCGAAGGAGGCGGCGTCGATCAGCAGGGTGGCCGTGCTGCCCCAGGCGGCCGTGACCAGGCCGCCGAGTCCCGCGCCGAGCAGCAGGCTGGAGGAGTAGAGGCTGCCGAGCGTGGCCTGCGCGATGGGCAGCCGGTCGGGGGCGACGAGGTTGGGGAGGACGACCTCGGGGATCGGGCTCGACATCGCGGCCGACACCGACAGCACGGCCAGCGAGACCAGCGCCATGGGGACCGATCCCAGATGGAAGGCGGCCAGCAGGCCCGCGAGGGGGACGATGGCGGCGAGGTCGCAGGCGATGCGCAGGCGGCGGCGGTCCAGGCGGTCGGTCAGCGAGCCGATGAGCGGCATCAGCAGGATGCCGGGCAGCGACTCGACGGCGAACAGCAGAGCCGTCAGCCCGGCCGAGCCGGTGCGGTGGTAGACGAAGGCGTTCAGGGCGACGAAGGCGAACCAGTCGCCGGTCAGGCTGAGGGCCGAGGCGAGGAAGAGCCGGCGGAAGTCGGGGTTGCCGCGCAGCAGGGCGAGCAGCGCGATTCCGGGCAGGCGGGAAGGAACGGGTGACACCTGGTGACTCCAAGCAGCCGAGCCGTCCGACCGGAAAGGCCGGACGGGCGAAGGGGGATCGCTTCGCGGGATGCCCGGCGGGTCAAGCGCCGGGCGGCTGCTGATCAGTCACACAGGTGTGGCATGAGTGGAGGTTAACGCACCGCGGGTCGCGGCGTCAGGAGCGGCCCAGGACCTCGTACTTGACCCTCATGACGCCGGAGCCCGTGTTGCCGATGGCGGAGAAGGCGGCTGCCGAGAGGTCGAGGCAGCGACCGCCCACGTACGGACCGCGGTCGTTGATGCGGACCGTGACCGAATCGCCGTTGGCCGGGTTGGTGACGCGGACCCTGCTGCCCAGCGGGAGCGTCTTGTGGGCGGCGGTCAAGGCGGACGGGTTGAAGCGTTCGCCGCTGGCGGTCATCTGCCCTTCGTCGTAGAAGGAGGCGCCGCAGGTGCCCGAACTGATGACGCGGGTCTTCGGCTTGGCGGCCTCGGTCTTCGCCTTGCGGACGGGCACGGTCTTCGCCTTCTGGACCGGCTTGGTCTCCGGCTGGGCCGCTGCGGCCTTCGGGAGGGCAGTGGGTTTGGGGGCGGCCGAGCTGGGCTTGTTCGGCTGCGGGGTCTTGGCGGCCTTCGACGGAGTGTCGGACCTCGTGTACGTGGGCGACGGCGCCACGTCCAGTGCCGTGGTGATCTTGGGGGCGTCGTCGTTGGCGACGGCGGCCCAGGCGGTGGTCGAGGCGGCGGCTACGACGGCCGCGCCGGCCGCGACGGTGACCCAACGGCGCTTGTTCGGAGCCTGACGCTCCGGGTTCGGACGGCTGCTCGGCTTGGCGGAGTGCTGGCCCAAGGTAAACCACAGTCCTAGCTAGGGGACAGGACAGGGAAAGGCCAGGTCGGGGGCAGATCGGGGGTGCGCGTCGGCCAATCCCATACGCAGGGCGGGTGCCCGGCGAACGTGGACGAACATATGCGACAAACAACAAGTAAAGACAACTTAATGGGACGTTCAGTGACATATATCACTTTGGTGATAAGTTGACCAGGACGTCGAGCGTACGCCGGGGATCTTGGGACATCCGGGGAACGCGGACTCTGTCACCTTGGGGATAGGTTGAGGGCGCCTTGAGGCATGCCGAACTAACCCGCCGTACCAAAGAGGGTCAGAACATGAGCGAGCGGACCGTCTCCACCGTGTCCGCGTCCGCCGCCTGCTTGTCGGGCCGGTAGCGCAGCACCCGCGCGAACCGCAGCGCCATCCCCCCGGGGTAGCGCGGCGACCGCTGCACCCCGTCGAACGCGATCTCCACCACCAGCTCGGGACGGAGCTTGACCGTCCACTCGTCGGCGGGCCCTTCGGCCAGCTCCAGGAAGCGTTCGGTCTGCCAGGCGAGCAACTCGTCGGTCAGCCCCTTGAACGTCTTGCCCAGCATCACGAACCCGCCGCTCTCCGGGTCACGGGCGCCGAGGTGCAGGTTGGACAGCTTGCCTTCGCGGCGGCCATGGCCCCATTCGGCCGCGAGCACGACGAGATCGAGGGTGTGACGCGGCTTGACCTTGATCCACCCAGCCCCCCGGCGGCCGGCCGCGTAGGGGGAGGCCAGCGACTTGACGACCAGACCCTCATGGCCGGCCTTGATCACGTCGGTGAAGTACTTCTCCGCCTCCGAGACGTCGCCCGTGACGAGCCGCGGCGTGAGCAGGCCGGGTATGACGGTTTCGGCGAGGATCTCCTGGCGCAGGGAGTAGGGCAGGTCGAGCAGGTCGGTCCCGTTCACCCGCAGCGCGTCGAAGAAGAACACGTTCAGTGGCGTCTCCTCCCGCAGCCGCGGCACGTCGGTCTTGCTCGTCGCCCGGCTCGCCGTCACCTGGAAGGGGTGCGGCCGCCCGTCGGGCCGCAGCGCGATCACCTCGCCGTCGAGCACGAGGTCGTCGGAGGCCAGGCCGAGCACGGCCTCCACGAGTTCGGGCACCTGGGCGGTGATGTCGTCGAGCGTGCGGGTGAACACCCGGACCTGGTCGCCGGAGCGGTGCGCCTGCACGCGTACGCCGTCGAGCTTCCACTCCAGCGCGGCCGGGACGCCCGCCTTCTCCAGCGCGGCGGCGACGTTGGGTGCGCTGCCGGCGAGCATCGGCGAGACCGCCCGCCCCACCTCCAGCTTGAACGCGTGCAGCGCCGCCACGCCACCGGCCAGCGCCGCCGCGCCCACGGCGGGCAGCCAGCCGCGCAGCGTCAGCGCCCGCCGCACGTCGGCGGACGGCGCGCCCGACGCCTTGGCGATCGCCTCGATCATCACCCCGTCGAGGGCGCCCTGGCGCAGCTCGCCGCCGAGCAGCTTGAGCATGAACGCCTGCTCCTGGCTGGTCAGCCCGGCGAACAACTGGGTGACCAGCGTCTTGCGCGCCGCCTGCGAACCCTGGCCGGAGACCGACTTGATCCTCGACAGCAGCGCGTCGACGTCGGTGAGGGTGGCGGTGGCGGCCAGCTTGGCGGCGGGCAGGTCCTGCAGGGTGCGCCAGCCCACGCCCACCTGGCGCTGCGGCAGCTCACCCGACAGGTAGGAGATGGCGATCTCCGCCTCATCGGCGCCGACCCTGCCGAGCAGCTCCGCCAGATGGCCGACCTTGCCGAGCCGGGCCGACGTGCGTGTCACCGCCTCAGAAACCCGCACCACGTCGATCAACAGCACATGCCCTATGTTGCCGTACTTCGCCGACAATTCCGCCGCGCTTAGACCAGCATTTTGTCCGGTGTTGGGCCCCCGAAGGGGCGGGGCGGGCTTGGCGCCCGCCCCAGCGTGTTAGCGGACGGCCAGGAGGTCGACGACGAAGATGAGCGTCTCTCCCGGCTTGATGCGGGCGCCGGCGCCGCTGCTGCCGTAGCCGAGGTGCGGCGGGATGACCAGCTTGCGGCGGCCACCCACCTTCATGCCGGCCACGCCCTGGTCCCAGCCGGCGATGACGCGCCCGCCGCCGAGCGGGAACTCGAACGCGTTGCCGCGGTTCCACGACGCGTCGAACTCCTCGCCGGTCGAGAACGCGACGCCCACGTAGTGGACGCTGACGCTCTGGCCGGGCTTGGCCTCGGGGCCGTCACCCTCGACGATGTCGACGATCTCCAGGTCGGCGGGCGGGTTGCCCTCCGGGAAGTCGATTTCCGGCTTCTCGAGTGCCACGAATTACTCCTGTTGACGAGAATTGGCGATCAGGAATGAACCCGACGACTCTATGCGGTCGGGATAAGGTCAGCGTTCATGGCCGCCCTTTCTCCTGATGCGATCCTGCTCACCGGGCGCGTCGCCGTGATCACCGGGGCGGCGCGGGGGATCGGACGGGCGATCGCGGAGACGTTCGCGGCATTCGGGGCTCTGGTCGTGATCTGCGACCGGGACAAGGTCCCTTACAGCAGCGAGTTCGCGATGACGCTGGACGTGCGGGATCCGGTCGCCGTCGAGGTGTTCGCGCAGGCCGTGCGGGAGCGGTGGGGGCGGGTGGACGTGCTGGTGAACAACGCGGGCGGGACGTTCCACGCCGCGTTCGCCGACACGACGGTCCGCGGCGAGCGGACCCTGATCGAGGAGAACTTCACGCAGGTCACCGGCATGATCCGGCGGCTGCTGCCGATGATGGGGGCCGGGGCGTCGATCATCAACGTGACCTCCAGCGAAGCGCATCAGGCGGCGCCGGGCTTCGCCGTCTACGCCGCGATGAAGGCGGGGGTGGAGAGCCTGACGAAGTCGCTCGCGCTGGAGTTCGCGCCCCTGGGCATCAGGGTGAACGCGATCGCGCCCGACGGGCTGCCCACCGACGGCGAGGCCGAGGTGCGGGAGCGGATGACGGACGGGCCCTTCGAGCCGGTACGGCTGCCGCCGCTCGGCCACCTCGGGGAGCCGGCCGACGCGGCGGGCGCGGCGGTGTTCCTGGCCAGCGATCTGGCCAGGTTCGTAACCGGCACGACGGTGCACGTCGACGGCGGGATCCACGCGGCGGGCGGCTGGCGCCGCACCTGAGGCTCCGGGCTACCAGCTCTGGTGGAGCGGCATGCCCTCGGTGTAGCCGGAGGCGCTCTGGATGCCGACCACCGCGCGCTCGTGGAGCTCCTCCAGGTTCGCAGCGCCCGCGTACGTGCACGACGACCGCAACCCGGCCACGATCGCGTCGATCTGGTCCTCCACGCTCGGCCGCCGCGGATCCAGGTACATCCGCGAGGTCGAGATCCCCTCCTCGAACAGCGATTTCCTGGCCCGATCGAACGCGCTGTCCTCCGCCGTGCGCAGCCGCACGGCCCGTGCCGAGGCCATGCCGAAGTTCTCCTTGTACTTGCGCCCGTCGGCGTCGGTGCGCGCGTCGCCGGGAGACTCGTACGTCCCGGCGAACCAGGAGCCGATCATCACGTTCGCCGCGCCCGCGGCCAGGGCGAGCGCCACGTCACGCGGGTGCCGGACGCCGCCGTCGGCCCACACGTACCGGCCGAGCCGGCGCGCCTCCGCCGCGCATTCGAGCACGGCCGAGAACTGCGGGCGTCCCACCCCGGTCATCATCCGCGTCGTGCACATGGCGCCGGGGCCGACGCCCACCTTGAGGATGTCCGCCCCCGCGTCCACCAGGTCGCGCACGCCCTCGGCGGTCACCACGTTGCCCGCCGCCACCGGCACGCCCGGGTCGAGCGCCCGGACCGCGCGCAGGGCGGAGACCATCTTCTCCTGGTGCCCGTGCGCGGTGTCGACCACCAGGCAGTCGATCCCGGCATCGAGCAGTTCCTTGGCCTTGGCCGCGACGTCGCCGTTCACGCCGACGGCGGCCGCGATGCGCAGCCTGCCCGCGGCGTCGAGCGCGGGCTGGTAGAGCGTGGCGCGCAGGGCGCCCGTGCGGGTCAGGATGCCGACCAGGCGGCCCTCGGGGTCGACGATGGGCGCCAGGCGGTGGCGGCCCCCGTGCAGCCGGTCGAAGGCGGCGCGCGGCTCCAGCCCGGCCGGCAGCGTCAGCAGCTCGCTCGACATCACCTGCGAGAGCTGCGTGTACATGTCGACGCCCTGGCAGTCGGCTTCGGTCACCACGCCGACCGGACGGTTGTCCCAGTCGACGACGATGACCGCGCCGTGGGCGCGCTTGGGCAGCAGTTGCATGGCCTCGCCGACGGTGTCGTGCGGTGTCAGCGTGAGCGGCGTGTCGTGGACCAGGTCGCGTTTCTTGACCCAGTCGACGACCTCTGTCACGACGTCGATGGGAATGTCCTGCGGGATCACGGTGATGCCGCCCCGGCGGGCGATGGTCTCGGCCATGCGCCGGCCGGCGACCGCGGTCATGTTGGCCACGACGATGGGGATGGTGGTGCCCGTGCCGTCGTTCGTCGAGAGGTCGACCGCGAGCCGGGAACCGACCGAGGAACGCGACGGGACCATGAACACGTCGCTGTACGTCAAGTCGTATTGCGGCGCGAGGCCGTTAAGGAACTTCACGTTCGTCCATCCTAGGCGGTGACTGCTAACGAGGGGTTTTCCCTGTCTCGTGGCCATATGATCGGCCAGGAAACTTAGGGGGATGGAGGGCCTGTGGAGGTCACTGAGAGAAACGAACTGACTGTCGTCGGTATCGCCGTTCGCACGTCGAACGCCGACGAGATCGACCCCGCCAGGGCGAAGCTGCCCGTGCTGTGGCAACGAGCGGGCGCCCCCGGGGCGTTCGCGCACGTCCCGGGACGCGTCGACGAGAACCTTTACGCGGTCATGACCGATTACGAGAGCGACCATCACGGCGCCTACACGCAGATCGTCGGCATCGGCGTCCGGACGGTCCCCAGGCTGCCCGAGGGCATGGTCGCTGTCCGCGTGCCCGCGGGCACGGCCCTGCGGGTGGAGGCGCGCGGCCAGATGCCGCAGGCGATCGTCGACGCCTGGCAGCAGGTGTGGAAGCACACCGAGTCGGGCGGCACGCCTCCGCGGGCGTTCACGACGGACCTTGAGGTGCACCACCCCGGTGGCGCCGACCTCTACGTCGCCGTTTACTAGCCGTTTCCCGCGCCCGAGCCCGATCGGGCTCGGGTCATGGGCCGCTCATGGGTTCAGAGGCCGAGCGCGGCGGCGGCGGCATCGACCGCCGCCGATTTGACCTCGTCGAGGGGCAGGTGGGCGTACTCCACCGAACAGTCGGACATCCCGCCGATCGCCACGGTCGCGTGGATGTGCCGGGCGGGGGTGGGGTCCGGGCCGAGCAGCAGCGTGATGAGCCGCCGCCGCCAGTCGAACATGCGCTGGCCCAGGTCGAGATAGCCCAGCGTGGACATCTCCCGCACGATCATGACGGTGATGTCGCGATGCCGCCAGATCATGTCGAAGTACTCTTCGAGCAGCTCGCGCGCCTCACCGGACTCGCGCGTGGCCACGAACCGCTCCATGTCCTCGACCAGCGGCTGAATGATGCTCCTGACCAGCTCGTCGCGTGAGGCGAAGTGGTAGTAGAGGGCGGGCTTGGTGATGCCCAGCCGGTCGGAGATCTGCCGCAGACTGGTGTTCTGCACTCCCTGCTCGACGAACAACTCGCGCGCCACCGCCTGGATGCGCGCCTTGGTGTCACTGGGCCTCGCCATGGTCCAAGACTATCCCTTACCTATCGTTAAGTAAGCCCTTGCGCCTGTCGCTCCGGCTGGCTTACCATCCGTTAAGTAAGGAGGTGTCACCATGCAGATCCTGATCTCCGGCGCGAGCGTCGCCGGACCTGCCCTGGCGTACTGGCTCAACAGGTACGGCTTCGACGTCACCGTCGTGGAGCGCGCCCCGTCGCTCCGCAAGACGGGCGGGCACGCGATCGACCTGTTCAGGCCCGCGATGGACATCGTCGAGAAGATGGGCCTGGTCGACCCGATCATGGCCAAGAAGACCGGCACGAACTGGCTCACCATGTACCGCGAGGGCGCGGAGGGAGCCGTGGAGGTGGACCTCCGGCGCGTGTTCACGGCCGTGTCGGACCGGCACGTCGAGATCATGCGCGACGACCTCAGCGAGATCTTCTACGACGCCACCCGCGACGACGTCGAGTACGTCTTCGACGACTCCATCACCGCCATCGGCGAGGACGGCACGGTGACGTTCGAGCGCGGGGCGGCCAGGCGGTTCGACCTGGTCGTCGGCGCCGACGGGCTGCACTCGAACGTGCGCGGCCTGGTCTTCGGCCCGGAGTCGCGCTTCTCCACCTGGATCGGCGCCTACCTGGCCGTCTTCTCGGTGCCCAACTACCTGGGCCTCGACGGCCGCATGGAGGGCCTGTCCGGCATCGGGCGGATGAGCGGGATGTACGGCGCGGCGCACATGGCCGACGCGCGGGCGTTGTTCATGTTCAGGACGCCGGAGCAGCTCCAGTACCACCACCGCGACGTCGCCCGGCAGAAGGAACTGCTGCGCGAGCGGTTCGCGGGCATGGGCTGGGAGATCCCCCGGCTCTTGGCGGAGCTCGACCGCACCCCGGCCTTCTACTTCGACTCGATCACCCAGCTACGCCTGGACACCTGGTCGCGCGGCCGGGTGACGCTGGTCGGCGACGCGGGCTACTGCCCGGGGCCGGCCGTGGGCGGCAGCACCAGCCTGGCCGTCGTCGGGGCGTACATCCTCGCCGGCGAGCTGGCCGCCGCGCACGGTGACCACGAGCGCGCCTTCCCCGCCTACGAGGCCGAGATCGGCGAGTACGTACGGCGCAGCCGCGCGTTCGCGGTCGGGGCGGCCAAGCGGATCGTGCCCGGCAGCCGGTTCGACCTGTGGACCCTCACCCAGGGCGCGCGGCTGATCGGCCACCTGCCGGTCGCGGTGACCAAGGCCGCGACCAAGCTCGGCAGCAAGGGCCTGCGGCTGCACGACTCGATCGCGTTGAAGGACTACTCGGCGTACGAGAGCGTGCGCCGGTAGATATCCGGCGGGAAGCCGCGAATAGACTGCGCGCCGTGCGTGCCGCCTATTTCGCCTTCGACCGGTTCCCTTCGAGCAAGGGGTCGGCGGTGCACATCGGGCAGATGGCGGCGGAGCTGTTCGACCGGTTCGGCGGCGGGCTGCTGGGGGTGCTGGGCGGGGGCGGGCTGCCGCGTTACCAGCGAGAGGGCGACGTCGAGATCGCCAGGTTCGACGAGCAGATCCCCAACCTGATCGACCGGGCCGAGGCGTACTCGCACTGGGTCGCCCGCCATCTCGCGCCGCACCTGGAGACGCTGGAGCTGGTCCACGTGCGTGACCCGTGGAGCGCGCTGCCGGTGCTCGGCCACCGGCACAAGGTGGTGTACGAGGTGAACGGGCTGCCGTCCATCGAGCTGCCGCACACCTGGCCACAGGCGGCCCCCGCCACGGTGGCCAAGTTGCGGCGGCTGGAGGCGCACTGCCTGGAACAGGCGGACGCGGTTGTCGTGCCATCGAGCGTCATCGGCGATGCCATCCGCAAAATGGGGATAAATCCGGAAAAAGTGTTCCTCGTACCGAACGCCGCCGACCCTGTCGCCCCGGCCCCGGCCCCGACGCTGGCGACGGCGACGGCGACGGCGACGGCGACGGTCGGCGCGTCGGCGGCGCCGCGCGCCAGGCCGCCCGGCGCGCCGGAGCACTACATCATCTACGTGGGCGCCCTCCAGCGCTGGCAGGGCGTGGACGTGCTGCTCCGCGCCTTCGCCAGGCTGGCCGACCTGACCGACCTGCGCCTGGTCGTCTGCTCCTCCGTCCCGGAACGCCGCGCCAAACCGCTCCAACGCCTCGCCGACCGCCTGGGCGTGGCCGAGCGGATCGTGTGGCGCTTCACGCTGCCCCACGACGAGGTGGCCGGCTGGCTGGCCGGCGCGGCCGTGTCCGCCGCCCCGCTCACCGCCTGCCCGCGCAACCTCGACCAGGGCTGCGCCCCGCTCAAGATCCTGGAGTCGATGGCCGCCGGCACGCCGGTCGTCGCCTCCGACCTGCCGGCCGTACGGGAGATCCTGGGGGACGACGGCCGGCTGGTCGCGCCCGACCGGCCCGCCGAGCTGGCCCGCGCGATCCGGATCCTCCTGGAGTATCCCGAGCAGGCGCGGGCGATGGCGGCGCGGGCCGGCGGCAGGGTGCCCACCTGGGCCGATTCCCGGGCAAAGCTCGCCGAGGTCTATAGCCGTGTGTAATGCTTCGCACCATGTTCTGGCGGAAGACGCGCGCGGCTATCGCCGGGTTCCACCCGCTGCACCAGACCCTCATCTGGGAGCACACGCTGTCAGCCACGATGCCCAAGACGGAGTGGGCGGCGCTGCTGGCCAGCCTCGCCCGGCATGACGCGCTCGTCCGCAGGCGCAAGTGGCGGCTGCCCGCGCGCACGGAGAGCGTGCTGGTGCCGCTGATCAGGGTGCTCTGCGAAGACGTCGGGCGCGGCATGGTCGGCATCACCGCCGACCTGCGCGGCCACGGCGTCCCCGGCAAGACGGGGCCGCGCCAGGCCCTGCCCGCCGTACGGCCGGTGCGCCGGGCCGAGCAGTGGTGGGTGACCGATGCGTGGCTCAGCGCCCGCTCGGAGCTGCGTGACGGCAGCGTGCTCACGCTCGCCGTCACCGACGTGGTCAGGTACCGCCACATCGTCAAGGTCAACCCGCGGGGCAAGCGCAAGAGCAAGACCAAGACGAAGGGCGTACAGCGGATCCAGACCAGCCGCTCGCTGGCCAAGGGCCAGACGCCGGTGCGGCCGGGCAGCCCACCGCCGTGGTGGATCCAGGTGAAGGTCCGTCCAGGCGGGAAGACCGTGATCAGGGCCGCCGCCAAGGTGCCGCTGCCGGCCGACCGCGACCAGCTCGGGGTGATCATGACGGCGGCGACCGAGCCGTTCAGATGGACGCAGAGGAGGCGGGCCGCGTGACCCCGTGCATGGTGAGCACCGGATTCTTCGTGCTCGGCCGCTGTGGCCGCGCGCCGGTGGCCGCCTGCGGCCGGTGCGGCAGGCCGATCTGCGACCGGCACGCCGGTCCCGGCGGCGTCTGTCCCGAGTGCGCGGCCGCCCAGGGGTACAGCTCCCCGTACGACCCGCTGTGGACCAGCGGCTTCCGCCGCCACCACTACTACAGCAGCTCGACCACGTACTCGGACCCCGGCTGGTACGGCTCGTTCGACGACTACGACAGAGGCGCCTTCGACCCCGAGGACCAGGGCGACTTCGGCGACTTCGGCGACGGCGACGACCGCGACTTCGTGGACAGCTGATGCGGCTGCTGTGGCTCACCGAGCACTACCCGCCGAGCCGGGGCGGCATGGCCGAGTCCTGCGACCGGATCGTCAGGGGACTGCGCGAGGCGGGCGTGGAGATCGACGTCGCGCACCTGACCAGGCGCGACCGGCCGTGGCAGATCGGCGGCGAGCGGGGCGGGCGGCTGCTGACCGTGCCGCTGGAGGACAATCCCGAGCACGCGCTGCGCCGGTTGTGGACGACGCTGCGCGGGGAGTCGTACACGCACGTGGTGGCGTTCGGCGGCACGTACGCGATGCTCGGCGCCCCGATCCTGGCCGCGTGGCTCGGCGCCCCGCTGGTGACGCTGCTGCGTGGCAACGACTTCGACACCGGCGTGTTCTCGCTGCGCCGCAGGGGCGCTCTGCTCGACGCGTTACGCGCCTCGGCGACGGTGTGCGTGGTGGCCTCCGGGCACGCCCCGCTGGTGTCCGCGCTGGTTCCGGAGGCGCGGGTGCGGTGGGTGGCCAACGGCATCGACACGTCGAGCTGGCAGATCCTGCCCTCCGAACGCGCGGCGGGCCTGGCCAGGCGGGCCGCCGCGGGCCGGCGCACGATCGGGCTCATCGGGCAGCTCAAGAACAAGAAAGGCGCCGGCTTCCTGCTCGACGCACTGGCCGCCTCGGGGCACGCCGACCTGTTCCACCTGCTGCTCGTCGGGGAGTTGGAGGAGCAGTTGGCCGTGCCCGCCGGGCACACGCGGCTGCCGTTCCTCGACCGCTACGAGCTGCCCGCGCTCTACGCCGCCTGCGACCTGGTCGCGCTGCCGTCCTTCTACGACGGGCTGCCGAACGTGGCCCTGGAGGCCGCGGCGCTCGGCGTCCCGCTGCTCGCCTCCGACGCGGGCGGCCTGGCCGACCTGGTCGACGACGAGATCGGCTTCCGCTTCGCCGCCGGAGACTCGCACGAGTGCCGGGCGGCGCTCGACCGGGCCGCGCGGGCCACGGACGAGCAGCTCGCCAAGCTGGGCACCGCGGCGGCCGAGCGAGTACGCAGGGACTTCACGGTGGCCGCCGAGACAGAGGGCTACCTGCGGGTGTTCCACGACAGCGCATGATCGTCTGCTATGCCCGGGGCGGCGGGCTCGGCCACCTCACCCGGGTCGGGGCCTACCTGCACACGGTCCATCCGGGCGCCGCGGCGACGGTACTCACCGAGTGGCCGGGCGATCCGGCCGCGCTCTCGCGGGCCGACGAGATCGTGGTGGACGCCTTCCCCGCCGGGCTCGACGGCGAGCTGGACGCGGCGGGCGTGCCGCCGGGGGCGCGGGTCGTGCACCTGGCCAGGCTGCTGCGCTGGGACGCCTACCGGCCGCTGATCCCGGACCGGCCGCTCCGCTTCGCCCATACGTGGCTGGCCGAGCCGGTCAGCGGGCCACACCTGGCGTACCTGCGCTCGGTCTCGGATCGGATCGACCCCCTGTCGCTCCGGGACCCGCCGGGCCCGTCTGCGACGGCTCCTGAGGACCTGCCGGGCCCATTGCCCGCGGCGGTTCCCGGGGACTGGCTGATCGTGCACTCCGGGCCGCCCGAAGAGGTCCTGGAGCTGGTGGCGTACGCGCGGGAGAGCGCCGCCCTGGAAGGGCTCAGCCCGCGTCTCGTGCTCGTCTCGCCCGCCGCGCCGCCCGGCCTGCCGGCCGAGGTCGCGCATCTCGCCGTCTGCCCGGCCTGGCCGCTGTTCGACATGGCCGGCCGCATCGTGTCCGCCGCCGGTTTCAACGTGGTCCGGCAGGCCGCACCGTACCGGCACAAGCACCGGATGGTCCCGTTCCCCCGCCGCTTCGACGACCAGTTCACCCGCGCGGCGAGAGCACGACGGGAAACGACGTGACGCCGCGGACGAACGCGTTGGGCAGGATGCGCGGACCGGCGTCGTCGGCCCAGGCGGCCGAGCCCACCCGGTCGATCCACTCCTCGAAGAAGATCCGCAACTCCAGCCGGGCCAGCGCCGCGCCCAGGCAGAAGTGGGTGCCCAGGCCGAACGCGATGTGCCCGCCCGGCTTCCGCGTCACGTCGAAGACGTCCGGGCGGTCGAACACCGCCTCGTCCCGGTTCGCCGAGCCGTACATGAGCAGGACCTGCTGGCCGCGGCCGATGTGCTGTCCGTGCAGGTCGGTGTCGCGGGTGGCCGAGCGGCACATGTTGAGGACCGGCGTGGTCCAGCGGATGAACTCCTCGACCGCGTTCTCGATCCGGCCCGGGTCCTCGCGCAACAGCCGCCATTGGTCCGGGTGGCGGATCAGCGCGTCGATCGCGGTCGCGATGACCGTGCGGGTGGTCTCCGCGCCGCCGTCGAGCAGCAGCAGCGCCTCGTTCGCCAGGTGGTCGTCGTCGTAGGCGGCCCGGCCGGACCAGAGGGTCACCAGGTCGTCGGCCGGGCACGCGCGGCGCTCCGCGGCCAGGGCCAGCACGGCCTCGCCGAACTCACCCGCGGCGACCGCGGCCTCATGGGTGACGTAACGCAGGCCGCCGCCCGCCACGATCGTGGTCTCCGACCAGTGCTTGAGCCGCGGCCAGTCCGCGTCGGGGAAGCCGAGCAGCCAGCCGATCATGCGGGCGGGCAGCGGCGCGGCCAGGGCGGGCACCGCGTCCACGGTGCCGGCCTCCAGGGCCTGGTCGATCAGCTCGGTGACGACCTCGCGGACGCGGCCGGCGTAGCGCTCGTGGACGTGGCGTGGGGTGAAGCGGCGGTAGACGAGGCGGCGGTGCTCGGCGTGCTCGGGGTCGTCCATGCCGATCATCGACGGGTCGGACGGTAATTGGGGGCGGTAGCCGCCGGTGCTGGTCCACAGCCCGGGATCGCGCTCGATGGCCGAGATGTCGGCGTGGCGGGAGATGCCCCACAGCCCGTTCGCGGCGTCGTGGTGGACGGGGGAGTGGGCGCGCAGCCAGGCATAGACGGGTGCGGGGTCGCCCGCGTACAGGGCTCCGTCGAGCAGGTCGGGGTTCATCTCAGCTCCTCGGGGGTTCAGGTCAGGCGAGCACTCCCTGGGAGCGCAGCTTCTCCGCCGCCTCGGCGCTCAGACCCCAGGCGGACAGATCGGCGAGCCGGGTGGCGGGCGAGAGGTCCTGGCCCGGCACGCCGAGCAGGCGCGGGGCGGGGACCGGCTGGCTGAGCCCGCCGACGTCGGCGAAGGCGCCCCTGGCCACGTTGTGCGGATGCCGTACCGCCTCCGCCATGGACAGGACCGGCGACACGCACGCGTCGGAGCCCTCGAACACCGCCTCCCACTCCGCCCGCGTCCGCGACCTGAACTCCTCGGCCAGACGGGCCCTGAGCGCGGGCCACTGCTTCCGGTCGCCGCGGTCCGGCAGGTCCGACAGCCCCATCCGCGTCACCATCGCCTCCCAGAACTGCGGCTCCAGCGAGCCGACCGCCAGGAACTCCCCGTCGGCCGTCTCATAGGTGTCGTACTGGGGCGCGCCCGTGTCCAGCAGGTTCGTGCCGCGCGCGCCCCAGTAGCCGCTCTGCACGCCGTGGTAGAACATCGCGAACAGGATCGAGGCGCCGTCGACCATGGCCGCGTCGATCACCCGGCCCTTGCCGGTGCGTTCCCGCTCGAACAGGGCGAGCAGGACGCCGTACGCGAGCATGAGACCGCCGCCGGCGAAGTCGCCCAGGATGTTGATCGGCGGCGTCGGCTTGCCGCCCTCGCGGCCGAGCATCGACAGGATGCCGGAGATCGCGATGTAGTCGATGTCGTGGCCCGCGGTGGTGGCGAGCGGGCCGTCCTGTCCCCAGCCGGTCATCCGGCCGTAGATCAGCCGTTCGTTCACCGCGTGGAGGTCGTCGGGGCCGATGCCGAGCCGTTCGGCCACACCGGGCCGGAACACCTCGATCACCACGTCGGCGTGTCCGGCCAGCTCCTTGAACGCGGCGACGCCCTCGGGCGACTTCAGGTCCAGGCCGATGGTGTGCTTGCCGCGGTCCATGACGTCCTTGCGCGGCTCGTCGGACACGGCGGCCACGCGATCGACGCGCAGCACGTCAGCGCCGTGGTCGGCGAGCATCATCCCGGCGAACGGCCCCGGCGCGAGCCCCGCGAGCTCCAGCACCCGGACCCCGGAGAGCGGGCCCTGACGGCCTTCAGACATCGGCATCTCCTACGACTCGGCTGGCCCCAGTAGAACAACATTCGGTGACCTGTGGCAAGACGCCTTCCCGACCTTCAGGCAGACATACGCGAGGTATGGGAAACTTGCCGACTGTTCGGGTGGGTCTATAGGGGTTGGACATGGTTTCGGATAGCAACCGGCTGGTCGCCAAGCGCTACCAGTTACTGCGCGAACTGGGGCGCGGCGGTATGGGCGTGGTCTGGGAGGGCCGCGACACACTGCTCAACCGGCAGATCGCCGTGAAGGAAGTGCTCCTCCCCGCGGGTCTGCCTCGGGCGGACCAGGAACGGCAGTTGCTCCGCACCGCCCGCGAGGCGCGCATGGCGGCGCGGCTGAACCACCCGTCGGTCGTCGCGATCTACGACGTGGTCGAGGAGGACGGCCGGCCGTGGATCATCATGGAGCTGGTGCGGTACCCGTCCGTGGAGGAGGTCGTTGCCACGTCCGGAGCCCTTCCGGTGCGGCAGGCGGCCGACGTGGGCCGGCAGGTCCTGTCGGCGCTGCGGGCCGCGCACGAGGTGGGGATCCTGCACCGCGACGTCAAGCCGAGCAACATCCTGCTCACCGACGACGGCCGGGCCGTGCTCACCGACTTCGGCATCGCCACCGCCGAGGGCGACGCGTCGCTCACCCAGACCGGGATGGTGACCGGCTCGCCGAGCTTCCTGGCTCCCGAGCGGGTACGCGCGGCCGAGTCCGGGCCCGCCTCCGACCTGTGGTCGCTCGGCGCCACGCTCTACGCCACGCTGGTCGGCCGGTCGCCGTTCGAGCGCGGCGATCCCATGGCCACGCTGAACGCGCTGCTGAGCGACGAGCCGGACTACCGCCGGATCCCGCCGATCATGCACCCGGCCCTGCAAGGGCTGCTGCGCAAGGAGCCGCACGAACGGGTCAACGCCGAGCAGGCCGACGCGCTGCTGGCCGCCGTCGTCGCCGCCAAGCAGCCGAACAACGACCGGGTCGTGGTCGAGCCGAAACAGCGCCGCGGCGGTCGTACCCTCGTCGCGGCAGCCGCGGCGGCGGCGCTGGTGGTCGCGGGCGGCGGGTTCGCCTTCTTCAAGCTCAGCGGGGCGGCCGAAGGGGCGCCGGTCGTCACGCAGAGCCCGGTGGCGGCGGTCAGCGCCGCGCCGAGCACGGAGCCGCCCAGCGCCGAGAGCAGCGCGACGCCCACTCCCACCCCGACGCCCACCCGCACCAGGGTCGTGGCGACGGTACGGGCCTGGACGTCGCCCGACGGCTGGTCGATCATGCGGCCCGTCGGCTGGAAGGGCGCGCGCAAAGAGGCGTACACCGAGTGGACCCGCCGGGACCGGGCCGCGCACCTGGGCGTCGAGGCCGTCTACGTCAACCTCGACCCGAACCAGCTCGTCCGCGACTCGCAGGAGACCTTCAAGCAGAACGCCACGGACCTGCAGATCCTGCGCCGCAGGGCCGTCACGCACCAGGGGACCAGGGCCGTGGAATGGGAGTTCACCTACACGGCGGGGGCGACCGGCGACGCGCCGTGGAGCACGCAGGGCACGAAGTATCACGAGATGCAGCGGGCGGTGGCGATCGGCGACACCGCCTACATCGTGTCGTGGACGGCCACCGAGGCCCAGTGGAAACGAGACCAGGGGTTGATGCGGCAGGTGATCGCCAGCTTTACGGTGGCCGCATGAGTTCGATTTCGCCGGTGATCGCATGACGCCCTGGGACCTCCTCGCACTGCCGCCGCTCCCCGAGGAGCCGCTGCGGCGGCTGCTCGCGCCGCTCGGCGACCGGGTGGCCGTGCGGGTGCCGCCGGCCCGTGACCGCGCCGCGCTCCTCGCCTCGCTGGCCGAGGCGGAGATCGTGCTCGGCGACTGGACGGCGCGGTTGGCGCTCGACGCGGAGGCGGTGGCCGCCGCGCCCCGGCTGGCCTTCGTCCAGCAGCCCTCGGTCGGCGTCGACGGCCACGACCTGACCGCCCTGGCCGCCGCGGGCGTGCCGCTGGCCAACACGGCGGGCGTCAGCGCCGTCGCGGTGTCCGAGTGGTGCCTGGCCGCCGCCCTGTCCCTGTCACGCAAGCTCGCCGAAGCCGACGCCGCCGTCCGCGCGGGCCACTGGCCGCAGCAGAGCCTCCAGCCCCGCGAACTGCACGGCCGGCAGGTCGGCATCGTGGGCTTCGGCCCGATCGGCGCGGCCTGCGCGCGGCTGTTCCGGGCGTTCGGCTGCCAGGTGTCCTACTGGACCCGCACACCCCGTGAGGAGCCCGGCTACCAGGAGCTGGAGCCGCTGCTGTCCACCTCCGACGTGGTCGTCGTGGTGATCGCGCTGTCCGACGAGACCCGCGGCCTCATCGACCCTCGGCGGCTGAAGGAGGGCGCGTTACTGGTCAACGCGGCCCGAGGCGGGGTCGTCGACCAGGCGGCGCTGACCGATGCGCTCACCGGCGGGCATCTCGGCGGCGTCGCGCTCGACGTGTTCGACGTCGAGCCGCTGCCCGACGGCGACCCGCTGCGCGAGCTCGACGGGGTGCTGCTGTCGCCACACGTCGCCGGGGTGACGCCGGAGTCCACAGGACGCCTGCTCACGTCCACTATGGCGAACCTCACGGCGGCGCTGGACGGTCGCGCGGTGGCAAACGTGATAAATGGTATATCTCCGGTCATCCGCCGGAAGTTTAATGGTTCGTCCACCGCGTAGGCATACGACCTGGCACGATAAACAGTTTTCGAGTCTTTAACGACCCCGGTCTGGTCGATGTCAGTCCAGGGAGATACCTTCTTCAGGACGATCTCTACCGGCTCAAGGGGGTGCTTCAGTGGCGACGTCGATGTCGACACACCAACGGGCAGTAGAGCACATCAGGCAGTCGTACGCGGAGCTCCCGGGGGACGCTTCGCCCCGACTGTCCAAGGCCACGTCCAACCTCTTCAGATTCCGCGACTCGGGCAAGACCGCCAAGCTCTCCGCCAGGGAGCTCGACGAGGTCATCAGTGTCGACCCGGTGACGATGACGGCCGAGGTCCAGGGCATGACGACCTACGAGCACCTGGTCGATGCCACGCTGCCGCACGGGCTCATGCCGTACGTGGTGCCCCAGCTCAAGACGATCACGCTGGGCGGCGCGGTGACGGGGCTCGGGATCGAGTCGACCAGCTTCAGAGACGGCCTGCCGCACGAGTCGGTCGAGGAGCTCGAGATCCTCACCGGCGACGGCCGCGTCGTCATCGCCCGCGACGACAACGAGCACCGCGAGCTGTTCCGGGCCTTCCCCAACTCCTACGGCACGCTCGGCTACGCCCTGCGCATCAGGATCAAGCTCAGGAAGGTCGAGCCGTACGTCAAGCTGACGCACGTCAAGTTCACCGACGCCGACAAGTGCATGCTGGCTCTGCAGGAGATCTGCGAGAGCATGGAGCTCGACGGGGAGCCGGTCGACTTCGTCGACGGCGTCTTCTTCGAGCCGGGGGAGCTCTACATCACGGTCGGCCGCTTCGCCGAGCGCGCCCCCTACACCTCCGACTACACCGGCATGCGCATCTACTACCAGTCGATCAGGCAGCGCAACCGTGACTGGCTGACGATCCGCGACTACCTCTGGCGCTGGGACACCGACTGGTTCTGGTGCTCGCGCGCCTTCGGCGTCCAGCAGTCGGTGGTCCGCTCGCTGATGCCGCGCCGCTGGATGCGTTCCGACGTCTACCGGCGGCTGGTCGCGCTCGACCGGAAATACGGCGTGGTCGCGCGCGTCGACCGATGGCGCGGGCAGCCCGTCCAGGAATCGGTCATCCAGGACGTCGAGATCCCGGTCGAGCGGGGCGCGGAGTTCCTGGAGTTCTTCCACGACAAGGTCGGCATGACGCCGGTGTGGATGTGCCCGCTGCGGGCCTCGTCCCGCTGGCCGATCTACCCGATGGAGCCCGGCAAGCTGTACGTCAACTTCGGCTTCTGGGGAATGGTGCCGCTGCCTCGGGGGCAGTTCGACGGCTACTACAACCGTCTCATCGAAAACTCGGTGCACGAACTCGACGGGCACAAGTCGCTTTACTCGACCTCTTTCTACGCCCGTGAGCAGTTCTGGCAGCTGTACAACGGCGATGCTTACTGGCCGGTCAAGCAGGAATACGACCCGAACGGCCGAATGCTTGACCTGTACGACAAGTGTGTACGGGGAAGGTGAGCAGATGGCTCTCGCATCCATCTTTGAGAAGATCGTTGGCTCGGAAGCCAACATCGCGTTCATGGCCTACGACGGCAGCAAGGCGGGACCCGACGGCGCGGACCTCGCCCTGGAGGTCAAGTCCCCGATAGCGGTCGCCTACCTCGCCCAGGCGCCCGGAGAGCTCGGCCTGGCCAGGGCCTACATCTCCGGCCACATCGACATCCACGGCGACATGTACACCCTGCTCGACCGCATGTGGAACATCACCACCAACGACCTGACGACCTCGGAGAAGCTCGCGGCCGTCCGTTCGCTGGGGCTGAAGCCGCTCCTCATGCGCGTCCCGGCGCCGCCGCAGGAGATCCGGCAGAGCACCCTGGCCAGGCTCGGCTCCCGGCACGCCAAGCAGCGTGACGCCGAGGCGATCCACCACCACTACGACGTCTCCAACCGCTTCTACGAGTGGGTCCTGGGCCCGTCCATGGCCTATACCTGCGCCGTCTTCCCTTCGGAGGAGTCGACGCTGGAGGAAGCGCAATACGCCAAGTTCGACCTGGTGGCCCGCAAGCTCGGCCTCGAGCCCGGCATGCGGCTGCTCGACGTCGGCTGCGGCTGGGGCGGCATGGTCATGCACGCCGCCAAGCACTACGGCGTCAAGGCCCTCGGGGTCACCCTCAGCAAGCAGCAGGCCGAATGGGCCCAGAAGGCGATCATCGACGCCGGTCTCCAGGACCTGGCCGAGGTCCGCTTCATGGACTACCGCGATGTGGTCGAGTCGGGCTTCGACGCGGTCAGCTCCATCGGTCTCACCGAGCACATCGGCAAGCACAACCTCCCGTCCTACTTCTCGTTCCTGTACAGCAAGCTCAAGGCGGGCGGCCGCCTGCTCAACCACTGCATCACCCGGCCGACCGGCACCGAGAAGACGTTCAACAAGGGCGGCTTCATCAACCGCTACGTCTTCCCCGACGGCGAGCTGGAGTCGGTCGGCTACCTGGTCAGGCAGATGGAGGACCTCGGCTTCGAGATCCGCCACGAGGAGAACCTCCGCGAGCACTACGCCAAGACGCTCCGGCACTGGTGCGACAACCTCGACGCCAACTGGGCCGATGCGGTGCAGGAGGTGGGCATGGGCACTGCCCGCGTCTGGGCGCTGTACATGGCGGGCTGCATCGTGGGCTTCGAACGCAACAAGGTGCAGCTGCACCAGGTGCTGGGGGTCAAACTCGACTCGGAGGGGCGCGCCGGAGTGCCGCTGCGACCGTCTACCGACTGGCCCTAGAGCTTCCGGTGTGAGGGGTCAGGCTGGCCCCTCACACCTACGGCCCGTCCTAAAGGGCCTCCGCTTCGCTCCGGACGCCCTTCTTTTCCCACCCCTTACCCGTTTGGGTGGTTAACCATCTGATGCCCGCCCGCCCACAACGGCCCTCCGCTCCGCTCCGGACGTCCTCCCAGGCGGGCTGACGCCCGCCCCCTGAAGGACCTCGCTACGCTCGGACCCCCTTCCTGAACGCTTCGCCGGGCTGGATGGATGCGTAGGCCAAGATCACATGGATACCGAGCTGGAGACTTGGGACTCTGGGCTTCCTCGTCGGGTCCAGCACTGGCGACCTCGCGTAATCAGGTGTCGTCGCACCCAGCACGCCAGTGACCAGTAACCCCCGACCGCGAGACCCGCTTCTCCCGAGTTCCGGCCAACAGGCCCCCGGCGTTAAGGCCCCCCGCTCGCCGGCTTCCGTTCTAGCGGTCGTCGCAACACCCCAGCTTGGGGAGTGCGATGGAGTTCGAGATCCGCAAGGTTCGGACCTCTCAGGGACGGAAGAAGCTGACCCGAGAGCGGGAGGCATACTTCCGCCTTATGGATCAAGGGTTCAGTAGCCAGGAGGCGTGTCGGATCGTCGGAATCAACCGGCGCACCGGGAAGCGGTGGCGCAACGGCTCGGCGCCGAACAAGGCAAAAAAGAAGGGGGCACCGCCGGTCAGACGACCGACGGTGCCCCCTTCTGATGCGTCCCGCTACCTGCGAGAGGACGAGCGGATCTATATCGCGGACCGGGTGCGAGAGAAGGTGTCGATCCGTGAGATCGCGCGCGAGCTCGGCCGTGCGCCCTCCACCATCAGCCGGGAGATCCGCCGCAACCGGCACCCTGCCAACGGGCAGTACCGGCCGCACGCGGCCCAGGCCCGCGCCGACACGCGCCGGCCCCGCCCCAAGCCCAGCAAGATCGGGCAGAACCCGGAGTTATGGGCATACATCCAGGACCACCTGCACAAGCGCTGGAGTCCCGAGCAGATCTCCCAGAGCCTGCGCAGGAGCTTCCCTGACCGGCCGGAGATGCACGTGTGCCACGAGACGATCTACCAGGCACTCTATGTCCAAGGCCGCGGCGAGCTGCGCCGCGAGCTGACCAAGGCGCTGCGCACCGGCCGCGCGAGGCGCAAGCCGCGCCTCGTCGCCCAGCAACGGCAGCCCCGATACGCCGCGCCCATGGTCATGCTCAGCGAGCGGCCCGCCGAGGCCGACGACCGCGCCGTTCCCGGCCACTGGGAAGGCGACCTCATCATCGGCAAGAACCAGGTGTCCGCCATCGGAACCCTGGTCGAGCGCACCACCCGCTACGTCATGCTGGTCCACCTGCCGCACGACCACAGCGCGGTAAGCATGCGCGATGCCCCTGCTGGACACCATCGCAACGCTACCGGCCCAGCTTCGGCGATCTCTTACCTGGGGACCAGGGGAGCGAGATGGGCCGCCACCATGAGTTCTCCGTCGCCGCCAACATGCCAGTCTACTTCTGCGACCCGGCCAGCCCGTGGCAGCGCGGCTCCAACGAGAACACCAACGGGCTGCTGCGCCAGTACTTCCCAAAGGGAACCGACCCGTCGGTTCACACACGCGAGCAGCTCGACGCCGCTGCCGAGCTGAACTCCCGACCTCGCAAGACGCTCGGCTGGGACACCCCTGCGAAGCGCCTCGCAGAGCTCTTGGCGGCCTGCGCCTGACCTGGCAGGAGGCGGTCCTGCGGCATCGCCCAAAGGCTTCAGGCTCGACGCCCCGCCGGTTGCGGGACGACATCGCAATTCTGCCCCGAACATTGTCGGGCCCGGGATCCGGGTCAGAAGTCGTAGTGGTGGTAGTCGGCGGTCTTGGCCTCCTTCTCTGTGCAGAAGAACGTTTCGTCGAACGGCGTCACCGCGTAGTCCTCGTCCCCGGGGACGTTGTAGCTCATGCCGGCCGCGAAGCCGCTGGCGACGACGGGCAGGCCGCCGCATCTGACCACGTGGTACGGATAATGGGTCATCGTGTCGACCAACGGCGTGACCGACGCGATCGCGTACACGGCCACGGCCGCCACCAGCGCGCGCAGCCAGTCCGGCCGGAAGCGCAGCAGGGCGAGCAAAATAAGGCCTGCGAGGTAGGCCAGTACGAACAGCACCAGGTACGGCACCGAGAACAGCACCCACGACCGCCCCCGCAGCGCGACGATCACCGCGACCAAACCCAGCGCGGGCAGGCCGATGACGAACGTGGCCAGCCACGCGCTCGCTCGTTGAAATGACCTCATGCGTGGTGTGATGATCAGGTTCGTGGGTTGGTTCTCAGGCCGGACCAGAAGATTCCCGGACCAGACATGGTGCATGTCCTTCCCGGACGGACTGGCCGCCCTCGGGACGCCCAGCGGTGATCACCTCGCTATGCTGACTGCCGCCAGCAAACGATCACCTGTGTTGCGACGACCCCTCGAAAGCGCCCGGGTAAGGGTGGCGTTCGGTGAGATCCTTGGGAAATCCTGGGCCGGGCACCGGAACGATCCGTCGCACATCGACCGGCCGGCCCGTTCTCACGTCGATCACTTCCAGCTCGACCGACAGGCCCGTTTCAGAGTCACGCAGTTCGACGGGTGGCCCGTCAGACTCCGCCAGCCAGCGATCTCCCCAGCGAATCATCGCGGCGAGCACGGTGAAGAAGTCACGGCCCTTCTCAGTGAGCCGATATTCGTGACGCACCGGCCGTTCCTGGTAGGGCAGGCGTTTCAGCATGTTCTCCTCGACGAGGCGCTCAAGGCGCTGGGTGAGGACGTTCCGGCTCACCCCCAGCCGCTGTTGGAACTCCTCGAAACGGCGGGCACCGTAAAAGGCCTCGCGCATGACAAGGGGCGTCCACCAGTCGCCGACGAGATCGACAGTGCGGGCGATCGAGCAAGGCCAGGCGTCGAAGCGGGTTCTGCGCACGGCACCCAGTTTAGTTGCTTTATTGAACTGACGTAGCTAGCGTCAGTTGCTCTAGTGAACTTACCTCCGGGAGGCAGCCATGCCCATGATCGACCTCACGATGCCGAGCGGCACCCTCACAGACCACGCCAAGGCTGAGCTCATGGCGACGCTCACCCGCACCCTCCTGAAATGGGAGGGCGCGAAACCCGGCAACAAGGCGGCCGAGTCGATCGCCTGGACCTTCCTGCACGAGCCGACGCTCGTTACGGTCGCAGGCCGCCCCACGCAGCAACCCCGCTACCGGGTCGTGGTGGGGGTACCTCAGGCCACACTCGACGACGACGCCAAGGCGGGCCTGATCGCGGAGGTGACCGAACAGGTTCTGCGCGCCGAACTGAACGGGAGGGACCCCGCGCCCGAGGACGGCTTCCGCGTCTGGGTGATTATCAACGAGATCATCGACGGCAACTGGGGCGGCAGCGGTCGCGTCTTCCGGCTGGCCGACATCCTGGCCTTCGCGGGAGCGGGTGAAAAGGAAATCGAACGGCGCACGGCCCGGCTTCGCCGACTGGCCGGATAGGGGCGGTCCCGAGATATGGGTAATACCGACCATGGGTTGGTCTTGAAGCTGTTGACCTGTCGTGCTACTTCACGCTGACAGAGCCGGGGGTGGGCTCACTGAACCGCTGGGCCCTGCGATGGCGGATATTCAAGCGTTTGGGGACCGTCGAAGGTCTCCAGGCCGGTGAGGCGGTAGTCGTGCGCCGATTCGCTGGCGGTGTTGCCGACATCGACGATGTCGACGGTCGACCAGATGCCCTTGACCTTGTGCTGGACGGTGTAGTGGAACTCGTTGAAGTCGTAGGTGGACTTCTCAGCACACCGGCCACGCTCACCGCCGACATGCGGCGCCCCTCCGAGGTCCTCGAACACCCGCAAACCGTCAAGATCCTCGACTTCAGCCGGCCGGTCGGCGTCCTGATGATCGCTATGGTGCACTTCCTGACCATGGATGAGCGGGGCACGGTCATGACCCGCTGCGCGACTCCCTGCCGTCCGGCAGCTACCTCACGTTGACCCACGTCAGCCGCGACGGCCACCCGGCGGATGCGGTGGCCGCGATCGAGGCTGTTTACGCGGCCACGCCGACGCCGATCTACTTCCGCGAGCACGCGGAGGTCGCGCCCTTCTTCGAGGGATTCGAGCTGGTGCCTCCCGGCCTGGTCACCATCGACACCTGGCACCCCGATCCGGACGACCCGGCCCCCGAGGCCACACGATGGCTTTACGGGGGCGTCGGCCGCAAGCCGTAACCCCGCCCGCTGAGCGGAGTGAACGTGCAGTGGTTCTACGAAGGCTCGTCTGCGGGCACAGGCAGAAGATCTCAGGCACGCCATCGTCGAGGCCAGCCACCGCCGTCGGGCTGCCGGCCGGGGACGACCAGCGAATTACCCGTCTCAGGCAGTGCGATTCGATTGATCGTCCTCGTCAGGCCATTCGTCATGGACGTAGCGGCGTACGAGCGCGGCGTGGGAGAGCGGCGTCGTGGGGTCCGCGACGTCGCCGTTGGTGGTGTAGTCGAGCAGCAGAACCTCCTGCGCACCGGCGAGGTCGCGAAGGCGTTCGATCAGGTCGGTGGTCTTGTTCTCCAGGACCCATCGGTAGGCGGGCAGGTAGATGCGACGTCTTGCCGTCTCATAGCCCAGCAACCGCTCTCCACGTAAGCCGTCGCGGTGGCCCTGCACTTGGCCGTATCTGCGGACGGTGCGCTTGAGACCGGTCATGGTAGTGATGTCCAGCTTGGTGAGGTCGACGTCGGTGCTTTCGAAGACCTTGAGTGCCTGCCAGATTCCTTCGACCGACTGACCGGTGACGCCGGGCGACCGCGGCACCGGAATGCCGCCGTGCGGATAGAACGGGCTCAGCCGCACCCATGGCTCAGCTGCCTTGGAGGTCACGTCGACGATCTAAGCTCCGGGAAAGGCCTTGGCGAGCGAGGCCGTCGAACGACGACGGCTGGCGATCCGGATCGGCACGAGGACACCCCTTCCGAACTCTTGCCGGCAGAGCTCAGCATGGCCAACGGCGGCGACAGTTTCCGTCCCGGCCGGCGGTGGTGATCGATGGCTGGCGTCATTGGGCATCGTCGCCGGTCCAGGTGTGGAGCTTGTCCGGGTTGAGTACCAGCCACACGTCGGTGATCAGGCCGTCGTGCACGTCCATGGCGAGTACGGCGACGGTGGCGCCGGCGATGCGGATCGTCAGGCCGGGGGTGCCGTTGACGTCGTCCTCGACAAGTTCCAGCCCGGGTACCTTGCGCATGAGGCCGAGAAGGAGACGGGCCACCTTGTCCCGGCCGATGACCGGGCGCAGGGCCGCCCGCACCTTGCCGCCTCCGTCGCTGCGCGATTCGACGTCGGGATCGAGGAGGGAGACGAGGGCGTCGAGGTCGCCGCTCTGGCACGCTTCGCGGAAGGCGGAGACGACCTGCTGGTGCTCGTGCGCCGGATGGCTGCCGGGTCGCCGCTGGGCGAGGCGTCGGCGGGCGGAGGCGGCGAGCTGGCGGCAGGCCGCGGGGGTACGGCCCACCGTCTCGGCAATTTCGGTGAACGGTGTGCCGAAGACGTCGTGCAGGACGAAGGCGACGCGTTCCGCGGGAGTGATGGAGTCCAGGAGTACGAGCATGCCCATGCTGACGGATTCGTCGAGGGTGATCCGGTCGGCCGGGTCGTCTCCGCCTTGGCTGCCCGTGCTGGTCCACAGCGTGCCGTCCCGGACGGGCTCGGGCAGCCATTCACCGGTGTAACGCTCGCGGCGGACCCGCGCTGAGGCGAGGTGGTCGAGGCAGATCCGCGAGGCGACCCGGGTCAGCCATGCCAGCGGCACGTCGATCTCCCGCTGCCCTTCCTCGGACAGGGCGTACCAGCGGGCGTAGGTCTCCTGGACGACGTCCTCGGCGTCCTGCACGGACCCGAGCATGCGGTAGCCGAGATTGAGCAGTCTGCGGCGTTCGACCATGAGGGAGCCGAGGCTGGGGTCCTGGGCGGGCCCGGGTGGCGTGGACACGGCTTGCTCATCCTTCCTGGGCGAGGCTGCGGGCGAGCCATTCGTCGAAGGTCTGGCTGCCGCGGGGTCCCCGTCCGGTCGGCAACTGGCCGTCGCCCGTCATGGCGGCGCCCGTGGCGCCGGGATACTTCACCGGCAGCAGGAGCCGACGCTGGTTTCGGGCTCGGAGCAGCCGGTGCACCATGCCGACGAGCTGCTCGACGCGCGGTCCGGCGAGCTCCGGTGCCATGCCCTGCGCCGGGGACAGGACGAGTCCCACGAGGTGCTGGGCCACCTCGCGGGCCGCGATCGGCTGGGTACGCATCCGGGGCACCACCGCGAGAGGCTTCGCCACCCGGTCGAGGACCTGCTGCGCGAACTCGTGGAACTGGGTGGCCCGCAGCACCGTCCACGGCGTCCGCCCGGCCTTGACCGTTTCCTCCTGGCGGAGTTTGCCCTGGTAGTAGCCGGATTCGACTCGATCGATGCCGACGATCGACAGCGTGACGTGGTGCTTCACCCCGGCCCGCTCGCCGGCGTTCAGGAGGTTGCGGCCGACGCTGTCGAAGAACGACCGCGCCTTCCTGCCGCTCATGGTCGTCACGTTGCTCACGTCGACGACCGCCGCCACGCCCGTCATGGCCGCATCCAGCCCCGCGCCTGTCACGAGGTCCACGCCCCGTGATCTGGCCAGCACCACCGGCTCCTGCCCGGCCGCGGCCAGCTCCTCGACCACGTACCGGCCGACCAGCCCGGTCCCGCCTGCCACCGCTACCCGCATGCCGCGCCTCCCCTCGCCCCTATGTTCCTGTCCGTCATCGTGTGTCGTGTCGCCGTCCGGGGAGTGACGGCACCAGAAGCACGGCCGACAGCACCGCCAGCGAGGACAGGGCGACGACGTTGAGTATCTGGTCGCTCGGCTCGTACATGTGGAGATGCTGCATGTGGTAGATCAGGTGCAGCAGGTTGAAGACCAGCCACACCGCACCCGTCGTCCGCACGACCCGGTCGTTGCGTACGTAGCGCAGGGTGATGATCGTCAAGACGGCCATCGCCAGGAACATCGCCCCGGCGTCCTTGGCGAGGTGCTCGTTGTAGGGGCCCAGTTGGGGCAGCCAGCTCCGTCCGAAGCCGGGGAAGTTCGCATGCCATCCCTCCGGCGAGAAATAGGCCCAGATACCTGTGTACAGCGCGGACACGGCCAAGAGGCCGAGACTGGCGTACCGGAGTTTCGTCGTGTTCATACCCCAGTGACGAGACAGCACCCGCCGATGTGAGGTGGCGGGTGAGCTGACCTCTGTGTATGTACAGGCTCAGAAGCTTGGCGGCTGGGCTGCGACCATCGACGAACCCGCCGACACCGCCGCGCCCGCGCTGAGAGAGGCGCGCTCCGGCTGGTTCGGCGCTCCCTGAAAACGCGTTCGCCGGTCCGATCGAGCCGCGCGTGTCCGGGAGGGCCCGATTGCTGTCAGCGGTACTGGCGGAAGAACTCCCGCACATCGTTGACCAGGAGGTCGGGTGCCTCCATGGCGGCGAAGTGGCCGCCGCGGCTGAACTCGGTCCAGCGCACGACGTTGTGGTCGCGTTCGGCGAGGGGCCGAAGGGTGAGGTCATTGGGGAACACCGCCACCGCGGTCGGCACCGGAGACCGCGCCTGGGCCTGACCCCAGGTGCGGGCGCCTTCGTAGTAGATGCGGGCCGCGGATCCGGCTGTGCCGGTCAGCCAGTACACCGAAACGTCGGTGAGGATCTGGTCGCGGTCGATGGCGTCTTCGGGCAGGCCGGCGCTCGGATCGGTCCATTCCTTGAACTTCTCGACGATCCACGCGAGCTGGCCCACGGGTGAGTCGGTGAGGGCGTAGGAGATCGTCTGCGGCCGGGTCGACTGGACGATGGCATAACCGGACATGTCGCGGCCCCAGGTCGTCATGAGCCCGAGGCGGGCCTGGTCGGCCTCGGTGAGGCCGGCCAGCTCGGCCGGATCACCGGAGGGGAAGGTGCCCAGGTTGTTGACGTGCACGCCGATCACGTGATCGGGGTCGATGCGGCCGAGTTCGGGGGAGACGATCGCCCCGGTGTCCCCGCCCTGCGCGCCGTAGCGGTGGTAGCCGAGGCGTTGCATCAGCTCGGCCCAGGCGCGGGCCACCCGGCTGGTGTTCCAGCCCGCGGCGGCGAGTGGGCTGGAGAAGCCGAAGCCCGGCAGCGACGGGGCTACCACGTGGAAGGCGTCGGCGGGGTCCCCGCCATGGCTCGCAGGGTCGGTCAACGGGCCGATGATCTTCATGAACTCCACGACCGAGCCCGGCCAGCCATGGGTGATGACGAGCGGCAGCGCTCCCGGCTCCGGCGAACGGACGTGCAGGAAGTGCACGATCTGTCCGTCGATGTCGGTGGTGAACTGCGGAAACTCGTTCAGCCGCGCCTCGTGGGCGCGCCAGTCGTAACCGGTGCGCCAGTAGTCGGCCAAATCCTTCAGGTAGCCCAGCGGCACCCCGGCCTCCCAGCCGGCGCCGGGCAGTTCGTCCGGCCAACGGGTTTGGGCGAGCCGGTGACGCAGGTCGTCGAGGCGATCCTGAGGGATCTTGATCAGAAATGCGGTGATCTCTTCGCTCATGACAGCCACGCTATGAGCAGGCTAGGACAGCTTCTGCCCTAGGACGAGTAATCTGCGGAACATGTTGGAAACGTCCGCCCGGTTGCTGCAGTTGCTCTCGCTGCTGCAGACCCCGCGCGATTGGACCGGCGCCGACCTGGCGCAGCGCCTCGAGGTCGATGTGCGGACCGTGCGCCGCGACATCCAGAAACTCCGTGACCTCGGCTACCCGGTGCACGCCACCCCTGGCGCGGCCGGCTATCGGCTCGGCGCCGGAACGAAGCTCCCGCCGCTGCTGCTCGACGACGAGGAGGCCGTGGCCGTCGCCATCGGGCTGCGCACCGCCGCCAGCGGTACGGTCAGTGGCATCGAGGAAACCTCGCTACGCGCACTGGCCAAGCTCGAACAGGTACTGCCGTCACGCGTACGGCACCGGGTCAACCTGCTGCACTCGGTCACCGTCACGGTCCCCACCGGCGGTCCCACCGTGGACCCGGACGTGCTGACCGTGCTCGCGGCCGCCTGCCGCGAGCACGAACGGCTCCGCTTCGACTATCGGAACCACGACGGCACCGACTCGGTACGCGACACCGAACCTCACCGGCTGGTCCACACGGGCCGGCGCTGGTACCTGGTGGGCTGGGACACCGACCGGCGCGACTGGCGCACCTACCGGGCCGACCGGATCCGTCCCCGCATCCCCACCGGCCCTCGCTTCACCCCCCGGCAGGCCCCCGACGTCGACCTCGCCGGCTACCTCGCGCACGGCGTCTCCACCGCCGCCTACCGCTACCAGGCCCGGATCACCCTGTACGCGCCGGCCGAGACCGCCGCCGAACGGATCCCGCCCACCATCGGTGTCATCGAGGCCGTCGACCCGCACAGCTGCCTGCTCCATACGGGATCCAACTCACTCGACGAGATCGCCGTTTACGTCGCGCTGTTCGGCTTCCGCTTCCGGATACACCAGCCACCCGAACTGATCGCGCACATCCGAGACCTCGCCGCCCGACTCACCGACGCCATCGACTGAGTTCCCGTTTGCGTCACCCGATCAGGCTGGTGTCCACCGTGGGCTCAGAGGTGGCTCGCCGCGAACCTGCCCGGGGTGGCACGTTCGGGAGCTGGGCGCACGGCGAACGTCCCTCGTCACAGCATCAGATCACTTCCTGGAGCACGTCGTCGACCGGTGTGGCGCCCACGCCGAGAATCTTCTCGGTCTCGGAGTAGTCGATGACGAACGGGTGGCCGGGCTTGGTGAGCACTTCGTGCAGTTCTGCCCAGAACGGCTCAGTGAACGCGAGCAGGGTCAGATCGCGTTCGGTCATCTCTTCCACCCGTGGCGCCGGTGCCCCCGCGAGTCCGGCGAGTCGCCCGGCCAGTTCCCGCACCGACAGGGTCGAGGTGGGTGCGTGCCAGGCCCGGCCGTACGCCTGCTCGTTGCGGCTCGCGGCGACCAGCGTGCGTGCGGTGTCGCCGATCGCCGAGTAGCTGTGCGGTATGTCGAGTTCCTGCGGCACCACGGCAAGCCTGCCTTCAAGGACTTGCCGCTGCACCATGAGACTGAACACCGAGAAGGCGCCGGCGCCGTAGAACTGAGCGGCCCGCACCTCGGTGACCTTCACCCCTGAAGCGGCGGCTTCCTCCCAGACAAGCGCCCTGGTCCGCCCCTTGGGCCCGGTCGCGGCCAGCGGGAAGTCCGGCCTGATCGGCCCGTCCACCGGCCCGTAGGCGTAGAGGTTGCCGAGCATGACGTAGGCGACCCCGGTCCGCTTCACTGCGGTGAGCAGTGACGCCGACAAGATCGGAAACTGCTCGGGCCAGGTGTGGTACGGCGGCGCGGCGGTGGTGAACAGCGTGTCCGCCCCCTCCGTCAACTCGGTGAGCCGATCGGCGTCGGTCGCGTCCGCGGCGACCTTGTCGATGAGCGGATGCTCGGGCCCTCCACCAGTACGGCTGATCATTCGCACCCGCTCGCCGTCCTCGGCCAGCAGCAGAGCGGTCTTCGACGCGGTGGCCCCGCGACCCACGATCACATGAAATGTCATGAGGACAACGGTGCCGACTGGCGGCCTCGTAGCATAGTGGCCGGAATGCCGACTATCCGGAGGATCTGGCCATGCACCGTGTCGCCGCCGTCATCGTGCCCCCCGTGCTGAGCTTCGACGTCTCGATCCCCCTCATGGTGTTCAACAGCGTTCCCGACTATGACGTGCGCGTCTGTACGGCGCGGCCCGGCCCGGTGCCGACCGTCGGGGGCCCCGACATCGTGGTGACGGATGGCCTGGACACGGTGCAGGATGCCGACACGGTGATCGCCGTCGGCAGCGGCGGCGAACCGGCTCCCCCGGAGGTCCTCGACACCTTGAGGAAAGCCGCGGACAGCGGCGCACGAATCGCCTCCCTGTGTACGGGCGCGTTCGTACTGGCCCAGGCCGGCCTGCTCGACGGGCGCCGCGCCACCACCCACTGGGGGCTGGCCGGTGACCTCGCCACCCGCTTCCCATCGATCGATGTCCAGCCCAACCTCCTTTTCGTCGAGGACGGCGGCATCTTCACCTCGGCGGGCGCCGCAGCCGCCATCGACCTGTGCCTGCATCTGGTCAGGATCGACTACGGCGCGGCGGTCGCCAACACGGCCGCGCGGCTCGCAGTCGTCCCTCCCGTGCGGCCGGGCGGACAGGCCCAGTTCATCGAGACCCCCCTGCCTCCTGAGCGCGGCACCTCACTCGCCCCCACCCGGGCCTGGGCGCTCGCGCACCTCGATCGCCCACTCACCCTGGCCGAGCTGGCCGGTCAAGCCAAGACGAGCGTGCGGACCCTGACCAGACGCTTCCACGCGGAGACCGGGCTGAGCCCGCTCCAGTGGCTGCTGCATCGGCGCATCGACCGGGCCAGAGAGCTGCTGGAGACCACCGAGCTGCCCATGGATCAGGTGGCAGATAAGAGCGGTCTGGGCAGTGCGGATTCCCTTCGCAAGCACATGGTCGGCCGGGTCGGGCTCACTCCCCGGGCGTATCGTGCGAGCTTCACCCGGGTGCCGACTGGCACCTCCCCTGAGCCCGGCAACATGACCAGCTTGCGGTAGCGCTCCACGTCGGTGATGCCACGAGGATCACGAGTAGCCGCACCTTCCGCCATGGGCGCCACCGCTGGACGCTGAGTCGGCCCACGCGAAGAAGCGGCGGGTTCTTGGCGAGGTTCGATTCCGCTGTGAGCAAGCGGGCGGCGAGGGTGGCGGTGCCGAAGCTTCGGGGTGCCCAGGGTGAATGACGCGGTCGGCTTCGGTTAGAAGTCGAATTCGCCGTTTTTGGCGCCGTCCATAAAGGCTGCCCAGACCGACCCGCTCACTACGTATGGCGCCAAGTCGGGCCGCTCGGTGTCTCTGAAGGCGACACGGCCGCCGCTCAGAGAGGCCACCTCGATGCAGTCTCCACCATTGGCGCCGGATTTGGCGGCTTTGCGCCAGATGGCGGCGGCCAACTCGTCATGGACGTTCATAGGTCACCATCTTCTCGCGTATCGCGTCTTCCGTCTCGTTCACCGGTCGGGCCCATGACCGGATCGCGTCGTATCTGACACTAACCGTCCGCACCTTGTCTTCGCGATCGGTCACCTCACCATCCGCGGCTGAGTCCAGGTAGATGGTGTCTCCGCCTTTGAGCGGTGACGCGATGACGAACCCGCCCAGCAGGCCGATCGTCGGTACTGCGGCCATCGGAACCACCTGCAACGTGATGCATGGATGGCTCAACAGCTTCACCAGATGCTCGAGCTGTTCCTTCATCACCTCTGGCCCGCCGATGGGTCTCGAGAGAACGACCTCGTCGATGATGGCTGAGTAGATGGGGGGAGCGGAGCGTGTGAAGATCACCTGTCGTGCCAATCGAGCCTCAAGTGCCTCGTTGACCTGATCCTCAGTAATGCCTGGTTGCCCCTGCAGAACAGCCCGGGCATATCCCCTGGTCTGGAGAAGCCCAGGGATGACCAGGGGCTGCCAGGTCCGCAGGGTGCACGCCTCGCCCTCGATCTTCGGCCACTCGCGGAACCACGCGGGGCTCGCCGTCTTGGTCACCAAGGGCCAGAGCCGGATGAGCTCGCCTTTGAGGCCGAGAAACCTCTCCACCCCCTCCGTGAACTCGAGGCTTGGCGTGCTATCCGAGGGCCGCTGGGGAACGTACGTCACCGCGGCCGGCCACCGAGTCGTATGGGCGGATCTGAAGACGCCACCCGCGTTCGTGCATATTGCCTCGCCCACAGGCTAATGGCTTATCGCCAAACCAGCTCATTTCAGTGAACGTTTACCCGCGATCCGCTGCCGTCAGGCGTACTCGATGAGGATCGGCTCCCCAGTGATGTGCAGGGTTTCGCCCGGACTCGGGTGGTCGACCCGGCCGTCCAAATGGCGTACGGAGATGACGGCGGCGTTCGCACGGATCGCCGCGGCGCCGGACTGGGTCCACTGGACAGCCGCAGGATGAGCGGCTGCGCCGGAGCCGATGGTGAACTCGCACTGCCAGGCGTTGCTGGGTAACCCGGCTGAGAGCCCGTGCCCGCAGGAACGGCTCTGCGCCGAGGCGAGCCAGCTCTGCAGCGTCTCCACCGCGCGGGCGGCTGCCGTCGGCTTCCCGCCCTCCGCCTGCAGCACGATGGGGATCTTCGTACCGCCCCAGTTGTAGAAGTACATCCGTTCCAAGTGATAGTTGCGGGCGTACATGCCGACGAGGAAGAAGCGGACCGCGTAGTTCCGTGCCATGGCCTGATCCAACGGCTGCTGCAGCGCGATCGTGTACGTCGTCCCGGTGTTCCACAACCTGGGGTGGACCCCAGCCTCATGGAAGAGGCGGTCGACGGCACCCAGTAGGTCGAGCATCGTCTCGGGCGGGTCGGTCGCGGCCTGCTGGTACAGCTTGATGCCCGCGACGTCACAGTGGTCGTATCCGCCCAGTTCGGCGAAGCGTTGCAGTATTTGCCGGCCCTCGGCCGTCCAGAGGTTGCCCATCCCGGGGCACACGATTGTGGCCTTCGGGTCGATCGAACGGATGATCGCGCTGGCCCGCCGGGTCATCACTACCAGCGTCTCCGGCGTTCCGGTGTACATCCGCTTGTCGCTGGCCAGGACCCACAACTCGTAGGCATTGATCCGGCCGCGATACCGGTGCGCCAGCGCCCGGATGAAGCGGTCCCATTCGGCGAGGTCGTCCGGTGGGGCCGAGCGGGCGCCCTCGGGATAGACCGAGTGAGCGCCATCGGGCGCCGCCCACGCCGGGGTGCCGCCGGCGACGTACAGCGCGGGCAGGCCGGCCCGCTGCGCGCCCGCCACCAGGCTGTCGAGCGTTCGCCAATCGAAGACGCCGCGTTGCGGTTCGACTTGGGACCAGCGCGTCTCGCTGTCCCAGAACCGGACCGCCCCGAGGTCGAAGTCGGGCATGGCGCCGCTCGAACTGTTCAACGTGGCCCCGAACAGCGTGCGTGGCACTGGCTCCGGCGGCAGCGCCCAGGCCGGGCCGCTGATCTGCTGCTCGATGCCGGGGCCGCCGCTTTGCGCCGGTGCGGGCTGCGCCGGCGAGCGCAGCACGATGACGGTCGCGGTCAGCACGATGGAGAAGACGACAGCCGTCGCGGCGAGGGCACGGGCGTGTCGGCGGATCGGTCCGGGTCGCTCGGCCGGCGCTTCGGGCGGGGGCGTCTCTTCTACCTCCTTGGGCGGCGCGGGCTCCTCTTCCTCCTTGGGCGGCGCGGGCTCCGCCGCCTCGGATGCGACGGCCCACTCGGCGTACAGCCGGTTCATGGTGGCCCAGTCGGCGCCGCACGCCCGCGCGATGCTCTCGATCGCGCCGAAGGTCTGTGGTACCGACAGGCCCACGCAGTAGCGGTGCACCGCCGACTTGCTGACGTTCGCCTTACGGCCGATTGCCGCGTAGCTGTAACCGCTGCGGTCTTTGAGCTCGGTGAGGAGCTCACCGAGCCGTCTCTGATGCGCGCCGTCACTCACCGTGCCAGCCCTTCAGACCGCGCCAGGACCGTCCCAGACGGCCGAACCGTTGCATGTCAGAGCCCAGATGACATCCCATGGTCCCGGACGCCCGGGACATTGTGGCCTACTCCTGGCCAGCGTGCCAAGCGGCAATGACGGCACGTGACAACCCACCGCCGGAGAGGAACCACCTGGCGTCGGTCGTGGTCGGCGACGGTGTGAGTCACCGGGGACATCCGTCCCATGGTCGTACGTCGGCGCAGCTCAGAGGCCGGTTTTGCTCCCAGCGTCCCAGGGACGCGTCGGCATGTAGCGCTGGGACGAGGGATCTGTGAGTCTGCACGCATCGGGGATGGAGTGGCCGGTACGCGCCGGCGCTCAAACGTCATCGCCATACGCCAGACCACGAGTTAGGACATCTCATGGCATCAGGCAAGTCCCGGGGGCTCCGCCACATCGCGATCCTATTCGCGGTGGCCGTAGCGGCGGTCGGCTTACCGGCTCCCACCGCGGCGAGCGCGGACGACGCGCCCAGCGCCCAAGTCCAGGTCCAGGTCCAGGTCCAGCCGACGATCGGAGACGACGGCAAGCCGACGAATCTCGCACCGAAGCCCACCGGCCTCACTCCACTACAGCCCACCCCCAACGCGACACCCAGCGTCGAAGGTTCCACCGCGGCGACGGTCCTTGTCGAGTGTTGCGGTCTGGTCGTCCGCTACGACAGCATCCAGAACCTCGTCGTCGCGGCGAACATCAACGCCACCAACGTCGGCAAGGGGTCGAACTGCAACATCTGGAACTGGGGCGGCGGCAACGTCTGGAATCCAGTGAACCCCGGCGGGAACTGTGACACCAGAAGCATGAACGGCCACACCTACAGCTGGGCGATCTGGTCGGACACCGATGCGTTCACCGTCCAGTACGAGGCGTACTGGCTGAACTTCCATGGATCGTGGCGCAGACTGGGCGCCAACGTCTACACCAAGATCAATGGCGCGGAGACGGCGAAGTGCTACAGAGAGTCGGATGGCGTCAACTGCTACGTCGTCTACTAGCTGGCCGGCTGATCAGCCCGGCCACGTAGTTCAGCGTTGAACGCGACAAAGAGCTTCTGGTGTTGACGGTGATGGTTGTGGTGATCAACCCGTCCGCCAGGAGCTCTGCCATGTCATGAGGCAAACGCTGGTCATCCATTAGGGGAGGCGCCAGTTCGCCGTCCACAGGCGGGGGCCGGTGCGGCGGTCGAGGCGGCGGAGGAATGACAGGACGCCGGACGCGCCGGTCGCCCAGGTGTAGCCGGGCTTGTCGAGGTCGTTGCCGGTGAAGACCGGTGCGGAGAACTCGCCGCCCGCGCGCATCAGCATCAGCTCGACGACCTCCTCGGCGCCCCGCCAGTATGCGTCGTCGCCGGTGGCCATCGCCAGGTCGATCAGTGCTTCGCCGATGCCCGACAGACCGCAGCACTGGGACACGACCCACGCCTGCGGCGCGATGGCCAGGCTCGCGCGGGCGCCGCGCTCCGCGAGATCGAGGTAGCGGTCCTCGCCGTACGCGGTGGCCGCGTGTGCCAGCGGGCCGAGGATGCCGGAGACGCCCTGGCACCAGGACGCGCCCATGGCCTTGGCGTCCGGTCCGGTGAGCTCGCCGAGCATGGCCTCGGTGGCGGTGGCCAGCGACTCGAAGCGTTCCCTGGCCGCCTGGCCGGCGTCGGGGTCGCCGGTGGCCTCGTGGTAGGAGAGCAGGAACTCCGCGCAGCCGGCGGCGCCGTGGGCGAAAGCCATCTCCACGTTCACCCCCGAACCGGCCTGGGCCGGTGCCACCGCGTCCTTGGAGTCCGTCACCTCGCCGGAGATGAGCAGTCTGGCGCATTCGGCGGCTACTTCCAGGTGACGGGGATCCTGTTCCAGCGCGGCCAGCGAGAGGTGCCCCGCGCCGATCCCGGCGACGCCGTGCGCCTGGTCCGCGCGCTGTTCGCCCGCCAGGACGATCGGCCCGGGGTCTGGCAGCTCGGGGACGGCGGTCAGTCGCGCGGCGGTGAGGAACAGCGCCGTTCCGGTCCGGCCGAAGTAGAGCGCCGGGGGGAGCGCGGTGGGCGGCATGACGCGGGCCGTCCAGCGGGCCAGGTCGGCGGCGACGGCCTTGGCCTCGGGGTGGTGCAGCAGTTCCATGCCGATCCCGGCCGACCCGCCGTAGACGTTCGTGACCGGCGGGCTCGCCGTGCGGTCCGCCGGGCCGTCCATCAGGCCCTCGGCGAAACGTACGCACGCGCGGGTGGTGTGGTCGAGGACCCGCGACAGCAGATCACCGCTGAACCGCACCCCGTCAGGCCGCGACACCGCACGGCCCGGCCGTCCGGCTCCGGCCCTCATGTCGGCCGCGGCCGCCACGCGCTCCTCGGCGTCGAGGCTGAGCAGGCGGGGAACCAGCCCGATGACGCCCGTCGTGACGCCGGGGAACATCCGGGCCAGGCACATCACCGTCCGTTCGACGTTCCGGGCCTGGTCGGAGTCGATCATGATGGGGTTCATCCCGGTCGCCGCGAAGAACAGCGTCGCCCCGAGCGAGAAGTAGTCGTCGGCGGGCTCGGAGGGACGATCCTCCTGCTGGCCGGGCACGCTGTAGCCGCGGCTCCATCCGGGAAGCTGCAGCCCCTCGTACCTGCTGTTGCCGAAGTCGATCAGCGTGCAGGCGCCGTCCTCGCCGAGCACCACGTTCTTGGGGGAGAAGTCCCTGACGACGACGCCGCGCGCGTGCACGGCGTCCAGCACCTCCAGCAACCGGCCCGCCAGCGCGGCGAGGTCCCTGCCGCCGCTGGTCTCGGTGAAGTCGCTGTCCTCGGTGAAGCGGCCACGCTCGCCGACGAACCGGTTGAGGTCCAGGCTGCCGGCGTCGGTCATGACGAGGAACTCGTCGTCGCCGTGCCGGAAGTGGTCGATCGGCGTGGGGACGCCCGCGACGCCGTCCAGGGCCTTGAGGATGCGCAGCTCGTTGCGCAGGTACATGCGCAGGTCCCAGCCTTCGGCGTTCTCGCCCACGTAGGCGCGGGACTCCTTGACCACGACCGGCCTGCCGTCGGCGTCCTCGGCCCGGTAGACGTTGCCGCGCGGGCCGCGCGCGACGCCGGACGTGAGGCGGTACCGGTTGCCGATCAGCTTGGCGGGCGTCTCGCCGGTGCCCTGCCCATCGGTGCTCTCCCGGGACGGGCCGGGGACGCTGCCCTGCGGGCGGAACGGGTCGGTCGCCCACGGCGGGCAGTCGAACTCGGGTCCTGCCGCGCCCGGCAGGTGCTCGCCGTCGGGGCCGACAATGATCAGTTCGAAGTCGCCGTTCTCGTCTACGCGGTACTGGGGGGCGAAGGGGGCGTACCGGTAATAGACCGGCGCGTCGGGGCGCACCCGGCGATCGCTGACGATGCGCGGCGCGGCCAGCCCCGCCAGTGCCTCGGCCAGCCGGTGACCGAGGGGGACGACCTCGTCCGGCTGCGGGTAGACGGTGATGGCCTTGCCGACCGCGCCCGGGTCGAGGTCTCCGGAGTTGAGTTCCGCGAGCTTGTCGGGCGAGCGGGCGACCTTGAAGTCGCAGGACACACCGGCCAGGACGGGCAGGACCCGGTCGAGCGTGGCGGCCAGGGTGCCGGGACGGGCGGAGACGTGCAGCTTCCAGCCCTGGTTGGGCGTCGTCGCACGCGGGTCGTGAACACTGACCCAGGTGTCGCCTTCGTAGATTTCCCTACTATTCGACTCGGCAAAATGGGTAAGAGTGACAATCACATTTACTGTCAACGGGAAAACCCTTCTGCGCCGGGGCGGCCGGATGCTCCAAGAAAGGCCACCGGAAGTGCGCCGATGGCCTTTCCACCGCGTTACGGAACAAGTCGTGCGTCGCCGCAGACGCCGAACGCGTTACCGCGCGATTACACGATCGAAGGGCAGCAGGGGAATGTCGAGCACACGGTGCGCTTGCAGGTGTTGACGCAGGCCTGCGGGCCGTGGAGCAGCGCGGTGAGCTCGCCTTCGAAGTCGATGGCGAGGTCCTCGTACTCCAGAGCGCCTGCGTCGCGGGGCTCAAGTGTAAGAACGGACATGAGGGCTCCTTCCTTGGCCACCGGTTGGGTGGCCGATGGTGGATTCGAGCCTCGGGACGGCACCGGGTAGGTGCCGTTACCCGCGCCCTGACCGCGATAGGAATCGCCTGTCGCGGCCAAACGGACGCATTATGTGCATATTTTCGCAACCATGTCCAGGCGCCTCTCAAGAAGGGCCAGGCCGCATCACCTCCGGGACAAGTCATTTACACCAGGGCTTTACGCTGACACATTGGTCACCTAGATTGGCTAGGTGATCTGGTCACCCGCATGAAGTCGTTCTGGAAGAAGCGACCCCCGGACGTTCCGGCGGACAGGTCGGGGCTGGCGGTCGCCTACTGGGAAAGTCATGACGACGAACTCTTGACGGCGAGCCTGTCGAAGATCGCGCGCCGCCTGCCGTACCTGGTGATGTCCGCGTTGCGGATGGCATGGGAGGCCCACCGCCGCGACACGATCATCGCGCTGGCCGGAAACCTGGCGGCCGGCGTCTTCACCGTCTACGGCCTGGTCGCGACCTCCGACGTGCTCGCCTCGCTGTTCGCCGGCGGGCCGACGCCCGAGCGCATCCGGGCGGCGCTGCCCTCGCTGGCGCTGGTCGCGGCCGCCGCCGGGCTGCGCGGGACGCTGCTGACCGCCGCCACCTGGGCCCAGGCGCGGCTCAAGGTACAGGTCGAACGGCTGGCCGAGACGCGGCTCTTCGAGCTGACCACCCAGGTGGAGCTGACCGCGTTCGACGACGACGAGTTCCACAACGCGATGCGCAGAGCCCGCGACAGCGGCGTGCCCGACGCCGCGGGCGTGGTCGAGGCGACGGTCGCCGTGATCGGCGGAGCCGTCGGCGTGCTGGCCTCGGCCGTGGCGCTCGGCCTCATGCACCCGCTCCTGACGCCGCTGTTGCTGGTCACGGTCGTGCCCGCGGGCTGGGCCGCGATACGGGCGGCACGCCTGCAGTATCAGGCGTACTACCGGCTGTCGGCCGCGCGGCGGCGCAAGTTCATGCTCTCGGACCTGATGGCCGAGCGGTTGCCCGCCGCCGAGGTGCGCGCGTTCGCGCTGCGCGACTTCCTGCTCGGCGAGTACGGGAACGTCGCCGACCTCGAACAGGACGTGCAACTCGACGTCGCGCGCCGCCGTGCAGTCACCAAGGCCGCCGGCGACCTGCTGACCGGCGCCGCGACCGTCGCCGTCTACGCCGCGCTCGCCGGGCTGCTGGCCGTCGGCGTCATCCCGCTCGCGGTGGCGGGCGCGGCCGTGCTGGCCATCCGCGCCGGCCAGCTGTCGCTTGCCGGGCTGGTGCAGATGATGAACCGGTTGTACGAGGCGGGCCTCTACTTCGGCGACTACCTGTCGTTCCGCGCGCTGGCCGCCTCGCGCGTACGACAGCCATCCGGTACGGCGGCGCCGGAACCGTCCGGGCGGCTGACCGCCGACCGGGTGACGTTCAGCTACCCGGGGGCGAGCCGCCCCGCGCTCACCGGGATCAGCGTCTCGGTGGGGTTCGGCGAGGTCATCGCCCTGGTCGGCGAGAACGGCTCCGGCAAGACCACGCTGGCCAAGCTGCTCGCCGGGCTGTACCGGCCGGACTCGGGGACGATCCGCTGGGACGGCGCCGACCTGGCCGACCTCGACACGCGCGGGCTCATCTCGGTGATCGCCCAGGACCACACCCGGTGGCCGCTGACCCTGCGCGAGAACATCCTCATGGGCCGCCCGCTGGACGAAGAGCGCCTGGCCGCCGCCGCGGCCGCCGCCGGGGCAGACGAGGTGGTGGCCGGGCTGTCGCAAGGGTACGACTCGCTGCTCGACCAGCGCTTCCGCGGCGGCCACGACCTGTCGGGCGGGCAGTGGCAGCGGATCGCCGTGGCCCGTGGCTTCTATCGCGACGCCGCCCTGGTGATCTTCGACGAGCCGACCTCCGCGCTGGACGCACGCGCCGAACACGCCCTGTTCGAGCGCATCCGCAAGCACGCCGACGGCCGCTCCATCGTCCTCATCACGCACCGGCTCGCCAGCGTCCGGTACGCCGACCGCATCTACGTCCTCGACCATGGGCGGGTGGCCCAGCAGGGCACGCATGCCGAGCTGATGGAAAGCGGCGGCCCCTACGCCGACATGTACACCCTCCAGGCCCAGGCCTACCGGGAAGCGGTCACATGACCTCCTGGCGCGATGTTCCCGAGAGCCTCTCCGAGGTGATCCGGTGATCATTCTGGCGTCGGCCTATGCGGCTCTGATCGCGGTCCTGCTGTACGCGGCCGTGAGCAAGGCGCGTGACCTGCCAGGATTCGCCGCCGATATCGCGGGTTACCGGCTGATCCCGCAGCGGCTCACGACCGCCGCCGCCGTCACGGTGGTGGGTGCGGAGCTGGTGGCGGCCGGGCTGCTCACCGCGCCGGCCACCCGGCGCTGGGGCGCACTCCTCGCGGCGGCGCTGTTCGCCGCCTTCCTCGCCGCGATGGCGTCCGTGCTGCGGCGCGGGCTGAGCGTCGGCTGCGGCTGCTTCGGCGACCACGACCTCGTCGGCCCCGCCACCGTGACCCGTACCGGCCTGCTCGCGGTGCTGGCGGTCATGGCCGCCGTCGCGGGAGCTTCCCCGTTCACCTTCGTCCACCTGCTGGTGGGAGCGGCGTACCTCGCGCTGACCTTCTTGCCGGTCCGGCTGATCGGAGCCGTGGAGCGCGGTCGCATCGGCCCCCGCCCCGGCACCCGCTGGGACGTGACCCCACAGGCCGCGGCCCTCACCCCGGAAAAGCTCGGCGTCCTGTACGCGCTGATAGGGCCGGCGTGCGGCGTCTGCAGCGCCATGCTGCCCGCCTTCGTCGCGGTAGAGCGGGTGGACGTCGTCCTGGTGAGCGCCGCGGAGGAGGGGCAGGTCCGCGACTACCTCGCCGCGCACGAGGTCGAGTTGCCCCTGGTCATCGATCCCGGGGTGTTCGACCGTCACGGCATCCCCTGGCCGCCGTACGCCGTGCTGACCGACCGGCGGGGCGTCGTCCTGGCGGCAGGCGGCGTAGCCGAGCCCGGCGCTCTCGACGCCCTGCTCGGCAACGGCCTTTCAGGGTGATCTAAAGGTCGGCATCCAGCATAGTGATCGCGTCCAGGACGTCGGTCACCTCATGGTCGGCCCCCGGGGATCGCCCCGCCGACTGGCCGCGGTCGATCCAGATCGTGCGGAGACCCGCGCCCCGCCCGCCCGCCACGTCCTTCTCCACGTCGTCGCCCACCATCCAGCCGCCGTCCGCCAGCGTGGTGCCGCAGCGTTGGGCCGCGATCTCGAACAGTTCGGCAGCCGGTTTGCTGAAGCCCTCGGCGTCCGAGATGGCCCAGCCGTCCACCCGGTCCACCAAGCCGCTGTGGTGGATCTTGCCGGATTGGTTGTCGGTCATGCCGTTCGTCACGATGCCCACCCTCCAGCCGGACAGGCGCAGCCGATCGAGGGACTCGAGTACGGCGGGGCGGCAGGTGACGAGGTGCGGCAGGCGATCCCGGTAGCCGCGCCACAGCGAGTCGGCCGACTCGGCGAGCGCGAACCGCTCGCGGACGTGGGTGAAGAAGGTGCTCATCGGCAGGGAGCCGTCGGCGTCCAGCTCGATCATCCAGGCCACGTCCGCCGAGCCCAGCCCTCTGTCGGCGGCGAACTCGGCGGCCCAGCGCCGGAAGGCGTCCAGGCGGTCGATCAGGGTGTTGTCGAGGTCGAAGAGTGCCAGCACGCCTCGGGATCATACAGATGTTCGATGGCGTGCGGCCGTCTTCTCCAGAACAGGTGATCACCCGGTCGTCACTCACCGGCCACCTTGCCGGTTTATCGTACGCGGCATGCTGACGCGCAGATTATTCGCGAGTGCCCTGGCCGTTCTGACCGGTGGTACGGTCGCCGTCGTGCTGCTCCAGCCCCACGCCGCCACGGCCGAGCGCCGCGGCCAGGCCCCCGTCGTCATCGGTCACCGCGGTGCCAGCGCCCATCGTCCCGAGCACACGCTGCTCTCGTACGAGGCGGCCATAGCGATGGGCGCCGACTACATCGAGCCCGACCTGGTCTCCACCAAGGACCACATCCTGGTGGCCAGGCACGAGAACGACATCACCGGCACCACCGACGTGGCGGCGCATCCGGAGTTCGCCGACCGGCGCACCACCAAGACGGTCGACGGGCGGCCGATCACCGGCTGGTTCACCGAGGACTTCACGCTCGCCGAGCTGAAGACGCTGCGGGCCAAAGAACGCGTGCCCGACCTGCGGCCCGACAACACGGCCTTCGACGGGGTGGCGGAGATCCCGACGTTCGAGGAGGTCGTGCGGCTCGCGCAGCGCCACGGCGTGGGCGTCTATCCCGAGACCAAGCATCCGACGTACTTCGACTCCATCGGCCTGTCGCTGGAGGAGCCGCTGCTCGACATCCTGAACGCCAACCACGTGCGCAAGGCGTACATCCAGTCGTTCGAGACCGCGAACCTGCGGGAGCTGCGTAAGAAGACCAGGCTGCCGCTGATCCAGCTCATCACGTTCGGCGGGGCGCCGTACGACTGGGTCGCGGCCGGCGATCAGCGTACTTATGACGACATGGTGAAGCCCGAGGGGCTGCGCGAGGTGGCCTCGTACGCGAGCGGGATCGGCGTGGACACCCGTCGCGTCGTGCCGGTGGGCGCGGACGGCAAGCTGGTGGAGCCCACCACGCTCGTCGAGGACGCCCACCGCAGGCGGCTGGATGTGCACGTCTGGACCATCCGCAACGAGAACTCCCAGCTCCCCCTCGACTACCGGCTGGGCAACCCGGCCAGCCCCGCCTTCCCGCGCGCCACCGGCGACGTGATGGGCTGGCTGACCAGGCTGCTCGACCTGGGCGTGGACGGCGCGTTCTGCGACGACCCGGCGATGGGCCGGGCCGTCGTCGCGCAGCGGTCCCGATAGGCGGGAGCCAGGCTGGAGAACAGGGCTACCTGAGCTCGCGCTTCAGGATCTTGCCCGTGGCGGTCATCGGCAGCGCGTCGCGGAACTCCACGACGCGCGGGTACTTGTAGGCCGCCATGTTCTCCTTGGCCCAGGCGATCAGCTCCTCCTCGGTCGTGGTCGACCCGGCGGTGCGGATCACGTACGCCTTGATCTCCTCGCCGTGCGAGTCGTGCGGCACGCCCACGACGGCCGCCAGCGAGACCGCCTCGTGCGTCATGAGGACCTCTTCGAGCTCGCGCGGGTACACGTTGAACCCGCCGCGGATGATCATGTCCTTGGAGCGGTCGATGATCGAGTAGTAGCCGTCGGCGTCGCGGGTGGCGATGTCGCCCGTACGGAACCAGCCGTCCCGCAGCACGTCGGCCGTCGCCTCAGGGCGCCCGTAGTAGCCCTTCATGATGTTGTGGCCGCGGATCGCGATCTCGCCGGGCCCCTCGCCCTCGATGGTCTTCCAGTCGCCGTCGATCAGCTTCATCTCGACGCCCCAGATCGGGGTGCCGACCGTGCCCGGCTTGGTGGGCCGGCCGAGCTGGTTGAAGCTGGCCACCGGGGAGGTCTCCGACAGGCCGTACCCCTCCAGGATGTCGAGGCCGAACGTCTGCTGGAAGTCCTTCAGCACCTCGACGGGCGAGGACGCCCCGCCCGCCACGGCGACCCGCAGCGTGGTCGGTACCTCGGCGCCCTCGGCGTGGATCTTGGTGAGCATGCCCCAGTACATCGTCGGCACCCCGGCGAAGAACGTGACGCCCTCCTTGCGCATGAGGGCGACCGCCTCGCCCGGCTCGAAGCGGGGCATCAGCACGACGGTGGCGCCGCGCAGGAAGCCGGTGTTCATGACGACGGTCTGGCCGAAGGAGTGGAACAGCGGCAGCACCGCCAGATAGGTGTCGCCCCCGTCGCTGCGCGGGAACATCTTGTCGCCGGCCATGGCGTTCAGCAGCATGTTCTGGTGGCTGAGCTCAGCGCCCTTGGGCTGGCCGGTGGTGCCGGAGGTGTAGAGGATCACGGCGGTGTCGTCGGGGGCCGTCTGCACGGTCTCGAACTCGCCGGGCATGCCACCGAGTGCCGCCCAGATCGACTCGCCGTACTCCGACTCGGTCGCCAGCGGCGTGGCGGGCAGCACGAAGAAGTGCTCGCAGCCCTCGGACCCCTCGAACCCGGCCTTGCCCCGCTCGCCCAGCGGCAGCTCGGGCGTGCCCTCGAAGCAGAACAGCGCCTTGGCGTCGCTGTCGTCGAGGTGGTAGGCGATCTCCCGCGACTGCAGCAGCACGTTGAGCGGCACCACCGTAGCCCCGGCCTTGAGGATGCCGTAGTAGACGAAGGGGAAGTACGGCAGGTTCGGGCAGGCGAGAGCGACCTTGTCGCCCTTGGCGATGCCACGCGAGACGAGCAGGTTCGCCACCTGGTTCGCCACTGTGTCGATCATCGAGTACGGCAGCCGCATGTCGCCGAAGACGAGGGCGGTGCCGTCGGGGGTGTTCCTGGCGCTGTCCTCCAGGACGATCGACAGGTTGAGCATGAGCGCCTTCCTCCCTGTATGCGGCTTGCGGCGCCATCATCGCAGGAAGGACATACCGACCGGTAGGTGCAAACTACATAACCTGCGGAACTCCGCTGGACGCCGCCCACCATGCTTGTATGGACGCCGTAGTCCGCCTGGAGTAAGCAAGTACCAGATTACTTACCCCTGGGAGGGGCGCGATGGAGTACGACTATGTGATCGTCGGGGCCGGGTCGGCGGGGTGCGTCCTGGCCAACCGGCTGTCGGCCGATCCCGGGGTGTCCGTGGCGCTGGTCGAGTCGGGCGGGCAGGACGACAAGCTGGAGATCCGCATGCCCGCGGGCTTCGCCAAGCTGTTCAAGACCGACTACGACTGGAACTACACGACCGCCAAGCAGAGCGAGATGTCCGGCCGGGAGCTCTACTGGCCCAGGGGCAGGGTGATCGGCGGCTCCTCCTCGATCAACGCGCAGATGTGGGTGCGCGGCTGCCAGCAGGACTACGACCAGTGGGGGATCCCCGGCTGGACGTACGACGACGTCCTGCCGTACTTCACCAAGGCCGAGCACCGCGTCGGCAGCAACGGCGGCGGCGTCTACGGCTCGACGGGCCCGCTGTTCATCTCCGAGCTGCGCAGCCCCAACGTCACCACCGCGGCCTTCCTCAAAGCCTGCGAAGAGCTCGGATTAGCACGGCTCGACGAGCTCAACGGCCGCTCCAACGAAGGCTTCAGCGCCACGCCCGTCACGCAGAACCGCGGCCGGAGGTGGAGCTCCGCCGACGCCTACCTGCGCCCGGCGCTGAAGCGGCCCAACCTGACCGTGATCACCGGCGCGACCGTGGACCGGGTGGTGTTCGACGGCGCGCGGGCCGTCGGCATCGAGCACGACGGCGGCGCGCAGGTCAAGGCCAAGCGGGAGGTCATCCTGTCGGCGGGCGCGATCGGCTCGCCGTACCTGCTCATGCGCTCAGGGGTCGGCGCGGCCGACGAGTTGCGCGACGCGGGCGTCACGATCGTGCGAGACCTGCCGGAAGTCGGCAAGAACCTGCAGGACCACCTGTCGACCGGCGTGTACGTGCAGTCCAAGCAGCCGGTCACGCTGACCAAGGCGGAGTCGATCGGCAACCTGCTCCGCTACATCGTGCTGCGCTCCGGCATGCTCACCACGAACGTGGGTGAGGCGGTGGCGTTCATCAGGACCTCGCCGGAGGAGCCCGCCCCCGACATCGAGCTGATCTTCGCGCCCGGCCCGTTCATCGACCACGGCCTCACGCCGCCGACCGGCCACGGACTGACCGTCGGCGTGGTACTGCTGCAGCCGGAGAGCCGCGGCCGGATCGGGCTGAACGGCCGCGAGGTGGTGATCGACCCCGGCTACCTGAGCAAGGAGGCCGACGTCAAGCGGCTCATCGCCGGGCTGAAGACGGCCAAGCAGGTCTTCGCCACCGCCGCGATGAAGGAGTACGCGGGCGGGCCGATGGCCCCCTACACGGGCCCGGAGAGCGACGCCGACCTCGCCCAGTGGATCCGCGAGCGCGGCGAGACCCTCTACCACCCGGTCGGCACCTGCCGCATGGGCACCGACGCGGAGTCGGTCGTCGACCCGTCGCTCAAGGTACGCGGCCTCGACGGGCTCAGGGTCGTGGACGTGTCGATCATGCCGACCCTCAACCGCGGGCACACGCACGCCCCGGCCATCATGATCGGCGAGAAGGGGGCCGAGCTCATCGCCAAGCGCTCTTGACGTAAGTGAGCGCTTGCAGAAGGCTTGGTTCATGACGATCTCCAGTGACCTGGACATCTCGCAGCTCATGTTCTGGGGGCTGCCCCAGGCCGAGCGCATGGCCGTCTTCCGCCGGTTGCGGCAGCTCGACCAGCCGGTGTTCCTGGCGGAGCAGGCTGTGCCGTTCATCAAGGGCGGCCCCGGCTACTACGCCCTCGTGCGCCACGCGGACGTGTCCGAGGCCAGCAGGAACGCGGCGGTGTTCAGCAGCGAGCCGTGCTCGAACAGCGTGCCGGACATGCCCCGCTGGCTGGCCGTGTACTTCGGGTCGATGATCAACATGGACGACCCGCGGCACGCGCGGCTGCGCAGGATCGTGTCCCGGGCGTTCACCCCGCGCATCCTGTCCAAGATGGAAGAGGACCTGGCCACGGCCGCCGCCGAGATCGTGGACCAGGCGATCGAGGAGGGTCCGGGCGACTTCGTGGCGCAGATCGCCGCCCGGCTCCCCGTCCGCGTCATCTGCGACATGATGGGGATCCCGGCGACATTTCATGACATGGTGCTTCGCCGGACCAACGTGATCCTCGGCAACGCCGACCCCGAGTACACCGGCATCGACCCCGAGTTCAGCCGCGTCAACGTGGCCCGCGGCCTGGCCAAGCTGCTGCACGCGGGCTTCTCCCTGAACCGGCTCGCCGCCCGCCTGGGCGACGAGCGGCGCAGGCATCCCACGGGCGACCTGGTCAGCCTGCTGGTCAACGGCGAGGAGCGGCTCACCTCGCAGGAGCTGGGCTCGTTCTTCATCCTGCTCGTGGTGGCCGGCAGTGAGACGACCCGGAACGCGATCGCCTACGGGCTCAAGCTCTTCACCGACCACCCGGACCAGCGGGAGCTGCTCCTGGACGACTTCGACGGCCGCGTCACCAAGGCGTGCGACGAGATCGTGCGCTACTCCACGCCGGTGATCCAGTTCCGCCGCACGCTCACCCGGGACCACGAGATGAACGGCATGAGCTACAAGAAGGGCGACAAGGTGCTGCTCTTCTACAACTCGGCCAACCGCGACGAGACGGTGTTCCGGGACCCTGACGCGTTCGACATCACTCGCGATCCGAACCCGCACGTCGGCTTCGGCGGCCCGGGCCCGCACTACTGCCTGGGCGCCCACCTGGCGCGCAGGGAGATGACCGTGATGTTCCGCGAGCTGTTCACCCGCCTGCCGGGCATCAGGTCGGAGGGGGAGCCCGACTTCCTGCTGTCCAACTTCATCAACGGGATCAAGCACCTGAAGTACACCTTCTGAGCGCCTCGGCGAGCCCTTCCTCGCCGCGCCAGGCCACGAACCCGTCCGGTCGTACGAGCAGTGTCCCGTACGGCCAGCCGTCGACCACGTGCACCGGCACGTCGAGCCCGGTCACCGGCTCCGCGGCGAACACGCAGAACGTCGAGCCGACCAGGTCGAGCGTGGAGCGCTCGCCGACCCAGACGTGCGGCAGCCGCGAGCCGGGCGAGCCGTCCAGCGTGAGCGTCACGTCCTCGGTCGAGGGCAGCTCGTCGATCGTGGCGCCGTAGCGGTAGCCCAGGTGGACGATGGGCGCGTTCACCGCCCCCGCCTCGGCGCGCAGCCGGGGCGCGTCCGGGCCGCCGTCGAAGTGCAGCCTCAGGTCGCGCGTCCGCAGCAGCGACTGCTCCATCACCAGCACCGCCACCGGGCGCCGCTCGTCGTGGTAGGTGTCGAGCAGGCCGGGCGCGGCCCTGCCCGACAGCACCCAGGCGAGCTTCCACGCCAGGTTGTGGGCGTCCGCGATGCCGGTGTTGAGGCCGAACGCCCCCGTGGGCGGTACGGCGTGCGCCGCGTCCCCGACCAGGAACACCCGGCCCAGCGACAGCCGGTCCGCCACCTGGGCGCGGCCCCGCCAGGACAGCACGCTGAGGATCTCGACCTCCAGGCCGGGGTCGCCGATCGCGGTCCTGATCAGGTCGGCGGTGGGCTCCTGGCCGGTGTGGAACACCCACTCGCTCTTGCCGTCGATCGTGATGATCATGCCGGGCGCCGCCGGGTTGGTGATCTCGCAGAGGCCGAAGGTGTACTCGCCGGTGAGCCCGCTCAGATCGGCGCGGAACAGGATGTTGTTCATGGAAGGACCGAGCACGCCGGGGCCCGACAGACCGATGCCGAGCTCCGCGCGCACCTTGCTGCGGGCGCCGTCGGCGGCGACCAGGTAGCGGGCCCGCAGCTCGGCCCCGTCGGACAGCCGCGCGGTCACACCCTCGCCGTCCTGCTCGACCGCGACCACGTCGGCCCCGTAGCGCACGGTCACGCCCAGGTCGCGGGCCGCGTCGAGGAGCACCGCGTCCAGCCGGTTCTGCGGGCAGGTGCCGCGGATCCGGGCCGGCGTGTAGTCCATTTTCGCGACGGTCTGGGCGCGGGTGGGGACGGTCTCGGCCAGGGCGGCCAGGTCGGCTCCCGCGAGCGTGTCAACGGTGATCTTGCCGAGGGTCCTGCCGGTCATGTTGACCGCCACCTCGTTGACGGCCTCCTCCAGGCCGACCTCGCGCAGTAGTTCGGCGGTGCGCATGCCCAGGCCGGTGGCGCGCGGATGGATCTGCGGTCCCGGCCGGCGCTCGACCACCAGGGCGCGGACGCCGTGGTGCGCCAGGAACACCGCCGCGCTCAGGCCCACCGTGCCGCCTCCGGCGATGATGACGTCGTGCATGGCGCTTCCCCTCTCGGTTGTGGGAACAGTGTTCCCGTTGATGGGAACACTGTAGCCACTGCCGTACGATGGCGTCCAGAGGGGGTGGCCGGATGTCTCTGGTGTGGAATCGCGAGCCGTACTCGCCCAAGCGGCAGGCGATGAGCGTCGAGCGCGTGGTGCGTACCGCGATCGGGATCGCCGACGCGGAGGGCCTCGACGCCCTGTCGATGCGCAGGGTGGCGGCCGAGCTGAAGTCGGGCACCACCTCCCTCTACCGCTACGTCGCCAACCGCGACGAACTGCTCGACCTGATGGCCGACGCGGTGTGGGGTGAGGACCCGCCGCAGGAGGTCAGCGGTGACTGGCGAGCCGATCTGGCCGAGGTGGCGCGCCGGCAGCGGTCGACGCTGCTGCGCCACGGCTGGCTCGGCGCGCTGATGACGAGCAGGCCCTCGCTCGGCCCCAACTCGCTACGCCGCTTCGACGCGGCGCTGCGGGCCGCCGGTGCCCTGACCCCCGACATCACGCGGGCCTCCGCGGTCATGGCGCTGATCAGCGACTATGTGCTGGGGGCCGTGGCCAGGGAGCTGGCCGAGCAGGAGGCGAGCCGCCGTACGGGGATGACCGAGCAGGAGTGGCGGGCGAGCATCGCGCCGTACATCCGGGAGGTCGTCGCGAGCGGTGACTATCCGGAGTTCGCCAGGAGCGTGGTGGAGGCCGACGACCTGGACTTCACCGATCAGTTCGAGTTCGGGCTGCGCTGTCTGCTGCGGGGGGTCGAGGAGACCGGCTGATCAGCGGGCCGGCCAGTGCCACCGGCAGCAGCGCAGCCCGAACATGATCGGTGTCCACCGGTTCGCGGCCGGTATCGCCATCACGAGCAGCGCGCCCGCGATCAGCGCCGGGCCGGTCGCGATGAGCACGCCCATCGGCCAGCGGTGCAGCACCCGGCCGATCGCCACCGGCCCGATGACGGCCGCCACGCTGAAGGCCAGGAACCGCACTCCCGCCTCTACGGGCGTCGCCTCGAGCGGCCCTTGGACGTACAACGTGAGATAGGTGAACGCGCCGAGCAGCGCGGCCAGCATGAGCAGTGTCGTGCCCGACCCGACCGCGAACACCCGGTTCCTGAAGAGCCCGAAGTCGACCATCGGGTTACGCAGCCGCAGCTCCACGAGCACGAACGCGGCCAGCAGCACCAGCCCCGCCACCAGCAGCCACGGCAGGTCGTGGATGAGCGCCGGGATGATCGCGAACAGCGCCGCGCTGATCAGCACGATGCCCAGCGGATCGAGATGGCCCGCGCCCCGCGACTCCTCGACCCGCTGCCGCAACGCGACCAGTACGAACACGCCGATGGGCAGGTTGATCAGGAAGATGGCCCGCCAGCCGAACCCCGCAGTCAACGCGCCGCCCACCACCGGGCCCAGCGTCATCGCCAGCCCCGACACCGCGCTGAAGATGCCGAGCGCCTTGCCGCGTTCCGGGCCCTCCGGATAGACCGAGGCGATCAGCGGCGTCGTCGTGCCGTAGAGGGCCGAAGCGCCCAGGCCCTGCACGCCCCTGGCCAGGTCGAGCAGTGGCGCGCTCGGGGCCAGGGCGCACGCCAGGGAGGCCAGGGTGAAGATGGTCACGCCGATCGCCAGCAGTTTGCGCCGGCCGTACCGGTCCGCCAGGACTCCGGCCGGCAGCAGGACGGCGGCCAGCGTGAGCGCGTAGGCGTCGACCACCCACTGCACCTCAGGCAGGCTCGCCCCCAGATCGGAGCGGATGGCGGGCAGGGCGATCGTCACAGCCGTCAGGTCGACGACCACGAGCACGATAGTGAGAGAAGCGAGCGCTAACACCCAACCTCGTCGCATAGGTGAAGTGGTACTCCAACCGAGAGCCGAATGCTAGGTTTCGCAGTCATGGAGATCAGAACTGTCCACGCCAACGGGGTGGAGTTCGCGTATCTGACCGTAGGGGAGGGGCCCCTGGCCCTGTGCCTGCACGGCTTCCCCGACACGGCCCACACCTGGCGCCACCTCCTGCCGGCCCTGGCCGAGCGTGGCTACCGCGCGGTCGCGCCGTTCATGCGCGGCTACGCTCCGACCGAGATCCCCGCCGACGGCGCCTACGAGGGCGGCGCGCTCGTCGCCGACGTCCGGGCCCTGCACGAGGAGCTGGGCGGCGACTCCGCCGCGGTGCTCGTCGGCCACGACTGGGGCGCGTTCCCCGTCTACGCGACCGCCGACCGCTTCCGCAAGTCCGTGGCCATGGCCGTGCCGCCGGCCGCCGCCCTGGGAGCCGGGTTCCTGGAGTACGAGCAGCTCAAGCGCTCGTTCTACGTCTTCCTCTTCCAGACCGGCCTGGCCGAGACGGCGGCCGCCGCCCCCGGCTTCCTGGAGGGGCTCTGGCGCGACTGGTCGCCCGGTTACGACGCCCAGCAGGACCTGGAGTTCGTCCGCCAGAGCATCGGCGAACCGGCGAACCTGGCCGCGGCCATCGGCTACTACCGGGCGATGCTCGGCACCACCCCGCCCACCGGCCGCTACCCGGCGCCGGAGCCCGCGACCACCGGGCCGATCCTCTACCTGCACGGGACACTGGACGGCTGCCTCTCGGCCGACCTGGTCAAGGACGCGCAGAGCCACCTGCCCGACGGATCGCGGACCGAGCTGGTGGCCGGCGCGGGCCACTTCCTTCACCTCGAACAGCCCGCGGAGGTCAACCGGCTCATCCTCGACTGGCTGACCTCCTGAGGACCGCGATGACCGGATGACGCCCTGAAAGGGTGAGGTGAACCATCCTGTTCACCGTGAATCCGGGCGGCTGCCAGGGCTCCGGAAGGAGCGCCACGACGATGCCGCCGACGGCCAGGACGCGGTGGATCTCGCGCCACAGGCGGGCGGGGTCGCGGCGGAGGCGGCCGGTAGGGGCCACCTGACGGTCCCAGGGCGGGTTCACCAGGACCCGGTCCACGCTGCCACCCGGCAGGGGAATCCGGCCCGCGTCGGCCACACTCCAGGCGATGGCGCGCGCCACGCCCCGGGCGGCCAAGCCGAGCGCCGCGTCTCGGGCGGCGTTGGCGGCGGCGATGTGGACGGCGTGCGGGTCGTGGTCGAGGCCTAGGAGGCGGGTGCGCGGCGCGAGCGCGCGTGCCTCGATGAGCGTCGTACCGGCTCCGCAGCAGGGGTCGAGCACCGTGGCGGCGCGGTCGAGCCGCGCCAGCCCGGCCATGGCGGCGGCCACCGGTGGATGCAGCGTGCCCGGGATCGACTCCGTCTTGTACGACCTGCGGTGCAGCGGCCTTGCGGGCACGCGCAGCGCGATGACCGCCTGCTCGCCCTCCACCGTGACCCGCCAGGCCATCGAGCCCTCGGGCGGCACCCGGCCGTCGCGGCGCGAGTGGTACGCCAGGCCCGCCGGCCGGGCGAGTTCGGCCCCGACGGCGTCCTCGATGTCGAACCGGCTGTAGTTCCGCCGCCCGACGAACGACGCCGACACCTCCACCCCGCCGTCCCGCACTCCGTACGGACTCCCGGTGATCCGCTGGGCGAGTTTCGTCAGGCTCTCGGCGTCGAGCTCGCGAGCGGCCCGTGTCAGGCGCGTCAGGGACTCCTTGTCGCGTCCGGCCCCCTCCACGACGGCCGCCACCAGCAGCACGTCGTCGGCCATCCGCAGCTCGAGCAGCTCGGGCCCCGGATCGGCCGGCTCGAACCACACCTCACGGTGGCGCACCCCGCGCACCACCCCGAGCCCGGCACGTCGGATCTCCGCGGCCACCAGGGGCTCGATGCCACGCACCGCCCTGGCCACGGCAAGCGTATGCACGTGTCCTTCTCCCACGTCGCGACCCGGGACGGCGGCCGGCCGTCCCGCATCACCGGCGGTGGGTCATCCGCGACCCGCCGGCGGGTCGCTAGCGCAGGAAGAAGAAGAACGTCATGAGCTCACGCTATAGATCAACCGCCTGCCGAGGCGACTGATTTTCCGCGCGCGCCCGCCGCCGCAGACGTACGGTGTACTTCGATCACGTTGACGTGTGTAGGCCGCTATCCGAATGATGGTGTTCATGGACGTGCTTGACTTCGACCTGTCGGACCGTGAGTTCTGGGCCAAGCCGATGGCGGAGCGGAAGGAGGCCTTCGACCGGCTGCGGGCGCGAGATACACCGGCCTTCTTCGCCGAGCCCGTGGTCGACTTCGCCCCGCAGGGCCCCGGCTACTACGCGCTGGTCAAGCATGCAGACATCCTGGAGGCCAGCCGCAATCCGGAGGTCTTCTCCTCGGGCAGCGGCGGCGCCACGAACATCCTCGACATGCCCGCCGAGTTCGCCGAGTACTTCGGCTCGATGATCAACATGGACGACCCCCGGCACGCCCGCCTCCGCCGGATCGTCTCCCGGGCCTTCACCCCCAAGATGATCAAGCAGTTCGAGGCGGACGTGGACACCGCGGCCGCCAAGATCGTGGACGACCTGCTGGTCACGGGTCCGGGCTGCGACTTCGTCGCCGAGGTCGCCGCCCGCCTGCCCCTGAAGATCATCTGCGACATGATGGGCATCGCCGAGCGCGACTACCAGTTCGTCTACGACCGCTCGAATCTCATCCTGGGCGGCTTCGACCCCGAATACACCGGCGGCGACGTCAGTCAGGTGGTCCCGCGCCTGCTCAACGCCGGCGCGGAACTCCAGCAACTCGTCCAGGACCTGGCCTCCTACCGCGCCGACCACCCCACGAACGACCTGACGTCCTCCCTGGTCAACGCCAACATCGACGGCGAACGGCTGACGTTGCAGGAGCTCGGGTCGTTCTTCATCCTGCTGGTGGTGGCGGGCAACGAGACCACCCGCAACGCCATCTCGTACGGCCTGCGCCTGCTCACCAACAACCCCGACCAGCGCGCGCTCTGGCTGGCGGACATCGAGGGCCGGGCGCCGGGGGCCGTGGAGGAGATCGTCCGGCTCGGCTCGCCGGTGAACTTCATGCGCCGCAAGGTGACCAGGGACTTCGAGATGAACGGCCACCTGTACCGGGAGGGGGAGAAGGTGGTGATGTTCTACTGGTCGGCCAACCGCGACGCGTCCGTCTTCGAGGACCCCGAGCGGTTCGACATCACCCGCTCGCCCAACCCGCACGTGGGATTCGGCGGGCCGGGGCCACACTTCTGCCTGGGGGCGCACCTGGCCCGGCGGGAGATCACGGTGATGTACCGCGAACTGCTCCGCCGGGTGCCGGACATCGAGGCGGGCAAGCCGGACCGCCTGTACTCCAGCTTCATCAACGGCATCAAGCGCCTGGAGTGCACCTTCTAGTCACGTCCCGGTCCCCGGGATCCGGGGGTCAGGACGTGGGGGTGACCTTGAGCTGCTTGATGATCGTGTTGACGTCGGGCAGGAGCTGCTTGCTGGTCGACGGGATCGACATGTAGACGATCGCCGGTACGTCCTTGCCCGTGTTGATCGCGGCCGTGATGATGGTGGCCTTCTCGGTGCCCGAGGTGAGGGCGTAGGCGATGACGCGGCCCGAGGACTGGCCGATCTTGAGCGGCTGCTGGGCGATCTTGCGGACCTTGTTGTCCGCCGGGAAGAAGCGCTTGCGGGCGTTCAGCACCACCTGCTTGATCACCGGCTCCAGGTCGTCCTCGCTGGTGAACGAGGACGCCATCTTGGCCGGGAGCGGACCCGTGAGGATCTGGGCGGAGGTGTTGGTGCCCGTCACGACGTACTGGCGGGTGTCGAAGCCGTACGTGGTCTTGACGGTGGCGCGCTGGTCCTGCTGCCAGGTGCCGCCGAGGCGCGGGACCGTGATGCCGGCCGTGGGGTTGGCGACCGTGCCCAGCACGGGGGCGGCCTTGCCGGACCACCGCGGCAGGCGGGGGATCGAGCTCGTCGTCTTGGTGGGGGCGGAGCTGGGCGACGAGCTGGACTTGGCGTTGGCGGCCGCGCTGCTGCTGGCGGTCGGCTTGTCGGCGGCCAGGGGGCCGGCGAGGAACGCCCAGAGGACGGCGCCGACCAAGGCGATGGCCACCGAGCCCGCGAGGGCGTAGATCCAGATGGGCTTGCCGGGGCTGTCGTCCAGTGACTCCGGTTCGCCCATCCCCTGGTAGTCGTCGCCGAAGACGGTGTTCCAGAGCTCCTGCTGGCGCTCGGGCGGCGGGGTGCGGGAGCCGCTGATCTGGCCGGCCGTCACGAACCGGTGTTCCGGGTCGGACGGGTCGCGGCTCAGGTTGGCGCCCGGCCTGCCGTGCTCGGCCTGGTGGTTCTCGGCGCCCGGCGCCTGAGGCGGCGCCTGGCCCGGCGCCTGACCGAAGGCGACCAAGCGGTCGTCCGGGGCGGGCGCGGAACGCGGCACCGCACGCTCGTCCAGGGGAGTGCCGCCCCGCCGGCTGTCCAGCGGAGTGACGTTGCCCCGCGGGCCGTCCAGCGGGGAGCCGGAGCGGGGCCCGCCGCGGTCGTCGAAGCCAGGCTGCGGCCCGCCGCGGTCGTCGAAACCGGGCTGCGGCCCGCCGCGGTGGTCGAAGTCGGACCGGGGTGCCCCCCGGTCGTCGAAGCCGGGGCGCGGTCCACCGCGGTGGTCGAAGTCGCCGCGTGGCGCCCCCCGGTCGTCGAGCGGCGTGCCGGGCCGTGGGTTGCCCCGGTCGTCCTGGGGTGGGTACGCGCGCTCGCCGAGAGGATTCGGGAACTGGTGGTACGCCGTGGGCTGGTTGTCCGGAGAGCCCTGGCCATAGGAGACCGTGCGCTCCAGCGGGTCACCGGGACGCGGCTGGGGCCGGGAGTCGGGATGTCCGAGGTTCGACCAGGCGTTTGACGCAGGTGGCGCCTCGGACCAGGCGGGAGCGCCGGCGTCCGGCCGGGACTGCGGCGGCCCCTGCGGCGGCGGGAAGCCCTGCCGCGAGGGGTCGGGCCACGACGGTGCGGATTGCGCGGGGTCGGGCCAAGAGGGCGCCGACTGCGCGGGGTCGGGCCAGGACGGCGCCGACTGTGATGGATCGGGCCACGACGGCGCGGATTGCGCGGGGTCGGGCCACGAAGGCTGCGACTGTGCCGGGTCCGGCCATGGTGACTGACCGGCTCCGCTCCGTGAGGAGTCGGGCCATGACGTGTCCTGCCGAGGCGCCTCGGGCCAGGATGTCGGCACCTCCGGCTGTGGCGCCTCGGGCCAGGACGGTGGCAGATGGGGTGCTCCGGAATTCTCCGTTGCCATTGCTGCCGTACCTCCCGAGGTTATGTCCGGATTTGACGCATCCGGCATGATCTCACGCGAGACCAGGGGTTTCGCAGTAAAACGCGCGAAGCCGTGCGGATCCGTCGGTGGGTCCTGCATGGGCAGGCCACCTTCTGGATGTTCTGGCTCAACTAGGTACACCACGGCGACGACAGTATTCTAATGGGACATTAGAGGTCACAACGGATAGATCACCATCGGGTCTCACCAGACCAGAAGAGTCCATTGTGCCCACTAGGCCGGATCGATGGCCCGCATTCAGCCGAAGAGGTGCGCTAGGCTTGACCTATGCGTTCCGCGACCCTGCTTCTTAGCGGGCCGCGACGGCTCTGACATCTCGCCGTCGCGGCTGCCCCTCGTTGTGCGCACGAGGGGTTTTCTTATGGGTCCGACACAATCCAAAAGGACAACCGCCGTGAGTGAGTACAACCCGCAGGCGCTGCAGGCCAAGTGGCAGCAGCGATGGGAGGAGCAGGACCCGTTCCGGGCCAGCGAGGACGCCGCCGACACGCGTGAGCGGCGCTACATGCTGGACATGTTCCCCTACCCTTCCGGTGACCTCCACATGGGCCATGCCGAGGTGTTCGCGATCGCCGACGTGGTCGCGCGCTTCTGGTTCCAGCAGGGCTACAACGTCCTGCACCCGATCGGCTGGGACTCCTTCGGCCTGCCGGCCGAGAACGCCGCCATCAAGCGGAACGCGCACCCCGCCGAATGGACTTACGCCAACATCGAGACGCAGGCCAACTCGTTCAAGCGCTACGGCATCTCCTTCGACTGGTCGCGCCGCCTGCACACCAGCGACCCCGACTACTACCGCTGGAACCAGTGGCTGTTCATCCGCTTCTTCGAGCGCGGCCTGGCCTACCGCAAGGGCGGCCTGGTCAACTGGTGCCCCAACGACCAGACCGTGCTGGCCAACGAGCAGGTCGTGGCGGGCAAGTGCGAGCGCTGCGGCGCCGACGTGATCCGCCGTGAGCTGACCCAGTGGTACTTCAAGATCACTGACTACGCGCAGCGGCTGCTGGACGACATGCAGCAGCTGGACGGCTGGCCGGAGCGCCTGCTGACCATGCAGCGCAACTGGATCGGCCGGTCCGAGGGCGCCGATGTGCTCTTCGAGATCGAGGGTCGCGAGGAGCCGGTCCACGTCTACACCACGCGGCCCGACACGCTGTTCGGCGCGACGTTCTTCGTCGTGGCCGTCGACGCGCCGCTGGCCGACGAGATCGTCACGGACGAGCAGCGCGCGGCGTTCGAGGCGTACCGCACCGAGTCGGCCAAGCTGAGCGACATCGAGCGGCTGTCCACCGACAAGGAGAAGAGCGGCGTCTTCCTGGGCCGCTACGCGATCAACCCGGTCAACGGCGAGCGCATCCAGGTCTGGGCGGCCGACTACGTGCTGTCCGACTACGGCCACGGCGCCATCATGGCCGTGCCCGCCCACGACCAGCGCGACCTGGACTTCGCGCTGAAGTTCGGGCTGCCGGTGAAGGTCGTCGTGCACACCGGACTGGCCGACCCGGGCGAGACCGGCCAGGCCACGCCGGGCGAGGGCAAGCTGGTCAACTCCGGTCCGCTGGACGGGCTGACCAAGACCGAAGCCATCTCCAAGATCATCGAAGTGCTGGAGGCCGACGGCAGGGGCACGGGCGCGATCAACTTCCGGCTGCGCGACTGGCTGCTGTCCCGGCAGCGCTACTGGGGCACGCCGATCCCGATCATCCACTGCCCCGACTGCGGCGAGGTGCCCGTCCCCGACGATCAGCTGCCGATCACGCTGCCCGACCTGCGCGGCGAGGCCCTGTCGCCGAAGGGCGTGTCTCCGCTGGCCAGCGCCACCGACTGGGTCAACGTCGAGTGCCCCAAGTGCGGCGGTCCCGCCCAGCGCGACACCGACACGATGGACACCTTCGTCGACTCGTCCTGGTATTTCCTGCGCTACACCTCACCCGGCTACACCGAGGGCCCGTTCGACGTCGAGCAGGTCCGCAAGTGGGGCCCGATCGACCAGTACGTCGGCGGCATCGAGCACGCGGTGCTGCACCTGCTGTACTCACGGTTCTTCACCAAGGTGCTGCACGACATGGGCATGCTCGACTTCACCGAGCCGTTCCTGCGCATGCTGAACCAGGGCCAGGTGATCAACGGCGGCAAAGCCATGTCGAAGTCCCTGGGCAACGGCGTGGACCTGGGCAAGCAGATCGACGACTTCGGCGTCGACGCGGTCCGCCTGACCATGGTGTTCGCCGGTCCGCCCGAGGAGGACATCGACTGGGCCGACATGTCGCCGGCCGCGTCACAGAAGTTCCTGGCCCGCGCCTTCCGCGTGATGACCGAGGTGGCCAGTGAGCCCGGCGTGCCGTTCGAGGGCGGCGACGTCGAGCTGCGCAAGGTCACCCACCACACGATCGACGAGGTCACCAGGCTGGTCGAGTCCCAGCGCTTCAACGTGGCGATCGCGCGCATGATGGAGCTGACGTCGGCGGCCCGTAAGGCCATCGACTCGGGTCCCGGTGCCGCCGACCCCGCGGTCCGCGAGGCGGCCGAGACGCTGGCCGTCATGCTGTCGCTGGTGGCCCCCTACACCGCCGAGGAGGGCTGGGAGCGCCTGGGCCACAAGGGTGGCGCCGGCGTCGGCCGGGCCGGCTGGCCCACCGCCGATCCCGCGCTGCTGGTGCAGGAGTCGGTGACCGCCGTCGTCCAGGTGGCCGGCAAGGTGCGCGACCGCCTGGAGGTGTCGCCCGGCATCTCGGAGGCCGACCTGAGGGCGCTGGCCCTGGATTCGGAGAAGGTCCGCCCCTACCTGACGGGCGAGCCGCGCAAGGTGATCGTGCGGGCGCCGAAGCTGGTCAACATCGTCCCCTGACGAGCCGGACTCAGCGGCGACGCGCGCGACGCGGGGCGCGGCTCAGAGGCGGCGCAACGCGGGCAGCAGTTCCTTCTCGGCCCAGCCGAAGAAGGGCTGCTGCTGGTCGTGGCCGATCTGTACGAGCGCGACGTGCGTGTAGCCGGCGTCGGTGTACTTCTTGACCGCCTCGACCACCGCGTCCACGTCGTCGCCGCACGGCACGCTGGCGGCGACGTCCTCGGGCCGTACATAGTCGGCGTAGGCGGCGAAGTTGACCGGCCCCGGTAGCTCGGCCATGACCTTCCACCCGGCCGCCGACCAGCGCCACAGCCGGTGGGCCCGCTCCTTGGCCGCCTCCGCGTCGGTGTCGTACGCGATGGCGAGCTGCCCGTACACCGGCTTGCCCGACCCGCCGAGCGCGGTGAACTGATCCACCACCTCCGGCAGCGGCTCATTGATGATCAGCAGGTCGCCGAGCTCGGCGGCGAGGTCCGCCGACTGACCGCCGGAGGCCGCGATGCCGATCGGCACCGGGCGCTCGGGCAGGTCGTAGAGCTTGGCCGAGTCCACGTTGTAGAACTCGCCCTGGTAGGTGACATAGTCGCCGGAGAACAGCTCCTTGATGATCTGGACGGCCTCGCGGAACATCCGGTGCCGGGTGTTGACCGGGGGCCAGCCCTCGCCGATCACGTGCTCGTTCAGGTTCTCGCCGGCGCCCAGCCCCAGCGTGAACCGGCCATCGCTGAGCACGCCCATCGTGGCGGCCTTCTGCGCGACCACGGCCGGGTGGTACCGCATGATCGGGCACGTCACATAGGTCATGAAGGGCAGCCGCTCGGTGGCGTTCGCCACGGCGCCCAGGACCGACCAGGCGTAGGCCGCGTGCCCCTGCTCCTCGACCCAGGGGAAGTAGTGGTCGGAGATGACCGCGTAGTCGAATCCGGTTCGCTCGGCCGCGGCCGCGTCGTCCACGAGTTGCCGGGCCGGAGTCTGCTCGCACATCAGGGTGTATCCGATTTCTGCCATGGTGTGCCGCCTACCCGGGTTCGCGGACGTTAACTTCAACGTTGGGTCAGCTCATCCACCACCAGGCCCAGCCCGATGCCCAGCAGCCAGATGTCCTTGGCGATGCCGATCCCCTGCTCCGAGGGGCGCAGACTGCCCTCTTCGCGCAGCCCCGGCATCTTGAGGTAGAAGCCGAGCAGCCCGCCGGCGAACGCGGTGAGCGCCGCCCCCGCGACCAGCGACGGCACCATCGGGATCAGCAGCGCGGCCCCCACGGCGATCTCCGCCTTCGAGAACAGCCCCACGAACGTCTCGGGGTCGTGCTCGCCCAGGAACGGGAAGGCCGTGGCCGCCATGCCGTGCACGCCGGTCGCGGTCTCCCGATCGGCTTTGGCCTTGGACAGCCCGGAGTTCAGGATGTACACCCCTGCGGCCACGCGAGGCGGCCACTGATAGGCGCGGGCGAAGATCTTCATGATTCCTCCCGAAACCGAAGTCGCGTTCGGGTCTTGCCCCTTACCATCCATCACACGCGTCCGGTGACCGGCCTTGACCAAGACTTCAAGGGCCGCCCTCACGGCCGGACGCGCACTAGTGTGCTGCTGTGACAACTGGCGCATACCTGAGATATCCACATCTGCACGGTGACCTGGTCACCTTCGTCGCCGACGACGATGTCTGGCTGGCACCCGTCGCGGGCGGACGGGCATGGCGGTTCACCGCCGACCGCACGCCCGTGTCGTTCCCCAGGTTCTCGCCCGACGGCGCCCGCATCGCGTGGACCAGCCATCGTGAGGGACTGCCCGAAGTGTTCGCCGCCGAGCTCGACGGGGCCGAGGGCGAGCGGCTGACCCACTGGGGCAGCGCGACGACCGGCTCGCGCGGCTGGACCGCCGGTGGGGATGTGCTCGCGGTCAGCGCGGCGGGCGAGGGCGGGCGCACCAGGACCTGGGCGTACGCGGTGCCGCTCGACGGCGGCCAGGCGGTGCGCCTGCCGTACGGGTGGGTGAGCGACGCCGCCGTCAGCGGGGACCGGGTCGCGACCGTCTCCTCGATCTGGCGCGAGCCGTCACAGTGGAAGCGCTACCGGGGCGGTACGGCGGGCAAGCTCTGGGTCGACGCCGACGGGAGCGGTGAGTTCGCCCGGCTGTTCGCCGACAGCGACGCACAGCACTGGTCGGCCATGTGGGTGGGCGACCGCGTCGCCTTCCTGGCCGACGTCGACGGCACCGGCAACGTGTACTCGGCCCTGCCCGACGGGTCCGGCCTGCGCAAGCACACGGGGCACGACGAGTTCTACGCCCGCCACGCCTCGACCGACGGGGAGCGGGTGGTCTACAGCCATGCCGGCGATCTGTGGCTGCTGGACAGTCTCGACGGCGAGCCGTACAAGCTGGAGGTCAAGCTCGGCGGGCCGCGCCCGGCTCGCGCGCGGCGACCGGCGCCGGCTCGCGTCGGCGGGTTCTCGCCGGACGAGACCGGCCGGGCGAGCGCGGTCGAGATCCGCGGCACCGCCCACTGGGTGACCCACCGCGACGGGCCCGCGGGCGCGTTGCGGGTGGAGCCCGGGGTCCGGGTACGGCTGCCGCGCGTGCTCGACGCCGACGGCCGGGCGGTCTGGGTGTCGGACGCCACCGGCGAGGACGGCCTGGAGATCGGCACGCCCGGCGGCGAGATCCGCACCCTGGCGGCAGGAGAGCTGGGCCGGGTGCTCCAGTTGGCCGCCTCGCCGGACGGCAAGCACGTGGCCGCCGCCACGCACGACGGGCGGCTGCTGGTCATCGACCTCGAATCCGGAAATGTCCGGGAATTGGATCGCACGACGCAGGGCGACGTCAGCGGGCTGACGTTCTCGCCGGACTCGTCCTGGCTGGCCTGGGTGCACCCGCACGACGAGCGGCTGTCGCAGATCAGGATGGGCCGCCTCGACGGGACCTCCGTCATCGACGTGACGCCGCTGCGGTTCGCCGACTATGACCCGGTGTTCACCAGGGACGGCAAGCATCTGGCGTTCCTGTCGGTGCGGACGTTCGACCCGATCTACGACGCGCACGTGTTCGACCTGTCGTTCCCGGCCGGCTGCCGGCCGTACATCGTGCCCTTGCAGGCGACGACGCCCTCACCCTTCGACCCGAGCCTGCAGGGGCGCGGGTTCAACGGCGAGGACGACAAGCCCGCCTCGGCCTCGGCCTCGGAGGAGAAGAAGGGCTCGGAGAAGAAGGACGCCGAGCCGCCGCGTACCGAGGTGGACGCCGAGGGGCTGGCCTCGCGGGTGGTGCCCGTGCCTGTCCCGGCGGCGCACTATCGCAACCTGCGTACCGCCAAGGACGCCCTGATCTGGCTGCGCCACCCCGTCGCCGGTCAGCTCGGCGACGGCACCGACGCGGCGGCCGAGACCGTCCTCGAACGCTACGACCTCAAGAAGCGCGCCAAGTCTGAGCTCGGCAAGGAGACGCGCGCCTTCGAGGTGAGCGGCGACGGCACCAGGCTCGTCCTCAACGGCAAGAACGGCCTGCAGACCCGCGCCAGCGGTGAGGGCGACGAGGTCGTCACCATCGACCTCGACCGGATCACGGTCCAGATCGACCCGATCGCCGAGTGGCGGCAGGGCTACGCCGAGGCCGGGCGGCTGATGCGCGACCACTTCTGGCGCGCCGACATGAACGGCGTCGACTGGCAGGGCGCGCTCGACCGCTACGCGCCGCTGGTCGAACGGATCGGCGCCTACTCCGAGCTCATCGACCTGCTCTGGGAGGTACAGGGCGAGCTGGGCACCTCGCACGCCTACGCCCGCGCCAGCGGCGGATCCTACGACCCGCGCCGCCGCCAGGGCCTCCTCGGCGCCGACATCACCCGCGACCCGGAAGGCGTCTGGCGCGTCGAGCGGATCCTGCCCGGCGAGTCGTCCGACCACGACGCGCGCTCGCCGCTGCTCGCGCCGGGCGTCGCCGTGCGCGTGGGCGACGCGATCGTGGCGGTGGGCGGCCGGCCCGTCGATCCCGTACGCGGTCCGCTGGCCGCCCTGTCCGGCACGGCCGGCCAGCCCATCGAGCTGACCGTACGACCGGCGTCGGGCGGCGAGACACGCCGGGTGGTGGTCACCCCGATCTCGGACGAGACGCAGCTGCGCTACCACGACTGGGTGGAGGGCCGCCGGGCCTACGTCAGGGAGGCGTCGGACGGCCGGCTCGGCTACCTGCACGTACCCGACATGGTGGCCTCCGGGTGGGCGCAGTTCCACCGTGACCTGCGTACGGAGATGGCCCGCGAAGGGCTGGTCGTGGACGTACGCGAGAACGGCGGCGGGCACACCTCCGAGCTCGTCCTGGAGAAGCTGTCCCGCCGGGTCTCCGGCTGGGCGCACGCGCGCGGCTACGAGCCGATGCGCTACCCGGAGGACTCGCCGCGCGGCCCGATCGTGGCCGTCACCGACGAGTTCGCGGGCTCGGACGGCGACATCGTCAGCGCGGGCATCAAGAACCTGCGGATCGGTCCGCTGGTGGGCACCCGGACGTGGGGCGGGGTGATCGGCATCGACTCGCGGTACTCGCTGGTGGACGGGACCCTGGTGACCCAGCCCCGCTACTCGTTCTGGCTGGCGGGTCAGGGCTGGGGCGTGGAGAACTACGGCGTCGACCCCGACATCGAGGTGATCATCACGCCGCAGGACCGGGTGGCCGGCCGCGATCCGCAATTGGAGAAGGCGGTCGAACTCGCGCTCGCCGCCCTGACCGAGAACCCCGCGGCCATGCCTCCCGACCTGCCGCCCCTCCCGGCCTGATCAGCACGTCGTGGTGGGTCCCGCGGGACCCACCGTGATCAAGGGAGACGTCGCCGAGGAGGTCGCCGCGCTCAAGGCCGAGGAGGGCGGCGACCTGCTGATCTACGGGCGCCATCGTCCTGGACTACCGCCCCGCGGCCTGGCTTCCGCTGGTCTCCGCCTGTGCGATGCGGTCGAGGATCTCGGTCAGGATGGGCTCGGTGGTGGCGAAGTTCAGGCGTACGGAGTGCGCGCCGCCGGGCCCGAACGTGGCGCCGTCGCTCAGCATGACCTTGGCGTCGCGTTCGAGCATCTCCGGTACGCCTGGGCGGCCGTAGTCGAGCCAGGCCAGATAGGTGGCCTCTGGGATGCGGTACCCGACTCCCTCGGGGAGGCGGTCGGCGATCATCCTGCGGTTCCGGTCGAGCAGGGCACGGGTCTCCTGAAGCCAGGCGTCACCGTGCCGCCAGGCCGCCACCGTCGCCTCCACGCCGAACAGGTTGGCTGAGCCGTACAAGAAGGGCGGCTGCGCGCCGAGCACCTTACGCAGCTCCGGCGAGCCGATGTGGGCGACCGAGCAGCGGATGCCGCCGAGGTTGAACGCCTTGGTCGCGGAGGTGAGCGTGACGGTCCGCTCGGGCAGGATGGTGGCGAACGGGATGTGCTGGTGCGGGGCATACGTGAGGTCGGCGTGGATCTCGTCGGCGATGACCAGGAGATCGTGGCGTTCGGCATGCTCGGCCAGCTCGGTCAGCTCCTCGCGGGTGAAGACCCGGCCTGTGGGGTTGTGCGGATTGACCAGCAGCAGCACCTTGCACCTGGACAGATCAGGCACCTCGAACCGCCACGAATCCCCATCGGCGCTCAGCTGCAGCGGGTGCAGCGGCCGATCCATGCTCTCCAGCGTGCCGAGAAACGGGGGATAGGCCGGAGTGTGCACGGCCACACCGTCGCCCGGGCGGGTCCATACGTGGAGGAGCACCTGGAGCGCCTGATTGATGTCGGTATAACTGCGCACATGCTCGAGATCCGGCCGCCAGCCGTACCGGCTCTCCATCCGCTCCACGAACGCCTCGGCCAGGGGGCCGCTGTGGGGGCTGTCCAGCCAGGTGGGGTAGCCGAGGTCGCCGTGGGCTCGGCGCTGGAGGGCGTCGATGACCTCTGGGGCGGTGGGGAGGTCCATGTCGGCTATCCAGGCGGGGATGACGCCGGGGGCGGCTTTGGCCCACTTGAACCCGTCATGTGTTGCCTTGAGGTCTTCTGCCCGTTTTATGTCGGTCACGCGGTCATTCTAGAAACCCCCTCAGTTCCTGCCCTCCCCTCACGAACGCTTTCAGGTGACCAATGCCGTCCGTATGCTGCTGTAGGTGGCTTCAGCCGAGCAAGAAATCACCTTCCGCACCCTTGACGGCCTCCACCTTGCCGGAACAGTCGTCGTGGGAGCTGTACGCCAAGCCTCGCGTCACGCTGGCGACCAGCTACTACAGCGACGTGGCGGAGCTGCACGACAGGGTCACCCGTCAGCCCAGGTCCCACACGCGGACTCGGGCGGCGATCGTCAAGGCTTTGGAATGTGGCATCCCGCTCAAGGTCGCGATCGTTGAGACGTTCGAGGGCCAGCGCGCCTACGAGGCGCACGCCGAGATGATGGCCCTCGGCGTCCCGAACCTCGCCCCGGTCGATCGGATGCGTGGCATCGGCCGAGCCACCGAGGGGACGGGCATCGAGGCGACCTGCGCCGAACTGTGCGGCCAGTGCGGCAACGGCCGCGCCGCCGTCAATCCGGACGGGGACGTCACCATGTGCGTCATGTCGCGGTTCCTGCCCCCGGCCGGGAACGTGCGCGACACCCCGCTCGGCGAGATCCTCAACGGCCCGGCCTGGAACGCTCTGCTCCCGCTGGTGCCCCGACTCGGCGACAAACCGCCCTGCGCGCCGATATCGGAGTGCCCGCCAGCGAACGACGGCAACGACTGCCCGCCCGCCTCTACAGAGTGCGAGGGCAACGCACTGCTCCTGCCCATCCCCGCCGTCAACCTCCGCAAGGCAGGAAACCAGTGAACGACCCGAACCCGGCGAGTGAATACTTGCTCATGGACTCCTGGAAGGACCACGCCCGCCAGCTCGCCGCCGCGGTGGCCCCGCCCGGGTCGCGGTGGCGCGCCCTGGTCGCCAACACCCAACGTCACCCGTTCGTTCCCCGTTGGTGGGCGAAGACGCCCGAGGGCTGGAAAGTGCGCATCGGCGACGGCGACCACGATCGGTGGCTGGCCGCCGCATACCGCGATTGGACCCTCGTCACCCGAGTGGGCGACGTCCACGTTGACCACGCCAGGCCCGACGCTCTCCTGCAAGGGTCCCCGACGTCGTCGAGCACGCTGCCCGGCTTGCTCGTGCAGATGTTCCGGCACGCCTCGATCGACAACCGGTCCATCGTCCTGGACGTGGGCACCGGCACCGGCTACGGCACGGCTCTTCTGTGCGCTCGGCTCGGCCACCCGAGGGTCACGGCGATCGACGTGGACCCGTATCTCACCGCGGCCGCCGAGAAGCGGCTGGACGAGATCGGCTACCGGCCGCAACTCCTCACCGCGGACGCCACGGCGGGCCCGCTGCCCGGGGAGTGGGACCGGATCATCGCCACCGTGGCGGTCAAACCGATCCCGCACTGCTGGCTGGCCGTGTTGAAGCCGGGCGGCCGGCTGGTGACCACGATCACCGGCACGAGCCTGATCATCACGGCTGACAAGCAGGAGGACGGAGGCGCAGCCGGCAGGGTCGAGTGGGACCGTGCCGGGTTCATGCGTGCCCGGCACGGCAACGACTATCCGGCCCGTAACTGGGACTCCCTTGAGCACGCCCGCACCGAGGAGGGTGAGCAGGTCGAATCCAGCCCCTTCCCGGTGATGGACGTGGTCAACGCGTGGGATGTCAGTACGATGCTGGCACTCATCGCGCCCGGCATCGAGCACCGCTTCATCACCTGCGACGACAGCAGCGACCGCGTCGCGCTCATGGCTCATGAGGATGGGTCGTGGGCTCGCGCCGAGGAGCGAGACGGCAAGGTGACCGTCCACCAGGGCGGGAAGCGCCGCCTCTACGGCTTCCTGGACCAGGTGCGCGATCACTGGCTGACCTACGGGGAACTGCCGATCCGCGGCGCGCAGGCGGCCATCAGCCCTGAGGGGGTGATCACGCTCACGCGCGGCCGGTGGACCGCCACCATCCGATAGACCCTTCCCCGACTGCGGGCCAAGTCCCCGTGACGGCCCGCAGCCACCCGCCCCGGCAGGGCCCGGTTCGGCCACTTGATCCGTTGTGTGTTGCCTTGAGGTCTTCTGCCCGCTTTATGTCGGTCGCGCGGTCATTCTAGAAACCACCTTTGGTTTTGCCAGCCCATCCCCGGGACGCCGGAGCTGGTAGGCGGGCGCGGGCCGGCCTTTGAGCGCGTTCCGCGAGTCTCAACCGCATGTCGGCGGTGATCACGGCGGCGGTCACGTGGGGACGGTCACGCGCGAGGGGCGATCGGGCCGAGGTAGGTGCCGCCCGAGGCGTCGATGGTCTGGCCGGTTATCCACCGGCCTTGCGGTCCCGCCAGGAAGCCGATGACGTCGGCGACGTCCTCGGGCTCGCCGAGCCGGCCGAGCGCGGTGATCGCCTCCAGCCCGGCGACCACCTCGGGGATGGAGGTGAAGCCCGCGGTCAGGTCGGTCCGCACCGCGCCGGGCGCGACCGTGTTCACCGTGATACCTCGCCCGCCGAGCTCGTTGGCCAGTGACGGAGCCATCGACTCCAGCGCCGCCTTGCTCACGGTGTAGCCGATCTGCGTGGAGACCGCGAACCGGCTGGCCGTCGAGCCCATGTTGATGATGCGGCCGCCGTCGTTCAGCAGCGGCAGCGCGCACTGGATCACGAAGAACGGTGTGGCGACGTTGATCGCGAGCAGCCTGCCGAACTCCTCCGGAGTGACCTGTGAGATCGGGTTGCCCGAGCCGATGCCCGCGTTGTTGACCAGGATGTCCAGCCCGCGTCCCGCCAGCCCCGCGGTCAAGCCCTCGAACAGCCGGTCCACCGCGCCCTCGTCACCGAACCGGGCCTGCACGGTGAACGCCCGGCCGCCTGCCTCCTCGATCCGCGCCACAGTCTCCTTGGCCGCCCCCTCGTCGCTGCCGTAGTGGACGGCGACCAGCGCGCCCTCGGCGGCCAGTCGCAGCGCCACCGCCCGGCCGATGCCACGCGAACCGCCCGTCACCAACGCCGTCTTGCCTGCCAGAACGTCCATCTCTGCTCCTCGCTCAGTGGCCGGGCCCTCGGTGGACCCGGCGATGGCTCAACAGTGATGGCGGTGGCTCACCGTAGGCTCACCGACCGCTCACCGGCTGAGGAGTTCGCCAGTGTTCCCACTGCTGGTCTTGCTGGTAACTAGCAGCAGCGTTTGCCGGTCGTGGGCCGATCGGGCCGAGCAGTAGCACCACCCAGAGACTCGTTAGAGCCGCTTGAGGTAGCCCGGCAGCACGCCCGGAGTGTCGGCCATGAGTCCGATGTAGCCGTCGGGGCGGATCAGCACGGTCGTGCCCGTGCGCCCGCCGTACATGCGGTGCAGGTGCCCGGTCGTGTCGACCAGTCCGGCCCGGCCCGGGTGGACGACGGTGTAGGCGCGGACCCGGGGATCGGCGAGGTCGGGGACGACGCCGAAGGTCAGGGCGGTGAAGTGCGGGCCGCGGAGCAACTCGGACAGGCGGTGTTCGCCCCCATCGAGCATGACGGGGGCGTCGGGGGCCACGTCTCCGGCCCGGACACGGCCGTGGCGGCCGGTGAGGTGCCGGGTCAGCGGGCCGGTGCGGTAGACGGGATGGTCGTTGCGAGTACGGCGCTGCTGGCGAGCCATGACGGACTTCAAGATCAGCCGTACCAGCGGGCGGACGACGCGCGGCGGGACCATGCCCTTCAGCCGGCGGTCGCTGTCGGCCAGGATCTCCCGGGCGACCGGCAGCCGCTCGGCCTCGTAGGTGTCCAGCAGCTCGGCTCTGGCCGCGCTCTGGATGACCAGGGCGAGCTTCCAGCCGAGGTTGTAGGCGTCCTGGATGCCGGTGTTCATGCCGTGGCCGCCGAAGGGGCTGTGCACATGGGCGGCGTCTCCGGCAAGCAGTACCTGGCCCACCCGGTAGCGTTCGACCATCCGCAGGTTGTAGCGCCAGGTCGACAGCCAGGTCGGGTCGGACGCCTGGAGGTCGGCACGGCCGGTCCTGGTCGTGAGCGCGCGGCGCACGGTGTCGAGGTCGCCTTCATCACCGGGCTCCAGCGAAGTGACGACCTGCCAAGTGTCGGCATGCGGGATGGGTCGGGCGGCCAGCATGTGGCCGTCGGCGGTCACCCATAGGTGGGTGCCGCTGGCGCGGTCCAAGCCCTCGATGCGCAGGTCGGCGATGAGCGCGCGCATATCCTCGGTCGTGGAGCCGGAGAAGGGCAGGCCGAGGGTGTGCCGGACCAGGCTGCGACCGCCGTCGGCGGCGACCAGGTAGCGCGCCCGGACACGCTCGCCGTCCTCCAGCGTCGCGGTCACGCCTGCGTCGTCGGCGTCGAATTCGATCAGCCGCCGCCCGAACTCCACCTTGCCGCCGAGCTCGGCGAGCCGGTCGCGCAGGATCGACTCCGTGCGCCACTGAGGCAGCGCCACGGTGTTCGGGTACGGGCGCGAGGGGTCGGCGGAGGCGGGCGGCAGGCGCAGGTCGAAGAGGTGGTCGGTGCCGAGGTGGAAGCGGAGCCAGCCGCGGGTGTCGCCCGCCGCCAGGATGCGGTCGGCGACGCCGAGATCGTCCAGCGCCTCCAGGGTGCGCGGCTTGAGGGTGAAGCCGCGTGAGCCAGCCGCGGGCGTCGTGGCTTGCTCGATGATGCGGCAGGCGACCCTTCGGCGGGCCAGGTCACAGGCGAGGGTCAGGCCGGTCGGTCCCGCACCCACGATCAGCACGTCCGTCATGACGCCAACATTAGGACCTATCCATCTGTACATGTCAAGATAGGGATATGTCACTGCGTTACGCCTTGCTCGGCTTGCTGGAGGACGGGCCCGCCAGCGGCTACGCCCTCAACGTCCGCTTCGAGCGCTCGCTGCAGCGCTACACCTGGACGGCACGACAGAGCCACATCTACCCCGAACTCAAGCGCCTGGCGGAGGAGGGCCTCATCGCCATCGCCGAGGAGGGGGCCCGCGGCAGCCGTACCTATGCGATCACCGACGCGGGCCGCGAGGAGCTGCGCGCCTGGCTGCTGTCACCGCCCAAGCCGCGCGCCGTCCGCGACGAGCATGGGCTGCGCATGTGCCTGCTGTCCGCCCTGCATCCGCCGGAGGCGAGCGAGCTCGTGCGGGGACATCTGGAGGCGGCCGAGCAGATGGTGGCCGAGCTCAAAGCCGTCGCCAAGGCCGCCGACGCCGGTGAGCACCCGCGCGGCCGCCTGCGCTTCGGCCGGCTCGCGCTGCAGTACGGGATCTTCCAGTACGAGGCGCAGCGTGAGTGGGCCCGATGGGCTCTGGAGCAGTTGGAAAGCTGAGGACCTGCTGGAGGTTGTGCTTGGAGATCGCACGTCGCGAGCTTCCCGGGGCGGAAGTTGCAGCCTCCTGACATAGACATAGGGCATGGCAGGAGTGTTGCTCTCCTGCCATGCCCACGGGACGTGCGTACGTTGCTGACGGCGTATGGCAGGCCCGTCACCCTGCCGTACGCCCGAAATGTCCGCAGGTGCTAGAGGCGGCGGAGGACCGCCACGACCTTGCCCAGGACGCTGGCCTCGTCGCCGGGGATCGGGTCGTAGTTGGAGTTGTGCGGCACCAGCCAGACGTGGCCGTCCTTGCGCTTGAACGTCTTTACCGTGGCCTCGCCATCGATCATGGCGGCCACGATGTCGCCGCTCTCCGCGACCGGCTGCTGGCGAACGACGACCCAGTCGCCGTCGGCGATGGCGGCCTCGATCATCGAGTCACCCGCGACCTGCAGGAGGAAGAGGGTGCCTTCGCCCACCAGCTGCTTGGGCAGGGCGAAGACGTCTTCGACGCTCTCCTCGGCGAGGATCGGACCACCGGCGGCGATCCGGCCGACCAGTGGCACGTAGGCGGCCGTGGGCCTGTTCACCGGAGGGTCGGTCTCGCTGGCGTCGGGGTCGACCCAGAGCACCGGCTCGCCGGGCAGGCGCACCTCGAGCGCGCGCGGCCGGTGAGGGTCACGTCTCAGGTAGCCCTTGCGCTGCAACGCCGTCAACTGGTGCGACACGCTGGACGTGCTGGTCAGTTGTACGGCCTCGCCGATTTCGCGCATGGACGGTGGGTATCCGCGCTGTTGGACCGAGTCGCGAATCACCTCGAGGATCTTGCGTTGCCTGGGCGTCAGGCCCAGAGAGTCACGCCGACGCACCGCGAGGTCACTGACCCCGTTGGCGTCATCCCGATCGCTCATGATCTGCCTCCTCGCCCGGCGGCCCGCCTCACCGGCGAATCTCCCGGTCCGTGGTCTTCGTGTCGCACACAGCGACCGTATCGCTGTTGAAGATCATCTTCAAACAATTGTTCGAGTCTTCCTCGAAATTGTTGGCAGCGTGGTGTACAACATCGTACGGGAGTTCGATCGACACCGTGTTCGATTTGCCGATCTTTATTGGGTCTTTTTTTCGGGCCGGGACGGCTGGGAGGTCAAACATGCGAGCGACCACCATCACAGATGCCACCAGCGAAGACGTCAAGCGCCTCACCCTCCTGGCAGACGCCACCCGGCGACCGGCGCCCCGGGCCGGAAACGCGGATGAGGAGCGGGGGGACGGCCGTCGGGGTGGCGATTCCGTTGACCGGCCGGGGTTCGAACGTACGAACGTCAATGACCACTCCAGCGATCGGGAGTCGGGGCCTGCCGGTCTTCGGTCCCCGGGTCGGGGATCCGCCGCAGGTGTGGGGCTGTCAGGTCCAGGGCCCACTAGTTCTGGGTCCGCCGGTGCGGCGCTGTCAGGTCTCGGGCCCACCAGTTCGGGACCCGCCAGTTCGGGACCCGCCAGTTCGGGGTCCGCTGGTTCGGGGTCCGTCGGTCCTGGGCCCGCTCGTCTGAGATCCGCTGGCCCGGAGTCGGCTGGCCCGGAGTCGGCTGGTCCGGGGTCCGCTGGCCTGGGGTCCGCTGGCCCGGGATCCGCAGGTCCGGGGTCCGCTGGCCTGGGGTCCGCTGGCCTGGGATCCGTCGGTCCAGGGTCTGCAGGTCTGAGAGCCGCTGGCCCGGGGGGTGAAGGTCGGCTCGGGGGCGAGGGTGGTGCCCGTTCCGGGACTGGGGATGGGGGGCGTCTCCGGGGTGGGGGCGGGCGTCTTCGGGAGGGTGGAGACGGAGGTCGTTCCGGCAGAGAGGGCGGGGGACGCCCTGAACGTGGGGGCGGAGGTCATTCCGAATACGGCAGCGGAGGCCGTCCCAGGGGAGGCGGCGCGCGTGCCGGGGGCGGATCGGCCGGAGGCGGGCCTGTCCGCCCCCGGGCTGCGGCGCAGGGTAGGCCGCTCCTACGGCTCGTGCCCGCGCCGCGCCCTGACGCCGACGACACGCCACCGCCGGGCGAAGGTGTACGGCCTACGGGCGCAACCGAACGCTCAGCGAATCCCGGGCATTCAGCGAATCCCGGGCATTCAGCGGATCCCGGGCATTCAGCGGATCCCGGGCGTTCGGCGGAACTTGGCCGTTCGGCGGAGCCTGGCCGTTCGGCAGGCCCCGGACGCTCAATGGGGGCTAGGCGATCGGCGGAGGCCGGGAACTCGTCGCTTCGTGTGCGGGACAGCCATGCGGAGGCGCGGACGCGTGGAGGAGTGGAGGACCCGTCCCGTGGGGCGGCGGGCGGTTCCGAGGGGCGGTCGCGTGGGGCGAGCGGCCAGAACGATGCGCGGTCTCGGGGTGCTGGTGGGCGTGTCGGAGGTCGGAGTCGTGAAGGGGCCGGGCGTTCCGGTGGTCCCTTCGCCGGTGGTGGGGCCCGTGAGGTGCAGGGCTCGTACGGCCGCCGCCCCCGACGCAAGGGCGGCCTGCCCGCGGATCGGACCCGGCTGTCCAGGAGGCGGGCCGGTGTTCCGCGGCGAGGACGGCGCAATCCTCCCGTACGGCTCACGCGGCGGGGGCGGGCCGTGCTGGTGATGGCCATGGCTCTGCTGTCCCTGGGCGGCTTCTGGCTCGGCACCCGCGCGGTCAGTCTGGCGAACGTGGCGCCCGCCGTACCGAGTCACGCGGGTTGCCCTGGGTGACCGTCCACGAGGGAGACACGCTCTGGACGATCGCCGACGCGGTGGCGCCCGATGAGAATGACCCCGGAGCGGTCGTGACTGAGATCAAGCGTCTGAACGGCCTGCCCGACTCGCTCATCCGCCCCGGCACCCGCCTGTACGTCCCGAGCGACCGCGCCCTGCCATAAGCCGGGAAACGAGTGCTGAGCGACAAACACGGACCGAAGGCTACTTACCTGGGCAGAAGGCCGCTTCGGCTACCTGCCTGATGGGCGGGTCGACGGTGGACGGTCTGCGCGACCGCCACCGTGGTGGACACGGTCAGCTGACGACGGCTGTCGGTGGAGGCGGACGTCGGGTCGAAGTCGGGGTTGCCGCCCCGCGATCGCCCGCGCCTTGGGCCCGCCGCCGCCCCGGGTAGTAGCCGCGACCTGAAATCGCTCGCTCTGCCAAGTCGGCGGGACACCATCCGCAAGGCCGTACACGATGACGTCTCCCGAGTGCTGCGTCCCCGCCGGCAGCGCACCCCCGAGGCACCGCGCCGTGCCGGCCCGAAATCGGTCCGTCCCCAACCGAAACCTCGGAGACGAGTGCGGACAGCTGTGCCGTACGAGATGCCTGTGAGCTGTGTTCACCCACGTGAGACCGGCGAACCAAGGTGACGCACGAGCCCAGGAACACGCCCTCCCAGCCCGGTGTTGACGACGACACGCCCGGACCGGACTAAGGTGACTGCGCTGATCAGCGACTTCGGCGAGAAGGCCGCGCCCAACTTGCGTTCATGGTCGCTCGCTTCTACGGTTGGACCACAACATCTAGTAGTTACACCGATGTAGTTCACCACAAATTGTGTTTCTGTGACCGCACCATGGCGAGCCGTGGTGCGTGCGCGAGCGTACGCGGACGAGTGCTTTACGCCTGTGGTGACCACGTGGTCGAGGAGGGCGAAAGCGTGCATTGTCCGTTCTGTCGTCATCCCGACACGAGGGTCATCGACAGCCGCTCGACAGAGGACGGCGCGGCCATTCGGCGCCGCCGTACCTGTCCGGAATGCGGGCGCCGATTCACCACGCAGGAGACCGTACTGCTGATGGTGAGCAAGCGCAGTGGAGTGACGGAGCCGTTCTCGCGCGACAAGGTCGTCGCGGGCGTGCGACGGGCCTGCCAGGGCAGGCCGGTGAGCGAAGATTCGCTGGCCCAGTTGGGGCAGCGTGTCGAGGAGGCCATCCGGGCCAAGGGTGCCGCCGAGCTCCCCTCCAACGAGGTGGGGCTGGCGATCCTGGGCCCGTTGCGGGAGTTGGACGAGGTGGCCTACCTACGGTTCGCATCGGTATATCGCGGTTTCGAGAGCCTGGCGGACTTCGAGGCCGAGATCGAACAGTTGAAGGCGGAGAAGGGGGAGTCATGACGGAGACGGCCAGCGGTTCAGTCACGCGCGGAGGTAAGCGTCCGCGCAAGGGGCTCAAGATGAAGCGGATCTTCACTAAGCCTGGTGTGCACCCATATGACGACATCAAGTGGGAGCGCCGCGACGTCGTCATGACCAATTGGCGCGACGGCTCGATCAACTTCGAGCAGCGGGGCGTCGAGTTCCCCGAGTTCTGGTCGGTCAACGCCGCCAACATCGTCACGACCAAATACTTCCGCGGCGCCGTGGGCACACCGCAGCGCGAGTGGAGCCTCAAGCAGCTGGTCGACCGGGTCGTCGGCGTCTACACGAAGACCGCGGTCGAGCACGGCTACTTCGCCACCGACGAGGACGCCGAGATCTTCGACCATGAGTTGAAGCACGCGCTGACGCACCAGGTGTTCGCGTTCAACTCGCCGGTGTGGTTCAACGTGGGCACCGCGAGCCCGCAGCAAGTGAGCGCCTGCTTCATCTTGGCCGTGGACGACACGATGGAGTCGATCCTCGACTGGTACAAGGAAGAGGGTGTGATCTTCAAGGGCGGTTCGGGCTCGGGGGTCAACCTCTCCCGCATCCGCTCCTCGAAGGAGCTCCTCTCCAGCGGCGGCACTGCCAGCGGCCCGGTCTCGTTCATGCGCGGCGCCGACGCGAGCGCGGGCACCATCAAGTCCGGCGGCGCCACCCGCCGGGCGGCCAAGATGGTCGTGCTCGACGTCGACCACCCCGACATCGTGGAGTTCGTGGAGACCAAGGCCCGCGAAGAGGACAAGGTCCGCGCGCTGCGCGACGCCGGGTTCGACATGGACCTGGGTGGCAAGGACATCGTCTCGGTCCAATACCAGAACGCCAACAACTCGGTGCGCGTCTCCGAGGAGTTCATGCACGCGGTGGAGAAGGGTGACGACTTCGCCCTGCGCGGCCGCCTGACCGGCGAGGTGATCGAGAAGATCGACGCGCGGGACCTGTTCCGCAAGATGGCCAAGGCCGCCTGGGAGTGCGCCGACCCCGGCGTCCAGTACGACGACACGATCAACGACTGGCACACCACCCCCGAGACCGGGCGCATCACCGCCAGCAACCCGTGCAGCGAGTACGTCCACCTCGACAACTCCTCCTGCAACCTGGCCAGCATCAACCTGCTGAAGTTCCTGAAGGACGATGACACCTTCGACGTCGCCAACTTCGTCAAGCTGACCGAGCTGATCATCACGGCCATGGACGTGTCGATCACGTTCGCCGACTTCCCGACCGAGAAGATCGGGGAGACCACCCGCGCCTACCGCCAGCTCGGCATCGGCTACGCGAACCTGGGCGCGCTGCTCATGGCCACCGGCCACGCGTACGACTCCGACGGCGGCCGCGCGGTCGCCGGGGCGATCACGTCGCTGATGACCGGTGTGTCCTACCGGCGCAGCGCCGAGCTGGCCGGGGTCGTCGGCCCGTACGACGGCTATGCCCGCAACGCCGAGCCGCACAAGCGGATCATGCGCAAGCACGCCGCCGCCAACGACGACCTGCGCACGGTCGGCTCGACGGACGCCAAGATCCACGCCGAGGCGTCCCGCCAGTGGTCGGAGTGCCTCAAGCTCGGCGAGAAGTTCGGCTACCGCAACGCCCAGGCCAGCCTGCTCGCGCCCACGGGCACCATCGGCCTGATGATGGACTGCGACACCACCGGCATCGAGCCGGACCTGGCGCTGGTCAAGTTCAAGAAGCTCGTCGGCGGCGGCTCCATGCAGATCGTCAACCAGACGATCCCGCGCGCGCTCCGGCAGCTCAACTACCAGCAGGAGCAGATCGAGGCCATCGTCGAGTACATCGCCGAGCACGGCCACGTCGTCGACGCCCCCGGCCTGCGCAGGGAGCACTACTCGGTGTTCGACTGCGCGATGGGCGAGCGGGCCATCGCCCCGATGGGCCACGTCCGCATGATGGCCGCCGCGCAGCCGTTCCTGTCGGGCGCGATCTCCAAGACGGTCAACCTGCCGGAGTCGGCCACGATCGACGACATCGAGCAGGTCTACCTGGAGGGCTGGAAGCTCGGCCTCAAGGCGCTGGCGGTCTACCGCGACAACTGCAAGGTCGGCCAGCCGCTGTCCGCCGGCGGCAGCAAGAAGGACGCCGAGCGGATCGACAAGGCGGCCGAGGTCGCCGAGCCGGAGGTCCGGGTCATCGAGGTCAACCGGCCCACCAGGCGCCGGATGCCCAACCAGCGGCCGAGCATGACCACCCGCTTCACGGTCGGCGGCGCCAAGGGCTACATGACCGCCTCGTCCTACCCCGACGACGGGCTCGGCGAGGTCTTCCTGAAGATGTCCAAGCAGGGTTCGACGCTGGCGGGCGTCATGGACGCCTTCTCGGTGGCGATCTCGATAGGACTCCAGTACGGCGTGCCGCTCGAGACGTACATGAGCAAGTTCGTCAACATGCGCTTCGAGCCCGCCGGGATGACGGACGACCCCGACATCCGGATGGCCACCTCGGTGATGGACTACATCTTCCGCCGCCTGGCTCTCGACCACCTGCCCTACGACGAGCGGGCGGCGCTGGGCATCTTCTCGGCGGCTGAGCGCGCCGCGCAGCAGCGCGGCGAGGACCCGGCCGCGCAGCAGGAGACGGTCGACCGTGAGGCGCTGGCCCAGTCGGCGCCGATCGAGGCGAAGACCGAGCAGGAGCCGGTGAGTGAGCAGTTCACGCTGGAGAGCCACCAGCGCATCACCGCCGACGCGCCGCTCTGCATGACCTGCGGCACCAAGATGCGCCCGGCGGGCAGCTGCTACGTCTGTGAGGGCTGCGGCTCCACCAGCGGCTGCAGCTAGTCCCAGGCTCCTCAAGGAATAGTTCCAGGCTCCTTGAGGGCGTGAAACAGCAGATCAGCGGCGGGAAGCCCGGCTTCCCGCCACTGATCCGTACCCGACAGCCCTCAGTTCAAAAGAGAGCGGCCCCGATGGCGCCTCTTTCGAAGCTGAGAAGATGCTGCTTCGTCGCCAGGCCACCGCCGTACCCGGTGAGGTGGCCGGTGGAGCCGACGACGCGGTGGCAGGGAACGATGATGCCGATCGGATTCTTGCCGTTGGCCAGGCCCACGGCCCGGGCCGCCGTCGGCTGCCCGATCCGGTCGGCGAGCTGACCGTAGGTGATCGTCTCGCCGTAGGGGATGTCCCGCAGGGCCGCCCAGACCCGTTGCTGGAATGGGGTGCCGGCGAAGACCATGGGCAGCTCGAAGACCGTTCGCCGGCCGTCGAAGTAGGCCTGGAGCTGGTTGGCGACCTCGGTGAAGGGCTCCGGGTCGGGTTCGCCGAAGGTCTCCTCTGGAGGTCGGTGCCGCTGGCGCCGCATGTAGAGGCCGGCGAGGGTTCCGTTGACCGCGACGAGGGTGAGCGGGCCGACAGGGCTGTCCACCACGGTGTGCGTCCTGTGGGTCATGGGGCGTTCTTTCGTGAGTCGGTGGGCAGGTGGTTGATGGGGTGGTCGCCGGTGGCCCACAGGTACTGGACGGCGTACGCGCGCCACGGCCGCCAGGCCGCGGCTCGGCGGGTGAGAGCGGCGGGGGTGGCAGGGAGCCCGAGTTCGCGGGCGGCGGCGCGGATTCCGAGATCGGTGGGGATGAAGGCGTCAGGGTCGCCGAGGGCGCGCATCGCGATGGTCTCGACCGTCCAGGGCCCGAGTCCCGGCAAGGCCGCGAGCTGTGCCCGCGCTCGGTGCCAGTCGCCTCCGACGCTGAGGTCGATCTCGCCAGCGGCCAGAGCCGTGATCAGTCCGATGAGCGTGGTGCGACGGGCCTGGGGGAGAGCGAGCGCCGCCGGGTCCAGACAGGCCAGCGCGGACGGATCGGGGAAGAGGTGGGTGAGGCCTCCGGCGGGGTCTGTGATCGGCTCGCCGTGGGCGGTGACCAGCCGGGCGGCGTGGGTACGGGCGGCCGCGGTGGACACCTGCTGCCCGAGCACCGCGCGTACCGCGAACTCGAACGCGTCGACGGTGCGCGGCACCCGGCGGCCGGGGTCCTTGTCCACGACGGGAGCCAGCACCGGGTCACCGCGGAGCAGATCGTCGACGGCGATCGGGTCGGCGTCGAGATCGAGAAGGCGCCGGCACCGGCTGATCGCGGTGGACAGGTCGCGCAGGTCGGTGAGGGACAACTGGCAGCCGATGTGGTCGGGTCGCGGGCGCAGGGTGGCGATGCCGTGGCCGTGGGGCAGGCGCAGGGTACGGCGATAGGCGCCGTCGCGCCACTCCTCCACCCCTGGTACGGCGGTGGCGGCGAGGTGGCCGAACAGGTTGCCGGGGCACAGCGGAGCCCGGAACGGCAGCCGCAGCGACAACACCCCCGGGGCGTCGGCCGGACGTCCACGGGCGACGCGATCACGTAGCCGGGTCGGCGTCAGGGCGAAGACCTCCCGGACGGTCTCGTTGAAGGTGCGGATACTGGCGAACCCGGCCGCGAAGGCGACATCGCCCATCGGCAGGGCCGTGGTCTCGATCAGCAGCCGGGCGGTCTGGGCCCGCTGCGCCCGCGCGAGTGCGAGCGGGCCCGCTCCGAGCTCGGCGAGCAGTTGCCGTTCGATCTGCCGGGTGCTGTAGCCGAGTTGTGCCGCCAGGCCGGGCACACCATCGCGGTCGACGACCCCATCGGCGATCATGCGCATCGCCCGCGCCACCGCGTCGGCGCGCTGGTTCCACTCGGGGGAGCCCGGACTGGCGTCGGGCCGGCAGCGCTTGCACGCCCGGAACCCGGCCTGCTGCGCCGCGGCGGCGCTGGGATAGAAGCGCATGTTCTCGACCTTGGGCGGCACGACGGGGCAGCTCGGCCGGCAGTAGATCCCGGTGGTGATCACCGCCCCGAAGAACCAGCCGTCGAACCGGGCGTCCTTGGAACGGACCGCCCGAATGCACTGCTCCACGTCGTCATGCACTCCGCCAGCATCGCCTGTGGCAGGCCATCGGGGCTGGCGGAAATCCGACATGACCATGATGTCGGTCCAGCGCGCGGTGTCGTCGCAAACTCGCCAGACCACGATGGCCGCCCGCTGCTGGACTGCTCGCCATGACCATCTCCCGTTCGAAGGCGGAACCGCCGATCGGCGCCTGGCGGCCGCTCCCTCTGTTGCTGGCCTGCGGAGGTTCCTTCCTGGCGTTCCTCGATGTGACGATCACCAACCTCGCGGTGCCCGCCCTGGCGGTCGACTTCGGCGGAGTCGACCTGACGTCGCTGTCCTGGGTGGTGACCCTCTATACGATCCTTTTCGCCGCGCTGCTGGCCCCGGCCGGGCGGATGGCCGATGTGCTCGGGCGCCGCCGCCTGTTCGCCGTGGGGGTCGCGGTGTTCACGGTCGCGTCACTGCTGGCGGTGCTCGCGCCGACGTTCGGGCTGTTGCTGGTGGCGCGCGGAGCACAGGCCGTGGGGGCCGCGGCGCTGATGCCCGCGTCGCTGGCGTTCGTGCTGGCCGACACTCCCGTGGCGCGGCGGGCGAGCGCGATCGGCCTCTGGAGCGCCGCCGCCTCGGTCGCCGCGGCCCTGGGACCGGCGCTCGGGGGAGTGCTCGTGGACGCCTTCGGCTGGCGCTCGCTCTTCTTCGTCAACGTTCCCGCAGGGGTCGCCCTCTGGCTGCTCGCCCTGCGCATGCCCGCGGTCGCGACCACCCGTAGACGTCTGCCCGACGTGGTCGGCACCGTGCTGCTGGCCGGCGGGGTCGCCCTGCTGATCCTAGGCGTGACCCAGGGGCAGAGCTGGGGATGGACGCACGGCAGAACGCTGGCGTGCCTCCTCGGCGCCACGGCGGCGGTCGCCGCCTCACTCGTTCGCTCATCGCGGCATGCCGAGCCGGCGGTGCAGATCACCCTCTGGCGCACCCGTACCTTCGCCGGTGCGAACGTCGTCTCGGTGCTCTTCGGCGTCGCACTGTACGCGTCGCTGCTGCTGGGCGTGCTGTTCCTTACTGAGGTGTGGCACTACTCCGAGCTTCGGGCCGGTCTGGCCATGACCCCGGGCGCCGTCGCGTCGGCCGTCGTGGGACTCATCGTCGGCCGCATCGCGCGCCGGCCGTCACCGCGGACCCTGACGGTGATCGGCGCGCTCGGGCTCGCCGCCACCAGCGGGGCGCTCGCGCTGTGGCTGCCCGCGGAGCCGGACTTCCTCGGCGTCTGGCTTCCAGCGGGGCTGATCAGCGGTGCGGGGATGGGCGCGGTGAGCGTCGGTGTCTCCAGCGCGGCGGCCCTGTCGGTGCCGCCGCCGAGTTTCGCCGCGGGCACCGGCTTGAACATCGCGGCCCGCCAGGTGGGAGGCGCGCTTGGCGTCGCCGTTCTCGTGGCTCTGTTCGCCGGGCACGCGCCCGCCGACGGCGTGGCCGACTTCACCCACGTCTACCTCGTCTGCGCCGTTGCCGCCCTCGCCGCCGCAGCGGTCGGCACCCGCCTCACCCTCGTGACCAACTCAGGAGCCTGATCATGGAAGCCGACGTCGTGCACCTGCGCGAGACATCCGATCCGTACTGTCGCTGGCCGTCCGGATCGGCGACGCTGATGAGCTCCGCGCCCTGGAGACGCCTGGTCGTGCTGGGCGACAGCGTCGCCGCCGGCATCCGGGAGCCGCTGGACGGCTACCGCGATCTGGATGCCGCGGCACGCGTTGCCGAGGCGCTCGCCGGGGCGCACCCGTCGTTCAGCTATCGCAATCTTGGGGAGCGGGATCTGCGCACGGCCGAGATCCGCGAACGGCAACTGGGACCCGCACTCGATCTGCGACCTGATCTGGTGATCGTCGCGGCCGGGGGCAACGACGCTCTGCGACGGTCGTTCGACGAAGAACGCTTCATCGACGAGCTGACCTCCATCGTCAGGCCGCTCGTCGCCCAGGGGGCGCAGCTCGTCACGATCGGGCTCTTCGACCTCGCGCGTTCCGGACTCGTACCGGAGCCCTATGCCGGCCCGATGGCGGAGCGTTTCGACCGGCTGGACGTGCTCACCGGCCGGATCGCGGCCGACCACGGTGGGGTTCATGTCGACAACCACAGCCATCCCCTTGCCGCCGACCCCGGCATCTTCGCCAGTGACCGTATTCACTGCAACGCGCGCGGCCACGCGATCGCGGCCGCGAACCTGGCCGGGGCCCTTGGCTCACTGCTGACCAGGAGAGTGTCCGAACCGCCGCCGAATACCGCACCTCTGGAATAGGACTCACACGGACGACCTCGGATGAGGTTACTACCGGTGGTAGCATCGCTTTATGAGCGCTGAGCCAGACCATGAGTTTGAACGCCGGCTACGAGACCTCATGAGTTCGTCCGCATCCATGAACGTCGCACCTGCGGATCTCGCGGCCATGCTGGCGTTTGTGCACGACGTGGGAAAGACATCTCCGATCTTTCAGGAGAGGGCGGCACGTCTCGAGGATGCCCTGGTCGCCCATGGTGATCGCCCAGAGAGCTCGGCCAAGGCGCGCAAGATCAGTGTTTCCATGCCCGAGGATTTGACCGCGGCCGTGCAGCAGCGTGTGGGACGAGGTGAGTTCAGCCAATACGTGACCGCGGCTGTGGCGCGCCAACTAGAGCTGGATCTGCTGGCTGAGCTGTCTTCCCTGCTCGAAGCCGATCATGGAGCCATTCCTGAGGAGTTCGTGGCGGAGGCGGAGGCGGCGTGGCCGGACGCCGGGTAGCCACTGGCGGCACGCTGGTCCTCGACAGTGAAGGTCTGTCCAAGCTCGCGGTAGGTGATGCACGGGTACGGGCCTATCTGGAAGTCGCCCGGAGCAGAGGCGCCAGAGTCGCAGTCAGCGCGATCACTCTTGCCGAAGTGCTGCGTGGCGGGGCGCGTGATGCTCTGGTCCACCGCGTGCTGACTCGAGTGACCAGAGTGCCGGTGACGGAAGAGATCGCTCGTCGTGCTGGTGAGCTGCAAGGCGAAACCGGATTGTCGGGTCACCGCTGCGCCATAGACGCCATAGTCGCCGCGACCACGCTGGCTCTGACTCGCCCGGCTGTGCTGCTGACCGGCGATCCTGATGATATGAGTCGTTTGGTGGAGGACCCTGGCAGTCCCAAGGAACGACGGATCGTCGTCGTGCATGTGTGACGGCTAAGGACCGGATCTCCGCGTCACCATTCAGATGAAGACAGGACAGCCATGACCTATCCACCGCCGACCTACCACGGGGACACCGGCGAGCCAGGGGCGACGTACCGGCGCCCGGATGCGGTGCCCGAGCTGATCTACCCGAGTGGCAACACGGTGCACTACTTGGCGACCGGCGCGTCGACCAACGGACAGTTCGGGCTCTATCGCTGGGAAATGGGACCAGAGCCCAGCGGCCCCGCGGCGCACTTCCACCGGTCGATCTCTGAATCGTTCTACATCCTGTCCGGCAGCGTGCGCATCTACGACGGGCGGCGCTGGATCGACACGACGCCGGGTGACTTCGTGCACGTCCCGGAGGGTGGCGTACACGCGTTCCGTAACGAATCGGGCGCGCCGGCGTCGATGCTGCTGCACTTCGCGCCGGGCGCGCCACGAGAGGGATACTTCGAGGGGCTGCTCACCCTGGCGGGCAAGAGCGAGGAGGAGAGGGCGGAGTTCTTCCGCGAGCACGACACGTACTGGCTGTGACCTACGGCGAACGTGATCGAGGGTAGAACCCGTCAGAACATGCCGTGCGGCACCTCCTCCGGTTCGGGGACCGGCTGGACCACATCCCAGTGCTCCGCGATCAGCCCGTCCTCGAGCCGCCAGAAGTCCACGACCGCCAGGCCGCGCCCGCCCTCTTGCGGGATCAGGTGATAGTGCATCACCACGAGATCGCCTTCCGCGACGACCCGCTTGAGCTCAAGGCGCGAGCTGGCCAGGGGAGAGTTCTTGATGAAGTCGATGAAGGCCCGCCTGCCCGACGGGTTGCCCGGGCTGTGCTCGATGAAGTCCTCCCGCAGGAGCGTCTCAAGGACCTCGATGTTGCCGGCGGCGAACTCCGCGAAGCCGGACATGATGCGTTCTTTGCTGCTCGTCATGAGAGAACGCTGGCACCGGCCGATAGGCGGTGTCGATTACATGCCATGTAATGGCGGGGGCTAGTTGGGCCGGATTCGGCAGGCATCACCCCGGAGGAGCTGGGGCTCCTCGCCGTCCGGCTGGCCCAGCACCTGCGCGAGGGCGTCGCGCCCGGACACCCCGAGCTTGGCGTACACCCGGCCCAGATGGTTGTTGACGGTTCGGAGCGAGAGGCCGAGGCGGTCGGCGACGGCGCGACCGGGCAATCCCGCCGCGGTCAGTTTCGCCACCTGGAGCTCTCGAGGAGTCAGCGACACCTCGCTCCCCGTCAGGTCCGTCAGCGGCGTGCGTGCGCCGTCGCACTGGGTCAGCAGCTCACGGGCGAACACGAGCGCGGCCTTGGCCGCCGTACGCCGACGCGCCCCGGCATGCAGCCGGTGGGCTGTCGCGGCCGCCTCCGCGGCGGGCAGCAGATGGCCGAGGCGATGAAGCCTCTCGGCCGCCTCCGCGAGCAGGTGGGCGTCGTCCGTGGCGAGCGCGGTGGCCATCGTGGCGAAGGCCGCCGTCGCAGGTGCGCCGGTGTCCCTGGCGACCTGGTGCAGCCTGTCGCACACCTCGTTCGCGGCGCCGAATCGCGCGGCGTCGAACAACGCCAGGGCCTCGAGCATCGGCGCTCCGGCCTTGCCCGCGGTCTTCGCGGCCCTGAGGGCGTGGCCGGCGGCGCTGGGGAGATCGAGCGCCGCGGCGGCGACCCAGGCGCGGTCGCGCTCGATCCAGGCGTCGAAGAGCGCACCCCGTGGTGGTGGGCAGGCGTCCATCCGGCTGAGCCACGCATCCGCCTGGACGGTGTCCCCTGCCATCGCGTGCGCGCCGGCCAGCTCGGCCAGGTAGACACCCCGCAGTCGCAGCGGGTCGTGCTCGCTGAGTAATACGACCGCCTCGCGCAGCGCCTGCTGTGCCGGCTTCACCCGTCCCTGAGCCTTCGCCACCAGGCCACGCACGATCGCCCACACGCCGACCATGGGTGCCGCCAACTGCGTCTCGACGGCCTCTCGATAGGCGATCTCCACGGCCTTGGCCGCGGTGGTGAGAGCGCCCGCCAGCAGGAGGGCGAGGCACCTGGCGGCGCCGACCTGTGCCTGGGTCCAAGGCGAGGCGATCCGGTGCGCCGAGGCGACCTCCAGACCGGTGGCGCTCGCTCGTTCCACGAGGCGGATGTCTCCCATGAGACCCGCGGCGATCACGACCGCCGTGGCCGCCCGCGCCGTCGCCTCCACCGGCAGCCGCGGTCCCGGCCGGGTGAGCAGTGCCGTACCGATGGAGAGGGATCCCGCGACATGTCCCTCGATCAGCATCGTCCAGGCTCGCACCGCCTCCGCCGCCCGTTCGCCGGTCGGATTCCCCTGAGCCGGTGCGGTTTCATGCTGCCAGTACTCGATCTTCTCCCTGAGTATCGCCCGCCGGTCGGCGCGTTCTTCGTTGTCGCATTCCTCTGGAGCCGGGAGTACGTCGGCCGCGTCGACGAAGCGGCCCTGCAACGCCATCACCTCGGCCAGGGTCAGCTTCGCGTCCACCCCGCCGTCGGCGGCACCGGACGCGGTCGCCAGCCGCTCGGCGACCTCGAGCTCCAACCGTTCGGCGGCGCGTTCCGCGGCGGCCAGCAGTTCCGGCCCGGAGGAGTCGCGGCCCGCGGTGAGCCGCCACGTGACCAGCTCGAGTGCGTCGTCCGCGCGCCGGCGTGGCGATGCGGCGAGGGACTCGGCCAGCCGCGCCCAGATCGCGTGCGCTCGGGCGCGTGGCATGCGCGCGCGGATGACCTCCCCGTACGCGGGTATCGTCAGTCGCGTCTGGTGTCGCGCTCCGGAGGGCTCGACCATCACCAGCCCCTGCCGTTCGGCCTGCACCACGGCGGAGTGCCCGGCGAGGTCCTCGAGCACGGGCTGGCCGAGCGGCTCCTTGCAGGCGAGCACCTCGAGTACGGCCAGCACGGCCGGATCGTCGACCTGCATCTGCGCCTCGATCAGATCACCGAGCCGGCCGGTGATCTGCAGGTGACCGCCCAGGTGCCAGAGGCCGTCGAGCCGCAGCAGCGCGGATCCCTCCAATGCGGACTGTGCGAGCTCGCGCAGCACGAGCGGGTTGCCGGCGGACAGGCGGCGGAACGTGTGTCGCGTGACGGCGTCCAGCGGACTGCCCAGGCCGCGTTCCAGCAGCGTGTCCATCTCGCTGTCGCTCAGCGGCCGCAGTTCGACGCGGCGGGCCACCCCTTCCTTCCACAACGCCGTCATCACGTCGGGCGCCGTCTGCCCCTGCCGTACCGTGAGCAGCACGAAGGTCCTGGTATGCACGGCGAGCTGGTAGACGAGCGCAGCCGAGACGTTGTCGAGCAGATGGGTGTCGTCCACGACGAATACGGGCCGCTTCCCGGTGGGAGCGCTGAACCGTTCCACGATCTGGCCGAAGATGTGCCCCGTGACGGGGCCCGCGACATCGTGTGGGGGCGCGAGGTGCAGCAATGAGCCCAAGGGGATCGCCCCGGCGGCACGGGTCCCGGTCGCCCAGGCCGTCGGGTGGCCCGCCGCGGCGAGCCGCGTGACCGCCTCCTTGGCCAGGCGCGTCCTGCCCACACCCGGTGGTCCTACGATCATCACACCGCCGACGTCCGCCTGCGTCGCCGCGTCCATGACCGTGCGCAGCGCCGCGGCGCGCCCGACGAGTGGCCATAAGTTCCCGGGGCGTGCGTCGTGCGAATGGCTGTCTGCCATGGCGTTCCTTCCGGATGTCGTCACACTGCGACGTCGTGCCCTGACCGGAGATGAGTCGAGCGGCGATCCTCGTGCCGCGTCCCTCCACCTGAAACTCAAGCAGGTCCTTGATCTTCTACATGTGAAGGGTTCTCCCCTTTGCCGCCCTTCAAACAGGCGTGTCCGGAAGGGGACGTGGCAGCGGCCAACCGCGCCAATAGCCCCCGCTCAAGGGGGGTCAATCCTGGCCGCGGAAGAGATCAACGCGCCGAGCGGTCCGTTACGGTGCGAGGAGGTCGTCGGCGATGGCGAGCAGGCGTACGGCCGCCGCCTCCGACGACCGGGTCTTCCCCTGCAGCCGCTCGCCGATCCGCCGCAGGAGCGCGTGCGGGTCGCCGTCCGGCTCCCGGCCATCGCTCTGTCGTACGCGGAGCAGGAGTTCCAGGGCGCAGGCGGCCTGCGTGGCGAACATGCCCAGGAGCTCCACGTCGTCCAGATCGCTGCGGGAGGCCGTGCGATCCAGCACCTCCAGGACGCCCACGCATTCCTCGAACCGGATGAGCGGTGCGGCCATGATGGTCCGCGGGACGTAACCGGTGGATTCCGCGGCGTCCTGGGCGAACTGCGTCACGGCCGACACGTCGTCCGCGACCATCGGCTGCCCGCTCGCCGCGACCCAGCCGGCGATCCCGGTGCCGGCCGGAAAGTGGCTCCCGACCAGCTCTTTCTCGCCCGCGCCCGACACGGCTTCGAAGACCAGGTCACCGGTGTCCGGATCCACGAGGAAGATGGACGCGGCGGCGGCGCCGAACATGTGGCGGGCCACCTCGACGATGGACTGCAGCAGCCGGTGTTCGGTGCCGTCGAGGGAGTCGGGAGAGTCAGGGAAGTCAGGGGACATGGGCCTCTCCGTTCTGCGTCATGGTGTTGTCCGCGGCCAGGTAGAGGACCGTCTTGAGCTGGAACGGCGTCAGCCACGGATGCTTGCCCAGGATGAGCGCGCAGATGCCGGTGATGTGCGGTGCCGCGAAGCTGTTGCCGGTGCTGCGGACCTCCCGGCCGCCGGGCCAGGCGACCGGCACCCTGACCCCGCGCGCGAGGAACTCCGCCGGCGGCGCCGGGTTGTAGTAGTACGTCATCGGGTCCGCCTCGTCGTGGCTGGCCACCGAGACGACCGAGGAGAACGTCCACGGGAAGCTGAGCACCGGCATGTTGTGCGCCGCGGCGACCAGGAGACAACGCCGGAAGTACGCGCGGTCGGCGAGCTCGTGCAGGGATTCGCGCAGGGCCGACTTCGTGCTGGAGAGGCTGAGGTTGACCAGGTCGAACCCCTCGTCGATGGCCCAGCGCAGCCCGGTCACGAGGGCGTCGCCGGTGCCGGACTTTCCGTCGGTGAGCGCGCGGACGGAGGTGATCGCCGCTCCGGGGGCGACCGACCTGATCACTCCGGCGCAGGCCGTGCCGTGCCCCGCGGGGTCGACGGGGGCGCACTCGGCGACGCTCAGCCCGCCCTCGTCCCCGCGAACGACCTCGACCGACCGGTCAAGGCCGCCGATCTTCGGATGGTCTCCCGCCACGCCCGTGTCGACGACGCACACGCGTACCCCCGTGCCGTCGGACCCGCCCCATGCCCACTCTCTGGTCACCTCCGCCAGGGGGCTGACCTGGAAGGACTCCGGGGCCTGCCGGGTGGTGGCCAGCCCCCACGCGGGCACCCCGGGGAAGTGAGCCCGCTGGTGCCGGCGCCAGGGCGGCGTGCTCATGACAGCCCCTTCATCCAGTCACGGACTCGCCGCGCCGGCAGGCTCGCGCCCTTGCTCAGGTACGCGTCGAGCGCGCGCCGGGCGGCTTCGGCCGGGTCGCGTCCGGCGGCCCGCTGGATCCGGGCGATCTCCACCAGGACGTCCCCTCGGAGGCAAGGGTCATCGGTCGATTCGAGCAGCGCGGTCGCGTGTTCCGCGGCGCTCACCGCGTCCGCGTGCGCACCGTTGACCGATGCGATCGTGCCTCTCATCGTGATGGCCGTGAGCTCGCCGCGGAGCTGAGGCACCCCCGCCTCGCTCCGCGCCAGCTCCTCTGCCGCCTGCCGGACGTCTCCCTGCCGGAGGGTCTCCCGCGCCGCGTAGACCTCCAGGGTGGCGGCGGACCCCCCGTGCCCCGCCGTACGGAGCGCGGTGGCGGCCCGCCTGAACAGGCCCCTCGCGGCCTCGTGGTTCCCGTCCAGGGATTCCACCAGCCCCCGCACCTGGACGACGGCGATCGCCGAGAGGCCGAGGTGCAGATCCGCCGCGTAGTGGTCGGCCGTGTCGAGCGACTCGCGGGCGCCGCCGAGGTCGCCGGAGAGCGCGAGCAGGCGGGCCCTGGTGACGAGAACCGGCACCAGCAGGGCGCGATCGCCGGCGAACCGGGCCAGCAGGTCGGCGCAGAGCGCGAGCCCTTCCGGCACCGGGGTGGAGGACCATTGCACCAGCTCGCACAGCCCGCCGAGCAGCCGGTCCTCTTCGTAGCGGTCGCCCATCGGCCGGGCCCGCTCGAGCCCGTCACGAAGCGCCCGGTCGGCGGCGCCGAAGCGGCCGTCCTCGATGTGGATCAGGGCTTGGAGCTGGTGGAACCGGCACCAGCTCAGGTCGTCTCGGGGGTCGAGGGCCAGCCGCCCGCGAAGGGAGTCAAGTTCCGGCGCGCGGGCGCCCGAGCGGAGGGCGAGGACCTCCCGCTGGATCACGCAGGTGAGCTGGTTCCGCGGGTCTTCCGGCAGCAGTTCTTCCGCGCGGTCCAGGGCCGCGGCCGCCGCGACGGCCTCCCCCCGGGCCAGCTCCGCGTCGCTGATGCGAACGGCCAGCGATCGATGCTCGTCCCTGCCCGAGGGCAGCATCTCCCGTCCCCGCTCAAGCAGCGCGATCGCCGCGGGCAGGTCTCTGCGGTGCAATGCCTGACCGCCGTCCCTGATGAGCCGGTCCGCGGCCCGGTCGGTCAGCTCGGGCAACAGGGGATCGCCGGGGCGTACCTGCCGGGTGAGGCGGCAGGCCGCCAGCAGGTGCCGGCTGACGTCTCCGGATGCCGATCCGGCGAAGGGGGCGTCGTCCGAGGCGTCGGCGGCCCGGCCGCCGAACCAGTCGGCCAGCCTTCGGTGCCAGTCCGCACGCACCTCCTTGCTCGTCAGCGCGTACACGGTCTCCCGGGTGAGGGTCTGGGTGAACTCGTACGATCCCGGGAGCGCGCCACGCCGGATCAGGCGGTCGCGCTGTAACCGCCGCAACGGAGTCGCCGTCATGGGAGGCCCGCCGTCGAAGAGGGACTCCAACTGCTCCACCGTGAAGGACTGCCCGATGGTCGCGGCCCTTTCGAGCGTGTGGCGCTCCGCCGCGCCCAGCCGATCCAGCCGGGCCCCGAGCAGCGCCTGGATGGTGGGCGGGAGGGCGACGGCGCCCTCGGCGAGGGTCTCCAGCATCAGCTCGGCGAAGAGCGGGTTGCCGTCCGAACCGTGTATCACCCGCTGATACGTGCCGTCGTCGTCGTGGGCGACGACGTCCGCCCGCTCGGCGCGGAGCTCGGCGACCAGCCGGGTCATATGCGGCGGGCTCATCGGGCCGAGCTCCAGCGACATGGCGCAGGTCATGCCTCCTCCCCAGGAGGGGCGGGCCTCGTAGAGCTCGGGCCGGGCGACGCAGACGAGCAGCACGGGCACGTCGGCGAGCCACGCCGCGCAGTCCTCGATCAGGTCGAGGAGGGTCGGCTCGGCCCACTGCAGGTTGTCCAGCACCACCACCAGCGGCCGGTCCTGCGCGAGAACCTCGAACAGCGACCGTACGGCCTGCGCGATCTCCGCGACGCCGGGAGTGTCCTCGTAGTCCGCGTCACCGAGGCAGGCGAGCCCGCGCAACGCCCGCGCGCCTTCCGTGCCCACGGCCTCGGCGATGGCGGGCCACTCCCCGTTGAGGGCCTCGAGCATCTCCGTGATGGGCCGGTACGTGGCGCCGATGCCATAGGACGGGCACCGGCCGGTGAGCACGGTCACGTCCTCGGACAGGCTCGTCAGGAACTCCCTGACGAGCCGGGACTTGCCGATGCCCGGAACGCCGAGCAGGGTCGCCATGCAGCACTGCCGATCGCGTGCGGAGCGGTCATAGAACCGCGTCAACTGGTGCAGTTCCTCGGTCCGGCCGATCAACGGGATCGTGTCGGTCTCCGGACCGCCGCGATCGGGCTCCACGGCGATGAGCCGCCACGCCCGTACCGGATCTCTCTTGCCCTTGAGCGTGAGCGGGGGGACGCCGTCCAGCAGCGCGTGCTGCCTGACCAGGCGGGCCACCTCGTCCCCCAGGAGGATCTCGCCGGCTCCCGCTGCGGACTGCAGCCGGCTCGCGGTGTTGACCGCGTCACCGATCACCCGCACGTTCGAGCCGGATCCGTCGGCGACCATCACCTCGCCGAAGGCGATGCCGCAATGGGCGTCCAGCCGGACTCCGTGGGTGGGGGCCAGCTCGGCACTGAGCCGGCGCACGGCCGACATCGCCGCGTCCGCGGCGAGGACCGCCCGGAGCGCGTCGTCCTCCCGGCTGACCGGGACGCCGAACACCGCCATGATCGCGTCGCCTATGTACTTCTCCACCGCGCCGCCGTGCTCGAAGATCTCTGTCCGGCAGGCGGCGTAGTAGCGATCGAGGATCCGCAGGAGCAGTTCGGGGTCGAGACGCTCGGCGAGCTCCGTCGACCCGACGATGTCGATGAACAGGACCACGATGTGACGACGGGTGGGTCGCGGGTCCCTGTCGCTCATACGAGCTTGAGCTCCTGTCCTTCCACCTCGCCGGCGTGGTCGTCCAGACGCTTCTTGATCGAGTTCAGTACGGCGACCTCGGTCGCCGTGAGCTCGGCGAACACCCTTCGCTGCCGCTCATCGAGCAGGTCGATGGGATGCCCGGCCGCCCGCAGCGTGGCCAGTGCGTCGAACCCGCCCGATCCGGTTCCGTTCATGAACCACAAGCCTGAAACGGCTCATCGGCGTTCGCAAGAGATCAGGACACCCACATTCGTGTGGTCGGCGCTCTGCCAGGTGAAAGCCGGTGAGCCCACGTTTGTGGGGTTGTGTCACCTCCGCATCGCCAGCCGATACTCGACCTGCAACGCATCCCCCTAAGACGGAGAGGTGAAGGCATGGCCTTCGATCCGAAGGAAGCTCTGCGTGAAGCCGGCGTCCTGAACGACCCGATCGCCGCGGAAGTCGAGGCGGCGTTCGCCACCCTGACCAAAGAGGAAACCGACCTGCTCATCTCGCTCAAGGGCAAGCTGCCCGCCGCGCTGCCGCTGGTGATGGCGGGTGGGCAGTGGGAGCGGCCCGAGGTTGAGGTGCACAACGAGGGCGAGGCCGAGGCGTCGTGCCTGTGCGGAGCCTGGTCCGGGTCCGGGTCCGGCGGGCCGTCCAAGCCGGCCTCCTAGTCCGACGGCTCACGGGTGCGGCCCCGGTCGCATGTCGCCGGACAGGGCCGGGGTCGCGCCTGCCGCAGAGAGCGTGAAGGGAAATGGATGTCTGGGAAGCTGGCCCGGAACCACTCGCTGTTCGACGTACCAGAAGACCTCACCTATTTCATGCACGACGGGGCCTACCTGGTCGTCAACCCGCATTCCGGCGGTCGGTGTGTCCTCGATTCGCGTGAGTTCGGTGTCCTGCAGACCTTGGCCCGACCCTACGCTCGGCTCGAAGAGACCGATGAGACCGATCGGGTCCTCGCCAAACTCATTCTGGCGTGGATCGTCTACTACAACGGGAACCGTCCGCGGATCACGCTGAAAGAGCCGCCGCTCCGCATGGCTTACTACGCCATCACCGACGGGTGCAACCTTCGCTGCCCCTACTGCTACGCCTCCTCGGAGAAGTGCCTGCCGGGTGAGCTCAACACCGAGGAGTCGCTCGGCCTGGTCTCTCAGATCGCCGATTTCGGCGCCTCGACCGTGGTCTTCACCGGCGGCGAGCCCATGCTCAGAAAAGACCTGTTCCAGATCGTGGAGCATGCCAATCAGAGCGGCCTGAGGTCGAACATCATCACCAACGCCACCATGATCAGGACTCCGGCGATCGCGCAGCGGTTCGCCGAGCTGTTCAACGCGGTCACGGTGAGCGTCGACGGCGGCACGGCCGAAACGCACGACCGCACCCGCGGCGAAGGCTCCTTCGCCAAGACCCACCGAGCCCTGCGGCTGCTCAACGACGTGGGCGTCACGCCGATGATCAACCACATCGTCACCTCGGAGAACGTCGATGAGCTCGAGGACTTCGCCTCGTTCATGGAGGGGATCGAGGTCGACAGCATCCGGCTGATGTACCACAACAACCTGGGCCGGGGAGAGAGCGACGAGTACGAGTTCGGCTGGGCGGACCATCTGAAGATCCAGCAGCTCACCTGGACCTCACCCGTCGCCGGCAAGCTGCTGCCGGACGGGCCCAAGACGCTGAAGCTGTGCTCCGTGAAGGCCAACTGCGGGATGGGCGGGAACGAGATCTACATCAACTCGCTGGGCGACGTCTACCCGTGCAAGCTCGTCACGGGACGCTCGCACCTCGCGGGCAACGTGCGACGGCAATCCCTGGCGGAGATCTTCGGCAGCCCGGTCCTGTACGACATGCGGACGAGCTCCGTGTTCGGCGGCGACTACCACGCCGACTGCGCGAGGTGCTACATCAAGTCCTCCTGCGGCGGGGGCTGCCGCGCCGCGCACATGGCCGAGTCCAAGGACCTGCGGCGCAACAGCCGCCATCAGTGCAGGATCCTGCGGCACGGCATCGTCACGCAGCTCTGGCTGGAATCCGGCGTCGATCCCGCGGAGCTCGCCGAGGACGCCGGGATGCAGACGCCCCGCCTGCTCGCCAACGACGACATCCATCCGGTCTTCGACGACTGGAAGACCTACGTTCTCCCCTCGGCCGACGCGGTCAAGGTCGGCGAGCTGCTTCCCATAACACCGGTATAGAGGAGGTGGAGTGTGTCACTCCAGATCAGTGACGCTGTGATATGGCAGGAGACCTCGGGCGGCATCTCGCTCTACCACGCCGAAACCGGGGATTTCCGCACCTTGAACGAGACAGGTTCCCGGATATGGGCGCTCGTCGCGAGCGACGGGGAGCGGGAGCCGATCGTCTCGAAGCTGTCGCATGAGTTCGCCGGGGACAACATCGCAGTGAGCGTACGCATCCTGAAGGACGTACAGGAGTTCCTCGGCAGCATGATCGAACAGGGTCTGATCGAAGAGCGTCCGGCGTGAGGCCTGCATGACCAGAGCGGTCGTCCTCGGCGGGGGCTTCGCGGGTGTGCTGGCCGCCGCCGTGCTCGCCAGGCACGTGGACGACGTGATCGTGATCGAGAACGATCATTATCCGGCCGATCTCCGTGCTCGGCGGGGGCTGCCCCAGTCACGGCACAGCCACGTCCTCGTGGCCGGTGGCGCGCGGGCGCTGCAGGAGTTGCTTCCGGGGACTTTGGAGGCGCTCTTCGCCCGCGGCGCGCATCGCCGGCGCCTTCCCGGCGACGCGCTGATCCTCGCCGCGGCGGGGTGGTTCCGGCGGCTGGACACCGAGGCGTACCTCATCTCGTGCAGCCGGGGACTCCTGGACCAGGTGGTGCGCCGGCGGGCGCTGGGCGCCGTCTCGACCTGGACGGGCACGCAGGCGCTTGGCCTGGTGGGAGACGCGAGCCGGGTCACCGGGGTCTCGGTCAGGCGCGAGGGTGCTCCGTCGGAGACCATCGAGGCGGATCTTGTCGTCGACGCGACCGGGCGGAGATCGAAGGCGCCACGGTGGCTGGCCGAGATCGGCGTGGCGGAGATCGAGGAGGTGACCGTCTCCTCCGGGTTGGCCTACTCCACCCGGGTCTATCAGGCGCCTCCCGAACTTGCTTGTGAGACTCCGGCCATCATGATCCACCCGCGTCCGGCGAGCGGGCGGCCTGGCCAGGGGGCGACGTTGTTCCCGATCGAGGGCGACCGGTGGATCATCACCCTGACGGGCACCCGGGGCGGTGAGCCGCCCGTGGACGAGCAGGGCTTCGCGGACTTCGCGCGCTCGCTGCGCGACCCGATCGTGGCGGAGCTCATGGCGGCGGCCACGCCGCTCGGCGGCATCCGGCCGTATCGCGACACGTCGAACCGGCGGAGGTTCTTCGAACGCGTACGCCTGCCCGCCGGCTTCGTCGCGATCGGCGACGCGGTCGTCGCGGTGAACCCCGTCCACTCGCACGGGATGTCGGTCGCCGCGCTGAGCGCGCTCAGGCTGGACAGGGAGCTGACGCGGCGCGGGATCGGTCCGTCCGCCTTCCCCGGGTTGCAGGCGGCGATGACGGCGCAGGCGGATGTGTCATGGCGGATGGCGGTCGCGCAGGACCGGGGACCGGCCGGGCGGGAAGCGACCGCGTTCGAGCGCGAGATCCTCGCCCGCAGGACTCGGGCCTTGCTGAGCAGCCCGCAGCTCGCCGCCGAATTCTTCGGTGCGCAGACCTTGACGTCCACGCGGGCCGTGAAAGACGGTTCGGCGGTGGTACGGGCGCTGACGGGGGAGCCGGATCCCCTTCTCACCACGGAGGAGGCCGTCAAGCAGCACCCCATGCTGTACGCATGGTGGAATGCGCGCTCGGCTACCCGTGTTCGCGCCGGCGGTGCGCCGAGCCGACGGTGATGAAGCCGGATTCGTACGCGATGCCGACCGCGTGCGCCCGGTTCACCGCCGAGAGCTTGGTGAGGATGCGAGCCAGGTGCGAACGGACCGTTCCGGTGCCGATGCCGAGCTTCTCGGCGATGCCGGCGTTCGACAGGCCGGCCGCGACGAGAGCCAGCACCTCGGCCTCGCGGCGGGTGAGCTCCGCGAGCCGGTGATCGACCCCGGTGGTCGCCGCGGCGATGCGATCACGTAGCCGCGTGATCATCGAGCAGGAGATGAACGTGTGTCCGGCGGCGACCAGCCGGATCGCGGGCACGATCTCCTCGAACAGCGACGCCCGGTGCACAAAACCGCCCGCGCCCCCGAGTAACGCGCGCCCGAGCAGCTCCTCGTCCAGCGTTTCCGAGACCACCACCACGCGCATCCGGTTCCTCGCCTGCGCCGCGACGATACGGGTGAATTCCACGACGTCGGCCTGCCGCAGCGCCGCGTTCACGACCGCCACCCTCGGCCGGTGCCGGACGACCAGATCGCCCAGCCGGTCGGCGGCGCCGGCCTCGCCCACCACGTAGATGCCATTGCCCATGTGGAGCACGCTTCTGAGCTTGGCGCGCACCATCCGGTCCGGCTCGCCCACGACGACCCGCAGAGCGGGCATGGCCTCGCCCGCGGGGGTGGACTCCATCGGTTGTGCCACCTGACCACCCGAGTTTGAGCGCGGTTGCTCTTCCGGCACACTATGCGCGTCCGCCCTGCCGACAGCCAGAGCAGCGGGGTTACTCAAGCCCGCCACCCGCATGTGAGAGGTACCCATGACTGCCTGTGGCCGCGGTTGTCGGAACGGCGACCGCGCGATCGGCACTCAGGACGGATCCGCGACGAGGATCCGGATCGCCGAACCCCGTAGCGGCGGCGTGACGTCGGTCAGGTCGAACCCGCCGGCCGCGAGCAGGTCGTGGAACTCGGCTCTGCTGCGTTCCCAGCCGCCGGTGTAGATGAGCATGGCGATGTCGCTCATGACGACGCCGGCCGCCTCCGGCGTGTCGAGCCTGGACGGCAGCACCGGTTCCAGGATCAGCAGGCGTCCGCCCGTCGCGATCGAAGCGCGGCAGTTCCGCAGCAGCGCGGTGCACCGCTGGTCGTCCCAATCATGCAGGACGCCTTTCAGCAGCATGAGATCGCCTTCGGGCACGGCCTCGAAGAAGTCGCCCACTTCGACGGAACACCGATCGGACAGCCCCGCCTGCTGGAAGGTCCCGGCAGCGGCGGCCACGCCGTCGGCGGTGTCGTACAGGATGCCCTGGGCGCTGGGCGTGGCCGCCAGTATCGCGGCGAGCAGCGTGCCGTTTCCGCCCCCGATGTCGACCACGGTGCGGGCACCGGTGAAGTCGTAGGCCCTGGCGGCCTCGAGCGCGACGCGCTCGGTGCCCTCGCACATGGCCGTGTTGAAGATCCTCGAAAGATCATGATGGCCGGCGAGGTAGTCGAAGAGCGGCTGGTCGTGCACGTGATCGAAGGCGGCCTCACCCGTTCGTACGCTGTGGGTCAACGCCCCCCACGCCTGCCAGGTCGCGGGGTCGCCGAGCAGCAGCACGCTGGAGCGCATCGACCATGGATGGTCGGCACGCAGCGGCTGACCCAGCGCGGCCAGCGCGAGGTGTCCCGGCGCCACCTCATCGACCACTCCCAGGACCACCAGTGCCCGCGACAGCCGCTCCAGCGCCCGCGGGTCGGCCCCGATGGAGCGCGCCAGTTCGTCGATCGGCATGGCTCCGGCGGCAAGGGCGTCGGGAACGCCCAAGCGGACGGCTGTGTACAGGATTTGCGAGGTGGCGTAGCCGAACGCCATCCGGGACAGCTCCGCGTACCCGTTGATCATAGGCTGGCACCCTTCCCCAGCAGCAGTGGCAGGCGGCGTACACCATGCAGGAACAGGTCCGGCGTCCATTCCAGGCCGGCGGGGTCGACGGCCAGGGCCAGGCCGGGGAAACGGCGCACCAGCGCGCCGATGGCCGCCCGGGCCTGCAGCCGGGCCAGCGCCGCACCGAGACAGAAGTGGATTCCGTGTCCGAAGCCCAGGTGCCGGTTCGGGGTGCGGCCGATGTCGAAGACATCCGGCTGGTGGAACACCGCCGGGTCGCGGTTGGCGGCCAGCAGCACCGGCACGACGATGTCACCGCGGGGGATCACGGTTTCCCCGATGTCCAGGTCGGTCAGCGCGTACAGCGGCCGGGAGTGCCCGACCGGGCCGTTGAACCGCAGCACCTCCTCCACCGCGGAGTCGATCAGCCGGGGCCGGGCGCGCAGGCGCTGGAGCTGATCGGGGTGGCGCAGGAGTTCCAGCACTCCGTTGCCGATGAGGTTGACCGTCGTCTCGTCTCCGGCCAGCAGCAACTGGAACACGCTGGACACCAGCTCGGCGTGGCTGATCTCCGTCGACCGGACGAGCTGGGACAGCAGGTCTTCACCCGGCTGGGCCCGCCGCTCATCGAGCTTCTCGTTGACGTAGGCGACGAACCCGATTCCGGCGCGGCGCACCAGTGCCGCGTCCCGGCTGCGCAGCATGTCGTCGCTCCACCCGCGGAGCCGGGCCCGGTCGTCGATCGGGAAGCCGACCAGCTCGGCGACGATCAGGATCGGCAGCGGCAGCGCCAGCGCCTCGATCAGGTCGACGCCGTCTCCAGCGGCCGCCACGCCGTCGACCAGCTCGCCGACGACCTGATGCACGCGCCGCTCGAGCGCCGCCACCGTCCGAGGGCCGAACGCGGGCGCCATCAGCCGCCGCAGCCGGGTGTGGTCGGGCGGATCGAGGTTGAACATGTTCCGCCGCACCATCGCCAGTGGGTCGTTCTCCCATCGGCGGTGAACGGCGGCGAGCTCGTCGGGCAGCCGGTCGAGTTGACGCCCCAGGCCCGGGTCGTGGAGGGCGCGCTGCACGTCGGCGTACCGGGTCAGGTACCAGGACGCGTGACCGGCCGCCGGGCTCGCCTGGCGGTAGACCGGCGCCCGCTCGCGCATGCGGTGGAAGAGCGGGTGCGGGTCCCGGCGATGCGCCGAGCCGGTCGGGTCGAACGACCGCTCAAGCCCGGTCGCGCTCATCACCCCTTGGCCTTCTGCACATCCAGTGCGAAGAACCTGCTGACGGTCTGTCCGAGATCCGCCATGCTGAGGAACCCGCGCCGCGCCAGCTCGACCTCCGCTGACGTTCCGGGTCCGTTCCAGTGGCGGGAGAAGATCCGTCCGCAGATCGCCGGTGCCGGGACGACCAGCCGGCCGCGCGTCTGTTCCGCGGTCTCGTCGGCACGGGCGACGAGATCGGACCACTCGGGCCAGTGGCTCGATGCCCGGATCCGTTCCAGGACGATCGGCCGCCAATCCTCCGACTGCCAGACCGGCCACACCCGCACCATGATCAATCGGAGCTGCTCGGCGGCGGGCAGGGTGGCCCGCTCGGTCTCGGAGAGCCACGACGCAAGGCTGGGCGGTACGTCGGCACGGTCATCGACCCCGAGCCTGGCCCGCGTGTACGCCTCCAGCCCCAGGCCCCGCGCGCCGGCGAAGTCCCTCAGGAGGCCGGTCAGCACCTGCTCGTGCAGCCGCGGGTAGTCCTGGCCGAACAGCCGCGCCGCGTCCAGGACATCGAGATCGGACATCCACCTGCCCGGCGCGTACTCCCGCATCGACCGCCAGGCCAGCGCCTCGTAGTGGGTGATCCCCGTCAGGGCCACGTCGGCCGCCCACGCGCTGGGCGCTTCGGCGCGGTGCCCGCCGACGGCGCTCAGGGCCGCCACCGCGTCCAGCCGCTTCAGATCCCACTCGCCCGTCCCGATCATCCGCTCGAGCGTGCTCAGGGCGTCGCCGGCCTCCGGGCCCAGGGCCTCTTCCAGCTCGTGCCAGGTCCGGTGGACGAAGGGCCTGGTCTTCGCCGCATCGACGATCCGCTCGCCCGCCGCCGCCGGAACCAGGCCGGTCCTGGCTCCCTCCTGGCAGCCGTAGCGGATGTTGACCATGGCCACCGTGCCGGTGGGGTATCCCCTTTCCGCGGGCCCGTGCAGGACCGCCACCTCGTCATCCCCATCGACCTCGCCGGTCGCGTACATGCGGAAGACGGACCCGACGCCACGCATGCCGTACGGGCTCAGCTCCGCCGCCCGGAGCGCCCCCATGCTCGCCGCGCCGATGACGTTCACGCCTTCGTTGAGCAGCCAGAGAATCTCCTTGTGGCCCACGGACAGCCGCTCCCGGTAGTACCCGTCGATGATGACGGCGGTGTCGTCCCGGTCCCACTCCTCCCTGAGGAGATCGCCCCGGGCCACGGGCGGCCGCGTCCGCGCCTCCGGAAGCACGGCGAGGACCTCCTCGTGAGAGATCGTCGGCCCGGCGTAGACGACTGTCTTCTGGCTGCTCACTAGAACACCTCCGGGGTGACACGGCTGCCCGGCGCCACCACTCTGACCACGGGGACCCCGATCTCGTCCCTCGTCAGATCGATGACGAGAGGGGCGGCGGAGAACGCGACCGCGGCCCGCTCGACCACGTCCTCCAGATCATCGACCAGGCTCTGGTGAGCCGTCTGTCTCGGGATCGCCTCGCCGGTGTCCGCTGCGGGCACGGGCCGGCGCCTCGCGCCCGGGCCGTTGGGGACGCCCGCCTCGAGGTCGTCTCTCGCGCCTGAGATGTAGCCGAGCCTGGCCTGCGCGGCCTCGGTGACGGCACGGGTGAGCGCTATCTCCGAGCCGAGGTGGCAGCCGAATCCCATGAACGCCGGTGGATAGTCGGCGCAGGAGATCCGAGCCAGGAAGCACGGCAACCCGGTGGGCGACGGCACGGACCTGACCTCGAGAGTGACCCGGGCCCGCGCCATCGTCTCGCACAACTCGTCGACGACCGGCGACCCCAGAGTCCCCGGGTCGACGAGGACCCCCTTGTCGCCGGCGGCCATCGCCGTGGTCACGGCGTCCCTCTCGATCACCTCGTACAGCGCGTGCAGGACGGCCTCGGCCGCCGTGTTCCCGCTGGCCAGGCCGTTCGTCGACTCGAAGAACACCGGTGGGTTCCAGCCGGTCTTCCGTACGAGGGAGAATCCCACCGAATCCTTGGGAACCAGCCTCTCGGAGCCGTCGGTCAGCGACCTGCCGGCGACCCAGTCCAGCGGCAGCCCGTCGTGCAGCACGGTCGGCGGGGAGAGCGGGAGATCGCGGACGTCATAGCCCAGGTGCCCGATGACGTCGCGAGGGGGCGCCGTCGTCACCGTCGTTATGGGCTGCTCGGCGTGCCAGAGCTCAACGGCTTCCATCATCGCGGACAGCCGCGCCAGCTCGGGGGTGATTCCTTTCCCCTGAGACACGGCGAGCGTCCGGGCAGTCGGCCGGATTGCCTGAAATGTTGGGATTCCGATGGTGTCCAGCCGGGTGATGTCCGCGACCCTGGTGATCCCGACCATCCGGGCCGCCCGGTCGGCCATCGCCCGCGTGGCCGTCGGGTCGTGGGCTCTGTCCGTGCCCGGTAAGCGGACCTTGGACCGGTCGGACTGCGAGAGGAGCCACGAGAGAGGGGAGTTGTCTGTCCGCATCGTCCCTTGTCCTTGACGAGATCAGATGTTGCGAGCGCGGTTGATCAAGGCGCGGCCGCCCACGGCGTAGCTGATGGCCGCCAGGACGGCCAGCACCAGGAGGTCCTGCCACGCGTCGGCGAAACCGAAGAACGCGGCGTCCCGCATACCGTCGATCGCGTACGTCAGCGGGTTGATCACCGATACCCACTGCAGCACGGTGGGCATGCTGTCGACCGGGTAGAGCGACGGGGCGCTGAAGACGAGAACGGGGATCGACACGTTCGACAGCAGCATGAAGACCTGGTAGTCGGTGATCAGGATCGCCGTCGCCAGATACAGTCCGTTGAAGGCAAGGGCGGCCACCGTGAGCACCGACAGCAGGCCGGCCCAGGCTTGCAGGTCGAAGGGCAACTCGAAGACGAACACCGCCACGCCCAGGGCGAGCAGGGCCTGTCCCAGCACGAGCGAGACGCCCGCGATCACCTTGCCGAGCAGGAACCGCGACCTGCGCAACGGGTAGGACCACAGTTGTGTGGCCGCGCCGCTCATCTCCTCCTGGAACACCGCCATGCCGGAGGTTCCCGCCGCGCTGACGACCGACATCGCCAGCGTCATGGGCAGCAGGAAGATCGCGAACGGCACCTGGATGCCCTTGTAGTCGACGACCTTGAGGAGGTTGCCCAGCGAGGTGTTCACGAGCAGCAGGTAGATCAGCATCGGGGCCAGTCCGAGGACGAGATACACCCGGTTGCGGGCGAGCAGCGCGTACTCGCGGTAGAGCACCGCGGACAGGTCGGCCGCCTTCGGGGTCCCGGTCGGAGGAGTGTTGTTGAATGTCAGCTTGGCGGCCACATTTATCCCCTTGTCAGTCCTCGGCCTCCGTCATCCGGAGGAACACCTGCTCCAGCGAGTCCGAGACGGTCGAGACACCGGAGATCGCGACGTCGTGCTCCAGGCAGTGCCGCGACAGCTCCGGCAGCACCTCCTGTGCCCGCGCACCGTGGATCCGTACGTCGGAGTCCTCGGCCGTGGCCGTGAGCCCGGCCGCCTCCGCCCAGGCCAGCACCACCAGGCCGGCCGCGGGATCATCGAGGGCCACCAGCAAGTGGGTGGTGCCGAACTCCTCGACCAGTTCGCGCGGTTTGGCGAAGCGCAGCACCCGTCCCTTGTCGATGACCAGGACACGCTGGCTGTTGCGTTCCAGTTCGTCGATGTGGTGGCTGGTCCACAGCACGGTCACGCCGTGCTCCTCGCGTAGCCAGGTCACGAAGCGCTCGATGTGGCGCCGTCCCACCACGTCCAGTCCCGCGGAAGGCTCGTCGAGGACCAGCAGCCGCGGAATGGTGAGCAGCGCCCGCACGAGTTGCAACCGCTGCCGCTGACCGCCCGAAAGCTGGAAGCAGAATCGCGGCAGGGCCTCCGTCAAGCTGAGGAACTCCGCCAGTTCGAGCGCCCACGGCCGCACGGCACGCCACTTCAGACCGCGGAAGCGGGCCGCGATCCGCAGGTTGTCGAGCGCCGGCAGCATCATGTCGAACGGGCCTGACTGGTGCATCGCCCCGATGTCGCTCTTGGCGGCGACGGGCTGACGCACCGGATCGGCGTCGAAGACACGGACCTGGCCGGAGGTGGGGGTGGTGACCCCGCAGATCATCTTGATCAGGGTCGTCTTCCCGGCGCCGTTGGGCCCGAGGAGCCCGATGGTCTCTCCCCGCGCGATCTCGAACGAGACATTGTCCACCGCCGGTCTCTGGCTGCGCCGATAGCGCTTGGTCAGCCCTACGGCCGTCACCACGTCGCTCGACACGGCACCACCCTTCACCTCGACTCGCTCCACCGAACGTGCAGGCGGCGGTTTCTGCTGGCGCTGGAGATGTGTTGCAGGTTGAGTATGGACCGGCGATCAGCAGGTGACACAACCCCACAAACGTGGGCTAGCCGGGACGGTATGCCGAACGACAGAGGGCGCGTTGTGCGACCACGCAGAGTGTGATCATCATCGGCACATGGACCGGTTCAGTCGCGCATTTCGTAGTCGAGTGAACGCCAAGCCACATGATCCGTACACGCTGCGCATGCCTACCGGCAGTCCCGGCGTGACCTGGCAGCTCCCGGAGGAGAGCGACCCCGCGACCGCCCTGCCGTGCGTGGTCCTCGTGGATCGTGCGGGGCTCGCCGAGTTCGCGGTGCTCCAGCGCGGGCTGCGCACGCTCGGCGTGCCGAGCGTGCGGGTCGACGCCGGGTCGATCAGCGGCCTGCGGATCATCACCCAGCTCGACGACGGCTCGCTGACACTGAACGGGCGCCGCATCATCCCCACCGTCACCTGGGTACGGCACTTCTCGCCGCGGGCCGTGCAGGGAGGGAACGGCTCGGCGCCGTCCCTGTTCCGGGCCGACTCGTGGGGCGCTTTCATCGACCAGTTGTCGTCGCTGTCAGCCGCCCGGCTGCCCGGCGGCCGTGACCTGGGGCGGCTGGTTCAATTGGACGGCGCGGCACAGGCAGGGGTCCGTACCCCACGAACGATCGCCACGACCGACGTGGGGGCGGCGAGCGCGGCGCTGGCCAGCGACCGGATCATCGTCAAGGCCCTCGACCGGCATTTCGTCGAGACCGAACCGGGCACCCTGCACGGGGTCTTCCCGGAGATCGTGGACGGCGTCGTGGCCAGCAGCCTGCCTGCGCGCGACGCGCCCATGATCGTCCAGGAATACGTCGACCACTGGGCGGAGCTGCGCGTCTACTTCGTGGACGGCGAGATCCGGGCCTTCCGCGTCGGCAAGCCATCGCCCGAGGCGATCTGGTGCGACGCGGCGTCGGTCACGGTCTCTCCGGTGGCGGCGCCGGAGGCCGTGGTGGAGGCGGTGCACCGGCTCGCCGGGATCTGGGGTCTGCGCTACGGCGCCTTCGACTTCCTGCTGACCAGGCAAGGACCGGTCTTCCTCGAAGTCAATCGCGACGGCGACTGGCGGTGGTTCGAAGCGAAGGCCGGCGTCGACGACGTCTCCATCGCGACGCTTTCCACGGTGCGTACGCTCCACCGCCAGGTGGCCAAGGCGGGTTCGGCGACGATCGATCTGGCCGGATTCCTGGCGCTGGGCACCGACCGGATCGAGCGGGCGAAAGTCGTGACCCCGCGCTTGGACGCCCGCGTGCTCGGCGCGCTCGAGGTGCGGGTGGACGGCACGATCGTGCACGTCAGCGCCAGGAAGGCCCGGCTTCTGGCCGCGATCCTGCTCTCCCGCCCGAATCAGGTGGTCCCGACGGACCAGTTGATCGATTCCTTGTGGGGAGAACGACCACCCCCCTCGGCACGCAAGAACCTCCAGGTCTACGTCTCGGTGCTGCGGAGGAGGTTCGGAGATCGGATCTCCTACCAAGGCTGGGGATACCGTCTCGACGCCGGGCCGGACGAACTCGATCTCCTCGAGTTCCGGCGGCTGGCCGGCGCCGGCCGGGACATGCGGCGCAGAGGCGACGCCGATGCCGCGTTGACCGTGCTCGATGACGCCCTGCGCCTGTGGGGTGGTCAGCCGCTCGCGGAGTTCTCGGGGGTCGCCCTGGTCGATGAGGCGGTCGGCAGATTCACCGACCTGTACCTCACGGTCAATGAGGACTGGGCGGAACTCGCGATCGAGCGGGGCAGCCACATCGAGGTGCTGAACAGGCTCGACGACCTGGTGCCCTTCTTCCCCGCGCGTGAGCGGCTCGTGGCGGCGAGGATGACCGCTCTCGCCGGTTGCGGCCGTGCGCCGGAGGCGCTCTCGCAGTTCGAGACCGTACGCCGGCATCTCGTGGCCGAACTCGGCATGGACCCCAGCCCCGTACTCAGGAACCTCTACGAGGAGATTTTCCACGGGCAGCTCGCCAGGGCCGATCCATAACCGGTCGTATGGTCCGGCCATACCGCTGATTAAGCAGACGCTTCTAGCTTGCACACAGAGGCGCTTCCACCAGGGGCGCCTCCGCCAAGGCGATCCGAACCGGGACTTGCTATGGATCTTGTTTCCGACGATCTGACAAATGATCGCGACACGTGGCTGATCATCCTGCTGGCCAGGGGACATACGACGACAAGAATCGCCCGCGAGATGAACCTCAGCAGATACACGGTGGCAGAGCGGATCAGCAAGCTCCTCGACCGATTCGCCTGCAGCAACCGGAGCCAGCTCGTGGCCTACTCCTACGCCCACAAGCTCCTGGACGTCGGCATCTGGCCGCCCGGCGCCTCCGACACCGCCGGCTGACTTCCACTCGCCTCGGCGATTGCACGAGTTCTTTGCTAAACCTGCCATATGCACATGGATCAGCCGGTCGGGGAGTCGCTGCGGGACTGGCGGCAGCGGCGCGGGCTCAGCCAGCTTGCCCTGGCCCTCCAGGCCGACGTGTCCGCGCGGCACGTCAGCTTCGTCGAGACCGGGCGGACGATTCCCAGCCGGTCCATGGTGCTGCGGCTGGCCGAGCAGCTCGACGTCCCGCTGCGGGCACGCAACCGGCTGCTGATCGCGGCCGGGTACGCACCCATCTATCCCGAACGCCCGCTTGACGCTCCCGACCTGGGTAAGGCGTACGAGGCGCTCCAGCAGATCCTGCGCGGGCACGAGCCGTATCCGGCGCTGGCCCTGGACCGCCACTGGAACCTGTTGCTGGCCAACGACGCCATGAACGTCTTCCTCGACGACGTGGACCCGGCCCTGCTGGAGCCGCCGGTGAACATGATGCGGCTGGGGCTGCATCCGGACGGGTTCGCGCCGCGGGTTCAGAACCTGGCGCAGGTCCGCGCGTTCTTGCTGCCACGCCTCGCCAGGCAGGTCGCCGCTACGGGGGATCCGGAGCTGAGCGCGCTCTACGAGGAACTGCTGGCCTATGGAGACGATGAGGAGGCGCCGCTGCCCGACCCCGCCGACATCGCGCTGCCCGTACGGATCACGCACCGCGGGGACGAGCTCTGCTTCTTCAGCACGATCACGACGTTCGGCGCGGCGTTCGACATCACGCTCGAAGGGGTCGCCGTCGAGGCGTACTTCCCGGCCGACGAGGAGACCACGCGGCTGGTCGGGGATCTTCGCCGCTGATGCCGCAGGTCCTGCTCGGACGCAAGAACTATGAGGGATTCGGCGGCTTCTGGCCGTCGGTCGCCAAGGACGACGCGGCCGACCCCCGGGACCGGTCCTTCTCCGAGTGGCTCAACGCGGTGGAGAAGGTGGTGTTCTCCTCGACGCTCAAGGAGGCGCCATGGGAGAACAGCCGCATCGTCGACGCCGCCCTGTTCTACGACCGGATCCGCGTCTGACGTCAGTACGCGGCGGTGAACCTGACCCGGTGATGCCTGGGCCGTTCCGCCTCGTCCAGCAGCACCACCGCGAGGTCCTCCATGGAGATCGCCGAGTGCCCGTCGGCGTCCACGAGCAGCTCGTCGGTGCCCAGCCGGTAGGCGCCGGTACGCCCGCCCGGCGCCAGCAGCGCGGCCGGGCTCAGGTACGCCCAGTCCACGCCGGCCTCCGCACGGCAGGCTTCGAGCTGGCCGTTGCAGGCCAGCGCGATGGCGCGGTAGGCGTCGGACATGAAGCGCGGATCGTCGAGCACGGTACGGCCGCCGGAGCCGGGAACGGTCAGGCCGGCCGCCCCGCCGACGAGCAGCAGCCGGACGCCGGTCCCCGCGAGCCCGGCCAGCAGCGCCTTGGCGGTCGTGACGAGGTCGTGCTCGCGGCCGGTGGCCGGGCGGGTCGCGCTGATCACGAGGTCCTGACCGGTGCTGAGCCTGGTCACGTCCTCGACCTGCGCGGCGTCGCCGACCTGGGGACGGGCGCCGGGGTGCAGCGAAGGGACACGGGCCGGGTCGCGGACGACGGCGGTGACCTCGTGGCCGCGGGACAGCGCCTCGGCGACCACCCTAGCGCCGACGCTGCCCGCCGCTCCGAACACGGTGATGCGCATGGTTTCTCCTTGAGGGTCAGAGGGATCAGTGCTGGTCAGCGGGGATCAGGCGGTCAGCGAGCGGGCGCGACTGCTTGGCCGGGCGGCGGCGCTGGGTCTGGGCCGTGATCAGGGCCGCCACGACGACGAGCCCGCCGACGACCTGGGCCACGCTGAGCGACTGACCGAGGGCGAGCCAGCCCAGCGTGGTGGCGACCAGCGGGCTGAGCAGGCCGAGGAAGGTGACGTGCGTGGGGGACAGGGCGCGGATGCCGCGGAACCACAGGGCATAGGCGACGGCCGAGCCGATGATGGCGAGGTAGGCGTACCCGGTCAGGTTCGCCGAGGTCAGTGTGGCGGGCGGCGGTCCCTCGACGAGGAGCGCCACCGGGAGCAGCAGCAGGCCACCGGCCACCAACTGCCAGCCGGTGGTCGCGAGCAGGGGCGCGGGTGAGGTCCACCGCTTGCTCAGGACCACTCCGGTGGCCATGACGACCGCGCCCCCGGCGGCGGCGGCGACGCCGATGGCGTCCAGCCGGGCGTCGGCCCGCAGGACCAGCAGGCTGACCCCGGCCACACCCGCCACGGCGGCGATCGCCGTACGCGCGGAGAAGCGCTCGCCGAGCAGGCCGGCGGACAGACCGGCGACCAGGAGGGGCTGCACCGCGCCGATGGTCGCGGCGACCCCGCCGGGCAGCCGGTAGGCGCCGATGAACAGCAACGCGAAGAACACCCCGATGTTGAGCGCGCCGAGCACCAGGGCGCGCCACCACCACACCCCCTTCGGCAGCCGCCGGGTGAGCACGACGAGCAGCAGCCCGGCGGGGAGGGCGCGGACGACCGCCGCCAGGAGAGGGCGGCCGGGTGGCAGCAGTTCGGTGGTGACGAGGTAGGTGGTCCCCCAGATGGCCGGGGCCAGCGCGGTCACCATGATCATGGCACGTCGATTTCTTAGCACTAAGACAATGTATCTCATCGCTAAGGTATTTGTCTCACCGCTAAGATGAATGGGTGGCAGATCATGTTGACCGCGTGCTGGAGCAGTGGGCCGCGCAGCGCCCTGACGTCGAGGTGTCGCCGATGGCGGTGATCGGGCGGTTGTCCCGCCTGTCGCGGCTGATCGGCCTGGAGCTGGGCCGTACGTTCAGCGCCCACGGGCTCGACTCGGCGTCGTTCGACGTGCTCGCCACGTTGCGGCGCAATGGACGGTCCTTGACCCCGGCCGAGCTCATGAAGTCGGCCATGGTCACCTCGGGGGCCATCACCCAGCGCCTGGACCGCCTCCAGGCCCGCGGCCTGGTGTCCCGTACACCCAGCGAGAAGGACGGGCGCGTCGTGCACGTCGCCCTCACCGACGAAGGGCGGGAACTGATCGACCGGGTGCTGCCCGACCACGTCGAGACCGAGCGCCGACTGCTCGCCGCACTCTCCGAGACCCGGCAGGCCGCCCTGGCCGCCGAACTCCGGGAGCTCCTGGAGTCGCTGGGCGACAGCGTGGAACCTACCTGATCGAAGATCGGTCAGACGGGCGGGACGAGGGTGAAGTAACGGTCGAGCACGGCCCGGTCGCCACGCACGTCCATCCGCTCGGGCGGGACACGCTGCCAGAGGAACAGCATGAGGTCCGACGCGGTCCCGGCCACCTCGACGTCGCAGTCGCCGGTCCCCGCGCCGGCCACCTCGGCGTCGCGGCCGTCCTCCTCGTTCTCCTGGGTCACCTTCACGGCCGGTCCGTCGAAGCGGACCGTCCACCGTGCCGGGCCGTCGGTCTGCCGGAAGCCGTACGACTCGCCCGCTCCGGGCGGCGCCGCGGTCCAGGCACGCCGGGCCGGGGCCATCACCTCGAACGTCTGCCCCACCGCGTCGGCCGCCAGCTCGGCGTCCATCGGCCCGGCGGTCCCCGCTACGCCCTCGGCGTCCCAGCGGTGGACGGCCGCCTCGATGCTCTGCATGCGCACCCAGAACCGGACACGCTGCTCGCCGGACCACGTCCACACCGGCATGTTCGGATCGGTGGTGGCGAACAGGGACTCCAACCTGGCGGCCCCCTCCGCGAACCAGTCGGCCAGACCGGCCGGCAGCGGCCCGGTCGCCGGTGCGTGCGCCGGATCCGGCCAGCCTGCTGACTCGGCTGGCAGCCCGAGGAAGGACAGGTCCGAGGGGTCCGGCTGTTCGGTGAGACGGTCGCCGATGACCCACGCGAGGTAGCGGTGCACACCGCCCAGATGCATGACGAGATCGGGCACGCCCCAGCCCGGGCAGGACGGCACCAGACCGGATCCCGCGGCCCGGACCGCCGCCTCGAACGCGCGGATCTCGCGGCCGAAGTGGGAGAGATGATCCATGCCCTCACTCTGCCAGCCCCGCTCGGCGTCCGCCGGTTCTGAGGGCCTAGCCTGGTCAGAATGAGATTCGGCGGGACGCTGGCGGTGCTTCTGTCGGCGTGGTTCATGGCCCAGTTCGACTTCTTCGTGGTCAACGTGGCGGCCCCGTCGTTCGAACGCGAACTGCACGCGAGCCCCGCGGCACTGGAGCTCATCGTGGGCGGTTACGCCTTCACCTACGCGGCGGGCATGATCACCGGCGGGCGGCTCGGCGACCGGTACGGCTACCGGCGGATGTTCATCGGCGGCGTGATCGCGTTCACGATCGCGTCGTTACTCTGCGGGATCGCGCTGAACCCGGCCCAGCTCGTGGCCGCCCGGCTGCTGCAGGGGCTGGCCGGCGCGGCGATGGTGCCACAGGTGCTCGCCATGATCTCCGCGGCCTTCCCGCCGGACGAGCGGCGCCGCGCCGTGGGCTGGTACGGCGCGGCCGGCGGGCTCGGCTCGATCGCCGGGCAGGTGCTGGGCGGGCTGCTGCTGTCGGCCGACCTGTTCGGGCTCGGCTGGCGAGTGATCTTCCTGATCAACCTGCCCGTCGGCCTGGTCGTGGTCCCGCTGGCCGCCTGGCTGCTGCCCAGGGTCGAGCCGGCTAGGCGGTCGCGACTGGACCTGCTCGGCGCCGCCGGTCTGGCGGCCGGTCTGGCGCTGATCCTGGTGCCGCTGGGCCTCGGCAACAGCGCGGGCTGGCCCGCGTGGACGTGGATCTGCATGGGCGCGAGCGTGCCCGTCCTCGTTCTGACCGGTCGCTGGCAGTACGTGCTCGGCAGGCGCGGCGGGCAGCCGGTGCTGGACCTGGCTCTGCTGAAGGTGCACTCCTATCTGGCGGGCGTCGGCGCGATCACCGCGTTCATGGCGTACTTCGCGTCGTTCATGTTCACGCTCACGCTGCTGCTCCAGGGCGGACTGCGGCTCACCGCGTTCCAGGCCGGGCTGGCGTTCGCGCCGATGGGCGTGCTGTTCACGATCAGCTCGCTGCTGGGCACCCGCCTGGTCAGGAGGTACGGCCTGAAGGTCGTCATGATCGGTGGAGCCGTGACCGCGTCGGGCCTGACGCTGCTGCTGTGCACGGCACCGGCCGGGCTGCCGTGGATCATGGCCTCGCTCGTGCTCGTGGGACTCGGCAACGGCCTGGTGATCCCGCAGCTCATCGGGGCGGCCCTGGTGGAGGTCGCGCCGCACCAGGCGGGCATCGGCTCGGGGTTCCTCAGTACGGCCCAGCAGTTCGGGGGCTCGGGCGGGGTCGCCGTGATCGGCGCGGTCTACTTCGCGGCCGCGGCGGCCGGCGACCATATCGGCGCGATCCGCTCGTCGGCCGCCATCGACCTGGCGCTCATCCTCGCCGTGGTCGCGGTGGTCGACTACAACAGGCGGCGCGCTATCCGGCGGAGGGAGCAGGCAGCGACGTCCCGTACAGCCGCGACACCCGGAGCCTGATCACCAGCCGCTTGTCCGCGACCACCTGCCCCAGGAACGCGGCCTGGGCGCCCGGGTCGGCGTAGCCCCCCGACTGCATGGCCAGCAGTTCCCGGCCGACCTCGTCGCCGGGTTCGACGCTCACCGGTGACAGCTCGGCCAGGCCCTCGGCCACGGCGTACGACCAGAAGTCGTCGCTGGCCACGTACAGTGCGGCTCGTGGGTCCTTGTGCAGTTGGCGCACCTTCGGCCGGCCGTCGACCGTTGCGACGCGCACCACCCGCTGGGCGGGGTCCCAGGCGTACACGACGGTGGACACATGCGGGTGGCCGTTGCCGCCCCGCGTCGCCAGCGCGCCGAAGCGTTGCCTGCTGAGCAGGTGTGACAGGTCCTCGTCCGGCAGGCCGCTGGGGCCGAGCCCCGCGCCGGGACCGTAGGCGGCCTGGTCCTCGGCCAATTCATTCTCCTTTGCCCTGTTGTCGGAACCTTACCGAAGGGAAGGGAGAGGAGCGAAGCGCCGTGTCCGCCCTATGCCGAAATATCATCCAATGTAGGTTGCTGACATGAATCTTGCGATCACCAGCGGATATGTCGTCCCGGTCGACGGCGATCCCATCGATGGCGGCACCGTGCTGATCCAGGATGGGAAGATCGCCGCGGTCGGCCGCGATATCGAGATACCCCCGGGAACCCCCGTCGTCGACGCGGCCGGCGGCTGGGTGCTGCCGGGCTTCGTCGAGGCCCACGGCCACCTGGGCGTGCACGAGGAGGCTGAGGGCTGGGCCGGCCAGGACACCAACGAGATGACCGACCCCAACGGGGCCCGTCTGCGCGCCCTCGACGCCATCAACCCCGCCGACCTGGGCTTCGCCGACGCGCTGTCCGGCGGCGTCACCACCGCGGTGATCAAGCCGGGATCCGGCAATCCCATCGGCGGGCAGACGGTGGCGGTCAAGTGCTGGGGCCGGACTGTCGACGAGATGCTGATCCGCGAGCCGGTGAGCGTGAAGAGCGCACTCGGCGAGAACCCCAAGCGCGTCTACGGCGACCAGAAGAAGCTGCCGTCCACCCGCCAGGGCGTGGCGGCGGTGATCCGCGACGCGTTTATGAAGGCACAGGACTACAAGGCCAGGCGGTCCGTCGCCTACGACGAGGGCAAGCCGTTCGATCGCGACCCCACGCAGGAGATCCTCGTCCGCGTGCTCGACGGGGAGCTGCCCTGGTGCCAGCACACGCACCGGGCCGACGACATCGCGACCGCGCTGCGGCTGGCGGACGAGTTCGGCTACCGGGTGGTGATCAACCATGGCACGGAGGGGCACCTGATCGCCGACGTGCTGGCCGAGCGCGGTGTCCCGGTCATCATCGGGCCGCTGTTCACCAGCCGTTCCAAGGTCGAGCTCCGGCACCGCTCGCTGCGCAATCCGGGCATCCTCGCGCGTGCCGGGGTCGAGTTGGCGATCACCACCGACCACCCCGTGGTGCCGATCCACTTCCTGGTCCACCAGGCGACGCTGGCGGTCAAGGAGGGGCTGGACCGGGACGTGGCGCTGCGGTCCATCACCGTCAACCCGGCCCACATCATGGGCCTCGACGACCGCGTGGGCGCGCTGCGTCCGGGGCTCGACGGCGACGTGGTGATCTGGTCCGGCGACCCGCTGGACATCATGAGCCGGGCGCTGCGGGTCTTCGTCGACGGCCGCGAGGTGTACTCGTACGAGGGCGGGGTCGCCGATCCCTATTATCGGGAAGCGAGTTGATCAAGGTCATTAAGTAATCGTCAAGCGTCTGTCGACGGGTCCGCTCCATAGTGGGACTCTGTCCGAAAAGAGGTATGGCGATGACCGTACGGACCCGGCCTCCCTCGCTCCCGCAGCGACCCAGCAAGGCACTCCTGATCGGCCTGGTGATCTCGAGCGTCCTCGCGGTGATCGTGCTGGTCGGCATGCTGCTGAAGGGCGGTCCGCTCGGTTTCGGCCTGTCCATGCTGCTGGCGGTGGCGCCCCTGCCGCTGCTGCTCGCGGCGGTCCTCTCGCTCGACCGGCTGGAGCCCGAGCCCCGGCTGCACCTGGGCTTCGCGTTCGCGTGGGGCGCCGGCGTGGCGATCGTGCTGGGCGTCGTGCTGACCATTGCCGGCCAGGCCATGTTCGCCAGGGCCGGCTACGGCACGCAGACCGTCAAGGAGGTGGGGACGGTCTACCTGGCCCCGGTGATCGAGGAGGCGCTCAAGGGCTCGGCGCTGCTGCTGCTCCTGATCAGAAGGCGGGAGATCGACGGGCTCACCGACGGCATCGTGTACGGCTCGATGGCCGGGCTGGGCTTCGCGGTCGTGGAGAACGTCGGCTACTACCTGAGCGCCTTCACCGAGGACGGCGTGGGCGGGGCCGTACAACTGTTCGTGATCAGAGGGCTGATCGACCCGCTCGGCCACCCCGTGTACACCGCGATGACCGGGCTCGGCGTCGCGTACGCGCTCACCCGCCGCGGCCCCGCGAGGTTCGCCGCCATCCCGCTCGGCTACTTCGGCGCGGTCCTGCTGCACGGGCTCTGGAACGGCGCCGCCTTGCTCCGGTCGATCGGCTGGCTGGGTGCGGCCTACCTGGTGATCATGGGGGCGCTCGTCGGGCTCGTTCTGGTGACCGTACGCGAGCGCCGGCAACTGATCGCCAAGATGGGCGGCTACCTGCCCGCCTACCAGGCCACCGGGCACGTCACCCCGCCGGACATCACCATGCTGAGCACGCTGTCCGGCCGCCGGGCCGCGCGCAAGTGGGCCAAGGGCGTGGGGCTCGGACGGGAGATGGGCGACTACCAGCAGGCGGCGACCGAGCTGACCATGCTGCACCTGCGGGCCGAACGCGAAGGCGCGGACCCGGCCTTCGCCGCCGAACGCGACGCGCTGCTCGACGTCATGGCCCAGGCCCGGCGCTGGTAGGTCACTACAGCCTGCTGTACCCCGATCGGTTGACAGGTGGGATTCCGGCTGGTCAGGGTGGTTTTCTAGCGTTACCCCCATGAACAACACGCTGTTGAGAGGGCTCCTCTGGGTCCTGTTCGTCTTGGGCGTCGCGGGCAACGCGGTCTCTTCCTTAGCCGGGCTCAGCCTGGCGATCAACCTCCCCTGCGGAATCGTGGCCTTGCTCGTCGGCGCAGCGCTGATCACCATGTACGTGCGGCGGCGCCGGTCATGAGCGTCGTCACGCTGAGCGGCGTCACCAAGAGATACGGCGAGCTCGTGGCACTCGACGACGTGTCGCTGGAGTTCGAGCGGGGCCGGTTCCTGGCCGTGATGGGGCCGTCCGGGTCCGGCAAGAGCACGCTGCTGCACTGCGCCGCCGGTCTGGACACGCCCACGTCGGGGACGGTCACCATCGGCGGCGTGGACGTGAGCCGCCTGAACGAGACCCGCCGCACCGCACTACCGCCGCCTGCTCAGCCGGACCTGGGCCACCCGCGCCGCCCACCCCGTCAGCCGCGCGCCCGCCAGGGTCAGCCGGGTGTGAGGAAGTCGCACAGGTGTGACAGCACGATGTCCGGGCGTTCCTCGGCCAGGAAGTGGCCGCAGTCCGGGATCTCCGCACCCCGCACGTCACGGGCGTACTCGCGCCAGATGTCGAGCACCGGCACCCGGCTCGGCAGCCCGGCCGACCCCCACAGGGTCAGTACCGGCATCTCCAGGCGCTTGCCCGCGTCCCAGTCGGCGTCGTCGTGGGCGGCGTCGTGCGGGAAGGAGGCCCGGTAGTCGTCGAACCCGGCCCGCAGCGCTCCGGGCTGGGAGAAGGCCCGTACGTACTCGTCCACCTCCAGCTCCGCCCGCCGTACTGTCCATTTCTCGAAGAAGTAGCCCAGATAGGCCGCCACGTTCGACCCCGCGAGCAGCTCCGGCAGGTCGGGCTGCAGGTGGAAGGTCCAGTGCCAGGTGCCCAGCGCCATCCCCGACCGCATGTCGAAGCGGCGCCACATCTCCCTGGTGGGGATGATGTCCATGACGATCAGCCGCTCGACCTCGCCGGGGTGGTCCAGCGCGTAGCGGTGCGCGACCCGCGCCCCTCGGTCGTGGCCGGCCAGCGTCAATGTCGAGTGGCCGAGCGAGCGGGCCAGAGCGCGGATGTCGGCGGCCATGGTCCGCTTGTCGAAGCCGGCGGTCGGCTTGTCCGTCCGGCCGTATCCCCGCAGGTCGGGCGCGACCACCGTGTAGCGCTCGGCCAGCTCGGGCATGATCCGCCGCCAGCAGTGGCCGGTCTGGGGCCAGCCGTGCAGCAGGACGAGCAGCGGCCCGTCGCCTTCGATCAGGTAGTGCATCCGGAGCCCGTCGAGCTCGGCCATCCTTGATTCAGCCATTGCTAACTCCATGATGAGGTTACCGGTAACCTCATCATATAGTTAGGGCATGGACTGGGTGTGGGACGGGGGCCGGTCGAGTCTCGATCTGATCAACACGTACCGCGACAGGAAGACCGGCGGCCGGGAGATGCTGCGCGAGCCCGCCGACCTGGCCGCCTGGCTCGACGTGGCGGGCTACGCGGGTGTGCGGGCGGACGAGGCGCTGCTGCGCCAGGCCCGCGATCTGCGGGACGCGATCAGCCGCTGCGTGGATGCCGTCCTCGCGGGCTCCGCCGGCGTGGATCCGGTCGATCTGGAGGTGGTCAACGCCTGGGCCGCGCGGCGCCGGGCGCCGGTGGTGCGGCTCGCTCCCGACCTCTCTCTCGTACGGGTGGCGCCCCCCGATCCGGCGGGCGCGGCGCTGGCCGACATCGCGTACGACGCCGTGACGCTGCTCGGCGGCGACGACCGGCACCACATCCGGGTGTGCGCCAGCCCCACGTGCGGCCTGCGCTTCACCGACCGGTCCAACGCGGGCAAGCGTCAGTGGTGCTCCATGCGCAGATGCGGCAACCGCGAAAAGGTCCGCCTCCACCGCACCCGCCTCAAGGACGGCTGACGGGCACCGCTCGGCGACAGGTGCCGACCACCGCTCAGCGCCGACTGACGGCCGCGCCTCAGCGCCGACCGACAGCCACGGTTCAGCGGCGGGTGACGAGGGCGGCCACGGCCGTGACCCCCGTCAGTGCGATGCAGGCCGCCACCGCGATCACCACCCCCTGCTGCGCCCCGAACCCCCCGATGACCCCCGCCACCCCGGCCGCCCCCAGCGAGCTGCCCACATAGCGGGCGGTGTTGTTCGCCCCCGACCCCATGCTGACCCGGTGCGCCGGCACGCTCTCGATCGCCAGGTGCGTGATCGAGGAGTTGATCAGCCCGGCCCCGGCCCCGCTCACCGCCAGCCCGCCGACCACGAGAACGGGCACGAACGTCCCGCCCAGACCCAGCAGTCCGCCGAAGCCCAGCGCGGTCAGCGCCAGCCCGAGCGCCAGCCGCGCCGCCGTGGCCAGCCGCAGATGCCGGGACAGCAGCGCGGCCAGGAACGACAGCCCGGACCACAGCATGAACAGCAGCGCGGTCGCGAGCGGCGTCAGACCATGCGCCGTCTGCAGCACGGTCGGCAGATAACTCATCAACCCGACCACCGCCGCCCCGACCACCAGCGCCCCACCCGTAGCCACCAGAAACGCCGGCCGCCGGAACAGCTCCAAGTCGATCAACGGCTCCTCCCGCCCCCGCTCCACCAGCACGAAGGCCGCCACCAGCACCACCGCCGCCGCGAACGCCACCAGCACCACCGGCCGCGACCAGCCGAGACGCCCCTCGGTCACGCCGGCGAGCAGCGCGGCGACACCCAGGCTGAGCAGCACCACACCGGGTACGTCGAACCGCCGGGGCACGGCCGAGCGCGACTCCTCCAGCGTGCGCGCCGACACCACGGCAAGGGCAAGCGCGCACGCCGCCATCAGCCAGTACGCCGCCCGCCAGCCGGTCACCTCCGCCAGCACCCCGGACAGCAGCGGCCCCACGGCGGTGCCCAGCCCGATCATCGCGCCGTAACGACCGGTGGCCCGCACCCGCTCGATCCCGGAGGGGAAGGCATGGCCCACGATGCCCAGGCTCGCCGCCAGCATCGCCGCGCTCGCGCCGCCCTGCACCAGCCGGGCCGCCACGAACACCACCACGACCGGGCTCAACGCGGCCACCACGCTGGCGATCGCGAGCACGGCCGTGCCCGCCACCAGCACCCGCTTGCGCCCGTAGTCGTCGGCCAGCCCGCCGGAGACCAGCAGCAGTGCCGACAGGCCGAGCGCGATCGAGCCCAGAATCCACACCGGCCCGGTCGGGCCCGCGCCGAGCTCCCGCGCTGTCTGGGGCAGCGTGACCATCGGCACCGTGTAGTTCGTCAGCACGAGCAGGGGCGCCGACGACGCCACGGCGAGCGTTCGACTACCGGGCACGAGCACCCGAGTAGGTTCAGTGATTGAACTCATGTCGGGCAAGCTACCATGGTTCAATGAATGAACCCAAAGGGGTGGCATGGCGCTAGGCAAGAACTACGACGCCCAGGACTGCTCGCTGGCCAAGGCTCTGGAGGTGATCGGCGAGCGCTGGACGCTGCTTGTCGTGCGCGATGCGATGTACGGCGTACGGCGCTACGGCGACTTCCTCGCCCACCTCGACATCCCCCGGGCGGTGCTCTCACAGCGGCTGGCCGCGCTCGTCGAGGCGGGGGTCCTCGACAAGCGGCGCTACCGCGATTCGCCGCCGCGCGACGAGTACATCCTGACCCCGATGGGCCATGAGCTCTGGCTGCCGGTCCTGGCCCTGGCCGAATGGGGCGGGCGGCATCTGACCAGCACCGGACCGCGCCGCGTCTTCCACCACCTGACCTGCGGCACCCGCATCGACGGCGCCGCCCGTTGTGCCACCTGCGGTGTGCAGGTCCCGATCGAGGAGGCGGAGGTACGGCCTGGTCCGGGTTTGGCGGGCACCAGGGACGATCCGGTCAGCGAGGCATTGCGAACCCCTCATCGGATGCTCCACCCGATTCCCTGACAGAATTACGCGTAACCCCCGGAAGGAGACAGCATGGGCTGGGCGGAGATCGGCTCGGAGGCAGAACTACGCGAACTACTGGGTGAGGTAATGCCGCGAGCGGTCACCAAGGACCGGCCGCGGCTGCACGAGCGCGACCGGGAATGGCTGGCGAACTCGCCGTTCTGCCTGATCGCCACCTCCGACGCCGACGGCAACTGCGACGTCTCGCCCAAGGGTGACCCGGCCGGCTTCACGTACGTCATCGACGACGCCACGATCGCCATCCCCGACCGGCCGGGCAACCGCCGGGCGGACGGCTTCCGCAATATCCTGACAAATCCGCATGTGGGGTTGATCTACTTGATCCCCGGCCGGAACGAGACCCTCAGGCTCAACGGCCGCGCCCGGCTGATCCGCGAGGCGCCGTTCTTCGACGACATGATCGTCAAGGGCCACCGCCCGCAGTTGGCGCTCGTCGTGGAGATCGAGCAGATCTTCTTCCACTGCGCCAAGGCTTTCCTGCGTTCGGCGCTCTGGAAGCCCGACCGCTGGGCCGCCGATTCGCTGCCGTCGCACGCGACCCTGGTCAAGGACGTACAGAAGGTGGAAGAGACCATCGAGCAGCTCGAGAACTACTACGGCGAGACCTACGCCAAGAAGCTCTACGGCTGACCCGCGGGCGATCAGGCGGCGGGGGTGGGGCCTCCGGGGAACCGGATCACGTTACGGCCGCTGTAGGCTCGGAGATCGACGACCTTGGGGTCGTGATCGTGCACGACCGGCCTGCGGCGGTCCCCCGACCGGATATCGCGGATCTTGTGCCGGGCGACTTGTGGCGGCACCACCACTAGTCTCTTCATCGTGAGCCCCCCGTGACGTTCTTGTTACCTATGTTATCTACAGGTACCCCGGTAAGTTCGATGTAAGTATCGTTTCAGTAAGGTAGCCGACGGCCCGATGGGGTACGCAGGTCCAGGCCCGTGTTCTGGTCCTGTCGCCGCTTCGCCGACTTGACGATCCGCACGCGTCTCATGGTCTGCCCCCTCTCGTGCGCTCGTACCTGTACTGTGCGCGCCGCCGCTTGCCAGCGGCTTGGCGGGCGGTTGCAGCCGCCATGTGCCACAACCTAACCGGAGGACGTCCGGTCGTTCCATGCATTTCTACCGGGGGAGCGACCTCCCTTCGGTAGAAATACTCAGCCGCGCGTGGCCTCCCGCCAGGCGGCCACGGACCAGAGCCGCTGAGGCATGGGAATTTCCACCGTGTTCGCCGCGACAAGGCGAGGACGGGGCAGGGCGCCGACGTGCGACACAGCGGGCAGGGTGTCGTCCACGAGGCGTACGACACCGAAGGCGACCGGGTGGCGATCAAGGTGGTTCACCGGGGGCGACCCGCATCGGTCGGCCACGGTCGTCGTGACCGCGATCCACGACGCGGGCGTCATCCGCCGCGCCCTCAAGCCCGACAACGTGCTGCTCGGCCCCGCCCGCCCGCGAGTGATCGACCTCGGCATCGCCCGTACGCTCGACATGCCGCTGACCAAGACCGTCGAGGTGGCGGGGAAGCCCCATGGCGCCCGAGGTGTTCACGGGGCGGCGGGCCGGGCCGGGCGCCGAGGTGTTCATGGGGCGGCGGGCCGGGTCGCCTGCCAAGGTGTCCACGGGGCAGCAGGCCGGGCCGACCGCCGAGGTGTTCATGGGGTAGCGGGTCGGGTCGGCCGCTGAGGTGTTCGCGTGGGGCGCGGTCTGCCGGCGTGCCGGACGCGCGCTCTCCGTCGCGGAGCGGGACGCCGCTTTCAAGGACGTCCCGTATCTCGACGTCCACCCGAGGTAGCCGCCCGGCCCGCAGGCCCGGCCCGTCCACGCGGGTGCTCCGGTCGGGCGGCCTGGGCGGGGTCAGCCGGCGCAGTTGCCCCAGGTGTTGCGGCCGCCGCCGGCCTCGACGTGGCCGCTGGGATCGCGGGTCCAGCCCCAGAACTTCACGCACTTCCAACTGCCGTTGACGTGCCCGGTCTCGGCGTAGAAGCGGTACTTCTGTACGTCCTCCGACCGGCCGCCGCCCCGCACCACGATGCTGGCGCCCGTGGTGGTCTTGGTGCCGAGGTAGGCCGTCTTGATCGCGGCCACGCAGTTCTTGCCGGAGCGCTTGTTGTACATCAGGTACACGTGCCCGAACACCGCGCCCTCGCGCGTCCTCATCGCCCGGTGACCGTCCGTGACCCTGCGGAAGCCGGGTCCGCAGACCCGCTCCGGCGTGTAGGGCGCGGCCGTCACGGACGAGGCGGCGGAAGTTGCGGTGGTGGGGGTGGCAGTGGCGGCGGCGGGGGTGGCGGCGATCCCGGCGGCGGCCAAGCTGGCCGCGATGACCGTTCGCGTGAGCACGTGAATCCCTTCGATTGGGGATATTAAGGACATTAAAGATCTTTACCGTGCATAACCGTAATGCATGGCAAGGGGGGCTGGTGGGGGAACGCGGCATACCGCTCATCGCGGTCAGCGCGGCCTGGGGCGGGTTCTGGGGCTCGTGGTCGGCGCTGCTGCCGGCGATCAAGGAGCAGCTCGGCGCGTCCCCCGCTGAGCTGGGGCTGGCGCTGAGCGCGGTGCCGGTGGGGGCGATTCCGGCGATGGCGGTGGCCGGGCGGCTGGCCGGGGGCAGGGAACGCACGGCGTTGATCGCGGTCACCGTGGTCTTCGCGCTGAGCGTCGTGGCCATCGCGCCCGTCGGCTCGCCGATGGCGCTCGGGCTGACGCTGCTCCTGGTCGGCATGACCAGCGGCGCGCTCGACGTCGCGCTGAACATGGCCACCGGGCGCGCCGAGCGGGAGCACGGGCGCAGGCTGTTCCAGCAGGTGCACGCCGCCTTCCCGCTCGCCGTGATCGTCGCGGCCCCCGCCACCGGGCTGGCCCGCTCGCTCGGCCTGGGCACCGGCACGGTGCTGGTGGTGGCCGCGGCCTTCGTGCTCGCCTCGTCGGCGTCGCTGCCGGCCCTGCGTCTGGGCCGAGGCCTGCCCGCCACCGGGGGAGCGGGCGGCAGGCGGCGCTGGACGGTCGCGATCGTGCTCGGTGCGCTGACCGCGTGCGCGCTGATCATCGAGAACTCGATCGAACAGTGGTCGGTGCTGCTCCTCGAAGATCACCGCGGGGCCTCGGCGCTGGTGTCGAGCGCGGCCCCGGCCGTCTACATGGCGGCGCTCACGGTGGGGCGGATCGCCGCGCAGGCGCTGCCCCGGTTCACGCTGCGGACGTTCTACCTGGTGGGTGGGGTGGGCGGACTCGCGGGGATGGCGCTGGCGGGGCTCGGCGGCTCGGTTCTGGCGTCGATGGCGGGGTTCGCGGTGACCGGGCTGGCGCTCGGGCCGCTGGTGCCCGCCGTGCTCAGCCGCGCGGCGGCCGACGACGCGAGCGGGGTGCTGGTGTCCACGGTCTCCGCGATCTCCTACACGGGCTTCGTCATCAGCCCGCTGCTCGTGGCCGCCCTGACGGGCTGGCTCGGCCTGCCGGGCGCACTGGCCGCCCTGGGGCTCCTGGCCGTACCCCTGGTGGGCCGCTATCTCGCCGAGCGACCCTGACCGGACTGAGCCGGGTTCCCAATCCCCTGGTCGGCCGCTATCTCGCGGAGCGGCCCTGAACGGAGTGAGCCGGGTTTCCGTACCCCTGGTGGGCCGCTATCTCGCGGAACGGCCCTGACTAGACTGAGCCGGGTTTCCAGCTGAGGGGGCAGGGCGTGAAATTCCTTGATCAGGTGGTCTTGGTGACCGGGGGCGGATCCGGGATCGGGCGGGCGACCGCGCGGGCGTTCGCCCGCGAGGGAGCCGTCGTCGTGGTCGCGGGCCGCGGCGCGGAGCCGCTGGCCGAGACCGTGAAGCTGATCGAGGCCGACGGTGGTGTGGCCGCCCCGGTGACGGCCGACGTCACCGACGAAGGTGACGCCGCCCGGATGGTGGCCGAGGTCGTGGAGCGGTACGGCCGGCTCGACGTGGCCTTCAACAACGCGGGCATGGTGAGCGCCGGCAAGGTGGCCGACCTCGACCGCGAGATCTGGGACGGTGTCCTGGCCGTCAACCTGACCGGCGTCTGGCTGTCCATGAAGTACGAGATCGCCCAGATGCGCGAGCAGGGCGGCGGCGTGATCATCAACACCTCCTCCAACCTCGGCGCCCACCGCCGCCAGCCAGGACTGGGCGCCTATGTCGCCTCCAAGGCCGCCGTCAGCGCCCTGACCAGGACGGCCGCGCTCGAATACATCGGTGAGGGCATCCGGATCAACGCCATCAGCCCGGGGCCGTCCGACACCCCGAGGTCGATGCGTCCCGGCGAGACCGAGGCCGACCGTACCGAGCGGCTGAAGACCACCAACCCGAGCGGCCGCGTGGGCACCCTCGACGAGATCGCCGCCGCCGTCCTCTACCTGGCCTCACCCGAGGCGGGGTACGCGGTCGGCACCGACCTCGTGGTCGACGGAGGCGCCTCCGCCTGACGGATTTTCATCGGAAATAGCCGTCCCATGAGACAACGAGGACCGGCATCCGGGTATCCCCGGGCCATGGCCGTCTGCGAAGCGTGTGGCAACGATTACGACATGTCCTTCGAGGTGCATGCCCAGGGCGCGGTGCACACGTTCGACTCTTTCCAGTGCGCGATCCAGTCCATGGCGCCGATCTGCGAGCACTGCGGCACCAAGGTGATCGGGCACGGCGTCCAGTCGGGCGAGCACTGGTACTGCTGTGCCCACTGCGCCCGCCAAGAGGGCAACCAGGGAATCGTCGATCGTGTCATGGCGGGGATGTCCGGATAGGTGGACACTTGATGTGTGGCCGATTTTGACGTTGTTGTCGTAGGTTCAGGACCCGACGGGCAGAAGGCGGCCATCATGGCCGCGCAGCCCGGCAGCCGGGTCGCCGTTCTCGCGCGCCCTCACCTGATGGGCGGCGGCACTCATGTATGACTTCGATGTCCTCGTGCTCGGCAGCGGCCCCGGCGGGCAGAAGGCCGCGATCGCCGCGGCGAAACTCGGCCGGCGGGTCGCTGTCGTGGAGAAGACCCACATGCTCGGCGGCGTGTGCATCAACACAGGGACGATCCCCTCCAAGACGCTGCGCGAGGCGGTCCTCTATCTCACGGGCCTCAACCAGCGGGAGCTGTACGGGGCGAGCTACCGGGTGAAGGAAGAGATCACGGTCGCCGACCTCGGCATGCGCACCCAGCACGTGATCGGCCGCGAGATCCAGGTGATCCGCAGCCAGCTCGGCCGCAACCACGTGACGGTCCTGCAGGGAACCGGGCGCTTCCTGGACCCGCACACCATCGGGATCGCCAGCGACGAGGAGAAGGAGGAGAAGAAGGTCACGGCCGAGAAGATCGTGATCGCCACGGGCACCTCGCCGGCCCGCCCGTCCACGGTCGAATTCGACGACAAGACGGTCATCGACTCCGACGCGATCCTCCACCTCGACCAGGTGCCCGAGACGCTCGTCGTCGTCGGCGCCGGGGTCATCGGCATCGAGTACGCCTCGATGTTCGCGGCGCTGGGCACCAAGGTCACCGTGGTCGAGCGGCGCGACCGGATGCTGGAGTTCTGTGATCTGGAGATCGTGGAGGCGCTGAAGTACCACCTGCGGGACCTCGCCGTCACCTTCAGGTTCGGCGAGAACGTCGCCGCGGTCGAGCGGCGGCCCCGCGGGGCGCTGACCGTGCTGGAGAGCGGGAAGAAGATCCCCGCCGACTGCGTCATGTACTCGGCCGGACGTCAGGGAAAGACGAACGAGCTGTGCCTGGAAGCGGCCGGGCTCGCCGCCGACGACCGAGGCCGAATCGCGGTGGACGAGAACTACGCCACGCCCGTCCCGCACATCTACGCCGTCGGCGACGTGATCGGCTTCCCCGCGCTGGCCGCCACCTCGATGGAGCAGGGCCGGCTGGCCGCGCAGCACGCCTGCGGCGAACCGGTCGCGGAGATGAAGGGACTGCCGCCGATCGGCATCTACACCATCCCGGAGATCAGCTTCGTCGGTAAGTCCGAGGACGATCTGACCCGCGACAAGATCCCGTTCGAGGTGGGCATCTCGCGTTACCGCGAACTGGCCCGGGGACAGATCATCGGCGACTCGTACGGGATGCTCAAGCTCCTAGTCTCCTCCGAGGACCGGCGGCTGCTCGGCGTCCACGTGTTCGGCACGGGCGCCACCGAGCTCGTCCACATCGGGCAGACCGTCATGGGCTGCGGCGGCACGGTCGACTACCTGGTCAACGCCGTGTTCAACTATCCGACGCTCGCCGAGTCCTACAAGGTCGCCGCCCTGGACGCGATGAACAAGATGCGGGTGATCGCCCGGCTGACAGCCGACCTGTGACCCGATGACCGCCACCCCGCGACCCGGCGGTCGCGGGCGGGCGATCACTCGGCAGGGATCACTCGTCGGGGGTCGTGCGGCGGCCGCGGGCGGGCGGTTTCTTGCGTCCGGCCACCAGCGTGTCGCCCGGTGCGGCCGAGGAGGTGGGCTCGTCCGCGGGCTCGGTCCCCGACCGGCGCGGCCGGACATGCGGGGCCGTGTCCTCCAGCCCGGGTCCGTCCGGCTCACCCTCGGACGAGCCGGAGCGCGAGCCCGATGACCGGCCTCCCGACGGCTTGCCGCCCGAAGAACCACCCGAACCACCCGAACCGCCCGAAGAACCCGAACCACCAGAACCTGCGGACCCCGAAGAGCCACCCTTGGGCCGGGCAGGCACGCGGAACCCAGGGGAGTCGGGGTCGCGCAGCGCCGCGATGACCTCGTCGGCCTCCGTCTCGGCGGCGAACTCGTTCGCCGCCGCCGATTCCCTACGGCGGATCACCACCAGGTGGTCCACCGATATCCGCCCGGCCCCCACCACGGCCAGCAGCAGCGCGGCCACGCCCAGCAGGATCAGCTCGTTCGTGCTGATCGGATTGAGCGGCGGCGCGATCAGGAAGACGGCGAGGGCCTCGGCGAAGAGGATCAGCCCCATCACCGACACGATCAGCCCGGCGATCAATAACGCCCCGCCGATCAGCTCGGTCAGCATGGTGACTGTGGCCCACGCACGCGGCGCGGGCGCGCCCTGCGCGAGGAACTTCGCCCCCGTGGCGTTCAGGCCGTCCTCGAGCTTGGTCCAGCCGTTCGCGAAGAAGATGCCGCCCACACCGAGGCGGGCGACCAGCGAAGCAAGATCACGAAAGGCCTGTTTCACGGTTGTTGTCTGCCCTAATCGGGACATCACACACCTCAATCACGGCGGAGCAGCGTGGCCACGGCGACGGCGGTCAGGCTGAGCAGGACGACGCTCACGACGACGGTCGTGTGCAGGGCATTGACGAAGGCCCACCGGGCGGCGTCGAGCAGCGCGCCGCCGGCGCCACCGCCGATCTCGTCGGCCACGTGCGCGGCGCTGGCGAGAGACTGCCTGGCCTCGTCCATGCCGCCGTCGGACACTCCGGGAACGGCGGGCAGCGCGGGCGCGTAGGCGATGGTGGTGATCGTGCCGAGCACGGCGACCCCGAGCCCGGCGCCGAGCTCGTAGGCGGTCTCCTCGATGGCCGCCGCTCCGCCCGCATGGGACTCGGGGGCCGAGGACATGATCGTGTCGGACGCGGCGAGCAGCGCCACCTGCACGCCGAACCCGATGCCCACGAAGCAGATCGCCAGCATCACGGGGTGCGCCTCGACGCCCCAGGTGAGCGTGGGGGTGAGCGCGAGCGCGACGAGGCCGAGGCCGCCGCTCATGGTGGCGCGCATGCCGATCTTGGGCAGGATGTGCGCCGCGGCCAGCCCGCCGGAGATCGCCGAGATCACCAGCGGCAGCATCCGGATGGCCGCGCGCAGCGGGCTGTCGCCGAGCACGAGTTGCAGGTATTGCGCCAGCATGAGCTGTAGCCCCACCAGCGCGAACACGCCCAGCAGCACTCCGGCGACGCCGGTGGTGAACTCGCGCCGCCGGAACAGCCCGACCTCCAGCAGCGGCGACGCCAGCCGGGCCTGCCGCCGTACGAACCAGACCAGCAGTGCCACCCCGGCGAGGAAGACCAGGACGGAGGCCCCGAACGGGATCAGGCTGCCCGCCCCGGCCTCCTTCAGCCCGAACGCCAGCGCCAGGATGCCCAACACGGACAGCGCGGCGCTGAGACCGTCCCACGGCTGCCCGCTACGCTCCCGCGACTCGGGCAGCAGCCGGGCGGCGGCGGGCAGCAGCACGAGCAGGATGGGCACGTTGATCAGGAAGACCGCGCCCCACCAGATGCCGACGAGCACCCCGCCGATCAGCGGCCCCACGGCGGCTCCCGCGGCGGCGACCGCGCTCCAGACGCCCAGCGCGATGGCCCGTTCGCGCCGGTCGGGGAAGACCTGGCGGATCAGTGACAGTGTGGCCGGCATGATCATCGCCCCGCCCACCCCGAGTAGCGCCCTGGCCAGGATCAGGACCAGGGCCGTGGGGGAGAAGGCGGCGACGGCCGAGGCCACCCCGAACAGCACGAAACCCGCGAGCACCAGCCGTTTGCGCCCGTAGCGGTCGCCGAGCGTGCCGAACATGACCAGCAGCGGCGCCACGACCAGCGAGTAGACGTCGATGATCCAGAGCAGTTGCACCGCCGTCGGCTCCAGCGCCGCGGTCAGCGCGGGCACGGCGATGTGCAGGACGGTCGCGTCGACGGTGATCAGGAGCAGGCTCAGGCAGAGCAGCACCAGGATGGACCAGCGGTTGTCCCGATGTTCCTGAACCGCACGCCGGAGAGCCGGTGCGGCCTGAGTGACGGTCATGGGCCTCCTTGCAGGCCGATCCGATCTCACGCAAGGCCCACATGAACTTGCGTGGCAGCTTAGGCCATGCCATGCGATCGGGACAGCGGTATCGGGTGATCCACGGACTGCGCCACCTCTCTAGAGAGACACAGCCATATGTCCCTGCCTATCCAACTCTGTCCGGTCAGCCGATCATGGACTCCGTGGGGACCGCGGATAGTGCCGACAGGACCGACAGGTCTCCCCGCGAATGGTGCGAAGAGGCGGTCGCCAGACTGAGAACGGGACACCCCGACACCGCTCTGGAGGCCGCTCGCCTGGCCGCCGACCTGGAGCCGGCCAACGAGTGGGCCTACCGCCTGATCAGCCTCGCGCTGGAGCGCCAGGGCCGCGACGCCGACGCGGTCGCGCCCGCGGAGCACGCGGTGAGCCTCGCCCAGGGGTCCTGGCCGGCGCGGCTGCGGCTGGGCACCGCGCTGCGCCGCGTCCCCGGGCGCTGGGCCGAGGCCGTCGAGCAGGCGGCGCTGGCCCGCAGGTACGCCCCCGAGGAGGCCGACCCCCACGTGCTGCACGGCGACCAGGCGCTGCTCCGCGCCGAGCACGCCCCCGCCGAACGCGCCTACCTGACCGCGCTCGACCGGGATCCCGCGCATCCGCAGGCCCGCGTCAACCTCGGGCTGACGCTGCTGCGCTGGGACCGCTTCCCGGCCCACCGCGACCCCGCCTGGCCGATCGACCCGCGCGAGAGCGGGCGGGCCAGACGGGCGCTGGAGGTCTGGTCACGCCAGTCCCGCCTGCTGGTCGCGCTCGCGACGATCGCCGTCGTCGTGGCCGCCCTCGCCTTCGACCGGGGCCGCGAGGGCCGGCTCGGCGGCCTCGTGGTGCTGGTCCTGCTCGTGCCGATCACGCTCAGGCAGGCGCGCCGGGTCACGGTGTGGTCCTACGTGCCCGCCATGCTCGGCCGCGACCCCTGGCTCGGCGCCGCCCTGGCGTCGGCGGCCGTGTCGGTGGCCGCGTTCGCGGCCTGGCTGACGCTGGGCGCGCTGCCCGGCATGCCGTCGGCGTTCGACCCGTTGTGGGCCGCCCTGGCGGGCATCGTGGTGCTCGGCTGGCCGGTGTCGGCGGCCGTCCGCGTGCTGGCCGAGTTATGGCGCGGCAGCCCGCTGCGGGCCCTGGCCCAGTTCGCCCGGGTGCCCGCCGAGCGCACGGCCAGGCGGAACGGGGGAGTCGCGCTCTGGATCGTGCTCGGCCGGACGTGGTCGGTGCTGGTGCCCCTGGTGTGCGGGGCGCTGGCCGTGGAGCCCCGGGCCGCCGTGCTCGCGGTGGCGGTGCCGTACCCGATGCTGGCCTCTTACCGGCGGGCCCGCTACGGCGAGGACGGCTGGCTGGCGGTCGCGACCGGCCTGGTCGTGCTGGCGTCCGCGGCCTGTGCGGCGGGCGGCCTGCTGGGGCTCGTCTGGGCGTGGCGGGCCGGGCTCGGCGCGCTCTGCGCGGCGGTGGTGGTGTTCGCGCTGCGTGCCGCGCGCGCCTGGTGGCGCGGCGGGCCCGGCCCCTGGCGCGCGTCGCTGATCATGTGCGACCTGCCCACCGGCGACACGCCATCGGTCGCGCTCACTCCGGAGATACGGCAGGCGTTCGCGTACGCCAGGAGCGTCGTCCTGTCCTTCGGCGACTCCCTCGGCCCGCGCGTCGTGGGCACGGCGGCGACCGTCACCCCGTCGGGAGAGCTCCGGCTGGTCCCCGAGCCGCAGGCCCGCGCGGCCGTCGAGGCGGATCCGCGGGTGGCGGTGTTCGCCGCCGATCCGTTGCAGCGGAGGTTCTGGGTGGAGGTGCGCGGCATCGCCGTGGCCGATGCGGACCTGCTGCGGGTCACCCCCAAGCAGGTGCTCATGGGGGAGTTCCCTGGGCGGCACCAGCGGCGCTAGCTAGAATATCGTTCTATGCGGACTCTCCGTACCCCCGAAGAGCGTTTCGCCGACCTGCCCGATTTCCCCTACGAGCCGCGCTACGCCGTAGTGGCGGACGGCCTGCGCATGGCCTACGTCGAGGCGGGCCCCGCCGACGGGGCGCCGGTGGTGCTGCTGCACGGCGAGCCGACCTGGTCGTTCCTCTACCGCCACGTCATGCGCGAGCTGGCGGCGGCCGGGCTGCGGGCCGTCGCCGTCGACCTGGTGGGGTTCGGCCGCTCCGACAAGCCGGCCGAACGGGCCGACCACACCTACGCCAGGCATGTCGAGTGGACTCGCGCGCTGCTGTTCGACGCGCTCGGGCTGACCGGCGTCACCATGGTCGGGCAGGACTGGGGCGGCCTGATCGGGCTGCGGATCGCCGCCGAGCACCCGGAGCGCGTCGCCGCGATCGTCGCGGCCAACACGGGCTTGCCCACCGGTGACATTCCCATGCCCGAAGTGTGGCATCGCTTTAAAGCTGCGGTGATGAATGCTCCCGCGTTGGATATCGCCAGATTCGTCCAGGCGGGTTGCAAGACCGAACTCCCCTTGGCGGTGCGCGCCGCCTATGACGCCCCCTTCCCGGACGAGTCGTACAAGGTCGCCGCGAAGGCCATGCCGGGGCTCGTCCCGATCACGCCCGACGACCCCGCCGCGCCCGCCAACCGCGCCGCCTGGCAGGTCCTCACCACGCTCGATCGCCCTTTTCTGGTGGCATTCTCCGACGGAGATCCGATAACTGGAGGTATGGCGCCGATCCTGATCAAGTCGATCGCGGGCGCCGCGGGACGCTCCCATCCGGTGATCACCGGCGCCGGTCACTTCCTCCAGGAGGACGCGGGCGGCGAACTCGGCCGCCACATCGCGGAGTTCGTCACCGCTACCTAGCGTGTCAGGTCCGCCCAATCGTCGGTCTGGTGCGGTATAACCAGGGGCGGACCGGGGAGGCGTGATGCGTGAGTCCGGCAGGGCCCAGGCCGCAGGGCGGACCGCGGCGCGGGATCTGTTTGAACAGGTGCGGCTGCGCTATTTCCAGCTTCCCCCGGCGGTGCGCCGGGTGATGCACGTGGTGGTGCTCATCGCCACCGTCGGCGTGGCCGCCGCGCTCGGCTGGGACCTCTTCAAGACCTTTCTCATCACTCTGCTGGTGCTCGCGTTCCTCGCGCTGACGCTGCGCTTTCCGCGCGCCGCCGCGACCGTGCTGGTGCTCGCGGGCTGGTGCGCGCTGCTGCCGGTGTTCTACGCGCTCTTCCCGCCGCCCTCGATGGCCCCCACGCTGCTGATGCTGCTGGCCGTGCCCGTCGCCGCCGCCGCGCACCTGATCCGCTGGGTGACGCCGTGGCTGACCGTGCTGATGGCGCTCGTCCCCGCCGGGGCGCTGGCGGCGGCCGTCTCGCCGGCCTCCGGCGCCGTCGCGGTCTGGGTCGCCTACGCCGCCGCCACCGCGGTCCTCGTCCACCGCTTCATCGCCGCCCGCCGGGCCAAGGGCGCGCTGACCGCCGAGGAGCAGGTCCGGGTCAGGGCCCGCGAGGGCCGGCCGGAGCCGCCCGCCGAGAAGGCCGGCGGGCTGCCCGACATCTCGGTCGAGGACGCGCTGGCCGAGCTGGAGAACATGATCGGGCTCGTCCCGGTCAAGGAGCAGGTCCGCTCGATCGCCGCCTCCATCGAGGCGTCCCGGCTGCGGGCCGAGGCCGGCTACAAGGCCGGGCGCCCGACCAGGCACTTCGTCTTCCTCGGCCCGCCCGGCACGGGCAAGACCAGCGTGGCCCGCACGGTGGCGAAGATCTTCTACGCGTTCGGCCTGCTCGACACCCCCTACGTGGTCGAGGCGCAGCGGGCCGACCTGGTCGGCGAGTTCCTCGGCGCGACCGCGATCAAGACCAACGAGCTGGTCGACCGGGCGCTGGGCGGCGTGCTGTTCATCGACGAGGCGTACGGCCTGATCAACTCCTCCGACGGCCAGCCCGACAGGTTCGGTGCCGAGGCCGTGCAGACGCTGCTCAAACGGGCCGAGGACGACCGCGACCGGCTGATCATCATCCTGGCCGGCTACGAGCAGGAGATGACCTCGTTCCTGTCCACCAACCCCGGCCTGGCCAGCAGGTTCGCCACCCGGGTGCGCTTCCCGAGCTACTCGCCCGGCGAGCTGTCGGAGATCACCGAGCTGCTCCAGCGGCACCGGGGCGACACGATGGCGCCCGACGCGCGCGCCGCGCTGCTCGGCCTGTTCGAGGACGTCCAGCGGCGCGGGCTCGTCGACGAGCTGGGCAACGCCCGGTTCGTCCGCAGCCTCATCGAGGCCGCGGCGACGGCCCGTGACGTACGCGTCGTGGGCGCGGGCGGCACGCCGACCACCGAGGACCTGGTGACCACCACGACCGCCGACGTGACCAAGGCCTTCGACGAGCTGACCGCCCGCTTCCGCGGCTACGAGGACACCCCCACGATCGAGGAGGCGCTGGCCGACCTCGACAGGATGGCCGGGCTCGCGCCGGTCAAGCGGCAGGTCCACGCCATCGCCGCCCAGCTCCAGGTCGCCCGGATGCGGCAGGAGCGCGGGCTGCCCACGCCGCCGCAGATGCGCCACTTCGTGTTCGCCGGCCCGCCGGGCACCGGCAAGACCACGGTGGCCAGGGTCATCGGCCGCATCTTCGCCGCGCTCGGCCTGCTGGCCAGGCCCGACGTGGTCGAGGCCCAGCGAGCCGACCTGGTCGGCCAGCACCTCGGCGCGACGGCGATCAAGACCAACGAGCTGGTCGACCGGGCGCTGGGCGGCGTGCTGTTCATCGACGAGGCCTACAGCCTGGTCAACACCGGCTACTCCGGCGGCGACGCGTTCGGCGCCGAGGCCGTGCAGACGCTGCTCAAACGGGCCGAGGACGACCGTGACCGGCTCGTCGTCGTGCTGGCCGGCTACCAGCGCGAGATGGACACCTTCCTGTCCACCAACCCCGGCCTGGCCAGCCGGTTCAGTCAGCGGGTCGCCTTCCCCAGCTACTCCGCGCGGGAGCTGTCCGAGATCGCCGTGCTGCTGGCCGACAAATCGGGCGATCGCTTCGACGAGGCCGCGCTGCGCGACCTCGACGAGGTCTTCGCCTGGGTCTGCGACGAGCGGCTCATCGACGGGCTGGGCAACGGGCGCTTCGCCAGGTCGCTGTTCGAGCGCGCGGCCATGCGCCGTGACGTACGGCTCGCCGCGCTGGCGGGCGGCGGCGGGTCGGCCAGCTCGGCCGAGCTGACGACCATCACCAGCGACGATGTCCGCATGGCCGTAGACGAACTTTCCGGACGTTAACCAGACTCCAGTTTGGCAGTTCCGTGCGCCCCGATGCTCGCATGGTGTAGCAATATGACTACACATCGTGCGCGCCGAAGGGGGGGCGATGGCGGGGTTCCTGGCCCGCAGGCTGCTCAACTATCTGGTGCTAGTCGCCGTCGCAGCCAGCCTCGCCTACATGCTCGCGGCGAGCGCCCTCGATCCGCGCTCCAACTACGCCGACCGGACGCCCAAGCCGCCGCCGGCCGTCGTCGACGCGCAGCTCACCGAGCTCAACCTCAACGACCGGACGCCGCTGCTCCAGCGCTACGCGACGTGGGCGGGCGGCGTGGTGCAGGGCGACTTCGGCCGTACGGTGACGGGCTCGCCGGTCAACGAGGACCTCAAACGGCGCATGGGCGTCACCTTCCGGCTGGTGCTGCTCGGGCTCATCTGCGGCAGCCTGCTGGGGGTGGTCGTGGGGGCCGCCGCCGCGGTCAAGCAGTACGGGTGGTTCGACCGGCTGTCGACCGGGCTGTCGTTCCTGGTGCTCGCGATGCCCGTGGTCGTGCTGGCCAACGTGCTGATCCTGCTCGGCACCCTGGCCAACGAGCGGCTCGGCCACCGGCTCTTCCTGGTCAGCGGCGAATACAGTGACGGGCTCGACACCGGTTTCTGGGGGTCGGTGGGCGACCGGCTGCGGCACCTGATCCTGCCGACGATCTCGCTGTCGCTCGGGCTCATCGCGATCTTCAGCCGCTACCAGCGCAACACCATGCTCGACGTGCTCGGCGCCGACTTCGTCCGCACCGCGATGGCCAAGGGGCTGAGCAGGAGCCAGGCGCTCATCCACCACGCCCTGCGCACCGCGCTGATCCCCGTCGCGACCTACTTCGCGTTCACGTTCGGCGCGCTGCTGACCGGCGCGACGTTCACCGAGAAGATCTTCGGCTGGCACGGGCTGGGCGAACAACTGATCAACTCCATCTTCACCAACGACGTCAACACCGTGGCGGCCATCGCCTGCATCGCCGCCATCGCGGTGCTGTGCGCGTCGCTGGCGGCCGACCTGCTGCACGCGGCCCTCGACCCGCGGGTGAGGGCCGGATGACGCTGCTCACCGCGCACAGGGCGCCCTCACGCCTGCGGGTGGTCGCCTGGCGGTTCTTCCAGTCCGCGCAGGGGCGGATCGGCTTCGCCGTGCTCGTGCTGCTGTTCCTGCTGGCCTTCGCCGGGCCGGGCTTCAGCCTGTGGTCCTATACAGACAAGGACTTCACGGCCTTCCTCAGCCCGCCGTCGGCCGAGCACTGGTTCGGCACGCTGCAGACCGGCGCCGACGTCTACGCGGTGACGCTGCGCGGCATGCGCAAGTCGCTGATCGTCGGGCTGCTGGCGGCGCTCGTGTCCACCGCGCTGGCCGCCGTCGTGGGGGCGTTCGCCGGCTACTTCCCCGGCTGGCCCGACCGGGTGCTCACCTGGGGCACCGACCTGCTCCTGGTGCTGCCCGCGTTCCTGGTCCTGGCCGTCATGTCGCCGCTGTTCGGGGCGGGGCAGTGGGTGCTGTTCGTGATCATGCTGGCGCTGTTCCTCTGGATGGTCACCTCGAAGATCGTCAGAGGGATGACGATCTCGCTGAAGCAGCGGGAGTTCATCCAGGCCGCCCGGTTCATGGGCGTCTCGCCGGTGCGCATCATCTTCCGGCACATCATCCCCAACCTGTCGTCGCTGCTGATCGTCGACGCCACCCTCAACGTCAGCGCGGCCATCCTCACCGAGACCTCCCTGTCCTACTTCGGCTTCGGCATCCAGCCACCCGACGTCTCCTTCGGCACGCTCATCGCCGACGGCTCCAGGACCGCCATCTACGCGCCGTGGACGTTCTGGTTCGTCGCCGGGCTGCTGGTGATCACCGTGCTCGCGGTCAACCTCATCGGCGACGCGCTGCGTGACGCGTTCGACCCCGCCTCCCAGAGGCCGCGGTGACCCCCGTCCTGGAGGTCACCGACCTCAACGTCTCCTTCGGCGACGTGCTCGCCGTACGCGGTGTCGGCTATTCGGTACGCCAGGGCGAGGTGCTCGGCATCGTCGGCGAATCGGGCTCCGGCAAGTCCGTCACCTCGGCCGCGGTCATGGGCCTGCTGCCGCCGGGCGCCAAGGTCACCGGCTCGGTGCGGCTGCACGGCAGGGAGCTGATCGGCGCCCGGCAGCGGGAGCTGACCGCCTTCCGCGGCAAGACCATGTCGATGGTCTTCCAGGACCCGCTGTCCGCGCTCACCCCCGTCTACCGGGTGGGCGACCAGATCGCCGAGGCCGTGCGCATCCACCAGAAGGTGACCAAGGAGCAGGCCGCGGTCAAGGCCGTCGAACTCCTCGACCTGGTCGGCATCCCCAACCCGGCGGAGCGCGCTCTGGCCTTCCCGCACGAGTTCTCCGGCGGCATGCGGCAGCGCGCGGTGATCGCGATGGCCATCGCCAACGACCCCGACGTGATCATCTGCGACGAGCCCACCACCGCGCTCGACGTCACCATCCAGGCGCAGGTGCTCGAGGTGCTGAAGAAGGCGCAGCGGGAGACGGGCGCCGCGATCGTCATGATCACGCACGATCTCGGGGTGGTGGCCGGGTTCGCCGACCGGGTGCTGGTGATGTACGCGGGCCGGCCGGTCGAGGTGGGCGACGTGGACGACATCTACTACGGGCCGCGCATGCCCTACACCGTGGGGCTGCTCAGCTCGATCCCGCGCGTCGACAGGGACGGGCGGCAGCCGCTCGTGCCCATCGAGGGCGCGCCGCCGTCGCCCGCGGCGCTGCCGCCGGGCTGCCCGTTCGCGCCGCGCTGCCCGATGCGGGTCGACGCCTGCGACGCGGCCGAGCCGCCGCTGTTCGACGTCGGCCCGGCGCACCGGGCCGCGTGCATCCGCTGGGAAGAGGTACGCCCGCGCGCCGCGGCCAGGCACGCGGTCCCCGTCCACCTCGGCGAGCTACGGCCGCGTCAGGACCGGCAGGTGGTGCTGGAGGTCGACGGGCTGGTCAAGCAGTACCCACTGCTGCGGGGGTCGGTGTTCAAGCGCAGGGTCGGCACCGTCCACGCGGTGGCGGGCGTCAGCTTCGACGTACGCGAGGGCGAGACGCTCGGGCTCGTCGGCGAGTCGGGCTGCGGCAAGACCACGACGCTGATGGAGATCCTGGAGCTGACCGAGCCGCAGGAAGGCCGCATCGTCGTGCTGGGGCACGACACCGCGCGGCTCGGCGGCACGGACCGGATGGCGATCAGACGCGACATGCAGGTCGTCTTCCAGGACCCGCTCGCCTCCCTCGACCCGCGGATGACCGTCTACGACATCCTGGCCGAGCCGCTGCGCGCCCACGGCAGGGGCAATCCGGGCATGCGGGTGGCCGAGCTGCTCGACCTGGTCGGGCTCGACGCCTCCCACGCCGCCCGCTACCCCCAGGAATTCTCCGGCGGGCAGCGGCAGCGCATCGGCATCGCCCGCGCGCTCGCGCTCGAACCCAGGCTCCTGGCCCTCGACGAGCCGGTCTCCGCGCTCGACGTGTCGATCCAGGCCGGTGTGATCAACCTGCTCGACGCGCTGAAGACCGAGCTCGGGCTGTCCTACCTGTTCGTCGCGCACGACCTGGCCGTGGTGCGCTACATCGCCGACCGGGTGGCCGTCATGTACCTCGGCAGGATCGCCGAGATCGGGCAGGTCGACGCCGTCTACGGCGCCCCCGCGCACCCGTACACACAGGCGCTGCTCTCGGCGATCCCGCTGCCCGACCCGGTCCGCGAGCGCTCACGCCGGCGGATCCTGCTCGAAGGCGATCTCCCCAGCCCGGCCGACCCCCCGTCGGGCTGCCGCTTCCGGACCCGGTGCCCGAAGTTCAGGGCCGCGCTGACCGATGACGAACGCGCCTTGTGCGTGACCGTCGAGCCTTCGGTGCGCCTGCTCGATCGGGACCAGGGCGCGGCCTGTCACTACGCCGAAAAGCTCAAAGTCACTTAAGCGGGAGGATTCGCTCGATGAAAGCATCACGTCTGATCGCGGCCGCCGCCCTGGCCGGTTCGCTGTGCCTGGCGGGCTGCGGCAGCGGTCCCGGGAGCCACGCCGGCGGCGCCGCGGGCGGCTTGCGGGGAGACGACATGGGCTTCAAGGCGTACGACATCAACCCGCAGCCGCGTGACAAGGTCAAGGACGGCGGCACGCTGCGCTGGGGCATCAACGAGTTCCCCACCCAGTGGAACCGCAACCACGTCGACGGCAACCTCGCGGTGGCCGCGCTGGTCAGCAACGCGCTGCTGCCCGCGCCGTTCAGGTCCGACGAGAAGGCGGACATCACCCCCGACCCCAACTACCTGCTCGGCGCCGAGGTCACCGACCGCGACCCGAACCAGGTCGTCACCTACACGCTCAACCCCAAGGCCAAGTGGTCCGACGGCAAGCCGATCACCTGGGCCGACTACCAGGCCCAGTGGAAGGCGCTCAACGGTACGAATTCCGCCTTCCACATCGTCTCGTCCACCGGCTACCAGGACATCTCCGACGTACGGCGGGGCCGCGACGACTACTCGGTCGTGGTGACCTTCTCCCGGCCCTTCGGCGACTGGAAGTCGCTGTTCGGCCCGCTGCTGCCGGCCTCCACCAACGGGACGCCCGAGGCCTACAACACCGCCTGGCTGAACAAGATCCCGGTGACCGCCGGGCCGTTCAAGTTCAAGAGCTTCGACCAGACGGCGAAGACGATCACGATCGTCCGCGACGACAGCTGGTGGGGCGACCGGGCCAAGCTCGACCAGATCATCTACCGCGCCTCCGAGCAGGACTCGCTGGTCGGCGCGTTCAGCAACGGCGAACTCGACATCACCGACGTCGGCCCGTCGGCGCCCGACTACGCCCGCGCCAAGTCCACCCCGGGCGCGGCCGTACGTCAGGCGGCGGGCCCCGACTTCCGCCACTTCACCTTCAACGGCTCCAGCGAACTGCTGAAGGACCAGCGGGTCAGGCAGGCCATCCAGCTCGGCATCAACCGCCAGGCGATCGCCCAGTCCGACCTGCAGGGCCTCGACTGGCCGATCACGCTGCTGAACAACCACTTCTTCATGAACACCCAGGAGGGCTACCAGGACAACGCCGGCGCCCTGGGCGCCTACGACCTCGCCCAGGCCAAGCGGCTGCTCGACGCGGCGGGCTGGCGGGTGGCGGCCGGCGGCGTCCGCCAGAAGGACGGCAAGTCGCTCGACCTGCGCTTCGTGGTCCCGTCGGGCGTGCAGATCAGCAAGTCGGAGGGCGAACTGGCCCAGAACATGCTCACGCAGATCGGCGTCAAGCTCACCATTCAGGCCGTGCCCAGCGACGACTTCTTCACCAGGTACGTCATTCCGGGGAACTTTGACATCACCCCGTTCGCGTACATTGGCACGCCTTTTCCGGTTTCGAGTAGTTATGGGATCTACGCGAATTCCCCGAACGGGCAGACCTGGAACGCCAATTTCGGCCGCGTGGGGTCGCCCGAGATCGACGCGGCGATGAACAGAGCCAGCCAGAACCTGGACCTGAGGCAGGCCCACGCGGACACGAACACGGCGGACAAGCTGATCTGGCAGGAGGTCAACGTGCTGCCGCTGTACCAGCGGCCGCAGAATGTCGCGGCTCGGGCGACGCTGGCCAACGTGGGGGCCCGCGGCTTCTACGACCTCCGCTACCAGGACATCGGCTTCACCCGCTGACGGGGTCTCAGTGCCGCTTCGAGCGGAACCGGTCCAGGAACTGGCGGGCCTTGCGCTGGTTGTTCGGGTCTCTGGCCATGCGCTTGGCCTTCTCGACGGTCTGCCGGCCTTTGGGGCTGCGCAAATACGCGCGCACCCGATCCATGAGGGTTGCCATCCGCGTCCCCTACCCAGGCAGATCGCCGGAAAGCACCTCAGCCGTTCCAGATCCGCTCGTAGGCGGCGCGAAAGCCCCGGGGGTCCCACGAGGTGGTGTCGTCGACGTTCTGTGTCGTGGTCAGATGCACGGGCGCGACGTAGCCGCTCGGGGGCTGACCGGCGAACGCGCGGTTGAACTCGTCGACGATCTGGCTGCCCTGCGCGTTCAACGGCTCGGGAACGGTCGCCGCCTGGAACTGCCGGTCTCGGACGCGCTGGAACGCCGACGGGTCGCCGTCACCCGCGCCGATCGAGAAGGGGGCCCCGCCGCCCGCCTTGCCCGCGGCGCGCAGGGCCGGCGCCGCGTCGGCGAAATAGAGGTCGTTGATGGCGGCCGAGTAGGTCCATCGATCACCGAAGCGCGACACGAGCGCGGAGACCGCCTGAGGCGTGCGGCTGCCCGTGTCAGGAAGCGGGATGTTCTGGTAGGAGAGCAGCTTGACGCTGGAGCAGGTCTGCAGGGTCTTCTTGATCAGTTGTGACTTGTTCTCCGCGAAGGGGATCGAGGAGTCGGTGAAGATGACGACGCCGGCGTTCCCGTTCGACTGGGCGATGATCCAGTACGCGCTGATCCGCGCGACGTCCTCCACCCGGGTGGTGACGTTGGTGAAGAGCTTCGGGTTCTGGCTGGGCCCGGGCCGGCTCGTCGCGTGCCACCCGATCAACGGGATGTGCGCGTCATCGGCCTGCCTGACCTGCTCGGCCGTGGAGTTCGGGTCGAAGCCGCCGATGACGATCCCCGACGGGCGCAGGGCGATGGCCTGGCCGAAGGCCGTCCGTGCACCGGCGGGAGTGCCCTGGCCGTCGATCACCCGGACGTTCCAGCCGATGGACCGCCCGGCGTCCTCCACCGCCTTGGCCGCGCCCGCGACACCGGGGTTGGTCATGGTCTCCGCGACGAACACGATGCTCTTGCCCCGGACCGCGCGTGGCCCGCTCGTGGGGCCGTCCCAGGCGTCGCTGTCCTCGGCCCGCGCGACGGCCTGCCTGGCCTTGTTCAGGACGCCGGGGCAGGTGCCCGTCGGCCGCCCGGGGTCGGACCCGGGAGCCAGGCTGGACAAGCCTCGCGAGCAGCCGCCGACGAGCACGGCGGCCAACGCCAGCGCCGCCGCGGTGCGCGAGAAGCGGTTACGGGTGCGGTTCACGCTCGGCTCCTCACTCGGCTGGTGGAACGGTCCATGGCGGCGGCGGGCCGCCGGCCGGCGCGGCGGCGGACTCGGCCGATGTCTCCTCTGCCGGAGGTGATGGCGTGCGGCGCGGCGCGCCCGGCCCGGTGCGCAGCCGGCGCCGGGTCGTGTAGCCGACCAGTCCGACCGCGATGAGCAGGGTGACGCCGTTGAACAGCGGCGTTACCCAGAAGTCCGCCCCTAGCTGGCTGATGCCCGACAGGCCGATCGCGAGAATGGCGACGGCGACGACGGTGCCGAGCGGGTTGGGCCGCCCGGCTCTGATCGCGGTGGAGCCGAGCAGGGCGGCGACGAACGCCGGCAGCAGGTAGTCGAGCCCGACGCTCGGATTGCCGATCTCCTGCTGCGCGGCGAGCAGGACGCCCGCGGAGCCGGTGACGAGCCCGGAGCCCAGGAAGGCGTAGACGACGTACCGGCGGGTCGGGATCCCGATCAGGTCGGCTGCGCGCGGGTTCGAGCCGATGACGTAGAGGTAGCGGCCCAGGGGAAGGCGCTCGAGCACGATCCAGAGCACCGCGGCGAGGACGAGGACGTAGAACGCGGGAGCCGGCAGGCCCAGGAACTTCGCGTCGGAGATGCCGATGAACTCCGCCGGCAGGCCTTCGGAGCCGGGCACGATCCGGGCGCCCTTGGTCACCCACCCCGTGATGGCGTACATGACGCTGCCGGTGCCCAGGGTGGCGATGAACGAGTCGATCCGCGCGAACTCGACGAGCAGACCGTTGATCACGCCGGTGAGCGCTCCGCCGATGATCACGCCGAGGCAGGCCAGGGGCCATGGCCATCGGGCGGTGATGATGAGTTGCAGGGCCAGAACGTGCCAGAGCCCGAGGCCATAACCGATGGACAGGTCGAACTTTCCCGTGACGATGGGGATCATCGCGCCCAGTGCCAGGATCGCGGTGATCGAATGAGTCGACAGGATCGACGTCAGGTTGGCCATCGTGGGGAAGGTGTCCGGCAGGACGAGCGCGAACACGATGAACAGGACGACCGTCAACGCGAGCAGTCCGTAGCTGCCGATGAGGTGGCCGGCGGTGGGCCGTCGCCGGCGCGGGAGCCCCGTGGTCATCGGCAGGTCGTCCCGGTGGCGGCGGGCGCGGCCGACGCGGCCCGGGTGAGCGCGGTGACCGTGAGGGCGTCACCGGCCAGCTCGGCGGTCACCGTCCCCCGGACGAAGACGAGGGCGCGATCACACACGTTCACGACCTCTTCGAAGTCGGCGGAGCTGAGCAGGAGGGCCAGGCCATCGGCCACGGCGTCGTCGAGGAGCCGGTAGATCTCGGGTTTGGCGCCGACGTCGACACTGGCCGTCAGCTCCTCGAGGATCAGGAGGTGACGGTTGGTGCCGAGCCAGCGGCCGAGGACGACCTTCTGCTGGTTTCCGCCCGACAGGGTGGCCAGCGGCGCCTCGGTGTCCGCGGGGTGGACGCCGAAGCACGCGACGAGCGCCGCCGCTTCGGCGCGCTCCTGGCGCGGCCGGATCCAGCTCAGCGGTGACCGGCCGTGTGCCTTGGCGTTCGCCAGGAAGTTCTCCCGGACGCTGAGGTCCGGGGCGATGCCTTCCTCCTGCCGGTCGCTCGTCACGAGACCGACACCCGCGCCGACGGCCGCCGACACCGACCTGGGCTGGTACGGACGCCCGTCAAGCAGTACGCGGCCGGCGAGAACGGGGTGCGAGCCGGCCAGAGCGCGGCCGAGATCCGCGTGACCGGCGCCCATGAGACCGACCAGACCGATCGCCTCGCCGGCCCGCAGGTCGAGGCTGATCGGGCCGGCCTGCCCGGTTCGCACGCCGGCGAGGCTCAGCACGACCTGTCCCGCTTCGCGACGCGGGCGCTGGTGGGGCGTCGGTTCGTGCCCGACGATGTCGCGCACGAGGCGGGTGCGGTAGCCGCCGGTGAGGGGTCCCTGGCTGACCAGGCGTCCGTTGCGCAGGACCGCGACCCGGTCGGCGATCGCCCGCACCTCGTCGAGCCGGTGGCTCACGTACACGATGCCGTGACCCCGGTCGCGTAGCGCGCGCAGCACCTCGAACAGGCGGGCGCAGTCGGGTGCGGGCAGGCTCGCGGTCGGCTCGTCGAGCACGATGAGCTCGGCCTCGGCGGCCAGCGCGCGGGTGATGGCGACGAGTGACCGCTCGGCGCGGGTGAGGTTGGAGATCCGCTCGTCGGGGTCGAGGTGGATCGCGACGAGCCGGAGGGCTTCCGCGCAGCGCTCGCGCACCTGGTGCCAGGAGATGAGACCGCCACGCCGGCGATAGCCGGTGCCGAGGGCGATGTTCTCGGCGACGGTCATCCACTCGACGAGGCCGAGGTCCTGGTGGATGAAGGACATGCCGCGGGAGGCGGCCTGGCTGCCCAGCGGATGGCCGGCCACCACCACCTCGCCCTCGTCGGCGCGGTAGACCCCGGCCAGGATCTTGATCAGGGTGGACTTGCCGGCGCCGTTCTGCCCGAGCAGGCCGAGGACGTCGCCACGGTGGACGTCGAGATCCACCCCCTCCAGCGCGGAGGTGCCGCCGAACCGCTTGCTCACTCCGCGGATGCGGACAAGCGGTTCGGAGGCGGCCCGCGATGCTCGGCCCGGGATCACTGTCTGCCGGCCCGCTGTCGCGAGCTCCAGGCTTTGGCGACCTGCGACCTGGAGGTGAAACTCAGCTTGCGCAGGATGTTCTCGACATGGCCCTCGGCGGTGCGCTGGGCGATGACCAGGGTCTCCGCGATCTGCTTGTTGCTCAGCCCTTGTGCCACGAGCTCGGCGATCTGGCGTTCCCTGCGGGTCAGGACGGACGCGACGTCGGATTCGGGCTGGGGGCTTGGCGCGTCTCTCGACGGCTTCTCCTCCAGCGCATGGGCGACGGCCTGGTCGAGCGTGAGCTCCGAGCCATAGGTGAAGGCCGCGGTGAACGCTTCGTCCCTGAGGCTCTCCCGTAGCCGGGCCTCGCAACGGCTGTGCAGACCGGCCAGGTGCCCGAGTCCGGACAGCGACGTCTCGATCGACCGCCAGACCGTCTGCGCGGCGCCCAGCAACTGGGCGGCGCGTTCGTCCCGCTGCTGATCGGCCATGATCCAGGCGAGTCCCTCAAGGCATTGGGCGATGCCCAGGTGGTCGTTGCAGCGCAGCTTGAGTCTCAGCGCGTCGCGCATCATGGGGAGGGCGGTGCCGGGATCGCCCCGCCGCCACCGGTCCAGGGCCGTGACCCACAACGCGTAGGAGACGGACCAGTCGGCGTTCACCCGCCGGGACAAGTCCAAGGCCTCCTGGCAGAGCGCCGTTGAGCGGGCGTCGCCCAAGAGGACGGCGGCGATGCTCAGCTGGAAGAGCGCGACCCACGCGTGGCCTGGATGGCCGAGGGCGCGGCGACGGGTCACGGCCTCCTCCAGCAGGGTGAACGCTCGTGCGAAGTCTCCGGCCAGCAGCGCGGCGAAGCCGGTGATGTGGACGGTGCCGGCGAGCTGGGCCTCATCACCCAGCCGTTCGGCCAGCGTGCGCGACTCCCGCAACAGCGGTTGCGCGGCCAAGGGGTCGCCTTGCAGCAGGACGAGCCAGGCGTCGACCCACAGGGCCTTGGCCCGTGCGGCGCTGGGGCCGGGCTCCTGCGCCAGCCCCCGCTCCAGCCAGTGGTGGCCTTCGCTGGGGGAGCTCCACGAAAGCCGGTGGCTCCACATCGCGGCGGCGATCTCGAGGGCGGCCCAAGCCTGGCCCGGCTCGCTCGAGCAGAATTCCAGTGCCGCCCGTACGTTGGCCTGCTCCTGGCGGATCCGGACGAGCCACTCCATCTGATGCTCGCCGAACCACTCGGCCTCCGCCCGCGCGGCCAGGTTGCGGCACCAGTCGCGATGCCGCAGCCGAAGCGCCGTCTTCTGCCGGGGGCCGGCGATCCGTTCCCATCCGTACTGGCGGAGCGTCTCCAGCATCTCGTAACGCATCCCGGAGCCTTGCGCCTTCCGCCGCAGGATCGACTTGTCGACCAGCTCGGTCAGCACGTGGAGGACGTCTTCCCGGGCGATCCCGTCGCCCGAGCACACCTCTTCGACGGCTTCGAGATCGCAACCGCCGGAGAAGACCGACAACCGTTCCCACAGCGTCCGCTCCGCAGGCGAACACAGGTGGTGACTCCAGTCCACCAGCGTCTGCAACGTCCTCTGCCGTGGCACCGCGACCACGGGTCCCCTCGACAGCAACTGGAACCGGTCGTTCAGCCGCTCGAGGATCTGCTCCACGGACAAGGCCCGCATACGCACCGCCGCGAGCTCGATGGCCAGCGGAATCCCGTCCAGCCGCCGGCACAGTTGCGTCACCGCCACGCTGTTGGCCTCGTTGACGGTGAACCCGGGTACGACGGCCGCCACCCGGTCGGCGAACAGTCGCACCGCCTCGTAACGCGCTTCGGCGTCCGCGAGCACCGCCTCGTCCGCCCCGGGCACCGTCAACGGCGGCACCTCCAGCAGGTGCTCGCTCGGCACCTGCAGCGATTGCCGGCTGGTCGCGAGAATGCGCAGCTCGGGCGCAGCGGAGAGCAGCTTGCCGGCCAGGATGGCGCACTCGGTCAGCAGGTGCTCGCAGTTGTCCAGGACCAAGAGCAGCCGCTTGTTCGACAGGTGTTCGCAGAGAGCGGCCACATCCGGGTGGTGGCAGCCGATCGTTTCAGCGATGGTCTCCGTGAGCAGCTCTTCGGCCGTGAGCGGAGCCAGGTCGATCAGCCACATCCCGTCAGGGAAGGCCCGGGACATCTCCGCCGCGACTCTCATCGCCAGCCGCGTCTTGCCCACTCCGCCGACACCGGTCAGCGTCACCATCCGCTCAGTGGCAAGCAGACGCTTGGTCTCGGCCAGCTCATGCCGACGACCAACGAAACTCGTCAATTCGGCTGGCAGGTTCCCCATATGCCGCCGTGTCATTGCCCCCATGACAATTTCAGGCTAGCTCATCCCGGCCCGGTGAGTTCGCTGAGCCCGTGTGGACAGCCGCTTGCCTCATGCCCCTCTTGACCTGCGGCGGAGGCTGCTGCTACCTACCTACGTAGGTAGAAGTGGGTGTTCGTATAGGCATTTATCCCGTCCTACACCCGCTGTTTGCCTGTGCATGCTGGTTCCGTCAGAAAGAAACGCCGGGATGCCGGCGAAGATATAGAGGAACGATCATGTGCCAGCACCAGCCCCGGTGCCCGTCCGCATACGCCTTCGACCATGATTCCGCCCGTCTGGTGGCCTTCCACCCGGAACAGGGGTGGGGCCTGCTGTGCAATGGCGTAGTGGTCTTCGAGGACAACGGCGAGATCCTGCCCGACGGGCGCTGCGTCGCAGCCAACCACGACTACTACGGGCGGGCGGCATGAACCATCACTCCGGAGCCGCGCTCATGGACACGCGCGCACCCCGGCAGGGCGACTCGCGGGACGCGGCCATGCCCTGGAACGGTCACACCTCGCTCTGGGACCGGCTCAAGGCCGGCGTCCGGCACCTGGGAGAGTTCGCCACCGGCTCCGGCCAGGAAAACGGCGAGCAGCTCGCCTCGTGGTGGCTTTCGCCAAGTATGTCCACAGTGCCGCGGGTACGACGTCTCACCCGTGCCTGGCTGGCCGCATGGGGCCACCGCGAACAGGTTGAGGTCGCGGAGCTGCTGGTCAGCGAGATCGTCACCAACGCGCTGCGCCATGCGCCAGGACCGTACCGGCTGACTCTCTACGCCACTGACGGCCTGCTGCGCGGCGAGGTCGAGGACGCGGGCACCGCGCCGCTCCACGTCCGCCACGCCCAGCCGGGCGACGAGCAAGGCCGCGGCCTGGACATGATCAACCTGCTGGCCTGCTGCTGGGGCAGCGAATCCACACCCGAGGGAAAGACCGTCTGGTTCGAGCTCCCCACGAGCCCGGCCGGGGTCATCCACCGACCTCACAGGTGAGCACGCGTTCCAGCCCGAGACTCGCCCCGTCTCGGAAGCTCGCCGCGAACATCCGATCCCCCAGGGTGTCGCGGGCCTGGTCCACGCAGCGCTCATGCCATCTCGCGTGATAGGGCAGCCGAGTGGGTGAGGCGCCCACCGCCTGCCACAACGAGTGCGCCGCCCCCAGCAGCCGGGCGGCCTTTTCATGGTCCTGGCGCGCACCGGCGATCCACGCCAGCACCTCCAGGCACTGCGTCAGGCACCACCGGTCGTTGATCTCTCCGGTGAACTCGGCGGCCTCCCTCACCAGTGCGTCGGCCCGCTGGTAGTCGCCCAGGTTCCACACGGCGATGCCGAGCGCGAGCTGGGCGTACCCGCGCGACACCTGCGCATGATGAGCCTCGCAGATCGCCAGGGCCTCCGCGGCGAATCCGGCGGCCCGGCCGGGATCCTCGATCGAACCGTACACGGCCGCGTAGTACAGACTGGGCATGACGCCGTCGTCGTCTCCCGCGGCCCGGAAGAGGGCGAGCGACTCCTCCAAGAGCGCGAGGCCACGCTGGGCATCCCCGGCGGAGCACGCCGCGACACCGGAGGTCCGGATGACGAACGGCAGGATGCCTTCGTTGCCCGGCTGCCGTGCGATGCGGTGACATTCCTCAAGTCTCGGCATGGCCTCCGCCAGGTCGCCCTGTCGGAGGGCGAGCATGCTGTCCACCCAGAGCGCCGTCGCCCGAGCGCTGCTCGCCGTCCGCACCGGCCTCAGGGCGCGCTCCAGCCAGTAGCGGCCCTCGGTGGGGGAGCCGACGAGGAGCCAGAAGGACCACAGCGCCGACGCCGTCTCGAGGCCCGCGAGAGCCAGGACCGGGTCACCCAGGCACAGCTCGAGCGCGAGGCGCACGTTGGGAAGTTCTCGTTGCAGGAGCAGATACCGCTCGAACTGGTCGGGGACCATCGCGTCGATCCGGTGCCGGTCGGCCAGGTCCCGGTAGTGGTCGACGAAGCGCTGGCGCAGTGCCCGTCCTTCGGAAGGCGTCAACTGCTCGCACCCGTACGCGCGGATGCTCTCCAGCATGCGATACCTGAGCCCGGTCGCCCAGCGCTCGCCGACCAGGACCGACTTGTCCACCAACCCGGCCACCAGATCGATCATCTCGGCGGGGGCGATCCCCGCGCCGGAGCACACCGCCTCGGCGGTGTCCAGGTCGACCCCGCCGGGAAACATCGACAGCCGGGCCCACAGCCGCTGCTCCGCCGGTGAGCACAGGCGGAAGCTCCAGTCCATGGTCGCGCGCAGCGTCTGATGGCGTGGCGACGCGGCCGGGCTGCCCGCCGACAGCACCTCGAAGCGCTCGTCCAGCTCGCGCGTCAACTGTTCCAAGGGCAGAGCACGTAGCTGTACGGCGGCCAGCTCGATCGCCAGCGGGATCCCCTCCAGACGCCGGGCCAGCCGCGCCACGCAGGCCGCGTTAGTCGTGTCCAGGGAGAAACCGGGCGACACGCTCGCCGCCCGTTCCACGAAGAGACGCACCGAATCGTGCCGGGCGATGCGGCGGAGAGGATGGCCGGGGTCCGGCACGGACAGCGACGGAACCGGCAGCACCTGCTCGCCGTAGACCCCCAGCGTCTGCCTGCTGGTCGCCAGGATCCGCAGCCTGGGAGCGCTGTGCAGGAGCCGGGCCACGAAACGGGCGCAATCGTCGAGCAGATGCTCGCAGTTGTCCAGGACCAGCAGCATCCGCTTGTCCGACAGATAGTCCACCAGCACGGTCATGGGGTCGGGCCCCGCCTCGCGCAGGCCCAGCGCTCCGGCGACGATCGGTTCGAGCAGGTCACCGGCCTCCAGGGAGGCCAGTTCGATGACCTCCACGCCGTCCTTGTAGGTGTCCCGCAGGATTTCCGCGATCCTGAGCGCCAGCCGGCTCTTGCCGACACCGCCCGTGCCGGTCAAGGTCAGCAACCGGGCCTGCGACAGTCCCCTCCTGGCCGCGGCCAGCTCGTGCCTGCGCCCGACGAAGCTCGACCCGTCCAGGTAAGGACGGGCCTGGTGCACGGAACGTTCCGAAGCCTGCGATGTCACCTGAGTCATGACTGCTCCACCGGCTCAGGCTCTCGAGGCCACCCTGTCGCCAGGACTGAGCCGACGTAACCACACTATGCCCGGACCGTTTCCGCTCAGCCAAGTTGCGTACGTCGAACCCATATGCGTACAGTGTTCGCATCAAGGGCACCGTGTACGCACACTTGAGGAGAAGCCAGATGCCGACGAACGTGAACCGCTGGCAGGCGCGGCTGGACGAGCTGCGCGCCGCCCACCACGTGCCGGGCGCGTCGCTGGCCGTGCTGGTCGACGGCCGGATCCACGAGCTGGCCAGCGGGGTGCTGCACCGGGGGACCGGGGTGGAGGCGACGACCGACTCGGTGTTCCTGTCCGGCTCGATCGCCAAGGTCTACACCGCCACGCTGGTGATGCAACTGGCCGACTCCGGCGCGCTGGACCTGGACGCGCCGGTGGTGGACGTGCTGCCGGAGTTCGCCACCCCCGACCCCGAGGCCACCAAGACCATCACGCCCCGCCAGTTGCTCTCCCACACCGGCGGTGTGACCAACGACTTCACCTACGACGCCGGCCGTGGTGACGACTGCCTGGCCCGCTATGTCCAGGCCGCCCGGAACGTGCCGCTGGACTGCCCGCCCGGCACCGCGATCTCGTACGGCAGCCTCGGATACAACGTGCTGGGCCGCGTCATCGAGGTGCTGACCGGCCAGACCTGGGACCAGGCGCTCAAGGACCGGATCTTCACCCCGCTCGGGCTCGACCACTCGATGACGCTGCCCGAGGAGGCGCTCCGGTTCCGTGCGGCGATGAGCCACCTGGGCGAGTCCGGACAGGACCCCGAGCCCGCGCCCGACTGGGACCTGATGCCGCGCTCGGCGGGCCCCTACGGCCGGGTCATCAGCTCCGCCGCCGACATGGTGCGCTTCGCCCAGATGCACCTCAACGGCGGCGACGGCGTGCTGTCCGCCGACGCCGTCGCCGCCATGCAACGCCGCGAGGTGGACGTGCCCGACAAGTGGACCGTCAGTGCCGACGGCTGGGGCCTGGGCTGGACCCTGTACGACTGGGACGGCATACCCGGCTACGGCCACGACGGCGCCGCCATCGGCCAGTACGCCTACCTGCGCGTCGTCCCGCACGCGGGCGTGGCCGTCGTCCTGCTGACCAACGGCGGCGGTGCCCGCCAGTTGTACGCCGAGCTGTTCCGGGAACTGCTCGGCGAACTCGCCGGAGTGCGGATGCCCGCCCCCTTCCTCCCGGCCGCCGAGCCCCCCGCGATCGACCTGGCGCCGCTGCTCGGCACGTACCGGCGCGAGGGCGTCGTCATCACCGTCACGCGCCAGGACGACGGCAGGGCGCACATGCGCTACGAGTTCGTCGACGGCATGAAGGACCTCTCCCCGCCCCTCGAGATGACCCTGGAGCCGGTCACGGAGACGGTCTTCGCCGCCTCCGGTGCGGGCCCCTCCTTCAGCGAGGACTACATGCCCGTGGTCTTCTCCACCCTGACCAACGGCACCGAGTGCGTGTACGTCGGCATGCGCGCCACCCCCAAGACCGCTTTGAGAGACTGACCGCATGTTGCGCCCATTCCGGCAAGTTGACGTCTTCACTGCCACGCCCTACCAGGGCAACCCCCTCGCGGTGGTCCTCGACGGCGAGGGCCTGAGCACCGAGGCGATGCAGCGGTTCGCCCACTGGACGAACCTGTCCGAAACCACCTTCGTCCTGCCCCCCACCACGCCCGGCGCCGACTACCGGGTGCGGATCTTCACACCGACCACCGAGCTGCCCTTCGCCGGGCACCCGACGCTGGGCACCTGCCACGCCTGGCTGGAGGCCGGAGGCGTGCCGAAGGAGCCGGAGTCGGTCGTGCAGGAGTGCGGCGCCGGGCTGGTGACGCTGCGCAGGACGGACGGCGGGCTGGCGTTCGCCGCGCCCCCGCTGCTGCGGTCGGGGCCGGTGGACGAGCCGCTCGTCGAGCGCGTCGCCGGCCTGCTGGGCATCGGCCGCGACGAGATCGTCGACGCCGAGTGGGCCGACAACGGGCCCGGCTGGGTGGCGGTGCTGCTGCGGAGCGCCGACGACGTGCTCGCGCTGCGTCCCGGGCCGATCGACATCGACCTGGGCGTGGTGGGCCCCTATCCGCAGGGGTCGCCGCTCGCGATCGAGCTGCGGGCGTTCTTCCCGGTCAACGGCACCACGGCCGAGGACCCGGTGACCGGCAGCCTGAACGCCTCGGTCGCCCAGTGGCTGCTGCGCACCGGCCGCGTCACCGCCCCCTACGTGGCCGGCCAGGGCACCGTGCTGGGCCGCGCCGGACGCGTCCACGTCACCACCGGCCAGAGCCCCGAAAGCGGTCAGGAGCCGACGGTCTGGGTGGGCGGCTCCACCGTCACGTGCGTCACCGGCCAGGTCGAACTGTGAACCGCACCCGGTCGCCCGGCCGGAGCTGCGCGGCGATCGGCAGGTCCGCCGCCCGCACCACCCCGATCACCGGGTAGCCGCCGGTCGGCGGGTGGTCGGCGAGGAAGATGATCGGCTGCCCGCTCGGCGGCACCTGCACCGCCCCCGTCACCATGCCCTCGCTGGGCAGCTCACCCTCCCGCGCCCGGGCCGGCTCCCGGCCGCGCAGGCGTACCCCCACGCGGTTGCTGTCCTGGCTCACCTCGTACGGCTCCGCGCAGAGCTCGGCCAGCGCCCCCGGCGCGAACCAGTCGTCGCGCGGCCCCGGCACGATCCGCAGGACGGCGGGCGGCGGCTTCCCGGCGGGCGCCAGATCCACCGAGATCTCCACCAGGCTCCCCGAGTCACCCACCGGGAGCATGCTCCCCTGGCGCAGCGGCGCCGGGCCGAGCCCGGAGAGCGAGTCCGTGGACCGGCTGCCGAGCACCGGCTCGACGGCGATCCCGCCCCGCACGGCCAGGTAGGTCCGCAACCCCCACGCGGGCGCCCCGAACCGCACCTCGGCCCCGGCCGGCACCCAGAACGGCACCCCCATCCCGGCGCCCACGGGAAGAGCCGACCGAACGGTCAGCGGGCAGGGCGCGCCCGTGACCGCGACCCAGGCGCCCGCGTGGAAGGCCAGCCGCGCCCGCCCGTACGTCAGCTCGATCCCCGCCGCCTCCTTGGCGTTGCCGACGAGCCGGTTGGCCAGCCGCAGGCTCGCCTCGTCGGCCGCGCCGGAGCAGGGCACGCCCAGGTGCGCGTAGCCGGGCCGGCCCAGGTCCTGCACGGTCGCGTAGGGGCCGGGCGCGAGAATCTCGATCATGCCGGCTCGAACCGTACGCGGGTGCCGGGCCGCAACAGCGACGGCGGGTCGGCGTCGACGTCCCAGATCCGCGTCGACGTACGGCCCAGCAGCCGCCAGCCACCCGGCGAGGCGGTGGGATAGATCGCGGAGTAGGGCCCGGCGATCGCCACCGAACCGGCCGGCACCGACGTGCGCGGCGTCGCCAGCCGCGGCAGGTGGAGCACCGGATCCAGCCCGGTCAGGTAGGCGAACCCCGGCGCGAACCCCAGCCAGCCCACCACCAGCTCCCGCCCGGTGTGCCGCGCGATCACCTCGTCCACCGGAATCCCGGCCAGCTCGGCCACGGAATCGAGATCCTCCCCGTCATAGACGACGGGAATGACCACGGCCTCCGGCTCAGCCCCGGGCGGAGCCCCGCTCTCCGGCCCCGACTCGAGCACCGCACCGAGCACCTCGTCCAGCCGCGCCCGCAACAGGCCCTGGTCGGCCCCCGGCGCCACCACCAGCACCGTCTCGGGCCCCGGCACGATCTCCACCACCCCCGCGGGCCGCGAGGCACGCAGGGCCGCGTCGAGCCGGTGCGACACCGCCAGCGACCCGGTCTCGACGAGCAGCCCGGCTTCGCCGGCCACCCGGATCATGCGAAGGCCTGCAGGACCACTCCCGCCTCCAGCAGCCCATCGCGTACGGCCTGCGCCAGCCGTACCGCGTCAGGCGTGTCGCCGTGCACGCAGATGGACCGGGCGGAGACCACCACCGGGCTGCCGTCCACGGCGGTCACCCGGCCCTCGACGGCCATCCGCACGGCGCGGGCGGAGACCGCGGCGACGTCGTGGATCACCGCCCCGGGCTCGCGCCGCGAGACCAGCGCCCCGGCGGCCGTGTAGGCGCGGTCGGCGAACGCCTCGGTGATCGTCGGCACGCCCTCGGCGGCGGCGGCGCCGTGCACCACCGAACCGGGCAGCGTCAGCACCGGCAGCGAGGTGTCGTAATCGGCCACGGCCTCGATCACCGCGGCCGCCTGGACCTCGTCGCGGCAGATGCGGTTGTAGAGCGCGCCGTGCGGCTTGACGTAGGAGACCCGGCCGCCCATCGCCCGCGCGATGCCGTCGACGGCCGCGAGCTGGTAGAGCACCTCGGCGCAGAGCTCCTCCGGCTCGACGTCCATCTCCCTGCGCCCGAAGTGGGCCAGGTCGCGGTAGGACACCTGCGCCCCGATGGCCACGCCGCGATCCACGGCGGCCGCGCAGGTGCGCCTGATCGTCACCGGGTCGCCGGCGTGGAATCCGCAGGCGACGTTCGCGCTCGTGACGATGTCGAGCAGGGCCAGGTCGTCGCCCAGCCGCCACACGCCGAAGCCTTCGCCCAGATCAGCGTTGAGGTCGATCACCATGCTCCCCATCATGGCGGTAGCGGCCGCCTCGGCGCGACGGACAGTGCCAGAGCCGGACGCCGGACTAGATCTCGTCGGGGATGTCGGCGATGTCGTCGAGGGCGGAGGCGAGCTCGTCCGGGTCGCCGCCGATGCGCTCGGCGATCTCGATGAGCACGTGCAGCACGTCGTGGCGGTCGTGGCCGAGGTCGAGCAGCCGCTGGGCCGCCTCCCACAGCTGCGGCGGGTCGCCGTCCCACAGCCGCGCGGCGATCTCCTCGTGCCAGGCCAGGTGCTCCTCGTCGATGGCGCCGACGTGGTCGATCTCCAGCAGCGTGCGCCGGTCGCCCTCGTCGGCCGGGTTGAGCGCGTCGAGGTCGACACCGCCGTGCACGCCCTGCAGGAACGGGAACGCGAAGGCCCGTCTGGCCAGCGCCGACAGGTCGCCGTCCGGCAGCAGTCGCTCCAGCAGCGGCCGGTCCAGGCCGAACGAGGTCGGATCCCGGTATGACTCCGGGAACTTGCCGGTCGCCTCCCACACCGCGTCGAGCGTGGCCTTGAGCCCTCTTTCCGGCAGGCCGGTGCGGCGGGCGGCGAAGCGCACCCACGCGGACAGCACGTGCGGCATGGCCTCCTGTTCGGCCACGCTTAACATCACCTTGCGCGGCAGCCAGTCGAGCAGGAACGTCTCGCACTTGGTCGGGCTCACCCGCAGCGGCCGGTTGAAGTCCTGCTCGCAGCCGTAGTCGATGATGTGGTCGGCGCACCGCGAGGCCGCCGACGGGTCGGACAGGTGCTCGGCCGCGTCGGAGGCGAGGAACTCCGCGGCCAGCATCGCCCGCCGCTCGCGGCTGTAGGGGGCCTCGATGTGCAGGGGAGCGGGGCGCTTGCGGCCCGGCGGGAGGGCCTTGAGCCGGGCGCGGGCGAAGGCGTGGAAGGCGCTGTAGCTGTCGCTGACCGGCGGCGGGGTCTTCGGCTCCCGGGTGGCCTTCATGGCCGACTCCAGCAGCGCCCTGGCCTGCTGGGGCTCGATCTCCTCGAACAGCAGCATCGCGTTGCCGGCCGCCTCGGCGCGGGCCTTGTCCAGCAGTGTGTCGACCTGCGAGGACACCCAGGCGTCGCGCGCCATGCCCGACATGTTGTGATCGACGACCATGACCAGCGCGTGCCGGTCCTGCTCCCGCTCGACGACCGGCGGCGCGTCACCGGCCGCCGGCTCCTCGGGGGCTCCGTCGCTCCAGCGGTAGCCGAACGTGCAGATCACCGTGTCCTGGTCGCCGTAGGCGTCGCGGGAGACGTAGCAGCCGGTCGGCTTGACCGCGCCGACCCGCTCGGCCCAGCCGGGCCTGGCCACGCCCGACTCCATCATCGCCAGCGCCGCGCCCTCGGCCTTGGCGCCCTGGCGGGCCGTGCCTAGATAGGCCAGGCAGATGAGCAGCGTCAGCGACGCCGGAGTGCCGGCCTTGGCGGCGTAGTCGACCAAGCCCTCGCCGAGCACCTGTTCGACGTCACCACCCCGGACGCGCCTGCCCCACCAGGCTCCGATCATGTCGGAGACCATCAGCTCGGCGTCAAGGGGGCTGCGCACGGCCAGCAGCTCGCGAGCCGCCTGCACCATCTCCTTGAACACATCGTCTGGCGGGGTGCTCTCCCGGGGATCTCGTCGGTGTCGGCGCACGCCCTCACTCTCTCGCATTCCAGGCTGAAACGGTGCGTAGAACGCGGCCTGGTGACCCCGATGTTATCGGGGAGTCCGGGGCGGTGGTGCGGAGTTGACGATCGCCAGCAGATGTTCGCGGGCGATGCGTTCGATGACATCGGGCGTCGGCGAGATGCCGAGATGCTGCGCGCAGGCGCAGACGTCGGCTACGCAACGGTCGATGGTGTCCACGGGTATGGTCAGGAACTCTTCGGCCAGCCTGAGACTGACCGGCTCCCTGAGGAAGCGTGTGGCCAGAGCGAGCATAGATGTGAGATTCCTCTGGAGGCCCTGGGGCAAACCCCCCAGGAATGGTTGCAGGGCGACGTGCGCTCCCATTTCATCTTTTCTCGGCTGAGTGTCAAGCCTCTACAACGCTTGTGTTCGCTTCTTCGGAACCGCATTCGTGCGAAGCTGTTCCCATGCGCATCCAGCTCGCCCAGCGGACGGAGGCCGACGATCTTCTCGGCCGAAGTCCGCTTGCCCTGCTCGTCGGCATGCTGCTCGATCAGCAGATCCCGATGGAATGGGCGTTCACGGGGCCTCACACCATCTCCGAGCGGCTCGGACATGACCTCACCGCGGAGGAGATCGCGGCCCTCGACCCCGAGGAGTTCGCCACGCTGCTGGCCGCGAAACCGGCCGTGCACCGCTACCCGAAGTCGATGGCCGACAGGGTCCAGCAGTTGGCCGCCTACCTCGTGGAGCACTACGACGGCAAGCCCGAACGGGTCTGGAGTGACGCCGCCGACGGCAAAGAGCTGCTCAACCGGCTCCTGGGACTTCCCGGCTTCGGCAAGCAGAAGGCTCAGATATTTTTGGCATTGCTCGGCAAGCAAATGGGGGTTCAACCGCCAGGATGGCGCGAGGCGGCTGGACCCTATGGCGAGGAGGGGTCGTTGCGTTCGGTAGCGGATGTGGTCGACGCCGACACACTGGGTCGCGTTCGGGCCGCCAAGCAGGAGGCCAAGCGCGCGGCCAAGGCCAAGTAGCCTGATCTTGCTGCGCAACGTGGAGCGATTTTGACAGGATGCGTTGACCGTATGGCGGCCGGGGCTTCCGTCCGCGCCTGCCCATCGCCGATGATGTACTGCAGAATCCGGTCGCCCGGAGCTGCGCTACGCCGATACACAGTTATGGAGATGTGCCGCGTGGGAGACCCTGGCACGCGACGGAGGTGCCGACCATGAGCGCCGAGACCTCCGTTCCCCGTCCCCGGGAGTCGGATGTGGACATCTCAGACTCCGCCCTCTTCAAGGGCATGCTGTCGGAGGCCGAGTTCGCCTTCGCGTTCTTCGATGCCGCCGGACACGTGCAACTGGTCAACGACGTGTTCACCGACGTCGTCGGCGTGCCCGCCGAGCGGCTCGTCGGCCGCGCGCCCGTCGAGACGCTCACGGCCGATCTCAGCCAGCTCATCACCCATGCGGTCCAGGCCGTCACCGAGAGCGACGCTCCGGTGACCGAGAGTCGCGTACGCGTGCGGTCGTCCGAAGGCGAGACCAGGCACTGGTCGCTGTCGTTCTCACCGGTCCACGACGACGAGGGCGAGCTGCGGGCGATCGCGCTCATCGGCCTCGACGTGACCGAGAGCCGTCAGATCGAAGAGGACCTGCGGCGCAGCGAGGAGCGCTACCGCTCGCTGGTCGAGGCGCAGTCGCAGCTCGTGTGGATCACCTCGCCGACCGGCACGGTGGTGGAGGACGCGCCGCAGTGGCGCGCGATCACCGGGCAGGGGCTGGAGGAATACCTCGCGGTCGGCTGGCTGGAGGCCGTCCATCCCGAGGAGCGCCAGCAGACCGAGGAAGCCTGGAAGGAGGCGCTGCGCGGCCGGACCATGTTCGAGTGGAACTACCGTGTGCGCACCCGGGCCAGCGGTTTCCGCCACTTCGAGGTGCGGGCCGTCCCCATCATCAGGCATGGCAGGGTCGTGGAGTGGGTCGGCGCCAACACCGACGTGACCCCGCAGCGCGAGGCCGAGGAGATGCGCGGCAGGCTGACCGACCAGCTCGGCGCCGCGGCCCTGCGCACGGCGCGCCTGCAGGGCGCGACCGCGATGCTGGCCGAGGCGCTCACCGTCGAGCAGGTGGTGCAGGTCATCATCGACGTCGGCCGCACCGCCCTGGCCGCCGACCGCTCCGCGGTCGCGCTGCTCGACACCGACCGCGCCGCGCTCAAGCTGATCAACGGCGAGGGCGTCCCGGAAGCGTCGGGCATGTCCGGCGAGGAGATCCCGCTCTCCTCCTCCAGCGTGATGACCATGGCGGTCAACAGCCGCAGACCGGTCTTCGCCGAGTCGCCTGACAGCTTGAAGTCCCAGCTTCTGGAAGCCGGTGGCGACGAACAGGTGCTGGGCAATTATCTCACGCACAGTGACGAGAAGGCCTGGGTCGGACTGCCGCTCCTGGCGGCCGGACGGGCGCTGGGCGCGCTGCGGTTCTCGTTCACGAGGCCGCAGAAGATCTCCCAGGAGGACGGCGTCTTCCTGGAGGCGCTCGCCGGTCAGTGCGCGCTCGCCGTCGAGCGGGCCACGCTCTTCGAGCGCGAGCACAAGACCGCCGAGACGCTCCAGCGCAGCCTGCTGCCCGACCGCCTGCCGGTGGTCAAGGGCCTGGTGCTGGCCCAGCGGTTCCGCTCGGGCAGCCGTCACGTGCAGGTCGGCGGCGACTGGTACGACGCGTTCGTGCTGCAGGACGGCCGGGTCGCGGCGGTCGTCGGCGACGTCATGGGCAAGGGCGTGAAGGCCGCGGCGGGCATGGGGCGCATCCGCAACGCCATGCGCGCCCTCGCGCTGACCAACCCGCCGCCCGCGGCCGTCCTCACCGGTCTCGACCGGGTCTTCGAGGCCACCGAAGAGGAAGAGCAGGTCACGACCCTCGCCTACATGGTGGTCGAGCCCGTCACCGGCGAGGGCACGCTGGCGCTCGCCGGCCATCCGCCGCCCGTCCTGGTCTCTCCGCAGGGCACGGCGATCCTCTGCGACGCCGAGCCCGGCACGCCGCTGGGCTGGCCGACCAGCCGCCGGCAGTTCCGGTTCGTGGTGCCGCCCGGACACACCGCCGTGCTCTACTCCGACGGCATGGTGGAGAACCGGAAACGCGGTTTGGACGCAGGACTCGCAGAGCTTTGCAGTGTTGTGACCGAAGCGCCGCCTGAGGTCGTCAGTAGCCCGCATATGTTGCTGGACTTCCTGGTTGACCGCATGCTGTCTGGATATGAACAGGATGATGACGTTACCGCCCTGGCTATCCACGTGCCGCCCGCCACGAAGAGTGACTGAATGAATCAGTCATAAGGGTTGCTTTCGGGTATCAGTGCCGCGCTTACGTACGCACTACTGTCTGGGTCGGCCTAGGGTGGAAGACAACCGCCGGGAGGTGGCCGTATGGAGTGCGAGGTCGTGCCAGAATGCTGGACAGGTCCGTCGCGATCCGCGCGGCCGCATCGTTCTCCGAGAGAGGCAACAGCCCCCCAGCGGGGATCTGGGTCCATTGTCGCCACGCGTTCGTTCGAGAGGTGTTCGTGTCGCCTGCAAGTTCGACTCGCTCGAAGCCACAAGAGCTGAACGAGCCCGTCATTCAGCGACTGCTCGAGCGTGGGCGCTCGCAGGGTTTCCTCGAGTCTGAGGATGTCCGTCAGGCCTTCGAGGAGGCGGACATCCCCATGTCTCACGCCGCCGCATTTTTGCGGAACCTCAGTAAAGAGGGCGTGACCGTGGTGGTGACCGCCGCGGATTCGGCTGCGCCGAAAAAGTCTCGTGGTCCAGCAAAGCGCCGTACCGCTGCCCCCGTCAAGACCAAGGCCGCAGCGGCCGCCAAAGAGCAGCAGCCTGAGACCGTGACCGCGGTCGTGGGCGCCGCCGAAGCCGAGCCCGCCCCCAAGAAGGCGGCTCCCGCCAAGAAGGCCGCTCCGGCGGCGAAGAAGGCGGCCGTGCCCGCCAAGAAGGCCAAGCCGGAGAGCGCTGGGCCTGCCGAGACCAAGCCGAAGAGCCCTGAGGGCGTCGACGACGACGAGGACATCGAGATCGAGGCGGATGTCGACCTCGAAGACCTCGAAGACATCGTGGTCGATGACGAGGAGATCGTCGCCGCGGACGACTCCGAGACCGAGGACGCTACGGAAACCGACGACGACACCGAGGACGAGCCCAAGGCCGCCGACGTGGCAGCCGTCGCCGTCGCGGAGAAGACCGAGGACGAGGTCCTCATCCTCTCCGACGACGACGATGACGCGCCGGTCGCGCAGGTGGCCGCCGCCGGCGCCACCGCCGACCCGGTCAAGGACTACCTCAAGCAGATCGGAAAGGTCCCCCTGCTCAACGCCGAGCAGGAGGTCGAGCTGGCCAAGCGCATCGAGGCGGGACTGTTCGCCGAGGAGCAGCTGGGCGGCGGCGAGACCGAGGTCCTGCCGGTCGACGTCCGGGCCGAGCTCGAGTGGATCGCCGAGGACGGCCGCCGGGCCAAGAACCACCTGCTGGAGGCCAACCTCCGCCTGGTGGTCTCGCTGGCCAAGCGCTACACCGGTCGCGGCATGCTGTTCCTGGACCTGATCCAGGAGGGCAACCTCGGCCTGATCCGCGCGGTCGAGAAGTTCGACTACACCAAGGGCTACAAGTTCTCCACCTACGCCACGTGGTGGATCCGGCAGGCGATCACCAGGGCCATGGCCGACCAGGCGCGGACCATCCGCATCCCGGTCCACATGGTCGAAGTGATCAACAAGCTGGCCCGGGTTCAGCGGCAGATGCTGCAGGACCTCGGCCGCGAGCCCACGCCGGAAGAGCTGGCCCGCGAGCTGGACATGACCCCCGAGAAGGTGGTCGAGGTCCAGAAGTACGGTCGCGAGCCCATCTCGCTGCACACCCCCCTCGGCGAGGAGGGCGACAGCGAGTTCGGTGACCTCATCGAGGACTCCGAGGCCATCGTGCCGGCCGACGCCGTCAGCTTCACGCTGCTCCAGGAGCAGCTGCACTCCGTTCTCGACACCTTGTCGGAGCGGGAAGCGGGCGTCGTGTCGATGCGATTCGGTCTCACGGACGGGCAGCCGAAGACACTCGACGAGATCGGCAAGGTCTACGGGGTGACGCGCGAGCGCATCCGGCAGATCGAGTCGAAGACGATGTCCAAGCTGCGTCACCCGTCCCGGTCCCAGGTGCTCCGCGACTACCTGGACTAACGCAAGCTCGCTTCACCCCTGGCCCCGCACAGCGCTCGCTGTGCGGGGCCAGGTGCGTTTAAGCCCCCCTGTGTGTTTTACGTCCCCTGCGTGAGGCGTTCCGCCTGGGCGCGGCCTACGGCGGTGGCCCGGCGCAGGTAGTCGGCGATCACGGCCAGCTCCGCGTCCGTGTACGCGTCCAGCACCTCGCTGAACGCCTTGCCCGGCGTATCCCAGGCTTTCCCGATCCTGGCCCGGGCCGTTGGAACGAGGGCGACCAGCGCCCGCCTGCGGTCGGCCGGGTCGGCCTGCCGTACGACCAGACCGGCCTTCTCCAGCCGGTCCACCAGGCGGGTGGCGGAGCCGGGCGTCAGGCCGGTCAGCCGGGCGATCTCGCCGGTGCTCACCGGCCCGGACTCCACATCCAGCAGGGCCACGCACTGCAGGTCGGTGGAGTGAATGCCCAAATGGTCAGCCAGCGCCTGATTAAACAGGACATATGCCGCATAATGCCGCTGGCTCTCGTCGATGATCTGCTTCAGCGTTTCCGCTCGGGTTGACACCAGGTCGCTCCATGCCTCATATTTGCTTGCGTCACGCAATCTTTGCGTGGCGCACTCTTTGTGTCACGTACGCATTCTATCGGGGGGATCCGCATGTCCACGCTCATCCGCGCCTCACCCGTCCAGGCGGACCGGCGGTGGGCGGTCCTGGCCGTCATCCTCGCCGCCGCCGTCCTGGACCTGCTCGACGCGACGATCACCAACGTCGCCGCCCCCACGATCGCGGCCGACCTCGGCGGGGGAGCGGCCCTCATCCAGTGGCTCGGCGCCGCCTACGCGCTGGCACTCGGGGTCCTGCTGGTGGTCGGCGGGCGGCTCGGCGACCGCTACGGGCGGCGCCGGCTCTTCCTTCTCGGCATCACCGGCTTCACGCTCGCCTCCGTCGTCTGTGGCCTGGCGGTCGGCCCCGGCATGCTGATCGGTGCCCGGCTGGTGCAGGGCGGGTTCGGGGCGCTGATGATCCCCCAGGGGTTCGGGATTCTGGGCGCGGTCTTTCCCCGGGACCAGCTTGGCAAGGCCTTCAGCGTGTTCGCCCCTGGGCTCGGCGTCTCTTCGGTCGGGGGGCCGGTGCTGGCCGGCTTTCTGATTGAGGCTGATCTGGGTGGGCTGGGGTGGCGGGCGATGTTCCTGATCAACATCGTGCTCGGGGGCGCCGCACTCCTGGCCGCCATCCGCCTCCTGCCCGCCGACGGACCGCGTCCCGCCGACGGCCCGCATCCTGCGGACGTCTCCCGCTCCACCGGGGCCGCGCGCTCCGTTGGGACTCCCAGCTCCGGCGTGGGCCCCAGTGCTGACCGGATTTCCGGCTCTGACGACCGGGATCGCTCCGAGGGTCGCTCCGGAAACCGTTCTGGGAGCCGCCCTGAGGGCCGCTCTGGGGCGGCTGGGGTGGCGGTGGACGGTGTGGGTGCCGGGGTGCTGGCGGTGACCATGGTGGGCCTCCTGTACGGCCTGATCGACGGCTCGGCTCACGGGTGGACGCTCGTCCCGATCCTGTGCCTGGCCGGTGGGCTGGTGTTCTTCGGCTTGTTCTGCGTACGCCAGCGCACCGCCGCCAACCCGCTGATCGAACCGTCGCTGCTGCGTAACCGCGGCTTCACCGCCGGACTCGTGCTGGGCGTCGTCTTCTTCGCCGCCGTGTCCGGCCTGCTGTACGTGCTCGTGCTGTACATGCAGTACGGCCTGCGCTTCACGCCCGTGCGGGCGGCGCTCGGCCTGGCCCCGGTGGCGGTGGGGATCGTCATCGCCTCGGTGGCCTGTCACAAGCTCATCGCCCGGCTCGGCCGGACCCTGATCGTCATCGGGCTGGCCATCGCGCTGGTCGGCACCGGCTGGCTGCTGGCCGTCGTCTGCGGTGTCGCGGGCGGCGTCTGGCCCCTCGTTCTCGCCGCGCTCGTCATCGGGCTGGGCATGGGCACCTGCTTCGGCACCATCTATGACGTCACCCTGGGCGACATCGACCCACGTGAGGCCGGCAGCGCCAGCGGGGCACTCACCGCGACCCAGCAACTGGCCAACGCCATCGGTGCCGCCGCCGTGACCACCGTCTACTTCCGTACCGGCGACCAGGTGGAGGCCGCCACCGGCAGCCTGCTCGTCGTGGTCGTCGCCACGATCGTCTGCTGCGGCCTGGTGTGGCTCCTGCCCCGCAAGGCCCAGCCCCACCACGGCTGAGCAGCTCGCACGGAGCTCAGCCGTGCCGCTGAACAAGCTCTCACAAAGCGTCACCGCTGAGCTTCCCGCACAAAAACCATCAAGCCCTGATCAATCATCAAGAAAGGCACATCCCCGATATGACCACCCTCGTTACCGGTGCTCGCGGCGCCGTGGCCACCGAGCTCATCGCCCTCCTGCGCCGACGCGGCCTGCCCGTCCGCCCGGCCTCCCGGCAGCCGGCCGACCCGTCGATCGCCACGTGCGACCTCACCGACCCCGCGACGTTCCCCGCCGCTCTGGCAGGCGTCACCTCGGTCTTCCTGTACGCCGAACCGGCGCACATCGACGACTTCGTCAAGGAGGCGACCGCGGCCGGAGTCGAGCACATCGTGCTGCTCTCGTCCTCGTCCGTACTCGGCCCGGACGCCGAGGTCAGCCCCATGGCCAAGTCCCACCTGGACGTGGAGCGCGCACTGACCGCCGCCTCCTTCCGCAGCACGCTGCTGCGCCCGGGTACGTTCGCCGGCAACGCGCAGGCCTGGTCCTGGACCGTCAAGGCCGGTAACCCCGTGAGCCTGCCGTACCCGAACTCGTCCAACGACCCCATCCACGAGGCCGACGTCGCCGAGGCGGCCGCCGCCGTGCTTACCGACCCGGCGCTGGGCGGCCGGCCGTACTGGCTGACCGGGCCTGCATCGGTCACCTTCGCCGAGCAGATCGCCATCCTCAGCCACGTGACCGGCAGAGACATCGCCATCAAGAACGTCACACGCGAGGAGTGGAAGGCGGAGATGGCCGACTACATCCCCGGACCCTTCGCCGACGCGTTGCTGGACTGGTGGCAGTCGAACGACGGGGTCCCGGCCGAGATCACCACGGACCTCGAGCGGTTGATCGGCCGCCCCGGCCGTACGTTCGCGACCTGGGCGGCCGACCACGTGGGTGACTTCACAGGCTGACGTCCAGGGTCCAGGGGCGGTTGGGGCGGGCGGGCTCGATCAGGTGGACCGCGTAGCCCTGGCCGGAGAGGAACTCGGCCAGGTCGCCGGGGGTGGCGGGATCTGCCCCGATCTCCAACAGGGTGCGGGCGATCTCGCCACGGGTGGCCTTGGCCATGTGGCTGACCACCTTGCCCTCACGGAACACCCGTACCGCCACAGAACGCTCCCCGGCCTGCCAGGCTCCGGCGTACGTGGCCGAACGCAGGTCGACCACCAGCCCGTCCAGGCGCTCCAGCTCCTTGGACACCTTGGGCCGCCAGAAGGCGGCCAGCCCGCCGAGAGCCGGCAGGCTCACCCCCATCGACAGCCGGTACGGGGGGATGCGGTCGATGATCCGCAACACGCCCCAAAGGCCGGAGAAGATGAGCACCGACTCCTCGGCCCGCTTCCTGGCCTCGTCCGTCAAGGTGCCGAGACCGAGCTTCTCGTACAGGACACCGGTGTACAAATCGGACGCAGGGAGGGCGGGAGCGGTTTGGAGTTCCAGGTTTTTGGCCAGCTCGCCCGCCAGGCCAGGCGACAGGCCGAGCACGTCGAGGGCGTCACGCCGTTTGGACGCTCTGATGAGCGCGGTCAGCACGCGTTTGCGCGGTCTGTCCAGGGCGGGGAACGAAAGCTCCCCCAAGGGGGGACCACTGCCTTCCCCGGCCTTCCCCTCCGAAGGCGGCAACAAAATCAGCACGCCCCAGCATAGTGAATGCCCGGCACCCCTCGTGAGACCGCCCGACCTGCCCTCTCCTCGGGAGGACCATCCGACACCGAGGTGCTGCCCGCCGCGACGGCCCGCCGGTGCACGGCGTCGGCGCCGTCCACGTACAGGTGCAGGAACGCGGGCGTCGGCCCCTTCTCCGAGAAGGCCACCGGCTCTCGCCGGAGTGGCGACCCGCTTTCTGCGGTGGCCAGGCCACCCGCTCTCGCGGAAAGGCCCCCGCTCTCTGCGGCGAGAACCGCCGGTCGCGATCGACGCCCGCCGTGCGCGGGTTCACGCTCCGTGTTGTCGCCGCTCTTTTCCCATCCTGTACGGCACAGCCTGGCCGGCCGCCACCCGCCGTCCGGGGCCGGGGGCCTCCAGGAATACGGCTGCTGAACCCGCACGTGGCCGGCCGCCGATACGACGCGTCCTTGGCCGCCTCCATGGCAGGTCCAGCCGGTTGGGTAGGGTGCGCGGATGGACTTTGACCTGCTTGTTCATGAAGCCTGGCCGGCCTATGAGCAGCGGACGCACGACGGTTGGATCCTTCGTTACGCCGGCGGCGTGACCAAGCGGGCGAACTCCGTGCTCGCCCTGGAACGGCCCGCCGATCTCGCCGGTGCGATCGAGGCGGCCGAGGCTTTCTACGCCGAGAAGGGGCAGCGGAGCGTGTTCTCCGTTGGGGTGGGGGCCATGCCGGGGCTTGACGACGAGTTGGCCGCCCGCGGGTATGGGGTCGTCGATCCGACCGTGATCATGGTGGGGGGCGGGGTGCTGGAGGCTGTTCATCAGGTGCGGGTCGAGGAGCGGCCCTGGCCGGGGTGGCTGGAGACCTGGTGGGCCGTGGACGGGCGGTATGCCGAGGGCGTGGAGGCGGCTGAGCGGATCTGCAAGGGGGTGCCCGCCCTGTATGCCGCGGTCGAGGAGGACGGCCGGGCCGTCGCCGTCGGGCGGGGCGTGCCGCAGGGGGAGACGCTCGGGATCTACTGCATGGCCACATTGCCGCAGGCGCGCCGCCGTGGGCTGGCCAGAAGCGTCCTGCGCGCCCTCGTACGGGGCGGTGGAGCGCGGTCGGCCTATCTGGTGACCACGGCGCCCAACGAGGCGGCTCAGGCCCTGTATCGAAGCGAGGGCTTCGAGGTGCGGGCCCGCTATCACTACCGGGTGAGATGAGACCGCATGGAGATGGGACCGCGCGAGATCAGATCGGGCGGGATGGGACCGCGCGAGATGAGACCGCATGGAGATGAGTTCGGGCGGGATGAGATCGCGCGGGATGAGATCGGCTGAGATATGACGGAACGGCGGTCCCGGGCATACCGGGACCGCCGTTCCGCGTTGCGCAATATGTTGTTATCTCATCACGACCAGCGCGGGTTAGCGCTCGTCGTTGGGGGCCACTACTGGGGTTTCGCTGAGCCGAGCAGACTCGTCCAGGATGTCGGCGCCCTTCTCGCGAAGCGCTGCAATGTGCTGACGCCCGTGATGAGCGCAGAACAGCAGCTCCCCACCCACGGGCAGGGTCGCGCGAATGTATGCCTGGGCGCCGCAACGGTCGCAGCGGTCGAGGGCCGTCAGCGGCTTAACGGGGGCGAGAGCTCCAGTCACGTATCGCCTTTCGGGTCACCCCCGCCGAAGCGAGGATCTGGCGTCAGTCACTTGGACAACATCTAACCGGACGTGGACGTTCCCAATCACAGCCTCGCTACGCCGAGAGCAGAATGTGGCCGGAAGTAATGACGAGCAGTCGCCTGGTAACACCAAACCTGCCGTCATGGCAAGCTTGTACGCGTGCGTAGGGGAAGAACGATAGGCTACGCACACATGTTCGATGCCTAGGCCAGGGGAGTTGGAGTGACGCTAGTGGAGGCGGGTTACACGGCTCGCCACCTGTCGGTGCTTGAGGGGCTGGAAGCGGTCCGCAAGCGTCCTGGCATGTACATCGGGTCGACCGACAGCCGCGGGCTCATGCACTGCCTCTGGGAGATCGTCGACAACGGAGTTGACGAGGCGCTCGCCGGGCACTGCTCCCGCATCGAGGTCGAGCTCTATCCCGACGGCTCCATCGAGGTGCGCGACGACGGCCGCGGCATCCCCGTCGACGTCGAGCCCAAGAGCGGCCTGGCCGGAGTCGAGCTCGTCTACACCAAGCTCCACGCGGGCGGAAAGTTCGGCGGCGGCTCCTACGGCGCGTCCGGCGGTCTGCACGGCGTGGGCGCCTCCGTGGTCAACGCCCTGTCCGAGCGCCTCGACGTCTCGGTCGACCGCGACGGCCGCATCCACGAGATCAGCTTCCGCCGCGGCGTGCCCGGCGTCTTCGACGGCGACGGCCCGAAGGCCAAGTTCAAGAAGAAGTCCGGCCTGCGCGACGGCGGCAAGCTGCCCAAGCGGGCCACCGGCACCAGGGTGCGGTTCTGGGCCGACAAGCAGATCTTCCTGCCCGACGCCGAGGTCTCGCTCGACGAGATCCACGTCCGGCTCCGCCAGACCGCCTTCCTGGTGCCCGGCCTGACCCTGGCCGTGATCGACAGCAGGCACGAGGAGCGGGTCGAGGAGGAGTTCCACTTCGACGGTGGCATCTCCGAGTTCACCGAGTTCCTGGCCCGCGACGAGGCCGTCTGCGACGTGCTGCGCCTGCAGGGGGTCGGTCACTTCCACGAGACGGTCCCGGTGCTCGACGACCAGGGCCACATGACCTCCACCGAGGTGCAGCGCGAGCTCACCGTCGACGTGGCCGTGCGCTGGGGCAAGGGTTACGACTCGACCGTTCGCTCGTTCGTCAACGTCATCGCCACCCCCAAGGGCGGCACCCACCTCACCGGCTTCGAGCGCGGCCTGGTCCGCACGATCAACGAGCTGCTGCGCGAGTCCCGCCTACTGAAGAACGGCGACGACCCGGTCAACAAGGAGGACATCTCCGAGGGCCTCACCGGGGTCGTCACGGTCCGGGTGCCGGAGCCGCAGTTCGAGGGCCAGACCAAGGAGGTGCTGGGCACCTCGGCGGCCACCCGCATCGTGGGGCACGTGGTCTCCCGCGAGCTCAGGGAGCTGTTCGCCAACCCGCCGCGGGGCTACAAGCAGCCCCTGCGCGCCGTGCTGGAGAAGATCGTCACCGCGGCCAAGGCCCGCATCGCGGCCCGCGAGCACCGCGACAACCAGCGCCGCAAGAGCGCCCTGGAAAACTCCGCGCTCCCGGCCAAGCTCGTCGACTGCCGCAGCGACGACATCGACCGCAGCGAGCTGTTCATCGTCGAGGGCGACTCCGCCCTGGGCACCGCCAAGCTGGCCCGCGACTCGGAGTTCCAGGCACTGCTGCCGATCCGCGGCAAGATCCTCAACGTGCAGAAGGCGTCCGTGAGCGACATGCTCAAGAACGCCGAGTGCGCCGCGATCATCCAGGTGGTCGGCGCGGGTTCCGGCCGGTCCTTCGACATCGAGGCGGCCCGCTACGGCAAGGTCATCCTGATGGCCGACGCCGACGTCGACGGCGCCCACATCCGCTGCCTGCTGCTGACCCTGTTCCACCGCTACATGCGGCCCATGGTGGAGGCGGGCAGGGTGTTCGCCGCCGTTCCGCCGCTGCACCGCATCGAGCTCACCAACCCCGGCCGGGGCAAGGAGAAGTACATCTACTGCTACTCCGACGCCGAGCTGCACAAGGTGCTGCGCGACCTGGAGCGGCGTGGCCGGCGCTGGAAGGACCCTGTGCAGCGCTACAAGGGTCTGGGCGAGATGGACGCCGACCAGCTGGCTGAGACCACCATGGACCCCCGCCACCGCATCCTGCGCCGTGTCCGGATCGAGGACGCGGTGACGGCGGAGGGGATTTTCAGCCTGCTGATGGGGAGTGATGTGGCTCCGCGTCGCGAGTTCATCGTCAACAGCGCGGCCGAGGTCGACCGCGATCACATCGACGCCTGAGCGCTTTCGCGAGTTGGCCGTGCAGGGTTCTTTTATGGCTTGCACTGTGAACTCAATGTCAGGCATGTTCGCTCATTGGAGCGCGCTGTGCGCGTGACAATTCAGTGCTGGTCTCCGCCAGGGACTCCCGGGCCCTTTGACCCCGACCGTTGACTGTCTGGGTAATCACGGCTGGGCGGCGGTGGTGGTGCCTGGAAAGTTGAGCGGTGCTCATTGGGCTGGGGCTTGCCTAGGAGAAACGTCTACCCATTTGTGACCAGTGGTTTGACCTGCGGTTTTATGCGGGAAGAGGATCGGTCTCGGCCGGCGGGTATTGCCCACGACACGCAACAAGCGTTGCTATTTTCGGCCGACGCACTCCTCTCATCGGAGGAATCCGAGCAGTAAGGCGTTCCAACGCGCATTCGCCTTCCTGGCATTCCATCGGTCGCTATTGTTCGGGCCGTTTCGGGTGCTGCCGCCCGCCTGGCGCAATTCGTAAAAGTGGCTGCCGCACTTGCAGGTCCCCGCGATGACGCGTACGTCACGGCCATGGTCATGCGGCGCGTTCCCCACCAGCCGCTCGGCATCCGAGCGCGCGGGGGACGGGGGGATTGATGCGGTGCGGAGGAAGTCACACTTGATCAACTGTCCAGGAAACTCCGGTGTACCTCATTCCTTGCCGGACGGACGGATCTCCGCCGTAGCCGTGTAGCCGTGACCGGGGGCCGAACAGAGGTTCTCCTTGCGGTCCGCACGGTGAGCCCCGAACGCCGTAGCAGGGCGCTCTCCTCCGATGTGCTTGGCGTGAGGACGGTCGAGTGACTTACCGCTCAGCCAACTTTGTCAGGGCGTGGACCGTACGGCCGTGAACACTTCCCAGTCCATCGGCGAAGGAAAGTAGTGAACCCAAGGACCGAGAGGTGACCGCGATGACACGGGCGTTACCCGCTCAAGCCGGGGACGCCGTGATCATCGAGCAGTCCTGGCGGGAGCCCGAACGTTTCTCCGCCATCTTCGACCGCTACTACTCCGAGATCCACGGCTACGCCTCACGCAGGCTGGGCGGCGGTCTGGCCGACGACGTCGCCGCGGAGACGTTCCTGATCGCCTTCGACAAGCGCGCCGGTTACGACGTCTCCCGCGCCGACGCGCGGCCCTGGCTGTACGGCATAACCTCCAACCTGATCGCCCGGCGCCGTCGCGCCGAGGAACGCCAGTACCGGGCGCTGGCCAAGGCCGGCGCGGAGACTCCCGAAGAGGACCACGCCGACCGGGTCGCCGGAGAGGTGGACGCGGTCGCGCGCAGACCGGCGCTCGCCCAAGCTCTGGCCAAGATCGCCGGTGGCGACAGGGACGTGCTGCTCCTGGTCGCCTGGGCCGAACTCACCTCGGAGGAGGCGGGCCGGGCGCTCGGCATTCCGGCGGGTACGGCACGCTCACGGCTGCACAGGGCCCGTAAGAAGATCCAGGACGCACTGGGAGGGGACAGGTCATGAACGATGTGGAGACGCTGCGCCAGGCCTGGGACGGGCCGGAGCCTCCCTCGCCCGCCGCGCAGGCGGCGGCCAGGGCCGCGCTCATGGCGCGTGCCGCCGGACGTCGTCCCAAGCGCAGGTGGGCGATGCGGGCGCTGGCGGTGGCCGCATCGGCGGTGGTGATCGCGACGGGAGCGACCCTGGTGCAGTCTGTGGGCGGGGGAGAGCCGACGCTTCCCGCCGCCAACGCGCAGGTGGTGCTCACCAGGATCGCGGCGGCCGTACAGAAGAAGGACTTCGTGCCGCCGCGCGACGATCAGTGGATCTACACCGAACTGCACACACAGAGCCGCGGCAAGGACTACAAGCAGGGCACGCGGTTCACTCCACAGACGCCATTGGAGAACACGGTGGACGAATTCTGGACTCGAGCCGACGGCAAGCGGGTCGGCTACATGGTGGGGGGCAAGCTGATGACCACCAACCCCAGAATCCGGTCGCCGGAGAACACCTACGCCCTGGTGGCCGCGCTGCCCACCGATCCCGACAAACTGCTGGCCAGATTCCGCAAGATCAACGCCGTGAAGGACAAAGATCAGGATGGCTGGGTCTTCGAGCGGTTCGAGGTGACCCTGCACCAGAACATCGTCCCCCCGGCCCAGGAGGCGGCCATCTTCCAGGCGATGGCCAAGCTCCCCGGTGTGAAGGTGGACGAGTCGGCGTTGGACGTCGAGGGCCGTCCGGCGCTGTCGGTCTCCCGCGTCCTTGACGGGTGGCGCAAGTTCGAGATCCTGCTGGACCCGGCGACCTACGCCTACCGGGGCCGGCGCGAGACCGCTATCGCGGATCACGAGATGCGATACCCGCAGCCGGGGACGAAGCAGTTCACCGTCAAGAACGGCAAGCTGGTTCCCGAGCCCCCTTACGTGGAGTGGAGCATCGAGAAGGGGACGGTCTGGATGATGTTCACCCGCACCGCCGTCGGCGTGGTCGACAAGGCTGGACAGAAGCTGTAACCGCGGAGGCGGAGGGTCGGGAAGAAGCCGGTCCGTTCCTCCGGCCTCTGCCGGCACGAGACTAGGCGGGGCGCAAGGCGCTGGTGTCGATGACCGGCCACAGGTTGGTGATCTGGTCGTCCTTGAACTCGAAGATGACGCAGGCCCTGATCTCCACGGGCTGGTTCGTCGGCGGGACGCCGAAGAAGGTGCCGGTGTGGGTGCCCGTCAGGGTCCATCGGGTGGCAACCCTGTTGTCTTCTGCGATCATGTCCTGGACGTCGAAGTGCATGTCTGGGAGGGCTGAGCGGATGTGGGTGGAGATCTGCTTGACGCGCTCCGGGCCAGGTGGGTCGTCGGGAGCGGTGGAGAGGGTGCTGGCGATGATCTCGTCGGCTACGTCCAGCCTGCCCTGGTTGAGCACCTCGTCGTACAGGCGCATGACGACGTCCTTCATCGGTATATCCTTTCGGTGGGCTAGTAACTAGAAACAGATATCTCTAGTTTTCCTAGACACTTGGAACGTTAAGGAGTTTGGTGGGCGATGTCAAGACGTGCGGCGTTGGTGACCGCGTTGCTGGAAGCGCTGCGCAAGACCAACGTGCTGTCGGTCTCTATGAGTCAGGCGGCCGCGGTCCGCATCGGCATCAACACCACCGATCTCCACTGCCTCAACCTGTTGAGTGAAGGGCCGCTGACCGCCAGCGAGCTGGCGCGGCGCGCGGGGATCACCACCGCGTCCGTCACCGGGGTCATCGACCGGCTCGAGTCCGTGGGGTATGTACGGCGGGAGCGGGACGACGCCGACCGGCGGAAGGTCGTGGTGACGCTCGTGCTGGAGCGGGCGGCGGTGGACGTGGCGCCGGTGTTCACGCCGCTGCTCAAGGCCTGGCGCGAATCGCTGAGTGAATACAGCGATGAGCAGCTTGAGGTGATCACCGACTTCATGAGCCGGACGCAGGCCGTGTTCCACGACGAGGTCGAGCAGATGCGCGCCGGCCCGTCGAGCTGACCCGGCCAGGTCCGGACACGCGAAAGGGGGCCGGGAAATCCCGGCCCCCTTCGGTGTTTCAGGTGGTCAGCGCCAGTGGCTGACCGTCAGATGGTCAGCGCCAGTAGATGACCGTCAGGGTCGGGGGCTTGACGCCCTCGTCCTTGTTCTCCGACGCGGCGAAGGCGCGCCAGTTGGTGGCCTCCGACTCGTTGGCGCCCTTCAGCTGGACGCCGTAGTTGGCGGCGCCGGAGGCCCACGCCTTGGCCATGGAGGTCACCGGCCACGACAGGTACCCGGCGCCCCCGGCGCACGGGGCGGTCCAGGTGCGGCCGCGGCCCTGGCGGTTCGTCACCTGGCCCTCTGTGGTGGTCGTGGGCTTGTTGTCCCAGTTCAGGTCGGTCTCGTCCCAAGAGCTGGTGACCCGCTGGGCGGTGAGGCCGGAGCCCACCACGAGGCCGCAGGCGTTCGTCTCCAGGTTCCACATCGCCATGTTGGCGAAGAGCACCCGCTTGCCGGTCAGCTTGTGGGTGTCGAACTTGACCAGGCTGCGCATGACGTCGCCGCCCTGGCCGTTCTCCCACGGCATCGTGCCCGCGATGATCATCGGGTCACCGGGGTGCGACGCCCAGGAGGTGGCGACGTCGGTGTCGGTCACGCTGGGCAGCGTGATCACCGGGTCGACGGTCACCGGGTAGACGCGCGACGGGTCCGCCAGGAACTTGGCGTCCGGCTTGAGCACCAGGACCTTGGTGCCGTTCTGCGTCTCGACCGTGGTGTCGATCTTCGAGAGCGAGTCGCCGCGGGGCTTGCCGTGCCCCTTGGAGTCCCACATCACCGGCTGCGGCGCCGCAGCGACCACCTTGTCGTCGGCCGTACTGGTCAGGAGCAGGCGACCCTCGGCGGACTCCGACAGATCCACGCCCTCGGTCTGCACCGGAATGCGCAGCTCCAGCGGGCCGGACGGCTTCTCCCGCAGGACCACGTCGTGGCGGAACCCCGTGGGCAGGACGGTGACGACGAGGTCGGCCCCCGGGCCCGCCGCGTCGGTGAAGGTGGCGACGTTGTCCTTGACGACCGGCTTGGGCAGCGCGGTCGGCCACTTGAGCGAGAACACGCGGCCGTCGTCGTCGGTCATCTTGGCCAGCGTGCCCTCGCCGCCGTTGGAGACCTCCACCTTGGCGCGCGAGGCGCGCGGCTTCAGGACCGCGCCGTCGGCGACGAGTGAGGTGTCGATGGGCACCCACTGGCCGTTCTGCTGCACCTGGGAGGGGCCCGAGGTGATGGTCGCGGTGAGGCTGCCGTCAGGGTTGGCGACGGTGGTGCTCGACTCGTCCGACAGACTCGGCACGGGTACGGGCTGGCCGTCCGCGGCGGCCTGGGCCAAGGCGATCTCCTCGGCGCTCTGGCCGGTGGGAGCCGCGGCCGAGGCCGGGAAGGCTGTGGCGCCGGTGAGTACGGTCACGGCGCTCAGTCCGAGGGCCAGACGGCCCATGGAACGGTTGAGAGACTTGCGCAAATCTACGTCCTAACGATCGGTGGATGTGGAGTAGCGCGTGAATGCGCTGACTTCAGGGCGTCGGCGGGGGTCTGACCCCCGGCGACGATCACCGATCGTTGGGCGGTGCCGGATTGATCGTTAACATGACGTCCCCGTTCTGTCGCGGCGAACAAGATCGCCGACGGGTCACAGGAATATCACAGGCGGCAGTCCGGCAAAGTGCGAGATCGTTTTGGTGCGATATTTATCACAAAACGCAGAGTAATCGAGTAAAACGGACGGTCAGGTCAGGTCGACCGGCATCAGCTTGCCCGTGTGCACGTCATAGATCGCACCGCCCACCGGCAGCCCCTCGGGCAGGAAGGGTGAGGAGTTGATCCGCATCAGGTCGTGGCGCAGGGCCGCGTCCTGGTCGGGAACGGTGTGGAACTCCAGGCTGCGGGTGTCGACGCCGTGCCGCTGGGTGAGTTCGTGCACGTCGGCGTCCGTGACCTTGGACATGCCGCAGTCGGTGTGGGGCATCACCAGGACCCGTTCGACGCCGAGCAGGTAGACGGCCAGGACGAGGGTGCGCAGGACGTCGTCCGTCACGCGCGCGCCCGCGTTCCGCAGGATCTTGGCGTCGCCCGGCTTCAAGCCGAGCAGTCCCAGAGGGTCGATGCGGGAGTCCATGCAGGTCACCACGCCGAGTCCACGAGCCGCCCGGCCGGTCAGTTCGGAGTTCCGGAACTTCGCAGCATATTTCGCGTTACCGGCAATCAGGTCGTCGAACGCACTCATGGGACAGATGATCCCTCATACCCGTTTCGTGGTGTTTCCCGGGGTGGCGACACGGCCGGAGTAGCCCAAGGTCCCACGCGCGACCCTCACTTTGCGTGATGATGTCGTAGCCCACCGTATGAACGCCCTATGTGTGAACACAGTCCAGAACGTGATCGAAGAAGGTTGTCGTGAGTAGGTCCGAATCGCTCGCCGCGTACCTGCGTACCCATGCCCGGCGCCGCCTCGACCGTGTGGAGACCCGAGACGACGGCCGCAACGCGAAGTGCGCGCTGGCGCTCCTCGACGCGGCCGCCTACGCGAGCGGGCTCCCCGACGACGACCCGCTCCTCACGCTGCTCGACCAGGCCGGCTGCTTCGGTCCGCTGGGCTGCGACGACTTCGACCCCGGAGAGGCCGGCTATCGGCTGATCCGGGGCTGGCAGGGCGAGCCCCACGAACTCCTGCTCGCCCTGCCGGCCGCCATCGCCACCTCAGCCTGACCGCCCGACCGCCTTGCCACCGTCAGACGGGGGCGTTGCCCGGCTTCCACTTGATGCCGCAGCCGAGCGACGGGTTCTGCTCCTCGCTCACCGGCTCGCCCGCCAGCAGGGCGTCGATCGCCGCGCGCAGCGAGGAGCCCGTCACCGGTACGGAGTTACCGGGCCGGGCGTCGTCGAACTCACCGCGGTAGGCCAGCCGGAACGCGCCGTCGTACAGGAAGAAATCGGGCGTGCACGCCGCCCGGTACGCCTTGGCGGTCTCCTGCGTGTCGTCGAGCAGATAGGGGAACGTGAAGTTCGCGCGCCTCGCCTGTTCGGCCAGGTGCGTCGGGTCGTCGTCGGGGTAGTTCACGCTGTCGTTGCTGCAGATGGCGACCATCGACAGCCTGGATCCGTAGTCGGTGGCCAGGACGCCGAGGCCCTGCTCGATGTGGCGCACATAGGGGCAGTGGTTGGACAGAAACGCCACGAGAATGGCGGGCGAGTCCTTGAGATCCGCAAGGGAGACGCTGCCGCCGTTGATGGCGGTCAGGTGGAAATCGGGCGCTGGGGAACCGAGGGGGACCATGAAGGAGTTGGCAGCCATGGCATCTATTGTCGCCTGTACCTCACCGTGGGAACGGTTTCGTGTTGGTGGGGGGTAGTTAAAGGGATTTCCGGAGGTAGGTAGATGAACGGCATCGCAGAGTTCCGCACGACGGTCCTCGACTGCGCCAACCCGATGGAGCTGGCTGGGTTCTACTCGCGGCTGCTCGGCTGGCCCATCCTGGAGGGGTCCGACGAGGAGTGGGCCGTTGTCAGCAAGGGCGGCGCGCCCGCACGGCTGGCCTTCCAGCAGGTCGCCGACTACCGGCCGCCGGTCTGGCCCAGTGCGGAGCGTCCCCAGCAGGCGCACATTGACGTGACGGTCGGCGACATGGACAAGGCCGAGGCCGCGGTCCTGGAGATCGGCGCCACCAAGCACGAGCACCAGCCGAGCGAGGACGACTCCTTCCGCGTCTTCCTCGACCCGGAAGGCCACCCGTTCTGCCTCTGCCGGGACAACTGACGGCGGATTCCGGCTCCTGGCGCGCCGACACCAGGAGCCGGTCCGTGTCTCAGCGAGCCGCCTGCGTCAGCAGGTCCACCGCCTTCCGTACGTCGCCGGCCGCCAGTTCGTGGTCGGCCGACGCCTGCAGGTCGGGCCGCCTGCCGGTGGCCTGGGCTATGTCCCTGGCCACCGAGACGACGGCGTCGTCCTGGGCGTAGGCGTCCGTGGTCGAACGGTCGAGCAGCGCGGCCGCCGTGCCGAGCGCTCCCAGCACGACGCGGGTGTTCCGCACCGAGCCGTCGGCGTTCCAGTTGTTGTCCAGCAGCGCCACCAGCAGCGCCGCCGAAGCCGCCCTGGAGGCCCCGTCACCGCCGCCGAGCCGGTCGTGGGCCGCCTTGAGCCGGTCGCGGGCCCGGTCGGTGCGCAGGCCCCAGCCGTACGGGTAGAGCGGGTCGTAGCTCGCGTCGCCCACGTTGATCGGCACCTGCTCCGCCGTACGGAACCAGGTGAACGGCAGCCGCCCGGTGTACGGCACGGCCCCGAACAGCGAGTCGGCCACCCCGGCGCCCTCGGTGCCCGGCAGCCACGACGCCACCAGCGCCTTGACCTTCGACAGGTCGCCCATCAGCAGCGGGCGGCCGGAGACGACCAGCACGGCGCACTTCATCGCCGCGCACACCCGGTCGATCGCCGCCCGGTCGGCGGCCGACAGGTCGAGCGTGTGCCCGTTGACGCCCACGTCGCCCATGCCCTCGGCGTACGGCTTCTCGCCCACCACCACGACACCCACGTCATGCCCGGTCAGCGGCGCGGAGGCGTCGGCCGAGTAGGTGACGGAGGCCGCCCGGCCGCGGATCGCCGACAGGATCGTGGTGCCCTGGGTGATGGGCCCGGACGAGCCCTGCCAGGTGATCGTCCAGCCGCCGGTCTGGTTGCCGATGTCGTCGGCGTTGGACCCGGCGACGTACACCTTGGCGTCGCGGCGCAGCGGCAGCAGCCGGTCCTCGTTCTTCAGCAGCACCTGGGACTTCGCGGCGGCCGTGCGGGCCACCGCGCGGTGCGCGGCCGAGCCGACGTCGCCGATGCCGGAACGGTCGGCGTACGGGTGCTCGAACAGGCCGAGCCGGAACTTCTGCGTCAGGATCCTGGCGACCGCGTCGTCGATCCGCGCCGTGGGCACCCGTCCGGCCGCGATCTCGTCCTTGAGCGTGCTGGTGAACAGCGGGTACGCGTACGGCACCATGATCATGTCGAGCCCGGCGTTGATCGAGGTGCGCACGTCGCTCGGGTAGTCGCCGGGGATCTGGTCGATCGCCTGCCAGTCACTGATCACGAAGCCCTTGAAGCCGAGCCGGCCCTTGAGCACGTCGGTGATCAGCTCCTTGTGCGCGTGCATCTTGAGCGGCCCGTCGCCGAAGTCGACGCTGGAGAACGACGGCATGACGCTGCCCACGCCGCGCTTGACCGCCTCGGCGAAGGGCGCCAGGTGGATGGCCGCGAGCTGTTCCCTGGTGAGCTGGGTGACGCCTTGGTCGATCTTGTAGTTGCCGGTCGAGGAGCCGTACGTGGTGCCGCCGTCGCCGACGTAGTGCTTGGCCGTGGCCAGCACTCCGTTGTCCTGCAGCCCGTCGATGATCGTGGTCATCCGCGACACCAGCGCCGGGTCCTCGCCGAACGACTCGTACGCGCGGCCCCACCGGTCGTCACGCGACACGCACAGGCACGGCGCGAAGTCCCACGGGACGCCCGTGGCCTTGACCTCCTTCGCCGTGACCTTGCCCGCCTGCTCGACCAGCGCGGCGTCGCGGGTGGCGCCCAGGCCGGCGTTGTGCGGGAAGATCGTCGCGCCGACCACGTTGTTGTGCCCGTGGACCGCGTCGACGCCGTAGATGAGCGGGATCTGCAGCCGCGTCTGCTGGGCGCGCAACTGGAAGCCGTCGATCATGTCGGCCCACGCCTTCGGCGTGTTCGACGGCGGGGTGGAGCCGCCGCCCGACAGCAGCGAGCCGAGCAGGTAGGTGGCGATGTCGTTCGGCGAGCCGAGCGCGAGGCGTTCGGCCTGCGTCATCTGGCCGACCTTCTCCGCGGTGCTCATCCGGCCGAGCAGGTCGGCGACCCGCTGCTTGACGGGCTTACGGGCGTCGAGGTACGGCAGGCCGTGCGCGTTGATCACGATGGCCGGGGCCTCTGCCGGGGGTCTGGTGCCGGTGCCGGACAGCTCGATCGGGATGGTCTCGGCCACCTCGGCCGTGCCGTCGCCCAGCGTCTTGACCGTGAACGCCTTGGCCGAGCCGGAGGCGGTGCCCGCGGGGAAGGTCAGCGTGCCCTCGACCGGCGTGTAGTCCTGGCCGGGTGTGGCCGTGCCGGTGCCGGTGCGGTAGCCGACGGCCAGGTCGGCGGGGAGCGGGCCGCCGGTGGCCGTGGTGACCGAGACGCGTACCTCGGCCGTGCCCTTCTCGTTCACCGGGTAGACCGGCTTGTCCGTGGCCAGCCGTACCGGCCGGGGCGGGGCCGTGCCGTACACCTGCACGTCGTCCCAGAACAGCGTGCCCGAGGCGGCGGGGAGCCGCATCGAGTAGCCCCACATGGCGACCAGGTCGAGCTCGCCGTCGGTGGGGGCGCCGCCCGGCTGGTAGTCGGCGCGGCGGGTGAAGCCGGAGAACGGCACCTGCACCTGCCGCCACCCGGCCGTGTCGTCGGTGAAGGACGACTCGAACAGCTCGGCGCTGCCCGCTCCGCCACCGCCGTCCTTGATCTCGAAGAAGATCTTCTGCCCGGATCCGGTGCCGTTGACCCAGAAGGAGAAGCCTTCATAGGCGGACCAGTCTTGAGCCGTCGTCAGGTCGTGGGACCAGCCGCCCCACTGGCTCACGTTGTAGACCGCCTTGAGCACCCGGTTGGTCGCGGGGGCGCCGGGCCGGGTCGCGTCGGGCTCGACGGCCAGGGTCGGGGTCGAGGCGCTGTCGTTGCCCCAGGCGGAGACGCCGGCGGGCAGGGTCGCGGCCTCGAAGTCGGTGACGGTCAGCGGTTCGGCGGCGGCCTGGGCCGCAGGCGCGGTGACCAGAGCGGCTACCAGGGCCAGCGCCGCCCATAGCGGGGTCCTTAATCGGAACACGGTTCCTCCCAAGAGCAGAGAGAGCGCTCTCTCCTAGAGGGGATCGTGTCACGGGAGCGTTTTATGACAACCCCGCCCGGCCCTTTCGGGGGGCCGGGCGGGTGCACATTAGAACAGCGGCGTCTCCTCCTCCGGCTGAGCCGGAGCGCCGGAGTCGGTGGAGTCGTTCTGGTCGGACGAGTCGGCCGGGCCGGCGGCCAGGGCGCCGCCGACGGCGCCGATGGTGTTGGTGAGGCGGACGCCCGACCCGTCGCGGCGCCCGATCTCGTCCGGCAGCGGCACCGGCTTGCCCACCGAGGACACCGCCTTGGCCGGCGCGGGCCCCGCCCAGGCCAGCAGCAGCACGTCTTCGCCCTTGAGGAAGCGCTGGGCCCGGACCCCGCCGGTGGCCCGCCCCTTGGCGGGGTATTCGGCGTAGTCCGACACCTTGCCGCCCCCGACCTGAGTCCCCGGCAGGGCGGTGGACGAGCCCGCCACCGTCACCACCTGGGACGGCCGCGCCGGATCGACCACGCCGAACCAGACCACCCGGGCCGCGTCGTCGAGCCGGATGCCGGCCATGCCGCCCGCCGGACGTCCCTGTGGGCGTACCTGAGAGGCGGGGAAGCGCAGCAACTGCGCGTCGGAGGAGATGAAGACCAGGTCGTGCTCCTCGGATTCGAGCTCCACGGCGCCCACCACGCTGTCGCCCTCCTTGAGGGTGATCACCTCGAAGTCGTCGCGGTTGGCCGGATAGTCGGGCACCACCCGCTTGACCACGCCCTGCAGGGTGCCCACGGCCAGGCCGGGGCCGTCGGGGTCGAGCGAGCCGAGCCCGACGACCGTCTCGTCCGGCTCGAGCGCGACGAACTCGGAGACGGGATGGCCGCCCGACAACGACGGCGGGTTCGCGGAGGGTGGCAGCGTCGGCAGATCGACCACCGCGACGCGGATCAACCGGCCCGCCGACGTCACCACGCCGACCTCGCCCCTGACGGTGGTGCGGACCACGGAGACCAGCACGTCGTGCGCGGCGCGCTCGTCGCCGCCCGACAGCGGCGAGGCGTCGGAGGTGCGCGCCAGCAGCCCGGTGGAGGAGAGCATCGCCAGGCACGGGTCGTCGGCCACCTGCAGGTCCACCACCGCCGCCGCCGTGCGGGTCGCGCCCGACGCCTCCAGCAGGACGGTCCGGCGCGGCGTGCCGTACTTCTTGGCCACGTCGGCCAGCTCGCCCGAGACCACCTGGCGCAGGCGGGCCTCCGACGACAGGATCCCGGACAGCTCGGCGATCTCTTCGCTCAGCGTCTGCTTCTCGCGGTCGAGCTCCAGCTTGTCGAAGCGGGTCAGGCGGCGCAGCGGCGTGTCGAGGATGTAGGCGGCCTGGATGTCGCTCAGGTCGAAGACCTCCATCAACCGGGCGCGCGCCTGCGCCGAGTCGTCGGAGGTGCGGATGACCTGGATGACCTCGTCGATGTTGAGCAGCGCGATGATGAGGCCGTCGACCAGGTGCAGGCGCTCCTCGCGCTTGCGGCGGCGGAACTCCGAGCGCCGGCGCACGACCTCGAGCCGGTGGTTGACGTAGACGCTCAGCAGCTCACGCAGGCCCAGCGTGCGCGGCTCGCCGTCGACGAGCGCCACGTTGTTGATGCCGAAGGTCTCCTCCATCGGCGTCAGCCGGTAGAGCTCCTCGAGCACGGCCTCGGGGATGAAGCCGTTCTTGATCTCGATGACCAGGTGCAGGCCCTTGTGCCGGTCGGTGAGGTCCTTGAGGTCGGCGATGCCCTGCAGCTTCTTGCTGGTGACCAGCTCTTTGATCTTGGCGACGACCCGCTCGGGGCCGACGTTGTAGGGCAGCTCGGTGACGACGAGACCCTTGCGGCGCGGAGTGATCTGGTCGACCCTGCACTTGGCGCGCATGCGGAACGTGCCGCGGCCGCTCTCATAGGCGTCGCGGATGCCCTGCAGGCCGATGATCGAGCCGCCCGTGGGCAGGTCGGGGCCGGGCACGTAGCGCATGAGCTCGTCGAGCGTCGCGTCGGGCTTCTTGATCAGGTGGCGGGCGGCGGCCACGACCTCGGCGAGGTTGTGCGGCGCCATGTTGGTGGCCATGCCGACCGCGATGCCGGTCGTGCCGTTGACCAGCAGGTTGGGGAAAGCCGACGGCATGACCGTGGGCTCGGTCTCCTGCCCGTCGTAGTTGGGCTTGAAGTCGACCGTGTCCTCGTCGAGCGACTCGACCATCAGCATGGCCGCGGGGGCCAGTCTGGCCTCGGTGTAACGCATGGCGGCCGGCGAGTCGTCCGGGGAGCCGAAGTTGCCGTGGCCGTCGACCAGGGGCAGGCGCATCGAGAACGGCTGCGCCAGCCGGACGAGGGCGTCGTAGATCGCGCCGTCGCCGTGCGGGTGGAGCTTGCCCATCACATCGCCGACGACCCGGGAGGACTTGACGTGGCCGCGCTCAGGACGCAGACCCATCTCGCTCATCGAGTAGAGGATGCGCCGCTGCACGGGCTTGAGACCGTCGCGCGCGTCGGGCAGCGCACGCTGATAGATCACCGAGTAGGCGTACTCGAGATAGCTTGCGCGCATTTCCGAGGAGACGTCGATGTCGACGATCCGCTCCTCGAAGTCCTCGGGTGGGGGTGCAGTCGTACGTCGGGCCATGTCGAACATTGTGCCGAAGAAAGTTGAGTGCCCGCGACGCATCGGGGGCGCCGGTCGGAACAAGTGTGCTTGACCAAGCAATTGCTTGGGCGTTACGTTCGGAAATAAGCGGCACACACGCTTCCGGAGGCGTCATGATCGAATTCCATCCCGTGACCAAGCACATCGGCGCCGAAGTGACAGGTGTAGACCTGCGCAAGCCGCTGTCCCAGGAACAGGTCGAGACCCTGCGGGCCGGCTGGCTCAAGTACCTCGTGCTGTTCTTCCGGGACACGGAACTCGACGACGAGCAGCACCTGCAGTTCGCCCTGAACTTCGGCACGCTCAACCACCCGGCGTTCAAGAAGGACAGCGCCAGCCCGATCCACGTGCTCGACCAGACCGACCCCAAGGGCGAGGGCGGCGACGAGTGGCACAGCGACAACACCTTCGAGCCGACGCCGCCGATGGGGTCGCTGCTGCGCTGCGTCCAGTTGCCGAGCGTGGGCGGCGACACGTGCTGGGCCAACACCTACCTGGCCTACGAGACGCTCTCACCGTCGATCCAGCGGCTCTGCGACGAGCTCACGGCGGTGCACGACATCACGATGTCGATGAAGAAGGCCATCTCCAAGGGGCATCCGTTCGACCTGGCGGAGGTCCAGGCGAAGTGGCCGCCGCTCGAACGTCCCGTCGTGCGCGTACACCCCGAGACCGGACGCAAGGCGCTGTTCGTGAACCGCGCGTCGACGACCCGGCTGGTCGGGCTGACCGACCGGGAGAACGAGGCGCTGCTGCCCCTGCTGATCGACCACATCCGGTCGCCCGAGTATCAGCTCCGGCTCCGCTGGCGGCCGGGCACGCTGGCGTTCTGGGACAACCGCCCCACGCAGCACTACGCGGTCGCCGACTACACCGAGCGCCGCCGCATGCACCGCGTCACGATCAACGCCTTCCCGGAACACCAATAGATTCGTTTCCGTTACGGACCCGCCGCACGTGGCTGAGGGCCTCCAGGAAACGGCCGCTGAACCCGGCGTTGGGGCAGGCGACACTCGTGGCCGCTGGCCGAGCCGCTGGCCGCCACCGGCCGAGAATGCGCACGTAACGGCGTCCGACCCCGCGCGGGTTCAGCGGCCGTTTTCCTGGAGGCCACCCGCCATGTGCGGCGGGTGGCGGTGGGTGCGGCTGTGCCGTAACAGAAAGAAGAGGTTTGCCCGCAGAGCCCCGTGCGGTGCCGTTGGCGCCAAACGTCGGTGGGAGGTGGTAACAAGGACCACATGATTGACGCCCCCGATTCGGCGATGTTGCGTGAAGAGGCTGAGGCTCGGCTGCGAGCGCTGGCCGGTGACCACGCTCGGCTGCGTGATGACCAGTGGGCCGCCATCGAGGCGCTGGTCGTGGACCGGAGCCGGGTGCTCGTCGTCCAGCGCACCGGCTGGGGCAAGTCGGCCGTCTACTTCGTGGCCACCGCCCTGCTGCGTCAGCTCGACGAGGGGCCCACCGTCATCGTCTCGCCGCTGCTCGCCCTGATGCGCAACCAGATCGCCGCCGCCGAGCGGGCCGGGATCCGGGCCGTCACCATCAACTCGGCCAATCCCGAGGCGTGGGAGGAGATCTACGCGCAGGTGGCCGAGGGGCAGGTCGACGTGCTGCTGGTCAGCCCCGAGCGGCTCAACAACCCCGACTTCCGCGACAACGTGCTGCCCGAGCTCGCCGAGAGCGCGGGCCTGGTCGTGGTCGACGAGGCCCACTGCATCTCCGACTGGGGGCACGACTTCCGGCCCGACTACCGCAGGCTCGCCACGCTCTTCAACGAGCTGCCTCCCGGCATTCCGGTGCTCGCCACCACCGCCACCGCCAACGCGCGGGTGACGCGTGACGTGGCCGAGCAGATGGGCGAGGGCACGCTGGTCCTGCGCGGGCCGCTGGAGCGGGAGAGCCTGCACCTGAGCGTCGTGCGGCTGCCGACGGCCGAGCAGCGGCTGGCGTGGCTGTCCCAGGCGCTGCGGGAGCTGCCCGGCTCCGGGATCATCTACACGCTGACCGTGGCCGCCGCCCACGAGATCGCCGGATATCTGCGCGACCAGGGCTATGAGGTGGCCGCCTACTCCGGGCAGACCGATCCCGCCGAGCGGCTGGCCGCCGAGGAGGCGCTGCTCAACAACAAGATCAAGGCGCTGGTGGCGACGAGCGCGCTCGGGATGGGGTTCGACAAGCCCGATCTCGGGTTCGTCGTCCATGTGGGGGCGCCGCAGTCGCCCGTCGCCTACTACCAGCAGGTCGGCCGGGCGGGGCGCGGGGTCGAGCGGGCCGAGGTGATCCTGCTGCCCGGCACCGAAGACCGTGATATCTGGGCTTATTTCACCTCGCTGGCGTTCCCGCCCGAGCCGGTGGTGCGGGCCACGCTCCAGGCACTCGAAGAGCGCGGCGTGCTGTCCACCCCGGCGCTCGAGACGGCCGTCGACCTCAGCCGGGGGCGGCTGGAGATGATGCTCAAGGTCCTCGACGTCGACGGCGCCGTACGCAGGGTCAAGGGCGGCTGGGAGGCGACCGGCCGGCCGTGGGACTACGACGCCGAGCGCTATGCCCGCATCGCCGGCGAGCGCAAGGCCGAGCAGGAGGCCATGCTGGGCTACCTGACCACGACCGAGTGCCGCGAACGCTACCTGCGCGGCCACCTCGACGACGAGACGGCGGGCCCCTGCGGCAGGTGCGACAACTGCACCGGCGACCACCGCTCGCCGGAGATCGCCGAGCAGGCCGTGGCGGGCGCCCGCGAGCGGCTGACCAGGCCCGGCGTCGAGGTCGACGCCCGCAGGCAGTGGCCGACCGGCCTGTCCGACCTGTCCGGCCGGATCAAGCCGGAGCTCGGCGCCGAGCCGGGGCGGGTGCTCGGGCGGCTCACCGACATCGGCTGGGGCAACCGGCTGCGCGAGCTGTTCAACGGCGCCGACGGGCCGATGGCCGACGACATGTTCAAGGCCGTGATCCAGGTGCTGTCCGCCTGGGACTGGCGGGAGCGGCCCATCGCCGTGGTCAACGTGCCGTCCGCGTCGCGGCCGCTGCTCGTGCGCGGCTTCGCCGAGCGGCTCGCGCAGGTCGGACGGCTGACCTACCTGGGCGAGCTCGGCTACCGCGACGGCTCGCCGGGCAAGCAGTTCAACAGCGCCAAGCGGGTTCAGGCGGTCAGGGCGACGCTGGCCATGCCGAAGGACGTCGGCGCCGCCATCGCGGCGTGCGGTGGTCCGGTCCTGCTGATCGACGACCGCATCGACACCGGCTGGACGATGACGCTCGCCACCGCCCTCGTACGGCACGCGGGCGCCCCCGCCGTGCTGCCGCTGGCCCTGGCGACGGTCAGCTGACGCCCATCGTCAGCAGGTCATAGCCGGCGTAGACCGGGTTGACCCACACGTTGGTCGCCTTCTTGCCGCGTACGAGCAGCGTGCGATCCCAGGAGAGCGGCACCAGCAGGGCCTCGTCGGCGAGCTTCTGCTCGACCTCGCTCCAGCGCTGGGCGCGTGTGGTGGCGTCGGGTTCCTGCCTGGCCGTGTCGATGAGGGCGTCGAGCGCGGACAGGCGGACGTTCACGTTGATCGAGTGGCCCTTCTCCAGGATCTCCCTGCTGTCCGCGAGCGGGGTGACGAACGACTCCACGTCCGGCCAGTCGGGCACCCACGCCCTGGCGATCAGGCCGACGTTCGCCTGCTTGAGGTATTCGGGATTGCCGCCGTACTTCGCGTGGAAGTCCACGAGCGGGAAGCCCCGGATCTGGATCTTGATGCCGACCTTGGCCAGGGACGCCTGCACGGCCTGCGCGGCGGCGGACTCGCCGAAGGTGTCGCGGTAGATGTAGGTGGTGGTGAACCCGCCGGGCTTGCCGCAGGCGTTGAGTGACTCCTTGGCCGCGTCCCCGTCGCCGGACGGCGTGAGGTCCGGCAGGAGCGCGTGCGTGCCGGGGATCAACGGCGGCACGAGCGAGTTGGGTATCTGGCCGCCCTGGTTCAGCCCTCCGACGAAGGCCAGGTTGATCGTCGTCAGGTCCAGGGCGCGGATCACGGCGCGGCGACAGTCGACCTTGTCGAACGGCGGGACCTGCGGGTTGATCGCCAGATAGTGGATCTTGGTGCCGACCGGGGCGTCGGCGCGGTTCTTGACCGCCGGGCTGCCGTAGACGTTGGCCGAGTCCAGGTCCGCGATCGGCGAGCCGACTTCCGAGTCGCCGTTCAGCAGCTTGGTGCGCGCGTCGGCCGCGGGCAGCTCGTACTGGAGCTCGTACCGGTCGGGGAGGGCCTTGCGGTTCGGGTCGGTCGCGGGATCCCAGCTCGGGTTGCGTACCAGGACGATCTTGGTGTCGGTCGCGCTGTCGAACATGTACGGTCCCGACGAGGTCACCGCGTACCGGTACTTGTCGTGGGTGTCCTTGGCCCGCGGCACGGGGACGGTCTCGGGCAACTGGACGATGGTGTCGAAGGCGCCGTACGGCTTCTTGAGGTGGAACACGATCGTGCGGTCGTCCGGCGTCTGGATGGCCGAGTCCGTGTTCGCGTTGGGTGACTTGTACGGTCCCTCGTAGCCGGTGGGCAGGTCGAGCATGGTGTCGAAATAGGTGGGACCGTTGTCGAAGGCGTCGTCCATGCTCCGCAGCACCGCGTACTTCACGTCCGCCGAGGTGACCGGCGTGCCGTCCTGGAACTTCACGCCGTTACGCAGCCGGTAGGTCCACGTCCTGCCGCCGTCGTTCGCCTGCCCCAGAGACTCGGCCAGGTCGGGAACGAGTTCGGTGCCCGCCTTGCCGGGGACCGGCTTGAACATCGTCAGCGACCGGCCGTAGAGGCGGATGGCGTTCATCACGTCGGGATAGTAGGTGTTGCCCGGATCGGTGGAGTCCAGGCTGTAGGCCGAGGTCAGGCGGAGGGTGCCGCCGGTCTTGGTGGACGGGTTCGCGACCGCCGTGACCGCGGCGTCGAAGCCGGTGGGCGCCGTGGTGGCCGGGTCTGTCGGCCCCACTCCCGGTCCCGTCAGGGAGATGACGCGGGGGATCAGCCACACCCCGAGGCCCACCATGAGCGCCGTGGCCACCGCCGCCACCGACACCAGCACACCGCGCCGCCGGGCGCCCGGCGCGGTCACGGGCGTGACGCCGCCGGGGTCCGTCCCCGAGGGTCGCCGGTACGGCGAAGGCGCCTGCGGCCCGGACTCCCAGCGAGGCCCCGCCGGTGAGCCGGCCTGCGGGTAGACCGCGCCGGGTGCCGAGGGCTGCGGGTAGACCGAGCCGGGTGCCGGGGGCTGTGGGTGGGCCGAGCCGGGTGGTGCGGTCTGCGGGTACGCCGCGACCGGTGGTGGTGGGGCGCTCGACCGGATGAGCTCGCCCAGCACCTGCTCCGCCGTGGGCCGTCGCCGGGGATCCTTGCCCAGCGCGGTCCACAGCAGCGCCCTGAGCGGCTCCGGCACCCCCGACAGGTCCGGATCCATGCTCAGGATCCGGTGCATCACCACAGGAAGCGCCCCGAACCCGAACGCGCTGTGCCCCGTGGCCGCGTACACCATCGTCCCCGCCCACGCGAACACGTCGCTGGCCGGAGACGGCTCGCCGTGGAACTGCTCCGGCGCCATGTACGCGGGCGTGCCCACCACGCTGGTCGTCAGGCTCTGGCTGACGTCCAGCGCCCGCGCGATGCCGAAGTCGATCACCCGGGGCCCGTCGGGAGCCAGCAGCACGTTGCTCGGCTTGAAGTCGCGGTGCATCACCCCGGCCCGGTGGATGGCGGCCAGCGCGGTGGCGGTCGCGATGGCCAGCCGTACCAGCGCCTGGTCCCGCAGCGGGCCCTCCCCGGACACCTGGCGCTGGAGGGACGGGCCGTCCACGTACTCGCCGACGATGTACGGCTGGTCGTTGACGGCGCCCACTTCGAGCACCCGCGCCGTGCAGAACTCGGCCACCCGCCGAGCGGCCTCAGCCTCGCGGCGGAAGCGTCGTACGGCCTGCTCGTCGTCGGCGAACCTGGCGTGCAGCAGCTTGATCGCCACCCGCTCGCCGGTCGGTGAGGTGCCCAGATAGACGCTGCCCTGGCCACCCTCGCCGAGGAACCCGATGACCTTGTAGGAACCAACCGACACAGGGTCGCCTGGCCGTAACGGACGCACGCCCAGCATCCGGCTCCTTATCGTCCTTTTTCGGGACTCCTACGATAAAGGGCGCCGGAAAGATCGCACTAGAGGCGCGGACGCGCTCCCAGGTGCGAGATCGCCTGTGCCGCCAGGTGGCAGCCAGCCGTCAGCGCCTCGGACGGCGGCTTGCCCTCCAGCCACGGCGGCAGGAATCCGGCGCAGAACGCGTCGCCCGCTCCCGTGCCGTCGATGATCCGATCGACCGGCTCGGCGTCGACCCGGACCGGCTCGGAGCGGCTGTTGCCGAACCAGAGCGCGCCTTCGTCGTTCATCTTGATCACGACCTGCGGGAACCAGGCGGTGAGCACCTTGGCGGCGGCCTCGGGATCGTCGCGGCCGGTCAGCACCTTCGCCTGGTCGACGTTGGCGAACAGCAGCTTGGCCCCGTTGGTCCACTCGAGGAACGGCTCGGCACCCGTACGCTCCAACGGCGCGGACGACGAGCAGTCGACCGAGATCGACATCCCGGACCGGCGAGCCATGTCGAGCGCGGCCAGCCCCGCGTCGCGGGACCCCTCGTTGATCAGGGTGTAGCCGGACAGATGCAGATGACCCCCACCGAACAGATCGCGGGGCAGGTCCTCCGGCGAGAGCGCCGCGTTGGCGCCCGGGTCGGAGAGCATCGTCCGCTCACCCTTGTGCGTGACGAGCACCACGCAGGTGCCGGTCGGCCGCTCAGGGTCCATGACGAGCCGGGCGTCCACGCCGTAGCCCATCAGCTCCATGTCACGGTTTCGACCGGTGATGTCGGCGCCCCGGCGGCCGATGAAGGCCACCTCGGCACCCTCGACGGCCAGCCAGGAGGCGATGTTCGCCCCTGATCCACCGCCGTGCATCGTCACGATCGCCGGAGTGTCGCTCGCCCTGGCGAGTGCATAACGGGCGCGCGCGACCGCGTCGGTCATGAGATCGCCCACCACGACGACCCGCGTCATGATGCCACCACCTTGCTGCCTTCAGAACGAGCCTGGCCACGGCAAAACTAACAGCTTCCGGGCTACCCGTGGGGCGTACCCCGGACACAGGGGGGCAGTCGATGCACAAGCGTTGCCCAATAGGCCCTGCGGAGCTCGTCATCCGGGATGCGGTCTACGCTCGGGACTGTGGAGGCTCAGTACCCCGCCCACTGGGAGGCCGACGTCGTCCTGGCCGACGGCGGCACCGCTCACGTGCGCCCCATCAAGCCCGCCGACGCCGACCGATTGCGTGCCTTCTACTCCCGGCTCTCCGACGAATCCATTTATTTCCGCTTCTTCGGCCCGAGGCCACGGCTCTCCGACAAGGAGGTCGCCTGGTTCACCACCGTCGACTACGTCGACCGGGTCGCGCTGATCGCCACCATCGGCACCGAGATGGTGGCCGTGATCCGCTACGACCGGACGGGCCCCGGCGAGGCCGAGACGGCCTTCCTCGTCGAGGACGCCCACCAGGGCAGGGGAGTGGCCTCGGTGCTCCTGGAGCACCTGGCCGCCACGGCCCGCGAACGCGGCATCGAACGCTTCGTGGCCGACGTGCTCCCCGCCAACATGAAGATGATGGGCGTGCTGCGCCAGGCCGGATACACCGCCGAGAGCCGCTTCGCCGACGGCGTCGTCCGCATGACGCTCGACCTCACCCCCACCGACACCTCGACCGAGGTCACCACCGCCCGCGAACACCGCGCCGAGGCCAGATCCATCGCCCGGCTGCTCGCGCCCGGCTCGGTCGCGGTCATCGGCGCCTCGCGCGAGCCGGGCGGCGTCGGCCACACCGTGCTGCGCAACCTGCTCGCCGCCGACTTCAGCGGCCCCGTCTACCCGGTGCACCGCGAGGTACGGGCGATGGCGGGCGTACGGACCTACCCGAGCGTGACGGCGATCGACGACCAGGTGGACCTGGCCGTGGTGGCCGTGCCCGCCGCCGGCGTCGTCGAGGTGGTCAAGGAGTGCGCAGAGAAGGGCGTACACGGGCTGGTCGTGGTCTCCTCCGGGTTCGGCGAGACGGGCACCGAGGGCAGGGAGCGGCAGGACGAGCTGGCGCGCATCGCGCGTGCGTACGGCCTGCGCGTCGTCGGGCCCAACTGCCTCGGCATCGCCAACACCGACCCGGCCGTCAAGCTCAACGCCACCCTCGCCGCGACCGTGCCCGGCCGGGGCCGGGTCGGCTTCTTCAGCCAGTCGGGCGCGCTCGGCACCGCCCTGCTCCAGCGGGTGGCGCAGCGGGGGATGGGCATCTCGTCGTTCGTCTCGGCGGGCAACCGGGCCGACGTGTCGGGCAACGACCTGCTCCAGTACTGGGAGGAGGACGCCTCGACCGAGGTGATCCTGCTCTACCTGGAGTCGCTGGGCAATCCTCGCAAGTTCACCCGGCTGGCCAGGCGCCTGGCGCGGAGCAAGCCGATCGTGGTGGTCAAGAGCGGCGGGACGCCCGACAGTCACTCCGCCGAGGCGCTCGGGCTGCCCGACTCGGCGATCAGCTCGCTGTTCTCGCAGGCGGGGCTGATCCGGGTGGACGACCTCATCCAGCTCTTCGACGTGGGCCAGCTCCTGGCCTACCAGCCGCTGCCCGCCGGTCCCCGGGTCGGGCTGGTCACCAACTCCGACGCCCTGGGCCTGCTGGCCGCCGACGCGTGCGTCGCCGCGGGCCTGGAGCCCCTGCCGCCGGTGAACCTGGGCGCCGGCGCCGGCGCCTCCTCCTTCGGTGCGGCACTCGCGGACCGGCTCGGCTCGTCGTCGGTGGACGCGGTGGTGGTGATCTACATGCCGCCGATCCCGGGCGAGGACGCGGAGGTGGCGGCCGAGCTGCTGCGGGTGTCGCAGGGCTCGGCCAAGCCGGTGCTCGCCACCTTCCAGGGGCATCTCGGCATGCACCCCGATCTGCGGGTGGGCGCCGTGCCCTCGCGGGGGTCCATCCCCTCGTACGCGGCGCCGGAGGAGGCGGTCAGGGCGCTGGCGCACGTGGTCCGGTACGCCAGGTGGCGCGCACGACCGTCGCTGCCACCGCCCGAACTGCCGGACATCGACCCGCACTGCGCCCGCGCCTTGATCCACCGCGCCCTCCATCCGGAGGCCACCGCCGACGCGCCTTCCGCGGTGGAATCTCCCGCTGTGGCGTCAGCTCGGAGCCTCTTCGCCGAGCCAGGGCCGTCGGTCGAGGCCGAGGCGGCCGACGTGGCGGAGCTGCTCTCCTGCTATGGGCTGAGCGTCTGGCCGGCCGAGGCGGTGCGGTCCCCGGACGAGGCGGTCGCGGCCGCCGAACGGCTGGGCTGGCCGGTGGTGCTCAAGGTGGCCGGTCCTGAGGCCGCCCGCCGGGCCGGCACCGTACGCCTCGGGCTGGCGGGGCCCGACAGTGTGCGGCATGCCTACGCCGAGTTCGCCGAGCAGTTCGGGGAGGATGTGGAGCTGGCGGTCCAGCGGATGGCGCCGCAGCCCGCCGTACCCACCGTGGTGAGCGTCACCGAGAACCCGGCGTTCGGGCCCATCGTCTCCTTCGGACTCGGCGAGGTGACGGCGCGGCTGCTCCTCGACCAGGGCTTCCGGCTCGCGCCCCTCGCCGGCGAGGACGCCGCCGGGCTGGTGCGCTCCGTCCGCGCGGCCCCGCTGCTGTTCGGCGAGTACGGCTACCCGCCCGTGGCGGTCGACGCCCTGGAGGATCTCCTGGTCAGGGTGGGCCGCCTGGCCAACGACCTGCCGGAGGTGGCCCGCCTCGACCTCGACCAGGTGCTGGTGGGCAGGGAGGGCGTCATCATCCTGGGCGCCCGGGCCACGATCCGCACCCCACCCGGCCCCCGCCCGGACGGCGGCCCCCGCAGACTGGCCTGACCGCTCAGGAGACGGAGCGCGAACCAGAGCGGCGCGTGAAGCCTGTTACGACGGCCCGCAGCCCTCTGTCGCGTGAGTTTCGAGCGAATTTCAAGCGCCATTGGCGATCCTGTGCTTCGGAATCCATCGAATAGAGGAGTGCTCGTGAAAGGCCTCGTGCTCGCGGGCGGCCACGGGACGCGCTTGCGTCCGCTGAGCCACGCGATTCCGAAACAATTGTTCCCGGTGGCGAACCGGCCAATTCTCTGGCACGGCCTCGAGGCAATGCGCGACGCCCGGATAACCGATGTCGGAATAGTGGTCGGCGATCACGAGGCGCAGATCCGCGAGTCGGTCGGCGACGGCTCGGCTTTTGACCTGCGAATCACCTACATCCGGCAGCCTGCGCCGCTCGGCCTGGGCCATGCCGTGCTGATTTCCGGCGATTATCTCGGCGCCGACGACTTCCTGATGTATTTGGGGGACAATATCGTGCGCGGCGGGCTGGACGAGGTGCTCAGGAGGTTCCGCGAGTCCGGCGCCGACGCCACCGTCATGCTGTCGAAAGTGGCCGACCCGCGTGAATACGGCGTCGCGGAGCTGGGCGTCGAGGACCGGGTGACCCGGCTGGAGGAGAAATCTCCCGCTCCGCGCAGCGACCTGGCCATCGTGGGCGTCTACGCGTTCTCGCCGGCGATTCACGATGCCGTACGCGCGACCAAGCCGAGCCATCGCGACGAGCGCGAGATCACCGACGCCATCCAGAAACTCGTCACCGACGGCCGTGACGTGCGCGCGCACGTCCACACGGGCTACTGGAAGGACACCGGACGGCCGGAGAGCCTCCTGGATTGCAACGCCGCGCTCCTGGAGGACATCGAGACCAGAATCGACGGCCAGGTCGACGGCGAGACCGCCATCACCGGGCCGGTCATCGTCGAGCGCGGGGCCATGGTGTCCCGTTCGCGGCTCGTCGGCCCGATCATCATCGGGGCGGACGCGACGGTGTCCGGCAGCTACGTCGGCCCGTACACGTCGATCGGGCCTCGCTGCATCGTCCACAAGAGCGAGATCGGATACTCCATCCTCCTGGAGGACGCGGAGATCCACGAGGTCGGCGACATCGACGGCTCGATCGTGGGGCGCAACGCCTACGTGACGTCGGGGCGGCCCTCGACCCACCGGATGCTGCTGAGCGACCACAGCCGGGTGTCGATCGGATCATGAGACTTCTGCTGACGGGCGGGGCCGGCTTCATCGTGCCCGACAAGCCCTCGACCGGCTGGCCGAGGTCATGCGCGAACAGTTGCAGGGGTTGTCGTAGTGCTCCTTGTAGACGTTCTGGTTGCTGAAACTCGACCCCACTAATTGGAAGGACACGTTCCGCACGGTGCTGCCGTAATCGACTTCGCCGGTGAACACGGTCGCGAAACCGCTGTAGGTGCACCAGAGCACGGTCGTCCCTCGAATAACGGCACAGAGCGGGACCAGAGTCGCGGCGAGCGCCATGCCGGCCGGTCGCTATATAACGCGCCAGTACATCCTTAGCGAAAACCCCTTTTCCTGGATCGGGGCCCTCACCAGGCCAGGCAAGAAGAATTCAGGTCACCGGCGTCCCGGAATCGGCCCATGGAAGTTTCCTTTCGTGCGCGGGACGCGGTGGCCGGTCATGGGGCGGAGTGGAGCCTGCGGCGGTCGGCGTACTCGCGGGTCAGGTCGTACAGCGCCGCCGCCAGCGCGATCGAGACGGACAGCGCCACCACTCCCAGGCCATGCCGGAACGCGGTCGGCCAGCCCTGCCCCAGCGCCCCGAAGAACACCGACCCCGCGGCGGCGATGCCGATGGCCGAGCCGAGGCGCTGGCCCGTTTGAAGGATTCCGGCCGCGCTCCCGCCCTGCTCCGGGGGGACCTCCGACAGGCTGATGGCCTGGTTGGGAGCGATCACCAAGCCGCTGCCCACCCCGGCTACCAGCAGAGGCAGCGCCGTCGCCGCGCCCACCCCCGCGCCTGGGACCAGCATGGTCGCGACCATGGTCGCCCCCAGTCCGGCCAGTACGGTGACCAGCCCTATGGCCACCAGGCGGCGACCGGCTCGCGAGACCAGGCGCCCGCCTGCCGCCGACGCGCCCGCCGAGCCCACCGCGAAGGGGCTGATCGACAGCCCGGCCATGAGCGCGCTGTAGCCGAGGCCGCTCTGCAGGTACAGGGTGAAGATGAAGAAGATGCCGGTGAATCCGGCGAAGTAGAAGAGCGCTATGGCGGTGCCGAGGCTGTACGAGCGCTTGGCGAACAGCCCCAGGTTGACCAGCGGTTCCTTGCGGTACGTCCGTTCCCAGATCACGAATCCCGCCAGCACGAGCAGCGCGGCCGGGAGCAGGAGCCACTTGGTGTTACCCGGCCACTGGTGCTGCTGGATGAAGGGCAGGAGCAGGGCGGCCACGCCTGTGCCCAGAAGGAGCACGCCGACCGGGTCGAGGCTCTCCTGCCGCCGCGGCAGGTCGGTTCGCGGAGCGGGGAGGAATTTGTAGGCCAGGGGGAGGAGAGCGATGCCGATCGGGAGGTTCACCAGGAAGACCCAACGCCAGCCGTGCTCAGGCCCGAAGGCCGAGACCAGCGCGCCGCCCATCAGCGGCCCGAGCGCCGTGGACACGCCGATCGTCGCGCCCAGCGCACCGAACGCCCGCCCTCGTTCGGAGCCGCGGAACATCTGCTGGATCAGCCCCGACACCTGCGGGTTCAGCATCCCCGCCGCCATCCCCTGCACCAGGCGGGACACCAGCAGCACCGAGATGCTCGGCGCGAACCCGCACGCCGCGCTCGCCACCGTGAACAGGGCGACGCCGACCATGAAGATCGCCCGGCGGCTGCGCGCGTCACCGAGCCGGCCGGCCGGCACGAGCAGCAGCCCGAACGTGAGCGCGTATCCGGACACCGTCCACTGGAGACCGTCCTCGGAGGCTCGCAGGCCCGCGCGGATCGAGGGCAGCGCCACGTTGACGATGCTCACGTCCAGCCCGGCCATGAACGCTGACACCAGACAGACGCCCAGCGCCCGTGTCCGTGTCCGGTCGCGCATGATGGCCTCCCCTGACACCCGGCCCTTCCCGAAAGAGCATGATTCCCACTAGAAAGTGAAATATCGGCCTGGCGACGATCCGGTAAGCCCGCCGACCACCCAGAACCCCCGCTCGGCCTGCCCCGCATCCGGCCTGCCCCGCTATCCGACAGTGTCCAGCCATCCGACAGTGTCCGGCCGCCCGGCGGTCCCCCGCAGCCAAGGGTCTCCCACCGTCCGCTGCCCGCGAAGTGGCGGCGGAGGCGTACGGCGGTGGCGTAGGCCGTGGCGGTGGAGGCGTGCCACGGCCTCCGTTGTCACAGGCCGTGGCGGCGATCGCCGAGAACGCGTTCGCACAGCTCTGCTTCCACCTCGGCGGAGAACGGATCGTGTGCGGCCGGCTTCCGGGCGCGGTACGCCGTAACGGCACGAGCGGTGTCCTGTGCGATCAGATCGGCATTGATCGCCGCTCCGGCCTTCAACCCCGCCGTGGCGGCGCCGATGACCTGAGCCATCGGGTCGGCGACGTTGCCCGCCACCCACACCCCGGGCACGGAGGTCGCCCCCGTCGCATCGGCGGCGATGTGGCTGCCGATCACGTGACCACGTACCTCCAGTTCGACCGGCTCCAGGCCCAGCCCGACGAGGACGTCGGTGCGGGCGGTGAAGCGCGGGGTGACCACCAGCGCCTGGAGGGGGATCACCCGCCCGTCGGCCAGGTTCACGCCGGTGAGCTGGTCGCCGGTGACCTCCAGGCCGGTCACCTGGCCTTCGACGACGGAGATGCCGCGGGCGGCGAACTGCTCGCGTTCCTCGTCGCTGGGTTCGGGCGCGGTGTGCGAGAACAGCGTCACGTCCGCGCTCAACTGCCGCCACATCAAGGCCGCGTGGACCGCCATCACCCCGGTCGCCAGGATGCCGATCGCCTGATCACGTACTTCCCAGCCGTGGCAGTAGGGGCAGTGCAGCACATCCCGCCCCCACCGCTCGGCCACTCCCGGCACCTCGGGCAGCTCGTCGACCAGGCCCGTGGTCACCAGCAGCCGATCCGCCACGACCGAGGTCCCGTCGTCGAGGACGACACGGAAGCCCCCGCCCATAAGGCGTTCAGCGGTCATGACGGTCCCCTCCAGGAACTCCCCGCCGTACCCGCTCACCTCCGCACGCCCCGATGCCAGCAACTCAGCGGGAGAAGTGCCTTCACGCGACAGGTAGTTGTGAACACCGGCCGCCGGGGCGTTGCGTGGGTGCCCGGCGTCGATCACCAGCACCGAACGCCGTGCCCGCACCAGAGCCAGCGCCCCGCTCAGCCCAGCGGCTCCGCCCCCGAGCACCACGACGTCATAGCACCGCTCCGGACGTACGGAATCGGCGGCCGGGGACTGCAGGTTTTGTGTAGTCATGCCTCGTACTCTCACCCCGCATCCACCGAAATGACAAAGTTCCTTGCCGTATTGGCAAATAGGTAAGCCCCGGCACCCCGCACCCCGCACCCCGCACCCCGCACCCCGCACCCCGCACCCCGCACCCCGCACCCCGCAGGGGGGGGTCTCGGCGGCTGGCTAAACCTCATTTCTATGAAATTTCACCATTTGTCACTCCAGATGTCGGCACAGCGGCACTGATGAGGCGCAATGCAGCGTCCGGGAATTGCACACGGCCCTGCACGTAGATAACGGGATAAAAGACGTTATAGAGCGTTATGTCTGGTGGGTGAGTGCACTGCGCGGTCCTGGCAGGATGGACCCATGAGGGAAACCCGAGTCTCAGCCGCGGGCCTGCGTGAAGCGATCGAGCGCAGCGGCTACTACCCCGACCTCGTCACCGATGCGGTCGAATCCGCGCTGGGCAAGGAGGCTGTGACCGCGTTCGTGGTCCACCATGAGGCCACCTTCGATCCCGCGATGGAAGTGCGCAGGCACGTCACCGTCCTAGTGCTGTCGACGACGAGGTTGCTGGTCTGCCACACCGACGAACACCCTGCGGTGGAAGGCGTCTCGACCTCGCACGCCTCCACGACCACGGAGGCCGTACGCCTGAGCCGCGTCCAGTCGGTCGCGGTCACCCGCGTCGTCCCCGACCCCGCCTCCTACGTCCCCGGCGTCCCTCCCACCGAGGCCACGCTCACGATCGGCTGGGGAGCGATCTCCCACGTCGACCTCGAACCGGCCACCTGCGGTGACGAGAACTGCGAGGCCGACCACGGCTACACGGGCGCCATCACCGCGGACGACCTCTCGCTCCGGGTGAGCGAGGCAGCCGACGGCCCCGAAGCGGTCACCCACGTCCTCGCCTTCGCCAAATCCCTCTCGGAAGCCACCGCCCGCGCCACAACCTGACAGGCCACTCCCAGGCGCCCACCCTCTCGGTGCCACCAGGTCAAGACCCATGCACACAACACGAACCCCGGCACACCAACTCCACGACATCGCGCCCACAAGGGCACCTCTGCGACAGACCGGTGCTCCCCTGAGGTGGCAATCGGTGGTGCTCATGCGGTGGTGTCCTTGTGGTCATGCCCACGCGACCGTGTCCACGGGGTTGTGCTCAAGGGGCGGTGTCCCACCGGAGACGCCTCAAGCGGCACTGTCCCTTCGGCGGCGCCTGCGGGACCGTGCTCATGTGAGACCGTCCCTGTGGTGGTGTCCACGTGATCGTGTTCGTGCGGTGGTGTCCCTGCCATGGTGCCCGCCCGATGGTGCGCAAGTGTTCCTGCGGCGGTCTGCACGCGACCGCGCCCATTCTGCGCTGTCCCCACGGCGGTATCGGCGGGACCGCCCCCGCGTGGTCGTTCTCACGCGGCCGTGCCCACGCGACCTTTCCAGCTCAGCAGCGCCGACCCGACGGTGCCCCCGCGGTCGTGCGTGTGTGCCGGCACACCGGCCGGACATTCCCCACGAACGGTCCCGCACGGCATGTGCGGCGCCCAGCCGATCAAGCGAAGAAGACGGCCAAGAATACGCACGTAACGACGCCCAGCCACGTGCGGGTTCAGCGGCCGTATTCCTGGAGGCCCCTCAGCCACGTGCGGTGGGTGGCGCTCACTTGGCCGTGCCGTACAACATCGTCGGGGTTCAGGGGTTTGGCGGTGATCAGCGCCGTACGGCGGGAGCGTCATACAAGATCGAACTTCTCGGGCGACGAACAGAATGGAGCGGCATGGGTGGAAACGCGCCACTGATTCCCCGTTACGGCACCGCGTCGTTGGCGGAGCTGCCGAATGCGTTGCTGGCCGTGCTGGGGATGGACGAGCCGAACCCCCTCCAGCTCGCCCCCGCCGACCGCGTCTGTCTGTTCCTCGTGGACGGGCTCGGTGACGAGGCGCTGCGCGCGCACGCCGACCGGGCGCCGTTCCTCGCCGCCGCCGCCAAGACCACGCTCACCGCCGGGTTCCCCGCCACCACCGTCACCAGTCTGTGCTCGCTGGGCACCGGTGTGCCGCCGGGTGAGCACGGCATGCTGGGGATGGTGCTGGCCGTGCCGGGGACCGGGCAGTTGTTCAACTGCCTGCGGTGGACGCTGCCCGGCGGGGCGTTCATGGAGCCGGGCCAATGGCAGCCCGCCGAGACCGTCTACCAGCGCGCCGCCGCCGCGGGCATCGCGGCAGGTTACGTGGCGCCGGCCCAGTTCGAGGGGAGCGGGCTGACCGAGGCGGTCTACCGCGGCGTGCGTTACCTGGCCGCCGAGACCGTCGACGAGCGGGTGGCCAGGGTACGTACGGCGATGGCCGAGCCGCGGGCCCACGTCACCGTCTACTACGGCGACCTCGACGCGACGGGCCACATGACCGGCTGGGGCAGCGAGGAGTGGCTGGGTCAGCTCGAAATCGTGGATCGGATGGCCGAACGCCTGGCCGCGGACCTGCCCCCGGGTTCCGCCCTCTACATCACCGCCGACCACGGCATGGTCAACGTGACCGAGAAGCTCGACGCCGAGACCGAGCCCGCGCTGAGCCGGGGGGTGGCGATGCTCGGCGGGGAGGCAAGGGCGAGGCACGTGTACGCCGAACCGGGGGCCGCCTCCGAAGTGCTCGACGCATGGCGTGAGACCCTGGCGGGCAAGGCCTGGGTGGTGTCGAGGCAGGAGGCGGTCGAGTCCGGCTGGTTCGGGCCGCGGGTGCGGCCGGAATGGGCGGGGCGCATCGGCGACGTCGTGGCCGTCCCGTATTCCGGGCTGGCCATCACGGCGCCGGGCGCGCATCCGATCGAGGCGCTGTTCACCGGCTACCACGGCTCGATGACGACCGCCGAACAGTACGTACCGCTCTTGGAGGTAAGCACCCGATGAGTTCGTTGATCGCCGCTGGGGTTGGGGTGAGCGGCCGATGAGTCCGTTGATCACGCCCGAAGAACTCGCCGCGCTGGACGGCGTGACCGTGCTCGATGTGCGGTGGCGGCTCGGTGGCCCTCCGGGGATCGAGCTGTACCGCGAGGGGCACGTGCCGGGCGCCGTCTACTGCGACCTCGACGCCGACCTCGCCGCGCCGCCCGGAACGGCCGGGCGGCATCCGCTCCCGGAAGCGGACGACTTCCAGAGCACGATGCGGCGGCTGGGGGTGTCCGGGGGACGGCCGGTGGTGGTGTACGACGACACGGGGTCGACCGCCGCGGCGCGGGCGTGGTGGGCGCTGCGTTACTTCGGGCATCAGGACGTCCGGGTGCTGGACGGCGGCCTGCCCGCCTGGGCCGACGCGGGACTGCCGATCGTCAAGGAGACGCCCGAGGTGGTGCCCGGTGACTTCGTCGCCAGGCCGGGTGGGATGCCGGTGCTGAGCGCCGCCGAGGCAGGGGCGCTCGCTAGGTCGGGGGTGCTGCTGGACGCGCGGGCGGGTGAGCGTTATCGGGGCGAGGTGGAGCCCATCGACCCCGTCGCCGGGCACGTGCCCGGTGCGGTGAGCGCGCCGACCACGGAGAACATCGGCCCCGGCGGCCGGTTCCGCCCTGCGGCCGAGCTGCGCGACAGGTTCGTCGCGCTCGGGGTGGGCGAGGGCATGCCGGCCGGAGCGTACTGCGGCTCCGGCGTCACCGCCGCGCATGAGGTGCTGGCCCTGGAGGTGGCGGGCCTGCCCGCGGCACTCTACGTGGGCTCGTGGTCCGAGTGGGTCGCCGACCCCTCACGACCGATCGCCACAGGCTGACGCTTCGTGACCTGACCGGCTGCGACAGCCCAAGCCTCCGCTGCCTGAGTGGCGCGCCGACCGGATCAGTGATGGGCCAGGCCCGTCGCCCTATCGGCGCGCCGACCAGATGACCCCCGCATTACGGGGTCGGTGGTCGGTCGCGTTTCCGTGTGTAAGTCCGGTCGCCCGCGCCGAAGCAGACGAAGCCGAGCGCTCCCGTCTTGGCCGAGGCCGAAGCCAAGGCCGAGGCGGGGGACTGGCCGTCGGCCAGGAGACCGTGGAACGCGGTCATCACGGCCATCGCCTCCTCGTCACGCACCGGCACCATCCCCGCCACGACGCAGGCCGTACCCCTGGACAGGAACGTCCCGGCCAGCCCGAGCGGGGCGCCGTCCGTGGGCGTGTGCGCCATTCCCGAGTCGCACGCCGACAGCACCACGAGCCGGGCCGTCCGGGACAGCCCGAGCAGGTCGTACGCCATGAGCTGCCCGTCGGCGAGCGTGATGCCCGACAGCAGCGGGCTGCGCGCGTGGAACACCCCGTGCGCCGCGAGATGCAGCACGTCGGCGCTGGTCAGCGCGGCGAGCACGGCGCCGGAGCGGGCGGGCACCTCGCGGGCGCCGGGATGGCAGGCGAGCACCTGCTCGACTTCCGCGCGCGCGTGGGCGAGCCCGGGCCCGGCCGCGGCGATCATCACGGGCCGTTCGGCGGGTACGGCGGCGCGCTGCCCGGCCTCCAGCCAGGCGGACGCGCTGGCGGTCACGGACACCGGACGATCACGCAGGCACGGCAGGGCCGTCCACGGCACCGTGTGCAGGGGACCGGCGGGCACCACAATCAGCGGCCGGTCGCCGAGCTCGGTCTGGAGCGGCCGGAGCAGCAGGCGTTCGAGCTCCGCCGCGGCGGGCTCGACCTGGGCGTCGGCGGCGGCGCCGTCGCCGAACCCGGCCCGGCGCAGTGAGTAGCGCAGGCGGATGAGCGCCTCACGGATGGGCCGCAGATTGCCCAGCCGCCGCAGCGTGAGCCGCTCCCCGGTGATCAGTACGGCCAGCAGCGAGGAGCCGTCGGTGACGAACTCGACCAGCGCCGCCCCGCCCAGCCCGGCCCGCACGGAACCGGGATCGGCCAGCCCGCAGGCGTGCGCGGGAGCGGCCACCGCCCGCCAGCGTTCCGCCCAGTCGAACACCTCCTCGGCACACCCGTCACGCACCGCCATCTCCAGCCCGAACGCCGCCAGCCGCTCACCGGCCCGCGCCGCGTGCGCCCGCAGCGAGGGGTCGTCGAACGACTCCATGCTGCCGCCCATCTCGGTCAGCCCGTCGTGGACCGCGCGGAACGCCTGGGTGACGTCCTCCTGCAGCGCGGACTCCAAGGCGAGGGCGTGCTGGCGTACCAGCACCGGGATCTGTGACGTCTGCGCGAGATGTCTGGCCTGCAACTCCGAGGCCAGTGACGTGAGCTGGGTCCCGGCGGGCACCCAGCGCTCGCCGCGCTGCGCGTGCGCGGTGAGGCGGGCCAGTTGCGCCGACGCCGCCGGATGGTCGTCGAGCGCCAGCGCGGCCTCCGCCGCCACCAGGCGCAGCGCGGCGGCGCCCGCCAGGTAGGCGGGACCGTTCTCGAGGTCGTCGGCGCACGCGATCAGCTCCTCGAGCAGCTCGGGTGAGGAGCCCTCCAGCGCGAGGCGGGCACGCAGCACGACCTCCCTGGCCAGCGGCAGCCATGACACGCGGTCCTGCTCGGCCAGCTCGACCGCCGCCTGCTCGGCCACGGCCAGCGCGCGGCGGGCGTCGCCGGTGAGCAGCTCCACCTGCGCCAGTTTCAGCCGCGCCTCGGCCAGCGCCACCAGCGCGGCGGACGACTCCAGATCGGGTACGGCCAGGCTGAGCAGCGCCCTCGCCTCGCCGGGGAGGTGCGCGGCCAGCAAGGCCCCGGCGAAGTCGGCCCGCATCGTGGCCAGCCGCTCGGGGAAGCCGAACAGGGTGTTCTCGGCCGCCCGGTAGTGGGCGAAGGCGCCGGTGATGTCGCCCCGGCGTACGGCGAGGAAGGGCAGGTTGGCGGCGGCCAGGCGGGCCAGGTGGTCGAGCCGGGCGTGGCGGGAGATCTCCAGGCAGGCGGTGATGTCGCGGGTGGCGGCGTCCCAATCGCCCCGGTAGGCGTGGACGAGGCCGCGGTTGAGCAGGCCGCCGGCCAGGAAGCGGCGGTCGTCGATGGTGCCCGGCGCGACCACCAGCACCTGGAGCGCGCGGTCGCACGAGGCGATGGCCTCCTGGTAGCGGCCCAGGTGGGCGAGCGCCACGGCGCGCTGGGTGTCGAGCTTGGCCCGGTCGAGCCGGGAGAGGTCGGCCCAGGCCAGGGCGGCGACCCGGAGCGCCTGCAGGGGATGGCCGCGTTCGGTGCGTACCGTCACCAGGGAGAGCCGTGCCTGGGCCATGCGCTGGCGCGGGATGCCGGGGGTGGCGATGGCCTGCCGGAGGTGGGCTTCGGCGGCTTCGAGATCGCCGAGCTCGCGGGCGGCCAGCGCCATCGCTCTGAGGGCGACCACCGCGGCGTCGACGCAGCCCACTGCCTGGGCGGCGGCCAGGACGGTGCGGCCGGCGTGGAGGGCCTGTTCGGGATCGACCACCGAACGAAGCACCGCCATCTCAGCCGCCACCACCAGCGGGTCGCCGAGTGTGGCGGGCTCGCGGGGGACGATGCGATCGGGAGCGGCCGTGCCCCCAAGCCCGATGGTGTCGGGAGCGGAACGGTCGTCCTGTGTTGCGATCATGGCGCCCTGGGCTTCGTAGGGGAGGAGTGGGAGCCAGGGGGTGGGACGCGGTACCTGGCTCCCGCGTGATCATGGGCGGATGCGCACCCACCTGGTTTGGACGGGTGCGAGACCGGGCCGGTGGCAGACCACACTGAGCCAGCCCGGAGGCAGGCCGGTGACCGCGAACTGGCCCGTTCGCGCAAGACGCCTGGTGAGCGTCAGATGCGGGGTCCTCACATCGACGTGGCTGCCCTCGCCAGGATGCGGGAACACTTGTCCCGCGACGTCGATGAGCCCGTCGCCCACCGTCACCTCCAGATCGAAGGTGAGGCCGGCCGCGACGAAGCGGACCATGCCGGGACCGTCGCCGCCTCGTACGCCACGGGTTGCGGCGCAGTCGGCAGGCGCGGCGGTCACCGCTTGCGAGACCCGGAGTCCGAAGGCATCACGTGCGGCGGCGGAAACATGCCCAGGGATCGGATCACTCCCGGCGGCGAGCCGGAGAGCCGCCAGGAAATACTCATCGTTGATCATTGCACCGTCTCCTGTAGTGAGATCAGGGTGCGCAGTTTTTCCAGGCACCGGATCCTGGTTGGACCCACGGCGCCCACGGGCATGCCGAGCCGCATCGCCACCTGCTGGCTCCCCATATCCGTCGCCACCAGCTGGAGGAGGGTGCGGCAAGGCTCGTGCAAAGCGGAGACCGTCTTCCACAGCAGGCGGCTGCCGTCGGCCTCCAGGACGACAGTCGCCGGATCAGGGTCGTGCACGACGTCGAAGGAGGGAAATCCGGGTGGTTCCTTCCTGATGATCAGAAGCGCCTCACGACGCGTGGTCGTCGCCAGCCACGCGCCGACGCCTGATGGTTCCCTGATGGTGTGCAGGTTTTCGAGCAGGCGCAGCCAGGCACCCTGGACCGCGTCCGCCGCGTCGGTGGCGTTCAGCCCGCACGCGCGGGCGACTGCCCACATGCGCGGCCCGAACCTGGACTCAAGCTGGTCCCAGGCCGTCTGGTCGTCTTCGGCCGCGGCCTTGAGCAGCTCCGCCGGATCGCGTGGCTCGTGCATGCGGCCTCCTTCGCCGTGACGGACGAGGAGGCCACCCTGCCTCCTCGTGATTGGCCGAGGACTGAGCGTAAACTCTACAGACTCGACCTGATGAGAACTCCCAGATCGGGAATTTGCCGGGTCGTCTCAGGGTCAAGGACTCGCCCGGCGGCCTCCTTGGCCGGCAGGTCCTTGGCGGCGTCGGCGATCGTGCCCGCGACCAGGGCCGTAGCGAAGGAGGTGCCGCTCCAGACGGCATACCCGGCGAACTCGTCGCGCTCCAGGAAGCTGCTGGCCAGCCACTCCCCACGGGCGCACGCGTTGACCCAGGAGCCGTAGGCGGAGAACGGCGCCCGGTGCTCCTGCGTCGCGTCGAGCGCGGCCACGCCCACGACGTCGGGCAGCGCGGCCGGCCAGAACGGCCGGTCGCTCGCGGTGTTGCCCGCGCAGGCCACCGCGACGGTGTCCGGCAGGCCCCGCAGCGCGTCGTTCAGCAGGGGAGGCGGCCGGTCATCGAAGGTGTGACAGCCGAAGGACAGGTTCAGGATCGGGGGTGGGTTGTCGCGCAGCCGGTTCAGGGCGCGGACCACGCCCGCCTCGTCGCCGACGCCGTCCCCGTCGAGCACCCGCCACACGCGCAGCCCCGCGCCCGGCGCCTGCCGCAGCAGCAGGCCGGCCAGGAACGTGCCGTGGCCCGCCTGGCGGCCCTCGAGCAGCTCGGCGTCATCCCTCGGCTGATCCTCGTACCAGTCGCTGTCGGCCCACCACGGGTGCTCGGCGATCCCGGTGTCGAGCAGCCCCACGACGACGGGCGAGCGCCCTCTGCCCGGTTTGTACGGCACGGGCGGCGAAGGGAACGGCCGGGACGCCGGCCCGCCCCAGAACAACGGCTGTCCGGCGAGCACATGGTTGGGGGAGGCCCGGAAGCCGTGCTCCCGCAAGTCCATGGTGATCTCGATGGGGTCTACGCCAGGCGACAGATGGATCACGCAGACGCCGTCGGCGTCGGCGACGGCCTGGGTCCAGCGAGCCGCGACGGACAGCGCGCTGCGGTCGGCCAGTATCTGACCTGGCCGGATGAGCGACTCGCCGACAGATTGGATGTCCATGAGCGGGTATCTTTCCGCGCTCACCCGTGTGTCACACGCCCCTGCCGCACCAAGTTGGTATGGCCCCCCTCTGGTGCCCGGTTGCGACCGACGGTAGTCTCTCCCTAGTCACTTGTGATCATCCCGGGGCGAGGCCGTTGGGGAAGGCGCACCTCGTACCGAATCGGGAGGTCCGGTGTCTGCTTGTGGCGTGCTTTACGTCCACTCAGCTCAGCCCGCGCTGTGCCCTCATATCGAATGGGCGGTCGCGGGTGTTCTTGGCGTACCCGTGGACCTTACGTGGACGCCGCAACCCGCCGCGCCCAACGTCCTGCGGGCGCAGGCGGAGTGGGAAGGCCGCCCGGGCATCGCGGCGGCCATCACCTCTTCCCTCATGGGCTGGCAGCGCATCCGGTTCGAGGTCACCGAGGACGCGTCAGCGGGGGTCGACGGGTCCCGTCATGCCTATACGCCGACGCTCGGCGCCTTCAGCGCGGTCGTCGGGGCCGCGGGCGACATCATGATCCCCGAGGACCGGCTCCGCACCGCGATGCTGATGGCCACCCAGGGACGCGCGGTGCTGGAGGACGAGCTGGACAAGCTGCTCGGCCGGCCGTGGGACGAGGAGCTGGAGCCGTTCAGGTACGCGGGCGACGGCGCACCGGTCCGCTGGCTGCACGCCGCCGTCTGAGACACGCGGAGCTGAGACGCTGAGACACGCGGAGCTGAGACACGCGCCGCCTGACCACGTAAAAAAGGGGCCCCGCACCCATCAGGTGCGGGGCCCCTTTTCACATGCCTACAGGGGGATGTTGCCGTGGGCGCCCCTGGCCGGGGTGGCCTGGGCGAGGACCTTGGCGATCGCGCCCCGGGTCTCCTCCGGCTTGATGACCTCGTCGATCACGCCGAGCTGCTGCGCCCGCTCGAGCCCGCCCGCCAGCTTCTCGTGCTCGTCGGCCAGCCGCTGCTCCAGCTCGGCCCGCTCCTCGTCGGGGGCGGCGGCCAGCTCGCGCCGCTTCAGGATGCGCACCGCCGCGACCGCGCCCATGACCGCGATCTCAGTCGTCGGCCAGGCGAACACCTTGGTGGCGCCCAGGGCGCGGGAGTTCATGGCGATGTACGCGCCGCCGTACGCCTTGCGCGTGACCAGCGTGATGCGCGGCACCGACGCCTCGGCGAAGGCGTGCAGCAGCTTGGCGCCGCGGCGGACCACGCCGTCGTGCTCCTGTCCGACACCCGGGAGATAACCGGGCACGTCCACCAGGACAACCAATGGGACGCCGAAAGCGTCACACATACGAACGAAGCGGGCAGCTTTCTCGGCGGACGTGGCGTCGAGGCAGCCGCCCAGCCGCATGGGGTTGTTGGCGATCACGCCGACCGTCCGGCCACCGAGGCGGCCGAGCGACGTGACGATGTTCGGCGCCCACTTGGGGTGCAGCTCGATGCCCGGCTCGTCGAGCAGGCCGTTCACCAGCGGCTTGACGTCGTAGGCACGCCGCGCCGATTCGGGCAGCAGCGTGGAGAAGTCGACCTCGTCGATGCCCGTGGTGCGGACCCGGCCCTGGTGGCCGAGCAGCACGGCGAGCTGCCGCGCGCGCAGCAGAGCGTCGGTCTCGGTCTTGGTGATGATGTGGACGACGCCGCTGCGCTTGCTGTGCGGCTCGGGGCCGCCCAGCGCGGCGCTGGTGACCTCTTCGCCGGTGACGCTGCGGACCACGTCGGGCCCGGTGACGAAGATGCGGCCCGAGTCGGCCAGGATCACCAGGTCGGTCAGTGCCGGCCCGTAGGCGGCGCCACCGGCGGCGGGGCCGACGACCACGGAGATCTGCGGCACCACGCCCGAGGCCTTGGTCATCGCGCTGAAGACCCGGCCGACGGCGTGCAGCGACTCGACGCCTTCGGCGAGTCGCGCACCGCCGGAGTGCCAGATCCCGATGACCGGCACCCGTTCACGGACGGCCACGTCGTAGGCGTGCACGATGTGCTCGCAGCCCTCGCTGCCCATCGCGCCGCCCTGGAAGCGGGCGTCACTGCAGAAGGCGACGACGGGGACACCCTCGACGCGGCCCATGGCGGCGAGTACGCCGCTTCTGTCCTCAGGAGTGATCAGCCGAACCGAGCCCTCGTCGAGCAGCGCGGTCAGCCGGACGACCGGATCGCGGGGGTCGGCGGGCTCCTGATCGGAGCCCTGCGTCACGACCCGATTGTCGAGCACGGTCATTTAAGCCCCCTTAAACACGACCGCCACGTTGTGGCCGCCGAATCCGAACGAGTTGTTGACCGCGGCGAGGTCGCCTTCCGGCAGCGGGCGGTTCTCGCCGTAGACGAGGTCCACCTCGATGCCGTCGTCGAGACTGTCGAGATTGATGGTGGCCGGTACGAGGCGCTCCTGGAGTGCCTTGATCGTGAAGACGGACTCGATGCCGCCCGCGCCACCCAGCAGGTGGCCGGTCATGGACTTGGTCGAGGTGACCAGCGGGTGGGTGCCGATGGACTTGGCCACCGCCTGCACCTCGATGACGTCGCCGGCCGGGGTGGAGGTGGCGTGCGCGTTGACGTGCTTGACGTCGTGGCCGGTGATGCCCGCGTCGGTGAGCGCCTGGGTCATGGCCATGCTGATGCCCCGGCCCCCCGGCTCGGGCTGGGTGATGTGGTGGGAGTCGGCGGAGTAGCCGACGCCCGCCGCGTAGGCGTAGATCCGCGCGCCGCGCGCCTTGGCGTACTCCTCGGACTCGAGCACGATGATGCCCGCGCCCTCGCCCAGCACGAACCCGTCACGGTCGCGGTCCCACGGCCGCGAGGCGCCCTCGGGGTCGTGGTTGCGGGTGGACATGGCGCGCGCGGCGGCGAAGGCGGCCACGTTCAGGCCGTGGATGGCCGCCTCGGTGCCACCCGCGACCACCACGTCGGCGCGGCCTGACCTGATCATGTCCATCGCGTAGCCGATGGCCTCCGCGCCGGACGCGCAGGCCGATACGGTGGCGTGCACGCCGGCCTGGGCGCCGCGATCGAGACCGATCCAGGCGGCCGGGCCGTTGGGCATCAGCATCGGCACCGTGAAGGGCGAGAGCCGGTTCCAGCCCCGCTCCTTGTAGGTGTCGTAGGCGGTCAGCGTGGTCGTGATGCCGCCGATGCCGGAGGACACCACGACGCCGAGCCGCTCGGGCGCCACCTCGGGGGCGCCCGCGTCGGCCCAGGCCTCCCGAGCCGCGACCATGGCGAACTGCTCGCTGCGGTCGAGGCGGCGGGCCTCGGGCCTGGGCAGCACCTCAGTCGGATCGACCGCGGCCGTCCCCGCGAACTTCACGGGGACGGTGTCGATCCAGTCCGTGGTGAGGGCCTTGACTCCCGACTGACCGGCGAGGAGCGCCGACCAGGTCGAGGTGACGTCTCCACCGACGGGCGTCGTCGCGCCGAGCCCGGTGACCACGACACGTACCCGGTTTGCACTCACGTTTCGCGCTCCTTGTCGATCAGTTGGGAACTGAGATCAGTGGATGACTGAGGTCAGTTCTGGATGAAGGTGAGAACGTCCTTGACCGTCTTCAGGTTCTTGAGCTGGTCGTCAGGGATCTCGACGCCGAACTCGTCCTGGGCGGCCACGGCGATCTCGACCATGGACAGGGAGTCGATGTCGAGGTCGTCCACGAAGTTCTTCTCGGGGGTGACGTCGGTCGCCGGAATCCCGGTGATCTCGTTGATGATCTTGCCGAGGCCCTCGAGGATCTCCTGCTCGGTGGCAGCCATGTCGCTATTTCTCCTTTGGTTTATCTGGTTTCTGTACGGCTACCGCCGTACAAGTTCTGATGAGTACGGAACGGAGCCGTACCGGATCTTACGGAATCTCGATGACCTGACCCGCATAGGTCAGGCCGGCGCCGAAGCCCAGGATGAGCGCGAGCTCACCCGAACGCACCTCGCCACGCTCCAGCATGCGCGAGAGCGCGAGCGGGATGGACGCGGCGGAGGTGTTGCCGGCGGTCACGATGTCGCGCCCGACGACGGCCTGGTCGGCGCCGAGCTTACGCGCGATCGCCTCGATGATGCGCAGGTTGGCCTGGTGAGGCACGAAGGCGGCCAGCTCCGACGGGTCGACCCCGGCACGCTCGCACGCCTCCTTGGCCACCGGGTGCAGCGCGGTGGTGGCCCAGCGGAACACCGTCTGACCCTCCTGGTGGAGGGAGTCGTGGCGGTCGTTGATGATGATCGCGTCGGATTTGTCGCCCGAGCTGCCCCAGACTACCGGCCCGATGCCGGGCTTGTCGGAGGGGCCGACCACCGCGGCGCCCGCGCCGTCGGCGAAGATCACGGCGGTGGACCTGTCGGTCCAGTCGATCCACTGCGACAGCTTCTCGGCGCCGATGACGAGCACGTTCTTGGCCGAGCCGGCGCGGATCGCGGAGCTGGCGACGCCGAGCGCGAAGCAGAAGCCCGCGCAGGCGGCGTTCACGTCGAACGCGCCGGGCGACCGGATGCCGAGGCGGTGCGCCACGACGGCCGCGGCGTTGGGGATCTGCGTCTCCAGCGTGCAGGTGGCGACGATGACCAGGTCGATGTCGGCGGCCGACAGGCCGCTGGCGGCCAGGGCCTTGCCACCGGCCTGCGTCGCCATGTCCTCGACGGACTCGGCCGGACCGGCGACCCGGCGTTCCTTGATGCCGACCCGCGACTGGATCCACTCGTCGTTGGTCTCCATCGTCTTGGCCAGGTCGTCGTTGGTGACGACATTGGACGGCTGGTAGTGGCCGAGGGCCAGCACCTTGGCGCCCGGGGCGATGTCCGGAATCCTCATTTGGTCAGCTCCCTGGCCGCGTCGAGATCGTCTGGGGTCTTCAGCGCCACGGTCTGCACGCCCCGCAGCCCGCGCTTGGCCAGGCCGGTCAGCGTGCCGCCCGGCAGCAGCTCGATCATCCTGGTGACACCGAGGTCGGCCATCGTGGCCATGCAGCGGTCCCATCGGACGGGGTTGCTGACCTGGTCGATCAGGCGCCGCATCAGCAGGGCGCCGTCGGTGACGACCTGGCCGTCGGCGTTGGACAGCAGCTTGACCCGCGGGTCGGCGGGGGCGATGCCCTCGGCGGCCGTGCGCAGGTGCTCGACGGCCGGGGCCATGTGCTCGGTGTGGAAGGCGCCCGCGACGGAGAGCGCGATCAGCCTGGCCCGGGCCGGCGCGTCCGCCTTGAAGGCGGCGAGCTGCTCCAGCGTGCCGCCGGCGACGATCTGGCCGGCGCCGTTGACGTTGGCGGGGGTCAGGCCGTGCTTGTCGATGGCGGCCAGCACCTCGGCCTCCACGCCGCCGAGCACCGCGGTCATGCCGGTCTCGGTGACGGCGGCGGCCTTGGCCATGGCCTGGGCGCGCTCGCGTACCAGCGTCAGGGCCTGCTCGGGGGTCAGCACCCCGGCCAGCGCCGCCGTGGCGAACTCGCCGACGCTGTGGCCGGCCAGCAGGTCGGGGGTCGCGCCGAGCGCCTCGGCCGCGGCCAGCGCGGCGGCTACGAGCAGGGGCTGGGCGACCGCGGTGTCGCGGATCTCGTCGGCGTCGGCCTTGGTCCCGTACGTGATCAGATCGAGGCCCACCACCTCGGACCACGCGGTCAGTCGATCCGCGAGGCCGGGGAGTTCGAGCCAGGGTGTCAGGAAGCCTGGTGTCTGGGCACCTTGGCCCGGAGCGACGAGTACAAGCACAAAATCCACACTGCCCTGTAGAAGTCCGACACGCGGATAAGGATCCGTACGAACTTTATCCAAGGAGATTTGTAGGAATCCTACAGTGGGGGTTTCGGCGTTGTTACGTTAGGGCCCGCCAGGTAACGGCGCTCTCCGAAAGCCTGCCGAGAATCAGCCCCACCTGCAAGGTGAAGGCCGATCTGCCTTCCGTCGGCTGGTAGCCGGTCAGCTCGGTGATCTTCTTGAGCCGGTAGCGGACGGTGTTGGGGTGGACGAACAGCAGCCGGGCCGTGGCCTCCAGCGAGGTGCCCTGCTCCAGGTACGTGGCCAGCGTATCGAGAAGCGGCGTGCCGGCGAGGGGCAAGTAGACGTTCTCGATGAGCTGCTCCCTGGCGTCGTCGTCGCCGTCGAGCGCCCGTTCGGCGAGCAGGTCCTCGGCGTGCACCGGGCGGGGCGCGTCGGGCCAGCCGGACGACGCCTTCAGCCCGGCCAGCGCCGCCTTGGCCGATCTGGCGGCGGCGTGCAGGTCGGGCACCTCCGGGCCGATGACGATCGAGCCCTCCCCGAAGCGGGCCACGACCTGCTTGGCCGCGGCGTCCACGCTGTTGGCGCCGCCCACGATCACGATCAGCCGGTCGGCCTGCACCCCGGCGAGCAGGTCCATGCCGATGCGGCGGCCCTTCTCGCGCAGCCCGTCGATCACCGCGCGCGGGTCGTCCTCGGGGGCGCGGCCCGCGATCACGACGACGGGGGAGGAGGTCCAGCCCAGCGCGGCGGCCCAGGAGTGCAGCCCGTCGTCGACCTCGCCGCGCACCAGCGCGTCGACGATCAGCGCCTCCAGCCGGGCGTCCCACGCCCCCCTGGCCTCGGCCTCGCGGGCGTAGACGTGGGCGGCGGCGAAGGCCACGTCGCGGGTGTAGCGGAGCATGGCCTGCTCGAGCTGGTCCTCGCCGCCCGGCGCGGCCAGTTCGTCGGTCTGCGCCTCGACCACCTCCACGACGATCCTGACGATGTCGACGGTCTGCTGGAGCGAGATCGACCGCTTCAGCTCGCGTGGCGCGGTGCCGAAGAACTCGATGCTGGGCGTGGGCCGGTTCTCGCCCGCGTGCTGGAACCACTCCACGAACGCGGCGATGCCGGCCTGCGCCACCAGGCCCACCCAGGAGCGGTCCTCGGCGCTGAGGGCGCGGAACCACGAAAGCTGATCGTCCATGCGGGCCATGGCCGCCGTGCCGAGCGAACCCATGGCCCGCTCCAGCCTGCGCGTGGTGTCCTCCCGGGTCCGGTCTGTCACGCCTCCTAGAGTGCCAGGTCGAATCAGATGACCGCGACCGCGGTGATGAGCCCGATGGCCACATGGGTGACGGCGAGCAGCCGGGCGCCCGGCTGCAGCTCGGGCTCCTTGACCAGGTCGCGTACCGAGATGCCGACCAGCTTGTCGAAGATGAGCATGGCCACGGTCTGCACCACGATGCCGACCAGCCCGAAGACGGCGGTGCCGGCCAGGCCCTCGGTGAGCCGGCCGCCCGACGACCAGATGGAGGCCGCGACGATCAGGCCCACCGCGGCCAGCGCCGAGGTGGCCAGCAGCGTGGCGTTGGGGTTGCGCTCGGTGCGGATGACCGAGCTCAGCTTGCCGGGCGTGGCGAGGTCGATCACGTAGAAGCCGACGATCAGCAGCACGACGCCTACGGCGGCGTAGGCGGCGATGGCGCCCGCGCCGCGGGCGAGGGTCTCCAGCAGGGTCATGGGTGCTCGATTCGGTGAGGTACGAAGGAAGAGGTGTCGTCGGTGATCAGGCCTGTAGTCTCCCTGATACCCAATCCGGCGGCATTGTCGGCGATCACCCAGGCGCCGAGCACCGGCCGCTCGCCCTCGAAGTCGGGCAGGGCGTGGAAGCCCTGGAAGACGTAGCCCTCCTGGCCGTAGGAGCCGGGTGTCTCCTGGGTGCCGTCCGGCGTGACGATGCGCATCGACGCGCCCTCCCTGCCCAGGAGCGGCTTGGCGATGTAGGAGTCGAGGTCGCGGGGGCCGTCGAGGTAGGCGGGCAGCAGGTTGGGATGGTCCGGGTAGAGCTCCCAGAGGACGGCCAGCAGCGCCTTGTTCGACAGCAGTGTCCTCCACAGCGGTTCGATCCAGGTCGCGTGCCGTACGGCGTGCCGCCCGAACGGGTCGGCCAGCATCCACTCCCACGGGTAGAGCTTGAACGCCGAGCGGATCATCCGCTCCTCGACGTCGACGAAGCGGCGGTTGAGCGCGTCCCAGCCGATGTCCTCCATGGCGACGGCGACCGTGCTCAGCCCGGCCTGCTCGGCGGTCTCCTGGAGATAGGCCAGGGTCATCGCCTCCTCGCCGGTCTCGTCCATGTTCGTCCAGGCGAAGTGGATCGGCCCCGTGGGCAGGGTCAGCTCGCGCCAGCGGTCGATGAGCCGTTCGTGGATGGAGTTCCACTGGTCGCCGTCGGGATGGACGTCCTTGAGCCAGAACCACTGCGCCACCGACGACTCGACCAGCGAGGTGGGCGTGTCGGCGTTGTACTCCAGCAGCTTGGCCGGGCCGGTGCCGTCGTAGCGCAGGTCGAAGCGGGCGTACAGGTGGGGGTCACGCCGCTCCCAGGAGCGCGCCACGTCCTCCTCCGCCCAGGTGGGGATGGCGAAGTCGGCGTAGCGCCCGGTCGAGACGACGTGCTCCACGGCGCGCAGGCACATCCCGTGCAGCTCCTCGACCTGCTCCTCCAGCTCCTCCACCTCCTCCAGGGAGAAGACGTAGTGGATGGACTCGTCCCAGTAGGGCCGGGTGAGTCCATCCGGGTGGGCGGCTCGGTGGTAGGCCAGGCCCTGGCTCTCGATCGTCTTCTCCCAGCCGTCCCTGGGAGTGCCGTGTTCGCGCCGCACCGTCAGCCTCCGCCGCTGAAGCGGCTGCCGAAGCCGCCACGCTGGATGGAGTGGCCGTTGCGGCTGGAGATGTTCACGTCGGAGGGGCGGTAGCTGGTGCCGGCGCGCACGCGCGTGCCGACCCTGGTGCCGCCGTAGTACCAGTGGTACGCGCCGCGCGAACCGCCGTAGAAGTGGGTGGAGCCGTTGTCGTCATCGTCGCAGAGGGACTCGTCGACGATCTCGTACGAGCCGTCGCTCAGCTGGTTGTTCATGTCGACGCAGTCGGCGGTCACGTCGTCGTCGTTCTGGGCCGAGCAGTAGCCCACCAAGAGGACGGACACGACGCCGAGGACGGACAGGGTGATCACCTTCGACGCCTTCGACCGCTTGGGGGCCTCCGGCGGGGGAGGCGGCACGGGCGGCGAGTATCCCATCAAGCTCCTGCTTTCATTGGCCGAACAGCCTATCGGCGCAGCTCCTGCCGGTTCAATGTCTACAACCGGCGGCTTGCAATTGGGTTGGGTACGTATCAACGCATGACACCGGTCGAGGCGCTGCGCGAGATCGCCTTCCTGCTCGAACGGGCCGGCGAGCCCACCTACCGCGTACGCGCCTTCCGCAACGCCGCCGCCGTCGTCTCCGAGCTGCCCCACGACGAGCTGGTACGGCTGGCACGCGTGGGCGGCCTGACCGAGCTGCCGGGCATCGGCAAGGTCACTGCCCTGGCGGTCACCGAGGCGCTGGACGGGGAGGTGCCCACGTACCTGCGCCGGATGCGCGCCACCGAGGGCGCCGACCTCGACGACGAGACCGCGGCGCTCAGGGCGGCGCTCAAGGGCGACCTGCACAGCCACTCGGACTGGTCCGACGGCGGCTCGCCGATCGAGGAGATGGCCGAGGCGGCCGCGGCGCTCGGCCACGAGTACTGGGCGCTGACCGACCATTCGCCCCGCCTGACCGTGGCCAACGGACTGTCAGCCGACCGGCTCAGAAGGCAGCTCGACCAGGTGGAACGGCTCAACGAGCGGTTCGCGCCGTTCAGGATCCTGACCGGCGTCGAGGTCGACATCAACCTCGACGGCACCCTCGACCAGGAGCCCGAGCTGCTGGAACGGCTCGACGTCGTGGTGGCCAGCGTGCACTCCAAGCTGCGGATGAGCGGCCATGAGATGACGCGGCGGATGGTGACGGCGATCGCGAACCCGCACGTGGACGTGCTCGGCCACTGCACGGGACGGGTCGTGCAGGCGGGCGGCCGGCGGGGCCGGGTCCGGCCGGAGTCGGACTTCGACGCCGAGCTGGTCTTCGAGGCGTGCCGCCGGTTCGGGGTGGCGGTCGAGATCAACTCGCGGCCCGACCGGCTCGACCCGCCGAAACGGCTGCTGCGGCTGGCCTACGAGATGGGCTGCGACTTCGCGATCGACTCCGACGCGCACGCGCCCGGCCAGCTCGACTGGCAGCGCCACGGCTGCGAGCGCGCCGCCCGGTGCGGCATCGAGACGGCGCGGATCGTCAACACCTGGCCGCTCGCCGATCTGCTGGCGCGTCGCGCCTGAATTCTGTCGGCGCGTCACGCTTGAACCGGGATCGCCTGCCTGGTAAGGGCTTGGGGCGCGCGATTGTCGGTGGCGCGGCGTAACGTCGCGGGTGTGAACCGTACCGACCGGCTGTACGCGCTCGTCGAGGACCTGCGCGCGATCTCGCCACGCTGCCGTTCCGCCCGGGAGCTCGCCAAGCGGTTCGAGGTCAGTGCGCGCACGATCGAGCGTGATATCACCGCGCTGCAGGAGTCAGGGGTGCCGATCTACGCCGAGCCGGGGCGCAAGGGCGGCTACGCGATCGACAAGAAGATGTCGCTGCCCCCGCTCAACTTCACCCCGGCCGAGGCGGTCGCCATCGCCGTGGCGCTGAGCCGGGCGGGCGACCAGCCCTTCGGCAGGCAGGCGCGCAGCGCGCTGCGCAAGGTGGTCGCGGCCATGCCGGGGCCGGAGGGCGAGCTGGCCAGGGAGCTGGCGCGACGGGTGCAGATGGTCGCCGAGCCGCCCGAGCCGGGTGCCGAGATCCAGCCGCTGGGCGCCGAGGGCATCTCCCGGGCGATCGAGGAGGCCCTGCTGCGCCGCCGCGTGCTCAGGCTCGACTACGCCGACGCGAAGGGGGCGCTGACCTCGCGCGACGTCGAGCCCGGGGTCTACCTGGGCGGTCGCGGCGGTTTCTGGTATCTCGTGGCGTGGTGCCGCCTGCGCGATGACGTGCGGGTCTTCCGGCTCGACCGGATCGCCGCGGCCTCGGTCACCGCCGAGCGCTGCCCCGACCGGCCGCTCGAAGGGTTCGCCCCCGACGTTCCGGAGATGATCGTGCACGGCACGATGCTCGATTAATCAATCGAAAACACCGACATAGGGTTGTCGCCTGGCCGTTAGATCGTTGTCCTGTTCGAGAAACAAGGGAGACGACTATGGACAACACGGTTACCTGGTTCGAGGTCGCGACCGACGACCCCGAAGGTGCCCAGCAGTTTTACGGCGGGCTGTTCGGTTGGACGTTCGGTGCTTCCGAGGGCGGCCCGATCGACTACCGGATGATCGGCTATCCCGGTGGTGAGCAGCCCGGTGGTGGTCTCTACAACACCAAGGGCGAGCTCCCCGGCCACGCGATCTTCCACGTGCAGGTGGCCGACGTGGAGCAGAAGTGCCGTGAGACCGAGTCGCTCGGTGGCAAGGTGGTCACGAAGGTCATCGGTGATGGCGCGGGCACCGACTTCGCCTACCTTCAGGACGGCTCGGGCAACCTCTTCGGGATCTTCCACCGCAGGTGACCCGGCCGAGCGTGCACCCAGGAAGGCACCTTCCCCGCTGACCGGGCACGCGCGCGAGCCGCTCCGGCGAGCGGTCACCCGCCCTGGACACGCTGCCGACCGCCGAGTGGCGGCGCGTCCAGGGCCTCACTCCGTCATAGGGCCTCACCCGTCATAGCGAGGCGGCCGTCAGCCAGCGGTCCAGGAAGGCGCGGTCGCCGTGGACGGTCAGCGTGTCGGGGGAGCGCCTGCCGTACAACATGAGCAGCAGGTCGCTCACCGGGGCCTGGACCGCGACGTCGCCCTTCGCGTGGCCCCGCGCCCAGGTGATCAGGCCCGCCGGGCCCTGGGTGAGGGTCCATTCGCCGTCGGCGTCGCCGGCGTGGAGGTGGATCGTGGCCCCCTCCGCGCCGAGCTCCGCCAGCTGCTTGGTGACCCAGGAGGCGTGCGGCAGGAAGTCCAGGAGCTCCTCGATCCCGTCGATTGCGACCGGCGCGGCGACGACGGGCTCCACGCGGGCCGCGAGCTCGGCGTCACAGCGGTGGACGACCAGCTCGAGCACCATCCGCCGGGCCCACCAGCTCGCGCGCCGGTCGTCGCCCCAGGTCCAGACTGGCGTGTCCGGGTCCGTCGCCCGCAGCGTGGCGACCAGCTCCCGCGCGCCCGCCACCAGCCAGGCCGGATCGCCGCGCTGCCCCTCGGCCAGGCCGTTGGGCACCTGGCGGGGCCAGATCGGCTCCTGCCGCCGCGTCTCCACGATGTGGGCCACCCACCGGTGCAGGGAGCCGACGTGCGTGATCAGGTCCGCCAGGGTCCAGCCGGGGCAGGGCGGCACCGGGGTACCGGGATCGGCGCCGGTGGCCAGCTCGGCCAGCCGGGCGGTCTCGAGCTCCATTTGTGAGCAATAGTCCGTCACGCGACCGAGCCTAGATCAGACCGCCTTGCAGGAGGCACCCTTCTCGGGCACCTTGCCGGCCAGCAGGTAGGAGTCGACGAACCGCTTGACGCACTTGTTGCCCGACAGGTACGAGCCGTGCCCCTCGCCCTCGTAGGTGACCAGCGTGGCCGTCTTGAGCTGCGCGGTCAGCTTGGGCGCCCACTCGTACGGGGTGGCCGGGTCGCCCTTGCCGCCCACCACCACGATCGGCCCCGAGCCCGTCGCGTCGACGTGCCTGGCCTCATCGCTGCCCTTGACCGGCCAGACGCTGCACAGCCCGCCCGCGCCCTCGCTGCCGAACAGCGGCGACACCTTCACGGCCGCGTCCTCGGTGCGCCGCAGCGTGGCCTGGTCGGGCCGCTCGGAGGTGTCGACGCAGGTGATCGCCGGGAAGCTGGTCATCTGCGTGGAGTACGTGCCCTCCGGCGACCTGCCGGTGTAGGAGTCGGCCAGGTAGAGCAGAGCCTGCCCCTGGCCCTTGAGCGCCGCGCCGAGCGCGTTGCCCAGGAACGGCCAGGCGAACTGCGAGTAGAGGGCGGCGGCGACGCCGGTGGAGGCCAGGCCCTGGGTGAGGTCCCGATCGCCGACCTTGAGCGGCTTGGCGGCGAGCCTGCTCATCAGGCGGTCGACGTTCGCGCTGGCCGTCGCCACGTCCTTGCCGACCTCGCAGTTGTCCTTGACGCAGTCCTTCAGGAAGCTCTCGTACGCCTGCTGGAAGCCGCGGGTCTGGGCCAGCGTGCGCTGCTCGAACGTGACCGTGGGGTCGAGCGGCGCGTCGAGCACCGTACGGCCGACCTTCTTGGGGAACTCGGTGGCGTAGACCGCGCCGAGCTGCGTGCCGTACGACATGCCGAAGTAGTTGAGCTTCGCGTCGCCCACCGCGGCGCGCAGCCGGTCCATGTCGCGGGCGGCGTTGACCGTGCCGATGTACGGCAGGATCTTGCCGGAGTCCTTCTCGCAGAGCTCGGCGAACTCCTTGTTGGCCGCGTCGCCCTTCTCACGGACCTGCTCGGTGTCGGGCAGCGTGTCGAGGGACACGAACTTGTCCATTTCCGCGCCGTCGCCGCACCGCACCCCCGAGCTCCGCTCGACGCCGCGCGGGTCGAAGCTGACCAGGTCATAGCGGGTACGCAGGCTGGTGAGCGACTTGGCGGCCTGGTCGAGGGTGTCGACGCCGGAGCCGCCCGGACCGCCGAAGTTGAACACCAGCGAGCCCAGCCGCTTGCTCTGGTCGGTGGCGGGGAGCTTGATGAGCGCGATCTCGATCTTGTCGCCATTGGGTTCGGCGTAGTCGAGGGGCACGGCCAGCTTCCCGCAACGCACGGAGGTGTCCTGCCTGGCCGGTTTCTGGCCGTTGGGTCGTTTGATGTCCGTGCACGGTCCCCAGGCGATCTGCTGGGCGGCGCCGACATCCCCGTCGACGGCCGGCTTCGCCGGTGCGCTCATGCAGGCGGCGGCCGTTGTGGCCAGCGTGACAGCGGCTAGGACGCGTCGCAATTCCATCTCCCCCTCGGACTCTCAGGGGGAAGTTTTCCCCACAATACGCGAGTCCGTACCAACGGAGCGAGGTGGCACGTACCCCTCTCCAGCGTGTCGGCCAGAAAGGGCGACGCCCTCGCGGAAGATCTTCCGCGAGGGCGCCGTCGTTGTCGTGGTGCGCTCAGACGCCCATCGACTGGGTGTCGTTGCTCTCCGCGCCACCGGCCTCGGTCACGCCGTTCTTGAGGTGGTAGCGGGCGATCGCCTCGCGCAGCACCTCGCCGTCGAGCTCACCGCGCTTGACCAGGCTGGTCAGCACGGCCAGCGTGATCGACGCGGCGTCGACGTGGAAGTGGCGGCGCAGCGCCGACCGGGTGTCGGACAGGCCGAACCCGTCGGTGCCCAGCGAGGACCAGTCACCCGGCACCCACTGCGCGATCTGGTCCTGCACGGCCTTCATGTAGTCGCTGACGCCCACGAACGGGCCGCTGGCCTGCGAGAGGGCCTGGGTGACGTACGGCACGCGCGGCTCGGCGTCGGGGTTGAGGAGGTTGTGCTCCTCGCACTCCAGGGCGTCGCGGCGCAGCTCGGTCCAGGAGGTCGCCGACCACACGTCGGCCGACACGCCCCAGTCCTCGGCCAGCAGCCGCTGGGCCTCGACGGCCCACGGCCCCGCTACGCCCGACGACAGGATGTTGGCCTTCGGCCCCTGCGTCCGCGGGCTCTCGGCGAACCGGTAGAGGCCCTTGAGCAGGCCCTGCACGTCGAGGTCCGCGGGCTGCGGGGGCTGCGTGTAGGGCTCGTTGTAGATGGTCAGGTAGTAGAAGACGTTCTCCTGCGCCTCGCCGTACATCCTGCGCAGGCCGTCCTTGACGATGTGCGCGACCTCGAAGGCCCACGACGGGTCGTAGGAGACCGCGGCCGGGTTCGTCGAGGCGATGAGCGGCGTGTGGCCGTCCTCATGCTGCAGGCCCTCGCCGTTGAGCGTGGTGCGGCCGGCCGTCGCGCCGAGCAGGAAGCCGCGGCCCATCTGGTCGGCCATCTGCCACATCTGGTCGCCGGTGCGCTGCCAGCCGAACATCGAGTAGAAGATGTAGATCGGGATCATGTGCTCGCCGTGCGTGGCGTAGGCCGTGCCCGCCGCGATCGCCGAGGCCATCGAGCCCGACTCGGTGATGCCCTCGTGCAGGATCTGGCCCTGGACGGCCTCTTTGTACGACAGCAGCAGCTCCCTGTCGACGGCCTCGTACGTCTGGCCGTGCGGGGAGTAGATCTTCGCCGTCGGGAACATCGCGTCGAGGCCGAACGTACGGGCCTCGTCGGGGATGATCGGCACGAACCGGTGGCCGATCTCCTTGTCGCGCATCAGGTCCTTCAGCAGGCGGACGAAGGCCATCGTGGTGGCCACCTGCTGCTTGCCCGATCCCTTGCCGAACTGCTCGTAGACGTTGTCAGCGGGCAGCTTGACCGGCTTGGCGCGCGTGACGCGCTTGGGCAGCACGCCGCCCATGGCCGCGCGGCGCTCCTTCATGTACTCGATCTCGGGGTCGTTCTCGCCCGGATGGAAGTACGGGGGCAGCTCGCCTTCGAGCGCGGAGTCGGGGATCGGCAGGTAGAGCCGGTCGCGGAACTCCTTCAGCTCGGCCTTGGTGAGCTTCTTCATCTGGTGGGTGGCGTTGCGCGCCTCGAAGTCCTTGCCGAGCGTCCAGCCCTTGATGGTCTGGGCCAGGATGACCGTTGGCTGGCCGACGTGCTCGCGGGCCGCCTTGAACGCCGCGTAGACCTTGCGGTAGTCGTGGCCGCCGCGCGACAGCTTGCGGATGTCGTCGTCGGACAGGTGCTCGACCATCTTGCGCAGGCGCGGGTCGCCGCCGAAGAAGTTGTCCCGGATGTAGCCGCCGGACTCCACGGAGTAGGTCTGGAACTGGCCGTCGGGCGTGGTGTTCATCTGGTTGACCAGCACGCCGTCGACGTCGGCCGCCAGCAGCGGGTCCCAGTCGCGGCCCCAGACGACCTTGATGACGTTCCAGCCGGCGCCGCGGAAGTAGGACTCCAGCTCCTGGATGATCTTGCCGTTGCCGCGTACCGGGCCGTCGAGCCGCTGCAGGTTGCAGTTGATGACGAACGTGAGGTTGTCGAGCTCCTCGCGGGCGGCCAGGCCGATCGCGCCGAGCGACTCGGGCTCGTCCATCTCGCCGTCGCCCAGGAACGCCCACACATGGCTGCGGCTGGTGTCCTTGAGCTGGCGGTTGAGCAGGTAGCGGTTGAACCGCGCCTGGTAGATCGCCCCGATCGGCCCCAGGCCCATCGAGACGGTCGGGAACTCCCAGAAGTCGGGCATGAGCCGCGGGTGCGGGTAGGAGGGCAGGCCGTGGAAGCCGTGCGACAGCTCCTGCCGGAACGCGTCGAGCTGCGCCTCGTTGAGGCGGCCCTCCAGGTAGGCGCGGGCGTAGATGCCCGGCGCGGCGTGGCCCTGGAAGAAGACCTGGTCGCCCGACTCGCCGTGGTCCTTGCCGCGGAAGAAGTGGTTGAAGCCCACCTCGTACAGGGACGCGGCCGAGGCGTAGGTGGCGATGTGGCCGCCGACGTTGGTGCGCGCGTTGGCGCGGGACACCATGATCGCGGCGTTCCAGCGGATGTAGGCGCGGATCCGCCGCTCGACGTGCTCGTCGCCGGGGAACCAGGGCTCACGCTCCGGCGGGATCGTGTTGATGTAGTCGGTGCTGCGCAGGCCCGGCACGCCGACCTGGTGCTCGCGAGCCCGCTCCAGCATGCGGAGCATGAGGTAGCGGGCTCTGCTGCGGCCCTCCGTCTTGACCACATTGTCGAGGGACTCGAGCCACTCGTTGGTCTCACTGGGGTCGACATCAGGCAGTTGGCTGGGTAGGCCGTCGCTGATGATCGAGAATCGCTGGCGTCCGGAAGCCACTGGGTCTCGCCTTCCGAGGATGACTGATGTCTGGTCTGGGTCGCCTTCCATCCTGGTCGCTTGCCGTAGAAAGTGCATCTCTACTGGCGGGTAACCAGGGTGTCCCTGCTGGCAGGGTCACGATCGGTGGCCTAGACCACCGATGGTAGGACGAATCCCGGGCCAAGGTTACAGGCGGCGGCCAATTTAACAAGTACGGAAAAGCTACGAAATTTCGCCGTGCACGTCTTGAGAGTGTCCCCGACGGGAGATGGCGGCACTCGCGCGGGGGCGATCGGGCGGGGGCGCGAGGGTGCACTGTAACGGTTCGGTCATGATTCTCCCTCCGCCTTCAGAGGGAGGCGGATATGCCTCTTTCCGTACGGGCGTCCGCGTACGAGTGTGGAGGTATGAACGCGACGATAGGCGATCGGCTCCTGGTGCACGGCAACACCGTCGGTGAGCGGGACCGCAACGGGATCATCATCGAGGTCAAGGGATCCGACGGCGGACCCCCGTACATCGTTCGGTTCGACGACGGGCACACAGGCCTGGTGTTTCCCGGCCCCGATGCGGTCGTCGTACCTAAGTAGGATTCGTGTGTGAGATCTCAGCTCATCTCCGTGGCCACGGGTTCACGGGAGACGGTGCACGACATCACCTCGGAATGCGCGGACTTCGTGCGGGCTCTGGGGGAAGACGGGCTGCTGCACGTCTTCGTCCCGCACGCGACCGCCGGGGTCGCACTGATCGAACTGGGGTCGGGCAGCGATGACGATCTCGTCGCCGCCTTGCGCGACCTGCTACCGGCCGACGACAGGTGGCGTCACGCCCACGGGTCGCCCGGTCACGGCAGGTCACATGTCATGCCCGCGCTCATTCCGCCGTACGCGACCATCCCCGTGCTTGGCGGGCGGCTGGCGCTGGGCACCTGGCAGTCCATCGCACTCGTCGACCTCAACGTCGACAACCCGCAACGCCAGGTACGCCTGTCGTTTTTGTCAGATTGATTCAGGCCGTCTGCGGCCGTACCCGTGGCGACCGTTGACGACTAAGGGTCACAGCGTGTGGACTGTCCCGAAGCGATAAACCGCATATGCGGGGCCACTCAAGCAGGAGGGATAAACGTGAGCGCGACCGCGGGTCAGGCGCAAAGTGAGCGCGGCCTGGCCGAACGGCTCGGCCTCAAGCCGGGTCAGGTGGTGCAGGAGATCGGTTGGGACGAGGACGTCGACGACGAGCTTCGCGACTCCATCGAGGACCTGACCGGTAACGAGTTGCTGGATGAGGAGACCGACGACGTCGTCGACGTGGTGCTGCTGTGGTGGCGCGACGGCGACGGGGATCTCTTCGACGTCCTCACCAACGCCATGCGAGCTCTCGCCGAAGCCGGCCAGATCTGGCTGCTGACTCCCAAGGCCGGGCGCGACGGCCATGTGGAGCCGAGCGACATCGGGGAGGATGCCGCTACCGCGGGTCTCTCGCAGACCAGCAGCATCTCCGCCGCGCCTGATTGGTCAGGGACCAGATTGGTCTCGCCGAAGGGCCGACGCTAGGGAGCCTGAGCGCCTGCCATGCGGCAGGATGGCGTGTGTGAACGAACGTCCTGCCGAGGTCGGCGCCCTTGCTCCAGACTTCGAACTGCGGGACCAGCACGGCACTCCGGTGAAGCTGTCAGACTTCCGGGGGAGGAAGGTCGTGCTGGTCTTCTATCCGCTTGCCTTCAGCGGCGTGTGCCATCAGGAGCTGTCGGCGCTGCGTTATTTCCATGTCGACGCGCAGCTCCTCACCGTCTCGGTCGACTCCCTGTACACGCATCGTGCCTGGGCGGATCGGGAGGGTTACGAATTCCCTCTACTCTCCGATTTCTGGCCACATGGACAGGTCGCGCGGGCGTACGGTGTGTTCGATGACGAGAAGGGGGTCTCTCTGCGGGGGACCTTCATCATCGACGGCGCGGGCGTGATCCGGTGGTCGGTGGTCAATCCGGCCAGCAAGGCGCGTGACGTCGCCGACTATGTCAAGGCACTCGCCGACATTTCTTAACGGAGGAAACGATGCCCTGCTACCGCTGCGGGGCCCGGCAGACGGACCCCGTCCGTGGCGCCAGCCCGTGGAAGCGGGGGGTTCGCCGTGAGACCCAGGTGCTCATCTGCCCGGACTGTCAACGGCTGCACGACCTCGACCTCGAGGCCTGCGGCACGTGCGGGTCCACGACGCTGATCTGCCGGCTGGGCGAGGTGGAGTGCAGAGCCTGCGGGTCCGTACGACTGGCACGGGCGGACGCGTTCGTGGGATCGGACGCGATGGCGGGGTCGGGCGCCCCGCCCGGGCTGTCGGCCGAGGTCGAGGCGGCACTGAATCGGGTGCTCGGCCGGGCCTGACCCGGGGTGGCTGTCTCAGCTTTCCGGACATTTGCTGAGCTGCGCTATCGTCTGCTGCGTGTCTGCAATGAGTTCGTTCGTCGTGGCGCTCGACGTCGGTGGCACGTCCATGAAGGGCGGTCTGGTCAGCGAGTCCGGCGCGGTACTCCTGAGCGAGCGTTGCCCCACCCCGCGTGCCGAGGGCCCGGAAGCCGTCGTGGCCGCCATCCGGGAGTTCATCAGCCACCTGGCCGCCTCCGGTGATGGCATCCCGGCAGGCGTCGGCCTGGCGGTGCCGGGGCTGGTGTCCGAAGACGTGGCCGTCTACGCGGCGAACCTCGGCTGGCGTGACGTGCCGGCCTCCGACTTCACCGCCCTCGACGTACCGGTCATGCTCGGTCACGACGTACGTACCGGCGGCCTGGCGGAAAGCGTTCTCGGCGCCGGCCGCGGCGTACCCGACTTCCTCTTCCTGCCCATCGGCACGGGCATCGCCGGCGCCATGATCGTCCACGGTCAGCCGTACGGCGGCTCCTCCGGCTGGGGCGGCGAGATCGGCCACATCCCGGTCTTCCCGGACGGCGAGCAGTGCGCGTGCGGCCAGTTCGGCTGCCTGGAGACGTACGCGTCGGCGGCCTCGGTCGGCAGACGCTACAGCCTCCGCTCCGGCCTCGAGGACGTCCGCGCCGAACAGGTCGTCTCCTCGGACGACCCCCTGGCCGTGGAGGTGTGGGACGAGGCGGTAGAGGCCCTCTCGCTGGCCCTGGCCACGTACACCCTGCTCCTGGACCCCTCCATGATCGTCCTGGGCGGCGGCCTGGCCGAGGCGGGCCCTGCCCTCTTCGACCCCGTCCGCACCCGCCTCGTCAAACGCCTCGCCTTCCGCGACGCCCCACCCCTCCTGCCCGCCGCCTTGGGCGTCGACGCGGGCATGCTCGGCGCGGCCTTGCTGGGCTGGCGCGCGGCCGGCAGGGACGACCTGGGGGCCGGGTGGGTTATGGATGTGCGAGCGGAGCCGTTGGTGTCGTAAGGTGTAGTGCCGATCAGGGGCGGTTAGCTCAGCGGTAGAGCACTCGCCTTACAAGCGAGGGGTCACTGGTTCGATACCAGTACCGCCCACCTGCATCAAGAAGTCCCACAGCGATCACGCTACGGGCCTCTCGTGCCATTGGCTCGCGCACGCGAGCACATGAGAGGCTCGCCGTCATCGACGAGATTGACCTGATCAGTCGTCGTTCAACTGGGCATCAGCGGCTATCTTGTCTCGCTGGGCGTACCGGCGTGCAAAGATATCAGCGTCCCTCTACTCCGAGAGTTTCCGGTAGGTTGTCGGCCGTCCTTGGCCCCCCAGTTGCTCGACGAGTCCTCTCGATCTCAGTTCGCGGAGTGCCTTGCGGATGTTGGGTGCGGACAGGTTTAGTTCCTGCTTGAGGTCAGCGACACTGCGTGTCCCGGCCGCCAAGGTGTCGTAGACGCGTAGCTCCGTCTCGTTCAGGTCGTCGCCCGGGCGGATGACGGGAACCGCCTGCTGCCGTAGGACGACAGTGAATCGGATGGCGGCGTCGATGTAACGCGCAGGTGGAAGCCCGGCCTCTGCCAGGGCATCGGCCACGATCGGAATGCCGGTTGCCAGCGCCTCGATCACTCGCGCGCCTGTTTCTGGTGTGCGAGCGTGTTGACAGATCGCAACGAGTCGCGCATTGCGTGCTGAGGTGACGGCATCCCGGCCGAGCCGATCGACCGTGATGCCGTACAGGCCGCCCGGGTTGGAGACGATCAGCCGGTCACGACGGAGCCGAACCTCCACGGCCATGCCAGCCGACCAATGATCGAGGTCGCGATGGAGAAGAGCGTTCGCGATGATCTCGCGAAATGCGATGTATGGATAGGCGGGCTGATCACGAACAGTACCGTCCGGCGCTGACACGACGCTGGTGTCAAAGGTTCGCCGTGCCCAGTTCAGGGCCTCTTCCAGCATCCGTGGAATGGCCCCAGTGATCGTTGTCTGGTTCCGAGCCCGCGATCCTACGGGATCGGTCGGCAATGGCTCTGCCGAAGCCTGGATGACGAAGCGCGGAAACCACTCCTGTGGATGAACCCCCAAAGCCAACACTCCTGCGACGGTCGGAGTGCCGTCGGGCAGGGTAACTCCGGCCCGCCGCAGCAACTCGGCATCGTCAGGGAAACGGCCCAGGCCGTGGGGGTCCCGTTCGCGGACCGAACGTAGGAACGCTGCGACAAGGTCGCTATCAAGGTCCTCGCGGGTGGCGCCTGTCACGGGCTGCCGGTCGAAGAGCGGCGGCTTCCGGGCGGCCAGGAATGCCTGCTCTTCCAAATCCGACAGTGGGAAGTCCCCGTCGTACCCCCGCATGTATGCCGTACCCGACGCCGTGATCCGACACGGCTTGGCCGACGGATCGCATTCATGCACCCTGGCGACGATGACCGGTGCCCCATCCACTTCCGCGTCACTGATCGTAAGCTGGACAGGCGGCGAGAACGAGCGAGCCTTGTGGGCGAGGCCCTGCTTGAGAGCTTGCGGATCTGAAAGCTGTATCGGACGAAAGCCGGTGGCCTCGTCGAGGCCGAGGATGATCGTCCCGCCGCCTGGATGGTTTGCCAGCGCGCTCAGAGTCGAGGCGAGCGACTGCGGCAGCCCTCCTGCCGCCGACTTGACCTCGACATCGTCGTAGTCGCCTCCGGCCGTGCGGAGACGTGCGACCAACTCGTTCACGCTCTGGCTCATAGGCAAATGTAACCATGCGCTGGTTATATTTGCTCGGGTTCTGGTTACATTTCGTCCTGTTCCGATTCGGCGCCTCCAGACGCGTCGCCGCCGAAAGAGCCCGGCGCCCCGGAGCCGGCTGTCCGAGCATCGCGCGGCCTGACGAGTTCCCGATCGACGTGATGCGGATAGCCTCGCGGGGTGGACGATGATCTCTCGGGTGGACCGGTGACCGACGTTGAGATCGCTCTCGGGGTTGGCCTCATCGTGTTGCTTCTTCTGCTGCCCACCATCATTTGGCTTGCCATGGTGTTGCTGCGCCGCCATAGATAGAGCCTCTGGCGAGGGCCTCGGCTCCGAAATGATCTCGAAGGGCGCCTGGTGAGTGGCTGGCGCGGGTGGAGTGGCGTGTACGTCGGTACGGGCGTGCCACTCGCGTGAGGCCCGCTGGGGGCGGTCGCCCGACATGGCGGGGTTCTGGTCGTTTCAGGCCGCCACCACGGCCCGGGGTACCGTCCGGAAGCCGTTGATCATGGCCTGATCTGGTGGCCCCGCGCACATCTTTCGCCCGCGTGCCGCCTGGTCGTACCGGCTCCGCAGCGTGAGCGCGAACCGCAGGTCAACCCCTCATCTCCCGGTCTCCGGTGACTGACGGTGACCAATAGGTGTCCGAAGCGGTTGGCCCTCTATGCAGGTTTTGGATGTTCTCTGTACGGCTCATCCACACTCTTGATCTCCAGCAAGAGACGTTTCGAACGACCTCATAGACAACGCACGGTGCCGGCCAAGCCTCGTCCCCGGCACACGTAGAAAGGATTTCGTATGAGACCCAAAGGGGTACTCACGGTTGGGTTCGCCCTGTTTGTCTGCCTCGCGTCCGGTCAGGGCGCGTTAGCGAGCACGACGGGGGCCGAGGCCGGTCCGACGCCGACTGCTACACCGACCGCCACGAAGACCGTCACACCCACCCCCACGCCGACCTCCGGGGCGGACAACAACGACCCCCCGAACCAGGTTGAGGGGCCGCAGGTATCGACCCTGGCCGCCCCGGGCTTCCAGCTCCCCTTCCCCTGCGGCCAGTCGTGGAACGGTAACAACAGCGGCAGCAGCGCTCACCGGTCATATGAGATCGACTTCAACCGGGGCAGCACGGCGAACGCCGACCTCGGGGACACCGTCGTCGCCGCCGCCGCGGGCACCGTGGTCATCTCGGCCCACCAGGGTTCGGTCAACGGTTACGGCAACCTGGTCAAGATCGACCATGGGGGCGGCTGGACGTCCTTCTACGCGCATCTGAACTCGCGCGCCGTCGCCGCCGGCGCCAAGGTCACTCAGGGCCAGAAGATCGGCGCGGTCGGCAACACCAGCAAGCCGGGCAACGGCATCTCGCCTCACCTGCACTTCGAGATCCGCAAGGGCAGCAGCTACCCGTCGAACATCCAGAAGGCCGTCTTCAACGGGGCCACGTTCGGCTACCCGAACCAGACGCTCACCTCCAAGAACTGCGGAGGAGGCGGCAGCGGTAACCCGCACACTGCCGCGTCGGTGTGCGGCAGCGGCTACAAGGTGATCGACTCGGCCGCCCTGGGCACGGCGGGCAAGGTCTACCTGCTGTTCAACTCGGCCAAGGGCCAGAACTGCGTGGCCACCATCAAGGCGACCTCCCTCGGCAAGGCCACCGCGGCCAGCGCCTACCTGGAGGTGAAGGGCAAGACACGGGCCAGTGACACCGGCAACTTCACCTACTACGCGGGTCCGGTACGCGCCAGTGCGGCGGACAAGTGCGTCAAGTGGGGCGGCAAGGCCGGTACGGCCACCTACAACAGCCCCTTCGAACACTGCGGCTGACGTGTGAACCATGAACGCCGCCACCCACTGCGGGTGGCGGCGCTTTTCTGGGATCCAGAGGGAACGTCCGTCGCCGTTCGGAAGCGAAGCCCCCTGATCTGGGTCGCTGGTCGTAAAGGCCGGGATATTGCCGGGTCCCCGGTTACCGTGGCCGGTTGCCCTTCTTCTTGCGGCTGGCCGGCACGGCCCGGCGGCTGGAGGTGTTCTGTGCGGGCTTTCGTGGCTTCTGTGGTTTTTGTGCCTGCCGCTGTGTCCGCTCCTCCGCAGGGAAGGCGGGGGTACGGCCCCGCGAGCTGTTCGCGGTCCGGCCGCGGACGATGCCGATGAAATCTTCCACCAGGTCAGTGGTCGCGTCCGTGGGCCAGGCCAGTGCGACCTGGGACTGCGGCGCGTCCGGCACCGGCCGGTACGTGAGATCCCTGCGGTCGTGCAGGCGGGCCAGCGACTGCGGAACCAGGAGCAGCCCACTGCCGGCCGCTACCAGCTCGACCGTGTCCGCGGTCGTGGCGGGGCGGGTGAACGCGGGCAGCCCAGGCCGTACCGCCCACTCGAGGGTGTCGTCCAGAGGATGGAACACCTCGTCGTCGGTCAGGTCGGCGATGGCCACCTCGTCGACGGCGGTCACGGCGTGGTCCTTGGGCACCACGACCACCGTGGTCTCCACGTAGAGCGGAATCACGCTGAGCCCGTCCCGGTCGATCGGCAGCCTGACGAACCCGGCGTCGGCGCCGCCATCCCGCAGGAGCCCCACCACCTCGGCGGCGGGAACCGCGACCAGGGTAACCGGCACGCCGGGCATCCTCTCGGTCCAGACGCCCACCCATTTCGCGGGTGTCACCCCGGGCACGTACGCCAGCCGGAACACTCTGCCGGTCTCCCCATCAGTCACTTCCCCAGGGTACCGATGTCAGCGGAACCCGTTCCGACTGACTACTCTTTGGGCCATGACCTCGTCCAAATCGAAGACCATCCAGACGATGAAGCCTGAGACCGCGGCCAAGAAGCTGGGTGTCCTTCTCTCGGCCACGCCCGCCGAGTTCCAGGCGGGTGTCGTCTCCAGGGACGAGTTGAACGAGTTGCAGTCGACGCCACCCACCTGGCTCGCTGACCTGCGCCGCAACGGCCCGCACCCCAAGCAGGTCATCGCCGCGAAGCTCGGGGTCTCCATTTCGGGCCTGACCAGAGGCGGGATCACCGAACCGCTCACCACCGCCGAGATCGACGCGCTGAAGGCGGAGAACCCCGCGTGGCTGGAGCGCGAGCGGTCCATCCAGGCCGAGGCCCGCAAAGAAGCACTCCGCCTCAAGCAACGCTAGACGGCTGAGACCGGCACGCCTCCGATGATCAACTATGGTGACCGGTCGTGAGAATCCTCATCGTCGGCGGTAGTGGCTTTCTCGGCAGTGAGCTCGCTCGACAGTGTTTGCTCGCCGGGCATGAGGTGGCTGCGACCTATCTGACCCGGCCCGGAGAGACCGCTGGCCTTGAGTGGTCGCCGCTCGATGTGCGTCGGCGCGAGGACGTCAATGCGCTGATCGGCGCGTTCCGGCCAGAGGTGGTCATCAACGCCGCCTACCGTCAGACGGATTGGGCGACCACGGCCATCGGCGCCGCGAACGTGGCTCTCGCTGTCTCCATGGCGGGTGGACGCCTCGTCCATGTGTCCAGCGACGCGGTCTTCTCCGGCGCCGCGGTTCGCTATGACGAGATGTGCGTCCCTGATCCGATCAGCCCGTACGGTGCGGCCAAAGCCGCCGCCGAGACAGCGGTGAACGCGATCGTGCCGGCCGCGGTGACAGCCCGGACATCCTTGATCATCGGCGACGGTGATTCCCCGCATGAGGCCCTGGTGCGTTCACTGGCCACCGGCAGCGCGAGAGGAGTGCTGTTCACCGATGACGTGCGGTGCCCCGTGCATGTCGTTGACCTTGCCGCGGCGCTTCTGGAACTTGCCGCATCCGAGTATCGCGGTATCCACCACGTCGCTGGAGCCGATGCCGTAAGCCGATACGAGCTCGGGCTGCTCATCGCTCGCCGCGATGGCCTCGACACGGACCACTTGCCGTCAGGTCGGCGGGCGGACACCAGGTTGCCCGGCCCGATAGACGTGCGCCTGGACTGCGCCATGACTCAGCGGCGGCTTCAGACCGAGTTGCGCGGCGCGCGGCGATTTCTGGGCGACGGTCAGCGATGATCGCGACCTTCGTCTGAAAGAGCCCGAGCCGGGGCTCGTATGCGGCAGTGATCATGATGCGGTGGGCCGGGCCCACCGCATCATGATCATCACTCAGGTGCAGGGTCGGTTATTCACCCTGCAGATGCACCCGTTGCCGCCCTTGGTGTAGTCGCAGCACTCGAACCGGTACAGCGTGCTCCCCAAGTAGGCGCATGTCGTCCAGCAGTGCTTGCCGCCGCAGCTGTAGAGGCTGCTGCAGCCGCTGGCGCAGCAGGTCGTGGCTGAGCAGCAGCTACAGCCTGGCAGGCCGTAGCAGCCGTCCGGCGCCGCCTCGGCGCGTCCGGGGAACCACGCGTTGGTGGCCACCCCGACGATTGTCGCCCCGGCGACGGCGAGGAACTTGTTCCTCGTCAGCCGAGTCTTCTTCACGTGCTCGACGATCATGCTCTCATCCCCTCTGGTACGTCCACTCTCTGTTCCCACAGCACCTCGAGGTCCGCGGCGCTGTCGGCGTCGCTGCCCGTCGCGACAGCGACCATGAAGCCGTCCCGCTGCAGGACGACGGTGGGCCACAACGCCATGGGCAGGTCGGCGTCGACGGCCTTGGCCCGCTCGCCGTCGTAGGCATTGACGTGCGATGGGAGCATCGCGAGCAACTCGGTGGTGGAGTCGCCGGCGATGATCGCCACCGTCTGACGGTCCGCGAACTTGTCGAGATCGGCCGCGAGGCCGTGACAAGTGCCGCAGGTGCTGGACATGAAGAGCAGCAACGCGTCCTGCGTCGCGTCGGGGATCAGCGAGACCAGGCTGTCGGGAAGTTTCCTGCCGATGATCAGCTGGGCGCTGGGATCCACGCCGCGCCCCGTGAGGCGCAGGCGCAGTTCCGCGATTCCCCGCAGACAGGCCAGGAAGGCCACCGTGAGGACGACGCACGCCGCCACCAGCACGACGGCGAGAACGCGTTCCATCAGGCAGCCTGCCTGATCCGCCGCATGAAGTGGACGGTCAGGGTGCCGTCCACGCGGTTGTCGAAGCACTCCAGGGCGACGGTGTCCCCGGCTTTCAGTGGCTGGGCTAGCGGTTTGGCGGCCGGTTCGCCCGACGTGCCCTCATAGTGCAGCGTCCGCGGGTCGAGCAGACAGACCTGGCCGTTCACCGAGATGCGATCGGCGGTGACCTCTGTCACGCTCCCGCTGACGTTGCGGTGCAGAGTGACCGCGACGCGCTGACCCGCGGTTGACTCGTCGAGCACGACGAGGTCGCCGGGCCTGAGCGCCCAGCCGTAGGGCAGTTCCTCGGCCTTGGCCGAGACGGGCGCGGCGGCCGTGAGGCCGGCCGAGCCGTAGCGGCGCACTGTCACGTTCTGGCCCGAACCGCTGACCAGGACGCCTGCAGAGGCGTCGGACGGGGGTAGTGGCGAGTTGCCGGCCGTGTCCCTGAAGACTCCGGCGAACAGCCCGCGTCTGGTCGTTTCCTCCTTCATTACTTCTTCCTCTCTGTTGGTGAAACAACGGTCTGTTGGTCACAGCAACGGCGTGAGAATGGGGTAGAGGGCGCCGAGCGCGGCGAGGGCCAACGGGTCGGCGATCATGCGGGCTCGAATGATCCCGTCGGAGATGTAGATATCCGCTGAGGTGAGCAGCGCGGACAGGCCCACTCGCGTCAGCGCGAAGACGGTGAAGCCGACCGCTCCGAGGACCGGGTCGGCCGCGATGAAGGCGGTCAGCGGGACCAGGTACCAGAGCCAGAAACCGATGCGCGTGGTGAAGCCGACGCCGAGCGCCAAGCCGTTGTACGCGGCGGTGCGCCAGTCGTTGTATGTGAGCCAGCGGGTGTTGGTCTCACGGTCCAGTTGCCAGGGAACGGGCCTGAGCGCCGCTCCGACGATGACGGTAGACACCGCGGTCACAGCGAGCAGAGCACGCATCGAGGGCTCCACAGCCGCGCCGAGGAGACCGACGAAAGCCCCGGTGAGCGCCGCTCCGGCCATGGCCGACAATATGAGGACGGCACCAGCCACCACCGAGGAACCGAAGCACCCGGACACGCGGGCGCGCGTGATCATGATGATCACGTTGGGGCCTCAAGGGAGGGTCTGCTGCGCGATCGCCACTATCAGCGCGGTCATGACGAGCAGCGTCCAGGGCTGGAGGCCCAGGAGATGTCCAGCGAACACACCGAGCGCGGCCAGCGGTATCGCCAGCGCCGGCCTGATCCGGGGGCTGGTCAGGATGCCACCCATCATGTCTCCTTCACCTGCCGACCGAGGCCGCGCCGTAGGCGGCATTGTGGAGATGCTCCAGGTCGGCGGCATACCGCAGGATGCCCTTGGCCACCACCAGGCCATTGGACACCGCCACGCCGAAGGGGCCGGAGTGCACCTTGTACCGGTCTCTCACGGCAGCGGCCTTATCGCCCGTGAGCACACGCGCGTCCTCGGGCAGGATCTGCCGGAAACCGGCCGACGACCCGGCCATGGTGCCGTCGCTGACCACACAGGCGAACCCGCCCGGATCGGCGGAGCGTGCCACCTCCGTCGCCACCTCGTGGCAGGGCTCGCAGTCCCCGAAGAAGAACAGGACCACGTCGTCAGACCGCATGCCGGGGAACTGCGGGGCGAGCGCGCCCACGGCGAGTCCGTCGGCGGGCGCGGCTCCGCTCACTGCCACACGGTCCTGGAGGATCGACAGTTCACGGCGTACGACCAGCAGCCCGAGAGCGAGCAGAAGTAACCAGACGGAAGCTACGACCAATAGTGCGGTATAGCCCATGACGCCTCATTCACCCGTCGAGTCGGACACTGAAAGGCTTGACCACGGTCAGGGTGGAAATTAGTAGATATCCGCAGGTGATTGCCGTACCGATGAGCAGTCCTGAAATGCGCTGGTCCAGGGTGGGCACCGCCGGTGCCGCGGCGACGAACGCCGCGACGCCGATCAGGACGAGGTTGCGCACCACGGTCGCCCACGAGGTCGTCTCGCCCGTGCCGAAGCAGGCGCACTCCACGCTCTGCCCCGCCATGACGGACCGTACGATCACCGCGGTGAAGGCGACCAGAAGCACAAGAGCGCAGGTCGCGGCCGGGAGCAGGGCCGGGCTCACCGCTACGGCGAGACCGACGGCGACCTCCAGAGCGCCAAGGATCCGGCCCAAGCCGGGCCGTACCCGTTTGACGACACCGAAGCGGACCAGGGCGAGCGCGAGCGCGAACGGCCGTCTGATTTTGGGAATGCCGCTGGCGACGAAGAGGGCGGTGAGAAGGCCGCAGCCCACCCCGACTAATTCGGCCATGTCCATGGACGTGATCATAAATGGCCGCAATACTTTGATCAATGAGTAGGTCAAAAATCTTGTCATGCTCGGCGGCACTAATTCTGTTATGCAGCCAAACGGCCTGTTCAGCGGGCACGGCGGAGGTAAAACAGACATCGAGCCCACCGAGCACACTGGGCTGGACGACCCCCGTGACATCGCCCGCGACCCCCCCTGGCGGCGTGCCGTGCATCGACGCCGACAAGGCCGGGGAGAAGGGTGCCTCGGTGGGCGGTGTGCGGGCAGGCCCGTTCGGCGCGTACCTGCGCCAGCAACGCGGCGGCGTGGCCAAACTATGGGTCGCGCAGGATCGCGGCAAGGGCCCGGCGGACGCGCTGATCCGGATTGAGCACGTCGAATCGGGCACCATCGCCTACTTCGTCCGCGACGCCGCGGCGACCGCCACCACAACCAACGACGACGGCACACCCTCCGGGGACACGATCTACCCCGGCGCGATCCTGCTGCCACGTGACGGGCACGTCCGCATCACCGTCAGCATCGGCCGCGCCTCCGGCTGCTTCGCCTACACCCTGTAGGCCGCTACGACAGGTAGCGCGGTGGCGAGGTGGACCGTTCGCGAGCGGTCACGTTCTTGACTCTGTTTCCAACTTCGGGGTCTTCCGCGGAGTTCCGTTTTGAGGGGTTCCACGAGTTCGTGCGTGCTCGCTGATGCGGACGGCGTGCTTGCTCACCGGAGACACCCGCCTCGCCGAGGATCTGTTGCAGACGGTCCTCACCCGTGCTCATGGGCACGTCGCAGGGCGGCGGGCGGACACCAGGTTGCCTGGCCCTCTGGACGTGCGCGTGGACTGTGCCATGACTCAGCGGCGGCTTCAGACCAGGTTGCGCGGCGCGCGGCAATTTCTGAGTGACGGTCAGCGCTGATCGCGACGCGCCTGGCCGGTGAGACCCACACCCGTGGGTATGACCGCCATGCGCGAGGAACCGCACCGGACGGCATTGGTGCACTTGCCGTCCTTCTCAAGGAGCCTCCGTGCCATTAGCTCAAGTTCGAGCGCCATTGCCCCGGCGCGTCACGGGAATAGAGATGGCTCCGTCACAGGGCGGACGCCATCGCGGGTCATTACGTGGGCGTCCCGTCACGAGTACATGACGCGCTGCATCGTCGCCCTGGTCTTCCGCTGCATTGTTCTCATGGGTATCAAGCGGTGGTGCTACGCGCCGCCGGCGATGGGGCACGGATTTTCGGGCCGCGGCTCATCCCAGGTGGCACCCAGCAGCTCTGCGCCAGGCCGGCTCGTGTCTGCGCTCGGCCTGGTGGGCTATGGGCCCCAGATATCGGCGAGCGTCAAGGGATCGGTGAGCGAGTTCATGAAGAGCCAGGCAAGCACGCCCATGAGAGCGACCCCGGAGAGGACCAGACCGATCGCGCCGCCCACGAATCTGCCGCCCGGGCTGTGAACGCGGGATAGTAAAACGCCCGCACTCACACTGAGGGCGGGAATGCCGGCGAAAATCAGGGCAGGAATCCACAGCGGGCCCAACCCGGACGAGGAGATTTCGAGGATGACCCGGCGGGCGGGCATGACGTGAAGCAGGAAGCCGACGGCGGTAAGGCACCATGCGAGTGTGACCTTGTCAGGCTCGTGCTGGGAATTCAGCGTCAGCGGCATTTTAGGTCCCATCCGATTTGCGCAATTCGCGGAAAAATCTACAGTATCCGTCTTGGCTTCGTCGGCTGTCCTTGGAGAATGGTGTCTGTCTCTTCGTATGGCCCTACGGTCCGTCGAGCGTGGTCGGGTGCGGCTCATGCCTTAACGTGGGACCGTGATCGATCCCAAGGGCGAGCAGCCGGTATATCTGCAGGTCGCGGCGTCCCTCCGCGAACGTATCGAGTCTGGCGAATGGCTGCCTCGCCACCGTCTGCCTCGTGTCGCGGAGCTTGAGCAGGAGTATGGCGTGGTTCGGAGCACCATCCTCGAGGCGATCAATCATCTGCGGGACAGCGGTTACGTCTACACGATCCCGAACTGGGGCACCGTGGTACGTCTCGGATCGGACGACATCACCGTCGTGGTGATCGAGCCGGGGGACTGCGGCATCTTCCGGATAGCGAGCGATCAGGAGAGCGAGCGGCTCGGCCTTGATCCGGAAGCCGCCGTGTTCGTGCTGGAAAAGGCGAGTGGCAAGGTCGCGGTGCTGCCTGCCGACAAGGTCGAGATCCATGGGCCGGAGCACTGAGGCGACGCCGGAGTCATGGTTGTCGGCGCACCGGCCGTGAGGGCGATGTGGGATGCTCTCGCCGTGACCGAGCCAGAGGACCCCGTATTGTCCGGGCCGCCCAGTGAGGTTCCCGACGACGTTGAGATCCTGCGCACCTGTGGAGCTATCGGTCTCGTCGTGGGTGGCGTGTTGTGTGTGGGGGCTCTCCTCATCGACGGCGGCAGGCCATCGTGGCAGGTGCTCGCCGTCTTCATGCTGGTTGTCCTGGTCGGACTCGGCTTGCGGCTGGAGGCGGCGCTTCGCGAGCGGTCACGTTCTTGAGCCGGCTTCCAACCTCGGGGTCTTTCCCGGAGTTGTTTAGTACATGGACCGTTATGAGGGGTTCCACGAGTTCGTGCGTGCTCGCCAGCAATCGCTGATGCGGACGGCGTACCTGCTCACCGGAGACACCCACCTCGCCGAGGATCTGTTGCAGACGGTCCTCACCCGTGTCGCCTCACACTGGGCCAAACTCGCCAAGGGCGGCAATCCCGAGGCCTACGCCCGTAAGGCCCTGGTCAACCAGAACATCTCCTGGCGCAGACGCAGGCGCGTCGAGCTGCCGGGAGCTGCGTTGCCGGAGGTCGGCCAGTCGCACGACGAGGCGACCGTGCGACGGCTCGCCTTGCTGCACGCGCTCGCCCAGCTCACCCCGAGACAGCGGACGGTGATCGTGCTGCGTTACTACGAAGATCGCACCGAACACGAGACCGCCCAGCTCATGGGCACCTCGCTGGGCACGGTCAAGAGCCAGACGAATTACGCGCTGTCGAAGCTGCGTGCGCTCACCCCACAGGAGGTGGACCGATGAACACGCTCCGCGAGGATCTGCACGAGCTGGCCGCCCACGCGCCCGACGTCGACCTGGCCGACCTGGCGATCAGGGGAGCGCGCCGCAAGCGCGTGGTCCGCCTGTCGCTGGCCGCCGCCGTGGTGGTCGCCGGGATCGCCGGGGGCTCGGCCCTACGTTTCCAAGAGGTACGGCCGGTGCCGCCGGTCGTTCTCTCACCGCCGGAGACCAAGGCGCTGCCGCTGCCCGACAAGGGGGTCGCGCCGGTGGAGCAGGCCTATCGGCCGTCCTGCCGGGGCGGGTGCCAGGAGGCCGGGTGGCGCATCGTGACCCGAAGCGGCGAAACCTTCCAGGTGCCCGCGAGGTCGGGGCCGGTGGAAGCCTCGGCTGACGGTCGCCGGATCGCCTACTACAGCGAGAAGGACCGCAGGATCGTGGTGCGCGACCTGGCCAGTGGCTGGATCTGGAAGGCGCCGCTGAAGCAGCCGAAGCAGGACTTCGCCGTCGAGTACGCCCTGCGGATGTCGCCCAACGGGTTGCGTTTCATCGTCTCCGGCTGGGGTGGTGGGCGTGAGCCGAACATGCTGGTGGACGTCGAGCAGGGGACGGTGGAGCAACTGGAGAGTGGCTGGTGGCCGGTGAGCGTGGCGGATGGTGACGGCCCGGTGGTGCTGGCCAAACCGTACGACAACACCACCAAGGTCTGGGTACGTGGCCATAAGCCGGTCACCATCCCCACCTTCACCTACGATTTCAGCGCTTTGGGCCCTGATGGCCGCAGGCTCGTTCGAGTGGGGCAGGTCCTGGGCCATGAGACGCCCAAGGTGCAGTACGACGGGACGATCGTCACCTTCGACGCCCTCACCGGGGGCGCCGAGGCGCGGGTGCCGGTGTCCGGCATTCCAGGAGATCTGCAGCCGGCCTGGCTGGGCGGTTGGTTGAACGCCGACGAGGTCACGCTGGTCGCCGTCGCGCAGTCGCCCCGGAGCGATATATCGGCAGTGGCCTACGGGGTGAATGTGCGGACGGGGCAGGCCCGTAAGTTGTTCCCGATCCGGGCGAAAGGAGCGTACGCCGTGCCCGGCTTGGTGCGTTGATCCGATGACCGCGCGGTCACCGGTATCGCTCGGGGATGACCAGGCCGGGGCGCTCGTCGTCCCAGGCCATGGAACTCATCTTCCACGCGCCGGCCAATCGGACGAACTGAGTCGAGATGACGCCTTCGGCGCCGAACCTCGCCCCGTTCAAGACGCCCTCTTTCCGATAGGTGCTGAGACGATGAGCCACGTTGCCGAACGACTCCGTGGTCGCCGCCGACTCGGTTTCGCGGAAGGAGGTCAGCCGGCCGGTCTCGAACAGTTCCCCGCGAGAGGCCGCGAACTGGGTGACGGTGAGGATTTCCGGGTCGCCGGGGCCGCTTCTGATCAGCTTGCCGTCCTCGATGAAGAGGTCGTGGAGGGCGGCGTACGACGGCCGCCCACCCTCCTCGAAGGAGACCGCCTCGAAGAAGGATTCGACCAGTTCTCTGAGCTCGTCCATGAACCAGACCCTGTCACGGGATCGCTTCGGCGGCCACGGGGCGTGGGCGTCCCGTGGCCGCTGGAGCTACTTCAGCCTGTACGCGCGGTCGACGGTCTGGGTGACCGTGCCGCCCGCCTTGTCCTCAGCGTTGACCCGCAGTGACACGAAACCGCTGGTGGCGGCCAGTGCTGGGTGGAGGACGCGCACTCTGAAGCGGCCGTCGCCGAGCTTGCGGACGTTCTCGGCCTGGCGCCAGGTGGCGCCGTCGTCGATGGAGTACTCCACCCTGACCGACCGTGCCGGCGAAGCCGAAGGCGCCGCCGGGCGGGCGGTCAGCTCGAAGGTGAGAGGCCGTCCGGAAGGGGCTCGGTTGAGCAGGTCCACCGGCAGGTCGTACGTGAGCACCAAAGCGGGTTGGAAGGCGCAGGCGGGGCCGAAGGAGCAGGAGTAGCCGCGCGGCGTGCCTGAAGGGTCTCCCGAGGAGGTGAACCGCCAGCCGGTGGTCACCTTCGGCGACAGCGCCCGGTAGCTGGTGTCCACCGTGTCCAGCCGGTACGGGGACGGACCCGCGGGCACGGTGAACGAGCGGGGGCCCCAGCCCTTCACCGGGATCTCGGTGCCGCCCACTCCAAGGTGAGGAGCGGAGGAGACCGTGCTCAGCGCGCTGTAGTGGCGCGGGTCCGAGTCCAGCCACTGCTCGGCGGGTACGAACCGGTCGCCGTCCCGGCACAGCGCGCACGGCACCGTCACCGGGTAGCGCGCCGGCACGGCGGCCGCGCCGGGCACCAGCGGAGCCTTGAACCAGTCCTCGCCCGTACGGCCCGCCCGCGCGAACGTCTCCTGCGACGTGAGCTCCAGGCCCTGGTTGCCGACCGAGCGCGACCAGAGCGCGTCGTCACCGGCCGGGCCGTAGTACTCGGTACGTTCGAACGGCATCGTCACCCACTGGCCGAACGACAGCGCGGACGCACCGGCGGACGTCGTCACCAGCAGGTGTCCCTGGGCGTTCGGCTGGTCGGCGTGATAGCGGGTGTCGACGCGGGCCAGCCGATCGCGGTCCAGCTTCGCCGGCTTGCGGGGGATCTTCCCCTGTTCGTCGTAGCGCAGCCGGTAGTACGTGGACTCTCCGGTGTACGGGGTGAGCCGCAGCGTGTCCGTACCCTGTCGCACGGTCTCCCGCAGGGCACGACCCTGCGCCGCGTCCAGCCCGAACCGCAGGAACCTGGTGTCGGCGAACCCGGGCAGCCGCGTCCCGGCCCCGTCGGCGTCGTAGAACCCGATGAACCCGGCGGCGCCGCCCTGCTTGGCCAGCGCGGACGCCTCGTCCATCAGCGGGGTCGCGTCGCTGTACGGCGTCGCGCCGGTGCCGAGGGGCACCCCCACCAGGACCAGCTTGCCGGTGACGTCGAGGCCCGCGAAGTCGGCCGGTCTGCCCTGGCCGGCGGAGACGACGGGATAGGTGGTGGGCTTGGTGATGAGCGAGCGCACCGTGTCGACCTCGTACGACGGGTCGAGGGTGAGCCTGCCCGCCGTGGCGGCGGCCAGTACGCCCGGCTCGAGCTGCCACATGTGCGACAGGCTCATCGTGCCTGCCTTGACCGACGGCACCGGCGTGGCGTACAGGTCCACGTGCCTGCCGGACTCGGTGCTCGCCGTGATCGAGATGGGCGAGGGCCGGTCGGTGAAGGTCCGCACGTACTGGACCTTGCCCTCGGCGTCCATGGCGTCGCGCGAGGACGGCCTGAGCGGCACGGTGTCGCGAGCGTCCAGGTCGATGGTCTGGTCGTCCTTCAGGGTCACGTTGCCGATGACCAGGGAGGTGCGGGTCCTCATGTAGGTCTCGTTCGCGACGGCGATCACCTCGTAGTCGCCGTCCGGCAGGTACTGCTCGCCCTTCCCGGTCAGGTCGAGCCGGCCGTAGTAGTACGCGTACGGATGGAAGGGGTCATCTGGGCTGTTGCTCCGCCGCAACGGGACGATGTAGACCAGCGGCCCGAGCCGCCCGCCCTGGCCGGGACGGGAGGAGAACTCCTTTGCGCCGTAGGAGTTGGTCAGCGAGATCTTCAGCAGGTGCGTGTCCGGACCGGTGTAGTAGCTGAAGGGCGTGGCCAGGCGGGAGTCGCCCGCCGTAGCGGTGACCCAGCCGCCGTAGGCGCCCTCGGGGCCCAGCGCCGGGTTCACAGTGAGGTCGACCGTGGCGGTGCCGTTCGCGGGGACGGTGACGGTCTCCGCGCCCAGGCGGATCGCCCCCACCGGGGTGGGGCCGCCGCTCCAGGCCCGGGTGTCGGCTTTCAGGGCGAGCGTGATGGGTTCGGGGCCGGTGTTGCGGTACGTGACCTTCTTGGTGACGGCCCCCTTGCCCCGTTCGAGGCGGAGGAAGTCGACGACCGGGTCGGCGAAGACGCTCTGCGTGACCGCGCGCCCCAGGTCCAGCCGGCCGCCGCCCTCCTCGAACCAGTTGTGCTTCTCGTTGCGCGCCGAGGTGGAGACCAGGGCGGCGCTCAGCTCGTCGGCGTCCCAGTCGGGATGCTGCTGGGCCAGCACCGCCGCGGCGCCCGCGACGTGCGGCGTGGCCATCGAGGTGCCGCTGAAGGAGGTGTAGCGGTCGTTGCCCGGAATGGACGGCTGCCCGGAGGCGCCGGACCGGGCGGCGACGATGCTGACACCGGGGGCCACGATGTTCGGCTTGACCGCGGCGTCGTCCAGCCGCGGGCCGATGCTGGAGAACGGGGCCAGGGTCGTACCGGTGATCTTGTCCACCGCGCCGACGGCGAGTGCCTTGTCGGCGGCGGCGGGGACGCTCACCGTCTGGGGCTCGCCCTCGTTGCCCGCGGCGGCGACGAACAGCGTGCCGTACTTCCTGGTCAGCTCGTTGACCGCCTGGCTCGTCGGGTCCGTGCCGTCTCCGCAGCACACGCCGAGGCTCATGTTCACCACGTCGGCGCCCTGGGCCGAGGCCCACTCCATGCCCGCGATCAGCCAGGACAGCTCGCCGTAGCCGTAGTCGTCGAGCACCTTGCCGACCAGCAGCGACGCGGCGGGCGCGACTCCCCGGTACTTGCCGTCGGAGGCGGCGCCGGAGCCGGCGATGGTGGAGGCGACGTGGGTGCCGTGGCCGACCACGTCGGTGGTGTCCGGGGTGGTGGAGAAGTTCTCGGTGGCGACGATGCGGCCGGTGAAGTCGGGGTGCCCGGCGTCGATGCCGGTGTCGAGGACCGCGACCTTGGTGCCGGCGCCGTCGAAGCCCTGCTGCCACGCGGTGGGGGCGCCGATGAGCGGGACGCTCTGGTCCAGGGACGCCTTGACGCGCCGGTCGAGCCAGATCTTGGCAGGCCGGTTCGCCTTCAGTCCGGCAGGCTGGGGCTGGAGGGCCGACCACAGCTTGCCGGTCTCGGCGGTCTTCACCGTCACGGCCGCGCCGTCGATGACGTCGAGCGTGCGGGTGCGCTCGGTGCCGGGCAGGGCGTCGGCGGCCTTCGTGACGGCCGTCTCGCCGGGGTTGCCGCCGTACGTGATGATCAGCGGGATCGCTTGGGCGCGGTGCTCCCGTACGAGTGTCTCGACGTCGAACAGCTCGTCGTCGAGGGTGCCCGCGGCCACCAGGTCGGCGGCGTCGGACGGTATGACCAGGGTGCCGCCGTCGCGGTCGGGCAGCGTGGCGAACGTCACCGGCTCGCCGTCAGGCCTGGGTGCGGCCCGGGTGGCTAATATCGGCGGCCCGCCGTTCACGCCCGGCGTGAAGTCGACGACGTCGCCGGTGATCAGGGTGACCGTGCCGGGCTTGGGCGGTTCGTCCGCCATAGTGCCCTTTGGGTTGGGGGGAGTCGCCGAGCTGGGTGTGGCGGTGGTGCAGAGCACGAGTGCCAAACCGGTGAACACCGCGGCGATGCGGTTGTGGAACAAAGGGGAGGTCCTCCCGTTCGTTGGCGGGCACGTCGCGGGGCCTCCCCTCGGGCCGCGGGCGTGGGTTCATGTTCCGGACGCCTCAAGCCGGTCGGTTACGGGAGCGCTCCCAACGACGCCCCGACGCTTTCCGTGGTGATCTTTATATCGTGCCGCCGGAGCCGGGCATGGGGGTGGGGGCGCTGGTTTCCCACCGATCCGGCCGGCGGGCGGCGACCGTACTTTCCGGTCGCCGCACGCAGGATGATCCCGCCGCCCCGCCGGTGGGTGCGGGGCGGCGGTCCGTTCCGCCCGCAGGAAGGCGGAAGGCTCAGGCGACCGAGATCCTGTCCAGGTTGGGGCCGCCGCCGGCCGTGGTCGAGGTCGTACGGATCACGTTGGCGCCCGCGTTGAGCGGGACGGTCACAGTGACGGTGCTCCAGGTCGTCCACGCGCCGGTGGCGGGGAAGGCGAGCTCGTCCGAGACCAGAGCGCCGTTGACCGTGATGTCCATCGGCCGGTTGGCCGTGGTGCCGTTCGCGAAGCGCAGGACCACCGTGGCGTTGCCCGCCTGGGCGGCCGTCACCGCGAACTCGACGTAGCTGCCGACCAGATTGTCGTAGTTCACGAAGCCGGTGCCGGTGAAGCCCGCGTGGTTGGACTCGACCACGCCCTGGGAGATCGTCGCGTTCTCCGCCTGGTACTCCGTGGGGGCGGGCCCGGCCGCCGCGGTGTCGAGGTAGTCGAGGTTCGGGCCGCCGCCGGCCGTGGTGGAGGTGGCCCGTACGGCGTTGGCGCCCGCGTTCAGCGGCGCGGTCACCGTCACCGACTGCCAGGTGGTCCAGGCCCCCGTCGGCGGGAAGGCGAGCTCGTCGGCCACGAGAACGCCGTTGACCGTGATGTCCATCGGCCGGTTGGCCGTGGTGCCGTTGGCGTAGCGGAAGGTCAGCGTGGCGTTGCCCGCCTGCTCCGCCGGCGCGCTCCACTCCACGTAGCTGCCGACGACGTTGTCACCGTTGACGAAGCCGGTGCCGCTGAAGCCCGCGTGGTTGGACTCCACGACGCCCTGGGAGATCGTGGCGTCCTCGGCCTCCAGGAAGTCGGTGCCGGGGTTGCCCGGCGTACAGGTGTCGGTGGAGCCGGTGGCACTGACGCGCAGGGCGCCTCCGGCGGTGTTCTGGCTGTTCTGGACGCAGTAGTCGGTGATCGTCTGGAAGACCATGTCGTTCGGGCTGTTGCTGCCCCGCTCGGCCGTGAACCGGTCGAACGTCACCGTGCTGCCCGTGTTGGCGATCACCGCGGGCCGGCAGTCGTTGGAGGTGAACTGGACCGAGCTGTCGACGAACTTGATGTCGTGCGCGTTGTGGATGTACCAGCCGTATGCGGGCCGGGTGCCGATGCTGTTGGGGTTGTAGTTGGTCGGGTCGTTGCTCGGCACGCCGGTGCCCACGCAGCCGTTGCCGCCGGGGACGGTCAGGTCGACGTTGGTGAACGTGACGTTGCGGATCCGGTTGGCGGTGTTCGACTCGCCCCACAGCGTGGCGGTGAAGTTGGAGCCGCTCTGGCCGGAGGAGGTGACGTTCTCGTACGTGATGTTCTCGATCCGGCCGACGCCCGGACTGTTGCCGCAGCGTCTGCGGGTGCCGATCTTCTCGGTGATCGCCGCCCGTACGTTCGTCATCGTGATGTCCTTGTAGTGGACGTCGGAGATGACCGTGCCGTCCATCGATACCATGCCGAGACCCGACTTGTTCGAGCCGTTGATGGAGATGCGCTCGAAGTGGTAGCCGGTGAAGTTGCCGCAGGTCTCCGAGCCGAACATCAGCGCGTTGCAGCACGAGGCGGAGAGCTGGGAGTCGGTGACGGTGACGTTCCCGTTGGAGTAGGTCTGGCCGAGTGCCCAGTCGCTCTTGAAGGCGAGGGCGTCGTCGTTGGCCGCGATGTTCGCGTTGCGGATCGTGACGTTCTGCGCGCTGATCACGTTCCAGCCGTCACGGTCGCTGGCGGTGTCGACCCGCAGGTTGTCCGAGGTGATGTTGTTGCAGGCGTTGGTGAGCATCGCGAAGTGGCCGCCGCGCCGCAGGCGGATGCCGCTGACCGTCAGCCCGTCACAGCGGGTGAGCGAGATGATCTTGTCCGCCTCGCCGGAGCCCGGGTTGCCGGTGATGAGGTTGCCCCCGCCGTCGATGGTGCCGGAGCCGATGAACGCGATGTTGGTGAGGCGGTCGCCCCAGATCATCGCATTGTGGAAGTGGCTGTGCCCGTAGTCCTGATAGTCGTCGTTCGGGTTCGACTCCGGGGCGTCGTAGTCGTCGTTGGAGGCGCCCATGATGGTGGAGCCGCTGTCTAGCTGAAGGGTGACGTTGCTCTTCATGTGGATGGAGTTGGCGGACTTGTAGGTGCCCGACGGGAACTGCACGGTGCCGCCGCCGGCGCTGTTCGCCGCCGTGATCGCCGCGTTGATGGCGGCGGTGTCGTTCGTGGAGCCGTTGCCTGTCGCTCCGTAGTCCTTGACGTTGAACACCGCCAGTGCCCCCGCGGACTGGGCGGGGATGACGATCGAGAAGATCGCCAGGACGACGGCGGCAACCCAGGAGGCTGCTCTTGCTAAGGCGGATTCGCTCATGGGGGGTGCTCCTGCCTGACAGTCGGTTGCAGACCTGACGCTCAAGCTAGGCTCAAAGGTCGGATGTGACAAGGGATGGATTCTGGAAACATCCAGATCGAGGGGTTATTGCGCAAAAAACATCGGGTCTCTAAGCGCCAGAATGACTGCAACCGGTTCTGGGATTTGCCTCCCCGCATTAGGCTGAGGCCCATGATTCGCCGCGCCACCATTGACGATGTCCCCGCGATGCTCCAGCTCGTGCACGAGCTGGCCGAGTACGAGAAGGCCGCGCACGAGGTACGGGCGACCGAAGCGCAGTTGCGCGAGGTGCTTTTCGGCGCCGAGCCGTCCGTGTTCGCGCACATCGCCGAACACGACGGCGAGGTGGCCGGCTTCGCCGTGTGGTTCCTCAGCTTCTCCACCTGGCGGGGGACGCACGGGATCTACCTGGAGGATCTGTACGTCCGTCCCGGCACGCGCGGCTCCGGGTACGGCAAGGCGTTGCTGGCCGAGCTGGCCCGGATATGCGCCGAACGCGGCTATCACCGGCTCGAATGGTCGGTGCTCGACTGGAACGAACCGGCCATCGGGTTCTACCGCAAGCTCGGCGCCGTGCCGCTCGACGAGTGGACGATGTTCAGGCTGACCGACGAGCCGCTCAAGCGCCTGGCGGAGTCTTCCGCCGAAGCGCGCTAGATCTCTGACGGAGCACGTCGCCGGCCTCTCTCGGGAGCGGGCCGCAGGCCGCGTCCATGAGAGGCGGCCTGCGGCCGGTTCGCTCCGTGCCGGCCTGCGGTTGGTTCACTGCGGGCCGGTCTTCGGTTGGTTCGCTGCGTGCCGGCGTGTGTCCGGCTCGCTACGCGTCCTTGTCCTGTGCGTCAGGTGCCGGCGTGCGTCCGCTCGCGGACGCCCCCGGACGCGCGGTCGAACATCTCGGTCTTCGCTTCCTCCTCGACGTCCGCGTGCGTCTCCTCTATGCGGAGCGCGATCCCCAGCGCCATGAACGTGGGCGCCCACTGGCCGACGAAGATCCCCCAGCGGTCCGCCCGGGCGAGGGCGGCCTTCTCGTACTTCCTCGACATCATCCAGGTCGCGAAGGACGCTCCGATCGACGCGAGGCCGGCGGCGTACATATGGCTAGCCCTGATGCCCATTTTATGGAGCATTTTGATCATGATTTCCCCCTTGTCCTGGTGCTGTTACCCGAGGTCATGAACGGTAATCGTGTCCCGCAGGAGTCGGAGAGGCTTCGCTCGGGTCTCGGTGAGACCAAGTCGCCATGATCTGTCGGTGGCGGCTGCGATAGTGGGGGAGTGCTTCACACCTCTCTCCTCCTGCCTTGCCATGTCCGTGAGTTGCCCGGCGACGCCATCGAGCTGATGCCCATCGTGCTGCCCATGACCTTGACCAGCTCCCAGCGCCGCCAGCTCGCCGCCATCCTGCTCGACGGGCTTGACGAGCCCGACACGTGCGCCACCGTCCTCCCCACCCGCCGTGGTCACTTCGTCCACGTGGTGACATGATCTCCGTACACCACGCCCGTCCTCCCCACCCGCCGCGGACACTTCGTCCACGTGGCGACTGATCTCCGTACTCCACACCCTTGATCTTTCCTGTACGGCAAGCGGTGGGCACCCGCTGGTCGGCGCCACCCGCCGTAGGTGGCTGAGGGCCTTCAGTTCAGGGGGACGGCCGCTGATCCGCACGGGGCTCAGCGCCGTTACGGCGCATCGCCGGCCGTGGCCTCCCCGAAAACCGCCGCCAATGCAGAGGCGGCCCCGCAGGTCAGTCCGGCGCGGGAGCCACTGCCCGAGCCGCGCGGCGCAGGAAAGCGCGTTCGGCCGCGTTACCGCTGCGCGCGATGGCCGCCTCATACGCCAGTGCCGCCTCCGCGCCACGGCCCAGGCGGCGGAGCAGGTCCGCGCGGATCGCGTGATACAGGTAGAAATCGTCCAGGTTGAGTGTGTCCACCAGGGTCAGGGCCGCCGACGGGCCGTTGACCTCGGCCACCGCCACCGCCCGATTCAACGCGACCACCGGGCTCGGGGACAGGGCGGCAAGCTGGTCGTACAACTGGAGGATCTGCCCCCAGTCGGTGGCGGCGGCCGACGGCGCGTCGCCGTGCACCGCGTTGATCGCCGCCTGGATCTGATACGGGCCCGGCCGGCCGCGCCGCAGGCAGGCCCGGACGAGGGCCTGGCCTTCCACGATCAGGGAGTGCTCCCAGCGGGCCCGGTCCTGGTCGGCCAGGAGCACCAGGTCGCCGTCCGGGGTGGTCCGGGTGGCCCGCCGCGACTCGATCAGCAGCATCAGCGCGAGCAGCCCGAGGACCTCGGGTTCGTCGGGCATCAGCGCGGTCAGCAGGCGGCCCAGCCGGATCGCCTCGGCGGCGAGGTCCTCGCGGGTCAGCCGGTCGCCGGAGCTCGCGGTGTACCCCTCGTTGAAGATCAGATACACCACGGCCAGCACGGACCGCAGCCGGGCCGGGAGGTCGGCGTCGGCGGGCACGCGGTACGGGATGCGGGCGTCGCGGATCTTGCCTTTGGCGCGGACCAGGCGCTGGGCCATGGTCGCCTCGGGGACCAGGAAGGCGTGCGCGATCTCCGCCGTGGACAGGCCGCCGAGCAGCCGCAGGGTGAGCGCGACCTGGGCGGCGGTGGCCAGCGCCGGGTGGCAGCAGGTGAAGATCAGGCGCAGCCGTTCGTCGCGCACGGGGCCCTCCTCGGGCGGTTCGTCGCGGGCGTGCAGCAGGGCGGCCTCGGCGTGACGCCGGTCGCGGGTCGCCTCGCGGCGCAGCCGGTCGACGGCCCGGTTCCGGGCGGTGGTGATGATCCAACCGGCGGGGCTGGGCGGCGGGCCGGTGGACGGCCACCGCTTGACCGCCTCGCTGAAGGCGTCCTGGACCGCCTCCTCGGCGATGTCGATGTCGCCGAAGACGCGGACCAGGACCGATACGGCGCGCCCGTACTCCGCGCGGAACACGCCCTCGACATCCGGTGTCATCGGATCGGACGTGTCATCGGATCGGGCGTGTCATCGGATTGGGCGGACCTCGATGGGCAGGGTGCTGGCCTGGGCCATCTTGCCGGCCCAGACCAGCGCCGCGTCCAGGTCCGGGGCCTCGATCACGGTGAACCCGCCGACGTGCTCCTTGCCTTCGGTGAAAGGGCCGTCGGTCATCAGCACGTCGCCGTGCCCGGCGCGGACCACGGTGGCCGTGCTCGGTGGGTACAGGCCCACGCTGAACACCCACGCGCCGGCGGCTCGCAGCTCCTGGTTCAGCGTCTCGAGGTCGTCCATGATCTTGTCAAGGACCGGCGGAGGCGGCGGGGGCCCGTCCGGCTGGTACACGCTGAGCAGGTACTCGGTCATCAGGCCTCCCTCTCATAGGTGGCGAGCACCACGCCGGTGGTGGTCGTCACGCTGTCCGTCTGCCGCAACGAGCGGGACGTGCCGTCGTCGGCGAACAGCCGGCTTCCGCCGCCCAGCACCAGCGGGTGGACCGGCGGCAGATACTCCTCGATCACATCATGGCGGGTCAGTTGCCTGCCGTCCTCGGCCATCCGCCGGCCCATGACGTGGTCGCTGTAGGGCGGGCCCCAGCCGCCATGGCTGAAGCCGCCGCGCGGATCCTCGTCCGCCCGGCCCGGCGCCCGCGCCACCCCGTCGAGTGTCACGCTGCTGGTCACGACAGTCTTCATGGCGAGCTCCCGCCTGGTTCGGCGCCGGCCTCGTGCCGGCCTCTCACCTTTCACACGAACCGCGACGGCCCGGATCGACAGGCGAGCTGGAAAATCTCCCAGAAGTTTTTCGCGCTTGACGTCCGCTCCGCCCGGTGAGATCCCTACATTGTGAAGCACAAGAGTTGTTGCACAACAACTCTTGTGGATCTAGGGTGGCGTCATGTCCCAGATCACCGACTCCAGGGTGCTCGCAGCCATGGCGCATCCGGTGCGCCGGCGCCTGCTCGACCTGTTGAAGCTCAACGGCCCCGGCACCGCGAGCGCGCTCGCCCAGCGCACGGGCGAGGCGGTGGGCAACGTCAGCCACCACCTGCGCGCCCTGGCCGCCGCCGGCCTGATAGAGGAGGCGCCCGAGCTGGCCCGCGACCGGCGCGAGCGCTGGTGGCGGCGCACCTCGGAGAAGCTCTGCTGGTCCTCCGCGGACTTCGCCGAGGACGCGGCGGGCGAGGCCATCGCCCGCGCCCTGGAGTCGCTCAACCTGGAACGGCAGGTCGGCCACGTACGGCGCTGGGCCGACCAGCCCCAGTCCGAGCAGGACCGCTGGCAGCGCGGCCCGTTCTCCACCGAGACCTGGATCCAGGCGACCGACGACGAGCTGGCGGAGTTCGCCGCCGAGATCATCGCCGTCATGGACAAATGGGCCGAGCGCGACATCCCCGACGATGGCCAGGAACGCGCCACCGTCTTCACCTTCGCCCGCGGCGTCCCGGGGCAGCCATGACGGCCGAGACGCTCACCAAGCCCAGGTTCGGCCTGCTCAGGCAGCGTGACTTCCGGCTGTTATGGATCGGTGAGAGCGCCAGCAGCCTGGGCAGCGCCGTCACCGGCGTCGCGCTGCCCCTGGTCGCGGTGACCGTGCTGCACGCCTCCGCGTTCGCCGTCAGCGTGCTGGCGGCGGCCGTCTGGCTGCCGTGGCTGCTGGTCGGCCTGCCCGCGGGGGCCTGGGTCGACCGGCTCTCCCGGCGCAGGGTGATGCTCGCCGCCGACTGGGTGTCGATGGCGGCCTTCCTCAGCGTTCCGGTCGCGGCCCTGCTCGGCGTCCTGACCACCGGCCAGCTCGTCGTGGTCGCGCTGGTCGCGGGGACGGCGAAGGTGTTCTTCGCGACCGCCTACCGGGCCTACCTGCCGTCGCTGGTCGAGGGCCCCGACCTGCTGGAGGCCAACGCGAAGCTGCAGGGCAGCGAGCAGGTGGCCAACCTGGCCGGGCCGGGCATCGCCGGGCTCCTCGCCCAGTTCGCCTCCGCCCTCGGCGGCCTGGTGGTGGACGCGGTGAGCTTCGCCGTCTCGGCGCTCTGCCTGATGCGTGTCCGGCACGTCGAGATCGTGGAGCCGCGGCCACGGCGGCGGCTGCGCAGCGAGATCAGGGACGGGCTGCGCACGGTGGTGGGCGATCCGCTGCTGCGCGGCAACATGCTCTACGGCTGCGTGGCCAACCTGGCGCTGACCGGCTATCAGTCGCTGCTCGTGGTCTTCCTGGTCGGCGACATCGGCCTGTCCGCGGGCGCGACCGGCGCGCTGCTGGCGGCCACCAGCGCGGGCGGCGTCGCCGGCGCCTTCGCCGCCCGGCCGCTGGCGGCCCGGCTGGGCAGCGCGCGGGCCGTCCTGCTCGGCAAGGCCGGCCTGGCGCCGCTGGGCCTGCTGATCGCGTGCGCGGATCGCGGCGTCGGGCTGGTGCTGTTCGTGGCGGCCAGCATCACGATCATCGGGGGGATCGTCGCCGGGAACGTGATCTTCAGCGGGTTCACGCAGTCGTACGTGCCCGGTGAGCTGATGGGCCGGGTGAGCACCAGCATCCAGGTGGTCAACTTCGGCGCCATCCCGCTCGGCGCCCTGCTGGCGGGCACGCTGGCCGAGGCGTTCTCCGTGCGCGCGGCCCTATGGGTGATGCTGGGCGTCTTCGCGCTGAGCGGCCTCATCCTGCTGGCGAGCCCGCTGCGCCGCCTGCGCGACCTGCCCACCGGCCGGATGGACGAGCGGGCCGGCTCGGCTGTCCCCAACTGAGCGGTTCAAGTGCAGCTCAAGCCCCAGATCTACGGCCCAGAACTGTCGGTGGCAGCGGGCATGATGGGACCATGAACGACGATCCCCCGATCACACACCTGGCCGACGAGACGGCCTACGCCGAAGCCGTCCAGCTTGCCGTCGACTCCGCCGCCGCCTACTACACGGACGGCACCTTTATACGCGACGACGACGCCTACGACCGGCTGGTCCGTGGCATCGAGGCATATGAGGCCGAGCATCCCGACCAGGTGCTGCCCGACTCGCCGACCGGGAAGGTGGCGGGCGGGGCGGTGGTCGGGGATGTGCCGCATACCGTGCCCATGCTGAGCCTGGACAACGTGTTCGGCGCCGAGCAACTGGCCGACTGGGCCACCTCGCTGGAGCGCAGGCTCGGCCGTCCGGTCACGGCGTGGAGCGTGGAGCCCAAGCTCGACGGCCTGGCGATCTCGGCGCGCTACCGGCACGGCCGCCTGACGCAGCTCGTGACCCGGGGCGACGGCGTCGCCGGTGAGGATGTCTCCCACGCTGCCGGCACCATCGTCGGCCTGCCTGACCGGCTGGCCGAGGCGGTCACGGTGGAGCTGCGCGGTGAGGTGATGATGACCGCCTCGCAGTTCGAGGACGCCTGTGCCAAGCGGCAGGCGCACGACGGCACCACGTTCGCCAATCCGCGCAGCGCGGCGGCGGGCACGCTGCGAGCACAGGACCGGCCGTACGTGTGCGAGCTGACGTTCTTCGGCTACGGCGCGCTGCCCAACCCCGACGACGGCTCCGAGCCGGCCGTGCGCCTGCGCGAGCTGCCGCACAGCGAGGTCATGGCGTGGGTGGCCGGGCAGGGAGTGCAGACCACGGCGACCACGCCGGTCGCGGGCATCGTGGCCGAGTCGCTGGAGCAGGTTCAGGCGCGTGTCGAGGAGATCGCCGCCGTCCGTCCCGAGCTGCCATTCGGCATCGACGGCATCGTGATCAAGTGTGATCTGGCGGCCGACCAGGCCGAGGCGGGGTTCAGCTCACGGGCGCCGCGCTGGGCGATCGCCTACAAGCTGCCGGCCACCGAGAAGATCACCAAGCTGCTCGCCGTGGAGTGGAACACCGGGCGCACCGGCATCATCGCCCCCCGCGCCGTGCTGGAGCCGGTCGAGCTCGACGGCAGCACCGTCACCTACGCCACCCTGCACAACGTCGCCGACATCACCCGCCGAGGCCTGATGCTCGGCGACAGCGTTACCGTCTACAAGGCGGGCGACGTCATCCCGCGCGTGGAGGCCCCGGTGGTGCACCTGCGCACCGGCGACGAGCAGCCGATCGAGATCCCGCAGGTCTGCCCGTCGTGCGGGGACGCCATCGACGCCTCGCAGGAGCGCTGGCGGTGCGTGCGTGGGCGCCAGTGCCGGGCGATCGCCTCCATCGCCTACGCCGTCGGCCGGGACACCCTCGACATCGAGGGCCTCGCGGAAAACCGGATCCAGCAGATGCTCGACGCCGGGCTGATCGTCGACTTCGCCGACCTGTTCTTCCTGACCCGCGAGCAGTTGCTCGATCTGGAGCGGATGGGCGAGACCAGCACCGACAATCTGCTGGCCGCCATCGAGCGGGCCAAGGGGCAACCGCTGAGCAGGGTGTTCTGCGCGCTGGGCGTGCGCGGCACCGGGCGGTCCATGAGCCGCCGCATCGCCCGCCACTTCGCCACCATGGACAACATCCGGGCAGCCGGCACGGAGGCGATCCAGCAGGTGGAGGGCATGGGGCCGGAGAAGGCGCCGGTCGTGGTGGCCGAGCTGATCGAGCTCGCGCCGCTCATCGACAAGCTCGGCAAGGCCGGGGTGAGCATGACCGAGCCCGGTGCCACGCCGCCCGCGGCGGGCGAGGCATCGGAGGCGGAGGGCGAGACATCGGCCGCAGTGGCCGCGCTCCCGTTGGCCTCGATGTCCGTAGTCGTGACGGGCACGATGACCGGACCGCTGGCGGAGCTGAGCCGCAACGAGGTCAACGAGCTGGTCGAGCGAGCCGGGGGTAAATCGTCGTCGAGCGTCTCAGCTCGAACGTCACTCCTGGTAGCCGGGGAGAAGGCGGGGTCGAAGCGGGCCAAAGCCGAGCAGCTCGGGGTGCGGATCGTCACCCCTGAGGAGTTCGCCGAGCTGGTCGCCGCCTATCTGTAGCAGAAGCCTCCGAATCCACGACACAGTGGCCACCACTGCTCAGTTGCTGTCATAGCCCCGCTTCGGTCCGACCCTCGGTTGCGTCTGAGCCCACCTCACTACCAGGACCCCACAACTCGATCACGTGATGACAGCTGACGGTTCGTAGGTCCGCTGGCGGCAGGAGAACCGAGAACGTCAATAAAGGAGCTTGGTTACTTACGGCTCAGGGCGTGAGCAGTGCGGTGGGCTGGCCCAGAACACTCACGATGGCATCGTGAATGACGGTGGCGACCTTCGGGGCGGCCTCGGGGGCGATGGCACCCGCATTGAGCCTGAGATGACGCTGGTTACCGGGAGTCGCGAAGAACGGTTGCCCTGCGGCCAGCAGAAAGCCGCGCTGCGCCGCGGCCTCGGCCACTCTGTCGGCGTCGCATCCTCTGGGCAGGGTGACCCAGACATGCAGCCCGTCGGGGCCGACTTCGGGGATGGACAGGTCCAGCCCCTGGGATGCGCCCATGCTCAGGATCGCCTCGCGAACCGCGGTCCGGCGGCGTGCGTACTCGGTGCGAGCGTGCAGCAGGGCGTTCTCGGTTCGGGGGTCCGCCAGCACCGCCGCAAGCACGCGTTGAGAGGTCCGGGACGTCCATCCGTCGGTGAAGGACTTCGATATCATGAGCGAATAGCGGATCGGCGGCCTGGCGACGGCCACCGACAGCCGCAGGTCGGGCGCGATGGACTTGGAAAACGACCTGAGATACACAACACGGTCCCGCAGCCGTGTGTCGGCGTACAAGGATCCTGGGTGTGAGGTGGACGCCTCAGCGAAGTGGTCATCCTCGATGATCCATACGTCTGGGTAGGAGGCCAAGACGTCGGCGAGAGCCTGCCGGCGTTCCGCGGTCCAACTGCAGCCCGTCGGGCTCTGAGCGCGGGGAGTGAGGAAGACGGCCACGACACCTGACTCCAGCGCGGCCCGGAGCCCGTCGACGGTGGCCCCGAACTGGTCCAATCTCATGGGCACAAGGCCCAGCCCGTGGACCTCGAAAGTGTCCATGGCGGTCTGGTAGCCCGGCTCCTCGATCGCGACGAGAACGGGCTCGTCCTGAGAACGCTGGCGCAGGAGCATCGCCAGCAGGGCGAGGAACTGCTGGGTCGAACTGGCGACCAACATGTCGTCCGCATCCACGTGCAGCCCGTCGGCGAGGAGCTTGCCGCTGAGTGCGTGGGCGAGCTGAGGCTCGATGCTGAGCGTGGACGGGTACTCAAGGTCGTGGGCCTGCAAGCGGGAAGAGACGTCCTGGAAGGCCTGCCTGATCGCGTCCAGGGGGAGCAACCGGAGGTCCGGACCTCCCCGCATGACATCGTCGGCCGATGGAAAGCTCTGCTTGAGCCGCGCCTCGGTCTGTGCCAGGACCAGCCGTCGCCACGCGCTGCCCTGACGAGCGGTCGCGTGCTCCGCCGCCCGGGGTGCGTGGAGGTTGTTGTCCCCCTTGGGTGTCTCGCTGACGAACGTCCCGCGACCGGCCTCGCCGTACACCAGCCCGCTGTCGGCGAGCAGCGTGTAGACGCTCATCACCGTCGTGACGCTGAGCCCGACGTCCGTGGCGAGCTGTCGTACGGATGGCAGGCGCTCGCCGGGCTGCAACTCGCCCAGCCGGATGGCCTCCGCCAGTTCGTATGCCACGCGCTCGTAGAGCGGGCGGCCGTTGCCGGACGTGTCGCGGAGGGCGGTCAGTCGACGTTGTACCTCAAGCATCACGCATACATCTTACCAGCATCTCTTGATGATCTCTGTCATTTCTGCCAAGAAGCCCCGGGTCCTGGAGCTGCACCTGTCTTCGGCTGGGCGTCCCTCGCCACTGGGAAGGGGGTCTGTTGTGATTGTATTCCTAGTGTATTGACAACATATTGCCGCCATGACAGCCTCCCTGATCGGGGCCGCAGCGCCGCCCATCGGTCCGGCTGACTGATGACCGTCAAGGGCGTTGGTCGCGTCGCTCTGGTAGCCCCTGAGACCGCCCCGCGGTGGGCATCCCACCCCGGCGCACGAAGGGAATCGACACGTGACGCTACTATTGGCCGCCACAGGGGACATCGTGCTCACCAAATCACTCGACGAGGTGCCCGCCGATCCGGGCCTCACCGCGCTTCAGGACCTGCTCGGGACATCGCCGTGCGTACTGTCGAGCGTCGAGCTCCCCTTCTCCGACCGGGGGCATCCCTCGGATCGGATCCTGAACTTCAGAGCACGTCCGGAACTCGTCCGGGAGCTTTCCGCCTTCAATCTCCGGGTTGCCACCCTGGCCAACAACCACAGCTCAGACTACGGGTGGGACGCCCTGGACGACACCCTCGGGGGACTGCGCTCGATCGGCGTGACGCCTATCGGTGCGGGTGGGAACCTGGCACTCGCGCAGGAGCCGGCCATCGTGAATGTCGATGGGTGCGTCATCGGAATACTCGCCTGGTCCTGCCTCCTGCCGCTGGGCGCGGCGGCAGGCCCGTCGAAGCCCGGTATCTCGCCTGTCCACGTGGACACCGAGTGGGTGGTGAACGGAGAGTTCCAGCTGGAGGAGCCCGGAGTGCCGCCAGTGATCCACACCCGTGTCCGGGCTGACGATCAGGAGCGGGTGCTGAGCTGCGTAGACCGGCTCCGGGGCACCGTCGACGTGCTTGTCGTCACCATCCACTGGGGCTTCGGCTTCGGCGGTGCCCGTGCCGAGTATCAGCGGGTCCTCGGGCACAGGCTCGTGGACGCGGGTGCCGACATCGTCCTGGGGCACCATGTTCACGCCCCCCAGGGAGTGGAGCTCTATCGGGGCAAGGTCATCGTCTACAGTCCGGGCAATTTTGTCGCGCAGCAGCCGAGAGAGGGTATCTCTCCGGAAATCGAAGCGATCTACAACGCCTTCAGCCGGGACGCGTTCGTCTCGGTCGTCGAATCAGACGAGAAGCGTAACCTGCGCGTGTCCTTGGTGCCGATCATGACGAATGATTCTGGGCTGCCTGTTCTGGCTGATCCCGAGAACAGCCGACGCATCGCCGACCGGCTCATCCGCGAGTCGGCGGACCTGGACACGACCGTGTCCTTCGACGGTGAGCGGATACGCATCGCGCCGTAGATCTCTCATCCTGGTCCGGCCGCGCGCCGGGTGACGGACCGTTCGCGTACGCGTCTGTCTCCGTAACGAAAACCTGGTGGGCCGCGACGTCGGGTCGGGCAGGCTCCTGCCGTCAACCATGGACAGATCAACGGATCGGGATGCCAGGGCCCAGTCCGTCAAGCCTTTTGCCTGCTGCGGCCGTCCAGGCGCCGCGTCGCCGTCGTCGCACATAACACGTCATGGGCTTCTCCTCCTTGCCAGGAACCATCTGGACGATCTCCGCATCGGCGAACGCGAGACGAGGGCTCAGTGATCGTCACGTCCGGAATCGCCACGGGAACACCGCCCCGCGTAGGGATGCGGACGGTCTTGCGGGAGTAGCCCCGTGTCGACGATTGCCAGGTGAAGGCGGGTGCGCAGTGGTCCGATCCGGCTCGGGTGCCTGTACCCGGCCAAGTGTCATTACATGTATCACCAGAACGTTCTGGTGATGCTTTCTGGACATTTCCTGAATGGGGGGATATGTTCGGCCGAAACCACGAGAGACGACCGAGCGGAAGCGCAGACCGTGTCGGCGATCTCCCCTTCTCCCCACAGATGGGAGCCTGTTATGAGTGTCAAAACAGGAGCCAAGCTCTGCCGCCACCTCCTTGCCGTCTGGGCTCTGGTGTCGGGTCTCGCGCTCGCCGGTTGCGGAACCGCTGGAGGCGGTGAGGCGAATGCCGCAGGCGGAGGTGAGGCGGCGGGCTCGGGCGGCAAGACGGTGGCGCTCGTCACGCCGCAGAAGGCGGGGGACGGCGGCCCGACGGACAATCTGATCGCGGGACTCGACAAGCTGAAGGCGGCGGGGTACTCGACGCGTTTCGTCGCGGCCACGGACCCGTCCTCTCACGAGTCCACCCTTCGCAACCTGGCCCAATCAGGGGTCTCTGTGATCGTCGTGGCCTTCTCGGAGTTCATCCAGCCGCTGAAAACGGTCGCCCCCGAGTTCCCCGATACCAAGTTCGTGCATGTCTACGCCGATGCGTACAAGCCCACGATCCCGAACGTGCAGACGGTCACCTTCGACACGCAGGGGCCGTCCTACCTGGCCGGTGTGCTGGCCGCGACCGTGTCCAAGACAGGGGTCATCGGGTTCATCGGCGGAACGGCCCTTCCCGCGCTGTATGCCGACTTCCACGCTTATCAGGCCGGCGCCAAGGCCACCCGTACCGACGTCACTGTCAAGAGCGCGTTCGTCGGCTCCTTCGGGGACCCGGTGAAGGGGCAGCAGATCGCGCAGACGATGTTCAACAACAAGGTCGATGTGGTGCTCGCTTACGCGGGTGGCTCTTCCCTCGGGGTCGTCAAGGCCGCCGATCAGGCGAAAACCCATGTCATCTACGACAACGACGAAAGCCCCGAGACGGCCGGCAGCGTGATCGCTGTCGCGTCCCAGCACTACGGCGGCACCATGGCGAGGAACGTTCTGACCATCGACTCGGGAACGTGGAAGCCCGGCGAGACCGTGGCAGGGCTCGCCGACGGCGGAACGTTCCTGGACCCGGCGAAGCAGCTCGCGTCCACCGGCGAGACGGCCGCCGGGGTCGCCAAGGCGTTCGAATCGGTCGAGAGCGTCAAGCAGAAGATCATCCAGGGCGCCGTCGATGTCCCCTTCAACACCGACCCTGTCTGAGGGCGGCATGTCCTCCGCGCAATCCGAAACCCATCCGTACCGCTCCGCGGCCGCCCAGCCGGTTTCCGGACAGCCTCGTTCCCGTGAGGGCGCCGTCCTGACGTGCGCTGACGTGTCGGTCGAGTTCGGGGACTTCCGGGCCCTCGACGGCGTGACGGCGACGTTCCCTCCGGGACGGGTACACGCCCTCGTCGGCCAGAACGGCGCCGGCAAGACGACTCTCGCCCGCGTTCTGGCCGGCCTTGTCGAGCCTCTCAGCGGCACGGTTCAGGTCGGGGAGGACCTGCTTTCCGGCGGGAGCGTCGGCGAGGCCAGGCGCCACGGGGTAGAGCTGGTGCACCAGCACTTCGCTCTCCCCGCCGACTTCACCGTGGCCCAGTGCTTCGAGCTGTTCAACGACGGGCCGCAGCTTCTCGGCGCTTTCTCCCGGACGCGGCTGCGTCGCAGGGCGGAGACGCTGCTCGCGGGCGCCGGCACGGACGTCGACCCCGACGCGGTGATCGGCCGCCTGCCCATCGAGACGGTGCAGGCGGTCGAGATCGCCCGCGCCCTTGCCTCCAATCCCCGCGTTCTCATTCTCGACGAGCCGACGGCGGTGCTCCCGCCGCCCGCGATGCACCGGCTCTTCGAGAGGCTGCGCGGGCTCGCCGCGGAGGGCATGTGCGTCATCGTCGTGCTCCACAAGATGCAGGAAGTGTTCGGGGTCGCGGACACCGCCACCGCGCTGCGGGCCGGCAGGCTGATCATCGAACCCACGCCGATCGGTGACCTCGACCCCGCGTCACTGTCTCGCGCCATCATCGGCGGCGCGTCCATCGAGGCCGTGCCGTCCGCCCACGAACCCGCGTCCAGCGCTCCTGTCGAACTGAGAGCGGCAGGTTTGAGCGCCCGGTCGAGCGCGCACGACGCGAGCGCCGTCGATGTCTCGCTGGAGATCCGGCAGGGCGAGATCGTGGGCATCGCCGGAGTGGAGGGCAACGGTCAGCGAAGCCTCGTTGAGGCGATCGTCGGGGTGACGGCCGCGCGGAGCGGGTCGATCTGGCTGGGCGAGGCCGATGTCTCCGAAGCCTCCGTACGCGAGCGGCGCGGCCGTGGCCTGCGTGTCATCCCGTTCGAGCGGAACGTGGAAGGGGTCAGCCTCTCCAGCAGCCTATGGGAGAACCACGTCGCGATGCGTCGCGGCCGCGGCGGGTGGATCATCTGGCCGAAGACGCTCAGGCGGCAGTGCAAGGAGGCGCTGGATCGCTGGAAAGTGAGCTACCGCTCGGAGGAACAGCAGGCGGGGAGCCTGTCTGGAGGGAATGTCCAGAAGACCATCCTCGCCCGGGAGGTCACCGACGACCTCAGGGTCTTGATCGCGGCCCACCCCACACGCGGGCTGGACATCGCGGCGGCAAGGGATGTCAGAGCGGCGCTGGTGGGCGCGGCGGCCGCCGATGCCGCCGTCCTCGTCGTGAGCGCCGACCTGGAGGAGATGTTCGAGGTCTGCCACCGGGTGCTGGTCATGCTCGCCGGCCGCGTGGTGGCCGCCTTCGAGCGACCCTTCGACGTCGAGCGGGTAGGAGCCGCCATGGTGGGGGGAGATGAGGGATGAAGCACCTGTCCAGACTGGAGGCGGCCCGCCCGGTGGCGGTCGTCGCGGTGTCCCTGCTGCTGGCCCTCGGCATATTCGGCCTGTCCGGCTACTCCGTGGGAGAAATCCTCAACGGGGCGATCGAAGGAAGCGTCGGCTCGGCGGCCGCGTGGACGCAGACCTTGCGCTGGGCCATCCCCCTGCTCATCATCGCGCTGGGGGTCGGCCTGACCTTTCAGGCGGGCTACTTCAACGTCGGCGCCCAAGGGCAGATGTACGTCGGGGCGATCGGTTCCCTGGCGGTGGGCCTGGAGTGGCACGACGGCCCCGCTCTGGTGGTGGTCCCGTCCGCGCTTGCCGCGGGCATCGCGCTGGGGATGCTCTGGTCGCTCATACCCGGGATCCTGCGAACCCGGCTGGGCGCCGACGAGGTCGTGACCAGCCTGATGATGAACTTCATCGCCGTGCTTCTCCTGGAATGGATCTGCACCGGACCGTTGAAGAACCGTGACGGCTCGGGCCAGGCGGCCACGACCGACATGCTCTCCCCCACGTTCCGCCTCAGCGGGGGCAGCGGGGTGTCCCTGACGCTGCTCGTCATCTGTGCCCTGCTGGTGGTCGCGGCCATCATGCTCCACAGCCGTACCCGGCTCGGCCTGGAGATCCGACTCGTCGGCCGTAACCCGGTGATGGCGCAGTGGATGGGCATCCGGGCATCCCGGGTGGGTCTGGTGGTCTTCGGCCTCAGCGGCGCGGCCGCGGGCCTCGCCGGCGCGGTCGAGGTGTTCGGCCCGGCAGGAAGTCTCCGTGCCGGATTCTCGCCACAGGTCGGTTTCATGGCAGTGATCGTGGCGCTGGTCGGCGCCTTCGGCCCGGTGCGCATGCTCCTGGCGGCGCTGTTCTTCGGCGGGTTGCGGGCGGCCACGCTCTATCTCCCCATCGTGAACGACCTGCCGCAGGCGGGGCTCGACATGCTCAACGGCATGGTGGCCGTGTGGATCACGGTGTCGGCGCTGCCCGCCATCCTGGCCCGCCGTTCTTCCCGCGGTCCCACTCCCGCGCGGACCGACAAGACACCTAGCGAAAGCGAGACGGTGAGCGCTCATGGGTGACTTCATCGTGACATGCCTGCAGGCGGCGACGCCCATCTGGCTGGCGGCGCTGGCCGGGATGTACGCGCAGCGCAGCGGCGTCATCCACCTGGGCCTCGAAGGTCTCATGGTGAGCGGTGCGTTCGTCGCCACCGCCACCGCCATCGAGACCGGCTCGATCGCGCTCGCGCTCGCCGCCGCCATTGTCGTGAACCTGACCCTGTCGCTCCTGTTCTGGCTGCTCATCACCTACTTCAAGGCGAACGTGATGATCGTCGGTCTGGGGCTGTCCCTGACCGCCGCCGGAGCCACGGGGTACGCGCTGGTGGTGGTCTTCGGCTCCGAGGCCGCCGTCCAGTCGCCGATCGGCCTTCCCCAGCCGCTGTCCGGGCTCACCGGACCGCTGGCGCCACTGGGCGACCTGTCGGTGCTGACCTTCGCCGCCATCGCTCTCACCTGGATCGCCTGGTGGTCGATCAGGCGGACCCGGGCTGGTCTGAAGCTGAGCGCCTGCGGCAGCGATCCCTTCGCGGCCCGCAGCGCGGGCGTGCCGGTGGATCGCTACCGGCTGGCGGCGTTGCAGATCGGCGGGTTCCTGTGCGCCCTGGCCGGAACGGAACTGTCTCTGGCCGGGGTGCAGTCCTTCTCCGACAACATCACTCAGGGGCGCGGCTACCTCGCCTTCGCGGCGGTCCTCCTCGGCAACGTGGCGCCGATCGGAGTCTCGGTCGCGGCCCTGTTCTTCGGGTTCGCCGCGGCCTTCGGCATCCAGTCGCAGCTCGACTTCAACGGCACCCTGCCGCCGCAGTTCGTCCTGATGCTGCCCTACATCGTGACCATCATCGCCATCTCGATCACGGCGGTGATCAAGAAACGCCGAGGTGAGCAGCCGACACTGATCCTGGAGCGCACGCTATGAAGCATGATCGGAGCCGCGGAGCGCGGCCGCCGGCGACCGGCGCCGTCACGGCCGTGGAAGACAGTCGTGCTCGCCGCCGGAGGTCGCGATGACGTACGTGGTCCTCGCCGGCGCACTGGACACCAAGGGAGCGGAGTACGCCTTCGTCCAGGAGCTGCTGGTCGACGCGGGCCTGCGTCCGCTTCTGATCGACACGGGGATCCGGGGGAGACCGGCGACGAGTCCCGACATCACGCGTACCGAGGTGGCACGCGCCGCCGGGCGCACCCTGTCGGAGATCGCCGGGCTTCCCCATCGCGCCGCCGCCCTGGACGCGATGTCCGAGGGACTGCTCCACCTCCTGCGGGGGCTCCAGGACGCCGGGAACGTGGATGCCGTGTTCGGCATGGGGGGATCGGGAGCTCTGAGCGTGCTGGCACCCGCCTTCCGGTCTCTGCCCCTGGGGACGCCCAAAATGATCGTCACCACGATGGCCTCCTCGGACACCCGTCCCTACGTGGGGGCAAGCGACCTGCTGCTGGTGCCCTCGATCGTGGACATCGCCGGCCTCAACACGCTGAGCCGTTTTGTGATGGAACGTGCTATAGCGATGCTCGCCGCGCAGCTGCACCACCCGGTGCGCCGTACGGGAGAGGCGCCGATGGTGGCCGCCAGCATGTTCGGGGTGACCACCGTCGGTGTGTCGCGGGCCTGCCAGGTGCTCGAGTCGAAGGGCCTCGACGTACTGGTCTTCCATGCCAACGGCATCGGGGGCAGGACGCTGGAGTCACTCGCCGAGGACGGCTGGCTGACCGCGGTGCTGGACCTGACGACGACGGAACTCGCCGACAACCTGATCGGCGGTGTGGCGAGTGCGGGACCGGACAGGCTGACCGCCGCCGGCCACCGGGGCATCCCGCAGGTGGTCTCCCTCGGGGCACTCGACATCGTGAACTTCGGCGCGCCCGAGTCGGTACCGGAGCGGTACCGGGACCGACGGCTCTATCCGCACAACGCCACCGCGACGCTCATGCGGACGACCCCCGACGAGGCGACCGCCCTCGGTGCCGAGCTCGGCGAGAAGCTGGTCCGAGCGAGAGGCCCGGTCACCGTGCTCCTGCCCACCGGAGGCCCGTCGGCCCTGTCCGAACCCGGCGGCGTCTTCCACTGGCCGGAGGCCGACCAGGCCCTGGAAAGGGCGCTGCTGGATGCCGCCGGTCCGCACGTCACCGTCGAGCGGAGCCCGGCTCCCGTGAACTCGCACGCGTTCGGCGATCAGGCGGCCGCACTGCTCCTGAAACACCTCACGCATACATCACCAGAACGTTCTGTAAACAATATATAGACAATTACGATACACTGCAGTACGGTCGCCGTGATGGCAGAGACGCTCCGCTCACTGCGGATCCCCTCGGCCCTGGAGCCGGGGACCGCTAGGCGGGCCGATGCCACGTCGCCGACGGCGCAGTACAGGCCATTGCCACCCAGTGAAGAGAGGAGCCGGACATGCGCGATGACTGCGATGTCTTGATAGTTGGAGCCGGACCTTCCGGGGCGGTGGCCGCCCAGGAGTTCGCCCGGGCCGGCATGAGGGTCATCTGCCTTGAGCAGGGCGACTGGCCGGACTACAGCCGGGCACGAGCGGGCCACGCGGACTTCGAGCTCGTGTCGCGCAAGCACTGGAACTGGAATCCGAACGAGCGGCGCGCCGCCGGAGATTACCGCGTCGATGACACGGAGTCCGATATCAGCGCCCTGATGTACAACGGCGTGGGTGGAAGCACCGTCATGTACGCGGCCCAGTGGGAACGCTTCCTGCCCTCGGACTTCCGCGTCCGCACCCTCGACGGTGTCGGCGACGACTGGCCCATCAGCTACTGGGACCTGGAGCCGTACTACGACGAGGTCGAGCGCCAGTTCGCCGTCAGCGGTCTTGGCGGGAATCCCGCGCTGCCGCCGATGACCCCGCCACCCCTCCCGCCCGTTCCGCTCAACAAGGTCGGGCGCCGGGGGGCCGAAGCGCTCAACAAGCTCGGCTGGCACTGGTGGCCGGGGACCAACGCGATCGCCACCGCGGATTATGGCCCGCTGCACGCGTGCACGCAGCTGACCGCCTGCCCCTTCGGCTGCCCGACCGGCTCGAAGGGCTCGGCGGACCGCACCCACTGGCAGGCCTTGTCCAAGGGGCAGGTGCGCCTGGTGGTCCGCGCGACGGTCGACCAGGTCCTCCTCGACGACCGGGGCCGTGCCAGTGGCGTGACATACCTCGACGAGAACGGCGCCCGGCACGCGATCCACGCAGGTGTCGTCGTCCTGTGCGCCAACGCCCTCGGCACCCCGCGGATCCTGCTCAACTCGGCCGACGGCGCGGGCATCGCCAACTCCAGCGGCATGGTGGGCAGGCGACTGATGATGCACCCGTTCGGCAACGCGATCGGGATCTTCGACGAGGACCTCGAGTCCTGGCGCGGACCGCTCGGACAGTACCTGCACTCCCTGGAGTTCTACGAGACGGACCGCTCACGAGGGTTCGTTCGCGGCGCCAAGTGGAACCTGATCCCCTCCGGCGCGCCGCTGTCCATGATGCTGACGGGGACCTGGGGCGACGAATCGGTCTGGGGGAGTTCGTTCACCAGGCTGCTGCGGGAGCGTCTGGGCCACTCGGTCATCTGGGGCGTCATCTGCGAAGACCTTCCCGATCCCGATAATCGGGTGACGCTCGACGGCGAGCTCGGCGAGCAGGACGTGCCGGGCGTGCGGATCAGATACCGGACCTCGGACAACACGCGGGCGATGATGGCCTGGCACCTCGACCGGGTGTCCGAGGTGCTGGACGCCATGGGGGCCAAGCAGAAGATCCTCAACCCGATCATGCAGGGCATCGGATGGCATCTGATCGGCACCACGGTCATGGGCGAGAATCCGGACGGGACCGTCGTCGATCCGTATGGCGAATGCCACGACGTGCCGAACCTCTTCGTCTTCGACAGCTCGGTCTTTCCGACGTCCTCCGGTGTCAACCCCGCCGCGACCATCGCGGCGAACGCGCTCCGGTGCGCTCGCGCGCTGGTCGCGCGCCGACGCGATGTGGCGGTGGCGTCATGACGACCCACGGCACGGATCTCCCCGTCGCGCCCGTTCCTCCCGCGGCCCGCGAGCGGCTCGCAAAGGTCGCCGACGCGCTCATACCGGCCGGTGCCGGCCTGCCCTCAGCCGCGCAGGCCGGTGTGCACGCCGAGCTGCTCGACCAGGTGGCCAGGGCACGGCCCGACCTCATCCCGCCGCTGCTGGAGGCACTCGAGGCGCTGGGTGCCGACCTGGACCTCGCGAGCGTCGAGCGGCTCGCCGCGGACGCGCCGCGACTGCACGAGGCGATCACGCTCGTGGTCGCGGGCGCCTACCTGATGTCGCCCCGTGTGACGGCTTCGCTCAAGTACTCGATCCAGAAGGCGAAGATCGTGGACCCGAGAGAGATCACGACCATCGTCGCCGAAGGCCTGCTCGACCAGGTCATCGAGCGCGGTCCCCGCTACCGGCTGCCGCCGGACGCCCCGTCGGAGCACGGCTCGTGAAGTTGCCTGTCCGATGTCTGAAATCCACCCACCGGAGGTATTGACCATGAGCCGTCAGCGGTACGTCCCGCTCTTCCACGACCGGATCCGGTCCGGCCGGGCCCTGATCGGCGCCGGCGCCGGCACCGGCCTGTCGGCCAAGTGCGCCGAGCAGGCGGGCGTCGACTTCATCGTCATCTACAACGCGGGGAGGTTCCGCATGGCCGGGCGCGGGTCGATGGCCGGGATGATGCCCTACGGCAACGCCAACGACATCGTTGTGGAGATGTCCGCGGAGGTCCTTCCCGTGGTGAGCCGCACGCCGGTGCTGGCCGGCGTCTGCGCGACCGATCCGTTCAAGAACATCCCGCTCTTCCTCCGCGAGCTCAAAGAGCTCGGGTTCGCCGGAGTGCAGAATTTCCCGTCGGTGTGCCTGCTCGACGGCAGCGTCCGGGCGGATCTGGAGGCCACCGGTTACGGCTTCGACAAGGAGGTGGAGATGGTCCGGGTCGCCCGCGAGCAGGACCTGCTCACCGCCACGTACGTGCGCACGGAGGAAGAGGCGCGCGCCATGGCCGCCGCCGGCGCGGACATCGTCGTGGCTCACGTCGGACTGACCACCGCCGGGCTCATCGGCGCCACGGCGCCGATGTCGCTGGAGGAGGCCGGGGCGCGGACGCGGGCGATCCACGACGCGGCCAAAGCCGTCCGCGACGACGTGCTCGTCGTGTGCCACGGCGGCCCCATCGCCACACCTGGCGACGCGCAGGAGGTGCTTCTCCACGCCCCCGGCGCGGTCGGTTTCCTCGGTGCCTCCAGCATGGAACGGATACCGGCGGAGACCGCCCTCGTCGACACCATGCGGCGTTTCACCGAGCTGTCCATCGCGCCCCTGGCCGGTGACCGGCAGCAGACGGAGGTCGTGGCATGAGACTGTTCCGCGTCACCGACCTGTTGCGGGATCCCACACCCGTGCCCGAACCGGAACGCTTCTCCGGTTCCGCGTTCAGCTCCGCGATCCAGGCCGGGCCGACGGGCAAAGCGACCACGGCGCTCATCCGCCTGGACCCGCACGTACGCGGCCACTGGCACACGCACGCCGACGGCCAGGTCATTCACGTCCTGGACGGGGCCGGCTTCGTCGGTCGTCGCGGATCCGAGCCGCTGCCCGTGGCCGCCGGCGACATCGTGTGGATCGAGCCGGGTGAGGAGCACTGGCACGGCGCGTCGGCCGCCGGCCTGGCCCAGCTCGCCTTCTCCTTCGGGGCCATCACCTGGCTGGAGCCGAGCATATGACCGAAGGGATGGGGCCCGCGTACGAGGACATCGCCGAGGCGGTGCTCGCGGCCGCCGCACGCCCGTTGCCGGAAGAGGCCGCCGCGGCGGCCCGCAGGACGATGGTCAACGTCCTGGCCGTCGCTCTCGGGGCGTCCCGCTCACCCCAGGTCACCAGGCTCGCGGGCGCGCTCGCGACTCCGTCCGGCGTACCCGCGGCGCCCGGTGTCGCAGGGTACGCACGTGCCGCCGACGCGGCGCTGCTCACCGGGTTCGCCGCGCACCTGGACGACTTCGACGACACTCACCTGGCGACCGTCATCCATCCCGGCGCCTCCGTCCTGGGAGCCGCGTGGTCGGCGGGCTGGTCCGCGGCCGTGCCCGGCAAGGCCTTGCTCGCGGCCTTCGCCCTCGGGTGCGAGATACAGCTCAGGCTCGGCCTCGCGGTCAGCCCCGAGCACTATGACCGCGGCTGGCACATCACCGGCACCTGTGGGGTGATCGGCGCCGCGGTCACGGCGGGCCTGCTCGGCGCGCTGGAACGTGACAGGCTCGCCGACGCCCTGCGGCTGGCATCCCTGCAGACCCTCGGCCACCGGGAGGCATTCGGGACCGAGGTCAAGCCGTTCCACGCGGGCAAGGCGGCAGCCAACGGACTCGTGGCCGCCGAGGAGGCCGCCCGCGGGACGTTCACGGCCGGCGCCGGCGGGATTCTCCCCGACATCGGCGATCTTCTTCGCGCTCTCGCCCCTGACCGCAGGCAACCTCACCAGCTGCTCGACGGGTTCGGATCGCGCTGGGAACTCGCGGCCAACACCTTCAAGCCCTACCCGTGCGGCATCGTCGCGCACCCCGGCATCGACGCCGCCGTCCAGGCGCACCGGCAGGGGGTCGACCCGGCGGACGTCACCCGCGTCCGCTACCGGTGCCATCCCCTCGTCCCTGAGCTCATGGGACGCCTCGATCCACGGACCGGACTCGAGGCTCGCTTCTCGGCGGTGCACGGGGTGGCCGCCGGCCTCGTCCGTGGCAACGGGGGGCTGGCCGAGTTCAGCGACGCGGCGGCGACCGATCCGGTACTGTCCGGCCTTCGCTCCCGCATCGAGCTGTGCCCCGAGGAGGCGATGCCGCGCGATGCCGCCACGCTGGAGATCGAGGTCGTGGACGGCAGCTGCACCGAGTGGCCCGTCGCGCACGCGCGGGGCAGCCTGCTGCGGCCGCTGACGGACCAGGAGCTGATCGACAAGGCGGAGGCGCTCGCCCCCGGTCAGGCGTACTCCATCTGGGCCGCCGTCGCCCGGCTGGGCCGGGAGACGGAGCCGCGGACCGTGCAGGCGCTGCTGGAGCCGGCCCGGCAGGAGGTGCCGGTCCCATGACGATCACCGTGCGGATGGCTCGTTTCGCGGCCGAGACACTGGTCGAACCGGCGGCGACGGCCGCGGTGGCCTCCTTGTGCGGGGCGCTGCCTGCCGCGGGCACCGAGGCCGGACGGCGCCCGGCGGACATCGCCGCCCGCTGGGTGGCATGCGCGGCCCTGCACCACGCGAATGCCGGCGGAGCCGGTCGCGCCCAAGCGGAACAGGGGCTGGCGGTGGGGCTGGAACTGGCTCTACGGATGCTTCACTCGCTCGACGGACAGGTGGTCGGCGGGTGGGATCCGGTGTGCGCCGCCGTCGCGGTGGGCGCGGCGACGGCCGCGGCCCGTGTGGACGGGCTCGGGAGCGAGGCGATCACGCGGGCGATCGGCATCGCCGCCACGCAGGCGTCCGGGCTGGCCGCGGTCTCGCTGTCGCCGCTCGGCACGTTCCAGCACCGGCGTGCCGCCCTCAACGGGCTGCAGGCCGCCGCCCTGGCCCGTGCGGGCATGACCGCTCCCGGCACTGCTCTGGAGGGCCGTCGCGGACTCTACAGCCTGATCGCGCCGACGGGGGACCCGGCCGGGGCGATCGAGCGGCTCGGCGAGCGGTGGCTCGTCGTGGAACGGCCCGTGCCCCCGGGCCAGGTGCCGCCGGAGGGCGCCCTTCCCGGGGCCGACCTGTGGTCGGCCGCGCTGACATACGCGATGGAGGTCTTCTCATGAACTCGGTGAACACAGTGGCGCCCGGCCTCCTGGCCGACCGGTTGCGACCGGACAGGACGGCGCTGATCCTGATCGACCTGTCGAACGACTTCGTCCACCCGCTGGGCAAGGCCGCCACGGTGGGAGGCCGGGACGTGCGCCCCGCGCAGCAGATCCTGCCGGCGGCCGGCCGGCTCGCCGACGCCGCCCGGCAGGCCGGTGTCGCGGTGATCCACTGCCAGCACACCACGCTGCCCGCCGGCGCCAGCGACTCGCCGGTGTGGCGGGACGCCAGATCGCGGGCCAGCTACTCGGCCGAGGACATATGCCTTGACGACTCGTGGGGGCAGGCGATCGTCGACGAGCTGGCGCCCCAGCCCGGCGATCACATCGTCAAGAAGTACCGCTACGGCGGCTTCGGCGGCACCAACCTGGAGCTCATCCTGCGCAGCCTGCGCCGCGACAGCGTGATCTGCTGCGGCGTGTCGACCAATGTCTGCGTCGACACCACCGCCCGGGAGGCGTTCTCCCGGGACTTCTACGTCACCATCGCCGCCGACGCCTGCGCCTCGTGGGACATGAACCTGCACGCCGCGGCGCTCCTGACGGCAGACCGGCGGTTCGCCCTGGTGGCGCCCGTCGAGGACATCCGAGCCGCCTGGGGCTGAGGCGATCGGTCTGAGACCAGCGAAATCGAACGAGGGTAGTCACATGATCGCAGAACTGCGTTTCTACACCATCACGCCGGGACACACCCCGGCGCTCTTCGACCAGTTCGCGGGCACCAGCCTGCGACTGTTCGCCAAGCACGGGATCACCGCGTACGGCCCCTGGCTCCGCCGGCTGACCAAGGGCGAGCAACTGGTCTACATGCTGGAGTTCGAGGACGAAGAAGACAAGGCCCGGCGCTGGTCGGCGTTCCGCGAGGACCCCGAGTGGCAGAAGGTCGTCGCCGCGGGCGAGGGACAGGTACCGCACGTCGCCGGTTCCGAGATCGTGGAGCTGAGCCGATGAGCGCGCCGAAGCCTCCGGACCCGCGCACCTACGGGCACCACATCGCCGGTGGCCGCGTCGACGGTCCTCCGCTGGAGCGGCGAGACCCGGCCAGGGGCGAGGTCGTGGCCAGGTACGCCGCCGGGACGACGGACGACGTGAACGCCGCGGTCGGCGCGGCCGCCGCCGCGTTCGCCGCCGCCTCCTGGCGGCGTATCCCTGCGACGGCACGGGCCGAGCTGCTGGAAAAGCTCGCGGAGCTGCTGGAACGGAACGCCGACCGGCTGGCCGCCCTGGACTCCGAGGAGGTCGGGAAGCCGCTGCGCTTCGCGCGCGGCGATCTGGCGCTGGGCATCGGCCACGTCCGCCACGCCGCGGCGCTGGCCCGGACGACGAAGGGCGACGCCTACACCGGCCTCGCCCCCGGATACACCGTGCTGGCCACCCGGGAGCCGGCCGGGGTCGTCGGGATCATCACGCCGTGGAACTTCCCCGCGCTCATCTTGCTCCAGAAGCTGCCCTACGCCATCGCGGCGGGATGCACCCTGGTCGTCAAGCCCTCCGAGTTCACCTCGAGCAGCACCTTGGAGATCGCCGCCCTGTGCGAGGAGGCCGGATTCCCGCCCGGCGTGGTGAACGTCGTCACCGGCACCGGTGCGGCCGCCGGGCATCCGCTGGTCACCCACCCGCTGATCTCCTACGTCTCGTTCACCGGATCGACCCGGGTCGGCAGGGAGGTGATGCGCGCCTCCGCCGACTCCCTGACCCGCGTCGGCCTGGAGCTCGGCGGCAAGGCGGCCAATGTCGTCTTCGCCGACGCCGACCTGGACGCCGCGGCGGACGCCGTGGTGTTCGGCGCCTTCGCCAACCAGGGGGAGTCCTGCGTGGCCGGGGCACGGCTGCTCGTGGACGCCGCGATCGGCGATGAGTTCACGGCCGCCGTCGTCTCGCGGGCAGCCGCCCTGAGCGTCGGCATGCCCGACGATCCCCGCAGCGACATCGGCGCACTCATCCACCACGGGCACCGCGACGGGGTGCACGCCGCGGTGCTCGCCGGTGTGGAGAACGGCGGGAAGGTGCTGGCCGGAGGGCGGCCGCCCCATGCCCCCGAGCTCGCGGCCGGCGCGTTCTACGAGCCGACGGTGATCGCCTCCGTCGGCCGGGAGTCACCGGTGTTCCAACGGGAGATCTTCGGCCCCGTCCTGTCGGTGACCACCTTCGGCTCAGAGGAGGAGGCGCTCGCGCTGGCGAACGGGACGGCGTACGGCCTGGCGCAGTCCGTCTGGACCACGGACCTGGACCGGGCCTTCGAAATGAGCCGGGGCCTGGAGGCCGGCACGGTCTGGGTGAACACCACCAGCGACGGCTCCCCGGCGTTGTCGTTCGGCGGTGTCAAGCAATCCGGCTTCGGGCGCGAGGGCGGAGAGGAGGGCCTGCGGGAATTCACCGAGTACAAGACCGTGCAATTCCGGGGGGAACCGCGTGTGAGCCCGTTCCGCCGGCCGGACGAGAAGCCGTGAAGAGCATGAGGCTGGCCCACATCGTACTGATCAAGCCGCGAGACGGCGCGACGTGGCGGGCGGAGCAGATCGTCGACCAGCTCGCCGCGCTCGCCACCGACCTGGGCGCCGGCGAAGTCTACGCCGGGAGCGACGTCAGCGCCGAGCCGTTCGGCGGCGGCTACACCCTCGGGGTCACCATGAATTTCCCCGCCGAAACGGTGCGGGACGGCTACCTGCGGGACGCCCGGCACGGGCAGCTGGCCCGTGAACTGTCCCTGACCGCGGAATCCGTGCTGGTCGTGGACCTGCCGATCGCGGCCGCCAGGTCGAACGACGAGACCGAAGGAAGGCAGTAGGCATGACGGAAAGCATTGGTTTCATCGGACTTGGCGCGATGGGCCTCGGGATGGCCGCCAATCTGGTCAAGAGCGGGCATACCGTGTACGGATTTGACCCTTCGACCCAGCGCCGGGAACTTGCCGCCGAAGCCGGCATCGCGATCGTCGACTCTCCCCGGGCGGCGGCGGAGGGAGCCTCCGAGGTGATCTTCTCCGTCGTCCGTGACGCCGCGCAGACGCAGGCCGTCCTGTTCGGAGAAGACGGCGTGGTGCGGACCGGCAAAGCGCTGACCGTCGTCGTGGCCAGCACGCTGGATCCGACCACCATGGGGAGGATCCAGGCCGAACTCGCCGTCCACGGCGCGACGGCCGTCGACGCGACGATGTCCGGAGGGCCATGGGGCGCCGAGGCGGGCAGCCTGACTCTGATGGTGTCGGCGGCGCAGGAGGATTTCGACCGGCTCCTCCCGCTGCTGAACGCGGTGGGTCAGAACATCTTCCACGTGGGCGAGCGGGTGGGCACGGCTCAAGCCACCAAGCTGGCGGTACAACTGGCGTTCGGAATCAACATGATGGGCGTGTTCGAGGCGATCCGGCTGGTCGACGACTACCACGTCGATGAGGACACGCTGATGTCCGTGCTGTCGGTGAGCGTCGGCGGAAGCTGGGTCGTCGACAACTGGCGGCGGGTCAAACCGTGGTGGGAGCACTACGTGGCCGGGGAAGACCTCGACATCCTCCTCAAGGACATGCGATCGGTGCTGCGCGAGGCGGATACCGCGGACTTCCCCATGCCCGTCACCGCACTGGCATTCCAGCTCATGCGCCACGTCTGGCCGGCGTGGGCGGCGCTCAAGGCCGCGGAGGACGGAGAGCACCCGAAATGAGCACGCTCTCCGAAGCCGTCGCCCCCGATGGCACCCGCCTGGCGGTGGCGCTGGACGGATCCGGCCCTCCGCTGCTGTTCATGCACGAGGTGGCCGGGGACCTCCAGGACTGGCAGGGGCAGGTGGAGCGCTTCGCCGATCGGTACACCTGCGTCCGCTACAACGCGCGCGGATACCCGCCGTCCGACGTTCCCACCAGCCCTGACCGCTACGGGCAGGCCATCGCGGTACAGGATGCCCTCGCGGTCCTGGACAGCCTCGGATTCGCCGCGGCCCACGTCGTGGGTCTGTCCATGGGTGGCTTCTGCGCCCTGCATCTGGCGCTCGAACACCCGCGACGCTGCCTCAGCGTGACGGTGGCCGGTGCCGGTTACGGGTCAGCGCCGCATCAGCGGGCCGGCTTCGCGGAGGAGGCGCGTACGGCCGCCCGGCTCTTCCGCGAGGACGTGCCGAGTGCGGCGCGGGCCTATCAGGACGGGCCCACCCGTCAGCAGTTCAAACAGAAGGAGCCGATGGGGTGGCACGTGTTCGGCGAACGACTGGCCGGGCGTGATGCCATGGGCATGTCCATGACCTTCTCACAGGTGCTGGCCCAGCGTCCCTCCCTGTACGACCTGCGCGACCGCCTGGGCGCCGTGCGGGCACCGGTGCTCCTTGTCGTGGGTGACGAGGACGACGGTTGTCTAGACGTCAACGTCATGCTCAAGCGGGTCATGCCCGGAGCCGGTCTGTGCGTGCTCCCGCGCACCGGCCACACCATCAACCACGAGGAGCCGGACGCCTTCAACGACGCCCTCGACGGCTTCCTGAACCAGGTGGCCGCCGGTCAGTGGTCGCTGAGGGATCCGGCCACGGTGGGCCGAGGGCTGGTCGGGATGACACCAGGAGATCCTTCCAGGCCGCCCGCGCCCGCGGGGGGTACCGACGGCGCGTACGCCAGCCGCAGTGACTGAAAATCAGGCGGACACCGTCTCGCTTCCCGTCCGCCGCAGATCGTGAACCCGACATCACCGTTTCTGATGAGGAGAAGATCCCATGACCCTTTCCAAGGATTCCGAGAGCCGGAGTCCGGCCGTCCGCCAGCTTCGCCTGGTCGTCGAGGCCGAGGACTATGAAGCCGCCCTCGCCTTCTACCGGGACGCTCTGGGCCTGCCCGAGCAGGCCGCCTTCTCCGGTGGGGACGGCGCCCATGTGACGATCCTCGATGCCGGCCGGGCCACGCTGGAGATCGCGAACCCCGCGCAGAAGAGGATGATCGACGATGTCGAGGTGGGCCGCCAGGTGGCTCCCAAGATCCGGGTCGCGTTCGAAGTCGATGACGCTCAAGCCACCACCGATCGGCTGCTCTCGGCCGGTGCCGACCAGGTCGCGCCGCCCACCGTCACGCCGTGGCAGTCGCTGAACGCGAGGTTCGACGCGCCTGCCGGTCTCCACATCTCGGTGTTCCAGGAACTGCGCAGCCTCCAGGAGCGCGAGTCGCTCGACGGCTTCGGGACCGAGGAGGGGCGGCAGGCGGATGCCGGCACCGATTCCTGAGCCGCTGCTGCTCCGCAACGTCCGGCTGCTCGATTCCGCGGATCTGGTCGACGTTTACCTGGAAGGCGGGCGTATCGCCGCGATCGGTGACGTCCCGGCCGCCGCCCCAAGACAGATCATCGACGCGCAGGGAGGCCTGCTTACGCCTGCCTTCGTCGAACCGCACTTCCACATCGACAAGGCACTGACCTTTCCGCAGTTGCCGCCGACGGACCACGGGAAGGCGCTGGACGCGGCGTTGGAACGCACCCGACGCGTCAAGTCACGGTTCACCCGGGACGACCTGTGGGCGCGAGCGACCCGGGCGATCGAACTCGCCGTCGGCCACGGCGTGGGGACGTTGCGCGCGCACGTGGACGTCGACCCGGTGGGTGGCCTGCTGGCGTTGCGCGTCATGGCGGAACTCCGCGAACGCTACCTCGACGTGATCGACATCCAGCTGGTGGCCTTCCCGCAGGAGAGCATCGTCCGGGACGGCGCCGCTCTCCGCCTGCTCCGGACCGCCCTCACTTCGGGAGCGGACGTGCTCGGCGGCGCACCGGACGTGGAACTGCCGGAGGACAGGAGCCGGCACATCGAGCTGCTCGTCGAGCTCGCGCGCGAGCTCGACGTGGATCTCGATGTGCACTGCGACTACAGCTACGACCCGCAGCAGCGCGACCTCAAGCTGCTCGCGGACAAGACGATCGAGGCCGGCCTGGTGGGTCGGGTCCGGGCGGGACACTGCTGCGCGCTGGATTCATACCCTGACGCGGTCGCGGCGGAGGTCATCGCGGCGATTCGGGCGGCCGAGATCGACATCTGCATCTGCCCGATGGGCAACCTCCTGCTGGTCGGTGATGAGATTCCGCCGCGGGGGAGGGGAGTGGCCCGGCTGAGGACGCTCCTCCACCACGGGGTGCGCGTCGCCGCCGGCAGCGACAACATGCATGACATGTGGTTTCCCTTCGGGCGGTTGGACCCGGCGGAGGTGGCGATGGTGACCGCCGTGGCCGCTCAGCTCGGGTCGGATCGGGAGATCAGACAAGTCTTCGACATGGTGACGGTCAACGCCGCTCACTACGTGCGTGCACCAGCCGACGGCGTCCGGGTGGGCGCGGTGGCGGACCTGGTCGTGTTCTCCGCCAGTTGTCTACCGGACATCCTCCGAAACGCTCCGGGCCGCCGGACCACCATCAAGCGCGGGCGCGTGGTGGGCGGAGCCGAATCGCGGGTCTGGCTGGCGCAACCGCCCGCGTCATGATCTACGGGAGAGCGGAAGGCGCTTGGACAGGACGGCTCGGCGGCGACGATTGAAGTCCCTATTAACAGCAGGTTTCCACCGTGACACATGTTGATTGCTCATTACGCCAGTGAGTTACATGTAACGAACGCACAGCCACGGATCGTCAAAGTGCGTAACGCGCGATTCCTACATTCGAGTCCTCGCCACCGAATGTAGGAGGAACGATGGCGCGCTGGATCGCCGATTGGCACCCCGACGACAAGACCTTCTGGGAAGGCTCCGGCAAGCGGATCGCCCGGCGCAATCTCGTCTTCTCGATCCTGGCCGAGCACCTCGGGTTCACGGTGTGGACGCTGCTGAGCATCGTGGCCGCCAAGATGGGCGCCTACGACTTCTCCACCGACCAGCTCTTCTGGCTGGTGGCGCTGCCCAACCTCGTCGGCTCCGTGTTGCGTGTCCCCTACACGTTCGGCCCGGCCAGGTTCGGTGGCGCCACGTTCACCACGGTCAGCGCGTTGCTGCTGGTCATCCCCACGGTGCTGCTCGGGCTGGCGGTCAGCGACCCGGGCACCCCGTACTGGATGTTCCTGGTGATCGCGGCGCTGGCCGGGGTCGGCGGCGGCAACTTCGCCTCCAGCATGGCGAACATCACCTACTTCTACCCGCGCTCGCGGCAAGGGGTGGCGCTCGGGCTGAACGCGGCCGGCGGCAACATCGGGGTCAGCTCCGTGCAGCTGGTCATGCCGCTGGTGATCGGCGGGTTCGGGCTGGCCGCCGCGGGCTGGTTCTGGGTGCCGCTGGTCGTCGTGGCCGCCGTCTGCGCCTGGTTCTTCATGGACAACCTGGCGGTGGCCAAGGCCAAGCCGCGCGAGCAACTGGCGGTGGCCGGGCGGGCGCAGACGTGGATCATGTCGTTCCTGTACATCGGCACGTTCGGCTCGTTCATCGGCTACTCGACGGCCTTCCCGCTGCTGGCCAAGAGCCTGTTCCCCGGCTCGCCGTGGGCGGCGGTGGCCTTCGTCGGCCCGCTGATCGGCTCGCTGATCAGGCCGGTGGGCGGCTGGCTCGCCGACAAGAAGGGCGGGGCGCCGGTGACTCTGCTGAACTTCGCCGCCATGGGCGTCGGAGTGGTCCTGGTCTGGCTCGGCAGCACCTCGGGCAACTTCTGGATGTTCTTCCTGTCCTTCCAGGTGCTCTTCCTCACGGCGGGCATCGGCAACGGCTCCACCTACCGGATGATCCCGGCGATCTTCCAGGCCAAGGCCGTGGCCGAGCGCGGCACCGGCGAGGAGGCCCTGATGTACGGCAAGCGGCAGGCGTCCGCGGCCATCGGGATCATCTCCGCGGTCGGAGCGCTCGGCGGGTTCCTCATCAACCGCGCGTTCGGCATGTCGTTCGCCCAGACGGGCAGCCCGGCCACCGCGTTCGTCGGGTTCGGCGCCTTCTACGTGGCCTGCTTCACGCTGACGTGGTGGTGCTACACGCGCAAGGTCGGCGTCTCGCTCGTCGGCAGCCTGGCCGACGCCCGTGTCTGAGGATCCCGTGGTGACCGCGACCCACTGCCCGTACTGCGCTCTTCAGTGCGGCATGACGATCACGGCCCGGGGATCCGAGATCACGATCACTCCGCGCACCGACGTCCCGGCGAACTCCGGCGGCGCCCTGTGCCAGAAGGGCTGGACGGCGGCCGACCTGCTGACCAACGGCGAGCGCCTGACCACGCCGCTGCTCCACGGCCGGCCCGTGGCCTGGGACACCGCTCTCGACTACGTGGCCGACCGGCTGATCGCCATCCGCGCCGTGCACGGCCCCGACGCCGTGGCCGTGTTCGGCGGCGGCGGGCTGACCAACGAGAAGGCCTACCAGCTCGGCAAGTTCGCCAGGGTCGCGCTCGGCACCAGCCAGATCGACTACAACGGCCGCTTCTGCATGTCGTCGGCCGCGGCCGCCTCGCTCAGGGCGTTCGGGATGGACCGCGGTCTGCCGTTCCCGATCACCGACCTGGCCGAGACCGACGTCGTCCTGCTGGCCGGCGGGAACGTCGCCGAGACCATGCCGCCCTTCGTCCGCCACCTGACCGGGCCGCGGCTCATCGTCATCGACCCCCGCCGCACCGCGACGGCCAAGCTGGCCTGGCTGCACCTGCAGCCCACGCCGGGCACCGATCTGGCGCTCGCCCTGGGGATGCTGCACCTGGTCATCGCCGAAGGGCTCGTCGACGAGGACTACGTCGCGGCCAGGACCTCGGGCTTCGAGCAGGTCCGCACCTCGCTCGCCTCATGGTGGCCCGAGCGGGTCGAGCGCATCACCGGCGTGCCCGTCGCCCGGATGCGCGAGGCCGTACGGGCGCTCGCCGCGGCCGGACGGGCCGCCGTGCTCACCGGGCGGGGCGCCGAACAGCACGCCAAGGGCACCGACACCGTCACCGCGTTCATCAACCTGGCCCTGGCGCTGGGGCTGCCCGGCCGGCCCGGTTCCGGGTACGGCTGCCTGACCGGCCAGGGCAACGGCCAGGGCGGCAGGGAGCACGGCCAGAAGGCCGACCAGCTACCCGGCTACCGCAAGATCGACGACCCGGCCGCCCGCGAGCACGTCGCCGCGGTCTGGGGCGTACGGCCCGACGAGCTGCCCGGCCCGGGACGCTCGGCCTACGAGCTGCTCGACGCGCTCGGGACGCCCCAGGGGGCGCGCGCCCTGCTGGTCTTCGGCTCCAACCCCGTGGTGTCCGCGCCGCGGTCCGCGCATGTGACCGAGCGGCTCGACGCGCTCGACCTGCTGGTGGTCTCCGACATCGTGCTGTCGGAGACGGCCGCGCGGGCCGACGTGGTGTTCCCCGTGACGCAGTGGGCCGAGGAGACCGGCACCATGACGAACCTCGAAGGCCGGGTGCTCCTGCGCCGCCAGGCCGTACCCGCTCCCGAGGGGGTCAGGAGCGACCTGGAGGTCATCCGGGAACTGGCCGGACGGCTCGGCCACTGCTTCTCCGCCGAGCCGCGGGAGGTGTTCGACGAGCTGGGCCGGGCCAGCGCGGGCGGCGCGGCCGACTACGCGGGCATCACCTACGAGCGGATCACCGAGGAGACCGGCGTGTTCTGGCCCTGCCCGTCGCCGCAGGACCCCGGCCGCCCGCGCCCGTTCCTCGACTCCTTCGCCACCCCGGACGGCCGCGCCAGGTTCGTGCCCGTCGAGCACCGGCCCGCGGCCGAGGAGCCCGACGACGACTACCCCGTCTACCTGACCACCGGTCGCGTGCTCGCCCAGTACCAGAGCGGCGCGCAGACCCGCAGGATCGCCGCCCTGTCCAAGGCCGCGCCGGAGCCGTTCGTCGAGCTCCACCCCGACCTCGCCGAGCAGCTGGCCATCACCGCCGGAGACGTCGTGCGCGTGCTCAGCCGGCGCGGCGAGAGCACGGCGCTCGCCCGGATCAGCGACTCGATCAGGCGAGACACCGTCTTCATGCCGTTCCACTGGGAGGGCGCCAACCGCCTGACCAACCCCGCACTCGATCCGACATCGCGGATGCCGGAGTTCAAGGTCTGCGCCGTCAGGGTGGAGAAGATCGCATGAGGCTCGTCGTAGTAGGCAACGGGATGGCCGGGTCGCGGCTGGTCGGCGAGGTGCGGGCGCGTGATCCGCACCTGTCGATCACCGTGTTCGGCGCCGAGACCTGGCAGCCCTACAACCGGGTGCTGCTGTCGAACGTCCTGGCCGGGAGCTCGGGTCCCGACCAGGTACGGCTGCTCGACCCGAGCTGGTACGCCACCCACGACGTCGAGGCCGTCTTCGGCAGCGAAGTGGTGCGCATCGACCGGAGCGCCCAGACGGTGCACACCGCCGACGGCCGGAGCACGCCGTACGACATGCTGGTCCTGGCCACCGGCAGCCAGGCGGTCGTCCCGCCGGTGCCCGGAGCCGAGCTGGCGATCCCGTTCCGCACGCTCGACGACTGCCACCGCATCATGGAGGCGGCCGAGCGCGCGGGCCGGGCGGTGGTGGTCGGCGGCGGCCTGCTCGGCATCGAGGCCGCGCGCGGGCTGGCCGGGCGCGGCCTGCCCGTGACGCTGCTGCACCTGGCCGGCCACCTGATGGAGCGGCAGCTCGACGCCGAGGCCGGGCTGGTGCTCGGCGAGACGCTCACCGGGCTGGGCGTGGACATCCGCACCGGCGTGTCGGCCGAGGCGATCCTGGAAGAGGGCGTCCGGCTGGCCGACGGCGAGCTGGTCGAGGCCGACCTCGTCGTGCTGGCCTGCGGCGTGCGGGCCGTGACGGGGCTGGCGAAGGAGTCGGGCCTGTCCGTACGGCGGGGCATCCTCGTGGACGACGAGATGCGTACCGAGGACCCGGCGGTGTTCGCCATCGGCGAGTGCGCTGAGCACGACGGCACCGTCTACGGCCTGGTCGCCCCCGCCTGGGAGCAGGCGGCCGTGGCCGCCGAGGTCATCACCGGCGGCAAGGCGCTCTATCGGGGCTCGCGGCTGGTGACCAGGCTCAAGGCCAGGAGCGTCGAGCTGGCCGCGATGGGCGAGACCCAGCTCACCGAGGAACACGCCGAGGTGGTGCGCTTCACCCATCGGGCCCGCGGCACCTACCGCAAGCTGGTCATCCGCGACGGCCGGCTGGTCGGCGCGATCCTGCTGGGCGACACCGACGCCGTCGGCACGCTCACCCAGCTCTTCGACCGAGGTGGGCCGCTGCCGGGCGACCGCGCCGGGCTGCTGTTCCCCGGGCTGGCGACGGTCACCGTGGCCGACAGCCCGGTGCTCATGCCCGACGCGGCGAAGGTCTGCCAGTGCAACAACGTGACCAAGGGCCAGATCAGGGCGTGCTGGGAGGCCGGCGCGCGGGACGTGGCCGCGGTGGCGTCCGCGACCAGGGCCACGACCGGATGCGGGACCTGCCGGGATGCCGTGGAAGGCATCGTCGGCTGGCTGTGTGAGCAGGAAGGGATCTCGGCATGAACAGGATCGTCGTCGTCGGTTACGGACCCACCGCCCATCGGCTCGTCGAAACGCTGTACGAGCGGGGCTTCGACGGCCGGGTCACGGTGATAGGCGAGGAGCCCCGCCCCGCCTACGACCGGGTCGCGCTGACCTCCTACCTGTCGGGGATCAGCGTCGAGGACCTCACCTATCCGGTGCCGCCGGGCACGGTGACCAGGCTCGGCGGGCGCGTCACCGGGATCGACCGCGAGGCCCGCACGGTCACGCTGGCCGACGGGTCGGCCGAGCCGTACGACGTGCTCGTGCTGGCGACCGGGTCGGCGCCGTTCGTGCCGCCGGTGCCGGGCGCTGAGCACGCCTACGTCTACCGGACCATCGACGACCTTGACGCGATCAGGATGGCCGCCAAGGACGCGACCGAGGGCGTGGTGGTCGGCGGCGGGCTGCTCGGCCTGGAGGCCGCCGACGCGCTGCGCGGGCTGGGGCTCAAGACGCACATCGTGGAGATGAGCCCCTGGCTGATGCCCCGCCAGGTCGACGAGGGCGGCGGCTCGGTGCTCAAGGGCCACATCGAGGCGCTCGGGCTCAGCGTGCACGCGGGCGCGGGCGTCCAGGAGATCGTCGCCGGCGAGCGCGGCGTCACCGGGCTGCGCAAGCCCGACGGCACCCTGCTGGACGCCCAGATCGTCGTCTTCTCCGCCGGGATCAGGCCGCGCGACGAGCTCGCCCGGACCAGTGGGCTGGACGTGGGCGAGCGGGGCGGCATCACGGTGGACGCCGGGATGCGTACGTCGGACCCGGCGATCTACGCGATCGGCGAGTGCGCGCTGGCGGGCGGCATGGTGTACGGGCTGGTCGGGCCATGTTTCACCATGGCGGAGGTGGCCGCGGACCGCATCCTGGGCGGGGCCGCCACCTTCGACGGGGCCGACCTGTCGACCAAGCTGAAGCTGCTCGGCGTCGAGGTGGCGCAGTTCGGCGCGATGGACGGGGCGCTCGACGTCACGTACATGGACCCGGTGGCCGGCGTCTACAAGAGGCTGTTCATCAGCGACGACGCCAAGACGCTGCTCGGCGGCATCTGCGTCGGCGACGCCTCGCCGTACTCGGCGCTGCGCCCCTTCGTCGGCAAGCCGCTGCCCGCGGCGCCGTCCGACCTGCTGTTCAGCGGGTCGGGAGCCGAGCTGGACCTGCCCGACGACGCGCAGGTGTGCTCGTGCAACAACGTCAGCGCGGGGACGGTCCGCACCGCCATCGCCGACAAGGCGCTCACCGACGTTCCCGGGATCAAGGCGTGCACGCGGGCGGGCACCACCTGCGGGAGCTGCGTGCCGATGCTCAAGCAGCTCCTGGAGAAGTCCGGGGTCGAGGTGAGCAAGGCGCTGTGCGAGCACTTCACCTACTCCAGGGCCGAGCTGTACGACATCGTCAAGGTGCGCGGCATCACCACGTTCTCGGAGCTGATCTCCGCGCACGGCGAAGGCCGGGGCTGCGACATCTGCAAGCCGGCCGTGGCCTCGATCCTCGCCTCGCTGCACAACGGGCACGTCCTCGACGGCGAGCGGGCGGCCTTGCAGGACACCAACGACGCCTTCCTCGCCAACATCCAGAAGAACGGCACGTACTCGGTCGTCCCGCGCATCCCCGGCGGCGAGATCACACCGGACAAGCTCATCGTGATCGGCGAGGTGGCCCGCGACTTCGGCCTCTACACCAAGATCACCGGAGGGCAGCGGATCGACCTGTTCGGCGCCCGCGTCGAGCAACTGCCGCAGATCTGGCGGCGGCTCGTCGACGCCGGGTTCGAGTCCGGCCACGCCTACGGCAAGGCGCTGCGGACGGTGAAGTCGTGCGTCGGATCCGCCTGGTGCCGCTACGGCGTCCAGGACTCCGTCGGCCTGGCCATCGACCTGGAGCTGCGCTACCGCGGCCTGCGCGCGCCGCACAAGCTCAAGTCGGCCGTGTCCGGCTGTGCCCGCGAGTGCGCGGAGGCCAGGTCGAAGGACTTCGGGATCATCGCCACCGAGCAGGGCTGGAACCTGTACGTCGGCGGCAACGGCGGGTTCAAGCCGCGCCACGCCGACCTGCTGGCGGCTGATCTGAGCACCGAGGAACTGATCAGGACGATCGACCGGTTCGTCATGTTCTACATCCGCACCGCCGATCGGCTGCAACGCACCGCCGCCTGGCTGGAGTCGCTCGACGGCGGCCTCGACTACCTGCGGCAGGTGATCATCGACGACTCGCTGGGGATCTGCGCCGAGCTGGATGCCCAGATGGAGTACCACGTCGCCACGTACGTGGACGAATGGCAGACGACCATCGACGATCCGGAGAAGCTCGGCCGGTTCGTCAGCTTCGTGAACGCGCCGGGGGTTCCCGACCCGTCGATCGTCTTCGAGACCGAACGCGACCAGATCAAGCCGGTGGAGGTGGCGGCCCGATGAGTAGCTGGATTCCCGTCTGCGGGTATCAGGCGTTGCTGCCGGAGCGCGGGGTGTGCGCTCTGGTGGACGGACGGCAGGTGGCCGTCTTCCGTACCTACGACGGAACAGTGCACGCGATCGACAATCTGGACCCGTTCAGCGGGGCGCAGGTGTTGTCGCGGGGCATCGTCGGCACTCGGCGGGGGGAGCCCACCGTGGCGTCGCCCCTGCACAAGCAGGTGTTCTCGCTGGTGAGCGGGGAGTGCTTGGACGAGCCTGGGTTCGCTGTGCCGGTTTATCCGATCCGGGTGGACGGTGGGCTGGTGCAGGTGGGGATGGGCGTTTAACGGCCATCCTTTGGAAGGCCCGGCGAGGCGGGCCGGTCACGCTCATCGAGCGCGACCGGGTCGCCTCTTTGGGCTTTAGGGCTCGGCCATCATCTCCGACGGTGGGTACACGTGCGCGGTCTGATGTCCCACCGGCAGGACACAGCGCCGTTCGGAGTCGATGCTGTCGCAGCGCTCCGCATCGTCGCGTTGCGGCAGAGGCTCGGGTTCGGTGCTCAGGCTCGTCTCCAGGTGCGGCACTCGTTGGACGCTATCGGCGACCCGGCGGCGCTTTGGTCGCGGCCCGGCAACGATCCAACCTCTGAACGATCTCATCAACTCTTGTGAAGGTTACTGTGAGCAATCCCCGTGGCTGGGGCGGGGGGTGGTAAAAGGGTTGTCCGAAGTGGATAAATGGTGCATTAGGGGCGAGTGTTGGGGGGAATCACCCCGCTATGAGCACAAATTCCCAGGCCAGAGCACTCCTGTTGGCGGCAGTCGTCCCGGCGATGCTCGTCACGGGCTGTGCCGCGGGCGGTAACGATATGCATCTGATGGGCGCGGTGGCGAGCCCGGTCTCGCCCATGCCCTCGGAATCAGGCCCGACGCCGGCCGAGTCGGAGACGGGCACCATGAGCCCGATGCCGTCCGAGTCGGGCACCATGAGCCCGGAACCGTCGGGCTCCGAGATGACCTCGCCGCGCGCGGCGGTACAGGCGTACTTCGACGCGGCCAAGGCCGGTGACGCGGGTCAGGCCGCCGACGCGTTCACCTCCGACGGCATGGCCGCCGTAGCGGGCAAGCCGACCGCGGAGGGCACCGAGGCGCTGCGCAAACTGTTCGAGGACGAGTTCAAGGCGAAGGCCGATCGTACGCACAACTTCGACGAGACGCGGACGTTCGGGAGCGAGGCGGCCTTTGTCCGCACCACCAGCAAGGAGGGTGACGAGACGTACCGCGAGTTCTTCCTCCTCAAGAAGGCCGACGGTGAGTGGAAGATCGACCGCTTCATGGACAACGAGCCGACCTGAGCGGGTCGGTGACGCGCCTGCCTGTCAGCGGCCGATCCCCAAGCCCAGTGTCAGTCCGGTGGCCGTGTCTGTGGCCTGCGAAGGCCCCTGATGGATTGCCTGCCGGAACCAGCCCAAGCGTGACCATGGCCGCCACGACGGCGGCCATGGCCGCGCCGGAGACCGGACCGTGCGCCACGCCGAAGTCATTCGCCACCGCCTGGGCGTGACAAGGCGTGACTTTCGCGTGACAGGGCGGGCACATCGCGATATGACTTATCCAAGGAGTCCTCGACCAAGCGGAGCCGCGTGTCCAGCGACCAGGGTGAGGCGCCGGGCAGCCCGGGCATGGACCGCGGTGAGGCCCGGTTGGCACGGGATCATGCGCGGCGTGGCGCCCGGGCATAGTGCGGCTGTCGGACCCGTGGACCCGCCGCCTGATCGGACGTCCGGCGTCCGGCGACTTCTTCCGCATGACGGCACTGGCCTGGACTGTGAAATCAGTAAGACCCCTAACGGCGTCCTCAATAACCAGCAGACCCTCACCAATATCAACGGTCTGCCCTCCTCGTCCAGTCGGCGCCACCCGGCTGGACCGTCGTCGCCGTCGTGCAGACCTACCTGTGCGTGTACGCCCGAGGCGGCGGGGTCGGCGACAACGCCGTATCGATCCGCAAGCTCTGAGCCCGACGGTCACCGAGCCTGACACCCCGGCCGAGGAGGTATCAGGCTCTGCGTCCGCCGCTTGGCGACGACATGATCGAACTGTCGTGGGCCGGCAAACTACCGCCGGCGGCGCTCAGCCGAAGAAGTTGTAGGCACGGTTTATCCTTCCTCCCTCCATGCTCACGACTCCGTAACCGGTGGCCAGAGGAGTGGCGGAGGCATCAGGCTGGACGAGGTGCCAGGAGAACAGGGCCAGATCATGGTGCGTGCTGATCACCTTGGTCACCGCGAGCACAAGGTTGCCGAGTTTCTCCTCACGCGCGTGGCCGATGGCCGCTGCGATGTTGTCGCGGCCTTCGGCCGTCCAGTCGGGGTCGATGACGGTGGCGTTCTCCGTGAAGATCGCCTCGATAGTGGCGTTGCGATGGGCACGATCCAGGTCGTTCCAGGCGGCGAAATAGGTGTGGACGATGCCGTCGACGGGCTCGCTCATTATGTGATCTTCTCTGTGTCCGCTGCTGTTTGAGAGGTGGGGCGGCGGCTCAGTAGCCGATGGTGAAGCGTCGCTGGACGAAGCGAGGGAGTTCGGCCTCGTCGATGAGGGCGACGGCGGCGTCCTCCGAGGAGATGCGGCTGCGTCCGTCGGCGTCGAGGACCGCCTGGTCGCCGCCCAGCCGGAACCGGCCGGTGCGCAGGCCGGGGGCGATGTCCTCGGCCGGGCTGAAGTAGGTCCAGAGTCGGTTGGACGTGCGCAGGACGTTCAGGGCGTCCCGATGCCCGCGTACGGCGGCGGCGTACTCCCTCGGCAGCCCCAGCTGGTCGAGGCTCTTGTGCAGGAGTTCGTCGGAGTCGGCTCGTACGAGGCCAGGCTCGATCTCCAGGCTGCCGGCGCCACCGATCACGATCAGCCGCGTCCGGAGGTGGCTCTCCAGCGCCTTGACCAGCGCTCGGGCGGCGGCGGCGTAGACCGTGGGATCAGCGATCGAACGCGACACGGTGTCGGCGAAGTCGTCGGCGGCGTTGCCGGGCTGGTATCCGCTGATCAGTACGTCCAGTCCGGGCAAGATCGCGGCGATGCTTTCGGCGTCGAGGACGTCGACGCTCTTCCAGACCACGTTCTCTCGCTCTTCGCTGATCCGGCCGGCGTCACGGGTGAGCGCTGTGACGTGATGCCCCCGGTGGAGGGCTTCGGTGACGACTCGGCTGCCGATGCCGCCGGTGGCACCGATGATTCCGATGTGCATGGGGCTCCTTGTTCGAATTTGTGTGGCGCGCAGAAACTATACGCCGTGAAGTTTAAATACGCGACACAGTCCAGTGACGCTGTAGAGTGTCGGCTGTGGGAAGCACGGGAGGACGCCGCGAACGGCTGCGGGTCGAGACGACAGCGGAGATCAAGCAGGTCGCGCTCAAGCTGATGGCCTCGGACGGACCCGACGCGATAACGCTGCGGGCCATCGCCCGCGAGATGGGCATGACCGCCAATGCCATCTACGGCTACTTCGCCACCCGCGACGACCTGGTCACCACGCTGATCAACGAGGTGTACACAGCGCTGGCCAACGCGGTGGACACCGCATGGGCCAGTGCCCCTGCCGCGGATCCCGCCCATCGGATTCAGACGTGGGCGCGGGCCTTCCGGGGCTGGGCCCTGGCCAACCCCCAGGGATTTCGCCTCATCTATGGCGACCCCGTGCCCGGCTACCAAGCCCCCGAGGGGGGCGCCGCCCCGGACGCCGCGTACCGGGTCTGCACAGGCATCGCCGCCCTCGCGGACGCCGCCTGGCCGCACGCCGAGCACCTCTACGCGGGCAGCGACTTCCAGTGGCCCGACTTCGACGGCGGGCTGCTCAGCAAGGTCCGCCCGGCATTCCCCGACCTGCCGCCGGCCGGCGTGGCACTCGCACTGCGCATCTGGGGCCACCTGCACGGCCTGGTGTCACTGGAGATCTACGGGCACCTGCGCACCCAGACGATCAGCCCCGAAAAGCTCTTCCAAGAAGAACTGGCCCAGCTCGTCCGGTCGCTGGGCATCACGTCCGAGGGGTGACGGCCCTCGGCACCGAGAAACCGCCGGACGGCGATCCACCACCCAGGTCATGGCCTCGCGGTCGAGAGCCGGATCGGTGCCGGCGATGAGCGTGAACTGGGTCAGGAGCACCGCCCGTCTTGTGGCTAATGAGGTGCTTTGGGACGCGCGGTGGGACGCGGCGCGACCTAGCCTGGGGGCATGCAGGATCTTTCGGGGTTCCAGCATCCGCGCTTCGCCCGCTTGTACGAGCGGCTCAGCGCCGAGGCCGAGCGGAACGGCATGGCCGGGCTGCGCCGCCGGCTGCTGTCCGGGTTGACCGGCCGGGTGGTGGAGGTGGGCGCCGGCAACGGGATGAACTTCCCGCACTATCCTCCGCAGGTGCGCGAGGTCGTCGCCGTCGAGCCCGAGGACCACCTGCGTGCGCTCGGCGAACGGGCCGCGGCCCCGGCGCCGGTGCCCATCACGGTGGTCCGGGGGCATGCCGGCGCGTTGCCGTACGACGCCGGGTCGTTCGACGCGGCCGTGGTGTCGCTGGTGCTGTGCTCCGTCCCCGACCAGGCCGTGGTGCTGGCCGAGGTAGGCAGGGTGCTCAAGCCGGGTGGTGAGCTGCGCTTCTTCGAGCACGTACGTTCGGCGAACCCGGTCCGCGGCGTGCTGCAGGACCTCATCACCCCGCTGTGGCGGCTGATGGCCGGAGACTGCCGCCCCAACCGGGACACCGCGGCGGCCATCCGGGACGCGGGGTTCGTGATCGAGGACATCGACCGGTTCGTCCACAAAGCGACCCCGGGGTCGCCGGCCATGGCCCATATTCTGGGGCTCGCCCGCAGACCCTAGGAGCGGTCGCCGCCCGGCAGGCGCGGGGTGATGCGGCGAAGAGCCTCCTCGCTCCTCGCCGTTGTCTCCCATTGTGTGCCGTCGGCTTGGCTGCTGTGCGCTGTGGGGCTAACTACTATTTACGGTAGTTTTTCGATGGCTGGGTGTTGCTCTGGAGTGAGCCGTGTGAAGGTTGATACGGTGGAGGTTGGCTCACTATCGCACTTAGTAGGCAGCTGGGGTGTGATCGATGCAGGCGTTCTTGGCGGTGCTCGGTCTGGTGGCCCTTGTCGTCGTGGGTGCGGCCGGGGTGTACGCCGTTTCGCTGGTCGTGGCGCCCCGGGGGACGTTGCGGGTGGGGCCGTACCTGTCGGGCGGGCGGCCTCGGGAGCACGCGCTGTCCCGGTTCCACGTCCGCTGGTACGCGGTGACGCTCGTCTTCCTCGCCTTCGACATGGAAATGATCTTCATGTACCCGTGGGCGCTGGTGGTGGCCGAGGTGGGGGGCGTGGCGCTGGTGGAGATGTTCGCGTTCCTCGGGTTGCTGATGGTCGGGGTCGTCTACGCGTGGCGGGAGGGGGCGTTCCGGTGGGTTTGAGCGGGTGGCTGATGCGGTGGGCGTCCGTGCGGCCGCTGGTCGTCACCGGGGTGTACGGGACGCGTACGCGGCTGTTGGTCGAGGCCGAGATGGCGCGCCGGGGGTGGGCCGTCGCCCTGTCGCCGGGGGAGGCGAACCTGGTCGTGGTGTGCGGTGTGCCGGGGGAAGGGCTGGCGCAGGCGATACGGGTCGTCTGGGAGGAGGTCGCGGGTCCCCGGGCGCTCGTGGAGCTGCTGTCCGATGCCACGCCCGACGTGGTCGTGGCGGCGCTGGACGGGGCTGTGGTGGCGCTGGCCGATGAGCCCGGACAACGTCGTGCGGCGGCGGAACGAGAGCCGCCTTCCTGGCCGATGGACCACGGCATGGACCACGGTGGGATGGGTCACGGTGGGCATGAGCATCACATGGGGAGTCCCGGTGGGGTGGCGATGGCCGATCGGGGGCCGGATCGGGACGGGCTCAAGCTCGATCGGCTCCACGTTCCGCTGGGGCCGGTGCTCGCGGACTGGCCCAGCGGGCTGGTCGTGGAGACGGTGCTTCAGGGTGACGTGATCCAGCAGGCGACCGTCCATGTCGTGGGTGGTGTCGCGGGTGGGGTGAGTTTCTGGGATGAGCCCTGGGTGGCCGCGTTGGAGGGGCGGCCGGTGACGCGTGGGGAGGCGGAGCGGCGCAGGGCCGCGTCACACCTCGACAGCATTGGGCGGCTGCTGGCGGTGGCCGGGTGGCCCTCGGCGGCCATGGAGGCCAGATGGCTGCGGGACCGCACGTTGGCGGGGGAGTCCCGAGCCGACCTGAGCCGTGACCACGCCCGGTTCGCGCGGCGGGTGCGGCGGTCGAAGATCCTCGCCTGGATGCTGCGTGGCGTGGGAACCAGCGCGGGACCCGGCGCCTCGCCGGAGGAAGACGTGCTGAGTCGGCTGCGTCGGTGGCTGGACCGTACCGGAGACGCCATGAGCGCGCTGGACGACACGACGCCGCTCGTAGGGGACGACGGGCCGAGAGGCCCCGTGGGGGAGCGGCCGTCGGCGGCGGCGCTGGCCGTGCTTCCCCGGTTGCTGGACGGAGCCGAGCTGGCCGCCGCCCGCCTGATCGTGGCCGGGCTCGACCCCGACCTCGACCAGCTCGCCCAGGAGCCGCTCCATGCCGTCTGAGGTCCTCGGGCTGGCCGCCGCGCTGGCGGCGCTCGTATGGGGCGCGGCGGCACTCGACGCCCGCCTGGGCGCATCCCCGCAGTCGCGGCTGGTGGGCGGGGGTGTGGCTCGGCCGTGGCGGGAGGCGGCTCGGCTGCTGGTGCAGCAGCGGCGCCGCACGCTGCTGCCCGACGTCCTGCTCACCCGCATCGGCGTCCTGACGCTGCTCCTGGCCCCCGTTCTGGCTGCCACCGTGCTGCCCCTCGGCGGGGCGCCGGTGGCGGACCTGGACGTTGGGGTCGTGTGGTTCAACGCCATGGAGGTGTGCGTCTGGGCGGCCCTCTGGCTGATCGGCTGGGGCGCCAACTCCGTGTACCCGCTGATCGGCGCCTACCGGTACGTCGCGCAGGGGCTGGCCTACGAGCTGCCGCACATGTTCGCTCTGATCACCGTCGCCGTGGGCGCGGGGTCGCTGCGGATGACCGACATCGTCCAGGCGCAGCACGGCCTCTGGTACGCCGTCCGGATGCCCGTCGCCTTCCTCGTCTACCTGGTCTCGGCGCTGGCCATGGCGTTCTGGGGGCCGATGGGGCAGCCGCTCGGCCGTGACCTCGCCGGGGGAGTGCCCGCGGAGCTGTCCGGTGCCGATCGGCTGCTGTTCCTGGCCGGACGGTACGCGGTGCTCGTGGTGGTCGCCGCCGCGGCCGTGCCCCTGTTCCTCGGGGGCGGCGCGGGGCCGTTGCTGCCCGCCTGGGCGTGGACGCTGGTCAAGACCGTCGCCGTGCTGGTCCTGCTGGTCGTGGCCAGGCACCGGCTGCCGGCCGTACGGATGGATCGGTTCATGGGCTTCTCCTGGCTGGTGCTGATCCCGCTCACGCTGGCGCAGTTGCTCGTGGTCGGGATCGTGGTGCTGCCATGAGCGTCGCCTTCTGGGCTCTCGCCGTGCTGGCGGTGGCGGCCGGGGTCACGGTGTTCGTGGTGGACTCGATGGCGCGGGCGACCTTCGCGCTGCTGGCCTCGCTGCTGGCCGTCGGCGGTACGTTCCTGCTGATCGACCTGCGCTACCTCGGCGTGCTGATCGTGCTGATGATGGTCATGGAGATGATGATCATGGCTGTCTTCATGATCATGTACATGATGAACCCGGCGGGGCTGATGCCGATGAAGATGGTGCACAACAACCGGGTCGCCGCGATCATCGCCGGGACCGTGTTCGTGCTGCTGGCGGCGGGGACGCTGTTCACCCCCTGGCCGGCCGCGAAAGAACGTCCGGGCGGCGACCCCACCCACGCGCTCGGCCTGTCGATCATGGGGCCGAAGATGCTCGTGATGATGGTCATCGGCGTCGCGATCCTGGCCACGATGATCTCCACTGTGGTGCTCGCCACGCACAAGGGGCGCTACGACCGATGACTCTCCAGGGCTTCCTGCTGCTCGCCGCCGCGCTCTTCGCGGTCGGCCTGTACGGCGCGCTGTCCCAGCAGTCGATCGTCATGCTCATGATGGGCCTCGAACTCATGATCAACGGCCTGATCGTGGCCGGCGGCGCCTTCTGGTACTACCTCGCCCCCCAGAACGCCGACGGGCAGGTGCTGGTGCTCGTCGCCGTGACCGTGATGGCGCTGGAGATGGCGGTGGGGTTCGCCGTGGTGACCGCGATATTCCGGGCGCGCGATGTGGACACGACGGACGACGCCGGAGATCTCAAGGAATGAACGCCCTCCTCTGGCTGCTGCCCGCCCTCCCCATCACGATGGGTGCCGTCCTCCTTCTGGTACGGCGGGCCGCCAGGTCGGCGGCCGTCACCACGGCCGTCGCGACGCTGGGGCTGGCCGTCTACGCGGCGGTGGCGCGGCCCCGGGCCGGCGCGCGGCTGCTGTTCGACTCCGGGCTGGCCGTGGACGGGCTGTCGGCGGCGATGGTGGTGACCGTGGCCGGGGTGGCGCTGGCCGTGCTGGTCTTCGCCGCCGGGGAGCTGCGCGAGGCGCGGTTCTTCGGGCTCATGCTGATCTTCGTCGGCGCCATGCTGCTGACCGTGACCGCCACCGACCTGGTGCTGCTGCTCATGGGGTGGGAGGTCATGGGCGCGATGTCGTACGCGCTCATCGGCTACTGGTGGCACGACGGTGAGCGGGTGCGCTCGGCGACGATCGCGTTCGTCACCACCCGGGCGGGCGACCTCGGCCTGTACTTCGCCGCCGGTGCCGCCTTCGCGGGCGCGCTGGCCGCCACCGGCAACGGGAACGGGGCGTTCGCGCTGGCCGTACTGTCCGGTGATCCGGCCCCGTGGCGGGATCTGATCGCGGCCGGGATCGTGGTGGCGGCGCTGGGCAAGTCGGCGCAGGTGCCGTTCTCGTTCTGGCTGTCGCGGGCGATGGCCGGGCCCAGTCCGGTGTCCGCGCTGCTGCACTCGGCGACGATGGTGGCCGCCGGGGCGTACCTGCTGCTGCGTGTCCAGCCGCTGCTGGCCGCGACCGGGTGGGCGGCGGCGGTGGTGGCGTGGGCCGGGGCGGTGACCGCGCTGCTGCTCGGGGCCGTCGCCGTCGCGCAGCGGGACCTCAAGCAGTTGCTCGCCGCCTCCACCTGTACCCAGATCGGGTTCATGGTGCTGGGCGCGGGTGTGGGGGCGGTGCCGGGTGGTGCGGCGCAGCTGGTGGCGCACGCGGCGGTCAAGAGCCTGCTGTTCCTCGGGGCCGGGGCGTGGCTGGCGGCGCTCGGTACCAAGGACCTGACCGGGCTGCACGGGGCCGCGCGGCGATATCCGCTGGTCGGCGTCACGTTCGGGATCGGGGCGCTGGCTCTGGCCGGGGTGCCGCCGCTGTCGTTGTGGCTGACGAAGGACGCGGTGCTCGGGGCGGTGCGTGAGCCGGTGCTGTACGGGGTGGCGTTCGCGGGTGCGCTCCTGGGTGCCGCCTACGCCGCCAAGGCGCTGGTGGCCGTCTGGCGGCCCGTCGACGCGGGCACCCGTGACGACACCGAGCAGCCGGGCACCCGGCGGGTGGGGGTGCTGGAACGGCTGCCGCTGCCGGTGCTCGCGCTGGGTGCGGTCGTGCTGGGGCTGCCCGTCCTGGCGGGCGATGGATGGCACCTGACCGCCGGTGAGCTGGCCCTCTCGGGGACGCTGGCGGCGGCCGTGGTGCTCGCCGTCGCCTTCGCGACACGGAATCGGTGGGACGCTGTGCCGGGCGAGGCTGTACGTCGGGCGGTCGCGATGCCGGGCCCGCGAGGGTTGCTGGCCGGTTGGTTGTGGTTGGAGAAGGCCGCCGTCGCTCTGGTGTGGCGGCCGTTGACGGCCGTGGCCGGCGGGGCCGCGTGGTTCGACGATCGGGTCGTCGACGGCGCCGTCAACGCCGTACCCCGGCTGGGGATGGCCGCCGCGCGCCTGGCGCGCAGGCCGTTCGAGTCGGGAATCGACGGTGCCGTACGGGCGGTGGCGGGCGCGGCCGGACGGCTCGGCACGCTGGCCCGGCGTCCGCAGACCGGCCAGGTACACCTGTATTTCGCCCAGGCCGCCGTCGCGCTGATCGTGCTGGCCGTCGTGTTCGTGCTGGCGAGGTGAGCGTGCTCGATATCGTGATCTTCCTTCCCCTGGTGGCGGCGGCGCTGCTGCCGGTGATCCCGCGAGGGAAGGCCGCCGGATGGGTGTGGGTCGGCGTCGCCGCGCTGGACCTGGCCCTGGTCGTCGCCATGTGGGCGGGCTACGAGGGCGGCATCGGCTACGAGACCAGGCTGCGCTGGATGCCGTCCGTGGGCGCGGGCTATCACGTCGGCGTCGATGGGCTGTCGCTGCCGTTGATCGCGATGACCGCGCTGCTGTTCCTGGTCTGCGCGGTCTACTCGCTCGGGGAGACCACGAGGGCGTACGCGGCGTTGTTCCTGTTCCTGCAGACGGTCTCCATCGGCCTGTTCGCGGCGCTCGACCTGCTGCTGTTCTTCGTCTTCTTCGACCTGTCGATCGTCGGCATGTACTTCGTGATCGTCGGTTGGGGGCACGGCGACAGGACCCGATCGGCGCTCAAGTTCTTCCTGTACACCTTCCTCGACTCCCTGGCCCTGCTGCTCGGCTTCATCGGCCTGTACCTCGGCGCCGAGCCGCACACGTTCGACATGGTCGACCTCACCACGAACCCTCCCAAGGCCGGAGCCCTGGTCCTGCTCGCGATCGGTGTGGGCCTGGCGATCAAGACGCCGACCGTCCCCGTGCACACCTGGCTGCCGCCCGCCCACACCGACGCGCCCGCCACCGGCTCGGCCATCCTCGCCGGGGTGCTGCTCAAGATGGGCACGTACGGCTTCGCCCGCATCGCGATGCCGATGCTGCCGCAGGTGTGGCGCGAGTACGCCTGGGTGATCATCGTGATCGGCGTCACCGGAGTCCTGTATGGCGCGCTGGTCGCCCTGGCCCAGGAGAACCTGAAGCGGCTGATCGCCTACACCTCCGTCAACCACATGGGTTACATCGTCCTGGCGCTGGGCGCGGCCGGGCTGAGCGCTCCGACGCAGGCCAGGGAGCTGGCGGTCAGCGGCGCGGTCACCCAGATGGTCAGCCATGGCCTGCTCACCGGGGCGCTGTTCCTGATCATCGGCATCCTGTGGGACCGGGCCCAGAGCTACGAGATCAGCAAATTTGGCGGTATGCCGCCGGTGCTGACCGGGCTGATGGCGGTGGCCGCGTTCGGCTCGCTCGGCATTCCCGGCCTTTCCGGATTTGTCGCGGAATTTCAGATCTTCACTGGCGTTATCGGTTCGGGTGCCGTGATCTCCGGTGCGCTGGGCATCGTGGGCATCCTGATCACGGCCGCGCTGTTCCTGCGCGTCCTGCACCGCGCCTTCCTGGGCCGTCCCGGTGAGCTCACCGTCCTGGTCACCGACGTACGCCCGCGCGAACTGGCCGCCATCGCCCCGCTGCTGATCCTGTCGCTGATCATCGGCATCGCCCCCCGCTGGCTCCTCGACCTGATCGAACCCGCCTCCGCCGCCATCGTGAACCTGGTCAGCCGGTGACCGAGAACCCGCTCGACCTGCTCCCCGAGCTGCTGATCCTGCTGGGCGCGGTGGCGGGCCTGCTCACCGGCCTGTTCCTGCCGAGGCACCGGCAGTGGATCGCCGCCTGGATCTGCGGCCTGGCCCTGACCGGCGCCACGGTGACCACCGCCCTTGTCATGAAAAATCCGGACATGATGGCGTTCGCTGCCTACGCCGTGGACTCCCTCACGAACGTCACCAGGGCCACGGTCGCGGTCGCCACCCTGCTCGTGATCATCCTGACCACCGGCTGGGCCCGTGGGCACCGCCGCGAGACCGAGGTCTACACGCTGCTCCTGCTGGCCGCGCTCGGCACCGTCCTGATGGCGGGCGCCGACGACCTGCTCGTGCTCGTCGCCGCGTACCTGCTCGCCAGCATTCCCGCGTACGCCCTGGCGGGCTTCGGCAAGGACGCGCCCGGCACCGAGGCGGCGCTGAAGTACTACCTGATGGGCGCGTTCCTCGGCGTGCTCATGCTGGCGGGCGTCACGCTCGTGTACGGCACGGCGGGCGCCACGGCCTACCCCGGCCTCCACGCGCCGGTCGTGGGGGTGATCCTGCTGCTGGCCGGGCTGCTGTTCAAGGCCGGGGGCGTGCCCGCGCACTTCTGGGTGCCCGACGTCACCGAGGGCGCCTCCCGGCCGGTGGCCGCGTTCGTCACCACGGTGCCGAAGATCGGCGCGCTCGTGGCGCTGTTCCGGCTGTCCGGCGCGGTGTTCGACGAGCCCGCGCTGATCGCGGTACTCGCCGTGGCCACGATGACGCTGGGCAACCTGGCCGCCTTCCACCAGGACAACGTGCGCCGCCTGCTCGCCTACTCCACGATCAGCCAGGCCGGGTACCTGCTGGTGCCGGTCGCCATGGCGGGCCGTACCGGCCTCGCCTCGACGGCGCTGCTGTACTACGTGGCCGCGTACGCGATCACCAACCTGGGCGCGTTCGCCGTGGTCGTGTCCTTGGGCTCCGACCGGCTCGGGGACTACGCGGGGCTGGCCAGGCGGTCGCCGTGGGCGGCGTTCGCGCTGGTGGTGTGCCTGCTGGGGCTGATCGGCACGCCGCCGACCGGGGTGTTCGTGGGGAAGCTGCTCGTCTTCGCGGCGGCTTGGGACGGCGGTTATGCCTGGCTGGCCGTGGTGGTGGCGGTGAACACGGTGGCCAGCGTCTTCTACTACCTGCGCTGGATCCGGCCGGTCTTCGCCGGGGAGGGCGACGGGGGGTCGGCTCGGGGGTGGCTCGCGCCGGTCATCGCCGTGGCGTCGGTGGTGTTCGGGCTGGCGGGCGGGATCGTCCTGCTGGTGTTGCGGTAGCGGGGCGCGTGATCCAGCCGTCAGAGCTCGCGTTCCTGCTGGTCGAGGATAGCGACCGAGATCGCCACGGCGGCGCCGGGAGCGCGGTCCTCGATCGCCCGCAGCAACTCCTCGTGCGAGCCGTCGAGCACCAGCGCCGCCTGCTCCATGTGGCGGACGCTGTCGCGCAGCGCGTCGCTCATGCTCCGGTAGAGGTCGCTGAGCAGCGGGTTGTGCGCCGCGTCGGCCACCCGGAGGTGGAAATCGACATCCGCGTCGGCGAACGCGTCCACGTCCCCCGCCCGCCCGGCCGCGTCCCGCCGTACCAGCGCCTCGCGCATGCCGGTGAGGTCCTCTTCGGTCCGCTTCCCGGCGGCCAGCCGGGCGGCCACCAGATCGAGGCCGCGCCGCACGTCGATGATGTCCATCGCGGCCGCCTTGGCGATCCGCCTGCCCAGCGCGACCTGCGACTCGTCGATCGCGGTGACGTAGGTGCCGTCCCCCTGGCGGGTGGTCAGGAGCCCGGAGTGGGCGAGCACGCGTACGGCCTCACGGACCGAGAGCCGGCTCATGCCAAGGCTCTCCGCGAGCCGCAGCTCAGACGGGATCTTCGTCCCCACCGGCCAGGCGCCGCTGGTGATCTCCCTGCGGAGCTCCTCGATCGCGGCATCCACAAGGGAGGTCCGCGCCACGTTTCGCATGAGCCGTTCGCCGATTCTCAGTGGTTGCTTAGTAGGGCACCGTATCGCAAGCGGCGGCTCGCTCACCGCCATGCTCGGCATCCAGAGCCCGGCCTCCGCTGACGCCGCAACCGACTCGAGGCTTCTCTCGCTCACGTCGCGCTCGCTCTTCGCACGCGTGGCGTCACGGCATCGCCGCCCGTAAGAGCGACCCGGGTGCGGCGGGCCGGGTCCCACGGGGGCGGCGAGTGTCCGTGACCTTCCGTACGATCATCGGCGGGTAGCGTTCGCTGACAAGGCCGTCTATATCGGTCCAACACGCCCCCGCAAGTAAACGCACCGGATCTTGTCAGGCCCCCTGCCGGGTGAGAGATTGCGGGTACTTTGGCGCCCACCCGTCTCGGAGGACACGCGTGTCACAATTACGCCCGGCCCTCGTCGCCGTCGCCCTCACCCTGGCGATCGCGAGTCCCGCGCAAGCGGCCGCCGGCCCCAGGATCACCGTTGAGAACGGCCGCACGCAGCCGGTCTTCTCCTACGCGGACGCCGTCCGCGAATACGTGTACGTCGAGTCGAGCGTCGACAGCGACTCCGATGGCCGGTTGGACCGGGTACGCGTTGACATCATCAGGCCCAAGGAGTCCGGCCCGGGGCTCAAGGTGCCGGTGATCATCGACGAGAGCCCGTACTACGACAATTCTGGACGCGGCAACGAGGCCGAGCGGAAGGTCTACGACGCCGCCGGGAATGTCACGAAATTTCCGCTCTTCTATGACAACTACTTCGTGCCGCGCGGCTACGCCGTCCTGAACGTCGACATGCTCGGCACCACCAGGTCCGACGGCTGCCCCGACATCGGTGGCAAGGCGGACGTCCTGGGCGGCAAGGCCGTCGTGGACTGGCTGAACGGCCGGGCCAAGGCCTACCGCGCGGACGGCACCCAGGCCGTGGCCGACTGGACCACCGGCAAGGCCGGGATGATCGGCAAGTCCTATGACGGCACGCTGGCCAACGCCGTGGCCGCCACCGGCGTGCGCGGCCTCGAGACGATCGTGCCGATCTCGGCGATCAGCTCCTGGTACAAGTACCAGCGCTCGAACGGAGTGGTCTACAACTACGACTACGCCTCCTGGCTGGCCAACTACGTCGACACCGACCCCGAGGCCAAGTGCCAGGCCGTACGGGATCGCATGGACGCCGAGGACGGCGACGACACGGGCGACTACAACGCGTTCTGGGCCGAGCGCGACTACATCAACGGCCTGCTCGGCGACGTCTCCAAGGTCAGGGCCAGCGTCTTCGTGGTGCACACCGCCAACGACCTGAACGTCAAGCCGGACAACTTCTCCACCTGGTGGCAGGCCCTGGCCAAGCGGAACGTACCGCGCAAGATCTGGGTGGGCCAGTACCAGCACGTGGACCCGTTCGACTTCGAGGGCCGCAGGGACGTGTGGGTGGACACGCTGCACGGCTGGTTCGACCACTGGCTGCAGGGCGTACGCAACGAGGTCATGAACGCCCCGCGCGCCGACGTGCAGACCGGCCCGACGCAGTGGATCACCCAGCGCGACTGGCCGGCGCCGCTGGCGGCGAACGTCGCGCTGCGGCCGGCCGCCGACGGCTCGCTCGGCCTCGTCCCGGCCAGGCGCGATGCCAGTGCCTCCTTCACCGACGTGGCGCTCGAGGAGGAGGAGATGATCGCCGACGTCGGTACGGCCAAGCCGGGCCGGGTGGCGTTCACCAGCGGCGCGCTCCCGCTCGACCTGCGCCTGTCCGGTGCGCCCACGGCCGACCTGCGGGTCAAGCTCGACAAACCGGACGCCAACCTGACCGCCCTGCTCGTCGACTTCGGCGACGCCACCCGCGTCGACTGGCGGCGCGGCCAGGGCATCACCACGCTCACCGAAGAGGACTGCCACGGCGACAGCACGGCCGCCGACGACGCTTGCTACCGCAAGGTGGCCACGAACACGGTGACGCGGCCCGCCGAGATCGTCGCCCGCGGCTGGATCGACGTGCGGAACCGCGACTCGCTGAGCACGGCGTCGCCCCTGCCCGTCGGGACGTGGGGCAAGGTCAAGTGGCAGACGCTGCCGCACGACTACACCTTCAGGAAGGGGCACCGGATCGCCCTGATCGTCGCGGGCACCGACACGACGTACACCTCTGAGGCGGGTACGGGGGCGAACGTCACGCTCGACCTGGCCAGGAGCAGCGTGATCGTGCCGTTCACGCAGGGGGCGCCGATGGTGGACGTGCCGAAGGACACGGGCCAGTTCCGCGGACCGGCGCGGATCGACCTGCCGGAGCCGGAGAACACCTTCTTCTAAAAACCGGTCAGCCGGTGGCGGACCTGTCCGCCACCGGCTGGGCGTCTCGGCTACGAACGCTTACGAGCGCTGGGCGTCCGGCATCGGCTCGGCGGGTGCGTCCGTGACGACGAGTGGCGGCGCCTCGAGATCGCGGGCCCTCGGCAGTCGCGGCACCCAGAACTGCCCGATCGCCACAGCGACCGCGGCCAGCACGAAGACGGCCACGAACAGCGGGCGTGGGTGGGTCAGCAGCAGCGTGGGCGCGATGATCGCGAGCAGGGCGGCCACGACCCGGGCGACGGCCATGGTGAGACCTTGGCTGGTGCTGCGCAGCAGGGTGGGGACGAGTTCCTGGGACCACACCTTGTACAGGGGTTCGCCCGCAAACTGGCTGCCGATGCCGAACAGGAAGGCGATCGCCAGCACGGCCGTCTGGGACACCCCGATCAGCGCGATCGGCGCCCAGCCGAGCAGGATGAGCAACGAGTTCCGCCTCCCACAGCCGCACACCCGACGGCTTCGACGGAACCTGACCGGGCTGACAGCACGTCTCACGAGGTGGTCGTCGGCGGAACCCTTAGCCGCAGTTCGTCCAGTAGCCGCTGCCCTTTCCGTCGGCCACGAACGCTCCCTTGGCGTTGGCCACGGTCCAGGACAGGCGCAGGTTGAGGGATCCGCTGCCGCGGGCGACGCCCGTGGTGTTCGCGCCGTCGCCGTTGGACGTACCGGTCCACCGTACGGTGATCCGCCCGAACTCGGTGGCGGGCGGCCCCGGACAGCCGGGCCGCGAGGCGGGCACGCGCACGCGGAACGCGTGCGCGGAGACCGCGATCCCCTTCGATCCGGACACCGCGGTGATCTTACAGTCACCCGGACAAACCAACCTGAATGATCCGGTACGGCGGGTGCCCAGGTTGATCGACGACGGCGACAGGCTCGCGACCGGGGGCTTGGGGCCGGGCAGGGCTACCTTCTGCGGCCGGACCTCGCCGGTGGGGGTGTCGCTCATCTTGGATTCCGGCTTGGACGGCGCTGCCGTGGCGCTCGCCTTGGCGGACGGGGTGGGCGCGGGGCCGGTCGTCGTCATGCCGGCCGGTGGCGGGACCACCGTGGGGTTGAGCGTGACGTTGGGGCCGTTCGCCGGTGGTGCGGCCGGGATGGTGCCGGTGTTCGAGAGCCGGGTGGTGTGCGTCTCGGACATGGCGGGGCGCTGGCGGCTCTGGATGCCGGACCAGGCCAGGCTCGCCACCAGCATCCCGGCACCGACGAGCAGCCCCACCGTGGCCACAGACCGGATGGTGAACCGGCCGTCGGGCCCGAAGTCGTCGGGGCGGTCGCGCCAGAACTCCGAGTCCGGGTCGTCCGGGCCGTTGTGCCAGATGCCCGCGTCCGGCTCGGCGCCTCCTGGGCCGATGTCGGTGCTGGGGGTCGCGACCAGGAGGTCTCGGTGCTCGCCGCCGGCGATGATCAGGGCGTCGCGGTGGGTGCCGTCGGTGGTGAACAGGGCGTCCGGGCGGTTTGTGGTGAATGGTGTGTTTCGATGGGTGGTGAGGAGGGCGTCCGGGTGAGTGCCCGCCGTCGGTCCGTTTCGGCGGGTGGCCGGGGTAGAGGTCAGGGCGTCCTGGTGGGTGCCTGTGGTCGCGATCAGAGTGTCCGGACGGGTGCCGGTCGTGGCGAACGGTCCGTCTCGGCGGGTGCCGGGGGTAGCGGTAGTGGCGTCGCGGCGGGTGCTGGGGGCGGTGGTCGCGGCGTCTCGGTGGGTGTCTGGGGTGGGGGTGTCCCGGCGGTTGGCCGGGGTGGTCGCGTCCCTGTGCGGGCTCGTGGTCGTGGCGTCCCGGCGGCTGCTCGGGGCCGAGGGGGCTGGGCGGCTCCTGGTGGCCGGGGTGTCCCGGCGGGTGCCGCTGGCCGCTACGAAGACGCCCTGCCTGTCGCGGGCGGTGGCCACCAGGACGTCCCGGTGACGATCGCCGAAGGGATGCCGGCCACGCGGTCCCGCACCGGCTGCCGGGCCACGATCGGACGCATCCGCCTGGCCGGTGGACGTATCCCGCGCGGGCGGGTCGTCGTCGATCAGCGTGGGCGGCTCCGCGATGGGGGCGCCTAGAGGCGGCCGGTTGCCGATCGGGGCGGCCAGCGTGGGCGGCTCCGCGATGGGGGCGCTCAGAGGTGATCGGTTGCCGATCGGGGCGGACAGAGGTGGCGGCTCAGCGGTGGGGGATCGCCGTGCGGATGGCTCCCCGACGGGGGCGGCCAGAGGTTGCCGGTTGCGGGTGGGCGCGGTCGCCGCGTGCGGGTTGGCCGGTGGCGTGCCCAGCTCGTGGCGGCTTTGTACGGGCACCTCAGGCACCGGAGGCCCGCCGATGACCAGCCCAGGCAGCCGCAAGACCGGCCGGGGTGGCGGCGACGTCGCTTCGGGGAGCCGCAACGCTGGCTGAGGTGGCGGCGATGTCGCTTCGGGCAGCCGCGACGCTGGCTTGGGTGGCGGCGAGGCCACCTGGGGCAGCCGCGACACCGGCCCGGACGGAGCCGAGGCCGCCTCAGGGAGTGGCGGGCTATCTGGGCCCGCCGCCAGGCTCTGCGGGCGGCGGGTGGGGGCGTCTTGCGGGGGAGCGGTCGGAGCCTCGTGCGTAGGGGCGGCCAGGATGCGGGGAGCGGACGGGCCGGTAGCCGCGGCGCTCCGCGGGAGGACGCCGGCAGCGGGCTTCCGGGCGAGCGGAATGGTGGTCTCGTGATCGCGAGGCGCCGGACCCGCATCCGGGTCGGACCGCTGGAGCGGGATGGCGGTCGGTGCGTCGTGACGAGGCGGCCCGTCGGGTCGGGGCGGGGTGGTGGTTGGTGGGTTGGGGCGGGGTGGGGCGGTGGTGGGGGCGCGATGGCTCCTGTGGGGTTTGCGCTCCTGGCCGGCGGCAGCCGCGCCCGCCGCCGGCCAGGCGCTTCCCCTGGTCGCCGCCGTGGGGTCGGCGATCGGGGAGATCAGCATCGGAGCGGCCTCGACCAGCCCCCGAACCTGCACGGGGAACCCGTCCACGCGCCACAGCTCGCCCGCGTCCGGCAGCGGCTGTGCCCACGTCAGGCGGTCGCGCAGCGTGGGTGGAGCGGTGGCGATGGGCAGCTCGCGCAGTAATGTGGCCGCCACCACGGCCCGGGGCGCCGCCCGGCACGTGGGGCAGGTGGGGATGTGGCGGCTGATGCGGGCCCGGTTGCGCCGCGTGGGCGTCGCTGCCCAGGCCGATACCTTGATGGCGAGCTGGCCGCAGCCGTTGGCGGCCCGGGCGGCGATGACGGCGGAGAACCACCGCTCGACCCCGCGGGCCGCCTCGCTCACGATGGACGTCACGTCCGGGGGCGTCACATCGAAGATCACCGCGATCTCCTGATGCGTGAGCCCGTGCCGTACGGACAGGTCGAGCAGCTCCCGCTGCAGGGCGTCCAGCGCGCGCAGGGCCTCGGGCAGCAGGTCCGGCATCCGGCCGGAACGCGACCACGAGCCGGTGCTCGCCGGGCTGGCCACGGCCGCGCGATGCGCCCGGGCCAGCCCGTAGAGCCACGGCCGCACCAGGGAGGAGTCGACGACCCGGTGCGTGTGGCCGTGCGCTGACAGCAGCGCCCCGGCGACCGCCAGTTCGGCCTCGCTCTGGGCGAGCTCCGTCCGGCAATAGTCGTAGAGGTGGGACCCGTACTCGTCGCACAGGTCGCGGATCTCTTCGCGTACGTCCTCTGTCAGCGTCCGCCACATCACCTGTGCCACCTCCTTCCAGCGCTACCGAAAAGCCACCGAAGAGTCACCGAAAAAGCCACCGGAGAAGCCTCAGCCGGGTAACTGCTCCGCGATCTCCGTCGCCCAGTAGGTGATCACGCTCCCGGCGCCCGCCCGCCGGATCGCCGTCAGGCTCTCCCGGATGGCGCGGTCGCGGTTGAGCCACCCCTGGGCGGCGGCGGCCTCGATCGCGGCGTACTCGCCGGACGTCTGGTAGGCGGAGACCGGCACGTGGACCGTGTCGGCCACCATGCGTACGACGTCCAGATAGAGACCCGCCGGTTTGACCATCACCATGTCGGCCCCCTCCTCGATGTCCAGGAGTACCTCGCGCAGCGCCTCGCGGCTGTTGGCGGGGTCCTGCTGGGCGGTCGAGCGGGTGCCGGTCAGCCGCGATTCGACGGCGTCGCGGAACGGGCCGTAGAAGGCGGAGTCGTACTTGGCGGCGTAGGCCAGGATCGCCACCCGATCGTGGCCGGCCCGATCGAGCGCCTGCCTGACGGCGGCGACCTGGCCGTCCATCATGCCGCTCGGCGCCACCACGTGCGCGCCCGCGGTGGCCTGGGCCACCGCGACCTCGGCGTAGGCACGCAGGGTGGCGTCGTTGTCGACGTCGCCGGTCGCGTCGAGGATGCCGACCTGGCCGTGCTCGGTGTACTCGTCCAGGTTGATGTCGCTGATCACCACGGTGGCGTCGCCCACTTCCTTGGCGACGTCGGCGATGGCCAGCTGCGCGATGCCGCACGGGTCCCAGGCGCCGTAGCCCTCGGGGTCCTTCTCGGCCGGGATGCCGAAGATCAGCAGGCCGCCGACGCCCGCGGTGGCCGCGGCCGAGGCCGCCTTGCGCAGGCTGTCACGGGTGTGCTGGACCTGGCCGGGCATGCTGGGGATGTCACGGGGTTCGTCGAGTCCTTCGCGCACGAACAAGGGCTGCACCAGGTCGGCCGGGTGCAGCCGCGTTTCGGCGACCAGGCCGCGCAGGGCGGATGTGCGCCGCAGGCGGCGGGGACGGTCTGCGGGGAAGCTCATGGGTCCTAGCCTCCGATTACCTTGCCGAGGAAAACACGTTCCGCGTGCCTGACAGCATCCGCGGGCGGGAGCCGATACCAGTAGCCGGTGGTGCTGCGCGCGGTGATGTTGAGCCGACGCAGGTGGCACAGGTGTTCGGCCGTCTTGACCGCCAGCCCGTCCGGGTCGATCACCGGCAGGCCGTGCAGCTCATGCACCCCGAGGTGGACGAGGATCTCGTTCGGGATGCCTTCGGCGGGCACCAGCCACTGCGCGCCCGCGTCCGCCGCCCGTTTCGCGGCACTGGTGTACGCCTCGAGCAGCGGGCCGAAGTCCTGGGCCAGGGCTCGCTGCACGAGGGCGGTGCCGTTCTCCACCACCTGATATGAGGCCAGGTCGGCGCCCGCCGCCCGGATGTTCTCGGTGATCGGTTCGGCCAGGTACGGGATGAAGCCCAGCACGCCGAGCCGGTGGCGCTCCATGCGCGCCGCCTGCCAGACCGCGTCGCCGTAGCCGATCACGGGGATCGACACGCGTGAGCGGGCGGCGGCCAGCCCGGGGTCCTGCCCCGCGCCGCTGATCCAGGCGGCGCACCCGTCGCGTTCGGCCGCCACGGCCGTCTGCGCGAAGTAGTTGCCGAACAGCAGTCCCAGTTGCCCGTAGCCGACCAGGTGCTCGGGCAGATCGGTGCCGTATGTGTCGGCCGGCAACGTGTGGATCTCCACCTCGGTGCCGGGTTCGGTGATCTTGGATAAGTGCTCGGCGTACAGTTTGTCCAGCAGCGCGGACCGACCCTCGACCGTGTGTTTCTGGAACCAGATGCGCATGTCAGCCATGCCTCACGTGATGGGTGGACGTGACGGGTTGGGGGCCTGATTGATGGGGCATCGTGTCGAGCATCGAGGCTTGCGCCAGGTAGGCGCGGGTGGACTCCGGATCGCCGGCGATGGCGCGCAGCCCCGCCATGGCCGCCGCCAGCTTCGTGGTGTCTCGGTCCTGCACGCCGGCCACCCGCGCTTCGCTGCGCGGGATCACCCGGTGGAGCAGTACGGTGCGCCGCCGCCACGCCCACGCATCCAGCGCGGCGGGTGCGGTGAATCCGCCGAGCACGGCCGCCAGCACCTGGCCGATCTCGACGGCGTCGTGGATGCCGGCGTTCATGTTCAGGCCGCCGGCCGTGGAGGTCAGGTGCGCGGCGTCGCCGACGAACAGCACCCGCCCGCACCGGTAGTCGCCCAGCACACCGCGGGCCAGGCTGTAGCGGTCGGCCCCGATCACCCGGATCGGCGCCTGCTCGGTGGGCAGGGCACGGTGCACCAGCTTGGCGATGTTCTGGGGATTGAGCGGGTCGCGGGCGTCGTGCGGGATCCTGATGATGATCCGCCAGTGATCGGGCAGCGCCAGCAGGCTGCACGACTGGCGGGAGTCGCGGATGTACGTCAACGGCGCCAGGCCGGGCAGCAGCGCGTCGAGGGGTGAGTCGGTGAAGACCCGCAGCGCCTGTGTCGGATACTCCGAGCGCGGGAACGGCAGGCCGAGCGAGCTGCGTACGGTGCTGTGCGCGCCGTCCGCCGCGACCACGTAGCGGGCGCGCGCCCACGTGCGGCCGATGCGCAGCCGGACGCCCGTGCCGCCCTCGGCCACCCCGTCGACCGGGGTGCCGAAGCGCACCTCCGCCTCCGGGTAGGCCGACAGCGCCTCCAGCAGCAGCGCGGTGAGCGTGGACTGCTCGGCGTGCACCCGGAACGGGTGCTCGGTCAGGCCGTCGAGGCTGCCCATCAGCATCTCGGCCAGCACCCGGCCCGCCCGGTCACGCCACTGCACCCGCTCCACCACCCGGCCACGGGCGATCAGCGGAGTGGCGATCCCGAGCTCCTCCAGCAGGTCGAGCGTGGCCGGGTGGAAGGTCGAGGCCCGCGATTGCCGGCCGAGGCCCGGCTCGCGTTCCAGTACCGTCACCGGCACGCCGGCGCGCGCCAGCGTGAGCGCCGCGGTCAGCCCGACCGGGCCCGCGCCGACCACGGTGACGCCGTTCATGACGGCCGCCCCTGCGCGACCGGGCGGTGCGGCACCCGGCTGAGCGTGACCGGCTGACCGGTCGCGTGCGCCAGCGCCCACCAGGCGCTGCACAGGTTCGAGGTGAGCAGGATCCGGTCGTTGCCGGCGCCCAGGGGCCCCAGCGCGGGCAGGGTGGACATCCCGGTGCCGCTGAACAGCACCACCGCGTCGGTCGGCAGGCCGGCCTGTTCCACCTGCTCGACCAGCTCGTTCGGCGCGACGGTGTACGGAGAGAAGCCGCCCTGTGCCCGTACCGGGATCACGCGGGTGACGCGCAGGCCCGCCGCCGCCCAGAACCGTTCGGCGAGTTCGGTCAGCCAGGGCTGATACGGCGAGACGAGCACGAACTCCTGCGCCCCGATGTGCTCCAGCGCCTCCCGCGTCGCCAGTGTCGCCGAGGCGAAGGGAATGCCCGCCTCACCGCTCAGCTTGTCGCACCTCTCACGATCTTCCTCGGGTGCGAACAGATATCGCGAGCCGCTGCACGCCATGACCAGTGCGTCGAGCGGCAGGTCGCCGAACGAGCAGATCATCGCGGGCAGGACCTCGTTGTAGCTCTCCAGCCGCTCGGCCAGTGTCAGGCCGGGCCGTACCGGGAAGCGGCTCACGTACATGTCGGCCCGGGACCCGAACAGCCGCGCCAGTTCGGGCTCCACCGATGGGTTCGCCGGCGGTACCAGCACGCCGACCCGGCCACGGCTCATCAGGCGCTCCTGGCTGGACGGTCGAGGGAGAAGGTGGGCAGTTCGAGGGAGAACAGCTCGCATAAGGCGTCCGCGTAGCTCTCTCCCAGAGGCGAGTCGGCGTGGCTGGTCACCCGGGTGATCGGCTCGCGCAGGAAGGCGTCGACCACCCGCTGGACGGCGTCCTTGACCTCGGCGCGGGCCGCGGCGTCCAGGCCGGGCGCGCGGGAGGCAAGCCGTCCGAGCTCGGCGTCCGCGACGGCGGCCGCCTTCCGTTTCAGTGCTTGTACGACGGGGACGGCATGCGGCACCGGCACCGTTGGGACCCTTCTGGAGCCATTGGGGCAGCGGTACGAAGCCCCCAAAGCGTTCCCGCCTTCGCTGGCGGTCGCCCGGCGGGCGAGGGTGGCGGGCATCAGCAACCCGACCAAGCCGCGGCCCAGAACGCCGCCTCCCGACGCGCCCGCGCCTCGTCCCAGTCAGTGAGGACGAGCCGGATCTCGCCGCGCTCCACTCCTAGGAGATCCACCGCTGCCCCGATCACGGTATCGGCGAACTCCCGTTGTCTATCTACTGCCAGTCCCGCCGGGGATTCGACCTGGATGGTGAGCATGAGTTCCTCCTGCGAGGGAGCCTGGGGGGTTCAAGGAACGGCCTGAGGGAGTCAGGGAACGTGGTGGAGCGCCTGGTCGATCACGCTGATCGCCTGGTCCGACACCTGCCGGATGTGGCGGAGCCGGTGGACGGTGCGCGCCGTCAGCTCGGGCGGGGTCTGCGGCGGCGCGCCGCCGTCGGCGGCCGCCTGGGTGGGGATGCTCTGAAGGGGGTTCTGAAGGGGGATCGTCTGGCGCGGAATGCTCGCGGTCTGTGTGTCGTCGGTATCGGGCCCGGCACTCGGCGGCAGCACGTGCCGGACGCTGGGCGAACGCACTTCGTAGGGGTGCGGGTACGGCCTGCGGGTCTCGTTTGCGAGCATGATCACTCCTGTCAGCGCTGGTCAAGGGCCCGGAATGCGGCCGGGTCGCGGACACCGAAGCGGGCCAGCTCATGTTCGGCCTCACTGCGGACCTGGACGAAGCTGTCGCGGAGCTCGGCGAGCAGGCCGCGCAGCAGCACCAGCTCCGCTTCCGCCTCTCGCAGGGAGGGACGGCGTGGCCGGTTGCCGGACGCCGAGGCGACGCGGCCCAGTGCCGAGACACCGAGCAGGACCGCCACGGCCAGGCAGGCCACCATCACCGTGGAGAAGCCCGGCATCGGACCGGCCAGCACGGGGTGGTCGATCAGCACCGAGGCGCCGGCCACGCCGATCGCCCCGCCGAGCATCCGGGCCGTGTTGATGGCGCCGACCGCCGAGGCGTACTGGCTCGGGTCGGCGGCCATCGAGCCGACCGTGAACGTACCGGTGGACAGGAAGCCGAACCCGGTCCCCAGCAGCACGGCGCCGAGCAGGCACCAGGCGTTGGGGTGCGGCTGGGCCAGCATGAGCGCGCAGCCGGTGCCGAGCATGAGGGCTCCGCTGTAGACGACTCCGTTGAGCCCGATGCGGCGCCCGACGGGGGTGGCCAGCGGCGACGACACGATCATCGCGATCGAGATCGGGGTGAGCCACAGTCCGATGGTGGCGGTGTCGAAGCTGCTGGCCCGCAGGTAGAGCGGTCCCATGGCGAGCACCACGAAGGAGGCGGCGCCGTACAGGCAGGACGCGCCGCCGGCCCACAGGAAGCCGGGACGCCGCCACAGGTTCATGTCGATCGCGCCCAGGGGATGCCGCCACGAAGTCGCGATCGCGCCTCCGAACAGCAGCCCGGCGGCTCCCGCGCAGGCCAGTGTGCGTGCCGAGGTCCAGCCCCAGAGGCTGCCCTGCGAGATGGCCAGCACCGCCGCCGCGATGGCGCCGATCAGCAGGGCCGCGCCCAGCAGATCGGGTACCCCGCGTCTGGTGCCGCGGTTGCGGGGCAGCGCCGGGGTGAGCATCAGCAGCGCCGCCGCGAGTCCCGCGCCGGGCAGGAACAGGCCGCGCCAGCCGTACTCGGTCAGCAGCCAGCCCCCGCCCCCTTGCAGGGCCAGGGCCCCGATGCCGGACGACGCGCTCCACAGCGCGATGGCTCCGGCGCGGCGGTTGGCGGGCAGCTCGCCGAGCAGCAGCGCCAGCGAGGCGGGGAACATCAGCGCCGCCCCCACCCCCTGGGCCACCCGCCCGGCGAGGAGCAGGGTCCAGGACGGGGCGGCGATGACCGTCGTCGCGCCCAGCCCGTACAGGGCCAGTCCCAGCGCGAGCACGCTGCGCCTGCCCAGCAGGTCGGCGAAGCGCCCGGCGGTGGCGAGCAGCGCGGCGACCGCGGCGAAGTTGACCGTGCTCACCCAGGTGACCTCGGCCAGCGGCAGGGCCGCCGCCAGCGGGTCTCGGCTGAGCACGGGGATCGCCAACGTCGTCGCGGTGCTGTCCGCCATGATCGCGACCACCACCCCGGAGGCGACCAGCCGCAGTACGGCGAACCGCCCCCGGATCCGGCGAGCCGACGGCATCGCGGGCACCACCATGGGACCGGTGACGCCCTCGCGGATGGGCGTCAAGGTCATCGGGCCGACTCCGCGTAGCTGAGTTCGGGCTCGACCGGGGCCGGGGCAGGTTCGGCGGGAACCGGCACCGGGCTGTTGTTCGGCACGCTCGCGGCGACGACCCGCTCGGACAGGCCGATGTCGCGGCTGTTCTCGCGGACCCTGGACGGCACGTCGCCGCCGGCCAGCGTCAGAGCGACCTGCGCGGCCAGGGCCAGGTGCTCGGCACAGCGGCGGGCCACCTTGGCCTCCAGACCGGCGATCTGCGCCAGCCTGAGCCGCAGCGGCTCCACGGTCGCGGTGCGTTCGAGTCCGTCGAGATCGGCGAGTCTGTCGGGCCAGCGCAGCGACCGGCTGAGCTGCGTCTCCACCTCGAGGGCGATCTCGTCGATGGACAGGTCCCGGTCCCTCAGCGGGTTGGCGATCATGACGGCCATGACCGCGGTCTGGTCGAAGTCGGCCAGCCGGCCCCTCAGCGCCGCGGCCAGCATGCGGGCGCGGTGGTGCAGGCAGTCGGCGCTCCAACCGAGCACCAGCAGGCGATCGGCGCCCGCCTCCGTGTGCCACCCGGCGAGCCGCAGCTCGCGGGCCATCCGGTGTTGCACACTCCACCGGTCGGGGGTGTCGTCCACCCAGACCTGTACGCCGCCAAGTGGCAGCTCGGCTATATGGATCACATTCCTTTCTGGGGCCGCCCGAGCGCAGACGCGTCTGATCACGTTCGCCTGCGCGGGCGGGGCCGGATTCTTCGAGAACCAGGAACGGACCTTGGAATCGACGGAATCGACGGTCACGTCCGGCCACCTCCTCGCCGGAGACTCTCCAGAACCCTCCGGCTGTCAAGTCTCAGTTACCACGATCACTACGATAGTGGGCGTCTGCCACGCGTTGTGTCAACTGACAGTTTTCGTATACATTGACCTCCCGCTGCGGAGTTTCGCTTCCCGCGGGGCAGGGGACGGCGAGCCAGGCTTCCTTTACGCTGGAGGCTTGTGGCGGCTGGGAGGTACGAGTGGCTAACTTCGCCGAGCGACTCGATCTCGCTCTGAGCAAGCGCGGCTTTTCGGGGGCTCAGCTCGCCGCGGCCCTCACCGAGGCCGGCATCCCGATCACGCGCGCCTACGTCAGCCAGTTGCGCACGGGCAAGCAGACCAACCCGACCCTCCAGGTGCTCCGCGCCCTCGCCGCCTGCCTCCAGGTGAGCGTGGGCTGGCTGCTGGGCGAGGACACCTTGGACTCCGGCGCGGTCGAGGAGCTCCAGTTGCGGGCCGCCGCGATCGGCGCGTCCGCCTCCGGGCTCTCCGACGGGTCGCTGACCGTCCTGCGCGGCGTGATAGGGCTCGCCCGCGCGGCCGAGGGGCTGCCCGAACAGCCAGAGGCCGCCGCCCCCGAGATCCCCGAGGCCGCGGCCCCGCTGACCGAGCCGCAACGCGAGGCGCTCGGCGACCGCCTGCGCAACCTCCGGCTGATCGCCCGCATGTCGCCGGAGGAGGTCGAGACCTCCCTGGGCCGGGGGGCCGCCGCCATCGGCGCGATCGAGGAGGGCCGCGTCGCGCCCGCGCCCGTCACGGTCGAGCGCCTGCTCACCCTCTACGGCGTGACCGCCCCGCCCACCCGCGAGTACGTCCTGTCGCTTGCTCGCGGCGAACGCCCGCCCTCCTGGTACGACGCCGGCTCCGTGCCCGTCTGGATGGCCGCGACGTACGCGCTGGAGCAGCGGGCCTCACTGATCCGCACCTACCAGACCCAGGTCGTCCCGCCGCTGCTGCAGACCGAGGCGTACGCGCGGGCCGCCATCGAGGTGGCGGGCAACGCCGGGCTCGGCCAGACGTCGGCCGACGCGGCCGTGGGCCTGATCCGCTCCCGCCAGGCGCTGCTGAACCACGGCGACGGCCCCGTGCTGTGGGCGGTGATCGACGAGAGCGTCCTGCTGCGCTCGATCGCCGACCTCGCGACGCAGGCGGCTCAGCTCGACCGGCTGATCGAGTACGCGAAGCGGCCCAACATCTCGCTGCACATCGTGCCGATCGACGATCCGATCTACCTGCCCCGTAGCGGATCGTTCACCATGTGGCGCTTCCCGGAGGCCTTCGAGCCCGATGTGGCCTGCGCCCACGCCATCGACTCCGATGAAGTGATCACCGATGCGGCCGCGGTCGAGGCCTACCACCAGGCCTTCACCAAGCTGTCGGTCACCACCACCATGGGCGACGAGACTCACGAGTTGCTGTATGCGCACCGTGACCGTCTGACCCATAGATGATCTGACACTTCCCCGCGCCACAACGGGAAATGGATATTTCCCAACAAATATTGCTCTTTCTATTGTCAGATCCGGGCGTTGATGGATCATTGGTATTGTTGGACCAAATGAGTGGGGTCAGTGGGACCGACTTTCCCGTGAAGTTCCTGGCGAGGGGAAAGGGGCAACACTCAATGCGTCAGCGTGCCATCCGAAATCTGACCAACCTTGACACCACCCGCGCGAGTGTCACCCGAATACTCGACGCCGCCGCGGGGGGAAAGAACCATTTCGAGGTTGACAGTGATGCGGTGCGCCGTTACGACGAGGCGGTTCCGGTTACCGGTTTCGCCGCACGAGCCGTCCTGCGCTACCTGGCACGGGTGGTGAGCCATCTGGCCGGCTCCGGCATCGACCAGTTCCTGATCATCGGCAGTGGCGTGCCCAGCGCGCTCCCGCCCGGACATCAGTTACATGACATCGCCCGCGACGCTTCGGTGGCTTCTGACGTTCGCGTGGTCTATGTCGAGAACGACCCCATGGTTCTGGCCAGTGCCCACGTCACCATCGAGCGCGTCCACGACCTGGTACGGGTCGTGGAAGGTGACATACGACAGATCGACGAGATGCTCGCCGACGAGGTGGTGGCCCGGTTCATCGACTGGGAACGGCCTGTCGGGGTGTTGCTCCTCTCCACTCACAGCCTCAGCGACGACGAGCTGGCGTCCTTCGTGATCAAGCGCCTGCGCCACGCCGTCGTGGACGGCAGCTACCTGGCGCTCCTACAGACCACCTTCGACGGGATCCCCGCCGAACTGCTGCCCGCCATCAACGACCTGCTGGCGATGACGCTGCCGGGACACGTGATCCGTACGCGTGCCGAGGTGGCGGCCTTGTTGGACGGGCTCGAACTGCTGGAACCGGGACTGGTGTGGGTTCCGCTCTGGCGGCCCGACGGCTTGGACTCCCCATGTGCGGACCAGCCGAGCTCGTCGGGCAATTACGGCGCCGTGGCCTGCCTTCCCTGATACGCCTGCCACGGCGCCTTCGCGGATGCCCGCGACCGAGGGTCCGGCCTGATGCCCCAGCCGGACCCTCAGGGGCGCTGTGCTGTCCCGTCCAGCGCTAGTCCCACCAGAACGACCAGTAATGCCGGCCGATGATCTGCTCGGCGTAACTGTGCAGATCGCCCGGCCCCTGGACGACGTTGTCCGGGCAGAAGGTCCAGTGCTCGGCCGCCACGTGCAGCGCGTGCTCGGGCTCGACCGGCGGCGCGGCGACGCTCAGCTCCAGCGTGTTGAAGCCGACGCCCACCACGCGGACCCCGAACCGGTCCTCCCAACTGCGCACCACCGCCGCCAGCGGCACCATCCACTCGTTGTGGTGCAGCGCCCCCTGCCAGCCCATCACGGCCAGCGCGTCGGCACCCCGGTGCGCGGCGACCAGGCCGAGCGGCAGGCCCTTGGCCGACAGCTCACCGGCGTACCAGTCGGCGACGGCGCCCGGGTCGGCCCTCAGCACCCCCGGCGGCGCCGGGCCCGGACAGAGCGCGCCGAACGGCTCCAGCTCCTCCAGGGCGTCCGGCGGCATCTTGCCGACCCACTCCTGCCACACCTCGGCCATGAACCCCTCGGCCGTGAAGTGCTCGATCATCAGCACCTCGTCCGGCACGACCTGGCCGATCGACCAGGGCTGCGTGGACTCGTCCAGCAGGACGGGCCACAGGCCGCTACGCGCGTGGGCGGTCCGGAACCGCGCCCAGTCAGTGCCCGCCACGGCTTCGTCGCTCATCCAGAACGCCGGTCTGGCCGCCTCGCCCTGGTGCGTGTAGCCGGGATCGGGCCAGACGACGTCGCCCTCGGGCAGGCTGACCGGCAGGAGCCGCCCTCTGCCGCCGTCGGCGAACAGCTGGCACACCTCACGGGGCAGCTGATGATCGTTCATGCCCTACCGTTTCGCTACCGAATCCTGTCTCGGAGATGGTAGTGCCGACCGTTGCTCCAGGACTTTTGTCCTGGGCGATCCCGTACAGGCGAATCTTCTGCCGGCCGCCCGCTTTCGAGACGGTGGAGGCATGAAGATTCTGCTAGCGCTGGCCGTACTCCTCACCGGGTGTGCCGAGCCGGCCATCAGCGAGCCCGGGACCGTCGCGGATCCGGCGGTCGTCGAGACCGCTTCGGGGGCCGTGCGCGGCACGGTGACCTCGGCGAACCGTCTCTTCCAGGGCATCAGATACGCCACGGCGGCGCGCTGGGACTCGCCGAAGCCCGTGCCCGCGTGGCAGGGGGTGCGGGAGGCCACCAAGCCCGGCGCCCTGTGCCCGCAGGTCGGCACTCCGTACGCGCCGACCAGCAGCGACAACGAGGACTGCCTGTTCCTGAACGTCACCACGCCCGCCGTTCCCGGCGGCGGACGGCCGGTCATGGTGTGGATCCACGGTGACGGCGCGGTCGGCGCGGGCCACTTCTCCGACGCCCGGAAGCTGGCCGCCAAGGGCGTGGTGGTCGTGACGATCAACTACCGGCTCGGCGTGTTCAGCGGGTTCGGCTACCCGGGGCTGCGTAACTCGGGCACGTTCGGCCTGCAGGACCAGCAGGAGGCGCTGCGCTGGGTCAGGCGCAACGCGGCGGCGTTCGGCGGCGACCCGGGCAACGTGACCGCCTTCGGCATCTCCTACGGCGCGCTGTCGATCGGCGGCCAGCTCTCCTCGCCGGGCGCCAAGGGTCTGTTCCAGCGGGCGATCATGCAGAGCGGCGAGACTCTGATGGACATGCCCGCCAACAGCGTGGTGCCGGGCGTGCCCGCCCTGCCGTCGTTCGCGTGGCGGCCCGCCGCCCAGGTGAACGCCATAGGGGAGGTGTACGCCAAGCAGCTCGGCTGCTCGGACCTGGCCTGCCTGCGCGCGCTGCCGGTCAAGAAGATCCTTGAGGTTCCGCAGATCATGAACGTCTTCCAACCGTACGCGTACGGGAACGACGTCCTGCCCGAATCGCCGGCCGACGCGATGCGGAAGGGGCACGCCAGCCCGATGCCGGTGCTGGCGGGCACGACGAGGGACGAACACCGGATCTTTGTCGGAATGAATTACGACGTCCAGGGCACCTCTCCGGTTTACCGGCAATTGCTAAAAGATGCGTTCGGAGCGAACGCTGAGCAAATTGCCCGGAAATATCCGGTAAGTCGCTATAAGTCGCCGAGTATCGCTTGGGCTACCGTGTTGACCGATCGTATGTGGGCCCGGTCCACCCATGAGCAGAACGCGCTGCTGGCCAAGAGGGCACCGGTCTATGGCTACGAGTTCGCCGACCGGAAGGCGCCGATGTTCCTGCCGCTGGAGGCGGACTTCGACTGGGGCGCCTACCACGCGAGCGACCTGCCGTACATCTTCCCGGAGACCAAGGCCGAGCTGTCGCCCGCCCAGGAGCGGCTGTCCGGGCAGATGATGAGCTACTGGACGAACTTCGCCCGCACCGGCGACCCGAACGGCCGCGGGCTGCCCGCCTGGCCGCGTGTCTCCTCCGGCACCCTGTCCCTGGCCCCGGGGGCCATCCGGCCGGTCGACTACGCTGCCGAGCACAAGCTGGCCTTCTGGAAGTAGCCGGCCCGCCGGAAGCGGACGCAGCGCGAGGGGAGGCGCCGTGATCAGGGTCATGATCGCCGAAGACCAGGGGATGATGCGCGACGCCCTGGCGCTGCTGCTCGGGCTGGAGGACGACCTGGAGATCGTCGCCCAGGTGTCCTCGGGCCACGAGATCGTACCGGCGGCCACGGAGCACCGGCCCGACGTGGCGCTGCTGGACATCGAGCTGCCCGGCCGCAGCGGTCTCGACGTGCTGCCCGTGCTGCGTGCCTCGCTGCCGGAGTGCGCGGTGCTGGTCGTGACCACGTTCGCCAGGCCGGGCTACCTCAGGCGGGCGATGGAGGCGGGAGCGGCGGGGTTCCTGGTCAAGGACGGGCCGGTGGAGGAGCTGGCCGTGGCGATCCGCCGGGCGGTGGCGGGGGAGCGGATCATCGATCCCGCCCTGGCCGCCGCCGCGCTGAACGCCGGGCCCAGCCCGCTCACGGACCGCGAGCGGGACGTGCTGGCCGCCGCGCTCGACGGCTCCACGATCGCGGACGTGGCGGCGCGGCTGCACCTTTCCGAGAGCACGGTACGCAACCACCTGTCGTCCGCCATCGGCAAGACGCACACCCGGAACAGGATCGAGGCCGCCCAGTTGGCGCGGCACAATGGGTGGTTGTGATCCCCTTTGACGCGGTCCTCTGTGATCTAGATGGAGTGCTCCGCCATTTCGACCACGCGGCCCAGGCCGACATCGAGGCCCGTTACGGCCTGCCCATGAGGAAGACCGCCTTCGACCCCGACCTGATCGGCCCCGCCACGCTCGGCCACATCACCGAGGCCGAGTGGCTCGAGTCGATCGCCGTCGCGCTGGGCGGCGACGAGCGCGCCCGCCAGGCCGTCACCGAGTTCGCCGCGGTGCCGTTCTGGGTGGACGAGGAGGTCCGGGCGCTGCTGGCGCGCGCTCAGGAGCGGGTGCCGGTGCTGCTGGTCACCAACGCCATGGACACGCTGGAGGAGCACCTGGAGGGGCTCGGGCTCGCGTACTTCGCCGACGCGGTGGTCAGCAGCGCCCGGGTGGGGTTGGCCAAGCCCGACCGGCGGATCTACGAGCTGGCGGCCGAGCTGGCGGGCGTCGCGCCCGAGCGCTGCCTGTTCGTCGACGACCGGCCGGAGAACGTGGCGGGCGCCACGGCCCTGGGGATGACCGGCGTGCACTACCGCGGCATCGCCGACCTGACCGCCGTCCTCACCCCGGCCTTCGGTTAGAAGGGTCCCACCTGATGCGCGGGATCGGCCCGCACCTGAAGGTCGGGGAACCGGCGGCCGATCTCTCCCGCCTGCTCGGCGGGGATGGGCCGGCACCACTCGACCGGCGGCCTACCGGGAAAGCGCCGGAATGACACGCGCGCCTCGAAGGTGCCGGCAATGTTTCGGAGCACAGCATTATTCCGCACAAATGCATATGGGCTCGCACAGGATGAGTGTTATCCCGGTCGAGCCGCATAAAAACCGTACAGAATTCAGATAAAAAACAACTGCTTGTTTCCGGCACGGCTCGCGCCTGCCGTGCCGGAAACGTTCAGCGGGTCCTGTCAGTAACTCCCGTAGGGAGACTGGCTGGACGTCTTCGTCGGCGTGTGCGACGAATGGCTCGTCGGCGTGGGGCTTGCCGACGGCGTGCTCACCTGCGATCCCGTGCCCGCGGGCCGGATCAGGCCCACCAGGCCGTGCTGGGTCTTCTCGATGCCCGCCGAGAACCACAGGGCGTTCTCGCCGCCGGTGGTCGCGGTGCCCTGCTCGAGGTCCCACAGACCCGGCAGCCAGATCGTCTTGCCGTTGCCGTCGCGCAGCGCGCCCAGGTGGCGGTTGCCGCGGTAAGCGTGGATCGTCCCGTCGCCGAAGTTGCCGACCAGCACCGATCCGGAGTACACGCCGAACTGCTTCGGTGCGGCGACGATGGCCCACGGGGCGTTGAGCCCGGTGCGTGCGATGCGGCCGAGCAGGCGTCCGCTCACGCTGTAGCGGCTGACGAAGCCCTTGCCGGCGCCCGGGATGGACTTTCCGGTCTCAGAGTCGCGCAGGGCATAGGCGACCCAGACGCTGCCACCACTGAACGTCACGTTGTACGGCTTGTACGTGGAGGGTACCGACGGGTCCCTGAACGCCCGGTGGGACAGGTTGATCTTCTCGAACTCTGAGTTCCACGCGGCGAGGCGCCCGTTGGCGAAGTCGGCGGCCAGCAGGAAGTCGCCGTCATCGGTGTTCACCATCGCGAGGCCCTTGTAGTCGGCACCCCGGGTGAAGGCCGCGATGATCGCGTTCTTCGGGTCCACCTCGGCGTTCCAGCCGCTGATCGCGCCACTCGGGCTGGCGAAGATGAACGAGGCGGGCTTGCCCTTGACGGTGAAGCCCTCGCCTGAACTGTTGAACACCTGGCCCGTCGGAGCGCCACCGGGGATGGCCACCTCGGTCGCTTCCTTCTGGCCCGCTCCCGAGTAGACGGTGGCCGAGCCGGTGCCGGTGTTGGAGACCCACAGGGTCTTGCCCATGGCCAACCCCCAAGGGTTGACCAGTTTAGGATCAGTGACCGCTGCCTTCCCCTTGATGTCGGAAACGAGATTCACGACGTCAAACTTGGTATTCGTCGCTGCCTGTGCGGGGGCGGTGAGGGTCGTGCTCAAGACGACCGCACCAGCGCAGAGTGTGATGATGCGGAACCGCATCCGTGCCTCCTTGTTAGCGCTTGTGGCCGGAGATACGCGGGAGACGCAAGTGCGGTTCAGTAACGGCCAGAAATATTGCCGCAGAACGTCAATCGGGCCGTTTCTGGGGGAGTGGAGAGACATGGAAGTTTTGGGCATTGACATCGGTGGATCCGGGATCAAGGGCGCCCCTGTGGACACCGCATCGGGGCAGTTGACGCAGGAGCGCCTGCGCATCCCCACGCCGCAGCCGGCCAAGCCGCAGGGCGTGGCCGAGGTCGTGGTGGAGATCGTCAAGCACTTCGGCTGGACGGGCCCGGTCGGCGTCACGTTCCCGGGCGTGGTGCTGAACGGCGTGATCATGACGGCCGCGAACGTTCACCACTCCTGGATCGGCGTCGACGCGACGAAGCTCTTCGACGGCGCGACCGTCCTCAACGACGCCGACGCGGCCGGCATCGCGGAGATGAGGTTCGGCGAGGGTCACGGCCGTGAGGGGACCGTGATCATGCTGACGTTCGGGACGGGCATCGGCAGCGCGGTCTTCGTCGACGGCGTCCTGGTGCCGAACACCGAACTGGGGCACCTGCAGATCCACGGCAAGGACGCCGAGCTCCGCGCCTCCGACCGCGCCCGCGAGGAGCACGACCTGGCGTGGGACAAGTGGGCCGGCCGGGTGGAGGAGTATCTGCGGCACGTGGAGATGCTGTTCTGGCCGTCGCTGTTCGTCATCGGCGGGGGCGTGAGCAAGAAGGCGGACAAGTTCCTGCCGCACGTGCACGTGGACACCGCGATCGTCCCGGCTCGCCTCCGCAACGAAGCGGGGATCGTCGGCGCCGCTCTCGCCGTCAAATGATCATCTTTGTGACGCTCCGACCTGGGTGATCAAGAAAGATGGGGTCGGAGCGCAACCTGATGGGCTCCTCAGGAGTCTCATTAGTGACCGTGGTCGTCCACGACGACAACTCTGGGGAGAGTGGGCCCGTCTTGGGCGATCACGGTCGACGATGAGCGCTGGATATTGAGATGCGGACAACCGCCGCCGTCGGGCAGCATGGGGCGGTTGGCTCCGGCGACGCGGGGCTCAAATATCCTGATAGCAGTATGGGAACCTCTGCGTTGTCCTCTCCACTCACCGAGCTCCAGTCACGCCTGCCCGACCTGATGCCGCGAGACCAGCGGCGACTTCGGCGCAGGCTCGACGGCGTACGCCGGGTGCGCTCCCGCGAGGCCCGGGAAAAGATCACCGCGGAGATCGTCGCCGACGTGGAACGTGCTGAGCGACGCCTCGCCCGGCGCCGCGAAGCCGTACCAGAAGTGAGATATCCGGAAAACCTGCCCGTATCCCAGCGCAAGGACGACATCCTCGCGGCCATTCGCGACAACCAGGTCGTGATCATCGCCGGGGAGACCGGATCCGGCAAGACCACTCAGATCCCGAAGATCTGCCTGGAGCTGGGGCGCGGCGTCAGGGGCCTGGTCGGCCACACCCAGCCGCGCCGCATCGCCGCCCGCACGGTGGCCGAGCGCATCGCCGAAGAGCTGGGCACCGAGTTGGGCCAGACGGTCGGCTACAAAGTACGCTTCACCGACCAGGCGAGCGACCGCACCCTGGTCAAGCTGATGACCGACGGCATCCTGCTGGCCGAGCTGCAGAACGACCGGCTGCTGGAGCAGTACGACACGCTGATCATCGACGAGGCGCACGAGCGCAGCCTCAACATCGACTTCATCCTCGGCTACCTGAAGCAGCTCCTGCCCAAGCGCCCCGACCTCAAGCTGATCATCACCAGTGCCACGATCGACCCGGAGCGGTTCTCCCGCCACTTCGACGACGCCCCGATCGTCGAGGTCTCCGGCCGCACCTACCCGGTCGAGGTGCGCTACCGGCCGCTCGACGAGGATGACGACCAGACGCAGGGCATCGTCGACGCCTGCCGCGAGCTGGTCTCCGAGGGGCCCGGCGACATCCTGGTGTTCCTGTCGGGGGAGCGGGAGATCCGCGACGCCGCCGACGCGCTCGACAAGGCCGACTTCCGCAACACCGAGGTGCTGCCGCTGTACGCCCGGCTCAGCGCCGCCGAGCAGCACCGCGTGTTCCAGCGCCACACGGGCCGGCGCATCGTGCTGGCCACCAACGTGGCCGAGACGTCGCTGACCGTTCCGGGCATCAAATACGTGGTCGACCCGGGGTTCGCCCGCATCTCCCGCTACAGCCACCGCACCAAGGTGCAGCGCCTGCCGATCGAGGCCATCTCGCAGGCGAGCGCCAACCAGCGCAAGGGCCGCTCGGGCCGGACGTCCGACGGCGTCTGCATCCGGCTCTACGAGGAGGAGGACTTCCTCAACCGGCCGGAGTTCACCGACCCGGAGATCCTGCGCACGAACCTCGCCTCGGTCATCCTCCAGATGACCTCGATCGGGCTGGGCGACATCGAGGCGTTCCCGTTCGTCGAGCCGCCCGACCGCCGCCAGGTACGCGACGGCGTGAGCCTGCTGCACGAGCTGGGCGCGTTCGACGGCCAGGGCGGCATCACCGGCGTCGGCCGCAAGCTGGCCGGGCTGCCGGTCGACCCGCGCCTGGGCCGGATGGTCCTGGAGGCGGAGAAGAACGGCTGCCTGCGCGAGGTCATGGTGATCGCCGCCGCGCTGTCGATCCAGGATCCGCGCGAGCGCCCCGTCGACAAGCAGCAGGCGGCCGACGAGAAGCATCGCCGCTTCGCCGACCCCGAGTCCGACTTCCTGTCCTACCTCAACCTGTGGAACCACCTGCGGGAGAAACAGCAGGAGCTGTCCTCCAGCGCCTTCCGCCGCCTGTGCAAGTCGGAGTTCCTCAACTACCTGCGCGTACGCGAATGGCAGGACATCTACAGCCAGATCCGCCACTCGCTCGGCGCCCAGCCCAACAGCACGCAGGCCGATCCGCAGCAGGTGCACGCCTCGCTGCTCGTCGGCCTGCTGTCGCACATCGGCGTCAAGGACGTCATGGAGAAGCGGACCCCCGACGGGCGCCGCCCGATCCAGGAGTACATCGGCGCCCGCAACGCCCGCTTCGCCATCTTCCCCGGCTCCGCGCTGGCCAGGAAGCAGCCGCAGTGGGTGATGTCGGCCGAGCTGGTCGAGACCTCCCGGCTGTGGGCCAGGGTCAACGCAAAGATCGAGCCCGACTGGGTCGAGCCGCTCGCCCAGCACCTGGTCAAACGCACCTACTCCGAGCCGCACTGGGAGAAGAACCAGGGCGCGGTGATCGCGCTGGAGAAGGTCACCCTCTACGGCGTGCCCCTGGTGACCGGGCGAAAGGTCAACTACGGCCGCATCGACCCCGACCTGTCACGCGAGCTGTTCATCAGGCACGCCCTCGTCGAAGGCGACTGGGACAGCCACCACCGCTTCCTCCAGGACAACAGGAGGCTGCTCGAAGAGGTCGAGGAGCTCGAGAACCGGGCCCGCCGCCGCGACATCATGGTCGACGACGAGGCCCTGTTCGACTTCTACGACCAGCGCGTCCCCGCCGACGTCGTCTCCGCGCGCCACTTCGACTCCTGGTGGAAGAAGGTCAGGACCACCGAGCCCGACCTGCTGACGTACTCGCCCGAGATGCTGGTCAACGAGGGTGCCGACGTCAGCACCAACGACTACCCCGACGCCTGGCGGCAGCTCGGCCAGCGGATGAAGCTGACCTACCAGTTCGAGCCCGGGGCCGACGCCGACGGCGTCACGGTGCACGTGCCGCTGGCGGTGCTCAACCAGGTCAGCTCCGACGGGTTCGACTGGCAGATCCCCGGCCTGCGCGACGAACTGATCACCGCCCTGATCAGGTCGCTGCCCAAGCACCTGCGCCGCAACTTCGTGCCCGCCCCCAACTACGCCAAGCAGGTGCTCGAAGGCGTACAACAGGGCGGCGAACCCCTGCTGGAGGCCGTGGAGCGGGAGCTGCTCCGGCTGACCGGGATCCGCGTGCCGCACGACGCCTGGCAGCTCGACCAGGTCCCCGACCACCTGCGCATCACCTACCGGGTGATCGACGAACGCAAGCGTACGATCGCCGAGGACAAGGACCTCGACGCGCTCAAGCGGCGCCTGGCGCCGCGCCTGCGCAAGACGCTCTCGGCCGCCGCCGACGACCTGGAGCAGTCGGGCCTGCACACCTGGAGCTTCGGCACCCTGCCCAAGGTCTTCGAGCAGGGCCGCATGAAGGGCTACCCGGCGCTGGTGGACGACGGCGACTCCGTGTCGATCAAGATCTTCGAGACGGAGGCCGAGCAGCGCCGCTCCCACTGGCCCGGCACCCGCCGCCTGCTGCTGCTCAACGTCACCAACCCGGCCAAGTCACTGCTGGGCGGCCTGTCCAACCAGGCCAAGCTGGCCCTGTCCCGCAGCCCGCACGGGGGCGCCGTGGCGCTGTTCGACGACGTGGTGAACGCGGCGATCGACAAGCTCATGCTCGACGTGGGCGGCCCCGCCTGGGACCCGGTCTCGTTCGACCGCCTCTACCAGCACGTACGAGCCCACCTGCACGAGACGTCGGCCGACGTCCTGGCCCGGACGGAACAGATCCTCACCGTGTGGCACGCGGTCGGCACCCGCCTCGACGCCCTCCGCCAGAGCGACTCCACCTCGGACGTCCGCGACCAGCTCGCCAAGCTCGTCTACGCGGGCTTCGTCACCGCGACGGGCCATCGGCGCCTGCCTGATGTGCTGCGATACATGCGAGCCATCGAACGCCGCCTGACCAAGCTGCCCGAGGAGCCGTGGCGGGACGAGGAGTGGATGGGCCGGGTGCACAAGATGGAGGACTCGTACGAGGACCTGCTGACCCGGCTGCACCCAGCGCGACGCTCGGACCCGGACGTGGTGGAGATCCGATGGATGATCGAGGAGCTCCGGGTCAGCTTCTTCGCCCAGACGTTGGGCACACCGACCCCGGTGTCGGAGAAGCGCATCACGAAGGCGATGGAGCGGCTCACGCCTTGAAGATGGAGGTGTCGAGCTCGAAGTCGATCGGGGCCGGCAGCCGGAGCGGGGTCCCGACCTCCACGGTGGCCGTCGTCCGATAGGCACCGTCTCTGATGTCGCTGTAGACGGTGATGGACGGCGGCTCGGCGACTGTGTCGATCAGCAGGTAGATCGGCACGCCGCCGGCCGCGTAGAGGGGAGGCTTCTCTACGCGGTCTCTGAGGGTGCTTCCGGCTGAGACGACCTCGGCGACCATGATCAGCCCTGAGGACAACAGCTCGCGGTTGTCCCAGTGGGGGCAATCGGCCGAAGACAGGACGAAGTCGGGCTGGACGGGCTCGTGTGAACCCTCGACGCACACACCGACATTGCCGGTCCACCCTTCCCAGCTATGTCCTTCCAGGACGGGTATGAGCGCACGGAACAGCCCCATCGCGCAGTCAGCTTGCTCAAGGGTGCCGACTGGGCTCACGATGAGGTTTCCGTTGATCACTTCCGCCCGGAAACCGGGGAGTTCGGGGAGGGCATCGAACAACTCTCGAGCGGTACGCGGCATCCGGCTCAGGCCTTGAAGATGGAGGTGTCGAGCTCGAAGTCGATCGGCTTGGGTAGGTACAGCGGTGTGCCCATGACCACTCTGGTCGTCTGCTGGTAGGCGCCGTTTTTGATCTCGCTGAACACGGTGGCCGCCGGTTGGTCGGCGATCGGATCGATCAACAGGTAGATCGGCACTCCGCCTTGTGCGTAGACCTCCCGCTTCTCGTGGTGATCGCGATGGACGCTGCTCGGTGAGACCACCTCGGCCACCAGCAGGACATGAGAGGACAGCAGTTCGTATTCGCCCCAGCGACGGCAGTTGGGCGGCGACAGCAGGTAGTCCGGTGCGAGTGACTCACGCGAGCCCTCGATGCAGATGCTCACGGTGCCCACGGCAGCGCGCCAGCCGCGTTCCTTCCTGAGCGGCAGAAGGGCCTCACTCAGGTCGGAGGCGATCCAACCGTGCTCGGGGGTGCCCATTGGGCTCACGATCAAGTTCCCTTCGATGACTTCTGCCCGGAGGCCGGGCAGAGGGGGGAGGGCATCGAACAACTCTCGGGCGGTAGACGGCATCCGGCTGTCGCTGGTCTGCTCCAGCTCGGTGTCTTCGTCGTCCCGAATTGCCATGGCGACCATTGAAATCTGTCCCTTCGTATTCGAACGGGCACGCTAAGTATTCCATCCGGCGCGGCAGAACGCACCCCGAACGGCCCCTCATCGAAGGTCGATGAGGGATCCGTACAGTTGGGGGGACTATCCAGGAGGTTTGATGATCAAGGCAGTGGTGTTCGACGTGGGCGAGACGCTCATCGACGAGACCCGCATCTGGTCCCGCTGGGCCGACCGGCTCGGTGTGAGCAGCTTCGTGCTGATGGGTGCGCTCGGCGGGATGGCCGCGCTCGACCGCTCCCACAGCGAGGCGTTCCAGCTCGTACGGCCCGGCATCGACGTACGGGCCGAGATCGCGGCCTGGGAACGGGACGAACCCCGCAGCCTGCGCAACCACTTCGACGCCGACGACCTCTACCCCGACGTCCGCGAGAGCCTCAAGGCCCTGCGAGAGGCCGGGTACCAGGTGATCGTCGCGGGCAACCAGCCGGCCAGGGCCTTCGACGCGCTGGTCGCCATGGACCTGCCCGTCGACTCGGTGCACACGTCGGAGGGCTGGGGCGTGTCCAAGCCCGCCCCCGAGTTCTTCGCCAAGGTGGCCGCCATCGCCGGGCGGGAGCCCGCCGAGATCCTCTACGTGGGCGACCGGCTGGACAACGACGTGCTCCCCGCCGCGCGGGCGGGCATGCGCACGGCGCTACTGCGCCGGGGCCCCTGGGGATACCTGCACGCCGAGCGGCCGCAGGCACGGGCCGCCGACATGATCGTCGACGATCTGCCCGCCCTGCTGCCCGCGCTGGAGCGGCTCACCTGAGCTTGTCGCCGGGAGCGGCTCACCTGAGTTTGTCGTCGGGGTCGATGCGGACCGCGCGCTCCTCGGCGGACAGATCGCCGCCGTCCGCACCCCAATCCTCGCCCCACTCCTCGCTGTCCGTGTCCGGCGCCAGCCCCTCGTCGGGCTGGGTGAGCCGGTGCGCTTCGCGTGGAGTGCGTTCCCGATCCGGCGCCTCGCGCCGCAGCCGCTCGTCGAGCGTGTCCCCGTGCGCGGGGTCGTCCTCTTCTATGTCATGGGTGATACCGAGGTCGTCGGTCCACTCTTCGACCTCGATGCCCTGTTCGTCGCTGTAGCCGTGTCTATCCGGAGGTTGTTCGGTCATACGCGCTCTCTTACCCCGCACCAGGTCCCGAATCCTTGTGGGGTCAAACCGGTTCGAGCGGGCGGTCCCGGTCTACCAGGGCGGCGTAGTGGCCCTCCAGTGACATCAGTGTGTCGTGTGTGCCGCGTTCGACGACCCGGCCGCGGTCCAGGACGACGATCTGGTCCGCGTCGCGGACCGTGGAGAGGCGGTGCGCGATCATGATCGTGGTGCGGCCCTCGGCCAGCGTGTCCAATGCCTCCTGTACGGCCCGTTCGGTCTGGGTGTCGAGGGCGCTGGTCGCCTCGTCGAGCACGAGCACCGGCGGGTTGCGCAGCAGGGTGCGGGCGATGGCCAGCCGCTGCTTCTCGCCCCCGGAGAACCGGTAGCCGCGCTCGCCCACCAGCGTGTCGTAGCCGTCGGGCAGCGAGGCGATGTGGTCGTGGATGCGGGCCGCCCTGGCGGCGTCCTCCAGCTCCTCGTCCGTGGCCGACGGCCGGGCGAAGCGCAGGTTGTTGGCGATCGTGGCGTGGAACAGGTACGTCTCCTGGGAGACCACGCCGACCGTCTCGGCCAGCGTCTCGAAGGTGAGGTCGCGCACGTCCACCCCGTCGATCGTCACCCGGCCGCCGGTCACGTCGTAGAGCCGGGGCAGCAGGTAGCTGAGCGTCGTCTTGCCCGAGCCGGTCTCGCCGACGACGGCCAGGCTGGTGCCCGGCGGCACGGTGATGTCCACGCCGGCGAGCGTGGGCTCCTCGCCGTAGGAGAAGTCGACCCGCTCGTAACGGACCTCGCCGCGGACGCCGCTCAGCGTGCGGGTGCCCGGGTGGATGTCGACCGACAGGTCCAGGTACTCGAAGATGCGGCCGAACAGCGCGAGCGAGCTCTGCACCTCGACGCCCAGCCGCAGCAGCGACACCGCCGGCCTGAACAGGCTGACCTGCAACGTCGTGAACGCCACCAGCGTGCCGACGGAGATCACGCCGGTGTAGCCGACCGCCCAGTAGACCAGCGCGGGCATCGCGGCCATGACGATCTGGATCGACGACTGCCGCCAGCGCCCCGCCATGCTGGACTGCACGCCCAGTTCGGCCAGCTCGTCGGAGGCGTCGGCGAAGCGCTCGGTCAGCTCGGGCGAGCGGCCCATCGTCCGGCCGAGCAGGATGCCGCTGATCGACAGCGACTCCTGCACCATCGACGAGATCACGGCCAGTTTCCGCTGCCGCTCGGAGGTGATGCGGCGGCGTTCGCTGCCCACCTTGCGGCTGATCCCCACGAACACCGGCAGCAGCAGGAGCGAGATCACGGTCAGCCGCCAGTCGAGCGCCAGCATGGCGACGATGGTGGCGATCACGGTGGTCAGGTTCGAGATGAGCGAGGTGGCGGTGGAGGTGACCACCGACTGCATGCCGCCGATGTCGTTGGCGATGCGCGACTGGACCTCGCCGGTCTTGGTGCGGGTGAAGAACGCCAGCGACATGCGCTGCAGGTGGCCGTAGACGGAGGTACGCAGGTCGTGCATGACCCGCTGACCGACCGTGGTGGAGACCAGCGTCTGCAGGACGTCGAACACGCTGGTGATCACCGCGACCAGGATCATGCCCAGGGCGAGGAGCGCCAGCAGCATGGCGTCGCGGGACGGGATCGCCACGTCCAGCACCTCGCGCAGCAGGAACGGCGAGGCCAGCGAGACCAGCGACGACAGGAGGATGAGTGCGCCGACGACGGCCAGCCGGGCTCGGTAGGCGCGGAAGAGTTTGATGATGCGCCGCAACGGCGCGCGGGGTTCCTCAGCCAAGTAGGACTCCTTTTCAGATGCTCCCTCAAACAGAGGTTAGCTCATAATTATTCCGGTAAGCTGTCCGGCATGCAGGACGTGGAGCTGTCGGAGCTCTTGCACCGGGTCAGCCGCCGTCTGCGGCACGGCTACGTTCATCGGCTCGTCCCCCTCGGCGTCAACCCGGGGCAGGCGCGGGCGCTGCGCGCGCTCGCCGACGCCGACCGGCCGCTCAGGATGGTGCAGCTCGCCGACGAGCTGCGGATCGTGCCGCGCTCGGTCACGCCCGTCATCGACGCGCTGGAGCAGGCGGGCCTGGTGCGCAGGGAGATCGATCCGGCCAACCGGCGCTCCACGCTGGTGGTGCTCACGGAGGCGGGCCGCGAGATGCACGAGCGGTCGCGGGAGGCGCGCAGGCAGGCGGGTCAGGACCTGTTCGCGGTCCTCTCCGAGGACCAGCGCGACCAGCTCAAGGACCTGCTCGGAGCGATCGACGGTCAGTTCGGCTGAGTGCCGCGAGGCGGTCTGTGCTCGATGACCGTACCGCCGACCGCCGTACCGCCGACCGCCGTATCGCCGACCACCGTGCTGCCGACCACAGTGCCGCCGACCACCGTGGCGAGGCAGGGCGGCCCGCTGAGCAGGGCGGAGTACGGGTAACGGCCACGGGCGTCGAACACCGCGAAGTCGGCCCGGCTGCCCGGCCCGAGCGAGCCGATCCGGCCCGTCCTGCTCGCCATGCCGAGCGCCTGGGCCCCGCCCAGTGTGGCGGCCTCGACCAGCCTGCGATCGAGCTCCCGGAGCCGCAGCCCGCGCCCCCTGGTCTGCTGCCTGATGGATCTGGCCAGGCTGAGCAGATCGGCCACCCGGCCGGAAGAGGCGGGGGCGCGGGTGCCGAAGGCGACGCGGTTGCCCTCGTCCAGGAGCGTGAGCATGTCGTCAGGCGGCGACGGGCACAGGGCGGCCACGCTCCCGCGCAGCCGCAGCAGCTTGCGCTCACCGGGATCGAGCGGCCGGCCGCAGGCCACGTGGCAGTGCGGCCCCAGGATGCCCGCCTCGTCGAGCGTCGCGGGCGAGTGGCGGTCCAGGTCGGCCAGCAGCCGCAGGCCGAACGTCCTGGCCAGCACCGCCACGTCCTCCAGCACCTGCGGGTCGGGCGTGTACGCGGCGATGCCCACCGTACGCGGCCGGTCGACCTCGCGGATCGCGGTGATGACCGCGTCGCGCCCGGTCTCCTCCCAGACCTGCTCGGACTCGTACGACACCTCGACATAGGAGACGCCGGGCAGCCGGGCCGACTCGGCCGGGTCGGTGACGAGCCCGGCCCGCGCGGTCACCCCGGGCGGCGGCGGAGCCGCCGGGGCGCAGGCGTCCACCAGCCCCGCCACGATCATGCCCGGCCAGCGTTGCTCCCGGGTGACGGGGAAGTAGGCGAGCAGCTCATCCCGGAGCCCCACCTGAAGGATCCGGTCGCCCCGCACGGCGAGCGCGGCGCCACGCAGCGGCTCGGCGTCGATCGGCAGCACCAGCGGCGCCGAGTGGAGGACGATCGGCGCGGGCGTGCGGCTGCCGAGCTTCGGCCTTCGGCCAGCTGCGGCACGCTTCGCGGACGGCAAATCGGACTCCCCTTGTGGAAAGCACCCTCTCGGCATTAAACGTGAGCCCGGCCTGCCGTGCAATCATGGGCCGGGCCGGGCGTCCCTGGGCCGATACCTACCCGAAAGCCGGGCGAGCTTGAGGCTGAGATGCAGGGCCAGCCGCTCGCCGCCGTCCTTCAGGTCGGTGCGGGCCAGCTCCTCCAGCCGCTGCAGCCGGTAGTAGAGGGAGGTGCGGTGCAGGCGCAGCGCCCGCGACGTGGCCACCGCGCTGCCGGCCAGATCCAGGTACGTCTCCAGCGTCTCCAGCAGTGGCAGGTGCTGATCGTCGGCGAGCAGCTCCGCCAGCCCCGGATGCAGCTCGTGGTGGGCGAGATGGGTGAGCATCCGGTAGACGCCGAGCCGGGCCCACTCCACCGACCGGCCGAGATCGGGCACCCGGGCGGCCACCTCGGCCGCGTGCCGCGCCTCCGCGTACGACCCGGCGGCCTCGGCCAGCGCGGGCCTGGCCCGCCCGATCCCGACCACCACCGGGATCGACATCGCCGCGTGCAGCTCGTCGGCCGCCACCGGGCCGCCCGCAGTGAGCAGCACGGCGTGGTCGAAGCGGACCAGGTGCAGCGGGTGGTGCCCGCTCAGCCGCCGCCGCAGCGTGAGCAGGCCCTGCTCCAGCGCGAGCCGGAGCGCCTCGTCCGGTTCGTCCGACAGCGGCCTGGCCACCAGTACGGTCACCGGCTGGGCCTGCGGGAAGGCGCCTGCCTCGATGAGCTGCCTGGCCGAGTCCGGTTCGCCGAGCAGCAGGCCGGTGACCGCCTCCAGCTCCCGGTGCGAGGCCAGCCCCGTGGCCAGGCTCTCGTGGAAGAGCGCCAGGGCCAGGGCGGGCGCCGCCGCGGCGGCCTCGGCGATCTGCTCACCGGACATGGCCGGCCCGGAGTCGATGAACCAGAGGAAGCCCAGCAGCCCGGCGTCGTGGCGTACCGGAACGCAGACCCGGGGGAGCAGGCTCAGGTGCGGCGCGCCCGGGATGCGTAACGGGCCGGGCGCGTCGTGGATCCCGGCGGAACGCACCCACTGGCGTACCTCGGGCGTGCTGTGCCGGCGCAGGATCGAGTCGCGGCGGATGTCGTCCATCGTGCCGTACTGCTCGCTGTAAGCGACGACGCGTTGCACGCGGTCCTCCAACAACAGCGGTCTGTCAAGGCGAGCCGCGAGCTCGTCCACGGTCCGCTGGAGATCCGCCACCACGTCACCTGGACATTTCATCATTTGTCGGAACGACCCCTACACGTCTTCCCTACAACTGATCGATGATCTCCGTCAACTTCGTCTATAACGTCTTTCCGTGAATGCCCCCAAGAAGCTGCTGAAAGGTCTGCTGGCGGCCCTCGTGCTGATTCCGATGAGCCTTGTGGCGACCCCGGCTTCCGCAGCACCCCCCACAGATGATCCCGAGTACCCCTGGCGGCAGAACCACTGGCCGCAGACCCAGCCCTGGCAACAGGACGCACCCACCGACGGCCAGGCACTCCGCGGCCGTCCGACGGGCGGCATCGAGCCGATCGACCCGCAGAACTGGGAGAACCCCGACCACATGACGTGGGCGGACTACAAGAAGGTGCCGGGCACCAACTGGAACGACCCGGCGGTCAAGGGCTCCAAGCGCACCTTCAAGGGCGCGTTGGTGCTCCTGGACTATCCGAACCAGCCGTTCGTGGTCACCCAGCCCAAGGGCTCGACGATCTACGCCAACCCGAGCGCCGAGGCCCACGACATCCCTCGTGACCAGGTGGCCAAGTTCTACCAGGACTTCCTCAACACCCCGAACGCCCTCAACAAGGGGCACACCATCCATGAGTACTGGATGGAGGACTCCGGCGGTCGCTACGGAGTCGAGCTGACCGGCTTCGGCCCGTACACGATGCCGGGCAAGGACCACGAGTACGCCATGGAGTTCCAGGGCGGCACCGCCTGCCCGGCGGGCGACCGGTGCGACAGGAACCTGCGCACCGACGGGAACGCCGCGTTCATCGGCGCGATCGGCGAGGAGGCCGCCAAGCAGTTCGACTTCATCTTCTACGTGAGTGCCGGCCAGGACGAGTCGTCCACCTGGCAGGAGTTCGGGATGATGAAGTTCCCCACCAAGGAGGACGTGACGGACGAATGGGGTCCGCCCGACCCCAACCTGCCGAACTGGGCCCAGACCCGCTACGTCGACTGGACCTCCTGGCAGGCCGGCTCCAACTTCTGGCCCAACGCCAACATCGGCGTCGACTCGGTCCAGGCCGAGAGCTCCGGCATGGCCGTCTACGCCCACGAGTTCAGCCACATCCTGGGCGTACTGGACAACTACAACAACCCGTACAGCATCCCGGCCCGCCGCGCCTACACCGGCATCTGGGAGATGCTCAGCCGGGGCAGCTTCAACGGTCCCGGCGGCCCGCACTCCCGCTGGCTGATCCCGCCGACCTCCGGCGCGTCCATGGGCGCCCAGCACATGCTGCGCAACAAGATCAAGCTGGAGATGGTCGACGAGCAGAACGTGCTGCGCCTGTCGCGCGAGGCCCTCGACGAGTCGGGCCTGGTGAAGGCCAGGGTCATCGCCCGCGAGGCGCAGCCGGGCAAGAGCGAGCTGTCGGGCGTCAACATCGCCTTCGACACCGGCGACAAGAGCCCGGCCTGCAGCACGCAGACCAACCCGCTCTGTGACGGCGGCGGCTACGAGAACTACACGGTCGAGGTCGTCGACCGGGTCGGCACCGACTCCTTCACCCCCGACTCCGGCGTGCTCGTGGCCAAGACCAAGAACCAGGACCGGGCGCCGTTCGAGTGGGTGATCGACGCCAACCCGCAGGACATCGGGATGACCGACTACGTCATGCCCGACGGGACCAAGGTGCCGATCACGATCGGCGACTACCGCCAGCTCGCCGACGCCCTCTTCCACGCGGGCACCGGCTCCGGCAGCCAGTACGAGTACGTTGACCAGGCCAACCGCCTGCACTTCTACGTGACCGACCTGAAGCGCGGCCGCGACGGCACCCTGTCGTACACGGTCGCGATCCGCTCGCTCGACGGCGCGGGCCCGCAGAAGCGCGGCGTCAAGGTGCTCCCCGCCGCCGGGATCCCGACCGGCAAGGGCTACTCGACCTGCAAGTTCCCGCTGTTCAACACCGGCAAGGCGGCCCCCGCGCAGGGGACGCACCCCGAGGACGTCAGCGCCTACCTCAACTCCGACGTCTACCGGCTCAAGGCCGAGGTGCAGGGCAAGGGCTGGACCACCCAGCTGCCCAACGCCCTGGCCGCCGTCGACTTCGGCAAGCAGGAGGTGGTCGCGGTCAACGCCGTGCGCGCCTCGGGCGGTGACCGGCACGCCAAGGTCACGCTCACCGCGACCTCGGAGAGCGACCCCACCAAGACGGTGACGGCCACCTGTCCGGTGATCGGCCTTTAGCTGAAGGATGGGGTACGGCTGGCGCGGCCGTACCCCATCCGCTTGAATCACCCCCGGAGGGGGTGTTCGTTGACAGGGCAGCTGCCAGACAAGCCGCCTAAGCGGCGTAGGAAGGTGCCACTGGCCGCACCGGTCTCGGCGGGCATCGCGGCCGCGGCGGCCAGCGTCCTGGCCGCCTCCGTCGACTGGGAGATCCCGCCCGTCGCCAAGGTGAGCGTGACCATGGCGGCGGCGCTCCTCGTCGGGCTGACCACCTGGGCCACGACCGAGGGGCGGTCCAAACGCGAGGCGGCGGCCGAGCCGTCCTCGCGTGCGCCCGACCAGTGGCCGCCCGTCCCCGAGCACTTCACCGGGCGCTCCGAGTCGCTCGCGGAGCTGCGGACGGTCTTCGGCGGGCGGCGCAAGTCCGGCGGCGTCTCGCCGCCGCTGGTGGTCTCCGTGTACGGCCGGGGCGGCGTCGGCAAGTCGGCGCTGGTGGCCAGGTTCGGGCAGGAGATCGCCGGCGCGTTCCCCGACGGGCGCCTGTATGCGGACCTGCGGGGCGGCGTCGACGCCCCGGTGCGCCCGGAGGAGGTGCTGATCGGGTTCCTGCGCGCGCTCGGCGTCCGGCTGACCACCGACCCCGGCGGCCTCGACGAGCTGCGCAAGCTCTGGCTGACCTGGACCAAGGACCGCAGGATCTTCATCGGGCTGGACAACGCGCACGGCGCCGACCAGGTCAAGCCGCTGATCCCGGCCGAGCCGGGCTGCGCCGTGCTGGTCACCTCACGCCAGCCGCTGTTCCTGAACGGCACCCACGACACCCAGCTCGGCGTGTTCAGCGAGGCCCACGGCGTGGAGCTGCTGGCCAGGCTGGCCGGTGGCGCCCGGGTGGTCGACGACCTCGACGCCGCCAAGGAGATCGTCCGGATCTGCGACTACCTGCCGCTGGCGATCAACATCTGCGGCGGCCGGCTGGCCACCCGCGAACACTGGACGCTGCGGCAGCTGGCCGACCGGCTGGCTGACGAGCGCCGCCGCCTCGACCAGCTCGAACTCGCGCAGACCGTCGACAAGAGCGTGCGCGCCTCCGTGCAGCTCAGCTACGACGACTGCACCGGCATGCAGCGCCGCCTGCTGCGCCTGCTGTCCGCGCTCACCTCGCCCGACGTGCCCGGCTGGGTGGCGGGTGAGCTGCTCGACATCTCCGGGCTCGACGGCGCCGACCAGCTCGAGGCGCTGATCGACGCGCAGCTCGCCGAGAGCTCGGGCGTCGACCCGACCGGCGCCATGCGCTACCGCCTGCACGACCTCGTCCGGCTGTTCGCCATCGAGCTGGCCGAGGGCGACGACCAGGACCGGCGCAGGGCCGCCATCGAGCGGGTGCTGTCCGGTTACCGCCGCCGCGCCGAGGAGGCGGCCCAGGACCGCTGGCCGCAGGACTGGAGCCGCGGCGGGCGCAGCTCCGGCGTCGAGGGGCAGATGCACGCGGGCGACTGGCTCAACGCCGAGCGGCTCTCGCTGATCGCCATGATCAACCTGGCCAGGCAGCTCGAGCTGTGGGAGCTGACCTCGGGGCTGGCCAGGGCGTTCTGCTCGCTCTGTCACTCACTGCGCGCCTACTGGGCCGACTGGCACGCCGCGGCCGAGGCCGGCTGCGAGGCCGCCCGGCACACCGGTGACCGGCGCGCCCTGGCCATCGCGCTGCTCGACCGGGCGGCCGTGCAGGGCGGTCTCGGCGGCCACGAGCTGGGCCGGGTGGGCGCCGAGCAGGCGTTGGAGATCTTCACCGAGCTCGGCGAGTCGTGGTGGGCGGCCAGGGCGATGCGCACGATCGGCATGGGGCTGTTCAACGACGGCCACCTCGACCGCGCGCAGGACTTCCTGATCGGCGCCATCACCGCGTTCAAGGGCGAAGAGGACTTCTGGTGGATGGCCCGCACCCAGCGCAACCTTGCCGAGATGCGGCTCGCCGAGCGGCGGCCCGAGGAGGCCAGGGATCTGCTCGAAGACGCCCTGGAGGTGTTCAAGCAGGCGGGCAACCGCTACTCCGAGGCCCAGACGCTGCGTGCCTACGGCGAGGTGCTCGCCGCGCAGGCCCGCGGCAGGCGCCGCGAAGGCGAGCACCGGGCCGCGCTCGAGGGCTTCACCAAGGCGGGCTTCAGCCTCGACCGGGCCGCCGAGATGTTCCGGCAGCGCGGCGAGCTGTGGGAGGAGGCCCGCTGCCTGCGCGCGGCCGGGGAGGTCGGCGACCCGTCCAACGGGCTGCGCGAGCTCGACTTCGTCCGGCGGGCGGAGGAGATCCTGACGGCTCTGGGCGACTCGTGGGGCGTGGCGCGCACCGCGCTGTCGGCCGGCCGGGCCCTGGCCAGGCTGGGCCGGATCGAGGAGTCGGAGCACGAGCTGCGCCGGGCCGTACACGCGTTCGAGGAGCTCGACGACCGGTGGTGGATGGCGCTCAGCCTGCGCTACCTCGGTGAGGCGCACCTCGACTCGGGCGGGCCGCACGCGGCCGTCGAGCCGCTGAAGCAGGCCAGGGACATCTACCGCAGCCTCGGCAACGAGGCCGGCATGCGCAGGACGCTGGAACTGCTCAGGAAAGTGGAGTCCTGAGCAGCTCCCCGGCGGACTGCCGGGCCTGGTAGATGCTCTCCTCGAACAGCTTGCGCACGTGCGCGGCCTGGTCGGCCAGCTCCCTGATGTGCGTACGGGCCAGGTCGTCATGGACCGTCTCGGCGAGGAGCCGCTGGTAGTCAGGCGTCCGCGCGGCCAGCGCCTCCAGCCGATGGTGGGCGTGGAAGACCTTGTCGGCCTTGACCACCTGCTTGGCGTACTTCTCCAGGTGCCGCACCCGCCGCGACAGCGAGGTCCAGGCCGCGTCGAGCGCGGTGGTGTACGGCTTGAAGGCGTCCTCCATGCCGGAGGGCAGGTCGCGGGGGATGAGCCGGCGGTGCTCGGCGTGCATGGACGACAGCTTGGCCAGCCGCTGGGCGATCTGCCACACCTCCTCCGGCAGTGTCACCCGGTTGTCGATGGTGTCGATCAGCCCTGCCCTGTTCACCTGGGAGTTCAGGATCGCGTCCACCGCGTCCTGGGCGCGGCGCAGCAGCATCTGGCAGGGATAGTCGAGGTCTTCGGGTAGGACGTAGTGGGCGGCGTACTGGTAGGCGAGCCGGAGCCGTCGTTTGGTCGCCCGGCGCGTCGGCTCTATCGCCATCCACCGCATCAACCCGATCATGCCCATCCCGAGCGCGGCCACGACCGCGACGCCCTGATTGGTGAGGGCCAAGATCATCAGCAGCAGGCCGGGAAGGACCAGGAGGAGGGCGAGATTGTACGGGGGGTCCATCAGGCGGCCGGCTCTGGCCATGCGGAGGAAATGCGGGCTGGTTCGCAGCTGGAAGGAGATGTCCGGAGGCAGGGATGGATCTACCACCAGCTGCGGGGGCAAGGCGCGCGGATCCATACAGTTCATGCTGCGTTATGAACCTCGAATCCGCTCATATTTGAGAGACATATAGGGTCTAAACGATGAACGAGATGACGCGATGGATCGATCTGGAAGGCGCCGTCAACGTACGTGACCTGGGTGGACTCACCACCCATGACGGCGGCGTCACCCGCTATGGACGGATTTTTCGGGCCGACAATCTTCAAGGGCTCACCGACAAAGACGTGTCTCGGCTGGTCGGCGAGCTCAAGTTGCGGCACGTGGTGGACCTCCGCTCCAACGCCGAGGTCACGCTGGAGGGCCCCGGGCCGCTGACCCGGATGCCCGAGGTGAGGCATCATCATTTGACGCTGTTCGCCGAGGGAGGCAGGCACACCGACGTCGAGGCCGACACCATCGACGGCGAGCGGGTGCTGCCCTGGCAGGAGCGTCAACTCGACGATGACCTGCGGACGACCGGGTTCTACTACGGTTACCTGCGCGACCGGCCCGACGCGGTGGTGGCCGCGCTGCGGGCCATGGCGCTGAACGACGGCGCGGCCGTGGTGCACTGCGCGGCCGGCAAGGACCGCACCGGGGTTCTGTCGGCGCTCGCTCTGGAGGTGGCGGGGGTCACCCGGGAGTCGATCATCGCCGACTACGAGGCCACCGGGGAGCGGCTGGAGCGGGTGCTGCGGCGGCTGCGGGGGAGCGCCACCTACCGCGACGACCTCGACTCGCGGCCCGCCGACGACCACATGCCCCGGGCGCGGTACATGGAGCAGTTCCTGTCGGTGCTGGAGGAGCGCTTCGGCGGGCCGATCGCCTGGCTGGAGTCGCATGGGTGGACGGCGGCGGACACGGAGGCCATGCGCGCCCGGCTGCGCGAATAGGCGCTGTCAGGTGTCTTCGCGTGGCTGGACGACGACGCGCTCGGCCGCCGACAGGCGGGCCGCCTCGAGGACGGCCAGCGCGTCGATCACGCTTTCGGGGCTCACCGGCGGCGGCGTGCCCGCGCGCAGGCAGGACTCGACGCCGCGGTAGAAGTCGAGGTATGCCCCGTGCTCGGTGGGGACCGCGGCTTTGGCGTCCTCCGTCCCTAGAAGACCCCACATCTCCTCGTTCTCCGCGCCGAACCCCGGCGAGTCGGGTGAGATCCCGGCGCGCAGGCGTTCCTCCTGCACGTCCATCCCGTGCTTGACGTACGCCGCCCGCGAGCCGAGCACCCGGAACCGCGGCCCGAGCTGCGCGGCCATCGCGCCGGCCCACAGGTGGGACCGGGCGCCACCGACATGGGACAGCGCGATGAATGTGTCGTCGTCGGCGGCCACCCCCTCGCGCCGGACGTCGCTCTCCGCGTAGACGTCACGCACCGGGCCGAGCAGCTGCAGCGCCTGGTCGACCAGGTGGCTGCCCAGGTCGTAGAGCAGACCGGCGACCTCCTCGGCGCCACCGCTCTCCCGCCAGCCGCCCTTGGGCACCGGCCGCCAGCGCTCGAACCGGGACTCCAGGCGCAGCACGTCGCCGAGGCGGCCTTCCTCGGTGAGCCGGGTCAGGGTGCGGAAGTCGCCGTCCCAGCGCCGGTTCTGGAACACGGTCAGCATCAGTTTTCGCTCGGCGGCCAGCCGTACGAGCTGGCGGGCCTCCTTGGCCGTACGGGCCAGGGGCTTGTCGACCACGACCGGCTTGCCGCGGGTGAGCGCTTCGGTGGCCACCGTCACGTGGGTCTTGTTCGGTGAGGCGACGACCACGAGGTCGCAGCGGTCCCACAGCTCGTCCAGGACGGGCACGGCGACCGCCCCGTAGCGGGTGGCCACCTCGTCGGCCCGCACGGGGTTGCCGGTGACGACGGCGGACAGCCGCAGGCCGGGTGTGGCGTGGATCAGGGGCGCGTGGAAGAACGCGCCCGCTGTGCCATACCCGACCAGGCCGACCTCGATCTCGCTCATCGCCCCAGCGTAACGCGGGGGCTAGTCGTCGTCGCGTTCGGCCAGGAAGCGTTCGAACTGGGCGGCGAGTTCGTCGCCGGTGGGCATCGCGGTGGTCTCGGCGATCAGGTTCTCGCGGTCGGCGCCGCCCGCGAACGCGTCGTACTGCTGCTCAAGGCCGCTGATGGCCGTGGACAGCTCGCTCGACGCCTGGATCTGCTCCTCGATCTCGGTCGTGGTGCGCTGGGCCGCCTCGCGCAGCGCGTCCAACGGGAAGAGCAGGCCGGTGCCCCGCGTGACCGCCTCCAGGGCGGTGACCGCGGCGTGCGGGTATTCGGCCTGCGACAGGTAATGCGGCACGTGCACCGCGTAGCCCAGCGCGTCGTACCCCTTGGCGCCCAGGCGGAACTCGATCAGGGCGGCGATGCTCCCCGGCACCTGGACCCGGCCGAACGAGCTGGTCTGGGCATTGATGAGCTCGGGACGGCTGGCGTGCATGGTGATGCCGAGCGGGCGGGTGTGCGGGACCGCCATCGGGATGCCGTGCAGCGTGACCATTTTGCTGACCTTCAACTGGTCGGCGAGGGCGCCGACCGCCCGGGTGAACAGCTCCCACTCACGGTCCGGCTCGGGGCCGCTCATCACCAGGAACGGGGTGCCGGTGGCGTCCTTCGCGGCGTACACGGCCAGCTCAGGGCTCTCACACTCGACCCATCGGTCGGTGTCGAAGGTCATGATGGGCCGCCGCGAGCGATAGTCGAGGAGGCGATCCACGTCGAACGTCGCCACTGTCCGGTGCTCCAGCTCCGCCAGCAGGTGGCCCAGCGCGAGGCGTCCGGCACCACCCGCGTCGACGAAGCCGTCGAAGTGGTACAAGAGCACGGGATCGGCCAGCTCAGGCGCATCGTCTGCGAGCTTGTAGAGATCCGTCGGGTCGAACACGGTTGGACAGCCTTTCCCTAGGTACTCTCTCCAGAACCTACGATGAGCCGCAACGATTCCGTGCAGGGCACCCTATCGAGGCAGAATGAGGGCATGGACGGGGACCCGGAGCTCGAGGAGTTCGCCACCAGGATGTTCGACCTGGCCAGGGCGGGCGACACGGAGACGCTGCGCGCCTATGTGGACGCGGGTGTTCCGGCAAATCTCACCAATAGCAAAGGTGACACTTTGCTGATGCTTGCGGCTTATCACGGTCACGCCGCCACCGTCCAGATGCTCGCGGAGCAGGGTGCTGATCCTGGGAGAGCGAACGACCGTGGCCAGACACCTCTGGCGGGTGCCGTGTTCAAGAAGGAGTCTGCCGTGGTCAGAGCGTTGCTCGACGCGGGTGCGGATCCGGCCGCCGGAAACCCTTCCGCGGTGGACACGGCTCGAATGTTCGCGAACGACCAGTTCCTTGAATGGTTCCGGCAAATAGGGCGATAGTGCGAAATATGGCGAAATGTCCGGGAAGTTATCGAGTGTGGCCTTTCGAACAGTCCATCGTCATGCTGTAAGTGTGGTTACATCTGCGCACTCCTTCAGTAGGCGACCGCTTTGCATCCCTCCATTGCCATGCCCGTTCCCGAACGAGATCAACGTGCACGCCACGGAGATCGACTCGGAAAGCCACGCATGGCTGGCCGCCTCGCACATGCTCGCCGGAGCCGACACGATCGAGCACTTCCGGCGCTCAAAGATCGGCCTGCTCGCCGCACGTACCAACCCCACCGTGCAGCGGGCCAGCCTCAGGCTGATCAACGATTGGTACAACTGGCTCTTCGCGTTCGACGACGCGTTCTGCGAGGGCGAGCTGATGGGACACCGGGCCTCCGCGCTGGCCCGCGCCCTTCCGCCGCTCCTTGAGATCCTCGACGGCCGCAAGGAAGCCGATGCCACCGATCCCTTCGGGCTCGCCCTGAGCGAGTTGCTGCACCGCATTTCGGACACCGCCACGCCTGCACAAGTGGACCGGTGGCGCATCACGGTAAAGGAGTATCTCTTCGCCCAGATCTGGGAGGCGGCCAACCGCGAAGTCGACCTGATCCCCACGCCCGAGGACTACGTGCTCATGCGCCGCATCACCGGGGCCACCTACACCTGCCTCGCGCTCATCGACGTGGGTGGCGGCTACCGGCTGGAAGCGGAGGAATGGCATCATCCGGACGTGCGCGTGCTCTCCGACCTCGCCTGCGATCTCATCGGCTGGGACAACGACCTGCTCTCGTACGCCAAGGAACGCGGCAACGACAAGGCCCGGCACAACCTCGTCACGGTGCTGGCCACGCACAAGACGCTCACGCTGCAAGAGGCGCTGCAAGAAGTGGCGAAGATGCACAACGACGCCATCGCGGCCTTCCTCGACAGGCGCGCGGCGCTCGACCACTGGGCCTCGCTCCCGGTGCGTAACTACGTGCGCGGCCTCGAACACTGGGTGCGCGGGCACATCGAGTTCTCGCTCGGCAGCGCCCGATACGTTCACGCCTGGCCGACCGACACTCGCTGGCCGCAGGCCGTCTAGCCGAGATCTCCTGGGGCGTCCAGCTCGCCGAGCGCGAGCGCGGACGCCTCATCGAGGTCGAGCCGCGTGCCCTCGTTGAAGGCGTCCCGGTAGACGTCCTCGCCCATCGCCTTCTGGCACTCCTTGACGCACTGCTCGTGGTCGCTGGTCATGAACGGCGCGCCGAGCATCGGCAGGCCGGCCGTCTTCCAGTTCTGGTGGAGCGCGCCGAGCAGCCGCGCCGCGAGCGGCGCCTGATCCATGGCGGCGAAGATCCGGGCCGTGGTCTCCAGCACCAGCAGCGTGCCGAGCGTGTCGTGGAAGTGGCGCTTGATCCGCAGCCCCTCGCGCGCGCTCTGCAACGCGTCCGCGGCCCGGCCCGTCGCCAGCCTGGGCAGGCACAGCGCCCACTGCGCGTAGGAGCTCAGCCACAGCTCGCCGCGTTCCCTGCACACCTGCAGGCAGTCCTGCAGCAGGGACTCGGCCTCGTAGAGCTCACCTTGCGCCGACAGCACCAGCGACAGCTCGACGATGGCCGGCAGCAGGCCCGGGTTGAGCTCCTTGTTGTCGGTGTTGAACTCGATCGCCACACCCAGCAGCGCGCTGGCCTTCTGCAGGTCGCCCTGCAGCAGGGCCGCCGTCCCCTGCATCTTGGAGGCCAGGATGACCGCCTTGGAGTCGCCGACCCTGACCGCCTCGGTGCTGCACTGCTCGGCCGCCGCCAGGGCGCCGGCGCTGTCGCCCTGGGCGCTGCGGACATAGGAGAGAACCCAGAGAGCCTTGCACCGCTCCTTGCTCACTCCCGGATTGGCCTGCAGGGCGCGTTCCAGATAGAGCCGGCCTTCGCGTACGAACCCGCAGCAGATCCACATGAACCACAGCGACGACAGCAGGGTCAGCGCCAGCACGGACTCGCCGGGCGTGCGCAGCGCGTGTTCGAGCGCCACCCGCACGTTGTCGTGCTCCTGGCGCATGCGGATGAACCAGTAGATCTGCCTCGGCCCCGACCAGGCGTCCTCGCTGCGCTGCGCCAGGCTCAGGTAGTACTCCAGATGCTTGCGCCGCATCTGCTCGGTCTGCCCGAGTTTGTCGAGCCACTCCTCGCCGTACTCCGCCAGCGTGTCGATGAGCTTGTAACGGACTCCGGCGTGGTTGCTCCTGATCAGCAGGATCGACTTCTCCACCAGCCCGGTGACCAGGTCGGTGATGTCCTCGGACCGTAGCCGCTCGTCGGAGCAGACGAACCTGGCCGCGTCGAGCTCGAAGTCGCCGGCGAACACCGACAGCCGCGCCCAGAGCAGCCGCTCCGCCGGCTCGCACAACTCGTGGCTCCACCCGATCGCCGCGCGCAGGGTCTGATGGCGCGGCAGCGCCGTACGGCTGGCGCCCGCGAGCAGGCTGAACCGGTCGGTCAGCAACCCGAGGATCTGGTCGACGGACAGCGCCCGCAGGCGTACGGCGGCCAGCTCGATCGCCAGCGGAATGCCGTCGAGCCGGCGGCACAGCTCGGCCACCGCGCCGATGTTCTGCTCGTCGAGCACGAAGTCGGGCATCACCGCGCCGGCCCGCAGGCCGAACAGCTGCACGGACTCGTTGGTGAACAGGCTCTCGGTCGGATCGTCGCCCGGCACCTGCAGCGGCGGGACGGGTATCACGTGCTCGTACGGCAGGTGCAGCGACTGGCGGCTGGTGGCCAGCACCTTCAGATTAGGCGCGCGCTCCAGCAGCTCCTCGACCAGCTCGGCACAGCCCTGCACGAGATGCTCGCAGGTGTCGATGATGAGCAGCATGTCGCGGTCGCCGACCCACTCCGACAGCGACTCGGACTCGGTCCGCGACGACTGGTCGGCGATGCCCAGCGCCGACGCGATGGTGTGCTTGACCATCCCCGCGTCCTGCAGCCGGGCCAGGTCGGCGAACCAGACGCCATCCTCGTACTGGGAGCGGATCTGGTGCGCCAGCCGGAGCACCGTGCGGGACTTGCCCACACCGCCGATGCCGGTGACCGTCACCAGCCGGGACTCGGCGAGGTGTCGCTTGAGATTGGCGAGCAGGCGAGTCCGACCCACGAAGCTGGTCAGCTCCGACGGCAGATTGCCTTCTCGCCGCCAGCCGGTCGGGGTGGCCATGGGCGACCTCACGGGGGATAGACGACACCTGCCTTCGCATCGTACTCTCGCGGCTCTTGGCGGTCCGGGGTTCGCCGCGTAGGCCGGGGATGGGTTTGTCCCTCTGGGTAGCATGTATGCCGTGAGTGAATTCCTCCCGGAGCAGACGGGCGACGACACGGACCTCGGCTGGGGCGACTGGCGCGACTCCCAGGACACCGACCCGGACTCCTTCTACTTGGACGACAAGCCACCCCATTGGGGCTGATCGTCCGCGCTCTTCTAGGCGCTTCTAGGCGCTTCTAGGCGCTTCTAGGCGCGGAGGCCGTCGAGCAGCAGGCTGAGCAACTGGTCGGCCTGCTCGCACTTCCCGGGTTCGCCCTCGGTGGCCAGAGCGATGGCGTTCACGAACTTCAGCAACTGCCGCACGGTCACATCCGCCCGGATGTCACCGGCGCTCTGCGCCCGCTCCAGCAGCGCCGTGGCCGTGGCGAACACGGCGCTCCGGCACCACGACACATCGGTCTCCGTGACTCCCATCGCCGTCATGAGCGACGCGGCCACCCCGCGGTCGGTGCTCCCTTGGGCGACGACCGCCCTGAGCCACTCCACCAGTCCCTCACCCGGCGACGGGGCGGTCAGCAACCCCTCTCCCAGGTGGCACAACGCCGCGATGTGGTCGCGATAGACCGCTTCGAGCAGCGTTTGACGGGTCGGGAAGTGCCGGTAGAGCGTCGCGTTGCCGACGCCGGCGCGCTGGGCGATGTCGTCGAGCGGCGCGTCCGCTCCCAGCTCGGTGAAGGCCGCCCTGGCCGCCGCGATGAGCCGCTCGTAGTTGCGTAGCGCGTCCGCCCGCAGCGGCCGGGTGGTCGGTCGCGTCACTTCTCTCCTGTTGTTGCGAAAGTGGGGACTGTCCCCGTATCGTACCTCAAAGTTAACCGGGGACATTCCCCGTTTACCCGTGCGGAGGTCGAAGATGCCGGGACAGTCCAGCGGGGTCGTGGGCAGGTACGGTCAGCACTTCGTGATGGAGCGGCGAGACGGTGTGCTCCTCCTACGGATGCACACGGGCGGCGGCCCGGCCGTCATGTCACTGGCCCTGCACAACGCGTGGGGCCAGGCGTTCCAGGAGGTGGGGAACGATCCGGACACCGAGCTGCTGATCATCACCGGCACCGGCGACTCCTGGATGGCCGGGCTGGAGCCGGGACTGCGCGAGCGGCGGCCATACCGCGAATGGACGTCCGAAGCCCGCTACGCGACCTACTACGACGGCCTCAAGCTGCTGGAGAACCTGGTTTTCTCGGTGGACGTGCCGACCATCGGCGCCATCAACGGGTCCGGGTTCCACCACGAGCTCGCGCTGGTCTGCGACCTCACCCTGTGCACGCCCGCCACGGTCTTCGACGACACGCACTTCCCCGCGGGCGCGGTGCCCGGCGACGGCCAGCATCTGGTCTTCCAGGAACTCATGGGCCTGAAACGCGCCGCGTTCTCGCTCTACACCGGCGCGGGCATCGACGCCCGGCAGGCGGCGGAGCTGGGCCTGGTCAACGAGGTCGTAGACGCCGACCGTCTGCTCCCACGCGCCTGGGAGCTCGCCGAGACGATCATGGCCGCGCCTCGCACGACGCGCCGCCTCACCCACGCCGTACTCCAGCGGCCCTGGAGGCGGCGCCTGGTCGACGACCTGGCCTTCGGTCGTACACACCAACTGTTCGACGCGTGATCCAGCCATTCGGAGGAGAAAGCATGAACGAGAACATCATCCTGGTCACGGGCGCCACCGGCACCCAGGGCGGCGCGGCGGCGCGCGAGCTGCTGGCCGCCGGGTGGCGAGTCCGGGCCCTCGTGCGCGACCCGGCCGCCGCCGGCGCCCGCGTCCTGGCAGACGCCGGGGCCGAGCCGGTCCGCGGCGACATGGGCGACCGCGCCTCCCTCGACGCGGCCGCCCATGGCGTGTACGGCGTCTTCAGCGTCCAGCCGACCCTGGGCTATCCCGGGACTCCGCCGGACTTCACCATCGGCGACGAGATCCGGATGGGCAGGAACGTCGCCGACGCGGCCGACGCGGCCGGGGTCCGGCACTTCGTCTACACGTCGGTCGGCAGCGCCGATCGCGACCACGGCATCCGCCGCTGGGAGAGCAAGCTCGAACTGGAACGCTACGCCAGGGGGCTCGGTCTGCCGACCACCTTCTTGCGGCCGGTCCGCTTTATGGAGAACCAGGTCGACCTGCGGCTCGGCGTCCGGAACGGCGTCCTGATCGATGTCATCCACCCGGATGTCCCGGTCCAGCTCATCGCCGCCACCGACATCGGCGCCTTCGCCGCGCTGGCGTTCACCCATCCGGACGAGTACGTGGGTGCGGCGCTCGAACTGGCCGGGGACCAGCTCACGATGACCGAGATCGTCACCGCTATGGAGCAGGCCATCGGGCAGCCCATCGCCTACCAGGCGATCCCCCGAGAGGCGCTCCTGAACAAGGACCCGGACGCGCTCGCGGGCTACGAGTTCGCCAACCACGGGGGCGGCTGGCACGCCGACATCCCCGCCCTGCGCAAGGCACACCCCGGTTTGATGGACTTCGCCACCTGGCTGACCCGCGAGGGCACTGCCAAGTTCATCGCAGAGCAGCTGCCCGCCACCGCAGGCTGACGACTCCAGCGGCGGTGGCGATACTGTACCCCTGCGGGGGTGGCGGGACTCTTAGCTGACCGCGTCCAGGCCGATCGCGTCCTTGCCGGGGTGGCGAGACTCCCACTGACCAGGCCCTTGCGGGGGTGGCGGAACTCCTAGCTGACCACGTCCTTGCGGCGGAAGCGGCGGAAGGCCACGGCGATCAGGATGGCCGCGTAGGTCACCGACACCGAGGCGCCCTTGGCCATGCCGCTCCAGTCGAGCTCCGGTGCCAGGGCATCGAGCCAGGCCGTGTTCCAGAAGGTCGGCAGGAACTCCCGCAGCGACCCCAGCGCCTCGACCGCCTGCAGGATGGTGCTGACGATCCACAGGCCCATGGCCCCGCCGACCGCGCCGAGCGGCGAGTCGGTCATCGTCGAGATGAGGAACGCCAGCGCCGCCACCACCAGCTGGCTGACCAGGGAGTAGCCAATCACGATGCCGAAGCGCGGCAGCACGTCGAGCGCAGCGATCGTCTCACCGGTGCCGGGCACCTGGATGTCGTGCCAGCCGAACGCCAGTGTGCCGGCGAGCAGCGCCATCAGCGGCAGGCAGATCACCGCCGCCGCCGAGTAGCCGAGCGCCACGATGATCTTCTGTCGCAGCAGCCGATCACGCGGCACCGGCGCCGCCAGCAGGTAACGCAGCGACGACCAGCTCGCCTCGCTGGCCACGGTGTCACCGCAGAACAGGGCGACGGCCACGACCAGCAGGAAACTGGCCGACACCGACAGAGCGAACGCCGCGAAGTTGAGGCCACTGGCCGTCGCCAGGTCGGAGATGCGCAACGCCGACTGCTGCTGCCCGCTGGACTGCGGTCCGAACTGGAAGGCGATCACCAGGATCCACGGCAACGCGAGCAGCAGCCCGAACATGACGAGCGTGCGCCGCCGCTTGAACTGCCTGACGATCTCGACCCTCAGCGGCAGCGTGCGGCCCGGCGCGTAGCCGGTCGCGGCGGTCATGAACCCTCCTCGACAACGGTCACGACTTCTTCTCTTCGGTGGCGGACCACGATGCTCTCCGCGGCCGGGTGGCGGGTCACGATGCTCTCTCTCACCAGGTGGTGGGTTGCGACGCTCGCTCCGGCCAAGGGGCCGGTCGTGACGCGCTCTGTGAGCAGGGGGCCGGTCACGACTGCTGGCCGATGAGGTCGAGGAACACGTCTTCGAGTCGGGGGCCGTGGCCGTTGGTGGAGACGGCGGCGCTGAGCAGCACCGATACCGGGCCCGCCGAGACCAGGCGGCCTCTGTGCATGACCACGGCGTGGCTGCACGTCTGCTCGACCTCGGCCAGCAGGTGGCTGGAGACGATCACCGTACGGCCGTCGCGGGCGTAGCGCTTGAGCACCTCGCGCATCTCCCTGATCTGGGGCGGGTCGAGGCCGTTGGTGGGCTCGTCGAGCACGAGCAGGTCGGGGAGCCCGAGCATGGCCTGGGCGATCGCCAGCCGCTGCCGCATGCCCTGCGAGTAGGTGCGTACGGCCCGATCCAGCGCCTTGCCCAGATCCGCGATCTCCAGCGCGTCGTCGAACCGGGCGTCGGCGGTGGGACGGCCGGTGGCGGCCCAGTAGAGCTCGATGTTGTCGCGGCCGGACAGGTGCGGCAGGAAGCCGGGTCCTTCGACGAACGACCCGAGTCTGGACAGCACGGGCGCGCCGGGGGTCACCCGGTCGCCGAAGATGCGGACCTCACCGGCGTCGGGGTGGATGAGCCCCAGCATCATGCGCATCGTGGTCGTCTTGCCCGCGCCGTTGGGACCCAGCAGACCCAGCACCTGACCGCGCTCGACCCGGAACGACAGGTTGTCCACGGCCAGCTCGCCGTTGCGGTAGGCCTTGGTGAGCCCGCTGATCTCCAACGGCACCGCCTCGTCTGGCGACGGGTCAGAGGTGAACGGGTCGCCGTCCGCCACAAAGGTGCCGGAGTGGTTGCCGTCCTTCTGGGCGGTGGTGGTCTGGCCGTTGTCCGACACGAAGGTGTCGACGCCGCTGTCGTCCATCTGGACGGTGGTGGACCCGCTTCCGTCCCGGACGGTGGCGGCCTTTCGGGTGAAGGGGGTGCGGCGGCGGGATGGTGTGCGGCCGGTGGCCAGGATGATGGCGGCCAGGGCGATGGCGGCCAGCGGCATCGCCCACACCCACCACGCCACCCCGGTCGTGGGTGCGGCCAGTGCGGCCACCGTCGGTACGGCGAGGGCGGGGGCGGCCAGGCCGATCCGGTAGGAGGCGGGTTCGGCGGGTGTCGCGTAGCCCATGTCGGTCGTGGTCACCGCCAGCCGCAGCCGGTGTCCCACCGCGAAGCGGAAGTCGACGGCGGGCAGCGTGACCGTGGTCTCCACGCTCTCGGCGCCGTCCGGAACCGTCACGCGCAGCGGCGAGACCAGCCCGGCGGGCAGGTTGGGCGGCTGGGCGGTGTCGGCCACGTCGTAGAGCTTGGCGAACAGCGTCACCTGGCCCTTGCCGTAGACCTTCAGCTTGACCGACGGGCTGCCGGTGAGCTGGAGCGGCGCGGTGAGCGGCGCCGACTCGAAGGTGGCCACCTGGCCGGGCATGTCGAGCCCGACGCTGAGGTTGGTGGTGCCGCCCCCGCCGAGCAGGCCGCCGACGCCGGGCACCGTGGAGATGGAGGCGGGGGAGCCGCCGGGCGGGTTGGCGATGTTCTGTTCGGGGCCGGTGAGCGGGATCGCGGTGGTGGCGGTGCCGCCGAGGCCGGGGTAGGAGCCGGACTCGGGGTGGAGCCTGATGCGCTGGCGGGTGCCCGGGTCGCGGCCGCCGTCACGGGTGACGGTGAACTTCTGCGGGACCGGTGAGCCGTCACCCTTGAGGTAGTGGCCGAACCAGCCGGCCGTCTGGTCGTAGAGCCAGTCGACCTCGCCGTTGCCGCCGTCGTGGCCGCCGTCGAACCAGGCCAGGCTCACCGGCGTGCCGGCCGAGGCGATCGCCTTGGCGTTGGCGTCGGCCTGGCCGAGCGGGAACAGCGAGTCGCGCTGCCCCTGGATGAGCAGCGTCGGCGCCTTGATGCGGCCGGCCACAGCGACCGGGCTGGACTTGCGCAGCAGCTCGATCGCCTCGGGCGTGGCCCGGCCGGTCTTGGCGACCTGCTGGTACATCTCGCAGACCGCGGGCAGGAACCTGCCGCACCTGGCCTGCTCGGCCGTCAGCGGCACGCTCTGCTGGGTGAGCGCGCCGAGCCCCTGAGCGGCGCCGCCGCCCTGGACCGGGGCGCCGCGGCCGAAGAAGAAGCCCGCCCACATGCGCTTGAACACGCCGTTGGCCGGGCCCTGGCCGCCACCGTCGGGGAACAGCGCGTCGGCCAGGTCGGCCCAGGTGATCTGCGGCACGATCGCGTCCACGCGGGTGTCGTAGGCGGCCGCCATCAGCGAGATGGCCCCGCCGTAGGAACCGCCCGCGATGCCCACGCGCGGGTCGCCGGCCGCGTCGAGCCGGACCTCGGGCCGCTTGGCCAGCCAGTCGATGAGCTGCTTGACGTCCTTGACCTCGTAGTCGGCGGAGTTGAGCGCGATCTCGCCGGTCGAGCGGCCGAAGCCGCGCGCCGACCAGGTCAGCACCGCGTAGCCGTCCTGCGCCAGCCGCACCGCCTGCTGGCGGACGCTCTGCTTGCTGCCGCCGAAGCCGTGCGCGAGCAGCACGGCAGGCGCCTTCCCGCCACCCGCGGCCGGGAAGAACGTCGCGTCGAGCTCGACCCGCTGGTCATCGGCCGGCCCGTCCACGACGGAGATGCGCTGGTCGAGACCCCGCACTTCGGGCGCGGACGGCCACACCAGCCACGTCACCACCCCGGCGAGGGCGAGCACCGCGACCAGCGCGGCCACACGTTTCATGCTGGTGAGCCTACTTTCCGCACCTGAGAAACCCCTGAGACGGACGGGTCAGCCCAAGATCGCGTAGACGGTGGACGCCCGCGCGGCCGACTCGGCGGCTCCGTCGGCCGTCAGCGTGACCTCCGAGAAGGCCAGCGTGCGGCCGAGCTTGGAGATGCGCACGTCGATGAGCAGATCCTGGCCCGCGACCGGCCGCTGGAACGTCGTCGACTGCTGCACCGTGGTCATCGGCACGAACCCGCCCCGCGCCGAGGAGATCGCGATGACCGTGGCGGTGTCGGCGGCGGCCATCATGGCCTGGCCGCACAGCCCGCCGCCCTCCCTGGCCAGCGCGTCGGACCAGGGCAGGCACACCACCGCGTGGCGCTCGCCCAGCTCCCGCACGCGCAGCCCGAGCTGCTGGATCCAGGGCGCGAAGTAGTCGCGCAGAATGGCCTCACCGTCTTCTGGAGTCACCGGCCCATCATGCACGCTGGGAACCATGAGCGAGGAGACGCGGCGAGAGCCTGTGGACAACTTTCCACCACGGACGCCGCCTGTGGACAACCCGCCGACGCCGCAGATGCCGCTGCCAGTAGGTGATGTCTTCTTGCCGTCCACGTACGCGCAGGCCGTACCGTACGAGCTGTATGACCGGCTGCGGCGGGAAGCCCCCGTCTGCAGGATTCCGGAGCCGGCCGTGGGTCCCTGGCGCGAGGGGCCCGGCTACTGGGGCGTGTTCCGGCACGCCGATGTCAAGCACGTGCTGCGCGCGGCCGATGACTTCTCCTCGCACCTGGGCGCCACGCAGATCCGCGACCCCGACACCCCCGCCGACCTGGCCTTCGTACAGGCGATGATGCTGAACACGGACCCGCCTGACCACTCCCGGCTGCGCAGGATCGTGGCGGCCGCGTTCACGCCGCGCGCCGTGCGGGCGCTGGAGCGGACGATCGCCGAGCGGGCCGCGTCGCTGTTCGCCGCGGGCACGTGCGACTTCGTGGAGATCGCCGCCGACCTGCCCGTCTGGACGCTCGCGCACGTCATGGGCGTGCCGGACGAGGACAGGCGGCTGCTGTACGACTGGGCGTCCCGGGTGATCGGCTACCAGGACGCCGACTACGCGGGTCTGTCCACGGCCGACGCCGCGTCGCTCAGCCCGATCGGCCGTCTCGCCACCGCCTCCCGTCCGCGGCTCGAACCGGGCATGAACCCCCGCTCCAGGGCGGCGTTGGCGGACATGTTCGCGTACGCGCACGCCCTGGCGGAGGCCACACACGGCGAGTCGGTCATGGCGGCGATGATGGACGGCGGACTGACCGAGGCGGAGTTCGAGAACATGTTCTTCCTGTTCGCCGTCGCCGGAAACGAGACGCTGCGCAACGGCATCCCCGGCGGCCTGCTCACCCTCCTCGACCACCCCGCCGAGCTGGCCCGCCTGCGCGCCGAGCCGTCCCTGCTCGGTTCGGCGGTGGAGGAGATGCTGCGGTTCTGGCCGCCCGTCATGGACTTCCGCCGTACGGCCACCCGCGACCTCACGCTCGGCGGCCGGCGCATCCGGGCGGGCGAGAAGGTGGTCGTCTACCACGCCTCCGCCAACCGCGACCCGTCCGTCTTCCCCGACCCCGGCCGGTTCGACGTCGCCCGCACCCCGAACGACCACGTCAGCTTCGGCTTCGGCCCGCACTTCTGCCTCGGCGCCCACCTGGCGCGCGTCCAGTTCCGCGCGGTCTTCACCGAGCTGCTCTCATGGGACGTCGAGCTCGCGGGCGCGCCCGTCCGGCTCACCTCCAACTTCCAGAACGGGCTCAAACACCTCCCCGTACGGCTGACCCGCCACCGCGGAAAATCGGTTGACCTCGGCTCATAGGCTCGGCCGCATGGAGGAGATCGACTATCTTTCCGTCAACCGCGCCAACTGGGACGAACGCGTCCCCATCCACGTGGCCAGCGACTTCTACGACGTCGCCGCGTTCCGGGGCGGAGCCGGCACGATCAGGGAGTTCGAGCTGGCCGAGGTGGGCGACGTGACCGGCCGCGACCTCGTCCACCTGCAGTGCCACTTCGGCCTCGACACGCTCTCCTGGGCGCGGAGAGGGGCCCGGGTGACCGGGCTCGACTTCTCCGAGACCGCCATGACCAAGGCCCGGGAGCTGGCCGAAGACGCGGGGATCGGGGCGAGGTTCGTCGCGGCCGACGTGTACGACGCGGCCGAGGCGCTGGGGGAGACCTACGACATCGTCTACACCGGCATCGGCGCCCTGGTCTGGCTGCCCGACCTCACCCGGTGGGCGCGCACGGTGGCGTCGCTGCTGCGGCCGGGCGGGTTCCTGTATCTGGCGGAGTTCCACCCCTTCGCCGACATCCTGGACTCCGAGACGGGGACGACGGTGACGTACGACTACTTCGACCACGGCCCCCAGGTGTGGCGGTTTCCGCACACGTACACCGGCTCCGAAGTGCTGGAGAACGACACGACGGTCCAGTTCCAGCACGGCATCGGCGAGGTGGTCAGCGCGGTGGCCGCCGCCGGGCTGCGGGTGGAGTTCCTGCGCGAGCACGACCACACGCTCTACCTCCGCTTCGGCACGCTGCGGCCCGACGGCCCGCGGTTCCGGCAGCCCGAGGGCAGACCGGCGGTCCCGCTCATGTACTCGCTGCGCGCCTCAGCCAGTGGCGGATCGTCTCCGGCAGTCTGACCCCGAACCGCTCATACCAGGCAGATCACGAGTGACATGGGCGCATTGTTCCTGAGGAAAGGCATCGTAAGATTTCCGCCGTGAAGGCTCCCGCAATCATCAAGACCGCCGCCGACTGGGCCTTGCCGTACTGGACCCGGGGGCAGGCGGGGCGCGAGACGCCGCCCGACCTGTTCAGGGTCCTCTACTACGGCTGGCTGGTGGCGCTCACGTTCAAGCTGCTCGGCTCGGCCTGGGACGTCTCGTGGCACTTCAAGTGGCTGCGCGACGACCTGGCGCCTCCCCACCTGCTCAACTCCGCCGGTACGGCCCTGGCCCTCGCACTGACCGTGATCCACGGCTACACCGGCTACGGCGTGGACAAGGCGGCGCTGAGGCTGATCCAGTGGGGCACCGGGGTGTTCCTCGTCGCCGTGCCGCTCGACCTGATCAACCACCGGGTCAACGGCCTGGACATCACCTCGTGGAGCCCGTCCCACCTCATGCTCTACACCGGCACGTTCTTCATGATCGCCGGGGTGATCCGCGGCTGGTTCATGGGCGCGCCGCCCGGCAGGGAGCGCACGGTCATGCTGGGCGCCTACTTCGCGTTCTTCCTGGAGAACGTGCACTTCCCCGAACAGCACCAGGAGTACGGCATCCTGTCGATCGGCGCCTGGGACAACCACGCCCCCTACGCCGAAGACATCCTGCTGCGGTTCGCCGCCGACCAGATGGGCCGCCCGGTCGACGGGGTGATGATGACCCGCTTCTCCCTTCCCGTGCCGGATTTCCTGTATCCGGTGTACGCGGTGGTCGTCGGGGTGACCGTGCTGGTCGTGGCCCGGATGATGATCGGCAGGTTCGGCGCGGCGACGCTGGTGGCCGCCTCCTACGTGGGGTTCAGGGCGGTGGTCTGGCCGATGCTGACGTTCACCGGCTTCCCGCCGTCCGCGGTGCCGTTCTTCCTGGTGATCGGCGGCCTCTGCGTGGACCTCGCGTTCGCGGTGCGGCTTTCCTCGCGTGGTCTGGCGCCGGTGCGCGCGGTGCTCGGGGCGGCCGCGGCGACGGCCGCCGTCTACGGTGCGCTGGTCGCGCAGAGCTCGATCATGGGCCAGGTGTACGGCGCGCTGAAGGGGCAGACCGGCCTGCTCGGCGCGCCGCCCCTGGTCATGTCGTCGGCCGTCTGGGCCGGGCTGGGGTTGATGGCCGCCTGGCTGGCCTGCGAGTGGTTCGCGACGCGGCGTCAGCCGATCGAGGCCCGGGTGATCGCCACCGCCACGCCGTAGGCCAGCCCCATCAGGGCGACCTCGGCCGCCACCCAGCCGACCACGGCCGTGGGTTCGGCCCGGCGGATGAGCGGCATCAGCCGGAACCGGACGTGCGCGGCCAGCGGCACCACCAGCGCGGTGAGCATCAGCTTGACCACCACCAGCACCCCGTAGTGGCTGGTCACGATGGCGCCCGGCAGCTCCACGCCGGGCGTCAGCGCCATCGTGCCGAGCCCGGTGATCAGCCCCGACAGGCCGACCAGCAGCAGGCAGACGGTCGCCATCCTGGAGAAGCGCGGCAGCGCGACGGCCAGCAGCGACGGGCGCGGCGCGACGAACACCGCCGTCGCCACCAGCCCGCCCGCCCACGCCGCCGCGCCCATCACGTGCGTCTCCATCGCGATCATGATGGGGTCGTGCCAGACGGAGTTGACCGCGTGACCGGTCACCGGAATGGGCAGCAGACCGAACAACGCCACGATGATCCGCAGCTCGGCGGGCACCTTCTCGCCGAACCGCACCGCCATCAGCCCGATGCCCGCCGCCATGAGCGCGCACGCGGCGCTGAACAGGAGCCCCTGGCCGGTGCCGACGCCGTCGACGTACGCGGCGATCATGCCGAGTGTGGGCAGGCCGCCCGGGTTCAGCTCGGCCGTCTGGAACACGATGGTCAGCAGCGCGCAGACCGCCCACACCCACGCGGCGGTGACGGTGAGCGGCCGCGTCCTGCGCAGGACCGGCTCGGTCAGCTCAGGCGCGTCGAAGCCGAGCAGCTTGGGCACCAGGCTCAGCCCCACGACGGCCACGGCGGCCAGATCGAGCAGCACCCGCACGACCGGCAGCCCGTACGCCACGATCGGCCCCGGCATCGGGATGCCCGGCACCGCCTCCTGCGCGGTGAACGTGCTGGCCACCACGGCCGCGACGATCGCGCACACCGCGAACGCCCCGACCACCCAGCGCCCGCCGACCCGCGGCCTCGGGGGAGCGGCGATCGTCACGCGTCCGCCCTCTCGCCGCCACGAGTGTCACCGTCGCGGTCGCCGGTCACAACGCGGCCCGCGGCCTCGCCGACCCGTGTGTCGCCATCGGGCGCCGGGGTGCGAGCGCGGCGCAGGGCCACGGCCGTGCCGGCGGCCAGCACCAGCAGCGCTCCCACGATCCAGACGACGGCCATCCCCGCCCCGCCGTTCGCCGCCGCTTCGGCGGCGTCGGCTCCGGTGGCGCCCTGGGCCGGGTCTTGCGTGCCGGAGTCCTTCTGCACGGCCGTGGCGTCCGCCGCGAGGGTGAAGCCGATCTTGCCCGTGACCGGATGCCCGTCGGCCGACAGGATCCGGTAGCCCACCACATAGGCTCCGCCCGCGCGCAGCGGTTTGACCTTGACCGACACCTTCTCGGCGGCGACCTCGGCCGATCCGTCGGCCCACGCCGTGCCGTCGGCGCCGGTCACGCCCACCTGCGCGTATCCCTGGCGTACCGCCTGGTCGAAGACGAGCGTGATCCGCGCGGGCGCGGCGGTCAGCGTCGCCCCGTCCTTGGGATCGCTGCCGACCAGCACGTTGTGCGCTTGCGCCGGGAGAGCGACGCCCACCCCGGCGAACGCGAGCAGCACGATCACGCATAGCCGCCTCACGAACACCTCCAGTTTCGCCGCCGGGCGGGCCGGTGAACCGTGCCCTACAACTCAACGATCGTTTCCAGAACCCGCATATCGTCTCACCATGACGAACCTGTTCGGCGGCGCCGCCCCTTACTACGCCAAGTACCGGCCCGGCCACGGAGAGGAGGCCATCGACTGCCTGGCGCGGGCGTTCGGCCCCGCCAGCCGGGTGCTCGACCTCGGCTGCGGCCCCGGTACGGTGGCGATCCCGCTGGCGGCCGCCGTGCGCGAGGTGATCGCCGTGGACCCGGACGCCGGCATGCTGGCCGAGGGCGGGCGCGTCGCCGCCGGTACGCCGAACATCCGCTGGCTGTCCGGCGACTCCACGACGCTGGCCGCATTGCCGCCCTTCGACGACGTCGTCATGGGCAGGTCGTTCCACTGGATGGACCGCAGAGCCGTCCTGGCCGAGCTGGACCGGCTGCTGCCGCCGGACGGCGCGGTGGCCCTCGTCGGGCCTTCCCGCGACCCGGGCGAGCATCCGTGGGAGCCGGTCGTCCGGCCGGTGCGCGCCGCGTTCGCGTCGGACGAGCTGGTGGCGGTCAACTCCTTCCAGGCTACCGGGGAGCACCACGACGACGTGCTCGTGGACTCGCCGTTCGACCGGCTGGAGTCGAGCCGGTTTGAACAGTGGCTGACCTGGGACCTCGATGCCGTGCTCGGGTTGCAGCTGTCGTACTCCTACACCACTCCCAGCAAGCTCGGCGACCGGGTGGCGGAGTTCACCGACGCGGTCAGGCAGGTGCTCATCGCCGACAACCCGTCGGGCGTGTGGGAGGAGCGGGCGGTCACCGAGGTGCTGATCGCCCGCCGCTCCTGACCTCAGGCCCAGATGCCCATGACCTGCCAGATCCGCCTGGTGAGAGCGTTCACCAGGCCGATCTCGGAGCACAGCTCGCGGGTCCTGCCCACCGAGTCGCGGATCTCCCGCTTGGCCGCCGGGTCGCGCAGGTACACCTCGGCCACCACGTCACGCGGGATGGCGAACCGCCTGATCATCGGCCCGGGCGGCGCCAGCATGATCCTGGCCATGATCCCCAGGATGATCGGCGAGGCGACACCCAGCATGAGGCGCCGGTATCGCGGCATCCTCGGCACCCGGTCGCGCAGGTAGTGCCGGGCGAACGAGATGTGCCTGGCCTCCTCCGCGATGTGGATGCGCATGATCGTCTCCTCGAGCGGGTGATGGGCCCGGTCGTCCTTGAGCACCTTGCGCTGGACGTGGTCGATCGGGTCCTCGCCGCCGAGCACGAACACGAAGAACAGCTCGGTCGAGATCAGCGGGATCCAGGGGGCGACCTGCGCGAGCAGGCTGAGCGGCCCCGGCATGCCGCGCACCGGGAGTTTCGTGCGGTTGACGAACTCCTGGAACATCATCCCGTGATGCCCCTCTTCGATGGTCTCGTGGTAGACGTAGCGGAATTCGGGGGCTCCGTTCGGCAGTCGATAGGCGTAGTTGAGCAGGCCCCGTTTGAGCAGGTTCTCGAACTGCAGCCCGATCTTCATCGCCGTGGCCACCCGCCACAGCCCGATCCTGGCCCGCGTCTCGGGGGAGCGGGCGAGGTACCACGGATGGCCGCCGAGCCGGTCGACCTCGGGCAGCTCCCAGCGGGGATCGCTCTGGTCGACGAGGAACTCCGGATCGTCCCAGGGGATGTCCTTGTACGGCTCCCAGTGCTTGTCGACCGACGCCTTCGAGAGGCGTTCGATGACCGCCTCGTAGGTGCTCCGGTCGTCGTTCTCCCTGGCGGCGGTAGAGCTCGGTGCGCGTGTCATCGCCTGCTCCTCTCCTCGCCCGGTAATTGTACGAAGCATCTAATAAGAGAGGAAGAGTGAGGCGGGTCACAGATCGTCCGGGCTGATGCCCACCTCGGCAGCGGCCGTCCTGCGGACGAGCTGGGTGGCCCAGCGGCGCGTCACGACCTTGGGGTGCACGTGGATCTGGATGGCCAGCCCGTCGTGCAGTGCGAAGATCCGCCAGGTGGACTCCTCGGGATCGGGGCAGACGAAGTCGCCCGACGCCACGCCGGCCTCGATGATCCCGCGCAGCACCACCCTGCCCCGGCTGTCGAGCCGTCGCGAGGTCTGCTCCAGCTCTTTGTTCCGCATGGACTCCGCCCACGCGTCGATCCACAGCCGCCAGCCCTCTGCCGAGCCCGCGGGGGAGGAGCGCCGCAGCAGGAAACGGAGTTTTTCGCGCGGGGGGCTCGGCGAGCGCTCGATTTCGTCAAGAAGGTCGAGATGGATCCGAGCGGCGTAGGCGAACGCCTGCGCGAACAGCTGATCTTTGGTCTCGAAGTGGTAGAAGAGCAATGCCTGGCTCACACCGGCGGCTCTGGCGATGTCGACCGTCCTGGTATGCCCGAACCCCTGCTCGGCGATGACCTCGCAGGCCGTCTTCAGTAAATCCTCGCGCCGTAATCGGCTGAAACCCCGTGTCACAGCGGGCCACTTTAACTACTAGCCCGGGGGATTTGTAGGACAAACCGGGCACCGGTGTCGGAATCTTCGACCGTGAGAGTACCACCGTGCGCCGTGGCGATCTCGCGGGCGATGGACAGCCCGAGCCCCGTGCCCCCGTCGTCGCGGTTGCGCGAGGTGTCCAGCCGGGTGAACCGGCGGAACACGGTCTCGCGCTGCTCCGGAGCGATCCCCGCGCCGTCGTCCTGGACCTCCAGTACGGCCCCGCCGCCCCGCTCGTCGACGGTCACGGTGATCGTGGACTCGGCGTGCCGCTCGGCGTTGTCGAGCAGGTTCGCCAGCAGCCGGGTCAGGCGCAGCCGGTCACCGGTCACCACCACCCCTGTACGCAGGCGCCGCTCCACCCGCTTGCCGGGCGCCCTGCGTACCAGCTCCTCCTCGACCAGTTCGGCCAGGTCCACGTCGGCCCCGACGCCGGGCGCGCCCGCGTCGAGCTTGGCCAGCGTCAGCAGGTCGGTGACGATGGCCTGCAGCCGATCGAGGCTCGACAGCAGGGCCACGGCGGTCCGCGGCCAGTCGGCCTCGTCCGGGTGGAGCATGGCCTCCTCGATCTGGGTGCGCATGGCGGTGATCGGGCTGCGCAGGTCGTGCGAGGCGTCGGCGGCGAACCTGCGCTCCTGCTCGACCGCGTGCTCCAGCCGGTCCAGGGTCTGGTTCACGGTCCAGGCGAGGTCGTCGAGCTCGTCCCGGTGCGGCAGGGGCGGCACCCGGCGACCCAGGTCCGTGGCGGTGATCTCGGCCAGCTCGGTCTTGATGTTCGTGACGGGCCGCAGCGCTCTGTTCACCGTCAGCCAGGACACGTAGGCCGTGATCGAGGAGAGCAGCAGCACGCCGAGCAGTACGCCCAGCACGTAGAGCGGGCTGATGTACCAGGGGACGACGGGGATGTAGGCGTAGACCATCCAGAACGTCGCGCCGACCGGCGTCCGGTACCCCACGGCGATCAGGCACTCTCCGCCCGCTACCCGCGAGGTGCAGACGACGTTGTCCACCCGGTTGTCGTCGCCCGTGGACGTGTCCGTGGTGAGCGGCGGCTGGCCCAGCAGCCGCGGACTGGCCTGCCGCACCATGCCCTGGTCGTCGACCACCTGGATGAGGTCGACCTCCTCGGTGTTCACCATCGGCCTGATCCGCTCCGGGGGGATCCGCTGGACGGCGAGCGCGACCCGGCGCGCCGTCTTGGCCGCGTGCTCGGTCTCGTAACCGGTGAGCAGGGCGTGCACGAGTGGTGTGATGAGCATCGCGGTGACGGCGTAGCCGGCCAGCGTGGAGAGCAGGGCGACCACCGTCAGTCTGCGCCGCACCGACCACTTGGCGAACACCCCTCAGCCCTCCGCGATCGGCAGCCGCATCACGAATCGGGCGCCGCGGTCGGAGTCCTCCAGGGTCAGGGTGCCCTCGTGGGCCAGCGCGATCTCGCGGGCGATGGCCAGCCCGAGCCCGGTGCCGCCGGCGTCGCGCTCGCGCGCGGCGGCCAGCCGGGTGAAGCGCTGGAACGCGACCTCCCGCTGGTCGGGCGCGATGCCCGCGCCGTCGTCGAGGACTTCGAGTACGGCCAGCCCGAGGTGGCGCCGTACGGACACCACGACCTGGGACTCGGCGTGGCGCTCGGCGTTGTCCAGCAGATTGGTGAGCAGGCGGGCCAGTTGGAGCCGGTCGCCCATGACGGTCACGCCCGGCCGCAGCTCCGTGATCACCGGCTTCGACCGTCGCCTGGCCGTCTCGGCGCCGGCCAGCTCGGCCAGGTCCACGGGCTCGCGGTCGGCGGGGGCGCCCGCGTCGAGCCTGGCCAGCGTCAGCAGGTCGCCGACGATGGCCTCGAGGCGGTCCATGCTGCCCAGCAGCGCCACCCCGGTCCGCCGCCAGTCGGCGTCGGCGGGGTACAGCAGGGCCTCCTCGATCTGGACGCGCATGGCGGTGATCGGGCTGCGCAGGTCGTGCGAGGCGTCGGCGACGAACCTGCGCTGCCGCTCGACCGCCTGCTCCAGCCGGGCGATGGGCGTGAGGGTCCTGCTCACCGCCCGCGACACCCCGAACCAGGTCAGCGCCACCAGGGCGAGCGAGTCGCCGCCCAGGAACCCCAGCACGGCCGGGTGGACGTACCGCGGGACCATGGCCCTGGCCGCGTAGACCAGCCAGTCGCCGTCCCGCTCGTAGACGCGCAGGACGACCAGGATCTCGCACCTGCCGGGGAAGTCGGGCAGGTCGCACACGACCTGGGTGCGGCCGGCGTTGTCGTGGTCGGGCGTCAGCCGGCTCATGGGCGGACGGCCGGTCAGGTTCTCCGTCGTGGACACCACGCGCCCGGCCGGGTCGACGACCTGGATCCCGTCCACCTCGCTCCTGATCCGCGCGGGCAGCTCGTCCCGCTTGACCAGGTGCACGACGCGCAGGGCGGCGGTGAGCGCCTCGTTCGTGCGGTACTCGACCGCCGTGGTGCGCACCGCGTACAGCACGAACGCGCTCACCACGACGCACAGCAGCGCCATGGCGACGCTCGCGAACAGCGTCAGCCGCGCACGCACGGACCGCCCGAACCGTGTGACCACACCTTTCCCCCCGGCGATCAGCCGATCACACTAAGTCACCGCCATCCTAATTAACGGAGATTCGGCGACAAATCAGCATAAAACGCCAACAGAACAGTGCTCTATGCGTGCCGCATCCGGCTGGTTAGAGTAAGTGAGCACTGATGCCAGGGAGACGATGTGAACCTTGATGAGTATCGGCGTACCGCCAGGGCCTGGCTCCTCGACAACGCCCCGTCCGGCGAGTCCCCCGAGGGCGACCCGGTCGCCAGGGCCAAAGACTTCATGGCCAGGCTCTACGACGCCGGATACTCCGGCATCACCTGGCCGGCGCGCTGGGGCGGCCAAGGGCTGACGCAGGCGGAGGAGCGCGCGTTCGCCGCCGCGGCCCGCGACTTCACCTTGCCCATCTACGTCTTCTCGATCGGCCTCGGCATGACCGGCCCGACGCTGGTCGACCGGGGCACCGACGAGCAGCGCGAACGCTTCCTCCGGCCGCTCCTGCGCGGCGAGGAGATCTGGTGCCAGCTCTTCTCTGAGCCGGGCGCGGGCAGCGACGTGGCCAGCCTGCAGACCAGGGCCGTACGCGACGGCGACGACTGGATCGTCAACGGCCAGAAGGTCTGGACCTCGGTCGCCCACCACGCCGACTGGGGGCTGCTGCTGGCCCGCACCGACGTCGAGGTGCCCAAGCACAAGGGTTTGACCATGTTCGTGGTCGACATGCGCCATCCGGGCGTGACGGTCAGGCCCCTCAAGGACATGACCGGCCGGGCCAACTTCAACGAGATCTTCTTCGACGACGTCCCCATCCCCGACGAGCACCGTGTCGGCGACGTCAATGACGGCTGGAGTGTCGCGGTCACGACCCTCCTGCACGAGCGGCTGTCGATCTCGGCGGGCGTCGGCATGGGCACGGGCAAGGACGACCCCACCTCGCTGGCGGCGTTGCGCCAGGTGGTCGACACCGCCGACCCGCTGGTCAGGGACGAGCTCGTCGAGCTGCACATCCGCTCGCGCGCGCTCGCGCTGTTCAACCAGCGCCTGTCCCAGGAGACCAAGGCGGGGATCTTCCCCGGTGCCCGCGGCAGCGCCGCCAAGCTGCTGCTGGCCGAGCTGTACCTGTTCCAGGCGGACCTCGCGACCCGGCTCGTCGGGCCCGAGTCGGTCGTCGGCGGCCACCCGCTGGCCCACGCGATCTCCCAGGCCCCGGGCATGTCGCTGGGCGGCGGCACCAACGAGATCATGCGCAACATCATCGGCGACCGCGTGCTCAACCTGCCGCCCGAACCCCGGGTGGACAAGACCGTGCCGTTCAAGGACCTGAAGGTGGGGACACAGGGGTGAAGCTCGTACTCAGCCAGGAGCAGCAGGAGCTGCGCGCCGCCGTCCGTGCGTTCCTGGCCGCGGCCTCGCCGCTGCCCAAGGTCCGCGACGGCTACGACCGGGAGGTGTACGCGCGGCTCAACGGGGAGCTCGGCCTGTCCGGGCTGATCGTCCCCGAGGAGTACGGGGGAGCGGGCGCGGGCTTCGCGGAGCTGGCCGTCGCGCTGGAGGAGACGGGCGCCGCGCTGCTGCCCGGACCCTTCCTGGCCACGGTGTTCGCCACGATCGCGCTGACCCGGGTGCCGGACAAGGAGCTGCTGACCGGCATCGCCGAAGGCCGCGTCGTGGCCACCCTCGCCCAGCCACCGGCCGACTCCGACGTGACCGCCTCATCGGGCTCGCCGGGCTCGTCGAGGGACTCGGGCGAGCTGGGTGAGGCCGGCGGTGGCGTGACCGTGCGCGGCACGCTGGCGCAGGTGCTGGGCGGCATGGAGGCCGACGTGCTCGTGGTGCCCGCGCTGACCGGCGACGGCGTGGTCATGACGGCCGTCGACCTGACCGGGCCCGGCGTCACCAGGACCGCCCTGGAGACGCTCGACCTGACCCGCGGCCAGGCCCAGGTGACCTTGGACGACGCGCCGGCCCGGGTGATCGGCCCGGCGGCGCCGGGCGTCGGCGACCGGCTCGCCGTGGCGCTGGCGGCCGAGCAGCTCGGCGTGCTGCGGGCCGCGCTGGACGCCATCGTCGCCTACGCCAAGATCAGGGTCGCCTTCGGCCGGTACATCGGCTCCTACCAGGGGGTCAAGCACAAGCTCGCCGACATGCACTGCAAGCTGGAGCAGGCCGAGTCGATCGTCCGCTTCGCCGCCTGGGCCGCCGACGAGTCGCCGGACGAGCTGCCCGCCGCCGCGGCGCTGGCCCAGGCGTACGTGGGGCGGGCCTGCTTCGAGGTGGCCCGCGACCACCTGCTGCTGTACGGCGGCATCGGCTACACCTGGGAGCACGACGCGCACCTGTTCTACAAACGGGCCAAAGCCGACGAAGTGCTGCTCGGCCCGCCGCGCATCCACCGCGCCCGCCTCGCCGACCTGCTGGAGCTGTGATGGACATCAACGGCCTGCCCGGCTTCTACGCGATCGCCTCCGCCGACCCCGACCGGCTCGCGGTCATCGACGTGGACGGGTCCCGGACCACGTACGGCGAGCTGCTCGCCCGGGTCAACCAGGTGTCACACGGCCTGCGCGCCCGCGGGCTCATCGACGGCGACGTGGTGGCCGGCGTGCTGCCGAACGGCCTCGACGCGGTGATCATGCTGATGGCCACCGGGCAGATCGGCCTCTACTACGTGCCGATCAACTGGCATCTCACCGAGGCGGAGGTGACCTACATCCTGGACGACTGCGACGCCAAGATCGTGGTCACCGCGGACGGCCACGTACCCGGGAGCGAGATCGGCACGGCCGGGCTGGCCCAGGGGCAGCCCGAGGACGCGCCCGGCGGGCGGATGTCCGGGGCGGTCATGTGGTACACCTCCGGCACCACCGGCTTCCCCAAGGGCGTGCAGCGGCGGCTGTCCGGAGCCCAGCCCGAGGCGCTCGTCCCGCTCTACGTGTGGTTCTTCGGCGAGATCGTGGACCTGGTGCCCGGCGAGGCCGTGCACCTGGTCACCTCGCCGATGTACCACTCGGCGCCGTGCGCCCACACGCAGTTCGCGCTGCACCTCGGCCACACCGTGGTGATCACGCCGCGCTTCGAGCCGGAGAGCATCCTGGAGCTGGTCGAGCGCCACCGGGTGACGAACGCGATGATGGTGCCGACCATGTTCCACCGGATGCTGCAGCTGCCCGCCGAGGTCAGGGCGCGCTACGACGTGTCGAGCCTGCGCCAGGTCATCCACACCGGCGCCGCCTGCCCGGTGGCGGTCAAGCAGGGGATCATGGACTGGTGGGGGCCGGTGCTCTACGAGTACTACGGCTCGACCGAGTCGACGATCGCCTTCTCGGTCAAGCCCCGGGACTGGCTGGAGCGGCCCGGCACGGTGGGCAGGCCGGCGCCCACGTTCGAGGCCAAGATCCTCGACGAGGCCGGGGAGGAGCTGCCGCCCGGCGAGCCGGGCATGATCTACGTCAAGTCCAGCATGGGCACCTTCGAGTACCGCAAGGACCCGGCGAAGACGGCCGCCAGCATGCGCGGCGACTGGTACGCCCCCGGCGACATCGGCTTCCTGGACAAGGACGGCTTCCTGTTCCTGTGCGACCGGCGCACCGACCTGATCGTGTCCGGCGGGGTCAACATCTACCCGGCCGAGATCGAGGCCGCGCTGCTGGAGCACCCCTCCGTGGCGGACGTGGCCGTCATCGGGGTGCCCGACGAGGAGTGGGGGCACAGCGTGGTCGCCCTCGTCCAGCCCGTGGCGGGCGTCACGGGCGACGCCGAGCTCACCGCCCAGTTGCTGCGGCACTGCGAGCCGCGCATCGCCCGCTTCAAGCACCCGAAGGTGATCGAGTACCGGGACGCGCTGCCCCGCACGCCGACGGGGAAGCTGTCCCGGTCCAAGGTCAGGCAGGAGTTCCTGGACGCGCGGTGAAGACCAGCTCGTCGGTGTAGCGCGGCCCGTCCGGCCCGTCGCCCAGATAGAAGCGGGTCGACAGCGTACGGTCGGCCGTGTCGAACACCGTGCTCCAGATCGTGCGGAACGGCAGGTCCTGGTCCGGCCCCACCTCGGCCAGGCTCTTGCGCAGGTCGGCCGCCGACATGGTGGCGCCCTTGCTCCGCTCGTACAGCGAGCGCAGCCGCCCGAACGTCTGGAGGCTGGCCTCGGTGTCCGGGGGCAGGTTCATCGGGTCGGGGTTGAGGTGCAGCAGGTGGTTGGTGACGCACAGCGGCGCGTCGCCGAACTCGATGATGTGCTCCTTGCCGTCCTTGCCGCGCTCCCACACGAACGCCCCGCCGTGCGCGTCGGCGACGAGGTAGTGCAGCGGCGCGCCGTGGTCGTACTGCTTCGCGCCGAGCAGCGCCTGCTTGGCCTGCTCCACGTTCTCGCAGGTGTCGACGACGAACCTGGGCAGTTGTACGCTGTTCAGCCCGACCTGCGGGGCGGGGTCCCGCGGTGGCGCGGCGGTGACGATGTCGGCGATGAGCAGCATGACGACAAGGCCGGCCTCGTTGACGCCGTCCATGCAGCCGTCGAGTTCGTTCATCGTGATGACGGTCGAGGCCAGGCCGGTGTCGGGCACCGTGGTGATCACGTACGGCCTGGACGACATCGGCAGCTCGTCCGGCCGTGGCGCCTGGCCCATGATCTCGCTGGTGGTCACGGTGAAGAAGTCGTAGTTGCGGCCCACCCTGCCGTGGCCGTCGGTGCTCGCGGACGGCGGGCACCACAGCGCCGAGCAGCCCGAGCCCGCGGGCGCGTAGCTCAGCCCGTCGAGGGCCAGCTCGTCCTGGTCGGGGTCGAGACCGAGCGCCGCGGCGGCGCCGTCCATGCGGGCGTGGTGCTGCGGCCAGTGCCGCTCGAACCAGGTCCGGCGGGCCCGGTTGACGGCGGGGTCGAGCGGCCTCGGCGCCCAGCCGAGCCGGCGGGCCTCCTCGGTGAGCGCGCGGCCGATCTCCGTCTGGCTGCCGTGGAGGGTCAAGTGCCGGACGAGCTGGAAGTCGGTCCGGCCGCCGGCGATCTGCTTCATGTTCTTCATGCCCGCCAGGCTGCCGCTGGCCGCTGACCATTCTCCTACCGTCCGCTGACCGCCCTCATCGGCGAGGGCCGTTCACCGCGCGGCGGTAGCGGTCCGACAGCCGCAGGACGTGCTCGGCCAGCTCCGGCGGGTCGAGCACCTCGAAGTCCACGCCGATGAACCCGATCCACACGGCCATCCCGTGCAGGTCGTCGCCGCCCAGCCTGGCCAGGCAGGTGGCCTCGTCGACCGGCTCGATCTCCAGCCCCAGCGGCAGCCGGCGCATCGCCTCGGCCGGGCTGTGCAGCAGCACCGTCGCGCGATAGCGCCACATCGCCGTGTTCACGCCCTTCTCCACGTACGCGGCCACGTCACCGTCGCCCGGCAGCTGGCGGGGCGTGAACCGCGGCCCCGTGGCCGGTGTGCGCAGCAGGACGCGGTCCCCCCGGAACGTCCGCCAGTCCCGCCGCTCGATGTCGTAGCCGACCAGATACCAGCGGCCGCGCCGGTGCACGAGCCGGTGCGGCTCGACGTCGCGCAGGCTCGAGGAGCCGTCGTGGCCGGTGTAGTCGAAGCGGAGCCGTTCGTGGTCGCGGGCGGCGTTGGCGATCGTGGTCAGCACCTCGGGCGCCACCGAAGGGCCGCCGCCGGGGATCTGGACCGTGTAGGTGTTCAGGGCGTTGACCCGGCGCCGCAGCCGAGACGGCAGCACCTGCTCCAGCTTGGCCAGGGCGCGCACGGAGGTCTCCTCGATGCCCTGGACGCCGCCGCCCGCCGCCCGGCCGAGCCCGACGGCCACCGCCACGGCCTCCTCGTCGTCGAGCAGCAGCGGCGGCAGCGCGGCCCCGGCGCCGAGCCGGTAGCCGCCCGCGACGCCCGGCGTGGCGTGCACCGGGTAGCCGAGGCTGCGCAGCCGCTCGACGTCGTTGCGGATCGTCCTGGTCGAGACCCCGAGCCGCGCGGACAGCTCGGGCCCTGACCACTCCTTGTGCGCCTGGAGCAGGGAGAGCAGCTTGAGCAGGCGGGCCGAGGTGTCCAGCATGCCTACCAGTCTGCCCGCTATCGCGGAAAGCCTCGTTCCGTATTAAGGACGATCTCGCCGAGTCGCTCCAGCCGGAACTACTCGACGTTGACCAGCAGCACCGCCTTGCCGACCAGTTCCCTGGACGCCAGGGCGGCGTGCGCCTCGGCCGCCCGCTCCAGCGGCACGGCCAGGCCGATCACGGTAGCGAGCCGGCCCGCCGCCGTCTCGGCCATCGTCCGTTCGGCCAGCCGCCTGAACCGCTCGGGCGTGAACTGGACCTGCTCCATGCCGACCAGGCGGACGCCCCGCGCCTCGGCCTCGCCCGGGTCCACCTGGGCGGTGGAGCCGCTCGGCACGCCGTACGCGAAGAACGTCCCGCCACGCGCCACCAGGTGGAACGCCGCGCTCCCGACCTGGCCACCGACACCGTCGAACACGACATCGAAGCCGCCTGTGAGCTCGTCATAACCGAGCGTCGTGGTAGCGCCGAAACGTACCGCGGCCTCGCGCTTGGCCGGGTCGTGGGCCGCGGCCGTGACCTCGGCGCCCGCCGCGGCGGCGAGGCGCACCAAGGGCAGGCCCAGCGCCCCACCCGCGCCCGTGACCAGCACGCGGGCGCCCGGTTTGAGCTCGGCGGCGTCGATCAGGCTGAGCGCCGCCGGACCCACCTGGATCAGCGCGCCCGCCTCGCGCGGGCCCACCTCGTCGGGCACCGCGACCAGCGTGTCCAGCTCGGCCACCGCCCGCTCGGCGTACCCGCCGGACGGAAGGAGCGCGGCCACCCGCCTCCCCGTCCACGCCGGGTCGACGCCCTCGCCGACGGACAGCACCCGCCCGGCCACCCCCGTGCCGGGTACGTACGGCGGCCGGAGCGGGAACCACTCCTTGCCCCACCCCGCCCGCAACTGCGCGTCGATGGACATCACATCCACGACGGAGACGCCGATCACCACCTGCCCCGGACCCGCCACCGGATCCGGGGCCCGCTTGACCGCCAGCACCTCGGGACCGCCGAAACCTGTCACCTCGACAACGTTCATGGCACCGAGTCTGTGACCTCAACCTCGGTTGAGGTCAACCGAACAGTTTCTGCGCCTGCTGGATCACCGTCAGCACGGTGAGCGTGCCGAAGAAGGCGATGGACCAGACGAGCGCGCCCAGCCGGTACGACCTGACCTTGATGGCCGCCGGCAGCGACCCGCGGTTGAGCACGATCAGCAGGATCGAGTAGACGAACATCATCACCGCCGCGAAGCTGGCCGAGAACACCAGCAGGATCAGCGGCTGGTCGAACCCGAGCAGCAGGATCGTGATGCCGATCAGGGCCATCGCCCACACCACGATGAAGTACACGCGGTTCACGGACATGGCCCTGTCCCGCAGGTAGACGGTCTTGATCGTGTCGGAGGCGAGCCGGGAGGTGTAGTCGACGATGCCCATGGCCGAGGCGAACAGCGACAGCGCCCCGATCACCCAGAACAGCACGCCGAACCACGGTCCGACCGTCGTCTTCAGCGCCTCCCCCTCGACCTGGAGGAACCCGATGCCGTTGGCCAGCCCCGGCTTACCGAACACCGTGGAGTAGGCGAGCATCGACATCAGCGCGATCGTCAGGAACGACACCAGCGCGAACGTCGACGCCTGCTCGATGTTCGCGAAGCGCCACCACTGGCGCCACCGGGCCAGGTTCTCCTTGGTCGGCGCGAACTGGAAGCCCGTCGACGCGGCCGCCTCCTCCTGGCCGGTGACCGGGCTGACCAGGCGCGGCACGTACAGGCCCATGCCGAAGCCCTTGTCGCGGATCCAGTTGCTCTGGCACAGGTTCTGGCCGCCGCCCGCGCCCGCGTAGGCGATCGCGCCCATCAGCAGCGCGAACTCCAGCGGCGGCACGGGGAACCGCGCCCCGACGGTCAGGCCCTTGCCCAGCGCGACCCAGCTCTCGGCGTTGATGGCGAACAGGATCGCGACCACCGCGAGTATCAGCACCAGGGCGATCTTCACGAAGATCACCCGTTCCAGCAGGACGTAGATGACGGGCGCCATCGTCAGCCCGATCGCGATCACCAGCAGCATGCCGATCGCGATCCAGCGCACGCTGCCCTCGCCCGTGCCGGTCAGGTAGGTCATCATCGTGGCCGACGTGGTCACCCAGCCGGGCCACAGGTTCGAGCCGAGTGTCATCAGGACGAAAACGAGGCCCCAGTGCTTCCACATCCTGCTGAAACCGGTCAGCGCGGTCTCGCCGGTGGCCAGCGTGTAGCGCTCGATCTCCATGTTGAGGAACCACTGGGTGATGATGCCGATCGCGGCGCCCCAGATGAAGACCAGGCCGACCTGGGAGGCGATGTACGGCCAGAGGATGAACTCGCCGGACGCCAGTCCGACCCCCGCGCCCACCAGGCCGGGGCCGATGATGCGCCAGGTCGTTCGAGGGGGGTCAGGCAGGTCGCGGACGGTGACGGGCGGGAGGACTCGTGCGGGAACGGTCGGGGTGAACTCCGCCATGCCGATCTCCTTGCTCGACGTGCGTAAGCATCACATTACATAGATCAGTAACATGAGTGGAATAGCCTGTTAACCCGTCTCCACCACGTATTCCCCATTATCGGTAAAACCTGTGACCCGCCCGCCCGACCCCATCAGCCCGCCGAGCACCTCCCGCACCGCCAGCCGCCACGCACGGGCCGCCTCCGGGTCCTCACGGCGCAGCGTCTCGATGTCGCACGGCGTCCCGACCAGCACCACCGGCCCGTCCGCGGGGCCGATCACCGGCCGCGCCCCGCTCACTTCCACCCCGCGCGTGTACGGCCCGGCTGACGGCTCCGGCGGCGGCTCCGTCAGCCGCCAGACCGCGAGCAGCCGGTCGGACGCGTCGCCCTCGTTGATCGCGTCGGCCATGACGCCGTAGAAGTCCTCCAGGTAGCGCTCCGGCCGGGCGCCCAGCTTGGCCAGGTTGAACCGGGCGTTCCTGCGTACGAGCGGGTCGAACGTCCAGGTGATCCTGACCAGCCCGCGCTCCACGCACCAGGCCCGCTGGTGCAGCTTGAGCGCGTAGCCGATGCCGCGCCCGATCGCCGCCCCCGTCACGTGCGAGTGCAGCGTCCGCTCCGCCGCGAGGAAGCCCACCGAGGCCCCGACCAGCCGGTCGCCCTCGTACGCCCCGGCCACGTAGCCGCCCGTGTGCGCGAAGCCGATCATCAGCTCCACCGGCACGGGCGCGTTGCGCGGGTCGGGGTGCCAGATGTCGTCGTACAGCCGGTAGACGTCCTGGAAGTCGTGGATGTCGCGAAGTTCGCGGATCGTCACACCGGTCTTCTCGGCCGCCTCGCGGGCGGCGGCCGCTTCCGCACTCGTCATTGCGTCTACCTACCCGCCACCTGTCAGACCAGCCGTTCCGTGAGGAACCGGTGCACGTTGCCACCGATGATCTTCGTGACGTCCTCCTCCGGCAGGCCGCGCTTGAGCAGGCCCTCGGTGACCATGGGCAGCCCCGATGGGCCCTCCAGGCCGGGGATCGCGGACTTCGGGTCGAGGCCCTCGATGAGGTCGCCCTCGCAGCAGGGCGGCGTCAGCTCGTCCATGACCTCGCGGATGAAGTCGGGGCCGAGCCCGACGTGGTCGATCCCGGCGACGCCCGCGACGTGCTCGATGTGGTCGAGCAGGCGGTCGAGCGAGATGTCCGCCGCGCGGTCGGTGAGGAACGGCGCGAAGAAGTTCACGCACACCACGCCGCCGGTCGCCGCCACGCCGCGCAACTGGTCGTCGGTGAGGTTGCGGTGATGGTCGCGCAGCGCGCGGGCCGAGGAGTGGGTCGCCATGACCGGCTTGGCGGCCAGTTCCAGCACGTGCGCGACACCCGGCGCGCTCAGGTGGGAGATGTCGAAGACGATGCCGAGCCGTTCCATCTCGCGCAGGGCCTCGACGCCGTGCGAGGTCAGGCCGCCGCCGGTGGCGTCCTCGCCGCTGCCGTCGGCCAGCGGCGTGCGCCCCCAGTGCGCGATCGAGGCCACCCGCACGCCCAGCCGGTGGACGGTCGAGATCAGCTCCACGCTCGCGTCGAGCCCCGGCATGCTCTCCAGCGCGATGACCAGCGCGATCACGCCGTCGCCGAGAGCCCGGTCGATGTCCGGGCCGTCGAGGCAGATCCGCACCCGGTCCGCGTTGCCCTCCGCGAGCACGTGCGCGCACTCGATCATGCGCAGTGTCTGCCGCAGGGCGCCCTCGGGGCGGTACTGGTCGTCGATGAAGACCGGCAGCACCTGGAGGTTCACGCCGCCCGCCGCGAGCTGGCGCAGCCATCGCTCACGGAAGAACGAGGCCCACCGCGCGGGCGGCCGGGCGGAGACCGCCATCAGCAGGTCGTTGTGGGTGTCGGCCACGACAGCACGCTGGTGCAGGGGGAATGTCATGCTTGGGACCGTACCGCCGGCTAAGGGGAGCCGGTCGGACGGTAGGCGGAGAGCGGAGGCCGGGCCGTCAGCCGGCGGTAGAGCGTCGTGCGGCCGGGCCAGTTGTTCGTGACGCGGCCGTCGGCCGTCTTGTACCAGCTCTGGCAGCCGTTGCCCCACACCATCCGCGCCATCGCCGCGTCGAGCTGCCTGCTCCACGCCGCCATCACCTCGGGCCGCACTTCGATCGGCCCCTTCTCCGACAGGTACGGCAGGCAGGACATGATGTGGTTCACCTGGCATTCGATCATGAAGATGATCGAGTTGTGGCCCAGATTGGTGTTCGGCCCGTACAGCAGGAACAGGTTCGGGAAGTCCGGCACCGCGATGCCCAGGTACGCCTCCGCCCCGCCCTTCCACCGCTCCCGCAGCGACTGGCCGCTCCGTCCCGTGACCTCCATCGGCGCGAGGAACTCCGTGCTCTTGAACCCGGTGGCGTAGACGATCGTGTCCACCTCGTACGGTCCCTCGGTGGTCTGGATGCCCTTCGGCGTGATCCGGACGATCCGGTCCGTCACCACGTCCACGTTCGGCCTGGTCAGGGCGGGATAGAAGGCGCTGTCGATGACGACCCGCTTGCAGCCCGGCGGGTAGCCGGGGGTGAGCCTGGCGCGCAGGGCCGGGTCGGGGACCTGGTCGCGTAGGTGGTCCAGAGCCCGCTTCTTGAGCAGGCCGACGCTCCAGCCCTGCGCCAGGGCGGGGTAGAGGGTGCCTTCGGCGTACCGGTAGATCCACTCGCGGTAGGCGCGCTGGAGGCCGGGGACGAAGTGGAACGCGAGCCTGGTCAGGGGGCCGAAGGCGGCGTCGGGCTTGGGGATCACCCAGTTGGGGGTGCGCTGGAACACGGTCAGGTGCTCGGCCTCGGCGGCGACGCGCGGTATGAGCTGGGCGGCCGACGAGCCGTTGCCGATCACCGCGACCCGCCTGCCGGTGAGATCGTGGTCGTGGTTCCAGCGGGCGGAGTGGAAGGACGTGCCCGCGAAGTCGTCCATTCCCGGGATGTCGGGCAGGCGGGGGCGGTTGAGCTGGCCGACGCCCATGACGACGACGTCGAAGGTCTCGGTGGCGCCGGCCGTGCTGACCTGCCAGTGGGAGCCGTCGAAGACGGCCCGCTCGACCTCACTGCTGAAACGGATTTTCCGCCTGACGCCGTATTTATCAGCGCAGTGCGCTAAATAGGCGAGAATTTCGGGTTGTTCCGGGTAGCGGCGGGTCCAACTCGCGTACTTTTCGAAGGAATAGGAGTAGAGGTGCGACGGGATGTCGCAGCCCGCGCCCGGGTAGCTGTTGTCGCGCCAGGTGCCGCCCAGATCGGCCGCCTTCTCGAAGACCGTGTAGGAGCGGATCCCGGCCCGTTCGAGCTGGATCGCCATGCACAAGCCGCCGAAACCCGCTCCGATGATCGCGACCCTGGGTGCCATGGCGTCCTCCGCGTGTCAGGATCCACTTACGGTACGCCGAACCTCGTTCGGACGACACCCTTCGCCGCTCACGTACCCGGGCCGGGCGGCCGGTAGTCTGCGCAGGTGGCTGGAGCAACGCTGGCGGATGTGATCGAGGAGCTCGAGGCGGCCTACCCGCCCGCCCGGGCCGAGTCCTGGGACGCGGTGGGCCTGGTCTGCGGAGACCCGGCGCAGGAGGTGCGGCGGGTGCTGTTCGCGGTCGACCCGGTGGCGGCCGTCGCCGAGGAGGCCGTCGAGTGGGGCGCCGACCTGATCGTCACCCACCATCCCCTCTACCTGCGCGGCACCACCAGCGTCGCCGCGACCACACCCAAGGGCCGCCTCCTCCACAAGCTGATAAAGAACGACATCGCCCTCTATACCGCCCACACCAACGCCGACGTGGCGAACCCCGGCGTCTCCGACGCCCTGGCCCGCGCCGTCGGCCTGACCGGCGATCTGGTGCCGCTGCGCCCGTTCCCCGACGACCCGTCGCGCGGGCTCGGCCGCATCGGTGACCTGCCGTCGGAGATGACGCTGGGGGAGTTCGCCGAGCGGGCCGTCGCCGGGCTGCCGGAGACCGCGCACGGCATCCGCGTGGCGGGCGCCCTGTCCCGTCGCGTCGCCCGCGTCGCCGTCAGCGGGGGAGCGGGCGACTCCCTCCTCGGTACGGCGCGCGCCGCGGGGGTGGACGTGTTCCTCACCGCGGACCTGAGACACCACCCGGCCAGCGAGTTCGTCGAGCAGGGCGGGCCGGCGCTGATCGACGCCGCGCATTGGGCCACCGAGTGGCCATGGCTCGACAGCGCCGCGTCCATCCTGGGTTCGAGTGGCGTTACCGTTGAGACGCGTGTCTCCGCCACGGTCACCGATGCTTGGACAAGAGGATATTGATCATGAAAGCAGCCCCTGAAGCCCAGAAGCGACTGCTCGACCTGGCTGACCTGGACTCCGTGGTCGACCGGCTGGCGCACCGCCGCCGCACCCTGCCTGAGCTGGTGGAGATCGACGAACAGTCGAAGCGATACGCCAAGCTCGCCACCGACGTGATCGAGGCCGAGACCCAGGCCGGCGACCTGGCCCGCGACCAGACCAAGGCCGAGAACGACGTCGACGCCGTCCGCAGCCGCGCCGACCGCGACCAGAAGCGGCTCGACTCCGGCAGCGTGAGCTCGCCGAGGGACCTGGCGAGCCTCCAGTCCGAGATCGCCTCCCTGCAGAAGCGCCAGGGCGACCTCGAAGAGATCGTGCTGGAGATCATGGAACGCCGTGAGGCGGCCGACACCAAGGTCATCGACCTGGTCGCGCAGCGCGACGAGATCGCCGCCACCCGCTCCGCCGCCGAAGACCGCCGCGACGTCCTGCTCGGCGACATCGACAAGGAGGCGGGCGAGGCCCAGTCCCAGCGCGCCGGCATCGCCGGCGAGATCCCCGCCGACCTGCTCGCGCTCTACACCAAGCTCAAGGATCAGTACGGTGTCGGCGCCGCCATGCTCAGGGGCGGCCGGTGCCAGGGCTGCAAGGTGGCCCTGTCGATCGCCGAGATGAACCGCATCAAGGCCGCGCCGCACGACGAGGTGCTGCGTTGCGACGAATGCCGCCGCATTCTCGTACGTACTCCCGAGTCCGGCCTGTGACCTCCTACATCGTCGAAGCGGACGGCGGCTCGCGCGGCAACCCCGGGCCCGCCGGCTACGGTGCCGTGGTCATGGACGCCGCCGACCGCCAGGTGCTGGCGGAGGCGGCGGAGGCGATCGGCGTCACGACCAACAACGTGGCCGAATACCGCGGGCTGATCGCCGGGCTGACGGCGGTGCTCGACCTGGGGGGCGAGGGGGCCCCGGTGGCGGTACGCATGGACTCCAAACTGGTCGTCGAGCAGATGGCCGGCCGCTGGAAGATCAAGAACGAGGGCCTGCGCCCGCTCGCCCTGGAGGCCGGCAAACTGGCCAGGCGGCTGCGGGTGACGGAGTGGACCTGGATCCCCCGCGAACAGAACGGGCACGCGGACCGGCTGGCCAACGAGGCGATGGACGCCGCGGCCAAGGGGCTGGCGTGGCGGGCGGGCGGCTCGGCCGTACAGGCTGGGCCCCGCACCTCCCCGCGATCCACCCCGACCGATGTGTCGGCCCCCTCCGCCTCCCTGGCCACCGCCCAGCAGCGGAACCAGCCGAACAGCGGCACCGGCTGGAGCCCACCGACCCGAGTGTCGACGTCCCTGCTCCTGCTGCGCCACGGCGAGACCCCGCTGTCCGTCGAACGCCGCTTCTCCGGCCTGGGCGACGCCGAACTCACCGCCAACGGCCTGGCCCAGGCGGCCGCGGCCGCCGAGCGCCTGTCCCGCGAGCCGTACCATCTGGACGCGATCGTCAGCTCCCCCCTCAAGCGCGCCAGGCAGACCGCGGAGGCGGTCGCCCAGCGCACGGGGCTCGGCGTGGAAGTGGACGACGACCTCAGAGAGGCCGATTTCGGCGCCTGGGAAGGCCACACGTTCACGGAGGTCCAGCGCGGCTGGCCCGCCGAACTCGCCGCCTGGCTCGCCGACCCGAACACCGCACCCCCCGACGGCGAGAGCTTCGAGGCCGTGGCCCAGCGCATCCGGCGAGCGGAGGAGCGCCTGGTCGAGCGGTATGAAGGCCGGACGGTGCTCATCGTGTCGCACGTGACGCCCATCAAGACGCTGCTGCGGTTCGCGCTGATGGCGCCTCCGGTGACGTTGTACCGCATGCACCTGGATCTGGCGTGCCTGTCGCTGATCGAGCACTACGCCGACGGCCAGTCCGTGGTGAAGTCCTTCAACGACACCTCCCACCTTCGCTGACCTCCCGCCGGAACGTCGCTGATCCCTCAGACCTGTAGATCGGCGGAAGATCTACGGGGGTTTGGTAAACTTCCAGCTAGACGAGCCGGCCGGGCGACCGCGTCGGGCCCTTCGCGGGCCCGCCGAGGAAGGTCCGGGCTCCACAGGGCAGGGTGGTCGGTAACGCCGACCCGGGGCGACCCGCGGGACAGTGCCACAGAAAGCAAACCGCCTCCCGATCTTTCGGGCGGTAAGGGTGAAACGGTGGTGTAAGAGACCACCAGCGCCCACGGCGACGTGGGCGGCTAGGTAAACCCCACCCGGAGCAAGGTCAAGAAGGGACGCTCTCCGGAGCGTCCCGCGCGCGACGTTCGAGGGCTGCCCGCCCGAGCCGCGCGGGTAGACCGCTTGAGGCCGCCGGCAACGGCGGCCCTAGATGGATGGTCGCCCCTTCGTTCCGACGAAGGACAGAACCCGGCCTACAGGCCGGCTCGTCTCACACTCTTCGCTCCTGCCCGGCAAGGAGATCACCATCTCTGAGCATGTACGGCACGTGGGCATGCTGGTTCAGCTGTGAGTCGCCCGCGTGTACCGGTCGGCGAGACGGTGCAGGTGCGTGAGGAGTTCCGGCGGCCCTGTGACGTGGAAGTCCGCGCCGAGCAGGCCCAGATAGACGCCGAGGGTCTCGATGGTGTCCGCGCCGGTGTGCAGGACGCAGGTGTGTTCGTCGACGCGCTCGACCGTGCCGACCGCCGGGCTGATCAGGTCGGCGACGACCTCGGCCGGCGCGTGCACGGTGACCCGTGCCCGATAGCGCCAGGCGGCGGCGGATACCCGGCGTGACAGTATGCGGCGACGTCGTCGTCGGGCAGGTCGCGCGGTGTGAAGCGGGGGCCGGTCGGGGTGCGAGGCCGTATCCGGTCGGCGCGGAAGGTACGCCAGTCGTCCCGCTCGACGTCCCATGCCAGCAGGTCAGCGGCGGCCCCAGTTGACCAGCCGGTACGGCTCGACGGTGCGCACAGTGGCCGTACCCTCATGGTCGCGGTAGTCCAACCGGAGCTGTACGCGTTCGCGGCAGGCCGCGGCCAGGGCGGTCAGGATTGACGGGTCGACACGGGGACCGGCGTCATCGCGGGGAACCGGCACCGTGTAGGTCTGCAGGGTGCTGACCCGGCGCCGCAGCCGGGACGGCAACACCTGCTCCAGCTTCGCCAGCGCCCGCAGGGACGCCGCGCACATCCCGCGCCAATCCGGTCTCGCGTTGTCGACGCCTTCGCCTCGAAGGAAAAGACGTTGCAGGTCAACGCTCACATATCAAAGGGATCAAGGGTTCGAAACTAGGAGGCGGGTACGATCCCGTCGTCGTTGGCTGTTGGAGCCGAACCAGAAGGCGCCCACCATTGCTCGCCGTCGAATTCCGGTGGGCGGCGAACGGAAGAGGGCTTCGAGCGGGCAGGGTATGTGGTCCCTTTTGTATCTTTGCGGCCGATTCGCGTTGATATAGTAGCCACATCTGCGGACGTGTACGCGGTGCGGGTGCCAGAAATAGACATATCAGCGGCCTCGGCTAACGCCCTCAGCCTGTAAGGCTCTGGCCGAACGAACTCCCTGGCGTATGCGACTATCAGCCGCATCTGTTGCTGTATATCCCTTTTTTGCGCAGCGAGCTCGTCGAGCTTTGCGAGGACGGGATCTTCTGAGGTGGAGGCACGTGCCGCCATCATCAGGTCCGCCGTGATCGTGCGTCGCTGCTCTCGTAATGCCTTCAGGCGGGCTTCATACTCCTTTGAGCCTTCGTCTGCGCCGATGGTGATGTTCGGGATGAGGATCTTGGCGAGTTCGTGTGCGATTTCTTCCACGCGATGCAGCATCCGGTAAAGAGTGCAGAGATCGCAAGAACTTCTTCAATATGCACGCGGGGTGCGGGGTTGTGGGGAGAAATATTCCCCACCTGGAGATGTGCTCTCTCCCCCTCTGGTGGAAAGAAGCGCGCTTGGAGCAGTAATCGCATCTTGGCGCTAAAAGGATCTTGTGGAATTCTCGAGGTACGCGCAGGTGCGGCATAAAGGGTCGCTCGCAAGGCGAGCGGCCCTTCTGTCTGTAGCAGAAAGGCCGCTCTCGCGGGTCCTCGATACGCTCATGCGAAGGGAATCCGCTGTGAAGAGAATACTCGGAAGGCGTCACGAGCCGGAAGTGATGGAGCAGGAGAAGGGCAAGCAACCGCTCCCTCAGAGATGGGTGGTCATTCTCTTTGCGTCTCTGCTCGCGGGGACGATGGCTGGATCATCTGCCGGCTCGTCCGCGGTCGGCGTCGCCACCGCTCTCACGATCGCCGGCTTCTTACACTCCGCAATGGGATAGCGTCCGGGCCTGTCATGGGTTGTCCGCCAGGGCGGCGGCGAAACGGGCCGCGAGCGTCGCGACCGCGGCGCGGAGTTCCTGCCCGCCTTCGACGCGGAAGGGGAACGGCACGCTCGCCAACCACTCCTGCGCATACATGGCCGGATTGCTCGTGCTGCCGACGAGGACGCACCCGTCTCCTGATGATTCAAGCCGTCCCATGGGAGGCCGGATCCACGGGGCCACCTCAGCCAGAGGGGCGTCGAACACAACATGGGTGGGGAACTCCCACCCCGTGCCCAGGTTCTCCTCCAGCGCTGCCACCGGGTCGAGGCCGTCGGGCGGCTCGAACTTGTGCGCGGTCCGCTGGACCGCGTGGACCCGGTCGACCCGGTAGGTGCGGATCGCGTCCGCGCGATGGGAGTGACACAGGAGGTACCAGCGTCCGTAGCGGGCGACGACCGCCCAAGGATCCACCTCGGCCGCCCATTCGTTGCCGGACTCGCTTCGATACGTGATCAGCACGCGGCGTCGGCTCGCGATGGCAGAGACGAGTGCGCTGGTGGTGGCGGGATCTGGACGGGCCGAGTGCCGGTCGGGCGCAGCCGACGCATGCTCTCGCAGCGCGGCCGCCTGCCGGCCGACGCTCTCGGGCAGTGCCCGGATGACCTTGCCCAGGGCAGTACCGACGAGGTCGTCGACGTCGGCCGCAGGTTGGCCGTCGAGCACCGCCATGACCAGATGAAGTGCCTCGGCCTCCGTGAAGACGACCGGAGGCAGCCTCGTCCCCCGCCCGAGCCGGTACCCGCCGTAGGGCCCGCGGGCTGACTCGACGGGAATGCCCGCCTCTCGGAGGATTCCGACGTACCGGCGCGCGGCCCGCTCCGTGACACCCAAACTCGCGGCGAGTTCGTCGGCCGTCACGCCGGGGCGGGCTTGGAGGATCTCGATGGTACGCAGAGCTCGTGCGGTGGGGCTGAGATCGGTCGGCACACGAGCAGGTTAGGTGGTCACGAGATAAACCGGAAGTAGATTGTCCGGAATTGGCCCTAGCGTGAGGTCCATGACCGAGTTCCGCGAGCAGGACCTCGCAGGAGCACGCTTCGAGCGCGTGAGCCTCCGGGGCGCCGCCTTCAGCCAGGTGCACCTCAACGACGCCCGCATGCGAGCGGTCGACTTCACCGGCGCGCGGATACGCGGCGCCCTGTTCAACGCGAGCCGCCTGCGCGGCGTCGAGCTGGTCGACGTCGAGATCAGCGGCGAGTTGAAGAACGTCGTGGTGAACGGCGTCGACATCGCACCGCTCGTCGAGGCCGAGCTGAATCGCCGCATGCCCGAACGGGGGAAAATGCGCCCCGACGACCCCGATGGATTCCGTGAGGCGTGGGCGATCCTGGAGCGGCTGTGGGAGGACACCGTCGCGCGGGCGAGTACATTCCCCGAAGCGACGCTCCACCGCAGCGTGGATGACGAGTGGTCCTTCATCCAGACCCTGCGGCACCTCAACTTCGCCGGCGCTGCCTGGGTGGGCCGGATGATCCTCGGCAACCTCTCGCCGTGGCACCCGTGGGACCTGCCGTGGGACGATGCGCCCGGGTGGGACGGTATCCCGTGGGACCGCGAGGCACGACCCTCGCTCGATGAGGTGCTCACGGTCCGACGCGAACGCCAGGCGATGGTCCGCCACGTCATGGCGTCACTCACCGACGAGCACCTCGCCTCTGAGGTGACTCGCACCGAGCCCGGCTGGCCCCGGATGGAGAGCTTCCCCGTCAAGGAATGTCTCCGCATCGTCCTCAACGAGGAATGGGAACACCGGCTCTATGCCGAACGTGATCTGACCGCACTGGAGAAAGAGAACTGATCATGGACATCCTGCTCATTGGCGGCCTGTGGCTCGACGGATCCGCATGGGACGACGTCGTTTCCGCACTTGAGCCACTCGGCCACCGCCCCGTGCCCGTCACCCTGCCGGGCCAGGGTGACGGATCCGCGTCCGCCACGCTCGATGACCAGGTGGCAGCGGTGCTCGCCGCCGTGGACTCAGCGCCCGAAAAGCCCATGGTGGTGGGGCATTCCGCCGCCTGCACCCTGGCTTGGCTGGCCGCTGACGCTCGACCGGAGCAGGTCGCGAAAATCGCCCTCATTGGCGGCTTCCCGGCCGCCGACGGCGAGCCTTACGCCGACTTCTTCGAGCTGAAGGATGGCGTCATGCCCTTCCCCGGCTGGGGCCCGTTCGAGGGGCCGGACTCTGCCGACCTTGATGAGGAGGCCAAGCGAATCTTCGCGTCCGCTGCGATCCCGGTCCCCGAGGGAGTGGCCAAGGGCGTGGTGCGTCTGACGGACGAACGAAGGTTCGACATCCCGGTCGTACTCGTGTGCCCAGAATTCACCCCTGCCCAGGTTCAGGAGTGGATCGACGCCGGCGACCTGCCCGAGCTCGCCAGGGCCAAGCATCTTGACCTCGTCGACATCGACTCGGGCCATTGGCCGATGGTCAGCAAGCCGGTCGAACTCGCCCGGCTCCTGGCCGCAGCGGCTGCCGAGGCCTGACACGGCGCCACAGCCGGGGGCGGCGCGCGCGAAAGGACGCAAGGATGTCGTACACGGTCCGCCCCCTGGACGCCTCTACGTGGGCTGCCTTCGCGGAGCTTGTCGAGCGCAACAACGGGATCTTCGGTGGGTGCTGGTGCATGGGTTACCACCCGGAGCGCGGCCAGAAGGGGATCAGCCGTCGCGCGGTCAAGGAGGACCGGGTCCGGACAGATCGCGCTCATGCCGCGCTTCACCCGCGGTCGGCAGGTCAGCAAGCACGCATGGATCGTGAGCAGGGTGGTCGATCCGGTGTGAGCGTCCGCTACCACGCTCTTCCGCATCCCAGATTTCGCTCGCTCATGCCGTTCGTGGCAGGACAAGGAGGATCAAGCCGGGGGATGCGCGCGGAGCCAGTCTGCCGCTCTGCGCGCTGATGCGCGGGACAGCCACGCGTCCTGGACCACCTCGGCCAGCTCGTCCCGGGTGAGCTCACCGATCCGGCTGGCCCGCAGCAGCACCGACGGGTGACCGTTGAAGTGCGCGGTGGTGAAGAACTGCGACGCCTCGTCCTGAACCAGCGCCTGCTTTTCCGCCTCGGACTCGACCCAGAAGACGATCACATCCGCATGGCGCTCCCCGGTGTCAGGGTCGACCGCGTCCGGCCGTGGGTTGCGGAAGAAGACGAACGACTTCCCGCCCACTTGGTAGACCGGATTGTCGCCGGTCCCGTACTCGACGGTGACGTGCGGCATGGCCAGAGCCAGCTCGTGCACGTCCTCGACGCGGGCGGGCCGGCTTCCCTTTTCATCAGACACAGCCCCAGCGTAGGCGGCTCCCGGCGGAACATCCGGCCAAGCCGCACTGCACGCGGTGCGCTACCGGCGGGCGATGATGCTGTCGGCCTCGGCCGACGGGAAACGAGTGCGGAACTGTTCGTCAGAGGCCGGCGTGAACGCCGATACCTCCCGAGACGGTGAGGTTGTCGCCGGTGATGTAGCTGGCGGCGTCCGAGGCGAGGAAGGCCACGGCTTCGGCGATATCGGCGGGAGCGCCGGCGCGGCCGAGCGGGACGTCCCGAGCCCAGGACTCGATCATCTCCTGGGAGATGCCCATCTTGCTGTAGGCAGGGGTGTTGATCAGTCCTGGGCTGACGGCGTTGACGCGGATGCGGCGGGGGGCGAGTTCGAGCGCGAGGGACCGCATGAGGGGAACCAGAGCGCCCTTGGCGGCTGTCATGGCGGCACCGAGCCCTTCGGCGGCGCCCACGGTGAACACGACCGAGGCGCCCTCGTTGAGGAGCGGGAGCGCCTTTTGCAGGGTGAAGAAGCTGCCCTTGACGTTGACGTCGAACAGGGCGTCGAAGGCGGCTTCGTCGGTTGACTCGATCGGGCCGGGTCGGGAGACGCCCGCGTTGAGGAAGAGCAGGTCGAGGGAGCCGAATTGCCGGCGTGCCTGCTCCATTGCATGGTCAATCTCCGGCAGGGACCGTGCGTCGGCCCGGACGACCGTGACGTCTTCGGGAAGTCCGGTGTTGGCGAGGTTGCTGAGGCCGGTGACCATGACGCGGTAGCCGCGGGAGTGGAGCAGTTCGGCGGTCGCCTTGCCGATGCCGCTGGTTCCACCGGTGATCAAAGCTGCAGGTGCAGACATGATGCGTTCCTTTGCGTGCTTCTGGGAGGTAGGGGGATCGGTCAGCGGCTGTACCGCGACGGTCATCTTTTGACAGCGTACGACTGCTTGGCAGCGACTGCCAAATCGCATGCGAGCGTCACTCTGGCAGTACTGAGATAACCTGGGCACATGAAGCAGGAAGCCGAGACGGCGAGCGGTGCACCGGCCACACTGTGGGACCGGGCACGGCAACTGGCCTCCCGAGAGATCCTTGAGACGGCTCTGCGGCTGTTCACCGAGCAGGGCTACGACGAGACGACCATCGCCCAGATCGCCCGAGAGGCCGGTGTCTCCCAGCGCACCCTGTTCCGCTACTTCGGCACCAAGGAGGACCTTCTCGGCGGCAACCAGGACCGGTTTGGGCAGGTCCTGACAGACACGATCAGCGAACTGCCGGCCGAAGTCGGTGTCTGGGAGGCCCTGCGCGCCGGGGTCGCTGCCGTACTGGCCTTGCATGACAGCCGCGAACAGGCCCTGGAGCGGTTCCGCCTCCTGCACAACACCGCCTCGCTGCGCGCCGGTTGGCTCGAAAAGCGCCTGCGATTCCAGGAGGACCTGCTGCCGCTCATCGAGGCGCGTATGGACGCCGCTACCGGCAGCGTGGGCGCGAAGGCCCGCGCAGTGATCGCGACGGCGTTCGCATGCCTGGATGCCGCATCGATGACGTGGGTCGACAATGACGGCAAGGGCGACATCATGGACCTGTACGACGAGTGCCTGGCAACCGTGCGTGGCTAACCAGCCCAGAAACCGTGGCCCGACAGCGCCAAATTCATCGGCCTGACCCGGTCACAGCACTGGCGTTCAACCGCTGCCGGTCGGGGCCAGCGTGGCTAGATACCCTCGGAAAACCACGGTCACCTCCCCGCTCCGGAAGACCTCCACAAGCGCGATGGAAACCGCTGCTCGAACGACTTGAACCACGCCGCCAATGCGTCACCTGTCAGCGAGGACCGGCCTTTCGAGAAGTCGTACAGGAGGAAGACCCCGTCCGGAGTCAGGACGCGGGCTACCTCGGCAAGAGCCGACGAAAGTTCGGTGTGGTTCAGCGAGCCGGCGGCGGCGACCAGGTCGAACGACGATGCGGCGAACGGCAGTTCCTCCGCTGCGCCGATGACGAATCGAGCGGATGGCGCGACGGATCGTCGGTGCACCAGCATCGCTGGGACCGGCTCCAGGCCGACTACGCACTCGGACAATGGTGCGAGCGCAGCAGTGGACACGCTGGCACCGCAGCCGACATCCAGTGCTCGCCTGACCGGACGCCTAAGGTGAACCGACTTGAGGATCTGCTGATGCACCGGAGGACGGTCGAAGGCGTAGCCCGACGCCAGCCGTTCGCTGTCATAGACGCTCGGCACGCATTCCTCTGTTCGGAGCCCTAGTGCCGCAATCCCGGTCCCTCAAGCGTTCCCCGGGTTAGGTTGCCCTGCCCATCCAGCGAACGATCTACAGCAAGTCACCAGCTTTGAGGCTGTTGACGAACGTCTTCCAGTCGGTGGGGGTGAAGAGCAGTTTGGGGCCGTTCGGGTCTTTGCTGTCGCGGACGGCGACCACTCCGGGAAGGTTCATGGCGACTTCAACGCACTGGCCGCCGTTGCCCGAAGAGCGCGATGACTTCCGCCATACGGCGGCGCTCAGGTCCATGCGCGTCTCGTTTCCTCGATCATTTTGAGGGATACGCGCTCAGGATAAGCCCATAGCCGTATCGCCTCATAGCGCTGCCAAATCGAGGCGACGATGTCATGGTCCGTCGTGATATGCGCCTGCGTCGGTGAGTCCGAACTGACAACATCGGATCAGGAGCGGGTGGTGTGTGTCCCGATGACCAGCTGTCCCGGGTGCGGGCTGGTGGCCCCGGCCACCGGTGGGCCGTTCCCTGACGAGCGCGGGGCGTCGGCCGAGTGCTGGGGGCGCTACGGCGAGTTGCTGGCACGCTCGTACGGCATCGCCGAGTATCGCCACGTCCATCAGCTCGTCGTGGACTCCTACATCGCGCAGCACCCCGGCGGCGACAGCCGACGGGCGGTCCAGGGCGTGGCCCTGTGCTTGATGACGCTGTGCCTGTTCGTCGAGGACGACGCCGACCCGCGCGAGGGCGCGGCCCTGCACAAGCAGATGATGGCCGACCGTCCGGACTACTTCCACTGGCTGCGGCCACCGCCGCTGCACGGCCTGATGACCGCCGTCGACGTGCTCGCCGCCCGTGACGCCGCCGAGCATGAGCGACTGGTCTGGGCCTGGGGCCGCGACGTGTGGCGGGCCTGGGCGCCACACCACGCCACGATCCGCGGGTGGAACACCCGGACCCTGTCAAAGCCGGAGGGTCGTCTCCCGGGCTTCAGGTGATGAGCCTGGCCGGGCGTGGGTGTCGGACAACGTGACCCGAGATCATTGACGGAGATCCGCGACCAGGTAGCTGCCGCCCGCCATCCAAGTGGGCCCGTCGGCGGCGCCCTGCCGCCCGGCCCGCGGATCAGTGGCCGGACCTCGCGGCACAGGTGGCAGATCTTGCCTTGTTCCGAGTATTCGCGCAGCTCAGGCCGGTGTTTTGGCTCGCATGGGGTGGCGCAATCTCCCCGTTATCCCGTTTTCCCTACTCGTTTAGTAGGTTTGGCGCCATGAAACGGGTGATGCTCGACGATCGGCGGTGCCGGGCGGATCGTGCTCGGCAGGTGGCCGACCTGTTGAGAAGACAGATCATCCACGGCGGCTTCCCTCATGGGCAGCTACCGCTGGAGGCGGTGCTCGCCCGCGAGTTCGACACCTCGCGCAACACCGTCCGGGAGGCGCTCGACCTGCTGCGCGAGGAGGGCCTGGTCGAGCGGAGCCCGGGCGTGGGCACCACCGTGGTGGCCGAGAAGTACCCGCACGGGCTGCATCGCCTGCTCGGTCTGGCCGAGACCCTGCACGAGCACGGTCAGGTGACCAACCAGGTCCGCACGATGACCCTCATAGAGCCGCCCGCTCCGGTCAGCCACCGGCTCGGGCTCGCGCCCGGTGAGCAGGTCGTCTACCTGGAACGGCTCCGCAGCCTGAACGGCCTGCCCCTCTCACTCGACCTCACCTATCTCGTACGAGACGTCGGCGAGCCGTTGTTCGACGCGGACCTGGCGAACAACGACATCTTCGTGCTGCTCGAACAGATTTCCGGGCAGCCGCTCGGCATGGCCGAGCTCACGCTCGAAGCCGTCAACGCCGACCCGCACACCGCCGCCGCGCTCGGCACGCCGCGCGGAGCCGCGCTGCTGATGGTCGAGCGGCTCACCCATCTGGCCGACAGCAGGCCGGTGGACCTGGAGTTCATCCGTTTCAGAGGCGACCGGCTGACGATGCGCGGCCATCTGCGCCGCACCGACGACAGCCGACCCGAGAACAAGGAGCAGGCATGGCCCTGATCACCCAGCGCGTCGAGGTCCCCGTGACGATCGACGAATCCCTGTGCATCGACGGCTGCACGCTGTGCGTCGAGGCGTGCCCGCTCGACTCCCTGGCGATCAGCGACGAGACCGGCAAGGCGTACATGCACGTCGACGAGTGCTGGTACTGCGGCCCCTGCGCGGCCAGGTGCCCCGTGGACGCGGTCACCATCAACATGCCGTACCTGCTGAGATGAAGGAGAGCGCTGTGCGCAAGGTCCTGATGGCGGTGCTCCTGCTGGCCGCCACCGCCTGCTCGGTCTCCGGCGCCACGGGCGGCGAGGGGAAGACGAAGCTCGTCGTCGGCTACCAGTCCAAGACCATCAACACCGTCACGGCCGGAACCCTGCTGCGCTCGCTCGGCTACCTCGAGAAGCGGCTCGGCGGCAAGTACGCCGTCGAGTGGCAGGACTACGACACCGGCGCCCCCATCACCGCCAAGATGGTCGCCGGGAAGATCGACATCGGCTCGATGGGTGACTATCCGCTGCTGATCAACGCCTCCCGCACCCAGTCGATCCCGGCGGCCCGTACCGAGTTGGTCTCCATCACCGGCTACAACGCGCGCGGCGGGCTGAACATGGTCGTCGTCCCGCCCGCGTCGAAGGCGCGAACCCTGGCCGACCTCAAGGGCGCCAAGATCTCGGCCAGCGTCGGCTCGGCCGGGCACGGCACGCTGGTCCAGGCGCTGGAGAAGGCGGGAATCACCGACGTCGAGACGGTCAACCACCAGCCCGCGGTCGGCGCGGCCCAGCTCGAGTCGGGCGGCGTGCAGGCGTACGCGCAGTTCGTGGCCTGGCCGGGGCTGCTGGCCTTCCAGAACAAGGGCCGGCTGGTCTACGACGGCTCGGCTCTGAACGTGCCGACCTTCCACGGCGTGGTGGTACGCCAGGCGTACGCCAAGGAGCACCCGGAGATCGTGGACGCCTTCCTCAAGGCGCAGATCGACGCCACCCGCTACCTGCACGAGCACCCGCTGCAGGCCGCGGAGTCGGTGGCCCGCGCCACGGGACTGCCGCCCGAGGTCGTCTACCTGTACAACGGCCGTGGCGGCATCGCCACCTTCGACGTCACGCTGAAGCAGTCCCTTCAGGCGGCACACGAGCATGACGTGGCCTACCTCAAGCGGATCAGCGCCGACTTCTCCGGGGTGAACGTCGCCTCCTTCGTCAACGACGCCTACCTCCGCAAGGCGTATGGGCCGGCGTACGACGCGGACCGGGCCTCGACCGTGAACCCCGCCCCGGTCACGGGGAACGACACCGCCTGCGGCGTGGCCGTCGACGATCCCAAGACCGCCTCGGAGCTGTGGCTGAACGGGGAGAGCGAGACCCTGGCCGCCGCCACGCCGACCTGCCTGCTCCGGCAGGTGGCCGCCGCGAAACAGCCGGTGCGGGCGGCCTACGTGCCTGACACCGTCACCGGGACCAGGTGGTTCGCCGACAAGTCCGTCTGGCTGCGGGATCCGGCCGCCGCAGCGCGCGCCAGGTTCCTGCCCTTCACCACCGAGGAAGGGGCCGACGCCTACCGCAAGGAGCACCCGAAGACCGAGCCCATCGCCTATGACGCCGCGGTGAAGGCGGCCGCTGCGGGAGGTGACGCCCGATGACCACGGAGACGGAAGCCGGCACGGCCGCCGGCACGACGTCCTGGACGGCCGCGCCCACGGCCGCGCCTCCCGTGCGGAGCCGGGCCCGGGGCGGTGCGGGGAAGGGGCGGCGGTGGGCGGTCAGGGCGGCCTCGCTCCTGGCCGTGGCCGCCCTGTGGCAGCTCCTCACGGTCACCGACGCGCGTCTCTGGCTCAGGTTCGACCGGCTGCCCACGCTCGACGAGATCGCCGCGCGGTTCGCCGGGCAGCTCTCCAGCCCCGTGTACTACCTCGACCTCCTGCAGAGCCTGATCAGGATCCTGTCCGGATTCGGCCTGGCCGCGGTCGCCGGGATCACCGTGGGCCTGCTGGTCGCCAGGTCACGCGGGACGGGGGACGCGCTGCTGCCGCTGCTCGAAGCCGTCCGTCCCATTCCGGCGATCGCGCTGGTGCCGGTGGCGATCCTGCTGTTCCCCACCGACGAGCAGGGCATCGTGTTCATCACGTTCACCGCCGCCTTCTTCCCGGTCATGGTGAGCACGCGGCACGCCGTGCGGGCGCTGCCCACGCTCTGGGAGGACGCGGTCAGGACGCTCGGCGGCGGCCGGCGCCACGTGCTCTGGAACGTGGTGCTGCCCGGCATCCTGCCCGGTGTGTTCGGCGGGCTCTCCGTCGGCATGGGCGTGGCCTGGATCTGCGTCATCTCGGCGGAGATGATCTCCGGAGAGTTCGGGGTCGGCTACCGGACCTGGATGTCGTACACGATCGTCGACTACCCGGCCGTCTTCGTCGGGATGATCACCATCGGCCTGCTCGGCTGGCTCACCTCGGCCGCCGTCGAGCTGGTCGGGCGACGGATGACGCGCTGGCTGCCCCGGGCGGAAGGGAGCAAGTCGTGACCCTCGGTCTCACTCTGGAGTCCCTGTCGCTGGGGTACGCCCGAGACCCGGTCCTGAGCGAGCTCGATCTGGCGGTCCGCCCCGGCGAGGTGCTGGTCGTCGTCGGCGCGTCGGGCTCGGGCAAGTCCACGCTGCTGCGCGCGCTGGCCGGGCTGCTGCGGCCGTACGGAGGAAGGATCGTCGCGGACGGCGAGGAGATCGTGGCCACCTCGCAGGATCGCGCGATGGTCTTCCAGGACGACGCGCTGCTGCCGTGGCGGACGGTCCTGGGCAACGTGGAGCTGCCGCTGCGCATCCGCAAGCTGCCCAGGCGCGAGCGGCGGACCGCCGCGCGGGCCTGGATCGCCCGCGTCGGCCTGGCCGGGCACGAGGACAGGCTGCCGCGCGAGCTGTCGGGCGGCATGCGGCAGCGCGTGCAGCTCGCCCGCGCCCTGGCGGGAGCGCCCCGCGCGGTGCTGATGGACGAGCCGTTCGGCGCGCTCGACGCCCAGACCCGCGCCGAGATGCAGGCGCTCCTGCTCGACGTGCTCGAAGACACCAGGGCGACGGTCATCTTCGTCACCCACGACGTGGACGAGGCGCTCCTGCTCGCCGACCGCGTGGTGGTGCTCGGCCGCGGCGGCGTCCGCGCGGTGACCGACGTGCCAGGACCCCGCGACCCCGGCGCCGACAGAGCCGGGCTGCGCGCCCAGATCCTCAAGGAGTTGTGATGGACATCCCCTCGATCGAGGACGCCCTGCGCCTGGAGTGCGAGGTGCTCGTCGTCGGCGGAGGCACCGCGGGCACGATGGCCGCGATCACCGCCGCGGAACAGGGCGCGCGGGTGCTGCTGCTGGAGAAGGCCCACGTACGGCACAGCGGCGCGCTCGCCATGGGCATGGACGGCGTCAACAACGCCGTCATCCCCGGCAAGGCCACCCCCGAGGACTACGTCGCCGAGATCACCCGGGCCAACGACGGCGTCGTCAACCAGAAGACGATCTACCAGACCGCGACCAGGGGCTACGACATGGTCCGCCGCCTGGAAAGCTACGGGGTGAAGTTCGAGAAGGACGAGCACGGCGAGTACGCGGTCCGCAGGGTCCACCGCTCGGGCAGCTACGTGCTCCCCATGCCGGAGGGCAAGGACGTCAAGAAGGTCCTCTACCGGGTGCTGCGGCGTCGCGACATCCGCGAGAGGCTCCGCATCGAGAACCGCGTCATGCCGGTCAGAGTGCTCACCTCGGAGGGCCGGGCGGTCGGCGTGGCCGGGTTCGACACGCGTTCCGGGCGTTTCGTCACGGTGAGCGCCGGAGCCGTGATCCTCGCGACCGGCGCCTGCGGCCGGCTCGGCCTGCCCGCCAGCGGCTACCTGTACGGCACGTACGAGAACCCGACCAACGCCGGCGACGGCTACGCCATGGCCTACCACGCCGGGGCCGAGCTCAGCGGCATCGAGTGCTTCCAGATCAACCCGTTGATCAAGGACTACAACGGGCCGGCCTGCGCGTACGTGGCCAACCCGTTCGGCGGCTACCAGGTCAACAACAAGGGGGAGCGGTTCGTCGACTCCGACTACTGGTCAGGCCAGATGATGTCCGAGGTGTCCGCCGAGATCGCCTCCGCCCGGGGGCCGATCTACCTCAAGCTCTCCCATCTGCCCGACGAGACGGTCACGGAGATCGAGAACATCCTGCACACCACCGAACGCCCCACCCGTGGCACGTTCCACGCCGGGCGCGGGCACGACTACCGCAGCCACGACGTGGAGATGCACATCTCGGAGATCGGCCTGTGCGGCGGGCACTCGGCGTCGGGCGTGTGGGTGGACGAGCACGGCGCGACCACGGTGCCCGGCCTGTACGCGGCCGGCGACCTGGCCTGCGTCCCGCACAACTACATGATCGGCGCCTTCGTCTTCGGCGACCTGGCCGGCGCCCACGCGGCCGAGCACCACCAGGGCGGCGGGGCGCTGCCGGCGGACCAGATCGCCGCCGCGCACGAGCTGGTCTACCGGCCCCTGCGCAACCCGGACGGGCCGCCGCAGCAGCAGGTGGAGTACAAGCTGCGTCGCTTCGTCAACGACTACGTCGCCCCGCCCAAGACCGGTGCCAAGCTCGAGATCGCGCTGGAGTCCTTCGAGCGGATGCGCGACGAGATCGCCTCGATGGGCGCGCGTACCCCGCACGAGCTCATGCGCTGCGCCGAGGTCGACTTCATCCGCGACTGCGCCGAGATGGCGGCCCGCGCCTCGCTCACCCGTACCGAGAGCCGGTGGGGCCTCTACCACGAGCGGGCCGACCAGCCCGGACGCGACGACGAAGGGTGGCTGTTCCACCTCAATCTCCGCCGGCGCGACGGGGCCATGGAGTTCGTCAAGCGCCCCGTGGAGCCGTACCTGGTGCCGGTCGAGGAGTTCTCGCCGGTCGCCGCCGAGCCGGTGGTGCTGGGCGCCCGGACCGTGACCGCGGTGCGCCGCCACGAGGTGCGCCGGGAGGCCCGCGCCGCGGTAGGCCGCTCGCCGCGCATCCTCGAGCTGCACCGCCTCGCCGAGGAGCAGCCGTCGGTGGCGCGGCTGGCCCCCTACCTCGCCGACGCCGACCCGAAGGTACGCCGGGCGGCCATCGCCACCCTCACCGAGACGGTGCCGGAGGGGACCGGCCTGGCCCTGGCCGGCGCCCTCGCCGACGAGCACGGCACCGTGCGCCGGGCGGCGGCCACCGGCCTCAAGGAGCTGGTCGAGGTGCTGCCCGCCACGCCCGAACTCGGCGCGGCCGTGACCGCGTGCCTGTCCGGCGGGGACGCCCTGGTCCGGGCCACCGGGCTGGACGTGCTGCGCGCGATGCGGCTCGGCGACACCGGGACGTTCCAGGCGGCGCTGGCCGACCCGGACCACCGGGTACGGATCGCGGCGATCCGCGGCCTGGTCTCCCTCGACGAGGCCGACCCGGTGGCCACCGCCGCGACGGACCCCTCCAGAGAGGTACGCGTCTGGGCGGCCAAGGGGCTGGGCCTCATCGGCAAGCCGTCGGCCGCGCTGGCGGCTCTCGCGGGCGACGCCGACCCGCTGGTCAGGGCCGCCGCTCTGGAGTCGTCGGGCGAGGTGGGAACGCCACTGGAGGCCGAGGCCATCCGGGGGCTGGGCGATCAGGACTGGCAGGTGCGGGTGGGGGCGGCGCGCTGCCTCGCCGCGGCGGACCCGGCCACGGCGCGGCAGCCGCTCGTCGGAGCGCTGGCGGACCCCAACCTCGACGTGCGCAAGGCCGCCGTGCTCGCGCTCACGCCGTGGTCCGCCGCCACGGAGGTGGCGGACGCCTTGCGGGCCGCGCTGGCGGACTCCGACGCCGACGTCCGCTCCTACGCCAGAAAGGCCCTGGCCGGCTGAACGCCAACAGGCGGCGGCCTCGTCTCCCCGCGTGGAACGGCATGGAACGCCTCACATAGTGAGCGCACGAGAAATGCCAGAGCCGGGGTAGGGGGACGACTGTGCGGAGACCGGTGCGACAAGGCTCGCCCGTCAAGCGTGCCGCCATTGTGCGGGCGGCGCTCGAGGCCTTCCTTCACGAAGGATTCGCCCGGACCAGCGTTGACACCATCGCGACCAAGGCCGGTGTGTCCAAACGCACCATCTATGACTATTACCTGGACAAAGAGCAGCTCTTCCTGTCGGTGATCGAGGAGGCCGGCGCCACGCAGAACGCGGAGTTCGCCGACCTGCTCGACCGCACCCTGGGCCAGGTGTATGACCTGGAGGCCGCCCTGCTGGCCTTCGGCCGCGAGTTCGCCCACACCGTGGTCCGATGTCCCGAACGTTCGGCGATCAGGAGGCTGATGATCGCTGAGGCGGTGCACTTCCCCGAGCTGCTGGACGGCTGGTGTCCCGTCGGACCGGCTCAGCGGGCGCTGGCCGCGCGCCTGGCACGGCTGGGCGAGCAGGGCCTGCTCGACGTGCCGGACCCCATCGTCGCCGCGGAGCACCTCGGCGTGCTGGTCGCCAGTGTGCTGAGCGACCGATCACTGTTCGGCGCGGTTCCGCTCGGAGAGGGTGAGATCGAGGGGGTGGTGGTCAACGGGGTGAAAGCATTTCTCCGCGCCTATCGCGCGAAACCGGATACTCCGTAAACCCTGTTTCGGAGCTGCGCCGGACATCGAACCAGCTCCTTAATGTCCAAACCGCTGGACACTCGCGTTCCGGGAAACTAACTTCCTCGCTCGGGGGCATTCTTCTCAATAGCCACATATGTCCCCCACATCATCGGGAGGGGGAACCTGCATGGAGATCACGATCACGCTGGTAGAGGAAGTAGAGCTCACCTGCGGTAACAGCAACAGCTGAAACTCATTCGCGGGATTGGTGACCCGCCTGTCGCCAATCCCGTGCCGTGTCTCCGCTTGGAGCGATATTGTCGCGCGTTCTGGTCAACCCCGCGTTTCCGCTGTTCATTGACGACCACCGGGAGCTCATCCGGCTGGGCGACCTGCCGGGAACCGGAAAGGTGCTCCAGTCCGCCGCCCCCGCCCTGCGCGAGCTGGTACGCCGGTGCGCCTCGACCGCGCTGCCCCGCGACGAGCTGGTCAGCCTCACCGCCGGGATCGGCGGCGTCACGGCGGCCGAGGTGGACCAGGCCATCACCGCCCTGCTCACGGCCCGGATCCTGGTCGAGGAGCAGGAGGTCGAGCTGCTGACGCGCCACGGGCCCTCGTCGCGGCAGGCGTTGTTCTTCTCCATGTTCCAGCCCGCGTCACGGGCCGCCGAGATGGTCGGGGACCTAGCCGGGCGTACCGTCGTCGTCCTCGGCGTCGGTGGGATTGGCGGTTTCGTCGCCCTGCAACTGGCCACGGCCGGGGTGGGGCGGCTGCGGCTCGTCGACCAGGACGACGTCGACGCGTCCAACCTTCACCGCCAATACCTGTACAAGGCGGAGGACGTCGGTGACCCGAAGGTGGACACGGCCGCCCGCAGGCTCGTGGAGCACAGCCCGGCGCTCAAGGTGGAGACGCACCACCGCACGCTGACCGGCGCCGGGGACGTCGCGGACGTGGTCGCCGGCGCGGACCTGGTCATCGCCACCGCCGACAGCCCGCAGCCGCAGATCCGCCGCTGGACGAACGCCGGTTGCCTGGCCGCCGGGGTGCCGTTCCTGCCGGGCGGGTTCACCCAGCACCTGGGCATCGCGGGGCCGCTGGTCGTGCCGGGGAGCTCGGCCTGCCTGGCCTGCCTGGACGAGGAGCTGCGGGTCCGCAACGGCGGGCGGGAGCTGCCCGCCGTACAGAATCAGGGGCGGATCATCCCGGCGTTCGGCCCGCTCTGCTCGATCGTGGCCGGGTTCCTCGCCGCCGAGGCGGTCCGGTTCCTCACCGGAGTGGTCCCGGCGGCCCTGGCCGGCCGGGTGGTCCACTTCGACCTTCTGACGATGATGACGGCGGAGCAGTCCGTCATCCGGCTCGACACGTGCGAGGTATGCGGGGATCCGGCCTGACGCGCGAAACCTGCTGCACCAGGCACGTGACGCGGCGGCGCGCGCTTGAGAGGCTTCCCCCATGCGCGTGATCCCGACCATTGACGACATGGCCGCGTTGTTGCGGGAGCTGTGCGACCGGTTCCCCGCGACCTGTAGGAGACGCCGCATCGGCGCCTCACGCCGGGGCGAGCCGCTGGAACTGGTCTCGATCGGAGACGGCCGCCAGAACGCCCTGGTGTTCGGCGGCCCGCACGCCAACGAGCCCGCCGGCTTCCTGACCGTGCTCCGCCTCGCCTCGGCGTTGTGCGAGGACGCGGCCGAGCGGCACGGGTTCACCTGGCACTTCATCGCGTGCGTGGATCCCGACGGCGCCCGGCTGAACGAGGGTTGGTACGGCGGGCCGTACACGATCAGCCACTATCACCGCCACTTCTACCGCCCGTCCATGAGCGACCAGCCCGAATGGACCTTCCCCATCCCCTCCGGGCGCAAGCGGTTCGACCGGCCGCTGCCGGAGACCCTGGCCCTGATGCGGGTCATCGACGAGCTGCGGCCCGCGTTCATGCTGTCGCTGCACAACGCCGACTTCGGCGGCGCGTACTTCCAGATCAGCCGCGACGTGCCCGGCCTGCCCGCCGAGCTGGCCGCGATCGCCGCAGGCCAGGGCGTCCCGCTGGACCTGGGGCCCATCGACACCGTCGGCTACCAGGTCGCGGGGCCCGGCGTCACGCTGCTGCCGCCGGCCGAGCACATCGACTTCGTCGAGACGGGCGGCGACGCGCGCACCCCTCGTACGTACGGGGCGTCGAGCTGGCACTACGCCGACCGCTACGGCACGTTCACGCTCATCGCCGAGGTGCCTCTGTGGACCACTCCAGGGTGCGACGACCCCTCCGACGCCGGGCTCTCCTTCGGACACCTGGTCAAAGCGGCCGCCGTACGGCTGCGCGAGGAGATCGAACCGCTGGCCCGGGCGCGTACGGACATCCGGTCCCAGTGCGTCGCGCACACCCCGTTCCACACAGCGGTCGACGACACGCTCGCCGTCTCCCATCTGCTGATCGCCTCGCTGGAAGGGGCCGTGGACCGGGAGGACGCCGCCAGGACCGTCACGCGGGCCGAGGCGAGCGGCATCAACGACACCGTGCGCCGCCTGCCGCTGCGGGCCAGCTCCATGTTCCTGCGGCTGCTGGAGGCCGAGGCGGCGGCGGACAACCACCCGACCCCGGCCGCCCTGACGGCCGCCCGCGCCGCGCTGGAGGAGCGCCTGGCGCGCCTCTGCGCGCAGGCGGAGGGTGAACTGGTCCAGCTCCCCGATCCGCTCGGCAGGATCGTCACGATACAGACGGAAGCGGCTCTGGCGGCCGCCCGCCGCCTGCGCCGGTGATGTGTCACGGTGAACGCGGGATCGCGCTGCTGTGGCGGCGGCCGGAGGACGAGTGAGGGGCGGAGGTGCCGATACCTCCGCCCCTCCGGCCCCTGGGAGTTGGACCGGCCGTCGCGCCGGGTCAGGTGGGGGACCAAGGACGACCAGGCGCGACACCGCTGACGCTAACCCGCCCCTATCCCGCCGTCTGCGCACGAATACGCATAACGGGCCGCCCAAGCCGCCGGCACCCAGCGAACCGGTCAAATCTTCACCGACGGCGTGGATGAAAGGGGCGGCAGCATGTGCACCCTGGCGGAGCCGATGTCGAAGTACAGCCCCACCAGTTCGAGCTGCCCGGCTCGCACCTGCTCGTCGACCTTGCGATAGGTCCGCAGGTTCTCCAGTTGCTGCTGCACGTTGACCTTGCAGAGCCGGTCCAGCGCCCCGGCGTCGAGCGGTTCGTCCGCCGTCTCGATGAACGTGGCCAGGCTGTGGTAACCGTGCCGCAGCCAGCGCCGCAGCCCCGGCAGGCCGCCCGCCTTCACCCCGCCGCTGAGCAGCCCGGACATCGCCCCGCAGCCCGAATGCCCGCACACCGTGATCGTGTGCACGCCCAGCACCTGCGTCGCGTACTCGATGGCGGCCACGACGGAGTCGTCATGCGGCTCGGCGCCCCGGCGCGGCACCAGGTTGCCGATGTTGCGCACGGTGAACAGGTCGCCGGGGCCGCTCGCGGTGATCAGGCTGGGGATGACCCGCGAGTCGGCGCAGGTGATGAACAGGTGCGTGGGCTGCTGCTTGCGGGCCAGCTCGGTGAAGATGGGCCGCATCAGCGGAGCCGTACGCCGGTGATACTCCCGCGCACCCGCCGTCAGCTGGCACTCCACGCTGGCCGGGCGGGGGGTGCCCGGAGCGGGCACGCCGTGCCGGGCGGGGGGGCGGTGGCGGTGCGACCACGGCAGCCACCACCGGTCCGGCGCTCTCGGCGGTGTCTTGGATCGGGACCGGCGGGTTCCGCTGGCCGCCATCGCGTACCACTCGTCGTGGATCTCGTCGATGTCGACGCTGCCGCCCAGCCGCTCGTGGTTCAGACGCCAGGAGTGGATCGCCTCGAAGGCGGCGTTGTCCATGAAGTCGATGTTCAGGTCGAGGTCGACGGCCGCGCCGGGCGGGATGGCGCGCAGCTCGTGGGTGAGCCGGGGTACGCCCAGGAAGGTGAGCGAGCCGGAGATCGTCGCGTGGAAGCGCCCGTCCTGCTCCAGGCGCGTCTTGACGGTGACCCAGGTCAGCCGTCGCAGCGCGAGCAGCGCGGCCAGCGCGAGACCGGCCAGCACGCCCTCGGCGAGCCCGAGGACCAGCACGCCCCCCATCGTCACCAGGTAGACCGGCACCTCGCCGTGGCCGTGCACCTTCCTGACGTGGCCCAGGTTGACCATCTGCACGCCGATGAAGACCAGCAGCGCCGCCAGCGCCTCCATCGGGATCAGCTTGATCATCCAGCCGAAGCCGAGGGCGAACACCACCACCCACACGCCGTGCAGGACCGCCGAGAGCCGGGTGCGCCCGCCCGCCTGCACGTTCGCGGTGCTGCGGACGATCACGCCCGCCACCGGCAGCCCGCCGAGCGCTCCCGAGACCATGTTGGCCACGCCCTGCCCGCTCAGCTCCTGGTCGAGGTCGGCACGGGGCCCGTTGTGCATGCCGTCGACCGCGACCGAACACAGCAGCGACTCGACCCCGGCCAGCAACGCGACGAGCAGCACGGACGCCACGATCCGGTGCCAGTCGCCGGACGGCAGGACGGGAACGGTCCATATGGTGACGCTGTCGGACAGGTCGATGCGGGTGACATCCCAGTTGAACGCCCACGCGGTCACAGCGGCCACCAGCAGCGCGGCCAGCGGCGCCGGCACCACCTTGACCCGCTTGGGCAGGCGGGTCCACAGCGCCAGCATGGCGATCGTGAGCAGGCCCACCACCACCGTGTGGCCCTGCATCTCGGCGAGCTGCGCGGGCAGCTCCACGATGTTGGCCAGGGCCGAGCGCTGCGGCTGGCCGCCCAGCACGATGTGCAGCTGGGAGAGCGCGATGGCCACGCCGACGCCCGCCAGCATGCCGTGGATGACGGCCGGTGAGACCGCCAGTGCCGCCCTGGCCGCCCGGAACACCCCGAGCACCAGCTGCACCAGCCCCGCCATCAATGTGATCATGCAGGTGGCCCGCCAGCCGTACGTCTGCACGAGATCCGCGACCACCAGGGACAGGCCCGCCGCGGGCCCGCTCACCTGTACGGCGGAGCCGCCGAGCGCGCCCGCCACGATGCCGCCCACCATGGCGGCGATCAGCCCGGCGGCGAGGGGGGCGCCCGAGGCCATCGAGATGCCCAGCGAGAGGGGCACCGCGATGAGGAAGACCACGAGTGAGGCAGGCACGTCGTACCTGAGCGTGCTCAGCACGCGACGCAGAGTGTCGCCGATCATACGTCAGACCCTATTGCCCCGCGAGCCGGGGCCTGGAGGGGTCCTTGGCGGCTTTACAGATTAATGAGTGGCCGCCTCACTCAGCCGCTGGTCAGCGGTAGTAGTCGGGAAATTCCTGCTCGGGGGTGGTGGCGCGACGACGCCCGCCGCTCTGGTTGCCGCCACCGGGGGTGCCCTGCCGGGCGCCTGTGTCGGGCGTGCCGCCGTACGACTCGCCGTAGTTGGGCCAGGCGCCGCTGCCGCCCACCGGCGGCTCGCCCCAGCCCGCCGGCATCTGGCCGGGCGGAATGCTGGTGATGTCGCCGGTCTCGTACGCGAAGGTCTGCGCGATCTGGCCGGGCGGGAGACTGGTGATGTCACCCGTCTCGTACGCGAAGTGCTGCGGCGCCGGCTGCATGGGCGGGGCCGACAGCACGTCGTCGTAGGCCGAGACCGAACGCGCGGGCGCCGTGGGGGTGCCGGTCGCGGGGGAGGGGCCGGTCACCGGGTCGGAGTCGTCGGCCACGGCCCAGCCCGCACGGACCTCGTAGGACGACGGATAGGAGGAGCGGGGGGCCGCGGCGGGCTGCTGCGGCTCGAAGGCCGGCCAGGAGTCGCTCGACGGGGCGCCGGGCGCGGGGTCGTCGAGGATGTCGTGGTGCGGAAGCGCGGGCCACGATCCTGACGCCGTCGGCACGATCGGCGGGTTGGTCCAGGTGGTCTCGAGCGGGTCGGTGTTGGCGCCGTAGATCGTGAACGGGGCGCTGGTCGGCGCGCCGCTGATGGGCGAGGCCGGTGTGGCGGGGAAAGATCCGCTGGCGGAGGAGGCCGGAGTGGCGGGGAATGAGCCGCTGCCGACGGCGGGGAATGAGCCGCTGGAGGTCGCCGGGCTGTTCGTGCTCAGCGACGTGGCGCCGCCGACGGCCGGGAAGGAGCCGGTGCCGGTGCCGGTGCCGGGCTGAGGCCGGGTCGGTGGCACCTGCTGGGCGCCCACACCGAGGATGCTCATCACGTCGGGCGGTGTCGGGGCCGAGAACGTCACCGTGCGCTGGTCGGCCAGCTCGGCGGCCGACGGGGCCGGACGCTGCGCCGACTCCACGAGATCGGCCAGGCCGGACGAGGCGCCCGCCGGGGCGGGCCGCTGGGAACGCGAACGGTTGGGCCGGTTGGGAAGAGGAGCCTGGATGGTCGCCGCGTTGGGGTCGGCGGTGACGGGCTCGCGCTTGGCGGGCCGCTCACGCTTGGCGCCGGGCCGCTGCTCACGCTGGGCCGTCGGCTGCTTCTCGCGCTCGGCGGGTCGTCCCGCGGGCCGTTCGGCGGGCCTTTCCGAAGGACGCTCGACGGGGCGCGAGGCGCCCTTGCGCGCCGCGACCGTGCCGCCGGCGCCGAAGCCGCCTTCTTCCGCGTCGCTGCGGATGTTGGCCCAGAACTCCTCGTCCTCGACGTCGGTGTGGGGGTTGCCCCACTCGTCCACGCCGCGTTTGCCGCGCTGACCCGTGCGTACCGGCTTGGCCTTGGCCTCGCCGATAGGACTGAAGTCGGGGCTGAAGTTGTTCATGCGGGGTTCGCTCTTGGAGAACTCGTCCGTGGAGCGCGTCTGTGTCCTCTCATCCTTCTCGGCCATCTGCTTCAGCCGCTCAGGAGGGAGAGAGCTCTCCCGACGGTTCATAGAACGCATGCCCAGTGCCACGACGACGAGCACGAGGAGCACGACAGCGACCAAGCTGACTACGACCGCGATCATTGCACCACCCTCAAAGCCATGGCCTCCCTGCGGCACCGGTGAGATCGCGCGGCCATCGACGCGACCTTCCCCCTTTGATCACCAGCACCTAGCAATTGGATCTGATTGTGTCGGACCACTATGAGCGTTGTCACACCCTACGTGAAGAATTGGTAACTATTACTACGTTTAGTGATTGATGTCTCACTGGATGTTCACCACCGTGAGCCGGCCACGGGCGATGGTCAAGTCCGCGATCTTCTTCAAGACGTCGGAGAGGGGGGCGCCCTCCGGGAGCTCGACCTTGCCACTCAGCGAGTAGACGCTGAACCGGTAACTGCCCTTCTTCACACATGGGGGCTGGTAGCCCACCTTGCCGCTGGTCACCGTCGCCTGGCTCGCGCCTTCCGGCGGGCTCGCGGCGGCGTTCGGCCCCAGCTCGGTCGTCGTCGCGGGGATGTTGTAGAGCACCCACTGGACGGCGGATTCTGATGGTGAGTGGGAGTCGACCACGATGGCGATCGACTTGGCATCGGACAGAGGTTCGCTGGACCAGCGCAGCGGCGGGCTGCCCTGGGCGCCATCGCAGGAGAACTCGCTCGGCAGTGGTTCGCCCTCGCGCAACTCCGGACTCGAGACGTTGATCTCAGCGATCTCCTTGGCCTGGGACCTTCCGATGAGGAAGCTGCAACCGGACGACGCGAGCATGACGGTCACCACTGTCACAGAGACAGCGATGCGTCTCACGCGTCTTGCCGTGTTACACAGCCCCATGCCGGATGATGCTACGCGGCTATCGGCCGTGCGCCGACCGTTTCGCGAGGGTCGGCCGCCGGTAAAGGACGGGAAAGCAGCCACAAAACGGGTAGGGGGGAGTGAACTTCGCCACATCCTGAGCGCCGCCGTCCTCGGCCCGCGGGCGCTTCGCCGGGGCGGGGAGGTCATGGGCGGCACCGGAGAACCCGGCCGCGGCCTGCTGGTTCTCAACGCAGGGGCGACCGGGCCGGTTCGCCCCGGCGGATCGAGGGGCGCGGGTGCCCGGGAGCGCGGGCACCGTGTTGGCGGGCTCTGCCTTCGTGGCGGCGACGGCACCCCGGTGAAATCGGGGCACCAGGTCGTCAGCCGCGGACCCAGCCGTCGCGCCTCCAGTAGAGCGTCATACGTGGCTGCGGAAGACCCTGATCGCCAGCGGCGCGAACACCACCACGAACCCCGCCGACCACAGCAGCGAGACCACCGTCGGCCAGGCCACCTCGCCGCCGATCAGCAGGCCGCGGATCGCGTCGGCCAGGTAGGTCACCGGGTTGACGTCGGACCAGGCCTTCAGCCAGCCGGGGAACGTGTCGGCCGGCACCAGCGCGCTGCTGGTGAACGTCAGCGGCATCATCGTGGAGAAGGAGATCATCTGCACCTTCTCCGGACTCGACGCCTTGAGCCCGATCAGCACCGACATCCACGACATCGCCAGCGCCACGACCACCAGCAGCGCCAGCGCCCCGATCAGCCCCGCCACGCTGGTCGTCACCCGGAACCCGAGCACCATCCCGAACCCGACCAGCAGCGCGAACGCCCACACCTGCTTGAACGTGTCGGCGATGATCCGGCCCGACAGCGGCGCGGTGCGCGCGATCGGCAGGCTGCGCAGCCGGTCGAACACGCCCTTGGTGATGTCGGTGTTGAGCCCGATGGCCGTGGACAGCGTGTAGAACAGGGCGTTCTGCACCAGCAGCCCCGGCAGCGCGAACTGCAGATAGTCGCCGGTGGAGCCGGAGATGGCGCCGCCGAACACGTACGTGAACAGCAGCAGGAACATGATCGGCTGGATGCTGAGGTCGAGCAGCTCCCACGGGTTGTGCTTGATCTGCACCAGGCTCCGCCAGGCCAGCGTCATGGTCTGCCTGAGGGTGGCGCCGGGGCCGACCCGGCTGGGCAGGGCCGCGGTGACGGCGGTCATACGAGGGCCTCCTCGGTCGGCTCTTCCTCCGCGCGGTGCCCGGTCAGGGCCAGGAACACCTCGTCGAGGCTGGACTTACGCAGCGCCAGCTCGGAGGCGACGATGCCGAGGTCGTCGAGGCGGCGGACGATGGCGGGCACCACCGCGGGGTCGCGTACCGAGGCCGTGACCCTGCCGCCCGACAGGTCGGGCACCTCGTCGAGGACCTCGGTGACCACCTTGGCGACCAGGTCGAGCTGGTCCTCCCGGAGCGGCCGCACCTCCAGCACCTGCGCGCCGGTGGTGGCCTTGAGCTCGTCGGACGTGCCCGACGCGATGACCTTGCCGTGGTCGAACACCACGATGTCGTCGGCCAGTTGGTCGGCTTCCTCCAGGTATTGGGTGGTCAGCAGCACGGTCACGCCGTCGGCCATCAGCCCGCGTACGACTCCCCACAGGTCGGTGCGGCTGCGCGGGTCGAGACCGGTCGTCGGCTCGTCCAGGAACAGCACCTGCGGCCTGCCCACCAGGCTCGCCGCCAGGTCGAGCCGCCGGCGCATGCCGCCCGAGTAGGTCTTCGTGGCCCGGCCCCCGGCGTCGGCCAGGTCGAAGCGGCCGAGCAGCTCCTTCGCCCGCTCCCGCGCCGCACGCCTCGGTAAACCCAGCAGGCGGCCGATCATCATCAGGTTTTCGACACCGGTCAGCATCTCGTCGACCGCGGCGTACTGTCCGGTCAGCCCGATCAGCGACCGCACCTGATGAGCCTGCCGCCGCACGTCGAACCCCAGCACCGTGGCCGTGCCCGAGTCGGGCGTGAGGAGGGTGGCCAGAATGCGGACGGCGGTCGTCTTGCCCGCCCCATTGGGGCCCAGCACGCCGAGCAGCCTGCCGGTCGGCACCGCGAGGGCCACCCCGTCGAGTGCCTTGGTCGCGCCGTAGTGCTTCACCAGGCCGTCTGCCTCAATCGCGTACTGCATGCCCCCACTGTGACCTACGGCACCGACACTTTTCCGATGGCATCCGGCGCCTCTGGGAGATCACTGGTGCGGACGGGAGTCATAAGCTGGCCCTGTGACGACTTCTGGCCCGTTGCGTGATCCCGAACACCGTGTGTCGCCCAAGGCCGTCCGGCTCTGGCTGGCCGAGGCGTTGTTCGGGTTCGTGCTGCTGGTGGGCTGCTCGATCCTGGTCGCGCGCTGGGTCGGGGGGAGCGGGTGGTCGTGGGTGCCCGGCTGGTTCGCGGACGATCCGTGGCTGCTGCCCGTGGTGCTGGGGGTGCTGACGACGCCGTTCCTGATCGCTGAGCCGTTCGTGCGTTATGCCGTACATCGGTGGGAGTTGTCGGGCGATGTGGTCTACACCCGGTCGGGGTTCCTGACCCGGGAGTGGGTCTTCGTGCCGGTCAGCCGGATCCAGACGGTCGACAAGGCGCAGGGGTGGGTCGAACGGCTGCTCGGGCTGGCGACGCTGGAGATCCGTACGGCGTCCCACGCGGGGTCGTCGACGATCAAGGGGCTGGACTACGAGGTGGCGGCGGGGTTGGCGGAGGAGCTGGCGCGCCGGGCGGAAGAGCTCAGGGACGATGCCACATGACCGAGCCTCCCTCCCACCCGCCCGCACCACCTGGCCCCGAGGGCTCGTCTCCCATCCCTGCGGGGCCGCCTCCGCTCCTTCCGCCCCCGGTGCCCGGGCGGGCGCCGTTGCGGCTGAGTCCCAAGGTGCTGCTCATCCAACCGGTGCGGATGATCCCGTCGCTGCTCCTCCCGCTCGTCGGGCTGCTGTTCGTCGGCGGGTTCTCCGGCAAGTCGTACCTCTGGGCGGCGGTCGGGGTCGGCGTCACGTTCGCCATCGCCGTCGTCCGGTGGGCGATCTTCAGCTACGAGATCGTGAGCGACCGGCTGGAGATCAAGCGTTCCCTGATCAGCCGGTCGGTCCGTACCATCCCCCTGGAACGGGTACGCGGCGTGGACGTCTCCACCCCGCCCATGCACCGGCTGCTCGGCCTGGCTGTACTGAAGATCGACACGGGGGCGAGCGGCGACGCCGAGGAGGGCAAACTCGACGGCGTCACCCTGGAGGAGGCCGAACGCCTGAAGTCGGTCCTGCTCCGCCGCACCCGCGCGGCCCGAGCCGCCGCGCACTCTGCCACCGCTTCTGGCGAGACCATCTCCCCTTCCGCGTCTGACGGCGCCTCCCCCTCCGTCACCGCCGCGGGTCCGGCCGCCCCGCCGCGCGCTTCTGGGGTCGCGGCGGAGGCTGATCGGGAGATCATCAGCGTTCCGTGGACCTGGCTGCTGTACGGCCCGCTGTCCGGCGCGTACCTCCTGACCCCGTTCGCGCTGGCGGGGGGTGCCGTGGGGTTGGCGTTCCAGTGGGGGGACGACCTCGGCTTCGGCCGGGACGCCGCGCTGACCGTCGGGGAGTGGCTGTGGGAGCACCCCTATCTGCTGCTCGCGGTGGTGCTGCTGCTCGTGGTGGCGATGCCGGTGGTGGGCGGCGTGATGTACGCGGTGTTCAACTGGAACTTCCGGCTCACCAGCCGCGACCGCTACCTGGTGGCGGAGCGCGGCCTGATCAACCGGCGCAGCGTGTCGCTGGAGGCCCGGCGCGTCCGCGGCTACGAGATCGTCGAGGGGCTCGCCGAGCGCTGGGCGGGCGTCGCCCGCGTCTGGGCCATCGTGACGGGACTCGGCGACACGCAGACGCGCGGCCAACTCCTGCCGGACGTCCCGCGCGCGGTCGCCTTCAAGGTCACCGGCGAAGCCATCGGCTCCTACCGGGCCGAACTCCGCCCCCACCCACCCATCGCGCGCAACCGCCGCCTCTTCCGCGCCATCGCCCCGTGGCTCCTCCCGGCCGCCGCCACCGCCCTGACGGCCCTGCTGACCGCCGAGGCGGCCTGGTGGATCGCGGCCGTGGTCGCCCTCCTCCTGGCGGGCACGGGGATCCCCCTCGGCCTCGACCGGTACAGGTCTCTGGGACACGGATACGACGGCGTACGCCTGGCGGTCCGCTCCGGCTCCCTCCGCCGGTCACAAGCCGTGGTCGAACGCCGCGCGGTGGTGGGCTGGCACCTCAGGCAGACCTGGTTCCAGCGGCGAGCCGGGGTGTACACGCTCACGGCCGGGGTGGGAGCCGGCAAGGGCGGCTACTCGGCGATCGACGTCTCCCAGTCCCAGGCGATCGGCTTCCCGGCCGAGGTGACGCCGGAGTGGCTGGCTCCGTTCATGGAGAAGGGGAAGTAGGCGGGCGCACGTTCCGCACGTTCCGCACGTTCCGCACTGCCGCTCTCGGCGGCTCGAGGCTGCCCACCGGGCCGTGAAGGCCCTGCCCGGTTTGAGACCACCAACGAGCCACCGGGCGTTGCGTACGGGCGGCGCTGGGGCGGTGTGTGCGGGTGGTCGGTCGTGTGCGATGACGCGTCCGGGCACCCGGCGTTGGTGTACGCGGCGTCGTTCGGCGAAGGCGTGTCCAGCCGTCAATGCGGAGCGGCGCGGTCAGGCGCCGGTACGGCGACGCCGGGGCCGGGCGGCGGTGTGGTCGGTGGCTGGTCGGTTAGTCCTGGCGGCGGGCGCCGAACATGATCTCGTCCCAGGTCGGTACCGAGGCGCGACGTCCCCTGGAACCCTTGCGCGGCTGACGAGCCGCGGGGGCAGGCGGGGGAGAGGGCACCGGGACCGGGGGCTCCTCCTTGGGCGCAGGCTGTTCGGGCTTTGCGGTGCCGTCCTTGCTCGTCCTCGCGGCGGGCACGGCGGGCTCAGGCGCTGCCGGCTCAGCCTTGGCCGCCGCAGGCTCAGCCTTCGGCTCGGCCTTGGGCTCGGCCACTGCGGCCGCAACCTTTGGCTCGACCTTTGGCTCGGCCGCCGCGGGTTCGGCCTTGGGAGCCGGTGCCGGGGTGGGCGCGGGTGTCGCGGAGTCGGCCTTGGGCTCGGGCTTCGTGGGCTGGGGCTTTGGCTGTGGCTTGGGCGCGGCCGCCGTGGGCGCGGCCGCCGTGGGCGCGGCTGCGGTGGGCGCGGTTGCCGACTGAGACGTTGCCTCGGGCGCGGCCTTGGAGGGCTGCTTGGAGGCGTCCTGGTCGGTTGCCGTTGCGGGGGCGCTGGTGTCGGCCGCAGTCACCGCCTCGGGGGCGGGCGGTGTTGTGACGGTGTCCGTCTTTGCTGGGGTGTCGACCGCCGTGGCGGCTTCCTGCCCAGCGGCTCCCTGCGCCGGGGCTTCGGTCTTGCCTTCTGCGGTCGGGGACGTTTGCGGCGTGGCGGTGCTCTCCGTAGCGGCGCCATCGGACTGCGACTTGATAGCGGCGTCGCCGGACCGCGACTCGATGACGGCCCCGCCCGACTGCGGCTCAGCGACCGCCCCAACGCCCTTCGACTCGGTGAGAGTGCTGTTGGGCGGCGTCTCGGGGGCCGCACTGGTCGCCTGCGACTCGGCCGTGACCCCCGTGGCGGGCTGCGACTCGGCCGGGGGAGGTGTGGTCGGCTCCAGGACGGTAGTGGGCTCCGGAGTCTCGGAAGGGCGTGTGGTCTCCGCTGCCGGGGCGTCGGTGCGTGCCACTGTGGGCACGGCAGACGGCGAATCCGCAGCCGAGGACGCATCCGTGGCGGGCGCCGACTGCGCAGGGGTCTGCGCGGTGGGTGCGGGCGCCGAGTCTGCGACAACGGCGTCCGTAGCGGTGGCATCTGAGACGGCAGCCTTCGCGACGGTGGCGTCCGTGACGGCAGCCTTCGTGACAGAAGTGTCCGTAACGGCAGCGTCCGAGACGTTCGTAACGGAAGCGTCTGAGACGGCAGTGTCCGTGACGGCGGCGTCCGTTGCGGCGGTGTCCGAGACGGCAGCCTTCGTGACGGTGGCGTCCGTAACGGCAGCGTCCGTAGCGGTGGCGTCCGAGACGGCAGCCTTCGTGACGGTGGCGTCCGTAACGGTGGCGTCCGTGACGCGGGCGGTCGCCGTGGCGGGTTCTGCGATGGCCGGGGTCGTTGTGGCAGCGGCGTCAGGCGCCGGGGCCTGGGTTGCAGGGGCAGGCGGCGCGTAGTTCGCCGGCTCTGTAGCGCGGTCAGCCGCCGTAGGAGCGCTCGAAGCCGGGTCCTCAGCGACGGGCGCGTTGGTGGCCGGGCCCTGTGCGGCGCGGGTGCTGGTGGCTGAGCCCTGCGCAGCGGGCGCGTTGGCAGTTGGCGTCTCTACGACGGGTGCGCCGTAGGCCGGGCCATCCCCGGGGGTCGCGTCCGTTGCCGGGGGCAGCGTGAAAGAGTCCTCGGCCACAGGCACGGTGGCACGGCTGCCCGCAGGCGCGACATCACGAGTCGCCGGGGCGTAGATGGCCTCGCCGTCCCGGCCCGTCGGGCGGTCGGGAGTGCGGGGAGTGCCGTAGTCCGGGAGCCAGGGCGAAGGCTCGCCGTGACGTGCCGGAGGCTCGCCGGGGCGAGCGGTGCCCTGTGCGGGCGAGTCGGTGCGGTAGCCGGTCTCCTGTGCGGGCGACTGGGTACGGTGGTCGGTCTGCTGCGCAGGCGACTGGGTACGGTACCCCGTCTCCTGAGCGGACGGCTCAGCGCGGTAGCCGGTCTCCCGTGCCGCGGGGTCGGTGCGGTAGCCGGGCTCCCCAGTGGGCGGCTCCGAGCGGTAGTCCCTCGAGGGAGGGTCTGAGCGGTGGCCGGGCTCCCTGGTGGGGGGCTCAGTACGGTAGCCGGGGCCGGCAGGGTCGGTGGGGGCGCGGTCGAAAGGGGCCTCGCGGGCGGGGGTGAAGGGGGCCTCGCGGGACGGGGTGGACGGGGTACGGCTGTAGGACGGCTCCGTGCCCCTTGGCTGGTAGCCGACCGCCGGCTCCTGCGGCTCGGGCTCGTGCCGGATCATCGCGGGGAACGGCAGCGGGTCCGACGCGAGCGGTGGCACCGGCTGCAGCTTGGCCACGCGCGGCGTGAACGGCGTGACCGTGGTGTCCTCCACCACGGGGCTGGGGTCGAAGTCGGCGGCCGAGAGCCGCATCGACTCGTCGTCGTGCGGCGTGACGTGCCGCCTGCGCGGGTCGAACAGCCACTCCGCGTGCCTGGTGTGACCGTTCCAAACGTAACCGAGCTTGACGCGCCAAAGGCCGTCGTCGCGCTTGGCGGAGTCCCAGTCGATCTCGTCGGTGGGCACGCCGCGCCGGGTCAGCCGCTCGGCGACGAGCTCGCCGAGCGTCGGGCCGGCTGAAGATTCTCCGGGCATGCGTACGGACACGCGCTGCGCCTGTTGGGCCACGTACTCGCGCTCCTGGAGCACGGGGCCCTCGAACCAGCGAACACGTTCGACCGGGATGCCCGCTGTCGCGGCGATCTCCTCGGCCGTTTCTCCGGCACGAATGCGGGCCTGGATCTCCTTGGGGCGCAACGGACTCTCCACTTCGATCTCGTACTGGCCGAGACGGGAGAAGTTGCCGCGGACGGCAGCACGGAGCCGGTCGTCCACGGGAAGCGTGAACCGAGTACCTCGCCCTGCTGTCGCCAGCACGAGATAGGTACCGTCCTCACTTACCGCGACGAGTCGGAGCTCCTGCATGCGAGTCCCTTCGTCAGCGTGCTGCTCATTCTTCCCCCGGACCCTTGAGTCTCTCGCGTGTGCCGGTTGCCTGCCAGCACCGTACCCGGCATGTCCGAACATCGCCTTCATGGGATAGCCCAGTGGCGATGTGACGCCGGTCACATTTGTTGATTCCATCATCTCAGGGTCTGCCCGTACGCGAAGCCCTTGACGGATTCTGGCGAATAGTGTCTCGCGTCGCCGTGCACTTCAGCCAAGACGCGAGAACGGATGGGTTGGCGTCCGGATGGAGCTCCAGGTAGCGGGCGGCGGCTCCGGCCAGGTATGGGGATCTGGTGGAGTACGTCTCGCCGGTGGGGGAGAGCCGGCACCCGCCGGTGTCGGCGGACGCGACGACGAAGACGCCGGACCGCGTCAGGCGGGCCATGGCGGTCCGCAGGGCCCGGGAGCGGGCGCCGTCGATCGAGAGATTGGCGACGGCGGGGCCATGGGCGTGTCGGCGCACCCAGTCGAGGCCGGCCAGGACGTCCGACAGGCTGCCGGAGCCGCCGCAGCCGAGCACCCGTACCGAGGCGATCCGGGCCCGCGGCGCCACGCCGTGTGACCGGCCGGCTATGGCGCGCGCCACCCGCGTGCCGTGGCCGCCGCAGTCGTCGCCGGCACGTCCGGTGGCGTCGAAGGCCCGCCAGGCCCGATCTCCGAACCCGCCGGCCCTGCGGAGGCCGACCGTCGCGGTTCCCGGCTGCCCGTTGACGCCGCTGTCCACGATGTAGACCGTGACGCCTCTCCCGGTGCCGCGAGCGACGCGGGCCCGGTTGGGCCCGGTAGTCGACCTGGAGTGGATCTGGTGGGCGGGCCCAGTGATCAGCCAGGCGCGATCGGGCGCGGTGATCGGCATAGGGTGGATCTCGCGGTCGGGTTCGATCGCCAGGACCCGCGGGTCCGCGCGTAGCTCCGCCAGTTCGGTCGTGTTCACCCAGGTGGCGAAGCCGGGGATGGCCGCGGTGTAGAAGCGGCGCACCCGCCATCGCATCGCGCCGACCAGGTCACGGGCCGCGGCCCGGTTACGGGCGGTGACGATGTACGGGCGCGTAGGCTCGATGATCGGCGGCCGGAAGGTGAGGCCGGCGGCGGGCGGCATGGCGAGGGGAATCGCGGTGGTCACGGCCGTCGCCACGGCCGCGGCGAGGTACAGGGAGAGCAGGCCGATTCGTCGGGACACGAGCGACGAGGGTGTCTGTCACACAAGTCACAGGAACAACAGGACACGCGCTCGCGTCTATTCACGAGAAAGCTCTTTACCGAATTACCGAACACATGCGAGAAAGGACTGAACCGAGGGGATGAGCGGCGAGCAGCGGAAGTTCGAGCTGAGCGTGCCGCAGATCGCGGGTAGTGCCCTGGCGGCCGTCACAGCAGCGGTCGCAGCCTCCTACCTCGGCGTGGGGGGAACGGTGATCGGCGCGGCGCTGATGAGCGTGGCCAGTACGGTCGCCACCGCCGTCTACACGCACTACCTGAAGCGCACGGGCGACAAGGTCAAGCAGCACACGGTGATCGCCTGGCGCGAGTACGGCTCGGAGCAGCCTCCACCGGAGCGACATGAGGGTCAGGGCGAGCTGGCGACGGCCGTACGCACGACGGTGCGGGAAGATGAGCAACGGCCGGGCGAGTCCACGCTGGTCATGGCGCCGATCGAGGTGCCGGCGCCGAGGCGCGTGCCGTGGGCGAAGACGGGGGTGGCCGCGGCGCTGGTGTTCGGGGTGAGCATGGGCGGCATCCTGGCCTACCAGACGATCGCTCAGACGACCGTGCACGACCAGCTCACCGGCGCCAAGCCGGCGACCGAACGCGAGCAGGCGCCCGCCAAGGAGAAGAAGCGTTCGGAGGAGCCCGCGCTCCAGCCTCGGACGACGTTCTCCGGCGCCCCGGCGACACCCAGCGACACGCCGACCGGATCGCCGACGCCGACCGCCTCGCCGACCCGGACGTCCCAGAGCCCGACGCCGGCGCCCACCGACACGGGCAAGGAGACGGCCAAGAACACGGTGGAGCCGTCCACCCCGTCCACGACCACGACGGCCCAGGACCCCGGCGACCTGACCGAGGAGACGTCCGTGCCGACCGACCCGCCGCAGTCACCACCAGTGCAGGAAAACAAGGAGACGCAGTGACGGGCGGCCCCTATCCCAGCACCGTCTCCAGGTAGGCGTTGCCGAACAGCCGTCCGGGATCCAGCCGATCCCGCAGCGCCACGAAGTCCGCGAACCGCGGGTACACCTTCTCGAGGTAGGCCGCGTCCCGGGTGTGCAGCTTGCCCCAGTGCGGCCGCCCGTCCAGCCGCGTCATGATCTCCTCCACCCCGGCGAAGTACGCGGGGTTGGGCGTGGGCCGGTACATGTGACAGGCGATGTACGCCGACTGACGGCCGTACGCCGTGGACAGCCAGGCGGTGCCGGGCGGTGTGACCCGCACCTCCACCGGGAACGTGATCCGCCACCCCATCCGCTCCACCAGTTCCCGAGTCTCCCGCAGCGCCTGGCCGAGGTGCTCGCGCGGCACCGCGTACTCCATCTCCAGGAAGCGCACGTCGCGCCGGGAGGTGAAGATCTTGTACGACGCGTCCACGGCCTCCGACTCGCCGAGCGCGGCGGCGCTGACGCCGTTGATCCGCGGGATCAGCCCGGGAAATCGCGCCCCCACGGCGCAGGCGGCGCCGAACAGCGTGTTCTCCAGGAGCACGTTGTCCAGCCAGTACTTGACCGCGCCGGGTGGCCGGGCCGGGCCGGGATCGCGGTTGTTGGTCTTGACCAGGCACGCGTCGGTGTGGGGCAGCCAGAAGAAGTCGAGGTGCTCGTTCTCCGAGGTCAGGGAGTCCAGCGAGTCGAGGATGCCGCTGAGCGTCATCCTGCGCCGCCGGTTGCGCAGCAGGAAGGCGGGCTCCACCCGGAACGTCACCGAGGTCAGCACCCCGAGCGCGCCCAGCCCCACCCGGGCCGCGTCGAACAGGTCCTCCCCGGGGCCGGCCGTCACCACCGAGCCGTCCGCGAGCACCAGCTCCAGCGCCACGACCTGGTCGGCCAGGCCGCCGCTGTCGCGCCCCGTGCCGTGCGTGCCGGTCTGGATGGCGCCCGCGACCGTCTGCTCGGTGATGTCACCCATGTTGGCCAGCGCCAGCCCGCGCGCGGCGAGCAGTGAGTTCAGCACCCGTACCGGCGTGCCCGCGAGCACGGTGACGCGGTCGCCGGTGACGGACGTGACGCCGGTCAGCGCGGACGGGCGGAGCATGATGCCGTCGGTGAGGGCCACCCCGGTGAAGGAGTGGCCCGTGCCGATCATGCGCAGGCGCCGGCCGCCGGCGGCGGCGGCCCTGACGGCGCGTACGACGTCCTCGGTCGAGGCCGGGGTACGCACCTCGGCGGGCGCGGCCGTCTGGTTGCGGGCCCAGTTCGTGAAGGCCATGGCCGCCCTTGCGCTAGAGCTTTGTTCCGTTAAACGTGAACGATACTCAGTTCTCCCAGCCTTCAGGAAGCGGGAAGGCGTCGCCGGGCTGCAGGTTCTGCGACTTGATGACGTCGGAGACCTTCACCAGCGTGTAGCCGCGGCTCTGCAGCAGCTTGACGAGCGAGGGCATCACGTCGACGGTCTGCTTCACCCAGTCGTGCATGAGGATGATGCCGTCGCGCTTGGCCACGGCCAGCGTCTGCTTCTTGATCTCCGCGGAGTTCTTGGTCGCCCAGTCGCGCGAGCCGGCGGTCCACAGGATCATCGGCATGCCGAACCCGGCCGCGATCTCCGAGGTCTGCACGTCCAGCATGCCGTACGGCGGGCGCAGCAGTTTGGGCTCGACGCCCGCGGCCTTCTTGACGGCGTCCTGGGTCTTCTGGATCTCGTTCTTGACGGCGTCCGGCTCGATGGTGGTGAAGTTCGGGTGCGAGTAGCTGTGGTTGCCGAGCTCGTGGCCCTCCTTGGCCATGCGCTTGACGAAGGCGGGGCGGCTCTTCACGTACTGGCCTTCGAGGAAGAACGTCGCCTTGGCGTTGTACTTCTTCAGCGTGTCGAGGAGCGTTCCCGCGTACTTGCCCGGGCCGTCGTCGAAGGTCAGGGCGATGCACTTGAGCTGCGCGCAGTCCACTGCCGTCGCCTTGGCCTGGGCGACGGGAGCGGAGCGGGCGGGCGCTTTCGGGGTGGGGGCGGCGGATGCCGCTGTTGGTGTCAGAGTGACGACAACAGCCGCGATAGCAAGAAGTGAAGTGATTTGTCGGGACATGCCAAAGCTTTCGTGTGTGAAGGGTGTTGCGAGGGTTGTCCCGACGGTAGCGGATCAGTTCCCGGCCGGTGAAGGTGCCTCGGGAAGTCTCAGCAAACCCGAACCTCCTATGCCCACGACGACCGCGACCGCCGCGGCGGCGAGCGTGAAGCCGTACGCGTTGGACGCCCCGAACGTCTCCGTGAGCCGCCCGCCGGCCCAGGCTCCGATCGCCACCCCGAACCCGATCGAGGTGGAGATCCACGCCAGCCCCTCGGTGAGCACCGCGGACGGCACGAGCCGCTCGGTGAGCGAGAAGCCGGTGATGAGCGTCGGCGAGATCGACAGCCCGGCCAGGAAGAGGCCGAAGGCCATGAACCGCGCGTCGCCGATGAACATGATCGGCAGCAGTCCCACCACGAGCAGTCCGAGCGCCCGCACGAACCGGCGGCGCAGCGAGAGCCGCCAGTGCCGCGAGCCGAACCAGAGCCCCGACACCATCGACCCGCTCGCGATGGCGGCCAGCAGGAACCCGGCGGCGCCCTTGACCCCGTGCTCCTCGGCGAAGGCCACCGTGATCAGGTCGATCGACCCGAACACCGCCCCCAGCGCCAGGTAGACACAGGACAGCAGGGCGATCCCCGGGATCAGGATGGCCATCCCGCCGCCGCTCTCACCCGCCCGCACCGGCGGCTGGGTGCGCCGCTGCGCCGCGAGCGCGAGGGATCCGCCGAGCATGCAGACCAGCGCCACGAGCAGCCCCGTGTACGGGTTGACCGCGGTGGCCAGCACGGTGACCAGCGCCGGCCCGGCAACGAAGATCATTTCATCGGCGACGGACTCGAACGCGAACGCCGTGTGCAGCTTGGCCGAGCCGGCGTGCAGGGTCGACCAGCGTGCCCGCACCATCCCGCCCAGGGACAGGGAGGTCGCGCCGACCGACAGCCCGGCGGCGTACAGGGTCCACTCGGGCAGCCCGAAACCGGCGGACAGCATGAGCGCGGCCAGCGAGAGCCCGTTCACGATCGAGAAGGGCACGATCACCCGGGCCTGCCCGAACCTGTCGACCAGCCGCGCGGTCAAGGGGCCGGCCACCGCGAAGGAGACGTTGGTGGTGGCCGCGACGGCGCCCGCGGTCGCGTAGGACTCGGTGAGGCCGGAGATGAGCAGGACGATGCCGATGCCGAGCATGGACATCGGCATCCGGCCGATGAAGCCGGCCAGCACGAATCCTTTGACGCCGGGCCCGTTGAACAACCCCCGGTAAGGCCCGACCACGTCCGTTCCCCTCCCTAAGTGCGTCCCAACCTTTACGCACGCGCTGACCGGACAGCAAGTGATTTTTCCGGCAACTCGGCTAACGTGTGCCGGGTGTCCGGTCTTCCCTCCTTCCGTGCCGTTCTGATGGTGATTGCCGCGGTCGTGGCCGTCTCGGTCGTGGCCGTGGGAGTGGCACTGTCCACGCGGGACGACCTTTTCGCCAGTACGGCCGACCAGCAGCCGGTACGGAAGGCGCAGAAACCAGCCCAGAAGACGCTGCAGCAGACCGCCGGTCTGGACAAGATCGTGCCCACGGCCGAGCCGGTGAAGGACTTCGGCGAGGGCGGACCCAGCGTCACCCCGACCCCGCCCCGCGTCCTCGCGATCGCCCGCGCCGAGGTGCCCAAGCCCACCCGCTTCGCCCTGTCGAAGCTCAAGCACGTGCAGAAGGTGGCCGTCGTCGACGCGGGCTCCGTCAAGGTGTCCGGCACCGGCCTGAACCTGCTCGCCGTCGACCCGGCCGACTTCCGCTCCTGGACGCCCAAGGCCGTCGCCGACCAGCCCGCCGTGTGGAGCGCGCTGTCCAGGGGCGAGTTGGTCGCCGACACCTCGACGGTACGCAGGCTCGGCATGATCCTGGGCGCCGAGTACCAGGTGGACGGCGGCCCCCGGCTGCGCGTCGCGGCCTCGGCCACGCTCGGCCTGACGGGGATCGACGGCCTGGTGGGCGCCGACATGGGCAAGGCGCTCGGCCTGGCGCCGGGCGTCGCGGTGCTGCTGCACGGCAAGTCCGCCATCAGCGAGCCGGGCGTACGCAAGCTGCTCGGCAAGGGCGCCCAGGTCGTGACGCTGGGCGCGCGCCCCAAGGCGCAGCCGAAGCAGACCGCCAAGCCGCAGCAGCAGGTCAACGTCGGGCGGCCGAGCAGCTACCTCGACCTCTACAAAGCCTCGGCCACCCACTGCCCCGGCCTGTCCTGGACGGTGCTGGCGGCGATCGGCCAGGTGGAGAGCAGCCATGGCCGCAACAACGGCCCGTCGAGCGCGGGCGCGCTCGGCCCGATGCAGTTCATGCCCGCCACCTGGAAGCACTACGGGGTGGACGGCGACGGCGACGGCAAGGCCGACATCTGGAGCCCGTACGACGCGGTGCCCGCGGCGGCCAAGTACCTGTGCGCCAACGGCGCCGGCCAGGGCGGCCAGAAGCTACGCAAGTCGATCTGGTTCTACAACCACTCGTGGGACTACGTGAACAAGGTGATGGGCATCGCCGAGGCGTACGCCCGCGCCTACACCTGACGCCGCCGGGGCGGCGGGCAGCAGGTGAGCGCGCAGGGCTGCGGCTCGGGCTCGTCCATCAGCTCGCGGACCATGCGGACGAAGGCCGGATGGACGCCCGCCGTCGCGGCCCGCTCCATGGGCAGGCCCAGCTCAGTGGCGACCTGCCTGGCCTCGGTGTCGAGGTCGTAGACGACCTCCATGTGGTCGGAGACGAACCCGATCGGCACCAGCACGACCGACCGGGCGTCGGTCTTGCGCAGGTGGTCGCAGACGTCGGGCTCCAGCCACGGCACCTCGGGCGGCCCGCTGCGCGACTGCCACACCAGGTCCCACGGCTGGGTGCGGCCCAGCGCCGCGTTGACCAGCTCGGCGCTCCTGCGCAACTGCGCCTCGTAGAGGCCGCCGTACGGCCCCGCGGTGCGCGCCATCGAGACCGGGACGCTGTGCGCGGTGAACACCAGCCGGGCGTCGTCGCGGCCGAGCCGGTCGAGCGCCTGCCGGACGTGGTCGGCCATCGCGGCCACGAACCCCGGATGCTCCCCGAAGTGCCGCATCTTGACCAGCTCGGGACCGCCCTTGACGGAGATCCTGGCGATGTCCTCGTAGTACTGGCGGCAACTGGAGTAGCCGGCGAAGGCCGAGGTGGCGAACACCGCCGCCTTGCGGACCCCGTCGTCCTTCATCCGCAGGACGGTCTCCTCGCCGAACGGGTGCCAGTTGCGGTTGCCCCAGTAGACGGGCACACCGACCACGGGACGCAGCGCCTCGATGAGCTCGCGGTTCTGGCCGTTGATCGGGCTGACCCCGCCGAACCCCTGGTAGTGCTCGGCCACCTGCAGCAACCGCTCACGCGGCACCCCCCGGCCGCGCACCACATTCTCCAGGAACGGCAGCACGTCATCAGGCCCCTCGGGCCCCCCGAACGACAGCACCAGCAGAGCGTCGTAAGTCCCCACGTGACCAACCCTATTCCCGCGTGCGGGTGCCGGCGTCTGCGGCCCCGGCGAGGGAGCGCCGTCGTCTGGAGGAGGAGCCGGCGAGGGAGTGCCGTCGTCTGGAGGAGGAGCCGGCGAGGGAGTGCCGTCGTCTGGAGGAGGAGCGCCGGGAGCGTAGCGACCAGAGCGACGGGGGAAGACGGCGGCGTTTGGCGACCGAGCCCGCCTCACGGAGTGAGGCAAATAGGCACGGAGCGTAGCGACCAGAGCGACGGGGGAAGGCGGCGGCGTTTGGCGACCGAGCCCGCCTCACGGAGTGAGGCAAATAGGCACGGAGCGTAGCGACCAGAGCGACGGGGGAAGGCGGCGGCATTGGGCGACCGAGCCAGCCTCACGGAGTGAGGCAATAAGCAGGTAGGTTCGATGGAGTGAGCGCATTCGACGATATTCGTGATTACGTTGCCATCCCCCGGGTTCTCTCGCTGAAGCTCTCGCCCGACGGTTCCCGGTTGATCTCCGCGGTCCAGTCCCTCAACCCCGACGGCAAGTCGTACGGCACCGCGCTCTGGGCGATCCCAGTCGACGGCGAGCCGTACCGGCTGACCCGCTCGGCCAAGGGTGAGAGCGCGGCGGAGTTCACCGACGCGGGCGACGTGTTGTTCACCTCGGCCCGTCCCGACCCGACCGTCAAGGACGCCACCGACGAGGTGCCCGCGCTGTGGCTGCTGCCCCGCTCAGGCGGCGAGGCCCGGCAGGTGGCCGCCCGTCCCGGTGGCATCGGCGCCTTCCGTACGGTCGGCGATGTGGTGGTGTTCGCCTCCGACGTGCTCACCGGGGAGGAGGCGGCCGAGGAGGAGCGCCGCAAGGCGCGCAAGGACGCCGGCATCAGCGCGATCCTGCACGAGAGCTACCCGGTCCGCTATTGGGACCACGACCTCGGCCCGGGCCGTACCCGGCTGTTCGCCGCGAAGCTCGGCGGCGACCGGCTGGAGGACGTGCGCGACCTGACCCCCGACCCGGGCGAGGCGCTGCGCGACGTCACCTTCGCGCTCACACCTGACGGCGCCACCGTGGTCGCGACCTGGCGTACCTTCCTGCCGGGCGGCGAGCTGCGGGTCGACCTGGTCGCCATCGACGTGGCCACCGGCGAGCGGCGCACGCTCTTCACCGACGAGGGCCACGACTTCGGCGGCCCGCTGGCGATCTCGCCCGACGGCACCCGCGTCGCCTGCGTCCGTGAGCGCCTGGGCGGCATCGACGTCCCCGTCCGCAACGAGCTGTGGATCGGCGACCTGGCCACCGGCGAGGCCCGCGGTTACGCGCCCGACCTGTTCCCGATGGACGTCGAGTGGGCGCCCGACTCGTCGGCCGTCTACCTCGTGGCCGACCACCAGGGCCGCCGCCCGATCTTCCGCGTGCCGCTGGACGGGGAGGTCGCCCGGCTGACCCAGGACGACGCCGCCTATCTCGGGCTCAACCCCTCAGCCGACGGCCGGTTCGTCTACGCGCTGCACAGCGCCGTCGACCGCGCCCCCGGCCCGGCCAGGATCGACACCGCCACCGGCGAGATCACCGACCTGCCCTCGCCCGCCCCGCGCCCCGAGGTGCCCGGCACGCTGACCGAGATCTCCGCGACCGCCGACGACGGCACCACGATCCGCGGCTGGCTCGTACTGCCCGAGGGCGCCTCGGCCGCCAACCCGGCGCCGTTCCTGCTCTGGATCCACGGCGGCCCCGTCGCCTCGTGGAACGACTGGCAGTGGCGCTGGCAGTCCTGGATCATGGCCCAGCACGGCTACGCCGTTCTGCTGCCCGACCCGTGCCTGTCCACCGGCTATGGTCAGGAGATGATCGACCGAGGCTGGGGCGACTGGGGCCCGCGCACGCTCGCCGATCTCGACGCGATCGTGGACGTGGCCGTGGCCAGGGACGACATCGACGGCGAGCGGATCGGCGCGATGGGCGGCTCCTACGGCGGCTACATGGCCAACTGGATCGCCGGCCACAGCGACCGCTACAAGGCCCTCGTCACCCACGCCGCCCTGTGGAACCTCGACCAGTTCGCCGGCACCACCGACGCGGCCATGTACTGGCAGCGCGAGTTCGGCGAGCCCGGCTCCGAGCGCTACACCAAGCTCTCCCCGCACCACGGGCTCGGCGACATCACCACCCCGATGCTCGTCATCCACGGCGACAAGGACTACCGGGTGCCGATCGGCGAGGCACTGCGTCTCTGGTGGGACCTGCAGCGCAGCGACGTCGAGTCGAAGTTCCTGTACTTCCCCGACGAGAACCACTGGATACTCAAGCCCGGCAACGCCGTCGCCTGGTACGAGACCGTGCTGGCCTTCCTCGCCCAGCACGTGCTCGGCCAGGAGTGGAAGCGCCCGGACTCGGTGGCGTGATGAACGATCCACAGGCGCTGCTCGAACTGGCCGAGGACATCGCCCGCGAGGCGGGCGACATGCTGCTCGCCAAGCGGCCCACGATGTCGGAGGTCGTCGAGACCAAGTCCAGCCCCACCGACGTGGTCACCGCCCTGGACACGGCCTCGGAGCGGCTCATCCGCGCCCGCGTGCTGGAGGCCAGGCCCGGTGACAGCGTGCTGGGGGAGGAGGGCGGCGAGGCGGCCGGCGACTCCGGCGTGCGCTGGATCGTCGACCCGATCGACGGCACGGTCAACTTCCTGTACGGCCTGCCCGAGTGGGCGGTGTCGATCGCCGTCGAGGTGGACGGCGAGATCGTCGCGGGCGTGGTGAACGTGGTGCCGCGCGGCGAGGTGTTCACCGCCTCGCTCGGTGGCGGCGCCTGGCTCGGCGGCGAGCGGCTGCGCTGCAACACCGGCGTGCCGCTGTCGCAGGCGCTGGTCGCGACCGGCTTCGGTTACCTGCGCGAACGCCGGGCCGTGCAGGCCCAGGTGCTGGCGTCGGTGCTGCCGCGGGTACGCGACATCAGGCGGGGCGGCTCGTGCGCCGTCGACCTCTGTTCGGTGGCCTCGGGCCGGGTGGACGCCTACTACGAGCGGGGCACCAACTACTGGGACTTCGCCGCGGCCGGGCTGGTCGCGACCGAGGCGGGGGCCAGGATCGGCGGGCTGAACGGCAGGCCGTACGGCAACGACTTCGTGCTCTGCGCGGCGCAGGGGCTGTTCGAGGAGCTGCACGACCTGCTCGTACCGCTGGATCCGCAACGCGACGCCTGACGCCGTGAGGTGACGTGACAGCGCGAAAACGGCCGGAGCCCCTCTCCAGGGCTCCGGCCGTTCCGTCACGCGAGACACCGATCAATGAGGCAACGGGACACCATTGTCATCCGCCAGGCGGCGCAGGTCCTCGATCTCGGCGGTGAGGGTGTCGGCGAGGTAGTCGTCCCCGGCGCACCGGGCCTCCCGAAGGCCCTTGTAAGCCTGGTCGAGGCGGCTTTCGATCGTGGTCGTGAACTCGCCCATCTCACCTACTCTCTTCAGGGGTTGCGGGGCGAAGAGCGCCCACCGCGCGCGTGGAACCCGATCAGGCACACGGCGATGGGTGTTCAGCAGGCATACCCCGGCCTATCGCATACCAAAACATGAATTTGGCTGCGCCTTGCAGCACACCTGTCGCACATGCCTTACCGTGCGCTTATCGCAGGTGTGGGCAGAATGAAGCAGCGGATCCGGAGAGAGGTGCCAGTCGTGCGAGTGCTGGTTGTAGAGGACGAGCGAGTGCTCGCCGACGCGATCGCGACCGGTCTGCGGCGCGAAGCCATGGCGGTGGACGTGGCCTATGACGGCGGTGGCGCGCTGGAGCGCACCTCCTACATCGACTACGACGTGATCGTCCTGGATCGCGACCTGCCGGTCGTGCACGGGGACGAGGTCTGCCGCCGTCTGGTGGAGCAGCGTACGGCCTCGCGCATCCTGATGCTGACCGCCTCCGGCGACGTCGACGACAAGGTGGAGGGGCTCGGCCTGGGGGCCGACGACTACCTGGCCAAGCCGTTCGTCTTCGTCGAGCTGGTCGCCCGGGTGCGCGCGCTCGGCCGCCGGTCCGCGCCCGCGCTGCCGCCCGTTCTGGAGCGGGGCGGGGTCCGGCTGGACCCGGGCAAGCGGCTGGTCGAGCGTGAGGGCAAGGAGATCGTCCTCACGAAGAAGGAGTTCGCGGTCCTGGAAGAGCTGATGCGGGCGGAGGGCGCCGTCGTCAGCCAGGAGGACCTGCTGGACAAGGCGTGGGACGAGAACATCGACCCGTTCACCAACGTGGTGCGCGTGACGATGATGACGCTGCGCAAGAAGCTTGGGGATCCGCAGGTGATCGAGACGGTGCCCGGAGTGGGATACAAGTTGTGACAGAACGGCCGGAGCGCGAGGCTATGCCGACGCACCCGATGATCAGCCCCCATTCCGAGCGGGCCGTGTCGAGGAGCAAGCAGATGCAGCGGGTCCCGCCGCCGAGCGGGCCGCCCGTCTGGGACGGCCCGCCGCCCCCGTCGTACGCCCGGCCGCAACGGACCACGATGGAGCTGGTCAAGGGGCTGCCGGGCAGGGTGAGCATCCGGTGGCGGCTCACCCTCACCTACAGCGCGCTGTTCTTCGTGGCCGCGGTGGGGTTGCTCTTCTCGATCTACGCCATCGTCGGCACGGCGATCACCTCCACGTGGCTGCAGCTCGACACCAGCAACATCGACGCCATCAACGCGGCCATCATGCAGGCGCGCTGGTACGCCGCCAGGGACCAGACCGTCACCAGCGCCCGCGACGCGCTGCTGCAGAGCTCCTTCATGGCTCTGGCCGGCGTCGGCATCCTCGCGGTGATGCTCGGCTACTTCGTCGCCGACCGGGCGATGCGGCCGGTGAGCCAGATGACGGCCACGGCCAAGAAGCTCTCCGAGAGCACTCTGGCCCATCAGCGCATCGACCTGGAGGGCCCGGACGACGAGCTGAAGGAGCTGGCCGACACCTTCGACGCCATGCTCACCCGGCTCAATCTCGCATTCGACACCCAGCGCAGGTTCGTCGCCAATGCCTCGCACGAGTTGCGGACCCCGCTGACCATCAACAGGACGGTCCTGGAGATCGCGCTGTCCGATCCCGAGGCGTCGCAAGATCTCAAAGCGCTCGGGCGTACCCTGCTCGAAGTCAACGCGCGCAACGAGAAGCTCATCGAGGGTCTGCTGCTGCTCGCCAGGAGCGAACGCGAGCTGGCGGTACGCAAGCCGGTGGACGTCCAGGAGGTCGCCCAGACGGCCGTTGAGCAGGTGACTCCATTCGCCGAAGATAACTCTGTAACCATCACCACCGAACTGGTCAGCGCGCCTACCATAGGCGATCCGGTGCTCTTGGAGCGCTCCGTGAGCAACCTGCTCGAGAACGCCGTCAAGTACAACATTCCGGAAAACGGAAAAGTATGGATCCGAACGGGAATGGTGGACGGGGCACTGGTTGTTCAGGTGGCCAACACGGGGCAGCACGTCCCGGCGTACGAGGTGAACACCCTGTTCGAGCCCTTCAGGAGGCTCCACGCGGACCGTGTGGATTCGGCGAAGGGATCAGGTCTGGGGCTGTCCATCGTTCGTGCTGTTGTGCAGGCTCACGGTGGAAATGTGACCGCCGTGCCTCGGGAGGGCGGAGGACTTGTGGTGACCATTCGGCTGCCGAGCCGCTGATCCGGCGTGTTGCACCACGGCGGGCGTCTCGTTCTCGCCGCACATGTGGTTGGATGTGCCGTCGAACACGGTGGAGCATGCCGCCAAGGCTGTGGGTTTGGCCATATTTGGCTAACCATTGCCGATGGCAGCAGGCCCTGACGTGTTGGGAGGTTCGTCGTTCCTTCCTGCTGGGTACCGATGCAAAAATTCCCCCGGCAGAACGGGCACAAGATGAGGCTCCTGGACGTTAGAAGACGCGCGATGAGCGCGAAGACTTATAGATGAGGGGGATGGAGCAAGCACAATGGCTACCGATTACGACAGCCCGCGCAAGACGGACGACGACCTGGGGGAAGACAGCCTCCAGGAGCTCCAGGCGCGGCGCACCGACAAGTCGTCGGGCAGCATCGACATCGATGAGACGGATCTGGCCGAGTCGCTCGAACTACCCGGTGCAGACCTGTCGAACGAAGAGCTGAGCCTGCGCGTGATCCCGCGCCAGGCTGACGAGTTCACCTGCTCGCGTTGCTTCCTGGTGCACCACCGCAGCCAGCTGGCGTCTGAGAAGAACGGCCAGCAGGTGTGCCGGGAGTGCGCCGCCTGACGAAGGAGGCTCCGCGTGGCCGCACCTGAGAAGGACCGGCAACCAGGAAACGAGAACGCCGACCCCGACCAAGAGGTCGGCGAGCTCGTGGGCAGGCTCGCCGACCCCGGTGAGCTGGAGCCGGCCGAGCGGCGTCGGCTGCTCGGCCGTCTAGCCCGTGCTCTGGCCTCTGGCGCGAACAAGGCGCGTGAGACCGGAGTCGGGCGCGGACGCTGGCTGACGGATGTGTTCATGAACATCGCGCCCCGCATCCCCATCAGAGACCTGCACACGCTTTCCGAGCATCATCACGGCCTGACCGGCGAGCAACTCGCCGACGACCTGGTGCGCACCGCCCAAAAGGCGACCATGACGGTCGGCGCCATCGGCGGAGCGCTCGCCGCGGCCGAGTTCGCGGCACCACCGCTCCTGCTCTCCGCTCCCGCGCAGCTCGTCGCCGAGACCATCGTGGTGGCCGCCATCGAGGTCAAGCTGCTGGCCGAGCTCCACGAGGTCTACGGCGTACGCGTCCAGGGCACCGGCACCCAGCGCGCGGCCGCCTTCGCCGCGGCCTGGGCCAAGCAGCGCGGCGTCGACCCCCTCAGCCCCGCCTCGGTCTCACTCGCCCTCGGCGCGGCCACCAAGACCGCCGTACGCAACCGCCTCCTGCGCACGCTCGGGCGGCACCTGACCACGCTGGGCCCGTTCCTCACCGGCGCCGTCGCCGGCGGCACGCTCAACCGGATGGCGACCAAGAAGCTGGGCCAGGCCATCCGCGAGGACCTGCGCGGCAAGCTGCCGCCCGGTGACCGGTCGCCCGAGCTGGACCAGGTTAGACCCGCAACCCGTCGAACGTCATCTTGAGCAGCGCGTCGGCCAGGTCGTCGGCCGAGCCGCCGCGCGGCGGCCGGTACCACTCGGTGATCGAGTTCACGGTGCCGAACAGCAGCCGCGTCACCAGCGACGGGTCCACGTCGGGCCGGATGCCGCCGTCCGCCGCCGCCTCCTTGACCAGGTGGCTGACGAACCTGTCGATCTCGCGCCGCCGCTCCAGCGCCGCCTGCTCGGTCGCGCTGTTGCCCCGCACGCGCAGCAGCAGCGTCACGTACGGCAGGTGGTCGACGAGGATGCGGACGCTCTGGCGGACCACCCATTCCAGGCGGGCGATCGCCGGGCCCGAGGTGGCGCGCTCGTCGGCGATCATCGCGAACAGGCCGCCGAGCGCCCGGTCCAGCGCCCGCGCCAGCAACTGCTCCTTGCCCGGCACGTGGTAGTAGATCGCCGACTTGGTGACGCCGAGCGCCCTGGCCAGGTCCTCCATGCTGGTGCCGTCGTAGCCGCGCTCGTTGAACACGCCCACGGCGATGGAGAGCACGGACTCGGGATCATGTCCGCGTTTACCCCGGCGGGTGGTACTGGTCGCCATAGGGCTAAGTATCCCGCTTATCCACCAGTCGCCGGAGTTTGCCCACCGAGCGCTCCAGGGTCTCCGGGTCCACCACCTCGACCTCGACCTGCACGCCGATCGTGTCCTTGACGGCCCGGCGCACCGCCTGCCCGGCCTCTGCGCGGGCCTCTGTGCCCGCCTCAAGGCCCCGCCGGGCCTCGACCTTGACTGTCATCACGTCGAGCCGTCCCGGCCTGGTGAGGTGCACCTGGAAGTGCGGCGACAGTCCCGGCACGCGCAGCACGATCTCCTCGATCTGGGTCGGGAAGACGTTCACCCCGCGCAGGATGATCATGTCGTCGGTGCGGCCCGTCACCTTCTCCATCCGCCGGAAGGCCGGCCGCGCGGTGCCGGGCAGCAGCCGGGTCAGGTCGCGGGTCCGGTAGCGGATGATCGGCAGCGCCTCCTTGGTGAGGCTGGTGAAGACCAGCTCGCCCGTCTCGGCCGGGGCCCCGGTGAACGGGTCGACGGTCTCGGGGTAGAAGTGGTCCTCCCAGATGTGCAGCCCGTCCTTGGACTCGACGCACTCGTTGGCCACGCCCGGGCCCATCACCTCCGACAGGCCGTAGATGTCGACGGCGTCCAGGTCGAAGCGGTCCTCGATCTCCGCGCGCATCTCCTCGGTCCACGGCTCGGCGCCGAAGACGCCGATCCGCAGCGAGGACGCGCGGGCGTCCAGGCCCTGGCGGTCGAACTCGTCGAGCAGCGCCAGCATGTACGACGGCGTGACCATGATGACGTCCGGCCGGAAGTCGGCGATGAGCCGCACCTGGCGGGGCGTCATGCCGCCGGAGACCGGTATCACCGTGCAGCCCAGCCGCTCGGCGCCGTAGTGGGCGCCCAGGCCGCCGGTGAACAGGCCGTAGCCGTACGAGATGTGCACGATGTCGCCGGGCCGGCCGCCCGCGGCGCGGATCGAGCGGGCCATGACATCGGCCCAGACGTCGAGGTCGTTCTTCGTGTAGCCGACCACGGTGGGCTGCCCGGTGGTGCCGCTGGAGGCGTGCACCCGCGCCACCCGCTCCCGTGGCACGGCGAACATGCCGAACGGGTAGCTGTCGCGCAGGTCCTGCTTCGTGGTGAACGGGAACTTCGCCAGGTCGCCGAGCTCTTTGCAGTCGGCGGGGTGGACGCCGTGCTCATCAAACTTCTGCCGATATTTCGGGACATTTTGGTACGCGTGGTGGAGCGTCCATTGGAGGCGCTCCAACTGGAGCGCCATGAGCTCATCGCGCGAAACCCGCTCGATCGGGTCGAGCTCCGCGGGCCGAGGGGCGGCGCCGAGTCTCATCGCATCTCCCTGCTGCGGCCGCGGAACTCCGCGACCACCTCGCCGTCGGCCTTCTTCACCGTGATGTCGTAGATGCCGCTGCGCCCGTAGCGGGTGCGCTCGGCGGCCTCGGCCACCAGCACGTCGCCCGCGCGGGCCGGCGCCACGAAGGTGATCTCCGCGCCCGCCGCGACCGTCACCGGCCCGTGGCTGTTGCACGCGCAGGCGAACGCGGTGTCGGCCAGCAGGAAGACGTACCCGCCGTGGCACAGCGCGTGCCCGTTGATCATCCGATCGGTGACCTCCATGCGGCACACCGCCCGGCCGGCGCCCAGCTCCGCCAGCTCGATGCCCAGGGCCGCCGAGGCGGTGTCGGCGTCCATCATGCGACGCGCGCTCTCCAACGCAAGTCTCCCTTGTCAACTGACCGAATGTTCGGTAAACACTTCACCGTCCGGCCCGATCCCTGTCAAGAGACGGACGGAACCCCCCGAGGTACGCCTGAACGGGAGGAAACCATGGTCAAGCCGTTCGCCTCGTCCGCCGATCTCGGAGAGCAGCGGCAGTCGCTGGAAGTGCTGGCCGAGGGCGTCTACGCGCTCACCGCCGAGGGCGACCCGAACGTCGGCGCGATCGAGGGCGAGGACTTCCTGGTCTGCTTCGAGGCGCTGGCCACCCCGGTCGCCGCCCGCGAGTGGCTCGCCCGGCTGCGCGAGCACACGGACAAGCCGATCAGATACCTCGTTCTGTCGCACTATCACGCGGTACGGGTGCTGGGCGCCTCGGCGTTCGGGGCCGACGTGATCGTCACGCACGACAAGACCAGAGAACTGATCGCCGAGCGCGGTGCCGAGGACTGGGCCAGCGAGTACGCCCGGATGCCCCGGCTGTTCAAGGAGCCCGGCTCCATCCCCGGCCTGACGTGGCCCACGGCGACGTTCAGCGACCGGTTCACCATCGCACTCGGCGGCGGGCGCGGCGACCTGGTGCTGGCCTACTGCGGGCGCGGGCACACCGAGGGCGACCTGGTGGCCTGGCTGCCGGAGCGGCGCGTCATGTTCGCCGGCGACCTGGTCGAGTCGCAGGCCGCCCTCTACACCGGTGACGCCTTCCACCGTGACTGGTCCACCACGACGCTCGACCGGGTCGCCGCGTTCGGCGCGGAGACGCTGGTGGGCGGCAGGGGAGCGGTGGCCCGTGGCAAGCAGGGCGTCGAGGCGGCCATCGCGCAGACCCGCGACTTCCTGGCCGTGATGCTCCGCGAGGTCGGCCGGGCCCACGAGGGCGGCGGCACGCTCAAGGAGGCGTTCGCCAACACCCACCGGGCGCTCGAACCCCGCTACGGCGCCTGGCCCATCTTCGAGCACTGCCTGCCGTTCAACGTCTCCCGGCTGTGGGACGAGCTCGACGGCGTCGAACGACCGGTCATCTGGACGGCCGAACGCGACCGCGCGGTCTGGGAACAGCTCCAGTCATGACCGGCACCGGCCCCGGGATCGGCGCCGGGGACGCGATCGCCGGGGTCATCGTCATCGGTGCCGGGCCCGTCGGGCAGACGGCGGCGCTGCTGCTGGCCCGCTGGGGACTGCCCGTGCTCGTCCTCGACCGGAGTCCCGCCCGCGCCGCCACGGGGTCCAGGTCCATCTGCCAGCAGCGGGACGTGCTCGACATCTGGTCGGCCGTCGGCGCGGGCCGGATCGCCGAGGAAGGCCTGGCCTGGACCACCGCCCGCACCTACTACCGGGGCCGCGAGCTGTTCTCATGGACGTTCGGCGGCCAGGGCCCGCTGCCGCCGTGCGTCAACATCTCGCAGTCGCGCACCGAGGAGATCCTGGACGACGCCATCGCCGCCCAGCCGCTCATCGAGGTGCGCTGGGACCACGAGGTCACCGGCCTGACCCAGGACGCCGAGGGTGTCACGGTCCGCTGCGGGGAGCGGGTGCTGCGCGCCCCCTACGTGCTGGCCTGCGCGGGCGCCAAGGCCGAGCCGCTCCGCCGGGCGCTGGGCGTCACCTTCGACGGGGAGACGTTCGACGACCAGTTCCTCATCTGCGACATCAGGGCCGACCTGCCCGGCTGGGAGCACGAGAGGCGCTTCTACTTCGACCCCGAGTGGAACCCCGGCAGGCAGGTGCTCATCCACCCCTGCCCCGGATCGACGTTCCGCATCGACTGGCAGGTCCCGCCGGACTACACCCCAACAGAAGACGATATTTCTCGAAGAATCAGGCAAATCATTGGCGAGCGGGACTACGACCTGCTCTGGCGGACCACGTACCGCTTCCACTCCCGCATCGCCTCCCGCATGCGGACGGGCCGGGTGCTGCTGGCCGGTGACTGCGCCCACCTGGTGGCCCCCTTCGGCGCCCGTGGCCTCAACTCCGGCGTGCCCGACGCCGAGAACGCCGCCTGGAAGCTGGCCTTCGTCGCCCACGGCTGGGCCCCCGAAGAACTGCTGGAGACCTACCACATCGAGCGGCACGCGGCCGCGCTGGAGAACCTGGAGGTGACCGGCGCCACCATGCGCTTCCTGGCGCCCAGGAACGAGCCGGAGCGGGCGCGCCGGCGGGCGGCGCTGGAGAAGGGCGTGCCCGAGGAGATCGACTCCGGCCGGTTCGCCGAGCCGTACTGGTACGTCGACTCGCCGCTCACCACGCCCGACCCGAGGCGCCCGTTCGCGGGGCGGCCGGCCAAGGGGGCGAGTCCGGCGCCCGCTCCCGGGGTGGCGCTGCCCGACATCCCGCTTCCGGGCGGCGGCAGACTGCGCGAATTTTGCCGAGCCGGAATCCTTGTCCTATTGGGCGATATGTGCGATTCACGTTTGTTTGTGCAGGTCCTGGGCAAGGTCACTACGGCGCCGCTCGCCGTGCGGGAGTTCGCGGCATTGGACCGCTCCGGAGCCCTGGCAGAGACGCTGGGCGTGGAGCGGGGCGAGGTCTGGATCGTCAGGCCGGACGCCCATGTCGCCGCGGTTCTCTCTCACGCGAAGCCCGAAAGGGTGGCCGCCGCCGTGTGCCGCGTTTTGCGGCTCGCGAAGGATGGAGTCTAGGAGGACCTGGGTGAGTGGCCGTAACTCGTTTATGATCGTCGCGAACCGGTTGCCGGTCGATCGAACGGTCGAGCCGGACGGGACGGCCTCATGGCGCAGGAGCCCAGGCGGGCTTGTCACCGCCATCGCTCCCGTTATGCAGCGCCGCCACGGCGCCTGGCTGGGCTGGCACGGCGCCGCCGACGAGCGCCTGGAGCCGTTCGATCAGGACGGCATGAGCCTGATCCCGGTGCCGCTCTCGGCCAGTGAGGTGGAGCTCTACTACGAGGGCTTCTCCAACGCCACGCTCTGGCCGCTCTATCACGACGTGGTCGCGCCGCCGGTGTTCGAGCGCGGCATGTGGGACGCCTACCGCGCCGTCAACCAGCGCTTCGCCGAGGCCGCGGCCGAGGCGGCCGAGGAGGGGGCGCTCGTCTGGGTGCAGGACTACCAGCTCCAGCTCGTCCCCGCCATGCTGCGCAAGCTCCGGCCGGACCTGCGCATCGGCTTCTTCCTGCACATCCCGTTCCCGCCGGTCGAGCTGTTCTGGCGGCTGCCGTGGCGCAGGGAGCTGGTCGAAGGGCTGCTCGGGGCCGACCTGGTGGGCTTCCAGTTGCCCGGCGGCGCCTCGAACTTCCGGCGGCTGTGCCGCAGGCTGCTCGGCCTGCCGTACAAGGGGAATGAGATCTTCCTCGACGACCGGATCGTGACCACGCAGGCGTTCCCCATCTCGGTGGACTTCGGCGAGCTCGACCGGCTGGTGCGCGAGCCGCACATCATGACCCGCGCCAAGGAGATCAGGGCCGAGCTCGGCGATCCGGAGCACGTGCTGCTCGGGGTGGACCGGCTCGACTACACCAAGGGCATCGGGCTACGGCTGGAGGCGTTCGGCGAGTTGCTCAAGGAGGGGCGGCTGAAGCCCAACGAGGCCGTGTTCGTGCAGATCGCCACGCCTTCGCGCGAACGGGTGGAGGAGTACCGCCGGTTGCGCGACGACATCGAACTGCAGGTCGGCCGGATCAACGGCGAGCACGCGATGCTCGGCCTCCAGCCGATCCAGTATTTCCACCAGTCATACGGGCGGGAGGAGCTGGCCGCGCTCTACCTGGCCGCCGACGTCATGGTGGTCACGCCGTTGCGTGACGGGATGAACCTGGTGGCCAAGGAGTATGTCGCCTGCCACCACGACCTGCGGGGAGCGCTCGTGCTCAGTGAGTTCGCCGGGGCGGCCGACGAGCTGCGGCAGTCGTACCTGGTCAATCCCTATGACGTCGAGGACGTCAAGCGGCAGATGATGACGGCGATGCGGGCCACGCCGCACGAGCTGTCCCGGCGGATGCGGACGATGCGCCGCCGGGTCGCCACCTACGACGTGGACCGCTGGGCCGGAGAGTTTCTCACTGCCCTGGAGTCACCTGCTTCACCGTCTTCCACGCCTCATAACGCTTCTTGGCGGTCCGGTTGACCACGATCTGCGCCACGGACATCCCGACGCCCATCACCACGGCGTAACCGATCGCCTCGCCCATGCTGACCTCGGGTGAGTCGGTGTCGATCGGCGGCTCCTTGCCGGTGGTCTTCACCCAGACGAACCCGAGGATCTTGCGCGCCGCCCAGGCGGTGACCAATCCGACCAGACCGCCGATGACCCGCCAGGCGAGGTCGGGCTTGTCGTCTGCCATCCGAACGTCTCCTTCCGCTTTGTAACGAACACTAGTCTGCAACGCCTCCCAGGCCGGTGAAGCCGTACCATATGGAGGCATGAATCAGCAGCGACTACGCCATGCCGCCATGCCGGAGAAACCGACTCTCGACGGCTTGGAGCAGGTATGGGTAGCGCGCTGGGAAGATGACGGTACCTACCGGTTCGACAGGTCCAAGACGCGCGAGCAGATCTACTCGATCGACACGCCGCCTCCCACCGTCTCCGGCTCCCTCCACGTCGGTCACGTCTTCTCCTACACGCACACTGACACCATCGCCCGTTTCCAGCGGATGCGCGGGCGCGAGGTCTTCTATCCCATGGGGTGGGACGACAACGGCCTGCCCACCGAGCGCCGGGTGCAGAACCACTTCGGCGTCCGCTGTGACCCTTCGGTGCCCTACGACCCCGACTTCACACCTCCGGCCAAGCCCGATCCCAAGCGGCAGGTCTCCGTCTCGCGCGGCAACTTCATCGAGCTGTGCGAGCGGCTGACCGCCGAGGACGAGAAGGCGTTCGAGGAGCTGTGGCGGCGGCTGGGGCTGTCCGTCGACTGGTCGATGACGTACGCGACCATCGACGCCGGGGCGCGGGCCGCCTCGCAGCGGGCCTTCCTGCGCACGCTGGGGCGCGGCGAGGCCTACCTGGCCGAGGCGCCGACGCTGTGGGACGTCTCCTTCCGCACCGCCGTCGCCCAGGCGGAGCTCGAGGACCGTGAGTGGCCGGGAGCCTTCCACCGGGTCTCCTTCTACGGCGAGAAGGGGCCGGTCTGGATCGAGACGACCCGGCCCGAGCTGCTGCCCGCCTGCGTGGCCCTGGTGGCGCACCCCGACGACGAGCGCTACCAGCCGCTGTTCGGCACCTCGGTGCTGACGCCGCTGTTCGGCGCCGAGGTGCCGGTGCTGGCCCACCACCTGGCCGAGCCCGACAAGGGCTCCGGCATCGCGATGGTCTGCACGTTCGGCGACATCACCGACATCACCTGGTGGCGGGAGCTGGCGCTGGAGACCAGGCCGATCATCGGCAAGGACGGCCGCCTGCTGCCCGAGCCGCCCGAGGGCGTCGAGCAGGAGCCGTACAAAGAGCTGGCGGGCAAGACCGTCCACAGCGCGCGCGAACGCGTCGTGGAGCTGCTGCGCGAGTCGGGCGACCTGGACGGCGACCCGCGTCCCACGCGGCGGATGGTGAAGTTCTACGAGCAGGGCGACCGCCCGCTGGAGATCGTCACCACCCGTCAGTGGTACATCCGCAACGGCGGACGCGACCCCGAGCTGCGCGAGCGGCTGCTGGACAGGGGCGCCGAGCTGCGCTGGCACCCGCCGCACATGCGGGTCCGCTACGACAACTGGGTGCGGGGGCTGGCCGGCGACTGGCTGATCTCCCGGCAGCGCTTCTTCGGCGTGCCGATCCCCGTCTGGTACCCGCTGGACGGGTCGGGCGAGCCCGACTACTCCCGTCCGCTGGTCCCGCCGGAGGACCTGCTGCCGATGGACCCCTCTTCGCAGGTGCCCGACGGCTACACCGAGGACCAGCGGGGCGTGCCGGGCGGCTTCATGGGCGATCCGGACATCATGGACACCTGGGCGACCTCGTCCCTCACGCCGGAGATCGTCGGCGGCTGGGAGCGGGATCCCGACCTGTTCGGCCGGGTCTTCCCGATGGACCTGCGGCCGCAGGCGCACGAGATCATCCGCACCTGGCTGTTCTCCACCGTGGTCAGGGCGCACCAGGAGTTCGGCACGCTGCCGTGGCGCGACGTGGTCATCGCGGGCTGGATCCTCGACCCCGACCGCAAGAAGATGTCCAAGTCCAAGGGCAACGTCACGACGCCGCTCGGGCTGCTGGAGGAGTACGGCTCCGACGCGATCCGCTACTGGGCGGCCAGCGGGCGGCCCGGCACCGACACGGCGTTCGACACCGGGCAGATCAAGGTCGGCCGGCGGCTCGCCATCAAGATCCTCAACGCGTCGAAGTTCGTGCTCGGCTTCCCCGGCTCCGAGGCGGCGGTCACCGAGCCGCTCGACCTGGCGATGCTGGCCCAGCTCTCGAGTGTGATCGAGGAGGCCACCCAGGCGTTCGAGGGCTACGACTACACCCGGGCGATGGAGGCCGCCGAGCGCTTCTTCTGGGCGTTCTGTGACGACTACCTGGAGCTGGTCAAGGCCAGGGCCTATGAGAGCGGCCCGGCGGCCGCCTCGGCGCACGCGGCGCTGCGCCAGGCGCTCGACGTGCTGCTGCGGCTCTTCGCGCCGTTCCTGCCGTTCGTCACGGAGGAGGTCTGGTCCTGGTGGCGTCCCGGCTCGGTCCACCGCGCGGCGTGGCCGTCGGTGCCGGCGGGCGCGGGTGACCCGGCGGTGCTCACCGTGGCGTCCGACGTGCTCGCGCGGATCCGCAAGGCCAAGTCCGCCGTCAAGCTGTCGATGCGCGCCGAGGTCTCCCGCCTCACCGTGTCCGGCCCCGAGATCGCCCTGGTACGGCTGGCGCAGGACGACCTGTGCGGCGCGGGCAACGTCGAGGAGTTCGTCCTCGACGACGGTCCCGAGTTCGCCGTCGAGGTGACGCTCGAGCAGTAACTGCTAGTAGTCGCACACCCCCGAGGGGAAGATCGCCTCAAGGCGGGCCCGCTCCTCGGGGGAGGGGCGCCACGAGCCGTACAGGCCGCGTGCGATGGCCTTGGACACCGGCTGCAGGCGGCACTTGTACACGCCGCCCTCCAGCGGACCGCCCGCCACGACGCGGGAGGTGGAGTACAACGGGAAGCGCGCGGTGCAGGGGCCGGCGGCGTGGTGGTCCAGGATGCCGTCCCACACGTGCGGGCCGGCGGCGATCTGCGCCCCGGTGGTGGTGAAGCAGCGGTCCACGGCCGAGGCGGGCTTGTTGCCCGCCACCCCGCGCCACGGGCGGGCGCGGAGGTTGGCCATCCACTGGTCCATCACCCGCAGCGCCTCGGGCGTCTGGTCGAACGCCGGCCCGTCGGGGCGGGCGTCGGTGAACCAGATGACCTGGTTGTCGGCGTTGCCGTCGTAGTTCAGCATCCGCTGCCGCGAGGCGAACGACTGGTGCGCGTCGTGCATGTCGAGCTGGTCTTCGAGGTAGTGGCGCCAGTCGATGACCGGGATGGCGATGTCGCCCTTGAACACCAGCCCGCTGCGCTCCACGTTCTTGATCGCGATCGGGTCGCCGGTACGCCGTGGCGCCGGGTCCCCCGTCTGCTGGTTGCGGGTGCTCCACGGGTCGAACTGGGCCGGATCCTGGCAGAGGGAGGGGGTGAACGGGCAGCCCTCCCGCACCATGTCCTTCGACTCCTTCCAGGAGCCGGCGTGCGCGTTGACGTCGAGGAACTCCGCGGGCGTGATCAGGCCCTTCACCAGCGACCCCAGACCGTACTGGACGCCGACGTTGTCCCAGGTGGAGCGGGCGTAGCCGTCGGGGGCGACGCCGTAGACCTCGCGCAGGTCGTCCCAGTGCGTCCACTGGACCGTGTCCTTGACGCCGGGCGGGTCCATCTTGGCCCACTCGGGATCGTTGTTGGAGCTGAAGAGCGGGTTCATGGTCAGCGGTGTGAGCCCGCGCCAGCCCTTGACGCACTCGTCCGAGCCCGGCTTGCCGGTGTAGGGGTTGTCCACGGTGTCGCTGGCGTTCATCCCGATCAGCGCGGTCCGCGCGTCCCAGGACGCCCAGCGCGGGTTGTGGTCCATGTAGCGTTCGAGCAGCTCACAGTCGCCGACGTGGATGGTCTGGGTGACCATGTCGGGATAGGAGTACTGCGGGATCGCCGCGTCGATCACCTCGGTGCCGTAGTTCTGCCCGTAGATGTACTGCTGGAGGGCGCCGCCCGAGCCGCCCACGCCGACCGTGTAGAGCGGCACGCCGTACTGCTCGATGAACCGCTCCTTCACCATCAGCGCGGTCTCGCCGCCCAGGATCAGGTTGTAGTGCGTCGAGGTGCGGGTGCCCGACGAGTACAGGATCGCGTAGCCCTTGCCCAGTCCGTACACGTCGAGCGCGCTGCCGCCGAGCGTGCCCTGGTCGTGGCCGATCCCCACGCCGCCGTCGAAGCGGTAGATCGCCCGGCCGTTGTAGCCGTCCTCCAGCATCGCGATGGAGTAGAGGAAGCGGTTGATCACGCCGCGCTCGCGGCGCACCACGAAGTCCACCGTCCGGCCGTCCATCGTGGTGGTGGTCGACATGTCCGCGGGGCGCTGGGCGGGCATCGTCTTGAACGCGCCGTCCGTCGAGCGGTAGAGCCGCTCCTTCAGCACCGGCGCGAAGCAGTCCCTGCTCCACCCGCCCGTGGTGCGCATGCCCTGGCCGTCCTGGTTGTCCGCGACCGGCGGGCCGAGCCCGCTCCGCTCGGTCTTGCACAGGAACGGGTACTGGTGCGGCCCCGAGAAGATCGGTCCTGAGATCGGGTGGTTGCGTAACTTCAGCGTCTCTTTGAACGGCCCGGCCAGCGCCTTGATCGTGTTGTCGCCGTCGATCAGCCCGGTCACCAGGCCGCTGAACGACTCGCCGCCGGGATCCGGTGTGAAGGCCGCGGTGACGTCCTCGCCGTTGCGCAGCACCTTGAGCCGCATGCCCTGGCTTACTTGTACCCGGATCAAGGCGTCACCGCCGCTGACCCGGTCGGCGCGGCTGGACAGCACGTCGAGCGCGGGCTCACCGCGCGAGGCCAGGGCGGGCACGGGGACCGCGACGAGACATGCGATCACGGCGGTGATAGCGCTCACCTTAACCAGCGCGACGGTCTTCATGTGCATGACGGTCGCATGTGATCATGCCGTTGCCCAGACCCGATCAGACCCGATCTTTTATCCGCGCGCATCCATTCCGGTCACGTGCCAGTCTTGAACACGTGCTGACTGACCGCCCAACCAAGCTCGTGCCACCCGTGCTGGCCAAGATGGCCGCCTGGTGCCTGTGCCTGATCCTCGTCGGCGTGGTCGTCTACTTCTTCGTCCAGGGCATCGCGCGGCTCAGCTTCGTGGCCCTGCCCGTCGCCATCGCCCTGCTGCTGACCGCGCTGCTGTTCCCGCTGGCCAGGAGCCTGCGTGAGGCGGGCATGCGCCCCATCTACGCCACCTGGATCACCATGCTGGTGGCGCTCGCGGTGCTCGCCGGCACCGGATGGCTGGTCGGCGCGCGGGCCACCGAGGAGTTCCCCAACCTGGTCGAACAGGTCCAGTCCACCGCCCGCGACGTACAGAACTGGCTGATCACCGGCCCGCTGCACCTCAAAGAGGCGCAGATCACCAGCTACGTCGACGAGATCGCGACGATGGTCAACGCCCAGCGCACGGCCATCACGAGCACCGTGCTGACCGCCGGCGCCGTCGCCTTCGAGGTGCTCGCATCCCTCGTGCTGCTGCTGTTCGTCACGTTCTTCCTGCTCAAGGACGGCGACCGGATCTGGTCGTGGTTCCTGCGGGGGTTCGGCTCGATGGCGCCGCGGGTCGACCGGGCGGGCCGGGCCGCCTGGACCACGCTCTCCCACTATGTGCAGGGCACCGTCGCGGTCGCCGCCGTGCACGGATTAATCATGGGCATCGTGCTGGCCGGTATGGGCGTGCCGCTCTGGGCGCCGCTGGCGGTGCTGATCTTCTTCGCCAGCTTCATCCCGATCGTCGGCATCTTCTTCGCGGGTACGATCGCCACCCTGGTCACGCTGGGCGCCAAGGGGCCGGTCTACGCGCTGATCTTCATCGGCATCCTGATCGTCGAGCAGCAACTGGAGAACCACGTGCTCCAGCCGCTCATCGTCGGCCGGGCGCTCAACTTCCACCCGCTGGCCATCATCCTCGTGCTGGCCGTCGGCGGCATCCTGGCCGGCATCGCGGGAGCGGCGGTGGCCGTGCCCGTGGCGGCGGTGATCTACCGGGCGCTGCCCGAGCTGGTGCACAAACCGCCCGCCCTGCCGCCGGCCCCCGCGCGGTCACCCGACTCCCCGCCCCCGGGCGCAAGTTCGGGCTCGGCCGACAAGGACGATAGTCCCCCTGACACCGAGTAATCTCGTCACCCGTGACCACCTCACCGAGGGACGCCCGAGTTCGGGTGCCTTCTCCCTTTTCCCGGTGGCCCGACACTCCACCCTCCTGTCTGGTGCGACAGGAGTACGGGCGGAAGGGCGTACCTTGAGGCTGAGGGGGCGCATCGCCGCCGAGCACCACGACCGTGAGGTGAACCCTTGACCGACGTGCAGGTCCTCATCCAGCGACTCGACGACGAGCTGCCGGTGCCGTCCTACGCCCATCCGGGCGACGCGGGCGCCGACCTCTACGCGGCCGAGGACGTCGAACTGCTGCCCGGCGAGCGGGCCGTGATCGGGACGGGCCTCGCGATCGCGCTGCCCGACGGCTACGCCGCGTTCGTGCACCCTCGCTCGGGCCTTGCCGCCAAGCACGGCGTCACGCTGGTCAACGCGCCAGGCACGGTCGACGCCGGCTACCGCGGCGAGATCAGGGTGACGGTGATCAACACCGACGCCAAGGAGCCCTTCCGCCTGAGCCGCGGAGACCGGGTGGCCCAGCTCGTCGTCCAACGCGTCGAGCGGGCGGCGTTCACCGAGGTGGAGCTGCTGCCCGGCTCGGCCCGCGGCACCGGCGGTTTCGGATCAACAGGACGTTAACCAGGGAGAGTGAGCACAGTGTTCCGACGTCGCCGTCGTGAGCAGCCGGATCAGGCGGCAGAGCAGAAGGTCTCCGCCGCCCCCATGCGCGAATCCGGCCCATGGGACGCCGACGAGCCCCACCCCGACACCGACAGGATCGATCTCGGCGGGCTGCGCGTGCCGCACAACCCCGACTTCGACCTGCGGCTGGCCTCGGTGGGTGACCAGAACGTCGGTGTCGTCGTGCTGTACGAGGAGAGCTCGCTGCAGCTCCAGGCACTGGCCGCGCCCAAGACCATGGGTCTCTGGGACGAGGTCCGGGCCAAGATCCTGTCGGGTGCCAAGGACCTCGCCGGGCAGGAGGGCCCGTTCGGTCCCGAGCTGATCGGCGACATCGCCGGCGAGGGCAACACCACCCGCAAGGCCCGTTACATCGGCATCGACGGTCCGCGCTGGTTCCTGCTGGCGATGATCAGTGGCCGGGCCGCGCTCGACGAGAGCGTGGCGAACGTGTTCCTCGACTTCATCCGGGATGTCGTGGTAGTACGGGGCACCGAGCCGATGGCCCGGGAAGAGGCGATCACGCTGCGCCGTCCCAACGAGCAGAGCACCGAAACGGACGAGAGCCAGGGGCTCAACCCGTTCAAACGAGGACCCGAGATCAGCGAGATTCGCTGACCGTTCCTATCACGTAGGCTGAGTCATCATGAGTACGGCAGAACCTCCGAAACGCGGGGGATTGCGCGGGTTCTTCAGTCGGCTGGCCTCCACCCAGTCCGAGATCGAAGCCCAGGAACTACGGGAAGACGTCGACGAGGTCGGCGCGACCCCCATCGTCTCGTGTGGCGGCAGGCGCCGCTTCTGCGTGGCCGGTACGCTACGTACCGTGACACTGCGGCCCAGGGGCGGCGCGCCCGCCCTTGAGGCCGAGCTCTACGACGGGTCAGACGTGATCGACCTGGTATGGCTCGGCCGCCGCAAGATCGCGGGCATCGAGCCCGGGCGCACCGTCAAGGCAGAAGGCCTGGTCAGCATGCAGGACGGGCGCAAGGTGATGTTCAATCCTCGCTACGAGCTGCGCCCAGGGAGTTGATCAGGTGAGTGCCGAGGCGGAAGAGGTCGCCCACGACACCGTCGAAGCGGCGGTGCGAGCCCAGCTCGCCAAGGCGTTCGGCGGAGTACGGGGCATCATCGAGGCGGCGGTGCCGACCATCGCGTTCACGCTGTCGTGGATCTTCACCGAAGACCTGAAGATCTCGCTCATCATCAGCGTCTCGCTGGCGGTCGTGCTGCTGGTGGCCAGGATCGCGCAGCGGTCCACGCCGCAGTTCGTGATCAACAGCCTGATCGGCATCGCCATCGGCGCGTTCTTCGCCAGCCGCACCGGCGACGCGAAGGACTATTTCCTGCCCGGCATCCTGTGGAACGCCGGCTACTCGGTGGCGATGCTGCTGTCGATCGTCACCCGCTGGCCCGTGGTCGGGTTCCTGATCGGCTCGGTCACCGGCGACCCCACGGCCTGGCACAAGGATCCGGGCATCGTCCGGCTCTGCGCCAAGCTGACCTGGATGCTGCTGATCCCGTGCGTGATCAGGGTGGCCGTGCAGCTGCCCGTGTGGCTGTTCGGCGGCGGCGACGAGGCCGTGGCCGCCCTCGGCTTCGCGAAGATCGTGATGGGCTGGCCGCTCCAGGTGGCCGCGCTCGGCGCGATGCTGTGGCTGCTCGGCAGGGGACGAACGCCGATCAAGTCGCCGGTCGCCCCCGCCTAGCCGCTCAGTGCTGGGAGAGCAGGTGCGCGAGCTCCTGCTCCACCTCCTGGTTGGCGACGAACAACAGCTCGTCGCCCGCCTCCAGCGGGTCGTCGTTGGTCGGCACCAGCACCCGGCCCTCACGCAGGATCGCGACCAGCGCCGAGTCGTTCGGCCACGGCACCGAGCCGGCCCGCTGGCCCACCACGGGCGCGTCCTCGGCCAGGGTGAGCTCGACCAGGTTGGCCTGCCCCTGGCGGAACGTCATCAGCCGCACCAGGTCGCCGACGCTCACCGCCTCCTCGACCAGCGCGCTCAGCAGGCGCGGTGTCGAGACCGCCACGTCCACGCCCCACGACTCGTTGAACAGCCACTCGTTGTTGGGGTGGTTGATCCGGGCCACCACGCGCGGCACGCCGTACTCGGTCTTGGCCAGCAGCGACACCACGAGGTTGACCTTGTCGTCGCCGGAGGAGGCGACGACGACGTGGCAGTTGCTCAGGCCCGCCTCGTCGAGCGAGGCGATCTCGCAGGCGTCGGCCAGCAGCCACTCCGCCCGCGGCACGCTGTCGATCTTGATGGCGCGGGGGTCGATGTCGATCAGGAGGACCTCGTGACCGTTCTCCAGCAGCTCGGCCGCGATGGACCGGCCCACGGCCCCCGCACCGGCGATGGCGACGCGCATCAGTGGTCCTGTTCCGGTGCCAGGGCGAGCACCTTGTTGATCCGGTCCATGTCGTTCTCGGCGGCGATGACGTGCAGCACGTCGCCTTCCTGGATCACGGTGTCATCGGCGATGACCAGGGCCTCGCCCATGCGGTTGAGGTAGGCGGCGCGGGTCCTGGCCCGTGCCTCGAGATCGACGACCCGGGTGCCGATCCAGCCGGGATTCGTGGCGACCTCCGCCAGGATCACGGTGCCGGTGGGGTCGCGCCAGAGCGGCTCGGCGCCCTCGGGCAGGATGCGGCGCAGGATCTGGTCGGCGGTCCACCGCACGGTCGCCACCGTGGGGATGCCCAGCCGCTGGTAGACCTCGGCCCGCCGCGGGTCGTAGATGCGGGCCACCACGTTGTCGACGCCGAACGTCTCGCGCGCCGCGCGCGCCGAGATGATGTTGGAGTTGTCGCCGCTGGAGACCGCCACGTACGCGGCCGCGGACTCGATGCCCGCCTCGGTGAGCACGTCACGGTCGAATCCGACGCCGGTCACCCGCCGCCCGCGAAAACCGGCACGCAGCCGGCGGAAGGCCTGAGGGTCGCGATCGATGATCGCGACCGTATGGCCGTTGTCCTCGAGGATGTGGGCCAGGGTCGAACCGACCCGGCCACAGCCCATGATCACTATATGCATACTCCCCCGCACTTCGCGGTCGGCCGGTTGCTCGACACCAGTATGGCCCGATAGGGGAGCGCCCCGTCGGCGCCCCTGGCACGGGGGGCTAGCATTTCGTTACGTGGCGAAGGTAACGGATCTTGTCAAACGCGTGCTTGTGGGGCGGGCGCTCAGAAGCGGCCAGCTTCACGAGCAACTGCTGCCCAAACGCATAGCCCTGCCGATCTTCGCCAGCGACGCCCTGTCCTCCGTGGCGTACGCGCCGCAGGAGATTCTGGTCATCCTGTCGCTGGCGGGTGTGTCGTTCTACTCCTACAGTCCGTGGGTCGCGATCGCCGTCGTGGTCGTGATGCTGACGGTCGTGGCCTCGTACCGGCAGAACGTGCACGCCTACCCCAGCGGCGGCGGCGACTACGAGGTGGCCACCACCAACCTCGGCAAGAACGCCGGGCTGACCGTGGCCAGCGCGCTCATGGTCGACTACGTGCTGACCGTGGCCGTGTCGGTCGCCAACGGCGTCGACTACGTGGGCGCCACGATCCCGTTCGTCGGCGAGCACAAGCCGGCCGTCGCCATCGCCATCGTGATCCTGCTCACCGTCGTCAACCTGCGCGGCCTGCGCGAGTCGGGGGCGGCCTTCGCCGTCCCGACGTACGCGTTCATGCTCGCGGTGCTGGGGCTGATCGCCTGGGGCGGCTTCCGGCTGCTGGTGCTCGGCGACGACCTGCGGGCGCCCAGCGCCGGGTTCACGATCGACGCCGAGCAGGCGAACCTGACCAGCTTCGCCGCCGCCTTCCTGATCCTGCGCGCCTTCTCCTCCGGTTGCGCGGCGCTGACCGGTGTCGAGGCCATCAGCAACGGCGTGCCCGCCTTCCGCAAGCCCAAGAGCAAGAACGCCGCCACCACGCTGCTCATGATGGGCCTGGTGTCGATCACGATGTTCGGCGGCATCATCGCGCTGGGCCTGGCCTCGGGCGTGAAGGTGGCCGAGCCGTCGGTGGTGGCCTACGACCTGCACCGGGCGGACGGGTCGCCGGTCGGCCCCGGCTACTACCAGCAGCCGATCATCTCGCAGGTGGCCGACGCGGTCTTCGGCGGCGGCTCGCTGCCGTTCGTGGTCATCTCGGCGGTCACCGCGCTCATCCTGTTCCTCGCCGCCAACACCGCCTTCAACGGCTTCCCGGTGCTCGGCTCGATCCTGGCCCAGGACCGCTACCTGCCCCGCCAGCTGCACACCCGCGGCGACCGGCTGGCCTTCTCCAACGGCATCGTCATCCTGGCGCTGGGCGCGTGCCTGCTGCTGTGGGGGTTCAACGCCGACGTCAGCCGCCTGCTGAACCTCTACATCGTCGGCGTGTTCGTCTCCTTCACGCTCAGCCAGATCGGCATGGTCATCCACTGGACCCGCCATCTCAAGACCGAGACCGACCCCAAGATCCGGCACCAGATGCACCGCTCGCGAGTGATCAACTTCTTCGGCGGCATCATGACCGGGCTGGTGCTGGTCGTCGTGCTGCTGACCAAGTTCCTGGTCGGCGCCTGGATCGTGTGCTTCGCGATGCCGGTCCTGTTCCTCATGATGAAGGCCATCCGGCGCCACTACGACAACGTGGCGGCCGAACTGGAGATCACCGAGGAGTTCGACGAGTCGATGCTGCCGGCGCGCAACCACGCGATCGTGCTCGTCTCCAAGATTCACAAGCCGACGATGCGTGCCCTCGCCTACGCCCGCGCCACCAGGCCGTCCACGCTGGAGGCGATCACCGTCGGCGTCGAGGGCGCCGAAGCCCGCCACCTCCAGGACGAGTGGGAGCGCCTGGGCATCCCGGTGCCGCTGAAGATGCTCGACTCTCCATACCGGGAGATCACCCAGCCGATCCTCGACTACGTCAAGACCCTGCGCCGCCGCTCACCGCGCGACGTGGTGACCGTGTTCATCCCCGAGTACGTGGTCGGGCACTGGTGGGAGCACCTGCTGCACAACCAGAGCGCGCTGCGGCTGAAGGCGCGGCTGCTGTTCAAGCCAGGGGTGATGGTGACGAGCGTGCCGTGGCAGCTCCACTCCTCCGACCGGCTCAAGGGGCGGCGCGAGCCGTTCGCGCCGGGCGCCTCGCGCCGGGCGGGACACCAGGTCATCAAGACGGACGTCAAGGCGAAAGACGAGATCAAAGCCAGCGACCACTCCCTGTAGCAGGCCAAGTCCGGAAAGTGGCAGGGTCGGCCAGGGCATAGGGTATCCGTGTGGAACAGGCATCTCTCGAGCTGACGGTAGGTCCGGTCGCCCATGGCGGCTGGTGCGTGGCGCGCCATGAAGGGCGCGTGGTCTTCGTACGACACGCGCTGCCAGGCGAGCGGGTCATCGCCGAGGTCACCGAGGAGACCACCCGCTTCCTCCGGGCCGACGCCGTGCAGGTGCTCGACCCGTCACCCGACCGCGTGGTCCCGCCCTGCCCCTTCGCCGGCCCCGGCCGCTGCGGCGGCTGCGACTGGCAGCACGCCACTCTGGAGGCGCAGCGCGGTCTCAAGGCCGCCGTGGTCGCCGAGCAGCTCAGCAGGCTGGCCGGCATCGAGCGTGCGGTCGTGGTCGAGGAGGTGCCGGGCGCCAAGGACGGGCTCGGCTGGCGCACCCGCGTCCAGTTCGCCGCCCGGCCCGACGGCGAGCTCGGCTTCCGCAAGCACCGCTCGCACGACATCGAGGTGGTCGACGCCTGCCTGATCGCGCACCCGGAGGTGGAGGCCGTCGGCGCCGAGCAGCGCGAGTGGCGCGGCGCGTCCGTCGTCGAGGTGATCGCCTCCTCGGCCGGCGACCAGGCCGTGGTGGTCAAGCCGCGGCCCAGGCGCAGCGTGACCGTCCCGGACCTTGACGCGTCGGCCTCGATCCTGCTCGACCAGGGCAAGGGCCACACCGTGCCGCGCAAGGGCTCCGGGGTGCTGCACGAGCAGGTGGGCGACCGGGAGTTCAGGGTGGCGGGCAGCGGCTTCTGGCAGGTGCATCCGGGCGCCGCCGAGACCCTGCTCGACGCCGTCCTGTCCTACGCCGCGCCGGAGCCCGGAGAGTGGGCCCTGGACCTCTACTGCGGGGTCGGCCTGTTCGCCGCCGGCCTGGCGGAGGGTGTGGGGGCCGAGGGCGCGGTGTTCGGCCTGGAGTCGGAGGCGGCCGCCGTCCGCGACGCCCGCGCCAACCTCCGCGACCTGCCGCAGGCCCGGGTGGAGCGGGGACGGGTGGAGGAGGCACTGGACCGGTTCCAGATCGAGCGCGCCGACATCGTCGTCGTCGACCCGCCCCGGTCGGGGCTCGGGCGCGACGTGGTCCGCCGGGTCGCCGCGCTGGAGGCGTCGCGGATCGTGTACGTCTCCTGCGACCCGGCGACGCTGGCCCGCGACCTGTCCTGGCTGGGCGACGACGGCTATGAGCTGGTAGACCTGCGGGCTTTCGACGCCTTTCCGATGACTCACCACGTGGAGTGCGTGGCACTGCTGGCCAGGAAGTAGCCGCGTTCGTCGACCATCACGACGCTCCCGGTGCCGATGGCGCAGCTCACCACGGTGGCCGGGAGCGATCCAGGATCCGCGTCACACGAGCCGACGGGCGAGGGGCAGCCGGGTCCGGGTGATCAGTGCCGCTGCGGTCGCCAGCAGGGGCAGCCCCACCACAGCGGCGATCACGAATGACCACGGTATGGCGATCGTGGCGGGATCTCCCGCGCCGTGCGTCGTCATCGGCCGGCTCAGCGCCACGCCTGTCACCGTTCCCGCGACCAGCCCGACCAGCGCGCCGAGCCCGGAGATGTAGAGGGCCTGGCCGGCCACGACCATCCGCAACATCCCGGGCGGGGCGCCGATGGCTGCCATTGTGGCCCGTTCAGGCCGCATGTCGGCGGCCGCCAGGCGGGTGGCGGCCAGTGTGCCGCCGACGACGAGGACGAGAGCGCCGCCGAGCCAGCCCCACAAGCTGGGGTCGGGCGTGTTGCGATAGCCCTCCTCGGACGCGATCGTGACGCGGTGGGTCACTTTGGCGAGATCGCGCCACAGCGGTGAGTCGGCCGGCGGCCGGTGCATGGCGTAGAGCTGGCGCTCCGCCGTCGAGAAGCCGGCCTGCTCGACCAGGGCGCGCGGCAGCAGGGCACCGCCCTGGTACTCGTCAGCGGGTGTGGCCAGCACCGCGGGCACGTCGAGCTGGCGCGCGGGGCCGGACGTGGAGCCCGCCCGCAGCGTGAGCTTGCCGTCCCGCAGGGCGGCCGCGTCGAACACCACGGCCTTACCGCTCGCCAGCGCCGCGGCCGCCTGTGGGTCGTGGCGTCCTTGCAGGAGTTCGAGCAGCGCCTGGTCGCCGATGGCCGCCGTGCGACGTGTCCGGGTGCCGTTCCATCGCACCGTGTACCGCAACGCGTAGCGGTGGCCCTGGGCGTCCTTCACCTGGTAGCCGGCGGTCAGCGGCACGCCCGGCAGCAGGCGGGCCGCTTCGGCGCGCAGCTTGTTCCAGGTCGCGTCGGCCATGGTGCCGCCCCAGATCGCCAGCATGCCGGTCGGGCGCGCCGAGGTGTAGGCGTTGCGCTGGTCCATGTATGCGCTCTGAGCGCCGATGCCCATCGCCACGACCGTGGCCGTGACCGCCATGACGGCCGCCACGGCGCTCGCCGTCCGGGATCGGTGGCGGACCGCGTCGCGGACGGACACCCGCAGCGGCAGCCGCAGCCGCGTGGCCAGCCGTCCCGTGTAGCGGACCAGCCATGGCGTCAACGCCACCAGCCCGAGCAGGACCGGCACCGACGAGACGAACACCCACGCCGAGCCCGGTTGGCGGCGCGCCACCACGGTCGCCGCCAGTCCGGCCAGCACCAGCGCGACCCCCACCAGGGGCCATCCCGGCCGGTCGGCCATCGTGGGCGAGCGGCCGGCCAACACGGCCGCGGTGTTCTGCCGAGCCGCTTGCACGGCAGGCACCAGCGCTGCCACGAGCCCGGTGAGCAGGCCCAGCCCGGCCACGCCCAGAACCGGCCACCACGGTACGTCCGGCGGGCCGACCTGCCCTCCCCAGCGCGCCAGGACCGGGGCGCCCAGCGTTCCGGCCGCGATGCCCAGCACGGTCGCCACGAGGGTGGCCGCACCACCGAGGATGAGCCCGTCGGCCAGCACGATCGTCCGCAGGTGCCCGGCTGAGCCGCCTTGGGTCGCGATCTCGGCCAGTTCCCGGCGCCGTCTGCGGAGCCCGACCGCGAAGGCGGGCCCGGCCAGCAGCACGGTCTCCAGCGCCATCACGATCACCATGGCGCCGATCCCGGCCAGCTCCTGGACGGAGTCTGGGCCACGAACCAGAGCGCGCTGATTGTCGGTGATCATGGTGCGAGAGGTGACGTACAGACCGCCTCTGTTCAGCGCGGGCACGTCGGTCCACGACACGGGCCTCGCGGCGGCGGCGAGCCAGCCGCTGCCGTACTCGCGGGGCCAGAATTCTTCCGACGGCGTCAACGGGAGATCCGGACCCACGACCTCTCGAAGCGACGGCTGGTGCGGGTGCTCGACCACGCCCACCACCGTCAGCGGCGCCGCGCCGGGTAACCGCAGGACATCGCCGGGCCGCAGGCCGAACGCGGGTGTCACCGCGACCTCGCGGGCGGAGGGAAACCTGCCCTCACTCAGCGTCCGGATTCCCCTGGTAAGAGGATCGCGCAGATCGGTCCGCAGCCCGACGGCCTGCCCGCTGCCCAGCCGGAGCGCGCCGGTGCTGAAGGGGATCACCCGGGCACCCGGCCCCAGCAGGGCCACCACCTCGGCGGCGTTGAGCCGGGGCGTGGCCGTTTTGCCGTCAGCCGGGTCCATGCTCGCCCCGCCCGGCTGCTGGTGCAGCACCGTGCCCTCGGGTACCTGCACGAGGCGGGCGTCGGCCGCGCCGAGCTCGGCCACCAGGCCCTCGCGCGGAGTGACGGTCATGGTCTCGCTGAGGGTGAGAGCCGCCGTGATCACCAGGACGGGCAAGCCGATCATCATCATGATGAGCGCGCTTCGTCCCCGGGAACGCCACGCGTTCCGGCGGGCGATGCGCAGCGCGGCGAGAACGGCGCTCATCGGGCGCTCACCAGCGACCCGTTGGTGGAATCGGTGATCATACCGTCGCGGAGGAACACCACACGGTCGGCCCAGGCGGCGTAGCGCGGCTCGTGGGTGACGAGCAGGGCCGCCACGCCCGCGTCACAGCGCGTGCGTAATATCTGCAGGATCTCGTCCCCGGTACGTGTGTCGAGCGCACCGGTCGGTTCGTCGGCCAGCAGCAGGCGCCGCTCGCCGATCAGTGCGCGGGCGATCGCGACCCGCTGGCGCTGGCCACCGGACAGCTCCTCGGGGAAGCGGTCGGCCAGGTGTTCCATGTCGATCTCCGCCAGCACGGCCATGGCCTCCTCGCGGGCTTGACGTGACCGTACGCCGTCGAGCTCGCGCGGCAGCATCACGTTCTCCGCCGCCGTCAGCGACGGGATCAGGTTCAGGTCCTGGAAGACGTAGCCGACGCTGCGGCGCCGCAGCGCCGCCAGGTCGCGCACGGTGGCCAGGTCCTGCTCGCCGATGTGCACCGTCCCCGACGTGGGCCGGTCGAGCCCGCCCGCGAGGTTGAGCAGGGTCGACTTGCCGGACCCTGACGGGCCCATGACCGCGACCAGCTCTCCCGCGTCGACCTCGAGGCTCACACCCTTCAGGGCGGGTACGGCTGTCGCCCCTTCGCCGTGGACTCTGGCCACCTCAGCCAGCCGTACGAACGTCATCTTTTCTCCTCGAGAACGGCCTCGCAGTGGTCCAGCCACCGTTGCTCGGCCTCGGCGTGGAAGATCATGGAATCGAGCACGAGCCGCTGGGCCGCGCCTTCCGCGACAGCTCGCTTGGCCCTGGTCAGCTCCTGGAGGGCGCGCATGGTCGCCGTACGCTGCTTGCGGATGACCTCGGCGACGTCCACCTCCTTGGCGGCGACGGCCATGGCCAACTTGATGACCAGCTCGTCCCGCGGCCGGTCGGAGTGGACGACGGGGGTGCTGAACCATCGCGCCATCTCCTCCCGCCCGGCCGCGGTGATCGTGTAGACGACTCGCCCCTGCTCGTCCGACTCACTCGGCTCGACCAGGCAGTCGCGCTCCAGACGGGACAGCGTCGTGTAGACCTGGCCGATGTTGAGCGGCCAGGTCGCCCCCGTCGACGCCTCGAATTCCACCCGCAGTTGGTAGCCATGCCGGGGCCCCCTGCTGAGGAGGGCGAGCAGCCCGTGCCTGATCGACATAGATACGAAGTATGCATATTCAGTATGCATTGCTCAAGTGGATCCGCCGTATTCGGCATAGGGCGCGGCGTTCCACGTCACCGGGTGCCGTCGCACTCACGTCTCGATCAAGAGGGGTGCGCTGTCCTCCTCACTCCTTCGGGGGCAGGTCGGCGAGCCAGCGTTTCGCCGCGCGGGCCGTACGCAGGCGGATCGCCGTCACCTCCGGGTGCTGGGCGATGCGGTCGGCGGTCTGCGTCTTGCGGCGCTGGTGGTGGGTCCACGCCCACCGGATCGGGTGGTCAGGTTCGAGCCAGGATCTCCAGTCCTCCCGGTTGCCGTTCCACAGCTCGCGCCGGGTGATCGCGCGGCCGAGTGAGCGGCGTACGACCCGCCACATCACGGTGCGGCGCGGCAGGTCCAGCCAGACGGCCGTGTCGGCGCGCTGCCAGAGGAGGTCGCCCAGGAAGCGGTGGTACTGGTCCTCGGTCACCCACCGCTCGCCCCGGCTGAACTCGTCCACGTCGGCCTCGAACTCCGGCCGCTTGACCCAGCCGGGACCGTGATGCAGGGCGTCGAGCTCGTGGCGGGGCAGGCCGAGCCGGGCGGCCAGCTTCCTGGCGAGCGTCGTCTTGCCCGACCCGGAGATGCCGCAGACGATGATCCTGTTCACGGTGCCAGTTTGACGGCTCGCCCAAATGGGTGCTGGATGGAACGACCATCAACTAACCGCCGGTTGAAGCTGGTGGTTTGCTCTCGCGGTCCCGTCTGGGTGAAGGGAGGCCGGTAGCGTGTGGCTGGTTGATGGCAGCCCAGCCCGCTATGCCGCGTGTGGCGATGTTGCGGGCCGCGATGTGGTCGGCGTGCCCAGCGAGGCCGCACCGGGTGCAGACGAACCGGCCCCGCGCCGGCCGGTTCGCCCTCGCCACACACCCGCACTCCGGACACGCCTGCGAGGTATACGCAGGGTCGACCAACACGAAGGCAACCCCCGTCCGGGCGGCCTTGTAGCGGGTGAAGGCGATCTGCTGGGCGAACGCCCAGGTGTGCAGGGTGCGCCGCTGGAGCCGGTGAGCCCTGACCCGACCGCGGATACCCTGCAGATCCTCCAGGGCGACCCCGCGGCCGGTGCGTTCGGCTTCACGCACCACGAACTTACTGATTTGGTGGTTGAGGTCGGTCATCATCCGATGCTCACGCCCGGACAGGCGGCGCAGCACCCGCCGCGCCGCAGCAGTGCCCTTCTTCTGCAGCCGTCGGCGTTGCCGGTGGCGCCGCTCGCGCAGGGTGCGGACGTGCCCGTTGCCGCCGATCGGCCCGACCAAGGCAGGGCCCAACAGCACCGCACCGTCGCAGGTGACTGCCAGGTTCGCCACGCCTTGATCCACCCCCACAAAACCGCCGACCGGCTCACGCACCGCCGGTTTGGGCAGGGTGAGGGCGACCTGCAGCAGCCACACCCCACGCCGGCAGACCAGATCGGCCTCCCCCACCGGCAGCACGTCCACAGCCTTGAGATCTTCCGGCCGACCCGCATATGGGACGGCGACGCGGCCGGTGGGCGTCCACAGCGACACCGTGCGGGCGTCACGATTCCAGCTCATCAACCGGGCGTCGTAAGGGATGGCGCCGTGCGGCCGGAAGATGTGAGCTCGCTTCTTGCTGGCGCGCCGGTTGGCATACGCGCCGGCGACCCGGGCGATCGCCCGCACGGCCGCCTGCGCGCCCAGCCCGGCCACCTGAGCCCGCACCTCGTAATAGGCCAGCCGGTGCAGCTCCACCACGGCGAACACGCGGTGCTGCCAGGCCAGCCGGGAGACGACGGTGGCCGCCTGATTGCACAGCAGCACCGCCGCGGTCAGCGCGTCGGCCTGGGCCGGGGCGGGCGTGAGCCGCAGCTGCACGACCGTGGGCAGGCCATTGCGTTTGGTAGCAGATCGGCGGATCGTCATCGCGCACCTCCTGTCACAGCACTCTCACCCACCGCACGCATTACTGAACGTGACTAAGTCTTTCCATACTGTTTTCGAAAGGAGGAGTGGCGCTTCCTCCCGGCCCTGAAGGACCGGGTCTCCGCGCCACCATTCAGATGAACCCGCCCTCCGAACCGGACGGCCGCCTGACGGCGTTCGGCAACCAGTTGATCGAGGCGCACCTCTGGCTCCGCGAGGAGCTGGCCCGGCTGCGCGAGGAAGTGCACGCCCACCCCGACGCGCACACCCGTCCCGAGCGGACGTGGGAGCTGCGGGCCCACTGCCTGACGTTCTGCTCGGCCGTGACCAAGCACCACAGCGGTGAGGACGAGGGGGCCTTCCCCGCTCTGGCGGAGCAGTTCCCCGAGCTGCGTCCCGTACTGGACGAGCTGGCCCGTGACCACCGGCAGGTGGCCGACATCATGCGCGCGTTGCAGGAGCTGCTCGGCGACCTGGACGCGGATCCCGAACGGGTGCGGGCCGAGCTGGACGGTCTGGCCGCCCTGCTGGAGTCCCACTTCGTCTATGAGGAGAAGCGGCTCGTCTCGGCGCTCAACGCGCTGGACGCCCCGCGCTGGCGCGCGTCGGTGCCCGCCTTCCTCAGCCGGACGCCCTTGGCATAGTTTCGCGGCCCTGCGGGGCTTTTATCTGAAGCGTTCGATCGTGACGGGAATCAGGCCCTGCCCGCGGATCGCCTGCCGGTGGTGATGGAGCAGCGCCCCGACGGCGGACTCCGGGCCGGTCCCCATACGTACGGTCACATCGAGGCACCAGGCAATCCCCGGCCCGATCCGCCGCAACTCCCAGGTGAAGCCGTGACCCGCGGCGGTCGCCGTCGCCGTGCCGACCACGCGGGCCAGGGGAGCCGCGGGGTCGTCGGCCGGCTCCAGTCTCAGGGCCGACCGCACGTTCGCCAGGCCGCGCCCACTGAGTTCCCCGGCGAACAGGACGCGGTAGAGGCGCGATCCCGTCGCGCCCAGGTCAAGTGGGGCGGCGGCCGGCAACGGCTGGCGTTCGCCGAACAGGGTGCGGATCTCCGCCTCTGTCGGCAGCTCGCCCCCGCCGCCCGCCTTGTAAGCGCCGCCGGCGTCGTGACGGCTCACCGCGATCACCCGCGAACGCAGCAGGGCGTCGGCACGGATGTCACGGCTCGATGCGGACGAACCGCCCCAGACACCGGTCGCCGCCGGCCATTCGACACTGTCGATACCGGCCGCGGTGTAGTCGTCGCAGAGCACGAACTCCTCGACCAGGACCCCCAGAGGCGGCGCCCCACGGTCCCTGTCGGCTGGCGTGGCGAAGATCAGGTAGTAGTCCAGCGAGATGTCGTCCCCCTGCGCGCTACCCGACCTCATGTGATCCTCCGAGCGTAGGTGTCACCAGATCTCTTAGAGCTGTCCGCGCCCGCCCTCGGGGGCCGACACGAAATCGCCTAGCCGACACGAACCCGAGGGCCCAGCGTCCAGTTCTGGTTCGTGCTGGCCGGGTCGCAGCGCGAGCCGAAGACCTGGCCCTTGTCGTTGCTGTTCAGGCAGGTCTCCGGCGATACGTTCTTCCACTTGATCAGGAGCCGGTCGCCGTAGTTGGTCTTGATCGTGGAGAAGGTGAACCGCTGGTGCTTGAGATCGGCCCCGCATCGGCGTACGAGCACGAGCGGGCCTTTGGGCGCACCGATGCACAGCTTGCCCCCGAAGTCGGCGCTGGCGAGTTGGGAGCGGGCAGTGCGATTCCATAAGTAGCCCTGGAAACCGGGCTGGCATTCCCAGGTCCGCGCGATGTTGCCCATCCGCCGCGTCGAGGTGTCGCCGCCGATGGTGAGGCACATACCGGTGGAGACGTTCTTGATCACGTATCCCCTGTCCGCGAGTGCGGGCGCGGTCGGTGTCAGGGTGGCCAGGACGGTTGCCCCAAGGGCCACGGTTGCGATCTTTGCCGGTCTTCTCATGGGTCGGCATGCTATCCAGGTGACGAGCCCGTCGGACCTGCTTATCCCACGCTTTCAGGGTCACCTCAGGTAAGGGCCGGGTGGTGAGGAACCTCCCGGCCACCCCCATCGCGGCTGGTTCGGCCTGAGCTGTCTATTTGATCGAGTTGATGAATTCTTGGTAAACGGTGTCGGAGACGATCATGGGGTGGACATGCGGGTTCTTGCTGTCGCGTATGGCTACCCGGCCGCCCCGCAAGCGGGCGATTTCGACGCAAGAGCCGTTGTTGCTGCACCGGCTCGATCGCTGCCAGGCCGCCGTCAGTAGGTCCTTTTCCATTATGCACACCCCTATTTTGAATGGTTGTTTTCCTGCGCCATCGCAGGTATCCAGCGTTGTTGGTCGTGGCGCACTATCAAGTCGCGAGTGCGTTCAGGTGTCAGTGCGTGCTCTGCCAGATTTTCAAAAGTTCGTTGAAATTGATAGATGTAAGTGTCATCTGTGCTGATCGTCCCGCTGCCTACGTTGTCCACATAGAGCAGACGTTGCTCGACCTCCTCGCCAGGGGAAAGTTTGATGAGCATAAAAGAGCCGTCCATGATCTCTCGGTCGGCGTCGAGCGGCAGAACGCGCAGGGTTACGTTGGGCAGCTCGGATATTTCGAGTAATCTGGCCAGTTGCGCGTGCATCACCGTAGCGTCGCCGATGCGTCGCAACAAGACGGACTCATCGACGATGGAATCAAGCCGAAGAGGGTGATCGGAGGTGTTCAGCCGAACCTGGCGACGCATGCGGAGGGCTACTCGTTCGTCGAGCTCGCGGGGCGTTAGAGCGGGTTCGACCTTTTTCCATGCGTTCAACAGGCTTCGCGCATAGCTCTCAGTCTGGAATAAGCCTGGAACTACTCGTATTTCCCAATCCTCGATCAGGTCGGCGACCGCTTCGAAATCCAGATACTGATGAAAGTCATTGGGCGGAGTCGAGGAGGTGCGCCACCATGGATGTGCGGAAGACTGCTCGAGCAGCGTCATCAGTCGTTGACGATCGGCGGCGGTGGCCCGGTACAGGTCCAGCAGGATGTCGAGATCTTCGGTCGAAATACCGATGCGCGCGTTTTCGATCCGACTGACCTTGGATGTGGACCATCCCAAACGCGCCTTGAGGTCTTCCCCTGTCAGAAAGGCACTCTCGCGCATCCGACGGAGCTCGGCAGCCAGCATCCGGCGTTGGATCGACGGAGAGCTAGGCAAGGTTCTGCTCCGCAGAGTTGCGAAAGCCCAGCGAGCGTCCGGTCATGGTTGACCTTCTCCCAGACGTAAGAGAAGCATCTCTGCATGCAACCTTGCATGCACGCTTAGCGTAGCTCATTCTGGCGGTAGGAGGCAGGATGACTCGCGCGAGATCGCGATGGCCCAGCCGTCCCGTCTCCCAACTCAGGGCTCTAGTGGGGGAGCTTGGACCGGACTGAGATCAGGCAGGGTCGGATGGCAGCAAACGGTGACGAAACACCTGCCGAGAACGACTGCCCGGTACCTCGCAGGCCTCGCGGAAGGACGCTCTACAGCACGATCGGCGGTGGGGCGGCGGCGACGGCGATCTTCTTCGGCGGTGCGCTGCCTATTACGCTCCTGGTCATAGGCGTGGTGCTGATCGCCGTTCTGGGAATAGTGGCGTTCGCATTGCTTGGCAGGGGAGACGAACGGACTCCATTTGAGCGGCTGATGTTCTTGCTCGGTCTGTTATTTGGCGATCCTTCGGGCATGGTGCTCGATATGCAGCGAACCGGCCAAGCTCGACAGGACATTCACGCAGACAAGGGTCGGGCGTCCCTTTCGGCGGTAGAAGCTCCGACCAAGAATGAGGCATCCTGACCGGGCTTTCAGAGCCACCCCATGCGCTGTGCCGTACGGATGGCTTCGAGTCGGTTCTGGGCGTTGAGCTTGGTCATCGCGCTGGACAGGTAGTTGCGTACGGTCCCCTCGGTGAGGTGCAGTTCGGCTGCGATCCGGGCGATCGTCGCGCCGTCGCCGGCCAGCCGCAGGGCGTCTCGTTCGCGGCCGGTCAGGGGGCTGTCTCCGGCGGCCATCGCCGCCGCGGCCAGTTCGGCGTCCAGGTAGCGGCCGCCCGATTGGACCTTGCGGATGGCCATGGCCAGTTCCTCGGCGGAGGCGTCCTTGCCGAGGAAGCCGCTCACCCCGGCCGCCATCGCCCGGCGCAGGTAGCCGGGTCGTCCCAGGCTGGTCAGGATGACGATCTTGCACAGGGAGCTGATCTGCTCCGCCGCGCTCAGTCCGTCCATGCCGGGCATCTCGATGTCGAGTACGGCCACGTCGGGGCGGTGTTCGACGACGGCGGCCAGCACCTCGTCGCCGCGGCCGACCTGGGCGATCACCTCGATGCCCGCCTCCAGGTCGAGCAGGGCCGCGATGGCACCGCGGACCAGGTGCTCGTCGTCGGCCAGCAGAACGCGGGTCGTCCCCCCTGGAGCGGGTACGCGCGTCGTCATGCCGGCACCGCCGCCCGCAGCAGGTACGCGCCGTCACCCGTGCACGCCGCGGACAGCGTGCCGCCCGCGGCGCTGACCCGTTGCGACAGGCCGCCGAGCCCGTCCGGCGCGTGGTCGTTCACCGGCCCGTCGACCCCGTCGTTGGACATCTCCAGCACCCCATCCTCGATCGTGATCGTGCAATGCCCGGCCTTGCTGTGCTTGAGCACGTTGGTCGCGCCTTCGCGGACCACGGTGGCCAGCAGCGTGCGGGTCTCGGCGGTCAGCGCGGCCGTGTTCGCGCGGACGGCGCACCGTACGTCCGCCGCCTCCAGGACCGCCCGCACGCTGGCCAGGACCTCGTCGAGGTCCAGGGCCCGATAGCTCTGTACGGTGGAGCGCACCTCGCGCAGCGTCTTCCTGGCCAGGTCGCGTACCTCGAACATCTCGCCCGCCGCCGCCGAGGGATCGTCGCGCAGCGTCCGCGCGGCGGCCCCGGCCCCGGCCGAGATGTCGGCGAGGCTCTGGCCGAGCAGGTCGTTCAGGTCGCGGGCGAAGCGCAGCCGTTCCTCCGACACCGCGAGCATGGCCCTGGCCTCCTGGCCCTCGTAGGCGTCCTTGGCCACGTGCCACAGCCACAGGTTCGCCATGACGCCGCCGGTCACGATGCCGGTGGTGACGATCTGGAGCACGAGGACCTCGATCAGGAACCCGGCGGCCAGCGTGACGTACACGTTGATGACGACGATCGACCCGATGGACAGGATGAGGGTGGTACGCCTGCGGACGTAAGGGGCGAGCATCGCCAGCCCCACCGGGATCACCCAGATCATCGGGAGGGCGGCCAGGAGCAGCGTGATGATCCCGGCGACCACGAGGATCGCGGTCGGCCGCCGCCCGCCCCTGACGGCGATCCTGAACGGGCGGGTGGCCAGCACGAGCAGGATGAGGAGGAGGATGGCCGCCCCGATCGCGAGAGCCTCGGGGAAGCCCTCCTGCCAGAGGGCATACAGCTCGAAGAACCCGAACACGGCGAGCAGGTGGGCGATGTCGGTGGAGTAGACGATCACCCATCGCACCTTGTCGAGCCGGCTCGCCCGCCTGAGACGGCCGCGCCACGGGGTGGTCCGCCTCATGCGGGCACCGCCGCTCGCAGCAGGAACTCGCCCGCCGGCGTGGGAGCCGCCGCGAACGAGCCGCCCGCGGCCGTCATGCGCTCGGCCAACCCGTGCAGCCCGCTCCCGGCCCCGGCTGCGGGCCCGCGCACGCCGTCGTTGCGCATCTCCAGTACGCCACCGTCGATGACGATCGCGCAGCGCGTGGCCTTGCTGTGCTTGAGCACGTTGGTGGCGCCTTCGCGGACCGCCCAGGCGAGCAGCGTGCGGGCGGCGGGGGACAGGTCGTCGGCCCTGGCCTCGATGACGCACCGAGCGCCCGCCGCCTCCAGCGCGACGCGTACCCCGGCGAGTTCTTCGTCCAGGTCGAGCAGCCGGTAGCCGTCCACGGCCACCTGCACCTCGGCCAGCGACTCCGCGGCCAGGCGGCCCACGTCGGCCATCTCGGCCGCGGCCTTGCCTTCGTCAAGAGTGGCCAGCTTGGCGGCCAGCTCGCTCTTCAGCGTGATGACGGACAGGCTGTGGCCGAGCAGGTCGTGCAGGTCGCGGGCGAAGCGTAACCGCTCGTTCGCCACGGCCAGCGTGGCCCTGGCCTCCCGGCCGTCGTACGCCTCCCTGATCGTCCACCAGACCCAGCGCCAGAGCAGCATGGTGGCGGGCAGCAGCACGGCGGACAGAGTCAAGGTGATCAGGGTGGACAGCCACGGCTGGCCGTTCACCGCCGACATGTAGACGGTGATCAGCGCGACCAGCCCGGCGCCCACGCAGGCCGTCGCCCGGAGCGGCAGGTAGAGGGCGAGGACTGAGAGCCAGAAGGTCCCGATCGTCTCCCACGACCCGGAGCCGGCGCCGGCGTGCGGCACGAGCGCCACCGCGGCCACGGAGAACAGCCCGCTCGCGGCCAGCTTCGCCGTGGGACGGGGCCGGTCGCTGAAGGAGTCCCGCAGAATGAGGGGGGCGAACGCCAGCGAAGCGAGCAGGCAGACCTCGGCGGCCACCGCGTGCGGCACGGAGATCCGCTGCTCCCGGACCGCGGCGACGACGAGCATCGAGAGGGCGATGCCCAGCAGCGCGATCGTGAGGTCCATCCAGTAGAGGAGGATCTTCTTCGCCGTCTCCGGACGGGTCGCCATCTCACCCCTCCCTCGCCGATAAAAGCCACGTTGCTCACAAAATCCTATGGCCGTCGTGGGGGCGGCGCGGGTGTGGCGGGGGCATTCTCCAGGTGTCGTCCCATGTGTGGTGGTACGTGAGCGGATAATGGCCTTATGAAGTTGCGGATCTTCACCGAGCCCCAGCAGGGTGCCACCTACGATGACCTGCTCGCCGTCGCCCAGGCCACGGAACGGCTGGGCTTCGACGCGTTCTTCCGGTCCGACCATTACCTGCGTATCGGGGAGGGCGACCCGGGCCCCGGTTCGACCGACGCCTGGCTCACGCTGGCCGCGCTGGCCAGGGAGACCTCCCGGATCAGGCTGGGCACGCTGGTGAGCCCGGCCACGTTCCGGCTGCCGGGACCGCTGGCCATCAGCGTCGCGCAGGTGGACCAGATGAGCGGCGGCCGGGTCGAGCTGGGCCTCGGCACCGGCTGGTTCGACCAGGAGCACACCGCGTACGGCATCCCGTTCCCGCCGGTGGGCGAGCGGTTCGGCCGGTTCGAGGAGCAGCTGGAGATCATCCAGGGGCTCTGGACGGCGGAGAAGTCCTACTCCTTCGAGGGCAGGTACTACCGTCTCGTCGACTCGCCCGCGCTGCCCAAGCCGGTCCAGCGCCCGCACCCGCCGATCATCATCGGCGGCACCGGTGCCAAGCGCACGCCCCGGCTGGTGGCCGCCTTCGCCGACGAGTACAACGTGCCGTTCAGGACCCTGTCCGACACGGGCGCGGCCTATGACCGGGTGCGGGAGGCGACGGCGGAGACCGGCCGTAGCGTGATCCTTTCGGCGGCGCAGACCGTCTGCGTCGGCCGCGACCAGGCCGAGCTCGAACGGCGCGCCGCCGCCATCGGCCAGGACCTGACCGCGCTGCGGGAAGGCGGTCTCGCGGGAACTCCGGCGGAGGTGCTCGACAAGATCGGCCGGTTCGGCGAGCTCGGTGCCGAGCGCTTCTACCTCCAGGTCATGGACCTGTCCGACCTCGAACACCTGGAGCTGATCGCCGCCGAGGTGCTGCCGCACGTCTGACATATCCGTTGGCGCCCCTAAGTCGGACTGCGGCACACTTGCCCCGTGCTGCTGACCATTTCGACCACCGCCACACCTGCCACCGATCTGGGCTTTCTCCTGCATAAGCATCCAGATCGGGTGCAGGAGTTCGGCCAGTCGTTCGGTACGGCCACGGTCTTCTACCCGGAGTCCGGCGAGGGGCGCTGCACGGCCGCGCTGCTGCTCGACGTCGACCCGATCGCGCTGGTCCGGTCACGCGGCAAGAACTCGCCCGACTTCAGCCTGTCCCAGTACGTCAACGACCGGCCCTACGCCGCCTCCTCGCTGCTGGCCGTGGCCCTGGGCGACGTCTTCCGGACCGCGCGGGCCGGCCGGTGCAAGGCCCGGCCGGACCTGCCGGGCCGGCCGATGCCGCTGGTGATCGGGCTGCCGGCGCTGCCCTGCCGCGGCGGGCCCGAGCTGGCGGCCCGGCTGTTCGAGCCGCTCGGCTGGGCCGTCGAGGCGCTGGCCGTACCCCTGGACGAGGGGTTTCCCGAATGGGGAGACTCGCGTTACGTCCGGCTGACGCTCAGCGGGACCGTACGGCTGGCCGACGCGCTCAACCACCTGTACGTGCTGCTGCCCGTGCTCGACGACGGCAAGCACTACTGGATCGCGCCCGACGAGGTGGACAAACTGGTCAGGGCCGGTGAGGGCTGGCTGTACGGGCACCCGGAGCGCGGCCTGATCATGCGGCGCTACCTGGGCCGCCGCTGGGCGCTGGCCCGGACGGCGCTGGCCAGGCTGGCCGAGCTGGGCGACGAGACCGAGGAGCAGTTGGAGCCCGCGGTCGACGAGGACGCGGCGGCGGGGGAGACCGCGGCCGACGAGGCGGCCGCCGCAGAGGCCGAGGCCCAGGGCGATGTGCCGGAGGTCAAGCCGAAGGCGCTCAACGTCAGGCGGCGCGAGGCCGTACTGGAGACCCTGGAGGAGATCGGCGCGACGAGCGTGATCGACCTCGGCTGCGGGCAGGGCGAGTTGGTCGGCGCGATGCTGGCCAGGCCCAGGTTCGCCAGGGTCGCCGGGATGGACGTCTCGGCGATGGCGCTCACCATCGCCGCGCGCAAGCTCAAGCTGGACCGGATGCCCGACAGCAAGCGGGCCAGGCTGACGCTGTTCCAGGGCGCGCTGACCTACACCGACAAGCGGCTGTCCGGCTATGACGCGGCTGTGCTCATGGAGGTGATCGAGCACGTCGATCCGCCGCGGCTGGCGGCGCTCGAACGCGTCGTGTTCGGCCACGCCCGGCCCCAGCACGTGCTCGTGACCACCCCGAACATCGAGTACAACCCCCGCTACGAGTTCCTGACCGGGCTGCGCCATCGTGACCACCGCTTCGAGTGGACCCGCGCCGAGTTCGCCGCGTGGGCCTCGCGGGTGGCCGATGATTACGGCTACCAGGTCACCTTCAAGCCTGTCGGCGACGACGACCCCGAGGTCGGGCCGCCCACCCAGATGGGAGTGTTCACCCGATGATCAGCGTCCCCGAGCTGTCTCTCGTGGTGCTCGTCGGCGTGTCGGGCAGCGGGAAGTCGACGTTCGCCGCCAAGCACTTCGCGCCGACCCAGGTCATCTCGTCCGACTTCTGCCGCGGCCTGGTCGCCGACGACGAGAACGACCAGTCGGCCACCCCCGCCGCCTTCGACCTGCTCCACCACATCGTCGGCGTACGCCTGGCCAGAGGGCTGTTCACCGTGGTCGACGCCACGAACGTGCAGTACGCCGCCCGCCGGAGCCTCATCGAGCTGGCCAAGAAGCACGACGTGCTGGCCGACGCGATCGTGCTCGACACCCCCGAGGAGGTGGCGATCGAGCGCAACGCCGGCCGCCCCAACCGCGACTTCGGGCCCGGTGTGGTGATCCGCCAGCGCAAGGACCTGCGCCGCTCGCTGGGCAAGATCTCCCGCGACGGCTTCAGGAAGGTGCACGTGCTGCGCGGCCTCGACGCCATCGAGAACGCCGAGCTCTCCTACGAGAAGGCGTGGACCGACAAGCGCGAGCTGACCGGCCCGTTCGACGTCATCGGCGACATCCACGGCTGCCGTTCCGAGCTGGAGACGCTGCTGGGGACCCTGGGCTGGGAGATCGAGCGCGTCGAGGGCAAGGCGGTGACGGCCCATCACCCGGCCGGTCGTACGGCGGTGTTCGTCGGCGACCTGGTCGACCGCGGCCCCGACTCGCCCGGGGTGCTCCGCCTGGTCATGGGCATGGTCGCGGCCGGCACCGCGATCTGCGTCTCGGGCAACCACGAGGCCAAGCTGGTGCGCGCGCTGAACGGCCGCAAGGTCACGGTCGCCCACGGGCTCAAGGAGTCGCTCGAGCAGTTCGCCGCCGAGCCGCCGGAGTTCGTCGAGCGGGCCCGGACGTTCATGGAGGGCCTGATCAGCCACTACCTGCTCGACGGCGGCCGGCTCGTCGTCGCGCACGCCGGGCTCAAGGAGGCCTACCACGGCCGCGCGTCGGGCCGGGTCCGCGCGTTCGCCCTGTACGGCGACACGACCGGCGAGACCGACGAGTACGGCCTGCCGGTCCGCTACCCGTGGGCCGAGGAGTACCGCGGCCGGGCCATGGTCGTCTACGGCCACACGCCCACGACCAAGCCTGAGTGGATCAACAACACGATCTGCCTCGACACCGGCTGCGTGTTCGGCGGCACGATGACCGCGCTGCGCTACCCGGAACGCGAGCTGGTCTCCGTCCCCGCCGAGCAGATCTGGTACGCCTCGGTCAAGCCGCTCGGCGGCGGGCCCGCTCGCGACCCGGGCATGCTCGACATCGGCGACGTCCAGGGCACCAGGCACGTCGAGACCCGGTTCGGCACCCGTGTGAAGGTGATGGAGGAGAACGCGGCCGCGGCTCTGGAGATCATGAGCCGGTTCGCGGTGGACCCGCGCTGGCTGGTCTACCTCCCGCCGACCATGGCTCCGCCGGAGACGTCCAAGCTCGACGGCTACCTGGAGCACCCGTACGAGGCGTTCGAGGAGTTCGCCGCCGCCGGGGTGAGCGAGGTCGTGTGCGAGGAGAAGCACATGGGGTCGCGGGCCGTCGCCGTGCTCGCCAGGACCCCCGAGGTGGCCGCGGCGCGCTTCGGCGTCACCGACGGCTCCGCGGGCGCGGTTTACACGCGTACCGGGCGCCCGTTCTTCGACGACATGGCGCCGCTGGTGGACCGGCTGCGGGAGGCGTGCGAGCCGCTCTGGGCCGAGCTCGGCTCCGACTGGGTGGTGCTCGACTGCGAGCTGCTGCCCTGGTCGGCCAAGGCGGGCGAGCTGATCAGGAGCCAGTACGCCTCCGTCGGCGCGGCGGCGCGGGCGGCGCTGCCTGAGGCGGTGTCGGTGCTGGAGGCGGCCGCCGGGCGCGGGCTGGATGTGGGCGGGGTGCTCGCCCGCACTCGACGCCGCACCGACAACGCTGCCCTGTTCCGCGACGCCTATGCGCGTTACTGCTGGCCGGTTGACGGCCTGGACGGGGTACGCGTGGCGCCGTTCCAGATCCTGGCCTGCGAAGGCCGGGCCACGGCGCTGGAGCCGCACGCCTGGCACCTGTCGGCGCTCGCCCTGCTCGACTCGCCGCTGATCGCCCCCACCAGGCACGTCTTCGTCTCGCTCGACTCCCCGGAGTCGCGGGCCGGGGCGGTGGACTGGTGGTCCGCGCTGACGGCGGCCGGCGGAGAGGGCATGGTGGTCAAACCCGCCCAGTACGTGGCAGGCCGGGTCCAGCCTGGGGTCAAGGTACGCGGGCGCGAATACCTGCGGATCATCTACGGCCCCGACTACACCGAGTCGCTCGACGTGTTGCGCAGGCGCTTCCTCGGCAAGAAGCGGTCCATGGCGCTGCGCGAGTACGCGCTCGGCCTGGAGGCCCTGTCGCGCCTGGCCGACGGCGACGCGGGCTGGCGGGTGCACGAGCCGGTCTTCGCGGTGCTCGCCCTTGAATCCGAGCCGGTGGACCCGCGACTGTAGTTTTTGAGTAATCGTGGCTGTACGTGAAGTGACGGCGGGTAAGTCCCCATTCCGGGGAGGGAGTCCGCAATGGCTACTGCGCACGGCCACCAGGAGAACCTTGGTCACGTCGTTTTCATCACGGCGGCGGCGGCCATCGGCGGGTTCCTGTTCGGCTACGACAGCGCCGTGATCAACGGCGCTGTCGTCGGGATCCAGAAGTACTTCCGGGTCGGCCCGGTGGAGATCGGGATCGTGGTGGCCATCGCGCTGCTCGGCTCCGCCGTCGGCGCCTGGATCGCGGGCCGGCTGGCCGACTGGTGGGGCCGTACCAGGACGATGCAGGTGGCGGCCATTCTGTTCTCCGCCAGCTCGATCGGGCAGATGCTGCCGTTCGCCCTCTGGGACCTGGCCCTCTGGCGGGTTCTGGCGGGCATCGCGATCGGGATGGCCTCGGTGCTCGGGCCGGCCTACATCGCCGAGGTGTCGCCGCCCGCCTACCGGGGGCGGCTCGGCTCGTTCCAGCAGCTCGCGATCGTGCTGGGCATCGCGTTCTCGCAACTGGTCAACTATGCCTTCGTCCGGCTGGCGGGCGGCGACGTCAACAACCAGCTCTGGGGACTGCAGGCCTGGCAGTGGATGCTGGGCGCGTGCGTCGTGCCGGCCCTGCTCTACCTGTTGTTCGCCTCGACCATCCCCGAGTCGCCCCGGTACCTGATCGCGGTCGGCCGGATCAGGCAGGCCCGCACGGTGCTGGCCGAGGTCGAGGGTGAGCACGTGGACCTGGACGCCCGGGTGGCCGAGATCAAGCTGGTCCTCAGGACCGAGGAGAGGTCCTCGATCAAGGAGCTGCGCGGGCCCGCCTTCGGGCTGCTGCCGATCGTCTGGATCGGCATCGCTCTGTCGGTCTTTCAGCAGTTCGTCGGCATCAACGTGATCTTCTACTACTCGTCGGTGCTGTGGCAGTCGGTGGGCATCACCCAGAGCAACTCGCTGCTGATCAGCTTCTCCAGCTCGGTCATCAACATCATCGGCACGTTCATCGCGATCTCGCTGGTCGACAAGATCGGGCGCAAGCCGCTGCTGCTCATCGGTTCGGCGGGCATGGCCATCTCGCTGGCCACGGCCGCGTGGGCGTTCTCCTACGCCCGCGGGCTCAGCCTGCCGCCCCCGCAGGGGCCCATCGCGCTGGTCGCGGCCAACGTGTTCGTGCTGTTCTTCGCCCTGTCATGGGGTGTCGTGGTCTGGGTTCTGCTGGGGGAGATGTTCCCCAACCGCATCCGGGCCGCCGCCCTCGGGGTGGCCGCCTCGGCGCAGTGGATCGCGAACTGGGCGATCACGGTGTCGTTCCCGGCCCTGTCGAAGTGGAACCTGCCGCTGACGTACGCCGGGTACGCCTTCTTCGCCCTGCTGTCGTTCCTGTTCGTCACCAAGTTCGTCAAGGAGACCAAAGGCCGCAAGCTTGAGGAGATGGGTTAGCGTCCGGTGCGTGATTGACGACGTGCTCGGCCCCTCGCTCGATGTGTTGTTCTGCGGCATCAACCCCGGGTTGATGTCGGAGGCCACCGGCCATCACTTCGCCCGGCCGGGGAACCGGTTCTGGCCCGCGCTGCATCTGTCCGGGTTCACGCCTCGGTTGCTCGCGCCCGCCGAGCAGCACCTGCTGCCGTCGTACGGGCTGGGCATCACCAACGTGGTGGCCCGGCCCAGTGCCAAGGCGTCGGAGCTGTCGCGTGCGGAGCTGGTCGAGGGCGGGGCTCGGCTGGCCGGGTTGGTGGCTTCGGTGCGGCCGCGAGTGCTGGCCGTGCTGGGGGTGACGGCCTACCGTACGGCCTTCGCCCGGTCCAAGGCGGCCGTCGGGCTCCAGGGGGAGGCGGTGGGCGGGGTGCCGGTGTGGGTGCTGCCGAACCCGAGCGGCCTGAACGCCCACTGGACCCTGGCCGGCATCGCCGGTGAGCTGAGGCTCCTGCGCGAGCATACTGAGCGGTCGGAATGAAGCCCCGCCGCGACCCTTGACGCGCTCAGATCTCGATCCCTACTATCGGGTAACCTCTAAAGGATCTACTCAATCCCCGTTTACGGTTCAACCACTTCAAGTTTTGCGGAGTGGCGCCTCGTAGGGAAAAGCCGAATGACAGATGACTATGACGTCGTCATAGTGGGCGCGAGCATTGCCGGATGCGCCAGCGCAATACTCTTCGCGAATCTCGGCGCTCGCGTCGCCCTCTTGGAAAAGCATTCCGGCATGGCCGCGTACAAGGTGTTGTGCACCCATACGCTGCAACCGAGTTGCCTGCCGGTCATGAAGACGCTGGGCCTGCTGCCTCACCTCGAGGAGGCCGGGGCGCACGGGCACGTCACCCACCTGTGGACGAAATGGGGCTGGATCGCGCCGCGGTCCGCGCCCGGCGAAGACCCGCTCCCGCACGGCATCAATGTCCGGCGCCAGACCCTGGACCCCTTGCTCAGGCGGCTGGCCGCCGAGACCCCGGGAGTCGACCTCCGCCTCGGCCAGAACGTCAACGGCCTCCTGGAGGAGGACGGCCGCTGCACCGGAGTCCGCGTCACCGCGAACGGTGTGGAGACCCGGCTGACGGCCCGGCTGGTCGTGGGCGCGGACGGCCGCAACTCGACCGTGGGCGCCCTCAGCGGGCTTCCCGTCAGACTGAGCGCCAACAACCGGCTGGGCTTCTTCGCCCAGTACCGTGGCCTGCCGGACGACGCGCCGAGCCGGGTCTGGTTCCTCGACCCCGACACCGCCTTCGCCTTCCCCAACGACGACGGCGTCACCGTGATCGCCTGCTCGCCGAACAAGGAACAGCACACCTCGGCCTTCCGCGGCGATCTCGAAGGCAGCTTCGAACGGTTCGTCCGCGCCCTGCCCGACGCTCCCCGCATCGACGAGGCCGAACGCGTCTCCAAGATCGTCGGGACGCTCGACCTCCCCAACGTCTACCGCAAGCCGTACGGTCCGGGACTCGCCCTGGTCGGCGACGCGGCGCTGGCCACCGATCCGCTGTGGGGAGTCGGCTGCGGCTGGGCGTTCCAGTCCGCGCAGTGGCTGGTGGACGCGGTCGGCGGCGCCGTGGCGAACCAGCACGACGTGCTGCCGGGCCTGGCGGAATACGGAAAAGCACACCGTGCGGCACTGGACAGCCATCACAAGCTGATGGAGGACTATTCGGCCGTACGGCCGTTCAATGGCTTCGAGCGGCTGCTGCTTTCCGCGGCGGCCCGTGACGCCGAAGCGGCCAGGCATTATTACGCCTTCGCCTCCCGGCTCATCGACGTCAAGCAGTTCGCGTCACCGGGCTCGCTGCTGCGCGCGGCGCGGGTCAACGCATTCCACCGTCTCCGCAACAGGTCGGCCGTGTAAATCAGATTTGAAGGACACTCGTGACTTCTCGTATCGCCGTGGTCGGTATGGCATGCCGTTTTCCCGACGCCTCCACAGCCGGTGAGCTGTGGGACAACGCGCTGGCCGGCCGCAGGTCCTTCCGCCGGCTGCCGCCGGAGCGCATCCGGCTGTCCGACTACTGGTCGGCGGACCGTTCGGCGCCCGACCACTTCTACTCGACCGAGGCGGCGCTGTTACGCGACTGGAAGTTCGACCGGCTGCGCTTCAAGGTGGCGGGCACGACCTTCCGCAACACCGACATGGTGCACTGGCTCGCGCTGGAGGTGGCCGCCGAGGCGCTCGCCGACGCCGGCTTCCCCGACGGCAAGGGCGCGCCGCACGAGACCACCGGCGTGGTCATCGGCAACTCCCTCACCGGCGAGGGCCAGCGCGCGGCCGGGATCAGGCTGCGCTGGCCGTACGTACGCCGCATTGTCGCCAACGCCCTGGAGGGCAAGCTGGACACCCAGCAGCTCACCGAGCTGCTCGGCCGGATGGAACACGAGTACAAGGCGCCGTTCCCCGTGCCCGACGGCGACTACCTGGCCGGCGGCCTGTCCAACACGATCGCCGGGCGCATCTGCAACCACTTCGACCTCAACGGCGGCGGCTACGCCGTCGACGGCGCCTGCGCCTCCTCGCTGCTGGCACTCACCACCTCCTGCAACGCGCTGGTCTCCGGCGACCTCGACGTCGCGGTCGCCGGCGGGGTGGACATCAGCATCGACCCGAACGAGCTCATCGGCTTCTCCAGGGCCGGCGCCCTCGCCTCCGACGAGATGCGCGTCTACGACCAGCGCTCCGCCGGGTTCTGGCCGGGTGAGGGCTCCGGGATGGTCGTGCTGATGCGCGAGCAGGACGCCATCTCCCGCGGCCACCGCATCCACGCCCTCATCGCCGGCTGGGGAGTCTCCTCCGACGGCGCGGGCGGGATCACCCGGCCGGAGTCCGACGGCCAGCGCCTCTGCCTCGACCGCGCCTACGAGCGCGCCGGATTCGGCATCGAGGAGGTGCCGTACTTCGAAGGGCACGGCACCGGCACCGCCGTCGGCGACGCCGCGGAGCTGGAGACGATCTCCGAGGCGCGAAGGGCGGCCGCGCCGGCCGCGCCACCCGCGGTCATCGGCTCGATCAAGGCCAACATCGGCCACACCAAGGCGGCCGCCGGGATGGCCGGCCTGATCAAGGCGGTCATGGCGGTCAACAGCGGGGTACTGCCGCCGACCACCGGCTGCGAACGCCCCCACAAGCTCATTTCCGGCGACGCCCCCGCCCTGCGCACCCTCCGCAAGGCCGAACCGTGGCCGCAGGACGCGCCGCTACGCGCGGGCGTCAGCGCCATGGGCTTCGGCGGCATCAACACGCATGTGGTGATCGAGTCTCCGCGCCGCCGTCGGCCCCGCCTGGACGGGCGGACCCGGACGCTCATGAACTCCCCCCAGGACGTGGAACTGTTCTGCCTGGACGCCGACTCACTGGACGACCTCCGGCAGGAGGCCGAACGCCTCGCCGGGGTCGCGGTGGGCATGTCCCGGTCCGAGCTGCCGGACCTGGCCGCGTACCTGGCCCGGAAGATCGGCCGCAGGCCGAGACGCGCCGCGGTGGTCGCCGGCACGCCCGCCTCGCTCGCCGAGCGCCTGCGGCAGGTCGCCGACCTGGCCGGACAGGGCACGGAACGCCACCTCGACAGTGCGGCCGGGGTCTTCCTCGGCGCGCTCGGCGAGCTGCCGCGCATCGTGCTGATGTTCCCCGGGCAGGGCTCCGGCACCCGCTCCGACGGGGGCGCGCTGCGCCGCCGGTTCGACTCGGTCGACGAGCTGTACGAGATGGCGGCCCTGCCCACGGGCGGCGACCAGGTCGAGACCGCCCTCGCCCAGCCGCGCATCGTCACCGCCTCGGTGGCCGGACTGCGGGTGCTCTCCGAGCTGGGCGTCGAAGCCGGGGCCGCGGTCGGGCACAGCCTCGGCGAACTCGTCGCGCTGCACTGGGCCGGATCCTTCGACGAGGCCGCGGCGCTGCGGATCGCCGCGGCCCGGGGACGGGCGATGAGCGAGCTGTCGGAGAGCGGCGGCGCGATGGCGAGCATCACCGCCGACCACGACACCGTGGCCGCGCTGCTCGGCGACGACGATCCGGTGGTCGTCGCCGGCCTGAACTCACCGCGTCAAACCGTGGTCTCGGGACCCGCCGAGGCGGTGACCCGGGTCGTCGAACGGGCGACCCGCCAGGGCCTGTCGGCGGTCAGGCTCCCCGTCTCGCACGCCTTCCACTCGCGGCTGGTCGCTCCGGCCGCCGACGTCTTCGCGAGCACGCTGGCCGAAGAGCGGCCGGAGCCCGTCCGCCGGCACGTCATCTCGACCGTGACCGGCGCACCGGTCGTCGGCGAGCCCCTCGACCTGCTGCGCGAGCAGATCACCGCGCCGGTCCGCTTCATCGAGGCGCTCACGGCGGCGGCGAAGGACGCCGACCTGCTCATCGAGGTGGGGCCGGGCCAGGTGCTGACCCAGTTGGCGGGCGACATCGTCGGGGTCCCCGCCGTCGCCACGCGTACGGACGACGACTCGCTGACCGGCATCCTGCAGACGCTGGGCGCCGCGTTCGCCGTCGGCGCCGGTGTCACGGTCGGCGAGCTGTTCGAGGATCGCTTCACCCGCCTCTTCGACCCGGCCGCCACCCCGACCTTCATCACCAACCTGTGCGAGGTCGTCCCGGAGATCGACTCCGCCCTGCTGGTCGGCACCGCCGCCCCCGCGACCGCGTCCGAGGGGTCCCCGTCCTCGGACGAGCTCGCCGGCGACCCGCTGCTCCTGCTGCGTCGGCTGGTCGCCGAGCACGCCGAGTTCCCGCTGGACGCGGTGCAGGCGGACAGCAAGTTCCTGGACGATCTGCACCTCAGCTCGATCGTGGTGGGCGAGATCGTCGGCGAGTCCATGCGCCGTCTCGGGCTGTCCGAGCCCGCCGCCCCCACCGGGTACGCCACCGCGACCCTGGGCCAGGTCGCCGAGACGCTGGAGCAGCTCGTCGCAACGGGTGAGGCGCCGGCCGAGGACGCCGAGACGGCGGCGGCCCGCATCGTGCCGCCCGGTATCGCGCCCTGGGTGCACGGCTTCGCCATCGAGCGGCGGGCGAGCGCCTCGCCGAGCCGTACGGTGCCGCGGAGCTCGGGCACCTGGCAGGTCGTCGGCGACCATCCCTCCGCCGAAGCCGTACGAACCGCGCTGGAGGAGGCGGAAACCGGCACCGGCGTCCTGGTCGTCCTGCCCTCGCAGTCGCAGTCGCAGTCGCAGTCGCAGTTGCCCTCGCCCTCGCCCTCGCCGACGCCGACGCAGTCGCGGGCCGAGCGGCTGGCGGTGTTGCGCGCGGCCGCCGACGCGGTGCTCGCGGGCAAGGAGGTGACCCGCTGCGTGATCGTCCAGGAGGATCCCGGCGGGGCGGGCTTCGCCAAGAGCCTGCACCTGGAGGCGCCCTGGGTGGCCACCACCGTGGTGACCCTGCCGCTGTCCGCGGCCGAGGCGCCCGCGCGGATCACCGCGGAGGTCACCGCGACCGACCGCTTCAAGGAGGTCCGCTACGACGCCGATGGGATCCGGACAGAGCCCGTGCTGGTGCCGGTGGAGCTCAACGGCGCCACGCTTCCGCTCGGTTCGGGCGTTTCGCTCGGCTCGGACGTTTCACCCGGCTCGGGTCTTCCGCTCGGCCCGGACGATGTGCTGCTCGTCACGGGCGGCGGCAAGGGCATCACGGCCGAGTGCGCGCTGAGCCTGGCCAAGGAGACGGGCACGCGGCTGGCCCTGCTGGGTCGGTCCGACCCGGCGACGGACGGCGAGCTGGCCGCGAACCTGGAACGGATGGCGAGCGCCGGTGTGACCGCCCGTTACCTGCGCGCCGACGTCACCGACCGGGCGAGGATGGCCGAGGCGGTCGCCGCGATCGAAGGGGACCTCGGCAAGGTCACCGGCGTCCTCCACGGAGCCGGTGGCAACGTGCCCAAGCTGCTCGGCGAGCTCACCGACGACGACTACGCCGCCACGATCGACCCCAAGGTCGCGGGGCTCGAAGCGGTACTGGCCGCCGTCGACACCGGCGCCCTGCGGCTGCTCGTCACGTTCGGCAGCATCACCGGCCGGGCCGGGCTACGAGGCGAGGCCCACTACGCCATCGCCAACGAGTGGCAGAGCGACCTCGTCGAACGGCTCGCGCACGAGCTGCCGCACTGCCGATGCAGGGCCGTGGAATGGTCGCTGTGGTCGGGCGTCGGCATGGGCGAGCGGCTCGGCTCGGTGGAGAACCTCGCCCGCGTGGGCGTCACCACCATCACCCCCGACCAGGGGGTGGCCATGCTCCGCGAGCTGATCGCCGACCCCGGCGCGCCCGTCGTCACCGTGGTCACCGGCCGGTTCGGGGACATGCCGACGGTGACCTTCAGCGCCGGCCGCGAGGGGAGCGACGATCTGCCGCTGCTCCGCTTCCTGGAGCAGCCGCGTGTCTCCTACCCGGGCATCGAGCTCGTCGCCGACTCCGAGGTCAGCTGGGCCAGCGACCCCTACCTCGCCGAGCACGTCTTCGGCGGCGGGGAAGGGGCCGTCCTCCCGGGTACGGTGGGCATGGAGATCATGGCTCAGGCCGCGGCCGGGCTGCTCGGCACCGAGGCCGTGCCGGTTCTCGAGGATGTGGAGTTCCTCCGGGCCATCGTCGTTCCCGAGGACGCCCCGGTGACGGTACGGGTGGTGGCGCTGCGTACCGGGCCGGGCCGGGTCGCCACCGCGGTCCGTACGAGTGCGACCAAATTCCAGATCGACCACTTCCGGGCGGTCTGCGATTACTCCTCCGGCGCCAAGCCGGAGACACTCGGGCTCACCCGGCCCGACGAGGTGGCGCTGCCGCCGCTGGCGTTCGACCCCGCGACGGACCTCTACGGGCCCATGCTCTTCCACGGCCCGAGGTTCAAGCTCGTCGAGAGCATCCACCGAACCGGCGCCCAGCACGTCACGGGCCGGCTCCTGGCCGGCACGGGCTCCTCCTGGTTCGGGCGGTATCTCCCCTCCCGGCTGCTGCTCGGCGACCCGGCCGCCCGGGACGCCTACATGCAGCCGATGCAGACCTGCGGGCCGACCGTGCTGGCCATCCCCTCGGGAGTGGAACGCATCGTGCCGGGCCCGTCGACCGGCGAGCAGGCGACCGACGTCTATATCCGGCACCGCTTCGACGACAAGTGCTGGGACATCGAAGTCACCGACCGCGACGGCGGCGTCATCGAGACCTGGCAGGGCTTCCGTACGCAGTTGGTCAGCAAGTACGAGGTTCCTCGCGAGTGGGTTCCCATGCTGCTGGGCTCCTACCTGGAGCATGTGCTCATCGAGCAGAACCTGGCGGGCCGCGTCCTGTTCGACGCCGACGGCGACGGGCTGGAGCGGCGGCAGGCCAGCCGACTGGCGGTTCAGCGGCTGTTCGGCGCCGACGCCGAGGTCGTCTGGCGCCCGGACGGCAAGCCGGAGGTGATGAGCGGTGACACCGTGTCGATCGCGCACGCGGCCGGCGTCACCATGGCGACGACCACCGCGGGGTGCGATCTGGAGACGGTCACGCCCAGGAGCAGGCAGACCTGGTCGACGCTGCTCGGCGCCGACCGGCTCGCGCTGGCCGAGGCCATCGCGGACGAGGCGGAGGAGGACTTCGACACTGCGGCCACGCGGGTCTGGGCCGCCGCCGAGTGCATGGTGAAGGCGGGCCGGCCCGTCGACGCCGCCGTCACGTTCGACTCGGCGAGGGAAGGCGGCTGGGTGGGGCTCGTCGCCGGTGACCACCGGATCCTGACGATGTCCACCAGATTGCGGGGTGTGGCCGCCCCCGTCGTCCTCGCGATCCTGGCCGCGACCGACCCGAACGCCGGCAAGGCCGGTGAGCTCCGGTGACCGGCGACGCGTACGAATACCGGCACGTCGTGGGCATCGAGGACACCGACCTGCTCGGCAACGTCAACTACGTCAACTACATCCGCTGGCAGGGCCGCGCCCGGGAGATGTTCCTGCGCGACTTCGTCCCCGGCGTGGTGGCCGGTTTCGCCGACGGGGTACGCCTGCTGACCGTGAGCTGCCACTGCGACTACCTGCGGGAACTGGCGGTCTTCGACGAGGTGATCATCAGAATGCGTCAGGGAGAGCTGGGCCAGACCCAGTCGGTGATGACGTACGAGTACTGGCGTCAACTCCCGGACGGCGGAGAGGAGCTGGTCGCCACCGGAGAGCAGCGGATCGCCTGCGTACGTCCCGACGAGAACGGCCACCTGGTCCCGGCGCGGATCCCGGAACAGATGCGGCGCCTGCTCGAACAGGTGCGCAGCCCTCGCCGTTGATCCTCCGAAGGGAATGACCATGCACGCTGTTTCCGCCACCGCCCGCTGGACCGCGGCCGCCAGGGCGAAGGAGTCGCGGCGCGATGACGCGATCTTCACCGACGACCTGGCCGAGGAACTCGCCGGTGAGGAGGGCGCGACCCTCTTCGCCCGCTACGACAATCCGGGCGTGGGCGAGTTCATCGCCATCCGGACCCGCTACCTGGACGACGTGATCTCCGTACGCTCCGACCTCAGGCAGGTCGTCCTGCTGGCGGCAGGCATGGACACGCGCTCCGTACGGCTGTCATGGCCCCCGGAGACCGTCCTCTACGAGATCGACCAGCCCGACCTGCTGGACGACAAGGACAAGAGGCTCGCCGAACTCGGCGCCCGGCACGGCTGCGTCCGGCGGCCCGTCGGCGCCGACCTCACCGGCGCCTGGCCGGAGGCGCTGCGGGAGGCCGGCTGGGATCCGTCGGCGCCGACCCTGTGGGTGGTCGAGGGGCTGCTGTTCTACATCCCGGAGCCCGACGCCCGCCTGCTGCTGCGGCGGGTCGCGGAGGTCTCCGCTCCGGGAAGCGTGCTCGCCGGGGATCTGCTCAGCCACCAGTCGATGATCAGCGAGTTCTCGCGGGAGGCATTGCGCAGGCTGACCGAGGACGGCTGCCCGTGGTTGTTCGGCACCGACGAGCCCGAGGAGTTCCTGTCCGGATGCGGCTGGCGGGTCACCGAGCTGAAGACCCCCGGCGAGGAGGGCGCCTCCTACGACCGGTGGCCGTGGAACCCCCCGTTGCCCCGGGACGTCATGGGCTTCCCCCGGAACTTTCTCTTCATCGCCGACAACGGGTAGCCTCGAGGGTGCGGCTGGTGCCTCTGACCAGCCGCTTTCCACCCCTAGATCGTCGTGGGTGCGGTTGCTATCGCGTTGAGTTCGCAGCGTTCAAGGTGTCTCCTCAGCCGCTCCCTTAGGAGACATGTGTTCCAGGCAACAGGCAGGCGATCAGTGGTGCTGGCCACCCTCATGGCCTTCGCGCTCGCACTGATCACCACCACCACGGCCGCTGCGAGCGTGAACCGCACTGCCATCATCGGCGGCAGGGATGCGACGGCACCCTACTCGTTCATGGTGTCCTTCCGGCTGCAGAAAGAGCCCGACCACCACTGCGGCGGCGCCCTCATCGCCGCGGACTGGGTCGTCACCGCCGCGCACTGCAAGGGACTCATGAAACCCGGCAAGACCCGGGTACGGATCGGCTCCCTCAGCCGCGACAAGGGCGGAGTTCTCACCAGCGTCAAGCGTGTCATCACCCATCCCGACTGGGCCGGACTCGACCCGCGCGGGCAGCGCGAGGGCGACCTCCTGCTGGTCCAGCTGGACCGGCGAGTAGACCTCCAGCCCATCCGCATCGCCGACGCCCCCGGCCAGGTCGGCGACCTGAGCCGCGTCATCGGCTGGGGCATGACCTGCGAGGACGAGACCAGATGCGGGAACGGTCCCCGGCAGTTGCAAGAGCTCGACACCGTCCGCGCACCCGATGACCGTTGCGAGGGTCTCAACCACGGCACCGAGTTGTGCACCGCTGATCGCGCCGGGCGCGCGGCCAGCGCCTGCCACGGCGACTCCGGAGGCCCGCAGATCCGCAGCATCGCCGGCCGGTGGGAGCTGATCGGAGCCACCTCGCGCGACGGCGACGACGTGGACAGCCGCATGGGCGGGGGAGCCGGCTGCTCCACCAACCCGAAGGGCGGGCCGGGGGTCGGCATTTGGACCGACGTGACCCACTATCGCTCCTGGATCAGCCGCACCATCGGAGAACAGGCTCCTGCGAAGCCTCTTACCTGATCATCGGTGCGGTGGGCTACCTCAGCTCTGTATGACGGTCAGCTGGTGAGGGCGGCAGTCGCTTCCTGGTAGATGACAGTCGGGTCCTCAGACAGCCATGTCTTCACCTGGCGGCTCCAGTCGTCGGCGAGTACCTCGGGCCGGTGCGCCTCGATGCCGTCCAGGGCCGCTGCGACGATCGCCTCGGGGGCGGTCTTGTCGCCGTTGTACCAGGCCATCATGTCGGTGTCCGCGGCGCCCAGGTGCAGGCCCGTCACGAGGGTGCGCTGGTTGGCCAGCTCCAGGCGTACGCTGTTGGTGAGTGCCCACTCGGCGGCCTTGGCCGCGTGGTAGGCGCCCGCACCGTCGTAGGCGAGCCACGAGAGCGCGGACAGAACGTTGAGGATCGCGCCGTCGGCCAGCTGGGGCGCGAAGGCGCGGATCACGTTGAGCGTGCCGTAGAAGTGGGTGTCCATCTCGCGGCGGATCGTGTCCAGATCCCCGGTGACCAGGTTCGCCCCGGTCGAGATTCCCGCGTTATTGATGACGATCTTGACATCAGGTGCCGCTGCCGCCGCGGTGGCGATCGATGCCGGATCGGTGATGTCGAGGCGCAGTGGTACGACCCCTGGCACGTCGATGAGGTCCGGGCGACGGGCGGTCGCGTACACCTTGTCGGCGCCGCGGTCGAGAAGGGAAATGGCGAACTGCCGCCCCAGGCCGCGGTTGGCGCCGGTGACCAGCACGTGTGCTCCGTTTATCTGCATGCTGGATAGGCTAAAACCTGACGTTGACGTCAGGGGCAAGTCTTGTGATGGAGGTCACGGTGCGTATCGGTGAGTTGGCGGCGCAGTCAGGCGTCAGCGTACGGGCCCTGCGCTACTACGAGGAGCAGGGGCTGCTGGACGCGCACCGGAGCGGCTCCGGGCAGCGCCACTATCCCGCGTCGGCGGCCGACCGGGTTCAGCTGATCCAGACGCTCTACGCGGCCGGCCTGTCCAGCCGGACCATCGCCGAACTGCTGCCCTGCGTCGAGGCCAAGGTCAACACTCCGGAGTCGCGGGCCCGGCTGACCGCCGAGCGTGATCGCATCGATGCCCAGATCGCCGCGTTGGCCCGTACCCGTGACCGCCTCGACACGGTCATCGTGTTGTGCGGAAGTCCGGCCAGCGGCTGCACGTGGATCGCGGACCAGGACGTTGCCGCGCAGGCGAGTTACTCCGCGACGCCTTGAGCCGGTTGCTCCACCAACCCTGACCTACGTCGTCGTGCGGGGAACCGCAGCACCCCTCGATGGTCGCTTCCACCGGGCGCCGGCCGATGCCGATGCGGCCCCGGTCAGTTGAACGTCCCGAGCACGGCGACGATGGCCGGTTGTCGTGTCACGGAGTCACCACCGCCATCCAGATCGGCTCGCGGCGGTCCTGGATCGCCGCGATGGCCTGATCGATCTCGGTGAGCGGGAACCGGTGCGTGATCAGTTCCCCGGCGTTCAGGGCACCGGTGGCCAGCAGGTCAAGGACCTGGTGGACGTCCGCACGGGTGCTGCCGCGGGTCCCGATGAAGCGCCAGCAGTTGACCATCATCGCCATGACGGGGAACGGCGGTGGACTGGAGTTGGCGCTCATGCGTACCAGCGTGCCGCTGGTGGCCAGGGCCGCCATGGCCTGCCAGCCCGCGGAACCGTGCGGGATGAAGTCGAGCACCGCGTCGAGCCCACCCGGGACCACGTCCCGCAAGGCACGGGTCAGACCTTGCGTGCTCTCCCAGTCCTCCTCCAGATGCTCCAACGCCACCAAGTCGGTCGGCAGCGATCCCGCCAGCGGGAGCATCGCGTCGAGTCGTTCACGGGAACGGGCTCTGCCGCTGGTCCGCAAGGTCGAGACAGCACCGGTGACCCGGACCGTCAAGCGGGCAGGTCGCTATTTCTAGTCAGCGCGGTGAGGCAAATGTCAAGATCAGGCCCTGCGGACGCCGCTCTATGTGCTTCGAGTTCTAGTTGATGTTCCGTACGCGGCCATGAACATGTCCAGCAGCCCATCGACCGCGCTCTCGTCGATGGGACGGGTTGACAGCAGGCTGCGGTAGTACAGAGTGCCGCACAACACCTCGGCGGCGAATTCCAGGTCGGCTTCCGCGACCAGTTCGCCGGTGCTCTGGGCACGGGTGATCCGGTCGAGGGTGCTCTGCTCGACGGTGACCAGAAATCGTTCGTGCAGGGTCGCCCGCAGCGTGGAATCGGCCTGCGCCTCGGCGATGACCGCGCGGTAGACGGGCCCGATCGGCGGGCTGGAAAGGGCGAGGCCTGAGCGCAGGAACTGTTCGCGCAGATCCGCGCGGACGTCCCCGGTGTCGCGGTAGTCCAGGTCGCTGGCCCACACGCGGCTGAGCGCGTCGAGCAGCAGTGCCGCCATGGACGGCCAGCGCCGGTAGATCGTGTGCTTTCCGACCCCGGCCCGTCTGGCGACCGCCTCGATGCTCAGGCCCGCGTAACCGACCTCCGCAGCCAGGTCGAGGGTTACTCGCAGCAGCTCTTCAGTACGCGCGGCGCCTCGGCGCCGTGGCGTGGCAGGCGTGTCGGTCATGATCCCACTATATCGGCACGTGGCGTGCCGTTGACAGTGCCGGGGGTTGCGGGCAGTATTAGCTCTCGATCGGCACGATCCGTGCCGATAGGTGGTGCAGTGGCACGTCGCCACCCATCGCGCCACATGAGATCCACAGGAGGAGATCTGCCATGAGCCTTACCGAAAGCAGCACGCACCAGGGATTCACGGCCGAGGAGCGGGCCGCGATGAAGGACCACGCCCAGGAGCTGAAGACGGCCGCGCGCCGTGACTCGCGCGCCGGAAAGGCGGCGGAGAAGGCGGCGGAGGCGGAGCGGGAGGTGCTCGCCAAGATCGCCGAGATGCAGGACTCGGACCGGATCATGGCCGAGCGCGTCCATGCCGTCATCGCGGCCAGCGCCCCGGTCCTAGCGTCGAAGCTCTGGTACGGAATGCCCGCCTACGCCCTGGACGGCAAGATCGTCTGCTTCTTCCAGAGCGCGGAGAAGTTCAAGGCGCGCTACGCGACGCTCGGGTTCAGCGACCAGGCGAAGCTGGACGAGGGCACGATGTGGGCAGCCGGTTTCGCCCTGACCGAGGTGACGGCCGAGGTGGAGGCGCGGATCGGCGCGCTCGTGAAGCAGTCGGTGAGCTGAGGCGCGCCCCGGCGAAGAAACCCACAGTCGCTTGCGGCTGGTGGCATGGCCACCATGACTGCCTGCGTACTCCTTCCTATGCAGAGGTGCGCACAGGTAACCGTGCAGAGCTGACCCGTGACGGTGATCCCGCCCGACCGGATCACCGTGGATTCTGTTGCCGCTCGCACTGACCGGACAGCCCGCACTCGCGCGGCCACCGCTAATCCGGCGCTGACAACAATGGGGTTGTCACTGCCTGGCGGTTTCGGTCGTCTCCCTGATGTGCGCGTTGCGCAGCAGAATGAGCTTGGTCATGTATCGGCGCAGGACAAGGGCGTCTACGGCAGTGCCCAATGGGCCAGCGGGCGCGGCAAAGTCGACGATGTCTTTCATCAGGGTCGCCTCTATGCCGCTGTCGTCGTGTGTCGCTTCAAAAGTGTGCGCGTGGCGCCAGTGCCGGAATGGCCCGTTTACTTGTAAGTCGACGAAGTGCGAAGGGCTGTTGTAGGCGCTGATCGTCGAGGTCAGGTGCCAGGTGAAGCCGAAGTGCCGTGCTCGCCAGGTGACTTGATCTCCCAGGGAGAGCTGTCCGGAAGTGACCCCTGCGACTGCTTGCTCGCGTGAGTCGCGCATGGAGGAGGCGTGCAACTCGACCGACAAGGAGGCATCGAAGACGACCGCAGGCGGCGCGAGGACCAAGGTGGCCACCTCGAAACGGGACATGCGCGGATCTTAGCTGTCGCATAAAAGGCGCCACCGGGTGGGTGCGGCGCTCTGTTGATCAGTTCGGGCCAGGTATCTCGTGCTGTAAGTCTGAGATGTCGTCAGCTGGCGGCGACGTCGGTTCCGACGGCGGCGAGTCGGTTCTTGAGCCGGTAGCTGGGTCCGTCGGTGGCGGTTGGGCATTAGCGCTGTAAGGCAAATATAAAGATCAGGCCCTGCGAGCGACGCTCTATGTGCGAGGCCGAAACCATCACTGTCGGCGTGCGGGGGAGTCGGGGCCGATGGCGTTGTCGCTCGTCAGGGCTGGATCTTGCTCTTATCGGACGCGCCCCATCGTGCTGGGGCTCCAGATGTTACAGATAATGTGTTCGAATTTTGAGTGATCCATCTCACCCTTGTCGGCTTGATCAGGTGAGGATATTGATCTTGTGTCATGTCAACTCACGCCTGATTGAGGGTGTTAGTGAACGAATTACGACGTACAACGAGGTTGGGCGGGAAACCGTCCCGGCAGATCGCTCTGGCGACGGTGCTCACGGTGGCAGCATCGCTGCTGGTAGCGGGAACGGTTACGTCGGCCATGGCCGACCCCGAGCCGGCTGGGAGCGCTCCCGGCTCGACGAAGACCGTCTTCCCACGTCCTGACGATCCGGACGCGCCACTGCGTGCTGCGATCCAAGAGGCGAAGAAGCAGAACCAGCCTGTGGCGGTGGAGGCCGCCTTTACCGAGACCGCGCGTACGTGGGCATATCCGGATGGGCATTTATCCACCCAGTCCTACAGCGGCCCGGCACAGCTCCGGCAGGGCGACGGGTCGTGGGCGTGGATCGACACCACGCTGGAAGAGAAGAACGGGGTTCTGAAGCCGCGCCTGGCCAAGGGCGGAGTCCGAGTGTCGGCGGGCGGTTCGGGGCCGTTCGCAAGCATACGGCTCGGCCGCGAGGGCATCTTCGGCCTGTCCTGGCCGACCGCGCTGCCCAAGCCGCAACTCAAGGGCAACGTCGCCACCTACGTGGGCGCGGCGGGTCCGACGGCAGACCTCGTGGTGACGGCGCTGCCGACCGGGTTCCGGCACGATGTGGTGCTGCGCGAGCGCCCCACGGGCCCGGTGGAGTTCCGGATTCCGGTGCAGGCGCCAGGGCTCAAGTTCGGCAAGACGAAATCCGGCATGCTCACCCTGTCGGGCGCCAAGGGTAAGAAGATGGCCACCGCGCCCGCCCCACGCATGTGGGACGCGGCGGCGGCCAAGGCCGATGCGAAGCAGCCGGGCCGGGAATCCAAGGTCGCCACCGAGGTGAAGACCGAGAACGGCGGCACCGTGCTGGTGCTCAGGCCGGACCCGAAGTGGCTGGCCGATGCGGCGACCCAGTACCCGGTGACGGTCGACCCCACCACCACGCTCGGTGTGACGCAGGAGGTGAGCGTCAAGTCGCCCGACGGCCAGACGGGGCCTGGCATGGTCTCCCGTTCCAATGTCAAGTCCTGCACGCTCCCGTTCAGTTGCACCTACAGCAACGAGTACGCGACCCGTGCGCTGCTGGCCTTCGACACCGCGCCGATCACCGGCCGCCAGGTGGTCAAGGCCACCATGCAGCTGTACTTGAACGGCAACGCCCCCACCTGTAGCAGCCTGCAGGCGGTCACGGCGAACCGGATCACCCAGCCTTGGGTGGCCGACGACACCTGGTGGGACGAGCAGCCGGCCACCAGCACCGATGAGCGTTCCTCGCTCGACCCCTGCGCCCAGGTGAGGACGGACGGGGCGGTGTGGAGCTGGGACCTGACCGCGATGACCCGCATGTGGGCGTCAGGCACCGCCAACCACGGCCTGCAACTGCGGCTGGGCAACGAACTTCCGGTCACCAAGGACCTCGTCGAGTCGTTCTCGTTCTGGGCTCTGCTGTGGGGCGGGGCCAAGGTCCCCAAGCTGAGCGTGGACTGGGTGCTGCCGCCGGAGATCCCCACGGTCACGGCCGAGTCGATCGACTCCATCAACGGCAACGACGCCATCGCCCGCAGCACCAACGTCAAGGTGACCTACAGGTCCAGCGTCCCGGAGACGGCGAACCTGAACTACACCGTGACGGTCAACGACTCCACCATGGCGCCTCCGGCGGCCACGCTCCCCACCGGGGAGGCGGCCTTCTGGAAGCTCGATGAGACCTCTGGCGCCACCGCCACCGACTCCTCCAGCAACGGTGTGAACGCCACGCTGAGCGGAACCTACTCCCGTATCCCGGGGCAGCTCGGACAGGCGGTCAAGCTGTCTCCCGGCGGCTTGATCAGCGCGGGCAAGCCCGTCCTCAACACCAACCAGAGCTACACGGTGACGACCTGGGCCCGGTTGGACAGCGGCGCCACCGACCAGGCCGTCCTGTCCCAGATGGGCACCAACCAGCCCGCCTTCACCCTGGCTTACGGCACCTCCAGTGCGGCAGAGCTCGATCAGCGGTGGATACTCTCCTTGATAGACAAGGACAACCAGTCCGGCGAGCCGATCCCGATCCAGTCGAAGAACCTGGCCAAGGTCGGCCAGTGGACGCATCTCACGGCACAATACGACGCGTCCGCCCACAAGATGCGCCTGTACGTGGACGGCGAACTGGCCGCCGAACGCGAGTACACCGTCGACTGGAACGCCCGCGGTGCCTTCGAGATCGGCCGCGGCGTCGTCTTCGACGAGGACACGACGTTCAACGGCGCCATCGACGACGTGCACACCTACCAGCGTGTACTGACCGCCGACGAGATCCGCGCCCTGGTCGGCGTGCCCGGCACCACCACCCACAACAACATCCCGTCCGGGCAGGCACTGGACAAGGTGTTCACCCTCGACAACCCGGCTAGCTTCAAGTTCGTGGTCAAGGCCTGCCGCAGCGGCATCACCCCGCCGTCCTGCAACGAAAGCCCGGCCTACCGCATCACCAGCGACGCACCCATGCTGCCGTCCGACGCCGAGACCGGCATGGCCGACCCGGCTCAGCCGATCTTGTCCGGCATGGTCAACCGGCCCTCCGGCGGAGCAGTCACCGCCAAGTACTACCTGTATGACAGCAACGGCCTACCTGTCGGCTCTGCGCCTCTCGGCAGCCGCACGGTCAACGGAGGCGAACGTGCCTCCTTCCAGGTCCCGGCCAACACCGTGCGAGCGGGCAGTACCTACAAGTGGCAGATGAGTGCCTGTGTCAGCGGCCGGCAAGACGGCGGCGGCACCGATCCCACCCCAACGCCGACCCCGACCATCACGCCAACGGTCACCCCGACTCCCACTCCAACCCCCACACCTACGCCCACTCCGACTCCCACGCCAACCCCGACACCTACGCCATCGCCCACCGGCTTGGTGGCCGCCTACGGCATGAACGAAGGCGCTGGCACCGCCATTGCCGATGCGACCGGCACCAACAATGGCACCGCTGGCGGCACCAGTTGGGTGGCCGGCAAATACGGTCAAGCCCTGTCCTTCAACGGCACTTCCAGCTCGATCACCATCAATGACTCCCCCTCCCTGCGGCTGACCAACGCGCTGACCCTGTCGGCGTGGGTCAAACCCAGCGCGGTGGACGGCTGGCGAGCCGTGATCGCCAAGGACTTCGACACCCTCGACGACATGTCCTACAGCCTGTACGCCGCCGCCGAAGGTAAGCCCGTCGGATCGCTCACCATCGACGACGAGCCCGAATCGGTCACCGGGACCACAGCACTGACCACCAACACCTGGGCCCACCTCGCCGTCACCTACGACGGCACCACCGCCCGCCTCTACCGCAACGGCACCCAAATCGGCCAAGCGCCCATCACCGGCCCGATCATGAACGACGCCGGAAAACTCCACATCGGTGGTAACACCCCCTACGGCGACTACTTCAAGGGCACCATCGACGACGTCCGCATCTACAACCGCGCCCAAACCACCGCCGAAATCACCACCGACATGAACGCTCCGATCGGCGGAGTCACTTCCTCAGCAGCCGCCCGGTCCGCTGCGTCTGCCGTTGCGGACAGCCCGGCCAGCGAGGTCTGCACTTCCAAGACCGCCCCCGTCAGCTTCACCACTCCCGGCACGCCCCCCGTCGACCCGGTGGAAGAAGTCCGGCACCTCACGCTCGGCAAGGACAGCTTCGTCGTCAAGACCGCCAAGACCGACCCCACTGCTTGTAACGGCAGCCCGTGCACGGTTACGGACGCAACGACGATGCAGATTGGTGGCACGGGGGCCGATAAGACAGCGGCTGTCATAGGGTTCAAACTCGACGAATTACCCAATGGTGCGATGGTGTCAGAGGGGTTCCTCAAGCTCGGTACACCAACGTGCCCGGCGGGCACGTGCCCTGCGGACGCAGTTGTAACAGCGACGCCACTGAAGAGCCCAGTAACCGGTGAGACAAAGGGCTCAGACCTAGCAGGTGACGCCGATACCGGCACTACGCCATATGCGCTCCCGTTGGAGGCTCCGCAGGCGGATGTTGCTGACAGTGTTTACCAGTGGTTGCTGATCACGTCCAACAGGGACGAGGTTATAATAATCGGTGATGCTTCAGCGGCAGAACAGCCGTCTTTGGCATTGAGATATCTCCCACCTGGCCCGCCAAGCAACGTGCTCAATTTGACCGCGCAAGCTGGTGACGCTAGTGCAATCGCCAGTTGGGGTGCTCCAAAATCCAACGGCAGTATGGCGTTGCTTACCGGATACGATGTCGAGGTGATTGATGACAGTGGAACGGTCGTTAAGACCGCGACCGTCGAAGATCCTTACGCGATAATGTCCGGACTAACCAATGGCCATTCCCACACGGTAAAGGTTCGGGCTAAGACCGCATTAGGCGCCAGTGATTGGGAGAGCGCATCGGTTGCGCCACAAGCCGTACCCCCGCCGAGCCAAACCGTTCCATGCATACCTTTTCTCGACCTACCCCCCTCGGCGGCGAGAGCCACTAAAGTATCTGAGTCGGGAGCCCTAGAGTATAGTGAAAGGGTTAAAAGGTATTACCAGGCACAGGACGCAGTTATAGAGGGTCGTGCGGCGACCATCTGGGACGCTCCCGGCGTAACGCCTAGGGCGCCCAGTACGGCTCAGCTCTCCCTACTCAATGCCTCGCTTTTGCAGTTCAGGTCGGAACTAAACGAGCAGGGCGAATCGCGCACGAACTCAGCTGTTAAGCTGAGCGATGTTGTGGTCCGTCAACTGCCGAACGGTAGTGTACTCGTCGCTGCCGATGTCGAGCGCACATGGGACACCCAAATATCGACGACGCCGCAGAAGAGCTCGCTAGCTCCAGTAACCATTGGAAATCGAGGGCAAGTCGAGCCTATTGACTCCACTATCACGGTGCACGCGTTCGACCGATGCGGAAATATTACGAGCATCGAAGTCCCAATAGAGTCATTCAAAGACCCCACGGACTTCGGAGACGATGGCGGTAACTCTCGGCCACCCATATGCGGAAACGCATCAGGAAACTCCGCTGCTGTTACAACTCAGAGCTGCAGCGGATCCACGATACCCGATTGCGGTAAAATACATACCTGGGGAGTTCCTAACAAGATCAAGTTAATAATTAGAAGGCGCGGAGGCGGTGAGACGAACGGGAAGCCCTATATCGGATACTATATCGAAGCGCAAGTTCCAGCTTCTGGCCTCGAAGCATGGCTGAATCGTTCGGGATCGCGAGGAGTATTCTCGCGCACATGGGCGAAAATGTACAATGATACGAAGTATCGCTACCATCAGAACAAGACGTCGTGGAGCACTCCCGAGAAGCCTCAATGGGAAGTGCATTACAATCTAAAAGTAGAACCTGGCTCCCAGATGAGAGTAGAGGGAGCTCTCATAGTCGCTGGTTACAACGGTTATTTCGCCTCAGCGTGGACTACATGCTGGGCTCGCTAGCCTTCAACTCCTGATTGGATTAAGTCGCATTGTCGAGATCAGAGATGGCTTCTCTTATCCTTGACGACGCTGACTATGTCGTAGGGCGACCTCCTCTTCCGGGGGAGGTCGTTCCTATTGCTCGTTGGCGCTCTACAGAAGGAATCGGGGCAGTATTGTGTCTTCGGCGCCGAAAGAATGGAATATTGGCGTCAGAGATTTCTATTGCCGCGCAAGACTCTGACGGTATCTGGATGGATCTAGGCCTCGATTCCGGGTCCAGTGAGTACCCTGACGTTTTCTCATTGCATCTCGAAGAATCAGAGATAGTGGCCCTTGGTTCCACCGAGGTATGGATATCTCAGCATCACCCTAGAAATGGCGATGGGGCCACGCTGCGCCTCCTAGAACTCGGTCTGGGAAGCTCAGTAACATCTGTTATATGTGAGACTAGTTCCTCAAACATAGAGCAAGAGATCTCGCCTGTGCGGGTTTCGCTTGTTGGCCTCTGGGGGGAAGAAGCTGCAACAATAAGCGTCTATGCGGGTAGTACAGTCATCCAAAGACTTCCACTGGCCCCCCGCTTTGACGGATCTTGCTGAGCAATAGCTACTGAGCTATTTCCGCGTGCCAAGCAGAGTAGGAGGTAAGATTCACGCCCGACGTATTCGGGTAGCGTGTGATCGCTGATAGTCGAGTAGGTCAGGTTGGTGTTGGGTCGGGTGCCATTTTGGCACGGCCGAGTAGGGCGTCGCGGATGCCTGAGGCCAGGGCGTCGGTGCCGTGCTTGGCTGTGGTGGAGATGTAAGCCACGGATGGCGTGCTGGCCTGAGCGTTCACCAGCGCTGCGAGGAGCGACAACGCTATGTGAGATCATGAGTAATAGGGGTTCTTCGATCTTGATGGTGTGACCATCTCCCCTCAAGATCGAAGAACCCCTATTACTGAGATAGGAAAGGGATGCGCGGGTTAGCTATCGTTGTCTTGGCTATAATGCTCTTGTCGGGTTGCTCGGCACAGGGTGGGGCGGACCAAGATCTGCCCGACACTGCGAAACCCTCCCCTCCGCTTGCTTCGGCCGGTCGCTCCCCCTACACGATGCGGCCTCTAACGGATCTAGGAAAATAGCCAAGGGAAAGGTTGCGCTCTATCACGCCGACGAGAAGGGGGAACAGGCTTACTGGCCCACGAAGGTAAAACTCGGCACTCACTATACAGTCGCTGTAGATTGCGTGGGGCTAGAAGGGGAGTTGGTGGTCGAGACAGTAAACGGCGCTGGCCCGCACCTGGTGCGGCCATGCAAAGCCGGCGATGCCATGTATGCAATTGGTAATTATCCGCGGAAGCCACCAAAAGTTCGCGAACTCACGATTCGGGCACCGCGTGGGGCCGGGTGGGCAATACTAATCACCGTGCTCCCCTGAGCGCGCTTCCCTCCTACAGGTCCGGCTGCGCAGTCGGACAACTGATTTCTTTTAGAAACCGTTCACTCTCAGAGAGTGGTTAAACCAAGGTGCGGGCGCGGTTCAGGAAGCTGCGAGCTGCCGGCTCAGTCCTGTAAGGGGCCAGCAGTTCAACGAAGCCGCGGATGTGGTCGGTACTGCGCGTGGAGCTGATGTGCTCCGTCAAGCTCAGGGCCTGACCGGCGGAGTCGCAGGCCCGGTCGAGGTCTTTCTGCTGCAGTTGGGCTGTGGCCATCCGGGTGAGGTAGAGAGAGTGGTCGCGTACGTAGCCTGGGCCGTATCCGGCGGCAGCTTCGGTGAATTTCTCCTGTGCTCTGACAGGGTCGCCCAGGTCGAGCATGCACGAGCCCGTCAGCATGTCCACTTCAGCGCGATCGACCCAGTATGCCCAAGGTGGGTCGTCGTCGCTGGTGCCTTCGCTCAGGCAGTCAACGGCTTGGTTCAGAGCGTGGTGACAGCGGCGGGCATCGCCTGTCTTGGCCAGCGCTCTGGCTTGGCGGGCGTGCAGCATCGCATCGACGGTCGGGGTGCTGCGTCCACGTACCGCGGCTTGAGCTGTGCGGACCATGCTGTCGGCCTCGTGGGGGTTGCCCACGGAGTACTGCTGGATGGCGGCGAAGGCGAGGATGTTCGCGCCCAGTAGACGGTCACCGCTGGTGTGGGCGGAGCGCAGGGCGGCGTGGAAGTAGCGTTGCGCGGCGGCGTGCTGGCCGGCGTCGAAGCGCATCCAGCCGGCCATTCGTGCCAAGTCGGCTGCTTGGGCGTTGAGGCGGATGCCTTGGGCCTGGGTGTAGGAGCTCTCGCTCAGCAAGCGGGTGACCAGCGACAGGTGGGCCTCGGCTTCACCGATCAGGTCGCCGCCGCCCAGAGTGTCATCGGCGCGTTGCAGGTCAGCGATGCGTTCATCAATGCGGCTGATCATCGCGGCGCTGACGCGGCGGCCGGACCCGGTAACGGCGTGGACAATCTCGGGTTCGGTGATCAGCCAGTCGTGGAGAAGCGTGGTCAAGGTGACGCCGGACAAGATGACGAAGCCGCGACGGTCCATACGTCCGCTCCTCAGCGAATCAGCTAGGACTTCCACCGTACCCCTGGGGGTCCAGGGATAGTACAGCTCGGGAATGTCGGGAGCGGGTAGCCACAGCGGCCACGGAGCCAGCAGGTGTTCGCCTTCGGGGAGATTGAACACCTTGACGAGGAGTTCCTGCGTGACGATGTCGGGGACTTGGCCGTGCTCCCAGCGCGAGACCGTCTTCTTGCTGGTCGCCACGTTCACGTGCTCGCGACCGCCTGCATCGAGCACCTGCTCGGCGAGGTCCTTTTGCGACCAGCCGCGTAGCTGCCGAGCCTGCGTCAGGCGGTGATGTGCGACGTCCACAGCGCCTCCTGGAAGACCTGGCCGGGTCCTGGCGCCATGATAACGCTCGGTTAGGTGGTGGTCAGCAGATCGTCACCATGGCGGCGACCTTCAGGGAGTAGCAGGGGACCGGAGGGGACTTGACAGGGCCCTGTGTCCACGCTGAGCGGTCTTCCACAGCAGGCTGGTCGGGAGTTTCCTGTGGGACGTGAACGCGCCCGATCGAATCTTGGAGGTTGCCCAATGAACGGGCTGTTCCTGGCCGAGATCGTATTGCCAGGGGTTACGCGTTCGGTGGCGGTGGCTCGCCGGTGTGTGGGGGAGGTGCTGATGGTCGCCGGGCATGAGGACGTGGACGATGTCCAGCTGGTGGTCAGTGAGCTGATCACAAACGCCGTGGCGCACACCGCATCCGGCGAGCCTGGCGGGTTCGTCACGGTGGAGGTCACCTCCCTGGATGCCGCGACGGCCTACATCGAGGTGATCGACGAAGGGGCGGCGGTGACCGTTCCCGAGGTGCGTAACGCCGACGTCGGCGAGTGTGGCGGGCGGGGCCTGTGGCTGGTGGCGGCGGTCGCGGTCGGTTGGGGCGTGCGCGATGAGGGCTACCGGCGACGGGTGGTGTGGGCGGAGATGTCCACCAAGAACGGCACGTCCGCCGGTGCGGCAAGGACGTGAGGGCGCGAAATGAGGTGCACCGGAGTGTCCTGGACGATTGATCAAGCGTGGTTTCCTCCGCACTGCATCAGCCCGCACACGTCCCCCGCACAGTCGCATGCCGAGCGACTGACGTGGAACGCGCCGCGTGACCATGGCCGAGACGCGCGCGTCGTCGCGTGGACCTGCGAGTGCACCAACCCCTTCTACGAACTGTGCCAAGCGGGCGGCCAGCGATTCATCAGACGCACCCGAAACGCGCCGGACAAGCGGATCGTCGACGAAAGCGACCGATGGAATGCCCGGCAGGCGAACGCGCAGTGGAACGCCTTACTACTCGGCCTTCTCCACTGAGGAGACGAGGCGGCCCTGTGGCCGAAGGACGACCGGTTGTACGTCCGAGGGCGACAGGGCCGGCCCGCGACTACTGGACCCGCTCGAACGGCGCCGGAGCCTGACCCGTCCACCGGTGGAGCTGGGCGTGGGCCGTCTGCTTGGTCACCCCGTCCTCCACGACCGTCCCCTGCTGGGACACGTAGTAGCGCCCGTCGTCAAGAGACGCCAGACCGTACTGGCCGCCGAACTCCCAACCCCACACATCCGTCGCGTCATCGTGCAGACCCCGACGCACGAGAGACAGCGTCGCCCCCTGCTCCGCCTGCGGCTGGCCCTCAATCGGCCCCTGAACGGGACGCTTGGAGCCGTCGACCATGAAGAACGAGTAGTTCGGGAACGTCGGCTTGATGCCCTTATAGGCAGCCATGAACCAATTCCCAGTGAAGCCGTCATACTCCAGGTTCTGCACGCCATACGTGGTGTTACCGGTCCGCACAAAGTACTTGCCGTCGGACTTGTCAGGCCCCGAGGTGTGCGGGTCGGCCTGGGTCAGCGGGCGCTCGTACTTGCGCCACTGCCTGATGTCGTACTGCATGATGACCTGGTAGTCGTTGTCCTGGCGGTCGGCGTTGGCGTAGATGCCGTACGCGACCGTCAGCTTGTCGGCGCCGCCCCGCTTGCCGAACGCGGGGCCGAAGGCGACGCCGTCGATGCCGCTGCAGCCATAGCGATGATCCGGAGTAGCAGCGGTGTCGCCGTCGAAGACGCCGTCGCCGTTCATGTCGGCGCTGTAGTCGTCCACCACGTCCTTGAGGTAGACGGCCGTCACGACGTCGGAGGTCTCGGCGTTCATGTCGAGGCTGGTGATGCGGTCCACGTCGAAGATGGCGATGTAGAACGACTTGGCGGCCTTGTACTCCAGCGAGCCGTAGACGCGGCCGTCGCGGCTGTTGAAGTCCAGGTCGCCCAGGTGGCCGGTGAAGCCGGTGACGGAGCCGACCGGCTTGCCGGCGAGGTCGGTCTTGACCAGGAGGTTGGTGAAGGAGAAGTACATGTACCCCTTCTTCTGGTCGATGGCGATCCCCTGGACGTGACCGGCCGGCCAGGCTCCGCCGTACACCTCCGCCGGTAGTCGCGAGGGCCGGTCGGCCGCGTGGGCTGGGAGGGCGAGCAGGACCGACGCCGTCAGCGCCGCGAACAGTATGTGGGCGACCCGCATGCGTTACCTTTCCGGAGGATCAGTGATGATCGACACGATAAAGGGACACGGCGCAACTTTACAGACTGTTGTTTGACTCTCTGCTTACATGCAGTTGAAGTCAGGAGCACTTCACCCCACGCTGCGGAAGCTCGCGGGTGAGGACGTACCGGCTGACATGGTCGATGACGCACGGGTTGGCCATCGCCGCGAAGAGGTTGTGCCCGGGGCCGTCGAAGTTGATGACCCGGCTGCCGGGAACCTGGTCCACCACCCGTTTCGTGGCCGCGAAGTCCAGCCAGGTGCCCGCTCCCAGCATCGGCGGCAGCTTCTTGGGCAGCGGCTTCGGCGGGTTGGCGACCGGGGCCGGCCAGCCGGCGCAGGTGATCGGCGCGTGCCATGCCAGCGGGAACGCGGCGCCGGTGTTGGGAGCGATCTTGCGCAGCCGCTTGACCATGCTCGCCACCTGCGCCTGGGTGGCGGGCCTCGGGAAGTCGAGGCATTCCTTGACACCACCGCCCTGCAGGCCGGGGTACGGATAGCGGCTCGAAACGGCGAACCCGGAGGCGTCACCGCCCTCGGCTGCCTTGATGGCCGCCGCGACCTCGTCCCACTGGTCGGCGCCCCTCTTCACCTTCTGGAACATGAGCGCCTGCAACTGCGTCCCGTCATAGCGGGCGTTCACCTGGGGAGCGGGGATCGGCTCCTTGTCCGCCTTGGCGACCAGCGCCTGCCAGCGGCGTTCCATGCCGGGTTCGGCCCAGTCGAGGAAGCGCTTCATGAAGCGTTCCTGGTCGCGGGCGATGGCGTCGAGCTCCCGATCCCAGTCGCGGGCGCTGTGGTCGCCGGTGCCGTCCACGTACAGCGTGCGTACCTTGGTCGGGAACAGCCTGGCGTACGCCTGCGCGATCGTGCCTCCGTAGGAGGTGCCGATGAAGTTCATCCGGTTCTCGCCGAGCGCCACTCGTATGGCTTCGGCGTCGCGGGCATCACTGGCGGAGTCCATGTGGTCGAACAGCTCGGGGTCGGTGTCGCGGCACTTGGTGGCCCTGGCGCGGTTCTCCGCCACCAGACGCTCGAACCCGGCCTGGTCATCAGGGAACGGTGGGGTACGCAGCACGCTCCAGTCACACTGGAGCACCGGGGTGCTGAGCCCGGGATAGCCGCGCGGGTCCCACGTGACGATGTCCATCGACTCGCGGAGCTTGGCGAAGATCTCCGGCCGGGAGCGCATCATCGCGATCTGGTCGCCCTGCGGACCGCCGAAGTTGATCAGTACTGACCCACGTTTGGTGCCGGTGGCGGGCAGGCGGGCCACTTTCAGGGTGATCTTCCTGTCGCTCTGCTTCGACAAGGCGACGGGAAGGTCCGCGCACACCATCTCGGACGTACCCGCTCCCGGACACGGCTGCCACTGGAGGGTCTGCGGCGCCTGGGCCGGAAGGGACGGAGCCACGACGGCCAGCGCAAGGAGAGTTTGGATCATGCCCCCACGCTAGGATCGCGCCTCTCGTACGGTCTGTCGGCGAAAGTTGTCGATCGTGTACGCGAAGGTTGGCGAGTTGATGCGTCAGTAGAGTGACGCGTATGTCCAGGTTTGCTGTCGTGGCCCCTGTGGTGATCGCCGACGTGACGCTGCTATGGCTGGACGGGACGGCCGGCTGGGGGCTTGTCGCGTACGCCGTGCTGACCGCGCTCGTCATGGTGCTGAGCGTCCGGATGCCGTTCGTGACGTTCATGCTGGCGGTCTCGATGGCGGTGGTGTCCGGCGCGTCACTGGCCTTGCTGGTCTGTACGAGCTACCAGGCCGGGCGCCGCATGCTGTCACGCCGGGACATGGTCCTGACGATCGGTGCGACCCTCGCCTACGTCGCACTGCTGATCATGATCGCGCACCGTGCCACGATGCCGCCCGAACCGTGGCTCGTCCTGGCCCGGGCCGTGGTGCTGGTGGTCCTGCCCGTGCTGGCCGGCCGCTACCTGACCCGGCAGGACGAGCACCTGCGCCGCGAGCGGGAGCTCGTCGCTGAACGCGAGCGCCTGCGCGAGCGACTGCGCATCGCGCGGGACATGCACGACTCCCTGGGCCAGGCGCTCAGCCTGGTGTCAGTGCAGGCGGCGGCGTTGGAGGTCGCCTCGCTGCCACCGGACCAACGGCAGGTGGTACGTGACCTCGCGGGCGCCGCGCGGGCGGCCATGGACGAGTTGCACGTGGCGGTGGGCCGCCTGCGCCGCGACGACTCGCCCGGGCTGGAGGGGATCGACGCGCTGGTCACGGAGTTCCGGCGGGCCGGTGTCGCCGTGCGGCTCGAACGTTCCGGCCGGCCCGCCCCGCTCGGGGGCGCGGACGCCGGGCACGCCGCCTACCGGGTCGTTCAGGAGGGCCTGACGAACGCCACCAAGCACGCTCCCGGCTCGCCGGTCACCGTCTCGCTCGACTGGCAGCCCGACGCCCTGCTGCTCGGCGTCGACAGCGCGGCGCGCGGTCCAGCGGACACGGCCTCCACAGGCGGCACCGGGCTCACCGGGCTGGCGGAACGCGTCCGCTCGGCGGGCGGGCTGCTGCGGGTCCACGACGAGCCGCACACGTTCCGGCTGGTCGCGATGCTGCCCCTCGCTCTGGAGGTCGTCGCTTGATCAGGGTGTTGATCGCCGACGACGAGCCGCTCATCACCACGGGCATCAGGACCGTCCTGGAATCGGCCGGCGACATCGAGGTCGTGGCCAGCGCGCGGAACGGGCGCGAGGCCGTCGAACTCGCCCGCCGTCACCGTATCGACGTGGCCCTCCTCGACATCACCATGCCGGTGCTGGACGGCCTGGCCGCCGCCGCGCAACTGGACGGGCCGCGTGTGGTGATACTCACGGCCTTCGGCGATGACGACAACGTACGAATGGCGCTTCAACGGGGTGTTTCCGGTTTTCTCCTGAAGAACTGCACCCCGGATGAGTTGATCGGCGCGGTGCGCGCTGTCCACGCGGGGGAGGCGTACCTGTCACCGGCGGTGACCCGGCAGGTGATCGGCATGGTCTCGCCCGGCGAGGACGAGCGCCGGCGCGAAGCCGTCCGGCGGCTGGCCGTCCTGTCGGCCCGCGAGTCGGACATTCTCGCCCTGGTGGCCGAGGGGCTGTCCAACGCCGAGGTCGGCAGGCGGGTCCACATGAGTGAGGCGACCGTCAAGACTTACGTGAGCCGCATGTTCACCAAACTGAAGTGCGCGAATCGGGTGCAGGCGGCTCTGCTGGTCCGCGACGCCACGCCGCCGTCATAGACGGGGCGTGTCGTCGGCGATGCTGTCACGATGTCATCGCCGCGCGGATGCCGCGCTGGAGCAGGGCGGGCAGGCACGCTACGGTGCCCAGCGCGCCGATCCACACCGCCACGGCCAGCCCGCCCAGAGCGGTCGCCCCGGCGGCCAGCAGGCTGCCGAGCGCGATGGCTCCCCACAGGAGGAACCGCTGCACCGACCCGACCCGCCCCAGCAGGGCCGCCGGGGTGAGGACCTGGCGCATCGTGAGGGAGGTGGGGCTGAAGGCGCCCTCGCCGACGCAGTGGATGATGCTGCCCGCGACCAGCCCGATCGCGCCGGTCGGGCCGCCGAGGGAGCCGAGCGCGGGCATGGCGACGATGCCCAGGACGGACACCGAGGCGGCCAGTACGAGCGTGCGCGGCGAGCCGAGGCGGCGGATCAGCCGGGCCGACAGCAGGTTGCCGATCGGGTAGCCCGCCGCGGCGGCGCCGATCACCACGCCGATCCACCCGGGTGACAGGCCGAGGACGTTGCGGCAGTAGAGCACCAGGCTCGTCTCGACCATGGACAGGAACAGGACGTACGTCGTGCCGCACGCCAGGACGGGACGGAGCATCGGATGCCGGAGCGCGAACCGCAGACCCTCGGCGATGTCGCGCCGCATCCAGCCGGGTTCGCGGGCGATTCCTGGGACATCGGTGCTCAGGCCCGCGGTGCCCGGCTCGCGGTGGCGGATCAACGCCAGAGAGGCGAGTGACGCGGCGAAGCTGGCCATGTTGGCCGCGACCGCGCCGACCAGCCCGAGCGCCGCGATGACCGGCCCGGCCGCCATCGGGCCCAGCGCCTTGGCGGTCGACTCCGACAAGGCCAGCCGCGTGTTGCCGCGATGCAGCGCGTCCGCCTCGTCGTACAGGCTGGGCAGGTAGGAGGTGTACGCGACCTGGAAGAACACCACCGCGCACCCGCTCACCAGGATCAGCGCGAACAACAGCGGGAACGTCAGCCCGCCGGCGGCGGCCAGCACCCAGATCGCGCCGAACGCCAGCACCTGCACACCGTCACAGACCAGCATGACGGTACGGCGGGGGAGCCGGTCGACGATGGCCCCGGCGGGCAGACCCAGCGGCAGGAACGGTACGAACAGGGCGAACGGCAGCAACGCGGCCTGCGCCGGGGAAGCGCCCAGGACGGTCACCGCCAGCAGCGGCAACGCCAGCGTCATGAACTGATCCCCGAACAGCGACAGCGACTGCCCCGCCCACAGCAGCCCGAAGTCCCGCCCGGCCGCCCGCTCCGGCGGCGATGTCGTGGCGCCGGAGGTCACGACGCTCATACCGACCGCCAGAAGTCGCGCAGCAGACCCAGTACGGTCTCGGGCTCCTCGACGTGGCCGAAGGAGCCGCTGCGCTCCAGCATCTCGAAGCGTGCCTGCGGGGCGAATCGCTGGAAGTCGAGCTGCAACGCCGGATACAGGGCCCGGTCATACCGCCCGGCCAGCACCATCAGCGGGACGGCGATCTCCTTCAACCGCGGCCGGAAGTCCGGAATGGCCGGCACCTGACCACCGATCACGAAATCGACGTCATCACCACAGAAAAGCGGATAAAGCGCCTCGTTCCGCGCGCCCGGCTCAGTGACCAGGAGGGCGGCGTTGGCGGGATCGTAGAACCTGATCAGCGGCGCCGCCGCGGCGAACTCCGCCCGCATGGGCTCATCGGTCGAACGCAGACCGGAGCGCCGCAGCGCCTGGATGCGCTCCCATGCCTCAGGCAGTTGGGCAGCCAGCTCGCGGTTGATGTTGGCGTGGTTGAGCTGCCACATCTCCGGGCTGTGCAGGGTGTTGGCCAGGGTGAGGGTCGAGACGAGGTGCGGGTGCTCCAAGGCGACGGCCTGGGCGATCAGGCCGCCGTAGGAGAAGCCGTACAGGTGCGCGGGGCCGAGTTCGGTGAGCAGGGCGGCCACGTCGGCCACGTCGCCCGCGAAGGTGATCTCGCCCAGGTCGGCCGGGCGGTCGGAACGGCCACGGCCGTGCAGGTCGACGTAGATCACCCGATGCTCCGCGGCCGGCGCGTCGAAGTGCGGGTGGAAGACCACGTGCGAGCCGGCCGGGCCGAGCCCGGCCAGCAGAACGACAGGGTGACCCGCACCGTCCTGCTCCACCCAGAGGCGGTGGCCGCGGATCTCGTGGTGACGGCCGTTCGGGTGCTGAAACATGATCCGAATTCTGCCGACCGTCGGCCCCCGACCGACGGCGGCGATCGGACCTATATATGCCCATAAATCGGGCTAAGGGGGTTAGCGGCGGTGCGAGCGCCGGTGGATCATGCCGAAGACCATCGCCCCGATCCACACGAAGAACAGCACCTTCACGATGCCGAACCCACCGAAGAGGAGCCCCACGATCAGCAACCCGAACACGATCGGCAGGAACGGCCCCGGCCCGCGGTGCGGCCGTCCCCACCCCCGGTGCATGTCGCGCTGCGCGTGACGCATCGCGTGCAGCTGGTGCCGGTGCGCCTTCATCGCCGCCCGCCAGGCGTCCTTGTCGAACGCCTCAGGCGGGAAGCCGCCCTGCGGCTCGCGGTAGTCGTACTGCCGCCGCTGCCCGGGGAGGTCGGCGGTGACCTGCGCGAGTTCGCGGGCGGTGCGCGCGCCCAGTGTCCGGTCGAGGCGCTGGTCCAGCTCCTCGCGGTCAAGGCGTCCCTGCGCGAAGTGCTCGCGCAGGTCGGCCATCGTCTGTTCGCGCTCGGCGTCGCCGATGCGGAGATCGTTGGGGTCCATGACCGGTTCCTCGCTCTCCCCGAACCGGCCTTCCAGTGTGGCGCCGGTCATGCCGTTACTCCTCGCCCGGGTCGCCGTCGGCCAGAATCTGGTAGAGCTTGCGCCGGGTCTCTACCAGAGTCTTACGCGCTTCGCGGATTTGTGCGTCGCTCCCGGTCTGCAAAATCTGCATCATCGCGAATGCCGACTGGCGGGAGATGTCCCAAAGGTCCGCCGTGTTGTCGTCGATGTCGGGACGCATCTCGTCCCACGGCGCGCGGATCTCGTCGGCGTGCGCCTCGATGTAGGCGAGGCCGGCGTCGGTGAGGCGGAAGGTCTTGCGGCCCTCGTTCTCCTCGGCGATGACCAGTCCCTCGTCGGTGAGCTGCTGGAGCGCCGGGTAGACGGCGCCGGGGCTGGGCTTCCAGCCGCCTTCGCTGCGCTCGTTGATCTCCTGGATGATCTGGTAGCCGTTGCGCGGCTCCTCGGACAGGAGCGCCAGGATCGCGGCGCGTACGTCGCCCCGCTTGGCCTTCCGGCCACCCCGGCCGCCCCAGCCGCCGCGGTGCCCGAACATTCCCGGTCCGCCGGGACCCCACGGACCCCAGGGGCCGCGCCCGAACTCGGGCGGGAAGCCGCGCCCCCGGCCGCGCTGCCGCTCTTCGTGCGGGCCGCCGCGGTGGTGGTGATGGTGTCCGCCCTGTTCCCACGCCTCGGCCACGGCCTTGAACGCTTCGCGGGCGGCACGCCTGAACTCTCGCGGCTCGGGCCACGATCTGCCTGCTGCTTGTGCGGAAGTCATGTGAAACTCCTTCTAACGAATGTTCTCGATGCTTCAAAGATATATCGCCAATATGTCGTTCGCAAGCGTTGCCCCAGAGTGAGACAGATCACGAAAAAGTTGCGGATTCCGGGAACACGAGACGGGAGGGTGTCGTTGTTCAGAGCAGACGAGGTCGTTCCGCGTCGGCAGGGCTGGGGGGTGCTGTCGCCGCGGAGACGACCTCGTCTGCATTTCCGGGAAAGTTGCCCCGGTATGGGGTTGGCAAAGTCGCCAGGCGACGATGAGCCCAAGGCGCGTGTGAGGCGGGTCTCCGCGCGTAAAGAACGGCTTTGCCGTACAGTTTTGATCATGATGGGGCATTCTCATGCGATGACCGGGGCCATCGCCTGGCTTGGACTCGCGCCCGGGCTCGCCGCGCTTCCGATGGTGACCGAATCGTCCAGGTTCATCGAGACCGGGATCATGGCCAACGCCCTCACCCCGGCCGAGTTCATCGCCGGAGCCATCGTCTGTGCCGGCGCGGCCATGCTGCCCGACCTCGACCATCCGAGCGCGACGATCGCGCAGACGTTCGGGCCGGTCACCTGGCTGCTGAGCAAGGCCGTCAACTGGGCGAGCGGCGGGCACCGGGGGGCGACGCATTCGCTGGCGTTCGCGGTGGCGCTCGGGTTCGGGGCGCACTTTCTGGCCAACACCTACCCGATCGGCCGCGACATCATGGTCGTGCTGCTCATCGGGCTGGCGCTGCGCGCGATCGGCATCGGCATCCCGGGCAACAAGCTCGGCTCTGCGATGATCAACGTCGGCCTGACCGCCGGGCTCTACGCCGTCTTCCTGTCACAAGGGGTCGGCTACGCCTGGCTGGGCCTGGCCGTGGCCATCGGCTGCCTCATACACGTCGTGGGCGACTGCATGACCGAGCGGGGCTGTCCCGTGCTGTGGCCGCTGTCGGTCAGGTTCGTGCTGCCGTGGAAGATCGGGATCAAGACCGGCCAGACGTTCGAGCAGAAGATCCTGGCTCCCGTGCTGTCCGTCGCCATCGTTGGCCTGCTGTTCTGGCGGCTGGCGCCACTTTAACTTGATGTCGAGATACTTTTCGAGATATCTTGACGTCAAGACATCCGCCGTACGTCCCGCGGGTTAGGTTCACCTAACGTTCTTACTGCTCCCGGGGTGCGGCAGGATTCAACTGAGCAAATGTCTATGGAGGAGGCGAATCACCGTGTCCGCGAACAGCTTCGGCAGCCGTGACACGCTACGCGTCGGCGAGGCGTCATACGAGATTTTCCGGTTGGACGCCGTCGAGGGCGCCGCCCGCCTCCCGTTCAGCCTGAAGATCCTGCTGGAGAACCTCCTCCGCACCGAGGACGGCGCGAACATCACGGCCGACCACATCCGCGCGCTGGGCAGCTGGGACCCCAAGGCGGCGCCGAGCGTGGAGATCCAGTTCACTCCGGCGCGCGTCATCATGCAGGACTTCACCGGCGTGCCCTGCGTCGTCGACCTGGCCACCATGCGCGAGGCCGTACGAGACCTGGGCGGTGACCCGGCCCGTATCAACCCGCTGGCCCCCGCCGAGATGGTCATCGACCACTCGGTCATCGTCGACTACTTCGGCCACCCCGACGCCTTCCAGCGCAACGTCGAGCGCGAGTACGAGCGCAACCACGAGCGCTACCAGTTCCTGCGCTGGGGCCAGACCGCGTTCGACGAGTTCAAGGTCGTCCCGCCCGGCACCGGCATCGTCCACCAGGTCAACATCGAGCACCTGGCTCGCGTGGTCATGATCCGTGACGGCAAGGCCTACCCCGACACCTGCGTCGGCACCGACTCGCACACCACGATGGAGAACGGCATCGGCGTCCTCGGCTGGGGCGTCGGCGGCATCGAGGCGGAGGCCGCGATGCTCGGCCAGCCGATCTCCATGCTGATCCCGCGCGTGGTCGGCTTCAAGCTCAACGGCAAGCTGCCCGCCGGCGCCACGGCCACCGACCTGGTGCTGACGGTCACCGAGATCCTGCGCAAGCACGGTGTGGTCGGCAAGTTCGTCGAGTTCTACGGCGACGGCGTCTCCTCCGTGCCGCTGGCCGACCGGGCCACGATCGGCAACATGAGCCCGGAGTTCGGCTCCACCTGCGCGATCTTCCCGATCGACGGCCAGACGGTCGACTACCTGCGCCTGACCGGCCGCTCCGAGGAGCAGATCGCGCTCGTCGAGGCGTACGCCAAGGCTCAGGGCCTCTGGCTCGACGCGTCGGCGCCCGAGCCGGTCTTCTCCGAGTACATCGAGCTCGACCTCGGCACCATCGTCCCGTCCATCGCCGGCCCGAAGCGCCCGCAGGACCGCATCGCCCTGTCGGCCGCCAAGGACACCTGGCGCCGCGACGTGCGCAACTACGTCACCGACATTGACGGCGACGGCGTCGACGAGGCCGTGGAGGAGAGCTTCCCCGCCTCCGACGCGCCCGCCTCCAACTCCCGCGCCAACGGTTCCCGCCCGCACAAGCCGGTCGCGGTGACGCTGGATGACGGCACCTCGTTCGAGATCGACCACGGCATCGTCTCCATCGCCGCGATCACCTCGTGCACCAACACCTCCAACCCGTACGTCATGATCGGCGCGGCCCTGCTGGCCCGCAACGCCGTCGAGAAGGGGCTGACCCGCAAGCCGTGGGTCAAGACCTCCCTGGCGCCCGGTTCGCAGGTCGTCACCGGCTACTTCGAGCGTTCGGGGCTCCAGCCGTACCTCGACAAGATCGGCTTCAACCTCGTCGGCTACGGCTGCACCACCTGCATCGGCAACTCCGGGCCGCTCCAGCCGGAGATCTCCGACGCGATCCAGGCCAACGACCTCGCCGTCACGGCCGTGCTGTCCGGCAACCGCAACTTCGAGGGCCGGATCAACCCCGACGTCAAGATGAACTACCTGGCCTCGCCGCCGCTCGTCGTGGCGTACGCGCTGGCCGGAACCATGGATCTCGACCTCGACACCGAGCCGCTCGGCCTCGGCGCCGACGGTTCGCCGGTCTACCTGCGCGACATCTGGCCGTCGCCCGAGGAGATCGCGTCCGTGGTCCACTCCTCGATCGGGCGCGACATGTTCGAGCGCGACTACGCCGACGTGTTCAAGGGCGACGACCACTGGACGTCGCTGCCGATCCCCACGGGCAACACCTTCGAGTGGGACCCTTCCTCCACGTACGTCCGCAAGGCCCCCTACTTCGAGGGCATGCCGCCGTCACCCGCGCCCGTTACCGACATTTCCGGTGCCCGGGTGCTGGTGAAGGTGGGCGACTCGGTCACCACCGACCACATCTCGCCGGCCGGCTCCATCAAGGCCGGCACCCCCGCCGCCCAATACCTGCAGGCTCACGAGGTCGCGGTCAAGGACTTCAACTCCTACGGCTCGCGGCGCGGCAACCACGAGGTGATGATCAGGGGTACGTTCGCCAACATCCGGCTGCGCAACCAGATCGCACCCGGCACCGAGGGCGGCTACACCCGCGACTTCACCCAGGCCGACGGGCCGGTGTCGTTCATCTACGACGCCTCGGTCAACTACGCCTCGGCCGGGACGCCGCTGGTGGTGCTGGCGGGCAAGGAGTACGGCTCCGGTTCGTCGCGCGACTGGGCGGCCAAGGGCACCGCGCTTCTCGGCGTCCGCGCCGTGATCGCGGAGTCGTACGAGCGCATCCACCGCTCCAACCTGATCGGCATGGGCGTGCTGCCGCTGCAGTACCCGGAGGGGGCCTCGGCCGACTCGCTGGGGCTGACCGGCGAGGAGACGTTCGAGATCACCGGGGTGGAGGAGCTCAACAAGGGCGGCATCCCCGGGACCGTGCACGTCAAGGCGGGCGAGGTGGAGTTCGACGCGGTGGTCCGCATCGACACGCCTGGCGAGGCCGACTACTACCGGCACGGGGGCATCATGCAGTACGTCCTGCGCTCGCTCCTCGCCAAGTCGTGAGCCCCTCACGAGGGTTCTGAGTCCTCCCGCGCCTCCGCCTCGGCCACCAGCCGGGCGGAGGCCGCCGGGATCCCGTGCCGCCCTTCCCGCGGCCGGGCGGGCGCGACCTCACGCGCCCATATCGGGGGTGAACCACCCGACCCTGAAGAGCCGCCCAGCACCACACGTGCGGGGCGGCTCTTCGCTGTCAGCGGGAGGCGGAGCGGTAGCGGTGGACGGCGAGGGGCACGAAGATCACCAGAATCGCCACCGACCAGAGGACGCTGGCCGTGATCGGGTGCTGGAGCGGCCAGGCGGAGGAGTGCGACGTCGGGTTGCCGAACAGTTGGCGCGTGGCGGCGACCGTGGCGCTCATCGGGTTCCAGTCGGCGATCGGCTTGAGCCACGCGGGAAGCCCCTCCGTCGGCACGAACGTGTTGGCCAGGAACGTCATCGGGAACAGCCACCCGAACGTCGCCGCGTCCGCCTGGGTGCCGCTCTTGACGAACAGCCCGATGTACGTACCGACCCAGATCATGGCGAAGCCAAACAGGGCCAGCAGGCCGAACGCCGCCGCCGTCTGCCCGAACGTCCCGTGTGCCCGCCAGCCCGCCAGCAGCAAGGCCGCCGCCACCATCGAGGCCAGCGACAGCAGGTGCATGGACAGGTCGGCGACGCTGCGCCCGATGAGCACGGCGCTGCGGGCGATCGGCTGGGCGCGGAACCTGTCGATGATGCCGCGTTCCATGTCCTCGCCGACCGCCGTGGCCGCCGCGGTCGCGGTCATCGCCATGACCTGCATGAAGATGCCGGGCATCAGATAGCTGCGATAGTCGCCCCCGCCGGGGAGGGTGATCGCGCTGCCGAAGACGTAGCCGAACAGGACGGTCATGATCACGGGGAACACCAGGAAAGCGATGATTTCCAGTGGTTGCGCCCTTAACCGGGAGTAGGTGCGGCGAGCGATGGTCAGGGAGTCGGAGATCGTCCAGCGGAGGCGCTCACCGAGCGTCTTCGGTGGAGCGGGCACGTGGAGAACGGCCATGGGGAGTCACCTCGGAAGATTCGGTCGGGACAGGTCGGCGGGCGGGTCAGGTCGCGGTCAGGTGGAGGAACACCTCGTCGAGGGTGGGCCGGCGGAGAGACAGGTCCTCGACCGGGATCATGGCCGCGTCCAGCGCGCCGGCGATGTGGATGAGCGACTGCGCCCCATGCTCGACCGCCACCGTCACCTGCCGCCCATCCACGCCCGCCACCCGCCGACCGTCCGCCGGTACTTGACCAGTTGCTGAGCCGTGGCTGTCGATCGCACGTCGTACCAGGTCGAGGCCCTTGGGGACGTCGGCGGATTCGCGGAAGACGACCTGCACCCGGTCGCCGCCGATCCGCTGCTTCAGCTCGGCGGGCGAGCCGGCGGCGGCGACCCGCCCGTGGTCGAGCACCACGATCTGGTCGGCGAGCCGATCGGCCTCGTCCAGGTACTGGGTGGTGAGCAGCAGCGTGGTCCCCTCGCCGACCAGGTCGCGCAGCAGCTCCCACAGCCCGAGGCGGCTGCGCGGGTCGAGACCGGTCGTGGGCTCGTCCATGAACAGGACCGGCGGCGAGACGATCAGGCTGGCGGCCACGTCGAGGCGCCGCCGCATGCCGCCCGAGTACGTCTTGACCGGCCGGTTCGCGGCGTCGGCCAGGTCGAACCGCTCCAGCAGCTCGTCAGCCCTGCGCCGGGCCGTCGCCTTGGGCAGGTGGTACAGGCGGCCGAACATCTCCAGGTTGCGCCGCCCGGTGAGCAGCTCGTCGACCGCCGCGTGCTGTCCGGCGAGCCCGACCATGAAGCGCAGCCGCTCCGCGTCGCGTACCACGTCCAGCCCGGCCACCTCGGCGTGGCCGGAGTCGGGGCGGAGGAGGGTGGTGAGGATGCGTACGGCGGTGGTCTTGCCTGCTCCGTTGGGCCCGAGCAGCCCGCAGACCGTGCCCTCCGGGACGGACAAGTCGATGCCCGCGAGCGCGTCCTTGGCCCCGTACCGCTTCCGTAGCCCTTCCGCATGGATCACGAGAAGCCTCCTTAACAGCGTTAAATCTAACAGCGTTAAGGATGTACTGAACGTTGTTAAGCTGTCAACCGTGGCACTCGAAAAAGGCATGATCGTCGAGACGGCACTCCGGCTGCTCGACGAGGTGGGGCTCGACGGCCTCACACTGCGGCGGCTGGCGGCGGAGCTCGGCGTGCAGGCCCCGGCGCTGTACTGGCACTACAAGAACAAGCAGCAACTGCTCGACGCCATGGCCGCGGCCATGGCGTCGGAGCACGAGGGGCGGCCCGTGCTGACGGAGCCGGCGTTGTGGCGGGAGTGGGTGGCCGACAACGCGCGCAGGGACCGCGCGATGCTCAACTCCCGCCGCGACGGGGCCAGGCTGGCGGCGGGGACCAGGCCGTCGCCTGAGATGTTCGCCCTGGTGGAGCGGGCGGTGGAGGCGCTGGAGCTGGCGGGGTTCACGGCGGTGGACGCGGCGCGGGGGCTGTTCGCGGTGAGCGGGTACGTGGCCGGGTTCGTCCTGGAGGAGCAGGCCGACCGGACGCGGAGGGGCGTGGACGAGTCGATGCCCGATATGGCGGAGTTTCAGGCACGGTACCCGCGGCTGATGGCGGCCCTGACGGAGGCCGGCGACCCGCAGGGCGAGGAATCGTTCGAGGCGGGGCTGGCACTCCTGCTGGACGGCATGCGGCTGAGGCTGTCGAACGAGCGCGCCGCCAATTGAGGCGGACTGCGGATCGTGGGATCGATTGCGCAGGTTGGCGGACTGTCGATCGGCAGGTCTGGCACGATGAGGGTGCCACCCGGCGAACTTGCGCTTCGCCGGATGGCGCCACTCCTTAAAGGATGTCCGCGATCCAGTCGGTCACTTCGCGGACGACCTCGTCGGGGGCGATCCCGACTCTCTTGGAGAACCTCTGGGGGGACACGCTCCGCATGTGCTCCACCATGGCCCAGCTGGGTTTGTCGAGCCCCGTGCCCTCTTGGCCGATCGGGATGTGGTTGTCCCATCCGCGTTCGGTCGTGGTCAGGGGGACAATGATCTTGACTGCGGTCGCGGCGTTGAAGCCGTCGTTGCTGACGACGAGCACGGGCCGACGGTAGCCCTGCTCGCGGCCGGACGGCTCGCCGAGATCAGCGAGCCAGATCTCGCCTTGGATCACCCTCATCTCTCTCCTCGGGAAACGTTATGAGCCCCTCCCACTCGGGTGCGATGCGGGGGTAGCGTGACGGTGGGCCCTGAACCAGTTCGGACTCCGCGAGATAGTCGGCCCAGGCTCGCGGGTCCTCCTTCCTTGTGCGCTCCATCTGCTCCGCGACATGTTGCCAGCGGTGTTTTTTCTCCAACTCCCGAATGGCCTGGTCGATGATCGCGGTCATGGGTTCACCTGCCTTTCGTGCTAGTGCGGCGATCCTGTCTCGGGTCTTGACGCTGACGCGTATCGTCGTGGCTTTTTGTTTCACGGTCATACTCCGGAGGCTACGTCTGCGTCGGGAAGAAACCTACACCCTTGTCGTCACGCATATCTCCTGAACGGCAACAGAGAGTAATGATGATTGAATCTTTCCCATGGATCAGACGGCATTAGTCCTGATTGTTGGCGGTATGGCGGTCTTCGTTGGGGCGATTGTCCAGGGGAGTGTGGGGTTCGGGCTGGGGTTGGTGGCCGCGCCCGTACTCACCATGCTTGACCACTCCCTGATGCCCGGTGCCATCCAGGTGGTCAACGTGACGTTGCCGCTGTTCACCCTGGCCGTGGAGTGGCGGAAGGTGGACTGGCGTGGGGTGGCTTTCGGGGTGCTGGGGCGGGTGCCTGGCGGAGTTATCGGTGCAGCCATCGTGGTCTACATATCTGTCTACACGCGAGGCGTCTTCGTGGGAGTCATGGTGCTTCTCGCGGTGGGGCTCACGGCGTGGGCGGTCAGTGTGCCGCGCAACGCCGTGACGGTCGCGGTGGCCGGGTTCATCTCGGGCATCACCGGGACCGCGACCGGCGTCGGTGGGCCGCCGATCGCGCTGGTCTACCAGAACGCCAAGGGGCCGCAGATCAGGGCGACGCTGGCGATGTTCTTCTTCCTCAGCGCCGCCCAGTCGATCGCGCTCCTGGCTTTCGTGGGGGAGTTCTCCAGGCGGGCGGCGACCACGGGGGCTGTGCTGATCGTGCCGATGGTGCTCGGGTTCCTGGTGTCGGGGCCGCTGCGGCGCTATCTCGACGGCGGCAAGGTGCGGGTGGCGGTCCTGGTGGTGGCGGCGGTCTCGGCCGTCGCCCTCATCGCCCAGAGCCTGACCGCCTGAGCCGCCCCGCCTGTCCGCGCCTGTCCGCGGCCGGCCACTCCAACCGGGACATCGCTCAGCGCCTCTTCGTCACCCCCAAGACCGTGGAGGTACACCTGACCAGCGTGTACCGCAAGCTCAGCGTCGGCAATCGGGCCGGCCTGAGGCAGGCGCTGGACCACGCGCCGTGGACTTCATGAGCTCTGACCTGCGAGAATAGGCTGGCAGCCGGCGGACATGTCTGTCACCGGCACCCTGGTCGAGGCCCGAGGCCGACGACGGTCTCAGGTCGGCCACCCATCGCGTTCCAGGGGCCGTCTATCGCTCTCAGCCTCACGGTAAGTGAACCTCCGGTGTCGGTCACGTTTCTGGATTGTTATCCGGAACAACAAACTCCCCCCTCGCAAGGTCTTCCAAAGCAGGCCATCCCGGAATACGTTGCCGCAAACAACATTCATCCGGGCCCTCCGGAAGAAAGGACCCTGCACTATGCGCAAGGGGATCCTCAGCCTGACCGCCGCGGCCGCCGTTCTAGCCCTCGGTCTCACCGCCTGCGGGGGCAACAGCGGTCCGACCTCGTCCACGTCTTCCGCGTCGAGTTCCGCGTCGAGCTCGCAGAAGGCCGGCAAGATCGGCGTCATCCTGCCCGACAGCAAGTCTTCGGCCCGCTGGGAGACGGCGGACCGCAAGTACCTGGAAGAGGCGTTCAAGGCCGCTGGTGTGGCCTACGACATCCAGAACGCCCAGAACGACAAGACGGCCTTCCAGACCATCGCCGACCAGATGATCACCAACGGCGCCACCGTGCTGATGATCGTCAACCTGGACAGCGGCACCGGCAAGACCGTCATCGACAAGGCCAAGTCCCAGGGCGTGGCCACCATCGACTACGACCGGCTGACGCTGGGCGGCGGCGCCGCCTACTACGTGAGCTTCGACAACACCAAGGTCGGCACCCTGCAGGGCGAGGGCCTGGTGAAGTGCCTGACCGACAAGAAGGCCAGCAAGCCGATCATCGCCGAGCTCAACGGCTCGCCGACCGACAACAACGCCACCCTGTTCAAGGCCGGATACGACGGCGTGCTCAAGCCCAAGTACGACTCGGGCGACTTCGTCAAGGGCCCTGACCAGTCCGTGCCCGACTGGGACAACACCCAGGCCGGCACCATCTTCGAGCAGATGCTGACCAGCGCGCCGAAGATCGCCGGTGTGCTGGCCGCCAACGACGGCCTCGGCAACGCGGCCATCACGGTCCTGAAGAAGAACAACCTCAACGGCAAGGTCCCGGTGACCGGCCAGGACGCCACTGTCCAGGGCCTGCAGAACATCCTGGTCGGCGACCAGTGCATGACCGTCTACAAGGCCGTCAAGAAGGAGGCCGACGCGGCGGCCAAGCTCGCGGTCGCGCTGGCCAAGGGTGAGAAGCCCACGGCGAGCGGCAGCGTCAAGGACCCGCAGAGCGGCCAGGACGTTCCGTCCGAGCTGCTCGACCCGCAGGCGATCTACCTCGACAACGTCAAGGACGTCGTGGCGGACGGGTACGTGACCAAGCAGGAGCTGTGCACCGGCGACTTCACCGCCAAGTGCACCGAAGCCGGAATTCAGTAAGAAAGTGGAATCGGGTGCGGCCGTCACGAAAGACGGCCGTACCCCTCCCCAAGGGAGCCTCATGACCCCCCTGCTCGAAGTGCGCGGGATCGACAAGAGCTTCGGCCCGGTACAGGTCCTGCACGACGTCACGTTCGCCGCTCAGGCCGGCGAGGTGACGGCCCTGGTCGGCGACAACGGCGCGGGCAAGTCGACGCTGGTCAAGTGCATCGGCGGCATCTACCCGATCGATGGGGGCGACATCGTCTTCGACGGCCGCCCCGTCCAGGTGCACGGCCCGCGTGACGCCGGCGAGCTCGGCATCGAGATCGTCTACCAGGACCTCGCGCTCTGCGACAACCTCGACATCGTCCAGAACATGTTCCTCGGCAGGGAACGCCGCAGCGGCCTCGTCCTCGACGAGGCGTCGATGGAGGAACTGGCCGCGCAGACCCTCGACGGCCTGTCCGTGCGTACGGTGAAATCCATCAGGCAGCAGGTGTCCAGCCTGTCGGGCGGCCAGCGCCAGACGGTGGCGATCGCCAAGGCCGTGCTCTGGAACAGCAAGGTCGTCATCCTCGACGAGCCGACGGCCGCCCTGGGCGTCGCCCAGACCGCGCAGGTGCTGGAGCTGGTGCGCCGGCTCGCCGACACCGGCCTGGCCGTCGTGCTCATCTCGCACAACCTGAACGACGTCTTCGCCGTCTCCGACCAGATCGCGGCGCTCTATCTCGGCAGGATGGCCGCACAGGTCAGGACCGCCGACGTGACGCACGCGCAGGTCGTCGAACTGATCACATCCGGCCGCAGCGGAGACCTGGGGATCGCGCAATGAACAAGGTCAAGGAACTCCCCGGCGAGGCGATCGTCACGGCGAAGCAGTCGCCGTCGATCGGGAACAGCGTCTTCGCCTACATCGAGCGGGTACGCGGCGGCGACATGGGCGCGCTCCCGGCCGTGCTCGGACTGCTCGTGCTCTGCACCGTCTTCGCCATCGCACGTCCCGCCTTCATGACGGCGATCAACATCGCGAACCTGTTCACCCAGGGCGCCGCCGTCACGGTGATCGCGATGGGCCTGGTCTTCGTGCTGCTGCTCGGCGAGATCGACCTGTCGGCCGGTTTCGCCAGCGGCGTGTGCGCGGCGGTGCTCGCGGTGACGCTCACCAACATGGGCCTGCCCTGGTACGTCTGTGTGGTGGCCGCGATCCTCACCGGCGTGGTCATCGGCACCGTGCTCGGCACGCTGGTGGCCAAGGTGGGCATACCGTCGTTCGTGGTGACGCTGGCGGCCTTCCTCGCCTTCCAGGGTCTGGTCCTGGTGCTGGTCGACGAGGGGACGAACATCTCGATCCGGGATTCCGTCATCGTCGCCATCGCCAACAAGAACCTGCCGGTCTGGCTCGGCTGGGCGCTCTTCGCCGCCTGCGTGGCCCTCTACGCCGCCGTCCAGCTCATCAGGGCCAGGAGACGGGCGAAGCGCGGGCTGGTGGCCGACCCGCTCTCGCTGATCGGCGCCCGCGTGGGCGCGCTGGCGGTCATCGGCGGCGTCCTCGTCTATGTGCTCAACCTGGAGCGGTCCCGTAACCCGGCCATCAGCTCCCTCATGGGCGTGCCGATCGTGGTGCCCGTGATCCTCGTGCTGCTGGTCGCGTGGACGTTCGTGCTCCGCCGCACCGCGTTCGGCAGGCACATCTACGCGGTCGGCGGGAACGCGGAGGCCTCGCGCCGGGCCGGTATCGGCGTCGACAGGATCAGGATCAGCGCGTTCGTGATCTGCTCCTCGATGGCCGCCGTCGGCGGCATCATCGCCGCGTCCCGGGCCAGCTCGGTCGACCCGAACACCGGCGGCAGCTCCGTGCTGCTGTACGCGGTCGGCGCCGCCGTCATCGGCGGCACCAGCCTGTTCGGCGGGAAGGGGCGGGTTCTCGACGCGATACTCGGCGGCGCCGTGGTCGCGGTGATCGAGAACGGCATGGGGCTGATGGGGTACGGTGCGAGCGTAAAATACCTGGTTACCGGGTTCGTCCTGCTCCTGGCCGCGGGTGTCGACGCACTGGCGCGCAAGCGGGCGGCTGCCGCTGGTCTAAGGTGATCAGCGACTCCCACCCCTTTAAGGAAGCTCAGACGATGCGTGCCGGCCCTTCGCAGGAGGACATCAGGCGTCACAACCTGGGTGCCCTCCTGCGCCACGTTCATCTGGGCGGCCCGATCTCCCGCGCCGAGCTGACGTCGAAGATGGGCCTCAACCGCAGCACGATCATGGCGCTCACCTCCGACCTCACCGCGGCCGGGCTGGTACGCGAGGAGCTGCCGCGAGAGACGGGCCGCGCGGGCCGTCCCTCGCTCGTGGTGCGTCCCGAGTCGGCGCGGGTCTACGTGTTCGCCTTCGACGTCGGCCCCGACCGGCTGGCCGTCGCGCGCGTCGGGCTGGGCGGGGTGATCCTCGACCGCAGGGAGGCCGTACGCCTGCGCGGCCCGTTCGAGCTGGACGAGCTGACCGGGATCCTGGCCGGCTTCGCCCGGCAGATGCGGCGCAAGACCAGGGACGACACGGTCTGCGTCGGTGCGGCGGCGGCGGTCTCCGGCGGGGTGCGCAAGGGCGACGGCGTGATCAGGTTCGGCCCGAACCTCGGCACCCAGGACGTGCCGTTCGGCGAGGAGCTGGGCCGCAGGCTGGGCCTGGGCCTGCCCGTCAGCGTGGGCAACGACGCCAACCTGGCCGCGCTGGCCGAGCACAGCCGCGGCGTCGGAGCCGCCGTCAGAGACCTGATCTACCTGCACGGAGACGTCGGCATCGGCGGCGGCATCATCGCGGGCGGCCACCTGCTGGGTGGTCACGACGGTTACGGCGGCGAGGTCGGCCACATGGTCGTCAACCCCGGCGGGCGGGCCTGCGGCTGCGGCTCGCACGGCTGCCTGGAGGCCGAGGTGGGGGAGCGGACCCTGCTGGAGACCGCGGGCCGGCTGGCCGGCGAGCAGCACGGCAGGGACGCGGTGCGGGCGGTGGTCGACGCCGCCGACCGGGGCGACATCGTGGCGCAGGAGGCGCTCAAGAGGGTCGGCGACTGGCTCGGCCTGGGCGTCGCCAACCTGGTCAACATCTTCAACCCGGAGATGGTCATCTTCGGCGGAATGCTGCGGGAGATCTACCTCGGGTCGGCCGCTCAGGTGCGTACCAGGTTGACGCTGCACGCCATGGCGCCGCAGCGCGAGAAGCTGCGGCTGCGCACGTCGTCGCTGGCCGACGACGCGACGCTCGTGGGCGCGGCCGAGCTGGCCTTCGCCCACGTGCTCGCGGACCCTCTGGAAGTGCTGGCCAGGGCGAACGGTTAGGAGACCCGGCTCTTCGGCGCGGTCCAGGTGTTGCAGGAGCTGGCCGATCCGCCGCTGTAGCCGCGCTCCTGCCAGTAGGCGAGATTACGCGGCTTGCCGTGGACCTTGCTCTCCCCGGCCCTGCTCACGGCGTCGGTCCACTGGTCCCAGGTGATGCCCGGGTCGATGGAGTCGAGCGTGGCGCTGTAGAAGACGCCGGCGAAGCACTCGGCCTGCATCTCCAGGCGGTGGCTGAGTATCGTGCGCGCGCTCCCTCCGGCTCGCCAGTAGAGCCTGTTCTGCTCGTCCAGCATGCCGGTGAGCTGCTGCACGTGGTGGCCTATCTCGTGGGCGATGGAGTGCGCGAGGTTCATCCGGAACGGGTCCTGCAGGTCCCGCTTCATGATCCGGATGGCGATCGTGCGCTGCGCGGGGCAGTACTGGGCGCCGTTGCTGGTGATCTTGCCGCAGACCGACTGGCTGCCGGTCGTGATGGCGATCTTCGGCGCGCTGTAACGCAGTCCGGCGGCCTTGAACCTGGTGGCCCAGAAGGTGTTGGCGCACCTGGCCATGGCCCGGTGGAAGGTCTTGAGCGAGGCGGCGCTGCCCTCGCGGATCCCGGGGATCGCGCACGACTGCGCCGACGGGGTGCCGGACCCGTAGATCTTGTTCTTGGCCAGTACGGCGGGCGGCGCGGCCTGCGGAGCCTTGGTCTCGGCGTTGGCCGTCCCAGAGAGGGCCAAACCCACGACCATGCCGACAGATGCGGCGATAAGGGGTATACGCACGATCGCGGATACTAGACCACTAGATGGGGCCATGTTCGGGAGTCTTGTGCTTTGTCCGGAAAGCGCAATGCGGCCGCACCGGTAAGGCACGGCCGCATCAGGGCGGAAATTCAGGTGACGGTACGCGTGGGCGCGGCCCACGTGTTGCAGGAGCCGGGCGAGGCCGAGCCGTAGCCGCGGTTCATCCAGTACGCCTGCGTCGGGCCCTTGCCGTGGTCGTTCTGCGGCCAGCCCTTGGCGCCGTTCTTGCGGAACCAGTCAACGGTGTAGTCCCACTCGCGCGAGTCGACGGGCAGCGTGTTCGTGACCGTGCGCATGAAGACCGAGGAGAAGCACTCCGCCTGCAGCTCCGAGCGGCGCGACAGCGCGAGCTGGCCGGACCTGCCGGTGGCGTTCCTGGCGGCCCAGTAGTAGTTCCAGATGCCCGACATGTTCTGGACGTGGTGGCCGTACTCGTGCGCCATCAGCCGGGTGATGCCGAGCGCGAACGGCTGGCGCAGCTGGGCCTTGGTGATCAACATGTACATCGTGCGGTCGGTCGAGCAGTAGACGCCGTCGGCGCCGGTGCTCCACGGGCCGCAAGGTGTGCGGACCTTCCTGGTGATGATGCGCAGCCGCGGCTTGCTGAAGGAGAGCCCGGCCTTGCGGAACTGGGAGGCCCAGGAGCGGTTCAGGCAGTTCGTCACGGTGGTGAGGAAGCGCTTGTAGGCCGTCGTGCTGCCCTTGGGCAGGGTGCCGGGCGAACAGTTGGAGCTGGCGAGCCGTCCCGTCTTGTACAGCGGGTTCGCCGTCGCGGCGGCCTTGCCACGGGGCGGTGCCGCCTGCTGGGCGGCCTGCTTGACGACCTGCTGACCCGCGCTGACGGGCTTTGTGGCGGCTGTCGCCGTACCCGCGCCGGCCAGCGCGATGACCGCGCCGGCGACCACGAGGGACGACAGTTTCTTCATGGGGAGAGTGTTCATAGTGAGGGAAAGACTAGGTCAAGATCGGACAAATGTGGGTGGATTTGACTCGATGGAGTCAGTGAGGCCCGCACGAACTAGACTCGGTCGCGTTAGCGCACAGGAGCAGAGGGGATCGCATCCGTGAGCGGGTTGCTGGGCTCGGTAAAGGGACCTCACGACGTCAAACGCCTGGATGTGGAGGAGCTGCCTCGGCTGGCGGGGGAGATCCGTGACCTGCTCGTCGACTCGTGCGCCCGGTTCGGCGGCCATCTCGGCCCCAACCTCGGTGTGGTGGAGCTCACCATCGCGCTGCACCGCGTCTTCGACTCGCCGCGCGACCCGCTCGTCTGGGACACCGGGCATCAGACGTACGTTCACAAACTGCTCACCGGCCGGGCCGCCGGCTTCGGCGCGCTGAAGCAGGAGGGCGGCCTGTCCGGCTACCCGAGCCAGGCCGAGTCCGAGCACGACCTCGTCGAGAACTCCCACGCCTCCACCGCGCTGTCCTACGCCGACGGCCTGGCCAAGGCGTTCAAACTGCGCGGCGAGCACGACCGCACGGTCATCGCGGTGATCGGCGACGGCGCGCTGACCGGCGGCATGGCCTGGGAGGCGCTCAACAACATCGCGGCGGGCAAGGACCTGCCGCTCGTCATCGTGGTCAACGACAACGGCCGCTCCTACTCGCCGACGATCGGCGGGCTGGCCTCGCACCTGTCGTCGCTGCGGGTCAACCGCCGTTATGAGGACATGCTCGAGTACGTCAAAGAGAAGCTCGGGAACGTTCCCGTGCTCTACGACGCGCTGCACGGCATCAAGAAGGGCGTCAAGGACGTCCTGGCCCCGCAGGTCATGTTCGAGGACCTCGGCCTGAAATACGTCGGCCCGATCGACGGCCACGACGAGCAGGCCATGGAGGCGGCGCTGCGCAAGGCCCGCGACTTCCGCGGCCCGGTCATCGTGCACGCGCTCACCCAGAAGGGCCGCGGCTACTCACCGGCCGAGAACCACGACGAGGACCAGTTCCACTCGCCCGGCGCCTTCGACCGGGCCACCGGCGCCGAGAAGCCCAAGGGCCGCATCTGGACCAACGTGTTCAGCGAGGAGCTGGTCAGGCTCGGCAAGGACCGCGAGGACCTGGTCGCCATCACCGCCGCGATGCTCCACCCGACCGGCCTGGCCGCCTTCGCCGAGGCCTACCCCGACCGCATCTACGACGTCGGCATCGCCGAGCAGCACGCCCTGACCAGCGCGGCCGGGCTGGCGCTCGGCGGCATGCACCCGGTCGTGGCCGTCTACGCGACGTTCCTCAACCGGGCCTTCGACCAACTGCTCATGGACGTGGCGCTGCACCGGCTGCCCGTCACCGTGGTGCTCGACCGGGCGGGTGTCACCGGCGACGACGGTGCCAGCCACAACGGCATGTGGGACCTGTCGATCCTGCAGGTCGTACCCGGCCTGAAGATCGCCGTGCCGCGCGACGGCGAGCGCCTGACCGAGCTGCTCGGCGAGGCCGTGGAGATCTCCGACGGGCCGACCGTGCTGCGCTTCCCCAAGGGCCCGGTCGCCGAGCCGATCGAGGCCGTCGGCAAGCTGGGCGAGATGGACGTGCTGCGCGCGGGCGAGCCCGACGTGCTGCTGGTGGGCGTCGGCCCGATGGCGCGGGTCTGCATGGACGCCGCCGTCCTGCTCGACGCGCAGGGCATCTCGGCGACCGTGGTCGACCCGCGCTGGGTCAAGCCGCTCGACGAGGCGCTCGTGCTCGCCGCGAGCGCCCACAAGCTGGTCGCGGTCGTCGAGGACAACGGCCGCGTGGGCGGCGTCGGCGACGCGGTGTCCCGCCTGCTGCGTGACGCCGACGTCGACGTGCCCGTACGCGGCTACGGCATCCCGCAGCGCTTCCTCGGCCATGCCAAGCGGGCCGCGATCCTCGGCGAGATCGGGCTGACCGGCCAGGACCTGGCGCGCGAGATCACCGAGGCGATCGCCAAGCGGAGCAGCCCGGTCGAGAGCCAGTCCGCGCCACACTGAGTGTCCTCCTCACCCCCGCGACAGGAATGACCACGTGGGGTGGGGGAACACGCTGACTGTGGACATCTTTCGCACCAAGAGCGTCGAGCAGTCGGTCCGCGACACCGAAGCCCCCGAGCACCGGCTGCGAAAGCGACTGACCGCCATCGACCTCACGGTCTTCGGCATCGGCGTCATCGTCGGCACCGGCATCTTCGTGCTGACCGGACGCGTGGCCAAGGAGACGGCCGGCCCCGCCGTGGCGTTCTCCTTCGTCGTGGCGGGCATCGTCTGCGGCCTGGCGGCGCTGTGCTACGCGGAGCTGGCCTCGACGATCCCCGTGGCCGGGTCCGCCTACACCTTCTCGCTGGCCACGCTGGGCGAGTTCCCGGCCTGGGTCATCGGCTGGGACCTGATGCTGGAGATGGCGCTCGCGGCGGCCGTGGTGGCGGTCGGCTGGTCGGGCTACTTCGCGTCGTTGATGTCCTCCATCGGCCTCGAACTGCCCGCGTGGATGGCCGGGGACGCACCGGTGGTCAACCTGCCGGCGATGATCATCGTGCTGATCCTCACCGGCGTCCTGACCGCCGGGATCAAGCTGTCGTCGCGCGTCAACCTGGTCATCGTGACCATCAAGGTGGCGGTGATCCTGCTGGTCATCGTGGCCGGGCTGTTCTTCGTCAAGGCGGCGAACTACTCGCCGTTCATCCCCGCGCCGGTGCCCACGCCGGGGGTCGAGGGGCTGAAGGCGCCGCTGATCCAGGTGCTGTTCGGCATCACGCCCGTCGCCTTCGGTGTGATCGGCATCTTCTCGGCCGCCGCGATCGTGTTCTTCGCCTTCATCGGCTTCGACATCGTCGCCACCGCCGCCGAGGAGACCATCGAGCCGCAGCGCGACCTGCCGCGCGGCATCATCGGCTCCCTGGTCATCTGCACCGCGCTGTACGTCGCGGTGTCGGTGGTCGTGGTCGGCATGCAGCGCTACGACCAGTTGAGCGAGAAGGCGCCGCTCGCCGACGCCTTCACCGCGGTCGGGCAGCCCTGGGCGGCCGCGCTGATCAGCATCGGCGCGATCGCCGGCCTGACCACCGTGGTGATGATCCTCATGCTGGGCCAGAGCCGGGTGCTGTTCGCCATGTGCCGTGACGGGCTGCTGCCGCGCGGGCTGGCGAAGGTCCACCCCAAGTTCGGCACGCCGGCCCGGCTGACGATCATCATCGGGCTGGTGGCCGCGGCGCTGTCAGGGTTCATCTCGCTCGGGGCGCTGGCCGAACTGGTGAACATCGGCACGCTCTTCGCGTTCGTGGTGGTCTCGGCCGGTGTGATCATCCTGCGCCGCACGCGGCCCGACCTGCCCCGGGCCTTCCGTACGCCGCTGGTGCCGGTGCTGCCGATCCTGTCGGTGCTGGCCTGTATCTACCTGATGCTCAACCTGCCGGTCGAGACGTGGCTGCGGTTCGTGATCTGGATGATCATCGGCGCGGCGCTCTACTTCGTGTACGGCTACCGCCACAGCCGGGTCGAGGTGCCCAGCCCGAAGGGGTAGACGCGCGGGGACGCCCACCCCACCCGGAATCAGAGGGTGAAGACCGCTCCGCCCGCTGCCTTCATCTGACAGGCGTTGGTGTAGAGGTGGGAGAACTTGACCGCCACGCCGCGCCATCTGCCTCTCACCAGGACGGTGTGCGGCTGGTATTCGGTGGTGCACAGGGGGTCGGGCACCACGTTCAGCTTGGCCGGGTCGCCGCTGACCTTCCGCAGCAATGCGCAGGCCGCGGCCGGGGTGGGGTGGGTGCCGTCGTCGGGGTCACAGGTGAGGATGGCGGCCTGCGCTACCCGCTTGTTCACCACGATCAGGATTTTCAGTGCCGACCAGTGGGCCGGTTCGGCGAGTGCGGGCGCTGCCGTAGCGAGGACGGCTGCGCACAACACGATCGGGCCGGCTGTTCTCATCATCGATCTTCTCCATCGCGTAGCGCAGCGAACACGCTACGTGATGGAGTGCCGAAGCTTGGGAGGCCCGCCGCGCGGGCCTCCCAAGCTTCGGTCAAGCAGGCAGTGAGGCCACCCCGGGCGGAAGGAAGCGCGGCCGGGCCAGGCCCGACCTGTCCAGGTACGGGGTGATCCCGCCCAGGTGGAACGGCCAGCCGGCGCCGAGGATCATGCACAGGTCGATGTCCTGCGCCGCCGCGACCACGCCCTCGTCCAGCATGATCTGGATCTCCTCGGCCAGCGCCCGCAGCACGCGCAGCCGTACCTCGGCCGCGGTGGACGGCGTGGCGCCACCCGCGAACAGCGCCACCGCCTCGGGGTCGAGCGAGAAGTCGGGCAGGTACACGCCCGGCTTGCCGGAGGCGACCAGCTTGGCCATGTTCGCCGAAACGCCGAAGCGTTCGGGGAAGGCCGCGTGCAGCGTCTCGGCCACGTGCAGGCCGACGGCCGGGCCCACGAGCTGCAGCAGCGCGAACGGCGTCATCGGCAGCCCGAGGTCGTCGAGCGAGTGCTCGGCCGTCTCCAGCGGCGTGCCCTCGTCGACCGCGGCGATCACCTCGCCCATGAAGCGGGTGAGCAGCCGGTTCACCACGAACGCCGGAGCGTCCTTCACCAGCACCGACGACTTCTTCAGCGAGCGGCCCACGGCGAAGGCGGTGGCCAGCGTCGCGTCGTCGGTCGACGGCGCCTTGACGATCTCCAGCAGCGGCATCACCGCGACCGGGTTGAAGAAGTGGAACCCGACCAGCCGCTCCGGATGCGCCAGCGCGGCGCCCATCTCGGCCAGCGAGAGCGAGGAGGTGTTGGTCGCGAGCACGCAGCCGGCCGAGACCACCGCCTCGACCTCCGCGAACACCTGCCGCTTGACCGACAGCTCCTCGAAGACCGCCTCGATGACGAAGTCGGCGTCGGCGAACGCGTCCTTGGTCAGCGAGCCGGTCACCAGCCCCTTGAGCCGGTTGGCCTGGTCGGCCGAGACGCGACCCTTGGCGAGCAGCTTGTCGACCTCCGCGTGCACGTGGCCCACGCCCTTGCCGAGCCGGGCCTCGTCGAGGTCGGTCAGCACGACCGGCACCTCCAGGCGGCGGGCGAACAGCAGCGCCATCTGCGAGGCCATCAGCCCCGCGCCCACCACGCCGACCTTGGTCACCTTGCGGGCCAGCGCGGCGTCGGGGGCGCCCGCCGGGCGCTTGGCCCGCCGCTGCACCAGATCGAAGGAGTAGAGCCCGGCCCGCAGCTCGTCGCCCATCAGCAGGTCGGCCAGCGCCTCGTCCTCGGCGGCGAAGCCCTCGTCACGCGAGGCCGTACGGGCCAGGGAGATCAGGTCGAGCGCCCGGTAGGGCGCGGGGGAGGCGCCGCGCAGCTTCATGTCGACCAGGAACCGCGCGTCGGCGACCGCCTTGTCCCAGTCGTCGTTCTCGTGCGAGTCGCGCGCCACGACGGTGTCGCCGGTGAGCACCCGGGCGGCCCAGCGCAGCGACTCCTCCAGGAAGTCGGCCGGCTCGAACATCGCGTCGGCGACGCCCAGCTCGAACGCCTGGGCTCCCTTGAGCATGCGGTTCTGCGACAGCGGGTTCTCGACGATCAGCTTGATCGCGCGGGCCGGGCCGATCAGGCGCGGCAGCAACTGTGTGCCGCCCCAGCCCGGCACCAGCCCGAGGAAGCACTCGGGCAGCGCGATCGCCGGGACGCCCGAGGAGATCGTCCGGTAGGTGCAGTGGAGCGCCACCTCCAGCCCGCCGCCCATCGCCGCGCCGTTGACGAACGCGAACGACGGGATCGGCAGCTCGCCCAGGCGGCGGAACACGTGATGCCCCAGCGCGCCGATGGCCTGCGCCTCCTCGCGCGCGGCCATGCTCGCCGCGCCCTTGAGGTCGGCGCCCACCGCGAAGACGAACGGCTTGCCCGTCACACCCACGGCGGCCAGGTCGGTGCGGGCGGCGATCTCGGACAGCGCGCCGTTCAGCGCGAACAGCCCATGCGGGCCGAACGTGTTGGGCTTGGTGTGGTCGAAGCCGTTGTCGAGCGTGATGAGCGCCATCGTGCCGGCCCCGCCGGGCAGCTCGACGTCGCGGACCAGGGCCTTGGTGACGACTTCGGCGGCGTTGCGCTCGGTCAGCAGCGAGCGCCAGGTGTCGAGGTTGCTCATGCCAGGTTCTCCCAGATCACGGTGCCGCCCATGCCCATGCCGACGCACATGGTGGTGATGCCGTAGCGCACGTCGGGGCGCTCGCCGAACTGCCGCGCGAGCTGCGTCATCAGCCGCACGCCCGAGGAGGCCAGCGGGTGGCCGAAGGCGATCGCGCCGCCGTAGGGGTTGACCCGTGGGTCGTCGTCGGCGATGCCGAAGTGCTCCAGGAAGGCCAGCACCTGGACGGCGAAGGCCTCGTTGATCTCGAAGAGCCCGATATCGGAAATATCTAGATTTGCCAGGCGGAGCGCCCGCTCCGTGGACGGGATCGGGCCCACGCCCATCACCTCGGGGTCCACCCCGGCGAAGGCATAGGAGACCAGCCGCATCTTCGGCGCCAGGCCGAGCTCGGCGGCCGTCTCGGCGGCGGCCACGACGCAGCCTGTGGCTCCGTCGTTGATGCCCGAGGAGTTGCCCGCCGTGACGTTGCCGTGGGAGCGGAACGGCGTCTTGAGCGCGCTCAGCCCGTCCAGGGTGGTGCCGGGGCGCGGCGCCTCGTCCTCGACCGCCAGCCCCCAGCCCTTCTCGGCCGTCCTGATGGCCGTGGGCACCAGATCCGGCTGGATCCTGCCGTCGGCGTACGCCTTGGCCACCTTCTCCTGCGACAGCACCGCGTAGGCGTCGGCGCGGTCCTTGGTGATCGTCGGGAAGCGGTCGTGCAGGTTCTCGGCCGTCATGCCCATGACCAGGGCGCTCGGGTCGACCAGGCGCTCCGACAGGAACCTCGGGTTGGGGTCGACGCCCTCGCCCATCGGGTGGCGGCCCATGTGCTCGACGCCGCCCGCGATCGCCACGTCGTACGCGCCGAACGCGATGCCGCCCGCGACCGTGGTCACCGCGGTCATCGCGCCCGCGCACATGCGGTCGATCGCGTAGCCCGGCACGGTCTTGGGCAGCCCGGCCAGCACCGCCGCCGAGCGGCCGATGGTCAGGCCCTGGTCGCCGATCTGGGTGGTCGCGGCGATCGCGACCTCGTCCACGCGCTCCGGCGGCAGTCCCGGGTTGCGCCGGATCAGCTCGCGGATGACGCGTACGACCAGGTCGTCTGCGCGGGTCTCCGCGTACATGCCCTTGGGCCCGGACCGGCCGAAAGGTGTGCGTACGCCGTCGACGAACACGACGTCACGAGAGGAAGGCACGGATTCGCTCCTCGTTGCTCGGCAGTTACCGCGCCTATGCTACTCGCCAGTAACCACGCCGCAGACGAGCACGGCCGCCAGCAGCGCGTAGAGCGTCACGGTCGCCGGCTCCCACAGATGAGCACGCGCCCCGACCAGGGCCCCGACCGCCACAACCGCGCCAACCTGGAGCCCGGGACTCGCACGGAGCACCGCCCCTGCGTCGAGTGTCGCGCTCGCGCGGAGCGTCGTGCCTTTTCGCCGACGCGCGAGCCGGTCGGGATCCCACGGATCGCCAGGTGATCCCCCCGGCCGGCCGGCACGCGCCGACTGCCCCCATGCCTCACTTGCCCACCAGACCGCGAAGCACACGCCCGCCGCCGAACCCACCAGCGCCAGCCCCTCGGTGACCTGGCCCAGGGCGTGGGCGAGGCCGTACAGGCCCGACTCGCGGAACGGGCGCGGCACCGTACAGCCGAGCAGCAGCGTCACCGCCCATCCGGCGCCGACGCTGAGCCTGCTGAGCGTCCGCAGCGGCGTGCCGGGCGGGCTCGCGTACAGCTCCTGCTCGCGTCCGCGCACGGCCCGCATCCGCGCGCCCCAGACGGCCTGGGTGACCGCCAGCGCGGGCAGCGCGGTGAGGAAGAGCGTGAGCGCCAGTACGGCCAGCGGCAGGGTCTCCTTGCCCGCCGGGGCCCGTTCGGCGAGCGATTGGGAGAAGGCGATCAGCGCGAGCGAGCAGGAGAGCGGGACGATCGCGGTCCGGCGCGCGGCGCGGGCCCGAGCGCGCAATCCGGTCATCGCCAGGGCGCCGGGAGGGGGTGCAACCTCGGTCATGCTGGTCATGATGTCGTCACGGCGCGTAACTGCGCCCTGAATTCCGGTCTTTTGGATGGAGCCCTAGATGAGACCGTAATCCCCGTCCTGACCGAGATCAGCGCCGTCATGTGCGGCATTTGTTGGCTTTGGGTTGGCCGTGTGTCGTTACGGTGCGTATGGGGGCGGACCAGGTGCGTGGCCATGTACAGGCAACTAGCGGTCATACCCCTCGGGGGGTTCTATGAAACAGAAGATCGGAGTTGTGACACCAGCTTATTTGTGAGCATCTTGTGAAATTTCCGGACAAGTGGTGGTGGAGTCTGTTAGGAAAGGTCGCGGTCCAGATTCGTATTAGAGAGGTTCCATCGTGGCGCGCGACGAGAACGACAGGCCATATGAGGATGGGCAGGGAAGGTCGCTGAACCCGGATTTGACCGGCGACGTTCTGTCCCCGCGGTGGAGCACGGATGACACCGACGAGCAGCCGGCCATCGTGGTCTCGGGCAACGAGACCTACATCCTCCCACCGGACAGGGGCGCGCCCGAGCTGTACACCCCGCATGCCGAGGGGCAGCACCGCGTTGAGAGCATCGAGAGTGACGGCCCGCTTTACGCCGGCGACGCGCCCAGTGGCGCCCTCTATGGGGACTCGCTCTACCCGGGCGGTGACCAGCTCTACACCGGCGACGCGCCCAGTGGCCCGCTTTACACCGGCGACCCCGCCAGCGGTCCGCTCTATTCCGGCGACGCGCCCAGCGGTCCGCTTTACACCGGCGAAGACACGGAAGGCGCCCCGCTCTATACCGGTGACCAGTCGAGCGACGCCTACCTGCCGCTCGACAAGAGCTACGAGTCCCCGTACGACGATGGGGAGCCCGAGGCGCCCAAGCGTGGCTTCCTCGGCTCCGGCTGGACCGACAGCTCCCAGGGTGGCGGCCACCAGGCCGACGGGGACAAGGAGGTGCGCCGCCGTACCAAGGTGCTGCTCATGGCGGCCGTCGCGGTCGTCGTGCTCGGCGCGGGGGCCGGCTGGATGCTGACCGGCACGTCGTCCGACGACCCGTGCGCGGGCGCGAAGTGCGCCAGCGCCGAGCAGGTGAACGGGCCCGCCGCCTCTCCCACGGAGTCGGAGGCGAGCGAGGACACGGAGGAGCCGGTCGCCGATCCCACGGACACCGACACCACCGAGCCGACCACGTCGCAGAGCCCCCGCCCGACCGCCGCCAAGGTACGCACCACCCGTACCCCCACGCCCCGGGCCACCCGTACGCGCATCGGCCAGCCGACCGCCAAGCCGAGCAGCCGGGCCACCAGGGCGCCGCAGGAGACCATCACGGACGCGGACACGGACACCGACACCGCGACCCAGCAGCCGTCGGCCAAGCAGGAGACCAGCCAGCCGACGCAGGCGGCGGTCCAGACGCAGGCCCCGGCGCCGACCCAGACGCAGAGCAAGGGTCTGTTCGACATCCTGTTCCCCTGGTCCTGATGCCCTTCGGCGGCGGCTTCCTGTCGCGCCGGCCCTGAGGCGTGTAAGGATGCGGACCCAGGTGTCTGTCTGGCACACTGGAAACCGCTTTCCTGGAGGTCTCGTGGTCACGCTGGAAGACGTCGCCAAGCAGGCGGGCGTCTCGCTCGCGACCGCCTCGCGGGTGCTCAACGGCAGCACCCGCCAGGTGGGCGCCGACCTGCGAGCCCGAGTCGAGCGGGCCGCGTACGAACTCGGCTACCGCGCCAACATCGCGGCGCAGACGTTGGCCCGCGGGGCGAGCAACGTCATCGGCATCGTGGTGCACGACCTGACCGACCCCTACTTCGCCGCGCTGGCCGACGGCGCGATGCGGGCCGCGGCCGGCGAGAACCTGCTGGTCATGGTGGGCACCACGCACCGCGATCCCGAGCAGGAGATCGCCTACGTCGCGACGCTGAACGCCCAGCGCGTGCGCGCCGTGCTGCTGGTCGGCTCCCGGGTCGCCGATCCCGGCGTGACCGAACGGCTCCGTGGCGAGCTGGACCGCTACCAGGCCAGCGGCGGGCGGGTCGCCTGCGTGGGCCAGGACCTGCTCGGCGTCGACACGGTCGCGCCCGCCAACTACGAGGGCGCCGCCGCGCTGGCCCGCTCGCTGGCCGAACTCGGCCACACCCGCTTCGCCATACTGGCCGGGCCGCCGCACCTGATGACCGCCCGCGACCGGTGCGCCGGATTCGCCTCGGCACTGGCCGAACTCGGTCTGCCGGAGCCGCGCGTCATCCAGGGCCCCTTCGACCGCGACGGCGGCTACCGGGCGGCTCAGGAGACGGGCGAGGCGACGTGCGTGTTCGCCGTCAACGACGTGATGGCCGTGGGGGCGCTCGCCGCGTACCGGGAGCGGGGGATCCGGGTGCCGGACGACGTGTCGGTGGCCGGCTTCGACGACATCGCGACGCTGCGGGACCAGGTGCCCGCACTGACCACGGTACGGCTGCCGCTGCAGGACATGGGCGCCCGCGCCCTTGAGCTGGCGCTGGCGGCGGGGGAGGAGCCGACGGTGGAGCAGGTGGCGGGCGAGGTGGTGTTGCGGGAGAGCGTGCGGGCGGTGCGGTGAGTTCACGCGCTTCCCGGCGAGGGGAGATTGACGCCTTCGCGCGAGGGACGCTTCCCGAAGCCGAGCGAGGGACGCGCTTCCCGAAATCGCACGAGGGACGCGCTTCCCGAAATCGCGCATGGGACATTTCCGATGGTCGTGCGAGGGGCGCGCCGAGGTTGTGGCCCCCGGCGGGAGGGCGCTCTCTCCTGGGAGAAGGGGCGCACGGCGGGGCTCCGGGTGGAAGGGGCGCACGGCAGGGCTCCAGGTGGAAGGGGCGCTTGGCAGGGCTCCAGGGGCCTTCGCAGGGCTTCAGGAGCCTTCGCAGGGCTCCAGGGAACTTCGCCGGGCTTCAGGGACAAGGGTGCCTCCGAAGGGGAGGTGCCGCACAGGCGGTACGGTCGCTCGGGAGGGCACGATGAAACTGGCGGTCAGCACGCTCGGGATGCCGGGCGACGGGCTCGACAGGGCGATCGAGGTGGCAACCGGGCAAGGGTGCCAGGGTCTGGAGCTGCGGTTGCACCCCGACACCGGCGTACACCGGGGCCTGTCCGCGGCCGAGCGGTCGTCGGTGCGGGACCGGGTCGAAGCAGCCGGTCTGGAAATATCCGCGCTGGCAGGATATGTCGGCGTATGCGAACCAGGCCCCGATGAGCCCCTCGTCGAGGCGCTCATCGCCGACCTGACACTCGCCGCCGACCTCGGCGCCCCGGGCGTCCGGGTGTTCCCGCGCGGCGACGACCCCACGATCGGAGCACGCAGGCTCAAAGCCGTCTCCGGTACGGCCGCCGAACTCGGCCTGCGCGTCCTCGTCGAAACCCACGACCACATGGCCACCGGCGCGGCCGTCGCCCGGCTGCTCGACGAAGCGGCCTCCCCCGAGACCACCGGAGCGCTCTGGGACCTGCTCCACCCGTGGCGTCACGGCGAGTCCCCAGCCGACACCCTGGCCCTGCTCGGCCCGTACCTCGCCTACGTCCAGGTGAAGGACGCGGTCTCCGCCCAGGACACCACGCCGGTGCCGATGTGGACCGGCACGGTACCGCTGGACGAGGCCGGCGAACTGCTGCGCGCGTGGGGCTACTCCGGCTGGGTGTCACTCGAGTGGGAGCGCACCTGGTATCCCCAGGTCGCCCCGGTGGAGGAGATACTGCCTGGGGCCGCCGAATGGGTGCGGCGTTTCCGAAGGGAGTAGCCCGTGAGGGACAAGGTACTGGTCGTCGGCATGGACGGTCTGCGCTTCGACCGCCTGCTCGCGGTGGGGCCACCGGAATTGACCAGACTGATGTCCAGAGGCGCGTACGGAACGAGCCTCCTCCCGTACGGCGAGGCCGCCGCCCCTCGCACCGAGTCCCCCGGCGAGATCGTCCCCGAGGCCACCGCCTCTTCCGCCGAGCCCGCCGAGCCCGCCGTGCACGGTGTCGGGGCGGGCGATCAGCTCGACCCGCGGAGTGTCGTCCGTGCCATCAGATCTCGGACCGACTCCGGGCCCGGGTGGTCGTCGATCGCGACTGGGGTGTGGCCTGACAAGCACGGCGTCGTCGACAACGCGTTCACCCGCCAACAGTTCGCGAAATATCCTGATTTCTTGACTCGCGCCAAGGCGGCCCGCCCTGACCTGGTCACCGCGGCGTTCTTCTCCTGGGCGGCGCTGGCGGAGCACGGCGCGTTCGGCCCGGTCATCGACACCCGCTTCGTCCTCGATGGCTACGCGATCGACTGGCCGATCGCCGACAAACAGGTCGCCGAGGCCGCCGAGCGTCACCTCGCGAGTACGGGCGCCGACCTCACGTTCGTGTACCTGGGTGAGACCGACGAGGTGGCCCACGACCTCGGCCCGCACTGCCCCGAATACACCGAGGCGCTACGAACCCAGGACACCTACCTGGGCCGCCTCCTCGACGCGATCCGAGGACGGCGGACGTTCGAAGACGAGCGCTGGACCGTGCTGGTCACCACCGACCACGGCCACGTCGACGAGGGCGGTCACGGCGGCACCTCCGTCGAGGAGCGCACGGTCTTCGTCATCGCCGCCCCTCTCAGCGAGGATCTGGGCGGCGCCGACCTCGGCGGCCCGAGGTTGGTGGACGTCGGCCCGACCGCGTTGGCCCTGCTCGGCATCGAGGCCGACCCCGCCTGGGGCCTCGACGGCGTGCCTCTGGAGGTGTGAGCGAAGCCACAGTTCATCAAGTGTTGAATTCTTTGCCGCCAAGCGTGAGACTCGTAACGAGACGCTGAACGGTGGGAGTACACCCGATGAAGACGGCACTGGACTTTTCCGAGATCGACGGCGGCATGCTGGCCGAAGTCGGTGGCAAGGCGGCCAACCTCGGTGAGCTGACCCGGGCGGGGCTCCCGGTCCCGCCCGGCTGGGTGCTCACCACCGAGGCGTACCACGAGGTGGCACAGGCGGCGGGCCTGGACGACGTCATCGCGACCGGCGGCCCGGGGCTCGCGGCGGCCGCCAGGACCCGGCTGCTGGAGGCCCCGATCCCCGAGGCCATCGCCGAGTCGATCCGCGAGGCGTACACCACGCTGGGCCAGGCCGTACAGACGCCAAAAGCAGCCGATGCCGCGGTGCCGGTCGTGGTGCCGGTCGCGGTGCGGTCGTCGGCTACGGCGGAGGATCTGCCGTTCGCCAGTTTCGCCGGGCAGCAGGACACCTACCTCAACGTCGTCGGCGCCGACGCCGTGCTCGACGCCGTACGGCGCTGCTGGGCCTCGCTCTGGACCGAACGCGCCGTCGCCTACCGCGACTCCAACGGTATCGACCACGCCTCCGTACGGCTGGCGGTGGTCGTCCAGGTCATGGTCGACTCGCGTACGGCGGGCGTGATGTTCACCGCGAACCCGCTCACCGGACGCAGGCACGAGGCCGTCATCGACGCGAACCCCGGCCTGGGCGAGGCCGTGGTGTCCGGCGCCGTCAACCCCGACCGGTTCGTGGTCGACTCGGCCAGCGGCGAGATCCTCGACCGGCACGCGGGCGACAAGCGGCTGGCGATCCGCGCCCTGCCCGGCGGCGGCACCGAACGCGTCGAGTCCGCCCACGACGGCCTCTGCCTGACCGACGAGCAGGTACGCGACCTGGCCGCGCTCGGCACCCGCGTGGAGGACCACTACGGCGCGCCGCAGGACACCGAGTGGGCCATCGACGCCGACGGCACGCTCTGGCTCACCCAGGCGAGGCCGATCACCACGCTGTACCCGCTGCCCGAGACCACCAGGGAGGGCCTGCGGGCCTATTTCTCGGTCAATGTCGCCCAGGGCGTCATGGGCCCGGTCACCCCGATGGGCCTGTCCGCGTTCCAGCTGATCAGTGCGGGCGCCGCGGGGCTGTTCGGTTACGGTCCGGCGAGGGCGCGGGATGGGGCCGCGTTCATGTTCGAGGCGGGAGAGCGCACCTGGCTGGATCTCACCACGGCCCTGCGCAGCCGGATGGGCCGGGCGATCCTGCCGCGCGTACTGACGATGGGCGAGGCCAGAGCCGCGGCGATGCTGACGGACCTGTTCGCGGACCCCCGGTTCTCGGTGATCCACACCTCGCGCCGCCCGTTCCTCCGCGCGGTGGCGCGCTTCGCCCGCCGCGTGCACGCCCCGACGCGGGTGCTCCAGGCGCTGATCAGGCCCACCAGGGCGCTCGCCTACACCAGGCGGCTCGGCGTGGATCTGGACCGGCGACTGCGGGTGCCCGGCTCCGCCACGCCCGTCCAGCGCCTCGACCACGCGGAGCGGATGCTCAGCGGCGCGTTCCCGGTGATCGTCTCGCTCATGCCGATCGCGATCACCGGTTATGGCCTGTTCGGGCTGGCCGCGAAGCTGTCCGGCCTGTCCATCAGCGACATGCAGGACGTGCTCCGCAGCGTCCCCAACAACCCGACCACCGAGATGGACCTCGAACTCTGGGCGCTGGCGACGCGGATCGAGCCGGAACCGTTCAGGAACGAGCCGGTGAGCGAGCTCCTACGCCGCTTCAGAGCCGCCGAGCTGCCCCCGAAGGCCCAGCGAGGAATCACCGCCTTTCTGGATAAGTACGGGCATCGCGGGGTCGCCGAGATCGATCTGGGGCTCCCGCGCTGGTCCGAGGACCCGACGCACATCCTCGGCGTACTGGCCAACTACCTGCGCATGGAGGACGGCGGCGACCTCGCGCCCGACAAGATGTTCGCGAGGGGAGCGGCCGAGGCCGAGGCGGCCGTCGCGCGGATCGTGGCGACGGCCCGCCGCAAGGGCGCGCTCCGGGGCGCCGTCGCCCGGTTCGGGCTGCGGCGCACCAGGATGTTCGCGGGAGTGCGGGAGATGCCGAAGTACTACGCGGTGCAGACCCTGGCCGCGGTACGACGGAGCCTGCTCGTCGTCGGCGAGCACCTGGTGACCACTGGCGTGCTGGAGACGGCGGACGACGTGTTCTTCCTGCGGATCGAGGAGGCGCGGTCGGCGCTGGGCGGAGGCGATCTGCGTGAGCTGGTGACCGAGCGGCGGGCGGCCTACGAGCGGGAGTCGCGCCGCAGGCACGTGCCCAGGATCGTGCTGTCGGACGGCACCGAGCCCGAGGCTCTGGCATCCGTCGCCGCGGAGGGCGCGCTGATCGGCAGCGCCGCCTCCGCGGGCACGGTCACCGGCCGCGCCAGGGTGGTGCTCGACCCGGTCGGGGCGCACCTGGAGCCGGGCGAGATCCTGGTCTGCCCGTCGACCGACCCCGGCTGGACGCCGCTGTTCCTCACGGCGGGTGGGCTGGTGATGGAGATGGGCGGCGCCATGTCGCACGGCGCGGTGGTGGCCCGCGAGTACGGCATCCCGGCGGTGGTCGGCGTCCCGGACGCCACCCACCGCATCGTCACCGGCCAGGAGATCACGGTGAACGGAGCCGCGGGCACGGTGACGATCACCGAGCCTGAGCCGGCCGTCGAGAACGAGGACGCGGCGAAGGACGAACCGGCCACCAGCCCGGCCTGACCCACAGTGGCCAGGCCGGCCACGCTCGGGGCGTTACGGGGTGCCGGTCACCACCTGGGCGTAACGGCGCTTCATGGTGGCGACCACCTCGTCCGGGTCGGCGGCCCAGAGGTCGGCGTTGAAGATCTCCACCTCGACGTCCCCCGCGTATCCGGCCTCGGCCACGGCACGGGTGATCGGCGGGAAGTCGATCACTCCGTCGCCCATCATCCCCCGCCCCAGCAGCACGTCCGACGGAAGCGGCTGCAGGAAGTCGCACACCTGGTACGACGCGATCCGCCGACCGGCCCTGGCGATCTCCTCGAACAGCCGCGGGTCCCACCACACGTGGAAGGTGTCGACCACCACCCCGACCTGCTCCTCCGGGTACGGCAGGCACAGGTCGACCGCCTGGGCCAGCGTCGACAGGACGGCCCTGTCGGCGCAGTACATCGGATGCAGCGGCTCCAGCGCCAGCTTGACGCCCCGCTCACCGGCGTACGGGGCGAGCACCTCCAGCGCCTCGGCCACCTGCTCGCGTGCCCCGGCCAGATCGCGCGAGACCCCGGCGTCCGGCAGCGGTTCGCCCGGCCGCACGCCCGGCAGGCCGCCGACGACCATGACCAGGCAGGCCGCCCCCAGCTCCGCGGCCTCATCGATGGCCCGCCGGTTGTCATCGAGCGCCGCCTGCCGGGCCCGGCCCGCGCCGCCGCCACCTGAAGCCGTGCCGCCTGGGGTCGTGAGGAAGCCGCCACGGCACAGCGACGACACGCGCAGCCCGGCGTCGCGGACCAGCTTGACGCTCTCGGCCAGCCCCTGTTCGGCCACCTCCTCGCGCCACAGCCCCACGGCCTCCAGGCCATGCCGTACGCAGCCCTCGACGGCCTCCGCCACCGACCACCGCTTGGTCGTCCGCTGGTTGAGTGCGAGGCTCAAAGCCCGTTCACCTCCAGCAACGCCTGCATCCTCCGTACGGCCAGCTCCTGGTCGGCCAGCAGCCCGGCCTGGTCGGCCAGGCGGAACACCTCCGACAGGTGGACCAGCGAGCGGGCCGACTGGGCGCCGTTCACCATGGCGAACGCGTCCTGGTGGCCGTTCAGCCAGGCCAGGAAGACTATGCCGGTCTTGTAGTTGTACGTCGGCGACTCGAAGATCTTCCGGGACAGAGGCACGGTCGGGGCCAATATCTCATCGTAAAGTGCGAAATTTCGGGTGGCCTCTGCGCCGGTGCCCTGTTCGGCCGCGTCGAGTGCCCGCAACGCCGCGGCCGCCGCCGGAGCGATCGCGTCGAAGATGCCCAGCAGCGCGTGCGACCCCGACTTGATCAACGACGGGTAGTTGAAGTCGTCCCCGGTATAGAGCCTGACCCCCGCGGGCAACGCGGCCCGCAGCCCCACCTCGTGCTCCTCGTCGAGCAGCGACACCTTCACCCCGTCCACCATCGAGGCGTGGGCGTGGATCAGCTCCAGGAACGACTCCGTGGCCGCACCCACGTCCGGCGAGCCCCAGTAACCGGCCAGCTGCGGGTCGAACATCGGGCCCAGCCAGTGCAGGATCACCGGCCGGTCGGCCCCCTCGAGCAGTTCCCCGTACACCTGGTGGTAGTCCTTGGGCCCGCTCGCCACCCGCGCGAGCTGCCGCGAGGCCATGATGATCACCCCGGCGCCCGCCGTCTGCACGGTCTCCAACTGCTCCGCGTAGGCGGCGGTGATCGCGCGCAGGTCGGCCGCGTCGGGGGCGTGGTCGGTGCCCGCGCCGCAGGCCACCAGCGCGGCGGGGTCGCCGAACGAGCGGGCCTCGTCGGCGCTGCGCCGGATGAGCTCCTTAGTGGCGGCCCAGTCCAGGCCCATGTTGCGCTGGGCGGTGTCCATGGCGTCGGCGACGCGCAGGCCGTACGACCAGAGGTGCCTGCGGAACCGGAGCGTGGCGTCCCAGTCGACGGCGGCGGGGGAGCCGGGCGTGTTGTCGCCGAGCGGGTCGGCCACCACGTGCGCGGCCGCGTACACGACGCGACCGGCCGCCGGCCGCTCGACGACGGGCCAGGTCACGGGCTCACGCAGGGTGTACGCGCCGCCGGGCAGGTTGATGTTCACAGGTGCGGCACCTCGATCCGGCGGCCCTCGGCGGACGAGCGCAGGCCCAGCTCGGCGAGTTGCACGCCGCGCGCGCCCGAGGCGAAGTCGTTCGGGAACGGCGCGTCCTCGCACACGTGGCGGATGAACTGCTCCCACTGGATCTTGAACCCGTTGTCGAAGTCGGCGTTGTCCGGCACTTCCTGCCAGCCCTCGCGGAAGCGGGCCGTGGCGGGCAGGTCGGGGTTCCAGACCGGCTTGGGGGTGGCGGCGCGGTGCTGGAAGCGGCAGTTGCGCAGGCCCGCGACCGCGCTGCCGTGCGTGCCGTCCACCTGGAACTCCACCAGCTCGTCACGGTTGACGCGGACGGTCCAGGAGGAGTTGATCTGGGCGACCACGCCGCCCGCCAGCTCGAAGATGCCGTACGCGGCGTCGTCGGCGGTGGCCGCGTAGACCTGGCCCTGCTCGTCGACCCGCTGGGGAACGTGCGTCACGGCCTTGGCGTAGACGGACTCGACGCGGCCGAACAGGTTCTCCATCACGTAGTGCCAGTGCGGGAACATGTCGAGCACGATGCCGCCGCCGTCCTCGGCACGGTAGTTCCACGACGGCCGCTGGGCCTCCTGCCAGTCGCCCTCGAACACCCAGTAGCCGAACTCACCCCGCACCGAGAGGATCTGGCCGAAGAAGCCGCCGTCGATGAGGCGCTTCAGCTTGAGCAGGCCCGGCAGGAACAGCTTGTCCTGCACCACGCCGTTCTTGACGCCCTTGGCCGTGGCCGCCTCCGCCAGCGCGACCGCCTCCTGGACGGACTCGGCCGTGGGCTTCTCGGCGTAGATGTGCTTGCCGGCCTCGATGGCCTTGAGCACCGCCTTCACCCTGGCGCCCGTGACCTGGGCGTCGAAGTAGATGAGGTTGTCGTTGTCGGCCAGGGCCGCGTCGAGGTCAGTGGTGTAGCGGGAAATATGGTGATCGGCAGCGATCTTGGAAAGCTTGTCCGCGCTCCTGCCCACCAGAACCGGCCTGAGCTTGACCCGGCTGCCGTCGGAGAGGACGACCCCACCCTGCTCGTTGATGGCCAAAACGGAGCGGACCAGGTGCTGGCGGTAGCCCATCCGGCCGGTGACGCCGTTCATCACGACGCCGATGGTGCGCACGCTCATGAGGATCCTTTCACGGAAAGCGCTTTCCCGAACGGTAAGGCCGCCCCCGTGGGGGCGTCAAGTAGGCCGTACCTAGAGCTCGCCCTTGGTTTCCAGGCGGGCCAGGGCCTTGGCGAGCGGATGGGCGGTGAGGGAGAGCTGCCATTCGCGGGCGCCGAGCCCACGCAGCCGGGCGGTCACGGCTTCGTCGGTGATCTCTTCCGGCGGCTCCCAGGTGAGCCTGCGCACCGCGTCGGGCTGCAGGAGGTTCTCCGTGGGCATGCGATGCTCGTCGGCGAGCGCGGCCACGACGGCGCGGGCGGCGGCGAGTCGTTTGGCCGCCGCCGGATCGCGGTCGGCCCAGCGGTTGGCCGGGGGCGGCCCGTCGCCGGGCGTGCTCGGCTGCGGAAGCTGGGATTCGGGCAGCCCGCGCGCCCTGCTCACCGCGGCCAGCCAGTCGGTCATGTGCCTGCGCGCGCTGCGTCCGGTGAACGCCGAGATCTCGGTGAGCGCCTTCTTGGTGCGGGGCACCTCCAGCGCGGCCGTGACGATCGCCGAGTCGGGCAGCACCCGGCCGGGCGCCAGGTCGCTCTCGCGGGCGATGCGGTCGCGCATGGTCCACAGCTCACGCACGATCGCCAGCGCCCGCATGTTGCGTACCTTGTGGATGCCCGACGTACGACGCCACGGATCGGAGCGGGGGACCGGCGGCGGGGTGTTGAGCACGGCGGCGAACTCCTCGCGCGCCCACTCCAGCTTGCCGCTCTCCACCAGCTCGTCGTAGAGCACGTCGCGGAGCTCGACCAGCACCTCGACGTCGAGCGCGGCGTAGCGCAGCCAGTCTTCGGGCAGCGGCCTGGTCGACCAGTCGGCCGCCGAGTGGCCCTTCTCCAGCCGCAGCCCCAGCACGGTCTCGACCATCGTGCCGAGCCCCACCCGCTCGTAGCCGAGCAACCGGCCCGCCAGCTCGGTGTCGAACATGTCACGCGGCCTGAACCCGACCTCCAGCAGGCACGCCAGATCCTGCGACGCGGCGTGCAGCACGATTTCCGCGCCCGACACGGCATCGTCCAGCTCCGACAGGTCGGGGCAGGCGATCGGGTCGATCAGCGCGCTGCCCGCGCCCACCCGGCGTAGCTGCACCAGGTACGCGCGGTTGCCGTAGCGGTAGCCGGAGGCCCGCTCGGCGTCGACCGCGACGGGACCGGTGCCGGCCCCGAAGGCCTCGACGACGCGCGCCAAAGACGCGGCATCCTCGACGACCGGCGGGATGCCCTCACGCGGCTCCAGCAGTGGGACGACGGTTCGTTCTTCTGTCATGAGTTCACCGCTCTCATGACCCTTGTGCGGTATTGACTGGTGCCCTCACTTCGTACGGTCACTCTCCGGATCTTCACGTCGGCGTGGCATGGCGGCCACGTCGGGAGGGAGCGGTGGGATCCCGGCCGCCAGGCACATGAGATCGCACCAGGCGGCCACATGGCCGGAGAGATCCTCATGCGCGGGCGACCAGGACGCCCTCAGCTCTAGCTCGGTGGTGACCGGATCTTCGGCCTTGTTGCCGAACCCCTCGGACACGGCTCTAGTCACGGTACCGCCAGCGGCGGAGTAGTCGGCCTGATGGGCCTCGAGCGCCTCGGTGAGCCAGCTCCACGCGACGGGGCCGAGCAGGGGGTCGGAGGTGATCTCCGGCTCCATGTCGGCCCTGACGTAGGCGACCAGCCGGAACGGACCCTCCCAGCCGCGCTGGCCGTCGGGGTCGAACAGCAGGATCAGCCTGCCGACCGCGAGTTCGTCGTCCTCGCGGTAGACCGAGGCGCCGATCGCGGCCGAGAAGGGGGCCAGCCGCTGGGGCGCGGGCAGGTCTTCGAGCTCGATCTCCGGCCGGACCTCGGCTTGACGCAGGCTCTCGACCGCGCGCCTGAAGGAGGCGGGGGCCGGCGGCTGCTCACCGAGGGTCATAGCCGAAGCGTAGGTCGAAGACGGGCGGAAGGGGACCACGGGGGTGCTCATAGTTCGCGATCAAACCGATGCCATAGCTAGCTGACGGACCGGCAGAGTGATCCCGCCGAGGATGATCGCGTGGCCGCAGTCGACGCAGGCCCACTCCGGACAGTCGCCCGGCTCGTGTCCGTCGAGACACGGAGGCTGCTCGAACAGCCGCTCGCCGGCGCAGAGAGCGCAGTGCTCACTGCGGTGTCCTGGGGAACCCCACAACGCGGTCATCGCACCGGAGCCTTTCTTCGGGTCGTCGCTCCGACGTTGGCACGGCACGCTGACAATTCGCCGCAACGCGCTCGGCGTGTCCCGAAAGTGGATGCTGAATCGATGCCGCGCGGTGGCTTGGCCAACTTTTGGTCCAGACGAGACCGGCTTTCTGGTCGCCCATGGGGTGTGGACGACCCGTGTGCGCCGCCGATGCCGAGCCGGCCGGTAAACATCCATCTGGCTATCTGATCATGATTTGGCCCAATCAATGCATACTTTTCCGACACCTCGCACCGGTGGCCGGACCAGCGCGAGGTCATGGCACCCTTGGAGGGTGAATCTCGCCGACTCAGCGTTCCTGCGCGCCTGCCGCCGCCAGCGCGTTCCGCACACCCCGGTCTGGTACATGCGGCAGGCAGGGCGTTCGCTGCCCGAATACCTGAAGATCCGCGAGGGCGTGCCGATGCTCACCGCGTGCGCGACGCCCGACCTCATCGTCGAGATCACCCTGCAACCCGTCCGCCGCTACGGCGTCGACGCGGCCATCTTCTTCAGCGACATCGTCGTGCCGCTCAAGGCCATCGGCGTCGACCTCGACATCAAGCCGGGAGTCGGCCCGGTCGTGGCCGATCCGATCCGCGACGCCGCCGGGATCGAGACGCTGCGCCCGCTGGAGCCCGGCGACGTGACCTACGTGAGCGAGGCGATCGAGGCGCTGACCGGCGAGCTGGGCGCCACGCCGCTGATCGGCTTCGCGGGCGCGCCGTTCACGCTCGGCTCCTACCTCATCGAGGGCGGCCCGTCCAAGAACCACGACCGCACCAAGGCCATGATGTACGGCGAACCGGCGCTGTGGCACGCGCTGATGGACCGGCTCAGCGCCATCGTCCTGGAGCACCTGCGCATCCAGGTCCGGGCCGGGGCGTCGGCCGTCCAGCTGTTCGACTCGTGGGTGGGCGCGGTGGCCCCCGACGACTACCGCGAGTTCGTGCTGCCTCACACGCGTCGCATCTTCGACGGGCTGGCCGACCTCGACGTGCCGCGCATCCACTTCGGTGTGGGCACCGGCGAGCTGCTGAGCCTGCTCGGCGAGGCCGGGGCCGACGTGGTGGGCGTCGACTGGCGGGTGCCGCTCGACGAGGCAGCCCGCCGCGTGGGGCCGGGCAAGGCGCTGCAGGGCAACCTCGACCCCGCCCTCCTCCTGGCCCCGTGGGAGGTCGTCGAGCGCAAGGCCCGCGAGGTGCTGCGCCGTGGCGAGGCGGCCGAGGGCCACGTCTTCAACCTCGGTCACGGCGTGCTGCCCTCAACCGACCCCGACCAGCTGAAGCGGCTGACCGACCTGGTTCACGAAGCCTGAGTCTCCGCCGGGGCCGGCGCCGGGCGGGCCGGGCGGCGGCGCCGTACGAGGAAGACCGTCAGGACGGTCAGGGGCACGGCCACGATCAGCCACGGCAGCAGCACGCCGACGACCGTCAGCGCGACCTGGACGAACCCGACCAGCGCCGCCCAGCCCGACTTCAGGCCGCCGAGGAAGCCGGCCGGCTCCTCCGACGGCTCCTCCACGACCGCGACGGGGCCGACCAGCCGGAGCGAGAGCGTGGCCATGCCGACCTGGGTGGCCAGCTCCTTCTGCTGGGCCTGCAGCGACTCCAGGTCGGCCTCGCGGCCGGAGATCTCCCGCTCGACCTGAAGGACCTGGCCGATCGTGTCGGCCTTCTTCAGCAGCGTGCGCAGCGAGTCGAGGGCCTGCTGGGCCGACTTCAACCGGCTGTTGACGTCGGCCACCTGCAGCGTGACGTCCTGGGTGCCCTGCTGGAGCGACAGCTGCTTGCCGAGGTTCTTGCCGAGCGCGTTGACCACCTCGCCGTAGCGGGCGGGCGGGATCTTGAACTCCAGCATGGCGCTGGCCTCGCTGCCCTCGGCCGAGTTCGACTCCTCCTTCGACAGGTAGCCGCCGGCCGCGGTGACGATCTGCTTGGCCTGGAGCGCCGCCCCCGTGACCTCCTTGGCCCGTACGGTCATGCTCGCCGTGTAGATGACCTGGCGGTCCTCCTGGGTCACCTTGACGTTCGAGGCGATGTTCTCGGCGGACTTGGCGGCCGGCTGCCTTTGCGCGGTGGACGCGCTGTCCTGGGCGGCCTTCGAGTCACTGCTCTGGCCGGACGCCGCCTCGGGCGCCGCCGCCGGGGCTATGGCCCTGTCTTCGGTAGGCGACCCACTGCCACCGCAGCCGGACAGGACCAGGACCGCGCAGGCGGCCGTTAACGCTACGCCGAACCGGAATCTCTCCATGAACATAAGACGGGTCGCGACTCGGGCGGGTTTGACCGCGGGCGTCACGGTCCGGTCACGTGCGTGTGGCCCCGAGCGGCTGGTCGAGCCCGCGAGACGGTAGCGTCAGGGGGTGGCAGGGAAACAAGCGCACGTGGTTGTTATCGGGGGCGGGATCTCCGGGCTGGCCGCCGCGTGGCACCTCAAGCAGGGCGCGGGCGAGCGCGTGAAGGTGACCGTGCTGGAAGGCAGCCCGCGCATCGGCGGCAAGCTGCTCGTCTCCGAGGTCGCGGGCGTCAACGTCGACGCCGGCGCGGAGGCCATGCTGGCCAGGCGGCCCGAGGGCAAGGAGCTGGCCAAGGCCGTCGGGCTCGGCGACGACCTGGTGGACCCCGGCGTCACCCGCGCCGCCATCTACACCCGGGGCGCGCTGCGGCCGATGCCCAAGGGGCAGGTCATGGGCGTGCCCGCCGACCTCATGGAGCTGGCGAAATCCGGCATCGTGTCGCCCGGCGGGCTGGCGCGCGTGCCGCTCGACCAGATCCTGCCCGCCACCCTGGTACGCACCGACGTCTCCGTAGCCTCCTACATCCGGGCCAGGATGGGCGGCGAGGTGCTCGACCGGCTGGTCGAGCCGCTGCTCGGCGGTGTCTACGCGGGCCGGGCCGACCGGCTGTCGCTGGAGGCCACGATGCCGGGGATCGCCGCCGCCGCGCGCGCCGAGCGTTCGCTGCTCACGGTGACCAGGCAGATCGTGGAGGAGGCGCCCCGGGACGCGGGACCCGTCTTCACCTCGCTCAGGACCGGGCTCGGCAGCCTGCCGGAAGCGGTCGCCAAGGCGTCGGGCGCCGACGTCAGGACCGGCGTCACCGTACGCGAGCTGCACCGCACCGAACACGGCTGGCGGCTCGTGACCGGCCCCGTGCCGAGGCCCGAGATCATCGACGCGGACGCGGTGATCGTCGCCACGCCGGGAGCCCCCGCCGCCAGGCTGCTGCGGGCCGAGGTGCCCAAGGCGGCCGGCGAGCTGGACCGGATCGACTACGCCAGCATGGCCATCGTCACCCTGGCCTACGCCGTCGACGCCTTTCCCTCACCGCCGACGGGCAGCGGCTATCTGGTCCCGCCGGTCGAGGGGCGGCCGGTCAAGGCGGTCACGTTCAGCTCGGTCAAGTGGCCGCACCTGGCGGGCGACCTGGTGCTGGTGCGCTGCTCCATCGGCCGGATCGGCGAGGAACAACTGCTCCAGCGCGACGACCCCGAACTCGTCTCGCTGGCCACGGCCGAGATGGGCGGCGTGATGAGCGTACGCGGGCTGCCGGTCGACACCCGGGTGTCACGCTGGGGCGGGGCGCTGCCGCAGTACAACGTCGGCCACCTCGACCGGGTGGCCCGGATCCGCGCGGCGGTCGCCGTGCAACCCGGGCTGGCGGTGTGCGGGGCGGCCTACGACGGGCTCGGCATCCCCGCGTGCGTCTCCACCGCGCGTACGGCCGCGGCCCGGATTCTGGACCACCTCTCGCCGGAAGGACAATGGACTCATGACTGAGGGCGCACCGCGGCCGAAGGCCCGCGATCTGAACCAGGTGATCCGCTACACGATGTGGTCCGTCTTCAAGGCGACCGACCCATGTCCTGACAACCGCGAGAGCATGACCGGCGAGGTCGTCGACCTGCTGGAGGAGGCGGCGCTGAAGGACGTCGTCACCCGTGGTCTCTACGACGTGGCGGGGTTCCGGGCCGACGCCGACTACATGTTCTGGTGGCACGCGCCGACGGCCGAGGACCTGCAGGACGTCTACTCCCGCTTCCGCCGCACCGCGCTAGGCCGCCACAGCGCGCCGGTCTGGTCGGCGATGGCGCTGCACCGGCCGGCCGAGTTCAACAAGTCACACATCCCGGCCTTCCTGGCCGAGGAGGAGCCGCGTGCCTACGTGAGCGTCTACCCGTTCGTCCGCTCGCTGGAGTGGTACCTGCTCGACGACGCCGAGCGGCGGGCGATGCTGGCCGAGCACGGTCACATGGCGCGTGACTATCCGGACGTCCGGGCCAACACCGTGTCGTGCTTCGCGCTGAACGACTACGAGTGGATGCTGGCGTTCGAGGCCGACGAGCTGCACCGGATCGTCGACCTGATGCGTCATCTGCGGGGGGCAAAGGCGCGCGAGCACACGCGCATCGAGGTGCCCTTCTACACAGGCGTGCGCAAGCCCGCCCAGGAGCTCATCGCGGCGCTGCCGTAGTCACATTCGTCACTGGCGCCCCAAGTTGGGGATCCAACTGAATTGATCTACCGCCTCTTGTCACAATCGTGGGAATCCCTTGCCTGAGCGAGGGTGTCACGTTCCAAGGGGGCGGGCGGAGTGCGGCGGTCGGAAGGGCAGCACGGCTCTGGGCGACACGCGGCGGTCCGGTCCAGCACGCCTCCGCCGGGCCCCCGCACGCTCTTCGAACCCCCCGAACGGCGTGCGGCGGTCTCCACGTACGCGCCGCCGCCGAGGTCCCGGCGGGCTGGGCGGCGGCGCCGTACCAAGGCCCGGCGTTCGTGGGCCGTGGGGCTGTCCGCGGGGGCGGCGGTGCTGGCGGGTGCGACCTTGTGGCTGCTCGGCACGGACGGCACGCCGGCGCCCCGATCGGACGCGAGCCGGAGTGTCTTCGAAGACGCGCGCCCGTCCGGAGGTACGAGTCCCGGCACCGACAGCGGCTCGGCCGGGGACGGTGGTTCGGGAGAGCCGGACCGCGCGCGGGGCGGCACGACCCGCATCCCGATGAGCGTCGTCCCGACCCCGGCGAGCACCTCCCGCTCCGGAGGCGCCCCGCCCTCGGGCGGCTCGAAGAACGGCACCCCGGCCGGCGCCACGCCGGGTTCGGTCACAGGAGGCGATCCTCAGGCTGAAGCGCCCCTGGACGCCGGCGCCGTCGACCCGTCGACGGGAGACGACCCGTCCGACTACAAGGCCGACGGGCCCTCGACGCACACCGACCAGGAGGCGGCCGAGTACTTCCGCACCCACTGGCCCCCGGACGACAAGGCGGCCAGACGCCTCAAGGACATCCGCAGCGTGGGCGGATATCTCCGCATATACACCGACCTCCCGGAGTCGGCCGGCAACTCCAGCCAGGCCATCACGCTGTGCGAACGCGGCCTGCAGTACCTGAGGGAGAGCGGGGAGCCGAACCCGATCGTCTTCGTCCAGGCCAAGTTCGGGGAGAACGGCAACCCGGTCCTGGCCAACATCCTCGGCCCCGCCGACAAGAGCTGCCGCGTCACCCACCCCGAACCCGACTAACTACCCGTCCGCAGCAGGGAAGATGATGGGCTTCCTGCTGGTTTGAGGTTGTGTGATCGACATTTTTCGGAGCGGGCGAGGGGGCCTTTCGTGAGCGAGATCAAGCGGGCACTGGTGATGGGCGGCGGCGGGGTCGCCGGGATCGCGTGGACCACCGGCCTGCTGGCCGCCCTGGCCGCCGGCGGAGTGGACGTGGCCGGCTCCGCCGACAAGATCGTCGGCACCTCGGCGGGATCCGCCGTCGCCGCGCAGGTCACCAGCGGCCTGTCGCTCCCCGAACTCCTCGAACGCCAGACCAACCCCGCCCTCCAGGCCCCCGAGCTCCCGAGTGGCGTGCCCATGGACCAGTTGTGGGCGACCCTCCAGAAGATCTACGAGAGCACGGGGGACCCGGCCGAGCAGCGGCGCAGGGTCGGTGCGATGGCTCTGGCCACGGACACCGTCAGCGAAGCCGAACGCCGCAAGGTGATCGAGGCGCGCCTGCCCGTTCACGACTGGCCGGACCGCGACCTCGTCATCGTGGCCGTGGAGGCGGTCACGGGCGAGCCCGCCCTGTTCCGGCCCGGCTCGGGCGTGGCGCTGGTCGACGCGGTGGCGGCGAGTTGCGCGGTCCCGGGCGTCTGGCCACCGGTGACGATCGACGGCGTGCGCTACGTGGACGGCGGTGTGCGTTCGACGACCAACGCCGACCTCGCCTCCGGCTACGACCGGATCCTCATCCTCGCGCCGATGCCCGAGCTCCTGCCTGGCTTCGAGGCGGTGGGCGGCAAGATCGAGGTGATCGAGCCCGACGAGGCGTCAGTGGCGGCGGCCGGCGCCGACCCGCTCAACCCCGAGGTGCGCGGCGTCAGCGCCGAGGCCGGATACGCCCAGGGCACCGCGCTCGTCGACCGCATTGCCGCGCTGTGGACGTGACGATCAGCGTGCTTTCCTGACCGAAGACGTCTCTTCTCAGCGTGCTTCCTGAACGGAGACACCTCTCCTGGGTGCTTTCCTGGCCGCAGGCAGCCTCGACCGGGCGCTCGGCGGGAGCGCCCGGTCAGCGCACTCGCGTGCGGGTCTTGAAGCACACTTCGCACCGCTGGGTGACGATGCGGCCGATGGCCTCGATCGTCAGCCAGCGGTGGCGAAGATGAACAAGATTCACGGCCTTTTTCTTACCCGCCCCGTACGATCGATACGCGGTGTCGCCGGTTGTTCACGCACTGGGTTCGAGCCGCAGGGACACGGAGTTGATGCAGTAACGGTCGTCCGTCGGTGTGGCGTACCCCTCGCCGTGGAAGACGTGCCCCAGGTGAGAGTCGCAGCGCGCGCACCGCACCTCGGTCCGCACCATGCCGAGGCTGGAGTCCTCGATCAGCCGGACCGCGTCCGACTCCGACGGCTGGAAGAAACTCGGCCACCCGCAGTGCGACTCGAACTTCGTGTCCGACCTGAACAGCTCAGCCCCGCACGCCCGGCAGGAGTAGACGCCCTCGGTCATCGTGTCGACGTACTCGCCGGTGAACGGGCGCTCCGTGCCCGCCTCCCTGAGCACGTGGAACTCATCGGGAGAGAGCTGGATCCGCCACTCGGCATCGCTCTTGACCACCTTTTCCATGCTTCCAGCGTACGAGATCCGGCAAAAAGAGATCTCCGTTGGGTGAAGCATCCCTTCTGGGACTAATTCGCGTCTTTGACGACAAGGGGGTGTCGTCACCTCCTGCCCAGAGGTGAGATCACTCGCCGGATCGTCTGGGCGGCACAGCCCACGCCCGTGCTGGCGCCGCCGACGATCCGAAAACCGGCCGGGTGGCGCGCCAGCGCCCGGAACGGTGTTGAGTGATCTTTAGGTCCGTCCCGTCGAGCCCCCGGTCCCGCCACCGCGGCGGCTCCGGGCGGACCGCCTCATCCATATAAAAATCAAATTCTCTATTTTTCTTTACGGCAGGCACGGTGGGCCCCACCCGCCTTACGGGGCTGGGGTCTGTCCAGGGGCACGCTCCTCTGGTGGAGCGGGCTGGGCGCCGTTACGTGCGCATGGTTGGCCGAGTCCGTGGTCGATACGTGGGCGGGGGCGGTCGTTTTGCCTTACCCGATTCGTTGCAGGGCCTTCTCTCGGCGTTCTGCCACGCTGGAGCCCGATTCCCGGCGGGCCATCCGGCGTAGGACGATCGGCGCGAGGAGCAGGCCGAGTACGGCCCAGGCGCCGAGCACCCCGATGGTCTCCAGGTGTCGCCAGGATTCGCCGATCTCGACGGTGACCGCGCTGTCGGGCAGCAGGGCCGAGCGCATGCCGAGGCCGAGCCAGTAGATCGGGAAGGCCTGGGCGATCCACTGCACCCATTCCGGCAGCACCGTGAGCGGGTAGAAGATTCCGGAGATCGCGATCATGCCGAGGATCGGGAGCGTGAGCAATCCTTGGCTGCGCGCGCTGACGAACGCCGAGCCCAGGACCGCCCCGATCGGCAGGGTCGCCACCAGCCCCAGCGCCAGCACCCAGCTCAGGGTCAGCCAGGAACCCGGGTCGCCGATCGCGAGGCCGGAAACGAGGAACATGCCGGGAATCAGGAAGATCGCAAGGTGGACCAGCAGGCCGCCGGACACCGAGACGATCTTGCCGAGCAGGTAACCCACCATTCCGTTCGGTGTTGCCTTCGCCCGCAGGAGGGTTCCGTCTTCACGGTCGGCGGTGAGCTGCTGGCTCATGGTCATCATGGACATCGCGGCGTTCATGCCGAGGATGCTCGGCATGACCAGGGTGCCGAGGGAGAATCCGCTCTGCCCGAAGGACACATCGCGCAGGAAGAACGTGGTGATCAGCATCAGCGAGGGCCAGAAGAAGTGGTTGACCAGATCACCGGCGTTGGTGAGCGACTGCCGCAGCTCGATCAGGCCGCGAGACCAGCCCGCACGCCATGCCACAGTGGTCGGATTCATCGGGATTCCGCCTGGTGTACCAGGGAGAGGTAGGTGTCCTCCAGTGAGGCCCGGGTGACCTCGAGGTTCTCGATCTCCTCGCCGTACTGCTTGAACAGGTCGAAGGCCAGCCGGGTCGACTCGGTGGTCGACTGCCGGAAGCTCTGCCCGTCACGAGTCCAGCGCACCTCGTCCTGGCCGGCGATCTGCCGGGCGAGCTCCGCCGCCGTGCCGTCCGCGATGATCTGCCCTCCGTCGAGGACCAGGATGCGGTCGGCGAGTTTCTCGGCCTCGTTCAGATCGTGGGTGGTGAGCAGGATCGTGGTCTCTCCCGCCGCGGCGAGGCCTTCGACGAGTTCGTGGAAACCGCGCCGGGCCACCGGATCGAGCCCGGCGGTTGGCTCGTCGAGGAACACCAGCTCGGGGCGGCCCACGAGGCCGATCGCCACATCCAGTCGGCGCCGCTGCCCGCCGGAGAGCATCCTGACCTTCTTGTCCGCCTGCTCGGTCAGGCCGACCGCCGCGACGAGCTGATCCGCGTTCCACGGCCGTTTGATCGACTGGGTGGAGTAGGCGGTGTAGTACAGGCCGAGATGCTCCAGCAACTCGCGGACCCGCCATTTGCCATGGTCACGCCAGGACTGCAGGACGATCCCCACCCGTGCCCGCCAATGCTCGTCGGCGTGTGCCGGATCGGTGCCGAGCACCTCGACCCGGCCTGCCGACCGCAGCCGGAAGCCTTCCATGATCTCGATCGAGGTGGTCTTTCCGGCCCCGTTCGGCCCGAGCAGGCACAGCACCTCGCCGTGATGCGCCCGGAAGTTCACCTCACGCAGGACGTCGGTCGTTCCGTAGCGCATACGCAGGCCGTCGACATCGAGCACGACTTCGCTCGTCGCCATCGTCTCGCCTTTCATGTGGTTGGGGTGGTGAAGGGCTTTTTCGCGCGGCTGGACCCGGCCGAAGCGCATGACGCCTTCGCGGCCCGGCGTTCGAGCCACGGCCGCCGACGGATCGGCGGGCTCTTCGGATACGGGGATCTCAGCACCGGGCATGCAAGAAACCGTAGTTGACTAATCTCAGATTAGTCAACGCGGGTTGCTTGGTGCGAGTGATCGCTCGTCTCAGCCATTCCACGCGGATGGTTGTGCCGTCACGTCACGGCGCTCGGCCACCCCCACCGGAGGAGCGTTTCCCTGGACAGACCCCAGCCCCGTAAGGCGTGTGGGGCTCACCCGGCCTGCCGTACAAGATCGAAAAAAGAAAGGCGGGTAAGTTGGGCACATGGCGTCGCCGTTTGTTGAGATTGAGGTGGGGGAGCGGACCGTTAAGGTCACAAATCCCGACAAGGTGTACTTCCCGGAGATCGGGGCGACCAAGCGCGAGCTCGTCGAGTACTACGTGAGCGTCGGCGACGGCGCCCTGCGCGCGCTGAAGGACCGGCCGACCAACCTGAAACGCCACCCCGACGGGGTGCACAGTCCGGCGATCTACCAGAAGCGGATGCCGCCCAAGCATCCCGACTGGCTCCAGACCGTGACCGTCACGTTCCCCAGCGGGCGCACGGCCGACTCGCTGCGCGTCACCGAGGTGGCCGCCATCGCCTACTGCGCGAACCTCGGCACCATCGACTTCCACCCCTGGCAGGTGCGCGCCGCCGACACCGAGCACCCCGACGAGCTCCGCATCGACCTCGACCCGCAGCCCGGCCTGGAGTTCGACGCCGCGCGCAAGGCCGCGTTCCTGACCCGCGAGGTGCTGGACGACCTGGGGATGACCGGGTTCGTGAAGACCTCGGGGAACCGCGGCGTGCACATCGCCGTGCGGATCGAGCCGCGCTGGGACTTCGTCCAGGTCCGGTACGCGGGCATCGCCCTGGCCAGAGCCGTCGAGGCGCGGGACCCCGGCCTGGTCACGACCGCCTGGTGGAAGGAGGAACGCGGCGAACGGGTCTTCATCGACTTCAACCAGAACGCCCGCGACCGCACCATAGCCAGCGCCTACTCCGTCCGGGCCAGGCCGGACGCCACCGTCTCCACTCCGCTCACCTGGGACGAGCTGGCCGACGCCGACCCGCGCGACTTCGACATTCGCACCGTCCCGGCCCGCTTCGCCAAGCTGGGCGACGTCCACGCCGCCATCGACGACCAGGCGTACTCGCTCGACACCCTGCTCGAATGGTTCGACGGCGACGAACGCGGCGACATGCCCTATCCCCCCAACTACCCGAAGATGCCGGGGGAGCCCAAGCGCGTGCAGCCCAGCAAGGCCAGGGACAGCGACCAAGACTGAGCGGCGGGTTTCAGTGCCGCACCATCGGCAGGAAGACCTGGTCGACGATCTCGATGAGGCTGCTGTGTCGGAAGCGGTGGGTGGCCAAGGTCGCCCACCGCAGGTGTTGCGGTCACTGGTTGTAGGTCACTTCCGCGGTTAGTCGGCCTGGACAAAACGCTGAGTAAGTGACTGATTTCACTTCGATCACATTACTTGACTCTTGGTCTAATAGTTCGCGAGGCTCTCTTTCTATCTCGGGGCGTGACAACCGATTCGGGAGCCGTGTTATGACAAGAGCGCGAAGTCTCGCAGCCGCCGGAGCCTTGGCGGCCTTCGTGGCCGGTGGCGTGAGCATGGCGGCGGGCATCGGGACCGCCTCAGCCGCCACTCGGGACGAGCCGAACACGGCGGCCACCTGCCTGCTGCCCATCCTGCCGTGCGAGGTTCAGCCGTCGCTCGGGGTGCCTGACCTGCCCATCCCCAACCCGCTCGACAGTTGGTCGAGCGCGCCCGCGCCGGACGACTCGTGGTCGCCGCCGCCCGGTGAGCCGGAGCCCTCGAAGGAGCCCGACCGGCCGTGGAAGCCGGTCGACGAAGAGGAGCACCGGATGCCGCAGGGCCATCCCGAGACGGGAGCGGGCGGGCTGGTGCCCGAGCCGCCGGTGTGGCCGTTCGCCGCGGGTGGCGTCGCGTTGCTGGCCGGGGCCGGGTTGACCGGGTTCGCCGTGCGGCGCGGCAAGGGCGAGGATGACGCGGCGAGGATGGCGCAGGCGGGCCTGCGGTGACACGGGCGCAGACCGGTCGGTGGTGACGAAGCAGGTCGGCCGGCGGTGACGAAGGCGCGAAGCGGGCGGTGTAGACGATGGCGTGGGTGACGGGCCGGTGACACGGGCGGCCGGGGCGAAGCTGATCTGGGCCGGGGCGGGTGTGGTGTCGCTGGCCGGGGTGTTGCTGATCGGGTTCGGGATCAACGGCATGCTCGAGGACGGCGAGCCAGAGCCCGATACTGCGGCGGCCGCCGGGCCCCAGGCGGTCAAGGCCACCGGCCTGCCGTCGCTGGACGTGCCGCTCGACAAGGTCGCCAAGCCGATGAAGGCCGCGCGGCCCACGGCCGTCTACATCCCCTCGATCGGCGTGTCGGCGCCGCTGATGGAGCTCGGGCTCGACGCCGCCGGGGCGATCCAGAACCCGCCCTTCGACCCGCCGAACCTGGCCGGCTGGTACCGCTACGGCGCCGTCCCCGGTGGGCGCGGCGCCGCCGTGATCACCGGTCACCTCGACACGAAGAACGGCCCGGCCGTGTTCGCGAGCCTCAAGAACGTCAAACGCGGCGAACAGGTGCAGGTGCTGCGGGCCGACCGGTCCGTGGCCGTGTTCGTGGTGGACCGGGTCGAGCACACGCCGAAGCGGAGCTTCCCCGCCAAGAAGGTGTACGGGAAGATCAACTATCCGGGGCTCCGGCTGGTGACCTGCGGGGGGACCTTTGACCGCCAGGCGCACAGCTATCGCGACAACACCATCGTGTTCGCCCACCTGGCGGCGCCGTACTATCCGAAAAGCTAGGGATCGCGGGGGAGGCCGAGGGCGCGTTCGGCGATGATGTTCAGCTGGACCTCGGCGGTGCCGCCGCCGATGGTGAACGCCCTGGTGGTCAGGATCGTCCGTGACCAGCGGGCGTTCGAGGGGTCGAGCGACCAGCAGTACTCGGAGATGGCCTGGGCGTGGCGCATGCCGAGGAGTTTGCGCACGCTGGGAGCCGTGCCCGGGTCGGCGCCCGAGAGCTGGGAGAGCGTCACGCGCAGGCCGAGCGCCGAGATGGCCTGGCCCTCCGCCCAGAGGCGGCCCGCCTGTTCCCGCTGGGACTGCCGGAGGCCGGGCAGCTTGCCGATGAGTTCGATCATGTCGGTGTGCTGGGAGCCGGGGCCCCAGGAGTCGCCGAGCGCGACCCGTTCGTGCGACAGCGTGTCGCGGGCCACCCGCCAGCCGCCGTCGACCTCGCCGACCACCTGGTCATCGGGTACGAACACGTCATCCAGGAACACCTCGTTGAAGATCTCCTCGCCGTTGATCTCCTTGAGCGGCCTGGCGGTAATGCCCGGCGTGGACATCTCCACCAGGAAGTAAGTGATGCCCTCGTGCTTGGATTTTTCGGGAGATGTCCGCGCCAGACATATCCCGAAATGTGCGTACTGAGCGAGAGAGGTCCAGATTTTCTGGCCCGTCAAGGACCAGCCGCCCTCCACCCGCGTCGCCTTCGTCGAGAGGCCCGCCAGGTCGGAGCCTGCGCCCGGCTCGCTGAAGAGCTGGCACCACACGATCTCGCCGGTGAACGTCCTGGGCAGGAAGCGTTCCGCCTGCTCGGGGGTGCCGTACTTGACGATGGACGGCACGGCCCAGGCCGCGATGCCGAGGTTCGGGCGGTTGAGGTCGCGGAACTCCTGATGGATGATCACCTGCTCCAGCGGTGACGCCGCCCGCCCCCACGGCTTCGGGAGGAAGGGCATGATCCACCCTTCCCGCGCGAACCTCGCCAGCCTGGTTCCCCGCTCCATCGCCCGCAGGGACGCTGCCTCGGCCCGGATCGCGTCCCGTACGTTCGCCGCCTCTTCCGGAAGATCGGGCTCCATCCGCCGCCGTACCCCCGCCATGGCCAGCCCGGCCACCTTCTCGGCCCACCCACCCGGGTCGTTGGCCAGCATCCTGTCGGACAGGGCCCTGCGGTAGTAGCGATGGGCGTCGTGCTCGTAGGTGTAACCGATGCCGCCGAGAACCTGGATCGCGTCGGCCGCGCACCGTACGGCCGCATCGGGCCCCAGCACCGCCGCCACCCCGACCGCCAGCCGCGCCTCATCACCGATGATCCACGATCCCGTACGACCCGTGTCGTCCAGGGCCCTGGCCGCGTCCCATACGGAGGCACGTGCCTGCTCCAGCGCCACCAGCGCCGCCGCCACCCGATGCTTGACCCCCTGGAACTGCCCGATCGGCCGCCCGAACTGCTCCCGCACCTTGGCGTACTCGGCGGCCGTAGCCACGGCCCACGCCCCCACCCCGCACGCGTCCGCGCCCAGCAGCACGGCGGCCACCTCACGCACCGGTACGACACCGAGCGGCCGCTTCCGCGCCCCGGCGAACCCCACGATCGAGCACACGGCCCGGTCGAGATCCACGCCCTCGAACGGCTCGGCGGTGACATCCTCCCGATCGAACAGCGACCACTCCCCGTCCCCGACGGGCAGCAGGAAGACATCGGCCTCGGCGGACCCTAGCGCGAGCAGCGTGTCGCCGCCGGCCGTACCGTGCAGGGCGACCGTCGCGGTGAGCGACCCGTCGGCGAGACCGGTCAGCAGATCCGTCGGCCCCGAGGACCGCGCGAGCACCGCGGAGGCGAGCACGGTCGGCAGGTAGGCGCCGGGCACGCGCCGCTCGCCGAGCACCTCCAGCGCCACGGCCAGCTCCAGCAGCCCATAACCCTGCCCGCCGTACTCCTCGGGCAGGTGCAGCCTGAGCACGCCCTGCTCGGCCAGCGCTCGTTGGCTCGTGTCCCGCCCGGCCTGCCCGCGTACGGAGGCGGCCAGCGCCCGGTGCTCCTCGGTCAGCCCGATCCCCATGCCACCGAATCTAGAACCTTATTCGGTGGATCTCCAGAGTCAGGACGGCGGGTCCTCGGCAGCGGGCATCGTGAAAAATCTCAGGAACACCGGCCGCGCGCCGGGCGAGGCGTTGTCCGGCGCCCGGCTGAATCTGGACAGCAGCTCCATGTACGCCTCGAAGAACTCGTCGATTTCTTCCCGCGTCAGGTGGGTGAGCCCGCGGGACGCCTTCGCCCACTCCCCGTACCGCCGATGGTCTCTGAAGAAGCGCCGGGCGAGTTCCAGCTCCTCCTCGACCTTGAACTCGGTGATCTCGTCGAGGAGCTGCTGCGACTCCTCGTCCAGCTCATCCGCCGAGGGCCACCGCAGGTCGCGGCTGATCTGCCGCCACCAGCGCTCCCGTCCGTTCGAGCGCTCGGGGATGTCTTCGATGAACCCGTTCTGCTCAAGCTGGCGCAGGTGATAGCTGAGCGTCCCGGTGTTCTCGCCGAGCGCCCGGCTGAGCGTGGTGGACGTAGCCGGGCCGTGGATGCCGAGATGCCGCAGGATCCGCTGTCGCAGCGGATGGCCGAGCGCCTTGAGCGCGCCTGGATCACTGAGCTGCCGGATCGCCGGTCTGTTCGCCACGCTGCGAGCCTACAACTCTTCGCCCCAACATTGCAGAACTTTCGCTGCAGCATTTCTTCTGCAATACTCCGTCGCGGTGCTCCCGATGCCACCACCAGGGACATTTGGGACACAAGACACGGGGAGTGAACGAGGATGACACCAGTGGCCGCAGCCGAGCACGCATCGAGACGGCGCTCACTCGCTGCCGGGCTCATGGCCCTGTGCGTGCTCCTGCTGATCGCCATCGGCGCGATCAGGGACGCCACCCCCACCGCGGTGAGCCCGGCCAGTGCCCCCGACCGGGAGTTCAGCGCGCAGCGGGCCTTCGCCCAGGTCGAGCGCTTCGCCGTCGCACCCCACCCCGTCGGCACGGCCGAGCACACCCGGGTCCGCGACTACCTGGTCGGCGAGTTGCGACGGCTGGGCCTGCGGCCCGAGGTGCACGAGGCGGTGGGCGTCTCACCGATCGACGAGCAGGGCGACCCCATCACCGCCGGGCGGGTCTTCAACATCGTCACCGTGATACCCGGGACCGCTCCCACCGGCCGGGTCTTCGTCACCGCTCACTACGACTCGGTCCCCGAGGGGCCGGGCGCCAACGACGACGGGGCCGGTACGGCGAGCGCGATCGAGACGGCCAGGGCGCTGGTCGCGGACGGCACGCGGTTGCGCAACGACGTCGTGTTCCTCATCACCGACGCCGAGGAGGCCGGGCTCCTGGGCTCGGAGGCGTTCGTCGCAGGGCACCCGCTCGCGAAGGGGCGGAGCGTGGTGCTCAACAACGAGGCGCGCGGGGCCAAGGGGCCGGTGCTGATGTTCCGGAGCACGGAGGCGAACTCCGGCCTGATCTCCATGTTCGGATCGGCGGCGCCCATGCCCGTGGCCGACTCCGTGTACGCCGAGCTGATGAAACTGCTCAACAACGACACAGACTTCACCGCCTTCAAACCCGGCGGGATGGCCGTGCTCGACTCCGCCTACGCCAACGCGGGCACCCTGTACCACAGCGTTCTCGACGACCCCGCACACGTCGATCTCGCGGCGCTGCAGCAGATGGGCGACAACACGCTGGCGCTCGTGCGCGCGTTCGGCGGCACCGACCTGGCGCGGCTGACCACCGGGAACGACCTGGTCTACTTCAACGTCCCGCCCGGCCTGCTGGTCCGCTATCCCACCTGGGCGGCCACCCTGCTGGGCGCCGCCGCCCTGCTGGCGGCACTGGCACTGATCTTCCTGGCCCGCCGCCGGGGCCTGGTCACCTTGCGGCGCACGCTCCTCGGCACCGCGCTCGCCCTGATCCCGATCGGACTCGCGGTGGGCGTCGGTCTCTCCTTCTGGGACCTGCTCAAGGTGATCCAGCCCAAATTCGGCGGAACCGCCACCACGACGCCGTATCGGCCGGAGCTGTTCTGGCTCGCCGTGGTGATGCTCGCGGGCACGATCCTGGTCGCGTGGTACGCCCTGCTGCGCCGTCGCGTCGGCGCCGCCGAACTGGCGCTGGGCATGCTGACCTGGGCGGCCCTGATCGGTCTCGGCCTCGGCATCGTGTCGCCCGGAGCGTCGCACCTCGCCGCCTGGCCCGCCTTGGGAGCGGCGCTGGGCGGGCTGGCCGCACTCCGCTGCCCGCCGCGGTGGCGGGTGCTCATCCTCACCGCCGGTCTCGTGCCAGCCGCCCTGATCCTGCTGCCCAGCGCGTGGAACACCCTGCCGACGGGCCTGCAGTACGTGGGCTACGCCCCCATGCCCCTGGTGATCTTGTTCGGCGGCCTCCTGCTGCCGCTGATCGAGACGGTCTGGCCGCACCGGCGTTCCCCGCTGATCCCGCTGACCGCGCTGGTCGTCTCGATCGCCCTGGTGGCGGCGGGCCTGCTGGTCGAGCCGATCGACAAGGAGCACCCGCGGCGAACCAGCCTGGCGTACGGCCTCGACGCCGACACCGGCAAGGCCGTCTGGCTGACCTCGAAGGCGCCCGACCAGTGGGCCCGCCGCTATGGCGGCACCAACCCGACCGGCCAGCCGCCGGCGGAGCTGTGGGGCGGGTCCAAGCTGCTCAGCCCGGCGAAGGCCGCCAAGCTGCCGGCGCCCTCGCTGCGGGTGCTCGCGGACACGACCCGGGAGGGCGTACGAACCCTGCGCGTCCGGATCCACTCCGAACGCGGAGCGAGCGCGGTCGGCCTGCGGGTGGACGGGGACACCGCGACGGTGAGTTCGCTGACCGTCGGGGGCCGCTCCATCACGGCCGATCCGGCGGGATTCCTCTTCCGCGCCCCCGGACCGGAGGGAGTCGAGGTATCGCTGGTCGTCAAGGGTTCCGGCGGCAAGATCGGGCTGCGGGTCACCGATGTGAGCCCGAATCCCAGTGAGATGTCCGCACTGCCCGGCTTCATCGCCCCGCCGGATTGGCTGTTCCTCGGCGACACCAAGATCTCCGTCACCAAGCTCTACGCCGTTTGACGATCGAGCAAGGTCGGCCGGGCCGCCGGGAACGCGAGCACCGCGACGGCGGACAGCGCGAGAGCGGCGGCCTGAAGGGTGAGCTGCACGCCGTAGTTGATCTCTTGGGCGGGAAAGACGCTGCTCAGGTAGACCGCGTTGTGCACACCCACCGACATCCACAACGCCCCCGTCCGCGCCCGGGCCGCCCCGCACAGCAGCCCGAGCGCGATGGCCATCACGACATAGAGCAGCTTCTCCGCGATCCCCGAGGCGGGGCTCTGCGACAGGATGTGGATCGAGCCGAAGGACAGCGTGGTGACCGCCAGGACGGCGCGCGGGCTCAGCCGGTCGGACAGCGTGTCGTAGAGATGCCCGCGGAACAGCAGCTCCTCCGGGAACGAGGCTTTAAGCGCGATCACGACGATGGCGAGCGGGATCATGAGAGGTGGGACGTCCGCGGGCGGCAGCCACCTCGCCGCGCCCACCCAGACGGACACGACGTTGGCCCCGAGCAGGGCGGCCAGGCCCACCACCATGCCGAGCACCGCCTGGGGCAGGGCCCACCAGGTCCAGGTGACCCGCAGGCCGGACCACGGGCGGTGGCTCACGAAGCGCCGATAGACGTAGACGAGGAGGAGCACCAGCACCGTGATCAACGGCGCCACCGCCTGTGAGCCGCCGAACAGGACATTGCTGATCGCCATGACTCCGAACGTGGCCGCGAACAGCATCGCGATCGTGACCAGGACAGCACCAAGGATTCGCATGACGGCACGCTAGGGACCACCCGCCGGGGCGCACATCGAGCGCGGGGTAGATCCAGACATGACCGAAGTACCGTGTCGCTGGGGGGATGCCGCGGAGGCCGGCAGCCGCGTAGGGTCCGCAGATGTGACCTTTCGCGACCCGGACCGGCCGGTTCTGCTCTCGGTGGCGTTCTGGGTGATATTCGCGACGGTCCTGGCCGGCGGCGCGGGCACCGCCGGTTCCTGGCCGCGTTTCGCGCTCTTCGCCGGTGTGATGGCGCTGGTGGCGGCGCTCTGGCTGATCATGCCGTGGAGCCCGGCGGCGAGCCCGGTGCGCAAACTGGCCGCTCCGACGCTGATGGTGACGGTCCTGCTCATCGGCCAGGTCCTGAGCGGATGGCACATCGCGCTGGTGTTCGTCGCGATCGTGAACCTCGCCTTCGTGTACGGCATGCGCACCGCGATCGTGATCACGGCGATCTACTTGCTCTGCGTGGGCGGGTCCATCCCGCTGCTGTTCGACGCGAGCTGGCTCCAAGCGCTCGACCAGTTCGTACCGATGACCCTGCTCGCCGTCTTCTCCCTGGTCATGACGTCCGCCCTGCTGGAGGCGGGCAGGCAGCGCGCGGCGGCGCAGCGGCTGATCGAGCGGATCAGAGAGCTGGCGGTGGCCGAGGAACGCGCCCGGATGGCCAGGGACATGCACGACTCGATCGGGCACCAGCTCACCGTGATCAAGGTGAACCTGGAGAACGCCGAACGCTACCGGGAACGGCATCCCGAACTGATCTGGGAGGAAGTACGCCAGGCCAAGGAGATGACCGTCCAGGCGCTGGCCGAGGCGCGGCGCTGGGTGCGCGCGCTGCGTCCCCTCGCGCTGGACGGCCAGGTGGGCAGCACCGCGCTCGGCCGGCTGGCCCGCTCCTTCGAGGGGGCCGGCGTCGAGGTCAGCTTCACCGTCGACGGGATCGAACGCCGCATCGACCCCGACTCCGAGCTGGTCCTCTACCGTGTGCTCCAGGAGGGGTTCACCAACGCGCTGCGGCACGCCGAGGCCCGTCAGGTGCGCGCCCGCCTGGATTTCGGCGAGGATCGGGTGGTGCTGGTGATCGGTGATGACGGCAAGGGCGCGGTGGATGCGGCCGGGTTCGGCCTGTCCTCGCTGGCCGAGCGAGTGCGGGCGATCGGCGGCAGCTTCCGGGCGGCCAACGCCCGCGACGGCGGGTTCGAGCTGCGGGCCGAGGTGCCGGTGGCGCGGCCATGATCCGGGTGCTGCTCGTGGACGACCAGGAACTCATGCGCCGGGGGCTGCGCAAGCTGCTGGAGATCGAGGACGGGATCGAGGTGGTGGGCGAGGCCGCCGACGGCTGGGCGGCGTTGGCCGCCGTGCCGCAGTGCGCGCCCGACGTCGTGCTCGTCGACGCCCGGATGCCGCGGATGGACGGGGTCGAGCTGACCGCGCGGCTCGCCGCCGAGCACCCGCGCGTCGCCGCGCTGATGCTCAGCACCTTCGAGGAGGACGCGTACATCTTCGGCGCGTTGCACGCCGGAGCCCGCGGCTACCTGCTGAAGGACTGCTCTCCCGAGGAGCTGATCGCCGGGATCCGCAAGGCGCACGCGGGCGAGACCGTGCTCGACGGGCCGGTGGCCGCCCGGCTCGTGGCCGAGCTGCGCGGGCAGCCGCGCGGCGCGCCGAGCCGGTTTCGCGGCCAGGAACTCCTGTCGAGCCGGGAGCTCGAGGTGGCCGGGATGATCGCGGTGGGCGCGACGAACCGGGAGATAGCCGCCCGGCTGTTCATCACCGAGGGCACGGTGAAGAACCACGTGTCGAGCATGCTGCGCAAACTGGGACTACGCGACCGCACCCAACTCGCCCTGCACCTGTCCGGCTCGTGAGCGGCTGCCTCAGGAGGCTGCCTCAGGAGGCTGCCTCAGGAGTCGCCGAACTCCAGGTCCAGCGCCCGGGTGAAGTCGGCCACCGCCTCCTCGTGCCGCTCCATCTCCTGCAGGACCTCCCCGCGCACCCGGTAGGCCCAGGTGTAGTTCTCGTCCAGCTCGATCGCCCGGTCCAGGTCCAGCACCGCCGCCTCGTTGTCGCCCATCTCGCTGAGGACCGCGCCACGGCTGCCCAGCGCGCGGTCGTTCTCCGGGTCGAGTTCGATGGCCCGGTTCAGGTCGGACAGGGCCTCGTCGTAGCGGTCGATCATGCGCAGCGCCTCGCCGCGCCTGCTGAACGCCCGTACGTACTCGGGCTCCACCTCCAGCGCCCGGGTGTAGTCGTCGATGGCCTCGGAGTACAGGTGCATGCGCTGGTAGAGGTCGCCTCTGGCCAGCCACGAGTACGCGATCTCCTCGTTCAGGGCGATGATCTTCGCGTGCTCCTCCAGGGCCTCGTCCAGGCGGTCGAGATCGGCAAGAATGTCCGCCTTGGCCTCCAGGATCCACAGCGACTCGGGCGAGAGGGTCAGCGCGTGCTCGAAGTCGGCCATGGCCTCCTCCAGGCGGCCGAGCGCGGCGTAGGTCTGGCCGCGCGAGCCCAGGGCGTACGCGCTGTCCGACTCCAGCCGCAGCGCCTCGTCGAAGTCGGACAGAGCGGCCTCGTAGCGTTCGATGATGCGATGGCTCTCACCCCGCAGCCGCCAGGCTCGGGCATTGTCCGGTACGAGCGCGATCGACTCCGTGAGATCGGCGATGGCGGCGTCGTGTCTCGACAGCGCGATGTACGACTCGGCCCGGCTGCGCAGCACCGAGGCGCGAGACTGTGCGGCAGCCTCGGAAAGCTCCGGCTTTTTGTTGATCCCCTCGCTCATGAGGGGAATCTATCTAACTAAATCTGGATGATGGCCGCCTTTTCCCGGGTGTATGCGAGGACCGAGTCGTGCCCGTAGCCGCTGTCCTTCACGCCGCCGAAAGGCAGCCCCGGCGGCATCTGCCGGAAGGTGTTCACCCAGACCGTCCCGCTCCGCAGATCGCGGATGAACCTGTGGGCGCGGCCCAGGTCACGCGTCCACAGACCGGCCGCCAGCCCGTACGGCGAGTCGTTGGCGATCGTCAGCGCCTCCTCGTCCGTGTCGAACGGGATCGCCACCGCCACGGGCCCGAAAATCTCCTCCTGGCAGATGCGCAGCGCGTTGTCGCCGGTCGTGTAGAGGGTGGGCGAGACCCAGTAGCCGCCAGGCAGATGCGGCACCACCTCGGCGCCCGCCCGGCCGCCGAACACCAGCTCGGCGCCCTCCTTCTCGGCCACCTCCAGGTACGACACGACGCGTTCGTACTGGCCGGCCGACACGATCGGTCCCATCGTGGTCGCCAGGTCGAGCGGGTCGTCCAGGATGAGGCTCTCCGCGATCTGCCGGGTACGCTCCAGCACCTCATCCCAGATGGACCGGTGGATCAGGATCCGCGAACCGGCCACACAGACCTGCCCGGCGTTGCCGGTGAAAATGGAGTTCACCGTGATGCCCTGGGCCGCCGCCTCCAGGTCGGCATCAGGAAAGACGATATTTGGCGATTTGCCGCCCAGCTCGAATGTCATCGGCTTGAGCGAGTCGGCGGAGGCGCGGGTGATGGCCTGACCGGTGGCCGTCGAACCGGTGAGACTGATCTTGCCGACGCCCCGATGCCGTACGAGAGCGTCGCCCACGTCCTCACCCATGCCGCTGACGATGTTCAGCACCCCGGGCGGGAACACCTCCGCGAGCAGCTCGCCCAGCCGCAACACCGACACGCTCGCCTGCTCGGCGGGTTTGACGATGACGGTGTTGCCGGCCGCGAGGGCGAATGCCGCCTTCGCGGAGAACGTCGAGATGGGGGAGTTCCACGGGATGATGCACACGGCCACGCCGTACGGCTCGCGACGCGTCATACCCAGGGCATCGGGCCCCAGGATGACGGTGTCCCCCTTGACCGCGTCGAGGCACTGGCCCGCGGCGAGCTGCCACAGGTAGGACATGCCCGGAAGGTCCTTCTTCAGGGTGTCGCGCAGGATCCGGCCGTTGTCGCGTGTCTCCAGCCGGGCCAGCTCCTCGGCATGCTGGGCGAACAGCTCGGACACCTTGCGCAGGAAGTGCGCCCTGCCCAGCGCCGGCATGGCCGACCAGCGGGGGAACGCCTCCTGAGCCGCCGCCACAGCCGCCTCGGCGTCCTTGGGGCCGCCGGCCGGGATGGTGGTCCATACCTCGCCGGTGGCCGGATTGACGGAGTCCATGGTCTTACCATCGGCGGCCGGGACCAGCTTGCCGCCGATGAGATTGCGATAGTGAGCCACGCGGCCAAGCATATGCTTGCTTGCCTCGTACGGGCTAGGGACGTGACGGCCGCGCTGAGCTGACCGGCGATCGCAGCCCCGGCCTGCACAGACCCCGGCCCGCGTACCGCGGTCGCAGTAGCGCGGATAGGTACCACCGGATGAGGGAATGCGCCCAGCTCAGACCTAACGTGTAGGGGTGCGTCCGCTGACCTGGCTGAGACAGGAACTCCGTTCCCGACCCTATGTGGCGGACACGATCCTGGCCGTGTTCCTGTACGCGTCCACGCTGCTGACGCCGGACGCGCCCCCGCCGCCGGGGGCGATGTGGCGCGTCCAGATGCAGCCCCTCACCGCGTACAGCATCGCGCTGGCGACGATCGTCTGTGGGGCTCTGGTCTTCCGGCGCCGGTGGCCGCGCGCCGTTCTCGCGGTCACGGTCACCGGGTTCGTGGCCTACCTCATGGTCGGCGGCGGGCGCAGCCCCTTGGACCTGGCGCTGGGGATCGCGGTGTACACCGTGGCCTCGCGCTACCCACGCCGGGACGTGTGGGCCTACGGAGGGCTCGTCGCGTTGGTGGTCACCGTGGCCAAGGTCGTGTTCGTCGGGGACACGTGGCTGGCGCCCGAAGTGCTGGCACAGGTCGCCCCCATCGGCATGGCCACCGCCATCGGGGACGCGCTGCGCAGCCGCCGGGCTTATGTGGCCGCCATCGAGGAGCGGGCGCGCAGGGCCGAGGAGACGCGCGAGGAGGAGGCCGAACGCCGGGTGATGGAGGAACGCCTGCACATCGCCCGGGAGCTGCACGACGTTCTCGCCCACCACATCGCGCTGATCAACGTGCAGGCGCAGGTCGCCGCGCACCTGCTGGCGACCGAACCCGAGCAGGCCCGTACGGCGCTGGGCCATGTCCGGCATGCGGGCAAGGAGGCGTTGGACGAGCTGCGGACGACGGTGGGGCTGCTGCGCCGTCCGGGCAGCCGCGACGAGCTCCTCACCGAGCCGGCGCCGGGCCTGGATCGGCTGCCTGACCTGGTCGACTCGTTCACCACCGCCGGACTGCGACTGGGCTGGCTGATCTACGGCGACCCGAGGCCGCTGCCCGCTCCGGTGGGCCTCGCCGCGTTCCGGATCGTCCAGGAGGCGCTGACCAACGTGAGCAAGCACGCGCCGCAGGCGACCGCGACCGTGCGGATCGACTACGCCTCCGATGCGGTGGTCGTCGACGTGGCCGATGACGGTGAGAGCGATCCGGGTGGGGTCTCCTCCGGGACCGGTCACGGGCTGATCGGCATGCGGGAGCGGGCCCGGTCGGTCGGGGGGACCTTCGTCGCCGGGCCCGTGGAAGACGGTGGGTTCCGGGTACACGCCGTGCTCCCCACCTCCAGGAAGAGCCGCCCATGACGATCAGAATCCTGCTGGCCGACGACCAGGCGCTGGTCCGCGCCGGTTTCCGGGTGCTGGTCGACTCGGCGCCCGACCTGGAGGTGGTCGGCGAGGCCGCCAACGGCCATGACGCCGTACGGCTGGCGCGGGAGACCCTGGCCGACGTGGTGCTGATGGACATCCGCATGCCCGGAATGGACGGTCTCGCCGCGACGAGTGAGATCACCTCCGACAAGGCCATGGCCGGGGTCCGGGTGCTGGTCCTGACCACGTTCGAGATCGACGAGTACGTCTTCGCCGCGCTGCGGGCGGGCGCCAGCGGGTTCCTCGGCAAGAGCGTGGAGGCCGGCGAGTTGCAGGAGGCCATCCGGGTGGTGGCCCGGGGCGAGGCGCTGCTGTCGCCGTCGGCGACCAGAGGGCTGATCACCCGGTTCCTGGCCAGCCCCGGCGCCTCGGCCGAGCACGTACTGGACGACCTGGCCGTGCTGACCGAGCGCGAAAGGGAGGTGATGATCCTGGTGGCCTGCGGGCGTACCAACGATGAGATCGCCGACCTGCTGGGGATCAGCCGGATGACCGCCAAGACGCACGTCAACCGGGCGATGATCAAGCTGAAGGCGCACGACCGCGCCCAACTGGTGATCATCGCCTACGAGACCGGCCTGATCCGTCCCCAGGTCCGCTGACCGGCCGGGGACCGCGGGCGCGGTAGCCCGCTCGCCGCGTCTACTGCGATCGCCGCAGTTCAGAACCGTCCTGCGGGCGGACGCTCCGCCGGGGCGATGCCACGAGTCTTGAGTAGTGACCACGACGATGCCGCGCTCCGGTCGTGGTGAGGCGGCACGACTCGTACGAGCAGCCGTCGCCTCACGCTCTCCCGTTCCTGCGCGCTGTGCGGTCTGACACCCATCTGAAGAGAAGTGGAAAGATGTCGTTTCTGGCTAGATTGAGCCTGGCGAATCGGGGGCTCATCGCGCTCATCACGATCGTGGTGGTCGCGTTCGGCGCCTACATCACCCCGGCGTTGCAGCAGCAGCTCTTGCCCTCACTGTCGTTTCCGCAAGTGTCGGTCGTGGCGACGTACGCCGGTGCCGCGCCACAGATCGTCGAGGACCGGGTCACGGTACCGCTGGAAGAGGGGGTACGCGGGGTCGCCGGCGTCACCGGCGTGACCTCGACCTCGCGGGAGTCCAGCGCGTCGATCCAGGTGGCCTTCGACTTCGGCACCGACATCGACGATGCGCAGAGCAAGATCCAGCAGGTGGTCGGCGGACTGTCCAGCCGGCTGCCTGACGGGGTGGAGCCGCAGGTGGTCGTGGGCAGCACCGACGACCTGCCGGTCATCCAGCTCGCCGCCGCCTCCGACGGCTCCCAGCAGCGGCTCGCCGAGCGACTGGACACCCAGGTGGTGCCGGCGCTCACCGGCATCGAGGGGGTGAAGGAGGCCACGGTCACCGGTACCCGGGATCAGGTCATCACCATCACCCCCGACACCGATGAGCTGAAGAAGCACGGGTTGGACACCAGCGCGATCTCCACCGCCATCCAGGGTGCGGGCCAGCCGATTCCGGCCGGCTCCCTCACCCAGTCGGACACCACCCTGAGCGTCCAGGTCGGCGCCCGGTTCGCCTCGATCGCGGACCTCAAGGACCTCTACCTCGCCCCCGCCGCCCAAGCGTCCCCGGCGTCCCCGGCCCAGCCCACAGCCCAGGCTCAGCGGCCGGGCTCGCCGCCGCAGGCCAAGACGGTGCCCGCGAAGCCGAAGCCGGTACGGCTGGGCGACGTGGCCACCGTCAAGCTCGGGCTGGCCGAGGCGGCCACGCTCACCCGCACCGACGGCAAGCCCAGCCTGGGCGTCTCGATCACCATGAAGCCCGACGGCAACGCGGTGTCGATCTCGGAGGACGTACGCGCCAAACTGCCCGCCCTCGCCACCGCGCTCGGCACGGACGCCGCGCTCACCATCGTGTTCGACCAGGCGCCGGAGGTGGAGAAGTCGATCGAGAGCCTGACCACCGAGGGCCTGCTGGGCCTGGCCATGGCCGTGCTGGTCATCCTGGTCTTCCTGTTCTCGGTGCGCTCCACACTGGTGACCGTGGTCTCCATCCCGCTGTCGGTGCTGATCGCGTTGATCGGGCTGTGGGTCAAGGACTACTCCCTGAACATGCTCACCCTCGGCGCCTTGACCATCGCGATCGGCCGCGTCGTCGACGACTCGATCGTGGTCCTGGAGAACATCAAGCGCCATCTGTCCTACGGCGAGCGCAAACGGCAGGCGATCGAGAACGGAGTACGCGAGGTCGCGGGCGCCGTCACCGCCTCCACCCTCACCACGGTCGCGGTGTTCCTGCCGATCGCCTTCGTCGGCGGTTTCGTCGGCGAGTTGTTCGGCCCGTTCTCCATCACCGTAACCGTGGCCCTGATCGCCTCCCTGCTGGTGTCGCTGACCGTCGTACCGGTGCTGAGCTACTGGTTCCTCAAGCCACCCAAGGACGGCGACCGCCACAAGGCCGAGGAGAAGGAACGCCGCAGCCTGCTCCAGCGCGCCTACGTCCCGGTGATCCGCTTCGCCACCCGGCACCGGCTCACCACGGTCGCCGGCGCCCTGGCGATCCTCATCGGCACCCTCGCCCTGGTCCCCAGCCTGCAGACCAGCTTCATCGACAACGCGGGGCAGAACACGGTCAGCGTCACCCAGAACCTCCCCGTCGGCACGTCCCTGGCCTCAGCCGATGCCAAGGCCAAGGAGGTCGAGAAGATCCTGACCGGCCTCAATGAGATCAAGTCCTACCAGGTCACCGTGGGAGGCGCGAGCGGCGTCGGCTTCGGCGGCGGGCGTCCGGGCGGCGGTGGCGGCGGAGGTACGGCCCGCGCCAGCTACTCCCTCACCCTGCACGAGGGTAGCGACACCGCGGCCGTGGAGAACACCCTGCGCGACCGGCTGGGCAAACTGACCGACGCGGGCCAGATCAGCATCGGCGAGAGCGGCGGGTTCGGCGGCGACAAGCTCGAGGTCCTGGTCCACGCGAGCGAGCAGGACACATTGCGCGACGCGTCGCGAGCCGTACAGCAGACCATGGCAGCGATGCCCGGCGTCACCGAGGCGACCAGCACTCTGGCCGACACCGCGCCCCGCATCGACGTCACCGTCGACCGCAAGAAAGCCGCGGAGCACGGCCTGTCCGAGGCCGCCATCGGCCAGGCGGTCTCCCAGGCGTTCCGGGACAGCACCGTGACCCAGCTCACCTTCGACGGAACCACCGCCGACGTCCTCGTGCACACCGGCGACGCCCCCGTCTCGCTCGGTGAACTGCGCAAACTCGATCTGCCCGGAAAGGTGGAACTCTCCAACGTCGCCGAGGTCAAGCAGGTCAACGGGCCCGTCTCGGTCACCCGCATCGACGGGGATCGCACCGTCACCGTCTCCGGCAAGAGCACCGGCGCCAACCTCGGCGCCATCAGCGCGGACCTGGACAGCCGGCTCGCCAAGCTGACCCTGCCCGCGGGCGCCACCTACTCCATCGGCGGCGCCAGCGCCGACCAGGACGAAGCCTTCGGCAGCCTCGGGCTGGCCCTGGTGGCGGCCATCGCGCTGGTGTTCTTCGTGATGGTCGCCACCTTCCGCAGCCTCATCCAGCCGCTGCTGCTGCTGGTGTCGATCCCGTTCGCCGCCACCGGCGCGATCGGCCTGCTGCTCATCACCGGCACCTCCCTCGGCCTGGCCGCCATGATCGGCCTGCTGATGCTCGTCGGCATCGTCGTCACCAACGCCATCGTGCTGCTCGACCTGATCAACCAGTACCGCCGCCAGGGCATGCCGCTGTACGAGGCAGTCGTGGAAGGCGGCCGCAACCGCCTCCGCCCCATCCTGATGACCGCACTGGCCACGATCTTCGCCCTGCTGCCGATGGCCCTGGGCATCACCGGGGGCGGCGGATTCATCTCCAAACCCCTCGCCATCGTCGTCATCGGCGGCCTGATCAGCTCCACCCTGCTCACCCTCGTCCTGGTCCCGACCCTCTACACCGTGGTGGAAAGCAGAAAGGAGAAAATCCGAACCCGCCGCGCAGGCCGCGCCGACGCACCACCCCTGGCCGAAACCCCCAAGGAACCGGCCCACTCCAGCTGACCCCGCACCACTACGCCGACACACCCGCCCCTGAGCCCCGAAAGGCAGGCCAGGGGCGCTGGCGTACGGCCGGGGCTGACACGCAGTCAGGCAGCGACGCGCAGACGGGCAGAGCCACGCGGGGCGAGGCTACGGAGGGCAAGGCCACGCAGGGGGCAAGGGCGCGCAGGGTGCACGGCAGCGCGTCATGCAAGGCAAGGCCACGTAAGGCAGGGCCATCGGCAGGCGGGATGGCGGGGCGGCCCTAAGATCGGAGGCATGGAGCTGGCCCCCGGAGTGCATGTCGCCATCACCGATCGCCACGGGGGAGTGAGTGCTCCGCCGTACACGTCGCGGAATCTCGGCGGCCTCGTCGGCGACGACCCCGATGCGGTGCGCGCCAACCGGGCGGGTGTCGCGGCCGAGTTGGGTGTGCGGGCCGTCGTGTTCATGCGGCAGGTCCACAGCGCCGATGTCGCGTACGTCAGCGAGCCGTTCGGCGACGACGCGCCGCCGCTCGACGGCGTCTTCACCACCGAGCCCCGGCTGGCGCTCGCCTCACTCGGCGCCGACTGCCCGGCCGTGCTCGTCGCCGATCCGGTCGCGGGCATGGTCGCCGCCGCCCACTCCGGACGGCCCGGCACCGAGGCGGGTATCGCCACCGCCCTGGTCGAGGCGATGACGGCCAAGGGCGCGGCACCCGGGCGGATGGTGGCGCTGATCGGGCCCGGCGCGTGTGGCCGCTGCTATGAGGTGCCCGCCGAGCTGCGCGAACGGGTCGCGTCCCAGGTGCCGGAGACCTGGTCCACCACCTCATGGGACACGCCCGCCCTGGACCTCCGGGCAGGCATTGAGGCCCAGCTGCGCACAGCGGGCGTCGCCGACGTACGGCACGACGCCCGGTGCACGATCGAGTCGCAGGAGCTCTACTCCCACCGCCGCGAACAGCCAGGCGGCCGCTTCGCCGGCCTGATCTGGCTCGCCTGACCCCGACTGGACCTGACCGACCGGACACGGCTCGGCGCAACCCCGGCTGGGCCTGACCCAGCGGACCCAGGCTCGGTTTGACCCCGGCTGATCTGGCTCGCCTGAAATCCACTGGGCTTGACCCCGGCTAACCCGACTGGGCCTGACCCAGCGGACCCAGGCTCGGTTGACCCCGGTTGATCTGGAGTGCCCGTTCCGGCGGTGGGTGTTGAGGTCAGTTTCGGTTGCTGCCGAAGATCCCGTTGATCACGATGACCGCGAACCAGATCGGCGCGATCACCCACATCTCCTTGCCGCCGACGATCACGGCCAGGGTCAGGACGGTGCCCAGGGCGAGCGACACGATCGCCAGCGCCAGCCGCTGACCCTCGCTCGGCCCCGGCTGCCTGGCGACGTTCTTGCCCTTGCCCTTGCCTTTGGGCCCCAAGGTGGCGAGCCGTTCGTCGACTCGCCGGTCGACCTCCTGCCCCATCTTCTCGAGGAAGGATTCAACGATCGCGTCCTCGAAATCGGGCCCGAGGTCGCGACGGGCGCCCACCGCCGCCCGCAACTCATCACCGGTACTCATATGTCGAGATATAACGGGTTAAAGGGCTATCGAGCAAGGATGTCGTCGAGGTTGTATGAGACCGGTCTCTCCAACTGCTCGTACGTACACGATTCCGGCGTACGGTCCGGCCGCCACCGCCGCCACTGCGCGGTATGCCGGAACCGGTCGCCCTCCATCTGGTCATAGGCCACCTCGATCACCAGCTCCGGCCGGAGCGGGATGAACGACAGGTCCTTCTTGGCGTTCCAGCGCGACACCGCGCCCGGCACCCGCTGCCCGCCCGTCGCGGGCCCGGCCGCCGCCTGCTCGGCCCAGTGGCCCCACGGATGCTCGCCCAGCTCGGCGAGGTACGGCTTGAGCTCCTCGACCAGCTCGGCCCGGCGCGCCATCGGGAACGACGCCGCCACGCCCACATGATGCAGCCGGCCGTCGTCGCCGTAGAGGCCGAGCAGGATCGAGCCCACGATCGGCCCGGTCTTGTGCTCGCGGTAACCGGCCACCACCACGTCGGCGGTGCGCTCATGCTTGACCTTGAACATCGTGCGCTTGTCGGGGATGTACGGCTGGTCGCCGGGCTTGACGATGATGCCGTCGAGCCCCGCGCCCTCGAACATCTCGAACCATTCGGACGCCTGCTCGGTGTTGATCGTGACCGGGGTCAGCCGGATGGACCGGCCCTTCTCCGGGAAGATCTGCTCCAGCCGCGCCCGCCGCTCGCTGAACGGCGCCTCCATCAACGACTCGTCGCCCAGCGCCAGCAGGTCGAACGCCACGAACGACGCGGGAGTCCGCTCGGACAGCATCGTGACCCGCGACGCCGCCGGATGGATGCGCTGCTGCAGCGCGTCGAAGTCGAGCTGCGAGCCCTGCGGCAGCACGATCTCGCCGTCGACCACGCACCGTTCCGGCAACTCTGCCCTGACCGCCTCGACCAGCTCGGGGAAGTAGCGGGTGAACGGCCGCTCGTTGCGGCTGCCCAGATAGACCTCGTCACCGTCGCGGAACACGATGCACCGGAACCCGTCCCACTTCGGCTCGTAGAACAGCGTGCCGTCCTGCTCGGGCATCTTCTTGACCGGCTTGGCCAGCATCGGCGCCACGGGCGGCCGGACCGGCAGATTGGGCACCGGCTCCGGCTCTTCGGCGACCGCGACGGGCGGCTGGGTGGGCTCGGTCATGTCGTTGACTCCCTCGTGTACTTGCAGAAGAGGACCCCCTCCTCTTCCAGCACCTGGCTGAGCCGCAGCTCGACCTGCGATGCCTCGCCGTTCAGAATGCGCGCGGCCCCGCCCCCGACCAGCAGCGGGCTGATCGACAGGCAGAGCTCGTCGATCAGGTCGGCCGCCGCGAGCTGCCCGTTGAGCCGGGGGCCGCCCTCGCACAGGATCCGCGTCAGGCCGCGCTCGTGCAGCTCGCGCACGGCCACCGACATGTCGACCAGGTCGCCGCCCGCCACCACGACGTCGGCCACCCGGGAGGCGTCGGCGCGGCGCTCGGCGGGCACGGCCTCGCAGGTGATGACGATCGTCCGGCTGACGGCCTCGGTGAACAGCGGGCTGCCCAGATCGAGGTCGAGCCGGCGGGTGACCACCGCGATCGGCGGGGCCGCCGGCCTGCCCTCCCGCAGTGTCTGCCATGATTCGCGCGGCTTGACCGCCCCGTACCCCTCGGTGCGCACGGTCGCGGCGCCCGCCATGACCACGTCGGACATCCCGCGCAGGACCCGGAAGATCCGCCGGTCGCCCTCGCTGGACAGCCCGCCCGACAGCCCCTTCAGCCAGGCGGCCCCGTCGGCGCTGGCCACCATGTTGAGGCGCAGCCATGGCCGCCCCGCCGGATAGGCGTAAGCCTGCTCGATGTCTGGTTCGTCTTGAATGTCGGGATGGATGCGACGCACTCCTCCACCTTGGCACACGCCTCCGACAACGAGCCGATGTAGGGGCCTTTGACGGGAGGGAGAGCACTTTGCTGTATCGAGGGACACACGTAGCGTGATGCGCATAACGTGGCGGCAGGCACATGGGGATCGGGGCACTTGGGGATCGGGCACGCGAGGGAGGCCCAATGGGGCTGATCACTGCCGTGACATGGCTGTTCACAGCGCTCGTAGGGATCTATTTGCTCTACCTCTGGCTGTCGGGCGGCGGCCTGCGGCAACAGGCGACGAAGGTCACCCGCTTCCCGGTGACGCTGATCTTCTCCCACCCGGTGCTGGCGCTGTCGGCGCTGACCTGCTGGATTGCCTTCCTGATCACAGGCAGCCGCCTGATGGCCTGGACGGCGTTCGGGGTGCTGGCGGCGGCGGCCCTGCTGGGCTTCACGATGTTCACCCGCTGGCTCGGCACAGGACGCCACGCCCGAGGCGCGGAGCGCCGCTTCCCGCTCCTGGCGGTCCTCCTGCACGGCCTGGCAGGCGTAGCGACATTCGTCCTGGTCCTACTCACCGCAAGCCTGGCCGGCCACCTCTGAACGTCTACCGGCCGATAGGGCAGGCAGACCGGGAAGGCCCGCCACTCCTGCACGTCTACCGGTCGATGAGGCAAGCAGACCGGGAAGGCCCCGGTCTCACCGTCTCGTCACGGCGCCCAGCCACGTAAACCGCAGGAGCGTTCCCCTGGACAGACGCCGACCACGTATGGCGGGTGGGGCTCACCGTGCCTGCCGTAAAAACAAAACGCTTGTAATCAGCGCGGCCGATGAAGCACCTGCATGCTGCGAGAAGTCACCACCACCTGAGCAGCGCACTCATAATCTCCGTCGGAGACGCCCTTGTCGTCGGTGTTGATGATCGGCAGCCAGTGTTCGCCGAACTCCGCGCCCGGCAAGGTGAAGGTCATGTCCTCATGGTGGGCATTGATCAGCAACAGGAACGAGTCGTCCACGATCCGCTCGCCGCGCGTCCCGGGCTCGGTGATCGCCTCGCCGTTGAGGTAGACCATCAGCGACTTGGCGTAGCCGATGTGCCAGTCGCCGGCCGTCATCTCCGTGCCGCCGGGCGTGAGCCACACCAGGTCACGCTTGCCGTCCTCCGGGTGGCGCCCGTGGAAGAAGCGGCGGCGCTGGAAGACCGGGTGCTCGCGCCGCAGCCGCGACAGCTCGCGGACGAACTCCAGCATCTCCGACTCGGTGTGGAGCTGCGACCAGTCGATCCAGGCGATCTCGTTGTCCTGGCAGTAGCCGTTGTTGTTGCCCCGCTGCGTGCGGCCGAGCTCGTCTCCGTGGGAGAGCATCGGCACGCCCTGCGACAGGAACAGCGTCGTCAGGAAGTTGCGGCGCTGGCGGTCGCGGAGCCGGACGATCTCGGGGTCCTCGACGGGCCCCTCGGCGCCGCAGTTCCAGGAGCGGTTGTCGTCGGTGCCGTCACGGTTGTTCTCGCTGTTGGCCTCGTTGTGCTTGCGGTCGTACGACACCAGGTCCGTGAGGGTGAAGCCGTCGTGGCAGGTCACGAAGTTGATGGAGGCGACGGGCCGGCGGCCGGAGGAGGCGTAGAGGTCGGCGGAGCCGGTCAGGCGGGAGGCGAACTCGGGCAGCGCCGAGTGGGTGCCCCGCCAGAAATCTCGCACTATGTCGCGGTATTTCCCATTCCACTCCGTCCACAATGGCGGAAAATTTCCGACCTGGTAGCCGCCGGGGCCGACGTCCCACGGCTCCGCGATCAGTTTGACCTGCGAGATCACCGGATCCTGCTGGATCAGGTCGAAGAAGGCGCTCAGCCGGTCGACGTCGTGCAGCTCCCGCGCCAGCGCCGCCGCCAGGTCGAACCGGAACCCGTCGACATGCATCTCCAGCACCCAGTAACGCAGCGAGTCCATGATGAGCTGGAGCGCGTGCGGCGACCGGACGTTCAGTGAGTTGCCGCAGCCCGTGTAGTCGAGGTAATAGCGCCGGTCACCGTCGTGCAGCCGGTAGTAGGCCGAGTTGTCGATCCCCCTGAACCCCAGCGTGGGCCCCATGTGGTCGCCCTCGGCCGTGTGGTTGTAGACCACGTCGAGGATGACCTCGATGCCCGCCTCGTGCAGCGCCCGCACCATGGCCTTGAACTCCAGCACCTGCTCGCCCCGCGTGCCCGAACTGCTGTAGCGGCCGTGGGGGGCCAGGTAGGCCATCGTGTTGTAGCCCCAGTAGTTGGTCAGCCCCCGCGCCACCAGGAAGTGCTCGGGCATGTAGTGGTGCACCGGCATCAGCTCGACCGCCGTCACGCCGAGCGAGAGCAGGTGGTCGATGATCGCCGGGTGCCCCACGCCCGCGTAGGTGCCGCGCTGGTCCTCGGGCACCGCCGGGTGGCGCATGGTGAGCCCCCGCACGTGCGCCTCGTAGATCACGGTCTCGTGGTACGGGGTGTGCGGCGCCCGGTCGTTCCCCCACTCGAAGAACGGGTTGACAACCACATTTTTCGGCATAAAGGGGGCGCTGTCGGCCGTGTTGAGCCGCGTCGGGTCGGTGAAGTGATACGGGAACAATGACTCATTCCACGTCAGATCACCGTCGATCGCCTTGGCATAGGGATCGAGGAGCAGTTTCGCCGGATTGCACCGGTGCCCGTGCGACGGCTCGTACGGGCCGTGCACGCGATATCCATAACGTTGTCCTGGCGCGATGCCCGGTAGGTAGCCATGCCAGACGAATCCATCGACTTCCGGCAGATCCACGCGTTCTTCGGAGCCGTCATCGTGAAACAGGCATAGCTCAACTCGCTCGGCCACCTCGGAGAACACCGCAAAACTGGTGCCCACGCCGTCCCAGGTGCCGCCAAGTGGATAGGGCTCTCCCGGCCAGACTTCGCGCATGTGACCCAATTGTCGCACGCGATCGCGGTCCCGCTAGAGGAGTTCGGCGTTGAGGCTGATCGTCGTGCCCGCCAACGCCTTACTCACCGGGCAATTCGCCTTCGCGGTTTCCGCCGCCTCCTGGAATTGCTCGGCCGTGATCCCGGGCACGTGTCCCTTCACGCTGAGGACGATTCCGGTGATGCCCTCACCCGGCTGGAACGTCACGTCCGCGCTGGTCTGCAGCGACTCCGGCGGCGTGCCGGCGCCGGCCAGGCCGTGCGAGAGCGCCATGGAGAAGCAGGAGGAGTGGGCGGCCGCGATGAGCTCCTCGGGCGAGGTCTTGCCGTTGGCCGCCTCGGCCCTGGAAGCCCAAGAGACCTCGAACGTGCCGACACCCGAGGTGTCGAGCGACACCGTGCCCGACCCGTCGAGCAGCGCGCCCTTCCACTGAGTGGTGGCGGTGCGAGTGGTGGCCATATCGGTTGCTCCCTCTGATCGTGGAATTCCGACCCTATCGCGAGCTCGACAAAGTTCTGCGGCTCGGTCATCCGTGTGCACTTTTCCGGCGAATAATGACATGCTCGGGTCGCGGCGCACCCGCCGCCTTGGTCCGGATCACGGGAGTGTGGTGCCAGTGGAGGCACCGTACGACGACCGCCTGCTACATCAGCGGGTGGTCGGCGGCGACGAGGCCGCGCTCGGGGAGGTCTACGATCGGCTCTCCTCGCTGATCTTCGGTCTCGCCCTGCGGGTCACCAGAGACCGTGTGATCGCCGAGGACATCACACAGGAGGTGTTCCTGGTCTTCTGGGAACGGCCGCTGGCCTACGACCCGGACCGTGGCACCCTGCGCGCGTGGCTCGCCACGATCGCGCACCGCCGCGCGGTCGACCACGTGCGGGCCGAGGAGCGCAGGCGGGTCTCCACGCTGGGCCCCAGGCTCTACGAGCCGGAGCCCGCCAGGCTGGAGGACAACGTGCTCGCGGCCGACGAGGCCAAACGGGTACGGCAGGCGGTCACGGCGCTGCCCGAGGGCCTGCGGGAAGCGGTCGAACTGGCCTACTACGGTGGTAGGACATACCGCCAGGTGGGCGAGGAACTGGGCGTGCCCGAGGGCACGGTCAAGTCGCGGATCCGGCTGGCGTTGCGCCGCCTGGCCGACGCGCTGGCAGAGGAAGAGGTGTGATGGAGCCCGTCGAGCGTCTCTATCTGGACGCGCTGATGGAGGACCCGGCCGTACCGGAACGCTCTCTGCGACCCCAGCTTCTCGCCGGGGCCAGGGCCCGCCGCAGGCCCGCGGCTCCCACCGCGCCCTGGGCGGAGCCGTACGCGGGGCGGGTCGCCGCCATGGACGCGCTGCTCGCCTCGGCCGGAGAGGACGACTGGTCGCGGGTCATCGTCGAGGGCTGGACGCTCCAGGAACTCGTCGCCCACCTCGCCGCCAAGGACGGCCTGCTGGCGGCCTCGGTCGGCGCCCCCGTACTGGGCCCGGCCATCGGCGCGACCGACTCGCTGGGCCGTACCGCCGACGTCCAGAACTACGAGCGGGCCCGCAGCCCGGAACAGACCAGGCGTGACTGGCGCGCCCAGGCCGACGCCCTCTGCCGCCACCTGGCCGCCCTCGCCCCCGGCACCGTCGCGACCCTCGACGGCCTCGACGCGCCGGTGTCCGACCACGTGCTGGCCAGATGCCTGGAGACGTGGGTACACGCCGACGACGCCGCCCGCACCGCCAGCCTCCGGCTGCCGCACCCGATCCCCGAGCACATCCACCCCACGGCCGACCTGTGCGCGCGGCTGCTGCCGTGGACGATGCTCCTGTCCGGCCTGGACGGCAGCGGGCGCACGCTCCTGCTCACGCTGACCGGGCCGGGGGGCGGCGAGTGGCACCTTCCGCTGGGCGTGGAGGACGCCGCCGCCGGTGGCGACGCCCCGGACGCGCACATTACGGCGGACGTGGTGGGGTTCTGCTTCCTGCTGGGCGGGCGGGGCGACCCGCGGTCGTTCCCCGCCGACCTCGAGGGCGACCTCGCCCTGGCCCACGACGTCCTCGACACCGCCCCGGCCCTCTCGGGCCCCTGACGCGGGACCGGCGCCTGCGCAGGGCAGGCGGTCAGGACGACTGAGCCTGCGTCACCAGATCCCTGGCGTACTCGTCGTCGCTCTCCGCCAGCACCCGCTTGGCGCCCTGTTCGGCCCGCGGGTCGCCCCGGTCGGCGAGCCCGCGCGTGGCCTCCGCCACCGTACGGAAGTCGGCGTCGTCGAGCCGGTCGGCCAGCGCCTCGCGGATCTGCGGCGTGTCGGCCTTGAGCGAGGCCAGCCCGGCGGTGGCCCAGTCGCGGATCTCCGCCTCGTCGTCCCGCGTCATGCTGATCAGCAGCTCCAGCCCCTCCTCGTGGTCCGGCGGCAGCACGTCGGCCAGCGCGATCGCGTCGGTCATGGTGCGCCGGTGGTCCGGACGGCCGATGATGTCGAGCACCTGCGGCAGCGCCCGGGGGTCGCCCTGATGGCCGAGCGCCGCCAGCACCGAACGGAGCACCTGCGGGTTGCCCTCGGTGGTGGCCATCTTCTGCAGCAGCGGCAGCGTCTGCTCCAGGTACGGCTTGGCGTCCTCGGCGAACCCGAACTGGGCGATCGCGTCGACCCCGAACTCCCGCTCCCTGGCGTCCTCGCTCACGCACAGCTTGGCCAGCACCTCGTACGTCTCGTCGTCGGCCCGCTTGCCCAGCGAGTCGGCGACGATCCACCACGTCTCGGCGTCCTCGTCGGTGTCGCGGTGCGCCAGGGCCCGCGCCACGAGCTGGTCGGCCGGCGTGTAGACGCTCATGGCTTCCTCCAGCAGCGTCGCGACGGCGGCGTGCCCGCGCTGCGCCTGCACCTGCTCGGTCTGCTCGCCGTCGGGGGAGCGCCCGGCCACGGTGACGAGCTCGGTGCCGTCCTTGGCGAACTGGCGCGCCACGACGTACTCCCAGTCGTCCTGGCCGATCTGGTCGAGCAGCGCGGTTTCCAGATGCACGCCCACCCAGTCGATTGCGATGTCGAGCGGGCTGTCGCCGTCTCCGTCGTACTTGCCGGCGTCGGCCCCGCTGTCCAGCAGCAGCCGCACCACGCCCAGGGCGCCGCGCCTGGCCGCCAGCGAGAGCGGGGTGTCGCCGTCGTCGTTGGCGGTGTCGACCTCGGCTCCCGCCTCGATGAGCGACTCGGCCGTCTCGGCGTGCCCCTTGGCCGCGGCCCAGAGCAGCGCGGTCCAGCCGCCGTTCTCCCGCCCGTTCACGTCGGCCCCGGCGGCCAGCAGCAGGCCCGCGACCTCGGCCCGGTCCCAGGCGGCGGCCGCGCAGAGCGGCAACCCGCCTTCCTCGCCCGCACTGGCCTGGTTGGGGTCGGTGCCACCGGCGAGCAGCTCGCTCACCTTCTCCGACTCGCCGTTCAACGCGGCCTGGTAGAGCTGTTCCTCATGCATGACTTGGACCCTAGCTTGGATCAGGTCAAGCCCGGGTCCGCCCTCTGGGGAGCTCGCCGTCCGGATCAGCTGTTAGAGGTATGACTCTTCCTCCCACAGGAGGAGCCAGATCTTCCTGAAACGCGATATGTTGCGAGTATGACTGACCCTGGCGAGGTTAGGGCCTCGGACGCCGAACGTGAAGCCGTCGTGGAGCAGCTCCGCGTCGCCTCGGTCGACGGGCGGCTGACGCTCGTCGAGCTGACCGACCGCACGGAGGCCGCCTACACCGCCACCACCCACGCCGAGCTGGCCATGCTCGTCCAGGACCTGCCCGCTTCCGGTGCCGCGCCCGTGCCGCCGGCCCACCAGGAGCTTCCCGTGCGTAAGCGGCGCTGGTTCGTCGGCATCATGGGCGACTCCAAGCGGCGCGGCACCTGGCGGATCGACCAGGAGCTGGGCGCGGTCGCCATGATGGGCGACGTGCTGCTCGACCTGCGCGAGGCCGAGGTCCGCACCAACGTGGTCGACATCATGGCCGTCTCGGTGATGGGCGACGTGAAGATCATCGTCCCCGACGGCGTGAACGTGGATCTCGACGGCATGGCCGTCATGGGCGACAAGCGGGTCGACGTCCTGGAAGCTCCGCCGGGCACGAACGCGCCGGTCATCCGGGTGCACGCGTACGCGGTGATGGGCGACATCAAGGTGATCGGCGACTCCCGCGCGCAGCCGCTCCAGCGCGGTCTGGCCGCCTGGCGCGAGCAGTGGCGCAAGCTGCACGGCGACGACTGGCGCAGCCTGCGCAGGCAGCTCCGCGACGACCACCGCAGCCTGCGCCGCGGCTACTGACGCGTTCGGGGGCTGGGCGCGCCCCTACGAGCCCAGCACCGCCATCAGCGGCAGCGGGTTGATGTAGTCGCGATAGTGCACGATGAGCCCGTCACGCACCCGGAGCACGGCGACGACCCGCTGCGTGAACGGCGCCCCGGTCGCCCTGACGTGACCGTGGACGGTGTACTCGACGATGACCACCTCGGGATCGGCCGTCTCGTGGATCATCACATCGACGTGCGTCTCGAACTCGATCAGCCGCCCGCCCGTCGCCATGAACGCGCGGATCTCGTCCCGCCCGACGAGGGTCTCCGGGACGCCCTCGGGACGGTACGGCCACTCGATGACCCCGTCGGGAGCCATCGACTCCACGAACCGCTCCACGTCCCCCGACAGGCTCAGCTCCAGCACCCGCTCGGCCACTTCACGCGCTGTCACAGCCACACCTCTTTCGTTGAACACGTATTCATTGAACGACCGTATAACGAGAATCGCGGTTCGGTCAACGCCCGTACAATGAATCGGTGTCCGCCGAGAAGCCGCGCCGTACCCGCGCCGAACAGCGCCGTGAGACCGAGGACCGGATCCTCGCCGCCGCCCGCGCCACCTTCGCCGAGCTCGGCTACGAGCGCACGACGATCCGGGGCGTGGCCTCCACCGCGGGGGTCAACGCGGGGCTGGTGATGCACTACTTCGGCAGCAAGGAGGAGCTGTTCTCGCGCGCGGCCATGCTGCCGGAGGAGGAGCTGCCGGTGGGGCATCCGGCCGAGGCCCTGCTCACCTCGCTGCGCCGGCGACTCGACGACGAACCGGTCGCCTCGCTCGTCGTGCTGCGTTCGATGCTCACGCACGCGGAGGCGTCGGGGGAGTTCCGGGTGGCGGCGGCGGCCTGGCTCGACCGGGTGGGGGCGGCCATCCCGGCCGCCGACGCCGAGCTGCGGGCCGGGCTGATCAGCGCGATCATCAACGGGGTGGTGCTCGATCGCTACCTGCTCAAGCTGAGCTCCCTGGCGGACGCCCCCGCCGACGACATCCTCGCCCTCCTGCGCCCTTGCTTCGAGAGCCTGGCGGGGGAGTCGGGCTGACGGCCATGGGGCGCCGTTCTCGTCGAACCGGCTCGAGAGCGGGTAGTCGAACGGCGAACCGGCGGCGGCGCGTTACGAGGCCGCCGCTCCAGCGGGCGTGCGGGCGGCGGTGGCGTAGCGCTCCAGGAGGACCTCGGCCAGTTCGGGAGCCGGGCCGAGCACGTCGGCGACCACGTCGGCGCCTGCTTCGAGAGTGGTCCGCCGCACCTTGTCGGCGAAATAACCGGGCGCCAGCAGGTACGGCGCGACGGCCACCCGTGGCGCGCCCGCTTCACGGAGGAGCGCCACCGCCTGCGCGGGCGTCGGCTCGGCCGCCGACGCGTACGCCGCCGTCACCGCCCACCACCCTCGCCCCTCGACACCGCTGAAGCCCGAGCGGGCGCTGAAGCCCGCCCCAGAGAGCGCCGGACGCCCCCAGTCGCGGGCCATCCGCGCGACCACGCCGTTGGCCCGCCCATCGCTGGACCCGGCCGACACCAGCACGACCGCCGTGTCCGGATCTCCGATCACCACTCCCGCCGCGGCCAGCCGCCGTTCCAGCGTCGTCAGCAGCAGCGGGTGCGGTCCCAGCGTCGCGCCGTAGCGCACGCGCAGCCGCGGGTCGCGCGCCCTGGCCTCGTTGAGCGCCGCCGGCAGGTCCACCCGGCTGTGGTACGCCTCGGTGAGCAGCAGCGGCAGCACCACGGCCTCGTCCAGCCCGCGCAGCGCCTGCGCCAGGGACGGGGTCGCGTGGTCGAGGTACGCCGTCCGCACCGGCAGCCCCGGCCGGGCCCGCCGTACCTCGTCGAGCAGGGCTTCCACGGTCGCGGCGGCGCGCGGGTCGCGGGACCCGTGCGCGACCGCGACCAGTGGCACGTTCTGGCCCGTCCCGTCTGCCAACGAGACGGGCCACATGCCGGGGTTTACAGGTGAATGCCGCATTCGACCTTCCCCAGCCCCGCCCAGCGGCCGCTGCGCGGGTCCTCGCCCTCTGCGACCTGCCGGGTGCAGGGAGCGCAGCCGATCGAGGGGTAGTTGTCATAGTGCAACGGGTTGATCAGCACCCCGTTGTCGGCCATGTAGTTGTCGACGTCGTCCTGGGTCCACTTGGCGATCGGATTGACCTTGACCATCTGCCGCTTGGCGTCCCACTCCACGACCTTGGTGTCGGCGCGGGTGGCCGCCTCGTCGCGGCGGATGCCCGAGATCCACGCCAGGTACGGTTCGAGCGCCCGGTTGAGCGGCTCCACCTTGCGCAGGTAGCAGCACAGGTCCGGATTGCGGCCGAACAGGCGCGGCCCGAGCTCGCGTTCCTGCTCCTCCACCGTGCGCGGCCCCCGCACATTGATCACATTGACGTCATAGACCTGCTGAACCGCGTCACGGGTGCCGATCGTCTCGGCGAAATGGAAGCCGGTGTCGATGAACAACACGTCAACCCCCGGCTTGACCCGGCTGACCAGGTCGATGAGCAGGGCGTCGCTCATCGAGGAGGTCAGGCACAGCCGGTCGCCGAACGTCGCCGCCGCCCACCGGATGATCTCGCGGGCGGACGCCTCCTCCAGGAACACAGCGGCGGACTCGACGATGTCCTGCAGGTCGAGCGTGCCGCGTTGTTCTCTTAAACCGACCTCGATGTCGACGAGCGTCATATCTTCACTCCGATTCCGAGAAACTTGAGCTTGAAGGCGCGGGCGCAGGAGCGGCAGTACCAGCCGCCGTGCGCCGTGGAGTCGGCGGCTTCGGGATCGCCCTCGTAGGGCTCCAGGTCCTCTTCGCCGCAGTAAGGGCAGTGGAAGGGGACGGCCCGCGTGGTCATCTCAGGTCCCCCTCGTCCGCTCGCTGCACCCAGTCGGCGAACGACTCGCCTTCCTTCTTCTGGGCGTCGTAGTGCTTCACGACCCGCTCCACGTAGTCGGGCAGCGCCTCGGCGGTGGTCTTGAGGCCGCGTACCTTCCTGCCGAAGCCGGGGTTGACGCCGAGCGAGCCGCCCAGGTGGATCTGGTAGCCCTCGACCTGCTCGCCCTTCTCGTCGACGACGAGCTGGCCCTTGAGGCCGATGTCGGCGACCTGGATGCGGGCGCAGGAGTTGGGGCAGCCGTTGACGTTGATGGTGAGCGGCTCGGCGAAGTCGGGCAGGCGCCGCTCCAGCTCGTCGATCAGATTGGCGGCGGTGGCCTTGGTCTCGACGATGGCCAGCTTGCAGAACTCGATGCCGGTGCAGGCCATCGTCTGACGGCGGAACGTCGACGGGTTGACCTGGAGGTCGTTCGCCTCCAGCTCGGCGACCAGGGAGTCGACCCGGTCGGGCGCGACGTCGAGGACGACCATCTTCTGCTCGACCGTCGTGCGGACGCGGCCGGAGCCGTGCCGCTCGGCGATGTCGGCGATCACGTGCAGCTTGTCGCCGTCGAGGCGGCCGACCTTGGGCGCGAAGCCCACGTAGAAGTTGCCGTCCTTCTGCGGGTAGACCCCGACGTGGTCGCGGCGGGAGCCTCGGGGCGCCTCGGGCGCGGGCCCGTCGGGCAGCGCCTCCTTGAGGTACTCGGTCTCGAGGATCTCCCGGAACTTCTCCACGCCCCAGTCGTTGACCAGGAACTTGATCCGCGCCCGGTGCCGCAGCCGCCGATACCCGTAATCACGAAATATCCCGATGACGCCGCCGTAGACGTCGCCCACCTGCTCAGGACGTACGAACACCCCGAGCCGCTTGCCGAACATCGGGTTGGTGGACAGCCCCCCGCCGACCCACAGGTCGTAGCCCTTCTCCCCGCTGGGCAGCTCGACACCCACGAACGCCACGTCGTTGATCTCGTGCACCGTGCAGTGCGACGGGCACCCGCTCAGCGCCGACTTGAACTTGCGCGGCAGGTTCGAGAAGGCCGGGTCGCCGATGAACCGCTCGTTCAGCAGGCGGATCTCCTCGCTGGCGTCCAGCACCTCCTCGGTGTCGATCCCGGCGAGCGGACAGCCCAGGATGACGCGCGGGGTGTCGCCACATGCCTCGGTGGTCGACAGGCCGACCGCCTCGAGCCGCTCCCAGATGTCGGGCACCGCCTCGATCTCGATCCAGTGCAACTGGACGTTCTGCCGGTCCGTCAGGTCGGCGGTGCCCCGGCCGTAGTCGTTGGAGATGTCGGCGATGACCCGCAACTGCGGGATGCTGAGCTGACCGCCGTCGATCCGCACCCGGAGCATGAAGTAGCGGTCGTCAAGCTCCTCGGGCTCCAGGATCGCGGTCTTGCCGCCGTCGATCCCGGGCTTGCGCTGGGTGTAAAGGCCGTACCAGCGCATCCGGCCACGCAGGTCGGCCGGGTCGATCGAGTCGAAACCACGCTTGGAGTAGATGTCGATGATCCGCTGGCGGACGTTCAGTCCGTCGTCGTTCTTCTTGTTCTCTTCATTCTTGTTGAGCGGCTCCCGGTAACCGAGAGCCCACTGGCCTTCGCCGCGCGGGCGTTTGTGATGCCGGCTGGCAGGGGTGCTCATTGCGCGTCCTTCGGTGGATGGGCGCGCGCAGGGTTCCTCCCGCCTCATCATTGAGGGCAGGGGTGAAGGAGGAGATTTGCGACGCGCGCAACGGAGAAAACGGGTGGGTTAGCGGGCGTCGCAACAGATGGCACTGCGGACACGCTGAAGATCGACGTGTCGTCGACCGACAAGCATGGGGTCCGCTGGCATATCTCGAAGATACGCTAGGTATCCGTTATGTCCAAGACAGGGTCCAGACTGTGGACGCCTCCTATCCCTGACGAGGCCAGTCCAGGTCCGACTCGGCCGGCTCCTCCGCCTGCTGGTGCTGGCAATCGCACCAGGATCCGCCGCGACATTCCTCGTGGCGCTTGTCCTTGCAGTTCTCGCAGATCACCCTTGCATTATTCCTCGTAGAACGTTGTTCGGTTAGGCTGGCTCGCGTGGACCTGATGGGCGAGTTGCTGGCCGACCTGCGCGCGGAGACCGCGTCACTCGACGATCTGTTACTGACCCTCGAACCCGGAGACTGGGATCTCGCCACGCCCGCCGAAGGGTGGGCCGTGCGCGACCAGGTGAGCCATCTGGCCTGGTTCGACGAGGCGGCGCGCACCGCCGTGACCGACCCCGACGTGTTCCGCGCGGCGGCGGCTCACTTCACCTCCACCGACGACCTCGCCGCGGAGTTCCGCGGGCTCGCCCCCGGCGAACTGTTCCACTGGTTCCGTACGGCCCGCGCCCGCAGCATCGAGGTGTTCGCGGGGCTGTCGGCCCGCGACCGGCTGCCGTGGTACGGGCCCGACATGTCGGCCGCCTCCTTCGTCACCGCCCGGCTGATGGAGACCTGGGCGCACGGCCAGGACGTGGCCGACGCGCTCGGCGTCACCAGAGAGCCCACCCGCCGGCTGCGGCACGTGGCGATGATCGGGGTCAGGGCCCTGCCGTACGGTTTCGCCGTACGGAACCTGCCCCTCCCGGAGCGGCCGGTCCGCGTGGAGCTGACGATGCCCGACGGGACGCCGTGGTCGGCGGGGCCCGAGGACGCCGCCGACGCGGTGCGCGGGCCGATGCTGGACTTCTGCCTGCTCGTCACTCAGCGCGTCCACCGGGACGACACCACCCTGGAGATCACCGGCGAGACGGCCCGCGCCTGGATGGAGATAGCGCAGGCCTTCGCCGGGCCGCCGGGTAAGGGTCGATCAGGGAAAGGCCAGGGGCATTCCCGATGATCTGAGCGGCGCTCACGGTGTCATGCTGGTGGTATGCGGACAATCCTGAACATCATCTGGCTGATCTTCGCGGGGGTCTGGCTGGCCATCGGCTACACGATCGCCGGGATCATCTGCTGCATCCTGATCGTCACGATTCCCTTCGGCATCGCCTCGTTCCGGATCGCGGCCTACGCGCTGTGGCCGTTCGGCAGGACCGTCGTCCGGGACCCGGACGCGGGGGCGCTCTCCACGATCGGCAACGTCATCTGGCTCATCTTCGCCGGCATCTGGCTGGCGATCGGGCACGTGGTCACCTCGATCCCGCTGTTCCTGTCGGTCATCGGCATCCCGCTGGGCGTGGCCAATCTGAAGCTCATCCCCGTCTCACTCCTACCGCTGGGCGCACGCATCGTCGACGTCGACTAGGGCAGTACTCGGGGGACGTAAGCTGTCCCGAAGAGTCACTGCCACACAACCGTTGGGTGCCATGACGTCCACCGATGCGCCTAGCCGGTCGAAGCGGAGGCGGCTCGCCTCCAACGCCCGTGCCAGGCTGAGCTGGGTGCGCGACACGAAGTCGTGGGCGACCGTCCGCGCGACCACGAACGCGGGCGTCACCTACCGCGTGTCGGGCCTGGCGGGCGAGGCGGCCTTCTTCGCGCTGCTGTCCCTCCCGCCGTTCGTGCTGGGCCTCATCGGCGTCCTGGCCAAGCTCGGCAGTTGGCTGGGGCCCCAGGTGGTCGTGCAGGTCAAAACCTGGGTCATCGAGCAGGCCGGGCTGCTGTTCACCGACGACGCCGTGCACAAGGTGGTCAACCCGCTCATCACCGACGTCCTCAGCGACGACGCGAGCAAGGTGTCGATCATCTCGGTGGGCTTCCTGCTGTCGCTCTGGTCGGGCTCGCGGGCGCTGTACGTGTACGTCGACCTCATCTCCGTCTCCTACGGGCTCGGCGAGGCGCGCGGCATCATCAGGACCAGGCTGATGTCGTTCGGCCTGTATGTGATCGGGCTGGTCATCGGGATCATCGTGATGCCCGTGCTGGTCATCGGGCCGACGCTGCTCAAGGACGCGCTGCCGGGGGAGTACGGCATCCTCGTCGACCTGCTGTACTGGCCGGTGGTGATCATCGGCTCGGTGCTCTTCCTGACCGTGCTCTACCACGTGAGCGTGCCGATCCGGACGAAGTGGTACCGGGAGCTGCCGGGGGCGATCCTGGCGCTGTTCCTGTGGATCGTGTGCGCCGCCGTGCTGCGGGCCGTACTGGCCGCGTGGTTCTCACCGGTGTCCGTCTACGGCTCCCTGGCCGCGCCCATCGCGCTGCTGCTCTGGCTCTACATCACCGCGCTCGCCGTGTTGATCGGGGCCATTCTGAACGCCGAGATCGATCGGCTTTGGCCGGGCGCTGGCCGTCCCAAATAGGAAATGATCCCCCCGATGGACGGACAGCAGCGGGTCGGGCCGTACACCCTCGTCCGCTAGCTGGGCGAGGACGTGGATCGCGTCGACGTGGACCTGGTCAAGCTCGGTGTCACGAGGAACGTCCAGATCAACGAGGAATGAGCCCCGGCCACATCCGCTATCGTCTAGAACGTAGCGACTGGCGCGTTAGGTGGGGCGAACCACCGGGGAGCGGAGGGGCGAAGGCCGTGCGCCTGGGTCTTCGCGCATTGTCAACGATGACAGGAGAGTCATGAGTTCTCTCGCTACCGTAGACCCGCAGATCGCCGAGCTCATCAAGGCGGAAGAGCGCCGTCAGGCCGACACTGTCAAGCTCATCGCGTCGGAGAACTACGTGTCCAAGGCCGTGCTCGAGGCCACGGGCACCGTCCTGACCAACAAATACTCCGAGGGCTACCCCGGCAAGCGCTACTACGAGGGCCAGCAGGTCATCGACCAGGTCGAGACCCTCGCCAACGAGCGGGCCAAGGCACTGTTCGGCGTCAACCACGCCAACGTCCAGCCCTACTCGGGCTCGCCCGCCAACCTGGCCATCTACATGGCCTTCCTGCAGCCGGGCGACACCGTGATGGGCATGGGCCTGCCGTTCGGCGGCCACCTCACGCACGGCTGGTCGGTCTCGGCCACCGGCAAGTGGTTCAACCCGGTCCGCTACGGCGTGCGCCAGGACACCGGCCGCATCGACCTCGACGAGGTCAGGGCGCTGGCGCTGGAGCACCGGCCGAAGCTGATCTTCTGCGGCGGCACCGCGATCCCGCGCACGATCGACTTCGAGGGCTTCGCGTCGATCGCCCGCGAGGTGGGCGCCGTACTCGCCGCCGACATCGCGCACATCGCCGGCCTCGTCGCGGGCGGCGCGCACCCGTCTCCGGTGGGCCACGCCGACGTGATCTCCACGACCACGCACAAGACGCTGCGCGGCCCGCGCGGCGCCATGCTCATGGCCACCACCGACGAGCACGCGACCGCGCTCAACAAGGCCGTCTTCCCCGGCCTGCAGGGCGGCCCGCACAACCACACCACCGCCGCCATCGCCGTGGCCCTGCACGAGGCGTCCACCGACGACTTCAAGACCTACGCGCACCAGGTGGTGACCAACGCGAAGGCGCTGGCCGAAGAGCTGTCGAGCCGCGGCTTCGACCTGGTCTCCGGCGGCACCGACAACCACCTCATCCTGCTCGACCTCACGCCCAAGGGCATCGGCGGCAAGCCGGCCGCGCAGGCGCTCGACCGCGCGGGCCTGGAGACCAACTACAACACGGTCCCCTTCGACACCCGCAAGCCCTTCGACCCGAGCGGCATCCGCATCGGCACCCCGTCGGTCACTTCGCGGGGCATGGGGCCGGCCGAGATGCGACAGATCGGCGCATGGATGGACGAGGTCGTCACCGCCCTGGCCAAGGGCGACGCCGAGCACGTCATCAGCCGCGTCCACCACGAGGTCAGCGAGCTCACCGCCCAGTTCCCAGCGCCCGGCCTCGCCTAACTATTGACTGTTTCGGGTAAATCGCTCTCACCCGTTAGGCCGCACGCGGCTGAGGGCCGGCCTCTGGGAAAAGCCCGCTGACCCCGGCTGGCCTCTTCGGGTGAACCGCGTTCATCCGTTACGACACAGCCGCCCCGGCCGCGCGTGGCTGAGCCAACTGCGGGGAGTCGCGCTGTCCGGCGGCCTGAGCCGGATGAGCACTGACGCGAGCCATGGACCGCTCCCATGGTCAACAATGCGCACGTAACGGCGCCCAACCCCGTAAACCGGAGGAGCGTGCCCCTGGACAGTCCTCAGCCCCGGTCGGTGGGTGGGGTGGGGGCGGCTGGCCGTAACAGATCTGCCCTTAAGAAGCCCTGGTCGGCGGGTTCGATGCAGGCGGCGTGACAAATCACCAAGAGGAGACACACGGACGCCCCGCCGTACGGAGGGTTACGGCGGGGCGTCGGGTGCCTTCGGGGGTGGGCCGGTTTACCCCCGGAGGCGGTGGCCGGTGGCGGGCGGGGGAAAGTCGCCGCCATCGGCCGGGGCGGTCCGTGCGGGCGGGACCGAATCGTCCGCGCGGACCTGGTCTTCAGTTGGTCTTTCGGTCTTCTGGCCGGTCATCAGCCCCGGCACAGGTCTGGTCGGTCAGCCCAGGAACAGATAGTCGGCCTTGTAGTCCACCTGGGTCTTGGCGCCCACGGTGCAGGTGCCAGCGGGGGCCACGCCGCCCTCGGTGTTGAGGCGCAGGATCGTGGTGGCGTGGGCCAGCAGGCCGGTGTTCTTGCCGGACTGGGTGGCGTCCAGGACCAGTTCGGGGATGTTGCCGTCGCCGTTCGGGGTCTTGGTGACGAGTGTTCCGCGCACCGCGCTGCCGTCTGGAGCGATCCACTGTGGCGGTCCCGCGGCGGGGGTCACGAAGGAGTGGTCGATGCCGCGCCGCAGCTTGGCGGACACGCCGAACTGGGTGAAGGCGGGGGCCGCGCCGGGCTGCTGGGTGCAGGCGTAGATCTGGGCGCCCTTCAGGACCTCGGCGGTGACCGCGCGGGGGTGGTCGAACGGGTCGCCGGAGAGCTGGCCGCGCACCGCGCCGCCGTTGAACTCCGTGGTGTGCAGGTTCGTGTAGTAGCGGCCGGGGTTGGCGGCGATGCGCTTGACGATCGGCGCGGCGACCTTGGTCTCGCCCGCGATGCCCGTCAGGTTCGGCGGCAGGCCCGCGGTGTCGGCGAACAGGTCGGCGACCACGTCGCCGTTCTTGCCGTTCACGCCCTTGTGGATGTGGCCGTTGGTCACCGGGGCGAGCCCGGTCCAGAAGGCCGTGTAGCCGATGACCGAGCCGTTCGGGCGCAGCCACCAGGTGGCCTTGCCGTCCTGGTCACCGCGCTTCTTGCCGTCCTGGGCCGGCACTTCCTTGGTGCCGTCGGCGCTCGAGGAGAGCGTGGCCTGGTTGCTGCCCTGCAGGACGCCGTTGAGGTCGATCGGCTTGTTCAGCCGGTGGAACTGGCCGCGGACCGCGCCCTTGGGGTGGGCGGCGTCGTGCAGGTTGGCGTAGAAGCCGGCCGGGTCGTCGATCAGCGCCTTGACCAGCGCCTGGTCGGCCGTGACGGTGCCGGTCACGCCGAGCGCGGACTTGGGCAGCGGCTTGGTGAAGAACTCGAGCTTGACGTCGCCGTTGGCGCCCTTGGCGCCCAGGTGGATGTGCCCGGCGGTAGGTGAGTCGATCTTGTTCCAGCGAGCCGCGAACGTGACCTCGTTGCCACTGATCTTGATGACGACGGTCGAACGACCATCGGCGTCACCCTTGACGCCCACCTCGTTGGCGCCGCGCAGGCCGGCGGCGAGGTACACGTCGTCACCGGAGGCCGCGACACTCGCCTGAGCTGCGGTGACGGGGGCGAGGAGGCCGGTGGCGAGCAGTGCCCCGGACAGGGCGAGCGTGCGAATCGACATGATGAAACCTCTTAAAGGATTGTTATTCGGGTTGGTACGGCAAGCAGTACGCGACCCGGCCTCGAAGAGGTTCAATCGAGTTATCGGTAAAAGTACACATAGGGAGAGGGGCACAAAAAAGCCCTCCCACCTGCGGTGGAAGGGCTCCTGAAATGCTCGTTCAGGCTCTGACGGTAAGTAAAGTCTTACCTGTGGTGGTGACCACTTCGAAATGATCGATTTCCTCAAGCTTCCACGGACTGCCGCCGTGCATGTAGAGGGGATCGGGCGAACCGGGCACGCCATATCCGGCGGGCGGCACCGACCAGCCCGTCATGATCCGCTTCTGGCCGGACTTGGACACCGAGATCAGCTCGCATTCGAGCGGGCCCTTCACCCCCGAGAGCTTGAGCGCGGCATGCGTGCCCCAGCCCTTGGACTCCAGCACCAGCCCGCCGGTCACCCCGTCCGCGCCGACGCCCGCGATCGGTGTGCCGTCGGCGTAGAACTGCTCCGCGGGACCCAGATGCTGGGCGTGCTGGTCCGAGGCCACGACCGGAGCCGCGTCATTGCCCCCGAGCTGTGTGCCGACCGCGAGTCCGCCGGCCACCAGCGTGACCGAGGCCGCCAGCCCGATCACGAATGTGCCCCTCCTGGACCGCCGGTCCTCCGCCTTCTTACGCCGGAGCAGGTCGATGACATCGGCCTGCCCGTAATCAGGAGGGGGGTCTGCTCGCACCGGCCCGATCCCCGTCAGCACGCTGGCCACCCCGGCCAGCTCGGACAGTTCCGCCGTACACGACGGGCAGAGGGAGAGGTGCGCTTCGAAGGCCAGTCTGTCGTCGTCGTCCAGCAGACCGAGGGCGTAGGCGCCCACGTCCGTATGCTCGACTCTGTTCACGCCGTCACCCCTCTCTCCTGCAGTGCGACGCGCAACGCGCGGACCGCGTAATAAACCCGGGACTTCACTGTTCCAACGGGGATGCCGAGCGCCAAGGCGGCGTCGTTGACCGACCGGTCTCGCAAGATCGTCTCGTTGAGGATCTCGCGGTGGGCCGGTGATAACGCCATCAGCGCCTCGGATACGACCACCTGGTGCAGCAGTCCCTCCATCTCGTCCGGCACGGGCATGCTCTCCAGCGGGCCATCGCCTGATTCCGGCGGGCGGGCTTCCTTGCGCCGCCGGTCATCGATCACGATACGGCGAGCGACCGTCGCTAGCCAGGGCATGAGAGAAGCCGAGTTCGGATCGAGCTGCTCGGAACTGCGCCAGGCGCGGATCATGGTCTCCTGCACGACGTCCTCGGCCCATTGCCGATCGCCCGCCGTCAGCCGGATCACGAATGCCAGCAGCGGCCGGTGGTACTCCCGGTAGAGCGTGGAGACGACCACTTCGTCATCCGGACGTACTCGTCTGATCCGGTGGCGTGAGCGTGGCTTGCCCATGGGGGCGGCTCCCTCGGCCGAGGGCGGGGGACACGTGCTGACTCGCATCATTCCCCTTTCAAAGTGCAGTCGGCAGGAAGTACGGACAGAATGTGGCCCCAGGTTCAATAGATCGGGAAGAAACTCGTTGCGAACCCGCTGGAGGGATGCGTAGAGTCTGATCGCAACTGGAGCGAGGAGGTGAGGACTATGCGGGCTGTTCTGTTCCGTCTGCCGTCCGTCAACCTCCGGGTGCCCGCGTAAACACGCGTAGAGACCCGGGTCCTTCTCGACCGCAAAGGTGTCACTCCGTTGTTCTCCGATCTGTTCTCGCTCGGCTGGGCCGAATCCCGCGCCGCCGAGCTACCACCGCTGACCGTCCCGGCCCGGGTGTCCCGGGTCGATCGCGGCGCCGCCGAGGCGATCGCCGCCGACGGGCAGCATCACGTCAAATACGGCGCGCGCGTCCGCAGGGCGTCCGCTGACGACCCCGTGGCGCTGCCCTGTGTCGGAGACTGGGTCGCGCTCAGAGAGCTCCCAGAGGGCCGGTACGAGCTCGACGCGGTCCTGCCGCGAACCAGCGCCTTCGTCAGGGGCGGCGTCAGCCGCGACTCGCGCGGCGGGCTGTCGGGCGACGGCCAGGGCCAGGTGCTCGCGGCCAACGTCGACATCGTCTTCGTCGCCGAGCCGTCCATGCACGCCACGGACTTCGCCGACCTGGGCCGCATCGAGCGGCTCGTCGCCCTGGCCTGGGAGTCCGGCGGCACGCCGGTCGTGCTCGTCACCAAGTCCGACCTGTTCGAACGGGGCCTGGACGAGCTGCTCGCCGACGTGCGCACCGCGGCGCCGGGCGTCGACGTGCACGCCGTCTCCTCGGTGCTCGGCGACGGCGTCGAGCTCGCGCGCGGCTACCTCGAAGGCTCACGCACGGCCGTCGTGCTCGGCCCGTCGGGCGCGGGCAAGTCCACGCTCGTCAACGCCATGGCAGGTGGCGGGGTGATGGACACCCAGCAGGTGCGCGCCGCCGACGGGCGGGGCCGCCACACCACCGTGCACAGGGAGCTCATCCCGCTGCCGGGCGGCGGGCTCGTCATCGACACGCCGGGCATCCGCCGGGTCGGCCTCTACGAGATGAGCGAGGGCGTCGAACTCGTCTTCTCCGACATCGAGGAGCTGGCGGCCGGCTGCCGGTTCGACGACTGCGGCCACGAGAGCGAGCCCGGCTGCGCGGTGCTCATCGCGCTGGAGAGCGGCGAGCTGCCCGAGCGGCGGCTGCTGAGCTGGCGCAAGCTCCAGCGCGAGGCCACCTGGATGGCCTCGCGCACCGACGCGCGGCTCCGCAAGGAGGAGCGGGACAAGTGGAAGATCATTCACAAGGAGATGCGCCGGGCGGGCAGAAACCGGCCCTGATCGGGTAATACCACTGCATGGACCTGCTGTTCGCGGACCGTGCGCAAGCGGGGACGATGCTCGCGGACCGCCTGCGCGGCGCGCAGGACCCCTTGGTGCTGGCGCTCCCGCGCGGCGGCGTGGCGGTGGCCGTGCCCATCGTCCGCGGCATCGGCGGCCGGCTCGACGTGCTCGTCACCCGCAAGATCGGCTATCCGCCGACGCCCGAGCTGGGCGTCGGCGCGATAGCCGAGGGCGGCGAGCCGGTGTTCGACCTGGCGCTGCTGCGCAGGCTCGGGATGACGCCCGAGTCGGTGGCGGAGGTGGTCGCGGAGGAGCGGCGCGAGCTGGCCCGCCGGGTCAAGGTCTACCGGGGTGACCGCCCGTTGCCCGACCTCGCCGGTCGCGAGGTGATCGTGGTCGACGACGGCCTGGCCACCGGCGCGACCGCGCGGGCCGCGCTCCGGGCGGTCCGCGCGGCCAAGCCGCACCGGGTGACGCTGGCCGTCCCGGTGGGCGCCCGCGACACCGTCGAGGCCATGCGCGAGGAGGCCGACGAGGTGGTGGTGCTGCGGGTGCCGGTGGACTTCCGGGCGGTCGGGCAGTGGTACGAGCGCTTCGACCAGCTCAGCGACGCCGACGTGCTCGACCTGCTGACGGACGTTTAGCAGGAGAGGCGCTCAGACCGGGCGGCCGCACTCAGACAGGGCGCGAGGCGAGTCAGGGCGCGCTCAGACTGGGCGTGGCACGAGTCAGGGCGCGCTCCAGACCGGGCGTGGCACGAGTCAGGCGGACAGGACGGCCCAGACGAGCTTGCCCTGGCCGCCGGGGGTGAGCCAGCCCCAGCCCGTGGTGAGCGCCTCGACCAGCCGCAGGCCGCGACCGTATTCGGCGAAGATGTCGGTGGCGGGGGCGGCGGTCGGCGCGTGCCGGCTGTAGTCGCTCACCACGCACGCCACCTCGCGCAGCCGGCTCAGCAGCCGGAGCTGGATGGCGCCGCCGCCGTGCCGCATCGCGTTGGTGACGAGCTCGGAGACCACCAACTGGGCGTCGAACACGATGCCGTCGGAGCCCCACGAGGTGAGCGTCCGGTCGACGAACCGCCTGGCAGTGGCCACACACTCGGGCTCGAACGTACTGAGTTCATGAAACGGGAAGACCGCGTCACACGGACCGCGTCGCCCTTCGAGCAGAATGGGCAGCAGCCAACCCGGCGCTTGAGCGCCGGTGGCGGCTTGCGGCCGAGCGTCGAAAGTCGTCATCCTGGCCCCCGAAGCGCGGTCTAGGTGATCCAATGCCCATCTTTACGGCGTGTGCTGACCGATGCAAGACTTTTCGTGTTTTACAGATGCAAATCGCATCTGCACGTGCAGATGATCTGGGAGCGGTAGTGTGAGCGCACTGAGTGCGGAAGGGAACGTCGTCGGCTACTCGCCGGGAAGCCCGACGGTGCTGCGGATTTTGCTGGGTACGCAGCTGCGCAGGCTCCGCACGGAGCAGCGTATCTCGCGGGAGGACGCGGGGTACGCGATTCGCGCTTCTCACGCGAAGATCAGCCGCCTGGAGCTCGGCCAGGTCAGCTTCAAGGAACGCGACGTGGCCGATCTGCTCACGCTCTACGGCGTCACCGACCCCGCCGAGCGGGCGCCGCTGCTGGACCTGGCCCGGCAGGCCAACGCCCCCGGCTGGTGGCACAAGTACGGTGACCTGCTGCCCGGCTGGTTCGAGGTGTACATCGGGCTGGAGGGCGCGGCCTCGGTCATCCGGACCTACGAGAACCAGTTCGTGCCCGGCCTGCTCCAGACGCCCGAGTACGCCAGGGCGGTGATCAAGCTGGCGCACGAGACGACTCCCGACGCGGAGCTCGACCGGCGCGTCGCGCTGCGCACCAGGCGCCAGGACCGCCTGACCGGCGACCGGGCGCTCAAGCTGTGGGCGGTCATCGACGAGGCCGTGGTGCGGCGCGCGCTGGGCGGCCGCGAGGTGATGCGCAAGCAGGTCGAGCATCTGCTGGAGATGACGGCACGGTCCAACGTCACCGTTCAGGTCGTTCCGTTCGAACGCGGCGGGCACGCGGCCGCCGGCGGGCCGTTCAGCATCCTGCGCTTCCCCGAGCGTGACCTGCCCGACGTCGTCTACCTGGAGCAGCTCACCAGCGCCCTCTATCTCGACAAGCCGACGGAGTCCGAGCATTACATGCAGGTCATGGACCGATTGAGCGTCCAGGCCGACTCCCCTGAGCAGACCAAACGCTTCCTGGAGCGGCTGCTGTCGGTGTGATCCACACCATAAGAGGATTTTGGTCATCCCCTATATGGCGATCTTGGCGCTACCGTATCGTGATCTCGCAACCACGGCTGCACGTGCATCCGTAAGCGCGCGAGGGAGCTTCCCCATGCATGAGTTCCGGAACGGAACGCCCGCCGGTCGCCTTTCCGCCGTCTGGCGCAAGAGCAGGCGGAGCAACCCGAACGGCAACTGCGTCGAGGTGGCCGATCTGCCCACGGGGGAGGTGGCGATGCGCAACTCGCGCTTCCCCGAGGGGCCCGCCCTGGTTTATACGCGGGCCGAAATCACCGCGTTCGTGCTCGGGGCCAAGGACGGCGAGTTCGACGACCTGATCGGTCTGAGCTAGAAGCGCCGACCCAGATGTAATGATCCAGCGGCACCTGTCCCGGAAGGCGCCGATCCTGGGGGACACAGATCCGGAAACCACTTCAGCCCGGCGTCACGGATGACGCCGGGCTGAAGCGCGTGCTCGGGGTTGAGCTGGTGCTTGATCAAGCAGTTGCCCCGACCGGGTTCACCGGAGCCTGGACGTGGCGGGCCAGGCTCCGGCTCATCGGGACAACTGCGTGATCACGCGGTGATCACGGACGCTGCCGGGTGGAGTCAGGCGGCGGAGATGCCGGCGCTGGCCGCGCGGCGCATGCGACGGCGACGCTCGGAAGCGCGCTCGTCCTCGTTCAGGCCACCCCACGTGCCGTACTTCTCCGGACGGGACAGCGCGTAGTCCAGGCACTCGTTGCGGACAGGGCACTGGGCGCAGATCGCCTTGGCCTTCCGCTCGCGCACGTCACGCTCGGGCTGCCGCTCCCCATCGGGGCCGAAGAAGAGCACGAGGTCCTCACCCCGGCACGCGGCATCATCCTGCCAACCCCAGCTGGGGCGCGGGCGGGCGAGCTGCCGACGTACCTGAGACATGAGAAAACCACCTTCGTGAGAGGTATTTCAGTAATTGAGCCGCATTGGACGCTTTCGGCGTCACTGTTCCAACGCAAAGGTAGGCCGTGATGTTCCCGTGATCAGGTAAGCGCGGGCGTGGCGTACCGCACAGGCGTGAGCCTGTCCAGCGAAACCAGCCGGTAGGAGGTGATCTTCTCGGCGCAAGCCGTACCACACGGCGCTTGGAGCACCGATGGCTCAACCACAACCTGGAACCGGACGTCGCCGCAGCGCACGATGGCTTCGGTGACGTCGCCGTCCGACCTGGAGGATTCCACGGCCACTGCGCCGACAGAACGCTCTCCCGTATGGGCTCGGGCGAAGTGCTCGACGGCTTGCAATGGCTCAGGGATGCCTGCGCGTCCCCGGTAACGGTCGAGAATGATCTCGCCCGACCGGTACGCGTTAGCCGCTGCGATCGCAGCAGCCTGAGACATGCTGCCGTAGAAAATTCCGTGTGGCAAGCACACGAGGTTGGCGGCGTAACGATCGCCGCCAACGTGTGACGTTTCCCACACTCTCTCCGGCCAGTTTTCGGCCAGTGTCCGAGCGAGGGGTAGTCCAATGCGGGCACAACACGCATTGCGCTTGGCGTGCGTGCAGACCAGAAATACCGGCTCGTCTTCAAGTATGCAGGACTCCGGGACCACTCCGGCCACCAGCGCGTCGAGGTCAAGATCTTCGGGACCTGCGATGACTCCGCTGGCCAGCCAGGGGTTAGGGCCTATGGCGTAGCCCACTAGCACACGCAGGTCCTGCTCCTGCGGGCGGGCTCGCCGGCCGGGGCGGCGGATGAGCTGGGGCCGGATGCCACGTTCCATGGCGCGCTGCACGAGTTTCGAGATTCTCTCAGGAAGCTCGAAGCTTTCCAGATGCGACGGCCACGGCCCGTCGTGCTCGACGAGTAGCCACAGCCGGGCTCCCACGGTGGCGCTGGCCAGATTCGGCACAGCGCCGGTGTGGGAGCCGTCCGGATGCTCGCAGGCCCTGGTCAACGCCTTCCTCCCTCATTCGCGAATTAGGTAAGACTAACCTAACGGTGAGGGGGTAAACGTGTTATCCGGCAAACGCCGCCCGGGCGGCCGGCAGCGCCGCCGTCCTGTCCTCGGGGACGAGCCCGATCCTGGTCCTGCGGTCGAGCAGGTCGTCCGCGTCGAGAGCGCCCTCGTGGGCGACGGACCACCGCAGCTCGCCCATGGTGATGCCGAGACAGACCTCTTCGGGGTGCGCCTTGACGAGCTCGTGCACGGCCGCCGCCTCGAAGCCGTAGCGGGCGACCAGCCGCTCGGGCGTGCGGTCCGCCCCGGCGCGCGGCTTCACGAAGGCATGATTCTGGACAGCCCCGACGAGCGGGATCGAGGTGGTGCGGCTGGGGCCCGCCTGGAGGTTCCGCGCCGAGATCGCTCGATCCACCGCGTCCTCCGCCATCCGCCGGTATGTCGTGAGCTTGCCGCCCACGACCGTGATGAGTCCTCCATCCGCGAACACGGCGTGCTTCCGGGAGACGTCGGACGTCCGCCCGTCCGCCGCCAGGAGCGGCCTGAGCCCCGCGTAGGCGCCCGCGACGGCCTCGCGGGCCACCGGTGCCGCCAGAACCGTGTTGAGCACGCTCAGGAGCGCCCTGATGTCCTCCTCGGGCGCCTCGGGCACGTCGGGGACGGGGCCGTCGAGGGGTTCGTCGGTCAGGCCCACGTACACGCGGCCGTCGGCTTGGGGGAGAACGAGCGCGAATCGGTTGCTCTCTCCGGGTATCGGGATGTGCAGCCCGGACAGGAGGCCCGGCAGGGTCCCGGGGCGGAGCACGAGGTGCGTGCCGCGTGACGGGCGCAGTTCCACCTGCGGATCCAGCAGGCCCGCCCACACGCCCGCCGCGTTGATCACCGTCCTGGCCCGGATCCCGAACTCCGCGCCGGTCAGCTCGTCACGGACCTTGGCGCCCTCGCCGGTCAGCTCCAGGGCGCGGCAACGGGTCAGGATCCGCGCCCCGTGCGCCGCCGCCGTCCTGGCCAAGGCGACGACCAGCCGGGCGTCGTCGAGCACGCGGCCGTCCCAGGACAGCAGCCCGCCCCGCAGGCCGCGCTCGCTCAGCATGGGCGCGAGCGTGTGCGCCCGGGCGGCCGTCAGCCGGGATGGGCCGGGCAGCAGCCGGCGCGGTGTGAGGGCGGTGGCGCGCAGCGCGTCGCCGAGCCGGTAGCCGGTCATCAGCAGCTTCGCCCGGGGCCTGGAGACCTCCGGCGTCAGCGGCAGCACGTACGGGTGCGCCTTGACCAGGTGCGGAGCCGTACGCCGCAGCAGGATGCCGCGCTCGACGGCGCTTTCGCGGGCGATGCCCACCTGGCCTTTGGCGAGGTAGCGCAGTCCGCCGTGAATGAGCTTGGAACTCCATCGCGACGTGCCGAAAGCCAGGTCGTGCGCGTCGATCGCCGCTACGCTGAGACCACGCGAAGCGGCGTCGAGCGCCGCGCCCGCACCTGTCGCGCCCAGACCCACGACCAGCACGTCGACGGTTTCCTCCGCGATCACGGCCAGCTCGCGGGCCCTTCGCGGCGCGTTGAGCGAGCTATCCAAGGTAGGCCTCCAGCAGGGTGGCGAGTTCGGCGTCGAGTTCGTCGAGCGTCACGGGGTCGAGCATGGTGGGCGCCGACAGCAGGAACGACTGCGCCACGAGCAGCACCGCCCTGGCCTTGCGGCGGTCGCCGACGACGTCTTCGAGCACGGCCAGCACCGCCTCGTGGGTGGCGCCGCGCCGATCCAGCAGGTACGGCAGGAGCAGCTCCGGGTCCGCTTCCACGATCTTGCGCCAGAGCGGATGCCCACGCAGCCGTCGTACCCCTTCGACGACCGCCGCCACCGGGTCCGACATGTCGAGATCCGTGACCGCCAGCACCCACTCCCGCGTCATCACGTCGGCGACCAGGCTCCGCACGTCGGGCCAGCGGCGATAGAGCGTCATCCGGGACACCCCCGCCCGGCGCGCCACGTCGGTGAGCGTGGTGCGCCGCACCCCATAGGCGAGCACGCAGTCGCGGGCCGCGTCCAGCACGCCGTCATTGTGACGAATCGACGTCATATGTCACAGTGTAGACGTGCTGAACGAACCCATGCTCTGGTCGGGCTGGGGCGACCCCGCCAAAGCCCGTGAGCTGCCCCCGCAACTCCGCGAGCTGCTCCACGACCTGCTGGGCGTGCGCGAGCCGGCCGCGCCCGCCGCCTCATTCGCGTCCGTACGGCTGGCCCCGGTCGCGCTCTCGCCCGCGCGCCTGGCCGCCGTGGCCGAGGTGGTGGGCCACGAGCACGTGCTGACCTCGCGCGCGGCCCGGATCGGGCACACGCGCGGCAAGTCGACGCCCGACCTGCTGCGGATGCGCGCGGGAGACGGCTCGGACGCGCCCGACGCCGTGGTGCTGCCCGGGTCGCACGACGAGGTGGCCGCGCTGCTGCGGCTGTGCACCGCCGAGCGGATCGCGGTGGTGCCCTTCGGCGGCGGCACGTCCGTGGTGGGCGGCCTGGCGGCGGCCCGGTCCGGCTTCGCCGGGGTGGTGGCGCTGGACCTGGCCCGGCTCGACCGGCTCGTCTCGGTCGACGCCGAGTCGATGGTCGTCACCGTCGAGCCCGGGCTCCGGGCGCCCGAGGCCGAGCGGCTGCTCGAACGGCACGGGCTGACCCTGGGGCATTTCCCGCAGTCGTTCGAGTACGCCACGCTGGGCGGGTTCGCGGCGGCCCGGTCCAGCGGGCAGGCTTCGGCGGGGTACGGGCGGTTCGACGACATGGTGGTAGGGCTGACCGTCGCCACGCCCTCCGGCGACCTGTCCCTGGGGCGCGCGCCGAAGTCGGCGGCCGGGCCCGATCTGCGGCAGCTCCTGCTGGGGTCGGAGGGGGCGTTCGGCGTGATCACGGCACTGCGGCTGCGGGTGCGGCGGGTGCCCCAGCGGCGGGTGTACGAAGGGTGGCGCTTCGGGTCGTTCCGGGAGGGGACGGCCGCGCTGCGGGTACTGGCGCAGGAAGGGCCGCTGCCGACGGTGCTGCGGCTCTCGGACGAGACGGAGACCATGATCGGGCTGGCCCGGCCGGACGCCATCGGGGGCGGTGACTCCGGCTGCCTGGTGATCGCGGGCTACGAGGGAGCGGCGGCATCGGAGGGTTCGCCAGCTTCGTCCGCGACGTCGGTCGAGGGGCGCGGGGCCGGGGCGGGGGCGGTGCTGGCGCGGATGGGCGGGGTGCCGCTCGGGATCGAGCCAGGACAGGCGTGGGAGCACGGCCGGTTCTCGGCGCCGTACCTGCGCGACTCGCTGCTGGCCGTCGGCGCGACGGTGGAGACCGTGGAGACGGCCGGGTTCTGGTCCGCGCTGCCGCGCCTGTACGACGCGGTACGGCTGGCGCTGCTCGGGGCGCTGGAGTCGCCGCTGGTCATGTGCCACATCTCGCACGTGTACGAGACCGGGGCCTCGCTGTACTTCACCGTCGTCACCGCCCAGAAGGGGGACCCGGTGGAGCAGTGGGAGCGGGCCAAGGAGGCGGTCAACGCGGCCATCGTGGCGGCGGGCGGCACGATCTCGCACCACCACGGCGTCGGCCGCGACCACCGCGAGGCGTACGCGGCGGAGCTGGGACCGGTGGGCGTGGACATCCTGCGGGCGGTCAAGTCCCGGCTCGACCCCGCGGGCATCCTGAACCCGGGCATCCTGATCCCCTGAGCCTCCGGGCGGGGGTCAGTCGGGTGGGTCGACCGCCGCGGCCTCCGTCATGGCCGCCGCCGCGTCGCCGTACTGCTGGAGGGCCTCGTAGACGTCCGACAGGCAGGCCAGCGCGACGATCAGCGGCGCGCCACCCGACAGACGGCAGAGCTCGACGGCCTCCTGGGCGAGAGGCAGCGCCTCCGGGCCCCGGCCGCGCAGCAGCAGCAGCTTGGTGGCGGCCTGCAGGCAGCGGGCGAGGAGCACGGAGTGCTCGCCGGGGTCCGCGGCGACCAGCTCCCGGCTGAGCCCGATCGCCTCATGGACCCTGCTGAGCGCGCCCCCGCCCCAGCGTGACCGTCTGCCGGCGTACGCCAGCAGTCCCTCGACGGCGGCCACCCCCGTGGTGCCTTTCCGGGTGGCGTCGTCCGAACCGTTCCGGGCCATGGCAGCCCCCCTCGGCGGCGACGAACCGCTTGCTTGGGGCGTGAGGTTACACCATCACGAACCGATTGTGTTCCCGACGGCACGCTGCGTTCCGGATGTGCTTGGGGAAGAGCGTGCGACATGGGGAAGATCGCGGTAAAGATGTGGTCATGGTGGAAGTCGCGGCTGAGCGTGGAAAGCAGCTCTCCTCCCGGGTGTCGGAGGAAGGCGCGGGGTGGGCGTGCCGGCGGATCGGTACGTTCAACGAGCTGAGACCGGACACGAAGGGGTTCACCTGGTTCAGCCCGCGCACGCTGTGGCACTCGCGCAACCAGATCGTCGCCGGGCTCTTAGGCGACCCGTCGGGGCAGGTGCGCCGCAGATGGGTGGCCGAGCAGGAGGCCCGGGGCGCCGACCCGGACTTCCGCGTCCGGCCCGAGGTGGGGGAGAGCTTCAGCTTCCTGCTGCTCGGCGACACGGGTGAGGGCGACGCCTCCCAGTACGCGGTCGTGCCCGGCCTGCTCAAGGTGGGCGAAGGCACCTCCTTCGCCGTCATCGCCAGCGACGTGCTGTATCCAGCCGGGTCCGGCAACGAGTACGAGAACAAGTTCTTCCGCCCGTACAAGGACTATGACGCTCCGATCTACGCGATCCCTGGCAACCACGACTGGTACGACGGGCTCGGCGGCTTCATGCGTGTGTTCTGCGACGCCCCGCAGCTCAAGCCCAAGCGGGAGTTCGGGCTACGCGCCCTGCTCTGGCGCAAGTCGGACTCGATCGACGAGCGGCGCCTGGCCGAGGCCCGCCGGTTCAGGGAGCGGCCGTCGCAGCAGGCCGCGCAGCCGGGACCGTACTGGGTGATCGAGACCCCCAGCCTGCTCATCGTGGGCGTCGACACCGGCATCCAAGGGGGGATCGATCGGCAGCAGACCGAGTGGCTGCGCCGCGTCTCCCTGGACCCGCGCCCGAAGATCCTCGTCACCGGCAAGCCGATCTACACGCGCAACGACTACAAGCCGTCCCCGCTGGAGGGCGGCGGCACGATCGACGACATCATCCGCGCCCCCGAACACCGCTACGTGGCCGCCATCGGCGGCGACGTGCACAACTACCAGCGCTACCCCGTCAGAGTGGGCGACCGGGTGATCCAGTACATCGTCTCCGGCGGCGGGGGCGCGTTCATGCACGCCACCCACACCACCCGCCGGGTGGACGTGGCGGGCGTGCACGAGGACGACTTCAAGTGCTATCCACTGCGTGGCGACTCGCTGTCGTTCTACAGCCAGCTGTACGCGAAGCGGCTCCGGATGAAGTGGATCTACCTCACCCCGGCCGAGGCCGCCTGCATCATGGCGGAGCAGATCAACAACACCCCGGTCCGGCCCGTCGCGGGGCTCGTCACGATCACCCGCCGGATGAGGTGGGCGGCCCGGCTGCTCGGGGCCTGGCCGATGCCCTTCCGGCTGCCCGTGGGCACGGTCTTCCACCGGTACCTCTCCGAGCTCTCCGACTGGGACACACCACCGTTCTTCAAGCAGTTCCTGCACCTTTCGGTCACGCCCGACCTGCTCAAGGTGCGCTGCTTCGCCGCCACCGGCTGCCTGCCGCAGGAGGTGGACCCGCCGATGGAGGACGAGGTGCACATCAGTTTGTCGTAGCCGCCTGGCAGGCTGGACGGCGTGCACGTAGTGGTGACAGACCGGACGATCCTCCCGATCGGCGGACCGGCTCGTCAGGTCGACGACCTGGAGCGGGCCGTACGAGAGCTCGAAGCCGAGCGGCCGCGCTGGGTCTGGGCGGACACGCACGAGGCCTATCCGCCCCTGCTGCGCGGCGGCGTGCGGGTGTCACGCTGTCACGACCTGGCCCTCACCGAGGGCCTGCTGCTCGCTCATGAGGGACGCTACGGGCAACCGCGCTCGGCCAAGGCCGCCCACGCCAGGCTGCACGGCCTGCCGGTGCCCGACGAGCAGCCCAACATGCCCGACACCCTGTTCGCGCCCGAGCCGCTCGGCGCGGAGGCGGTGGCGGAGGTGCTGGCCGACCAGTTGCGCCGGATCGAGGCGCTGCCGGACCCGGGGCGGTTCCGGCTGCTGGTGGCGGCCGAGTCGGCGGGCGCGCTGATCGCCGCCGAGATGGGCCACGACGGCATGCCGTGGCGCCAGGACGTGCACGACGCCCTGCTCACCGACCTGCTCGGGCCGCGCCCGGTGCACGGCATGCGCCCGGCCAAGCTCCAGGCGCTGGCCGACGAGGTGGCCGCGGCGTTCGGCCATCCGGTCAATCCCGACTCGGTGCAGCAACTGGTCAAGGCGTTCAAGGGCGCGGGCGTCGCGCTCAAGACCACCCGGTCGGAGGAGCTCAAGCAGCTCGATCATCCGGCTGTCGCGCCGCTGCTCGCCTACAAGGAGCTGGCCAGGCTCTACAGCTTCCACGGGTGGGTGTGGGCCGACCAATGGGTGCGCGACGGGCGCTTCCGTGCCGAGTACGTGGTGGCCGGTGTGGTGTCGGGGCGGTGGGCCACCAGCGGCGGTGGCGCGCTGCAGATCCCCAAGGTGATGCGCCGCGTGGTGGTCGCCGACGACGGCTGGACCCTGATCGTCGCCGACGCCGCCCAGCTCGAGCCACGAGTGCTGGCCGCGATGGCCGGAGACAACGGGCTGGCGCGGGCGGCGGGGGAGATCGATCTCTACTCGGCGCTGGCCAAGTCGTTCGGGGGCGAGCGCGACCACGCCAAGATCGCGATGCTGTCCGCCATGTACGGAGGCACCAGCGGTGACGCGCCCAAGCTGCTGGCGGTCATGCGGCAGCGCTTCCCCAAGGCCTACCAGTTCGTCGAGGACGCGGCCAAGGCGGGGGAGGAGGGGCGGCTGGTGCGCTCCTGGCTCGGCCGCACCAGCCCGCCGCCGTCCGACCGGTGGAAGTCGCTGGTGTCGGGGCCCGAGGGAAACAGGGCGGCGCGCGATCGGGGGCGGTTCACCCGCAACTTCGTCGTGCAGGCCACCGCCGCCGAGTGGGCGCTGGTGCTGATGGCGGTGCTGCGGGGGCGGCTGTCCGGGCCGGCCCGGCTGGTGTTCTTCCAGCACGACGAGATCATGGTGCACTGCCCGCTCGGCCAGGCCGAAGAGGTCATCGCCGCGGTGTCGGAGTCGGCCGCCGAGGCCAGCCGGCTGCTGTTCGGGCAGACGCCGGTGCGGTTCCCGATGGAGGCGGTCGCGGTCGCCTGCTACGCCGACGCGAAGTGAGGTGGTTCTCCGGACGGTGACTTCCCCGGATGTCAGGTGGCGGCTGTCTCCGAGGCCGTCAGCGGGCCGCCGCTCGCGCGGTGCCAGGTGATCGCCAGCCAGACTCCGGCCAGCGTCACCATCACGCCCACCACCAGCCCGAGCACCCCGTACGACAGCCCGCCCACGATCGCGCCCGCGACGATCGTGCCGGTGGCGCCGCACACGTTCATCAGCAGGTCGGACAATCCCTGCACGGCGGGACGGCTCCCGACCGGCACCGACTCGGAGACCAGCGCCGACCCCGCCACCAGGCCGCACGACCAGCCGAGGCCGAGCAGGACCAGCGCGGTTGTCACCTGCCAGACGCGGTGCCCGGCCGTACCCGCCAGAACGGCGGCGCTGAGCAGCAGCGCCATGCCGAGCAGCAGCACCGGCACCTTGCCCGCTTTGTCGGCCAGCCAGCCCACCACCGGCGACATGACGTACATCCCGGCGATGTGCAGGCTGATCACCAGGCCGATGACGTCCAGGTTCGAGCCGTCGTGGTGGAGTTTGACCGGGGTCATCGACATGACCGACACCATCGCGGTGTGGCTGATCGCGATCATGACCAGGGCCTTGCGGGCCATGGGGGTGGTGCGCAGGGTCGTCCAGGCGTTCCTGATCGTCCGGTTCCGGCCGGGGGCGGGGGGCTGCGTGCCGTTCAGCTCGCGGGCCAGTTTGAGCGGGTCCGGGCGCAGGCCCACCAGGATGATGAGCATCGCCAGCGCGAACGCCAGCGCCGCGAACGCGAACGGCCCGGCCTTCTCCACCAGGCCCGCGGACATGCCGATCTGGTCGGCGGGCTTGGCCAGGTTCGGGCCGGCGACGGAGCCGATGGTGGCGGCCCAGACGACCAGGGACAGGTGCCTGGCGGCGTGCCCCGACGGTGACAGGTCGGTCGCCGAGTAGCGGGCCGCCAGGTTGCCCGCGCTGCCGCCGCCCACCAGGACCAGCCCGGCCAGCAGCAGCGGCCAGTTGCGGAGGCTGATGGCGCCGACCGATAACGCGCAGCCCGCCAGCGCGGCCACGTACGCCAGCGTCAGGCCCACCCGCCGGCCGCCCCGGCCGGACGCCTTGGCGGTCGGCAGCGCCAGCAGGGCCGCGCCGAGGACGGTCGCGGTGCCCGCGAAGCCGCTGATCACGGTGGAGCCGGAGAGCTCGTCGACGACGACCGAACTCAGGGCCAGGCCGACGGCGACGCCTACACCACCCACTATTTGCGCGGCGGACAGGATCGCGAGAGTGCGCCGCTGGACGACCCGGATCCGGTCAGGGGACGAAATATAGGGCTTAATAGGGGCGCTGGTCACTTGTGAAGTCTCGCATAGCCCCCGAGATCCCCCCAAAGGCCCAAATCACCCCACGTAGCGGTATTCAACCATTTGCAGGATGCTTTCGGGTGCTCGATCGCCCGTCGCCTGAGGTGCCGCCCGTTTCGGAGACGCCAGGTTCAAAGGACCGATACCGGATCGCCCTGGGTGATCCGTCCCGGAGCCTCCGGGATGAGGTTCATGCCGAACCAGACCTTGCCGTCCCACCGGCGGTGCTTGGCCAGGGTGCGGATGGGCTCCTTGCCCTTGGTGTAGGTGCGGGTGTCGACGGTGGTCAGCACGCATCGGTCGCAGCTCTTGACCGCCCGGAACTCCGTGTCGCCGATGCGGATCCGCTTCCATCCGTCCTCGGCGAAGGCGGTCTCCGCGCCGTCCACGACCACGTTCGGCCGGAACCTGCTCATGGGCAGCGGCGCGGGCAGCTCCTCGCCGCGCTCGACCGCCGTCTCCGCGATCCAGTCGTTGAGCTGTGCCAGCGAGGCCGTGGACGTGAGCAGCAGCGGGTACGCGTCGGCCAGGCTGACCCGGTCGTCCGGCCGGCCGTACTCGGGATCGACAGGACGGCGGGTCGGGTCGTCCTGCCAGGCCAGCCGGGCGGGGCGGTCGATCAGCGCGGTCAGCCACGCGGCGGCGTCGTCACCGCAGTCGGTCAGCTCCAGCGGCGTGTTCCGCATGTTGATCAAGGAACGCGTGGAGGTGGGGGTGACCCGCAGCGGCGCGGCGTGCGGGCCGGTGAGCGTGAGCGTCTCGCCGTCCAACTCCGGCAGGCACATCAGCAACCGGGGGATCTCACGGGCGGTCAGTATCTCGCCGTGCTCGTCGAGGATGAGGTAGCGCCGGTCACCGGCCAGGCCCCAAGGCTGGACCTCGGCCTCTCGTACGGCATGTCCACTCGTCGACTTGACGGGATAAAAGTGGATGCTCGCCAGCTTCATGCGGCCGACGGTACCCGACGCTCACCTGCGGTGGAATGAGGTGGTTCTGGGGGTGGGTCGTCGGGCGGCTGTTAGCGTACTGATCGTTCCGAGAGAGGAGAGCCTTATGAGAGCTGCCACACCTGGGGTGACGTTCGACAGTGACGGGGTGCCGCTGCTGGGGGTGCTGCACCTGCCGGCGGGCGAGGGGCCGCATCCGGTGGCGGTGCTGCTGCACGGTTTTCCCGGCAATGAGCGCAACTTCGATCTCGCCCAGGCGCTGCGCCGGGCCGGGTACGCCAGCCTGGTCTTCCACTACCGGGGCTCCTGGGGAGTCGGCGGGGACTGGTCGTGGGGGAACGGCCTGGCGGACGCGGCGCGGGTGGTGGCGGCCGTGCGGGAGAAGCCGTTCGCGGCGGAGCACCGGCTCGACCCGGAGCGGGTCGCCGTGGTCGGACATAGTTTCGGGGGGTTCGTCGCGCTGATGACGGCCGCCGCCGATCCGGGCATCGCGGCCACCGTGTCGGTGTCCGCCTTCGACTTCGGTACGGTCTCCCGCGGGCTCGACGCCGAGGGGCGGCGGGAGTACGTCGAGGCGTTCGACGGCGAGCTGCTCCCGCTCACCGGCACCAGTGGTGCGGCGCTGGTGGCCGAGATGGAGGCCGCGGGGGAGCGGTGGAGCCTGGCCTCGCTGGCACCCGCGTTCGCCGGACGCCCGGTGATGCTCATCGGGACCGGACTCGACCCCGTGACGCCCGCCGAAGTGCACCACCGGCCGCTGGTGCCCGCGTACGCGGGGGCGGCGCTCGAACACCATGAATGGGCCACCGACCACGCCCTGTCCGACCACCGCGCCGAACTGGCCACGACGGTCCGCGACTTCCTCGACCGCGCCCTCGGCGTGCGCTGACCGTTCGGATCTCGGCCGCACGACCCACCCGCCCGCGCTCATGGCGCGGTGGGTGGGTCGTCAGGTGGTCTGGCGGAAGGTGTCGAAGAAGACCTTGCGGGTTTCGGCCTGGTCGTCCCACTTGAGCTCGGGCATGGTGAATATGATCTTGAAGGCGTTGGTGTCGTCCATCGTGACGTACCGGGTCAGGGCGTGCATGGGGACGCCGTTGGCCAGCGTGTAGGTGTACTCCCAGTCGGCCGCCTTCCAGTCGCGATACCGCGTCGCCTGGAGCTGGACCTGGATGTAACCGTCGACGCGGCCGTCCGCCTCCTCGCGGGTCAGTTCCGACAGGCCGCCGTCCGGCTGCGGGGTCGCCTGCTCGACTCGGGTCGTCATGCCCGAGTCCTTGGGACCGGTGAACGTGGCGTCGCCGCCTGACGCGGTCAGCTTCCAGCCGTTGGGCACGGCGGCGGAGAAGCCGGGTGGGGTCTGCTCGCCGAAACCGTCGGGCACGGTCGCCGTCAGGGGGTCGTCGGTGGCGGCGGGCGGCGACGCGATGGCGGTCGCCGTGCTCGCCACCGGTGCGGGCGTGTCACCCGGGCGGACGAACAGGACGACGGCCACGATCACGCCGAGTGCCGCGATGGCGGTGACGATCAGGCGTGGGGTGGGGCGGCCGTCGCGGAGCCAGCCGCCCTCCTCGTCCTCGACTCTGCGCCTGCTCTTGGTCAGGCGTTGTGAGGCGGTGGGCAGGTTGGCCAGGCGGTTGTGGGTCAGGTCGCGCGACAGGTCGATGGACTGGTCGCGCAGGTGGTCGGACGAGGCCAGGGGCCAGGGGGCGGCGCGGCTGTCGCTGGTCAAGGGCAGGATCGGCTGCGGTCCTGACGGGCCGAGGTCACGCGATTCCCGGGACTCCGAGGCGCGGCGCGGGCCCGACGGGCCGCCGAACGGTGTGCTGTCGGGCACCCGGTGCGATCCCGATGGGCTGCCGAACGAAGGCGGCGCACCGGACGGCGACGAAGGCGGTGCACCGAGCGGCCCGCCGGACGCGAAGCCAGGCGACGACGGTGGCCCCCCTGGCGGAAAGCCCGGCGACGACGGTTGCCCGCCTGACGCGTAGTCCTGTGACGGGAAGCCCTGCGACGCGTAGTCCTGCGAGGCGAAGCCTTGGGACGCGTAGTCCTGGGAGGCGAAGTCCTGCGACGGGAAGCCCTGGGACGGGAAGTCCCGCGACGGGTGCCCGCTCGGCGGTCCTGACTGGCCGCCGGTGAACGGGCGTACCACTGACGGCCCGGCCGGGCCACTCTGCCCGGGGCCGGCCTCCGGTATCCGGTGCGAGCCCGACGGGCTGGTGAACGCGTCGAACCCGGCCGCCGGGGGCAGCGCGTCCGTGCGGTGGCTGCCGGACGGGCTGGACATGCTGTCGTACGGCATGGAGTACCCGCCCGACGGGCTGTTCAGCGGGTCGTACGGCACTCGTACCGGCCCCGAGGGCGTCTCCACGATCCGCGACGGCATCGGCCCGGACGGCGCGTCCAGCGGCGGCAGCAACTCGGCCGGCGTCGAGTCCGTCTGCGTCGGCAGGGACCGCGCGGACTCGGCGGGGCGGGGGCGGACCGAGCCGTGCGCGTGCAGGACCCGTTCCAGCATGTCGCTGACCTGTTCGGCGGTGAGGCGTTCGGCCGGGTTCTTGCGCAGCAGGCCCTCGATCACCGGCGCCAGCGCGCCCGCCCGCTGCGGCGTGACCGGTTCCTGCGTGAGGACCGCGCCCAGCACGGCGATCGGGTCCGGCCCCTCGTACGGCGGGCGCCCCTCGACCGCGGCGTACATCGTCGCCCCGAACGACCACAGGTCGGCCGCCTGGGTGATCGACTGCCCGGACAGCCGTTCCGGCGGGATGTAGGCGGGCGACCCCATGAGCAGCCCGGTCTGCGTGATCGTGACGTCGCCCTCGATCGCGGCGATGCCGAAGTCCGTCAGGACCACGCGGTCCGCGGTGAGCAGGACGTTGCCCGGCTTGATGTCACGGTGCAGGATCCCGGCCGCGTGCGCGTGCCTGACCGCGTCGAGCACCCGGATGCCGATCTCCGCGGCCTGGATCACCGGGAGCGGTCCGCTCTGCCGGACCGCCTGTTCGAGGGACCAGGCCCGGACCAGCTCCATGACGATCCACGGCCGGCCGTCCTCCTCGACCACGTCGTGCACGGTCACGATGCCCGGGTGGGTCAGCCGTGCGGCGGACCTGGCCTCCCGCAGCATGCGCCGGTGGGCCACTTGCCGGCCCGCGTGGTCGAGCCCGTACGGCAGGATCAGCTCCTTGACAGCCACGTCGCGGGCGAGCAGCACGTCATGCGCGTGCCACACCATCCCCATGCCGCCTCGGCCGACCGGTGACATCAACCGGTAACGCCTGCCGATCAGACGACCTTGGCTCTGTGAAGCGTTTCCCTCCGCACCGGGGCCGCTGAGCAAGCGGTCGGCTGCCATGTTCCCGCCCCAATCTCCAGCCTCATCGGTCACAAGCGTCGCGCCGCCATACTTCCAGATTATGAGCGTTGGCCACGATATAGGCAGGTCATTGCCAAGGGGAACCCAACTCGCTTCTTACTAATACCTTGACGTGCGGAAATGTCATCCATCAAATGGATCAATCAGCGCAGTCGGCCAGTGCCATCAATGCGCTGGTGAATGCCTCTACGGGCGGTTTCACCAGGCCCGCTCCGACCTGACCGGTGCCCGCCACGCGGCCCGCGATACCCGTGTTGACGACGGGCAGCACACCGGTCCTTGCCACCAGCGTGAGGTCGATGCCGACCGGCGTGCCGCGGAAGCCGAGCCCCGGGATCTGATAGGCGGGGTGCTCGGCCAGCGTGATCTCGTACATGGATCGGGTCGCCGCCACCGCGTCCGCCACCTCGCCGCCGACGAAGCGGACGATGGCCGGGGACGCCGCCATCGCGAACCCGCCCAGGCCGGACGTCTCGGTGATCGTGGAGTCGCCGATGTCCGGGTTGGCGTCCGCCGGGCCGTACGCGCCGAGGTAGAGCCCGTCCGGTACGCCCGCCGGACCGGTGAACCACCGATCGCCCAGGCCCGAGACCTGCACCCCGAAATCGGTGCCGTTGCGGGCCATGGCGACGACCATCGAGGAGCCCGGCACGTCCCTGGCCGCGTCGGTGCTCACCTTGCCCGCGGCCATGGCGGCGTTCAGGAAGAAGTGGTCGTTGCCGTTGACGAAGCGCAGCACCTCGGCGGCGCTGCCGGCCGCGGCCTCGACCACCCAGGGGGCCAGCTCGCGCAGGAGCAGCGAGGTGGCCGCGCGGTTGCGGTTGTGCAGCTCGTCGCCCATCTGCAGCGCCTGCGCGATCAGCGCGCGCAGGTCGATCGGCCCGCTCAGCTCGATCGCCGCCGAAAGGACGGGCCCGAGCACCCGGTCCATCCAGTGCAGCCGGTCGAGCACCTCCGGCCCGTACGCGCCGTAACGCAGCACCTTGCCCAGGCCCTCGTTGAGCGAGCAGTACGCCGTGCCGCCGTGCTCGGTGTCGAGCACCTCCAGCATCCACATCGACGGGCTCACCACGCCCGCCATCGGGCCGACCGTCGCGTGCCGATGGCAGGGCTCCAGGCGCACCCGCCCGGAGGCGAGCAGGTGCTCGGCCGCCGGCACGTCGTGGGCGTACTCCTCGAGCAGCATCGCGCCGATCAGGGCCCCGCGCATCGGGCCCGACGCGCGTTCCCAGTCGATGGGCGGGCCCGCGTGCAGGAACATCAGCTCCGGCAGGGCGAGCACCTCCGACGCCCGCCGTACGCCGACGAGCTGGGGGCGGGCCGAGGTCAGGCGGCCGACGGCGCGCTCGTTGGCCGCGGGCAGGCGCGGGTCGGCGAGCACCCGGGCGAGCGCGTCCGCGGTGCCGGGCAGGGGCGGGCGCCACGCGACGGCGGTCGTGGGCACGGCCTGCGCGTCGAGCGACTCCTGGAGGAGGCCGGCGCCGACGGTGATCACGTGGGGCGGGCCGGAGAGCAGGGTCATAGGAGGTTCCTGGCGTGCCGGGCGGCTTGGGCGTTGGACGTGAAGACGGTCGCGCCCGCCTCGCGGAATGCGGCGGCCTGCCGGTGCAGGCCCTGCGGGTCGCCCTCGGTGCCGATGAGCGCGACGATGACGGTGGCCGCCCCGTGGCCGGTCGCATGGCTGGGGGCGTGGTGGGCGGTGCGGGCGGTGACGTGGGCGATGGCCGAGGCGAGCGAGGCCGCCGGATCGGGGTCGGCACCGTGGCCGAGCACGACGTCCATCAGGACCACGTCACCCGGCTCCACCTGGGCCAGGGCCTCCAGGCGCAGCGTCGGGTCGATCATCGGATGGGCCCGCCCCCGCGTGTAGGCGTCGTCGCCGTAGTCGGTGAACTCGCCCGACCCGGCGATCAGCCTCGCCTCGGCGCAGAGCGTGCCGCCCGAGTAGATGCCCTTGAGCTTCGTGTACGTCGACGTGGGCGACCAGCCGGGCCACGACTCCCATGCGGGGACCGGCCTGCCGAGGGCGCGCAGCGCCTCCTCCGCCGCCGCCGTCAGGTCGCGCTCCCCGAGCAGCGCGGAGACGACCGGCGTACGCAGCGTCTCCACCACGTCCCGTACGGCCCGCGCCACCGCCGGGTCGGGCGGCTTGGAGACGAGCACGATCAGCTCGGTGGCCGGGTCGTCGTCCAGCATGCGCAGCGCCCGCATCGTCGACAGGCCGCCCACCTCGGCCGACAGGTCCCTGCCGCCCACGCCGAGCACGTGGCTCACCCCGGCCCCCGCCTGGTCGAGCAGGGACGTCACCTGCTGGGCGCCGGTGCCGGAGGCCGCGACGAGGCCGACCGGGCCCGGCCTGAGCACGTTGGCGAAGCCCAGCCCGGCGCCGGCGATCACGGCGGTGCCGCAGTCGGGGCCCATGACCAGCACGTCGCGCTCCTCGGCCAGCAGCTTGAGCCGCCGTTCCTGGGCGACCGGGACGCCGTCGCTGAAGATCATCACGGGCAGGCCCGCGTGGATCGCGTCGAGCGCCTCGCAGAAGGCGTGCTCGCCGGGGACCGACACCAGCACCAGATCGGCCGGGGCCTTGGCGGCCGAGCGGGTGGTGAGCGGGGGCTGGTCGGCCGCCTGGGTCCGGGAGGCGGACAGCCGGGCCAGGGCCTGGTCGAGCTCGCCGGCGGCGGTGTCCACGCCGTCGCCGCGCAGGGCGACCAGCAGGTCGCCGGGGTCGGCGGGGGGCAGGTCGAAGCCCAGGTCGCGGGCTAGGCCGAGGTTCAGTTCCGTGGCCATGGCGACGATGGCCACCTGCATGCCGGGCAGGTCCGACAGCGAGCGGCTCACCCGCATGAGGGTGACCGAGTCGTGGTAGACGCCCTTGCGGAGCAGCACCGCGTCGCGGGTCATCCGAGCACGCTCACCGGGGTTCCGATCCCGTTTTCGGTCGGACTCGGGGATTCGGTCATGGCAAGGACGGCGTTCAGGCCGATGGAGATGCCCTGGAGCAGGTCGGATCCGGAGGTGTGGCCGAGCCGCCGCAGCCGCTGCTGCGCCGGTTCGAGCTCCTGCCGCCCGGCGATGCCGCGCAGCACGGCGATCACCTCGGGGCTCGCCTCGCCCCTGGCCGCGCAGTGCAGGAGCGTCGCCGAGATCGGCGTCGTACGGGCGCGGGCGTCGTACGTCACGGTCGCGGCCAGCCAGTCCGCCAGCCACACCGCCCGGTCCGCCCCGGCCGCCGCGCCGAGGTGCCTGAGCGTCACCAGCAGCCCGGCGAGCACGTCGTCCCCGCTCGGCGTCAGCCCCGGACCGAGGCCGACCAGCTGCTCGGCCGCCGTCACCATGCCCAGCAACCGGCCGCTCGCGCAGCTTGTGGCCAGGAGTTCGATGGCGCCGTTGCCCGCCAATCCCGGCTCGCCGGGGGCCAGGTGAGGGGCGGCCTGTCTGAGCCGTACCAGGTCGACAGGACCGAGCGGCGGCGCGGGATCCCACCAGCGGCGCGCCCGCAGGCTCAGCCGTCCCAGTTCGATGGAACCGTCACCGACGGCGGCCTCGTCACCCACGGTGACGTGCGGCAGTTCGGCGGCCAGCAGCACGGAGTTGGGCAGCCGCGTCGCCGTGCCCGTGATGACGGCGAGCACGGACGGCTCAAGATCGGTCCTGACCTCCACGTACACCCCGGCGGGGAAGACGGCCAGCACCCGGGCGGGGCTTCGCGGCGCCTCCAGCACAGGGCGTACCGCCGCGCTCGCCGCCCCTGTGACATGAGTACGCGGGCGCCGCGCATGAGTACCGACGGTCACCGAACCTCCCTACCGAACCTGGACCTGACCGTAGAACGTCTCGGACAACCCTCCGTACGGAGAAATTTGCCAACAGTCAGCGGGAAGGTTGGCTCTTCCTGACAGACCGCTTCTGGGGTCACAATCTCCACATGGAGCCCCCCGTCCGACTCGCCAGCACGGGCACGATCACCCACGGAGTGTCCGTGGGCGAGGTGCTCGGCGTTTCGACCCTCGCGGACGCCCGCCTGATCGCGGGGGAGAGCGGGCTGGGCCGCATCGTGCAGCGCCTCAACGTCATGGAGGTGCCGGACATCCTGGCCTGGGTGAAGCCGCACGAGTTGCTGCTGACCACCGGCTACCCGCTGCGCAACACCCCGCAGTCGCTCGGCCGCCTGGTGGCCGACCTCGACGAGCGCAAACTGGCGGCGCTGGCCATCAAACTCGGCAGGTACGTGGACAAACTGCCCGACGAGATGGTCGAGCAGGCCGACCGGCTCGGGTTCCCGCTCATCATCCTGCCGAACGACGTCGGCTTCGACGACATCCTGAACCAGGTGCTGACCGACATCCTCAACCGGCAGGCCGCCGTGCTGGCCCGCGCCGAAGAGGCGCACCGGGCGCTGGTACAGGTGGTGCTGGCCGGTGGCGGGCTCGACGAGGTGACCGCCGAGGTGGCCGCGCTGCTCGACGTCGCGGTGGCGGCGGTGGACGGCGGTGGGCGGGTGCTCGCCACGGCCGGGCCGGCCGACCACGTGACCCTCCTGTGGGAGTCGATCGCGCACGAGGGACCGCCGCTCATCCCCGCCCCCGCCTCGGGCCGGACCCCTTCCGGCACACCCGCTTCCGGTACGGCCGGCCGCACGCGGGCCTTCGCCTCCGTGCCCGTCGTCGCGGGCGGGCACCACCACGGCCGCATCGTCGCCTACAGCCCGGCCGGGACGATCCGGGACAGCGACGTCGGCATCCTTGAACGCGCCGCGACCGTCGCCGCGCTCGTCGTGACCAGGCAGGAGGCGGTCAACGCCGTCGAGAGCAAGTACCGGGCGGACTTCCTGCGCGACGTCCTCACCGGCCGGGCGGGCACGGCCGAGCGCGTCACGGCGCGGGCCAGGGCGTTCGGCTGGGACCTGGAACGTCCGGTCACCGTGCTCGTCGCCGAGCTCGACCCGGACGGCGACGAGCGCGCCACCCAGGACCGCCTGGTCGCGTGCTGGGTCGCGGCGATGCGCCGCCACGACCCCCAGGGCGCGGTCGCGGGCTTCTCGCACGAGGTGGTGGCCGTGCTGGACGCCACGGTGGACGCCGCCAGGGTGGCCAAGGACGCCGCCTCCGCGTTCGCCGACGTGCCGCCCGCCACGTTCTCGACCGGCACCTCCCGCCCGTCGCCCGGCGCCGAACTGCTGCCCGAGGCGTACTCGCAGGCCCTGAAGGCGGCCCGCGTCGGCCGCCAGCTCCACGGCCCCGGCGCGGTGGCCCACTTCGACCAGTTGGGCGTCTATCGGCTGCTGTCGCTGGTGAACGACACGGAGGAGCTGCACGCGTTCGTCCGCGAGACGCTGGGACCGCTGGCCCTCGACAATGACGCCGAGAACTCCGACCTGCGCCGCACCCTGCAGGTGCTCCTGGAGACGAACCTCAACGTGGCGGAGACGGCCAGGCGGCTGCACTTCCACTACAACACGCTGCGCTACCGCATCGGCAAGCTGGAGCGCCTGCTCGGCAACTTCACCGACGACCCGCACCTGCGCCTCAACCTGACACTGGCCCTGCACGTGCTGCGCATGCGGGGCATCTAGGCTGAGTGGTCGTGGACTTCGAACTGCGCTCTGACTACATCCCGCTGTGTGACCTGCTGAAGTACTGCGGGGTCACGGAGACGGGCGGCATGGCCAAACACCTGATCGCCGAAGGGTTCGTGTCGGTGGATGGAGAGGTGGAGCTCCGCAAGACGTGCAAGATCCGGGCGGGGCAGGTGGTGACGGGGGACGGGTTCTCCATCCAGGTGCACTGAAGTCACGGGAAGTCACCGCGAGATTACTCGCTGTTTACTATCCTCGAACATGAGAGTGAAAAAGAAACGGCCCCCGTCGCCGGGGGCCGTAGAGCCCGGGAACGTAGCCCCGGGCGTTGCATGACTCCATGTTAGGGAAGGTCGCCGTGGGTGACAAGCTGAACAGTGAAACAGCGCGCGTCAGGGTCTATGTCGACAGCTTCAACCTCGATTGCGGCCTGCGGCACCTGAGTGGTTGCCGTGACCTCTGGCTCGACCTGGTGACAATGGCCCGGGAACTGCTCGGGCCTGGGCAGAGGTTGGAGCGAGTCACCTATTTCACCGCGTTGGTCCGAGCCGACCCGCCCGCCGTCGAACGGCAGAGAGCCTACCTGGCCGCTCTGAAGGCCCACGGCGCCGACGTGGTGCTCGGCAGGTTCCAGAAGCAGTCGAAGGGATGCCGAGAGTGCGGCGCAACCTGGTTGTCCTACGCGGTGAAGGAGGCCCATGTCGCCCTCGCGAGCGCCATGATCATTGACGTGGCACTCGATGAGGTCGATGTCGTCATGCTCGTGTCGGCCGATTCGGATTTCTGCGCGCCGGTCGAGAGGATCCGCAAGATCGACGGTCTGCGTGGCACCAAAACGAGGGTCGTCACCGTCTTCCCGCCGGGTAAGAGCGCGGAGGATTTGCGCAAGTGCAGCGACGCGTGCTTCCCCATCGACGCAGCCGTCGTGCGGCGTTCCCAGTTCCCCGACGTGGTGCATGGCCGCGACGGTGCCGTCTACCACCGTCCCCCGCACTGGAACTGACCGTTCACCGAACCCCCCGAAGGTAGTGCGCAACCACACCTCTGGTCAGGAAAGCGAATTTGGCAGATCATGCCCGTGTACGAGCACGCCCACGGGCCTAATGTGCCCGCAACGGCAGCACGAATCTCAGGCGGGATGCAGAAGGAGCCTGCGGGGCGGCACTGGAAGCGGCGGCCCGGGTGAAGAGGGGCTCACATGGTTTTCGGTTGGACCAAACACGGCGACGGCAAGCACCTGGCTCCCGGTGAGATCGTCCGGCCCGACGAGCGGCTGACCTGGCCGCGCATGATCGGGTTCGGCGCGCAGCACGTGATCGCGATGTTCGGCGCGACGTTCGTGTTCCCGCTGGTGATGGGGCTGGACCCGAACGTCGCGATCATGATGTCGGGTGTGGCCACGATCCTGTTCCTGCTGATCGTGAAGGGCCGGATACCCAGCTACCTCGGCACCAGCGCCTCGTTCGTGGGCGGGGTGTTCGCCATCAGGGCGATCTTCGGCGGCGACACCGCGGGCGCCGACGCCATCGTGACCGGCGCGATCCTGGTCGTCGGGTTGGTGCTCGCGCTGGCCGGGGTGGCCGTGCACTTCCTCGGGGTGCAGATCATCCACCGGATCTTCCCGCCGATCGTCACCGGCGCGGTGGTCATGCTGATCGGGTTCGGGCTGGCGTACGTGGTGGCGGACGTCTACTGGCCGCAGGACCAGTGGATGGCGCTGATCACGATGCTGGTGACGTTCGTGGTCGTGGTGGCGTTCAAGGGCTTCATCGGGCGGATCGGCATCCTCATCGGCCTGATCGCCGGGTACGCGCTGTCCTGGGTCGCCGACCAGCTCTTCGGCCAGGTGCCGGCCTACACCGACGGCGCGATCAAGATCGCCCCGCACCTGCGCGTCGATTTCTCCAAGCTCGGTGACGCGCCATGGGTGGGCCTGCCGTCGTTTCATCTGCCAGACTTCAAGTTCTCGGCCGTGCTGCTCGTGCTGCCCGCGGTGATCGCGCTGATCGCGGAGAACATCGGTCACGTCAAGGCCGTGGGAGAGATGACGCAGACCGACGTCGATCCGTACGTCGGCCGCGCCATCGCCGCCGACGGCCTCGCCACCGTGGTGACCAGCGCCGTCGGCGGCTCGCCCACCACCACCTACGCCGAGAACATCGGCGTCATGGCCGCCACCAAGGTCTACTCCACCGCCGCCTACTACATCGCCGGCATCATCGCCATCCTGTTCGGGCTCAGCCCGAAGTTCGGCGCGCTGGTCTCCGCCACTCCCTCTGGCGTACTGGGCGGTGTGACCGTCATCCTGTACGGCATGATCGGCCTTCTCGGCGCCAAGATCTGGATCGAGAACCGGGTGAACTTCGCCGACCCGGTCAACATGGTCCCCATCGGCGCGGGCATCATCCTGGCGATCGGACCGGTGAAGCAACTGATCAGCGGCGACTTCCGGCTGGAGGGCATCGCGTTGGGCACCATCGTCGTCGTGGGCGGCTACCACCTGCTGCGCGCCATCGCCGGGCGGGCCCCGGACGCCGGCCCGGCCCCCCTCGGGAGCGACGCCGGGTGAAGCCGCCGCCGTTCGAACACCACGCGCCGCGCGAGCTCGGCGAGGCCCTCGACGTCCTCGCCGAGGTGGGCCCGCGCGGCAAGGTGCTGGCGGGCGGCCAGAGTCTGATCCCCATGCTCAACATGCGGCTGGCGGCGCCCGAGCATCTGGTCGACATCAACCGCATCGCATCGCTGGCCACCGTCGAGCCGTCCACGGAAGGCGTCACCGTGGGCGCGCTGGCCAGGCACTCCCAGGTGGAGCGGCTGGCCGGGCATCCACTGCTGCGGCAGGCGCTCCGGCTGGTCGCCCACCCGGTGATCCGCAACCGGGGCACGGTGGTGGGCAGCCTGGTGCACGCCGACCCGGCCGCCGAGCTGCCGGCCGTGCTGGCCCTGCTCGGCGGGTCGGTGCGGCTGGCCCGCCTGGAGGGTCTGCGCGAGGTGGGGGCGGCGGAGTTCTTCGTCGGGCCGATGGAGTCGGCCGTCCAGCCGGGCGAGCTGGCCGTCTCCGCATATTTCCCGTCACTTCCGCCGAGGTCCGGCACGGCGTTCCGCGAGGTGGCCAGGAGGCACGGTGACTACGCCCTGGCCGGGGTGTGCGCGGTGGTCACGCTGGACGACGACCTGCACATCACCGCCGCCCGGGTGGCCTGCGTCAGCGTCGGCCCGGTGCCGGTCGTCGTGGACGTGGGCGGGCTGTGCGAGCGCCGTCCCGCCTCGACCGTCGACTGGGCGGCGGTGGCGCGGGCCGTACGGGAAGAGACCGAGCCGGAAGGCGACATCCACGCGAGCGCCGCTTACCGCCTGCAGCTGGTCGGCGTCCTCGCCGAGCAGGCGCTGAAGGACGCGGCCCGTGAGGCGGCGGGACCGTGGGGTAGCGACCCAGTAGGGACGTAAAGGGGAGGCCGGTTTGGAGCACGAGATCACGCTGGTGGTGAACGGCGCCGCGCGGCGGGTGCGGGTGCCCGGGCGGCGGCTGCTGTCCGACTGCCTGCGCCACGACCTCGGGCTGACCGGCACCCACGTGGGCTGCGAGCACGGCGTGTGCGGGTGCTGCACGGTGCTGCTGGACGGCGAGCCGGTGCGGTCGTGCCTGACGTTCGCGGTGACCGTCGACGGGCACGAGATCACCACGGTGGAGGGGCTGGCCGGGCCGGATGGGATGTCGGCGGTGCAGCGGGCGTTCGCGGAGTGCCACGGGCTGCAGTGCGGCTTCTGCACACCCGGCTTCCTCTGTACGGTGACCGCGCTGCTGCGGGACAACCCGGCGCCCACCGACGAGGAGGTGGTCGAAGGCATCTCCGGCAACCTGTGCCGCTGCACCGGCTACCAGAACATCGTCAAGGCCGTCCACCGGGCGGCGGAACTCATCGCCGAGGAGACCTAGGGATGACCACCAGGCTGTTTGGGGAGGCGGTCCAGCGCCGGGAGGACCCCAGGCTGCTCACCGGCGGCGGCCGGTACCTCGACGACCTGGGCTCCGGCGCGCTGGAGGCGGCGTTCGTGCGGTCGCCGCACGCCCACGCCCGCATCCGCGACATCGACGTGAGCGCCGCGCTCGACGTCGACGGCCTGGTCGCGATCTACACCTGGGAGGACCTGCCCGAACGGGTGGGCCGCCCCCTGCCCCTGCTGATCCCGCATCCCGCGCTCACCCACGGCCGTACCGCCTACCCGCTGGCCAGGGACGTCGTCCGGCACGTGGGCGAGCCGGTGGTGATGGTCGTGGCGAGGGACCGCTACCTGGCCGAGGACGCGTGCGGGCTGATCGAGGTCGACTACGAGCCGCTCAAGCCGGTGGTGGGCCTGGAGGAGGCGGTCCAGGGCGCGCAGCTCGTGCACGAGGACGTACCGGGCAACGTGGGCGCTCACCTGGTGCAGGAGGTGCCGAGCCGGACGGGCCGGAGCGCCCGTGAGGCCATCGAGGCGTCGCCGCACACGCTGGCCTTCCGGCTCGACATCGAGCGCAGCGCGAGTATGCCGCTGGAGGGCCGCGGCGTGTACGCCCGGTGGGACGGCTCCGACCTGCGCGTCTACACCAGCACCCAGACCTCGACCAGTGTTCGCATGGCCGTCGCCGCCGCCCTGGGCCTGCCCCTGCCGCACGTCGAGGTGATCGCGCCCGACGTGGGCGGCGGGTTCGGGGTGAAGATCGTGCACCCGTGGCCGGAGGAGATCCTGGTGCCGTGGGCGGCGATGCGCCTCGGCCAGGAGGTCAAGTGGACCGAGGACCGGCGCGAGCACTTCATCTCCTCGGCGCACGAGCGGGGCCAGGTGCAGCACGTCAGGGTCGGGTTCGACGACGACGGGGTGGTCAACGGGCTGGACGTGACGATCCTGCACGATCACGGCGCCTACACGCCGTACGGGATCATTGTCCCGATCATCACCTCGACGCAGTTGCTCGGGCCGTACCGGATCGGGGCCTATCGGGTCGAGTTCTCCGCCGTCTACACCAACACCGTGCAGGTCACTCCATACCGGGGAGCGGGACGGCCGCAGGCCGTGTTCTGCATGGAGCGGACGATGGACAAGATCGCTCGCTACCTGGGCAAGGATCGCACCGAGGTGCGCGCGGCGAACTTCATCGGGCCCGACGAGTTCCCCTACGACCAGGGCATGACGTTCCAGGACGGGCGCCCGCTGATCTACGACAGCGGCGACTATCCCACGATGCTCCGCATGATCAAGGAGCTCATCGGCTGGGACGACTTCGAGCCCGCCGAGCACCGGGGCATCGGCATCGGCTGTTACGTCGAGGGCACCGGCGTCGGCCCGTACGAGGGCGGTCACGTCCAGATCACCTCAGACGGCCGCGTACACGTCTCCACCGGGCTCACCTCGCAGGGGCAGGGCCACGAGACCGTGTTCGCCCAGATCGCCGCCACCGAGCTGGGTGTGCCCATCGAGCGGATCTCGGTCGTCACGGGCGACACGCGCAGGTTCGGGTACGCGGTGGGCACGTTCGCCTCCCGCGCGGCGGTGATGAGCGGCAACGCCATCGCGCTGGCCTGCCGCAAGGTGCGCGAGAAGGCGCTGCGCATCGCCGCCGAGGCGCTGGAGGCCGACCCGGGCGACCTGGAGATCGCCGACGGCCTGGTGCACGTCGTGGGCACCCCCTCCGCCTCGATCCCGCTGTCCACGGTCGCGGTCCTGGCCAACCCCCTGCGGTACGCCTTCGACGAGGAGACGGCCAAGGCGACCCAGTTCTCCGGCACCGCCTCGCCCGACAAACCGCCGGTGGCCGAGGGCGACGAGCCGGGGCTGGAGGGGCGTGACTACTATTCGCCGATCAGGTCCACGTTCGCGGCCGGGATGCACGCCGCCATCGTCGAGACCGACCCGCTGACCGCCGAGATCAAGGTCCTGCGGTACGCCGTCGTGCACGACTGCGGCCGGCTGATCAACCCGATGATCGTGGAGGGACAGATCCACGGGGGAGTGGCCCAGGGCATCGGCGGCGCCCTGTACGAGCGGATGGTGTACGACGGGCACGGGCAACTGCTCAACGCCTCGTTCATGGACTTCCTCATGCCGTACGTCACCGAGATCCCGCACATCGAGACCGCCCACCTGGAGACGCCGTCGCCGCTCAACCCGCTCGGCATCAAGGGGGCGGGGGAGGCCGGGGTGATCCCGGTCTCGGCGGTGATCGCGGGGGCGATCGAGGACGCGGAGGGCATCGAGATCGACCGCATGCCGATCTCGCCGTCCGAGCTGTTCGACCTCAGGAACCTCGCCGGACAGGACGCTCAAACCCCGTGCGATGATCGGGAGCCATGACGATCCCGGACGAACTGCGCGCACCCGGCGCGGGTCTGACCACGTTCCCCGGCTCGGCCGCCGAACTCGGCGAGGTGCGGCTGATCGACCTGGCCTGGAACGAGCTCGCCGAGGTTCCCGCGTGGCTGGGCGGCCTGAGGTCGCTGGCCGAACTCCGGCTCGACGGCAACCGCCTGAGCTCGCTGCCGAGCCTGGCCGGACTCACCGGGCTGCGGGCGCTGCACCTCGACGGCAACCGGCTGACCGAGGTGCCCGGCTGCCCGCCGTCCCTCGAGACACTCTCCCTGTACGGCAACGCCATCGAGACGCTGCCCGTGCGGCTCGCCGGCGGGCTGCGGCACCTGGCGGCGGGCGGCAACCGGCTGACCGGCGTCCCCGACGCGCTGTGGAAGCTGGCCCGGCTCGAATCGCTCAACCTGGCCGAGAACGCGCTCACCGAGGTGCCCGCGGCGATCGGCGGGCTGACCCGGCTGCGCATGCTCGACCTCGGGCACAACCAGCTCACCGCGATCCCGCCGGAGATCGGCGACCTGGGCCTGACCGACTACCTCTACCTGAGCGACAACCGGTTCACCGAGGTGCCCGCCGCGATCGGCCGGCTCGACCGGCTCGCCTACCTCAACGTGACCGACAACCGGCTGACCGGCCTGCCCGAGGCGCTCGGCGGCATGGCGTCGCTGGTCGAGCTGCGGCTCTACAACAACCGCCTGGCGGCGCTGCCCGGCTCCATCGGCGGTCTGGGCCGGCTGCGCGAGCTGCACCTGCAGGGCAACCGGCTGGCCGCGCTGCCTGACTCGATCGGCGAGCTCGGCGAGCTACGCGTGCTCGACCTGCGCAACAACCAGTTGCGCTCGCTCACCGGCGCGGTCGCGGGGCTGGCCCGGCTCACGCACCTGGACCTCCGCAACAACCGGCTCAGGACGCTGCCCGAGAGCCTCGGCGAGCTGCCCGCGCTGGAGAAGCTCGACCTGCGCTGGAACAAACTCGACGGCGAGCCTGACGCGCTGCGCCGCCTGGCCGAGCGCGGCTGCGTCGTCCTGCGGTGAATCTCGGTTTTATCTCAACCGAAGTGAACCGGCCCTATGAGGGTTGCGTATCTCGGCACATGACGACATTTCCACGTCTGGCTGCTTCTGTACTGCTGGTCGGGCTCGCCGCCGGCTGTACGAACGCCAGCGGCGCCGTAGGAGCGGGCGAGAGCGCTGCGAACGCTGGGGGCGAAGCCATCGTGCAGAAGCCCGCTGTGGTCGACAACAACGTTTACACCGTCGAGCAATTGGCGGAGAAGGTGGGCTGCAAGCCGAAGATCCAGGTGAATGCCACGGACCTTCGTACGGGCTACTGCAAGACCCAGGACGGCGAGTTCTTCGTGAACACGTTCGCCACCCAGGCCGGTAAAGACGTCTGGATGGACACCGCGCCCGAATACAACCCGCACCTGGTCGGAAACCGATGGACCGTGCTGTCCAGCCGCAAGGTGCTCGACCTGTTGAAGGAGCGTCTCCACGGTGAGCTCCATCTCAAGGACCACAGGACCAAACAGATGCAGACTGGCGGCACCACCGGCTGACGGAGGGCTGGGAAGGCGGTGGGAGTCCTCCCAGCCCCAGCCGTTCAGCCTCGGGTCGCCAGCTTGTACTGGGCCCAGATCTCGATGGGCGCGGCGACCCTGTCGAGGAACATCAGGTCGTCCATCCGGCAGTTACAAGGGTTGTTCTCTCTGGTGTTCTGCGGGTAGCTTCCGCCGATCTTGATGCCTCGGGGGTCGGTGGCCGAGGTCAGATCGGGTTCGGGCGCCCCCTCCACGGCCCACGGGTCGCCGGTGAGCGTGTAGAAGCCGTCGAGCGGGTGGCCGTTCTTGTACAGCTTCATCGTGGTGTTGTCGTAGTCGAACGTGGCCGCGAGGAAGACCCATTCGTTCAGCGGGAGCACGCTCTGCCAGGGCTCGCTCGCGGCGAACGTCTGGGAGCTGCCGCCGTCGACGCGCCTGCCCAGCGCGACCACGCGCAGCTCCCCGTTCACCGTGATGAGTTCGAGCAGGGCCCGCACGTCGTGGCCCTGGGAGTTGCCGCTGAGCACTCCGGCCAGCCCGATCGCTCCGTACTGGTCGGCCGGGTCCTCGGTGTTGGAATTGGGGCTCGGGTTCTGGCCGGTCATCTTGAACCAGCCCATGACGGTGGCGCCCTTGACGGCGTTGAAGGCGTGCAGGGTGGGCACTCCGGTCTCGGAGTAGATCCCGGCCTTCCAGTCGTCGTTGCCCGTCGTGGCGGGGTTCACCTGCTGGAGCTGGATGGCGTGCCCGCTGCCCCGGTGGGCGTTGTCGGCCACGCGCATGGCGGCGCCGCCGTTGATCAGCGTGATGTTCGTACCCGACCTGCCCTGGTCGCGCTCCTGCGCGGGGTCTCCGGGGGCCGGGTGGTCGAAGTCGTACGCGGCGACGAGGTTGTGGCGCAGCGTGGGCAGCACGCCGGGCCGGTCGTGGGCGGCGGCCGGGGTGGCGACCGTCGCCGTCAGCACGAGAGCCAGCACAGGGGCCAGATACCGGTGTCTCATGGCGTCGCCGTCAAGCAGGCGCCGGTGACCTTCCAGATCTTGCCGTTGGCCTTGGACAGCAGGTAGAGCTCGCCCGCGGCGTCCCGGCTCAGGCGCAGGTCCACCCGGGTGTCCCCGGCCAGGTCGCGCATGGTGACCGCGGTGCCGCTCGCGTTCACCAGCTTGGGCTGGTAGATCGTGGCGCGCGCGGCGCCCTGCTTCATCTGACCGGCGATCGTGAAGAAGACACGGCCGTCGACGATGTCGCCGAACAGGTACTTGCCGTAGAGCAGGGGCAGCCGCGAGCCGCGGTAGACGAACCCGCCGGCCACCGCGTGACCGCTGTCGGCCGTGCAGGAGTGCCCGGGCGGCGGGTCGTGGTCATAGGCCGCGACCGGGTAGGTGTAGCCGAACGTCGCGTCGTCGTCGGGCAGCGTGTAGAGGTGGCAGCGGTCGGCCTTGTTGAACACGAAGGACCCCTCGCGCTCGCTCCAGCCCAGGTTGTTACCGGCCTTGACCTCGTAGATCGCCTCGATGGCGTGCTCGCCGATGTGGCCGAGGAACAGCCTGTTGCCCTGCGGGTCCCAGCTGAAGCGGTGCGGGTCGCGCATGCCGTACGCGTAGATCTCGCCGATCGCGCCCGCCTGGCTGACGAACGGGTTGTTCGCCGGGATGCCGTACTTGCCGTTGGCCGCGTTCGTGCCCAGCGGGTCGATGCGCAGCAGCTTGCCCTGCGGGATGGCCAGGTTCTGCGGGTCGTCGCTCGACACGCCCCGGCCGCCGTCGCCCGCCGCGATGTAGAGCTGGCCGTAGTCGGCGTCCCTGCGCCGCGCGAACGGGTTGAAGTCGATCTGCTGGATGCCGTGGACCTGGCCGTTGAAGCCGAGCCTGAGCACCTCTCTGCGGGTGCCGCTGAAGGTGTCGGCCTTCGGGTTGGTGGCCGTCCACTCGGTGAGCACGCCGTGGAAGCGGGTGTCGGGCTGCGGGGTCAGGTCCGGCGTCTTGGTGGTGAGCGCCGCTCCCCATTCGGTGTGTACGGTGTAGAACTTCCCGTTACGGGCGAAGTCCGGGTGGAAGGCGACGTACCCGAACCCGGAGCCCAGGCCGCGGCCGGAGAGGAAGTCCGGCGCGAACGTGGCGCCGACGTCGAGGTACTCCTGCGGCTGGCCGTTCTTCAGCAGATACAGCTTGCCGTTGAGGTCGTTGACGAACTGGCGGTGCGACCCGTCGGGGATCTCGCCGATGTTGTTGATCCGGGCCCAGCGCATCAGCCGCGCGTCGGTGGGCGCGGGGGTCGGCTCGGTCTTGGGGAAGGCGGCGTACTCGGTCAGCGTCAGCGTGAGAGCGGACGCGGTGGGATTCTCCGGGATGGGATCGTCGATCGGGGTCGAGTCCAACGCGGCTGCCGGCGAAGCCCATAACGCGGTCGCCAGCACCGCGGCGAGAAGATACCGGAGGGATTTCGGCATTCCTGTCCACCACCTGAGGGTTGTTGGGAGTTGTTCAGCTGGTCTTGCAGGCCGGGGTGCCCGTGACGGTCAGGCCGCGCACCCTGCCGATGTTGTCGAACGAGCCGAAGCCGACCCGGCCCGAGGCGAAGGTGTGGTCCGTGGCCGTCATCAGCGGCGTGGTCGAGCCGTCGACGAAGACCGAGATACGGCCGGTGTCCGTGCAGAACCGGACGCGGACCTTGTGCCACTGCTCGTCGGTGACCGCGGGAGGCGCGCCGACCTGCCCGTTCCACTGGTCGTCTATGCGCAGCCGGTCGGCGTTGTTCACCACGAAGATGCCGTTGTGCGGGTAGATGGTGTTGTCCTGGGAGAGGTGGGCGTAATAGAACTCCGTGTCCGAGCGGTAGCCGAACACGATGATCACGTCACGGTTGCTGACGCTGGTCGGGGTGTCGAGGCGTACTTCGGCGTCGATCTGCACCGAGCCGAAGGCCGGGCCCTTCTCGAGCACGGCGTACTCGAAGGGACGGCGCGGGCCCGGACGCTCCTCGCCGGCCTGGGCCAGGATCACCTGGTCGCCGGGGAACTGCCACTTCGCCGGGGTCACCGGCGCCCAACTGGCGGCCGCGTTGGTGTTGCGGACGACCGTACGGCCCCTGCCGCACTCGGCCGCGGCCTGGGCCTGGCCGGTGGCCGGCTGGTCCGCGGCGGTGCGGCCGGTCGCGTGGGCGGTGGGCGCGACGAACTGGGCCAGGATCAGCACCAGGCCGAGCGCGCATAGGCGGATGAACGTGGGCATCGGAATCCTCTCAGTGGGGGGAGGGGCGGATCCGAGCGGCCGAGGCGGTCAGTCGCTGTGCCTGGCGGCCCCCAGCAGATCGCGGATGTGGCTGGTCGCGGCGGCGAACGCGGGCTGGGACATGGTCGCCGCGTAGTCACGCACCCGCGGCAGCGCCACGTCGATGACCTCGGCGATCGTGCCGGGCCGCGGCGTCATGACGACCACCCGGTTGCCGAGGTAGACCGCCTCGGCGATGGAGTGCGTGACCAGCAGGACCGTGGTCTCGGTCTCGTGCCAGATGCGGTGCAGCTCGACATTCATCTGCTCCCTGGTCAGCGCGTCGAGCGCGCCGAACGGCTCGTCCATGAGCAGCACCGGCGGCCGGTGCAGCAGCGCGCGGCAGAGCGCCACCCGCTGCTGCATCCCGCCGGACAGCTCGTGCGGCAAGGAGTCCTCGAAGCCCGTCAGCCCGGTCATGGCGATCAGCTCGTCGGCCCGGGCGGCGGCCTCCTTCTGCGCCATGCCGCGCATCTCGGCCTGCAGCAGGATGTTCTTGCGCGCCGTACGCCACTCCAGCAGGGCGGCGCGCTGGAAGACGTACCCGACGTCATGACGTGGGCCGCCGACGGTGCCGCCGAGCAGCCGCACCGCGCCCGCCGACGGCTTGAGCAGCCCGGACACCAGCTTGAGCAGCGTCGACTTGCCGCACCCCGACGGGCCCACGATGGACACGAACTCGCCGGGGCGGACGTCCATCGACACGTTCTCCAGCGCGAGCACGTCGCGCTTCTTCGCCCGGAACCGCACCGCCACCCTGTCGATCTCGACGGCGGGGGCCTGTTGCGTCACGGTCATCCCTTCGGCGCCACGCTGGAGTCCCAGTAGGCGCTGGGCGCCTGCGGGTTGGCGACCAGGCCGGCCTTGGCGAAGGTGTCGATCGTCTTCTGCCAGTCGGCCTCGGTGTTGACACCCGGCGCCTGGCCCTGGGTGGCGTCGGTGTGCAGCAGCGTGGTCGTGGTCTTGAACTGGTCGAGCAGCACCTGCGCCGGGGGCAACTGCTCCGAGGCGCCCTTCATGGCGTCCACCGCGGCCTGCTGGTCCTTCTCCGCCGTCGCCCACGCCTCGCTGGTGGCCGCGACCATCCGCTTGGCCAGGTCGGCCTTGCTCTGCAGGAAGCTCGATGAGGTGAGCAGGCCGTTGCTGTAGTAGTTCAGGCCGAACTCCGAGAAGCGCAGGTACGCCACCGGCTTGCCGGCCTTGTTCTGCATGGTCGGCCCCTGGTCGGAGGCGTAGCCGAGCAGCGCGTCCGTCTGCCCCGACATGACCGCCGCGATCTTGCCGGCCGGGTCGGTGTTCTGCATCTTGACGTCGGCGTCGGTCATCCCGTTGGCCTTGAGGAACACCGGGAACGTCTTGGTCAGCGCGTCACCGGCCGTCGAGGCGATCGTCTTGCCCTTCAGGTCGGCCGGCTTGGTGATGTTCTTCTCCTGGAAGAACTGCACCGAGGCCGGGGTCGTCTGCAGGAAGACGCCCAGGCTCTTCACCGGCACGCCCTGGCTCACCCCGCCGAGCAGCGCGGGGGTGTCGGCCCAGCCGAAGTCCGTCTGGCCGGCGCCGGTGGCCTGCACGGTCTTCTGGGAGCCCTGCCCGGCCTGGATCGTCAGGTCGATGCCGTGCTTCTCGAAGATGCCCTTCGACTTGCCGTAGTAGAACGGCGCGTGCTCGCCGTACGGATACCAGTTGAGCGTGAGCGTGACCTTGTCGAGCTGCTTGCCCGACGAGCTGGTGGTCTTCTCGCCGCCACCGGAGCCGCACGCGGTGGCGAACAGGAGCAGGGCCGGGGCTAAGGCGGCGATCAGCGTGCGTGTCTTCATGGCGTCCTCAGTAGGTCACGGTTACGGCGTCACCGCGGCGGCTGGCGTGCCAGGGCAGTAGCAGCCGCTCGGCGAACTCGACGGCGACGAAGAGCACGACGCCGAGGAATGACATGACAAGGAGTCCCGCGAACAGCATGGGCGTGTCGATGTTGCCGTTGGCCTGCAGGATGACCGAGCCGAGCCCGTCGTTGCCGCCGACGAACTCGCCCACGACCGCCCCGGTGACCGCGAGTGTCACGGCGACCTTCAACCCGGAGAACAGGAACGGCAGAGAGGCGGGAAATCTGATCTTGGCGAAGGTCTTCGCCGGGCTCGCGCCCATGGTCGAAGCCAGTTGGAGCATCTCCGGATCCACCGACTTCAGGCCGGTGACCATGGAGATGACGACGGGGAAGAACGCGATCAGCACGGCGACCACGATCCTCGGAGTCAGCCCGAACCCCAGCCAGACCACGAACAGCGGGGCGATCGCGATCTTCGGGACGACCTGCGCGAACAGCAGCAGCGGGTAAAGGGTCTTCTCGACCTCCGCCGAGGCCACCATCAGCACGGCCGCGGCGATGCCGACGACGACGGCGATCGCGAAGCCGAGCACCGTCTCATAGGCGGTCACCAGCGTGTGGTGGCCGAGGTAGCCGGCCTTGTCGGCCATCACCTGGAGGGTGGTCCCGGGTGAGGGTACGAGATATCTGGGCACGATCTCGAACTTCGTGATCGCCCACCAGATCGCATAGCAGGCGGCGAGCAGGGCGAGGGGCCGCCAGGAGCGGTCCGCCAGTTCCACGACGCGGTCGCGCGAGCTCGGGCTCTCGCGCCGCATGATCCCATCAACGGTCTGTACCACGATCGAAGGTCTCCCTTCACCGCGTGCCATCAGGCCATATGCGAGAAAGCGCTATCTGAAAGCGCTTTCCTGCGGTACGCTAACCCGGTACGGTCGAGGGGTCAAGGTCGTGAACTTCCTGTTACAGGAGGGCGAGTGGCCGATCGCGTTCACGTCACCCTGCGGGATGTGGCGACGGCCGCCGGAGTCTCCCTCGCCACCGCCTCACGCGTCCTCAACGGCACCGCCAAGGTCCGCGAAGACCTGCGCGACCGGGTCGAGGCCGCCGCCTCCGAGCTCGCGTACACACCCAACGCCCACGCCCAGGCCCTCGCCCGGGCCTCCAACGAGACCGTCGGCGTGATCTGCCACGACGTCAGCGACCCCTACTTCTCCGGCATCGCCAGGGGCGTCATGCGCGCCGCCGCGCAGCGCGACCTGCTGGTGATGCTGGCCAGCACGTTCCGCGACAGCGCGCGCGAGGTGGCCTACGTCTCGATGCTGCGCGCCCAGCGGGCCCGCGCGATCCTGCTGATCGGCTCCGGCTTCGAGGACCGGCGGTGGGAGCGGGCCATGGACGTCGAACTGCGGCCCTACCTGAACGCCGGCGGCCGGGTGGCGGTGGTCAGCCGGCACCGCAGCCTGCGCGTCGACACCGTACTGCCGGAGAACCGCGCGGGCGCCGCTGCCCTGGCCAGGGCCTTGCTGGCGCTCGGACACCGGCGCTTCGCCGTGCTGTCGGGGCCGCCTGGCCTCAGCACGGTGGTGGACCGGGTCGGCGGCTTCCGCGACGCGCTGGCGGCGGCCGGGGTGCCGGTCGGCCAGGTGGTGGAGGGACCGTTCAGCCGCGAGGGCGGCTACGCCGGGGCGTCCGCCCTTTTGGACCGGGGGCTTGACGCCACGTGCCTGTTCGCCGCGACCGACGTGATGGCGGTGGGGGCGCTGGCCGCGTTGCGGGAGCGGGGGCTGCGGGTGCCGGATGATGTGTCGCTGGCGGGGTTCGACGACGTTCCCGTGGTGCGTGACCTGACGCCGCCGCTGACTACGGTGGCGCTGCCGTTGGAGGAGATGGGGGAGCGGGTGATCGCCCTCGCTTTACGGGATGGGGGTCGGGGGCGGCGGCGGATTGAACGGATCGCGGGGCGGGTCGTCCTGCGTGCCAGCACCACCGGCCCGCCCTAAAGGGCCTCGCTACGCTCGGACGCCTTCCTGGACGCTTCGCCGGGTTGACTGGTTGGACCGCGAGCGAGACAGGTGACCGGGATGCCCGGCCGGAAGCCCACGGCAGGAGGTGCCGTTCCCTGTGGACCTCGGCTGGTTCGCCATTGCCGAACGGGTCGCCGGTGAGGACGACGCGGTCGAAGTCCTCGCTACTCATTCGGAGGGAGCGGCATTCTCCAGCCGTGCGGCACCGTCCCCCCGGGCGACCCGCAGAATGGCGGCCATGAGAGCCAGGCCCACACCGATGCTCAAGGCGTGCTGAACGATTGCCACCGTCACGTATTCCGCGGTCACGAAACCCCCGGGTCGCAGAACTGCCATAGGGAGCTTCCAACCACTCCAAGCGAACAGCGAGCCTGACGCCCCGAAGGCCAGCGCCATGGGGATCCACCGTCGAAGCCGGACGGGCCGGCGGCGCGTGACCGTCCAGATGCTCCAGGCTCCGAGCAGGGCCCACAGTCCCGCACTCGCGTTCAGCAGCCGCCCGTTCAGATCCCAATGATCGCGATGAGCCGGGTCAAGGCCCAACGTCCCGCCCAGCGCCCAGTAGCACCAGAGCAGGCCCAGCCCGACGGCCACCGCCATCGCCGCCGTGACGGGCTTCGATGAGCGGGCGGTACCGTCCCCGACCCGGCCGAGGAAGGGGTGCGGCCATCTCTCTCTCAGGTAGATCGGCAAGGCCACGGCCAGCCCCACGGCCATTGCGGTGAAGCCGATGGTGATGAAGATCTCCTCTCCTCGCGGACTCTGGGCGGAGGCGTCGTCTCCACCGCCACCCAGGTCGATCCCGAGTGCGCCGAGGACATTGCTGATCACCACATAGGGCAGCATCGGGACCAGGAAGCCCGCACCCACCCAAGAGACGAAGATCACCGGTATGGCCGGCAGCCGACGGCCCCACGGCTGGGCCAGCGCCAGCCCCAACCCGATCCCGGTCACCGCCATCAGCACGGTGACGGCGTTGAGCGCCACCCAGTCGGCGGTGCTGTAGTCGTCCGGGCCATACCCCAGCAAAGCCGCAGCGACCCAGAACACCTTGACGGCCAAATAGAGCGACATCCCGAGCGCCGCGGTATAGCCCGCGAGCCCGCGCACCCCACTCCATCGCGCGCCCACGTTCGTCGCATCCGGAAAGCCCGCCGAATCCTGTGCCACCTGAACCCGAACCCCCTGAGCCGGTCGATCTCGACACCGTCGATCTTTCTGGAGCCGTCGATCGGGCAGGATCCCTCCACGGTGTGAACCGCGATGGGACTCGTCCCCCGCCCGGGGGAGGTGAAGGGCATTGCCGGGGTTGATCCGGGCTGCGCGTTTCGGGTGTCAGGCGCGAGGGCCGACCGTGGCCATGGCGTCGTGTCGACAACATACGGATCACTCCTCCAGACCCAGAAGCAACCCGGCCGGAAAACGCCATGACCTCATTGCCGGTCACCGAGGGGAGACGCTGTCCCAGCACGACCTGATCATCATTCCCAACAGCTGATGGGGTATCCGATCTCAGCCAGATCCTCCTCGAGACTGGCTAGGTCGGCCTCCGAATCAAGCGCGGAAACGATGCTTTGCGTCAGCGGCCGCAGCGCATAGATGGACCGTATCGCCTCGAGGTCCGCCGCGACCTCGTAGTACTCTTCCGCGAACTCCTGATACGCCTCCGGCCTGCCATCAAGCAGAACATCGAACAGCCACTCGGCGCTGCCGTCGTCCCTGATGCCCTTCGGCAGGCTCTGGATCGCGCCGGTTCTCCATTCGTCGTCGCCATGCTCCCGCCAGAAACACACCGTCGCCAGTGGTGTCGCCGCCTGATCACTGAACGCGGGCTCGGTGACATATGGCCGAAACGCCTCAGGCATCGAGTCGAACAGACCGGGCCACGGTTCCGGAGGATCAATGCGATACGGGCTCATCGGCGACTCGTGATCGAAGCCACGGGCATACGCGCCTGCCGACGAGAAGACGATCGAGTACTCGTTTCCGCTTCCGTCGCGCATCGAGGCCATCTCCTCAGTCGGCGACCATCGGCAGTTGAACGAGTAGTACCTGGACTCCCAGTCGGGACTCATGATCGCGTCCAACATGGCCATGGCCCGGGAGCGGTCTCGCACGATCGAGATGTGGGGCAGTTGTCGGATCACTTCATGGACAGACACGGGCCCCATCAAAGCCGACGCTGCTGACAATCCCGCGCATGTCCGGAACGAAGCGGAGGTCCTCGGCAAGAGGCACACAGTGCAGCGTGCGCTGACACGCCGTTAAGATCGGGTCATGCCTTTGACGGTGGATGACGTCGACCGGTTCGAGCTGTCGAGGCCCCGTCTGGAGGCCATCGCCTACCGTCTTCTCGGCTCCGCGGACGAGGCGGAGGACGTCGTGCAGGAGACGTTCCTGCGCTGGCAGGCCGCCGACGTCGACCGCGTCGAGGTCCCCGAGGCTTGGCTGACGAAGGTCCTCACCAACCTGTGCCTCAACCAGCTCACCTCCGCGCGGGCGCGCCGCGAGACCTATGTGGGCCAATGGCTTCCCGAGCCGCTGCTCGCCGGGGACCCGATGCTCGGCCCCGCCGACACCGCCGAGCAGCGCGAATCGGTCTCGTACGCGGTCCTCGCCCTCATGGAGCGCCTGACCCCCAATGAGCGGGCGGTGTACGTGCTGCGGGAGGCGTTCGACTACCCGCACCGGGAGATCGCCGAGATCCTCGCCATCACCGAGGCGGCCAGCCAGCAGATCTTTCACCGCGCCAAGAAGCATGTCGCGTACGGCAAAGCCCGCACCGAGATCGATAATGCCGCCGCCCGGCGGATCGTCGAGGAGTTCCTGGCTGCCGCCACCAGCGGCCAGACCGAACCGCTCGTGCGCCTGCTCACCGCGGACGCCGTCTCCATCGGCGACGGCGGAGGGAAGGTTCCGGCGCGCACCAAGGCGGTCGAGGGAGCCGTCGCGGTCGCGAAGTTCGTGTGGGGCCTGTTCAAGCCCGCCGAAGCCAAGCGCGCCGTCGTCGGCGGCTCGCCCGAGGTGTACGCCTGGACCGTCAATGGCGAGCCCGCCGTTGTGGCCGTCGTGGAAGGCCGGGTCGTCGCCATCATGTGCCTGGAGGTCACCGCCGAGGGCATCACCGCCTGCCGTACCCAGGCGAACCCCGACAAGCTCGAACGCGCGACCGAGCAATGGGCGGCGGTAAGCCATGGGGAGCCCCTGCTCGTGATGTGACGTGTCTCACATCGCGCTCCTGTCAGGAATCGGCGGGCCATCCGGTTCAAGTGACAAATCCGAATCGGACAGGAGCCCGAAATGCAGCACCGCATCATCGTTCTCGGAGCCGGATACACCGGAGCCAGCGCCGCCGGCCGCCTCGCCAAGCGGCTGCGCCGCGAGGACGTCGCCATCACCCTCGTCAACGCCGAGCCTGACTTCGTCGAACGCGTCCGCAACCACCAGCTGGCGACCGGCCAGGACCTCAAGCCCCGGCCACTCGGCGAGATCTACGCCGGCACCGGCGTCGAACTGAGGCTCGCGAAGGTCACCGGCGTCGACGTCGACCGCAAGACCGTCGCCATCACCGGCGCGAACGGTGCGGAAGAGCTGGCGTACGACACCCTCGTCTACGCCCTCGGCAGCGGCTGGAACAGCCAAGCCGTACCCGGGACCGCCGAGCACGCCTACCAGATCGCCGGCCGTACCGGAGCACTCGGGCTACGCGAGCGCCTCGCGAGCCTCGATGCCGGGCAGACCGTAGTGGTGGTGGGCGGCGGGCTCACCGGTGTGGAGGCCTCGACCGAGATCGCCGAGGCCCGCCCGGACCTCGACGTCGCCCTCGCCGCCAGCGGCAGCCTCGGCGACTGGCTCTCACCCAAGGGCCGCGAGCATGTACGGAAGGTCTTCGGCAAGCTCGGCATCACCGCGTACGAGCGCACCGCCATCACCGGGGTCGAAGCCGACCACGTCACCACCGCCGACGGCAGGGTCATCCCCGCCGCGGTCACCGTATGGACCGCCGGTTTCGCGGTCCACCCGATCGCGAAGACGACTTCCTTGGAGGTTTCCGGCACCGGCCAGATCGTGGTCGACCGGACCATGCGCTCGGTTTCACACCCCGATGTGTACGCCGTCGGCGACGCGGCCATGGCGATGGGCGCCGGAGACAAGCCGCTACGGATGTCGTGCGCCTCGGGAATCCCCACCGCTTGGCTGGCCGCCGACGTCATCGCGGCGCGCCTGACCGGCCGGAAGGTGCCGAACAAGACGATCGGCTACGCCAACCAGTGCATCTCGCTGGGCCGCAAGGAGGGCCTGATCCAGTACGTCACGGCCGACGACCGCGCCAAGCAGATGGTCCTGCGCGGCCGGCTGGGCGCCGCCTACAAGGAACTGATCTGCAAGAGCGCCGCATGGAGCGTCGCCAACCCGACACTCGGGATGCCCACCCGGCGCCACCGCGTTACGCGTGAGCAGACGCCAAAGCGGGAGACTGTATGACCATCGTGGTGGACGACCTTTCCGGCCCGCAGATCGCCGCGTGGGCGTAGATGTACGCCGACGGTCATCCGGCGCCGTTGACGATGCCGTGGCTTGAGGTGGGTGTCCTCTCAGGTTCGGCTGGGAGCGGTGGGAACGTCCTCGACACCTGCCGGGCGTGGCTGGGACGGGTGCGGGGTGTCGCCCAGGCGAGCCTGTTCGCGCCACATGGCGGTCTTCAACTCCTCGCGGATCCCGGTGTAGGCCGGGTCGTCGTAGACGTTGCGCAGTTCCTCGGGGTCGGTTCGCAGGTCGTACAGCTCCCACTCCGGGGGGTAGGTGTAGTAGCCGCTGCCCTTCAGCCCGAGTCCGTCGTTGTAGAAATAGATGATCTTGTAGCGGTCGGTGCGGTAACCGTAATGCGCGGGCGCCTTGTGGAAGGCGTCGTCGTGTTCCCAGTAGCGGTAGTACATTCCCTCCACCGGAGGCAGGTCGTGCCGCTCCAGCAGGTCCGGCCAGAAGCTGCGGCCCTGCATCCGAGGGTGGTGCCTCACCCCGGCGGCGTCGAGGATCGTCTGCGCCATGTCGACGTTGGTCACGATCCCCTCGAAGACCTTGCCGGTCGCGACCTTGCGCGGGTAGCTGAGCAGGAACGGCATCCGCAGTGACTCCTCGTACATCAGGCGCTTGTCGAACCAGCCGTGATCGCCCAGGAAGAACCCCTGGTCGGAGGCGTACATCAGCAGGGTGTCCGCGAAGTCCCCGCGCTCGCGCAGCCAGTCGACGACCCGGCCGACGTTCTCGTCCACCGACTCCACGCAGGCCAGGTAGTCCTGCATGAAGCGCTGGTACTTCCACACCGCCAGCTCCTCGTAGCCCAGGCCCTCCGGTGGGTCCTGCTTGAGGTCGGCCCGGCTGAGCTGTTCGGCGATCCGCATGGCCACCCGTCGGGCCGAGCTGCTGCGGGTGTCGTAGTCGTCCCAGAACGTCGTGGGGAGGGGGACGGGGTCGGCGTACATCGCCTTGTGCTCGTCCTTCGGCTCCCAGGAGCGGTGCGGCGCCTTGTGGTAGATCAGCACGCACCACGGGTCATCTCCGTCGAGGGAGTCGACCCAGTTGGTGGCCAGGTCGGTGATGACATCGGTGGCGTAGCCCTCGACCGTGCGCAGCCCGTCCTCGGACAGGAAGCGCGGGTTCCAGTACTCGCCCTGGCCCAGGAGGACGTTCCAGTAGTCGAAGTTCTGGGGGTTGTGGCCCTCGCCGTCGCCCATGTGCCATTTGCCGATCATCGCGGTCTTGTAGCCGGCCTCTCGTAGCTGGGAGATGAAGGTCGGCTGGCTCGCGTCGATCGGCGTCCACAAGGTCGAGACCCCGTTGACGTGGCTGTAGGTGCCGGTCAGGATCGAGGCTCGGCTGGGGGAGCACAGTGAGTTCGTCACGAAGCAGTTGTCGAACCGCCAGCCGAGGCGGGCGATCTCGTCTATCCGCGGCGTCCGGTTGACCACGGAGCCGTAGGCGCTGATCGAGTGCGCGGCGTGGTCGTCCGTAAGGATCATGACGATGTTGGGCCGGCGTTCGCCGTCAGTTGTCAAGATCGTTTCTCCTCATGAGGTCTTGCGGCTGGACGGAGCCGGCGCGCTGCTCGAGTGGCTCCACCAGCGCCGCGAGTCTGGCCTCGGTGGTCTCGAGCCAGGTGATCAGGGTCGAGGCCAGCAAACGGCCCCGCTGGTTCAGCATCAGATGCATCTCCAGGTCCCAGGCGTGCTCCGCGGGTGCCGCCTCCTCGGGCAGCAGGGTGGGGTTGTACGGGAACTGGCGCTCGTGCTGTGCCCGTCGGTAGCGCAGCTCGGTCCGCACCAGGTCGAGGGCGGCCGCGGGTCCCCGGTGCTGGGTGAACCGCAGCCGTACCTGGAAGTCGGGGTCCATCGGTCGTTCGGCCGGCTCGTACGGGGACGTGGCCCATTCTTCGAAAACCTCATGCCCGAGGTCGGTGAGGACATAGAGCTTGGCGTCGGGACCCGAGCTGCGCGGGTCGACCACCGTGTAGGCCCAGTCCCGCTCGGCCAGTCTGGTCAGCTGGCGGTAGATCTGCGACGTCGGAGCGCTGTAGCCCATGATCCTGCCGTACGTGTCCAGCCACTTGCGGATGTCGTAGCCCGTCCGCGGACGGGCCCTCAACAGGCCCAGCACGATCACATCGAGCCGTTTGATCATGGGAAAGCTCCATCGATCCAAGAGGGACAGCTATTCCTCAAGTGGACTACCTGCGGGCTAACCTAGCACCGCCGTCGACAGCTATGGCGCCGTGGGTTCGGGCTGCGCCGTGAGCGCGGCGGTCTTACGAGCCTCGGTCTCGTCGCGGATCTGCCGGAACCTGCTGTCGGTCAGGGGGTACTTGAGGAAAATGAGCATGGCGATCACGGCGGCGGCGGCCGGGAGCAGGCCCATGGTGGCCTTGATGGCGAGAATGGCGCTCTCGGGCTGTACCGGGCGCGGCACGGCCTTGCTCGCGGCGACGTAGCCGCCGAACGCCAGCGCCCAGGCCCCCAGGGCCCCGCCGATGGACTGGCACAGCTTGCGGGTGAAGGTGAACAGGGCGTACGTGAGGCCCTCGCTGCGATTGCCGGTCTGCCACTCGCCGTACTCGACCGTGTCGGCCTCCAGTCCGAACATGAGCGTGTTGATGAGGGTCGCGCCGACGCCTTTGATGGCGAGCGTCAGGAGCACGAGCCAGAGCATGGCGGCCGGAGCGAGGAACAGGCCGACGCCGCCGACGACGGTGAACACGCCGCAGTACTGGAAGACCCGCTTCTTGCCGACCTTGCGGATGATCCACGGGATGGCAGGGGTGATCAGTAGCGAGATTCCCGTGTTGACCAGGGTGATGACCCCGACGAGGGAGATGTCGTTCAGAACGTACTGGGCGTAGAAGGCGGTGGAACCGGTGACGGCGAAAACGCCGGTCATGTAGAAGAAGCTCGATCCGCACAAGTAGGCCAGCGGCTTGTTGGACTTCAAGGTCGCGATCGTCTCGCGGACGGTGATGCGCGGCTGCCTCCGGACGACGCGCTCGCGGCAGGCCCACGCGGTGAACCAGAACGCCGCCGTGCCGATCACGATGAACGCCAGCGTCACCTTGGTGAAGACGTCCTGGATGGCGGCCTGGTAGGCGGCGAGATCCGCCGGCGTGACCACGGCGGCCTTCTGGGCCCTGAGATCGTTCACCATCCCGCCGATGACGAAGGTCAGGATGATGCTGCCGACCGCCGCTCCGAAGGCGCGGCCCGCCACCAGCTTGGCCCGCTCATGCACCGACTGCGTCACCGCCGAGGCCAGCGAGCCGTAGGGGATGTTGGCGAGGGAGTAGACGAAGCCGAGCGCGGCGTAGCTGATGTAGGCGTACAGGAGTTTCGTGCCGGCCTCCAGGCCGGCGGGCACGTGGAAGACCAGGTAACTCAGGAGCAGCAGCGGAACGGCGCCGAACATGAGGTAGGGCCGGAACTTCCCCCACCGCGTCATCGTGCGGTCGACCGCGCGCCCGGCGATCAGGTCGGCGAGGCCGTCCCACAGTCGCACGACGAAGAACATGGTGCCCACGGCGGCGGCGGAGATGCCCGCGACATCCGTGTAGTAGTACAGCAGGAATGTGGCGCTGAGGCTGAAGGCCAGGTTGAAGCCGAAGTCACCGGCTCCGTAGCCCAGGACCGTTGTGAACGGCAGCTTCTCGAGGCTTGTGGGTTTCACGTCGACACTCCTGTCGTCCCAGGACGCTCGGCCTCACAACTCGATATTCCTCAAGTTGAGTAGGTGGTGTGACGCTACACACAGCTCTTGGCCGCACACAACCCCGGGTGGCAGGATTTTGTGGAATAGCCCTCCGTTGGGATGGCTTGCGGCGTTTCACCCCGTGCCCACGGTGAGCGTACGGCCGTGGGCGGCGCCTTCCGCGGCCTCTATGTACACGCGGGCGACCTCGGCCACGGGGGTGCCGGGAGTCGGGTCCATGCCCAGACTGAGGAGGCTTTCGCGGACCCAGCCGGGGCTGACGGTGTTCAGGCGGACGCCACGTGGCATCTCCGTCGCCGCGGCGTGTACGAACGCCTCCAGGCTGGCGTTGACCAGATAGCCGAGTGAGCTTCCCGGGACGGGGGCGGCGAACCGGCCGCTGGTGAGCGTCACGGATCCGCCGTCTCGTACGTGGGTGAGTGCTCGCCGTACCAGGTTCACCTGCCCGATGAGTTTGCCGTCGAGGCCGCTCCAGAAGTCCGGGTCCGACGGCGCGTCCAGCGGGGTCAGGCCGCCGCTCGCGGCGCAGCACACTACCGCGTCCACCTCGCCGACCTGCGCGAACAGGGCGTCGATCGAGGCGGCGTCCGTCAGGTCCACCCGCACTGGGCCGCGGCGCGACGCGCGCACCACTTCATGGCGCGCCGCCAACTGATCGGCCACCGTGCTCCCGATGGTTCCCGTCGCACCGATCACAAGAATCTTCATGGCGTGTCCGTTTCGTCTGGCGGCTGGTGGGGCCCATGCTGCGGCAGTTGGCATGCCGGGCCCAGCCATCTGCCGGGTGTACACCTGCGGTGACTACATCTGACAGGTGCAGGCTCGACGGCCGTGGCTCCGCGACACTTGTACGTATGGCGATATATGCGGAGTTGGGGGAGTTTCTGCGGTCGAGGCGGGCGCGGCTGCGGCCGGAGGATGCCGGGCTGCCCACGTACGGGGGGCGGCGGCGGGTGCCGGGTCTGCGCCGCGAGGAGCTGGCTCAGCTCGCCGGGGTGAGCGCCGGGTACTACACCCGGCTCGAACAAGGGCAGAGTCCCAACGCCTCGGATGCCGTGCTCGATGCCGTCGCCCGCGTTCTGTGTCTGGACGATGCCGAGCGCGCCCACCTGTACTCACTGGCCCGGCCGAGGCGTTCGGCGACCCGCCGCCGGGTCGCCGCCAAGCCCGAGCAGGTGCGGCAGGGTGTACGACTCATGATCGAGTCGTTCGGGGACGTGCCCGCCCTGGTCATGGGGCGCTTCCTCGACGTCCTCGCGTGGAACCCGATGGCACACGCTCTGCTGGCCGGCCATCTTGACATCGACGCGCCGAACCGGCCCGCCGACCGGCCCAATGTCGCTCGCATGCTGTTCCTGGATCCCCACATGCGAGAGCTCTACCCCGAATGGACCCGTAAGGCCCGGTCCACCGTCGCCGACCTGCGGCTGATCGCCGGACGCCACCCCGGTGCCCCCGAGCTGAGCAGGCTCATCGGCGAGCTGACCCTCGGAAGTCCCGAGTTCGCGAGACTCTGGGCCGCCCACGCGGTGGGTGACTGCGACACCGCGGCCCGTACCTACTGCCACCCGGTGGTGGGCACCATGGCCCTCATGGCCGAGTTCATGGTTCTGCCGGAGGATGAGGGGCAGCGTGTGGCCGTGTTCAACGCCGAACCGGGCTCACCCTCCGAAGCCGCCCTGCGGATGCTCGCCGACCTGACCGCCACCGCTACACCGCTCGTCGGGCCATTGGACACCAAGGCGCGCCGCCTTTAAGGGCTCCGGGCTGCCGTTGGTATGCACAGGCATGGAAACGCCGGGGAAACGCGCCTCCGGGTTGTGTGGGCTCACGATCGCTGCGATCACCGCGGCGGTGCGGCTTTTCGAGCACGACGTGAGGACCTTGATATGACCCCTTCGGCCGATTTCCAGGCGCCCGACCGGCGCGCGTTCCTGCGGCGCGCGGGCCTGGCCGCGGCCGCGGGCGCGAGCCTTCCCCTGCTGGGTTCCGGCCCGAGCCCGGCGTTCGCCGCCGTGGACGATCCTGATCAGCTCTTCAAGGAGGGCAAGTTCGCCGCGGCCGAGCGCGGCTATCGGCGCGTCCTGCGCGAGGATCCGCGCAACGCGCACGCCTATGCCCAGACCGGGTACATCGCCCTGCTGTCCAATCGCTTCGGCGACGCGGAGAAGCACCTGTCCAAGGCCGTCGCCCTGCGGCCCGGCGACATCGCCTCGGCGCAGCGGCTGGCCGAGTGCTTCGTCCGGCAAGATCAGCTCGCCCGCGCGATACCGCTGCTCCAGGGCACCGGCCGCCCTCGTGACAGGGCGTACGGCGACCTCTACTCCCACATCAGCGGCACGCCGTGGCAGATTCACGGGGCGCAGAGCGCGCACGTGCCCTTCGTCACCCTGGACCCCGTGCCTGCCGTCGAAGCCAGCCTGAACGGGGGGAAACCGGGGAAGTTCTGGCTCGACACCTACGCGACGCTCGACTTGTCGCGCGAGGTGGCGGAAGCGGCGGGTCTGCGCGCGGTGGCCACCCACTCGGGAGGGGTCGCCAACAATCAACCGATCACCATCTGGCTCGGCGTCCTGGACTCGTTCAAGATCGGCAACATCGAGATCCGCAGCCTTCCGGTGCAATGGAGCGACGCGCAGCGGCCGTCCCTGCCCGACGGGTCGACGGCGGCGGGCGCGTTCGGCACGACGATCTTCTACCACTTCCTGACCACGATGAACTACGCCGGCCGCGCCCTGACCTTGCGGCGCAAGACCAAGACCGCGCCGCGAGCGCGCGCCGCCGACCGGCTCCCGCTGTGGCTGGCCGGAGATCACTACCCTTGCACGCTGGGCAGTCTGGGTGACGACGGGCCGCGGATGGTCACCCTCGACACCGGCGGCATCGGCAGCGGCCTCGACACCACGGTGGAGATCGCCGAACGGGTGGGCATGGCAGTGGACTACGACCATCCCATCCAACAGCCCGGAACCAAGCTCTATCCGATCACCGCCGAGCGCATCAGCCTGGGCGGGGCGGTCGGCCGCAAAGTGCCCGGCCACGCCGCCGAGCAGGTCTTTCCCGGATTCCCCGGCCCGGGCCAGTCCGCGCAGTTCGGCTTCGATCTGATCGCCAACTTCACCCACGAGTTCTTCAAGCCCTTCGCCATCACCTTCGACTACACCGACATGCGCCTTTACATCACCCGGGGGTGAGTCCAGTCAGTGCGTCAGGACCACGCGCTTGCGGAACACCCAGTACGTCCACCCCTGGTACACCAGCACGAACGGCAGCGTGATCAGCCCGATCCAGCTCAGCATCGTGAGGGTGTACGGCCCCGAGGCCGCGTCCGTGAGTGTGAGGCCGGGTAGCGGCGCCCACCGGAGCTCGGCGAAGACCGCCACGGAGGCCAGGGCGATGGCGCCGGCGGTGGCGGCGAAGGCCCAGCCCTCCCGGCGGCGGAACGTCAGTGCCGCCGCGGCGGCCAGCGCCGCCATCGAGATCAGGGCGGGGATCGAGCCCAGGGCGGACAGAGCCGCCACGGCCAGCGGCAGGACCACGGCGCTCGCGGCCAGCGCGGTCGCGCGGGCGCGTCGGCGTACTGGGCCGTCGGTCTTGAGGGATAGGAAGACGGCGCCGTGCAGGACGCACGTGGCCAGCGTGAAGAGGCCGCCCACGAGCGCGGCGAGCGCGCTGTCGAACAGCAGGTCGGCGAAGACCGCGCCCCACAGGAACGCCGGCAGGGCGCTGCCGGCCACGATGCCCAGGTCGCACCAGACCGGGTTGGTCACCTTGCCGCGCCATTCGAGGCCGACGCCGCGGACGATCAGGCCGACCAGGATCAGCACCACCGGCAGGTAGAAGGCGCTGAACATCCCGGCGTACCAGGCGGGGAAGGCCGCGAACATGGCGCCCACGGCGGTGATCAGCCACACCTCGTTGCCGTCCCAGACCGGGCCGATCGTCTCCAGGCTCTGCCGGTGCTGCTCGGGTCCCCTGCTCACGAACGGTGCCAGCAGGCCCACGCCGAAGTCGAAGCCCTCGAGGACGAAGTAGCCGGTCCAGAGGAAGGCGATGATGACGAACCACAGGTTGATCACTGTCTGCACCTCAATACATCAGCGACGGCTGGAGTCGCTCGGTCGCGGGGACGGGCTCCGTCTGCTCGGGGCCCTTGCGTACGTGCCTGGTCAGGAGTACGGCTTCGGCCACCGCGAGCGCGCCGTACAGGAGAGTGAAGATCGTCAGTGAGGTGGCCACCTCGGCCAGGCTCACGCCGGGCGACACGCTCGAGGCAGTGAGCAGTTCGCCCGCCACGGTCCACGGCTGGCGGCCTATCTCGCTCAGCAGCCAGCCGGCGATCATCGCGAGGAACGGCAGGGGCAGGGCCAGCACCATGGTCCGGGCCAGCCAATCGGGCAGGTCGCGTCTGCGGCGGGTGAGCCAGAGGCCGAGCACCGACAGCGCCACCGTGGTCAGGCCGAAGACGATCATCACCCGGAACGACCAGAAGACGACGGGCTGGTTAGGCCGGTAGTCGCCGGGGCCGAACTGCCGCTCGAACCGGGCCTGCAGGTCCTCGGTGCCCTGGACCGTGGCGGTGAAGTCGTGGGTGGACAGGAAGCTGAGGAGGTTGGGGATCTCGATGCCGGGGGCGATGGAGAACGGGGCTCCGGCGGTGTCGTGCTCGAGGCCCTCGGCGGAGGCCAGCTTCATCGGCTGCTGCTCGTACAGCAGCCTGGCCGAGGTGTCGCCGGTGCCCGCGACGACGGCCCCGGCCAGCGCGGTCATGACCAGCGCGGCCCGCGCGGCGCTGCGCCACATGGGGGCTTTCGTCTTCAGCAGCCAGTAGCCGCTCACCGCCAGCACGAACCCGCCCGCCACGATGAAGGCGGCGGCAATGACGTGCGGCACCTGGGCGGTCGCGGTGGGGTTGGTGAGCACCGCCCACAGGTCGGTCATCCTGGCGCGGCCGTCGACCACCTCGTAGCCGACCGGGTGCTTCATCCAGGCGTTGGCCGCGAGGATGAAATATGCCGACAAGTTGGAGCCGATGGCGGCGGCCCAGATGCACGCCAGATGGACCTTCTTCGGCAGCCGCTCCCAACCGAAGATCCACAATCCCAGGAACGTGGACTCCATGAAGAACGCCAGCAGCGCCTCCATGGCCAGGGGTGCGCCGAACACGTCGCCGACGAAGGTGGAGTATTCGCTCCAGTTCATGCCGAACTGGAACTCCTGCACGATGCCGGTGACCACGCCCATGGCGAAGTTGATCAGGAACAGCTTGCCGAAGAACTTCGTCAGCCGGAGGTAGTGCTCCTTGCCCGTCCGGTGCCAGGCGGTCTGGAGCCCGGCCACGAAGATGCCCAGGCCGATCGTCAACGGCACGAACAGAAAGTGGTAGACGGTGGTCACCCCGAACTGCCACCGCGCGAGATCGAGCGCGTCCATCTTCCCCCCACCGGGTGCTTTGCTCTACAAGCTGTAGTGCGTCTACTTACAGTAGTACTACAGGCTGTAGAGCTGGGCTATGCGATCTTCGTCACAAGCCTGCGGATCGGTGGTCTCACGATGGCGTGCGGGGGCGTTCGGGCGCGTCAGCCGAGGGGCTGATTCGTGCGTACGTCTTGGGGTGGACCTGGTCCACGGTGCCGGGCGTCAGCCGGTTACGCCGACGGGCTGGGTGGGCAGGGTGGTGCGCCAGGCGTACCAGCCGCGGCACAGCACGTACGCGAGGATGGTCGTCACCACGAGGCCGAGGTCGATGAAGCTGGCCGTCTGCGCCTCGGGCACGGCGCCGATCGCGAAGGCCCAGATGGTGACCAGGATCTTCTGGAGCAGGATGAGCTCCCAGAAGCCGGGGTGTCTGCGCGGCCGGAGGGCCAGCATGGCCCACATGCCGGCGAAGACGAGATAGCCGAACGTCCGCCATCCCTCGACCATTAAGCGGTCGTCGGAGGCGTTGACCATGTTCATGACCCCGCCCGCGAACGCGACGAGGGTCGCGACCGCGTCGACGGCCATCAGTGCGCGTCCGGTCCGGTCTGCCCAGGTTGCGGGGCTGGGGAGGGTGGCGGTCATGGCGACTCCTTGCTGATTGAGTTACTGTCATTAACATTTGTTACTGCTCTTGACAGTAGCGTCGGATCGTAGCGTGCGCAATGGGGCTACACTGCCGTCATGGCTACAGACTCCGAACCCCTCACCCGCCGCGAACGGCTCCGGCGGCAGACGGTCGAGGAGATCAAGCAGCACGCCTTCGAGCTCGTCGACGAGGGCGGCGTGAACCACGTGTCGATCGCATCGCTGGGAAAAGCCATGGGGATGACCCCGCCGGCGCTCTACCGCTACTTCCCCTCGCGCGAGGCGCTGCTGGACGCGCTGCTCATCGCCGCCTACGCCGACCTCGGCTCCACGGTCGCCGCAGCCGGGCGGGAAGGGCGGGAGGGGACGGAGCGGGAGGAGGCCGCGCAGGGTGCCGTGGGCCGGGTCGCCCGCATCGCCCACGCGTACCGGCGATGGGCCCTGGACCACCCGCGCCGGTACGCGATGCTGTTCAGCGACCGCTCGCCCGGCGCGGAGGATCCGCAGGAGGGCGTCATCGCGTTCAACCAGGGGATGCTCGCCCTGCTCGACGCCCTGGCGGAGATCGCGTCGCCATCCCCTTCGGACGGCGCTCCGCTGGACGAGGCGCTGTTGGGGTGGGCGCAGGCGATCGGCGCGCCCGCGGGCATCTCCACGCGGGCGCTCCGGGTCGCGGTGCTCGGCTGGTCCCGCATCCACGGGCTCGTCTCGCTCGAGATCTCCGGCGCCTTCGACAGCATGGGCATGGACGCCGGCCACCTGCTGGCCGCGGAGATCGAGACGGTGGTAGCTGCGGCCGGCGCCCGCTGACCGTCTCTCGTCAGGGGGCGGTCAGTAGGCGTTTGTCCGGCTTGCCGCGTCCGCGGCGACCTCGGACGGCGCGCTGCCGACGGTGCCGGCGGGTCCCGCCGACCGGGCCGCGGCCGCCACGTTCGCTGCCGCGCTTCTCATGGTCGCCTCGGCTTGTCGCGGGGCAACGTGATAGACCATGACCGGCCGGTACTTCCTGCGCGGTTGACCGGAGCCCGCGCCTCCCCGGCGCGGGCGCTTCTGGGAGACGCGGGGGATGACGCATGGGGATCGGCGTGATGCTCAGGTGATGCGGCCGGTCCAGGAGGCGGCCGCGGCCTTGAAGATCATGGCCAGTCCCGTGTCGAAGTACGGGGAGACCCCCGTGTCGTAGCGGCCGTCGCCGTCGGTGTCGGAGACCCCGGTCGTGATGCCGTTGAGGTAGCCGAGGCCTTGCTCGTCGCTGTAGCCCTTCAGCCAGGCGGAGCCGAGCGAGCCGTCGCCGGTGAACGGGGACTCGACGCCGACCAGCTGATCGGCGGGCGGACTGGACAGGCTCATCACGGACGTCCTGCCGGTGGACCGTTCGAGGCTCTGGCCGGTGTAGGGCCGGGTTCCGTCGGGGTGGGGGCCGGCGGGGAAGCCGAAGACGTCCACAGTGGGGGCCGTCGTCTCGTTGATCTCCTGATTGAAGGTCAGGCCCTGCCCGCCGACGATGTCCACCAGCCTCCCGTTGGTGGTCAGCGTTCCGTCGGCGGACGGGACGACGCCGCTGTAGACGTTGACGAAGGCGAAGTCGCGGTCATGGTCCTGGTACTGGGTGAAGTCGTAGTGGGTGAACGCCCGCTTGCCGACGTAGAGGCCGAACGGGGTCGCGCCTTCGGTGGAACCGGGGATGAAGACCCAGTTGTGGGTCGTGGCGGGCGCGCCCACCGTGTCGTACACACAGTGCGCGGCCGTGGCGACGACGTTGCGGTACTGCGTGTGCACGGCGACTCCCGAGCACCAGTGTGACTGCTCGTCACCGCCGACGAAGAACACCTTGCCCGCGGTCTGGGGCGGGTCGCCCTCCGCCAGCGGAGCCACGGGGTTGTACTGGCTGGGCTGGGTGGACGGCACGATGGCGCCGGACGTGCGTTCCCCGCGGACCTCGTGCGGCGGGGCGAAGGGGGTGGCGTTCCTGAGGTTGGCGGCCCCGTCGGCCAGCCAGAACGCCGCGACCTGCTGGGCTTCCGCGGCGCTGAAGGCCAGCGGGGCCGACACCACGTTCGCCGCATGAGCAGGTGTGGCCAGAGCGGTGGCGCCCAGCAAGCCTAAGGCGACGCCGGACGCGAGCAGCTTGCGTCTCATATCGATCTTCCCCGTTCCGTGGTGGGGCCGTTCTGACGACCCGTCTACGTGGAGCAGCAGGAAGATCGTAAACTTCGGTGCGCGGGCAGGGAAGCCCTTATGCGAACTTGTATTCGATTAAGGCAGCACTTTCGAACATGGGGCTTTCGTACGCGCTTGATCGCCGCGTGGTGGGCAGACGTACGAGATGGCCAGGGAGTGTCCTGGTCTTTTCGGGACGGGGTGGCGTCAGCGGTTGGTGGCGGCGTCCAGGTATGCCTGGAGGTTGCCGAGTTCGTAGCCGCGGCGCTTGATCTTGTTGACCAGGATCTGGAAGTCCCTGGCCAGGTTCGGGCGGAAGTGGATCAAGAGGATGTCGCCGGGGCGCAGCTTCTTGTCCGGCACCTGGTAAGCGATCTTGCCGCCGGGCTGCACGGTGGCCGTCCAGAGCAGGACCGTCTTCAGGCCGCAGTTCTTGGCGGCTCTGAGCGTGTCGGTGTTGTAGTTGCCGAACGGCGGCCTGAACAGCGTCGGCCTGGTCCCCAGCTCTCTCCTGATGATGGTGGAGGAGCCGCAGATCTCCCGTCGCTGGGCGTCGTAGCCGAGGAGGCGGAGGTTCGGGTGGGTGAGGGTGTGGTTCTCGATGGGTACGTGGGCGTCACGTAATGAGCGGAAATATCCCCATTTTCCGGCTCCTACGAACTGGCCGGGGCCGCCGGCGGGGTCGGGCGTGCCCTTGGCCTCCACCGCGTCCCGCATGGCGAACGCCGTGATCGGGATCCGCTGGTCGCGTACCCGCTGGACGAAGCCGGGGTCCTGTTCCCAGCCGTCGTCGATGGTCAGGAAGACGACCTTGCGGGTGGTGGGGATCGAGCTGATCACCGGGGGCAGGGAGCCGGTGGCCGGGATCGCGCGTACCTCGCCGCGCCTGGGCACCGCGCCGGGCGGGCCGTCGAGTCGCTGCGTGGTCGCGTCGGATCTGGGGGCGGTGGTGCTGGTGGCCGTGCTGCCTGGCGTGGCGCCGGTCGTGTCGCCTCCTGGGCCGTCTGCCGTACCGCCTGACTCGCCGCTGGTCGCACAGCCGGCCAGCAGGACCGCGACCGCCGCCACGGCGGCCACGCGGACGGGCCGGGCCACGGGGGACAAACCGTCCACTTGGGCTGCTTGGGTCAGGGTCGCTCGCGTTAGGGCTGCTTGGGTCAGGGCCGCTCGGGCCAGGGCCGCTCGGGTCACACCGGCCGCGCGTACTGCGGGGAATGTGCGGGCGGCTCGGGACACTCGGGCACCCAGCACATGGGCCACATGGGCCACGATCGACACGTTTCGTCCCCTGACTCGACCCTTCAACATCGGTCCCATCCTGCCAGCCATGATCGCGGGGTGGGTGCATCCGATAAGGAGCGATCGTCCGGCTGGCGAGTGTTGCCCTTATCGCGAACGTCCCTTCGTCCCTAGAGTGGCGATGTGAAGGTGGCAGGTAGCGCCATGATCGGCGTCGAGAGACATCGCGTGTGGGACGCGCTCCAGGATCCGGCGGTGCTGGTGCGCACCATCCCGGGCTGTGAGCGCCTGGAGGAGACGGGGCCGGACACGTACCGGATGACGGTGACGGCGGGGGTCGCGTCCATCAAGGGCGTCTACCAGGGCGAGGTGTCGCTGGCCGAACCGTCGGAGCCGGAGAGCTTCGTGCTGCGGGCGCGTGGCCAGGGCGCTCCGGGGACGGTGGAGGCGACCGTGCTGGTACGGCTCAGCGAGGTCGACGAAGGGACCCGGGTCGACTACGACGCCGACGCGGTCATCGGCGGCATGATCGGCGGGGTGGGGCAGCGGATGCTCGGCTCGGTGGCCAAGCGGACGGCGGGGGAGTTCTTCGCGGCCGTCGAGGATCATCTGCGCGCCCCGGAGGATGGGTACGCCGTGCGCGGCGGCGTACCCGCGGCCGGAGAGGCCGGGCAGGGAGCGGCGACGGATCGCGGGGTCGGGCAAGGAGCGGCGGTGCGTTCCGGAGCCGGACAGGGAGCGGTGGTGCGTTCCGGGGCCGGGCAGGGAGCGGTCGTGGAGGGAGAGGCTGAGCGCGGGATGGGGGTAGACGAGTTGGCCGCACGCCGAGCCGCGGTGGCACGTGCGGCAGGTGAGGCCGCGGGTGCGGAGGGGCGTCGGGCGCCTGCCGTGTATGAACGCCCATCCGCCGTATACGAGCGCCCGCCCAGGAGCCACACGGAGACGCGCCCGTGGGTGATGCTGGCGTCGTTCGGGATGGGGGCGGGCATCGCCCTGACCGGCGTCGCGGTGGGCTGGTTGCTCGGCCGGGCGGGCCGACGTCCGCGCCCCTGACCGCTGCCCCATCGAACCAGTGCCGTCCCGTCGGTCGAGAGACGATACGGGGAAACCCGGCTGCGGCCGCGCTAGGTGTCGCCCCGAGCGACGTCGGCATCGCCCGAGCGAGGTCGGAATCGCCTTGGGGAGATGCCCGGCGCTCGTCCTCGCCTTAGCTCGGCGCTCGGCCTCGCCTCGGGGGATGCCGGGCGCGCGGCGTCGCCTTGAGGGATGGTCGCGCCGTCAAGCTGATGCGGGTGGGCATCGTGCCGTGGGCTTGCTGCTGGGCCGGAACGGCTGGGTCTGCCGTCACCCGTCGCCCCTGGGGACGGGTATGCCGACAGACCGGCCGCTGCCGAGGGGGCTGAGGTCTCGGAGGTGGCCAGGTCGTCAAACCGGCTGCTCATGAGGGTGGGGCTGAGCTCTCGCGGAAAAGGATCTCCAGGCGTAGCGTGGCTGTATGCGGCAGGCACACGCTGAAGACGCACGAACCGAGGCCCGGCGAGTCATACGCAACCTACTCGGAGAGGAGCGCCCGACCGCCGAGGCGCTGATCGGCGACGCGCGCCCCGCGCTCGGCGACGAGCGGACCGAACGCTGTCTGAGTCTGGCGCTTGGCGCGTCTCTCACCAGGCGGTCCGCCGAGTTGGCCGCCATCGCCGCGCTGCTGGTCGGCGCCCGCGAGCTGGGTGACGAATGGTGGACGCGGCCCAGGGGCGGCAAGTTGCCCGCGCCCGACGAGGTGCTGCGTACGGCCGTCGCGATCGAGCCGTGGACCGATCTGACCGCGCTGGAGATGCTCGCCGCCTGGATCTCCGACGACGCGGCCGACCAGCTGTGGGGCGAGCCCGTTGCCCAGGTGGACCTGAACTCGTGGCAGGCCGAGGATCGTTTCGAGCTGCCGGAGGGGGCGAAGCCGGGTCAGCGGCTCGTCGTGCACTTCGATGCCGGCGGTCGGCTCGACGCGGTCGTCACCCGGCGGCCTGACGAGGACCTGGGCTCGAACCTCGACTTCCACTCGTTGCGTTATTCGCGTCCCGCCGAGGCGCAGTGGAGCTGGGGAGTGGCGGCCGGGCTCGGGCCGCACCGGCTGCCCGGGGAGGATCCCGATCCGTACGCCCGCGAAGTCCCCACCGCCGCCGCCGGCATCCTGCGTGCCTGGGCGCTACGGCACGGTGCCACCCGCGAGCAGTTGGGCGAGCGGTGGCAGACGGTCGGCGACGTGGTGGCGACCATCGAGCGGGTCGATTGGATGTGGCGGAGCGGGGAGTGGTTCGGCTGGTGGCGCGGCGCCTCGGCCCTGGTGGACGACTCGGCCTATCTCCCCTATCGGCTGGAGGAACTGGCCGCCGGGTGAGTAGCTTGTCGGGAACTGGCCGCCGGGTGACCGGTCTGGTGGGAACGGTTGCTGGGTGACCGGCCTGATGAGCGCAGGCCACCGGTCTGTCGGGAAGCGGGCCCCGGGGTGGTCGGCCTGATCGGACGTGCAAGGCCGGTGGAATGGGGGCCGGGTTCTGGAGGTTGTCATCGAGCGTGAAAGTCGAGATATTTTCGGACATCGTCTGCCCCTGGTGTTACATCGGTCATGCTCGCTTCGCCCGTGCCGCCGACCGGTTCCGCGACAAGGGCGGCGTCGTGGACATCACCATGCGACCGTTCCAGCTGAACCCGGACGCCCCCACCGAAGGTGAGCCGTTGCTCCCTGCCCTGGAGCGGAAGTTCGGCGGGAACGTCGCGCAAATGATCTCCCGGGTCGCCGGCGTGGCCGCTGAAGAGGGGCTGGACCTGCGCTTCGAGCAGGCCGTCAGCGCGAACACGTTTGAGGCGCACCGGTTGGTCGAGCTCGCCACCCGGCAGGGGCGTGGCCAGGAGGCGGTCGATCGGCTGTTCCGCGCGCACTTCACTGACGGGCTGAACGTCGGTGACCAGGACGTGCTCACGAAGCTGGCCGCTGAGGTGGGCGTGGATCATCCGCCGGGTGAGGGCGCCCAGGAGGTGCGCGAGCAGCTTGACCGGGCGCGGGCGCTGGGGATAACGGGTGTGCCGCTGTTCCTGTTCGAGGGGCAGTTCGCGGTGTCGGGGGCGCAGCCGGCGGAGACGTTCGACGCCGCGCTCGACGAGGTCGCGGCGCGTACCGGCCAGACGCCGGTGACCATCCTCGCGGACCCGGCCGACGGCTGCGACGACGGTTACTGCGCCGTCTGAGCGGTGACGTCCCCGGCTACTGTGCCGCGTGAGCGATGATCTCTTCGGCCAGCCACTCGGCTACGTTCGCGGGGCCGGGTGGGCGGACGCCGAGGACGAAGTGCGTCACACCGGTGTCCGCCAGTTCGCCGATCAATGACCGGGTGGTGGCGGGGTCGTCGGTGGAGATGACGAGTTGCGTTGAGCGGGTGATCTCCGCCGGGTCGCGCCCGATGGCGGCGCACTTCTCGTCGAGCACTTTGTTCCGCTCCCTGATGAACTCGGTCGTGTTGTGCGGCGGCCCCGGCACGTTCCAGATGTCGGCGTGCTCGGCCACCACGCCGAGTGTCCTGTCGCCCCACCCGCCGATCAGGAGCGGTGGCGGTACGGCGGGCTTCGGTGAGCACACCACTTCGCGCAACTGGTAGTAGCGGCCGGAGAAGTCGAACCGGTCCTCGGTCCACATCCGCTTGATGATCGTGCAGGACTCGGCCAGCCTGGCCACGCCCTCGGCGGGTGAGGCGATGTGCAGGCCGTACGCGTTGTACTCCCTGGGCACGAGCGTGTCGCCCGGCTGGTGCGTGCCGCCGACGCCGAGGCCGAGGACCAGGCGGCCGGGCGCGATGGCGTCCACGGTCGCCGCGATCTTGGCGAGTACGGCCGGCGGCCTGGTGAGATTGCTCGTCACCATGAGCCCAAGCTGGAGCCGGGAGGTCCGCGCGGCCAGGGCGGCGAGCATCGTCCAGCCCTCGTGGATCGGCGCGTCCACCGGCCCGAACAGCGGCAGCATGTGGTCCCAGAGCCAGGCGTGCTCGATGACCGGGACGGCGTCGGCCTGCTGCCAGGTCCGCAGCAGCGCGTCGTACGTGACGCCGACGGGGACGGTCTTCATTCCAAAGCTCAGCATGTATCAGCTCCACTGATTGTCAGTAATGCTGATGATTAGGCTAGTGCGAGAATCGGGATGTGTCGAGACGTCGCCTTGGATACCTGCTGAAGCACGCGAACCTGCGCCTGACCCAGCTCACCGGCCCTGCCCTGGAGCCGTACGGGATCGACGGCCGTGAGCTCGCGGTGCTCCACGTGCTCGACGAGGCCGACCCGCTGTCGCAGCAGGAGGCCGCGCGGCGGCTGCGGATCGACAGGACGACGATGGTCGCCCTGATCGACACGCTCGAAGGCAAGAAGCTGGTCAGCCGCCGGCCGCATCCGGACGACCGGCGCAAGAACATGGTCGAGCTGACCACGCGCGGCCGCGACACGCTGCGCGACGGGGGTCAGGCCGTCGAAGAGGCGGAGCGGGCGTTCCTGGCGAAGCTGCCGGCCGACGACGCGGCCCACCTCAGAGACCTGCTCGACAAGCTGGTCTAGGGTCGGGTCAGAAGGTGCCCTCGCCCAGGAGCCCGGAGCGGTGGTGGCGGCGGCAGAGCACCTGGTAGCGCACCGGAGAGGCGTCCGTGTCGCCGATCACGACCTGCTCGCCCGTACGGACCAGTTGCCCGCCCACGATCCGCCCGTTGAGCAGTCCGGGCCGCCCACACCAGCACAGCACCTCGACCTGCAGCCGGCACACCTCGTCCGCCAGCTCGAACAGCCGCTGCGCCGCCGGGAACATCACGGACCTGAAGTCGGAGGCCAGCCCGAAGGCGTAGACGTCGATCCCGTGGTCGTCCACCAGGTCGGCGAGCTGCTCGATCTGGTCGACGGTGTAGAAGCAGACCTCGTCGCAGATCAGGTAGTCGATCCGGTCGTGCCCGGTCACCAGCGCCACCAGATCGAGCGAGTCCACGACCTCGATCGCGTCGAGACCGAGCCCTATCCTGCTGGTGACCTGGGGTCCGCCCGAGCGGTCGTGCTTGGTCAGGACGAGCCCGCGCCTGCCCTGGCGGCCGTGGTTGTAGTTCATCTGAAGCGCGAGCGTGGACTTCCCGCAGTCCATGGGACCGAAGTAGAACTTCAGCACGGCATCACGAGCGCCGGACGGGACGGCGGACAGGGCAAACGATTCGGTCACAGGGGGCCACCTTAGCGGCTTGGCTTGTTCCATGACCTCGTGGGACATTTCTCCCCTGGAGTTATCAGGAGGATCCGTGGTCACAGAGAAGCCACCCGCACTCGACGCGATGATGACGACCGACGACCTCACGGCGGCGCAGGCCGACGCCACGAGGTGGCGGTACGGCTTCCTCGTGGTCGTGACGGGGATCGTCGCGATTCTGGTGGCCTTCGGGGCCGCCGTGTTCGCCACGAAGGAGTTCGCGGCGTTGTTCGCGGGTGTGGCCGGGGTGGTTGGCACGATCATCGGCGCCTACTTCGGCGTGCAGGCGGGACAGTCGGGAAAGGCCAGGGTGGAGGCCGAACTGGCCAGGTCACAGGAGCTGGTAGTGCGGTTGGCGGCATATGTTGGCACTGAGAACGCGCCCCGTGTCATCGATGAAGTGCTCGGCCGGCGCCGAAGCTGAGGAGCCATGCGTAGCGTCCGTATCGGAGTCGACACCGGAGGCACCTTCACCGATGTGGTGGCGGTGGACGACCAGACCGGTGAGATCGTCACGACCAAGACCCCCTCGACCCCGGCGAACCCCGCCGACGGGTTCGTCAGGGGCATCGAAAAGCTGGGCCGGCTCGACGCGAGTTCCGTCGTGCACGGCACCACAGTGGCCACCAACCAACTGCTCGAGGATCGGATAGCGAACCTGGGGTTCATCACCACCGAGGGTTTCGAGTACATCCTGGAGATCGCCAGGCAGAGCGTGCCCGACGGTTATGGCAACTCCTACTTCTGGGTCAAACCACCGAGGATCGTCCCGATCCACCTGGTCAAGACCATCGGGGGGCGCCTCGACCACACCGGTGCCGAGGTGCGCCCGTTCGCCGAGGAGCAGGCCGCCGAGGTGGCGCGCTGGTTCAAGGCCAAGGGCGTCACCGCGATCGGCGTGTGCTTCCTGCACTCGTACGCCAATCCGGACCACGAACGGCGCATGCGCGACGTGCTGGCCCGCGAGCACCCCGAGGCGGTCGTCTCGCTGTCGAGCGACGTGCTGCGCGAATACCGCGAGTACGAGCGGTCGGTCACCACGCTCGTGGACGCGGCGGTCAAGCCGACGATGCGCCGTTACCTGGCCAACCTGTCGGCCCGGCTCGGCATGCCGTTCTCGGTGATGAAGTCGAACGGCGGCGTGCTGTCGGCCCGTGAGGTCGTCAACCAGCCGATCACCACGGTGCTGTCCGGGCCCGCGGCCGGCGCGCTGGGCGCGGCGCTCATCGCGGCCACGGCGGGGCACCCGTCGGTGATCACCCTGGACGGCGGCGGCACCTCCACCGACGTCTCGGTGGTGATCGACGGCGAGCCGTCCATCACCACCGAGGGCGCCATCGGCCGCTACCCGTGCAAGATCCCGATGATCGACATCGTCACCGTCGGCGCGGGCGGCGGCTCCATCGCCTGGATCTCGCCCGAGGGCACGCTGAAGGTCGGCCCCAGGTCGGCGGGGGCCGATCCGGGACCGCTCTGCTACGGCCGGGGCGGCACCGAGGTGACGGTCACCGACGCGCACGTATTCCTCGGCCGCATCCCGCCGCACCTGCTCGGCGGCGAGATCCCGCTCGACGTGGCGGCCGCGCGCACCGGCATCGAGGCGCTGGCCGACAAGCTCGGGCTCGGCGCCGAGCGGACCGCGACGGGCATCCTGGAGATCAGCGCGTTCAACCAGAGCAACGCCATCCGCCAGCTCACCGTCAAGCGCGGGCTCGACGTGCGGGACTTCCCGCTGGTGACGTTCGGCGGCTCGGGGCCGCTGCTGGCCTGCCGGCTGATCGACATCCTGGGCCTGCCCGCGGTGATCGTGCCGCCCGATCCGGGCAACGTGTCGGCGTTCGGCCTGCTCACGGTGGACGTCAAGAACGACTACGTCCGTACGTACGTCACCCGCGACCTGTCCCCGGCGACGGCCGGGGAGATCTTCCGCGAGCTGGAGGGCGAGGCGGCGCAGGCGCTCGACCGGGAGGGTTTCGACGACCCGGTCTACGCCCGCAGCGCCGACCTGCGTTACTACGGCCAGGCGTACGAGGTGCGCGTGGCCGCCCCGGCGGGCGAGGTGGACGAGGAGTGGCGCCGGGAGGTGCTGGACCGCTTCCACGAGGCGCACGAGAAGCTCTACGGCTACGGCTACCGCGACGACGAGCGGCACGGCGTCGAATGGGTCAACCTGCGCGTCTCCGGCATCGGCCCCATCACTCGCCCGGTGATCCGCCAGAGGTCGCCGCGCACTGAGGAGCGGCCAGAGGCGGGGACCAGGAGCGTGCACTTCGAGTCGGCCGCCGACACGCCGATCCACCAGCGGTCCGACCTGGACCCCGGGACCGTGGTCGAGGGCCCGGCGGTCATCGAGGAGTACGGCTCGACGATCCCCATCCATCCCGGCTTCACCGCCGAGGTGGACGAGTACGGCAACGTGGAGGTGCGGCGTGGCTGACCCCGTTCTCATCGAGATCGTCGAGGGCACCCTGGCCTCCGTGGAGAAGGAGGTCGAGACCGCGATCGCGCGGACCGCCCGCTCGCCGATGATCCGCGACGCGCACGACTTCCGCGCGGGCATCCACGACGCCCGGCTGCGCAAGCTGACCGGCCGCTCCTACAGCGCGCTCGTCCAGCCGATCGTCCGCGACTTCCCGATCGACACGATGAAGCCCGGCGACGTCTACTTCCACAACGACGTCTACCTGTCCGAAGGCGGGATCGGCCACCTGCCCGACCTGTGCGTCACCGTCCCGGTCTTCCACGAGGGCTCGGTGGTGGCCTTCGTGCAGGCGTTCGGGCACCACGACGACATCGGCGGCTCGGTGCCCGGCTCGATGCCCTCGCACGCGCGCAGCGTGTTCGAGGAGGGGCTGATGGTCCCGCCGATCAAGCTGTGGGACGCGGGCGTGCCCAACGAGGCCGCGCTGCGCATCATGATCCGCAACTCGCGGATGCCCGACTCGCTGGCGGGCGACCTCGACGCCGAGTGCTCGGCCTGTCTCATGGGGGCGCGCCGCCTGGGCGAGCTGTTCGACAGGTACGGCAAGGCCGAGGTCGAGGAGTGCTTCGACGCGATCATCGGCAAGACGACGGAGACGTTCCGGCGCGAGCTGCTGACCAAGATCCCCGAGGGCACCTACACCTGGGAGGACTACGCCGAGCACGACGGCGTCGACGAGCCGAGACTGCACGCCCAGCGGATCACGCTCACCGTCGACCACACGGCGGACGCGCCACTGAAGATCGACTTCACCGGTACGTCACCGCAGGCCAAGGGGCCGATCAACCACGCGGGCGACTACGCCGACGGCGTGTTCCTGAAGAAGTGGCTGGCCCCCATCCTGCGCAACCTCGCCGACACCCCCGACCGCATGGCCGAGCTGGACGTCAACGAGGGCGTCGTCCCCCTGATCGAGATGGTCTTCCCGGAGAAGGGGACGCTGCTCACGCCGATCTTCCCCGCTCCCACCAACGCCCGGACGTTCGTGATCCTGCGCCTGCTCGGCGTGCTCGCGGGTGTGCTGGCCAAGGCCACCGGCGGCCGCATGCCGGCCGACCAGGAGACGATCCGCTACACCGGCGTCCATGGCGCCGACGCCGACGGCGTGCCGTACCTGATGAGGGAGGTCCTCGGCGGCGGCTCCGGCGGGCGCTGGTACGCCGACGGCGAGGACACCATCCACGTGGTGCCCGACTCGCGCAACATCCCCGTCGAGTTCGCCGAGGCGCGCTGGCCGTTCCGGGTCGAGCGGCTGGCGCTGGCCTGCGACTCGGGCGGGCCGGGCATGTTCAGGGGCGGGCTCGGCTACGACAAGCACATCAGGATGCTCCGGGACGCCTCGTACATGTCGATCGCCGACCGGTCCATCCTGTCGTGCTGGGGCGTCAACGGCGGGCTGGCCGGGCGGCCGTTCCGGGTCGAGATCGCGGGCAAGGAGATGGAGGGCCTGGTGGACGACCACCAGGTGCAGGCGGGCGAGACCATCCGCATCCGCACCACCGGGGGCGGCGGCTGGGGCTCGCCGTACGACCGGGACCCGCGCGCGGTGGCGGCCGACGTCCGCGACGGCAAGGTGTCGATCGCGGGCGCCCTGGGCGACTACGGCGTGGTGCTGGACGGCGACCGCATCGACGAGCAGGGCACCGCCGAGCTCCGCGCCAACCTGCGCCCGCCGGCGGGCCGCTTCTTCGACCGCGGCCCCGGCTACGCGAAGCTGTCGGGCGGCCGCTCCCACGCGGAGGTGGACGAGCTCTAGCTGCCATGATGGGCACCATTTCAGGACACGTCCAGAAATGGAGGACGCCATGCGCGTCGCCCTCGCCGGTCTCGCCACCAGCCATCCCTTCACCGACGCCCACACCCTGGCCCGCCACGCGGACCTGCTGGTGTGGGAGGAGGACCCGGAGCGGCTGACGCGCTTCACCGAGGAGCACCCGGCCGCCAAGGTGCTGCCGAGCCTGGCCGCGCTGCTGGCCGCCGAGCCCGACGGCGTGGTGCTGACCGTGCCGAACCCACGGGTGCCCGGCGCGCTGGCGGCCGTGCTCGACACGGGTACGGCCTGCTTCGTGAACAAGCCCGCCGTCGCCACCCGCGCCCAGTTGCGCGAGCTGGACCGGCTGCGGATCCACGACCGCGTCCTGTCCAGCTCGGTGCTCCGCTTCGCCCCGGCCTTCGCCGGAACGCGGCTGGACCCCGCCGACGTGCTCGCGGTCCGGGCCACCGTACGACATGACGTCGGCCTCTGGGCCACCGGCTACAACGCCTGGCAGGACACCCCCGGCGAGGGCGGCGGGACGCTGGTGACCATGGGGATCCACGGCGTGGAGCTGCTGGTCGCGCTGCTCGGCCCCGACGTACGGCTGGCCGGCGCGGCCTCGGCCACCAGGCACTACGCGGGACTGCGCTCGGAGGACACCGGCGTCATGGCCTTGCGCTGGGACAGCGGCGTCACGGGCACCGTCGAGATCCTCGGCGTCTCCGACGAGGAGGCCTACACCGTCACCGTCCACCGCCGCGGCGGCACCGACGCCATCGTGATCGAGGGCGGCGACGACCACGTCAAGGGCCTCGGCTATGAGGGGACGATCGAGGCGTTCCTGGCCATGATCGGGGGCGCGCCGAGCCCCGTCCCGTGGGCGGAGACCCGGGCCATCCTGGAGGTTCTGGTCGCGGCGCGCGAGAGCGCCCATTGACAGCCTAACTCCGGCGCAGTTACGGTCTGGACCGTAAATGACGTAACGGAGGAGAGTGCGTGCGGACGACAGCGGAACTCGAGGAGCGGCTGGCGCGGCCGGGCGATGCCCTCGTCGGCGACCTGAGCCGGCTCGACGGCGACATCCTGATCCTCGGCGCGGGCGGCAAGCTCGGCCCGAGCCTGGTCCGGCTGGCGCTCAACGCCACGCGCGGCGACCGGCGGATCATCGCGGTGTCCCGTTTCTCCGAACCGGGGCTCGCCCGGTCGCTCCAGGACGACGGCGCCACCGTGGTCGCCGCCGACGTGGCCGACGAGGGGGCGCTGCGCGAGCTTCCCGACGCGCCGAACGTGGTGTTCCTGGTCGGCGCCAAGTTCGGCACCGAGGGCCGCGAGCACGCCACCTGGTTCACCAACGCGTACCTGCCCGGCCGGGTCGCGGACAGGTTCAGGGACGCCAGGATCGCCGCCCTGTCCACCGGCAACGTCTACCCGCTCGTCCCCGTCACCAGCGGGGGCAGCACGGAGGGCTCGCCGACCGGGCCCGTCGGCGACTACGCGATGAGCTGCCTCGGCAGGGAGCGGGTGCTGTCGCACTTCGCGGAGGCGAACGGCACGCGCATGTCGCTGATCCGGCTCAACTACGCCGTCGAGCTCCGCTACGGCGTGCTCGTCGACCTGGCCGGGAAGATCCTGGCCGGGGAGCCGATCGACCTGTCCACCGGCCAGGTCAACGTGGTGTGGCAGGGCTACGCCAACGAGGTCGTGCTCCGCTCGTTGCTGCTCGCCGAGACGCCGCCGTACGTGCTGAACGTGACGGGACCCGAGCTGATCTCGGTGCGGCGGACCGCGCTGGACCTCGGCGCGGCGCTGGGCAAGGAGCCGGTGTTCACCGGCGAGGAGGCGCCCACGGCGCTGCTGTCGAACGCCGGCAAGTGCCACCGCCTGTTCGGCTACCCGGAGCTCACGCCTGCCGAGCTGATCGAGCACACCGCCCGCTGGGTGGCGGACGGTGGCCCGCTGCTCGGCAAGCCCACCAAGTTCGAACGCCGTGACGGCCGTTTCTAACCGCCTGCCCTACCCATTGACCCGAGGGGGATTCGACGTGCTCAGCACGGTTCCAGAGGCGCAGATGTCCGTGCGCGACCTGTTCAGGCGCGGCCTGGTGATTCCGGCCCACCCGCTGGCGCTGACCGAGGACAGGAAGCTGGACGAGCGCCGCCAGCGGGCGCTGACCCGCTACTACGTCGAGGCCGGCGCGGGCGGGCTGGCGGTGGGCGTGCACACCACGCAGTTCGCCATCCACGGCACCGACCTTCTGCCGCCGGTGCTGGAGCTGGCCGCGCGGACAGTGGGCGAGTACGAGCGTGAGGTCGTCCTGGTGGCCGGGGCCACCGGGAGCACGCGGCAGGCCGTTGCGGAGGCCGAGCTGGCCAGGTCGCTCGGCTACCACATGGTGCTGCTGAGCCCCTGGCGGGAGCTGGACGAGGACGGGCTGATCGAGCGGGCGCGGGCGGTGGGCGAGGTGCTGCCGGTGATCGGCTTCTACCTGCAGCCCGCCGTCGGCGGGCGTACCTTATCCCGAAATTTCTGGACAAGGTTGGCCTCGATCGAGTCCGTGGTGGGCATCAAGGTCGCCCCCTTCGACCGTTACCGCACGCTCGACGTGCTCCACGGCGTGGTGCGAGCCGGGCGCGCGGCCGAGGTCGCCCTCTACACCGGCAACGACGACCACATCCTGGCCGACCTCGTCACCACGCACCGGGTGGTCGTGGACGGGCGCGCGGTCGAGATCGAGTTCGTCGGCGGGCTGCTCGGTCAGTGGGCGGTCTGGGTACGGCGGGCGGTCGAACTGCTGGAGGAGGCCAAGCTGGCCCGCGCGGGCGACGACGCGGCCGTCCGGCGGCTGCTCACCCTCGACGGCCAGCTCACCGACGCCAACGCCGCCATCTTCGACTCGGCGAACGGCTTCCACGGCTGCATCCCCGGCATCCACGAGGTGCTGCGCCGCCAGGGGCTGCTGGCCGGCCGCTGGTGCCTGGACCCGGCGGAGGAGCTCTCGCCCGGGCAGCTCGCGGAGATCGACCGGGTCTGGGCCGCCTACCCGTTGCTGCGCGACGACGACTTCGTCAGCGGCGGCCTGTCCCGCTGGCTGGCCTGACCCTCATGCCGGCCCGCGTCGTCCCCGAACCCGCCGCCCCCAGGCCCGCGATCCGCGAGCCCGGGGTCCTCGAGTGTGCCGTCTCAGAGGGTGAGGCGGTACAGGGTCAGGGGGCGGCCGCTGGAGCCGCTGGTGAGGTTGCCCGTGCGCTCGGCCAGCCCGGCCAGCTCCAGCCGGTGCAGCATGCGCCGGGCCGTGCGCTGCTGGACCTCGAGGCGGTCGGCGATCTCCCTGGTGGTGAGCGGCTCGTCGCCCGCCGCCGCCCGCGCCTCCAGCAGGCGCTCGATCGTCGCCACCGACAGGCCCACGCGGCGGGCGATGACCGAGAGGTTCCGCCCCGACGCCGGGACGCCGGCCACCGACTCCAGGACGATGTCGGTGTCGGCGCGCAGCGACAGGACCGCCGCGACGTCGCCGATGCGCCGGGCGCGGGCCAGGGCCCGGCGGGCCAGGCTCTCCGCCTCCGCCGCGCTGCGGCCCAGCCCGAAACCCACGCGTACCGCCTGGTTGTGCGCCGCCAGGCGGCCCAGCATGGGCAGGCCGGTGAAGCCGCCCGTGGCGTCGAACAGCGGGCCCCGGGTGGTGACCAGGAGATGGATGCCGCCACGGAAGGCGGCCAGCGTGCCGCCCAGCCCGGTGGCCTCGCGCAGCAGGCCCTCCTCGCTCTCGACCTCGATCAGCCCGAGCGCGATCTGCGCGTCCTCCTGCGCCTGCCCCTCGGCGGTCAGCAGCAACTGGCGCAGCGCCACCCGGACCGAATGCACGGACGGCGCCAGGCGCAGCACGTGCATCTCGCCGCGCAGCGCCTCGTGCACCGAGCTGAGGCAGGTGATCACGGGATGGTCGGGGCCGCGCCGGTGGAAGGCGACCGCCTTCTTGGAGGTCATCTCCGGCCGGTAGGAGAGCGTGCGCAGGGTGTCGGCGGGCAGCCCGGCCTCGGCGAACGTGGCGGCCACGTCGGCGGCGGGCAGCGTGTCGATCGACAGCCTGGTCACGTCCTGGCCTTCGTGCTGCAGTCGTACCAGGGCGCTGAGCAGCGTCGCGCCCGAGTAGTCGACGAACGCGGCGGGACGGGTCAGCGTCTCGGCGTCGCGCGACAGCATGTACGGCACTATGCCGGTGAACAGCCACCCCTCCACGGCGGCGGCGTGCGCCTCGACGATCGCGGGTGCCTGCGACTCGTGGTCGTAGTCGAGCCGCAGCGCGCTGACGCCGGGCTGCTCCTCGCACGTGGCCGCGACGTCGTCGACCAGATCATGCGGGCCGACGACCCCGATGACGATTCCCACCCACGCCTCCCTCTCTCATTTCGGTCAAGACCGCAATCATAACTTGTGAGGAGCCCCAGTGAAGTTCCCGTCCATGGCGGAGGCCGCGGGCCGCACACTCGGCGACGAGGAGGTGGCCGCCGCGACGCGGGTGATCCGTTCGGGCATGCTCAGCTCGGTCTGGGGGACCGAGACGCGAGCGCTCGAACGCGAGGTCGCCACGGTGTACGGCGTCCGCCACGCCGTCGCCTGCGCTTCCGGCACGGCGGCCCTCCATCTGTCGGTCGTGGCGGCTGCGCCGGACCCCGGAGACGAGGTCATCACGACGCCGATCACGGACTTCGGGACCGTGGCCCCCATCTTGGCGCAGAACGCGGTCCCTGTCTTCGCGGACGTCGACCCCTCCGACGGCAATCTCGACCCCGCCGCGGTGGCCAAGCTGATCGGCCCGCGGACCCGGGCGATCATGGCCGTCCACCTGTTCGGCGCGCCCGCCCGGGTGGACGACCTGCGGGCGCTGGCCGACGAGCACGGGCTCGCGCTGATCGAGGACTGCGCCCAGGCGTGGCTCACCGAACTGCCGGACGGGCGGCTCGCGGGCACCGTGGGCGACGTCGGCACCCTCAGCCTCCAGCAGTGGAAGCACATCACCTGCGGTGACGGCGGTTTGGCGCTCACCGATCACGACGAGCCGGCGCGGCGGATGCGGCTGTTCGCCGACAAGGGCTGGGACCGGGCGGCCGGGCGCTCGCACGCCGGGTTCGGCCTGAACTACCGCATGACCGAGCTGCAGGCCGCCGTCGCGCGGGCCCAGCTCGCCAAGCTGCCGGGCGTCGTCGCGGCCCGCCGCCGCACGGCCGTACGGCTGCTCGAAGCCCTTCGGGACCTGCCGGGAGTACGGTTGCCGCGGCCGGAGGGGCACGCCTGGTGGCTGTTCCCCATCGTGCGGCCGCAGGGCGACGCCCGGGAGCTGGCCGCGCACCTGGCCGCGGCCGGGATACCCGCACGGGCGGGTTACCTGGAGGAACCGCTGAACCGCGCCCCTTTGTGGGGCCGGCCCATCTACGGGAGCTCGCGCTACCCGCTGCACGGCTACGCCCCGAACCCCTGCCCGGAGGCCGAGCGCCTGGTCGCCGAGACGCTCCTGATCATCGACTGGAACGAGAACTACACGACCGAGCACGCGGACGCCGTCGCCCGCGAGATCACCCGCTTCGCCACGAGAGACACGAGAGACACGAGATAACCGTGTGGCGTTACGTTCAGGCATCATCCATTGACCCCGACCGGCCGCCGTCATTAGGTTTCGGTCAGGACCGGTATTACGTGAAAGGAATCCGCCGATGAGGAAGACCGCGGCACTCGGCCTGGCGGCCGCCCTGGCCCTCGCCGCCGCAGGGTGCGGATCCAGCGGCTCGGACAAGAGCACCGTGACTCTCTGGATGTACCCCGTCATCGGGGACCAGGCCAAGAGTCAGGCGTTCTGGGCAAAAATCGAGAAGGACTTCGAGGCCAAGAACGCGACGATCGACATCAAGATCGACCAGCAGCCCTGGGAGGGCCGCCAGGAGAAGGTCACCACGGCCCTGGTCTCGAAGAAGGGCTTCGACCTGGTCGTCCTGGGTCCCGACCAGATCCCGCAGTACGCCCAGCAGGGCACCATCGAGGCGGTCGACGACGTGGTGGCCAAGGACAAGGCCTCCTACCTGCCCAACGCGCTCACCGCGCTGACCGTGAACGGCAAGCTGTACGGCGTGCCGATCTACCAGACGATCACCGCCCCCATCTACAACAAGAAGCTGTTCGCCGAGGCGGGTGTCGACAAGGCGCCCGAGACGCTGGCCGAGCTCAAGGAGGCGGCGCCCAAGCTGGCCGCCAAGAAGGTCGCCATCCTCGACTACCCCGGCAAGCCCGAGGTCAGCCTCAACCAGAGCTTCTACCCCATCCTGTGGGCCAACGGCGGCACGGTCTTCGCCCCCGACGGCAAGCACGTGGCCTTCAACGGCAAGGAAGGCGTCGACAGCCTGCAACTGCTGCTCGACCTGAAGGCCGCGGGCGGCCTGCCCGCCGACGCCGCCAGCAAGGGCAACGAGATCGAGGGCGGCGCCCTGGCGAGCGGCAAGACCGCGATGTACCACGCGGCCACCGCCCTGCAGGCCGTCCAGCTCGGCGCCGCGATCGGCGCCGAGAACGTCGGCATCGGCCTTCCACTGGAGGGCACCAAGCGGGTCGCGTTCGGCATCCCCGGCGCCCTGGTGCTGGCCAAGCACGCCGAGAACAAGGACGCCGCGAAGAAGTTCGCCACCTACCTGTCCTCGCCCGAGGTCGCCGCGAGCCTGGCCGCGGAGTCGGGCTTCTTCCCCGCCCGCACCGGCGTGACCGTGCCCGGCCAGTCGGCCGCGGCCACGGAGTTCGCCAAGTCGCTGCAGTACGCCTTCCCGGGTGACACCCACCCGAAGGCCCGCCAGGTGATGGGCGTCATCGCCCCGCACATCCAGGCGGCGCTGCTCGGCAAGGAGGACGCGAAGACGGCGCTGGACGCGGCGGCCAAGGAGGCCGACGCGCTGCTGAGCAACGGCGGATAGGGATGCGCCATCGCCTGCGTGACCCGGTCACGGGACTGCTGTTCGTGCTGCCCGTGCTGGTGCTCTTCCTGATATTCCGGATCTTCCCCTCCCTTGCGGCGGCGGGGATGAGCCTGACCAACTGGAACATCGGCGGCGAGTGGAACTTCGTCGGCGCCGACAACTACGCCCGGCTGCTCGACGACGCGATCTTCTGGACGAGCCTGCGCGTGACGCTCGTGTACGTGGCCGTCTACGTGCCGCTCACCCTGCTCGTCTCGCTGGGCACGGCGTTGCTGCTGAACCAGGTCGTGTTCCTGCGCGGCCTGTTCCGCGGCATGCTGTTCCTGCCGTACGTGACCAGCTTCGTGCTGGCCGGTGTCATCTGGCGGTGGATCTACCAGTTCGACGGGCTGATCAACGGCGTGCTGGGCAAGGCGGGGCTCGGCCCGGTGGCCTTCCTGGAGCAGTCGTCGCTGGTGCTGCCGGCCCTGGCCGTGGTGTCGGCGTGGAAGGGCTTCGGCTACTCGATGCTGATCCTGCTGGCCGGGCTGAAGGCGATCCCGGGCTCCTATCTGGAGGCGGCCCGGGTCGACGGGGCGTCGGCGTGGCAGCGGTTCCGCCGGATCACGCTGCCGCTGCTGAAGCCCGCGCTCTTCTTCGTCCTGGTGATCGAGACGATCAGCGCGTTCCAGACCTTCGACACCGTCTACGTGATGACCGGCGGCGGTCCGGCCAGGGCCACCTACACGCTCATCTACGGCATCTACGACCACGGCTTCAGGTCCTTCGACTTCGGCTACGCCGCCACGTGGGGGATGGTCCTGTTCGCCCTGGTGCTCATCGTGTCGCTGATCCAGCGCCGCTTCCTGGACCGGGGGAACACATGACGCGCACGCGGCGCGGCTGGCCGCTGATCGCGCTGCTCGGCGTGCTGTCGGTGCTGACCGTCAGCCCGTTCGCCGCCATGCTGGTCGTCGCGCTGTCGCCCGCGGGCGAGCCGACCCTGCCCGCGCAGTGGCCGGACTCGCTCACGCTCGACAACCTCACGCGGGTGCTGTCCGCGTCCGGCTTCGTGGGGTGGACGGTCAACTCGCTGGTGTACGCGGTGGTCTCGGTGGTGATCATCCTGCTCACCGCCTCGATGGCCGGGTACGCCTTCGCCAAGAAGCGCTTCCCCGGCCGCCAGGCGATGTTCTGGACCTTCCTCGCGACCATGATGGTGCCCTTCCAGGCCACCCTCATCCCGACGTTCGTGCTGGTCAACAGCCTCGACGGGGTGGACACGTTCTGGGGGCTGATCGTGCCGACGCTGGCCAACTCGCAGGCCGTGTTCCTGATGCGGCAGTTCATCCTGGGGCTGCCCGACGAGCTGTTCGACGCGGCCAAGGTGGACGGCGCCTCCGAGCTGCGGGTCTACTGGACGATCGTGGTGCCGCTGACCCGGCCCGTGCTGGCCACGCTGGGTGTGTTCGTGTTCCTGTGGCACTGGAACGACTTCCTGTGGCCGCTGGTCGTCGGGCAGAGCAACGCCACGCGTACGCTCACCGTCGGCCTGACCACGCTGCGGACCGAGGAGATACAACTGTCGGTGCTGATGGCGTCGGCGGCGGTCTCCGTGGTGCCGTGCCTGCTGGTCTTCTTCCTGTTGCAGCGGTACCTGGTCAACAGCATCGCGATGACCGGGTTGAAATAAGCTCTCTCGGGTGGATATTTCGGCACAAGCCCTCCGTGATCGTCTTCGCGGCGCCCTGCTCGCCGCCGCGGCCACCCCCATGACCGCGTCGGGCGAGGTGGATCTCGGCGTGGTGTCGCGCTACTTCGCCGGGCTGGTCGAGGACGGCGTCGACGGGCTGGCGGTGCTCGCGCACACCGGCCGGGGGCCGTACCTGGCGCCGGACGTACGCGCCGCCGTGATCGAGCGCGCGGTCGCGCTGGGCGTGCCGGTCCTCGTCGGCGTCGGCGGCTCGTCTGAGCCGTCCGGCACGCCGAACGCGTCCGGCTCGTCTGAGCCGTCCGACGCGTCGGAACCTCCCGGAGCGGCTGGGCGGTTCGCCCGGGCCGCGGAGGAGGCGCGGGTGGCCGCGAGTCTCGGCGCGCACGGGGTTCTGGTCTTCCCCGCCGAGGGGGACCGGCTGGGCGGGCACGACGCGATCTGGCGGGCCGCCCGGCTCCCCATGATCGCCTTCGACCTCTACACCCGCCCCTGCCCGCCTGACACCATGCTGGACCTTCTCCGGCACCCCGGCGTGGCGGGGCTCAAGACCGCGCTGCTGTCCGACGCCATGGGCTGCCAGCGGGCCATCTCCCTCGCCAGGCAGGAGGGCAGGCTGGCCATCACCGGCGAGGACCGCATGTTCGGCCCGTCGCTCCTGTGGGGTGCCGAGGCCGCCCTGGTGGGCCTCGCGGCCGCCTCAGTGGGCGTGACGGCCGCGGTGATGGACGCCTACCGGGGTTCGGACCTGCGTGCCTTCGACGCCGCGTCGGCCCGCCTGGACCGCCTGGCCACGGCCACGTTCACCGAGCCCATGGAGGGCTACGTGCAGCGCATGCTGTGGCTCGCGGCGGCCGAGGGCCGGATCCCGGAGTCCCACGCCCACGACCCGTACGGCCCGTCCCTGCCGGAGCAGGAACGGGCCAGGGTGATGAGCACGGTGGTGAGCACGGGCGGCTTCGCCGCCCGGTAGTTACTTCGCGAGGTAGGCGTCGGCGACGGTCTGCGAGACGGTGTTGCCGTCCTTGTCCTTCGCCTCCGCCTTGATCGAGATGCTGCCCGCGGGGTTGAGCGTGAGGACCTTGTACGAGCCGCCAAGCCCCGGCAGGACCGTGGCCGGCGACCAGTGGGCGCCCTTGTCGGCCGAGGTCCAGACCCGCAGCGCGGACGCGCCGCCCTCGGCCTTGACGGTGAAGGTGAACAGGCGGCCCGCCGCCACGGTGTCGTTCCCCGGCAGGTTGAGCTGGTACCGGAGCTGGATCAGCGGCAGCTTGGCGCAGGGCTGCTTGTCATCGAAGAGCACGCTGTCGATGCAGGTGTAGGGGGCGTTGCCCTTCACCGGCCGGGCCGAACGGAACGTCCAGGTGGACTCGACGCTGGTGCCGGCGTGCTTGCCGGGGAACCCGTCCTTCCACACATCGGTCAGCCGATACGTCCCCGACCCGGCGGGCACGCTGTAGTAGGGCACGCCGATGTCGTCGAACTGGGGCTGCACCTCCGTGTTGCCGCTGAACAGGTGCGTCTGCTCGTCGCCCGGCGCCCCCACATAGGTGTGACTGGGGTCGGAGGCGTCCGTGTAGTAGCCGAGGCCGAACGGCGTGAGCGCGCGCAGCCGCATCCGATCGCCCTGGCGGCAGGTGTCGCAGAAGACCCCCGGATCGGCCCAGTCCGGCCGGTCAGGCCCGAGGGCGATCTGGGTGGGCAAGAGGGCCTCGTTCCAGTCCTCCCGCTCCTGGGTGGCGCGGGTGAACGCCCGCTCGGACATGGCCAGGCGGAGGGTGTCCGTGGTGGGTTCGAGGAACTGGTAGCCGCGCTGCCACAGCACCTCGCTGCCGGTGGTGTTGTAGTACTCGGTCCGGGTCAGGGGCGCGTTGAACAGGTGCGAGCCACGGACGCTGAGCGGCTGGACGGGGATGAAGGTGTGGTCGACCTCGTTGAAGTCCGGGTACGGCCCCCACGTCCCCTGCCGCATGGGGAACTGGGAGTGATAGGTGGTGTCGATCTCGGTCAGGTCGCGGGCCTTCGGGGCGAAGGTCAGGCGGCCGGCGGTGGCGCCCTTCACGTAGTAGGCCAGCTTGTACTCGAACGGGCTGGTCGGCTGGACGGTCAGCTTGCCGGTCGGGTACGGCTTGCGGGCCATGACCTTGCCCAGGGTGTCGGCTTCGGCGCTGTCGATCCACAGGAGAGGCAGCTTGTTCTGGGCGGTGTACGCGGAGGCGCTGAGGACCCAGGCGAAGCGGTCGCTGGTGATCACACCCGCCGCCCCGCCCTTGATCGCCAGGTCCAGGTCGGCAAGAAGGAGCTGGAGCGAGTTCCTGGCGGGGAGGTAGACCAGTTTGCCGCGGACGTCCGCGCCGCTGGTGGTCAGGCTCAGGCGCTGGTCGGCGGCGAACTTGGGCACCAGGGCGTCGTGCTCACTGATGTAGTGCGGGTGCAGCCGCAGGCCCGGCACGCTCAGCGAGACCTCCGGGGCCCGGCGGATCTCGTCGAAGAGGAACGTGAAGGTGCCCACGGCCGGCTTGGACTTGACGGGCGTGACCCAGTAGTTGCCCGCGATGATCGGCTCGTAGCTCAGCAGCGAGGCGCCGGCGTACATCCGCCCCGCAGCGGTCGTGCGGGTGTTCATCGTGTTCAGGAACACCGGCTCCGACTCGCGCGGCGTGCTGATCTGGAGCTGCTCGGTCTTGGTGGCGTCCAGGGTGATCGTGGTGTCGCCGTCGAGCTTGGTCTCCGGGGCGATCAGCAGACCGTACTGGAGCTGGTGGGCCGGCATGGTGTACCACCACGGTGCGACGCTCGTGGAGTAGACGCCGCCGTGGGCGAGCTTGATCACGGTCTCCACCGTGCCGGGCACGTCGGTGGCCCGCCAGCTCTCGGTCGCCACAGAGAGCGGCTCGCCGTCGAGGAGCGGATCGGTGTCGCTGACCCTGATCAAGGACAGCGGCCCGGGGTGCAGCGCCCACTCGGGCTTGCCGACGAGCTTGACGCGCACCGTGTCCATCTGGGCCTGCTTGCGGAAGGCGATGGGCGCCGTCAGCCGGTCGGTCCCGGCCGTCGCCGTCAGCCGGCCCTCGTACCAGCCGGGCTCGCCGAGCTTGGGCTCGATGGTGAGGTCCGCGGAGGCGGTGCCGCCCGCGGGGACGGTCAGCGACGACGGCGTGATCGAGGCCATCCCGGCGGGCGCCTGCGCGTCGTCGCGCGTCAGCGCCAGCGACAGGGCCAGCGTGACGGGGTCCTTGCCGGTGTTGCGGTAGGTCACCTTCTTGGTGAGCGTCTGGCCGGTGTACGGGTCGGTGAACCCGGCCGACACCACCGACAGGTCGTCGAAGACCTGCTGGGTGACGGCTTGCCCGATGTCCAGCCGCCCGGCGCCCTGGTCGTACGGCGAGGTGGCGGCGAGGGGCTTCGCGGTGCCCACCAGGGCGGTCTTGAGCTGGTCGGCCGTCCAGTCGGGGTGCTGGGCGGCCAGGATGCCCGCCGCGGCGGCCACGTGCGGGGTGGCCATCGAGGTGCCGGAGGCCGCCGTGTAGTTGTCGTCGATCGGGCCGCCGCCCGGGACGCTGCTGCCCTGGCCGAGCGAGGTTCCGGCCGCGCGGGCCGCGATGATGTTCACACCGGGCGCGGTGATCTCCGGCTTGATCGCGAAGTCGTCGCTCAGGCGCGGGCCGCGGCTGGAGAACGACGCGATCTTGTCGGCGGAGTCGACCGCCCCGACCGTGAGGGCCGAGGTCGCCGCGCCGGGCGCGGCCACGGTGAACCGGCCGGGGCCCGAGTTGCCCGCCGCGACCACGAACAGCGTGCCGTACTCGGCGGTCAGGTCGTTGGCCGCCTGGCTCAGCGGGTCGGTGCCGTCGGTCGCGCCGTTGCTGCCCAGGCTCATGTTGACCACCCGGGCGTGCGCGGTGGTCGCCTGCCACTCCATCGCCGCGATGATCTCGGAGTTGTTGCCGCTGCCGGTGTCGTCCAGCGCCTTGGCGATGGCCAGCCGGGCGCCGGGCGCGACGCCCTTGTAGCGGCCGTTGGACGCGGCGCCGCTGCCCGCGATGATGCCCGCCACGTGGGTGCCGTGGCCGAACTTGTCGGAGACGTTGGCCGGGTCGCCGCCGCCGGGGCTGCCCGCCGGGACGAAGCTGCGGGCCTCGGCGATCCGGCCCTGAAGGTCGGGGTGCTGGGCGTCGATGCCGGTGTCGATGATGCCGACCGTGGCGCCGGTGCCGTCATATCCGGCGGCCCACGCCTTCGGCGCGCCGATCTGCGGGTTGCTGACGTCGTCGAGCGCCTTGGCCTTCCCGTCGAGCCACACCTTGCGCAGGCCGCTCTCGAGGGCGGGACTGGCCTTGGCCTTGACCTCGGGGGCCTCCGGGGTCGTCTCCCCGGTGACGGACTGCCAGAAGGCTCGGGCCTGCTTCTTGTCGACCTTCAGCGCGGCGCCGTCGATGCTCTTCAGGACCAGTGGCTCCGCGCCGCCCTTCAGCGACCGGGCCTTGCCCGCGACGTCGCCGGACTTCACCTGCGGCTGGTACTGGACGATGAGGGGGAGCCGATCGGCCTTGGCGTCGCCGTAGCCGTTGACGGCCAGATAGTCGACGTTGAACAGTTCCTTGTCCAGCAGGCCGCTGCTCACGTAGGGCCCGGCGTCGGCGGGGATCACGTAGTACCCGTGCTCGTCCTGCTGGGCCTGGTAGTTCCGCGCCTCACCGCCGTCGGCGGGGTCGACGACCACCGATGCGCGGCCCGAGCCGTCCTTGGAGTACGTGACGGTGTCTCCGGTGATCAGGGTGACCTTGACCGGGCCGGTACCGACCGCCACCGGCACTGCGGCGGTGGCGGCGGTCGCCGCGGCGGTGGCCGGTCCGGGCACCGCGATCAGTGGCACCGCCAGGGCCAGTGCGAGTAACGGCCCGAGTCCGCGGCGCCGGGGGATGGGCAGCATGGGCACAACGCACTCCAGAGGTGTGATGAGATCGTTTCATCGCTGACCTAATCTGGGATTCAGTCAGGGCACAAGTACGCCGAACGGGCCAAAACCCGCCAGGTGGCGGCATCCCGCCACCGGGGGAGGATGGTGGCGCCATGCTCGAAGCGATCGGCCTGTCACCGGCCGAGAGCCGTCTGTACGCGATGCTCGTCGAGAATCCGCGGTCATCGGCCGCCGAGCTCGCCACGCACTGCGGGGTGTCGACGCCGCTGGCCGCGCGCATGCTCGCGGGGTTCGCCAGGCGCGGGCTGGCCAGCCGGCTGCCGGGCCGCCGCGCCCGGTACGTGGCGGTCGCTCCGGACATCGCCATCCGGCCGATGCTCAGCCGCCAGGAGGAGGAACTCCACCAGGTGCGGACCGCCATCCACGACCTCACCACGTCGTTCCAGCGCGCCTCGCGCTACGCCGCGCACCCGGCCGAGCAGGTGGAGGTGGTCATGGGCACCGACAACATCATCAGCCGGGCGTACGCGCTGCAGGAGAGCGCGCAGACCATGTTCCGCAACATCGACAAGCCCCCGTACGTCATGCCGGACCTGTCCGGCAATACGGAGCGCGAGCTGCGGATGCTCCAGGCGGGGGTCGACTACCGCAGCGTCTACGACCTGGAGGCGCTGGCGATGCCGGGCCGGCTGGAGCTGATCCAGGCCGCGGCGGCGCGCGGTGAGAAGATACGCGTGGTGACGGACGCGGCGGTGAAGATCTGGATCGCCGACGACGCGCTCGCGTTGATCCCCATCCGCAGCGGGGCGTACTCGATCGACGCGGCGTTCATCCTGCACCACTCGGCGCTGCTGGACGCGCTGATCGCGCTGTTCGAGCGGGAGTGGCGGCGCGGCTTCCCGTTACGCACGGCGCCCCGGCCGCCCGCCGACGGGCCCGACGATCTGGCCAGGGACCTGCTGGCGCTGATGGCCGGGGGATTGACCGACGAGGGCATCGCGCGGGCGCTCGGGCTCGGGTTACGCACCGTGCAACGCCGCATCCACGACCTCATGCAGGAGCTGAACGCCATCACCCGCTTTCAGGCGGGGATGGCGGCCAGGGAGCGCGGCTGGATCTGACGGCTCAGCGGTGGCCCGAGATGGCGATCCGGACCAGGTCGCGGCCGCGCACGCCGTACAGGGCCCGTCCCGAGGGGTCCAGCGCCAGCTTCGGCTCACCGCCGAACCACTGGCCCGCCAGGCCCTCGACGATCGTCTTCGCGGTGAACGTGGCCAGGTCCAGCTTGTACACCTTGTCGCCGTCGGTGCAGTAGGCGACGCGGCCGGTGACGAACAGCTCGCCGCCCTTCGCGCCCACCTTGAGGGTCCTGGTGACCTTCCTGCGGATCAGGTCGAACTCGAACACCTCACCCGTGCTCGCCATGCCGTACAGGGTGATCGGGCCCAGCGCGAGGGAGGAGATGTACCGCGCGCCCGCGATCGGCTCGACCTGCCACAGCAGCTTCCGCTTGACCAGGTCGAACGCGGCCAGCCTGGCGCTGGTCGTGACGGGCGGCAGGCCGAGGCCCTCCTGGGTGGTGGTGCCGAGGTAGGCGGTGCCTCGGCGGGCGGTGACGGAGTAGACGGTCTGCCGCTCGACGGCGGGCCGGAGGGTCTCGTACTTGCCGGTGCGCGGCGAGTAGAGCGACAGCGCGCCGTTCATGTGGCCGGGCTCCGGCTGTGTGGGCATCACGATCAGGCCCGTCCTGGAGTCGTAGGCCAGGTCACGCGGGCGGTCCTGCTCGTTGCCGGTGCGGGCGAGCAGCTTCGGCTCCGCGTCGCCCGGCCGGTAGGAGTAGAGCGCGGCCTGGGTGTAGACGCCGATGTAGGTGGTGCGGTCGACGGTCAGCAGCGTCTTGGGCTCGCCCGCGATGCCGAGCCTGTTCACCTTGCCCGTGGCCAGGTCGTGGATGTCGGCGCCGCCCTTGCCGCCCACGTAGACGCGGCGGCCGTCGGAGTGGACCGACATCGGCTCCTCCGGCGCCGCCTTGAGCCCGCGCTGCACCAGGTTGAGGTAGTCGAGGGTGCCCGTCGCCGGGTCGTACACGAAGACGGCGCTGTCCTGGATGCCGTACACGCGCCCCTCGTGGGCCAGCAGCCGGTGCGTGAGCGCTTCGAAGTACGGCACGCCGAGCACTTCCAGCGTGCCCGTGGCCAGCTCGTAGCGGTAGAAGGTGCCCGAAGGGCGGCCGGCGAAGTAGACGTAACCGTCATGGATCAGGACCGCGACGATGTACTTCTCGCCAGGGGCCGTGGCCTTGACGACCTTGTAGCCGGCGGGCGCGGCCTTGTCGATGACGACCAGCTCGGCGAGGGAGTTCATGCCGCCGGCGATATGGGTGTCGGAGATGTTCATGCTGGACACCCAGTCGCGGTCGGACAGGGCGGCCGGGAGCAGCTCCCGCTTCTCGCCGGTCGTCCGGTCGATCGCGATGAGGTGGGCGTGGGAGCCGACGCCCGCGTAGACGTACTTGTCGTCGGCCTGGATGCTGCGTACGTACGCCTCGCCGGGGGCGGGCTGGCCCAGGTCGCGGCTGGTGCCCGTCGCCGGGTCGTACTCCCAGACGCGGCCGGGCTCCGAGGTGCCCATGTAGACCTTGCCGTCCGGGGAGGAGGCCATGGTCCAGATGTAGTGGTCGGGGTACTCGGCGACCTTCGTCACCTGGCCCGCGACGGTGTCGATGCGGTAGAGGTCGGAGCGGGCGTGCGTGCCCACGTAGACGTCGGTGCCCACCCGGCACATCGCCCAGACGCCCACGCCGGTCGGGATGTCGTAATGGGTGGTGACCGCATCCTTGGCCAGGTCGTAGGCGCCCACGACGTTGGGGGACAGGCCGCGGGAGCCCACGTACAGGACCCCGCCCACGAACTCGCCGTTGCCCAGCGGGCTGGCGACGCTCGCGGGCCCGAGGCCGGTGACGGTGCCCTCGGGCTCGCGGGCTGACTGGGCTTCGGCGGTCTGGGCCTGGGCGGCGCGGGCCGGTATGGCGGCCAGGGAGACGGCCGCGGTGGCCGCTTGCAGGAAACGACGACGGGGGATCATGGGCGGCTCCCTTGGTGAAGTTTCGCCGCACGCTATAACGGACCGGGCCGTAATGTCCAGATCGTTGTTGCTGCGGCTAGGTCGCCGCCAGGCCGAACAGTTCCGCCGCGTTGCGCCACGCGACCCGCTCGGCCGTCTCGCCGGTGAGGTTCGCCGCGGCGACCGCGCCGAAGGCCGACGACGGGTCGATCAGCGTCGAGTCGGTGCCGAACAGCAGTTGCCGGGCGTCCACGTTCGCCGCCACCTCGGCGATGCGGCCCGCCGGGGCGTGGGACCAGCAGGGCTCCAGGTAGAGGCGGTCGCAGGCGCGGGCCGCCTCGATCGCGTACCTGAACCCGTCGGCGCCCATGTGCCCGGCGATCACCCTGAGCCCCGGCGTGTCGAGGCAGACCTGGGCCAGATCGAGCACCGAGGCGCCCCAGGTGTGGACCAGCGCCGGGCAGCCCGCCGAAGCGACCAGCTCGAGGGCGTCGCGCAACTGCGGCGAGGTGACGGGCGAGCCCGTGTAGTCGGTGTGGATCTTGACGCCGACGAATCGGCCGGTCGGCAGGTATTCGCGCAGGTCGCGGTCCGCCTCTCGCAGCCGGCGCGGGTTGACGGTGACGTAGCCGAACAGCCGCTCCAGGCCGTCGCTCTGCCCGCCCAGCGCCGTGGCCAGGGCGCGGTTGCCTGCCGGGGCGTCGTAGATGACGGCTTCGGTGGACGACACGACGGCCCGGTCGATGCCGTAGCGGTCCATGGTGGCCAGGGTGGTCCCGGCCACGTCCATGGTGAAGAACCAGGGTCCCCAGTGAGCGTGGACATCGATGATCATCCGAGCAGCCTCCTGGCGTTGCCGCCCGCCACGGCGGCCACCTGGTCGGCCTTCAGGCCGCTGGTCGCCAGCCTGAGCAGGGGGACGAGGGGTTCGTAGTGCGGGGTCCGAGAGCCGTACAGCAACCGCTCGGCGCCGAGCTCCGCGGCGACCGTCTCCAGCGCGTCGGGGGAGTTGAGCAGGCGGGTGGAGGTGTGGAAGCCGGGCTCGTCGGCGGCGGCCACCAGGAAGTCGCCCAGGTGGTAGAAGTGCGTGTCGAGGAAGACCACGCTGACGTCCAGCCCGGCGAACGGCTGCCAGAACCTGCGCACGTCGCCACCGGTCAGCACCGCCATCTCCAGCCGCGCCGCCTGCCGGGCGACATGCCGGACCGACGGAAAACCGGCCTCCACCCCCTGCTCGTCCGGGAACAGCCGGACCGCCCTGACCCCCGCCGCGGCCAGGCGGTCCATCTCGCGGCCCGCTCCCACGGGATCGCGCAGATCCACCACCCCGACCGGCACGAACCCCACCGGCGCCCCTTCCGCCTGCCCGCCGACCGCCGCACCTTCGCCGGCCGCCGCCTCTTCGCCGGTCGCCGTCAGGGCGAGAGTCGCGTCGTTGCTCGAGCGCATGTCGAAGAGCGCCGCGCGCAGGCTCGCCACCGCGCCCGCCCGGATCCGGTGCTCCGCCAGCATCGCCTGTACGGAAGCCGGCGTCCCGGGCGGTCCGTCACGGTCCGGGTAGGCGCCCACGAGCACGTCGACGTCCAGGGCCACCTCCAGCCCACCGATCAGCCCCCAGGCGTCGAACGCCATACCGGCCTTGTCCCTAATCGCCATGCGGGCAATCATGCCATTGACGAACAGCGCACATAAGATTACGGTCAGGGCCAAAATTGCTCAAGAACGAACGCGAGGCCCACATGCTCCGCTCCCTCCTGGTCGTCGTGGCAGGCCTGTTACCCGCACTGCTCACCGCTCCCACCGCTGCCGCCGCCGTCGCCGTCGATTGTGACAGCCCGGGGGTGGAGACGTTCGGGCCGGCATCGGTCACCGGCGCGATCGTCGGCGCCGTCGTACACGAAGGACACGCCTACGTCGTCGAACGCGGCCCCAAACCGCCCGTACTGGCGGACATCGACCTGGCCACCCGCAAGGTCGTCAGGAGCGTCACGCTCCCCGACGGACCGGCCGTGGGCGAGGCGGAGGGCGGCTGGGCCACCGCCGTGTCCGGCGGCAAGATCTATGTCGGTACGTACCCGGTGCCCGACCTCTACAGCTTCGACCCGGCGACGGGTGAGGTGAAGCGGCTGCACTCGTTCGGGAAGAACGGCGGTTTCGTCTGGAGCCTGACCGCGGCGCCCGACGGCACTCTCTACGCGGGGACCTATCCGGACGGCAAGGTCTGGGAGTACGTCCCCAGCACCGGCGCGGTCCGCGACTTCGGCGTGCTGGTACCCGGTGAGCGATACGTCAGGGCGGTCGCCGCGGACGCCGAGCACGTCTACGCCGGCCTGCTCGACAAGGCCCAGCTCATGTCGATCGACCGGGCGACCGGCGCGGTCACGCGGCTCGCCACCGGCCCCACGGGGTTCGGCGCCGTCGCGGAACACGGCGACCGCGTGCTGGCGGCCAGCGGCGGCACGCTCATCGACGTGCGCAAGGACGGCACCGACGCCAAGCAGCCCACCCTCGCGGAGGGCAGCCTGGACATGCTCACGGTGGCCGCCGACGGCACCGTCTACACCACCACCCGCCCGGACGGCGCGGTCTACCGCTACCGGCCCGGCGACACCACGCTCACGAAGATCGCCGAACCGCCTTCCCCCGGCGACGAGACCAGGCGGCTGCAACTGCTCGACGACAACACCCTGTTCGGCGTCTCGGGCAGCGGCGGCATGTGGTGGCTCGACCTGCGTACGGGCAAGTCGGAGTTCGTGGACCTGATCGAGGCCGGACTGCCCGCCGGCGCCGAACGGCCGCAGAGCATGCTGCTCGTGCCCAACCGCGCCCTCTACATCGGTGGTCACTTCTCGATGGAGGTCCGCGACCTCCGTACGGGCGACAAGCGCAGGTTCCGCCTGCCCGGCGAGCCCAAGGACCTGGTGCGGCGCGGTAACAAGATCTACGCCGCGATGTACCCCAGCGGCCAGATCCTGTCCATCGACATCCGCACCGACGAGGTGCGCGGGCTCGGCTACCTGGGCCACGACCAGCAGCGGCCGTGGGACATCGAGTACGACCCGCTGACCGACAAGCTCCTGGTGGCCAGCGCCCCGCTCGGCGCGAAGCTCTCGGGAGCCCTGTCCGTGGTCGACCCGGACACCGGGAAGATGGACGTGTACGTGGACGTCATCCCCGGTCAGAGCCTGATGAGCCTCTCGCTGGGCTTCGGCGTCGTCTACCTGGGCGGCGACGTGCTGGGCGGTGGCGGCACCCCGCCGGTCAAGACCTCCGCCTCGGTGGCGGCCTTCGATCTGCGGAAGCGCAAGGTGCTCTGGCAGATCGATCCCGTGCCCGGTTACCGCACGTTCCAGGACATCAAGGTGAACCACGGGCTGCTGTACGGGGTGTACAAGCGTGACTCGGGCGCCTGGATCGCGCTGGACCTGAAGACCAAGCAGGTGGTCCACCAGGGCAAACTCTCCGGCTACGGTGAGCTGACCGTACATCGGGGCAAGGTGTTCGTGTCCACCTTCTTCGGCGGCGGCAACGCCTACGAACTGGGCACCACCGAAAAGCTGCTGGCCACCGGCCTGGGCGACGAGTGGTACACCAACCCCCAGCTCCACTTCGAGCCCGGCTCCTGGCGAGCCTGGGCCCTGGTGGGCAGGAACCTGGCCAGGATCAGGCTGAACCCCGCCTGCCCGCCCTTGACCGTCCCGACGACCGCTGGTTAGATTTCGGTCTGTGCCGAAATTAGTGATCGATGCCCACCGGCTCATCGGCCCCGTACCGTTCGACGATCTGCCGTCGGATCCCCGGGCCGAGATGGACCGGCTGGGCATCGATCGGGCCTGCGTGACCCACACGCTCAGCCTCTATTCGGACGCGGAGGCGGGCAACGAGGCCCTCCTCCGGCTGGACGACCCCCGGCTCATCCCGGTGCCCGTCGTGGTGCCCGGCGTGCCGGGGGCGTCCGCGCCCGCCGACCTCCACCAGGTGCTGGCGTGGAACGTCCGCATGATCAGGCTCTGTCCAGAACGGCACCGCTTCGACCTCACCGGCCCGATCGCCCTGCGCTGGCTGGCCGCCCTGGCGCTGCCCGTGGCGATCGACCTGGAGGAGACCTCGCCCGCCCAGCTCCACACGCTGTTCACCCGGCTGCCCGAACAGCGCGTTCTGCTGCTCAACCCCGGCTACCGCCGCCTGCGCGCGGTGGCCGAACTGATGGCGGAGACCCGCCGCGTCTGGCTGGAGATGGGCACCGTGAACACCCAGGGCGGCGTCGAATGGCTCGCCCACCGGTTCGGGGCGGACCGGCTCGTCTTCGGCACGGGCGCCCCGATCGCCGACGACTGCGGCCCCCGCTTCCTCCTCGACCACCTCGCCCTGGAGCCGTCCGCCGTCGACCTGATCGCCGCCGGCTCCCTGAGCGGGCTGCTGTGATCCTCGACGCGCACGGCCACGTGGGCGACTGGCCCGACTTCCTCATCCCCGACCCGTCCGCGGAGGGGCTGGTGGCCACGATGGACCGGATCGGCGTCACGGCGATGGGCATCAGCCACCTGCTCGCCGTCGGCCCGGACGCCGAACGCGGCAACCGGCTGGCCATCGAGATCGCCGAGCGCTTCCCCGGCCGGTTCGGCGTCTGGCAGGTCTACAACCCGCACCACCGCACACCTCTGAGCTCCGTGCGGGCTCTGGACGGGATTTGGGGCGTCAAGCTGCATCCCGACGTACACCAGTGCCGCCTGGACGATCCGCTCTACGAGCCGGTGTGGGACCTCGGCCTGCCCGTTCTCGCCCACGCCCAGACCGACTCGCCGTGGAGCGACCCGGCCCAGTTCGCCGCCGTCGCGGCCCGCCGTCCGGAGGTGCCGCTGCTGATGGGGCACACCGGGCTCTGGCCGTACGGCTTCGCCCGCGCGGCCCGCCTGGCGGCCGACCACCCGAACGTCTACCTGGAAACCTGCGGCTCCAAGATGACCGGCCGCTGGATCGCCCGCCTCGTCGCCATGATCGGGGCGGACCGGGTGGTGTTCGGCTCGGACGCCTGCTTCCTCGACCTCCGCACCGGCCTCGGCCGCATCGCCCTCGCCCCGCTCACCGCCCCGGACCGCACCCTCGTCCAGGGCGCCAACCTCGCCCGCCTCCTCGCTCTTCCCCCATGATCGCCTTCCCCCGACGCCCGTCTTCCCCTCAACGCCCCGCTTTCCTCCGACGCCCGTCTTCCCCTCAACGCCCCGCCTTCCCCCGACGCCCTCTTCTCCTCCACGACCGTCTGCCCCGACCTCGCATCGAAAGGGATGCTTGCCGTGACACTCGCCCTCCACGGTGGTGCGCCGGTCCGCTCGGCGCCCTGGCCCGCGTGGCCGCCGCCGCTCGACCCGGCCCAGCGCGCCCTCGTCACCGAGGTCCTGGAGAGTGGCCGGTGGGGCGCCACCCAGGGCGGCTCCGCCGTCACGGACCTGGCCGCCGCGTTCGCCCGCAGGTCCGGCGTGCCGTACGGCGTGGCGGTCGGGAACGCGACACTGGGGCTGTTCGCCGCGCTCCGCGGACTGGGCGTGGGGCGCGGTGACGAGGTGATCGTGCCCGCCTACACGTTCGTCGCCTCGGCCACGGCGGTGCTCCTCGCCGGAGCCACGCCCGTGATCGCCGACGTGAACCCGGTGGACCTGCACCTGTCACCGGAGGCCGTCGAAGCGGCGCTGACCGGCAGAACGGCCGCCATCATGCCCGTCCACCTGGCCGGCAGCCCCGCCGACATGGACCCGCTCAACGCGCTGGCGGCCCGCCACGGCCTGGTCGTGGTCGAGGACGCGGCCCAGGCACACGGCGCGACCTACAAGGACCGCCCGATCGGTGGCTTGGGCGACGCCGGGGTGTACAGCTTCCAGGCGAGCAAGGCCATGACAGCGGGGGAGGGCGGCCTGATCGTCTGCCGCGACGAGGCCGCGTACGAGGCGATCTGGTCGGTCTGCAACCTCGGCCGCAAACGCGGCGGCCAGTGGTACGGCCACCCCACGATCGGCTGGAACCTCCGGCTCACCGAGATCCAGGCCGCCCTCCTCCTGCCCTGGCTCGACCGCCTCGACACCGAGATCGACCGCCGCGAGTCCTTCTGCACCGCCGCCGAACACGCACTCACCGAACACGCACTTACCGAACACGCACTCACCGCCGAGTCGCGGGTAACGCACGGTGGTGAGCCGGTGGGCGTGCGGCTGCCGTACGGCCGTGAGTTGCCCGTGAGTGTGGTGCCGCAGCCGCCGGGCACCACTCGTGACTCCCGCCACCTGCTCATGCTCCGCGTCCACGTGCCGGTGGACCGGGAGTTCCTGCTGGCCGCGATGGCCGCCGAGGGGGTGCCGCTCGATGCCGGGTACCCGCCGCTCGGGACGTTCGAGGCGCTCGCCCAGGAGGGTGCTCGCGCGGAGCCGTGCCCGGCCGCCGAGGCGGCTGCTCGGGAGGTGGTCTGGGTCCGGCAGTCTATGCTCATGGACGATCCCCGCCACGCCGTCCACCTGGCCGAGGCCCTGGCCAAGGTGCTGGCCGCCATGCCGCCGCGCGATCAGGCGTGACCTCCGCCGTCATCCAGGACCGTGCGCACGCCCTCCGGGGCCGTCCTCCAGGGCCGTGATCCGGGGTCGTCCTCCAGGATCGTCTTCCGGGGCCGTCATCCGTGCCCGCTCAGTTCGGTCAGTGGGGCTCCGGGAGCGCTCTGATCGTATTTTTCAGGAAATCTGGCGATCGGGTAGCGATGGAGGATCTCCTCCGGGATGGCGAAGGCATCCACGAGGAGCAGCGCGTACGGCGCGAGCCGCGCGATGGCCTCATCGAGGACGATGGGGAGCTGCTCGACGTGCTCGGCCGACAGGTGGCCCGCGGCCATCAGGCTTCCACTGTGCGGGGAGATCCGCCGCAGGGTGAAGACCCGGTGGAGGAGGTGGAGCAGGTCCTGCCCGGCGGCGTCCGGGACGTCGGCGGCGGCGTTCAGCAAGGCGTCCCCTGCCAGCCGCTGGGCATGGGCGGCGACGAGTTCCAGTGCGGGGTTCGTGGCGGCGTTCCAGCGGTTCAGGGGGTGGGGGTCGGCGCATCGCGCCAACGCGGCGCGGGCCCGCCGGTCCCAGATGTGTTCGAGGCAGACCATCAGGTGGTGCAGGAAGGCCGGATTGGTCAGGACCGGGGCTGGAGCGGGCGGAGGCGTCGGCGGCGGCTCCTTCAGCAGCATCTTTCCCGAGGCTTTGAGCCAGATGGGCAGGTTGTCGCCTTCGGCGGTGATGGGCAGCTCGCTGCCGGTCAGGAAGTCGGCCAGCCCGTTGACCAGGAACAACCCCTGGGCGCCGCAGCGCTCGCGGCACTCGATCAGCACGTCCCTGCACTGCCAGGTGATCCACCCCTTGGCGATCGCCACCAGGTTCTCGGCGGGGCCGCGGTCGTGCGCGGAACGAGCCGCCCACCGCCGTACCGCGGTCCTGTGCAGGAGCGTGGCGGCGTACACGGTGGCCAGCGCGTCGAGCAGCCGGGCGTGGTGGCTGCGATAGGCGAACAGGGGCACGCTGCCGCCCGCGCCCTGGGTGAGCCCGGAGGTGTGCCTGGTGTGCGCGTAGCGGATGGCGATGGCGACCGCGGCGCGGGTGCCGCCCAGGCTGGTCGCGCTCATGCAGAGCTTGCCTTCGGTGACGCGGCCGATCGAGTACAGGAACCGTCGTCGGCGCTCGACGTCGCCGGCGAAGGAGCCGTCCGGAAGGATCCGGCCGTGGTCTGACTCCAGCAGGGCGTGACGGGGCAGCCGAACGTGGTCGAACCCCGTCAGGCAGTGGTCGATCGGACTGCCCATCCTTTCGGGCAGCCACTGGATCTCCACCCCGGGAAGCGGTCCTGACGCGTCGCTGAGCGGGGTGAGGAAGAGGAACACGCCCTCGTCCTCGCCGTCGACGATCAGGCGGGCGGCGACCAACGCGGTCTTCGGGCCGCCGATCGCGCTGGTGTTCGGCATGAACTTCCGGGCGCCGGGATTGGGGGTGTGCAGGTCGAAGCACCCGGCGAGCGGGTCGTAGACGGCGGTGGTCTCCAGCTCGGCGGCGCTGTTGCCGTGGGCGAGCTCGGTGCACAGGAACGTCCCGGTCCGCTGGAGCGGGGCGTAGTCGCGCAGGCTGCGCCGCTCGTGCGGGGCGTGGTCGTACAGGCTGCCCAGGAACAGGTTGTAGTGGATCCCGGCGAGCATGGTGGTGCCGCAGTCCACAGGGCACGCCCATTCATGCAGGGCGGTGAGCGACTCGATGTCGGACACGAGGTCCTCGACCGACCGCACGCTCTTGTCGACGTGCCTGAGCCGTTGGTAGGACCGGCGCATGCGGTCGTCCGGAGACAGGTCGGCGTTGTCGCGGAAAGGCTCGGAGGCGAACAGGCGACGCCACGGTTCGTGGACTTCGCCGAAGCGCTGTCCGAAGAGCGCCGCTGTGAGTGCTGATACGTCCGTGAAGCCCAAGAGGGAGCCCTCCAGAGAGAAGACGGCGCACCCCCGTGGGTGGGGGTGCGCCGTGCCCATCAGAAACCGTGTCAGTCAGAACCTGCCGAACAGGGCGTTGGCCGGTGCGTCCGGATCGGTTCCGAGGAAGTACTCGGCGGATGCGCGCTGCAGTTCGTCGCGTGTCAGGTGTCCCTTCGCCTCCTCGTCGAGCAGGGCGAACGCCTCGGCGCTCTCGTCCGCCGGGACGCCGAACCCGTGCGTGAGGCCGCGGGCGAACTCCTCGCCGGTGATCCGGCCGTCGCCGTCCGTGTCGGCGATGTCGATCAGCGCGTCGAGCAACGGCCGGATGCGTTCGTAGCCGTCGGACTCGTCGAGGACGCCCTGGGTGAAGCCGTCGATGTACTCGGCGAAGGTGACGTGCCCGTCGTCGTCGGCGTCCATGGGCTTGATGACGTCCTCCCAGAACCGGCGGTACGTCGCGCGGACGGCCTTGTGCGCGGGCGATCCGGGCACCAGGCCGAACGACGCGCTGACGCCGTCGGCGGTGGCGAGGTAGTCGGCCAGTTCCAGGGTGTCGCTGCCGTCGCGGTCCATCAGCACGAAGAAGTGCCGCAGTTTGCGCTCGATGAGATCAGCCATGGGGTGCCCCTTGCCTTGACGGTTCCTTTACTTATTGTGATCACTTGATCACTGTAAGTAAAGATGCCTTGGGGCTGATCACGCGCTATTGACACCCTCGGAGCCGCGTTTCACGATCACAGCAGCTCATGGCTCCATGCCTGGTCACCTACACGGTCGACCCCATCTGGGTGAACGGCTTCTCGGCTTCGGTCGCCGTCACCAACCGCAGCATCATCCCGCCCACCGGGCAGGTCACGATGGAGCTCCCCGAGAACGCGGCCGCCCAGATCGCCTGGAACGCGATCCTGACCGTGGGCAATCAGTGGCGCCCCGTGCTCACCCTCCCGGCGTATCACCCCAATGTGGTGATCGGCGAGACGTACACGTTCGGGTTCAACGGCACCTACACCGGCGTGTACGACCCCGCGTACGGCTTCAGGCTCGACGGCCCGCTCTGCGACGTGGTCTACAACTAGAGGAGGTGAAACGGCGGGCCTTGTGCGCAGCCGGGCGGGGTGTTGTTGCCGCTGACGTCGAAATCAGCGCAGGTGAGGAACAGATGATTGAATTTGCCGAGCAGGAAGGCCAGGACTCCGACGACGATTATGACAGCGATGGCCCGCAGCCGGTGCAGTGCGGGAAGTTCGGCGTATTCGGGCAGCAGGATTCTCGTCAGAAGCCAGGCCAGGGCCGGCGCGCCCGCCAGGGTGAGCACCACCTCGAAATAGTGGAGGTAGCGAAACCCGTGCGTTCTCGGCGCCAGGACGGCCAGCACGATCCAGGTCGAGGGGAGTGCCAGCGCGGCCCAGCCTGCCCAGGGCAGGGCGCGTCTGCTGCGCAGCAGCAGGCCCGAGAGCAGCATGGCCGCGGCCACGGCCCAGATCCCCATCACGGCGTCGAAGAAGATGGCGTCGTACGCGCCGAGCGTGAACGCGGGCCACCAGATGGCGAGTGTGCCACCCGCCGATGCCGCCGCGGTGGCCCGGAGAGCGGGGTCTATTTCGGGGAGGCCGCGCTTCCTTTGCGGGCTGGAATCGCCGGACGCTCCACCCACCATGTCCACTCCGACCACTCAACACCAGCCACCGGAAACGAGTCGCCGGACTCACGCTCGCTGTTCGACAATATAGAGACGTGCACCGCATTCCTGGCTCGGCAACTCACCATGCGTACCGAGAAATGAATTCGGACCGCTGAACCTGACGCCGCGCACGGGCGACGCCGGCGGCCGGCCGGAAGCCCGGCCCGGCTGCGGGCCACCAACAATCGCTGCGACACCCGCGCCGGTCAGGTGATCGCGACCGGGTTCACGTTCACCTGCGTCGACCCGACGTACAGAGGCTGTCCGAGTACGAAGAGAAACTCGTAGACGTTGTCGCGCACGAGCGCCCTGGTGTCGATCAGTTCGAGGTTGTAGATGCCGTTCTTTGCCAGCAGGAACTGATTGACCGGGAACTCCTGTCCATCCTTGGCCGGGTAGATCTCGGAAGCCCATGTGTCGCCGCCGAACGCGACGATGTCCTGCGCGGCCAGCCACTCGGCCGCCTCCATACCGATGCCGGGCTCGACGGTGAGGAACTTCTCGTCGTCCTTGCCGATCAGTTCGAGCCATCCGGTGTTGAACAGCACCACATCACCGGTGCTGAGTGTGAGGTTCTCGTTCTTGAGCACCGCTGTGATGTCGGCGACTGTGAACTCGGTGTCCTCCGGAACGATCGGCTGGCCGTAGTAGGCGACCATGTCGAGTACGACACCACGCGTGACGAAGGGCGGCACCTTCTCGATTCCGAGCTTCGTGACACCTTCGACCGTGACGAAGTCCGTGGCTCTGTTGCCGTTGTAGTAGGTGTAGTCGATGCCTATGTGACCGATGCCGTTGAGCTGCGTGCCCACGCCCGTCCACCCGTTGACCAACTCGTCGTTGAAGGTGAATTTGTTCTGTGCCTTGGCTGCGCCGCCGGCTTCGTCCGGCTGCACGTTGTAGAGATGGAAGCTGCGATGCCGGAACGCCGGCAGATGCTTGTCGATCGGCACTCCCAGCGGATACGACCTGCCCGTCTTCACAAGCCTGACCGCCTTCAGAGCGATCTCCGGGGTGATGAGGTTGGCAGCGCCGATCTCGTCGGCTGCGCCGTACTTCGAGGGGTACCAGTCGTGGCCGGACTCCCGATCGCTCATCTTTCTGCTCCTTGTTGTTGTGGTGAATGTCCGCCGTACAGCAGTTGGCGCATGTCGAGCTCGCGTTCGTGTTCACCGCCGGAATGCAGCGTGTATCTCATGCAGAGCCACGTACCCCGACCTGCCGATACTCACCAGGCGTGGCGGGAAGAGAGTGCGGCAAACGCCCTGATGAGGAGACATGGGCGCTCGACTGCTCGGGGCCCATAGATCTACTTTGTAAAGGCGAGCCGCCGCGTGGGTTGCCGTCCTTCAACAACACAAACCCCCGTGCCTGTACGGCAAGCCAACGCACCCGCCACCCGCCGCCCAGGGCGGAGGGCCCTCCAGGAAGACGGCCTCTGACCCGCACGTGGCGGGCCGCCGTGACGGCCCGCCGAACCCGGTGGCGTGGTAGCGCGCGACCCGGGCCACCCGAGCGCCGATGAGACTCGAAGCGAAGATCAACAGTTGACGTTGACCAGATCGGCCCGCGCCCGCGTGTCGTCGGCGTCGAACCATTCCTGCTCGGTGGCGAACCAGACCCGCCACCGGGGTTCAAGCTCAGGACCATCGCGCTCGACCACCCGACGCAGCCGCACGTCTTCGGGAGCCTCCACCCAGATGGTGAACGCCAGCAGGTGAGCCGCCGACCTGCGGGCCGTGCCCACGCCTTCGATGATCAGGACCGGCGCGGCAGGGACCGTGATCAGGTCGGTGTATTCACCGCGTACCCAGTCATAGCGGCGGAACGCGCCCGGGAGTCCACGCTGGAGCGGCCGGAGCACCTGCGTGTCGAGGGCGTCGAACCAGCCGCCGGGGCCCTCGTCCCACGGGACCGGGAAGTCGTCGCTGTGCACCACCTGGCAGCCGAGTTCGGCCGCCAGTTCGCCCGCGAACGTGGTCTTGCCGGATCCGGCGGGGCCGTCGACGGCGACCAGGCGGACCGGCCCGCACGACGGATCGAGTGCCTGGATGCGACGGGCGGGCGATTTCACGGCTCCCAGGGTAGGTGAAGGGAACACGGAGCCTGAAAGAATACTCTTTCGCCACGAACGCGATTCTGGAGGCTGACCTTGTCCGGACCCCTTGGCGACATTGTGGTGCTGGATCTGTCCAGGGCACTGGCGGGCCCGCATGCCGCCCAGATGCTCGGCGATCTCGGCGCACGGGTGATCAAGGTGGAGCATCCGGACGGGGGTGACGAGTCTCGGGGTTGGGGACCGCCCTTTGTCGGGCCGGATCACGATATTTCCACTTATTTTCTGGCGGCGAACCGCAACAAACAGTCCATCGCCGTCGACCTGAAGTCCGCCGAGGGCAAACGGCTGGTCGAGCGGCTGGTCCGGCAGAGCGACGTGCTCATCGAGAACTTCCGTACCGGCGTGCTCGACCGCTTGGGCTTCTCCATCGAGCGGTTGCACGAGCTCAACCCGCGCCTGGTCATCCTGTCGATCACCGGGTTCGGCCACGACGGGCCCGAGGGCGGGCGGCCGGGCTACGACCAGATCGCCCAGGGCGAGGCCGGTCTGATGTCGCTGACCGGCCCCTCAGCCGACCAGCCGTACCGTGTCGGCGCGTCCATTGCCGATCTGCTGGCGGGCATCCACGGCGCGTACGGCGTGGCCGGAGCACTCTACGAGCGGGAGCGGACCGGCAAGGGCCGGGTGGTGCGCACCTCCCTGCTGGCCGCTGTCACCGGGGTGCACTCCTACCACGGCACCGCGTGGACCGTGGGCGGTCAGGTGCCCCGCGCGAACGGCAACCACCACGCCTCGATCGCCCCCTACGGCGCCTTCCATTGCGCCGACGGGATGCTGCAGATCGCCGCCGCCAACGACGGTCAGTGGAAGAAGGTGGCAGCCCTACTGGACATAGATCCAAATATGGCTAAATATGCGACGAACAGGGATAGATTCGCGCACCGGGATGAGCTGATCGCCGACATGGAGAAGGCTCTGGTCGCGCACGACCGCGGCCACTGGCTGGCAAGGCTGGGCGAGGCCGGAGTGCCCGCGGGCGCGATCCGGTCGATCGACGAGGTCTACTCCTGGGACCAGACCCGCTCGCAGGGCCTGGTGATCGAGGTGGACCACCCCGTACTCGGCCGCATCGAACTGCCGGGCCCGCCCCTGCGCTTCGAGAACGGCCCAGAAGACAACAGCCCAGAAGACAACGGTGCCGAGGTGGTGCACACCGCGCCGCCCGCGCTGGGCCAGGACGGCGACGCCGTGCTCGGCTGGCTCGAAGAGCGCGAGGGGTGATGCGGATCAGGTGGCACCGGCGGGCATTCTCGTGCGTCAGCCTTGCAACATCGCCGGATAGTAGGGAGCCATGGTGAGCCGTCCGGACGCGCGCACGCTGATCGAAACGGTCCTCGACGCGGGATCGTGGAAGTCGTGGGACGCGCCGCCCGCCGATCCGGTGGCGCCGGGCTCTTCCTACGCCGACGAATTGGCCACGGCCCGCGCCAAGTCCGGCTACGACGAGTCGATCATCACCGGGGAGGGTCTTCTCGACGGACGCCGGGTCGCCGTCGTGGTCTCGGAGTTCTCGTTCATGGCCGGGTCGATCGGGGTGGCGGCGGCCGAGCGGGTCGTCGTCGCGGCCGAGCGGGCCACCCGCGAGCGGCTGCCGCTGCTGGCCGCGCCCGCCTCGGGCGGCACCAGGATGCAGGAGGGCGCGCTCGCGTTCGTGCAGATGGTGAAGATCACCGCGGCGGTGCAGGCGCATCGCGCGGCGGGCCTGCCGTTCGTGGTCTATCTGCGGCATCCGACGACCGGCGGGGTGTTCGCGTCGTGGGGGTCGCTCGGGCATGTCACGGCCGCGGAGCCGGGGGCGCTGATCGGGTTCATCGGGCCGAGGGTGTTCGAGTCGCTGCACGGCTATCCGTTCCCCGAAGGCGTACAGGTGGCGGAGAACCTGCACGAGCACGGGCTGGTCGACGCGGTGGTGTCGGCCGAGGACGCGCGGGAGATCGCGATCAGCGCGCTGAAGGTGCTGTGCGCCGAGCGCACCGGGCTGGTCGCCGGCGAGCCGCCCGAGGAGGATCTGCGGCCGGTGGAGGCGTGGGAGGCGATCACCCGCTCGCGCCGCGACGACCGCCCCGGCGCGCGCACGCTGCTCAAGCTGGCCGCCACCGACGTGACCCCGCTCACCGGCAACGGCGCGGGCGAGAACGAGCCGGGCCTGCTGCTGGCGCTCGCGCGGTTCGGCAGCGCGCCGGCCGTCGTGCTCGGCCAGGACCGGCGCAGGGCGCGGCCCAACTCGCCGCTCGGCCCCGGCGGGCTGCGGATGGCCAGGCGCGGCATGCGGCTGGCCGCCGAGCTGGGGCTGCCGCTGGTCACCGTGATCGACACAGCGGGCGCGGCGCTGTCGAAGGCGGCCGAGGAGGGCGGGCTGGCCGCGGAGATCGCCCGCTGCCTGGCCGACCTGGTCATGCTCAACGCGCCGACGGTGTGCCTGCTGCTCGGCGAGGGCGCGGGCGGTGCGGCGCTCGCCCTGCTGCCGGCCGACCGGGTGCTGTGCGCCCAGCACGCGTGGCTGTCGCCGCTGCCGCCGGAGGGCGCCTCGGCGATCCTGTATCGCAGCGTGGACTTCGCGCCGGAGATCGCCCAGTTGCAGGGGGTGCGCGCCACCGACCTGCGGCGTGACGGGATCGTCGACCGGGTGATCCCGGAGGTGCCCGACGCCGCGTACGAGCCGCGCGCGTTCTGCGAGCGGGTGGGGCGGGCGCTGGAGTACGAGATCGTTGAGCTGCTGGCGCGGAGCCCGGCGGACCGTCGTACGGCCCGCCAGGCCCGTTACCGCAACCTGGGCGGTTAGTCGTCCAGCTCCTTCGGTTCGTACGTCCAGAGCACGCGGCCGTCGGCGGCGTAGCCGGTGAACCGCATGCCCGGCCAGAACAGCCCTTGTTTGGTATCCGCCTTGGGCACCGTCCCGGCGAACAGCACCACGCCCTGCCCCCAGGGGTCGGGCACCGTGCTCGCGGTGGCGTGCCGGCCGCCCTTGAGCGTGACGTCGACCTTGGCTGTGCCCGGCAGGGTGAAGCCGTACCACTGCCCCAGGTGGGACGACCAGTTCAGCGGGCGCTCCGGGGCGGCGACCAGGTCGCTCAGCTTCCCGCCCGGAGCGGGCTGGAAGGAGCCGGGCTGTTCCTTGCCGTCCTTCCACCACTTGACGCATGATCCGTCGTGGAGGTCGGCGGTGAGCCCGCCGTCGAAGACGTGGCCGGCGTCCAGGGGCTTCTTGTCGCCCCAGCACCACTGACGGCTCAAGCGGATCTGTTCGAGTTGCTTGCCCCGCACCTTGTACGTGAACGCGCCGATCTTGGCGTCGAGCGGGTACTTGACCCACCACACGGGCGCGGGCAGGTCCTTGCCGCGTATCAGCGTGGCGGGCAGGCGCCGTCCGTCTTCCAGGACCGCGTCGACGGACAGCCAGTCGTCCTCGGCCGTGCCGAAGGAGACGACGCTGCCCGGCAGCGGCAGGTAGGTCTTCACCTCGTTGCGGGAGAACGAGCCGAACGGAGCTTGTGGCTTCACGCTGGAGCAATTGAGCTGGGGCACGCCTTCGTAGGCGGTGCCACCGGAGGCGCACAGCTGCAGGTCGTTCTCCACGCCCTTATAGGGGTATGTGCCGAACAAGAGCTGTACCGGCCCGTTGCTGAAGTCGTCGGTGCCGGGGACGGGGATGGGCTCACCGGTCGGCTTGAAGGCCGACTTCGGCTGCCTCATACGACGCGGGTAGTCCTTGCGCCAGAGCTGCTTGCCCGCGGCGTCATAGCCCGCCACCCAGCCGCCGGCGGTCCAGTCGAGCCGCGCCAGGCGTGCGACGGTGAACAGGTTGCGGTCGAGGCCCCACGGATCCGGGACGCCCTCCACGGTGATCGGCGCGTCGGAGCCGGTCGTCAGCACGATCTTGGCGGTGTCCCTGCCCGTGGCGGTGTAGATCAGGCCCTCGTCGGAGAAGATCGCCGGCACGGGGTCCGGTGTCGGATCCTTCGTGTCCAGGTTGATCCAGCCGAGCTCTTTGCCCTGGCGGAACCAGAAGATCCTGCGGCCCAGGACCTTGAAGTCGTAGGGGCGCACGGTGACCTCGCCGGGCAGTCGCATCGCCTGGCCGATCGGCGTGCCCCTCCGGCTCTCGTGAATGAGGTAATTGGGCGACGTGTCCGAGCCCTGCCTGCCCTTGGCGTCGGTGAATTCCACCTTGGACACCCGGTCCCGGGCCGACAGCGCCAGCGTCCAGATGACCATCGGGGCGCCCTCGGACCGGTGCAGGGTGGCCTCCACCCGCCTGCCGTCCGTCAGCACGGCCGTGACCTTCGTCACGTCGGTCTGGGTCAGGCCGTAGTCCACGTAGGCGGACGGGGCGTCGGTCCGGGTGGAGCCCTCGTACGTGCCGCTGCGTTCCATGATCTCGGCCATTCGCAGGTCGTGGCACGAGCCGAAGGCAGCGCTGTCCGCGGGCTGGGCGACGTAGCACACCAAGGGAGCGCCGGCCCGGTCCCGGGCGAACCACAGACGCAGCGGTTTGCCCTGCGCCGGATCGTCCACCAGCACCTGCTCCCCAGCCGCCGTCTTGCCCTCCATGAGCTGTGTGTAGACCCCGTCGGGATCGTTCGCGCTGTTGCGGCCCAGGCCCCCGTTGAGCAGGAAGGGGACGAAGACAGCGAGCAGGGCGATGGGCAGGGCGGCCAGCAGCCACCGCCCGCGGGGCACCGGCGGGGGAGTGCGGCGCTGGACTTCGACCCAGGCGTTCGGCCTGGCCGGGAAGGTCTGGGCGCGGGCTTCGAGCGCCGCGCGCAGCCGTGCTTCCAGATCGCTCACTGGTCCTCCTCCTTGAGCGCCTTGCCCAGCGCGGCCAGGGCCCTGCTGGCGTGGGTCTTGACCGAACCGGCCGAGACGCCCATGACGTCGGCGATCTCGCGTTCGGACAGGTCGAGCCAGTAACGCAGGACGAGGGCCTCGCGCTGCCTGCGCGGGAGGCGGTCGAGCGCCGTCAGCAGTTCGCGGTGCTCCTCGGCGACGATCACCGCGTGCTCGCTGCTGTGTTCCGGCTCTGGAGGATCGGGGCGGCGTAACCGGACCAGCCTGAGGTGCCGCAGGCGGTTGCGGGTGAGGTTGCAGACGATCGTGCGCAGGTAGGCGACCGCCGCCCCGTCGTCGCGCAGCCGCCTGACGTGCAGCCGGGAGAACGCCTCCTGGGCGATGTCCTCCGGGTCGTCGGCGCCGAGCAGCCCCGCCAGCCGTACCAGCGGCTGGTAGTGGGCGGCGAACAGTTCGGCGAATGACGGCTGCGCCATGGTGGAGGAGTCGATCACAGTACAAAGACACCCAAGGCGGGTGTCGGTTGACTAGGGGACCGGAATCCGTTCGACGCGGATCGAGAAGACCTCCTCGCGGGGCACCACGACCTCGTAGGCGCCATGGTCGACCATCCAGTAGCCGAGTGCCTCCGCCTTCATGCCGCTGTGCCCCGTGTAGGCGATGTGCAGGCCGTCGTCGTCCTCGTCGAGCACGATGCACGGCTCGCCGCCGAAGGCCCCCACGGTGCGGATCAGCACCAGCCATTCGAGCTCGGAGCGGTTGACCGAGCGCCGCCAGTAGCCGCCGGAGCCCGCCTCGAACCCGTCGAGCTCCTCCTCGCTGAACAGCACGACCTGGTCGCTGTCGGGGCCGAGCGCGGCGGGCAGCGTGCGCTCGGCGAAGCGGGCGACGAAGCCGGAGGCCACGGGGGTGATGTCGTCGCTCATGTGGCGGGCCGCCAGGTGAGCCCGTCGTAGGCGGCGAAGGGGCGCTCGTGCTCGCGCGTGATGTGCACGATCTCGGCGCCCGCGGGGATGGGGATCGGCGTGGTGTGGAACTGCGGGATCACGTGGTCGCGTGAGGTGGTGAACCCGTTTCCGGCGAACGGCGGCGTGTCGCTCCAGTCGCCGCCCATATGAGGTCCGTACGGGACGGCGTAGGTGTCGGCGTCGCGGGCGTACCAGCGCATGACATAGAGCTCGGGCACGTCCGCCGTCAGCTCCGATCCCTCGAAGGAAAGGTCGAGTCCGTAGTAGAGCTGCCTGGGAGTCGTCAGCCGGGCGCAGTCCTGCAACCGGTAGACGTAGCCGGAGATGACCGTGCGTTTACCCGAAAGGTAGGGCACGAGCAGACGCGGCGGGACGACCTTCTGCATCTGCGTTCTGCTCACTGTTCCACTTTACGATCGCTGGACACCTAGTACGCGATGTTCCAGACATGGCAGGGCGGTCCTGGCCGCGGCGGTCACCTCGGGGTCGACCTCCACGACCTGGATGCCCGGGCCGGTGCCCAGGTCCGCGCGGACCACGCCGAGCGGATCGACCAGCATGCTGCGGCCTACCCCGAATCCGTCAGTCGACTCGGCCGGATTGGGCGCCTGCCCGACGGCGGCGGTCCACGTCGTGTTCTCCAGCGCCCGCGCCCGCACCAGCGTGATCCAGTGGTCCTCCTTGAGCGGGCCCGACCCCCATGCGGCGATGACCGCGAACAGCTCGGCGCCCTGGTCGACCAGGGCCCTGGCCAGCTCGGGGAAGCGGACGTCGTAGCAGGTGATCAGCCCGACGCGGAGCCCCGCCAGCTCCACCACGACAGGCTCGGCGCCGGGGGCGACCAGCTCGGACTCCTTCGCGCCGAAGGAGTCGAACAGGTGGATCTTCCGGTATGTGGCCTGGATGGCGCCCTGCGCGTCGATGGCCACGGCGGTGTTGTGCACCCGGTCCGGGCCCGGCTCGAACACGCCGGCGATCACCGCGACGCCGTGCTCGCGGGCCGCCTCGGCCACGCCGGAGACGAACGGCCCGTCGAGCGGCTCGGCCAGCTCGGTGATGCGGCTGCCGTAGCGGGTCAGCGTCGCTTCCGGGAAGATCGCCAGGTCGGCGCCGTCGGCTTTGGCGAGCGCTTCGCGGACCCTCTTGAGGTTGGCAGACGGGTCAGGAGACACCGGGATCTGGCAGAGGGCGATTCTGGTCACGGCCCGACTCTAACCGGTTGGGCACCCGTCGAAACCAGGTCAGGCATCGCCACATCCACTCGAGCGGGCCGTACCTGTACTTCGACTGCCACCACACGCTGAACGGAACCTGTACGGCCAGCGTCGCCATCGCGACCGCGAGCACCGAAAAGCGGGTCGGATCGGTCTTGAGCAGGTGGCCCGTCAGGAAGATCACCAGCGTGCCGGAGACGTAGTTGGTCAGCGCCATCCGCCCGAGCGGCTCCAGCACCGCCGACAGCGGCGCCGCCCACCGGGCCCGCAGTGCCAGCAGCAGGCCGGTGGAGTAGGCGGTGGCTCCGGCGAGCGCGGCGACGCTGTAGAGCGTCCAGTTGCCGGAAGCGCCCGGGGCGCGGGTGACGAACCAGGCGGCGGTGAGCAGGGCGGAGGCCAGGGCGCTGACCGCGAAGACCGGCAGCAGCAGCCGCCCGGACGGGCGCGACTCCATCAGCGCCATGCCGAGCAGGAACAACGGCGGAATGAGAAACGGCCCGGCCCCGATCCGCACCGCCCACACGACCGCGGCCACTCCGAGAATCAGCATGGGCGGCCCACCGGCCAGGAACGAGGCGGGCAGCAGCACCAGCGCCCCGAACACCGCGTAGATCGTCAGCACCTCGCCGCTGTAGAACACGTGCTGGACCAGCCCGAAGCAGAGCAGCCAGAACAGCCGGCTCAGCAGCGCCCACCGCCCGGCCCGCTCCAGCACCAGGACGAAGCTGATGCCGAACAGCAGCGAGAAGATCGGGTAGAACCGGCTCTGGAACAGTGCCTCAAGGGTCCAGTCGATGCCGTTCCTGGGCTCGTGCACGGCGTGCTGCCAGGTGTTGACCAGCATGATGCCGCACACCGCGAAGCCGCGGAGCGCGTCGAGCTCTCGGATACGCCTCACAGCACCCAAGCGAACCACCATACGAGGAATCCGGCCGCCGTTACGGCGGACACCGCCTGCGGCTGGCCGGGTCGTCGCGCGAGCGCGCCGAGTGTCAGTACGGCCGACCCCACCGCCACCCAGGTGTACGGCCAGGCCGACGCGGGCAGGCCGACGGCCAGCGCGGTCTCGTTCTCCTGCACCAGGCTCCACACCGCCGCGCCGACCAGCCCCGTGAACGCCGTCCCGGTCAGCCCGGCGAAGGCGGCCAGCGCCCGGCCCTTCAGAGCTCCCGTGACGAACTGGATCAGCGACACCAGCGCGAACAGCGCGAACGGGGCGGCCAGCCAGGGGGACAGCGAGATCTGGTAGGGGGCGCCGGTCACCCGCACGTCGGCCGGGTTCAGCCGGGGGTAGACGGCGGCCTGCTCTGGTGAGCACGGAGCGGAGGCCGGGGTCGCCGCCGCTCCACCTGACGGGGTGTCCACGAAAGCGAGGATGTGGCGGCGGGCGCAGCCGTTGACCAGGAACACCGCGTGTCCCGTGCCCGCGAACTCCACGAAGCGGGCGTTGGGCAGGGCTTTGGCGGCGGGCTCACTGGTCCGGGTCGGTGTCGTGGGGTCGTACTGGCCGCCCACGACGAGCACCGGGGCCTTGGTCGTGGCGTTGACGGCCGCCGACTTGGGAAGCTTCCACGCATCACACACCGCTTTGTCACTATTTACGGTGAAAAGTCGGGATTTTGTGGTGAATGTGTTGGTCGGGACCTCGTCCTGGCACTGCACCGCGTGATACAGCCCGAACTCGTGCGAGACCAGCCCGTCGCCCACCGCGTCGGCCAGCGGGCGCAGCAGCTCGTCGTGGCCCTTGCCGAGCGCGTCGATCAGCGCGGGCGCCACGGCGATCACGTCGGCCTCGTGCAGCGCCTCCGCCATGATCGTCGCCACGTCGTCGCCGGTCAGCCGGGCGGTGAAACCGGTGCCGAGCAGCGGGTCGGTGGTCGGCACCCGGGCGGGGCGGGCGTTCAGCCGGGTCACCATCGCCTCGAACGGCTCGCGCAGGCCGAGCTTGGCCACGGTGTCGGTCAGGTTGCGGTCGGCGTCGTCGTACCAGCCGACGTTCTCCGGCAGGTAGGAGTCGAGCACCACCGACCGCACGCCCGCCGGATCGGCGGCGGCCACGTCCATCATGACCCGGGTCGAGTAGCTGACCCCGAACAGGTTCCAGGTGGGGTAGCCGAGCGTCGTGCGCAACTGGACGACGTCGGCGGTGATCTCCTTGGTGGTGTAGCCGCGCAGGTCCACGCCCTGCTGCCGGAGCCGCTCGCGGCACTTCAGCGCGGCGGCGCCGACGTCGGCCGACGGCTCGCGCAGCCGGTCCAGCATCGCCTCGGCCGTCTCCGGGCAGCCCAGCGTCGGCTGGGAGTACTTGCTGCCGCGCTGCTCCACGGTCACCACGTCGCGGTCGGGGAACATCTGGCTCAAGAACCCCGTCAACTGCATCGACGCCGAGGCCGGGCCGCCGCTCATGTAGACCACCGGGTCGGGCTTACGGTCCTTGGCCGTCGAGGTGTGCACGGCGTAGCCGACCTTGAGGGTCTTGCCCGGCGTGTCCCTGCGCTCGGGAACGACCAGGAAACCGCAGGTCGTGTGGTCGGGCACGGCGACGGGACACGCGCTCTTCCCGACATCGTCCGGGCCCATGACGGGCGGCACGGAGAGGGCTAGCGCCAGCAGGACCCGAATGATCACAGGAGGAGACTAATAGTCTGGGGCCGTGACGGAACCACTTGTATCCCGGATGCGCGCCTTCGGTACGACGATTTTCGCGGAGATGAGCGCGCTGGCCGTACAGACTGGATCGATCAACCTGGGCCAGGGGTTTCCCGACACCGACGGCCCCGCGGCGATGCTGGACCGGGCGGTGCAGGCCATCGTATCCGGCGCGAACCAGTACCCACCCGGCCCCGGCGTCCCGGAGCTGCGGCAGGCCGTCTCCGAGCACCGGGCCGCCCATTACGGCCTGAGCTACGCGCCCGACGGCGAGATCCTCGTCACGGTCGGCGCCACCGAGGCGATCGCGGCCACCGTGCTGGCGCTGTGCGAGGCGGGCGACGAGGTGATCGCGTTCGAGCCGTACTACGACTCCTACGCCGCCTCGATCGCGCTGGCCGGGGCGCGGCTGGTGGCGGTGACGATGCGGCCCGTGGAGGGACGCTTCACCTTCGACCCGGACGAACTACGCGCCGCCGTCACTCCGCGGACCCGGGCGATCCTCGTCAACTCCCCGCACAACCCGACCGGGACCGTGTTCACCCGCGCCGAGCTGACCGCCATCGCCGAGCTCTGCCAGGAGGCCGGGCTGATCGCGATCACCGACGAGGTGTACGAGCACCTGACGTTCGACGGGGTCGAGCACATCCCCCTGGCGACGCTGCCCGGCATGCGCGAGCGCACGGTGATGATCTCCTCCGCGGGCAAGACGTTCTCCGTCACCGGGTGGAAGACGGGCTGGATCTGCGCGCCTCCCGCGCTGATCACGGCCGTGCAGACGGTCAAGCAGTTCCTCACGTTCACCGCCAGTGCGCCGTGGCAGCTCGCGGTCGCGTACGGCCTGCGCCACGAGCTGGAGTGGGTGACGGCGCTGTGCGACGGGCTGCAGCACAAGCGGGACCGGCTGATGGACGGGCTGGCGACGGCCGGGTTCGAGGTGCTCAGGCCCTCCGGGACGTACTTCGTGCAGACCGACATCCGCCCGCTGGGCTTCAGCGACGGGCTGGAGCTGACCCGGCGGCTGCCGGAGCTGGTGGGGGTGGTGGCCATCCCGACGCAGGTCTTCTACGACCACCCCGACCGGGGCCGGCACTTCGTCCGGTTCGCGTTCTGCAAGAAGGACGAGGTCATCGACGAGGCGGTCACCCGTCTGAAGCGGCTGTCGGCATAGACGCCCCTCACGGAAGTGCATCTACCCGGTTACAGAGAGGAATGAGCGCTGCTGGGCTAGGGTGGTCAGCGCCTCGCTGATAGGGATCACCTCCTAAAGGAGACGAAACGTTGCTCACCGTCGGTGACCGCTTCCCCGAGTACGAGCTCACCGCCTGCGTCGCCCTCGACCCCGAGAAGGCGTTCGCGGAGATCGACCACAAGAGCTACGCGGGCAAGTGGCGTGTCGTGTTCTTCTGGCCGAAGGACTTCACCTTCGTCTGCCCGACCGAGATCGCCGAGTTCGGGCGGCTCAACCGTGAGTTCGCCGACCGTGACACGCAGGTGCTCGGCGTCTCCGTCGACTCCGAGTTCGTCCACCACGCCTGGCGCAAGCACCACGACGACCTGCGTGACCTGCCGTTCCCGATGCTGAGCGACCTCAAGCGCGAGCTGTCGGCCGCGTGCGGGGCGCTCGGCGAGGACGGTGTCGCCCAGCGCGCCACGTTCATCGTGGACCCGCACGACGAGATCCAGTTCACGATGGTGACCGCCGCTTCCGTGGGCCGCAACGTCACCGAGGTCCTGCGGGTCCTCGACGCCCTGCAGTCCGACGAGCTCTGCCCCTGCAACTGGAGCAAGGGCGAGGCCGGTCTCGACGCGCGCGGGCTGCTGGCCCGGTGAGCATCGACGATCTGAAGGCGGCGCTGCCCGACTACGCCAAGGACACCCGGCTCAACCTGGGCTCGGTCACGACCACCTCGTCGCTGACCGACCGGCAGCTCTGGGGCACGGTGCTGGCGAGCGCGCTGGCCACCAGGTCCGGGCGGGTGATCGCCGCGGTCTCCGAGGAGGCCGCCGGGCGGCTGTCGGCCGAGGCGTTCACGGCCGCCAAGGCCGCCGCCTCGATCATGGCCATGAACAACGTCTACTACCGGGCCACCCACCTCATCGGCGACGAGACGTACGCGACGCTGCCGGCGCGGCTCAGGATGACCGTGATCGGCGATCCGGGTGTGGACAAGGCCGACTTCGAGCTGTGGTGCCTGGCCGTCTCCGCGATCAACGGCTGCGGCCGGTGCCTGGAGTCGCACGAGCAGGTGCTGCGCGGCTCCGGCCTGCCCCGCGAGCACATCCAGGAGGCGCTGCGCGTGGCCGCCGTGATCAACGCCACCGCGATGACCCTCGACGCCGAGGCGGCGCTGCTCACGGCTTGACGTTCGCGCCACGGATCTCCGTGGCGGAGGTGGGCTCTCCGGGTGTCCACCTCCGCCACGGTCAAGCGGTGGCGTCCTCGTCGTGGGGCGCGTCCAGCGGGGTCAACGTCGCCGTCGCCTCCTCGTGATCCATCCCGGTCGCCTGGAGCAGGTCCACGGCGATGGAGCGCAGTTGCGCGATGATGACGTGCGCCGAGAAGCCCAGCCGTTCGGGACGCTGCCGCGCCGCGACGGCGAGCAGCGCCTGCCGGGCCAGCGTGGGCTCGCGGCCGGCCGCCAGTTCGAGCTGGAGCAGCAGCGCCGCCTCCGACACCTCGCGCATCGCCTCGGCCAGCGAGCTCGGCGGCGGGCTCGTCTCGCCCAGCGCCGCCAGTGTCCGGCGGGCCAGCACCCTGGCGTTCCGCAGGGCCAGGTCCACCGGCATGGCCGCGGTCTCGTACCTGGCCAGCCTGCCGCGGCGGTGCCAGTGCAGCGGTGAGATGAGCGTGATCTCCTTGCTGGTCTCCACCGCCCGCTCGAACTCCTCGACCGCCGCCTGGGTGTTGCGGGCCTCCTCCAGCGCCTCGGCGGCCAGGTCCACGTCGCGCTTCTCGATCGCCTCCGCGGCCCGTTCGAGCACCGTGGACAGTGCGTCGAGCACGCCCGACAGGTGCTTGGCGGCGATGGCGAAGGGGCTGGCGGGCAGCAACGCCGCCGTGGCGACGGCGATGACGCCGCCGGTGAGCGCGTCGGCCATCCGGTCCCAGCCCCCGGCGCCGTCCGTGGGCACCAGGGCGGCGACCAGCACCGCGGACGATCCGGCCTGCGCCACGAAGAGCGCGCCGCTGTTCAGCAGCACCGCCGTGGTCATCGCCAGCGCGACCACCAGCGCGATCTGCCAGGCGCCCGAGCCGATCCAGGACACCAGCAGGTCGCCGACCCCGACGCCGAGGCTGACTCCCACCACCAGTTCGGCCACCCGGCGCAGCCGCTGCCCGAGCCCCACACCGACGCAGATCAACACGGAGATCGGCGCGAAGAACGGGCGGGCGTGGCCGAGCAGGTGGATGGCGACGGTCCAGGCGAGCGCGGCGCCCACCGCGCACTGCGCGATGGAGGGCGCCATCATGCCGAACCCGCTCAGCCGTTCCCGTACATGATCGCTGAGCCTCGTTCGCACCCCTCTACCCTGGCGGATCTTTGTGACATTAAGGTCACATTGCCCTGATTCGGGCGCGTCGAGCACCCGGAAAATGCCGTTGCACAGGCGGTGCCGACGGTCAGGGGACGTCCTGGTCGCCGGGCGTGTCGAGGGGCGGGAGGGCGGCCACCGCCTCCTCGCGGTCGCCGCCGCTCGCCTTGAGCAGGTCCACGACGATCGACCGGAACTGCGCGACCATCACACTGGCCGAGAACCCCCACCGCTCCGTCCCCTGCCGCCCCGCCACCGCCAGGATCGCCTGGTGGGCCCGGTTCGGCTCGCGCCCCTGGGCCAGCTCCTCCCGGAGCAGCAGGGCCGCGTCGGCCAGGTCCCGCAGCGCGTCCGGCATCCAGGCGGGCGGCGGGCCCTGCCCCTCAAGGGCCGCGACGGCCCGCCGGGCCAGCACCCGGACGTTCCTGACCGCGTGATCGAGCGGCACGGCGGCCGTCTCGTACCCGTCCAGCCGGGAACGGCCGTGCCGGTGCAGCGGTGAGATGGTGGCGATCTCCCAGCTGGTCGTCAGCGCCTGCTTGAACTGCTCCACGCTGGCCTGGGTGCCCCGCGCGGCCTCCAGCGCCTTGATCGCCAGGTTGGGGTCGGATTTCTCGATCGCCTCCGCGATCTGCCGCAGCGCGCCGGCCAGCGCCTCGAACATCCCCGACGCCTGCTTGGCCACGAGAGTGAACGGGCTGGCCGGCAGCAGGGCCAGCGCGATGATCCCCACGACGCCGCCGGTCAGCGCGTCGAGCATCCTGTTCAGTCCACCGACACCCGACGGGGGCAGCAGGGTGGCGACCAGAATGGCCGAGGACCCGGCCTGCAGGACGATCAGGGAGCCGCTGTCGAGCAGGACGCCGATGGCCATCGCCAGCCCCACCACGAGCGCGATCTGCCAGGCGCCCGAGCCGATCCAGGACACCAGGAAGTCGCCGACGCCCACACCCAGGCTGACCCCGACCACCATTTCCACCATCCGGGGCAGCCGCTGCCCGAGACCCACGCCGATGCTGATGATCACCGCGATCGGGGCGAAGAACGGGCTGGGGTGCCCGAGGAGGTCCTTGGCCACCAGCCAGGCCAGCGCGGCCCCCACGGCGCACTGCCCGACCGTCGGGGCCATCAGCGCCAGCCTGCTCAGACGCTTCTTCACCTGCACGAACCCTGGCCTACCCAAGCTGAGCCGCTCAACCGGCCAGGAACTCGTCGACGGCCCGCAGGAACGCCTCACGCGCGGAGACGTGGATGAGATGCCCGACGGCGATCGTGACCAGCTTGGCCCCCGGAATCCGCGCCGCCACCGTCTCGACATCGAGATGGCTCGCGCCCGACACCACCAGCGTCGGCGCGGTGATCGAGGCCAGCCCCGCGGCCCACGCCGGATCGGGCGCGAGGAACTGCCGCTCGGTGTCGTGCACCATCCGCCAGTCGAACCCGGGGGACTCGCCGTCCTCCACGATCGGCGGACGATCCTTCATCGGGTACGGCGGAGCCGGATCCTCCAGAACCAGCCGCTCGACGCGATCGGGCCAGGTCATGGCCAGGAGATAGGCCACCGCGCCGCCCAGCGAGTGCCCCACCAGCGTCGCCCGGTCGAACCCCAGCCCGTCCAGCAGCGCGACGACGTCCCGCGCCATGTCGGGCAGCGCGTACGTGCCCGGATAGTCACTGGCGCCGTGACCCCGCAGGTCGAGGGCGATCACGTGATAGCGGGCGGCGAAGTGCTGGGTGACGCCGTTCCAGTCATTGTGGTTGGCGGTCCGTCCGTGGATGAGCACCAGCGGGGGAGCGGCCGGGTCGCCCTCCTCGCGATAGACGAGTCTGATCCCGTTGACGTGTGCTTCGCGAATCACACCGGTGACCCTATCGCCGAGGCCGGCCGCCACGTTGGGCAGACATTGACGGTGAAAGGCCGATTCGCTGGTGGATAGCGTGTCCTGCGGGTCACCGGGGTACATCTGGGAGTCCCGTGTGCTCGCCGCCGAATAGCCGAACAGGGGTTGTGATGCCGGATCCGATAGAAGTGCGCAAGGTGCCGATCGAGAGCGTGACGGACGCCTCCGGCCTGGCGCGGCTGATCGACGACGGGGTGATCGAGGCGCGCCGGGTGCTCGCGGTGGTCGGCAAGACCGAGGGCAACGGCGGTGTGAACGACTACACCCGCATCCTGGCCGACCGGGCCTTCCGCGAGGTGCTCGCGGCCAAGGGGCATCCGGCGCCGGAGACCGTACCCCTGGTGTGGTCCGGTGGGACGGACGGCGTGCTCAGCCCGCACGCGACCGTGTTCGCCACCACCGACCCGGCGCGCGCTCCCCAGTCGGACGAGCCGCGGGTGTCGGTCGGGGTCGCGATGAGCGACGTGATCCTGCCGGAGGACATCGGCCGCCCGGCGATGGTGGAGAAGGTCGCCGCCGGGGTGCGCGAGGCGATGAAGATCGCGGGCATCGACGACCCGCGCGACGTTCACTACGTGCAGACCAAGACGCCGCTGCTCACGCTGGCCACCATCACCGATGCCAAGAGCCGCGGCCAGGACACCGCCATCGAGGAGACCGGCCCCTCCATGGACCTGTCGAACTCCACCACCGCCCTCGGCATCGCCGTCGCCCTCGGCGAGATCGACATGCCGCGGGCCGACCAGATCCACAAGGACCTGTCCCTGTACTCCTCGGTGGCGTCGTGCTCGTCCGGGGTCGAGCTGGACCGGGCGCAGATCGTGCTGGTGGGCAACGTCCGGGGGATCGGCGGGCGCTACCGCATCGGTCACGGCGTGATGCGGGACGCCCTGGACGCCGACGGCATCTGGGAGGCGATCCGCGACTCCGGGCTGCCGCTCCCCGAACGGCCGCACCACAGCGACCTCGGCGACCGCCTGGTGAACGTCTTCATGAAGTGCGAGGCCGACCCGTCCGGCCGGGTCAGGGGGCGGCGCAACATCATGCTCGACGACTCCGACGTGCACTGGCACCGCCAGATCAAGGCCACGGTGGGGGGAGTCGCGGCGGCGGTCACGGGCGACCCGGCGGTGTTCGTCTCGGTCGCCGCCGTCCACCAGGGCCCATCGGGTGGCGGCCCGGTCGCCGCCATCGCCGACCTGGGATAGCGCTGGTCGCCGGTAGTCTTGCGGGTTGTGCCCAGCATTCCGCAGCCACTCGACCCCGGCGACGACGGCGCGGCCGCGCCCGCCGTGGCCGCCGCCCTGGCCTCCTACGAGCGAGGCACGGCGGACGCCACCGACGTGCTGAACGCCCTGACCGGCGTCCGGCTCCTGGTCCCGGTGGTCGCCCTGCTGACCGAGTCCGAGGTGGGTGAGCACGGGCTGCGGCAGGAGAAGGAGAGCGAGATGGCGCTCCCCAAACTCGTCGGCAAGGACGGCAGGGAGGCGGTGCCGGCGTTCACCGGCACCGAGTCCCTGACCAGGTGGCGGCCCGACGCCCGGCCGATCCAGGCCACCCTGCTCCAGGTCTGCCGGGCCGCCGCCGGTGAGCGGGTCGCGGCGGTCGTGGTGGACGTGGCGGGGCCGGTGCCGTTCGTGATCGAGGGAGAGGTGCTGGAAGCGCTCGCCGCCATCGAGTCCGGCACGCTCGACCAGATCTCCGGCGCGACCGTGGCCCGCGTCGAGCCGGTACGCAAGCGCCGCTGGTTCTCCAGGAAGTAGGGTCGGCGGGTGGTAGCACTCGTGGCGCTGCTCGGCCTGATCGTCGGCCGCTACGTCAGGACGCTCGCCGACCGCTTCGTGGCCGACCCCTCCGACACCCGCGAAGAGGCCCACGCCGCCCTGGCCGCACTGCTGCGCACACCGCCCTGGCCGCGCTGGCCGCCCGCCGTCGAAGTGGCCACCGCCGCCGTCGCCGCGCTCGTCGCCTGGCGCGCGGGCCTGCCGTACGTCTACTTCGCCCTGATCGGCACGGTCCTGGCGATCATCGACTGGCGGACCACGAGGCTGCCGGACGTGATCACCCTGCCGTCGTACCCGATCCTGGCATTGACCCTGCTCCCCACGGGAGAGCTGCCCAGGGCGCTGGTGGGCGCGCTGGCGCTGGCCGCCGCGTACGCCGTGCTCTGGTTCGCCAGTCCGGAGGCGATGGGCCTGGGCGACGTCAAGCTCGCGGGGCTGATCGGCATGGCGGCCGCGGCGATGAGCTGGCAGACGTGGGTCGTCGCGGCCGTCGGCGGCCAGCTGTTAGGCGCCCTGTACGCCATCGCCCTGCTCGTCGCCAAACGCGCCACTCGCGACACACAGTTCCCTTTCGGCCCGTTCATGCTGCTCGGCGCGTTCACCGCGCTCTGTCTCGGCCAGTGAACGCCGGACATCCCACTAGGCGGCACGTGGAAGACTTGTACGCATGTTGCGCTGGTTGACTGCCGGAGAGTCCCACGGCCCCGAGCTCGTTGCCGTTCTGGAAGGCCTGCCGGCCGGGGTCGAGGTGACCACGGCCGCCATCGACGAGGCCCTGCGCCGCCGCCGGCTCGGCTATGGCCGCGGCGCCCGGATGAAGTTCGAGCAGGACCAGGTGACGATCTCCGGCGGCGTCCGGCACGGCCGCACGATGGGCAGCCCGATCGCCGTCCGCATCGGCAATACCGAGTGGCCCAAGTGGGAGAAGGTCATGTCGGCCGACCCGGTCGACCCGGCCGAGCTCGACGGGCTGGCCAGAAACGCGCCCAGGTCCCGCCCCCGTCCGGGCCACGCCGACCTGGCCGGGATGCAGAAGTACGGCTTCGACGACGCCCGCCAGGTCCTCGACCGGGCCAGCGCCCGCGAGACCGCGGCCCGCGTCGCGCTCGGCGAGGTCGCCAGGCGCTTCCTCAAGCAGGCGCTCGGCGTCGACATCGTCAGCCACGTGACCTCCATCGGCGGCGCCCAGACGCCCACCGAGGATCTGCCCGGCCCCAACGACCTGGAGCGCATCGACGCCGACCCGGTCAGGTGCGCCGACCCCGAGGGCAGCGCCGCCATGGTCGCCGTCATCGACCAGGCGCACAAGGACGGCGACACGCTCGGCGGCGTCGTCGAGGTGCTGGCCTACGGCCTGCCGCCGGGGCTCGGCAGCTACACCCACTGGGACCGCCGCCTCGACTCCCGGCTGGCCGGGGCGCTCATGGGCATCCAGGCCATCAAGGGCGTGGCGGTCGGCGACGGCTTCGAGACCGCCCGCAGGCCCGGCTCGCGCGCCCACGACGAGATCGAATACACCGCCGCCGACGGCGTCAAGCGCATCACCAACCGCGCCGGCGGCGTCGAGGGCGGCATGACCAACGGCGAGATCCTGCGGGTCAGCGCCGCGATGAAGCCCATCTCCACCGTCCCGCGGGCGCTGGCCACGATCGACGTCAAGACCGGCGAGGCGGCCAAGGCGCACCATGAGCGTTCCGACGTCTGCGCGGTCCCGGCCGCGGGCATCGTCGCCGAGGCCATGGTCGCGCTGGTGCTGGCCGACGCGGCGCTCGAGAAGTTCGGGGGCGACTCCGTGGAGGAGGTCGCCCGCAACCTGTCCGGCTACCTCTCATCGATGGTGATCAAATGACGAAGGCCGTCCTCATCGGCCCTCCGGGGTCCGGCAAGACCACCCTCGGCCGCCTGCTCGCCGGCCTGCTCGGCGTCTCCTTCCGCGACACCGACGCCGACGTCGAGGCGGTCGCGGGCAAGCCCGTGGGCGACATCTTCATCGAAGAGGGCGAGGCCCGCTTCCGCGAGCTCGAACTGCAGGCCGTACGCCAGGCGCTGGCCGAGCACGACGGCGTGCTGTCCCTCGGCGGCGGCGCGGTGCTCAACGAGGAGGCGCAGGCGCTGCTGGCCGGCCACCCGGTCGTCTACCTCCAGGTGGGCCTGGCCGACGCGGTCCAGCGGGTGGGCCTCGCCTCCGCCCGGCCGCTGCTCGTGCTCAGCCCGCGCAGCCAGTTGAAGAAGCTCATGGAGGAGCGCCGCCCGATCTATGAGCGGCTCGCCGTCCTGACGGTCGTGACCGACAAGCGCGAGCCCGCCGAGCTGGCCGAAGAGATCCTGAAGGGCCTCCCGTCATGACCGCGACCAGGATCGCCGTACGCGGCGACAGCCCGTACGAAGTGGTGATCGGCACCGGCGTGCTGCCGGAGCTGGCCGGGCTGTTCAAGCCGGGCGTACGCACGGTCGCGGTCATCCACCCGGCGGGCCTGCCCGAGCTGTCCCGCCCGGTCTGCGAGGCGCTGTCCGGCGCCGGATACGACGTGGTGGAGCTGCCCGTGCCCGACGGCGAGCGGGCCAAGTCGGTCGAGGTGGCCGCCGAGCTCTGGTCCGCCCTCGGCCGCTACGGTGTGACCCGCTCCGACGCCGTCGTGGGCGTCGGCGGGGGAGCCACCACCGACCTGGCCGGGTTCATCGCCGCGACCTGGCTGCGCGGCGTCCAGGTGGTGCTGGTGCCGACGACGCTGCTGGCCATGGTCGACGCGGCGGTCGGCGGCAAGAACGGCATCGACACCCCCGAAGGCAAGAACCTCGTCGGCACCTTCCTGCCCCCGGCGGGCGTGCTGTGCGAGCTGGGCACGCTGTCGAGCCTGCCGCGCGCCGACTACGTGGCCGGGCTCGCCGAGATCATCAAGGGCGGCTTCATCGCCGATCCGACCATCCTCATGCTGGTCGAGGACGACCCCGACGCCGCCGCGACGCCGGAGGGGCCGCACACCCGCGAGCTGATCGAACGGAAGATCCAGGTCAAGGCCGACGTCGTCGGCGCCGACCTGCGCGAGGCCGGGCTGCGCGAGATCCTCAACTACGGCCACACGCTCGCCCACGCGATCGAGCGGGCCGAGGACTACAGCATGCGCCACGGCGAGGCCGTCGCCATCGGCATGGTGTTCGCCGCCGAGCTGTCGAGGCTCGACGGGCGCATCGGGCTCGACCTGGTCGAGCGCACCAGGACCATCCTCACCTCGGTCGGGCTGCCCACCGCCTACCGGGCCGACGCCTGGCCGCAACTGCGCGACCACATGCGCCTCGACAAGAAGAACCGGGGCGCCAAGCAGCGCTTCGTCGTACTCGACGGACTGGCCAAGCCGGGACGGCTGGAAGGCCCGTCCGAGGAGCTCCTGGAGGCGGCCTACCGGGCGGTCTCCCGATGACGCCTTTCGCTTGTGTCGGGGTGGCGGCGGGCGTGGCGGCGGGGTTCGCACTACAGTCAGATGTCCTTACGCACCACGGCACGGCGGAGATGAAGAGCAGGTCATGAGGCAATACGACTCTTTCGTCGCTCTTGGTGACAGCTTTACCGAAGGACTGAACGACCCCGGCACGAACGGCCACTACCGTGGCTGGGCCGACCGGGTGGCCGAGCGGCTGGCGGCCGACAACCCGTCCTTCCGCTACGCGAACCTGGCCGTACGCGGCAGGCTGCTCGACCAGATCGTCACCGAGCAGGTGCCGGTCGCCGTCGAGATGGCGCCCGACCTGGTCAGCCTGTGCGCGGGCGGCAACGACCTGCTCCGGCCGGGCAGCGACCCCGACGTGATGGCCAAGCGGCTCGCCCGCGCCGTGCGCGAGCTGCGGGCCAGTGGCGCCGACGTGCTGCTGTTCACCGGCGTCGACCCGCGTGACACGCCGGTGATGCGGCGGCTGCGCGGCCGGTTCGCCATCTTCTACCTGCACATCCGCTCCATCGCCGACCTGTACGGGTGCCGGCTCGTCGACCAGTGGTCCATGCAGGGGCTGCGGGACTGGCGGGCGTGGAGCGAGGACCGGCTGCACATGAACCAGGACGGGCACCGGCTGGTGGCCGCCCGGGTCCTGGACGTGCTGGGCGTGCCGTTCGACGACTGGCAGAAGGCGTGGCCCGAGCGCACCATCGACCCCCGCGCCAGGCGCCGCGAGGACGCTCAGTGGATCCGCGAGCACCTGGTGCCGTGGGTCTCCCGACGCCTACGCGGCGCCTCCTCCGGCGACGGCCTCGACCCGAAACGCCCCGACCTCACCCCGTGGACCCTCTGACCGACACATCCCCGAGCCGACCAGCCGCCCCGCCCCAAAACCGACACTCGCAAAAGCGACCCGCCCCGCCCCAAAACCGGCACCCACGAAAGCGGACCCGCCCCGACACCTGGCCCTACTGCGAGGACGGGCCACACCGTGAGGCCGCCACGCCAAGTGGGCGGGCCACCCCCAGGGGCCACGCCGTGAGGGCGGGTCGCAGGCGATTGGGAGCCGCCCGCGAAGTCGGGCCACACCCCGAAGCCTGGCCACACCGTGAGGCCGCCACGCCCCGAAGTCGGGTCACGGGCCGAGAGGTGGGTCAGGATTCCGTTGACAGGCGCTTGAGCGCCGCCCTCGGGATCGCTGGGTCCGTGGTGCGCCAGAACGGTGGCAGGGAGCCCAGGAGGAAGCTGCTGTAGCGGGCGGTGGCCAGGCGCGGGTCGAGGACGGCGATGACGCCCTTGTCGTGCTGGGCGCGCAGCAGCCGGCCGGCGCCCTGGGCGAGCAGCAGGGCGGCGTGGGTGGCGGCGACCGTCATGAAGCCGTTGCCACCCTTGGCCGCCACGTGCCGCTGCCGGGCCGAGGTGAGCGGGTCGTCGGGGCGCGGGAACGGGACGCGGTCGATGATGACCAGGCGCAGCGACGGGCCGGGGACGTCGACGCCCTGCCACAGCGACAAAGTGCCGAACAGGCAGGTCGCCTCGTCCTCGGCGAACTGTTTGACCAGCAGCATCGTGGAGTCGTCGCCCTGACAGAGCAGTGGCACGTCGAGCCGGTCGCGCAGCGCCTCGGTGGCGGCCTTGGCGGCCCGCATCGAGGAGAACAGGCCGAGCGTGCGCCCGCCCGCCGCCTCGATCAGCTCGGCGATCTCGTCGAGGTAGGCCTGGGGCAGCCCGTCACGGCCGGGCTGCGGCAGGTGCTTGGCGACGTACAGGATGCCCGCCCGTGGGTGGTCGAACGGCGAGCCGACGTCGATGCCCTGCCAGCCCTTGTCGCCCAGCCCCCACTGGCGGGCCAGGCCGTCGAAGGTGCCGCCGAGCGCCAGCGTGGCGGAGGTGAGGACCACCGTGCGGTCGCCGAAGAGCCGGTCGCGGAGCATGCCGCCGACGTTGAGCGGGGCCACGCGCAGCGAGGGCGGGCGGCGGTCGGTGGCGCCTTCGAGCCAGACCACCTCGGCGCGGTCCTCCTCCGAGGCGTGGCCGTAGGCCTCCAGCATGCGTACCGCCGTGTCGTGCACCTCGTCGAGCGCGGTGAAGGCGGCCTTGCGCTGGCCTGCCTTGTCCGGGTCGTCCTTGTCGCCGCCGCGTGGGCCGAGCGCCGAGATGCACCGCGCCGAGGTGTCGCGCAGCAGCGCCAGCGTGAGCCCGAGCACCTCGGGCAGCTCGTCGACGCGGCCGGGGGGAGCGGCGGCCAGCAGCGCCTTGAGGTCCTCGGACGCCTCCAGGAGCTGGTCGGCGATCGGCTGCTCGATGAGCCGGCCGACCCGGCGGACGGCGAGCGCGGCCGAGCTCTCCGACAGCTCGGCGGTCACCACCGAGGTCACCCGGTCGACCAGCTCGTGGGCCTCGTCGACGACCACCATGTCGTGCTCGGGGAGGACCGGGATGTCGCCCATCGCGTCGATCGCCAGCAGCGCGTGGTTGGTGACGACCACGTCGACCTCGCCGGCCCGGCTCCTGGCCATCTCGGCGAAGCATTCGGCGCCGCTCGGGCAGCGGGTGGCCCCCAGGCATTCCTGGGCGCTCACCGAGAACTGCCGCCACGCCTGCTCGTTGACCCCGGGCACCAGCTCGTCGCGGTCGCCCGTCTCGGTCTCCTCGGCCCATTCCTGGATGCGCTGGACCATCCGGCCCGTCGCGCCGACCTCGCGCGGATCGAAGAGCTGGTCCTGCTCGTCGTCCTCGGGCCAGCCCGCCGTCGCCTTGTAGCGGCACAGGTAGTTGCGGCGGCCTTTGAGGATCGCGTACGTCGGTTCGTGCGGCAGCTCCTTGCCGAGCGCCTCGGCCAGCCTCGGCAGGTCGCGGTCCACGAGCTGCCGCTGGAGCGCGATCGTGGCCGTGGAGATGACCACCGGCTTGTCGGCCTCCATGGAGTGCCTGATCGACGGCACCAGATAGGCGAGCGACTTGCCGGTGCCCGTGCCCGCCTGGACCGCCAGATGCTCCTCTTCCTCGATGGCGCGTTGCACGGCCTGCACCATCGTGATCTGGCCCCGTCGTTCGCTCCCACCGAGAGCGTTGACCGCGATGCTGAGCAGTTCTTCGGCTGGGGGCAGATGGGAGTCCGGCACGGCAGTAAACGGTACCGGCAATCGGGGGTCGCCGCGCCGAACGCGGTGTGATCGTGCGGACGCATCCCGGCGTTCCCGGCCGCCCGCGGCGGCTCGCGTGGCACACTGAACGATCGGAACTCCAACTGGCCACAAAGATCTACCATGGATGGGGCCAGTGGGGAGCCAGGTTAGCTGGGGAAAGCCGGTTCAGTAGGGTTTACCGGGGTTGAGTGGACGGATAAAGGCTGGTTAAAGCAGTATGTCTGCCATGTCGGAAGTTGTCCCGTTGCCGTCGTTCGGCGAAGTGTTCTTCGATGCCCGAGGTCAGGAGCGGTGCCTCCGGGTCACGTGGCATGAGGGCACCTTGGTGCTCAGCCTGTGGCGAGGTGAGATGTGCACCGCCAGCTTCCGCATGCCGATGGACGATGTCGGCCGGTTGCTCGACACCCTCGACGACGGGTTCGCCGAGGCCACGGGTGAGCAGCCCGCCGTGCCCGCGCACGACCCGGGCACCGAGGTGATCCCCGGCACCGGCCAGTACCAACGGCCGCGCCAGAGCTCCCCGCCGCCGCCGCATGAAGACCGGCCCACGGCCGCTCTGTCTCCCAACGACGTCCTGGTGGCCAGGGGCACCCCGCCGCCTCCGGACAAGCTGGTGGCCTCCTACGGCGAGACGACCGGGTCGCGCGACCCCCATGGCCAGCAGTATGGCGAGCGGTCGTCCTTCGGCGGCGCCCCGCAGTACGGCCAGCCCAATCCCCGCGAGCCGTTCACCGGCCCCCAGTACACCGAGCCCGAGCCGCCCGAGCCCTTCACCGGCCCGCAGTACGCCGTCCCCGGCGCCCCGGAGCCCTACAGCGGCCCCCAGTACACCGGAGACCCGTTCACCGGCCCCCAGCAGTACGCACAGCCCGCGCCGGTGCAGGACCCCGGCGAGCCCGTCTACCAGATGCCGGGTGACCGCCGCCGCCAGGCGCCCACGTCCACCGACCCGCTCGGCTTCCCCTCCCAGACCGCGGCGCCGAACCGGCAGCAGCCCGACCCCTTCACCCAGCAGCCGGCTCACGACCTCTACGGCAACCGCGGATACCAGCCGCAGCAGCCGCCCGCACCGGCGCTGCCGGACCCGAGCGCCGCCGGGCTCGGCACCCCGATGCACGGCATCCCCGGCGCGGGCAGGCGCCAGGAGCCCATCACCTACCGCGACACGTACCAGCAGGTGCCCTACCCGTCCACGGACGGCTTCCCGGCCTACCAGACGCCGCCCAACCCGGTCGACCCGCTGTTCTCGATGGGCGCCGGCCAGCAGCAGGCCCAGCCCTACCAGACGGACATGTCCCGCCCCTACGTGGGCGACCCGATGTTCTCCACCGGTGAGCGACTCCGTCCCGACCAGGAGTTCGACGACGACAGGGACCGCCGCAGGGAGTGGTGAGCCGGCGCGTCTCCAGGAGCGGTACGCTGCGATCGCGTGCCCGTGCCGACGTGGAGGAGCGCCGTGAACACCACCATGGGCCTGCAGCTGCTGCTGATGGCGGCAGGAGCGGTCGCGGTCTCCGCCGTCGCCCGCCGCAAGGGCTGGCCGGCGCCGCTGCTGCTGGTGGCCGCCGGGCTGCTGGTCTCGCCGCTGGTCCCCGGCGTGCCGCTCGACCCCGATCTCGTGCTGTACGTGTTCCTGCCGCCGTTGCTCTACTCGGCCGCGCTCGACAGCTCCTACCTGCGCCTGCGTGACGTCAAGCGGGCCGTGGGGCTGCTGTCGGTCGGGCTGGTGCTGTTCACCACGGCCGTCATCGGGCTGGTCGTCCACCTGCTGCTGCCGGAGCTGTCGCTGGCGGCGGCGTTCGCGCTGGGCGCCATCATCGCGCCGCCCGACGCCGTGGCCGCCGTCGCGGTCGGCAGGCGGCTCGGCCTGCCGCGCCGGGCGCTGACGATCCTCATCGGCGAGAGCCTGTTCAACGACGCGACCGCGCTGACCCTCTACCGCGTGGCGATCGGCGCGGCCGTGGGCGGCACGGTGGACCTGCTCGAAGGCGTCGGCGAGTTCCTGTACTCGGCGGTGGTCGGGGTGGCGATCGGGCTGGCGCTCGCGTTCCTGTTCGCCTGGGTGTTCCGGCACACCCGTGACTCGCTGGTCGAGAACACGCTGATGCTGCTGATCCCGTTCGCCGCCTACCTGGCGGCCGAGTCGGTGCACGCGTCGGGCGTCATCGCGGTGGTGATCGTCGGGCTCTATCTCGGCAATCAGATGCACCAGCGGGGGTTCGGCACCCGGCTGGTGTCCGACGCGGTGTGGAGGGTGACCGACTTCTTCCTGGAGGCGATCGTCTTCGCGCTGATCGGCCTGCAACTGGTCACCGTGATCAAGGGGATCGGCGGCTACAGCGCGTGGGAGGTCGCGCTGTACGCGGGCGTGGTGTTCCTGGTGACCGTGCTGGCGAGGTTCGTCTGGATGTTCCCCGTCACCTACCTGACGAGCCTGTTCAGGAGGAACGAGCCGGGGCCCAAGCCCTCGCATGTCGTGATCATCAGCTGGGCGGGCATGCGCGGGGTCGTCTCGCTCGCCGCCGCCTTCGCCATCCCGGTCGACATGCCCAACAGGGACATCCTGCTCTTCCTCACGTTCACCACGGTGATCGGCACGCTGCTCGTCCAGGGCACGACGTTCCCCATGCTGATCAGGCGGCTGCGCGTGTCGAGCGAGCAGGAGCGCTACGAGGACAGACTGGCCGAGGCGTCGGCGCAGCAGGCCGCGCTCGCCGCGGGCGTGGAGGTGCTCGACCGCCTGGTCGAGGCCGAAGGCGAGCCCGACGAGATCCAGAAGCAGGTCATCGACCAGCTCAAGGAGAAGTCGTGGCAGCGCTCGCTGACGGCGTGGGAGCGCCTGGGCGGCGGCACCGCCCAGGGAGGTGCCGAGACGCCCAGCTCCCTCTATCGCCGGCTGCGCCGCGAGATGCTGCAGGCCCAGCGCGAGACGTTCGTCCGGCTGCGCGACGAACGCCGGCTCGACGACGAGGTGCTCCGCGAGGTGATGGCCGAGCTCGACTTCGAGGAGGCCATGCTGGAGCGTTAAGCCATCGTGTTGTCGATGAAGCACCACTTCCAGGCTTCGCCGGGCTCGAACGACTGCATCACCGGGTGGGAGGTGGCGTGGAAGTGCTTGGTGGCGTGTTTGTTGGGCGAGGAGTCGCAACACCCGATATGACCGCATTCGAGGCAGCGGCGCAGGTGCACCCACCGGCCACCGGCGGCCAGGCACTCCTCACAGCCGTCGGGCGTGCGCGGAGGCGGATCGGCTGCCTTGAGAAGATGCTCACACGTTGTCATGGGGAAATCCTAGAACGCCTGCCGAGCTTCCCCGCGCCCGGACCCCTTGCCGCCAGATGACAAGCCGGAGGCGCGAATCCGTTGGGTAGGGTCCCCAGTATGCGTCGCCTCAAAAGCCGGTTCGTGCCCCTCGCAGCCTTCGCCATGTTCGTTCTCGCCGCCGGATGCGGTGAGGTCAACAACACCATCGACAAGGCTCAGTCCTGCCTGGAGGCCCCGAAGATCGTCACCGAGCTGGCCACCAAGGTCGCCCAGCTCAAGGACGACCCCAAGGCCATGGAGAAGGCCCTCGACGACAGCGCCGCCAAGCTCAACGAGGTGGCCGACAAGGCCGCCAACACCACCCTCAAGGAGGCTTCGGACGACCTGGCCAAGACGCTGAGCGGCATCGACGTCAAGGACGTCAACGGCGCCGTCGACGCGGTCCAGAAGGTCGGCTCCGAGACCGCCACCTACCTGGAGACGGTCGCCAAGGCCTGCGGCGGCTAACCCGGCTTCTCTAGGGGGATTATGTGCAAACTAGCGTCGTTCGTATGGAGCCTGACCCGCGTTTCACCCTTGCGAACGAGCGCACCTTCCTCACGTGGTTGAGCACCGCGCTGGCACTCAGCGCGGGTGGGGTCGCCATGGCCGCGCTCCCGGACGGTCTGTTCATCCCGTGGGTGCGCACCGCCCTGGCCGTCGTCCTGGTCACCCTCTCCGCGCTGGCGGCGGGCATGGCCTACCCGCGCTGGCGCAACATCCAGCGCGCGCTGCGCGACAGAACGCCGCTGCCGCCGCCCGCCCTGGCCGCGGTCTTCGGGTACGGCGTGGCGGCGGTCGCGGTGATCGCCCTGGTGGTCATCGTCATGGGGGCCTGATCCGGCCATGTCCGACGAGATCTGGGACCCCGGGCTGCAGAGCGAGCGGACCCGCCTGGCCTGGGTACGCACCGCCGTGGCCCTGTCGTCCGGCGGCCTGGGCGCGATGGGCCTGTCGGCGCGGCACGGGCTGCCCCCCGCCGCCATCGCCGCGTTCGTGCCGGCCGCGTTCTGTGGTGCCGTGCTGCTGCTCAGGACCGGGATCCGGTTCCGTCGCGTCCAGGAGGCGCTGCACGGCGGCCGGTCCGTGGACGCCGGGCTCGACGCGTTGTTCGCCTGGCTCGGCACGATCAGCGTGGCGGCCGGAGCGCTCGCTTTCGTGCTGGCTCTCGCGTAAGCGGTTGCGATATTCCGACAAATAGGACGACACTCGAAGGAGGGGGTGACTCATGGAAGAAGAGATCAGGAGTCTGCCGTTCGAGTGCCAAGGATGCTGGTACGTGTGGGAAGAGGAATACCACGTCAGGCACTTCGACGATCGCCACGGCAACGAGCGCGAGATCTGGTTGCGCTCCGGTGTGCCGGTCCCACCGCCTTCGTCGGGGGCCATCTGCCCCAAGTGCGGCTGCCAGCACGCCACGATGTTCCCGGCAGGCTATCTCAGCCGGCATCCGGAGCTGAGGCCTCCGGCCGAGCCCGCGCCGCCCGACGCGACGCCACTGCTCAGTCCGGTTCAGAGACGGGTTTACCCTCTCTAACCTGACAGTAGGTGAGCATTTCATAGCCCTGAGTGTCATAGTGCCGTCTTGTCCGGGTCACGGGTGGGGCGGACACTCGAAATCGGATGGCGGTACCTGACCGGGGGTGGTCCTGGTGCGCGAAGGGTTCAATACCCAGGAGAAATGGCCTTTCGAGTGCATGCGCTGTTTGCATGTCTGGGAGGAAGATTACGTCGTCAGGCATCTGACCGACGACTACGGCAATGAGGTCAAGATCTGGCTGCGGGCCGGCGTGACCGTGCAGCCGCCGGGTTCGGACATGTGCTGTCCGGGCTGCGGGGCCTACCACGTCACGTCGTTCCCGACGGGATACCTGTCACGTCACCCCGAGCTGGTGCCCGTTCCGGCGCCGGCGCCGGAGCCGGAGCTGCCCGCCGTGCCCGACGTGATGGTGCGGGCGCCCATCGTGCGGGCGGCCCTCCCCGGACGGCTGCTGCTGGCGGTCGGGCTGCCTGTGGCGCTGTTCGTCGGCTACGAGCTGTACGAGAACATGACGCGCGCGGTGCACCCGCACTGACGGCTGACCTCGGGCGCCCGGATGACCCGCCGGGCGCCCGAGGTCGCCGGCTAGCTGAGGCTGTCCAGCCAGGCCTGGTGCAGGTTGGCGAAGCGGCCGGAGGCGGCGATGAGCCGGTCCGGCGAGCCGTCCTCGACGATCTCGCCCCGCTCCATGACCAGCACCCGGTCGGCGATCTCCACGGTCGACAGCCGGTGCGCGATGATCAGCGCCGTCCGGTCGGCGAGGATCGTGCGCAGCGCCCGCTGCACCAGCCGCTCGCTCGGCACGTCGAGGCTGGAGGTCGCCTCGTCGAGGATGAGCACCGCGGGATCGGCCAGGAACGCCCTGGCGAAGGCCACCAACTGGCGCTGACCGGCCGACATGCGCCCGCCCCGCTTGCCCACCTCGGTGTCGTAGCCGTCGGGCAGCGCGGAGATGAACTCGTGCGCGCCGATCGCCTTGGCCGCCTCGCGCACCTCGCGCTCGGAGGCGCCGGGGCGGCCGAACCTGACGTTGTCGGCGACCGTACCGCTGAACAGGAAGTTCTCCTGCGTCACCATGACCACGGCCTTGCGCAGCGTGGGCTCGTCGAGATCGCGTAGATCGACGCCGTCGAGCAGGACGCGGCCCGCAGTCGGGTCGTAGAAGCGGGAGATCAGCTTGGCCAGCGTCGTCTTGCCCGCGCCGGTCGAGCCGACCAGCGCGACGCTCTGCCCGGCCGGGATCGTCAGATCCAGCCCCGGCAGGATCGGCCGCTCCTCCACATAGGCGAACCTGACGCCCTCGAACTTGACCTTGCCGCGGGCCTTGGGCAGCGCCTCCGGCTCGCGCGGCTCCGGCACGGCCGGCTCCTCCTCCAGCACGCCCGACAGCTTCTCCAGCGCGGCGCCCGCCGACTGGAGCGTGTTGTAGAACTGGCTGATCTCCTGCATCGGCTCGTAGAACTGGCGCAGGTAGAGCAGGAAGGCCGCCAGCACGCCGACCGTGACCTCGCCGTGCAGCGCCAGCCAGCCGCCGTAGACCAGCACGCCCGCCACGGTCACGTTGCCGATCAGCTTGATGCCCGGCATGAACACCGCGATGAGGTGCATGCTGCTGGCGTTGGCGCCGCGGTAGTCGTCGTTGAGCTGCTTGAAGATCTCCTGGTTACGCGGCTCCCGGCGGAAGGCCTGCACGGCGCGGATGCCGGTCATCGACTCCACGAAGTGGACGATGACCAGCGCCACCGTCTCCCTGGTCCGCCGGTAGACGATCGCCGACTGGCGACGGAACCACCGGGTGAACAGCAGCAGCAGCGGCAGCGGGATCAGCGCCACCAGGCCCAGGTGGACGTCGAGCACCAGCAGCAGCGCGGCCGTGCCGAACATGGTGAGCACGGCGGTGACCAGGCCGTCGAAGCCCGACTGCAGCAGCTCGGCGATGGCGTCGATGTCGGAGGTGAGCCGCGAGATGACGCGGCCGGAGGTGTACTTCTCGTGGAAGCTCAGCGACAGCCGCTGGAAGTGGTCGAACACCCGCCTGCGCAGCTCCAGCAGGATGTTCTGGCCGATGCGGCCCGACAGTTGCAGGAACGCCTGCCGGGTGAGGGCCTGCGTCACCGCCGCCGCCAGGATCACCCCGACGACGGTCAGCAGCGTGCCGGGGCCGGTGCCCTTGAGCATCGGCGGGATGCCCGCGTCGATGCCCACCTTCACCAGGTAGGGGATCGCCAGGCCGGCCAGGTTGGACACGATGATGATGCCGGTGAGCAGGGCGATCGCCTTGCGGTGCGGCGTGAGCAGGTCGCCGAGCAGCCTGCGGGAGCGCTCCCGCAGCAACACCGTCACCGTCTCGGACAGGTCGTCCTGATTCTCGGAGGCGACGCCCCGCCAGTCGGCCGCGCTCGATGTCGTGGTGGTGGTCGTCATCGGAGGGCTCCTTCCGAGGGGTCGAAGTCGGCGTCCTGGGCGAGCAGCTCGCGGTATTCGGGCACCTCGTCGAGCAGGTCGTGGTGCCGTCCGACGTGCGTGATCGTGCCGTCCCTGAGCAGCGCCACCTTGTCGGCCAGCAGGACCGTGGAGGCGCGGTGGGCGACCACGATGCCGGTCGCCTCGCGCAGCACGTGGCGCAGCGCCTCCTCCACCAGCGCCTCCGTCTCGACGTCGAGCGCGGACAGCGTGTCGTCGAGGACCAGGATGCGCGGCTTGCTCAGCACGGCCCGCGCCAGCGCCAGGCGCTGCCGCTGGCCGCCGGACAGGGACATGCCCTGCTCGCCGATCCGGGTGTCGAGGCCCCAGGGCAGGTCGTACACGAACATCGCCTGGGCGGTGCGGATGGCGTCGTCGAGCTCCTCCTCGGTGGCGTCGTGGCGGCCGAGCGTGAGGTTCTCGCGCACGCTCATCGAGAACAGCGTCGGCTCCTCGAACGCCGTGGCCACCACCTCGCGCAGCGCGGGCAGCGACAGCTCGCGCACGTCGTGTCCGTCGATCGTGACCCGGCCCGCGGTGGGGTCGATCAGCCGGGGTACGAGCGAGGTCATCGTCGTCTTGCCCGAGCCGGTCGCGCCGACGATGGCGACCGTCTCGCCCGGGCGTACCTCGAGCCACACGTCACGGAGCACCGGCTGGTCGGCGCCGGGGAAGCGGAACTCCACGCCCTCGAAGCGCAGGTGGCCGCGCGGCCGCTCGATCGACCCGGTGCCGCCCTCGATGGCCGGGACCGTGTCCATGACCTCCATGACCCGGTCGGCGGAGGTCATCGCCTCCTGGGCCATCGCCAGGATGTAACCGAGGCTGGCCACCGGCCAGACGAGCTGCAGCATCAGGGTGGTGAAGGCGACCAGCGTGCCCAGCGTGAGCGAGCCGCCGCCCACCGCCAGCGCGCCGAGCAGCAGGACCAGGGCGAGCGTGAAGTTGGGGATCACTTCGAGGAAGGTGAAGAAGCGGGCGGACAGCCGCACCTTGTCCATCGAGGTGCCGTAGACCTTGCGCGCCGTGTCGTCGAACTGGTCGAACACGTGGTGCCGGCGGCCGAACGCCTTGATCGTCCGGATGCCGATCGCCGACTCCTCGACCACCGTGGCGAGGTCTCCCTGCTGGTCCTGCACCTGGCGGGAGATCCGGATGTACTTCTTCTCGAACCTCAGCGACACCCACACGATCGGCACCGCCGACGCGGCCACCAGGAGCCCGAGCGGCCAGTACATGTTCAGCAGCAGCACCGTCACGGTGGTCAGCTGCAGGATGTTCATGACCAGGAAGAGCATGCCGAAGCCGAGGAAGCGGCGGATCGTGGACAGGTCGGTGGTGGCCCGCGACAGCAGCTGGCCCGACTGCCAGTCACCGTGGAAGCCCATCGGCAGGCGCTGCAGGTGCGCGTAGAGGTCGTCGCGGATCTGGGTCTCCAGCCCGAGGACCGGGCCGGTCTGCGTCCAGCGCCTGAAGAAGATCAGGAACGCTTCGAGTACGCCCACGCCCAGGGCGATGAGCCCGAGGGGGAGCAGGGCACCGGAGTCGCCGCGGAGCACGGGCCCGTCGACGACCTCCTTGCCCACGAGAGGCAGGGCGATGCTCGCCCCGATGCCGATGATCGCGGCCAGCCAGATGAAGACCAACCTGAGGACGTAGGGGCGGAGATAGGGCTTCATCCGCCACAGTGCGTTGGAGGTGAGTGGTTGGGAGATGGGCAGGGGACGGCGAGGAGAACGCGTATCGGGAGGCATCCCATCCAGGCTAATACGTTGGATCAACCGATTTTCTGGCAGGCACCGCCTGCTCCGTGCCCCCAAAGCGGAATAATTTTCCAACCACTTGGCCCATGGAAAAGAGCCCGGTCAGAGGGCGAGCGGTGCCGCCCCGGCCCAAATGCCGGCATATATCCGGATACGGCTTAGGTTGCTGAGCAGGCGGCGCGGAGGCGGTCGGCCATGGCGCCCAGCACCGGCACGAGTTCGGGCGGATCCAGCACCTCGAACGCGAATCCCTTGGCCGCCGTATAGATCGCCAGCTCCTCCAGTGAGTTCGACCCCGTGTGCAGCACGCAGGAACGCGCGTCCCGCGCCTCCAGCCGCCCGGCCCCGGGGGAGGTGCGCGGCGCGACGGCCTCGACCGGCGCGTGGAACAGGATGCGCGCCTGATACCGGTACGGCGCCGAGGTGATCGCCCGCGAGACGTACGCCGCGGCGTCCTCGCTGGGCGGGGTCCGGGGCGTGAACCGGGCGCCCGGCGGCCCGGCGTCCCCCTCGACCCGGTCGACGCGGAACGTCCGCCAGCCGGCCCGGTCCACGTCCCAGGCCAGCAGGTACCAGCGCCACGTCGTGTGCACCAGCGAGTGCGGCTCGACGGTCCGCACAGTGACGCCGTCACGCCCCGGATAGCGCAGCCGCAACCGCCGATGGTCGCGGCAGGCCGCGGCGATCGCGGTCAGCAGGTCGGGATCCACACCCTGGGCATGGGGCCCGGTCAGGGGCACGGTCGCCGCCTGGAACGCGGTCAGCCGGTGGCGCAGCCGCGACGGCAGCACCTGCTGGAGCTTGGCCAGCGCCCGCAGCGAGCTCTCCGCCAGCCCCGCCACGCTGCCGGTCGCGGCCGTGCGCAGCCCGATGGCGACCGCCACCGCCTCGTCGTCGTCGAGCAGCAGCGGCGGCAGCGCGGCACCGGCGCCGAGCCGGTAGCCGCCCGCGACCCCGGGCGTGGCGTCCACCGGGTATCCCAGGTCGCGCAGCCGGTCGATGTCGCGGCGGACGGTACGCAGGCCGACGCCCAGCCGTTCGGCCAGGTCGGCGCCCCTCCAGTCGCCTCGCGACTGCAGCAGGGACAGGAGGCGGAGCAGCCGGGCCGAGGTCTCCAACATGTTCCTCATTCTGTCCGCCATTGGTGCCGGAAGCTGTCACCAATGGCTTCTAGCGTCAGAGCATGACCACGAGCGACATCACCCCGTACACCGTCCATATCCCGCCAGCCGACCTCGACGACCTGCACGAGCGGCTGGCCCGCACCAGGTGGGCCGCCGACCTGCCGGAGACCGGCTGGGAGCGGGGCGTGCCGTCCGCATACCTGCGCGAGCTGGCCGGGCACTGGGCCGAGGGCTACGACTGGCGGGCGCATGAGGCGGCGCTGAACGCCCATCCGCAGTTCTTCACCACGATCGACGGCGCCGGTGTGCACTTCCTGCACGTGCGGTCCGCCGACCCCGGCGCCGTCCCGCTGATGCTGATCCACGGCTGGCCCGGCTCGGTCGTGGAGTTCCTGGACGTGATCGGCCCGCTCACCGAGCCCGCGGCCCCCGGCGGCACGTCCTTCCACCTGGTGATCCCGTCGCTGCCCGGCTACGGGTTCTCCGGCCCGCTGCGCGAGACCGGCTGGACCGACGGGCGCACCGCCGCCGCGCTGGTCGAGCTCATGTCCAGGCTCGGGTACGAGCGGTACGGGGTGCAGGGCGGCGACGTCGGCGCGTTCATCGCCCCGTTGATGGGCCGCCTGGCCCCGGAGCGGGTCATCGGCGTGCACGTCAACGCCCTGGTCACCTTCCCCACCGGAGACCCCGCCGTCATGGCCGCGCTGACCGAGCGGGAACGGGCGCGGCTGAGCGAGATGCAGAAGTGGCAGGACCAGATGGGCGCGTACATGCAGATCCAGGGCACCCGCCCGCAGACCATCGCCCAGTCTCTGCTCGACTCCCCCGCCGGTCAGCTCGCCTGGATCGTGGAGAAGTTCCATGACTGGACCGACCCGGCCGCCAAGCTGCCCGAGGACGCCGTCGACCGCGACCGCATCCTCACCGACGTGAGCGTCTACTGGTTCACGGGTACGGCCGGCAGCGCCGCCCACACCTACTTCGAGCGGTTCAACGACCCCGCCATGTGGCAGCCGAAGGAGCGCGGCACGGTGCCGACCGGGGTGGCGGTGTTCACCACCGACGTCTCCATCCGCCCGCTGGCCGAGCAGGTGCACAACGTGGTGCACTGGTCGGAGTTCGACCGGGGCGGTCACTTCGCCGCTCTGGAAGCCCCCGACCTGTTCACCGCCGACGTGCGGGAGTTCTTCCGCGCCCTGGTCTGAACGTCAGAAGGCGAAGGGGCGCGGGGTGTCGCGTGAGGTCACCCACTGCAGCTCGGTGAAGTCCTCAGCGGCGAAGCCCACGCCGAAGCGCCCCCAGCCGCTGTCCTTGACCCCGCCGAACGGCATCTGCGGCTCGTCGTTGACCGGCTGGTCGTTGATGTGCACGATCCCGGCCTCCAGCCGCCGGGCGATCTCCAGTCCCCGGCTCGGCCGCCCGGTCAGTACGGCCGCGGTCAGGCCGAAGCGCGACTCGTTCGCCCGCCGTACCGCCTCGTCCGCGTCCTCGACGACGTCGAGGATGACGACGGGACCGAAGGTCTCGTCGAAGGCGAGCTCGGCTTCGGCCGGCACGCCGGTGAGGACGGTGGCCGGGTAGCACGGCGGCTCGGGGGTGCCGCCCGCGAGCACGCCGGCGCCCATCGCGACGGCCTCCTCGACGCGGCGGGTGACGAGCGAGAGCGCCCACTTGTTGATCAGCGGGCCGATGACCGTGCGCGGGTCGGCCGGGTCGCCCATCGGCAGCGTGGCCGCCTTGGCGGCGAACCGTTCGGTGAACTCGCCGGCGATCGCCCGCTCGACGTAGATGCGGCGGGCGCACATGCACACCTGCCCCTGGTGGACGAAGGCGCCGTAGGCGGCGGCGTTGACGGCGTAGCCGAGGTCGGCGTCGGCCAGCACGATCAGCGGGTTGTGGCCGCTGAGCTGGAGCACGATGCGCTTGAGGTGCCGCCCGGCCGCCTCGGCCAGCCGCCGGCCGGTGACGGTCGAGCCGGTGAAGTTGACGCGGCGTACGCGCGGGTGACCGATCAGCTCCTCGGCGATCGCGCCGGCGTCGCCCGGCGCGTGGGTGACCACGTTGAGCACCCCGGGTGGCAGCCCGGCCTCGGCGAACACCTCCGCCCAGAGCGCGCCCCCGGTCAGCGGCGACTCCTCGGAGGGCTTCAGCACCACGGTGTTGCCCAGCGCCATCGGCCCCACGATGGCCCGCGCGGCCAGGACCAGCGACGCGTTCCACGGCGCGATGGCGGCCACGACGCCGACCGGACCCCGGATGGCGTACGCGCGGGTGCCGGGCACGTCGGACGGCATGATCTGCCCGACCGGGCCGTGGGCCAGCCCGGACGCCTGACGCAGCAGCGAGACGCAGAAGCCGATGTGCGTCATGGCGACCTGCCGGGTGCAGCCGATCTCGGCCGTCAGGAGTCCGGCGATCTCCTTGGTCCGCCGCTCGACGACGTCGGCGGCGCGGAGCAGGATGAGCTGCCGGTCCGTCGGCGACGTCGCCGACCAGGAGGCGAACGCGGCGTGCGCCGCCTCGACGCCGTGCCGGGCGTCCTCGGCGTCGCCCGCGGCGACCTCGGCCAGGACGGCGCCCGTCCACGGATTGTGCTTGTCGTACCGCCGCCCGGTGCCTGAGTCGGACCAGCGCCCGTCGATGTAGTGCCGCACCGCCACGATCACGAGGCCGAGTCTTCCAGACGGTAACCGACCGGCAGCAACTGGATCTGCGCCCGGCCGGCGAACAGGCCCCACAGTCCGCGCGGCAGGAACAGCGCGAACGCGACGGCGACCAGGCCCAGCCCGATCAGGTAGACGGCGCCCGCGTCGGCGAAGGCGTACTGCACGGTAAAGAACAGGACCGCGCCGACGATCGGCCCCTCGAACGTGCCGAGCCCGCCGACGAGCACCATGAAGATCATGTACGCGGTCCACTGGACGCCGAAGATCGACTGGGGCTGGATGAACAGCGTGTTCGCCAGCGTCAGCGCCCCGGCCGCGCCGCAGCCGAACCCGGCCAGCACGAACAGCAGCGCCTTCAGCGGCCGTACCCGCACCCCCACCGACGCGGCCGCGTCCTCGTCGTCGCGGATGGCCTGCAACGCGGCGCCCGTCCGGTGCCGCAGCAGGGCGAAGACGAGGGCGAGCAGCAGCAGCGCGAACGCCAGCGTGATCCAGTACGTGTAGGCGCGGCGCAGGTCGGGGCCGTAGACGTTCAGCCCGCGCAGCGACACCCCGGTGCCACCGCCGAGGTCGTGGTCGAAGGTGACCAGCAGCGCCAGCACCTCGGCCACGACCCAGGTGCCGACCGCGAACTGGCCGCCGCGCAGCCGCAGGACCAGCGGTGACAGCAGCGCCGCGAGCACCGCCGAGCCCACCGAGGCGAGCACCACGGCAGGATAGGGGCTGATCCCCCACTGGGTGAGGAAGATCGTGCCGTACGCGCCGGCGCCGATGAACGCCTGCTGCCCGACCGACACCATCCCGCCGTAGCCGGCCAGCGCGTTCCACATGACGGCCAGGATCAGGAAGATGAACAGGCTGGTGAGCTGCTGCACGACGTTGGCGGTCACCATGTACGGCATGCCGCACAGCGCGAGCGCGGCGACCACCACGCAGCCGGAGGCGACCCGGGAGGCGGTGCTGGAGCGGCGGACCCGCCGGCCGGTGGTCATGGGGCGCTCCGGGTGGCGATGGACCTGCCGCGCGGGCCGGCCAGGATGACGAGGAAGACGAGGTGCCCGGCGAGGATCGAGTACTGCGGGTCGATCGTGCCCCCGACGGTCTGCGCGACGCCCAGGACGATCCCGCCGATCAGCGTCCCCCACAGAGACCCGAGCCCGCCGATGACCACGGCCTCGAAGGCGAAGATGAGCTGGGTGGGACCGGCCGAGGGGTCGAAGGTGGACCGGATCGCCAGGAACACCCCGGCCAGCGTGGCCGTGGCGACGGCGATGGCGGTCGCCCTGGCGTACACCGACGAGGCCGGGATGCCGACGAGCGCGGCCGTGTCGGGGTCCTGCGCGGTCGCCCGCATCTCCCGGCCGAAGCCGGTGCGGCGCAGCACGAGGTGCAGCCCGCCGAGCACGAGCACGGCCGCGGCCAGCACCAGCAGCCCGAAGACGGGCACCGAGAGCTGCCCGGTGACCCGCAGGCTCGCGGTGGAGATCCGCCCGGCCGGCGCGCCGAGCGAGTGCACGTCCGGGGAGAAGGCGCGCAGCAGCGCGTTCTGGATGACGATGGCCAGGCCGAACGTGGTCAGCAGCGGGATCAGCGGCCCGCCCCGCAGGCTGCGCGCGAGCACGGTGCGCTGGAGCAGGTAGCCCACGCCGAGCATGACGGGCAGCGCGGGCACCAGCGCGACCCACGGCGAGACGCCCAGCCGGTCCACCAGCGCCCACACCAGGAAGGTGCCCAGGATCGCCAGGTCGCCGTGCGCCAGGTTGATGATCCGCATGACGCCGAACATCAGTGACAGCCCGCAGGCGAACAGCGCGTACAGGCCGCCCAGGAAGACGCCCTGCACCACGGCGTTGACCCAGGTCATCGCGGCTCCGCGCCGATGCCGAAGTACGCCTCGGTCACCTGGTCGCGGGTGACCGCCCCGCTGGCCGACTCCAGCGCGATCGCGCCTTCGAGGAGGCAGATGACGCGGTCGCTCACCGACAGGGCGCGCCGCAGGTCCTGCTCGACGAGGACCACCGTCGCGCCGCTCGCGAGCACCCGCGACAGCGACGCGTACACCGTGTCGACCGCGATCGGCGACAGCCCGAGCGACACCTCGTCGATGAGCAGCAGGCGCGGGTTGGTCATCAGGGCCCGGCCGATGGAGGTGGCCTGCTGCTCGCCGCCGGACAGGTCGGCGGCGCGCCGGTGCAGGAGCGGTTTCAGCATGTCGAACGCGTCGAGCACGGTGTCGAGGCGCCATTCGCCCGGCCGCCCCCGCCGGCCCGCGACCAGCAGGTTCTCCTCGACCGTCAGCCCGGCGAACAGCCTGCGGCCCTCCGGGACCAGGGCGATGCCCCGCCCGACCCGCCGGTGGGCGGGCAGCGCGGTGATGTCGGCGCCGTCGAACACGACGGTGCCGTCCGCGGCCGGATGCGCGCCCGCGATCGTGCGCAGCAGTGTGGACTTGCCGGCGCCGTTCGCGCCGATGAGGGCGACGCATTCGCCCTCGTCCACGGCGAGCGACACGCCGCGTACGGCGGTCAGCAGCCCGTGCCGGGCGACGAGTCCCGCCACGCGCAGCAGGCTCATGTCGCGCCCCTTCCGAGGTAGGCGTCGATGACGACCGCCTTCCGCAGCACCTCGGCGGGCACGCCGTCGGCGATGACCCGCCCGGCGTCCATGCACACCAGCCGGTCGACCACCTTCAGCAGGATGTGCACGATGTGCTCGATCCAGACGACGCCGATCCCCAAGGCGACCAGCTGCTTGACGGTGATGACCAGGTCTTCGGCCTCGGCGTCCGTGAGCCCGCCGCCGATCTCGTCGAGGAGCAGCACGCGGGGGCCCGTCGCCAGGGACCGGGCGAGTTCGAGCCGCTTGCGGTGCATCAGGCCGAGGCTCTCCGCCCGCCGGTTCGCCACGTCGAGGAGCCCGCACAGCTCCAGCACCTCGACGCAGCGCGCGTACAGCCGTGACCGTGACAGCCCGGCTCCGTAGGACGCGCCGACCAGGACGTTCTCCAAGACGGTCATCCCGCCGAAGGGGCGGGGCACCTGGAAGGCCCGGCCCACGCCCCGGCGGCAGCGCAGCTCGGTACGCAGGCCCGTCACCTCGTCCCCGTCGATGAACACGCGGCCCGCGGACGGCGTGACGGACCCGGCCAGGACGCCGAGCAGCGTCGTCTTGCCCGCGCCGTTGGGGCCGACGATGCCGACCGCCGCCGCCGGGCCGACCTCGAAGTCCACGCCGTCGAGCACCCGCAGCGCCCCGTAGTCCTTGGTCAGGCCGCGCCCGGCGAGCACCGGCGCGGTCATGCGCGATACGGCCGCAGCTTGGCCGCGACGGGGACCTGGGGGTCGGAGGAGTTCTCGCACAGCACGAAGGTCACCTTGTCCCGGTCGCCCGCCGGCGCCGCCACCCACTGACCGCCCAGGATCGGCGTGGCGACCACGTTGGCGTTGGGCCCCTTGCCCCACTGGAGGCGGCCGACCGGCGTCAGCACGTCCAGCGAGCGGATCGCGGCGGCCACGGCGGCCTTGTCCTTGGGGTCGGCCGCCTTCGACAGCGCCGCCGCGGCGACGTCGAGCAGCGCCAGGCTCGGCCCGAGCTGCTGGTTCCACTGCTTGCCCGTGGCCTGCCGGTAGCCGTCGGCGAGCCCCTGAGAGGTGAGCTTCGTCAGCGACGAGGTGTAGGGGTAGGCGGGCGCCCAGTAGGCGCCGCCCGCGATGTTGACGCCGATGGGGCCGAGCGCCTCGATCTGCGAGGGGAACAGCCCGGTCTTCGCCACCTGCGCGATCTTCGGCGTGTACCCCTGCTGCGCGGCCTGCTGCCAGAACGTGGCGAAGTCCGGCGGGATCGGGAAGGTGTTGAAGATCTCGCAGTCCTCGGCCTTGAACTTCGCGATCTGCGCCGAATAGTCGTTGGTGCCGTCGGTGTAGGCCCCGGGATCGACGATCGTGTAGCCGGCCTTGGTCAGCAGCGGGCCGAGCGCCTGGCGGATGGCGTTGCCGTCGGAGTCGTTGGGCCACATGACCCCGACCTTCTTGTTCGTCGCGATCTGCGGCCACAGGTGCGTGTAGGCGTTGGCGAACTGTTCCACGCCGAAGCAGAAGTGGAAGGTGAACTTGAAGGCGTCCTTCTGGTCAGGTTTGGCGCCCCGGCCGAAGTACCAGGCCTCCCACGGCACGACGGTCGACACGCACGGCACCCCGGCGGCCTCGCAGGCGTCCGAGACCGGGTTCACCGTCTCCGGTGTCGAGGTCGTCAGCATCAGGTCGACGCCCGAGCCGTTGATCAGGTCGTTGGCCACCTGGGAGGCGCGTTGCGGGTTCGACTGGCCGTCCCTGTCGATGATCTCGACGGTGTACTTCTTTCCGGCGGTGGTCAGCCCGCCGGCGAACGCCTTGCGCGCCAGCCCCAGCACGTACGCGTCGGGCTCGCCGAACCCGGCCGCGGGCCCCGTCCGCGGACTGACGAACCCGATCTTGAGGGCGGCCGAGCCGCCTCCGCCGCCGCTCGCCGGGTTCTGACACGCCGACAGCAGGGGAACGGACAGGGCGGTGGCGGCGAGCACCTGCCGCCTGGTTAAGCCGGAGGAAGGGGATCGGTTCACGCGCGCCTCCAGGACGAGGTGGAGAGTGATCGGAACGTACGAGCGCGCGTGCCACAAGTCAACGCAGCGTTCGAACATATGAAACGCTCGTGACATGACCTCCCAGTCGCTGGAGCGCGGGCTGCTGATCCTCTCGACGTTCAGCGAGGCCCGGCCGATCCTCGGCATCGCCGACCTGGCCCGTTCGGCCGGCCTGAACAAGAGCACGACCTACCGCTACGTGGCCACGCTGGCCAAGCTCGGCTACGTCCAGCAGGACCCCGAGACGAAGAAGTACTCCCTGGGGCCGCGGGTCGTCGACCTCGGCTTCGCCGCGATCAACTCGATGGAGATCACCCGGGTCGCCGCCCGCCACCTGCAAGCCCTGTCCGACGAGACCGGCTACGCCGCCAGCATGGCCGTGCTCGACGGGCCCGACATCGTCTACGTGGAGCGGCGGCGCAGCGGCCGGGGCGGCGGCGGGTTCGCGGTCGATCTCAACCTGCACGTCGGCTCACGGCTGCCGGCCTACTGCACCTCGATGGGCAAGGTCCTGCTCGCCTTCCGCGAGCCCGCAGCGCTGCGCGCGCTGCTCGACCGCACCGACTTCGCCCGGCGCGGCCCCCGCACCATCACCGCGCGCGAGCAGCTCGTGTCCGCCCTGGAGCGGGTACGGCAGAGCGGCATCGCGGTCAACGACGAGGAGCTCGCCCCGGGGCTGCGGTCCCTGGCGGCGCCGGTGCGCGACAGGTCCGGCAACGTCGTGGCGGCCATCAACATCGCGGTGCACCTGACGACCTGGAACGTCCCCGTCGACTCGGTCGTGGGCCGCCTGGAGGGGCCGCTGCGCCGTACCGCCGCGGAGATCTCCAGCGGGCTCGGCTTCCGCGGCGGGAATTTGTGTTCCAGTAGCTGAAACGCCGTATTGATTGCGGCGCACCACGGAACTACATTCGGCCCTTGTCCGCGAGCGAAGGGGGCAGAGGTGTTCCTCGACTCAGCAACCTGGCAGGGCCGGATCTTCGTCGCCGGGGCCTGGTCTCCCGGCGGCGGCGGCACGATCGACGTCACCGAGCCCGCGACGGGATCCGTACTCGGGCAGGCCGGCCTGGCCGACGCGGCCGACCTCGGCAGAGCCGCCGAGAGCGCGGCCGCGGCGCAGCGCGAATGGGCCGCCACCCCGCATCCCCGGCGCGCGGCCGTGCTGCGGCGGGCGGCGCAGCTCTGGACCGAGCACGCGGAAGAGATCACCTGGTGGAACGTCCGCGAGGTCGGCGCGGTGCCCGCCATGGCCGGGTTCGCCGTGCACGTCGCCGAGCAGGAGTGCTACGAGGCGGCGAGCCTGCCCAGCCGGTCCTACGGGGAGCTGCTGCCGAGCGAGGAGCCGCGTCTGTCGATGGCCAGGCGGATGCCCGTCGGCGTCGTCGGGGTCATCTCGCCGTTCAACGTGCCGATCATCCTGGGGATCCGCTCGGTCGCGCCCGCGCTGGCCCTGGGCAACGCGGTCATCCTCAAGCCCGACCCCAGGACCGCCGTGACCGGTGGCGTGACGATCGCCCGCGTCCTGGAGGAGGCGGGCCTCCCGCCGGGGGTCTTCCAGATGCTGCCGGGCGGGAGCGACGTGGGCGAGGCGATGGTGACGCACCCGCTGGTGCGCGTCATCTCCTTCACCGGCTCGACCGCCGCGGGGCGCCGGGTGGGCGAGCTCGCCGGCCGGCACCTCAAGCGGGCGCACCTGGAGCTCGGCGGCAACTCGGCGCTGATCGTCCTCGACGACGCCGACGTGGACCAGGCCGCCAACCTCGCCGCGTTCGGCACGTTCTTCCACCAGGGCCAGATCTGCATGACGACCGGACGGCACCTGGTGCACGAGCGCGTCTACGACGACTTCGTGGAACGGCTCGCCACCAAGGCCGCGAACCTGCCGGTCGGCGACCCGGCGAGCCAGGAGGTCGCGCTCGGCCCGCTGATCGACGCCGGGCAGCGCGACCGGATCCACCGGGTGGTCACCGCGAGCGTGGACGCCGGCGCAAAGCTCGCCGCTGGTGGCACCTACGACGGGCTGTTCTACCCCGCGACCGTGCTGTCGGAGGTGACGCCGGACGTGCCCGCCTTCACCGAGGAGATCTTCGGGCCCGTCGCGCCGGTCGCCCGGTTCTCCGGCATGGAGGAGGCCGTACGCCTGGCCACCGCCACCGAGTACGGGCTGTCGCTGGGCATCGTCACCCGGGACGTGATGAAGGGCCTGGCCCTGGCCGACCGCATCCCGACCGGCATCGTGCACATCAACGACCAGACGGTCAGCGACGAGGCCAACAGCCCCTTCGGCGGCATCGGCGCCTCCGGCACGGGAGCCCGCTTCGGCGGCGCGTCCGCCAACATCGACGCCTTCACCGAGACCCGCTGGGTCACCATGCGCGGCGAGCCACCCACGTACCCCTTCTAGGATGTCGGCCGCCGGCTCAGCCCCCTAAGCCGTGGCGGCCGGCGTAGTGGGTGGCCTCGACGCGGTTGCGGACCCCGATCTTGGCGAACACGTTGTTGATGTGCGTCTTGACCGTGGCCTCGCCGATGAACAGCGCCGCGGCGATCTCCGCATTGCTCAGCCCGTCCGCGATCAGGCCGAGCACCTCGGCCTCGCGGGCCGTCAGGCCGCCGGGCAACTGCCGCGCCATGGGCCGCGGTGCGCGGTCCATCGCCGCCACCAGCCGGTCCGACACCTTGGCGTCGAAGGTCGACTGCCCGGTGACGGCCGAACGCAATGCCGCCGCGATCTCGGCGCGGCCCGCGTCCTTGGTCAGGTAGCCGCGCGCCCCCGCCCGCAGCGCGCGGGCGATCGACTCGTCGTCGGTGTAGGTGGTGAGGACGACGACCGCTATGCCGGGATACTCGCTGACGATCCGGCCGGTCGCCTCGACGCCGTCCATGACGGGCATCCTCAGGTCCATCAGCACGACGTCCACGGGGTGCGCGTCGTCCGGGAAGTCCCCGTTGTCTGCGTCGTGCGCGGGTTTCACGGTGTTCGCGGCCAGCAGGGCGAGGGCCTGGTGGCCGTCGCCGGCCGTACCCAGGACCTCGACGTCCTCGACCAGGCCGAGCAGGGCGGCCAGGCCCTCGCGCATCACCTGCTGGTCGTCCACCACGATCACCCTGATCACCCTCACGGGCGCCCCTGCCTCCACCGATCTGATCATTCCGGCACCTCCGCGGTCACGTGCCAGCTCCCGTCTTGGTGGCCGGAGCGGAGCGTGCCGCCGGCCAGCGCGAGCCGTTCGCGCATGCCGGTCAGCCCGAACCCGCCCTCCGCTGCCACCTCGGCGCGCAGCGGGTTGCGTACTCGCAATCGCACCATATCGGCGGTGAAGTCGAGGGTCATCGACACGGGCGCGTCCGGCGCGTGCTTGGCCGCGTTCGTCAGGGCCTCCCGCGCGGTCCCGAGCAGCGAGACGGTGGCCGCCGACGACAGCCCGCGCGGGACCCCGTCCGCGTGGAAGTCCACCGGCGCCCGGTGGTCTCGCCGATGCACCTCGGCCAGCGCGGCGAGCGCGCCGGCCAGCGAGGGAATGTCCTGCCGCAGCGCGGCGACCGCGTTGCGGGCCTCCGCCAGGCCGTCGGCGGCCAGCCCGCGCGAGCGCCGCACCGTCGCCAGCGCGGTGGCCACGTCGCCCTTCTCCGCCAGCATGGCCTCGGCCAGCTCCAGTTGCACGCCCAGCGCGCCCAGCGAGTGCGCGAGCACGTCGTGGATCTCGCGGGCGATCCTGGTGCGCTCGTCCAGCGTGGCGGCTCGGGCCTGCTCCGCCTGAGCGAGCCGGGTCTGCTCCAGGAGCTGTTCGGCCTGCTCCCGCCGTACGACGTGCTGTCGGTGATTGACGCCGATCAGCGTGATCGCCAGCAGCAGCGTCGCATGTCCGAACGCGTCAGCCGGTGGCTCCCCGGAGATCGGCCAGGTCAGTACGGCCAGTGCCATCGTGCCCGCGCTGACGGCCATGATGGCGGCCACGGGCGGGGCGGACAGCGCGGCGAACCGGGCGAGGTTGATCGCCGTCAGGAGCAGCGCGGAACTGTCCTCGGCGGCCCCGAGCGCCACGGCGGGCAGCAGCGCCGCCGCCCCCAGCGACGCGGCCGCGAGCCCGGGCCGTGACCGGTCGAGCGCCATGAACAGCAGCCAGCACCCGGCGCCGAGCCCGTACAGCCCCCACACCCACGGCGTGCTCTCCCTGGCGGTGACCAGGGTGGCGGTGACGAACAGCGTGCCGAACACCTGCACCACCAGCCAGCCCGGCGCGATGGTGTCCGGCAGCGACCGTTTCCCCTTCATACGCTGATTCCACCAGGTGCGTCGTGGTCAGCGCAGGCGGGTGATGACCTCGAGCAGGAGGAGCCGGTAGGCGATGAACCCCACCAGCACCACACCGGCCACCACCACGATCGCGATCAACGCCTTGCCGTTCACCTTGCCTCCTTTGAGCGATTCCTGCGCTTTGCCTGCTGCGAGCCTGAGCAGTTCGTTCCTGTCCATGACCATGACGCTAGGGATCGGACCAGGTGGAGCGGCACCGCCGGATGGTGGAGATCCGGGTGGAGAAGCAGGGTGGAGCGCCTAGACGGCCGGATTCCGGGCACTTGGCAGGGTCTTGCTCGGAAAAGGAGCCCGAGGGCCTGGCCTTGAGAGGAGAAGACGGTGAGCGTAACGGGGAAGGCGGGGCGGGAGGCTCGCACCGCCGCGAGGAGGGCGGCCCGGCATCCTGTGCTGAACCGGCTCACCAGGGTCGGGCTGGCCTGCCGGGGGGTGCTGTACGCGCTGATCGGGCTGCTGGCGATGCAGATCGCGTTCGAGGGAGGGGGACGGGAGGCGGACAAGGCGGGAGCGATCTCGACGGTGGCGCGGTTGCCGTTCGGGGAAGTGGTGTTGTGGGTGATGGTGGCGGGGTTCGTCGCGCTCACGCTCTGGCAACTGTCGGAGGCGCTACTCGGCGGTCCTGGCGTGGGGGACCGGCTCAAGGCCGCGGGCTATGCCGCCGTGTACGTGCTGATCTGCAGCACGCTGCTGAGCGTGCTGCTGGCCGGGAAGGCCACCTCCGACGACGAGAAGTCACGCGACGCGACGGAGGCGCTGCTCGGCCTGCCCGGCGGGCCGTTCCTCGTGGGCGCCATCGGGCTGGGCCTCGTCGCGCTCGGCGTCTACTGGGTGCGCGAGGGCGTCACGAAGGGGTTCCGCGAGGAGTTGAACCTTGGCCAGATGTCCCCGCGGGCCCGCTCGGTGATGGACAGGCTCGGGCTCGCCGGGTACGTCGCCCGCGGGGCCATCGCCGCCCTGGCCGGAGTCTTCGTCGTTCAGGCGGCGATCACGTACGACCCGGACAAGGCGGGCGGCCTGGACGCGACGCTCAGAGCCTTCGCCGAGACCCCCGTGGGGCCCTGGCTGCTGGTGGTGGTCGCCGTCGGGCTGATGCTGTTCGCAGGATACTGCTTCGGCGAGTCACGCTGGCGCCGCGTCCACTGACGGCGAATCGCTTTCGGCGGATCACAGTGGCGGTGAGTCGCTTCGGCGGATCACCTCGACGGTCTGGGGTGGAGCAGTCCGGCGTGCTGCCGGATATGGGCCGTGGCGGCGTCCAGCTTCTCCTCGTCCGGGAGCGTGGTGTTGCCCTCGTACGTGACCCCCTCCGGCACGTCGCCCGACCCGACCGGGTCGGCGTCCCAGAAGTTGCCCCGGTAGACGACGTTCTCCAGCGGCGGCGACACCTGCAGCACGGCGGTGTTGTCGGCGCGCGCGACCACGTTGTCCTCGACGGTCACCCACGCGGCGCCGTAGTCGGTGTAGAGGGCGAAGTTGTACGGCGTGCGGGTGTCCTTGATGACGTTGCCCCGGATCACCGCGCCGTTCTCGTACGAGTCGCCCTGCGGGCCCGACAGGTAGACGCCGCCGCCGTCGGCCAGCACCAGCATCGTGCCGACGGTGAGGTTGCGCAGGATGCGGGTGCCCTGGGCGGGCCCGGCCACGATGCCGCAATGGGGCACGTCCCCGACCTGGTTGTGGGCGACCGTGCAGCCCTTGGTGCCAAGCAGCGCGATGCCGGGGGAGCCGGCGAACTCCAGGCCGGTGTGGTGGATCCAGTTGTCCTCGACCAGGGCGTTCTCGGTCCTGGTGACGGAGACGGCGGTGGCCGAGAGCGTGTCGAAGTCGCACCCGCGCACGCTGACGTCCGCGCCGCCGGTGAGCCCCAGCCCGGCGGCGCCCATCCGGGTGAAGCGGCAGCGCTCGATCTCCACGCGTACACCGTCCTCGACCACCACGCACGCGGGAATCAAGGCCGACGCGCGCGGGACCGTCACCCACGCCTGCCCCTCGACCAGCGACACCTTGTCGACGGGGCCGCCCTCGTAGTAGCCGCTCCCGTGGTAGTGCAGGAAGCCTTCCGCCCGGCCGGGCCGCAGCCAGGTGGCGTCGGCGAAGACCAGGCCACGGAAGGACACCCCGCTCGTGCCGGTGGCCCGCAGCAGCGTATCCAGAACCGGGGCGACCACCCGCGTACGGTCCGGTGCCTCTCCCGGGAGGGGCAGGTAGCTCAGGACGTGGTGGCCGGGCCGCGAGCGGTCCAGGACGAAGGTGCCGGGCTCGGTGAGGAAGGTGACGTCGTTCTCGATCCGGGTCGGCAGGCCGGGCCCGCGTGAGGTGTGGCCTGCCCAGGCGTAGTTGTAGAGGTCGAGAGCCCACCCGAAGCCGGGCTGGGCCATGGTGATCGCGGTCCCCCCGGTGCGGCCGGCGACCGCGGTGACGCCGCAGCGGGCCTCGGTCCACGGATAGACGCCGCGGTGGACGAACTCGACGTCGGCGGGACTGTGCCAGGTCAAGGGGGCCGTGCTGTCGGTCTCGTAGCCGGTCTCCGTCATGGTCGCGGTGCCGGGCAGGCCGTCTATGGCGGCGCGCTCGGACCTGCGGCCGTCGACGTAGAGCTGGCGCGTGTCCAGATCGCCCACGTCGGCCAGCCACACGCCGTCCTCGACCCGCCAGCCGGTGATCTCCCGCCCCCCGCTGACGACGACCTCCTCCTGACCGGCGGTCCCGTAGCCGTGGGCCTGGTAGATGATCCGGTGACCGTCACGGCCAGAGTCGGCCTCGGTGAGCTCGAACGGCGCGGTCAGCACGTGGGTCCCGGCCCGTAACTGGACGACGACGTCTCCGGTCGCGGTCCGGGCGGCGTCTCGGGCGCGGTGCAGGCCGGCGAACGGGCGCTCCGCAGTGCCGGGCCAGGAGTCGTTGCCCGATGGATCGACGTGAAACTCGGTCATGATGCACCGCCTTTGCTGTTTATGATGTACACAAGGTAGTACACCATAAACATGGGAGGCGCCAATGGCCAGAGGCGGCGCGGGTGATCCCGACGACGGGGTGGAGCTGCTGTGGCAGGAGGGCGACGGCGAGCCGCGACCGGGGCTGAGCCTGGGCCGGATCGTCCGGGCGGCGGTCGAGCTGGCCGACGCCGACGGGCTGGAGGGCCTGTCGATGCGCAAGGTCGCCGAACGGCTCGGGTTCACCACGATGTCCCTCTACCGCCACGTGCCCGGCCGCGACCACCTGCTCGACCTCATGCGCGACGCCGTCATCGGCCTCCCTGGCACGATCCCCTCGGAAGGGGCCGGCTCCGGGCCCGCCGGCGGGGCGGGCGGGTGGCGGGCGCGGCTGGAGGCGTGCGCGCGTGAAGGGTGGGAGCTGCGTAAACGGCATCCCTGGGTGGCCGAGGTGCGGGGCAGCCGCCGGGTGCCGGGTCCCAACGCCGTCGCCCACTACGAGTACATGCTGAGCGCCGTCTCCGGCACCGGCCTCACGCCCGCGGAGACGATCGCCGTCGTCGGGCTGGTCGCCCGGTTCGTCGACTCCGAGGCCGTACGGCTGGCGGAGGTGGCGCGGACCGAGCGGCTCAGCGGGGTGAGCGAGGAGGAGTGGTGGGGCGCTCGCGACACGCTCTACGCGCGCCTCGACCGCTACCCGACCCTCTCCTACCTGTGGGAGGCGGGGGGCTACGACGAGCCGGAGGACCCGTTCGAGTTCGGCCTGCGCCGGGTGCTGGACGGTATCGAGGTGCTGGTGCAAGAGCGTGATGAAACGCGTGACGAAAGCTGCCGGACATGTGGCGCGCCGATCGAACGGGCCGCGTCGGGCCGGCCGCGCGCGTACTGCTCGCGGGCCTGCCAGCAGCGCGCCTATCGCAAACGCACCTCCGGCTGACCATCGCGGCCGGGCGAGGCGGTCATTCGTGGTCGAGAACGTTCATGACCATGATGAGCCCCCGCACCGAGTCGTCGGCCTTGCGCAGGTGGGAGAGCTGCAGGGTGAGCGGGGTAGGGCGGCCCTGCCGGTTGACGGCGGTGAGCACCGTCCTGTCGGCCTGGTCGGCGCTCTGGCCGTCGATGAGCGCGGCCCGCAGGTACGGATCCAGCGAGTCGAGCGGCAGGCCGATGTCCAGGGCGTCGAGTTTGCCGCCCACGGCCTCCTCCGAGCGGACGCCCCACAGCTCCTCGGCCCCACGGCTCCAGACCATCACCCGTAACTCGTGGTCGAGGACCACCACGGCGTCGCCGAGACCGCGCACCACCGCGGACACGAACTGGTTGGCCTGGTCCAGCTCGACGCTCCGCGACGTCAGCACGTCATTGATGTGCTGGAGCTCGTCGTTCGTGGACTGGAGCTCCTCGTTCATCGTCTCGAGTTCCTCGTTGGTGGACTGGAGCTCTTCGTTGGCGGTCTCCAGCTCCTCGTTGGTGGAGTGGAGCTCTTCGTTGGTGGTCTCCAGCTCCTCGTTGAGCGACTGCAGCTCCTCGTACGCCTGCTCCAGCTCCCTGTTGGCCTGTTCGAGCTCGTCGCGGAGCTTGTGATAGCGGGTGACGTCGGAGAAGTGGATGCCCACTCCGATGTGTTCGCCGCCGGCCAGGAGCGGGACGACCGAGATGTCGAAGACGCCGCCGTCGGCCACGCCGGCCCGATGCCAGGTGACCTCCCGCAGCTCGACCGGGCGCTGGTCCTGACAGGCCCGCTCGATCACCGAGCGCAGCTCGACGGGCCGGTAGGACACCTCCAGATCCTGGAAGGGGCGCCCGACGTCGCGGGGGCTGAGGTTGAACAGGGACTCCGCCCGGGAGTTGACCAGGGCCAGGGCGCCGGAGCCGTCGACGACGAGCTGCGCCACCGGCCCCGAGCCCAGCGCCGCCGCCTCCAGCGCGGGCAGGCGGTAGTCGGGCGCCTCGCCCGAGCCGCCCATCGGCCACGGCGCGCGATCGGCGAGAAAGGTGGAGATGACCTTCCTGAACAGCCGCATGCGCAGGTTGACCGGCTCGAACTTGTCGCTGTGGTTGAGCATCATCTCGGCCTTGCCGAGGAACAGGAAGCCGGGATCGGCCAGCGCGAAGTGGAAGCGGCGCAGGATGTTCAGCTGCGTCTCGGTGTTGAAGTACATCAGCGTGTTGCGGGCCAGCAGCAGGTCGACCCGCGAGATCGGCGCGTTGTGCGTGAGGTCGTTGCGGCCGAAGATGAGCTGGCGGCGCAGGTCGCGGCGGACGGCGAAACCATTGTCGACCGGCTCGAAGTAGGTGTCGCGTAAGTCGGCCGGCAATGCGCGGAGCTGGCGCTCGTTGTAGATCCCGGTCCTGGCGACGTGGATCGCCTTCTCGTCGAGATCCGTGCCGTAGATCTTCACCCGCTCGCGGAAGCGCTCCATGCCGAGCTCCTCGGCCAGCACCATGGCCACGGTGTACGCCTCTTCGCCCGTGGCGCAGCCCGCGCTCCACACTCTGATCGCCTTGGTCGCGTTCTTGCCGCTGAGCAAGCTGGGGATCACGCTCTCGCGCAGTGCCTGCCAGGCCGTCGTGTCACGGAGGAAACTGGTCACGTTGATCAGCAGGCTGTCGAAGAGCCGGGTGAACTCCTCCGGCTCGAGCTCGAGAAAGTCGCGGTATTCGCTGTAGTCGCGCAGCTTCAGCGACTCCAGGCGCCGGCCGATGCGACGCATGAGAGTGGTGCGTTTGTAACCGGTGAAATCGAATCCCCGGGTCTCCTTGAGAAGGACGAGGAGGTCATCGAAATCATGCTCTTCCTCTGTTGTCACAGAGGAAGAGTACGCCGAGTCGAGCTGCTCGGGACGGCACCAGATTGTCACCATCGCGGGCGATCCGTGACTGCGGCAGGGCCGCCGCCCATCAGCCAGGGTTGCCGCGCCCGGCGTTCGCGGACAGCGTCAGGGCGGCTCTGGCCCGGTTGGCGCGCATGGTGGTCACGGCCGCCAGGCAGCGCGCCCGCGTCTCCAGCATCGTCAGCCACACCTGGTTGTAGCGGTGGGTCCGCTGCTTCAGCGCCTCCACCTGCGTGGCCGCCTGCTCACGCAGCGCGTGCGCGCGGGCGATGGCCGAGCACACGCGGGTGAGGTGCGTGCCGGACTCGGCGGCGGTCGCCGAAGGCGGGGCGGGGTCGGGGCGCCACCGGGGGCGCCTGTCGGCCCGCGCGGGCTGGGCACGTGGCAACCGCCGCAGCCGTGGCAGATGGCGGCGTGCGGGGGGCAACGGATCTTCGGGGTGGACGCCCGCTTCCGTGAGAGCCTCGTCCAGGGTGGCGTACACCCGCATGGGCGCGCGGGAATGCTCGGTCACCAGCTCGATCAGGCGGCACAGCGAGGCCCCGGCCTCGGCGACGGCCAGGCCGCCGCCCTTGGCGTGCAGGGCCCGGTGGGTGGCGGCGAGCTCGTCGATGCCGGTCAGGTCGCAGAACCACAGGTCACCGGCCGCCACGATCACCTGCTCGACCGGCGACTCGGTCAGCGGCTCCAGGGTGGCGGCCAGCACCGGCGCGGTGGTGGAGTCGAGCTCCCCCGTCAAGTGGATAACCACGACGGTGGCCGACACCGTCGTCAGGCGTACTGACAGGAACATCGCTCGATCCCCTCCGCTGAGGCCCGCCCGAGGCCGCGATCTCCGAAGCGAAATTCCGCTCCTGCCCATCGTGCGCCGCCACCGCGCAAAGGGCCAGGCTCTCGCGCGTCAGGTCCCGCGCCGTACCGCCACGATGGCCACGTCGTCCTCCCGCGAGCCGAACGCGGCGAGCAGCCGGTCGCAGAACTCCTCCAGATCGCCCTCGACCGTCTCGGCCACCTGCCTGGCCTGCTCCAGGCTGTCGTCGAGCAGGATGCCGCGGTCCTCCACCAGCCCGTCGGTGAACAGCAGCATCGTGGCGCCCGCGGGCAGCTCCAGCCGGGTCACCTTGTAGTCCTCGTGCGCCACGCCCAGCAGCAGGTTGCCCAGGCCCAGATAATGGGCGCCGGGACCGGCCAGCATCGGCGGGATGTGCCCGGCGTTGGCCATCTCGACCACGCCGGTCTCCGGATCGATGAGCAGCAGGCAGACGGTGGCCGTCATGCCGGGGTGGTAACGGCGCAGCACCTTGTTGAGCAGGTCCATCGACGCGCTCAGGTCGACCGAGTCGATCAGCGAGGCACGCAGCGCGTGCCGGAGTTCGGCCATGATGGTCGCCGCGTGCAGCGAGTGGCCGGCCACGTCGCCGATCGCCACCAGCACCTGGTCGCCGAGCTGCAGGACCTCGTAGAAGTCGCCGCCGACCTCGATGTTGTCCACGGCCGGCTGGTAGCGGAACGTCACCGTCAGACCGGGCACGTCGGGGATGCGCGTGGGCAGCAGGCTGCGCTGCAGGGTGAGCGAGATCGTGTGCTCCTCGGTGTAGACGCGCAGCGCGTCGACCGCCAGCGCCAGCCCCTGGCCGAGCTGCCTCAGCACGTTCATCTCGTCGCCGTCCAGCGGCGGGTCGGCCTCCAACCCGAGGTAGACGGGCGGCTGGCCCCTCTTGGTACGGCACAGCACCCCCGTGACCGGCGCGCTGACCCGAACGTCCTTCACCAGCTCGACCCACTCGGCGGCCGCCACGGTGAAGACCTTGGCCCCCGCCGCCTCGCCCAGCGACATGGCGCTGAGCCGGTCCAGCAGCTTGGGGATGGCGGACCCGCTATTGGCCGTCTCGCCGGGCCGGGCGCGGACGCGGCGCATCCGGCCGTCCGGTGGCAGCGCCAGCGCGCCCGTGTAGCGGCCCAGGATGCCGACCATGCCCTCGACGGCCACCGTGAGCAGCTCGTCGAAAGAGTCGGCCGCGTTCAGCTGCGAGGTGACGTCGGCCAGCTTGACCATGCGCTCGGCCATCAGCTCCGCCCGCCGCCGGGCGCGGTAGTAGCGCAGCGTCGCCTCTACCGTCGCCGCGAACTCGGCCGGTTCGATCGGCTCCGACAGATAGGCGTCGGCGCCGCGTTCGAGACCTTCCGTACGGTCGGCCGAGGTGATGGCGTTGCCCGACACCTGGATGACCGGGATCGAGGTGGTCGCCGGGTTCGCCTTGATCCGCTCGCATACCTCGAAGCCGCCGAGGTCGGGCAGCCGTACGTCGAGCACGACCAGGTCGGGCCGGTGCGCGGCGAGCACGGCCAGCGCCTCCTCGCCTCCGGTGGCCTCGACCACGATGTGGCCCGCCCGGCGCAGCCAGCTCGACAGGATGTAGCGCTTGGTCGGGGTGTCGTCGACCACCAGCACGGTCGCGGATCCGCCCGCGGGCTCGATCACGGCCCTGCGCTCGTGCTCAGTCACGATCCGTCCCCGCCGCGTCGCGAATGGCCTGAAGAAGCTGGTCACGGCGGAGCCCCTGCTTGGACAGCACCGGATGGCCGGACGGCGCGGTGTCGGGCCGTATCGTCACCACCACCACGCCCACCTGCCCCAGGGCCTCGTCCTCGGCCATGCGCTGCAGCAGCGCGTGGCCGTCCAGCCGCGGCATCAGCATGTCGAGCAGGATCACATCCGGCGGGCGCGCTGTCATCATCTCCAGCGCGGCGATCCCGTCCCCCGCCTCCTCCGTCTCGACGGCGAAGCCGTACAGCATCCTGCGGGCGGCGGCGCGGAACGCCTCGTCGTCGTCGGCGATCAGCACCCGGCGCACCTCGGGCGTGCCGTCGTGATGCGGCAGCCGCATCGTCACCGAGGTGCCCCGCCCGACGTCGCTCGCCAGCTCCAGCGTGCCGCCCAGCGCCTCGGCGAGCCGACGGGCGTACGGCAGGCCGAGCCCGGTGCCCTTGGTCTTGACCTGGAGCGCGCTCGGCACCTGGAAGAACTCCTCGAACACGCTCTTCAGATATCGCTCGGGGATGCCGATGCCGGTGTCGGTGACCGTGATGACCACCTCGTCGGTGGCCGTGTCGGCGTGGGCGCTCAGCCGTACCTCGCCCTTCGGGGTGAACTTCAGCGCGTTGGACAGCAGATTGCGCAGGATGCGGACCAGCATCACCTCGTCGGTGTAGACGTCGTCGACTCCGGGCGCGATGTCGACGCGCAGCGTGACGTCACCGGGCTCGCTGGTGGGCTGCATCGTCAGGCGCAGGTGGTTGGCCAGCGTGGGCAGGTGGACGACCGACGACTGGGGGTCGAGCCGCCCGGACTCGGCCTTGGCCATGTCGAGCAGTTCGCCGACCAGCTCCAGCAGCGTCTCCGCCGAGCCGCCGATGAAGCGCACCTGGCGTGACTGCTCCTCGCTGAGCGGTTCGCTGCCGGGCCCCACCAGCAGCCTGACCAGGCCGATGATGGAGTTGAGCGGGGTGCGCAGCTCGTGGCTGACCGTCGCCCAGAACCGGTTCCTGGCCTCGCCCGCCTCGCGGAGCTGGCCGGATTTCTCGTCCAGCTCCGCGTAGAGGGCGACCACGCCCCTGTTGGTCTCCTCCAGCTCGGCCGAGAGCTGGTTGTACAGGGCCACCACGCCGGTGTTGGTCTCCTGCAGCTCGGCGTTGAGCTGCAGCACGTCCTCCAGCGTCGAGGCCAGCTCCTTGTTCTGCTGGCGCAGCTCTTCGATCGCGCTGACCGGCGCCATCCCGGCCAGGCGCTCCCGGATCTGGTCGTTCGGGAGCCGGGGGGAATGGGGAGGCAGCCGCTTGGCGATCGTGACCCGCCCACGTTCGGCCTCGAGGGTGACCGCGTCGACCAGGCGGCCGGCCAGTGCCAGCCCCTCGGATCGGGCGAGATCGGCTCCCGGTGCGTGATCCATGGTGATGAGTAGATTCCCTTCGTCCAGCGAGAAGACGACGACCGCTCCGGCGCCGAGCAACTCCCTGCAGACCTCGCTCAGCGCGGTCGCCACCCTGACCTGGTCCTGCGCCTCCAGCCCGGCCAGCTCGGCGGCGGCCTTGCCCAGGCGGCGTACCGCGAAGACGTCCTGGTCGCGCTCGAGCCGGGCCCTGGCCAGCTCAGTCGCGGTCATCGCCGGGCCTCACGGTCACCACGCAGGCGTCGTCCCTTCGGCTGCCCGCCTCGCGCAGCAGACCGGCGGCGACGACCGCGGGGGAGCGGGCGAACAGGCCGGGCACGGCGGAGGGGTGCCAGCGTTCGGTCAGCCCGTCGGAGTGCAGCACCACGGTGGAGTGCTCGGGCAGGTCGAAGTCGTACTGGCGCAGGTGGCGGGCCTGGTGCCCGGCGATGCCGGGGACCGAGACCATCCCTCGGCGGCCCTCGGCGTTCGCGATCCAGCCCGAGATGTTGCCCAGCCCGGCGTAGGACACGCTGGTGGCCCTGATGCGCGCCACCGCGACCGCTCCTCCCCGGGTATGTCCAAGGCCCCGGTGCAGGCGTTCGAGGGTCGTCAGCGGCTCCTCGTCCGCCGCCCGCAGGAACAGCTCCACCGCCGTCCTGGACGCCTGGGCGGCGAGCTCGCCGTGGCCCAGGCCGTCGCACAGCAGCACCGTCGTCTCGGGCGTGGCGGCGCCACCCGTCGCGGCGATCGCGAAGGAGTCGCCGGAGACCGCCTCCTCACCGATGGGGCGGCTCAGGCCGCTGGCGTGCGGCGCCGCGCTGGGCGCGTCGGCGGCGGTGAAGTGCATGACCAGGATGGTCCCCTTGCCGGGCAGGGAGTGGACGTCGTACCAGGAGGAAATGCGGGCCATCGCCCCCATCCCGATGCCGAGGGTGCCGGAGGTGGAGTAGCCGTCGCGCAGAGCGCGGGCGACGTCGCGCATGCCCGGCCCTTTGTCGATGGCGACCAGCTCCACGACGGCCGGGTTGACCGGCTGGGAACGGACCATGACGACGCCCTCCACCGCGTGCTTGACCAGGTTGGATACGGCCTCGGTGACCGCGACCGCCGTCTGCCCCGTACGCTCGGCATCGAACCCGGCGGCCTCGGCGAGGTCGACGGCCATCCGGCGGACGGTGCCCACCGCACTGGAGTTTTCGGCTCGTACCCAGGTGTCGTCGTGCGCGTATCTCACCGCCACCATGTCATCGAGCCCATTTCGTCACCGTCACCGTCGTGCCCTTGCCGGGGGCGGAGATCAGGTCGAACTCGTCGACCAGCCGCCGTGATCCGCTCAGGCCGAGCCCCAGGCCGGAACCGGTGGTCCAGCCGTCGGTGAGCGCCTGCTCGATGTCCGGAATCCCCGGCCCCTCGTCGCTGAAGGTGATTCTAAGGCCCTGGCGGGCCCCGTTCTGAACGACCTCGATCTTGGCCAGGCCGCCGCCGGCGTACACCAGGGCGTTGCGGGCCAGCTCGCTGGCCGCGGTCACCACCTTGGTCTGATCGATGAGAGACAGCCCCACCTCGACCGCGACGCTCCGGACCCGCTGGCGGACCATCACGACGTCGGCGTTGCCGGCGATGGGCAACTCCCAGTCGGCGGTCACGGGGTCGCGCCTCTTACATGGTCGAGGAGCGCGATTCCCTTCTCCAGATTGAGCGCGGTCCGTACACCGCCCAGCGACAGGCCGAGCTCGACCAGGGTGATCGCCACGGCGGGCCGCATGCCGACGACCACGGTCTGGGCGTCGAGCAACCGCGACGTGGCGGCGATGGTGGACAGCATCCTGCCGATGAAGGAGTCGACGATCTCCACCGCGGTGATGTCGATGATGACGCCGCGGGCTCCGTGGGTCACCACCGCGTCGGCCAGGTCCTCCTGCAGGGCGAGCACACTCTGATCATCGAGGTCGATCTGGATGGAGATGATCAGGATGTCGCCCAGTTTGAGGATGGGCACCCGGTCCATCACACGTTCTCCGTCCGCACCGCGATGCGGGTCGCCCTCGGCGCGATCACCTCGATGCCGCTCCGCCTGAGCGCGTAGGCCAGCGCGTCGGCCAGCGAGGCCTTGGTCACGATGTCGCCGAACTCGATGCCGAGCGTGACGATGGTGTGCGCGATCTGCGGGCGGATGCCGGAGATGACGCACTCGGCGCCCATCAGCCGGGCGGCGACGACGGCCTTCAGCAGGTGCTGGGCGACCTGGGTGTCGACGGCCGGAACGCCGGTGATGTCGATCACCGCGTGCTCGGCGCCGGTGTCGACCAGCGTCTGGAGCAGCTTCTCCATCACGACCTGGGTCCTGGCCGAGTCGAGGGTGCCGACCAGGGGCACCGCCACGATGCCCTCCCACAGCTTGACGACCGGCGTCGACAGCTCCAGCAGTTGCTCGGCCTGGTCGAGAATGATCCGCTCACGGGCTGTCGTGTACGACTCGAAGGTGAACAGGCCGAGGTCGTCGATGAGCCTGGAGAACCAGATGAAGCCGCGCATCGCGTCGGGGCCGCCGTCGCCTTCGACGACCTCGTACAGCGCCTCCTTCAGTCCGAAGACGGCCCTGGAGGTGTCGGCGGGGGTGAAGCCCTGGCGGGCGCGGGCGCGCGACAGCTCGGCGAGCAGGCCGCGCAGATCGGCGAGGTCGCTGCTGCCGTGCTCCAGGGAGGACAGCAGCGCTCGATAGATCTCCGTGAGCTCCTCGCCGGACGCCTTGGCGATCAGGGTCCACCGGTGCAGGATCTGCGCCTCGTTCTCACGGAGCAGCTCTTCGATACGTCGCCTGGCGACATCGGCATCGACGGTCAAGGTCACTCCTGGAAGAGAGAATTCACCGGCATTGCCGGGGATGCTAACGACACTGTTCCGCATCGGCGGGCGGTTGGCGAAATCACCCGCTTTCATGCGTTTCACGACAATATCCGACGGTATAAGGGCTTACGTCCTGCTTTGCGAGAAGATGTCACCTCATGCTTTGGCGAATCTCGCGCCGTCGGCCGGACGGGCGCCCAACTGGGTCAGCAGCCGCACCATGCGCGGGGCGTCGAGCGGGTCGACCGGCAGCACGTGACTGGTCCACCAGCGGGCGATCTCGGGGGTGGGCCCCTGCGGGATCATCGGCAGGTAGTCGTCCAGCGGCGGATCGTAGATGAAACCGGGCACCACGCCCAGCCGCTCCAGCCCGGCGACGATCTCGTCCCGCTTCTCGACCATCAGCGGCACCCGCAGAAGCGGACGTATGGGGGCTTCGCGGACGCCCGCCGCCACCCACGGGGTCCGGCGCAGCGCCTCGACCCCGGCCAGGCGGCGCTCCCGCTCGCGGTCGATCACCCGCAGGCGCGAGCGCTGGTAACGGGCGAGCGCCGGGCCGGGGCGCATCCGCCAGCCGTCGAGGTCGATCCCCAGCCATGGGTCCATCGCCGTCACATCGCCCCTGACGGCTCGGAGCGCGTCCTCACGGGGTGAGAGGCGGTGCCCGGTCCATTTGACGATCCCGAGCCGCCGTGAGGCGTGCCACATCAGCCGGACCATGCCGGTGCGGTAGAGCGTCTCGCGGAGCATCGGCTGCAGCACGGCCTCCGCCTGGTCGCGCGGCTCACCGGGCAGCAGCAGCGCCTCCCTCGCCTCGGCCAGCGCCGCCAGCGCGCCCGGATTGGGGGTGGTCAGGAAGCCGCCGGACATCGCCCGGCCGTGCTTGGCCAGGCTGAACACGCCGGCCTGGCCGAACGTGCCCGCCGCGCGGCCGCCGACCATGGTCAGGAAGGCGTGCGCGGCGTCGTCGATGAGGACGAGGCCGCGCCGCTCGCACTGCGTCATCAGGTCCGTCATCTGGTCCGGCTGGCCGTACAGATGCGTGGTGATGACGCCGGACAGGCCGCTCCAGTTGACCCGCGGCGCGTCGATGTTGCCGTCGCGCCATGACACCGGAGCCATCACCGGCTCCAGGCCGGCGGCCAGGGCGATGAACAGCACGGTCTCGCAGTTGGTCGGCGCGATCAGCACCCGGTCGCCGGGGTCGAACCAGTGGCGCAGCGCCAGCAGCAGGCCGAACCGGGCGGACGGCACGTGCAGGCAGTCCTGGCCGATCCGGTGCCGCATGAGGTCTTCCAGCGCGCTCATCGGCTGCCGGCCCGGGCGCGTAGCCGGCCGTACCGCTTCAGCACGCGGTCGGCCAGGCCGTACAGGAAGGGCACGTCGAGGATGAGGCGGCGGACCCGGCGGATCGGCTCGGTGCGCATCCAGTGGGCGGCGGCGCCGAAGGTGCGGCGCCGCACGATGCCCTCGGTGATGGGAACGTTCCTACTGCTCAGGGCTTCTTTGTAGGCATATCCGGCGCCGATGCTGAGGTCGATCGAGGTGATGCCGAGCTCGGCGGCCGCTTCGGCCATGCGCAGGTGCTGGATCAGGCCGGGGGAGTATTTCGCGTACGCCGGGTCGTAGGAAGGGAACCAGCCGACGAGCACCGAGTCCGAACGGAGGCCGAAATGGCCCGCCACCGGCTCGCCGCCCGCATACAGCATGGACAGCACCCCGCCGAACTCTTTCCCGTCGATGGCGTGCAGCCTTTCGACGAGCTCGATCACCCAGCTCTGGCCGAAACGGTCCGCCCGGCCGGTGCGGACGTATTGCGCCGACTTCCACTCGCGCAGTAATCGAAGCTGGTCGGCCGAGTCCACGGCGAAGACCGCGGACACCTCGCCGAGATCACGGCCGAGTTTGCGTTCCTTGTACTGGGTGGTCTTGAGGAATTTCGGCGACCGGTCGCGGAGCCCGGCGAGATAGGCTGGGTAGCCGTCGGCCAGGTCGAGGATCACGGCCTGCTGCTCCAGCGTCTCGTACGGCCGGAACCACGACTGGCCCGGCACCAGGCAGCCGAACTCCCACACGTCCAGCCCGCACGCCTCCAGCAGCCCGTGGACGTCGAAGTCGGCCTCAGGGCGGTGGATGATCCCCTGGCACAGCGACACCCAGGCGCCGATGGCCATGCCGACTCCCGCGTGCCGCTCGTACGGGAAGAAACCGGCGACACCGTCCGTGTCCTCGATGATCGCCACCCGCGAATCGGGCCGGACCTCGCCCACCGCGATCGTGAACTCGGGACTGAGGAAGGGGTTGGCGAGATGCGGCTGCGCCCGCTGCATCTGCCGCCAGGCCGCGATCTCGGGTGAGCCAAGCTCACTCGGCGGCACGACGGTTACTTTCGCCAAGGATTCCCCTTTTGTGGCTTTTGTTAGTTAGTGGACTGTATACAGCAGCCGGGCCTCGAAGAGGCTGAGTAGGCGTAACAAAGTGATATCCGCTCGCGTTTGCCGGTCACTTCACTCGACGACGGTGGCCGCGCTGCGGCGCGGTCCCGCGTAACGGGTGAAGAAGGCGACCAGGACGCTCACCCGGTTGCGCCCGCCCAGCAGGTATGTCACGTGCAGCCCGATCCAGGCCAGCCAGGCGGGCAGGCCGTGCATGGTCAGCCCGTTGGCCAGTTGCAGCACGGCCTCACCCCGGCCGACCGTGGCCATGATGCCGGGATCGCGGTAGGAGAAGGGCGCCGCGGGACGGCCATGGGCGAGTGCCAGGATCTGCTTGCCCACGTGCTTGCCCATCTGGATGGCGGGCTGGGCGAGCTGGGGCAGCGGTTCGGGCGGCCCCGCCAGGTCGCCGGCGACGAAGATCTCGGGGTGCGCTTCGACGTTGAGCGCCGGGGTGACCGTGATGCGGCCGCCCTTGCCCTGCGGCAGGCCCAGGTTCGACACCTCGTCGGGCGCGGCGACGCCGAGCGCCCATACGGTCACGTCGCTCGGCAGCCGGGTGCCGTCGCTCAGCACGACCGCGTCGGGCTCGACCGAGGCCAGCGTGCTGCCCAGCCGCAGGCGCACGCCGCGTCTGCGCAGCGCCTTCGCGGCCGCGTCCCGCAGCCGGGGTTTGTACGGCGCGAGCACGTAGTCGAACCGCTCGACCAGGGTGACACTCGTCTGCTTGGGGCTGATCTCCGGAAAGGTCACCGGGAGCGTCCGGTGGCGCAGCTCGGCCATCGTGCCCGCCATCTCCACCCCGGTCGCGCCCGCGCCGACCACCACGGCGTGCGCGCTCTCCCGCCTGCCCGCCGCGACCTCCTCCAGGAGGTTCTGCAGGCGCTTGCGCAGCACGATCGCGTCGTGGACCGAATAGATGGGATAGCAGTGCTCCCGCGCGCCCTCGATGCCGTACCAGTTGGTGGTCACGCCGGTGGTGAGCACGAGGTAGTCGTAGTCGAGCGAGGTGCCGTCGTCCAGGTCCACGCGCCGCTCGGCCGGGTGCACCTTGGTCAGCGCGGCCCTGCGGGCGCGCGCCGTCGGATACTTGGCGGCGTAGGCCCGCGTCGGATACGACACGTCGCCGGGGCCGAGCCCGGCCGTCGCCACCTGATAGAGCAGCGGCTGGAAGGTGGTGTAGGAGTGGCGGTCGACGAGCGTGACGCGGGCGCCGCCGCGGGCCAGCTCCCGCGTGGCGTTCAGCCCGGCGAAGCCCGCGCCCACGACGACGACGTGCGGCGGCTTGCTGGACCGCGGTTTCTGGACCATCAAGAGATGCCCCCTCTGGCGAATGCGCTGTCTCGGTGCATATGGCACAAAAGGCAACTCTTAAACCACTCGCCAGGTCTGCGGTCAGGCCGCTGACGTCAGGAGGCGCCGAGTTCGATGGTCTCGGCGACCTCGGCGTGCCGCTCGGACTCCTCCTCGGCGAAGCGGGCCTCGTCGAGCTTGTCGGCGATGTCCTCGTCCTGCTTCATCAGCGTGTCGAGCGACTGGCCCGCCATGTCCAGCACGCCCATGTCCGCGTACGCCTGCTGCAGGCGCGGGCTCCACAGCCCGATGTCCTTCACGCACGGCACGATCCGGCTGAACAGCAGCGAGCGGAACAGCCGCAGATACTCCGAGTGCTCCGTGGCCACCTCCGCCTCTTCGACCTCCGCCTTCGACAGGCCCAGGTTCTCCCACGTCTCCCGGCCCCTGAGCCGGTCGCGCATCAGGTAGCAGCCCTCGATGACGAAGTCCTCGCGCTCGCGCCGCTCGGCCTCGGTCAGGCTGCCGTAGTAGTCGCGCAGCGCCATCCGGCCGAACGCCACGTGCCGGGCCTCGTCCTGCATGACGTACGCGAGGATCTGCTTGGGCAGCGGCTTGGTGGTGATGTCGCGCATCACGCCGAACGCCGCCAGTGCTAAGCCCTCGATCAGCACCTGCATCCCCAGGTACGGCATGTCCCACCGCGAGTCGCTGAGCGTCGAGTCGAGCAGCGCCTTGAGATGCTCGTTGATGGGGTAGGCCAGGCCCACCTTCTCCTGCAGGAAGCGGGCGTAGGTCTCGGCGTGCCGGGCCTCGTCCATGGTCTGGGTGGCGGCGTAGAACTTGGAGTCGAGGTCCGGGACCGACTCCACGATCTTGGCCGAGCAGATCATCGCGCCCTGCTCACCATGCAGGAACTGGGAGAACTGCCACGCCGCGCCGTGCAGGCGGACATCCTGACGCTGCTTCTCGTCCATCCGGTGCCAGAGCGGCGTGTCGTAGATGGCGATCGTCTGGTCGGGGATGCCCAGGACGTTGTACGGGTCGACCTCCAGGTCCCAGTCGATGCGCTTGGTGGAGTCCCACTGCTTGTCCTTGCCCTTCTGGTACAAGGCGAGCATGCGATCCCTGCCGTCGTCGTACTCCCACGTAAACCTGCTGGCTCCGGACATCTCCACGTCCCATGTGGAGAGTTCGGCGGGGATGGTGTAGAGGCGGTGAGTCGACATGAGTCCTCCGCAGGGGGGTTACGTACACCGTACGTCCTCATCGAGGCTTGCACGTACGGCGTACGTCCGTCAATAGAATGAGCTATGCCCACCGAGCCTCTTTCGCGGACCCGCATCGTCGCCGCGGCGATCGATCTCATCGAGCGCGAAGGGGCCGACGCGGTGTCCATGCGGCGCATCGCGGCGGAGCTCGGCGTCGGCGTGATGTCGCTCTACAACCACGTGCCGAACAAGGACGCCCTGCTGAACGGCGTCGCCGAGGCGGTGCTCAGCCAGATCGAGTTCACCGACGATCCCGATGCCCACTGGACCGACCGGGTGCGGATGCAGGCCCGCGCCTTCCGCCAGATCGCGCACGGCCACCCGCGCTCCACGATGCTCGTCGTCAGCCGCCAGCTCCACTCCAACGCCGGGCTGCTGCCGGTCGAGCGGGCCCTGGCCACGCTGCGCAGCGCCGGGTTCGACGGGGTCGACGCGGTGCGGGTGCTGCGGATGTTCATCGCCTACATCGTGGGCTCGCTGCTGCGCGAGGTCGGGGTGACGCCCACGTTCGCCCCGCTGCACCGGCACATGGTCAACCCGGATGACGTCGATCCGGCGTTGTTCCCCGAGGTGAGCGGGCTGGCGCCGCTGCTGGCGAGCTGTGACCACGACGCCGAGTTCGACTTCGGCGTCGAGCTGCTGATCCAGGCGATCGCGGTGCTGCCGAAGAGGGAGGGCACCCGGTGATCCCGGATGCCCTCGTCGCTCTAGTACCAGTTGTGTGATCTGAAGTGGCCCCAGGCGCCGCACGGCCTGCCGTATCTCCCCTTGATGTAGGCCAGGCCCCAGCGGATCTGCGTCTCGGGGTTGGACTTCCAGTCCGGGCCTGCCCCTCGCATCTTCCCTCCCGGGAGTGCCTGTGGGATGCCGTAGGCGCCTGAAGAGCTGTTGTACGCGCGATGGTTCCAGTTGCTCTCTCTGGTCCAGAGATTGTCCAGGCACTGGAACTCCTGGTAGGACCAGGCCCGCTGGACGACCTGGTCCAGGGCGAAGCCCTTGCTCCTGGTCTTGCGCGGCGCGGCCTTGATCTTCGGCTTGGCGGCGGTGGTCCAGGTCCGGGTCCTGATCACGGGGGCGTGCCACGAGCCCTCGTATATTCGCGGTTTGGCGATCGGCGGTTCGGCGATCCGCGATTCGGATGCGGCTCCGGCGAGCGTCGAAGGTCCGGCGACGGTCGCGAGCGCGGTCAGAGTGATGAACGTGTAGCGCAGGGCGCGGGTGCTGTCCATGTCGATCCTAGCTGTCGGGTCGCGTGCGGACGGGCGCTCTCGCTTCCCCGGCGCCCTGCCGGTCCGCGTCCGTGGCTCGGACGCGGAGGGTCCGCGCGGCCCCCCGGGCTTCGGTTACGCCCGATAGTGCTGGGCGGCCCGGAGGGCTCCACGACGTTTCCTCTAGCCGGTTTTTATTACCGACAGTCACTGTTCATCACTCTCAGTGATGGGCTTTGGGAAGACGTTGGCGCGGTGGCTAGGGATATTTAGCGTTCTCGCTGGACCGCCATGGTGTGGCCCGTTCGCGCGTTGACCTGGCCTTTCGCGAAAACGGGGGCGGCTGCGGGGTTTGGATCAGTACCAGCGGTGGGACTGGAAATGCGCCCACGCGCGGCACGGGGAGCCGTAACGCTGCTTGATGTAGCCGAGGCCCCACGCGATCTGCGTGCGCGGGTTGGTGCGCCAGTCGCGGCCCTTGGTGGACATCTTGTGGCCGGGCAGCGCCTGCGGGATGCCGTAGGCGCCCGAGCCGTTGCCGGCCCGGTGGTTCCAGCCGCTCTCCCTCGACCAGAGCCGCTCCAGGCACCGGAACTGGGCCCTGTTCCAGCCACGCTTGCTGACCATGGGCTTGGCGATCGCCTTGTTCTTGGCGACCGCGCTTTTGAGGGCCTGGGAGCTCTGCGCCTGTGCGGCCGTCGCGCCGCCTGTCGCCACGAGCGTGGCCGACAGGATCAAGACGCTGGTACGGCGGAGCATGGGCATGCGGGTTCCCTTTCGATGGGTTCGGGGGACCGCGCCACCCTGCCCTATCCGCCCGATTTACCGCGAATTGACCATGAAAAAGTAGATCGTTGGCAAAGATCACGCTTTATGGCTGTTCAGGGGAAATGTCCGGAAAATGTGGACTGCATCACAAACTGCGGGCGGAGGCGTTCTGTAGGGTCGGATCATGAGTCTTCGTGACATCCCGGTCCGCACCCTCGCGGACGCCCCGACCACGCTCGCCGAACTCGTCGGCGACAAAGCCGTGCTCATCGTGAACGTGGCCTCCAAATGCGGCCTCACCCCGCAGTACACCGGTCTCGTCGAGCTCCAGCGGCAGTACGGCGAGCGCGGGTTCAGCGTGATCGGCATGCCGTGCAACCAGTTCATGGGCCAGGAGCCCGGCTCGGCCGAGGAGATCCAGGAGTTCTGCGCCACCACGTACGGCGTCGACTTCCCGCTGCTGGAGAAGGCCGAGGTGAACGGCCCCGACCGGCACCCCCTCTACGGCGAGCTCGTCGAGACGCCCGACGCCGACGGCGCGAGCGGCGACATCCAGTGGAACTTCGAGAAGTTCCTCGTCGACCGTGACGGCGCCGTCGTCGCCCGCTTCCGCCCCGGCACCACGCCGGACGACCCGGCTGTCATCGCGGCGATCGAGAAGCTCGTCTAGCGGCTTGCGGCCGGTTGGCCGGTGGCTGACGGCCGGCTAGTGGCGTGGGCCGCAGCTGCCGCGGACGATGAGCTCCGTCGGCAGCAGCACGCTCCGTGGCCGCCTGCTCCCCGCCCGCAGCATCAGCTCCGCCGCGCGGTAGCCCATGTCGCGGCCCGGCTGGGCGATCACGGTCAGCGGCGGGGAGCACAGCTCGGCCCACGGCACGTCGTCATACATCACCAGCGACACGTCGCGCGGCACCCGCAGATCCAGCTCCCTGGCCGCGAGCACGGCCGCCTCGCCCAGCACGTTGCCTCCGGTCACCACCGCCGTCAGGTCGGGACGGCTCTGGAACAGCCCGGAGGCGGCGGCGTAGGCCGAGTCGCGGCTGCCCGTGGCGAACACCACCAGATCCTCGTCCACGGGCGCCCCCACGGCCTCGCGGAAGGCCGCAACCCGCCTGCCGTGCCCCGGGCCGCCGAGGAAGGCGATGCGCCGGTGGCCGAGCCCTCTCAGGTAGCGCACCGCCGTACGGATGCCGGCCCGGTCGTCCGCCAGCACGGCGGGAACGTCCAGCGGCCGGGCACGCGACGCGGGCGGCAGGCCGTCGAGCATCATGAGGTCGGAGACCGTCGCCGCCCCGGAACCCTCGTCGGACGGCGAGCCGGACAGCGAGCCGAGCCGTGCGCCGGGCCCTGCGTCGGTGGGCGCGTCGGACGGCAGCCGGTCGGCGAAGACCACCGTCATGCCCGCCTTGATCGCCGGGCCCCACGTGTCGGTGCCGCCCGACGGGACCGCGATCACCCGGTCCACGCCCTGCTCCAGCAGCATGCCGACCAGCTCGGCCTCCTGCTCGGGATCGTCACCCGTCGAGCCGAGCACCACCGGCTCGCCCGCCGAGCGCGCGCAGGCCAGCACGCCCTCGGCCAGCTGGCCGTAGAAGGTGTCGGTGAGGTCGGGCACGAACAGCCCCATGCCGCCGGTGCGGCGCTGGCGGAGGTTGCGGCCCAGCGCGCTCGGGCGGTAGTCGAGGTGGGCGGCGACGGCCAGCACCCGCTCCCGCGTCTCCGGACTGGCCGAGCCGCCGGACAGGACCCGGGACACGGTCGCGACGCCCACGCCGGCCGCCTCGGCCACGTCCTTGATGGTCGCCCGCCTCGATTCCATGGAAACGATTCCATCATGGTTTCCGTCGCGCTGGAAGGCCGGGCCACGAACATGGGCTGCTCTCTTGACACTCTTGTCCGTTTCGGGTGAGATGCTTGAAAACGTATCCACGCGAGTGGGTACCCCCCGCACAACATCCGGGTCACCACCCGGGAGCGCGAAGGAATGTCATGGCATCCATCGTTCTGACCAATGTCGACAAGATCTACGCCGGTGGCGTGAAGGCTGTGAACGGGCTCAACCTTGAGATCAAGGACGGCGAGTTCATGGTGCTGGTCGGCCCCTCCGGTTGCGGTAAGTCGACCGCGCTCCGGATGATCGCCGGTTTGGAGGACATCAGCGGTGGCGAGATCGCGATCGGCGAGAAGGTGGTCAACCACCTCCCGCCGAAGGACCGCGACATCGCCATGGTCTTCCAGAACTACGCCCTGTACCCGCACATGACGGTCGAGGAGAACCTCGCCTTCGGCCTCAAGCTCCGCAAGATGCCCAAGCCGGAGATCCAGAAGCGCGTCAACGACGCCGCCAAGATGCTCGGCCTGGAGACGTACCTCAAGCGCAAGCCGGCCGCACTCTCCGGCGGTCAGCGCCAGCGTGTCGCGATGGGCCGCGCCATCGTCCGTGAGCCGCAGGCCTTCCTCATGGACGAGCCGCTGTCGAACCTCGACGCCAAGCTCCGCGTCTCCATGCGCGCCTCGCTCAACCAGATGCACGAGCGCCTCGGCGTCACCACCGTCTACGTCACGCACGACCAGGTCGAGGCCATGACGCTGGGCGACCGCGTCTGCGTCCTGCGCGACGGCATCCTGCAGCAGGTCGACACGCCCCAGAACCTGTTCGACAAGCCGGTCAACCTGTTCGTCGCCGGCTTCATGGGCTCGCCCGCCATGAACTTCGTCACCGCCGAGCTGGTCCGCGACGGCGGCACCGCCGTCACTTTCGCCGACATCAGGCTGGAGATCCCGGACTCCACGTTCACCGACAAGCCCGGCCTCGACCAGTACATCGGCAAGCAGGTCATCCTCGGCATCCGCCCGTCCGACTTCGAGGACGCCGCTTCGGCCGGCCAGAACGCCAACGGCTGGGCCACGCTGCCCGTCAAGGCGGAGGTCACCGAGGAGCTGGGCTCCGAGATCAACGTCCTGTTCCTGATCGACGCCCCGCCGGTCGAGCACAAGGACACCGTCGCCGCCGCCGACACGGGCGACGACGAGGAGGCGGCGCTGCCGCTGCTGGGCGACAAGTCGCTGTGGACCGCGCGCGTGAACGCCCGCAGCCACGCGCGTCCGGGCACGAGCCTCGACCTGGTGCTGGACACGCACAACCTGCACTTCTTCGACCCCACCTCGGGCCTGGCCATCGGCCACGAGGCGAACGTCGGCAAGTGATCTCCACCGAATCTCGGTCCTGAGCCTGCTCTCGACCGACCGGGCCCCCACCGCGACCCCCTCCCGCGGTGGGGGCCCTTTTTCCTCTTCTTGCTCTGCTGCTGGTTTTCGCTCGGCGCCGTTCTTTCTGACCCGGCGTTCTCTGTTTCGCCGTTCGGCGAGACGCTTTTTCCTTTCCTGTACGGCAAGCCCGGTGGGCGCCAAACGCCGTAGGTGGCTGGGCTCTGTCCAGGGAAACGGCCGCTGAACCGGGTGCAACGTCCCGCCGTTACGGCCCGCGCTTCTAGCGGCGGCCGATTTTCGCCCCCGCGTTGCCGACGAGCCTGCGGGGGATGAGTCTGCCGATCGCCACGATCACCTTGTAGCGCACGTCGGGGACCGACACCCACTTGCCCAGAGCCAGATCGCGCATGGCCGCGTTGACCACATTGTCGGCCTTGAGCCAGAGGAAGCCGGGGATCTGCGACGCGTCCATCGACGCCCGTTCGTGGAATTCCGTTCGCACGAAGCCGGGGCACAAGGCCATCACCTTGATCCGCGGACCGGCCACTTCGGATGCGGTCGATTCGCTGAAGTTGACCACCCACGCCTTGGAGGCGCTGTAGGTGCCGCGGGTGAAGAAGGCCGCGACGGAGGCCACGTTGATCACCGCGCCCCGATCGCGCTCCCGCATGCCGGGCAGCACGGCCAGCGTCAGCCGGAGCACGGCTTCGCAGTGGAGCTTGAGCATGCGCGTCTCGTCCTCGACCGACACCTCCAGGAACTTCCCGGGGTGGCCGAACCCGGCGTTGTTGACCAGGAGATCGACCCCGTCGCGCAGCCGCCCTTCGACCCGGGCCAGGCCGTCGTCCGTGGCCAGATCGGCGGCCAGCGGCTCGACGCTCACGCCGTACCTGAGCTTGAGCTGACCCGCGACGTCCTTCAACCGGGCCTCGTCGCGAGCCACCAGAACCAGGCTGAACCCGTCGGCGGCCAGCCGGCGGGCGAAGGCGGCGCCGATGCCGGCGGTCGCGCCCGTGATCAATGCGGTAGGCATGCCAGAACCTTAGCCTCTCTCCTCCCCGCCGCCTGGCGGGTCATATTGCCGCCGGGGACATTCTCGAGTGAACTGAAGCCATAGTCGAGATCACGAGGAGCAGCGATGAGCAGGCTTCGATTCGGCGTCTTCATGGCCCCTTTCCATACCGCGGGGCAGAATCCCACCTTGGCCATCGAGCGCGATCTGGCGTTCATGGAGCATCTCGACAGGCTGGGATTCGACGAGGCATGGATCGGCGAGCACCATTCCGCCGGTTCCGAGATCATCGCGGCGCCGGAGATCTTCATCGCGGCCGCGGCGCAGCGGACCCGGCACATCCGGCTCGGGACCGGCGTGACCTCGCTGTCGTACCACAACCCGCTCTGGGTCGCCGACCGCATGGTGCTGCTGGACCACCTGACGCGCGGGCGGATCATGCTCGGTGTGGGTCCCGGCTCGCTGCCCACCGACTCGGCGATGATCGGGCTGAACCCCACTGACACCCGCGAGCTGCTCGACGACAACCTGGACATCGTGCTGCGGCTGCTGCGCGGCGAGAGCGTCACCGCGCAGACCCGTACGCACACGCTGATCGACGCGCGGCTGCAGTTGCGGCCGTACTCCGACCCGATGTTCGAGGTGGCCGTCGCCGCGGTGGCCTCGCCGACCGGTCCGCGCCTGGCCGGACGCCACGGCCTCGGCCTGCTGTCGATCGGCGCCACGCTCACCGCCGACGGGTTCGACGCGTTGGCGCACCACTGGAACGTCATGGAGGAGCGTGCCGCGACGTACGGGACCGCCGTCGACCGCGACGCCTGGCGGCTGGTCGGCATCATGCACGTGGCCGAGACCCGCGAGCAGGCCGTCAGGGACGTGGAGTACGGCATCGAGGCGTGGTTCCGGTACTTCCAGAAAGTGGCGGCCTTCCCGCAGATGGCCGTTTCGGGCGGCGACCTCAAGGAGATGATCGACTTCGTCCGGGAGTCCGGCATTGGCGTGATCGGCACCGTCGAGGACGCGAAGGCCCAGGTGCAGCGGTTGGTCGACCAGTCCGGTGGCTTCGGGGCGATGCTGTTGATGGCGCACGACTGGGCCGATCCCGCGGCCACCAACCGGTCCTACGAGCTCATCGCCCAGCACGTGATGCCCGAGTTCCAGGGCCAGGCGCAGCCGACTCTGGACGCGCGGGCCCGGGCGAGCGCGGTCCGCGAGGGGCACGCCGAGGCGCAACTGGCGGCGGTCACCCACATGATGAACAAGTACCAGTCCGAGGCCAACATCAAGGACTGATCACCTCGAGGCCCTTGCGCCTCCGTCCTTCGTACGTCCGTTCCGCCCGACCCTGGGTGATCCACCCTGTGCGGGGGTGGTTAGCCTGGGGCGGCAGCCGGCGATCGGAGAAGGACGTGAGCACGACCACCCGTTCCACCTCTGTCCATGGGCGGTCGCCGTGGCTGATCGTGGGGCAGGCGGCGGCGGCATTGGCTGCCGGGATAGGCGTCGGGCGGTTCGTCTACACCCCCATCCTGCCGCTGATGCACGCCCAGGCCGGGCTGTCCGCCGAGCTCGGCGCGTCGCTGGCCACGGCCAACTACATCGGCTACCTCGTGGGGGCGCTCGCGGGCACCTTCGTTCCCGCGCTGGTGCGGTCGGTCAATGTTCTGCGTGGCTCGCTGGTCATCCTGATCGCGACACTGGCGTTGATGCCGGTGACCCATGACGGCGCGGTCTGGTTCGGGCTGCGCCTGATCGCCGGCGTGGCCAGCGCCCTGATCTTCGTGATCGCCGTCAGCGCGGCGTTGACCCGCCTGCGTGGGCAGGTGCAGCACCTGACAGGGTGGGCCTTCGGCGGAGTCGGCACCGGTATCGCCCTGTCCGGCCTCCTGGTGCTCCTGCTGCGGTCCGCGACCACGTGGCAAGCCGCGTGGTGGAGCTGCGCGGGCCTGGCCGCCGTCCTGGCCGCCGCCGCGTGGGGGCTGACTCCCGCACCCCAACCGGCCGCCGCCGGTCAGGCGGCGGCACCCGACCCTCCCAGGACGCACCGGTGGTTCTGGCCGTTGTTCGGCAGCTACAGCCTCGAAGGCATCGGTTACATCATCGCCGGCACCTTCCTGGTCGCGGCGATCGAACAGAGCGTCCCCGGCCCGCTCGGCAGCGGCGCCTGGATCCTGGTCGGCCTCGCCGCCCTGCCGTCCAGCGCGCTGTGGGCCTGGCTGGCGCACCGCTGGTCGCGGCCGTCTCTGCTGTTCGCGGCGCTGACCATCCAGGTCGTCGGGGTCACGCTGCCCGCCCTTCTCGGCGGCGTCGCTCCGGCGCTGATCTCGGCGGTGCTGTTCGGCGGCACGTTCATGGGAGTGAGCACGCTCGCGCTGGCCATCGGCACCCACCTCCGGGGCCCGCGCGCCGTTGCCCTGCTCACCGCCGGATACAGCGCCGGCCAGATCCTCGGTCCCATGCTGGCCGCCCCGCTGCTCCAGCACGGCTACCGCCAGGCCCTGCTCCTCGGCGGCGCCGTGGTCCTCGCCGCCGTACTCGCGGCCGTCGGCGTGTGGATCCGGTTCCCGCAGGCTCAGGCCTCACCGGCGCTACTTTCAAGATCAGCCCAGACACCCGACTGAGCTGCGGTAAAGCCGGCTTTCCCGTGCTCAGCTTGTGCCACAGCGGGCCAGCGCGGCCGCTCGGCAAGGCCCCGGGGGAGGGAACGGGATGGAACGCCTCAAGGGGTGTCCCCTTGACGACGTCAGAACGGATTTCCCTTCATGACCCACATCACACCGAGGCTGGCCGGCCACTGGGTGCGCCGCCTCCTGTATGGCCTGGTCGCCATGGCCCTGGCGGTGGGCTCGGCAACGGCGCCCGCGCACGCCGACCGTGCACGACTGGACGTGCCATCGGCCACCAATGCCGTCAATGGCCCGGGCAGGCTCGTGTCGTCCCAAACCCTGCCTGAGGGACTGTGGCTGCCCGGCACCGGGGCCGCCTACCGCATCACGTACACCTCGACCCCTGCCGACAAGTCCTCGGCCGGCCTGGTCGTAGTGGCCGGAGCCGTGTTCATCCCGCGGGGCACCGCGCCCCAGGGCGGCTGGCCGGTCATCGGCTGGGCCCATCCCACGGTGGGCGTGGCCGACGGTTGCGCCCCGAGCGTCGTAGGGCGGCCCCAAGGCGACATCGACTTCCTGTCGGCGTGGCTGCGGGCCGGGTACGCGATCGCCGCCACCGATTACGAGGGCCTGGGCACGCCGGGGCCGCACCCGTACCTGAACGGCCTTTCCGAGGCCTACGGGGTCATCGACGCCGTGCGCGCCGCCCCCGCGGCCGACCCCAAGCGGTCGCTGTCGAGTACCTGGCTGGGGGTCGGCTACTCGCAGGGCGGGCAGGCGACCCTGTTCACCGGGGCTCTGCAGGAGTCGTACGCGCCGGAGCTGGACTACCGCGGCTCCATCGCGATCGCTCCGCCCTCGCAGTGGCGCACCCTCATCTCGGTGGCCCAGCCGTTCGACTTCGATCCGGCCAAGCCCGCGAGCCCCTTCGTCTTCCTGGTCCTGGAGATGCTGCGGGTGGCCCACCCCGGGACGATCGACCCAGGGGACTACCTCACTCCGGCCGGCATCCGGTTCTTCCCCGAGGTCCAGAACAATCTGTGCGTGGGCGCGCTGGTGCAGCGGATGGCCGGACACCTCAACGGTGAGTTCTTCGACATGGACGCCGCCGAGCAGGAGACATTCACCCGGTTGCTGGTCAAGGACGCCGAGATCCCGATCGTGCGGCACGAGAAGCCGCTCTACATCGCCCATGGCACCGCCGACACCCTGGTCTTCCCGCCGGCGTCCCAGACCACGGCCAGACTGCTGGCGGAGGCCGGCACGGACGTGACGTTCCGGTTCTACCCGGGCGTGGACCACTTCGGGATCGCGGCCGCCGCGCTACCCGACCTGCTGGCCTGGGCCGCCGACCGGCTGAACGACAAGGCCGGATGAGCCCGGAGCCGCGCCTGCGCTGATGCTGGTGGGCGTCGAGCGGTAAGACCTCAAAGAGCTTTTTGATCTCCGTGTAGTCCGATTGGGGGTACCCTGCCGGACGTGCGGCGATTGATCACCTCCCGCGGGCTATGGCTCGCGCTTGCGGCGACCGTTGTGGCAGCGACGGTCGCTGTGATCGTGCGTTCTCGCCGCCGCTCGACGCGTCGGCCTCCAGCCCAGCAGGACGGGGCACCGTTACCCGCCCAGGTTGAGAGCGGATCCGTAGCGCGGTGGCCTCCGGTCCCGATCCTCGGCACGCCCACCGCTGAGGACCTCGAGCGCTACGCCGCCGAGCCCTCCATCTTCGACCGCCCCGCGGTTGGAATGATCTTCGGAGGGGGCCGGAAGAGGGAGCCACTGGACGACGCCACCCGACGCCGCCTCACCCGCTGGGGAATCGCCGGACTAGCGCTCTGCCTGCTGGCCGTCGGCTCGCAAGCCCTTGAATCCGTCACCTTCTCCAAGGATGGCGGGGTAGAGACCACAGAGGAGATCTGGCACCAGGACGAGCCTTGCATCGCTGGTGTCTGCTGGGCCCCCGAGATTGAGCAGGCGCCCGCTCCGGACGACGGTGACTACTCTGAGCCCGTCAAATACGTGGAGACGCAAGAGCCGGTCCCCGCCAGTCAGCCGAGCCTTGACGCGGACTGCCGGCCCGAGAGCCGCAACCCGCGCGTACGGAAGCTCGACGCCAAGGCGACCCGGGCGGTGAACCGGCAGTGGCAACGCATCGAAGCATGGCTCAAGGCCCACGCCCCCAGGAGCTATCGCACCCTCGGCAAGCCCGGAAAGGCGGAGAGCATCGCGGCGGCGGAGGCGCAGACGGGCTTGCGATTCCCCGACGACCTGCGGGCCTCGCTACTGCGACACGATGGAGCCGCCGTAGTGGATGACACCTGGGCCTTCGGCTTCCTGGGCAACTGGAGCTTGAGTCTCCAGGGGATCCGTGACACGTGGCGAGGCCTGTGCGAGATCGACGATGAGGATGAAGAGGAGCCGGCCGATCCTCGGTCGGATTGGTGGGACGGGCGAATGCTTCCCTTCGGCGCCGACGGTATGGGCAACCACCTCGTCATCGACTCGGTGAAACATGACGTAGGCGAGACCGATCACGAGGGAAGTATGAGCTTCACGCCTGGAGGGGCCCATATTCGCTCGTACTACGCCCTGCTGAAGGCCACCGCCGACGCCATGGAGAACGGCGGCTCCATCGGCTACTGGAAGCCCAGAACAGTAGCCGGTGAGCTCGATTGGGACGTCCGCGACTAGACTAGTTCACGATGATGTAATTAAGTCGTACCCGCAGAGTGCTTTCCCAGTGGATGTGTCCGCGCACGATGATGTCGCCATTGGCGCGCGGGACGACATTGTTCACTGTCATGATGGCACTCCCCAGAAAGGGGTTACCGTCGCTGTCGAGTTCGGTCATCGAGACGGCTACCTGAGAGAATGCGTTGACTTGGTCCGTGCCGAGGGATTCTCTGTGGGCGAAGGGCCCGCTCCCGCTGAAGTCGACGAAATGCCAGAACGTGCTCGTCGGGACGCCTGAGCGTACGATCTTGCCGAATTCGCCGCTGCTCTTGACGGAGTCTTCTGGGATGAAATCGATTGACGAGGCACCGGACGTGCCATCGACCTGGTCGGTGCCGTATGTGGACGCCATGACCCCGCCCTTCGCGCGCGATAAACGTTAATTTCGGCAGTTTGCCGACAGGGTGGGGATCTTTGAGATCGCGACGGCACTCCGATGTGACGCATCATGCGGTTGCTCCCATATTGTCTGGAGCATCCGGCGGCTACACTCTGAGATGGTTTATAGGCGCTTTTAAGAATGGCCTGGCGACTGCTCGCCGGGCATCGCCGCCCTGATCAGGTTTGTCGCGCCTGCAGCATCGGTTTGAGCGCCACCAGCGCGCCCGCGACGAAGATGGCGGTGGCCACGTAGATGAGCCCCAGGTGGCCGATGGTGGCGAGATGGTACGGGTAGTGCGCGGGCAGGGCGATGACGAGGCTCAGCACGGGCACCACGATCGCGGTCACGTACGCCCACCACAGTCCGTGCCTGACCCCGAACCAGGCGAGTGCCGAGGTGGCCAGCCCGGTCGACGCGATGAACCCCGACAGCGCGATGTGCAGGTGCGAGATATATCTGAACAGCTCCGGACTGAACGCCTGGACCTGGGCCCGGCCGACGTCAACCTCGTTCGGGCCGATGCCGAGTTCCAGGAACCCGCCGGTGAAGTTACGGACGAAGAAGATCGCCGCGTAGCAGATGAACGCCAGGCCGGCCAGTGCCATGAGCCCTGCGCCGAGGCGCAGGGCGCCGGACTCCGCGCCTGTCGCCGGGTGATGAGCGATGGTCGCCATGGCCGCCCCCTTCCTGGAGAGTTCGCCAAGGGGGATGAACAGCTCTATTGTCCCACCTGCCCGAGAGCCGGGCAGGACCGCGGCGGTCCTACCCGACCCCCGGAGGCGACCCGGCCTAGAAGTCCATGTCTCCGCCACCCGGCATGGCCGGGGCGGCAGGGGTCTTCTCGGGCTTCTCGGCGATGACCGCCTCGGTGGTGAGGAAGAGCGCCGCGATGGAAGCGGCGTTCTGCAGCGCCGA
>NZ_JAHFZZ010000040.1 GCF_018603905.1 Nonomuraea sp. NEAU-A123
GCCCCCCCCCCCCACCGCCGCGCAGGCGATCGGCGGCTTCGACTACTCCCGGGCACAGGTGTCCACCACCGGCCTGCAGGTGCCGTGGGGGCTGGCCTTCCTGCCCGACGGCAGCGCGCTGGTCTCCGAGCGCGGCACCGCCAGGATTCTCCAGGTGCGCCCGGGACAGGCCCCGGTTCGGGTGGCCACCGTCAACGGGGTCGCCGCCTCCGGCGAGGGCGGGCTGCTCGGCATCGCCGTGTCGCCGACGTACGCCCAGGACCAGTGGGTCTACGCCTACTTCTCCACGAGCAACGACAACCGGCTGGTACGGTTCCGGCTGAGCGCGCCGCAGACCCAGAACGTCCTCTTCTCCGGCGTGCCACGGGCCGCCAACCACAACGGTGGCCGCCTCGCCTTCGGCCCCGACGGCCAGCTGTACGTGTCCACCGGCGACGCCGGCAACACCGCCAACGCACAGAACCTCAACACCCCGGCGGGCAAGATCCTGCGCATGACGCCGAGCGGCGGCGTCCCGCCGGACAATCCCTTCGCCGGCTCCCGGGTCTACAGCTACGGCCACCGCAACGTGCAGGGCCTGGCCTGGGACGCGCAGGGCAGGATGTACGCCAGCGAGTTCGGTCAGAACACCCGGGACGAGGTCAACCGGATCGTCGCGGGCGGCAACTACGGCTGGCCCACCTGCGAGGGCGTCTGCGGCAACCCGTCCTTCCGCGACCCGATCGTCACGTGGTCGACGGCCGAGGCGTCGCCGAGCGGGCTCGCGTACGCAAACGGCACGCTGTTCGCCGGCGCCTTGGGCGGGACCCGGCTGTGGACCGTCCCTCTGACGGCCGCCGGCGGGGCCGGAACCCCGGTCGCCGAGCTGCGGGCCGCCTACGGGCGGCTGCGCGCGGTCGCGGTGGGGCCGGACGGATGGCTGTGGGTGACGACGAGCAACCGCGACGGACGCGGCGCCCCGGTGGCCCAGGACGACCGCATCATCCGCATTCCGCCCACCGGCACGCCCTGAGAGGTCAATGACGGCGCCCTGCGGGAGATTCGCGCGGCCAACCGCGGGCGTCAGTGTCCGGCGTGCTCCTGGGGCTTGGCCACCACCCAGGCCCGGGCTGAGCCCACCTGCCGCTCCAGGTCGGTGAGGAGGGCGGCCAGGTTCTCGTGGTCCATGTACGCGGTCTGCTCGATGCTCGATCGGTGCGCCTCCACCTGCCCTACCAGGCTGTTGATCTTGCTCAGGGTGTCGCTGAGGTCCCGACTTTCCTGCTGACTCAGATCGCACATGCCTTAACAGTAAATACAGCCCCTCAGGCCGTACATATGTCCGGCAAGTAGGTTGTGCGTGCCCGAAGGCTGGAAGGATGGGCGCATGCGCCTCGCCCGAGCCATCGCCTTCGCGGTGGTGTGCGCTGCCGTGTCGGCGGCCGGGCATGCCTTCGCTGGCGGCGCGGCGGTCGCGCCCGGCGTCATGGTGGCGGGCGGGCTCGGCGCGCTCGCCCTGGCGTACATCCTGAGCGGGCGCGAGCGTGGCCCCGAGGTGGTGCTCGGCGCCACGGTGGGGACGCAGGCATCGCTGCACAAGCTGTTCGAGCTGACCGCGCCCGGCACGGGGCACGTGCATTTCGCCGTGGGCATGGCGCTGGTCCATCTGACGATCGCCGTGCTGACGGGCTGGTGGCTGCATCGGGGTGAGAGCGCGTTCTGGCTCATGCTGCGCCTGTCGGGGCGGCCCCGGCTCGCCCTGCCACGGTCGTTCCGCGCGATTCCCGCGATCGCTCCGGCTCCGGTACGGCCGGCTCCGGCTCGGCGGGCGCCGCTCAGGCCGTCGATCACGGGCCGGATCGCGACCGCGGAGCCACGGAGAGGGCCTCCCACGAGGGGAGACACCGATTTGCCAACAACGCTTCCCTCGTCATGGAGTTCACCTTGTCCAACCTTCTTCGCAGAACCCTTGTGGCGGTGATCGGGTGCGGGCTGTTCCTGTCCGTCACCGCGCCCGCCGCCCTTGCCCACGACAGCCTCAAGAGCAGTTCACCCGCCAAGGGCGCCACCGTGTCCGGCGTCGAGACGATCGAGCTGGAGTACTCCTCCCGCGTCCGCTTCCCGCTGGTGGTGCTGCGCACCGCCGCCGGCCAGATGATCAAGCTCGGCGAGCCGCAGGCCGACGGGCCCAAGGTGCGGACCGCCGTGCCCGGCCCGCTGGCGGGCGGCTCGTACGTCATCGCCTGGCGGGTGGTCTCGTCCGACGGCCACCCGATCGAGGGCGAGATCCCCTTCACCGTGAAGGCCACCTCGTCCAGCTCGACGGCGCCCGAGACGGCGGCTGCCACGACCGCACCCGCCGTCTCGGCGCAGACCACCCGACCTGCCGCTGCGGCGCAGGGCGGGGGCGGCATCCCCGGCTGGCTCTGGGCCGGACTCGCCGCGCTGGTCGTGCTCGGCCTGGCGATCTGGCTGCTGTCCAGACGGACGGGCGGCCCCGGCGAACCCGCCGGGCAGCCGGACGTACCAGCGGAGCGGCCGGACGCTCCAACGGCCCCGTAGCCGGACCGCCCGGCATCAGGGCACCAGCCACCCCAGCACGGGCGTCGACTGCAGGAACACCAGCACGCACAGGATGAGCAGCAACACGGCGCTCCAGCCGATCACCCGGCGGAACAGGTTGCCCTCCTCCCCCACCAGGCCGACCGCGGCCGTGCCGATGGCCAGGTTCTGCGGCGAGATCATCTTGCCCATCACCCCGCCGGAGCTGTTGGCCGCGCCGAACAGCTCCGGCGGGATGTTCAGCTGGCCCGCCGCGGTGGTCTGGAGCTTGGCGAACAGGGCGTTGGCGCCCGCGTCCGTACCGGTGATCGCGACGCCGAACCAGCCGACGACCGGTGACAGGAAGGCGAAGAACGCGCCCGCGCCGGCCAGGAACAGGCCGAGCGTCTGGATCTGCCCCGAGAACTGCATGACGAAGGCCAGCGCGAAGACCGACAGGATGGTGACGATGGCCCAGCCGAACTGCCGGATCGTCGCCCCATAGGTGGCCAGCGCCGAGGCCGGGCTGATCCGCAGCACCAGGAGCGTGAGCAGCCCGGAGACGAACAGCAGCGTCCCGGGGTGCGCGGCCCAAGGCAGCTCGTAGACCACGGGCACGGCCTTGCCCGCCGGGTTCACCAGGTCGAACCCGGGCCAGGCCGGCTTGACGGTGAAGCCGGCGAGGTAGGTCTTGATCGCGGGGATCTGCGCGATGGAGAACAGCGCGATGATGATCGCGTACGGGGCGAAGGCCGCGAGCTTGTCGCCGGTGGTGTCCCCGCCAGGGCGGCCGTGGACGCGGACGAACGCGGGGTCGTCCACGGACCCGCCCGCGATCGGCGTGGGGCTCGGCGTGAACCCGACCGTCTCGGCCGGCTTCCAGACCTTGCCGAACGCGACCAGTACGATCGCCGAGACCAGGGCCGCCGCGATGTCCGTGAGCAGGTAGTTGACCTGCGACATCAGGATCTGCGTGGCGCCGAAGCTGAGCCCGGCGACGAGCGCGGCGGGCCACGCCTGGCGCAGGCCGCGCCGCCCGTCGGCGACGAAGACCAGGATGAACGGCACGAGCAGCGCGATGAAGGCGGTCTGCCGGCCCGCCATCGCGCCGAACGGCTCGGGCGGCAGCTCGGTTACGCTGCCCAGGATCGTGATCGGGTTGCCCATGCCGCCGAAGGCGACGGGCGCGGTGTTGGCGATGAGCGCGATGACCGCGGCGCGCATCGGCTCGAAGCCGAGCGCGATGAGCATGACCGCGCAGATGGCGATCGGCGAGCCGCCGCCGGCCAGGGCCTCGATGAGCGCGCCGAAGGAGAACGCGATGACGATCGCGGTGATCCGCTTGTCGTCGCTGATGCCCTGGAAGGCCCGGCGCAGTACGGCGAAGTGGCCGCTGCGCTCGGTCATCTTGTAGATCCAGATGGCGTTGAAGGTGATCCACAGGATCAGTAACACCGCCCTGGCCGCGCCGTACACGGCCGAGTCGAGTGCCTGGGAGATCGGCATGCCGTACGCGAACGGCAGGACCGCGATCAGGAAACCGACGACCAGGCCGGAGATGCCCGCCCAGTGCGCCTTCCACTTGAAGACGCCCAGCAGCACCAGCACCGCGAGCAGGGGCAGGGCGGCCAGGAGGGCGGACAGCCATAAGGAGCCGGTGGGGTTGAAGTTCTGCTGGTACACCGCGCGCCTCCGGGGGTTAGGCGTTCCATTGGATAGAACAGTGTTCCGTGTCTAGGATCGTAGGACGCGGAACAACCGGAGGGAAGAGATGGAAATACGGCATGCCACCGCACCCGACCAGATCCGCCACTTCGGCACCGCGGAACTGCGTGCCCGCTACCTCGTCGAGGGCCTGTTCGGGCCGGAGGTGGACGGCGTCTACACGCATCAGGACCGGATGGTCGTCGCCGGGGTGCGGCCGAGCGGGAAGGCGCGGCTGACGGCGTTCGACCCGCTGCGGTCGGAGCACTTCCTGGAGCGCCGCGAGCTGGGCGTGATCAACATCGGGGAGACGGGCACCGTGGAGGTCGACGGCGTGCCGTACGAGCTGGACTCCAAGGACTGCCTGTACGTCGGCAGGGGCGCGCGCGAGGTGACGTTCGAGCGCGGCACGTTCTACCTGGTCTCCGCCCCGGCGCACGAGACGTTCCCAACCACGCACGCGCGGCTGAAGGACGTGGATCCGGTACGGCTCGGCAGCGCCGACGGCTCGAACGACCGGACCATCTACAAGTACGTCCACCTCGACGGCATCCGCAGCTGCCAGCTCGTCATGGGCGTGACCGTGCTGGAGCCGGGCAGCATGTGGAACACCATGCCGTGCCACACCCACGACCGCCGTACCGAGGTCTACCTGTACTTCGACCTGCCGCGCGACGAGCGGGTCGTGCACCTGATGGGCCGCCCCGACGAGACCCGCAACCTGGTCGTGGCCAACGAGCAGGCGGTGATCTCGCCGAGCTGGTCGGTGCACTGCGGGTTCGGCACCCGCAGTTACGCGTTCGTGTGGGCGATGGCCGGGGAGAACCAGGCGTTCGACGACATGGACCAGGTCGCGATCACCGAGATGCGGTGACGGATGGAGCTGTTCTCTTTGACCGGCCGGACGGCGCTGGTCACCGGGGCGCGGTCGGGGATCGGCCGGGCGATCGCGGTCGGCCTCGCGCGGGCCGGGGCCGACCTGATCCTGCACGGCCACCGCGACGACCTCGACGAGACCGAGCGCCAGGTGAAACTGCTCGGGAGCGACGTACGCAAGCTCGTCCTCGATCTGAGCGACCCGGCCGCGATCAGGCCCGCGCTGGCGCCGATTTTGGCCCGGAGCGAGGTGGACATCCTGGTCAACAACGCGGGCACGATCAGCCGGGGCTCGACCAGCCTGGACGACTGGCGCCGGGTGATGGCGATCAACCTCGACGCCGGGTACGTGTTCAGCCAGGCGCTGCTGGAGCACGGCGCCACGAAGGTGATCTCGATCGCGTCGCTGCTGTCGTTCCAGGGCGGCATCAACGTGGCGTCCTACGCGGCGGCCAAGCACGCGGTGGCTGGGCTGACCAAGGCGCTGTCCAACGAGTGGGCGCCGCGCGGCGCGCAGGTCAACGCCATCGCCCCCGGCTACATCGCCACCGACGTCACCACCGCCCTGCGACAGGACGCGCGGCGCGAGCAGGAGATCAGGGCGCGGATCCCGGCCGGGCGCTGGGGCGAGCCCGCGGACCTGGAGGGTGCGGCCGTCTTCCTCGCCTCGCGCGCCTCCGACTACGTCACGGGCCACATACTGGTCGTGGACGGCGGCTGGCTGGCCCGCTGAGTATGCTTGATCGGGTGGACCACCGGCCGAGCACCGCTATCGACAAGGCGCTCTGGGTGCTGGAGGCCCTCGCCGAGCACGAGAGCGTGACCAAGATCGCGACGGCGACGGGGCTGCCCAAGTCGACGACCCACCGCATCCTGCAGTCGCTGGCCGAGCACGGCTTCGCCCGGCCGGACGGCACCGGCGGCTACCTGCCGGGCCCCAAGATCCTCACGCTGGCCGGCCGGATGCTGGCCCGCTTCGATCCGGTACGCCAGGCCTCGCCGGTGCTGCAGCGCCTGCACGACCAGACCGGCTACACCGTGCACCTGGCCGTGCTCAACGGCGACGAAGCCGTCTACGCCGCCAAGCTGGAGGGGCGCAAGCCCTACCAGATGCCCTCGCGCGTCGGCATGTCGCTGTGGCTGCACACCAGCGCGATCGGCAAGGCGATGCTCGCGGCCATGTCCGACGACGAGGTGGCGGGCATCACCACCCGCACCGGGCTGACCAGGCGCACGCCCGCCACGATCACCACCCAGGCCGCGCTCCGCCGCCACCTGGCGCGGGTGCGCGAGTGCGGCTTCGCGATCGACGACGAGGAGAACGAGGCGGGCATCCGCTGCGTCGGCGCGGCCGTGTTCGACCACACCGGGCACGTGGTGGCCGGGGTGAGCATCTCGACGCTGACCCACGAGCTGTCGGTCGACGACGCGCAGGAGCTGGGACCGCTGGTCGCGGGCACCGCCCACGAGGTCTCGCGCACCCTCGGCGCGCCACTGGAGCTCCCCACCGGTTAGGCGGCCCCGCTCGTGCAAGCCGACCGGTCAGGCGGCCCGGTGCCGCTCGTACAGCTGGCCGAGGCGGTCGATGCGCCAGAGCTGGCCGAGCACGATCAGCGTCGCGCCGAACACGGCGGGCCACACCTCCAGCGCGACCAGCCCCCAGGCCAGCAGCGCGAACCCGGCCGAGCCCACGCCGACGAGCAGGCGCTGCACCTTGCGGTGGTCGCCGGACACCAGCGACGGGTCCTCCAGCCACATCTTCTCGCCGTAGATGCCCTTGGCCGCCCAGCTCGCCGGCCGCTCGACCGCCGGGAAGGCGTGCGGGTTGACGATCAGCCAGGCGACGACCAGCGCCACGGGCACCAGCGACCACCAGCCGATCCACGTCCGGCTCCAGATGGCCAGCATCATCAGCGGAATCGCGGCGAACCTGGTCCAGACGCTCCACGGGTTGGCGTGCCGCTTCCACGCCTCGTCGGTCATGCCCGCGGCCCGCGCGTATCTCTTCAGCCGGCTCATACGATGAGCCCCCTTGCCAGCGCGTTGATGGTGGCGTCGAGCACCTGCTCGAAGTCGGGACCGTACCTGTCGCGGTTGACCACCAGCAGGCCCGCGGTACGCAGCACGCCCATCAGCACCTCCGGAGGCACGTCCGCGACGATGACGCCCTCGCTCTGCCCCTGGGCGAGGTAGTCGATCAGCGGCGTGATCAGGTGCGGGGTGACCCGGGCGACCTCCTCGGGGCCGACCCTGCGGGCCACCGACTCCAGCTCGTCGGGGCGGGTGAGCAGCCGCCGGTAGAACGGGTCGGTGGTGAGCGCCTCGACCATGCCTCGCATGAGGCCGGCCAGCGCCGCCACGCTGGGCGGCTGGTCGAGCGCGGCGGCGAGCAGCTTGCCCATCAGCGGCGCCCGGCGGACCATGACCTCCTTGTAGAGCTCCTCCTTCGACTCGAAGAACGCGTAGAAGCTGCCTTTCGCGATGCCCGAGGGGGCGACCAGCTCGTCGAGCGAGGTCTTCTTCAGCCCCTGGGCGGCGAAGAGCTCTTCGGCGGTGTCGAGCAGCCGCGCGGTGATGCGCGCCCGGTCGTCCGCCGTGAACGCCACGGCCATGTGAATCCCTATGACTGGTTCGGATATTCAGTCATAGCTTAGCACCAGGCGGGTGTGCCGCTTGGTGATGACGGCCACGCCGTCCGGCGCGGGGCCCGGGTAGGCGTCTATGCGCAGGTCGCAGGCCTCTGGGCGGCCCGCCGCGTCCCATGCCTGGACGTGCGCGGCCAGCTCCGCCGCCAGCGCGGCCCCGCCGGGCCCGTATCCGCGGGCGAGCAGCTCCGTCCCCGCCGCCAGTACGGCCAGGCCGTCCGGGCCGACGAGGCCCACCGTCATGCCGTACCCCTGGGTGGTCACCGGGGCCCACCCCAGCCGCCCGGTCAACGCGCACCAGCGGGGCTCGTGCATCGCCAGCCACAGGCCGATCCCGCCGCCCATCAACGACAGCCGCGGCAACGGCGGCACGTCGGCGGCCACCTCGGCGGCGGGGCCGTCCAGCATGGCCAGGACGTCACCCACCTCGCGCGGCTCCGGCAGCGTGAGCACCAGGTCGGCCTCACCGTCCAGCATCAGCATGACCTCGGGCCCGGCGGAGGGGCCGCGCATGCGCATGAAGCCGCACGGCTCCACCGACCGGCTGGACCAGTGGTCGTCCGCGTACTCCATGGCCACCGACACCTGCACGCCGCGCAGGTCGAGCGGCACCACGAGCCTGCCGCCCGGCGCGAGCTGCGCCAGCCAGGCCGGGGACAGATCCCACACGCCGACCGTGGCGATCACCCGGTCGTACGGCGCCGCCTCCGGGAAGCCGGCCGCGCCGTCGGCGTGGGCGACGACCACCTCGGGGTACCCGGCGTCGTCGAGATGTCGCCGGGCCGCCGCGACCACGTCTGCGTCGATGTCGACGCTGACCACGTGGCCCTCCGGCCCGGTCAGGTGCGCGAGCAGGGCGGCGTTGTAGCCGGTGCCCGCGCCGATCTCCAGCACCCGTGCGCCGGGCCGGACGTCGAGCTGGTCGAGCATGATGCCCATGATCGCGGGCTGTGAGGAGGAACTGATCGGCCGGCCCTCCTCGTCGCGTTTGGTGACGATGGGCTCGTCCCGGTAGGCCGCCGCCGGGTCGAATTCCGGCAGGAAGAGATGGCGCGGGACCAGGCGGAAGGCCTCCGCCACCCGCCCGCTCACCTCCCCGCGTTCCAGCAGCTGGGCGACCATGGCCTCGCGGTGCTCGTCGAACTCCATATCCGACATGATTCCCGCGGCCACCGCAGAATGCCGGTAAAGAATTCAAGTCAGAGGGTTTGACCCGTTCGATGAGGGAAGGGCGGGGAGTTCATGTACGTCGATCGTGAGGAGGAGCCTCGTGCTCACCCTGACAACTAACGCAGCTCAGGCGATTCGTGACTTGACCGCGGCCGCCCCTGAGCCTGCCCAGAGCGGCATCCGCATCTCGTCCCAGGGCGAGGGCGCCAGTTCGCTGACCCTGTCTCTGGCGACCGCGCCGGAGCCGGCCGACGAGGTCGTCGAGGCCGAAGGCGCGCGTGTGTACCTCGACCCGGTGGCCGCGACCGTCCTGGAGGACAAGTCTCTGGACGCGGGAGCGGACGACCAGGGTTCCGTGTCCTTCCTGGTGACCGACCAGCCCGTCTAGACGGGCCATATCGGCCTGGCGGCCGGCCAGGCCGACCCGAACGGACCATCACTGGTCCGGTCCGACCGGATGTATCGGTCGGACCGGACCAGTGGTCTGTCAGCCCTCCGCGAGCAGCTTGTGCAGGTAGCGGATCTGCTCCTCGGTCTGGAAGCCGCCGCCGCCCTCGTGCCCGTTCCACGGCCAGACGCTGATCTCCTTGGGCCCGCGCCAGTGGTTGTAGGCCGCGAAGACCGTGGACGGCGGGCAGATCTGGTCCATCAGCGCCACCGAGTAGAGCGCGGGCACCTGTCCGCGGGCGGCGAAGTTCAGGCCGTCGAAGTACGACAGCGTCCGGAACACCTGCTCGGCGCTCTCCCGCCGGGTGGACAGGAAGCGGACGATCTCCTGGTACGGGTCCTTGTCGGTGATCTCCACGGCCCGGCGGAAGTACGTCAGGAACGGCACGTCGATCAGCGCCGCCTTGATCGACGGGTGCAGCGCGGCGGCCGCCTGGGCGATGCCGCCACCTTGACTGCCGCCCGAGGCGACGATCCGCTCAGCGTCCACGGCCGGGTGCGCGGCGGCCACGTCGACCGCCCGGACCGCGTCGGTGAAGACCCGCCGGTAGTAGTACTGGTCGGGGTCGAGGATGCCGCGGGTCATCATGCCGGGGGCCTGGGCGCTGTCGCCGCCGTACGGGTCGCCGGTGACTCCGGGGCTGCCCGGGCTCGCGCCGCCGTGACCCCGGGTCTCCATCACGAACACCGCGTAGCCCACGGCGGGCCAGACCAGGTGGTCCTTCGGGAAGCCACGGCCGCCGCTGTAGCCGATGTAGTGCATCACGCACGGCACCGGTCCCTCCGCGCCACGCGGCACCAGGAACCAGCCGTTGATCCGATGACCGCCCCAGCCCGCGAAGGAGACGTCGTACACGTCGACCGAGGCGAGCGGCAGGTCGTAGCGGGTGAACTCGGCCGCCGCGTCGAACTCGCGTGCCTCCGCCAGCGTACGCGTCCAGAACTCGTCGAAGTCGGCGGGCTCGTCACGGTCGGGGAGGTAGGAATTGAGCTGCTCAAGCGGCAGATCGAACAGGGCCACGTAGGTCTCCAGCCTTGTAGAGGGTGGAGCTATTTCATCGCATTGATTGGTGTTCGCGCTATTTTGGGCCCCTCTACGGGGTTGACTGTGCTTTGACGGAGTGGTGCCATCTCCAGTTGTTAGGAAGCCTTCCTAACGAATTCGGCAGAAGGGCCAGCCGTGCACTCTCCAGCTCGGGCTCGCTTACGCCCGCTGATCCTGCTTCCCCTCCTCACCCTCCTCGCCGCCGGCCTGACCGCGCTGCCCGCGCGGGCGGCCACGGTCCGCTACGAGGCCGAGAACGCCACCATCGTCCAGGGCGTCGTCGAGGCCAACCACACGGGCTTCTCCGGCACCGGCTTCGTCAACGGCGAGAACGTCGTGGGCCCGTACACCGAGTGGACGGTCAACGCCCCCTCGGCGGGCACCGCGACGCTGGCCATCCGCTACTCCAACGGCACCACGTCGGCCCGCACCGCGGACGTCTCGGTGAACGGCACCGTCGTCTCGGCCGGCCGCTCCTTCGGCACCACCGCCAACTGGAACACGTGGGCCACCTCCACGCTGACCGCGACGCTGAACGCGGGTGACAACAAGATCCGCGTCACCTCGGCGAACACGGGCGGCAACCCGAACCTCGACTACCTGGAGGCCACGGTCGCCGACGCCCCCGCCACCGAGTACCAGGCGGAGGCGGCCACCCTGTCGGAGGCCAGCGTGGCGACCAACCACACCGGCTACACCGGCACCGGCTTCGTCGACTACGTCAACGCCGTCGGCGGGTACATCGAGTGGAGCGTCAGCGTGGCCGACGCCGGCACCCACACCCTGACCTTCCGGTACGCCAACGGCACCACGGCGACGCGGCCGATGGACATCGCCGTCAACGGCTCCGTTGCCGCCGCCGGAGTGAATTTCGCCGGCACCGGCAACTGGGACACCTGGGCCGACGGCCAGGTCACGGTCACCCTGAACGCCGGGGTCAACACGATCCGCGCGACCGGCACCTCCGCCAACGGCGGCCCCAACGTGGACCGGCTGTCCGTCAGCGGCTCCGGCGGCCCGGACGGGCAGGCGCCGAGCGTGCCCGCGAGTCCTCGCGTGACCGGTACCTCGGCCGGCAGCATCTCGCTGGCCTGGAACGACTCCTCGGACAACGTCGGCGTGACCGGCTACAAGGTCTACGAGGGCACCACCGTGGTGGCCACCTCGCCGACGGCCAGTGCCACGATCAACGGCCTGACCTCCGGCTCCACGCACAGCTACACGGTCACCGCCGTGGACGCGGCCGGCAACGAGTCCGGCCACAGCGCCACGGTCACCGGCACCGCCACCGGCGGCACCACCGGGCCCACGGCCGACCAGCTCCTGGCCAAGGTCACGGCGTGCAGTCAGATCTCCAACGGCAAGTACAAGACCGACTCCGACGTCAGCACGGCGACGGTGGCGGTGTGCGAGAAGACCGGCGCGGTGTTCTGGAAGGGAGACATGGACATCGACTGCGACGGCGTCCGCACGACGCAGTGCAACGAGGACACCGACTGCTGCTTCCTGCCCGAGACGTTCTGCCAGACCAGCGCCGGCGGCCCGCTCAACGCGGCGCAGCTCGCCTACATGGTGGTGCCCAGTCCCAGCAGCACCTGGGACTACCGGACCAAGGGCATCGGCTGCGGGACGGTGGTGGCGATCGTCTACAACGGCCAAGTGGAGTATGCCGTCATGGGTGATACCGGGCCGACGGGCATCATCGGCGAGGCGTCATACCGTACGGCCGCCGACCTGGGCATCAACCCGGACCCGAGCAACGGCGGCACCGACTCCGGCGTCACGTACATCGTGTTCACCGGGTCGGGCACCAAGGTGTCGACGATCGAGAACCACACCCAGGCCGTGAACCTGGGCAGGACGCTCGCCCAGCAGTTCCTCAACAACAACTGAAACCGCCCGGCCGGGGTAGGGGCGTCCGGGTGAACGACCACGCGATCCGGATCCCGGACTCCCACCTCTATCCCGGCCTCATCCTCGACACCCCGGCCGATCCGGCCGACTTCATGCTGATATTCGCCGACGACTCGGAGTCGCGGGTACAGCTCGTCACCGACGACACCGGACGTCCGGTGCTCCGGGTGGGCGGATACGTGACCACCCGGGGCGACGTCGTACAGGAGCGGGTGTGGACGGTGCGGGAGATGGCGTCCCGCGACGGCCACCTCCGGCTCCGGCTGGGGCGCCCGCTCGCCGATTCACCCTCCCGTACGGGTGGTTTGAGCTAGTTTCGGCCTGTGCGTTCTTTTGCCAGACGGGCCGGCCGGCTGCTGACCGGGCTCGGGATCCTGGCACTCTCCCCGATCCCGGGCCTGGCGGCGCTGGCCGGCATGGCGATGCTCGGCGCCGGGCCGGATGTCTTCACCGTGACGGGGCTCGCGGTGTTCGCGTCGGTGTTCTTCCTCGGCCTGCTGCTGTGCGTGCCGAGACCGCGCCCGGTCTGGGGGCGCTGGCTGCGGGCCCTGGTCATCCTGTCGGTGGAGGCCGTCGTGGTCTGGCAGGTCGCGGCAACCACCCTGCACGCGCCGCCGGGCGGGCCCGCGCCGCTGAAGCCGGTGGCGGGCCAGCGGGAGTGGAAGCTGGCGACGGGCTCTGAGCTGGCGTACGTACGGCTGGCGCCCAAGCGGGTCACGCGGCCGGAGCCGGTGGTGTTCCTGCACGGCGGGCCCGGACTGGCCGACCTGGCGGGCGACTCGGCGTTCTTCGCGGGGCTGGCCGCCGACGGCTACACCGTCTACGTCTATGACCAGCTCGGCGCGGGCCGGTCCGGCCGGCTGGCGGACCCGCGCGGGTACGGCCTGCCCCGCGACGTGGCCGATCTGGAGGCGGTACGGCAGGAGATCGGCGCCCAGCGGCTCATCCTCATCGGCCAGGACTATGGCGCCCGGCTGGCCGCGGCCTACCTGGCGGAGCATCCCGACCAGGTCGCCAAGGCCGTCTTCTCCGCCCCCGCCGCCCTCGACCGCCCGCAGACCGCCTCCCTCTTCACCGGCCCGGACGTTCTCTCACCCCGCCTGCTCGCGGTCTACACGCTCCTGAAATCGAATCCCCAGGCCGCCCACGCCTTCGCCGGCGACCGCGAACTCGAGCACGACCACGCCGGCGGCTATGCCCGGCTGGCCCAGCGCACCGCCCCCACCGGCCTGCGGCAGGGCCTGGCCGCCTCCGCGGTCCCGGCCCTGATCGTCAAAGGCGCCCGCGACCGGCAGGAGTGGTCAACGGTGGCCGACTACCGCGCCGCCCTCCCCCGCGCGGGGGTCGCCTACCTGGCGGACGGCTCGTACCGGGGCAAGCCCTACCTGAGCACCCTGCGCGCCTTCCTGGCCGGCCGCCCGGTGCGTACGTACGACGGCGGCGGCCCGCCACCCGGCTATCTGGGCCCCCGCTGACGGCTCAGGCTTGGGGATCGCCCGTGGCGCAGTGTCCGGCCTTGGCCCCCGCCACCTTCCAGTCGGCGCCGGGGAACGGCGACATGAAGTGCGTCAGCAGGTCCACCGCGTAGTCCGGCACCTGCCCGCCGGGGTCGAGCAGCGACACCATCTGCGGGCCGTCCGCGCCGCGCAGCGTGATCGAGTTCGTGCCTTTGCCCGCGACGAAGCCCGGCTTCGCGTCGAGGGTCAGGCAGGCCAGTTGCACGCCCGCCGCGCTGATCGCCTGCTTGGCGCCGATCCGGCGCATCCGCTGGTCGTAGCGGCGCATGGCGAGCGAGGTGGCCGGGCCGATGCGGACCGCGTCGCGGAAGATGTCGTTGCCGAGCTTCCTGCTCAGCTTGACGTTCAGGTTGACGTCGGGGCGCAGGTTCACCCCGCTCGCGGCGAGGGCGAGGCGCCCATAGTCGCCCTCGAAGCCGGGGGCGAGGTAGCCCAGCGCGGGCGGCGCCTTCATGCCGAACGGGATCTTGCCCGGCCTGACGCGCAGCCACGCCATGCGGCGGACGTCCAGCGACAGGTCCTTGATCGTGCTCCTGCCGAGCCCGAAGTCGCCCCCGACCTGGTAGGACAGGAAGCCCGTGGTGTACGGGACCTCCTTGCTGACCGCGATGCGCTGCCGCGCGACCGGGTCGATGGCGAGCCCGGCGTGCACCTGGATCCGCCCCGTCGGCACCGGCCTGGACACCAGGTCGAGCGACTGGTCGGGGTTGAGCCGCACGGTGGTGTCGGCGGCCAGGTCGGTGACGGCGAGCGACAGGTCGCCGAGCTTCCCCTTCGGGTCGATCAGCCCGCCTTCCACGCCGAGGTAGCCGTCGAGCGTGTTGACGCCGCCCAGCGCCTTGTAGGTGACGGCGGGCATCCGCAGGTTCGCGCCGGACGCGTCGGCGTCCACGCCGAACCTGGCGGGCACGTCGCCGAAGCGCAGTTCGCCGGTGCCCGTCCCGTCCACGGTGACCTTCGCGCTGAGGCGCTTGACGGCCGCGGAGTTCGTCACCCGGATGCGGGTCTGCGCGCCATAGCTGCCCTGTACGGCGACCGCGGCCGGGACCGGGTCGACGGCCACGTGAGCGCGTAGGTTGCCCGCCTCGGCCAGCAGGTCCAGCGAGCCGAGCGTGGCGGGCGGCTCGATCCGGTAGTTCGCCTGCACGGCGTTGCCCTGCGTCACGTCGAACGGGCCGACGGACATGCTGGTGATCTTGGAGGGCAGCCCGGTGAGCGTGGCCCGCGCCTTGATCGGTACCGGGGCCAGGATCGTACTGGCCAGGTAGACGCCCAGCGAGCGGCGCTCGGGCGCGAATCCGGCGAACGTGAACGACTTCTTGGCCAGGTCCACCGTGACCTGGTCCGGCAGCCCCCGCACGTCGAGGTAGCCCTGGACCCCGAAGCAGCCGCGGTCCGTGCAGAAGGCGCCCGGCGGGCAGCCGGGAGACCCGGCGACGCAGCCGCCGTCCACCAGCGAGATGCCGCCGGGCACGGCCGGTGCGGCGGCCATGTTCTTGAGCGCGCCCGCCTTGCCGAGCCAGGCGCGGGCCGTCACGTCGAGCCGGGACCCCGAGTACGTCAGCGCGCCGCCCGCCGCCGAGACCGCGAAGCGGCCGGGCAGCGGTCCGAGCCTGCCGAGCAGCCCGAAGCGCAGGTCGCCCTGGGTGACGTCGGTGTCGAGGGCGAGCGTCTGCCGGGCCGCTTTGAAGTCGCCGGTGAAGCCCTGCTCCCCCGGGCTGAACTCCACCGCCGACAGGCCCTTGACCCGCACACTCGCGTCGAGGTCGCCGGTGGCCTGGTCGTAGTGGGCGGCCAGGTGCGGCCCGGCGGGCGCCTTGGCGCCGTCGTGGTTGGTGAACGCCACGGCCGCCGAGCCGACCGGGCCCGACAGGCCGCGGAAGCGGTAGGCGTCGCCGTTCCAGGAGGCGTCGAAACGGGCGGGCACGCCGGTCACCTCGGCGGCGGCGGTGATGTAGCGGCCCTGCGAGTTCGCCCGGGCCAGCGCGGAGACCGAGCGCACCGGGCCGTCCGAGGTCCAGGTCAGCGTCTTGGCGGCGGTGTCGGCCACCAGTTCGACGTGCTTGCGCACGCCGGACACCTCGGCCTGGACGTCCTCGCCCTGGGGCTTGGTGACGTACGCCTTGTTCGCGTAGATCCGCACCTTGCCCAGCGTGGAGGAGGAGGTGATGTCGACCGTCGAGCGCTCCCCCAGCTCCCAGGCGGCCTTGACGTCGTCGTGCACGCCCAGGATGGTGCCGTCGATCGTGGGCCCCGACTTGGTGTCGGTGTAGGCGGCCCTGACCTTGTCGATCACGCCGCTGGCCTGGTAGACGGCCTTCCGCGCGGCCGGGTCGAGCGTCACGTCGACCTTGGCGGGGGTGTTGGAGATCTCCAGCCTGGCCAGGCGGGTGCCGTCGATGCTGGCCGCGCCGAGGAAGGACCGGCCGCTGGAGCCGACCTCCAGGTGGGCGTGGGGCACCGCGCCGTACGTGACGTCGAAGCCGGACAGGCCCGTCAGCAGCCCGGACACGCCGACGGCGGCCCCGTTCTTGATCATCGTGACGTGGCCGCCGCGCGGGCTGGAGATGGCGCCCTCATCGCGCTGCAGCACGACCGCGAACCGGCCGATCTTCGAGCTGGAGGTGTGCGTCACGCGGTGCTCGGCCAGGTCGTTCACCAGGCGAACCTTGGCGGGCAGGCCGCTCAGCTCGGCCCGCAGCACGGTCTTGGCCGCGGCACGGTCGAAGTAGAGCAGCTTGGCCGAACCGGCCCGCGGGCGGCCCGAGTCGACAGTGAGGATCTGCTTGCCGTTCGCGGCGGTGTACGCGGCGGTCATGAACGGCGGGACGTCGCGGGCCTCGACGCTCGCCGCCCTGGCGAGAGCGCCGTCGCTGTAGACGTAGCTGTGCAACTCGGCGTGGCGGATCGAGGTCGGGCTGCTGAAGCGGATCCGGGCGCCGTCCTTGCCCCGGGTCAGCGCGATCTTGGCCTTGGCCGGCATCTTGTCCAGCAGCGCCTGGGTGTAGCGGCTGCCGCTGACCGCCAGCGCGTCGAGCTTGGCGGGGGCCGAGCTGGTGACGTCCAGGGTGGTCGAGTCGAGGTTCACGTCGACCGAGAGCTTCTCGGTGGCCGGCGTCTGGCGCAGGCTCACCACGCTGCGGCCGGTCAGCCCGGCCACGACCGCGGCCGACGCGCCGGGGTCGGTACGCTCGACGCTCGCCTTCACCCGCTTGCCCGTGAGGTCGACGGTGAAGGTGCCCCAGTCGAAACCGGACAGCGACGCGCCCTGGTGCAGCCCGTCGAAGCCGACCGACACGCGGCCGTCATACTCCGCCCAGACCTGCGCCTTGAGGTTCGTGTCGGCGCCGGGCAGCGGCCTGACCGCGAAGCCGAGCCCGGCGGCCGAGTCCTGGGGACTGGCCGTAGGCACCAGGTCGGCGGCCAGATCGGGCATGCCGTCGCCGGTCACGTCGGCGGCGGCGGGCACCCCCACGGGCCTGGCGGCCGAGCAGGAGACCGGTACGTCCTCGCTCTCCACGCAGAGCCGGTAGGACAGCGCGGACGCGGTCTTCTGGGCACCGAGCTTGTCGAACAGCCCCGCGGCCGGATTCTTCACCGCCAGCGTGGCCGCCTGACTGGTATCGGGCAGCAGCCGCTTCGGGTCGGGCCGCTTCGCGCCGACACGCTTGGCCGCCTCCGCGGTGATCTCGTTGACGAGCGTGGGCCCGGCGGGCGTCGTCACCTCCGGCGCCTGCGGGCCGACGCTCTCGGCCCCCGCGTCCCTGCGGGCCAGCGACGGCTCCAGCGGCACGTTCACGACCGCGGGCGCCGGCTGCTGTACGGCGGGCACCGGGCGGATCCTGGGCTTGGCCGCCTGTCTTTCCAACGGCTGCTCGTACGACGGCGCGGCCGCTTGCGCGGCAACGGGCACGGCCACCAGGGTCGCGCTGGTCATGGAAGCGGAAACGAGCACGCGCACGAGAGCGTGCCATGGATACCGCATGGAACACTTACCCCCGAAGCGGTGCTATTTACCCCATCAGCAACATTGGTCACAACCCGACCACACATCATCACTTACCGTCAAATTGGAATCCGACATGGGACCCCAACCTCAGGTCAGGACTTCTCGGCGACGTAGGTGTGCCGGCGGGGCCACCCGCTGAAAGGCCTTTGTGTGCCGGCCGGGCGAGCTGTGATCATGCCGGTCATGAATTGCGTCTTCTGCCGCATCGTCGCTTCGGCTGGCCGGCCCTGTCATGAGAGGTTCACGAGGTGACAACAACGCCGCTCATCGAGAGTGTCCGGGTCTTGCACCGAACGGGTCAGTGGTGCCCCGGCCGCCGGATCGCAGAGGTTGTCGCCTACGACGCTCGGCTCTTGCCCGCGTATCAAGTGGCCGGACGGCCGACCATCGATCGCAGCTTCCTCTTGCTCGACCAAGGCATCCAGTTGACCAGGCCGGTTGTGTTCGAGGGCCCGGTAGAGAGTTGGTGGTACGTCGACCTGGTCGAGGTCGAACTGACCGAGGCTGGACTTGTCGTCCATGACCTCTACGTCGACTTCCTGGTGCCACCCGGTGCTGATCGTTACCACGTCCTGGACCTCGACGAACTTGGTGATGCCCTCCGCCAGGGCCAGATCACAGCCGCTCAGTGCGCCACGGTCCTGAGCAGAACGCAACAGTTCATCGACCGACACCTGCGTGCGAACGTTGATCCTCCGCACCAGTTTCCGCCGGCCGGCATCGCAGTGCTTGAGTCGCTCCCTTGCTTCTTCGAACAATCATCAGGGACATGACCCAGGTCCCGGACCTTTCATACGTTTCCGGTCGATCACCCTCCGGGCCCCGCTGCGCCCAGCGCGTCGCGGAGCGCGGCGCGGGAGGTGATCCCGAGTTTGGGGAAGATCCGGTACAGGTGCGCGCCGGTGGGCTCCTCGTACCAGCGGACGAACGACACCACGGGCACCATCACGACCAGGGCGTACACCAGCAACGACGGCTGCGCCAGCAGCAGCGCCTGCCCCAGGATCGTGACGAGGACGGCCACGTACATCGGATTGCGCACGTGCCGGTAGAGGCCGCCGACGACCAGCCGCTCGGGCGGCGCGGCGGGCAAGGGGGTGCCCAGCCCCTCGACCACGAACCGGGTGAAGGCGTGGATCAGGACCGCGAGCCCGGCGAGCGCGAGCAGGCCGCCCACCACTCTCATCGGGATCATGATCCAGCCGGGGAACGGGATGCGCGCCTCCCAGTGGGTGATCCACCACGGGACAAGGACGGCGACGGTACCCGGGGCGGCGGCGAAGAAGATCGCGCTTGCGCCGGCCGCCGGTGTTCTGCGCATGGCTCGCCTTCCATGCCAGCAATTCACTAAATGATGAGTTTAAGACCGCCCCGGCGAGCCGTCAACGTACCGGCACGCTAGATGAGCGCGTCGAGAAGGCGTTCGGCCTGGGTGAGGACGGCGGCGAGTGTCGCGGCCGGGTCGGCGGCTCGGGCGATGAGCATCCCGCCCTCGCACAGCGCCCCGAAGATCAGGTGCGCGCGGACCGTCACGTCGCCGGGCGCGATGCCGCCCTGGTCGGCCGCCACCTCCAGGCCGGTGCGCAGCAGCTTGAGCGTGTGCTCGTACTCGATCTCCCGTACCCCGTCCCACCCCAGGACGGCGGGCCCGTCGAGCAGGACGATCCGCCGCACCTCGGGGTCGGCGCAGGCCCGCAGGAAGGCCAGCGCGCCCAGCCGGACCGCCTCCCGGGGATCGTCGGTCCCGGCGGAGGCGGCGGCGATCAGCTCGGCCAGCCGCTCCTCCTGCCGGACGAACACGGCCCTGAACACGTCGGCCTTCCCGGCGAAGTGGTGGTAGACCGCGCCCTTGGTCATGCCGCTCTCGCGCGCGATGTCGTCGATCGAGGTCGCCGCGTAGCCGTCCCTGCCGAACAGCCGCAGCGCGGTCTCGATCAGCTCGCCGGTCGTCATCCTGGTCCGCTCGGCCTGCGTCCGCCGCCCCACGCCCACGCCCACCTCTTTCGCCGCTCACCGCACTCAATCACACGGAAAACGCGTCGAGGAGCGGCGGGGCCACTGGCTAGCGTGGGCGCGTGCACAGCTACCTGGAGACCGACCGCCTGACCCTGCGCCCGTTCACCGAGGCCGACGCCGACGACCTCGTCGAGCTGCACAACGACCCCGACGTGATGCGCTATCTCAACGGCGGCAAGGCCACCCCGCGCGAGGTGATCGTCGGCGAGACCCTGCCAGCCTTCATCCGTGGCGGCTACTTCGCCGCCGTCGAGCGGGAGACGGGCGAGTTCCTGGGCTGGTTCCACCTGCGGGCGCCCAGGGGCGGCGCCGAGGACGAGCCCGAGCTGGGCTACCGGCTGCGCAAGTCGTCCTGGGGCAAGGGGTACGCCACGGAGGGCTCGCTGGCCCTCATCGACAAGGCGTTCGCCGAGCTGGGCGCCCGCCGGGTCTTCGCCCAGACGATGGCGGTGAACCGCGGCTCCCGGCGGGTGATGGAGAAGTGCGGGCTGCGCTTCGTCCGTACGTTCTTCGAGGACTGGCCGGACCCGATCGACGGGTCCGACCAGGGGGAGGTGGAGTACGAGCTGCTCAGGTCCGATTGGGCGGCCAGGCAAAGCGTTAGGCGCTGAGGGCGCCCGCGGAAGGTCCCCGGCCGAGCAGCAGCGCGCCCAGCCACAGCACCGCCATCCCCACCGCGACCAGCGCCGAGTCGCGGCCGACGCCGAACATCGCCACGGCCATCACCACGACTCCGGCCGCGAGCACCACGGCGCTGAGCGAGGTGGCCCGCCGCAGCACCGCCATGATCCCGGCCAGCACCAGGAGCGCCACGAAGAACAGCTGGGCGCCCACCGAGTACACGACCAGATCCACCCCCGGATAACCCTGCACCTGGTCGAACACCGCCCGCATCGCCGCGCCGTCCGCCGAGGTGAACCCGGCCACCAGGTCGATGACGAGCTGGGCCACGTTGGCCAGGACGCTGAACAGCGCCACCCCGGTCACCGCCCACACGGCCGCCTTCTGCCGGGAGGTCGCGGGCGCCGCCATCCGCCGCAGCTCCAGCACCATGACGCCGAACAGCAGGAATCCCAGCAGCCATACGGCGTGCGCGGCCGTCCACCACGGACCGGGTACGAGGTCGCCGTCGATGGGACGCATGAGGAGCCAGCCGCCGAGGAACGCGGCGGGCCCGGCCGTGAAGGAGGCCCGGGCGAGGTTGTTGGTGGGGGTCATGACACCACCATCCCGCGCCGGCCCCACCCGCCTCATCGGTGATCGCCCCTGACCTGTCCCTGGGAATCTCCGACGCCACCTCAGGGCAGACCTGGTGCACTGGTCAGACCAGTCGCTAGGCTGAGCGGCATGACGGCATACGACGCGTTGTTCCGCCTCGATGGGCGGCGCGCTGTGGTGATCGGGTCCGGAAGCGGGATCGGGCGGGAGTCGGCGCTGGCGCTGGCCGCGCACGGAGCCGAGGTGGTCTGCGCGGACCTTGACCTCGCCGCCGCCGAGGAGACCGCGCAACGGTGCGGCGGGTCGGCGCGCGGAGTGGACGTCCTCGACGCCGAGGCCGTGCGGGCCCTCGCCGCCGAGGCGCCGGCCGACGTGGTGGTCTTCACCGCCGCCACGAACGTGCGCAAGCGGCTGCTCGACTACTCCGGCGAGGAGTTCGAGCGCGTCGTACGGCTGAACCTGCGGGCCTCCTTCGACGTGATCCGGGCATTCGGGGCGGGGATGGTGGAGCGTGGGCGCGGGTCGATCATCGGGTTCGCGTCGATCCGGGCGTCGGTGACGGAGCCCGGCCAGGGCGTCTACTCCGCCACCAAGGCGGGGCTGGTGCAATTGCTGCGCACCGCCGCCGCCGAGTTCGGCCCGCATGGCGTGCGGGTCAACGCGGTCGCGCCGGGCGTGGTCGAGACGCCGCTGACCAGGCAGATCAAGGACAACCCCGCCTGGTACGACGCGTACGCCGCCAAGAGCGCGCTCGGCCGGTGGGCCCGGGCTGAGGAGATGGCGGGCGCCGTGGTCTACCTGGCGAGCGACGCTGCGAGCTTCGTCACCGGCTCCGTCCTGTACGTGGACGGCGGCTGGACCGCCGTGGACGGCCGCTTCGACCCGCCCAACTAACGACCGTCAAGGGCGGATGATCGCCATCCGGGTGACGGTGAGCTCCTCGATGGCGAACCTGGGCCCTTCCCGGCCGGCGCCCGAGTCCTTGACGCCGCCATACGGCATGTTGTCCGCCCGGAACCCCGGCACCTCGTTGACCACCACACCCCCGGCCTCGATCCGGTCGATCGCGGCGAAGGCCGTGGCCAGCGAGCGGGTGAACACCGCGGCGTGCAGGCCGTACCTGGAGGCGTTGACGGCGGCGAACGCGGCGTCCATGCCGGGCACCGAGCGTACGCACACCACCGGGCCGAAGATCTCCTCGTCCCAGGCCACGGCCCCGTCGGGCACGTCGGCGAGCACGGTGGGGGCGATGGCCCGCCCGTCGAGTTCGCCGCCGGTGACGAGCGTCGCGCCCGAGTCACGCACCCAGCCGAGCACCCGCTCGGTCGCGGCCGGATCGATCAGCGGCGCGACCCGGGTCCGCGGGTCGCGCGGATCGCCCACCACCACGTCCTTCATCCGCCCGGCCAGCAGCGACAGGAACTCCTCGCGTACCGGCTCCTCCACCAGCACCCGCTGCACCGAGATGCACGCCTGCCCGGAGGCGTAGTAGCCGCCCCGCACCACCGCCGCGGCGGCGGCCTCCAGGTCGGCGTCGGCCGCGACCACGAGCGCGGCGTTCGAGCCCAGCTCCAGCAGCACCTTGGTGGGCGCCGCGCTCTTCGCGATGGCGTGCCCGGCCGCCGCCGAGCCGGTGAACGACACGGCCCCGATCCGCCGGTCCTCGACCAGCGTCCTGCCCACCTCGACGTCGCCGGTGACGAGCTGCACCCCCGCCGGGGGCAGCGCGCCCGACTCGCGGAGCAGGTGGACGAGCCAGAGGGTCGCCAGGGGCGTCGCGGGTGCGGGCTTGACGATCACCGGGCAGCCCGCGGCCACCGCCGGGGCGATCTTGTGCGCGGCCAGCAGCAGCGGGTAGTTGAAGCCGGTGATCCCGACCACGACCCCGATCGGCCGCCGCGTCCAGAACCCGATCAGCCCCTCCCCCGACGGCAGCAGGTCCAGCGGCACGGTCTCACCGTGCAGCCGGGCCACCTCCTCGGCGGCGGTGAGGAGCGTGACGAGCGTCCGCGCCACCTCGACCTGGCAGTCGACCAGCGGTTTGCCGGTCTCGAGTACGAGCAGGCGCTCGAACTCCGCGCGCCGCGCGGCCAGGGCGTCGTGGGCGCCCATGAGCGCGGCGCGGCGGGCGTGCGAGGGGAGCGCGGCCATGCCGGGAGCGGCCTCCAGCGCGGCCTCCACGGCCTGCCGGGCCAGCGCGACAGTGCCGACAGGGGCGGTCGTCACCACCGAGCCGTCGTACGGGAAGATCACGTCGGTGGTGTCGGCGACCTCAACCCACCCGTCACCCACAGGCAGCCCGTCGGGCCAGCCCCCGGACCAGTCCTGAAATGTCACGCTACTTCCCCCAAGCGCTTGGAAACACATCTCGATAGGCGGGCGCGCCGTCGCGGCCGGTGGCGGCGAGCATGGCGTGCGCCACGGCCCGGCTGAACACGTCGGCCCCGGCGGCCAGCACGTCATGGAGCCCAGCGGCCCCGGGCGCGTTCCGCCCGGCGCCTACGGGTGCGGGGGTGTCCCCAGCAGCCCCTTCAGCGGAGGTTCTCCTAGCGGCGCCCTCAGCGGGGGTGCTCCTGGCGGCGCGTTCGAAGGCGGTGGCGCCCGGTTCGGGGCTGCCGGGGGCGGCGGCCCCGGGGAAGGGGAGGGCGCAGGTGGACAGACCGAAGATGGTGTCGCCGTCGACCATGGTGTGGGCGGGTCTGATCGCCCGGGCCAGCCCGTCGTGCGCCACACCGGCCAGCTTGCCGCACTGTGCCTTGGTGAGCGTCAGATCGGTGGCCACCACGCCGATCGTCGTGTTGAACGAGGTCACCGTGGCGCCCTGCCAGGCCGCCACCTCGTCCTCGCGGGGCTCGCGGAGGTGGTCGAACTCGCCGGGCAGCCCGTACCGGGTGCCGGACAGCCGTCCGCCCACCGGGTCGAGCACGGATCCGACGGCGTTGACGACGGCCATCGCGGCCACGGTGACCCCCGAGGGCAGGACGACACTGGCCGTACCGATGCCACCGGCCAGCCCGCCCGCCACAGCGCCGGTACCCGCCCCGACCGACCCACTCGCCCACGGGTCCGGGCCGTCCGACCCGTTCGCCCGCAAGTCCGGGCCGTCCGACCCGGTCCCCCACGGGTCCGAGCCGGCCGACGCGCTCACCCGCAGGTCCGGGCCGTGCGACCGGGCGGCGGCGTCGTACGCCTCGGCGCCCAGCGCGCCGTCCGGGACCGCGCGGAACACGCCGCCGCGGCCCAGGTCGTAGATGACCGCGGCGGGCACGATCGGCACCACGCCGCCCTCCACCGGGAAGCCGATCCCGGCGTCCGCCAGCCGTTCCATGACCCCGCAGGCCGCGCTGAGCCCGTACGCGCTGCCGCCCGTCAGGACGATGGCGTGCACCCGCTCCACCAGGTTGCGCGGGTCGAGGAGCTCGGTCTCCCGGGTGCCCGGCGCGGCTCCCCGCACGTCCACCCCGGCCACCATGCCGCCGGGCGGCGCGAGCACGACGGTGGTCCCCGTGCGGTAGCCACCGCCCACCCGCTGTGCATGCCCCACCCGCAGCCCGGCGACGTCGACCAGCGAGTTCGTCACGCCGGCCGTCACGACGCGGACCAGCTGAGGAAGATCCGGGCCGTCACGACGCCGACCGGGTGAGGAAGAGCCGGGCCGCCTCGGCGAACACGCGGGTGCAGCGGACGATCTCCGCCACCTCGACGTACTCGTCCGACTGGTGCGCGATCCACTTGCCGCCGGGGCCGTACACGACCGACGGGATCCCGCCCCAGTGCGTCAGCACGGTGCCGTCGGTGGACCCGGGCACGCCGCCGTAGACGGGCGCGGAGCCCGTCACGCGCTGGTGCGCGGCGGCGAGCGCGACCACCACGGGGTCGGAGACGGGCACGTCCACCGGTGGCCGATCCACCAGGATCGACACCTCGGCGGAGATCCCGTCGAAGGCGGCCAGCGCGGCCACCCGCTCGGCCACCACCTTGTGCTCCAGGCCGGGGATGGTTCGCACGTCGATGAACACCGACGCCGTCGCCGGGATGACGTTCACCTGCTCCTCGGTCCCGGCTCGCACCACGGTCGGCGTCACGTACACCTCGCCGAGGTGCTCGTGCGCGGGGTGCAGCCCCTGCAGCTCCGATTCCAGCGCCCGCAGCGCCACCAGCAGCGCCCCCACCGCCTGGATGGGGTTGCGGCCGTGCTGCGGCATCGCGCCGTGCGCCATCTTGCCGGTGAAGTCGACCCGCAGCCGCAGCGCGCCCTTGGCGACCGCGCAGATCTCCCCGGCCTCGGGCTCGGCGACGATGGCGCCGTCCACGTCGGCGGCCAGGCCGGAGGCGACGAAGTGGTGGGCGCCGAGCATCAGCCCCTCCTCGTCGGCCAGCGCGCACACCTTGATCCGGCCAGGGAACGGGCCGGCGAGCTGCAGGGCTCGGGTGGCGTAGAGGGTGGCGGCCAGCCCCGACTTCATGTCCGCGCTGCCACGCCCCCACAGCCGCCCGTCGCGGATCTCCCCGCCGAACGGGTCCACGGTCCACGTCGACAGGTCGCCCTCGGTGACCACGTCGGTGTGTCCCTCGAACATCAGCGTCGGCCCGTCGCCCCCGCCGCCCTCGACCACCGCCACCACGTTGGGCCGGCCGGGCGCGGCCTCGTCCACCACCGGCTCCCAGCCCCACTCACGCATCTTGGCCGCGACCAGCTCGGCGGCGGGCCGCTCGGCCCGGCCGCGCGCCGGGTCGTTGGTGCTCGGGATGCGGACCAGCGCCTGGGTGAACTCCACAACTCCCAGTTCGTCGACTTCGATCACAGCAATCCCTCCAATGTCGGTACGGCCTGCAGCAGCGTCCTCGTGTAGGGGTGCTCTGGCGCCGCCCAGACCTCGTCCACGGGCCCGGTCTCCACGATCGAGCCGTTGTTCATGACCGCGACGGTCTCGCAGACATGCCGTACGACGGACAGATCGTGCGAAACGAAGACCAGCGTGAGGCCGAGCTCGTCGACCAGGTCGGCCAGCAGGTTGAGGATCTGGCCGCGGACCGACACGTCGAGGGCGCTGACCGGCTCGTCGGCGACCAGCACCTTGGGCCTGGGCGCGAGCGCGCGGGCGATGGCGATGCGCTGCCGCTGCCCGCCGGAGAACTGGTGCGGGTAGCGGTCGGCGGCCGAGGCGGGCAGGCCGACCTCCTCGAGCAGCTCGGTCACCCGGCCGCCTATCGGCTCGCCGAGCGCGACCAAGGGCTCGGCGACGAGGTCGCGCACCCGCATCCGGGGGTCGAGCGAGCTCATCGGGTCCTGGAAGACGATCTGGAGGCTGTGCCGCAGGAACTTCAGCGCTCGCTCCGGCCGGCCGGTGATCTCCTGGCCGTCGAAGCGGATCGATCCGCTGGTGGGCTGGTCGAGCGCGCACAGCAGGCGCAGCAGCGTCGACTTGCCGGAGCCCGACTCGCCGACGATGCCGAACCGCTCGCCCCGCCGTACGGTGAGCGACACCTCGCGCAGCGCGTGCACGGCCTCGCCCTGCCGGGCGAGCGAGGTGCGGGGACGGCGGTAGACGCGGGTGAGGTCGCGGGCCTCAATCAGCGGGGTGCCAGCATGCGTAGGCATGGCCGTCTCCTGTCAGGGCGGGTTCGGTCTGGCACTTCTCCGAGGCGTACGGGCAGCGGTTCCTGAACACGCACCCGTCGGGGAACCGCCCGGCGGCCGGGACGCTGCCCTTGATGGTGGGCAGCCGGGTGCCGCGCGGCGTCAGCTTGGAGGCGGCCAGCAGGCCCTCGGTGTAGCGGTGGCGGGGCCTGGCGAAGACCTCGCGGATCGGGCCGCTCTCGACGACCCGCCCGCCGTACATGACCAGGACCCGCTCGCACACGGCGGCGACCACCGCGAGGTCGTGGGTGATGAACAGCAGCGCGGGGGCGACCTCGGCGATCAGCTCCAGCATCTGTTTCTGCACGGTGACGTCGAGCGCGGTGGTGGGCTCGTCGCAGATGAGCAGGCCGGGCTCGTTGGCCAGGGCGATGGCGAGCATGACGCGCTGCCGCTGGCCGCCGGAGAGCTGGTGGGGGTAGGAGCGGGCGAGCTGTTCCGGGCGCGGGAGGCGGACCCGGCCGAGGAGTTCGACCGCGCGGGCGCGGGCCTCGGCGCGTGACCTGCCGTGCAGCGTCATGACCTCGGCGACCTGCGCGCCGACGCGCATGAGCGGGTTGAGCGCGGTCATCGGCTCCTGGAAGACCATCGACACCTCCCGCCCGCGCAGGTCCTTGAGCCGCCCTTCCGGCACGCCGACCAGCTCGCGCTCACCCAGCCGGGCCGTGCCCGAGGCCCGCACGCCTTCGGGCAGCAGGCCCATCAGCGACAGCGCGGTCAGCGACTTGCCCGAGCCGGACTCGCCGATCAGGCCGACCCGCTCGCCGGGCGCGATGTCGAAGGACACCTCGCGGACCAGCTCCACCGCGTCGGCGCGGACGGTGAGCCCCTCAACGCTCAGCACGGATCCTCCTGAGCTTGGGGTCGAGATAGTCGCGCAGCCCGTCGCCGAGCAGGTTGAACCCGAGTACGGCCAGCGCGATCGCCAGCCCCGGCCACAGGGCCAGGCGCGGGGTGGAGAAGAGCAGTTCCTGCGACTCCTGCAGCATGCGGCCCCATGACGGGATCGGCGGCCGGGTGCCGAAGCCGAGGAACGACAGCGCGGCCTCGGCCAGGATCGCGATGGCGAACGACACCGACGCCTGCACGATCAGCATCGAGCCGATGTTGGGCAGCACGTGCCGTACGGCTATCGCGGCGCGACGGCGCCCGGCGGCCCTGGCGGCGAGGATGTAGTCGGTCACCATGACCTGCATCGTGGCAGCCCTGGCCACGCGCGCGAAGGCAGGCACGGTGGCCACGCCGATCGCGATCATGGCGGTGAGCGTCCCGGCCCCGTAGACGGCGCCGAGCATGACGGCCAGCAGCAGCGCGGGGAAGGCGAACACGAGGTCGTTGACCCGCATGATCAGCTCCGCCAGCCAGCCGCGCGGCGTCATCCCGGCGATCACGCCGAGGGGTGTGCCGATCAGCGCCGCGATGCCGACGGCGACGATGCCCACGTAGAGCGTGGTGCGGGCGCCGACCATGAGCTGGCTGAAGGTGTCGCGGCCGAACTTGTCGGCGCCGAGGAGGTAGCCGCCACCGGGTTCGCGCAGCTTGTTCGAGGCGTCGACGAGCGTGGGGTCGTGCGGCGTCCACACGAACGACACCAGCGCCGCCAGGACGACGATCCCGACCAGCACGGCTCCGGCGATCAGCCCGGCGTTGACCCGGCCTCTCATCGCAGCCTCGGATCGAGCACGGCGTAGGTCACGTCGACCACGAAGTTGATCAGCAGTACGGCCACCACCAGCACCATCACCACACCTTGGACGAGCAGCAGGTCACGCCCGGCGACGCCGTTCAGCAGCAGGTCGCCCAGCCCCGGGATGACGAACACCCGCTCGACCACGACCGCGCCGACGAGCAGCGTGGCCAGTTGCAGGCCGAGCACGGTGACCACGGGGATGGAGGCGTTGCGCAGGCCGTGCCGCCACAGGGCGCCCATCCGGCCCCGGCCCTTGGCGCGGGCGGTGCGCAGGTAGTCCTCGCGCATCACGTCGAGCACGGCGCTGCGGACGTACCTGGTCAGGACCGCGCCCTGCACCAGGCCGAGCGAGAGCCAGGGCAGCAGCAGGCCGAGCAGCCACGCGCGGGGGTCCTCGGCGATCGGCACGTAGCCGCCCGACGGCAGCGCCTGCGCCTTCACCGCGAAGACGAACACCAGCAGGATGCCGGCCAGGAACGCCGGGATCGCGATGCCGACCTGGCTGGCCGCGCTGATGGTCACGCCGAGGGGGTTGCGGTGGTGGACGGCGGCGAACGTGCCCGCGGGCACCGCGATGAGCAGCGCGATCACCATGCCGCCGAGCACCAGCACCGCCGTCACGCCCAGGCGGTCACCGATCTGCGGGCCGATGGGCGAGCTGGTCACGTAGGAGGTGCCGAAGTCGCCCTGGATCAGCCCGCCGAACCAGTCGGCGAACTGGGACAGCGGCGGCCGGTCGGTGCCGAACCGCTCGCGCAGCGCGGCCACCGCCTCGGGCGTCGCGTTGACGCCCAGCGCGATCTCGGCCGGGTCGCCGGGCAGCAGCGCCATGAAGGCGAAGACGGCCACCCCGGCGACGGCGGTGCTCGCGACGAGCACCGCCAGCCGCTTCAGCAGGTAAAGGATCACTGCTTGGCGAGGGCCGTGAAGTCGAAGGCCTCCGCGATACCGTTCTTCGGCAGCCCCGTGACGCCCTTCTTCGCCACGATCAGGTTGGGGAAGAGGAACAACCAGTCGGCCGCGGCGTCGTCGGACAGCAGCTTGGCGGCCTGCTTGAGGTCGTCGATCTGCTGCTGCTCGGAGCCCTCGTCGGCGGCGGCGAGCAGCTTGCCGTACTCCGGATTGTCGTAACGGAAGTAGTACGACTTGTCCGCAAAAATCCCCATATCGCGGGGCTCGACGTGGTTGATTATGGACATGTCGTAGTCGCCCTGCTTGAACACCACGTCCAGCCACCGCGCCGGGAACTCCAGCGGCTCGATGTCGGCCGTGATGCCCACCTGGGCGAGCTGGGACTTGACCACCTGCGCGCTCGCGACCGCGTAGGGCAGGTTCGGGATGCGCATCTTGACGTTGTACGTCTTGCCGCCGAGCAGTGCCTTGGCCTTGGCCGCGTCAAAGGGGTAGTCGCCGGTGCGGTCCTCGTACCAGGGGTCGGTGGGCGGCACCATCGAGCCGATGAGCTGGCCGCGGCCCGCCCAGGCGGTGTCGAGCAGCGCCTTGTGGTCGATGGCGTACCGGACGGCCTGCCGCACCTTCTTGTCGTTGAACGGCGGGCGGCCGTTGTTCATCGACAGCACCACCTCACCGTTCGTGGTGCCCTCGACCGTCTCGAAGCGGTTGGCGTCGGCGAACTGCTGGAGCGACTCGGGCGCCTGGACGCTGGAGATGACGTCGATGCCGCCGGTCAGCAGCGCGTTGTTCATCGCCGTGGCGTCCTTGAAGTACTTCAGCGTGACGGCCGAGAGCTTCGGCTTGGTGCCCCAGTACTTGGCGTTGGCGCCGAGCTGGATGGAGTCGCCGCGCTTCCACGAGCCGAGCTGGTAAGGGCCGGTGCCGACGGGCTTGTTGGCCAGGTCGGCGACGCCGGTGCGGCTGAACATCGCGCCGAGCCTGGTCGCCATCGAGTAGAGGAAGCCGTTGCTCGGGTGCTTGAGCGTCACGATGACGGTGGACTCGTCCTCCTTCTCGACCTTGTCCACCACGTCGAGCTGCGCCTTGATCTTGAGCTGCCAGTCCTTCTTCACCCGGTCCAGCGAGAAGATCACGTCGTCGGCGGTGAACGGGGCGCCGTTGGTGAAGGTGACGCCCTTACGCAGGGTGAAGGTGTAGGTCTTGCGGTCGGCCGAGACGTCCCACTTCTCGGCGAGCAGCGGCTGGATCTTGCCGTCCTGGTCCAGCTTGACCAGGCCCTCGTAGACGTTGACCAGCAGCGCCTGCGGGATCGCGGCGCCCTCGGTGGAGGTGAAGTCGAGGTTGGCCGGCTCGGCCACGAACCCGACCGCCAGTGACTCGCTCTTGGCGGCCTGCCCGCCGGTGCCGCCGTTCGATCCACCACTGCCGCCGCACGCGGCCGTGGCCAGCAGGAGACCGCCCACGGCGATCCAGGTGCCGATTCGCCTCATGTCTTACAGCCTCCTGGCTAGTGCACTGGTCGGACCAGTAGGCTACGCAGATTGCCAGTCCACGACGGCTCAGGTCAAGGGGGCTTCATGAGTGGTCCACGGTTCGAGCCGGTGCGTACCGTACGTGCCTACGAGCGCATCGTGGAGCAGGTCGAGGAGGCCATCGAGAGCGGCGCGCTGTGTCCTGGCGAGCGACTGCCGAGCGAGCGTGACCTCATGGGCCAGTTCTCGGTGAGCCGCTCGACCGTCCGCGAGGCGCTGCGGGTGCTGCAGGCGCGTGGCCTGGTCAGGTCGCGGCCCGGCGACCCGCACGGCGCCGAGGTGCAGCCCTTCTCGCCCGCCGCATTGCACAAGTCGATGACCACGCTGGCCCGGGTGGACGAGCTGTCACTTGGGGAGCTGGTGCAGTTCCGCATGGTGCTCGACGCCTCGGCCAACCTGCTGGCGGCCCGGCTGCGGACCGACGAGCAACTCGCGGAGATGGACGCCGCCATCGCGGGCATGCGCGCGGCGGCGGAGGTGGGCTACGACGCGTTCAGCGCCGCCGACATCGCCTTCCACGACGCGGTGGCGCGGGCCAGCCGCAACAAGCTCATCCAGATCTGCACGGACGTGGTCCGCTCGATCGTCCTCGGCCTGGTCTCCGGCAAGATCGCCGCCGCCGCCGACCGGGAGGCGCTGATGCGGCAGAGCATCGGGCATCACGAGGAGGTGCTGGCCGCCGTCCGCGCCGGCGACGGCCTGCTGGCCGCCCGGCTGTCCCGGCAGACGATGTACGACTATTACGTGGGATACGTCCCGGTAGACGAGCGGCCCGCGCTGCGCGCACTGCTGGAGTAGCCAGGGGTGTTATGTTGCGGTCGTGGCGCGCGAGGATCCGGACGGGCTGACGGAGGCGTTTCTCCGCGAGCCCCGTCGCTACACCAGCCACCAGGTCGCCGACATGGCCGGCGTCCCTGTTTACCGTGCCCGCAGGTTCTGGCGCGCGCTGGGTTTCGCGAACGTCGCCGACGACGCCGTCGAGTTCACCGACTCCGACGTGGCGGCCCTGCGGACGCTGCTCGGCATGGTGAGCGACGGCGTCTACGACGAGGAGCACGTGCTCCTGATGGCCAGGTCCCTGGGCAGGGCGACGGCCCGGCTCGCCGAGTCGCAGGCCGAGCTGGGCGCCGAGGCGCTCGACCAGGCGGGCGTGCCGCTGAGCGAGCGGCCCAGGGCGTGGCGCAGGCGGGCGGATCGGGTGATGCCCGACCTGGCCCGGCTGCTGGTCTACTCCTGGCGGCGCCAGCTCGCGGCCTCCGCGCACCGGCTGGTCGAGCAGGAGACGAGCGCGGTCCGGCTGGCGGTGGGGTTCGCCGACCTGGTCGGGTTCACCAGGCTGAGCAGGCAGATCAGCGAGACGGAGCTGGCCGGGCTGGTCGACAGGTTCGAGGGCCGCTCGGCCGACGTGGTGACCTCGGGCGGCGGGCGGATCGTCAAGACGCTGGGCGACTCGGTGCTGTTCGTGTCGGGTAAGGCGCACGAGGCGGCGGAGATCGGCCTGCGCCTGATCGAGACCCATGCCAAGGACAAGGGCATGCCGCAGTTGCGCGTGGGCCTGGCCGTGGGGCCGGTGCTCGGGCGGATGGGCGACGTGTTCGGCACCCCCGTCAACCTGGCCAGCAGGCTGACCGCGCTGGCCCATCCGGGAACGATCCTGGCGGGCCCCGAGATGGCCGAGGAGCTGGAGGGCGACCGGGCCTTCGAGCTGCGCCCGGTCGACCGGCTGTCCGTACGGGGGCTGGGCGAGCTGGTCCCGTTCACGCTCATCCGCCACACGGACCGGGCAACCTGACCTCGCACTGGATGCGTCCCTATCGTCGACAGGCGACGACAGGAGACAGTACGTGGCAGACCGGGGGATATTTCAGGACTTCGTGGTCACGCGGTCGGATCGGCTGTTACGCACGGCGTACCTGCTGACCCATGACTGGGCGACCGCGGAGGACCTGCTGCAGGAGTCGCTGGCCAAGGCGTGGTTCGCCTGGCCCGGCGTGGACGAGCCCGAGGCGTACGTGCGCCGGATCCTGGTGACCACCTACACCTCGTGGTGGCGCAGGAGGTGGCGCCGTGAGCTGCCGAGCGACGACCTGCCCGACACTCCGACCAGCGACACGGTCTCCGACGAGCGAGACGCGCTCTGGCGCGCCATCGGCCGGCTGCCGGCCAGGCAGCGGGCGGTGGTCGTGCTGCGCTTCTACGAGGACCTGCCGGTGACGGAGGTGGCCCGCCTGCTGGGCTGCGAGCCCGGCACGGTCAAGAGCCAGAGCGCCAAGGCGCTGGCCAAGCTGCGCGTGGACGAGTCGATCGTGAAGGAGCTGCACCGATGACCCTGCCCGACCTGCGGGATGTCCTGCACGAGCACGGCGACGGCCCCTCCCCCGCCAACCCGGCCCGGCCCGAGCAGGTGCTGGCCCGCATCCGCCGGATCCGCCTGCGCAGGCGCGCGCTGGGCGGCGGCGGGGTGGTCGCGATGGCGGCGGCCGTCGCGCTGGGTCTCTCCCTCCTCTCCGGTACGGCGGAGCCGCGGCTCGAGACCGCTGACGAGCCCACCACTTTCACCGCCCAGCTCGCGGGCCTCCTGCCGGAGCGCTTCACCGCCGCGGACGGTACGAAGTACCGGCGGATCGCCACCACGTCGATCAAGAGAACGGGGCCGACCAAGGTCTCGGTGACGATCCCGTTCTCCGGCAAGCCGCTCGACGTCGGAGCGGTCTGCGCGGGGCCGGACACCAGCGCGCCCAGAGCGTCGATCGGCGCCGACGGGCCCGCGTCGGCCCACTTCGGCGCGTGCTCGAGGCGCATGCAGTTGCGGCCGCTCCAGGTGCCGGCCGCCACGGGCAGCAAAGAGCTCACGGTCACGTTCGACACGACCACGACCGGCTGGGGTTGTGCGGTGCGGGACGGCAAGTGCGTGCCGCAGAAGAAGACCCGCGGCGTCTGGGCACTGGCCGTGTACGAATGGACGCCGCCCGCGCAAGCGGTCAAACCGCCGTCGCTCAAAGAGCTGCCGGACCACGCGGGGAAGGCGCGGCTCGTGGAGAAGAAGACCGGCGTCTGGCCGCAGGACACCTCCGCCACGTTCAAGGTGCGAGGCAAGGTCGGCTTCGACACCTTGTGCACCGGCGCACTGGCCGGGAACCTGTGGTTCAACTTCGAGGTGAACGGCCGCGAGGAAGGCAGCGGGGGCGCCTGCGGCGTATGGGAGGGCGGCGCCTTCCCCTCGGCGGTGAGCGAGTTCTCCTATCCCACGGACAGGACGACCACCGTCAAGGTCAAGTGGACGCTGAGGGGCGGCGGCACCAACCGCCCGGTCCGCTGGTCGGTCGGCCTCTACCGGAAGTAGTCACGCCCCGGTTCTGTTGCCGACCTATGTGACGAAGCTTTCGATCCTCGACCGTTCCCTCGTCCGCGAGGGGCACGACCCGGCGACGGCGCTGCGCGACACCGTCAGGTTCGCCCGGCAGGCGGAGGAGCTCGGCTACCACCGGTTCTGGGTGTCGGAGCACCACAGTGTGCCGGGGGTGGCCGGCTCGGCGCCGACCGTGCTGGCCGCCGCCGTCGCCGCGGCCACCGACCGGATCCGGGTGGGGACCGGCGGCGTGATGCTGCCCAACCACCGGCCGCTGGTGGTGGCCGAGCAGTTCGGCGTGCTGGAGTCGCTGAACCCGGGCCGCGTCGACATGGGACTCGGCCGCTCGGTGGGCTTCACCGGCGGCATCAGGAAGGCGCTCGGCCACGGTAAGGAGGACGCCGACGAGTTCGGCGGGCAACTGGCGGAGCTGCTCGGCTACTTCACCGGGGACCAGCGGGGGCATCCCGGTGTGCACGCGCTGCCCGCCGAGGGGCTGCGGCCGCAGGTGTTCGTGCTGGCCATGGGCTCCGGGGCGGACATCGCCGCCGAGCACGGGCTGCCCATGGTGATCGGGGGCGGCGGGGCCCGGCTGCGGGAGGCGATCTCGCGGTACCGCGCCGGGTTCCGCCCTTCGGCCTGGGCGGCGCGGCCGTACGTCATCCTGGCGGCGAACGTCGCGGTCGGCGAGACGGCCCGCGAGGCGGCGCTGCTGCAGGTGCCGGAGGCGTGGGCGACCGCGCGATCGCGGACGAGCGGCGCCTTCCCGCCGCTGTCCCCGGCCGAGCGGGTGCTGGCGACGGAGATGACCGAGCGGGAGCGGGCGCTGTTCGAGGAGTCGCGCAAGGGGCAGATCCACGGCACCGATCAGGAGGTGGAGATCGAGCTCGGGGCTCTGATCGAGCTCACCGGCGCCGACGAGGTCCTGGTGACCATGAACAGCTACGACCTGGATCGGCGGCTCGATTCCTACCGGCGGCTCGCTGGGATAGCTCGGTGAGTACGAATTCGTTGAAGTTTTGTTGGCAATTGACTTACTTGCGCGCCCCTCCGTTGATCAGATAGTCACAATTTGTCACCCTCGCTGACCACTCTTAGGGGGCTCCATGGCGCGCAACCGATTCATCGGAATCGCGGCCGCTATCCTCGCATTACCCCTTTTGTCCGCTATCCCGGCGCACGCCGACCCGAAGGCTCCGCCGTCCAGCGACATCCGAGAGCTTTCTCGCAAGGACTTCACCCTCGACGGCAAGCCCGTCAAGGTCCCGGCCAAGTACGAGGCCAAGGCGCAGGCCAGGACGAAGGCCGCCGCCGACACGCCGCCGGTCGGCACCGTCCGGCAGTGGCTGGGCCTGGACGACTTCAACGGCAGGCTCTACCGCAAGGACTACACGCTGCGCGGCGTGGGCAACAACATCGAGGTCTGGGTCGCCAACGACCTGGCCTTCCCCGCCGGTGACTGCCGGGCGCAGATCCCCACGTCCACGCAGGTCACCGACGCGCAGGTGGCGGACCTGGTCACCCAGTTCGACACGAACATGTACCCGAAGGAGACCGCGGCCTTCAGCACGCCGCCGGACCGCGACGGCTCCAACGCCATCCTCGGCCCCGACGCCAACGGCAACGGCGGCGTCTACACCGGCGGCGGCAACAAGACCGTCACCCTGGTCGACAACGTCAGGGACGACAACTACTACAGCTTCCCCGCCGCTCCGACGTACATCGCGGGCTTCTTCTCCAGCCAGTTCAACGAGCTGCTCGACCGCAACGTCATGACGATCGACGCGTTCGACTGGGCGCACCGCACCGGCGCGAACCCGCCCGACGAGCCGACCGCCGACCTGTGCACCTCGCGCCCGGCCAGGCCACGCCAGTACGAGGGCACGTTCGCGCACGAGTGGCAGCACCTGGCGCACTACTACACCGACCCGCTCGAGACCACCTGGATGAACGAGGGCCTGTCGGACCTCGCGATGACGCTGACCGGCTACTCCAACCCCAAGGCCACCGTCTCCGAACGCGGCACCGACAGCCACATCTACTGCTTCCAGGGCTTCGGCATCGTCCAGACGCCGTACAACACCAACCCGCGCGACTGCGGCGGCCCCGAGAACTCCCTGAACATCTGGGGCGAGGGCGCCAACGCCAACGGCGTGCTGGCCGACTACGGCAACGCGTACTCGTTCATGCTGTTCCTGTACGACAGGTACGGCACGGCGTTCATGTCCACGCTGCACCGTGACGGCGCGCTGCAGGGCCTGGCCAGCTTGAAGGCCGCGCTGGCGGCTCAGGGCGCCAAGAACATGTACCAGGTGATCCACGACTTCCAGACCTCCACCCTGGTCGACCGGATCGTCGGCGGGACCAAGGGCGTCATGCTGGGCGTGCCCAAGAAGCGGGTCACGACCGCCAGCCTGAACTCGACCGTCAACCTGGCGAACCCGGCCACCTACAAGACCGCCGGCGCCGCCCCCAACGGCGCCGACTACGTGCCGCTGCAGAAGGCGGACGGCACGTTCCTGCGCGGGGTGGACCTGCGCTCGCTGTCGTTCGAGGGCTCCAAGACGTTGCCCGCCCTCCCGCTGGCCTGGACCGTCGTCTCCGACGACCCGGACCGCGCGGGCAACCCGGTGCTGTTCTCCGGCAACGCCAGCAACACCAACGCCGCCGCCGTCACCAAGGTGAGCGTCCCGGCCGCCGACCCGACGCTGCGCTTCCTCGCCAAGTATGGCGCGGAGCAGGGCTTCGACTACGGCTACGTGATCGTCTCCACGGACGGCGGCAAGACCTACACCTCGATCGCCGGCGACAAGACGGTCGCGGGCCCGCTCGGCCCCGCGGTCAACGGCACCACGACCGGCTTCGAGCCGCACACCTACAGCCTGTCGGCCTACGCCGGCCAGGAGATCCTCCTCGGCTTCCGCTACGTCAGCGACGCGGGGGTCAACGAGGGCGGCTGGAAGATCGACGACATCACGGTCGGCGCCACCGCGGTCAGCGACGGCTCGTCGCTCGACCCGTTCGACTCGCCGACCGAGGTCTTCCCGACTCCGGTCGAGAACTGGAACGTCCGGCTGATCGGCCTCGACGAGAAGCACTCGGTGGCGCTGCAGCTGGAGTCCAACGGCAAGACCAGCGTCAGCCTCAACCGGCTGCAGCTGGCCACCATGCTGCCGTTCCAGACGGTGGTCGCGGTGGTGGCCTACGACGAATCGACGGAGCAGGTCGGCCAGTACGCGCCGTACACGCTCAAGGTCAACGGCGTCACCCAGCCGGGAGGTCGCCCGCAGACCTGACGGTGGTGAGCTGAGGGCGCCCGCCGCACCCGCGGCGGGCGCCTTCCGCGTTCGCTAGGATCACCGAACATAATTCGGAGGATGTGCGCATGACGACTCGCCAGCATGCCATCGGCGACCTGCTGCGGCGCTCGGCCGCGCGGTCTCCCGCCAAGACCGCGATCGTGTACGGCGAGGCGCGATGGACCTACGCCGAGCTGGACCGCGCGGCGAACCGCATGGCCAACGCGCTGGCCGCCCGGGGCGTGGGCAAGGGCGACAGGTTCGCCGTGTTCAGCCACAACAACGACGCCTTCGTGGTGGCCTACTTCGCGCTGGCCCGGCTGGGCGCGATCTCCGTGCCGATCAACTCCATGCTGGGCGCCGAGGAGGTCTCCTACATCCTCGGGCACGCGGGTGCGACGGGCCTGCTGGTGGAGGAGGCGCTCGTGCCCGTGGCCGAGCGGGCCGTCTCCGACGGGGTCGCGGTGCGCGGGGTGATCGGGCACGCCGAAGGGTGGGAGCCGGTCACCGACTGGATGGCCTGCGACGACGACTCCGAGCCGCGGGTGGAGATCGCCGACGACGACCCGATCCAGCTCATGTACACCAGCGGCACCGAGTCCAGGCCCAAGGGCGCCACCCTGTCGAGCCGCGGCCTGATCGCCCAGTACACCTCGTGCGTGATCGACGGCGAGATGAGCGCCGCCGACGTGGAGGTGCACGCGCTGCCGCTCTACCACTGCGCGCAACTGCACTGCTTCCTCACGCCCGGCCTCTACCTCGGCGCCACCAACGTGATCCTGCCCGGCGCCGACCCGGCGGCGATCCTGGCGGCGATCGAGGCGGAGCGCGCCACCAAGCTGTTCTGCCCGCCGACCGTCTGGATCGGGCTGCTGCGCCACCCCGACTTCGACCGCCGTGACCTGTCGTCCCTGCGCAAGGGCTACTACGGCGCGTCGATCATGCCGGTCGAGGTGCTGAAGGAGATCGCCGCGCGGCTGCCGGGGGTGCGGCTGTTCAACTTCTACGGCCAGACCGAGATGGCGCCGGTGGCCACCATCCTGGGCCCGGACGAGCAGCTGACCAGGCTCGGCTCGGCGGGCCGGCCCGCCCTGAACGTCGAGACCCGGATCGTCGACGCCGACGACGAGCCGGTGCCGCCCGGCGTGGTCGGCGAGATCGTGCACCGCAGCCCGCACGCCATGCTCGGCTACTGGAACGACCCGGACAAGACCGCCGAGGCGTTCCGCGGCGGCTGGTTCCACAGCGGCGACCTGGGCGTACTGGACGCCGACGGCTACCTGTCGATCGTCGACCGCAAGAAGGACATGATCAAGTCCGGCGGCGAGAACGTGGCCAGCCGGGAGGTCGAGGAGGCCATCTACCAGCACCCGGCCGTCGCGGAGGCGGCCGTGTTCGGGGTGCCCGACCCGCGGTGGATCGAGGCGGTGACGGCCGCCGTCGTCCTGCGCGCGGGCGCCGCCCTGACCGCCGACGAGCTGACCTCCTTCCTGCGGGAACGGCTGGCGGCCTTCAAGACACCGAAGACGGTGGTCTTCGTGCGGTCGCTGCCCAAGAACGCCAGCGGCAAGGTGCTGAAGAGAGAGCTGCGTGACGCGTTCTGACATCCAGGGCCGGGTACGGCTGGCGGCCGAGCGAGAGGGGCCGGAGGCGGGCGCGGTTATTTGCCGAGCAGGTCGGTGGCGATCTGGCGGATGATCACGCGCTGGATCTTGCCGGTGGCGGTCTTGGGTAGTTCCTCCAGCACCAGCACCTCGCGCGGTCGTTTGAAGGCGGCCAGCCCGTCGCGGCAGAACGCGATGAGCTCCGCCGCGTCCACGGTCTTCCCGGCGGCGGGCACCACGCAGGCGACCGGCTTCTCCAGCCCGTTCACGTCGGTGTAGGCGACGACCGCGGCCTCTCCGACCGACTCGTGCAGCAGCAGCCGGGACTCGACCTCCATGGGCGACACCCAGATGCCACCTGCCTTGATCATGTCGTTCGAGCGGCCGAGGCACTGGTAGACGCCGTCGGCGTCACGCAGATAGGTGTCGCCGGTGCGTAGCCACTCCCCCTGGAACACCTGCCGGGTGGTCTCGGTCCGGCACCAGTAGCCGGTGGCGATGGAGTCACCGCGCACGTACAGGTGGCCCGGCTGGCCGTCCGCCACGGGGTTGCCGGAGTCGTCGAGCAGCTTGCCCTCATATCCGGGCACGACGGTCCCCGTGGTGCCCGGCCTGACCTGGCCGGGCCGGTTGGAGATGAAGATGTGCAGGGCCTCGGTCGAGCCGAGGCCGTCGATGATGTCGACGCCGAACCTCTCGGTGAAGCGCCGGTAGATCTCCGCGGGTAACGCCTCACCCGCCGAGACCGCCAGACGTACCGAGGAGAAGGTGTCGTCGGGGGCGTCGGAGGCGAGCAGGCTCGCGTAGAACGACGGCCCGGCGAAGAACAGCGTCGGCCGCTCGGCCACCACCCGCGCGACCACCCCCGGCGGGGTGGGCCTGAAGGGGTCGAGCACCGTGGTCGCGCCCACCGACAGCGGGAAGAACAGCGAGTTGCCGATGCCGTAGGCGAAGAACAGCCGGGCGACCGAGAAGCACCGGTCGTCCGGCGTGATGCCGAGAACCTCACGGCCGTAGGTCTCGCAGACGTCCCTGATGGCGCCGTGTCGGTGCATGGCGGCCTTCGGCGCGCCGGTCGTGCCCGAGGTGTAGAGCCACAGCGCGGGCGAATCCGTCCAACTCTGGTACGGCTCGGCGACTGTACGGCCGGCGTCCACCACGTCCGCCAGCGAGCACACCGGGATCCCGGCATCCGCGTCCGATTCGGGGAGGACATCGGCGGCTCGATGGCCCACGTTGCCGGTGAGGACGAGCAGGGCGACCTCGGGGGCGTTCGCCAGTGCCACCCGGACCGTCGGCTCGTATTCGGGCGTCGCCACCACCACGCGAGCCCGCGAGTCGCGGATGAGCGCGCCCAGCTCCACGCCGTTGTACATGGTGGACAGCGGCACGGCGACCCCGCCCATGCGCATGACGGCCAGGATGGTGACGAGCGTTTCCGGGCGGTCGGACATGACGAGCACGACCCGTTCCTCGGGCCTGACGCCGAGCACCCGCAGCCCGGAGGAGAGCTCGCCGACACGGGCCGCGAGCTGGGAGTATGTGAGGGTCCCGGCCGGGCCCGCGACCGCGGTGCGCTCGCCGCGACCGGCTTCGACCTGACGATCCACTAGATAGAGACTGGCGTTGAACGACTCGGATGACATGGTCGTCCTTACGGGGAGGGAGACTCCGTACGAGAATCTTCTATAGAGAATTGATGCATCGTCAACTACTTGTAGCATTGAATCAGACTCCCGCCGCGAAAGGAGCGTTAATGGCCCGGCCGCCCCGCCGCCACCAGTCCAGCGCCAGGTCGATGCTGCTGACCGTGCTGGGCGAGCATGTGCTGCCGTCGGGCGAGCCCGCGTGGACGTCGGCGCTGCTGCACGTGATGGGCGGGCTCGGGGTGGAGGAGAAGTCGGCCAGGCAGGCGCTGGCGCGGATGGCCGCCGACGGGTGGATCGTGTCGGCGCGGTCCGGGCGGCGGGTGCGCTGGTCGCTGACGCGGCGCGGTCGCGAGCTGCTGACCGAGGGGGCCGAGCGGATCTACGCGTTCGGCCGCGACCGCGAGCCGTGGGACGGCCGCTGGGTGGTGCTGATCGCGACCGTGCCCGAGTCCCGGCGCGAGCTGCGCCACCAGCTACGCACCGGCCTGACCTGGGCGGGGTTCGGCAGTCCCGTGCCCGGGGTGTGGGTCAGCCCGCACGCCACCCGCGAGGCCGAGGCCAAGCAGGTGGTCGAGGGGCTGGGGCTCGACGTGGCCGTGTTCTCGTTCAACGGTCCCTACGCGGGGATCGGCTCCGAGCGGACGCTGGTGGAGCAGGCTTGGCATCTGGGGGAGCTGGCGGCGCACTACCAGGAGTTCATCCAGGAGTTCGCCGGCATGCGGCCGGAACCGGGCGATCCGGTGCTGCTGGCGCAGGTCCGGCTCGTCCACGAGTGGCGGCGCTTCCCGATGCTCGACCCGCGGCTGCCGCTGGAGCTGCTGCCCCCGAACTGGATCGGGGTGCGCGCGGCCAACGTCTTCAACGACCTGCACGGCACCTGGCTGGCGGGCGCGCGCCGGCAGTGGGACGAGCTACGGGACATGTGACACCTGGCTTGCGGGGCGTCACCATGCTGTCAAGCGATGCCTGTAGGCCATCCGTACAGCGCGAACGGCTCCTCCGCCAGCACCCTGGCGATGGCGGCGGCCGGGTAGCCGATCGTGTCGTCGGGCAGCTCGCCGAGCGGCCGCCAGGCCAGCTCGGCGCACTTGTGCGGCTCGGCGTTGTACGGCTCGCCCTCCCACGTCCTGGCGACGAAGAACAGGCCCACGCGGTCGGGGGCGCGGTGCATGACGTGGGCGAACTCCAGATCGTCCGGCCGGATGCCGACGCCGACCTCCTCGCGGGCCTCCCTGACGGCCGCGCCGACCACCGACTCACCGGGCTCCAGATGCCCCGAGGGCAGGTGCCATTGGCCGTCGCCGTAGCCGGTGTTGGCCCGTTTGCCGAGAAGGACGGTGCCGTCACGGACGAGCATGACGTGCACGTCGACGATGGCCCGGAACCTGTCGGGCCGCGACCCCCCAGCGGCCTTCGCCGCCGCCTCGCCGGGACCTGACCGCACAGCGGCGGCCCGGGATCGGTCCGCGCGCGGCTGCCCGTCGGCCTCCGGAGCCGGCTCCCCGGCGGCCGAGGGGCGGCGGTCGAGGGCCTGGGCCCATTTGACGGCGACCGCGGCCACCTGGATCAGCTCGGTCCGCAGCAGCTCGGGGTCCGACTCGGCGAACGCCTCCAAGACCTCCTCGCGCAGGATGTGCCGCCAGGTCAGCTCCCCGCGCCGGCCCGCCTCGTCTGTCTCCCGCCTCGCCCGATCGGCCTCGGCCACCGCGCCCTCGGCCCCGGTGCCGTCGGGCACCGCCTGCATGCCCCACTTGGAGTCCTGCGCCGCCCGTTCGGCCGCCACGTCACCGAGCACCCTGGCCAGCGACCCCGGCACCCCCGCGTCGCCGTCGCGCGCCAATTCTTCGCCGTCCTTCGTCATGAACGACGAGTCTGCCCGATCCCGCGGGAACACGGGCTCGCGATCGTCAGGCCGGGCGGTCGTCAATCTCCTCCGCCGACAGGTCCACCCCCGGCAGGAGCCGCCGCCAGCTCTCCCCGGCATCCCGCTCCAGCACGGCCAGCAGGTCGCAGAACGCCTTGAACGTCGTCCGCGGCCGGCGGAAATACGTCTCCCCCACCCGCCCGAAGCAGTGATGCATGAAGGCCACCAGCGCGTCGTCGTCCACGAGGTACCGCCCGCCCTCGCCGGAGGCGTACACGAACCGGATCTTGGCCAGCACCACGTACACCTCCTCGGCCGTCAGCGCGGCCAGCCGGAGCACCGGCCCCGAGCGATCCACCGGTCCGACCTCGGCGAAGGCGGCGGCGCCCAGCCGCCTCCGCAGCGCGGGATGGCTGAAAAGCCCGCTGTGCCCGTCTCTGAGGAAATCGGGGGTACCCCCGAACGCGAACCCCAGATGCGGGACCCCGCTGCTGACGATGCCCAGGATCTGGTCGTAGTTGGCGTCCCGGGCCAGAGCATCGGTCAGCGTGTACAGGTTGACCATCTCGTCCAGGCAGACGAGCAGCCCGCCGTACCCGGCCAGCCGGACGAACCGGCTCATCAGCGCGAGGTGATCGTGCACGGTCGCGTCGTCGATGATCGACCGGACGCCGAGTGCCGACCTGGCCTCCGCCGCGGTCGGGTACTCGGCGCGCAGCCAGCGCAGCGCGGCCGACTTGAGGTGTTCGTCGCCCGTGTCGTGGCCGCGCCAGTACGCGCCGATGACCTCGGCGAAGTCGTGGCCGCCCGGCCGCGTCGCCAGATGCGCCAGGCGTTCACCGATCGCCAGGGCCGGGTCGGTGCCCGCCTGGCGGGCCTCGTCGAGCGCGGTGGAGAGGAAGCGTTCGACGAGGCCGGCGAGCGCGCCGCCGGTGGGCCTGCCCCGGGTGGACATGCTGCGGGCCAGCTCGGTGTAGAGGGCGCGGGCCCGGCCGTCGTCCGAGTGCAGCAGGTGCTCGGCGGTGATGTCGGCGTGCATGGTGACCAGCCGCTTCTCCAGCGCCAGCGACCGCGCCAGGTGCAGCAGGAACGTCTTGCCCGCACCGTGCTCGCCGATGACGAACCGGACGGCCGAGCCGCCGACCACGACGCGTTCGACGTCGGCGGTCAGCGCCGCCAGCTCGGCGGTACGGCCGGCCTGGATGTGGTGCTGGCCGATCAGCGGGACCCCCCCTGCCCGCAGCGCCTTGAGGAGGGCGTCGCGTTCGCGGGCGCGAACGGTCACTTCAGCATCTCCCCCAGCACGCGCCGGTCGACCAGGATCGGGTCGTCGCCGTCGAGCAGCGGATCGCCCACGCTCTCGTAGGCGGCCTCGTTGACGCTGTCTATCGCGCCTTCCGGCAGCAGGTTCCAGGCGTCCGCGAGGGTCTCGAACTGGCCCCGGCTGATGTGCGGCTGATCGACGGCGGCCAGGGCGCGGACCAGGCCGGAGTGGCGGCCGTCCAGCCCCGCCACCGGGGTCACCTCGGGCGGCGGGGCGGGCGCGGGGAGCGGCTCTTCGCCGGCGAGCAGCGAATCGAGCAGCACCCCCACCTGGGCCGTCTCGGCCAGCCTGGCGACCGCCCCCCAGACGGGCACCGTCGGGGCACCGAAGACGGACCCCAGGGGCACGGACGCGTGCGACACGGCGAGGTCCTGCTGAATGGGGTGCTCCTGCCCGGATAAGTAAGACGCGGGCCCGTAGGGCGTGGAGGCGTCGGGCACCGGCCCATCGGGCGTGGAGGCGTAAGGCCCGGAGCTGTACGGCGTGGCGGCATTGGGCGCGGAGTTGTACGGCGTGGAGCTGTACGGCGTGGAGCTGTACGGCGTGGAGCTGTACGGCGTGGAGCTGTACGGCGTGGCGGCATTGGGCGTGGAGGTGTAAGGCGCGGGCCCGTACGGCGTGGAGGCATTGGGCACCGGCCCGAAGGGCGGAGAGGTGAAGGGCCCGGAGGGGTGGTGCGGCATGATGACGCGGGGCGGGGGCACCGGCTGAGCGGGGCCGTGGGGCACGTACGCCAGCTGGATCGGCGCATGCCGCACGGCGGCGTACGACGCGAGCCCCACCTGCTCAGCCCCCGCCGTATCGCGGTCGAGCCCGAGCAGCCAGTGGATCCGGGTGAGGATGTCGGCCTCCTCCGGCGTGATGTGCCCGTCGGCGGCGGCCACGTCCCTCAGGAACTCCGCCACGTGAGCGCGCTGAGACGCGCCGATCTCCTGAACATGATCGATCAGGTCGATCAGCGTCCCCTCCCCCGCGAGCAGCCACTCCAGATGCGCCCGCAAGCGGGCCTGCTCGCCGGCCGTCAGATGCAGCGCCCGCTCAAGATGCTCGCTCAGCCGACGGTAGGCGACCTCGGGCGTCTGGCCGTCCGCCGTGCTCGCGGCGCCCAGGTGCAGCAGTACGGTAGCCGCCCGGTAGGCGTCGGACGCCGCGGCCGTCGGCCCATCCGGCGCGGCGAACAAGGCCATCACCCCGGCGGCCGGCACCGGACCCCCCAGACGCGGGTCCGGTTCGATCCCGACCCCGGCCCGCCCGAGGATCTGGGCGAGCGCGATGACGTCCTTCCTGGCCGGAACGGGCGTGGACAGCAGGGCGACGAACTCCTCGGCGGGCACGAGCGCGATCTGCTGCCCCCCGAGCCGGCGCAGCGCCCACCGCACCGCCCCGCCCGCGCCGCCGGAGCCCAGATCGAGCAGCTCCGCGGGCAGCAGCGCCTGGGCGCGCACGCTCTGCCTGGCACCGGGCAGCCGCCCGAGGAAGCGGCTGTACGCCTCCAGCTCGGACCCGCACTCCTCGGCCAGCCCGAACAGCTCCCGGGTGGGCGCCGCAAGCGTCAGCACATCGGGTATGCCCGGCAGCACCGGCGGGGCCCCGGCGAACCCGGAGCTCGCGGGCCGGTAGTCGAAGACCAGTTCCTTGGCGCCGGGCTGTACGACGAGCCCTTCGCCGTGCCGTGCCGCGTACCTCTGCTGGAACAGCGCGCCGAACTCCTCCGGGCAGCGCGTAGCGGGCGTGCCCGGCCGGTAGGCGGGGTGGCTGTGCAGCCAGGCCAGCGCCCAATCTGCGGGCACCGGCTGGCCCTGCGCCGCGAGCTCCCCCAGCCGGGCCCGCAACGCGAACGCCGCGCCGGTCACCTCGGGCTCGCAGAGGGCGGCCAGCAGCGCCTCGAACGGCGCCGCGTGCCGCTGGAAGGCGTCGTGCCCGGCGTAGAGCCCGATGAGGCGCCGTACCTCCTCGTGGATCACCGGCAGTTCTTCTTGGGCCGTGGAGCTGTCCAAGTGCAGGTCGTGTAGCACGCGACGTTCGAGGCCGTAGAAATAGAGGAGAACGTAGCCCAGGGGCGTTCGCGGATAACATCGCCCGTCGGCGAGCCAGCTCAGATAGGCCGCCCGCGACGGCGCCGGGAGGGCGGCATAGCTCGGCCAGCGGTCGAGCCCCTGACCGTCCCAGTCCGGCTGTGTCATGTCCACAGGCAGTTCGGGATCGATCAACGCCGGCTCCACCGACATTCCGGACGCGGAAGGCAGCTCGGAGCCCACGTAGAGCAGACCGCCGACGATGGTCAGCCCGGCGATGTGGATACCGCTGCCCGGAGGCAGCCACGGCCCTTCCGGAGACGAAGGCAGGGCGGGCTTGGCCTGGCCGGATGACGCATGACGGCCACGCGCGCGGTACACCAGCGGCCCTCCCTCCGCCTCATCACGAATTTGATGAGGATTGCACCCTAACGCCCCTCCGATTGCACGACATATCGCTCAACCCCCTCGTTACAATCTTGAATCCGAGCCCGCCTCCCGTTTAGCGGACCGCCCGAAAATCTTTTTCCAACCGTCCGGATGACCGGGGCCCGCCACCCTGGGTAATGGAGCCGCACCGACCAGGCGCTTCCCCCGCCGAACCGGCTTACACACGGACCCGCACGAGAGCCCTTCCGGCCGCGGCACTCCCCCAGCTCGTGCCGTACGGCCTCCTTTTATAGTGGCTGAGTGACCGACGACCAGCACGGCCTGGCGATGAGCGGCGCGGGCGGTGCCGCCGCCCGCCACTACGACCAGGCGATCGACGAGCTGCTGCACTTCCGGGTGGAGGTCGACGCCGAGGCCTCGGCCGCCCTGTCCGAGGCGCCCGACTTCCCGATGGGCCAGGTCCTGGCCGCCTACCTCGGACTCCTGACCACGGAGGTGGAGGACGCGCGCACGGCCAGGCAGCGGTTCGCGGCCTGGCGGGCCCGCATCGGCGGCTCCGGAGGACTGCTGCCCCGCGAACGCGCGCACGTCGAGGCCGTCCAGGCGCTGCTCGACGGTGACTTCCTGACCTGCGGCAGGCTCCTCGGGGCGATCACCGAGCAGTACCCCCGCGACGCCCTGGCGCTGGCGGCGGGGCACCAGGTCGACTTCTTCACCGGGGACGCCCGCTCGCTGCGCGACAGGATCGGTGGCGCGCTCAGCGCCTGGCACGAGGACGACCGGCATTACGGCCACGTGCTGGGGATGTACGCGTTCGGGCTGGAGGAGTCCGGCCACTACGACCGGTCGGAGGACGTGGGGCTGCGCGCGGTCGAGCTGAACGCGCGCGACGTCTGGGGCATCCACGCGGTCGTGCACACCTACGAGATGCAGGGCCGCTTCGGCGACGGCATCCGCTACCTCGACGCCCGGCTCGGCGACTGGTCGACCGGCACGTTCTTCAACGTGCACACCTGGTGGCACTACGCCCTGTACGCGCTGGAGTCCGGCGACACCGGCCGCGCGCTGGCCATCTACGACGCGGCCCTGGCGGGCGGCCAGGGCTCGATGGAGCTGCTCGACGCCGCCGCGCTGCTCTGGCGGCTCCTCCTGGAGGGCTCCGCCCAGCACGAACGCTGGCGGGCGCTCGCCGACGCGTGGCCGGCCAAGATCGCGGAGCCGTTCTACGCCTTCAACGACATGCACGCCGTCATGTCGTACGTGGGCGCGGGCCGCGTCGCGGAGGCCGAGAAGCTCATCGCGAGTCGCGAGTCGTACCTCACCGAACCCCACCCGGACATCACCAACCACGCCATGACCGCCCGCGTCGGCCTGCCGGTCTGCCGGTCACTGGTGGCCTTCGGCCGGGGCGACTTCGACGCGGTCGTGGACCTGCTGTATCCGATCAGGCATCGGATCAACGAGTTCGGCGGCAGCCACGCGCAACGCGACGCCGTGCAGAAGACGCTCCTGGAGGCCGCCCTGCGTGGCGGCCGCCGGGACCTGGCACGGGTGCTGATCAGCGAGCGGATCAGCGTACGGCCGTGCAGCCCGTTCAACTGGCTCAAGCAGGGCGCCCTCGCCGAGGCCCTGGGCGACCGCGCGGCGGCCGCGACGGCCCGCCTCCGAGCCGACCAGCTGGCCCGCCAGACCTGACCCCGCCCAAAAGCCCCCGCCCAAAAGCCCCCGTCCGGAAGTGTCGGTCCAGCGCAGTAGGGTCGGCAGCATGGATCGGCAACTCACCCTGATGGCGGTGCACGCTCACCCCGACGACGAATGCCTGAGCACCGGCGGCATCCTCGCCCGCTACTCCGACGAGGGCATCCGCACGGTCCTGGTCACCTGCACCAACGGCGAGCAGGGCGACGGACCTGGCGGCGTCAAGCCCGGCGACCCCGGCCACAATGACGCCGAGGTGGCGGAGCGGAGGCTGGCGGAGCTGCGCGAGTCGGTGCAGCACCTGGGCATCGACCACCTGGAGCTGCTGGGCTACCGCGACTCCGGCATGGACGGCTGGGACACCAACAAGCACCCCGACGCGTTCGCCAACGTACCCGTCGACGTAGCCGCCACCCGCCTCGGCGAGCTGATCAAGCAGTATCGCCCGCAGGTCGTGGTCACTTACGACGAAACCGGCGGCAGCGGCTACAACCACCCCGACCACGTCCAGGCCCACCGCATCACGGTCGCGGCCATCGAGGCGACCGGCATCCCCGACAAGTTCTACTACACGGCCATCCCCCGCGCCGCGATCAAGCGCATGTTCGAGTTCATGCGCACCAGCGGTGTCGACCTGGGCGACTTCCAGCCCTCCGACGACTTCGGCACCCCCGACGAGCTGGTGACCACCGTCGTCGACGTCGCCCCTTATGTCGAACGCAAGTTCAAGGCCCTGCAGTCACACGAGAGCCAGGGCGAGAACATCTTCCTGCTCCGCATGCCCGAGGAGGCCCAGCACCAGGCATTCGCCACCGAGTCCTTCACGCGAGTGGTCAACCGCGTGACCGCACCGGACCACGAGGACGACCTGTTCGCGGGACTCCGCTGACAGACCGGCCCCGCGAATGCGCGGGGCCTTCCCAGCTCAAACAGAAACCGGCGACGACTCCCCCGACCCCCTGACGATCAATCGCGTGGGCACCAGGGTGCGCCGGGCCCGAGAGCGGTCGCCGTCCAACCGGGACAGCACCAGCTCCGCCGCCACCTCCCCGATGGCCGCCGGATCCTGCGCCACGACGGTCAGCGGCGGATCCAGCACCTCCGCCAGCGGCAGGTCGTCGAAGCCCACCAGCGCCACATCCCGTCGCCCCGCCCGGGCCAGAGCCACCACCGCCCCCATGGAGGCCAGGTTGTTGGCCGCGAACAGCGCGGTGGGCGGGTTCTCCAGAGCCAGGAGCCGCAGGGTGGCCGCGCGGGCCGCCTCCTGGTCGTGGCCCGTATCCACGAGGGCACGGTCGAAGGGCAGGCCCGCCTCCTCCAGGGCGTCACGGTAGCCCTGGAAGCGTTCGCGCCGGGTGTAGAGGGTGGCGGGCAGGTCGCCGATGAAGCCGATCCGGCGGTGGCCATACCCGATCAAGTGGGCGATGCCCGCCTGAGCGCCGGAACGGTTGCCGCTGACCACGCTGTCGGCGGTCAGGCCGACGGCGGGGCGGTCGAGGAAGACGATGGGCAGGCCGGCGACGCGTTCCGAACGCAGGTAGCGATGGTCTCCGGTGGCCGAGGGGACCACGATGAGGGCGCTGACCCGGCGGGCCAGGAAGGTGGCGATCAGGGACTGCTCCAGTTCGGCGGTCTCGCTGGAGGAGCCGACGATGAGGGTCAGGCCGCGGGCCCTGACGGCGCTCTCGATGCCGCCCGCCACCGTGCCGAAGAACGGGTTGCCCATCTCGGGGATGACCAGCCCGATCGCGGCGTCCCTGGCCCCGACCCGCATGTTGCGGGCCATCAGGTTGGGTTGGTAGCCCAGTTTGCGGACCGCGGCCATGACGCGTTCGCGCGTCTCGATGGCCACGGGTCCGTCGTCGTTGAGCACCCGTGAGACGGTCTTGGCGGTGACACCCACCTCACGGGCCACGTCTGTCATGGTGGGACGCCGCATTTCGACCATGCTAGAGGCCGATCGCCTCCGCCGCGTCCTTGTCCGTCACGACCGACTTGCCTTCCGAAACCTGGATGGCACCGGTCATGATGGCGACGACCTCGGCCATGCTGTGGTCGCCCGGCTTGATCTGGGCGACGCGGCGGCCGAGCCGCTGGACGTGGATCCGATCGGCGATCTCGAAGACATGGGGCATGTTGTGACTGATCAGTACGACGGGCATGCCGCGGTCGCGGACCCGCTTGATCATGTCGAGGACCTGCCCCGACTCCTTGACCCCGAGAGCGGCGGTCGGTTCGTCCATGACCACGACGTGCGAGGCCCATGCCACCGCCCTGGCCACGGCCACACCCTGCCGCTGGCCGCCGGACAGCGACTCGACGGGCTGGGTGAGCGAGCGCAGGCCGATCTTCAGGTCGGCCATGTGCTTGGCCGACTCCTCGCGCATCCGCTTCTTGTCGAGCTTCCGGAAGATCGTGCCGAGCAGTCCCGGCTTGCGGAGCTCGCGCCCGAGGAACATGTTCGTCGCGATGTCGAGCGAGGCGGCGACGGCGAGCTCCTGGTAGACGGTCTCGATGCCGAGCCTGCGCGCTTCCAGGGGGTCGCGGATGCGCACGGGCTTGCCGTCGAGCAGGATCTGGCCCTCGTCCGGCTGCAGCGCGCCGGTCAGCGCTTTGATCAGGCTGGTCTTGCCGGCGCCGTTGTCACCGATGACGGCGAGCACCTCACCGGGCATCAGGTCGAAGTCGGCGCCGTCGAGCGCGACCACGTGGCCGTAGCGCTTCACCAGGCCACGGGCCTGGAGTACGGGGGTCATCGGGTCCTCCTCCGGGAGAGCTGATCGACAGTGACGGCGAGGATCACCAGGATGCCGGTGATGAGGGTCTGATAAATCGACGGTACGCCCATGAGTTGCAGCCCGTTACGGAAGACCCCCACGATGAGCGCGCCGATCAGCGTGCCGAGCACCAGTCCCCGGCCGCCGAACAGGCTGGTCCCGCCGAGCACGACGGCGGTGATGCTGTCGAGGTTGTCGGTCTGCCCGGCCTGCGGGTCGCCCACGCCGGTCCTGGAGACGAGCAGCAGGGCGGCGAGGCCGTACACGAGGCCCGCGATGGTGTACACGCTGATCGTCAGCCGCTGCGTACGGATGCCGGTCAGCCGCGCGACCTCCTGGCTGTTGCCGAGCGCGTACACGTGGCGGCCCCACGCGGTCTGCCCGAGCACGTACGCGAAGAACAGGAACAGCAGGATCGTGAGCAGCGACCCGTAGGTGACGTTCGTCCCGCCGAGCTTGAACGTCTGCCCGAGGATGGTCAGCGCGGGCGGCAGGTCGGTGACCGTCTGGTCCTCGGAGTAGATGTGGGTCAGCGCGAACACCACGTTCAGCATGCCGAGCGTGACGATGAACGGCGGCAGCGAGATCTTCGTGACCAGCATGCCGTTCGCCAGCCCGAAGGCCGCGCAGACGGCGATTCCGGCGGCGATCGCGAGCAGCGGCGGCAGGCCGCTGGTGACGGCCAGCTTGGTCATCACGATGCCGCCGAACGCCATGATCGCGCCGTTGGACAGGTCGATGCCACCGGTCAGGATGATGAGCGTCTGCCCGATGGCGAGCGTGCCGACGACCATCACCTGCTGGATGATCAGCGAGAAGTTGCCGCCGGTGAGGAACTGGTCGCTGTTGAGCGCGAAGAACACGCAGGCCAGCACGAGCGCGCCCAGCGGGCCCGCCGTCGGAGTGGTGATGATGCGGCGCGGCAGCGTCGCTTCCATGACGGCCATGTCAGCCCCAGCAGTTCGCCAGGCCGAAGGCGGTGTCCTTGGCCTCGACGCCCTGGACGGCCTTGTCGGTGATCAGGGTGACACCGGTGTCGGTGTACCCCTTGGGCTTGGCGCCGCCCTTGGCGAAGGCGGCGACGGCCTTGACGCCGTCCTCGGCCATCTTCAGCGGGTACTGCTGCGAGGTCGCGGCGATCTGCCCGCTCTTCACGGCCTTGACGCCGGTGCAGCCGCCGTCGACCGAGACGATGACCACGTCCTTCTCGCGGCCCTTGGCCTTGAGCGCGGTGTAGGCGCCGAGGGCGGCGGGCTCGTTGATGGTGTAGACGAGGTTGATGTCGGGCGCCTTCTGCAGGCAGTTCTCCATCGCCTCCTGGCCCTTGGCCTGGTCGCCGCGCGTGTCCTGGGAGCAGACGACCGACGGGTCGCCCTCGGCGATGCCGAAGCCCTTGAGGAAGCCGTCGTGGCGGAGCTGCCCGACCGTGATGCCGGGGGCCAGGTCGAGCGTGGCGATCTTCGCGGCCTTGCCGGCCATCGCGCCCTTGGCGTACTCGCCGATCAGCTCGCCCGCCTTGAGGTTGTCGGTGGCGAACAGCGCGTCGGTGGCGTCCTGCGGGTCCGTGGGCGTGTCCAGGGCGATCACCACGACGCCGGCGTCCCTGGCCTTCTTGATCGCGGGAACGATCGCCTTGGTGTCGTTGGGTGTGATGAGGATGCCCTTCACCCCGGCCGCGACCATGTTCTCGATGGCGGTGAGCTGGGAGGCGTTGTCGCCGTCGAACTTGCCCGCCGCGGTCAGCAGCTCCATTCCCGCCGCCTTGGCGGCGGTCTGCGCGCCCTCCTTCATCTTGACGAAGAACGGGTTGGTCTCCGTCTTCGTGATCAGCCCCACCTTGGTGGAGCCGGCGGAGCTGGTGGAGGCCTTCTGCTCACCGCCGCCGCAGCCTGTGACGAGGAGAGCGGCGGCCAGCAGTCCGGCCGAGAGCCTAGCAATCATGGTGGCTTCCTATCAGGGATGATTCAATGTCATCGTTGACATATGTCAACGTTGACATTCGCCGTGCTGCGATGATGGACTCCGTTTCTAGAAACGTCAATGCCCCCGCGACGTAACAAATCTGCAAACATGGCAGAAAGGTTGACCCTGATGATCGCTGTCCTGGGCGAATGCGTCGCAGACGCCTTCGCTGACCGGCGTCCCGGTGAGCTGGAGCTCCGGGTGCTGCCGGGCGGGGGGCCCGCGAACACGGCAGTGGCTCTGGCCCGCCTCGGCACCTCGACCCGGTTCCTGGGGCGGGTGTCCGGGGACGTGTTCGGGGAGCTGTTCCGTGAGCATCTCGCCTCCTCCGGGGTGGACCTGTCGGCCTGTGTCCCCGCCGCCGAGCCGAGCACGCTGGCGGTAGCCTCGCTCGACGAGCGGGGCCAGGCGGCCTACATCTTCCACGCCGAGGGCACCGCCGACTGGCAGTGGACGCCTGAGGAGCTCGCCGCCCTCGACCCGCGCGGGTGGTCCTGCCTGCACACGGGGTCGCTCGCGCTGGTCAGGCGGCCGGGCGGCGCCGCGGTGGAGGAGTTCGCGGCGGACGCCCGCCGGCACGCGACGATCTCGATCGATCCCAACGTACGGCCCAGCCTGGCCGGCCGGGAGGACTACACGGTGGAGCGCTGGTGCGCGGTGGCCGACATACTCAAGCTCAGCGACGACGACCTGTCCTTCCTGGCGCCGGACGTGCCGGTGGAACGTGCCTGCGACGCCTGGCACGCGGCGGGCGCCCGGCTCATCGTGATCACCCGGGGCGCTTCGGGCGCGCTGGTGTCACTGGACGGGGAGCGCACGGCGGTACGGGCGCCGCAGGTCAAGGTCGTCGACACCGTTGGGGCCGGTGACTCCTTCACCGCCGGGCTGCTGCACCGGCTGGGCGTACGGGGGCTGCTCGGGGGCCGACTGGAGGGGCTCGACCTGGAGACGGCCGCCGACGCCGCCGCCTTCGCCGCCCGGGTGGCGGCGCGGACGTGCTCGGTCGCGGGGGCGAACCCGCCGTGGGCGCACCAGCTCAACGAGCCCGCGGGACTGTGAGGCGATACGCGACCCAGCGCTACCGAACGGAAGCTCCGCCCAGGAGCCGGGCCTGCTCCTCCTCGACGATCTGGCGGGCCAGTGCCTGCTCGGACACGTCGATCGCGTCGGGCGCGGACTCGGCCAGGTCGCTGCGCCGGGCGTACGCGTCGAACAGCACCGTCTTGGCGTGCAGGATCTTCAGCATCCGCTCGTCCACGCCGCCGGGCGAGAGCAGCCGGTGCACCTGGACCCTGCGCACCTGCCCCATGCGGTGCGCGCGGGCCACGGCCTGGCTCTCCATGGTGGGCTTGACCTGCGGTTCGCAGATGATCACGACGGAGGCGGCCTGCAGGTTGAGCCCGACCCCGCCGGCCTGGATCTGGGCGAGCAGCACGGCGTGCCCCGGCACCGCGCTGAACGCGTCCACGGTCTCCTGGCGGCGCTCCGGCCGCAGGTCACCCGAGAGCGGCCCGTGGACCGCCGGGCCGAGGGCGTCCCGCACCGCGGTCAGGACGTCGCGGAAGTAGGAGAAGACCACGATCTTCAGCCCGCTGCCCGCCGCCTCGTCGACCAGTTCGCGCAGCCGTTCGAGCTTGGCCGACTTGTCCGGCACCGCGTAGGCGGCGCGGCGCATGGCCATGAAGTTGCCCGCCGCGACCGCCTCCCGGTAGGCGTCGGCGTCCGCGGCGCTGAGCTCCTCCCACTCGTCGACGTGCACGAGATCGGGCAGCTCGGTGAGCACGTCCTCCTGGTTGCGGCGCAGGTAGACGGGCGCCACCGCGCGCCGGAACGCCTGCGCTCCGGCCGCGGCGTCGCTGCCGCGCACCTGGGCGCGCAGCGCGGGCTGGAGGTGGCCGACCAGGTTGCGGAACTCCTCCACCCGGTTCTCCATCGGCGTGCCCGTCATGAACAGCACCCGCTCGACCCGCCCGCACCATGCGGCGACGGCCTTGGACCGGCGGGCCTCGGGGTTCTTGACGTAGTGGGCCTCGTCGACCACCAGCATGCCCACCTCGGCGGGCGCGCCGTCGAGCCGCTGCAGCCCGTCGAAGGTGGTCACGGCCACGCCGCCGCGCTCCAGCCACTCCGCCAGGGCGGTGTCCCGCTCGCCGCCGTGCAGCCGGTAGGCCCGCAGCGTGCTGCGGGTCTCGATCTCGCGGATCCAGTTGATCAGTACGCTGGCCGGGCAGACCACCACGAAGTGGCTCGTACCGCGCGCCTTGAGGTGCGCGAGCGCGGCGATGGCCTGCACGGTCTTGCCGAGCCCCATCTCGTCGCCGAGGATCACCCGGCGCTGCGCCAGCGCGAACCGGGCCCCGAACGCCTGGTAGCCACGGAGCGAGACCCGGCGGTGGGTGTCGTCGAGCTCCTGGTTCCTGACCCGCTCGGCCAGGTCGTCGGGCAGGAACCCCTCGGCGGCGACCCGGTCGCCCGGCTCCAGGGCGGCGATCTCGGCCAGCAGGTTGTAGTAGTCGGCCGCGCGGATCTCGAAGTCGATCCACACCTCCGCCCCGGAGGGCGCCGGCCGCAGCAGGTCCACGGTCGCCTGCGTGATGAGCAGCCGCGTCTCGGCCTCCCCGGCGAGGATCTCGGAGATCCCGGCGACGGCCTCCTCCGCCCGCCGCCGCTTCTCCTCGCCGGACAGCAGCCGGCGCCACCAGCCGCTCATCGCCCGTGCCACCGGCATCAGCGCGGCGAGCCGCTCCTCGACCGCGTCGGCCGTCCGGCGGGCGCGCGGCAACTCGGCTCCCGCGGCCACCAACGGATGCAGGGCGGCGAGCAGCGCCGTGGTCTCCTCGTCCTGGCGCTCGACGTCGATCTGGACGGCGGTGACCTCCCGCGCGGCGCGCTCGATCTGCTTCGCCGCCGCGTGCACCTGCCGCTGCGTCTGCGGCCCGATCCCCGGCAACCGCTGCAGCTCGTACGGCGTGGCGTCCAGCACGTCGAGCACCGTCGTGTAGCCCATGCGCTCCAGCATCCCGAGCCGCAGCCGCCCGCCGGTCACGTCCTTGAGCCGGGCCACCGGGATGCCCGCGAGCTCGGCTCTGGCCTGCGGCTTGCGCAGCGCGGACATCGCCGCCACGACCCGGGTCAGCGCGCGCTCGTGCTCCTCCCGCAGCTCCCGCGCTGCGGCGTGCAGCCGCGCCGCCTGCCGCAGCACGTCCCGCACTTCTCTGGCACCACTCACGAGCCTGAACGGTACCGTCCCGGCGGCGCGATCAGCTCAGGAACCGGCAGGCCAGGCAATCTGCCCAGAGTGGTGGTAATTCACGCCCATGACGCGCCACCGCGGCCCCTGCGCCCCGAGGCGCTTCTTGAAGGCGGTCCAGTCGTGCGTGCCGTACGGGGACCAGGCCAGTTCGGCCAGGGCGGGCAGGCGCGGGAAGGCCATGTACTCGATGTCGGCCGACGTCCTGATCGTCTCGGTCCACAGCGGCGCCTCCACGCCCAGAACCTGCTGGGAGGGCAGGCCGGTCAGGTAGGCGCCCGGGTTCCAGCCGTAGGCGTCCTTGACCTCGATCAGCCCGGCCCAGTCCTGGCCGATCGGGGTGCGCGAGTTGTACTTCATGTCGAGGTAGGCGCGGCTGGCCGGGGACATGATGACCTTCCGCCCGGCGCCGGCGACGGCGCTGTCGTTCGGCGTGGTGCCCCAGTACTGAGCGACCGTGGACGGCAGCGGCGTGGCCTTGACGATGTCGTGCCAGCCGATGACGGTCTTGCCGTGCGCGGCGGCGATGGCCTGCGCCCGGTTCATGAACGCGGCGTAGTCGGCCGGCTTGGTGGAGGTGGCCTCGTCACCGCCGAGGTGCAGGTAGGGGCCGGGGGTGATCGCGGCCAGCTCGCCGAGCACCTGGTCGATGAAGGTGTAGGTGATCTCCTTCGACGTGCACAGCGTGCTGAACCCGACGTCGGTCCCGGTGTAGAGGGGCGGCGCGACGCCGCCGGAGTTCAGCTCGGCGTACGAGGCCAGGGCGGCGTTCGTGTGCCCGGGCAGGTCGATCTCGGGCACGACGGTGATGTTGCGGGCCGCGGCGTAGGCGACGAGCTCCTGGTACTGGGCCTTGGTGTAGTAGCCGCCCGGGTCGCCGCCGACGGCGGTGCTGCCGCCGTACGTGGCCAGCCTGGGCCAGGAGTCGATGACGATGCGCCAGCCCTGGTCGTCGGAGAGGTGGAGGTGCAGGTAGTTGATCTTGTACAGGGCGATCTGGTCGATGTACCGCTGGACGGCGGCCACGGGGAAGAAGTGGCGGGCGACGTCGAGCATGGCGCCCCGGTAGGCGTAGCGCGGCGCGTCGGTGATCCGCCCGCCCTGCACGGGCCACGGTCCCGGCTGGACGGTCGCGCTGTCGGCCGCGTACGGCAGGAGCTGGCGCAGCGTCTGCACCCCGTTGAACAGCCCGGCGGCCCGGTTGGCCAGCACGGTGATCCCGGTGGCGGTCACGTCGAGCTGGTAGGCCTCGTCCCCGCCGCTCACACTGCCCAGCCGCAGCGAGATGCCGCCGGCGGCCGGCGCCGCGACGATGGGCACGGGGTAACCGGTCGAGCGCCGCAACTGCCGCGCGAGCTGGTCGCCCACGGCTGGGACGTCGGTGTAGATGCTCGTGGACGAGGTGATCCGGTACGTGACCCCGGCCGCGGGCGTCGTGCTGACCGGCACGGGGACCACGCCACCGAACCCCAGGGGCGCGGCGGCGCGCGCGCTGGGGGACGCCGACACCGACGTGGCCACGAGGGCCGCCACCAGGACCAGCACTGTGCGCAGGCTCATGGCATCACCATACGGACGTGATCCGCGCTAGTAAAGAAACTTTCCAAATACGCTTGCACGCCGCTTGGCCAGTGGCCTTAAAGAGCCTCGCAAGCAGTAGCCCCAACCATCGGAGAGTCAGCTAAGCGATATCCACTCGGCCGCCAGACGAGGACAGAGATATGCGACGCCTTCTCGGGATCATCACCCCGTTAGTCATCGGCCTGCTGTCAGCAGGTTTCGTCACCGCCGGGCCGGCGGCCGCACAGCCCGCACGGGCGTCCGACGGCGGCCTGAACGCCTACTACGGCCAGCGGCTTGCCTGGGCTCCCTGTAAGGGCGGTTTCCAGTGCGCGAAGCTCAAGGTTCCGCTCGACTACACCAAGCCGTCGGGCAAGCGGATTGAGATCGCGGTGATCAAGCTGCCGGCCAAGGGCGGCAAGCGGCTCGGCTCCGTGGTGACTAACTTCGGCGGCCCCGGCGGGTCGGGCATCGACCTCCTGAGAGCCACTGCGAAGACGAAGTTCACCGCCACCCTCCGCTCGCGGTTCGACCTGGTCAGCTTCGATCCGCGTGGCGTGGGCGCCTCCGCCCCCGTGCGGTGCATGCCCACCGCGGTGGCCGACTGGTACCACTCCGTCGACGACACCCCGGACTCGCGGGCCGAGGTGAAGATGTACAACTACGCGCAGCTACGGCTCGCGCAGGCCTGCCAGGCCAACTCCGGCGCGCTCCTGCCCTTCGTGGGCACGCCGAACGCCGCGCGTGACATGGACGTGCTCAGAGCCGGTCTCGGCGAGTCGCGCCTGACCTACATCGGCTTCTCGTACGGCACCCTCCTCGGCGCCACGTACGCGAACCTGTTCCCGGCCAGGGTGCACGCGCTGGTGCTCGACGGCGCGGAGGACCCCTCCGTGAACGCGGGCGATTTCGGCTCCGACCAGAATGTCGGCTTCGGGGTGGCGTTCGACTCGTTCGCAAGTGACTGCTTCAAGCACAAGGACTGCCCCTTCACCAAGCGCACGGCCGCCAAGCGGATGCGGGCCCTGCACGCCCGGACCGAGAAGGCCCCGCTGGTCAACACCTACGACGGCAGGCAGGCCACGCAGGCCATCGTGTACACCGGCATCCAGGGTCTCCTGTACGACCAGCGGTCGTGGCCGGCCCTCCGGCAGGCGCTCGGCCGGGCCTTCAAGGGCGACGGCACGCTCCTGTTGCAGTACGCCGACCAGTACAACGCGCGAGGCGCCGACGCGACCTACGCCAACCTGATGGAGGCGCACACGGCCATCGACTGCCTCGACCACCCGACCTGGAGGCAGGCGGTGCGCCACGCCAAGGCGATCAGCGCCGGGAAGCTCTTGGCCAGCCCGTGCGACTTCTGGCCGGTCAGGAGCAAGACCGTCAACAAGGCGATCCACGCCAAGGGCGCGCCGCCCATCCTGGTGGTCGGCACCCTGCGCGACCCCGCCACGCCGTACAAGTGGGCCAAGGCGCTGGCCGCCCAGCTCTCGTCGGGCGTGCTGCTCAGCTTCGACGGCGACGGCCACACCGCCTACAGCACCGGCTCGGCCTGCGTCGACAAGACGGTGGACCGCTACCTGATCACCCGGGTCCCGCCGCGTGACGGGAAGATGTGCCCGAAGATCTGACCCCCAGGCTCCACCTGACCCCGGCCGCCCGTGCGGCCGGGGTCAGCCGCTGTCGCGGTCCCCGTTGGCCGAACGGTCGATCGCCGGTTGCACGAACCAGCTCCACACGGCCAGCAGGGCGATGAAGACGGCCGTGATCACCGCGATCATATTGTGGAACAGGTAGTCGACCACCAGCATGGTGGCCGCGGTCATCGAGACGGCCAGGGCCAGCGCCCCCGCGATGCCGTACAGGTTGGACCGGCGGACCAGCGTCTCCTTCAGCCCCTGCCGGAAGAGCACCCGGTGCTGGGCGGCCGGGGCGATGTAGCAGATCGACGCGATCGCGGCACTGACCAGCGCCACGTAGAACAGCCGCCGATCGGCCAGGTTCAGCTTGTCGAACCCCTGCGAGAACGGGACCGTCAGCAGGAACGCGAACAGCACCTGAACCCCGGTCACCGCCACACGCGCACTCTGCAGCAGCTCCACGAAGTTGCGGTCGGCCCGCTCTTTGCGGGTCTCCTTGTCCGGTTCCATACGCCTTCATCTACCGAAGCCAGGTCATTTCATACCAAAAGCATGATCTAGCAGCACATTCCGAACAGGGAACGGGTCAGGCGAGCAGGCGGGCGGGGGTGATGGGCAGGTCGCGGACGCGGATGCCGGTGGCGTGGTAGACGGCGTTGCCGATGGCCGCGGCGGTGCCGACGATGCCGATCTCGCCGATGCCCTTGGCGCCCATCGGGTTGAGGTGCCGGTCGTCCTCCTCGATCCAGGCCGCGTCGATCCGCTCGATGTCCGCGCACACAGGGACGTGGTACTGGGCCAGGTCGTGGTTGCTGAACCCACCGAACTCTTCGTCGGTGACGGTCGCCTCCATGAGCGCCATGCCCAGGCCCATCGTCATGCCGCCGACGAACTGCGACCTGGCCAGCTTCTCGTCGATGATCCGCCCTGCGGCGAAGATGCCCAGCAGGTGCGACACGCGTACCTCGCCGGTGTCCATGTCCACCCGGACCCGGGCGAACTGGGCGCCGAAGGAGTGCCTGGCCAGATCCTCCTGCGCCTTGATGGCGTCGGTGGTGTCGGCGGCCCCGTGCTTGCCATCGCGCAGCGCCTCCTCGCAGGCGGCCACGACGGCCGAGCCCCAGGAGGCGGTGCCCATGGAGCCGCCGGCCAGCGGGGCGGCGGGCAGGTCGCTGTCGCCCAGCTCGACCCGTACCTGTTCGGGCGGGACGCCGAGCGTGGTCGCGGCGATCCTGGTCAGCGCGGTGCGGGCGCCGGTGCCGAGGTCGACGGCGGCCACGCGGACGACGTAGCCGCCGTTCTCGACGGTGGCGGTGGCCTGGGACGGGCGCCGCAGGGCCGGATAGGTGGAGGAGGCGACGCCGGTGCCGATGAGCCAGCGCCCCTGGCGGCGGACGCCGGGGGTGGGGTCGCGCCCCTCCCAGCCGAACCGGCGGGCGCCCTCCAGCAGGCAGGCCACCAGGTTGCGGGAGCTGAACGGCCGGCCGCCCGCCGGCTCGACCTCCGGGTCGTTGAGCACGCGCAGCTCGACGGGGTCCATGCCGACGGCGATGGCCAGCTCGTCCATGGCCGACTCCAGCGCGTACATGCCGGGGCATTCGCCCGGAGCGCGCATCCACGACGGGGAGGCGACGTCCAGCCGGACCAGGCGGTGAGCCGTGCGCAGCGCGGGCGTCTCGTACATGGTGCGGGCCGGGGTGGCGGTCTGCTCGGCGAACTCGATCAGCGTCGAGCTCTGCTCGGCGACCTCGTGGTCGACGGCGGTCAGGCGCCCGTCGGCGTCGGCGCCGAGCCGCAGCCGCTGGATCGTCGGCGTGCGGTAGCCGGTGACGTCGAACAGCTGCTGACGGGTCAGCGCCACCTTCACCGGCCGCCCGGCGGCGCGCGCCGCGAGGACGGCGAGCATGGTGCCGGGCCGAATGGTGCCCTTGGCCCCGAAACCGCCGCCGACGTGCCGGCACACCACGCGCACCCGCTCGGCGGGCAGGCCGAGCGTCTTGGCGATCATGTCGCGGGCGGTGGACACGCCCTGCGTCGCGTCGTAGACGGTCAGGTCGCCGTCACCGCTCCAGACGGCGAGCGTGGCGTGCGGCTCCATCGGGTTGTTGTGCATGGCCGGCGTCGTGTACGTCACGTCCACGGTGAAGGCCGCCGCGGCCAGCCCGGCCGCCACGTCGCCCTTCTCGGTGTCGGCGGGATAGAACGGGTTCACCTTCTCCGGCCGGTAGAGCCCGGGATGGTCGCTACGCAGCCGTACGTCGTGCGGGTCCTCCTGGTAGGTGACCCGCACCGCCCGCGCGGCCGCGCGGGCGTTCTCGTAGGTGTCGGCGACGACGGCGGCCACGATCTGCCCCCGGTAGGCGACCTCGCGGCGCTGGAACAGCCCGAGCTCGGGGTCCGCGTCGGGCGCCAGCTCGGGGGGATCCTCGCTGGACAGTACGGTCAGCACGCCCGGCATGGCGAGCGCCCCGGCCGCGTCGATCGAGGTGATGCGGCCCCTGGCGATCTCGGCCTGGACCGGGTAGGCGTAGGTGACGCCCTCGACGGGGTATTCGGCCGCGTAGGTCGCGCGGCCGGTGACCTTGTCGTGCCCCTCGATCCGGTTCATGGCGCCAGCTCCAGCAGGGTGCGAACGATGAGGTTGCGGGCCAGCGGCACCTTGTGCGCGTTGCGCGGCAGCGGGCGGGCCTGCGCGAGCTCGGCGTCGGCGGCCCGGCCGAAGCTCTCCTCGCCCGCCCGGGCGCCGCGCAGCGCCTGTTCGGCGCGCTCGCACCGCCACGGCGCGTGCGCCACTCCCCCGAGCGCGATCCGGCATTCGCGCACGGTCCCGTCCCCGGCGACGTCGAGGACCGCGGCGATGGACACCAGCGCGAACGCGAACGAGGCACGCTCGCGGACCTTGCGGTAGCGGGAGGCGCCCGGCGGCGGAGCGGGCAGGAGCACGGCGGTGACCAGCTCGCCGGGCTCCAGCACGGTGTCCCTGCCGGGCTCGTCGCCGGGCAGCCGGTGCAGCCCCGGCATCGGGATCACCCGGTCGCCGCCGGGCCCCGTGACGTGGACGCGGGCGTCGAGCGCGGCCAGCGCCACCGCCATGTCGGACGGATGGGTCGCCACGCAGGCGGTGGAATGCCCCAGGACCGCCAGGTTGCTGTGGTCGCCGTCGATCGCCGGGCAGCCGGATCCGGGCAGCCGCTTGTTGCACGGCTTGGAGACGTCCTGGAAGTACGGGCAGCGGGTGCGTTGCAGCAGGTTGCCGCCGACGGTCGCCATGTTACGGATCTGCCCGGACGCCCCGGACAGCACCGCCCGCGCCAGCATCGGGTAGCGCTCGCGGACCAGCGGGTGGGCGCCGAGGTCGCTGTTGCGCACGGCGGCGCCGACCCGCAGCCCCTCGCCGTCGGGCTCGACGCGGTCGAGCGGCAGCCGGCTCACGTCCACCAGGTACTCGGGCTCGGCCACGCCCAGGCGCATGAGGTCGACGAGGTTGGTGCCACCGCCCAGGTACATCGTGCCGGGCCGGAACCTGGCCACGGCGTCGGCGGGGTCGGCGGCCCGCGCGTACTCGAAGGATCTCATCGCGCCACCTCCACGATCGCGGTGACGATGTTCGGGTAGGCGCCGCACCGGCACAGGTTGCCGCTCATCCGCTCGCGGACCTCCTCGGCCGTCAGCGCCGGGTCGGTGGCCAGGTCGTCGGTGATGGCGCTCGGGCCGCCCTCGGCCAGCATCCCGGCGGCCGAGCAGAGCTGGCCGGGGGTGCAGTAGCCGCACTGGAAGGCATCGTGCTCGATGAAGGCCGCCTGCAGCGGGTGCGGCCGGTCGCCGTCCGCCAGGCCCTCGACGGTCGTGATGTCCGACCCGTCCTGCGCCACGGCCAGCGCCAGGCAGGCGTTGGCCCGCCGGCCGTCGATCAGCACGGTGCACGCGCCGCACTGACCGTGGTCGCAGCCCTTCTTCGAGCCGGTCAGCCCGAGCCGTTCGCGCAGCAGATCCAGCAGCGAGACACGCGGGTCCACCTCCACGGTCCGCCGCGTGCCGTTGACCTGCAGGGTGATCTCCATGGCGCGTGCCTCCCCGGTGCTCGAACGGCTCGACCCGGCTCTGTCCAGATCCGCCCCGTACAGCCTCTCACCTGGCCATTTTCGCAGATGCCCACCTTGTAGGGAGGAATGGGCGGTGGAAGAATTGCCTATGACGAAAAGGGGGACGTCATGATCGAAGTCAAGAGCATCGACAAGCCCGACGAACGCCGGGACTTCCCGATGGGGCATCTCGAGGTATGCAACCTGACGGGCCTGGCCTTCGGTGTCGCCACGTTCGAACCCGGATGGCGCTGGTCGGCGTCCGTCAAGCCGATCGTGGGCACCGATTCGTGCCAGGTCCACCACAACGGCTTCGTCGTACGCGGCCGGCTCCGCATCCGGATGGACGACGGCACCGAGGCCGAGATCGGACCGGGAGAGGTCTTCGTCGCCCCGCCCGGACACGACGCCTGGGTGGTCGGGAACGAGCAGGTCGAGGTGTACGACTTCGCGGGCGGCGCCGCGGAATACGCCAAGGCACGGAACGCCTAGAGAGTGGCTTGCCGCGGGGGTGACGCCTCGCGGCGAGCCCATCGGGGCCGCTCGGTTAATCCCGTTGCCGGCCCCAGACCCTGTTCGCCAGGCTGAGCGGCATGAATGTGCCCTACCGCCAGATCCGCGCCGCCTACACCGAGGAGTCGATCACCGTCTACCAGGCGTACGACCCGGCCATCGCCGCTCCCGCGGTCGCCGCGCAGCGGTTCGTGGCGCCCTTCAAACGGGAGCGGATGACCTGGATCAAGCCGTCGTTCCTGTGGATGATGTACCGCTGCGGCTACGCGACCAAGCCCGGCCAGACCCGCGTCCTGGCCATCGACCTCACTCGCGACGGTTTCGCCTGGGCGCTGGCGCACGCCTGCCTCAGCCACCCTGACCGGGACGGCGATCAGGAGAGCTGGAAGGAACGCCTGAGGCACAGTCCGGTGCGCGTCCAATGGGATCCCGAGCGCGACCCGCACCACAACGCCCTCCCCCACCGATCCATCCAGATCGGCCTGTCGGGCCAGGCCGTCGAGCACTACCTCGACGACTGGACGGTCGCGATCACCGACATCACCGACCGGGTCCGCGAGCTCCACACCGCGCTCCGCGACCGCAGGGACGTGACCGGCCTGCTCCCGCAGGAACGCCCTTACCCGGTGCCGGAGGACCTCGCGCAGACCATCGGCGCGACCACCGCCTGATCCATCATGTGACAGGACCGGGTCCCCGGATGGCCCGTGGAGACGCGCCGAGTTCGCGACGGCAGGCCTTGTTGAACGCCTGCAGGTCGGGGATCCCGACTGCCGCGGCGATTGCCGAGATCGACAGCGTCGACTCCCGGAGCAGGTGGCGGGCCCGTTCCATGCGGCGGCGCCGGATGTAGGCGATCACCGTGTCTCCGGTCTCGGCCCGGAGCAGCCGGGTGAGGTGGTTGTGCGACATCCCGGCCGCGGCGGCGATCTCCGGAACCGTCAGCGGCCCGGCCAGGTTGGCCTCGATGTGGGCGACGGCGGCCGAGACGGCGGCGTGCGACCGGCCGCTCTCCACAGCGGGAGAGAGCTGGGCGATGCGCCAGAGCACCGCCCAGACTTCGGCGACGGCCCGCGACGGCGTTCCGGGTGTCGCGGCGACGGCCTGCCGGAGCATCCCGGCCAGCAGCGGCGCCTCGGCGCCGGCGTCCTGCATCACCTGCACCGTGTGCGCCTGGCCCGCCTCCGCCGGGCGCAGGTGCGCGTACAGGTGCTCCGAGCGGCCCCGATAGCGGTAGCGCACCTGCGTGCCCGGCGGCACCAGGCTCACGCGGCCCGGCCTGATCGGATACGTCACGCCGTCGATCTCCAGCTCGGCCGGGTAGCCGTACAGGTGCAACTGCCACAGGTCGGGCAGCCGGAACACGTCCGTCAGGCTGTGGATCCCGTGCACGCCCACCCCGACGTTCGCTACCGAGGGCGGCTCGTCCAGCCTGATGAGCACCCGATCCATGGTGAAACTTAACCACAAGTCGGTGAATGCACCCCATTACATTGATGTGTGGTGTCTTTAGGTTCGACGCATGCAAACCACCTTGCTGACCTCAGTACAGATGGCCCGCTTCGTGGCACACGGCTCCCTGCGGATGGACGCGGTCGTGCCCGCGGAGATGAACGAGCAGGCGATCGACGTGCTCGATGCCGGAATCCCGGCGGTGCCGTACGGCACGCCCCTGGCCGAAGCCTTTCCGGCGGGCTCCTTCGCCCGCCGCCTCGTCGACCTGCCCGTCGTCGCGGGCGCGCTGCACAGCCTGGTCGGGCCGGACCCGACCGTCGACCATCACGCCGTGCACATCCGTGAGCCCCAAGGAGGAAGCGCCCAGCCGCTGCACGGCGACGCGATCATCGACACCCGGATGGACGCCTTCGACGTGCAGCTCATGTACTACCCGCACGAGGTGACCGCCGACATGGGCGGCACACTGAGCGTGCCGGGCAGCCATCTGCGCCGCACCAACGAGAGCGACACCGGCCGCTACCAGAACCTGCGCGGTCAGACCCGGCTGACCTGCCCCGCGGGCACCGTCGCCATCCTGCACCACGGCCTCTGGCACGGCGGGCGGCGCAACGACGGTGACGTCCGCAGGTACATGTTCAAGATCCGGTTCAACCCGACCGTGCCGCAGGTCCGCCTGTGGGACACCTCCGACCTCGACGATCCGGCCGTACTCGCCGAGTTGGGCCGTCGTTTCCCTTGGTACGAGACGGCCACCGGGCGTCTGGAGATCTACAACCGGGTCAGGCTCTGGCGGGCGCTGACCGGCGACACCGCCTTCGACATCGACTACTGGATGACCCGCGTCAGCAACCGCCCTGGGAGGGCCGCGTGAAGCAGCAGGTGCTCGTTCTCTACCTGGCCACGTCGGCGTTGGACGCCCCTGTCGTCGGCTGGTCCCGCTACGACGGCACCGGTGCGACCAACCCCACGACGGGCGACGGCGACGAGCCGCCCTACGAGACGGGCGTCGAGGCGCTGCGTGACGGCTGGCGGCTGTTCCAGGCCTCCCAGTTGATCCCGCCGTACCCCGGCCACGAGTACGACACCTCTTTCCTCAAGCACGAGTTCTTCTTCGAGAAGCTGTCCTGAGCCCGCTCAGACCGCTATGACGACCTTTCCCGGGACATGGCCCTCTTCCTGGTATTTGACGGCCGCGGGGATCTCCTCGAACGGGTAGCTGCGGTCGATGACCGGAGTGATCTTGCCGTCTTCGATGAACTGGGTCAGCGTCATCAGGTTCTGTCGGTTCTCGGTGCATGCGACCACGTCTGTCATGACCATTCGCTGGGACACGAACGGCGACACCGCCAGCGCCGAGAACACGTGGCCAGCCGGTTGGAGCCATCGGCCGGGCGCCCCGCCGATGGCGACGTAGGTCCCCTTGGGCGTCAGCACCCGCCGGCAGGCCACTCCTGAGCGGCTGCCGGCGATGTCCAGCAGGAGGTCGTAGCGCCGGCCGTTCCGGGTGAAGTCCTCCTTGGTGTAGTCGCTGACCGCGTCCGCGCCGAGCGAGCGGACCAGGTCGACGTTCCGGGTGCTGCAGACGCCGGTGACCTCCGCGCCGAACGCCTTGGCGAGCTGCACGGCGAACGTCCCCACACCGCCCGAAGCCCCGTTGATCAGGACCTTCTGCCCCGGCTGGACGCGTCCCTGGTCGCGCAGGCCCAGCAGGGCGGTGTTGGCCGCCATCGGCACCGCCGCCGCCTGCTCGAACGTGAGATTCTTCGGCTTCGGCGCCAGTTCGCCCTCCCGGACGCAGATGTACTCGGCGAAGCCGCCCTGGTTGACCTGCGCGAACACCTCATCGCCCGGACCGAACCCGGTCACGTCCTTGCCGACCGCCTCGACCTGTCCCGCCATGTCGGCGCCCAGGATGCTGATCTTCGGCCCGCGTAGCCCGAGGCTGCCGGGCATGAGGCGCGCGATGTACGGCTCGCCTCGGAGGTGGTGCCAGTCGTAGGGCTGGACGGAGGTGGCGCGCACCCGGACCAGCACCTCGTCGTCGCGGGGCACGGGCTTGTCGATCTCGCTGACAGCCAGGTCATCGGGTGTCCCGTACGAGCGTAAGACGACCGCCTTCATCATGTCTCCTTCGTTTCGTACAACGTAAGTCGTACGTCGTAAGGTACTCTTACGGCGTAAGGCAGTCAAGGAGGGCGGTTCATGAGACGTACCGGCGACCGGCGTCGCGAAGGGTCAGGCGGTCTCGCGCATCCTGTCGAGACCGTCGAGAATCAGATCGAGCCCGAACTCGAACTCGGTCTGGTCGTCGCACCAGCCCAACGTGGAGTCGGGGTCGTCATGGGCGATCTCTCTCAGCATGCCGACGAGGTGGGGCAGTTGCTCGGCCATGCTCTCGAGCATGGCCGTGGATTCCTCGTCACCGGCTCCGTCGCCCGGATCGAACATCTCCTGGGTGAACCCCAGAGCCCGGCTCCCCAGGGCGTGCAGCGCGTGGTGGGCCAGGTCGTAGGAGAAGCCGCCGTCTCGCATGAGCCCGATCAGGGCATCGAAGTACTGCACGACGGGTGGACTCACGTCGGCACGTGTCTCGAAGACGCGCGGCGCCCAGGGGTGGCGCAGGAAGACCTCGCGGGCGGCCAGGACTCTCTGGCGCACGGCCGACTTCCAGGCCGCGCCCTTGGAAGGCACATCGATCCGGCCGACGACCTCGTTGATCTCCCCGGCGATCACCTCGACGATGCCGTCCAGCACGTCTTCCTTCTTGGCCACGTGGTAGTAGAGCGACATCGCCTCGGCGCCGACCTCTTCCGCGAGGCGGCGCATCGTGAGCGACTCGATGCCGCTTTCGTCGGCGAGCTTGACCGCGGCCCGTAACACCCGATCTCTGCTCAACGGGATGCGGGGCTCGGTCCTTGGTTCGTTGCGGGTGGCCACCTAGATCAACCCTCCTCCGCGGCCCATCGTACAAGGTAAGTCTGAGGCCGGAACCGCTGGCGGAAGGCCCCGTCAGCCCTCGCCGGCGTAGCGGCCGGCGAGCTCGGCGCCGATCCGCGCCAGCTCGGCCTGGACCGATCGCGGCTCGACCACCTCGACCATCGCGCCCCAGCCGGCCAGGTTCCGGGCGATGTCCAGCGGGGTCGGTGCGGCCAGGCGGACCCGGACACGGCCGCCGTCGGGCTCACCGTCGGTGTGGCAGTGCCGCCCGAAGTGGGTTCGCAGGATCGGCACGAACCTGGCCTCGATGAGCACGGTCGCCCAGGTACGTGACCGCCGCTGCTCCACCTCGCCGACGACCTGCTGCCACGCGGTGTCGAGCGCGAAGTCGTCCGGGCGCTCGGCGGGCTGGTCGGTCGGCTCGGCCTCGATGATCCGGTCGACGCGAAAGGTGCGCTGCCCGCGTTCGGTCCCGGCGATCAGGTACCAGATGTCGTCCTTGTCGACCAGGCCCCACGGGTCGATCAGCCGTTCGGTCCGCTCGCGGGCGCTGTTGGCGTAGGTCAGGCGGACTTTCCGCCGGCGGATCACGGCGGCCTGCAGCAGGTCGACCATCTCGGGCCGGCGACGATCCCGCTCGCCCCACCGAGTGGGGTCGATCATCGTGGCGCTGGCGGCGGCCTCGGCGTCGGCCCGGAAGGTCTGCGGCAGCGCCCGTACGAGCTTGCGCAGCGCCGCCTTGGCCTCGCCCGAAACCGCCGCGGCCGGGCCGACGAGCAGGAACAACGCCTGCGCCTCGGTCGCCGACAAGCCGCTGAGGTCGGTGCGGGCGCCGCCGACGAGCGACCAGCCACCGCCGCGGCCGGACTGCGGGTATACCGGGATGCCCGCCACGGACAGCGCCTCCAGATCGCGGCGCGCGGTGGCGACGGACACCTCGAGCTCGTCGGCCAGCTCGGCGGCGGTCACCCGGCCACGGCTCTGCATGAGCAGGAGGGTGGCGACGAGTCGATCAGCGCGCATATCCCTCCAGAAAAGTGCTCAATTGGTGAGCACTTTAGCGTGGAAGATAGTCATTGTCACCGACCGAAAGAAGGAACCCCCGATGCTGCGAGGACTCACCACCGTCAGCTTCTTCGCCGACGACATCAAGGCCGCCCAGGAGTGGTACACCGAGCTGCTCGGCACCGAGCCGTACTTCGTCCGCCCGCTCGAAGGGCCGCCCGCCTACCTCGAGTTCCGCATCGGCGACTACCAGCACGAGCTCGGCATCATCGACGGCCGGTTCGCCCCCCACAGCCGCTCGGGCCAGGCCGGCGGCGCGGTGACCTACTGGCACGTGGACGATGTCCAGGCCGCCTTCGAGCGGCTGCTGTCCCTGGGCGCCACAGAACACGAGAAGCCGGTCGAGCGCGGCCCCGGATTCGTCACCGCGTCCGTGGTCGATCCCTTCGGGAACGTCCTCGGCGTGATGTACAACCAGCACTACCTGGACGTTCTCGGATCGCGGGCGGGGGCGTGACGTGAGCACCTTTTACCCGAGCACGACCGCCGACTGGCGTGCCTGGCTGGCCCGCAATTGCCAGTCCGAAAAGGAGATATGGCTGGTCATCTACCACAAGGACAGCGGCATGCCGAGCATGCGGTATCACGAGGCGATCGAACACGCGCTGTGCTACGGCTGGATTGACAGCCAGGCCCGCAAAGGCGACGCGAACAGCTCCCTCCTCCGCTTCACCCCCCGCAACCCGCGCAGCACGTGGAGCCGGGTGAACCGGCAGCGCGCCGCGAAGATGACCGAGCTGGGCCTGATGACCGGGCACGGTCAAGCCCTGATCGACCTGGCCAGGGCCAAGGGGACCTGGCAGGTCCTGCCCGACACCGACGCCGTACCCGATGATCTCCAGGAGCTGCTCGACCGCGATGAGGCCGCCCGCCGGAACTTCCAGAACTTCCCGCCCTCCTCGAAACGGCTGATCCTGGAGTGGGTGGCGAAGGCGAAGCGGCCGGACACCCGGCAGCGCCGGATCAGCCAGACGGTCAGCCTCGCGGCGGTGAACATCCGCGCCAATCACCCCGGCGGCCGGGCACGCGGCGCCGGCGATTCCGCGCTCGCTACGGAGTCCACCTGATGCTCGGGTTGATGTTGCCGGTCCAGTTGAAGGTGGCCATGTTGTCCCACTGGTCGCCGGTGCCGTTGATGTTGGCCGGGTCCCAGCCGTTGCCGGAGATGGCGTACCAGGTCGGTTCCCAGTAGAAGACGCCGATCGCGCCCGCGCTGCGGGCGGTGTTCTGGACCGCGGTGAACTCGCTCGCCTGCCCCGCCCAGGTGGCCGGGTAGCCCGAGCACGGCGCCGAGCCGTTGATCGCGTTCCCCTCGCTGTCGGCGTTGGCCGCGGTGAACGGGTAGGCGGTCTCCGCCACGATGACCGGCTTGCCGTACCGGGACCTCGCGTCGGTGATCACGCTGGACAGGGTGGACAGCGAACCGTGCCACATGCAGTAGTACGACAGGGCGGTGATGTCCCACGGCACGCCCTTGGCCTTGATGCCGTCATAGAACCAGCGCGCGTTCGCGAGACTGTCGGCGTCCGCGGTGTGGATGATCACCTGGGTGCCGCTGTTGCAGGCCTTGGTCGCGTTGTAGCCGGCCTTCAGCAGCAGGCTCAGGTTGGTGAAATCGTTGTTGATGACCTTGCCGTCGTTCCAGAGCATCCCGACGTTGATCTCGTTGCCGATCTGCACGCTGTCCGGCGTGGTGCCCTGCGCCTTCAGGCTGTTGCAGATGTCGTAGGTGTAGTTGTAGACGTCGGTCTGGAGCTGGCTGATGCCGTGACTCGCCCACGCCGCCGGCTTGTACTGCTTGCCCGGGTCGGCCCAGGTGTCCGAATAGTGGAAGTCGATCATCAGGCCGAGCCCCCTGGCCTTGACCGTCTTGGCGTAGGCCAGGACCTTCGCCTTGTTGTTGTAGCCGCTTGCCGGGTTGTTCCAGATGCGCAGGCGGACGTAGTTGACTCCGACGCCGGCGAGGATGTCCAGCGGGTCGGCTGCCGTACCGGCGGCGTTGTAGTACTTGGCCCCGAGGTCCAGGCTCCGCTGGACCGACGAGATGTCGGCGCCGCGCATGGTCAGCGTGGCGGCCGAGGCGGGTGTGGGGTTCACCAGGACGACCGCGAGCAGCGTCGCCAATGTCAGCAGCAGCGCGCCCCCGATCCTCCGAACGCGGTACGCGGTCATGAGCTCTCCTTGATCAAGAAATGGGTGGGGGTGGTCTCGGCATGGTGCTGCCAGGTCCGCGACTACTGTGAACGCTCACGGACTTGTTACCGGCTACAGACCTGGACAATTCGCTCTTTGGAGCGGATTGAGCCTCCTTCTCTGCTGTGAACGTTCACAGATGCTCTTGAGGTTGAGGATAAAGAAGGACTCCGCACTCGGGAAGAGCGAGTTTCGACTTCGTTTCCAGAGATGGCCACGAGATTTCGCGCATGGCCAGGCGTCTTGATGGCCGAGCCGTTCAGCCGATCACGATCCGGCCGTTTCTCAGCCCTCGAAGTAGGCCATCTGCACCCCGGAGACAGTGCGCCGGACGGCGGCGAACCCGTCCAGATGGACGTGCTCGCGCAAGGCCTCGCTCAGATAGACGCGACCGGGCGCGCCGAGATCCTGCGCCATCTTGGAGGCGAGATTCACCGGCGCACCGGCGATGTCCCAGCCACCACCAGGCGTCTCCCCGGCCAGCACCGGCCCGTCAGCCACCCCGATCCGGCAACTGATCTCGTGCTCGGCCAGTCCCGCGCGCAGGCTCTGCGCGAACCGTACGGCCGGCCCCGGATGCTCGAACAAGTAGATGGCCAGCGGACCGGCGATCTTGATCTCCACGGCGCCCAGCGCGGGCATGAGCCGGAGTCCCGTCTCCTTCATCACCGCCGACAGGGCCAACCCTCGCAGCAACCCGAGCTCGGGCGTCTCGGCCGGGGCGACGCTCCGCTCGACCAGGACCACGGTCCGGTGCTGCAGGTGCTCGGCGGTGAGCCGTTCGGCCAGCTCGACGTCTTCGGGGCTGTGCTCCAGCCGCAGCAGGTCGGCGTAGAAGGCCGCGGAGTAGGGAATGGGGTATCGCTGATCCTCGACCGGTCGCACGCCATCCAGGCGGGGACCGTCGAGCACCTGGTAGACGGCGCCGACCGGACTCTCGGGGCCGTCCTTGCGCCGAATGACGAAGGAATGGTCACGGGGCAGCCGGTCGACGACCGGCGCCGTCACCGCGATCTCCCCGCCTTCTGTGTGGTTCTCCGCGATGTCCTCGATCGCGTCCGCCTCCGCGCCGTACAGCCCACCGGCCAGGTCGTAGAAGCTTCCATGATGCACGCCGATGCCGACCCGGGCCCGGCAACGGCGTTCGATCTCGTCCTGAACCTTCAGCAAGGCCGACAGCAGCACCCCCGCGTCCGTCGGGCCTGTCGTGTCCGCCGTGTCCGTCGTGTCCGAGTGGAACATCTGGGCGTTGTCGGCCGCCCACACGCCGACCGCCTCGCCGCCGATCGCCCTGGTGTAGGCGTACAGGATCCGCTTGGGCCGGTCGATGACCGCCAGCACCTCCAGCAGGCCCAGCCGCTGACTGAGCTTCGTCAGCCCGGCCGAGTCGGACACCACGTTGTAACCGCGAGTCGCGTGCCGGCTCAAGAGACGCTGCGCGTCCGTGGAGCTCTGACCGGTGCTCCGCCACTGCTCGATCACCGCCAGCGGCAAGCCGGTGGCAGCGCCTTGCGCGGTGTCGAAGCGGCCTGGGATGTATGCGCCCGTGGGGGGTTCGGAAGCCACCCGACCAGCGTATATCACTTACTGAAATCACACGAACACCTTCTGTGACTGATCTTTCTGTCGGAGGGTCTCGGCAAGATCCAGGTATGCACGAATTAACCGTGGATGAGACGGTCACGTCCGCCTTCGTCGCCGCGAGCTGGGTCATGGAGACGATCGAACGGGAACGTGAACTGCGGGGACAATTCCACTCCTCCCTCCGGCAGGATGACCGAGACGAGCGACGGGCCATGAAGCTACGGCGCGAGGCCGAGCATGTCCGGCGGGAGCTGGTGCGGCGGCTGCGCCGCGCGGAGGGCGCCGACCGCCGGGCCGCCGCGATCTGCCTGGCGCAACCCGGGCTGGACGACTACTTCAAGGAAGTGAAGCTGGCCCTGTCCGGCTCGAGCGGCTGGACCGCCACCGACGTGGCCGCGCTGCTCTCCGTCGTGCACCGCCGGGAGCCCTACGACTGGGACGACACCTGGGTGTCCCAGGTCGTGGATCTGGCGCTGGATTTCGACATCACCGAGCAGCATCCCCTGCGGGAACCGCTCACCCGGCTGATCGAAGGCATGGCCGACAGCTCCCTGGCCCCCGACGACCGCCGACGCCTGCAGCGCCGGATCGCGCTGGCCCTGCGCGACGATCCGACGGCACTGCCGCTGTCGGCGCTGGTACGCGCCGACGCCTGGGCCTCGTCCGTACGCGAATACCTCGGTGACGCGCCCGCACCCCACCTGGTCGAGCTGGTCGAGCATCTGTGCGAGCTGCGGACGCCGCGGCCCGGCAAGAAGTGGCGCGCCCGGTGCCTGACCCTGCTGGAGCCCGCCGATGCGCGTGAGCTCGTGCGGTTCGCGCTGGCGGCCTTCGTCCGCGAGCCTTCCTCCGGCCGGCACGGGCCCGTGGTGTCCGCTTCGAACACGGAGGTGGCCCGCGGAGCCATCTGGGCGGCGACGCTGGCCCGGGCCGACGGTCTGGTGGCCGACCTGACCTGGTTGGCCGTCCACCTGGGTGGCGACCGTACCGCATTCCCGCAGGAACTGGCGGTCGCGGGTGCCGCGATCAACGCGCTCGGCGAGTGCGGCGAGTGCGGCGACCCACAGCCGCTCTGGCGGCTGCGGACCTCGCTCAAGAACCGGGCGCTGCGCAAGCAGATCGACACCGCGCTCGCCACGGCGGCCGAACACGTCGGAACGACACCGGCCCAACTGCTGGAGCGGGGGGTGCCGACACACGGACTCGCCGCCGACGGGACCCGGTCATGGCGCTTGGGCGACCACACCGCGGTGCTGACGGTCCAGGACGCGGTCACCGTACGGCTCGGCTTCACCGCCCCCGACGACACCACGATCCGTGCCCTGCCTCCGGCGGTCAGCGAAACCCATGCCGAGGAGCTCAAGGCCATCAAGTCCGTCCAGAAAGAGGTCCGCCAGACGCTGGCCGCCGAGCGCGCCCGTTTGGAGGAGCTGTTCACCGTCGATCGGACCTGGTCGTATGAGGACTGGGTCCGTCACTACCTGAACCATCCGATCACCGCGGTGGTGGCGCGCGGGCTGATCTGGGAGGCGGGTGGGCGGACCTTCCTTCCCGGCGACGCCCCGCCCGGGGTCGAGGTCCGGCCGTGGCATCCCGCGCGCGCCCCGCTGGAAGAAGTGGCGGCCTGGCGGGAGACGATGACCGGGCGACGGCTGCGCCAGCCGTACAAGCAGGCCTTCCGGGAGGTCTACCTGCTCACCCCCGCCGAGGAGACCACCGGCGTCTACTCCAACCGGTTCGCCGCCCACATAGTCGACCACCCGCGGTTGTACGCGCTGCTCAAGAAGCGCGGCTGGCAGACCACCTGGCTACGGGCCTCCGGCGACCACGATGCCGTGGCCAAGAAGGAACTGGCCGAGGGCGCCTGGCGGGCCCGCTTCCGGTACGAGACCGCCGCCGTGGCCGACCACGAGGTGACCCTGGCCGCCACCGACCAGATCCGCTTCGACCGACGCGCCGGGCGCGCCTGGCGGGAGACGCCGCTGGCGCAGGTGCCGCCGCTGGTGTTCAGCGAGGCGATGCGGGATGTGGACCTGTTCGTCGCGGTCACGTCGATCGCCGCCGACCCGGACTGGATCGACCGGGGCGAGGAGCGGTTCGGCGGCTACTGGCGTGAGGTGTCCGTCGGCGCGTTGCCTCCGTCGGCCGAGGTCCGCCGCGACGCGCTGGCCCGGATCCTCCCCCGTACGGCGGTCGCCGACCGCTGCACGCTCACCGACCGCTACCTGGTCGTCCGCGGTGACCTGCGCACCTACAGGATTCACCTGGGCAGCGGCAACATCCTCATGGACCCCGGCGACGTCTACCTCTGCATCGTCACCGCCCGCAAGCGCGACGCCCGGCTGTTCCTGCCCTTCGAGGAGGACGGCCGGCTGGCTCTCATCCTCAGCAAAGCCTTCCTCCTCGCCCACGACAACAAGATCACCGATGAGAGCATCCTCCAGCAGATCCACCGGATGTGATGATCACGAGGTCTCGAACGTCGAACGGAGCGCGCGGGACAGGCGCTCCAGCCATGCGGTCGCATCCCCTTCGACGTCAGGGTATTCCGCCTTGAAGTCAGCCCAGTCGTTCATCTCCCACGATCGGACCGTCTTGGCGTCGAACGTCACCGTGTCCCGTACGCCCAGCGCCTCGACCAGCACATACCGCAGCAGGTCGCGTGGGAGCGTAACGCGCTCGGCGAGCAGGACGGCGTCGTAGAGGTCCTTGCCCTGGGGCCATATGTCGGAGGCCAGCCAGAGGATCTTCCAGGCGAGGGACAGCTCGGGGGTGGCGGCCTGGACGAGCGTCTGCTCTGTCCCACCGGCCCGCGGGATCAGCGCCGTTGTCGGTGGGAGCGGTAGGCGCTCGTTGAAGACGAAGTCGAGCTGGACCGTCCCCGGCGGCAGACCCTCGGCCTGCCAGGTGAACACCATGCGCCGTCCCGGAGCCCTCTCGTAGGTCCAGATATCGTCGACGGCGATGCCGCCGGGATCGAAGGTCACGCTGCCCGACACGTCGGGAACATCCATGACAGCGGCAAGGAGCCCCTTGAACATCGTCACCGCCAGTGGGCTTTCCAGGTCGACGGTATGCGGCACCACCACCCAGTCCAGATCACCCGGGTCACGGGCCTGCTCTCCGATCCACGCCTCCAGCAGCAGGCTTCCGCGCAGCACGAGGTTCTCGCTCCAGGGGGACTCGGCGACGACGCGGACCAGATGGTCGATCGCCGACCGCCGGGCCCGCCGCCAGCGTCGTCCGGTCCCCTCCTCTTCGAAGACCGGCTCACCCGCTCGGAAGGCCCGGAAGAACTGTTTCAACGCGGGGTCGAAGATCGGCGTCTGAGACGGCGGCGAACAGGGCGCCGGCGAGCTCGCCGAAAGCGTCGCGGCGCCCCTCGACCGCCTCGGCTGCACAGATTGAATGCGTAGAGTCTTAGCCTCGTGACGGATCGCTTTTGGTGCGGTACGACCGAGGTATGCGGTACGGGCAAAGGGGTGGGTACACGCCTGCGGAGCAGGAGCGGCGGGAGTGTGTACG
>NZ_JAHFZZ010000041.1 GCF_018603905.1 Nonomuraea sp. NEAU-A123
CGTACACACTCCCGCCGCTCCTGCTCCGCAGGCGTGTACCCACCCCTTTGCCCGTACCGCATACCTCGGTCGTACCGCACCAAAAGCGATCCGTCACGAGGCTAAGACTCTACGCATTCAATCTGTGTATCGGAAATAACGACAGAAGCGCGCCTCCGGCAGAGCCGAAGACGCGCCTTTTCTCATGTCGGTGAACGCCGCCGTATGTCAGGCGGTGTGCAGATACACCTGGCCGAACACCTCGGACAGCTTCTTGAGGTCCGTGTCCGTGTCGACTTCCGGCGCCGACGGGTCGTAGATCGTGGCCAGCCGGGGACGGATCGAGGTCAGCTTCTTGAGCTGCTCCCAGGTGGCGTTCTCCGCCCACTTCTCCCCGTACAACCTGCTGACCTGCCCCTGGTCATTCTGCCAGCGGGACCAGAGGTTGACCGTCTCGGCGGCGTCGGCCTGAAGCGGCGCGGCGATGCGGTCGGTGATCGACTTGGCCGCCTGCTCGGTGGTGAGCTGCGGCGAGCCCACGGTGGCGAAGCCGGCGTCTTCCGCGGCGATCTGACCGTACGCGTCCCACGCGCGCGCCCTGACCTGGATCCACTGGTTGCGCTGGGCCTCGGTGGCGTCGATCTTCCAGGTGGCGTACTCCGTCGCCAGGTGCCCGCCGTCCAGGGCGAGCTGGTCGACCAGGCCCTTGGTGAGCCAGGCGCCGATCCGCTCGGGGTCGAGCAGCGGGTACTTCTTGGTCATCTCGGTCTTGCACGCGTCGTTGGCGCCACAGCCGAGCAGCGGCACCACCGTGTGCACGGCCAGCTTCTTGCCCGGCGCGAGGTTGCGGAGCGTGGTCGTGGCCTCCGTGACGAACTTGTCCATCTCGTCAGCCGTCTCGAACGTCTTGTTGAACCCGAGCTGCGAGCTGAACCTGATCCCCACGGCCCCCTGCTGCGCCGCGACCGCGGCGACCTTCTTGGCCGCCTCGGCGAGCTTGCCCGACTTCCAGTCGTCGGCCAGCTCGGTGTCGATCCAGACGCGCATCCCGGCCGCGGCGGCGGCCTTGACGGCCTGGCCACCGGCGGTCTTCTCGGCGGCCTGGATCTCGGCCGCCGACAGGCCCTCGGGGTTGACGAAGCACTCTTCGCCGGACTGGCACTCGGGCGAGCCGCCGTCCTCGGCGCCCTCGACATCGGGCGAGTCGACGTCGTGCAGCTCGCCGTCGCCCTCGGAGTCGCTGGCGCACTCGTTGCCGGCTTCGGTGCAGTCGACGGTGATCGGGGCCAGCGGGCCCGCCTCTTGCAGGTGCTCGCCGTCGTTCGCGAGCCAGAAGTTGGCGATGTCGACCGCCTCTTCCGGCGTGGCCATCCAGCGGCAGACGACGTAGGCCGGCGTGTCACCGGACATCAGGTCGTTACAGCTACGCGGATCGTCCTCCGACCAGGCTGGAACGCCTATGCCTAACAGTGAGAGTGCCAATCCGATGACGAAAATCTTCCTCAGTCGCATGGCGCCTTACTCCAAGGGGTGATCGTGGACACATCGCACAATATCTTGATGATCAGTAACCTTCAATGAGATCAACGGCGTTCTTCACCCCGCGTTCAACCTTTAGTAGTTTCCCGAGTTGCGCCGCTTTTTCGTGATATTCCGGTATGGCTTGCAGCCGCGCGGCCAATGACCGCCCGCTCAGCGCCCTGATCGGCAACGGCGGCGGCCCCGCCCCCAACGCCGCCACCCTCCGCCCCCAGAACGGCTGGTCGGAGAAGAAAGGGCAGACGACATTGGGCACGCCGGCCGCCAGCCCCGCCGCCGTGGTCCCCGCCCCACCGTGGTGCACGACGGCGGCCATCCTCGGGAACAGCACCTCATGCGCCACCTCCCCCGCCGGGCAGACGTCCGCCGATGCCGCCACGGGCAACCCCTGGACCACCGCCCGCATCCCGGCCAGCCGCAATGCCGCGACCACCTGCTCGGCGACCGCCTCCGGCTCGTCCGGCACCATGCTCCCGAAACCGACGTACACGGGGGGCGGCCCATCGTCCAGGAAGCCGGCGAGGTCGGAGGGGAGCGAGCTGTCCGGCTCGAGTGGAAGGCGCCAGTAGCCGGTGAGGTGCACATAGTCGGGCCAGTCGGGCGGCCTGGGCACCACCAGCGGGCTGACCCCGCACAGCACCGGCACCCGATCCCGCCGGTCGGCCGCGAACGGGCTGCCCCGCAACGGCCGCAGCCCGAGCACCTGCCCGCGCAGCCGGTTCACCATGGGGCCCAGCATCAGCCAGCCGAGCCGTTCGACCACGGCATAGCTGGCCCGGTTGCCGATCCTGCCCAGGGTCCGGCGCGGGATCAGCGGGTTCGGGAACTCGCCGGTCGGCTCGCTGGGCTGGAACTGCAGGATCCCGTACGCCATGCCGTACCTCTCGTGCAGGTGCCTGCCGAAGGAGCCGAGGGCGGGCGCGAGGACCAGTTCGGCGTTGGCGCAGGCAGCGTCCACCTCGGCGAGGACAGTCGAGGCGAGGGGCTCGACGACGGCTCTGAGGCCTCGCACGAACCCCAACGGCCCGCTCCGCAACCACGCCTGTCCTTCCTCGCTCTCCACGATCGCGACCGGATCCGCCGTCAGCGCCGCGAACCGCCCGCCAACGCCTCCCGGGGGCTCACAGCGCCCGGCCGCCAGGTGTTGGTAGCGTTCCGGCGCCACGAGCGTGACCTCGTGCCCGCGCGCGCCGAACTCCCGAGCCAGCGCCACGCACGGCTGAATGTCTCCCCGCGATCCCAATGCCAGCACCGCGACCCTCACGGCAGTGCCAGCAAGGCGATCAATGCGCCCAGGAGGACGAGGGCCGCCGCCACCAGTAACCCGAGTGCGTACCCCTGAGAAAAGCTCCCGGCCTCGTGCACGATCACCCCAATAGCCGAAATCCCCAACAGGCCGGAAATCTCACGACTTACGGAGAAGATCCCACCCGCCACCCCGGCCCGAGACTCCGGCACCGCCCCCAGCACAGCCGACCCCAGCGGCATGGTCAACGCCGATCCCACCCCGATCGCGCAGACGGCGGGCCCCAACCGCTCCCACCCGTCCCCCGCCTCCAGGAACGCCGCCACGACCATCCCACCCGCCACCAGCACCAGCCCGCAGGCGACCGTCCTCCCGCTCCCCAGCCACCGCTCGACCATCGGCACCAGCGGCGTGACGACCACGACCAGCAACGCCAACGGCACGAACGCCACCCCAGAGGCCGTCGGCGTGAACCCGAGCACCCCCTGCAGGAACAGCGCGGTGTAGAAAAACACCCCATTGACCCCGAGCCCCCACAGCACCTGAGCCAGCACCCCACCCGCGAAACTCCTGACCGCGAACAGCCCCAGCTCCACCATCGGCTCCCGCGCCCGACGCTCCACGACCAGGAACAGCACTCCCCCGCCCGCGCATCCGGCCACCGCGAGCAGGACGGGCGGCGACGCCCAGCCGTACTCGCCTCCGTGGATCAGCGCGAACGTCCCGCAAGCCAGGAACACCACCGACGCCAGCGACCCGGGCACGTCCACCGTGCGCCGCTGTCCGGAGTGCGTTTCCGGTATCGCGACGGCGGCCAGTGCGATGACGGCCGCCCCCATGGGCACGTTGATCAGGAAGACCCAGCTCCAGTGGGCGTACTGGCTCAGGTACCCGCCGACCACCGGCCCCAGCGCCAGTGCACCGGCGCCGGACGCCATCCAGACGGCCACCCCCAGCGAGCGATCCGCCCAGCCCGCCAGTACGGCCAGCGTCGCGGGCAGGATGAGCGCCGCCCCGGCCCCCTGAGCCAGCCGCGCGGCGACCAGCGGCTCGATCGACGTGGCCAGCCCGGCAGCGAGCGACGCCCCGGTGAAGACGGTGAGTCCGGCGAGCAGCACCTTGCGCCGCCCGTACACGTCGGCCAGGCGGCCACCGGCGATCATGAGGCCGGCGAACGTCAGGATGTATCCGGTCGCGACCCATTCGAGCGCGCTCAGGCGGGTGTGGAGATCGCGCTGGATGCTGGGCAGGGCGACGGTGACCACGGTGTTGTCCAGCGTCGTCACAAACCCAGCCAAGCCGACGACCGTCAGGAGCAGCCGGGAGCGGGCGGGGGCCAAGGCCAGGGTCACGTGTCCACCTCCGCCCAGGTCCAGCCGGGTCCGTCGGGGTTCGCCCTGACGACCCTGGTACGACCGGCGGTGACCTTCTCCCAGGTGGGCCGCTGCGTCCCGGAGCGGAAAGCGTCCGGGTTGTCGGCGGCGGTGCTGTAGGGCCGCTTTCTGACCGGGCGCGAGGCGTGGAGCGGTGTGACGGGAGCGGGGTCGTTCCCGGGGCGGAGGCTGAGCGCTGTCCCAGGGCGCTGCTCCTCCGGCGGCGAAGATTCACGGAGCTCGATCCGCCGATGAACCCCCCGCAACACCCCCGGCAGCCACCAGTTCACCCCACCCAGCAACCGCATCGTCGCCGGCACCAGCAGCGCCCGCACGAGCGTGGCATCCACCACGATCGCCACGAACATCCCCACCCCGAGCAGCTTCACGATCGTGATCCCGGCCGTCGAGAAGGCCCCGATCACCACCAGCAACAGCAGCGCCGCGCTGGTGATGACGCCCCCGGTCCGCTGCAAGCCCGTCGCCACCGCCGCCGTGTTGTCGCCGGTCCGCAGCCACTCCGCCCGCACCCTCGACAGCAGGAACAGCTCATAGTCCATCGACAGCCCGAACACCACCGCCAGGATCAGCACCGTCACCGTGGCCTCGATGGTCCCCGTGGACGTGAAGTGCAGCCACGGCGCCAGGTGACCGTCCTGGAAGGCCCAGACGATCACGCCGAACGAGGCCCCGATCGAGAGGACGTTCATGAGCAGGGCCTTGACCGGCAGGACGACGGAGCCGAAGGCGGCGAACAGGAGCAGGAACGTCACCCCGCCGACCACCAGCGCCATCCACGGCAGCCGGCCGAGCAGGCTGGACATGAGGTCCATCTGGGCGGCCGTCGGGCCGCCTACGACGATCTGGCGGACGTTCGGCTCCGGGGCCATCGATCTGATGAGCGTCACCAGGTGCTGGGCCGCGTCCGACATGGGGTCGGAGGAGTAGCGGACCGCCAGGCGTACCGCGCCGTTGGGCTGGGAGAGGCCGGCGAGGTCGACGCCCGTGACCCCGGGCAGCTCGCGCAGGCGGTCGGCGAGGGGTTTGGCGTCGGTGGGGTCGATCGGGGTGACGGCGCTGATCGGGGAGTAGCCCTGGCCGAGGGGGCCGGGGGCGGCGGGACGGGTGGTGAAGGAGCGTTCGATGAGGACGTGGACGTCGATCGTGGCCATCGAGTTCTTGGCGAAGTCGCGGTCGACGGTCTCGGCGACGCGGCGGCTCTCGGCGGTGGCGGGCAGGACCCGGTGGTCCACGTTGCCGAACCGTACGTGGGCGAACGGCCCGGCCAGCGCGAGGAGCACGGACGTGACGGCGACCAGGTAGAGCACGGGCCGTTTCAGCACACTGGAGGCGATCGCGTGCCAGACCCCGGCGCCCGCGCGGGCCGCGCCGAAGCGGGGGGTGAGGCGGATGGCGTCCACGCGGGGACCCAGGACGGCGAGCGCGGCGGGCAGGACGACCAGCGCGGACACCATGGCCACCAGCACCACGGCCGCCGCGCCCAGCCCGATCGAGCGCAGGAACATCTGCGGGAACAGCAGCAGTCCCAGCAGCGAGGTCGCCACGGTCAAGCCGGAGAAGGCGACGGTACGGCCGGCCGTCGCCATGGTGCGCACCACGGCCTCACGGGTCGGGAGGCCGGAGCTGATCTGCTCGCGGAAGGCGGTCAGCACGAAGAGCGAATAGTCGATGGCCAGCCCGAGCCCGAGCATGGTGACGACGTTCAGCGCGAAGACCGAGACCTCCGTCACCTCGGTCAGCAGCCTGAGCAGCACGAGCGCGCCGAGTACGGCGAGCAGCCCGACGAGCAGCGGCAGCCCGGCGGCCACCAGGCTGCCGAACACCACCACGAGCATGACCAGCAGCACCGGCATGGAGATCGCCTCGGCGCGCGCCAGGTCGGCCGCCGTCTGGTCGTTGAGCTCCTTCAGCAGCGGCACCGAGCCGCCGACCTGGACCTGGAGGTTCGCGACGGGCAGCCGGTCCTTGATGGCGGCGTACGCCTGCTGCTTGGCGCCTTTCAGGGTGATCAGGGCGTAGGTGGCGTGCTCGTCGGTGGACATCAGCTCCTTGGAGCCGGTGGTCCAGTACGTGGCCAGCTTGCGGACGTACTGGGCGGGCAGGGCGCGCAGCGAGTCGTGCACGGCCTTCTTGAAGCGCGCGTCGCGCACCTTGACCTGCGGGTGCCGGTAGAGGACGACGACGTCGGGGGTGTTGCCGCTGTACCAGGCGTCGTTCCAGCCGGCGGCGGTGGTCGAGTCGGCGGCCGGGTCCGCGAAGCCACCGTCGGCCATCCGGCCGAACAGCTGCAGCCCGAAGGGCGCGGCCAGGATGGCCGCCACCAGGCTCAGCACCAGCAGCGTCCACCTGCCGCCGTAGATCAGGCGCCCCGCCGACTCAAACAAGGGCGCCCTCCAGGTACGCCCGCAGGCAGGCCCGCCGGGCGATCTTGCCGCTGGTCGTCCTGGGTACGCCGCCGGTGCCCGTCAGCACGAAGTCGTGCACGGATAAATCATGAAATTTCCGGACCGCTGCCCGTACCTGGGCCGCCACCTCGGCCGGATCGGCCTCCGCACCCCCACGCGACCGCTCGGCCACCACCACGAGCCGCTCGGTCTCTTCTCCCGGCACGGAGAAGGCCGCCACGTGGTCGCGGCGTACGGCCCGGTGCGCCTCCTGGACGGTGACCTCGATGTCCTGGGGATAGTGGTTGCGCCCGTCGACGATGATCAGGTCCTTGATCCGGCCGGTGATGTAGAGCAGCCCGTCGTACACGACCCCGAGGTCGCCCGTCCGCAGCCAGGTGCCGTCCTCGCCGTCCAGCACCGCGCCGAACACCTCGGCCGTGCGCAGGGGATCGCGCCAGTAGGCGCGCGCCACGTTCGGGCCCTGGACCCAGACCTCCCCCACGTGCCCGTCCGGCAGTGCCCGGCCGCGCTCGCCGACGACGCGCACCCGCTGACCTCCTGCCCGCCCGCACGACACCAGCGTGGTGAGGTCCCCGAACCCGCCGTCGTACGGCACGGCGCGGCCGTCGCGGAGCGCGTCGCGGTCGAAGGCCGTGGCCACGACGGCCTCATCGGGCCCCATGCCGGCGACGAAGACCGTGGCCTCGGCCAGCCCGTACGCCGGGGTGTGCGCCTCCGGCCGCAGCCCGCACCCGCCGAACGCGGCGTTGAACGCCTCGACGGTGCCGGGCCGTACCGGCTCCGCGCCGTTCAGCATGACCCGCACCCCGGACAGGTCCAGCCCCTCTTTGTCGGCCGCGCCGACCCTGGCCGCCGTGTACTCGAACGCGAAGTTGGGCCCCCCGGTATAGACGTCGTCGAACTCGCTGAGCAGCCGCAGCCAGCGCACCGGATGCATGACGAACGCCACCGGATCCATGAACGCCACCTGGTTGCCCGCCACCATCGGCAGCGCGACCGTCGCGACCAGCCCCATGTCGTGGAAGAGCGGCAGCCAGAGCGCCGCGACCGAGGTACGCGGCTCGGCCCGGAACAGCTCCCACAACTGCGCGGCGTTGGCCGCCAGGTTGCCGTGCGTGATCTCCACACCGGCGGGCGCCCGGGTGGAGCCGGAGGTGTACTGCAGGTACGCGAGATCGCCCGGCTCGACCCGTACGGCCGCCCACTCGTCGGCGAGCAGGTCGGAGACCGTGTCGACGGTGACCACCGCGGCCCCTGCGGCGAAGTCCCGCACGCCGGGCAGCGCGGCCGTGGTCGTGAGCACAGCGACCGGATCGGCGTCAGAGTAGGCGCGGGCCAGCCGGTCAGCGTGCCCCGGCAGGTCGGGCGCGAACAGCGGCACCGCCACGACCCCGGCGTAGAAGGTGCCGAGCACCGCCACCACGTACGCGAGCCCCTGGGGAGCCAGGATCGCCACCCGTTCGCCGGGCCCCGCGACCTCGCGCAGCCGTACGGCCAGCGCCCGCGCTTTGAGGTCGGCCCGAGCCCAGGTCAGCGTCTCGCGGGACCCGTCGCCCAGGTAGTCGACGAACGTGTAGGCGGGCGCGTCCGGGATCTCCCGCGCCCATCGCGCCACGCGCTGGATCAGTGCCTCGGGCATGCCCGGGTCCCCTCGCCGACTACAGGAACCTAGAAAATTACGGCAGAAGGAGCCTCGATTCTTGCCAAACGCCGGCACATTCCCCTTTCGGTCTTGTCAACGGCGTGACAAGCAGCGAGATATCCGGACGACAGCGATACCACGAACCCGCACAATAGTGAGCGTTTGGGCGATTAGGGGGCCACCAAGTGCACGGCTATCTTCACGATCTCGGCCTGCTCCGAGATCGGCGGTTCACGCTGCTGTTGACCACCAGGACCATGTCGGTGCTGGGCAGCGCCTTCGCTCCCGTGGCGCTCGCCTTCGGCATCCTCGCCCTGCCCGGCGCGGACGCCACCACGCTCTCGGTGGTGCTCACCGCCGAGGCGCTGCCGATGGTGGTGTTCATGCTGGTCGGCGGGGTGATCGCGGACCGGTTCCCCAGGTACAGGGTGATGATGGTCAGCGAGTTACTCAGCGCGCTGGCCTTCTTCGCCCTGGCCACGATGATGCTGACGGGCTGGACCCCGCTGCCCGCGATGGCGGCCGCCGCGGCGGCCAGCGGAGTGGCGATGGCGATGCTGTTCCCCGCGCTGACCGGCATCATCCCCGAGGTCGTGCCCGCCGACCGGCTGCAGGCCGGCAACGCGCTGCTCGGCCTGGGCGCCAACAGCTCGCGGGTGGCGGGCGCGGTGCTGGGCGGCGGCACGGTCGTGCTGTTCGGGGCCGGGTGGGCGCTGGCCGTGAGCGGGCTGATGTTCGCGGTGGCCGGGGCGCTGATCGCGGCGCTGCGGCTCACGCCCGGCCGGCGGGACGCGGCGGCCAAGCATTCGGTGCTGGCCGACCTGCGTGACGGGTGGCACGAGTTCAGGTCCCGGCAGTGGATCTGGGTGGTGGTCGCGCAGTTCTCCGTGCTCGTGATGGCGCTCCAGGCGGGTCACGGCGTGCTCGGGCCGCTGCTGGCCAAGGAGAGTCTGGGCGGGCCCGCGGCCTGGTCGGCGTTCCTGGCCGGTGAGGCGGTGGGCACGATCGTGGGGGTGATCGTCTCGCTGCGCGTCCGGCCCAGCCGGCCCATCCTGGTCGGGACGCTGCTCTGCCTGCCGTCCGCCCTGCCGTACGTGCTGCTGGGCGGCGGCGCGCCACTGTGGGCGATCGTGGCGGGCGCGTTCGTACTGGGCGTCTGCTTCGACGTGTTCGGCGTGCTGTGGCAGACGACCATGCAGCGCGAGATCCCGCCGGAGTCGCTGTCGCGGGTCAGCTCGTACGACGCGCTGGGCTCGATGATGTTCGGCCCGATCGGGCTCATGCTGGCCGGGCCGGTGGCGAACCTGGTCGGCACGCGGGCGGCGCTGCTGGGCTGCGCCGCCCTCGTCGTGCTGTCCACGCTCGCCGCGCTGCTGTCTCCCGGAGTGCGCAACCTACGCGCGCCCGTTCCGGTCGCCGAGAGCGTGCCGGGCTGAGTCACCCTGGGCCAGGTCGCGCCGGGCCGAGCGGAAGTACGCGTTGGCCCTCGGCTGGAACATCAGCGCCACGGCGCCGAGCACGGCCAGCACGTGCAGCACCCGGCTGCCGGCGAACATCAGGCCCATCGCGTCGGCCCCGGCGAATGCCTCGGCGAGGGAATGGCCGTCCATCAGCCATTGGATGGGCTCCATGACGAGCGAGAGCGTGCCGAACACGCCCAGCGTCACCGCCAGCGTCCAGCGGGCCCAGTTCCTGCCCTGCCTCAGGCGCAGCGCCAGGAAGACGGCCGTGACGAAGACAGCGAGCCGGATCCCGACGCCGGACAGCAGCTCGCCGGCCGAGGCCGTCCCCGTGGACAGCAGGTCGCCGACGACCAGGACGGTCTCGAACACCCCTGCCGCGACCGCGACCAGCCACAGCGTGGCGGCGGCCTGCACGGTGGGGGGCGGCTCGGTGGGGTTCGGCGCCGAGCGGGGCTTGAGCATGGTCATGACGGGCCTCCAGGGTGATCGCTTCCCGGCCAGTGTGCGCCGCGCGACCCCTCCGGATCAGGCCCGCCGTCCCCCGAATGCCTGGTCAGGCTGGCACTACCGTCAGATGACGATCAGCGTCACCACCACGCCCGCGCAGTTGCCCGCCAGGCAGATGCGGACGGGCACCTCGGACACCCCGGCGGCCTCCGGGATGCCGCCGATGTGGCCGTCGGGGCCGATCGTGACGCCTTCCGGCAGCTTGCCGTGGTCGGTCAAGGAGAACGTGGGTGGCACGCCCGTGGGCCCGCCCTCGATCGTGATCTGCTCGTCGTAACGGTTGCCCACCTTGCCGGGGAAGGCCAGCGCGCTCGGCTGCCAGGGCATGTTCCGCAGCACGACGATCGTGATCTGCTGATCGACGCAGTCCTGGCCACGGCAGAGCCGGACGGGCGCGGCGAAGGTGCCGGGACGCTGGGGCATGCCGTGCAGCCGACCCGCGGCGTCCAAGGTCACGCCCGGGGCGAGAGCGGCAGGACGGATGGTGAGGTCGTCCTCGAACGGCATCAGGTGATCATCCACCTCGATGCCCTGCGTGACGTAGAAGACGGTCTCGACGAGCCGCTTGGTCGGGGGATCCACGTGCAGGACGGGCAGGTCGCGCGACACGGCCACGGTCCGCGTGACCTCCGAAGGCAGTGCGGGAACCAATGCACACAAACCCAACCCGCCAACAACCAATCCCCACGCCAGCCGCATTTCGCCCCCCGGTCTGTCTCCCCGATACGTACCCCGGCACCGCGCAGCGTTACTCCTGGCTCACGCGTAGATAATCGGCTCATGGCCGCTGAATCCGCCCAGACCCTGGAACGCGGGCTCCGCCTGCTGAGACTGCTCGCCGACGGCAAGGGCGGGCGGACGCCCACCGAGCTGAGCGCCGAGCTGTCGCTGTCGCGGCCGGTGGTGTACCGGCTGGTGACCACGCTGCTCAGCGAGGGGTTCGTGCGCCGGGACGCCGAGGGGCGGGTGCATCTCGGGTTCGGGGTGCTCGTGCTGGCTCAGGCCGTACAACCGCTGCTTCGGGCGGCGGCGCTGCCGACGCTGCGGCGGCTGGCTGAGGACGTCGGCGCGACCGCGCACCTGACCGTCGCGGAGGGCGACGACGGGCTGGCCGTGGCGGTGGTCGAGCCGTCGTGGACGAACATGCACGTGGCCTACCGGGAGGGGTCGCGTCACTCCCTGCTGCTGGGCGCCGCCGGGCAGGCGATCCTGGCGCTGCGCGAGGGACGGGCCGACTATCTCGTGACAGAGGGGCAGTTGCAGGAGGGCGCGCGCGGCATCGCCGCGCCCGTGGCCGGGCTGCCGTGGCTGGAGGCGTCGGTCGGCGTGGTGACGTTCGGGCCGCTCGACGAGTCGGCCGGGCTGCGCGTGGTCGAGGCCGCCGTCGAGCTGGCCGGCGCGCTGGGTTGACATCGCCCGCCCCATGGCGGACGGTGGTTGCAGATAGAGGACACAGATGTCCGATAAACGGACGCTCGGGAGGCGACGATGCCTTACTACCGCGTCGTGGGCGAGGTGCCCCGCAAGCGGCACACCCAGTTCAGGCGGCCCGACGGCGGCCTCTACGCCGAGGAGCTGATGGGCGAGGAAGGCTTCTCGTCGGACTCTTCGCTGCTCTACCACCGTTACCTGCCGACCGCGATCGTCAAGGCCGAGGCCGTCACGCCGCCGGCGGACCTCCGCCTTGACCCGAACCTGCCGCTGTCGCCGCGCCACTTCCGCACCCAGGACCTCAGCAGCGCGGGCGACCTGGTGGCGGGGCGGATGCAACTGGCGGGCAATGCCGACGTCCGGTTGTCGTACGCCACCAGCGACCGGCCCAGCGAGCTCTACCGCAACTCCATGGGCGACGAGTGCGTGTACGTCCAGGCGGGCCGGGCCCGCTTCGAGTCGACGTACGGCGTCATCGAGGCCGGCGCGGGCGACTACATCGTCATCCCGACCGGCACGATCCACCGGTGGGTGCCCGACGGCCGGGTCAACGTGCTGGCCATCGAGGCGTCCGGGCACATCAGGCCGCCCAAGCGCTACCTGTCCCAGTACGGGCAGTTCCTGGAGCACGCCCCCTACTGCGAGCGTGACCTGCGCGGCCCGGCCGAGCCGCTCGTCGTCGAGGGCGAGGAGGTCCCGGTGCTGGTCCGCACCCGGGGCGGGCTGACCAGGCTGGTCTATCGCAACCACCCGTTCGACGTGGTCGGCTGGGACGGCTACCTGTACCCGTTCGCGTTCAACATCAATGACTTCGAGCCGATCGTGAAGAAGACGCACGCGCCGCCGCCGGTCCACCAGACGTTCGAGGGGCCGGGGTTCGTGGTCTGCTCGTTCTGCCCGCGCCCGCTGGACTTCCACCCCGAGTCTGTGCCGATCCCCTACAACCATCACAACGTCGACTCCGACGAGTTCATGTTCTACGTGGGCGGCGACTACTCGGCCCGCCAGGGCTCCGGCATCGACGTCGGCTCGATCTCGCTGCATCCGGCCGGCTTCACGCACGGTCCGCAGCCCGGGGCGGTGGAGGCGGTCATCGACGCGGTCAGCCGCGGCATCACGACCACCAGCGAGATGGCCGTGATGATCGACACCTTCCGCCCGCTCGACCTCGGCCAGGCCGCTCTGACCTGCGAGGACCCCGGCTACGCCTGGACCTGGGCCCGATGAACCTCTACATCGCACTGATCGACGACGCGGGCCTGTTCCCGCCGACCTCCCTGCACATGTCGGAGGCGCTGGCCCGCCACCAGCGCGACCAGGAGCGGGCCTCCCAGGTGCTGACCCACCGCTTCCTCTGCCCCGCCAGCCGCCTCGACGGGCTGCGCCGCGAGGACGCACCGCCGCGCCGGATCGGGCTGATCGTGGACACGCCGGAGATCCCGCCGTTCGACGATCTGCCCGTGGACTCGGTCGAGATCCGCGTGGACGCCCTCGCCCTGCTGCCCGAAGGCGGCCTCCCGCCGGGCGTGCGGCTGTTCGTCGAGGTGCCCGCCGGGAAGTACGTCGCCGACAGGCCCGAGGGCGCCGCGCTCAAGGTGCGCTGCGGCGGCTCGACCGCCGAGGATTTCCCGCCGGCCGAGCATCTCGCGGCGTTCATCCGGTTCTGCGCGGAGCACGACATACCGTTCAAGGCCACCGCCGGGCTGCACCACGCCGTACGTCATTTCGACCCCACGCTCGGCGTCGACCGGCACGGCTTCCTCAACCTGCTGCTCGCCGTCTGTGAGGCCGTGGAGCAGCGCGACCCCGTGCCCGTGCTGCGCACCACGGATGTGAGCCACCTCGTACGACTGGCCCGCGCCGTGTCCGAGGAGACGGCGAAACGGGCCAGGGCGCTGCTGGTGAGCTACGGCTCGTGCAACACCGGCGCACCACTGGACGATCTACGCGTGCTGGGACTGATCGAGGAGGACGCGTGACCTGGGGTGCCGACAATCTGCCCTACGGGGTGTTCTCCCGGCGCGGCGAGGCGCCACGGGTGGGCGTGCGCTACGGCGACCGGGTCCTCGACCTGGCCGCCGCGCTGCACGACGAGGTCTTCGCCGCACCCACCCTGAACCCCTTCATGGCCAGGGGGCGCACCGCCTGGCACGACACGAGAACGCTGATCGCCAACAAGCTCACCTCCGACCTCGCGATCACCGAGCCGCATCTGGTCCCGCTGGACCAGGTGCGGCTGCACATGCCGTTCGAGGTGGCCGACTACGTCGACTTCTACTGCTCGCTGGAGCACGCCACCAACCTCGGCCGGATGTTCCGGCCCGGCACCGAGGGGCTGCTGCCCAACTGGCGGCACCTGCCCGTCGGCTACCACGGCCGGGCGGGCACGGTCGTGCCGTCCGGGACGCCGATCACCCGGCCGCACGGCCAGCTCGGGGCCGGGCGGTTCGGGCCGTCCGCCAAGCTCGACCTCGAAGCCGAGCTGGGCTTCGTGATCGGCGTGCCGTCCGAGCTCGGCACGCCCGCCGGGGCCTTCGAGGACCACGTGTTCGGGGTGACGCTGGTCAACGACTGGAGCGCGCGCGACATCCAGGCATGGGAGTACGTGCCGCTCGGGCCGTTCCTGGGCAAGTCGTTCGCCACCTCGATCTCGCCGTGGATCACGCCGCTGGAGGCGCTGCCCCGGATCCCCGGCCGCGCGCAGGATCCCGAGCCGCTCGACTACCTGCGCAGGCACGGCGACTGGGGACTGGACGTCGCCGTCGAGGTGTCGCTCAACGGCGAGGTCGTGTCCCGTCCGCCGTACTCCGGTATGTACTGGACACCGGACCAGATGCTCGCCCACATGACGGCCAACGGCGCCGCCCTGCGGACCGGCGACCTGTTCGCGAGCGGCACGATCTCCGGCGAGCAGCGCGAGGAGCGGGGCTCGCTCATCGAGCTGACCTGGAACGGCACCGATCCGATCAAGCTCTCCGGCGGAGAGACCAGGACATTCCTGGAGGATGGCGACACCGTGACGATCAGAGCCACGGCCGGCGGCCGCACCTTGGGGGAGGTTTCCGGAACAATCCGATAGATGACCTAGCGTGCTCATTCCATGACTCTCCGCTAACCTGGGTACCCCCTTCCCGGAAAGCAGGATTGACATGCGGCGCGCCGCGGCCATTCTTCTCGTGGCCCTCCTCCTCACCGCGGGCTGCGGCTCGGTAACCGCCGAGCGGCCGGCGCCCGCGCCGCCCGTCGTACAGGTCTCCCCGGCCTTCGACGCGCTGCGCGCCCGTACGGATCAGGGCCTGGTCGTCAAGGCGCAGGGCGGCAAGCTCAGCCAGGTGCTCGCCTTCGTGGCCGGCGCACCGGTGCCGGGCACGCTCGACGCCTCCCGTACGACCTGGCGCTCCTCCTGGACGCTGGCCCCCGGGTCCGAATACACGGTGACCGCCACCGCGGCGCGTCCAGGCGCCCCGTCGACGGTGGCCATGGGCCGCTTCCGCACCCGCGCCGTCGGCCATACGTTCCAGGTCGCCTCCGTCACCCCGCTGCCCGGAGAGACCGTCGGCGTCGGCATGCCGATCATCCTCGACTTCGACACCCCGGTGCACGACAAGGCGGCCGTGGAGCGGGCGCTGGAGGTCAAACCCGCCACCGAGGGCGCGTGGCGCTGGGTCGGCGACACCCGGGTGATCTACCGCACCCGCGACTTCTGGACGCCTGAACAGCAGATCACGGTCACGGCCCACCTGACCGGGGTGCGCATGGCGCCGGGCGTCTACGGCGTGACCGACCGCACGTTCGCCTTCACCGTGGGCCGCGAGCAGTCCAGCTCGATCGACACCCGGACCCACCAGATGATCGTCAGGCGCGGCGACCGGATCGCGCAGCGCATGGCCATCAGCGCGGGCATGGCCACCACTCCCGAATACACCACGACCAGCGGCATCCACCTGACCATGGACAAGGGCAACCCGGTCCGCATGATCTCGCCGGGCCGCGTCAAGGGCGAGCCCGGCTACTACGACGTCCTGATCGACCATGCCGTGCGCATCTCCAACAGCGGCGAATACGTCCACGCCAAGAACAACGTGTGGGCCCAGGGCCACGCGAACGTCAGCCACGGCTGCGTCAACGCCCGCCCCGACCAGGCGGCCTGGTTCTTCGCCAACTCGCTGCGCGGCGACCCGGTGACGATCACCGGCACCGCCCGCCCACTCCGATGGGACAACGGCTGGGGGTTCTGGCAACTGCCGTGGGAGAAGTGGCGGCAGGGCAGCGCCTTCTACCGCCCCGCGCCCCTGCCACAGCAATGATTCCGGCATTACGGTAGGAGGGGGGAACCAGCCGAGTACCCAGGCCCGTTATGCCATCAGGAGGGCCGGAACATGGATGAATGGATCATCTGGATAATCCTGGCAGTCGTCCTAGGCGTGGCGGAGATCTTCACCGTCACCGCAGCGCTCGGTCTGCTCGGCGCGGCCGCCCTCCTCACTGCCGCGACCGCCGCCATCGGTCTGCCCGTTCCCCTGCAGCTGCTGGTCTTCGCCCTGTCTTCCACAGCCGGTCTGATCGTGATCCGGCCGGTCGCCATGCGTCATCTACGGCAGCCGCAACTGCAGCGCTTCGGCGTGGAGGCGCTGGTCGGCAGGCAGGCGTACGTCGTGTCGGAGGTCACCGGACGCGAGGGCAGGGTACGCATCGGCGGCGAGGAGTGGTCCGCGCGCGCCTATGACGAGACCCTGGTAATCCCCACGGGGGCGACCGTCGATGTCATAGAGATCGAGGGCGCCACAGCCCTCGTATATCCCCGGGAGTGACCATGGACCCGCTGTTGCTGGTCGGACTGTTCGTCATACTGTTCGCGGTGTTCACGGTGCTCAAGGCCGTGCGGATCGTGCCCCAGGCACGCGCCCGCAACGTCGAGCGCCTCGGCCGCTACAACCGTACGCTGAAGCCGGGACTCAACTTCGTCATCCCGTACATCGACCGTGTCTACCCGATGATCGACCTGCGCGAGCAGGTCGTGACCTTCCGCCCGCAGCCGGTCATCACCGAGGACAACCTGGTCGTCGAGATCGACAACGTCCTCTACTTCCAGGTCACCGATCCCCGGGCGGCGGCCTACGAGATCGCCAACTACCTCCAGGCGATAGAGCAGCTCACCGTCACCACCATGCGTAACGTCATCGGCGCCATGGACCTGGAGAAGACGCTCACCTCCCGTGACAGCATCAACAGCCAGCTACGCGGCGTGCTCGACGAGGCCACCGGCAAGTGGGGCATCCGCGTCAACCGCGTGGAGGTCAAGGCGATCGACCCGCCGAAGACCATCAAGGACGCGATGGAGAAGCAGATGCGGGCCGAGCGGGACAAGCGGGCGGCGATCCTCAACGCCGAGGGCCAGCGCCAGTCGCAGATCCTCACCGCCGAAGGCGACAAGCAGAGCAGCATCCTGCGCGCAGAAGGCCAGCGCACCGCCGCCATCCTGCAGGCCGAGGGCCAGTCGCGGGCCATCGACCAGGTCTTCCAGGCGGTCCACCGCAACGACCCCGACCCCCAACTGCTCGCCTACCAGTATCTGCAGATGCTGCCGCAGCTCGCGGCGAGCCCCGGCAACACGTTCTGGGTGATCCCCAGCGAGGTCACCTCGGCGCTGCAGGGCGTGTCGAAGGCGTTCACCGAAGCACTGCCCAGGTCGGCGGCGACGCGGGACGAGATGCCGGAGAACTCGGCGGCGGACGAGGAGGTCGCCAGGGCCTCGGAGGCGGCGGCGGAGGCCGTGGCCGACGCCCAGGACCACGACAGCCCCAACGGGCCTCGCCAGCTCACCCAGGGCGTGCAGGACCCGTCGGAGGCCTTCCCCGACCTGGAGAAGGAGCACCAGGAGCGCTGATCCGGCCGGTGCCCGCCGCGATCACGTGGCGGGCACTTTCGCCTCCCCTTGGGTGACTGTGGCCTCGACCTTGGCTTCGACGAGGGTGGGACGGCAGGCCGCTTCGAACAGATCCCGCACCTGAGACGCCCGGTGCACGATATTGGCCCGGCAGGCCAGCTTGACCGCCGCGTCGGCCAGGGTGACGTCCCGGTTTGCCTCTGGAACGTTGTCGCCCATTTTGGTCCGCAGCCACTCGGAAATCTCCGCCCAGGAGTAGAGGCTGATGTTGTCAGCCTCGATCAGCGGCTCGGGGAAGCCGCCGGGCCCGCGCTGCCCGTTCGCCAGTTGCCGAAAGCTGGCCTGCGTGCGGCCACCGTGACGCCGGGCCGCGTCGCCGAGCGTCACCGCGTCACCTTGCCCCACTCCGACGGCCCACAGCTTGTCGACCGAACTGATCTGGATGAGCACGGAAGCGATCGCCTCCAGGAGACTCTCCCCTTCGCGCTCGCACATGAGGTAGACGCCGCCATCCGGGTCCCCTGCCACAGCGCAGTCGTCCAGACCCGCCTCGTAGAGGGTGTCCGTCTCTTCGTCACTGGGCGCCCGGTTGAGCATGACGCGGAAGTTCCAGGTGTTCATGAGCCCTCCTCTCTCGTGCCGCACTCAGCATGCTCGTGAGCCCATTCGAGAATGCTCTTGGCATGGTTTCCCGGATTACGTGGCGTCGACCACACCTTGAAGGGCGCGGCTCCGCATGAGCACTGGACACACCCCCAGCGATGCCCGTTGTGGTCCTCGACCACGGTCAATGTCTGGATCTTGCGCAGCCTCTTGAAGGCCGCGTTGATCTCATTGTGTTGATGTCTTCCTCGACCAACCATGTTCTAACTGTGCAACAGTGTTGCACAGTTAGAACGGCATTTCCAAGCCAGGAGCCCCAACCTGCACCTTGGAGTGACAGGTCCACCTGTTGAGGCTGGTCATACATAGCCTCGACGGCATGGACAGCGACAACAGCACCGCCTACCCCGTGTGGTCAGTGCGACAGCGGCGCGTCCGTGGTGTCGATCAGCGTGCAGTTGGCGACCAGGCCCTCGGCGACGCGCGCCCAGATGCCCGCCACGACGGAGCCCTGGACATCACCGACGCACACACGTCAGGATTCCAGCTGTCCACGATCGAAGTACGCCGCCAGTTCCGGGTCGATCGGCGGGACGTCGTACGGCATGCCGCCGTCGCGTAGCGACATCGTGGCCATGTAGCCGGCGGCGACGCTCATCCGCGCGGCCACTGGGGATGTGTCGGTGATGCCGCCGTCCCGGACGAAGCCGCAGAACTCTCGCATGATGTTCGTGTCGGCGCCGCCGTGCGAGCCGGTGGCGTCGGGCACCCGGTACGCGATGTCGCCGTCGCTCCGGTAGCCCGACGGGCCGGTGTTCCAGACCTTGACCGTGTCGCCGGGGCCGTCGCCGAAGTTCTCCAGCCGGCCCTCGGTGCCGATCACCGTGTAGTTGCGCACGTAGTCGGGGGTGAAGTGGCACTGCTGGTAGGCGGCGATGACGCCGTTGTCGAGGCGCATGTTCATCACCGACACGTCTTCGACGTCGACGACGTGGTTGAGGTCACCGCGGCTGGCCGGCGGCCAGTCGTACTCGCGTAGCCAGCCCTCCGGTCTGGGCGTGCCCGGCTCGCGGCGCGGCAGGTCGCCGTAGAGCATGAGGTCGCCGAGGGCGGTCACCCTGGTCGTGTAGCCGCCGGCGAGCCAGTGGATCACGTCGAGGTCGTGCGCGGCCTTCTGCAGGAGCAGGCCGGTGGTCCGGGTGCGGTCGGCGTGCCAGTCCTTGAAGTAGTAGTCGCCGCCGTAGGACACGAAGTGGCGCACCCAGATCGTCTTCGGCTCGCCGATGACGCCCTGCTGAATGATGTCGCGCATCAGCCGGACCACGCCCATGTGCCGCATGTTGTGCCCCACGTACAGCCGGGTCCCGGTCCGCCGCGCGGCGCGCAGGATGTTGTCGCAGCCCTCCACGGTGATGGCCAGCGGCTTCTCCAGGTAGACGGCCTTGCCGGCCTCCAGGCAGTCGATGGCGACGCGCTCGTGCGTGTCGTCGGGCGTCAGGACGATGACCGCGTCGAGGTCGCGGCGGTCGAGCAGCCGGTGGTAGTCCTCGGTCAGGAACTCCGCGCCGAACCTCTTCCCCCGGCTCTTGAGCACCGCCGGGTCGGAGTCGCAGAGCGCGGCCACGACCGAGCCCTGACCCGGCTGGTGCGCGTAGCGTGCCAGGTTGGCGCGGAGTCCGAGACCGATGATTCCGATGCGCAGGTCTTCCACCCAAGCGAGGCTAGCGCTCGTTTATGCAAATAACCAGCGCGAAAGCTGCGACATCGGGCACGCCGTACGAGTGGCGTGAAGGGAAGCTGCGGGGGCACTTAAGAATCCTTCGATGGACACGTCCCTAAGAGAGCGGGCACAGTGCGTTAGGTTCGGGGCAGAGGGAGAAATGGAACCATGAAAGCGCTGGTCAAGGAGCGAGCCGAGCCTGGATTGCGGCTGGCTGACGTGCCGGAGCCCACACCTGGTCCGGGCGAGGTGCTGATCCGGGTGCTGCGTACCGGCATCTGCGGCACCGACCTCCACATCCGGAAATATGACGATTGGGCGCGGCATACTCTGAAGCTTCCGCTGATCGTGGGGCATGAGTTCTCCGGGCACGTGGTCGAGGTCGCGCCCGGCGTCGAGGACATCTCCGTCGGCGACCTGGTGAGCGGCGAGGGGCACATCGTCTGCGGCAAGTGCCGCAACTGCATGGCCGGACGCCGCCATCTGTGCCGCAACACCATCGGGCTCGGCGTGAACAGGGACGGCGCCTTCGCCGAATACCTCACGCTGCCCGCCTCCAACGTCTGGGTGCACCGGGTGCCGGTCCATCCCGACGTGGCGGCCATCTTCGACCCGTTCGGCAACGCCGTACACACCGCACTGTCGTTCCCCCTGGTCGGCGAGGACGTGCTGATCACGGGCGCGGGCCCGATCGGGCTGATGGCGGCGGCGGTGGCCACGCACGTGGGCGCGCGCAACGTGGTGATCACCGACGTCAGCGAGGAACGGCTGAACCTGGCCGGCAAGCTCGGCGTCTCCCTGGCCCTGAACGTCTCGCAGACCTCGATCGCCGACGGCATCACGCGGCTCGGCATGCGCGAGGGCTTCGACGTCGGGCTGGAGATGTCCGGGAACCCGCGGGCCGTCCGCGACATGATCGCGAACATGACGCACGGCGGGAAGATCGCGATGCTCGGGCTGCCCGCCGAGGAGTTCGCCATCGACTGGGCCACGGTGGTGACCTCGATGCTCACCATCAAGGGCATCTACGGCCGCGAGATGTACGAGACCTGGTACAACATGTCGGTGCTGCTGGAGAAGGGCCTCGACCTGTCCCCGGTGATCACCGACCGCTACTCGTACCGCGATTTCGACGCCGCCTTCGACACGGCGGCCAGCGGCCGCACGGGCAAGGTCATCCTGGATTGGAGCGTTTGATGTTCACGAACGTACGCGATCAGCTGCGTGCGACGCTCGACGAGATCACCGAGGCGGGGCTGCACAAGCCCGAGCGCGTGATCACCACGCCGCAGAGCTCGCAGGTGAGCGTGGCCGGGCGAGAGGTGCTGAACTTCTGCGCGAACAACTACCTCGGCCTGGCCGACAACCCCGAGGTGGTCGCCGCCGCCAAGGAGGCGCTCGACCGCTGGGGCTTCGGGATGGCCTCGGTACGGTTCATCTGCGGCACTCAGGAAGTGCACAAGGAGCTCGAAGCCCGCCTTTCGGACTTCCTCGGCCAGGAGGACTCCGTCCTTTACAGCTCGTGCTTCGACGCGAACGGCGGCGTCTTCGAGACGCTGCTCGACGCGCAGGACGCGGTGATCTCCGACGCCCTCAACCACGCGAGCATCATCGACGGCATCCGCCTGTCGAAGGCCCGCCGCTACCGCTACGCCAACCGCGACATGGCCGAGCTGGAGGCCAGGCTGAAGGAGGCGTCCGACGCGCGGCGGCGGCTGGTGGTGACCGACGGCGTGTTCTCCATGGACGGCTACTTGGCGCCCCTGGCCGACATCTGCGACCTGGCCGAACGCTACGACGCGATGGTCATGGTCGACGACTCCCACGCGGTCGGGTTCGTCGGGCCGACCGGACGCGGCACGCCCGAGCTGCACGGCGTCACCGACCGGGTGGACATCATCACCGGCACCCTGGGCAAGGCGCTCGGCGGGGCCAGCGGCGGCTACGTCGCGGCGCGCAAGGAGATCTGCGAGCTGCTGCGCCAGCGCTCCCGCCCGTACCTCTTCTCCAACTCGCTCGCCCCGGTCATCGCCGCGGCCTCGCTGCGCATCCTCGACCTGCTGGAGACCTCCAGCGAGGCCCGTGAGCAACTGCGCGCGAACACCGCCCGGTTCCGCGCCAAGATGACCGAGGCCGGGTTCGACATCCTGCCCGGCGACCATCCGATCACGCCCGTGATGATCGGCGACGCCGCCGAGGCCGGGGCGATGGCCGAGCGGCTGCTGGAGCTCGGCGTGTACGTGATCGGGTTCTCATACCCGGTCGTGCCGCACGGCCAGGCCCGGATCCGGGTCCAGCTGTCGGCGGCCCACTCGGCCGAGGACGTGGACCGCGCGGTCGACGCCTTCATCCAGGCCCGCACGTCCCACTGACCTGAGTATTCTCGCTGCGTGATAGACACGCGGCGGCTGCGTACGTTGCGCGCGGTGGCCGACCATGGCACGGTCACCGCCGCGGCCGCCGCGCTGCACCTCACCCCGTCGGCCGTATCCCAGCAACTCGGGGCGCTGGAGCACGAGGTGGGCCACCGGCTGTTCACCCGCGACGCGCGCGGCGTCCGCCTGACCGCGGTCGGCCAGATCATGCTCACCCACGCCAACGAGGTGCTCGCCCAGCTCGAACGCGCCGAAGCCGAGGTCGCCGCCTACAGCACGGGCGCGGCGGGCGAGGTGACCGTCGCCTGCTTCGCCACCGCGATCAGCGCCGTGCTCTCCCCCGCCATCACCGCCCTCCGCACCGGCTCCCCGGGGCTGCGGGTACGGGTGCTCGACGCCGAGGGCGACCACAGCCTGACCATGCTGCTCGACGACCGGGCCGACCTGGCCATCGCGGTGGAGTATCGCGGCGCCCCGGACGCGGCCGATCCCCGCCTGCACCGATCCGCCCTGTACGCGGAGCCGTTCGACCTGGTGCTCCCCCAGGCTCACCCCCTGGCGGGCGCCGGCGGCCCGCCCCCGGCGGACGCGGTCCGGCTCGGCGATCTCGTCGGCGAGACGTGGATCGGGCCCTACCCCGGCAACCCCGTCCACGACGTGATCACCTTCGCCTGCGAACAGGCGGGCTTCTCACCGAACTTCGCGCACTGCTCCGACGACTTCCGCGCCGTGGTGGCACTGGTCGGAGCCGGCGCGGGAGTGGCGCTGGTACCCAGACTGGCCCTCCGCGACATGGTGCTGCCCGGCATCGCGGTGCCAGGTGTCGCGGTGCCTGGCGTGGCAGTGCCCGGTGTCGCGGTACGTCGGACGGCGGGTCCCGAGCGTCGGGTCTTCGCGGCCGTGCGGCGCGGTGCCGAGGCGCATCCTCTTCTTCGGCCCCTGCTCGACACTCTGCACACGATCGCCGACTCCCTCGGGGGCCGGGGGAAACGTTTGGGTTAGTTTGGGCGCATGGGGCAGGGCGTACCGTACCGGAGGCTGTTCGCCCTGCCGGGTGTGACGGCGCAGGCCGTCCTCGGGTTCCTGGCCCAGCTCACGCAGCAGGTCGCGCCGGTGGGGATCGTGCTGGTGGTGCAGGCTTCGAGCGGCTCGCTGGTGCTGGCGGGGCTGGCCGCGGCGGCGTTCGCCATCGGCGCGGGGATGGCCAGGCCGGTCCAGGGGCGCGTCATCGACCGGCGAGGGCCGCGGGGGGTGCTGGCCGTCAGCGCGTTGGCGCACGTCATGGCCCTGATCGCGGTGGTGGTCGGCGCCGGGTCCGGCTGGCCGGGGTGGACGATCGTGGCCCTGGCCTGGATGGCGGGGGCCGGACTGCCGCCGGTCTCGGTGACCATGCGCGTCGAGTGGGGCGCCAGCCTGGCCGCGGAGGGCCGTACCGCTGCCTACAGCCTCGTGTACCTGGTGCAGGAACTGGCCATCCTCACCGGCCCGCTGCTGTTAGGGGTGCTGATCACGCTGGCGTCGGCGTCGCTGGCGCTGGGTGTGGTGGCCGTCGCCGCGGGGGCGGGCACGCTGGCCTTCTCCCGGGCGCTGCGGGTCACCGATCCCTCGCGGTCGGCGGGGCGGGGACAGGTGTTCCGGCATCTCGGGATGCGGTTGCTGCTCGTCGTGATGGTACTGCTCGGCGGGGCCATCGGCGCGCTGAACGTCGGGGTGCCCGCCCTCGCGGCGGCCCGGGGCATTCCGGCCGCGACAGGCCTGCTAGTGGCGGCGCTGTCACTGGGCGGCGTCGCCGGGGCGGCCGTCTACGGCGCCCGCCGGTGGACGGCCGCCCCCGCTCGCCGGCTGACCGGGCTGCTGCTGGTCTTCGGTCTCGCGCTGGGGCCGCTGGTGCTGGTGTCGTGGCTGCCGTTGTTCTGGGTGGTGCTCTTCGCCGGGGGGCTCATGCTCAATCCGGCGCTGACGACCACGTCGCTGCTGGTGGACGAGCTCGCGCCAGGGGCGCAGGCGGAGGCGTTCGGGTGGGTGTCGACGGCGGCGGGCGTGGGGGGCGCGGTGGGGGCGGGGGTGGCCGGGGTGGTGGGGCAGCAGTATGGGCCGTCGATGCCGTTCCTGGTGGCCTCCGCTTTCGCCTGCCTGGGCGCGGGCCTGTCGACCCTCCTCCTCGGCCCCGCCGGCCGCCCCTGACAGACCGTCAGGCCGCAGGAAGCGGGTCAGGCGCGGGTGATCGCTTCAGGAAGCGGGTCAGGCACGGGCGCGGGTGATCGCCTCGGTAAAGCGGGTGTGCCTGGCCAGTTCGCCTTCCACCGGCTCCAGTACGTACTCGGCGCCGACCTGGGCGATGGCCGACCGCAAGGCCTTCGCCACGCGACGCGCCCGGCGATGCCCGCCCGCCCAGGCCGCCAGCCGGGACAGCAACGCGATCACCACCCCGACGAGCGCACCCCCGCCGAGCAGCACCGTAGGCCACGGCACCACGCCCAGCGTCGGCAGGGGCGGCTGGGGCAGGCGCAGATAGTCCATGCCGAACAGCACCCCCAGCCACAGCCCACCGGCGACCATGACGGCGAACACCAGCCACTGCAGCATCCCCACCACCCGCCACCACCTCGGCCGCTTGGTCGCCCCGAGCGAGGTCGTCGCCACCGCCCGGTCCACGGCGTCGGCCAGCTCCACGGCCCGGGACCGCGCCGCCTGCCGTACCGCCGCCGCCCACACCCCCGCCAGGTCACCCGCCGCCGCCTCGCCGACGTCACGGATGGCGGTCTCGACCTGTGCTTTCTGTACGGCCGAAGCGACCGGAACAGACGTACGACCGACGATCTCCCGCTCGGGTGAAGTGGTGCTCGTGCCGATGCGCAGCCTGCGCAACGGGTCGGGCCGAAACCGCCGGACCCACTTGGTGACGGGCCAGCCGGTCGCCACCACGGCCCGGTGCCGGTGCCCCTTCCGTACGGCAGCCACGACCAGCGGCACCCCGGCGGCCTCGGACAGCGCGTCCGTGAGCGGCTTCCCCAACCCGGCCACCGCACCGGCGTCCGGGAGCGGCGCGGCGGACTGGTCGGCCAGGTGGTCGGCGACGGCGGACACGTCGGCGGACAGGCGGGCGGACCAGGAGCGACGCTCGGCCACCCGCTCCGCCAGGAGCATGCGCAGCTCGGCCAGGCCCGCACCCGTACGCGCGGAGGCACCGAGGATCGGCACCCCCGCCAGCCCGTCGTCGTCCAGGAGGCGGCGCAGGTCACGCAGGCACCGGTCCACCGCGTCGGGCGGCAGGCGGTCGATCTGGTTGAGCACCACCACCATCACGTCCCGGTGTCCGGCCAGCGGGCGCAGGTAGCGCTCGTGCACCGCCGCATCGGCGTACTTCTGCGGGTCCAGCACCCACACCAGCAGATCCACGAGCTCCACCAGCCGGTCGACCTCCAGGCGGTGCGTCAGCCGGATGGAGTCATGGTCGGGGAGGTCTAGCAGGATAAGTCCGGAAAAATCGGGACCGACAGCGGCCGGGGTGTGCCGTTGGGGGATCTCCAGCCAGTCGAGCAGCGGGCCCGCCCCCGTCCCGTCCCACAGCGCCGCCTGCGCGGTCGAAGTGGTCGGCCGGGTGACGCCCACAGCCGCGAGCTCGTCCCCGGCCAGCGCGTTGAACAGCGACGACTTCCCGCTGCCCGTGGCCCCCGCCAGCGCCGCCACGGTGTGGTCCACCGACAGGCTGCGCCGTACTCCGGCCCGTTCGGCCACCGCCCGCGCGTTGGACACCACGTCGGCCGGCAGCCGCCCCTCGGCCAGCTCGGCCGCCTCCAGCAGCGCGGCCAGCCGGGAGTCCAGCGACGGCCCCTCCTTGCGGCGCAGCAGCTTCACGACCCCTCACCTTCAGCGAGACCTTCAGCGAGATCTTCAGCGACGTCGACCGGAGCCGTGCCCGACGGCAGTTCGGTGCGATGGGCGCGGACCGATTGGGCGGCCTCCCGCAGGGCGCCCGCCGCCCCGGCCGGTGGTTCGACCGCCGCCAGCAGCTCGGTGAACCGCCCGGCCTCCTCCTCCAGCAGTCTCCGCACCCGTTCCCGCAGATCCTCGCGCGCCTGGACGGTCAACGTACGCACCGCCTGATCACCGAACACCGCCTCCAGCAGCTTCTGCGACAGCACGCTCGTCCCACCCGCGATCCCGACCTCGATCCCGGTCAACCCACCCGTGGAGGCGAACACGGCCAGCATCAGCAGCAAGCCGGCCCCGTTCACCCCGAAGGAGGCGATCCGGGCCGTGGTGCGCTTCTCGGCGCCCTCGTGGCGCACCAGGTCGAGGACGTACTCCTGCCATCCCCGCACCGCCGCCGAGGCCCGTTTACCCAGGTCGGGGGAGGTCCGGCCCAGCCGGGCCGCGTCCACCGCGCCGACGTGGGCGATGATCCCGGGACCGCCGGGCGCGGCCGACCAGCCCTCCAGGCTGCGCTCGGCGGCACTGTCGGCGGCGCCTCTGATCAGCGTCTCGACGCCGCTCTCCAGCGCGTCTCGCAGCGACGCGGCCGGCACCCGCCCGGTGAAGAAGCCGACGACCCGGTCACGCAGCCAGCCCACCCGGCTCTCCAGCGAGCGCATCAGGTCGCCGGTGCCGATGAAGTCCTGCCAGCGGGCCAGTACCTCGCCGCGGAGCAGCGACCCGTCGCGCATGCCCTCGTCGAAGTCGGCCAGCCCGCCCGAGTAGGCCCCCACGACGATGGACCGCAGCGCGTCGAACCCGGCCTGCTGCCGTGTGACGGCGTCGGCCAGCAGCGGCACCCGCGCGACCAGGCTGTCAAGCGCCCCGGACAGCGTCTGCCGGACGACCCGGGACCGTTCGGCCGCGTCGGCGGCCAGCTCGGTCAGCCACGCGGAGATGGGCGACACCAGCGCCGCGGGCAGCCGCGCCTTCTCCGACGGCAGCGCCGCCTCGGGCACGGTGAACAGCCGGGTGCCGGCGAGACCGTTCTCGACCAGCAGGCGTTCGAGGTCGCGGGTGACGGGCTCGACGGCCTCGGCAGGCACGCGGTCGAGCACGAGGGCGAGCGCCGTGCTGCGTTCGCGCGCCGAGCGCAGGAAGCTCCACGGCACCTCGTCGGCGTAACGGGCGGCGGTGGTGACGAACAACCACAGATCAGCGGCCGCCAGCAGTTGCGCGGCCAGCTCGCGATTCGCGGTCACCACGGAGTCGATGTCGGGCGCGTCGAGCAGCGCCAGCCCCGCGCCGAGCGACGGAGAGGTGACCACCCGCAGCGCCCCGGCGGCCGATCCGGTGCCGCGGGACATTCCGGGGAGCACGTTCTGGCCCATGAACCAGTCGCGGTCGGCCGGGCTCACCACCAGCGTCGGCACCAGCGTGGTGGGCCGCAGCACGCCCGGCTCGGCGACGTCGGCCCCGACCAGCGAGTTGACCAGCGTCGACTTGCCCGCCCCGGTGGAGCCGCCGACCACGGCGAGCAGCGGCGCGTCGATGGCCCGCAATCGGGGCAGCAGGTAGTCGTCGAGCTGGCCGGTGAGCTCCTTGAGCGCGCGCCGGTCGTCGGCGGCCGCACCGATCTCGAGCGGGAACAGCTCGCGATCGAGCCGGTGGCGCAACTCCTGCAACGCGCCCAGCAGATCCATAGGACCACGCTAGCCCGCCGGCGGCTCCCGCAGCACATAACCGACGCTACGCAGCGTGTGGATGAGCCTGGGCTCGACGTCGTCGACCTTGCGCCGCAGATAGGAGACGTAGGACTCGACCACACCGGCGTCGCCGCCGAAGTCGTAGTTCCACACGTGGTCGAGGATCTGCGCCTTGGACAGCACCCGGCCGGCGTTGGACATGAAGTAGTGCAGCAGCTTGAACTCCGTGGGCGACAGCCGTACCGGCCGCCCGTTGCGCCAGACCTCGCGGGCCTCCTCGTCCAGCTCCAGGTCGGCGACCTGCAGGCGGCTCGCGGGCGCGTTCTCCCCGCGCGTACGCCGGAGCACCGCGCGGATCCTGGCCTGGACCTCTTCCAGGCTGAACGGCTTGGTCACGTAGTCGTCGCCCACCCCCAGCCCGAAGATCTTGTCCTCGGTGGCGTCACGGGCGGTCAGGAAGAGCACCGGCACACCGATCCGCTTGGCCACCTCGAACCCGTCGAGATCGGGCAGCATGACGTCGAGCACGACCAGGTCGGGCGTGGTCCGCTCGGCCACTTCGACGGCCTCGTAACCGTCGGCGGCGGTCAGCACCTCGAAGCCGGAGAAGCGCAGGCTCGCGGACAGAAGGTCCCGGATACTGGGCTCGTCGTCCACCACCATGATCAGCGCCTCGGGTTTAGTCACCTACCCAGAGTGACTCAGGAGGCTGAGGAATACCTGAATGCTCACTCCAAGGCGAGTGGGAGTTCGACCCGGAATGTGGAGCCCGAGCCGGGCGCGCTGTCGAGCAGCACCGTGCCGCCGTGCGCCTTCACCAGCGCCTGCACGATGGCCAGGCCGAGCCCGCTGCCCCGGTCGTCGCCCGAACGCTGGCGCGACCTGGCCGAGTCGGCCCGGTAGAACCGCTCGAACACCCGCTCAACCTGCTCGGGCGTGAGACCGGGCCCCTTGTCGGCCACTTCCAGGAACGCTGTGTCGTCCCCCGCCCCGACGCGTACCGTCACCGGGGTGCCCGGCTCGGTGTGGGTCAGGGCGTTGGTCATGAGGTTGGTGACCACCTGGCGCAGCCGTACCTCGTCGCCGGAGACGATCAGCGCCGCGCCGCCGACGACGTCCAGGCTGATCACCCGGTCGGGCGCCAGGATGCGCGCGTCGTGCACCGCGTCGGCGGCCAGCGCCAGCATGTCGACCGGCCGCATGCGCAGCGGGCGCTGCTGGTCGACGCGGGCGAGCAGCAGCAGGTCATCCACCAGCAAGCTCATCCGGCCCGCGGCCTTCTCCACGCGCTGCATCAGCTCGGCGGCGTCGGCCTTCTGGTTCTGCCTGGCGTACTCGGCGAAACCGCGGATCGAGGTGAGCGGGGTGCGCAGCTCGTGCGAGGCGTCGCCGATGAACTGGCGCATCCGGTCCTCGGAGCGGCGGGCGGCCGCCTCGGACGCGGACCTGGCGGCGAACGCGGCCTCGATCTGCGCGAGCATCCCGTTGAGCGACAGGGCCAGGCGGCCCACCTCCGTACGCGGGTCGCCGGCCGGCACCCGGCGGCCGAGCTCCCCGCCCGCGATGGCCTCGGCGGTGCTCTCGATCTCGGTCAGCGGGCGCATGCTGCGCCGGACCATCGCGACGCCCACGACGGCGAGGATGAGCAGGATGCCGCCGCCGCCCAGCAGCTCGATGAGGCCGAGCCGCCGGGTGATGTCCCTGACCTCCTCCAGGTCCGCCGCGATCACGTACTCGCCCGCTGGTATCGAGGTCTGCAGCACCCGCCACTCGCCGTCGCCGCTGACCGCCCGCGTCGTGTAGAGGCCAGGTCCCGGCGATTGCGACAGCACCGGCCTGGGCCTGGCGTCCACGTCGCGGTCGCCGAACACCGGGGCCAGCGTGCCGCCCGGCGGCTGGACCAGCACGATCGTGTCGGACTCGATCAGCGCCATCTTGTCGTTGGTCTCTTTGCCCCGCTCCCGCTTCTCCTGGTCGTGCTTGAGCTTGTTCTCCACGCGTACGGCGAGGAGCTGGATCTGGCTGTCGACGCGGTTCATCAGGTAGCCGTGCAGCACGGAGACGCTCACCACGCCGATGAAGGTCAGCCCGACGCCGAGCAGCGCCAGCATCGCGGCGATCAGCTTGATCCTGAGCGGCAGGCCGCGCATCACGGACTCGGCGGCAGCCGCAGGACGTATCCGACACCGCGCAACGTGTGAATGAGCCGCGGGTTGCGGTTGTCGATCTTACGGCGGAGCACCGACACGTAGGACTCGACGATCCCGACCTCGCCTCTGAAGTCGTAGTCCCAGACGTGGTCGAGGATCTGCGGCTTCGACAGCACCCGGCCCGCGTTCGTCATGAAGTAACGCAGCAGCTTGAACTCGGTCGGCGACAGCGACACGGCGTTGCCACCGCGCCACACCTCGTGGCTCTCCTCGTCGAGCTCGATGTCGGCGAACGTCAGCCTGGGCGGCGGCGCCTGCGACTCCCCACTGGTACGGCGGAGCACCGCGTGGATCCTGGCGACCACCTCTTCGAGGCTGAACGGCTTGGTGACGTAGTCGTCGCCGCCGATCGTCAGCCCACGGATCTTGTCCTCGGTCTCGTCGCGGGCGGTCAGGAAGACCACCGGCACGTGCACGCCCCCGCCGCGCAGCCGCCGCACGATCTCGAAGCCGTCGAGGTCGGGCAGCATGACGTCGAGGACGACCAGGTCAGGGCGGTGCCGTTGAACGGCGGTGACGGCGTCCAGGCCGTTCTTGACGGTGGACACGTCGAAACCCGCGAACCTCAGGCTCGCGGCGAGGAGTTCGAGGATATTGGGGTCATCCTCGACGATCAGTAGTCGCGCTTCCATCATCTCCAAGCATGCACTCAACGGACGAGTGCTGGGACAATTCCGGCGATGTGCCTGGCAATCGCCAGGCTGGAGGTGGCCGCGGGAGACGGCGCGTTGCGTACCAGCACGACCCTGCCCTGTACGTCCACGGCGAAGTCGTCGACCAACCGGCCGTCCTTCGCCACGGCCTGGGCGCGTACCCCGCCCTCGGTTCGCCGCAGGTCGGAGGCGGTGAGCTCGGGCACGTAGCGGCGCGCGGCCCGGACGAAGGCCCCCTTGACCAGCGAGCCGTGGACCTCCTTGAGGCCGGTGCGCCAGTGCTGCCGGGCCATGCGCAGCGTGCCCGGCCAGCGCAGAATCTGCCAGGAATTACGGAGGTTTAGTCCCCGATAACCCTCATACGCGAGCGCCAGCACCGCGTTCGGCCCGACCAGGACCTCACCGTCGATGTGCCTGGTCAGATGGACGCCGAGGAACGGGTACCGAGGGTCGGGCACCGGGTAGATCAGGCCGCGCACCAGGTCCTTGGCCGCTCCCTCGAGCGCGTAGTACTCACCCCTGAACGGCACGATCCTGATGTCGCCCGGCCGTCCCGCCATCCTGGCCACCGCGTCGGTGCTCAATCCCGCGCAGATCACCAGCCGGTCGAAGGCGAACCGCCGCCCGGCGGCCAGCACCTCGACGCCCCTGGCGGTCTCCCTGATCGCCCTGACCGGGTGCTCGAGCCGTACCGAACCGCCCAGCTCGGCCACGTCGAGCGCGAGCCGGCGCGCGACGGCGGGGAAGTCGGCGATCGCGGTGTGCGGCGAGTGGACCGCGCCGACGCCGACCGCGTGCGGCTCGATCTCGCGCAGGGCCAGCGCGTCCAGCTCGACGATGCCGGGGACGCCGTTCGCCCTGGCCCGCTCGGCCAGCGCCGCGAGCCGCGGCCGCTCGGCGCCGGTGCAGGCCACGACCAGCTTCCCGACCTCCTCGTACGGCAGGCGGTGGTGCGCGCAGTACTCCTTGAGCAGCGCGACGCCCTCGCGGCAGAGCGTGGCCTTGAGCGAACCCGGCGGGTAGTAGATGCCCGCGTGGACGACACCACTGTTGTGGCCGGTCTGGTGCGCGCCGACGCTGTTCTCCTTTTCGAGAACGGTCACCTCGGCACCCCTGGTGGTGGCGAGCTCGCGGGCGACCGCCAGGCCGACGATGCCGGCCCCGATGACGCCGATCTTCTCTGTCACGGCGCCAGTCTGCCGACTCTGCGCGGATCCAGGTGGCCTTCAGCGGCAAGCCACCGCAATGTATCCGAAACGGTGTCTTCCACCGGGCGCAGGGTGAGCTCGAGGTCCTTGAGCGCGGGGCCGTCGTCGGTGGGGACCAGGGTGAGCATGAAGTCGGCCGCGTCACGGGTGAGCGGATAGTCGATGGGCACCAGCCGCTTGAGCCGGTCGAGCAGCGCGGCCATCCCGCGCAGCAGTCCACCGGGCATCCGGTAGGTCCGGCCCGCCCGTCCCGTCACCTCCGCGCATATTTCCGCCAACTCACCCCAGGTACAGAAATGTCCCCCAAGCAGGTAGCGGCGGTCCCGGCGGCCGGGCGTGAAGCAGCGGGCCAGCGCGACGGCCAGATCCCGGACGTCCAGCACGCTCACGCCGCCCGGCACGACCGGCCACCCCCACCGCAGGCCGGCGCGGAGCCCCTCATTGAGCGCGTCGAGCGTCGGCTGTCCCGGCCCGGCGATGCCACCCGGGTACACGATGGTCACGTCGCCCAGTTCCCTGGCGTACCGCTCGCCCTCGACCTTGGACCGGCCGTAGGCGTTCCTGGGGCTGGTCAGCGGGCTGTCGGCGGTGATGAGCGGCTCGGCGGGCGGCACGAACACCGCGATCGTGGAAACGTGCACGATCGGATCCAGTCCCAGCTCGGCGGCCTGCCCGAGCACGTTACGCAGCCCGACGACGTTGGACCCGTGCAGGTCCGTCCCGTGCCCGGTGACCCCCATGTCGGCGGCGGCGTGCAGCACCGCGTCACACCCGTCCAGAGCGGCTCGTACGGCCGGCGCGTCACGGATGTCCCCCTGACGGACCACCCACTCCCCGGCCCCCAACACACGTCGCACTTTTTCCGGATTTCTCGCCAAAAGGCAGGGCTCATGTCCGGCAGCGATCAGGGCCGCGACCGCGTGTGAGCCGACGAACCCCGAGGCACCGCTCACCAGGACACGCATGCCATGGAAGCTAGCGCTTACTTGGTATTCCATCAACCGCCCGAAGATCGAACCTGCCCTAAAGTGGGCAGAGTGCAGGAAATCGTGACATACGTCGAGATGACCGCTGCCGATCAGCTGAATCCAGGCGCGGTCGTACCCGGTCTCGCCTTGGAGTCCTTGGACCGCGACTCGCCGCTGGTCATCGACCTCCAGTCCCGGATCGGCGCGCCCTACGGCTGGCAGAGCGCGCGACGGAGCGAACACCAATGGGCCACCTGGCTCGCCCAGCACCCTGCGCGGGCGTTCTCGCTACTGTCCCTGAACGGTGAACCGGTAGGCGCGGCCGCCTACGACGTCCACCCCGGCGAGGAGGTCGAGATCGAGACCTTCGGGCTGCTGCCCGAGTTCACCGGCAAAGGCCTGGGCGGATACGCGCTGACGCTGACCGTCCAGCGCGCGTGGCGGTTGACCCCCTCCGTGCGGCGGGTCTGGCTGCACACGTCCAGCCTGGATCATCCCCACGCGCTGCCCAACTACCGTCGGCGCGGCTTTCACACGTACAAGACCGAGATCGGCGAACGCGGCTAGGTGGTGCGGGCCGGCCGACGTGTGGTGCTCGCGGCCGGCCGTGCGAGAACGCCGTCCTCACCCGGACGCGTTATTCGAAGGCCGCGACGTTGCGCTCCGCCCACTCGGCGAAGGTGCGAGGCGAGCGGCCGAGGAGCCGCTCGACGTCGGGGCTCACCTGCTGCTCGGCGGCGGACGGTGCGCCGAGGGCGCCGAGAGTGGCCTCCACGACCGGCTCGGGCATGTATCGCAGCATCTGGTCCCGCGCCTCCTCCCGGCTCTGCTCAACGAACCGCACCGGCTCGCCCAGGGCGTCCCCGATCGCCGCGGCCTGCTGCCGGGGTGAGATCGGCACCGGTCCGGTCAGCGTGTAGACGTTGCCCTCGTGGCCCGGCTCGCGCAGTGCGACGGCGGCGGCCTCGGCGATGTCGGCCGGATCGATGGCCGGCACCGCGACGTCGCCGAACGGCGCCCGGACCAGCCGTTCCGCGCGGACCGAATCGGCCCATTGGACCGCGTTGGAGGTGAAGTTGCCCGGCCGCAACATCGTCCATTCCAGACCCGACCGCTTGACCGCGTCTTCCAGACGCGAGGGGTGGCGTCCCGTGCCCACGCCATGCGAGGACAGCAACACGACCCGCCTGACGCCGGCCGCCCGCACGACGTTCATGACGTCACCGAGATCGCCGTTCGCCATGAAGTCGGGGGAGGTCAGCAAGAACAGCGCTTCGGCTCCTTGGAGGGCCGGCTTGAGGCTCGCCGGCTCAGCCAGGTCGGCCTGCTGGTGCCGCACCCCCTCCGGCACCTCCGAGATCTTTCGTGACACCGCCGTCACCTGCTCGCCGCCCGCGACAAGCGCCTCCACGAGCGGCCGCCCGACATTGCCCGTTGCTCCAGTTACCAGAATCATGTTTGGAAGCTACTAGCGCCGTGATAGTAGGTACCTAGAGGAAAGTATTGGCATTGTGACCAACGACACTGCTTGGGCGACCCCCGTCGACGTCCCCCCGGAACAGGCGTGCCCGATCACCCCGGTGGTCGACATCGTCTTCAGCCGCTGGACCACCCCCATCCTTTGGGTGCTCCACGAATACGGGCGGCATCGATTCGTGGAGCTGGAACGCCGTATCACCACCATCACCCCCAAGGTGCTGACCGATCGGCTGCGGCAACTGGAACGCGACGGGCTCGTCGTGCGCACCTACCACCCCGAGGTTCCGCCCCGGGTGGAGTACGAGATCACCGCATTGGGGCGAAGTCTCTCGCCGGTGTTCGAAGCACTCGCCGAGTGGTCGGTCAACATAGGCGAGGTCGAGCAGGCCCGGCTGGACTACGACGCCAGGAAGCCGGTCGGCAGCCGTCGAGAGCGCGGAAATCGAACGTGAGTACGATGGATTCATGTATCTCCCGCCGGAGTGGCCGCCCGAGGTCCGTCCGCCCAGCGTTCCCGAGTGGGAGACCTCGGCCGTGTCCTGGTTGCTCGACGCCGTCCCGCCCGACTATCGGGCGTATGAGGTGCTGCGGCGCCACCCGATAGCGCTGGCCAGAATGGCGCTTCATCACGTCAATTCGGCTATTGAGGCGGCCAGGGCGGGATACCGGGGTGCCGCCGTCGAACTGAAGCCCAGCCTCCCGCCCCATGCTGTTGAGGCAGTGCTCGACGTCTATCGCCAGGAAGGTCCGCGGCTGGTCCGCTTGGCCCGCTCCATCGAGGTCGTCGAGCGAGCTCTCCGCGGCGAGGGTTTCACCGCGTTGCTGCGCGATCCCCGCTAAGGAGATCGCAGGTCGTCAGCCCGGCGAGCGTCGGCGGCCGGCCGCGAACTGAGCAAGGGGGTAACGGCGCCTTGGCATCGGGTGCGCGATGAGGCCGCTCGTTCGAGCGCCATCGCCGCCTTGTCCGCCAGACCGGCATGGCGATGAGCGGGGACCGCGCAGGTCGCGGTCTCGGCGGCGAGCAGGTGCTGACCGAGCTGGGCGAGGGCGTCGGTGGCGCCCGAGAGTGCCGCGCCATCGGCGTGTTCGAGCCCATGGGCCGCTCTCACCAGCACGTGGCTCATGGGCGTGTCGAGTGCGGTGTTGAGCTCGTCGAGCCGGTGGAGGTCGCCCTCTCCGCCGAGGCGTAGCACGTCGTAGCGGGCCATCGCCTCGACGCTGGGGAGTCCGATGCCGCGGGCCAGACCGGCCGCGTACCGGGCGGTACTCACCGCGTCGGTGAGCCGGCCTTCCGCCGCCAGCGTCCAGGCGTTGCCGAGCACGATCCACGGGGAGAAGAGCCGGTTGGCCTCGTTGCCGGTCTGGTCGGCGCGGTCCATCCAGGCGCGCGCGTCGTCCGCCGCGCCGCCCAGAGCGGTGGCCGTGGCCAGGCCGGCCAGGAAGAGATGGGTGAGCCGGAGGGTGTCGCGGCCGTCGAGCGCGTTGATCGCTTCCCTCAGGGATCGGCCGGCGTCGGCCGGTCTGCCCTGCGCGCATTCCACGAGCCCACGGAAACCGAGGTGGCCGGCCGACATCATCGGGCTCTGCCCGGACAGCACCTGCCGATATCCCTCGTCCGCGACGCTCCATGCCGCGTCCAGCTCACCCATGGCCAGGTACGCCAGAGACCGGGCGACGCCGAGCTCGACCACGCCCCAGGGCAACTCCGCCTGGCGCGCTTCGGCCAGGGCCAACCCCCGCTCGTGATAGCCGGCGGCGTCCACGGCCCGCCCGAGGAAGCCCGCGGCCCCCGTGGCCGCCGCGGTGGCCCAGATCATGGCCTGCGCACTCGCCGAGTCCGAGGCCAGCAGCCGGTCGGCGACATCCAGCACGGCCGCGCAGCGCCCGTCGAACAGCAAGATCCAGGTACGGATTCCCTCGGCCAGATCCTCCCCCGGCCGGCCGCGCAGGAGATCCAGCGTCTGCTCGGCGGCGACGGCGTCGGCGTTGCCCCAGTACATGGTCTCGGCTCGGGCGAGGGCCCACGGGAGCAGTTCGTCGCCGGGCGGGGGCTGCTCCGGTAGCACGGCTGCCGCCTCGGCGCTGCGGCCACGGTATTCGAGCACCTCGGCCAGCAGCGCGTCGGCGTCCACGGAGGGCTCGGCGTTTCTGGCGGCTCGCGCGAGGCGTTCGGCCAGGGCGAGATCCGCCCGGTTGATGGCCTCGCGGGCGCCGGTCCGCACGATGTCGGCGCGTACCACCGCGCCGCCTTCGACCTGCCAGAGCGCGGCCCGCAGCAGGTCGTCGCGACGGCGCAGCGGGGTGTCCAGCAGCGCGCCCGCGAGCCGCCACCAGAGCTGCCGGGCGCGGCCGGCCGATAATCGGGCACGCAGCACCTCGCCGTAGAGCGGGTGCGCGAGTCGTACCTGGACGCGGTTGCCGGCGCGCCCGGACACGGCCAATCCGTGTGCCTCGGCTTCGTCGATCGACGCCGGATCCACCAGCTGTGTCAGCAGCGCCAGCGGGAGCGGCTCGCCACACGCCAGCAGCTCCAGCACCATCGGGGTTCGCGAGCCGAGCGGGCGCAGGCGATCGGCGAGCAACTGCTGGATCGCCCCACGGGGACGGTAGTCGCCCGCGAGGTGCCACACGCCATGCGTCTGGCGCAGTGCGTGGTCGGTGATGGCCGTCGACAGCAGTTCGCGCAGCGCCAGAGGGTTGCCCGCCGCAAGGTCGCCCAGCCGGCGCCGGGTGACCCCGTCGACGTCCCCCATGAGCGTGTGGTCGAGGAGCCGGTCCACGGCAGCCGCCGGCAGGCTCCCGAGGTCGAGCCACGGCGCCTGGCCGTCCTTCCACAGCATCGTGATCGTGTCGGGGACGGGCGCTCCCGCGCGGCAGGTCGCCACCACGAAGGCCAGGTGCTGGACCGCGAGATGGCCGATCAGGGCCGCCGATCCCGTATCGAGCAGGTGCGCGTCGTCGACGCCGATGACCACGCGCTGATCCCGGCCGTACTCCCGTATCCGCGCGGCCGCCGCCGCCAGCACCGGCAACCCATGGCCTGCCGGAATCTGGTCGGCGGGGAGCAGGTTGGCCACCGCGCCGAACGGGATCGCGGCCAGCGAACCCGTCGCCGCCACCCACTCGGTGCGGCAGCCCTGCGCCTGCGCCTGCTCCAGGATCTCCCGGGCCAGCCGGGTCTTGCCGATGCCCGCCTCGCCCGAGATCACCACGCCCTTCGCAGCACCCCGCCGCAGACACGACCGGATCGTCTCCAGCTCTTCGTCCCGCCCCACGAACGGCCAGCCCTCTATGGGCCCCACCTGCGGCAGCGTCGGCCCGCCCGGCAGCGTCGGCGCGGCGGGCAGCCGGCCCGGCACCGCCCGCGACCCCGTTGTGGCCTTCTGCCCGTTTTCCATGAGGATCGCCTGCTGCAGCTCTCGCAGCCGCGGCCCCGGCTCCAGCCCCAGCTCGGTCCGCAGGACGCGACGCGCCCGCTGGTAGGCCTCCAGCGCCTCGGCGCGCCGCCCGCACCGGTCCAGGGCCGTCATCAGCAGGGCCCAGCGCCGTTCCCGCAGCGGGTTCTCCCGTACCAGGCGATCCAGCTCCTCAACGAGGTCGGCGTGCCGGCCCAGCCGCAGCCGCGCATCGGCGTGCTCCTCGACCGCCCCCAGCCGCAGTTGCTCCAACTGCGTCGCCCGCGCCTCCACCCACCGAGTAGGCGGCACATCCGCCAGCACCGGCTCGGGAGTGTGCCACACCGCCAGCGCCCGGCCCAGCCCTGCCGCGGCGCTCTCGAGTCGGCCCGCCTCCAGCTCGCGCCGCCCCGACGCCACGCCTCGTTCGAACACCACCGCGTCGATGTCGCCGTCGTCGTCGGCGAGGAGCTCATAGCCGCGCCGTCGCCCGGCCAGGACGTCACCGCCCACGAGCCGGCGCAACCGCGTGACGTACGCGGCGATCGTGTTGATCGCCGTTCTCGGTGGCCGCTCACCCCACACCGCGTCCACCAGCCGGTCCGTGCTCACCACTCGCCCGGCCTCGACCAGCAGCACCGCCAGGACCACCCGCTGCTGCTCGGCGGCCACCCGTGCCCACCTGTCGCCTGTGTGGACCTGTAACGGACCCAGCATCCGAAAGCGCATCGCCCCGTGCCTCCCCATCCGACACCGCCGCGAACATTTCGTCAGAAGACGGCGTGCGGATGACGGGCGGAGTCATCGCCAGGTCATAGCCAGGTCATGCCATCGCCATAGCGTCCCCGTCAGGTGATCGCGCCACGTCGATCACCGGCCCGGTCGGCCACCCGCGCCGACTCGACCCAGGAGGGAAGAATGCTCATGAAGATCCGCCGGCGACACCGCTCCCCCGCAGTCATCGCCCGAGCCGCTTCGCTGCGCGTCCTGAGCGTGCTTGTGCTGGCCATCGGCCTGTGCACAGTGGTGGCTGCGGAGACCTCCACGGCGGCCTCCGCCGCGCGGTGCAAGACAGCCGCGCACGTGTACATCAATGGGGGATACATCAAGTACGAGACCGACCCCATCGACGGCCCCATCGCCGACTTCACCGTACGGAACGGCCAGACGTACAACGTCGGCGGCAACGGCATCACCCCGAGCGAGGACCCCTTCTGGGCCTTCTACCGCGTGTCCGACGGTGCGCACGTGTCCACCATCATCGGTAACCGGACCGGGGGCAACTGCGTGTCCAACCAGAAGACGTTCATCTCCACGCTGACGCCCGACACCTACATCATGCGGGCCTACTACTACGGCGGAAACAGCGGTGTGACCATCTCCGGTCAGGCCCAACTCCGCATGATCGTGCTGCCCGCGCTCAACACCACCGCCCGGCAATCCGGTGCCGCGAACCTCGACAACGACGCCTCGCGATAGCCCACCACTCGCCAGTCCGCCGTCCCTCCTATGGTTCGAGGGGCGGCGGTCTGACGTATTCCCGATGGAGAGATCAGCGGCGTTCGGGAGCCGCGGGGGTGAAGTCGTCGTGGCCGAGGACGCGGAGCAGGCTCAGGTGGTCGATGTTGGGTGTGCCGGGCGGCGGGGTGAAGATGAGGAGTTTCTGGTCTTCGGCTGGGCTGAGGAGCGTTTCGCATTCGAGTTCGAGCGGCCCGATGGCGGGGTGGTTGACGCGCATGCGGCTGCTGCGCCGTACGGCGACCTCGTGCAGATCCCACAGATCGGCGAACTCAGGACTGGCGGCCCGCAGTCTGGTGACGAGCCCGGTGGAGGCGGCGTCGCTGCCGCGCCGGGCGATGGCGGCGCGCAGGTCCGCGACGTTGGCGCGGCTGTGCTGCCGGCGTTCGTCAGGTGAGTAGATCTGGCGGATCGTGGGGTCGGTGAACCAGCGCCACACGAAGTTGCGGTCTTGTTCGCGGACCGAGCAGACACAGCCGAGGAGCGCTTCGGCCATGGTGTTGTGCGCGAGGAGGTCACCGATGTCGTTGGTGATGTGCGCCGGGGTCTCCTTGAGCTGGTCGAGCAGATAGAGCAGGCCGGGCCGTACATGGTCGCCCGCCAGCCGGCCGGCCGGCGGCCGGTGCCCCGCCAGCAGGTAGAGATGGTCGCGCTCGTCCTCGGTCAGGCGTAGCGCACGGGCGAGCGAGGCGAGGATCTGGGTCGAGGGCTGGGGACTCCGGGCCTGTTCGAGCCGCATGTAGTAGTCAGCGGACATCCCGGCGAGCTGGGAGAGCTCCTCACGCCGCAATCCGGGCGTGCGACGCCGTGGCCCGGCCGGCAGACCTACCTCCTGAGGGCGTAGCCGTTCCCTGGAACGGCGCAGGAAATCGGCGAGCTCAGGGCGGTCCATGTCCATCTCACCATCATCGCCGAGCCTTCCCCCAGGTCAGCACGGCCAGCCTGGGACTGCCGATCCTAGGGAAGCCTGTCCGCTCGTGTTCGCTGCGGACCCCTGGCAGCGTGGTCAGTGCCAGCCAGGACACAAGATCAAGGAGCATGGGATGTCCAAGGCAGTGAGATTTCAGCAGTACGGCGGCATCGAGGTTCTGCGGGTCGTCGAGGTGGACCGGCCGGTCCCCGGACCTGGCCAGGTCCTGGTGCGGGTCGAGGCGGCGGCGATCAACCCGGGGGAGGCGATGATCCGTAACGGAGCGCTGCATGACCGTTGGCCGGCGACGTTCCCCTCCGGTGAGGGCAGCGATCTGGCCGGGGTGGTGGCGGAGGCCGGCGCGGGGGTCGACGGGTTCACCAGCGGTGATGAGGTGATCGGGTTCACCCACAACCGGGCGAGCCATGCCGAGTTCGTCGTCGTGGAGGCCGCCGATCTCATCCATCGACCCGCGGACGTCTCCTGGGAGCAGGCCGGATCGCTGTTCGTGTCGGGAACCACGGCATACGCGGCGGTACGGGCGGTTGCGGCGGGTCCGGGCGACACGGTGGTGATCTCCGGTGCCGCCGGTGGAGTGGGGTCGATCGCGGTCCAGCTCGCTCGCGACACCGGAGCCGACGTGATCGGGCTGGCGAGCGAGGCCAACCACCAGTGGCTCGCCGACCATGGAGCGGTCCCCATCGCCTATGGCGAGGGTGTCGCCGACCGCATCAGGGCCGCCGCCCGTGGCGGGAAGGTCGATGCCTTCATCGATGCCTTCGGCGCCGACTATGTCGAGATCGCGCTCGACCTCGGAGTCGCTCCTGAGCGGATCGACACGATCATCAACTTCGAGGCCGTCGAGAAGTACGGGGTCAAGGCCGAGGGAAACATGGCCGCGGCCAGCGCCTCGGTGCTCGCCGAGCTGGCCGCGCTGATCAGCGCGGGCCGGCTGGAGATCCCGATCGCCGGTACGTACGGCCTGGACGAGGTCCAGGACGCCTTCCGCGAACTGGAGAAGCGCCACACCCGGGGCAAGATCGTGCTCAAGCCGTGAGGTGTCGGGTGGCCGCCACCTACCGGGTGCGGCGGGCGACTAACGCGATGACGCCGGTGGCGCCCACGGCGGCGGCCAGCCAGATCAGCACGTCCCTCGGGCTGAGCCCCTTGGCCGGCGCCGGTCGGGCGGACGGCGAGGCTGCCGCCTTCGAGCGGGGAGACGCCGAGGTGGACGGCCGGGTGGACGGCAGCGCGGCCGCGGGCAGGGCCACCTGATAGACCGGGCTGCGGACGCCCTCCGAGCCGGTCAGCAGGCTCTTGCCGTCGCTCGTGTAGGCGATGGACTCGGCCTGTTTCAGCTCCGGCATCGACACCTTGGCGATCGACTCCCCCGTCGGCCGGTAGACCGTGGCTGAGAAGTACGTACGGATGACGTACGACGTGCCGTCGGGCGCGTACGCGGCGTCCGTCGCCATGATCGGAGCCGCGCCCACCTTGCGGAGCACGTTGACCCGGTCGGTCCTGAGCTTCTTGGGCGCCTGGTAGACCGACCCCGAGAACTCCTTCGACACCACGAAGAGCCGTCCGGTCAGCGGGTTGACCATGATGCCTTCGGCGTTCCTGGCGCCGTCGGCGTATCGAAACCGGTAGCGGACCGCCGGAAGGGTGGCATCCTTCAAGCTCGACGGCTCCATGACCTTATAGACGGAAACATCCGGCCAAGCCCCGTTCAGGTTGTCGCCGATGTCGGCGAACCACAGCACCCCGCGCCCCGTGGCGGCATCCTTGCTCGCGGCCATCGCCTCCCAGTCGCGAGCCTGCGCCCCCTGGACACGGAACGTCGCCCGCGTCCGCCCATCGGTCCCGACCGCGTAGAACGTCGGCGACGCGGAGCTGTCGTTGTGCGTGTAGAAGACGCCCTCCCGCGTCGGCGACACGGCCAGCCCGCTCGACTCGGTGATCCGCGGATCCTTGAACGTGAACAGCTTCTTCTCGTCGTCATCGGCGAAGGCCGGACTCGCGGCCATGAACACGGCGAACACCGCGATCACCCCGGCGGTCGTTCGCAGCAAAAGATCCCCCACCCCGCCATCATGCCCCAACGGACGCCGCGCCCACCCGCGCGCTGTGCCGGTGAAATCCGGTGCCCTGCAGCACGACCAGCACACCGTTGGTCACCGCCATGAGCCACCACAGCCCGACGAGACCCCAGGCACCGGCCACGGGTGCGGCGACGGCCACCATCACCCCGTAACCGGCGGCGAAATAGATCAGACTCGCCCCCGACCGCTTGAGCGCGGTGAGCCCGATGCCCTGAACCGCCTGCGCCCCATCGGCCGTCGAGGCCAGCAGCATCAGCGGCAGCAGCGCCGCGGCCCGCTCCCGCACGCTCGGGTCATCGCTGAACAGCACCAGCACCGAGTCACCGAACCCGAGCAGCACGGCCGCGGCGACCGCCGTCCCCGCCAGCGCGAGCAGTGCCGCGGTCCGGTTGGCCCCGCGCGCCTCCGTCACGTCCCGGGCCCTGGCCACCTCGGGCACCGACGCCTGCGCCACGGAGATCGAGAACAGCATGATGAACGCGGTGAGCGTGCTCAGCACCGCGTGCGCGGCCACGTCACGCGTGCCGGTCGCGCTCGCGGCGAAGGTGACGACCCCGAGGCCACCGAACTTGATCAAGACGGTCCCGGCCAGCGGGATGCTCACCCGGCCGAGCCGGACGATCTCCTTGATCCGCGGCCGGCCCTGGCCGACGCGCGTGCCGAGGGCGCGGCGCAGGCAGAGGTTCGAGACGGCCACGCCCGCGACGCCCGACAGCAGCCAGGCCACGCCCACGCCGGTCAGGCCGAGCGGCGGCACCAGGGCGACCGTGCAACCGATCATCGCGGCCGTGGCCGCCAGGCTGGACCAGAGCACCTGACGGCTGTGGCCGAGCGCCACGAGCACGGTGTTGGCCCCGCCACCCGAGGCGAACACCAGCAGGTAGAGCGCGAGGAGCCAGGGCAGCGACCCCAGCTCGGCCACGACCTCGGCGGGCGCCCCGGTGGCGCGGGCCAGCATCGGCACGCAGAGCACCGCGAGCGCACCGGCCGTACCCACTAAGAGGGTGAGCCAGCGCGCGTCCCGCAGGATCGGCACGGCCGCCGCGGGCGAGTCCTTGAACGGCGCGACGAACGGCGCGAGCCCGCGCAGAGCGCCCACGACGGCGGCGGAGGCGGGGTTCAGCACGGCCGACATGACCGCGAAGGCGGCCAGCGTGACGGTGGCGTGCCTACCGAGCACGGAGGTCACCACAAGCGTGCCGAGCGTGGTGGTGACCATGGAAAGGAACAGGGGCACCGCGGCGCGTAGGATGCCCGACCTCACCCAGCAGACCCTACTTGGCTGGAGTGCACTCCAGGTATTTAGGGTGGAGGTCATGGATTATGTGAACCTCGGACGCAGTGGCCTCCGGGTCAGTCCACTCTGCCTCGGCACCATGAACTTCGGCCCCGTGACCTCGGAGGAAGACTCCTTCGTCATCATGGACAGGGCCCATGAGCTGGGCATCAACTTCTTCGACACGGCCAACGTGTACGGCTGGAAGCAGGGCGAGGGGATCACCGAGCAGATCCTCGGCCGCTGGTTCGCCAAAGGCGAGGGCCGCCGGGAGAAGACGGTCATCGCGACCAAGCTCTACGGCTCGATGGGTGACTGGCCCAACGACAACCTGCTGTCCGCACTGAACATCCGCCGCGCCTGCGACGCCTCGCTCAAGCGCATGCAGACCGACTACATCGACATCTACCAGGCCCACCACGTCGACCGGAACACGCCGTTCGACGAGTTCTGGGAGGCCATGGACGTCCTCAAGCAGCAGGGCAAGATCCTGTACGTGGGTTCGTCCAACTTCGCGGGCTGGCACATCGCCAAGGCCCAGGAGACCGCGGCGCGCCGCAACTCGATCGGACTCGTCAGCGAGCAGAGTCACTACAACCTGCTCACCCGCGCGGTCGAGCTGGAGGTGCTGCCCGCCTGCCAGGACTACGGCCTCGGCGTGATCCCGTGGAGCCCGCTGGCCGGCGGCCTGCTGGGCGGCGTGCTTCGCAAGATCGACAAGGGCCGGTCGGCCGCCGACCGCATGGTCACGGAGCTCGAGAAGCACCGCGACAAGATCGAGCAGTACGAGAAGTTCTGTGACGAACTCGGCGAGGACCCCGCGCACGTGGCGCTCGCCTGGCTGCTGAAGCAGCCCGCGGTCACCGGACCGATCATCGGCCCGCGCACGCTGGAGCAGCTCGACGGCAGCCTGCGTACGCTGGAGATCGAACTGGACGAGCAGGCGCTGGCCCGCCTCGACGAGATCTTCCCCGGGCACCGCCCGGCGCCGGAGGACTACGCCTGGTAGCTCAGGTCAGCAGGGCGCCGATCACGACGATCAGCAGCAGGAGGCCGAGCACTACGGGCAGCAGCCATTGGCGAGGACGGTCCACACTGTGGAGCCTAATCGTGCTCGGCGGGTGCCAGGTCCCATTCGGCCAGTGACTCGTACCTCACCTGCGCGCCCTGATGGCTGCGTACGAGATGCACGGACTCCGCCCGCCAGGCCGAGCCGCTGAATCCGGACAGTGACTCGACGAGCGGGCGGAGATCCAGCTCCGTCTTCGCCCGCGCGAGCGTCAGGTGCGGGTGGAAGCGCTTCTCGTCGGTCTGTACGGCCCCCGCCCGGCGGGCGCCCGCCTTGACCGACTCCGACAGCCGGATCATCGGGTCGCCGGAGAGCCCGGCCCAGAACACCCTGGCCCGGCGGGCGGACGAGAACGCCCCGAACCCGCTGAAGGCCAGGTCCAGGCTGGCGTACCGGCGCACGGCGCGGGCCAGCCGTACCTCCAGCTCCGGCAGGACGCGCTCAGGCACCTCGCCGAAGAAGGCCAGCGTGATGTGCCAGGTGGCGCGGTCCGGCCAGCGCAGGCCCGGCACCTGCCCGACATGCGGCTCGATGGCCCGCTCGATCTCGTCGAGCACTTCATCGGGCGGCATCAGCGCCGCGAATAACCTCATGCCACCCGATTCTGCAACCTGCTCAGGCGACAGCCAGCACCGGCTCGCTCACCCGGGCCGCGATCAGCTTCGTCAGCATCACCGCGACCCCGGTGCCGACCAGCACGAGCACCCCGGAGAGCATGACGCCCGCTCTGGGGCCGCCCAGCTCGGACAGCCAGCCGACCAACGGGGCGCCGATGGGCGCGCCACCGGTGAAGACCAGCATGTAGATGCCCATGACGCGGCCGCGCATGTCCGGAGCGGTGGCGAGCTGGACGCTCGCGTTCGCGGCCGTGTTGATCGTGATCAGCGCGATGCCGGTGGGGATCAGCAGCAGCAGGTACACGGGATAGAACGGGGCGAGCCCGGTCGCGATCTGGAACAGTCCGAACCCGATCGCACCGGCGATCAGCATCTTGCGTGACGGGCGGGCCCGGCGCGCGGCGAGCAGTGCTCCGCCCAGCGCGCCGACGGCGAACATGCTGGAAGCCAGGCCGAACGACGAGGCGCCCGCCTTGAAGACCTCGCGGGCCATGAGCGCGATCGACATCGAGAACGACTGCGAGAACATCGACACGAATCCGATCAGCAGCACCGGCATCAGCAGTTCTTCGCGATGCAGCACGTAGCTCAGCCCCTCGCGGAGCTGGCCCTTGGCTCTGGGCACGGGAACGGAGAGGTTCAGCTCGGACTTCCGCATGAAGATCAGGCTGGAGATCACCCCGGCGAACGTGACCGCGTTGATCAGGAAGAGCGGTCCGGTGCCGCCGAACAGGAAGATGAGCACCCCGGCGATCGCCGGTCCCATGACGCGGGCCAGGTTGAAGATGGAGCTGTTGAGCGCGATCGCGTTCGACAGGTCCTGGCGGCCCACCATCTCGACCACGAACGCCTGCCTGGTCGGCACCTCGACGCAGGAGATCAGGCCCAGCGTGAACGCCATCAGGTAGACATGCCATACCTGGGCGGTGCCCGTCATCGTCAGCACACCGATGACCAGAGCGAGCACGGCCATCAGGGACTGCGCCACGATGAGGATCGGGCGCTTGGGGTAGCGGTCGGCAAGCACGCCGCCGAAGAGCCCGAACAGCAGCATCGGCAGAAACTGCAGCGCGGTCGCCAGGCCGAGTGCCGCCGCGCTGCCGTGGGTCAGATCGAGCACCAGCCAGTCCTGGGCGGTGCGTTGCAGCCAGCCGCCGACGTTGGACACCGCGCCACCGGCTGCGAACATGCGATAGTTACGTACGCGGAGTGACCGGAACATCCCGGTCTTGGGTTCTTCAGGCTCTAGATCCTGCTGAGCTTCTCCAGAATCGGCGCCGCCTGCCGGAGTATTGACCGCTCCTCCGCCGTCAGCTCCTTCAACCGCTGGCTCAGCCAGGCTTCCTTGAGACGTCGTTCCTCCCTCAGCAGCTTCTGGGCGGGCTCGGTCACGGTCACGGTCACTTGTCGCCGGTCGGTCGGGTGCGGGGTACGCGTCACCAGACCGCGTTCCTCGAGCGCGGCGATCACACGAGTCATCGAGGGTGGTTGCACCTTCTCGAGCTCGGCCAATTCGCCGGGGGTTATCGCGGAATGCCGTTCCACCGCGGAGAGCGTCGCGAACTGCGTGGGAGTCAGCGAGTGCGCTGCCGCTTGTCGTCGTAGCCGCCTGGTCAGCCGCGCCAGCGACACGCGCAGGGCTGTGGCCAGGCCTGCGTCGCTGCGCAGGTTTATCTGGGACTGGTTCTTGGTTAGCATGAGTCATTACCTTTGCTAACTATACTGCATTCCACGTTATTTCCCTACCTCACGTTTCATCTCACTCCTTGATACCCAGAGGCCGCCCCTCATGCGACGGACGGCCTCACCAGCGTCAGACCCCGAAAAGTACCCTGATCGGGCCGAGGGCGAAGTAGACCACGAACAGCGCCGCGACGACCCACAGCAGCGGGTGGATCTCCCGCGTCTTGCCCTTGACGATCTTGATCAGCACGTAGCTGAGGAAGCCGGCGCCGATGCCGTTCGAGATCGAGTACGTGAACGGCATGACGACGATCGTGAGGAACGCCGGGATGGCGATCTCGAAGTCAGTAAAATCGATCTCACGGATCGAGGTCATCATCAGGAAGCCCACCACGATCAGCGCGGGCGCGGCCGCCTCGTACGGCACGATCTTGACCAGCGGCGCGAAGAAGATCGCCACCAGGAAGAGCAGTCCGGTGACCACGCTGGCCAGGCCGGTCCGCGCGCCCTCGCCGACCCCCGCGGCCGACTCGATGTAGGTGGTGTTCGAGGAGACCGAGCCCGCGCCGCCGGCCGCCGCGCCGAGCGAGTCGACGAGCAGGATCTCCCGGGTACGCGGCAGCATCCCGTCGGCGTCGACCAGACCGGCCTGGCGGCCGACCCCGACGATGGTGCCCATCGTGTCGAAGAAGTCGGTGATGAGCAGCGTGAAGACGAACAGCACGGCCAGGATCACCGAGACCCGGCTGAACGCGCCGAACGGGTCGAACTCCTTGAACAGCACCAGCGGGTTGTGGAAGCCGATGATCTGGTCCGGCAGGGCGGGCACGTTCAGCATCCAGCCGCCGGGGTTGGTGTCGGAGACCTGGCCGGCCTTCGCGATCGACTCCACGATGATCGCCAGCACGGTGGTGCCGACGATGCCGATCAGGATCGCGCCTTTGACCTTGCGGGCCACCAGCGCCGCCGTCACGAGCAGCCCGACGACGAAGACGAAGATCGGCCAGGAGGTCAGGGTGTTGTGGATGCCCATCTCCAGCGGCGGCCCCGCGGCCACGCGGCGGACGAAGCCCGCGTCCACGAAGCCGATCAGCGCGATGAACAGCCCGATGCCGACGCTGATGGCGGTCTTGAGCTGGCTCGGGATGGCGTTGAACACCGCCACCCGGAAGCCGGTCAGCACCAGGACGCCGATGATGATGCCCTCAAGGAAGACCAGCCCCATGGCCTCCTCCCAGCTCATCACCGAGGCGATGTTGAAGGTCACGAAGGCGTTGAGCCCCAACCCCGCCGCCATGGCGAACGGCACCCGGCCGATCACTCCCATGAGGATGGTCAGGACGCCCGCCACGAACGCCGTGCCCGCGGCCACGAGGGGCAGGTTCGGCGTCGAGCCGTCGCCGATGAACTGGTGCTGGACGTCCTTGCCGGTGGCGATGATGATCGGGTTCAGCACGACGATGTAGGCCATCGTGAAGAACGTGGCCAGCCCGCCACGGACCTCACGGGAGATCGTCGAGCCTCGTGCGGAAATTGCGAAGAACCTGTCGATACCGCTATTTGTGTCACTCACGGGCGAAGAGTGACAGTCTGCGTCATCTGCGAAAAGTGGCGGTGATCGGATCGAGACCTGATTGGAAGCTAGGCTGGATCCCGTGAAGCAGGAATGGCGTCCGGACCCGGAGCCCATCGAGACCAACGACACCGCGACAGTCGCCGCGGGCACGGTCGTGTGGGCGGTCGCGCTGGTCGTGCTGCTGATCTTCCGCCCGGCCGCCGAACAGTCGTGGTGGATCTGGACCTGCGTCGCCGGGGTCGTGCTCGGGCTGATGGGCCTCTGGTACGTGCACAGGCGGGCGTCCCGGAGCTGACATTCGTCATCTCTGGCTGATCCCCGAAGTCAGCTGAAAGTGCTGTTTTACCGCACTACCTGCGGAAAAGCCGGCTGATCATGCTGTAGGCATGAAGAAGACCTCATTCCCCGCGCTTCTGTGCGCGGCGACTATCGCGAGCATCGTCCTCGCGGGCTGTGGAACAGCGGACAAGCCCGATGCCAAGCCAACGGCGAGCACCGCCGCCGCACAGTCGGTGAAGGACACCGGCACCGTCGCCTGGAGCCCGTGCACCGGCCTGCCCGGTCCCGACGGCAAGCCCGCCGCGCCCGACCCGGCCGTCGAATGCGGCAAGATCGCGGTGCCACTCGACTACGCCAAGCAGGACGGCGAGCAGATCGACCTGGCCCTCATCCGCGTCAAGGCCTCCGGCGACCGGCTCGGTTCGCTGGTCTTCAACTTCGGCGGCCCCGGCGGCTCGGGGGTCGACATGCTGTCCATGGCCGCCAAGATCTTCGGTGGCCTGGGCACCCGCTATGACCTGGTCAGCTTCGACCCGCGCGGCGTCGAGCGCAGCGCACCCGTCAAGTGCGGCGACAGCGTCGAGAAGTGGATCTCCGTGGACCCGGCGGGTGACCAACTGGACAAGATCGCCAAGGAGTTCGCGGCCTCCTGCGCCAAGAGTTCCGGCAAGCTCCTCCCGCACGTCGGCACCGTGAACGCCGCGCGGGACCTCGACCGCATCCGCGCCGCGCTGGGCGACGAGCGGCTCAACTACTTCGGCATGTCCTACGGCACACACCTCGGCGCCGTGTACGCCACCCAGTACCCGAAGAACGTCGGCCGGTTCGTCCTCGACGGCGCCCTCGACCCGACCGTCACCTTCGCCGAGCGCGCGAAGACGCAGACGGCCGGCTTCAAGCACGCGTTCGACGCGTTCGCCGCCGACTGCGTGAAGCAGGGCTGCGACCTCGGCGCCGACCCCACCGCCGTGCGGAAGAGCATCGAGACGCTGCTGAACGGCCTACGGGACAAGCCACTCAAGGTGGCCGACCGGAAACTCACCAAGGGTCTGGCGGGCACCGGCGTCGTGGCCGCTCTCTACTCCAAGCTCAGCTGGCCGATGCTGGAGCAGGCGGTCGCCGCCGCGACCAAGGGCGACGGCACGCAGCTCCTCGCCCTGGCCGACTCCTACACCGGCCGCAAGGCCGACGGGACGTACTCGACGCTGATGATCAGCGTCCTGGCGATCGACTGCGTGGACAGCGCCGAACGGCCGAGCCCGGCCGACATCGACAAGGTCGAACGCGAGACGGGCAAGATCTTCCCGCCCATGCGCTCCGGGGGCCTCGGCTCGATCTGCGCGCACTGGCCGGTGCCCGGCAGCGACGAGTCCAAGAAGATCGACGCCACCGGCTCCGCCCCGATCCTGGTGATCGGCGGCAAGGGTGACCCCGCCACGCCGTACCAGTGGGCGCCCAAGCTCGCCGCGCAGCTCAAGACCGGGGTCCTGGTCACGTACGAGGGTGAGGGGCACGGCGCCTACCTGAGCGGCAGCACCTGCGTCAGCCGCCTGGTCGACGCCTACTTCCTCACCGGCAAGAACCCCGGCGCGAACGCCACCTGCCCGGCGGCGTGAACCCTCGTGACGCTACGGGCAGGTCGGCGCTGTGACAGGTCGGCGCTACGACAGGTCGGCCTCGGCCAGCAGGAGCGGCACGGCCGTGGGGTCGTGCAGCAGCGCGGCCACCGCGAGCCGGTCGTTCCACTGGCCCGTCGCCCAGGCCAGGCCGCGCGCCAAGCCGTCGAAGCCGGTGCAGTGCACCGAGCCCTCGAAGAACCGCCACGTGCAGGCGACACCGTCCACCAGCAGCTTCTCGTGCTCGACGTAGGTCTCGGGGGCCGTCGGGAGCAGGGAGCGCACCTCGGGCGGCACGGGACGCCTCTCGCCTTCGGACGTGACCTCGCCCTGGGCCAGCTCACCGGCCAGCGGCAGGTCGAGCAGCTCGGACAGCGACTCGGCCAGGTCGTACGGGGCCAGCACCAGAGGCCGGTCGGTGACGAGCTGGAGCAGGTCGGGGGCCTCGACCACGACGGCGTCGTCGGCCGCGGCCACCACGATGTCGCCACCGAGCACGGCCCGCACCCTGCCGGGTGGCGCCACCCGGGAGGGCTCCACCGCCGCCAGCGCGATCCACAGGGCCCGCAACTGAGCCCGGTCGACCTCGATGGACTCGTCCGCCATCAGGTCGAGCAGCTCTTCGGGGCCGCCATGGCCGGCGAGCAGCTCGGCCAGCGTGGTGCGTACGCCGAGCATCCCCAGCGCCACCTCGTCGAGCCCGCCGGGGGCGTCGCCGTAGAGGCCCTGGAGCAGCGGGTCGGCACCGGGCAGCCGCAGCTCGCGGGGCCGGTGCCCGTCCAGGACGGGGTGGTTGGCCAGCCACCACGCCGTGTAGGACGGCACCTCGACGCCCTCGACCCGCAGCGGGTGCAGGGCGGCACGCAGCGGCGGTCTGGTCAGCAGCGCCAGCGCGGCGGGCCAGTCGGCGACCAGCTCCAGATCGCGCACCGCGACGAACTCCGGCACCACGGGCGGCACGTCGAGCTCCGGCAGCAGGTGGAGCACGTGGTCGAGCCAGTCTTCCTCGCCGTCGAGGTCGTGATCGCAGTCGTCGTGGTCGAGCAGCACGTCGGAATCGTGCGCCACGGCGAACCCGTCGAGCACGCCCACGGCTTCGAGCACCCGTGAGCCGTAGGTCTCTTCCAGCTCCGGCGCGGCCACGCCGAGGTGCGTGTCGGGCTCCAGCAGCCCGGCCAGCGCGCCGTCGGCCAGCATCAGCTCGCCCGCCGGGTAGAGCTCGCCGTCGCTGCCGCGCAGCGCGAGCTCGGCCAGCCACGGCGCCTCTCCGGGCACCAGCGAGGCGGCCGCGACCAGGGAGAGCACGGCCCGCGCCACGGGCTCGGGCTCGGGACTGTCGAGCGACTGCCTGACGGCGGCCTTGGTGAGCGGGTCTTCGAGGATCGTCCGGGGCGTGGCCTCGGCGGCGCCGAGCCGGAGCAGCGCCGCGTGCGCCGCGTCCGGATGCACGATCCGCAGCCCCAGCGGCGTCAGATCGAGGCCGTCGCCGGACAGGTCGAGGCGGGTGCCGCCGAGGTCGAGGATGAGGGTGCCACGCGGGCCGCGGACCAGGCGGCCGTCGGCGAGCGGCACCGGCAGCGCGCCCAGCGACTCGGGGTCGTCGGCCGGCAGCACCTCGTAGAGCGAACGCCACCACGACGGATCCCGCGCCTCGACCGCCTCACCGGACAGCAGGTCGACGACGTCGGCCAGCTCGACCCGGCGCACGCCGAGCGAGCCCATCGCCGGATGCCGGGCGGGCCACCCCGCGGGCAGCAGGCCGGGCACGAAATCGGCGATGGCGGCCAGCAGCTCGCTCGACCCGGCGACCACGGCCGCCTCGCGGCCGGCGACGACCCAGCCGTCCTCCTGCGGCTCCCTGGCCGGGTGCTCGACCTGCCACTCGGCGTCGGGCTCGTAGACCTCGGCGTCGGCGAACGACGGTGTGTGCACGGCCGGGGCCGGCGCGGACAGGGCCGGGAGCAGCGGGGTGGCGGGCAGGCGGCGCAGAATGGCCCGCCGGATCCTGGCGTCGAGCTCGCCCTTGCCCATCAGGGCGGGGACCAGGTCGAGCAGCTTGGGGGTGCGCGGGAGCTCGCCGAGCAGCCTGACGTAGGCGTCGGCGGCCCGCTCGACCAGGAAGTCGGTCAGCGGCCCCTTGGCGACGTGCCGCCGGTCGGTGGCCATCGGGAACGACGCGATGAGCAGCGCCGGCAGGTCGAGCGGCTCGTCGCTGGGCGTCGGCGCGTGCACCACCGGCGGCACCCCGGCCGGCAGCGGGCGGGGCTCCTCCGTGCCCGCGACGGGGACGGCCCAGCGGAGTGACCAGTAGGGGCGGGCGCGCTCTTCGGTGGGCCGGTCGGCGAACAGGGCCGCCACCTCGTCGGGAGTGAACTCGCCCGACTCCGACACCAGGCGCCACCCGTCGGCCGTCACCTGGCGCACCGAGCCGTCGAGGTCGATCTCGATGGTGGTCAGCGCGGGCATGCCGAGCAGCAGCGCGGGGCTGGTCTCCGCCAGCATGCGCCGGACCGCCGCGATCGACGCGTCGTCGCGCAGCGGCAGTCGTACGAGCGTGTCGAACCCCTGCGGCACGTCGAACGGCTCGGCCGCGAACGGCAGGCGCAGCAGCGGCACGTGTCCGCTCCGCGAGTCGAGCTCGGCCGCGAGCCCCGGCACCGAGGCCACCGCGGCGGCCGTCTCCGTACGCGACCAGCGGACGGCGCCCGTCTCGCGCGAGCTGATCGACGGCTCATCACAGACCGACACGACCGCGGCGAACCCGACGCCGAACCGGCCCGCGGCGCCCGCTTCGTCACGCTTGCCGGAGACACGCAGCGTCGACAGCCCCTCCACGCCGGTCGCGTCGAGCGGGGCGCCCGTGTTGGCGGCGGTCAGCACGTCGTCGCGCAAGGTCAGCCGGAGCACCCCTGGCACGCCGGCGCGCAGCGCCGCGTCGGCGGCGTTCTGGGCCAGCTCCACGATCAGCCGGTCGCGGTAGCCGCCGAGTGCGAAGTCCTCCTCGGCGTTGGCGTCCTCGCGGAACCGGGCGGTCGAGGCCGTCCACGCGGCGAGCACGGCGGCTCGCGTCCGGTCGGTGCCAAAGGTGTCGGTCATCTGTCACGATCCTGGTCGCAGGTGTGGCGGGCGCCGGCACATGTCCGGGACCCGCCGATGGGGGGCCACCGTAGGCTAGCGGCCCTCACCGACATTCGCGGTCAGGAGTGGCCGAGCTCCTCGGTGGCCGTTCCGTCGACGGAACCGGCCTCCTCTTCCATCAGGTCGAAGCCCATGTCGTCAAGGATGGGCAAGGCCTGCTCGACGGACGGCGGCATGACCGCCGCCTCCGAGTGGGCCCCGCAGCCGTGGTCGGCGGCGACCACCTTGCCGTCATCGGGGGCGTACTCATTGGCGCAGACCCCGAACACCTGCCGGAGCCCACCCGCGAGCGGCCAGTAGAAACCACAGGTGGAACACTGCGCGGGTGCGGCGTGTGCGATCGGCGTATGCGGCCCGTGCTCGCCCGAGTGCCAGCGTCTGGCAGCTCGGTCCCTGCCGATGACCGAGAGCACACGTGCCCGGCCCAGGCCGTACTCGAAAATCGTCTGGTGATCGGTCTCGTCGTCGGTCTTGGCGAAACCCGGCTCCAGCCGGTCGTCGTCCTCCGGGCTCGGCAGCAGGTCGCCGACGCCCAGGTCGCCGGGGCGCAGGCGCTCGCTCCAGGGCAGCCACTCGGGCGCGAGCAACGCTCCCGCCCCGGGCAGCAGGACGGCCTCGCTCACCGTGACGTTCTTCGCCCGCGAGGCACGGGTCACGGTGACGGCCCAGCGCCAGCCGCGGTAGGCCCGGTCGAGGCAGGCGAAGTAGTGGGTGACGATGCGGTCGCCCTCGCCCTCGTAACCGAGGTGCTCACCCGGCTCGCCCGGCCGCGCGAGCTCCTCCGCGGCGGCGCGCGCCAGGTCCACCGCGGCGACGCACGCCTGGTCGGGCGGGGAGACGCGGGTCCGGGTGCGGGTCATCTGTCCGCCTCCGCCGCAAGGTGCTGTTGGCTCACACCTCATTCTCACCCATGGCCGGACCTGAAGGTGCCCACACCGACCATCCCGGACCCACTTGAGACTCATCAAACGCCCATCCCCGGGCGATCCGCCGCCGTGAGCGAGCCCGGATCGGGTAAGACTGGTAAGCGTGCAAGGAGGCTGGGACACCACTCGCGAGATCTCGCGGCGCGTGGGGCGAGGTGTCGCCGACGCGGGCCGCGCCACCGCGCGCGCCGGCCGGGCCACCGTACGCGCGGGAAAGGCGACCGCCGGCGGCACCGCGCGGGCGGGCAAGGCCACGGCCAGAGGGGCGCAGAAGGTCGGGCAGGCCACCCGCCGCCTCACCTACGCCAACGGCGCCGACCGCACCGGGCTCGGCCGCCTGATCGAGCTCACCGCCGGCCACAGCGGCGGCGACGCGCTGGTCACGGTCGCGCTCGCGAGCACCGTCTTCTTCGGCGTGCCCGTCGGCGAGGCTCGCGGGCCCGTGGCGCTCTATCTGGTCATCACGATGCTGCCGTTCGCCCTGCTGGCGCCGTTCGTGGGGCCGATACTCGACCGGTTCAGGTCGGGCCGGCGCTACGTCATGGCGGGCACGCTGTTCGGCCGCGGCCTGCTGTGCTTCGCGATGGCCGCCGCCGTGGGGCCCGGCGACCTGCCGACGCTGTTCGTCGGGGCTCTGGGCGTGCTGGTGCTGTCGAAGGCGTACAACGTCTCACGCGCGGCCATCATGCCGAGCGTGCTGCCCGCCGACATCACGCTGGTCTCGGCCAACGCCCGGGTGGCGCTGTTCTCGCTGATCTCGGCGGGCGTGATGGTGCCGGTCGCCGCGGGCCTGACCGCGTGGCTGGGCAGCGCCGCGGTGCTGCGCACGGCGATGGTCGCCTTCCTGCTGATCGGCGTCCTCGCCGTACGGCTGCCGCGCCACGTCGACTCTCCCGAGCTGGAAGAAGAGGAGGCGGGGGGCAGGCCACTGCGCTGGCGGACCCTCCTGAACGTGGGCCCTGCGGTGGCCGAGGCGGTCTGGGCGAACGTGGCCATCCGCCTGTTCTCCGGCTTCCTGCTGTTCTTCCTGCTGTTCCTGGTGCAGGACAAGGGCGTGCCGTGGCTGGCCGTACCCGACCCGTTCTTCGACACCACCAAGACGATCGCGCTGCTCGCGGCGGCGGCCGGGCTGGGCGGCCTGGTCGGCGCGATGGTCGCGAACTGGACCCGCAACCACTCCCCGCAGCTCATCACGCTGCTGACGCTGGCCGTGACCGGCGCGACCACGATCGTGGCCGCGGTGTTCTTCGGCCTCTGGACCGCCGTCGCGGTCTCGCTCGTCACCGCGTTCGCGCAGGAGCTGGGCAAGCTCGCGCTCGACGCGATCGTGCAGCGGGAGATCGGCGAGGAGGTGCGCTCGTCCACGTTCGGTGTGGTCGAGGCGGTGCTGCAGCTCGCCTGGGTGTTCGGCGGGCTGGTCGGGCTGGTGCTGTCACTGGCCGAGAGCAGCGCGGCCGGGCTGATCACGCTGGCCGTGGCGCTGACCGGCGCGTTCGGCTGGCTGATCGTCCGCCGGCGTCAGCGGATCCGCGCGGCCAGACTCGGCGCCGAGGGCCAAGCTGAGGGTCAAGCCCAGGACCAAGGCGTAGAGGACCCCGACGCACGAGACACCGACGTGCGGGACCAAGGCGCGTGGGACCAGCGCGCCGACCGGCGGGATCAGCGTGTCGACACCATCGACTCGACCAAGCCGCTGACGAACCCCCACGGCTAGGCGTCGAGGTCGTCGGCCACCGCTCTGAGCACCTGCGCGATCTTCTTGGCGTGCGCCGCGTCAGGGTGCTTGCCCCGCTGGTAGGAGGTCGAGACGTCGTCGAGGAGCTTGATCAGGTCTTCGACGATGACCACCAGCTCGTCCGGCTTCTTACGCTTGGCCTTGGGCTTGAGCTTGGCCAGCGTCGGCGGCTGCTCGAGGATCCGCACCGAGAGGGCCTGCTGGCCGCGGCGTCCCTCGGCCACGCCGAACTCGACCTTCTGGCCGGGCTTGAGCGGACCGGCGCCAGTGGGCAGCGCGGAGGAATGCACGAAGACCTCACCGCCGTCGTCGCGGGTGAGGAAGCCGAAACCCTTGTCGGCGTCGTACCACTTGACCTTGCCACTCGGCACAGGAGGAACCTCGTTCAAACAGTCGTAAAAGATGAATGGATGTAGGTTATGCCCCGCGAGGCTCGGTAGCGACCAGGAATATTCGTGGCATTTACCAGAGTTGGCCGGCCGAACGCCAACCGGCGAACCAGTCGGCGAATTCCGTCAGGTCCCCAAGCGCCACATCGGCTCCATGCTCACGCAGTTCGCCCAGCGTGTAAGGGCCGGTCGCGACCGTCACGCTGACGGCTCCCCCGGCCCGCGCGGCCTCGATGTCCGCCACATGGTCACCAACATAGGCGGCGGCGCCGAAGCGCGCGAGTGCCGAACCCTTGGCCGCCCCGAAGACCGCCCCGACGACCTCGTCGACGGCGAGCCCGAGCCTCTCGACGGTGCTGGTCGCGTCACGCAGGTTCTTGCCGGTCACGACGATGATCCTGCCTCCCTGCGCGCGTACGGCCTCGATGGCCTCCACGGCTCCGGCCATGGCCGTGTGCACGGGCACCCCGAGCTCCGGATAGAGCTCCCGGAAAAGGAGCACCGCCTCGGGAATCGCCTCCAGCGGCAGCCAGTTCGCCAGCTCGTGTTCGAGTGGCGGGCCGAGTCTGGTGATGATCGCCTGGCTGTCGATGAGCACGCCGAGGCGCGCCGAAAGCTCGTCGTACACGGCCGCGATGCCCGACCGTGTGTCCGCCAATGTCATGTCTAGGTCGAAACCCACCGATGTCTGCACAAGGTGGAGGATGCCAAACGAGTCCGCATTACCGGTAACGGCCCCTTGTTGTGGGACCGTTGGGAGTGGGAAGAAAGGAATTACTTATCAGGAGGAGTGGCCGTGACCGAGCCCCCCAAACCGCCGGAAGCGGGAGATCGGCTAGTCGCCGCCGCCAACCGGCCCAGGCCGCTGGAACATCCCGCTCCGCCCACCCAGCCGCGCCCGCACAGGCCCGCGCTGCCGCGACAGGTGACGGGACCGGTCAGGGTGTGGCGAGGCGTGGTGGCGTTCCTGGCCTCGGCCGTCCGGCTGGCGTCGCGGCTGGCCGCGTTGGTTCTGGCGCTGTACGCGATCTTCACGGTGTTCCGGGCCAACCCGGCCAACGTCTGGTACCAGTTCGTCGCCTCGCTCGCCTCGTGGTTGTCGGTGGGTCTGGCCAACCTGTTCCAGCTCGCCGACGTACGGTGGACGACGCTGGTCAACTATGGGCTCGCGGCGCTGGTGTGGCTGATCGTCGGCTCGGTCGTCGCGGGGCTGATCCGCCGCGCTGCGCCGTGACGGCTACGCTCCTTTACGGAGGTATCAGGAAAGACATGACCAGATCGACGCGTGAGCGGATCATCGACGAAGCCCTGCGGCTCTTCGCCGAGCGGGGCTACTCCGCCACTTCGGTGGCCGAGATCGAGGCCGCGTCAGGGCTCTCGCCGGGCGCCGGCGGGCTCTATCGGCACTTCAAGTCGAAGTACGAGGTGCTCTCCGCGGCGATCAACGAGCATGCCACGCGCACCCGTACGCAGGTGGCCGACAGCCTGGCCGAGCTCGGCGACATGGAAGCCTCGGCCGACCTGGAGGTGCGGCTCTCGCACCTGTGCCGGGCCGGGCTGGCCAAGGTACGCGAGGAGTCGGAGCTGACCCGGGTGTTCTTCCGCGACCTGAGCCAGTTCCCCGAGCTGGTGGCGGTGGTGCGCGAAGGGCTGCTGCAGCCCATGTTCGACGCCATCACGACCTGGTTCCGCGCCCAGCCCGAGTACGAGGACGCCAAGCTCGACTGGAACGGCATCTCGGCGGTGCTCGGCGGCTCCGTGGTGCACTACCGGCTGTTCCAGGAGACGGTCGGCGACGCGCCGGGACACGCGGAGAAGGACCAGTTCGTCACCGCCTGGGTACGCCTGGCCGTGGGTCTGCTGCCAAGCCCCGCCCCGGTCAGCTGACCAGACCGCGCGCTCAGCGGGCGCTCAGCAGCCGATAGGCCAGCCAGGCCACGCCCAGTCCTGTGCCGATCATGAACATCACGCCGCTGACGTCGAAGAACTGGACGACGAACGCCTGCACTCCCGGCTCCGCGCCCACCCGCAGGCCGCCGACGAGCGCGCCACCGAGCGTGTAGCCGAGCAGCGGCGCGCCGACCCCGAGCAGCCGATCACGCGGCACCCAGCCCTCCGAGAACGCCACCAGCAGCGCGCCGAACGCCCACACCAGCACCGGCACCCGGAAGATCGCCACGGCCGGCAGGCCGAACGGGACCAGCAGCGCGGCCAGCAGCAGGATCGCCATCGCCGCGGTCTCGCGCGGATACTCCTTGACGATGGTGGTGGCGTCCCGGCCGCCGGTGGCCATCGGGTTCGCACTGGACATGGCCGTCCGACGCAGCCGCGCGAACGGCAGACCGCGTACGGGCCGCCCGGCCAGCCGGTCCTCCGCGAGACGCCGCCCGGCAAGCCGGTCTGTCGCGAGACGCCAGCCGGTCAGCCGGCCTTCCGTGAGACGCCGGCCGAGCTGGGCTCCCGGAGGTGGGGCCGCGTCGTCGACGATCTTGGGGAAGAACGGCGTCGCCCCTCCCGCCCCGGCGACCCGCTCCGCCTTGGCCACGGCGCCCGGCGTCACGGTTCCCCGCGCGGCCCCGGGCGCGACCCTGGGCGCCGTTCCGGACGGGATGCCCGGCGAGACACCGGAGGCGGCGTCCGGCGCCGTCTCGGCCAGCCTGCGGGCCTCACGTTCGACCAGCGCCACCGGGTCGCCGAACCGGGCGAGTAGCTTGACCACCTGGCGCGGGTTCTGGCTGCCCTGCCGTTCGACCTCGATCCTGGCTCGCAGCCGCTTGGCGAAGTCGAGCCGCTGGTCGGACTTGAGCACGCCGTGAGCCGCGTCGGCGGCGGCGCTGACGTAGTTGAGTATGAGCTGGTCGGCTCGCTCAATCACGTGAGCCATGCTGCCCCAATCAGGGGGGACATACCATGGCAACGATGGAGTTCACGGAGTGGATCAGGGGGCGCACCGACGAACAGCTACGGGCGCTGGTCTCCGCGCGTCCCGAGCTGATCACCCCGGTGCCCGCACATCTGGAGGGCCTCGCCGTACGGGCGGGCAGCCCTTCGGCGATCGGCCGGGCGCTCGATCGGCTCGACCGCTTCACGCTCGCCGTCCTCGAAACGCTGGCCGTCGCCGAGACCCGCGCCACCGCCACCGCCCACGCGGAAACAGCGCACGCGGACACAGCCCAGACGGACGCAGCCCAGACGGACACAGCGCGCTCGGAAACAGCGCCCGCCGAGACGCCGCCCGTACGACCGGAGCCCGTCACGAAGGCCGCCCTGCGCGCTCTGGTCCGCGGGGCGCTCGCGACGGGCAAGCCGGAGCCCGCGCTGTCGACGGCGCTCGACCACCTGCGCGACCTGGCCCTTGTCTACGGCCCTGACACCTCGCTCAGCCTGGCCCCCGGCGTGCGGAAGGTGCTCGACGACCCGGCGGGGCTCGGCCCCCCGGCGGTCGAGGCGTTCCGCCACCACGCGCCCGAGCAGCTCGAGGAGATGGCCGACGACATCGCGCCGGGCACCAAGGGCTCGGGCAAGGAACGTCTGGCCGCCGCCCTGACCCGGCCCGGGAAGCTGATCGAGGAGGTCTCGCCCGAGGCCAGGGCGGCGCTCGACCAGCTCACCTGGGGGCCGCCGACGGGCCGGGTGCCCAACGCCAGGCGCGAGGTGCGGATCGCCTCCGCCCGCTCGCCCATCGATGAGCTGCTCGCCCGCGGCCTGCTGGCGGCGACGGGTGAGGAGAGCGTGGCCCTGCCTCGGGAGGTGGGCCTTCACCTGCGCAACGGCCTCGTGCACCGGGATCTGTACGCCGTGCCTCCGGCCCTGGAAGGGACCGCACGGGACCAGAAGCGGGCCGACCGGACGGCGGCGGGGCAGGCGTTCACGTTCGTGCGGACGGTCGAGGAGCTGTGCGAGCGGTGGAGCGCAGAGCCGCCGGGCGTGCTGCGTACCGGCGGGCTGGGCGTACGCGATCTGAAGCGCACCGCGACCGAGCTGGACGTGCCCGAGTGGGCCGCCGCGCTGACCGTGGAGGTCGCGCACGCGGCCGGGCTGATCGCGGCGGGCGGCAGCGTCGACGGCGAGTGGCTGCCCACCACCGGCTACGACCTGTGGCGGATCCGGCCGACCGCCGACCGGTGGGCGGCGCTGGCCGCCACCTGGCTGCAGACCGACCGCGTCCCCGGCCTGGTCGGCGAGCGCGACGACCGTGACCGGCCGCTCAACGCGCTGCACACCGACCTGCGCCGCTCGTCCGCGCCGGCCGTACGGTCGGCGGCGCTGGGCGTGCTGGCGTCGGCGCCCGGCCTGGCGCCCACGCGCGTGTCCGTGTTCGATCGGCTGGCGTGGGAGCAGCCGCGCCGCCGCGGGCCGCTGCGCGAGCAACTGACGGAGTTCGCGCTGCGGGAGGCCGAGCAGGTCGGCGTCACCGGGCTCGGCGTGCTGTCGGGACACGGGCGGGCGCTGCTGGCCGGCGAGGACGCCGCCTCGGTGCTGGCGCCGCTGCTGCCCGAGCCGGTCGATCACGTGCTGCTCCAGGCCGACCTGACCGCCGTCGCGCCCGGTCCGCTCACCAGCGAGCTGAACCGCTGGATGACGCTGGCCGCCGACGTCGAGTCCAAGGGCGGCGCGACCGTCTACCGGTTCGGCGAGGGCTCGATCCGCCGCGCGCTCGACGCGGGCCAGGGGGCCGAGGAGCTGCTGGCCATGCTGGAGCGCCACTCGGCGACGCCGGTCCCGCAGGCGCTGTCGTACCTGATCGCCGACGTGGCCCGCCGTCACGGGCGGATCAGGGTCGGCACCGCCAGTGCCTACGTGCGCTGCGACGACCCGGCCCTGCTCGACCAGATCACCGCCGACCGGCGCTCGGCCGCGCTCCGCCTGCGCAGGCTGGCTCCGACGGTCATCGCCTCCCGCTCGTCGCGCGCCGCGCTGGTCGACGGGCTGCGGGCGATGGGGTACGCCCCGGTGGCCGAGTCGCTCGACGGCGATGTGATCATTTCCCAGCTCGACAAGAGGCGCACCGAGGGCCTGCCGCCGGCCCGGTCCGTGCCCTCGCCCAACGGCCTCGACGCCGAGGTGACGGCCGCCGCCGTACGGGCCCTGCGGGCGGGCGACGCGGCTCACCTGACGCGGCGCGAGCCCGCCGACGCCCCCGCCGGCCAGATCCCGCGCGGCCCCGCGACCGCCACGATCTCGGCGCTGCAGGAGGCGATCAGGCAGGGTGTACGCGTGTGGATCGGCTACCTCGACTCCCAGGGCAACGCCACCTCGCGCATCCTGGAGCCCGCCCGGATGGAGGGCGGCTACCTGACGGCGTACGACGAGACCAGAGCCGCCGTCCACCGCTTCGCGCTCCATCGCATCACCGGAGTCGCCGACCTGTCTTGACATCGGCTTGACGCCCGGCGGTGATCAGGCGAGGTTGGGACCGTGAGCGAGCTGACGTTGGGCCGGTTGGCCGAAGAGTCTTGGGGCAGGTTCGACGACTTCGACGCGGTTTACTACGAGGGGGCCTGGCACCGCGGCCACACGCTGGCCGAACGGGCGCGCAAGGTCTGCGGCGGGCTGGCCGAGGCCGGAGTACGGCCCGGCGACCGGGTCGTGGTGATGATGGCCAACTCGCCGGAGGTGGGCCTGATCTACCAGGCGATCTGGGCGGCCGGTGCGGTGGTGACGCCCGTGGTGTTCCTGGTGGGGGCGGAGGAGCTGCGGCACATCCTGGTCGACAGCGGCGCCACCGCCATCGTCACCTCGCCCGAGCTGGTGGAGACGGTCCGGGCCACCGAAGTACAGGTCCCGATATTTGTGGACACGGGAGAGCTGGAGCGGGCGGCCGAGCGGGGGCCCGTCGAGCGGGACGCCACCGATCTGGCGGCGCTCATGTACACCGGGGGCACGACCGGCATGGCCAAGGGCGTCATGCTGAGCCATCGAGGGCTCTGGCAGGTGGCCAAGGACGCCTACGAAATGTCCCACCAAGAGGGGAAAAATCGCGCGATAGTGCCGGTGCCTCTCTCCCACTCGTACGGCCTGATCCTCACGGTCGCCGGGATGCACGCCACGGAGCCGCAGCAGACGGTGCTGATGCGCTGGTTCGACCCGAAGGCGTTCCTGGAGCTGGCCGCCGCGCGGCGCACCCAGTATGGAGCGGTCGTGCCCGCCATGCTCCAGATGCTGCTGGCCGAGCCCTTGGAGTCGCACCCCCTGCCCGACCTGGCCTTCCTCACCTGCGGGGCGGCGCCGCTCGGCCGGGAGACGCTGGAGGAGTTCGAGCGCCGGATGCCCGGCGTGCAGATCCTCGAAGGCTACGGGATGACCGAGACCAGCGCCGTGACCACGTTCAACCCGCCGGGCCGGCGCCGGGCCGGCAGCGTGGGCCTGCCGCTGCCCGGCTACACGATCACGATCCGCGACTCCTCGGGTGACAAGGCCGAGCCGGGGGACGTCGGGGAGATCTGCGTCAGCGGTGACTCGCTGATGCTCGGCTACTGGGGTGAGCACGCCACGGACCCCGCCGACACCACGCTCGCCGAGGGCGAGCTGCGTACCGGCGACCTCGGCTGCATGGACGACGACGGCTACCTCTACGTCGTCGACAGGAAGAAGGACCTGATCATCCGCGGCGGGTTCAACGTCTTCCCGCGCGACGTCGAGGACGCGCTCAACGAGCACCCCGACGTGGTCATGTCCGGCGTCGTGGGCCGTGCCGACCCGCGCGTCGGCGAGGAGGTCGTGGCCTTCGTGCAGCTCAAGCCGGGCGCCACGGCCACCGCCGACGAGCTGATGAGCTGGGCCCGTGACCGGGTCGGCCGGGTGAAGTATCCCCGTGAGGTGATGTTCGTCGACTCGATCCCGGTCACGAGCGTGCTCAAGCTCGACCGCAAGGCGCTGCGGTCGAGGCTCGGCTAGTCGTCCTGGTCGATGGCTCCTGTGAAACCCCACGCGATGCCCTTGGCCTCGCCCAGCGCCCGCCCGCCGGAATCATAGGCGGTCACCTTGCTCAGCGCGGCCGGGCGGTAGCCGTTCTTCACGTTGGAGTACATCCGCGTCCGGCCGATGTAGAAGCCGTTCCGCACGTTGGCCGTCATCTTCCGCCCGTCCACCCACTCGACCTCCACCCGGGTCACCCGCGGAGCGACGCGACCGGCCACCACCAGGAAGTACGGGTCGCCGTCCCGGCCCGGGTCGATCTCCGTCTGCATCTCGCTGTCGTAGGCGTCGACGCTGAGCGCCCCGCGCAGGGCCAGCTTGCCGGGCGGGTCCTGGCCCCAGTAAGAGAAGATCGGGTCCGTCGGGTAGCTGACCAGCCGGATGCCCGGGGTGCACAGGACGAACCCCTTGCGGCTGCCGACCAGCCGCGTCACGCCCAGCTTGTCCTTGGCCTCCACGAGCCAGCGGTAGTCCTTGACGCCCCCGTACTTGGGCAGCCGCCGTTCGCCGTCCATGCTGTGCACCGGACCGCCCTGGGGCATGCAGTCCTCGACGGTCGCGAACTGCGCGACCGTGTTCCGCGGCAGGCCGGGGATGTCCGGGACGTACGCGGCGGGGGGCGGGACCGTGGACCTCGTCGCACTCGACGTGGGCGCCGTGCTCGCCGTTGGCATGGTGGTGGGAGACGCGGCGGGCGAGACCGCCATCCGGTCGTGCGTCCGCAGTGCCACCAACCCAATGGCCACCACACAGGCCGCCGCCGCCATGGCCAGCCCCCATCTCGGCCACCGCAGTCGTGTCCGCCTCCGTAGGACACGCGTCAGGAGCAGCTCGGGATCCACGGGCCGGGCCCGGTCGGCCAGCCTGGTGAGGGCCTCGGCGACCGCACGTTCGTCGACTGGCATCTCAGGCCTCCAGATTGACGGGTTCGCCCACCAGCCCGCGCAGCCGCTTCACGGCCTGGTGGGTCTGGCTTCGTACGGTGCCGATCGAGCACCCCATGATCCTGGCGACGTCGGACTCCGGCAGATCCTCGAAGTAGCGCAGGACCAGCACGGCCCGCTTCTTGGCGGGCAGCCGGCGCAGGGCCTGTTCGAGCGTGAGCCGGTCGTCGACCTGCGCGGTGTCGTCGCTCGCGATCCGCTCGGGCGGCGCCTCGACCACGCGCTCGCGGCCCCAGCGCGGGCTGCGCCACCGGCCGACCTGCTCGTGGTACATGACCCGGCGGACATACGCCTCGGGATCGCCCCTGATGCTCCGCCATCGGTCCGCGGTCCTGGCCAGCGCGCTCTGGAGCAGATCCTCCGCGGCGTGCTGGTCGCCGGTGAGCACGTACGCCAGACGAATGAGGCTGTCCGATCGCGTCGTGACGAACGCCGTGAAGACTCGTAGGTCGTCCGGGTGCAACACGCCTCCCTGCTCTGGGTCTCGCCCTCTAGAGACGTGTGAGAGGGTCCATATCTATGGCGAGACTGCAGACCTGGCCGGGCGCGTGGCCATTCCGTGATAAATGTTGACCTGTTGGGAGGTGGCATGAGCCAGCAAGATCCATCGGGCGAATATCCGTACCAGCCCTACGGCGCACCATACGGCCAGCAGCCGCCACCGCAGCATGGCTACGGCTATGGCTACGGCTATCCCCCGCCACCTCGGCCGTCCGAGGGCCCGAGGGCCACCGCCATCGTCGCGCTGGTGCTCAATCTCCTCGCGATCGTCGGCTGCTGCAACATCCTGGCCATCCCCGGGGCCGTCCTCGCGGGCCTGGCGCTCGGCCGGTCGAGCACGGAGCCGGCCAGCGCCAAGAACCTGCTCGTATGGAGCTGGACCCTGTTCGGGGTGGGCTTCGCACTGACGATCGGCACCTTCCTCTTCCTCGGCGTCAACGGCTATCTCGACGACTGATTACCTGTTCGGGGACTGTTCTTGCCGTCGCGTGTGTTGGATAGGCGTCAACCGTAGAAGGGATGTCCGTGAACGACGGCCCGCTCATCGTCCAGTCGGACAAGACGCTGCTCCTCGAAGTCGATCATGAGAACGCCGGCGATTGCCGCAAGGCCATCGCACCGTTCGCCGAGCTCGAGCGCGCCCCCGAACACGTGCACACCTACCGCGTCACCCCGCTGGCGCTGTGGAACGCGCGCGCGGCCGGGCACGACGCCGAGCAGGTCATCGACGCGCTGATCAGTTTCAGCCGCTACCCGGTGCCCCACGCGCTGCTGGTGGACATCGCCGAGACCATGGACCGCTACGGCCGGCTCAAGCTGGAGAAGGACCCGGTCAACGGCCTGGTCCTGACCTCCACCGACCGGGCCGTGCTCGAAGAGGTGCTGCGCTCCAAGAAGATCCAGCCCATGCTGGGCGAACGCCTCACCGGCGACTCGGTGGCCGTGCACCCGAGCGACCGCGGCAACGTCAAGCAGGCGCTGCTCAAGCTGGGCTGGCCCGCGGAGGACCTCGCGGGCTACGTCGACGGCGAGCACCACAAGATCGAGCTGGTGCAGGAGGGCTGGAGCCTGCGGCCCTACCAGCAGGACGCGGCCGACTCCTTCTGGCACGGCGGCTCCGGCGTGGTCGTGCTGCCCTGCGGGGCCGGCAAGACGATCGTCGGCGCGGCCGCGATGGCGCACGCCCAGGCCACCACGCTGATCCTGGTCACCAACACGGTGAGCGCGCACCAGTGGAAGCAGGAGCTGCTCAAGCGCACCACGCTGACCGAGGACGAGATCGGCGAATACTCCGGCAGCAAGAAGGAGATCCGTCCGGTCACCATCGCCACCTACCAGGTGATGACGACCCGGCGGAAGGGCGTCTACAGCCATCTGGAGCTGTTCGACGCGCGCGACTGGGGCCTGGTCGTCTACGACGAGGTGCACCTGCTGCCCGCGCCGATCTTCCGGATGACCGCCGACCTGCAGGCCCGCAGGCGCGTCGGGCTGACCGCGACGCTGGTGCGCGAGGACGGTCGCGAGGGCGACGTGTTCTCGCTGATCGGCCCCAAGCGCTATGACGCGCCCTGGAAGGAGATGGAGAACCAGGGCTGGATCGCCCCCGCCGACTGCGTCGAGGTCCGGGTCACCCTCACGGACGAGGAACGGCTGGCCTACGCGATGGCCGAGTCCGAGGAGCGCTACCGGTTCTGCGCCACCACGCCGTCCAAGACCCGCGTGACCGAGGCGCTGGTCCGCCGGCACCTGGGTGAGCAGGTGCTGGTCATCGGCCAGTACATCGACCAGTTGGACGAGCTGAGCGAGCACCTCAACGCGCCGGTGATCAAGGGCGAGACCCGGATCAAGGAGCGCGAGCGGCTCTACCAGGCCTTCCGCGACAAGGAGATCCAGGTCCTGGTCGTGTCCAAGGTGGCGAACTTCTCCATCGACCTGCCCGAGGCGGCCGTGGCCATCCAGGTGTCGGGCACGTTCGGGTCGCGCCAGGAGGAGGCGCAGCGGCTCGGCCGGGTGCTGCGGCCCAAGGCCGACGGCGGAGGCGCCCGCTTCTACACGGTGGTCAGCAGGGACACGGTCGATCAGGAGTTCGCGGCGCACCGCCAGCGGTTCCTGGCCGAGCAGGGTTACGCGTACCAGATCATCGACGCCGACGACGTGCTCGGCGGCGTGTAGGCCTACCGGTCAACCCGAGGCGAAGGCCCGGCCGCTCACCCTCCGAGCGGCCAGGCTCCGACGTCGATTTACGTCCACGAGACTCCGCGGGCTGTCGACAATCGAACCACCCCCCTCACCAGCGTGCTATCGCCGCCGCACCTCTCAAGTAGCCAGCGACATACCCCCATGATCCGGCAAATCCACCTGATATGCCCGAATTCTCGGTTATTCGCAGGTTGTCGTTATCTTGCCAGCATGCCGCCCAGGAAGAGCACCCCTTCGGCGGCGATCCAGGCGGCCACACTCACGCCCATGAATCGGCTGAAGACCCGTGGATCGTTTCTGGCCGAGGGCGCCAACCAGGCGCCGGCCGCACAGCAGGCGGCGGCCACGGCGAACAGCCCCGACACCGCCGAGACCGAATCGAGCCGTTGCGAGCAGTCCGCCGCGGACTCCCCACCCGCGCAGAACGCCTCCAGCCCCCACCCCGCGAACACCGACAAGGCCCACAACGCCGCCAGCAGGAAGCTCGCGACCGTCGGAATGATCGGAGAGATACCGAACCGCACCCTTGCCACGGTCTCTCCCTACCCCGGGTAAATGCTGTGGAAGCCTGCCGGGCGCCCCACTAAACTGGTCGATTCGCTGCCTACACCACCTCCGTTACCCTGACCAGGGAGGCACTTCCGCATGCCCGCACACCAGCTGGCCCCCGACATACCCGCCGACGTCCTCTCCGCCGAGCAGGCCCACCTGGCCGAGTCGAGAGCCGCGCTGCAGGCCATGCGCCTGCACGCCCAATCACTGTCGGCCGACGCGGCCGGCGACTGGGTGTCGCAGCAGATTCTGCAGTCGCTGCTCGACAAGCGGGTGGCCGCGCTGGCCGACCACCCCGACACCCCGCTGTTCTTCGGCCGCCTCGACCGCTCGGTGGATGACGATCTGCCCGGCACGATCTACGTCGGCCGCCGCCACGTGCACGACGGCGGCAGCCGCCCACTGGTGATCGACTGGCGCGCACCGGTGTCCCGGGCGTTCTACCAGGCCAGCCCCGCCGATCCGATGAACGTCGCACGGCGGCGCCGGTTCGGTTACCACGGCGGCCTGCTGACCGCGTTCGAGGACGAGCCGCTCGGCGAGGGCGGCGACCTCGGGCCCTCGAAGATCCTGACTCAGGAGATCGAGCGCCCGCGCACCGGCCCGATGCGCGACATCGTGGCCACGATCCAGCCCGACCAGGACGAGATCGTCCGAGCCGCGCTCGCCCAGACCGTCTGCGTCCAGGGCGCGCCGGGCACCGGCAAGACCGCCGTCGGCCTGCACCGGGCCGCATACCTGCTGTTCACCCACCGCGAGCGGCTGGCCAGGTCAGGCGTGATGATCGTCGGCCCCAACCGGGCCTTCCTGTCCTACATCTCCTCCGTGCTCCCCGCGCTCGGTGAGGTCAAGGTCGACCAGACCACGGTCGCGGGCCTGCTCGGCGAGCACGCCACGCCTGAGGACCCGATGGTCTCGGCGCTGAAGGGCGACGCCCGCATGGCCGCCGTGCTGGAGCGGGCGCTGTGGCTGCACATCGTGAAGCCGGAGGAGGGCGTCGTCTACAGCAAGGGCGCCTACCGCTTCCGGGTGGCCGACTACGAGGTACGCGAGATCGTCGCCTCGCTGCGCGGCACCACCCGCTACGGGCCCGGCCGGGCGGCGCTGGCGCAGCGGCTCGCGCACATGGTGCTCGTACGCATGGAGCAGCGCGGTGAGTCGCCCGACGACCGGGTGCAGGACGCCGTGGCCAGGTCCAAGCCGGTCAAGCAGCTCGTCGACCTGGTCTGGCCCAAACTGGTGCCGCAGCAGGTCCTGTTCAAGCTCCTCTCGGACCCCGACTTCCTCGCAAAAGCCGCCAAATCCGATTTGTCGCCTGAAGAGCAGGAAATGTTGCTCTGGCGGAAACCGTACCGAGGCTGGAAGTCCGCGAAGTGGTCGGCGGCCGACGCCGCGCTGCTCGACGAGCTCGGCGACCTGATCGAACGCACGCCCTCGCTCGGCCACCTGGTCGTCGACGAGGCGCAGGACCTGTCGGAGATGCAGCTACGCGCGCTCGGCCGGCGCTGCCGCAACGGCTCGGCCACCGTGCTCGGCGATCTCGCCCAGGGCACCACCCCGTGGTCCACGAGCTCGTGGGAGACCGTGCTCAAACACCTGGGCCAGGACGGGGGCGAGGTCACCGAGCTGACACTGGGCTTCCGCGTGCCACGCGAGGTGCTCGACTACGCCGCCCGCCTGCTGCCGTCGATCGCTCCGGCGCTGGCTCCGCCGCGCTCGCTGCGGCCGGGCGTGGGCTCGCTGTCGGTACGCCCCGGCGGCGCGGTCGCCGACGCGGCGCGCGAGGCCCTGGCCCGGGAGGGCTCGATCGGCGTGATCGTGCCCGACACGCTGGTGGCGGAGGTGTCACGGCAGCTCGACGGGCTCGCCCACGCCGTGCTCGACCCCGACACGACCGAGGAGCACCGGCTGCTGATCGTCCCGGCGACGCTGGCCAAGGGCCTGGAGTATGACCACGTGATCGTCGTCGAGCCGGCCGACATCGTGGCGGCCGAGCCCCGCGGCCTGGCCAGGCTGTACGTCGTGCTCACCCGCGCGGTCACCTCGCTCACCGTCCTGCATGGGAAGGCGCTGCCCGCCCAGCTGACCGCCTGACCGCGAGCGGGCGCGTCGCCTCCCGAGCCCGGGGCACTCCTAGGATGGCGAGGGTAGTGGAGGATCTCAACCAAGGAGGACGCCGTGCCCGCACCGCTTCCACACGAACACCTGCCGTCGGTCCCCCCGCTCACGGTCCAGAGCAACGACATCGCGGACGGGGAGAGGCTGGGGGACCTCCACGTCTTCAATGACTGGGGCATGACCGGCCAGAACCTGTCACCTCACCTCCAGTGGTCCGGCGCCCCGGCCGAGACCCAGAGCTACGCCGTGACCTGCTACGACCCCGACGCGCCCACGGGCAGCGGGTTCTGGCACTGGGTGCTCTTCGACATCCCGGCCTCCGTCACCGAGCTCCCCACGGGCGCGGGCACCGCCCCCGAGTTCAAGGGCCTGCCCGCGGGGGCGACGCACGCGCGCAACGACTACGGCAGCAAGGAGTACGGCGGCGCCGCTCCCCCGCCCGGCGACGCGCACCGCTACGTCTACACGGTGCACGCGCTGGGCGTGGCGGAGCTGGGCGTCCCCAGTGACGCCAGCCCGGCGGTGGTCGGCTTCAACATCACCGCCAACACGCTCGCGCGCGGCCACATCGTCGCCCACTTCGGCATCTGATGGCCATCGACCAAGAGACCGCTTCGGGGATGAAGATCCGGCACGCCGAGCTCGGCGACGTGCCGGCGGTGCTCGACTTCTGGCTCCTGGCCGCCGAGGGCACCGACCGGCGCGACTCGCCCGACAAGGTGGTCGCGCTGATCGAACGCGACCCCGAGGCCCTGCTCATCGCCGAGCTCGACGGGCAACTGGCCGGCACGCTCATCGCGGGCTGGGACGGCTGGCGAGCGCATCTCTATCGCCTCGCCGTCCACCCGTCCCACCGCCGCAAGGGCATCGCCACCACGCTCCTGGCCGCGGCCGAGTCCCGCTTCACCGCCTTCGGCGCCTTCCGCGCCGACGCGATGGTCCTGGACTCCAACGTCTCCGCCCAGGGGGCCTGGTCCGCCGCGGGCTACACGCCGCAGCCCGAATGGTCGCGCTGGGTCAAACCCCTCAAGTAGTCATTCGCCGCAGAAAACACAGATCGGCCCGGGCGACGCGCGCCCGGGCCGATCTGATGAAAAGCGACCTAGAAGTCCATGTCTCCGCCACCCGGCATGGCCGGGGCGGCAGGGGTCTTCTCGGGCTTCTCGGCGATGACCGCCTCGGTGGTGAGGAAGAGCGCCGCGATGGAAGCGGCGTTCTGCAGCGCCGA
>NZ_JAHFZZ010000042.1 GCF_018603905.1 Nonomuraea sp. NEAU-A123
CGAGCCGGGGATGGCGACCTGCTCGTGGCCCCACGAACGCAAGCCTTCGCCCCGGTGCATCCCCAGCCGCGCACGACCCACGGAGGATCACGCAGAGGCCGCCACCGCGCCTGATCCCAACACCCGACTTTCGCAGAGCTCCTGCGGGTGCCCAACCGGCGCGAGCGCATCTGGGGCCTCGTGGCCGCCGACCACGAAGCCGGAGCGGTGTGACGCCGTAGCCTGTGCGAAGCCGGCGGTGCGTCTCCAGCGACGCCATAGTTCGTCCCGCGGCAAATCGGATGAGAACTCGGTGCGCGGTTTGGCCTCCGGGTTGTGCCGGGCGCTGGGCGACATCTACGCCGCAGGGCTCATCCACCGTGACCTGAAGCCGTCGAACGCGATGGTGACCATCGACGGACCGAAGGGTTTCGGCGGCGCGGATCTCGGCGGCTTTTTGGGCGGAGGCAACGGCGTCACTGCCGAGGAGGAGTCGTCGGGGTGGATGACGTCGATGATGATCTTGGCGGCGCCGGGCGGGGTCGCCGGGCTGGGTGCCGTCACACTTCTGGGGATGCCGCTTAGGCGGGTCCGGGGTCGGCCAGCGGGAGTCGGAGCACGAACCGTGCCCCACCGCACGGTGCCTGGTCCACCACGAGCGTTCCGCCATGGGCGACTGCGATGTCACGGGCAATGGCCAGGCCAAGTCCGATGCCGCCGCGGTCGCGGTCTCGGGCCGTGTCCAGCCTGGAGAACATTTCAAAGATCCGTTCTCGATCCGGGGCGGCGACCCCCTGCCCGTCATCGGTTATGGCCATCTGAGCGCTCCCATCGTGGTGGCACACCTCGGCTTCGACGGTGTGTGTCGCGTGCCGCTGCGCGTTGTCCAGCAGATTCGTGGACAGCCGGGCGATCAGGCTATGGACGGCGTTGACGGTCACCCCGCGGTCCAGCCTCAGTTTCACCTCGATCGCATCCTGGCGCTGGTCAACCTGGGTCCGGACCAGCTCGGCCAGGTCCAGCGGCTCCTCTTCGGTCGTCACGCCGCTTTCCAGGTGGACCAGGAGAAGAAGGTCATTGATGATCTGCTGCAGGCGGTTGATGTCGGCGAGTGCGTGGTCCAGCAGCTCGGGTAGGGCCGTCTCGCCTGGATGCAGTTGAGCTTCCTCCAGTTGGGTGCGCAGCCCGGTGACGGGCGTGCGAAGCTCGTGTGAGGCGTCTGCGGCGAACTGCCGTTGCTGATCGCGGGCTTGTTCCAGCTCGCTACGCGTGCTTTTCAGGAGGGCTACCACCCTGTCCAGCTCGTACAGGCAATCGTGAAGATGGGTTGGGCATTCCATGTTCGGACTTCCTCCCGGGACCGCTCGACGCGGACGAGAAGCACGCCTTCGCCTGGTGGCACCTGGAGCTCGTCATCCGCGGGCTGCGGGCGATGACCAGGCCGGGCTGGCGCCCGCGAGTGTCCCGCCCGTTCGGTTAGCGGCGCCGCATCTCGGCGCGACGCATCAGGACGGTGGCGTGTTACCGATGATCTTCGCGACCGCTTCCGGATGAGAGGCCATTACCAAGTGTGACGCCCCCTTTACCTCGATGATCTATTTGGGACATGGCTTCTCCGTTTCACGTCCGGATTGGTTATGGCGCCGGACCTTCGGTTCGGCTGATCACGGTCCCACCGATCGCGGAGCGCATGCAGGCCGCCTGCTTAGTTGACCCTCCACCCACGCAGCCGGAGCCACATCGCCAACTTACAGAGCCCAAGGTCATCAAAAGGTCATGAAATAGAGCGATCTGGCAGCACGGGGGAGGCTGTCGGTCAAGGACAGGGTTCGGGCGGGGTGGGATGGGGCCGCGGGTTGTCCCGTGCGTCGGCGCTGAGCAGAGGCCGCGGGGTGCCGGGTCGTCGAGGTTTTCCAGGTGCTGGTCGGTGAAGAAGCCGCAGTACAGGGTGGCTATGCGGGCTCAGGAGCCTGCGCCCCCGGGCATCGGGGCCTGCGGGTGGACTTCGAGCGGTTCGCCGCCATGGCCCGCTACGGCGTCGACATCCACATCGAACATGTCGCCCGGCGGGCGCGACGGTATGGCACTGATCCTGCACAACACCGGCCACCAAGGCGACCGGGTCATCGACAAGGCGATCCCATGCGTGCGGTAGTACTGGAGCAGTTCGGCGGCCCCCTGGTCTTGACCACGATCGGGACACCGGTCGCCGGTCCGGGCCAGGTCCTGGTGCGGGTCAAGGCGAGCGGCGTGAACCCGCTCGACACCAAGATCCGGGCAGGGAATGCCGCCCACGCCCGGAGCCGGCTGCCCGCCGTGCTCGGCATGGATCTGGCGGGCGTCGCCGAACAGGTCGGCGCGGGCGTCACCGGCTTCGCTCCGGGCGACCGGCCGTCCAACTCGCGCTGGCGCGTGGCGCGGAGGTGTTCGCCACCGGATCGCCCCGGAGTCTGGAGACCATCGAACGGCTGGGCGCGACGGCGATCGACTACACCACCACTGCGGCCGACGACTACATCGCCCAGCACACCGGCGGCGAGGGCTTCGACATCGTCTTCGACACCGTCGGCGGAGCCACCCTCGACGCCTCCTTCGCCGCGGTCCGCGTCCACACCGGGCACGTGGTGAGCGCGCTGGGCTGGGGTACCCACAGCATCGCGCCGCTGTCCTTCCGCGGTGCCACCTACTCCGGCATCTTCGTCCTGCTCCCGATGCTCACCGGCGAAGGCCGGACCCACCACGGCGAGATCCTGCGCGACGCGGCAGCCCTCGCCGACGCCGGAGCGCTCAAGCCACTCGTCGACCCCCGGCGCTTCACCCTGTCCTCGGTCGGCGATGCCCACGACGCGGTGGAAAAGGGCACGACAACGGGCAAGGCCGTGATCGACATCGCCGAGTGAGGACAGGTCCCGCGGAAGCCGACGTGTGCCGCGGCGGCCCGGCCGGGTCCGGTCCCACCGGCTGGAACCGCCTTGAGCGGCACTCGAACGGCATGCTGGGCTACGGCGAATACTGCCCCTTCAGATCGCAGCGACAGATCCAGGACGGACTCCGCGACGCCGAGCAGCGCCGTCTTGCCGACGCCGGGATCCCCGACGGCAAGACGGGCGCCACCGTCCTTGGCGGCATCCACGCAACCGGGTGGCGGCCTCGTCACGGCCCACCAGGTGTGGCGTGGTCATGAGCGATCTTCCGAATGACTGAGGATCGGCACCTGCTCGGGGACGGCCATCTGGGGGCGCCGGACCCGTGAAAGGAGCCGGTCGCCAAGGGTCACCGACCCGACGCCGGCGATCACCACGATGCCGCCGAAGAGCTCGACGAGCTTCGGGGTCTCGCCCAACCAGACGTAGGCGATCAGGATGGCAAACGCCGGCACGAGGTACAGAAGCGAGGTGGAGGTGGCCACCGGGACCCTGGCCACGGTGTATCCCCACATCACGAAGCCCAGGGCGGACGGCACCACGCCGAGGTAGACGGCGGACCACCACGCGCTTCCGTCGGCGGTGGTCATGTCGTTCCAGGCGAAGCCGACGAAGGGGACGGTGAGGGCCGCACCGACGACCATGCCGTAGGTCGCCACCTCGAGGCCGGTGTAGCGGCGCAGCAGGGGTTTGGTCAGCGGGTGATAGATCCCCTGGACGACCGCGGCCGCGATGACGATCCAGCTGGTGGTGGTCACGGAGACGTCCGATCGTGCGGTGGACACGAGGGCGATACCTGCGATCGCGACGGCGCTTCCGGCGATCTTGACGATGGTCAGCCGTTCGCCGAAGGCGCCTGCGGCGATGGCGATGCTGACCAGCGGCGTGCCGGCGACGATGATGCTCGCCGTGCCGGCGGGGACGTGGAGCTCGCCCCAGTTGAGCAGGCCCTGGTAGGCGGCCATGCCGAAGACGCCGCACGCGATGACCAGCGGGAGGTCACGTCGGGCCGGCAGCCGGAGCCCGGTCACGGGCGCGAGGGCCAGGAGAACGACAGCGGCGACGAGAAGTCGCACCAGTGACAGCCCGGCCACACCCAGCTCGGGGGCGGCCAGCCGAATCGCCGGGAAGGCGCTGGCCCACGACACCACGACCACGGCGCCCGCGAGCGCTGTCAGGGCGTTACTCGGGATACGGGGTGTCCGAAAGCAGGTCATGCCTCAGTTTGCGCGCAACATCCACAAAGCACCATTTACTTGTTCTGAGGGAATAAGTAAGATTCATTGATATGTTGGATGCTCGGAAACTGCGCATGCTCGCAGAACTCGAGCGGCTGGGGACGATCTCCGCCGTGGCCGAGCACCTTCGGCAGACCGCGCCGGGCGTCTCGATGCAGCTGGCGGCCCTTGAACGGGAAGTCGGCGTCACCCTGACCGAGAAGAGTGGCCGGAACGTACGTCTCACCCCGGCCGGCCGCCTGCTCGCCCAGCACGGCGTTGACATCGTGGAGCGACTGACCCTGGCCGAGATGGAGGTCAGCGCGCTGCGTGACGGAGCGGCGGGCACCTACCGTGTCGCGGCCTTTCCGTCCGCGGCCCGGACCATCGTCGCGGCAACGTGGTCCGACCTCCGCGCCTCGGGTCAGAACTCGCTCCGTATCGAGCTCGTCGAGATGGAACCGGACGAGTCCCTGAGCGCGTTGCGCTCCGGCGACGCCGATATCGCCATCACGCACACCTATTCGTCGTTGGAGCCGGTCGACTCCCGCAATCTCTCGATCTGGCCGCTGCGCACCGAGCCCGTGTGGTTGGCGGTCCCGAGCGGTCGCCAAGTGACCGGGCCCGTCGACCTGCAGCAGTTCGCCACCGATGACTGGCTCGTCCCGCGACGAGAGCGGAGCTGTCACGACATGGTGGTCCGGGCCTGCGGCGCAGCGGGCTTCACGCCGCGGGTGACCGCCGAGGCCATCGACTTCGCGGTGCTGCTGGCGCTGGTGAACGTCGGCGCGGGAGTCGCGCTGGTTCCTGATCTCGCCATCGACCGACTCCCGGCCAGCGTGCGACTGATGCCGCTCGACCGCCCCGTCGACCGGCACCTGTTCCTCGCCGCACGCGCCGCCTCGGCGGCGGACCCCGGCCTCGCGCGACTGCGGGAAGCCATCGTGCGCGCGTCGTCCGCGCTGGTCAGCGACCGGTCGCGGAGCGGGCACTGACGTATGTCCGGTGCCCGCTCCGGTCCGACTCAGGGCTGGACGGGGACCGTGTGCCTTTATAGGTTGCCGCCTCCGATGCCCGCAGGACCCGACCGTCACACACTCCCGAAGCTAACGCGAAGTAACCCCGTAGTCCGCGGCGAAGGCCGCCAGGCAGGAGACGGCGTCGCGGCTGCGCGTCCACGGTCGGACGATCAGCCGGTCCACGCCCAGCGCCGCCCAGTCCGCCACCTCGTCCGGCGACGCGAGCGAGTACGCGTGGGCCGTCACCGAGCAGCGTCTCTCCCCCCGCAGCGCCGCCAGCCGGCCCAGTTGCGGTCTGATCGACTCCAGCGTGTGCGGCATGCTGATCCAGCCGTCACACAGCGACGCGGCCCGGCGCAGGGCGGCGGGTGATTCGCCGCCGCAGAGGATCGGCAGCCGGTGCTGTACGGGCTTGGGCTCGAACGCCACCTCGGGAAATGAGTAGAACTGCCCGGAATGGGTGACCACCGGCGAGCTCCACAGCAGTCTGGCCACCTCGATGGCCTCGTCCAGCCGTGCGCCGCGCGAGGCGAAGGGGATGCCGGCCGCGTCCCACTCCCCCCGGTACCAGCCCGCTCCTACCCCGCAGATGGCCCGGCCCGATGACACCACGTCGAGCGTGGCGAAGGCGCGGGCCGACACGAACGGGTGGCGCAGTGCGAAGAGGTGCACGGCCGTACCGAGTCTGATCTTGGAGGTCAGCGCGGCCAGCCAGCACAGGTACGCGGGCGCGTCGAACAGCGGCGTGGACGGCTTGATGCCCGGCTCGGAGGTGCCCGGGTAGAGGGCCAGCGACAGGTCGGTGCTGAACACGAGGTGCTCGGGCAGCCACACGGACTCGAAGCCCAGCTCGTCGGCGGCCACCGCCACGTCCTTCCACGCGGCCGGGTGAATGAGGCCGAGCGGGACGCCGAACCTCACGGGTACCGCCTCAGATCGCCGCCGATCACCGACGCCCGGACCCGGGCCCGGTGTACGGCGGAGCCACCGTACGCGGCCGACAGCGACCAGACCCGCCCCAGCCAGAACCGCAGGTCCAGCTCGTCGGTGTAGCCGATCGCGCCGTGAACCTGCAACGCCACCCGGGCCGCCAGCGCGGCCGCCTCACCGGCGGCGGCCTTGGCGGCACTGACATCCCGATCCGCCTCGGGCACCGGCCGGTCCACCGACAGGGCCGCCCGGTAGACGAGGGGAGCGGCGAAGTCCAGCGCGATGGCCACGTCGGCCAACTGGTGCTTGACCGCCTGGAACGACCCGATGGCCGCCCCGAACTGGGACCTGACCCCGGCATACGCCACGGTGACCGACAGCAGGTGCCTGGCCACCCCGATGAGCTGCGCCGCCGTCGCCACGGTGGCCCGCCGCAGAGCGGGGACGTACGAGCGGTCCAGCAGTACGGACTCGTCGAAAGAGACGTCGAACAGCCTCCGGCACGGGTCGGCGCCGGGCCGGGGCGCCAGTCGTACGGACTCCCTGGAGACCAGGTGCAGGCCGTCGGCGCGCGCGACCACGAGCAGGTCGGCCAGGTCGGCGTCGGGCGCGTACGCCTGGCCGGGAAGCAGCACGCTCACGCAGACCGACCCGGAGGCGAGCTTGGCGACATCGTCCAGCAGGTACGGCGCCGCCACGGCGGTCTCCACGACCGGGCCGGGCAGGCAGGCCAGCCCGGTCTCCTCCAGAGCGGCCACCGCGTCCACCAGGCGGAGCCCGAGCCCGTCGGCGTCCGGCGGCAGGAGCAGCCCGAAGAACCCGATCCCGGCCAGTTGTTCCCAGGCCGGGCGGCGTTCGGAGCGCAGCGCGGCGGGTGGGCAGTGGGCGCGCAGCACATCCCGTACGGTCTGCGCGAGGGCCAGTTGCTCGTCGGTGAAGGCGAAGGTCATCGGGGCAGCCCCAGGACTCGCTCGGCGATGATGTTGCGCTGGATCTCGTTCGTGCCCGCGTAGATGGGCCCCGCCAGCGCGAACAGGAACCCGTCGAGCCACGGCGTCTCCCCCGCCCGTTCGCCGAGCAGTTCCATGGCCAGGGTGTGCATCCGCAGGTCCAGCTCGGACCAGAAGACCTTGCCCATGCTGGACGCCGAGCCGATCTCGGCGCCCGACATGAGCCGGTGGGCGGTGGCGAAGGTGTGCAGGCGGTACGCCTCGGCGTCGGTCCAGCAGCGGGCCGCCCGGTCGGCGAGTTCGGGGCTCGCGTCGCGGGCCAGGTGGACGAGCCGGTCGGCGGTGGCCAGGAAGCGGCCGGGGCTGCGCAGGGCCAGGCCGCGTTCGGAGGAGGTGGTGGCCATCGCGATCCGCCAGCCCTCGCCGGGGGCGCCGAGCACCATCGAGTCGGACACGAAGACGCCGTCGAAGAACAGCTCGGCGAACCCGGGCAGCCCGTCGAGCTGCGCGATCGGCCGGACCGTCACCTCGTCGAGCGGGAACATGAAGTACGTCAGCCCCCGGTGCCTGCCCTCATCCGAGGTACGGAAGAGGCCGAACCCGTGCGAGGCGTAGGCGGCGCGGGAGCTCCACGTCTTCTGCCCGTACAGCCGCCAGCCGCCCTCCACCCGGGTCGCCCGGGACTTCAGCGCGGCCAGGTCGCTGCCCGCCTCCGGCTCCGACCACGCCTGCGCCCATACCTGATCGGCCTTGGCCATCCCGGGCAGCCAGCGCCGCCGCTGCTCTTCCGTGCCGTACGCCATCAGGGTCGGGGCCAGGAGGAAGACGCCGTTCTGGGTGACCCGGCCGGGGGCGCCCGCGGCCCAGTACTCCTCCTCGAAGATCAGCCACTCGATCAGTGAGGCGTTCCGCCCGCCGTACTCCTGCGGCCAGGAGACGGCGGACAGCCGCGCGGAGGCGAGCCGCGCCTCCCACGCGCGGTGCGCCGCGAAGCCCTCGAGAGTGTCCATCGACGGCAGCCCATCGGGTACGTGACGGGCGAGCCAGTCCCGGACCTCGGCACGGAAGTCCTGCTCGGCCGCGGAGAAGTCGAGATCCACACGACCAACCTAGCGTACGCTTGGTCGCCTCGCCAGGTGGCCGTTTTCAGACATACGCTGAAGCGGTGCGAGGACTGCTGCTCCGACTGTCGACGCTGGACACCGACGCGGAGAGCGCGGTGCGCGTCATCGCCTACTTCGACTCGCTGGTACGCGACCACGTGAGCGTCCCGGTGCTGCTCTCGGCGGCCGCGCGGCTGACCCAGTGCCCGGTGGGCCTGCTCGACGCGACCACCGGCCGGCGCACCCGCACGTTCCCCAACGGCCACGTCGACCACCCGGGCACCGACCAGCCGGCCGTCAGAGAGCTGGCGTCCGGGCTCGGCGCGGTCTGGATGGAGCGCGACGGCATCCCGCACGGGCTGGACGAGATCGTCCTCGAACGGCTCGCGGCCGCGGCGGAGGTCACGCTGGAACGCGCCGTAGCACTGGCCCGCGAGGGCCGGGACCCGGCGCTGGTGGAGCTGGCGCTGTCGGCGGAGACCGGCGAGGCGGAGCGGGCGCGGGCGCTGCGGTTGCTGGGGTTCGACCCCGCGACGCCGCTCCAGGCGCTGGCCATCGCGATCCCCGCGGACGAAGGCTTCGCCCTGGTGCCCGGGGTGCGGACGCTGGGGCACCACGTCCGCGCGGCCCGGATCGGTGACACGGAGGCGGCGCTGGTGGCCACCGCGCTCCCCCGGCTGCCCGACTCCGCGCGAGTCGGCATCGGCCCTGAGCTGCCAGACTCCGCACGGATCGGTATCGGCCCTGAGCTGCCAGACTCCGCACGGATCGGCATCGGCCCCGAGCTACCCGTCTCCGCACGGATCGGTATCGGCCCCGAGCTGCCTGGTTCGCGGGTGGCCGAGTCGTGGGCGGGCGCGCGTACCGCGCTGCGCTTCACCGGGCCGCACGACCGCGTGGTGCGCTGGACCGAGCTGGGCGCGCTGGCCCTCTACGCCGACGTGCCCGACGCGGCGATCGCCGAGCTGGCCGACGTGCGGTCGATGGAGCGGCTCGGCGGCGAGGCCCAGGCGGCCGTGCGGGCGCTCTGCGCCGAGGGTTCGGTGCGCCGGTCCGCCACCGTCCTGCACCTGCACCACAGCTCGATGGCCGCGCGGATCGCGCGGGCGGAGTCGGTCCTGGGCTTCTCGCTCGCCGACTCCGCCGGCCGGCTCCGCGCCCACCTGGCCCTGGCCCTGGTACGCCTGCGCGCCAACGGCGGAAGCCCCGCCTGACCCCCGCGTCAGACGCGGAACGCCCGCTTGAGCCCCGCCAGCCGGTTCGCCCTGGCCCTGCGGCTCAGCTCGGTGTCGGGAACCAGCCCGTCGAACCCGTGGAAGGCCCCGGGATAAAGATGGAACTCGGTCGACACCCCCGCCTGCGCGAGCCGCTGCGCGTACTCGATGCACTCATCCCTGAACACCTCCAGCTCCCCCACATCGATGAACGACGGAGGCAGCCTCGCCAGGTCGGTGGCCCGGGCCGGCGCGGCGTACGGCGAGACGTCGTCGCCGCCGATCTGGTCGCCGAGCAGGGCCGTCCAGCCGAACAGGTTCGCGGCCCGGTCCCAGATGACGGCCTCGGCGAACTCGTGGCTGGACGGGGTGATGTTGCGGTCGTCGAGCATCGGGCAGACGAGCAGCTGGAAGGAGACCTCGGGCCCGCCCCTGTCGCGGGCGAGCAGCACGGTCGCCGCCGCCAGCCCGCCGCCCGCGCTCGCGCCGCCCACGGCCAGCCTGGTGGGGTCGAGGCCGAGCTCACCGGCGTTCTTGGCGGTCCACACCAGTCCGGCGTAGCAGTCCTCGACCGGCGCGGGGTGCGGGTGATCGGGGGCGAGCCGGTAGTCCACGGAGACGATCACGGCGCCGAGCTGCTCGGCGTACTCGATCATCATGGCGTCGTCGATCTCCGGGATGCCGATGATCATGCCGCCGCCGTGGATCCAGTACAGCCCCGGCCGGTCCGTCTCGGCGCCGGCCGGGCGGTAGATCCGTAGCCGGACGTCGGGCGCGCCCTCGGGCCCCGGCACGTGGCGATTCTCGATCGTGACGTCGGTCTCCGGCGGAGGCGCGGCCGCCAACATGGCGTTGATCTGGGCCCGCTGCCCGTCAAGGTTCTCTCGAGAAAGCTCGAGGTTGGGCATCGTCATCATCTGACCGAGCCCGGCACGGAGCTCCGGGTCCAGATTGGGGTGTGTTGCCATGTCGCTTCTTCTTCCACGAGGCGCTTGACCTACCCCTCGATGATCAGATCCCGGCCGCCTCGGGGCAACCGACATCCGGCGGCGTTTGTCCCCCGTTCACCCGCCAACCCGTCAGCTCAGCAGCTCGACGACGCGTTGGGCGAGCGGGGCGGCGCTGGCCGGGTTCTGGCCGGTGGCGAGGCGGCCGTCCACGACGACGTGCGGCTCGAAGTCACCCACGCCCTCGTGCCGCGCGCCGCGCTCCCCCAGCGCGTCGGCCAGCAGGAACGGCACCACATCCGCCACGCCCGCCGCCTTCTCCTCGCTGTTGGTGAACGCCGCCACCCGCTTGCCCGACACGAGGTGCGAGCCGTCGGAGAGCGTGAGGTTCACCAGCGCCGCCGGGCCGTGGCAGACCGCCGCGACCACGCCGCCGCGCTCGTACACCTCCCGCCCGAGCCGGGCCACGTCCGGGTCGTCTGGGAAGTCCCACATGGTGCCGTGCCCTCCGGCGTAGAACACCGCGTCGTACGACGCGGCGTCGAGGTCGGCCAGCCGCGGGACGGCCCGCTCTTCGAGGTCGGCCAGGAAGGCGGTCTGGACGGGGTCGGCCGGGTCGTAGCCGTCCTCGGGCGTCCGGCCGCCGCCCACACTCGCCACCTCGACCTCGAACCCGGCCCCCTGGAATATCTCCCAGGGATGGGCCGCCTCGGGCACGTAGTAGCCGGTCTTCCGTACTCCGCCGAGGTCGTCATGGCTGGTCAGTGCGATCAGGATGCGCTTGGTCATGTCCTGAGCATCGCCCCGCCGACCCATCAGCCACAAATAGTAAATCCGACAGCCAGCCATCAGAATACTGATATGTCGCTTTCACTGGACCTGCTCAGGACGTTCCTCGAGGTTCACCGGACGGGCTCCATCACGGCCGCCGCGCAGACGCTCGGCCTGTCGCAGCCCGCGGTGACCGCGCAGGTCAAGACGCTGGAGGCGGCGCTGGACCGGCCGTTGTTCGACCGGCTGCCGCGCGGCGTCGCCCCCACGGCCGCCGCGGACGAGCTGGCCCGCCGGGTGGCCGGCTCGCTCGACGCGCTGGACGCGGTGGTGGACGCGGAGCTGCCGTCGGAGCAGGCGATCCATCTGGGCGGCCCGGCCGAGTTCGTCTGCGAGCAGGTGATCCCGCTGCTCGCGCCGCTGGTGCGCGACGGGCTGCGGCTGCGCACCACGTTCGGGCTGTCCGACGGCCTGCTCGCCGACCTGGCGGCCGGGCGGCTCGACCTGGTGGTGTCCACGATCCGGCCGCGCGTACGGGGCGTCCAGGCGGAGCCGGCGTACGACGAGGAGTTCCTGCTGGTGGCCAGTCCCGAGCTGGCCGCGGCGGCGGATCTCGCGGCCATGCCGCTGATCGCCTATGCCGAGGAGCTGCCCATCGTGCGCCGCTACTGGCGGACGGTCTTCGGGCGGCGGCCGTCGATGGCCGCGCAGGTGGTGATCCCCGACCTGCGTGGCGTGCTGAACGCGGTGCGGGCCGGGATGGGCGTCTCCGTCCTGCCCGCGTACCTGTGCGGGACCGATCTGGCGGCTGGCCGCCTGGTCGCGCTCGCGGAGCCGGAGCTGGCGCCGATCAACACCGGCTACCTCGCGGTCCGCTCGGGCGGGCTGGCCAGGGCGCCCGTCGCCAGGGTGCACGCGCACCTGCTGGCGGCACTCAGGGCCGCGCCGTCGTACTAGCTCGCCCAGCTGTACTGACCACGGCTTCCGAGGGACGCGCGGCCCGTGGTCCGCGTTCCGCGGCACGTCCGTCAATATGCTCTGATCATGTGCCACTCCGCGCCCGCCCCACCGATCCACGGCCGGGCCGCCTCTCAGGAGCCGCTCAAGCTGACCGCCGCCGACGGCAACACCTTCCTCGCCCACCGGGCCGAGCCCGCGGTGCCGAACGGGCGCGGCGTGGTCATCCTGCCGGACGCGCGCGGGCTGCACCCGTTCTACCGCGAGCCGGCGGTCCGGTTCGCCGAGGCGGGGTTCCGGGCCGTCGCCATCGACTACTTCGACCGGACGTCCACCGAGTGGGCGGCGGCGTGCGCGACTGCCTCGTCCACCGGATGCCGTGGCTGGCGGCACCTGGCGGCACTACAGACGAGCAGGCGGCCTGATCGTTCCGCAGGACTGGCGACTCGGCGTCCTGTGGGCGCGGCAGGGACTGCACCGGCGCGGCCGCCCCGAACGGTCCCGCGAGGGTCTGTGCCGGCGATCAGGGCTGGGACACCGCAGTGAGCTTCGCGACATCGGGGGCGTAGACGGTCATCCAGTGCGGATGCAGCCGGTAGTAGACCACGTCGTTGTCCCAGTCGAAGACGTCGTCGCCGTAGAAGTCCTTGAAGTACGCGAGCAGGTCGGGCCAGTCTGGGGCCGACTCGCCGTCTTGGGGGTTGAGGATCTCCACCACGCCGTGTGTGAACACGCCCAGGTCTTCTCCTCGCATGTGCGCGGCGCTGGCCGCGGGGCGGGTGGCGAGGTGGCGGGCCTTGGCGGCGCTACGCGCCGTGCCGAAGTACCACTTTCCGTGCAGGAAGTGCCCGTCCGCACCGCTGATCCGCGGCTCGCCCTTCGCCGTCACGGTGGACAGGGCGAGAGTACACATGCCGGCCAGGATCTGGGTGAGTTGCTCCGCGGTCAGGGTGCGCTCGGTGACGATCGAGCGGAGGTGCGAGGTGGAGCGGGAGAGGGAGGCTTCAAGGAGGGCCTGGAGCTCTTTGAGCTCTTCTGGCGTTTCGCGCATTGAGGTCCTTGTCTATATCCGTAGGCCCTGGTCCACGTCCGCCATCGACGCCGACCGGTGGCACCATGCTCGACCCAAAACCCGACACCTTGTGTCGTATTTTTTCACCTGTCTGGCGGACCGCACGGGACCGTAGCGATCAGCGCGCCGATGAGATGCTGGACCGCCGGCAAGCAAGGCGGAACATGTTGCTCGCGACCTCATGCCGCCTGCGGTCCTGGAGCTGATGGTCGACCTTACGGCGAGGTCGATGTCCCGGACGGTGTCGGCTGGCAGGAGACCCTGCGTGCACTGGCCGAGACCGGGCTGGAACACGTCCTCGATGGCATCGCCGCCCGCCTCGGCTGAGGAGCCAGACCGGACACCAGTCCTGCGCCCCTAGAGGGTGATGTCCTCGCCCTGCTTGAGGGCGGCGACCTCATAGGCCTCGGCCGAGGTCGCGTCCAGGAATCGGGAAAGCTCGTCGGGCTGCGTGTCATAGAAGCCGTCGATGTGGAATCCGTCGTAGTGGATCGGCACCGCGATCCTCGCTCCCAGCAGGCGCATAGCCACGGCCGCCTGGCCGGCGTCGAGCGAGGCCGGATAGGGGCTCGGGGGGCTGACAGTGCGGGAAGCACACGGTCGGCCCGTTGATGGGAGTGAGCACCGCGTCGAACGGCCCGAACCGGTGGGCGGCGCGCCACCAGTAGCCATGAAACATGCTGTCGCCCAGGTGGAGCACGCGCTTTCCGCCGGCTTCGATGGCCCAGGACACCTGCGGATCACCCAGAGTGTCGACGGCTGGAACGGCCGCGATCGTGAAGGGGCCGATCGTGATGGTCTCCCACAGACCCATCGGGTGCCGGGACAGGTTCCGTTCGTCGAGCTCACGGTCGGCCTTGAGTGTCCACAGGTTCTCGTGGTCGTCGCCGCCGAAGGACACGGGATGCAGCACCCGGCCGTCGGGGCGGAGCGCTTCGGCCAGTGCCACGGCATCGGTGTGGTCTCGGTGCAGGTGCGTGCACAGCCCGGCGATCACGTCCCCCTCGGTGTGCGGCCGGACGACCTTCGGCATAGGCGCCGACAGCGGGGTGCCCTCCAGCACTCCCTCCGGGCGGCCGAGCAGGTCGATCACCACGCTGTGACCCTGCGCTTCCAGTTCTACCCCGGCCCAGCCCAGCCACCGAATGCGCATCTTCCGGACTCCTTTAGCGTACGATCGTTCACTATCGAGCGGTTAGCGTACGATCGTTTGCTAAGCTCGTCAACCATGAGAAGATCCGCCGAGGCGGCCCAGCTGACCCGCGACCGAATCGTCGCCACCGGCGTGACGAAGACCTCCACCGACGGCCTCTACGCGCTGACCATCGGCTCCCTGGCCGATGCCCTCGGCATGAGCAAGGCGGGCGTCGTCGGCCCCTTCGGCTCCCGCGCCGGACTGCAGTTCGCCGTTCTGACCAAGGCAGCCGATATGTTCATCGCCGCCGTCGTTGCGCCGAGCATGCAGGTGGAGTCGGGTCTGCCGCGCCTGCGCGTGACGATCGATCTGTGGTGCGGCTACCTGGATAGCAGCCCGTTTCCCAACGGTTGCTTCGTTACCGCCGCCTCCTGCGAGCTGGATGGCCGACCAGGCGAGTTGCGGAACCTTCTCCTCGCCACCGTGACCCGATGGCGGGCCTTCCTGCGCGAGCAGATCGTGATCGCGCAGACTGCGGGCGACATCGCCACGACGCTGGACGCCGACGACCTCGTGACGGCCCTGACAGGGATCGCGATGTCGGCCAACCAGGAGATTCAGCTACTCGCCGACGCCACCGCACCGGCGCGCGCACGGCGTCTCATGCTGGCCGCCATCACCCGGTGACTCGCGGTCTAGTGCCGGTCTAGCGCTCCGAAGCCGGCCATGGTCTCACGATCTTCCTTCAGCCCAGGTAGGCGGCTCGCACCACCGGGTCGTCGCGGATCTCCGCCGGGGTGCCGGAGGCGATGACCCGGCCCAGGTCCAGGACGACGAGCCGGTCGCAGGTGTCCATGACGAAGCCCATGTCGTGCTCGACCAGCAGCACCGTGGTGTCCAGCGCGTGGACGACCGCGCGCAGGCGTACCGTCTGGTCCGCGTCCAGGCCCGAGGTGGGCTCGTCGAGCAGCAGCAGGCGCGGCCGGTCGGCGATGGCGCGGGCCAGCTCGACCAGCCTGCGCTGACCGACGGGCAGCGCGGCGGCGTAGGCGTCGCGCGACTCGGCCAGCCCGCACAGCTCCAGCACCTCGGCCACGCGCACCCGCCGCTCGCGGTCCAGCCGCCGCCGCGCGGGCAGACCGGCCAGGTCGGCCATCAGGCCGCCCCCGCCGCCGTGCCAGTCGAGCGCCGCCAGCACGTTGTCGGCCACGGTGAGCCGCCCGAAGACCTGCGTCCGCTGGAAGGTACGGCGAAGGCCCGCGCGGGCCCGCTTGACCGGCGACACCCCGGTCACGTCCTCGCCCGCCACGCGCACCCAGCCACCGCTCGGCCGGCGCAGGCCCGACACCACGTCGAACAGCGTCGTCTTGCCCGCCCCGTTCGGCCCGATCACCCCGCAGACCTGCCCCTCGGGCACCTCGAACGACACCGCGTCCAGCGCCGTCACCCCGCCGAACGCCACCGACACCTCTTGTACGGCCAGCATCACGTCACTCCTAGGTAGGCAGCGGTCAGGCGGTCGCCGTCCACCTCGGCGCGCGGCCCGGTCCACACGACGCGGCCGAGCCGCATGAACGCCACCCGGTCGGCGATCGCCAGCGCCTCGGTGGCCTTCTCCTCCACGAGCAGCAGCGCCACCCCGCGCTCGCGCAGCTCGGCGAACACCTCGAACACCTGCCGCACCACGAGCGGCGCCAGGCCAAGCGACGGCTCGTCGGCGATCAGCACCTTGGGCGGCCGGGCCAGCGCGGGGGCGAGCGTGAGCAGTTGCTGCTCGCCGCCGGACAGCGCGCCGGCCAGCACGGTACGGCGAGCGGCCAGCTGGGGCAGCCGCTCGTAGACGGCGTCGGGCTCGGCCAGCCAGGTACGCAGGTTCTCCTCCACGGTGAGACCGGGGAACACGCCCCGCCCCTCGGGAGCCAGCAGCACCCCCGCCCGAGCCCGTCGGTGGGCGGGCCAGGCGGTGACGTCGACGCCGTCGAGCAGCACCCGTCCGGCGGCCACCGGCAGGTCTCCGGCCGCGACGGCACAGGTGGTGGACTTGCCCGCACCGTTGGCACCCAGCAACGCCACCACCTCGCCGGGCCGCACCTCGAGATCCACCCCCCGCAGAACCGTGCAGTCGGCGTACCCCGCCACGACCCCGTCGAGCCGGAACAGCGGCTCCGGGCCCACGCCCGCCACTCCGCTTGGCGAGGCGGATGCGGGCTGCACCGGAGCGGACACGGCCTCCGCTGGGGCGGCGGTGGCCCTCGCCTGGCGTCGCCGGTGGCGGGACTCGGCGAGCTGGGCCAGCACCCCGTCCGGATGCTTGGCCAGGATCATCCCCCCGGCCCCGAACAGGATCGCCCCCACCTGCGCCGACACCCCCCACGTCTCCAACAGCTCCGGCACCGCCACGGCCACGAGCCCGCCCAGCACGGCCCCGCCGATCCGCCGTACCCCCTGCAGCACCACCACGGCCAGCCAGACGAACCCGGAGAACGCCGGCAGATCGGTAGCGGTGATCGACCCCTTGGACACGGCGAACAGCACCCCGCCCAGCCCCGCGATGGCCGAGGCCAGCGCGAACAGCACGATCTTGGCCCGCGGCCCCGACAGCCCCGAGGTGGTGGCCGCGGCGGGAGCCGACCGGACCGCCAGGATCGCCCGCCCGGACGCCGACCTTTCGAGGTTGCGCACCAACAGCCCGACCAGCCCGATCAGCGCGAGCAGCAGCACCACCCGCACCCGCGGATCGGAGGTGTCGGCGAACCCGAAGCCGAGCGCGGGCAGCGCCCAGCCGATCGTCCCGTTGCTGAACGCGTCCACCTGGAACAGCACCTGGTCCGCCAGCAGGGCCAGCGCCAGCGTGGCGAGCGTGAGCACCCGCCCGCCGAGCCGCAGCGCGGGCAGCGCCACCAGCATGCCCACCGCACTGGCCGCCAGCACCCCCACCACGATCGCCGCGAACAGCGGCCACCCGGCCGAGAACGCCCACCCGCAGGTCAGCGCGGCCATCGAGGCGAAGGCGGCCTGCGCCAGGTTCACCATGCCGCCGATCCCGGTCACCACCACGAACGAGCAGAAGATCAGCGCCAGCACGAGCCCCTGGGCGGCGCGGTCCACGTAGTACTCGGGACCGGCGAAGGTGAAGACGAGCAGCGCCACCGATCCGAGCACCCACGGTAGCCGCCGTCGCCAGGCAGGCACCCCGGCCAGGTGGTCGGGCGGCGGCGCGTCCTCGGCCGCGCTCCCGGCCACCCGATCTCGCGACCTGTTCAGCAGCACCAGCCCGGCGAACAGCAGGATGACCGGGACCGCCGTCCGCAGCCCGGTGATCTCCTCGAGGAAGTCGGTGTACCCGGCGACCAGGTTCTGCACCACGCCGAGCGCCAGCCCCGCGGCGAACGTCCACGGGATCGACCGCAGCCGCCCGAACACCGCGGCCGTCGCCGAGGCGAACAGCAGCACGGTGTAGGCGGTGGCGTCGAGCCCGAGCACCGGTACGGCCAGCACCCCGGCGAGCCCCGCCAGCCCCGACCCGAGCATCCAGGCCAGAGCCGAGGTGGCGTCCACGTCGATGCCGCGCAGCGTGGCCAGCCGCCGCCGGTCGACCGAGGCCCGCATGCGCAGCCCGTACGGCGTGTGCCTCATGAACGCCCACAGCCCGAGGGCGGCCACCGCCGAGAAGCAGAACGTGATGAGCTGGTCGGTGTCCAGCCGCGCGCCGAGCACCTCGAAACCGAGCACCGGGTGCGGCCCGATACCGCGCGGCAGGGTGGTGCCGTCGGCCCTCGGCAGCCCGAGCAGGTCCACGACGAGCAGGCCGAGCGCGGGCAGCGCGATGGTCAGGCCGATCGTGCCGACGATCTGCGCGGTCTCCCCCGCCTGGGCGAGCCCCCTGAACATGACCAGGTGCAGCAGGTAGCCCAGCGCGGGCGCGAACACCCCGGCGGCCAGCAGCGCCGCCAGCCAGGCGGGCACCCCCGCGGCCAGGTTGAGCTGGTAGAACAGCAGCGCGGTCAGGAACCCGACGGCGCCGTGGGCGAAGTTGAACACCCCGGTCGCCGCGTACGACAGGGTCAGGCCCGACCCCATGACGGCGAAGATCGCCCCGGTGACCAGGCCGCTGAGCAGGTAGCCAAGGATCATTTGAGCGGCACGTTGTCGAAGCACTTCATGCTCTTGGCCACCCGGAAGGCGCCGCCTTCCAGCCTGACCAGGGCGCCACAGCCGTTCGGCTCGCTGTGGTCCTTGGGGTACTCGACCCGGCCGAAGCCGGCGTTCTCGTAGGTGTAGGAGCCGTTGCCGGTGGCCAGGAACTTCTCCCTGGTCAGGTCCTTGCCGGTCTTCTTCAGCATGTCGAGGAAGATGTCGGCGGCCCAGTAGCCGATGGCCATGTGCTGGGTCAGCGTGGCGCCGGGCGACACCTTCTCGACGTCGGCCTTGAACGCGGCGATCTCCGGCGCGTTCGACTCGAACGGCTCGAACATCGGCGCGGCCACCACGCCCTCCAGCGCCTGCGCGATCGCCGGATCCTTGAGTATGGCCGGGTCATAGCTGGTGGCGTCGGTCAGCACGCCCTTGTACCCGGCCCGTTTCAGCGCCGAGTAGAGGCCCACGTTGAACTTGGTGCCGGCGATGATCGACACCAGCACGTCGGGCGCCTTGCCGCCGTCAGCCGTCATGATCTTGTTGACGTACGGCAGCCAGTCGGGCGGCGGCGCCGCGGCGGGCAGGCCGGAGTTGAGCCCGACCAGCTTGAACCCCGCCGCCTGGAACGACTGCGAGATCGTGGTGCCGCCGTACTTGCTGCCGCTGGAGTCGGTGGTCTGCACGTACACGGTCTTGCCGCTCGCGCCGCCGAGCAGGTCGGCCATCTGGCTGCCCCACCAGGTCTGCGAGCCCGCGCCCTTCTTGGGCGCCAGGCAGCCGCTGTAGCCGAACCCGGTCTTGGTGCCGCACCACTGCGGCCCGGTCGCCCAGCCGAACCACGGCACGCCCTGCTGCTCCAGGAAGGCGGCGCCGCCGAAGTTGGGCGCATGCACCGGCACCAGCGCGAACACCTGGTCCTTCTGCACGAGCTTCTTGGCCGCGGCGTCGCCCTTGGCCGCGTCCTGCCCGTCGTCCTCCGCGCCGACGAACTCGATCTTCCGCCCGTTGACGCCGCCTTCGGCGTTGGCCCGCTCGAACCTGGCCTTCGCCCCGATCTCGGCGTCCTTGGTGGAGTAGCCGCTGGCACTGGTCTTCGTCAGCACCCCGCCGACCTTCACGGTCGTGTCGGTCACACCCGCCGTACCACCGCCCGCGCTCTTCTGCTGGGCCGCGCATCCTGCTAGCAGCCCAGTAAACAGCACTGCCGCCGCCGCCAGGATCGCCGCACTCCGCCGCTGATGTCGTCGCACCATCGTTCTCACCTTTGTACGGCAAGGCGCACGGCACTTTGGCCTAGCGCTCGCTTGGTTTTTGGTCAGCGTAAATTTGCCCGCCAGGGGTGTCAACGGTGCCGAGCAATCGCTTGCTCACAATCACCCGCCCGGCTAGCGTGAGGCCCATGCTGATGCGCGCGGCCGTATTGACCGGTTTCCACCAGCCCATGGAGATCCGCGACGTGGAGATCGCCGACCCTGGCCCCGGAGAGGTGCGCGTACAGATCAAGGCGTCCGGCGTCTGCGGCTCCGACCTCAAGGCCATCGACGGCAAGAGCCCGGTCGTCCACAAGCTGCCGTTCATCCTCGGCCACGAGAGCGCCGGCATCGTCGAGAGCGTCGGCGCCGGGGTGACCGCCGTCAAGCCGGGCGACCACGTGATCATCTCCATGAGCGGACCCTGCGGCAAGTGCCGCAACTGCGGCGCCGGCCGCTTCCACCTGTGCTCCGGCCCGGCCAGGATGACCGCGATCATGGGCGGCGAGCCACGGATCACGCTCGACGGCCAGGAGACCCGGCGCTTCATCGGCATCGGCGCGTTCGCCGAGTACGCCGTGGTCCGCGAGGCCACGTGCGTGAAGATCTCCGAGGACGCGCCCTTCGCCGCGATGTGCCTGCTGGCCTGCGGCGTCATCACCGGCGTCGGCGCCGTCCTGAACGTCGCCCAGGTCACGCCCGGCTCCAGCGTCCTCGTGGTGGGCTGCGGCGGCGTCGGACTCAACGTCATCCAGGGCGCGGTGCTGGCGGGCGCGACCACGATCGTCGCCGCCGACGTGGCCGACCAGAAGCTCAAGCTGGCCGAACGGTTCGGCGCCACCCACACCCTGGTCCCCGCCGACCTCCCCGCCCAGGTCGGCGAGCTGGTCAGGGGCGGCGTCGACTACGCCTTCGACGTCACGGGCGTCCCCGGCGTGCTGGCGAGCGCGTTCGCGGCGACCGCGCCGGGCGGCACCACGGTCATGGTCGGCAGCCCGCCCGCGGGTCACCCCGTCGAGCTCGACCCGGCCCTGCTGTTCTCCTCACGCCGCCTCATGGGCACCCAGGGGGGCGACGCCGCCCCGCACCGGGACCTCCCGATGCTGGCCGGCCAGTTCCTGCGCGGCCGCCTCGACCTCAACGGCCTGATCACCGAACGGGTGGCGTTGGAGCAGATCAACGAGGCCGTCGAGCAGGTACGGCAGGGCACGGTGGCAAGAACGGTGGTCGTCTTCTAATCTCGCATTCCATAAGGAACAGCGAGGAGTCATGAAATGTCCTACCCCGATGCCCGCTACTTCGGCGACGCCGGCGAGGCCAGCGGCATCCTGCGCGCGGCCGACACGCCTCCCGACCTCCGGATGTACGCGCCCGGCGCCGACCCCCGCGGCACCGACGTCCACTACCTGAGCACCGGCGGCTCGACCAACGGCGCGTTCGGCCTGTACCGCTGGGAGATGGGACCCCGCCCCGGCGGCGCCGGAGCGCACTTCCACCGGACGATCACCGAGTCCTTCTACGTCCTGTCCGGCACCGTCCAGCTCTACAACGGCAAGCAGTGGGCGGACGGCAACCCGGGCGACTTCCTGCACGTGCCGGAGGGCGGCGTGCACGGGTTCCGCAACGAGTCCGGCGCGCCCGTCTCGATGCTCATCCTGTTCACCCCGGGCGCGCCGCGCGAGGCGTACTTCGAGGAGCTCGCCGAGATCGTGAGCACCGGCCGTAAGCTCACCGACGAGGAGTGGACGGACCTGTACCTGCGCCACGACCAGTACATGGTCCCATGACGCCACATTTCGCGCTCTCCGCCACCGTGCTCGAATCCACGGACGCCAAGGCTCTGGCGATCTTCTACCAGCGGCTCCTCGGCTGGCAGATCAACGATGACGAGCCGGGCTGGGTGACGCTCCGTCCCCCGCACGGCGGTGGCGCCGGGCTGTCGTTCAGCACCGACCCGGCCCACGTCCCGCCCGTCTGGCCCGCCGGCCCCGGCGACCAGCAGATGATGATGCACCTCGACATCGAGGTGGACGACCTCGACGCCGCGGGCGCCCACGCGGTGGCGGCGGGCGCGACCCTCGCCGAGTACCAGCCGCAGGACGACGTCCGGGTCTATTTCGACCCGGCCGGGCATCCCTTCTGCCTGTGGATCCGCTAGGCGGTGGTGACCAGGTCCCTGGCCGGAGGCGCGGCGGGCTCCTCCTCGTGCCCCTCGACCGACAGGTTGGGCAGGAGACGGTCCAGCCAGCGGGGGCACCACCAGTTGAGACGGCCGAGCAGCACCATGGTGGCCGGGACCAGGAAACCACGGATGATCGTGGCGTCCACGGCGATGGCCACAGCCAGTCCCACGCCGAACGTCTTGACCAGCGGATCCGGATAGGCGATGAAGGCGACGAACACCGCCACCATGATGAGCGCCGCCGAGGTGATCACCCGGCCCGTCGCGCCGAGCCCCTCGGCGACCGCGCGGCTGTTGTCGCCGTGCTTGAGGTAGGCCTGCCGTACGGAGGTCAGCAGGAAGACCTCGTAGTCCATCGACAGCCCGAACAGCACCGCGAACAGCATCAGCGGCACATAACTCTCGATCGGCACGGTGAAGAAGATCGTCTGGAGGTACGAGGCGCTCGACGGGGCGTCCATGCCGACCAGCCCGCTGCCCAGGCCGATGGAGAAGACCAGCGCCAGTGCACCGAAGGCGGCGCCCAGGGAGACCAGGTTCATCAGCGCCGCCTTGATCGCGACCACCGGCGAGCGGAAGGCCAGCAGCAGCAACAGCGCGCTGAGCAGCACGACCACGCCGACGACCAGCGGCGTCCGCTCGGCCATGCGGTCGCCCGCGTCCACCATGGCGGCCACCTTGCCGCCCACGTGCACCCCGACGCCCGGCACGGAGATGGCCCGGACGTCCCGCACCACCTCGGCGGAGCGGGTGTCGCTCGGCGAGTAGTCGGGAATGACCTGGATCATCACCGATCGGCCAGAGGTGTTCACCTTCGCCGGGGCCACGTACGCGGTTCCGCCCACCGCGTCGATCTCCCGCGAGAGCCGGTCCACGATGGGATCGGTGGCCTTCGTTACTTTGCCGGGCAGCGTGGCGACGACGACCAGGGGGCCGTTGCTGCCGGGCCCGAACCCGGTGGCCATGAGCTCGTACGCGCGCCGCGAGTCCGACTCCTTCACGCCGTACCCCGCGTCGAGGGGCCCGAGCCGCAGCGCGAGGGCGGGCGCGGCGAGGGCGGCGAGCACGAGCACGCTGGACAGCAGCGCCGTCCACGGCCGCCGCGCCACCGCCGAGCCCAGTCCGCCCCACCCGGATCCCTCGGCTCGCTTCCGGCCGAGGAACGGGATCCGCAGCGCGTTGATGCGGTGCCCGAGCAGCCCCAGCAGGGCGGGCACCAGCGTGACGGAGGTGAGGACGGCGGTGACGACGGAGATGCCGGTGATCCAGCCGATCGTGCTCAGCAACGGGAAGCCGGCGAACATCAGCGCGCTCAGCGCGATGATCACCGTGCCGCCCGCGAACACGACCGCGCCGCCCGAGCTGGCCACGGTACGCCGGACCGACTCCTCGACCGGCACCCCGGACTCCAGCAGCCGGCGATGCCGCGACAGCAGGAACAGCGCGTAGTCGATGCCCACGCCCAGCCCGATCATCGTGGCCATGATGCCCGCCTGCTTCGGCACGTCCATGACGTACCCGAGCAGGCCGATCACGCCCAGCCCCGTGGTGACGCTGACCAGCGCCGTGAAGATCGGCACCAGCGCCGCCGCCAGCGTCCCGAACGCGAACACCAGCACCAGCAGCGCGCACACCACGCCGATGATCTCGCTGGGCCCGGTCTTGATCTCCTTGTCGGCCGGGGTCGAGGCGTCCGCGGCCACGACCTCCAGCCCGGCGGCCCGCGCCGGGTCCGCGGCCTTCGACAGCGCCTGCGTGGTCTCGGCGAGCTTGGTGTTGTCCTGCCCCTCCATGCGCACGGTGATGAGCCCGATGCGCAGGTTCGCGGCGATGCCGCCGCGCCGGTACGGCGTCTCGGCGTCCACGACGTGCGGCACCGTGCGGATGCGGTCCACGGCCCGCTCCACGGCCGCCTTCATGGCCTTGTCGATGAGCAGGCCCTTGTCCGCGTAGACGACGAGCTGCACGGTCCCGCCCGCGGCGAGCCCGGGGCCGAAGCCCGTGAGCATCAGGTCGTGCGCCCGCTGCGCGTCGGTGTTGGGAATCGTCACGTCGTTGCTCACCGGACGGCCGAGCGCCAGGCTGCCGCCCATCAGTCCGACCGCCGCGATCACCCATAACGCGAGCACGATCCGCCCATGCCGCGCGCACCAGCCGCCCAGTCGTCCCAGAAAGCGCGTCATCGCCAGCTCCCCCAACTCGACGGCCGTCCTGTACGGTCGTACAGGCATACGTTAAGACAGGAAATATCCGGAAGGCTGTAGATCACAGGGAAATGAGATGATGAACACAGCCGACGACACCCGCTCCCGGATCCTGGCCGCCGCCAGGGAGCTGTTCGCGGTCCACGGCTACGCGGCCACCTCGCTGGCCGACATCGCCGCCGCCGTGGGCCTGACCAAGACGGCTGTGGCCTACCACTTCCATCCCAAGGACCGGCTGGCCGCCGAGCTCACCGCGCCCGCCGGCGACGACATGTGCGTCCTGCTGGACACCGACTTCGCGGGCGACCGGCAGGCGTTCGTCGAGGCGCTGGCGACCTTCGTGGTACGCCACCGCATGGTCATCCGCCTGCTGATGGAGGAGATCGTCGGCGCCGACGACGCGCTGCCGGGCTCGCCGGGCGAGGCCATCAGGCCCTTCAGGGACGAGATCTTCGCCAGGCTCGCCGGACCGGACCCCGACGCCGCGGCCCGCGTCCGCGGCTGGGCCGTGCTCGGCGCGCTGCAGTGGGGCGTCGTGCAGACGATGGACCTGCCGGAGGAGACGGTGCGCGAGCTGCTGGTCCGCACCGCCCTGGCCGTCTAGAGGCCGAGCACCTCGCGTTCGACGTGGTCGAGCGCCAGCCGTACCCCGCCCAAGGCGACCGACTCCGCACCGAACGTGGACGCGACCACCTCCGGCGCGCTCACGCAGAGCTCGGCCAGGTGGCGGCGGAACGGGCCGAGCAGCACGTCGCCCGCCCGCGAGTAGCCGCCGCCGATCACCAGCAGCTCGGGGTCGAGGCTCAGCACCAGAGCCGAGGCGCCGATCGCCAGGTTCTCGGCGTAGTGGTCCACCCGGCGCGAGGCGAGCGCGTCACCCGCCTCCGCCGCCGCGAACACCTCGGCCGCGCCGCCCTCCTTGACCAGCTCCTTCGCGGCGTCCTCCCAGCCGACCTGGCGCAGCGTGCCGATCTCGCCCGCCGCTCCCGACCGCCCGGCGTGCAGGCGCCCGCCGATGAGGATGCCGGCGCCCGGCCGGTGGCCGACCAGGATGTAGACGACGTCGGAGGCGTGCTGGGCGCTGCCCCGCCAGTGCTCGGCGAGCGCCGCGAGGTTCGCGTCGTTGGCGGCCAGCGCCGGGCAGTCGAACCACCGTCCGGCCAGCCCCGCCAGGTCCACGCCCGTCCACCCCGGCAGCGTGAGCGACAGCGACACCCGTCCCGAGCGGTCGACGATGCCCGGGGTGCCCGCCGACACGGCCAGCACCCGCGCCCGCGAGAGGCCCGCGCCGTCGACGCAGGCCAGCGCGGCGCTGCGGGCGGCCTCCAGCCGCTCGGGCGCGGCGGCGTCCTCGGAGACGGCGACCCGTTCGCGGGCCACGACCTCACCGTTGAGGTCGGCCACCGACACGACGATCTTCTCGCCGCCCACCTCGGCGCCCACCACGTATCCGGCGTCCGCCCGGAACCCGAACCGCCGGGCGGGCCGTCCCATGACACCCTCGTCAGGAGGGACCTCCCTGACCCAGCCCCGGTCCTTCAGCTCGTCGAGCACCGTCTCGACGGTCTGCCTGGACAGCCCGGTGATCCGGCCGAGCCGGGTCAGCGTGGACACGCCCTCGCGCCGCAGGGCCCTGAGCGTGGCCTGGGTGTTCACCTTGCGCAACAGTGAAGCGTCGCCCGGCCGGAGCTCGGTCAACTTTCGCGACCCTTTCCCATAACTTCGCTATTGACGACCAACTGCCCGGATCCTAGCATCGGCCCGGACATACGGTATCTGGTTACATAAGTGGAGGCGGAATGGTGACGCTGGCCGTCGTCGGCGCGGGTTCTCGGGGGACCTCCTACGCTCGCCATGCCGTCGAGTCCGGCGGGGCGCGGGTGGTGGCGGTGGCCGATCCGGTCGAAAGCCGCAGGTCCAGGCATCCCGGCGCGGCCCAATACGCGGACTGGCGCGAGCTGGCGGCGCTCCCCCGGCAGGCGGACGCCGTGATCATCGCGACGCAGGACGCCGATCACGTCGAGCCCGCGGTGCGGTTCGCCGAGCTGGGCTACGACATCCTGCTGGAGAAGCCGATGGCCGTCTCCGAGGACGACTGCCGGACGATCGTGGCCGCCGCCGAGCGCTCCGACGCGATCTTCGCCGTCTGCCACGTGCTGCGCTACACCCCGTACACCCGCACGCTGAAGGCGCTGCTCGACTCCGGCCGGATCGGCGAGATCGTCAGCATCCAGCACCTGGAGCCGGTCGGCTGGTGGCACCAGGCGCACTCCTACGTACGCGGCAACTGGCGCAGGTCCGACGAGTCGACGTTCATGCTGCTCGCCAAGTCCTGCCACGACCTCGACTGGCTCGTGCACCTCACCGGCAGGCGGGTCGCCAAGGTGTCGTCGTTCGGCGGCCTCAAGCACTTCAGGCCGGAGCACCGGCCCGAGGGCGCGGCCGACCGCTGCCTCGACTGCGCCGTCGAGGACACCTGCCCCTACTCGGCCAAGCGCGTCTACCTGCCGCTGGCCGGCAGGGACGTGTGGCCGCTGAACGTGGTCACCGACGACCTCTCCGAGCGCGGCATCCTCGAAGCGCTCCGGACCGGCCCGTACGGCAGGTGCGTGTACGCCTGCGACAACGACGTGGTCGACCACCAGGTGGTGAACCTGGAGTTCGAGGGCGGCGTCACCGTCTCCTTCACCATGACCGCCTTCACCCCCGCCCTGCGCCGGCAGACCCGGATCTTCGGCACCCACGGCTCGATCGAGGGCGACGGCGAGCGGCTCGACGTCACCGACTTCCGCACCGGCGGGCAGGAGACCGTCGACACCCGGCCGACCGGTGACGGGACGGCCGCCGGCGGGCACGGGGGCGGCGACAAGGCGCTGGTCGACGCCTTCCTGACCGCGGTACGCACCCGCGACCGCGCGCCGATCCTCTCCTCGCCGAGCGAGAGCCTGCACAGCCATCTCATCGCCTGGGCGGCCGAGAGATCCCGCCTGGAGGGCGTGATCGTCACCCCCGCTGGAGAGAGCTAGCCACTCCGGGGGCTGTCACTCCGGGGCCGGAGGGGTTTCCGAGGTGGGCGTCGGTGTGGGCTCGGTGGGATCGGGGTCGCCCTGGCCCGCGACGCCGACGGTCACGACCACGGTGGCGCCCGGCTTGGCGCAGCTCCCGGCCGCCACACCCTGCGCCAGCACCACGTCCACCTGCGCCTCGTCCGTGACCACCTGCGTCTTGAAACTCACGGCCATCCCGGCCGCCTGGAGCGCGGCCCGAGCCGCCGCCTTGGACTCCCCGACGACGGCTGGCACCGCGGCCCCGTGGCGGGCGACGACCAGCGCCACTTTCGTACCACCGGAGACCCGGCTGCCCGCCCCCGGCCGGCTGGACATCACCTGTCCGTCCGGCCGATCGGAACAGGTGCTCGTGGTCTCGCCCACCACCAGCCCGGCACCGACCAGCGCCGCCTCCGCCTGCTTACTCCCCCGCCCGACGACCGCCGGAACGGCCAGCCCCGCCGACACCTGAAGCGAGATCGTACTCCCCCGCGCCACCGTGACCCCACCGGCGGGACTGCTGCTCAACACCTGACCGATCTTCTGCCGCGAGTCGACCTGCGTGACCGCCCCCACCGCGAACCCGGCCCGCTTGATCGCCTTGATCGCCGTCGACCGGTCCATCCCGGCCACCACCGGCACCCGCACCCCCGCGAGCCCGGCCGGCGGAGACTGCGTGGTCGGCGGATGGCTGCCCAGCGCCCGCTCTCCCCGCCTGGTCGCCGGCCGGCCGAGTTCGGGCGCGGTCGCGGTCGAGGGCGGCCCGGTCGTCACGACGGACGGCCGCTCGATCGCCTGCGGACGCACCTGAGCGCCGTCCCTGACCGTCGGCAGCAGTACGGCGACCAGCACGGTGCCACTCACCAGAAGCGCGGCGGTGACCGCGAGAGCCGCCCGGCCCACGGCCTGGCGCGTGCGCTTCCCCGGCTCACCCGAGAGCCCCGGAGCGCCGCCGTCAGAGGAGCCGCCGCCATCGTTTGGCGGCCCGACGTCCTGTCGCACGCCCGGCTCCCCGGAGCCCTGCGGCGGGACCATCGGCGGCCAGGACGTGCCGTCGTCCGACGAGGCGCCGCGCAGCCGGTAACCGGCCGGCGCCCCCGTCGCCTCGGGCTCGGCCATCGGGTACGCCGGAGGGCGGTTCGACCCCCCGTGCGCCACCGACGGAGCCGGCATCACCCGCAGGATGTGCGGCGGCGGCGAGCGCAGCACCTCCGGCGGCACGAAGTCGGAGTCGCCCAGCAACGCGAGCAGCAACTCCCGGCTGGCGGGCCGGTTCCTGGCGTCCTTGTCCAGGCACGCGATCACCAGCTCCCGCAACCGCCCGTCCAGCCGTCCCAGCTCCGGCGGCGCGGTCAGGATGCGGTGCAGCACCGGCGCCACCGAGTCCTGCCCGAACGGCGCCGACGCGTTGGCCGCGAAGCACATCGTGGCGCCCCACGAGAAGACGTCCGCCGCCCCCGTGAGAGCCGACGCGGTGATCTGCTCCGGCGCCATGTACGCGGGCGTGCCGACTCCTCGCCCGCTCACCGTGGCCGCCGCGTCCAGCGCCCTGGCCAGCCCGAAGTCGATCACCCGTGGCCCGTCCGGGCCGAGCAGCACGTTCTGCGGCTTGAAGTCGCGGTGCACGATGCCCGCGCGGTGGATCGCCGCCAGCGCGGTGACCGTGCTCACGGCGAGCCGTTCGAGCGCCGCGCCCCGGCGCGGCCCGGTGATCGCCACCTCGCGCTGCAGCGACGGCCCGTCGACGTACTCGCTCACGATGTACGGCCGGCCCTCGTCGAACCCGGCGTCCATCACCTGGGCCGTGCAGAACCGCGCCACATGCTTGGCCAGCTCCACCTCCCGCAGGAACGCCAGCTTCTCGTCCCCCACGGGTCCGTGCAGCAGCTTGACCGCGTAGACGTCCTCGTCCCTCGTCCCGAGGTACACCACGCCCTGGCCGCCCTCACCCAGACGCCCGGACAGCTCGTAGGCGCCGAGCCGCCGCGGATCCCCCGTTCTGAGTGGCTGTGCCGTTGGCACGGGGTTGCCTCCCCTCGCCGCCACCCGCCTTTCCCCATCCACTGAAGGGAACGGACGCTGGAGAGTCAACGGTGATCGGCGCAATGCCGCCTGACCGTGACACATCCCGTCAAGAATGTCGCGAGAGCGTGCCTGAATAGGTGATGTCCGTGTCACCCTGACGTGTCATCTTGATGGCTACTTGGTCGAGCTCCGGCGTCGGGAACACCCGCAGCATCCCCGGAACGCACCCCTCGCCCTTGACCCGGTCGAGCGTGAACACGAGCCGGCTCCTGGTCGGCTTGAGCCGCCCCGAACAACGCAGCCCCACATCCCACCGCAGGGCCGAGCCACCGTCGGCCAGCTCCATCACCACCGGGAAGACCGGCCCCGTCCCGGCCGTCCCCGCGCGGACTGACGTGCCGACCGACCCCGTCCACTCACCCGCCAGCCCGGGGCTCTGCGCCCCACGCAGCCAGAGCACGAACCCGGCCACCCCCATGACCAGCCCGGCACCGGCCACGACCACCTGCCACACCCGCGCCCGCCGCATCGCCTCGACCTTGCCTGGGAGGCCTCCGAGATTACGGCAGTCTCAGATGAGCCGGGCGTACTCGTCGAGCAGCGGCAGGATCTCGTCGGCCGAGCCGCTGGGCAGGTTGGCCACCGACTCCTCGATGCCCAGCTCGGCGTAGTAGTCGAGCTTCTCCCTGGTCGGCAGCGTCCCGAACGGGATGACCTTCGCCATCGGCCGCTCCGCCTTCTCGCAGGCTTCGCGCAGGGCGGGCAGCGCGGCCTTGATGCCTTTGCCGCCGATCGGGATCCAGCCGTCGGCGTACTCGGCGACGTGCGCGAACAGCTTCGGGCCCGCCGCGCCGCCGATGTAGACGGGCGGTGCGGAGATCGGCTTGGGCCACGACCATGACGGCTCGAACCCCTCGAAACCGGCCACCTCGTCCCGCCATAACTTCCGCATGGCCAGGACGTTGGCCCGCGCGACCGCGCGCCGCCTGCCGTACTCCACGCCGTGGTTCTCGATCTCCTCCACGTTCCAGCCGAAGCCGACGCCGACCACCACGCGCCCGCCGGAGAGGTGGTCGAGGGTGGCGATCGCCTTGGCGGTCACGATGGGGTCGCGCTGGGCGGGGAGCAGGATGCCGGTGCCGACGACCAGCCGCTCGGTGACGGCGGCGGCGAACGAGAGCGCGACGAGCGGGTCCAGCGTCCGTTTGTACTCCTCGGGCAGCTCGCCCAGCCCCATCGGGTGCGGCGTGCGCCGCGAGACCGGGATGTGGGTGTGCTCCGGCACGTAGAGGGAGTGGAATCCGCGCTCCTCGGCAGCCTTGGCCAGGTCCACGACCGGCATGCCCAGATCCGTGGTGAACATGGTGACACCAAGCCGCATACGACTCTCCTTGACGTCAACCAAGCGATTGCTCGGCTAAGATTTCTAGAGTAGCTTGCCGGACAGAGAAGCGCCCCGCGGAAAGAGGTCTCCTGGTGAAGTTTTCCATCTTCCTGAATCCGCAGATTCCAGGCTCCGGATACGCGGCCGAGGAGAACGCCAAGGCCAAGCGTCCCATCGGGCGTGACACGGAGTCGTACCAGAAGCTGCTGCACGAGGTGCGGGAGATCGCCGTCCACGCCGACCAGATCGGCTTCGACGCGCTGATGATGACCGAGCACCACTTCCACTCGGAAGGCATGGAGTTCTCGGTCAACCCACTGATGTTCCTCACCGACCTCGCGGCCAGGACCGAACGCATCCTGCTCGCGCCGCTCGGCATGGTGCTGCCCGCCTGGGACCCCATCCGGGCGGCGGAGGACGTGGCGCTCCTCGACCAGTTCTGCAAGGGGCGGCTCCGGCTGGGCGTGGCCAGGGGCTACCAGAACCGGTGGATGAACGTGCTGGGCCAGCGCTGGCACGCGGCGGCCGCCCGCTCCGACGGCTCGGCCTCCGACACCCGGAACTTCGACGTCTTCGGCGAGGTCCTGAAGATCATGAAGATGGCCTGGACCCAGGAGACGCTCCGCTACAAGTCCGACGTACTGGACTACGAGATCCCCTACCCGTTCGACGGCATCGAGGGCTGGCCGGCCCTGGAGTGGACGAAGACGTTCGGCGCCCCCGGTGAGATCTCGGACGACGACAAGGTGCAGGCCATCTCGGTCTGCCCGAGGCCGTACCAGAACCCGCATCCGGAGCTGTGGCAGCCGTTCACGATCTCCGACCGCTCGGTCATCAGGGCCGCGCAGGAGAACATCCTGCCGTGGATGTTCACCCCGAACCCCGACGACCACGCCGCCAAGGCCAAGCTCTACCAGGAGGAGTCCGCCAGGCAGGGCCGCGACTACAAGCTGGGCGAGCACACCGGCATCCTCAAGATCGTCGGCATCGCGGAGACGACCGAGGAGGCGATCAACACCTTCGGCCGCAGCATCCCCAAGGACTTCGCCGCCTTCTTCGGCCCGTTCGGCTACCTGGAAGTGCTGCGGAAGAAGGAAGACGAGAAACACAAGCCCATCTCCCCCGAGAAGGGCGACGCCAAGCGGATGAACGACGTGGAGATGGCGCTGTTCGGCACCCCCGACGACGTCAAGCGCGGCATCCAGCGGATGCTCGACCGAATGCCCGACCTGGAGTGGTTCGGCCTCTACATGCAGGGACAGCAGGGCGTGCTGCCGCTCGACACGGTCAAGCGGAACCTGGAACTGTTCGCCACCAAGGTCATCCCGGAGTTCCAGTGAAATTCTGGCTGGGGGCCTCGTTCGCGGACACCGATCAGTTCGTCGATCTGGCCAGGGCGGCTGAGAAGTGCGGGTTCGACACGCTCACGCTGTCGGACCACCTCTTCTACGCCGACTTCGCGACGCCCTACCCCTATTCGAAGTCGGGCAAGCCACGCTGGACCGCCGAAACGCACTGGCCGGACGTGTGGGTGACGATCGGCGCGATGTCCGCGGTGACCAACACGCTGCGCTTCGCCCCGAACGTCTACATCGCCCCGGCCCGCGATCTGTTCACCGTGGCCAAGCAGGTGTCCACGGCGGCGGTGCTGTCGCGGGACCGCGTCACGTTCGGGGTGGGCGTCGGGTGGTGCGCGGAGGAGTTCGCGGCCACCGGCCAGGACTTCCACACCCGCGGGCGGCGGCTCAACGAGATGATCCCGGCGCTACGCGACCTCTGGAGCGGGCGGACCGTCACGATCGACGGGCTGCCCGAGCTGTCCATCTCGCCCACGCCTGCCGAGCCGATCCCGGTCCTGGTGGGCGGCGACAGCGAGGCGGCGCTGCGCCGGGCGGCCCGGCTGGGTGACGGCTGGATCGGCAACCGCATCTACACGGAGGAGCAGCTCGACACCGTCCTCGGCTCGTTGCGGCAGTTGCTGGACGAGTACGGCAGGACGGGGCCGTTCGAGATCATCGCTCCACTGGCCGTGCTGCCGGACGCCGACACCTTCCGGCGCTTCGCCGCCAAGGGCGTCACCGGGACGATGGCCGCCCCGTGGTGGCTCGCCAGCGCCGAGGAGAAGGCGCGGTACGGCGAAGGCAGCCTGGAACTCAAGGTCGCCACCATGGAACGGTTCGCGGGGGAGGTCATCGCGAAGATGTGACCCCGGCCGCGACGAGGGGTCGGGGCCGCGATCGCCACAGGCGAGGCCGGCCTCTGGGAGAGGCGCCGTCGTCATGAGGCGCCGTCGTCATGAGGGGGCGGTCGCGGGTAGGCCCAGCTCGGCCATCGCCAGGTCGACCAGGGCGCCCGGCATCTCGGCCACCGCTCCGATGCGCATCAGGGCGGCCAGGCCGAGGTAGGTGCCGTAGGCCGCCAGCACTCGCCTGCGCGCTTCCTCCTCCGGCTGGCCGAGCTCGTGCAGGACGTTCTGCATGTACCTCAAGCGGCGGTCGCTCACCCGCCGCACCACCTCGCCGACCAGCGGATCGTCCGCCTCGCTGATCAGCCGGAACGAGATCGCCGCATCCTGCTCGTCACCGAAGGCCAGGTCCAGCAGGGCCCGCATCCGCGCCACCGGGTCGTCGAGCACCTCCAGCCGGGCGATGACCTGCTCGGTCTCGTCCTCCCAGCGCGCCAGCGCCGCCTCGACCAGCGACCGGCGGTTGGCGAAGTGCCAGTAGAAGCTGCCCTTGGAGACGCCGAGCCGCACCGCGACCGGCTCCACCGCCACGGCGCCCAGCCCACCCTCCGCGAGCGCCTTCAACGCGGCCCGCGCCCAGTCGTCCGGCCCCAACCGCTCCACCACCCCACACCCTCCCTCACCCGACCGCGCCCCACCCAGGCCGGCCGTGCACCGCGCCGCACACCCCTTGCCTCGCGCGACCCCTTGCCCGCACGACCCCTTGCCCGCACGACCCCTTGCCCGCACGACCCCTTGCCCTGCACGGGGCCTTCGCCCCGCAAGACCCTTGCCCCGCACGAAACCTCCGCCCGCACGAAACCTCCGCCCCGCACGGAACTTCGCCCCGCACGGAACTTCGCCCCGCACGGAACTTCGCCCCGCACCAACAGCCTGCCATACGGCGGCGTATAGTCGCTTCCATACGCAGCCGTATGGAAGCCGCGAAGAGGCCGACGAGAGACCGAGGAGCCCCCCATGCCGACGCTGGTCGACGACTTCATCCCCCGCCCGCATGCGGCGGAGCGGCACTCGATCGTGATCAACGCCTCCCGCGACCGCGTCTGGCAGGCGCTCACCCACCTCAACCCGCAGGACATCCGCCTGGCCAAGCCGCTGTTCGCCGTCCGGCGCCTGTTCTCCCGCTCCTCCGGCGATCGGCAGAAGCAGGACGCACCCACCTTCACGCCGCTGGCCGTAGACCCGATGCGGGAGATCGTCCTGGGCACGATCGGGCAGTGGTGGCGTCTGGGCCGCGCCGAGCACACCCCGGCGATCGGCGACGCGGACGACTTTCGAGCCTTCGACCGGCCCGGTTACGCGAAGGGGACGTTCAGCTTCCTGCTGGACGACGCGGGGCCGGGGCGCATCCGCCTGGTCACCGAGACCAGGGTGCTCGCCACCAGCCCCGACGCCCGCCGCGCCTTCCGTCGCTACTGGATCTTCATCCGCCTGGGCAGCGGCCTGATCCGGCGCATCATCCTGGCCGCCGTCCGGGCCCGCTCCTGACCCATCCTCCGAGGACCCGCGCAACGCTGTTCGCGCCGGTCGGGGCGGCGGCGGGAGCGAAAGTGCTCTCAACGGGCGATAACCTCGTGTGGTGCTGGATGAGATCGCGGCGACCCGCTATGTGACGCCGCTGCGCGAAGGCGGATCACTACCGGGCGTCGTCGAGGCTGATGATCTCGGCACGTACGTGGTGAAGTTCCGGGGCGCGGGCCAGGGCCGCAGGGTCCTGGTGGCGGAGATCATCTCGGGTGAGCTGGCCAGGCGGCTCGGACTCCGCACTCCCGAGCTCAAGCTGATCGACCTCGACCCGCAGATCGGCATCCGGGAGCCTGACGAAGAGGTGCAGGACCTGCTCAAGGCCAGCACCGGCCTCAATCTGGCGATCGACTTCCTGCCCGGCGCCCTGGGGTTCGAGCCGCTGGCGTGGACGCCCGACTGGATGTTCGCCTCGCGGGTGGTCTGGTTCGACGGCCTGATCCACAACGTCGACCGCAGTTGGCGCAACCCCAACCTGCTCATCTGGCACCGCGAGATGTGGCTGATCGACCACGGCGCGGCGCTCTGGTTCCACCACAACTGGCCGACGGCGGACCCGCGACGGCCGTTCGACGTGGGGGATCATGTGCTGGCGCCGTTCGCCACCGACCTCGAAGGCGCGGCGGCAGATCTGTCCGCGAAGATCACTCCTGAGCTCCTCGAAACCGTGACCGCCCTGGTGCCCGACGAATGGCTCGACGACGAGCCGGGCTTCGACTCGGCGCAGGCCGTACGCGATGCCTATGTCGACCACCTGCTCAGGCGCGCGCAGGGACCGCACGAGTGGCTGAAACGGCCCGAAGCACCGACCGGCAGACCCTCGGGGCCTGGGTCCGTCGGCGAGTTCTGGCGCGGAGGCGACCGATGAGCCGGGATGTCTACGAGTACGCGGTGATCCGCGTGGTGCCACGGGTCGAGCGCGGCGAGCTGATCAACGTGGGCGTGCTGCTCTACTGCCAGCCGCGCGGCTACCTCTGCGCACGGGTCGCCCTCGACGCGGCCCGGCTGCGCGCGCTCGACCCGGCCGCGGACGTCGACGGTGTACGACAGGCGCTCGGCGCGTACGAACTGGCCTGCGGCGACGAGGCGGGACCGCTGACCGGGGAGTCGCTCGGCGGCAGGTTCCGCTGGCTGACGGCGCCGCGCAGCACGATCGTGCAGACCGGCCCGGTCCACGCCGGTCTCACCGCCGACCCCGGCACCGAGCTGGCCAGACTGTTCGACAAACTGGTCCTGCTCTAACCGAAGGCACCGGCCACCAGCCGACAGCGGCCGTCACTAGGTCACCGCCAGTCGGACGCGCGAACGGCAGCCGCCGCCAACCCGGCTTTAGCGGAACGCGTCCGCGTTGGCCGCCGCCCAGTCCGCGAAGCCGCGCGGCGGGCGCCCGGTGACCTCGGCCACCGTGGGCAGCACGGCCGACTCGTCCAGCTCGCCCCGCACGAAGAACCCGAAGAACGCGTCCACGTACGCCTCAGGCATGCCCGCGCTCATCTCGGCCCGCGCCTGCTCATCCGTCAGCCCCTCGAAGCGCAGCTCCCGGCCCAGCGCCTCGCCCAGGATCCGCACCCGGTCGGCGGGCCGCAGGGACTCGGGCCCGGTCAGCGGGTAGACCCGCTGGTCGTGCCCCTCGCCGAGCAGCGCGGCGGCGGCCACGGCCGCGATGTCGAGCGGATCCACGGTCGCGACCGCCACCTCGGGGAAGGCGGCCCGCACGACGTCCCCGGACCGGACCTGATCGGCCCACTGCAGCGTGTTGGACATGAACGTACGCGGCCGCAGCACCGTCCACGGCACGCCCGACTCGCGCACCAGCGCCTCGGACCGTACGTGGTAGCCCGAGATCGGGTTGTCCAGGTCGCGGGCCTCCGCGGCGCTGGCCGACAGCAGCACCACGTGCTCCACTCCGGCCGCCTTGAGGGCGGCGAGCGTCTCGTCCATGCGGTCGTAACCGCTGAGCAGGAACACCCCGCGCACCCCGGACAGCGCCGCCGCCACCGACTCAGGATCGTTGAGATCGCCGAGAGCCAGTTCGGCGGGCAGCTCGACCTCGTGCCGCACCAGCGCCCGCACCTCGGCGCCCTGCTCTGCCAGCGTGCGCACCAGCGCCCCACCGGCGTTGCCCGTGGCTCCAGTCACCAAGATCATGGCTAGAACAGTACAGACATGAACGTGTCGACCTCGTGGAAACCCACCTTCCGGTAGACCGCCCGCGCCGACTGGTTGAAGTCGTTGACGTACAGCGAGACCACGGGAGCGAAGCAGTCCAGGGCGGCGTCCACGACCGCGGCCATGCCGGCCACCGCGTGCCCCTGTCCGCGCAGCGCGGGATCGACCCATACGCCCTGGATCTGGCAGGCGTGCGGGGTGACCGCGCCGACCTCCGCCTTGAACACCACGCGCCCGTTGTCGATGCGCGCGTACGACCTGCCGATGCGGATCAGCTCGGCCACCCTGGTCCGGTAGAGGGCGCCGCCGTCGCCGAGGTTGGGCGAGACCCCCACCTCCTCGGTGAACATCGCGACGCAGGCCGGCAGCAGGGTCTCGAACTGGTCCGGGCGCACCCGCCGGACCAGCGGATCGGCGGGGACGGGCGACCTGCGCGAGGTGGCCATGACCGGCTGTGCCCAGCGGATCGTCCGCGCCCGGCCCCAGTACGGCTCCAGCCGCTCCCACAGCAGCGAGACCGCGTCGGCGGGACCCACGATGGACGAGCAGCGGCGGCCCTGCTTGCGAGCGCGGTCGGCGAACGCGTGCACGGCTTCGGGACCGGCGTTGACCGGCACCATGTTTGCCCCGGCGTAGCAGAGCGAGACGAGCCCGCCGCGCGGTCCGAACCCCCACATCTGCCCGCCCAGGCGCGCCGGATTGAGTCCGACGGTCCGCACCCGGGAGGAGACGAAGACGTTGGCGACCGGGTCGAGGTCGAGCAAGGCGAGAGCCTCGTCCCGGTCGCTGTCATCGAGCACACGCGACGCCGATGTACGCAGCATCACATGGTCAGACTACGCGAACGACCACCGAATAGCTCATCTGGACAGGAGCTCGGTGAGCCTTTCGTGACCTAGTGGACCAGAGGCCGCCATATGGGCCATGGGCTTGGGCGCCGGCAGTCTCTGACACTCGGCTCCGTGCCGCGGCACCGTGCCATCGAGCAGGTAGGCGACCAGGTGGCGGTCCACGCACTGGTTCCCGGCCAGCGAGGCGCCGTGGTTGCCGCCCCCGTCGACGATCATGCGGGCGCTCGGGAACAGTTTGCGCATGTTCAGGGCGCCTTGGTACGGCGTCGCGGCGTCGTCCTTCGACTGGATCATCAGGATCGAGGGCAGCCGCCGGGACGCATGGATCTTGACCGGGGTACCGCCGGGCACGCTCCAGAACGCGCACGGCGCGTTGTACCAGGCGTTGGGCCAGGTCAGGAACGGCGCCTGCTTGTGCATGCGCGTCATGTCCGTCCGCCACTTGGTCCAGGACTTTGGCCATTGGACGTCGCGGCACTGCACGCTCAGGTAGATGGCGTAGCCGTTCTCGTCGTCGGCGTCCTGCTTGCCGTACTTGTTGAAGACGTCGACCAGCCCTTTCGCGTCGCCCTGCCGCACGTACTTCGACCAGGCGGCGGCGAGGTCGGGCCAGATCCGGTCGGTGTAGCCGCCCACGGTGAAGGTGTCGTCGAGCTCGCTCGGGCCGACCACCCCGCCGGCCGGGCGGTCGTGCAGCCGGGAGCGCATCGCGTACCAGGCGAACGTGGTCTGTGTGGCCGAGCCGCCGAGCTTGTAGACGTTGTTGTTCTTGGCGGTCCAGGCGAGGAACTCGTGGTGCCTGCGCTCGAAGGCCTTGTCCTGGGCCAGGTTGGCTTTGTACCAGACGCCCTCCGGGTCGACCGTGCTGTCCATGACGAGGTGCTTGACCCGGTCGGGGAAGAGCGTGGCGTAGACGGCGCCGATGTAGGTGCCGTAGGAGTAGCCGAGGAAGCTGATCTGCGGCTCGCCGAGTGCCGCGCGGATGGCGTCCATGTCCCTGGCGGTGTTCTCGGTGGTCAGGTGGGGCAGCAGCCACGCCCACAGGTCACCGCACCGGTTGGCGTAGTCGGTGGCCCGGCCGAGCAGCACCTTCTCGTCTTCCTGGCCGCGCGGCACCGCGTCGGGCCTGGGCGGGGCGTAGTAGGTGGCGGCGTCGACGCAGTGCATCGAGGGCTCGCTGTTGCCCACGCCGCGCGGGTCGAAGCCGATGATGTCGTAGCGGTCGGCGACCTTCTGCGAGAGCGCCGCCGACACGTACTCGGCCAGCGACCGCCCAGAGGCGCCCGGGCCGCCCGGGTTCACCAGCAGGCTGCCCAGGTGGTTGCCGTCGCGCGGCACCTTGGCCTTGATCCGGTTGAGCGCCAGCGTGATCGACTGCCCCAACGGCTCATGGTAGTCGAGCGGCACCCGTACGGTGGCGCACTCGACGCCGCTCACCGCGGGCGCGGACCTGCTGATGACCGCCCCGGAACCGGCCGCCTCCGCCTTCGCCGACACCGGGCAGGCTCCCCAGTCCAACGGCGACCCGACCGAACTCCCGGTGGCTCCGGCGGTCCCGGCCATGGCCCCACCGGCTCCCAGCGCCGGCACCAGCATCGCCAACCCGACGACAACCCTTACGACCCGCTTCACACGGCCTCCCCTTCAGTAGGAGGACCGATGCTCCCGCACGTAACCGAGTCGTGACGCTGGGTATGGCTAAATGCTTACCATTATGTAATCACCCAATTGCACGCCGTAACGCACGACCGAGGTTTTCCACGCCACTGGCCAAGCATGCGCACGTCACGGCGCCGCACCACCTCCACCAGAGGAGCGTGTCCCTGGACAGGGCTCAGCCCGGTCGGCGTCTGGGGCCAACCGGGCTGAGCCATAAAATATGCCCGTAAATTAGCCGACGACGACCTCAGGATCGCCGTCGAGGGCGATGCCCATCTCGTCGGCGATGCGCAGGGCCTCGTCGATCAGTGTCTCGACGATCTGTGACTCGGGGACCGTCTTCACGACCTCCCCCTTCACGAAGATCTGCCCCTTGCCGTTGCCCGACGCGACGCCCAGGTCCGCCTCGCGAGCCTCGCCGGGGCCGTTCACCACGCAGCCCATCACGGCCACCCGCAGCGGCACCTTCAGCCCTTCGAGGCCCGCCTGCACCTGCTCCGCCAGCGTGTAGACGTCCACCTGCGCCCGGCCGCACGACGGGCACGAGACGATCTCCAGCCCCCGCTCCCGCAGCCCCAGCGACTCCAGGATCTGCGTGCCGACCTTGACCTCCTCGACCGGCGGCGCCGACAGCGAGACGCGGATGGTGTCGCCGATGCCCTCCGCCAGCAGTGCCCCGAACGCGACCGCCGACTTGATCGTGCCCTGGAAGGCCGGCCCGGCCTCGGTGACGCCCAGGTGCAGCGGGTAGTCGCACTTTCCGGCCAGCAGCCGGTAGGCGTTGATCATGACGACCGGGTCGTTGTGCTTGACCGAGATCTTGATGTCGCGGAAGCCGTGCTCCTCGAACAGCGAGCACTCCCACAGCGCCGACTCCGCCAGCGCTTCGGGGGTCGCCTTGCCGTACTTCTGCAGCAGCCGGGGGTCGAGCGAGCCGGCGTTGACGCCGATGCGGATCGGCACGCCGTGATCGGCCGCGGCCCGCGCGATCTCGCCCACCTTGTCATCAAATTTCTTGATGTTGCCGGGGTTGACGCGCACGGCCGCGCAGCCCGCCTCGATGGCGGCGAACACGTACTTCGGCTGGAAGTGAATGTCGGCGATGACCGGGATCTGCGACTTGCGGGCGATCGCCGGCAGCGCGTCGGCGTCGTCCTGAGACGGCACGGCCACCCGGACGATCTGGCACCCGGCGGCGGTCAGCTCGGCGATCTGCTGCAAGGTGGAGTTGATGTCGGCGGTCACCGTGGTGGTCATCGACTGCACGGAGACCGGCGCGTCGCCGCCGACCGGGACACTGCCGACCATGATCTGGCGGGAGTGTCGGCGTTCGGCGAGGGGCTTGGGGCGGACCGCGGGGATGCCGAGTGCTACAGGAGACATTTCAACCCTTGAGTTTGGTAACGGTATCCAGTGTAGGTAGCCCGTGGGACTGCCGGGCTGTGAGCTCCGTCCCAGGTCTCATCCGGCGGCCACGCTCCGTACGAGCTCCGTCGCGCGGGCACGTGCCCAGGCGTCGGCGGCCAGCACCTCCTCGACCGAGTCCGCGGGGGTCACCCGGTGCTCCTCGACGACCTTGGCGACCGTGTCGACGATCGCGGGGAACCGCAGCCTGCCCCCGATGAACGCCTCCAGGCACGCCTCGTTGGCCGCGTTGTAGACGGCCGGCGCGGTGCCGCCCTCGGTGCCGACGTGCCTGGCCAGCGCGACGGAGGGGAACGCCTCGTCGTCGAGCGGCTCGAAGGTCCAGGTGTGGGCCCGCGTCCAGTCGATGGCACGGGCGGCGCCCGCGATCCGCCCGGGGTGGCCGAGCGCGAGCGCGATGGGCAGCCGCATGTCGGGCGGGCTGGCCTGGGCGATGGTGGAGCCGTCGATGTACTCGACCATGGAGTGGATGATCGACTGAGGATGCACCACGACCTCGATCCTGTCGAAGCCGATGTCGAACAGCAGGTGCGCCTCGATCACCTCCAGCCCCTTGTTGACCAGGGTGGCCGAGTTGATGGTGATCATGGGCCCCATCGACCAGGTGGGGTGCGCCAGGGCCATCTCGGGCGTGACGTCCAGCAGGTCGGCGCGCTTGCGCCCCCTGAACGGCCCGCCGCTCGCGGTGATGACCAGCCGCCTGACCGCCTCGGGACGGTGCCCGTCTGGCCCGGCGGCCCACAGGCACTGCTGCACGGCCGAGTGCTCGGAGTCGACGGGCAGGATCTGCCCCGGCGCGGCCAGCCGCTTGACCAGCGGCCCGCCGATGATCAGCGACTCCTTGTTGGCCAGGGCGAGCGTCCTGCCCGCCTCCAGCGCGACCAGCGTGGAGGTCAGGCCGAGCGCGCCGGTGATGCCGTTGAGCACCGTGTCGCACGGCCACGCCGCCACCTCCGCGACCCCTTCGGGGCCCGCGAGCACCACCGGGCTCGCGCCGCGCGCCGCGAGCGCCTCTTTCAGCGTGGGTACGGCGGCGGCATCGGCCACGGCCACCACCTCGGCGCCGTAGGAGGCCGCCTGCTCGGCCAGCAGCTCGGCCTTCCCGCCACCGGCCGCGAGCCCGGCGACCCTGAACCTGCCCGGGTCGGCGCCGATGACGTCGAGCGCCTGGGTGCCGATCGAGCCGGTGGAGCCGAGGACGACGACGGAGCGGAGGGTGTCTGCATGCACCCGTCCATTGTCCCCGCTGCGGGAAGCGACCGGGCACGCGGCTCCGCCGTCCCTAAATACGGCAACGAATGTGACGCCAGCTATTCGAGTACATCAATGCCCAAATATCACCATATCCGTATTCGCAAATCCTGAGAAATGGGGATATTGAGGCCGCTACCTTCCAGGCTCAGATCCGGGATTTCGGGAGGTACGTAATGCACCGCAGAGTCGTTCTGCTTTCCATCCTCACCCTCGCCGCCGGGGGCGCCCTGTTCCCGGCGGGGCCGGCGCAGGCGCGGCCGGGGCCCAAGCCCGCCCAGAAGGCGGCCGCCGACTCCACCTCCGAACAGCAGGCCGTCCTGCGGTACTGGACCCCGCAGAAGATGGAGACCGCCCAGCCGCTCACCGCCCCCGCGCCCAAGAAAGGGGCCAAGCCGGCCATGAGCAGCCCCGGCGAGCCCACCACCGGCACCCCCTGGACGGCCCCGCCCACCAGCGGAGCGCAGCAGCAGCTCGCCGGCAGCGGCGGCGCCCCCTGGACCGGCGGCGGCGCGATCACGAAGACGACGGGCCGCGTCTTCTTCACCTACCAGGGGCGCAACGCCTCCTGCTCGGGCTCGGCCGTGACCAGCGCCAACAAGAGCGTGGTCCTCACCGCGGGCCACTGCGTCAAACTGGGCGGCACCTTCCACACGAACTGGGTGTTCGTCCCCGGCTACGAGAACGGCAACCGCCCGAGCGGCACCTGGGCGGCCACCAGGCTGCTGACCACCCCGCAGTGGAACGCGAGCGAGGACATCGACTTCGACGTCGCCGCCGCCGTCGTGGCGCCGCTGCAGGGCAAGACGCTGACCGACGCCGTGGGCGGCCAGGGCGTGGCGTTCAACCAGGCCAGGCGGCAGCGGATGTACGCGTTCGGCTACCCGGCGGCGGCCCCGTACGACGGCGCCAAGCTGATCTATTGCAGCGGCCGTACGTTCGACGATTTCCTGTTGTCCGAAGACCAGGGTCTGACCTGCGATATGACCGGTGGTTCGAGTGGTGGTCCATGGTTCCAGAATTTCACCGAGTCGACCGGCCTCGGTATCCAGAACTCCGTCAACAGTTTTAAATACAACTTCGCCCCGAACTTGATGTTCGGCCCCTATTTCGGGTCAGAGGCCCAAGCCGTCTACCAAGCCGCCCAGAGCACCAACGCCCTCTGAGGGTATTCACCGAAAGTAGTCACAAGGACACATCTTGTGGTGCACACTCGGGGGTCATGACCCTGAGCACCCCCTTGCTGACAGGTGTGCCGCTCGTCGCGGGACTGATGGGCCCCGCGCTCATCGGCGCCATGCCCGTCCAGCACCACCACTCTGCCCCTGCCATCACCAAGCCGGTCGTGCACACGGCCAAGCGGATGGAGGTGGTCGAGCACGTGGCCGCCCGCACCCCCGCCGAGCAGCGGCGCGTGCTCGACTACTGGACACCGGCCCGGATGGCCGACGCCCTGCCGATCGACATGCTCGGCATCGTCACCAAGGGCAACGGCCTGCTGAACAAGCTCGCCGACAAGACGGGGATCACCGCGGCACCCGGCCTGACCGGCGGCAAGGCCAAGATCCCCACCCCGCGCCTCCAGTCGGCCAGGCCCCAGACCACCACGTCCGGCTCCCGCTGGCTGACCGGCGGCGCGGTGACCCGCACCACCGGCCGCGTCTTCCTGACCGTCGGCGGGATCGACTTCGTCTGCTCCGCGAGCACGGTGCAGAGCGCCAGCAGGGACCTCGTGGTCACGGCCGGCCACTGCGTCAAGGACGGCACCGGCGAGTGGGCGGCCAACTGGCAGTTCGTGCCCGGCTATCGCACGGGCGGCGGGCACCCGTACGGCCAGTACGCGGCCCGCCGCATGTTCGTCACCGGCCCGTGGGCGCACGCCGCCGACGACAGCTACGACATGGGCATGGTGGCCCTGACGACCGCGGACAGCCAGCACGTCACCGATGTGGTGGGCGCGCAACGGATCGCCTTCAACGCCCCGCGTGGCGGCCAGACGTTCGGCTTCGGCTACCCGGCCGACCCGCCGTACAACGGCGAGCACCTGGTCTACTGCGCGGGCCGCCTGCACGGCGACCCCTACAAGCAGACCCGCGACCAGGGCCTGGGCTGCGACATGACGGCGGGCTCCAGCGGCGGCCCGTGGCTGTCCGGCTTCGACCCGGCCACGGGCATCGGCGAGATCACGTCGTTGAGCAGCTTCAAGTACAGCGACGACCAGCGCACCATGTACGGCCCGTACTTCGGTGACGCCGCCAAGGCCCTCTTCGACACCGCCCAGCGGGCATAGAGCTAGAGCGACAGTCCGGTCAACACCATGACCTTCTCGTACGTGAAGTCCGTCATCGCCGAGTGAAGACCCTCGCGGCCGATGCCGGAGTCCTTGACGCCGCCGTACGGCATCTGGTCGGCCCGGTACGACGGGACGTCGCCGATGATCACGCCGCCCACCTCCAGTTCCCGGTTGGCCCGGAAGGCCGCGTCCAGTGACCGCGTGAACACCCCGGCCTGCAGCCCGTACTTGGAGTCGTTGACCATCGCGTACGCCTCGTCGATCGACGCGGCGGGCTGCAGGACCACGACGGGCCCGAAGACCTCCTCGCGGAGGACCTTCGCGTCGTGGGGCACGTCGGCCAGCACGGTCGGCGCGACCGTGGCGCCCTCGCGGGTGCCGCCCGTCAGCACGCGGGCGCCCGCGTCCACCGCCTCCCGGACCCACTGCTCGACGCGTTCGGCGGCGTGCACCGAGACCAGCGGCCCGACCTGCGTCTTCTCGTCGGCCGGGTCCCCGGTCACGAGCCCGTCGACGGCCGGGAGCAGGCGCTCGACGAACGCGTCGTAGACGGGCCGCTCGACGATCACCCGCTGCACGGCGATGCAGCTCTGACCGGCCTGGTAGTTGGCGAACAGGGCCACCCTCTTGGCCGCCCAGTCGAGATCGGCGTCGGCCAGCACCACCGCCGCGGCGTTGCCGCCCAGCTCCAGCGTCACGTGCTTGCGCGGGATCTGGTCGGCGATCGCGTAGCCGACCGGCGCGGAGCCGGTGAACGACACCACCGGCAGCCTCGGGTCGAGCACCAGGCCGGAGGCGCGCTCGTTCTCGACCGGCAGCACGGAGAACATCCCGGCGGGCAGGTCCGTCTCGGCCAGGATCTCGCCGAGCAGGAGCGAGGTGAGCGGCGTGGCGGGCGCGGGCTTGACGATGACGGGCGCGCCCACCGCGATGGCGGGCGCCACCTTGTGGGCCACCAGGTTCAGCGGGAAGTTGAACGGCGTGATCGCGAGCACCGGACCGTACGGCACGCGGGAGACGTACGCCAGGCGGCCGGCGGCGGCGGGCTCGGTGTCCAGCCGCTGCACGTCGCCGGACCAGCGGCGGGTCTCCTCGGCGGCGAAGCGGAACGTGGCGATCGCCCGCGAGACCTCACCGCGCGCCCAGAAGATCGGCTTGCCGTTCTCGGCGGTGATCAGGTGGGCGATCTCGTCGGCCCGCTCCGAGAGGCGGCGCGAGACGTGGGCCAGCGCTTCGGCGCGCACGTGCACGGGGAGCGCGGCGGCCTGCCCGGCGACCGTGTGAGCGGCCGCGACGGCCTCCTCGATCTGGCCGTCGGTCGGCACGGAACAGCGGCCGACCTCGCGACCGTCGTGGGGATTGGTCACGGTGAGCTCGGAGTCGCCGGTGGCGGGTCGGCCCGCGAGCCAGAAGGTACGCACGTCCATGTTCACGACGTTATGCCACGGCGGAGATCGGGGACGTACACCACCGTGCACAAGACTCCCACCAGACCTCACCGTTAAGTACAACCTCCCTTGCCTACCCAGGATGTAACAGAAGTAGACCTAATTCGGGATGTTTACCATGCAGAGCGGTTTGAACATTCTCCCGTCTGGCTAAGTCATCGTGTGCGGGTCCCTCAGCGCGGCGGGCCCCCGAGCAGAAAGGCGTGGCCCCATGACCTCCTCGGCGCCGCTCGGGCTCCAAGGGGCCTACTTGCTCGGTGAGCGGGCCACCCACGACGAACTGCGTTCCCGGCTCCTCGACGTCGCGGTGAACCTCCTGCTCAGCGATGGTCCAGAGAGCCTCACCATGCGCAGAATCGCCACGGAGGCCGGCTGCACGACCACCGTCATCTACACGATGTTCGGCAACCGGGAAGGGCTGGCGGAGGCCCTCTATCTGGAGGGATTCGAGCGCTTTCGGCGGTTTCTGGACGCGGTGCCACATCGGCGGGACGCGCTCGAGAACCTCACCGCGCTCGGCCCCGCCTACCGGCAGGCGTGCCTGGCCGAGCCCGGCTACTACAGCTTGATGTTCGAGCGGGCGATCCCCGGTTTCGAACCCAGCGAGCGGGCCAGGACCTTGGCCCGCGCGGCGCTCAACATCCTCGACCGGGTGATCGCCGACTGCATCTCGGCCGGGTACCTCATCCCGACCCAGCCCCGCAAGATCGCCGACGCGCTGTGGGCCGCCGCCCAGGGCGCGATCAGCCTGGAGCGGGCCGGTCACCTGCGTGACGGCCGCACCTACGAGGCGGTCACGATGGCGACGATCTGCTGCTATCTGGTGCACAAGCCGAAGCCGTAGCCGCCAGCGCGATCCAGAGTTCGGCGCGCACTCCGGGGTCGTCCAGATCACGACCCAGCAGCTCGGTGACCCGCTTCATGCGGTAACGGAGCGTGTGGCGGTGGATGCCGAGCCGCTGGGCCGCCGCGTCCCAGTGGCCGTTGCTGCCGAGATAGGCGCGCAGCGACTCGATCAGGTCGGCCCGCGAGCCGTACCTGGTGAGGGGCGCGAGCAGCGCCGACGCGAACGCCTGGGCGGTGGCCGGGTCGAGCAGGCCCAGCAGCCCCTGCCCGGCGAGGTCGGCGAACCTGACCAGGCCGTCATGCCCGCTCTCGAACGCCCGCCGGGCCTGGTCGAGCGCGCCAGGCAGCTCGCCGTACGCACCGGGCGAGCTCATCCCGACGGTCCCCCCGACGAGCGCCGCCACCTTTTCGGCCCCCTCCGTACCCACAAGCACCACCACGGCCGCTCCAGGCCCTTTCGACCGCTCAGCGGCACCCCGCCGGTCGGCACCGCTGCGCAAGTCGGCGGGACCGCGCGAGTCGGCTTCGGCGAAGCGGGCGGTCAACGCGTGCTGGCCGCCTTCGGTGAGGCGGGCGGTGAAGGCGTGGGGCTCCACCGATTCGAGCGTGTCGGCCGCCATCGCCAGCACCACCACCGGCTCCTCCGGCAGCCGCTCGCCGAGCGGCGCCAGCACCGCGCGTGCCCGCTCCTCACCTGCCGGCTCCTTCGCACCGGCCAGCAGCAGTCCCAGGACGGCCGAGCGCACCCGTCGCTCGGCCTCCCGCTGGGCGCCGCCCTGCTCGACGGCCAGCGTGAGCAGCGACCCGGCCGCGTTGATGACCGTATGCGTGACGGGCGAGAACGCCCGAGACGCCCCGACGGCGAAGAACCCACGTGGCCGCGGCCCCCCACCCAGCGGCTGCACGACGACGTGCTCGTCCGGCCCGGAAAGCGCCAGGCTCGCGGGCAGCCGCCCACTCGAAGCCCCCTGCCGCCCGCTCCAAGCGCCCTTCCGCCAGACACCGTGCTCGCCGCGCAGGCGGGTCAGCTCGCGGGCCGCCGCCTCGGCCTTGGAGCCGTGGGTGGCGTGCCGTACCTCGGCGTTCTCGTCCAGCAGCGCGGCCCAGCCGCCGACCTCCTTGGCCAGCCGGTCGATGACCGCGTACGGGCCCTCGGGCCGCAGCGCGGCCCGCGTGAGGCGCCCCTGCGCGGCGAAGGCGCGGGTGATCTCCTCGTACTGCTCGGCGGCGAGCAGCTCGCTGACCGCCTTGCCGACCGCGATGAACGGCGTCTCGCGCGGCACCTCCAGCAGCGGCAGCCCGGCCGCGGCGGCCGCCTGCAGCAGGGCGGGCGGCACCTCTTCGTGCGAGAGCCCGACGCCGAGGGCGAGCCCGGCCACACCACGCGCCACGAGGCGGGCGACATACTGGGAAAAGTCGCCTTCCAGCCGCATACCGGTGGTCAGCAGCAGCTCGTCGCCCTCCAGATAGGGCGTGGGATCCTCCAGCTCGCTGACGGCCACCCAGCGCACGACCGAGTCCAAGGTCCCGACCAGCGGCCGCAGCCCTGTCCGTCGCACCACGGTCCGCAGCGAAGGCGCCATACGAGTTGTCCATTCCGGCAAAGATGGGCACCCCCAGTGTGCCATATCGACACATCGGGCCAGGTCGGTGCCCGGCGTAGCGTCAGAGGTATGAGCATTCCGCAGGAGCGTCGTCTCGTCACCGCGATCCCAGGCCCGAAATCGCAGGAGTTGCTGGCCCGTAAGCAGGCCGCCGTGCCGCCGGGCATCGGCACCGTGCTGCCGGTGTTCGTGACCCGCGCCGGCGGTGGCGTCATCGAGGACGCCGACGGCAACTCGCTGATCGACTTCGGCTCCGGCATCGCCGTGACCAGTGTCGGCAACGCCGCCCCCAAGGTGGTCGAGCGGGTCCAGAAGCAGGTCGCCGACTTCACCCACACCTGTTTCATGGTCGCCCCGTACGAGTCGTACGTGCAGGTCTGCGAGAAGCTCAACGAGCTGACCCCCGGCGACCACGAGAAGCGCACGGTCTTGCTGAACACCGGCGCCGAGGCCGTCGAGAACGCCGTCAAGATCGCCAGGCACGCCACGGGCCGCCCGGCGGTCGTCGTGTTCGACCACGGCTACCACGGCCGCACGTTGCTGACCATGACGCTGACGGCCAAGAACATGCCCTACAAGCAGGGCTTCGGCCCGTTCGCGCCGGAGGTGTACCGGGTGCCGCTGGCCTACCCGTACCGCTGGCCGACGGGCCCGGAGAACTGCGCGGAGGAGGCCGCCGCACAGGCCATCGACATGATCAACAAGCAAATCGGCGCGGAGAACGTCGCCGCCGTGGTGATCGAGCCGATCGCCGGCGAGGGCGGGTTCATCGAGCCGGCCAAGGGCTTCCTGCCGAGGATCGCCGAGTTCTGCCGGGACAACGGCATCGTGTTCGTCGCCGACGAGGTGCAGACCGGTTTCGCCCGCACCGGCCATCTGTTCGCCTGTGAGGACGAGGGCGTCGTGCCCGACCTCATCACCACCGCCAAGGGCATCGCGGGCGGCCTTCCGCTCGCCGCCGTCACCGGCCGCGCGGAGATCATGGACAAGGTGCACCCCGGCGGCCTCGGCGGCACGTACGGCGGCAACCCGGTCGCCTGCGCGGCCGCGCTGGGCGTGCTGGAGACCATCGCCGAGGAGGACCTGGTCGCCAAGGCCCGCCGCATCGGCGAGATCATGCTCCCCCGCCTCCACGCGATGCGCGAGCGCTTCGACGTGATCGGCGACGTGCGCGGCCGTGGCGCGATGATCGCCGTCGAACTGGTCCTGCCGGGCACGAAGGAGCCGAACCCGGCCGCGCTCGCCGAGGTCGTCCGGCGCTGTCACGCGGAGGGCCTGCTGGTGCTGACCGCGGGCACGTACGGCAACGTGCTGCGTTTCCTGCCGCCGCTGGTCATGCCCGAGCACCTGCTTGAGGAAGGTCTCGGCATCCTGGAGAAGGCGTTCGCCAGCCTGTAGGAAAAGCGTACGAACCGGGCATCCAGCTTGCGGCTGGATGCCCGTTTTTGTAGGTGTACGGGGCGTGGAGCGGGTAGAGAATTCACCCGGGCTTGACGCTCCACTAGGCGATCAGGAGCGCGACCGGGGTTATAACGGATCCGGTAGACGACTGGCCCACCGCAGCTGGGAGCGTGATGAACTGGGGTCCGACAAGAACGGCACGGGACATGTTGACGTTCGACCCTGATGGCATGAGCTGCGCGCAGCTCGACGGTGACGCGTGCGTCGTCTGCCACAAGAGGTGGCCGAGGCCGCGGGTGCGCGTCGGGCGCTTCCCCGACGACGCGCCCGTGATGGCCTGCGCCGACTGCGCCGAAGCGCTCACTCCCACGCCCATGGCCACGGTGGTTGCCTTCCCCGCGCGCTGAGCGCTCGCATATATAACACTCGCGGATTAAAGCGCGGGGCCGCTAGTCCTAGGCGGCGGCCTCGCGGATCCGCCAGGGCGAGCCGTACTCGGTCAGCAGGTCGAGGAACGGGACCGCGTCGAACGCCTCGGGCCCGAGCACGCCCGTGCCCTTCCAGACGCCGCTCGCCAGCAGCTCCAGCGCGACGACGGGGTGCACGGCGGTCTGCCAGACGACGGCCTGCGAGCCGTACTCGCGCATCGACCAGGCGTTGTCGACCACGTGATAGAGGTAGACCTCGCGGGGAGCGCCGTCCTTGCCGGTGCCCTTCACCCACGTGCCCGCGCACGTCTTGCCGTGCATCCGGTCGCCGAGGGTGGCCGGGTCGGGCAGGCTCGCCGCCACCATGTCCCGGGGCGACACGTCGGCACCGCCCACCCTGATCTTGTCGGCGCTGTCCAGCCCGAGCTTGCGCAGGGTCTTGAGCACGCCGATGAACTCCTCGCCGAGCCCGTACTTGAACGTCACCCGCCTGGCCGAGATCCAGCGGGGCACGAGCAGCACCTCCTCGTGCTCGACGTTCACGCACTCCACGGGCCCGATGCCCTCGGGGAAGTCGAACACCTCGGGCTCGCTGAACGGCTCGGTCGTGTGCCACCCCCCGTCCTCCCAGACGACGGGCGGGTTCAGGCACTCCTCGATCGTCGTCCAGATGGAGAACGTCGGCGCGAAGTCGTAGCCGTCCACGACCAGGTTCGAGCCGTCCCTGACGCCGATCTCGTCGATGCCGTCGAACAGGTGGTCGGCGGCGTAGCGGGCGAAGACGTCGGCCAGCCCCGGCTCCACGCCCATCCCGACGAGCGCGAGCCGGTCCCGCGCCTGCCAGTCGCCGTCGCGCGCGAACTGCTCGTCGCCCAGCTTCACCCCCGGCTGCTCGTACGGCCGGCTGGCGTGCGGCCTGGACAGTGACATCGCCATGTCCAGGTAGTCGGCCCCGGCCGCCAGGGCCGCCTCGAACAGCGGCATCGTGAACCGCGGATCCACGGCGTTGAAGAGCACGTCGCACCGGTGCTCCCGCAGCGCCGCCTCGACCCCCGCCCGATCGGCGGCGTCGAGCCTGATGGCGCTGAACCGCGGATCGTCCACGCCGTTGACGGCCCGCGCCGCCCGGCTCTGTTGGGAGTCGGCGACCACGATGTGTTCGAAGAAATCTCGGCGCGCGGCGATGGACACGACAGCGGAGCCGACGCCGCCGGCCCCGACCAGAAGGATTCTCATGGCCCGAACATACTCACTGACTGGTCATTCAGTCGAATTTAAGCTGACTGGCCATTCAGTCGAACTCGCGACCGGCCGGGAACAGCGAGACGCCCCGGAGCGGGGGGAAGGCCCGGGGCGTCTCTGCAGGCGCGGCCCAGCGGGGGGACGGGGCGCGCCCGCGGCACAAGGTCACGTATGGGTTGACATCCCCCGCTCAGCTCACCAGTGCACCCCACCGCTTGGTCCATGTGAGGTCGTAATCAGTGCATTCCCCCTCAGAACCCTCGCAATCCCCCGGCGGCCGGACGGCGAAGGCGACCCGCTCGAGCCACTTCGACTTGTCGGCGCCGTACGCCTCGCACATCTGCTTGGCCCGCCCCTTGCATGCCTTGAGGTTGGCCGGCGCGAGCCCGACCCAGGCGGCCGCGTCACGCTGGGCCGGCGCCGCCGCCATCCAGCTCAGCCAGCGGTAGGCGCAGTCGGTGTTGGGGATGTTCGCGCCGAGCATCCAGGAGTCGAGCCACCCGGTCGTCTTGCGCGTGGTGACCGCCTTGATCGGCTTGCCCGCCTTCTGCAGGAGCAGGCGATAGTAGGGCGTGGCCTGGGCGTAGTCGAGCGAGCCCGTGGCGAAGCCCTTGACCAGGTCGAGCGGGTTCTTCCAGTAGGTGCGGTCCTTGTGCTCGCCCAGCAGCGCCACCGCCCGGTCGAGCTGGCTCTCGGTCAGCTCGAAGGGGTCGTCCACGCTGCTGTCGGTGAGCGCCGCGTCGGCGATGGTCAGCGGGCTGTCCTTGAGCGACACGTGGTCCGACTCGAAGACCTTCTTGAGGTCACCGCCCTTGACCCTGGTCGAGTCGTAGAGGAACTCGTGGAACCCCCAGAGGTACGGCACGCCGTAGACCTTGCCCGACACCTTGGTCATGTCGCGGAAGCGCTTGGTGAGGTCGTCGTAACCGGTGACCTTGGCCGGGTCGATGGGCTGCACCTGCTTGGCCTTGATCATCGCGGCCGCCAGCACCGGACCCGCCGAGACCACGTCGTAGGGGCGCGCGGCGACAGCGCGGGCCATGTCGTCGGCGGTCTGCACGGTGTCGAGGCGGGCGATGCGGCAGCCGGTCGTCTTCTCGAAGTCGCCCACCCAGTTGACCCTCGGGCTGGTGCCGCCGTATTCGGCGTAGCCGCGGTAGGTGAGGATCTGCAGCGTGCCGTCGCCCTGCGTCGGACTCGCCGAAGGGGTGGGAGTAGGGCTCGGGCTGGGTGTCTTCTTCGGTGTCGGGCCCGCCGCGCCCATGCTGGCGACCAGAGCCGTCATGGCCAGCGCCATGGCAGGTATACGGCGATCCACGATGCCACCTCTCATCCGTGTGCTGGAGTTTATCGGGCACACAGAGGGAGGGATGCCTGGCCGCCGCCCGCATCCCTCCCTGGTGGAGATCGGTTACCCGTTCGTGGGGAAGCCCAGGTTCACGCCGCCGTGCGACGGGTCGAGCCAGCGTGAGGTGACGACCTTGCCCCGGGTGTAGAAGTGGACGCCCTCGGTGCCGTGCACGTGCGTGTCGCCGAACAGCGACGCCTTCCAGCCGCCGAAGCTGTAGAACGCCATCGGCACCGGGATCGGCACGTTGATGCCGATCATGCCGACCTCGACCTCGTTCTGGAAGCGCCGGGCCGCGCCGCCGTCGTTGGTGAAGATCGCGGTGCCGTTGCCGTACGCGCCGCCGTTGATGAGCTCCAGGCCCTCCTCGTACGAGCCGACGCGGACGATCGTCAGGACCGGGCCGAAGATCTCCTCGGTGTGCACCCGCGAGCCCGCGGGCACGTGGTCGAGCACGGTCGGGCCGAGCCAGAAGCCGGGCGACTCCAGTGCCTTGCCGCCGCCGAGCAGGGTCGTCTCGCGCCCGTCCACGACGAGCTTGGCGCCCTCCTCGACGCCGACGTCGAGGTAGGAGGCGACCTTGTCGCGGTGCGCCTTGGTGACGAGCGGCCCCATCTCGGACTTGGGGTCGTCACCAGGGCCGATCACCAGTTTGTCGACGCGCTCGACGATCTTCTGGACGAGCTCGTCGCCCACCGGATCGACGGCCAGCACGACGGAGATCGCCATGCACCGCTCGCCGGCCGAGCCGAAGCCCGCCGACACGGCCGAGTCGGCGACCAGGTCGAGGTCGGCGTCGGGCAGCACGAGCATGTGGTTCTTGGCTCCGCCGAGCGCCTGCACCCGCTTGCCGTGGCTCGTGCCGGTCTCGTAGACGTACCTGGCGATGGGGGTCGAGCCGACGAAGGAGACGCCGCGCACGTCGGGGTGCTCCAGCAGCCGGTCGACGGCGACCTTGTCGCCCTGTACGACGTTGAAGACGCCGTCGGGCAGCCCGGCCTCCTGCCAGAGCCGCGCCATGAGCAGCGACGCGGACGGGTCCTTCTCCGACGGCTTGAGCACGAACGCGTTGCCGCAGGCGATCGCGATCGGGTACATCCACATCGGCACCATGGCCGGGAAGTTGAACGGCGTGATGCCGGCCACCACTCCGAGCGGCTGGCGCAGCGAGTAGGAGTCGACCCGGGTCGAGACACCCTCGGAGTAGCCGCCCTTGAGCAGGTGCGGGATCCCGCAGGCGAACTCCACGACCTCCAGGCCGCGGGCGACCTCCCCGAGCGCGTCGGAGTGCACCTTGCCGTGCTCGGCCGAGATGAGCGCGGCCACCTCGTCGCGGTGGGCGTACATCAGCTCGCGGAAGCGGAACAGCACCTGCGCCCGCTTGGTCAGCGACGCGTCACGCCAGGTGGGGAAGGCCGCCACGGCGGCGGCCACGGCCGCGTCGACGTCGGCGGCCGACGCCAGCGCGACGTGCCCGCTGACCTCGCCGGTCGCCGGGTCGAAGATCTCCTGTGTCCGGCTGTCGCCGTCCGCGAGAGCTCCGTTGATCCAGTGCTTGACAGACTTCACTGCGTTGCCTCTGCGTTGATGACTTCGAGTGCGTGAACGATGATGCCCAAGCCCTCAGTGGCCTCGTCCACCGTGAGGGTGAGCGGCGGGGCCATGCGGATGGCGGTGCCGTACAGGCCGCCCTTGCCCGCGAGCAGGCCCGCCTTCTTGCTCTCCTCCATGAACCGCGCGGCCTGCGCGGGGCTCTCCAGCTCGACGGCGAACATCAGGCCCTTGCCGCGTACGTCCCGCATGATCGGCAGCCGTTCGGCCGCCGCGCGCAGGCCGTCGATGATGATCTTGCCGGTCCTGGCGGCGTTGGCCTGGAGATCGTGGTCGAGCACGTAGTCGAGCGTGGCGTTGGCGGCGGCCATGGAGATCGGGTTGCCGCCGAACGTGGCCAGACCCACGGCGGGCAGGCTGTCCATGAGGTCGCCGCGGGCCACGACGCCGCCCACCGCGAACCCGTTGCCCAGCCCCTTGGCGAACGTCATCATGTCGGGCGTCACGCCGTGGTTCTGGATGCCGAAGAACGCGCTGCCGGTGCGGCCCCAGCCGGTCTGCACCTCGTCGGAGATGAACAGGATGCCCTGCTCGTCGAGGACCTCCTTGTAGGCGGCGAACAGCCCGTCGGGGGCCATCGTGAACCCGCCCACGCCCTGGATCGGCTCGGCGATCAGCGCCGCCACGTCGTTGGAGACGGCCGTGGCCAGCACGTGGCGCAGGTCGTCGACGCAGGCCGCGATGTAGTCGGCGTCCGAAAGCCCCTTGAACTGGGCGAGCTGCCGGTCGGCGCCGTGCAGGAAGTGCACGTTCAGCGGGGAGAGCGAGTTGTTCTTCCACGACCGGTTGGACGTGACGCTCATCGCGCCGAAGCTGCGGCCGTGGTAGCTCTGCCGCATGGCGAGCACCTGGTCGCTCTTGCGCGCGTACGTGGCCAGCAGCAGCGCGGTCTCGTTCGCCTCGGTGCCGGAGTTGGTGAAGAAGACCTTGGCATCGGGGATGCCGGAGAGCCTGGCGATCTTCTCGGCCAGCTCGATCTGGCCGCGCAGCAGGTAGACCGTGCTGGTGTGGACGACTCCTGTGGCGAGCTGGCGTTCGACGGCCTCGCGCACCTCGGGCACGTCGTACCCGATCATGTTGGTGAGGATGCCGGCGAAGAAGTCCAGATAGCTCTTGCCATCGGCGTCGACGACGCGGTTGCCCTTGCCGCTGACGATCTCGATGGGCTCGTTGTAGTTGAGTGCCACCCAGTTGGGGATCACTGCCCGGTGGCGGGCGAGAAGCTCCGACATGCTACGAGTATCCCGGCTCGTCATCGCACCTCCCACCTCCAACCTGTCGACATGAGACAAAATCCCCTTACATGATGTCACGCACCCGCCACGACATGCGCGCCCCGCGTCCGTCAGACCGGGGCGGACTCCGAGGTGGTGTCGACAGCGGGGGCGGGCGATCGGAGCACCACCAGCGCGAGCAGCGCGGCCGCCACGCAGAACGCGCCCCCCACCCACGACCCGAAGTGCACCGCGTCGGTGAAGGCCGACTTGGCGGGCTCGGCGAAGCCCAGCGCGAAGGCCGCGCCGATCGACTCCTTGGCGGCCTCGGGCACGCCGGAGGGCATGGACGAGGTGAACACCCCGGCCAGCACGCTGCCCAGGATGGCGATGCTCATGGCCATGCCGACCTGCTGCACCGTGTCGTTCAGCGCCGATCCGACACCCGCGTGCTCGACGGGGATCGCCCCCATCAGCGAGGCGTAGGCCGCGGGACCGGCGAGACCGCCGCCCACCCCCATGACCAGCAGGCCGGTGAGCAGCGGCATGTACCCGGAGGTCGTGGCGAGCACGACGAACCCACCGGCCATGACCACCAGCCCCGCGGCGATCAGCGTCCGGTTGCTGACCTTCTGCCCGAGCGCGGCGCCGAGCCCGTTGAAGAGCGCCGCCGCGATCGCGTACGGCAGCAGCGCCAAGCCCGCCTGCATGGGCCCGTATCCCAGCACGAACTGCAGGTACTGGGTCAGCATCAGCATCACGGCCCCGGCCCCGAACGACATCAGCAGGATCGAGAACGACGCCCCGCTGAAGTTGCGGTTCTTGTACAGCTCCAGCGGCAGCATCGGGTGCTCCGAGCGCCGCTCCCAGAAGATGAAGGCGCCGAGGAAGGCCACGGCGATCGCGATGCCGACCGGGTTCCACTCGCGCTCGATGATGACGTACACGGCCGCCGTCAGCCCGACGATCGACAGCAGGACGCCCACGGGGTCGATCTTCCGTCCGGCGCTGCGGGTCTCGGGCATCAGCGTCACGGCGGCGATGATCGCGACGGCCGCGATGGGGATGTTCAGCAGGAAGACCGAGCCCCACCAGTAGTGGTCGAGCAGGAAGCCGCCCAGGGTGGGCCCCGCGATCACGCCCACCATGGCGACGGCGCTCCACGCGGCCATGGCCTTGCGCCGCTCGTCCTCGTCGAAGACGGTCATCAGGATGGACAGCGTGGACGGCATCAGGATCGACCCGCCGATGCCCATGAGGGCCCGCGAGCCGATGAGCTGCCACGGCTCCGTCGAGAGCACGGCCAGCAGCGACGCGCCGCCGAAGAACGCCAGCCCGATGATCAGGAAGCGCCTGCGCCCGAACCGGTCGGACAGGCTTCCCGCGGTCAGCAGCAGTCCGGCGAAGGCCAGCACGTACGCGTCGAGTATCCACTGGATGTCACCGGGGGTCGCTCCAAGATCCCTGATCAGCTTGGGGATGGCCAGGTTGAGGACGGTGTTGTCCACGACCAGCACGAGCAGCGAGAGGCAGAGGACGACGAGGATCCACCAACGACGGGGGTCTCGTACAGTGTTCGATTCCACTCGCACACCGTACTAGATGACTCGCACAGTGTGCGAGTGGATTTATCCTGGGGAAATGACGGCCAAGCAGTTCACCTCCGTGTGGCTTCGCGAGCCCCGCAAGCCCACGAGCCCCGGGCGCAGCCGCGAGGAGATCGTCAGGGCCACCCTTGACCTGCTCGACGCCGAGGGGCTCGCCGGGCTGAGCATGCGCAAGCTCGGGGCCAAGCTCAAGGCGGGCGCGACCAGCCTCTACTGGTACGTGGCCAACAAGGACGAGCTGCTGGAGCTGGCCTACGACGCGATCTGGGGTGAGCTGTCCACTCCCGTCCCCGAGGATGCGCACTGGCGCGAGGTCGCCTCCGTCCTGGCCCACAGCATGCGTCAAGTGATCCTGAGGCACCCCTGGTCGGCCGATCTCATCGGGCGGGTGCCCGCGTTCGGGCCGAACGCGCTCGCGTTCACCGAGCGGATGTGCCGGGCCTTCAAGACGGCCGGGTTCCGCGGCCTGGACATCGACTACGCCAACGCCACGCTCACCGCGTACGTCTTCGGCTACACGATTCCGGAGGTGGCCTGGAACTCCTCTGTGGGCCACGACTATGACCTCGACGAGATGCGGGAGTCGGTCAAGCGGGCGGCGGAGGGCCATCTCGAGCTCATGGAGCGCTTGGGCGCCGCCGACCACGACGAGGATCCGCAGGTGATGCGCGAGGTGGGCTTCGACTTCGGCCTCGTGTCGGTGCTCGACGGTCTTGAGAGACGGCTGGGGACGTAGCAGGATCCGGGGCATGAGCGATTTCCGCGCCGCACGCGACCTCCTTCTCGGGGCCGACTATCCGACGGCCCGCCGCGAGTTCCGCTGGCCGGAGCTGACGGACTTCAACTGGGCGCTCGACTGGTTCGACGGCGTGCTGGCCGCCGAGACCCCCGACGCGGTCGCGCTGAAGATCGTCGGCAAGGTCTCCTACACCTTCGCCGAGCTGTCCGCCCGTTCCAACCAGGTCGCCAACTGGCTGCGCGAGCAGGGCGTACAGCGGGGCGATCGCATCCTGCTCATGCTGGGCAACCAGGCCGAGCTGTGGGAGTCGCTGCTGGCGGCCATGAAGCTGGGCGCGGTCATCATCCCGGCGACCACGCTGCTGACCGCCAAGGACATCGTCGAGCGCGTCGAACGCGGCGGCGTCTCGCATGTGATCGCGAACGCCTCCGACGCGGGCAAGTTCGACGACGGCGGCTACACCAGGATCGCGGTCGGCGACGCGTACGGCTGGCTGCCCTACGCCGATTCCCGCGAGGCGGCCGAGCACTTCGTCCCCGACGGCCCGACCAGGGCCGGCGACACGCTGCTGCTCTACTTCACCTCGGGTACGACCTCGCAGCCCAAGCTGGTCGAGCACACGCACGCCTCCTATCCGGCTGGCCACCTGTCGACCATGTTCTGGATCGGGCTCACGCCCGGCGACGTGCACCTCAACGTGTCCTCGCCCGGCTGGGCCAAGCACGCGTGGAGCAACGTGTTCGCGCCGTGGAACGCGGGTGCCACCGTGCTGATCCACGACTACCAGCGCTTCTCCGCCGTGGCGCTGCTGGAGGTGCTGCGCGACGAGCGGGTCACCACGTTCTGCGCGCCGCCGACCGTCTGGCGGATGCTCATCCAGGAGGACCTGGCGGCGTGGCGGCTGCCGCTGCGCACGGCCGTCGCCGCGGGCGAGCCGCTCAACCCCGAGATCATCGACCAGGTCGCCAAGGCGTGGGGGCTGACGATCAGGGACGGCTACGGCCAGACCGAGACCACCGCCCAGGTGGGCAACGTGCCCGGCGAGCCGGTCAAGCCGGGATCCATGGGCCGGCCGCTGCCCGGCTACGACATCGTGCTGCTCGACCCGATCACTGGCGAGGCGGGCGACGACGGGGAGATCTGCCTGCCGCTGACCGACCGCCCCCTCGGCCTCATGTCCGGATATGTCGGTGGATCTAGTGATGCGATGAGAGGTGGGCACTACCACACGGGCGACGTCGCGACCCGTGACGCCGACGGCTACATCACCTACGTCGGCCGGACCGACGACGTCTTCAAGGCCTCCGACTACCGCATCTCGCCGTTCGAGCTGGAGAGCGTGCTTCTGGAGCATGAGGCCGTGGCGGAGGCGGCCGTGGTGCCCGCGCCCGATCCGGTGCGCCTGGCGGTGCCGAAGGCTTATGTGACGCTGGCGCCCGGGTTCGAGGCGGACGAGGCGACCGCCCGCTCGATCTTCGAGCACTCGCGGCGTGAGCTGGCCCCGTACAAGCGGGTGCGCAGACTGGAATTCGGCGAGCTGCCGAAGACCATCTCCGGCAAGATCCGGCGAGTGGAGTTGCGGGTGCAGCAGCCCGTCCGGGAGTTCAGAGAGGACGAACTGGGCTCGTGATGAGCAGTCTGTAAAGGGGTGCCTATCCGATCTTACAGGCTGATCGGCTAGGCTCGGGCGCGTGCTGCCCACCATCGCCGACGTCCTCGCGCTGGACACCGTCCGCCGCGGGAGCCCGCGCGTGGTCGCGGGCGGCGACCGCCTGGACACCAAGGTGCGGTGGGTGCACGTCGGCGAGATCGCCGACATCGCCCACCTGCTGCGCGGCGGAGAGCTGGTGCTCACCACGGGGGTGGCCCTGCCCGAGGACCCCCAGAAGCTCGCCGACTACATCGGCGAGCTTTCGGCGGTCGGCGCCTCCGGGCTGATCGTCGAGCTGGGCCGCAGGTTCGTCGGCGAGCTGCCCGGCGCGGTCGTCAAGTCGGCCGAGGAGCACGGCCTGCCGCTGATCGTGCTGACCCGCGAGACGCCGTTCGTGCAGATCACCGAGTCCGTGCACGCGCGGATCATCGACATCCAACTGGAGGAGCTGCGGGCCTCCGAGCAGCTGCACGAGGTCTTCACCGAGCTCTCCGTCGAGGGCGCGTCCCCCGCCGAGGTGCTCGCCCAGGTGGCCCGGCTGTCGAACCGCCCGGTCCTGCTGGAGAACCTCGCCCACCAGGTGCTGGCCTGCGAGTCCGCGGGCCGCGACACCGGCGCGCTGCTGGCCGGATGGGAGACCAGGTCGCGCGCGGTCGCGCCGGCCGAGCGGACCGCCTACGACGCCGCCTCCGGCTGGCTGGTCACCACGGTCGGCGCGCGCGGGCAGGACTGGGGCAGGTTGATCCTGCTCTGCGAGAGGCCGCCGTCGCCCCGTGACCTGGTGCTCGCCGAGCGCGCCGCCACCACGCTCGCCCTGGGCCGCCTGCTCGAACGCCACCAGGAATCCCTGGAACGCCAGGCGCACGGCACGATCATCACCGGCATCCTCACGCACGCCTATGCAGATCCGGACGAGGCCGCCGCCCGCGCCCGCGCCGTGGGCGTGCCGCTCACCGGGCGCAAGCTGGTCAGCGTCGTCATCCGCCCGACCGACCCCATCGAGCAGGCACTCGACGGGCAGGCGCAGCTCGGCGAGCTGGCCGAGGCCACCGCCGCCGCCTGCCGCGACGCCCGGCTGCCCGCCCTCGTGGGCGCGCTCGACCAGGACCGGGTCGGCGTCCTGCTCCCCCTGCCGCCACGCTCGGGCGCCGAGCCCGCGCTGACCGCGCTCGCCGAGCGGCTGCGCGTGCTGTGGAAGCCCGGCGCCGCGTTCGTCCTGGCCTCGGGCTCGGTGGTGGAGTCGATCAGGGACGTACGGCGCAGCTTCCTCGAAGCCGAGCAGGTGGCCGACGTGGCGGTCCGCCAGCCCGACGACCGGGCCTTCTACCGGCTGCCCGACCTGCGGCTGCGCGGGCTGCTCCACCTGCTGCGCGACGACGCCAGGCTGCAGACGTTCGCCGAACGGGAGCTGGGACCGCTGCTGGCGCACGACGCGCAGCGGGGCGGCGACCTGACCCGCATCCTGCGCATCTACCTGGACGCGGGACGCAACAAGGCCGTGGCCGCCCAGAAGGCCCACCTGTCGCGGCCCGCCTTCTACGACCGGCTGCGCCGCCTCGAACGCATCCTCGACACCGACCTGGACGACGTCGAGTCGTGCCTGTCCCTGCACGTGGCGCTGCTGGCGCTGGAGTCGTTCCGCAGGGAGAACAGGTAACATTTCCGCCGCTCGCGGCTTACCGTCGCGATGTGCCCTTATTCGTCAATCCCCTGGAAGCGGCGGCGCACCGCCTGTCGATCCTGCCCCCGATGCTCGACTACTTCGGCGTCATGGGCCTGCACGCGCTGATCGCCGGGATGCGGCTCGGGCTCTTCGACGCCCTGCGCGGCGGGCCCGCGACCGCCACCGACCTCGCGGGCTCGCTCGGCCTGGACCGGCACGCGACGGACGTGCTGCTGCGCGGCCTGACCGGGCTCGGCTACCTGCGCGCGCGAGGCGGCCGCTACCGGCTGACCCGCACGGCGCGGATCTGGCTCACCACCGACTCCCCCGCCTGCCTGGCCGAGGGGCTGTACTTCTGGGAGCGCACCGCCTGCGTGATCTGGCCACAGCTCGAAAGGACCGTACGTGATGGGTCGCCGATCACCTCGCTGTACGCGCTGACCGAGAGCGAACCGGAGCTGTCGCGCTCGTTCCAGGCGTGGACCGCCGCCGTGGCCGGCCGCCAGGCTCCCGCCACCGCGCGGGCCATCCCGGTCCCCGCGGGCGCGACGCGGATGCTCGACGTGGGCGGCAGCCATGCCCGCTACAGCGTGGAACTGCTGCGGCGGCACCCAGAGCTGCGGGGCACCGTGATCGACCTGCCCCAGGCCCTCGAATCGGCCGCCGCCCACCCCCGGCTGACGCTGCGGGCCGGCTCGTTCCTCGATGAGGATCTGGGCGGCGGGTACGACGTGGTGCTGCTGTTCAACATCATGCACTGTCTCGACGACCAGGAGCTGGTCACGTTGCTGGCACGGCTGGCCAAGGCGCTCAATCCCGGCGGCACGATCGCGATCGGCGACCAGTTCGGCGACAGCGTCATGCCCGGGCGGGCCAGCCGGACCCTTGTCGATCTGCTCCACCTCAACTACCTGGTGGCGGGCGGCGGCAGGATCCGCGGCTACAAGGAGGTGGCTCTCCTGCTCAGGGAGGCGGGCTTCACCAGGCCGCGCCACCGCCGCCCCCTGAGATCCCCGGCCACGGAGCTGGCCATCGCCCGAGCTCCCCGTTAGAAGCCCATCGCGGCCCGCACCTCCCCGAGGGTGACGATCGCCCGCTCGCGGGCGCGCTCGTTGCCGTCACTCAGCACCTGCCTGGCGTCGGCCTCCGAGTACTCGCGGCGGCGCCTCCTGATCGGTCGCAGGAACTCGTTGACCGCCTCGGTGACCAGCCGTTTCAGTGCGGCGGCGCCGCCGTTCCCGATCTCGTCGGCGATGGACTCGGGTTGGCGGCCGAGGCAGAGGCCGGCCAGCGTGAGCAGGTTCGACACCTCCGGCCGGTTCGTCTCGTCGAAGGTGATGAGCCGGTCCGCGTCGGTGCGGGCCCCGCGGATCAGCGCGGCCGTCTCGTCCTCGGTGGCGGACAGGGCTACGGCGTTGCCCCGGCTCTTGCTCATCTTGCCGCCGTCGAGGCCCTTGAGCAGCGGCTGGGCGCCCATCATGGCCTCCGGCACCGGGAAAACGGGACCGTAGCGCTCGTTGAAGCGCCGCGCCACCAGCCGCGTCACCTCAACATGCGGGAGCTGGTCCTTGCCGACCGGCACCAGCGTGCCCTTGCAGAACAGGATGTCGGCCGCCTGGTGCACCGGATAGGTGAACATCAGGCCGTTGACCGCCTGCTGCGTACTGTGTGCGATCTCGTCCTTGACGGTCGGGTTGCGACCCAGCTCGGCCACCGACACCAGGCTGAGGAAGGGCAGCAGCAACTGGTTCAGCTCGGGGATCGCGCTGTGCTGGAAGATCGTCACCTTCGCGGGGTCGAGCCCGATGGCCAGGTAGTCGAGGAGCAAGGTGGCGATGTTCCGCTGGATCGCGCCGGGCAGATCCCGGTCGGTGATCACCTGGTAGTCGGCGACCAGCACGTACATCGGGTGGACGTCCTGCAAGGCGACGCGGTTGGCCAGCGTGCCGAAGTAGTGGCCCAGGTGGAGCGGCCCGGTCGGGCGGTCTCCGGTGAGCACGACGTGGTTCATCACGGGTTCCTCTCTTCAGGTCATGCCGTCCTGAAGAAAGAACCCGCGCCGGGCCCGTCCTGAGGACGGCCCGCGCATGCGAAGATCAGCGGCCGTCTGTCGGCCGCCACCACATGCTGACGCGTGTCATGACGCTCATTATAGGCGCAAGCCGCACAGAACCCAGAAACTGTGCGGCTTGCGCCGGCTCGTACTCACTCGTGAGGATCACGCGTCACATCGGCGCGGGAACGGTCCTCGGGGTGGGCGTACATTACCCACCCGCGAGGACGGGTGACGAACGCGCCCAGGATGAACCCCAGGACAACGCTCGCGATGATCACAAGGAGGATGCTCAGCCCCGTCATGGCTGCCTCTCGGACTGGTATGCCGCTCAGGTCGCGGCCTACCGCACGGTAACGCCGCCCCCACAGTGCGCGCAGGAAAACCCCCCGAGGGATGTCAATCTTGTAACCTCTCAGACCGTTTAGCGTGTTTGCCTGCCTCCACGACCATGATCTCGCCAGGATAGGGCGGTTCCTTTGTCCGCCCTCTGGAGTTTTCATGTCTCGACGCACCCTCGCCATCGGCCTTTCGATGGCCACGGTCCTTACTGGGACGGCCGTACCCGTCGCAGCCGCCGAGCGCGTTTCGGTGTCGTTCCCCTCGGCCAAGTTCCCCTTGGGCGTGCCGGCCGTACCGACCAAGACGATGACCAGCGTGGCGCCGGGCGTCGACCTCTGGGACGTGAAGTCGGGTACGTCGACCGACGGCTACACCGTCACGGTGCTGATGCCGAGCGGCCGCGACTACGGCATGCAGCAGACGGCCGAGGCAAAGGTCGCCGAGGTCGAGGCCACGGGCGAGACGGCGAGCCTGCAGAAGGTCGTGCGCCCGCAGGTCGCCGACGCCGCCGCCCAGACCGTCTACATGGTGCGGGTCGGGCTGTGGAAGTTCGAGGAGAAGGACAAGGCCGCCGAGACGGCCAAGAAGCTCAAGGACGCCGGGCTGAAGGTGAAGGTCGACTACCTCGGCGACGACGGCATGAAGACCACCGGCCCCTGGGACGTCAAGGTGGTCGTGATCGACGCCAGGACGTTCCGCGGCTCGTACGGCGCCACGCTCGGCACCAGCGTCGCCAAGCGCGAGACCGTCTCCTCGATGGCCAAGGCCCAGCAGGCGCTCGCGGCCGTGAACGGCGGCTTCTTCAACATCCACACCGCCAAGAACCTGCGCGGCGAGCCGGTCGGCATCTCGGTGGTCGGCGGCAGGCTGCTCAGCGAGGCCGTGCCGGGCCGCTCCGCCGTCGTCCTCAAGGGTCGTACGGCCCGCATCACCGAACTCAAGTCGACCGTCACCGCGATCGCGCAGGACGGCCAGAAGCTGGTGGTCAACGGCGTCAACCGCGCCGCGGCGGCGGACGAACTGGTCCTCTACACCGAGGAGTACGGCGCCAAGACGCCCGCGGACAACGGCGCCGACGCGGTGCTCGACGCCAACGGCAAGGTCGTGGCGCTGCGCGCGCCGGGCGCCGCGGTGGCGGCGGGGACGCGCGTCCTGCACGGTGTCGCCGGTGTCGCCGCCGAGTGGCTGAACGCGCACGCGGCCGAAGGCGTGACCGTCAAGGTCGACACCAAGGTCGTGGACGTACGGACCGGCAAGGCGCTCAAGCTGACGCCCGATCTGGGGGTGATCGGGGGCAATGTCGGCCTGGTCAGGAACGGGCACGTCAAGATCACCGCCAAGCTCGACGGCCAGGACTCCGTGAACATGATCCTCCGCCGCCACCCGCGTACGCTGCTGGGCACCACGCGCAACGGCAGCCTGATCCTGGCGACCATCGACGGACGGCAGCCCGGCGTGACGGTGGGAGCCAGCTTCATCGAGGCGGCCCAGTTCATGCGCTGGCTTGGCGCCAAGCAGGCGGTCAACCTGGACGGCGGCGGGTCCACCGCGATGGTGGTGGGCAACAAGCTCGTCAACCGGCCGTCCGACGGCGTGGAGCGCGGCGTCGGCGACGCGCTGCTGGTGCTGCCGAAGTAGCCGACCCGTTGCCGCCTACCCCGGCCCAGATCTGGTCTGCGGTGGGCGGCTTACCCTACGGCGCGGTCCGCGAGCGGGTGGCCCTGCCCGCCTCCAAAAAGCGTGCGACCAACCTCTAGAAAGCGCGCGACCAGCGGGTTTTCATCACCTGGCCGCCAGCACATCGCGACCGTGGTGCGCGCGCTGTCCGGCTCGATCCGGCGATAGGCCACCCCCTTGAGCCGGATCCGGCGCACGCTCGCCGGGGCGAGGGACACCCCGAGCCCCGCCTCGACAAGCGCGGAGACCGTCGCCCACTCCACCGCGTGCTGCCCGATACGCGGCTCGAACCCCGCCGACCGGCACAAACCAACGATCCGATCGTGCACGGTCGGCCCCGCCGCACGGTTCAGCAGCACGAACGGCTCCGCCGCCAGCGCCGCGACCGGAACGACCCGCCGACCGGCAAGAACATGACCAACCGGCAGAACCGCCACGAACTCCTCCGAGAACACCGGCTCGGCGGCCAGCCCCGGATCGTCAGGCGGTTCCCGCAGGAGCCCGACGTCGATCGAACGCTCCAGGAGCGCGGCCGTCTGGGGCGCCGTCGTCATCTCCCTGATCTCCATCTCGACCTCGGGATAGCGATCACGGTAGGCCCGCAGCATTCCCGGCAGGATCGTCAGCGCGAGCGACGCCGCGAACCCGACCCGGATACGCCCGGCCTCTCCCCCACCGACACGTCGCGCCGCCTCCAGCCCATCCGCGATCTCGCCGAGCGCACGCCGGGCGGCAGGCAGCAACTCGTGACCCGCCAACGTCAGAACGACCCCTCCGGGACCTCGCTCGAACAGCGGATGCCCGACCCTCTCCTCCAGCCGCCTGATCTGCTGGCTCAGCGGCGGCTGCGCGACCCCCAGCCGGATGGCGGCACGCCCGAAGTGCAGCTCCTCGGCCAGAACGGCGAACGCGTAGAGCTGATGCAGCGCGAGCTGAGGACGTTCCATACGCGTAGAGATATCACATCATCAGCGGAGGCGTCTTAGACATATCACCGCAGGTTGCCTACCGTTCCACGTATGACAGAACGACGCGCGATCTTGAGCGGCTCCACTTTCGAGGAGCAGATCGGATATGCCCGGGCCGTGGTGGACGGCGACTGGGTCCACGTCTCGGGGACCACCGGGTTCGACTACGCGACCATGACGATCTCCGCCGACGTGGTCGAACAGGCCGAACAGTGCCTGCGCAACATCGGAACGGCGCTGACCGAGGCAGGCTGTACGTTCGCCGATGTTGTCCGGGTCCGCTACCTGCTGCCCGATCGGGAGGACTTCGAGCCGTGCTGGCCGACCCTGCGCCGCCACTTCGGCGAGATCCGCCCGGCGGCGACGATGCTCGTGTGCGGCCTCTCCGATCCCCGGATGCGCATCGAGATCGAGGTGTACGCACGCATCCGCGGCGCGATTCCCGGGTGAGCACACGGATCTGACCTGTCGGCGGAAGCGGTACATGCCGCAGGGCCGGCCTGGACATACCAGGTCGGCCCCGCTCAGTCGTGCGATCAGAATACGGCGCAGCGGATTGCGGCGGCCTGGCTGCGCTCGTTGGTGGTGACGCGGACGTCGTCGCCGCTGCAGGCCTCGCGCCAGACGTATGGGACGACGCAGGTGTGTGCGTCAAAGGCGCCGTCGGTCCAGCGGCCGTTCTCGTCGGCGTTGTCGGCGTTGTCGGCGTTGTCGGCGGCGAGCGGACTGCAATTACCCCTGCCGCCACGGCGCTGCCGTTCAGCCACTTGGCGATCAAGCTTCGAGAACCATGCGGCGTCCGTACGTCAGGCTCGGCCGGCGCAGGACCAGGCGTGCCATGCGCCGGGGCTCGCCCCCGCTTTGGCAACGACAACGTCATGCACTCTGCCAGCGGTTGAACGACAGGACCTCGGTCAAGCGGGGTGCATCGCTAAACCTTCCGGCCGCCCGTCGTACAGCCGGTAGGCGAAGGACGAAGAACACCAAGGCGCTTTCAGCGTTTCGAGAAGGGCCCACCACTGGGCGCTGGCGTAGCCGCACGCCACTTCTGGCGACCAGAGCAGGCGGTGAGCCTCTTAACCCTGTAACGCAGAAAGGGCCCCACGCGTAAACGTGGAGCCCTTCCCGAACCAAAGATTGTCCGGCGGTGACCTACTCTCCCACACCCTCCCGAGTGCAGTACCATCGGCGCTGGGAAGCTTAACTTCCGGGTTCGGAATGTAACCGGGTGTTTCCTTCCCGCCATAACCGCCGTAACCCTATGAAACAAACAAACAACACGTGTTTGCTGTCTCAGAATTGCATAGTGGACGCGAGCAAGAAGCTTTGTGGTCAAGTCCTCGGCCTATTAGTACCGGTCAGCTCCACACGTTACCGTGCTTCCACCTCCGGCCTATCAACCCGGTCGTCTACCGGGAGCCTTACCCACTCTCGTGGTGGGAGACCTC
>NZ_JAHFZZ010000043.1 GCF_018603905.1 Nonomuraea sp. NEAU-A123
TTCTGGTCCCCGTCCTACTTCGCCGCCTCCTGCGGCGGTGCCCCACTATCGATCATCAAGGAGTACATCGAGAACCAGAAACGACCCGGCTGATCTGCCTATCCAGACCTGCCCGCTACTACACCACCCGGGCCGGGAGGCCCTCCCGCGCTGTCGTCTCCTCCCGGGCGTAAACGCCCGGGGTTCCACGCCAGAATCCGCTGAACCCACTTCACCACAGGCATTCTGGGTACGGTCCCGAGCCCAGTCCACCTCATCATCGGTCGGGGTAAACGTCTCGGCTAACTCCCGGGCCGAGATCATCCGCGCAAACCGGGGATACGCCGTCCGATCGATCGACGTCACCTATGAAAGATCACCGAGCAGACCGCGCTCCTACCCAAAACGATCAAATCATCTCCCCACCACGCGGCCCGTTTACGGCGTATTCCGGCCGCCCCCTCTTCGCCGACGTCAGCCACCTAAATCAGGAGTCTTGGTGCGGACTCGGGGAGACGCTGCTGGGCGGCGAGACCGTATCGCCCTGGGGCCGCCTGTCATGCCATGGTGCGGGACCCTAGGATCCGAGGCGTGGCCAGATACTTCGATCTTCATCCGGACAATCCCCAGCCTCGCCTGATCAGCCAGATCGCCGAGATCCTGCGGGCGGACGGGCTCATCGCCTACCCCACCGACTCGTGCTATGCCCTTGGATGCCGACCGGGCAACAAGGAGGGCCTTGACCGGATCAGGGAGATCCGCGGCCTTGGCAGCGACCACCACTTCACCCTGCTATGCCGTGACTTCGCCCAATTCGGGCAGTTCGTTCACCTGAGCAATGCGCTGTTCCGCCAGGTCAAGGCGGCGACTCCCGGCGGTTACACGTTCATTCTGCCCGCGACCAAGGAGGTGCCGCGGCGGCTGCTGCATCCCCGGAAGAAGACGGTCGGCGTTCGCATCCCTGATCACGTCGTCACCCAGGCGCTGCTGGCCGAGCTCGGCGAGCCGCTGGTGTCCAGCACCCTGCTGCTGCCCGACGAGACCGAACCTTCGACGCAGGGCTGGGAGATCAAGGAGCGGCTCGACCACGTGGTGGACGCGGTCATCGACTCCGGCGAATGCGGCGCCACTCCGACGACCGTCATCGACTTCTCGCAGGATGAACCCAAGATTCTCCGCCGGGGCACGGGAGACACGTCCCTGTTCGAATAGGCGACGGCAGTGGTCTCGCCGACCGCGATCTCCAGGCCGAGTTCGACGTCTGAGGGCGGGGCCGGCGGTTGCGTACAGCGATCGCTATCTGGGGTAGTCAAACGTTCTAGCCGGTCAGCCGCCGGAAGGTCGTTAAGGAACGTAAGGCGAGTAGCTGGCTGGCGAACATGTGCGTGACGTTGATGGGATCGAGGGGTTGCAGCTCGTCGGAGCCAATTGGCGCAGCGTGGCGAGGTGGTGGTGCGGCCAGGAAGCGTCGGGGGCGCAGGGACAACCGAGGAACTTGATCATTCGGGCCGTTTTCGGCGGGCGGCGGGCGATCTGCTTGCCCGCCGCTCGGGACCATCACCAGCCGCGCAACCTGGTGCTCGATGGGCTGTTTGGAGTCTTCGGCTCGGATTGGCCGGTGCTGAGCAACTCGGAGAAGGTGGCCGGGAGCCGGTCGAAGATGATCGCGCTGTCGGCAGCCCAGACGGCCCGTGAGATCAACGCCGTTGGTTGTGCAGCGCCCCGACCTGCTCGAACCGTCCGTACCGCAAGTCTCGCGCCGAGCGCACCCGGACGTACGCGTGATCCGGCTGCGCAGCGCCCCGGAAGGCGCGGAACTGGCTGCGAACTACTTAGGACCGGTGGTCGGCTCTTCCCCGTTCGAGATGACGACCACTCCCGGCCTGGTATCGGAGGTGGCGGTCACCTTGGGCCCTTTCCCGTCCCCGGGGCCGGGATCGGAGACGATGACGGTCTCGGGGTCCGCCGGTTCTGTCGCATCGGCCTGGGCGATGCCGCCGGTGCACGCCAGGGCAAGTACCGAAAAGGCCAGCGCGCTTACGGCCCGGCCCAACTGTCTGCGCATCGTGGAAGCTCCTCACCAGGGAGTTGGCCACCCCCTTCACCTGTGAGGCGTGCCATCCCGTTCCACTCGTCGCTGAGCGGAGCCGCAATCTATCCCCTGGCCAGCAGAGCCACGCACTCCACGTGGTAGGTCGTCAGCTCGCCCATCGCGCGGAGGCTGTGCGCCTCCTGACAGCGCGGCGGCCACCATGTGCGCAGCACCGACACCTGGCTCGCCCACGCCGCCGAGCCGCTGGCCGGCCACGGCAACGCCTGCCCTCACCCAGTCGTCTCCTTGTGGAGCGCTGCTCTCAACGCGTGCGCAGGATGCGGAGTGCCTCGCGAGTCGCTCAGGGGATTCAGCCCAGGACCAGCTCGATGAGCCGCCCGATCCCCAGTGCCGCGAGCCCCGAGACGATGGCCAGAATGATCGAGTACCTGCAGCCGCTGCCGCCGTCCACCCGCTTGTCCCGGGTGAGTCCTTCGCCGGGACCTTGCCACAACGGTCTCGGTTCCAGCACGAGGTACAAGATCGCTCCGACCTGCCCGACAGTGAACAGCCAGAACCATGCCCACCGGTTGGCCAGACGAGGAGGGCTGAACAGCATGGCGAGGAAGACGATCACCCAGGAGGCGGCGATCCACCAGCCTCCGCGAACGTCGAAGGGCCAATCAGGCAGGATGCCGTTCCCGTCGGACTTGCTCGCTTTCTGCGTCAAGGACGGCCGGTTGAACGCTCGGCGCGCATCGGCCGTGAGGCGCGCGGTCGTGTACGCCCCCTTGGCGTCGGCTATGGCACCCCCCACCTCGTGCCAGACCAGCAGTGACTCCGACCACGTCAGGGACACCAGCTCACCGGAGCCGGAAGCCCGGTAGGTCACCTGATCGACATCCCCGGCCAGCACCGCACGGCGAAACTGCTCCAACGTCCGCGATGACGGCGAGATGCCGGCACTGAGGATCACCAAGCCCGCGAGCAGAGGAAGCAGCAGCACCAGCCGGAGGACAAAACCGACCCGGTAAAGAATGCGGGTGGCTAAATCAGAGTCCATCCTTCATTTCTACCTGATGGGGCAGTTCTCGATTTTTCGGCCGGCTGCCCGTGCGAAACCGGCTCCTCTCCCGCCCAGCTCGCCGTCATCCGCCACGTACGAATCCGCACCCGGTCGGTGGAGATGACCGTGATCTAGGACTGGGTGGCCGGTGACAGGCGAACGCGCAGTTCGGCCATGCCCGGACCGGACAGGCGTGACAGAGCGGTCATTCGTCCGTTCAGCAACAGGAGTATCGCCGCGATGGAACCTTCAACACGCTGACCGTGTCCCACAGACCAGGAGCAGTCGGTGGCCGCGAGTTCGAGTCCGTTCAGCTCCTGCCGCGCACGGAATGACCACCCCATGGTGAAGGGCCATCCCAGGTTCCAGAGCCGGGTTGCGGAGAAGGCCGCTGCTCTCACCGGCATAGGACGATCTCGTCCGAGGGGGATCGCAAGGTCTTGGCCGTGGACGAGGATGTCCAGAAGTGGCTGGCCGCCGGGAGCCTTTCTCCGAGTGCCCACCATGCCCCGCAACAGGGCGCTGATCTCGTGCAAGGGTAACTCGGCCTGCCGGATGGCGGTGTCGTGAAGCATACGGTTGATATCTCCACGGGCCTTCAGCAGCTCACGCGCCACCTGCGCGACACCCATCTGGGCAAGGGTCAGGTGGGCGGCGACGTCACGCACCCGCCAGCCTGAGCACAGGGACGCGACCTCCCATTCCCGCTCAGAGAGACCGTCGAGAAGGTCCGCGAGGCTGGACCGCTCATGATCGATCGCCTGCCATACCTCATCGCGGTTCATCTCAGCCTCCTGTCGACGTCACCCGGAACCGAGTGCGTCTCAATAGGCTATTGAGATTGCCGGAGCCCCAACCTTCGGGGGCGTCAGTGCTCACGATCACTGTCCCGATCGGCGATGAAGCGCTCCGGTTCCGGCGCCAGCCCGCGTAGACAGACGCCGATGATCAACAGCAGCGTTCACGTTCAACGGCTGTGGTAACTGTTGTACGCCAGTCATGGAAACCCGGTCTGGAGGCGACGGCGGGTCGGGATTCTGGGCACGCATCCAGGCTTCGCGCTGTGTCACCGCCGGAGAGGTGCAGCGTTATCCAGATGGTCTTGAGCTGGGTGTACTGCTCGAATGCTTCCAGACCGTTGTCGCGGCCGCCGAATCCGGAGGTCTTGTAGCCGCCGAAGGGCGTGCCGATGTCGTCTTCGCTGTATCCGTTGATGGCGACGGTGCCGGCCCGGACACCGCGGGCCAGCTTGAGGGCCCGGTCGATGTCGCGGGACCAGACAGTCGCGGCCAGCCCGTAGTCGGTGTCGTTGGCGAGGCTGAGGGCTTCCTCGTCGGTGTCGAACGACAGCACCGCCACGACCGGGCCGAAGATCTCCTCCCGGGCCACCGCCATGTCGGGGGTGACGTCGTCGATGACGGTGGGTGCGACGAACCAGCCGCCGGAGTCCTGGTGCATCTGCTCGCCGCCGGCCACGACCGTGGCGCCGTCGTCTCTGGCTTGTTCGATGTAGGCCAGGACCCGGGTGAGGGCTGCGGCTTCGATGAGCGGGCCGATCGCGGTATCGGGGTCGGTCGGTTCGGCAACGCGGCGCCGGTTGGCCTCCTTGACCAGGGCGGCGACGAACTCGTCCTTGATGGAGGAGTGGACCAGGATCCTCGATCCGGCGGTGCAGTTCTGGCCGGCGTTCCAGAAGGCGGCCTCGGCGAGGTCGGCCGCCACCTCGGGGATGCGGTCGGCGTTGTCGGCGGTCACGATCTGAGGGCTCTTGCCGCCGCATTCGAGGACGATGTTCTTGAGGTTGCTGTCGGCGGCGTAGCGCAGGAACGCGCGTCCGACCTCCGTCGAACCGGTGAAGGAGACGACGTCGACGTCAGGGTGCAGCCCGAGGGCCTTGCCGGTGATGTGGCCCCGTCCGGGAACGACGTTGAGGACCCCGGCGGGAATGCCTGCCTGGGCGGCGAGCTCCGCGATGCGAAGGGTCGTCAGGGAGGCGAGCTCCGGGGGCTTGACCACTACCGAGTTCCCGGCCGCCAGCGCGGGAGCCAGTTTCCATGCGAGCATCGCGGCCGGGAAGTTCCAGGGAAGGACGGCGCCGACGACGCCGATGGGTTCACGCACGATCAGGCCGAGGTGTTCCGGACCGGTCGGTGAGGTCTTGCCGTAGACCTTGTCGATGGCTTCGGCGTACCAGCGGAAGGTGTTGATGACGTCCGGCAGGTCGAAGTCGCGGCAGTCGGTGATGGGCTTGCCGGCGTCGATGGATACGTTGCCGGAATCGAGGTCATCATCGCCTAGCGGAACACCATTACCTGATACTTCTGGATCAGACGGTCTTGCACCGCCCCGCGTCACCGACGACATGCCACCAGACCTCGGCCCGATCCAAGACCGCGATGACCGGCTGATCGCCACCTCACGGGTGCCCGGCTTGGCGTCCACTTCGCGCTCAAACGCGGAAAGGGCAGCGCCTATCGAGATCCGGTCCGCTTCGGGGGCGGCCAGGATCAGACCGTCGACCGTGACCGGGACCAGCCGGGCCGCCGCGCCGGATTCGCCACTGCAACCGCACGGGCCCGTTTGGAGTCGTGATCACGTGGCTGGAAAAGGATTGGACGGGATGATGCTCGGGCTTGTAGCTTGCAGTTGACCGAGACACCGCCCGAGGAGGTGAGACCCATGAACGCTGTAGCGATGTGGGTGCTCCCCCTTACCGTCACGGTCGGGCGATTGACGTAGGTGTCGCCGGGAGCGCCTCGACAACAAGGCACTCCCGAAAGGCAACACCTATGCACTCTCAGCAGTTCACCGCCGAGCCGTCGTCGAACGGTCCGGTCGAGGGCGACGTCCCCGAACTCTGGTCGCCGGCCTCCGGCGCCGATCGCGCGCCCCTCACGTTCGACGTGATCATCGCCGGATGCGGGCCGACTGGTGCGATGCTGGCCGCCGAACTGCGGCTGCACGATGTGCGGGTACTCGTTGTGGAGAAGGAAACCGAGCCCGCGTCGTTCGTCCGCATAGTCAGTCTGCATATCCGCAGTAACGAGCTGATGGCCATGCGCGGACTGCTCGAGCGCATTCTCCAGCACGGAAGACAGCGTCCGGTCGGCGGTATCTTCGCCGCCATCCCCAAACCCGCGCCCAAGAGCCTGGATTCCGCGCACACCTATCTACTGGGCATCCCGCAGCCGGCCATCGAGCATCTGCTCGAAGAACATGCGATCGAACTGGGTGCGCAGGTCCGGCGCGGTCGCGCGGTCGCCGGTTTCGAGCAGGACGACGAGGGTGTGACCGTCGAGCTGTCCGACGGGGAACAGCTGCGTTCGCGCTACCTCATCGGCTGTGACGGCGCGCGCAGCACGGTGCGCAAACTGCTCGGCGTCGGCTTCCCCGGCGAGCCCTCACGGACCGACACGCTCATGGGCGAGATGAAAGTGGGTGTACCGCAGGAGGAGATCGCCGCCAAGGTGACCGAAATCAGCAAGACCCATAAGCGATTCTGGCTCAGGCCCTTCGGCGAAGGGGTCTATAGCGTCGTAGTCCCCGCCGCGGGAGTCAGGGACCGCGCGGAACCGCCCACCCTCGAAGATTTCCAACAGCAGTTGCGCACCATCGCCGGAACCGATTTCGGCGTGCACTCCCCGCGCTGGTTGTCCCGCTTCGGGGATGCCACCCGGCTGGCCGAACGTTATCGGGTCGGGCGGGTGCTGCTGGCCGGCGATGCGGCACACATCCATCCACCCATCGGCGGACAGGGCCTCAACCTGGGCGTTCAGGACGCATTCAACCTCGGCTGGAAACTGGCCGCACAGATCCGCGGCTGGGCCCCGGAAACACTGCTGGACACCTACCAGGCCGAACGTCATCCGGTCGCCGAGGACGTGCTGGACAACACCCGCGCCCAGATGGAACTGACGTCCACCGAACCAGGCCCGCAGGCCGTGCGCAGGCTGCTCACCGAACTGATGGACTTCGACGAGGTGAACCGCCACCTGATCGAGAAGATCACCGCGATCGGCATCCGCTACGACTTCGGCGCAGGCCCCGACCTGCTCGGCCGCCGCATGCACGACATCGACGTGAAACAGGGCCACCTCTACGGTCTGCTGCATCGCGGCCGCGGCCTGCTGCTGGACCGCACCGAACGCCTGACCGTCGGCGGCTGGTCCGACCGGGTCGATTACCTCGCGGATCCCACTGCGGTACTGGATGTTCCGTGCGTCCTGCTACGCCCCGACGGCCACGTCGCCTGGATCGGCGACGATCAGCAGGACCTTGACGACCACCTCTCCCGCTGGTTCGGCAAGCCCGCCACCTAAGGAGTGATCTTCGCTCCCGCTGGTCCGCTCGGGGTGGCCTCGGCCTGGTCTACCGCCCGCTGAAGGGAGTCGCTGCGTCAGGTATCCAGCCGACTCGCGGTTCCCTTCAGCCGACCGCGCCGCCGCGTCGTCTGCGGCCTGGTACCGGGGTTCCCGTGGCGCAACATCGCGATCTTGTAGGGACCCTGGTCGGGAACGGGTACGGCCACCGCGTGATCATCGGGGGTTGAGTGGACTCCTGAAGATCGTGCGGTGGCCGCGGGCGTTAGCTGAACCAGCTCGCCGGCCTCATTCGCCGACACCGCGCCCGGCGCCTGTCCCGTCTCGACCTGGGTAGACACGCAAGCGCCCATCAGGTCGTAGCGGATCTCGGTGGTGATCCGGGCGCCCAGCTCGGCCGCGGCGGCCAAGTCCGAGACGGTGAGGACGCGGTCGGGGTCGCCGGTCAGGTCGGGGGACGAACGATCGGATGCCGCCCTGGCAACGCGCTGCTCGCCACTGCCCCCTGATGCGTGGAACGGGATGGAACGCCTTCTCTTACAGGAACGGGGATGGGCCGGGGATGCGGGTACGGTTGCTTGGGCCGGTTGACGTAGTCGCGGACGGGGCGTCCCGGCCGGTGAACGGGCTGCGCCGCAAGGCGGTTCTGGCGGTGCTCGCGTTGCAGCGCGGTGAGATCGTCAGCAACGAACGGCTTGCGGATGTGGTGTGGGCCGGTGACCCACCGGCGACGCCGCTGAACACGGTGCAGCGCCACGTTTCGCATCTGCGCCGGGTGCTGGGCAGCCGGGAAGCGATCGTGGCGCACCCGCCCGGGTACCGGCTCAACACGATTCAGGTGGAAACCGACGTCGCCGCCGCCGAGATGCTGATCCGGCAGGGTGCCCAGGTCTCCGACCACGCTCACGCGCGGCAGCTGCGTGAGGCGCTGGCGCTGTGGCGTGGCCAGCCAGTGGCCGACGTGGCCGGGCTGCCCTGGATGGAAGAGCAGGCCGGGCGCCTGGAGCAGTTGCGGCTGCGAGCCAGCCGCGCGCTCGCGCAGACCCGGCTCGCGCTGGGCGAGCATGCGGAGCTGCTGCCGGAGCTGGAGGCCCTCATCAAGGAGCATGCCTTCGACGAGCAACTGCACGCCCAGCTCATGATCGCGCTGTACCGCAGCGGACGGCAGGCCGACGCGCTCGCCACGTACCGGCACCGGCGGGACCTGCACTAGCTCAGGCCGGGCCATGGGGCGGGTGTCCAGCTCGACCGGCGGGCTGAGGCTCATGGGCGTGTCCTTTCTGTAGCGATGTCGCGGGCCGGGAGGCGGGAGATCAGCCAGGTGACCACCAGCCCGGCGGTGCATAGGCCGGCCAGGACCCACAGGCCCGCGTCGAAGGAGCCCGTCGCGTCCTTGCCGGCGCCCAGCCCAAAGGAGAGGGCCACTCCCCCGAGGTTGGCGCAGAAGTTGCTGAACCCCGTGACCAGACCCGTGTTAGCGGTGCCGACGTAGCGCAACGGCACGGCAAACAGTGGCCCGAAGTAGAGCTGAAGGAAGATCGAGTTCACCGCGATCAGCGCGATCAGCGCGGGGAGGGCGTCAACGAAGGGGATGAGGAAGATCGTGACGGCCAGCATGGCGAGGGAGACGCCGACGACGGCCAGCGGCCGGCCGAGGCGGTCGGACACCCAGCCGCCGAGGAAGTTCGACGGGGCCGTGACCGCCGCGCCGATGGCCACGACGGCGCCGGCCACGCCGAGCGAGTAGCCCTTGTCCTCGACGATGAGGCTGGGCATCCAGAAAGCCGTCCCGGCGACCACCGCGAGGCGGACGAACTGGATGAAGCCGCTCAGCCACACGGCACGGTGAGACAGGATCTCGCGCGCGTCGGCCCAGGTCGGCGGCTTGGCACCGGCCTTCGCAGGGGCAGGGTCGCCCAGCCTGGCGAAGGCCAGCAGGACCAGCACGCCGCTGGCGGCGAAGGAGATCATCAGCCAGCGCCAGCCCAGCGGCCCGACCAGCGCCGGGCCGAGCGCGTTGAGCAGGATGTTGGAGGAGAAGCCGCCCGCCACGTACAGGCCCATGGCCGTGGCCCGGCGGTCGGCGCGGAACTGCCGGCTGATCAGCAGCAGGCCCGGCGCGAACACCAGCGACCGGAAGATGCCGGACAGTGCCTGGTTGGCGAGCAGCCAGCCGTAGGAGTTCAGCAGTGCGAAGGTGAGCGCGAGCAGGTTGGTGCCGAGCAGCCCGAACACGAACAGGCGCTTGGGGTCGAACCTGTCGGCGAGGTATCCCGACGGGATCTGCATGAGCGCGTACGTGAACGTGCCCGCGGCGGCCAGCAGCCCGGCCTGCGAGGGGCTGATGCCGATGTCCTGCCGGATGAGCGGGAGGAACAGGGCGATGCCGCCGAAGGCGAGGGCCTGCATGCTCTGGCACACCACGATCAGCGTGGAGTTGAGCACGCGCCCCCGGGTGGGTGCCGCAGGACTGACGGTCTCGGTGGCCATCAGACGCGCACGATGGCCGCGAGCGAGGGCAGCTCGCCGGTGACCTCGTACATGCCGATGTAGACGTTCTTGGTGTCGGTGGGATCGTGAGAGGCGAAGGTACGGGCGTTGCGCCAGTAGCGGTCGAGCCGGTACGCGTTCGAGGTGCCGCGTGCCCCGGCCAACTCGTGGATCTCGCCCGCGGCTTCCAGGCAGGCGTCCACGCAGGCCACCTTGGCCCGGAAACACTCCGCCACGATCGCGGACAGGTCCTCACCGGCCGCGCCCTCCAGCCGGTCGGCGGCGGAGAACAGCAGCGCCCGGGAGGCCGCCAGCCGGCTCGAGCGCGCGCCCAGCCGCCGCATCATCAGCGGGTCCTCGACCGGTGTCGCGAACTGCGGCAGCATGCCCCGCTTCATCGTGCGCACGTACTGGAGCGTCGCGTCCAGCGCGCCGTCGCCGATGCCCTGCATCAACGCGGCGTGCAGCAGCATCACCGCGCCGAAGAACACCGGCGACGGCATGGAGGCGGCGTAGTGCCGGCCGTCCGGCACGAAGACGTCGCGATAGGTGATCGTCTGGCTGCGGGTGCCGCGCTGGCCCATGTTGTCCCAGTCGTCGTGCGGCTCGACGCCTGGATGGGTCAGCTCCACCAGGACGTGGTGGCGGCCGGGCGCTCCTTCCAGGAGGCAGCCGACGTTGGCGATGCCGAGGCCGCCGCTGTTGGTGTTGAAGGACTCGGTGCCGCTGAGGATCACGCCGCCGTCGGCCGGGCGGGCCGTGACCTTGCCGTTCACACCGTTCACACCGTTCACACCGTTCACGCCGTTCACGCCGTTCACTCCGTTCACGCCGGTCTCGGCGTTGGAGGCCAGCATGCGCAGTCCCTCGTGCAGGAGCCGGCGTGCCAGCTCGCTCCGGGTCTCCTCGGGCAGGCCGGCATGCGCGTCGAACACCTCCCGGGCGACCAGGGCCGTGGTGCCCCAGTTCTGGCCGGTCGGGCCGTCACCCGCGCTGATCTCCACCATCGCCCGGATGAGATCGCCCCATCCGCCGCTCGCCGTGCCGTCCCACAGGCCGCCGTATGCGGCGGGGACAAGCAACCGGGCGGCGCCGATCTCGGAGAGCACGGCGAAATTGTCGGCGGGATCGGCGTTGTGGCGGTCGCTCCGGAAGCCGCCGGCGGCAAGGTCCGCGCGCCTGGCACGGATCGCCGCCACGACAGCGGCAGCGGAGGTCAACGGTTCCGTCATGGTCATGGAGAGTGCCTCTCTATCGGACTGCAAAATGCGAATGAACATTCCGGTTCACAGAGTGAACCGCCCGCCCCGGCGCGCCTGTCAAGACCCTCGATCTAACCGGCAAAGTCAGGACAAGTGTGTATTCCGTTAGCGCTTTACACATGGTGGGCCGGGCCAAAGACGACCGGAATGCGAGTACGCATTCTCATTACGGCTCGGCCGGCCCTGTCCCCCCGTTCTTCACCCGCCTCGATGAGAGGGCCACCATGTCTGCTCAAGCAGTCCATCGCACCCTGCACTCAGCACGCAAAGCCACCTATACCCTGCTGTTCGTCAACAGCTTGGCCACGACCAGCTGGATCGTCCATCTGCCGGACATCGCCGAGCAGACGCGGTCGTCGGACGCCCAGATCGGGCTGGCCGCGAGCGCGGTCGGGATCGGTTCCGTCGTCTTCATCGCCTAGATGGGCTTCCTGCTCTCCCGATACGGCACCAGGCCGGCGGCGGCGCTCGCGATCGCCTTCTACGGTCTGGCGATGCCGAACGGCCATCGGCGTCGTCGTGCTGGCCGCCGGAATCTACGCCTGCCCTCGGCTGCTGGCCGGCGAGGTCGACAAGACGGTCGGGGCGAGGGTACGGCACCTGCCCCGACCGTCCTGGATACTCGCCGCCATCAGCGCGGTCATCCTAGTGTCGGTGATCGAAGGGGCCGGGTCGCCGGATCGCTGGTGACCAACCAGGTCCGCGCCTACGACCTGCTGCGCATGTTCGCCACAACGGCAATCCACCCCGCACGGGCAGGTGTTCGGCCGCCGTCGACCAGCTCCGTGCCCAGGGCGTCCCAGTCAAGGACAAGGGCGCCGCCCGCCTCAGCCACGCCCACATCAACTTCCTGGGCCGCTACGCCATCACCGCCTCCGCACCCGCCCAAGGCCTCCGGCAGCTCGGCGAAGTCCCCCTCGACCTGCTGCCCCAGACCGTTGACGGTCAAGCGGCGGAGGTGGCCCGGCTTGAGGTCCTCGGCGCGACGCTCGCCGACGTAGGCCAGGGCGACGTCTCGTGGACGGTTCTGGCCGACCCGGAGGGCAACGAGTTCTGCGTCCTCGGCCCGGCCTGACGCGGACCCTCTTCATCCGCGGGTCGTTCATAGACGGTGGACCATGGCCCGTACTCGGCGGGCAGATCCCGCCACGGACTGCCGGTACGAAACCGCCACATCACCGCGTTGAACTGCTGCCGCAGGTCCGGAATCGGGCCTCGCTCACCCAACGGCAGGCAAGGCTCGATCAAGGATCATTCCTCGTCAGTGAGGTCTCCACGCGCCATGGCGATGGCCTACCGAGGCCGCAGACCGTAGCGCAGCGGAATCCCTCTGATCTCAACTCCGTACAGGCCATAGCGGTGGTGGCCCAGGTGCTGCTGGAGGCCCGGACATGGGGTGAAGAGGACCAGGTCCGGATCGCGGTGGTGTGGGAGGCCATCGAGGCGCGGATCGCCCGCGAACAGGTACGCCTCGCGGTGGCCACCGTGACCGGGATGCTGCCGCCGCCCGAGGGCGACTGACGAGCCGAGCTGGTCAAGAGGGCCTCCACCGTGGTGGGGCTGTGCCGGATGCTCACGACCACGATCACCTTCGGCGCGAACGCCCGGGGCGCCCCGGTGCTGGCGGCGATGACCGCGCTGGGCGAGCAACTGGGCACCGAGGCGCGCTGGAGCGTCAAGAACCCGCGCATCCACCCGCAGGTGCACGTGGTCGGTGAAGCTGGTGATCAAATCTCCGGCGGGCTCACGCAGCCCCTCGTGCGAGTGGCCCCGCCGCTACGCGCCAATGCGCGGCTGAAGAGGGTGTCACTGATCCTTTGTGAGGATCTTCCCAACGTCCCAGTTGAGTCCACGCCTCGGGCCTCGGCGTGCAGTCTGGAGGAGCGTGCTTACAAGGTGCTCAGCTCGCCAAGGGCCGTCCGGGCATACGCCCACTGGCACGACGTCAAGGCGACGGGTGTTACTTCTCGGCCGCGCCGGGTTTCCCGCTGACGGACTCCTGATAAATGTCCGCGTAGGTGCGCGAGTCCTTGACCAGGTCGTCGCAGAAGGCAGCGATGTCGTTGCCGATGAGTTCCAGGACTCCCTTGCCGGCCGCGACGCCCTCCTCGAAGAAATCGACGATCCCTGAAAGCAGGGGCCCATCATGCAAGTCGATCGGTCCGACCTTGAAGAAGTACCTCTGAATCTCCTTGTAGACGATCTGGTAGTCCGGTGGGAGCGCCTTGACCCGCGCCATGTGCGCCCGCCACTGCTTCTTGCCCTCGATGATGTCTTGGATGCCCACGTCAGCCTCCTAGCCGGCCCAATTTCCTTGCGACGTTCCTGTTCAACTGCTCGCGCCACCGGTCGCGATAGCCTCGAGCCCCTGATCCGCCGGCCAGCGCCGCGCAGAAGCCCTCAATGTCGTCACCCAGCACCTCGTGAATGCTCTGCCCATCGGCCGCTGTCTCTTCGAGCAGCCCCAGAGCACCGTCGAGAATCGGCATCAGGTTTCGACCGGTGAAATCCCCGTACGGAAAAAGATGACCCTTGACCTTCTCCCACGCCGCCCGGTAGTCGGCCGGCAATGCCTCGGCCCGGGCTTCGAACGCCTTCCATTCCCTGGTGAGATCGCTGCCTGTCATGGTTTCCCAGAAGTTCATTCCCCACCCTCCTTGAGCTTGTCGATCCGTGATGTGATGTACTCCCATTTAGCCCAGAACGTCGCAAGTTCTTTGCGCCCCGCGTCATTGAGCGCATAGAACTTGCGCGGCGGGCCCAGCCCGGACGGTCGTTTCGTCACCTGGACGAGCCCGTTCTTCTCCAGCCGCAGCAGGATGGTGTAAACCGTCCCCTCGACGACGTCGGCGAAGCCGAGTTCGTTCAGCCGACGCGTGATGGCGTACCCGTAGGTCTCCTCGCTGCCGATGATTTCAAGCACGCAGCCCTCAAGCGTGCCCTTCAGCATCTCCGTCAGGTCGTCCATCGTGGGTCCTCTTCCGCCCCTAGTACTCGGTGGCACCGAGTACTACTACACAGTACCACCGAGTAGTGGGGCTACGGCACTGGCAGTACGCCAGAATCACCGCGTGGTGTAGGCGCCTCGCTGAGAGGGTCGCTTCTAGCAATCGTGGGAATCCAACGAACCTGCCTCTGACCTGTGGTTATGTTGGTTTTGGATATAGGGCGCTGCGGGCACCATCCAGATTCAAGGGACTTGTCTTGAGGCTCAGATCTTGCGGCGCCCCATCGTTGTCTGTGGTTGTTGACCTCCTATTGCCGGCCAGAGCGAGGTCGCGTCCGTGGATGTGACCTCAAGCGAACGCGACCTCGGCCTGGCGTCAGGAGGCCTGCTGCACGGCCCGGTAGATGATGCCATGGCCAGCCCCCAGGGCCTTGGCGATCTCGGCCACGGTGCGGGTATCTGACCGTGGATACCACCACCGTCGATACCAGGAGCGAAACCGCCATGAAACAGCCCGCGCCGATCAGCGGAGAAGACGTCGATCAGGAGCAGCAGAACATCCGGTACGAGCTCGCGATCCTTGCCTTTCGCCTGCTCGATGCCGAGAAGGCGGCTGCCGGAGTTGAACCCTGGGTGAACAGCCCTGACGCATATGGAAAGCTCCTTGGCTGCTGGCAAACGGAGAACGGCCCGCTGGGGCGCCTGATCGTGCTGCGCGGCTTCACCGACGACGCGGAGCTACTGCGGGAGCGGATGCGAGCGCGTGCCAGTGACCGGCCGTTCGGCGCCGGTGATCATCTGACCGATCTGACAACGCAGAGTTTCGTTCCGTTCCCGTTCATTCCGCCGGTGCAAACGGGCCAGTTCGGGCCGGCGTACGAGATCCGCGACTATCACCTCCGGCCTGGCGGCCTTCCCGCGACGATGGTGGGCTGGCGAAAGGCCTTGCCGGCAAGGCACCGCATCGATCCGTTGACGGTGGTGATGTACGCACTGGACGGTCCCGATCGTATTCTCCACATCTGGCCGTTTCACAGCCTTGACGAGCGGGTCGCCATCCGCAGGGATCTGTATGCGTCCGGGCTGTGGCCACCGCCGGGCGGGCCCGAGCAGATCCTCGAAGCCACCTCGGTGATCGCCTGGCCGACGCAGTTCTCTCCGCTCACCTGAGGACACCGGCCGCTGAACCGGCATTGAGCACCTGAGCCGGTCGCCCAGGATGCCGCCGCCCAGCGGCTCCAGCCTCCAGCGCGGGGCCAGCCGGTGGTCGGTCTGGCCTCCTGAGGGTCCCCCGGCACGGCGCCGGAAGCCCCAGCCCAAGGAGAAGAGACTCGCCTCCCGCGCTCGTGGCGCACTTGAACGCAGAGTTATGCGGAACTCCACCGGTATGGCCGCACCGTAGGTGGTGGCATGCCAGGCCGCGCACCAACTGCGTCTGCTTGTGATGATCGACGTAGCGGCCGAGTACTTCGCCGCACATCTGACAGGAGGGGCCGAAGGCCTCGGTCAGCACGCGGACGATCGGTCCAGCACCGATCGGCCAATCGTGCCGGTTGGTGTGGGTACGGCACCGGTACCAGCGCAGGGTCGGCGCGGCGGCCGACGGGCAGCACCGCCCAGCGCACCGTCATCGAGCCGTGCTGACCGCGCTCGCATCGGGGGCTGACGAGCATGTTGGATGGGAGCGGCTTGGCGTGACATCTTGTCCCGGCTCCGTCTGGGAGCTGCCGGCGTCCTCGTCACCGGCAGCTCCCGAGGTCTTGGCGCGGGGGGCCGTACGCCTCCAGCAGCCGCAGCCACACCTCGGAGACCGTGGGGAACGCCGGAACCGCGTGCCACAGCCGCTCCAGCGGAACCTCGCCGACGACCGCGATCGTCGCGGCGTGCAGCAGTTCTGCGACGTCCGGGCCGACGAGCGTGAAGCCGACGATCACTGTCCGGTCCTCGTCGACGACCATGCGGGCGTGCCCCCGGTAGCCGTCGGCGTGCAGGGCGGATCCGGCGACGGCGCCCAGGTCGTAGTCGACAACGCGGAACCGTACCCCGGCGGCCTCGGCCGCGGCCGCGGTCAGCCCCACCGACGCGATCTCCGGTTCGCTGAAGACCACCTGGGGCACCGCGCGCTCGTCGGCCGTGGCCACGTGTCGGCCCCAGCGGCCGTCCTCGACCGCTTCGCCCTTCGCCCGCGCCACGATGACGTCGCCGACCGCGCGGGCCTGGTATTTACCCTGGTGAGTCAGCAGCACTCGCCGGTTGACGTCACCGGCGGCATACAGCCATCCGTCACCGATCGGCGCCCCGTCCTCCCCGACCACGCGCAGCGTGTCGTCCACCGTGAGCCAGGCGCCCGGCATCAGGCCGACGGCGCCGAGACCGATGTCCTGGGTGTTCGGTATCCGGCCGATCGCCACCAGAACCTCGTCGGCCTCGACCCGCTCTCCGTCGGTCATCGTGATGTGCACCGTTCCGGCCTCGTCGCGGTGCACCGATGCGGCCTCCGCACCCAGGCGTACCGACACACCGGCCTCCCGCAACGACTCGGTGACCCGCTCGCCGGCGAACGGCTCGGCCAGCGGCAGCACACCGTCACGCGCCAGCATCGTCACCGAGGACCCCAGGGCGGCGAAGGCGGTCGCCATCTCCGACGCCACCACGCCACCGCCGATGATCGCGAGCCGGCCGGGGACCGCGCTCGCGGCAGCCGCCTCCCGGCTGGTCCACGGCGCGGCCTCGCGCAAACCAGGAATGTCCGGCAGCAGCGCGCCGCTTCCGGTCGCGATGACCACCGCATGCCGGGCCGTCAACGTGACCGGGACGCCGTCGTCGCCGGTCACCTCGACCACGTTCGCGGACACGATCCGGCCCTGACCACGGTGCAGAGCGATCCCGGCCGAATCGAGCCAGCCGACCTGACCGTCATCCTTCCAATGCGAGGCGAAGCCATCCCGGCGGCCCAGCACCGCGGCCGCGTCGAGACCGCCGGTCACCGCCTCGCGCGCTCCCGGCAACCGACGCGCCGCCCGCAACGCCGCCGCGCTGCGCAGCAATGCCTTGGTCGGCATGCAGGCCCAGTAGGAGCATTCCCCACCGACGAGCTCGCGCTCGACGATGGCGGCGCCGAGCCCGCCCTGCACCACCCGGTCGGCGACGTTCTCCCCGACCGGGCCGGCTCCGAGGACGACGACGTCGTAGGTGTTGCTGTCCATGTCAGTTTCCCTTCGCGGCGCGGCCGAGACGGAAGGCCGAGATGAGGAAGAAGATGCCGCCGGGGATGGCGTAGCCGGCCGCGTTGATCAGCGTCGGGTTGTTCGCGGAGGCACCAACGATGAACGACGCACCGGCGAGTACGGAGATGCCGCCGCTGATGATCATCGGCCACTGGCCGCCCATCTTGCGGCGGGTGACGCCCACGATCAGCTGGACCAGCCCGGCCACGACCGCCCAGGCGCCCCACACGCGCAGCACAGCCGGGATACCGGACGCGCAGGCGATGGCCACGCCGATGGCGGTGATCAGGCTGACCGCGATGTTCACGTACAGCAGGGCAGGTGATCCGGTGGTGCGCGACGCGCGGGCGTCGATGATGGCGGCGGCCACGTCGAACAGCGGGTAGAGCACGAGCAGAGTGACCGCGAGCGGACCCAGGTTCGAGGCGGTCGTGAACATCACGAGAGCCCAGACGATGGCGAACGCGAACCGGACGAAGTACAGCCGCCGCAGCGTGGACGCGGTCCCGGAAATACCGGGTGAAGCGGCGATAGTGCTCATGATGATCCTTTCGGTGGATGAGCGATGTGGAGAGCGGTTCAGCGCGGCCCGTGGTCGGCCTTCTCGATCAGGTGGGCGACCAGCGATCAGTGATGGCCTGGTCCTGCCTGCTGAGCAGGTACCAGGACGGGATGGTCTGCCAGGCCGCCGCCTCGCTCGTGCCGGCGGATGGCGCTGCGCGACGCTCCCGGTCGCGGCGGCCACTGGTGCGTACGTGGATACGACGAGCCGCTGCTACTCCCTCACTAGACCGAACGTTCTGTCGCGGCACAGCATGGCAACCTGCGGCGCAGCCTGTCAAGACCGAACGTTCTATCCGCTAGAGTGTTGGGTATGCCCAGCCAATCCGAAGGTCGGCCGTCCGAAGCGCGGTCCCGGCTGCTCAACACGGCCACCCGGCTCTTCTACGCGGAGGGCATCCACGTCGTCGGCATCGATCGCATCGTCGCCGAAGCGCAGGTGACGCGGGCCACCCTCTACCGGCACTTTCCCGGCAAGGAAGACCTTGTCCTCGCCTACTTGAACGAGGTCGACCGGGCCATGCGGGGTCAAGCGCACGAGGCCGTCGTCGCCGGACTACCGGCCGCCGACACCATCCGGGCCCTCAGCAAGTCCATCGCCCAAAGCATCCAGTCCCCCGGCTTCCGGGGATGCGCCTTCCTCAACGCTGCCGCCGAGTATCCCGACCCCGAGTCCCCGGTGCGCAAGGCCGTGCTCGCCCACCGCCAATGGTTCCTGGAAACCGTCACAGAACTACTGGCCAAGATCCAGGAGACCGGCGCCGAGCCCGCCGCCCGCCACTTCGTGATGATGCGCGACGGCGCCATGGCCGCCGGCTGCCTGTTCGACCCGGCGCTGATCTGCGAGACCTTCCTGCGCGGAGTCGAGAGGCTCCTGCAGGTTTATGCCGTTACCGACTACAGCGGACCGGCGGGCGCCTGAAGCCGCAGGCCTCCGCTCAGGAACGAAGCGGTCGAGCCCCTGCCGGCGGTTGCCGGCCGGATCCCACGGCGCGGCGGCGGTATTCACCTGGCATGACGGTCGGCCGCGGAAGCACGTTCCGGACTACTTGGGGGCAGACCAAGTACGAGAGAAAGGGACAGTGGGGTGTTGAGGTGCTGCTCAGAGGGTGTGTTTGTCAGCTGATGTGACCTTCCGCGTGGGTTTGGTTGCGGTTTGATGGACAGGGCCGTTCGGCGCGGGTGCTGCATGTGTTCTTCACGCCGTCGGCGGAGGAGGTGGCTTGCCCGGAGAGGTCTGGCCGGACCACGCGCATCGCAAGTTGGTACGGCAGCGTCAAGGGGTGAAGTACGACGCAGGGCGAGGCCGGCCGGGCCCGGATGGAGGGTCTGCTCGTCGTCGGGCCGGACGGGAAATCGACGTTCAACCGGCTCAAGAAGCCCGCCCAGCGGGCCACCTGGTCGCGATTCCGCGGGCAGGTGAAGTGGCTGGATCAGGTGGATGCGCTCGGTGACACCGACGCGTGGCTGGACGGCATCGCGCCGTCCGAGATCGCGCAGTCGCCGCGACACTGTCGTGCTGTCGGATCGCTGACGACCGGCGTCCCGGAAAATTCTTCAAAGAAGTCCGGGAGGCGGTGTCGGATCGGGGCGGGGGTGTTCGTAGCAGGGGTGAGGTCGCCCGCAAGGGGGCGGCGCCGAGGTAAAGGAACCGCGATCATGAAGCTGACGACCGTGACTCAGGTCACCATCGATGGAGTGATGCAGGGAAACGGCGGTGCGTCGGATGAGGACCGCAGGAACGGATTCGAGCGCGGCGGATGGGCCCCGGGGGCGGGTGACGACGAGACCAGGACGTTCATCACGCAGACCTACCAGCGCGCCGAGGCGTTCCTGTTCGGCCGGCGCACCTACGAGTTGTTCGCCGGCTCCTGGGGATCAATCGACCAGATGCGCGCACATCCCATCGGCGTGGCCTTGAACCAGGCCCCCAAGTACGTTGCCTCGACCACGCTCACCGCGCCGCGTTGGGAGGACACGACCGTTCTCCGCGGTGACCTCGCGGCGGCCATCAGTGAGCTGAAGGCCAAGCCCGGGGGTGAGCTGCAGGTGCACGGCAGCGGCGCCCTGACCCGGTGGCTGCTGGAGAACGACCTGGTCGACGAGATGATTCTGATCGTGGTCCCGGTGATCCTCGGCCAGGGCGCGAGACTGTTCCCGGAGACCGGTCCGGATCTCGCGCTCGACCTGGTCGAGTCGCGGGTCGACTCGAAGGGCGTGACGATCCAGGTCTACCGGCCGGCCGGGCGCCCGCGGTATGCAACGGCCTGAAGTCCCTACCACCGAACCATCACAGGAGATGATCTTCAGATGCAGTACCTGGTTTCCGTGATCGATGACAAGAGCAATCCCGGCAGCACGGACAGGCAGCCTGCCATCAGCGCGTTCAACGAACGACTGATCGCCGAGGGCTACTGGGTTTTCGCGGGCGGACTCGCGGACACCGACGCGGCCACGGTCATCGACAACCGGGGCGAGCAGGCGGTGGTCAGCGACGGGCCCTTCGTGGAGTCGAAGGAGTACCTCGCCGGCGTCTGGGTGTGGGAGGTCCCCGATCTGGATGTGGCGCTCAAGCTCGCCGCCGAGGCGTCGAAGGTCTGCGATCGGAAGATCGAAGTGCGGCCGTTCCAGTGAGCGACGTCGAGGAGGCGATCACTCGGGCCCACCACGACGAGTGGGCGCGGGTGGTGGCCGCCCTGACCAGGCGCTTCGGTGACCTCGACATCGCCGAGGAGGCGGCCGCCGAGGCGTTCACGACCGCCGTCGAGCGGTGGCGGGCCGACGGCCTGCCCCCCAACCCGGGCGCGTGGCTGACCACCACCGCCAACCGCAAGGCCATCGACCGGATCCGGCGCGAGAACAAACGCGACGACAAGCACAAGGAGGCTCAGATGCTGCACGACAACACCCCACCCGAGCCGCTGGGCGCCATCGACGACGACCGGCTTCGGCTGATCTTCACCTGCTGTCACCCGGCGCTGGCGGTGGAAGCGCGCGTGGCGTTGACGCTGCGCATGGTCGGCGGTCTGACCGTGCCCGAGATCGCCCGTGCCTTCCTGGTGCAGGGGAGCACCATGGAGCAGCGCATCACCCGCGCGAAGGCCAAGATCAAGGCGGCTCGCATCCCCTATCGGATGCCGTCCGCCGACGATCTGCCGGCACGTGTCTCCGGCGTCCTGGCCGTCCTGTTCCTCGTCTTCAACGAGGGCTACCTGGCCAGCGGTCCCGACACCGATCCCGTACGACACGACCTGACCACCGAGGCGATCCGGCTCACCCGCCTGATCCGCGCGCTCCTGCCGCAGGACGGAGAAGTGGCCGGGCTGCTGGCGCTGATGCTCCTGACCGAGGCGCGCCGCCCCGCCCGGGTCTCGGCCGGCGGCGAACTGGTCGCTCTCGACGAGCAGGACCGTGGGGCCTGGGACGCGGCGCTGATCGCCGAGGGTCACCGGCTGGTGCGCGAGCGCCTCGCCGCTGCCGCCGCCGGGGTGGCTCCGGGTCGCTACCAGATCCTCGCGGCGATCAACGCCGTGCACACCTCCGCCCGCGACATGCGCGACACCGACTGGTCGCAGGTCCTCGCCCTCTACGACCAGCTCGTCCGCCTCGACCGCTCGCCGATCATCGCCCTCAACCGGGCCATCGCCGTGGCCGAGCTCGACGGGCCGGAGGTGGCACTGGCCATCGTTGACCGCCTCGCCGAGGCGTTGGCCGGCTATCACGCCTACCACGCCACCCGCGCCGACCTGCTGCGCCGGCTGGGCCAAAGTCAGCAGTCACGCGCGGCCTACGACCGGGCCATCGAGCTGGCCGGCAACACCGGCGAGACCGCCTACCTCACCCGCCGCCGCGACCAACTGCAGTAGCGCCCGCGTTTGAAGCGCCGGGTTGCGGCGGCCGTAGAGTCGCGGGACGTTACCCGATTGCGATCGCTCCCGGACGAGACGAGAGCAACCGTCCGTGGCCACACCACACGAAGATCGCCAGGCCCATCGAGCGATCCAAGTCGCACACGGTGCACCACGTGAGAGGCCGGAGGAACCGCGCGGGGTCCTCGGCCACCAGTTCCTCCTGCGTCCCCGGAGGCGCCGCGCACCAGAACGCCAGCCGGTCGTCATGATGGTGGTCGCGAACATCACGAACCGGTCCGTCAGTTCGTCAGCGTGAGCGGGTTGACCAGGTCGGCGTAGACGAGCAGGCCTGCCATGATCATCATTACCAGCGCCGCCGCGTACGTCAGCGGCAGCACCTTGGCGATGTCGACGTACTTGGGCTTCGGCCGCCGCATGACCTTGGCGTAGGCCCGCTTGAGCCCCTCCCAGAGCCCGCCCGCGATGTGCCCGCCGTCGAGCGGCAGCAGCGGGATCAGGTTGAACATGCCGACCGCCAGGTTGAAGCCGGCCAGCAGGCTGACGAAGGTGGCGATCTTCTCCTCGTCGGACAAGTCGGAGGCCAGGATCTCGCCGCTCATGCGGCCCGCGCCGACCATGCCCACCGGGCCCTCGGGGTCGCGTTCCTCGCCGGAGAAGGCTGCGTGCCAGATGCCGACCATCTTGTCCGGCAGGTTGAAGATCGAGCCCGCCACCCTGGCCGTCTGCTCGCCCATGTAGCCGATCACCTGGCCGACGCTCTGCTGTTCCATCACCTTGGTGGGCCGCACGCCGAGGAAACCGACGTTCTTGTCGATCTTGTCGGGGTCTTCGAGGTTGGGCTGGTCTTGGGCGATGAGCGTGACGTCGAATGTCATCGGCTTGCCATCGCGCACGATGCCGAGCTTGACCCGGCCGGGGCCGTGGGAGCGGATCAGGCGCTTGGCGTCGTCCCAGGAGCCGATCGTGGCGCCGTTGAAGGAGACCATGTGATCGCCCGGCTTGAGGCCTGCCTGCGCGGCCGGGGTGAGCTGGTCGCCGGGCTTGCAGAGCTTCAACGTGAGCTGATCGTGGCCAACACCAACGACGGACTGGCCGCAGACCGGATCCGAAAGGTAGCGGCGGCGTGGATGGTGCGGCGCATCCACCCCCACTCCTTCAACGCCGCGGCCAGGGTGTTCTGCCGAAAGGCGGCTGACCACTTCCCGACGATGGCGAGGCGGTGGCCTCCCCGAACTTCAGCGATCCGCCCATCCGCAGAGCACTCGCAGATCAGGTCCTTGTTCCACCGGTCGGCCAGCAGCGGCCCGGTGTGCAGGTAGAGCGCGTTGGTCGCCGCCGGGGGTGTCGACCCGCAGCATGGTGATCCTGCCCAGATCGCGCATCCAGGGTGTAGTGGCCCTCGCGGGTGGTTGGCATCTTGACGCGGGGCGAGCAGCGGCGATCGTCACAGCGTCGACGAAGACCACGGCGATGGAAGCGCCCACCGATGGCCAGGATCGCTCGCTCCCACCCGAAGGGGGTGCGACCGCTGAAGACCTGGAACGTGCTGCCGTCGAGCGGGCCACGCGTGAGGAGCGGGTGGCGTGGATCAGGTCGGCCCGGGCCGGGGATCGGCGCTGGCGGTGGGGTCCCGCAGCGCCCGGAGGGCGTGGGACCATGCGAGGACTTCATCCAGCATGAGGGTCAGGGCGGTTTCTTGGCGTTCGCCGGGGGCACAGACGCCGGCCTTGGAGTCGGTGAAGTCGAAGTCGAAGTACGGGTTGATCGCGACTTGGGCGTGTACGTCGGCGACTTTGATCTCGCCCATGGTCTGCCGCAGTTGTTCGGCGGCGCGGGTGCCGCCGTAGACCCCGTAGCTGACGATCCCGGCTGCCTTGTCGTTCCATTCCGCGTACAGGTAGTCGATGGCGTTTTTCAGCGCGGCGGGGATGGCGCTGTTGTACTCCGGGGTGACGAACACGAAGCCATCGAACCTGCCGATCGTGGCCGCCCACCGCTTGGTGTGTGCATGTTGGTAGGAACCGATGACTGCGGGCGCGGGCTCGTCCAGTAACGGCAGCTCGTAGTCGGCTATGTCGACGAGTTCGAGGCCGGCCTCCCCGGCCGTGACGGCGGGGTGCCGGCCGGCGGCCTCGGCGACCCACCGGGCCACGTCCTCTACGCGGCGCCCGGGGCGGGTGCTGCCCAGGATGATCGCGATCTGGATCATGGGCCTCTCCTCAGGTTCTGTCTCGGTCGGGGTATGACCTTTTGCTCGCCGCCAGGCTGGTGCCGACATCACCGCCTCGGGATCGGGATCGTGAAGCACCCCCAATGGGGTGACGTGCGGCGCGCAGCGGCCCCGGCTCAGGAAGGCGCTCTCACCGTCGGTGAAGGTGCTCATGCCTACGAGCGTCCCGGAGCTGGGCGGGTCCGGGCCAGGCTGCGGTTTTCCTAGCCCTGGCAGGGCCAGGCTCGCCGTGAATACAATCGCAGTTGATGACCGAGACAGAGCTGGGCGCGTTTCTACGCGCGCACCGCGAGGCGGTCCCGCCGGCCGCGGTCGGGCTCCCGAACGGGAACCGGCGCCGCACACCCGGGCTGCGCCGGGCCGAGCTGGCCACGCTCGCCGGCGTGAGCGTGGAGTACCTCACCCGGCTGGAGCAAGGACGCGACCGCAGCCCGTCCACCCAGGTGCTCGCCGCGCTCTCGGAGACGCTGGGCCTTTCCCGTGACGAGCGGATCCACCTGCACCGGCTGGCGAAGACCACCGGCGGCGGCGCGTGTGACGGGGCCGCCGCGGCGCGGGCCCGGACGGTGCGCCCGACCGTGCGGGCGCTGCTGGACCAGCTCGAGCCCGCGCCGGCGCTGGTCGCCAACCGGCCCGGCGACCTGCTCGCGTGGACGGCCGGATTCGCGCGGCTCGCCGGCCCGACCGGGCTGCTGGAGGCCGAGCCACCGAACCTGGTCCGGTACGCATTCACCGACCCGCGGGCGCACGATGCCCACCCGGACTGGGACGCGGTCGCCGGCGAGCGGGCCGCCGCGCTACGGGCCGCGGCAGCGCTCGGCGACTCGCACGCGGCACTGCTCGCCGAGGAGCTGACGATCACTGCCGACGCCGGCTTCCGCGACCGGTTCGAGGGCTCGGCCGCACTGCCCGCGCGCACCGGCGTCGAGCGGTGGGCGCACCCGGAGGTGGGGGAACTGCTGCTGGCGTACGAGAGCCTGGAACTGCCTGACCCCGACGAGCAGCGGCTGGTCGTCTACCTCGCCTCCGACGAAGCCACCGCCGCCGCCCTCGACCGCCTCAATGACCATCACCCCGCCGCATCGAGCACCGTGGGCGACCACGATCCACGAGCCCATCGCTAGCAGGCCGACCGCCGGCAAGCCACTCGCCGCAGTACCCGATCACCAGGCGCCGAGAGAGTCCCGAATATGGGGGCGACATGGACCCGGTCATCACTGTCGATTTCCGAAGTCGCCCGCACATGGCTGCTGTAGGTAGCTGATCCGCTGGCCATCTCATCGCGGCGCCGCCGACGGGCGGCGGACAGGGCCGTTGCGAGTGGTCGGCGACCGCGCCGCTGGCCCGCTCCGGGCACACCCTGGCCGTTCAGCGGCGACTCCGTGCCTCTGGAGCCGCCGCTGAACGAGGCGTATTTCGTACGGATGCTTGAGCCGCGGCTACATGCCCGCTAGTCCCCGGCCATCACGGTAAAGGTGAACCCGGCGCTTGTCGTACGGCGCAGCGGAATGTCGCACTTGATCCGGCGTAGCACCTCGTTCCTGCTGAGGCCGAGCCCCTGCGCGATGAGCCGGTCCGGGCGCACCGGCACCGGGTCCTTGAAGACGACCTCCACCTGGACCGGCCACGCCTCGTCGAGCCATGCCGACGGGGCGTCCAGCCGCCAGGCCCCCTTCCAGTCCAGGGTGAAGCGGTTGCGCCGGGCGAGCAGCGGATCCAGCAGCCGGGACGCCACGAGCTCTGGATCGCCGGCGTGGTAGCCGTCGAGCTCGGCCGGATCGAAGGATCTGACCGGCGCTCGCTCGTGCACGGTGAGCTTGCTCGTCCGATCGCAGGACACGCAGCGGACCAGCAGCCACACATCCAGCAGCTTGCCGTTGGCGTTGACGCGGAACCTGCCCTCGCCGGTGGTGGCCGACTCCGACAGGCAGTCCACGCACCGCAACGACAGCAGAGGAAGCCTGGTCCGGTGAACGACCCAGGGCAGCACAGTATGAGGTTGTGAAGACATGATCTCTCTAGACCTGACACGAGGCCGATTGCGCGCGGCCTCAAGCGCTGTATGACCGGGCGCACACGGGCAGCCCGGCAGAGCCGACGGGAGGGTCGGCTTGAAGGTGAGCGGAAGAAGGTGTCAGGTCTAAAGAGCAGGCGGGGTCACGCGGTTTTGTCCTCTGTCCTCACAGCGACGGGGCCGCAGGCAACCTACGGGAACGTGGAAGGAAGGCTCAACCGGTTTTCCGGCGGCGGCGGGTCCCTCAGCCGGCTCCGGCCGACGCACTTCGCCATGACAGAAGCGCTCATCGAGGAGAACTTCCGTTTGGTGGAACGGTGGTCTAACATTCGGAACGTGTTCTCGCAAAACGTGGCCGAGTCGGCGATCGATGCCGACGCCGGCTCCAGGCTGGTCGGGTCCGACCGCGTGCTGGCGGTGCTGGCCGAGCTGGCGCGCCATCCCGATGGGATCGGGCTGGAGGAGATGGCGCGCGCGGTGGCCAGCCCGAAGCCGACGGCGCATCGGGCGCTGGCCGCGCTGCGCCGGGCCGGGTTCGCCGCGCAGAACGATCACGGCCGTTACGTGCTGGGGGACGAGTTCCTGCGGATGGCTTTCGCGCACCACGAGGCGCGTCCCGATCACGTGCGTGTCGCGCCGGTGTTGAAGGCGCTGTGCGACCGTTACGGCGAGACGGTTCATTATGCGGTGCTGGACGGGACATCGGTGGTCTATCGGTCCAAACTCGACCCGTCTGCCGGGGCGGTACGGCTGACCTCGGTCGTCGGTGGCCGCAACCCGGCGCACTGTACGGCTGTGGGCAAGGTGCTGCTGGCCGACGCCCTGCGGGACGAGGACGCGGTCCGCGCCTGGGTGGGGAACCGGACGCTGGAACGCCGCACCGAGCGCTCGATCGGCACGGTCGAGGAGCTGCACGCCGAGCTGGTACGCATCCGCGAGCAGGGTTACGCCGCCGACGACCAGGAGAACGAGCCGGGCGTCAACTGCGTGGCGGTCCCGGCCTACTTGACCTCGCCCACCGTGCCCAGCGGCGCGATCAGCGTCAGCGGCCTGGCCTACCGCACCCCTTTGCAGACGCTGATCGACGACCTGGCCGCCATCCGCGCCATTGCTTCCGGACACGATCCCTCGTGACGGAGGACCTGGCGGCCCACCCCGGTTCCGGCCGGCTGTTCACGGCGAAGGCCGGAGCGCGCGGCCTGCCCACGCCCAACTGAGCCCGCTCAACTGAGATTCGGAGAAGCACTCGTGTACCTGATGCGCATCGGCGCGCCCGGCGCCGAAAAGCCCGTCGTTCGCGTGGACGACACCCACTACGCCGACGTCTCCGACGTCACCCCCGATTTCGACGAGAAGTTCTTCGGCGCGGGCGGCACCGCCCTGCTCGCCCAGCCGGTGGCCGATCGGATCGCACGCGGCGAGGTGCACGCCTTCGCCGGTGAGCGCATCGGCGCCCCGATCGCCCGCCCACACCAGATCCTGTGCATCGGCTTGAACTACAGCGACCACGCCGCCGAGACCGGGCAGGCCGTGCCGGACGAGCCGATTCTGTTCACCAAGTCGCCCAACACCCTCATCGGCCCGTACGACGACGTGCGCATCCCGCGCGGCTCCACCAAGACCGACTGGGAGGTGGAGCTGGGCGTCGTGATCGGCAAGCGCACCTCCTACCTGGACTCGATCGAGGAGGCGCACGAGGCCATCGCGGGCTACCTGGTGGTCAACGACGTCAGCGAGCGCGCCTTCCAGATGGAGCGCGGCGGGCAGTGGAGCAAGGGCAAGTCGGCCGAGACGTTCAACCCGGCCGGGCCATGGCTGGTCACCCCCGACGAGATCGCCGACGTCGGGAACCTGGGCATGTGGCTGAATGTCAACGGGGTGCGCCGTCAGACCGGCATCACCAAGACGATGATCTTCGACCCGTATGTCATCGTGCACCACCTGAGTCAGTTCATGGTGCTGGAGCCCGGCGATCTGATCAACACCGGCACCCCGCCGGGTGTCGGCATGGGCTTGACCCCGCAGGTCTGGCTGCAGCCGGGCGACGTCATGGAGCTCGGCATCGACGGGCTCGGCAGCCAGCGACAGAACGTCCTCGGACCCCGCTAATTAGATAGACCTGCGAAGAGAGCACCAGCGTGACTGATCCTGAATCTCAGCGCCTGAGCGCGTCCGACCCGGCCATCCTGGCCGCGGTAGAGGCGGCCGTCCCGGGCATCGCCCGCACGCGGGCGAGCGATCGGCTCGGCATGGCGCACGACGCCTCGCACTACCTGCTCACCCCGCAGGCGGTGCTGGTGCCCGAGAGCGCCGAGCAGGTCGCGGCGCTGCTGCGGACCGGGCTGCGCCTCACCTTCCGCTCGGGCGGCACCAGCCTGAGCGGCCAGGCAGTGAGCGAGCATCTGCTGGTGGACACCCGCCGGCACTTCCGCTCGATCGAGGTGCTCGACGACGGGGCGCGGGTACGGGTGCAGCCGGGCGCCGTGCTGCGGCAGGTCAACGCCCGGCTCGCCCCGTACGGCCGCAAGCTGGGCCCGGACCCGGCCAGTGAGTCGGCGTGCACGATCGGCGGCGTCGTGGCCAACAACTCCAGCGGCATGACCTGCGGCACCCACGCCAACACCTACCAGACCCTGGAGTCGATGACCCTCGTGCTGCCCAGCGGCACCGTCCTTGACACCGCGGCCCCTGATGCCGACACCCGCCTGCGCGCGTTGGAGCCCGAGCTGGCGGCGGGCCTGGAGCGGCTGCGTGAGCGAATCCGCGGCAACCCGGACTCGGTGCGCCGGATCACCGCCCAGTTCTCGCTGAAGAACACCATGGGTTACGGGCTCAACAGCTTCCTCGACCACGACAGCCCCGCGCAGATCCTCGCCCACCTGGTCATCGGCAGCGAGGGCACGCTCGGATTCGTCGCCGAAGCGGTCCTGCGCACGGTCGCGGCCCACCGCCTAGCCGCCACCGGCCTGCTCGTCTTTCCGACCCTGCGCCAGGCGATGGCGGCCATGCCCGAGCTGGTGGCGGCCGAACCCGCCGCCGTCGAGTTGCTGGACGCCGAATCCCTGCGCGTCGCCCAGACCGACGCCAAGGCCGACGACGTCCTGCGTACGCTGGCCGTGCACGAGCACGCCGCGCTCCTGATCGAATGGCAGGAATCCGACGCCGACCGGCTCGGTGGGCGCGAACGCGCGGCCGAGCACGCGTTCGCCGCACTGCACCTGGCCGCCCCGGCCCGGCTCAGCAGGGACGGCGGCGGCCGGGCCGCGCTGTGGCACATCCGCAAGGGCCTGTACGCCACCGTCGCCGGAGCCCGCCCCAGCGGCACCACCGCCCTGCTGGAGGACGTCGCCGTCCCCGTGCCCGCTCTGGCCGACCTCTGCGACGACCTGACCTCCTTGTTCGCCAAGCACCGCTACGAGCGCAGCGTCATCTTCGGCCACGCCAAGGACGGCAACCTGCACTTCATGCTCAACGAACGCTTCGGCAGCGACCTGCGACGCTACGCCGACTTCACCGAGGACATGGTCGAAGCCGTCCTCGGCCGCGGCGGCAACCTCAAAGCCGAACACGGTACCGGCCGGGTCATGGCCCCCTTCGTCCGCCGCCAGTACGGCGACGAACTCTACGAGGTCATGCACGAGGTCAAGCGCCTGTGCGACCCGGCCGGCACCCTCAACCCCGGCGTCGTCCTGACCGACGACCCCGACGCGCACCTGCGCGACCTCAAGACCGTCGTCACCGTCGAGCCCGAGGTCGACCGCTGCGTCGAATGCGGCTACTGCGAGCCCGTCTGTCCCAGCCGGGACCTGACCACCACCCCCCGCCAGCGCATCGTGCTGCGCCGCGAACTGGCCGCCGCCCAAGCCGCCGGTGACCACGCGCTGGCCCGGCAACTGGAGCGCGAGTACCGCTACGACGCCGTGGACACCTGCGCCGTGGACGGCATGTGCGCCACCGCCTGCCCCGTCCTCATCAACACCGGCGACCTGACCAAACGTCTGCGCGCCGAACGCCACGGCCGCGCCGCGCAGGCGGGCTGGAAGAGCGCCGCGAGACACTGGGACGGCGTCACCCGGGCGATGAACCTGGCCCTGGACACCGCCGCGACGCTCACGCCCAAGCTGGCCGAAGGCGCCGCCACGGCCGCCCGAGCCCTCACCGGCCTGGACTCCGTCCCCGCATGGACCAAAGACCTGCCCCGCGGGGGGACGCGCCGCCGCCCGGCTCCAGCCGACAACCCCGACGCCGTCTACCTGCCGTCCTGCCTGAACACCCTGTTCGCCCCCGCGGACGGCGGCCCCGGCGTGATGACCGCCTTCCAGCGCCTGGCTCAACGCGCCGGCCTGCGCCTGCACATACCGCAAGAGATCGCGAGCCTGTGCTGCGGCACGCCCTGGTCCTCCAAGGGCTACACCGACGGCCACGAGGCCATGGGCCGCCGCGTCCGGAACACGCTGCTGGCGGCCACCGGCAACGGCCGCGTCCCCGTCGTCAGCGACGCCGCCTCCTGCACCGAAGGCTTCGACCACCTCGTTCCCACCCTTCAGGTGGTGGACGCGGTCGCCTTCACCGCCGAGCACATCCTGCCCCGCCTACCTGTCCCCCGCCGCCTGCCCTCCCTCGCCCTCCACCCCACCTGCTCCTCCACCCGCCTCGGCCTGGACGCCGCCCTCACCCGGATCGCCGAGACGATCGCGGAGGAGGTCATCGTCCCCGACGGCTGGCAGTGCTGCGCCTTCGCCGGCGACCGCGGCCTGCTCCACCCGGAGCTGACCGCCTCGGCCACCCGCGCCGAAGCCGCCTCCGTGGCCGGCGCGAACTGCGGCGCCCACGCCTCGGTCAACCGCACCTGCGAACTCGGCCTGACCCGCGCCACCGGCCGGCCGTACCACCACCTCCTCGAACTCCTCGACCTGGCCACCGCCTGATAAACGGTCCAAGGCCACCGTTTATCGGTGTACGACTCCGGGGTCGGGGTCGAGGGTGATGGAGTCCAGGTTGACGTTGCCGTTGTCGTTGGGGCCGAAGGTGAAGGTGAGCGGGGTGGCCGGGGTGAGGGGGAGGCTGAGCTGGTGCTCCGACCAGGTGCCGGTGTGGTAGGTGCGCAGGCACGCGCCGCTGAGGAGCTGCGCGGATTCCGCTTCGATGCTGCGGGGCCCGGCCCCGCGACGAGCGCCTGCAGACCACCTTGAAGATCCTGCTCCGCAGCCGCCGTACTCGGTCTTCGGCCGCGCGCCAGTCGATGCCTGAATCGCGGCATCACGCGGGCGGTCGCGGGTCGGCGGTCGTGTTCAGGCCGTTCAGGAGCAGGTCGAGGCCGGTGGTGAATTGGTCGCGGTCGTCGTGGTCGCGAAGGTCCGTGGTGGTGCGCGTCAGGAAGGGGTAGTCGGCGGGGTCGAGTTCTTCCCAGCGTTCGGCGGTCTGGGTGAGGAAGGCGTCGCGGCTGGTGGTCGAGTCGAGGGCGCTGCGTGGGGCGATGATCTGGGCGCTGACGCCGGTGATGTAGTAGGAGATCGCGGTGGAGACCGCGAAATGCCGTTCGGCGGGCAGCCCGGTTCGTGCGACAAGGGTGCCGATGCGGTCGAGCAGGCGCAGCGCGTTCGCCAGCGTGGCCGGCGCGGTGACGTGGGAGGCTGCCCACGGGTGCCGATCAAGGGCATCGAAGACGGCGATGGCGAGCGCGCGCAGCCCGGCGCCGGCGCCTTCCTCGAGGCGCGGGACCGCGGCGAAGGCGTGGCCGAGCACCTGATCGGCGGCCAGGGCGACGAGCTCGTCCTTGTTCGCCACGTGCCAGTACAGCGCGCCGGGTCCGGTGTTCAGCTGTTTGGCCAGCAGCCGGAAGGTGAGTCCCCGCTCGCCGCGCTCGTCCAGCAGCGCGACGGCCGCGCCGACGATTATCTCTCGCGAGAGGGCGTCGGCACGCCCCCCGGTGGGTGCCCTTCCTCGTGTCCGTGGCATGGCCTCATTTTGACACACCCTGGACCGACGTTCCATATTACTTATGGAACGCCGATCCATATGGATGCCCGGCGCTCCGCCCGTACAGAAACGAGGAAGCCCATGAACACCAGCCACCACCCGATCGCCATCGTCGGCGCCGGCCTCGGCGGCCTGACCCTCGCCCGGGTCCTGCACGTCCACGGCATCCCCGCAACGGTCTACGAGGCCGACCCCTTGGCGATGTCCCGCACGCAGGGCGGCCAGCTCGACATCCACCAGGACGACGGGCAGCGCGCGCTCGCCGACGCCGGCCTCACCGACGAGTTCCGCGCGATCATCCACGAAGGCGCTGAGGCGTCGCGCGTGCTCGACCAGCACGGCAAGCTGCTGTTCGACTCCCCCGACGACGGCGCGGCGCGGCGTCCCGAAGTGCTCCGCGGAGACCTGCGCCGGATCCTGCTCGACTCCCTGCCCGAGCAGACCGTCCAGTGGGGACACAAGGTCACCGGTGTCCGGCCCCTCGGCGACGGCCGGCACGAGCTGACCTTCGCCGACGGCTCGACCGTGACCAGCACTCTCCTCGTCGGCGCCGACGGCGCCTGGTCGAAGATCCGCCCACTGCTGTCCGACGCCAGGCCCGAGTACGTCGGCACGACGTTCATCGACACCTACCTGTACGACGCCGACGAGCGGCACCCCGCCACGGCCGAGGCGGTCGGTGTCGGCGCGATGTACGCGCTGACACCGGGCAAGGGGATCATCGCGCACCGCGAGGCGGGCAACATCCTGCACACCTACGTCGAGCTGAAGCGCCCCGCCGAGTGGATCGCCGGCATCGACTTCACCGACGCCGCCGCCGCGACCGCTCGGGTCGCGGCCGAGTTCGACGGGTGGGCTCCGGAGCTCACCGCGCTGATCACCGACGGCGAGACCGCTCCGGTCGCGCGCATGATCCACACACTCCCGGACGGACACCGATGGGAGCGCGTGCCCGGGGTGACGCTCCTCGGCGATGCCGCGCACCTGATGCCGCCGTCCGGTGACGGCGCGAACCTGGCGATGTTCGACGGCGCCGAACTCGGTAAGGCAATCGCCGCCCACCCCGACGACTTCGAGGCGGCACTGACCGCCTACGAACAGGCGTTGTTCCCGCGCACCGAGACCTTCTACGCCGACGCGCACGAAGTGCTGGACCTCTGCCTCGGCGACCGCGCACCGTTCGGATTCATCGACCTCTTCAACGGTGATCCCCAGGGCCAGGCCGGGGCGCAGGGGCAGCTTTAAGCCATCAGGTGGCATCACCCAACTGTTCGGTCAGCCGCTCCAGGCCGCCCTTGATGAGCAGACCATATTCGTCGTCGCCAAGCGCGCCGATCTCGGCCCGCGCCTGCCGCAGGTGCTCACGGGCGCGACCGAGATCGCCCAGCTTGCGATAGCACTCGCTCACATTGAGGTGCAACGACGGATACAAGCCCGCGACCGAAAGCGTCACCCCGGCCTGCGCCACCCGCTCATCAGTGACCAGACCGACGGCGGCAAGCGCCCGCAGATCCCACACCAACTCCTGGTGCACGTCGTCCTGCACGTCGGCCATCGCGTGGGCAAGAACGCAAACATGCAGCGGGTCGCCTTCCTCGCCGCCGATGTCATCCCAGATCTGCGCGAACAACTCGCTAGCGGCTTCACGCTGACCTCGGTGGTGATGCAGCTCCACCCCCTGGCCGATCCGGATGATCGTCGGGTCGGTGATCATGAGCGGCCCCTTCGCCGGCGCGGCAACCGCACGTCGGCCAGGTCGGACGCGACCTCGACGGCGATCTCGATCGCTCGAGCCGCCAAGGGAGAGTGGGTACGGCCGGCCCGCCAGTGCAGGCATATCTCGCGTGGGGAAATGGCCGGTCGCAGCTCGTGGACACGGAGCCGGTCGTCGGACTCGGCGTCGGCGGCGTGGATGGCGAGCCACGGCAGCACTGCCGATCCCATCCCGGCTCGCACCATCGACAGCAGCGTCTCGTTGCCTGCCGTACGGAAGACGATCTTCGGGTTCGCGCCGGCGCGGGTGAATGCCTCCTCCATCCTGGGCTGGTCGCAGGTCGACGGCCAGGCCACCAGCGGTGCGCCGTCGAGCCGGCCCAGCGGGACCGAATGCTCGGAGAAGGTGCCGCGCCTGGCCACCAGCAGGTACGGATCGTCGAGCAGCTTGACATGCTCGACGTCACCGTCGAGGGGGCCGTCGTAGAACAGCAGGTCGAGGTCGCCGATCTGAGGCGCCTCCGGTTCTTCCTCCGACAGCCGGATGTCGCAGCCGGGGTGCTCGTCGCGCAGCCGACGTACGACGACTGGCAAGATCACCGTGGATACGCTCTGGAAGGTGCCGATGTCGATCCGGCCTTCGCCGGCCTGGAACCGGTCCACGGCCTCGGCCAGAGCCGCCGCCTTCGCCAGCAGCTCGCGTCCGTGCTCGAGGACGAGGGCGCCGAGCGGTGTGATCCGTACCGGCCTGGGCCCGCCCGGTCGGTCGAACACCGGGCCGCCAACGGACCTCTCCAACGCGGCGATCTGCTGGCTCACGGTCGACTGGGTGTAGCCGAGCCGGGCAGCCGCCCGGCCGAACGAGCCCTCCTCAACGACGGCGGCCATCGCGGCCAGGTGCCGCAGTTCGAGATCGGTCACGGCTCCCAGCGTACTCCCAGTCATCGCTTCTAGCGATCGAGTTGATCGGAAACAATCGCTTTTCACGATGGCGCCGGGCTCCTAGCGTGGCAGGCATGACAGCAACCGCCGTTGCACCGACAAAAGCTCGAAGCCCTCTCCTGCTCGTCGGAGCCGCCCTGGCGATCGTCTACATCGTCTGGGGCTCGACGTACCTCGCGATCCGGATCATGGTCGAGGAGATGCCTCCCTTCGTGAGCGCCGGGGTCCGCTTCCTGACGGCTGGCCTGCTGGTGGGCGGGGCGCTGGCGGTGCGTGGCGGTCTGGGTCGACTGGCCGTGACCCGTCGGCAACTGCTGGGGTGCGCGCAGATCGGGCTCCTGCTGATCGTGATGGGCCAAGGCCTGGTGACCCTCGCCGAGCACGGCGGAGCTCCGTCGGGGATCACGGCGTTGCTGATCGCCGCGGTGCCGCTGTGGGTGATCTGCCACCGCCTCCTGTCGGGCGAACGCCCCGCCGGCCGGACGGTCGCGGGCGTGGCGATGGGCTTCGGCGGCCTGGTCGTGGTGGTCACCGCGAACGGTCTCGGTGGCGCCTTTCCGATCTGGACCATGGCCGTCGTCCTCGTCGCCGGCCTGTCGTGGGCGTTCGGCTCGTGGTATCAGCCGCGGATCGGGCTGCCGCGTGACCCGTTCGTGGTCGCGGTCTACGAGATGCTCATCGGTGGCGGGGCACTGACGATCATCGGGCTGGCGAGCGGCGAGCGCTTCGATCCGGTCGCCTACTCAGGTCGCTCGTGGGCGGCGTGGAGCTACCTGGTCCTGTTCGGATCCGTCCTGGCGTTCTCCGCCTACATCTGGCTGCTGCAGTCGACGGCGACCTCCTTGGCGGCCACGTACGCCTACGTCAATCCGCTGGTGGCCGTGTGCCTGGGATGGCTGATCCTCGCCGAACCGGTGACGGTGCCGACCCTCGTCGGAGGCCTGATCACGGTACTCGCGGTCGCCGTCGTCGTACGCTCCGAATTCCAACGATGAAGGGAAAGTCCATGAGCACGTTCGTGTTGATTCACGGCGGAGGAGACGTCGGATGGTCCTGGCACCTGGTGGAGGCCGAGCTACGAGCGCGCGGGCACGACGTGCTGGCTCCCGACCTTCCGGGCGATGACGAGTCCAAGACCCTGGCGGACTACGCCGACGCCGTGGTCGAGGCCGTCGGCGACAAGCAGAACCTGGTCGTCGTGGGCCACTCCTTCGGTGCGTTCACCGCCCCGCTTGTCGCCGATCGGCTGCCCGTCGATGTGCTGGTCCTGTTGGCCGGCATGATCCCGTCGCCGGGTGAGTCGCCGGATGAGTGGTGGGCCAACACCGGCTGCCAGAGCGCGGTGGAGGAGCAGGCCAAGCGCGATGGCGGTTTGACCGGCAACGCGGATCCATACGTGAGCTTCTACCACGATGTACCGCGAGAGCTGGCCAAGGAGGCGATGGGCAAGGAGCGCGCGCACCCGTCGACGGCCGCGTCGGCCGCTCCGTGGCCGTTGGCCGCGTGGCCGAACGTACCGACGAGGTTCGTGCTCTGCAGCGAGGACCGCTTCTTCCCGCCCGACTTCTTTCGCCGGCTGGTGCCCGAGCGCCTGGGCATCGTCCCCGACGAGATCGCGGGCAGCCACTGCGTCGCACTCAGCCGCCCCAAACAGGTGGCGGACCTGCTGGTGGGCTACGCGACTGCCGCATCTGCCACGAGGATCGAGCAGTGAAGCGCTCCACGACGCGACGGAACTCCGAGCCGACCGCAGGCACCAGGCACACCGACCTGTTCGACTACGACGCAGAACTGCGCCTGCACAACGAACTCTTCCGCGCCGCTGCCCGCGTCGGCCCCCGCGACCATGTGCTCGACATCGGCTGTGGCATGGGCCAGTCCACGCGCGAGGCCGCCCGCGCCGCCGTCACCGGAAGCGCGGTAGGCATCGACCTCTCCGCGCCAATGCTCGAACGGGCCCGTCAGCTCAGCGACGACCAGGGACTGCCCAACATCACCTACCAGCTAGCGGACGCGCAGGTTCACCGCTTCCCACCAGCGCATTTCGACCTCTGTATCAGCAGGTTCGGAGCGATGTTCTTCGCCGACCCAGTGGCGGCGTTCACCAATATCGGGCGCGCTCTGCGCCCCGCGGCGCGCCTCGTGCTGCTGGTCTGGCAAGACCGCGACCGCAATGAATGGGCCTCCGCGATCCGCCAGGCCCTCACCGCCGCAGCATCCACACCCGCCCCTTCCACCGGCGGTCCAGGCCCGTTCTCACTCGCCGATCCGACCATCACGCAAGGCATCCTGGCGGCGGCAGGCTTCACGCAAGTCAGCTTCACCGACGTGCACGAACCCGTCTTCTACGGCCCGGACACCGCCACCGCCTTCGATAACGTGCTCCGCCTACAGGAATACAAAGACCTGCTTGCCAACCTCGACACCGCGACAGCCGAGCAAGCACGCACGCGGCTACGCGCCACCCTCGCCGCCCACAACACCGACAGCGGCGTGTACTTCGACTCACGTGCCTGGATCATCACAGCGCGCCGTCACTGACCACCACCGCACCCAACCTGACCCAAGCAAACCAGCCGGCCAATGCCCCTGCTCCGCGACCGCTGAGCATGACCTTGACCCACGAGCTCAGAGTCCGACGAATCACGGTGAACGCGGTTGCTCCCGGCGCCCCCCGGACGGCGACCAACGGATCGGCCTTCGAATCACGGAGCCGCAGGTAGCGGGCGACGAAAATGGTCTTCTGCGCGCGGCCGACCTCCAGTGGTCGCTGACCTTTCCCTCAGGCCGAGAGCGCCGGTTCCTGCCAATCCGGGTTGTGCGCGCACGCGGCCACCAACTCGTCCAGAGACACGTGCAGCGCCGTGGCCAGGGCCGCGATGGTGAAGAAAGCCGGGGTCGGGGCCCGGCCGGTTTCGATCTTGCGTAAGGTCTCGGCGGAGACTCCTGCCGCGGCGGCGACCTCCGCCATGCTCCGGCTGCCGCGTGCCTGCCGCAACAGCGAGCCGAACCGCTCGCCGCGTTCCCGTTCCCATGGGGCCAAAGCAGTCCTCACCATGACCGTGATACTAATACCGGTATAAGTATTGGATTCGACTGAGGCGGGGAGCCACAGCACATGGTAGAGATCAAGACCGATGCCGCGATGGACGCGATGCGGGAAGCCGGGCGCGTGGTGGCCCGCGCCCTGGCCGCAGTGCGAGAAGCAGCCGGCGTCGGGGTGTCCTTGCAGGAACTCGACGAGGCGGCCCGCGCGGTTCTGGCCGAGGCGGGGGCCGGTTCCCCATTCCTCGGGTACCGGCCGTCCTTCGCCCCGGTGCCCTTCCCCGCCGTGATCTGCACCTCCGTCAACGACGCCGTGTCGCACGGCATCCCCACCGGCTACCGGCTGCGGGACGGCGACCTGGTGAGCATCGACTGCGGCGCCGAGCTTGACGGCTGGGCCGGTGACGCGGCCATCACCTTCACCGTCGGAACTCCGCGCCCCACCGACCTCGACCTGATCGACGCCACCCAACAGGCCCTCGACGCCGGCATCGCCGCCGCTCAGGTCGGCAGCCGCCTCGGCGACATCTCCCACGCCATCGACACCGTCGCCCGCAAGGCGGGCTGCGGCATGCCCGCCGACTTCGGCGGTCACGGCATTGGCCGCCGCATGCATGAAGACCCTCATGTCCCCAACCGCGGCCGCCCCGGTCGCGGTTTCCCCCTCCGCCACGGCCTGGTCCTCGCCCTCGAGCCCATGCTCATGGCCGGCGGGCAGAACACCTACCGCACCGGCACCGACGGCTGGACCCTGCGTACCACCGACGGCAGCCGGGCCGCCCACATCGAGCACACCGTCGCCATCACCGACCAGGGCCCCCGCATCCTGACCCTGCCTTGACCTTCGTGCCTAATGGGCGGCGCCCGGCCCCGAGCCCTTCTGAGACCGGGCCGGACATGCCAGGGCTGACGTCACGCCTCATCGGTCGCGCAGGGGCCGCATTCCGCCCGGCAGGTCGGGAAGCTGGAAGGAGTAGCAGCCCAGCACGTCGATGTGGTGGCGCACGAACGGGACAAGCGGGCGATGTCCTCTCGCTGCTGCACGATGATCACCGGGAGATCGGCCGTCGCGATTCCCTTGCTGCGGGGGTGTAGCGGGCGCGCATGACGGGGCTGGCGGCCGGGCCGGCGGTGAAGACGTACGCGCGGCTGTCATCCAGGCGGCGGCCGGTCTTGGCGTCGATCACGACGGGCTCGACCTCCTCTCCGGTGGCCGTGTCGACCAGGATCATGCTGCGCTCCTCGGGCGCCAGGCGGGCGTTGCCCCAGGCGGCCATCGCGACGATGACCGGGCGCAGCGAACGGCCCAGCTCCGTCAGTACGTACTCGTGGCGCACCGGGTTCGTCTGGTACGGGCGGCGCTCCAGGAGGCCGTCGGCGACCAGGGTCTTGAGCCGGCTGGTGAGCATGCTGGAGGAGATGCGCAGGTTTTCCTGGAACTGGTCGAAGCGGGTATAGCCGTCGAAGGCGTCATGCAGGAGCAACAGAGTCCACCACTCGCCGATGTGCTCGATCGTGGCGGACAGCGGACACTCACGGTCTTCTTTCCTGGTCCGGGCTGGCACGGGAGCACCCTCCAACAGTCACTGCTATTGTCGAAGTAAGTCGGTTTCATATTAGCAGTCACTAGTTCGCCTACGCGACGCCCACCATTGACATGCGAGGGACATGCCATGACCCACAACCAGGCAATCGCCTTTGACATGCTGCCCGGCACCATCACCGCCTACCTCACCGCCCACCGCGACCGCGTTATCGCAGCCCAGCTCGGTCTGTTCGCCGCCGACGCCACGGTGGTCGACGAAGGCCACACCCACGCCGGGAGCAGCGCCATCGCCGCGTGGATGAGCCATTCCGCCAGCGCCTATACGTACACGATCACCCCGATCGCCGCCGAGCAGTCCGGCGAGGGCGAGGGCGACTACAGCGTCACCCAGCACCTGGCCGGCGACTTCCCCGGGGGCACCGTGGACCTGCGCTTCCGCTTCACCCTTCGCGACGGCCTCATCCAGCGCCTGGTCATCGAGCCATGAACAGGACCTGGTTCATCACCGGAGGCACACCCGGCGGGTTCGGCATGGCCTTCGCCGACGCGGCCCTGGAGTCCGGCGACCGCGTCGCCCTGACCGCCCGCAGGCCCGAGGAACTGCGCGACTGGGCCGAACCGCACGGCGACAGGGTGCTGGTGCTTCGGCTCGACGTCACCGACACCAAGCAGGTCCACCAGGCCGTCGCCGCCGCCGAGGCGCACTTCGGCGGCATCGACGTCCTGGTCAACAACGCCGGACGCGGCTGGTACGGCTCGGTGGAGGGCATGGACGACGCGGCCGTCAGGCAGCTGTTCGAACTGAACTTCTTCGCCGTGCTGACCGTGACCCGCGCCGTCCTGCCCGGCATGCGCGCCCGGCGCAGCGGCTGGATCATCAACCTCTCGTCCGTCGCCGGGCTGAGAGGAGTGCTCGGCTTCGGCTATTACACCGCGGCCAAGCACGCCATAGAGGGCATGACCGATGTCCTGCGCCAGGAGGTGGCTCCCCTGGGCGTCAAGGTGCTGGCCGTGCAGCCGGGGGCCTTCCGTACCCATGCTTACGCCAGGTTCGCCGACGAGCCGGTGCGGGAGAGCATCGAGGACTACCGGCCGATGCTGGACAGCGTCCGCGCGGTCATGATCGAGCAGGACGGCAACCAGCCCGGAGACCCCCTCCAGGGCGCGCGGGCCGTCGTGGCCGCGATCAACCGGAACGACCCGCCCCACCGCCTCGTACTTGGGGGCGCCGGATACGACGCCGTGATCGGCGAGCTGGAGTCCATGCTCACCGAGATCCGCGCCCACGAGAACGTCTCCCGCTCCGTGGACTTCCCCCAGGTCGATGACCCGTCACCCAGGACGTAGATCGAGCCCGATCCCACGGCCAGGCAGGCGGATGTCGAGCCGAACCAACCACGGGCTCGCACGCATGGAGAAGCTGCAACGAATGCGCCGGTGGCCCTATCGGGGATTTTCCCCAGCCATGCGCACATGCCCCGCTGCTCGGCATGAACGTGGGCAGCGAGGGGTTCGCCCACGAGCGAATGCGGCTGCTACTGCAAGCTTGCGCCGCCGAGGACTCCTCCCCCGCTACCGCTCCTGGGCCGTCTCGCCGCCGCCGAATCCGCTCCCCGGGTGCTCGCCCTGACCACGTTCGACCTCGACGAGTACCTGTTCGGCGCGCTGCGTGCAGGAACGGCCGGCTTCCTGCTCAAGGACAGCGACCCCGACCTGCTCATCACGGCCGTCCGCGAACTGCACCAGGGCAGAGGGTTGATCGACCCACAGGTTAATGCCCTATTATCTACGGCGCGGCTGATCATGACCTGCGGCGATGTCTTCGGGCCGCGACGTGAAGCGGCCCCGTTATCTGTGGCAAGGGGGAAGCGGTGCCCGCCGTCGTACACCTACCGCTCGGGAAGACGTTCACCGTCCGGACCGCGGCCGACGTCTTCCTCGACTCGCTCGGCAACGCGAACACGATCCGCACCTACGGGATCGGGGTGGGCAAGACCGCGATGCGCCTCGGCGAGGATCGGCCGCTGGCCTCCGTCGCCGACGATGAGGTCGGCGAGGCTCTGGAAGTGCTGTGGGGCACCGCTGCGGTCAACACCTGGAATGCCCGCCGCGCGTCGGTACTGTCCTGGCTGAGGTGGTGCCGCGAGCGCGGCTATGAGGCGCCGGTGATGCCAGCGTGGACCAAGCGGCTGACGGTTCCGGACTCCGAAACTCCGATCCGCTCGCGCATGGCCATCGACCGGATGATTGCCCGCCGGGAGGTGCATCTGAGGGAGAAGACTCTGTATCGGATGCTGTATGAGAGCGCCGGGCGGTCGGAAGAGATCTTGGGCGTGAACATCGAGGACCTGGACTTTGCAGGGCGCCGGTGTCAGGTCAAGGCAAAAGGTGCGCGGACTCAAGCCTGATGATGCTGATGGCCAAGTCGCGGCACAAGAAGCCGGAGAATCTGCGCCGCTACTTCAGGCCCTCCCCAGAAGCCATCGCCGAGTTCACCAGCCTGCTCGCGCCCGGCGACAGCGGGTGCTGAGCGATGGGTGGGGCATCCTGGGTGACTGGTCCGGCGTCGGTACTGGTGGGCTCGTCTATTCGACTGTCGCGAGTTGTCGTCCATCCCTTTGGCCTAGTGGGTGACGCTGCGTGTTCCTGGTGCATTTGGATGGCAGTCGCCTTCCCGCACATAGTCCATTGACGTAGACGCCCTGCAACACCGCCGAGCAGAACGAACCACGCGTTGCCGCCACTGATGTCGCGGCGGTGAACTGATCTGCGTTCAGCCCTGGCTCGTGGCCAGGAGTTCGCGTCCGCGCTCCGGCGTGATCAGTCGTGCGGCCCTGTGGTCGGCCAGCAGGACGATCGGTGTGAGATGGTCCTCATGCATGGGCTGAAGCGCCACCCCGTCCCGCTGCCCGGCTCGCCGTCGACCGTCGAGCCTGTGGCGATGGGTCGTTCAGGAGCCCTTGACCAGTGTGAACGCGCCACGGGTCAGCCCCAGTTGCTCCGAGATCATCCGTGCCCCGTCGAACGGGATCTTCGGGTTGGTCGCCAGGGTCGTCACCACGAACGAGCGCCCGTCCGCCGTCCTGGCGAGGTGGCCCAGGTCGTGCACCCCGGGCTCCGACCCGCCCTTGAACCAGACGGACGGCCACTGTGCCTTGTCCAGCGCGAGCCCTGCGTCGTTGATCGACAGGGCCTCGCCGACGCGCTTGTCGGGCAGCTTCGACAGCCGCGCGAAGGCCTGGCACACCTGGGCGGGAGAGGCGTACCACTCGAGCGTGTCCAGCTCGCGCGGCGCGGTCCACCCGGCGATGCGGGACAGCGGCACTTCGGCGACCACCCTGTCCAGGTACGTCCGTTGCCCGGCCGTTCCGCGCGACAGGTACTTCTTGGTGTGCCGCGGATAGTCGGCCCCCTTGAGCACGAACATCTCCCGGGTGGTGAGCAGGGGCGTGTTTCGCTTGTCGCGGGCGCCCCAGGCCCGCGCCGTGCGCTCGACGTACTTGCGGCCCGCCTTGTGGATGAGCAGGTCGGCGGCGGTGTTGTCGCTGATGGAGATCATCAGCTTGGCGGCTTCCAGTACTGACACCTTGCTGTTGTCCGGGCGGTTCTGCAGTTCGCCTGACCTCAGGCTCTTCAGCTCCGGTGTGATCGTGAGCTGGGTGTCCCATCCGAACGCCCCGCTCGCGATGCGCTCGGCCACGGCCCCCAGCACGTAGAGCTTGAACATGGAGCCGAGCGGCCGCGCCGTGCCGGGGGCGACGGCGTGCACGGGACGGCAGGTCCCGTCCTGGGTCACCTCGGCGGCGATGAAGCCCGCCTGCGGCGCGAGCTTGCTCAGCCGCTGGTCCAATTCCGCCCAGTCTTTGGGGGCTGGGGCGATGTGCTGGCTGAACCGCAGTCCGTCGATGAGGCCGACGCCGTTCGTCGACAGCGACAGGTTGAACAGGACACCGGCAGCCTCGACCGTGGCGATCAGCAGGGTGCTCTCCGACCTGGTGAGCTCCTGGAGCCGCATGCCCTTGAAAGCGGTCAGGGTCTGGTTGAGCTGGTCGGCGGGGAAGTCTTGGAGGAAGTCGAGGGCGAAGTGCTCCTTCAGCTCACTCTCCGGGATCGGCGGGCGGGTGGCCGCGTCGAGCAGCCAGCGTAACTGCTTGCCAGCGGGCGTGTCGGGGATCTCGGGAGCGGCGACGGCGACGGCCGTGGCCCGAACAGGCGCGGCCTGGCCCACGCAGACCGCCGTCATCGTTATCACGGCGGCCGCTGCTAGGAAACGGATGGGCTTCAACGAAGTGATCAAGATAAGGCTCCTTCTGATGAGGGTGGCGCCTCTTGGGCAATCGCGACAGGCGGCAGGCACCAACGGAGCCGCCGTTCTTGCTGGTGAGGACGGGCGTACACATATGCGGGTCAAGCTCTGGCCGATCGGCTGGCGCGCGGTCGTGTGCTTGGCGACGACGCGGCGCGCGGCGGGCAGGGCGTCTCCCGCCGGCTGGTAGAGGCTCCGGCATGGCGCTCTCCGTGCAGAGTCTGGCTCTCAGGTGGGGATGGCTATCCGCTGCGCTCCAGCCGGTCGAGTATGAAAGAGACGGTCCCCGGGGCGCGACCTGTCGCCTTGACGATCTCCAGCACCCCGTGTGTGTCTAATTGGGCCATCAGGCCTCGATCACGTTCACGGTAGCGGGGTGATCCCCAGTCCCTGCGTCTCAAGTGTGATGGGGTCCCTCCGTGATCTGCCGAAGTATGGACGTGTAGTCCTGGAAGGCGTTGCGCCCTTCGTCGGTCAGCGCCAGCCAGGTCCGGGGGCGTTTGCCGACGAAGCCTTTCGTCACCCGCACGTAGCCGGCCTTCTCCAGTGTGTTGATGTGCTTGGACAGCAGCGAGTCGCTGACCTCGATCGTGTCCCTCAAAAAGCCGAACTCGACCGTTTCCGCTGCCGCGAGCAGGGCCATGATGGACAGCCGCACCGGAGCGTGAATGATCTCGTCGAGCGCGTGCCGGGGATGGCTCACCGGTCCCCCGCAGCGCGGAAGATGCGCACCGCGCCATACAGCAGAGGGGCGTTCGCGATCAGCGCGACCAGTACACCGGCCACCGCACGCAGGGGGCCCGGCTCCTGCGGGTGCAGGAACATGTTGTAGAGCGCCGCGACCACGGTCGTCCCCACGAACGCGTAGGTGACGGGGTACGCCAGCCGGGACAGCAGCCGGTCGTAGACCCGCTGGCGGGAGATGTAGATGAACCCGGCCACGGTAAGGGCGCCGAGCGCGAGATTGACGTAGATATTGACCGTTTTGGGGCCGAGCAGCGTGGCCAGCCAGCAGCCGGTGCTCCCGAGCCACATCCCCAGGAAGAAGTACGCGCCCCGTCGGCTGGCCTTCCGCACCGCACCCTGCGCGCGGTCCACTTCACGAAGTGCGGCATCAGCTGACATGTCATCATGTTCCGGCATGTTTCCTCCTGCTCATTTATTTGCCTCTCAGGAGAGTACTCAACTAGCGTTCAAGTGTCTAGAGATGAATGGATAAGCCCAGATGGGACCGGCCGATCTATTAGCGGGCCTGGCCCGCCGCGGGGAGCGAGGTATGACACCCGCCCCACGTTCAACGCCTCGGCAGCGGGTGCGCCTGGGGTGATTGCGGCTGCTGCGTGAACTCGTGGAAGGGGCAAAGCCCGTCGGCGACATCGGCCACGTCGGTGAAGTCGATCTGGGGTAGGTCGGGGTCAAAGTCGTCGGGGCGCAGGCGCAGCACATCGGTCATGTTCAGCGCGGTATGGAAGATCACGCAGTTGGCCAGCAGAGAGTTGAATTTGATCATCTTCTCCTGCTCGGCCGGGGGGTGCCCGACCCCCACCTGGCGGCGGCGATCGCCGAGCCGGCGTGGTGGTCATCCTGGTCCCTCTGATCGTCGTCGAAAGCAGGAATGGGCAAGGACGCGCGAGCTTTGGGGATCGTCCGCCCCCGCACAGGGCTGCTTACGTAGACCTCAGAAAGGAAGGACCATGACGAACCACCACCGCAGCGAGATCTCGCTGCACGTCAACGGCGTGACACACAGGTTGGGCGTCGACAATCGCACGACGCTGCTGGACACGTTGCGCGAAAACCTCGGCCACACCGGACCCAAGAAGGGCTGCGACCACGGCCAGTGCGGCGCCTGCACCGTGCTGCTCGACGGCCGGCGCGTCGTGTCCTGCCTGACGCTGGCGGTGGCCGCCGAGGGCGCCGAGGTCACGACCGTCGAGGGCCTGGCCGGTGACGGCGAACTGCTGCCACTTCAGCAGGCCTTCATCCGGTTCGACGGCTTCCAATGCGGATACTGCACCTCGGGGCAGCTCTGCTCGGCCGTCGGCATGCTGGCCGAGCACGCGGCGGGCTGGCCCAGCTCGGTCACCGCCGACGTATCACCGGATGGCCCGACGCCGGTGCTGGACGCGGCCGAGGTGCGCGAGCGGATGAGCGGCAACCTGTGCCGCTGCGGCGCCTACCCGTCGATCGTGCGCGCGGTGCTGGAAACGGAGGCGGCGGGATGAAGGAGTTCGCCTACCAGCGCGCGGCCGACATCCGTGACGCGCTGATCGCGGGCGGCGGCGGAGCCCGCTACCTGGCCGGCGGCACGAACCTCGTCGATCTGATGAAGGAGGGGGTGGAGGCTCCCACGAGGCTGATCGATGTACGGCGGCTGCCGCTCGACGGCATCAGCGAGGCTGCGGACGGCGCTCTGGTCATCGGCGCCACGACGACCAACAGCGACCTCGCAGCCCATCCCGAGGTACGGCGGCGCTATCCCGCGCTGAGCCAGGCGGTGCTGGCCGGCGCGTCCGGCCAGCTACGCAACATGGCCACGGTGGGCGGCAACCTGCTGCAGCGGACCCGGTGCGCATACTTCGCCGCGCAGGAGTGCAACAAACGGGTCCCCGGTACCGGGTGTCCCGCGATCGCCGGGGCACACCACAACCACGCCATCCTCGGCTGGACCCGAAGCTGCGTGGCCACGCATGCCTCCGATATGGCGGTGGCGCTGACGGCGTTCGACGCGATCGTGCGTTACGAGACACTCGACGGCGCCGGCGAGATCCCGCTGTCGGAGTTCTACCCGCCCGTCGGTGACACGCCGCACGTGGAGACGGCGCTGCCACCGGGAGCGTTGATCACCGCGGTCGTCCTGCCCGGAGCCGCGGCATCCCCGCGCTCGCGCTACCGGAAGGTCCGCGAACGCGCGTCCTACGCCTTCGCCACCGTCTCGATCGCGGCGGCCTTCACCGAGGGTTCGGTGCGGATCGCTCTGGGCGGGGTCGCCTCACGACCCTGGCGATGCCGTACGGCAGAGGCCTTTCTCCTGGACAGTCCCGGTAGCTTCCGGGCCGCCGCCGAGGCGGAGCTGTCGGCTGCCGAACCGTTGCCCGGCAACGGCTACAAGGTGACGCTGGCGCGTAATCTCATCGAGACCGTGCTGAAGGAGCTCCAGCCATGAACGCAGTAGGGGTCGCGCAGCCCAGGATCGAGGGCCCGGCCAAGGTCACCGGGGCTGCCCGCTACGCCGCCGACGTCCCGATCGAGGGCCTGGCCTTCGGAGCGGTCGTTCTGGCGACCGTGACCCGCGGCCGCATCCGAGACATCGACGTCGACGCGGTCCGGAACATGCCCGGCGTGCTGGGCGTGATCGACCATCGCAACGCGCCCCGCCTCAACCCGAAGGCGGGGGGATTCTTCGGCCCGGACGGCCAGCTGCAGCTGTTGCAGGATGAGATGATCCCCTTTGCCGGGCGGCCTGTCGCGCTCGTCGTGGCCGAGACCCTTGAGCAGGCTCAAGCGGCGGCTCACGTTCTGCCGGTGACCTATGACGAGGAGCCGCACGACACGAACTTCACCGCCGATCACCCGGCGGGCCGCCCGGCGATGACGATCTTCGACGAGCCCGTGGACGTCGGTGACGTGGAGGCGGAACTGGCCGCGTCCTCGGTGGTGGTCGAGGAGCGCTACCGCACGCCCGAGGAATATCACAGCGCCATGGAGCCGCACTCGGCGACTGTGTGGTGGGATGGCGAGCGGCTGGAGGCCATCGACTCCAACCAGGGACCGTTCGTCATCGCCGCCACCCTGGCCACGCTCTTCTCCCTGAGCCTGGAGAAGGTGCGCATCCGCACCGAGCACGTCGGCGGCGGGTTCGGGTCCAAGGGGCTGTGCGGGCCACAGCTGATCCTGGCCGCGATGGCCGCGCACCGATTCGGGCGGCCCGTGCGGGTCACGCTCACGCGTACCCAGGTGTTCCTGACCACCGCGATGCGGCCGGCGACCGACCAGCTGATCCGGATCGGCGCTGACGCCGACGGGCGCCTGCGCGCGATCTGGCATGAGCCGGCTTTCGAGATCTCGCCGCTGGTGGAGTACATCGAGGGCTGTACGGAGCTGACCAAGACGCTCTACGCGGCGCGCGCGATCCGTACCCGGCTCACCGCGGTCCCGCTCGACATCCTGCCGCCGTACTCGATGCGAGGACCGGGCGCCGCGCCCGGATCGTTCGCCCTCGAATCCGCCATGGACGAACTGGCGGAACGGCTGGGCATTGATCCGCTCGAACTCCGGCTGCGCAACGAGCCGGCGGCCGGTCCGGTGTCCGGCCTGCCGTTCAGCAGCCGCAACCTGGTCGAGTGCCTGCGCGAGGGCGCCCACAGGTTCGGCTGGGGCACGCGTGATCATCGGCCGCGGCTACGACGGGAGGGATCCCTGCTGGTCGGCACCGGGCTGGCCGCCACTTCCTTCAGCGCCGGGGCCTTTCCCTCGTCGGCGACCATCACCGCTGAGGCGGACGGGACCTTCACGGTGGCCATCGGCGCCACCGACCTCGGCACCGGCGCTCGCACGGCGCTGACCGCGATCGCCGCCGACGCGCTGGAGGCCGGCACGGAGCGGATTCGGCTCAGGATCTCCGACAGCGACCTCGGGCCCGCCTGGAGCGCGGGCGGATCCCGGGGAACCACATCCTGGGCTTGGGCTATCACCGAGGCCGCGGAGAAGCTTCGCGGCCAGGAGTGGCGCGGGACGGTCACGATCGACACAACCCAGTCGCTCGGCGGCCTCCCGGGTCGTGAACGCCATGCCTACAGCGCCGTCTTCGCCGAAGTGACCGCCGACCCGGCGACGGGTGAGGTGCGTGTGCGCCGGCTGCTCGGGATGTTCGCCGTGGGCCGGGTGGTCAACCCGCTCCTGGCTCGTAGCCAAGTCATCGGCGGGATGATCGGCGGGCTCTCCATGGCCCTGCACGAGGAGGGCGTTCGCGATCCGGTTTCCGGTCGGCACGTCAACGCGGACTTCGCCGGCTACCACATCGCCGCGCACGCCGACGTGCCCGACATCGAAGCCGACTTCGTGCCCGACCACGAGCCCGGCATCCCCGTAGGCGTCAAGGGCGCCGGTGAGATCGGCAACGTCGGTACGGCTGCCGCGATCGCGAATGCCGTCTGGCACGCCACCGGGGTCAGGCAGAGATCTCTGCCGATCCGTCTCGATCGCGTGCTGGAGTGAGGCGCTTGGCATCTTGACTGGGCGGGGCGCCGAACTGGCGGCGGTACTCGCGGCTGAACTGTGACGGACTGTCGTAACCCACGCGGCGGCTGATGACGGCGATGTCACCGGGGGCCGCGGCGAGTTGGAGCCGCGCATGCTGCAGCCGGATCTGCTTCTGGAACTGGATCGGGCTCATCGCGGTGACGGCATGGAAGTTGCGGTGGAAGGCCGAGACGCTCAGCCCCGCCAATTTGGCCACGTCCTCGACACGGAAAGGCTGCGCGTAGTGGTCGCGGATCCACTGGACAGCGCGAGCCACGTGGCTGATGCTGCTGTCGGGAAGCCCGAACTGGCGCACGATCGCGCCCTGATCGCTGGTGATCAACCGCCAGAGGATCTCCCGCTTGATGAGCGGCGCAAGGACGGTGATGTCGCTGGGCCGGTCGAGCAGGCGCAGCAGGCGGACGACGGCGTCGAGGAGTTCGGCGGAGGCGGTGCTGACCGCCAGGCCGAACGGCACGCCGTCGCCGAGGTCCGGCAGGTCGCTTGGAGTGGCCTGCAGCAACACCTCGGCGATGGCCGCCGGGTGCAGGGTCAGTCCGACGCCGAGCCCCGGTAGGTCAGGACTGGCCTTCGCGAAATGCGCGGTCACCGGCAGGTCGACCGAGGCGACCAGGTATTGGCCCTCTCGGTACTCGTACAGGTGACCGCCCAGCGCGAAACGTTTCGTGCCCTGGGCGACGACCGCCAGCACCTTGCCATAGGTCGTCGGCGTTGGTGGCTGGGGCTGTTCGGCCTTGAAGATCAGGACATCCTCGATGGGAGTCCTGAGATCGGGTCGAGCATGGCGGATGAGGAGATCGCGCAGCTCGTCGAGGGCCATGGTCCCCATCCAATCACCGCCTCCCGCCATGGGACAGCCTGGGCCTGCGGAGACCTCCGTCCAGCGCTTCAACGACGCGTGAGTTTCACCGTGTCGGCGCGGATGCATCCCGCCCCGGCCCGCGCCAGCCCGAAGGTGAATTCGTCCGCGGATGACGCGTCGACCTGGCCGAGAAAGATCCAGGAGGCACCGGCGGCGCTGAAGTCGATCCTCCGCTCCGCCAGCCGGGCCGAGCCACGACTCAGCGTTGCGAGTGCCTGAGAGTGTTGCCTCCCCCGGTCCCCGTGCGGTAGACGAACGCCTCGTAGCGGCCCGTGACGCTGACCGTCCTCCAAACCCCTCCACTCCTGCGGGACAAGAGGCCCTGCACGCCTACCTCAATCCGCTGATCGTCGGCATGGCTCCGCTCCCAGTCATGAGGCACCTATACGGGCACCTGCGCACCACGCTCGTCTCCGAGGGTTACGCCTCCCGCAGCCGCGGTGGTGTCCACGAACTCATCGACGTTGAGACCGTCCGGGCGGTCGCTGACACCGTCGCCGAGCTGCGCGACGGCCTGGACGCCGGTGAGAGAATCTCCGGCCCAGCGGCCCGGCGCGTCATCAAGGCCGCCGCCCGCGCCACCGGCTTCGAAGGCACGACCATCAACGCGACCACCGCTCGGAAGCTGATCGCCAACGAAGACGTGATGATTCCTGACGTCGAGGTGCGCCTGCGCGAGACGATCACCAAGTTGAAGAAGACGATCGCGAACAAGAACAAGGAACTCGCCCAAATCCGGGGGGACGTCCCCGCTCTGGTCCGGGCCGTCCACCAGCTCACTCTGGAGAACCAGGAACTGCGCGCGCAACTGGAGCTGCCCAGCCCGAACGTCACCCCGCTGCATCGTCGGCGCTGAGAAAGTGTGTTCGCTTCCCGGTCATCGCGAGTTCGCGCCGTCTGCGACTCGCGGCGCTCGGGGATCGCACACGGCCGCTCAGACGGCTGTTTGCGGGCGGTAACAGCGTTATCACTGTGATGGCAGGGGCTGCGCCCATCTTCATGTGATTACTTAACGTATGCAAAGAGCACTCACGGTAATCGCACGTAGTGAAAGGTCTCCATGCACGGCACCCTGACCAAGATCGTCACGGCTCTCGCCGCCATCGCAGGGCTCGGCGTCGCCGCCCCCGCGCCCGCCCAGGCAGCGCCATCGGCCTACTTCGAGTTCACCGACATCACCAACGAGCGGTTCGTCGTCCAGCTCACCGACGCCGTCAAGATCCAGCACGCCCGCAACCTGCTCAGCGGCGCGACCACGGACGAGCCACACCTCATGGGACGGATCGTCAAGCGCCCCGCCCCCTACAACTACCGCTGGACCTACTACCTCCAGCCCGACAGGGTTGAATTCTTCGACTACGCAATCGAGGTCTGTGACGCGACCATCCCCTACGTCGAAGAGCATCTGGACGAGGCCGGCGGCCCGTTCCTGCCCGGCCTCATCTGGTGCCCCTGGACTTCCAGGCTCGTGCGCGAACTTCCGACGCCATAGACCCGACGTCCCCTGCCACTGCGGCCCCTGAGGAACCGATCCGGGGGCCGCGGTCATGCGCAGAGAAGCAGCTTCTGCGGGAACGTCAGCCTTCGGCTGTCGGCCGCGGCAAGAACTTCAACACGCAGACTTGACAGGGAAGACCACCACCCACGACACCGACTCATCGGCGGCCACCGCTCGTTGGCCTGTCAGACTTGTAGGAGTGGAACGGCGAACCGGGTTTGGTGTCACATCTGTTGACCCTGCGCGGGATGATGATCGACGGCGGCCCCGTCGTGATCTCGAGCGGGTGTCGCGGACCAGCCGATCTTTATGGGAGAGCAGGACGATAACCCACAGCATGGCGCTGTGGCCCGCAGCCGCCGTCCCGGCCGCCCGAACCGGCCCTGCAGTCTCGTTCGCGATCCCATGCGCCACTATCCCTTCACACGGCGGGCGGCCATTGCCTCGACGGCCCCGTGCGCTCCGGTCGCGGGCACCCGGTGAGCACCACGAACAGCACCGTATACAGGCAGAGCACGCCCAGCGTGATGGTGATCAGGGTGGCGTCAGGCCGAGGTCCAGGCCGGCCCGCAGCGCGTCCATCTCCTCGCTACGGCGGGCGGGATCCTCGCCCATATGCCAGGTTCCCTGGCCGAGTGCCGGGACCAGGACGCCCGACGGCGGTGCGACGGTGCGGGTGGCCGTCATGTGACTTCTCTTCCTCGTCGGCTCGGCGGGTGTCAATGCCTGTGGCCGTTGGGGTGCAGGACGACCTTGGTCCAGCCCTCCTCGCGGGCGTCGAAGTTCCGGTAGCCTTCCGGAGCCTGCTCAAGCGGCAACTCGTGTGAGACGACGAACGACGGCGTGGCGCGACCGGCGTGGATAAGGTTGCGCAGCTGCCGATTGTAGGCTTTGACGCTGGCCTGACCGGTGCCGATCTTCTGGCCCTTGAACCAGAACAGGCCCATGTCGAAGGGGATCTCGCCCTTCTTGGCCATCGCGTCGGGGGCGCCGGGGTCCTGGGGCAGGAAGATGCCGACTACGCCGATGCCGCCGCAGGCAGTTGAAGTCGCCGTAGGGCACGCGCAGCAGCTCGGCCTGGCCGCCGTCGTAGGGGCCCATGCCGGCGAAACCGTACGCGGCGCCGGCCGCATCAGGGTTGAGGGTGAGGCAGAAGGCGGTCAGTCCGGTCTCGCAGTTCTTGCAGTGTCCGCAGGAGATGTTGAAGGGGATGCACACCATGTCGCCGACCTTGATCCGGTCGACCGCCGACCCGACCTCGACGACCTCGCCGAGGTTCTCGTGGCCGAGCACCCGGCCGGGCACCAAGTCGGTGCGCCCTTCGTACATGTGCAGGTCCGACCCGCAGATGTTGGTCGTGGTGACGTGGACCAGGACGTCGGTCGGCCGTTCGATGCGGGCGTCCGGCACGTCCTTGACCACCACGTCGCGGGCACCGTTGTAGACCAGTGCTTTCATGCTGTCCCCTTGATTGGTTTGCTATGTGCCCACGGGCTGGCGTGCGCTCGTGTGCGGCGGCGGTGCGCTGGATACGTTGGTCGGCGGCATTCCCTCAAATTTCAGGGCATACGTTCCATCTCTGGTCAGATGTCACCATAGATATGCCCAGCTCGTACGAGGCACGCCGATCCGGAGGAGTGCTCCCGCCGGGCGAGCTGTTGAAGGAGTGGCCGACTTACCTGGCCAACCTCACCTCCTATCAGCACAGCGCTGCTGCTGGGCAACCCGCACAACACGCGGCGCTCGCCCCGGCCGCGCCCTGACCCCTCCCCTCCCTCAGGACCAGCGCGCTCGATCGCTCATGTACGTGATAATGGTCTATTACCACGCACATGAGCGATCACGGCGGCGCGGCGACCAGGACAACCTCTCGCCGAGGAGATGCGCGACTCCGGCACGTTATCCGGTACATCCTTCGGACAGGCACGGCGACCGCCGCCCGGCGGCCGGCATGAGCGCCGCGCCGAAAGTCTCCGCTCTGCGCGGAGGGCACGTCACGCTCGCCGCGGCCGCCGACGCCTTCCTCGCGATTCCGCGCACGGCCAACCCCAACACCCACCGCGCCTACACCTCGGCCATCGACCGCACCATCGACCGGCTCGGCCGCGAGCGGCCGGTCGCGGCCGGCCGCTCGCCGAAGTCACCGACACCGAGATCGGCACCGCGCTCACCGACAGAACTCAAATCTCACTTCGGGAAGCGGTCTGAGCTTGTTGACGGTTTGGGTGAGGGTTGGTGGATTTGTAAGTTGTATTAACCCACCGCCTTTACATTGTAGATTAATTACAACGCCGACCTGGGTGTGCATGACGTCCGCTCCCCAGATGCGCATGCCCGGCGACGGCTTCAGTTGTCCGTGAGGATGAACATCGCTATGAGGATCGCGCACACCACCACAGTCCACCCACCGAACAACAGGTGTAGCGCTCGGGGGGCTTCCCTCAGTTCCATGAAGTACCGGCCGACGAGGTAGACCTTGGCGAACGCCAAGACGAGCACCACCACGGTGGCGAGCTGCCGGGTCCCGTGACCGTCTCCGAGGTACCAGGAGGTCGCGGTCGCACCCATGAGGACGAGCCAGGCGACTACAGCCCGGTTCTTGCCGCTGGAGGACGTGGGCAACTCATCCCCGAGGAGACGGCCGCGTCGTTCACCGCCGACGGCTGGTTGCGCACCGGCGACCTCGGCCGGTTCGACGAGCGGGGCTACCTGGTGCTCACCGGGCGCCGCAAGGAGTCCTACCGGTGCGGGGGCGAGCTCGTCATCACCGGCGAGGTCGAGGCGGTGCTCGCCGCGCACGTGGTCGGCATCCCGCACGAGCGCATGGGCGAGGTGGGCTGCGCGTGGATCGTCGCGGCGAGCGCGGAACCACCCGATCCCGAGGAGCTCATCGCCCACTGCAAGCAGCGGCTGGCTCGCTTCAAGGTGCCGGCCTCGGTCCTGTTCACCGAAGCGGGCCAGGTGCCGACCACGGTCACCGGACGGGTCCAGAAGTTCCAGCTCTCCGAGCGCGCGGTGCTCGAACTCCGCGCTCGGGCGGCGGTCACCCCGGCGGCACGGCCGTGAGCGGCCCGCACGTGGTCATCGCCGACGGCGGCCTCGCCGACCAGGACGAGTACGCCCGGCGCGACATCGACCTCCTCCTCGGCCGCGCGGTGGCCGGCGTGGACCTGCGCACCCGGACGCTGAGGTTCGCCGACGGCGGCGAGATCGGCTACGAGCGGCTGGTCGTCGCCACCGGCTCCCGGCCGCGTCACCGTCGTCGAAGCCGCGGCACAGCCGCTGGCACCGATCATCGGCGCCGAGCCCGCGTGGCAGGCAGTCAAGCGGCCAGCGCGGCCCGCCTGTCGTCCGGCGGGCGCAGGCTCAGAGGCATCCTCTCCGCTTCAAGGACTTGGACCAGGCCGGGAGTACGTCGGTGATCTGCGGACGGGTGATGGACCAGAGTTCACGCCCGTACCCCGGCACGAGTTCCTGGCCGCCGAGGAGGACGTAGGAGGTCGTGTCGAAGATGAGGGATTCGCGGGAGACGGCGCCCCCGGGGCCTCGGTTGTCCACTCGGGTCACGGCGATGCCCGATTTGCCGGTGGCGTCCTTGAGCTCTTCCGTCTCGATGCCCGGCAGCGTCGCGGCGATCTTGAAGATGGCTGCCTGCTGCTTGGGCGGGACCGGGCTGCCGAGGATGTTGAGGACGCCGTTCCAGGTCTGGGTCGCTGTGTCCTTGTTGGGGACCATTTCGTTACCGCGTTCGGCCAGCTTGCGCCGGAGCTGCTCCTGGTCGGTCGGCCACTCTCGGAGGTCGGCGTAGGCGGGGCGCCCCGCGCCACGTTCGGGGCACCGGGTCAGGAGTTCCTTGTACTCGTGGTCTTGTGGCCTGGATTTCGACGGCTTGTGCCAGAGGAGTCCTGGGCGGGAGCCGTCGACGGACTGCCAGACCTCGCCCGTGATGTGGCGCGGACCGACGTTGGGAACCCCGTTTTCGCTGCGCGTCTCCGCGATCCGCTCGTAGTGGAGGTACTGGTCGTCGCGGGGCTGCCGCCACGGGGTGGCGGTCGCGGCGTCGGCCGCCAGCCTCAGGACCTCGGCGGCGTTCGCGGGCGCGGAAGGGTTGAACGTCTGGACGGCGATCGCTCCTGCGGTCATCGCCGCGACCAGGCCGCCTGCCAGCACCAGACGCCGCAGGCCGGCCGACCGGGTCCGGGGCCGGCGCTTCGTACGGGCTTCGGCCAGGAGGGCGGTACGGGCGGGGGCGAGGCGGTCCGCCGTGGGGTGCGGCTTGTCGGCGAACAGGTCGCGCAGTTCGGTCAGGTCGGTCCGTTCGTTCATGAGGTCTGCTCCGTCGTGGGGTCGGTGCTGCCGAGGGCGTCGCGGACGATGGCCCGCGCACGGTTGAGGCGGGAACGGACTGTTCCGATCGGGATGGACAGGGCGTTGGCGACCTCCTCATAGGTGAGGTCGGCCCAGGCCACGAGTAAGAGGACGTCACGGTCGCGGCGCTTCAGCGAGGCGAGCGCCTGGGCGAGAGGACGGCGTACGGCATGCGCGCTCGCCCGCTCAAGAGCTTGTTCCGCGGCGTCGTCGGCGTCGGGAAGCACGCCCACTTTCGAGTACGCCTTTTAGCGGTGTATCTCGGCGCGCTGATGCCGGCGGATGAAGTTGGTCGCGAAGCCGTACAACCAGGGGAGGGCCTCCGGGCGGGCGGTGTCGTAGTCGCGTCGCTGCCTGAACGCGGCGAGGAACGTCTCGGAGACGACGTCGTCGGCCGTGTCGTCGCCGAGCCGGCGGGCCACATAACGGTGGACGTGTCCTGCGTGCCTGTCGAACAGCAAGGCGAAATCCTCGGGATCTCGCCACGACCGTTCGATCAGGTCGGCGTCAGACAGGGTCGTACTGAGCGGCATGTGGTCGGGCCTTTTCAAGGAAGTAGTGTCGCCCGTCTTTCACACGAGTGAGGAAACGAGTTCACGGGACACTGCCTACCGCCCGGAAGGCTCGGGTGAGGCCAAGAGAGCGCGCGCCAAGATTCGCCGCCGCGCTGAGCCCCGTGAACAAGGAGACCCTGGTGAGTGACGCTGACGAGGCCGCGTTCATCGGCGTCGGCGAGCTGCCGTCGGGCCGGTACCCGCACCGGCCCTTCATGGGGTCGCTGGTCGAGGTCGCCGTCGCGGCGGTGCGGGACGCGGGTGTGCCGATGGCCGACATCGACACCATCCTGCTCATCCCCTGCCTGCACTCCCCCGCCGACCAGGCCGACCTGGTGTTCTCCCGCGTGGTCGAAGAGCTCGGGCTGGCCGGCCGCGCCAAGGCGAGCTACATGATTCACTCGGGCGGGTCGATGAGCAACAGCTATTGGGCGGTCTCCGCACTGCACGACGGTCCCGATCTGGCCGAGGGTGTCGAGGCGTTCCTCGAACGCAGGCCATCGCGATTCAACCGCGGTTGAGCCGCGCCGGGCGCGTAGCGAGCCACCGTACAATCAGTTGTTAACCGAACGTGGGAGGACGGTTGGCAACGCGGCAGGAAAGACAGGCTCAGAGAAGCGGGCCTGTATCACTGGAACGCATCGAAGAAGCGGCGATCAAGCTCTTCAGCGAGAAGACCTACCCGGTCGTGGGCATGCGGGACATCAGTGACGCCGTCGGACTCGCCTCTACGTGCACATCAGAAAGAAAGAGGACCTGCTCCAGCGCATCGTGGAGAACGGCATCCAGCGCTACCTCGACGCGATCGAGCCGGTGGTGGAGTCGGACCAGACCGCCCCGCAACGCCTCCGCGGCGCGATCAACGCGCACATGCGCGTCCTGGCCGACTCCCTGCAGCAGACCCGTGTCGCCTTCCATCAATGGACCTACCTTGCCCCCGCCGGCAAGCGCCGCGTCGTCAAGCTCCGCCGCCGCTACGATGCCCTCCTCTCACAGATCATCGACGAGGGCATCGAGGTCGGCGAGTTCAAGGCGGTCAAGAGCGCGCGAGTGACGGTGCTCGCCATCATCGGCATGCTCAACTCGGCCACGGAATGGTTCTCCCCCACCGGCGAGCTCACCCATGAGCAAATCGCCGAGGTTCTCGCGGACGGCCTGCTCACCGGCCTGGAGGGTTGATGGAGGATCAGTCGTCGATTGCCTGGTAGAGGGTGGTCCAGAAGTCGTGGATGACCCGCGCCGAATCCGGGGTGGACATCCCGGTCTGGGTGAGCAGGATGCCGACGAGCTGGTTGGCCGGGTCGGCGTATGTGGTGGTGCCGGCTCCGCCGTCCCAGCCAAACTGGCCGATGGGCGCGTAGTCACCGCGGTAGGTGCGCACCGTCATCCCGAAGCCCCAGCCGCCCTGCTGCCCCTGGCCGTGTGAGAGATGGACGACGCTGCGGGCCCAGGCCTGCAGGGCGGCATGTTGCTCGGGCGGGAGGCGGTTGGTGGTCATCAGCTCGACGGCGGGCCGGGACAGGATCCGCTGGGTCCCGTGCGTCCCGTGGTTGAGCAGCATCCGGAAGTAGGCGTGGTAGTCGTCGACGGTCGAGTCGAGTCCGCCGCCGCCTGACTGGAACGCCGGAGGCCGGCTGTGGTGTCCCCCTTCGGCCTCGTCCTCCACCTTGAACTCTCCGGTCTGCCAATCGGGGGCGTACAGGGGCGGCAGCCGGTCGATCTTGTCGGCGGGCACGTGGAACCCGGTGTCCTTCATCCCCAGCGGATCGAAGATGCGTTCGCGCAGGAACGTCTCGAACGACTGGCCGGTGACCCTGGCCACCAGCACGCCGAGCACGTCGTCGCTGACGTTGTACAGCCACCGCTCTCCGGGCTGGTACATCAGCGGGAGCGTGCCCAGGCGGCGCATCCACTCATCCGGCCCCGGTTCGGGCAACAGCCATCCGTCCTCCTGGCCGTAAACCCCCTGCTCGAAGAACGCGCTCAGCATCGGAGCGGTCCGCGCCGTCATATCCAGTCCGAGCCCGCACGTGGAGGTCAGCAGGTCCCGTACGGTGATCGGCCGCCGCGCCGGCACGGTGTCCTCCAACGGGCCGTCGGGCCGCTTCAACACCTTACGGTCGGCGAGCTCGGGCAGCCACGGATCCACCGGGTCGTCCAGCCGCAGCCGGCACTCATCCAGCAGCACCATCGTCGCCGACACCGCGACCGGCTTGGTCGTCGAGGCCATCCGGAAGATGGTGTCGCGGCGCATCGGCGCGCCACCGTCATGGCGCATCGTCCCGATCGCTTCGACGTGCGTCTCACCGCCCCGGCCGACCAGGGCGACCAGTCCGGGAATCTTCCCGGACTCGACATGCCGTGTCAGCACCTCACGCAGCCTGCGCAGCCCTGCTTCGGAGAAGCCGCTGTTGCTTTTTCCCATCATGAATTTCCTTACCTACTGTGTTAGATCTTGCTCAGTTCGCAGCTGTCGCCGTCTTGATGCCGCCGCTGACACGCGGCGAGAAGTAGTCAGCCGGGCATGACCCCGTGGCCGTGTAGCTTCGACCGCCGTGCGGTAGTTCGGCGGACGTTGTCGTATGCGCGCCCGGTACTGACGCCGCCGTCATCTGCCTGCTTTGCGGAGCTGTTCGAGCCGTTCTGCGAGGAAGCTCCAGGTCCCCCAGAATTCTTCGAGATATTCCTGTCCTTGAGCGTTCAGGGAGTACACCTTGCGCGGCGGCCCCTTGTCGGACGGGACCTTCTCCACGTCGACCAGGCCGCGCCGCTCGATCCTGACCAGCAGCGCGTAGACGGTGCCCTCGGCGATGTCGGAGAAGCCCTGATCCCGCAGCCACGCCGTGATCTCGTAGCCGTACGCGGGCCGGCCGGACAGGATCGCCAGGACGATGCCCTCCAGCGTTCCCTTGAGCATCTCCGTCATCTGCTTGCCCATGGAACACCCTCCTTTCAGCTACTCAATGCTGCTGACTACCGGTACAAAGTACCACCGACTACCAGTACATAGCAACACTGAATAGCTGAGGCGCAGCGCTGCCTGTCGGCGTGCTTCGGCCGCCGGCTCCACGTCCAGCAGGCTGCCGCGGGCCGCCGGCACGCGACGGCAGCAGCACGACGATGAGCACAGCGCCGAGCGCCACGCAGACCGCCCGAGTAGGGGTGTCGGTAAGAACGTGTCATGAGCCCCAAACGGCGTTGATCTTGTTGTGACTTGCCTGGTCAATGCTGGGCGGACATGACGCACCCCACGATGCATATCGACGAGTTGGTCGAGCACTGGACGATCCTGGACGAAGAGCGTGACCTCGTCGCTGGCAAGCGCGGTGCCACGCGCCTCGCCTTCGCGATCTTGCTGAAGTTCTACACGCAGTACGGCCGTTTCCCGCGCGGACGCACGGAGCTGCCCGACCAGGTCGTCGAACACGTGGCCAAGCAGGTCCAGGTGCCCGCCTCAGAGCTCGGCTTCTACGAGTGGTCCGGCTCTACGATCGAGTACCACCGCAATCAGATCCGCACGCACCTCGGCTTCCGCACCTGCTCAACCGCGGACGCGACGAAGGTGACGGTGTGGCTGGCCGAGAACGTCGCGCACGCTGAGCGACGGCCCGAGCGGGTGCGGGAAGAACTAGTCAGCTTCTCGGCCGTAAACGACCGAGCTTGCAGCTCCTCACCGTCGCTGGCTTCGGCGGCGAGGTCCGCGTCAGGCAGCGTGACTCACTGCCCAGTCCGCCACACCGCGTGAGGCGATGTTGCGG
>NZ_JAHFZZ010000044.1 GCF_018603905.1 Nonomuraea sp. NEAU-A123
CTCTGCTCCGCCGGGCCATGACCAACTTCGCTGTCACCGACCTGGCCGGTCTCGTCCGGATCGTCAAACGCAAGCTGAAGAAGATCCAATACCGGCCCCACCTGCTCACCGGCTGCCTGGCCCAGACCGGACTCACCCTCGATACCCCGACAAAGCCATGACCGACTCTACGAATTCAACCTGTGTGGTGTGGTTGAACAGCGGAATCCAGGCGCGATAAGACAGCAACAAGGCTCCCGGTCGGGGCATCGGACATTGGTCAACTTCTCCCTTAGCGGGAGCCTCCCTCTCAGCTGCCACCGCTCTCCGCATCTCGCTCCAACAAGTCCCGTCATAAGCGAACTATCTTAATTTCCTGACAACCGCATGATTGGCAAGGCCTCTGACGCTAAGCTCGAGCCGGGGCAATCAGTGGAGCGGGAGGGACTCATGGAGCACTCAAAATATGGTCAGACGGTCGTTATTCTGACTGCGCTAGACCTCGAATATAGTGCCATTCGAGCTCACCTGACTGACTTGGCGACGGAGCAGCATGATTCCGGCACGCTGTTTGAGGTCGGGTACGTACCGAATCTCACATGCCGGATCGTGCTCGCCGTGACGGGTGAGGGCAACACAAGCGCCGCCGTGATCGCCGAGCGGGCCATCGCTCAATACGGCCCAGCGGCCTTGCTGTTCGTTGGCGTCGCCGGTGCTCTCAAGGACGACATTGCCCTGGGCGACGTTGTGGTGGGCACTAAGATTTATGATTTTCAGGGCGGCAAAGCCGAAGACGGAGGCTTTTATGCACGGCCGCGAGGCTGGGAGGCCCCGCATGAGCTGGTGCAGGCCGCCAGACACATTGCCCGTACCGACATTTGGGTAGAGCGCATACCGGCTGATGCGCGTGACCGCAAGGTGCAGGTGCACTTCAAACCCGTAGCGGCTGGCGATGTCGTCCTCAACTCTCGTCAAGCGCCACTAGCTCAGCAACTGCATCAGCACTACAACGACGCGGCGGCCATCGAGATGGAAAGCGCGGGCGCAGCTCACGCGGCCCATTGCAATCGTTCTCTACCTGTCCTCACCGTCAGAGGTATCAGTGACCTCACCGACGGCGAGAAGCACTACGCCGATAAGGATGGCTGGCAGCACACAGCTGTGGCGCGCGCGGCCGCCTTCGCTCTCACACTCGCTGGGCAAGTGCCTCATGCAATCAAGTCCGATGCGGGAAAATTTTCCACTAAGTGGATTCTGGGGAAAGGCATAGTCCTAGGATTGGCCATAATTGCCGTAGTGGCATTGATAGTTAAAATGGTGCCGGAGAGTACGCCCGGCCCTGCCGCTGCGAGAACTGAGGCGGCTCCGTCGTCCTTCTATGATGGAAGTGGCAACGCGCTCGAGGCCCCTCCTGCGGGTTCTATCTGGAATGGGCCTCTGATCATTCATCGACAGGGAGTGAGGATTAAAGGTGATCGGCCTGTGCCTGATACGGAAAATCAGGGTGCCAATATAGCTCGTACAGGAGAAGGGCTAAAGATTGGCAATGGAAATATTGCAGCTTTTTGGAGCGAACAAAAGCCAATCAGTCGTGATGGCTGCGTCTCTAAATTGGAGACAATGGCTTTGTCGCCGTACTCGGCGATCACAAATGAGCAACTGCAGGTGGGCTTGCAGGTCTGCGTAGAATTCCAGGCAACTCATGTTGCTTACATGAGGATCACGGGATTTGATGACGAGTCTGTTTCTGTGCAACTGCACCTGTGGAGAAAGGCGTGATAAAAGATTTATGTGCGCGGACTGGATGCGTTCGATCTCAGCGGTCAGTAAACGGCCCGATATGCGGACGCTGGAGAAGGCATGATCCCGTTACGGTCGGTCGGGGTCAAGTAGCGGCAGGGCCGAAATGGGGGAACGTACTACCCGCTCCGATCAGAAGAGAGCCGTCCACTTGAAACCCCGTTATAGGCGGGTGCCCCCACAAGCTGGATTGATTGAGTCGATCAGAGGACGATGTTACGTGGTCCGATCGATGCAGGAGGCAGCCCGTGCGTGAGTTTGCCATCGGCGTGATCAGTTCGCTGGCCGCCACTGTCGTCGCCGTAGTCGTTGGATGGCTCGGCCTCTCCTGGCCCAGGAGAACGCTCACGAGACTACTAGCCAAGGTGACTGGCACCGGCCTGCTGCGCGTATATGCCCAGCAGAAGGTAGCCAACATTGATCTCGCCGCGGACCTGCGCGAGGCCCGCTGGGTGCGGGTCCTCGCACCACGTGGCAACGAGTTGACCCGCGACAGCTTCCAGCCTCTATGGCAGGGCAACAACGAGCATCTCGAGTCAGTGCAGGTGCTGCTGCCCGATCTGGTGAGCAGGTGGGTCTACGTCCGCGAGCAGGAGCTGCGCCAGAGTGACCCCGGGTTCGAGCAGGAGTTACTCGCCAAGCAGATCTCAGCTAACATCGACTATTTGACGGCGGTAGCCGCCCGGAATCCCGCCGTCGCCCTGCGCTTGTTCGACGCTCCACACACCGGCCGTCTCGTCGTCACAGACCGACTCGTTTACCTCACGTTGTACGTGGGACGCGGGCATGGCCGGAACTCCCCCTGCGTCGTCGCAGGCAAGGGCGGTCTACTGTACGAGCATGCGTTGGAGCAGTTCATGCTGCTCTGGCGGGTTTCCTCGCCACCGGCGCCCAAGCCTGTCTAGATTATGGGTTCACCGGGGGATCCTGATGGGAGATCGCCGGACTTGTAAAGGTTGTGGGTGGTGACGATTGAGTGGGACGCGGACAACGTTCTCAGAGGCGCCCCCGGTCGTGAAGAGGTGAGAAACGAGGACAAGCAGATCCGGGCACGCGAGCAAGGCCCGGTCGGTGTCCAGGCTGGGGACTGAGACGCGTGTGTATGGCCACAACTGGCACGGTTGCGGCCGCTGCTGCGTTGACGGATGCTTGGATACCCGGTGGTGGTGCTGAGCCAGCCTGATCTGCCCTACCTGCGGCTGCTGGCAGACCTTCCTAGCACAGGTGCTTGGCGCGCTGGCGCGATCTACCGGTCCACCGGAGAACGGCTTAATGCGCGCCGAGCGTGTTGGGAGCAGCCGTTCCTTGACGCTCGCTACAGAGCCCGTTCATCGAGCTGGCGGACATGGCGCTCGACTAGACACAAGGCTCCGGAAGAGCCTTGGGTGGAATACGCCAGCAGAAACCGCGGGTTGTGGGACATCGGAGTTGGCGGTGCCGTATCGAGGGGATGCCAACTCGCGGTTCTGACGGCGATGTAGAGAGTCCAATGCCTCCCCACGTTCACGCCGTTGTGGGAGGGCATTGGGAAGAACTGGCCGCAAGCGATCGACGGCAGTCGTACACCACCGGATACTTCAGGAAGCCTCTAACGCTTGTTACCGCTGGTCAGAGGCGCTGCACTACTGGTAGGACCTGGTGCCCCCGGCAGGATTCGAACCTGCGGCACCCGCTTTAGGAGAGCGGTGCTCTATCCCCTGAGCTACGGAGGCGGACTCCGTAAGCCTAGCGAAACTACGGCAGTGCGTGGGACGTCGGGCGGGGGTGAGTTTGGTGGGGTGGGTCATGGGTGCTCTGAGCTGCAGTAAAGGCATGGCAAGCGATCAGATTGTTGCTCGTCCCGCGTGGATAGCGTCGGTCTGTGACCAGAAGGCGACGTAGTCAGGTGCGTAGGCGGCCTGTTGTGTTGATTGCGGCTGTGTCGGCGCCGGGGATCCTCGCTGGGGGGTTGTTGGCGGGGGAACTCACCGGGTACGAGCGGGCGGCGGCGCAGCAGGGGATGCGGGTTGATGTCGTGGCTCGGATGGCGTTTGAGCCGGTTTTGGTGCCTGCGCCTGCTCGGCCTGAGCGGTGGTACGAGGGGGTGGTGCCGGCGGTTGTGCGGGTTGTCGCGCCCGCGCCGGAGCCGCCGGAGCAGGCGGACGTGGTGGTGCCTTCTGCGCCTGTTGTTGTGGAACGGCGTGCGGCCGAGCCTGTGCATAAGGAGCGGGCGTGTGCGGGGGAGTGGGTGGATACGTGGCTTTGGGATGTGTGTCGGGAGCATGAGCGGCGGCCCGGGCGGGATGTTAATGAGAGACAGGAGGTGGCTGATGGTCAGGAGGCGATTGAGGGAGGTGGGGCTGACGTGGGGGAGGGGTGGCCTTCTTGATGTGTTCGCTGAGGATGTGGTGCTTGTCGGGTCTCGGTGCAGTGCTGGGGTTGCTTCGGGGGGCCGGGTGTGACGCTGGCGTGGGTGAGGGTTGTGGTGCATAGCTGCCGGTGTACGGGATGGAGGCTCGGTCTGGGATGTCCTCCGAGATGGGTTGTCGTTCGCGCGGTGCGTGGCTCGTGGAGGTGTCCGCCATATGGTCCGTGCTTCGGTGTGGATGCGGGCTCGGCTGCCGTCTCTGAGGCATGCCCATGAAGCCGAGTGCGCGTTGAGGCAAGTGTGAGTTGTGCGGCAGTTGCCTGCCTGCCTGTCTGACTGACTGCCTCAGCGTCCGTGGACGTCGAAGTGGCCTCCGTGAGTGCCCATGGTCGATCATGCGCCCCGGCGCCCGGGGTGTGGGTTGAATGTCCGTTCAGATGGGTCTGCAGTAAGGGTGTGCTTGTCTGTCTGAGATGTACCCGTCGTACCTGGGGTGACAAGCGTATGAAGGCAGGCGGGAGGGGTGGTGGGCGTACAAAGTGGTTCTTACACGTCATAACAGCTCTTCAGAGTTCGGTCCGGGCACTCCAGGGGCTGTAGTAACGTGCGTGCCGGACCCTGGTAACAGAGTTGCAAACGGAGGAGTCGACAGTGCCATCCCCTCGGTCAGCGGGTCTGATCGCGGTTGTCATGGCCATGACTTCCCTGTTCGGGCTACCTATGGCCGCTCCCGCGCATGCCGATCGGCGGGATCCGGCGGGCCTTACCGAGCTCCGCAAGGAGGCCGAGAAGTCGGCCAAGGAGCTTGAGGACGCGACCAAGGCGCTGGAGAAGCGTCGTAACGACATCGCCACCGCTGAGAAGGAACTGACGGGCAAGCTGAACGCCCTGCAGGAGGCGGAGAAGAAGCTTGCCGTGATTCGGCAGCCGGTGTCGCAGATGGCTGAGTTGCTGTACGAGCAGCCGGTCGGGGGCGATGGGATTGCGCCGTTCCTGTCTGGTGATGCTGATGCGGGGACGTTGCGGGCCATGACCAGCACCGCTCATATCGTGGCGAATCGGCAGCAGGTGGTTGAGCAGACCAGCACGCTCTACAAGGAGACCGAGCGGCTGGCCGGCGAGGCGCAGGAGCTGCGGGCGTCGAATCTGCTGGCTGAGGCGCAGATGGCGGCGGAGATCGACACGCTCAGGCAGCGGTCCGACAAGATCGTGAAGTCGTTGACCGCGGCGCTGGTGAAGTTGGGCATCAAGGTTGACAAGGTGGGGCGGGCGGCGCTGGGGTGCAATCCGCTGCGGGCGGCGACGGCTAACTCGTATCCGAATGGGTTGATCCCGAAGGCGATGTTGTGTCCGTTGCAGCAGAAGGGGATGAGCCTCAGGGCTGATGCGACGATCGCCTTTGTCAGCTTGAATGAGGCCTACAGGCGGCGGTTCGGCAAGCAGATGTGTGTGACTGACGCGTACCGCAGTCTGGCTGAGCAGCAGTCGGTTTACTATCGGCGGCCGGGGTTCGCGGCGGTGCCGGGGCGGAGCAACCACGGTCTCGGGCTGGCTGTTGACCTTTGTGGCGGGGTGGAGCGGTTCCGGTCGGTGGAGTTCGTGTGGATGGAGAACAACTCCAAGAAGTATGGGTGGTTCCATCCGTCCTGGGCGTACAGCAGTCCGTTCGAGCCGTGGCATTGGGAGTACGACCCGAAGATCGACTCGGTTCTTTAGACGGGGGCGACCTCGGCGCAGCAATGGGCGCAGCGGGTGGCGGCGTTCGGGATCTCGGATAGGCACTCGGGGCAGCTCCGATGGGTGATCTCCTCTCTGGTGGCGGCACCGTTTTTGTAGCGGGTGTACGGCTTGACGACCAGGAAGTAGACGACCGCCGCGATCAGTAGGAACGAGATCACGGCATTGATGAACTCGCCGTACATGAAGTTGGAACGGCCGACTGTGAACTTCAGGGTTGAGAAGTCGGGGGGAAGGCGGAGATCAGCGGCGTGAGCAGGTGGGTCACGAACGAGTTGACGATGGAATTGAAGGCCGCGCCGATGACCACTGCTACGGCCAGGTCGATGACGTTCCCCTGCATGAGGGACTTCTTGAATCCGCTCATGATCTGAAAGTGTAGTTGAGTTATTACTTAAGGTGAGGCTTGATGGTGATGGACAGCCGGCCTCCTGCTTGGGCGGCGGCCAGCTGGGTTGCTTGGGACGGGGTGGTGGCCAGGACGATCAGGGCGCCGTGGTCGTCGTCGGCCTTGGGGATGGTCACGACGGTGACGTCGTCGGCTACCAGTTGGGCCGGCTGGCCTTCCCAGGCCGCCAGGACGCCGATCGTCGAGCCCGGGGCGATCAGCTGGGCCGTGTCGGGGTCGGCGAGGCGTACCGGGGTGGCCACGGTGCCGGGTGGCAGGGGGAGCGAGTGGAGCAGGCGTACGTCGGTTAGGGGCTCGCCACGGCGCATGGCGCCGGCCAGCACGCGGCCGATGGCGCCCGAACGGACCGCGCCGGATGGGGGTGGGGTGAGGGCGGCTGGGCGGAGGTCGCCGGGCTTGAGGACGCCGGGGGAGAGGTCGTGGGTCGCGACCAGTGCTGAGGGGGTGTGGGTGGGGCGTAGGGCGATATATGCGGATAGGACGCCGAAGCCTGCGACGGCTGCGGCGACCAGCCGGCGACGACGCCCGAGCCGCCCAAGCGGGCCGAGCCGGCCAGGTCGTCCAGGCCGCCCGGGCGGCTGGCGACGCGCGAGTCGCGTCCACCCGGCCCCGGCTGCGGCCGTGGTCCCTGCCGCGGAGCTCCCGTTCACGTCCACGATGCTCCGGTCATGTTCGTGCCGTTCTTGGTCACGCTCGTGAGGTTCCCGTCGCTGCGGGTCCGGCCCCTGATGGTGCGGGTGGCGTCCGGGCTGTTCCCGGTCATGCTTCCGCCTCTGAGGGGTCCGCTTCCGATGGTCTCGGCGGCGGTCGCGTCGTTCCAGGTCATGGCAGTTCGAACGGGAGCTTGATGCCGTCGAGTGCCGTCCCGCACGCGCACGTTCGCTCGCCCGGCAGCGCCTGAACAGCGTCGGCGACCAGAGTCCGCATACGCGTCACATTCCGCGCGAAGAACTCCATCACCTCCTCATGCGTCACGCCATCCCCGGCCTCGACCCCGGCGTCGTGGTCGGTCACCAGGGCCAGCGATGTGTAGCAGAGCGCCAGCTCGCGGGCCAGCACGGCCTCCGGGAAGCCGGTCATGCCGACGATCGTCCAGCCGTTGCCCGCGAACCATCGTGACTCCGCCCGGGTGGAGAAGCGTGGGCCCTCGATCACCACGAGTGTGCCGCCGTCGACCGTGTCCCAGCCGCCCGCCTGCGCGGCCGTCACGGCCACGGAGCGGCCCGAAGGGCAGTAGGGGTCGGCGAACGACACGTGGACCGCGCCGTCGATGTCGTAGTAGGTCTGGACTCGTCCTGACGTACGGTCGACGAGCTGATCGGGGATCACGATCGCCCCCGGTCCGTGCTCGATCCGGAGCGAGCCCACAGCGCTGGGCGCGAGCACCTGGCGGACGCCGAGGGAGCGCAGTGCCCAGAGGTTGGCCCGGTAAGGGATGCGGTGGGGTGGAAAGCGATGATCCCGTCCGTGTCTGGGGATGAACGCCACGGTGCGCGCGCCGATGCGCCCGACCGTGACCACGTCGCTGGGTGGCCCGTAAGGGGTGGCGACCTCTATCTCCTCCGCGTCGTCGAGCAGGGAGTAAAAGCCCGAACCGCCGATAACGCCGATGTCTGCACGAGTGACCATGGCGCCGAGATTAGCGGCATCGATCGAGGGGGAGCAGGGCCTGAATGGCGTTCTGTGGATAACTTGCTTCACTGCGTTAGTACACGTGTGCGAAGAGTAGTATCTTCGCATGCGCCAAAGGGGTCTCGGCCTGATCATCGTCGCGCTTATGCTCGGCATGCTGCTGGCGGCGCTCGATCAGACGATCGTGTCGACCGCCCTGCCGAGGATCGTCAGTGACCTCGGCGGCCTGGAGCAGCTTTCGTGGGTGGTGACGGGCTACCTGCTCGCTTCGACGGTCTCCACGCCGCTCTGGGGGAAGCTGGGCGACCAGTACGGCCGTAAAAGGCTGTTCCTCGCGGCGATTGTCATCTTTCTCATCGGATCGGCGCTCTGCGGCCTGAGCCAGAACATGGGCGAGCTCATCCTCTTCCGCTCGATCCAGGGTCTGGGCGGCGGCGGCCTCATGGTGCTGGCCCAGGCGATCGTCGGCGATGTCGTGTCGCCCCGCGACAGGGGGAAATACCAGGGGTTCTTCGGCGGGGTCTTCGCGCTCGCCAGCATCGTGGGCCCGCTGCTCGGCGGTCTGTTCGTCGACCATCTCAGCTGGCACTGGGTCTTCTACATCAACCTGCCCCTCGGGGCGGTCGCGCTGTTCGTGATCGCGACCGTGCTGCCCGGAGACAGTACGCGGACCAAACACAAGATCGACTATGTGGGCATCGTGCTGCTCGGCGGTGCCACGTCCTGCCTGGTCCTGATCGCCACCTGGGGCGGCACCATCTATCCGTGGGCCGATCCGGTGATCATCGGGCTCGGGGTGGCGGCCGTCGCCCTGCTCGCCGGGTGGTTGTTCGCCGAACGACGAGCGGCTGAGCCGGTTCTGCCGCTCGGGCTGTTCGGGCTCAGGGCGTTCTCGATGTCGTCGCTCGTCGCGTTCGTGGTGGGGTTCGGGATGTTCGGGGCCCTTATCTACCTTCCGCTGTATTTGCAGGTGGTTCACGGGGTTAGTGCGACTCTGTCCGGGGTGTATCTGCTGCCGATGATGGCTGGCATGTTCACGATGTCCATCGTGAGCGGTCAGATCATCGCCAGGACCGGTAAATACCGCTTCCTGCCCATCGCGGGCACGGGCATCGCCACGGTCGGGTTGCTCCTGCTCGCCACGCTGACCGAGCACACCACACTGCTGAGGCTGGGGCTGTTCCTGCTGGTCCTGGGCGTGGGGCTGGGGATGACCATGCAGGTGCTGGTGATCATCGTGCAGAACGCGGTGCACTTCAAGAATCTCGGCGTGGCCACCTCGGGCGCCACGTTCTTCCGGATGATCGGCGGGTCGTTCGGCGTCGCCACGCTCGGCTCGGTCTTCACCGCCCGGCTCGACTCCGACCTGCGTGCGCTGCTGGCCACGACCAGGCTGCCGGCGGGCTTCGATCCGGCGCGCGTCCAGCAGGATCCCACGACCATCCAGCGGCTGCCGCCGGCGCTCGTGGCAGACTTCCTGCATGTGTACGCTGACGCGATCGCCGCCGTCTTCCGGGTGGCGGCGCCGGTCATGTTCGTCGCCTTCTTGATCAGCTGGCTGATTCCACAGCAGCGCCTCAGGCAGACGACCAAGGCGACCGACCTGGGCGAGGTCATGGGGGGCACCTCGGCGGAGCGGTCATCGCTGGAGGAGGTCGAGAGGGGTCTCGTACGCCTGGCGGACGCCAACTTGCGCAGGGGCTTCTACGACCGGCTGGGCGACTTGGCCGGATTGACCGACGTCCCGCCGCAAGGCGTCTGGATCCTGGCGCGGCTCGGCGGGGAAGGCTGGGTCAAGGCCGCAGACCTGGCGGAGCGCGCGAACGTCAGCAGGGAGCAAGGCCGCCCCTTCGCTGACCAGCTGATAGCCGATGGCCTCGTCGAACGGTCGCCGGACGGGGATTCGCTTCGGCTGACGGAGGAGGGGCAGCGGGCCGCTCTGAGGATGTTGCGGTGCTCATCCGAGGGCTTGAGCAGGCTCGTCGCAGACTGGGGCCCCAACCAACAACTGGAGCAACTCGTCGAACGAGTCGCCTCGGCCCTACTCGGCGCCAACACCGACTGCCCGCGAGAGACGGGGCAGCGCAGAGCGCCACAGGGTAGGGCCTGACGGCGAGTGCCTACTTGGAGGCGGATGCGGCAGCAGGGGCGGGGGACGTCGTGGACTTCGACTCGGACGACTTCGAAGAAGACTCGGACGGCTTCGAGTCGGCGGGCTTGCTCTCGCCCGACTTCCCGTTGGACGACGAAGAAGAGGCGGACGAAGCAGCCGACGAGGCCCGGTTGTCCGTGCGATAGAAGCCCGAACCCTTGAACACGATCCCGACGGCGGAGAACACCTTACGTAGGTTCCCCTGGCAGGCCGGGCACACGGTCAGCGCATCGTCGGTAAATTTCTGAACGACCTCGAGCTGGTCACCGCAGTCGTTGCAGGCGTACTGGTAGGTCGGCACGCGCTCCTCCTTCAAGTTCTGGCACTCGAGCGATGCGACTGCTAATGGTAACCGATTAGGTCAAACGTCTATTCCGAACCGCGTTCTCCGTACCATCCAGCCAGCTTGCCCCGGCGGCTGACGGCCCGCATGCGGCGTTCGACCTCGTCGCGGCAGGCCGCCGTGGCGACCACGAGGAGCTGGTCGTCCGCCCTGACCCGGGTGGTGCCCGAGGGGACGAACGATTTGCCGTCGCGGACGATGAGCGTGACGGCGGCCCCGGCCGGCAGGCGTAGTTCGAAGATCTCGACGCCGTGCAGCTGGGAGCTGGGCGGCACCTTGATCTGCAGCAGGTCGGCCTTCAGCTCTTCCAGCGGTGCCGACTCCACCTCCAGGTCGTGCGCCTCCCCGGGAGTGGCCACGCCGAGGATTCTGGCCACGAACGGCAGCGTCGGCCCCTGCAGCAGCGTGAACACCATCACGATCACGAAGACCTCGTTGAAGATCTCCTTGGAGCCCTCGACGCCGGCGGCCCACGGGATGGTCGCCAGCACGATGGGGACCGCTCCGCGCAGTCCTGCCCAGGACAGGAACGTCTGCTCGCGCCAGTTCGTCCGGCCGAGGCGCAGCAGCCGGGCCACCTGCGAGCTGATCATCACCGACAGCGGCCTGGCCACGAGCGCCAGGACCGTTCCCGCGATGAGGCCCGGCACGATCGCCGACGGCAGCTCCTTGGGGCTGGCCAGCAGTCCGAGCATCACGAACAGCCCGATCTGCGCCAGCCAGGCGGCCCCTTCCGCGAACCCCCTGGTCGCCGCCCGGTGCGGCAGCCGCGAATTGCCCAGGATCAGCGCCGTGAGGTACACGGCCAGGAAGCCCGAGCCGTGCAGCAGCACCGCGCCGCCGTACGAGACGAAGGTCAGCGCCAGGACCGCGATCGGGTACAGGCCCGAGGCGGGCAGGGCGACGCGGCGCAGGGCGTACGCGCCGGCGGGCCCGATGGCCAGGCCGACCGCCGCACCGATGAGCAGCTCCGTCCCGGTCCGCAGCAGGAACGAGCCGAGCGTCGGCGACGAGTGCGTGGCGCTGCTCAGCAGCATGACCGCGATCACCGTGGGCGCGTCGTTGAAGCCCGACTCCGCCTCCAGCACGCCGGCCAGGCGCGACGGCAGCGGCAACCGCCGCAGCACCGAGAACACGGCGGCGGCGTCGGTGGAGGCAAGCACCGCGCCGAGGATCAGCGCGGCGTTCTGGTCGACCCCCAGCAGCCCTTGTACGGCCAGCGCCACCACCACGATGCTGACCGCCACGCCCAGGGTGGCCAGGATCAGGGCCAGCGGCACCGAACGGCGCACATGGCTCCAGTTGGTGGTCAGACCGCCCTCCGCCAGGATCACCGCCAGCGCGCTCAGGCCGATCTGCTGGGCCAGCTCCGGGTTGTTGAACGGGATGCCGACCCCGGAATCGCCCAGGACCAAGCCCAGACCGAGGAACAGCAGGAGGCTGGGCAGGCCGGTGCGATGCGCGATGCGGACGGAGGCGATGGCCGCGATGACGATGGCGGCACCCAGAAGAAGCCAGACATCAAGTGTCATCTGGCCCCCTCCTGTGTGTTTCGTTCACATAAGCCTAGTGAGTTCTCTGGGTGTGACTGCCCATCGCACCCGCTGATCGTGTGGTTCGGCCGGGACGTCGTCGATCAGCTCGCCGTCGTGCAGGAGGGCGACTGTGGGGACGTTCGGTCCCACCCTGGCCAGGGCGCGGTCGTACGAGCCGCCGCCGCGGCCGAGGCGTACCCCTGACTTCCTGTCCACGGCGAGAGCGGGGACGATCACGAGGGCGGCCGTGCGGATCGCGTCGACGCCGCGCCGGGTGTCGACCGGCTCCATGATGCCGAAACGGCCGGGCGCCAGCGTGTCGGGGCCGTCATAGACCGCCCAGTCGAGGTCGTCGTCCTCCCGCAGCACGGGCAGGATCACGGTCGCGCCGTGCTTCCACAGCGCGAACACCAGCCCGTGCGTCTCCGGCTCCGCCCCCGTGGACCAGTAGCAGGCCACCAGCCCAGCCATTTGCGCCCACGGCTGATCGAGCAGCGTTTCGCGAACCTTCGCGGCGTTTACCCGCAATTGCTCCGGGGAGAGGAACCCACGTGCCGCGAGCAGCTCACGGCGCAGTTTCATCTTGTCCACAGATACCTCCACTAGGGTCTACTCATGGCTGACTTCGACCCTGTGACGAAAGCCGTCGTGCCCGCCGCAGGTCTGGGCACCCGATTCCTTCCGGCGACCAAGGCGACACCCAAGGAGATGTTGCCCATCGTCGACAAGCCCGCGATCCAGTATGTCGTCGAGGAGGCGGCCTCCGCCGGGCTCCTCGACCTCCTCATGGTCACCGGCAAGAACAAGCGCTCGATCGAGGACCACTTCGACCGCGCCTTCGAGCTGGAAGAGGTGCTGGAGGCCAAGGGCGACGAACATCGGCTGTCCCAGGTCCGCGACCCGGCCGCCCTCGCGACCCTGCATTACGTACGGCAGGGCGAGCCGAAGGGGCTCGGGCACGCGGTGCTCTGCGCCAAGCAGCACGTCGGCGACCACCCGTTCGCCTGTCTGCTCGGCGACGACCTCATCGACTACCGCGACAAGCTGCTCGAACGCATGATCCAGGTGCGCCACACCTACGGTGGCAGCGTGATCGCGCTGATGGAAGTGCCCAAGGAGCAGGTCTCGCTCTACGGCGTGGCCACGATCGAGCCCACCTCCGAGCCGGACGTCGTACAGGTGACCGACCTCGTCGAGAAGCCGCCGGTGGACGAGGCGCCCTCCAACTGGGCGATCATCGGCCGCTACGTGATCGACCCGGCCGTCTTCGAGGTCCTCGAGAACACCCCGCCGGGCCGCGGCGACGAGATCCAGCTCACCGACGCGCTCCGCACGCTCGCCGCGCGAGGCTCTGAGGAGGGCGGGCCGGTCCATGGCGTGCTGTTCCGCGGCCGCCGCTACGACACCGGCGACAAACTCGACTATCTGCGTACGGTCGTGAAGTTCGCGGCCGACCGGCCCGACCTGGCGCCTGAGTTCGTGCCGTGGTTGCGGGAGTTCCTCGATGAAATCAGTTGACGCGCATCTGGCCCACATCCTGGCCACCGTGCGTCCACTCGCTCCACTCGAACTCGACCTGGAACAGGCCCTGGGCACGACGCTGGCCGAGGAGGTCTCCTCGCCGGTGCCGCTGCCGCCGTTCGACAACTCGGCGATGGATGGCTATGCCGTACGGGCGTGTGATGTCGTCGATGTCCCGGTCACGCTGCCGGTGATCGACGACGTGGCCGCCGGATCGAGCGAGCTGCGAGCGGTCGGTCCCGGACATGCCGTACGCATCATGACAGGGGCGCCCCTGCCCGCGGGCGCCGACGCCGTGGTGCCGGTGGAGTGGACGAACGGCGGGACCGTCTCCGTCACGATCGACCGCGCCGCCGTCGCAGGCAACGCCATCCGCCGGGCGGGCGAAGACGTACAAGCCGGTGAGGTCGTCCTCAAACCGGGCACGGTCATCGGGCCCGCGCAGCTCGGCATCATTGCCGGGGTGGGTCGGCGCCGCGTCCTGGTACGCCCGCGTCCGCGCGTCGTGGTGCTGTCGACCGGCGCCGAACTGGTCGAACCCGGCCTGCCCCTAGGGCCAGGACAGATCTGGGATTCCAACAGCGTGACCCTGACCGCCGCCGTACGCGAGTCCGGCGCCGAAGGCTTCCGCGCGGCCACCGTCGGTGACGATCCCGCCGCCTTCCTCGACCAGCTCGACGCGCAGCTCGTACGCGCAGACGCGATCGTCACCAGCGGCGGCGTCTCGATGGGCGCCTACGAGCCGGTCAAGGAGGCGCTCACGCCGCTCGGCACGGTCGACTTCGAGAAGGTCGCGATGCAGCCCGGCATGCCGCAGGGCTTCGGCGTCGTGGGCGAGGACCAGGTGCCGATCTTCGCGCTGCCCGGCAACCCGGTCTCGTCGTTCGTCTCGTTCATGCTTTTCGTACGGCCGGCGCTGGCGAAGATGCGCGGCCTGCCAGCGGGACCGCCGGAAACGCTGTCCGCCCAGGTCGCCGAGCCGTTGCGGTCACCGGCGGGGCGGCGGTCGTTCCTGCGCGGCGTGCTGTCGTCCGACGGAACGGTGTCGCCGGTGCGCGGGCAGGGCTCGCACCAGTTGGCCGCGCTGGCCTCGGCCAACGCGCTGATCGTCGTACCGGAGGACGTGACCGAGGTGCCTTCCGGGGCTGTCGTGGAGGTGATCCGGCTTTGACGGAGTTCACCCATCTCGACGAGACCGGCGCGGCGCGCATGGTCGACGTGTCCGGCAAGGAGGTCGGGGCGCGTTCGGCCACGGCCACCGGGCGGGTGCTGCTGTCGTCCGCGGTGGTGGAGCTGCTGCGGTCGGGTGAGGTGCCCAAGGGTGACGCGCTCGGGGTGGCGAGGATCGCCGGCATCATGGGCGCCAAGCGGACGCCCGACCTGATCCCGCTCTGCCATCCGATCGCGCTGCACGGGGTCAAGGTGTCGCTCGATGTCGAGGATTGGGGGGTCGCCATCACCTGCCGGGTGAAGACGGCCGACCGTACCGGCGTCGAGATGGAGGCGCTGACGGCGGTGTCCGTGGCGGCGCTCGCGTTGATCGACATGGTCAAGGCGGTCGATCCCGCCGCGGTGATCACCGACGTGCGGGTGGAGGAGAAGGTGGGCGGCAAGACCGGGTTGTGGACGCGGTGATCCGCGCGCTCGTGGTGACCGTGTCCAACCGCGCGTCAGCCGGGATTTACGCCGATAAATCGGGACCGCTCCTGGTTTCGTTGCTTTCGGCGGCCGGGTGCGCCGTGGAGGGGCCCGTCGTGGTGCCCGATGGGGAGGCGGTCGAGGCCGCACTCCTTGACGGCGTTTCGGAGGGGTACGCGGTGATTGTGACGACCGGGGGGACCGGGCTGACACCGACCGATCTGACGCCGGAGATGACGGCCCGGGTGATCACCCGCGAGATTCCCGGAATCGCGGAGGCCATCCGGCAGGCGAACCGCGACAAAGTGCCCACCTCGATCCTGTCCCGTGGTCTCGCGGGCCAGGCCGGTGACACGTTGATCGTCAATCTGCCCGGATCCTCCGGAGGCGTACGGGATGGCGTGGCCGTACTGGCTCCCGTTCTTCAGCACGCGGTCGATCAGATTCGCGGCGGCGATCACCCGCGCTCTTAGCGTGCGGAGAGTCACCACTATTGATCCGTGGCGACATCGTGCCCGATAGGGGGATGATGAGAGATGTGGATCGACTTCGTGGCTGGCCGGCGGTTCTCAACGAGGGCCCGGTAGGCCTGCGACCGCTGCGGCTGGCCGACGTACGTGTGTGGCGAGAGACGCGGTTGCGCAACGCCGAGTGGCTGCGTCCCTGGGAGCCCAGTAATCCGGAGACTCCCCTGTTCAGAACGGGTCTTGGCCCGTACATCTCCATGGTCGGCACCCTGCGCCGCGAAGCCAGGCAGGGCCTCGCGCTGCCCTGGGTCGTCACGTACGGTGGCCGCTTCGCGGGACAGCTCACCATCGGCGCGATCGTCTGGGGCTCGGCCCGCTCCGCACAGGTGGGCTACTGGATCGACGGCGCGCTGGCCGGCCAGGGCATCACCCCGACCGCACTCGCGATGGCCGTCGACCACTGCTTCTTCACCACCGGCCTGCACCGGCTGGAGGCGAACATCCGCCCCGAGAATCAAGCCAGCCGCAGGGTGGTTGAGAAGCTCGGATTCCGGGAAGAAGGCATTCGGCGTCGTCAACTTCACATCGATGGAGCCTGGCGCGACCACATTTGCTACGCGTTGACCGTCGAGGACGCACCCGGCGGGCTGCTCGTACAGTGGCGTCGCGCGCGTGAGTCAGCCGCTCATGGTGGGTCTCCAGTAGAAGAGGTTTGACGATCTCGCGACACACCGCACCGAATGCTCGTCAATTAGTGACACGCGGTCTTACGGTGCGTGACGTGAGCACATCGAAGACGCCAGCAGCACGCAGGCGTTTTTGTGGTGCCCGGAGGTCGCCGTGAGCATCCTCCTCTACCTTGCCATCGTCGTTATGTGGCTGTGTGTCCTGGTCCCGATGTGGTTGCGCAGGGACAAGACGAACCTCGCCGAGCTGGTGGAGCTCGAGGAGTACTACACCGGCGAACACCAGCTGCCAGACCTCTCGCAGCAGCCCGCCGATCTGGTGGAGCAGAGCGACGAGGACGCGCCTGAGTTCGAGCGGGTCGATCCACGGCAGTTCCGCGCCAGGCGCCGCGCGATCATCGTGGCCCGGCGCCGGCGGCTCCTCTTCTTCACCGCCCTGCTCGTGATCGCCTCGGTGGTCACCGCCGCGGTCAAGGTGATCCCGTGGTGGAGCGTCGCGCCCGCCGGGGTCATCATGCTGGCATATATGACGTTCCTTCGGATCGCGGTGCAGGTCGACCGCGAACGGCGCGATCGCGTGCTCCAGGCCCGCGCTCGACGGCTGCGTGAGCAGCGGCGGGTGGCGGAGCTGGCAGCCGAACAGGCACAGGCCGAGATCATCGACCTCGCGGCCCGGCAGGGGGATGTGCTGTTCGATCAGTACGCGGAGCCGCCTCGGCGGGCGGTTGGAGACTGAGCGGGGAGCGAATGGATGGCGCGAGGACTGCTGGGAGTTTGCTAATCTGGTCGAGTCCATGGGGATGTAGCGCAGTCCGGTAGCGCACTTCGTTCGCATCGAAGGGGTCAGGGGTTCGAATCCCCTCATCTCCACCAGGGGCCGTTCTTGAGACGGCTGGACTGAGGTTGACGGGATCCCGTCTGATCATTGCGATCAGGCGGGATCTCGTCGTTTCGGGGGTTTCCGAATCGGTTTCGTCCTGGTTTGGGAGCCGCGGAGCAGGTGTCCGGGAAGGCCCGGGTGATGTCAGGGCGCTGGTGGAGGTCGGAGTTCGCGTCGCTGGGCATGCCGATGCCGGCTCCGAAGTCACACTCGCGCGGCGCGTTCACGCCATGCAGTCCCGCAACTCCATGCTGTAAATGGCAAGGCACTAGCAGTCACTGCCGAACGCAAGATCCTTCTCACCGCAGCCGCCGCTCACCGGACAACCCCCTGCGGAAATGTCAGTCGGCTCTGCCAGGGTGACCTGATCACGAACATCGATCATCGCCAAGCGCCTGCAGCTTGACGGTGTCAGGCGTACGTCATGACTCCTCTATGGGTCGCTATGTCGATAAGTATCGTTCTCCTTTGACGCTGGTTGACGGAGGTATGTGACGTGGACGAACATCCTTGGCTGACAGAGCGGTTCGCCGAGCATCGCTCGCATCTCCGCGCGGTGGCTTTTCGGATGCTCGGATCGCTGAGCGAGGCCGACGACGCGCTTCAGGACGCCTGGCTGCGCGCCAGCCGCGCCGATGTCAGCCAGGTGCAGAACATTGCCGGATGGCTGACCACGGTGGTGGCTCGGGTGTGCCTGAACATGCTGCGCTCGCGTGCTAACCGCCACGAGGAACCGCTGGACATCCAGGCGGCTGATCCGTTGCTGGGCCCTGCGCTCACTGGGAATCCCGAACAAGAGGTGGTGATGGCCGACTCGGTGGGGGTGGCGCTGCTGGTGGTGCTCGACACCCTGAGTCCGGCTGAGCGGCTCGCCTTCGTGTTGCACGATCTGTTCGCCGTGCCCTTCGAGGAGATCGCTCCCATGCTGGAGCGATCACCGGAGGCGGCCCGGCAACTGGCCAGCCGTGCCCGCCGCCGCGTCAAGGGTGCCGCACCCGCGCCGTACGTCGATCTGACCCGCCAGCGGGAGATCGTCGAAGCCTTCCTGTCCGCCACCCGCGGCCGGGATTTCCAAGCTCTGATCACGCTGCTCCACCCCGATGTCATGCTCCGGGCGGACAAGGCCGTCATGCTGACCGCCGAGCCTGTCGTGGTCCACGGAGCCGAGCCCGTCGCCAAGGGCGCGATGGCCGCCATGCAGCGGGCCCAGTTCACCGGACCCGCCCTCATCGACGGCGCCGTTGGCCTCGTGATGGCTCTCCACAGCCACCTGCGTGTGGCACTCACGTTCACGATCGTCGACGACCTCATCACCGCCATCGACGTCATCGCAGAACCCGATCGTCTCGATCGACTCAATCTGGCAGTCCTCGACTGAGGGGTTGGGAGGTGGGATCACTTGGATCCACCTCCCAACCGCCGGGCTCCTCGCATATGACGCAGATCACATTCGCCGTCGGTCACATCGCTGTATGACGCCGGGTCAAGGCAGTGACGGACTCACCGATCACGCCGCTGCGGCCCCGGCCCAGCGTCACCGAAGCAAGGAGCGCCCAAATGGTTCACGTTATCGTCACCGTTCTCGCCGCCGCCTGGGTGGCTTTCTCCGCCTACGCCATCCTCACTCGCGCAGCGTGGGTCGTCCAACCGCTGGCAGCGTACGGTGTCCCGAGCTCATGGTGGCCCTGGCTCGGTGCCGCCAAGGCTGCGGGGGCAGCGGGCCTGCTGGTCGGCCTGTTCGTGCCCGTGATCGGCACTTTGGCCGGAATCGGCCTGGTTCTGTACTTCGTCGGGGCCGTCATCACTGTGCTCCGGGCACGCTCCTACGCGACTGTCGCCTACCCGCTGCTGTACCTCGTGCCGGTTGTTGCCGCCCTCATGCTGAGATCCGCCGCCTGACGGCACAGCCAGAGCCCAGGCCGACTGTCCACCCAGAACCACCCCGGTACCCCTCGCCGCACGCGAGGAGTACCGGGGTTTGAGTTTTCACGACCGTGACCAACCGCTGCAGGCGGCGGGAAATGATCACGTCCGACCCGGGAAGCGATCATCACCCACCCGGACTCGGTGCAGGTCACGCCTACTCGTGAACACCCCACCAACGGATAAGGCCCGGTTCCAGATCATGGACCGGCCTTTTTGCTGGTCAGGCTGGATGAGGGCTGCCAGTGATGCGATCGGCTGGCGGTGCGTACTCCAAAGGGCTCAGGGCTCGAGTCAGCGAACGTCTTCAGAGCTACTTGTAGTGGGCTGGGGCCAGGAGCGGGCTCGCTTGACCGGCAGCCATGAGGTGAGGAGGGGCGCCGGCCCGGTCGGATTCGAGGGTGCCGCCCTGCCAGCCGGAGCCGGTCCAGCGGGCGTGACATGGTGCGTAGGCAGCTCTGCTCTCATGCCCCGCCCAGGTGGCCGGGTAGCCAATGCACGGCGCTGAGCCGGTCACGACGTTCGCCTCGCCGCCGACGTTGGCCGAGGTGAACCGCCCCAGCGCCGCCCAGTTCTTCCGGAGCCTGCGTGGATCCCGCCGGTGAACTTCCCGGCCAAAGCACCAACAGGAGCGGCCGTAGGGGCGTGAAGAAGAATCTGAGGTTTCGCCAAGTAGAGATGTGATCCGAAGACCGACCACAACAGCCACGCGACCCCGCGAAGCGTTCCCGCAGGGAGGAGTGGAGGAATTCGTATGAGCTCGTTACAGGATGTGAGCGATCTTCCGCGAGAAACCGAGGACGCGAACCTGCTCAAGGAGTCCCTCCGCATCCCCGAGCGGTTCGAGGCGCTCTACGACCGCTATTTCGCGGAGATCCATCGATTTGTCGCCGGCCGGTTGGGCACGCAGACCGCCGACGACCTGACCGCGGAGATCTTCCTGGCGGCATTCCACGGCCGCGCACGCTTCGACGCGCACCGTGGCGTCGTCCGCGGCTGGCTGTACGGCATCGCCACCAACGTCGTCGCGCAGCACCGCAGAAGCGAGTCGCGCCACCTGCAGACCCTGCGTCGTACGGCGGCGGAGGACGTGGTCGACGCGGTCGACGCCGGGCACGAGGATCTGGTCGCTCGCCGTCTGACGGCCGCAGGCGTGCAGGAGCAACTCGCGTCCGCCCTGGGCGCGATCCCAGATGCCGACCGCGACGTGCTGGTGCTCCTCGCGCTGGCGGAGCTCAGTTACGAGGAGATCGCGCAGGCCCTCGACATACCTCCGGGAACCGTCGGATCCCGGCTCAACCGGGCCCGCAAGAAGCTGCGAGCCGCCCTCGGCGGCGTCAATCCCATGTTTGGAGGAGCAGATGGATGACCTGACCGCGATCCGGGAGCTGCTCTCGGCACCGCCCGTTTCCCCCGAGGTGGTGGCGGACGGCCGGACCCGGCTCGCCACCGCCTTCGCCAGTACGCCGAAGCCAGCCAACCTGAGGAGCCTTGAGATGACTGAAGAAACCCCTGTCCACCAGGACAAACGCCGGGCGATGCGGACGGCCCGATGGACCGCTCTCGGCGTCGGCCTGCTCGGCGCCGCGGCGGCCGTGACCCTTGTGGTCACGTCGGGAACCTCGGCAGGAGCGCCGGGTACGCGGCCCGCCGCTCAGGCGCCGTCCGTACAGCCCATCAAGAAGCTGTCGGCCCAGCAGGTCCTCCTGGCGGCCGCGACCTCGGCCGCGAAGACACCTGCGGACGGGGCGTACTGGGTCCGCAACAGCGTTACCGGCAAGCAGCGAGTCGAACCTGGCGGCAAATACACCCTTGAGATGACCACCTTGCTGGAGACGTGGGTTTCTCAAGTACCCGGCCAGCCCACCTGGTTCATCAACCAGAACCTGGGGATCAAACCGGCGACGCCGCAGGACGAGGAGGCGTGGCGGGCGGCCGGCTCTCCGCACAGCTGGACCTACCCGGGTACAACCGTCACCAAGCGCGGCAAGTCCTTCAAGACGCCGAGCGTGACGCTGCAGAGCAAGCCGGGCGAGCCCGTGACCACACGGGTGGACAGCGACAAAACCGACTCGTCGGTGGGCAAGCCCATGACGCGGGCCGCGCTGAGCGAACTGCCGACGACCCCCGACGGCCTGAGGGACTACCTGAAGACGGTCATCGCCAAGCAGTGGGGCGCGGAATACGCGCACGTGGACGTGAACGCCGAGCTCTACCAGACCGGCACGCACATCATCATGGATGTTCCCGCTCCGCCCAATGTGCGGGCGGCGGCGTTTCGCATGCTCGCCTCGCTGCCCGGTGTGAAGGCAGAGGGCGAGGTCACTGACCCGCTGGGCCGCACCGGCCAGGCCGTCAGCCTCCCGCATAGCAATGGGGAGGGCCGGCTCATCATGAACACGGCTACGGGGGAGCCGCTGGCGTTCGTGACGACCATCAAGGAAGCCCGTGTCTTCGTGGCGATCAAGAAAGCCCGCTGGACCGACGACAAGCCTGACCTGTCTGCCAGCCAACGCGGCTCGGACGACCCGCCCGCCTAACGCCGCAGGCTGCCTTGCCCGCGTCTTGGGGGCGACGTGGGACAGGCAGCCACCCGATCGGCGGGAGGCAAAGGTACGACCGCGAGGACCTGCGCCGACGCCTTGCCGAAGAGCCCGGCGTGCCGGTCACTCATCTGCTGGCCGAGATCCGCGAGCGCGGCTACACCGGCAGCGCCAACCTGCTGGTGCGAACAGGCATCTCTCACGGCCCTCCACTTACTAGTACGGTCCCACTCCCGGGATCAGCACAGCAGCCGGTATCAAGAAATGGGCGATAGGTACGAGCACGAGAGATACCACTAGGCCACGTCCCTCGCCACGAGGGGGAGCGTCCCGCAAACGATCGAGAAGCGGGAGGGACGCATGTCGCCCTGTACGACCAATACCTCGAAGCGGACGTGAAGATTGCGCCGCCGCTCCTGATCGCGGAATTCGTGGAGCGGCTCCTGCGGCGCTGGCCAGAAGAGGGCGAGGCGGATGAGGACGATATTCCCTAGGCAGCATCTCCGCTGATCAGGGGCGCGGCAGGCCCCTATATCCACGTCCCGATGGCGTACAGTCGCGCGGCGGAAACCTCGGCGTACGCGGTCCACGTTGCGGGTCCAACCCGGTCTGCACTGCTACGACCATCAAGAGGATCGGCTCCGGACCTCGTAACCACGGTCAAGCCTGCCGCGCCGAGACGAGCAGCCCATCCGACCTGGGCAACGATCACGCCGATCTAGGGAAGCGATCTTCCAGGTCGCTGCTGCATCCCAGGTCACACCCACTCGTGAACACCCCACTGGTCGCCACGGGGAAGATCCCGAGGCGGTCAGGACCCGGGCAGATCTCGGGCAGTCGTGGCGTTGTGGCGCTGGTAGTGGCGTGCAGCCCGGGCGCGGTTGCCGCATGACGGCTTGCACCACTCCTGTCGTCCGTGGCTCTTGACGAAGTAGCGTACGCAGCGCGGTGCGTTGCAGGCCCGCAACTGCTCACGCCGCGGACCGCTCAGGAAATCGATGGCGGCCCGCGCCAGGGCTGCGATCAGCTGGACACTTGCGTCGCGCTCGGTCGACAACACTTCCGTACGGGGTGCCCCGCCCGCGGGCCAGTCAAGTTGCGGGACGATTGCTTCACGGGCGGCCGCCGCGTTGAGGTGCGCCAGCGCCTGCTCAACGGGCACCAGCAGGTGGGCGTCGGCCCGGCTTGGCGGTGCCGGGCTGACCGCTTGCGCGAACAGTGCCCGCACGGCCCGGCGCAGCCCGACGATCTCGCCCCTCAGCCTCTCGTCCATCGAGAGTCCTGCGATATCGACGTGGCCGCCCAGCAAGTCGGCCTGCTGGTGGATCCAGCGGGCCGTGCTCTGCACCGTTGCCAGATCGTCGGCGACACCGCCGTTGCCGTCGTGGCGAATCGTGCTCGCCAGTTCCAGGGCCGGCCAGCGTTCCACTCGATCCTCCTGGTTGCTTACGTCCGCTCCATACCCTATGGTCCCTAACGCTAAATCCTATTTAACCATTAGATGGCTAGTGAGGGATCACACGATGACGTTGCTGCTGGCCCACATCAGCGACCTGCACCTTGATGGCACCGACAGGGCGACCCAGCGCGCCACCCAGGTCATGGACTACCTGCTGGCCCTGCCCCACCCGATCGACGCCCTGCTGGTCACCGGCGACATCGCCGATCACGGAGAGGAGGCCGAGTACGAGCAGGCAGCCCAGATCCTGGCCGCCCCCTTCCCCGTGCTCACCTGCCCCGGCAATCACGACGCCCGCCCCGCATATCGCAAGGCACTGCTGCGGCAGTCACCCGGGCCCGGACCCGTGAACCAGGTGCACCACATCGCCGGCACCGCCATCCTGATGTGCGACTCCACCATCCCCGGCCACGACGAGGGCCGCCTCGACTCCGAAACCCTCGCCTGGATGCACGCCACTCTCGACGGGCTCGCCCCGGACGCGGCCGCGCTGATCGCCTTCCACCAACCGCCCGTCGAACTCCACCACCCGTTGCCCGACGCCGGGCGGCTGGAGTCGCCCGGCGACCTGGCCGCGCTGCTCGACACCCACCCGCAGGTCGTCGCCGTGCTCACCGGCCACGCTCACACCGCGGCCGCTTCCACCTTCGCCGGCCGCCCCTTGATCGTCGCACCGGCCGTCACCTGGACCCTGCGCCTGCCGTGGGAGGGCGACCAGCCCGCCGACCGCGAGCAACCGCCCGGCCTCGCCTTCCACATCCTGGACGACGACCACCGCCTGACCACCCACTACCGCGTCGTGCTCCAGGCATGATTCACCCGTACGCGGTCGCCGCGTTCCTCCTGGCGGTCCTGCCCATCATCGCTACCCCGGGCGCCAGTTTGACCCTGCTGATTCAGCACGTCACAACCGACGGTCGCCGCCGGGCTCTCCCCGTCATCCTCGGTACGGTCAGCGGCCTGTACGCCCACGCGACCCTGGCCGTCGCCGGTCTGTCGGCGCTGGTCATGCGCTCCAGCCAGGCCTTCACTGCCGTCAAACTCATCGGCGCGGTCTACCTCATAGGCCTAGGCCTGTGGACCTGGCGCTCCACCACCCTGCCCCCGCCTTCCACACTCACGGATCAGCCGAAACGGATCGGCTCCGTCTACACCCAAGCTCTGCTCGCGAACGTGCTCAATCCGAAGGCGGCTTCCATCTACCTGACCCTGGTCCCGCAGTTCATCCTGCCCGGGCGTCCCTTCGGCGGGCAGATCCTCACCCTGGCCACTGCCCATGCCCTGCTGATGGCGGTGTGGCTGCTGACCTGGACGGCGCTTATTCACCAAGGGGCGCACATCCTGCACCAGGCCCGCTTCAAGCGGGCAGCTGGCAGGGTGACGGCGGTGGTACTCGTCGCCCTCGGCTTCCGGGCCGCCACGACGTAAGGGACGCACCTGTTGGCGGCGTCAGCGCAACCTCGTGTTGTGCTCGGCTGATCCCGGGAAACGATCTTTCTCATTTCAGGAAGCGATCTTCTCAACCCCTCCATTACTCCAGGCCAGACCTACTCGTGAACGCCCCAACACCCTGTTTGCCCTCGGATCAGATCGGTGAGGAAGCCATCGAGGTGCCGGGCGGGCGAGTGCGCGCGGCCGAGCCGCTCGATGTGGTGGCCCGAGGAAGAGATATCGAGCAAGGCCGCCGCATAGATGCGAGGCACGCATCTTTGCGTGGCTCGTATCTTTGCGTGGCTCGCAAATTTGTGTAGAGTATTCGCATGGGGCTGAGAGAGCGCAAGAAGGAAGAAACCCGGATTGCGCTGAGCTGGGCGGCGATCAAGCTGACCGTCGAGCGTGGCTTCGACAACGTCAAGGTGGAGGACATCGCCGCCGAGGCGGGTGTCTCGCACCGCACGTTCAACAACTACTTCTCCAGCAAGGGGGAGGCGATCGCGGCCAGGCACTTCGACCGAGCGGTGCAGATCGCAGACGAGCTGAGGTCCAGGCCGGACGGTGAACCCCTGTGGGAGGCCATCACTAACGCCGTGTTCGCCCGGTTCGCGCTTGGCATGCAAGAGGCCGAGCGTCCGGCCGACGAGCGCTGGATCGCCGGTGTCAAGCTGATGAGCCAGCACCCGGAGCACCAGGGCGAGTTCCTCAAGGCCCACACGGCCGCGCAGGAAGCGCTGGCCGCGGCGGTCGCCGAGCGCACCGGCACCAATGCCGATCGAGATCTGTATCCGCACCTGGTCGCCGGGACGGTCGGCGCCGCCATACTCGCGGCCATCAATCTGTGGCTCCACGGCGATGCGCCGGCACCGTTCGAGGAACTGCTGCGCGACGCCCTCGGTCAGGTCGCCGCCGGCCTGCCCACGCCCTGACCCTCCCAGACCTCTCCCATCTTCCCTATAGAAGATCAGCCGGCCTGCCGCCGGTCGATCCGTCATGCCCGGAAGGACTATCATGATCGCCGATATCGTCATAGCCGGAGCCGGGCCCAACGGCCTGATGCTGGCCTGCGAGCTGAGCCTGGCCGGAATCCGCCCCCTGGTCCTGGAGCGCCTGCCGGAGCGTACCCAGGACAACCGCGCCAACGGCCTGGTCGGCCAGGTGGTACGGATGTTAGACCGGCGAGGCCTGTACGAGCGGCTCGCTGGTAGCCAGGACCCACCGCGGCCCGCTCACGGGTTCGTCTTCGGCGCGCTGCCCATCGACCTGAGTGTGCTGGACGACAACCGCTTCTACATCCTCCAGGTTCCGCAGCGCAGGATCGAGCAGATGCTGGAGGAACGGGCCGTCGAACTCGCCGTCGAGATCCGGCGCGGCCACGAGCTCACCGGATTCACCCAGGACGCGGATGGCGTGACCCTCCAGGTCAGCGGGCCGGCCGGGCCGTACACGATCGAAACGCGCTACCTGATCGGTGCCGACGGCGGGCACAGCATCGTACGCAAGCTGGCCGGGATCGCCTTCCCCGGCGTGACGACCGACGACACGATCGCGCGCACCGCGCACGCCGTCGTGCCGGCCGAGTTCGTCGATCCGGCCACCGGCGGCCTCGACATTCCCGGGTACGGACCCATCCCGCGGTTCCTGCACCACCGGACCGAGCGCGGGTTGTTCGTGTATGCGCCCCTGCCGGGCGCCCCCGCACCGTTGATCTCCACCACGGAGTGGAACGGACAGGACGCCGAGGGGCCGCTCACGTTCGCGGAACTACAGGCCAGCGCCCACCGCGTGCTCGGTGTGAACATCGCTTTCGGCCCGCCCGACGGCCAAGGGCCGCACTTGATGCGCAAGCTCAACGGCGGCAACACCCGCCTGGCCGAGCGTTTCCGAGACGGCCGGGTGCTGCTGGTCGGCGATGCCGCTCACGTGCACTCGGCGATCGGCGGGCCTGGGCTCAACCTCGGCCTCCAGGACGCGGTCAACCTTGGCTGGAAACTCGCGGCCGAAGCGCGCGGCACGGCCCCCGCCGGTCTCCTCGACACCTACGAGTCCGAACGACGCCCGGTCGCTGAGCGGGTGGTGATGTCCTCGCGCGCCCAATCCGCACTGATCGCCCCTGGCAGCGAGGTCACCGGCCTGCGCGCGCTGTTCTCCGAACTGCTCGGCGACCCGCGCAACGTCCGCCGTATCGCCGACCTGATATCGGGCGCCGACATCCGCTACGAGGTGGGCAGCGACCATCCGCTGGCCGGTCGGTGGGCTCCCGACCTGGACCTCAAAGACGGTGTCCGGCTCGCCGAGCTGACGAGGGACGGCCGCCCGCACCTGATCGACTTCACTGGCGACGACTGGGGATACCCCGCAACCGCGGGGCTGCCCGGCTCCGCCGTACCGTGCACGGCGCTGCTGCTGCGGCCCGACGGATACGTGGCATGGGCCACCGACGTCCCGCAGCCGGACACGGCGTCCCGCGCATCGCTCCGGGCGGCGATCCAACGCTGGCTGGGATGACTGGATAGGTGGACCTCGTCCTAGTGAGCACCTGGGCTGGGCTTTTGCGGGCCTGACAGGGGATCCGGCAAGGTCCGAGTTCAAAACGGCTCTGGGGCGTTGCGGAGTCATCCGACGTCGGGCAGGCAGTGTGTCTGTCCCATGGCGGCGGCGTCGAGGCGCTCGAACGGGCCTGGACCGTCGTGCGGCTTCGGCGGGGCGCCGAGGTGGCGGACGCGAAGCTCGTCCATGAGCTCCTCGATGAACGCCGGACCCTCATCGCGCATGAGCTGCTGTCGGCTCCGGAGCTCGTCGCTGCCCGGGCGCCAGTCGAGGCCCCAGTTGCCGAGGGCGTAGATGATCGGAAGAGTCTGGATACCGGCTTCAGTGAGGCTGTAGCGAGCGCGCTGCCCCCGCGCGGCGGTGCCGCGGGTGAGGATCCCTGCGTCGACGAGCCGCACGAGGCGGTCGGCGAGGATGTTCGAAGCGATGCCCTCGATCGACCCGGTGAGCAGGGCCCGAAAGTAGCGGCGGTCGCCGAAGATGACGTCGCGCAGCACGAGCAACGACCAGCGATCTCCGAGCACCTCGACGGCGGCGTTGATCGGACATCCGGACCGTGGTTCCACGATTCCTCCTTGACAGGTATTTCGCCCCACTTATAGTAGTTGCAGATTGCAATCACTTGGGAAGAGGAGATGATGGGCCGCTTCGTCTATTCGATGCAGGTGTCCCTCGACCTGCGGATCGAGCAAGTTCCGGGGGACAACGGTGCTGGCGAGTGGCTGCGCATCGACGAGGAACTGCACCGCGAGGCCAATGCGCAGACGCGGGCGCTCGCGCTCATGGTCCAGGGCCGGGTCTACTACGAGGTCATGGAGGAGTACTGGCCACGGGCGCGCGAGGACGCGTCGCTGCCGGACTACATGCGTGAGTACGGCGAGATCTGGACCGCCAAGCCCAAGGTGCTTGTCTCTCGCACCCGCCGCAGCGCCGATCACAACACCCGGATCATCGGCGGAGACGACGCGATCGAGCAACTCGCCGCCCTGCGGGCCGGGACCGATGGCAGCATCAGTGTGGGCGGCGCGGCGCTCGCCACGCAGCTGCTCCGGGCGGGGCTGCTCGACGAGCTGCTGCTCTTCACCCATCCCGCGATCCTCGGCTTCGGCAGGCCGCTGTTCGACGACTACGACGTGCCGATCGAGCTCGACCTGCTCGAGCAGCGATCGTTCGAGCAGGGCGTCACGATGCATCGCTACGCCATCCGGGACGCAAAGGAGGCGTGCCCGTGCTGAGGCAGGTCGCGGAGGGTGTACTGGTCCACGAGAGCGAGTTCGTGCAGAGCAACGCCGTTGTGGTGCAGGGCTGGGCCGGTGTGTTGCTCATCGACCCCGGGGTGACCGGCTCCGAGATCGACTGCCTTGCGAACGACCTTCGCGAGTTGGGTCAGCCCGTTGTGGCAGGGTTTTCCACGCATCCGGATTGGGATCACCTGCTCTGGCACGCCCGGCTCGGCGAGGCGCCCCGTTACGGCACGGCGCGCTGCGCGGCCACTGTCCGAGATCAGCTGTCGGACGCAGGTGCGAAGGCCCGCATCGCCGCCCACCTGCTCGAGACGGAAATCGCCGGGCAGGTACCACTGGACCTGTTCGGCCTCATCACCGGCCTGCCCGCCGAAACTGCGCAGATCCCTTGGGACGGCCGTCAAGTCCGGATCATCGAGCATCAAGCGCATGCACCGGGCCATGCGGCGCTGTTGATCGAAGAACGCGGGGTTCTCGTCGCCGGCGACATGCTCTCTGATGTCTTGGTTCCGATGCTCGACTTGGACGGCACCGCTGACCCGATCGAGGACTACCTCGCAGCGCTGCGGCTGCTTGAGGAGGTGGCGGGCGAGGTCGATGTCCTCGTCCCGGGTCACGGGTCAGTCGGCGGAGCTGATCAGGTACGCGCGCGGATCGAGCTGGATCGGGCGTACGTGCTCGCCTTGCGTGACGGCCGGGATCCCAGTGACCCGCGGGTCGGCCAATCGGCTAAGCCCGGCTGGGAATGGGTGAGCTACGTGCACACAGGGCAACTGCAACGCCTCGCCCAAAGAAGCGAGCGCGACGGGACGCCCCGCTAGCGATCGGTGTGCGACACAGCCAGTACGCGCGGGTCGCTGGTCGGGATCTGGGGCAGTGGCACGACGTTCTCTATGGCCCGCACCATGAGGATGGGCGTCGGCGGCCTCGCCGAGCCCCGCTCGGCCGCCCCCAGCGCGGACCTGCAACTGAGTAATCGGGTGTCGGTAAGACATCGTGCAAGCTGGTACAAGTGCTGATCCGGATTTGACCCTAACGTTGCGTCAGGCACCACGATGAACGCATGACTGACTACTATGAGGCATTCGATATCAGCCCTGTCCCTCCGCCCGGGCCCGATGCGACGCCACCTGAGATTTACCGGGGCATCTACGGCATGCCGATGTTCGTCACCGTGCCGACGCCGGACCTGGCCGCATCCGTGAATTTCTGGACCCGCGGGCTCGGTTTCATCGACCTGTTCACGGTCCCGGGCCAGGTCACGCACCTTCGACGGTGGGCATTCCAAGACGCTCTGCTCGTCCCGACCGGCGCCCTGCCGGCCCCTTCAACGGTGAGCATCGGCTTCAGTTGCGTGCTGAGCCAGGTCGACGAGATCGCGCAGGCGTGCACCGCGCTGGTGCCCGGATGCACGACGGGACCGCGACAGACTCCGTGGAACACCGTAGAACTGGAAGTCATCACGCCGGAGAACGCTCGCGTGATCATGACTGCGGCCCGTCCCCTCGACCACGACAGCGCCGAGGCACGCTACCTCGAAGCAAGCGGCTTCACACTCCCTAAGGGGTGAAACCGCGTAGGTCAGACGCGCATGTCAGACTCGACGGCGTGACCAACCCCGCGATGGACGATGCCGCGGGACCCGGCGGGCTGACCGTCGGGGCCGCGGCATCGCACGTGGAAGTCACCGTCCGCACCCTCCACCATTGGGACGCGATCGGGCTCGTCCGCCCGTCCGGGCGAACCACCGGCGGTTACCGGCTCTACTCCGCGGCCGACGTCGCACGCATCCACCGGGTGCTCATCTACCGCGAGCTCGGTCTGTCGCTCGACGACATCGGTGAACTTCTCGATGCTCCGACGGTCGATATGACCGTGCCGCTGAGACAACAGCGCGTCCAACTCCTCGATCGCATCTCCCGCTTGCGGGAAATGGTCGAGGCGGTCGATCGCATGATCGAAGCCGCAAACGCCGGCATCCTGCTCTCCGCGGAGGAACAAGTCGCGATCTTTGGGCAGCGCTGGAAGCCGTCACTGGCCGCGGGCGCACGTGACCGGTGGGGCGACACAGCTCAATGGGCACAGTACGCCGAGCGTGCCGCGGGCATGACCCCCGAGGACTGGCAGCATATCGCCGACAACATCGCAACGCTCGAGCACGACCTGGCAGCAGCCAAGCGCGCCGGCGTCAGGCCAGGCAGTGCCGAAGCCAACGCTCTGGCGGAACGACACAGGGCCTCCATTGACGCGTACTTCGACTGCACCCTTTCGATGCAGGTCTGCTTGGGAAGGAAGTACGCCGCCGATCCTGGCTTCACGGCCTACTACGACGCGATCGAGCCAGGCCTGGCCAGCTGGCTCCGTGACATCATCGACGCCAACGCCCGCGATCGAGGCATCGACCCGGATTCTGCGACTTGGACCTGACGCACTCGCGCCCACGAGCCGTCTCGCAAGGGAGGTGCACGGGATCTACCTCGGTAGCATGCCGTGAAGACGGGCGGGCTGGTCAGTCAGGTCAGCGGCTGATGGGGAACGCGGGCGCCAGATGTGCAGGTCAGCGGTGAGGTCGGTCGAGTCCGAGTCCCTTGCTGATTCGGGTGCGCAAGGAGTGCAGGGCATGCCTGAGTTCGGCTGGTTCGATGTCTGTGATGTCGGCGTCGAAGGTGAGGAGCAGTCCGGCCAGTCCTGGCCATGACCATGCGCCGAGGGTGAGTCGGCAAGTGGTTTCGGTGTCGTACCCGACTGTTGATCCGCCGGGAGCGAACCGGGCGACGGTGGAGGCGGGCAGGGCGACGATGGCTGAGCCGCGGCATGGCCATTCGGCGGCGGCGTCTCCGCGGTCGTGTGCGGTCATGACGAAGGCGACGGGATCGCCGTGCGGGATGTCACGTCGGTCGAAGGGGGTGTGCGTGGGCATGTGTGGTTTGATGCGGTCCACGCGCATCGCGCGCCATCGGCCCGCATCCGGGGCGAAGGCGACCAGGTACCAGCGTGCGGCCCAGACCACGAGGTCGTGCGGTTCCAATGTGAGCGTGACGGGTTCGCCGTCGCCGGTGTAGTCCACGCGAATGAGGTGCTGCCGGTTGATCGCGCTGCCAACGGCGCGGACGATCTCGGCGTCGATCGGTGGCGCGGGGAACTCCCAGTAGTTGCGGGCTGAGGAGACGGTGAACGCTTCGGCGTGCAGGCGGCTGCGCGCGGGCATCGCCTGGCGCAGCGTGGCGAGAGCACGGGCCGCGTTCTCGCGGATGCCGGAAAGGACCGTCGGCACGGTCTGGAGCGCGACGGCCGTGGCGACGGCCTGGTCTTCATCGAAGACGACCGGCGGCAACCGGGTAGCGCGACCGAGTCGATATCCTCCACCCGCTCCGCGGACGGCCTCGATCTCGTACCCGAGGTCCCGGAGCGTATCGATATCGCGACGCACGGTTCTCACCGACGCGCCGAGTCGGGCGGCGAGTTCCCCGGCGGTCAGGGTCGCACCGATCCCGAAGATCGACAGCAGCTTGAGCGTCCGCGCGGAGGTAGCAGCCATGATTGTCCGACTCTCTCACTGATAGCGGCCACTCGATGGCAACTATGCCGGCGATGGTGGCTGACATGACCGATTCACCGAGCCCCCGAGCGGGCATCCGCACAGCTGAGGTTTCCCCGACACTCATCGCCAGCGCCGGCGCGACCACGGCGCTGTTGGTGGTGCTCTTCGGTTCCTTCATGGACCTTCTCGACGCGACGATCGTCACCGTCGCGGCCCCGGCGATAGCCCAGGACCTGGGTGCCGGCGACGCTCAGATCCAGTGGACGATCGCCGCCTACACCCTGGCCATGGGCGCGGGCCTGGTCACCGGCGGACGGCTCGGCGACCAGGCCGGCCGCAAACGGCTGTTCATGATCGGGCTGGCCGGGTTCGCGGTCGCCTCGGCGCTGTGCGCGCTGGCCGTCGATCCTGGGATGCTCATCGGCATGCGGGCCGGGCAGGGACTGACCGCCGGGATCATGGTCCCGCAGGTGTTCGGGATCATCCGGGCTTCATTCGCTCCGGGCGAGCGTGCCAAGGCGTTTGGCGCCTACGGAGCGGTCCAGGGCCTCGCCTCGGTCGCCGGCCCGCTGCTGGGCGGGCTGCTCGTCGACGCCGACCTGTTCGACCTGGGCTGGCGCACGATCTTCTGGATCAACGTGCCCGTCTCGATCCTGGCGCTCATCATCGGCGCGAAAGTCCTGCCGGAGTCCCGCTCCGCCTCGACCGCGCGACTGGACCTCCCAGGCGCGCTCCTCGCGGCCACGGGCATCCTTCTCCTGCTGCTGCCGATCATCCAGACCGAGACATGGGGATGGACCTCGGCTAGCTACGCCCTCCTGGCAGCCGGAATCATCGTGCTCACGATCTTCCTCGCCTACGAGCGCCGCCTCACCGGACGCGGAAACGAACCTGTCTTTGACCCGGCTCTGCTGAGAATCCGCGCCTTCGCAGTCGGCCTCGGTGCTTCGGCGCTCTTCTTCGGCGGTATCGGGTCGTACTTCCTCACCCTCTCGGTCTACCTCCAGAACGGAACCGGCCGAACCGCATGGGAGACCGGCCTGGTGATCCTCCCGTACGCGCTCGGCTCGATCATCACCTCCGGCCTCGGCGTCGCTCTCGCCGCCAAAGCGGGCAGAACACTCGTGATCACCGGCTCGCTCACCATCGCGGCATCTCAGCTCGTCCTGTGGTACATCGTCAAGGACGGCAACGATCCCGGATACTGGCTCCTCGCCCTCGCACTCTTCATCGGTGGCCTCGGGCTCGGTCTCGCCGCACCCATTCTCGTCAACGTCGTCCTCGCAGGCGTCCCCGGACGCAACGCAGGCGCCGCGGGCGGGGTGCTCTCCACCGTCAACCAGATCGGCGGCGCCGTCGGCATCGCCGTTCTCGGTACGATCTTCTTCACCGCCGTCACCGGTTCAGCCACCGGAGCACCGGTGCTGCCTGACTACAGTCACGCGCTCAGCATCGTCCTGGTCGTCTCCGCCGCGCTCTACCTGATCACGGCACTCGTGATGCTCGCACTCCCGAAAGCCGCAGTCGAGCACTCTGAGTAGAGAACCCATGCAGCCAGCCAAGATCGGCCAGATTGACCGTGATCCGGGCTGGGTGCTGCGACAAGGTGATCTGAAGCTCGTCCCATCGGTATGGCAGGTCAAGACGGCCCCTCGGATCCGTGCAGCTCAGCCGTAGTCGTGAACACCCCCACCCGAACCCCGGCGGCTCGGAAATGGCACGGGCGCGGACGCGATGATCATGAAGCTGTTGACGTCAAGTGACCATCGGAGAGTGCGGCGGGCGGCTCATTGCATGGTGAAGCGCAGCGGATGGTCGAACGAGTCCGGACAGGTGAACACATAAAGCGCGTAGCCGCGACTGATGACGATCTCCATGGGCATGTTCGGCTTGGCTTTCAGGGGTTTCCGGCAGTTGGTCGGTCTTGTGGCCTCGCCTATCCCAGCGACAGTTCTGGCCCGCTGATCAGCCGGTTCACCGGCGGAGCCGGGGCGCGAGCACCGCGCGTACGACCTTGGTCACCTTGCTCGCGGCGGATCCGCCCTCTTCTTCGGGTTCCGGTTCCAGCACGCGCTGGATCTGCAGCAGTAGCTGGTTGGTCGACCGCCAGACTGGGACGAACATGCCGGCGACCGGCCCGACCCCCTGGATCGGGCCGTTGGACAGCTCGGTGACCTTCTTGGCGATCGTGACCGTTGTCGGGTCCCGCAGGATCAGGTGCACCTCATCGTCGACCAGCCGGATTTCCATCTTGCGCGCGGCGGCCTCCTCCGGGTTCGCGTCCGTCGTCGTCTCTGGATCGAGTTCGTCGATCTTGGCGGCGACCGCGTCCGGGTCGACCCCGAGTTCGCGCAGCACCCTGGCCGCCATGCTGTTCTCCACCCGCAGCATCGCCTCAAGCAGGTGATGGCTGCCGAGCGGTGCGCCACCGGCCAGCGCGCTGGCGGTGGACACGGTGTCCTCGGTGGCAGGTGTGCCGGTCGGCCACGGGCTGGCCGCGACGTCCTGCGATCCCTCCAATGAGGCCAGCACCGCGGCACGGATCTTGCTGATCGGATTGATCCGCTCGGCAAGCACCTTCGCGCCGACGCCCTCACCTTCCCTGACCAGGGCGAGCAGGATGTGTTCGGTATCGATGTAGTTGTGGTGCAGCTGCATTGCCTCGCGCGGGGCGAGGTCCAGCGTCTTCTTCGCGCGCGCCGTGAACGGGATATGGCCGCGCAGCTCCTCCGTGCCGGGCTCGACCACCGCGGCGATATCGGCCTGCGCCGTCTCCTTGTTGTACCCGAGCTGGTGCAGAACTTTCGCCGCCATGCTGTCCGGCACGTCGAGCAGTCCCAGCAGGATGTGCTCGGTGCCGATGTAGTTGTGCTTGAGCAGCCTCGCCTCCTCCTGGGCCGTGACGACCACCTGGCGGGCTTTCACCGTGAATCTCTCAAAGGGCATGGTTCCATGGTTGCAGCCATGTCAATACACTGTTATTGATAGGGTCACCATGCGGAAGGGAGGGTGTGATGGAGACGCCGTCGGACTGGGAGGACCGGCTCGCGCGCTGGCAGAATGAGCTGGAGCTGTTCGAGCAGTTGGACGAGACACCCTGGGTCACGCTGGCCAAGGCGGAAGCCGAGGCCGGCGTTTCCCGCTCGGCCCTGCGGTCCTGGTACCGCAACGGCGAGATCCAGTCCCGGTTGGTGGACGGCCCGAACGGCCCGCAGCGCCTGGTCCAGCTGGACGCGGTGATCGAGCGCGCCGCCGCGTCACCGCGCATTCAGCGCAGGGCCGAACGGGAAGTCAGCCTGGAAGCCCAGGTCACCCTGCTACGGCACCGGGTTGACCAGCTTGAGCTGCGGCTGGCCGCGCTGGAGCGGAAGTGACCGGCGCGAGCAGCACCGTGCCATCGGCCCGGAACGTCACGCTCCGGAGCCGAACATGATCGTGTTCGGGTCCGGTGGAGGTATGTTTTGACGCCTGCCCGGAAGTCAGGCACCCCCGTGACCTCCTTCGTATCCCGAACAACCCGGAGCCAACGACCTGACATGAGCACGTCGATCCCCGTCGACGTCCCCGAGGCGTTCGCCGCGTCGTACGGCAAGAACAACGCGTCCGGCCGTGCCTGGATCGCCGAGTTGCCCCGGCTGGCCGCGGACTTCCTGGACCGCTGGACGCTGCGGCCGGACGGCCCCGCAGACCACGGCATGGCTTCGCTCGTGCTGCCGGTGATCCGCGCGGATGGTGCGCCCGCGGTGCTGAAATTCCAGCAGGCAAGTGAAGACAACGCCGGCGCCGCGCTCGGTCTGCGGGCATGGAACGGCAACGGCGTGGTGCACCTGCTCGACCACGACCCGGACACCGGCACCATGTTGTTGGAACGGCTGGACGCAGCCCGGCCGCTGTCATCGGTGGTTGACGACAATGCCGCCATGCAGACCCTCGCCGAGATGATGGCGCGCCTGGTCGCGGTGCCCGCCCCACCCGGTCTGCGGCACCTGGGCGACATCGCCGCCGCCATGCTGGACCAGGTTCCAGGCGCTGTACTGGCGTTGCGCGACCCGGCCGAGCAACAGCTGGTACACACCTGCGCGTCCGCCGTGGCCGAATTGATCGGCGAACCTGGCGACCGCCTGCTGCACTGGGACCTGCACTACGACAACATCCTCGCCGGGCAACGGGAACCATGGCTGGCCATCGACCCCGAACCGCTGGCCGGCGACCCCGGGTTCGACTTGTGGCCGGCGCTGGACAGCCGATGGGAGGAGGCGGTGGTGGCGTCCCGCGACGTGACCCGCACGGTCCTCCGCCGCTTCGACCTCCTTACCGAGGTGCTCGGCCTGGACCGTCAGCGGGCGACCGGGTGGACACTTGGCCGCATCCTGCAGAACGCATTGTGGGACATCGAGGACGGCAAGACCACGCTGGAACCGGCCCAGGTCGCCCTCGGCCTGACTCTGCTACGCCGCTATAGCCCGCCTGGTCACCATGGCGCGTCGATCGGAAGTCGCTCGCTCAGCTCGTCAGGCACAAGCTCCGAAGGGAGCATGCCTACTTCCACAAGGCCGTCCGCTCGGGGGTGACGCACGACGAGGCGGACGTCGAATACCACCGTGCCCGGGTAGAGCTGTTCCACCGGCTGCACCCCTGACAGCGGCTGGCAGAGATAAGTGGACCAGCCCGGCATCCTCCCCTTCCGGCGCTGAAAGGGCGGCTGGGAAACGATCATCCATCACCTGGGAAGCGATCAACAAACCCCTGCTTCAACCGCACATCACGCACAGACGTCTCAGCGACCTGGTCGACGAAGCCACGTCTTTTGGCCCCGGGATCGGTGGGGCGTTCATCAGGTGTGCCGCTTTTGCGGAGAATATCGTGATGAAGTAGCGTGACCTGCGTGACTGCCGGGTCGGCCTTGGGCCACGCACCAGAGAGCAGCCCGGCTGACGCTTGATCGCCGGGCGGGCCCGCGGTCCGCCGTCTTCTTCTCCATTCAGTACGGCACAGCAAGAACTACCCATGGAGAAGAATGGATTTCAACAAGCAGGTCATCGACGAGTTCCGCGCCAACAACGGCCAAGTCGGTGGCTATTTCGAGGGAGCGAGACTGCTCCTGCTCACCACTACGGGCGCCCGCTCGGGCAAGTCACACACGACCCCGCTCGCCTACCTGCCCGACGGCGTCGAGCGCATGCTGGTCATCGCCTCCGCCGGGGGAGCGTCGAACAACCCGGCCTGGTACCACAATCTGAAGGCCAACCCGCGCGCCACCGTCGAGACCGGCGTGCTCATCTTCGATGTCGAGGCGGAGGTCCTGGAGGGCGCCGAGCGTGACGCGGCGTTCGCCCGCGCGGTGGAAGGCGACCCTGGCTGGGCCGACTACCAGGCCAAGACGACGCGCACCATCCCGGTCGTCGCACTTCGCGTGACTGGCCCGCCCCGGGATAGCGCACCGTCGGGCGGTGCGTACCTCAAGCTGGTGCACGACGGCTTCCGCCGCGAACTCGCGCTGATCCGCAAGGAGCTGTCCGATTCAGGACGGCCAGGCTTGGGCGTACAGCTTCGGATCAACTGCCTGACCGTCTGCCAGGGGCTGCACCATCACCACACGGGCGAGGGCACCATGATGTTCCCCGGCCTGGCCGAGCGGCATCCCTCGCTCGCTCCGACCTTGGAGCGGCTGGCCAAGGAGCACGAGCGCATCACCGTACTCCTGGAAGAGCTGAAGCAGGCCCTTTCCGGCGAGGATCCGCTGAAGGTACGGGCCGAGATAGAACGGCTCGTCGATGAGCTCGAAGCGCACCTGACGTATGAGGAGGAGCAACTGATCCCGATTCTCGACCTCGCCTGAAGCCCGAGGGCCGTTCACGAACCTTGAGCGTGTGCCACCGAAGCTTGAGTCACGTCGCATTGGCTCCTTGATGCTGTTCGGCTGAGCGGGAGCGTCGATGCGCTTTGACCCGTTCGCGGGTTGCGCAGCGGCGTGAGCAGTAGTGGCGTTCCGGGCCGCTGCCGTGGGCGATGAAGACGTTCTGGCAGCCGGGTGATGCGCAGATCCTGCCGGGCGGGCGTTGGCGGTCCCAGACGAGGACCGTCAGCGCCATACAGGACGAGGCCAGAAGCCATTCTTCCCAGGGAGCGTTGTCCTCACGATCGAGGTGTGGGTGCCAGGGGGTGCTGCCGCCGTGCGAGGTGAGGCGGAGTGGTCCGGTGTGTTCCCGCAGGAGGCGGTTGAGAGTGGTGGCGGCGTCGGCGGCGCTGTCGGCGGCGAAGACCTCCCGCAGCAGGGCGGCGGCCGTGCGCATCGCGGCGACATCACGGGGGGTCAGGTCGATGGGGTCCATCTCGCCGTACGCGCGGAGCACCTCGGCGACGGTACCGGGGTCGGCGTGGTCGTCGGCGACGGCGTTGATGAGGGCGGCGGTACGTCGCGCCGTGGTCAGCACGGAGTGCCGGGTGGACCAGTCGTCGATGGTGGAGGCCATCCACGAAATGTAACGCATATTGCAGTATTTTAAGTTACTTCCGTAACGTCTCCCCGGTGAAAAAACGTTACTCACTGGGGTCCTATCTCGCCGGCGCTGTGGCAGCTCGTGCCGGGGATGAAATGTCGGGACCGGCGCTGATGCTGGCGGGATTCGCCCTCGCCGGATCGACCACGGAAGCCTCATCGCTGCTCGCGGGCATCACGGTCGCTGCGGCGGTCGGTGGCCCTGTGCTTGGTGCGCTCCTCGACAGAGCGGCGCGGCCAGGTCGTCTGCTGGCCGGCGCGCTCGTGCTCTACGCGGCGGGCCTGGGGATGATCCTGGTGGGGCTCGGCCACCTTCCGATCGCCGTCAACGTCCTGATCGCGGTGTTCACCGGGCTGCTGGGGCCTGCGCTGTCGGGTGGCTGGACGGCTCAATTGCCTCGAGTGGTGCCGCGCGCCGGACTGCCTCGGGCGAACGCACTCGATGCGATGACCTTCAGCATGGCGAGCCTGGCCGGGCCGGCTCTCGCCGGCGGCGTCGCCGAGCTCCTGGGGGCGCCGACGGCTGTGACGGTCTCCGTGGTGCTCATCGGCATGGCGGTGGCCGCCGCGTGGACGCTGCCCGCACGTTCCGGTTCAGCGCGAGACTCGCAGACGAACTCGTTGATCGGCGACCTCGCCGCCGGAGCGCGGGTCATCGTCAGAAGCCCGTGTCTGGCCCGAGCGACACTTACCTCGGTCATCTCCTGCGTTGCCCAAGGAATGCTGACGGCCTGCATCCCGCTCCTCGGCGAACGTGTCCTCGGTGGAGCCGGCCGTGGCGCGCTGCTGCTTTCATGTGCGGCGATCTCCGCCTTGGCGGCCAACGCGGTGCTCGCTCGGTTGCCCCGTTCCGTCACCCCCGACACGATCATCTGGGTCAGTAGCCTGACCCAGGCTGCCGCGTTGGCCCTGGCCGCGATGGATCAACCAGCCGTACTCATCATCGCCATGCTCATTGCCGGAATCGGTCAAGGGCCCCAGCTCACCGCCTTGTTCGCAGTGCGCCACCGGGAGGCCCCGGAAAACCTGCGCGGCCAGATCTTCACCACCGGCGCCAGCCTGAAGATCACCGGCTTCGCCCTGGGGGCGGCCACGGCGGGGCCGATCGCCACGTGGTCACTTCCCGGTGCCCTGGCGGTGGCGGCCACTCTGGCGGTCCTCGCGGCACTCGCTTTCTGGATCGTCCCGCCGGGCCGCCCGAGTGCAACCCCCCGCTGACCGGTGTCACTCAAACTTCGAGGGCACCGATCAGAGCTTCACCGAGACCGCTGAGATCCCGTATCGGGATCGGTCAGTCGTTGCGGGGTCTGCTGAACTCTTCGATCAGCACGGGATACTGCTCCCCACCGTGTCCGGCGGCGATCGAGCGGTCGGCCATCGCTTTGATCAACTTCGGCAGTTCGGCGTTGACACCCACCGCCTCGCTCTCCTCGATCAGGTGTGCCATCGCCCGCGCGTCGGTCTCCAGGGCCGACACCCCGGCCGGGAAGGAGCCGCTGTCGATCTGCTCGGCGTACCCAGGCAGCCATTCGGCCACAACGGCAGCGATCTGCTGTGCAAACGGCGCGTACGTTGCGGCGTCGACACCGGCCGTCCTGAGCAGAGCGGTGCCCTGGAGCCAGGCGTTCAGGACGCTCCACATCATGGCGAGGCCGGCCACGTCATACAGAGACGCCAGCCCATGGTCCGCACCAAGCCAGGTGACGGTGCCGAGCGCGTCGAGCGTTGACTTGTGCGCCTCGAAGTCCGACTGCGGCCCGCTGTGCAGGATCACCGCTTCGGCGGTTCCGATCGCCGGCGGGATGGCCATGATGGCGCCGTCCAGGTAATGGGCGCCGCGCTGCTCGGCCCATTGGGCGGCTTCCCGGGCCTGGGCCGAGTCGCCCGAGGTCAGGTTGATCAACATCTTGCCGTCCGGCTCGATATCGCGCGCGCCGAGCAGCTCGTGCATGGCCTGGTAATCGGTGACGCAGATGATCGTCAGGGAACTTGCCTTGAGCGCGTCGGCAACCGTTGGCGCCAGCCGTGCACCCTCGGCCACCAGCTGGTCGGCCTTGGAGGTTGTGCGGTTCCACACGGTTGTGGGATGCCCGGCTTTCAGGAACGCGCCGGCGAGCGCCCGGCCCATCAGTCCGAGTCCGATGACTGTCACGGGTGTATCGGTTTTGCGGTTCATGGCAGCATCGTCAACGTTGATACCGGTGTGAAGGTCAAGTGAGGTTTCGATGCTGATCGGGGAACTTAGTCGTCGGACGGGCGTGAACGCCCATCAGTTGCGCTACTACGAAGCCCAGGGCCTGCTGGAGGCGGACCGCGGCGCGAACGGTTACCGCGAGTACGACGAGAACGCCGTGCTGCGGGTGAAGCAGATCCGGCACCTGCTTGGTGCGGGTTTGTCCTCTGAGGACATCGCGTACCTGCTGCCCTGTGCGGTCGGAGAGGCCCCGGAGCTACTCGGATGTCCCGAGTTGCTGGCCGCGATGCGGTCACGGTTGCAGCGACTGGACGATCAGATGGACAGGCTCGCTCAATCCCGCGACGCTCTTGCCCACTACATTGATGCGGCCGATCGAATGGCCGGCGAGAGCTATCCACCCTTTGATGTCCGTGGCCGTGCAAAGGTAGCCGCAGGTGGCCGGGTTGAGGTCACCACTGGTGGCCAGATTTAAGTCCCCACGCCCGCGTGTGCTCGCCGGTGTGTCTTGGGGACAGGCATGCCCCTGAGCAGT
>NZ_JAHFZZ010000045.1 GCF_018603905.1 Nonomuraea sp. NEAU-A123
CCATGCTCGTGGCTTCTCTGCTGTGATCTTCTTGCTTCGACAACAAGAAGGATCACCGAGAGCCACGAGCTCTCTCAAGCCCCCTGCACTCCGCGGAACCTCAAACCCCGTTCAAGTTCGAAGAGCCCTGATAGCGCACCCCATCAACGGTGATCTTGCCGCTGACGTAGAAGCCTCTGGAGCCCGTGGAGAACTCCTTGGGATCCAGCTCGGCCTTGATCAGATCCACCAGAGATTGGCAGATGTCCATACGGAACTCCCTGTCCGGTCATGGCCCGGACCTAGTGCCCGAGCCACGTCGGAATGGCGTGCCAGAAGACCGGACAGAGGTTCATCAGCACCGCGTCTTGCTCTCACTTAAATACGGCAGCGAGAACCGCTCAACCGTCCGTGCGCCGCGTAATCCTTTCAGCGGAAAATGTCGTCTCGTGGTGGCGCGCGAGCACGGTCGAGCGTTTTTGCTCTCACTTAAATACGGTCGTCGAACCGGCCCAACCGTCCGCCCTCATGCCATTTAATCTGGCACGCAAAAGGCCCCGGAGTTAGAAACCCCAGGGCCCCTATACGCTGCCGTATCAGTCGCTCGCGTCGGACTCGCTTCCCGTGTAGACCATGGCGCCTCTCGCGTCGTCAAGGCGCTCCGAGAGCTCCCTGAGCTCCGCGCGGGCAGCGTCCCTGACGCGGATGACGGCACGGCGAGAGCCATAGGCCCCGCCGGCCCGCTCTTGCGCGACAGTGGCCAGGATGCCCGCGCGGCCAAGGTCCTCCGCCTGCTCTGCCTTGGTGATGATCTCTCGCAGGACGGGGAACTCCTGCCCGTCTCCGAACGCCTGACGGAAGATCTCGGCGCTGTGCTGCGCTGCGGAGAACGCGACCGCCGCCCGCGTCACGTTCTCGGCATGCGGGAGGCCTCGCATGAGCTGGGCGCCTGGTGTCGCGTCCACCTCGGCCGGAGGAACATCCACGCGGTAGCCGTTGCGAGCAGCGGCATCACGAACCGCCCAGCGCTGGAGCGTGGTACGCGTGATGGTCATTTCCGCGCCGTCGCGGCGTACATAGATCCACGCCTGAGCTTCGCGGGACGGACCGCTCTCGGGCGCGTTCTGGCACTTGTTGAGCACGTCGCGGAGCCGTTGCGCGAACAGGAAGACGGCGTCCTGATTGACGTCGTCGGACACGTCGTCGGTGCCGTATGGAGCATGGCCGCTCTTGACGATCGTGGCGCTCCCGTCCATGCGCTTGCGGGATCGCGTGCCGTCGACCGTGCGGCAGTAACCGCGTGCCAGCTTGCGGATCTCCGCCCAGTCCTCCGACGTGACGCGCGCCATGTCCTCCGCCGTGAGACTCGCGCCCGGAACGCTGGCCGGTACGCACTTGCCGAATGAATTGTTTGCCATGACCGCTCTCCGATCCTTTGCGCCCGACCTATCGCAGGCACCTCACCTTTTGGCCAATTCAATTACACCTTAAAATGGAGATCGAATCAATCGTTGAAAAGGTAAAATTGGCAGCGTTTCCGCAGGTCAGAGTACATATTTGAATGGCGCGGGGTGCGGTCAATTTTCCAAGAAGAATAGTCGATATAGTTAAATTCGGCATCCTTCAGGAAAGGTCGTGGAGTATATAGCTGCATCGGCGGCAATTCTGTGGTCGCACTTAGGGATCACGAGTCGGGGTACTCGACGGGCATGAGGCGTGCCACCGGCCTTGGAGTATTCACGATGAACCCCTCCCACTTAATTGGGGGAAGTGTTCGCATGGTTATCCGGATACCTACTTGGAAGACCAACAGAAGGGCGGGATCCTTAGATATAAGATCACCATTGCTCGGCTCGCTGGGAGCAGCCAGGCGCCAGATCCTGCCGAGCGGGCCGATTCACATCACGGCGCTTCCCGATCCAGTTGGCTGGCAGGCCACCAGGGCGGCCAGGGCCCAGAGATTCCGTGGTTCAGTCCTGTGTTGGCGCCGTAATGGTCACAACGTGCTGAACGATCGACATGTCGGGCAGCCGTCGCAGGTGCGGGAGATCTGGCTATCCCGTAGCACGGTAAAGGCCCAGCACCGTAGCCTGAAGTTTGCGAGCTGTCAGGGGAGGGTGCAGGGCTATGAAAGAAGTTAGCACCATCGGCGCCAACCTCAAGCGAGCGCGAAATGATCGAGGATTGAGCCAGGAAGGGCTAGCGGACAAGGCACAACTGTCCAAGGACCTGATAGGGAAGCTCGAACAAGGCCGCCGTACGTCGTGCCGCATGACCTCCCTCATGAAACTGGCGAATGCCCTAGACGTTGACCTGGCGGACCTGACCGGCAAGCGGGAGCGCCTCGGAACCGACCGAGACGGCGGCTCCGTACTCGCGATACGCGACGCGATCCTCGCACCATCACTGATGCCCGGCCTATCCGGCCTCGACGCCGACGACGACGGCAACCCCACCCCCTTGCCGGAGCTGTCGGCCGCCGTCTCACGCTCCTGGAAGGACTACTGGGCCGGCGACTTCGGCCCCCTGGTCGCGGCGATGCCGGGACTCATCACCGAGGCCCGGCTCACCCACCGATCCGAGGGGCCCGCAGCCACAACCGCGATGGCGCAGTCCTACCAGCTCGCAGCCTGCCTCCTGCTGCATCTCGGGAAGACTGACCTCGCAGCGATCAGCGCAGAGCGCGGGCTCCAGGCGGCATCCCAAGGCACCGACGAGTGGCAATGGGCCAGCGTGGTGTCCACCTTGGCCTGGGTCCTGATGTACCAGGGGCGGCTGACGGAATCGGAGAACCTTGCGGCCGATGTCGCCGCACGGATCGAGCCGTCCTTCTCGTCGCCGGCGCCACATCTGGCGTCCTGGGGAAATCTACTCATCGCTGCGATCGACACTGCAGCGATCGCGGGTCGGGACGTGTCCGAGTACGTGAGCATGGCGGCTGCCGGCGCCGAGCGGCTTGGCGGGCTGGTCAGTGCTTACCAGACGACGTTCGGGGCGTCGAAGGTCGCGGCGAACGCCGTGCACGCCTACACCATGCAGAAGAATCCGGGTGAGGCGCTGAAGACCGCCAGGCGCGTTCGTGTTGAGGAACTGCCACGCATCGCCTACGGGCATCACCTGATCGATCTCGCCCAGGCGCACACTGATGCTCACCATCTCCACACTGCCGAGGCGCGTCTTGAGGAGGCCAGCGCCTTGTCTCCGGTGTGGTTCCGGCATCAGGTGACCGCACAGTCCATCGTGGCTGACATCCGGGAGCAGCAGACCCGGCCGTCGCCGACAATTCGGCGGCTCGCGCGTGCGGTGAACCTCGACTAGGACGCCCTGTCCGACAGTAAGAGCGCGCGCACGCCTCGTGTAGGACGGGATGTCCTACTGGCCTGGGAAAGACGTCGTCAGCCCGGACACCGCGTCCGTGGGCTGTAACAGCAGATCGCCATAACCTCCGAGCATGCTGCCGTTTCCGACGGCATCCCTTGCACCGTTGGGACCTTCTATTCGGGTGGTAGGTGAGATGGCCCTGATCGATCCGAGTCTGCACGCGCTCGATGATCAACTCGACGCTGACATTGGCCTACCGACTGACCACGCTCTGACCGGCCGGTCCGAACGAACCACAGACTCATGATCGTGGCGTGGCAACCGTTGGTCTCGGAGCAGCGCATTGACGCGCGCTTCTCTGCCATGCCGTACGCGGGCGGCCCGGTCGAACTATCCCCGCCGCACCGCACCCGGCGCATGCCGGGCGTTCGCAGCCTCACCGCGAACGCCCGGCATGCGTCACCCACCGTCCATGCTCCCCAGGGAGAAGCCGTGCTGGTACCCGAGGCCGATGCCGCCGCTGACGCCGCAGCGAAGAAGGCTGTGGCGGACCTTCAGCAACGCGCCCGCGGCTTGTTCCTGTTGATGTACTCCCGCTACTGGCGCCGCTTCATTGCCATCTACCTGGGCGAATCCGATCACGGCATCATCCTCCAAGCAGCCAAGCCCGACGAGTTGTGGCAGCTCATGGACCACCTGGCGCCAACCGACTGGCAAATGGACAACCTTCCACCCATCGCCCCAGCGCGGCCATCCAGCACCGTCGATGTGCGAGGCACGCTGCTGGCGCTTCCAGGTGGAGGCATCGAGCGATGAAGACGAGACGTGGCCCAGCGCTCCGCCTATTGGCAGGCCGCGCAGCAACCCTCCACGTCCCGGCGCGGCCGGCCGGAGGTAAGAACCCTCCCCCGCCGTTCGCTACGGCGCGGGCGGATCATCCACGATCACATCCAAGGCGCCCGCGCCGACTCGACTCGCAGCCCACAACGGCAACAAGCCCTGCCGGTGGCTGCGAGTACCGCCTCCCAGCCACCCACCTTCCCACCACGCGAGCCTGCCTGCCCACTGGCGGGGCAGCCAGGCCGAGGAACGCGGGCCCCGTGCCCCTGCGTCGCCCGCCCTTCCAGTTATTGCTCTCCCCACCGCACCAGACAGTCAGATCAACGGGGAGAGAGCAGACGATGGCCAGAGCCCGCCGACCGCGGACGGTTAAGCTACAGCCCACTTTCGAGTGGGAGCCGTACGAGTCACCCGGCGGCGGCACCCTGCGAGTCGGACACACCTCGTGCTGCGGCCTGTACGAACTGGCGTCCTTGGGCGGCCAATTTTTCGTACTCCGCCCCTCCGAAGAGAACGGCTACGAGGAGACGGGCCGCGGCGTCTATCGCAAGGCCGTCGCTGCCTACGTCATTCTCGTGAACCAGCACCGCAGAGATCATCTGCGCCGCGGAGAAACGCCGGAGTACGACTCCCTCGTAGACCTGTGTCAAGAGGCTCATCGACGCTGAGTAACGGGCGCTCACGTCCGCCGTACAGTCCGCTGGACGCGAGCTCGGCGCCAGGCCTGCCCCTAGGCCAATCTCCTCCCAGCAGTGAAGAGGAGCAGGACCGTTAAAGCGCAAAGCCTTAATGCGGCTACACCGAAGTAAGTCATCCCCGACGTGGTTGCGAACCCACCGTCCTGCCCCAACCACAACGCAGCCGGCCCAGCATAGGCCCGAGCCGGGCCGGCCCGAATCAGTCCTCACGACGCAATACCTGGCCGGCACCTTCCTGGGCGGCTGACTGGACGACCCATACCTATCGCTCGCCCAAACCGTGCGAGCTCTTCTGACCGGACAGAACGGAGACAGGCTGTGATCCTCACCGGATCCGAAATCAACGCCGCCGCTGGCGACGGGCGCATCCGGATCTCTCCCTTCAACCCTGAGCAGGTCAACTCCAACAGCTACGACGTCCGCCTAGGGCCTACCCTGCTGACCTACACCGAACCGATCATCGACGCCCATCTCGTCAACCCCACGCGGACCATAACGATCGGCGCAGAGGGCCATGTCCTGCAGCCCGATGAGCTGTATTTGAGCCACACCCTGGAGGAGGTGGGGTCCGACACGTTCGTGCCGCTGCTGTTCGGCCGCTCCTCGGTTGGACGGCTGGGCCTGTTCGTCGAGATCACCGCGCCGATCGGCGACATCGGCTTCCACGGCCAGTGGACCCTGATGCTCGCACCAGTACGACCTCTCCGTGTCTACTCCGGAATGAAGATCGGGCAGATCATGTTCTTCGTCTCCACCGGCGCCGTCGACCTGTATCGCGGCAAGTACCAGAACGCCACCGGCCCGCAGGCGTCGCGGTGCTGGCGCGACCAGATCAAAGCAGGTAAGTAATGATCATTACCGAGCCATCCATCGCCCGCAGAGACGTCACGATCACGACGAAAGCCCCGCCAAAAGACCTGCAGATGGAGACGGGGATTACCGTTCCACAAACCAGTCGAGGAACGGACAAACTTCCGGGTGAACTGTGCGATGGCCTCGGCCTCTTGTTGGCGAGGCCGAGGCCATCGCAATTTCAAAGCGCATTGACCATACTTCTAGCGGCCACCTGGCCACACACCCGCATTGCAGCCGTCCCAGACAACGCGCCTGTCCGGACCTATATGCCCGTAACAGATCTTGAATGCCTTAACTGATCCCCAGATCGACTTATCGACAGCGCAACCGCCCTGTGGAGCCCTTACCTCGAACACCGGTCTTGCGTCGATAGGGTTGTCGTTATGCCAAACCGCCTTATATGCGCGGTTGTCGTTCCTTCCATCGCACACCTTGATCGACGATCGATCGGCGGGCACAGTAACGCTACCATCCGCATAGCTGTCGTGCCAGCCCGACGCTTGCGCCGATGTTGGCGTTGCGATGCCCCACGCCAACCCGCCGACCAATAGTGCAATTGCTCCGCTTGCCCGTACCATCATCGCATCCTCCGTCTCTTTGCGAAACCAGGATACTAACTTTAAGTAGTCATACGACTACGTCAAGTTCTCAGCGGGAGTTGAGGGGCCCTGTATCCGCAAGTCGACGCGGAAATAGGATGTAGCGGGATCAACACTTCACAACCAAGAAGACGCGCTCAAAACCCTACAGACTGCCTGTTCTTCGAGCTGGTTAGCGTATTAATGAGGTCATCGCAAGTGTGATTCACGCCATGCGTGAAGGGCCCGAAGGCCTCGGACAGACAGCATCGGCTGGCCCGCATTCTGCTAACGCGGTCGCCTACGAGCGATGCGGGTGGAGACGCCTCGATGCTCGCCCCCAACGGGCTGTGGCAGTCGACTCGCAGGGGAGCGCTTGACAGCCTCGTCCATGGCGGCGGGGAGAGTATCAACCTGTTGCTACCTGGCTAATAGGCGCCGCTCAGCTATGAGTTCCGTCGATGCCGGCGCCGCTTTCGATTTCCCCTTGCTTCTGTTCCACCACGGTCTTAATCAGGGTGGCCAGACCCAGAGCAACGCCAGCGATGATGGCAGTGATGATCACCCATTCGATGGCCGAGGCGCCGCGAGTGGGAGCGGTGCGCGCACGATGAACACGAATGGACATATATGCCCGTAGATAAATGATCCAGGGATGGTTCACGAATTCCACCAATCTCGCGAAGCAACAGGAATGCTCATGAGATGTCCAAACCATGCATTCCTAACAAGTTGCGCATCACAAGCGTTCGACAGTGGCAGCGCCCATGCATATTGTGATCGCCCTTGACTTAAAGCGTAGGTAGAACTGGCTTGAAATCTGGGATTCCAGGTGAGGTAACGTAACGGCCCGGAAGCACGCCAGGGGCTTGATCGAGACAGCTATCGTGATCGTGATGAGATCTATCCGCCGTCGTTCCAGGTAGGCCGGAAGATCACCTGGCTCCACCCGTTCGCCTCAGCAGCCGCATCACCAACCGCGACCCGGTTACGGCGACAGTTTCCACAGCGAACTTCGGGTTGAATCCCAGTATTCTGCTTCATTGGGGCGGCCCTCGCCATGCGCCAGTACCAACATAGGAAAATGCTGATCGGACGCCGAACGGGCCGGTAGCGCTACCGAGACCCTCTGCTTCCTACGGCGCTGCCGAGGACGTCCACGACAGCGGCCAGAATCGGCGAGTCGGCGTCGTCGGGGGAGACCATACAGGCGACGATAGCCCCGTGCACTTGATCGGCATCCTGGCCTGAGGGCAACCCTACCCAACCCGTCCGCGAAGAAGATCAACAGCTCGTTCAGAGAGTTCGCCGGGCTCGCAGTCAGGTGACGTCACCCAACTGTTCGGCCAGCCGCTCCAGGCTACTCGCCGATGCCTTGCAGGAACCGGGCCACGATCAGCTACTTCGCCCCAGGTGCATCGATCCTCAACGGCACTCCGAGTTATCGTGGCGGACATGACGATTTCTGGCCAGCTGGAGGGGGCAATCGTAGATCTCGATGCCATCGTCGCTGAACGACGTGGCCGCCCTGGCCCAGATCAGTCATCCTCCGGGATGTCCTCCCGATCCCGGAAGCGGCGGCGCATGCGGCGGCGGCCCGTTTGCACGGCTGTGCTCAGCGCGGTCAGGGCGGTGAGGAACTGCACCAGTTCGGTGAGGTTTTCGATGACGTTCATGCCGCGAGCATCCGGCCATAAGTCGGCGCTGTTGGGCTGTTCCTTTTCGGCATGCCAGACAATCCGCAGGTCTGGGCCGTGCGATCGAGTGTGGAAAGGTGTCCGGACCGGACCCGACCGGACATCGTCGGGCGGCGGCGGGTGAGCGTACCGCGCCGCTGGTTCGCCGAGCGGCTCGAGGAAGCGCTGCGTCTTTGTGGCCGAAGCAACGCCCAGGTCGCCCAGCGGGCCGCGACCATCCTCGAGCGTCGGATGAGCGTCACCGGGGGCGGCGCCTCTAATGGCAAGGCTGACGGCGGCCGGAGCACCGGCCTCGATCGGAAACGGATCAGCGCCTGGTCCACCGGCGCGGACGTCCCGCACGACCAGCACGTCCTGGAGGCAGTGGTCAAGGCCGTGCTGGAGGCCCTACGTCGGCAACAGGACCAAGGCAATCTGCACGCGCGCACGCTCACACCGGGCTTGTTGGATGAGCAGGCGTGGCTGTCGTGGTGGCGGGCGGCCCGCGGCACCCCCCGAACCGAACCGTGGCTGGAGGCGTATCTGGATGCCGCTCGTCGAGTCGCTGATGCCCACCCCTACCCCGGCGTGCTGCCTGACGCTCCCCTACCGCCGCTGTCGCAGGTGTATGTGACCCAGCGGAGTCGGCTCATGCCCGGCATCGCCGACATCCCCGGCGACGTCGGCGCGGATGGCTCTGGCGAGATGAGTGCCTGCGCGGATTCCCTAGCACCGGCCCAGCTCACGGCCGAGGCCATCGTGTCGGCAGAACATGACGTGCTGCTGCTGGGTGGACCTGGTGCGGGAAAGACGAGTCTGCTGCGCCACGCCCTAGTGACTCTGGCCACCCGCGCGCGGACCGGCCCGGCCACCGGCATAGAAGAGATACCGGTGTACGTGCCAGCCTCCTACCTGAACACGCGCGGCTCGTCATTTGCCGAGCAGTTGGCCGCCGCCGTCCGTGACGACTTGTCCGGGCGGCGGGTGCCTGCGTTACCGGCGGACGTCTTCGATCGCGCACCCTACGCCGGGGCGCGCTGGCTGGTTCTGCTCGATGGGCTCGATGAGATCACCGACGTCCGGCAGCGCCTTCAAGTGACGCAGTTGCTGCGGGAACATCGAGGGGGTCCCTATCGGTTCGTGCTGGCCAGCCGCCCGCTACCGGGCGAGGAACAGGGGCTGTTGGAGCGGGACCCGCACCTGCAAGGCTATGAATTGCTGGCCTTTGACTCGAGGCAACTGCGTGTCTTCGCTGAGGGGTGGATGCGTGCCTGCCACGATCTGGACCCTGCGCGTCTGCCTGACCCGCAGGCGGCGGTGCATGCGTTCTTGGCTCAGGTGGCCCGGCCGCCGCTGGCCGAGCTGGCCCAGGTCCCGCTGCTGGCCACCCTCTTGTGCCAGATCCACGCCGCCGGACCGGACCGGGCCCTGCCGCGCGACCGGTACGGCATCTACCAAAGCTTCCTGCACCTGCTGCGGCAGCGCTTGCACGATCAGCACATCAGCAACCTGCCGGATGCGATCCTCGCCGCCCTGCGAGAGGTCGCCGCCCGGCAACATCAAGTCGGCAGCGTCAGCAGCGGGGGTGCCGAGGCCAACCTGCTCGCAGAGGTACTGCGCGCCACCGAGCACCTGCGTCCCCCGGACATGCCGCCGCTCGATTGGGCCGCCCGGCGCACCCACTTGTTGCGCCGGACCGGCCTGGTGGCCTCGCGCGGCGACGACTACACCTTCATCCACCAGACCCTCGGTGACTTCCTGGCTGCTCAGCACGTGGCCGCCGATGTCCGGCTCAGCCATCTGGCCCTCATTACGATGTTCGGCTGGCGCAGCATCCACGGACGCGGTGGGCTGAGCGGGGAGCTTTCGTCCTATCAACGATTCCTCATGGCGACCTGGCACCAGTGCCCGCCGCCACATGGTGTGCCGGCCCGGCTGACGGCGACTTTGAACGCCTTGGCCGGTAGGAGAGACCGTGTCAGGGTCATCAGTGATCTGGCCGTGGATGGAGTCGTGCTTGCCCCCCAGATTCTCGACGTAGCCAGCACAACTCTCATCAGGTTGGTCGACGATCCCACTTTGGAGGAGGACAGGCGTGTCGAGGCGGCGCAGGCGCTGGCAAAGCTTGGTGATCCGCGGGGCTGCGACGTACTCGCCGCGTTGGCCGTCAAGCTCATGGCCGACGGGTGGGATGTTGAACCGGCGCAGGCGCCGACGAAGCGTAGAGATCTGCCGAGGCTCGGGGGGCTTGCAGCGATGCACCTCGACGAGCTCGACCTTTTCGGTGCCGTGCGGACGTTGACCGAGTTGGGTGATCCGCGAGGCGTCGGGCTCTTAACCATGCTGGCCACCCACCCCAGCCTAGGCGGCTATCTCAGGTTCCAGGCGGCGCAGCTGATGGTGGAGATGGGCGATCCCCAGGGTGTTGACCTGCTCGCCGCCCTGGCCAGCGACACATGCCTGAACGACGTTAGTCGTGTCAAGGCGGCACAGCTGCTGATGAAGGCGAGTGATCGGCGGGCGCGTGGCCTGCTCGCCGGGCTGGCCGCTGACTCCGGCCTGCACTTTGTTGGCCGCATCCGAGCTGCGCGGGCATTAGCGATGCTCGGTGATCAGCGGTGGCGTGGTCTACTCGCCGCGCTGGCCTTGAACCCCGATCTGAGCGGCTCTGGCCGCATCTTGGCAGCGCAGGAGCTGGCCGAGCTCGGTGATCGGCAGGGTTGCGACCTGCTCGCCGAGCTGGCCACCAACGCCGGCCTGCACTCCCTTGGCCGTATCCACGCAGCGTGGGCGCTGGCCCGGGTGGATGATTCCCGTGGCCGCGGTCTACTCGCCGCGCTGGCCGTGGACCCCGCCCTGAACGATTCCGATCATTTCAGAGCTGCGTCGACGCTGAGGCTGCTCGATAGTCCGCGGGGCCGCAGCTGGCTCACCATGGGGATCTTCGACCCCTGCCGGAACAATGACGACGTTGGCAAGGTGATAAGGCGGCTGAGCCCTGTGAGCGAAATAAGCTCATGGCGCACGCGAGTTGGTAGTTGGATCGCCAGGCGTAGGGGAGTGCAGCGACGACAGTGTTCTTCAGGAGACGACCGTCCATGACGTAATCTCGCCCGCGCCTGTCGCGCGTCAAGTTCAGGCGCCGTTGATCAACGTGTCGGAGGCTTCCGGGAACGAGATGCTGGGACGGTCCGGATGTGAACCTCACAGGAAACCGGCCACGATCGCTCGCCGGGCCCAGTGCGATCCTCACCCTTGGCCTGACTCGGATACAGACACATGAGCACCGCCTGACCGGCCTCGGCGAGGTGATGACTCGCCTTGCGAGCAGCGTTCATCTCCGAGCTCGCGGGCTGGCGTTCCAGGACCTCGGCGACGACGCCCCGCACGATGATGGTTGGTTCGGAGCTGAGCCGGGTCACGAAGAGCTCGCGCCAGAACGCTTTGCCTCGATTAACCAGGGGGTGATCCCAGTCACACGCTCGATCAACTCAGCATCTTGCTGAAAGCTGCGCGTTGCCGGAGGTCGCGGAGGTGATAGTAGCGGTCTTCCAGATGTGCCACGAGAGTGGACAGCAGGGGCTGGCGGCGGCGGATTCGGTCGTCAATGCGTTCCTTGGTGCGCCGCTTGCCAGCATGAACACGCCTGCCTGAGATGTCCCATGATCAACATTAACCAGAAGATGCTGCCCCGACTCGACGAGATCGAACTCGATCTTCTGGCCCGCCGAGCCCGCGCCGAAGCAGAGGGCTGGCTCGGCACCCCAGATAAGGCAGCCAACCCGTTCCGGATGCTGGAGGGGAACCGGATCATAAAGGCGCGGGCGTCTGGACCTCGTTCAGAAATGGGTCGGAGCGCGCGTGACAGGCGACGTACACGATGCCAGGAGAGTCGAGCACGTTGAGCACCCGCGCACGTGGGCGTCAAGTCCGGCCAGTCCCAGCCAATATGGTCGTGCTGGCGCCTGCAGGGGGAACGACAGCCTCACCCTCAAACTCAGGATCGCAGCTCGTGGCGTTCCACAGGGCGCGATGCCGCTCGTCCCGCAGCACGAGGTCCTCCGGCAGCGTGCCGGAGTCCGGTACGTCGTCGAACGCGCCCGGGCCCACCGGCCGGGCGTCACGTTGGGTGGCCCGTACCTGCCATGCTTCGCGCATCGCGGTCGCGACCAGCCACTCGACCAGGGCCCCGGGGCGCGGTGATGGCGTCCAGGTGCCGCAGGAGCGTCAGCCAGATCGTCTGGATGGCGTCCTCGGCGGCCTCCTTGTCCAGGCCCTGGCACCGCATCACCTGGCACAGCAGCGGGGTCAGCTCGGCGGCGATCAGGTTGAACGCCTCGCGGCGTCCCTGCCTGGCCTCCTGGAGCAGCCCCGCCACCCGATCGCGCCGAGCGGCACGATCGGGCGAGATGAGCTCGGGTGGTGGATCCGCGGCCATCGCCTGCTCCGCTACGCAATCGTCCTTGACCCCGCCATCAACGTGCTCCCGCTTGTCCGCATACCTCGGCACGGCCAGCAACGCGGCCCGGTCGACGTCGTCATCACTGGTATCAGCGCGATGGTGCGAAGGGTCGGCATCCTGGTGCAGGAAGCCGTGATAAACGGCAGCGCGCTCGATCTGAGCCAGGTCGGCAGGGTCGGTGAGGTGGTCGAGGAGAGCCTGCCAGGTGGTGTTGGGCACGCGAGCCGTACGGCGCTGCCGTCCGACGACCTGCTGCAGGTAGTCGGCAACCAGGTAGCCGTCGACCTGGCCCATGCCCCCGTGACTGGCCACGGGAGCCAGGAGCGCCGCACCACCCTGCACGCTCGCGGTGGCGTACGCCATGGCGGCCTCGAACCAGTTGGCCGGCGCGATGGCGCGCTGGCGCGCATCGCAGTAGCCGGGGGCCGCCACCCGCAGCAGCTCTGGGCTGAGCGGAGAATGCACCCCGAGACGGGTGGCGTCGACGGCCGCAGCCAACACCGCTGCCGCGTACGGGGCGGCGCCACGCCAGAGGGCTACCAACTGCGGGGCGGCGGCGATCGTCTGGGTCAGCCCGTAGTCGGCCGACTCCAGCGCCAGCGCAATCCGCGCGTCGGCCTGCGCGGCGGCGTGAGCACGCTCCTGCTCGGCCGGGCTGAAGTCCGCGGCCACGAGAACGATGTCGGCCAGGCCCAGGATCTGCCGCGCCTCGGCATACCGGTCCAGCTCGCCGGGCGCGGGCGGGGCGGTGTAGGCGGCGTAACGATCCGGCCAGAGCGTGCCCACCAGCACGCTGCCGGCATCCAACAGGGCACGCACGGTTCCCACCCGCAACCCATCCCCGCCCCCGTCACCGAGGTAGCGCTGCAACTCATCCAGCCACACCACCAGCCGCGACGGCGAGGTCGCCGCCGCCTGGTCGATTTGCCCGACATCGGCCGGATGCAGCAGCCTCCATTCCGGCATCACCGTCCGCAACGCCTCATAAGCGCTTCTTGTCTTCCCTACCGATGACCCGCCGACCAGCACCACCAGCCCGCCACGCTCGACCGCCCGGGCCAGCAACGCCCGCATCCCGCCCGGACCGGAGTCGGCGTCCCGTTCCACATACGCCGGCAACTCACCGACCACCTCGGCCGCGTCGACCCGCGGGGACGTGACAGAGGCACCAGAGGTTTTGGGAACGTCGATCGCGGCGTGCACTCCCAGCCGCCGCGGATCAGCGTCCGCCACCCGCACCATCCCGGCCGGCTTCGGCGGCTCGAAAGTCATCGCACGTTGCCACGCCGCTCGCCACGCCACCTGCTGCCGCCTGTCGACGCCACAAGCGCGTACGAACACCTCCAGCGTCCGCTCGCTAGGCCTCCCATGTCGGAACATGTCGCTGAGCGTGCTGGGTGGGAGACCCTCCGGCTGCGCCGCCCGGTTCAGTTGAGCATACGAGCGGCCCACCGCCAGCGCTTTCAGCGCCGCAGCCAGATCCTCCGGGCTACGGACGACATCAAGATCCACCTCATCCGGCTCGGGTGGCACTGACATCGCATCGGAGACGGTCATCTGAGCGCGCATCCACCGAGCGTGCCACTCCCCGATATCGCCCCTGCAGACCCCCACAAACGCTCTGGTGACCTCCCAGTTCGGGAGGCTCCGACCGCTCAACGCCCGGGATATCGTCGACTTCGAGCAATGGACCATTGCGGCGATCTGGCCGATGGACAGATCCGCCTGCTCCCGCAACGCCCGCAAGCCGATCGCGAACTCCGCGATCGGCCCGTTCGGGTCCACGGGGATCTCAGGTCGAGCCACGACTCCTGCTCTCCCACGCCAGGCAGGCCCTCTCCCACCGGCCCCGCCACTCGATCACACACCCGCCGCACGCCTCCACGTACGCCGCAGTGACCTTCCAGCTCGGCAGTGTGCGCCCGTTGGCCGCGGTCGACAACACCGACTCGCAGTAATACGCCGTGACCCGCATCTTGCTGTAGGTCAGGCCCGCGTGCTCCCGCAACGCCCGCAGGCCGATCGCGAAGTCCGCGATCGGCCCATTCGGGTCCACGGAGTTTTGAGGTCGTGCCACCGTGAATGCCGTCCGGCTCATGATCCCCGCGCTCAGAAGACCAACCGAGGCACCCGGTACGGCATCCCGGCGAACCGCCGTGCCACCTCCGCCGCGACCGCCGCCATCCCCAGCACGGCCGGCACCACCACCAGCGGCGAGTACCCCCGCCCGAGCAGGACGACGACCACCACCCACACCAGCACGATCACCCCGATCCGGGCCCGAGGCGCCGGGTCAGGAGCGGTCAACCGCCACGTGATCTCCACACAGCCCGCCATCACCGCGCCGGCAACCCCGGTCGCGACCAGCGGCTCTAGACCGAGACCCAAGAGCGCCCCGGCCATGAGCAGGGTGGCGGAAAACACCACGACCCGATAGACCGGCCGCACACCATCGACGCGACCCACGCTGGCAGGCCGACATCGACGATCAGGGACGACGGACTCGGATGATACTGCGGACATTGCGCTCTCCTCGGTCTGCTGAATAGACGCCCGGCTATCGACGAAACCGTGAGACCCGGCCGATCCCGCCGCGTAGCCTGCCGACCTCACGATCAAGCAGTTGGCGCGCCACACGACAATCCATCCAGATCCCAACACCCGCAGCATCCCCCCACCCCCCACCCCCCGTCCACCAAACAACCCCAACACCAAACAACACCACCCCACTCACCACCCAGACGTATCCAGCACCACACGCCCATTCACCCCCGACAAATGCCACTCGCAACACCAAACCCCCAAAAAACGCCCCACACCACGACCAAACCCCGCACCCACGACCAGCCCGCGGCGCCGGCCCGCCGGTGGACCTGGCGCTGCGGCCGCCGCCCGCAACCGAAGGGCGGCCACGGCGCCGTACGCACCGAGAGCGAACCCGCCACCCCCACTACCAAGAGGCCCCGACCCGGCTCACGCCACACCGCCCGTTCGAACACACCATGACCAACCTCGCCCCCGCGCACCAATCCCAACCGCTCGAGGCACCCGACGGCGACCGGCCCGCCGGTGACGCCGGCCCCCGCGGCCGCCCTACGACACACAGCCCCAGCACCACGGCCAGCCACCACCCCGGGCCCCGGCGGCCAAACGCCCCCGCGTGCCAAAACAACAGCCACTACTGACCGACAGATCAGCTCACAAGCAACAGACCAGACAAAGCACACAACCCCCCGGCACCGCATGACACACGACGCGGGCCGAGGCGATCACCACGCGCCCCCTCACCACCCGAACGTCAAGCAGCACAATCTCTCCGACGACCATCTCCGGACAAGGACCGCGGCGCCAGCGGACATCGTGCCGCAGCTGATCAACAAGCGCACCCGCCGGAGACGCAGCCCCGCGACCGCCGCCAGCACCGTCGACACACGGCAGCCAACCACACCCCCAACCCCGGACGAGAGCCACCCGCGTCGCCTGCCAGGGCTGGGGACGCATGCGGCCATGGTGAACCAACCACTACCCGACGAACTGCACCAGCTGTCCGGCTCGACCAGCCGAACCCCCGCCGAACAACCCAGGCCAGCACCAAAACCCCAGGCCAGCACTATCGAAAACCCAGAAAGCCTTCGGCCTCCTCCGAAACCCCGGCCGGACACCACCCCCACCACTCAACCTGAACACCACGGGCCCGCGGCCCAGCCGCCGCCCGCACCTCTGACACGGTCTGCTAGCCCGGCCCCAGTCAGAACAGAAGGCCTCCTGTTGGCGCGGGAGGCCTTCCGTCGCGAAAGCGCGAAAAGCCGCACCACGAACCCCCGAACCGGACGCCAGCTGGTGAACCAGCCCGGCAACAACGCCGCCCGAAACCCCCGAACCGCCGCGCGCGACCACAGCCCAGCTAGCGCAGGCGAGAGCCCGAGCGCGAACCGCCGACGAACCAGCCATCCGCCCCCAACGGCTACCTGATCGGCCACCCCAACGACGATCCTGATGACGACGAGCAGATCTCGCTGGCCCGGATCGAATATCTTGGCTTCACCGACGAGTGGGGATTCGCGATCTACCAGGCCGGCACCGAGGGCTACCGCGACGCAGTTCTGCCCAGCGGCTCCATGACCGGCACTCCCATCGAAGCGCTCGATTGCGCCTGCACCCTCTACCTTCCCGACCTCGAAGATCACTCACCGTGACCACCTGAACCCATTAGAGATCTTTGCGGCATTGCACTAGCTAAACTCCTGCGTGAGCAGGATCGGGCGGACGAATTACGGGCGGGCGACGATGACGGTGACCCCCATGCCGCCCGTGAACTGGCCGTCTTGCTCGCTGACCGCGGGCACATCAGTGAACTGCGCACCCGGGTGGACTGGGGTGACGCTATGGCCACCTCACTGCTGATCGATGCGCTGAAGCAGGCCGACCGAGTGGAAGAGGCTGACCGGGGCCGCCATTACGGGTTGCCGCTGCCGGATGACCCGGACGCCTGACCGCAGATGCGGCATCCGAGCGAGACTCGATTTTTACTCTAGCTCAGCCAATCAGCGGGGATGAGCTTGGTCCCGCCTCGCCAATTGTGTTCGACGGAGTCGCGGAACCAAGATTCGGGGAGATTGGCATGGTCACCGACGATGATCTGCAGGCCGGGCGAAAGTTCCTGGATGACGTCGTACAGCAGCCGGAAGGTTCGCAGGACGGCGCCGCGATCGGCGTCGCCTTCGGGGACGCCGCTCTGTAGGGACATGTCGGAGGGGTAATGGGCCTGGGTTGGCTGGTCGAGGATGAGGAAACGGGGTACAGGCCTGTTCTGCCTGGTGAAGTAGCGGTGGAGTGCCAGGTGGGTGGCCAGGTGGTAGCCGATCCAGTTGGCGGCACTGCCGATGCGTTCCAGTCGGATGGGACCTCGTTCGGTGTCGGTGACGACTGTGAGGCGGGCGAGGTCGAGGCGGACGCTGCCCTCGCTGTGTTCGAGTTCGAGCTGGTCGGCATAGGCGGTCATGTCTTGGCCGACCAAGAGGAGTCGTGAGGTGAGCTGTTCGCGGTCCTCGTCGTCATTGAGTTCGGCTTCGAGGGCGGCAACGGTCGCGGCTGCGCTTTCGGCGGCCGCGCGTAGTCTCTGCAGTTCAGTGTCGTCGGTGGAATCGACTCGGGACAGGATCGCGTCGATGCGTCCGCGGGTGAAGTCGCGTCCGTCGGCTGAGGTAAGGTCTGTGACCCGGTTGGCGGTGCGCAGCGCAGTCAGGGCGGCTTCGGTGCTGGCGAGTTGGTCGCGCAGGGAACTTGCCTGGCCGTCGAGGGCGATGAGGGCGCTGCGCTGGGACGGCCTCGCCTCGGCGAGGTTCTCTAGTTGCGCTTGCAGCAGGGTCAGGCTGGAGCGGAGGGCTGCCGGAGTCGGGTCGGCGTGTTCGGTCTCGTGCCCGCAAGCCGGGCAGGTGGGGGAAACCGAGGGCCCGGATTCGGGCGCGGCGTCGATGAGGCCGAGGCTTGCCAGACGTCCGGCTTGAAGCTGCAATGCCTCCTCGTAGTCCGTTTCCCCATCGCGGTGGTCCAGTAGTAGAGCCCGGTCGGCCATGACCCGGCCGAGGTCGGTCCGTAACGTCTGTGCCTGACGTTCGAGAGCGATGTATTGGTCCTGCTGGGCGATGTCATCGACCGCGGGACGGGGCTGCTGCGGAGGCGGCGCGACCCGGGCGCCCTGGAGGACGCGGACCAGCGTAAGACGGTCGGTGATCTCTTGCTCAGCGATCAAACCGACGGCGCGGGCCTCGCTGTACAGGGCGCGCAGCTCTACATCGATGGTTTGAGCTGCCAGTTCCGCACCGCGAAGCGCGGCTTCGGCGCGTTGGAGAGCATGTTTGGCGCCTCGGAGCTGGGCACGTTTGATCGCTTGGTCCTGCGGGACGGCCCCGAGGAAGTAGGGGATGGTGTCGCGCAGGCTGTCGGCGATGCCGCGTTCGCCCTGACGGTGGAACAACGCGGTGGAGCTGGCGATCTCGTTCTGGCTCTGAAGGCAGAGCAGGACGGCGTGGGCGAGAGTCGCCTCCAGCGGCGCGCGGCCGCCGGCTCCGGGGTCGGTGATGTTCTCTTCGATGCCGATCCGTCGGCCGATCTGGGTGCGCAGAGTGGCGGCGTTGGTGTTGACGACGAGATCTTCCAGCGCCGGCGGCTGCCGGAGGTCGTTACCGAACTCCAGCATGGCTTGCTGGGAGGACGCCTTCCCTGCGGCGGGTGCGGGGCGGGCAATGAAGACCTGCCCCTCATCCAGCTGCCAGAGTGTCGCATACCAGACGACGGTGTCGGTGATCGGCCCTTCGGGGACCTGGATGGACTTGCGCCCCAGGCAGTAATCCACGATGGTCAGCAGCGCGCCTTTGCCTGTCCGAGACTCACCGGTGACAATATTCAGACGTCCGGGCCGAAAGTCGACACGGCGAATGGCGCCCTGAGCGTTGTAGAGGATTACCGACAGCAGCTGCACCGAATTAGGGTGCCACACCGAAGAGCGCGAAGAGGGTTGTCGGCTGATCTACCCGGGTGAACCACTTCCCGACGAGCCCGGACGCGCGGACGATCTGGGCGGCGTCACCGGCCTTGATCGGCTTGGCGGTGGCTGCGAGCGTGCCAAGCAGTCCGCCGTCGCCGGTCACCGTCAGCATGCGGTTGGCCATGCCGAACCGTAGCCCTTCACGGACGTGCTCGGTGAGGGCTTGGGCGCGCTGCGGGAATCCCGCCCGGATCACGGCGTTATCGGTGATCCAGGTTGACAGGTGGGTGCGGGTGTCGCGTGGCAGCGCCTCCCGGGTGCCTTTGTGGAGAACGAGGGGCGCAATCAGGAACGCCAGGTGCCAGGGCATCGCCTGGCTGGACTGGCGTTCGTACTGGATGGCCCCATTCGCGGAGATGACGGCCATGAGTGCGGGGTTGAGAAGGGCCGCCGCCTCGCGAGGTCGATCTGCCCACGCTCTCACGGGGCCTCCGACGCCCCGGTCGGTGCGGAGACGCTGAGGAGTTCCTCAAGACGGGACTGAAAGTCAGGGTGCCACCCGATCACCTGGTTCTCGGCCAGCACGTGACGCCGGCCGCGGGCGAAGAACGCGTCGTTATAGCGTGGCCGCACGTTGACCGAGGTGGAATCCCGCAACGTGCGCAGCAGCGCCTTACCCGCGGCGATCTTCGCGTCCTCGTCGGCGTCGAGCCCGAGGTCCTCGACCATGTCGGCGAACGCCCGATCCCATTCGTCGCGCAGGTTGTCCTCGAACTTCCCGAGCTCATGCAGACCGATCAGGTCCTCGGTGATCCATTTGGTCGCCTGCGTAACAGCTCGGTAGTAGTCGACGATCGCTTTGCGGAGATTCACTTCGTTGCAAGCGACCCAGCGCATCTGATGCACGAAAACACTGTCGGTATGCAGGGCGACGACGTGGCTCTCATCGACATCGGCCAGCTCCACTGTGGTGGGCAGATTGTCTTCGCTGAACTGATCACGTAGATGCGAGAGCATGGCCTGGGCCTCGCCGGCGCCCACCCTCTGGCGGCGGCGTTGCAGCATGTCCAGAGCGACTCCAGCCCACCACTTCCACACCATCGACAGGTACAGGTCCTGGTTGGCGTGCGGCAGTGCGGCCCACAGGAGCTTGCGAAGTTTCTCGTCCAGGTCATCGACGCCGAGGGCTCCATCGGCCACGGTCACACGGTTCAAGAAGATCTGCTGTTCGGCCTCGGTGAAGTCCAGGAAGCGCTGGCGCGCGTTCTCGGTGATCTTGTTCATCGACGTGCGTGCCGCGTCGTTGAGCTTGATGACCGCCGCCTGGGTGTTGCGGGAGTCTCGCCGCAGAGCATGGGCGGCGGTATTGGCAGCTGCCACGGCCGTAGTCAGCAGGATCAGCGCCGGACCCTGAGGATCTGTGGGTTGCGCGGTGTTCATCCACACCGTGAGCGTCTTCCACAGGTCGACGTCCTTGTCGCCCAGCGCGGTGGCGGAGCCGATGTGATGCTTGGCTTGCAATAGTTCAACCGGGGAACCGGCCTGTTCCCAGGCAACATCATCATGAGTCTCGATGCTGATCGCCTGGTCCGGCCGGTCGGGAGCCCGCTGGAGCAGTTCGATCAAACACCAGTTCACCTGGTAGAGATACCCGATCGCACTCGCGGAGGCGTCGTGCTGACCGGCAGGCATAGATCGAGTCTCTATCGGTCCCGGACCCCGTGTCCAGTGGCGACCGATGAGCGCCTGGTTGAGGGGGTGGATGCCAGCGGCGCTCAGGTGCGGTTCCAGACGGCCGGCGCGCTCGCTCCCCACAGTTCGGCGAGCGCGGTACCGATCTCGGCGAGCGGACGGTCGCGGCCGAGCAGCGCGGTGACGCGGTCGATGGCCGAGGCGTAGGCGCGGTGGGTGTGGGTATTTGGCGGTGCGCAACGACCGGCCAGGAGCCCGTCGTGACCCCGCTCGGTCAGTTGGCAGCCTGGCGCGGCGCCTAAACCCCGCGGATCAGACAGGACCAAACGCCCTCTTTATGCCTCTTCCAAGATCCAGACTTGGCTGTTGCCCTTGCGTTCCCACAACAGGACTACTGTGTCGTCGTCACGAGAAGCATCTTTTACGTCGACGTGCAAATCGATGTCGGGATGGATTTGCACACGGTGCCCTCCTTCGTCGTCGGAGATATGCCACAGGACTTGCTCCTCCGAAGTGTGAAGTGCGCTTCCCAACCCTTCACCGTCGTGACTAAGGTAACGGCCAGACTGGATGTTTCGAAGCCACCACAGGCGGCGGGGGCCATCCCGATTCACCTCCCACTTCTGATTATCGCCGCCGTTGCGCCCCCATGCTCTGACCCAATGGTTGTCTTGGTTCTCATCCAGGCACGTATCGGTGTTCTGGTTCACCAGCACGTAGACACCCCCTGCATGCATGTAGATGTCCTTTCCGAACCACAGGTCGGGGCGAGGCAGTCGAGCACAATCGGCCGCAATCCAACCACGCCAGAGACAAGTTGATCAAGCTAGGGTCTGCCCGGTCATCACTGAGGCGGCTTGGAGCCCTGAGGCGGACCGGCCGACCGGCTCCCGCATCGCTTCCGGCCAGGTCGGCCTGGTGGAGAGGTGCTGGACGCCACCAGGAACGTGGTCAGCGGCCCCGCTGACGATTCCACCGCCTGCGCGACGTCCCGAGCCATGTCAAGCAGGAGTCTGAGGTCCACGTCCGGGTCGATCCCGAGTTCTTTCAGCCGCCGCAAGGCGCTTTGAGCGCCAGCCAACATGCCTTACGCGCCTGGAAAGATCATCACGCTCTGACCTGCGAGAAGGTACCATCAACCCCAGATAACGATCGCACGCCTTCGGCGATCAGCTTGCTGATTGGCACCTCGAGCCGGTTCTTCACGTATCAGTCCCACAGGACCTGCTTGCTGCAGTGCACTCCGTCGAACATCAGGCGGCTTCCGGCTACATCAACTTGGGTTCTCCCGCGCGGGAGGAGGACCGGAAGTTTCGTTGCACCCCGAGCCCGCAGACGTGTCCCCACGCTTGGGGAGATGGGGCTCGCACCGATGAGGCCGCTATGGGTTCTTGGCCTCGCCTGGCGACACCTCGGATGGGGTGCGGCGCATCTCCTCTTCGAGAGTCTCGAGAACGGCCCGTGCCACCGCTCGCACGCGGGCACGATGCCCGGTCAGCTCCCTGGCGAAGCCTTGGGCGGTGCGACCGACCCAGATAGCCTGGCCGCCGAACTGGTTACAGGCGGGATCGAGCGCCGTCTCCAGCCGGTCCACATGCGCCCTGGCCTGGGCAATGAGACGCTGTAACTCCGCATGGCGCGGATTGGGTACCGGAGCCATCGGCTTCCTAGATGAATTCGTTGAATGGCTTGCAGTGAACTATCGAACATTATGAGACTTGTCCGGATGCTTGCCTGCCATCGGAGGAAAACAATGACAAATCCGGCATGGCGCGTGCTTGCGGCGCCCCTAATCGCGCTTTTCGTGCTGGCCGGATGCGGGGCAGCGGATACTCCCGACGCGCCCACGGCCGCCGAAGCAGGCGCGACGCTCAAAGAGCACATCACCCGAACCTTTGAGGGAGCTCAAGCCAAGGACGTCAAAGTCACGGATCCGGGTGGCAAGGACGTTCCCTGCATTGAGGGCAAGGTCAAGCGCACGTACGCGGCCACGGCAAGGAACGATATTGGATCAGGGGATCCGAACACGACACTGCTGGCCATGGTCGGCGCACTCGATCTCGTCGCCGAATACGATCTGAAAGCGCCCGCGCAGCCCACAGAGCAGGATCTTGCCAACAATAAGTTCAGGACACATATCGTGCTGTCGTCACCGGCAGAGCACGTCATGGTCATCCGCGGCGAGACGGACTGCCTTCTGCCTGGCTGAGTTCATCGAATCGCTTCCACTCGTCCTCCGCCGTGTCCTTGGTTCCGCGGAACAGCACGTCCAGCTGCTTCGTCGCCTCCCCGATGCGGTTCTTGTCGGTCAAGCCGGATCCATTGGCGATCAGCCAGTTGTTCAGGTTCCGGAGAGTTTCCTTGCTCTGAGCTAGCTTCTCGAAGGGCAACAGCTGTCCGTTCTCGTCGACGATCGGCGGTACGTTGAACCGTTCGTCCGCCGCCGACACCTGCGGTCTGAACCCTTCGGCCATCAACGTGTCCACCAGCCATCTTCCTCTCACCAGCGCAGCCAGCCTGGTCTTGTCGTCAAGAGCGTCCAGCCGCGTCTTGTCGACCTCGGTCAGGTCGTTGAGCATGGCTCCCGCCATCGTGCTCACCGCGATCCAGAGCGGCTGCCCCTGCAATGCCACGGGCACCCCCGCCACGTTTATGAGGAACCCGAGCTTGGCGGTCTGCTGTTCGCGGAACTCCTTGTCCTGTTCGTCGAGCGCGCCTTGTACCGCTCGTTCCGCGGCGAACTGCATGCCTGCCGTGTATCCGAGCGCTTTCATCACCTGTTCCAGGTGGTCGATCCCCCGGTTGCCGTCCGCCTGAGCCGCCGCGGCCATGAGCCGATCGGTCAATTTGCCCATACCCTCTTCGAAAGGTGCGATGGTGGCCGGGGAGTTCGCGAACAACTTGACGAACGCGTAAGTCTCCTCGGGCGACAGCCGGAAGGCGGGCTTCAGTCCCGGCACGAGCGTCTCCACCGGCCCGAAGGCGCTGCCCTGCGTACGGTTCGTATCGCCGAGGTTGGCTCCCTCGGTGATCTCAGTGGCGTACGCGCCGGCGATCTCGGCCAGGTGTTTTCTGGTCGCGTCATCGAGGCCTCGGGGCCTGATCCCGAGCTGCTGCTCGGCTGGGGTGGGTTCGTCAAGCTCGGGCAGCGCCCGTATGAGATCGAAGGCGAATTTCGCCGATTCGGGAGAGTGCGCCCCGTCTTTCTCGTCGTAGGCTCCCGCCGCAGCCGCGAGCATCCGCCCAAAGGCGTCCGCCGCCTCGGGGCCAGAGGACACATCCCTCCTGGTCTTCCAGCTGAGGTCTCGCAGCAGCGCCGACAGCGGCACTCCGTCCTTCCGTACCGCGACCAGGGCCAGCCGGGCAGCGGCGGGATTGTTGCCCAGCGCGTCTAGATATCCCGCCATTTCCTTTCCCTGGAGCCCGCTATCCGACGTCAGCGCGTGCGCCCTCACCACCTTGGCGAGCCACTCGGGCGGAAAGTCCCCCGCCCGGAGCAGCCAGCCCAGCGCGCGATCACCGGGCTTACCGGGCCCCCGTGCGAGCTCGTTCTTGAGCTCGGCGAAACCAGGCACATCCGTACCCGTGAACACACCGGATCGCTCACTGTACGCGCGCGAGACGACACCCCCGCCACGCACCGCGGTGCCGAAAGCACGGCTCACCACATCGATCGCCTTCTCCGGGTCACGCATGCCCGCCCGCAACTTGCCGACAATGTCGAGCGTGCCCTCGACCCCGAGGCCGGCGAAGAACGCCGCGGTGAAATCCGGGTCGTCGCGGTGGGTGTCCAGTTGGGCGATGAGCGCGCCGAGTTCGTCATCGTGGGGCCGCTCCATGAACGGTCCGGCTCCCGACCTCGCGTCCCTAAACCGCTCGGCCAGCTGCGAGCCTTTTTGCCTGGCCTCGCTCTGTGACATGAGCCGGCTCTCGTCGAATGGCAGCAACCCGATCCGCCAAGGAGTCAAGGCGTTCGCCGCCCTGGCGATCTGAGCACGGCGGCGCAGCTCCGGCAGCTTCACATCCAGCCACGACAAGGTGGCGGCGAGCGGCTGCAGATCCACCGTGGTCAGCCTCGCTTGCTCCAGCAGCCGGCGCAGCGCCCCGGCCTCCTCGCCGACACAGTCCCCACCCCTCTTGAACGTGGTGATGAACATGTCCATGAGCTCGGGATCGAGCCCGCTGTAGTCAGGGGACAGTGGGCCGGTGCCCGGCGGCGTCATTCCCACGATCGCCTCCCGCCTGTTGGCAGCGCCCTCAGGGTAGGGGCAGGACCGGCCACGCCGGGGTCGATCGACCGATTCGGCATAGTCTGACGCGCTTGTCCAGCCGCCGCCCCAGACGGGGGGGTGACCGCGTAAGACAACCCGTCGTACTGAAGACAGGCGAATACTCCCGCTGCTTGCGTGGACGTGCCGCACCCCTGTGCCCCTGCGCGGTGCACAGGGCGAACCAGCTGGCGCACAGGCTGCCTTCCAGCGCTCTGGCAGTCTCCGACATATCGTGTCCCAATGGCTTTATCCGACCTTGATCACGAGATGGCCCTCATGGCCATCGAGGAGTACGACCAACTAGGCCGCGACGCCTTTCTTGAGCGGTACGGCTACCGCGAAGCACGCGACTACTTCATCATCCACAACGGGCGCCGGTACGACTCCAAGGCGATCGCCGGCGTGGCACACCGAGGTGTGACGGGCGCGCTTCGCGCTTCGGAGTTCTCTGGAAGTGCTGCAACGGTAGGCAGGGTCCTTGGCCGCCTCGGATTCCTCCTTGGTCCAGGCCAAGACGCATCGCCTGCCGCGGCTTTCCTGGAGAAGATCAGAATCTTGGATACCGCCGTCTCGAACGGCCGTCCCAAGCGTCATCAGCCACTCACCCTGCTGTGGGCACTCGGACGAGCGGCGCAGCGATCGGAACGCCTTGTTCCTTGGGATGTCACAAGCCCAGATCAGTGCCCTCATCAAAGAGTTTGGTCTACAGGACGATCGGCTCACTCCAGAATGCCCGGTCTTGAACCTCATGCATCCCGGTCAAACAGCTGGCAGACGGCCAGCGACTCGCTGTCGACAACCACGTTTGCAATAGCTTGCTTCGATCACCGTGTACACGGTCTTGCGATCCTCACCGGCCCTGGCATACTCTGCGCCACACCACGGCCAGCCCCCGCAGCGTCGGCGACATTGTGCGCGTCGTTGAGATAACGCCACTGCGCTCCTATGTTTGAAGCATTTTAACCAGGAGGCTTTCTGTTCGCGAGTCACCTGTCAGACCAAGGCTACGTTGATGCTGTCGAAGCAATTCGGCGGTCCTAGAGGCGTCATCACGCCTTTCAAGCTGTAGTTGCAGGCGTATGATCCGAAAGTAGGTCTCCTCAGTATCCGGATCAATTTTTCGTGCCCGCTCCAGCGCGGACAGCGCTTGTTCGGCGTCGTCCTCTGAGAGCAGTTCTGCGAGCTGAGAGAGGACATCTGCTTGAGATCGAGTCAATGGATAGCGCTGGTCTTCGATCCATTCGGCGGTCAGTCCTTGGGCGAGTTCACCAGTACATAGCTCGGCAGATTTCGACAGAGCGGCGAGACGATCCGCCGGGTTGGAAGCAGTTCTCGTTTTCTCTAGCGTCGCCTCGTAATCCCACAAGTCGACGCTGATCAGTTTTGAATCAAGGCGATAGACCGCCGAGTCTTTCGTGGTTGAAGCGCTGATGAATGGTGCTTTCTTCGGATCGGGATTCTCGTAGCCGCTTGCGGCGACAAGCGCATTTCGAAGGTGGCGGAGGGCATTGTGGATGTCCTTGCCTAGATCGTCAGGCCAGAGTGCGGTGGCCAGCTGATCACGAGTCACACCGTTGGGATTCAGGGCGAGATAGGTGAGTGTGTTCAGCTGCAGCCAGCTCAGAGACACTGGTTCTGCTTGCTTACGAGCATGAACCGTGGGGTGGCCAAGGATCGCTAGGCGAACGAGGTGATCGCTCGGCCAGTCGGGTTGCTCATCGTTCGAGGGAGGTTCTGCCTCATCAAGGTCGCTCTGGAGAGAGGTGAGTTGCCGTACGTGGGCCGCCGCCTCCTCCCTTGTGATGTGGAACAGCTGCGCGCCGGCAAAGAGATCGGCCTTGCGACCTTCGGCTGTCTCCACGCGGTGCGCTTCGCTAACGTCGCAGGTGGTGCCACCTGGCCAGGGCCCCAAGAACATGGCGCCGACTCCCGCGCTCTGGGCGCAGGTGAGAGGCGGGGTTACATGCTCGTAGACCTCGTCATCGAGTTCGGTGATGAGCAGTACGGCGGGCAGTACTTCGCCCGGGTCTCGCTGGCGCAATTCCCCGATGTCCGACGACTCGCGTTCGACCACCATTCGCCTGCGCATGAAGAACGTTTCCTCGAAGTGTCGCAGTGCGCTCTCGTGCGAGGGAGCGAGCACCAGCCCCGGCAGCGCCGCAGCGATCTGCTGAAGGTCGTCCTCGGGAATGCCGAAGAGCTTTTCCGCCAAGGCCGTGCACACGAGGACCTGGGTGCGGTAGTTGCTCGACTGGCGGAGCAGGTCAACAACGAGGTAGCGGATGACATCCAGGGCGCCTGAACCGATGAAGCCCACCCCAGGACCTTCAAGGTCTACACCTATCGGCGAGCCGTCTGGGCTCTGCCCGATGTGAGCCTGTTCAGGTACATCAATGCAGTAGTCCCGCCGGATCAACTCCCCGTCGGAAGGCATCGGCTCATCCCGCTCAGCGAAGCTCTGGCGATGGGCGCGGTGAAGTTCCCGAATGGCTGCTGGGGCGTCCGGTTCGGAGGTTATGGTCACCGCTTCTGAGGGTGTGGGCGGGATGCGCCTGCGGCGTCGATGGAGACGGCTGGCGACGTAGGCGGTACTGATTCCGGAGACATACGCCAGGGCAACGAACGAGCCGGACGGTAGGTGGATGGCGTCCCTGGTTCCGGTCTCGTGTGAGAGCCGCGTGGTCGATGGTTGAGGTCGTGGAGCACTCGATTGGTTCGGTTCCGGGGTGCGGTTCGTGGCGCGAGGCTGCTCGATCTCCGGCGCTATATGGGCAGGCTTGTGGCCCTTAAAAGGAAGACGGAGTTTCCAGCCGGGCTGGATCACAGCCGGGTTCCTGAAGGTCTGTCCCTCCGGCTGTCGTGAGCCCGCGTTCTGCTTCCAAATCTTTGGCCAGCGGCGTGGGGTGCCGAGTTCCTTGTCGGCGATCTTCCAGAGTGAATCACCCTCCTTCACGTGGTAGACGCGCTCTCTGGAGGGCGGCTCTGTGGTGACCGGTTGGTCGAGGGGGTGCACGGGCGCCATGGAAACGACCGGTGGTGCTGCCGCGGCGTTGCTCACGCTCGGGGCGATGACGGCCAACGATGCGGAGGCGACCAGGTATGCGGCCAGGCGTTGCATGCCGCGCAAACCGGGAAGCTGCGGGACGAGTCGTCGGCCTCGCACATTGGCGATGATCTCGCAACTGACGGAGAACGAGAACGCGGCCCAAGCGCCCCAGGCCACGAGTTCCAGAGCAGCGACGAACAGAGTGCCGTCGTCAGGAGCGGCCAGCGTACTCTCGATCTGTTCCTGGCTGGGTAGATGGTCAGGAAGCGGAAGCCCCGCGACCTTGTAGAACATGACAGGGAACCCGACCACGACAGCGAGCAGGACGGCGGATGCGGCCAGCGCGCGCAACAGGCGGAGCACCATCATCGATTCGGCCCTTCGACACCGGCTACCAGGTCAGCATTGGCCTGAGCAGTCATCGACACCGAGGACAAACCCACCAGAGAAAGCACCCAAGTCGGCCTGGTCACGGTCACGGTGACACGAACGGAAGTCGGGCCGGAAATGGTGACATTGCCTTGATGACCGCTGCTGGTCAGGTGAGCTTGGGCAGCGCGAAGTGCGGCGCCTCGGTCGATGACGAGTTCGTCACCGCGGTAGGCTGCGGCGCGGTCGACTTGTCCTGCTCCCGCTCGGGCGGCCTCTTCGGCGATACCGACCGCTTCCCATCCCGCTCGCAGCTTGGCGCCGACGTCCACGACAAGCCCGATGAAGAGCATGAGCACCGTGATGAAGATGAGAGCGTACGGCGTGATCGAGCCTCGCTCGGGATCTCGGATCGTCCACCTTGACATGCTTCACCTCTCTCTTCCGCGATAGGGGTCCATCGGACTTGTGGAAGTGGCATGCCGCTCGACGCTCCCTGGTAGCCCAGGCAAGGCCACATCCGCCAAGGGCACGGTGCAGGAAACCGTCGCTGCCACGTCGGCCGAGGTGCCCACCGGACGGCTGAAGCCTTTCGTGCTCACCGTCACCCTGACCGCTGTACAGCTCACGTCATGGCTCGTCAGAGAATCACGAGCACTTGCTTCGGCATTGGTGCTCGCTTCGGTCGCGGTGCGGGCGATGGAGGCCTGACGTGCGGCATCGCGGGCGGCGGCCTCAACGGCGGCACTGGCGATCGTGATCCGGCCTGCTGCGACGCCGAGCAGGATGACCAGGACGATGGCAGTGATGGCGAGCATGGCTTCCACGGTGACGCTGCCCCGCTCGTTCACGTCGTCCGCCTGGGCGTGGTGAAGCGTTCGATAGCTCCGGCGGCCTCCTCAGAAATCTCGACCGACGGCAGGAAGGGCACCAGGGACAGGGATCGGCCCCGGACGGTGACCCGGACCGTAGCAGCGTCACTCGTGCTGGCCGTACTGATCGACGTCAGGAAACCGCCGGCGGTCTGCTCGGCGTACCGCTTGGCGACGCCCGCCCCCGAGGCATGGGAGGCGCCATGCGGACGCGCGGCACGGACACCCTCTTGGGCGGCGGCCAGCGCGACCGACTGGGCGAAGAACAGCAGGCACAGCTGCATGCAGGCCAAGATGGTGAACATGACAACAGGCAGGGCTATCACCGCCTCAGCAGTTACGCTGCCCCGATCGGCACGGGAAGTTTGCACTGGTCACCTGCCTAAAGGTTGATCGAGTTCGCCTTGTCGATGATCTTGGCGGTGACGATGCCCATAACGGTGACCGCGACGAGCACTAGCCCAGCAATAATGATCATGGCTTCGGCGGACATCGCGCCCTTCTCGGGATCCTTGCGTGCGTGTTCGAGGCGGTCCTTGAGAAACCTCGTGGCAGAGGTCCAGTAAGCGGTCTCCAGCGACAGGAGCTTGAGCATGCTGCTCCCTTTCAGCTCATGATGCGGTAGATGGCGGGAAAGCAGACGAGCACCAGGAAGCCGAAGATCGACACGCCGATGGCGATAGGCATTTCGCTGGTACGGCTGTTGGCTTTGGCGCGAGTGTCGGCCAGCGCGGTGGTGCGCATGGATTGAGCCTTGGCCAGCAGTGTGGACAGCACTCGGGTGCCTTCGGATCCTGCGTCTTCGGCGATGTCGGCCAGTTCCGTCAGTTGCGGAATGCCGACCCGCTCTCCGAGGGTTGCGAGGCCACGCCAGGGCTGTTCTCCAGCGCGTTTGGCGTGCTGGAGTACCTGGGCGATCTGACCGAATACCCATCCGGTGCAGATATCCACAGGTGCCTGCAATGCCTGTGGAGGACCTGCGCCTGCGGCTCGTTCCAAGGCCACCATATCCAGGTAGGTCGCCAGGGCGGCCCGGAACTCATGGCGGCGTTCGTGGGCCTGGCGGCGGGTGCTGATGTCGGGGATCAGTGCGAACAGCACGGCGAGGACGATGGCGGAGCCCGCAGGGATAGCCCAGTGAAGGGGAAGCCCGACAAGCGCGCATAGCAGGCTGAGCGGCACCGGGAACAGCAGCCCGACGAGCAGGAAGCTGACGCGTTGGAGGTTGAAGCGTTCAACGCTGATGCCCAGCAGCGCCAGGTCGTCGCGCGGGATCGGCAACCGGGCCAGCCGCACTCTGATCCAGTCCCCGCGCGCGTGGGCAGGGGCCCCGTTGAGGCGGGCGAGCGCGGCATCGAGTTGGGGCGGCCCCGGCCGCAGTTCGTTCATCACGATCAACAGGCCGAGGCTGATCAGTGCGCCGGACACCATGGCCAGCACGTTCATCACTTCTTCCCCGGATCGTTGAGGAAGCGGTGGCCAGGGGCGGCGGTGCCGAGCCGATGCAGCCAGACCAGCGTGACGGCGTAGAAGAGTGCCACGATAGCCAGGATGCTTTGGCCGAGCGGGGTGCTGAAGGGAGCGACGTACGACTTCTGGAAGATGGCCAGGGCACTGAATCCGGCGAGAATGCCGATGATCCAACGCACCGTGGTGCGGTGCTCGGCGCGGGCCGCTTCCACCTCCCGACGGTCGGAGACGTCCTTGGCCACCAGTGCGGCGAGCTGCTGGAGCACGGCGCTGGCGCCCTTACCTCGTCGGCGGGCGACCAGGATGAGGGCGGCGGCGATGCGGTCGCCGATCGGGTCATCGAGTTCGTCGGCGAACAGGCGTAGCGCATCTTCGGTCGGCATCCTGGTGACGCGAAGCCGCCGGGCCAGTGCGGCGAGCGGGGCGGCGATAGCGGGCGGGATGTTGCGAGCCGCGCTCTGCTCCAAAGCCTGTTCCAGGGCCCGGCCCGCGATGAGCAGGTCCGACAGTCGGCGGGTCCACAGCTCCAGGGCCTCTAGCTTGCGGATGCGCTCGGTGGCAGCGCGGCCAGTCATTGCCTTGGGCAGCGTTAACACAGCGACCCCGGTGGCGACGGCGGCTACAGGCCATCCGGTCAACGCGAACACGGCGATCGACACGGACAAGGACAAGACGATCAGCCGATAGTGGGCGACGAGCATCCTGCGACCCCTGGCCCAACGCGAAGGGGGACGCACGGGCGCGTCGGTGGACCCTCGTAGCGTCGCGACGATGCCTAGTGCGCCACCTGAGATCATGGCGGCGCTGAGCCCAGCTAGGAGAGCGATGCTGTTCATCGGGTCTCCCAGCGAGCGGCAAAGGGGTCGAGCAGACTGGGATCGAAGCCGACCGCCTTGAGCTGGGGCAGGCATTGCGGGGTGATGTCGGGTACGGCTCGACCGTTTGGTCCGGTGGGTCGGTAGATGTGGTTACGGCTGGGCAGTTCGCTGTCGGCCGGTGGCAGCACCTCGAGTACCTCAGAGACGAAGCGCGTGTTGGTCGCCGGGTCCAGGCGCAGGTGCACAACCAGGTCAATGGTTTCGCCGGTGTTGAGGTGGATGACAGCGGGCGGGGTCTGAGCGCCGACGCCGCGCGTCCACAGCATGACGATCCGGTTGAAGATCTCCTCGGTGCCGTCGGCGTGGACGGTGCACATGGAGCCGGGATGGCCGGTGTTCATGGCCTCGAACATCGGCACGATCTCATCCGCCCGCACCTCCCCGACGATGATCCGCTTGATGTTCTTGCGCAGCGAGTGCGGGATCAGATCGTTCAGCCCGATAGCGCCGGCGCCCTCGGAGTTGGCCTGGCGCGCCTGGAAGGCGATCACGTTCTGATGGCGATGCGTGAGCCTGTCGAGGAAGAGCTCGTAGTCCGACTCCAGCGTGGCCAGCCGCTCGGCCGGATCGATCACGGACGCCAACGCACGGAGCAGCGTGGTCTTGCCTGCCGCGGTGCCGCCGGTGATGACGATGTTCAACCGGGCCAGAACGGCGGCGCGTAGGAAGGCGTGCAGGCTGCGGTTGATGGTGCCGAGCTTGAGCAGGTCGTCGAGGGTGACGTCGACGAGGCGATGGCACCGGATGCTTGCGCAAGGGCGGCGGGTAACGGCCATGGTGGCGCTGAGCCGTACGCCTACCCCATCGTCCTCGTCGCCAGGCCGTAGTGCGGTGTTCAGCAGCGGACTGGCGGCGGAGAACTCACGTGGATTGTAGCTCTTATGCAGCGCCCACATCTGGATCATCTTGATCAGATCGTCGTCGCTGGTGGCGACGGCGGGTCCACGTGCGCAGGCGCCGTCGTTGTAAGTGATCCAGACCTGGTCGCATCCGTTGAGGTCGATGCTCTCCACCCGAGAGTCCTTGACGTACGGCGTGAGCACTCCCAACTCGAAGCGCTCGTCGATCACGGCGTCCACGAGCCGGCGCTGCGTGGCGAAGCTGACCGGGACACCTGCGGCGAGCTGGCCCTGCGCCCAGTACTGTACCTGCGCCTGGATGACCTTTCGGGCCTCGTCGCGATCTTCGGTGTCCTTGAGGTCATCTGCGGCCGCGGTCGTGATGGCGAGGACCGCATCGCGGAACGCGAAGTCGTTGTACGGGACTGCCTGAGTCTCGGGGATAACGATCGGATCGATCGTTATCCGGGGTGGCCAGGGGCTGCTCATCGCGGCACCGCCTTCTTGGCATGGTGGTGTCTCATGGCATAGCCCAGGTGGACAGTGCCGCGCATCAGCGCGGATCGATGAAAGGACTTCTTGGCACGCTTGCCGTCCGAGAGCACCGCCGCCGACTTCGGGTCATGAGGTATCCACGCCAGCACCGGCAGGTCGAAGAGCGCTCTGCTGATCTCCTTGAGGGTGTACGGTCCGTCGCCGACGACGCAGAGCCCGACAGCGAGATCGGAGCCGACCTGGCGCTCCAGCGCGTCGAGACGTGGGCGCGCCTGAGCGACATGCCGCAGTGTCGGACGCACCAGCATGACCGCCATGTCAGACGCCGCGATCAGGTTGATCGGGGTGTCGGATCCACCGATCTGCCCGACATCGAGCACCACATCCGCTGTGTCCTGGGTTGCCTTGAGAATCTCCGTAATGGTGTCCCAGGCGCCGTCGAGCTGAATCAGATGCCGCGGATCGCGCAGACCGGGAAGCAGCAGCCACTTCCGCGTGTCGTGATCGAGCGCGATGACGTGCTGCCACACGATGTTCGGGTCCGTATCGTGCGCGGCGGCCAGCGCCAGTTCCAGCAGGCCGCACTCGTGGTCTTCCATGTTTCCGGCCAGAAACCCTCGCAGGACGCTGCCCCCCGGGGATCGCACTCGGCCAGCAGCGCTCGGCCTTCCCAGGCATAGGTGAGTGCCAGGGCAGCGGTGGTGACGCCCGGCGACCCGCCGGGACTCATCAGCGCGTACATCGACATTCACGGCCTCCTTGGATGGAGCGCCAAGGCCACACTGCCGTCAGCGGCCAGCATCGCGAGCTTGGGGCCGGCGCTGTTGTGCACGAGGACATCCACCACCATCAGCCCGTCGTTGTTCGGCCCCTTCACCTGGTCCACCACGGCCTCGATGCCGACAGACGAAATCTTGTTGCCAGATCCGGCCTGGCCCTCCGGGATGGGCACGACCAAGATGTGATCACCTGCCCGCAGCCCGCGCGCCGGAAGTCGACTCGGCTTGACCGCGATCGGAATGAGCTGCTGATCGTTCAGTGGCGTGACCTGGTCGGTGACCATCCTGGGTTGCACCAGCATGCCTCGCATGAGGTCGGTGGCCGCGCGCATGCCGATCACCCTCTGCAAGTCCTGACCGCGCACCGTGGCAACCGTCTGATCGCCGCCCACCATGGTTGTTGCGACGTTCTGGGCGGTTATGGGTTGCCCAAGCGCGACATCGCCGGTCATGACCAGAACAGATTCACGATCGCTCATCCGATTGACCGCGTGGAAAGCCAGGACCGCGCCACCTGCCACCACGAGTACCCCCAGCACCAGTGAACTGCGGCGACGCTGGCGCGGCTGCGGCACAAGCTTGGGTACCTGGGCCGGGGGTGCCTCTCCGTTGGACGACTGGCCGGGCGCAGCGGACAGTGCCTTACGAACCATTCACGAACTCCTTCCAACCAGCGCCGGGGCCTCTCCGATCCGCAGCGGGAACATCGTCGTGGTGGTGATCGGGGCCAGCGGGCCACCGCTTCCACCTGAGCCGGTCCAATTGGCCGACCAGACCAACGACACCCTGACCTGGTACTGCGAGCTAGAAAGTCCAGCGCTGGACTGGGTATACAGATGCGTGCAATCGATCTTCTGATCGTCTGGGGATTTGCCCTGGTCATAGGGCACGCCCGGACCTGAGCAGGTAAGCGTTGCCTGGCCCGCGCCGGGCTGAATGGTCAGCCGGGACGGCGTCGCGGTCACCTCAGCCCAGACCGGTCCCGCCGTGACCTTCTTGCTGATCGTGTGCCACTGGGCGGGCTCGGCCCAGAAGAACTGCCGCAGGCCCACATACCCGTTCTTACCTCGCGGCGGCGCGGTGGCAATCTTGGGCACTGGCGGCTTGAGCAGGCGCAACGCCTGCTCCATGAGCATCTCCGGCGTGACCGCGGGGGCGCCCGGATCTCCGGGAGTGACCGCGTTGAAGACGTTCCGCGTACCGTTCGGTCCGGCGTCGCACTGGAGATAGGAGATTTGGCCAACCCCCGGGATGCTGCGGCAGTTGCTGAACCCTCGACCGTTGGTGACGTGGCTCGTAGGACTGCCTGGTTCGGCTTTCCGATTGGTGGCGAAGGCGAGCCAACCGCTCTCCCAGTAGACCGCGCCCTTGTCATCGTCCGAAGGTACGGAGACGCCCGCCAGCAACATCGTTAGGACCTGGCTTACAGCGATGGCGGTTTGCATGCCGCCTCCCTGAGGCTGAGTCCCGTTAGTTGCCACTGCCCATCAGCGGAACGTTCCAAAGACGCCTTGATATTGGCCGTCGCCCTGCTGGCAGAGGTTCCAGGGATGACGAGATGGGTACGGCGATCGGCCATGGCCGTCTTCGAAACGTCCTGACAGTCGACAACCTCCGCGTACGTGCCGCCCACACGCACCTCTTTTAGACCTGGAAGCACCTGGCCGTAAGGCTCGCGGTTCCGCTCCGCCATCTTCCGGACACCTTCGACAAGATGATCGAGATATGCACCCTTTACATACGGTCTCAACAACTCACGCGCTCTGTCAGGTGATGATTTGCCTGCCTCGACGAGGACGGGCCAATACGCGACATATGTCTTAACGATTAGGTCGTGGGCGCTCGCCGGAGGCGATTGGGACGCAGATGTCGAAGTGGATGGGGAAGGCGATATTCGAGGAGGCAGCGTTGAGGGAGCTGCCGTGTGACAGGCCGTCACCGCCGTTGACGCGAACAGGATCGCTACAGCACAACCGCGAATCACCACAACCATTCGCATCTTGACTCCAAGTGATCATTCGAACGAGAAGAGTAGCGTAGGGTTGTGTCAAGCATTGATCAAGGCTCTGAGCAGCATGTATTTCGGAATGTAATCAAGGCCGACCTGCTACAGGAATGACTTGGGGAGCTCGCCCCAACCAGCCCACATTGATGGTTTCTGCAGTCGAATTTCCTGTTTTTGATAGGTGTGCGATAGGTAAGCCTGCGCAAAGGGGCCCTGCGCATAAGTCGGCGAACGAGGACAATCAGTAGGGGACGAGGACACCACCTTGTATCTCCAGGTGTTCGTAAGGTGATGGCTACAGGCTGGCCGGCATGTATCCGCCACGAACGCCAGGCGCGCGACTGGGACGTACACAGCGTGACCCGACGCCTGAGGGCCGCCGCCTGAACACCGGGGTGATCGGCCAGACAGGCGGCCAGTGCGTCGGCGGAGCGTTCATCCAGCACGTCGATGGGCCGCCGAGCATTGATGTCGACCAAGATGCTGCCTAGGGATGGCCCCGGCGCAGGGCGAGGTCATCCACCTTGTTGCGATCCCTCCAGGGTGATGACGGAGCGCTGGCCACGGGCACCGGCACGTTCCGTATCTACAAGTTGCGATCCCTCCAGGGTGATGACGGAGCCAGACCTTGCCGCTGCCGTCATGTCGAGGGGCATGTTGCGATCCCTCCAGGGTGATGACGGAGCTCGCCGGCGAACTGGGCATCGCCCTGCGGACGCTGTTGCGATCCCTCCAGGGTGATGACGGAGCAGATGGCCGTCGAGGCGTACGCCCGCTGGCGCCAGGCCAAGTTGCGATCCCTCCAGGGTGATGACGGAGCCGGGTGGCGCCCGCTCGCCGGATGGCGGTGAGGCTTTGTTGCGATCCCTCCAGGGTGATGACGGAGCCCGTCCGTGTCCACTGGCGAGCCTCCGCCGAGCCTGTTGCGATCCCTCCAGGGTGATGACGGAGCGGCTGACCGCCCTACCAGCAGGCCCTCGGACTCGTCGTTGCGATCCCTCCAGGGTGATGACGGAGCTACTACGCGGTCGCCAAATACCTCGTTCAGACGGGGTTGCGATCCCTCCAGGGTGATGACGGAGCAGGACAGCTCCGAGTTGATCCGCACGTTCTCTAGGTTGCGATCCCTCCAGGGTGATGACGGAGCCGGCCTGGGGAACGCCACCCTGGGCGAGCCCCACGCGTTGCGATCCCTCCAGGGTGATGACGGAGCTAACGCAGCCGTTCGCGCCAGGCAAGGGCGCCTGTTGCGATCCCTCCAGGGTGATGACGGAGCGAGACGATCAATGAACGAGACCAGCAAGGTTCGCGTGTTGCGATCCCTCCAGGGTGATGACGGAGCGAGACGATCAATGAACGAGACCAGCAAGGTTCGCGTGTTGCGATCCCTCCAGGGTGATGACGGAGCCCGAACCGACCTCACCCGTTGTGGCCGGGATGCCGTTCATGTTGCGATCCCTCCAGGGTGATGACGGAGCTCGTCGTGGTGCTGACGGTCGGCGTCCTGGTGATCCTGTTGCGATCCCTCCAGGGTGATGACGGAGCCATCGTCGCACTCCCGACAGAAGTCCACCTCCGCGTTGCGATCCCTCCAGGGTGATGACGGAGCCTGAGGGTCGGTGACGCTTGGGCGGAGGTGCCACGGTTGCGATCCCTCCAGGGTGATGACGGAGCTCGCCAAAGTGGCTCGCCGTACGGGTTTCCCGGTGGTGTTGCGATCCCTCCAGGGTGATGACGGAGCCGGTCGAGCTGGAGGACAAGGACGCCACGTCGTTCCGGTTGCGATCCCTCCAGGGTGATGACGGAGCGGGAGATGCTCATCCATGCCAGGCTCGCGGAACACAGGTTGCGATCCCTCCAGGGTGATGACGGAGCCGGTCGGCCGCCACCCACAGCGGGCCGTCGTGTCCGTGTTGCGATCCCTCCAGGGTGATGACGGAGCCCGCGTCGAGACCGGGTCTGGGCGGAGAGGCCACGCCTGTTGCGATCCCTCCAGGGTGATGACGGAGCCCGCGAGATCACCCGCGGCTACCTCGCCGCAGCCATGTTGCGATCCCTCCAGGGTGATGACGGAGCCAGGCACGCCAGGCTGCCGCCGGTCGCTGACCTTGTTGCGATCCCTCCAGGGTGATGACGGAGCCGACCGTACATCACCCTCGTGTCTACCCGATCCACGGTTGCGATCCCTCCAGGGTGATGACGGAGCCCGGGTTGGCTTCCCACATCTGCAGGGTTTTCTCCTCGTGTTGCGATCCCTCCAGGGTGATGACGGAGCCCTGCCCCATCGCTGAAAGCCCGGGTTTTCCTGCACGCGTTGCGATCCCTCCAGGGTGATGACGGAGCCGACAGGAACGCGCTGCCGGACGTCACCCCGGATGCGTTGCGATCCCTCCAGGGTGATGACGGAGCCTTCTGCCACCGCCATGAGTTGGAGCCAGTGGCTGGGTTGCGATCCCTCCAGGGTGATGACGGAGCCACCAGCGCGGTCGCCCTTCTATGCGGGGTTACCGGGTTGCGATCCCTCCAGGGTGATGACGGAGCCCCGAGGGTAAAGTCCCAGGTCCGAGGCGTATTTGAGCATCGTTTGGTGTGGTGTTTTGCAGCGATCCGGCGGTAGTGCAGAAGCCCAGGTCAGGATAGATGCGGCTACAAGATGGGGTCGGTGTTGCCGAGGGTTTGGCCGATGACTTCGGTTTGGATGTTGTGGGGGCCTTGGGTTCGGTAGATGAGGACGCTGTCATAGGTGGGGTCGATGTGCTCTTTGATGGCGGCAAGGAGTTTGCGGTGTTGGGCGGTGGAAAGTTCACCTTGGAAGACGCTGCGTTGGACCCAGTGAAGGTATTGACGGCAGGTTCTGAGGATGCCGGGGTTGCGTTCGGCGAGGGTGTCGTAGACGACGATGACGAACACGGCTACCACCAGGGGCGGAAGGGCTTGTAGGGGACGTCTTCGAGGCAGAGCCGGACGAGTTTGAGGGCTTCGAGGTGGATGAGTTCTTCGTAAGAGACTTTCCGACGCAGCGCTCGGTGGTAGACGGTCATAGCAAGTTCGGCGCGGATGAGTTCGGAGACTTTCTTGCGGCCGTCCTTGCTGAGAGAGGCGTTACCGACGTCGATTTCGAAGTCGCTTGGGCGGAGGGTTTTCTGGGCGGCGGCCCGTTTGAGTAGGCGTTCGGCGAAGAGCGGTTTGAAGGGTTCGGCCAGGTCGAGGGCGAGGGTGTTGCGGCGGCGGTCGCTGTCGGCGTGGAGGAACCCCAGGGCTGGGTGCAGGGGAGTGCAGCGCAGCGCGGTCAGAACGCGAGCATAGGTGATGGAGTTGACGTAGCTGATGAAGGCGTTTCCTGCGTTGGCGGGTGGGCGGCGGCTGCGGCCTTCCAGACGGAGCCAGGCCGGGAGCAAGGTGTCCAGCACACCCCAGGCGGTGCGGCGGAAGTTACCTTCGGCGCCCATCAGTTCCTCGCTGCTCTGACAGCCGGCGAGCTGTTCTGTCAGCCGAGCTAGCGGAGCGTCGAGGAGGTCGGTGTCCAGGGCCCAGCGGATGTTGGCAGCTGTGGCGGCGATGAGAGCGCGTCCGATGGTCTGACGCGTGTCGTTGGCGCTGGTGAGGGTGGCTTGGTGGCGCAGGACGTGGGCTGAGCTGGTGTCTTCGGCGGGGGCGATGGCGCCGGCGTAATTGCCATAGTGGTCGAGGATGTGGACCATGACGCCGTGACGGCTCAGCAGTGATATCGCTGAGGTGTTGATGTCCAGATGATCGAAGGCGATCAGATCGCGGATGTCCGTGATGGGCACGCGTACAGGAGTCTGGTCGGGGCGCTCGATACGGACGCTGTTGTCTTCGCGGCGGATACGGCAGGGCTGGGTGAGCCAGTAAGTGCGGGAGGCGGCTGTCATGAATCTCCCCAGCAGTAGTCGGTGTATGAGCAGCCGCGGCAGCGTGGCCGGTCCAGCCGAGGGGGAGGTTCGGGCTGGTTGATCGTTGTGCGAGCGTGGCGTTCGGTGTCTTCGGCGAGGGCGCGGGCGTGCTGGTTCCAGGTGACGGTGACCGTGCGGCGGATGAGGGGGTAGTGGATGACGCCGTGCCGTACGTTCACCCCTCGCCGTTCCAACAACAGGCAGTAGTGGCGAACCTGGGCATCGTGCTGTTCGGAGGGGGCGCGCGAGGACTTGGTCTCGTGGATGACTGCTCCGGTAGTGACCCAGTCGATCTTGGCTTCGCCGAGATCGATGTCTCGTCGGCGGGTGTAGGTGGTCTCGTCGACGGCTTCGCCATAGGCGACCGTGTCGCTGCGTTGTTCAGGGCGGTAGCCGCGCATGTAGAGCCAGAGCTGGCGGGGGCAGTGCAGCAGATATTTGATGTGGACCCCGCCGATGTCGCTCACAGAACGGTCTCCGGGACGGGCGCGGGTTGAAGGCTCAGATCCAGTCCGAGGACGGGACTGTATTCGGCGTCGATGACCCATAGACGGAGATCGCGTTTGATGAACTCTGCCCGACTGGCGGATTTCAGCGCGGCGAGTTGGGTGTAGCGGATCGGGATGAGCAAGCCCGCTGCCAGGAGGGGATCCTTCTCGGCTTCGATCTGGTATTCGTCCATGTCCGCCCGGCGCAGCACCTCGACGGTGTCGAAGGCCTCATCGAGGCTGTCGGCGAACTCGCTGCGGTCGTGAAAGGGGTCGGGAAAGGTGAGGAATGCTCGGCTGAATTCGTCGCGGTGGTGTTCGGCCTCGGCTGCCCAGCGCCGGCCCCACTCGGTGGTGTAGGCGATGTCGAGCCAGGTTTCGATGGTCTCTTCGGAGATCTCAGGTCCTGGCGCGGTAGTCAATGCGGTCAGCGAGGCGTTCAGTGCGCCCTCGTCGTACGGCCGGTTGGGGATGACCTTGGTGTGGACACGGAACTCGACCAGACCGTCGGGGTGCCAGCCGCGCCGGTTGATCCGACCGGCTCGTTGGGCGATGGCTTCGATCGGCGCCAGTTCGGTGACCCCTCGATCGAAGTCCAGGCAGAGCGAAACCTCTACAGCTTGCGTGGCCACGACCAGCCCGCCGCGCGGCGCTGTCTCCCCCGGCTCCCTTTCCGGATACCGCTCGATTATCCGACGTTCTATCTCGGCGCGATCCCGGGAACGGAAGCGCGAGTGCAGCAGCATCGAGTCGGGATGATCGAGCCCTGTGTACAGCTTCTGCGCCATGGCGACTGTATTAGAGCCTGCTGACAAAGGCTTAAGTGCTGGTGGGCAGGGGGCCGTAGAGGGCTGGTCCGATCTTGTTGAGGTAGCCCTGGTGAGACCATTGGGACAGCTGGACGCGGAAGCTGTTGATGTTCTCGAT
>NZ_JAHFZZ010000046.1 GCF_018603905.1 Nonomuraea sp. NEAU-A123
GAAGGAAACACCCGGTTACATTCCGAACCCGGAAGTTAAGCTTCCCAGCGCCGATGGTACTGCACTCGGGAGGGTGTGGGAGAGTAGGTCACCGCCGGACAATCTTTGGTTCGGGAAGGGCTCCACGCTTACGCGTGGGGCCCTTTCTGCGTTACCGGGTCTTTTGAAGGCGACGCCCCGTCGACCAGGCAGGGTTCTGTGCCAACGGGGTCATAAGGCCGACCAGCCTGAACAAGCCTATGAAGCGGCACCTCGCTTCACCTGTGCAGGGCATTTGGCTGCGATAAAGTCGGCGCGTTCGATTCGCGGGCCGGACTCCCGGCCCAAGCAGTGAACGCGGGGTCGGGCGCGGCCATCACTTGTCGTGCCTCGCTCTGGGCCGGCTGTCACGACAAACCGTGATTCCTCAGGAATGATCTTTACGGTCGATCAGCTACGCGAGCGATCCGATCAGCCTTTCGACCGCTGTCGTCGTCCGCATTCCATGGGAGGCGCGTGCTGGGAGGCGCGTGCGCGGACGGCCCGCCTCGAGAGCCTTCACCGCCCGGAATCACGATGGCGTGATGACCCGGTCCATCTGATGAGCGGGTCAAGTTCTCGTTCATGAGGATCAAGGTGGCGTGCCGTTCCTCAGGCGCGATGTCGGGTGGCCATAGAAGGGGACTCTGTCCAGTCGATGAGGTATCCATGCTTACGCCGTTGATCAGAACCACGACCGACGATCGCCCTTCCGTACCGCCGGGCCGCTTCCGTCGAAGCGAGCAGTGGCCCCGCGTCAGACGTGCTGCTGTGGCGGTGACCATCGCGGGCGGGTTGACGGTGACATCGGTAGCCGTGCCCGCCTCGGGCGTGGCCGCCCCTCCGTTGCGAAAGTTCGTCTACGTCACCAACGCCGACTCGGGCACCGTATCGGTGATCAATAGGGAGACCAACACCGTCATCGTCACCATCCCGGTCGGCGGCCTGCCCAACGATGTGGCGGCCGCTCCGGACGGCCGCCACGGCTACGTCACCAACGGCGGCTCGAACACCGTATCGTTGATCAACAGCGTCAGAGCCACCATCCCCGTAGGCGACAGTCCCAACGGCATAGCGATCACCCCGGATGGCGGCCGCGCCTACGTCACCAACGGCGGTTCGGACACCGTGTCGGTAGTCGACACTGCGACCAAGACCGTCATCGCCACCATCCCGGTCGGCGACCTCCCGAAGGACGTGGCGATCACTCCGGACGGCGGCCGCGCCTACGTCGTCAATCGCAGATCGGGTACCGTGACGGTGATCAACATCGCGACGAACACCGTCATCGCCACCATCGACATCGATTGCGCCTCCCTTCCACAGAAGGTGGCGATCGCCCCGGACGGCAGCCGCGCTTACGTCACCAACGGCGGCTCCAACAGCGTGATAGTGATCGACACAGAGACCAACGCCATCATCGGCACCATCCCGGCCGGCGACAACCCCAGTTGCGTGGCGATCACCGCGGATGGTAGCCGCGCCTACGTCGGCAGGATTCTGCGAGCAGGAACAGTGACGTCGGGTGTCGTGTCAGTGATCGACACCGCGACGAGAGTCGTCACTGGCACCATTCCGGTCGGTGAGGGTCCCGGCTGTGTGGCGATCGCTACGGACAGTGGCCGCGCTTACGTCACCAACGGCGGTTCGGACACCGTGTCGGTAGTCGACACTGCGACCAACGCCGTCATCGCCACCATCCCCGTAGGCGACAGGCCCGAGGGCGTCTCGATTGGGACTCTCCCCGGGGGCGTGCCGGCTGGGACTCACTAAGGTCCTTGGGGTGGTGTCGCGCGGCCTGAAAGTGAACTCCCCGGGCGCAACGAGCTCCTCGTAAGCCCTTGCGTCCCGTGCGCGGTAGGTCGCCGACCGCCTTTCGGGGAGAGGTCGTCGATCAGCGCGTCGATGATCTCTTGTATCCGCGGTCTGAGCGCTTCCACCCGCCGTGTGGTGAAAGCCTTCTGCGTTAGTTTGCGGAGCCCGGTGTGATCGGGAAGGTCGGTGTTGAGCATGTGCCGTCCGCCGAAACCCGCCTGTCGCTCAGGCGGGTGCGCTGGAGAGCCCGGGATCGGCCAGCAGAGCGCGTACGGTGTCATATTTCGTGATCACCACGGTCTGCCCGCTGCCGGGTTCGCTCACGTTGCTGTCTTTCCTGGCACTGGGTGATTGACCGTCCGAGGCAGCGCGGTCATCTGCGCCACCAGGACGATGGCGGCCGGCACTCCCCAGCTGAGGACGTCGGGGATGGCCGCAGCCGTCGCCTGTGGGCTGGGGGCGTGGCCCTGGAGTTCTCGGGTGAGCAGGTTTCCGAAGACCGAGACCCCGAGCGAGAGACCGAGGCCGCGGATGGACACTGTGGCGGAGGTGGTGGCGGCCAGGTCGGCGGGGGAGGCCGCGTTCTGTGCGACCACCACCAGGTTCTGCATCAGCAGCCCGAAGCCGGCGCCCAGCACGCCGAGCTCCAGGGCGAGCAGCGCGTAGGGGGTGCCGGCATCGAGCCGGCTCAGCAGGGCGAACCCCAGCACGACTATGGCCGAGCCGACGAGCAGGTAGGGCTTGAATCGGCCGCCGGCGCCGATGCGGGCACCGGCCAGAGAGGACACCGCCATGAACGTGATGACGTACGGATTGAGTGCGAGGCCGGCCTGGGTGGCCCCCATGCCGTACGCGGTCTGCAGATACGTGGGCAGGTAGACGATCGAGCCGCCGAGCAGCGCGCCGAGTAACCCGGTGGCGGGCAGGACCACCCGCAGGGCCCGGTTGGCGAACAGCCGTGGCGGGATCAATGGGTTGGCCGCCCGCCGTTGCCACCATACGAACAGCGCCAGCAGCGCCGCGAAGGCCCCGATCAGTACGAGGATCACGGGGGATGTCCATGCGCGGGTGCGGCCGCCCCATTCGGCCACCAGCAGCAGGCTGACCGTCGCGCCCGCGAGCAGGACGGCCCCGGCGACGTCGACCTTGCCGCCCCCGCCTGACTTGGGCAGCCGGAGCGCGTACGCGATGAGGGCCATGCTGAGCAGGCCGAGGGGCAGGTTGATGTAGAAGATCCAGCGCCAGCCCACGGTATCGGTGATCAGGCCGCCGGCGAGCGGGCCACCCACGCTGGCGACGGCGAAGACGCCGCCGGTGAGGCCCTGGACCCTGCTGCGCAGGCGCTGCGGATACAGCTCTGACAGGGAGATCGTCGGGAGGACGAACAGCGCGCCGGCGCCGATGCCTTGCAGGGTCCTGGCGGCCACCAGTTGGGGCATGGTCTGTGCCACGCCGCACAGCGCGGAGCCCGCGACGAAGACGGCCACCGCGGTGATGAACACCGTGCGCCGGCCGAACCGGTCACTGATGCGGCCGTAGAGCGCGCCGGTCGCGGTCGAGGCCAGCACATAGGAGGTGATGATCCAGCCGATCGCGTCCATGCCGCCCAGGTCCGCGGCGATGTCGGGCAGCGCGATGGCCACTACCGTCTGGTCCAGGACCGACAGCAGCATGCCGATCAGGAGTCCGGCCGTGGCGAGCGGAATGTTGCTCGCCGCAGGCGGGGCGTCGGACGTGAGTTCTGCGGACACGACCCTCAGCCCTTCGCTCGCGCGAGCGGATTGGGCAGGTCGAAGTCGGCACAGAGCAGATCCTGGTCGATGACCGAGCCGGCGACGGTACCGCTCGCCGCGGCGGCGATGACCGCGGCCAGTGGCATCGGTACGGTGGCCCGCCGCGCCATGTCGCCCGCCGCGTACACGCCCGGCACGCTGGTCTGGCCGAACTCGTTCACCTCCACGCACCCATCGGCGAAGGACGTGCACCCGAGGCGGATGGCCAGGTCGGAGCGCTGGCGCGGCACGTTGACGATGAACACCGCGTCCCTGGAGAGCGGCCGGCCGCTCTCGAACACGATCTGCTCAAGCCGGTCACCCGTCGCCTCCATTCGGGTGATGGCTTCGCATCGCACGGTGACGCCGTTCGATTCCAGCTTCGCCCGCAGCGCGGGGTCGAGCGGTTCGCCGCCGGTGCAGAGCGCGACGTCGGCGGCGAAGCGGCTTAGTTGCAGCGCCAGCCGTACCCGGGCGGGCTCCGCGCCGATCACCGCGACCGGCTTCCCGGTGCACTCATAGCCGTGGCAGTAAGGACAGTGGAAGGCGGATCGACCCCACAGCGCTTCGACCCCGCGCGGGCCTGGAAGCTCGTCGACCAGCCCGGTGGCCAGCAGGAGCCGCCGCGAGTTCGCCGTACCGCCGTCGGACAGATCCAGTTGGAAGCCGCCCTCGTCCACAATGTGGATGCCGGTCACCGTCTCGGCGCGGATCTGAACGGCCGGATAGGCCGACAGCTCCTCGCGGCCGAGCTTGCGCAACTCGGCAGGCGGCGTGCCGTCCCGGGTCAGGAAATTGTGCACCGCCTCGGCCGGGGCGTTGCGGCCTTCCCCGGCATCCAGCAGGAGCACCAGACGGTGGCTCCGTCCCAGGGTCAGGGCGGCGGCCATACCGGCCGGGCCGCCGCCGACTATGACAACGTCGAACATGTCTGCCTCCAAGAGCGGTCGTTGCTTGACTCGGAGGCAAGTCTGCAAGTTAATGTCAACATGAAGTCAAGCGATTCCATGCGCATCGGGGAGCTCGCCGAGCGGTTCGATCTCGCGCCGCACGTGCTGCGCCATTGGGAGGCGATGGGTCTGCTGACTCCGGCTGCCAGAGTGAACGGCCGCCGCCGCTACACGCGCGACCACGTCATCCGCGTCATGACGATCATCCGTGCCAAGGGCGGAGGGATGAGCCTGGAGCAGATCCGGGAGGTGCTCAACGTCAGCGGCCAGACCGAGCGTCGGGCGCTCCTCCAGCGGCATCACGCGGAGCTGGAGCAACGGCTCGCGGAGATATCGGCGTCCAAGAAGCTGATCGAGCACCTCATGGAGTGCGGCGCGGACGACTTCACCCAGTGCCCCGACTACCGGCGCATGGTAGAACGTTCGGCCGGGCTGCAGAGCCTCGACGAGGCCGAGTGCGTGATCTGAACGGTGTTCCAGCCGACAGGGTCCATATCCCGAGGCCCTAGCATGGAACCCGAAGATCAGAGCTGGGGAGAGTCACAGTGACGACCGAAACCGACCTGCGGCACCTGCGTCGATGCGTGGAGTTGGCGACGCAGGCGTTGGAGGTGGGGGATGAGCCGTTCGGGTCCGTGCTTGTCTCGGCTGACGGGGTCGTGCTCGCCGAGGACCACAACCATGTGGCCTCCGGCGACAACACCCGGCACCCGGAGTTCGAGCTGGCTCGCTGGGCTGCGGCGCACCTGGCGGTGGACGAGCGGGCGGCCGCGACGGTCTACACCTCTGGGGAGCACTGCCCGATGTGCGCCGCCGCGCACGGGTGGGTCGGGCTGGGGCGCATCGTGTACGCGAGCTCGTCGGAGCAGCTTGCCGGGTGGCTCGCCGAGCTGGGTGTTCCCGCGCCGCCGGTGCGGACGCTGCCCATCCAGCAGGTCGTGCCCGACGCCGTGGTGGAGGGGCCGGTGCCGGAGCTCGCGGCGCAGGTGCGCGAGCTGCACCGCCGCCGTCACAGCGCTCCCTGAGGTGCCGGTACGGGCTCGGCAGGCCCCCTCAAACGTGGAGTTCTCCCGACAGCACCGTGACCGCTCGCCCCGAGAGATGGACGCGGTCCCCGTCCAACCGCACGTGCACCAGCCCGCCCCGAGCCGACAGCTGCGCGCCCACCATGGTGCGCAGTCCCAGCCGCTCCCCCCAGTAGGGCGCCAGCGCGCAGTGCGCCGATCCTGTCACCGGATCTTCCGGCACCCCCACGTTCGGCGCGAAGAAGCGTGACACGAAGTCGGTCGACGACCCCTTCGCCGTGACGATCACGCCACGGGCCCGCACTTGGGCCAATGCCGCGATGTCCGGCGTGAGTGACCGTATCGCCGCCTCCGATTCCAGCTCTACGACCAGGTCGAGATTGCTCGTCCCGACCTGCACCGGAGCAGCTCCGAGCGCTTTTTCCAACCCGTCGGGAACGGCTGCCGGCGTCACTTCCTTCGCCGGGAAATCCATCGTGATCATGCCGTCGGCCATGCGATTCACGGTGAGTGTTCCGCCGGCCGTACTGAATTCGAGCTGACCGCCGGCCGCACCTGTGGAATAGAGCACATGTGCGGTGGCCAGCGTGGCGTGCCCGCAGAGGGAGACCTCGACCGCGGGGGTGAACCAGCGGAGCGAATCGCCGAGCAGGAAGGCGGTCTCCGACAGGTTCATCTCCGTGGCCACTGCCTGCATCCATGACTCAGGAACCGGGGACTCCAGCAGGCACACCGCGGCTGGATTGCCCCGGAAAGAAGTGTCGGTGAAGGCATCTACAGTGAACACGCGCATGTATCGAGGCTATCGGGGGAGAGATATCCAGGTGAAACCGGGACGCTAGCCGTACAAAATGGAATTAGTTGTGGGCGTGTCGCATGGCGAACTTCTCGGCGTCGGTTACCGTCCAATAGTGGGACGAGCCGATTGCGGTGAGTTCCTGAGGAAAGGACAAGCCGATGGGGGCAGTGCGCAAGGTGGTGAGCTACCTTGGCCTGGGCGGTATCGACCACTACGACGACGGCTACGACGACGAGCAGTACGAAGAGGACTACATGCCGGCGGCGGAGCGGGCGGCGAGGCGCTGGCGTTCGACCGCCGACTCGTCACGAATCGTGATGGTTCAGCCGCTTAAGTATAACGACGCGCCGATGATCGGGCAGCACTTCCGTGAAGGCCAGACGGTGATCATGGATGTGACGGGCATGCCGATGCCGGAGGCGACCAGGATGGTCGACTTCGCGGCCGGCCTCGCCTATGGCTGCGAGGGGCGGATCGAGCGCATCGCCGACCGGGTGTTCCTGCTTGCGCCGGCCCACGTGGAGATCGAGAGCTCCTAAGCCGCGCGCGGGCCGCGACGGATCAGCCGAGTGAGCTCGGTTGAGTCGTCCGCGGCCTGCTCCGCTCGGGTGACCGCCTCTCGCGCGTACCCGTGCAGCGCCCAGACCGCGCCGTCGGCCAGCTCTTTCAGCTCGGCGATCTGCGTGGCCACGTAGCGGGCGTCCGATTCGATGGCCTTGCGGCGCCGCCAGAGTCGCCAGCCCGCCAGGCCGATCAGCACCGCCCCCGGACCAGCGAGTGCGGGCACCCCCAGCCCGTCCACCAGCAGGGCGCCGAGGAGGAGACCGACCCCCGCCACGATCAGCGCGACGGCCTCCCATGGCGGCCGTCGCCGCATGGTCCCCTGGGTCACGATCTCGCGCTCAGCGGCCGCGAGCGAGCTCTCCTCGGGTCCCTCGGGGTGCAGTTCGACGCGGTGGCCTAGCAGTGACACCGCCACCGTGGCGGGCGGCGCCAGACTGCTGTCAGATTCGAGCTCCTCCGCGACGCCGCGCAGTATCGGGCCCGCTACGTGCAGGGCGAGCGCGGCCAGATGTGGATCGGCACCGGGGCGCAGGTCGTCGAGGAGGTGCGAGGTCAGCGAGGCCATCGGCCCCGGGGGGCCGCCGAGGCCGATGAGTGAGCGGAGCACGGCGAGCGGCTCGTCCTCCTCCCACGTGGCGGCGGGGCTGCTGGAGCTGTTGGTGAGGGGGGTGGAGGCGTCGTGCTCGGCCTGCCGAGCCGAGGTGATCTCCGCGCACCGGGCGCGCAGCCGGGCGAGCCGCGCGGCGGCCTGGACGGGCTTCGCCAGCTCCGGGATCTCCGCCATCTCGGGGAAGTCGAGCAGCGAGGCGGGTACGACCACCGACGGCTCACCGGGGATGAGCGCCTGCGTCCACTGCGCCGCGTCCGCGTGTTCGGGTACGCCCACCGTGTCGAGCTTGCGGAGTACGAAGATCTTCCCGGCGGGACCGTAGGCGCCCCTGGCCGCGGCCAGCCAGAGTGAGCGCTGGCCGTGGGTGACCGGCTGGTCGAGCGACAGGTCGCCGAAGGCGGTGCCGAGCCAGGAGGCGTGGATGCGGCTGCCGTGACCGGCGACGGCCAGGGCCAGGGCCAGGAAGAGCGCGGTCTGCTGCTGGTCGCGCCCGGCGGCCTTGCTCAGCGGCGCCAGCGGATCGTCACCGGTGAGTATCGCGACCAGTGCCTCGACGGCGGGCGGCAGCCAGTAGCCCGGTTTGTCGGGAAAGTCGGGTGGGGCCGGAGGCACGGTGCCGTTGGCGGCCAGGTGGGACAGCAGCGCCTCGGCATAGCGGTGCAGCTCGGTCGCTGGTTGGGGGCCGGCAGTCAGGTCCGTGCTCAAGGCAGAGAACTCCCCCATAGTGGCCTCAGTTCATGACCGCGTAAAGCCTAGCCGGGGGGCGCGCCGTCCAGGTGGAGGCGCGCCCGCGACGTGCTACATGCGCTCGGGCACCGGGACCCCGAGCAGGTCGAGCCCGGTCTCCAGGACCCGCAGGGTCAGCGCGCAGAGAGCGAGCCGGTGCGCCTTCGTCTCGGCGTCGACTCCGTCCTTGGCCACCGGGCACTCCTCGTAGAACGTACTGAAGAGGCTGGCGGTCTCGAACAGGAAGGCGCAGAGCCGGTGCGGCTCCGACAGGGCCGTGACCTGCTCCACCAGCGCGCCGAAGCCCAGCAGGTGGAGGGCCAGGGCCCGCTCGGCGGGCTGGCCGAGCACGATGCGGTCGGTCGCGTCGGCCGGCGCCACCCCCGCCCGGCGGAAGATCGAGCGGATCCGGGCCGTCGCGTACTGCATGTAAGGGCCGGTGTTGCCGTTGAACCCGAGCATGCGGTCATAGTCGAAGACGTATTCGCTGTCGTGGCTGACCGCCAGGTCGGCGTATTTCACCGCGCCGATGCCCACGGCCTGCGCGATCTCGGCCCGCGCGGCCTCGTCGTAGCCGCGGTCGGCGATGGCCGCCGCGGCCCGGTCGACCGCCTCCTGCAGCAGGTCCATCAGCTTGATGGACTCGCCGGACCGGGTCTTGAACCGGCGCCCGTCCTTGCCCAGCATCATGCCGATCTGGACGTGCTCGGCCGAGACCGTGTCGGGCAGCCAGCCGGCCAGCTCGGCCGCCGCGAACACCATGCGGAAGTGCAGCGCCTGGTCGGCGCCCACCACGTAGAGCATCCGGTCGGACTTGAGGTCCTCGACCCGATAGCGGATCGCCGCCATGTCGGTGGACGCGTAGCCGTAGCCGCCGTCGCTCTTCCTGATGATCAGCGGGAGCGGCTTGTCGTCGGAGCCGGTGAAGCCGGGCGGGAAGACGCAGAGCGCGCCCTCGCTCAGCACGGCGACCCCGGCGGCCTCCAGGTCCCGGCAGGTCTTGTCGAGCAGCGGGTTGTACATGCTCTCGCCGGCGATGTCGGCGTCGGTGAGCGTGACGCCGAGCATGCTGTAGACCTTGTTGAAGTAGGTGATCGTGGCGTCCATGAAGACGTGCCAGAGCCGGAGGGTCTCCGGATCGCCCGACTGGAGCATGGTCACCCGCTTGCGCGAGCGGACCTTGAACTCTTCGCCGCCGTCGAACTGGGCCCTGGCGGCCTGGTAGTACTCGGTGCCCATGCCGGCTTCGAGCTGCGCGACCGCGGCCTCCTCGCCGATGTCGAGCAGGTGCTCGATGAGCATGCCGAACGGCGTGCCCCAGTCGCCCAGGTGGTTTTGCCTGACGACGGTGTTGCCGAGGTGCTCGTGCAGGCGGGCCAGCGAGTCGCCCACGATCGTGGTGCGTAGGTGGCCGACGTGCATCTCCTTGGCCGCGTTGGGCGCGGAGTAGTCGACCACCACGGTCTGCGGCGGCGTGGAGAAGCCGACGCCCGTGCGCGGGTCGTCGAGCATCCTGGCCGCCTCGGACTCGATCCACGAGTCGTCGAGCGTGATGTTGAGGAAGCCGGGGCCGCTGACCTCGACCGTGCCGGGGAAGTCGGACAGCTCCGACCTGATGGCCTCGGCGACCTCCCGCGGTCCGCGTCGCAGTCGCTTGGCCAGGCTCAGCGCGACGTTCGCCTGGAAGTCGGCGAACTGGGAGGGCCGGATCAGCGGATCTGCGTCGGCGTACTCGGAGCCGAACGCGTGCGCCAGCGCCTGCTGGACGCGCTCGGTGAGCACTATCTGCGGGTCGGTCATGGTCTAAGGGTACCGGCGAGCTTGACCGCCACGCTGATCGCCGCTGAGGCCACCACGGAGATGCCGACGGCGGTCAGATCGTTGCTGAGATCGCTGGGTTCGAGGGCGAAGAAATGCCGGACGAAGGGGATCGCCAGAGCCAGCGCGAACAGCCCGGCCATGCCGCCGATCATGGCCATCCGGCCCAGGGTGAGCGGCTTGGTGATCAGGATGAGCACCCACCAGGTGGTGAGGAAGAGCGCGATCGTCGCCGACGTACGATCCTCGATCAGGGTGGAGGTGCCGGTGTGCGCGGCCCAGAACGACAGGAACACCGCCCCCGCGCAGAGCACTCCGGCGGGTACGGCGAAGCGCAGCACACGGGGTACGAACCCGGGCTTGGCCCGTTCGAGCGTCGGCGCGAGCGCCAGGACGAACGCCGGGATGCCGATGGTCAGCGCGTTCACCAGCGTGGAATGGCGCGGCGCGAACGGGAACATCAGCCCGAGGACCCCGGTGAGCAGCGAGAGGGCGATCGCGTAGAACGTCTTGGTGAGGAAGAGGTTCGAGACCCGCTCGATGTTGGCCAGCACCCGGCGGCCCTCGCCCACCACGTACGGCAGCGAGGCGAACTTGTCGTCGAGCAGCACCACCTGGGCGACGGCCTTGGTGGCGGGACTGCCCGCGCCCATCGCGATGCCCAGGTCGGCGTCCTTGAGCGCGAGCACGTCGTTGACGCCGTCGCCGGTCATCGCGACGGTGTGCCCGCGCGACTGCAGCGCGCCGACGAAGGCGCGTTTCTGCTGCGGGGTGACGCGGCCGAACACGGTGTGGGTGTCGAGTAACTCGGCCAGCTTGCCGGGGTCGTTCTCCGGCAGGGTACGGGCGTCGATCGCGCGATGGCCGCCCGGGATCTCCAGGCCGGTGGCGATCGCGGCGACGGCATCGGGATTGTCGCCGGAGAGCACCTTGACCGTGACGCCCTGCTCGGCGAAGTAACGCAGGGTCTCGTGCGCGTCGGGCCTGATGCGCTGCTTGAGCGTGACGAGCGCGACCGCCTCCACGCGTACGCCGTCCTCGGAAGCCGCCCTTTCGGCCATCGCCGCCAGGCTGTCCGTACGGCATAACGCCAGAACCCGGGTGCCGGTCGAGGCCAGTTCGGCGGCCTGCTCGTAGCCGTCGGCGGTGCGGTCGAGCAGGACGTCGGGGGCGCCGAGCAGCCACACCCCGTGGGGGCCGAAGTCGGCGCCGCTCCACTTGCGCGCCGAGGAGAACGGCACGACCTCGCCGGCCGTCCACCCGCCGGCCGCCGACGGGTAGCGGGCCTGGATGGCCTTGGCCGTGGCGTTGGGCCGGTGGTCCACGTTGGCCAGGGCGGCGAGCGCGTCGTCGATCGGCTGGTCGTCGCGCAGGGGCAGCACCTCGCCGAGGTCCATGCCGCCGGCGGTGAGCGTGCCGGTCTTGTCGAGGCAGAGCACGTCCACCCGGGCCAGGCCCTCGATCGCGGGCAGCTCCTGGACCAGGCAGTCGCGGCGGCCGAGCCGTACGACGCCGACGGCGAAGGCGATCGAGGTCATCAGCACCAGGCCCTCGGGGATCATGGTGACGATGCCGGCGACCGCGCCGGTGATGGCGGTGCCGAAGTCGGTCGAGTTACGTAGCTGGCTGTAGAGCAGCAGCGCGCCGATCGGGATGACGAGCCAGGTGATGTACTTGATGAAGTTCGTGACGCCGTCACGCAGCTCCGAGCGCGCCAGGTGAAACCGGCTCGCCTCCTCCGCCAGCCGTACGGCGTAGGCGTCGGTGCCGACCTTGGTCGCGACGAACGCGCCCGAGCCCGCGACGGCGAAGCTGCCCGACAGCGCCTCGTCGCCCGGCCGCTTGTGCACCGGGTCTTCCTCGCCGGTCAGCAGCGATTCGTCGATCTCCAGCCCGTCGGACTCGACGACCTCGCCGTCGACCAGCAGGCGGTCACCGGGCCCGAGCAGGATCAGGTCGCCGAGCACCAGTTGGCGCGGCTGGAGCTCCTGGTCGCGCCCATCGCGGCGGACCGTGACCGGCGACTCGTTGATCACCGCGAGCTTGTCGAGCGTGCGTTTGGCCCGTAACTCCTGCACGATGCCGATCAGCGAGTTGGCCACGATGACCAGCCCGAACAGCCCGTCCTGCCACGCGCCGAAGATCAGGACCAGCGCCCAGAGCAGGCCGATGACCAGATTGAACAGCGTGAACACGTTGGCTCTGATGATCGCGCCGAACGACCTGCTCGACCGGCGCGGCACATGGTTGGTCTTCGCCCCCGAGACCTGTGCCGAGGTTAAGCCGTCCACACAACCCCCAGTTTTGTGGATCTGCCACAGACTATGAGGTTCTCAGCCGATGCGGGCGTTGGGTGGCCGCGATTCTGTCGCCGATGCGCGCGACGACGCCCTGCGCCGACAGGTCGGCGGCGAGCCGGCAGGCGGCGCTGATGCCGGCTGCTCTGGACGAGCCGTGCGCGATCACCACGGTCCCGTTCAGTCCGAGCAGTACGGCGCCGCCGTGGGCTTCGGCGTCGAGGCGGCGGCGCAGCTCGCGCAGGCGTGACCGCTGCAGGAACGCCCCCAGCCTGGACATCCTGTTGCCGTCGATCGTCTGCCGGAGCTCGCTGAACGCGTAGCGGACCGCGCCTTCCATGGTCTTCAGCGCGACGTTGCCGGTGAAGCCGTCGGTGGTGATCACGTCGGCGACGCCGGTCAGCAGGTCGTGGCCCTCGACGTTGCCGATGAAGTGGAGGCCGGGGGAGCTTTGCAGGAGCTCGTGGGCCCGCTTGACGATCTTGTTGCCCTTCTCTGCCTCGCTGCCGATCGTGAGCAGGCCGACCTTCGGCTTGGCGATCTCGTAGGCCAGCTCGGCGTAGACGGACCCCAGATGCGCGAACTGCACCAGCATTTCCGGCTTGACCTCGGCGTTCGCGCCCGCGTCGAGCAGCAGCGTGGGCTTGGGCAGTGTGGGCAGGGCGACGGCGATGGCCGGGCGGAGCACTCCCTGCTGGGCCTTGAGACGGAGCCGCCCCGTGGTCACGATCCCGGCGGTCGAGCCCGCGGACACCACCGCCGACACGTCGCCCCGCCGGACCAGATGGCAGGCGATCGCGATGCTGGAGCGGGGACGGCGCAGGCTGGCCAGCGCGCCCTCGTCCATCGCGATGGTCTCCTCGGCCCGGACGATCGGGATCTCCTTGGTCGCGTCGTGGTCGGCGAGCGCCTCGTAGAGCACCCGGGGCGAGCCGACGAGCACCACCGCCAGCCCGCGCTCCCGCACGGCATGCACGGCCCCCGCCACGATCTCGTGTGGCGCGTGGTCGCCGCCCATGGCGTCGAGCGCGATCGGCCTGGTGTCGGACAAAAGGTCACCTCGTACGGCTCGCGATGCGTTCCTGTGGCGTGGCCGGAACGCGGTCGCGCTGCGGTCGCCCCCCGTCCGCATCGTAGGCACGCTGTGCACCGGGCCGGTCGGCGGGTGGCCGGCTCAGCCGACGCTGCGTAGGTTCCAGTCGGAGACTTCGCGCGAGACGATGACCTTGGAGAACATCGATCGGCCCGTGACCCGGATGAGCGGTCCGTCCTCGCGGGCGCCGCCGCCTGTCACGTGGCGCTTGCCGAACATGGAGCCGCCCTCGTCGATCACCTGGGCATTGTCGGGCACAAGTACTATGAGCTTGCTGAAGCGGGCGTCGGCCTCGATGGTGATCTCCCGGCCGGGCAGCACGGCCTCCGACAGGTCGATGATCAGCGCGCCGAACCTCGCCGTGAGCCTGGTGTGGCGGGAGGCGACCCAGCGGCCCTTTCTGATCACCTTACTGAACTTCGAGTCGATCGTCTGCTGCTCGATGGTGAGCGACGCGACGTTTGGCGCCGCCACGTCGGGCAGGTCACGGGTGATAGGTGTCAGTTCGCCGACGGTCTTGGCCGAGTAGGTGGCGTCGAGGCGGTCGGCGTGTTCGAGGCTGGTGAGCATTCCGGTGGCGAGTGCCTCACTGAGCACCGCGGCCACGCGGTCACGGTCGGCGTCGGAGGCGCGCAGGACGGGATCAGAGGTCACGATTCGTCAGTCTACGCGCAATCGCGATATGTCGCGAGTGGTCAAACCTCAAGGAAAACTTGGAGCCCAAGGGAACCGGGGACGCTGTGCATAGCGTCCGGGTATAAGAACCGTAGACGCATGACAGGCGACTGAGGTTTACAGCGGATCGAACAAAAAAGATGGGAAAGGCCTAGTGATCTTGAACCAGGCGGGCACGCGTCGCTTCCGGGCGTACACGTCCAAGCACCTCGACGAGCTCCTGCAGCGTGCGGGGCTCGACGATGAGCAGCGGCTGAGGGTACGCGCCGTTGCCACGGTGCTGCCCTTTCGGACGAACGCCTACGTGGTGGACGAGCTCATCGACTGGTCGGCTGCGCCCGACGATCCCATATACCGTCTCGTCTTTCCCCAGGAGGACATGCTTCCGTCCACGGACGTCGCCCGGCTGGCCGACCTGCTGAAGGCCGAGGCGCCCAACGTGGAGATCCAGGCCGAGGCCAACCGGGTGCGCGCGCAGCTCAACCCGCACCCGGCGGGGCAGAAGGAGCTCAACGTTCCCCGGATCGGCGAGGAGCCGGTGCCGGGGCTGCAGCACAAGTATCCCGAGACCGTGCTCATCTTCCCCAAGCAGGGGCAAACCTGTCATGCCTACTGCACCTACTGCTTCCGGTGGGCACAGTTCGTCGGGGACGCGGACCTGAAGTTCGCCTCCGACGACATCGAGCAGATGGTCTCCTACATCCGCCAGAATCCCTCGGTCACCAGTGTGCTGATCACCGGCGGCGACGCCATGATCATGGGCGAGTCGGTGATCAGGCGATATATCGAGCCGCTGATCGGCCTGGAGCAACTGGAGTCGATCAGGATCGGCACCAAGGCGCTGGCCTACTGGCCGCAGCGGTTCGTGTCCGACCCCGACGCCGACGCCACGCTCGAACTGTTCGAGCAGGTCGTGGACGCGGGCAAGAACCTGGCGTTCATGGCCCACTTCACGCACCCGCGTGAGCTGGAGTCGCCGCTGGTCGAGTCGGCGGTCAAGCGGATTCTCGGCAGCGGGGCGACGATCAGGACACAGGCGCCGCTGATCCGGTCGATCAACGACGATCCCGCCGTGTGGTCGAGCATGTGGCGGCGGCAGCACACGATGGGGATGATCCCGTACTACATGTTCGTCGAGCGCGACACCGGCCCGCAGGACTACTTCGCGGTCCCGCTCGCACGGGCGCACGAGATATTCAGGGACGCCTACTCGACGGTCTCCGGGCTCTGCCGGACCGTCCGGGGGCCTTCCATGTCGGCCACCCCGGGGAAGGTGTGCGTCGACGGGGTGACGGAGATCGCCGGTCAGCGGGTGTTCGTGCTCCACTTGATTCAGGCCCGCGACCCCTCTCTGGTCGGCCGGCCGTTCTTCGCGGAGTACGACCCGTCCGCGGTGTGGCTGACGGATCTGCGGCCGGCGTTCGCCGATCGGTTCCCGTTCGAGATGGCCGCGGAGGACATGCTCGTGCCGGCCTGAGCGGTCAAGCGCGTGTCCCGCAAGCGGAAAAATTGAGCCCCCGGCCCGTGACAATAGTTTTCCCGGCCGTTGTCAACGGGCCGTTGGGGTGCTCCTTCCGAACGCGGGTGACGTCAACGGAATATCCGAAATAAGCCCCTGCTATTTCGCGATTTGTCTCCCGACTCGACGCCTCTTCCATGATCGCTCCCAGGGCCCGGAAGGCCGTGTGACACGGACTTTCCGCAGTCTGCGCCCCGCTGGCCGCGGTGATACAACTGCGTCGGTAGCTCAGCCGGGACGACGCGCTTCGTGTGGTGCCCATAGCGTGTTCGCCGCGGCATTCGGGGGTTATCGATACGCATCTCCGCTGTTTTCGAGAGCGATCGATCACGAGCCGGGAAGGCAAATATGAAACCTGTAATCAAACTGGCGGTCGCCGTCGCCGTATTCGGACTGGCCGCGGCGCCGGTCGGGCCGGCGGCCCAAGCCGAGGCCCGCGATTCCGCGGTCGAGACCCTGCCGGGTGGCGGGGATCCGATGCGTGGTCTGAGCGGTCTGTTCAGCGGCGTCGGCGGGAGTGGCCTGCTGGGCGGGCAGCTCGGGGCTGCGGACTCGGCCAGGCGGGTCGGCCTCGGGCCTAACATCGAGTACCTCGGACGCCGCCTGAACCCCCCGCCAAACGTGGGCACGGGCGACCGTACGGGCAAAGCACGGGTCACCGGCGACCGTACGGGCGAGGTGCGGGTCACGGGCGACCGTACGGGCATAGTGCGGGTCACGGGCGACCATACGGGCACGGTGCGGGTCACGGACGACCGTACGGGTAAGGCGCGGGTCACGGACGACCGTACGGGTAAGGCGCGGGTCACGGACCGTACGGGCAAGACGCGGGTTGCGGACGGCCGCACGGACAACGCGCAGGTTACGGGCCGGGTACCCCGCGCGTCGCGTCCCGCTGAGAGCCGCACGGACGAGGCGCGGGTCACGGGCTGGCGTGCGGACAAGGGGCGGGTTACGGGCTGGGGGCCCGCCGCTTCGCGTCCGGTCGAAGGGCGTACTGGGTCGACGGGCCGGGTGCCCCGCGCGTCGGCTCCCATCGAGAGCCGCACGGACAAGGCGCGGGTTCCGGGCTGGGGGCCCGCTGCCTCGCGTCCGGTTGAGAGGCGTACGGGGGCGACGCGGGTTACTGGCGGGCTGCCTGGCGCGTCGCGTCCGGTCGAGGGGCGTACGAGGTCGACGCGGGCTACGGGCCGGGGGCCACGTGCGTCGCGTCCGGCCGGGTCGGTCGCGTCCGTCGACGAGATCGCCCCGCTCGTCGACGTCGCTTCACGCGCGGTCTCGACCGCCGGGACGAAGGCCCCCGCGGGCCGCAATGACACGGTGGTCCCGGCCGCTGAGGTGGGGACCACCGTGAGCCGCAGGGACGCGGTGGTCTCTGCCAAGGGGACGGGCAACGCGGTGCTCCCGGCCACGGGGGCGAAGGCCGCCGTGGGCCGCAGGGACGCGATGATCTCGACCGTCGCGCGATGACGGGCGAGGTCTCGGACTACCTCCCCCACGACTGATCGTGGGTGCCTTCCGGATGCCGGCCGCTCGGGCCGTGGCGGAGGTTCGCGGGCTTCAAGGTGCCGGTGCTCGGGAACGGGCCGCGGCGGCGACGAGGCGTCGCGTCCGGTGAGGCGCATGATCGAGGGTGGTGCGTCCTCAGGTGCGGGACACACCACCGCAGAACCGGCGTGGCCGGTCGGCGAGCCCCCATGGTGCCGGGTGCTCGCTACGGCCGCCGCGCATAGGTCGCGAGCCGCCCGCAGAGAGCGGGTGGTCTCATGACCGGCCCGGGCGGACGCGCCCTGGCATGGGTCGCGTTCGTGCACTGCACCGCAGGGCTGAGGCGCCGCGTGAGTCGCACCCGCCGCCGGCCCCGGATCTCCGGGGCCGGCGGCATACTCATTTCTACGGCAGGCGTACGCCGGTGCGGCGGGCGATCTGGGCCTGCAGCCTGGCCATCTGCCAGTGAAGGTCGACGAGTTGCTCGGTCAGTTGGGCCCAGGGAACGTCTGCCACGTCCTCGACGGCCAGGTGGTCGATCGCGGCCGCAAGCTCTCCCATCGCACGCTCCCGCTCCATCGGCATCCTCGTATCGAAACAACGTTCGAATGATATCGGAACACCGGCCACGCTGTCAGTCATTTGCCTCGCGAGTCGCCCGGGCATGACAGATCCGCGGACGCCCGAACGCGGCGTCCGCGGAGTGCGGTGGAGGATCAGCCCTTGTTGTAGGCGGCGAGGACTTCCTTCGGGTCGCCGTCCATCTTGATCTTGCCCTTGTGCAGCCAGATGACCCGGTTGCAGGTCTCCTCGATGACCCTGAGGTCGTGGGCGACGAGGAAGACCGTGCCGGCCGACTCGCGGATCTGCCTGATGCGTTCCTCGCTCTTTTTGCGGAACTCGCGGTCGCCGGTGGCCAGGGCCTCGTCGATCAGCAGCACATCGTGGGTCTTGGCCGAGGAGATGGCGAAGCGCAGCCGGGCACCCATGCCGGAGGAGTAGGTCGACATCGGCAGCTGGACGAACTCATCGATGCCGGAGAAGTCGACGATCTCCTGGTATTTCTCCCTGACCTCGCTCGGGGTCATGCCCATGGCGTAGCAGCCGAGCACGATGTTGCGCTCGCCCGTGAGCTCGCGCATGAGCGCCGCGTTGACGCCGAGCAGCGACGGCTGGCCGTCGGTGTAGACGGCGCCCGCGTGCGGCGGCAGGAGGCCGGCGATGGCCCGCAGCAGCGTGGACTTGCCCGAGCCGTTGCGGCCGACGACGCCGATCGCGTCGCCGTGGTAGGAGACGAAGGACACGCCCTTGACGGCGTGCACCTCCTTCATCTCCGGGCGGCCCTGACGCTTGAGCAAGCGTGTGAAGGCGTTGACCGCGTTGCCCTTCTCGCTGTCGCTGGCCGCGCCGTAGACCCGGTAGACGATGTGGAGGTCGTCGACGATGACCGTGGGCGTGCCCGTGGGGACGTCCAGAGGCCGCTTGCCGGCGGGTGCCGGGTTGGGGTGCACCCTGACGTCCTTGTTGGGCACGTCCTTGTTGGGGACGGCCTCGTCGGGGACGGCGGGCTCCTGGCCCTTCACCTGTGACAGCTCCTTGGTCAGTTCAGCCACGCCCGTACCTCTCCTCAGCCCGCCAGAAGTACCAAAAGCCGAAGCCGAGTGCGAACACTGCCCAGAATACGCATGACACCAACACCATCGTCGGGGGGTTGTGCCCGTTCTCGGGATGGTAGGACTCGATGAGGATGTCGCGCATCCACTCGATGTACGAGGCCGCGGGGTTGAGGTACATCACGTTGGCCACCCATTGGGGCCAATGCGCGCCGGTGACCACCCTGTCCTGGATGGAGAAGAAGACGCCGGAGGCATAGAGCCAGGTGCGCGTGATGAACGGCAGCAACTGGTTGAGGTCTCGCATGGAGGAGCCGAGCCGCGCGATCACCAGGCCGGCGCCGATGTTGAACAGCGTCTGCAACAGGAGCACGACCGGGATCAGCAGCCAGAACCAGTTGGGCAGCTCGCCGGTGATCACGACGAGCACCAGGAGCACGCCCATGGAGATGGCGAGCTGCTGCAGCTCCTGGATCGTGTAGGCCAGCGGCAGGGAGGCTCTGGGGAAGTGGAGCGCCCGGATCAGCGACAGATTGCCGGAGATCGACTTGGCGCCCGCGGTGACCGTCCGCTGCGTGTAGGTGAAGACGAACATCCCGGTCAGCAGGAAGGCCGGGTAGTTGGGGACGTTCTTGCTGCCCCCGAGGATCAGGCCGAACATCACGAAGTAGATGGCGGCGTTCAGCAGCGGGGTCAGGACCTGCCACAGCTGGCCCAGAGCCGAGCTGGAGTACTTCGAGACGTTGCGCGAGGTCGCGTACGTCAGGATGAAGTGTCGCCGCTCCCACAACTGGCGCACATAGACGGGAAATCTCGGCCGTGCGATGGCACGACGAAGCCCGTATCTCTCGGCGAGCTTGGCCAGCGGCTCCTGCCCGCTTCGGCCGCCCGCCTGGGCGTCCGCTACAGCGGATTCCGGCTGGCTCATGGCAAGGACTCTATTGGATCCGGCTCGGTGAGGTGTCTGCCGCGACGGTTCGCGACAGACTGTTGGACGGTGTCCTGCGTTGCCCGGTTCCAAGGCTGGTCCGAGGGCATGTCAAGAGTTGTTCAACCGTAACTCAGCGACACGCGGGATGGCGGCTAGGGCGTGACCAGTGGCGCCAAGGGGGTATTTTTCATCAACTGTTCACGTCCTACAGTGTCCGCTTTAGGGGTTCCTTGGTGGCTTTGGTGCTGTCTGCGCGAAATGACTGTGACGTTGGATAAGCGCACGTGTGACCGAACTGCAACGCACCAGAGACTCGCTGGTGGCAAGTAGTAAGGGATAGTCGCGATCGACTGGCAGGGCGTCGGCTGGTTTGACCAGGTCAGCCAAACCCGGGGGACGACAAGGCACCCCCGTCAGGCTGCTCACGATCATCGCAGCTCAGCGCTTACGCCCACCTGTTTGAGGGAGGAATCTTTTTACCATGCGTGTTACTAAGGGCGCACAGATCGTCGCCGGTACCGCGCTGCTAGCCCTCGCGGTCGCCGCGTGTGGCGGCGGCGGAGCCACGACCGGCAACCCCGCGTCGGGCGGAGCCGGCGACACTCCGGTCCGCATGGAATTGGGCGAGCCGCAGAACCTGCTGGTCCCGTCGAACACCACGGAGTCGGAGGGCGCTGAAGTCCTCGCCGCGGTGTTCGAGCCGCTCGTCAACTATGACGAGAACAAGCAGGTCGTCCTGGCGGCGGCAGAGTCGATCGAAAGCACCGACAACAAGGTGTATACGATCAAGCTCAAGCCCTACACGTGGCAGGACGGAACGCCGGTCGAGGCGCAGAACTACGTCGACGCCTGGAACTACGCGGCAAACCAGGACAACGCCCAGGGCGCCGGTTACTTCTTCGGCCGCGTCGAGGGTTATGCCGACCTCAACCCCGGCGAGGGCAAGCAGGTCACCACCAAGGAGATGAAGGGCCTCAAGGCGGTCGACAACTCGACGCTGCAGGTCACGCTCACCGCGCCGTTCTCCCAGTTCAAGACCATGCTGGGCTACACCGCGTTCTACCCGCTGCCCAAGAGCGCCTTCGGCGCCGACGGCAAGGTGACGCAGGAGTACGGCGAGAAGCCGATCGGCCAGGGCCTGTTCAAGCTGGACAAGCCCTACAAGAAGGGCACCGACCAGGCCATCGACCTGTCGGTCTACGACAAGTTCCCGGCCAAGAAGCCGACCGGCTGGACCAAGCTGCAGTTCAAGCTCTACAACAGCTCGGAGACGGCCTACAACGACCTCCAGGCCGACAACGTCGACATCCACGACTCGCTGCCCGCCTCGGCGATCTCCAGCGCCAAGACGGCGCTCGGTGACCGCTACCAGGACCAGCCGGACGCCGGCGTCGGGTACATCGGCTTCCCGCTGAAGTACAGCGACGAGTACAAGGACGTCAAGGTTCGTGAGGCCATCTCGATGGCCATCGACAGGAAGACCATCGCCGAGACGGTCTTCACCGGCACCCGTTCGCCGGCCGACGACTTCATCAACCCGGCCATCGACGGTTACCGCCAAGGCGCCTGCCAGGCCTGCCAGTACAACCCCACCAAGGCCAAGGAGCAGTACGCCGCGGCCAAGGGCCCGGCGAAGCTGGAGCTCGGCTACAACGCCGACGGTGGTCACAAGGAGTGGATCGAGGCCGCGGCCAACAACCTCCGCGCCAACCTCGGCGTCGAGGTGACCGTCAAGCCGTTCGAGAAGTTCGCGAACATCCTCGACGACCTGGACGCCAAGAAGTACAAGGGTATGTTCCGGATGGGCTGGGCGATCGACTACCCGTCCGCCGAGAACTACCTGACGCCGATCTTCTCGACCGGCGCCATCAAGACCGGCTCCAACTACGCGGGCTACTCCAACAAGGAGTTCGACGACACGGTCGCCAAGGGCGACCAGGCGGCGACTCCGGAGGAGGGGCTGAAGTTCTACCAGCAGGCGGACGACATCCTCATCAAGGACCTTCCGTACATCCCTGTGTACTTCTACCGTAACAACTCGGGATACTCGACCAAGGTCAAGAACGTCAAGATCAACCTGCTCAACCAGGTTGAGTGGGCCGACGTCGAGAAGGCCTGACGCTGTTCGCGGGGGTGGGCGCATAGTCGCCCACCTCTCGAGAGCCCGCCATGAAGGCAGTCATTGGGGCCATGATCCCCAGGTCCCGGCGACTGCCTTCTTGGCATGTACGGGAGGCTTGAATGGGCCGTTACGTTATTAGGCGCCTTATCCAGGCGATACCAGTCCTGCTGGGCGCCACCCTCTTCATCTTCGCCATCGTCTTCGCGCTCCCTGGCGATCCCATCGCGGCGCTTGCCGGCGAGAAGAGGCAAGACCCCAACATCGTCATGATCATGCGCGACCAGTACCACCTCAACGATCCGTTGTTGCTCCAGTACTGGTACTACATCAGCGGGATCTTCCTCCGGGGAGATTTCGGCAAAACCTTTGCCGGTGTGCCCATCACCCAGTTGATGGCGGGCAAGTTCCAGGTCACGTTGAACCTGGCGCTCGTCGCCCTCGTCATGGAAGCGGTCATCGGCGTCCTGCTCGGCCTGTGGGCGGCGCTGCGCCGAGGCCAGGCCATCGACACCATGATCCTGGCCGCGACGCTGCTGCTCATCTCCGTCCCGCCGCTGGTGACCGGCTTCGTGCTGCAACTGTGGCTGGGCGTCTGGCTGAAGCAGGCCGTGGGCACCGAGATCTTCCCGATCGCGGGCATCAGCGCGGGGCTGAGATCGTACCTGCTCCCGGGATTCGTGCTGGCGGGTACGTCGATCGCATATCTCACCCGGCTCACCAGAACGAGCCTGGTGGAGACGTTGAGATCCGACTACATCCGAACAGCGACCGCGAAGGGGCTTTCCAGACGAAGAGTCATCGGCCGGCACGGGTTGCGTAACGCGCTGATCCCCCTGGTCACCTTCCTGGGCGCCGACCTCGGCTCGCTCATGGGTGGTGCGGTGATCACCGAGACGATCTTCAACATCCCGGGTATCGGCCTCCAGATCTACCAAGGCGTATATCTACGAGAGCAACCTATCGTCGTAGGTATCGTGACAATTCTGGTGCTGGTCTACATCGTGGCGAACCTGGTCGTGGACCTGTTGTACGCCGTGCTCGATCCGAGGATTCGCTATGAGTAACGACCCACAGGCCGGACCTGTGCAGACCGTCACTGCGCCATCCCCTCCGGGCAAGCTCAAGAAGGAGGCGAAGCCGGCGAGCCTCTGGGGCGACGCCTTCTATGACCTGCGACGTCGGCCGATGTTCATCCTCTCGGTCGTCCTCATCGCGATCCTGCTGGTCATGTCGTTCTGGCCATCGCTGTTCACCTCGGTCAACCCGTTCGACGCCAAGACCTGCGAGCTGGCCACGGCCAGGCAGGGGCCGAGCGCGGGCCACATCTTCGGCCGCGACAGCCTCGGCTGCGACGTCTACGCCAGGGCGATCTTCGGTGCGCGCAACTCGATCGTGATCGGCGTCAGCACCACCATCATCACGGCGGTCGTCGGCGGTCTGCTCGGCCTCGTCGCGGGCGCCCGCGGCGGAGCCATCGACACGATCTCGTCCCGGATCACGGAGGTCTTCTTCGCGATTCCGTGGATCCTCGGCGCGCTGCTCATCACCGCCACGTTCAGGAGCGCGAACCTGGGCATCTGGATCGTGGTCATCGCGCTGGCCGTGCTGGCCTGGCCGATGACGTTCCGCATCATGCGGGCCGCCGTCATCACCGCCAGGAACCAGGACTTCGTGGTCGCGGCCCGGGCCCTGGGCGCCAGCCAGAGCCGGGTCATGTTCCGGCACCTGCTGCCGAACGCGATCGCCCCGGTGATCGTCGTCTCGACGATCAACCTCGGCGTGTTCATCTCGGCCGAGGCGGCGCTGTCGTTCCTGGGAGTCGGGGTTCAGTCCCCGGACATCTCCTGGGGCCTGATGATCGCCGACGCTCGCAACCGGTTCCTGGAGGCGCCGCTGCCGCTGGTCTTCCCGGCGGTGTTCCTGAGCATCACGGTGCTCGCGTTCATCATGCTGGGCGACGCCGTACGCGACGCTCTCGACCCGAAGCTCAGGTAGGAAGGGGGTTCAAGTGAGAAAGGCATCAACGGACGTGTTGCCCGCCGAGGGAGGGCTGGGCAACGAGCCGCTGCTCGCCGTGGAAGATCTGCACGTGGAGTTCGCCACCCGCGCGGGCATCGTGCGTGCGGTCAACGGGGTGAGCTACTCGCTCAGCCCCGGTGAGACTCTCGCCGTGCTGGGGGAGTCGGGTTCCGGCAAGTCCGTGACCGCTCAGGCGATCATGGGCATTCTGGACATGCCGCCGGCCCGCATCCCCAAAGGTGAGATCCGCTTCCGCGGCACCGACCTGCTGAAGCTCTCGGACGAGGCACGTACGCAGGTGCGTGGCCAGCGGATCGCGATGGTGTTCCAGGACGCGCTGTCGGCGCTCAACCCGGTTTTCACCGTGGGCTGGCAGATCAGCGAGATGTTCCGGGTGCACCGTGGCATGTCCAAGCGTGACGCCGTCAACAAGGCGGTCGAGCTCATGGACAAGGTTCGTATCCCGGCCGCCAGGCAGCGCGTCAACGACTATCCGCACCAGTTCTCCGGGGGCATGCGGCAGCGCATCATGATCGCCATGTCGATCGCGCTGGACCCCGAGGTGCTGATCGCGGACGAGCCGACCACCGCGCTCGACGTGACCGTCCAGGCCCAGATCATGGAGCTGCTCGCCGAGCTCCAGCGTGAGAGCAACATGGGCATGATCCTCATCACGCACGACCTCGGCGTCGTCGCCGACGTCGCCGACAAGATCGCGGTCATGTACGGCGGGCGGATCGTCGAGAACGCCCCCGTTCACGACATCTACAAAACCCCGGCCCACCCCTACACCAAGGGGCTGCTGGAGTCGATCCCCCGGGTCGACCTCAAGGGCCAGGAGCTGTACGCCATCAAGGGCCTGCCGCCCAACCTGCTCGACATGCCGACCGGCTGCGCCTTCCACCCGCGATGCCCGTATCGCCAGGACAACTGCGTGACGGACAACCCCCCGCTCTACGAGATCAGCGGCACGCGCAGCAGCGCCTGTCACTACTGGAGGGAGGTCCTCGATGGCGACCAAGGGTGAGCGCATTCTCGAGGTCCGTGACCTGGTCAAGCACTTCCCGCTGACCCAGGGCATCTTGTTCAAGAAGCAGATCGGCGCGATCAAGGCGGTCGACGGCGTCTCGTTCAACCTCAACAAGGGCGAGACGCTGGGCATCGTGGGCGAGTCGGGCTGCGGCAAGTCCACGCTGGCCAAGGTGCTGATGGCGCTGGAGCGGCCGACCTCGGGCTCGGTGGAGATCAACGGCCGGGACATCGGCAAGGCCAGTGGCGGCGAGCTCAAGCGGATGCGGCGCAACATCCAGATGGTGATGCAGGATCCGTACACCTCCCTGAATCCCCGCAAGACGGTCGGCGACATCATCGGCGAGCCGTTCGACATCCACACCGAGGTCGCCCCCAAGGGCGAGCGCCGCCGCAAGGTGCAGGAGCTGCTGGAGGTCGTGGGCCTCAACCCCGATCACATCAACCGCTACCCGCACCAGTTCTCCGGCGGACAGCGCCAGCGCATCGGCATCGCCCGAGGGCTGGCGCTCCAGCCGGAGATCATCGTCTGCGACGAGCCGGTCTCCGCGCTCGACGTGTCGATCCAGGCCCAGGTCATCAACCTGCTGGAGCGGCTGCAGAACGAGTTGGACCTGGCCTACATCTTCATCGCTCACGACCTGTCGGTGGTGCGCCACATCTCCGACCGGGTCGCAGTGATGTACCTGGGCAAGATGGTCGAAATCGGCAAGGACGCCGAGATCTACGACAAGCCCGCCCACCCGTACACGCAGGCGCTGCTGTCAGCCGTGCCGGTCCCCGACCCCGAGGGCCGCGAGCAGCGCGAGCGGATCATCCTGCAGGGCGACCCGCCGTCGCCCGCCAACCCGCCGTCGGGCTGCCGCTTCCGCACCCGCTGCTGGAAGGCGCAGGAGATCTGTGCGGAGGAGGAGCCGTTGCTGCAGATCAGGCCGGGGACGGCGCACGAGAGCGCTTGTCACTTCGCCGAGACGCACGACGTGGTCCACGTCGGCTGACCACCGGCACCAGGCCCTCCGCGGAAGCTTTCCGCGGGGGGCTTTTTCGCGTGCGGTCGCCGGCGTACGGCTCTATGCGCGGTCGCCGGCGTACGACGAGCGGGTTGTGGGTGTACGGCGAGTGGGTCAGCGGGTTGCTATGACGGCCGAGCCGTGGCCGAACAGGCCCTGGTTGGCGGCCAGGCCGACCCTGGCGCCTTCGATCTGGCGCTCGCCCGCCCGGCCGAGCAGTTGCCGGGTCAGCTCGCAGACCTGGGCGATGGCCTGGGCGGGGATGGCCTCGCCGAACGAGGCGAGCCCGCCCGACGGGTTCACCGGTACGCGCCCGCCGAGCGCGGTGTCGCCCGCCCGCAGCAGCTTGCCGGCCTCGCCGGGTGCGCAGAGGCCCACGTCCTCGATCCAGTCCAGTTCGAGGGCCGTGGACAGGTCGTACACCTCCGCGAACGACACGTCGCCGGGTCCGATGCCCGCCTCCTCGTAGGCGGCGTGCGCGATGGCGGCTCTGAAGGGCCGTTCCGGAGGGGGTACGGCGGCGGACGAGTCGGTCGCGAAGTTCGGCAGCTCCAGAACCGTGTTGGGGAACGTGGGCGTCACCGTCGACACGGCGGCGATGCGCACCGGGTCCGCCACGCCCAGCCGGCGGGCGTACGCCGGCGAGGCCAGGACGAGCGCGGCGCCGCCGTCCGAGGTCGCGCAGATGTCCATGAGCCGCAGCGGGTCGGCCACCATGGGCGAGGCCAGAACCTCCTCGGCCGTGACGGCCTTGCGGTAGCGGGCCATCGGGTTCAGCGAACCGGCCAGGGAGTTCTTGACCTTGACGGCGGCGAAGTCCTCGGCCGTCTCGCCGTACAGGGCCATCCGCCTTCGCGCATAAAGCCCGAAATATGCGGGATTGGTGGCACCGAGCAGCCGGAACCGCAGCCAGTCCGGATCATCCGGCCGATCGCCACCGACCGGCTTGAAGAAGCCCTTGGGCGTGGCGTCCGCGCCCACCACCAGCGCCACGTCGCAGAGCCCCGCCATGATCCGGGTCCGCGCGACGTCGATCGCCTGCGCTCCTGACGCGCACGCCGCGTAGCACGACGCGATGCGGGCGCCGGACCAGCCGAGGGCCTGCGCGTAGGTGGCTCCGGCGACGAACCCCGGATAGCCGTTCCTGATCGTGTCGGCGCCCACCAGAAACTGGACGTCGGTCCAGGCGACCCCGGCGTCACGCAGCGCCTCCCTGGCCGCCGCCACGCCGTACTCCGCGAACGGCCTGCCCTGCTTGCCCCACGGATGCATGCCCGTGCCCAGCACCACGACGCTCACGAGGCGCGACCCCACATCCACACCAGCGGTCCGTCGGCCAGCGGGCCGTGGGTGAGCTCGACCTCCATGCCGACCTCCAGTTCGTCCACCGTGAGGTCCTTGACCTGCCCCAGCACCACGATGCCCGCGCCGGCCAGCTCCACCGCCGCCAGCGTCACGGGCGTGTAGGGCTCGGCGGCCACGAACGGCTCGGGCGGCGGGTAGGAGGCGCTCGTGTACGACCAGACCCGCCCGCGCCTCGGCAGCCTGGTCTGCTCCATGGACTCCCCGTCGCAGTGCGGGTTGCGGCAGAACCCGCGCTGCGGCGGGAAGCAGACCGTGCCACACGCCGCGCACCGGGTGCCGATCAGGTGGGTGCCGTCCTGTTCTATGGCGAACCAGCCGTCGATCGCAAGGCTCATAGGCAGGAGTATCACACAAGCGCTTGCTAGGTTAAATCCCTCCCGCGCCACCGGTGCCGTACGAGCACCCGGGCCGACATGACCGCCGTCAGCAGCACCATGCCGAGCACCACCGGCAGCCGCGACGACGGCGGCCGGGAAACCGGGCCATCGCCGAAGTAACCGCCGGTGCCCACGCCGCCCGCGGCCGAGGGGGTGGCGGGGTTCGCCAGGCGGTCGGCCGCGCGCAGGGCGAGCAGCGCGTTGGCCACCCCGTGCCCGGACGCGCGGCTGTAGCCGTCGGCGGGCCGCCGCCTGGTGCCCAGCTCGATGGCCGTCCGTACGTGGTACGGCGACAGATCGGGGTGGGCCGCCTTGATCAGCGCGACGATGCCCGCCACCATGGCGGCGGCCGAGCTCGTCCCGTCGCCCACGACGTACGAGTCGGCGCCGTCGGCGGTCACGATGCCCGTCCCCGGCGCGACCACCGAGAGGTAGTCCTGCCGGTTGGAGAACGCCGCCACCTCCAGCCGCCGGTCGACCGCGCCCACCGCAATCACGCCGGGGTAGGCGGCGGGGAAGTTCTTCCTGTTCGTGGTGTTGCCGTCGTTGCCGGACGAGGCCACGAGCACGGCGCCGTGGCTGATCGCGTACTGGACGGCCTCCTCCTCGGCCGCCGAGCCCTCCCAAGCGCCGCTGCCGCCGCCGAGGGACATGCTGATCACGTCGGCGCCGTGGTCGACCGCGTAGCGGATGCCTCTGGCCAGGGCGTCGCGGCCGCCGGCGCGCTGCTTGTCGCGGAGCGGGTCGCCGTTCTCCAGCGTGACCCTGATGGACAGGACGCGGGCGGCGGGCGCGACCCCGATCACGCCACTGTCCGCCGACCCGCCTGCTGCCGACCCGTCTGCCGCCGAGCCGCTTGCTGCCGAGCCGCTCCGCGCGAGGCTGCCCGTTGCGAAGGCGCCGCTCTGCGCGGCATCGCCCGTTGCCAAGGCGCTGCGGCCGCTCTGTGCGGGGTCGCGTGTTTGCGGGGTCATGTGGACGCTCTGTGTGGGTTCGTCTGTTGCCGAGGTGGTGTGGCCGCTCTGTGCGGGGTCGCCCGTTGTGGCGGCGTTGTGGCCGTGACCGGCGATGAGGCTGGCCATGGCGGTGCCGTGGTGGCCCCACATGACCGGCTCCCCGGCGTCGCCGGTCAGGTCGGGGCCGGTGATCACGGCGCCGGCCAGGTCGGGGTGGCGGGCGTTCACGCCGGTGTCGAGCACAGCCACCAAAACGCCGTCGCCCCTGCTCAACCGCCACGCCTCCGGCAGGCGCAGCGTGGCAAGCTGCCACTGGCCGGCCCGCGCCACCGAGCCGACGTCGTCCGAGGAGGACGGCCCCGCCCCGACCACCAACAGCCCTGCCGCGAGCGGCCCGGCCACCAGAAAACCGGCCAGCAGCGACCCGGCCAGTGGCAGCATCGCCGCCAGTGATCCGCCTTGCGGTGGTTTCGCCGCCATGTGCGGTCCCGCTGTGGGCGGACCGGCCGGCAGCAGCCTCGCCGCGAGTGGCCTGGTCATCTGGTCAGGCTCCGGTACAGGACCGTGGCCAGGCGGTGGGCGGTGTCTCCGAGGCGTCTGGCGGCGAGGTCGCCCGGCTTGTACGGCCGGCCGTCCGCGTATCCGGCGGCCGTCGCCACGACGTAGGCGTCGTTCGACGAGATCAGCGCGCCGGTGACGTACTGCGACTCGCCGAACCGCTCGGCCGGCCCGTCGGGAAACGCCACGGGCCGCACGGTCGGCGGCCGTCCCACGACGGTCCCGGACCGGTCAACCGGCGCATCGGCCTGCGCGCCGACAGTCGCCCCCAGCCCCGGTAAGCGCCTGGCGCCGGTCTCCGGCAGAGGCCCTGTGCCAGTCTCCGGCCCCCGACCCGGCAAGCGCCCGGTCCCGGCACCCGTCCCTGACGGCCCGCCAGGCAGGCGGCCGGTGTCGGTGTGTGACGGCCTGCTGGGCAGACGGTTGTTGCCGGTATCCGTGGCCCCGGCGGGCAGGCAGCCGCTGCCGGTCTCTGACGGCCCCCTGGGGAGACGGTCGCTGCCACTATCCGAGGACCCGGCGGGAAGACAGCCGCCACTGGTCCGCGATAACCCACCGGGCAGGCAGCCGCTCCCGTTCTTCGTCGACCCGTCGGACAGACGGCCGCTGCCGGTCTTCGGTGGCGTGCCGGGCAGATCGCCCCCGAGGGGTGGTGGTGGTTCCGCCGCCACGTGGGCGGCCGGGGTGACCAGGACCGCTATGCCGACCGTCGCCACGAACGTCTGCGTGCTGTCCGCGTACGTGGCGCGTAACGCCGTCACGCACCCCCGCAGCAGCCGCAAGACACCAGGCTGGAAGGCCACCCGGCAGGGTGCCTCCGGGGCGACGCCGGCCAGGACATAGGTCACGCGGGCCCCTGAGGGGCTGGTGCCGGGTACCGAGCCCGGGAACACCCTGGCCACCGGCCACGCGTGCCAGCGCTCCGGCACGGGTGGCTCCGTCGACGGCAGGGCCGCGAACAGTAAAGAGAGCAGCGCAACAGAAAAGGGGAACAACGTGCACCTCGCGGGCAGGGGAGGGGTAGCCCGATGCCCGTGCATTCTGACATGCGATTGCCGGTTCAATCTGACGCTTCAGTAAACAGACCGATACGCGGTGTAATTTCCCTTTGGTGGCTTTCGTCTTAAGGGGAGGGGGAAAGCCGGACGTGGGCGCCGGGTGGCAGGCCGAGGCGTTGGGCCGCGTCACCCGAGTTCACCGCTATCGCGATCAGCCCCGCCGAGTCGGCGAAGGCCACCAGTTCGCCCGGCGGCACGGCCGCGAACGTCTCCCGGTACGGCAGGGCCAGTTGCCGGCGCCCCAGCCAGACCCCGAGCGTGTCGCCGATCCGCACGCCCAGCGCGGCGAGGTCGCCCGCGGCGATCGACAGCTGGGTGTTGCCGTAGCGGTCGACCGAGACCACCTCGCCCTCGACGGAGCCTTCGCGCAGTTGCGAGGTCGGCTCCGGCAGCGAGACCAGCCGCGAGAGCGGAACCTCGGGTCCCAGGTCGGCCGGTTTGAGCCCGACGCACAGCCGCCCGGCGACCGGTGAGAACACGTCCCGCCCGTGGAAGGTCGGCGAGACGGGGTGCAGGAAGTAGTCGGCGTTGCTGATCTCATAGGCCGCCTCCGCCCCGCCGCTGGCGTGCATGGCCCACGACAGGAGCCCGTTGTCGGGGCCGATGAACACCCGCCCGCCCGCCTCCACGGCGACCGCCCGCCTGGCTCCGCCCGCGCCGGGGTCTACTGCCCCGATGTGCACGCCCTTCGGGAGGTAGGGGATGGTCTGGGAGAGTATCGCGGCGCCGCGCCGTACATCGCCTGACGGGATCAGGTGGCACACGTCGATCACCCGGGCCTCGGGGGCGATCGCGGCTATCACTCCATGACAGGCCGCCACATAGCCATCTTCGAGCCCGTAGTCGGTGAGAAGGGTGATGACTGAGGTCACATTTGGTGACTGTACGTCTCTCAATCCGCCGTGAACACCCGCACTCCGCACATTACGATTGGCACGGGCCCGCGTGCCCACGATGTGATCGTCGCGCGCCCTCCGAGGAGGACACCATGGACACTGCACCGGTCAGCGGTGACAGTGCTGCCCAGGAACCGTCCCGACAGCCCCTCTCCGAACGCGATCTCGAACTCCTCGCCTTCGAGCGCCACTGGTGGCGTTACGCGGGTGCGAAGGAGCAGGCCATCAAGGAGACCTTCGGGTTTTCCGCCACCCGCTACTACCAACTCCTCGGCGAACTGATCGATCGGCCGGAGGCGCTCCAGCAGGATCCCATGCTGGTCAAGCGGTTGCGCCGGCTGCGTTCCACCCGCCAGCGCGACCGTGCCGCCCGGCGGCTTGGCATGCGCCCCTGACCTGCTGGGTAAGGCAGGCGCGTGAAGAACATCAGTATGGAAGCGATCTTGAAGGATCCGGCGGGAGCCGTGATCGGGCTCGACTTCGACGGCACCCTTTCGCCGATCGTGGCCGATCCCGCCTCCGCCAGGATCCATCCGGAAGCGCCCGCCGTCCTCGCCGAACTCGGCAGGCATGTCGGGGCGGTGGCGATCGTGACCGGCAGACCGGTGGCCACGGTTCTGGAGCTCGGGCCCGGCCTGGCCGACGTACCTGGCCTGGTGATTCTGGGGCATTACGGGTTCGAGCGCTGGGAGGACGGCCGGATCTCGGCGCCGCCACCCCCGCACGGCGTGCTCCAGGCCGAGGCGGAGCTGCAACTGCTGCTCGGCTCGCTCGGCGTGAAGGGCGCGACGATCGAGGACAAGGGCCGGGCGGTCGCCGTGCACACCAGGCGCAGCCCCGACCCCGAGGGCACGCTGGCGGCCCTGCGCGAGCCGCTGGCCGCGCTGGCGGACAAGCACGGGCTGGTCGTCGAGCCCGGCCGGCTGGTGCTCGAACTGCGGCCGCCGGGCATGGACAAGGGGCACGCGCTCGGCCTGTTCCTGGCCGAACGGGCTGCCCGGTCGGTCATGTTCTTCGGCGACGATCTCGGCGACCTGGCGGCCTTCGACGCGGTCAAGAACTCGGGGCTGCCGGGCGTGACCGTGTGCAGCGGCTCGGCCGAGGTGACCGCGCTGGCCGAGCGGGCCGACATCGTGGTGGACGGCCCCGACGGCGTGGTGGCCCTGCTGCGGGAGCTGGTTTCGGCCTTCAGCCGACCCTGACCTTTAGCCGGTCCCAATCTGTCTGCAAGCGCGTGTCGGTACATTCGCGAAATGTCGAACAGAAACCTTGCCGTGGCGGGCCTCGCCGTGGCCGCCACCCTCCTCGTGGCGGCCCCCGCCTCCGCGAGCGCCGCGAGTGCCGCCAGTCATCCCCTCAAGCTGCGCAACGGGCTGACGCTGTCCCTGCCGAACTCATGGAAGGTGTACGGGAAGGGCGACTGGATCCATGTCGTCACCGGCAAGTGCGCCAAGCCCAAGGGGGAGTACTTCACTCCGGAATGTGATGGTTTCTGGGTGCTCGGGCCCGCGGCCGTCAAGGTGGGGCACGAGCTCAACCCGTACACGCCCGACGGGCCCTTCTACTCGGCGACCGATGTGGAGCCCTGCCCGGTCAACCACAAGTGGGGCCAGGTGCTCCACGGCGCGGGGGCCAAGGGGCTGCGCCAGGTCGGGCCCGGCCACAAGGCGTACTACCGCGCGTGGAAGGGCACCTGCGTCACCGGGACGGGCAAGGTGCGTGCCCACTTCGTCCAGCGGGAGTGGTATCTGCCCAAGACCGGAGTGCTCGTCGTCGACTCATGGAACACTCCGGGGCTGCCCGGCGTACTCAAGCACGCGGCCTGGCGATGAGCACCCCGCCGGCGGCCAGGCCGATGAGGACGGGGACCAGCAGGAACGCGTTCCAGGTGCCGAAGCCGTCGGCGAGCGCGCCGAGCACGAGCGGACCGATGGCCATCGCGGACCCGGCCCAGATCGGGGCCGCCGCGCCGGCCCGGTCCGGCCGGTCTCCGGAGTGCGTGATGAGCCCGGACAGCGCGAGCGGGAAGTGCAGGGAGGCGCCGACCCCGCTGAGCGCGAGACCGGCGTAGGACAGGACGGGCAGGGTGCTCAGCCAGAAGAGCAGCCAGCCCGCCGCGGTGACCGCCAGCGCGCCCAGGAAGAGCCGCGCGGGCGGCAGGCGTAAGGCCAGGTACGCGCCGCCGAACCGGCCCGCGCCCAGCCCGGCGAGGAACGCGGTCAACCCGGTGGCCGCGGCGGCCGCGCTCAGGCCGGTGCGCGCCGCGAACAGCTCGGCGGCCCACAGGTTGAACGTGAACTCCAGCGCCACGCAGCAGGACAGCACGCCGCCCGCCACATGGAAACGCCACCCGGGCCGCGCGGGCCGCTCGCCGGTGGACGGGGCCGCCACGGTCGTGCTCCGGGTCCAGACCCGCCCCAGGGTCAGGGCCAGCAGCGTGGTGAGCACCGGCGTGAGGAGCAGCGCGGCCCGCCAGCCGAGCGCGGTCTGCGCGATAGCGCTGAGCAGGAACGTCGCCGCCATGCCCACCACGACGCCGACGGCGTTCGCCTCGCTGATCGCGGCCGGGCCCGCCGGTCCGTGGTGCTCGCTGAGCGCGGCCATGGCGGTGTAGAGGGCGATCGAGCCGAAGCCGCCGGCCACGCCGTAGCCGAGCAGCGTCAGGGGCAGCGCGGAGGTGAGGACGACCAGGAGCACGCCCGCGTTCATCCCGGCGAGACCGACCCAGGTGGTGACCCGCCTGCCGTAGCGCCTGGTGAGGAACGTGAGGGAGAGACCGGCGAGGATCGTGCCCACGGCCATCGCGGTGCCGTGCAGGCCGGCGACCGTGCCGGAGGTCCGCTGGTCGAGGCGCAGGAGCGGCAGGGCAGCGCTCAGACCGTAGATGAACGTGGCGAACGTGCCGAGCAGCAGGTAGATCAGCCAGGTCGGCCGGTCCCTGGCCAGGCGGACGCGCTCTGAGATCGACGACATCCTAGGCCAGCGCGTCCAACTGGGCGGCGAACCACTTCTGCGGCGGGAGCGCGGTGGCCGCGGCCTCCAGCAGCTCACGGCGGCGCATGCGCTCCTCCTCGGGCATGACCAGCGCGTCGTGCAGCGCGATGGCGGTGCCGGTCACGTCGTACGGGTTGACCATGAGCGCGTGCGCGCCCAGCTCGGCCGCCGCGCCCGCCTCGCGCGACAGCACCAGCGTGGCCCGCGGCGACAGGACCGGCCCCTCCTTGGCCACCAGGTTCATGCCGTCGCGGATCGGGTTGACCAGCAGCACGTCGGCCAGCCGGTAGGCGGCCAGCGAGCGCGGGTAGTCGTCGTTGACGTTGAGTATCAGCGGCTCCCAGTCCTCGGTGCCGAACTCGTCCTCGATCTCCTGGGCGCAGCGCTGCACCGAGGCGGTGTATTCGCGGTATTGGGGCAGGTCGTGCCGGCTGGGATAGGCGAACGCCAGGTGCACCACCCGGCCGTGCCACTCCGGATGCGCGAGCAGGAACTCCCGGTAGGCAACCAGCCCGCGGACGATGTTCTTGGACAGCTCCGTGCGGTCGATGCGGACGATCAGCCGGCGGTCGCCGACCTGCTCCCTGAGCGCGGCCATGTTGGACTCCACGTCGGGCTCGTGGGCTCGCTCCCACAGCGCCACGCCGTCCACACCGAGGCCGTGCACGCCGATGTGGGTGGTCCTGCCCTCGTGCGTGACCGTACGGCCGGTCAGGTCCACCTCGGCGCCCAGCAGGGCCCGGCAGCAGTCCATGAACGCGCCCGCCCAGCGTCCGGTGAGGAACCCGGCGTGGTCGGCGCCCAGGATGCCCTCCAAGACCTCGCGGGCGACCTCGTCGGGCAGCAGCGAGAAGTATTCGGGCGGCGCCCACGGCGTGTGGCTGAAGTGCGCGATGCGCAGGTCGGGCCGCTCGGCGCGGAGCATCGCCGGGGTCAGCGTGAGGTGGTAGTCCTGGACCATCACGCGGGCCTCGTGCCCGGCCTCCTCGGCCAGCGCCAGCGCGAACGCGCCGTTGTAGTCGCGGTAGGACTCCCACTCCCGCTGGAATTTGGTGCCGAACAGCGGCGCGTTGGGAATGTCGTAGAGCAGGTGGTTGACGAACCACAGTGTGGAGTTGGCCACGGCGTTGTAGGCGCGGTGGAAGGTGGCCGGCGGGATGTCGAGCATCCGCAGCGCGCCCGTGTCGTAGCCGGCTTGGTCGAGCCGGCCGCCGGGCGCCTGGCGTACGGCGCCCCGGTCGCCGTCGGACAGGGCGGCGCAGATCCACAGCACGCCGTCGTCCTTCATGACCCCGGAGAGCCCGGACACCAGCCCGCCACCACCGCGCTTCATGGTCAGCACACCGTCGTCGGAGACGGTGAACGAGACGGGTCCTCTGTTAGAGGCGACAAGAACGCTGTTCATTAAAGTTCCCTCCGACCATAGGATCCCAGCTATGGCGCTTGATGAGCTAACCGAGGAACTGGCCCGCTCCGCCGCTGCCGGAGATCATCGCGCACTCGGTGAGCTCCTGAAGCGGATCGAGCCGGACGTGATGCGGCACTGCGCCCGAATCCTCCCCTACCACCAGGATGCCGAGGAGGCGTCGCAGGACACCCTGCTCGCCGTCGCGCGCAACATCGGGCGCTTCGAGGGGCGGGCCAGGTTCAGCACCTGGCTGCACATCGTGACGGCCAACTGCGCGCGTACGACATACCGCACGCTGAAGCGCCGCTCGGCCGAGCAGACCTCCGACGAGCTGCCCATGCAGAAGCCCGACGCGCGGCGGGTCAGCGTGATCGCCGGCTCGCGGCTCGACCTGCTCGACGCGATGGAGGCGCTGGAGGCCGACAAGCCCGACCTGGCCCAGGCGCTGGTGCTGCGTGACATCGTGCAGCTCGACTACAACGAGGTCGCCGAGCAGCTCGGCATCCCGCTCGGCACCGCCAAGTCGCGCATCCACCAGGCGCGCAAGTATGTTCAGGCTGTGCTGGGCGACGATTACCGCTGAGACTGAATGTCTCGCTTGGTGAGACAGACGGTCGCTTGACGGGCCTGGCCAGGTAGAGTCAGAGCAAACAACTGAATATTGCTCATCCAGAGGGGTGGAGGGACCGGCCCTGCGAAGCCCCGGCAACCCTCCCGGATTCAGACTCGCGACCTGGCGAGGCCGACCGGGACAGGTGCCAATTCCGGTCTGCGGTCAAGGTGGCCGCAGGCGAAGATGAGGGAAGGCCTCGCTTCATGTCGCACGATTTCGGACCCGCCGTAGCCCTCTCCTGTCGTGAGTGCGGCACCCGCTACGACCTCGGCCCCAGCTTCGCCTGTCTGGAGTGTTTCGGGCCGCTCGAAGCGGCCTACTCCTTCGGTGACGTCACCCGTAAGGACATCGAGTCCGGCCCCGCCAACATCTGGCGCTACCGCTTGCTGCTCCCCGTGCCCGCGGACGTCGCCACCAAGCCGAACATGAACCCCGGCTGGACCAAGCTCGTCAAGGCCGGCAACCTCGGCCGGGCGCTGGGCATCAAGTCCCTGTACGTCAAGGACGACTCCGGCAACCCCACCCACTCCTTCAAGGACCGGGTGGTGGCCATCGCCGTCGAGGCGGCCCGTAACTTCGGTTTCCACACCCTGTCGTGCTCGTCCACCGGCAACCTCGCGGGCGCGGTCACGGCCGCCGCCGCCAGGGCCGGGCTCGACGCCTGCGTGTTCATCCCCGCCGGGCTGGAGCAGGCCAAGATCGCCATGGCCAAGGTGTTCGGCGGCAAGCTGGTCGCCATCGACGGCTCCTACGACGAGGTCAACCGCTTCTGCTCCGAGCTCATCGGCGACCCGCTGGGCGACAAGTGGGGCTTCGTCAACGTCAACCTGCGGCCCTACTACGCCGAGGGCTCCAAGACGCTCGCCTACGAGATCGCCGAGCAGCTCGGCTGGCGGCTGCCCGAGCAGATCATCATCCCGGTGGCCTCCGGCTCCCAGCTCACGAAGATCGACAAGGGCTTCAAGGAGCTGGTCACCCTCGGCCTGGTCGAGGACCGGCCCTACAAGATCTTCGCCGCGCAGGCCAAAGGCTGCTCGCCCGTGTCGACCGCCTACAAGGCCGGCCTCGACGTGGTCCAGCCGGTCAAGCCCGACACCATCGCCAAGTCGCTGGCCATCGGCAACCCCGCCGACGGCCCGTACGTGCTCGACATCGCCCGCCGCACCGGCGGGGCGGTGGAGGACGTCACGGACCCCGAGATCGTCGCCGCCATCAAGCTGCTGGCCTCTACGGAGGGCATCTTCGCCGAGACGGCCGGCGGCGTCACCGTGGGAGTGCTGAAGAAGCTCGTCGAGACCGGGCAGCTCGACCCGGAGGCGGAGACCGTGGTGCTCAACACCGGCGACGGGCTCAAGACGCTCGACGCCGTCGCCGACGACGCCCAGCCCACGGCAGTGATCCGGCCCTCTCTCGACGCGTTCCGCGCGGCTGTCTGACAACCAGGAAAGGCGAGTTAATCATGAGCGTTTCTGTGCGGATTCCCACCATTCTGCGCACCTACACCGGGGGTAACGCGGAAGTGAGTGGGGAGGGTGCGACTCTCCGTGACGTGCTGGCGAAGCTCGACTCCGACTACCCGGGTATCGGCGCGAGAATTCTCGATGAATCGGGCAAGATTCGTCGTTTTGTCAACGTTTACGTTGGCGAAGAGGATGTCCGTTTTGCCGATGGCCTTGACACGGCAGCCCCCGAAGGCACGCAGATCTCCATCATCCCGGCGGTCGCCGGAGGGTGACCACCCGCTCACGTCAGAAGGCGCTCCCATCTGGGGCGCCTTCTGCTTTTTCCGACAATTCAATGTTGAACTACTCACTCGCGGATGAAATGCGTAATTTGTAGATTGACTCTGTTGCCAAACGCTGTGCCACAGGTATGGTCGAGGGCGATCGCCTGGTTATATCTCCATAAGTCAGGTGATTGAGGGTCTCGCGGACGAATGGGCGGGATCTATGAGCCCAGTAAGAGGAGTCGGAAGTGGCGCAGGGCACCGTCAAGTGGTTCAACGCGGACAAGGGCTACGGCTTCATCGCGGTAGACGGTGGTAAAGATGTATTCGTCCATTACTCAGCGATCATGATGGACGGCTATCGCTCCCTCGAACAAGGCCAGCGCGTCGAGTTCGAGATCACCCAGGGCCAGAAGGGCCCCCAAGCGGAGGCCGTCCGAGCGGTCTGAATCACGAAGTTGGTAAGTACCGGCAGGTCGCACGGCTCCGCAGTCCGGGCGAAACCGCCACTCCTCCTTCGTCGACTCGGCTACGGCGGGTCCATGACGGGCCCGCCGTACTGACTGACCTGGGCATGCGCGTGCATCGGCTTGCACTCGGCAGGGTAGAGTGCTAAACAGTTCGTTGGCACTCTCTGTTCGAGAGTGCCAGCACTGGATCGGGACGATGGGGTCTGCCGAACGGAGATGCAGGCCCATGCCGTCGCGGGCGTCGGCTCGGTCCATTGAAGCCACCCTGCATCTGGGAGGTCTAGCCTTATGGCAGCCAAGATGATCGCGTTTGACGAGGACGCCCGGCGCGGTCTCGAGCGCGGCATGAACCAGCTAGCCGACGCCGTCAAGGTGACCTTGGGCCCCAAGGGCCGCAACGTCGTGCTGGAGAAGAAGTGGGGCGCGCCCACGATCACCAACGATGGCGTGTCCATCGCCAAGGAGATCGAACTCGAGGACCCGTGGGAGAAGATCGGCGCCGAGCTGGTCAAGGAAGTCGCCAAGAAGACGGACGACGTCGCGGGTGACGGCACCACGACCGCCACCGTGCTGGCCCAGGCGCTGGTGCGCGAGGGTCTGCGCAACGTCGCCGCCGGCGCCAACCCGATGGCCCTGAAGAAGGGCATCGAGTCGGCGGTCGAGCGGGTCAGCGAGGAGCTGTCCAAGCTGGCCAAGGACGTGGAGACCAAGGAGCAGATCGCTTCGACCGCCTCCATCTCCGCCGCCGACCCTGAGATCGGCGCGCTCATCGCCGAGGCGATGGACAAGGTCGGCAAGGAAGGCGTCATCACCGTCGAGGAGAGCAACACCTTCGGCCTCGAGCTCGAGCTCACCGAGGGCATGCGCTTCGACAAGGGCATGACGTCGATGTACTTCGTCACGGACTCCGACCGCATGGAGGCCGTGCTCGAGGACCCGTACATCCTGATCGTCAACAGCAAGGTCTCGGCCAACAAGGACCTGCTGCCCCTGCTCGACAAGGTCGTCCAGTCGGGCAAGCCGCTGCTGATCATCGCCGAGGACGTCGATGGCGAGGCCCTGGCGACCCTGGTGGTCAACAAGATCCGCGGACTGTTCCGCTCCGTGGCCGTCAAGGCCCCGGGCTTCGGCGACCGCCGCAAGGCGATGCTGGGCGACATCGCGACCCTGACCGGTGGCCAGGTCATCGCCGAGGAGGTCGGTCTCAAGCTCGAGAACGCCACCCTCGACCTGCTCGGCCGGGCTCGCAAGGTCGTCGTGACCAAGGACGAGACCACCATCGTCGACGGTGCCGGTGACCCCGACCAGATCGCCGGCCGGGTCAACGAGATCCGCGCCGAGATCGACCGGACCGACTCCGACTACGACCGCGAGAAGCTCCAGGAGCGTCTGGCCAAGCTGGCCGGCGGCGTGGCCGTCATCAAGGCCGGCGCGGCGACCGAGGTCGAGCTGAAGGAGCGCAAGCACCGCATCGAGGACGCCGTTCGCAACGCGAAGGCGGCCGTCGAGGAGGGCATCGTCCCCGGCGGTGGCGTGGCGCTGCTGCAGGCGGGCGCCAAGGCGTTCGACAAGCTCGAGCTCACCGGCGACGAGGCCACCGGTGCTGCGATCGTCCGTAAGGCGCTCGAGGAGCCGCTGAAGCAGATCGCCGTCAACGCCGGCCTTGAGGGCGGCGTCGTGGTGGAGAAGGTCCGCAACCTGACTCCGGGTGA
>NZ_JAHFZZ010000047.1 GCF_018603905.1 Nonomuraea sp. NEAU-A123
CTCTGCTCCGCCGGGCCATGACCAACTTCGCTGTCACCGACCTGGCCGGTCTCGTCCGGATCGTCAAACGCAAGCTGAAGAAGATCCAATACCGGCCCCACCTGCTCACCGGCTGCCTGGCCCAGACTGGACTCACCCTCGATACCCCGACAAAGCCATGACCGACTCTACGAATTCAACCTGTGTGTCAGCCGATGAATCGAGTCCACGATCGGCTCATCGGGCATGCCGTTACGTCCGATGAGCTGCCGGAAGCGATACATAATGCCCGTCACCCGAATATCATGCCATTCCCTAAATTCCCTTTCGACCCAATATCCGCGCCGACCGAATCCGTAACCAGCGGAATTGTTTACCCCCTTGACTATTGAGGGGCGAACCCTTTCCGACGGGCCCGTACGAACTGGCGCGGGATCAGCCTGCGGGCTCCTCTCCTTCGATCAGGATCCCGGCCGGCCGTGCGGGCAGGAGCGAGACCGTGCCCAGCAGCCAGTCCGCCAGCCGATCGCGTTCGACCAGGATCAACGGCTCCCGGGCGCCGAGCGCTTCCAGCCGGGCCTGCCGGGTCAGCCGCCCCGAGGTGACCAGGACTCCGGTGTGCCCGGCGAAGGTGTTGGCGAGCGCTCCCAGGAAGTTGCGGACCTCGGGCGCACCCACTGTCTTGCTGTAGCGTTTGCACTGGACGGCGTACTTCCCGCGTCCCGAAGCGATGGCGGTGATGTCCACCCCGCCGTCGCCGCTGCGGCCACGTTCCCGGACCTGGCGGAAGCCGTCGGCGATCATCCGCTCGGCGACCAGGTGTTCGAACTGCGATCCGGACATCCGGTCGACCTTCTCCAACTCGACGTTGGCCGCCAGGAACTGCCGTCTCCGTGCCTCGATGACCCGGTATCTGAGGAGCAGCCCACCGCCGAGCACCGCCAGGGCCAGGCAGGCGATGACCGCCGCCCACCCCGGGTATTCGCGGACGAGCTGCACCACGACCGCCCCTGCGATGACCACACCCACAGCCCCCAGGACCCATATGTCCTGTCTGCTCCGTGCTTTTCTCCGTGGTTTTCTCCTACCGGTTCCCCGCCTGGATCCCCTCGCCATGGGTTCCTCCTGAATGGGTGACGTAATGGCGAGTGTGAGCCGACGGTCCGACAAAATAGCCATACTCGCTGCATGACGATCATCCGTATGAACCCCGACGGACTGCACAAGACTCCCGGCTACAGTCACGTCACCGTGGTCGAGGCCAGGAGGCTGGCGTTCCTTTCCGGGCAGTGTCCGCTGGACGCGACCGGCGCCCTGGTCGGCGGCGGGGATGTGGACGCCCAAGTGGACCAGATCATCACCAACGCCCTGATCGCGCTCGCGGCCGTGAACGCCCGCCCGGAACAAGTGGTCCGCTCGGTCATCTACGTAGTGAGTCAGGACACCGCCGTGCTCGCCGGGGTATGGCAGCGCTTGCTCGACTCGCCCCTCGCCCCCGCCTTCACCACCGCGAGCACGTTGCTGGGGGTTGCCGCGCTCGGATTCACCGGGCAACTGGTCGAGCTCGACCTGACCGCCGCTCTCAGCGAGTAGGGCCGTACGGAAGATCGCGAGCAGGCCTAGGTGTCAAAGCTCACGGGGCCGCCTCCAGCGCGTCGCGGGTGGCCATCAGGGCGAAGCCCAGCAGGTTCAGGCCCCGCCAGGTTGTCGGGGAGGCGGCGCGCTCGTCGTGGGCGGTCAGGCCGATGCCCCAGACGCGGTCCACCGGGCTGGCCTCGACCAGGACCCGGTTTCGGGTGGCCAGCAGGAACTCGCGTAGTTCGGGGTGCTGCCCGAACTTGGCGGAATTGCCGCGGACCACGATGTCGAACCGGCGAGCATCCCAGACCGCTTCGTCGAAGCCGCCCACGGTCCGGCCGAGCGCCTTGGCCTCCCCCGGGTGACCCGCGCCGAGGATCTGGGCGGCGGTGGCGTGGTCGTCGAACAGCCAAGCTTTGTGCGCCATCATGTAGTGCTCGGCCGAGGCGAAGACGTGCCCGTCCTCGGTGAAGGAGACCGGCCACCACTGCGACAGGCACCCGGGACCGACGCTCTCATCATGGCTGGGCCGATGTCCCCAGAAGAACAGATAGCGCAGGGTCTGGCCCGCCTGCTCGGCGGCGATCGCCTCGTCCACGGTGTACGGGAGTTGCTTGACCACCTCGACACCGTCCCACAGACACCCTGAGCTCGGCCAACCGGTTTCGGCTGGATCGGCGACCACACGTGATCGATGATGGTTGAACACCACCCATACGTCTCCGGTCGCCGCACCACTGGCGCACCTGCGCGGTTCGATGCCTGAAGGAAGGGGAACGGCATGGCCACCACGAACCCCAGCAGAGGCCAGGACGACGACGGCTCGCGACCAGCACGTCAAAGGACGGCGAGCGTGGCCTTTCTCCGGGCGAGCGCGGCCTGCGCGGTCCTGCTGGTGATCGCGTATCTCGCCTATCTGGTGTTGATCCCCTTCGGGCTGGTGGACAGTAGTGACCGGCTGGAGCTTCCCGAGATCGTGCTGGCCATCACGTTGCTCGTCGGCGCGAGTTTCTCGGCCTCCTCCTACTCCGTCACCGATTTCACGATCGGACCGGGCGGATTCAGCGCGAGACTCGCCCAGTACGAAAAGCGCCAGAACTCACTCGAAGCCGAAGTGAGCGCGTTACGGATCGCGCTGACCGGTTTGGTGACCAAATACGAGTGGGATCACCTGCGGCGGCTGATGGAACAGCCGATGGTGATGGTCAGATTCCGCGAGGACCGGAAACTCCAGCTCGAACTCGACCGGCTCGACGCGATGGGCTTCATCAAACCCAAGGACGAGGTACGCGGCCTCAACGCCATAGTGGACGACCACGCGAGTGATCCCCATGAATTCGACCTGAAGAACTACGTGGAGATCACTGGTGACGGCGCGGATTATCTGGAACTCCGCAAGCGCCTGAAGGACGGCGAAAGTGGCTCCACGCGAAGGTGATGCTCAGCCGGCCGGGGGCGGATCGACTTCGCCGCCGACGCCGGAACCTCGACCACAACATCGGTGATGGACGTGATCAGCCGAACAGCTCGACGGCCGCCATGGAACGTGTCCGCTCCCCGAACACCTTGACCAGCGCGTCGGTCAGGGCACCGACGAGTTTCGGCTCGACTTTTCCGTCAAGCTCCTCTTCGTGGATCCGTACCTCGAAGTGCGGCATCACAGCTCGTTACTATGAAAGCCAGTTTTGCTTTGCAAGATAATTATATTTGCCACCAAAGCTAAATGGAAGGACGATTGATGTCAACCGAGGGCCAGGATCGCCGACCCGAGCCGGGAGTCGACGAGGCGATCAGGGCGCTGCTGCTGCTCATGCCCCGCATGGTCGGGCGGGCGAAGCGGATCCGGGTGCCCGAAGAGCTCCAGTCGCTCGCGCTGGCGCCGCGGCACCTGTCGCTGCTGTCCTATCTGCTGTTCGACGGCCCGATGACCGTGAACGAGCTGGCCGCCCGCTTGGAGGTCGCCCCGACCACCGTCAGCCTCATGGTCGGCGAGCTGAGCCGGAAGGGCATCCTGGAGCGGCGCGAGGACGAATCGGACCGGCGTCGGCGCATCATCAGCATCACCGAGAGCAAACGACCCTCCATCGACGGCTGGCTGGCACGGGGAGCGCATGCCTGGCGTCAGGCACTGAGTCCGCTGGCCCCTGAACAGCGGCAGATGTTCGTCCAAACTCTGCAGGCGTTCGAGGCGGCCATGACCAGCGACGAAGACGACTGATGAAGCCTCACAAGCCGGTCATGCCTCGCCGAGGTCGGTGCAGTGGGCGATCGTCGCATCGTCCGCCGCCACCGCGTGGCGCGCCTCCGCCTGCCGGACCCGACGGATGATTTCGGCGGGTCCGCTCGACGCCAGGACGGCCATGACCCCTGGCCAGTCGGCGAGCCGGAACCGGTCCACGATGCGGCTGGCTCCGTTGCTGAGCAGGACGGCACCGGTCAGCTCGGAGATCGGGCAGCTTCCGGTGATCGCCTCGTCCGCCGCCCGCGGGTCGTCCTTGGCCAGCCAGAAGCCGCCCGGCTGGTTCCGGTTGGCGCGCAGGTCCCGCAGGAGTCGGTGGTACTCCTCGCTGCCCTTGGCGGCGGCCTCGATCGCGGGCTGGTACGACCGGCTGATGATCACCTCCCGGGGATCGGAGACGACGAGCGGCGCACCGTCCGCTCTGTCGAGCACGAGGAACGAGTCACCGAGCACCAGGTGCTCGACAAAGCCGTCCGACAGGCGCAGCATGGCCACGGTCGCCGACGGACTGATGGGGTCGGCGACGTCGCAGGTGTCCCGGTGATCGTCCGTCACTTGCTCGATGGCCTCGGCGAGCAGCGCCGGAAGACTGCGGTCCCGCACGAGTGACAAGAGGCTGAGGAGGCTGCCTCCCAGACGCCTGGCGTACCAGGCCACGCCGTGCCGGCAGATCGACTCGGCGCCAGGGATGCCGGCGCCGTCGATCAGCACCGCCGCCGTCGGCACGGCACCGGTGAAGTCCTCGTTCGCCCGGCCGGTCCGTGCCGCGGTGCTCGTCATCGTCACCCGCATGTCCCGCCGCCACCCTCTCGCCGATCAAGGCGTCGACTCTGACAACCGCCGACGCGCTTGGGGCGCACACGGCTGCCGACGCGTCAGACCCACGGTCTGGCCTCTTGATCATAATCAGACCGCGCGCTCAGCCGAGCCCAACGTCTTCGGAGCGCTGTGGGATGCTGGTCGCGTGACGTTGGAGGACCTCGTACGGCTGCGCCGGGCCCGTGACATGATGGACCGCGACTACGCGAAGCCGCTCGACGTTCCAGCGCTGGCGCGCGGCGCCTTCATGTCGCCAGGCCATTTCTCCCGCAGCTTCCGCGCCGCCTTCGGCGAGACGCCGTACAGCTACCTGATGACCCGCCGGATCGAGCGGGCCAAGGCGCTGCTGCGGCGGGGTGACCTGACGGTGACGGAGGTCTGCTTCGCGGTCGGATGTACATCGCTGGGGTCGTTCAGCTCGCGGTTCACCGAGCTGGTCGGCGAGAGCCCGAGCTCATACCGGGGCCGCCCCCATGACGCGGGCGCCGCCATCCCGGCATGCGTCGCCAAGATCCACACGCGACCGGTCAGAAATGGAGAAACGAAACCCGCTCCCCGCTCCCTATCGTGAAACGCATGGACATCAAGCTTTCACAGTGCTTCGTCGCAGTCGACGACCATGACAAGGCGCTCGCCTTTTACCGGGACGTTCTCGGCCTCGAGGTGCGCAACGATGTCGGGTTCGAGGGGATGCGCTGGGTGACCGTCGGGGCGCCGTCGCAGCCCGACGTGGACATCGTCCTCGAACCGCCCGTCGCGAACCCGAACGCCTCCCCCGCCGACAAACGGGCCATGGCCGAACTCCTGGCGAAGGGCCTGCTGCGCGGTGTCATCTTCAGGACCGACGACTGCGACGCCACCTTCGAACGCATCAGCGCCGCGGGTGCCGAGGTGCTGCAGGAGCCGATCGACCAGCCGTACGGCGTCCGCGACTGCGCCTTCCGCGATCCCTCCGGCAACATGCTGCGCTTCAACCAGCCCCGGGGGCAGTGAGCTCCTACCCTGCCACGAATGCCGAACACGCCCCGTTCCCGGTTCACGGGACGTGTCCCAGCAGCTCAGCTAAATCGGTCAGATGCCGACATAGGCCGCGAGGTGCTCGCCGGTGAGGGTGGAGCGAGCGGCGACGAGGTCGGCGGGGGTGCCTTCGAAGACGATCCGGCCGCCGTCGTGGCCGGCGCCAGGGCCCAGGTCGATGATCCAGTCGGCGTGTGCCATGACCGCCTGGTGGTGTTCGATGACGATGACCGACTTGCCGGCGTCGACGAGCCGGTCGAGCAGGCCGAGCAGTTGCTCGACGTCGGCCAGGTGCAGGCCGGTGGTCGGCTCGTCCAGGACGTAGACGCCGCCCTTGGCCGCCATGTGGGTGGCCAGCTTGAGGCGCTGCCGCTCGCCGCCGGACAGCGTGGTCAGCGGCTGGCCGAGGCTGAGATAGCCGAGCCCGACGTCGGCGAGCCGGCCGAGGATGGTGTGCGCGGCCGGCGTGCGCGCCTCGCCGGCGCCGAAGAACTCCCCGGCCTCGCTCACCGACATCGCGAGCACCTCACTGATGTCACGGCCACCGAGGTGGTATTCCAGCACCGATGCCTGAAACCGCTTCCCCTCGCACTCCTCGCAGGTGCTGGCCACGCCGGCCATCATCGCCAGGTCGGTGTAGATGACGCCGGCGCCGTTGCAGGTGGGGCAGGCGCCCTCGGAGTTGGCGCTGAACAGCGCCGGCTTCACCCCGTTGGCCTTCGCGAACGCCTTGCGGATCGGGTCGAGCAGCCCGGTGTAGGTCGCCGGGTTGCTCCGTCGCGAGCCGCGGATCGCGCCCTGGTCGACCGACACCACACCCGCGCCGCCGGGGATCGATCCGTGGATCAGCGAGCTCTTGCCCGAGCCGGCGACCCCGGTGACGACGACCAGCACCCCGAGCGGGATGTCGACGTCGACGTCGCGCAGGTTGTTGGCGGTGGCGCCGCGGATGTCCAGCGTGCCGGTGGACTTCCGCACCGTCTCCTTGAGGGCGGCGCGGTCGTCGAAATGGCGGCCGGTGATGGTGCCGCTGGCTCGCAGGCCCTCGACGGTGCCCTCGTAGCAGACGGTGCCACCCCCCGTGCCGGCGCCGGGGCCGAGGTCGACGACGTGGTCGGCGATCCCGATCGTCTCCGGCTTGTGCTCCACGACGAGCACCGTGTTGCCCTTGTCCCGCAGCCGCAGCAGCAGGTCGTTCATCCGCTGGATGTCATGCGGGTGCAGGCCCGCAGTGGGCTCGTCGAAGACATAAGTCGTGTCGGTGAGCGAGGAGCCGAGGTGGCGGATCATCTTGACGCGCTGCGCCTCGCCGCCCGACAGCGTGCCCGCCGGCCGTTCGAGCGAGAGGTAGCCGAGCCCGATCTCCACGAACGAGCCGAGAGTCCGCTGCAGCGTCACGAGCAGCGGCGCCACCGATGGCTCGTCGAGGCCGAGGACCCATTCGGCCAGGTCGCTGATCTGCATCGCGCAGGCGTCCGCGATGTTGATCCCCTTGATCTTCGACGACCGGGCCGTCTCGGCGAGCCGGGTGCCCTCGCACTCGGGGCAGGTCGTGAACGTCACCGCCCGCTCCACGAAAGCGCGGATGTGCGGCTGCAGCGCGTCGACGTCCTTCGACAGGATCGACTTCTGGATCTTCGGGATCAGCCCCTCGTACGTCAGGTTGATCCCGTCGACCTTGATCTTGGTCGGCTCCTTGTGGAGCAGGTCGTACAGTTCCTGCTTGGTGTACTTGCGGAGCGGCTTGTCCGGGTCGAAGAAGCCGCTGCCGCGGTAGATGCGGCCGTACCAGCCGTCCATGCTGTAGCCGGGGATCGTGAGCGCGCCCTCGTTGAGGGACAAGCTGTCGTCGTACAGCGCGGTCAGGTCGAAGTCGGTGACCGAGCCCATGCCCTCGCAGCGCGGGCACATGCCGCCGAGCCGGTTGAAGGTGGCCTTCTCGGTCTTCGTCTTGCCGTCGCCGCGCTCGATGGTGATCCCGCCGCTGGCCCGCACCGAGGGGACGTTGAAGGAGTACGCGTTGGGCGAGCCGATGTGCGGCTGCCCGAGCCGGCTGAAGAGGATGCGCAGCATCGCGTTGGCGTCGGTGGCGGTGCCGACCGTGGAGCGGACGTTGGCCCCCATTCGCTCCTGGTCGACGAGGATCGCGGTGGTCAAGCCTTCGAGGACGTCGACCTCGGGCCGCGCCAGCGTCGGCATGAAGCCCTGCACGAAAGCGCTGTACGTCTCGTTGATCAGCCGCTGCGACTCCGCGGCGATCGTGCCGAACACCAGCGAGCTCTTGCCCGAGCCGGAGACGCCGGTGAACACCGTCAGCCGGCGCTTGGGGATCTCGACGCTGACGTCCTTGAGGTTGTTCACGCGCGCGCCGTGCACGCGGATCAAGTCGTGACTGTCGGCGATGTGCGGCGCAGGCGACTGCGTGTCCGTCCTCGTGGTCGTGCTCATCGTGTCTCCATATCTGTTACGCGGGGGCCGCCGTCACGACGTCGTCTGGGTCGATCTAACCAGCTTCGAGCAGTACGTCCGCTTCGCCCCTGAAGCCTCTGGCCTCGGATCATTGGTCCTGGAGCAGCCCAAGGACGTTCCCGTCGGGGTCGGTGACGGTGGCCACCAGGCGGCCGCCACCGACGTCGTGCGCGGGCTCCTTCACGGTGGCACCCGCCGCGGTCACCTCGGCCAGCTTGGCCTCGATGTCCGGCACGTGCCAGTAGGCCACCGGCGAGGTCATGCCCTGCGGTCCACCGCCCGGCACCAGCCCGATGTGCTGGCCCGCGGCCTCGAAGCCGACGTAGTAGGGCCCGTCGGTCTGCGGCTGCACGCCGAGCAGCGCGGCGTACACCTCTTTGGCCGCCGCCAGGTCGGAGACGGGATGCAGCACGGTCTTGATTCCCTGGGTGGCAGAGTCGGTCATGGTCACTCCTGATGTCGTGGTCGTGATGTCCGTGGCAACCACGCTAGGTGCGGCTCGGGGGTGCGCGCTTCTCGATTCCTGATCGGTCCGTTGACTTGGAGCGCGCTCTAACCCCTAGCGTCACGAACAGACGAGTCCAGGAGGTAAGAAGCATGACCGACATCCCCATCCGGCACCTAGGCGAACTCGCGGTCTCCGCGCAGGGCCTGGGATGCATGGGCATGAGCCACGGCTACGGCGCCGCGGACGACGCGCAGTCGATCGCGACGCTGCGCCACGCCCTCGACCTCGGGGTGACCCTCCTCGACACCGCCGACTTCTACGGCGCCGGGCACAACGAGCAGCTCATCGGACAGGCCATCGCCGGACGCCGCGACGAGGTGGTGCTGGCCACGAAGTTCGGCTTCGCCAACCGCCTGGGCGAGCCCACCCGGATCCGCGGCGACGCCGCCTACGTGCGGCAGGCGTGCGAGGCGTCGCTGCGCCGGTTCGGGGTCGACCACATCGACCTCTACTACCAGCACCGGGTCGATCCGCAGGTGCCGATCGAGGAGACCGTCGGCGCCATGGCCGAGCTGGTGCGGGCGGGGAAGGTCCGTCATCTCGGGCTGTCCGAGGCCGGCGCGCCGACCATTCGCCGGGCGCACGCGGTGCACCCGATCGCCGCGCTGCAGAGCGAGTGGTCGCTGTGGACCCGCGACCTGGAGGCGGAGATCGCCCCGGTCTGCCGCGAGCTCGGCATCGGCCTGGTCCCGTTCTCCCCGCTCGGGCGCGGCTTCCTGACCGGCCGGTACAGCTCGGTCGAGGGGCTGGCGGAGACGGACATGCGGCGCAGCCAGCCGCGTTTCGCCGACGGCAATCTTGCACGGAACCTGGCGATCGTCGCGAAGCTTAACGAGCTGGCGGCGGCGAAGGGAGTCACCGCCGGCCAGCTCGCTCTGGCCTGGGTACAGCACCGAGGCGACGACGTGGTGCCGATCCCCGGCACCCGGCGGCAGCGGTACCTGGAGGAGAACCTCGCGGCCCTGACCGTCGAGCTGTCCACCGAGGACCTTGCCGCCATCGAGGCCGCCGCCCCGCCCGAGCAGGTCGCGGGCACCCGCTACGACGCGACCAGCCTCACCTTCGTCAACGGCTGAGACTGCCGTCAGGTGAGCTGGATGTAGTCCAGTTCGGCGTATCCGGTGCCGCCCGCGAAGTACGGCGAGCCCTTGGCCAGGCGGATCACGTTGTAACCGGCCGCGAGCGTGACGGTGGTGCCGATCGTGGCGCCGAACTGGCCCCACGCCGGGGTGGGCGGGTAACTGACCGTGCTCCAGGCCCCGCCGTTGTAGGCCAGGCCCTGGGTGGCGGTCGCGCCGGTGGCGTTGGCGTAGCCGATGGTCATCGTGTACGCGCGGGCGGCCGGCACGTTCACCACAAAGTCGACGTAGCTGTCGGTACGCGGTGTGCCCGAGTTGTCGATCCGGCCCACGTAACCGCCGCCCGACGCGCTGGAGGCGCTCAGCCGCTGGGCGCGGAACACCGAGGCGTTCTCGGCCTCGTACCGCTGCTGGTAGGCGGGCACTCCGCTGGCCGGTTCGACGATGAGCTGGTAGGCGCTGGTGACGGCCATGTTGGGCACCGACACGCTGAGCTGCCCGCCGCTGACCGTCCGGGTCGTCGTGGAGATCGTGGTGGGCGCGGTCACGGCGGTGAAGCGGCCGCTGGACGGGGTGGACAGCAGCGTGACGCGGACGCTGGAGCCCAGCGCGCCGATGCCGGTCAGGTTGACGGTGTTGGTGCCCGCCTCGTTGCCGAACACCACGTTGACGATCTTGCGGGTGCCGTCGTAGGCGGCGAATCCGTCCAGGCCGGTCTGCGTGGCCGGCGTCGTCGTGACCATGGTGCCGGCCATGTCGCCGTACCACTTGTACAGCCACCAGGTGCCGGTGGGCTGGTTGTTGTTGACGACCAGGCCGTTCATGGTGCCGTACTCGTACCAGAAGGCCCGGTGCGCGGACTCCACGCCGCCGCGCTCGAACTTGGCCACGTAGCTGGCGATCCGGCCGGGGACGTCCACCTCGCTGGTGGCGGCGTACTCGTTGATGGAGACGCGGCGCGGGCTGATGCCCAGCGAGGACTCCAGGTTCCGGTAGTCGGCGAGGTCGGCGGCGATCCGGTCGGGGTTGACCAGCTCGTGCCAGCAGATGATGTCGGGCAGCGTGCCGGTGTCCCTGGCCCGGGTCAGGAACGACTGCATCCAGGAGCGGTTGTACGTGGCGGTGCTGGGGCCGACGATCGGCGTCGTCGCGTCGAGCGCGCGCACCGCCTGGAAAGTGCGTACCCAGCCGTCGTTGAAGCTGCCCGCGGCGGCGGTGTTCCAGGTCCAGTCGGGTTCGTTCCAGAGCTCCCAGCCGATCACGTTCGTGACCGTGGAGGCCGAGAGCCGGGCGTTGACCATGGTGTTCACCTTGGCCAGCCAGTCGTTCCAGCTCACCCACCGATAGGGGAAGTCCGGGTAGATGTCGGACATTCGGATGAACTCGCCCGCGCCGACGCGGGTGGCCTGCGGGGCCACCAGCAGGGAGTCGCCGCCGGGCGGCTGGCCATTGGGGCGCTGGCCCACGCCGGGCGCGGGCTGGGTCAGCGAGTTCACCTTGATCGGTAGCAGGGTGGAGTCGGCCGGCCTGCCGTTCTCCGCGAGGCCGTACAGGCCGCCCGTGGCGACGTGGGTGACCGGCCGGAACGGCTGGGCGACGTTGACGGTCAGCGTCGCGCCCGCCGCCGCGGCCGGGGGCGCGAAGGTCGCCAGGGTCGCGGCCGCGGTGATCATGGCTAAGAGGGGTTTACGCACGTTGCTCTCCTTCGGGGGGTAGGGATGCGGGCAACCAGATGCGCATGCTCGACGGGCCGCGATGAGCCCATGAGTGGTAGGGCCGCAGCGGCACGTCGAACCATTCGGTGGCGTCAACGGAATCGGTGGCGGAGGGATAGGGCCAGGTCCGGTCGGGGTGCCCGGGCAGCCGGCCGCGGACCTGGACGCCGCCGGCGTCCGTACGCGGGCCGGACAGGGGGTCGATCGCCAGGGCGTCGAGCCCGCCGGGGTGCGGGAGGTCGCGGGACTCGACGCACAGCACCTCCGGGCCGCGCTCGACGGCGACGCAGCCGCGCACGGCGTCGATGCGGGGGTCCGGCCAGGTGAAGCGCGGCGCCATCGGCAGTTCGAGGGTGATGACGTCGCCCACGCGGAAGGCGCGCCGCACCTCGACCATGCCGGGCTCGACGGGCTGGGCCCACCCGTCGGTGATCAGTGTGGCTCCGGCCGCCCATGCCGGAACCCGCAGCGCGAGCGTCCACGGCGACGGCTCGTCGGCCGCTATCCGGACGCGGATGGTCCCGGTCTCGGGGTAGCCGGTCTCGACGTCCACGGCCACCCGCCTGCCGTCGGGCAGTTCGGTGCTGATGGCGCACGGCGCGTACTGGTGGATCTGGAGGCCGTCGTCGTCCGCGGTGGCGAGGTAGCCGCCGAGGCTCGCCAGCGTCCGCGCGACGTTGGTGGGGCAGCAGGAGACGTCGAACCAGGCGGCCCGGCTGCCCCCCTCGGCACGCGGGCTCACCTCGGTCTCGTCCGCCGGTTTGCCCGGGACCCGCTGGTGCAGGGGGTTGGCGTAGAAGAAGGCCCGGCCGTCGGGACTCGGGGAGGTCGCGATGATGTTGTAGAGCGTGCGCTCGATCAGGTCGGTGTAGCGGACGTCGGCGGTGGCCAGGTAGAGCCGCCACGAGACCATGATCGAGGCGACCCCCGCGCACGTCTCGCAGTAGGCCCGGTCCGGCGGCAGCTCCCAGTCCTCGCCGAACCCCTCGTCCTGGTGGCGCGAGCCCATGCCTCCCGTGATGTACGTCCGGCGCGCGACCGAGCGCTCCCATTGCCGTTCCACGGCGCGCAGCAGCTCGTCGTCGCCGCGTTCGACGGCCACGTCCACCGCCGCGGCGGTCAGGTAGAGCGCGCGGACCGCGTGGCCGCGCCACACCTCGGCCTCCCGGATCGGGAGGTCGTCCTGGAAGTAGGCGCGGCCCAGCGGAATGTCCCGGAGCGTGCCGTGCCCGCGGCGGTCGAGGAACAGGCGGGCCTGCTCGACGTAGCGCTCCTCGCCCAGGGCCCGGCCGAACTCCGCCAGGCCGACCTCGATCTCCGGGTGCCCGCAGATCTTGGGCAGGCCGTTCGCGCCGAAGGTCCGGCACACGTGGTCCGCGGCCCGCCGCGCGACCCGTACCAGGTCGTCCTCCCCTGCCGTGCGCAGCCGCGCGACCGCGGCCTGCAGGAGGTGGCCGAGGTTGTAGAGCTCGTGGCCGCCTTCGAGGTCGCTGTAGCGCGGTTGCTGCGCGCCGTGCCCGAAGCAGGTGTTGAGGTATCCGTCCGGGTCCTGCGCCCGGGCGACGCGCGCGGTGAGCCGCTTGATCGCGATGTCCGCCTCCGGATCGCCGGTACGGCCCGTCTCCCAGGCCAGGGCCTCCAGGAGCTTGTAGACCTCCGAGTCGGAGAACGGCCAGCCGGGCCGGTCGGGCGAGGTCGTCCCGTCGGCGACCCGATCGAAGTTCGCCAGCCAGCCGAGGCGCTCCATCCACGACTCGCAGTGGGCCAGTGTCGCCGTGGCGTTGACGGCCTGGCGGGTGGCCCAGAAGCCGCCGGTGATGGCGACCTGCGCGAGCGGGCGTACCCGGCCGTGGGACGGGAGCACGGGGCAGGCGCCGTCCGGCGTGCCTTCGGTCATGTCGTGGGCCTTTCGTTCAGTCTTTCACGGCCCCCGCGGTGACCCCGGCGGCGATGTAGCGCTGCGCGAGGACCAGCAGGAAGGCCGCCGGGATGGACGCGATCACGGCGGTCGCCATGATCGAGTTCCACTGCGTGGTGTTGTTGCCGATGTAGCGGTAGATGCCGAGGGTGATCGGGATGGTGTCGCTGTTGCGGTTGAGGGTCGAGGCGAAGATGAAGTCCGACCAGGCCCACAGGAAGGCGAAGAGCGAGACCGTGATCACCGAGTTGCGGCTCAGCGGCAGGATGATGGACCGGAACGTGCGCCAGGTGCTCGCCCCGTCGATCTGGGCCGCGGCCATGAGCTCGCGGGGGATGCTCGCCATGAACGCCCGGAAGAGCAGCACCGCGAACGGCACGGCCAGCGTCGAGTCGGCGACGATCAGGCCCGCCACGGTGTTCAGCATCCCGAGCTTGATGTAGATCGTGTAGAAGCCCATGGCCATGACGACGGCGGGGATCATCTGCGCGACGAGGAGCACGAAGTCGATCCCGCGGGCGCCGCGCGGCCGCAGTTTCGCCAGCGAGTAGCCGGCGGGCAGGGCCACGACCAGCGTGAGCGCGACGGTGCCGAGGCCGATGAAGAGGCTGGTGGCGAGGGCGGGCAACTGCTGGCCGAGCGCCGCGGTGTAGCCCTCGAACGTGGGGTTCCAGGGGAACCAGTGGGGCGGATCGGCCCGCATGTCGCTCGTCTTGGTGAGCGAGACGTTGAACATCCAGTAGACCGGAAAGAGCATCAACCCCACCAGCACAACACCGAGCGCGGTCTTCCAGGTCTTCACGTTTCCTCCCTGCGTTGCAGGCGCACGTACGCGAGTCCGGCGGTGAACGCGATGAGGATGAGCAGGTTGCCGACGGCCGCCGCCGGGGAGAAGTCGGGCTGGCCGGTGCCGAACGCCTCCCGGTACGACCAGGTGGCCAGCGTCGTGGACGCGTCCGCCGGACCCCCCTTCGTCATGATCCAGATGATGTCGACGACCTTGAGCGTGTAGATCAGGCCGAGCAGCAGGGTGATCGCCGACACCGGGCGCAGCAGGGGGAAGGTGATACGCCAGAACCGCTGCCAGGAGTTCGCCCCGTCCAGGCCGGCGGCCTCGTACAGGTCGGCCGGGATGTTCTGCAGCCCGGCGTAGAGGATCACCAGGTTGAAGGGGATCCCGAGCCAGATGTTGGCGACCGTGACGGACAGCAGCGAGGTGTCGGGGGAGGTCAGCCAGTTGATCTGGCCGATCCCGAACGCCTGGAGGACCGTGTTGACGATGCCGTTGTCGCTGTTGAGCATCCACGACCAGGTCGAGGCGGAGACGATCAGCGGCAGCAGCCACGGCACCAGGAACATCGCCCGCAGCACCACGGACAGCCGGAAGTTGCGGTGGAAGAAGACCGCGAGGACCAGGCCGAGGGCGTACTGGACGGCGATGGACCCCAGGGTGAACAGCGCCGTGTTGCGCAGGGCCGCCAGGAACGTGTCGTCGGAGACGACGTCCAGGTAATTGTCCAGCCCGGTGAACTCCGGGTTGCCCTGCACGAAGGCGCGCGGCGTGTAGTCGTGCACGCTGAGGTCGATGTTGCGGTAGAGCGGATAGGCGTAGAAGACGGCCAGGTAGACGACGAGCGGCGCGAGGAAGGCGAAGGCGGTCCACTGCCGCGAGCGGCGCCGGACAGTGGAGCCCGCCGCCCGGCTCACCGCGCTGTCGTCGAAGGCCGCCACCGCCTGGGTGCGAGTCCGCGTCAGCACGGCTCAGCCGCCGATCGCCTGCTTGGCCTGGGCTTGGGCCGCCTTGAGCGCGTCAGCCGGGCTCGCCGTGCCGCTCAGCGCCTTCTGCACCGCCGTCCACATGGCCTCGGAGATCTTCGGGTATTTGGTGCCGAGGTTGTCGCTCGTACGGCCCTTGGCCGACCGCACCGCTTCGACCCACGGCCGCAGGCTGGGCTCCTTCGCCAGGATCGCCTTCTGCCCGTCCGCGGTGGAGGGGATGTAGTACGCGAACGTCGTACCGGTCTCCACCAGGCCCTCGGGCGTCGTCATACATTCGAGGATCTTCTTGGTGGTGGTGTAGCGCTGGGTGTCCTTCTGCACCGGGACCGTGATGAACTCGCCGCCCGTGGGTGTGGGGGCGGCCCCGCCGTCCTTGCCCGGGATCTGCACGATGCCGGTGGGGAAGCCGGCCTTCGCGGCACTGTTGATCTGCCAGGTGCCGTTCTCGGCGAACGCGAACTCGCCGGTGAGGAACTCCTCCCAGGTGGTGTTCTGGGAGTTGCTGATCACCGAGTTGGGGGCGGTGCCGTCCTTGACCCACGTGTTCCACAGGGTGAGCGCCTCTACGGCCTGGGGCGAGTCGAGCTGGGTGAGCTGCGCGCCGGCGCCCCAGAACCACGGCAGGAACTGGAACGAGCCCTCCTCCGTGCCGATGGCCGAGAAGGTGATCGGCTTCTTGCCCGCGGCCTTGACCTTCTTCAGCGCCGCGTTGAGCGAGGCCCAGTCCTTGATCGACTTCGGGTCGACGCCGGCGGCGTCGAGGATCTTCTTGTTGTAGTACAGCGCGAGGGTGTTCGCGCCGATGGGGATGCCGTACGTCTTGCCGTCCAGCTCTCCGGCGGCGATGAGGTTCTTGTCGAATTTCGTGGTGTCGAGGCCGAAGTCGCCCATCGAGGTGAGCATCCCCGCGTCCGCCAGGGTGGAGACCGCGGGGTTGTCCAGGAGGATGACGTCGGGCGCGTTGCCTTCCTGGCCCGCGAGCAGGGCCTGGTTCGTCAGCGCGGTCGTGTCGTACGCGGTGCGCTGGATGGTGACGCCGGCCTGCTGCCCGCAGGCGTTCACCCGCTTGGCCCAGGCGGAGGCCGGGTCGTGCTGGGGGTACGGGTCCCACCACGTGTAGGCGGCGCCGGCGGACGCGCTGCTGGTGGCGGCGCCGCCCTGGGGAGCCGATGAGCAGGCTGCCAGAGCGGACAGTGCCAGGACGGCGGCACCGACCTTCGTGGACGTGGATGGACGGGGCATTGGATTCCTCCAATGTTAGCGCTCACATTTTACTGTGGCCGGATGGTCGTGGGGCTGTGGCCCGCGCTCAGCGGACGGGCGGGGCTTTCGGGGGTGCGGTGCTTCCCCGGGACACCAGTTCGGGGGAGATGAAGCGCACGACGAACGGCTCGCTGCGGGCCGCCGCCGATTCCACGCGGCGGACGAGCTGGCGTACCGCCATGGCGCCCAACCGGTCGGGTGCGCTCTCGATGAACGAATAGGGCAGGGAGAAGGTGGCGGCGAACTCGGCGGAGTAGCGCCCGATGACCGACAGGTCCTCGGGCACCCGGAGCCCCCGCTCGTAGGTGACGGAGGGCAGCGCCGCGGCGGCCGCCTCGTTGTTGATCAGCAGGCCCGTCGCCGAGGGGTGCGCGTCGAGCAAGGCGTTGAGCAGGCGCCCGACGGCCGGCTGCCGGGACGCGCCGTACACCGCGTGCAGCGTGACACCGAGCTGCCGCGCGCGTTCGAGGGCGGCGTCCCTCAGTCGCCACACGTACGCGCCGCCGCGCTCGACGACGTGCTCCGGCTGCGAGACCAGGATGAGCTCACGGTGGCCGAGCCGGTGGAGGTGGTCCACCATGCCCCTTCCGGCCTCCTCGAAGTCGAGGTCGAACACGTCGAGTCCCGAGCAGTCGCCCGGCAGGCCGACCAGCGCGCCCGGCTGCGGCGCCGCACGCAGGATGGGCAGCCGCGAGTCCTCCTGCGCGATGTTCATCAGGACGACGCCGTCCACCATGCGCGAATCGGTGATGCGCCGCAGCGCCCGCGCGCCGTCGGCCTCGGTGACCAGCAGCGTGTCGTAGCCCAGGTCGCGGGCGGTGTCCGTGACGCCCAGGATGTACTGCATCATCGCGGGCGCGAACTCGTCCTCGTGGAACTGGGCGAGCAGACCGAGGACCTTGGTCTGGGATGTGGCCAGGGCGCGAGCGCCGGCGTTCGGCGTGTACGCGAGCGCCTCGGCCGCCGCCAGCACGCGCAGGCGGACCTCTTCCGAGATGGGCCGCTTGCCCGACAGCGCGTAAGACGCCGTGCTGCGGCTCACCCCGGCCTCCCGGGCCACGTCTCCGATCGTCGCCACACTCACCTCCCATAACTGTCGAACCGGTTCGACGATAACGCTGCGGACTCCCTGCATCGAAGACCGGAAAGCCGGGCAGAAAGCGCCATTTCCTTGGGGATTGCCATGCTGACGCCCCACGCGACTCGGCACCGGCGCGGGGGCATCCGCCTACGGTCTCTCGAAATCGAGCGAACCGGTTCAACGATGTGGCTCGACTGTCACCCACCAGGCGACGGACGTCAAGGGCGCGATATCGAATCGTGACATGTCGGAAACAGCGAGGCGCGGATACGGCCGGCGCATTGACGTGCGGCAGCGCGGCTACGTAACCTACGCGAAACCCTCGTTGCGTTGCGGATCGACTCCCTGAGACTTGTTAGCGCTCACATTACTGGTGAACCGGGACCGGCACTCCCCCACCACAACCCCGACCCTTTGAGGGAAGTCGTGATGAAAAAGGCCATGCGTGCCGGGCTCCTTCCGGCCACGCTCACCATCGCGTTAACCACTGGCGTCCCGACAGCCGCCGCGACCGCCGACCCGCCCGCCCCCGAGCTCGTCTACGAGTTCGACACCGACGACATCAGCACCGGCTCCATCACCGACTCCTCCGGCAACGGCCTGAACGGGACCCTGGTCAACGGCTCCACGGCGGCGCTGGTGGCCGGGGCGGGCGAGGGCCACGCCCTGAGCCTGCCCGGCGGCTCCCCGAACTCCGACGGCGCCTACGTACAGGTGCCGCTGGCCGCGATCAAGGGCAAGACCGACCTGACGGTGTCGGCGCGCGTCAAGTGGGACGGCACCACCGCTCCGTGGCAATGGATCTACGCGCTGGGCAAGGACACCAGCCGCTACCTGTTCAGCACGCCGTTCAACAACGACGGCCGCCTGCGTACGGCGATCACCTCCTCCTACGGTGGCGGTGAGGCCCAGGTCACCGGCTCGGCCCCGCTGCCGGCCAACGCCTGGAAGACGCTGACGGTCACCCTCGACACCGCCGCGAAGCGCATCACCACCTACCTCGACGGGGCCGCCGTCGGCTCCGCCGCCACCACCGTGACCGCCGCGGACCTGATCGACGCCACCACGACGTCGGCCGGGTTCATCGGACGCTCGTTCTATCCGGATCCGCTGTTCGACGGCGCGATCGACGATTTCCGCGTCTACGCCGCCGCGCTGTCCCCCGAACAGGTGGCCGCCGTCGTCGGCGGTGAGGTGCCCACACCGACCGGACTGGCCGAGAACACCTTCGCCGTCCGTACGATCATCGGCACCGCGCCGGCGCTGCCCGCCACGGTCCGCGCCACCTTCTCCGACGGCTACGACCGCGAGCTGCCCATCACCTGGTCACCGGTGAACCCGGGCGACTACGCCGCCGCCGGGTCCTTCACCGTGACCGGCACGGCCGGCGGCCGGCCCGTCACCGCGACCGTCACCGTGATCCGCGAAGGCCAGCTCGCCATCGACCTCGGCAAGGACACCGGCCCCTTCCACGGCGGCGCGTCCGGCACGCTCTACGGCCTCTATGGCCCGGGGGTGCCGACGAACAACCTGATCGAGGGCATGCGCCTGCGTACCGTCTCGACCAAGGCCCAGGACGGCGCGCAGCACCCCGGCGCCGACGCGCTCGAGGTGGTCAAGCCGCTCGCCGACAGCACCGACGGCGACGTGTACATCTACATGACGGACATCCACCGCGGCTTCCCCTACCAGTGGCCGGGGAGCACGCCGCAGGAGAAGCTCGACCAGTTCAAGCAGAAGATCGCCAAGCAGGTCGACCAGGCCCTCCAGCTCGACCCGAAATATCAGGACAACATCGTCTTCGTGCCGTTCAACGAGCCCGAAGGCAACATGTTCGGCACGGGCGAGTGGAGCTACAACGGGGTGAGCTGGCTCAGCGACCCGCGCGACTACTTCCAGGCGTGGGACGACGTGTACGCGCTCATCAAGGGCAGGATGCCGGCCGCGCGGATCGCCGGACCCAACACCAGCGTGCTGTACGCCCAGGTGAAGGGCTACCTCGAGCACGCCGTCAAGGCGGGCACCGTGCCCGACGTGCTGACCTGGCACGAGCTCAGCCACCCCGAGCAGGTGCGGGAGAGCGTCAAGCGCTACCGCGAGATGGAGGCCGCGGTCTTCGCCGGCACGAAGTACGCCGGGAAGAAGCTGCCCATCAACGTCAACGAGTACGCCTTCAACTACCACACCTCGGTTCCCGGCCAGATGATCCAGTGGGTGTCGGCCATCGAGGAGTCGAAGATCGACGCCGACATCGCGTACTGGAACATCGACGGCAACCTGTCCGACTCCGCCGTCCAGGCCAACCGGGGCAACGGCCAGTGGTGGCTGTTCAACGCCTACGGCAGCATGAGCGGTCACACGGTGCCGGTCACGCCGCCGTACCCGGGCCAGAACTACACCCTGCAGGGCGTCGCGACGCTCGATCCCGGAAAGAGGCAGGCCCGCGCGATCTTCGGCGGCGCCGACAGCGCCGGGCACATCCGCTTCGAGAACGTCCCCGCCGACCCCTTCGGCCGCACCGTGCACGCCTGGGTGCGGGAGATCCCGTGGACGGGCCAGATCGGCGACTCCGCCCAGCCGGAGATCATCACCGAGCACGACGTCGCCGTCAAGGACGGCACCGTGGTGTTCGACTTCGGCAGCGGCGACCTGCCCAGGCTGAAGGAGTCGTCGGCGTACGAGATCGTGCTCACCCCCGCCGGCTCGGGGACCGCGACGTCGCCCGCGCCGAAGTTGTGGGAGCGGTCGTACGAGGCCGAGGACGCCAAGTACACCGGCACCGGCTACAGCCGCAACGGCCCCGAGGGCTCTCCCGCGGACGTGTCGAAGTTCTACACCTCCGGCCGCTACAACGTCGGCGGCCTGCGTACCGGCTCGGACGGAGTGCTCGACTTCACGGTCGAGGTCCCGCGCGCCGGCCGCTACGACCTCGGCGTCTTCGCCAACTCGCTCAACACCTTCGACCGGGTACGCGAGCAGGGGCCGACCAACGTCTTCGTCCGCGTCGACGGGGCCGCCGAGCAGGAGCTGTTCCTGCCGCTCGGCTACAAGTGGGTGGTGTGGGACCACGCGGACACCACCGTCGAGCTCACCGCGGGCAAGCACCTGATCTCCCTGGCGGCGCGGAGCCTCGACGGCGCCAAGGTCACCAAGGGCGACGCGATCGTCGACCGGATCCTGCTGTCGCTGCCGAACCCGGCGGCGGCGACCTCGACCTACGAGGCCGAGCTCGCCGACCTGCGCGGCGCCCGCACGTCCTACTCCGCCGCCGTGAAGGGCAGCGCGGTCTCCGGCTCCGGGGGCGTCGAGGCCGGCCGTGGCCAGTCGGCCACCTTCTGGGTCTACTCCGCCAAGGACACCGCGGCCGCACTCGACCTCAAGATGTCCGGCTCCGGCAGGGCCTCGGTGACCGTCAACGGCCTGGAGGTGATGGACGCCCGGCGCGGCGCCGCCACCGCGGCGGTATCCCTGTCAGGTGGCATCAACAAGGTCACGGTCACCGGCAAGTCCGGCACGTCGCTCATCGACCGCCTCGACGTACGGCAGGCCGTCGGCGCACTGCCGGCCACCGTTTACGAGGCGGAGGCCGCCCAGCTCGCCGGGACCGCGAAGGTCGCGCAGCTTTCTCTGGCGAGCGGCAAGGCCGCGGTCACCGATGTCGGTGGCGCGCCCGGGAATGACAGCACGCTCACCTTCAAGGTTCAGGCGGCCGGCTCCGGCACGTACGCCCTGCGCATCCGCTATGCCAACCCCGAACAGTCGGCCGCCACGCACTACAACCCGGACCCGCTCGCCAGGCACGCCGACATCTCGGTGAACGGCGGCGCCGCGCAGCGCGTGCTGTTCCCGCACAGCTTCCACGAGAACAACTTCTGGGAGCTCACAGTCCCGGTGAAGCTGAAGAAGGGAGAGAACACGCTGCGGTTCTCCTCAGCGGAACTCCCGAACTTCGACGGCACCACCTACGCCTCGCAGACCTTCCCCGGAGTGCTCCTGCGCTCGCAGTACGCCCCGGTGATCGACAAGATCACGGTCGCGCCCTTCAGCAAAAGGTAGCGACTGACCCTTCCGAGCCCGCCCGTGTCTCGACCGCTGCGAGGCACGGGCGCGCCCGGGATGGGAACTAACGCCCCTGATAGCTCTCGCGGGCGGCGGTGACCTGGGGCATGCGGTCCTCCAGCCAGGAGATGAGGGGGACCAGATGCTCGGCGGCTTCGCGGCCGAGCGGGGTGAGGCTGTATTCGACCCGGGGCGGGATCGTGTGCTCGGCCACGCGCAGCACCATGCCGTCGCGTTCGAGGGCCTGGAGGGTCTGCGACAGCATCTTCTCGCTCACCCCGTCGACGCGGCGGCGCAGCGCGTTGAACCGGTAGGACCCCTCGTGCAGGGCCGCCAGCGCCAGAATCGCCCAGCGGCCGGTGATGGTCTCCAGCACCGTGCGGGAGGTGCACTTGCGTGAGAAGACATCGGCCACCAGGTTCTCGAACTCCTCCATACGTGCTACCTTACGCCCTAGCAAGCACTTACGTTTAGAAAGTACTAACTTCTAGGGGAGTACAGCAATCATGATCGTGGTGACCGGAGCCAGCGGACATCTGGGCCGACTGGTGATCGAGGACCTGAAGCAGCGCGTGGCGGCATCGGAGATCGTCGCGGCCGCACGCACCCCGGAGAAGGCCGCCGACCTGGGCGTCGAGGTCCGGGAAGCCGACTACGACCGGCCGGAGACGCTCAAGAGCGCACTACAGGGCGCCACCAAGGTGCTGCTCATCTCGGGCATCGACCCCAACCGGGTGCGGCAGCACGCCGCGGTCGTGGACGCGGCCAAGGAGGTCGGGGCCACGCTCGTCTACACCAGCGCGCCCAAGGCCGACACCACCGAGGCCGGCCTCGCCGCCGATCACCGGGCCACCGAGGAATACATCAAGGCGTCCGGCGTGACGTACACGATCCTGCGCAACAACTGGTACCACGAGAACTACGAGCAGTCGATCACGACGGCCCCCCAGCTCGGCGCCGTCTACGGCGCCGCCGGCGACGGCCGGATCGCCTCGGCCTCCCGCGCGGACTATGCCGCGGGAACGGCCGCCGTGCTGACCGGAACGGGCCACGACGGCAGGGTGTACGAGCTGGCGGGCGACACCGCCTGGAGCCTCGCCGACCTGGCCGCCGAGATCTCCGAGGTCACCGGCAAGGACGTCACCTACCAGAACCTGCCGAAGGACGACTACGCCGGCGTCCTGGCCGGCGCCGGCCTCCCGGGTCCGTTCGCGGAGCTCATGGCCGACGTGGACGTCAACATCTCCCGTGGCTGGCTCGCCGACACCCCCGGCACGCTGAGCGACCTCATCGGCCGCCCGACCAGGACGGTCGGCGACTACGTCCGCTCCCTGCTCGGCTGACCACCTATGGGCATACGCACTCGTGCTCCGTCAGCCTCGGCCCGAGCCGCCGCAGCAGGTTGTGGATCGCCCGCCGACGCCCGAAGAACAGCTCACTCCTGTCACTCTCGAACGGCGCCAGCCCCTGGTACGGGCACACCCGTCCCACTCCCGAGACGACCGCCGCCGGGCGGCTGGCGCTTCCCGCCGCCCGGCGCCAGGGACCTCCGGCCGCCGAAGCGCAGCAACAGGCCGGCCCGCCGCTAGGTCCTGTAGCGGAAGAGGATCCGGCCGCGGGTGAGGTCGTATGGGCTGAGCTCCACGAGCACCCGGTCATACGGCAAGATCTTGATGTAGTTCTTCCGTATCTTCCCGCTGATGTGCGCTAGCACCTTGTGCCCGTTCTCGAGCTCCACCTTGAAGGTGGCGTTGCGCAGGCACTCGATAACAGTGCCTTCGACTTCGATACCGCCTGCTGTTCTTGTCATACTCTCGCCCTTCTCGGGTCGATGACTGTGCGGTTGTCGCGGGCTGCGGCCGCGCCCGGTCATCCCACGCGTTACCGGAGCCGCTGCTCGCTCACCAGGTCGACTGTGCCGCGGGCCCGGCCCCTCGCGCGGTGATGCGGTGGGGACGTCAGCGGAGCACGAACTCCAGGTTGCTGCTCGCACGCCGGGCGCCGACACCCTCGAACAGCGCCATGGCCGCCCCGTTGGATTCGGTCACTTCGGCCGATGCCGTTGCGATCCCGCAGCGGTGCAGCGAACCCAGCACGTGGGCGAGCAGCGCCCGGGCGATACCGCGGCGGTGCCGGTCGCGCCGGACTGCGATCAGCCCGATCCGTGGCTGCCGGGTCACCCGCACCACCCGGATCAGTCCCACATATTCGCCGGACTGTGCTGCCACCGCGTACTTCGACGGGTCCACCAAGGTATCGCCGTCCGGGCGGGGCAACACCTCAGCCGGCATCTCCTGCCATCCGACGGTGGCCTCGACTTCGTCGCGAACCACGCGGTCCAACGTGCGCAGAGGACTCTCCTCCGCCTCGCCGACGGCCACTATCGTCACGCCCGACGGCGGTAGCACTGAGCCGAGTCCCGTGACCCGCGGGTCGGTGGGCACGAGGTACTCCCACTCGCGGCGTCGGGTCGTGAAGCCGACTCGCTCCCAATGGGACGTCAAGTCGAGGTCGGCCTCGTCAACCACCGTGTACAGCGGCGTTGGCAGGTCCGCCAGCATGGCATCGGCGAGTTGGTCGAAGACCGCGCCGTGCCACGCGTCGATGCTGAGGAAGGTCCGCCCGTCGGGCCTGCGCGAAGCGTAGCCGCGGCCGACCGTCCGGTCGTCCTCCACAGCGTGCCATTGTCTCTCCGCGACGCGCGTGATCACTGCGGCATGCTCGCCCATGCCCGAAGTGAAATGCACAGAATTCATAGGTTGTTGCCTTTCGGGATTGCCTTGTCGAGGCGCTCCCGGCGACACCTACGTCAATCGCCCGACCGTGACGGCAATGGGGAGCACCCACATTGATACAGCGTTCATGGGTCTCACCTCCTCGCTCGATGTCACGGTCTGCGGGACGCTATCAGCCCGAGCATCGTTCCGTCCAACCATTTTCCCGCCGACCAACTGGGCGGTCCTGCGCAATCAGCATTCATTGGTCACAAACCCGGCCCCGGACGCGGATCTTTGTCAACCGTGAACGTCGAGCGGAATCCAGGCAGACGGTCGCCTATGGTCGTTACGCTGTAACAATGCCCTCTGGTGACGTCGCCGCAGTTGCATGGCGCCGGGGCAGGCTTGCCACTGCCGCACGCCGAGGAGCCCTAAATGACGAGCCGCCATTCTGGACCCGCCCGGCCATCAGGCACAGAATCGACTCCAGCTGAGGAGCAGCTTGCGATGGTGCACTGGCACCTCTTGCGAAGCGATCAGCCAGTTCAGGGACCACATGGCTCCCCCCGCGTTCCTGTACTGCTACGCCGAGACCAGCAGAATCTCGGAACCTTCGACGCCTTCAGGCACCGAGTGGTCACGGCATCGCCCGACGAGCTCCTCGAGTTCGCACTCGCCGAGTTGTGGCGATGCGGACGCCTCCACGAGTATCGCTACCGAAGAATCCGCATCGCGATGTGCTGGCTCGTCGCAGCGCTCGTCCTCTTCTTGGCCGCCGCCGCAGCCTCGACAATCCGCTGATCGTGACCATCCCGGCTTTATCAGGCTGTGGCAATGGCGGGCATTCCGATGTTCCGTGCCTTGCACGTTCTGGTGGACTTACTCGGCGGGTCGCCGACACCGGGGCGGGCGGAGTAACGCGCGGAGGGCGGCCGAACCTCAGACTCCTTCCCGGTCGCGCGGGCGATTGACCTCCAGCCACGCGGACAGGGACAGCGGCTCCCCGAACCGGGCCCAGACCGCGCTGGAGTCGACGATCTGCGGCTGGGTGTCCAACAGTGCCCCCATCTGCATCTGCCGGGCGAGGACCTCATTGAACGGCCTGGTCAGCGGGCTCATCACCCGGAGCATCCCGACCGGCATCTTGTTCTGGCCGTTGATCCGCAGGCCCAGCGAGGCCGCGATGAGTTCGTTGACCTTCGTGAGCGGTAGCGCCTCGGGGCCGCCGAGGTCGGCGGACCAGCCTTCGCCGGGGTGGATGGCGAGCGCGGCGGCGACTCTGGCGACGTCCTTGCCTGCCACCCACGAGACGGGGCTGGTGCCTGAGCCGAGTACGGTGGCCTTCCCTTTCTTGGTGATCGACCCGGCGAGCATCTCCACCCAGGTGTCCATCAGGTGAGTGGGCCGAAGGATCGAGTACGGCAGGCCGCTGGTGCGCAGTAGGCGCTCGACCTCGAACTTGAGCCTGAAGAACCCGACGGGGCTGTCGGCGCGGGCGCTGGCGGACGAGATGTACACGAAGTTTTCGACCGCGGTGTCGCATGCGATGCCGATGAGGCTCGGGATCCCCGAGCCCTCAATGCCCTTGGGGCCGTTGTTCCCCTTGCCGTCGCCGCCCTGGATGGTGCAGACGATCGCTTCCGCGCCGGACGCGGCCCGGACCAGCGTGCGCCGGTCGTGTATGTCGCCCGCGACAACCTCAACCCCCTGAACCGCGTTTGCCGAGGCCGGATCGCGAGTGACGACGCGCACCGCCTTTCCCTCATGGCGCAGCTGCTCCACGATCTGACGACCGACCCTGCCCGTCCCGCCGAACACGACGATCATGCTTCTCTCCTAACAAAGTTCATTGATCTAACATTGTTAGACATTAGACCGGCGATAGGATGTCGGCGTCAATGGGAGGACGCATCGTGACGACGAAGGCCCAGCCCGAACCGAGTGCCAGCAAGAAGCGGCGCGAGCGGGAGCGACGGGAAATGCGGGTCCGGCTGCTGGAGGCCGCCCGGGTCATCGCCTCCGAGGAGGGCTGGAACGCGGTTACGATCCGCCGCATCGCCGGCAAGCTCGAATACAGCGCGCCGATCCTCTACCAGCACTTCTCGAACAAGGAGGAGCTGTTCGTCGAGCTGATGATGGTCGGCTTCGCCGACCTGGCCGAGCAGCTGCGCCTGGCCGCGGAGGGCTCCCCTGAGGGGCGGCTGGTCGCGATGGCCGAGGCGTACTGGGCGTTCGCCTTCGCCTCGCCGGAGCTCTACCAGGCGATGAACGGCATGGACGGGGTGCCATTCGGCACGGCCGAGACCCCGTGGGAAGCCAAGAACGCCTTCCGGGTCTTTCGCATCGCGTTGCAGGGCATCGCGGAGGCGCGGGGCACCGAGCTGGCCGATGCCTCCGGTGCGGTCGACACGATCTGGGCGTTCCTGCACGGCTGCGTGTCACTGGCGATGGCGGGCAGGATCGCCGGCGGAACCGAGCGCTCCAGAACGCTCATGTTGAACGCTCTGGAGCCCATGTTCGCCGCCCAACTGAGGGACTAGCCAGGCCTAAGAGCTGTTTCTTAGATCAACCGGAAGTTCCTCAGCCGGTTGATCGCCCGTTCGACGACGTTGCGCGCCTTGTAACGTTCGGTGTCGAAGCCGGTGGGCCGTCCCCCGGCCGAGCCGCGCCGACGGCGGTTGGCGCGTTGATCGCGTGGTTCGGGGATGGTGTGGCGGATCGCCCTTAGTCGCTGCCGATCGCCACGAACACCGACGTGGGCGGCTCCCAGTAGGCGATGCGGACTTGCCGCAGCCATTCCTCCACCACGGCGCGGTGCGGCTGGGCGGGCAGCGGTGTGCGCGCGGTGTCGAAGGCCTTCTCCGTGGTCGCCAGTAGCGTGCGCGCTTCCTCGGTGTCACCGGCAGCGACCCGCTCACCGAACGCGCGGATGGCGTCGGGGTCGGGCAGTCGGATCGGCAGGTGCCCGGTCTCGTACAGTTCGCGGCCCTGGTACAAAAGCCGGGCGAGATGGCGGGCATGCTTCGCGGTGCGCTTGCGGGTGTCGGCCGAGAACGAGCCGTCCTCCGGGGGGTGTAGCCGGGAAGTCCGGACAGGATGGTGGGCAGGTCTTCAGGCTTGGTCAGCACTGAGCCGGAGTGGGCGGTCACGATCAGCTCGGCGGGCTGGATCAGCAGGCACGTGTCGGTAGCCGGTCGCGGGCCGGGTGTCGACCATGCGTACCTCCTCGGGGTGGTTCGCATCAGAATGGAGGTGATCACCCCGTTGATGCACACGGATTTTCCGACGCCGGTGGCGCCTGCGGTGAGCAGGTGGGGCATCTTGGCGAGGTTCGTGCGGCCCTCGACGTCTTTGCCGAGTCCGGCGATCATCGGGTGCAGGTCCTTCTGCGCGCTGGCGTGAGCCGGAGCGTTGCTAGCGTTGGACCGTGCCGTGCTGGTCGGCGCGGTGTGCCGCTCAACGGAAAGAGACCTGATGCGCCCGACGATCCGCAGGGCAGTGATCCCCGCCGCCGGACTCGGCTCCCGCCTCCTGCCGCTGACCAAGGCAATCCCCAAGGAGATGCTGCCGGTCGGCGACAAGCCGGTGATCGAGCACACCGTACGCGAGCTCGTCGCCTCCGGCATCACGGACATCACCATTGTCGTCTCCGGCGGGAAATCCCTGATCCAGGACCACTTCCGGCCCAACCCCGCCCTGGTGCGGCAACTGCGCGCCGACGGCAAGACCGCCTACGCCGACGCTGTGGAAGAGGTCGCCGAGCTTTCCCGGCAAGGCCACATCACCTACCTCGACCAGCACGGCCCGTATGGCAACGGCACCCCGGTCTTGAACGCCGCCCACGGCATCGGCGACGAGCCGATGCTCGTCCTGTGGCCCGACGACGTGTTCGTGGCCGAGGTACCCCGCTCCCAGCAGCTGATCCGCGCCTACGAGGCCACCGGCTGCCCGGTGCTGGCCCTGATGCCCATCGACCGGCAGGACTCCGCGCGCTACGGCGTGCCCGTGGTCCAGGAGGACCTCGAGGGCGGCCTGCTGCGGATCACCGGCCTGGTCGAGAAGCCCAAACCCGCCGACGCGCCCTCCACGTACGCCGCCATCGGCGGCTACGTCGTCACCCCCGCCATCATCGACGAGCTGCGCGAGCAGACCAGGCGCTGGTATGAGCACCGCACCGGCGAGGTCTACCTGACCGATGCCATCAACGCCTGCGCCGGCAGCCACGTCGTATACGGGCAGGTCATCTCCGGCCGCTGGTACGACACCGGCAACCCGGCGGACTACCTCACCGCCCAGTTCGCCTCCGCCCTGGCCCACCCCGAGTACGGGCCGCTCCTGCGCCGCCTCGCCCGCGACCTCGGTGACAACGACCGCCCCGGCACCGACATCTGATCCTCGGCTGTTGGCGCCGACAAGCCCGCGGTCGTCGACGAGGGCGGCCTCCTCGATGCCGGCCGGCACAGGATCCTGTACGGCCTCCTGGATTCGGCGGGCGCGGCTGGGCCGGTCATCCCCCCGCGGAGCGGTCGCGCGACGACTGACGGCCAGCGGGGTCGGCCGGATGCGGGTGAGGCCGGTGAGCCCCGATCCAGGTGGCCGGAAAATCAGTCGCCTCCACGTACGCCCTGCGGCAGCATGGTCACGGACGGTTGCCGGGGTTCGGGAGGGGCGGATGGCTGTGCTCGGAACACTTCAAGGCTCCGGAGGCGCTTCATCCGTACGAAAGTCGGCGGTCCTGCTCGCGCTGCGTCACTACTCCGGTGAACTGGTGCGCCAGTGGCGCGTCGCGGTACCCGCGCTGACGATGCCCGCGCTCGGGAACATCTGCCTGTTCTACCTGGCGCCGCTGGCGGTAGCCGGCATCGTGGGGCATCTGTCCGCCGGCGGCGACGGCTCCGTCGGCGCGCTCCTGCCGTACGTGCTCAGCTTCGCCGGGTTGCTGCTGGCCGGTGAGGTGCTGTGGCGGATCGGGCTGCATTTCCTGAACCGTGCCGACGCCCGCGGCATCGAGCACCTCGGCGTGGTGGGCATGGACGAGTTGCTGACCAAGGACACCGCGTTCTTCCACAACAACTTCGCCGGGTCGCTGACCAAACGGGTGCTGGGGTTCTCCTCCAGATTTGAGGACTTCGTCGACACGCTGACCTTTTCCATCATGGCCAAGGTGGTGCCGATCGCCTTCGCCTCGGTGGTGCTGTGGGCGTATCACCCGCTGCTGGTCTTCGTTCTGGTGGGCCTCATCATCGTCACGGGCTGCGTCGTCACGCCGCTCATCCGCCGCCGCCAGGCGCTGGTCGACAAGCGGGAGGCCGCCAAGGTGCGGGTCTCGGGCCACGTCGCCGACGTCCTGGCGAACATGGACACCGTACGCGCGTTCGCCGCCGAGGACCGCGAGGCCGCCGAGCACCGTGTCAGGGTCGCCGAGCAGCAGAAACTGTCGCTGCACTCCTGGGACTACGGCAACCTGCGCGTGGATACCGTGGTCGCCCCCATATCGATCCTCACCAGCGCCGTCGGCCTGCTGCTGGCCGTCGTGCTCCGGGGCGGTCTGGGCGTGGAGGCCATCGTGGTGACGTTCACCTATTACTCGAACACGATCGGCGTCATGTTCGAGTTCAACCAGATATACCGGCGCATGGAGAGCGTGCTCACCGAAGCCGCCCAGTTCACCGAGCTGCTGCTCGTACCGCCGAGTGTGGTCGATCCGGCCGACCCGCAGCCGCTGCGCCCGGCGGACGCGAGCATCCGCTTCGACCAGGTGACGTTCGCGTACGCCGGCGGTTCTCCCCTGTTCGAGCGCCTGGACCTGGACATCCCCAGCGGCACCAAGATCGGACTGGTCGGCCAGTCCGGCGGCGGCAAGAGCACGCTCACCCGGCTGTTGCTGCGCCTCATGGACATCGACCAGGGCCGGATCCTGATCGGCGGCCAGGACATCGCCCGCCTGCGGCAGGCCGACCTGCGCAGCCTCATCGCGTACGTGCCTCAGGAGCCGGCCATGTTCCACCGGTCGGTGCGGGACAACATCGCCTTCGCCCGGCCGGGCGCCACCGACGCGGAGATCATGCAGGCCGCGCGGGCGGCGCACGTCACGGAGTTCGTCGAGTCGCTGCCGAAGGGATTCGACACCCTGGTCGGCGAGCGTGGCGTCAAGCTGTCCGGCGGCCAGCGGCAACGGGTCGCCCTCGCCCGCGCCATTCTGCGCGACGCCCCGATTCTGCTGCTGGACGAGGCGACCAGCGCCCTGGACTCGGAGAGCGAGATCCTCGTCCAGGAAGCGTTGTGGGAGCTGATGCAGGACCGCACCGCGCTCGTGGTCGCCCACCGCCTGAGCACCGTCGTCCGCATGGACCGGCTCATCGTGCTGAACCGGGGCGAGATCGTGGAGCAGGGCACCCACGGCGAACTGCTTGAGTCCGAGGGCCCCTACGCCCGGCTCTGGCGTCACCAGTCCGGCGGCTTCCTGGTGGAGGACGACGCTCCGGACGCGCTCCACCGATGAAGCCTGTCAAGGCTCCGCGTCAGGACAGGGCGAGGACGCAGAACTCGTGGCCCTCCGGGTCGACCAGGCACGTCCACGGGACGTCGCCCTGGCCGAGGTCGAGGTCGGTGGCGCCGAGGGCCCGCAGCCGGGCCACCTCCGCCGCTTTGTCGTCACCGGGATACGGCAGCAGGTCAAGATGGACGCGGTCTGGCACGGTCTTCACGCCGGGCGTGCGGAGGAACTCGAGATACGGGCCGACACCCTTGGCGGAGCGCAACGCCGCATGATCGTCAGTCACCTCATGCAGGGTCCAGTCCATCGCCTCACCCCAGAACCGGGCCATGGCCTGCGGATCCACACAGTCGACCACCACCGCGGCGATCGGCCCGGTGTCCCGGTAGATCTCCCGAGGCTCCAGCACACAGAACTCGTTGCCCTCCGGGTCGGCCAGAACCGTCCACGGCACGTCGCCCTGACCCACATCTGCGGGCGTCGCACCGAGCTCCTTCAGGCGCGCGACCAACTCCGCCTGATGGGCGGCGGAGGTGGTGGCGAGATCGAGGTGCACACGGTTCTTTGTTGTCGTCTTGGGTTCCGGGACGGCGACGACGTCGACGCAGACGGCGACCGGGTCCGGCCAGACGAAGCCGCCGATGGGTCCAACGTAGGTGGTCACCGGTCCCTCGCTGGAAACACTCCAACCGAGCGCCTCCGCCCAGAACCGGCCGACCGCCGAGTGATCAAGAGCCTTTATGTTCACCTGAACAGGTCGCAGTGGCATGCCGGCGATCCTATGCGCCCGCTCCGCAACGACATCCGCAGGTTCCGTCCAGTGGGCTCAGCCCTGCCAGGTGAACTGGTCGGAGGACGAGCGCGCGCCAGGACCCGAACCGCTTGGAGTCCGCGACGCCGTCGTCGCGGCCTCGCCCCACCACGTGCACGACCGCGATGATCGCCTCACGGATGGGACTCAGACACCTTGGCCCGTACCGCGCTCCCGCTGGACGCGGGTCCGTACGATGCCGGGATACCACGCCGTGAAACGCACGGCGGCGATGATCGCGGCGATCTGGATGATCAAGCCGGTCCAGAGGTTGTCCGGGTCGCGCAGAACAAGATCCCCGTAGCCACCCGCGACTGCCGCGACCAGCAACGCCAGCCCCCAGACGCCGGTGATCACGTAGTTGGTACGGAGGAAGTCCGGCGAGTGCCAGTACGCGCAGTCGACCCGCTCGCGGGCGTACTGGAGGGTGAACGGCATCCGCACCGCCATGGAACCGATGGCGATAAGGACCAGCGCGATGTTCGACACCTCACCCGCGTACGTCTCCAACCAACGGCGCGTGCCCACGCTCGCGACCAGTCCCGCAGCCGTCAAGGCGGCGAAGAAGACTACGTCCGCGACCTCGAGCAGCTTCCAGGAACCGCCCCGCCGACCGACTTCCCGCTGGCTTGGCTGTCCATACCCGAACCTTCCGCAACGGGATCCTCACTCCCAGGGTGCGCGCCCTGTCCCGCAGGCGGCACCACCGGGGTAGAGGAACAGCGTGACCCCGCCCTCCGCATCGGGTGGTTAGTCGGTCAGTGCCTTGCGTAGCTGGCCCAGGACGTTGCGCAGGATGCGGGAGATGTGCATTTGGGAGAGTCCGAACTCGGCGGCGATCTCGGCTTGGGTCTGGTTGCCGTGGAAGCGCAGCAGCAGGATGTGCTTCTCGCGCGTGGGCAGGGCGTCGATGAGCGCCTTGACGGACTGCCTGCCGATGACGGTGTCCAGTGCTTCGTCGTTTTGGGGCAGGAAGTCGCCCAGGCTGGAGGAGTCGCCATCGTTGTTGACGGGGGCATCCAGCGACAGGGTGCTGTAGGCGGCCGAGGCGTCCATCGTCAGCAGGACGGCTTCCTCTGAGAGGCCCATCTCGGCCGCCAGGTCGGCAACGGTGGGCGAGCGGCCCAGGCTCTGGCTGAGGTCGGCGGACAACTTGTTCAGCTTCGAGCGGCGTTCCTGGTAGACGCGGGGAACCCGGATGGCCCACGCGCGGTCCCGGAAATGGCGTTTGACCTCGCCCGCCATGGTGACGGCCGCGTAGTGGCGGAAGTCGTGGCCGAGGTCGGCGTCGAACCCGTTGATGGCCTTGACCATCCCGACGTAGGCGGCCTGCAGGAGGTCTTCCACGGGTTCGCCCCGGTTGCGGTAGCGGCGCGCGATGGACTTGGCCATCCAGGCGTGCGTCTCAACCAGCCGCTCGCGCAGCCGTGCCTTGTGCGCTTGCGAGGTCTGCGGCTGGACCATTTCGATCAGGAGCTCTTCGGCGGTCATCTGTTCCAGGCCAGTGTCCAGGATGGCCATCCTTTTCCTTTCCGGTGCCTTGCAGACGCCCGGCGGTCCGCCGGTGGACAAGGACGGCCAAGGTCGGCGGGACGTGGTAAGCGTTCCCCGCACCAGCGGGGCGGGGCTACCGTGTCGCGTCGTCGTCGTGGTCGTGGTCGTGGGCGGCGGCGAGGGGCAGCAGCCTGTGCAGGATGTCGCGGTAGGAGCGCAGGGCCATTCTGAGCTGCTCGGTGTCGTTGTGGCCGGAGTTCTTCCATCGGTCCTGCAGCTCACGGATACGGCTTTCCAGGGCTTGATGGACCGAGGCCATCACTTCGTCCAGGAGCGAGTCGGCGCGTTGCACCGCATCGCGGGGATCGTCGACGAAGGACGTCTGAAGGTCGCGCCAGCGGTCCTGAACACCGGCCGGGTCGCTGTCGAGCAGAGACACCGCTGGTGCCGGCGTTGCGGGCGGTGGATGAGCCGGCCGGTCGAAGACGAGCTTGTCAGACGGTGTCGTCGGCGGGACATCGTCGGCGCTGTCGTGTTCCACAGCGGGGACGGGTACGGGCCGAAGCGGCGGTACATCGGCAGATTCGTCGGGGCGGTCATCACGGCGTTCGTGGTCGTTGCGGATGTCCATGTCGAGTCACCTTTGCTGGGATTCGTCCTGGAGTGCTGGTTGCTCGTGACGTGCTTCGGCGGGTTGAGGATGATGCTCGTCGCCGTTGTCGAGGAGGTCCTCGAACAGGACGCGGTAGTGCACCATGGCCTGCCGCAGGTCCTCGGTGGAGGTCTCGCCAGGGGCGGCGCGCCTGCTGATCTCGTGGGCCTGGCGGTAGTGGTGCAGGGTACGGCCGTGCGCCACCGACAGGTCCAACAGCTGCTGCTCGAAGTCTTCGGTGGGATATCCACGATCGGCCATGGCGGCCGTGACCAACTCGTCGGCCTCCGTGACAGCGGGACCTGGCGCGTCCACAAACCGCTCCTGGAGCGCAGTCCATTGCTCGGCGTAAGCCTGCCGGGACTCGGGGCTCAGCGGCGTGATGTCGAGCGCGGCGACCCGCTTCGCTCGGGCGCAACTCCTGCTCGGGGCCGAAACGCCGACGAAGGCGTTGCCGGCGAAGGCGCAGCGCAACGAAGCCGACGGCCAGTATCAGGACCACCGCCAGAGCGACGGCCAACCAGGTCATGGTGGACATGTCATCCTCTTGAAGATGTCGATGCCTTCGCGCCCCGGCAAAGGCGGTGGGTTGGACACGAGTTGATGGCCGGCAGCGGCACGCCGATACCGGTATGCCGACCGCCCATCAGGGCTGCCGCCCGTACGGCCTTGGCGCTTCCCTTTTCACAGGCGACTCACAGGCGACGATCGTCCGGGGCCGCCCTGCGAGTACCGTGAATGGGGCAGGGTCATCTGCGGCTGGCCCAGCGGCCCGAACGCTGACCCGAACGCCGGCCGGTGATCAGGTTGTAGGCGAGCAGCAGGACTGCCGCGCCGACGATGGCGCAGACCCAGGTGGACAGGTTGAAGAACCCCTGGACGCCGGCGACGTGGAACACCTGAGTGGCCACGAAGCCGCCCAGCAGCGCTCCGGCGATGCCGAGCACGAGGGTGATGATCAAGCCTTGCGAGTCTTTACCGGGGACCAGCATTCTGGCCAGCAGGCCGGCGACCAGTCCGAGGATGATCCAAGCGATGATGCCCATGGCCGAACTCCTCTGGCGGTGCATCGATGTCTGCGCGGGAACGGTCTTCCGGACCGGTCGAAGCAGGGGCCGGTCACCGCGGGAATGTCGGCGCCGACTGTCGAACTCGTTCGCCCTGAGCCAACACCCCCCGCGTACGGCACGGAAACAGGCGATCCGGAAAGGATTCATCTGCAGAACCGATCAGCAGCGGAAGGGGCTCCGTGACGCAACCAGCGTTGAAACCCGGCCCATCACACAGGCTCATCGCTGCGGCTGGTGACTGTCGGAACATCTTCGCCGGGTATCGGTTCGGTGGGCCGGGCGACGGATTGCAGCCAGCCGAGCCGCTGGGCGAGTTGCCGGGCGCTGTCGATGACGGCGGCGATGTGGGGCGAGGAGTTGGCGTTGTGCCACAACAGTGACCAGGGGTAGTACGTGACGGGGTCGGTCAGGGGCCGCCAGGTGGTGCCGGGCCGGTTGGACGTGCGGGAGGAGGAGGGGATGCAGTGCACGCAGCGGTGCTGGAGGACGAGGTCGGCGGCGGCGCGGGTGCTCTCGACGGTCCCCTCGTAGATGGTGGGCGCGAGGCCGGCCGACCGGCACAGCTCGATGACGAACTGGTTGAGCTCGGGTGTCTGCGCTTCCTCGCCGAGCAGCAGCAACTCATCGGCCAGGGCAGCGACGGGTACGGCGTCCAGGCCGGCGAAGCGGTGGTCGTCGGGCACCAGCACGCCGAGCGGATCGAGCCTGATCAGCTCGAAGGTCACCTCGTGCGGAACCTGCGAGGCATGCCCGATGCCGATGTCCAGGCGCCCGTCGGCCAGTTGCCGGTACTGCTCGGGAGTGCCCGCCTCGACCTGATGGATCGTGACGTCCGGATGGGCGCGTTGGAGCTCGCGCAGGATCTGCGGCATCGAATCGTAACCGGCGTCGATGATGCCGACCCGAAGCGTCGGTGTGACCGCGACGGCGTTGCGCGCGACCTGCTTGGCCCGCCCCACGTGGTCGAGAATCTGGCGCGCCTCGACGAGGAAGGCCACGCCCGCCGGGGTCAGGTCGACGTGATGGGTACTGCGATCCAGCAACCGCACCCCCAGCTCGCGCTCCAGCCGCTGCACCTGCTGGCTCAGCGCGGACTGCACGATGTGCTCCCGGGCAGCCGCCCGGCCGAAATGCAGCTCCTCGGCCAGCGTCACGAAATACCGCAACTGGCGCAGTTCCATGCCCGCCACCCCTCCCTCAACTGGGCGGCGCCGATATGGACCGTCTTCCTGCACTTTAGGCCCTCGCGCGGCCTGGACAGCCCTGCCACTACTTGCTGGGCTTGGGAGTCTGGCAGGCGATCTTCGGGTTCATGCCGAGATAGTTGAGCGGGCCGGCCACGACGGTCACGGCGACGGTGGCCACCTGGTTGCAGTTCTCGACCGGTCCGGTGAAGTAACCGCGTTGGGCCGCCGCGACGGCGCCGGCGATCAGCCACAGGATCAGCACTAACGATGCGAAGCGCATCGCTTCTACCTCCGTCTTTGTCATTGTGCGGGGAGTGTCGGAGGCGATGAGGGGAACGACTCATCGCGGAGTGCCGCGGTATCCGGGCGGGACCGGTTCGCGGCCCGGCCCCGCCGGGCGGCCTGCCGGAGACGGAGGATCAGCGCTTGAAGGCGCCCTTGATCTTCCGGCCGGCCTGCTTCAGGTTGCCCACGAGCCGATCGGTCTTGCCCTCGGCCTGCAGGCGCTGGTTGCCGGTGGCGCGGCCCAAACGCTGCCTAGCCCAGCCCTTGACGACCTGCGCCCTATCTCTGATCTTCCTATCAAGGCTCATCGTGATTTCTCCTTCACCGCCCCGCTCGGCCATCACCCAGGCAGACCATTGATCCGCCCGCCCGTCAGCCATGACCCCGCGCAGGCGGCTTGGATTCCCAGTGTCCTCCCCGGCCCGCAGTGGGGAAACGAGCAATGATGAGGCCGGTTATCACTGGAATCGATGAGCCTACGTTGAGGCCGGGGCCGGCAAGATGCTGCTCACAAGCCCCGTTCGTGGACGTAACACCAGCGCCAGGCCATCTCCGGCGCCAGCGCCCCGACCACCGGATGATCGGTCTCCCGGTAGTGCTCCCTGGCATGACCGCCCGGCGAATCGTCGGAACAGGCCACCCAACCACACGTCAGGCACACCAGCAGGCGCGTCCAGGACAGGCCGAGAACCAGGCATCCTGCGCACTGCGGCAATCCGTGCTCAGCTCCCGGAGCTATATCAAGATGCTCGCACCGTGGCGCCTGACCGTTCAGGCTGCCCGCCGCGCTCACCTCCATGCCATCGATCTTCAGGGTCATGACGACCCTCCTCGGGCGACAGCCGGCACCAGGTGTGCCGACTGATCACCTTCAGTAGACCCGATCGGCTCACCAGCGGAAACACGCAATCGCAGCAAGCGCCATCACCAGCCGCGATCGCCAATCCCAGCACACCCCGATGAACGGGCACCAGGGATGGCCGGGAAGACGTGCCGACAGCGAGTCCCGGCCCTGAGCGCCACCGAGGGAGGCACCGCGCCACCCGACCAACACCTGGCCGGTGATCGCCGCTGGTGATAACCCTGGCTGGCATCGGTGGTTTCCGCTCCAGCGAGACTGCTGGATGATCAGGGCACTGCATCGCACGACACCGCTCACGCTGGCACCCTGGCAACGTGTTCACGCCGCCGCTTCGACCTCGCGGCCCTCTTGTCTCCCGTACTCCCCTGTAGGAGCCCGGCATGAGTACCAAGGACGCCGCCAGCGCCCCCGCTT
>NZ_JAHFZZ010000048.1 GCF_018603905.1 Nonomuraea sp. NEAU-A123
GCGAGTCCTTCCGCATGAAACAGGCACGAACCCGGACAGGCAGACGCCTCACCAAGAAATAGTCAACTACGAAGACGTGGGGACCTTTACTTGGCCACCAGCGGCGACACGCACCCGACCATTGACATTTGACCAGGCTGACCAGGCGCCCGTGCCCGCCTGAGCGACCTGCCGAGAGGTCCGCGTCGCAGCGGGTGGATGAAGCCGAAGAGCAGGTCCGGCGATTGTTCATCACCCGGGAGCCCCTGAAACGACGGGATCCCTTGACACCTTCGGCTGTGCTGCCGGCGCTGCGCGATGTAGACCGAGATCGACCCGCTGATCGTAGGCTGACGGTGTAGGCGCGGCTACCGAGGTCGGCGTAACTGTGGGCAACGGCGTTCACAAGAGAGGTCGCCGCGCCGAAACCCGCGCCAACCGCCAGGGCACTTGCCGTGATTCCCATGGACCGGATCACGCGCGAGCGGTCCAGCCGACGGCCATGTCGTTGATCGTTAGTTACGATGCTTTTCCTACCGCACAAATCACGCTGTCTGCGGAACGATCAATTCTGGTGTCAGGCCGCTGGTGGAGCAGGGGGAGTTGGCGGCACACCTGCTGCCTGATGTAGCGCCGCGTCGAGGATCGAGTCCAGGATCCCCTGCGAACTCTGGAGCTGAGCGATCATCTTGGCGACGTGAGTGCGTTCGCGCCGCAAGTCTTCGATGAAGGTCGGGCAGCCGGAAGGCACTATCAGTTCGTCGTCTCCGTGTACGCAGTGCAGAACCCGGGCGATGACAGCGGTGGAAAGCCCGGCGGCGAGCAGGGCGCGGATGTGGCGCACTGCCGCTGTGTCCGCCTCGGCGTACTCGCGGTAGCCGTTGTCCAGGCGGACCGGCCTGAGGAGACCCTGCTCCTCGTAGTAGCGCAGCAGTCGCCTGTTCACCCCGGTCTTGTGAGCCAGGTCGCCGATCCGCATTCGGTTCCTTCCCCCTTGACCTTCACATGGATGTGATGCCTTACCGTCCCGAGTATCGCTGATCTAGAAAGTAAGGAGTATGTCAATGCCGGGTGCCGTGATCATTGGTGCAGGTCCGGGGATCGGGCAGGCGGTGGCTCGTAGGTTCGCCAGGGAGGGGCTGCCGATAGCGCTGATCGCTCGGAGCGACCGGACGTTGCGTGCCGCGGCCAAGGCGGTTGCTCCCAGTGGAGTCCCCATTGTCACGTTGGCGGCCGATAGTACGGACCAGGCCGGGCTGAACGCCGCGCTCGACGAGGTCGTCCGCGAGCACGGTGTGCCAGACGTCGTTGTGTACAACGCCGCGATCATCCAGGCGGACGCGCCGGGCGAGCTGTCGGTACGCGGTCACATGGAGGCCTGGGCGGTGAACGTGGTCGGCGCGCTCAACGCTGCGGCTCACGTCGCTCCTGCCATGGCGGCACGCGGGAACGGAACGATCCTCATCACGGGCGGCATGCCCGAGCCCAAGCCGCAGTATGTGAGCCTCTCCCTGGGCAAGGCAGGTGTCCGTGCCCTGGTCACGCTGCTCGACCAAGAGTATGGACCTGCCGGGGTGCACGTGGCGAGCGTCACCGTGGCCGGTCCGGTCGCCCCAGGTACCGACTTCGACCCTGACGACATCGCCGAGCACTACTGGCAGCTGCACTCGCAGCCACGACACCAGTGGGTGCGGGAAGCTCTGCACGCAGGTTCCCCGCGATGACCGGAGCCGGGGCCACAGACGTTCTCACCAGGTTGCTCCATGACTGGCAGCGGGCCTTCAACGCACACCATCCGGCTGAGATCGCCGCTCTGTTCAGCCAGGATGCGCTTTTTCAGGGCATCAGTCCGCAGCTTGGACACGGTCCGCAGGAAATCTTCGACTATTACGCCAGGGTCGCCCGCGGTACGACGGCACAGGTCAAGGTGGTTTCCGGCGGTCGGCTGAGCCAGGAGATCGTGCACGGATTCGCGGAGGTGACCTTCACCGCGCCCACCGGTGACGTCCACCTGATATGCCTGTCCATCGTGGCCAAACGGGCGGACAGCGCCCGGCTCATCCACCAATACCACGCCGCCACACGTCAATGACCGGAGTCATCACCTTCAGTCCATGCTCCGTCGTAGAAATACGTGAAGGCCTGCAGTCATCGTGTGTTTCGCCTCGGCTGCTCGCGGGCGGAGGTTCGGCGGCTCGGGAAGTCGGCACCTGATCCGGCGGAGTCTCATCAGAAGTGGCGCATTCCTGGCCTGTGCAGTTGTGGAGGCGGGTGCGAGGATGGCCGGATGGAGGTGGCGTTACGCGCCCTTGAAGTGGCGGCAGTGCTGTTCGCCGGGTTCGTGATACCGGTATTTATGCGCCGCCGCGCCGCCGGCGCCAGAGCGAAGGTTGAGGCCGCGCTGGCCATCGGTGCAGAGGTCGGCTCGCTCAGGCTCATCGTCGCCGTGGCCGTACGGGAGGGAGCCTTGTGGCAGACAGGCACCTTCCGGCACGTCGAGCGCCGCATCACCTGGCGCGGCCCCTACGAGGAGATCGACCTGACCGGCGCGTCCGTCCGATCCTGGCGGGAGCTCGAGAAGTCGGAACGGAAAGAGGTGCGCCCGTACGCGATGTACGTGGCGCTCCTCTGCGTCCACCCCGAGCTCGACGACTTCGAGCTGACGGCGGCGCCGGATGACCTGCACGTCGTGGCCGAACTGCTCGGCCTCGAGAAATGACCGCTACCCCCACCATCCGGGCTACGACTTCAGGAATGCCAGGTCCCTGACCTGCGGGTGGAGCGACAACAGTTCCGTGATCACGCGCCAATTCGATTGTGGCTCGGAGCCGGCTGCCAGCCGGTTTCGGCTGCCCAGCGTTCAGCCGCTGTCATCAGAATTGCCGTGGCCGGGGCCTTGATCTGTCCGTAGTCGAGGAGGTCCGGCACGCTGAGAGCCAGGCGCTTCTTGAACGCCCCCCATGCTTGACAGGCGGCATCATCGGCGCGCAGGTAGTCGCGGAACAGCAGGGCGAAGCGGACGTTCGGCCCGTCCACCTCACGCAGATGGACGTTGCATCGTCGCGCACCGACCGGCGGCGCGAATACCAACTTCCGGCACTCCCGTCCGCCCGAGATCTCCGTACGGTTCCAGGGCTCCGGCCGACAGCGGAAGCCGATCGCGGCGAGGAGCCTGATCTGCTCATCCTCGTCGATCGCGTCGACGAGGACCTGGATGTCCACGCAGTCCTTGGCGGCCAGGCCCGGCACTGCGGTGGATCCGACGTGGTCAATCGCACGGGCTTGGCCTCCGAGGGCGCCTTGCAGCGTCCCGGCCAGTTGCTCGAAGTCCACTGCCCACTGCGACCGGTAGTCCACTACGGCAACGGCGGCCGACTCGTCAGGGAAAGGCATGCCCCTAGTTTGGCGGCGGTGTGGATGACGCGCGGGCGCTGCCGGGCGAATTGGGCTTGGGATACCAATTTGAAACTAAATGTCGTGTTTGGCGGACAATGGCTGTTTCGCTGTTCCCTCCTAGCGTCGTTCTCATCGACGCGATCGGAAGGAGCGGAACATGAAGGTGACACACGGCACAGCAGCCGACCCGGGCCAGGCCGTCCCCCATGGCGCTTTCCCGAGCAGCAATGGAAGGCAGTCCGGGGTGGAGCCGCCGGTGCTGGGCGGACCGGAGCATTCCGACTACTACCTGCTGGACAGACTGCTCACCGACGAGCAGCGCGCCCTTCGGCAGAAGGTCCGCGACTTCATGGACCGAGAGGTCACCCCGATCATCAACCCCTACTGGGAGCGGGCGGAGTTCCCCCACGAACTGGTTCCCAAGCTGGGGCAGCTGGGCATCGCCGGCTTCCAGATCGCCGGCTATGGCTGCCCAGGCATGAGCAACCTGACGGCCGGCCTGGTGATCCTCGAACTGGCCCGGGGCGATCTGAGCATCTCCACGTTCGCCGGGGTCCACTCGGCCCTGGCCATGATGTCGATCGCGCTGTTGGGCTCCGAGGAGCAGAAGCAGCGCTTCCTGCCGCCGATGGCGCGCCTGGAGAAGATCGGCGCCTTCGGGCTGACCGAGCCCGCGCACGGCACGGACGTGGTCAAGCTGGAGACGACCGCGCGCCGGGACGGTGATTCCTACGTCCTCAACGGCTACAAGAGGTGGATCGGCAACGCGAGTTTCGCCGACTACGTGATCATCTGGGCCCGCGGCGACGACGGGCACGTGGGCGGCTATGTAGTCGAAAAGGGCACACCCGGGTTCGACGCCCAGGTCATCAAGGGCAAGACGGCTCTGCGCTGTGTCCAGAACGCCCAGATCTCCCTGACCGACGTCCGGGTGCCCGCCGAGAACCGCCTGGCGGGCGTCAACACCTTCCGCGACACCGAGAAAGTCCTGCTGGCCTCGCGCTTCTGCGTCGCCTGGGAGGCGATCGGGGCCGCCATCGCGGGCTACGAGACGGCTCTGGCCTACGCCAAGCAGCGCAAGCAGTTCGGGATGCCGCTGGCCGCCTTCCAGCTCATCCAGTATCGGCTCTCTCGGATGCTGGCGGACATCACCGACATGCTGTGCATGCAGTACCGGCTCAGCCAGCTCATGGACGAGGGTGAGTACTCGATGCCCCGGGTCGCGCTGGCCAAGATGCACTACACCGAACGGTCCCGGGCCATTCTCTCCGACGCTCGCGACATGCTCGGCGGCAACGGGATCCTGCTCGACTACCACGTCGCCCGGCACCTCTGTGACATCGAGGCGATCGACACGTACGAGGGCACCGACACCGTGCAGGCGCTGATCGTCGGCCGCGACATCACCGGCTACAGCGCCTTCGTGCCTCTGGCGCCCAGCGCCCCGGAACAGCGGGTCAGCCACGGCTCCACCGAAGGCAAGGAGCAGTCATGAAGAACCCGCCCCTCCTGGAGGGACTGCACGTCGTCGATCTCGCGAGCTTCATCGCCGGGCCTGCCGCGGCCACCGTCCTCGGTGACTTCGGCGCCGACGTCGTCAAAGTGGAACCACCGCACGTGGGCGACGCGTACCGCTCGCTCAGCCGCGTCCCTCCGAACCCCCATGTCGAAGGGGTCAACTACCCCTGGCAACTGGACAACCGCAACAAGCGCGGCATCGCGCTCAACCTCAAGTCGCCCGGCGCCCGGCCCGTGCTCGAGCGTCTGGTGCGGTGGGCCGACGTGCTGATAACCAATTTCCCGCCGCGGACACGGGCCAAGCTGGGCCTGGAGTACGACTCTCTGGCGCCCCTCAACCCCCGGCTGATCTACGCCGATGTCACCGGCTTCGGCGAGGAAGGTCCGGATGCGCATCTGCCCGGCTTCGACGTGACGGCGTACTGGGCGCGCAGCGGCCTGATGGACATCACCCGCCAGATTGACGTGCCGCCGGCCATGAACGTGTTCGGATCGGGTGACCACTCCACGGCGATCACCCTGTTCGCCGGGATCATGACCGCGCTGTACCGGCGGGAGAAGACCGGCCAGGGCGCACGCGTCACGGCCTCGCTGTTCGCCGAAGGCGCCTGGGCGGCCGGCATGTGGCTGCAGGCCGTGCTGGTCGGAGCCAAGCCCCCTCGCCCCATCAACCGGTCCGACCCGCCCAACGCGCTGGGGAACATGTACCGCACGGCCGACGGCCGCTGGATCATCCTCGTCTTCGTCAACGAGGACAAGCAGGTCCCCGGCTTCCTCAGGGCCATCGGTCATCCCGAGGCGGCGGAGAACCCGCGCTACGCCGACACCCCGAGCCGCCGCGCCCACGCCGCCGAGATCGTCGCCCTGCTGGACAGGACGTTCGCGACTCGCTCCCTGGCCGAGTGGCGCGAGGTGCTCGACGCCGAGAACCTCACGTACGGAGTCGTCCAGACGCTTGAAGAGTGCGCCCAGGACCCCCAGCTCCTCGCCAACCGGGTGTTCGTGCCGATCGACGACAGCAGCGACGAGCCGCACCTGACCATCGACAGCCCCGTACGGCTGGACCAGGAACAGAAGGTCCGTCCGGGCCCAGCCCCCGACCTGGGCGAACACACCGAGTCAGTGCTCCGCGACCTCGGCTTCGACACCGCCGGAATCGAGGACCTGCGCAAGTCCGAAACCGTCGTCTGAAGCCGCGGCTCAGCAGCGCGAGAGAAGCAGCGCGAGAGAAGCAGCGCGAGAGAAGCAGCGCGAGAGAAGCAGCGCGAGAGAAGACGCGAGGGAAGAAGGGAAACACCATCATGGCCACGGTCACAGACACGCCGACCGTACGGACCGAGGAAATCGACGGCATCCTGGTGATCACGATCGACCGGCCGGAGGCCCGCAACGCCGTCGACGGGGCCACCGCTCGGGGCCTGGCCGCCGCCGTCGACCTCCTCGAGGCCCGCGACGACCTCAGAGTCGGCATCATCAGCGGGGCCGGCGGCGTCTTCAGCGCGGGCATGGACCTCAAGGCCTTCGCGGCCGGAGACACGCCCATCATCGAAGGACGGGGCTTCGCGGGCATCACCCGCGCCCAGATCAAGACCCCGCTCATCGCCGCGGTCGAGGGCTATGCGCTGGGCGGCGGAACCGAGATGGCGCTCGCCTGCGACATGATCGTGGCCGCGCGGAACGCCACCTTCGGCCAGACCGAGGTCCGCTACGGGATCGTGCCACCCGAAGGGGGCATGGTGCGACTGCCCGAACGCATCCCGCGCAACATCGCCCTGGAGCTCCTGCTCACCGGCGCCGCCCTGCCCGCCCAGCGGGCCGAGCGATTGGGCCTGGTCAACCACCTCACGGAACCGGGCGAGGCACTGAAGAAGGCCCTGGAACTGGCCACCAGCATCGCGCACAACGCGCCCCTGGCCGTGGCGGCCGTCAAACGCGTCGTCAACGAGCGGCGAGTGTTCCGCGATCAGGACGCCTTCGTCGAGCAGGACCGGATCGTCGCACCAGTTCTGGCGTCCCATGACGCGCAGGAGGGTGCCCACGCCTTCGCGGAAAGGCGCTCACCGCGCTGGCAAGGCCGATGACACCCGCCCTGCCTTACAGGCTGCTTGCCGCGAGAAAGGCGACTGACGATGACTGAACAGTCCACGGTGCGAAGCGTGACCTACGATCTGCTACGGACCCTCCGCCTCACCACGGTCTTCGGTAATCCCGGCTCCACCGAGCAGCCGTTCCTGCAGGATTTCCCGCCGGACTTCACCTACGTACTGGCGCTGCAGGAGGCGTCCGTCATCGCGATGGCGGACGCCTTCGCGCAGGTCACCCGGCGCCCGGCATTGGTCAACCTGCACTCCGCGGCCGGTCCGGGCAACGCCATGGGAAATCTGATCGCGGCTTACCACGGAAACACTCCCTTGATCGTCACCTCGGGACAGCAGCACCGGGAACTGGTGATCGGGGAGCCGTACCTGGGCAACCGGGAGGCCACCACGTTGCCGAAACCGTGGGTGAAGTGGTCCTACGAGCCGGCCCGCGCCCAGGACGTACCGGAGGCGTTCATGCGCGCCTACGCGATCGCGCTGCAGCCACCGGCAGGACCGGTCTACCTGTCCGTTCCCATGGACGACTGGAAGGAGCCGCTGTCCGGTCCCGCCCGGGTGCGTACGGTGAGCGACCGGGTCGCCCCCGACACAGAGCGGCTGCGGACTTTCGCCGACCGCATCTCCGGCAGCCGTCGTCCCGCGCTGGTCTTCGGGCCGGAGGTGGACCGGGCCGGCGGATGGGACGTGGCCGTCGCCCTTGCGGAGAAGCTGCGCGCGGCCGTCTACGGCGCTCCGCTGCTGGACCGCGCCTCCTTCCCGGAGGACCACCCGCTCTTCCGCGGCCCGCTCGGGATGTCCGTGAAGACCGTCAGCGACCGGTTGACCGGGCACGACCTGGTGGTCGTGATCGGCGCGGAAGTGTTCCGCTACTACCCGTACGTGCCCGGCGACTACCTCCCCGCAGGCACCGAACTCCTGCAGATCACCGCCGACCCAGAGGTCGCCGCGGCGGCGCGAGTCGGCGACAGCCTCATCGGCGATCCCAAGACAGCGATCGAGCTGCTCCTTGACCTGGTCACGGAGGGATCCGCCCGTGCCATGCCCGAGCCGATGGCGCGGCCCCGCGAGCTGCCGCAGGTGCCGAACAGCCCGCTCACCCCGCCGGAGGTGTACGCCGCCCTCAGCAGGGTCAGGCCGCCCAACGCGGTCATCGTCAACGAATCGACCTCCACCATGGCCCAGCAGGCCGAATGGCTTCCCACGGTCAGGTCCGGATCGTTCTTCGCCACAGCCAGCGGGGGCATCGGATGGGGCACCCCGGCAGCGGTGGGAGTCGCGCTCGGCGACCGGGACAGCGGCGTCGACCGGCCGGTCGTCGGCCTGATCGGCGACGGCTCCTTCCAGTACTCCGTGCAGGCCATCTGGACGGCGGCACAGCACAACCTCCCGATCGTGTACGTGGTCATGCGCAACCACGAGTACTCCATCCTCAAGTCGTTCGCGGTACTCGAGGAAACACCGGGCGTTCCGGGACTCGACCTGCCGGGGCTCGACATCGCCTCCGTGGCCCGCGGCTTCGGGTGCCGCGCGGTCGACGTGGAGACCACGGAGGATTTGGAGCGGGAGTTCAAGGTGGCCCTGAGCGCCGACACCACCACGGTCATCGTGGTCCCCACACAGCCTCAGAAAGCCATGTTGTAGGGCACTCAAGTCGGCGTGCTACGAAGGAGCGTCGAGCCGAGGTATTGAACGGCGCGCAGCGCGACTTCCAGATCGGCGTGCCCTTGCTGGACCGGGTGTCCGATGATTTCCTCGGCTTTCCGGATGCGGTACTGCACGGTGTTCTTGTGCAGAATTTGCGCGCTGGCGGTGGCGGTGTAGCTGCAGCCGGTGTCCAGGAAGATCTGCGCGGTCTCCCGAAGCCGCGCGCTGCTCTCGTCATCGATGGCCAGCGGGCCCAGGATGCTCCACACCCAAGCGCGCATGTCATCGACGTTCGTAGCCATCAAGGCGATGGGAGCGACAGTGGAGAAGTCGGTGAACTGGGGCGCCGCACTGGCCACTGCCGCGAGTTCCTGCGTGCGCAATGCCTGCCGATGCGTGGAGCGGAATCCCTCGATGCCGTACCCCACGCCCCCGGCGCACACGTGCACGGAAGGATCGCTGCGCTCGACCACATCCGACAGCTGTTCCCAGGAGACGTCGCTGTGCGAGCCGAACGGCAGCCAAACCCAGGACAGAACTGCATCTCGGGGGACGAACAGCGGCCTGGCGGGGCAGCCGAGCTTCCGGGCGATCTCGTTGGTGATCCGATCGAGTCGAGCGAGTCCCGCGCCGCCACCCGTCAGCGTGGGCAACCAGGCCACCAGTCCGAGGTGGTTCTGCCGGAGTCGGTAACCAAGGGCTTGTTCGGCCCAGTCGAGGTCGACGTCCTCCTCGCCGAGGATGTCTCGCACGCGCGCGGCGCGCGTGGCGGTCTGGCTGAGCAGCCAGTGATCGCGTTCCTGCTGGTAGACCACGATGACGTGCTCGGTCACCCGGTCGATGTAACCGAAGCTCACCTGCAGCATGCGCCGGTTGGTCGCGGTGGAGAGCTCGTCGCCGGTGCCTTGCCGGTTGAGCTCGTCCAGACACCACTGCAGGAAACGCCAGTGGCCGATCCTGTAGGCCCTGCTCATCGCGCTGAGGGGGATGCCTCTCTGGGCCAGCCTCCTGGCGTACTCGGAAGCGGCCGCGGGCCCCTCGATGTTGTCCAGAGGTATGTCGTTCTCGAAGATGTGCAGCAACGTGGCGACATTTTCCGCGATGCTCGCCTGAAGGATCTTGATGACGGAGGGGTCACCCCTGAGCTCCGGGATCTCGGCAACAATGTTCTCCGCGATGTCGCGGCTGACCTCCGAGAGGTGTGACCCTAGGTTCTCCGCGACCACGGACAGTTGTTTTGCGGCCTCAGGATGCTCCGCAGCCATATCTCCACCCTACAAGGCATGAATCTCGCGCCGACGGCCCCGAGTGTGGCAACGGTGTAGAGATAAGGGGCGGGTACCGTGCAAACCGTCGTATGAGTGGAGTGCCGCTCCTACCGTCCTAAAGTATGCGGACCGTTGATGTACTGGTCGTGGGTGCGGGCCTGGCCGGCCTGCGCACAGCCCGCCTGCTCGCGGAACGGGAACTCGATGTGCTGGTCGTCGACCGCCGCAGGTCGCTGTCGACGGGCATCCGGACGACGGGCATCTTCGTGCGGCGTACGCTCGATGACTTCGAGCTGCCGGACCACCTGCTCGGGCCGGGTATTCGGGACGTACTGCTGTATCCGCCGTCGCGGCGGGCGCCGATCCGGCTCACCAGCGACCGGGACGAGTATCGCGTGGCGGACATGGCGGCCGTCTACGAGCACGAGCACCGCGCGGCGGAGTCGGCCGGGGCGCAGGTTTTCTTGGGCGTACGGTATATCGACGCGTCGATGGGTTTTGTGCGGTTCGCGGGTGCGGAACCGGTGACGGCCCGGTTCATCGTCGGCGCGGATGGCGCCCGCTCCCAGGTGGCCCGTGATCTCGGCCTTGACGTCAATCGGCGCTTCCTGGTCGGTGCCGAGATCGTCCATCCGATCGCGTCGCGCACGGCCACTCCGGTGTTCCACTGCGTGCTGGACCCCCGGGTCGCTCCGGGCTACCTGGGGTGGGTCATCGACGACGGCCGCCATGCGCATGTCGGCGTCGCGGGATATCCGGCCGCGATGCGCACCGGCGTCCGCCACCTGCTGGACGCTTTCGCCGCGGACGCGCCCGGCCGCGCGGTGCCGACCGGTCCGGTCGAGCGTCGAGGTGGTCCGATCCCGGTCGGCGGTGTGCTGCGACGGTTGGCGTGCCCCGCCGGGCTGCTCGTCGGAGACGCGGCGGGCGCGGTGTCGCCGTTGACGGCCGGCGGGTTGGACCCCTGCTTACGCATGTCCGAACTGGCCGCGGGGCTTGCCGCCAGCTACCTGCGTACTGGCGACCAGCGCGTATTGAGCCAGTACGACGGGGGCGCGCTGCGGACCCGGTTCCGAGGACGGCTGTTGCTGCGCCGCGTGCTCGCCGGCATCCGATCCCCAGCCGCGGCGGAGGCGGCGGTGGCCATGCTACGTGGTCGTGCCGGTCGTGCCTTGGCAGCGCGGATCCTGTTCGGCGACGGCTCGTTTCCCGACGTCAACGCGCGGCTCGCGGAACGGGCATGACCGACGCTCAATGAGGCGCGTGACAATAGCTCGTCGCTCGATATATCGTGACGCGTATGATCAAAGACTCATCCGTGATGAGTGAGCCGGCCTACTTCGTGCTGGCCGCGCTGCTCGATGGTCCCCTGCACGGTTACGGGATCATCAAACGGGCCAAGGAGCTGTCCGACGGGAGGGTGCGACTCGCCGTCGGCACCCTCTATGGCGCGCTCAACCGCATGTCGGGCAGCCAGCTCGTCGCCGTGGACCGGGAGGAGACCGTACAGGGACGGCCCCGCCGTTATTACCGCCTCACCGAGGAGGGCCACCGGGTCCTGTCTGAGGAGGCGGCGCGGATGGAACAGGCGGCCAGAGTCGTCACCCACCGCGCGGCGCCCTGGGCCGGGACGGCGCAGGCATGAGCCGCTCGCTCGCGGAGCGCTGGTATGAGCTCGTCCTGCTGACGTACCCCAAGCACTACCGGGCGGAGTACGGCGCCGACATCATGGGGGCGCTCATGGCCGGGACCCGCCGGCTGCCCTCCATCCGGGAGACGGTCGTCCTGATCCTTGAGGGCGTGGGCGAGCGCGCGAGGGGGTCGGCCGCGGATCGTGTGCCGTGGTGGGCCGATGGCGTGCATCTCGGCGTCACGGTCATCGCCGTGGCGAACCTGACCTACGCCCTCATGGACCGCGCCGGGCCGGCGTGGATCGCCGTCTCCACGGTGCTGATGCTGACCCTGATGCGCGGCTGGGCGCGGGTGTCCCTGCCGCTCGCCGTGGCCGTCGCGGTGTCGACGGGCCGCGTCATGATGTTCGGCGGGGACGTGACTGCGTGGGGCTCCGGCCTGCTCGGGCCGTCCTACCACAACTGGGTGTCCTTGATTCCGTACGGGCTGCTGGCGGCCGGTGCGGCCGTCCTCGCCGTCCGCCGGCCACGCGGCCTCCGGCGACGCTCGTGGTTCTGGCCCGCGATCCCGGTCGCCGCCGTGCTCGTTTCCTACGTGCTCGACGGGCCGTACGGCGAGCTGTGGGCGGTCGTACGGGCGGGGCTGGAAGCCGGGTTCCTGCTCGTGGCGGTGTGGGCCACGGCCGTCGCCCGCAGCCCGCGCTGGATCACGGCCGCCGCGATGTACGTGCTGCCGATCCAGGTCACCGCCGCCGTCTATACACAGTCGGGTGCGCTGGATCGGGCTTACCATGTCCTCCTCGCGGCCCTCCTTCTGTCCGTCACCGCGGCGCTCTGGCTGGGGACCGGCGGCCGGCGGGACGCCCACCCGCCTCCCCTCGCCGAGCGCTGAACTCCGGGTTCCAGAGGAGTCAGTCGTCGTTCGGGATTCTGGCCTCGCCTGCCGGCCGGCGGGCCGTGGTCTCGATGAGCTTGCCGACCTGCGCTGCCGGAACGGCGATGCCGGGTGTCTGGAGAGTCCAGCGGAAGAAGGCCTCAATGCTCATGGCGGGCGTTTCGCCGAGATAGGGGTGGACGTATACCGGTGTGTTCGGTTCGCTGCGCCAGCTCGCGGCGAGCGTGCCGATGTCCACCGCGTCATAACCGAGGACGTCCAACAGCCGGGTGGCCTCTGCCTTGGCTTCTGGGTCGTCGCCGGCGATGGGCAGGGCGCTGCGGTCCGGCGCCCCCGTGGGCCGGGCGAGGGAGAACAGCTGGTGCGGAGTGATGTTGTTGAATGCCTTGACCACCTGGGAGGCCGCGAGGTGGCGTTGCAGCAGAGCGCTGGAGGTCAGTTCGCCCGCGTCCAGTTCGGCCAGGTGGCCGTCCCGCTCGGGGTAGTAGTTCGCCGTGTCCAGCACCGTCTTGCCGGCCAGAGCTTCGGCGGGGAGGTGTTCGTAGGCCTTCAGCGGGATGGCCGCCACCACCAGGTCTCCGGCGCGTGCCGCTTCTTCCGGTGTGGCCGCTCGGGCACGCTCGCCCAGGTCGGCGACGAGATCAGCGAGTGTCTCAGGGCTTCGCGAATTGCTGAGGACAACCTCGAGGCCGGCCGCGACGGCCAGGCGGGCAACGGAAGAACCGATCATTCCGCTGCCGATGAGTCCGAGTGTTTGGGGCATGGCTTCTTTCCGTTCGTTCGTGTGGATTCCGGGTAAAGAGCCGGGGGTGGCTCGCCTGACAGCGTGGGGCCGTCGCGGTCGCCCGAACAGGTCCGTGTTCTGCGTACTCACGGCGTGATCACCCTCGGCGTAGGGTTGTCGCGTGGACGACAGGGCCGAGCTGAGCGGGTTCCTCAAGTCACGCCGTGCCCGCCTGCGCCCGGAGGACGTCGGGCTGCGCGACTACGGCGGAATGCGCCGGGTCGCGGGCCTGAGGCGTGAGGAGCTGGCCCGGCTGGCGGGCGTGAGCATCGCCCACTACACGCGGCTGGAACAGGGCAAAGGCGACAGCGTCTCCGACGAGGTCCTGGATGCCATCGGCGTGGCGCTGCGCCTGGACACGGACGAATTGGCGTACCTGCACCGGATCGCGCGGCGTCCTCAGGTGTGCTCGGGGGCTGCGGCCTTGTCCGATGTGCCTGCGGGCTTGCGTTACCTGCTGGAGTCGTTCGTGATGACGCCGGCGCTGGTGGTCGGCCGGCACACCCAGATTGTCGGCTGGAACCAGCTCGCCGTGGCGGTGTTCGGCGACTTCCCCGGGCTGCCGGAGGGCCGCCGCACGTTCTCGCACCTGCTGTTCACCGAGCCCTACCTGCGTGAGCTGCACCGTACCGGTTGGGAGCGGGCGGCACGCGAGCACGTGGCGCATTTACGCGTACTGCTCGGGCGGTATCGCGGGGACGTCGGACTCACGGCGCACATTGACCACCTGCGGGAGCTGAGCGCGGACTTCGCCCGGATATGGGCGGAGCACCCGGTCGCGCGGGTCCGGTCCCGGGTGTACGTGCTGCACCACCCGGTCGTGGGCGAACTGACCCTGTACGGCGAGCTCATCGCGCTGCCCGACGAGCCGTCGTGCTGCGGGCTGGACCTGTTCGCCGCCGAGCCGGGCTCGGCATCCGAGCAGGCGCTGCGGAAACTCGGGAGCCCATAGCGCCTTCGTCAGGGTTTCGCGGGTGCGGAACCTGTCCACTGCAGGTGCGCCGACGAGGCGTCGAGCTCCGCTCTGACGGAGGGCAGAGTGATGGTGACGTCGAGCAGGTCCATGGCTCTCCAGTTCGCGGAAGTTGGCATCCGATACACTAGCTGCATTGCTAAGTATCTGAGCTGTGAAGATAAATGGAGCCTCGCATGCCCGTCAAACCGCATGACGACCACGCGGACGACCTTGCGGACCGGATCGTCGCGTCCATGACGGACCTGGCTGGAGCCCTTGGGCGTCTGAACGACCTGATCGCCCAGCACCTCGGCATCGCCCAGACCGATCTGCTCTGCCTGCACGCGCTCAATCGCGCGGGAGCTTCCACGGCCGGCGCGCTCAGTTCGCAACTCGGGCGGACTACTGGCGCGGTCACGCACATGATCGACCGTCTGGAGAAGGCGGGCTATGTCCGGCGCCAACCTGACCCGACGGATCGCCGCCGCGTACTCGTCGAGGCTTCGGCTCCGGGACTCGAACGAATCGCTTCGTTCTACGAGGGGCTCGATGTCCGCAGCCGCCGTTTGATGGCCACCTTCTCCGGTGATCAGCTTGCGACGATCCACGCGTTCCTGCTGAGCAGCTACGAAGACGCCACCGAAGAGTGTGATCACCTGATCCAGCAGCGAGGACGATGATCTACGTCTTCTTGCAGGAGGCTGAGGATGGCTCCATCCTGCAACAGTACAAGACCGACAGCTTCGGGCCGGTCCGTTGAGTAGCTCAGCTGAAGCCGTTGGGGCAGAGGAAGGTTCTGATGCTGGCCGGCGCGGTCGCGAGGAGTGCCGGGCCGTTCTCCAGTGAGCAGAAGTTGCTGCCGATCTCGGCCTCGACGAATTGGGTCGCGTTCCGCTTCGCGATCAGGTCGACTCCGCCGACGCTCGGGGAGTTGAGCTCGGCCGCGACCCAGAAGCCCACGCACCGCTTGCGCTTGACCACCGAGTCCTCCGGCAGGCTGCCGTGGTTCAGTACGGCGGCCTGCCGGAGTATCGAGTCCTCGGACGCGCACGGCAGGCCGGTGGCCGAGTGGCGGGGGCTCGGGCGCGCGCTCGTCTTCTTCTTTGTGGTGGGCGTTTCCTTGGGGGTCTTCCTCGTGCTGGGTGTTTCCTCGGGGGTATCGCTCGCCGTTGGCGTCTCGTCCGGGTCCTCGCTCTCGTCCGGAGTCTGGGTTTCCGCGTATGTGGACGAGGGAGAGGCGCTCGGGCTCTGGAATGCCTCTGGTGTTCCCGCCGAGTTCGTCGCGAAGATCGTGCCGACGGCTACGAGCGCCGCTATGACGGCCGCAGCCGACCACAGCGGCACCACGCGGCGTTTGTCGGGCGGCGGCAAGGGGATCGTCGTGCCCGCCCTGATCGCGGTGACACGGGCGAGCAACTCGTTCGTGGCGGGCCGGGCCGCCCGATCCTTGGCGAGCGCGCTCCGTACGAGGTCGCGGATCTGCGCGGGTACCCCGGACAGGTCGGGATCGACGCTCATGACGCGGTAGGCGAGGACGTCGGGGGCTCCGGTGCCGAACGGCGGGCGGCCCGTCGAGGCGTACGCCATCAGCGCGCCCCAGGCGAAGACGTCGGCGGCGGCGTCCGCCTGGTCGCCCCGGTACTGTTCGGGACTGATCCAGCCGGGCGTCCCGATCAGCGCGCCGGTGCCCGTGAGCCCGCTCTCGTCGAGGGCCCGGGCGATGCCGAAGTCCAGGACCTTCGCGCCGGAGGCGGAGAAGATCACGTTCCCGGGCTTGAGGTCGCGGTGCACGATGCCGGCCCGGTGGATGTCGGTGAGCGCCTCGGCGATGTCCACGCCGAACGAGAGCAGCTCGTCCGGCGCCAGCGGCGCGTTGTCCCGCACGTACGTGTTGAGCGTCGGGCCGGGCACGAACTCGGTGGCCAGCCAGGGAGGCATCGCGGCGGTGTCGGCGTCCAGCACCGAGACCGTGCAGCGCCCGCGTACCCGGGACAGGAGATCGACCTCACGGACGAAGCGGGCGCGGAAGTGCGGATCAGCGGCTAACCCCGGATGGATGACCTTGACCGCGACCCGGCCGCCGTCGGCCGCGATCCCCGCATAGACCACCCCCATGCCCCCGGCACCCATCCGGCCGACGATCCGGTAGGGGCCGATCGCCTCGCGCTCGTCCATCTCCAGGGGGCCGAAGCCGCCGGGGTCACTCATCGAGGGCTCCCGATCGCCAGATCATCGCAACAGCATGATCCTATTGACGAGTGCTCCGGAGTGCTCGAGGTGCCGGATGGCCTTTCGCTACTTAGGGGATTGACGTTGACGACATCGGGTCCGCTGTCAGTGAACCAGGTCTGCTGTCGGTGAACCCGCCTGGGTATTCGGTGTTCGCGGTGCTTGGGTGTCGGGATGGAGATATTGGTTCTGGGTGGAACGGCGTGGGTGGGCCGGGAGCTGTCGCGGCAGGCGATCGAGCGTGGCCATCGGGTGACGTGTCTGGCGCGCGGTGAAAGTGGGGGAGTCGCGGACGGAGCGACGCTGGTGGTCGCTGATCGGCGCGATCCTTCGGCCTACGGGCCGCTGCTCGACCGCGAATGGGATGCGGTCATAGAGGTGTCGTGGCAGCCGGGCTTCGTTCGTGAGGCGCTTGACGCGCTGGGTGGCAGGGCCAGGCACTGGGCCTATGTCTCCTCCGTCAGTGCTTACGCCTCCCATGCCGTGCTGGACGCGGATGAGTCCACGGCCCTGCTTGCTCCTACCGATCGGAGCGAGGTCGATCGGGAGGCGTACGGTGAGGCGAAGGTCGCCTGCGAGCAGGCGTCGGCGGCCGTCGTGGGCGACCGTCTCCTCATCGCGCGCGCGGGTCTCATCGGCGGTCCGGGCGATCACAGCGGACGCTCCGGCTACTGGGTGGCCCGTGCCGCACGCGATCCGCAAGGGCCGATGCTGGTTCCCGACGCGCCGGCCAAGCCGACGCAGGCGGTCGACGTTCGGGATCTCGCCGCCTGGCTGCTCGACGCCGCGGAGGCGAGGACCGTCGGCACGTACGACGCTGTCGGCCCGGTCGTGTCGTTCGGGGAGTGGATCGAGCTGTCCCGGGCCATTGGGGGGCACCTGGGTTCGATGGTCACCGCCGACTCGGCATGGCTGCTCGCGAACGGTGTGGCCGAGTACATGGGTGCCGAGTCGTTGCCGATGTGGGTGGTCGAGCCGGGTTGGGAAGGGTGGTCGGCCCGGAGCGGGGCCGCGGCGCGCGCCGCGGGGCTCCGTCATCGGCCGCGGGCGGAACTGCTGGCCGACACCCTGCTCTGGGAACGCGAGCAGGGTCTGGACCGGCCAAGACGCGCCGGCCTCAGCGCCGAGCGTGAGCGCGCGTTGCTCGACGCTCTCGGCTGACGGCCATCGCGCCCCTGCTTACCCGGTCACCACGCGACGGGGCCGAGGCGATCGATGAAGATTCCGGTCGGCCCGTCGGCGTCGATCATCGCGAGTTCGACGATCGAATCGGTGCCCTCGGTGACCGTCAGTTCGCCGGTGTGATGGTTCATGTCGGTGGCGGCGAATTTGCGGTTGGCGACTTCTCCGGGAGTGGCGACATTGAATTTGATCTCCGGGAGCGCCTGGGCGTACCGGACGGTGATCATGTTCAGCGCCGCTTTCGACGAGCTGTAGGCGAGCTCGTGCATTTTCGAGACGGGCTGCTCCGGATCGGTCACGACCGCGAAGGAACCACCACCGCTGGACACCATCACCACCCGCGGATGGTCCGCCGCCCGCAGCAAGGGGAGGAACGCATGCGTGACCCTGATCGGTCCGTACACGTTGGTGTCGTAGACGGAGTGAATGTCGTCAACCGTCGCGTCCGCCGGCGCGACCACCTTTCCTGGCGCGCCGGCGTTGTTGATCAGCACATCCAGCCGATCGGTGTGCTGCCGAACGAGCCGTACGGCCTCACTCACCGAGTCGTCCGAGGTCACGTCCAGCGGGACCATGACCACGTTCGCGCCACTGTCGGCCAGCTTGTCGGCGGCCGCCCGTCCTCGACCTTCATCGCGCGAGCCGAGAAAGATCGTCCAACCGTGTTCCCCGAGCCGCCGGGCCGCTTCGAAGCCGAGCCCCTTGTTGCCTCCGGTGATCAGCACCGAGGTCTGTTCCGCGTTTGTCATGCCCCCTAAGACGAGGTGCCCCATTCGGTTGTGACACGGTGTGAGCGGCCTCACAACCAGCAGCCTGCGCTACCCTCGTGGCGCCAGGGATTCAAGGACGGGTTGGGATGACGCGAGAGAAGGAATTCGAGGAACTTCGACCGCTGTTGTTCTCGATCTCTTACCGGATCTTGGGCAGCGTGACCGAGGCCGAGGACGCCGTCCAGGAGACCTGGCTGCGCTACGCGACGACCTCGACGCAACCGCGATCCACCAAGCCGTTCCTCTCGGCGACGGTCACCAGGATCTCGATCGACGTGCTGCGCTCCGCCCGGGTTCGCCGGGAGGAGTACATCGGGCCGTGGTTCCCCGAACCACTGCTCGCCGACCCCTACCAGGACCCGGAACGCGCCGCGGAACTTGCCGACTCGCTGTCGATGGCCGCGCTGCTGCTGCTGGAGCGACTCAGCCCGCTCGAACGCGCTGTCTTCGTGCTCCGGGAGGTGTTCGACTTCGGCTTTCCCGAGGTCGCGTCGGCGGTGGGGCGCTCGGAGTCGGCATGCCGCCAGCTCGCCTCACGGGCACGCCGCCACATGCGGGATGATCGCCCCCGGTTCGAGACCGACCGAAGGAAGCGCGAGGAACTCGCGGGACGATTCCTCCACGCGCTCAGGGAAGGGGACGTCGACGGGCTGCGCAAGGTCCTCGCCGCCGACGCTCAGCTGGTCAGTGACGGCGGCGGCAAGGTCGGGGGTACGAACCCCGTCTACGGCGTCGAGAGGGTCGCCCGGGTACTGGCCGCCAACGTGCCTCCGCTCACCCAGATCGGCGCCGTGCTGGAGGCGCACGAGGTGAACGGCCAGCCGGGCGCGATCCTCCGCGATCGCGATGGCAGGGTCGTCAACGCCTGGACGCTCGACATCCTCGACGGACGCATCCAGATCATCCGTTCGGTGATCAACCCCGACAAGCTCGGGCACCTGGGCCCCGTCGCGGACGCCCACGCGGTCATCCGCGAGAAGAACCAGGCTCGCCGGCGACCGACCTGACCTGCGGGATGTGCCGGGTATGGTCCGCTTCCGTTTGGCCTGGCCGAGCTGTGGTCCGATCTCCAAGGGGCGTGGCTGCATCTGCGTGAGCCCGTGGCGTCCACGTTCGAGGGGGCTCTGGTCCTGAACGGTCTTCCTTCCGCGAGCGCCCTGCTGTCAGGGGCGGTCGCCGCCTGGGCGGGGCGGCGGCTCAGCTCGGTGGTGGGGATCCGGGGTCGCTGGAGGATCGGGCGAGAGGGTCGCGCGCTGCTCAGCTAACTGGCTCGCTCGATGATCACGACCGGGATCTCCCTCGGCGCCTTTCGCTGATAGCCCGCGTACTGCGGCCATACCCCGGTCATGGTCTCCCACAGCCGAGGTCGCTCGTCGGCGGTCGCCGGGCGGGTCACCGCGTCGAACACGTCGGCGCCGACCTGCACCCGGACCCGCGGTTCGGCGAGCAGGTTGTGGAACCAGAGCGGGTGGTCGGCGGCGCCGCCGTTGGAGGCGACCACGAGGTAGTGCTCGCCGTCGCGGCCATAGATGAGCGCGGTACGGCGGGGGAGTCCCGAGCGGCGGCCGGTCGTGGTGATCAGCAGGGTCGGTGCGCCGTGGAAGAGGTGGCCGTGAGCGCCGTCGGACTCGACATACCTCTTGACGTGGCCGGCGACCCACTTGGTCGGGCTGTCGGTCGGCTCCTGGCTCATCGGGCCGCTCCGCCCACGCGGCGGTCGGCCCAGTCCCGGGCCTTGGCCAGCCAATCGGGCGCCGTACGGTGCGCGTTGAGCACATGTCCGGTGCCGGGGACCAGGATGGCCTCCAGTTTTGCCCGCGGGCCGTAGAAGGGGGCCTCTTGGGCACGGAGTTCGGTGGAGGAGTGGGTCGGGGCGAGCAGCTTGTCGTACTCGCCGGTGACGATCAGCACCGGCACCTGGATGCTCTTGTTGATGGAGGGCGGGGTGTAGGAGTCGCCGGGCGGGAAGACGTCGGTGGTCTTGGTGGCCTCGTCGGCGGCGATGACCTTGGGGTCGGCGTTGGGGCGGTGGTAGAACCAGGTGGCCCGCAGACCGGGCCGGGTGGTGAGGTAGCCGTCGTCGAGCCCGCGCTTGGCGAAGCGCGGGTCGTCGGCCGCACGGTAGATCTGCGCGCCCATCTGCTCGAAGGCGGCCTGGTTGGGCACACTCGACTCACCGGTGAGGATGACGCCGTCCACCTCGGCGGGATGGGTGGCGGCGAGGGTACGGGCAAGGGTGGAGCCCAGCGAGTGGCCGACCAGAACGACCTTGGTGAAGCGGCCGCCGCCGAGACGGCCGGCGCGGAGTTGTTCGATGAGCTGGCGTACGACGATCTGGTGGGTGTCCTGCCGGAAGCGGGCGCTGGGCGGGTACGTGCTCGCACCGGTGCCGAGGCGGTCGATGGCCAGCGTGGCGTAGCCGGCGGCGGTCATCGTCTCGACGTAGGAGGGGCGTCGCCGGTCGCCGCGCGCCTGCCAGTAGGCCTGGCCGTAGAAGCCGCCGGGGATGAGCAGTTGAACGGTGGCGGTACGGCCGCGCGGCAGGCACAGGGTGCCGGCCACGCGCTGGTCGGCGGGGCCGCCGGAGGTCATCGCCACTTCGGCGCTGACCGGTTTGCAGGTGGTGGTGGCGTTCGCCGCTTCCGGGGGCGAGGCAAGAGTGAGCAGGAGGGTTGCCGCTGCTGCGGTACGGACGCGCATGGAGCTCCTTCGCGGATGGATAGCCAAATTTGGTTAACCAAATTTGAGTATCGAACTATGGCCCACCCTCCCTCCCACCGTCAAACCGGCAGGCGAGCGATCAGGCCGGCTCCGCACCCCGTTCCAGCCGTACGATCAGGCCCTGGGTCCATGCTGCGTCGCCCGCGGCCTGCTTCGCGCGCAGGTCGAACAGCTCCGTCAGGTGTCCCGGTCGCACACTCTCGCGCATCACGCCCTCGATCCGCGCCCGCTCGTCTTCCATGGCGCGCAACCGCTCCTTGAGCAGCGCGATCGCTTCCTCTTTCGGCAGTGCCGGCAGCAGCGCGATGGCCGCGTCGAACATCTCCGGACGCCGGTCGGGCACGCTCAAAGCGGTCCTGAGCAGCCGCAGGAACTCCGCCTCACCCTTGTCGTTGATGGCGTAGTCGACTCGGCCGGGCCATTCGTGCACCTCGGTGGCGTCCAGTAGCCCGTCCTTGGCCAGTTGACGGAGGGCGTGATAGATCGATCCTGACCTGAGCCCTGCCCATTGCCCGGCCTCCCACGACTCCAGTTCGGCGCCGACGAGATAGCCGTGTGCCTGGCTGAGCCGCCGTACCACGCCCAGGACCAGCAGTCGCGTCGCCGACATCGTCTCCCTCATTCGCCGAACGCGGCCCCCACTGCGTGACCGCGCGCCCGACCTAGGCTAGACGGGCTCCCCACTTGTTCTGCTGCGGAAGGCCCGCTCTGGCCAGGTGGTGTCCTGCGTGTCACCATTCGCAGATGATCGAATTACCGCCGGTGGGCGAGAGACCCGGCAAGCGGATGGTCTTGGCCGGTGCGGCGGGGATCATTCTCACTGTCGGTCTCTTCGCATGGACCGCGCTGATGACCGCGCTCTTCCCTGACTCCCCGTTCTGCGGGGAGTACACCGGCTGTCTCGGCCTCCTTGTGCTGGCGTGGGAGGTCGGGCGCTGGGTCGTGATCGTCCTGGCCTGGCCGTTGCTGTATCTCCTGCGCGTACGGCCATCCTTGCCCGTCGCCGTTCTGGCCGCACTCCTGCTGATGGTGATCTGGCGGTTCGCCGAAGCGCGGCTGGCTCTCTCGTTCGACGTCTCCTTGATGCTCATCCTTTTCAGCGGCGTGATCGCGTATCCGGCTGCGGCCTGGTTGGCCGGGACCCGTATCTCCCGGCCAACGCTCGTCCTGTCCGTCGCCTCGTTGCTCGCGTTCTACCTGCTGGCCACCGCACTCCTGCCTGACTGACGTCAACGAAGGTGGTGCCTGTCCGCCCAGGCCGCGATGGCCGTGGCGATCGCGACAGGGTGGTCCTCCGGCGTATGGTGCCCGGCGACGGCCTCGGAGCGTTCGATCTCCAGGCCGGCCATGTTGGCCGCGCACCACGCGACGATGCCTTCGTGCATCATCGCCCCCGGGCCGGGCGCGAACGTGAGCAGCAGCTTGGGCACGTCCGCACTGACCGCCAGCCACCGGTCGTACGCCTCGATCCTGGCCACGACGTCGGCGGGCTCGCCGCCCAGCGGCATGGCGCGTGGCCATTGCAGCAGCGGCAGCCGGCTTTCGCGCGTCGGATACGGCTTGCGGTAGACGTCGAGGTCCCCCTGGGAGATCGGCGTGGCGGTGGTGCCCGGCAGGCCCTGCTCGATGAAGGCGTTGTCGTCGAGGATCATGCCCTCGCCGACCCCCTCGGTCTTGATCGCCCGGAACAGCTCACGGCCGCCCTCCGGGAACTCCTCCCAGGCCATCGGCTTGACGATGGTCTCGGTGAACGCGATGCCGCGCACCCGATCCGGGTGGCGCGTGGCCCAGTCAAAGGCCAGGGCGCCACCCCAGTCATGCCCCACCAGCACCACGTCCTGGAGGTCCAGCGCGTCGAACCAGGCGTCCAGGTATCGGGCCTGGTCGGCGAAGGTGTAGGCGATATCCGGTTTGCCCGAGTCGCCCATGCCGATGAGGTCGGGGGCCAGGAGCCGTCCGGCTCCCACGGCCGGCATGACATCACGCCACAGGTGGGACGAGGTCGGGTTGCCGTGCAGGAAGACGATCGGCGCCCCGGCGCCGGACTCCCGGTAGTACATGGTCGAGTCAAGAATGTGCTGAACAGGCATGATCTTGTCCTTATCGAAGGTTGAGCTGTGTGATGCGGTCGACCGCGATCTCGATGACCACGCGACCGGGCGGATTCGGGGGCGGCGACCCATAGCGCGTGACATAGCGGCGTACGCCCTCGGCCACCCGCTTGGTCGCGTCGTGCACGGTGGCGACGCCCTCGAGCGTCACCCACCGGAACCCCACCGCCTGGCAGATCGCCACGCGCCCGCCTGGCCCAGCGATGAGGTTTCTGGCTTTTCTGGTGGTGCCGATGGTCAGAACCCGGGCCAGCTCCGCCTCGCCGTCCCAGGTGAAGCGCACCGCGACCACATGCGGCGAGCCGTCGGGACGCAGGGTGGTCAGGGTGGCCACATGAGGTTCGGCGAGGAAGCCCTCGACGATCGTGTTCACCGGAAGGCGGGGAGGTTGCGCGCGGCCCACTCTTCGAAGGTGCGCGGCGCACGCCCGAGGATGCGCTCGACGTCGGGGCTGACGGTCTGCTCGACCACGGTCGGCGCGCCGAGGATGGCCAGCGTGCCCTCGACGACGGGCTCGGGCATCACCTGGAGCATCTGCGCGCGTGCCTCATCGCGGGTCTGCTCCACGAACCGCACGGGCTCGCCGAGCGCCCGGCTGAGCGCCTCCGCCCGCTCGCGCGGGGTGACGAGCACAGGTCCGGTCAGTTCGTAGGTACGGCCGGAGTGCCCGGACCCGCGCAGCACCGCGGCCGCGACCTCGGCGATGTCGGCCGGGTCGATGGTCGGCAGCCCGACGTCCCCGAAGGGCGCCGCGGCGGTACGCCGGGTCCGGACCGATTCGGCCCAGGCGTAGGCGTTGGAGTCGAAGCCGCCCGGCCGCAGGATCGTGAAGTCCAGTCCCGACTCGCGTACGACCTGCTCGAACAGGGCCGGGTGCCGGTAGACCTCGGGACGGGTGCCCGCCCCCTGGGAGGACAGCAGCACGATCCGCTTGACGTTCGCGGCCTCCTTCAGAATCCCGTGCGGGTCCTCCCCGGCCACGAGCAGGAAGAGCGCGTCGGCGCCTTCCAGCGCGGGGCGGAGGCTCGCGGGGTCGTTCAGGTCGGCCTGGCTGTGCCGTACCCCCTCGGCGAACTCGGCCGGCCGGCGGGACACTGCCGTGACCTGTTCGCCTGCGGCGGCGAGCGTGTTGACGAGCTCGCGCCCGACGTTACCCGTGGCGCCCGTGACAACGATCATGATGATTGCTCCTCAGAAGTTAGTCAGTTAGTTGGCTGACTGAGAAGAACCATAGCGGGTCCGCGCAGCGCTTGTCGATAGTTAGTTGGGCGACTAACTCAGCCTCGGTGGTCGATAGATCGGAATATTTCCGTACACGATCGGGCTGGCCTGCTCGTGACCAGGATTCTCGTGACCGGCGCGACCGGCAATGTCGGTCGGCAGGTTGTTGCCCAGCTTCTGTCCACCGGCACTCCTGTGCGCGCGCTGATGAGAGATGCTCAGCAACCCCGGCTCCCGGAAGGGGCCGAGGCAGTGGAAGGGGACCTGTCCAGGCCGGGCACACTGGAGCGCGCACTGGCGGAGATCGAGACGGTGTTCCTGATCTGGCCTTTCCTCACCACCGAAGGCGCCCCGGCCGTCCTCGATGTGATCGCGGGCCATGCCCGCCGCGTCGTCTACCTCTCATCGTCCGGGGTGAATGACGCTGCCGAACGGCAGACCGACCCGATCAACCAGCTCCACGCCGACATGGAGAGCCTGATCGAGAAGTCCGGTCTGCAGTGGACCATCCTGCGGTCGAACACGATCGCCTCCAACGCTCGCGGCTGGGCCGAGCAGATCCGCGGCGCGGGTGTCGTCCGCGGTCCCGACATCGCCGCCACCGCGGTGATCGACCCGCGGGACATCGCGACGGTTGCGGTACGTGTGCTGATCGACGATGGACATGAGCGTGCGACGCACGTGCTGACCGGTCCGCAGGTGGTGAGCAGGGCCCAGCAGGTCCACGCGATCGGGGAGGCGATCGGCCGCCCGTTGCGCTTCGAGAAGGTGCCCATAGCAGCCGCGCGAAAGCAACTGCTCGCGGACGGCAGGCCTCCTGCCCTGGTAGAGGCCCTGTTGGCCGGCGCCGAAGTCCAGGGCAGTGGACACCGGGAGATCTCGTGATGCCAGGGCCCGGGCATCCCGATCGGCCAGCCAGACCAGACCGCTGTAGTCGTTCGGCCCGCCGCCCGGGCCGCTCAGCTGCGCCCACGGATAGACGGGGGCGGCCGCGGTGACGGCGATCCCGGCGATGGGGAACGTCCGGCCGGAGAGGGTGACGCGGTCGCCGACGCGGACGCCGAGAGCGGCGGCGAAGCCGCGTTCGACCACCACGGCTCCGCCGCGTACCCAACCGCCCGAGGTCACCAACGGGCGGTTCACCGGTCCCGGTGCCGCGCCGGCGCCGTACGCCACCGCGTGCGTCTTGGCGTCACCCGCGGTGAGCGTTGTGTACACAATGCGGTACGGCCCGTTGTGGGCGGAGACCTCAGGAGAGTCCGTCAACGACGCCAGAGCCGAGAGTGCGCTCCGGCCGGAGTCCGCCGACACCGCCACCAGGTCCGGGCCGGCCGTGGCCTGCCGGGTCTGGTGGTACATCGTCTCGGTCGCCCCGCTCAGCGACAGCCCCAGGGCCAGAGCCGCGGTGGCGGCGGTGATCGAGAGCAGGAGCATCGCGGCCTGAGCCCCGTGCCGGCGGATGTCGGCGATGACGAGGCGGGCGACGAGTATGGTGCGACCCACGGCGGTCAGCCCTCCAGCCCGATCAGGCCGCCGAGCCACCCACTGGTGCTGCCGGCCATCCGGGTGTCGTCGACGAACATCCCGTCACGCATCGAGATCAGCCGGTCCGCGATGGCCGCGACCCGCTCGTCGTGCGTGACGATCATGAGGGTCTGCCCTGCGGAACGCAGCTCCTCGAAGATGCTCAGCATGTCGAGTGTCGCTGTGGAGTCGAGGTTACCGGTGGGCTCGTCGGCCAGCATGAGCAGCGGCTCGTTGATCAGGGCGCGGGCGATGGCGACCCGCTGACGTTGCCCGCCGGACAGCTCAGAAGGCAGATGCCGGGCGCGGCCGGCGAGCCCGACCCGTTCCAGCAGGAGCCTCGCGCGCCGCCTGGCCTCGCGCGGCGAACTCCCGGCCAGCAGCGCGGGAAGCTCCACATTCTCCGCCGCCGACAGCTCCTCCATCAGATGGAAGGACTGGAAGACGAAGCCCACCGACCGGCGCCGCAGTTGAGCCAGGGCCCGCTCGCTCAGGGTGTCGACGCGTCGGCCGGCCAGCCAGATCTCCCCACCGTTGGGCCGCTCCAGGCCACCCAGAAGGTGCAGCAGGGTGGATTTCCCGCAGCCGCTGGGGCCCATCACCGCCAGCATCTCCCCCTCGGGCACGTCCAGGTCGACCTCGTCAACCGCGCGGACCCGGCTCTGCCCCTGACCGTGCTCTTTCACCAGGCCGCGGACCCGCACCACAGCGCTCACCACGTTCATGCACCTCCACCCCCTAACGGTTAGCCAATAGATAGCGGTTAGCCGCAAGAGGTGTCAAACGCCACGCCCCGGGACGGGTCATCCCATTCCAGGCCACTCTCACGTCAAATCTGTCCGTTTTTTCCGATCATGTGTTTGTTTGTCTTTTTCGTAGGGCAGGTGGAGACCGGTTGTCGAGCGCAAGGAGCGCTGGTCATGAAAGACAAAATCCAGATAGGGCTGGCCATCGCCGCGGGGTACTACCTCGGCCGGCGCCACAAGCTACGTTGGGCGACCACGCTGGCGATGGCCGGAGTGGCCAGTCGACTGCGCGGCCAGGGGGGCCTGCTGCAACAGGGAATCAAGGTGCTCGGTACGTCGCCCGAGCTGGAGAAGATCACCGGCCGCCTGCGCGGCGAGCTGATGGAAGTCGGCAAGGCCGCAGCGGTGGCCATGACGAGCAGACAGATCGAATCGCTGACCACGAGACTGCATGAGCGGGCCGAGGGGTTGCGCAAGCCCGGCGCGCCCGAGGACACGGACGAAGAAGAGGACTACGAGGAGGACGAGTACGAGGAGGAGCCGGAAGAAGAGGAAGAGCCCCCTAAGCCGGCGCCACGAAGAAGAAAGCCCAAGGCCGAACCCGCACGCGCCACGCGGCCCGTCCGTAGAGCACGGGGGTGAACTCGATGGCTCAAGCACCGAAGACTCAGCCCATCAAGAAAGTCGCCGATGCACTGCCGACGAACGAGCTCACCCAAGAGCTCAAAAACCTCGGACAAGCCTTGGCCGAGCGAGGCATGCAGTCCCTGGCCGGAAAAGTCGAGGGGATGACCGGCCGGCTTACCGAGTACGCGTCGGGCGACGGCGGAGGCGGACTGATAGGCGCGATTACCGGATCGAAGAAGTCGGGTGGCTCGTCCTCCAGCGGTTCGATCCTGGGCGAGGCCGGCAAGGGGGCTATCAAGGGCGCCTTCAAGGGCCTGATGGGCAAGCTGACCAAGGGGAACAAGAAGCTGCGGTTCGTCAACATCAACGAAGCGCTCGACATCGGCGCTCCTGTACGGGTCGTCTACAACCAATGGACACAGTTCCAGGACTTTCCCACCTTCATGAAGAAGGTGGAGCACGTAGGGAACGAGTCCGAGGAGAAGCTCGACTGGAAGGCGCAGATTTTCTGGTCCCATCGGAACTGGGAGTCGCAGATCGTCGAGCAGGTGCCCGACGATCGGATCATCTGGCGATCCAAGGGGCCCAAGGGCTACGTCGACGGGGCTGTCAGCTTCCACGCCCTCGCACCCAACCTGACCCGGGTCGTGCTCGTACTCGAGTATCACCCGAAAGGACTGTTCGAGCACATCGGCAATATGTGGCGCGCGCAGGGCAGGCGGGCACGGCTGGAGTTCAAACACTTCAGGCGGCATGTCATGACACAGGCCATGCTGCATCCCGAGGAGATGGAAGACGCCGGTTGGCGTGGCGTGATTCACGACGGTGAAGTCGTCAAGGACCACGAGACGGCTGTCGAGGAGGAACGGGCCGCACAGGAAGAGGAGCCGGAAGAGGGCGAGCGCGCGGAAGAGGAAGAGCCAGAAGAGGGCGAGCGCGCGGAAGAGGAAGAGCCGGAAGAGGGCGAGCGCGCGGAAGAGGAGGAGCCAGAGGAAGAGGAAGAGGAAGAGCCGGAAGAGGAGGAAGAAGCGCCAGCGGAAGAAGAGGACGAGCTGGAAGAAGAGGAACCAGAGGAAGAGGAAGAAGAGGAAGAAGAGGAGCCGGAGGAAGAGGAAGAGCCGGAAGAGAAGCCGCGTGCCGCGTCCCCCCAGAAACGCCCGAAGAGAAGACCGCCGGCTCCCGCCAAGGAGCGGCCGGTTCGCCGCAGGGCCGGTGGCCGCAGCGCGTGACGCGGGGCCACGTCACAAAGACCGAGGGGGAAAGCAATGACCGTCCAACCCGCGTCAGGCGGAGTCGCCTCAGGTCCATCTCCGTCAGGCTTGGCCGACGTCATCGACACGATTCTCGACAAGGGGCTTGTGATCGACGCGTACGTCCGGGTCTCACTCGTCGGCATCGAGCTCTTGACGATCGATGCCCGGATCGTCGTGGCCAGCGTGGATACCTACTTGCGCTTCGCCGAGGCCGTCAATCGGACGGATCTTTCGGAGTCCGGCGGGACCGGCCTGCCCGACCTCATGAAGGACGTGTCGCAGGGTCAGATCAGCGGCAAGAGCAAGGACGTCGCCCAAGGGGTGCTGGAAGCGGCGGGGGAGAAGCTGAGTGACTTCGTCGGCGACAGTTCCGAGAAAGAGACGCGTAGCCGGCGGCATGACCGAGAGGAGCGCTGAAATGGCGCAATCTGCGAAAGCTGCGGATGCCGCTGGGCCTGAGCAGCGCACTCAGAGCACCGGCGTCTACGTCTACGGTCTCGTACCCGAGGACGTCGAGGTGTCCAGCGACGCGCGCGGCGTAGGGGACGAGTCCGGAGAGATCAGGCTGGTCCGGCATGGCAAGATCGCTGCTCTGGTGAGTGATGTACCGCTCGATCGCGCGCTGGGCACCCCCGACGACCTGTTCCGGCACGAGGCCTTGCTGGACGCCACGGCCGCCGAGGTTCCGGTGCTTCCGCTCCGCTTCGGTGCGGTGATGACGAACGCGGAAGCCGTCGTCGACGAGCTGTTGACGCCCCACCACGATGAGTTCCACAGTGCGCTGGAAGAACTGGAGGGGCGGGCCGAGTACGTCGTCAAAGGGCGCTACGTCGAGCAGACGCTGTTCCGTGAGGTGCTGCGTGAGTTCCCGGAGGCCGCGCGGTTGCGTGAGGAGATCAAGGGACAACCGGAGGAGCTGACGCGGGATGCGCGGATCCAGCTCGGGGAGCTGGTGAACCAGGCGGTCGCGGCCAAACGCGAAGCCGACACGCAGACTCTGGTCGAAGCCGTGGCTCCCCTCGCCGTCTTCACCGTCGTCCGGGAGCCCTCTCATGAACAGGACGCCGCTCATCTGGCCGTGCTCATGGAGACGGACCGGCAAGGCGAACTGGAGGAGGTCATGAACGAGTTCGCCGACCGATGGGCTGACCGGGTCGAGATGCGCCTGCTCGGTCCGCTGGCACCGTACGACTTCATCACCGCACGGACAGCTCAGGAGTGATGCGGGATGGGACTGATCGGCCTCATTTTCGGCTGGCCGCTCGCGCCGGTCAAGGCGGTGATCCGGCTCGGCGAGCTGATACAGGAGCAGGCGGAGCAGGAACTGCATGACCCGGCGGTTGTCCGGCGTCGGCTGGAGGAGATCGAGCGGTCCAGAGCCGACGGCCTGATCACCGAAGAGGAAGAGGCTCTGCAGATGCGGCAGGTTCTCCAGTCGATGACCGGCGGACCCGGCTAGGCCGAGGCCGCCACGCCGCCGGGTGACGAACAAGGGGGGGTGATCGCGTGCCTGTCAGGCGCACTGCCCGCGAAGAGCGGGCGGCCGGCATCCGGACGGCGAAGGGCCCGCGGGAAGAGAACGACGACGTCAGCGACGAGAGAAGGACGGGGCCGCGTCCGAAACGCCGCACACGTGGGCTGTCGGTGGCGGCGGTCGGCGAAGCGGGGCTGCGTCACATCGCCGGTCTCGCCGCAGGGGACCCGGAAGGCATCACGCTGGTGAAGCCGGTCGAGGGCGGCTGGTTGGTGAATGTAGAGGTATTGGAAGATCACCGCATTCCCTCCTCTGGCGACATCCTCGCGCTGTACGAGGCGGAGTTGGATCCGGAGGGAAACCTGCTGTCCTATCGGCGGCTCCAGCGCTACAAGCGGGGCAGCGGCGCCGCCGGAGAGGGCGGTCCGCGATGACCGAGCCGGGTGGCGTGGTACGCCGGCCCACTTCTTCCCTGTCGTCCTCCGGCCACGAGCCGGCGAACCTCGGCGACATCCTGGAACGGGTGCTCGACCGGGGCATCATCATCGCGGGAGACATCCGCGTGAACCTCCTGGACATCGAGCTGCTGACCATCAAGCTCCGGTTGATCATCGCTTCGGTGGACACCGCCAGGGAGATGGGCATCGACTGGTGGGAGCACGATCCCTGGCTCTCAGGGAAGGATCGGGAGCTGGTCGAGGAGAACCGCAGGCTCCGCGACCGCCTCGCCGCGATGGAGGAGGGCACCGCCCTGCCCCGCGAGCGGACCGCGGAGGTCGAGCCCCCTCGCCGGCGAACCGTTAAAGCTGAAGTGGAAGAGCAAGATGAATAACGCGGGCACCTATCTGTACGCCGTTACGCGCGCCGAGGCCTCCGCACCCGCTGAAGACCTGAAGGGTGTGGCCGGTGAGGCGGTCCGCGCGATCACGCATGCCGGTCTCGTCGCCTACGTGAGCACGGTTCCGCTGGACCGGTTCGGCGAAGAGCCGCTGCGGCGGTCCATGGAAGACCTGGACTGGCTGAGTGAGACCGCCCGCGCGCACCATCACGTGGTCGAGGAGGTCGCGCGGACGACCCCGACGGCCCCGGTACGGCTGGTCACGGTCTACAGCGGCGAAGACCAGATCCGGGAGCTCCTGGACCGGCGCCATGACGATTTCACCGCGACACTCGCGCGGATCACCGACCGGCAGGAATGGGGCGTGAAAGCGTACGTCGATCCGACTGCGCCGCCTTCCGCCGAAGAAGGCGAGAAAGACGAGGCGGCGACCAGCCCGGGACTGGCCTACCTCAAGAAACGGCAAGCGAGTCTGCGTAGCCGCGAGGAGATCTGGCGCCAGGCCGCCGTCCGCGGCGAACAGATCCATGAGGTCCTGAAGTCCATGGCGGTCGCGAGCCAGCGCCATCGCCCCCAGGACCCCCAGCTTTCGGGTCGTGAGGAGTGGATGATCCTCAACGGCGCCTACCTTGTCGATCTCGACCGCGGCGCGGAATTCGCCCGGCTCGTCGACGGGCTGCGCGGTGAGGGGATCGACGTGCAGCTCACCGGTCCATGGGCGCCGTACTCCTTCGCCGCCTTCGCCGAGCCGTCCAGAGGGGAGACAGGCGATGACGCTTGACCAGCCCCGCGGTGCCGTGCTCGCCCAGGAGGGCCGGCTGCCACCCGAGCGGGTGGCGCTGGTGGACCTCCTGGACCGGCTGCTGGCGGGCGGGGTCGTCGTGAGCGGCGACCTTGTCCTGTCCATCGCGGACATCGACCTGGTGCGCATCTCCGTACGCGCACTGATCATGTCGGTACGGGGGTCCGATGGAGAATAAACCCTCTTCATCAGCGCAAAAGGTGCCGTCGAGACGCCTACGCATCGAGACCGATTCCGAGGCGATGGAGCGCGACCTGTCGCGCCTCGTGCTCACCCTGGTCGAGCTGGTACGCCAGCTCGTCGAGCGTCAATGTGTGCGACGGATGGAGCAAGGAGATCTGTCGGACGAACAGATCGAGACACTGGGCCTGACCTTGATGCGGCTGGAAGAAGCGATGACCGAATTGTGTGACCGGTTCGGCCTTTCTCCATCCGATCTCAATCTCGACCTCGGGCCGTTGGGGACGCTGCTTCCCCCAGATTGACGCTCCCGCACACGACAGCGGAAGCCGCGTTGTCGTGCGGCTTCCGCTGCGCAGATCACTTCTTGAAGGCGTCCTTCACCTTCTCGCCCGCTTGCTTGAGATTGCCCTTGACCTTCTCGGTCTTCCCCTCGGCCTGCAGCGATTCATCGTCGGTAGCGTCTCCGACACGCTCTTTGGCCGTGCCTGCTACTTCCTGCGCCTTGGCCTTGATCTTATCTGCGTTGCTCATATTCAGCCCCCTTGTGGGTGTTGCTTAGGAGTAGCTACCCACGTCGCAGAAAGCATTCCTGATCCGGCGAAGTCAAGCCGGGCTGAGCAGAGCCTCGTCTTCCTTGGGGGTGGGGTCCGGCTTGGGCTGCCGCAGTACGGTGAGCGCGACGATGAAGGCGGCCACGAGCAGCGCGGCGGAGATGGTGAAGGCCACGGTGTAGCCGCCGGTCAGCGCGACCGCCTGGCTCCGGCCGGCGGACAGCAGCTCCTCAGTACGCGAGGCGGCCAGCGTGGACAGCACCGCGACGCCGATGGCCATGCCGACCTGCTGGGTGGTGTTGAACAGCCCGGAGGCCAGGCCCGCGTCGTCGGCCTTGGCGCCGGACATGCCGAGCGTGGTCAGCGCCGGGAGCACCAGGCCGCCACCCGCGATGAGCAGCATGACCGGGAGCAGGTCGGTGACGTAGTCCGCGGTCACCGGTACGCGGGTGAGCCAGCCCATCGCGCCGAGCAGGAGCGCCAGGCCCACCAGCAGGACGGGGCGTTCGCCGAAGCGGGTGTTGAGCCGAGCCGAGACGAACAGGGAGATGCCGCCGATGGCCACCGCCGCGGGAAGCATCGCCAGACCGGTTTCGAGCGCGGTGTAGCCGAGGACCTTCTGCATGTAGAGCGCGACGATGATCTGGAAGGAGAACATGGCCGACAGCGCCAGCATCTGGACCACGTTGGCACCGGAGACATTGCGCGAGTGGAAGATCCGCAGCGGCATCAGCGGAGTCCTGGCGGTCGCCTGACGGACGACGAACGCGGCCAGCAGGGCGAGTGACACCGCGCCGAGGCCGAGCGTGTGGGCCGCGAGCCAGCCGTACTGCTCGATCTTGACCACCGTGTAGATGCCCAGCATCAGGCCGCTGGTGACCAGCGCGGCGCCGATGACGTCCGCCCCGGCGGCCAGTCCGGCCCCACGCTCGCCCGGCAGTGCCCAGATCGCCAGTCCGATCGTGGCCAGGCCGATCGGCAGGTTGATGAAGAAGATCCAGTGCCAGCTGAGCGCGTCGGTGATGACCCCGCCCAGGACCTGGCCGATCGCGGCTCCGGCGGCGCCGGTGAAGCTGAAGACGCCGATCGCCTTGGCCCGCTCCCTGGCCACGGTGAACAGCGTCACCAGGATGCCCAGCACGACCGCGGAGGCCATGGCGCTGCCGATGCCCTGCAGGAACCGGGCGCCGATCAGCATGCCGGGCCCGGTCGCCGCGCCGGCCAGCAGCGATGCGGCGGTGAAGACCGCGTTTCCGGCCAGGAACATGGTTTTCCGGCCGATGAGGTCGCCCAACCGGCCGGCCAGGAGGAGCAGCCCGCCGAAAGCGATCCCGTACGCGTTGACGATCCAGCTGAGCCCGGCGGGCGAGAAGCCCAGATCCCGCTGGATGGCCGGCATCGCGACGGTCACGATGCTGCCGTCCAGGACCGTCATCAGCATCGCTGCGGACAGCACCATGAGCGCCAGCCAGCGGGAAGGTGCGGTATTTGACATGACCATCTCCTGCTCAAAGGGGCAACAGGAGAGACCATAGCAGATAGTTTTGTTGCAGACTATCTATTTCAGGACTTCTGCCGAGCCCGCCTGACCCCCTGCGGAACCTCGGCGGGGGCGGCCAGATGCTCCTTCACCAGGCGGTTCATGGCCCGCAGGAGCACTTCGGCCTCATCGTCGGGCAGCGCGTCCAGGGCCGCCTGGTGCACACCGTCGACGATCGCCTGGCTCTGCTCGGCGACCTCCGCGCCCTTCTCGGTGATCGCGATGATCCGGGCGCGGCGGTCCGTACTGGACGGGCGGCGCTCGGCGAGGCCCGCCTTCTCCAAGGCGTCGACGGTGACCACCATCGTGGTCTTGTCCATGTCGCCGAGCTCCGCGAGCTGGATCTGCGTGCGCTCCTCCTGCAGGGCGTGCACGAGCACGCAGTGCATCCGCGCCGTCAGCCCGATCTCGGCCAGCGCCGCCGCCATCCGGGTTCTCAGGACGTGGCTGGTGTGGTCCAGCAGGTACGACAGATCCGGCGCGGTGCGGGCAGGGGCCATGGCAGTCATGGCCCTAGTCTACCAATTGGTTCCGTTCCGGATTATCTGCCAGTGGATCGGGTTCAGGGCAGGCCGATGGCGCTCTCCCAGAACCAGTTCCAGCGGATCTCGTCCCGGAAGCGGGATGCGCCCGCCTCGTACAGCACGCCGATCGCACCGTTGCCGGCGAGCGTCATGTCGGAGTATCCGGCGTGGTCGCTGTCAATGCGGACACCGGCGTGGTTGGGGGTGCCGTCGTAGTTGTCCCAGGTCGCTGCTTCGTCGAAGGAGGAGCGGACGTTCATGCCCACAGGGTTGTTGTCGGTCTTCGCGGTAGCGGGCGCCGACAGCAGGATCCGGCTGTAGGAGCCGCCGTCCCAGCGCTGGCGGAGCAGGGCGGGGTGGGTGGGCGGGGCGGTGATGACGGTGTCGGCCTGGAATTCGCCGTCGAAGGACAGGCCCCCGTCCGTGCTCTTGCCTCGGGCGAGGCCGTGGACGGAGGTCTGGTCCGGGACCGCGCCGTTGCGGGCGATCACGTGGATGCTCCCGTCGGTCCGCTCGACCAGGGTCTGCTCGCTCAGCTTGAGGACCGACTTGTCGTAGGTCGCGGTCGCGCCGATCTTCCAGGTTCCGCCGTGGTCGTCGCTGTAGATCAGCCGTACGCTCTGCTGGTCGCCCACGGCGAAGTAGACGGGCACCACCAGGCGTCCCGCGTACTGGCCGCGCGTCAACTGGATCCCATGCCCCGGCCCGGTGGCGAACCAGTCGCCGGTGCCCGCCGACGCCTTGATGGCGCTCGACAGGTCCTTCGGCGCCGACCAGGTCAGCCCGTCGTCATCGCTGACCTGGACGGCGGGCCTTCGGGGTGTGCTCTGGCCTGCCGTCGGCTCGGACGTGCTGAACAGGAACACCGGTCCGGTCGAGTCCGCCAGCAGCGTCGCGTCCCCTTGGAGGATCGCCCCCGTGGTACTGGCCAGGACGGTCCTGCTGGCCGTCCACGTGACGCCGTTGTCGACGGAGCGCCGCATGACGGCTCTTCGAACTTGAACGGGGTTTGAGGTTCCGCGGAGTGCAGGGGGCTTGAGAGAGCTCGTGGCTCTCGGTGATCCTTCTTGTTGTCGAAGCAAGAAGATCACAGCAGAGAAGCCACGAGCATGG
>NZ_JAHFZZ010000049.1 GCF_018603905.1 Nonomuraea sp. NEAU-A123
CCGTCTCCTCACGAAAGTCACGCACCGCCTCCAGCATGATCAGCGTCACCGGAAGCGTCGCCGCCGGAGCCACCTTCCCCGTGGAGGTCTTGATGAAGTCGGCCCCGGCCAGCATCGCCAGCCAGGAAGCCCGCCGCACGTTGTCGTAGGTCGACAACTCACCCGTCTCCAGGATCACCTTCAGATGCGCGCCGCCGCACGCCGCCTTCACCGCGACGATCTCCTCCAACACCTTGAGATAGTCGCCCGACAGGAACGCGCCCCGATCGATCACCATGTCGATCTCGTCGGCGCCCGCCGCGACCGCCAGCGCGGTCTCGGACACCTTCACCTCCAGCGAGGAACGCCCGCTCGGGAACGCGGTCGCCACCGAAGCGACCTTCACCCCCGAGCCGCGCAGCACCCCGGCGGCCACAGCCACCAGGTCGGGATAGACGCAGACGGCCGCCACCCGGGGCGCTCCCTCGCCGGGGTGCATCGCCTTGGCGCACATCGCACGGACCTTGCCGTGCGTGTCCGCGCCCTCAAGCGTGGTGAGGTCGACCATCGAGATGGCCAGGTCGATCGCCATGGCCTTGGCGCTGGTCTTGATGGAGCGGGTGCCGAGCATCGCCGCCCGCTGGTCCGCGCCGACCCGGTCGACACCGGGCAGGCCGTGCAGGAATGCTCGCAACCTCGCGCCGGACGACGCGATCGCGTCCAGGCCGGCAGGGTCCAGGATGGTCGTGGCGAGGCTCATGCCGACCGGCCCCTTCTCGTTCGGGTGGTGGCCTGGCGGCGGTCGCCGGACCCGGGTGGCGGCGCCGTCGAGGCGCGCTCTATCAGCTTGGTGTCGAGGACGATGTGCCGGGGAGTGTCACCGGTGTACTGCGGGTCGAAGCGGCGCAGGAGCAGTCGCATCGCGAGCACGCCCTGCTCGACCATCGGCCGGTCGATCACCGTCAGGGGAGGTCTGAGCAGCGGGCCGGTGTCCAGGTCGTCGAAACCGATCAGGCTCACCTGGCCCGGGACGTCCACCCGCATGTCGTGCAGGGCCTTGAGGGCGCCCAGGGTCATGAGGTTGTTCGCGGTGAAGAGCGCGGTGGGTGGTTCCGGGAGCGACAGCAGCGACAGGGCCAGCTGGTAGCCGCTCTCCTCCCGGAAGTTGCCGACGAGGTCGTACTCGGCGGGGACGTCGACGCCGGCGGCGGCGAGCGCGCTGACGAAGCCCTCGCGGCGGCAGCGTCCCGGAGTCGTGTCCTGGTTGCCGCTGATCGCGGCGATGCGCGTGTGCCCCAGCCCCACCAGGTGCTCGGCGGCCTGCCGCCCCCCGTCGACGTTGTTGACCAGAACGGCGTCGAAGTGCTCCCCGCCCGCCAGGTCGCGGTCGACGAACACCAGCGGCACGTCCGCGTCCCGGACATGGAGCGGGGTCTGATCCTGCTCGGTGGCGGGGGCCAGGACGATGCCGTCCACCCGGCGCACCATGTCCGCGAGCACGTCGTCCTCGCGGTCGCTGCTCTCGTCGGTGTTGGCCAGCAGGATGCGGTAGTTCTCGGCCCGGGTGACCGACTCCATCCCCTTGACCACTGCGGCGAAGTACGGGTTGGTGATGTCGGGGACGACGACGCCGATGGTGTAGGTGCGTCCGGACTTCAGGGACTGGGCCGCGGCGCTCGGCCAGTAGCCCAGCTCGTCCACGGCGGCCTGGATCTTCTCGGACGAACGCACGTGCTGGCCGCGCAGAAACCGCGAGACTGTGGCGGGGGAGACCCCGGCGCGAGCCGCTACGTCATGGATCGTGACCACATGCGCTCCAAACTGAAACCGTTGTCAGAGAATGGTTGCACTACGACCCCTCATGACGTCAACGGCTGGTTCCCGTTGTGTTTCCCATTCGTTACCTTCTTCGTGTTGTCCCAGTTCATGACCATGGTGGCGGTCGCTTGATCCTCTGGGTGGTCGGTGTCTTTCTGAAACCGTTGTCAGTGGGAGTGTCCAGGCCGTACGCGCCCCTAAGGTAGGCATATGTCGCCGCTCCGCACCCGTATGGCTGCTCGCGATCTCGCAGAGCAGCACCGGGTCTCGAGCCCGCTCGAGCTGCTCTTCGATCTCACCTTCGTCGCCGCCGTGTCGCAGATCGTGGGCCGGCTCGCCCACGCGACCGAGCAGGGGCATGGTGTGGAAGCGATCGGGCCGTTCCTCATGGTCTTCTTCGCCATCTGGTGGGCGTGGATGAACTTCACCTGGTTCGCCTCCGCGTACGACACCGACGACGTGCCGTACCGCGTCATGACGCTCCTGCAGATGGCCGGCGTGCTCGTGCTCGCGGCCGGGGTGCCCACGGCGTTCGAAGGAGACTTCACCGTCGTGACGATCGGCTACCTCGTCATGCGGGTCGGGCTGGTGAGCCTGTGGTTGCGCGCGGCGGTCGCGCACCCCGAGGGGCGCGCGACGGCGCTTCGCTACGCGATCGGCATCTCGTTCGTCCAGGTGCTCTGGGTGTCCAAGCTCGCGCTGCCGGGTGGCGGGCCGGTCTGGCTGTTCGTCGTGTGCGCCGTCCTCGACCTCGCGGTGCCTCCGATCGCGGAGCGTACGGGATCGACGAGCTGGCACCCGCACCACATCGCCGAGCGGTACGGGCTGTTCACCATCATCCTGCTGGGCGAGAGCGTGCTCGCGGCCACGAACGCGGTGCAGGGCGCAATCGCACACGGGCTGAGCGTCGGCCTTGTCGTCATCGCGATCGCCGGTCTCGTCATCCTGTTCGCGCTGTGGTGGATCTACTTCTCCGAGCCCGCTGGCGACGGGCTTGAGGAGCGACGGCAAAGGTCGTTCTTCTGGGGCTATGGGCACTGCGTGATATTCGCCGCGCTTGCCGCGCTCGGCGCGGGCCTTGAGGTCGCGGTGGCGTCGGTAGGGGAGGGGGAGCACCACATCGTGGCGGGTGCGGAGGTCGTGGTCGCCTCGGTCGCCATCCCGGTCGTCATCATGCTCGTCCTGTTGTGGGTGCTGCACGCACCCCTGGTGAGCCGTACGGTCGTGCGGCCGGAGGCGATCGGTGTCGCGGTGGTGCTCGTGCTGCTCGCCGTGTTCATCGCGCCGAGCATCGGCGTCGCCGCGGGACTGAGCGCCATCGCCGCGGTGCTCGTGCTCTTGCTCGTGACGACGTTGGCGCGCGAGGCACGCCGCTCGCTGCCCGCGTCCGACGCCCCATGAAGCCGGCGGCTAGTGCGGGTCCATGCCGCGCAGCAGGAGGGCGAGCCCGCCGCGGAACTCCTCGTCCGGGGTGACGCCGTCCGAGCTCCTGGCGGTGTCGGACAGGTAGGGGAGTTCGGCGTGGTCGGCGATGACCTGGGTGCCCGGGCCTGCGAGCGGTCCGAGGTGTTCGAGCTGGATCGCCCCGACGACGTACGCGAGCAGGCAGCGCAGGGCGATCACCCGCTTCCCGCCGTCCAGCCCTGCCTCGGTGAGGATGGCGACCACCGTCTCTGACCAGCGCAGCACGCTCATGGATTGGTGCCGGTGGGCGATGAGCAGCGGCACGATCCACGGGTGGGCGCCCACGACGCCGCGTACCCGCTCGACCATGATCTCGATCCGTTCGTGCCAGGGTCGGCCCGTGTCGGGAGGCGTGGTGTCGACGGTGCCGAGGACGAGCTCGATGACGAGTTGTTCGAGCTCGCCGCGGTCGTCGACGTATCGGTAGAGGCCCATGGTGCTCATGCCGATCTCCTGCGCGACCGCGCGCATCGACAGCCCGTCGAGCCCGTCGCGGTCGATGACGGCGAGGGCGGCCGTGGCCAACTGGCCGGGAGTGAGTGATCGTGGGCGCGGCATGACGGTTGACAGCGTACGGCATACGCCTATCATCGTAAGCGTATGTCGTACGCCTACAGGAGGTTCAGATGCGTGTCGTCGATGCCAGGGAACTGACTGCGGTGTCCGGCGAGCCGGTTGCCATTCCCGACCGGGAGCGGCTGGTCCACCTCCAGTTCCGGCGATTCGCCGGATGTCCGGTCTGCAACCTGCACCTACGGTCCATCGTGCGGAGGCATGACGAGATCGAGGCGGCAGGGGTCCGCGAGGTGGTGGTCTTCCACTCGCCCGCCGAAGAGCTGGCCGAGCACACGCCCGGCCTGCCGTTCCCGGTGATCGCCGATCCGGGCAAGCGGCTGTACGTCGAGTTCGGCGTGGAGTCGGCGGTCCGCTCGCTGCTCAACCCGCGCGTGTGGGGGACGATCGTCCGCGCGGTCGTACTGAGCACGTGGGGGATCCTGCGCGGTCGCGAACGCGGCCCGGCGGCGATGCCGCACGGTGGCCGGTTCGGCCTACCTGCCGATTTCCTGATCGGCCGGGATGGCCGGGTGCTCGCCGCCAAGTACGGCGAACATGCCTATGACCAGTGGTCCGTCGACGAAATCCTCGACCTGGCGGCCCACGCGCCGAAACCCAGCCAGAAGTAAGGGACCCTCGTCAGGGCGAGCTGTGCGGGTACGGGCTCACCATCGTGTTGAAGTAGCCCTCCGGATCCTCTTCGAGGAAGGCCGGCAGGTTGTCGAGGAAGGCGCGTAGTGGTGGGGTCGCGTTGTGCTTGTCCAGATCCTCCTGGGACCGCCAGACCTCGTAGAGGAAGAACCGGCCGTCCTCGTGCTCGTGGAGGTGATACTCAAGATTGCCCTCTTCCTCCCGCGTCGGCTGGACAAGGGACATCAAGAGCTGCCTGACGTCGTCGGCGCGCTCCCGCTTGGGCCGTAGGAAACCGTAGAGGGAAATGGGGGCTTCAGTGCTGGTCATGGGGCCAACGGTAGGATCTGACATCATGTGAGGTTCAAGGGCGTTTCGCGTGAGGTGGGTCACATGAAGATCGGCGATCTGGCGTACGAGTCGGATGTGAGCGTCCGCATGCTGCGCTACTACGAAAGCCAAGGTCTGCTCACCTCGGACCGGACGGCCGGTGGTCACCGCCACTACGCCGCCGACGCACCGGTCACGGTCGCCCGGATCCGCACCCTTCTGGCCGCCGGACTCCCCACCAAGGTCATCCGCGACATCATGCCCTGCTTCCTCGGTGACGGTCCTGAGCTCGAGAGCTGCGTGCTTGACCATCTGCGGGCACAGCTCGCCCATTTGACCATTCGCATCGACGATCTGCAAGAGGCTCGCACCTCGCTCGCCGACCTCCTGGACGCCTCGGTGCTGGCGTCCAAAGCCGTCTCCGAAACCCGCCACACCTCATTGATCAGCTGACGGCACCTCGACGAACGACGCCGCGAAGGAGTTGCGGGCGATCTGGTCCAGCTGCGCGTCCGTCATGCCCAGCTCGTCGCGGAGCGCCTGGTAGTTGTCCTCGACGTAGCCGCCGAAGTACGCCGGATCATCGGAGTTCACCGTGACCATCAGGCCCTCGTCCAGCATCGCGGGCAGGATGTGGTCCCGCAGCGACGGCACCGTGCGCAGCCGGACGTTCGACAGTGGGCACACCGTCAGTGGGATCCGCTCCTCCCGCAGGCGGGCGACCAGCGACGGGTCCTCCATGGCGCGGATGCCGTGATCCACCCGCTCCACCTTGAGCACGTCCAGGGCCTCCCACACGTAGTCGGGGCCGCCCTCCTCGCCGGCGTGCGCGACCCGGCGCAGGCCCTCCGAGGCCGCCATGTCGAACACCCGGCGGAACAACGCCGGCGGATGACCGACCTCCGCCGAGTCCAGCCCGACGCCGATGAAGTGCTCCCGGTACGGCAGCGCGGCCCGCAGCACCTCCTCGGCCTCCTCGGCACCCCGGTCGCGCAGGAAGCACATGATCAGGGCCGCTGACACGTCGCCGTCCTTGAGGGCGGCCGACAGCCCGCCGAACACCGCCTCCAGCGTCACGCCCCTGCTCAGATGCGCCTGCGGGTCGAAGAAGATCTCGGCATGCCGTACGCCCTGCGCCCGCGCCCGCCGCAGGTAGGCGGTGGCGAGATCGTAGAAGTCCCGGTCGGTGCGGAGCACGGCCATGTTCTCGTAGTAGATGTCCAGGAACGACTGGAGATCGGCGAAGTCGTACCGGGCCCTGATGGCCTCCGCGTCGAAGGTCGGCAGGTCGATCCCGTTACGCCTGGCCAGCTCGACGACGAGCTCGGGTTCGAGGGTGCCTTCGATGTGCAGGTGGAGTTCCGCTTTGGGCCGCATGCGATCGAGTAAACCTGACAACGCGCCGACCACGGTATCGTGCGAACCTCCGAACTGTCACTCGTTGACCTGGCATAACATCAGATTCATGAGGCTGGCGGATCTGTTGCGGCGCGAGGACCTGAGCCTCGTGCCGGTGACCGGTCACGAAGGGCTCGGCAGGGAAGTGAAACGGGCCTATCCGACGGATCTGCCCGACCCTCGGCGCTACCTGCGTTCCGGCGACCTCGTGCTGACCAGCGGGGTCTGGTACAACCAGCCGTCCGACTGCGAGACGTTCGCCGACGCGCTGTGGACGAGCGACGCCGCCGGGTTGATCGTCGGGCTGGTCGTGCTGGGGGAGCTGCCGGACGCGCTGGTCAAGGCGTGCGAACGCCGCCGGCTGCCGTTGCTCCTGGCCGCGCCCGACCAGTCGTTCGGCGCGATCACCGAGGTGGTGACCGAGGAGGCGTTCGCGGCCGAGCGGCGCAGGGACGAGCAGGCCAGGGCGCAGACGCTGCTCGACCTCCTGGGCACGCAGCGGATCGCGCCCGGCGAGGTGTCGGCCCACCTGCGGCTGCTCGGCGCCGATCCGGGGCTGCCGACCACGGCCATGGTGGTGGCCAGGACAGGCGGCACCGACGATGACGACGTGCCCGCCCTCATGTACGCGCTGGACCGCAGGGGGCGGCATCTGGTCGTCGGCGGGCGGTCCGACGAGGCCATGGTGCTGGTGAACGGCAAGGTGTCGCGCCAGGCGCTGACCGAGGAGCTGCGCCTGCTCGTGACCAACCGGCCGGGGATGCGGGTGGCGGCCGGGATCAGCGACGCGACCGCCAGCGTGTCGCAGCTCGGCGAGGCGCTGGAGACGGCGCGGCGCGGGATGGAGTCGGCCCGCTACGGCGAGGGGCCGGTGTCCGTCATGTCGGTCGCCGACGTCGACAGTCACGAACTCCTGCTGGCCCAGTTGCCCGTGAGCGTGCGCCGCTCGTTCAGGGAGCACCTGCTCGGGCCGATCATCGAGTACGACGCCCGGCACGGCTCCGAGCTGCTGCGCACGCTCGACGTCTTCCTGGAGACGTGCGGTTCCTGGCAGCGGACGGCCGACGAGCTCTATGTGCACGTCAACACGTTGCGCTATCGCATGCAGCGCGTCGAGGAGCTGACCGGGCGGCGGATGTCGTCGATGCGCGACCGTACGGACCTCTATCTGGCGCTCAGGTCAGGGCAGCCGGCCCGCGACGAGCCGGCCACGTGAGACCACGGCGACGATGTTCGCCAGGGCCAGGTCCGCGATCCGCTCCCACGGGCGGCCGCGCAGCACGATGAAGTCGGCCCCGAGGCCCGGCGCGATCCGGCCCACCGGCATGCCGATCGAGTCGGCCGCGTCGGAGGTGGCCGCGCGCAGCGCCTCCGAGGCGGACATGCCCAGAATCTCGGTCATGTGCACCACCTCGGCGAGCTGATCGCCGAACTGGACGTGGTGCCCGTTGGCATCGGTCCCCAGGACGAAGCGGACCCCCAGTCGCGCCGCCTCGGTGAGCAGCACGTTGCGCGTGGCCACCAGCTCGGCGGCCTTGGCCATGGACTCCGCGGTGACCGGGACCCGGCCTTCGGCGATGGCCTCGTTGATCAGCAGGGTCGGCGCGACGGGCGTGCGGCGGGCCGCGAGCACCTCGGCGAGGTCCCTGCTCAGCAGCGTGCCGTGCTCGATCGAGTCGACGTGCTCCTCGACGGCGACCCGGATGCCGTCCTCGGAGTGGGCGTGGGAGGCGACCAGCATGCCGAGCGCGTGCGCCTCGTCGACGACGGCCCTGATCTCCTCGCGCGTGTAGTTGCGCCAGCCGTTCTTGTCGCCGATCGACAGCACGCCGCCGCTGGTGGTGAGCTTGATGCCGTCCATTCCGGCGCGGGCCCAGGTGCGTACCAGCTTGCGGCACTCGTCGGGGCCGTCGGCGGTGGGCTTGCGCTGCGGGATCGCGGGCGGCACGAACAGGTCGTTGTGCCCGGCCGTCATGCCGACCACGCCGTGGACCTGGACGCGCGGGCCGGGCAGCACGCCCGCGTCGAAGGCCCGGCGCAGCGCGATCTGCGCCTCGTCCCCGGCCAGGTCGCGCAGGGTCGTCACGCCGTGGCGCATGGCCCGCTGGGCGTGGGCGACGCCGTGCAGCACCTGCTCGTCGCGGGTGGTGACGAGCGGCCAGGTGGCGAAGTCCGGGGGCGGGCCCTCGCCGGCATGGCCGATCAGGTGCACGTGTGTGTCGACCAGGCCGGGGAGCACGCACAGGTCGTCGTACCGCTGTGTGGCGGGCCGCACCCCGCCGATCCGGTCCGGTTCCCAGCTCAGCTCGACCGGGCCCCTGAATTCGGTGCCGTCCCAAAGCGGGATTCCGTCAAGTCTCATCTCATAGGGGACGCTACCGGACCCTCTCCGCCGCTGGAGGGATCTACGGACCTCACCGGGCGCTCTCGTAGGGACCTACAGGGTCTGGAGCGCCGGGGCTGGGCTTTTCCCCACCTGATCATCCCACCCCATGCCGTGACCGGTTTTCCGTCACACGATGGTAATAATCACTGGATAGCTTCCTGACCTGCACGTTCATCGCCGTTCCAAGGAGAATTATGGCTACCCTCGACCGTCGCGCGTTCCTGCGGACGACAGGATTGGCCGGACTGGCGCTCGGCCTGGCCGCCTGTGGTGACGGCGGAACGTCCGGTGGGAGCGGGAGCGGGAGTGGGTTCGGCGCGGTCAAGATCCAGCTCTCCTGGAAGAAGAACGTCGAGTTCGCCGGCGAGTACTTCGCCGACAGCAAGGGCTACTACAAGGCCGCCGGATTCTCGCAGGTGGAGCTGCTGTCGGGTGGCGGCTCCGGCACCTCGGTCGAGTCGGGCCTGACCACCGGCCGCTGCTGGATCGGCCTGTCGACGCCGACCATCACCGCGCCCGCCGTGCTCCAGGGCGCCCCGCTGAAGATCGTCGGCGCGACCTTCCAGAAGAACCCCTTCGCCATCGTCTCCCTCGGCAAGAACCCGATCAAGGACCCCAAGGACCTGGCCGGCAAGAAGATCGGCGTCCAGGACTCCAACGAGCTGGTCTGGAACGCGCTGCTCAAGGCCAACAACCTCGACCCGGCGAGCGTGACGCGGGTGCCGTTCCAGTCCGACCCGTCGATGCTGACCTCCGGCCAGCTCGATGGCTATGTCGGCTTCGTCACCAGCGGGCCGGTGCGGCTGAAGATGCAGGGCGTGGACGCGGCGCACATGCTGTTCGCCGACCACGGGCTGCCGCTGGTCGCCGAGACGTTCACGGTGACGCAGGAGACGATCGACAAGGAGCGCGACAAGCTCAAGGCGTTCCTCACGGCCGAGATCAAGGGCTGGAAGGACGCCGTCGCCGACCCGGCCAAGTCGGCGGAGCTGGCCGCCAAGACATACGGCAAGGACCAGAACCTCGACGTCGCCGAGCAGACCGAGGAGGCCAAGATGCAGAACGGCCTCGTCGTCACCCCTGACGCCAAGACCAACGGCCTGTTCACGATGACCGCCGAGCTGATCGAGCAGAACATCGCCTCCCTCGCCAAGGCCGGGCTGACCGTCAAGGCCGAGAACCTCTTCGACCTGACGATCCTGGACGAGATCTACAAGGCCGACGCGAGCCTCAAGCTCTCATGACCGGCATCGGCATCACGGGGCTGAGCAAGACGTTCAGCAGAGGGCTGACCGCGATCGAGCACATCGACCTGGAGACGCCGAAGGGCTCCTTCCTGTCGCTGCTCGGCCCCTCGGGCTGCGGCAAGTCGACCGTGCTGCGCATCCTGGCCGGGCTCGAACAGCCCACCACCGGCGAGATCCGGGTGAACGGCGAAACCCCCGAGGAACTCCGCAGGAGCCACCACCTCGGCATCGCCTTCCAGGACTCGGCGCTGCTGGCCTGGCGCAGCGTCGCGGCCAACATCCGGCTGCCGCTGGAGGTCGCCGGGCTCAGGCCGGAGCCCGGCGTGATCGATGACCTGATCAAGCTGGTCGGCCTGCAGGGCTTCGAGAAGGCGCGGCCCGCCGAGCTGTCGGGCGGCATGCGGCAGCGCGTGTCGATCGCCCGCGCGCTGGTGGTCAAGCCCAGCGTGCTGCTGCTGGACGAGCCGTTCGGCGCCCTGGACGACATGACCCGCCAGCGGCTCAACCTGGAGCTGCTGCGCATCTGGACCGAGAAGCCCGCCACCACGCTGATGGTCACCCACGGCATCGGCGAGGCGATCTTCCTGTCGGACGTGGTGGCCGTCATGAGCCCGCGCCCGGGCCGGATCGTGGAGCTGGTGAAGATCGACCTGCCGCGCCCCCGCGTGCCCGAGATGATGCGTACCCCGGAGTTCCACGCCATCCACGACCACCTCAGCGACCTGCTCTTCGGGCAGGGCTCGTGAAGGGGCTCGGCTCGTGAAGCGGATCCACGGCCTGCTCGGCGTCGCCGTCCTGATCGCCCTGTGGTGGCTGCTCGCCGTGACGGTCTTCGCGGACGGCGGCGCGGTGCCGACGCCATGGGCGGTCCTGGCCGGGATGGGCCGCGACGGCTGGGGCTTCTACGGCCCCAACACGACGGCCACCGTCAGCGCCGCGCTCCAGGGCTTCCTCTGGGGCAACGGCCTGGCCATCGGGGTCGCGCTGCTCGTCCTGCTCGTCCCGCGCCTGGAGGCCGTGGCGACACAGCTCGCGGTGATCAGCTACTGCATCCCGCTGCTGGCCATCGGCCCGATCGTCCTGGTCGTCTTCGGCGGTGACGCCGCCGTGGTGTTCCTGGCCGCCGTCTCCGTCTTCTTCACCACGCTCATCGGCGCCCTGCTCGGGCTCCGCTCCGCCGACCGGACCAGCCTCGACCTCATCGCGGTGTACGGCGGCGGCCGCCTGGCCAAGCTCCGGCACGTCCAGATCATCGCGGCGCTGCCGAGTACGTTCGCCGGGCTGAAGATCTCGGCCCCTTCCGCGCTGCTCGGCGCCATCATCGGCGAATACCTCGGCAGCAACGACCAGGGACTCGGTGTCTCCCTGATGATCTCCCAGCAGCAGTTCCAGGTCCCGCGCACGTGGGGGCTGGCGCTCGTGGCCGGTCTGGTCGCGGGCCTCGGCTACGCGGTCGTCGCGCTGGTCGCGCGTGTGGTGACACCTTGGTCGTACGGCAGAGCGAGGTCCTCCCGATGATCGGCCGCATCGTGTTGCGCGTGGTCGGCCCGCTGCTGCCCTCGGTGCTCATCGTGGTGGCGCTCTGGTGGCTGTCCCTGGAGGCGTTCGGCATCAGCCCGCTGGTGGGCAAGCGTCCCCCGCAGGTCTGGGAATACCTGTTCGGCTCGTCCGCGGCTCATCGCGACGCGGTCTTCGCCGCCCTGGGCATCACGATCAGGGACGCGGCCATCGGCTTCGCCACCGGGATGGTCGCGGCGGTGGTCGTGGCGATGGCGTTCGTGCTGTTCAGGACCGTCGAGCAGACGTTCATGCCGGTCGCGATGCTGCTGCGTTCGGTGCCGCTCGTGGTGATGACGCCGCTGATCACGCTCGTCTTCGGCCGCGAACTCGTCGGCGTCGCCGTCATCGGTGGCATCGTGGTGTTCTTCCCCGCCCTGGTAAACATCGCCTTCGGGCTGCGCTCCGCCTCGCCGCAGGCCACCGACCTGGTGATGGCGTACGGGGGCGGGCGGCTGACCGTGCTGCGCAAGGTGGCCGTGCCGACGGCGATGCCCTCGGTGTTCGCCTCCGCGCGGATCTCCGTGCCCGCCTCGATCATCGGGGCGCTCATCGCGGAGTGGCTGGCGACCGGGCAGGGGATCGGGGCCGGGATCCTGCGGGCGATCGGCGGGTTCCGGTACGACGAGGTGTGGGCGGACATCGTGGTGGTCACGGCCGTGTCGATCCTGGCGTACGCGGTCGTGGGCGTCGTCGAGTCACTGGTCCTGGCCCGCTTCTCGGACACCCGCGACTGACCGGGGCGGCCCGGGCCGTCAGGAGGCGGCGGTCCTGAAGGAGGAGCGGTAGGACCGCGGGGTGACGCCGACCACGCGTTTGAACCGCTCCCGGAAAGCGGTGGGCGAACCGAAACCGGCCTGTGCGGCGATCCGCTCGACGCCGTGGTCGGTGGTCTCCAGCAGCAACTGCGCCCGCCGGACCCGGGCTCGCAGCAGCCACTGCAGCGGGGTGGTGCCGGTCTGCTCCCGGAAGCGGCGGCTGAAGGTCCGCTCGCTCAGCCCGCTGCGTACGGCCATCGCCGCCAGGGTCACCTCCTCGGCGAGGTTGTCCTCGACCCACGACAGCACCGGCTCCAGCAGCGAACCCTGCGGCACCGGCGGCTGGGCGGTCACGATGAACTGCGCCTGCCCGCCTTCCCGCTCCAGGGGCATCACCGACAGCCGGGCCGAGTCCGCGGCGACCACCGAGCCGAAGTCCCGCCGGATGATGTGCAGGCAGAGGTCCAGGCCGGCGGCGGCCCCGGCCGAGGTCAAGATCTGGCCGTTGTCGACGTACAGCACGTCCGGGCGCACATCGACCAGCGGGAACAGCTCGGCCAGCCGGCGGGCCGCCACCCAGTGCGTGGTCGCGCTCAGCCCGTCCAGCAGCCCGGCCGCGGCCAGGATGAACGCTCCCGCGCAGATGGACGCGATCCGGGTGCCGGCGGCCGCCGCCGCGCTCAAGGCCTCGAGAACCTCCTGGTCCGGCGGGGCGGCTTGGTCCGAGCATCCCGGTACGACGATCGTGTCCGCCTCCCGCAGCGCCTCCAGGCCGTACGGGGCGATGAGCGTGAAGGTCTCGCTGGCCACCCGCGGCGTCGCCGCACAGACCCGGACCTGGTACGGGCGGCGCCCGTCCGCCAGCCGGGCACGCCCGAACACCTCGATCGGGGTCGCCATGTCGGCCGCCACCACCTGGTCCAGCGCCAGGACCGCCACAGTGTGCATGGCAACACGGTACGGGTGGCGAGAACCCGTTGGAGATTGTCCCTTCAGCCCCTGGGGACCGATGAACGGTCGGCCTAGCGTGGTGCCGCAGACCCCTCCCGTCAACTGAAGGATTGCCACGCCCCATGTCCATCTTCATGCCGATCCTGATTGCGCTGATCGCCATCGGCTGCATGTCCCTGATCCGCGAGCCGCATCGACGCCGCATCAACGCCCTGGCGGTCGCCGGCGCGGGCGCCGCCTACCTCAGCGGCGGCGGATTCGGCCCCTGGGAGTTCGTCCTGCCGGTCGTCATGACCTATGTCGCCTACAAGGGGCTCGACAACTGGACCTTCATCGGCATCGGCTGGCTGCTCCACACCGCTTGGGACATAGGGCACCACCTGCAGGGGAGCCCCATCATCCCCTTCGCCGAGTACTCCTCCTTCGGCTGTTCCATCTGCGACCCGGTGCTGGCGCTGTGGTGCTTCGCGGGCGGACCGTCGATCATCGACTGGGCTCGCACCCGCCTGTCTCGCAAGCCGCCGGCGCCGATCGGCTCCCCCGAATAGGAAAGGGGTGCGGGCCCGGTCGCGGTCCGCTGTGCGGGGGGAGGCGCGACCGGGCCCGCCGGATGGGAGCGCCGTGGCGTTGCGGTGGGAACCGGCGCGGTGGCGCGCCTGGTGGAGGCCCGACGCTCCCTGGCTGGGTGGGGTTGTGTGGTCTAGTGGGCGGCGAAGTCCTGGGTCCAGTAGGGGCCCTTGGTGGACTGGCCGACGCCGATATGGGTGAAGGAGCAGTTCATGATGTTGGCGCGGTGCCCGGGACTGTTGAGCCAGGCCTGTACGACCGAGGCGGCCGTCGGCTGGCCCATGGCGATGTTCTCGCCCCAGGTGCTGATCGGCGCGAAGCCGGCAGCGGATATGCGGTTGCCCGGGGTCCGGCCGTTCTTGGAGTCGTGGTCGAAGTAGCCCCGGGTGGCCATGTCAGCGGAGTGCCGCTCGGCCGCCGCGTGGAGCTTGGCGTCGTGGGTGAGGGGGCGGCAGCCGTTCTTGGCGCGCGCCTGGTTGGTGAGCTTGACGACCTGGTCCTCGGCGGCCGAGGCGGTGCCGGTCTTCGACGGTGCCCGCCCCTTGCAGGACAGCGCCACGGACGGCGACTGGATCGGCTTGCTCTGGTAGTCCATGGCCACGACGTAGTAGCGGCCGGGGGCGGCACAGCGGACGCGGGCGGTGATCCGGCCGTTCAGCACGAGCTTGGATCCGCTCTTCACCGTACGATCGGGACCGGCCATGGCGCGGACGATCCGGACTCTGAGCGTGGCCTTGGCGTCACAGCCGATCCTGCTGGCCGTGCCGGTGACCATTCCCCTGGACAGGGACGGCTTGGCGGCCAGGACCCGGCACGGGGCCTTCGTGCTCGCCGCCTGGGCGGTGGCGGGCGCGGGGAAGCTCAATGCCGCCAGACTTCCGAGGCAAACGACTGCCTGGAGTTGCCTGCGCATCCTGTCCCTCCGGTGGTGCTAGTTACTGCGTTGATCCCGCATTCTGGTAGGCCCGCAACGCCCATGTCACGAAAAACGCTGCTATATCTGGAGTACCAGGTGACCCAATCGTAACGATTGCCCCATCCACCTCGGTAAACCTCCAGTGCCACATAGGCGTCTGCCAGCAAAAAATATGGCCGTGCGGCACAGGGCCGCACGGCCATGGACGGACATCGCCGGCTCAGCACTCGCCGGGCGTTGTCCGGGCGGTCAGCACTCGGCGGGCTTGAGCCAGGAGCACTCGAGGTCGGCCGACGCGCTCTCATCCGTCGAGCGGAGCTGCGACACCGCGTCCACCGGCGCGGTCCGCGAGAACTGGGCGAGCCGGATGGCGATCTTGTCCTCGATGTCCTTCGGCGAGCTCGACAGGAACTGGTTGAGCATGATGGAGAACACCAGCGGCTCGCCCTCCGCGCTGTTCACGTAGCCCGACAGCGACGTCACACCGGTCAGCGACCCGGTCTTGGCGTGCACGTTGTTCGCCGCGGCGGTGTTGCGCATCCGGCTGCGCAGTGTGCCGCCGGTGAACCGGTCGGCGTTGCCCGCGATGGGCAGCGCGTCGTACCAGGTCTTGAACCACGGCTTGGCGCGTACGGCGCCCAGCAACTGGGCGATCGAGGTCGGCGTGAAGCCGTCGCGGCGCGAGAGGCCGGAGCCGTCACGCATGTTGAGCACCTGCACGCCGTTGGCCTTGGCGAAGTCGGTGCTCACCTTGAGCCCGGCCGCCCAGGTGCCCTGGCCGGAGACCTTGCGGCCCATCGCCTTGGTCAGGATCTCGGCGTGGATGTTGTTGCTGAGCTTGAGGAAGGGCACCAGCAGCTCACTCAGCGGCATCGACTGGTGCTCGGCCAGCGTGGCGGCGCCGGACGGAGCCGCGCCGGTGACGGTCGGGCCCGCCACACGGACGCCGTGCTTGGCCAGCGCCTTGCGGAACAGCGACGCCACATAGCGGGTGGGGTCGTCGACGGCCACCCACTCCTGGTACGGGTCGGCCACGGTGCCGGTGATGACCACGGTGTTCGTGGCGTGCTGCCGCTCGATGAGCACGTCGGTGGTGGTGCCCACGGTGGCCTTGTTGACGATCTTCAGGTAGTCGGTCTCGGGCGTGGTCGACACCTTGACCTCGGTGCCGGAGGCCGCCACCGAGACGATCACCGAACCGGCGTCGTAGTCCCGGTCGGGGGAGGCGGTCAGCGCGGAGATCTGCGCCGCGTAGTAGGCCGTCTCGTCGTCCCAGGCCCAGTCGTTGCCGAGCCGTGCGGAGTCGAACCACGTGTCGTCGGCGACCAGCTTGCCCGCGACCACCTTGATCCCCGCGGCGGCGACCTTGGCGGCCAGCGCGTCGTAGTCCTCGGCCAGCATCGTCGGGTCGCCGGTGCCGCGCAGGACCAGGTCACCGGTCAGTACGGAGCCGAGCTTGCGCCCGCCGCTCAGCACGGTGGTGGGGAAGCGGTAGTCGAGGCCGAGCGTGTCGACGGCGGCGGCGGAGGTGAACAGCTTGGTGTTGGACGCCGGGATCATCAGCTTGCCGGCGTCGGTGGCGTACAGCTCGTCGCCGTTGGCCGCGCTCTTGACGACCACGCCGGCCCGGCCGACGGTCAGCCGCGAGTCGGCGAGTATCTGGTTGATGTCCTGGGTCAGGTCCGCGACGCCCGCCGAGGGTTCGAGCGCGACGGCGGGTGAGGAGGGGCTGGACGCCCACGCGAGGGCCGCGACGAGCGCGCCCGCGACGAGGGATGCTGAGGTGCGCCGCATGGGGTCTCCAATGAGGACTGGGGGTCTCGCCTGGGATCATGCGGCAGCGCACGCAGCCTGTAATCCGCAAATATCCGTATATTCGGGTCGGCTGTACGGCAGGCGCCGCCCCATGGTCAGCCTGACAGGCGGCCCTCGCTCGTGAAAGGCGGACGCGCTTACGTGAGCTGGCCCGCGTTCACCAGGAAGCCGCAGTCGCCGAAGGAGATCTCGTCACCCGACTTGATCTTGGCGGGCCCCACCAGCCGCCAGCCGTTCAGCCGCGTGCCGTTGAGCGAGCCCAGATCGACCAGCATCCATCCGCCGTCGTCCTCGCGCCGCAGCTCGGCGTGCACCCGTGAGACCGTCAGGTCGGACAGCACCAGGTCGCAGGCCGACCCGCGGCCGACCACGTAACGGACGCGGTGGTCGTCGGGCAGGGCCAGCCGGGGCAGGCGCGGCTTGCGCCAGGCCGCCTGGAGGCGGGTGGTGAAGTCGGAGGCGTTCGACACCGCGTCGGTCAGCCGCTGGCGGAACGTCCGGCGGCGGGGCAGGTCGGCGACCAGATCGTCGAGCTCGTGCCGGTTGCGTGCCCGCAGCGCCTGGTCCACCCGGCCGACGAAGGTGTCGTGGGAGATCCGCCCTTCGACGGCACGGTCGCGGAGCTCGTCGATCGCGCGATCGCGTTCCCCGTCGGACGCGCGGAACGGTGGATGCGTCGAGCTCATGCCCCGAGTATCGGCCTGAACCGCGTCCCCTGTCCAGAATATGCGGATCTCTTGCGCTGAGCATACTGAGTATGCATACTCAGTATCCATGTCGATCAGACACGGACTGCTCGCGTTGCTGAGCAGGGGGCCGCGTTACGGCTACCAACTCCGGGTGGAATTCGAGGCGTCGACAGGGGCGACCTGGCCGCTCAACATCGGCCAGGTCTACACGACGCTCGCCCGGATGGAACGCGACGGCCTTGTCGAGCCCGGCGGGGCCGACGAACAGGGGAGGGCCGTCTACACGGTCACCGAGGCCGGTCGGGCCGAGCTGGAGCGATGGTTCAGCACCCCCGTCGACCAGACCGACCGGCCTCGGGACGAACTGGTCATCAAGCTCGCCATGGCCGTCGCCGCCGGGGACGTCGACGTGCCGGCGGTGATCCTGGCCCAGCGCACCGCCACCATGCGCGCGCTGCAGGGGCTGACCAGGGCGAAACGGGCGAACGCGGAGGGGCTCGCGCAGCGGCTCGTCCTCGATTCATTGATCTTTCAGGCCGAGGCGGAACAGCGCTGGCTGGACCACTGCGAGGCCGTACTCAAGGAGAAGAGCACATGACCGTGATGAGGCTGGATGAGGTGACGCGCGTGCACGGCCAAGTGCACGCGCTCAAGGGAGTGAGCCTCGAGGTCTCCAGCGGCGAGTTAGTCGCCGTCATGGGCCCGTCCGGCTCCGGCAAGTCGACCCTGCTCAACCTCGCGGGCGGCCTCGACCGGCCGACCTCGGGCAGCGTGACGATCGAGGGCACGGACCTGGCCACCGTGACAGACCTGGCGGCGCTGCGGCGCGGCAGTGTCGGGTACGTCTTCCAGGACCTGAACCTGATCCCGTCGCTCACGGCCGCCGAGAACGTGATGCTCCCCAGAGAGCTCGACGGCGTCCGCTCCCGGCAGGCCCGTGGGGAGGCGCTGGCCGTACTGGCCTCGGTGGGGGTGGACCACATGGCCGACCGCTTTCCCGAGGAGCTGTCCGGCGGGCAGCGGCAGCGCGTGGCGATCGCCAGGGCGCTGGTCGGCGAGCGGCGCCTGGTGCTGGCCGACGAGCCGACGGGCGCGCTGGACACGGCGAGCGGCGACGAGATCCTGCGGTTGCTGCGCGAGCGCTGCGACGCGGGCGCGGCGGTGCTGCTGGTCACCCACGAGCCCCGTTACGCCGGGTGGGCCGACCGCGTGGTGTTCCTGCGCGACGGGGAGATCGCCGACTCGACGGCCGTGTCGCTGGAGAGCGCCCGATGAGCGCGTTCGCCGCCGCGCTGCGGATCTCCCGCAGGGACGCGCTGCGGTTCAAGGGACGCACGGCACTGATCATGGTGATGATCGGCCTGCCGGTGCTGCTCATCACCGGCGTGCTCACGGGGGCCGCCACCATCGACGTGAACGATCGAGAAGGGCTGACCGCCGAGCTGGGGACTGCGGACGCGCGAATCGCCACCACCAGGTACCGCCTGACGATCGAGCAAGATGCCTCCGGCAGGGGCTGGACATCGGCGGCGGGGGAGCCGTTCACGGCTCCGCCGTGGACACGCGCAGGGCTGGCCGCGCTGGTCGACGGCCGGATCATCCCCTGCGACGAAGGCTCCGTGGAGGTCCCGGGCAAGGACGGCTACGACCTGGTGTGGGCCGTCGAGGTGGACCTGCGTGACCCGATGACGCGCGGAATGCGGTCATTGAAGGAGGGCCGGTTCCCGGCGGCGCCCGGCGAGGTGGTGGTGACACCCGCGATGCTGGAGCGAGGAGCGAAGGTAGGCGACGCGATCAGCGTGACCCGGCGGAACACGCCGGTGCGTGTGGTCGGCGTGATCGAGCATCCGAACAGGCCCACCGTCACCGAGATCATCGGCCTCCAGGGTGTGCTCCTGCCGGACAAGACGGACGGAAGCGGCACCGGCTGGCTCGCGGACACCGCCGCGCCGTTCGACTGGGCGCACGTGCGGGGGCTGAACGGACACGGGCTGCTCGTCCAGTCCAGAGCCATCATCGAGAACCTGCCTGATGGCGTCCTCTACAGTTCTGCGGACGTTCTCCTCCCGATCAAGATCGCGCTCACCGTCGTCTTCATCGTCATCGAGACGGCCCTGCTGGCCGGGCCCGCGTTCGCCGTGGGCCTGCGGCGGCGGCGGCGGGAACTGGCCGTGATCGCGGCGCAGGGCGGCTCGGGCACGCACCTGCGGGCCATCGTGCTGGCCGACGGGCTGGTGCTCGGCGGCGTGGCGGCGCTGGCGGGGACGGTCCTCGGCGTCGGTAGCAGCCTGGCGGTGGCGCCGCTGGTCGGACAGTGGCTCGGGTCGCTCGGCCCGATCGAGGTGCCGTGGGCGAGCGTCGCGGGCGTGGCCGTGCTGGGCGTGGTCAGCGGGCTGATCGCCGCCCTCGTACCCGCCGTGCAGGCCGCGCGGCAGAGGCCCGCCCAGGTGCTGGCCGGCCGGGAGGGCGAGTTCCGCGACCGTGCGGGCCGTCCCGTGCTCGGGCTCGTGCTCGTGGTCGCCGGGCTGGTCGTGACCGCGCTGAGCCTGCGCAGTGACGGGCTGCCGGTCGTGGCGGCTCTCGGGCTGGTCGTGCTGGGGCTGGTCGCGTTGATGCCGTGGCTGGTCCGCCGCACGGCCCGGCTCGCCGCCCGCCTGCCGCTTCCGCTGCGCCTCGCGGTCCGCGACGCCTCGCGCCACCGCTCCCGTACGGCCTCCGCCGCGGCCGCCGTCATGGCGGCCACGGTGGCGGCGGTCGGGTTCAGCATCGGGCTCGCCAGTAGCTCCGCGGGACGGGAGGCCGCTTACCATCCCTACGCCCCGATCGGCAGTCTCAAGATCGAAGGCGCCGACCTGGACGACAGCGGCTGGGCCAAGCTGCGGGTGGCGACCGCAGGGCGACTGGGCGGAGCCCAGACGGTTCCCGCCGCGTATCCGGTGGACACCAAGGGGCGTCGAGTATGGATCGATCTCGGGCGAAACTGCGGCGAGCGGTGTGACGACCAAATGGCCTATGGGGGCGAGGTGCCGGTCGGAGACGCGCAACTGCTCGCGCTCATCCAGGGACGGCAGGATCCGCAGGCCGCCGCGGCGCTGGCCGCGGGCAAGATCGTGGTGTTCGATCCGCAGCTGATCAAGAACGGCCTGGCGACCCTGCAGTTCGACATGGGGGATGAGGGGAGCGAGACCAGGACCAAGCAGGTGCCCGCCGTGCTGGTGAGCGCCGCAGACCCGCGGCTCAGCGGCGGGGTGGTCCCGCCGGCCGCGCTGACGTCCGTCGGAGTGCAGGTCAAGGAGCGGCGGCTGTACGCCATGTATCGCCCCGCGGACCAGGAGCGGTTGACCCGGGATCTCTCGGCGATCAGCGGCAGGGTCGATCTCTACGCCGAGCGTGGCCGGGGCAACGATCTCACCGTTGTGCTCTGGATATTGCTGGGCGTCGCCATGGTGCTGGTGCTCGGGGGTACGTTCGCGGCCACCGGGCTCGCCGCGGCCGACATGCGCCGCGACCTGGACACCATGTCGGCGGTCGGGGCACCGTCCCGCAGCCGACGGCTGGTGATAGCCGGTCAGGCGGGTTACATCGCCGGGCTGGGCGCGGTGGTCGGCGTCGTGGCGGGGGCCGTGGCCGGGATCGCACTGTCCTGGCCGATGGCCGTCGGACGCCAGAGAGGCGGGGAGGCGTTCCCGTTCGATCCCGGGCCCACGACGGTCGCCGTCCCGTGGCTGTTCCTGGTCGCGCTCGTGCTGGGTCTGCCGCTGCTGGCCGCGCTGGTGGCGGGGTTGTCCGCCAGGACGCGGCTCGTACTGGCCCGCCGCCTGACATAGGCGCACCTCCCGGCCTCCCGGCCGATGACCGCGGTCCGCCCGAGAGGCGGGCCGCGGTCGCGCGCGTCCGGATGCGCCGGACCGCCGTCGTACGCGGTCCGGATCGGCCGGAACGCGGCTAGTCGATCACGTCCGCGCAGACCACGTGGGCGCCGATCTCGATCATCCGTTGCTCGCTGCGCGAATCCGCCACCCGGGCCATGAGGATGGGCGCCCCGCTCGCCGCGAACTGCGGCAGCCGGGCGCGGACCCCGCGGTGCAGGTCGCGGACCACGTCTTCGGCCGCCGACATGTGCACCTTCACGTGCAGCATGATCCCTGGCGCCCCCGAGGCGGTGCGCGCCTCGGAGATCCAGACGTGGTGCACGAGCGGGTAGTCCATGAGCAGGTTCCCGATCGCCAGCCGCAGGGCGGGCAGGATCGGGTGCGTACACCGCCGGTAGCCGGGGTCGACCTGCTGCATGGGCCCCGACAGGTGCGGTCGCGGCGCCGGGATCCACGGCAGCGCGGGTGCGTCCGCCGAGCGCGGTGCCACCTGCGCGAGCGCGGCTCCCCGTGACACCGTGGCCATCGCGCCCGTCGCGTACGCGGCGGGGACGGCTCCCGACAACACCGGATGGGGTCCCGAACGCGTCGAGGCGAGGAAGCGCTGCAGATCGTCGATCGGCACGGCCGCCGCCGCGGGACCCGCCGCGTCGATCACGATCTCCCGCACGCCGGTGACGCGCTGGATGTCGAGGATCGTGTCCGGGTCGCAGGCTGAGAGGGAGTGACTGCCACGGTGCCGGGCGTACGTAGCCGCGCCCGTGTATCCGAGCAGCACTCTGTCGCCGGCCTGGGTCGTACCCAGGACGACTGAACGGTCTGGTCGCACTGCCACCAGAACCCCACCATCAGCGAGCGCCGCCAGCAGGCGATGTGGACTGCCATGCTGGGCGAGCACGTCGGCAAGCGCAGGATTCCCGATGCTCATATGACGAACCATAGGTAGTCGGTCACGGCTTATCAGGCTAATAGCCAAGAATTCCCCCGATCAAGACAAAGATGGGAGCAGTGTGGATGAGTTTGCGGGACGCGGGGTATGGCGGCGGCTGTCTCAGATCCTGGGTCCCTCGTGAACACATTCACAAGCGCGGATAGACTCGGAGCGATCCGAGGGGCCCGGAGACGTGTCCCTCAATGCCCGCCCGCCTGCCCCTAAGGATCCACTTCCATGAGCAAGCCCGTCGTACTGGTCGCAGAGGAGCTGTCCGAGGCAGGCCTCGCCGTACTCGCCAACGATTTCGAGGTCCGCCACACCGACGGCGCCGACCGCTCGCAACTCCTGCCCGCGCTCGCCGACGTGGACGCGCTCATCGTCCGCTCCGCCACGCAGGTCGACGCCGAGGCCATCGCCGCGGCGCCCAAGCTGCGTGTGGTCGCACGGGCCGGTGTCGGTCTCGACAACGTCGACGTCGAGGCTGCCACCAAGGCCGGTGTGATGGTGGTCAACGCCCCGACCTCCAACATCACCAGCGCCGCCGAGCAGACCATCGCGCTCATCCTGGCCAGCGCCCGCAACACGGCTCAGGCGCACGCCGCGCTGAAGAACGGCGAGTGGAAGCGGTCCAAGTACACCGGTGTCGAGCTCGACGAGAAGGTCGTCGGCATCCTCGGCCTGGGCAAGATCGGGCAGCTCGTGGCGCAGCGCCTGCAGCCGTTCGGCGTCGAGCTGATCGCCTACGACCCCTACCTGCCGCCGGCCCGCGCCGACCAGATGGGCGTCAAGCTGGTCAGCCTCGAAGAGGTCATCAAGCAGGCCGACTTCATCACCGTGCACCTGCCCAAGTCCAAGGAGACGCTCGGGCTCATCGGTGACAAGGAGCTGCACGAGGTCAAGCCGTCGGTGCGGATCGTCAACGTGGCCCGCGGCGGCATCGTGGACGAGGGCGCGCTCTACTCGGCGATCAAGGAGGGTCGCGTCGCCGGGGCCGGCATCGACGTGTTCTCCAAGGAGCCCTGCACCGACAGCCCGCTGTTCGAGCTCGACCAGGTCGTCGTCACGCCGCACCTGGGCGCCTCCACCCACGAGGCCCAGGAGAAGGCCGGCACCCAGGTCGCGCGGAGCGTCAAGCTCGCCCTCGCCGGCGAGTTCGTGCCCGACGCGGTGAACGTCCAGGGCGGAGCGGTCGCCGAGGACGTCAAGCCGGGCCTGCCGCTGGCCGAGAAGCTGGGCCGCGTCTTCACCGCGCTGGCGGGCGAGGTCGCCACCAAGCTCGACGTCGAGGTGCGCGGCGAGATCGCCTCGCAGGACGTGCGGGTCCTGGAGCTGGCCGCGCTCAAGGGCATCTTCACCGACGTGGTCGAGGACTCGGTCACGTACGTGAACGCGCCGCTGCTCGCCAAGGACCGCGGGATCTCCGTCAACCTGGTGACCAGCACCGACAGCCCCGACTGGCGCAACGTGGTCACCGTGCGCGGCGTGCTCGCCGACGGCCGCCGCGTCTCGGTCTCGGGCACGCTGTCCGGCCCGCGCCAGATCACGAAGATCGTCGAGGTCAACGGCTACGAGATGGAGATCGAGCCGACCGCGCACCTGTCGTTCTTCACCTACGCCGACCGGCCCGGCATCGTCGGCGTCGTCGGCCGCCTCCTCGGCGAGCACGGCATCAACATCGCCTCGATGCAGGTGGCCCGTGACGCCAAGGGCGGCAACGCGCTGATCGCGCTGACGGTCGACTCGGCCATCCCGGCCGAGGTGGTCGAGCAGATCATCGCCGAGATCGGCGCCGACAGCGGCCGCTCGGTCGACCTGGAGGACTGACCCGCCCCGTTCCAGGACCAACGGCTGCCGCTCTCGCGGCAGCCGTTTTCCTGTCTCAGGATGCGAGATAGTAGGACATCCAACGAGACAGCCAAACTACCGCCAGGTATTCTTTCGAAAGATGCGCCAGGTTCTCGTACTTCTTACCTGCCGCGGCGGGGCCTGTTAGGGCAGGTCGACGACTCGCCGCGGTGTGCGGCGTCGCGTCGGCCAGTAAGCCCCTTCGTCCGGTCCGCGATCCGGACCCCACGAGATCAGGCCCGGTCGGATTCGTGACCGGGATCCGACTTCACAGTACGACGCCCCGCGAAATGAGATGAGACGCCCATGTACGAGATGTATGCCTGGAACGCCACCGACGAGACCGAGGACGAGGCGGCCGAGGCCCTGCAGACCGCCCTGGACCGCAGGGACAACGGCGGCGCCCCTCAGAACTCCAGCCGGTAGAAGACGGCCATCCTCCCCAACCGTGGCACGACCTTGGCGATCCCGGCCGAGATCCGGTGCGACGCCGACAGGCGGCCGTAGCCGGGCAGGTCGAATGCACTCAGCGCGGTGACGAGGCGTAGCTTCGGGCTGATCGACAGCAGGTCGTCCGGCCCGTCGATGCCCCAGCGCATCGTGGCCGCGGCCTTCTTGAGCGGCTTGTTGATCGCCTGCAGGCGCAGGCCGGAGGGGCTGACCGCGTCGAAGACGAACTGGCCGCCGGGGAACCGGTCGACGATCGCCCTGACCAGCGCCCGGCCACCCGGCGGATCGAGGTAGTAGAACAGTCCCTCGGCGACGACCAGCACCGGCTTGCCCGCGGGCACCTGGTCCAGCCAGCCGAGGTCGGTGACCGACGTGCCGATGGTCCTGTGCTCCTCCGGATACAGCCGCCGGCGCAGGTCGATGACGTCGGGATAGTCCACGTCATACCAGTCGGCGCCCGGCGGCGGCGCCAGGCGGTAGACCCGCGTGTCGAGGCCGCAGCCCAGATGCAGCACGGTCGCTTCGGCATGCCGGGAGAGGAACTCCCTGGCCCAGTCGTCCAGGAAGCGGGCCCTGAGCGCGACCGAGCCGGCGTTGCGGCGGTCCATGCCGGTCTGGCGGAAGTCGTGGTCGATGCGCGCGACGGTCGCCGCCGCCATGCGGTCGTCGAGGATGGGACGCGGTGATCGGGCGTCCAGTGCCCTGCCGTACAGGGTGGCGAGGAGCGTGGCCTTCTCAGCGGCCAGTTGCACCTTCTCGGGGGCCATGCTCCTTAAGCTACACCTATTTCACAAACTCATGAAGACTGTGAAGCGGCATGGGCGAGTGCCAGCGCGCCGAGCAGCGGGGCGTCGTCGGTGAACCGCGCCGGACGTACCTCGGGCGGGAAGGGTACGGTCCGGCGCAGCTCGGCCGTCAGGCGCGGCATGATCAGGTCCGCCGCGCCCATCATGCCGCCGCCGACCACCAGGCACTCGGGGTCGAACGTCGCGCACAGGTTCGCCACGCTCATGGCCAGCAGCCCGAGGGCCTCGTCCACCAGTCCCGCCACATCGGGTCCGGCGAGAGCGCCGTCAGAGGTGTCGGCGGCGGCGAAGAGGGCGAACAGCTCGGCCGCCGTGGTCTCCCGGCCGAGCAGGGCCGTGCCCCGGGCCGCGAGCGCGGCTCCGGAGACCCGTTCCTCCAGGGGTACATGCCCGTCGGCGAAGGCGGGCTCGCCCGGGATGGCCTGCAGGTAGCCGATCTCGCCCGCCGCGCCGTGCGCCCCGGACACCACCTGGCCGTTCACCACCAGCGCCGCCGCCAGGCCGGTGCCCAGGTTCAGGTAGACGCCCGTGGACACGCTGCGCAGCGCTCCCCAGCGCAGTTCGGCCGCCGCTGCCGCCTTCACGTCGTTGTCGATCGCCACCGGGATCGCGCCGTACTCCTCCCGCAGCAGCCTGGGCAGCTCCAGCCCCTCCCAGCCAGGCACGTTGGGCGCCAGCCAGATCCGGCCGTCGCGGATGACGCCGCACGTCGAGAAGCCCACCGCGGCCGGCGCGCCGTCCAGGTCCCTGGCCGCCGCGAGCGCCCGTTCGAGCGTGCCGGCGCCGGTGTCGAGCCGGATCCGCTCGGCGATCTCCGGTCCGTCGGAGCTGGACACACCGACCGCGACCTTCGTGCCACCCACATCGATGCCCAGCACCCGGCTCACTGGGCGGCCCCCCGCCGGGCCAGCGAGTCGATCGCCACGGCCAGGGCCAGCACCGCGGCCGTCACCATGAACCGTACGGAGGAGTCGACGCTCAGCAGGTACATGCCGCTGGTGATCGACTGGATGACCAGCACGCCGAGCAGCGCGTCATAGGCGCGCCCACGGCCGCCGAACAGCGAGGTGCCGCCGATGACCGCCGCGGCGATCGCCATGAGCAGGATGTCGCTGCCACCGGACTGCTGGTTGACCGCCGACAGCCGGCTGGCCGCAAGGATGCCCCCGGCCGCCGCCAGCGTGGAGGCCAGCATGAACGCCAGGATCCTGATCCGCGTCACGTTGATCCCGGCCCGCCTGGCCGCCTCCGCGTTGCCCCCGACGGCGTACACATGCCTGCCGAACGCGGTATGCCGGAGCACGAGATCGAACACCACGACCAGCGCGCCGAAGATGATCAGCAGGAGCGGCACGCCCCGGTCGGCGGACATGATGAGCACGCCCGCCGCGAGCAGCACGGCCAGCCCGCCCGTCCTGACCAGCAGCCACCACAGGGGAGTGACGGGCAGGCCGGCGGCCAGCCTGAGGCGCCGGGTGACCAGCGCCGCGCCGCCCGAGACGAGCACCAGGCCCGCCACCAGCAGCCACGACAGCCAGGACGGCAGCCAGGTGTCGCTCAGCTTGGAGATGAACCCGGTGAACGGCAGGTTGATCGTGCCGCCCTGCCGCAGCAGGAAGAGCAGCAGCCCGAGCCAGCCCATCAGCCCGGCCAGCGTGACCACGAACGACGGCATCCGGAGCTTGGTGAACATCAGCCCGTGGATCAGCCCGATCCCCGCCCCGGCGGCCAGCGCTATCAGGATGGCCGCCAGAGCGCTCCAGCCCTGCTTGACGTGCATGATCGTCATGATTGTCGCGCAGAGCCCGCTGACCGAGCCCGCCGACAGGTCGATCTCGCCGAGCAGCAGCACCATGATGATGCCCAGTGAGATCGTGCCGGTCGCGGCCATCTGGAGGGCCAGGTTGGTGAGGTTCTCCGGCGCGAGGAAGCGGTCGTTGAGCGCGCTGAAGACGATCGCGATCGCCACCAGCCCGCCGACGACCGGCCACGCGCCGACGTCACCCTGTCTCAGCCGCTCGACCGCGACCTTCGGTGTGTAGGGCTTGCGCGCCAGCGTGTCGGTCATCGCCCTGCCCCCGTGATCGCGGCCACGATCTCCTCCTGCGTGGTGTCGGCCGTACCGAAGTCACCGGCGTTGCGTCCCAGGCGCAGGACGACCACGCGGTCGCTCACCTCCCGTACGTCGGCCAGGTTGTGTGAGATGACCAGGACGGCGAGCCCGCGTTCGCGCAGCCGTCCGATCAGCGCGAGCACCTGGGCCGTCTGCTCCACGCCGAGCGCGGCGGTGGGCTCGTCCAGGATGACCAGCCGCGGCTCGCCGATCAGCGCCCTGGCGATCGCCACGGACTGGCGCTGGCCGCCCGACAGCATGGCGACCGGCACCCGGATGTCCCTGATGCGGACGTCGAGCTGTTCGAGCAGGTCGCGGGTGGCGCGTTCCATCGCGATGTGGCGCAGCAGCGTCCAGCGGCGGCGTTCCGTACCGAGGAACAGGTTGGCCACCACGTCCAGGTTCTCGCAGAGCGCGAGGTCCTGGTAGACGGTCGAGACGCCGAGCGCCTGCGCGTCGTGCGGGTTGGTGATTTTGACCGGCGTGCCGTCGAGGGTGATCGTGCCCTCGTCGGGGACGACCACCCCCGAGATGGTCTTGACCAGCGTGGACTTGCCGGCGCCGTTGTCGCCCATGAGAGCGGTGACCTCGCCGGGGCGCAGCTGGAGGCTCGCGCCGTCGAGGGCCTGGACCGCGCCGTAGCGCTTGGAGATGCCTGTCGCGGAGAGCATTTACTGAATGCCCGCCTTGGCGCAGGCGGCCTTGACCTCGGCGGTGCAGATCTGGTCGGCCGTGTAGAACTTGTCCTTGACGATCGTGTCCTTGACCTTGTCCGCGGTGACGGCGATGGGGTCGAGGAGGAAGGCCGGAATGTCGACGGTGCCGTTGTTGACCTTGCTGGTCGCCGCGGGCTGCTCGCCCTTGGCCACGGCCACGGCCAGCTCGGCGGACTTCTCCGCCTCAGCCCTGATGTCCAGATATATGGTCATGTACTGCTCGCCGGTGAGAATGCGTTGCACGGCGGCCAGCTCGGCGTCCTGCCCGGTGATCGGCGGCAACTGCTTGTAGCCCGCGCGCTTCATGGCGGCGATAGCGCCGCCCGCCATGCCGTCGTTGGCCGACAGCACACCCACGATGTTGTCCCGGCCGATGGCGGTGATCGCCTGCTCCATCTGCTGCTGGGCCTTGTCGGGGCTCCAGTCGGGCGTGTCGAACTCCCTGCCGACCTTGACCTTGCCGTCCAGGACGCTCTTGGCGCCCTTCTTGTAGTCGGCCGAGCTGGGGTCGGTGGGCGCGCCGTGGATCTCCACGATCTGGCCCTTGGCCGTCGTGCCCTTGGCGTTCATCGCGTCGAGCAGGGCCTGGCCCTGCATCTCGCCGACGCGGACGTTGTTGAACGACACGTAGTACGCGTAGTCGATGCCGGAGATCAGCCGGTCGTAGGCGATTACCGGGATCTTCTTCTGCTTGGCCTGGTTGACCAGCGGGGCCACCGCGTTGGCGTCGACCGCGTCGAGCACCAGGACGTTGGCGCCCTGGGTGAGGGCCGCCTCGACCTGTTGCTGCTGCTTGGCGGCGTCCTGCTCGGCGTTGCTGTAGAGGATCTTGCAGTCGGCGCAGAGCTCCTTGACCTTCGCCTCGAACAGCGGCCGGTCGAACGCCTCATATCGCGTGGTCTTGGACTCGGGCAGGAAGAGGGCGATCGTCTTCGGGGCGGCGGCCCCGGCGCTCGTGGTGGCGCCCTTGTCGGTCGTGGTGTTGGCGGAGTTACCGCAGGCGGCGGCGGCCAACAAGACCGCCGCGGCCGGGATCAGTCGCCATGCTCGGTCCATCGCACATCGTCCTCTCGGGTGGGCGCGCCCCGCTGTTTGGTAAGAAAGCTAGTTTACTACCAGGGCAGTTGGCTAGAGTTTGGCGCGAGGAGGATGAAGATGCGGGGTGGGCTGGGTAATCCGCGGCTGCTGCGGGTGCTGAACGAGCGTCGGCTGCTCGACCAGCTCCACGCGAACGGCCCGGCGTCACGGGCCGATCTGGCCAAGATCACCGGACTGTCGAAGCCGACGGTCTCGGCGGCGCTGGCCGGACTGGAGGAAGACGGGCTGGTGCACCTGGTCGGCGAGGTGTCGGGCCGTCCCGGCCCGGTGACCTCGCTCTACGACATGAACGCGGCCTCCACCCACGTGGCGGGCATCGACATCGGCCGCGACTGGATCCGCGTCGCCGTGGCGGACCTGCGCGGTGCGTTCGCGGGCCGCTGCGACGGACGCAACACCGCCCGCGACTCGGCCGAGCTGGCGATCCTCGTGGGCGAGCTGTGCCGAGCCGCGGCCAGGGAGGCGGAGCTGGACTGGTCCGCGATCGCCTGCGCGGTGGTCGGCTCGCCCGGCGTCTACGACCCGGCCCAGGGCCGCCTGGACTTCGCGCCCAACCTCCCCGGCCCGCCTGACCTGGCCGGTCGCCTCCGGTCCGCCCTCGAGGTCGAGCTGATCATCGAGAACGACATCAATCTGGCGGCGGTCGGCGAGCACACGTACGGGGAGGGGCGCGGCAAGTTCAACTTCGCCCTGGTCTCCATCGGTACGGGCGTCGGGATGGGCATCGTCATCAACGGCGAGCTCTACGTAGGCGCCAGGGGGGCGGCGGGAGAGGTCTCCTACGTCCCCACGGACTCGCCCCCCACGGACGAGGCCCTGGCCCACGGCGCCACCGAGACGGTGACCGCCGCGCCCGGCGTGGTCCGCGCGGCCAGGGCGGCCGGGCTGAACCTGGAGACGGCCAAGGACGTCTTCGCGGTGGCGGCGGACGGCGACCCGGCGGCCCGCTCGGTGGTGGAGGCGGAAGGCCGCCGCATCGGCGGTCTCCTGGTTGCGGTGGCGGCGGTGCTGGATCCGGAGGTCATCGTCCTGAGCGGCGGAGTGGGCCGCAACCTGGACCTCCTCGGCGCGGCGATAAAGGACCGGATCGCGGAATTGGGCCCCCTGCGGCCGGTGGTGGTGGCCAGCGCCCTGGGAGACAGTGGAGTATTGCTGGGCGCGGTGGCCCATGCCCGTACCAGGGCGTGGGACCTCATCTTCGACGCCAGGCGCGGCTGACTCTCTTGTCCAAGAAGTGAGATAGGATGCTCGGCAGCCGAGACGAGCAGGTAAGGTACGCACATGGAGTCGCGGAACATTCGCCTGGCCGTCATCCCCGGTGACGGCATCGGCGCCGAGGTCGTCGCTGAGGGTCTGAAGGTCCTGGAGGCCGTCGGGACCAAGATCGAGGCCACCCACTACGACCTGGGTGCCGCACGCTATCACCGCACGGGCGAGACGCTGCCCGACGCCGTGCTCGAAGAGCTGCGCGGCTATGACGCGATCCTGCTCGGCGCCGTGGGCGACCCCAGCGTGCCGCCCGGCATCCTGGAGCGCGACCTGCTGCTCCGCCTCCGCTTCGCCTTCGACCACTACGTCAACCTGCGCCCGGTCAAGCTCTTCCCCGGCGTCGAGACCCGACTGGCCGACACGCCCACCGAGAACATCGACATGGTCGTCGTCCGCGAGGGCACCGAGGGCCTCTACGCGGGCACCGGCGGCGTCATGCGCCGCGGCACGCCGTACGAGATCGCCACCCAGGAGTCGCTCAACACCGCCTACGGCGTCGAGCGCGTGGTCCGCTACGCCTTCGAGAAGGCCAAGTCCCGCCCGCGCAAGAAGCTGACGCTCGTCCACAAGACGAACGTCCTCACCTACGCCGGCGACCTCTGGCAGCGCACGGTCAACCGCGTGGCAGAGGAATACCCCGAGGTCACCACCGACTACAGCCACATCGACGCGGCCTCGATGTTCTTCGTGAGCCAGCCCGAGCGGTTCGATGTCATCGTCACCGACAACCTCTTCGGCGACATCATCACCGACCTCGGCGCGGCGATCGCCGGTGGCATCGGCCTGGCGGCCAGCGGCAACATCAACCCCGAGCGCACCGCGCCCAGCATGTTCGAGCCGGTGCACGGCAGCGCCCCCGACATCGCCGGGCAGGGCAAGGCCGACCCGACCGCGACGATCCTGTCGGTCGCCATGCTCCTGGAGCACCTGGGCCTGTCCACCGAGGCGGCCAGGGTCGAGCAGGCCGTCGCCGACGACATCGTCGAGCGCCTGGCCGGTTGGGCCGGCCGTACGACACACGAGATCGGTGACGACATCACCGCGCGAGTATCGAGCTAGGGCCGCCCAGCTCCCCAAGCGCCTGGCGGTCCGCACAAGGACCGCGAGGCGCTTTTTCGCGTCTAAACGGCTAAAGCATCCCATTAGCCGCTTGCAATCCCATATAGCGAGACAATAGGAAGTACAGGCTGCTCTAAGCAGTGAATGTCCAGAGCCGTAGAGTCTGTCCAGAACCGTAGAGAGAAGGACCTCCGTCATGACCATCGCTCAGAAGCTCAGCTTCGACGTGCAGCTATCCGACCACGCTCGCACTGCGGCCGAGCGGGAGCAGGTACTGGCGAACCCCGGGTTCGGGCAGACCTTCACCGACCACATGATCTCGATCGACTACACCGAGGGCGAGGGCTGGCATGACGCTCGCCTCGAGCCGTACGGGCCGCTCTCGCTCGACCCGGCCACCTCGGTGTTCCACTACGCGCAGGAGCTGTTCGAGGGGCTCAAGGCGTATCGCCAGGCCAACGGCTCGATTGCGACCTTCCGCCCGTACGCGAACGCCGCCCGCTTCAACACCTCGGCCGAGCGCATGGCGATGCCCTCGCTTCCGGAAGAGACGTTCGTCGAGTCGCTCGAACTCCTCGTCCAGACCGACAGGGACTGGGTCCCCACCACTGAGGGCCACAGCCTGTACCTGCGTCCGTTCATCATCGCGACCCAGGTCGGACTCGGCGTCAACTACCCGTCCCGCTCATACCGGTACATGGTCATCGCCTCCCCGGCGGCCTCCTACTTCACCGGGGGCGTCCAGCCCGTCTCCGTCTGGCTCTCCACCGAGTACACCCGCGCCGCGCCCGGCGGCACCGGCTTCGCCAAGTGCGGCGGCAACTACGCCGCCGCTTTCGTCGCCCAGCGGCAGGCCGTCGAGCAGGGCTGCGACCAGGTGGTGTGGCTGGACGCGCACGAGCACCGGTACGTCGAGGAGATGGGCGGGATGAACCTGTTCTTCGTCTTCGGCAACAAACTGGTCACCCCCGCACTGACCGGCACCCTGCTGCCCGGCATCACCCGCGACTCCATCCTGTCCCTGGCGGCCGACCTCGGCCTGGAGGCTTCGGAGCGCCTGATCTCGACGGATGAGTGGCAGGCGGGTTGCGAGTCGGGCGAGCTCACGGAGGTGTTCGCCTGCGGGACGGCCGCGGTGGTCACACCGGTCGGCTCGGTCAAGGGCACGGACCGGGCATGGACGGTGGGGGACGGCACGCCTGGGGACGTGACGATGCGAATCCGCGAGGAACTGGTGGGCATCCAGTACGGCTCCCGCCCCGACACCCACAGCTGGATCCACAAGATCAGCTAACCTTTTTCCAGTCCCCCGCTTCGCTCCGGGCGTCTTTCGCCACCCCACCCGTTACCCGTCTGGGTGGTTGGCCGTTTGACGCCCGCCCCTCAACAAAGGGCTCACAATCGGCGCTTCGCGCACTGGAAGCTCGGCGCTCTTCCTTTTGGCGCTTACGCGCACTGCAAGGACCTCCGCTTCACTCCGGACGTCCTCCCAGGCGGGCTTGCGCCCGCCCCCTGGAGGGACCTCGCTCCGCTCGGACCGCCTTCCCGAGGGCTACGCCCTCACGCTTCGCCAGGGGTTGGCGGAGTCGGCCCATGAGGGGAGCGGAAGCTGGCTGGAGGCTCATGGTGGTCCTTCAGCCAATGCGGAAAATGTCAACGGCCAAGTGCGTGTGGCTCTGGCGCAAAGCGTGTGACGTCGTCACGCACGGTCAGTTCAGCATCGGTCGCATAGGATGATCTTTCGGAGGAGGTCGAGGTTGGCTCGGCCGTAGCGGCTGCGTTTGAGGGCCTTGACCCTTGTCACGTTGCCTTCCACCGCTCCCGATCATCATCCAATGGATGCTTTCATGCGCGGACAGTTACTCAATCGCGACGAACTCCGACGAACCCCGCCAAGCAACGCTCGGTAACGAGACCACACGCTTTGCGCCAGAGCTCGGTCACCTGCGGCTACACAGGTTGAATTCGTAGAGTCGGTCATGGCTTTGTCGGGGTATCGAGGGTGAGTCCGGTCTGGGCCAGGCAGCCGGTGAGCAGGTGGGGCCGGTATTGGATCTTCTTCAGCTTGCGTTTGACGATCCGGACGAGACCGGCCAGGTCGGTGACAGCGAAGTTGGTCATGGCCCGGCGGAGCAGAG
>NZ_JAHFZZ010000005.1 GCF_018603905.1 Nonomuraea sp. NEAU-A123
GAGGTCTCCCACCACGAGAGTGGGTAAGGCTCCCGGTAGACGACCGGGTTGATAGGCCGGAGGTGGAAGCACGGTAACGTGTGGAGCTGACCGGTACTAATAGGCCGAGGACTTGACCACAAAGCTTTATGCTGTGGTGTGTGCTGCGCTCTGTTACTCTTCGCCGGGTCCAGAGCAGCGCCGCATCACGGGTCTTCTTGCTCGCGTCCACTATGCAATTCTGAGACTGCAAACACGTGTTGTTTGTTTGTTTCATAGGGTTACGGCGGTTATGGCGGGAAGGAAACACCCGGTTACATTCCGAACCCGGAAGTTAAGCTTCCCAGCGCCGATGGTACTGCACTCGGGAGGGTGTGGGAGAGTAGGTCACCGCCGGACAATCTTTGGTTCGGGAAGGGCTCCACGCTTACGCGTGGGGCCCTTTCTGCGTTATGGGGCCAAGTCCGCCGCCAGGGGCTCCGGCCAGCCGCTCTGTGTGCGGCCCTACGGCGTGCTGGGGTGGTGTGCCCAGCTCGCCGTAGACCACGCGCGTACTCTCGTTCACCGCCTCCACCAGCAAAGAGGCGGTCATGCAGGGAGAACGTCACCGCGTGCGGGTGCGTATCGTCGCTCGGACGCGGTGACGTGACAGGGCGACGGCCACGGCACGCCACACAATGGCATTGGCCCTGGGGCCGGCTCTGCTCTACAAACGGGCAAGGCCGGCCCGTACGGGACCGCGACAAATGTGCAGGTCCGCGGATTAGAGTCGTACAAGCCGCTTGGCAGGTTCAGGATTGGCCAATTGCGCTTCGGCGCGTCCGAGGCCAAATCGAGGAATCAAACCGCTTATCCGCGAAGAACGAAGACACCCCAGCCCAGGTACTGCCTGCCGTACTCGAGATGAGAGCGGCGTGCCTGGTCCAGGAATTGCCGCAACTCCGCTGCCTCGGGGTCGTCAGGATTTTCTCGTAGCCATTCGCTCAGCGTCCACCATTGTGCGGCGACGTACCTGTCCCAGGTGTCTTGGTTCGCCAGCACCATTTCTACCAGCTCGTAACCGGCGTCCTCGATGCGTTTGGCCGTACCGGACAATGAGGTGAACAGGTCGCTCGGTACTTGAAGCGATGCGTACGCTTCGGGTGGTGGTGGGCTGATCCAGTAGCAATCGCCGACCAGGGCGAGGCCGCCAGGGCGGAGCAGGCGGCGCATGAGGGTGAGCGTGCCGGGGAGGCCGTCGCCGATCCAGGTGGCGCCGATGCACGAGACGATGTCGTACGAGTGCGGTTCGTCCTCGTAGGTTGCCGCGTCCGCCTCGACGAAGCGTACCTGATCGGCTACGCCGAGCTCGTCGGCGCGTTCTCTGGCGGCGTCGAGGAAGACCTTGCTGATGTCCACGCCTACCCCGTGTGAGCCGTAACGGGCGGCCCAGCGGGTGAGCATTTCGCCTTTTCCGCAGGCGAGATCCAGTTGGCGGGTGCCTGGCCTGATGCGGCAGATTTCGCCGATGAGGTTGAGTTTTTCGTCGGTGATGGCGTTCAGAATGCGATGGCCCGACTCGGCGATCTCATGGAAGCGGAGCGACATGCCCAGTAGTTTTCCCGAAGCGTTCAATCGGCGCGACCGAATATGCGGCCGGGGCAGGCTCAGTGACGTGCTTCGGCTTGCTAGGCTGGTGGTACCGGGCCATCCCACCGCGGGTGGCCTTCGTCGCGTAAGGCCTGAAAACGGGGCGGCGACCCTGCCACGGCGGACCGTCATGTGACGCACGAGTCTGCTGAGTGAGCCAACGAAATGGACCAGAAGTGAACAGTGATAACGGATCGGACGGCGGACAGCGCGAACGGGGGGACGGCGGAGACAAGCGCCCCCAGGACGGCGACAGGAGCGGCGGGTACGGCTCCCGCGGGCGTGACCAGCGCGACTCCAGGGGCGACCGTCCGTTCCGTTCCGATGACAGGCCGCATACCGGCGACCGCGGGGCACGGCGCGAAAGCGGCGACCGTGGTGCGCCGCAGGATCGTGGGCGCGGCGAGCGTTCCGGATACCAGGGACGCAGCGACCGGGGTACCGGGCGCGATGGCGGAGGATATCGCGGGCCGCGCCGTGAGGGCGCGCTCAGTGATGACCGTGGGCCTCGTCGCGAAGGCGGGTTCAGTGGTGACCGCGGCCCCCGTCGTGAAGGCGGCTATAGCGGTCCCCGGCGTGAGGGCGGGTCCGATGACCGTGGCCCTCGTCGTGAGGGTGGTTACGCCGGCCCGCGCCGTGAGGGCGGGTTCGGTGGTGACCGTGGTCCGCGTGGCGAGGGTGGTTACCAGGGTGGCGATCGTGGGCCGCGCCGTGAGGGTGGCTTCCGCGATGATCGAGGCGGACGCGGCGGCGATGACCGTCGTCCGTTCCGCGACCGTGACGATCGTGGCCCGCGTTCTGACAGCGGGTCCGGCGATGACCGTGGCCCTCGCCGTGAAGGTGGTTACGCCGGCCCTCGTCGTGAGGGTGGTTACGCCGGTCCCCGTCGTGAGGGCGGGTTCAGTGGTGACCGTGGTCCGCGTGGCGAGGGTGGTTACCAGGGTGGCGATCGTGGGCCGCGCCGTGAGGGTGGCTTCCGCGATGACCGTGGGCCCCGTCGCGAAGGTGACGCGCCACGTCGTCCGTTCGGCGACCGTGGTCCGCGCGCCGATGGCGGATTCCGCGACAACCGGGGTTCGCGTCCTGAGGGTGGCGACGATCGTCGTCCGTTCCGCGACCGCGATGATCGTGGCCCTCGGCGTGAGGGCGGTTACGCCGGTCCTCGTCGTGAGGGCGGGTTCGGTGGCGATCGGGGTCCGCGGCGTGAGGGCGGGTTCAGCGGCGATCGGGGTCCGCGTGCTGGTGGGGACCGTGGTGGTTTCCGCGACCGTGACGGTGGCGCGGATCGTCGTGACGACCAGCGCCCGGGCGGGTTCCGCGGCGACCGAGGTGCGCGTCCTGAGGGCGGTGCCGACCGTGGGCCCCGTCGCGAAGGTGACGCGCCACGTCGTCCGTTCAGCGACCGTGGTCCGCGCGCCGACGGCGGATTCCGCGACAACCGGGGTTCGCGTCCTGAGGGTGGCGACGATCGTCGTCCGTTCCGTGATCGCGATGACCGTGGCCCCCGTCGTGAGGGCGGCTACGCCGGCCCGCGCCGCGAGGGCGGCTTCCGTGATGATCGGGGTTCGCGTCCTGCGGGTGGTGAACGTCCGTCGGGTGGCGACGATCGTCGTCCGTTCCGCGACCGCGATGACCGTGGCCCCCGTCGTGAGGGCGGCTACGCCGGCCCGCGCCGCGAGGGCGGGTTCGGTGGTGACCGCGGTCCGCGGCGTGAGGGCGGGTTCAGCGGCGATCGGGGTCCGCGTGCTGGTGGGGACCGTGGTGGTTTCCGCGACCGTGACGACCAGCGCTCGGGTGGGTTCCGTGACGACCGAGGTGCGCGTCCTGCGGGTGGCGATCGTCCGTCGGGTGGCGACGATCGTCGTCCGTTCCGTGACCGTGATGACCGTGGCCCTCGTCGTGAGGGTGGTTACGCGGGTCCGCGCGGCGAGGGTGGCTTCCGTGACGACCGGGGTCCCCGCCGTGAAGGCGGTTACCGTGACGATCGTGGCCCGCGCGGCGACGACCGTTCCCGTCCGTTCTCCCGCGACTCTCATGACGACCGGGCTTCCAGCGGCACCCGTGCCAGGTTCGGCCGTTCCGAGGACGACGCTCCGCAGCGCGAGCCACTGCCCGAGGTCGCGCCCGACATCACCGCCGAAGAGCTCGACAAGGAAGTACGCGACGAGCTGCGCTCTCTCCCCGGCGACCTCGCCGAGTTGGTGGGCAGGCACATGGTCGCAGCCGAGCGCGCACTCGAGGAGGACGACCCCGATCAGGCACACGAGCACACCAAGGTGGCCCGCAGGTTCGCGGCCCGCATCGGTGTCGTGCGTGAGGCGGCGGGCATTGTCGCCTACCGCGCGGGGCACTTCTCCGAGGCTCTGAGCGACCTGCGCGCGGCGAGGCGGATGACCGGCTCCGACGCGTACCTGGCGGTCATGGCCGACTGCGAACGCGGTCTCGGTCGTCCGGAACGCGCCCTCGACCTGGTCCGTTCACCCGAAGCCGAACGCCTCGACAGGGCGGGACGCATCGAGCTGTCCATCGTCGAGTCCGGCGCCCGCCGCGATCTCGGCCAGAACGACGCCGCCGTCATCACCCTCCAACGCCTGCCCGAACTGCGTGACACGCAGGCGAAGCCCTGGTCGGCTCGTCTCGCGTTCGCGTACGCAGACGCGCTGGCCGACGCGGGTCATCAGGAGGCCGCCACCGACTGGTTCGCCAGAGCGATGGCCTTCGACGAGGATGGCGAGACGGATGCCGCCGAGCGGTACGCCGAGCTGACGGGCGCCGTCATCGAGGACGTCGAAGAGGACTTCGACGACGAGGACGCGGGTACGGCCGACGAAGTGGACGAGGACGTCGACGGGGACGTCGACGACGAGGACGAATTCGAGGACGCCGGTACGGCCGACGAAGCCGACGAAGTGGACCAGGACGTCGACGAGGCCCTCGCCGAGGCAGGCGACCTTCTGGATGACCGCGAGCCCGTTGACGGTCAGACTGCCGACGCCGAACCTGCGGATCAGCAGGACGACACGGCTGGCCAGAGGGACGACACGGCTGTCCAGCAGGACGTCGACGACCAGGACAGGTCCGCTGACCTGCAGGACGTTGACGATGACCAGGACGAGTCCGCTGACCTGCAGGACGTCGACGATGAGCAGGACGGGTCCGCCGGCCAGGCGGAATCCGCCCCTGAGCCGGTGGGATCCGCTTCTGAGCAGGACGCCGCCGAGGAGGCCGCACCCGAAACCTCCAAGCTCGGCGACATCCTGGACGGTCCGGATGACGCTGAGCCCGAGTCCGGCGACGTGCTTGACGGCCCAGGTACGACGAAGTCGGACGCCCCGGCGTCAGAGGCCCGTCTGCCCGAGGTCCCGATGACGCTGGGCATTAGTCCGGCGTTCATCGAGCCCGACTTCGGCGACATCCTGGACCAGTCCGACGAACCAGCCGAGGACGCCCCCAAGCGCGACTCCAAGCGCGAAGACTGACGTCCCGCTCCGCCGTACATCTCGCAGAGGTGTACGGCGGAGTCATGCGGCCGGTCGCTGGTACGGCATGCCGGTTCTTCGACCCGCAGGTCGTATCAGAAGGTCAGGGCGAGACGCGGTCGAGCCAGTGGTAGATGCCCGCGACGTTCGACGGGGCGCCACTCAGCAGCTCGAACTGCTCCGCCGTCTCGTCGTCCGCCCTAAGTGCTTGGTACCGCTCCCTGGTGCGGTCCCTGACCATGGCGACGGCGTGGTCGAGGTCCAGACCCTCCCCGTGTACCTGGCGGGTGAGATCGACCCAGACGCGAAGTTCCTCCGCGGACCGTTCGAGCGTCTCCTGTACGGCGCCGACCGGTCCATAGTGGCTGAACAGCAACCGCTGCGGACCAAGTGCCTCGAACAGCGCGATCGAGCTGAGCGCCGTCTCCAGGTCGAAGTCCGGAGGCGGGGTGGCCGGGCGGAGGTCCCCGGTCTGGGGCAGGTACACGCCGACGGCGTCACCCACGTACAGGTCGCCGGTGGCGGAGTCGATGAGGCCCACGTGATGCTTGGCGTGGCCGGGGGAGTAGTGGCTGTTCAACGTCCTTCCGTTGCCCAGGTCGATGGACCCGGTGTCGCCGAGTGCGATGATGCGGTCGGCCTCGGTTGGCGACAGTTCGCCGAATAGCGTGTCGAGGCGGTCACCCCACACCATCCTCGCGCTGGCCATCAATCTTGACGGATCGGCCAGGTGTCTGGCTCCCTTCTCATGCACCACGATCTGGGCAGATGGGAAGAATTTCGCCATGTCTCCCGCGCCGCCGGCGTGGTCCAGATGGATGTGCGTGACCACGACCGTGGCCAGGTCCTCGGGGCCCACGCCGAGCGCGGCCAGTGCGTCGCGGACCACGGGCGCGGAGGTCGAGGTGCCGGTCTCGACCAGGCATGGGCGATCACCGAGGATCAGGTACCCCGCTGTGATGCCCGAATAGCCCGCCATCCTCGTATCGATCTCATAGACGTCGCCGCCCAGGGCGGTGATGTTGTCCACAGGCACTCCCGATCCGCTGCCGTTATCCCCAGAATGGCGTTCGAGCCGATCCGGCGTCCCCCTCATCGTAAAGAGTGATCTCACCAGAACGCCGATGGGAGGACGACAGTGGATCGCAACGAGGTCGTACTGGTGGGAAGGCTGTCCGCGACGCCAGAGGACAAACCCCTGCCGAGCGGTGACATTCTCACGAAATGGCGCCTGATCGTGCGCCGCCCGCACCACAGAAGCGATCAAACGATGACGGACAGCGTGCCATGTGCGACCTTCGATCCCGAGGCGGCCGCGTTCGTCCGCAGCCTCAGACCTCGCGACACCATGGAGATCAAGGGCGCCTTCCGCTGCCACGTCTACGGCCCGACAGCCGCCAAGATCTGGCGCTATGAAGTCGAGGTCAGCATGGCCAAGGCAGCCCCGCCTGATACAGCGGATCAGCCGAGGCCGTCGCGAAAGCCTCGGAAACCCTTCCCACCCTCGCGGACTCGGCGACTCGAGAACGATCCGGAACCACCGGAGGGTCAGGAGTGCCGGCGAGGCCCGGCGCCGCCGCAAAGCCCAGAGCCTTCCGGAAGTGCGATGGCTCGGGATGTGCCCGACGTCATGGCATCCGTCCCACCACCACGCCCAGCTCCCGACCTGGCCCAAACTGGCTAGCGCTCGCTCTCTCCCTGTGGCTGCGCTTCATCACAGGTAGCCGCTGCGCGGGGGTGGGAGGCGTCCGCCAATGGGCGGTGGGTTGGTGGCGAAAGGGAAATGCCTGCGGGCAACCGCGCTGCCCACAGGCATTTGCGGGCATCCGCACTGCCGCTTTCCCGGTCTGGCGGCCCTTCCACCCCTCCCGCCCCTTCCTTCCCAACAGCCCTTAGTTGGTCCGGCGCTGTGAGTGATCGGCGCGCACGTCAGCCGTGGTGGGGTGCGGAAACAGGGGCTGATCTCGCTCATAGAGCAGTGATGGCTCACCAGAGCGGAGGCGTTGAACGGTGACCGCGCGTCTCGCAGCCATGCCATCCGTTGTACTCGCGCACCCCATGGCCAGGCACTCGTCGGCGCAGAAGGCTCTCTGGAGCCACCTTCCGGTGCTGGGAGCACCGGACCGATGCCTCGCCTCAACCGGTGGCGAAGGTGCGAAGGACGAGGCCCGTTATGGGCTTGGGCCCAAAGGAGGTTGATTTGCGAGGGACACGCTCGCCGCCCGCCGCGATGGCCAGCACGTCGTCGACGGCGAGCGGCTTCAGAATCACCGCGGTGCCACCTGTGTCGAGAGCCAGCTGCAGGGCGGCCTTCGGGTCATGATGCACGATCCGTACGGCCTGCTGATCATCCTCCATGCCCCACACCTTGGGCAGGACGAACTCACTGAGGATGGAGATGTTCAGCGAGTTCCACCGATCGGAGCGGTCCGGCGGCATGGCGCGGGCGAGCTGCACCGGATCGGGGTTGGTGAGCAGGTGGTAGCCACCTTCCCCGGCGAGCAGAAAGGCAGGCTCCCCTGCGGCTTCGAGCGCGGCCAGGCCCTGGCCGAGGTCGGCATGGTCGTGGACGCGCCACGATCCCTTGGCCCTGGCCGCCGCCTCGGCCAGGGGCAGGCCGGGGATGACGCGGTGGATGGCCTTGAGATCAGGTGGGTACGCGGTCGAGTCCACGAGCAACGCCAGCCCGAAGTCCCATGGACCGAACGCGGATTGTCCCTGCTCGCTGCCGTGCACACGCTGTCCTACGGGCTGGACCCCGTGGGCTGATGTGGCGGTGGCGGGGTCTGGCTCCTGGTCAGGTCCGGCGTCGGAGGCCGTGTTCTGGGTTGGTGTGCTGGTGGGCCTTGGGGCCTGGGTCGGTGGGCCCTGGGTTGGTGTGGTGGTGGGCACTGGGTCCTGGGTTGGCGGGTTCTGGGTTGGTGTGGCGTTGGGCTGAGTGCCGTGGGTTGGCGCGGGGTTCGGCTCTGGTTCCGCGTCCAGATGTGGCTGAGTGCCCAGTGGTGAGGGGGCGGGAGGTTGTGGGGTGGCGGGTGAGGGTGTGGTGAGCGGGGGCCATGAGCCGGGGGTTTGGCTGGCGCGGGCCGCGTGCTCCTGGCGTTGCAGGACCCGGTATGTCGCGTACCTGTGGTGGCCATCGGCTATGAGGGCTTGGCGGGTTCGGAGGTCGGCGTTGACGGCGTCGATCTCCGCCGGATCCGTGATCGCCCAGAGGCGGTGGTACAGACCGTCTGCCGTACGGGCCGTCACCAGAGGTTCGCGTGTCGCGGCTACGTGATCCACCAGCCGGGTGGTCGTTCCTCGGCCGCCGTCGTAGAGGAGGAAAATGGGTTCGAGGTTGGCCTGGGTGGTGCTCATGAGGGCGAGCCGGTCGGTGACGGGGCCGGGGAAGATGTCTTCGTGGGGGAGGATGATGCGCCGAGCCGGGTCCGAGAGGGCGACGTCTCCGATGAGGCCGCGCTGTAGGACGCCGGGTCCGTGCTGCTCGTACACGTACAGGGCCGGTTGCTCGTCAGGGACCAGCACCTTCGCGTCCAGCCAGGCGAGGAGGGTGTCGCGGGCCACGTAATAGCGCTCGTCCACTGAAGGTTCCGGCGTGTCGCCATATGGCTGGACCGCTGTGTCCCCGACCGCCGCACCATGCCGCTCATCGCTGGGGCCATCGAGCGGGCCGGCCGGTCCTGGGCCGCCCGTGGGCGCTTCGTCGTCGGGGAGCTGTTCGGTGGCTTCTTCCGGTGGGGCGCTGTGCTGGCTGGCGGCTGGGTTGTCAGGCGTTCTGCCGGGGTGGTGACCGATCGGGATCCGCGACGGGTCGTTGTCGTGAGCGGCGGCTGCGATTCCGGAGCCGTCGTGCGTGGCGATGGAGTCTTGGGGCTGGCGGATGCCGACGGCGTAATCGGGCGCGCTCTGATGGGTGCTCTCGGTCAGGCTGCCCGGGGTGGCAACGGATGGTTTGTCGTCTGTTCCTGCGACGGGGCCGGCGTCGTCTGAAGCGACGCTTGATGTCGTGCTGGGGTGCGGTGGGTGTTCTTCGGGGGACTTGAGGGCCGCTGAGCAGGGAAGGATGAGGCGGACGACGTTGTTGGGATGAGAATCCAGCAGAGCGCGAACGTCGCCGTCGGCAATCAGGTCGTAGGGCGGGGAGGTCACCTTGGCGGGATCGTCGACCATGAAGCGGACGCCGCGGAAGGGGCGTAGGAGCAGTCCATCGGGCACCGGCAGTTCAGGATTCCCCATACCGGGCATGCTCCCATAAGTGTCCGGGTCTTCCGGAAGTAGCCCCCGAACCACCTAGCGATGCCTGATTCCGCGGCGAATTCAACCGGAGCCTTGTCAGCCGATGAAGGAGGCCTCACGCATGGTCCAAGGTAGAAACGTTCACGATGAATCCCCCGGATCTCCGGGAGGTGACGTTTACGACTGGTATCAGCGCGGGGTGAAGCTTTTGAAAGAGGGCAGTCCGGCAGCGGCTGCCGCACTGCTCGAGCGCGCCGCGGCCGCGGAGCCCGATTCGCGCAGCATCAGAGAGGCGCTTGCGCGAGCGCAGTTCAATTCACGGCAGTACGCGGACGCTGCGGCGAGCTTCCGACAGATCGTCGACGCCAATCCGACGGAGGATTACGCGTATTTCGGGCTTGGGTTATCGCTGTGGCGGACGGGTGATGTTGAGGGTGCTCAGGAGCCTCTCGCGATCGCTGTGGCCATGCGGCCGGAGGAGCGGCACTACGTGTCCGCGCTGAAGAACGTACGCGCCACTCTGCGGGCCCGTCGTGAGATGTAGTGGATAGGTAGCTCCGGCGGCTTGGCGTGGAACGCCGGTGCAGCAGGGGTCCGAGCGAAACTCCGGCGTTCGAGGGCGGGTCCGTGGGGACGAGTCGTTGAGTGGGCTCGGACATGTTCTCCGCGGCTCAGGCATGGCCCGGGTGCGCAAGACCCCGCTCGCAGATCAGCCGGGCCGCGCCGCCGGCGGCCTGGTTGGCGGTCCGGAGGCAGACCGGGGTGTCTCAGGCGCGGGGTGGCGCTTCGATACGGCTTGGCTGTCCTGGGCGCGTTTTGGCGCTTCGCGGGCATGGCTCGGTGCTCTGGACGCGAGCTTGGTTCTCCGGGAACAGTCGCAGGGGATTCGAGCGAGGGTCCGGCGTTCAGGGGCTCAACCGGGCTGTCCTGGACGCGTTCTTGATGCTTCGCGGTCATGAGCCCGGTGCATTGGATGCGGGTTTGGGCTCCTGGGAGCAGCCCCGCGCTTGGGGGACGAGCTCGATGTCCTGCTGGAAGGGCTTGTGCTCGGGTATGACCCCGGTGTTCTGGATGCTGGTCTTGGGCCATGGGCGGCGTCCCGGTTCCCTGAGGCGGGCGCCAGACGGGGGTGAGTGGTCAGGTTGAGAGTGGTTCGAGCGTTTCGTGGGACTTTGCGATTGATGCTGCGAAAGATCCATCTCGGAGGGGGTGCGTTTGAGATGGTGCGTGGTCAGTCCTTGGTGAGGACGATCGCGAGGCCGGAGAGTGCGTCGTTGATCTTGTTGGCGTCGAAGCTCGCGGGGTTGAACTGGTCGGCTGATTCGAGGCCGAGCCATTCCAGGCGCTCCTGGTGCTCCTCGTGGGCGGGATCGGCGAGGATTTCGAGGAGGTATTCGTAGCCCCAGACGCCGCCGGAGTCCTCGGGTGGTCCTGCACGGCGTCCAGTAAGGCAGCGTGGGTAGGCCGTGCCGGGTTCCGGATCGGTGATGGCTTCGACCAGGATTTCGTGTTCCCAGTCGTCGCCGAAGTCGTAGGTGTAGCGGAGCCGGTCATTCGCATGGGGAGCGACATGGTCGAGTCGCCTGGAGGCTGCGCTGCGGATCTCCAGCTCGCGGTCGGTGACGCCGAAGCGGCCGGTTGCGGTGTCGAAGACCCACATGTGGTAGTTCTCCCAGCCGAAGGACGCTTGGATGACGTCGTGGAGGTGCCGCAGAGTACTGTCCGAGGCGACCTCCAGACGGCGCCAGACCAGTGGTCGGGAACCGCGCAAGGTGACCTTGATCTTGTGAATTGTCTGCTTCGCGCTGGGGGTGTTCGTCACAGCGTTATTCTGCCGCTTCGTTGGGTTCGGTGTGGGCGGTGAGCTTAACTTGTCGGCTTGTGGGCGGCTCTGATTTGGCGTATTTGGCGTATTTAGCGCGTTGAGTCGCATAGGGCACAAGTGCTGGCGCTCGTGATTTGGCTGTTGTTGTTGTGATCGCAACCGGAGCGCGCATTGTTGTTGGCCGGTAGTGATGTGAGCTGAGTGACGAAAGTGGCTGTCGGTGAGTGGTTGCGCTCCATCGACTGGCGCATATTGTCCGTGCCGCCCCAGCCTTCCTCGGCCTCCGACGCGTGCCCCGAGGCGTGCTGCGACGCGTGTCTTGTCGGCTGGATTGAGCGTGTCGGGGTCGACGTGCCCCGATGTGTGCGCGGGCGCGTGCTGCGACGCGTGCCCTGAAGCGTGCCGCGACGCGTGCCTCATCGGCCGGATAGAGGGCGTCGGGGTCGACGTGCCCCGATGCGTGCGCGGGCGCGTGCTCCAATGCGTGCGCCGACGGTTGGGGTTGGCGAATGGGGCGGTGCGTTTCGCGAGGTTGAGGGGGAATGTGTGGATATGGTCAGCCTTTCGCCAGATGGGTACGAGGCCGACGCTAAAGTCGCACGCGGCGTGAGAAGTCAAACGGGAAGAGGCGCAGTGCTGATCGACGGCTATGACACCCTGCTGCTCGACCTCGACGGGGTCGTCTATCTGGGCCACCACGCGGTGCCCCATGCGGTCGAGTCGCTGGAGGAGGCGCGGGGCAGGGATGTGCGGCTGGCGTACGTCACCAACAACGCCTCACGAACCCCCGCCGCGACCGCCGCGCATCTGCGCGAGCTTGGAGTCCCCGCCAAGGGCGAAGATGTCGTGACCTCGGCGCAGGCCGCCGCCCGGCTGGTCGCCGAACGGGTGCCGCCGGGCTCCAACGTGCTCGTGGTCGGGGGTTCCGGGCTGCGGCTGGCCATACGGGATCAAGGGCTCAGGCCCGTGACCACCGCGGATGACGCGCCGGTCGCCGTTGTGCAGGGGATCGCGCCCGGTCTCTCGTACGGCCTGCTGGCGGAAGGCGCGCTGGCGGTGCGGCATGGCGCGTTGTTCGTCGCTGCCAATAGGGACAGTACGTTGCCGACGCGGCGGGGTGAGCTGCCGGGAAACGGGGCGATGGTCCGGGTGATCGCCACCGCGACCGGGGTGGAGCCGGTGTTCGCGGGCAAGCCCGATCCGCCGTTGCATCGGGAGTCGGTGCTCCGTACCGGGGCGAAGCGGCCGCTCGTGGTGGGTGACCGGCTCGACACCGACATTGAGGGCGCGGTCAACGCGGGCGTCGACGGGTTGCTGGTGCTCACCGGGGTGGCCACGCCGCTCGACGTGCTCACGGCCTCCCCACGGCAGCGGCCGACGTACGTGGCCGAGGATCTGTCCGCGCTGCTGCAGCCCTATCCGGAGGTACGGCAAGGCGCCTGCGGAGGTTGGCGGGCACGGTGGGTCGACGGGGTGCTCACCCTCGAGGGTGAGGGCAGCCGCATCGACGGGCTGAGGGCGGCCTGCGACGCCGCCTGGACGCACGCGGGCGAGGGCCAGGCCGAGGAGGACGCCGTCAAACCGGTACTGGACCAGATCGGCTGACCGGCCGCGCCAGGCAGCTCGGACCGGCTGACCGGACATGTCGCGGGGCCAGATGGGTGGTCGCGGCGGAGGCGGCGATCGGCTGGCTGGCCGTGTCAGGGAGGTCGGTTCGGTTGATGGGACGTGTCGCGGGGCTAAGGCGCGCGAGCGGACGCGTCGGCGGAAGGTGGCTCGCGCGGAATGCTCCGTGCGAGGGTCGACGGTCGCCGCGCGTCTGGCTCGGTTGGTCGGTCTCGATGGTGGGGCGAGGGGAGGGTCAGAGTAGGCGGCGTAGGCGCAACAGGTCGCCGAAGCTGGCGTCGATGCGTACCCGGCCGCCGAGCAGTGCGCGTGCCAGGTCGAGTTCCCCGTCGACCAGCGCGATCAGGTCGTCGCTGACGATCGTCAGCTTGACGTCGGCCGACTTGCCGTTCGAGGGCGGGTCTTCCGCGAACGGGTCCAGCCCCTCAGGATGCAGGCGGCCGTAGAAGATCACGTCGAGGTCGGAGACCCGGCAGCTCACCGTACGTTCGACCACGTGCTTGGCCCGGTCCTCCTCGCCGATCTCGTCGAAATGGGCGACGAGCTTGGCCAGTGCCGTCCGGCACTCCTCGACGCTTGCCATGGTGGGATCCTTTCTTCCATTCCGGACGGTAGCGTTCCACATCAGTGGCACCCCGTGTGAACCTTCAACGTGTGACATGCCTGCCAAGGTGCCGGGTGCTCGCGTGAGGCGTTACGGTCGTGTCATGAGTGAGCTTCCGGAGGAGACCGGCGACGAGCGGGTCGACGCGGTCCTCGCCGGTCTCGGCGACCTGGCCGGGCGGCCGGTGGGAGAGCACGTCACGGTGTTCGACCAGGCGTTCTCCGGGCTCGAGGCCGCGCTGGGGAGCGTGGACGGCCAGATGGGCGACCAGTGAGCCGACGTATCCGGCTGGACAGCGAGCTGGTACGGCGCGGCCTGGCGAGGTCGCGGGAGCAGGCGGGCCAGCTCATCGAGGCCGGCCGGGTCACGGTCGGCGGGCGGCGGGCGGGCAAGGCGGCGACCCAGGTCGACACCGCCTCGGCCATCGTGGTGGCTGAGTCCGCGGACGGCCCCGACTATGTCTCGCGCGGCGCGCACAAGCTGCTCGGCGCGATCGAGGCGTTCGGCGCGCTGGAGATCCGGGGGCGCCGGTGCCTCGACGCGGGCGCGTCCACGGGCGGGTTCACCGATGTGCTGCTGCGCCACGGCGCCGAACGCGTGCTCGCCGTCGACGTGGGTTACGGACAGCTCGCCTGGTCGTTGCGGACCGACGACCGGGTGACGGTGATGGAGCGCGTCAACGTACGTGATCTGACCCCGGAGATGGTCGGCGAGCCACCTTCGCTGATCGTCGGCGATCTGTCGTTCATCTCGCTGCGGCTCGTGCTGCCCGCGCTGGCCTCGGTGGCCGCGCCTCAGGCGGACTTCGTGCTGCTGGTCAAGCCGCAGTTCGAGGTGGGCAAGGATTTGGTGGGTGCCGGTGGAGTGGTGCGCGATCCGGTGTTGCGGGCGGGCGCGGTGCGCGCGGCCGCGGCCAAGGCGCGTGAGCTGGGTCTGGCGGTACGCGGCGTGACCGCGAGCCCGCTGCCCGGTCCGTCAGGAAATGTGGAGTATCTGCTCTGGCTGGGCAAGGGGGAGGGCGAGCCGCCGGTCGCCGACCTCGACGCCGAGATAGAGCGGGCCGTCGCGGAAGGGCCGCAATGAACCGAACGGTGCTGGTCACCGCGCACACCGGGCGGGAGGCCGCGGTCGACAGCGCCCGTCTGGTCATCGACCGCCTCGTCGCCGCCGGGATCCAGGTCAGGGTGCTCGATGTGGAGGCCGGTGACATCGGCTGTCACGGCATCGACGTGGTGCCCTGTGATCCCCTGGCCGCCAAGGACGCCGAGATGTTGATCGTGCTCGGCGGCGACGGCTCGCTGCTGCGTTCGGCCGATCTCGCCAGGCCCACCGGCACGCCGCTGCTCGGCGTCAACCTCGGGCACGTCGGCTTCCTGGCCGAAGCCGAGGTCGCCGATCTGAAGTCGGCGGTCGACAGCGTGGTCGAGGGCCGCTACGACGTCGAGGAACGCATGACGATCGACGTGCTGGCCAGGCAGAACGGCCAGGTGCTCGCCGACACGTGGGCGCTCAACGAGGCCAGCGTGGAGAAGGGCGAGCGCATGCTGGAGGTGGTCGCCGAGATCGACGGGCGGCCGCTGTCCCGCTGGGGCTGCGACGGTGTGATCTGCGCGACCCCGACCGGCTCGACCGCCTACGCCTTCTCTGCGGGCGGTCCCGTCGTGTGGCCGGAGGTCGAGGCGCTGCTCATGGTGCCGATCAGCGCGCACGCGCTGTTCGCCAGGCCGCTCGTGGTCTCGCCGCGCTCGACGCTGGCCGTCGAGATCCTGCCCGAGACACCGGGCGGGGTGCTCTGGTGCGACGGCCGGCGCCGCTTCGACCTGCCGTCCGGAAGCCGGGTGGAGGTACGCCGCGGCTCCGAGCCGGTACGGCTGGCCCGGCTGCACGGCGTGGAGAGCACCGGCGCCCCCTTCACCGACAGGTTGGTCGCCAAGTTTGAGCTACCCGTTCAGGGCTGGCGCGGACGGGTGCGTCCCTGACTCAATTACAGGTGCAGCGCGTACAGTTAGATCGCACAAGCGTTCGGAGCGACGGGAGTGGGCAGTGCGACCAAGGGTCGAGGAGGTCCGCATCCAGGGGCTTGGCGTCATCGATGAGGCTGTTTTGGAGCTTTCGCCAGGCTTCAACGTGGTCACCGGCGAGACCGGTGCCGGCAAGACGATGGTCGTCACCGGGCTTGGATTGCTGTTCGGCGGCCGGGCCGACCCTTCCCGTATCCGGCCGGGCGCCGACAAGGCCACCATCGAGGGCACGCTGGTCATCGAGCCCGGCGGCCGCGTCTCCCAGCAGGTCGAGGACATCGGCGGCGAGATCGAGGACGGCGAGCTCATCATCTCGCGCACCGTCTCGGCCGAGGGCCGGTCGCGGGCCTGGCTCGGCGGCCGCACGGTGCCCGTCGGCACGCTGACCTACCTGGCCGACGACCTGGTCGCCGTCCACGGGCAGATGGACCAGCAGCGCCTCCTGCAGCCGGCCAGGCAGCGGGCCTCGCTCGACCGCTACGCCGGTGACGATCTGGTCAAGCCGCTGCGCGCCTACACCCAGGCGTACAAACGGCACAAGCAGGTGGGGGCGCTGCTCGACGAGCTCACCACCCGGGCGCGCGAGCGCACTCAGGAGGCCGACCGGCTGCGGTTCGGCCTGGAGGAGATCGAGAAGGTCGAGCCGAAGGCCGGTGAGGACATCGAGCTGCGCGGCGAGGAGGAGCGGCTCTCGCACGCCGACGCGCTGCGCGGTGCCGCGACGACCGCGCACACGGCGCTGCTCGGCGACCCGATGGAGTCCTCGAGCGGCACGCACGACGTGATCTCCCTGCTGGGCGAGGCCCGCACGGCCGTCGAGGCGGTGCGCGACTACGACACGCAGCTCGCCGGGGTGGCCGACCGGTTGGCCGAGGCGGGTTACCTCATCTCCGACGTTGCCACCGACCTGGCCGCGTACGCCGAGTCGATCGAGGCCGACCCGGCGCGGCTCGCGGCCGTGCAGGACCGCCGGGCGCTGCTGTCCGGGCTGATCCGGAAATATGCCGAAGACAGCGCAGGTGTCCTGCGGTGGGCCCAGGAGGCGTCCGCCCGGCTGGTCGAGCTGGAAGGCGATGACGAACGGATCGACGAGCTGACCCGCGAGCACGACGAGCTGACCGCCCGGCTCACCGAGCTGGCCGCGGAGCTGACCCGGGTGCGTGAGGGCGCCGCCGAGCGGTTCGGTCAGGCCGTCACCGACGAGCTGACCGCGCTGGCCATGCCGCACGCCAGGGTCATCGTCCAGCTCACCCAGGTCGCCGACTTCGGCCCCGAAGGCGTCGACGAGGTGGAGCTGCGGATGGCCGCCCACCCCGCCGCGCCGCCGCTCCCGCTGAACAAGGGCGCCTCCGGCGGCGAGCTGAGCCGCGTCATGCTCGCGATCGAGGTGGTGTTCGCGGGCGCCGACCCGGTGCCGACGTTCGTGTTCGACGAGGTCGACGCGGGTGTGGGCGGCAAGGCCGCGGTCGAGATCGGGCGCCGCCTCGCCAGGCTGGCACGTACCGCCCAGGTCATCGTCGTCACCCACCTGCCGCAGGTGGCCGCGTTCGCCGACCAGCATCTGGTGGTCGAGAAGGCCAGCGACGGCAGCGTCGTGCGCAGCGGTGTCCTCGCCCTCAACCATGAAGGCCGCGTCCGCGAACTGTCGCGCATGCTGGCCGGGTTGGAGGACTCTGAGCTGGGCAGAGCCCATGCCGAAGAGCTACTCGGGCTGGCGGCCGCCGATCGGTGATCCTGAGTGACATAGCGGACACGCCGCGCAGTGCGTGGCCCCTGCGCTGCTTCACTCTGGCAGGATGGTCTTGATGAAGGTACCGGGGAGCAGGATGCCGGGCCTCCGCGCTAGGAAGGTCGCAGACCTTCCCGGTGTCACGGCAGTGGCGAGAGTCGATCGGCGGACGAAGAGGCTGACCAAGCGCCTCCAGCCCGGTGAAATAGCGATCATCGATCACGTGGACGTGGACCGGGTCAGCGGGGAGGCTCTTGTCGCGTGCGGGGTGTCGGCGGTGGTCAATGTCGCCGCCGGCATCAGTGGCCGCTACCCCAACCTCGGTCCGCAGATCATCATCGAGTCCGGGGTGCCGTTCGTCGACAACGCCACCCAGGACCTGTTCGAGCGGGTCAAGGACGGTGACGTCGTACGGCTCCACGAAGGGGTCGTCTACCTCGACGGCGATGTGGTCGGCAAGGGCGAGGAGCAGACCCCCGAGGCGGTCGACGCCGCCATGGCCGAGGCCCGTGCCGGACTCGCGGTGCAGATCGAGGCTTTCGCCGTCAACACGATGGAGTACGTTCGGGGCGAGGGCAAGCTTCTCATCGACGGAGTCGGCGTGCCGGACATCCGCACCCCCATGGAGGGCAGGCATGTCCTCATCGTGGTGCGCGGCTACCACTACAAAGACGACATCGCCACCCTGCGCCCGTACATCAGGGAATACCGCCCCGTGCTCGTCGGGGTCGACGGCGGCGCCGATGCGCTGCTGGAGGCCGGTTACCTGCCCGACGTGATCGTCGGCGACTTCGACTCGGTCTCCACCAAGGCGCTGAGCTGCGGTGCCGAGCTCGTCGTGCACGCCTACCGCGACGGCCGGGCGCCCGGCCTCGAACGGGTCCACCAGCTCGGCCGCGAAGCGGTGATCTTCCCGTCCACCGGCACCAGTGAGGACATCGCGATGCTGCTGGCCGACGACAAGGGCGCCGAGCTGATCGTGGCGGTCGGCACCCACGGCACGCTGGAGGAGTTCCTCGACAAGGGACGCTCCGGGATGGCCAGCACCTTCCTCACCCGGCTGCGGGTCGGGAGCAAGCTCATCGACGCCAAGGGCGTGAGCAGGCTCTACCGCAGCCGCATCTCGACGCCGCAGCTGCTGCTGCTCGTGATCACCGCGTTGATCACGATGGGCGTCGCGCTCTTCCTGTCACCGATCGGCCAGACCTGGCTGAACGGTGTGCAGGACTTCTGGAACGCCTTCATCTTCTGGCTGGTCGGACTCTTCTCGTGATCGATTTTCGCTATCACCTCGTCTCCATCGTCGCGATCTTCCTCGCGCTGGCGGTGGGCATCGTCATGGGCACCACGCTGCTCCAGTCGCCCGCCATCGAGCTGGCCAGGCGGACGAGCGACCAGATGACCAAGGACAACACCAGCCTCAGAGCCGAGATCGACTCGCTGCGCGGCAGGGAGGCGGGCAACGACTCCTTCGTCACCGCGCTCACCCCGCAACGCGTCGCGGGCGAGCTGACCGGCCAGCACGTCGTGCTGATCGAGTCACCGGGCTCCAGCACCACCTACCGCGAAGCCGAGCAGCAGGTCCTCGCCCAGGCGGGCGCCCTGATCACGGGACGGGTCGCCCTGACCGAGAAGTTCGTCGACGCCAAGCAGAGCGGCGTGGTCGACGGCCTGGCCAACAGCCTCAAACCGGACGACATGACCTTCCCCGCGGCGGCCACCGCCTACCAGAAGGCCGGCGCCGTGCTCGCCGCCGCCGTCATGACCACCGACCCGGCCCAGGCCAGCACCGCGAACCCGGCCACCGGGGCCGTCCTCGGCGGCTTCGAGGAGGGCGGGTTCCTCAGCGTCGAGGGCGACCCGAGCAAGCGGGCCACGCTCGCCGTGATGTTCGCCCCGGAGAAACCCTTTGAGGGCGAGAACGCCGACGCCCAGGCCGACGCCCTCGTCTCGCTCGTGAGCGGCCTCGACGCCGGCGGCAAGGGCTCGGTGCTGACGGGCTCCGCCGCCACCGCCGCCGCCTCCGGAGGCGTGATCAACGCGCTGCGCGACGAAGGCGAGATCGCCAAGCGCGTCTCGACCGTCGACACGCCCGACATGCCCGCGGGCCGGATCGTGATCGTCGACGCGCTCCGCGAGCAGCTGAGCGGCCGCGCCGGCCACTACGGCATCGGCACGGGAGCCGCGTCCTTCCAGCCCGCGGTACCGACCGCGACCCCGTCCCCCACCCAGTCAGGGAGCTGACATGGCTCGTGGCCTCCGCTACGCCCTCGTCGGCGCCGCGATCGGCGCCGTCGCCGCCCGTGCCGCCTACACCGCCTTCACCCGCCTGGCGCCGCGCGCCGGCGAGGAGAAGGAGCCGGGCCGCTGGACCCGCACCAACCACCGCGGCGAGCCGATCACGCTGCTGGAGGGCCCCGCGTTCGTGGCCGGCTCCGGCGTGGCGGCCGCGCTGGCGCCGGGACTTCCTCCCCGGGTACGCCTGGCGGCGCTGCTGGCCGGGGTCGGCAGCGGAGCGCTCGGCGCCTACGACGACCTCTACGGCACGACCAAGTCCAAGGGCTTCAAGGGGCACCTGACCGCGCTCGGCCGCGGCGAGGTGACCAGCGGGGCGGTCAAGATCCTCGGCATCGGGGCCACCGGGCTGGGCGCGGCGGCGCTCGTCTCGCGGGGGCCGGTCGACACGCTGGTCAACGGGGCGACCATCGCGGGCACGGCCAACCTGGCCAACCTCTTCGACCTGCGGCCCGGCCGGGCGATCAAGGTGGGCCTGCTCACGGGCGGGCCGCTGCTGGCGGCGTCGCTCTTCCGCGACGCGCCGCTGACCGCCGCGCTGACCGCCGTGCCGCTGGGCGCGGCCGCCGCGCTGCTTCCCGACGACCTCGGAGAGCGGGCGATGCTCGGGGACGCCGGCGCCAACGCGCTGGGCGCGCTGCTCGGGCTGGCCGCGGTGACGAAACTGGGGCGGCGGGGGCGGTTCGTGCTGCTCGGTACGGTGGCGGCGCTGACGGCCGCGTCGGAGAAGGTCAGCTTTACCAAGGTCATCGCCGGCAATCCGGTGCTCAACCGGCTCGACATGCTCGGTCGCCGTCCCGTCGACCCCGTGTGAGTTGATGGGACGCGCTGCGCGAATGTCGGTGCGGCCTGCCAGGATGTTCCCGTGATCGGGTGCGGGGCGGGGCGGGCGTGGTGAGGGAGCGGCTCCTCCGTGGCGTCGCCGGTGGTGCGCTGCTCATCGGGGCGATCACCGTGCTGGCGCGGGTCGCGGGGTTCGCCAAGCAGTACGCGTTCGCCCAGACCGTGGGCACCAACTGCCTGGCGACCGCCTACGGCACGGCCAACCAGATCCCCAACATCGTCTTCGAGGTCGTCGTCGGCGGCGCGCTCGCCGGGATGGTGGTCCCGGTGCTCGCGGGAGCCGGGCGCGAGTCGGGCGGCGGGGCGGCGCGGGAGCGGGTCGGGTGGATCAGTTCGGCGCTGCTGAGCTGGGTGGTCGTGGTGCTGGTGCCGCTCGGTGTGCTGACCGCGGTGCTCGCCGGGCCGATCGTCGGGCTGTTCTTCGGCGACGACGTGCCCGGCTGCGACGTGGGCGCGGTGACCGCGGTCGCCACCCGCATGCTGGTCGTCTTCGCCCCCCAGATCCCGTTGTACGGCGTCGCGGTCGTCCTGTACGGCGTGCTCCAGGCTCACCACCGCTTCGCCGGGCCCGCGGTCGCCCCGCTGGTGTCCAGTGTCGTGGTCATCGTCGGCTACCTGCTGTTCGTGCCGCTCAGCGAGGGGATCATCGATCCCGCCCGGGTGCCGGGGCCCGCCGAGCTCGCGCTGTCCGTGGGGACCAGTCTCGGGGTGCTGGCCCTGGTGCTGACCGTGATCGGCCCGGCCGCCGGGCTCGGGTTGCGGTGGCGGCCCACGCTGCGCTTCCCCGACGGCGTGGCCGTACAGGTGCGCAGGCTCGCGCTGGCCGGAGTCGCCGCGCTGCTCGCCCAGCAGGCCGCCATGGTCGTGGTGCTCGTGCTGTCCAACAAGCAGATCGGCAACGGGGCCATCGCGGTCTACAACTACGCCTGGGCGATCTACCTGGTGCCGTACGCGGTGCTGGCCGTGCCCATTGCCACCAGCGCTTTTCCGCGGCTGTCCGCGCAGGCGGGGGACGGCGACGCGGAGGGGTTCGCGACGCTCGCGGCGCGGACCACGCGGGCGGTGGTGCTGGTGTCGGGGCTGGCCGCCGGGGTGCTCGCCGCGGTCGCCGAGCCGGGGGCGGTGGTGTTCCTCGGCTTCAAGAGCGAGGTGCCCGCGCAGGTGTTCGCGCACGCGATCGCGTTGTTCGCGCCTGGGCTGATCGGTTACGGGCTCATCGCGCATCTGAGCCGCGTCCTGTACGCGGCCGGGCGCGGGCGGGCCGCGGCGACGGGCACCGTGGCCGGGTGGGGTGTCGTCATGGTGGCGCAGACCGTGTTCGTGCTGGTGTTTCCCAGTGAATGGAAGATCGGGGGGATGGCGCTGGGCATGACCGTCGGGATGACGGTGGGGGGTGCGCTGCTGCTCGTCTCTGTGGTGCGGGCGCGGGGCCGGGTCGCGGTGGCCGGGCTGGGCCGGGCCGTGCTGGCGTCGGTTGCCGGGGGTGGTGCGGGTTACCTGGCCGGGGCGGCGGTCGTGGGGGTGCTGGGGGCGCGGGGCATCTGGCCCAATGTCGGGGCGACCGTGCTGGCGGCGCTCGTGGCGGTCGTCGCGGGTGGCGTGGTCGTGGCGTTGGTGGATCGGCCGACGGCTCGGGCGGTGGCCGGTTCGTTCAGACGTGGTTCTGGGAAGTGAGGAGTGGCTGTGCGGGTGGCTTTCGTGCTGGGCACCACGTCCGGTGGTACGGGACGGCATGTCCGGATGCTGGTCGAGGGGCTCGTGCGGCGTGGCCATCGCGTGGTGGTCCTGGGGCCCGGGAGTGTCGAGGAGCGGTTCTCCTTCGGCGGGGCCGGGGCCAGGTTCGTGGAGGTGCCGATGTCGGATCGGCCGCATCCGGTCAATGACCTGCGGGCCGTGCTCGCGATCAGGCGGATGACCAAGGACGCCGACGTGGTGCACGCCCATGGGCTCCGGGCCGGGGCCCTGGCCGGGCTGGGGCTGTGGGGCCGGGTGACGGGGCGAACGCGGATGGACGAGCGGTCCGGCGCAGCGGGACGGGCGCCAGGGGATGAGCGGTCCGGTGCGACGGGGCGGGCGCCAGGGGATGAGCGGTCACGGGTGGGGGCGCTGGTGCCGTTCGGGGTGAAGAGGCGGGTGCCGCTGGTGGTGACGCTGCACAACGCGCTCACCGCCGGAGGGCTGATCGGGGCCGTCTATGGCGGGCTCGAACGGGTCGTGGCCAGGAGGGCGGACCAGGTGCTGGTCGTCTCGCCCGACCTGGGGGAGCGGATGAGGGCGCTGGGGGCGCGGGACGTGCGGCCGGCCGTGGTGCCCGCGCCCGTGCCACGGGCGGCCCGGCGGTCGCCGCAGGAGGTCAGGGCCGAGCTGGGGGCCGGGGGGCGGCCGATCGTGCTGGCCGTCGGCAGGCTGGCTCAGCAGAAGGGTTACGAGACCCTCCTCGACGCCGCTCGCGGGCCCTGGCCGGGTGAGACGCCGCTGTTCGCGGTGGCGGGGGAGGGGCCGTTGCTCGGGGAGCTGCGGCGCAGGATCGAGGCCGAGACGCTACCCGTGGTGCTGCTGGGCAACCGGGATGACGTGCCCGACCTGCTCGCCGCCGCGACCGTCGTGGTGTGGGCGAGCAGGTGGGAGGGCCAGCCGCTGAGCGTGAGCGAGGCGCTCATGGTCGGGCGGCCGGTCATCGCGACAGCCGTGGGCGGGATTCCCGATCTGGTCGCCGGGGCGGGGATTCTGGTGCCGTACGGGGATGCGGCGGCGTTGCGGGCCGCCGTACATGATGTGGTCGGAGATGGTGCCGAGGCGGCGCGGCTGGCCGCGGCGGCGGCGCGGCGGGGGGCCGAGTTGCCCGATGCCGAGGACGCGGTCGAAAGCGTGCTCAATGTTTACGCACGGCCATGATCGCATGAAGGATTAGGCGAGACTTACGCGTTCTCATATACTGCGTGCGTTAGGGAGGGGAGTATCCCTTCGTGGCAGCCTCGTCATCACGGTGCAGCCCCGCTCCACGGGGCCCCCGGGGCTGCCGGTCCGCGATCTTGGCGGGCGGGAGAGACCTCCGGCAGTCGTATTTTGCATGCCGGAGGTAATAGAACGTGATCGTACCCGTCTGGGCCTGGATCGCCGTCATCGGTGGCCTACTGGTCGTCCTCGCCATCGACCTCTGGATCGTCGACCGGGGTGAAGCCCGCGAGTTCTCGATGCGGCAGGCCGGATACTGGGTCACGTTCTATGTCCTGCTCGCGGTGGTGTTCGGCGGTGTGCTGTGGGCCACGATCGGTGGTGCCAAAGCGGGGGAGTTCTTCGCCGGCTACATCACCGAATACAGCTTGAGCGTCGACAACCTGTTCATCTTCTTCATCATCATGAGCAGGTTCGCGGTGCCCAGGGCGTACCAGCACAAGGTGCTGCTCGTCGGGATCCTGCTGGCGCTGGTCATGCGCGGCATCTTCATCGCGCTCGGCGCGGCCGCGCTGGAGCGGTTCAGCTGGTTGTTCTACGTTTTCGGTGCTTTCCTCGTCTACACCGCGATCAATTTGATCCGGCAGCACCTCAAGGGCGAGGAAGATGAGTTCAGCGAGAACATCCTGCTCAGGTGGGTGCGCAAGGCGTTCCCCACCACCGAGGGGTACGTCGGGTCGAAGGTCACCGTCAAGATCGACGGGCGGCGGATGGTCACCCCGATGCTGATCGTGATGATCGCCATCGGCAGCACCGACCTGTTGTTCGCGCTCGACTCGATTCCAGCCATCTTCGGGCTCACCAAGGACCCGTTCATCGTCTTCGCGGCCAACGCGTTCGCGCTGATGGGACTACGTCAGCTCTACTTCCTGCTGGGTGGCCTGCTTCAGCGGCTGGTCTACATCAGCTATGGACTTGCGTTCATACTGGGCTTCATCGGGGTTAAGCTGATATTGGAGGCACTGCACGCCAGCGAGGTCTCCTGGGCGCCCGAAATCCCCATCTGGGTGTCGCTCTCGGTCATCGGCGCCACCATGGTCATCACTACCGCGGCCAGCCTGATCAAGGCCCGTGTCGATGCGCGCAAGGGCGAGGAAACCAGCAGGGCTAGCTAAATGGCTTTCGAGGCGCTTTGCTTGAGAAGTTGCGCCGTGTAATAGTTGCTGACTCTGTAACATCACGGCAAAGCGCCCAGTCCAGTCACCATCGAAGGTTGTACGTGTCAGACGATTCTGCCAAGACGGGCCGCGTGCGGCTCGCGCGCGGGGTGTCCCCGTGGCTCTTCCCAACGGTGGCCGCCGCGGTCACTTCCGCGCTGCTGACGCGCCGGGACCGTCGATGGGCGTTGGCGGCCGTGCCGCTGGGCGCCCTCACCGGTGCCATGCTCTGGTTCTTCCGCGACCCCGACCGCACACCAGGTGACGGGCGGATCCTGTCACCGGCCGACGGCGTCGTACAGAGCATCGACCCGCGGGCCGACGGACGCACCCGCGTCGCGATCTTCATGAACCCGCTGAACGTCCATGTCAACAGAGCCCCCCTTGCGGGAAATGTCACCTCCGTGCAGCATGTGGCGGGTGGGTTCCTGCCGGCTTTCAACAAGGACAGCGACCAGAACGAACGCGTGGTGTGGCATTTCGAGACGGCGCTCGGCGACGTCGAGATGGTGCAGATCGCGGGCGCCGTGGCGCGCCGGATCGTGCCATACCTGAGCGCCGGGGCCAAGGTCTCGCAGACCGAGCGGATCGGGCTCATCAGGTTCGGTTCGCGGGTCGACATCTACCTTCCCGAAGGGATCTCTCCCGCGGTTTCCGTGGGCGAGAAGACGGTTGCGGGGGTGACCAGAATTGACCGCGGCTGATGCCGGTAGCTGGCAGGCGGAAGACGAAGAACCTCGAGGACCCGTCGGCAAGGCGTTCCGCCTGTCCGCGGCTGACTCGCTCTCGCTGGGCAACGCCATCTGCGGGTTCCTCGCGGTGTGCGTCCTGGCCTCATCGGCCATCCAGTCGCTCAAGGCCGGCGGCGACTTCACACCCGCGCCCAGCTACTTCGCGACCGCCGTGGTGCTGCTGCTCATCGGTGCCACCTGTGACCTGTTCGACGGCCTGGTCGCGCGGCGCTTCCGCGCCTCCGCCATGGGCGCCGAGCTCGACAACCTCGCCGACGTGATCAGCTTCGGTTTCGCGCCCGCGTTCATGGTCGTGATCTGGGGTGGTTTCACGGACAAGGTGCCGTTCGCCGCGGTGGTGGCCGCCGCCGCGGCGGTGCTGGTCGCCGGTGTCGTACGGCTGGCGCGGTTCGCCTGCGTCAAGACCAAGAGCGGCGACTTCATGGGCCTGCCCATTCCCATGGGCGCCATGACCGTCATCTCGATCGTCATGCTGTTCCAGCCGAGCGTCTACTCGTTGCTCGCGGTGCTCGGCGTGGCCTGGCTGATGGTGAGCCGGATCGAGTACCCCAAGCCCAAGGGGCAGCTCGCCGCGGTGGTGCTCGGATGGATCATGATCAATGTGGCCTTCCTGACCTTCTGGGTGGCCTGGCCCGAGGGTGGCGACCTGCCCATCAAGATCGGCGCCACAATGCAGATCGCGCTCGTGGCGGCGATCCCCCTGCGGGTGCTGTTCTACAAGCGTGAGCAGCGCAAGGAAGCCGAGCGCATCGGCAGCTGAGCGGATACGTCCGCCGTCATCGGATGGTGATGGAGCCATGTCGGCCACGCCACGCGAGCACACGCGAACGTACTTCCTCGCGAAGCTGGCCAGGGAGCTGGAGCTGCACGGGCTGACCACCACGCTGCGTGCCTACCCGCCCACGCTGCGGGTCAGCGACCCCGACACCGCGATGCTGGCCGAGACCGTCGACTGCGTGCCGCTGCCGGAAGGGTGGTTCTATCGCTGGTCGTGGGGCGAGGTCGTGGGCTTGGCCGACGACCCCGCTCTGGCGGCCCAGCGGATCGCCAGGGTCCTGGCGAACCGCTGACCGCGGGCAGCTCGGCTGTTACCAGCCTCTGGACTGCCATTCCGGGAGCGAGGGGCGCTCGGCGCCGAGCGTGGTGTCCTTGCCGTGGCCCGGATAGACCCACGTGCCGTCGGGCAGCCGGTTGAAGATCTGCTCGACGACGTCGTCGTAGAGCTGGGCGAAGCGCTCCGGGTCCTTCTGGGTGTTGCCCACCCCGCCAGGGAAGAGCGAGTCGCCGGTGAACAGGTGTGTCTCCCCTTCGCCGCCGTCGTACAGCAGGGCGATCGAGCCCGGCGTGTGACCGCGCAGGTGGATCACTTCGAGGTCGACCACGCCGACCGCGATCGTGTCACCGTGCTCGACCGTGCGGTCCACCGGGACCGGCAGCGCGGGCGCGTCGAGCGGATGCGCGATCACCTGGGCGCCCGTCACCTTGACCACCTGCTCCAGCGCCTGCCAGTGGTCGCCGTGCTGGTGAGTCGTGACGATCGCGCTGATCGGCTGGTCGGAGATGAGCGCGAGCAGCCGGTCGGCCTCCGCCGCGGCGTCGATCAGCACCGCGTCGCCGGTCTCGGTGCAGCGCAGCAGGTAGGCGTTGTTGTCGAACCGCCCGACTGCCAGCTTCCAGATCGACAGCTTCGGGAGCTCGCGTACGTCGGCGGGACCGCCGACCTGGACGTCACCTGTATAGGTCATGGATAGTCCTTCGGGGGCGTCGCGGGCAGATCAGCGGGGGCGGGCATCGTCATCCAAGGTGGCGCCACGGGAACCGGCATGGACAGCCGCCCCACCGTCACCACCCTAACCCCCTCGCCATCGGATCTCCCGATGAGCCATGCCAGGACGTCGGCCGCGCCGCCCTCGACCGCGGGGCCGGAGCCCAGGCCGCGCCACGTCCGCCCGCCGCGCAGGCTGATCTCGCTGACCGTGCTCTGGGCGTGCGGCCAGGTCCGCAGGCAGTCGTGGAGTTCCCGCTGGACGAACGGCTCCGGCCAGTCCGCCGGGCCGTACCCCGCGCCGAGGTCCACGTGATGCACTTCGACCTCGCGCAGCCGCCGTACGAGGATGTACCAGGCGGGGTGCGGCGGCGGGCGCATGGCCGCGACGGTCGCCTGCCAGGCCGCCGCCGGCAGGTCGCGGATCGCGGCGGCCAGCCGGGCGGTGCCGGCCGCCAGCTCGGCCACGTGCTCGGCGGCGGTACGGCCCGCGCCCGCCTCGATCCCCGTCGCCCTGGCCTCGGTGGTCGGGTACTGCGGTGTCTCGATGCCGGTCCTGGCCCAGGTCAGCAGGTTGATGTGGCTGTCGGCGTTCCCCGCCATGTGGGAGAGCACGTGGCCTCTGGACCAGCCTGGAAGGCGCGAGGGCGCGGCGACGTCGTCGTCGGTAAGGGACGCCGCCGTGGCCAGGAAACGGTCGGTCGCCGCGGCCAGCTCGGCCTGGAGCGCCAGCAGAACGGTCATGCCGGATATTTCATCATTTGGGGGGTGCGGGAAGGTCCTCGGGGCATAAAATCGCAGGTCATGCGGTTGAGCGCTAAAGGCCTCCTGTAGGGGTGGGAGTAGGCCGTAACCTGGTAGCGACGGATTTTCGGGGTTCGGACTGCGGGCCGCCGAAATTGTCGGAGCCCCCGTCTACCATCCCCCGTGGACCTATCCGCCTTTCGACATCCGGGATCGCCGTGGCAGACCGCCTGATCGTGCGTGGTGCACGAGAACACAACCTCAAAGACGTCTCGCTGGACCTACCGCGAGACTCTCTGATCGTTTTCACCGGCCTGTCCGGCTCGGGCAAGTCGAGCCTGGCCTTCGACACGATCTTCGCTGAGGGTCAGCGGCGCTACGTCGAGTCGTTGTCGGCCTACGCCCGCCAGTTCCTCGGCCAGATGGACAAGCCCGACGTCGACTTCATCGAGGGCCTGTCTCCCGCGGTGTCGATCGACCAGAAGGCCACCAGCAAGAACCCCCGCTCGACCGTCGGCACGATCACCGAGGTCTACGACTACCTGAGGCTGCTGTGGGCGCGCATCGGCAAGCCCCACTGCCCGGTGTGCGCGCGGCCGATCGCCAGGCAGATGCCGGAGCAGATCGTCGACCGCGTGATGGACTTCGAGGAGGGCACCCGCTTCCAGGTGCTGGCCCCGGTCGTCAGGGGCCGCAAGGGCGAATACGCCGAGCTCTTCCGCGAACTGCAGACCAAGGGCTTCGCCCGCGCCCGGGTCGACGGCATCGTCGTACGGCTGGAAGAGCCCCCCACGCTGAAAAAGCAGGAGAAGCACGACATCGAGGTCATCGTCGACCGGCTGTCGGTGAAGGAGTCGTCGCGCCGGCGGCTCACCGACTCGGTCGAGACCGCGCTGCAGCTGTCCGGCGGCACGATCACGCTGGAGTTCGTGGACCTGCCCGAAGACGACCCCAACCGGGAGCGCTTCTACTCCGAGCACCTCTACTGCCCCTACGACGACCTGTCGTTCGAGGAGCTGGAGCCCCGCTCGTTCTCCTTCAACTCGCCCTTCGGCGCCTGCCCCGAGTGCACGGGGCTCGGCACCAAGATGGAGGTCGACCCCGACCTGGTCGTACCCGATCCGGAGCGCACGCTGCGGGACGGCGCGCTCCACCCGTGGTCCGGCGGCCACACCAGCGAATACTTCGTCAGGCTGGTCGAGGCGCTCGGTCACACCATGGGCTTCACCCTCGACACGCCCTGGGAGAAGCTGCCCAAGGCCGCACAGAAGTCCCTGCTGTTCGGCCACGACGAGCAGGTGCACGTCCGCTACAGCAACCGCTACGGCAGGCAGCGCTCCTACTACACGACCTACGAGGGCGTCATCCCGTGGGTCCAGCGCAGGCACGTCGAAGCGGAGAGCGACTCGACCCGCGAGCGGTTCGAGGGCTACATGCGGGAGATCCCCTGCCCGGCCTGCAAGGGCGCCCGGCTCAAGCCGGTCACGCTGGCCGTCACGGTCGCGGACAGGTCGATCGCCGACGTGTCGTCCATGTCGATCGGCGAGTGCGCGGAGTTCCTCGCCGAGCTCAAGCTGTCCGACCGTGACATGCAGATCGCCGAGCGGGTGGTCAAGGAGATCAACGCCCGCATGGGCTTCCTGCTCGACGTCGGCCTCGACTACCTGACCATGGACCGCGCCGCCGCCACCCTGGCGGGCGGCGAGGCACAGCGCATCCGGCTGGCCACGCAGATCGGCTCCGGCCTGGTCGGCGTCCTGTACGTCCTCGACGAGCCGTCGATCGGCCTGCACCAGCGCGACAACATGCGGCTGCTCGACACGCTGATCAGGCTGCGCGACATGGGCAACACGCTGATCGTCGTCGAGCACGACGAGGACACGATCGCCGCCGCCGACTGGGTGGTCGACATCGGCCCGGGCGCGGGCGAGCACGGCGGCCAGGTTGTCGTGTCCGGCACCGTCCAGGAGCTGCTGGCCAGCGAAGAGTCGATGACCGGCCAATACCTGTCCGGGCGCCGGAGCATCCCGATCCCCGCCAAGCGCCGCAAGCGCGACAAGAAGCGGCAGATCACCGTGAAGGGCGCGCGCGAGCACAACCTCAAGGGCGTCGACATCGAGTTCCCGCTCGGCGTGTTCACCGCGGTCACCGGTGTGTCGGGGTCCGGCAAGTCGACCCTGGTCAACGACATCCTCTACAACGCGCTGGCCAAGGAGCTCAACGGCGCCCGCACGGTGCCGGGGCGTCACTCCCGGATCAACGGCATGGACCAGGTCGACAAGGTCGTCCACGTCGACCAGTCGCCGATCGGGCGCACCCCGCGCTCCAACCCGGCCACCTACACCGGCGTGTTCGACCACGTACGCAAGCTGTTCGCGGCCACCGCCGAGGCGAAGGTCCGCGGCTACCAGCCGGGACGCTTCAGCTTCAACGTCAAGGGCGGTCGCTGCGAGGCGTGCGCGGGCGACGGCACCATCAAGATCGAGATGAACTTCCTGCCCGACGTGTACGTCCCGTGCGAGGTGTGCCACGGCGCCCGCTACAACCGGGAGACGCTGGAGGTCCACTACAAGGGCAAGACGATCTCCGAGGTGCTCGACATGCCGATCGAGGAGGCGCTCGGCTTCTTCGAGGCCATCCCGGCGATCAAGCGGCACCTGCAGACGCTCAACGACGTCGGCCTCGGCTACGTGCGGCTCGGCCAGCCGGCGACCACGCTGTCCGGTGGCGAGGCGCAGCGCGTCAAGCTCGCCTCCGAGCTGCAGCGGCGGCAGACGGGGCGGACGATCTACGTGCTCGACGAGCCGACGACCGGGTTGCACTTCGAGGACATCCGGCGGCTGCTCGGCGTGCTCGGGCGCCTGGTCGACGGCGGCAACACGGTGATCGTCATCGAGCACAACCTGGACGTCATCAAGACGGCCGACTGGGTGATCGACATGGGGCCTGAGGGTGGGTCGCGGGGCGGCATGCTGGTTGCCACGGGCACACCGGAGGAGGTGGCGCTGGTGGATGAGAGTCACACGGGGCGCTTCCTGCGTAAGATCCTTTCGCTCTGAGGGACGGGGTTCTGTGCGGCGGGTGTCCGCCGTACAGAACCGCGCACTTTCCGGACCCCGGGCATCGCACGGACGCCACCTCTCGGACCTGTCCGTCTCCGGGGGCGGGGGGGCCGGGTGCTGTGGCGTTGAACAGTCGTGCGGGCCGGCGGGTCCTGGCGGCGGCATCGGGTGGCCGCGGGTCCTTGAGGGGCGTCGTGTGGTGTGGCTGGTCACTGGGTGTCCGGGAGCGCGGCCGTTCGGGGCCGCGGGATGATCCGGGGAGACGGTTCACGTCGGGTGGCGTGGGTCCCTGAGGGGACGTTGTGGGGCGCGGGCGAGGGTGGGCGGAGTGCGTCGCCGCTCGGGCCTGTGGGGATGACCCGGGCGGGGGACCGAGGGGGGTCGGCAATAAAGTTGACCCGACGATAGCGGCCTGGCCTGCAGGAGGTCAGTGGCCACGGGGAAGGGTCGGCACCATGGGGATTACGGAGCCGGGCATCGCCATGCCTGAAATCGGGCGTCGCGCGGCGCTGGGAGCGGCCGGGTTGGCGGCGTGCGGGCTCGCGGTCGCGGGATGCGGTGGCGGTGCCAAGGCGGAGCCGGTGGCCGGGATCAAGGGGAAGGTGCTCGCCAAGACCGCGGACGTGCCCGTCGGCGGCGGCATCGTCGTACAGGAGTACAAGATCGTGGTCACCCAGCCGGAGAAGGGCGTCTTCAAGGCGTTCAGCGCGGTCTGCCCGCACAAAGGGTGCGTCGTTGGCGCGCCCGAAAAGAACGTCATGACGTGCGGGTGTCATGGCAGCGAGTTCGCCGCCGACAGTGGCAAGACGCTCCAGGGGCCCGCGACCGCGCCGCTGGCGGTCTATCGGGTCAAGGTCGAGGGCGACGGCGTCGTGGTCGTCTGAACTGGTAATTCTGCGTGGTTTCCGGGATTGGCGTACGGCACGCTGAACCGGCGCGAGGGCGCTGGCCGTACCTAAAGAGAGAACTAGACCTGGGAGGACGCAGCATGACCGAAACGACGCGCCGGGCGGTGGTGCTTGGAGCCGGAGGCGCCGGGCTCGCAGTGGTGATGACCGCTTGCGCGAGCTACGGCTCACCCGCGACTCAAGCGAGCGAGGCACCGGCGGCCGACGAACCGTCGTCCGCGGCTCCGAAGAAGAAGAAGACCGCCGCCAAGGCGCTCGCCGACACCGGCGACATCCCCAGCGGGGGCGGGAAGGTCTTCGAGAGCCAGAAGGTGGTCGTCACCCAGCCGACGGAGGGGGAGTTCAAGGCGTTCACGGCGGTCTGCACCCATCAGGGGTGCACGGTCGACGAGGTCGCTGACGGCACCATCAATTGCCCGTGCCACGGGAGCAAGTTCAAGATCTCGGACGGCTCCGTCGCAGGTGGGCCGGCTTCCGAGCCGCTGGAGGAGAAGAAGATCAAGGTCAGCGGGGGGAAGATCACGCTCGCGTAGCGAGTCCTCATGAATTTCTCACCTGCGTGCGGTTGGGTGAGCGACATGGGAGAAGACCTTCAGAGTCGCAGGGCGGTGATCGCCGGTGTGGGTGTGGGTGGCCTGGCACTGGCGCTGACCGCGTGCGGTAGCAATGACGCCACGTCCAGCACGCAGGCCTCGGCGGCTACGACGGAGTCCAGCGCTCCGGCGGCCGCGGGTGGCGCACTGGCGAAGACCTCCGAGATCCCCGTCGGTGGGGGGACGGTCTTCAAGGAGCAGAAGGTGGTGGTAGTGCAGCCCAAGTCGGGCGAGTTCAAGGCGTTCAGCGCGATCTGCACCCACCAGGGGTGTTCGGTCGGCAGCGTCGCGAACGGCACGATCGACTGCCCGTGCCATGGCAGCAAGTTCAAGATCGAGGATGGCTCCGTCACCGCCGGGCCGGCCAAGAAGCCGCTTCCGGAGCAGCAGATCAAGGTGGACGGAGATCAGATCACGCTCGCCTAGGCGCACGCCCGCCGTACCAGGATGGCTGGTACGGCGGGCTGCCTTGTCGGTGCGGCCCGTTAGTCTTTGAACGTGGCGAGATCAACGCGCAGCCCCCTGAGTTTCCGGCCCCGGTCGGGCTCCATTCCCGACTCTCCGGGCGTCTACCGGTTCAGGGACACGCATGGCCGAGTGATCTACGTCGGCAAGGCCAAGAGCCTGCGACAGCGGCTCAACTCCTACTTCGCCGACTTCTCCGCGCTGCACCCGCGCACGCAGTCCATGCTCACCACCGCCGCCGACGTGGACTGGACGGTGGTCGGCACCGAGGTCGAGGCGCTGCAGCTCGAATACTCCTGGATCAAGGAGTTCGACCCGCGGTTCAACGTCAAATACCGCGACGACAAGTCCTACCCCTACCTCGCCGTCACCATGGGCGATGACTTCCCGCGCGTGCAGGTGATGCGGGGCGCCAAGCGCAAGGGCACCCGCTACTTCGGCCCCTACTCGCACGCCTGGGCCATCCGCGAGACCGTCGACCTGCTGCTGCGCGTCTTCCCCGTCCGCACGTGCAGCGGGGGCGTGTTCAAGCGGGCCGGGCAGATCGGCAGGCCGTGCCTGCTCGGCTACATCGACAAGTGCTCGGCGCCGTGCGTCGGCCGGGTCACCCCGGACGAGCACCGCGACCTGGCCGAAGACTTCTGCGACTTCATGGCGGGCAACACCGGCCGCTTCATCAAGCGGCTGGAGCGCGACATGCGCGAAGCCGCCGCGGAGCAGGAATACGAGCGGGCGGCCAGGCTCCGCGACGACATCCAGGCCCTGCAGCGCGCTCTCGAGAAGCAGGCCGTCGTCCTCGGCGAGGGCACCGACGCGGATGTGATCGCGCTGGCCGAAGACCCACTCGAAGCCGCCGTCCAGGTCTTCTACGTACGTGGCGGGCGCATCCGCGGCCAGCGCGGCTGGGTGGTCGACAAGGTCGAGGAGGCCTCGCCCGGCGACCTCGTCGAGCAGTTCCTGCTGCAGATGTACGGCGACGCGGGCGCCGAGTCGATGCCCCGCGAGGTCCTCGTGCCCGTGCTGCCGCCCGACGCCGAGGCGCTCACCGAGCTGCTGTCGGAGCAGCGCCGCGCCCGGGTCGAGGTGCGGGTGCCGCAGCGCGGCGACAAGAAGTCGCTGATGGAGACCGTCGAGCGCAACGCGAAGGAGTCGCTCGCCCAGCACAAGATCCGCCGGGCCGGCGACCTGACCACCCGCAGCAAGGCGCTGCAGGAGATCGCCGACGCGCTCGACCTCGACCAGGTGCCGCTGCGCGTCGAGTGCTACGACGTCTCCCACCTGCAGGGCGAGAACGTCGTGGCGTCGATGGTGGTGTTCGAGGACGGCCTGCCGCGCAAGAGCGAATACCGCCGTTTCGCCGTCAGGACCAAGGAAGGCGACGTCGCCTCCATCTACGAGGTCATCCAGCGGCGGTTCCGGCGCTATCTGGAGGAGCGCTCGGCCACCGGCGAGCTGGCGGCCGACGACGACGCCGACGGACCCAACGGGCCCATCGATCCGGAGACCGGAAAGCCGCGCAAGTTCGCCTACCCGCCCAACCTGGTCGTGGTCGACGGCGCGGGGCCCCAGGCGGCCGCCGCCCAGCGGGCACTCGACGAGCTCGGCATCGACGACGTCGCCGTGTGCGGTCTGGCCAAACGACTCGAAGAGGTGTGGCTGCCCGGCGACGATCAGCCGGTGATCATGCCGCGCTCCAGTGAGGGCCTCTACCTGCTGCAACGCGTGCGGGACGAAGCACACCGGTTCGCCATCACCTACCATCGTGCTAAGAGGTCCAAGAGCGTAAAAGAGAGCGCGCTCGACACCGTGCCCGGCCTCGGGCCGGCACGCAGGCAGGCGCTGCTCAAACACTTCGGCTCCGTGAAGAAGCTACGCGAGGCCACCGCCGCCGAGATCTGCCAGGTTCCCGGCATCGGCCCGGCCATCGCCGAGGTGATCGCGTCGACGCTGAAGGGGGAGAGCCAGTGAGCCCGCCGAACGGAGTGAGGCAATGAACACCGAGCCGGCGTTCGTCATCGTCACCGGCATGTCAGGGGCGGGGCGCAGCACCGCGGCCAAGGCGTTGGAAGACCTGGGCTGGTTCGTCATCGACAATCTGCCGCCGGGGCTGCTGTTCGCCATGGCCGAGGAGGCGGGCAAGGTCAAGCTGGCCGCCGACAAGGTGGCCGCCGTCGTCGACGTGCGCAGCCTGGCCTTCACCACCGACCTCAACGCCGCCATCGAAGAGCTCGAAGGCCGCGGCGTACGCGTGCGCGTGGTGTTCCTGGAAGCCAGCGACGAGGGGCTGGTGCGCAGGTTCGAGAACGTACGCAGACCCCACCCGCTCCAGGGCGAGGGCCGCCTAGTCGACGGCATCGCCCGTGAGCGCGGCATCCTGCGCGAGGTGCGGGCCAACGCCGACCTGGTGATCGACACCTCCTCGCTCAACGTGCACGAGCTGCGCAACAAGATCGTCAACTTCTTCGGCGGCGAGGACCGGCCGGGGCTGCGGCTCAACGTGGTCTCCTTCGGCTTCAAGTACGGCCTGCCGGTCGACGCCGACCTCGTGGTCGACTGCCGGTTCCTGCCCAATCCGCACTGGGTGCCGGAGCTGCGGCCGATGAACGGGCTTGACGCGCCGGTGCGCGACTACGTGCTCGGCCAGCCCGGCGCCAAGGAGTTCCTCGACGCGTACGAGGAGGTTCTGCAGGTGATCGCCGCCGGATACGCGCGCGAGGGCAAGAGCTACGCCACGCTCGCGGTGGGCTGCACGGGCGGCAAGCACCGCAGCGTGGCCATGGCCGAGCAGGTCGCCGGCCGGCTGCGTGATCGCGGCATGGAAGTACAGGTCAGTCACCGGGATGTGGGGCGGGAGTGACCGATGAAGGCGAAGCCCCAGGTGACGCGGTCGTAGCAGGCCCGGCGTCCGGTGATCGGCCGCGGGTGGTGGCGCTGGGCGGCGGGCACGGGCTCTACGCCTCGCTCTCCGCGCTGCGCGGCGTGGCGGGTGACCTGACCGCGGTGGTGACGGTCGCCGACGACGGCGGCTCCAGCGGGCGGCTCAGGCGCGAGCTCGGCGTACTGCCTCCCGGCGACCTGCGCATGGCGCTGGCCGCGCTCTGCGGCGACGACGAGTGGGGGAGCACCTGGAGCGAGGTCGTCCAGCACCGTTTCCGCAGCGAGGGCGACCTGCACGGCCACGCCGTGGGCAACCTGCTCATCGTGGCGCTGTGGGAGCTGCTCGGCGACCCCGTGGCGGGCCTCGACTGGGTGGGCCGGCTGCTCGGCGCCCACGGCCGGGTGCTGCCGATGGCATCGGTGCCGCTCGACATCGTGGCCGAGGTGGAGCTCGACGGCGTCATCTCGACCGTACGCGGGCAGGTGGCCTGCGCGCTGACCCCCGGCCGGGTGCAGGCCATCTCGCTGGTGCCGGAGGACCCGCCCGCGCGGCCCGAGGCCGTACGGGCCGTGCTGGAGGCCGACTGGCTGGTGTTCGGGCCGGGGTCCTGGTTCACCAGCGTGTTACCGCATCTCAAGGTGCCCGCGCTGGCCAGGGCGCTGCACGAGTCGAAGGCCAAGCGGCTGGTCACGCTCAACCTGGCGCCGCAGCCCGGCGAGACCGACGACTTCTCACCCCAGCAGCACCTGGAGGTGCTCCGGCAGCACGCGCGCGACCTGCGGGTCGACGTCGTGCTCGCCGACACCGGCGTGGTCGACGACCTCGACGCCCTGGAGAAGGCCGCCGCCGCGCTCGGCGGGCGGCTCGTCATGGCCGACGTCGCCGCCGCCGACGGCTCTCCCCGACATGACGCACGACGTCTTGCCTCCGTCCTGGACGAGATTTTCCTCCAGAAGCGTTGATCCTGGTCGGCGCGGCGCAAAGGTGCGAGAGACTGCTGAGAGTCGGTCTGAATGGGGGAGGACTAACGCTTATGGCGATGACGGGTGTGGTGAAGGACGAGCTGAGCCGCCTGCCAGTGCTGAAGCCTTGCTGCCGGAAGGCGGAGGTGTCCACGCTGTTGCGGTTCGCCAGTGGGCTGCACCTGGTGGGCGGGCGCATCGTGATCGAGGCGGAGCTCGACACCAACGCCACCGCGCGGCGGCTGATCAAGGACATCGGGGAGGTGTTCGGTCACAAGGCCGAGGTGCTCGTGCTGGCACCCGCCGGGCTGCGCAAGGGGTCGCGCTATGTCGTGCGCGTCTACCGCGACGGTGAGGCGCTGGCCCGGCAGACGGGCCTGATCGACAACCACGGGCGCCCGGTCCGCGGCCTGCCTCGCCAGGTGGTGGCGGGGGCCGCCTGCGACGCCGAGGCCGCGTGGCGCGGGGCGTTCCTGGCGCACGGCTCGCTGACCGAGCCGGGGCGCTCCATGTCGCTGGAGGTCACCTGCCCGGGGCCCGAGGCGGCGCTGGCGCTGGTGGGCTCGGCGCGCCGGCTCAAGATCCACGCCAAGGCGCGGGAGGTGCGCGGCGTCGACCGGGTGGTGGTGCGTGACGGCGACGCCATCAGCGCGCTGCTCACGCGACTCGGGGCGCACGACAGCGTGCTGGCCTGGGAGGAGCGGCGGATGCGCCGCGAGGTGCGGGCCACGGCCAACCGGCTGGCCAACTTCGACGACGCCAACCTGCGCCGCTCGGCGCGGGCGGCGGTGGCGGCGGGGGCACGGGTGCAGCGGGCGCTGGAGATCCTGGGTGACGAGGCGCCCGACCATCTGGTGATCGCGGGGCGGCTGCGGGTGGAGCACAAGCAGGCGTCTCTGGAGGAGCTGGGGCAGATCGCGGATCCGCCGCTGACCAAGGACGCGATCGCCGGACGTATCCGGCGGTTGCTGGCGATGGCCGACAAACGCGCGACCGACCTGGGCATCCCCAACACCGAGGCCAACCTCACCGTGGACATGCTCTCCCAGTAGAGGTCTTTATGCGGCTCTGTCTGGCTTGGTGGTGTCTACGGGCCCGGTAAAGCCGTCTTCTGCGCGGGTCGGTGGCTGCCGTGCGTTCGTCCTGTGCGGGTTCTCCCCGTGCGCGTCCTGCCGTCAAGGCTCTTCATGCTTTACGGCACGGCACGGTGGGCGCCAACCGCCGTCGTGAGCTGGGCCCTGTCCAGGGGAACGCTCCTCCGGTGAGGGGGCTTCTCACCGTGACGTGCGGGTTCGCTGGCCGATTCCGTGGATCGGGCTTGTGCGCCGAGTCCGTTGGTCGGGCTTGTGCCTCGAGTCCGTGGATCGGCTGGTGCGTCGTTTCAGGCGCGGCCCGTGTCCCTTGGGGTGAAGAGGTCGCCGGTGGGGCGTGGGGGGCTGGTGGGGCTTTGGAGGGGCTCGAAGGGGGCTCGGTACTCCGGTTCGGCGGGGGTCGGGTCCTCGGGCGGGGTGACGGAGGTTTGGCGGGCTCGGACGCGGCCCACGCGTATGCGTACGAGCAGATAGGCCGTCAGGGCCGCCGCGGCCAGGGGCAGCCAGGGCTCCCAGGAGTCCTTCAGCGAGGACCAGAGGTTCGCCAGCTCGCTCGGGAAGGTGGTTCTGAGCCGGTCGAGGCTCAGGTCCGGCTCGCCGCCGGTGCTCGTCGCGCGGGCGGTGGTCCAGCCCAGGGCCACCGCCGCGATCGCGCAGAGGGCTGACCACCACGGCAGGACCCGGCTGCTCGATCTGACCAGGCATACCAGGAGGGACAGGAGGAGAGCCATGGCGAAGGCGATCGCGGTCATCGCCCAGAGACCGTCGCCGGCGGCCAGGAAGGCAGCCGGAATGAAGCGGGCTCCGTAGTGGAGTGCCGCCGCCTGTGCGATGGTGCAGATGAGCGTGGCTATGAAGCCCACGACCAGGCCAGACAGCAGCCCGGACCTAGGTTGTGACATCTCAGCCCCCAGAGAATGCCCGAATTTACTCCGACGAGTCGGGCACTTTACTCGAAGCTCACAAATTGCGCGGCCGGATCGCGGATTCGCGCTAAGGGGAGTCCAGTGGTCTAAACCAATTTGGGTCCGATAGGGTTTGTCATTGAGGTTTTCAGCTCGCCATCACGTACGAGGAGATCGGTTCCCGTGAGCATCCGCGTAGGCGTCAACGGCTTCGGCCGCATCGGCCGCAACTTCTGGCGTGCGGTGGCCGCCAGTGGCAAGGACATCGAGATCGTTGCGGTCAACGACCTGACCGACAATGCGACGCTCGCCCACCTTCTGAAGTACGACAGCATCCTCGGCCGCCTGCCTTACGAGGTGAAGGTCGCCGGCGACGAGATCATCGTCGACGGCAAGGCGATCAAGGTCTTCGAGGAGCGCGACCCGGCCAAGCTGCCGTGGGCCGACCTCGGCGTCGACGTGGTGCTGGAGTCGACCGGCCTGTTCACCGACGCCGCCAAGGCCAAGGTGCACGCCGACAACGGCGCCAAGAAGGTCATCATCTCCGCCCCGGCGAAGAACGAGGACGTCACGATCGTGATGGGTGTCAACGACAACACCTATGACGCCACCAAGCACACGATCATCTCCAACGCCTCCTGCACCACCAACTGCCTGGCTCCGCTGGCGAAGGTCCTCAACGACGCCTTCACCATCGAGAAGGGCCTGATGACCACCATCCACGCCTACACGCAGGACCAGAACCTGCAGGACGGCCCGCACAAGGACCTGCGCCGCGCCCGCGCCGCCGCCGTCAACGTGGTGCCCACCTCGACCGGTGCGGCCAAGGCCATCGGCCTGGTGCTGCCCGAGCTCAAGGGCAAGCTCGACGGGTTCGCGATGCGCGTGCCGATCCCCACGGGCTCGGCCACCGACCTGACCGTCGAGGTCGGCCGTGACGTGACCGTCGAAGAGGTCAACGCCGCGTTCAAGGCCGCCGCCGAGGGGCCGCTCAAGGGCGTGCTCAGCTACACCGAGGACGAGATCGTCTCCAGCGACATCGTCACCGACCCGCACTCCTGCATCTTCGACGCCGGCCTGACCAAGGTCATCGGCAACCAGGTGAAGGTCGTCGGCTGGTACGACAACGAGTGGGGCTTCTCCAACCGCCTCGTCGACCTCATCCAGCTGGTGGGCGCGGACCTCTGATGCGTACGCTCGACGATCTCGACGTGAAGGGTCGGCGCGTGCTCGTACGCGCCGACCTCAACGTCCCACTCGACGGTGAGACGATCACCGACGACGGCCGCATCCGCGCGTCGGTGCCGACGATCAAGGCGCTGACCGGCGCGGGCGCGAAGGTCGTCGTCTGCGCTCACCTGGGCCGCCCCAAGGGCCGCCCGACACCCGGCCTCTCGCTGAAGCCGGTCGCCGAACGCCTCGCCGAGCTGCTCGGCGAGGACGTGGCCTTCGCCACCGACGTGGTCGGCGACAGCGCGCACGGCGTCGTCGACGCGCTGCGGGAGGGCCAGGTCGCCCTGCTGGAAAACCTGCGGTTCGAGCCGGGCGAGGAGTCCAAGGACGACGCCGAGCGGGGCGCGTTCGCCGAGAAGCTGGCCGGACTCGCCGAGCTCTACGTGGGCGACGGCTTCGGTGCGGTGCACCGCAAGCACGCCAGCGTCTACGACGTGCCCCGGCTGCTGCCGCATGCGGCGGGCGGGCTCATCGTGGCCGAGGTCGAGGTGCTCAAGAAGCTCACCGAGGACACCGAGCGCCCTTACGTGGTGGTGCTGGGCGGCGCCAAGGTCTCCGACAAGCTCGGCGTCATCGCCAACCTGCTGGCCAAGGTCGACCGGCTGCTGATCGGCGGCGGCATGGCCTACACCTTCCTCAAGGCTCAGGGCTACGAGGTCGGCAAGTCGCTGCTCCAGGAGGACCAGCTCGACCAGGTGCGCGGCTTCCTCAACGAGGCCGCCGAGCGTGGCGTCGACCTCGTGCTGCCCGTCGACGTGCTGGCCGCGACCGGCTTCGCCGAGGACGCGCCGTACGACGTGGTCGAGGCCACCGCCATCCCGGCCGACCGCGAGGGGCTCGACATCGGTCCCAAGACCCGTGAGCTGTTCGCGGCCAAGCTGGCCGACGCCAAAACTGTCTTCTGGAACGGCCCCATGGGCGTCTTCGAGTTCGACGCCTTCTCCGGCGGCACCCGGGCCGTGGCCGAGACGCTGATCAGGGCCGACGCCCTGACAGTGGTCGGCGGCGGCGACTCGGCGGCGGCCGTGCGCAAGTTCGGCCTGCCCGAAGACGGCTTCTCGCACATTTCCACCGGTGGCGGAGCGAGCCTCGAATATCTCGAAGGCAAGACCCTCCCCGGACTCGCCGCCTTGGAGGACTGACCGTGAGAAAGCCGCTCTTCGCCGGCAACTGGAAGATGAACCTCAATCACCTCGAGGCCATCTCTCTGGTCCAGAAGCTCGCCTTCGCGTTCACCGACAAGGACTTCGACCGGGTGGAGGTGGCCGTCCTGCCGCCTTTCACCGACCTTCGCAGCGTCCAGACGCTCGTCGACGGCGACAAGCTGCGCATCGTCTACGGCGCGCAGGACCTGTCCCAGCACGAAGCGGGCGCCTACACCGGCGAGATCTCGGGCGCGATGCTGGCCAAGCTGAGCTGCACGTTCGTCCTGGCCGGCCACTCGGAGCGGCGTCAGTATCACCACGAGGACGACGACCTGGTCAACGCCAAGGCGCAGGCGGCACTCCGCCACTCGCTCACGCCGATTCTGTGCGTGGGCGAGGGCCTGCCCGTGCGCCAGGCGGGCGAACACGTGTCACACTGCCTGAACCAGCTTGACGGTGGACTGCGCAAAATCTCCGCTGAGCAGGCACAATCGATGGTAGTGGCCTACGAGCCGGTGTGGGCGATCGGCACCGGCGAGGTGGCCACTCCCGAGGACGCCCAAGAGGTCTGTGCGGCACTGCGAGGCAGACTCGCTGAGCTGTACAACGCCGAAGTGGCCTCAGCAGTACGTATCCTCTACGGAGGGTCAGTAAAGTCAGGCAACATCGCAGGGATCATGGCTCAACCCGATATCGACGGCGCGCTCGTGGGCGGTGCCAGCATCGATGCCGGGGAGTTCGTAAAGATCTGCCGTTTCTCCGATATGTCCGGCTAACTGAGTCGTTCCGGGGGTGCGACTTGACAACAAGCCGTACCCTCTAGAGGCAAGTTTGAATCGTCACGCGTGACAGAGCATTGAAGGACTAGGCATACCGTGGAAATCGGAATCTCCATCGCCCTCATCTTGGCGAGCTGTCTCATGATCCTGCTCGTCCTGCTCCACAAGGGCAAGGGTGGCGGCTTGTCTGACATGTTCGGCGGCGGTTTCTCGTCGAACTTCGGTGGTTCCTCGGTGGTGGAGCGTAACCTCGACCGGTTGACCGTCATCACGGGCACCGTCTGGTTCGTCTGCATCATCGCTCTGGGCCTGCTTCTCAGGCCCTGAGTCAGGTTGACGCGTGACAGTGATTCTCCCCCCGTGTGTCACGGGGCGATCGAGCGAGGAGTTCATCCGTGGGTAGTGGCAACGCGATCCGTGGCAGCCGTGTCGGCGCCGGCCCGATGGGGGAGGCCGAGCGCGGCGAGGCAGCTCCGAGAGTGCGGGTCTCGTTCTGGTGCGCCAACATGCATGAGACGCGTCCCAGCTTCGCCAGCGACGCGGCGGTGCCCGAAATGTGGGACTGCCCACGCTGCGGTCTCCCGGCCGGCCAGGACGAGCAGGCCCCGCCTGCCCCGCCCCGGAACGAGCCGTACAAGACGCACCTCGCTTATGTGAAGGAGCGCAGGAGCGACAAGGACGGCAAGGCGATCCTCGAGGAAGCACTGGAGCGTCTCCGCAACAACAAGTCTCCCTGGTAGGACCAGCAGGGCCTTGTCATCTCAGAGGTACATACGTCAGAAGGGCCCCGGCACTGCGCCGGGGCCCTTCTGACGTTGTGGCGTAACTCCAGGGGCGGTCAGGGGCCTGGTTGGCGCCGTAGGGCTGAGACGTGTTCGCGGACCTGGTCCAGGCGGCGTTCGAGCTCTGGGAGGAAGCGGGGGTCGAGCGACTCCCGGTCCGTGGTCAGGCGGTGGGCGGCTTCCGCCGCGACCTGTTCCACCAGCCGGAGTACGTCGGCTCGGCCGCTGAGGTAGCCCTCCCGTACCGCGGCGGCGTGCTCGGCGGCTAGGTCGTGGTCCACCCCTGTGGTGTCCAGGTCCAGCAGGTCGCGCACTCCCGAGGCGCCGATGGTGAACGCCAGCGGCCACACCAGCCCCGCCAGGTCGGTCCAGTGAAGCGGTACGGGCAGCAACCACCCGCAGACCGCGAGGATCGACGCCAGCCAGGCCACGGCCGCGATCCGTCGTCCCGGCCCCAGGTCGCGCCAGTACACGACCGTCAGCGGGACGGCGAAGAGCATGCAGTGCAGGAACGGCATCCGGGTGAGCCCCCCGGCGGCCATCGTGCGCATGAGCGACGTCGAGACCAGCGCGTCACCGTCGTCGCGCAGGCCAGCGCCGCGACGGCCCACGTTCGCCGCATCACCATGTCAGCCTCCGTTCGAGTCGGAGGCGACCGTACCTGGGAAAAGTGCGCGTTCCGCAGGGCTACCCCTCGTGTACGGCGACGCCGTCCACGAACGTCATGCGCGCCCGAGTCGTCCAGATGTCGCGCTCCGGCAGCTCGAACGGGTCGCGGTCCAGGACGACCAGGTCCGCCGGGCGGCCCGGCTCGATCACGCCGGCGGGTGAGCGGTTGATCCAGGCCGAGCCCGCCGTATACGCCGTCAGCGCGGTCGCCAGGTCGAGGCGCTGGCCGGGCAGGAACGGGGTCTGCGCCGTCGGATAGCCGGCATGCACCGAGCCGCCGGGCTCCGTGCGGTTGACGGCCACGTGCATGCCCTGCAGCGGATCGGCGCTCGACACCGGCCAGTCGCTGCCCGCGCAGAACCTCGTGCCGTGGGCGAGCAGGTCGGCGAAGGGGTACTGCCACGAGGAGCGGGGCTCGCCCAGGAACGGCAGCGTCAGCTCGTCCATCTGCGCGTGGTGGGTCGCCCAGAGCGGCTGCAGGTTGGCCGTCACGCCGAGCGCGGCGAAGCGCGGCACGTCCGACGGCTCGATGATCTGCAGGTGGGCGATGTGGTGCCGGTTGGCGGGGGAGGTGCCCTCAAGGCTGTCGAGCGCCTCGCGGACGGCCCGCTCGCCGATCGCGTGGACGTGCACCTGGAAGCCGAGCCGGTCCAGCTCGGCCACGTACGTCCTGAGCTTGCCCGGGTCGACGTAGGACAGGCCCGTGCCGCCGCAGAGGCAGTACGGCTCCAGCGTCGCGGCCGTGAAGTTCTCCGTGATGCCGTCCTGCATGATCTTCACCGAGGTTGCGCGGAACCGGTCCAGCCCCTCCGCCGAGGCGCGCCGCGCGGCCAGGTCGTCGAGCTGGTCGAGACCACGGGTCCTGTCCCACCACAGCGCGCCCACCACGCGGGCCCGCAGCCTGCCGGAGCCGGCCGCCGACACGTACGTGGGCAACTGGTCCACCGAGCCCGCGTACGAGCCGACGATGGCGTCCTGCCAGCCGGTGATGCCGAGCGAGAACAGGTACCGCTCCGCCTCCGCGAGCGCCCGGTCCAGGTCCTGGGCGGCGGGGCGGGGAGTGAGGAGGCCGACGAGGTCCATCGCGCCTTCGTGCAGGACGCCGCTGGGCGTGCCGTCGGCGTCGCGCTCGATCCGGCCGTCGGCGGGGTCGGGGGTGCCGGCGGTGACGCCGGCCAACTCCAGGGCGCGGGCATTGACCCAGGCGGCATGGTGGTCACGCTGGATGAGGTAGACGGGCCGGTCGGCGAAGGCGAGCTGGTCGCGGTGCGGCAACCCACCAGGGAAGGCCGACATGTCCCACCCACCGCCATCGATCCACTCTTTTTCAGGATTTTTCGCCGCATAGTCGGCGATCTTCGCCAAATAGGCATCGAGTCCGTAAATTTCGGATAGATCGCACTTGGCGCGCTCCAGGCCCGCCTGCACCGGATGCACATGGGCATCGGTGAACCCGGGCACCAGCAGGCCGCCCGCCAGGTCCACGGTCTCGTGGCCCGGCGCAAGCCGTACCAGCTCCCGCTCGTCTCCCACAGCGGCGATCACGCCGTCGCGGACCAGCACGGCCTCGGCGAAACCAGCCTCGGCGAAATCGGTCTTCGCGGTGAAGACGCGGCCCCCTCGGAAAAGCGTGTTCAAGATGTGCTCCCTGGTGGTCAGTGGCCGGTGATGAGGTCGGCCACGCGGGCCAGCACGGACGTGCGCGGCATCGACCGCTCCCGGTGGTCGGCCATCCGGTACAAGCGGTACATCGCGTGCACCCCCAGCCAGCGCAGCGGCTCCGGCTCCCAGGCCCGCACCCGGCGCCCCACCCACGGCAGCTCCGTCAGCGCCGTCCGCTCGCCCAGCACGAGGTCGCGCAGCGTACGGCCGGCCAGGTTCGCCGTCGTCACCCCGTGGCCGGTGTAGCCGCCCGCCCAGCCGAGGCCGGTGGCCGGGTCGACGTGCACGGTCGAGCACCAGTCGCGCGGCACCCCCAGCACCCCCGACCACGCGTGCGCCACCGAGGAGGACGCCGCGGCGGGGAAGAAGTCGATCAGCAGCTCCCAGAGCGCCTGGACCGTCCGCTCGTGCGTGTGCCCCCTGGCGTCCACCCGCGAGCCGTACAGGTACGGCCGGCCGCGCCCGCCGAAGGCGATGCGGTCATCGGCGGTCCGCTGCGCGTACATGTAGTAGTGGGCCATGTCCCCGAGCAGCTCGGACCCCTGCCAGCCGACCGTCTCCCAGAAGGAGGCGGGCAGCGGCTCGGTGACGATCAGCGAGCTGTTCATCGGCAGCCACTGCCGCCGCAGCCCCTTCAACTGCGCGGTGAACCCCTCGGTCGCGCGGAGCACGTGACGTGCCCGGACCGTCCCGAACGGCGTCACGGCCCGCCCCGGGGCGATCTCCGTGACGGGCGTCCGCTCGTAGACGGTCACCCCGAGATCCCGGACGGCCCCCGCCAGCCCCTGTACGAGCTTGGCGGGCTGGATCCGCGCGCAGTGCGGGCTCCAGGAGGCGGCCACGGCGCCAGCCACCCGCAGCCGCTCCGCGGGATCGACCAGCCGCAGGTCCGCCTCCTCGATGCCCCAGGCGCGGGCGGCCGACACCGAGGCCCGCAGCCGGGCCGCCTGGGCGGGAGTGCGGGCCACGTTGACCACGCCGCCCTTGACGACGTCGGCGTCGATGGCCTCCTTCTCGCAGACCCCGATCACCTCGTCGATCGAGGCGTACATCTCGCGCTGCAGCCGCCGCGCCGCATCCACCCCGTGCGTGCTGGCATAGCGCTGGTGCGACCCGGCCAGGTCGCCGGTCAGCCAGCCGCCGTTGCGCCCCGAGGCCCCGAACCCGGCGAAGTCCTTCTCCAGCACCACCACGTTCAGCGACGGCCGGGCCTGCTTGAGGTAGTAGGCGGTCCACAATCCTGTGTAGCCCGCACCGACGATCACCACGTCCGCTTGGAGGTCGCCGTCGAGGCGTGGACCAGGGGAAGGCGCGCCGGAAGAGCGGTACCAGAAGGAGACGTCGCCGTTCACGAATCCGGACGACAGGGAGACTTGCGCGTTCATGGCCGTTATCCTCCTATACGCCGCATCTCGCTACGAAATTCGCATTCGAAACACGGCGGTAGCGGCCAGGTAACACCGCCCCGGCATCCTCTTCGTATGGGATTCTTGCGCATTCGCACGACGGTGGACGAGCGTCCGGGACGGCTGGCCTCCCTGGCCGCGGCCCTGGCCGACAGGGGCGGCAACATCCTCGGCCTGAGCGTCCAGTCGGACGCGGACGGCACCGTCGACGAGTTCGTCGCCGACATCCCGGCCAGCCCGGAGGCCGTGCGCGAGGCCCTGGAAGGGGCGGGTGGACGCCGCGTCCAGGTGGTCCCCGCGACGGCGCACGAGCTGACCGACGAGCCCACCCGCGCGCTGCTGCTCGCCTCCCGGCTGCGGTCCATGCCGTGGCGGCTGCCGGAGTTCCTGGCCGAGCTGCTGCGCGCCGACGATGCCCGGTGGATCTATGGTGAAGCCGTGAGTGACCTTCCCGACCCGACCCTGCTCGTGGTGCCCGTAGCGCCCAAGCGGGCCGTCCGGCTGCGCCGCGCCGAGCTGCCCTTCACGCTGACCGAGGCGGCCAGGGCGGCCTCCTTCGTCCGGCTCGCGCAGCCGCCGGTCGAGCAGAGCGCCGGCGAGCCCGTGATCAGGCTGAGCGACGGTGAGGAGGTCACGGTCCGGCCGCTCACCTCGATCTACCGGGAGGCCATACGCGACCTGCACGACAGGTGCTCGCCCGAGGCCCGCAGGTTCCGCTACTTCACCTCGATGCCCGCGCTGCCGGCGCGGATGTTCGACCAGCTCTGCGACCGCAGCCGCGGCCACTCGATCGTCGCCGGGCACGACGGCCAGGTGGTGGCCATGGCCTCCTTGATGTTCACTCCCGATCCCGGCATCGCCGAGATGGCCTTCCTGGTCGAGGACCGCTGGCAGGGGCGCGGTCTGGGCACGGCATTGGCCCGCTCGCTGGTGCGCGAGGCGCGTGATCTCGGCTACGCCGAGGTCAGGGCCACGATGCTGTCCGACAACGTACGGATGCGGCGGCTCCTGCTGTCGCTGGGCGCCACGATCGGCTACACCGAGGACCCGGGCGTGATGGAGGCCAGGCTGCCGGTCGGCGCGCTGGCGTCAGCCTGACGCGCTCTCGCCTGGTTTGTGGTCACCTTCGTCCGGCCCGGATTCCTGTTCTGACGGTTCCGGGTCGGACGCCGCCTGGTCAGGCTGCTGGATGCCCAGGTGGCGCTCGATGCGGTCGAGGCTCTCCTGGATCTGGGTGAGCCGCTCGCCGAGCATCGTGCCGGCGGCGAAGAACATCTCGCTCGGCCGCTCCTTCGACCCCTGGCCGACCCGGGTGAGCACGCGGTGCCGCAGGTCGCCCAGCTCCACGCCGCCGTCCACGATCGCGCGGACGGCGACCCCCTCGCCCTCCCTGATCACCCCGAGCAGGATGTGCTCGGTGCCGATGTAGTTGTGGCGTAGCTGCAGGGCCTCGCGCAGCGAGAGCTCCAGGACCTTCTTGGCGCGCGGGGTGAACGGGATGTGCCCGCTCGGCGCCGTGTCGCCCTGGCCCACTTCGCGCTCGACGTACGCGCGCACGTTCCCCAGGTCGACGCCGAGGCTGTCGAGCGTCAGTGCCGCCACGCCCTCGCCCTCGTGAATGAGGCCGAGCAGGATGTGTTCCGTGCCGATGTAGTTGTGGCTCAGCATCCGCGCCTCTTCCTGGGCGAGGACGACGACCCTTCGGGCACGGTCGGTGAAGCGCTCGAACACCGGTGGCCCTCCGTTCGAGTGGCGTGCCTCCACTATGCGCTACAAACCAGCGGATGTGGGGTATTTGACCAGTGTGGATCTTGACGAGGTGGCCGGTCGCCTGTATGCGCTCCCGCCGTCCGAGTTCACCGCCGCGCGCGAGGGCGAGGCCCGCGCCGCCAAGGACGCGGGCGACGTACGGCTGGCCCGCGACATCGCCGGACTGCGTAAGCCCACGGTGTCCGCGTCGGCCGTGAACCGGCTGGTCCGCGAGCATCCGGACGACCTCGGCGAGCTGCTGGCGCTCGGGGAGCGGTTGCGCGAGGCGTGGGAGGCGCACGACGCCGAGGCGCTGGCGGAGCTGACCCGGCGGCGCGGCGAGCTGGCGGGGCTCCTGTCCCGGCTGATCAGGCGGGACACCGGCCTGTCGGCCGCCGCGGCGACCGAGGCCGAGCAGACGCTCGACGCCGCCGTCGTGGACGCGGGCGCGGCCGAGGAGGTACGGCGCGGCCGGCTGGCCAAGCCGCTCAGCTACAGCGGCTTCGCTCCGGCCCCGGTGCCGCGCGGCAGACCTGCCAAAAAGCCGGCGGACTCGGCGGCCGAGGCGAAACAACGAGAAGAGGCCGAGGCCAGGAAGGCCGCCGAACGGCAGCAGGCGCAGAACGCCCACCGGGAGTGGGTCGCCGCCCTGGAACAGGTCGTACAGGAGCGCGACGAGCGCGCCGAGCGGGTCGCCCGGCTGGAGCGGAAGCTGGCCAAGGCCCGCAAGAGGCTCGCCGAGAGCACCCAGCGGATGGAGGTCGCCCAACGGGAAGAGCGGCACGCGCGGCAGCGGGCGGAGCGTTAGGTTATGGTGTACGAAACGGTTTCGTACACCTGGAGTGGTGATGAGGACCTGGACCCCCGCCGACATGCCCGACCTGAGCGGCAAGACGGCCATCGTGACCGGCGCCAACAGCGGCATCGGCCTGCCCACCGCACTCGAGCTCGCCAAGCACGGCGCCCGCGTCATCGTGGCCACCCGCTCGGCCACCAAGGGCGGCGCGGCCGTCGAGGAGATCCGCCGGGCCGTCCCCGGCGCCGAGGTCGAGCACGGCACGCTGGACCTGGCCGACCTCGCCTCGGTCAGGAGCTTCGCGGCCGGCGTCGACCGGGTGGACCTGCTGGTCAACAACGCGGGCATCGGCATGATCCCGCGGCAGCTGACCCGTGACGGCTTCGAGCTGCAGTTCGGCACCAACCACCTGGGCCACTTCGCGCTCACCGGCCTGCTGCTGCCCCTGCTGCTGTCGCGGCCCGGCGCGCGGGTGGTCACCGTCTCCAGCGACGCGCACAAGGCCGGCAAGCTGGACCTCGACGACCTGGGCCTGGAGCACGGTTACAAGAAGATGAGCTCCTACGGCCGCTCCAAGCTGGCCAACCTGCTCTTCGCCCTGGAGCTCCAGCGACGCGCTCAGCGGTCCCAGGTGGACCTGGTCAGTGTCGCCACCCATCCTGGTGTCACGGCCACCAACTTCTTCACGCTGGGGCCGCTACAGCCCCTCATGGGGGTGTTCCTGAAGAGCGCGGCGGCCGGTGCGGTGTCCTCCCTGTACGCGGCCACCTCGCCGGAGATCCACGGCGGGGAGTACGTCGGCCCCAAGACCCAGCTGCTCACGCCGTCGGAGGCGGCCCGCTCCGAGCGGCTCGCCGCCGATCTGTGGGAGGTGTCCACACGGCTGACCGGCGTACGATTCGAGGAGATCACCTACAGCTGAAGGACGTGCACGTGGCGCCACTCGACCCCGAGCGGGAGCGGGCCATCCTCGATGCGACGCTGGAGCTGCTGTCGGAGATGGGCTACGACCGCATGTCGGTCGATCAGATCGCCAAGCGGGCCAAGGCCAGCAAGGCCACCATCTATCGCCGGTGGGCGGGCAAGCCGGAGCTGGTGGTCGACGTCATCTGCTGCCGGTTCGACATGGACACGCCGCCCGTCGACGACACCGGCTCGCTGCGCGGCGATCTCGCCTCGGTGTTCGGCGGCCTGTGCGGGGCCGTCGAACGCAAGCACGGCCTCATCATGGGGCTGTCCTCGACGCTGGTCTCCCACCAGGAGTTGGCCAGGACGTTGCGCGAGCACATGCCGGCCAAGGACCTGGGCGGGGTGGAGGCGCTGCTGGCGCGGGCCAGGAAGCGCGGCGACCTGCCGGGGCCGGTGGATCCGGGCCGGCTGTTCGGGGTGGCGGAGGCGCTGGTCTGGCACCGCATGATCTTCCTCGGGCCGCCGTTCGACGAGTCCTTCGTCGCGGACTCGGTGGACATGGTCCTGCTGCCGCTGGTCCACGCCTGGGCGAGATAAGCCCCACAAAACCTCACATCTTTATGTGAAATTTCGCCCCAAACCCTGTTTTGGGGCGAAATGGCGGCCTTAGGGTCGTCGCCATGACGACCCCCACCGACGCCTTCATCGACGCCCTGCCCAAGGTGGAGCTGCATGTGCACCTGGTCGGCTCCGCCTCCGTGGCCACCGTCCTGGAGCTCGCCCGCCGCCACCCGGGCGGCCCGGTCCCCACGACGGAGGAGGGACTGCGCGCGTTCTACGCCTTCCGCGACTTCCCCCACTTCGCGCAGGTGTACCGAGCCGTCAACGCGCTGGTCCGCGAGCCGGAGGACGTCGCCACCCTCGTGCTCGGCCTGGCCCGCGACCTGGAGTCCCAAGGCGCCCGCTACGCCGAGTTACAGGTCACCCCGTACGCCCACAGCATCGTCGGGATGCCCGTGCGCGAGGTCACCGAGGCGCTCGACCTGGCCGCCCGCCGGTCCGTGACCGACCACGGGGTGGAGATGGCCTACATCTTCGACATCCCCGGCGAGTTCGGCGAGGAGGCGGCCAAGATCACGGTCATGCACGCTTTGGAGGAACCTCCCGCCGCATTGGTAGGTTTCGGCCTGGCCGGGATCGAGCAGAGCCGACCGCAGTACCGTGACGTCTTCCGGGACGCGTTCGCGGCGGCACGCGCGGCGGGGCTGCACAGCGTGCCGCACGGCGGCGAGATGACCGGTCCCGAGAGTGTCTGGGAGGTCATCGAGGGGCTGGGCGCCGAGCGCATCGGCCACGGCATCTCCTGCCTCCAGGACCCGCGCCTGGTGGCCTACCTGCGCGAGAGGCAGCTTCCGCTGGACGTCTGCCCGACGTCGAACGTCTGCACCGGGCAGGTGGCCCGCATCGAGGACCACCCGCTGCCCAGGCTGCTGGAGGAGGGGCTGTTCGTCACGCTGAACAGCGACGACCCGCCCATGTTCGCCACCACCCTGGCCGGCGAGTATCGCGTCGCCGCGCGCGTGTTCGGCCTCGGCGAGGCGGAGCTGGCGCGGCTCGCCCGCAACGGCGTGCAGGCGTCCTTCCTGGCGCCGGAGCGCAAGCAGGCCCTGCTGGCCGAGATCGACGCGCTGGCCGCCTGAAGCGGCTCAGGGGGAGGCGATGCGGCCCAGGCCCGGCGGGAGCTTGGCGGCGGCGGTCCGGTCGAGCAGGAACAGCGTCCGCCCCCGGCCCCTGGCCCCGGCGGCCGGCACCTGGACGGGCCCGGAGTCGGACAGCGCCAGTCGTACCGCGCCCGACTTCTCCTCGCCCGCCGCCACCACCCACACCTCGCGCGAGGCCTGGATCGTCGGCAGCGTCAGCGAGACGCGCGTGGGCGGCGGCTTGGGAGCGCCGTGGACGGCCACCACCGGCCGCGTGTCGTACAGCGCCGGCATCCCGGGGAACAGCGACGCCACGTGCGCGTCGGGCCCGATGCCGAGCAGCATCACGTCGAAGTTGGGCACCGGCCCGTGATCCTCCGGCCGGGCCGCCTTGCGCAGCTCGGCCGCGTAGGACTCGGCCGACTCCTCCGCCGACATCCCCGAATCGGGCCCGCGCATGACGTGCACCCGCTCGGGGTCGAGCTCGACGTGGTCGAGGAGCGCCTTGCGGGCGCCCGTCTCGTTGCGCTCGGGGTCGCCGGTCGGCAGGAAGCGCTCGTCGCCCCACCAGATGTCCAGGCGCTGCCAGTCGACCGCGTCGCGCGCCGGCGTGGCGGCGATCGCGGCCAGCGTCGCGTGGCCGACCGTGCCACCGGTCAGGACCAGCGACGCCGAGCTCTTGGCCGACTGCACGTCGACCAGCCGGGTGATGATCCGCGCCGCCACGGCCTTGGCGAGGACGTCGCCGTCACGATGGACGACCACATTGGGAACGCTCACGAGCTCACTCTTTCACGATCGGCGGCCACCGGCCGTGCGCGACCCCCCATGACAGGGCCCACGCCGGCCGGTGGGAGAGGCGTCAGGACTTGTGCGTGCGGGCCAGCCGCTTGATCGCCACCCCATAGATCTCGTCGGAGTCGAGCCGCCGCAGCTCCTCCGCCAGCAGCTCGGAGGTCTGCCGCCGGGACAGGGCCACGATCCGGTCCGGCTGGCCGGGCCGCGACAGCGTCGCCAGCCTGGCGTCGCTCCTGGACACCGCCAGCTCGCCGTCGGTCATCGTGAGCCGTACGGCGGTGAGGCCGGGCCCGTTGGACTCGGTCACCTTGACCGGCGCGCCGAGGCGTTCCGACAGCCACGCGGCCAGCAGCGGCGCGCTCGGGTTGCCCTCGGACGCCTCGACGGAACCCTTGCGCAACTGGCCCGCGGGCTGGTCGAAGGCCGCCGCCAGCAGGCTGCGCCACGGCGTCAGCCGGGCCCAGGACAGGTCCGTGTCGCCGGGGGCGTAGCCCTTGGCCCTGGTCACCAGCGACTTGATCCCGCCGTCGTGCGCGGATCTGGCGTCGGAGATGCGCCGCTGGGCGAGCATCCCGATCGGGTCCTTGGACATCACCTCGGGCGCCAGGCCCGGCCACCAGGCCACGACCGGCGTGTCGGGCAGCAGCAGCGGGCTGACCACCGAGTCGGCGTGCTCGGTCAGCTCGCCGTACAGCCTCAGCACGACCACCTCGCCCGGCGTGGACTCGCCGATGCGCAGCTCCGCGTCGAGCCGGTTGGTCTCGTCGGACTCGCGGTTGATCACCACGATGATGCGCGAGGGGTGCTCGCGGGCCGCCTCGCTGGCCGCGCGCAGCGAGTCGTACTGGTCGCGCTCCTCGCAGACCACGACCAGCGTCAGCACCATCCCTATGGCGGGCGCGCCCATCTGGTGGCGCAGGTGCGTGAACTGCGCGGAGATCTTCCCCGCCGTCGTGTCGGTGAGCATAAAGGTGGTCATCAGAGTCTCCTCCACACGCGGCCGTCGCGCGCCATCATCGCGTCGGCGGACTCCGGTCCCCATGCGCCGGACGGGTAGCCCTCGGGCTGACCCTGCGTGGCCCAGAAGTCCTCGATCGGGTCGAGGATCTTCCACGACAGCTCGACCTCCCGCTGGTGCGGGAAGAGCGGCGGATCGCCGATCATCACGTCGAGCAGCAGCCGCTCGTACGCCTCGGGAGACGACTCCAGGAACGACTCCCCATAGGCGAAGTCCATCGAGACGTCGCGCACCTCCATGGCCGTGCCCGGCACCTTGGAGCCGAACCGCACGGTGATGCCCTCGTCCGGCTGCACCCTGATGACCAGCGCGTTCTGCCCGAGGATCTCGGTGTCGTCCTTGCTGAACGGCAGGTGCGGCGCCCGCTGGAACACCACGGCCACCTCGGTGACCCGGCGGCCGAGGCGCTTGCCGGCGCGCAGGTAGAACGGCACGCCCGCCCAGCGCCGGTTGGCGATCTCCAGCTTGATGGCCGCGTACGTCTCAGTGGTGGAGTCGGCGGAGATGCCGTCCTCCTGCAGATAGCCGACGACCTTCTCGCCGCCCTGCCAGCCCGCGTCGTACTGGCCGCGCGCGGTGTTGAGCCCCAGGTCGGACGGCAGTTGTACGGCCTTGAGCACCTTCTCCTTCTCCCGGCGCAGCGCGGAGGCGTCGAAGGACGTCGGGTCCTCCATCGCCACCAGGGCGAGCAGTTGGAGCAGGTGGTTCTGGATCACGTCGCGGGCCGCGCCGATGCCGTCGTAATAGCCGGCCCGGCCGCCGATGCCGATGTCCTCGGCCATGGTGATCTGCACGTGGTCGACGTAGCTACGGTTCCAGATGGGCTCGTAGAGGTTGTTGGCGAACCTCAGGGCCATGATGTTCTGGACGGTCTCCTTGCCCAGGTAGTGGTCGATCCTGAAGATCGAGCTCTCCGGGAAGGCCGAGGTGGTGATCTCGTTCAGCTCGTGCGCCGACTTCAGGTCGTGCCCGAACGGCTTCTCGATCACCACGCGCCGCCACGACCCGTCGGGCGCGTCGGACAGCCCGGTCCGCTTGAGCTGCTCCACCACCACGGGGAAGAACTTCGGCGGCACGGACAGATAGAACGCATAATTGCCGCCGGTGCCCCGGGTCTCGTCGATCTCCTTCAGCGCCATCGCCAGCGCGTCGAACGCGCCGTCGTCGGAGAACTCGCCGGGCACGAAGTGGATGCCCTCGCGCAGCTGCTTCCAGACCTCCTCGCGGAAGGGCGTCCTGGCGTGCGCCTTGACGGCGTCATGGGTCACCTGGGCGAAGTCCTGGTCCTTCCAGTCACGCCTGGCGAACCCGACCAGCGAGAAACCGGGCGGCAGCAGCCCCCGGTTGCCCAGGTCGTAGATGGCCGGCAGCAGCTTGCGCTTGGCCAGGTCTCCCGTCACGCCGAACAGCACCATGACACAAGGTCCCGCCACCCGCGGCAGCCGCTTGTCGCGCGGATCGCGCAGCGGATTGGCGGCCGCCACCTCGATGGTGGTGGCGGTGCCCGCGGCTGAGGTGGCTATGGTCGCCGCCACTGTGCCGTCAAGGGTGGCGGCCTCCTCCGGAGGTGCTTCGGGGTCTGTCATCTCAAGCCTCCTGTGCGGCTGCGAGCAGGTGCGCGACTCCAGCCGCGCGATCGGTCAAATGCAGGCGTACGATCGGCCGCCCGCGCTGCAGCAGTGCCCCGAGGTCGCCGAGCGCCTGCGCGAGCTGCAGCTCACCCAGCGTGTACGGCCTGCCGGGCACCGGCACGTCGTCGGCCACGGCACCGGTGATCTGCAGGAACACCCCGTTCTGCGGGCCGCCCTTGTGATACTGGCCGGTGGAGTGCAGGAACCGCGGCCCCCACCCGAAGGTGACCGGCCGGTCGGTGCGCAGGGCCAGCAGCGCCCGGAGCGTGGCCGGGTCGGCCGCCATCCACGCGTCGGTCATCTGCTCGAAGTCCGCGCCTTCAGGGACGAACACATCGAAGGCCGACAGCCGGTCCAGGTAGGCCATCACGGACAGGTAGCCGTCATCGGGCACCGCGTGGAGCAGCTCGGCCAGCACGCCGGGCAGATCCTTGGCCTTGGTCGAGCCGTAGACCTCCACGGGCCCGTCGACCAGCACCGGCTCGCCCAGCGGCAACTCCTCCATGTCGAGCAGCGCGGCCGTGCTGGCCTTGGACTCGGCCACGTCCGGCTGGTCGAACGGGTCGATCTCCAGCAGCAGCCCGGCCACGGCCGTGGCGTACTCCCAGATGAGGAACTGCGCGCCGAGCGGCCCGTCGACGCGCACGTCGCCGTCGTCGGAGTCGATCCCGACGATCAGCTCGTCACGGGCGCCGTTCGGCTCGGCGCCGACGACCGGCAGGATGCCCACGCCGTTCTTGCCCGTGGACTCGGCGACGAGCTGCTCGATCCACTCGGGCAGTCCGCTGATCGAGGACAGCCGGTCGTCGAGAATCAGCTTGTCGCGTCCGGCGAGCGCCGCTCCGCCGAGCGCCGCGCCCAGGTCGAGCCCGGGGTTGCCGACGTCGAGCGAGAGCAGGGGCAGGACCTCCTCGGCGTCGTCGAGCAGCCGTTTCACGTCGGCTCCGGCCAGCGCGCTCGGCACCAGGCCGAACGCCGACAGCGCCGAGTAGCGGCCGCCCACGTCGGGCGCGGCCAGCACCAGGGGGTAGCCGGCGTCCACGGCCGCCTGCTCCAGCGGCGAGCCCGGGTCGGTGACGACCACGATCCGGCCGGCCGGGTCGATGCCCGCCTCGCGGAAGAGCTCCTCGTAGACGCGCAGATGGCTGTCGGTCTCGACCGTCGAGCCGCTCTTGCTGGCCACGACCAGGATCGTGGTGTCGAGCGGCTCCTCCAGCGCCCGCCGTACCTGGCCTGGGTCGGTGGTGTCCAGGACGGTCAGCGGGACGTCGGCGGTCGCGCAGATCACCTCGGGCGCCAGCGACGAACCGCCCATGCCGGCCAGCACCACGTTGGTCAGGCCCTCGGCACGCGCCCGCTCGGCCAGCTTGCCGAGCTCGGGCAGCAGCTCGCGCGAAGTGCGGGGCAGGGTCAGCCAGCCCAGCCGGACGGCCGCCACCGCCTCCGCGTCCGTGCCCCACAGCGTGGGATCGCCGGCGGCGAGCCGCGCGGGCACGCCGTCGGCGACGAGCCGCCCCGCGGCGGAGGAGGCGGCGTCGGCCACCCCCTCCTCGCGGTACGAGACGGTCATCAGGGGACCAGGTTCTTGCTGACGCTCTCGAGGAGTTCGTTCCAGGAGGTCTCGAACTTCTCCACGCCCTCGTCCTCCAGCACCTTGACCACGTCGTCGTAGTCGACGCCCGCCTCCTTGAGCGCGGCCATGGTGTTCCACGCGTCCTCGTAGAAGGGGCGCACGGTGTCGCCGGTGATGGTGGCGACGGCGGCGGTCGCGTCGAGCGTCTTCTCCGGCATCGTGTTGACCGTGCCGGGGGCGACGAGCTGGTCGACGTACATCGTGGGCGAGTAGTCGGGGTTCTTGACGCCGGTCGAGGCCCACAGCGGGCGCTGCGGGCGGGCACCGGCGGTGCGCAGCCGCTGCCAGCGCTCGGAGTTCATCACTTCCTCGAAGGCGGCGTAGGCCAGGCGCGCGTTGGCGATGCCGGCCTTGCCCTTGAGCTCCGGCTTGCCGAGCTGGTCGAGCCGCTTGTCGATCTCGGTGTCGACCCGGCTGACGAAGAACGACGCCACCGACTCGATCGTGGCCAGGTTGAGGCCCTTGGCCTGAGCGGCCTCCAGACCGGCCAGCCAGGCGTCCATGACCGCGCGGTAGCGCTCCAGCGAGAAGATCAGCGTGACGTTGACGCTGATGCCCTCGGAGATCGCCTGCGTGATCGCGGGCAGTCCCTCGAGCGTCGCGGGGATCTTGATGAACAGGTTGGGCCGGTCGACCAGCCACCACAGCGCCCGCGCCTCGGCCACGGTCTTCTCGCTCTCGCGGGCCAGCCGAGGGTCGACCTCCAGCGAGACGCGCCCGTCGACGCCGCCGGTGGCGTCGTAGACCGGGCGCAGCACGTCGGCGGCCCAGCGGATGTCGTAGGCGGTGATGGCGCGTACGGCCTCGCCGATCTCGACGCCGCGTACGGCCAGGTCGTGCAGCTGGGCGTCGTAGGCGTCGCCCTTGCTGAGCGCGCCGGCGAAGATGGTCGGGTTGGAGGTGACGCCCACCACGTTCTTCTCGCGGATCAGCTGCTCCAGGTTGCCCGTGCGCAGCCGCTCCCGGCTGATGTCGTCCAGCCAGATGGACACGCCCTGGCCGGAGAGCTTGTTGAGGATCTCACTCATTTTCGTTCAGTTTCCCGTCGTCTCGCCCTTGTCGTGACCCAGTTTGGCGAGGCTCGCCTTGGCCGCCGCGGCCACGCGCTCCGCCGTCAGCCCGAATTGCTCGTACAGCGTCTTATACGGTGCGGACGCGCCGAAGTGTTCAAGGCTGACGACTTCCCCCTTTTCGCCGACGAACTCTCGCCAGCCAAGGGCGATGCCCGCCTCGACCGCGACCCGGGCCTTGATCGCTGACGGCAGAACAGTCTGCCGATACGCAATGTCCTGCCCGTTGAACCACTCGACACACGGCATCGACACGACCCGTGTCGGGATGCCCTGGGCTTCGAGCAGTTCGCGGCCGTTCACGGCCAGCTCCAGCTCGCTGCCCGTGCCGATGAGGATCACCTGGGGCTGCCCGTCGGACGCCTCGTGCAGGATGTAGCCGCCCTTGGCCACGCCCTGGGCGCTGGTGCCCTCGAAGACCGGCAGGTTCTGCCGGGTCAGGGCGAGCGCGGCGGGCCGGTCGAAGTGCTGGAGCACGGTCTGCCAGGCGTAGGCCGTCTCGTTGGCGTCGCCGGGGCGCACCACGTCGAGGCCAGGGATCGCGCGCAGCGCCCACAGGTGCTCGACCGGCTGGTGGGTCGGTCCGTCCTCGCCCAGTCCGATGGAGTCGTGCGTCCACACGTAGGTGACCGGCAGCTTCATCAGCGCCGCCAGGCGCACCGAGGGGCGCATGTAGTCGGAGAAGACCAGGAACGTGCCGCCGTACGGCCGGGTGCCGCCGTGCAGGGCGATGCCGTTGAGAATGGCGCCCATGCCGTGCTCGCGGATGCCGAAGTGCAGCGTGCGGCCGTAGCGGTTACCGGGGAAGTCCTTGGTCTGGTACTCCTCGGGGATGAAGGACGGCTCGCCCTTCATCGTGGTGAGGTTGGACTCGGCCAGGTCGGCCGAGCCGCCCCACAGCTCGGGCAGCACCGGCGCGAGCGCGGTGAGCACCTCGCCGGACGCCTTGCGGGTGGCGACCGAGCCGCCCTTGTCGAACGTGGGCAACGCCTCGGTCCAGCCGGCGGGCAGCTCGTGGCGGGAGATCCGGTCCAGCTCGGCGGCGCGCTCGGGGTTGGCCGCGCGCCAGGCTTCGTAGCCCTTCTGCCAGGCGGCGTGCGCCTCGTGGCCCCTGTGTGCCACCTCGCGCGCGTGCTCCAGCACCTCGGCGGGCACGTCGAAGCTCTTGTCGGGGTCCATGCCGAGGACCCGCTTGGTGGCGGCGACCTCGTCGGCGCCGAGGGCGGAGCCGTGGATCTTGCCGGTGTTCTGCTTGTTCGGGGCGGGCCAGCCGATGATCGTGCGCAGGCGGATGAACGACGGCCGGTCGGTCTCGGCGCGCGCCGACTCCAGCGCCGCGTGCAGCGCCTGGACGTCCTCGACGTAGTCGCCGGTCTCGGTCCAGTCGACGCTGAGCGTGTGCCAGCCGTAGGCCTCGTAGCGCTTGACCACGTCCTCGGACTTCGCGATCAGCGTGTCGTCCTCGATGGAGATGTGGTTGTCGTCGTAGATGACGATCAGGTTGCCCAGTTTCTGGTGGCCGGCGATCGCGCTGACCTCGTGGCTGATGCCCTCTTCGATGTCGCCGTCGCTGACCATGCACCAGATGTGGTGGTCGAACGGCGAGGTGCCCACCTCGGCGTCGGGGTCGAACAGACCGCGCTCGCGACGGGCCGCCATGGCCATGCCGACGGCGTTGCCCAGGCCCTGGCCGAGCGGGCCCGTGGTGGTCTCCACACCGGCCGTGTGCCCGTGCTCGGGGTGCCCGGGGGTCAGGCTGTCCCACTGGCGCAACCGCTTGAGGTCGTCCAGGCCGAGTCCGTATCCGGACAGGAACAGCTGGATGTACAGGGTCAGGCTGGAGTGCCCGCACGACAGGACGAAACGGTCACGCCCGAGCCACGTGGGATCCGTGGGGTCGTGGCGCATCGCGTGCTGGAACAGCAGGTACGCGGCGGGAGCCAGGCTCATGGCGGTGCCCGGGTGACCCGAACCCGCCTTTTCGACTGCGTCCATGGCCAGGGCTCGAACGACGTCGACCGCTTGCTTGTCTAGGTCGGTCCATTCGAGGGCTGGCACGAGTTCGGTGCTCAAGTGCTCGGTCTCCGGAATCTAGTTGTCTTGTGGTGGTACCGGTTGGCATATCCCGCCCACACCGGACCCTAACTGAGTGGAGTCGGCGATCGATTCCCCTTCCACCCCGTGCGTGTCCCCCCATTGGCCGGACCGGACGACCCTGCTACTACAGTTTGGTTGTTCTCGTTGTCACAGGGACGCCCTGGCGTCCGTCCAAGAGATTCCGCTCCAATCAGAGGTTACGCGTTGACTCCGCACGTGCTGGAAGCGCCTTGACGGTGCTGACGAACAGGCAGACGACGGCCCCCGCTCCCGCGGCCGAGCCGCCAAGGACGATCGGCATGCTCGTCAAGGCCTACATCGCTCTCACCAAGCCGCGGATCATCGAGCTTCTGCTGATCACGACGCTCCCTGTGATGTTCCTCGCGGCCGGCAGGCTGCCGCCGCTGTGGACGTCGGTGGCGGTCATGGTGTTCGGCACCCTGTCCGCCGGCAGCGCCAACGCGCTCAACTGCTACGTGGACCGCGACATCGACCAGAAGATGCGCCGCACCAGGCGGCGCCCGCTGGCCAGGCACCAGGTCTCGCCGACCGGCGCGCTCATCTTCGGCATCGTGCTCGGCGTGCTGTCCACGCTCGGCCTCTGGCTGACCACCAACTGGCTGGCCGCCGTGCTGTCCACCGGCGCCATCCTGTTCTACGTCATCGTCTACTCGATGATCCTCAAGCGGCGCACCGCCCAGAACATCGTCTGGGGCGGCATCGCGGGCTGCATGCCGGTGCTGATCGGCTGGGCGGGCATCACCGGGCGGCTCGACTGGGCGCCGCTGGTGCTGTTCGGGGTGGTGTTCTTCTGGACGCCGCCGCACACCTGGACGCTGGCCATGCGCTACAAGGAGGACTACGCGGCGGCCGAGGTGCCGATGCTGCCCGTGGTGGCCACCGAGCGCCGGGTGATCCGGGAGTCGATCGCCTACACCTGGGCCACCGTGCTCTGCTCGCTGGCCTTGTGGCCGGTGGCGGGCACCACGCTGTTCTACCCGATCGCGGCCGGCGTCCTGGGCGTCATGTGCCTGTGGGAGGTGTACCGCCTGCTGGCCCGCCTCAACTCCGGCAAGACCGGTGTCGACCTGCGGCCGATGCGCTTCTTCCACTGGTCCAACGCCTATCTGGCGCTGCTGTTCCTCGCCGTGGCCATCGACCCGCTGCTGAGCTGACGGGCCACGCGACCTGGGCGGGACAGTGTCTTTTTGATCGGTTACAGTCACCGTATGGCGTCCCGTGATCCACGCTGGGTGTTGAAGGACCGCCCGTCGTTCGCGTTGATCATCGGGCTGATCGTGACCGGCCTGTGCGCGCTCGTCTCCTTCGCTTTCGACGTGCTCAACGGCGCGCCCGTGGAGTTCTTCATCTCGCTCGTCCTCGCGCTGGCGCCGGTGCCGCTGCTGCTGGCCGCCGTGCTCGCGCTCGACCGCATGGAGCCGGAGCCGCGCAGCAACCTCATCTTCGCCTTCGCCTGGGGAGCAGGGGTGGCGGTGCTTGTCGCGGGCCTGATCAACTCGCTCAACCTGCACTACATCATCGACACCGCCAACCTGAGCGCGGCCAACGCGCGCAACGTCGCCGCCACGTTCGGCGCGCCGGTGGTCGAGGAGTCGATGAAGGGGCTGGTGCTGCTCGGGCTGCTCAGGTTCCGCCGGGCCGAGTTCGACGGGCCGACCGACGGCGTCATCTACGCCAGCATGGTCGGGCTCGGCTTCGCGATGAGCGAGAACGTCAGCTACTACGTCGCCGCGCTCAGCTCCGACCAGGGCGGCATGGGGCTGGCCGTCACCGTGGTGCTGCGCGGGGTGCTGTCGCCGTTCGCGCACCCGCTGTTCACCTCGATGATCGGCATCGCGGTCGCCTACGCCGCCCAGCGCAACGGGTCCGACCGGGTCTTCATCATCATGGCCGGCTGGGTCGGCGCGATGCTCCTGCACGGTCTCTGGAACGGTCTCACCTCCTACGGCGGCTTCCCCGGCCTGGTCATCGCCTACCTGGTGCTGCTGATCGTGCTGGTGGTGCTCATCGCGCTGGTGCTCAGGGACCGGCGGCGCATCGTCGCCCTGATCCAGCGCTACCTGCCGCCGTACGAGCCGACCAAGCTGGTCAACCGGGCCGACATCTACATGCTGTCCGCCCTGTCGCGGCGCCGGCAGGCCAGGCAGTGGGCCAAGGTCTACGGCGGCAAGCGGGGACTGCGCGCGATGCGCGACTACCAGCTCGCGGCGACCGAGCTGGGCCTGCTGCACGAGCGGGCCGCCAAGCGGATGGTCGACGAGCAGACCTTCCACGAGGAGCAGCGCGCCCTGCTCGAATGCATGAGCGCCGCCAGGTCCGGCTTCCCGATGACGCCCGCCCACTTCAGAGCCGCGGCGCGGGGCGCCCCGCCACCGGGCTACGCGCCCGGCGCCCCCGGCTGAGCCAGGATCGCGCGCAGCGAGGTCTCGCGCGGACCGGGATAGACCGGGGCCGAGTGCAGCACCAGCGCGTCGGCGAACGCCTTGCCGGTGGCGAACAGCTCACGGGTGGCCGAGGCGTAGGTGGTCACGGCCCACTGCTTGGCGGAGTCGTCGCCCACGCCGAAGGTCGTCAGGCCCGCCGTACGGCAGAGTGCGACCGCCCTCGGCAGGTGGAACACCTGCGTGACCACGGTCAGCCGCTCGGCGCCGAAGACCTGGCGGGCCCGCACGCATGAGTCCCAGGTGTCGAACCCGGCGTAGTCGAGCACCATCACCGCGTCGGGCACGCCCCTGGCCCGCAGGTAGTCGCGCATGGCCGTCGGCTCGTCGTACTCCTTGCGGCTGTTGTCGCCAGACAGCAGCAGCGCCTTGACCTTGCCCGCTCGATAGAGCTCGGCCGCGATGTCGAGCCGCCGGGCCAGGAAGGGGGAGGGGTGGCCGCTGAACAGGCCCGCGCCCAGCACGAGCGCCACTTGCGAGGCGGGCACCCGGGCCAGCCAACCGCCGGTGTCGGCCACCACGCGGCGCTCCGAGCTGTCGAGCCACGCCCACGTCATCGGCGCCAGGGCGATCACGCTGAGCAGCACCAGTCCTTGGTACAGGCGGCGCAGGGTCTTCCGAGCGGGGCGGGCGAAAGCCACTCGAGGACCTCACAGGTAGGGGGACGTAGTCCCTCATACCTTGGCACAGCGGCTCAGACTCTGGCCGGTGTTTCCGTGGGGGAGGAGGCGGCCGGGGCCGTCAGCGCGTCGCGGGTGCGCAGCGAGGTGACCACTCTGAGCGTGGCGATCCAGACCAGGGTCGAGCCGAGCACGTGCACGCCGACCAGGAAGGCGGGCACCGCCAGGAAGTACTGCGTGTAGCCGATCACGCCCTGGGCCAGCTCCACCACGATCAGCGCCAGAGCGGCCCGGCGGGCCGCTCTGGGCGCGTCGGTCACGTGCAGCGCGAACATCAGCGCGAACGACAGCCCGACCACGAGGTAGGCGATGTCGGCGTGCAGCCGCACCACGCTCTCGATGTCGAGGTCGAAGCGCGAGGCCAGCGCGTCGCCGGAATGCGGCCCCGTGCCGGTCACCAGCACCCCGGCCAGCAGCAGCACGGCCACCGCCGCGACCAGCACGTGGCCGAGGCGCCGGATGTCGCGGTGCGTCACCCGGCGGACCGGCCCGTCGCCTTCACTTGCGCGCGCGTAGAGCGCCCAGCAGCCGGCGATCAGCGCGATGGAGACCAGGAAGTGCACGCTGACCGTGAACGGGTTGAGCAGGGTCCTGACCACCAGCCCGCCCCACAGCGCCTGGAAGACGATGCCCGCGGGCTGCAGCAGGGCCAGCCGGAGCAGCGCACGGCGCCGCGGGGCCAGCCGCATCGCCGACACCACGCAGGCGAACCCCACCGCCAGCACCAGGAACGTCAGCAGCCGGTTGCCGAACTCGACGGCCATGGTGACGGGCGAGATCTCCGGATGCGCGATCGGCACGAAGCTGTCGGGCGTGCATCTGGGCCAGGTCGGGCAGCCGAGCCCCGAGTCGGTGACCCGCACGGCCGCGCCCGTCACCGTGATGCCCGCGTTGACCACCACGGCGGCCAGTGCCCAGCCGCGCATCGACTCGGCGGTCGGCGCCCAGAAGGAGAACAGGCGCCGGACCAGAGCGTTGGGGTGGTCCGTGGGTAGTTTCACGTCGTCGAGCTTCACGTCAACGATGGTAAGGGCCTGGTCGTCCGGTCCTCCCACCGGGAACGTGCTTCTCAACCAGCATGGGTATGTGACATATTACAGGCGGGGAGGTGAAATGTCCGATGTGATTGTCATCGGCGCCGGAGTGGTGGGCGCCGCGTGCGCTTATTACGCCGCCCGGGCCGGACTGGACGTGACCGTGGTGGATCGCGGCCCGGTGGCGGGCGGCACGACGGGCGCGGGCGAGGGCAACGTGCTGGTCTCGGACAAGGAGCCGGGCCCGGAGCTGGACCTGGCGCTGCTGTCCAACCGCCTCTGGGGTGAGCTGGCCGCGATGGGCGGGTTCGAGTACGAACCCAAGGGCGGACTGGTCGTCGCCGAGACGGACGAGGTCCAGAAGCAGCTCGTCGAGCTGGCGGCGGAGCAGGGTGTCGAGTATGCCGTGGTGCCCGGCGCCGACCTGCGCGGTTACGAGCCGCACCTGGCCGAGGGGCTCGCGGGCGGCGTGTACTACCCGCAGGATGCCCAGGTGCAGCCCATGCTGGCGGCCGCGCACCTGCTCAGGCATGGTGCGGAGAGCTACGGCCACGGGACGCTGCACCTGCGCACCGGTGTCACCGTGACCGGATTCACGCGGTCCGGCGAGCGGGTGACGGGCGTACGCACCGACCGGGGCGACATCCTCGGCGGCGCGGTGATCAACGCGGCCGGCACCTGGGGCGGCGAGATCGCCCGGCTCGCGGGCGTGGACCTGCCGGTCCTGCCCAGGCGCGGCTTCATCCTGGTCACCGAGCCGCTGCGCGAGCCGCTGATCCGGCACAAGGTCTACACCGCCGCCTACGTCACCAACGTGGCCAGCGACTCGGCCGATCTGGAGACCTCGGCCGTGGTCGAGGGCACCCCGGCGGGGACCGTGCTCATCGGGGCTAGCAGGGAGCGGGTCGGGTTCGACCGGACGACCTCGCCCCGGGTGCTGGCCCGGCTGGCGGCTCAGGCCGTCGCCCTGTTCCCGGTGCTCCGGGAGGTGCGGGTGATCAGGTCGTACTGCGGTTTCCGGCCGTACTGTCCCGACCACCTGCCGGTGATCGGGCCGGATCCGCGCGCGCCCGGGCTGTATCACGCGTGCGGGCACGAAGGGGCCGGGATCGGTCTCGCGCCCGCGACCGGGCTCGTGCTGTCGCAGCTCCTGACCGGCGCCCGCCCCGAACTGGACCCGCGTCCCTTCCGCCCGGACCGCTTCTCATCCGGGACTCCGGTAGAGCCCTCGCCTGAGTCCTCCCGTGCGACCGAGGAGTCCGCGTGACCTTCCAGATCACGATCGACGGCCGGGCCGTGCCGGTCGAGCCGGGGCAGACGATCGGCGCGGCCCTGCACGCGGCCGGGGTCCGCGCGTGGCGCACCACCCGCTTCGGCGGCCGGCCGCGCGGGCTGTTCTGCGGCATCGGCGTCTGCTTCGACTGCCTGATCACGGTGAACGGCCGCCCCCCAGAACGCGCCTGCCTGCTGGAGGCCCGGCCCGGAGACGAGGTGACGACCTCATGAGCGCGCCCGACGACCGCGTGAGCGCGGCCTGCGATCTTGTCGTGGTCGGTGGCGGGCCCGCCGGGGTGGCGGGGGCGCTGACGGCGGCGCTGCGCGGCCTGAACGTGGTTCTCGTCGACTCGGGAGCCCGCCTCGGCGGCCAGTACTTCCGCCACCAGGCCGGAGCGGCGCACACCGCCACCCCGGGTCTGGACCGGTTCCTGCGCCAGGGTCGCGCGCTGGGCGAGCGGGCCGAGGTGCTGCTCGGACACCAGGTGTGGACCGTGACGCGGGACGGCGACCGGCTGACCGTGCACTGCCAGACCCCGGACGGCCGCCCGGTGGCGATCCGCTGCCGCGACCTCCTGATCGCCACCGGCGCGCACGACCGGCCGCTGCCGTTCCCCGGCTGGGACCTGCCCGGCGTCCTGACGGCGGGCGGCGCCCAGGCGCTGCTCAAGGGCAACGGCGTGGTCGCGGGCGGCCGGGTGGTCGTCGGCGGCACCGGGCCGTTCCTGCTGCCCGTGGCCGCCGGCCTGGCCGGGGCGGGGGCCGAGGTGCTGGGCGTGTTCGAGGCCAACGGCGGGCTGGCCCTGGCCCGGCATCCGGTGCTGGCCCTGGGCAAGGCGGGGGAGGCGGCGGGCTACGGCCTGGCCATGGCCAGGCACCGCGTGCCGTACCGGACGCACCAGGCGGTGATCGCCGCGCACGGCGAGCGCGAACTGGAGGCGGTCACCGTGGCGCGGCTCGACGGCGACTGGAACGTGCTCGCCACCAGGGAAGTGGCCTGCGACACGCTGGCCGTCGGCTACGGCTTCGTCCCCCAGATCGAGCTCGGCGTCGAGCTGGGCTGCCAGACCCGGCCGGACGCGGACGGCATGCCCGTGCTCGCGGTGGACGGCCGCCAGCGCACCACGGTGGACGGCGTCTGGGCGGCGGGCGAGCCGACCGGCGTGGGCGGCAGGCACCTGGCCGAGCTGGAGGGCCGCATCGCCGGCCTGGCCGTCGCCGGAGCGCCGGTCCCCGGCGTGCTGGCCAGGCGGCGCCGGCGGATGCGCGCGTTCGGGGAGGCGCTGCACCACGCCTATCCGGTCAAGCCGGGCTGGCAGAGCTGGCTGCGCGACGACACGCTGGTGTGCCGGTGCGAGGAGGTGCCGGTCGCCCGCGTACGCGCGGCGCTGGCGCTCGGCGCCACCGACGCGCGCTCCGTCAAGCTGCTGGCCAGGCCCGGCATGGGCTGGTGCCAGGGCCGCGTGTGCGGCTACGCGGTCGCCTGCCTGGCCGGGGAGCGGCCCCGGCCCCCTCGCCGCCCCATCGCGCAACCCATCTCTCTCGGCGCTCTCGCCGACCTCGACACCCACTGATTTTGGAGGAAACTTTAATGACAAATCGCGCTAAGTCCTGGCACGGTGTCATGGTGGCCACGGCGCTCCCGCTGCACGCGGATCTGTCCGTCGACTTCGACGGCTATGCCGACCACTGCCGCTGGCTGGTCGAGAACGGCTGCGACGGCGTGGTCCCCAACGGATCGCTGGGCGAGTACCAGACGCTCACTCCCGAGGAGCGGACCAAGGTCGTGGAGACGGCCGTCGAGGCCGTCGGCGGGCCCAACGTGATGGCGGGCGCCGCCGCGTACGGCGCGGCGGAGTCGCGGCGCTGGGCCGAGCAGGCGGGTGCGGCGGGCTGCGGATCGGTGCTGCTGCTGCCGCCCAACACCTACCGGGCCGACGAGCGGTCCGTGATCGCGCACTACCGCGAGGTGGCCAAGGCCGGGGTGCCGATCGTCGCTTACAACAACCCGTACGACACCAAGGTGGACCTGACACCCGCGCTGCTCGCGACCCTGTACGGCGAGGGTCTGATCGTGGCCGTGAAGGAGTTCAGCGGCGATCCGCGCCGGGCCTATGAGCTCGCCGAGCTGGCCCCCGGGCTCGACCTGCTGATCGGGTCCGACGACGTGCTGCTGGAACTGGCGGTGGCCGGAGCCGTCGGCTGGGTCGCCGGGTACCCCAACGCGCTGCCCGCCTCCAGCGTCGCCCTCTACCGGGCCGCGCTGGCCGGTGACCTCGACACCGCGCTGCCCCTGTACCGCAAGCTCCACCCGCTGCTGCGCTGGGACTCCAAGACGGAGTTCGTGCAGGCCATCAAGCTGTCGATGGACCTGGCGGGCCGTCATGGCGGGCCCTGCCGCCTGCCGCGCGTGCCGCTGACGGAGGAGCAGGCGGCGGCCGTACACGGTGCGACGGAGAAGGCGCTCGCGGAGGGCCTGCGATGAGGACGAAGCGGGTCTTCCACGCCGTCGACTCGCACACCGAGGGCATGCCCACCCGCGTGATCACCGGTGGTGTGGGCGTGATCCCCGGCGCGAGCATGGCCGAGCGGCGCGTCTACTTCCGCGACCACCTCGACCACATCCGCCGGCTGCTGATGAACGAGCCGCGCGGCCACGCCGCCATGAGCGGCGCCATCCTGCAGCCGCCGACCAGGCCCGACGCCGACTGGGGCGTGCTGTTCATCGAGGTGTCCGGGCTGCTGCCGATGTGCGGCCACGGCACCATCGGCGTGGCGACGGTGCTGGTGGAGACCGGCATGGTGGAGGTCGTCGAGCCGGTCACCACCGTGCGCCTGGAGGTGCCCGCCGGGCTCGTCGAGGTGGACGTGGCCGTCGAGGACGGCATGGCCATGTCGGTGACGCTGCGCAACGTGCCCGCCTACTGCGACAGGCTCGACGCCGTCGTCACCGTGCCGGGCTTCGGCGACATCCGGTACGACCTGGCGTACGGCGGCAACTTCTACGCGATCGTCGACCTCGACGACTACGGCCTGCCCTTCGACCGCAAGGCCAAGAACGAGATCCTCGCCGCCGGGCTGGCCACGATGGCGGCCATCGACGCCGCCGACGAGCCCGTGCACCCCGAGGACGACCGCATCCGCGGCTGCCACCACGTCTACTTCGCCGCGCCGGGCTCCAACGCGCACCACTCGCGGCACGCGATGGCCATCTATCCGGGCTGGTTCGACCGCTCGCCCTGCGGCACCGGCACCAGCGCCCGCATGGCCCAGTTGCACGCCCGCGGCGAGCTGCCGGTGGGCTCGGCCGGCTGGGACTTCGTCAACGAGTCGTTCATCGGCACCCGGTTCGTCGGCCGGCTGCTGGCGGAGACCACCGTCGGCGGGCGGCCCGCGGTCGTGCCCGCCATCACCGGCCGCGCCTGGGTCACCGGTACCGCCCAGTACTTCCTCGACCCGCGCGATCCGTTCCCCGAGGGGTTCGAGCTATGAGCGTCAGCACGGCCGACTACCACATCGCGGGCGAGCCGCTCAGGATCGTCCGCCACACCGGCATCGCGGGGCTCCGGTGAACCCGCTGCCCTACCTCGACGCCGCCACCATCGAGCGGCTGGTGCCCGTGGCGCGGGCCGTACGGATCCTGGAAGAAGCCCTGCGAGCCGGGCTCGATCCGGAGGAGACGCCGCTGCGGCCGGTCGTCGACCTGCCCGCCGGGCAGCTCCTGCTGATGCCCGCCGCCGCCGGACGCTACGCGGGCGTGAAGGCCGTCACCGTCGCGCCCGGCAACGCCGCGCGCGGGCTGCCCCGCATCCAGGGCACGTACCTGCTGCTCGACGGCGAGACCCTGACCCCGCTGGCCGCCATGGACGGCATCGCGCTCACCTCGCTGCGCACCCCGGCGGTCTCGGCGCTGGCCGTCACGCACCTGGCCGAGCCGGACGCCCGCACCCTGGTGGTGTTCGGCACCGGCCCGCAGGCGTGGGGGCACATCCTCGCGCTGAGCGCGGTCCGGCCCGTCGAGCGGGTCACGGTCGTCGGCCTCGACCGCGACCGCGCCGAAGAGCTCGCCGCCCGCTGCCGCGAGCACGGCCTGCCGGCTCTGGCCGAGCACGGCCAGGCCCCCGACCTGCGTCCCGTGGCCGAGGCGGACCTGATCGCCTGCTGCACCACGGCCAGGGAGCCGCTGTTCCCCGGCGAGCTGGTCCGCGACGGCGCCACGGTCGTCGCGGTCGGAGCGCACGAGCCCGACGCCCGTGAGCTGGACGGCGACCTCATGGCCCGCGCCACCGTCGTGGTCGAGGCCAGGTCGGCGGCGCTGGCCGAGGCGGGGGATGTGGTCATCCCGGTGCGCCAAGGTACGATCACCACCGGTCACCTCGCCGGGAACCTCGCCGACCTCGTCGCCGGCCGGGTGCCCACGGGTGCCGGTCCCCGCGTGTTCAAGAGCACCGGGATGGCGTGGGAGGACCTGGTGGTCGCCGCCGCCGCGTACGAGGCGTGGGCCTAGCGGGGCGTCCCCGACGGGCGTGATCCAGCGGGCGTGTACTGAGAGTGAGGGGATGGCCGGATGGCTGCCGAGAACCGGCTCGACCTGCCGATGGTGGGCGAGCGGCAGAGCCTGCGCGAGCAGGTCGCGCACGCGCTCCGTGCCGCGCTGATCACCGGTGAGATGCGCCCGGGGGTGGTCTACTCCGCGCCGGTGCTGGCCGCGCAGTTCGGCGTCTCCGCGACGCCCGTCCGTGAGGCCATGCTCGACCTGGCCAAGGAGGGGCTGGTCGAGGCGGTGCGCAACAAGGGCTTCCGGGTCACCGAGCTGTCCGACCGCGATCTCGACGAGCTGACCGAGATCCGGCAGCTCATCGAGGTGCCCACCGTGACCCGCCTGGCCGACGCCTCGCGCGCCGAGGAGTTCGAACGGCTCAGGCCCGTCGCCGAGGAGATCGTCGCCGCGGCCGAGCGGGGCGACCTGCTCGGCTATGTGGACGCCGACCTGCGCTTCCACGTGGAGCTGCTGACCCTGTCGGGCAACGCCCACCTGGTCGAGGTGGTCAAGGACCTGCGCAACCGGGCCCGGCTCTACGGCCTCTCGCAACTGTCGGAGCGCGGCACGCTGTCGGACTCGGCCCGCGAGCACGTCGCGCTGCTCGACGCGCTCAAGACCGGCGACACCAAGGCGGCCCGCACCATCATGTCCGAGCACATCCAGCACGTCCGCGGCATCTGGGCCGACCCGCGCTGATCACGCCCGGGGGGTCATGTCATTTCGTGGCGCGCGTGGTCCCCAGGCTGGCGGCCACGATGCAGATGATCGCCGCCCACTGCTGCGCGTGCAGCAGCTCGCCCAGCACCACCACACCGACCAGGGCGGCCATCGCCGGCTCCAGGCTCATCAGGATGCCGAACACGTGCTTCGGCATCCGGCGCAGCGCCTGCAGCTCCAGCGAGTACGGGATCACCGACGACAGCAGCCCCACACCCAGCCCGACCAGCAGCAACTGCGGCTGGAGCAGGTCGCCGCCGCCCGACGCGACGCCCACCGGCGCGATCACGATGGCCGACACGATCATCGCGAACGACAGCCCGGTCGTGCCGGGGAAGCGCCGCCCGACCGAGGCCGACAGCAGGATGTAGGCGGCCCAGCACGCGCCGGCCGCCATCGCGAGCCCGATGCCGACCCAGCTCATCGACGCCGACTGGCCCCACGGCGCGAGCAGCGCCACACCCGCCCCCGCCAGGCCGATCCACAGCAGGTCGAGCCGGCGCCTGGACGCCGCGACCGCCACGCCCAGCGGCCCGAGGAACTCGATCGCCACCGCGATGCCCAGCGGCAGCCGCGCGATCGCCTCGTAGAAGGTGAGGTTCATGACCGCCAGCGTCACGCCGAAGCCGAGCCCGACCCCCAGGTCACGCCACGACATCCCCTTCAACTTGGGCCTGGCCACCGCGCCCATGATCAGCGCGCCCGCCCCGATGCGCAGGAACACCACCGCGCTCGGCGGCAGCGACGCGAACAGCTCCTTGGCGAAGCCCGCCCCGAGCTGCACCGAGAAGATCGCCAGCAGCACCAGCCCGGAAGGCGGGATGGAGTCGGCGGCGGCACGCAGCACACTGCCGGGTTTGGGAAGCCCCGATCCGCGGTCGAAAGGATCATCCAGGGCGAACGCGGTCACGGCACTCCTCGGTAGGTCGGCTGGCGGGTAGAACGGTACCGAGCCAGGCCGACATTCCCTCACCGAGGTGGTAGTAATACGCGTTGATCATTGAAGCCGACAATTCGCTTCGCCGTGAACCTACGGGGTAGGCCTGTGGCTGTTCACCAGGCCGGTCAAACGCCTGTCGCGGACGTGGCCGCCGCCCGTGCTCATCGCCGTCGGGGGAGCGCACCTCTGCGCCGGGTACGCGCTGGTGGCGGCGTACGTCAGCCTGCCGACCGTCGGCGTCGCCGCGCTGCTGCTGGGCGCCGGTGCTGCTCACTCCCAGCGGAACGTGCGCGAGGCCAGGCCCAGGGACAGCACCGCCCAGGCGGCCAGCACCGCCAGCGCCCCCAGCGGCAGGGCCGCGCCCTCGGCGAGCACGGAACGCAGCCCGCGGGTCAGCGCCGAGATCGGCAGCAGCTCCAGGGCCGGCCGCACCCCGGCCGGGAACTTGTCCAGGGGGAAGATCACCCCACCCGCGCCGAGCAGCACCAGGTAGACCAGGTTGGCCGCGGCCAGCGTCGCCTCGGCCCGCAGCAGGCCCGCCATGAGCAGCCCCAGCCCGCTGAACGCCGCCGTGCCCAGCAGCACGAGCAGCACCGCGGCCACCGGCGAGCCCTGGGGCCGCCAGCCGAGCGCCAGCGCGACCGCCACGATCACCACGACCTGGACGCCCTCCACCGCGAGCACCGCCACCGTCTTGGCCAGCAACAGCCCGGCCCTGGACAGCGGGGTCGCGCCGAGCCGCTTCAGCACGCCGTAGCGGCGCTCGAAGCCCGTCGCGATCGCCTGCCCGGTGAACGCCGTCGACATGATCGCCAGCGCGAGCACGCCCGGCGCGAGGAAGTCGATCCGCCGGCCCCCGCCGATGTCGATCAGCGGGGCCAGGGAGAACCCGACGAGCAGCAGCACCGGGATGATCAACGTCAGCAGCAGTTGCTCGCCGTTGCGCAGCGTCTGGCGCGTCTCGGCCGCAGCCTGCGCCAGCACCATGCGCGCGAACGGCGCCGCCACCGGGGCGGGGGTGAAGTCGAGCGTGGTCATCGCAGCTCCCTGCCGGTCAGCTCCAGGAAGACGTCTTCGAGCGTACGGCGCTCGATGCTCAGGTCGGCGGCCATGACGCCCTCGGCGGCGCACCAGGTCGTCACGGTCGCCAGCAGCTCCGGGCCCACCTGGCCCTCGATGATGTAGTGGCCCGCGGGCGACTCCTTGGCGGCGCTGCCACCGGGCAACGCGTTGAGCAGCTCGTCCAGCGAGAGCCCCGGCCGGGCCCTGAAGCGAAGCTGCCGCTCGGCCCCGGTCAGCGACTCCGGGCTGCCCTCGGCCACCACCCGGCCCCGATCGATGATCACCACCTGGTCGGCCAGGCGTTCGGCCTCGTCCATGTGGTGTGTGGTGAGCACCACCGAGACCCCCGCGGCCCGCAGCTCGCCCACCAGGTCCCAGCAGGCGTGCCTGGCCTGCGGGTCGAGCCCGGCCGTCGGCTCGTCGAGGAACACCAGCTCCGGCCGGCCGATGACCGCCGCGGCCAGGGAGAGCCGCTGCTGCTGGCCCCCCGACAGGCGGCGGTAAGGGGTACGGGCATGCTCGGCCAGGCCGAGCCGTACCAGTAGCGCGGAGGCGTCGAGCGGACGGGCGTAGAAGCGCGAGATCAGGCGGAGGAACTCCCCGCAGCGCATCGCGGGCGGCACGCCGCCGGCCTGGAGCATGACGCCCACCCGGGGCCGCAGCGCAGGCCGGTCGGGCGGCAGGCCCAGCACCCGCACCGTGCCGGAGTCGGCCGTGCGGAACCCCTCGCAGATCTCGACCGTGGACGTCTTGCCGGCGCCGTTGGGCCCGAGCACGGCGGTGACCGCGCCACGCTCGGCGCGCAGCGACAGGCCGTCGACGGCGGTGCTGCCGCCGTAACGCTTGACCAGGTCGATGAGCTCGACGGCTGGGGATTCCATGGCCACGAGTTTAGGGACTGCCGGCGACGGTTCGCCTGGCAACCCTGCCCGGTCCCCCGCCAAGCCCGATCGTGGCCGGATGGTGGCCGGATATGGACAGCTATTGACCCGGCCATTTCTCGGAAAGTCCCCACCAGGAGTGAAAGTCTGAGAGTGACGTCCACATCACAGGAGGTTGCCATGTCACAACGCAGTGGCTATGCGCCCGGCGTTCCATGCTGGGTGGATCTGTCGAGCACCGACGTCGAGGCGTCCGTCCGCTTCTACGACGAGGTCTTCGGCTGGCGGGCGGAGATGATCGACGATCCGGCGGCCGGGGGCTACGGCCAGTTCACCTACAACGGCAAGAAGGTCGCCGGAGTGGGCCCCGCCTTCGGCGAGGGCATGCCCGCGACCTGGAACACCTACGTCGCCACCGAAGACGCCGCCGCCACCGCCGACCGGGTCAAGAACGCGGGCGGGAGTGTCGTCATGGAGCCCATGCAGGTGTTCGAGGAAGGCACCATGGCCGTCTTCCAGTCGCCCGACGGGTCGTTCATCTCGATCTGGGAGGCCGGCCGGCACAACGGCGCCGAGCTGGTCAACGAGCCGGTCTCCTTCTGCTGGAACGAGCTCGTCACCCGCGACGTCGCCACCGCGGAGCGCTTCTACTCGGCCGTCTTCGGCTGGAGCCCGCACCTCCAGGAGATGGAGGGCGTGAAGTACACCGAATGGCACGGCGGGGACGCGAGCATCGCCGGCATGATCGAGATGGCGCCGCAGTACCCCCCGGAGACGCCGTCCCACTGGATGACCTACTTCGCCGTCGCCGACCTCGACGCCACCGTCGGCGCGGCCGAGCGCGCGGGGGCCACGATCCTCGTCGGCGCCATGGACGCGCCTCCGGGACGGTTCGCGATGCTCACCGACCCGCAGGGAGCGGCACTGTCCGTGATCCAACTCCGCGAAATCAGTTAAACATCCCATAATTGGGAATCCGGCCGACCGGATGTTGGTTAGACCCCTCGGCCCTCGTGGGTCACACGCCTGCGAGGGAGAGGGGTTCACGCATGTCCGTGGCAGAAGCCACGCCAGTCATCACGTCACCTGTAGTCAAGGAAAACCGCCGCGGACTTCTGCTGATCATCCTGGGAGCGCTGTCGGCCATCGGCCCGCTCTCGATCGACATGTACCTGCCCGCGCTGCCCGCCATCACCGGCGAACTGCTGAGCACCCCCGCGCAGGTACAACTGACGCTGACCGCCTGCCTCATCGGCGTCTCCGTCGGCCAGGTGGTCGCCGGACCGGTGAGCGATGTGCGCGGCCGGCGGCTGCCGCTGATCGTGGGCGTGGCCGGGTACGCGCTCGCCTCGCTGCTGTGCGCCTTCGCCCCCTCGGTGCCGGTGCTCATCGTGTTCCGCCTGCTGCAGGGCATGCTGGGCGGCGCGGTCCTGGTCATCGTCCGGGCCGTCGTCCGCGACCTCTACGACGGCGCCGCCATCGCGCGCATCTTCGCCACGCTCATGCTCGTCAGCGGCCTCGCGCCGATCCTGGCCCCGATCGCGGGCGCGCAACTGCTCGCCTTCACCTCCTGGCGCGGCGTCTTCGTCGCGCTGAGCATCGCCGGGATCGTGCTGCTCGTGGCCATGCTCGGCGGGGTCCGCGAGACGCTGCCCGCGCACCAGCGGGAGAGCGGCGGCCTCAAGCACACCGTGCGCGTCTTCTGGCGGCTGCTGCGCGACCGCTCGTTCATGGGCGGCGCGCTGACCGCCGGGCTGGCCTTCGCCGCCATGTTCGGCTACATCTCCGGCTCGCCCTTCGTGCTGCAGGAGGTGTACCACGCCACACCGCAGCAGTATTCGCTCATCTTCGGCCTCAACGCGCTCGGCCTGACCCTCATGGCCCAGGTCGGCGGGCGGCTCTCGGGGCGGGTGGCGCCGGCCCGCCTGGTGGTCACCGGTCTGTGCGTGGCCCTGGCCGGCGGGGCGCTGCTGCTGGCCGCCGCCGTCCTCGGACTGGGCCTGGCGGGCATCGTCGCCGCGCTGTTCGTTATCATGTGCGGCCAGGGTCTGGTGCTTCCGGGCACCGGTGCGCTGGCCCTGGCCAGTCAGCCGCAGCAGATCGCGGGCAGTGCCTCCGCCCTGCTCGGTGTGCTCCAGTTCGCGCTGGGCGCCTTGGCCGCGCCGCTGGTCGGCTTGGTGGGCGCGGGCACGGCAGTGCCGATGGCCTCGGTGATGCTGGCGCTCATCGCCTGCTCCGCGGTGGCGTTCCTGGTCATCGGCCGAGTTAGGTAAGCCTACCCTGCGTGAGAAATTCCATTCCCCGTATTCCTGGATCCATTTGTGAAGTGGGAAGGAATTACGGCACACTGATGTTGTGAAAAACGTGCCCACGTCGATTGAGCCAGGAAACGAGCGCGGCACCCGCGCCCGTGTCGCTCGGCTGATCCTTGAGCACGGTCCCGTCGCGGCGGCCGCGCTGGGCGAGCGGCTCGGGCTCACGCCCGCCGCCGTCCGCCGTCATCTTGACGCGCTGCTGACCGACGGAATGATCGAGCCTCGTACTGTACGGCCGCGCGGACAGCGCGGACGAGGGCGGCCGGCCAAGCTGTTCGCCATCACCGACGCGGGGCGCAGTGCTTTCGAGCACGCCTATGACGATTTGGCCGGCAGCGCGCTGCGTTTCCTGGCCGAGCGCGTGGGCGAGAAAGCAGTGGCCGACTTCGCCCGCTCGCAGGTGTCCAGCCTGGTGCGGCGGCTGGAGCCGGTCATGCTGACGGTGCCGGTCGACCAGCGCGTACAAGTGCTGGCACAGGCGCTGTCGGCGGAGGGGTACGCCGCCTCGGCCACCAAGGCCAAGTCGGGCGGCGACCAGCTCTGCCAGCATCACTGCCCGGTGGCGCACGTGGCGGCGGAGTTCCCGCAGCTGTGTGAGGCCGAGACGGAGGCGTTCGCGCAACTGCTCGGCACCCCGGTGCAGCGCCTGGCCACGATCGCGCACGGCGACGGGGTCTGCACCACCCATGTGAGCCCGCACGCGCTGGGCCTTGCAGCGAGCAAGGCCACCCATAGCGACAAAAGCAAGGAGACCGGAAGGTGACTGTCACCGACCGCCCGGAGCTGGAAGGCCTCGGGAATTACAAGTTCGGCTGGTCCGACTCGGATGCCGCAGGAGCGGTGGCCAAGCGCGGCCTGTCCGAGGAGGTCGTCCGCAACATCTCCGCGCTCAAGAACGAGCCGGAGTGGATGCTCGACCTTCGCCTGAAGGGCCTCCGCCTGTTCGGCAAGAAGCCCCTGCCCACCTGGGGTTCCGACCTCACGGGCATCGACTTCGACAACATCAAATACTTCGTGCGCTCGACCGAGAAGCAGGCCGCTTCCTGGGACGAGCTGCCCGACGACATCAAGAACACCTATGACAAGCTCGGCATCCCCGAGGCGGAGAAGCAGCGCCTCATCGCCGGTGTCGCCGCCCAGTACGAGTCCGAGGTCGTCTATCACAAGATCCGTGAGGACCTCGAGGAGAAGGGCGTCATCTTCGTCGACACCGACACGGGCCTGAGGGAGCACGAGGAGCTCTTCAGAGAATACTTCGGCTCGGTCATCCCGGTCGGCGACAACAAGTTCGCCGCGCTCAACAGCTCCGTGTGGTCCGGTGGCTCGTTCATCTACGTGCCGCCGAACATCGAGGTCGAGATCCCGCTGCAGGCCTACTTCCGGATCAACACCGAGAACATGGGCCAGTTCGAGCGGACGCTGATCATCGTCGACGAGGGTAGCTACGTCCACTACGTCGAGGGCTGCACCGCGCCGATCTACTCCTCCGACTCGCTGCACTCCGCGGTCGTCGAGATCGTCGTGAAGAAGAACGCCCGCTGCCGTTACACGACCATCCAGAACTGGTCCAACAACGTCTACAACCTGGTCACCAAGCGCGCCGTCGCCTACGAGGGCGCGACCATGGAGTGGATCGACGGCAACATCGGTTCCAAGGTCACCATGAAGTACCCGGCCGTCTACCTGATGGGCGAGCACGCCAAGGGTGAGACGCTGAGCGTCGCCTTCGCGGGCGAGGGCCAGCACCAGGACGCCGGCTCCAAGATGGTGCACCTGGCTCCGCACACGAGCTCCACCGTCATCTCCAAGTCGGTGGCGCGCGGTGGCGGCCGCACCTCCTACCGCGGTCTCGTCCAGATCGAGGAGGGCGCCTACGGCAGCGCCAGCACGGTCAAGTGCGACGCGCTCCTGGTCGACCAGATCAGCCGCTCCGACACCTACCCCTACGTCGACGTCCGCGAGGACGACGTCTCGATGGGTCACGAGGCCACGGTCTCCAAGGTGAGCGAGGACCAGCTGTTCTACCTCATGAGCCGTGGTCTCGGCGAGGACGAGGCGATGGCGATGATCGTGCGCGGCTTCGTCGAGCCGATCGCGCGCGAGCTCCCCATGGAGTACGCCCTCGAGCTCAACCGCCTCATCGAGCTGCAGATGGAAGGAGCCGTCGGCTGATGGGCCTGACCGAAAAGCCCTTGTCGACCCTGCACGAGAAGGCGTCCTACGACCTGGACGACTTCGATGTTCCGACAGGGCGCGAAGAGGCATGGCGTTTCACGCCGCTGTCCCGCCTGAAGGGCCTGCACAGCGGCAAGGCGGCGATCACCGGCCGGGTGCTCACCCAGACCTACACGCCGGCGGGCGTCACCGCCGAATGGGTCGGGCGCGATGACGCGCGCATCGGCAAGGCGTACGTGCCGGCCGACCGCGTCAGCGCGCAGGCCTACAACGCCTTCGAGAAGGCGCTGGTCGTGACCGTGCCCAAGGAGACGGTGCCCGCCGAGCACATCCGCATCGAGGTGCGCGGCGGCGGCAGCGACGGGGTCACCTACGGCCACATCGTGGTCGTGGTGGAGCCGATGGCCGAGGCCGTGGTCGTCCTCGAACACCAGGGCAGCGCGGTCTACGCCGACAACATCGAGTTCGTCGTCGGCGACGGCGCCACGCTCAAGGTCGTCAGCCTGCAGGACTGGGACGCCGACGCCGTGCACGTCTCCCACCACCACGCCCAGCTCGCCAAGGACGCCACGTTCAAGGGCTTCGCGGTGACCATGGGCGGCGACCTGGTGCGCCTGTCGCCGAGCGTGTCCTACACCGGCCCGGGCGGCGACGCCGACCTGTCCGGCGTCTACTTCGCCGACGCGGGCCAGCACCTGGAGCACCGCCTCCTGGTCGACCACTCGCAGCCCCACTGCAAGAGCAACGTCGACTATCGCGGCGCCCTGCAGGGCCAGGACGCGCACGCCGTATGGATCGGCGATGTGATCATCAGGGTCGAGGCCGAGGGCACCGACACCTATGAGCTCAACCGCAACCTGATCCTCACCGACGGCGCCCGCGCCGACTCGGTGCCCAACCTGGAGATCCTCACCGGCGAGGTGGCCGGAGCCGGCCACGCCAGCGCCTCCGGGCGCCTCGACGACGAGCACATCTTCTACCTGCAGGCCCGCGGCATCCCCTTCGACGAGGCTCGGCGCCTGGTCGTCAAGGGCTTCCTCGGCCAGCTCATCGAGAAGATCCAGGTGGCGGAGATCCGCGATCGCGTGCTGAACGCGGTGGAGGCGGAGCTCGCGCGATGAGTCTTGAGAAAGTGTGCAAGGTCGAGGACATCCCCGACGGCGGAGTGATCGGCGTGGAGGTGGGGGAGACCCCTGTCGCGCTGGTCCGCAAGGGCGGCGAGGTGTTCGCCCTGCACGACGTCTGCTCCCACGCCGAGGTCAAGCTCAGCGAGGGGGAGGTCTACGACGGCACACTCGAATGCTGGTTGCACGGCTCGTGCTTCGACGTCCGCTCCGGCAAACCCACCGGGCCGCCCGCCACCAGACCCGTGAACGTCTACACAGTCCAGATCGACGGCGACGACGTCCTCGTCTCGCTCTCGAAGGAGTCATAAAACACATGTCCACCCTTGAGATCCGTGACCTGAAGGTCGCCGTCGAGGACAAGGAAATCCTGCGCGGCGTCAACCTCACCGTGCAGTCGGGGAAGACCCACGCCATCATGGGGCCCAACGGCTCCGGCAAGTCCACCCTCGCCTACGCCATCGCCGGGCACCCGAAATACACCATCACGAGCGGCGAGGTGCTGCTCGACGGCGTCGATCTGCTGGCGCTGACCGTCGACGAGCGGGCCCGCGCCGGCCTGTTCCTCGCCATGCAGTACCCGGTCGAGGTCCCCGGCGTGTCGGTGTCCAACTTCCTGCGCACCGCGGTGACCTCGGTCCGCGGCGAGGCGCCCAAGCTGCGCCAGTTCGCCAAGGACCTCAAGAGCGGCATGGACGCGCTGGCCATCGACGCCGCGTTCGCCCAGCGCAACCTCAACGAGGGTTTCTCCGGCGGCGAGAAGAAGCGCCACGAGATCCTCCAGTTGGAGCTGCTCCGGCCGAAGATCGCGGTGCTCGACGAGACCGACTCCGGGCTCGACGTCGACGCGCTGCGCGTGGTGTCCGAGGGCATCAACCGCTTCCGCGCCTCGGGTGACACGGGTGTCCTGCTGATCACGCACTACACCCGCATCCTGCGGTACGTGAAGCCCGACTTCGTGCACGTCTTCGCCGGTGGCAAGATCGTGGAGGAGGGCGGGCCGGAGCTGGCCGACAAGCTCGAGGCCGAGGGCTACGAGCAGTACACGAAGGCATCTGTATGACTTCCACCAGCTTGGACGTGGAGAGGATCAGGAAGGACTTCCCGGTTCTCTCCCGCGAGCTGCCCGGCGGGCGTCCGCTCGTCTATCTCGACTCGGGCAACTCCTCCCAGAAGCCCACCGCGGTCGTCGAGACCATGCGCGAGCACCTGGCGATGCACTACAGCAACGTCGGGCGCGCCATGCACGTGCTCGGCGCGGAGTCGACCGAGGCCTACGAGAGCGCGCGTGACAAGGTGGCCGACTTCATCGGCGCTCCGTCGCGCGACGAGGTGATCTTCACCAAGAACGCCTCCGAGGCGCTCAACCTGGTCGCCTACTCCTTCGGCAACCCGGCCAACACCGACCCTCGCTTCACCCTCGGCCCCGGCGACGAGGTCGTCATCTCCGAGATGGAGCACCACTCCAACATCGTGCCGTGGCAGTTCCTGGTGCAGCGCACCGGGGCGACGCTCAAGTGGTTCGGTGTCACGGACGACGGTCGCCTTGATATTTCGGATATTTCAGGACTGATCACTGAGCGCACGAAGATCGTGTCGATCGCGCATCAGTCCAACGTGCTCGGCACCATCAACCCGGTGGCCGATGTGCTGCGCCGGGCCCGTGAAGTGGGCGCGCTGGTGATGCTCGACGCCTCCCAGTCGGTCCCGCACCACGCCGTGAACATGGCCGAGCTGGGCGCCGACTTCGTCGCCTTCACCGGCCACAAGATGGTCGGTCCCTCGGGCATCGGTGTGCTCTGGGGCCGGGCCGAGCTGCTCGACGCCATGCCCCCGTTCATGGGCGGCGGCGAGATGATCGAGGCGGTCTGGATGGACCACTCGACGTACGCGCCGGTGCCGCACAAGTTCGAGGCGGGCACGCCGCCGATCGTCGAGGCCATCGGTCTCGGCGCGGCCGTCGACTACCTGACCGGCGTCGGCATGGAGGCCATCGAGGCGCACGAGCGCGGCCTGACGGCCTACGCGCTCGACGCGCTGCGCGAGGTCCCCACGCTGCGCCTGATCGGGCCCGAGTCCCTCGACCAGCGGGGCGCCATCCTGTCGTTCACGCTCGGTGGCATCCACCCGCACGACGTCGGACAGCTGCTCGACGACGAGTTCGGCATCGCGGTACGCGTCGGGCACCACTGCGCCCGGCCGCTCCACCTGAGGTTCGGAATACCGGCGACCACCCGGGCGTCGTTCTACCTGTACAACACCACGGGCGAGATCGACGCCCTGGTCCGCGGCCTCCATCATGTTCAGAAGGTGTTCGCATAGCCATGATCGGCGAGTCGATGTACCAGGAACTGATCCTGGAACACTACAAGCACCCGCAAGGGCGGGGGCTGCGTGACCCGTACGACGCCGAGGTTCACCACGTGAACCCCACGTGCGGCGACGAGATCACGCTCCGGGTCAAGTTGGGCGACGGCGGCAAGATCGAGGACGTCTCCTACGACGGGCAGGGCTGTTCGATCAGCCAGGCCGCCGCTTCGGTGTTGCACGAGCTGACCACCGGCTCGACGGTCGAGGACACGCTGTCCGTGGTCGACGAGTTCACCCGCCTCATGCAGGGCAGGGGAAAGGTGGAGGCCGACGAGGACGTGCTCGGTGACGCGGTGGCGTTCGCGGGCGTGGCCAAGTTCCCCGCGCGGGTCAAGTGCGCGCTGTTGTCGTGGATGGCCTACAAGGACGCTGTTGTGAGGAGTGCTGCGCGATGAGCAAGCCGGTGGAGACGCCGACCGGGTTCGATGGTGAGGCCACCGTCGATGAGGTCATGGAGGCGCTCAAGGACGTCGTCGACCCCGAGCTCGGCATCAATGTCGTCGACCTGGGCCTGATCTACGGGCTCAACCTCGACCCCGCCGAGGGCGGCAGGCCGGTGGCCACCATCGACATGACGCTGACCAGCGCGGCCTGCCCGCTGACCGATGTCATCGAGGATCAGGCGCATTCCGCGCTCGAGGGCATGGTTTCGGATGTTAAGATCAATTGGGTCTGGCTCCCGCCGTGGGGACCGGACAAGATCACTGACGAAGGGCGCGAGCAGCTTCGTATGCTAGGCTTCAACGTCTGATCATTGCTGTAGGGCTGGCATCTTGGTGTCAGCCGCTTCAGCCTGCCGAAGTCTGAATCTCGGACTACTCGGGGAATACATGGTGTCTTCCCCGTGTTGGCAACACGTGCACCTAACGCACCAACGTGCGTTTCACGCCGCCTGCGGCCGGCAAATGGGTGCGCGTAGACGGCCCGTCCTCCGGGCCAGTCCCCACCCAGCGGATGCCGACCATCCGCGCCTCGCAATGAAAGTACGGCTCCGCCGTACGTCCCGGCTCGTCCTTTTCGCAGAAGTGACGCGCCACTCTGACTGAAAGGCACGAAGTTCGTGACCATGCTTGACGCTGTCCTGCCCGAGCTCAACGAGAACACCCCCGAGCCGGGTCCGTCCGAATTCGAGCTGCTCGGCCTGCCGAAGCCGCTCATCACCGGACTGGCCAAGCAGGGCATAGCCAGCCCGTTCCCCATCCAGAGCGCGACGATCCCCGACGTCCTCACCGGCGCCAACGTGCTCGGCCGCGGCCAGACCGGCTCCGGCAAGACCCTCGCCTTCGGCCTGCCCCTCATGGCCCGCATCTCCGGCGTCCGGCCCACCCCGGGTCGCCCCCGCGCGATGATCCTCGTCCCCACCCGTGAGCTCGCGCTCCAGGTGCACGACGCCCTTGAGCCGCTCGGCCGGGGCCTCGGCCTGCGCATGAAGGTCATCGTCGGCGGCATGTCGATGGGCAAGCAGATCGAGGCGCTGCGCCGTGGCGTCGACGTTCTCATCGCCACCCCCGGCCGCCTGGGCGACCTCATCCGGCAGGGTGAGTGCTCGCTGGGCGACATCGAGGTCAGCGTCCTCGACGAGGCCGACCACATGTGCGACCTCGGCTTCTTCCCCGTCGTCACCGAGCTGCTCGCGCAGACCCCGGCCGACGGGCAGCGGCTGCTGTTCTCCGCCACGCTCGACGGCGACGTCGACAAGCTGGTGCGGCGCTTCCTCAAGGACCCGATCACGCACTCCGTGGCGCCCGCGACCTCCCCGGTCGAGCTCATGGAGCACCACGTGATCCAGGTGACCCGTGACGACAAGTTCGACGTCACCGCGGAGATCGCCAACCGCGAGGGCCGTACGATCATCTTCGTCCGCACCCAGCACGGCGTCGACCGGCTGTGCAAGCAGCTGGCCCGCGTCGGCATCAAGTCGGGCGGCCTGCACGGCGGCAAGCGCCAGAACCAGCGCACCCGCATCCTGGCCGAGTTCCGCGAGGGCTCCGTCAACGTGCTGGTCTGCACCGACGTCGCGGCGCGCGGCATCCACGTCGACAACATCAGCCTCGTGCTGCACGTCGACCCGCCGCAGGACCACAAGAGCTACCTGCACCGCGGTGGCCGCACCGCCCGCGCCGGCGAGAAGGGCACCGTCGTCACGCTGGTGCTGCCGAGCGAGCGCCGCTCGACCGACCAGCTCACCCGCAGGGCCGGGATCCACCCGTTCCGCCTCAAGGCCGAGCCGGGCAACCCGCGCCTGTCCGAGGTGACCGGCGCTCGCATCCCGAGCGGCGAGCCCGTCCCCGTCTGGGAGCCCGACGTCCGCAAGCCGCTGCGCCCCCGCCGTGAAGGCGGCCACAGTGGCTCCGACCGTCGCGGCCGCCGTCCGCGCCGTGAGTTCGACGGCGAGCGCCGTCCGCGCCGCCACGAGGACGGCCAGCGCCCCTTCGTCGCGGGCGACGACCGGCGTCCCCGTCGTCACGACGGTGACGACCGCTACCCGCGCCGGCACGAGGGCGGCACGCCGGAGCCCCGCACGACCGGCGACGACCGTAACAACGACCGCGGCCAGGCCGGCGGCTTCCGCGGCGGTGACCGTGGCCCGCGTGGCGGCGGCTTCCGCTCGGACGACCGTGCCCCCCGCACGGACGCCCCGCGTGGCGGCTTCCGCTCCGACGACCGTCAGAGCGGCCCCCGCTCCGACGACCGTGGTCAGGGCGGCGGCTACCGTTCGAACGACCGTCAGGGTGGCTTCCGCTCGGACGACCGCGGCACCCGCGCCCCCAGTGGCGACCGTGGCCGTCCGTTCACGGCCGACCGCGACCGCCCCGCCCGCTCCGACGACCGCGGCAACGGCGGTTTCCGCAGCGGCACCAGCCGCCGCTTCGACCGCTGACACCGGCGGGTCACCAGTGACCCACCGCTGATCGACACACGGCGCTGCCCGCCGTACCCCTTTCGCGGGGGTACGGCGGGCAGCGCCATTTTCGCGTCTCATCGGGGCCGGAGCAGCGGCACTATGACGAGCCCCACCACCGCTCCGGCCATGATGACCACCGGCGGCGCGACCAACTGGGCGGCCGAGCCCGCCACGGCGAAGCCGATGCCCTGCCAGAACATCAGGCCCGCCGTCTGGATGCTCAGCGCCCTGCCCACCACCGGCTCCGGGGCCGCGTCCATGAGGAGCTGGTCCAGCCCCAGGTGGTGGGCCAGCCCCATACCCGACAGCACGAGCAGCCCGACCGCGAGCGGCAGCCCGGGACGCAGGCCGAAGGCGAGCTGCGGCAGGAACATCAGCAGCGCCAGCGGCACAACGAGCCGCAGGCGGCGGGCGGGCGAGGGGATCCACAGGCACAGCACCTCACCCAGCACCGTGCCGACCGGCAGCGCCGACATGAGCAGCCCCAGCCCCACGGTGCCGAATCCGGCCAGTTGGGCGTACGGCGCCGCCAGCGCCTCGGGCGTCACCCCGATGGCGGGGACGGCCCAGCCGAACACGAGCACGCGGCGCAGCCGTACCAGCCGGAAGATCTTCCCCAGCCCCGTCAGCGAGTCACGGACGAGCGAGAGCGAGGTGGCCGAGGTGATGGCGGGACGGGCCTTGACCCCCGCGGCCAGCAGCGCCGCCGACGCCAGGAAGGCGCCGGTGTTCAGAAGGAGCGCGGCGCGTGGTGTCAGCACGATGAGCAGCAGCCCGCCGAGAGCGAACCCGCCCACCTGCGCACCCTGCGCCACCAGCCGGAACAGGCTGCGGCCCGCGATGTAGACGTCGCCGTCGAGGATGCGCGGCAGCAACGCCGCCCGCGCGCCCGCGAAGACCGGGGCCACCAGGCCCATCCCGAACGCCAGCACCAGCACCACGCCGACGGGCGAGCCGGGCAGCGCCATCGCCGCGGCCAGCGCGGCCGTCGTCAGGTTGCAGCCCACCAGCAGGCGCCGGATGGCCACTCGATCGGCCAGCGCCGACAGCAGCACGCCACCGAACAGGTAGGGGACGAACGCGACGGTGAACACCAGCGCGGCCAGGAAGGGCGAGCGGGTCTGGCGGTAGACCAGCACGGTCAGGGCGAACTGGGTCACGATCGTGCCCAGCATGCAGATGACGTGCGACAGGAAGATCGCCCGGAACTCGGGCACGGCTAGCGCGTCACGGTAGCGGGCTCGGGCGGCCGCCGGCTGGTTCATCGAGTTCCCCCCAGGTGATGTCGGTCGCCGTGGCCGGCCCGGGCCACGGCGACCATTCGGTCAGTAGGCGTACCGCATGTGGGATCACCTCCCCAGGTCTACGGGCAGAGTCCGAACCCCTCGCAGGGTGCCGCTGTCCCACATCACCGGCTCGGCGCGCGGCCGGACGGCCGGGTAGCCGCGGGCGAGCTCCGTGAACAGCGCCCTGGTCTGCATCGTGGCGACACCGGCGCCCAGACAGGCGTGCAGGCCGCGGCCGAACCCGAGGTGGGGATTGGGGGAGCGGCCCAGCCGCAGGACGTCGGGGTCGGCAAAGACGGCCGGGTCGCGGTTGGCGGCCCCGATGATCAGCGTCACGCCCTCTCCCTCGCGGACCTTTCTGCCGCCGACTTCGGTGTCGGCCAGACAGCCGCGGGCGAGCACCTGGACCTGACTGGTGTAGCGGATCAGCTCTTCAACAGCTAAATCGGGATTTTTGGAGAATTCGTGGATGCTGCCAGGATTGTCAGTCAGGGCGAGGAGTGAGAGCGTCAGCAACCGGGCAGAGGATTCGAAGCCGGCGTGGAAGGTCGATCGGAGTGAATTCAGCACCAGCCGGCGATCGGCTTCACGGGTACGCCCGCTGATAAACGCGAACATGCCACCCGGATGATGGTCGACCATCCAGCGTTCCATTAACTCATCGAGTTCGGCCCGCGCGGCCATGCCCGCCGGTATCACCTCGGGGCGCAGACCGCCGTCCATGGTGTCGATGACGGGCGGGGAAACGGAGTTGAGCCAGTCGAGATCCGGGGGATCGACTCCCAGCACCTCGCAGATCGTCTCCACGGTCAGCGGGATGGCCAATTGGTGGACGAAGTCGAACTCGGCGCCCGCCAGCCCGGCCAGGCGCCGCCGTACCCGCTGCGAGGTGCGCTCGGCCAGCGCCGCGTGGTCCTGGGCCCGGTAGGCGGCGGTGAGCAGCCGCCGCACGGGCGGGTGGTCGGGCGGATCGACGGTCTGCAACATGACCAGCTCGGCGGGCATCCGCTCGCCGAGCCGCCGCCAGTCGGAGGTGAAGCGATCCAGGCCCTTGAGTACGGCGGCGCAATCGGCATATCGGGTGAGCACCCAGGTGCCGAGTTCGCCGTACCAGAAGAACGGGTCCGTTTCGCGCCAGGCGGCATAGACGGGAGCTGGATTACGTAGTGTTTCCGGTTTTAGTAGGACACGGAGCGAATGTGGAAAGGGACTTTCCGTCGACACCAAGTCTCCATATACCGCTAAAAATTGCTCCAATTAATGGATTTAGCCCGTGTGACAATAGATGAGTAAGATGTGGGAGTCAACAGTGCGCTATAGCCGCCCGGTCGTCTCGCGTGGCGGACAACGGGCCGGTGACCCGTGCGCGCAGACTAGGCTTGTCACGCACGCCTGCCGACCGACGAGAGAGATCATGAAGACCTTCGAAGAGCTGTTCGCCGAGCTGTCAGAGAAGGCACGCACCCGGCCCGCGGGCTCGGGCACCGTGGCCGCGCTCGACGCCGGCGTCCATGCCATCGGCAAGAAGGTCGTCGAGGAGGCCGCCGAAAGCTGGATGGCCGCCGAGCACGAGTCGAGTGACCGAGCCGCCGAGGAGATCTCCCAGCTGCTCTACCACGTGCAGGTGCTCATGCTCGCCAAGGGCATCGGGCTGGACGAGGTGTACAAGCATCTTTAGGGCGCCCCGCGCCCGTCAGCCCGTACACCTACCAGCCCGCGAGACATCAAGGACACACAGCCATGTTGCGTCTGGCCGTACCGAACAAGGGCGCGCTCAGTGAAGCCGCCCAGACCATGCTCAAAGAGGCCGGTTACCGGTCCCGCAGGGACAGCAAGGAGCTCGTCGTCGTCGACGAGGACAACGGTTGCGAGCTGTTCTTCCTGCGCCCCCGCGACATCGCGGTCTACGTCGGCGAGGGCATGCTCGACGCCGGGATCACCGGCCGCGACATGCGCGTCGACTCCGGCGCCCCCGTCGAGGAGATCATGCCGCTCGGCTTCGGCGGCTCCACCTTCCGGCTGGCCGCCAAGGCCGGTGCCATGACGTCGGTCAAGGACCTCGACGGCCTGCGCATCGCCACCTCCTATGCCGGGGTGCTCGGCAAATACCTGTCCGAGTCCGGCGTCGACGCCCGCGTCATCAAGCTCGACGGCGCGGTCGAGACCGCCATCAGGCTGGGCGTCGCCGACGCGGTCGCCGACGTCGTGGAGACCGGCACCACGCTGCGCAACGTCGGCCTGGAGGTGTTCGGCGAGCCGATCATGCGCTCCGAGGCCGTGCTGATCAAGCAGCAGGGCAACGGGGAGGACGCCGGCATCGAGCAGCTCGTCCGCCGCCTGCAGGGCGTCGTGCACGCCCGCGACTTCGTGATGATGGACTACGACATCCGCGCCGAGCGGATCGAGGAGGCCATCGCGCTCACGCCCGGCATGGAGGGGCCCACGGTCTCGCCGCTGCACCGCGAGGGCTGGGTCGCCGTCCGCGTGATGGTCCGGCGGCGCGGGCACCAGCAGGTGATGGACCAGCTCTGGGAGATCGGGGCAAGGGCCATCCTGGCCACCGACATCTACGCCTGCCGCCTGTGAGATCTGTCCGCTAGGTGATGTCCCGTCCGGGAATCACCTAGCTGTGCGTGACGAATCGCTTGCCCCCCGTTATCTCCCCTTCTGTGATGCCGCGGCGGCGCAGGTGTGGGCTTCGTTGCAGCGCGGCAACCGGCGCTGGGCGGCGGGCGCGTCCCGCCGTCCGCGCCAGGACCCCGACCGCAGGAGGCAGGTGGCGGCGGGCCAGTCGCCGTACGCGGTGGTGCTGTCGTGCATCGACTCGCGGGTGCCGCCCGAGGTCGTCTTCGACGCCGGACTGGGCGATCTGCTCGTCGTGCGTACGGCGGCGCACACCGTCGACCGGCTCGTCACCGCGGCGGTCCAGTTCGGCCCGCAGGCCTTGCACGCCAGGCTCGTCGTCGTCCTGGGACACCAGCGCTGCGGCGCCATCTCCGCGGCGGCCAGGGCACTGCGGGAGCGGGAGACGCTGCCCGGCGAGCTGCCCAGCATCGTCGCCGCCGTCGAACCCGTCTACACCGGCTCCGGGGGCGAGGTGGACGCGATGGTCCGTGCGCATACCGTACGGACGGTGGCGAGCCTGAGAGCCGACGCCCTGTTATCCGGCAAGGCCACCACCGTGGTCGGCGCCTACTACAGCCTCGACACGGGACTGGTGCGGCGCGTCGCCTGACAAATGTCACCGCCAACCCCGGAGGTAACGCACTAACCAGGCAAGATCCACGATCCTACCGTTGACCTCATGAACGCCATCGTGTTCGACCACGTCAGCAAGGACTACGGGGACGTCCTTGCCGTCGACGATGTGTCCCTCTCCATAGAGCCCGGCAAGACCGTGGCCCTGCTCGGCCCCAACGGCGCCGGCAAGTCGACCTCCATCAACATGCTGCTCGGCCTGCTGCGACCGTCCAGGGGGACGGTCAGCGTGTTCGGCCGTACGCCCCGACAGGCCGTGGCGGCCGGCCAGATGGGCGCCATGCTGCAGAGCGGCCAGCTCATCCCCGAGCTGTCGGTCAAGGAGCTCATCGACCTGGTCCGCAAGCTGTACCCCGAGCCGCTGGACCTGGACGAGATCCTCAAGCTGGCCGACCTCACCGACCTGGTGAAGCGGCGCGCGAACAAGCTGTCCGGCGGCCAGTCCCAGCGCGTCAGGTTCGCCCTGGCGATCGCGGGCGCGCCCAAGGCGCTGCTGCTGGACGAGCCGACCGCGGCCATGGACGTGGAGTCGCGGCTGCGGTTCTGGGAGAGCATGCGCGGCTACGCGGCGGGCGGCAGGACCGTGCTGTTCGCCACGCACTACCTGGAGGAAGCCGACGAGCACTCCGACCGGGTGATCGTCATCGCCAGGGGCAAGGTGGTGGCCGACGGCACCGCCGCGCAGATCAAGGCGGACGTCGGCGGTCATGCCGTCCGCTTCACCCTCGGTGAGCAGCCCGCGGCCGGGCTCGACCTGCTGCCCGGCGTCACCGCGGTCGAGGTCGCCGCCGGAACGGCCACGCTGCGTACCTCCGACACCGACGCGACCCTCGCCGGGCTCTACCGGGGCACCACGCTCGACGTGCGCGACCTGCAGCTCTCCGGCGCCGACCTAGAGGACGCCTTCCTCGCCCTCACCAGGGAGTCCTGATGCTCTACTACGCCAAGACCGAGGCGCTGCGGATGCTGCGCAACCGGCGCTACATCATCTTCGTGGTGCTGTTCCCCGTCGTGTTCTACCTGATCAACGCCAACATCTACGGCGACCAGAAGGACGCCGGCGGCGTCCGGATGAGCACCTACCTGCTGGTGTCGATGGCCGCCTACGGCGCGCTCGCCTCGTCCATGATGAGCTCGGCCGTGCCCTGGGCGCAGGAGCGCCAGTCCGGCTGGCTGCGCCAGTTGCAGATCACCCCGCTGCCGAGCTGGGCGATCATCGTCACCAAGCTCGGCGCCGCGATGCTCCTCGTGCTGCCGTCGCTGCTGCTGGTCAGCGCGGCCGCCGTGCTGCAGCAGGGTGTGTCGATGCCGGCCGGCCAGTGGCTGCCGCTGCTGCTGTCGCTGTGGATCGGCACGATCCCGTTCATCGCGCTCGGGCTGTTCATCGGCTCGCTGCTGAGCGCCGACGCCGCCCAGCCCGCCGCGATGATCTGTATGTTCGCCCTGTCGTTGCTCGGCGGACTCTGGTTCCCCATCGACGCCATCGGCGGCACGATGCGGACCCTCGCCCACTTCATGCCTTCCTACCACTACGCCAATCTCGGCTGGAACGTCATCGCGGGCAACGGCCTGCCGATGTCCGACGTGCTCATCGTGGTGGCGTGGGCGGTCGTGCTCGGGGGCGCGGCCGCGTACGCCTACCGGCGGGCTACTGTTCGGGCATGAGCTGGACCCACCGGATGACCTTCGGCGGGACGAGAGAGGACTCGTCCCGCTACCGGCGGCTGTTCGGGATCTCCTTCGGGCTGATCTACCTGGTCTTCCCGGTGGCGGAGATCGTGTCCGGTGAGGTCACCGGTACCAAGGCCGTCTGGGCGGCCTTGTCGCTGATCGCGTTCGTGGTCTCGTACCTGGCGACCGTCCTGAGCCCGCGCAACTTCAGGGAGCCGTCGCCGTCGACGTACCCGCTGCTCGCCCTCACCATCACGCTGGCCGTGGGCTCGGCGCTGGTCTTCGGCTCCGGCTGGCTGAGCCTGCCCGTCTACGCCACGGTGCTCTTCTCCATGATCCTGCCGCCCCGGCGGGCGGGGTTGGGCATCCTCGCCATGCTGGCGGTCGTCGTCGGCTGCGGGTTGCTGCACGACGATGACGGCACCACCATCGCCATACTGGGCCTCCAGGTGGTCACGCTGGGCGTGCTGTTCATCGGCGTACGCAACACCAGGGTCCTGGCCCAGCAGCTACGCGACGCGCAGGGCGAGGTGGCCCGGCTCGCCGCGGCGGACGAGCGGCTGCGCATCGCCCGCGACCTGCACGACCTGCTCGGCCACAGCCTCTCGCTGATCGTGCTCAAGAGCGAGCTGGCCGGGCGGCTGGCCGAGGACTCCCCGCGGGCGCTCAAGGAGATCCAGGACATCGAGTCGGTGGCCAGGCAGGCGCTGACGGAGGTGCGCGAGGCCGTGACCGGCTACCGCCAGCGCAGCCTGCCGGAAGAGCTCGACAACGCCAGATCCGTGCTGCGGGCGGCGGGCGTGGAGCCGCTGGTGCGGATCTCGGGCACGCCGCTGCCCGGTCTGCTCGACGGCCTGTTCGGGTGGGCGGTGCGCGAGGGCACCACCAATGTCGTACGGCACGCGCGGGCGCGTCGCTGCGAGATCGAGGTGACGTACGACGGCGAACACGCCATCCTGGAGATCATGGACGACGGGCAGGGCAAGGAGCCGTTCCGGCTCGGCAGCGGCTTACAGGGCCTGACCGAGCGGGTGCGCGGCGCGGGCGGGACCGTGGAGCTGGGTCCGGGAGCCAGGGCGGGCTTCCGGCTGCGGGTGCTGGTCCCCGCGGGAGCGGCGGCGTGATCCGGGTGATCCTGGCCGAGGACCAGGGCATGGTACGCGGCGCGCTGGCGTCGCTGCTCGGCCTGGAGCCCGACATCGAGGTCGTCGGTGAGGCGGCCGACGGCGAGGCGGCGGTGGCCGTCGCGCTCCAGGAACGCCCGGACATCGCCCTGCTCGACATCGAGATGCCCGTCATGGACGGCCTCAGCGCGGGCGCCAGGATCACCGCGCAGGTGCCCGGCTGCCGGGTGATGATCCTTACCACGTTCGGCCGCCCCGGCTACCTGCGGACCGCCATGGAGGCGGGTGCGGTGGCCTTCCTGGTCAAGGACAGCCCGGCCCGCGAGCTGGCGGCGGCGATCAGGCGCGTACACGCGGGGGAGCGGGTCATCGACCCGGGGCTGGCGGCGGCGGCGCTCAGCGCGGGACCCAACCCGCTGTCGGCCCGCGAACGCGACGTGCTTGCCGTCGCGGCCGACGGCTCGACCATCGGCGACATCGCCCGGCACCTGCACCTGTCGGAGGGCACCGTACGCAACTACCTGTCGTCGGCCATCCAGAAGACACACGCCCGCAACCGCATCGAGGCCGTCCAGCGCGCCAAGACCCAGGGCTGGCTTTAATAGCGCAGCTCGGCCGGCACCGCGTCGCGCGGGTGCCTGCCCGACCGCCGCATCGCCTCGTGCAGCGGAGCCAGCGCTCCCGCGCCCGCCAGCACGATCCGCATGGGCAGCTCCAGCACCATGGGCAGCGGATCGGCCCGGAGGTAGCCCGCCGGGTCGATGACCGCCGGGCGTGCGATGACGGCGCCCGTGTCGAGGTCCTCGACGGGGCTGGTGAGCAGGGAGGACACGAAGCGATGATGGTGGTGCGCCAGGTCGGGCAGAAGTGGCTTGAAGCGAAATTCACTGATATTTCCCACGGAATTCCCGACCCCAGGGAAGCGTGGGCACGGTCTCCGTACGGATAGCCTTCCGGCATGAGTGCGCGACCGGCGAAGGGTGGCGGGCGGTGGGTGTCCGTGGTGCCCGAGCGCGTGCACCCGTGGATCGACGGCTTCGCCGACCGGCATGGCCCGTTCGAGGCCGCCGGTGACGAGCGGGTCGTGCGCCTGGTGGCCGCCGACGGGGCGCTGGCGGAGCTGTACGTGCCCTTTCCGCCTCTGCAGGTCGGGCCGCCGTACGTGAGCAGGCTCGTCGCCCACGCGCGGGCAGAGCGGCACGTGGGGGTCATCCTGGTGCGGATGGGCGGTTACGCGGCGGGCCTGTTCCACGGGTCGCGGCTGGTGACGTCCAAGGTCGGGTCGCGGCTGGTCCAGGGACGTACCGCGGCGGGCGGGTGGTCGCAGCAGCGCTTCGCCAGACGCAGGCAGAACCAGGCGGGCCAGGCCTTCGAAGCGGCGGCCGAGACCGTGCTGCGCGTCCTGTCGCCGTGCCAGGGCGAGCTGGACGCGGTCGTGCTCGGCGGCGACCGCAGGGCCGTGGACGCGCTGCGCGCCGACCGGCGCCTGGCCGGCCTGCTGGCGCTGGAGACCGAACCGTTCCTCGTCGTCCCCGACCCGAAGCTCACCGTACTCAAGGACACGCCCGCGCTGTTCCGCGCAGTGCGCATCCGCGTGGTGGACCCACCCGCCACCGACGGGGGCTCGTAAGACCTGAGGCTGACACGCTGAGCGCCTGTCCTTCTCCGTACGGCCGGGTCAGGTCACCGGCTTTCTGGGGCCCAACGGCGCCGGCAAGTCCACCACGATGCGCGCGATCGTGGGCCTCGACCGCCCGAGCGCCGGGACGGCCACCGTCAACGGCCGCCCCTACGCCGAGATCGCCGGGTCGTTGACGATCTCCGGGGCGACGGTCAAGTCGCATATCGGGCGGATCCTTGCCAAGCTTCACCTGCGTGATCGCGTACAGCTCGTGGTTCTCGCGTACGAGAGCGGCATCGTACGCCGTGGGGAGCGATGACGGCCTCGTGATCAGCGATCTGATGCGCGACGGCAAGCGAATTGGTATCTCATCGGCTTGAGTCGATTCAAAAAGATCACGTGTACGGCTATGATGAGGCCCGTTCAACCCCGGAGCGGCCACGTGAGGATCAATGGCGACCACGAACATCAAGGAGGTCGCGCAGCGGGCACGCGTCTCCGTGGGCACCGTGAGCAACGTGCTCAACCGCCCCGAGATCGTCTCCCCCGCCACGCGTGAACGCGTCTTCGACGCGATCCGCGAGCTGGGCTTCGTCCGCAACGAGGTGGCTCGCCACCTGCGGGTCGGCCGCAGCCGCACGGTCGGCCTGATCGTGCTGGACGTGGCCAACCCGTTCTTCGCCGACGTCGCGCAGGGCGCCGACAGCCTGGCCGACGAGCACGACACCATGGTGGTGCTGTGCAACAGCGCCGCCGACCCGGCCCGTGAGCTGCGCCACCTCTACCAGCTCGAACAGCAGCGGGTGATGGGCATCCTGATCACGCCGGTCGACGCGGGCAACCCGCGCCTGGCCGAGCTCGCCGCCAGGGGCACGCCCGTGGTGCTGGTCGACAGCGCCGCCACCGGGCTGCAGTGCTCGGTGGCGGTCGACGACCGGCTCGGCGGTCATATCGCCGGATCGCACCTGATCGAGCGGGGACACCGCAAGATCCTGTTCGTGGGCGGACCGCAGTCGATCAAGCAGGTGGCCGACCGGCACGCGGGCTTCACCAGCGCCGTCACCGAGGCGGGCGACACCGAGCCGGGCGGGGGAGTCGACCCGGGCGGCGGCATGGGGCCGGGTGGTGGCGTCGAGCTGGTCGCCTGGTTCATGCCCGCGCTGAGCGTCGCCAACGGGCGGAGCGCGGGAGAGCGGGTGGCGGCGCTGCCTTCGGGGGAGCGGCCGACGGCCGCCTTCTGCGCCAACGACCTGCTCGCCCTGGGATTCCTGCAGGCCATGGCCGCGCGAGGGCTGCGCGTGCCGGACGACATGGCGATCGTCGGCTACGACGACATCGACTTCGCCGCGGCGGCGACCGTGCCCCTGTCGTCGGTCCGCCAGCCGCGTGAGCTGCTCGGGCGGACGGCCATCGACCTGCTGCTGGAGGAGGTCGCCGAGCCGGAGCTGCACCGGCACCGGCAGGTCATCTTCCAGCCGGACCTGGTGGTCCGGCAGTCCAGCGACCTGCACAGGAGCCCTCATTGACGGAGATCTACCGCAATCCGCTCGCCGGCCCCGGCGACCTGGCCGGGTTCCGGCTGGAAGGGGACGGGGCGACGACGTTCCCCATGGGGCGGATGCGGCTGGAGAGTCTCCGGCCGTCGGCCGACGGGCAGGCGGCGAACGTGGTGCTCTGGTGCCCCGAGGAGCTACCCGCCGACGTGCGGATCGAATGGGACTTCTGGCCGGTCAGGGAGCCGGGGCTGTGCATCATGTTCTTCCATGCCCGCGGCCGGGGTGGCGAGGATCTGTTCAACCCCGGCCTCGCGCCGCGCGGCGGGCCGTACGAGCAGTACCACCACGGCGACATCGACGCCTACCACGTGTCCTACTTCCGCCGGATGTGGTCGTCGGAGCGCGCCCTGCACACCTGCAACCTGCGCAAGAGCCATGGGTTTCACCTGGTCGCGCAGGGTGCCGACCCGCTGCCCGCGGTGCTCGACGCCGACGGTCCGTACGCCATGCGCCTGGACGTCGAGGGCGGCGTGATCACGTTCTCGATTAACGATGTCGTCTCGTTCCGCTGGACGGACGACGGGAGCACGGGTGGCCCTGCGCTGGTGGGCGGCAAGATCGGGTTCCGGCAGATGGCCCCGATGATCGGGGAGTATGCGAATCTGCGGGTTTCTCGTCATTGACTTTGAGTCGATTCAACACTAATTTCGCACCAACCGCCGTTCACTCGTACGAAACGGGCTAGGAACGGCGGCGCAATACTCCACCCCCGTGTCCGCGCACACGCCACGAGAAGGTGGTGCCGGATGAACCATCCCGCCACGTCGATCAGGATTCAAGCCGCCTGCTCAGAGCTGATCTGGGCAGCCCGTCTGAACCTCCTGTGGATCCTGTTCACCCTCGCGGGTGGCGTGATCCTGGGCCTCGGGCCCGCCACCGTAGCCGCTTACACGCTGGCTCGGCGGCATGCCCGGGGTGAATCGATTCAGGCCTGGACCGAATTCTGGACCGTCTACCGGCGGGAGTTCGTCCGTGCCTCGCTGCTGATCCTGCCGGTGGCGGTGCTCGCCACCGTCCTCGTGGGCAACTACCTGTACTTCTCCGCTCTCGGGCCCGGCTCGGGAGCGTTGCGGATCGCGACCCTCCTGGCGCTGGTGGCGCTGGCCGGAGTGGGGTCCTATCTTGGGCCGCTTTACGCGCACTACGACTTGCCGCTCTGGGCTTACGTACCCAAGGCGTCGATGTTAGCGCTCACTCGGCCCGCCTCATCAGTGCTGCTGCTGTTCGCGCTCGCGGCCATCGTCTTCGTGACCTCGGCGGCGCCCGTCCTCGCAGCGGTGATCAGCGTCGGTGCGTGGATCTATCTCAACACGTGGCTCTGCCTGCGTTTCTTCGAGGAGAACGAGGCGCGCCTGCATTCGAAAGGGAACTCATGAGCGCATCTCGTCGACGCCGGCTGGTCGCCGGTGTGTTGACGCTAACGGCTGCTCTTCTCGCGTCCGCCTGCTCCAGCGGCGGCGGGGGAAGCGAGACCGACAGCAGCACGGTGACCATGATGGTCCCGCTGTTCGGTACGGCCCCCGACCCCAAGGGCGAGATGCAGCAGGCGGTCGAGAAGCTCGTCGGCAAGAAGCTCCAGATCACCTGGGTGCCCAACGCCGACTACAACGACAAGACCAACGTCACGCTGGCCTCGGACAAGATGCCGCAGATCATGGTCATCCAGGGTGACAAGACCTCGTCGTTCGTCCGCGCCGCCCAGGCCGGGGCGTTCTGGGACCTGACCGACAAGCTGGACAAGTACCCGAACCTGAAGAACCGGGACGCGCGGACGGTCCGGAACTCCTCCACCAACGGCAAGATCTACGGCCTCTACCGGATCCGTCCCCTGCTCCGCTCGGCCGTCGTGATCAACAAGCAGTGGATGGAGAAGCTCGGGCTGAAGACGCCTGAGACCGTCGACGACCTCTACGACATCGCCAAGGCGTTCACGGAGAAGGACCCCGACGGCAACGGTAAGAAGGACACCTACGGCCTGATCATCCCCAAGTGGCCGTCCCCGCAGTACGGCAGCGCCAGCCCGTACGACGTGATCGAGACCTGGTTCGGTGCCCCGAACGTCTGGGGTGAGCGGGATGGCAAGCTCGTCCCCGGCTTCGACACCCCCGAGTTCATCGAGGCGAACAAGTTCGTCAAGAAGATGGTCGACGAGGGCCTGGTCAACCCCGACTACGCCACCCTCGACTCGGCCAAGTGGAACGACCCGTTCGTCCAGGGCAAGGGCGGCATGATCATCGACGTCAACGTCCGTGGCACCAACCTCCTCGACCTGCTCAAGGAGAAGGACCCCAACGACTTCGACAAGGTCGTCACGGTCGGCAACCTCAAGCGTTCCGACGGCAAGAAATTCTCCTACCCCTTCACCGGCTACAACGGCGTCATCGCCATCCCGAGGCAGAGCGTGCAGACCGAGCAGCAGCTCGACGAGGTGCTGACGGTCCTGGACAAGATGGCCTCCAAGGAGGGCGGGATCCTGCTGAGCAACGGGATCGAGGGCCGCAACTTCAAGGTCCAGGACGGCTCGGCCGCCCGCATCAACCAGGACGACCCCAAGATCAAGGTCGTCCAGCAGGACGTGGAAAAGGCGTTCATCCAGCTCGGCACCACCGCCAGCGTCGGCCTCGGCGCCTACCCGGACCTGTACGCGGACAAGCCGCACCAGGACCAGGTCACGCTGCGCAACAAGCTGGCCGAAGAGGACCTGAAGACCGCCGTGCACAACCCGGCGCTCCCGGTCATGCCGCCCACCGCCATCGCCAAGGGCCAGACCCTCGACCCGATCATCACCGACGCCCGGATCAAGTTCATCTCCGGCGCGATCGACGAGGCGGGGCTGAAGGCCGAGATCAAGCGCTGGTACGACAACGGCGGCACCCAGATCGCCGCCGAGACCAACGACCTGGTCTCCAAGCTCGGCAACTGACCTCGCCCGAGGGGCCCGGGACATTCCCGGGCCCCTTCTGTGAAAGGAGGTGGCTGTGGCCACCGACCTGGCGCCGCCTCCCACGAGGGCGGCCACCAAACCCGGGCGCCGCCGCGAGAGGCTGACGTTCCGCACCGCCCTGCTGCGTTACCGCTGGCTGTACCTGATGCTGCTGCCCGGTCTCGCGTACTTCATCGTCTTCAAGTACCTGCCGATGTACGGCGTGACCATCGCCTTCCAGGACTTCCTGCCGTTCCTCGGCTACTCCGGCAGCCCGTGGGTCGGCTTCAAGCACTTCGAGGAACTGTTCAACGGGCCGGACTTCGGCCGCCTGATGTTCAACACGCTCATCCTGGCGCTGCTGACGGCGGTCTTCGTCTTCCCCGCGCCGATCATCGTCGCGCTCATGCTGAACGAGCTGCGGCACAGCGTGCTCAAGCGGTCGATCCAGTCGCTGGTCTACATTCCGCACTTCCTGTCCTGGACGATCGTCGCCTCGCTGACGTACCTGCTGTTCTCCGTGGACTTCGGGGTGATCGCCACTTTCTTCCACGAGTTGCTCGGCGGCAAGAAGATCGACTACGTGGCCCAGCCTGACTGGTTCCGGCCGATCATCGTCTTCCAGCTGCTGTGGAAGCAGACCGGCTGGGGCACGATCATCTACCTGGCCGCGCTGGCGGGCGTGAACACCGACCTGTACGAGGCGGCCCGCATGGACGGCGCCGGGCGCTTCCGGCAGTTCTGGCACATCACGCTGCCCGCGATCCGGCCCACGATCGTGGTGATGGCCGTCCTGACCTCGGGTCACCTGCTCGATACCGGTTTCGAGCAGATCTGGCTGATGACCGGCGCGCTGAACCGCTCGTCGGCGGACGTGTTCGACACCTTCGTCTACTACATGGGCATCACCCAGGGCGCCTTCAGCTACTCCACGGCCGTCGGCCTGTTCAAGGGACTGGTGGGCGTCCTCCTGATCTTCGGCTCCAACTGGCTGGCCAAGCGCCTCGGCCAGCGTGGACTGTTCTAAGGAGCGCTTGTATGCCCAACCAGTCGACCACACACCAGCACACGCTCGGCAGCCGCGTGTTCGACGTGCTCAACATCGCCCTGCTGTCGTTCCTGGCGCTGATCACGATCCTGCCGCTGATGTACGTGCTGGCCGGGTCGTTCGCCTCGGAGGCGGAGATCGCCTCACGGCCGTTCTTCCTGTGGCCGGAGAAGTTCGTCACCACCACCTACGAGTACATCTTCGACTCGGGCACGTTCGTCCGGGCGCTGCTCACCACGATCTGCGTGACGGCGGTGGGCACGGTGGTGCAGGTGCTGCTGACGTTCACGATGGCCTACCCGCTGGCCAAGCGGTACCTGCCGGGACGGACGCTGGTCCTCAACCTGGTCATCTTCACGCTCGTCTTCACCGGCGGCATGATCCCCACCTATCTGGTGGTGCGGGACCTGGGGATGCTCGACAGCTACTGGGCGCTGATCCTGCCGCTGGCGATCAACCCCTTCTATCTGATCATCGTGAAGAGCTTCTTCCAGGAGCTGCCGCAGGCGCTGGAGGAGGCGGCGCGCATCGACGGCTGCAACGAGATGGGCGTCTTCTTCAAGATCGTGCTGCCGCTCTCGAAGCCGATCATCGCGACGTTCTCGCTGTTCTACGCGGTGGGCATCTGGAACGACTACATGTCGCCGCTGCTGTACATCGACGACTCCAAGAAGTGGACGCTCCAGGTGCTCGTCAGGCAGCTGACCAGCCCCGACGCCCAGAACGCGATGGCCATGCTGGAGTCGGTGTTCTTCCCCACCCAGGGACTGAAGTTCGCGGTGGTCGTCATCGCGACGCTGCCGATCCTGCTGTTCTACCCGTTCCTGCAGAAGCACTTCTCCAAGGGTGTGCTGCTCGGGTCGGTCAAGGAGTGACCCGTACGGTCCTGCTGGCGGGTGACTCGACCGTCGCCTCCTGCCCGGCGGCCGAGGCGCCCATGTCGGGGTGGGGCGCGCAGCTCGCGGCCCACACCGGCGGCCCGGTGCGCAACTTCGCCAAGGGCGGCGCCACCACCGCGAGCCACCGGGCCGAGGGGCTGTGGGCGGCGCTGCTGCTGGAGGTCACCCCCGGCGACGTCGTGGTGATCCAGTTCGGGCACAACGACCAGAAGGAACCCGGCCTGCCGTACCGGGAGAATCTCCGCCTCTTCGCCGAGGAGGCGCGGCGGGCGGGCGCGCTGCCGGTGTTGTGCACGCCGGTGCAGCGGCGCAGGTTCGACGGCGACCGGCTGGTGCCGACCCATGGCGGCTGTCCCGGCCAGGTGCGCGAGCTGGCGGCGGCCGAGGGCCTGCCGCTGATCGACCTGACCGTCGCGACCACCGAGCTGTACGAGCGGCTCGGACCCGAGGGCTCCAAGGCCCTGTTCACCCATTTCGCGCCCGGCGAGCACCCGCTCTATCCCGACGGCGTGGCCGACGACACCCACTTCTGCTTCCGCGGCGCCGACGAGGTGGCGGTGATGGTCGCCGAGCGACTCAAGGAGATCTTTTGACGACGCTGAACTGGCTGGACCACCCCAAGGAGCAGGGCGTGACCTGGGGAGTGCCGTGGCCGAGGGGCGCCGTCGAGCGGACGGCGCCGTTCGCGCTCACCGATCCCGAGGGCCGTGGGGTGCCGGTGCAGAGCTGGGTGACGGCCACCTGGCCGGACGGGTCGGTCAAGTGGTCGGCGCACGCGATCGGGCCGCAGCGCGAACCCGCCGCGTCGTACGAGCTCACGAAGGAGCGACCGGCCGCCGTGCCGGAGCGGCCCGTCACCGTCGTCCACGAGGACGGTGCGCTGCGGGTGAGCACGGGCCCCGTCACCTGGACGATCGAGGAGACGGGGGACACGCTGGCGCGCTCCGTCTCCCACGGCTCCCGCGAGATCGCCAGGGACGTCCGCCTGATCAGCCTCCACCAGGACGGCCCCACCCCGGACGACGCCGGCACCGTCACCCGCGAGCAGGCCACGGGGATCGTCCGCGAGGTCACCGTCGAGCAGGACGGCCCCGTCCGGGCCGTGATCCGGCTGACGGGCGATCACGGCGGCCGGCTGCCGTTCACCGTCCGCCTGTACTTCTACGCGGGCGCCGAGGACGTGCGCGTCATGCACACGTTCGTCTGGGACGGCGACCCGGAGCGGGACTTCCTGGCCGGGCTCGGCCTGCGCGCCGACGTGGTCATGCGCGACGAGCTCCACGACCGCCACGTGCGGCTGGCCGGACAGGACGGCTTCCTCACCGAGGCCGTACGCGGCCTGACCGGGCTGCGCCGCGACCCGGGCGAGGCCGTACGGCGGGCCCAGGTCGAAGGCCGGCCGTGCGGCCCGATCGGCAACCCCGAGGTGGCGAACCGCCTGCACCTCATCCCCGCGTGGAACGACCACACCCTCGACCAGACCTCGGCCGACGGCTTCACCCTGCGCAAACGCACCGCCGACGGCCACGCCTGGGTGACCGTCCCGTCGGGCACCCGCTCGGCCGGGTACGGCTACCTCGGCGGCGCGAGCGGCGGCCTCGGCTTCGGCCTGCGCGACTTCTGGCGGCTGCACCCGACCCGGCTCGACATCAGGGGCGCCGCCACCGGCCTGGCCACCGCGACCGTCTGGCTCTGGTCGCCCTCCGCGCCCGCCATGGACCTGCGCTTCTACCACGACGGCATGGGCCAGGACACCTTCGCCGAGCAGCTGGAGGGCCTGGAGATCACCTACGAGGACTACGAGCCGGGCTTCGGCGACGCCCACGGCATCGCCCGTACCCACGAACTCACGCTGCGCGTCCACGACGCGACGCCGTCGTCGGCGGCCCTGGCCGGGCACGCGGCCGCGATGAACGAGCCGGCGCTGCTGACCGCCGCCCCGGAACGCGTCCGCGAGGCGGGCGTGTTCGGCGACTGGGCGCTGCCCGACCGCGCCACGCCCGCCCATGCCGCGATCGAGGATCGGCTGGACCTGCTGTTCGACTTCTACCGGCGCGAGCGGGAGCAGCGCAGGTGGTACGGGTTCTGGGACTACGGCGACGTGATGCACACCTACGACGCCGACCGGCACACCTGGCGCTACGACGTCGGCGGCTACGCGTGGGACAACTCCGAGCTCTCGCCCGACCTGTGGCTCTGGTACCAGTATCTGCGCACGGGACGGGCCGACGTCTTCCGCTTCGCCGAGGCCATGACCCGTCACACCGGCGAGGTCGACGTCTATCATCTCGGCCGCTGGAAGGGCCTGGGCACCAGGCACAACGTGCAGCACTGGGGATGCAGCGCCAAGCAGCTGCGCATCTCCAACGCCGCCTACCGGCGCTTCTTCTACTACCTGACCGCCGACGAGCGCACCGGCGACCTGCTCGACGAGCTGGCCAGGCCCGAGGAGACGTTCCTCGCGATCGACCCCACGCGCAAGGTGCGCGAGGACGTCTACACCCCCGACCCGTCCGCCCTGGCGGTCGGGCTCGGCACCGACTGGGGTTCGCTCGTGGCGGCCTGGCTCACCCGGTGGGAGCGCCACGGCGACGAGCACGCCAAGGACCGGCTGCTGGGCACGATGGCCAGCATCGGCGCGCTGCCACGGGGGTTTCTGACCGGCGAGGCCCGCCTGGACCTGGCCACGGGCCGGTTCGACACCTCCCGCGACCAGATCTCCGTCTCCCACCTGTCGTCGGTCTTCGGGCTGCCCGAGATGTGTTCCGAGCTCATCTCGCTCGGCCTGGACGTGCCCGGGTTCGAGCGGGCCTGGCTGGACTACTGCCGGCTCTACCTCGCCCCCGCCGAGCAGCAGGCCGCCGAGGTGGGCCACCCGCTGAGCGGCATCTCGCTGGTGCAGGCGCACAGCCGCCTCACCGCGTACGCCGCCGTCCGCTCGGGCGACGCCGGGCTGGCCGCTCTGGCCTGGCGCAAGTTCTTCCTCGACGAGGGCGACCAGCTCAACCGCAACCCCTTGCAGCGCGAGCCGGACTGGCGTCTAACCCGCGTCGAGGAGCCGCACGTCCTGGCGCACGTGCTGGAGGCGCCGTTCGTCTCCACCAACGACGCCGCCCAGTACGGCCTGGCCGCGATCCAGAACCTGGCGCTGATCGGCGACCACCTGCCGACGGATTAAGCAGAGGTGGGGCTCCCGGCGGGGGCCCTACACTGATCTGTATGCACACTCCCGATTGACCGGCGTCGCCACGCCCAACTCTTCTTACCCCTAGCTCGGGAGTGTTCCGTCAATCATGATCATCGCCAGTGACATCGAGCTGCGCGCGGGTGCGCGCCTGCTCATAGAGAACGCCTCCTTCCGGGTCAATCCCGGCGACAAGATCGGCCTCGTCGGCCGCAACGGCGCGGGCAAGACCACGCTGACCAAGGTGCTGGCCGGCGAGGGGATGCCCGCCGCCGGCACCGTCACCACCAGCGGCAGCGTCGGCTACCTGCCGCAGGACCCGCGCACCGGCGACCTGCAGGTGCTCGCCCGCGACCGCATCCTGTCGGCGAGAGGGCTCGACGAGGTGCTGCGCAAGCTGCGCGAGGCCGAGGTCGGCATGTCCTCCGCCGACGTGCGCACCCGCGACAAGGCCGTCCGGCAGTACGGCAGGCTCGAAGACCAGATGCACGTGCTCGGCGGCTACGCGGCCGAGTCCGAGGCCGCCTCCATCGCCTCCAGTCTCGGCCTGCCCGACCGGGTGCTCGGACAGCCACTGAAAACGCTTTCAGGCGGCCAGCGAAGGCGTGTGGAATTGGCACGCATTCTTTTCAGCGGAGCGGAAACTCTCCTTCTCGACGAGCCGACAAACCACCTAGATGCGGACTCAATCGGGTGGCTTCGTGATTTTTTGCGATCGCATCAGGGCGGCTTGGTGATCATCAGTCACGACGTGGGCCTTCTTGAAGCGACGGTCAACAAGGTGCTGCACCTGGACGCCAACCGCAGTGTGATCGACCACTACAACGTCGGCTGGAAAGCCTATCTGGCTCAGCGCGAGACCGACGAGAAGCGCAGGAAGCGCGAGCGGGCCAACGCCGAGAAGCAGGCGGGCGCGCTGCTCTCGCAGGCCGACAAGATGCGGGCCAAGGCCACCAAGGCCAAGGCCGCCCAGGACATGATGCGCCGCGCGCACCGGCTGCTGGCCGGCACGGAGGAGGAGCGCCAGAGCGACAAGGTCGCCAAGCTGCGCTTCCCCGACCCGCTGCCCTGCGGGCGCACGCCCCTGACGGGTGCGGGCCTGTCCAAGACGTACGGCTCGCTGGAGGTCTTCACCGACATCGACGTGGCCATCGACCGAGGTCACCGAGTCGTGATCCTCGGACTCAACGGCGCGGGCAAGACCACGTTGCTGAGGATCCTGGGCGGGGTCGAACAACCCGACAGCGGCGAGATCAGGCCCGGCCACGGCCTCAAGGTCGGCTATTACGCCCAGGAGCACGAGACTCTCGAGGCCGACAGGACCCTCCTGGAGAACATGCGCTCGGCCGGTGGCGAGTTCACCGACACCGAGTTGCGCAAGGTGCTCGGCTCCTTCCTGTTCTCCGGCGACGACGCCGACAAGCCGGCGGGTGTGCTGTCCGGCGGCGAGAAGACCCGGCTGGCACTGGCCATGCTGGTCCTCTCGAGTGCGAACGTACTTCTGCTCGATGAGCCCACGAACAACCTAGATCCAGTCAGCCGCGAGCAAGTTCTGAACGCTCTGAGGTCGTATTCAGGAGCAATCGTCCTGGTTACCCATGACGAGGGTGCCGTTGACGCCCTGTCACCGGATAGGGTGATCTTGCTACCAGACGGAACTGAAGACGCATGGAGCGAAGAATTTTCCGATCTTGTGGCACTTGCCTGATCTTAATTTGGGTGGGTACGGATCTTTTCCCGTGGAGTAGGTAGCCGATCCCGCTGAAATGACTGATCATGGCGGAGTAACGCTGCGGAAGTCCGGCACTACAGGAGGTACTCGTGGCCGAGACACTGAAGAAGGGCACCCGGGTCACCGGGGCCGATCGTGAAAAACTGGCCGGCGATCTTAAGAAGCGCTACGCCGCGGGCGAGAGCATCCGCGCCCTGGCCGCTTCGACCGGTCGGTCATACGGGTTCATCCACCGCATCCTGAGCGAGTCCGGTGTGACTCTGCGCGGGCGCGGGGGAGCGACCCGAGGCAAGTCCAAGCGCTGACGGCCGCCTCGGTACGTGCGACCGCAGCCGCTCGTCCCAAGTCAGCCGCCGTCGCGCCCGAGCCAGAATCATATTCTATAGGCTCGGGCGCGACGGCTAAGGCGAAGGAGGGAGCGGGCGATGGCGGAAGCGAAGGCGCCACAGCGCGGGGGGTACACGGAGGAAGTCTCTGCCGAACGGCTGGCGGAGATCGGACTCCGGTTCGAGGTGGACGGTGAGATCGCGACGATCGCGCTGGATCGGCCCAGTAAGCGCAACGCACAGACGTTCGCGACCTGGGCGGCACTGGCTGACATCGGGGGCAACCTGCCTGAGCAGGTGCGCATCGTCGTCGTGAAAGGTGAGGGACCGTCCTTCTCGGCAGGCATCGACCTGCAGATGTTCACGCCTGAGGGAGTGCCCGGACAGGGCTCGTTCAGCGCGGCGGCACGACTCGACACCACAGCGTTCGAGCAGCGCATTAGGACATTCCAACAGGGATTCCTTTGGCTTCGCCGACCAGAGATCGTCTCCATCGCGGCCGTACAGGGACACGCGATCGGCGCGGGATTCCAGCTCGCGCTCGCCTGCGACCTGCGCATCGTGGCCGACGACGTTAAGTTCTGCATGAAAGAGCCCGCAATGGGGCTGGTGCCCGATCTGACCGGCACCAAGCCACTGGTCGAGCTGGTGGGCCTGGCCAAGGCGATCGACATCTGCCTGACCGCCAGGACCGTCGAGGCCGACGAGGCCATGCGCATCGGCCTCGCCGAACGTGTGGTCGCACCGGGCGACCTGGCGGGGGCCGTACAAGACAAGATCGCGGAGCTGCTGTCGACCAACCGGGACGCGGCGGCGGCGACCAAGCGACTCCTCCAGGGGGCGCAGGCGCGCACCCTGGAGGAGCAGAGCGCCGCGGAAGGGGCCGAGCAGGCACAGCGCCTCAAAGCGCTGTTCGGCTGAGCCGCTTCCGCCCTGGGTGGTGGGGTTTTACGCGCTGAGCTGACCCGGGAATCGCACGGCCTTCCCGAACGCTGAGCCGGGGGAGGAGGACCCCCGAATGGCGATGATGGGAGGGGGCTTCGGCCCCCAGGTGTGGGCGTCGCTGCGGCGCGACGGCTCCGTGACCGAGCAGCGGCTCACACCCGGCACGGTCCGGCGCATCGCGCGCTACGCACGGCCGTATACCGGGCAGATCACCGCGTTCCTGCTGCTGGTGATAGCGGGCGCGGTCATCGTGATCGCCAACCCGCTGCTGATGAAGGCGATCATCGATGACGGCATCCTGCCCAGGCGGAGCGGCGTCGTGGTCGGCCTGGCCGTGGCGATCGCCGCGCTCGCGCTGGTCGACGCGGGTCTGACGCTCGTGCAGCGCTGGTTCTCCGCGCGCATCGGCGAAGGGCTGATCTACGACCTGCGCACGCAGGTGTTCGACCACGTGCAGCGCATGCCGGTCGCGTTCTTCATGCGCGCGCAGACCGGCGCGCTGGTCAGCCGGCTCAACAGCGACGTGATCGGCGCCCAGCGCGCCGTGACCAGCACGCTGTCGTCGGTCGTCAGCAACGTGATCAGCCTGATCCTGGTGCTGGGCGCGATGCTGGTGCTGTCATGGCAGGTGACGCTGGTCGCGCTGGTGCTGCTGCCGATCTTCATCGTGCCCGCCAAGTGGGTCGGGCGGCGCATGTCCACGCTGACCCGCGAGCAGATGCAGCTCGACGCCGAGATGAGCTCGGTCACCACCGAGCGCTTCAACGTGGCGGGCGCGATGGTGGCCAAGCTGTACGGCCGGCCCGAGGACGACGCCGCCGTCTACAGCTCCCGCGCCGCCCGGGTGCGCGACGTGGGCGTGACGGTCGGGATGTACGGCACGGTGTTCCGGGTGGCGCTCGGCCTGGTCGCGGCGCTGGCCACCGCGCTGGTCTACGGCATCGGCGGCGTGCTGGCCGTCGGCGGCGCCTTCGAGCTGGGCACGCTGGTGGCCCTGGCCGCGCTGCTGATGCGGTTGTACGGCCCCCTCACCTCGCTGTCCAACGTGCAGGTGGACGTGATGACCGCGCTCGTCAGCTTCGACCGGGTCTTCGAGATCCTCGACCTCAAGCCCATGGTGTCGCAGAAGCCCGGCGCGAAGCCGCTGCCGGACGGGCCGGTGACGATCGAGTTCGACGGCGTCCACTTCCGCTACCCGGCGGCCGAGGAGGTGTCGCTGGCCTCGCTGGAGTCGGTGGCCAGGCAGGACACGGGCCCGTCCCAGCCGGTGCTGCGCGGCGTGTCGTTCACGGCCGGCCCCGGCCGGCTCATCGCCCTGGTCGGCCCCTCGGGGGCGGGCAAGACCACGATCACCTCGCTGGTCTCCCGGCTCTACGACGTCAACGAGGGCGCGGTCCGGATCAACGGGCTCGACGTGCGCGACGCCACGCTCGCCTCGCTGCGCGACACCGTGGGCGTGGTCATGCAGGACGCTCATCTCTTCCATGACACGATCGGGGCCAACCTCCGTTACGCCAGGCCAGAGGCGAGTGACGAGGAGATCTGGGACGCTCTCAGGGCCGCGCAGATAGGCGACCTCATCGAGGGGCTGCCCGACGGGCTGGACACCGTCGTGGGCGACCGCGGCTACCGGCTGTCCGGCGGCGAGAAGCAGCGGCTGGCGCTGGCCAGGCTGCTGCTGAAGGCGCCGCGCGTGGTGGTGCTCGACGAGGCCACCGCCCATCTCGACTCGGAGTCGGAGGCGGCCGTGCAGCAGGCGCTGAAGACCGCGCTGGCCGGCCGCACCTCGCTGGTGATCGCGCACCGCCTGTCGACGATCAGGGAGGCCGACGAGATCCTCGTCGTGCAGGACGGCCGCATCGCCGAGCGGGGCGGCCACGAGGAGCTGCTGGCGCGCGGCGGGCTCTACGCCGAGCTCTACCGCACCCAGTTCAGCTCTTCAAATAGCCCAGCCGCGTGAGCTCCTGCCTGGCGACCTTCTCCACCAGCGTGAGGTCGCCGGGCCGCAGGCGGGTGCGCCAGGAGCCGACCTCGGAGACCCGCGGGCCGTACAAGCCGATCTTGGAGACGCGCGTCTCCAAGAACTCCGTCAGCGCCGCCACCGGCTCCGCCGGCTTCTGCACGAGGTCCTCGTAGCGCAGCGTGAGCAGCTGGCCAGTAGGCAGTTCCTTGCGCAGCGTGGCGCTGAGCCGTACGGCGCTGCGCCAGCGCAGGGCGCTCTTGCCCGCGGCCGGCATGCCCTTCCACCGGTCGCGGTGCTCGTCGCGGTTGACGCCGAGGAAGGGATTGGGGAACTCGGTCTCCTCCGACAGCATCACCGGCTTGAACCAGGCCAGGCAGGCCGGATCGTCGAGCATGTCGGCGACCACGTCGCGGCCGTCGCGGATGAGCTGCACGAACCGGGCGTCGGGGAAGGCCTGGAGCAGCACGGGAGCGCTGTAGATCAGGTCGGGACTGCCGTCGCCGAACCTGGTCACCTCGCTCGTCGCCACGCACGGGCCCATGCCCGTGACGCCGCCGGCCTCCCTGCACGGCTCGGAGCACTGGCCGCACGATCGGGGCAGCACCTGCCACGACTCGGCGAGCGCGTCACGCAGCACGCGTACGGCCCCCGACGTCTGGCCGATCGACGGCTTGCGGGCGAAGGCGTAGACCACGTGCGCGACGGACGCCCGGCCCATCGTCACGTGGAAGCCGGGGGAGCGTTTCAGGGCGCGGGCGAGCAGGTCCGCGCCGGAGTGCGGAGCACCGAGCAGGAAGACCGGCCTGCGGACCTTGATGCCGTTGACCACGAGGATGTGGGGCGGAAGTCGCATACGAGAGGTAAGTGTGACACCGTTTGGCGGGTGAAAAAGCCAACGTCGGCGTCGGTCCTCGTCAAGGAGTTGATCGATGCGGCAGGGTGACACCGTCGCCATCGTCTCGCCGTCGGGCCCGCCGAACGCCATCCTGCTCAGACGGGGGGTCGAGCGCCTGGAGGGGCTCGGGCTGAAGGTCGTGGTCGGCGAGCACGTGCTCGGCCGCCAGGAGCTGCCCTACCTCGCCGGAGCCGACGCCTCGCGCGCCGCGGACCTGCAGGCCGCCTGGTGCGATCCGGCCGTCTCCACGGTGTTCTGCGCCAGGGGCGGCTACGGCGCGGCCAGGCTGCTCGGCCTGCTCGACTGGGCCGCCATGCGCGCGGCGGGACCCAAGACGCTCATCGGGTCCAGCGACATCACCGCGCTGCACCACGCGTTCGCGCTGGAGCTGGGCGTGCCCACGCTGCACGGTCCGATGCCGGCCTGCGACGTGATCGCCGACGAGAAGCGGCCCGAGCCGCGTACCTGGGAGCACCTGCGGGCCGCCCTGGCCCGCCAGGCGCCGCCGGTCGTCGGCGACCGCGTGCTGGCTCCCGGCCGGGCCGAGGGTGTGCTGGTGGGCGGTAATCTGTCGCTGCTCGCCTCCATGTGCGGCACGCGCTACCACCCGTCGTTCGCCGGCAAGATCGTGCTGCTGGAGGACATCGGTGAGGAGCCGTACCGGATCGATCGGATGCTCACCCAGTTAGTTCAGGCGGGCGCCTTCAACGGCGTGCGGGGGATCGCCCTCGGTTCTTGGGTGGACTGCGGAGATCCCTACCCCGTCCTTAAAGACCGGCTGCTGCCGCTCGGAGTGCCTGTCCTGGCGGGGTTGCCGGTGGGTCACGGCACACCACAGATGAGTGTGTGGCTTGGGGCTCTTGGGGCTATCGATACCGAATCGTGCTCGCTGGCTGGTCTGTTCCGCAACGAGGAGCAGGCAAGGTAGGAATACACGCATTGGGATGAAACGGACAGAGGGGACGCGGCGCGTGAACTTGTTCAAGCGTGACCGGGAGCCCTCTCGGCGGTCGATCGAGGACATCGATCTCGACTCGCTGCTCGGGCTCGTCGCCGAGTCCCTAGGGTACACCGGCGTCTTCGCCGCCGACGGCGCGTCGCTGACGCTGAGGGGCGACAGGGAGATCCTGGTCAGGCTCACCGGGTTGCGCCGCGAGGTGGGCCGCCGGCCCAGGGACGACTGGCCCATGCTGGTCTCCGAGCACCTAGCGAACGCGGTCGCGGCGGCCGACGAACTGCTCGACGTCTGCGACCTCGACCAGGTCAAGCCGCTGCTGCGGACCCGCGTCGAGGCGGTCGACGAGGTCGCCGACCTGACCAGGGTGGTGGGCCGCCATCTCAACGGCGACCTGGTCGAGCTGCTCACGGTGGGCTCCAGGCCGGTACGCCCCGAGGAGGCCGGCTGCTGGCCCGTCCCGTCGGGCCGGGCGCTAGAGCTGGCCATCACGAACGTCGGGCAGGACGAGCGGCTGGAACTCGAGGCCATCGAGCTGTCGGGCACGCCGGTGTGGCGCCTGACCGGCCGCACCCCGGCCGCGGCCACCCACCTGCGCTGGCTCGGCGACTACCTGCCGATACCCGCCGACGGGGTGCTCGTGGTGCTTCCGGACCCGTACACACTGATCGTGCACCCGGTCGACGGGATCGGCGTGGTGCGGGCGCTGGAGCGCCTGCGCGTGCACGCCGTACGCACCGACGGGCTCAGCCCGCAGGTCTACTGGTGGCACGAGGGACGGCTGACGCTCATCAGGGCGGACATCGTCCTGCAGGACGGCCTGGCCCGCCTGGTGGTGGCGCCGCCGCCGGAGTTCGCCAAGGTGCTGGCCCGGCTCGCCGTCTGACGGCCGGGCCGGTAGGGCTCAGCCGGGCTGGGAGAGCGCGCGGGCGGCGTGTACGAGGGGGACGTGGCTGAACGCCTGGGGGAAATTTCCCACCATCCGGGCGTATCGCGGGTCGTACTCCTCGGCCAGCAGGCCCACGTCGTTGCGCAGCGCCAGCAACCGCTCGAACAACTGCTTGGCCTCCTCCTTGCGCCCCTGCATGGCCATCACCTCGACCAGCCAGAAGCTGCACGCCAGGAACGCGCCCTCGCCGCCGGGCAGCCCGTCGACGTCGTTGTCCTCGGCCACCGGGTAGCGCAGCACGAAACCGTCGGACAGCAGCTCCTTCTCGATGGCCGCCACCGTGCCGGCCACGCGCGGGTCGTCGACCGGCAGGAACCCCACGAGGGGCATGAGCAGCAGCGCGGCGTCGACGTCCGGCGAGCCGTAGGACTGGGTGAAGGTGTTGCGCCTGGCGTCGAAGCCCTTCTCGCAGATCTCGGCGTGGACGGCGTCGCGCAGCTCCCGCCACCGGTCGACGGGACCGGTCCTGCCGAAGCGCTCCACGTACTGGACGGCCCGGTCGAGCGCCACCCAGCACATCATCTTGGAGTGGGTGAAGTGCCGGCGCGGGCCGCGTACCTCCCACAGCCCCTCGTCGGGCTCGTCCCAGTGCTCGGCCACGTAGTCCAGCAACTGGCGCTGGATCGCCCACGCGCGGTCGTCGGCGGCCAGGCCGGAGGTCCTGGAGACGAACAGACAGCTCATCACCTCGCCGTAGACGTCGAGCTGGAGCTGCTTGACGGCCTGGTTGCCGATCCTGACCGGCCGGGAGTCCTCGTAGCCGTCGAGCCAGTCGAGCTGCATCTCCGGCAGCCGGCGCTCGCCCGCGACGCCGTACATGATCTGCAGGTCCTGCGGGCGGCCGGCGATCGCGCGCAGCAGCCACGACCGCCAGGCGGCGGCCTCGTCCAGATAGCCGGAGTTGATCAGCGCGTCGAGCGTCATCGTCGCGTCGCGCAGCCAGCAGTAGCGGTAGTCCCAGTTGCGCACGCCGCCCAGGTCCTCGGGGATGGAGGTGGTGGGGGCGGCCACGATGCCGCCGGTGGGGTCGTAGATGAGGCCCTTGAGCGTGATCAGCGAGCGGACGACGGCCTCGCGGTACGGGCCTTCATAGGTGCATTTGGCCACCCATTCGGCCCACATCGCCTCGGTCTCGGCGAGCTGGGTCTCGGCGTGGATCCGCGGCGGCATCGGCTGGTGCGACGGGTGCCAGGTGAACACGAACGGCAGCCGTTCGCCCTCCTTGACGGTGAAGGTGGCGCGGTGCGCGTAGTCGCCGCCCTTGAGCGGGACGGGGGAGTGCAGCCAGATCGAGTCCGGGCCGCCGATCGCCTGCAGGTGGCCGTTGGTGCGGCGCACCCACGGCACGATCCTGCCGTAGTCGAAGCGGACCCTGAGCTGCGTGGACATCTCGACCGTGCCGGAGACGCCCTCGACGATGCGGACCACGTCGGGGTTGCGGTCACGCGGTGGCATGAAGTCGATCACGCGGACCGTGCCCGTCGGGGTGTCCCACTCGCTCTCCAGGATCAGCGTGTCGGGCCGGTAGCGCCGCCGCGTGGCGGCCCGCCTGCCGGTGGGGCCGAGCCACCAGTGGCCGTTGCGCTCGCTGCCGAGCAGCGCCGTGAAACAGGAGGGGGAGTCGAACCTGGGCAGGCAGAGCCAGTCGATGGAACCGTCTCTGCCGACCAGGGCCGCTGACTGCATGTCGCCGATGAGCGCGTAATCCTCGATCCGCATGTACCGACGCTACCGGCGGGAAGGCGATCTCGCGGCCGCTGCGCGCACGTCGCGTCGTGAGCGGGCGCGGCCGCGAGATCACGTCAGGGGGAACCGGCGGGCGAACAGCTGGGTCACCGGGCCGATGGCCAGGGCGTAGACCAGGGTCGCGATGCCGACCGTGCCGCCGAGCAGCCAGCCGAGGGCCAGCACCGTGATCTCGATGAGCAGGCGGCTGAGCCGGAGCGACAGGCCGAGCTGGGTCAGGCCGGTCATGATGCCGTCACGCGGTCCCGCGCCCAGCCCCGCGCCGATGTACAGGACGGTGGCCAGCGCGATCGACACCACGCTGAGCACCAGGTACAGCCAGCTCGCCGCCCAGTACGTGGCGGTGGGCAGCAGGTAGACGGCGGCGTCGGCGAACAGGCCCACGAAGACGACGTTGCTGATCGTGCCGAGTCCGGGCTTCTCCTTCAGCGGGATCCACAGCAGCATCACCAGCGCGCCGACCATGATGATGACCGTCCCGATCGACAGGCCCGTCCGCATGGCCAGGCCCTGGTGGAGGGCGTTCCATGGGGCGTTGCCAAGCCCGGAGTCGATCTGGAAGCCGATGCCCGTCCCGTACAACGCCAGGCCACCGTAGAGGCGCAGGAGGCGGATGGGCAGGGTGTTCGGGCGTGGGACGGATGCTTCGCTCATAGTGGTCTCAGAGTGGCAGGGCCACTGCTTGCCAAACCAGGGCCAATCCCGGAAAGTGGCCTTTATGAGGTTTTTGTCGGCGACGCAGGTGGCCAGGCTGGTGGACATCCCGGCGGGCGCCAGGCCGTACTACCGCGCGCTCGCCGACGCCGTGCGCGCGCTCATCATGGACGGCCGCCTGCCGGTACGGGTGCGCCTGCCCGCCGAGCGAGACCTGGCCCAGACGCTGGCGGTCAGCCGCACCACGGTAACCGCCGCCTACGACCTGCTGCGCGAGCGGGGTTACCTGGAGAGCAGGCAGGGCTCGGGAAGCTGGACCGTGCTGCCGGACCCGGCCATGTCGGCGGAGAACCCGTGGCTGTCCGTCGACGGCGACGGCCTCATCCCGCTGCACTGCGCCGCCCCGCCCGCGCCGTCGGCGCTGGCCGAGGCCATGACCGAGGCCGTGGCGGACCTGCCCAGGTACGGCATGGGCCACGGCTACGACCCGATGGGCCTGCTCGCGCTCAGGGAGCGGATCGCCGCCCACTACACCGGCCGCGGGCTGGCCACCAGGCCGGAGCAGATCCTCGTCGCCACCGGTTCCCAGCACGCGATCCAGCTCGTGCTCGGCCTGCTCGTCGGCGCGGGCGACCCGGTGCTCGTCGAGTCGCCCACCTACCCGCACGCCATGGACGTGGCCCGCCAGCGCGGCGCCCGGATGGTGCCCGTCGGCATCTCGCACGAGGGCTGGCAGGCCGACCTGGTCTCCTGCGCCATGCGCCAGTCCGCGGCCCGGCTGGCCTACCTGATGCCCGACTTCCAGAACCCGACCGGCGCGCTCATGGACGACGCCACCAGGGCCGCGATCGCCGGGGCCGCCAGGCGTACGGACACCATGCTGGTCATCGACGAGACCTGGTCGGAGCTGGCCCTGGACGAGGTGCCACGGACGGCGCCCATGGCCGCCTTCGACACCGACAGCAGGATGATCAGCATCGGCTCGGCCTCCAAGCTGTGGTGGGGCGGGCTGCGCATCGGCTGGGTGCGCACCACGGCCGCGCTGGCCCGCCGCCTGGCCGTGCACCGCGGGGCTGTGGACATCGCCAGCCCGGTCCTGGAGCAGCTCGTGGTGGCGCGGCTGTTCGACAGGATGGAGCAGACCAGGGCCGAGCGCCGCCGTACGCTGCGGGCCTCTCGCGACACGCTCGTCGCCGGGCTCCGCGAACGGCTGCCCGGGTGGAGCTTCACCGTGCCGAAGGGCGGCGGCACGCTGTGGGTGCGGCTCGACGGCGGCTCGTCCGTCGCCCTGGCCGACGCCGCGGCCCATCATGGGGTACGGCTCGCGCCAGGGCCCTGGTTCGGGCTGGAGGGCACGCTGGAGGGCTATCTGCGCCTGCCGTACACGCAGCCGCCCCAGGTGCTCACCGACGCCGTCACCCGCATCGCGGCGGCCCACGAGCACGGGCCCGTCGGCGCCAGGCCGCGGCTGCCCGACTCGCTCATGCCGATGGTCTGACCGGCCCGGCTCGCTCATGCCGATGGTCTGACCGGCCCGGCTCGCTGACGCCGATGGTCTGACCGGCCCCGGCTCACTCCGGCGGCTTGACGCCCCTGGCCAGCGGCGCGCGCCAGTTGTAGCGCATCGCGGCGATGCGCAGGACGAAGGCCAGTACGGCGGCGGCCAGCGTGGCGGGCCAGCCGTGCAGGTCGATCGTGTAGAGCGCCGCCATGGCCGCCGAGCCGAGCATCGCGGGCACCGCGTAGAGCTGGCGGTCGTACAGCAGCGTCGGGATCTCCCCGGCCAGCACGTCGCGCAGCATGCCGCCGCCGACGGCCGTCGTGACGCCGAGCAGGGCCGCGTGCAGGGGGTTGAGCCCGTAGTCGAGCGCCTTCTCGGTGCCCACCGCGCAGAACAGGCCGAGGCCCGCCGCGTCGAGCACCAGGATGGCGGGCATCACCTTGGCCACGTGCGGATGCCAGAAGAACACAATGGCCGTGGCCACCACCGGCACGAGCACGTAGCCGTTGCTCTGGAAGGCGGTGGGCCGGACGTTCAGGATCAGATCCCGCACGACGCCGCCGCCCAGGGCGGTCATCTCGGCGATCACCGCCATGCCCACCATGTCGAGCCGCTTGCGTACGCCCATCAGCGCACCCGACAGGGCGAAGACGAAGATGCCTACGAGATCGAGAATTTCCGACACAAGACTGATTTCTACCTGAAAGTGGTCGGATGGTGCTCAGCCATCAGCGCCCGCAGCCGCCGCGTGAACACCAGCAGCACCGCTCCGCCCACGATCGCCATCGCGGCCAGGAACAGGTAGTACGCGGGCTCGGACAGCACGGAGGTGAGCCGTCCGGTCTGCCCGCCGACCGCGTCGCCCACCGACACCGCGATGAACCAGATGCCGAGCATCTGCCCCTTGAACGCCCGCGGCGCCAGCTTGGTGGTGACCGAGAGCCCCACCGGGCTGAGCGACAGCTCGCCGAACACCTGGATCAGGTACACCAGCACCAGCCACCAGACCGAGACCTTGCCCGCCTCGGCCAGCCTGGCCGCCACCGCCATGACCACGAAGCTCAGACCCGCCATGAACAGTGCGAACGCGAACTTCTGCGGTGTGCTCACCCGGGTCCCCAGCTTGGTCCAGAGCGCCGCGAACACCGGCACCAGGATCAGGATGAACAGCGAGTTGAACGACTGCGTGGTCGCCGCCTGGATCGGGAGGCCGAACAGCGACAGGGCGGTGTTGTTCTGGGCGAAGAACAGCAGCTTGCTCGGCGCCAGATCGAAGATCATCCAGAAGATCGCGGCCGCCACGAAGAGCCAGATGTACGCCTTCATCCGCAACTGCTCGTCCTCGGTCAGATCGTGGCTGCCGAGCATGATGTAGCCGAAGTAGAGCACCGGCACCGTCAGCACCACGACCGTCACCACCACGGTGAACCTGGACAGCGTGAACGTGCCCGTCGCCACCCAGATCGCCATGGCCACCACGGTCAAGGCCACCGCGAACGAGACGATCTTGATGACCCGCGCCCGCTCGGGCGGCGTCAGTGGCAGACCGGGCTGGTCGCCGACGCCTCTGAGGCTCTTCCTGCCCAGGGTGTACTGCAGCAGGCCGAGTGCCATGCCGACCGCCGCCGCGCCGAAGCCGAGATGCCAGCGACCGCCCGCGGCCAGCCCGCCCACCACGATCGGCGCGATGAAGGCGCCGAGGTTGATGCCCAGGTAGAACAGCGAGAACCCGGCGTCCCTGCGCCCGTCGTCCTCGTCGCGGTAGAGCCGGCCGACCATGACCGAGATGTTCGGCTTGAGCAGGCCGGTGCCCGAGATGATCAGCAGCAGGCCGAGCCAGATGAAGGACGCCCCGCCGACCGGGAGGGCCATGCTGATGTGGCCGCACATGATGATGAAGCCGCCCCAGAAGACCGACCTGCGCGGGCCCAGCATCCGGTCGGCGATCCAGCCGCCGGGCAGCGCCACCAGGTAGATCAGCGCGCCGTAGACGCCGACGACCGCCTGCGCGGTCTGCTCGGTCATGCCGAGGCCGTGCTGGGCGGGTGAGGCCGCCATGAAGGTGGCGAGGATGGCGCGCAGGCCGTACCAGCTGAATCGCTCCCACATCTCGGTGCCGAACAGCGTCGCAAGGCCCCACGGATGCCCGAAGAACGTCCGTTCTTCCTTGCTCATGCGCCCGCCCCTTCTGTGTGCGATTCATTACTCTACGTGACGGTGATGCCCAGGCCTTGCCGCTACCCCGGTGGTGTGGTGCGATGCATGCCAGCTCAGCAAGTGACCACTGACTGGAGGCGGGTGCCATGGCGGATGTCCTCGAGGTCCGGGCGGAGATCGAGCGGTCAATCGCCGGTCGTACCGTATGCGGGCAGCTCAGCGAGCTCGCCGAGCGCTATCCGGACGCGCCCGCCTACTCCGATCCCGTCGACGGCGGCTGGAGCACGCTGAGTTACGGTCAGGCCAGGCAGCAGGTGTTGGAGATAGCGGCCGGATTCGCCGCACTCGGCCTGGAACCCGGCGAGTCGGTCGCCCTGATGATGGTCAACAGGAGCGAGCACGTGCTGGCCGACCTCGGCGCCGTGCACGCGGGCGGCGTCGGCTGCACCGTCTACTCGACGTTCGCGCCCGACCAGATCGCGTTCGTCGCCGCCGACGTGGGCGCCCGGATCGTGGTGCTCGGCGGCCCCGCCGAACTGGCCCGCTGGCGGCCGGTGCTCGGCGAGCTGACGGGACTACGCAAGATCATCATGCTGGAGGGCGTGCCCGACGACGACGACCGGTTCATGTCCTGGCCGGACTTATTGGAGCTGGGGCGCTCCGCGCTGGCCGCGCACCCGGAAGAGGTCGAGGCCCGCTGGCGCGCCGTGACGGCGGCCGACGTGGCCACCGTGCTCTACACCTCGGGCACCACCGGCAGGCCTAAGGGCGTCCCCCTCACCCACACGAACGTCTTCTACGAGGTCGAATCGACCGACCGCATCACCGCGCTGCCCGTCCAGGGCACGCAGATCTCCTACCTCACCTACGCCCACATCGCCGAGCGGGTCCTGAGCCTCTACCTGCCGCTGGTGAAGGTCTCCCACGTGCACTTCTGCACCGACCTGGCCAACCTCGGCGCCACGCTCGGGCAGGTCAAGCCGATGATGTTCTTCGGCGTGCCGCGCGTGTGGGAGAAGATGATGGCCCGCCTGCTGGCGGTCCTGGCCACCCAGCCGGAAGAGCAGCAGGCCGCCGTACGCCAGGCCATGGCGGCCGGCGTCGCCTACGTCGAGGCCGGGCAGTACGGCGGCACGATCACCCCCGAGATCAGGGCCGCCTACGAGCAGGCCGACTCCTCGCTGCTGTCCATCATCCGCGGCATGATCGGCTTCGACCGCGCCGAGTGGACCGCCACCGGCGCCGCGCCGCTCCCCGGCGAGGTGCAGCGCTTCTACGCCGGTCTCGGGCTGAAGGTCATCGACGTGTACGGCATGACGGAGACGACCGGCGCCTTCACCGGCAACGGTCCCGCCTGCTACCGCCTCGGCACCGTCGGCCGGGCCGAGGCGGGTGTCGAGGTCCGCATCGCCGCCGACGGCGAGCTTCTCACCCGCAGCCCGCTGAACACCCGCGGCTACCTCAACCGCCCCGAGGAGACCGCCCAGCTCATCGACGACGAGGGATGGCTGCACACCGGCGACATCGGCACGGTCGACGACGACGGCTTCTACCGCGTCGTCGACCGCAAGAAGGAGCTGATCATCACCGCCGGCGGCGAGAACATCTCCCCGGCCGAGATCGAGAACCACCTCAAGGAACACCCCCTCATCGGCCAGGCCCTCGCCTACGGCGACAACCGCGCCTACCCGGTGGCCGTGCTGACGCTCGACGCCGAGGTGGCGCCCGGCTGGGCGCAGGCGCGCGGCATCACGTTCGGCTCGCTCGCCGAACTGGCGGAGCACTCCGACGTGCTCAAGGAGGTGGAGGCCGCCGTCGTGGTGGCCAACGCCAAGCTGGCCAGGGTGCAGCAGGTCAAGCGGTGGGCGCTGCTCGGCACCGAGTGGACGGCCGAGACCGAGGAACTGACGCCCAGCCTGAAGCTCAAGAGGCGGGTCATCCACGCCAAGTACGCCGACGTCATCGAGGGGCTGTACTCCGGCTGATCCTTTGCCGTTGAGGGCGTGAGTCGTGGTCGTGGTCATTACCGGGTGGTTCCTACCGTCTCGGTCATGATCAGAAGTCTTCTTCTCGTCTCGCTCGCGGCGGGGGCGCTCACGGTGCCCATACCGGCGTCCTCTGCCGCGACCGAGCTCGCGATTCGTGAGATCAACGTACGACCGGCAAGCCCTGTGGTCGGGGCCGGGAACTCCGTCCGGCTGGTGATCGACGTGATCGCCAAGGGGGTGAGGGGGAGAGACGGGGTGACCATCCAGGTGGAGCCCGGGTCCACGCCCGATGCCACGGACTCTGTCACCGGCGGATCCCTTGTCACCTCCAAGCCCTCCTCGCCCAGCACCGGGGTGCTCGCGCCCGGTCCCACCGGGTCTGCCGCGACAGGCCGGTCCGCCACAGCGGCTCCGGCCTCGGCCTCGCGCGCCGCCGTCGGCGGGCACCGTGGCGCCTTGCGCACCGCGGTCGCCAGGCCCGATGGCGCCTTGCGGGTAGCGGTCGGCGGGCCTGGTGGCGCCTCTCGCGTCCAGGAGCTTCCCGCCGCTCTCCGGCAGCCCAGTGGGCACGCCCGTCTGGCCGTACGGACCGACTGGGACACGCGACCGGCTTACGACGGGCGGCCCACGGATGGCGTGCGACCCTCCACGGCCCCCGCGCAGGGCGCGAACACGGCCCCCGCGCAGGGCGCGAACGCGGCCGTCCACCCCGACTCAGACGTCAAGACGGCCATCAACCTCGCCCCGGGCGGAGAGGCCACCGTGGACCCTGCCGGGGGCGTCGGCACGGCTACTACGGAGCCCGGCCGCGCTGGGTGGCCGGGCTGGTTCGGGCCGGGCGTCTGGGCGGCGGCCAGGGAGCCGCAGCCCCGCCCCGTCAACGTGGAACCCGCGCCGGCACTCATGCCGGTGTGGCGTACGACGCCGGGCGGGATGCGGATGAGGGACAACTGGCAGACCTGGCGGTTCCTCCCCGACAAGGTACTCACCCGCTTCTACCCGTCGGGAACGTGGACGATCACCGCCACCGCGACCGGCGACGACGGTACGAGCGTGACGCGGCATCAGACATTCCAGCTCAAGCGCGAGACCAAAATGTCGTCCGTACGGGCGGAAAGGGCGGGCGCCCCCGATTCCGTACGGCTGCACGGCTCCCTGACCAGGGTGGACCCGCGCGGATACGCGGAATACGCGCCGTTCGCGGACCAGCGGGTGGAGATCTTGTGGCGCGCGGAGGCCGACGACGAGTGGGAGCGGGTGGCGGTCACGACCACCGGCGAGACGGGCGACTTCGCCAAGACGGTCCAGGGACGCGCCGGCGGCTACTGGCGGGCCCGCTACCTGGGAACCGCCCACTACGCCTCCAAGATCTCCCGAATCCACGAAAGCTCTGAATAATCGGATAAAAGGATAAAAATCGTGCGATAAAGCCCATCGGATGAATTGTCGTTGCACGATTGTGATCGAGAACTTCGCAACTTTTCCTTGCCTTTAGGCGTCATTGGCGTTGACGTGTTCTGTCCTTGGGGCGCGTTCTCCTACGGGGAAGGAAGTTCATTCATGATGCGACGTCTCGCCGCCGGACTGGCGGTGGCTGCTCTGGGCGCCACGGTCGTGGCGACCGCCGCCACGCCGGCGCTGGCCGATCCCGGGTTCGACGGTGGTCACACCCGCCTGACGCTCGACGCCAACCCCGAACCGGCCTGGCGCGGCAAGCCGCTGACGCTCGAAGGCAAGCTGTCGGTGGAGTGCGAAGAGGACTACATCAGCGGTTTCGTGTCTGTCCACAACGCCGACTACTGCAAGGAGTCGGAGTCGTGGCACCGCCTGGGCTGGAAGCGGATCGCGATCCTCTTCCAGGCGGACGGCAGCGGCCGCTGGGAGTACGTGGAGTCGGTCAAGACCAGCGGTGACGGCTACTTCTCCACCCGCGTCCCCGCGTACACCTCGGGCACCTGGAAGGCGGTCTTCGAGGGAGCCAAGTGGCTCGACGGCGCGCAGGCCACCGACTGGGTGAAGGTCGTCGGCCGCCGCCACTGACCACACACCCGGCTCGCGAACGCCCGGTCCCCGAAATGGGGCCGGGCGTTTTCGCTTCTGTACCGGCAAGGGCCGACCGGCTTCGGGGCCCGACTCGGAAGCGCTTGTGGCCGCAGGGCCGGGTCCCGGCCGGAAGCGGCTGGTTCATGCTCCGGGGTGCGGTTCCTCCCGGTAGAGCACCAGGTGCTCGTGGTAGAGGACGCCGTCGCGGATGTCGCCCGTCGCGGTGAACCCGGTGTCGTCCACGTAATCCAGATGGGCGCCCGTCACCGTGTAGCGGCCGGTGTAGGCGCTGCGCCGATCGCCGCGAGCTTCGTCGTAGCGGCCGTTCGCCAGCAGTTCCTGCCGGATGTAGCCGTCGGCCGTCACCCACATGCCGACCACGTTCACGTCGGCTGCCTCGCTGGACATCGCATCCCCCTCGTCGGTTGTCTGTTCCGGGGTCAGTCTCCCGTCGGCCGGAAGCCGGTGACAGGCTGAGCTTTTCCTGGGTGCGCGACCCCCAGGCAGCCGCCGTTTTTGTACGTCCCGCGGCTTCGCTTCGGCTAGTGCCGCATCCTTGAGACCTGCCGCACCCGTACCGCTGATGGCCGTGTGTCGGGCGATCGTGGTGCTGATGTCCGCGCAGGCCGGCCAGCTCCCGGACATCGCGCATCTCCTGACCGTCGCCGACGGACCGCGCGCTTCCAAGGCCGCGATCTCGAGGCGGGGGCCCTAGACAGCGGCTCGTGGGGCGGGCTTGAGGGCGCGTCGGCGTCCGGGCGGCGGCATCCCTGATGCGGCGGCCTCCGGAGGAGACGGTCTCGAAGCCGCGATCCTGAGGGCGCGTTCGTGATATCGCGTCCGTGAGACCGCGGTCCTGAGGCCCAAGCCATGTGGCTCTCAGCCGAGGTTCGCGGTGATGGCGTAGAGTCCCGCGGGTGATCGAAGAACCTTTAGCCGGGGGTGGGGTCAACTCGGTCGTCCGGGTCGGTGACACCGTCCGGCGGCCGACCGGTCCGTGGACGCCGGCCGTGCACCGTCTGCTGGAGCACCTCGCCGCGGCCGGGTTCAAGGGGGCGCCCCGCGCTCACGGGCTGGACGAGGCCGGTCGGGAGGTCCTCGACTTCGTCCCGGGTGACGTTGCGCACTACCCGGTGCCCGCCTACGCCTGGAGCGACGCCGCGCTGGAGGCGCTGGCCGTACTCATGCGGGCCTATCACGACGCCACCGCGGACTTCACGGAACAGGACGCCGAGTGGTACTTCCCGGCGCGCGAGCCGGCCGAGGTCGTCTGCCACGGTGACATCGCGCCCTACAACTGCGTCTACCGCGACGGCCTGCCGGTGGCGCTCATCGACTTCGACACCGCCCATCCCGGGCCGCGCCTGTGGGACGTCGCCTACGCCGCCTACCGGTTCGTCCCGCTGTCGGCCGTCGGCAACGGCGAGGCCGTACTGCCGGTGACCGAGCAGGCCAGGCGGCTACGACTGCTCGGCGACGCCTACGGCCTTTCCGACGACGAGCGGACGGCGCTGCCCGAGATGGCGGCGGAACGGCTGCGGGCGATGGTCGACCACATGCGGCAGCAGGCCGCAGCCGGGAACGAGGCGTTCGCCGCCCACCTGGCCGCCGGGCACGCCGACCTCTACCGGACGGACATCGAACACATCACCCGCCACGCCACCACGTTCCGGCACCCCTAGCCAGGAATCACCTGATCACGAGCCGCGTTGTCGTCGGGTGACTTGTCGGTTTTGGGGGCGGCCGGAAGGCCGACATAGGCTGGCGTTCTAGCGATAGACAGGAGGTGACGCCATGTTGCGAGACTCGTTCGGACGGGTGGCGACGGATCTGCGGGTGTCCCTCACGGACAAGTGCAACCTGCGCTGCACCTACTGCATGCCACCCGAAGGGCTCGACTGGCTGCCCAACGCCCAGCTCCTCACGGCCGACGAGATCGTCAGGCTGGTCACGATCGGCGTCGAACAGCTGGGTGTCACCGAGGTCCGCTACACCGGGGGCGAGCCGCTGTTGCGCCGCGAGCTGCCCGACATCGTCGGCCGTACCGCCGCGCTCAGCCCCAGGCCGCAGGTGTCCCTGACGACCAACGGCATCGGGCTGGCCCGGCTGGCCGGGACGCTCGTCGAGGCGGGTCTCGACCGGGTGAACGTCTCGCTGGACACGCTCGACCGCGACACGTTCAAGCGGCTCGCGCACCGCGACAGGTTCGAGGACGTCATCGCCGGGCTGAGCGCCGCCCATGACGCGGGTCTGCGTCCTGTCAAGGTCAACACCGTACTGATGCGCGACGTCAACGACCACGAGGCCGTGCCGCTGCTGCGCTACTGCCTCGAGCAGGGCTACGAACTGCGCTTCATCGAGCAGATGCCGCTCGACGCCCAGCACGGCTGGACCCGTGAGGGCATGGTGACCGCCGACGAGATCCTCGCGCTGCTGTCGGTCTCGTTCGACCTCACGCCCGACGACCTCGAGGAGCGCGGCAGCGCTCCCGCCGAGCGGTTCCTGGTCGACGGTGGGCCCGCGCGGGTGGGCGTGATCGGGTCGGTGACGCGCCCGTTCTGCGGCGCGTGCGACCGCGTACGGCTGACCGCCGACGGGCAGATCCGCAACTGCCTGTTCGCCACCGAGGAGTCCGATCTGAAGACGCCTCTGCGGGACGGCGCCTCCGACGAGGAACTCGCCGCCCGCTGGATCGCCGCCGTCTCGCGCAAGCGCGCCGGGCATGGCATCGACGACCCGTCGTTCCTCCAGCCGTCCCGGCCGATGTCGGCGATCGGCGGCTAGCCTCTTTTCTCGTACGTTGTACGGAACGGCTGGGCCTTCTCCATACGATGTGCGGGAAGGAGTCACCGCTCGGCGAGAGTTGTGTGCCGGGACGGGGTGGCCGGTTGGCTCCCGGCCGTGGTGCGTACCGTGGGGGCGTGACGATCGGCGGAGAGTACGACGCGGTGATCCTGGCCGGGGGACAGGCGCGGCGGCTGGGCGGCCTGGACAAGCCCGGCCTGAGCGTCGGCGCCCGGGCGATGATCGAGAGCGTCGTGCTGGCGGCGTCGGGAGCCCGCACGGTGATCGTGGTTGGCCCCGAACGCCCGCTCCCGGGGGCGCGCGAGAACCACGGCAAGCTGGGGCCCTCGCGCGAGGACCGGCATGGAGCGGAGTCCCCGCAGGAGACGCGGTATGGGGCGGAGTCTCTGCGCGAGACGCGGCAAGGGGTGGAGTCCCCGCGCGAGAGGCGGCAAGGGGCGGAGTTCCTGCGCGAGACGCGGAAGGGGGAGGAGCCCCGGCTGGAGGAGCGTCCGCGGATAGTCTTCGCGCGTGAGGACCCGCCTGGCAGCGGGCCGGTGCCGGCGTTGCGGGCCGGGATGCGCGAGGTCACGGCGCCACGCGTGGTGTTGCTCGCCGGAGACCTGCCGTACCTCAGAGCCGGGCACGTCGCCGAACTGCTCCACGCCTCGTCCCAGGCGGCGCCCGCCGGGCGCGGCGGCGGAAACGTGAGCGCCGATGTGAGCGAGGACGTGGCTGTCGGCATGGGCAGCGGCGACGTGAGCGCCGGGTACGTAGGCGCTGGCGATGTGAGCAGCGGCCACGAGAGCGGCGGGCACGCGGGCGGCGGGCACGCGGGCGGCGGCCACGTGAGCAGCGGGCACGCGGGCGGCGCATACGAGAGCGGCGGCCACGAGAGCGTGGGCGGCGGCCAGGTGGGCGGTGGGGATGCTGGCGGTGGGGTCGTGGTGGTCGATGATGGCGGGCGGGAGCAGTGGCTGCTGAGCCTCTGGTCTGCCGAGACGCTGCGCCGGGCGCTGGATGGCTATACGGGGCGCTCCCTGCGAGGGCTGCTCGGCCCGCTCGTCCGCGCTCGTGTGGCGTTGCCCGGCCGGCCGTGGTTCGACTGCGACACAATGGACGATCTAGAGGAGGCTCGCATGAACGTGCTGAACGAATGGACCGCCCTGGCCTGCAAGGAACTGGGCGTCGACCCCGCCCGCGTCGACCGGGACCTGATCCTGGAGCTGACCAAGGAGGTGGCGCACGGCGTCGCCAGGCCCGCCGCGCCGCTGACCGCCTATCTGCTGGGGCTCGCCGAGGGCGCCGGCACCGCGCCCGCCGACGCGGTGGCCCGGATTACCGCGCTCGCCAGGAACTGGAGTGAGGCCACGGCCGAGACGCTGACCGACAGTTGACACTCCAACGAACTGTTGATGTCAAGCCATGCTCAAAGTTGCGGATTTCATGCGAATAGTGAGCGCCGCAGAGCGTAAACGATTTCGGGAAAGAGGCCCTACCCAAGTGGGTTCCAGGGCTATTGGACTGATCGTCCGAGAGAGAGTTTCCCCAGGAAAGGGGCGACGCCGGGTGGTTACGGGGGCAAACCACCCGGCGTCGCTTCATCGGCGTTCCGACGGGGGCCCGGAACGCCGGCACCAGCACTCCGACGGGGGACCGGAGCGCTTGTCTAAAGCGTACACCTACAACCCATGGGATGCGTCAAGACTTAGTCACGACCCGATCTCGCGTCGATGCCTTGGTATCTCGCTTTGGTTAGCTCCAGGTGTGTGAAAGGTAGGGGGAGGGGCATCCCGACCTCTCTCATTGGCCCCGATTACGGCTATGTATGGCAAAAAAACGGCAGCGGCGATGAACAGCAGCCGGTACGGCACCGGCACCGGCACCACCACGGCCAGGATCAGGCACATCGTGCGGATGCCCATCTTGATGAGGTAGCTGATCTCTCGCCGATGGATGTCCGAGCTCAGCGACGGTTTCGCGTCCGTGACCTGGTGGACGTTCTGCTTCTTGCGCCACCCCTTCATGACTTCCACGGTAGACCCCGTAGGGGTCGCATGCGACAGGGGCCGGGGCCGGCGACAGCGGTCATGCGATCATGGCCTTCGAGTAAGGAGGATGTGGAGATGACGGATCGTACGTACCGGGTGACCGAGATCGTCGGCACGTCGGGGGAGAGCGTCGACCAGGCCATCCGCAACGGGATCAGGCGCGCGTCGGAGACGCTGCGGCACCTCGACTGGTTCGAGGTGACGGAGGTTCGCGGGCACATCGACGCGGGCGAGGTCGCGCACTTCCAGGTCGGCATGAAGGTGGGCTTCCGCCTGGAGGACTCCTGACGACCCGGCGAACGGCGGCCCCGCGAACGGCGACGCCGTGAATGACGACGCCGTGAATGACAGCCCCGCGAAGCGGGGGGGCGGGCGGGCGCCCGGCGCCGCCGCCCCGCGGCCGCGCGGGCCCGGCCGGGGGGCCCGCCTTTATTGCCCCCCCGGCCACGCGGGCGCCCGGGCGACCCGGGCGCGCGCTACCGGAGCGGCACGGTCAGCTCGCCTGGCTGACCGTCGACATGTTGAAGTCCGGCACCCTGACGGCGGGCATCACGGTACGGCTGAAGTAGTCGTTCCACTCGCGCGGCAGCGTCTGCTCGCTGGAACCCACCTCGGACAGCCGCCCCAGCAGGTCGACCGGGCTCTCGTTGAACCGGAAGTTGTTCACCTCGCCCACGACCTCACCGTGCTCGACCAGGTAGACCCCGTCACGGGTGAGCCCGGTCACCAGCAGCGTCTGCGGATCGACCTCGCGGATGTACCACAGGCAGGTGAGCAGCAGGCCGCGCTCGGTGCCGGCGATCATCTCCGCCAGTGAACGCCCGTCGCCGGGCGCCCGCATGATCAGGTTGTCGATCGCGGGCGTGACGGGCAGCCCGCTGAGCTCGGCCGAGTAGCGCGTCTGCTGCAGCGCGCCGAGCCGCCCCTCCTGCACCCAGTCGGTCGCCGACAGCGGCAGGCCGTTGTCGAACACCGAGCTCTCGCGGCTGGAGGCGTGGGCGATCACGAACGGCGCGCACTCGATGCCGGAGGCGGCCGGATCGCTGGCGAGCGTCACCGGCAGCGTGGCCAGTTGCTCGCCCACGCGGGTGCCGCCGCCGGGCTTGGAGAACACCGAGCGGCCGTCCAGCGCGTCCCTGGCGCCCGCGGACCAGTACGCGTAGATCATCAGGTCGGCCACCGCGCTCGGCGGCAGTACGGTCTCGTAGCGCCCCGCGGGCAGGTCCACCCGGGTCTTGGCCCACTCCAGCCGCTGCGCCAGCGACGCGTCCAGCGCCGCCACGTCCACGTCGGAGAAGTCGCGGGTGCCCACGCCCGTCCAGGCCGAGCGCTTCAGGTCGGCCGACTTGGCGTTGAGCTCCAGCCGCCCGGACGGCTGGTCGTGGCGCAGGCGCAGCCCGGTGGACGTGCCGAGGAACGTCGAGGTCAGCGAGTGCTCCGCGAAGCCGTACAGCCTCCGGCCACCGGCCTCGGCGGCGGCGAACGCGTCGCCGAGCGCGGGCGCGAACCGCTCGAACACCCCGATGTCGGTCGGGGTCACCGGCTCCGCCCACGAGGGGCTCGCCGGGACGCCTTCGACCAGCGGCCGCGCGTCCTCGGCGGGTCGCGCCTCGCGCGCCGCCCGGTCGGCCGCGGCCACCACACCGGCGAGCTGATCCGGTCGTACGGCGGCCCGGGAGACCACGCCCACGCCCTGGCCCGCGATCGAGATCACGGTCAGCCGGGCGGAGCGGGCCACGCCGTTGGTCGTCAGCGTGTTGCCCGCGAAGCGCAGGTTGGCCGTGGACCCCTCGTCCACGAGCACGACGCACCCGTCGGTGGTGGACAGCTCCAGAGCCTTCTCCACCATGTCCTGCGGAGAGATCAGGACGGGCGAGCCGGTATGGCCCGCCGAGGATCGCCGCTCGCTCACTTTCCACCCTCCTGCACGGTGTTGAGGATCCGTACGCCCCTGAACAGCCCGGACGGACAGCCGTGGCTGACCGGCGCGACCTGGCCCGGCTGACCCTTGCCGCAGTTGAAGGCGCCGCCCAGCACGTACGTCTGCGGGCCGCCGACGGCCTCCATCGACTGCCAGAAGTCCGTCGTGGTCGCCTGGTAGGCGAAGTCGCGCACCTGCCCGGCCAGCTTGCCGTGGGAGATCCGGTAGGCCCGCTGCCCGGTGAACTGGAAGTTGTAGCGCTGCATGTCGATCGACCAGCTCTTGTCGCCGACGATGTAGAGGCCCCGCTCGACCCGCGAGATGAGCTCCTCGGTCGAGGGTCCGTCGGGCGCGGCGGCGAGCGAGACGTTGGCCATCCGCTGGATCGGCGTGTGTCCCGGCGAGTCGGCGAACGCGCACCCGTTGGACCGCCCGAACCCCTTCATCAGCGCCATCCGCCGGTCGAGCTGGTAGCCGACCAGGATGCCGTCCCTGACGATGTCGAAGCTCTGCCCCTGCACGCCCTCGTCGTCGAAGCCGATCGTGGCCAGGCCGTGCGTGACCGTCCTGTCGCCGGTCACGTTCATCACCGGCGAGCCGTACACGAGCTCGTTGAGCTGGTCGAACGTGGCGAAGCTGGTGCCCGCGTAGGCCGCCTCGTAGCCGAGCGCCCGGTCGAGCTCGGTGGCGTGCCCGATGGACTCGTGGATGGTCAGCCACAGGTTGGACGGGTCGATCACCAGGTCGTGGTCGCCCGCCTCCACCGAGGGCGCGGCCAGCTTCTCCGCCAGCAGCCCGGGAAGCCGGGCCAGCTCGTCGGCCCAGTCCCAGCCGGTGCCCGTCAGGTATTCGTAGCCGCGGCCCACCGGAGGCGCGATCGTCGACATGTCGTCGAACCCGCCATTGGCCGCCTTCATCGCGTTGAGCTTCGGATGCACCCGCACCCGCTGCTGCGTGGTCACCGTGCCCGCCGTGTCGGCGTAGAACTTCTGCTCCTTGACCTGGAGCAGCCGGGCCGAGACGTGGTCGGCGCCCTTGAGCAGCCCGGCCGACCAGTCGGCCAGCAGCGCCACCTTCTCCGCCGACGACACCTCGAACGGGTCGACGTCGTAGGCGGAGACCCACACCGTTTCGGCGTGGACCGGCTCGGGGGCCAGCTCGATGGGCTCCCGGTTGATGGGGGCGCTCACCTCGGCCACCCGCACCGCCTGCTCGGCCACCGTGGCCGCCGCCTCGGGCGTGAGATGGATGCCGGCGGCGAAGCCCCACGTGCCGCCCTTGACGACACGGACCGCGTAGCCGAGGTCGTCGGCGTCCATGGCTCCTTCGAGCCGGGCGTCGTAGAGGCTGAGTGTCTCGGCTCTGACGCGTTCCAACCGGAAGTCGGCATGCTCGGCGCCCAGGTCACGAGCACGTTGCAGGGCGGCGTCCGCCAGCTGCCGCATCGGCAGCTCCAGGAAATCGGAATCGATCTGGCGCATGTCCACGATCCTAACCCCGTGATCTTGTACCTCCCGGACAAGGGCATACCGGCCGGTAAGAGATAGCGTCTGGTGCCATGGCACGCTCAGTACTCGTCACCGGAGGCAATCGCGGCATCGGCCTCGCGATCGCCCGTGAACTAGCCGCGGCCGGCGACGCCGTCGCGGTCACCTACCGATCGGGGGAGCCGCCGGAGGGGCTGTTCGGCGTCAAGTGTGACGTGACCAGCATGTCCGACGTCGAGGCCGCCTTCGACAAGATCGAGGCCGAGCAGGGCCCGGTCGAGGTGCTGGTCGCCAACGCGGGCGTCACCAAGGACACGCTGCTGGCGATGATGAAGGAAGAGACCTTCACCGACGTCATCGACGCCAACCTGACCGGCGCCTACCGCGTGGCCAAGCGGGCCATCAGGCCCATGATGAAGCTCAAGCGCGGCCGCGTCATCCTCATCTCCTCCGTCGTCGGCCTGTCCGGCTCGGCCGGCCAGACCAACTACGCCGCCTCCAAGGCGGGCCTGATCGGCTTCGGCCGCTCCATGGCGCGCGAGTACGGCTCGCGCGGCATCACCGTCAACGTGGTCGCGCCCGGCTTCGTGGCCACCGACATGACGGCCGATCTCGACGTGGAGGCCATCATCAAGAACATCCCGCTCGGGCGCCAGGCGGCGCCGGGCGAGATCGCGCGCGTCGTCCGCTTCCTGGCGAGCGACGACGCCTCTTACATCACCGGGGCCGTGATCCCGGTCGACGGCGGACTCGGAATGGGGCACTGACGTGGGAATTCTCCAAGGCAAGCGGATCCTCGTGAGCGGCGTGCTCACCGACGCGTCGATCGCGTTCTCGGTGGCCAAGCTGGCCCAGGAGGAGGGCGCCACCGTGGTGCTCACCGGGTTCGGCCGGATGAGCCTGGTCGAGCGCATCGCCAAGCGGCTGCCCGAGACGCCGCCGGTGCTCGAGCTCGACGTCCAGAACATTGAGCACCTCGACACGCTGGCCGCCCGGATCGGCGAGCACGTCGACGGCCTCGACGGCGTCGTCCACTCCATCGCCTTCGCCCCGCAGAGCGCCCTCGGTGGCAACTTCCTCAACACCACCTGGGAGGACGTCGCCACGGCCATGCACATCTCGACCTACTCCTACAAGTCGCTGGCCGTCGCCTGCCTGCCGCTGATGAAGGAGGGCGGCGCGGTCGTCGGCCTCGACTTCGACGCGAGCAAGGCGTGGCCGGTCTACGACTGGATGGGCGTCGCCAAGGCGGGCCTGGAGTCGTGCAACCGCTATCTCGCCCGTGACCTGGCCAAGCAGAACATCCGCGTCAACCTCGTCGCCGCCGGGCCGCTGCGCACGATGGCGGCCAAGTCGATCCCGGGCTTCAAGGAGTTCGAGGACAGCTGGCCGGAGCGGGCCCCGCTGGGCTGGGATCTGTCCGACACGGTCCCCGCCGCCAAGGCGTGCGTGGCGCTGATGTCCGACTGGTTCCCCGCCACCACCGGCGAGATCGTCCACGTGGACGGCGGCGCCCACGCGATCGGTGCCTGACCTGTTCTGACCCCGATCCGCGGCCGTCGCCGCCGGCTGTCTAAGCCAGGCGGTGGCGGCTGTTGGCCGCTCTGGCCGGTTCGAAGGGGATCGAGTCCGGCTGCTCCGTACGCTGGCGGCGCTGCTGGACGATGCGGGTGGCCAGGATCGCCGACGTCAGGAGGGCGATCGTCAGCGAGGTGCCCAGGACGTCCGAGGCCGGTTTCGACGGGCGGATGATGGGCTGGTCGCGCATGGGATCGGTGAGGTCCCTGGCGAAGGGGTTGGGCCACAGGAGGTCTATTCGGGGCTCGTCCGTGTCGGCGGTCTGGATGTCCTTGACCGGGTGTTCGGTCGTGCCCAGCTCGTAGGGCTCGGTCTGCGGCGGCGTCGGGCCCCCCGTCGGGAGGGTTGTCGTCGTCGTTGAGTCCTTCTTGTCGCGTTTGTTGGGCTTCGCGGTGGGCGTGGGCTTGGCGGAGTCCTCGGGGCCCTGCGGGTTCTCAGGGTCCTTGTGTTGTGTCTGGACGTCCTGGTTCTCGCAGGCCAGCGCCGGGATACAGACCTCGCTGAGGGTGTTGGGCAGCAGGTGGTCGCCCGACGGTGTCGGCTGGGGCTGCCCCGTTGCGCTGGGGATCGTCGTCGGGACCGCGTCGCCCACCGTGCCGAGGACGTCGTCCGCGGTCTTGCCGACCTTCTTCGTCACGGGATTGAGCGTGTCGCCCGTGAGGGTGTCGACCGTGCCGGTGACCGCCTCCACGACGTCGCACAGGCCGTTCGTCACTCCGGAGAGCAGTCCGTCGCCGCGCGTGCAGTCGGTGGCCTCGGCCAGCGCGGGCGACCCGACGACCGGGATCGCGACCAGCGCCAATGCGAGAGCTCCAGCCGAGATCGCGGTCCTGCTCCCCATCCGTCCCCTCCTGGGTTGCTTACGGAGGAAATCTTGATGGACTTCGGCGGTGCGACGCAGGTGTTTTCCGGCTAAAGTTGCGATTCGGTATCGACGCGTGACACGCGAGCATGACTCTCGTTCGCTCTCAGTCGAGCGACGACACGTCATCCAGGGCCTCACGTATCTCTCGCGGCAACACCACGTCCTCGGCGGTCAGTGCGCCGGCGAGCTGAGCGTGCGTACGGGCACCGACGATAGCGGAGGCCACGCCCGGTTGGTCGCGTACCCATGAGAGCGCCACCGCCAACGGCGAGACCCCGAGCCCGTCGGCCGCGGTCATCACGGATTCGACCACACGACGGCTGCGCTCGTCGAGATAAGGGCGGACAAAATCGGCGAAATGCGGCGTAGCGGCCCGCGAATCGGCCGGGATTCCCGTCCGGTACTTGCCCGTCAGAACGCCCCTGCCGAGCGGTGACCAGGCCAGCACGCCCGCGCCGACGTGCTCGGCGGCGGGCAGCAGCTCGCGCTCCGGCTCGCGGGCCAGCAGGGAGTATTCGGCCTGGGCGGAGGTGATCGGGATGCGGCCGGGGATCACCCGCTGCATGACCGCGGCGGCGGCCAGTTGCCAGCCCGCGTAGTCGCAGACGCCCGCGTAGACCGCCCGGCCCGAGGAGACGATCGCGTCGAGCGCCGCCATCGTCTCCTCCAGCGGCACCTCGGCGTCATAGGTGTGCAGCTGCCAGAGGTCGATGTAATCGAGGCCCAGCCGGTTCAGGGAGTCGTCGACCGCGGCGATCAGGTGGCGCCTGGAGGCGTCCCGCGGCCGCCGGCCCGACGGCGTCACCACCGCCTTGGTCGAGATCACCAGCTCGGAGCGCGGCACCGAGTCGCGCAGCATCCGGCCGAGCAGGCGCTCGGCGTCGCCGCCGGTGTAGACGTCGGCCGTGTCGACCAGGGTGCCGCCCGCGCTCATGAATGTGCGCAGCTGCGCCGCCGCCTCGTCGGCGCTGGTGTCACGCCCCCAGGTCATCGTGCCGAGCCCCAGGCGGGACACCGACAGGCCGCTCCGGCCGACATAGCGCTGCTCCATGATCCCGCCAGGTTACCGCCCGGGTGCGTGAAACGCCGTGATCCACGCCTGCGACACTTGGTCGGTGACCACCCTCCTTCTCGTTCGCCATGGGCTTACCGCCCTCACCGGGCCGGTGCTCGCCGGCCGTACTCCCGGAGTGCATCTGAGCGACGCGGGCCGGGCACAGGCCGCGGCGCTGGCCGGGCGCATCGCGGGGGTCCGGCTCGACGCCATCGTCTCCAGCCCGCTCGAACGCTGCCAGGAGACGGCCCTGGCCGTCGCCGAAGGGCGCGGCATGGACGTACAGACCGACGAGCGGTTCGTGGAGTGCGGTTACGGAGCGTGGACCGGACGGCCGCTGGCGGAGCTGGCGAAGGAGCCGTTGTGGCAGGTCGTGCAGGCTCACCCGAGTGCGGTGACATTTCCGGAAGGGGAGGCACTGACCGAAATGCAACACCGGGCCGTGGCCGCCGTACGGGAGTGGAACCAACGCCTCGGGGGGAAGGGAGTCTACCTGGCCTGCAGTCACGGAGACGTGATCAAGGCGATCGTCGCCGATGCGCTGGGACTCCATCTGGATCACTTTCAACGGATAACAGCTGATCCTGCAGCTCTCACCGTCATTCGCTATGCCCCCCTGCGTCCCTTTGTGCTCAGGCTTAACGATATGGGGGAATTGCAGCTTCCCGAGGATTCGGAGGAGAAAGACGGGGGAGAAAAACTCACCGGGAGCGATGCCGCCGTCGGCGGTGGACCCGGAACCACGTAAGGTCAGGCTATGCCGGTCTTCGACTACGACCCACCAGAGAGGTTCGTGGCCGGTGCCTTGGGGCAACCGGGCGCACGAGCCTTCTTTCTGCAGGCCAGAGCCGAGGGCAGACTGACCACGGTAGCGCTGGAGAAACTGCAGGTGGCCGCACTCGCGGGCAGGCTGGACGAGCTGCTCGACGAGGTGCTGCGCCGCAGTGGGGGCACCGCGCACGTGCCTGCCATGGCGCCCGCCGACCTGACCGACGACAAGCCCCTCGAGGTGCCTGTCAGCGAGGACTTCAGGGTCGGCACCATGGCACTGGCCTGGGATCCCGACACGTCACAGGTGGTGATCGAAGCGCAGGAGATCATCGACGAGGAAGCCGTCGAGGCACCCGAGCCCGCCATGCTGCGGGTGCGGATCAGTGCCGGGGTCGCCCGTGCGTTCACTCAGCGGGCGCTCCAGCTCGTCGCTGCGGGCCGACCGGCGTGTCCCCTTTGCGGACAGCCACTCGACCCCGAGGGACACGTCTGCGTCCGTCTCAACGGCTATCGCGGGGGTGAGGCGACGTCATGAGCGCTCCGGAGAGCGAACCGGCTACCAAGCCTTCGCACCCGTCGCCCCTGGAGGACGAGGGGGCGCTCAAGCTGCTCCGCGACGGCCGCCTGGAGGTCGCGGGCCGCCTCGTCGAGGCGACCAACATGACGCTCTACTGCTCGATCACGCTCGGCGGGCGCACCGCCGCGTGTGTCTACAAGCCGGTACGCGGCGAGCGCCCGCTCTGGGACTTCCCGGACGGCACGCTGGCCGCCCGTGAGGTCGCGGCGTTCGAGGTCTCCCAGGCGACCGGCTGGCAGATCGTGCCGCCGACCGTCTACCGGGAGGGCCCGTTCGGCCCCGGCATGTGCCAGCTCTGGATCGACACCGAACGCGAGGTCGACCTGATGCGCCTGGTACGCAGCCGCAACCCGGTGGTGCGCCGGATGGCGGTGTTCGACGCGGTGATCAACAACGCCGACCGCAAGGGCGGCCACCTGCTGCCGCTGCCCACCGGCCACGTCTACGGGGTCGACCACGGCGTCTGCTTCTCCGCCGAGGACAAACTACGCACCGTGCTCTGGCAGTGGCGGGGCAAGCCGCTGGCCCGCGAGGCCGTGGCCACGCTCACCAAACTGGAGCGCGACATCGAGTCGGGTCAGCTCGGCCGCAGGCTGCGCGACCTGCTCACGCTCGCCGAGGTCGAGGCGACCTGGACCCGGATCAGACGGCTGCTCGAAACCGGCCTGCACCCCTACCCCTCCCGCGACTGGCCGGCCATTCCCTGGCCGCCGATGTAAACGGCCATCCCCTGGCGGCCGTGGTAAATCCGTTTACTACGCTTTGCCTTATGTGCACGGTGATCGTGAAGACGGGCCGGCCCCTGACGCTGATGGGCGTGCGAGACGAGTTCGCCGACCGGCCCTGGGAGGGGCCGGGAGAGCACTGGCCCGAACACCCCGGCGTGCTGGGCGGGCGCGACCTCAAGGCGGGCGGCACCTGGCTGGCCGTCGACTCCGCCAGGCGCCGCGCGGCCGCCCTCCTCAACGGGCACGGCCGGCCCGCTCCCGAGACCACCAGGACCTCCCGCGGCGACCTGCCGCTCCTCGCCGTCGAGGCCGACGACCTGCCCGACGTCGACCTGACCCGCTATGACCCCTTCCACCTGCTGCTCGCCGACCCGACGCGGGCGCGCCTGTTCAGCTGGGACGGGGAACGGCTCAGCACCTCCGAGGTGCCCGACGGCACCAGCATGATCGTCAACACCGGCCTCAACCCGGAACACGAACGGGTGGCCGCCTACCGCTCGCGCTTCGAGAGCTCCGCCGACTGGCGCGAGCTCATCGCCGCCGCCCCCTCAGCCGACCCGTCGGCCCTGATCCTCCGGCACGAGCTGCCCGATGGCCGCGTCTTCGCCTCGCTGTCCGTCACCCTGGTCACGCTGGCGCCGGAGGGTGTGACGCACGAGTTCACGGACCTGACCGCTGATCGGGACGGATAGGCTCAAAGGCATGAGATCGTGGTCTGCCCCCACCATTCCCGCTCTTCCCGGTGAGAGCGTCCCACTGCGGCTCTACGACACGGCGGCCGGGCAGGTCCGGCAGACCGATCCGGGTCCGACCGCCCGCATGTACGTGTGCGGCATCACCCCCTACGACGCCACCCACCTGGGCCACGCCAACACCTACCTGGCCTTCGACATGGTCGGCAGGCTCTGGCGCGACGCGGGCCACGAGGTGCACTACACCCAGAACGCCACGGACGTCGACGACCCGCTCCTGGAACGCGCCGCGCAGACCGGCATCACCTGGCAGCATCTGGCCGAGCGGGAGATCGAGCTGTTCCGCACCGACATGGAGGCGCTGCGCATCGTGCCGCCGCGCGAGTACGTCGGCGTGACCGAGGTCGTCGGCGGGGTGGCCGAGCTGATCGCCAAGCTGGCGGCCAAGGGCGTCACGTACGAGCTCGACGGCGACGTCTACTTCAGCGTGGCCGACGCGCCCAAGTTCGGGCAGGTGTCCGGCTACAGCGAGGAGCGGATGATCGAGCTGTTCGCCGAGCGCGGCGGCGACCCCGGCAGGACCGGCAAGCGTCACCCGCTCGACTGGCTGCTCTGGCGGGCCGAGCGGCCCGGCGAGCCGGCCTGGGAGTCGACGCTCGGCCGCGGCCGGCCCGGCTGGCACATCGAGTGCACCGCCATCGCCCTCGACAACCTGGGCGCCGGCTACGACGTGGCGGGTGGCGGCACCGACCTGATCTTCCCGCACCACGAGTGCGGCGCCTCCGAGGGGCACGCGGCCACCGGGGAGTGGCCGTTCGCCAAGTTCTACACGCACGCCGGGATGGTGGCGCTCGACGGCGAGAAGATGTCGAAGTCCAAGGGCAACCTGGTCTTCGTCTCCAAGCTGCGAGGCGTGCACGACCCGATGGGGATCCGGCTCGTGCTGCTCGCCCACCACTACCGCGAGGACTGGGAGTACGTCCCGGCCCAGCTCGCCGCGGCCGAGGCCCGGCTGGCCGTCTGGCGCTCGGCCGTCGGGATGGCCGCGGCGCCCGACGCGGCCGGGCTGCTGGCGCAGGTACGCGAACGGCTCGCCGACGACCTGGACACGCCGGGCGCGCTGGCCGCCGTCGACGCCTGGGCCGAACGGGCCCTGTCGGGCGACGGCTCGGACCCGACGGCACCGGCCCTGGTCCGCGACCTGACCGACGCCCTGCTGGGCGTCGCGCTCTAGAGAGGACAGCCCGGCGTTCGCGCACCGTGGCCGCGTGGTCATCGACCCTTGTGCTCACCCCCCAAGTGCGGCGAGGCGGCATACCTTGCCGTCGATCACCTGCCCGTACACGGCCTCGGTCTGTTCGGCGACGCGCGCCCAGCCGTACCTCTCCTGAGCGCGGCGTGCCCCCGCCGCGCCGATCGCCTTGCGCCGGTCCTCGTCGGTGAGCAGGTCGCGCAGGGCCCTGGCCAGTGCTCGCGGGCGGCGCGGCGGCACCAGCACGCCGCAGCCGGCGACCGTGTCGAGGTGCCCGCCGACCCCGGAGGCCACGACCGGCACGCCGCACGCCATCGCCTCGATCGCCACCATGCCGAACGGCTCGTACCAGGGCACGCAGACCACCACGTCCGCCGAGCGCATGAGCGCCGGGACGTGGGCGCGGGGGACGCTGCCGATCACGTGCACCCGGTCCCCGACGCCGCATCCGGCGGCCAGTTCGCGCAGCCGTACCGACTCCTCGCCGTCCTGGTGCCCGCCGGCGATGACCAGGTCGGCCTCGGGAAGCCGGCGCATGGCCTGGATCACCGTGTCGACGCCCTTGCGCGGCACCTGGCGGCCGATGCTGAGCACCATCGGACGCCGGGTACCCGCTCCGGCGCGCGGCGCGACCGGGCCCTGGGGGCAGAACTCGGTCAGGTCCACGCCGCACGGCACCACCGCGATGCGCTGCTCGGGCACGCCCATCGCGCGCAGTTCGTTCACTTCGTCGCCGCAGGTGGCGAGCACCGCGTCGGCGCGGGCGCCGATCTCGCGCTCGGTCGCGAGTCGGTGCGCGGGGCTGGTGTCGGCCGGACCCTGCCAGCGCCGCTTGACCGTGCCCAGCGCGTGGAACGTCTGCACCACCGGTACGTCCTCGGAGGCCTGCAGGGCCGCCTGGCCGCTCATCCAGAAGTGCGCGTGCGCGACGTCGGGCCGGCGCACGGCCCAGCGATCGGCGAGACGGTCGGTGAACTCCGGCATGTACCGCGGGAGCTCGTCCTTCGGGATCGGAACCGCGGGGCCGGCCGTGACGTACTCGACCGTGACGCCGGGTGCCAGGGGCACCGAGTCCGGCTGGGCCGGATCGGAGCGGCGGGTGTGGACGACGACCGTGTGCCCGCGCTCCCCCAGCGCGACGGCCAGCGCGGCGACGTAGACGTTCTGGCCGCCGGAGTCGACGCTGCCGATCGCGGCCAGGGGGTCCGCGTGTTCAGAGATCAGATCGACATTCACTGGTCAGCTCCCTCACTGCTTTGACCACCTGCTCGCTTGTCACCTGTGACAGACCTGGGTGCCCGGGGGCAGAGACAGGACAACCGGGGGGCGAACAGGCTCACGGCAGGCGTACCGACTGCGGCTGCCAGGTGCGCGGGGCCGGTGTTTCCGGCCACGAGCGCGCCGGCCCGCTCGATGAGGGCTGCCAGCTGTGAGAGCGTCGTTCTACCGCCGAGGTCGACCGCAACATCGTGGGCGACATAGGCGGTGAGCTCGCGCTCCTTGCCTGTCACGACGACCCGGTGCCCGTCTTCGGCCAGCTCCCGGACCGCTTGCCGATGCCGCTCGGCAGGCCAGGTCCTGGCGGGTGCTGACGTCCCCGGGTGGATCACTACGTACGCGCCTTCACCGGCGCCTGTGCCGGTATCTATAAGGTTCCCGATAACGTTCCCAATATCCGGAAGTGGTGGGCGGACAGCGAGTTTTCCCTGATCATCGGGCGGTAATTCGAACCCGGCGGCCCAGCGCCCGCGGGCCGAACTCGGAGCCAGGGGCCAGGAAAGATCGCATTGCTGCCGAGAAATCTCATCGACTTTGGCTACCGAGAGAAGTGGATCTCAAACCTGGGACGCCCTGACGCGGCGGGGGAACAGGCCGAGGGCTCTGCGGTTGGTCACGCTGAGTAGTTGTTTGTGGAGGGGGCTCCCGGGTAGCTGGGCGGCAGCGCGACGGAGGTGAAAGGTGTTCGAACCACGACGTCCCGGGGCTGTGCTCTTCGACCGGGACGGAACCCTGATCAAAGACGTCCCCTACAACGGTGACCCGGCGCGGGTCGAGCCGATGCCGGGCGCGAGGGAGGCGCTGGTGCGCCTGCGCCGGGCCGACGTGCAGGTGGCGGTGGTCACCAACCAGTCGGGCGTGGCCAAGGGCCTGCTCACGCCGGACGAGATGGATCAGGTGAACGCCAGGGTCGAGGAGCTCCTCGGCCCGTTCGACGCGTGGGCCATCTGCGTGCACGACGACACCGACGGCTGTACCTGCCGCAAGCCCGCGCCGGGGCTGGTGATCAGGGCGGCGGCCGTCCTCGACGTCAGCCCGCGCGACTGCGTCGTGGTGGGCGACATCGGCAGGGACATGGAGGCGGCCAGGGCCGCGGGGGCCAGAGGCATCCTGGTGCCGAGCGGCCAGACCCGCGCGGAGGAGATCCAGCAGGCCGCCGAGGTGGCCGAGGACCTGTCCGACCTCGCGGACCGCGTGCTGAGCGCCGTCGCCGAGGCCGGCGGGGTGGCTTCCGGGAGGGTGCGCTCCGCGGTCTGGTCACCGGTGGTGGGCTGGAGCCGCTGGTGAGGAAGACGATCGAGGCCGGCCGGGGTTGACCGCGTAAAAACTTCGTCAACCACCCGGAGCTCACCGCCGCGGCAGCGGCGCGTTACGGGCTGACCAGGATTCCTGGCCGATTGGGATCTACTTTTTGCGGAGGTATGACCGGAAAAAGGAGGGGTAGGGGCCTCCAACATGATGATGATGGATTGGTCGCGTAAGGCGTCCTGCCTGGTCGTAGACCCGGAATTGTTCTTCCCGATCTCGCCCGAAGGGCCGGGCCACGCGCAAGTCGAGCGGGCCAAGGTCGTCTGCCGCGGCTGCCCGGTACGCGAGCCCTGCCTCGACTACGCGCTCAGCACCGGACAGACCTACGGAGTCTGGGGCGGCACCGACCCGTCACAGCGGCGAGAACTCATCCTGACATCACCTCAGCGAGAAAGCGTTGGCGCTCGCCGTCCTCGAGACGGTCGCTGAACAGCACGCCGTCGAGGTGATCGACCTCGTGCTGCAGCACCCTGGCGAGCACACCCAGCGCCCGCACGGTGACGGGCTTGCCGAACGCGTCGCGGCCACGAGCCATGACCATGTACGAACGTTCCAGCGGCCACCACAGGCCCGGCGCCGACAGGCACGCCTCGTCCGCCGTGATACGCCGCTCGGACAGCTCCAGCCGCGGATTGACCAGGCACCCTGACTTGCCGTCGTAGGAGTAGACGACGACACGCAGCGGCACCCCGATCTGGGGTGCGGCCAGGCCGGCGCGGCCGGCTCCCGCGCGCATCGTCGCTGTCAGGGACTTGACCAGCCCCCGGAGCTCCCGGTCGAAGTCGTGAACCGGCGCCGCCACCGAACGGAGCACCGGATCGCTGAACACACGGATAGGGCGGACTGTCACCGCAACTCCCCGATTGGTCGCGTCGTCTGGGGAGAGGCTTCCCGCGCGCCTTCAGGATCAACCGTCGGGATTCTGGGTTGTAGCACAGCGGTAACAAGGGAGACCCAGGGGCGAAACCGCCCGAAAGCACTATCTATTCTGTGATCTCACTTCCGGCTCATGGGCCTGTGATGCTTGGCCGGGTGCTCGGGGCCCGGCCAAGCCCACCACTACAGGAGGTGTTCGCGTGAGCGCGCTTCCCCTCGACGAACCGGCGCGAGCGCTGGAGACGGCGCCGGACGCGCTGTCCGGCTTCACCGTCGGCGTGACCGCCACCCGGCGGCGCGAGGAGTTCGGCGCGCTGCTCGAACGGCGCGGCGCGCGGGTGGTGAGCGCGCCCGCCATCAGGCTGGTGCCGCTCTCCGAGGACTCCGACCTGCTGGCCGCCACCCGGCTCAGCCTGGCCGGGCCGGTGGACGACGTGGTCATCACCACCGGCGTCGGCTTCCGCGGCTGGATGGCCGCGGCCGAGGGCTGGGGCCTGTCCGCCGACCTGGCCGACCACCTGACCAAGGCCCGCCTGCTCACCCGCGGCCCCAAGGCCAGGGGAGCGGTGCGCGCCGCCGGGCTGAACGACCACTGGACCCCCGCCACCGAGTCCTGCGAGGAGGTCAAGCAGTACCTCCTGGCCCAGGACCTGCACGGACGCCGCATCGCGGTGCAGCAGCACGGCGAGCCGCTGACGGAGTTCGTCGCCGTGCTGCGGGAGGCCGGGGCCGAGGTGATCGAGATCCCGGTGTACCGGTGGTTGCCGTACCGCGACCCCTCGCCGCTGCGCCGCCTCATCACCCAGACGCTGTCCGGCGCCGTGGACGCCGTGGCCTTCACCAGCGCGCCCGCCGTACACGCCATGCTCGGCGCCGCCCGGGCCGAAGGGCTGGAGGAGCAGTTGCTGGCGGCGTTCGGCGACCGCGTCGTGGCCGCCTGCGTCGGTCCGGTCACCGCCGGGCCCCTGGTCACGCGGGGGGTACGCACGCTGCAGCCCGACCGGGCGCGTCTCGGCGCGCTGGCCAGAGTGCTGGCCAGGCACCTGCCGGAACACGGCGTCACCCGGCTGGAGGCCGGCGGGCACCGGCTGGAGATCCGCGGGCACGCGGTCGTCGTCGACGGCGAACTCAGGCCGCTGCCACCCGCGCCGATGGCCGTGCTCAAGCGCCTGGCCGACAAGCCCGGCCATGTGGTCTCCCGCACCGACCTGCGTACCGTGCTGCCGGGCAGCCTGTCGCGCGACTCGGCGGAGCACGCGGTGGAGATGGCGATCACGCGGCTGCGGCGCGCGCTCGGACCCAGCGGGATCGTCGAGACGGTGGTCAAACGGGGCTACCGGCTCGCCTGCACCCACGAGGCGGCGTCCCTGTGACGTCACCCTCGCCCAGGCGGGTCGCTCCCGTTTCTGTGGCGCCGATGCCGGTCGCGTCTGTGCGGGCCGGAGCTACCGCGCCGACGCTGGTCCTGGCCGCGCATGGGACGCGGAGCGCGGCGGGGGAGCGATCCCTGGCCGCGCTGGCCGCGGCGGTCCGGCGGACGCGGCCCCGGCATCGCGTCGAGCTGAGCTACCTGGAGATCAGCTCGCCTTTGCTGGCCGACGTACTGTCCGCGGTCCCCGGACCCGTGGTCGTGGTGCCGCTGCTGCTCGCGGGCGGCTACCACGTGCACATCGACCTGCCGAACGTCGTCGCCGAGCACCGCCCCGACGCGCTCGTCGCGCCGCCGCTCGGACCGCACCGGCTGCTCACCACCGGGCTCGCCCGCAAGCTGGCCCGCGCGGGACTCCGTCCCGCCGACACGGTCATCCTGGGCGCGGCCGGCTCCTCTGACCCGGCCGGGCTCGCCGACGTCCGTGCCGCCGCCCACCTTCTGGCGGTACGGCTGGGCCGCCCGGTCACGGCCGCCTTCACCTCGGCGGGCAGCCCGTCGCTCGGCGAGGCCGTCGAACGCGTCAGATCGAGCCCGGCGCCCCGCCTGGCGGTCGCCTCGTACCTGCTGGCGCCCGGCTTCTTCCACGGCCGCCTGACGGAGGCGGGCGCGGACCTGGTCAGCGAACCCCTGGGAGCCGATCCCGCCGTGGTGGAGCTGATCTGGCACCGCTTCGACCAGGCGACCACCCGGACCGCCGTACCGAACACCCGGACCGCCGTACGGACCGCCTAGAGCGTCGGTCATTCCGCGTCATGAGACGCTTTCAGGGCGAGCCGGTGAGCATGTACGACGACGCCGTCAAGGGACGACCGCCGATCACGCCCGCCCAGCTCGCGCCGGCGTCGCCTTTCTAGCCGAACAGGCCGTTGATGGTGGCGTTGGCCTGGTCGAGTGCGTTGACGTCGCTCTTGAACGCGAAGATCGACTCCATGGTCTCGGTCATGGTGGCCTTGATCTCGGCCCAGTGCTCGGCGATGGGCGCCAGGTGGGTCGTGCCGTTCTGCACGTGCGTGGTGAACGGCTTGACGTCGATGCCGGCGTCGGCGAAGGCCTGCTCCGCCTTGACCGTCGCCGTCTTGATGGCCGGGAATATGATGGCCTGCTTGGCCACGATCTCCTCCTGGCAGGCCGGCGAGCCGAGGAACTTGACCCACGCCCACGCCGCGTCGGGGTTGTCGGTGTTCGCCGAGATGTTGTCGGCCAGGCCGTTGAACACGCTCGCCCGCTTACCCGTCGGCCCGATCGGGGTCGGAGCGAGGGCCGACTTCACGCCCTTGAGCGCCCAGTAGGTCTTGGTGTTCCAGCTTCCCTCGGTGACCATCGCGTACTTGCCCGCCCCGTACGCGTCGATCTGGCCGACCCCCGAGGAGACGATGTCCAGGTTCGGCATGTAGCCCTTGTCGATGAGCGAGGTGAACCACTTGATGGTCTCCTTGAACTTCGGGTCGGCGTAGTTGAACCGGGTGGGCCACGGGTTCTGGTCGGCGTAGTTCCAGCCGTTGCCCATCGCGTACTCGCTCCACTCGGTCTGCCCGAAGGCGTCGCCGCTGCCGTTCAGGCCGAGGCCGTAGGTGGCCACGTGCTTCTTGTCGAAGCCGGGCTCGTCGCCGCGCTTGCCGTTCTTGTCCACGGTGAGGTGGGCGATGGCCTTCTCGTACGTGCCGCCGTCCTGAGGGTTCCAGCTCAGCTCGGCCATCTCCGCCGGCTTGAGGCCGGCTTCCTTGAGCTTCTCGGTGTTGTAGATCACCGCCACGGTGTCGAAGTCCTTGGGCAGCCCGTAGCGCTGTCCGTCCTTGGTCACCCACAGGTCGGCCAGGCCGTCCTGGTAGATCGACAGGTCCACCTTGTCCCGCTTGACCTGGTCGGTGATCGGCAGGAGCTGGCCCTGGGAGGCGAACTGCGGGTACTGCGACAGGTGGCTGACGAAGACGTCCGGGGCGGTGCCGGAGACGAAGCCGGTCGTCAGCGTGTTCCAGTAGTCGTCCCAGCCGTACTGGGTGATCTTGACGGTGTAATTGGGGTTCGCCTTGTGGAAGGCGTCCGCGCAGGCCTGGTATTGGGGCTGCTGGGCGGTGTCCCAGAGCCAGTAGTCGATCGTGGCGGGACCGGCGGCGGCGGGCTTGTCGCCCTCCTGGGAGGTGCCGCATCCGGTCAGCAGCAGCGCAGCCGCGCAGGCGACGGCAAGAGAACGCTTCACAACAACATCAACCTTCCGTGGTTGGGGGGACGGCGTTCACTTGACGCCGGTGTAGCCGATGGAGTCGATGACGCGGCGGCCGAGCACGGCGAACAGCACCATGATCGGCAACGCGGCGAAGAGGGTGGCGGCCATGAGCCCGGCCCAGTCGGGGCTGCCCTGCGGGGTCTGGGAGCGGAAGATGCCGAGCGCGACCGTGAGCACCCGGACGTTCTCCGCCTTGCCCACCAGCAGCGGCCAGAAGTAGTCGTTCCAGCTGGTGATGTAGGTGAGGATGGCCAGCGTGGCGATGGGCCCCCGGCTCATGGGCAGGATGATGCGGAAGTACGTCCGCACGTGACCGGCCCCGTCGATGCGCGCGGCCTCCTCCACGCTGCCGTTGATCCCGAGGAAGAACTGCCGCAGGAAGAACACCGCGAACGGCGTCATGAGCAGCTGCGGCAGGACGATGCCGAGATAGGTGTTGAGCAGCCCCAGCTCCTTGACCAGCACGAAGTTGGGCAGCGTGGTGAAGATCGGCGGCACCATGAGGGCGGTGACGAAGACCGTGAAGACGGCGTTCCGGCCCGGCCAGCGCAGCCGCGCGAAGGCGTAGGCGGCCATCGAGCTGAAGAAGACCTGCCCGAGCGTGATCGTGGTCGAGACGACGATCGAGTTGCGCAGGTAGAGCCAGAAGCTGACCGTGCCGCTCGACCCGCCCTCGGCCACCGCCTCCGCGGTGCTCGACAGGCCCAGCACCCGGCGGTAGGCGCCCAGCGTGAAGTCGACGGGCAGCAGGTCCGCGGCGCCTCCGGCCAGCGCGCGGGTGCTGGAGAAGGACGTACGCAGCATCCAGTAGAACGGGAACAGCGTCACCGCCATGACCACGACGAGCACGGCCCAGCCCGCCACCCGGCCCCAGCGGATCGAGGCCATCATGACCCCCTCAGATCGGACTCGGCCGCCCGCGAGAGGCGCATCTGCAGATACGCGATCCCGGCGAGCAGGACGAACAGCACGGACGACAGCGCGGCGGCGTAGCCGAAGTTGAACCGGTTGAACGCCTGGTCGTAGATGTAGAAGTAGATGACCCGGGTGGCGTTGATCGGCCCGCCCCCCGTGGTGACGGCGACGGTGTCGAAGACCTGGAACGATCCGATGACGCTCAGCACCATGACCAGCGCCATGACGGGGCGCAGCAGCGGGAGCGTGACCCGCCAGAACGTCCGCCACTCCGAGGCGCCGTCGATGGCGGCGGCCTCGTACACGCTCGGCGGGATCATTTGCAGGCCGGCGAAGATGAGCAGCGCGGTGTAACCCATGTGCCGCCAGGTGTTGATCCCGGCGATGGTCGGGATGGCCCAGTCCGAGCCGAAGAACGCCACCCGGTCGAAGCCCAGCCACTCGATCACGTTGTTGACCACGCCGAGCTGGAAGTCGAGCATCCAGAACCACACAAGGGCCACGACCACGTTGGCGACGAGGTAGGGCAGCAGCACGATCCCGCGTACCAGCATCGACTTGGTCAGCCGGTACAGCAGGACGGCCAGCAGCATGGAGATCACGGTCTGTGTGCCGATGTTGATCAGCACGTACTCGCCGGTGACCTTCAGAGCGTTCCAGAACAGGTGGTCGCCGAGCAGCCGCTCGTAGTTGTCCAGTCCAATGAAGCGCGGTGGGGTCAGGACGTTGTACTTGGTCAGGCTCAGGTACACGCCGCGGACGGCGGGCCAGAGGTAGAAGACGGCGAAACCGACGGCCGCAGGGAGGATGAAAAGGGCCGCGACGGGCAGGTCGCCCAGGCGGCGTCGGCGTGAAGGAGGGATCTTGGGCACTGTCCCGGGCGTGAGGCGGGGGGCGGCGCGGACGGTATCACTGGTCATCAGACCTCCTAGTGCCCGCCGGCGGTTGATCAGCGGTGCAACAACAGATGCTGGAGAGCGGTGACTGCCGCTCCCCTGGCCCACTCGTTGAAGGCGAAGGGCTTGACGACCACCCGTACGGGGGTGGACGTCCAGTGCGTGTGACGGGCGAGCGCGGTGTGGAAGGCCTCCGCGCACACGTCGTACATGTGGACCGACTCGCCGGACAGGACGACGAGCTCGGGTCCGGCGATGTTGGCGATGGTGGCGACCACCTGGCCCAGGGCGGCCCCGGCCTCGTCCAGCACGCGGCGCGCGACGGGGTGGCCGTCGGCCGCCATGGCCAGGCAGTCGTCGAAGGTGAGCTCGGGCCGGTCGAGCGTGGTGGCGATCGAGCGGCGGATGGCGGGGGAGGTGGCGTACGCGCGGGCGCAGCCGTGGTGGCCCCGCTCGCACATGGGGCCGCGGTCGTCGATCTGCAGGTGGCCGATCAACCCCGTGGCGCCCGACTGCCCGGTGACCAGGCGGTCGCCGACGACGAGCCCGCAGCCGAGGCCCGCCCCGACCGTGACCAGCGCGAACGACGAGTGGCCCACGCCCTCGCCGAACCACTGCTGTACGGCCGTCAGCGCCCGCACGTCGTTGTCCAGCACCGTGGGCACGGACACGGCCTCCTCCACCAGCGTCGCCAGCGGTAGCTGGCTCCAGCCGAGGAACGGTGAGGTGTGCACGACGGGGTCGGCCGGCGTGGCGGTGCCGGCCAGGCTGATGCCCACGGCCGACAGGGGCCCCGGGACGGTCAGCTCCTCGACCACCTCGACGATCTGGCCGAGCACGTGGTCGATCTCGTGGTCCGCCAGCGGCCTGGAGGTCTCCATCCGCACGGTGGCCGAAAGGTCGGTACGGACGGCGAACAGCTCGTCGGCGGTGAGCTTGATGCCGACGAACGACATGCGCGAGGCGTCCACCTGCAGCGGCTGCGACGGCCGCCCGACGGTGGCCGGGCCCTCACCACTGGCCTCCAGCAGGTAGCCCGCCTCGATGAACGGCTTGGTCAGCTTGGTCAGCGCGGACGGTGACAGGGCGAGCCGCCTGGCCACCTCCGCTCTGGATAAGGGGCCATGCACGAGCAGCTCGACGAACACGGATCGCATGGCGTCGGTGAGCCGCACAGGATCGCTGGAGGTCTGTGAGAACACGGGGCCCATGGTTGGTCCCGTTTGTTCATGTTGTCAAGTAAATGAGTGGCACGAATCACAGAAACGAGGTATGCCCCGGGTTCTTTCGTTGACCGTGTGCACTAAGTCGGGTTAGTCTCCAGCCGCCTGATTGATCCAGCCGCTCGGGGGACGCCGATGCCCGTAATTCCGCTCGACGATCACCACTGGGCGATCACCACACCCGCCTCCACCTACGTCATCGGCGTGGAGGTCGACCCGCTCACCGGGGAGGCCGCGCCACGGCAGACGTACTGGGGTCCGAGACTCACCCCGGAGGCCGCCCGCCAGGTCACCTGCCTGCCCAAGAGGCACGTCAGCAGCTTCTCCGCGCCCACAGAGATCGAGGAACTGCTGCCGGTGGACGGCGGCGGCCGGTGGGGCTCGCCCTCCCTGCAGGTCACGTTCGGCCACGCGCGCTCGCTGGAGCCGCAGTTCGTCGAGGCGGGCGTCCACGACGAGGGCGGCGGGGCCGAGCGGCTGGACGTCGTGCTGGCCGACGCCTACCACCCGTTCGAAATCGTGCTGTCGGTCCGCGTACGCGACGACACCGACGTCATCGAGCGCTGGACCACCGTCCGATGCGGCTCCTCCGGCGCCGAGGTCGCGATCACCCGGCTGGACTCGGGCAACTGGTTCATCCCCGACGCGGCGGCTTACCGCCACAGCGGCGTCTTCGGCGCGTGGGCCGAGGAGCTGCAGCTCCAGCGTGGGCCGCTGCCGGTCGGTGAGCTGGTCTTCACCAGCCGTCAGGGCGTCACCAGCCACACGGCGAACCCGTGGGTGATGATCGACGCGGGTGCGGCGACCGAGGAGCACGGCGAGGTCTGGGGCGTCGCCCTGGCCTGGAGCGGGAGCTGGCGGCTGACCACCACGCACCGGCCCGAGGGCGGGGTCTGCGTCTCGGGAGGCTTCGGCCACGACGGGGTGCGCTGGACGCTCGCGCCGGGAGAGGAGCTCGTGGCGCCGCCCGTGCTGGGGCTCTACTCCGGCGGCGGGTTCGGCGCGGCCAGCCGGTCCTGGCACGAGTACGCCCGCGGGCACGTGCTGCCCACCCCTCTGGAGGAGCAGCCGGTGCTGTACAACTCGTGGGAGGCGACCGCGTTCGCCGTCACCGAGGCGCACCAGTTGGAGCTGGCCAAGACCGCCGCCGACCTCGGCGTCGAGCTGTTCGTGGTCGACGACGGCTGGTTCGGCGGGCGCGATGACGACACCACCTCGCTGGGTGACTGGCATCCCCACCGTGAGCGCTTCCCCGAGGGGCTGCGCGGCATGTTCGACGGGATCCGCGACCTGGGGATGCGCGCCGGACTGTGGGTGGAGCCGGAGGGTCTCAGCAAGGAGAGCGAGCTCTATCGGGCGCACCCGGAGTGGGCCCTGCACATGGAGCACCGGCGCCGGGACGAGAAACGCCAGCAACTCGTGCTCAACTTCGCCCGCGACGACGTACGCGCGTGGGCGCTCGGCTGGCTCGACCGGCTGGTCACGGAGCTCGGCCTCGACTACCTCAAGTGGGACATGAACCGCCCGTTCACCCAGGCCGGCTGGCCGGAGCGGGAGACGGACCAGGACCGGGTCTGGATCGAGCACACGCGCGGCGTCTACGGGGTGATGGGGCTGCTGCGCGAGCGGCATCCCGGGCTGCGGATCGAGTCCTGCTCGGGCGGCGGTGGGCGGATCGACTTCGGGATCATGCGCTACACCGACGAGGTCTGGCCGTCGGACAACACCGACGCTCACGACCGGCAGACCGTACAGCACGGGTTCTCCCAGCTCTACCCGGCCAGCGCCATGTCGGCCTGGGTCACCGACTCGCCCAACCTGACCACCGGGCGCGCGATGCCGCTGCGCTACCGCTTCCATGTGGCCATGGCCGGCGTGCTGGGCATCGGGGGGAACCTGCCGGAGTGGACCTCCGGCGAGCTGGAGGCGGCGGCCGAGCTGATCGCCCAGTACAAGCGGGTGCGCCCGACCGTGCAGCACGGGCTGCAGTACCGCCTGGCCGGCACGCCGGGGCAGGAGCGCTCGGCGGTGCAGTACGTGCTGGGTGAGCAGGTCGTGGTGTTCGTCTACAACCCGCTCGGCAACGCCAAGCGCGGGCCGCGCCGGCTGCGGCTGACCGGCCTGGACCCGGAGGCGCTGTACGAACTGGAGGCGGACGGCTCCCGCTGGTACGGCGCCACGCTCATGGCCAGTGGCATCCGGCCCGCCGCGTGGGAGCCGATCGGCGCGGACCATCGCAGCGAGATGGTGGTGCTCAGGAAGGTCTAGGAGGCGCCACCGGACGCGCTGACCCGGTGGCGGTCATCGCCGCCGGGCGGTCGTCAGGCGGGCACGGGTTCGAGGCGGAGCTCGCGGACGATCTCCTGGGCGCTCGCGTCCCGGGACGGTCCCGCGTCGGCGCCGATGAACATCTCGATGTAGGCGTGGTGGAAGCACCCCGCCAGCAGCAGCCGGGCGGTGGCCTCCGGGTCGACGGAGGCGGCCACCCGTCCGAGACGCTGCTCGCCCTCCAGGTAGGTGGCCAGCGGGAGGATCTCTCCCATCGGGCCGAGCCCGTGATCGCGTATGGCCTGCCGGAAGCGGACCGTGACCGATGGCGAGGTGAACGCGGGCATCGCCGCGCCCTGCACATCCGTGTAGTAGTCGATGCCCGCTCGCACGATGGGCAGCAGGTTGTCGCCGACGCTGCCTCTGCCGATGCGGTGGGAGAGTTCGTGCAGGATGCTGAGCCACAGCGGGAGCCGGTCCTGCAACAGGGCGAGGAAATGGTCCACGGAGCCGCCGGGGCGGTCCTCCCTGAGGGAGAGGGCCATCTCCAGGATGCGTCGCCGGGTGTCCTGACTCCTCTGGTGCGGGTCTACGTGGGAAGTCGCCATGGTTGGCCTAACGTGCGCGGTCACATGGGTAGGTTCAACGTGGCATTCGCGACCGGAGCCTCTCGACCAACCGGTCCTGGGGTTCCAACTTGATGCAAACTTGTACGGTTCCTGATTATTACTCGAAACTTCCAGAAAATTCGGCAAAAAGGCTTCGAGTCAGCTGTCAGTGTCGCGGTCCCGGCGCCGCAGGTAGCGCTCGAACTCGGCGGCGATCGCGTCTCCGCTGGCCTCGGGCAGCTCGGCGGCGTCCTTGCGCTCCTCGAGCTCCTTGACGTATTCGGCCACCTCGCTGTCCTGGGAGGCGAGCTCGTCCACGCCGTTCTCCCAGGCGCGGGCCTCCTCGTCCAGCTCGCCGAGCGGCATCGGGATCTCCAGCAGGTCTTCAAGGCGGCGCAGCAGTGCCAGCGTGGCCTTGGGATTGGGCGGCTGGGCCACGTAGTGCGGCACCGACGCCCACAGCGAGACGGCGTTGAGGCCGGCCTCGCCGAACGACTGCTGCAGCACGCCCACGATGCCCGTGGGGCCCTCGTAGCGGCTCAGCTCCAGGTGGGTCGAGCGGGCCAGGTCCTCGTCCGTGGCGCTGCCCAGGATCGGCACGGGACGGGTGTGCGGCGAGTCGTTGAGCAGCGCGCCCAGCATCACGGCCAGCTCGACGCCGAGCTCGCGGCAGACCTCGATGATGTCGGCGCAGAACGATCGCCACCGCATGTTGGGCTCGATGCCGCGCAGCAGCACCACGTCGCGCTCGACGCCCGGCGGGCGGGCGTGCAGCAGCCGCGTCGTCGGCCAGATGATCGATCGGGTCAGCCCGTCGCCCATCTCCACGACGGGCCGGGTGACCTGGAAGTCGTAGTAGTCGTCCGGATCCAGCTCGACGAGCGGCTCCGCCTTCCAGGCGGACTCGAGGTGGGCGATCACACCGCTGGATGCCTCGCCGGCGTCGTTCCACCCTTCGAACGCGGCTATGAGCACCGGGTCGACGAGCTCGGGGAGCCTTTCGAACTCGATCACGTGTCGCCTCCTCTCTCCGCTATCCAGCTAAGCCTATGCGGTGAGGAGGCGGTCATGTCACGGAGTAACGACGATCAGGCATCGTCACGGAGTGACCGGTCAGACGCTGTCACGCGGTAACGGGCCGGGCACTGTCAGATCGCCTGTTCGGGCCGCCACCGCCGGGTCAGGCGCTCTCCCGTCAGGTCCTGACGCGGAGTGAGCGGAGGCGGCGGAGCGAAGGGTCAGGAGCGGTCGCCGAGCCGGTCCGCGGCGGCGGCCTGCTCACTCGCCCGCATGCGTACGTACGCGCAGGCCAGGACGAGGGTGGCACCGGTCTCCCCGGCAGGATGGCGTCCGATGAACGCGTCCTGCGGCAGCCGATAAGCTCTACGCCATGAGCAGCTCCCCGTCCTTCCGCGAAGTCTTGTCCCAGCGAGTGATCGTCGCCGACGGGGCGATGGGGACGATGTTGCAGGCCCAGGACCCCACCCTCGACGACTTCGAAGGTCACGAGGGTTGCAACGAGGTGCTGAACGTCACCCGTCCCGACATCGTGCAAGGCGTCCACGACGCCTATTTCGCCGTGGGCGTCGACTGCGTCGAGACCAACACCTTCGGCGCCAACCTGGCGGCCCTGGGCGAGTACGACATCTCCGAGCGGGTCTTCGAATACTCCGAGGCGGGCGCCAGGATCGCGCGCGAGCGGGCCGACCACTGGTCCACGCCCGAGCAGCCGCGTTTCGTGCTCGGCTCGATGGGCCCCGGCACCAAGCTGCCCACGCTGGGCCACCTGCCCTACCACAACCTGCGCGAGTCCTACCGGCAGAATGCGGCGGGCCTGATCGCGGGCGGCGCCGACGCGCTGATCATCGAGACCTGCCAGGACCTGCTCCAGGTCAAGGCCGCCGTCGTCGGCGCCAGGCGGGCCGCGGAGGAGTCGGGCCGCGACGTGCCGATCATCGCCCAGGTGACGATCGAGACCAACGGCGCCATGCTGCTCGGCTCGGAGATCGGCGCCGCGCTGACCGCGATCGAGCCGCTCGGCGTCGACATGATCGGCCTCAACTGCGCCACCGGCCCGGCCGAGATGAGCGAGCACCTGCGCTACCTGGCCCGGCACTCCCGGCTGAAGCTCTCGTGCATGCCCAACGCCGGGCTGCCGGTGCTGACCTCCGACGGCGCGTACTATCCGCTCAGCGCCGGGGAGCTCGCCGACGCGCACGACACCTTCACCCGCGACTACGGCCTGTCGCTGGTCGGCGGTTGCTGCGGCACCACTCCCGAGCACCTGCGCCAGGTCGTCGACCGCGTGCGCGGCAGGCAGACGCCCGCCCGCCGCCCGCACCCCGAGCCGGGCGCGTCCTCGCTCTACCAGACCATCCCGTTCCGCCAGGACACCTCCTACCTGGCGATCGGCGAGCGATGCAACACCAACGGCTCCAAGGCGTTCCGCGAGGCCATGCTCGAAGGCCGCTGGGACGACTGCGTGGAGATGGCGCGCGAGCAGGCTCGCGGCGGCGCCCACCTGCTCGACCTGTGCGTCGACTACGTGGGCCGCGACGGCGTGGCCGACATGAAGGAGCTGGCCTTCCGCCTGGCCACCGCCTCCACGCTGCCGATCATGCTCGACTCGACCGAGTCCGAGGTGCTGCGCGCCGGGCTGGAGATGCTCGGCGGGCGCGCGGTGGTCAACTCGGTCAACTACGAGGACGGGCGCGGCCCCGACTCTCGCTTCCACAAGACGATGACGGCCGTACGCGAGCACGGCGCCGCCGTCGTGGTCATGTGCATCGACGAGAAGGGCCAGGCCCGCACCGCCGCCGAGAAGGTGCGCATCGCGAGCGAGACCATCGACGACCTGGTCGCCAACTGGGGCATGCAGGTGTCCGACATCATCGTCGACTGCCTCACCTTCACCATCGCCACCGGCATGGAGGAGAGCCGCCGCGACGGCCTGGAGACCATCGAGGGCATCCGCGAGCTCAAGCGCCGCTATCCCGACGTGCAGACCACGCTGGGCCTGTCCAACATCTCCTTCGGCATCAACCCGGCCTCGCGCATGGTGCTCAACTCGGTGTTCCTCAACGAGTGCGTCAACGCCGGGCTCGACTCGGCCATCGTGCACGCCTCCAAGATCCTGCCGATGTCGCGCATCCCCGACGAGCAGCGCCAGGTGGCGCTCGACATGGTCTACGACCGCCGCCGCGAGGGCTACGACCCGTTGCAGCGCTTCATCGACATGTTCGAGGGCGTCGACGCCACGGCCATGCGCCAGGGCAGGGCCGAGGAGCTGGCCGCGCTGCCGCTGTGGGAGCGGCTCAAGCGGCGCATCATCGACGGCGAGAAGAAGGGGCTGGAGGCCGACCTCGAAGCCGGTCTGGCGGAGCGGCCCGCCCTCGAGATCATCAACAACGTGCTGCTCGACGGCATGAAGACGGTCGGCGAGCTGTTCGGCTCTGGACAGATGCAGCTGCCGTTCGTGCTGCAGTCGGCCGAGGTGATGAAGACCGCCGTCGCCTACCTCGAACCACACATGGACCGCGTCGAAGGCGAGACCAAGGGCCGCATCGTGCTGGCCACGGTCAAGGGCGACGTGCACGACATCGGCAAGAACCTGGTCGACATCATCCTGTCCAACAACGGCTACCAGGTGGTCAACCTCGGCATCAAGCAGCCGGTCTCCGCGATCCTGGAGGCGGCCGACGAGCAGAAGGCCGACGTCATCGGCATGTCCGGACTTCTGGTGAAATCGACGGTCATCATGAAGGAGAACCTGGAGGAGATGAACTCCCGGGGCATCTCCGACCGCTACCCGGTGCTGCTCGGCGGCGCCGCCCTCACCCGCGCCTACGTCGAGCAGGACCTGGCCGAGCTGTTCGCCGGCGAGGTCCGCTACGCCCGCGACGCCTTCGAGGGGCTGCGGCTCATGGACTCCTTCATGGCCGTCAAACGCGGTGTCGCCGGCGCCACGCTGCCGCCGCTGCGCGAGCGCCGGGTCAAGACCGGCGCCGTCCTGACCCGTACACCGGTCGAGGAGCTGCCCGCCCGCTCCGACGTGGCCGCCGACAACCGGGTGCCGGTGGCGCCCTTCCAGGGTGACCGCATCGTCAAGGGCATCTCGCTGAGCGACTACTCCGCCTTCCTCGACGAGCGGGCGTTGTTCCTCGGGCAGTGGGGCCTCAAGCCCACGCGCGGCGGCGACGGGCCCGGCTATGACGAACTCGTCGAGACCGAGGGACGGCCGCGGCTGCGCATGTGGCTCGACCGCATCCAGACCGAGGGGCTGCTGGAGGCGGCGGTCGTCTACGGCTACTTCCCGTGCGTCAGCGACGGCGATTCGCTGATCATCCTCGACGAGGTCGGAGACGAGCGCACCCGCTTCACCTTCCCGCGCCAGCGCCGCGACCGGCACCTGTGCCTGTCCGACTTCTTCCGCTCGCGCGAGTCGGGCGAGGTGGACGTGGTCGGCTTCCAGATCGCCACGATGGGCGGCAAGATCTCCGAGGCGACGGCCGAGCTGTTCGCCAAGGACGCCTACCGCGACTACCTCGAGCTGCACGGGCTGTCGGTGCAGCTTACGGAGGCGCTGGCCGAATACTGGCACGCCCGGGTCCGCGCCGAGTGGGGGATCGGGGGCGGGGAGTCGCTCGACGACATGCTCAAGGTCAACATCCAGGGCTGCCGCTACTCCTTCGGCTACCCGGCCTGCCCCAACCTCGAGGACCAGGTGCAGCTGTTCCAGCTCCTGGACCCGGAGCGGATCGGGGTCACGCTGTCGGAGGAGTTCCAGCTCCACCCGGAGCAGGCCACCTCGGCCCTGGTGGCCCACCACCCGGAGGCGAAGTACTTCAACGTCTGACCGGACCCGCACCATTTCGCCGGGACGGCCTCCCGGACTCTCCGGACACCTGATCGGGAGGCCTCCAGGCCATGCGTGGGCGCCCGTTGGGTGGTGCCGCGGCGTGGCGAGGGAGCTTGCTGGGCAGCGGTCCCGGCGTGGTGGCAGGGATGCCCGTTTACGAGATCCCCGGGCCATACGTGGGCGGCGTCGGGGCGTGGCGAGGGCGCTTATCGCGGCGGTGTCCTGGCGTGGTGAGGGTGCCTGCTGCGGAGGGGGCCGGCGTGGCAGGGATGCCCGTTCGCCAGGCCTCAGGCCATGTGAGCGTGGCGGCTGTGGAGGACTCCTGGCGAGGTGGGGGGTACCGGCTCGGTGAGGTCTCTAGGCGCTGGTCGGGCGTTTGTCCGGCCTCGATTTCGGCCTCGTGTTCGCGCACGCCCGGGTGCCCCGGCGTCGGCGATCTTCTCGTCGGCGGTGAGAATGGCCTGACGGGGTGCCGTCGCGGTGCCGTACGCGAACCGATCGGGGGAATGCATGGAAGCCGTCTTCTTCGACATGGACGGGTTGCTGGTCGACAGCGAGAAGGTGTGGCTGGAGGTCGAGACCGGGGTGATGGCGCGCCTCGGCGCCGAGTGGACACCCGAACACCAGGTGCACCTCGTCGGCGGCTCCATGGAACGCACCGTCGACTACATGCTCGCCGTCTCGGGCTCGTCCGTCACGCCGGAGGACCTGCGCGAGTGGATGATCGACGGCATGGTGGCCCGCCTGGTGGACGGTGTGCGGATGATGCCCGGCGCCTCCGAACTGCTCGACGCCGTACGCGAGGAAGGCATCCCGGTCGCGCTGGTGACCTCGTCGCTCAGGGAGATCGCCGACGCGGTCCTCAAGGCGGTCGGCCGTGACCGGTTCGACGCCATCGTGACTGCCGACGACGTCACCCGCACCAAGCCCGACCCCGAGCCGTACCTGACGGCCGCCGTGCTGCTGGACGTCGAGCCGGTGCGCTGCGTCGTCCTGGAGGACTCGCCCAACGGCGTCGCCGCCGCCACGGCAGCGGGTTGCGCGGTCGTGGCGGTCCCCAGCCTCCTGCCCATCGACCCGGCCCCCGGCCGCCTGGTGGTCCCCTCGCTGACCGAGGTCACGGTCTCCACGCTGCGCGCGTTGATCCACTGACTGCCATGGCCGACGACCTGGCGAAACAGAACAATCGCACGTAACGGCGCCCGGCCACGTGCGGGGTCAGAGGCCGTATTCCTGGAGGCCCTCAGCCCCGTTCGGCGGGTGGCGGGTGCCCCGTGCTTGCCGTACAAAAAAGAAAAGCCCTGAGCAGCACAAGGGAACCTGGCCGCACAAGGGAACCCTGACGAACAAGAGAACCCTGACGAACAAGGGAACCTCACTGCACAAGGGAACCTTGACGCACAACAGAACCCTGAGCGGCACAAATGCACCTGGCCGCACATGAGAAACCAGCGACACGAAAGCAGGACCTCTAAGGACCTCTAAGGACACCCCTAGGGGTGGGGGCGGTACTTGGGGAGGAGGGCGGGGCGGGGTGGGCGTGTCAGGATGGGAGCGTAGTCAATAACAGAGGGGCGGCGGAATGACTTTCGATCAGATCGCGTGGTTGCCGCTGTGCGCCGGTGTGACCATCGCGGGATTGGTGCTCAGCTTCCTGACCTTCCGGCGCAGAGGCGCGGCGGCCGGCATGAGAGTGGCCGCCTGGGCGCTGCTGCCCGTGGCCGCCTACCTGACCGGTGCGCTGCAGGCGCTGTGGACCATCGGCACCACCGTGGTGGGCTTCGTCACGAGCCTGATCTTCAATCCGGTCGTCTGGTCGGGCGTCGCGGTGACAGGTCTGGCCGTGGTGCTGTTCGTGGTGTCCGGGTTCATGCGCGGCCGGAAGCTGCGGTTGGCGCGGGGCGAGAAGCCGGGCAAGGGCGCGGAGGCGCCGGCCGCGTCCCAGCAACGTCCCGTGACGGGGCAGAAGGCCGGGCCGGCAGCGGGCCAGCCTGCAGGAAAGCCCGCCGTTACGGCGGCCAAGAAGAACAACGACGACGACTTCTCCGACATCGAGGATATTCTCAAGCGCAGGGGCATCAGCTAGTCCGAGGTGTGTCACAGTTCCGAGACTTAACCGGGACTACCTGTAGACATTCACTGCAAGATCGATACGAATGAGTTTCGCGTCAATCACAGTTAAGCCACATCGGGCCCTGAGGGACTGGTCATACCAGCTCAGGCCATAGATTCTGCCTCCTGAGGCCGCGACTCGCGACTTCACCAGCGCGGCGCACTAACCTGATCGGGACCGCGCCCACACGGACGACGTCGTCTGGAATCCAGGGGGCTATTGGCATGACCGCACCGCTCGATGTTCCGGGCTCGGCGATAGAAGCCGGACCGGAAACCGTTCTGGAGGGCGCGGACTCCTCAGTCATCCGAGGGCGTTCCCTTGGTCAGATCGCATGGATGCGGCTGAAGCGCGACAAGATCGCGATGATCGGCGGGATCGTCATCGTCGTGCTGATCCTTGTCGCCATCTTCGCGCCGCTGCTGGTGTCGTGGCTCGGTCACCCACCGGCGGAATGGCACCGGGAGAAGATCGACCCGGCCATCCAGGCGCCGCTCGGCACGTTCGGCGGCATCAGCAAGGACTTCCTGTTCGGGGTCGAGCCCACCACGGGCCGCGACCTGTTCAGCCGGGTCCTCTACGGCGCGCGCATCTCGCTGCTCATCGCGTTCTTCGCGACGCTGCTCTGCGTGGTGCTCGGCGCCGTGTTCGGCATGATCGCCGGTTTCTTCGGCGGCTGGGTCGACACGGTCATCAGCCGGCTCATGGACATCTTCCTCGCCTTCCCGCTGCTGGTGTTCGCGCTGGCGCTCGGCGGGGTGATCCCCGACAAGGCGTTCGGGATGTCCGGTGACACGCTGAGGATCAGCCTGCTCGTGTTCATCATCGGCTTTTTCAACTGGCCCTACATAGGGCGTATTATTCGAGGTCAGACGCTGTCTCTGCGTGAGCGGGAGTTCGTCGACGCCTCCAGGAGCCTGGGCGCGCGCAACCATGTGATCTTGTTCAAGGAGATCCTGCCGAACCTGCTGGCCCCGATCCTGGTCTATTCGACGCTGCTCATCCCGTCGAACATCCTGTTCGAGGCCGCGTTGTCCTTCCTCGGCGTGGGTGTGCGGCCGCCGACCCCGACGTGGGGAGGCATGTTGGCTGAGGCGGTCCACAACTACGACGTGGCGCCCAACTTCATGCTCTTCCCCGGTCTCGCGATCTTCGTCACCGTGCTGGCGTTCAACCTGCTCGGTGACGGCCTGAGGGACGCCTTCGATCCCAAGGCTCGATGACCTCGTGAGTTATCCGCAATTTCTGTACTCCTAGATACAAGGGGTGTGTCAGGTCGATGAAGATAAGATCCACGGCGTCGGCGGTCGCGATCACCGCTGCTCTTGCCCTGGTCGTCTCCGCGTGTGGTGGCGGTGGCGGCTCTACCAAGAAGAACGGCGGTGACACCGCCGAGGCCCCCGCCAGCCAGTACAACGCTGGAGTGACGCAGGTCGTCAACCCGTCCACCAAGACGGGTGGCACGCTGCACATGGGCATGCCGGGAGACTTCGACTCCGTTGACCCCGGCGACCAGTACTACGGCTACTCGTGGAACTTCTCCCGGCTCTACACTCGCGCGCTGACCATGTTCAAGCCGGTGCCGGGCGAGGAGGGCCTCAAGCTCGTCGGTGACCTGGCCGAGGACCTTGGCAAGTCCAGCGACGGCGGCAAGACCTGGACGTACAAGCTGCGCGCGGGGGTGAAGTTCGAGGACGGCACCCCGGTGACGTCCAAGGACGTGAAGTACGCCGTGGCCCGCTCGCTGGACAAGGAGATCCTGCCCAGCGGCCCGACCTACTTCAACGACTGGCTCGACAACGGTGACTACACCGGCCCGTACAAGATGAAGGACAAGCTCGACTCCTGGAAGGGCGTCGAAACGCCCGACGACCAGACCATCGTCTTCCATCTGAAGAAGGCCTACGGCGGCTTCGACTACTTCGCCATGCTCCCGTCGACGGCTCCGGTGCCGGCGGCCAAGGACACGGGCACCAAGTACAAGGAGCACCCGGTCTCGACCGGTCCGTACATGTTCAAGGCCCACGAGCTCGGCAAGCGCATCGAGCTGGTCAAGAACCCGAACTGGGACGCGGCGACCGACCCCAACCGCAAGCAGCTCAACGACTCGGTCGAGGTGCTGCTCGGTCAGAACGAGGACGACCTCGACCAGCGCCTGCTCTCGGGCAAGATCGACATCAAGATCAACAGCACCGGTGTCGGGGCCAACGCCCGTAAGACCCTGCTGACCGACCCCAAGGTCAAGCAGTACGCCGACTCCGCGCCGCTCGACCGCACCTGGTTCACCAACCTCAACGCGGACGTGCCGCCGCTGGACAACATCCACTGCCGCAAGGCCGTGATGTACGCGGCGGACCGCTCCGCGATCCAGGGCGCCTACGGCGGTCCCGACGCCGGCGGCGAGATCGCCCTCAGCCTCATGCCGTCGAAGATGACCGGTTACGAGAAGAACGACCTGTACGGCGTCGAGGCCAACCCCGGCGGCGACGTGACCAAGGCGAAGGAAGAGCTGACGGCCTGCGGCAAGCCCGACGGCTTCAGCACCACCATCTCCTTCCGCGTCGAGCGCGCGGCGGAGAAGCAGACCGCCGAGTCGCTGCAGCAGTCGCTCGGCCGCGTCGGCATCAAGCTGGAGGTCAAGGGTTACCCGCAGGGTGACTACTTCAAGCTGTACGCCGGCAAGCCCGACTTCGCCAAGAAGAACGGCCTGGGCCTCATGGTCTACGGCTGGGGCGCCGACTACCCCGAGGGCTTCGGCTTCTTCCAGCAGATCGTCGACAGCCGGGTCATCCGTGCCGCGGGCAACACCAACCTCGGCGTGAAGGACCCGGAGATCGACAAGCTGGTCGACCAGGCCGCGGCGGAGCAGGATGCCACCAAGCGCAACGCGATCTGGGCCTCGGTCGACAAGAAGGTCAGCGACGACGCGTTCATCCTGCCCTACGTCTGGGCGCACGGCCTGTTCTACCGGCCGCCGACGCTGAAGAACGCCTTCGTCAGCCAGAACTTCGGGATGTACGAGTTCCTGACGCTCAGCACCCAGTAACCCGGTCCGGGAAAACCTCCGGAACGTTCGTCGAAAGCAGGTGAAGGCTTCGGCGGCCGGGCCCACAAGGCCCGGCCGCCATAGCCGAGATCAGTGGCCACATACATCATCAGACGGTTGATAGCGGCCGTCATGCTGCTCTTCGTGGTGAGCATCGCGACGTTCGCCATCTTCTTTCTCGTCCCGCGGCTCGCCGGGATGTCCGCTGACGACCTTGCTTCCCGCTATGTGGGCAAGGCCGCCAACGATCAGATGATCCACGAGGCCGCCGTCAGGCTGGGCTTCAACGACCCGCTGGTCGTGCAGTACGGGCGGTTCGTGAAGGGCATCTTCCTCGGCGTGGACCGCAACTACGGTCCCGGCGTCGAGCACTGCCCCGCCCCGTGCTTCGGCTACTCCTACGTCACCCAGAACCCGGTGCTGCCCGACCTGCTCGACCGGCTGCCGATCACGCTGTCGCTCGCGCTCGGCGCGGCGGTGGTGTGGGTGGTGTTCGGTGTCTCGACGGGCGTGCTGTCGGCGCTGCGGCGCGGCAGCTTCTTCGACCGCCTCTCGATGGGCGTGGCCCTGGCGGGCGTGTCGCTGCCCATCTTCTTCACCGGCATCGTGTCGCTGGCCATCTTCCGTGACCAGCTCGGCCTGGTCGGTGACGTCGCCGACTGGGTGCCGTTCTCGGAAGACCCGCTCACCTGGGCGAACAACCTCATTCTGCCCTGGGTGACGCTGGCCTTCCTGTACGCCGCCGGTTATGCCCGGCTCACCAGAGCAGGCATGCTGGAGACCATGTCGGAGGACTACATCCGCACGGCACGGGCCAAAGGACTGCCCGAACGCATGGTGGTGGTCAAACACGGCCTGCGTGCCACGCTCACGCCCGTGATGACCATGTTCGGCCTCGACCTGGGCCTGCTGCTCGGCGGCGCCGTGCTCACCGAGAGCACGTTCTCGCTGCCCGGCATCGGCAAGTACGCGGTCGACGCCATCAACAACAACGACCTTCCCCAGGTGATGGGCGTCACGCTGACCGCGGCGAGCTTCATCATCGTGGCCAATCTGATCGTCGACCTGCTCTACGCGGTGGTTGACCCGAGAGTGAGGCTGACGTGAACGAGAGCGCCTTTCTCGACGTCAAGGACCTGAAGATCCACTTCTCGACCGATGACGGCGTGGTCAAGTCCGTCGACGGGCTGTCCTTCAGCCTCGAACGCGGCAAGACGCTGGGCATCGTCGGCGAGTCCGGGTCGGGCAAGTCGGTCACCAGCCTCGGCATCCTCGGCCTGCACCGCGGCAAGAACGCGCACGTCTCCGGCGAGATCTGGCTCGACGGCGAAGACCTCGTCACCGCCTCGCAGGAGCACGTGCGCCGGCTGCGCGGCCGGAAGATGGCGATGATCTTCCAGGATCCGCTGTCGTCGATGCACCCCTTCTACACGGTGGGCGACCAGATCATCGAGGCGTACCGCATCCACCACAAGGTGTCCAAGAGCGTGGCCCGCAAGCACGCCATCGACATGCTGGGCCGGGTCGGCATCCCCGAGCCCAAGAGCCGGGTCGACTCCTACCCGCACGAGTTCTCGGGCGGCATGCGTCAGCGCGCCATGATCGCGATGGCGCTCTCGTGCGACCCCGAGCTGCTCATCGCCGACGAGCCGACCACCGCGCTCGACGTGACCGTGCAGGCGCAGATCCTCGACCTGATGCGTGACCTGCAGCGCGAGTTCAACTCCGCGCTGATCATCATCACCCACGACCTGGGTGTGGTGGCCGAGCTGTCCGACGACATCCTGGTCATGTACGCGGGCAAGTGCATCGAGTACGGCTCGGCCGAGGACATCTTCTACCGGCCCGAGCACCCCTACACCTGGGGGCTGCTGGGCTCGATGCCCCGCCTCGACCGGGAGCCCACCGAACGGCTGCTGCCCGTCAAGGGCACCCCGCCGTCACTGATCAACGTGCCGTCGGGCTGCGCCTTCCACCCCCGCTGCCCTTACTCCGACCTGACCGACGGCCAGTCCAAGGCCGAGGTGCCGGCCCTGGCTCCGACCGACCCGGGCCACCTGGTGCGCTGTCACCTGAGCAGGACGCAGCGGCGGACGCTGTGGGAGAACGAAGTCAAGCCAGTGCTGGAGACGCAGTGACCACCACGAACGAGCCGCTTCTTTCCGTCCAGGGCCTGGAGAAGCACTTCCCGGTGACCAAGGGCCTGTTCAAGCGGCAGGTCGGGGCCGTCAAGGCGGTCGACGGGATCAGCTTCGACGTGTTCAAGGGTGAGACGCTCGGCCTGGTGGGGGAGTCGGGCTGCGGCAAGTCCACCACCGGCCGCCTGGTGACCAGGCTGCTGGAGCCGACCGCGGGCAAGGTCGTCTTCGAGGGCCGTGACATCACCCACATGCGCCAGGGCAAGCTCCGGCCGCTCCGCCGCGACATGCAGATGATCTTCCAGGATCCCTTCTCGTCGCTCAACCCCCGCCACACGGTCGGCACCATCGTCGGCGCCCCATACCGTATCCAGGGTGTGCAGACGGAGAACGGGATCAAGAGGGCCGTCCAGGACATCCTCGAACTGGTCGGCCTGAACCCGGAGCACTACAACCGCTACCCCCACGAGTTCTCGGGCGGCCAGCGCCAGCGCATCGGCATCGCCCGCACGCTCGCGCTGAAGCCCAAGCTGATCATCGCCGACGAGCCGGTCTCCGCGCTCGACGTCTCGATCCAGGCCCAGGTGGTCAACCTCCTGGAAGACCTGCAGAACGAGCTGGACCTCACCTACGTGGTCATCGCCCACGACCTGTCGGTGGTCCGCCACATCAGCGACAGGGTCGCGGTCATGTACCTCGGCAAGATCGTGGAAATAGCCGACCGCAAGAGCCTGTACAGAGTCCCCATGCACCCCTACACCAACGCGTTGCTGTCGGCGGTGCCGATCCCGGACCCCAAGGCCCGCGCGAAGAGCGACCGCATCAGGCTGACGGGCGACGTGCCGAGCCCGCTCAACCCGCCCCCGGCCTGCCGCTTCCACACCAGGTGCTGGAAGGCCCAGGACATCTGCAAGACGGTCGAGCCGCCACTGGAGGAGCTCGCCAGCGGACACCAGGTGGCCTGCCACTTCCCGGAGAACGCCCCCGAAGCGGCGACGAAGACGGCCGCCACGACACCCTGACGCGTACCGGTCGGCGGCTTCCCGCCGCCGACCGTGAAGATCAGGAAAGGGCGCCCGGCGTGGCGAGGCCGGTCTCATAGGCGAGGACGACCGCCTGCACGCGGTCGCGCAGACCCAGCTTGGTGAGCACATTGCCGACGTGGGTCTTGACGGTCGTCTCGCTGACCACCAGCTTCCTCGCGATCTCCGCGTTGGACATCCCCTTGGCGATCAGCCGCAGCACCTCCAGCTCCCGCTCGGTCAGCCGGTCGAGCCGCGCCGGGGTCGCCTGCTCGTACGCCGACGGCAGCCGTTTCGCGAACCGGTCCAGCAGCCGGCGGGTCACGCTCGGCGCCACGATCGCGTCGCCCGCCGCCACCACCCGGATCGCCTGCACCAGCTCGTCCGGCGGCACGTCCTTCAGCAGGAACCCGGACGCGCCGGCCCGCAGCGCCTCCACGATGTACTCGTCCAGGTCGAAGGTCGTCAGCACCAGCACCTTCGGCACGTGCGCCGTCGGCGCCGCCTCGCGCACGATCCGGCGCGTCGCCTCGATGCCGTCGACCCCGGGCATCCGGATGTCCATCAGCACCACGTCGGGCAGCAGCGCCCGTGTCTGCTCCTGCGCGTCCTTGCCGTCACCGGCCTGCCCCACCACCGTGAGGTCGGGCTCGGCCTCGAGTATCAGGCGGAACCCGGTGCGCAGCAGCGGCTGGTCGTCCACCAGCAGCACCCTGATCGTCATGGTGAGTCCTTCAACGGAAATCTCGCGCGCACCTCGAAACCGCCCCCCGGGCGCGGACCGATGCTGAGGATTCCACCATAGAGGGCAACTCGCTCACGAATGCCCACCAAACCGTGCCCTGGCTGCCCGGAAAGGCCCGCCGCCCCCCGCCCGTCGTCCTCCACCCGCACGTCCAGCTCACGCGGATCATGTCGTACGGTCACCACGGCCTTGGCGCCCGGACCCGCGTGCCGCAGGCTGTTCGTCAGACCTTCCTGAACCAGCCGGTAGGCGGCCAGATCAACACCGGCGGGGATCGGCCGGGCATCGCCCTCGACCGACAGCCGAGTGGCCAGCCCCGCCTCCCGCATCTGCTCCACCAGCGCGGGCAGGTCCTGCATCCCCGGCTGCGGCCCCAGCTCGGCACGGGCGTCGGTGCGCAGCACGCCCACAATGTTGCGCATCTCGGTCATCGCCATCCGGCCCGTGTGCTCGATCGCCGACAGGGCCTCGCGGGCCAGATCGGGATCGGAGGCGAGCACCCGGCGCGCGGCCGCCGCCTGCACCGTCATCACGCTCACGTGATGGGCCACGACGTCGTGCAGCTCGCGGGCGATCCTCGAGCGTTCCTCGGCCCGCGCGGCCCGCGTGTCGGCCGCCGAGGCGCGCTCCAGCCGGGCCGCACGGTCCTTCAGCTCCTCCAGGTAGGCGCGGCGCAGCCGCAGGCTCCGCCCGGCCCCCCAGACCGCCAGGAGCACGATGAGCACCACCAGGTGCTCGCTCCAGTTGCGGCCCGTGATCGGAGTCACCGTCCCGGCCAGCGCGTAGGCGAGGAACGACATCAGCAGCGCGCACAGCGCCATGGCCAGCCCGCGGTAGGACGCCACCGAGTAGAGCAGCACCAGCGCCGCCACCCCCGCCGCGCCGGAGCCGTAGCCGAGCGAGGTCAGCAGCGTCTCGGGCACCAGCCCGGCACACAGACCCGCCAGCGGCCAGCGCCTGCGCACCGCGACCGGCGCGCACGCCAGCGCCACCAGCACGGCGCCGAACGGGTCGGCGCCCCGCATCCCGTCGATCGGCAGCCCGCCCGGCTCCAGCCAGGCCGAGTCGGAATAGCGGAAGAGTCCGACCGAGGCCGCGGTCAGCACCACGGCGAGCACTGTGTCGTGGATCATGGCCCGGTCGATGCGCACGCTTCACTGTAGGCCCAGGTGAAAGCCCGGAACCTCCTCCCAGGGGAGGAGAGCCGGTCTCCTACAGCTCGTCCGTGGCCGCCCGCCGGCTGCTCCTGACCGTGTCGCCTGGCTGCCGGTCGGGCACCGGCGGCGGCGTGCCGCCGAACTCCGGGCAGAGCGCCTGATAGTCGCACCAGTCGCACAGGCGGCTGCGCCGCGCCCGCCACTCACCCGACTCCAGCGACCGCTCGATCGCCGTCCACAGCGCCCGCACCTTGCGCTCGGTGGCCAGCAGGTCGGCCTCGTCGGGCGCGTAACGCAGCACCTCGCCGCCGCCGCCCAGGTAGACCAGCTGCAGCAGCCTGGGCACCGTGCCACGCAGCCGCCACAGCACCAGCGCGTAGAACTTCATCTGGAACAGCGCCTTGGCCTCGAAGTCGGGGCCCGGCGCGCTGCCGGTCTTGTAGTCGACGACCCGCACCTCGCCGGTCGGCGCCACGTCGAGCCGGTCGACGTAGCCGCGCAGCATGAGGCCGCCGTCGAGGACCGCCTCCACATAGAGCTCCCGCTCGGCGGGCTCCAGCCGCGTCGGGTCCTCCAGCGTGAAATAACGCTCCAGCATCGCCCGCGCCTGAGACAGCCACGTCGCCTGCTCGGCGTCGTCGGCGAACATCTCCGCGTAGAGGGGGTCGTCGGCCAGCAGCCGCTCCCACTGAGGCGCCAGCAGCTCCAGCGCCGCCTCCACCGACCGGCGCGGCGCGGGCAGGTCGTACAGTCGCTCCAGGACCGCGTGGATCACCGTGCCGCGCACGGCGGCCGGTGAGGGCTTCTCCGGCAACTGGTCGATCACGCGGAAGCGGTAGAGCAGGGGACAGGTCATGAAGTCGCCCGCACGGGAAGGGGAGAGGGCTCCGATGATCACCGGTTCGGTCAACGTCATGCACCGCACTCTAGGTCAAGCGCCCGACAGAATAGGGCCCGCGAAGCGGGGATCACCCTGTCCGGCGCGTAGCATCAAGGCAGCGACAGCACGTATTGGACGGCAAGGAGCGCGGTGAGCGAGCAGAGCCCGCAGCAGGAATTTTCCGGTCTTCGGATGGGAAAGCCGTTCGGCATCCCGGTCTACGTGTCGTGGACGTGGTTCATCGTCGCGGCCTTCATCACCTGGATGTTCGGTGACCGGGTGCGCGGCATGCTGCCCGAGCTCGACGCCACCGCCGCCTACGCCGTCGCGTTCGTCTTCGCCGTCCTCCTCTACGTCTCGGTCCTGCTGCACGAGCTGGCCCACAGCGTGCTGGCCAAGTCGTACGGCCTGCCGGTCCGCCGGATCACCCTCTACCTGCTCGGCGGCGTGTCGGAGATCGAGAAGGAGCCGCCGACCCCCGGCAAGGAGTTCATGGTCGCGGCCGCCGGCCCCGCCCTCTCGCTCGGCCTGGCCGGGATCGGCCTGGCCGCCGACGTCTACCTGGTCAACGGCGGCGGCATCGGCGAGGTGCTGATCTGGCAGCTCTGGGTGGCCAACCTCATCGTCGGCGTGTTCAACCTGCTGCCCGGGCTGCCGCTCGACGGAGGCCGGATGCTGCGCGCCGGAGTCTGGAAGCTGACCAGCAACGCCGGCTCCGGCACCATCGCCGCCGCCTGGGGCGGCAGGGTGCTGGCCGTGCTGCTGGTCGTGTCGCCGTTCGCCATGTCGATGATGAGCGGGCAGGAGGTCGACCCGCGCGACCTGCTCTGGCCGCTGGTGCTGGCCTCGTTCATCTGGCTCGGCGCCACCCAGTCGCTGCGCGTGGCCCGCATCCGCGCCAGGATCCCGCAGGTCAACGCGCGCACCCTGGCCCGCAGGGCGATCCCGGTCGCCGCTGAAACCCCGCTGTCGGAGGCGCTGCGCCAGGCCGCCGAGAAGCGGGCCGGCGCCCTCGTCGTCGTCGACCACGAGGGCCGGCCGGTCGCGATCGTGCACGAGGCGTCCGTTCAGGCCACCCCCGAGCACCGCCGCCCCTGGGTGAACGCCGGCTCCATGGCCAAGTCCCTGGAGCCGTCCATGGTGCTGGCCGCCGACCTGACGGGGGAGGCGCTCATCGACGCCATGCGCGAGGCCCCCGCCGGCGAATACCTGCTCGTGGAGCGCGGCGGCGAGATCTACGGCGTGCTCGCCACGGCCGACGTCAACCGTGTCTTCAGCGGCGTCTGATTTGTCCCACTCGTATATGCGGCAGCCCCCGGCTAGTGTCGTGTCCAGTGATCAGGCGATTCCGGATCGCACCTGGCGGTTCGAGGATGCGACGACTGGCCGATAGTGTTCTGTTTGGCCAACTTGCACACTTGAGAGGTTTGTTGCGGTCCACCGGTTCACCGAATCGAGACGGGGCGGCCGCGACACCGCCTCGCCGTATGGGGTATGCGTATGGCTGGTGGCCGTCACGGCAGTGCGGATGTCGTGACACCGCCGGCTTCCGGGGAGGAGAGTTGAGTGACCGAGCGCAGCGAGGGCACCGATGAGCGCAGCGCGGTCGTCATGAAGAAGGAGGAGTCATGACGGGCCAGGGCTTCGGGGCGGTGCGTCCGCTTCCCGGAGATGGGCTGGTCGCCTATCTGGGCGGGCTGTTGCTGGTGTGCGACGCGGCCGAGGCCGCGGCCGACCAACTGCTCAAGGCACTGCGCGAGACGGCCGACGCCGGGGGCGACGGCCGTGCGCTGGCCAGGCGCGCCGCCCAGGTGCTCGCGGCCAACATGACCGGCGACCCCGCCAACTGCGCGGTCGCGGGACCGGTCGGCGGCGGCGTGGCCGTCCTGGTCAGCGGCTCCGCGTCGGCCACGGTCACCACCGCGTCCGGCGAGACCCGGCTGGCCGGCAGCGACTCGCTGACCTGGGCCGACCGGCTCATCAACGGGCCGGTCCAACGCGTCGCGCTACGCCTGCCCGGCGGTGGCGAGCCGCACCCCGCGGTCCAGTTCGACGGCGGCGTGGTGCACGGCGGCGGGCTGGTGGGCGACTTCGGCGACGTCCCCGAGCGGGCCCCGGCGCAGTCCAGGCCGCTGACCAGCGAGCTGCCCAACACCGCCCTGCACTTCGAGCCCGAGCTGGTGGTGCCGCCTCCGGTGCAGATGGCGCCCTACCCACTGTCGGGCAACGACCAGCCCGCCACACCCTCGGGACCGCAGCCGTCCCCTTCGTTCAGCCCCCAGCCTCCGTCCGGGCCTCAGCCGCAGCCCGTGCTGGAGCAGCCGCCGTTCCTGTCGGCGGTCCCCGACCCACCGGCTCCGGTCGAGCAGCCGAGCGGGTTTCCGACCTACGACGAGCCCGCGCCGGTGCTCTCGGGCAACGGCACGATGCCCGAGCAGTACGAGCAGCCCTCCTCCCCCTACGACCAGCCACGCGACTCCTACGACCAGCCGCGTGAGCAGTTCGACCAGCCCCGCGAGCAGTTCGACCAGCCCCGCGAGCACTTCGAGCCACCACGCGAGCACTTCGAGCAGCCCCGCGAGTTGTTCGAACAGCCGCCGCCGCCTCCGCCCGCCCAGGAGGAGCACGGCGACCGGCAGCTTGTCTATGGGGTCGACTGTAAGAACGACCACTTCAACGACCCTCGCGTGCCCTACTGCGCGGTCTGCGGCATCGCGCTCGTCCAGCGCACGCTCGTACCGTACAAGGGACCACGGCCCCCGCTCGGCGTCCTCATCCTCGACGACGGCACCGCGCTGCCACTGGAGAGCGACTACCTCCTGGGACGCGACCCCGAGCGCGCGCCGGAGGTGGCGGGCGGCACGGCCAGGCCCGCCAAGGTGACCAGCCCGGACGGCTCGGTGTCCCGCAGGCACCTGCGGGTGGCGCTCGACGGCTGGGACGTCAACCTGGTGGATCTCGGCTCGGTCAACGGCACCCAGATCCAGCCGCCCGGCGACCCGAACTTCTACGACATCCCGCCCAACGAGCCCGTCACCATCGTCCCGGGCACCACCGTCCGCGTCGGCGTCTCCCGCACCATGCGTTTCGAGGCCCACCGGGGGTGAGCCCTCGTCCGGAACGCCCGCTCTCCTCTGGGGGTGCGGGCGTTCTTTCGTGAGTGGCCGCTGTGCGGGGCGGGCGATGTCTCTGCTCGTACGCCGGGCATCGGGCACCCGCCCCGGGCCGCCCGCCTCCCTGGTTACTAGCTCGCTGGGCACCCGCGCTCGGCCACCCGCCGACCAGGGCTGAGGCCTTCAGGGGACAGCCTCCGATCCTGCTCATGCCGGCACGGCGGTCTCGTTCACGGCCGGGTGGCGACCCCGCGCTGCAGGGGCGTCCTGCGCACGACGCGGTGGCACGGTCCCGCACTTGCCTGGGCGTCGCACCGCTGAGGGCCGCGCGGGCCGCTTACTTCCGGGAGGCGCCCCGCTCATGGCCGGGTGGCGGTCTCGTGCTGCGGGGCATCCTGGTGGCGCGGTCCCGTGCTTGCCTGGGGGTCGCGCCGCTGAGGGGCGCGCGGGCCTGCTTGTTCCCGGGAGGCGCCCCGCTCATGGCCAGGTGAGGGGTCTCGTGCTGCGGGGGCATCCTGGCGGCACGAGACCGCACTTGTCTGGGGCCGCGCCGCCGAGGGCCGCTCGGGCCTGCTTACTTTCGGGGGCGTCCCGCTCATGGCCGGGAGGGAGCGTGTCGGGGGCGCGGTCAGGATGTTGTGCGGGTGAGGTAGGTGGTCACGAGGTCGTCGACCGGGAGGGACAGGTTGAGCGCGATGCCGCGTTCGTCGGGGCCGAGCGGTTCGAGGGCCGCGAACTGGGAGGTCACCAGCGACTCGGGCATGAAGTGCCCGGACCGGCCGGCCACCCGTTTCCTGATCATGTCGACGTCGCCGTCGAGGTGCAGGAAGCTCACCTCAGGAGCGGCTTCCCGCAGCAGGTCGCGGTAGCGGCGCTTCAGCGCGGAGCAGCCCGTCACGGCCCCGGTGGCGGCGTGCTCGGCGAGCCAGGCGCCCACCGAGCGCAGCCACGGCAGCCGGTCGGTGTCGTCGAGGGGTGTTCCGGCGGACATCTTGGCGACGTTCGCCGGGCTGTGGAAGTCGTCGGCGTCGGCGAACGGCACCCCGAGGCGTTCGGCGAGCGCGGCCCCGACCGTGGACTTGCCGGATCCCGTCACCCCCATCACGACGATGAGCGGCGGGCGGCGTGCGTCGTCCATAACGGGGGCAACCTCTCGAGCTCGGCTGCGCGCCAGACTAGACAGGTAACGTCATATCAATCAAGCGGAAGCGGCTGATAAATCATACTTTTGATGCCGATCCGTGTGAGGATGGCCCCGTGGGAGTCGCGGACGAGAGCCTGCATGGCGCCGTGCTCGACAAGCTGGGCGCCCTCGTGGTCGCGGGCGAGTACGCCACCGGGCAGGTGCTCAGGATCGAGCAGTTGGAGGCCCGGTTCGGGGTGTCACGCACGGTCGTGCGCGAGGCCGTACGAGTCCTTGCGTCCATGGGCCTGGTCAGCAGCCGCCGGCGCGTCGGCGTCACGGTGTCGCCCCGCGCCTCCTGGAACCTGTTCGACCCGCGCGTCATCCGCTGGCGGCTCGACAACGGCGAACGCGAATCGCTGCTCCGCTCCCTCGGCGAGCTCCGCCTCGGCGTCGAACCCGTCGCGGCCGCCCTCGCCGCCGCCCACGCCACTCCCGAGCAGTGCGGCCGGTTGACCGAGGCGGTCATGCGGATGGCCGTCCACGGCAGGGCCGGCGACCTGGAGTCCTACCTGGCCGCCGACATCCTGTTCCACCGCACGCTGCTCGAGGCCTCGGGCAACGACATGTTCGGCGGCCTCTCCACGGTGGTGGCGGAGGTGCTGGCGGGCCGTACGCACCACCGCCTGATGCCGGCCTTCCCGGAGCCGGCGGCGATCCGCCGGCACGCGGAGGTCGCCCAGGCGATCCAGTCCGGTGACGCAGCGGAGGCACGACGCGCGATGCGCGACATCGTCGAGGAGGCGACGCGCGCCATGCTCGGCCCCGGCGGCTGACGCGCCGATTCTCCTGATGCCGAATTGGGCAGGCGGTGCGCTATTGATGCCACAGGTATCGCCCATTGCCGAAGTTGCCGTTGGTGGTGGTTCATGTACGAACTAGGCGGTCCGTATAGGCCCGTTCCATGCCAGTCCGGTCGTTATTAGCCCGGCTGGGCGCGGTGCCCTGGTTCTGGCGAATGCTGATCGCCGGGGTGGCGCTGAGCAGCGCGGACAGCGAGGATCCGAGAGCCTGCCTCGGGCGTACGAAAGCACGCTCCAGCGCCCTTTTGTCCATTTTTAAGGAAATATCGTAAGGTCATCCGTATTCGCGGGATCAGGCCCGTATCAAACGCGAGGGAAAGCCTGTACGCCGCGTAACAGGCGTACCGCGGCCTCCAGCCCGTTGGCGGCCTCCAGGGCCCGGCCCGCGGCGGTGGCGAAGCGGCTCAGCAGGTGCTCGTCCGGGTCCCCGAACCGCCGCCCCGCCACCCACAGGAACGCGTGGTCCCTCGTGGCGAGCGGCAGCGGCATGGCCAGGAAACCCGGCTCGCCCATCGACGGATCCGGCACGATCAGCACCGGGCCGGACGCCGAGACGAGCGTCTTGAGCACCCCGGACTCCTCCAGCCACGGGCGCACCCGCAGCGGGTCGACCGGTGGCGCGTGCACGTTGACGGCGTGGGCGACCTCCCGTAGCGGGTCCACCTGGACGAATCCCGCGTAAGCCGTTCCGGTGACCGCGGCGGCGGTCCGGCTCAGCCTGTCGATCAGTCCCGCGGAGTCCAGACAGGAGAACGAGGCGATGAGTTCACGCATGGCGACGTCGACACGGTTGTAAGGCATCGCTGTATCCCTCGGCGGAGGGGGAGAATGAGATCGCGCGGCCCGATCACGCGTATCTCAGGGGCGGTGACCCCGAGTCTCGCCGTCAGCGTGTCACTTGACCAGCCCCCAACTGGAAATCGGAATTTTCTGTCACCGGGGACGCAGGCGGAGCCACTCCAGCTCGTCCGCCCGGGTTCCGTCCTCCCTGGGGAACACCTCCCGATGCGCCGACTCCCGGACGAACCCGGCCCGCTCCAGCACCCGCTGCGAAGCCTTGTTGTCCACCACGGTCCCGGCCACGATCCGGTGCAGCGGGGTGTTGGCGAACGCCCAGTCCACCAGCAGCCGCACGGCCCGCGTCATGAACCCCCTGCCCCGGAACTCCGGCTGCAGCGAGTAGCCGATCATGCCCTGCCCGATCACCGGCTGCACATGCACCAGTTGCAGGTGCCCGGCGAACTCCCCGGACACGGCGTCCTTGATCGCCAGCTCGATCCGCTGCCCCGACAGCCACCAGTAGCCGGTGTAGCGGCAGCGCCGCTCGTTGTCCTCCAACGTGGTGCTCGGCCCGACCCCGTAGGCGGCCACGCTCGGCTCCCGCATCATCCGGTGGTAGTCGGGGGCGTCGGCCACCTCCATCGGCGCCAGCCGTACCACCCCGTCGCTCAGCTCGCCGCCGTCGAAGAACGGCAGGTACGGCTCGGCCGCCAGGCCGGGGTCGCGCGGGATCCTGGCGAGCGTGATGATGTCGGTGCGGCGCCCGTCACGCCCGACCTTGGCATCACGCCTGCGCCCCTCCTCCTGGAAACCGGCCTTGAAGGCGACCCGCAGGCTGGCGAGGTTCTCCACCGCGGCGTGCAGCTCCACACGCTCGACACCGTGGTCGAACAGCCACTCGGTCACCGCCCGCGTCGCCTTGGTCACCACGCCCTTGCCGCGGGCCCACGGCGCGGCCAGGTAGCCGATCTCGGCCACGCCCCAGGCATCGGGCGGCCGGACGCCGATGGCGCCGACGTAGTGGCCGTTCTCGGTGATCGTGAACTCGGCGCCGCCGTTCGCCCACTTCGCCTCCGCCGCCCGCAGGTAGTCACGCGCGTCCTGCAACGTGTACGGCGACGGCAGCACGTACAGGAACCGGGCCGTCACCGGGTCGTCACACGCGCGGACGATCGCCTCGGCGTCGGCATTGGAGGGACGGCGCAACACCAGGGAACCAGTAGAGATCACTTCACGCGGAAACATCCCTCATAGATATCGCGCGTCGAGGCGTGCTCGAAAGCCCTATAACCTTGCGGCCATGGGTTTCCGCAGGCATGGGCCGTTTCAGGCGGGGGATCAGGTGCAGCTCACCGACCCCAAGAACAAGCGCCACACGATCACGCTCAAAGAGGACGGCGTCTTCCACACGCACAAGGGCGCCATCCCCCACAGCGAGTTGATCGGGCAGCCCGAAGGCTCCGTGGTGCGCTCCTCCGGCGGGACCCAATACCTCGCGTTCCGCCATCTGCTCCAGGACTACACTCTGGCCATGCCGCGTGGCGCCGCCGTGATCTACCCCAAGGACGCCGCGCAGATCGTCGGCATGGCCGACATCTTCCCCGGCGCCCGGGTGATCGAGGCCGGCGTCGGCTCCGGCGCGCTGACCTGTTTCCTGCTGCGCGCCGTCGGCCCTGAGGGCCACGTCACCTCCTACGAGCGGCGCGAGGAGTTCGCCGACGTCGCGCGCAAGAACGTGGAGAAGTTCTACGGCGGCTCCATGGACGACACCTGGCGGCTCGTCGTCGGCGACCTGGTCGCCTCGATCGACGAGGTGGACGTCGACCGTGTCATCCTCGACATGCTCGCCCCGTGGGAGTGCGTGGACGCCGCCGCCAAGGCCCTCACACCGGGGGGCGTCATCTGCTGTTACGTGGCCACGACCACCCAGATGTCCAAGACTGTGGAGGCGATTCGGGATCACGGGAGTTTCACGGAGCCCCATGCGTGGGAGACCCTGGTTCGCGACTGGCATGTCGAAGGGCTCGCCGTAAGACCGGATCATCGGATGATCGGCCACACCGGGTTCCTCGTCAGCGCCCGCCGCATGGCGGACGGCGTGGCGCCGCCGCCACGCCGTCGACGACCGAAGGGGACCACCGAGGAACTATGACAATTTGGCTACGAGGCTGCGTTGGTGCGTGACACGGGAACAGATCGCCGTGTTCATATGCTGGCACTGTTAAACGCACTATTAGGGATTATTCGCCGAATACAGATTGTCACACGACGAACACTGCCCGGCCAGGTTACGGAGGGGCCCGAGATAGGTAAGGTCCTAAGTAGTCGCCCTCGACTGGGAAGGAGGTGACGGGGCGTGGCAGCTCGCGATGATGCTGAGGCTCGAGCCGCGCAGCGCGAACGGGAGGTCGCTGATCTTTCAACACAGGTCTCCTTCCTCCAAGAGGAGATCACCGCGCTGAGGCGGAAGCTGGCCGAGTCACCCCGTCAGGCCAGAGTCCTTGAAGAGCGTCTCCACGAGGCGCAGGCGAACCTCGCGGCCGTCACCGGCCAGAACGAGCGCCTGGTCGCCACACTCAAGGAGGCCAGGGATCAGATCGTTGCCCTCAAGGAAGAAGTCGATCGGCTGGCGCAGCCGCCATCCGGGTTCGGCACCTTCCTCGAGGCCAGAGAAGACGGCACGATCGAGGTGTTCACCGGCGGCCGCAAACTGCGGGTGAACGTCAGTCCCGCCGTCGACGTCGAATCGCTCAGCCGTGGCCAGGAGGTCATGCTGAACGAGGCGCTCAACGTGGTCGAAGCCCTCGGCTACGAAGAGGTCGGCGAGATCGTGATGCTCAAGGAGCTCCTCGACCAGGGGCAGCGCGCACTGGTCATCTCGCACGCGGACGAGGAGCGCGTCGTGCGGCTCGCCGAGTCACTGGTCGGGCAGCCGATCAGGGCAGGCGACTCGCTGTTGCTCGAACCCCGCTCGGGCTACGTCTATGAGCGGATCCCCAAGTCCGAAGTCGAAGAGCTCGTGCTCGAAGAGGTCCCCGACATCTCCTACGAGGAGATCGGTGGCCTCATGAGGCAGATCGAGCAGATCAGGGACGCCATCGAGCTGCCCTACCTGCACGCCGACCTGTTCCGTGAGCACAAGCTGCGCCCGCCCAAGGGCGTCCTGCTCTACGGCCCGCCCGGCTGCGGTAAGACGCTCATCGCCAAGGCCGTCGCCAACTCCCTGGCCAAGCAGGTCGCGGAGAAGACCGGCCAGGAAGGCAAGAGCTTCTTCCTCAACATCAAGGGCCCCGAGCTGCTCAACAAGTACGTCGGTGAGACCGAGCGGCACATCCGCCTGGTCTTCCAGCGGGCTCGTGAGAAGGCCTCCGAGGGCACCCCGGTGATCGTGTTCTTCGACGAGATGGACTCGATCTTCCGCACCCGAGGTTCCGGCGTCTCCTCAGACGTCGAGAACACCATCGTTCCTCAGCTGCTGTCGGAGATCGACGGCGTCGAGGGCCTGGAAAACGTCATCGTCATCGGCGCCTCCAACCGCGAGGACATGATCGACCCGGCGATCCTGCGGCCCGGCCGCCTGGACGTCAAGATCAAGATCGAGCGGCCGGACGCCGAAGCGGCGAAGGACATCTTCTCCAAGTACCTCATCGCCGAGCTCCCGCTGCACCCCGAGGACCTCTCGGAGCACAGCGGCTCCCGCGAGGGCACCATTCACGGCATGATCCAGAGCGTCGTGGAGCGCATGTACACCGAGAGCGAAGAGAACCGCTTCCTCGAGGTGACCTACGCCAACGGCGACAAGGAAGTCCTCTACTTCAAGGACTTCAACTCCGGCGCGATGATCCAGAACATCGTCGACCGGGGCAAGAAGATGGCCATCAAGCAGTTCCTGGAGAGCGGCCAGAAGGGCCTGCGGGTGCAGCACCTGCTCGCGGCCTGCGTGGATGAGTTCTCCGAGAACGAGGACCTGCCCAACACCACCAACCCGGACGACTGGGCCCGCATCTCCGGCAAGAAGGGCGAGCGGATCGTCTACATCCGCACGCTCGTGTCGGGCAAGCAGGGCGCGGAGGCGGGTCGGTCCATCGACACCGTCGCCAACACCGGCCAGTACCTGTAAGAGGCTGCTGAGAAGGGCCGCGCGGATCTCCGCGCGGCCTCTTTTCACGTGCGGGCCAGGCGGCTCGTCGCGCGCCTTCGGCTTCGTACGATGATGTCCATGAGCACGAGCTGGCCGAACCCCGCCCGCACGCCCTACACCGCGCGAGACCGCGCTCTCATCGGCGTCGAGCACGCCCGCCAGGCCCGCGCCCACTTCGAGACCCACCGCCGCTACCGGCCCACCCCGCTCCACTCCCTGCCCGCCCTGGCCCGCGCGGCGGGAGCCGGGACCGTCGGCGTCAAGGACGAGAGCGGGCGGCTCGGGCTCGGCAGCTTCAAGGCGCTCGGCGGCGCGTACGCCGTGCACCGCCTCGTCCAGCGCGGCGAGGCCGACGCGAGCACCACCTTCGTCTGCGCCAGCGCGGGCAACCACGGCCTGTCCGTCGCCGCCGGGGTGCGCGAGATCGGCGGCACCTTCGTCGTCTACCTGGGCCACGACGTCCCCGAACCCTTCGCCGACCGCCTGCGCGCCCTCGGCGCGGAGGTACGGCGGAGGGGCGGCGACTACGACCAGAGCATGTTCGCCGCGCAACAGGCCGCCGACGACAACGGATGGCAGCTCGTCTCCGACAGCTCGTGGGAGGGCTACACCACCGTCCCCCTCGACATCATGCGCGGCTACACCGTCCTGTTCGACGAACTGGCCGAGGCGCCCACCCACGTGTTCGTCCAGGCCGGGGTCGGCGGGCTCGCCGCCGCGGCCGCCGCGTACACCCGCGACCGCTGGGGCGAACGGCCCGCCATCGTCGTCGTCGAACCCGAAGGCGCCCCCTGCCTGCTCGAAAGCGCCCGCGCCGGCGAACCCGTCCACGTCGAAGGCTCGCCCACGACGCTCGGCCGCCTCGACTGCCGTGAACCATCCCTGATCGCCTACGAGCTTCTGTCCCACCTGGCCGACGCCTTCGTCACCATCACCGACGCCGAGGCCGCCGATGCCGCCGCCCGGCTGGCGGCCGAGGGGGTCTCCGTCTCGCCCTGCGGCGCCACCGGAGCCGCCGGCCTGCTGGCGCTCGACGCCGCCACTCGCCGGGCCCTCCGCCTGGACTCCGGCGCTCGGATCCTCCTCATCGGCACCGAGGGACCCGTGTGAGAATTGGGACCAACGGAACCAAAGTGATCGTTGTGCCGTCCAACAGGGCGTGCAACCACCCAACCGGCTGAGGCACGTTCGAGGGGACGGCCGGCTGGCCGAGCTCGACCTGCTGCGATTCGTCGCCGCTCTGGCGGTGCTCGCCTTCCACTACCTGATCGCGTTCGCCTCCGTCTGGGGAGACCGGCCCGCCGAGCTCTTCCCCGCCGTCGCCCCGATCGCGGGGCTCGGCATCCTCGGCGTCGAGCTGTTCTTCGTCATCAGCGGCTTCGTCATCCTCATGAGCGCGTGGGGGAGAGGGCTCGGGGCGTTCGCCCGGAGCAGGTTCGTCCGGCTCTATCCCGCCTACTGGCTCAGCCTGGCCGCCGTCGCGGCTCTCTACGGCCTCACCGGCGCCAAGGCGCTCGACCCCAAGCTTTCGCCAGGGGAGTATCTGGTGAACGCCAGTATGTTCCAGCGCCTGTTCAAGGTCATGGACGCCAGCGGCGTGTACTGGTCGCTCTGGGCCGAACTCCGCTTCTATCTGCTCATGGCCGTCCTCGTCATCATCGGCGTCACCTACGGCCGCGTCATGATCTTCGCCGGTCTCTGGCTGGCCGCCGCGCTCGGCGCCGAACTGCTCGGCAACGAGGTGCTCAACGAGATCGTCATGCCCCGCTACGCCCCCTACTTCGTCGCCGGCATGTCCCTCTACCTCGTCCACAAGAACCGCAACGCCGTGCTGCCCTGGCTCTACGTCGCCGGTGGTTATGTCTTATCGGTCCACTCGGCGCTCGAACGCGTCCACGGCCGGATCAAGCTCGCCGGCATCAAGAGCATGCCCGTCAGCGACCTCAGCGTGATCATCACCATCACGCTCGTCTTCGCCGTCATGTCGCTCGTCGCGCTCGGCGCCTTCCGGCTGCGACCGTCCAGAACGCTCGCTGCGCTCGGCGCGACCACCTACCCGCTCTACCTCTTCCACTCCGTCGTCGGAGTCGCTCTCATCCCGCTCCTGGCCGCCAGAATGGCCCCATGGGCCGCCGCCCTCACCACCGCACTCGCGGCCGTACTCCTGTCCTATCTCGTCTACTCCCTTGCCGAACGCCCCATCCAGCGCCTCCTTAAGCCACGCAGACGTCCACAAACCCCACCAGCTTCCGCCGTAAATGTGGAAAAGGCTGCGGTGCCATAACTCTGTGACCCTGGGGCACTGTGAAGGGCATAGGCTCGGGCATATAAACGGCGGATAGACAGATCCGGACGAACAGAGGGTGTTGCATGACGGTGCGTCGGGTGATGGGCATCGAGACCGAGTACGGCATCTCCGTACCAGGTCAGCCAGGCGCCAACGCGATGGTCACGTCCTCGCAGGTGGTGAACGCCTACCTGGCGGCCTCCGCCGCCAGAGCGCGAAGGGCGAGGTGGGACTTCGAAGAGGAGAACCCGCTGCGCGACGCTCGCGGCTTCGACCTGGCCAGAGAGGTCGCCGACCCCAGCCAGCTCACCGATGAGGACCTTGGCCTGGCCAACGTCATCCTCACCAACGGCGCCCGGCTCTACGTCGACCACGCCCACCCCGAATACTCCACGCCCGAATGCACCAACCCCCGCGCCGCCGTCATCTGGGACAAGGCCGGCGAACGCGTCATGTACGACGCCGCCCAGCGGGCCTCGGCCATCCCGTCCAACGCGCCCATCCAGCTTTACAAGAACAACACCGACGCCAAGGGCGCCAGCTACGGCTGTCACGAGAACTACCTCATGCGGCGCGCCACCCCCTTCGCCGACATCGTCCGCCATCTCACCCCGTTCTTCGTCTCCCGCCAGGTCGTCGTTGGCGCGGGCAAGGTCGGCATCGGGCAGGACTCACGCGGCGAAGGCTTCCAGATCAGTCAGCGGGCCGACTTCTTCGAGGTCGAGGTCGGCCTGGAGACCACGCTCAAGCGGCCGATCATCAACACCAGGGACGAGCCGCACGCCGACCCGGAGAAGTACCGGCGGCTGCATGTGATCATCGGCGACGCCAACATGTCGGAAATTTCGACATACCTGAAGTTGGGCTCCACCGCCCTCGTCCTCGCCATGATCGAAGACGGCTTCCTCAGCCGCGACCTCGCCGTCGAGAACCCCGTCCAAGCCCTGCGCGCCGTCTCCCACGACCCCACCTGCCGCTACGAGATCTCCATGCGCGACGGGCGCAAGCTCACCGCCATCCAGCTGCAGATGGAATACCTCGAACAGGCCCGCAAGTACGTCGAGGAACGCGGCACCGCCCAGGAAGAGATGAACAAGGACATCCTCGACCGCTGGGAGTCCATCCTCACCCGCCTGGCCGAAGACCCCATGCAGCTCTCCCGGGAGCTCGACTGGGTCGCCAAGCTCGAACTCCTCGAGGGCTACCGCACCCGCGACTCGCTCGCCTGGACCCACCCCCGGCTGCAGCTCGTCGACCTTCAGTACTCCGACATCCGCCCCGACCGCGGCCTCTACAACCGCCTCGTGGCCCGCGGCCGCATGCAGCGGCTCGTCACCGAGGACGACGTCCAGCGCGCCGTCGAGAACCCGCCCACGGACACCCGCGCCTACTTCCGCGGTCGCTGCCTGCGCCAGTACAGCGAGTCCGTCGCGGCCGCCTCCTGGGACTCGGTCATCTTCGACATCCCCGGCCGCGAGTCCCTCCAGCGCGTACCGACCCTCGAACCGCTCCGCGGCACCAAGGCACACGTGGGCGAACTCTTCGACCGCTGCCGCACCGCCGCCGACCTGGTCGCCGCCCTCACCGGGGGAGATTAACCGCCCGCCGGCGAAGCTCGACCGCCGTACGTCTCCGGCCGGGCGCCGTCACGTCGCGCTCCCGGCCAGCTACGTTCCCTCCCGGCACCCGGAGGTGTCCGGTCTCAGAGCAGGCCCACGCCCAGCGTCAGCGTGCCCACCGCCAGCGCCGCGCCGCCCGCCACCGTCAACCAGATGAGCTTGCTCGGCTTGGTGTCACTGGGGCGGATCACCGACAGGAAGAAGCCGAGCGGCATCAGGATCGGGGCGGCCACGATGAGCGTGCGCACCAGGCCCTTCAGGCCGTCCGAGAGGTCCGCCTGATCCACGTAGAGCATCGCTACGAGGCTGAACAGCACCAACACGCCCGCGTGAGCGTGACCCGCCCGCCAGAGGCTGCGGCGCACCGGGTTGTCGTTGTAGCCGGGCACGTTCCGCATCAGGAACGTCAGCAGCGACACGCCACCGAACGCCACCGCGGGGACTGTGATGAGGAGCACACCTGCCGTGCTCAGGGATGAGGGGGACATCGAAACCTCCTGTAGGGCAGGGGTCTCATTATTGGATAGGACTACTATCTAGTCAAGTCCGCAAGATCGCGGGACGTTCGGCGCGAAATGTCGCCCGGTTCGGGGAAGATATGCCTAGAGAGCAGTCCCCCAAGCGGAGGTAGGTAGGACATGGCAAGCAAGGACACCGGGGGCCAGAAGCAGGCTGGTCGGCGCGACAGCGAGGTCGAGGAGACCGAGGCGTCGGCGGCGCCGGACGTTCAGGAGCGCCAGGAGAAGCTCACCGACGATGTCGACGCGATCCTGGACGAAATTGACGAAGTTCTCGAAGAGAACGCAGAGGAGTTCGTGCGCTCTTACGTCCAAAAGGGCGGAGAGTAGGGCAAATCGGCCATCGAAACGGGGGCAGGTCGTGGGTGATGTGCTCCGACTTCTATGACAGAGCGGTCCGGGTCTGATCGAGGGGGGCGTATTCCACGGCCACGCCGAGGAGGCGGACCGGCCGGGTGAGGTCGAAGCGGTCGAGCACGGTGAGGGCGGCACGTGACAGCTCGGCCGCGTCGGTGGTGGGTGTCGGCAGCTTGGATTGGCGGCTGCGGGTGAGGAACGGGGTGAAGCGTACCTTCACCGACACCCGGACGATCAGCCGTCCGGCGGCGGTCGCGTCTGCGGCGACCTGTCTGGCCAGTGCGGCTACGTGGGTGGATATTTCGGTGCTGTCGGTGAGGTCCTCCGGGAAGGTGGTCTCCCGGCTGTGCCCGCGGGCGATCCAAGGGGTGGTGACGACTTCGGCTTCGCCTTTGCCGAGGGCGAGGTAGCGATACCAGGGACCGTTCGTGGGGCCGAAGCGGCGGGCCAGGTCGGCGGGGTCGGCGGCGGCGAGCTGGGCGACCGTGTGGAGTCCCAGGCCGGCCAGCTTTTTGGCGATCTTGGCGCCGATGCCCCAGAGCGCGTCGGTGGGCCGGTCGTTCATGACCTCGGCCCAGTTGTCGTCGGTGAGGCGGTAGACGCCGGCCGGTTTGGCGAACGCGGAGGCGAGTTTGGCCTGGTGCTTGTTGTCGCCGATGCCGACAGAGCACGACAGCGCGGTCTTGGCCAGGACGGCCTGCCGGAGGGCGGCGGCGAGTGCCTCGGGGTCGTCGGTGCGGGCTCCGATGAACGCCTCGTCCCAGCCCCAGACCTCCACCAGGACGGGGAACTCTCGCAGCGTGGCCATGACCCGTTCGGACGCGGCCTCGTAGGCGGGTGGGTCGCTGGGCAGGAAGACGGCGTCGGGGCAGCGTCTGAGCGCGGTGCGCAGCGGCATACCGGAGTGGACGCCGTGCTCGCGGGCTTCGTAGGTGGCGGTGGCGGTGACGGTGCGCGGCTGGGTGGGGTCGCCGGAGCCGCCGACGACGACGGGTTTGCCGCGGAGCTCGGGGTGGCGCAGGATCTCGACGGCGGCGATGAACTGGTCGAGGTCGACGTGCAGGATCCAGTCCTTGGCGGACATGTGTCCAGTATGCCGTCAGGGGTGGAGCAGCCGGTCGTCGCGGTAAAGGAGCGAGCGGCGGGGGAGCGCCCAGGCGGGGGTGCCGATGGGGGGTTCGTCGCCTTCGGGGACGACGGCCTGGATGAGGGTGGCGTCCGTTTCGAGGGTGACGAGGGTGCTGGTGCCGAGGTTCTCCAGGACGGAGACGGTGCCGGGGAAGGCGCCGGGGCGGGCTTCGAGCAGGAGTTCCAGGTATTCGGGCCGCGCTCCGTACACGAGGTCGCCGTCGGGGACGCCCGCCGGGGCGGGGAGGGTGGCGCCGGCGACGTGGAGGGCACCGGAGGTGATCTTGCCGGGCAGCAGGTTCATGGGGGTGGAGCCGATGAAGGCGGCGACGAAGGTGGTGGCGGGGCGCTGGAACACCTCCGCGGGGGTGCCGATCTGGATCATCCGGCCATGGGACATGACGGCGATGCGGTCGGCGAGGGCGAGGGCTTCGGCCTGGTCGTGGGTGACGAAGACGGTGGTGACGGCGAGTTCGCGCTGCAGCCGTTTGAGGAAGGTACGGGCTTCCAGGCGGAGCCGGGCGTCGAGGTTGGACAGCGGTTCGTCGAAGAGGAAGGCGGTGGGGTGGCAGGCGATGGCACGGGCGAGGGCGACGCGTTGCTGCTGGCCGCCGGACAACTGGGCGGGGCGGCGGTGGAGAAGGTCGGGCAGGCTGAGGCGCCGGGCGACCTCCGCGGCCTTGGCGGCGCGTTCCAGGCGGGGGACCTTCCTGATGCGCAGGGGGTAGGCGATGTTCTCGGAGACGGTCATGTGGGGGAAGAGGGCGTAGTCCTGGAAGACCATGGCGACGTCGCGGCGGCCGGGCGGCAGTGCGGTGACGTCGGTGGCGTTGATGCGGACGCTGCCCGAGGTGGGGGTCTCCAGCCCCGCGATGGTGCGCAGGAGCGTGGTCTTGCCGCAGCCCGACGGGCCGAGCAGGGCGAAGAACTCGCCGTCGGCGATGGTGAGGTCGAGGGCGTCGAGGGCGCGCACTCCGCCGGCGAACACCTTGGTGAGGCCGTGCAGCGAGATCACCGTTTGATCCCTCCGTGGAAGCGGAAGCCGTACCGCTGGGAGACGAACAGGTACATCGCCACCACCGGCAGCGAGTAGAGCAGGGAGAAGGTGGAGATGAGGTCGAGTCTGGGCGAGCCGCCCTCGGTGTAGAGGGTGTAGAGGATGACGGAGCCGGGGGCTTTGTCGGGGTCGCGCAGCAGGATGAACTGGAACAGGAAGCCGCCCCAGACACTGGCCAGGGCCCACACGGCGATGGTGGCCAGGCCGGGCCGCACCAGCGGGATCACGATGTGGCGGAGGATCTGCAGCGACGAGGCGCCGAAGACGCGTGCGGACTCCTCGTAGGTGGTGGGCGTCTCGTCCATGAAGTCCTTGAGGATGAAGATGGCGGCGGGCAGCAGGCCGCCGGAGACGACGAGGATGACGCCGAGGTGGGTGTCGATGAGGTCGAGCCGGGTGGCGAGCTCGAAGATGGGCACCATGGCGGCGGTGCCGGTGACGACGGACGACAGCAGCAGGAGCACGTAGAGCAGCACGTCGCGGCCCGGGATTCGGACCCTGGACAGGGCGTAGGCGGCCAGGGCGGCCAGGACGACGACGAGCGCGGCGGCGCCGCCGCCCTGGATGAGGGAGTTGCGGATGGAGCCGAGCGCGTAGGGGTTGTCGAGGATGGCGGCGAAGTTGCGCAGCGTGAATTCGGGGATGGATGTGGTGATCGCCGGCGTGGCGTCGAAGGGGGCGCTGGCCAGCCAGAGCATGGGCAGCGTGAAGAAGGCCAGGACGACGGCGATGAACACGGTGGCGGCGAGCCGTCCGATGGTGTGCCGGATCATGCCGGTGGCCTGCCCGCCGCGCGGCGCCGGCCGCGCAGCAGCCGCAGGTATGCCAGGGCGAAGACGAGGTTGATGAGCAGGATGAGGAAGGACACGGCGGCGCCCACGCCGAGTTCGCCGCCTTTGAGGGCGATGTTGTAGACGTAGACGGGCAGGATCTCGGAGCGTCCTTCCGGGCCGCCGCCGGTCAGGACGAACGGGGTGAAGTCGTTGAACGTCCACAGGCTGATCAGCAGCAGGTTCGTCAGCACGTGCCGCCGGATGAGCGGGAAGACCACGTCACGCAGTTGCTGCGGCACCGAGGCGCCGGCCAGGCGGGCGGTTTCGAGGTGCGAGGGCGGCACGTTCTCCAGCGCTGCGGCGTACAACATCATCGAGAAGGCGGTGCCGCGCCAGACGTTGAAGACGACGATGGACAGCAGCGGATAGTCCAGCAGCCAGCCCAGCCCGGGCGTGTGCAGGAGCGCGTTGAGCGTGCCGTCGTCGCGGTCGAGCAGGGCGAACCAGAGGAAGCCGACGACCGTGCTGGGCAGGATCCAGGACAGCAGCACGACGCCTTCGACGGCCCGTCGCAGTGGCCCGGCGCGGGTGCGCAGCAGCCAGGCGAGGGTGAAGCCGAGCCCGGCCTGGCCGAGGATGGCGGAGCCGCCGACGTAGACGACGGTGAGCCACAGCGAGCTGAGGAAGCGCGGGTCGGTCAGCGCGCGGGTGTAGTTGCCGAGGCCGACGACCTGGGGGTCGGCGGCGGCCAGGCCGGTGAGGCGATAGTCGGTGAGCCCGAGGTAGATCGTCCACAGGGCGGGGAAGACGAGGAAGACGCCGATGAGGACGAGGGCGGGCAGGACGAACCCGGCCGCTCTCGCCCTGCCCAGCCCGGCCGCGTCAGTGTTCATCGCTGGAGTCACCTGGCGACGTGGTCCGCGCCACCGACCAGTCCCTCCAGTTTGGCCTGGTAGGCGGCGGCCGCCTCGTCGGCGCTCTTGCCGCTGACGATCGCCGCGGTGGCCTCCTGCAGGGCGACGGAGACCTGCGGGTAGACGGCGAGGCCGGGGCGGTAGGCGGTGATGGGCAGCACCTCGTCGGCGACATACTCCAGCATCGGGTCGGCGTGGAGCACCTCGCCGTTGACGTCGCTGCGGGAGCTGATGCGCGCCTGCCCGGCGAGCTGCGACTTGGTGGCCGCCGCGGAGTGCATGAACGCGAGCAGTTCCCAGGCCAGCTTGGGGTTCTTGGAGAACGGGTTCAGCACTCGTACGGCGCCGCCTGACATGCTGGCGAAGTCCTGGCCGCGGATGGCGCCGCCGGGGTTCTTGGCCGGGATCTTGGCGAAGCCGACGGCCGAGTCGCGGTCGGCCATGGGGGCGACCCCGGCCTTCGGCTCGATGACGGATCGCCAGAAGTAGTCGCTCTCGGCCAGGATGCCGATCTTGCCGGCGGCGAACTGGGCGAAGGACTTGTCGCGCCCCTTGGCCTCCTGCTGCAGCTTGGGGTCGCTGAGCCCGGAGGTGTAGAGCCGCTGGTAGAAGCCGAGCACGTCCTTCATGGCCGGGGAGGCGCCGGTCCACTTGCCGTCGGTGTAGATCTCGGACCCGGCGGCGGCGAGGAGGGGGAGCACGCCCTGCATGGTGGTGGCCTCGCCCATGGCGGTGCCGGCGTTGATCTGGATGGGGGTGGGCACGCCCGCGGCCTTCAGCCTGGCGCCGGCCGCGAAGATGTCCTCCCAGCGGGTGGGCTGCCACGGGTCGGGCAGGCCGGCCTTCTTGAACAGGGTCTTGTTGTAGAACAGGACGCGGCCGTCGGTGCCCTGGGGCAGGCCGTACTTCTTGCCGTCGAAAATGCCGAGCCCCTGTACGGCCTGCGGGATCTGCGACCAGCCCTCCCAGGAGTCGACGGCGGGCCCGCCCACGTCGGTGAGCGGCTTGATGTAGCCGGCCTGGGCGAATTCGCCGACCCAGATGCCGTCGAGGTCGATGACGTCGGCTCCGGCCTTCGACTTGAGGTCGAGCGCGATCTTGGTCTTGTACTGCTCGTCGTCGACGCCGCTGGGCTGGAAGAGCACCTTGACGTTCTGGTGGGCCTGCTCGAAGCCGGGGATCACCCACCGCTTGATCCAGTCGGCGGACTCGGAGTTCTTGCCGCCGGAGATGGAGTTGGCGGCGATGACGAGGGTGACGTCCTCCCCTCCGGTGGGGGCGCCAGATCCGCAGGAGCTGAGCGCCAGGATGGTGAGAACCGCGATCACCGCAGGTCGGCTGGGGAGTCGCATGTCGGCCTCCTGTTCAGGACGTGCAGACATACCGACAATCGCACGGCCTCTACCGGGCGTAAAGAAACGATCTGGTGAACGGTTCGCCGTGGGCTGATCGTGGGAAGTGCAGACAGCGACACAACATGAGTAGGGTCCCTTTAGGGACAGTGACGTTTGGGAGGGAGTCGCGTGGCATCGCACAGGGATCTGCCCGTCGGCTTGATGGACCAGCTTTTCCACAACACCGGGAGTTCCTCGTTCACGGAGTTCGTCGGTTCGCACGCGCCGGGGCTGCTTCCGGTGCGTGGTGAGATTCTGGCCACGCCGATCGGCGACCAGGTTCCGCACGCGACGACGATCGTCGCCGCCACGTTCGCGGGCGGCGTGGTCATGGCGGGCGACCGGCGGGCGACGTCCGGCAACATCATTTCTCAGCGTGACGTGGAGAAGGTGTTCAGGACCGACGACTATTCGTGCATGGGCATCGCCGGCACGGCCAGCACGGGCATCGAGATGGCCAGGCTCTACCGGGTCGAGCTGGAGCACTACGAGAAGCTGGAAGGCCGCACGCTATCGGTCAACGGCAAGGCCAACCGGCTGGCGGCGATGATCCGCGGCAATCTCGCCATGGCGATGCAGGGGCTGGTGGTGGTGCCGCTGTTCGCCGCCTACGACGCCGAGCGGGACGGCGGGCGGATCTTCAGCTACGACGTGGCGGGCGGGCCGTACGAGCGTGACCGGTTCGACGCGATCGGTTCGGGTTCGATCTTCGCGCGGGGGTCGCTGAAGAAGCTCTACCGCGACGGGGCGTCGGCGGGCGACATGGCGATGACGCTGATCCAGGCGCTGTACGACGCGGCGGACGACGATTCGGCCACCGGCGGGCCCGATGTGACGCGGAAGATCTGGCCGATCGTCTCGGTGATCGACGCCGACGGCTTCCGACGGCTGCCGGAGGAAGAGGTGACCGGCTACGTCGAGCAGATGCTCGAAGCGCGCCTCATCTCCCCTGACGGCCCCATCGCCCCGCTGCGCTAGAAAGGACCCCATCCGTGTCCATGCCTTTTGGATATGCGTCCCCTGAGCAGATCATGCGGGACAAGGCCGACTACGCGCGCAAAGGCATCGCGCGGGGCCGCAGCGTCGTCGTGCTGCAGTACGAGGACGGCATCCTGTTCGTCGCCCCCAACCCCTCACGGGCGCTGCACAAGATCAGCGAGATCTACGACCGCATCGGGTTCGCGGCGGTGGGCCGCTACAACGAGTTCGAGGAACTCCGGCTGGGCGGCATCCGCTACGCCGACATCAACGGCTACACCTACGACCGCTCCGACGTGACGGGCCGCGGGCTGGCCAACCTGTACGCCTCCAACCTGGGCCGCATCTTCACCGAGTCGATCAAGTCGCTCGAGGTGGAGGTCGTGGTGGCCGAGGTGGGCGACGTGCCGGACGGCGACGCGATCTACCGGCTGACCTTCGACGGCTCCGTCTTCGACGAACATGGCTTCGCGGCCATGGGCGGCCAGGCGGACGCGGTGGGGACGCGGCTGAAGGAGGGCTACCGGGAGAGCATGCCGCTGGCCGACGCGCTGGAGGTGGCCCTGACGGCCCTCACGGAGCCCGGTGGGGAGCGCCCGCCGGTGGGGCAGCTGGAGGTGGCGGTGCTGGACCGCAACCGCGAGCACCGCAAGTTCCAGCGGCTGGTGGGACCGCGCCTGGAGCGCCTCCTGGCCGCCAGGCCGGGCGCCGCCGCCGGCTCTCCACTCGAAGCCGACGACTCCGCATCCGACACACCACCCCCAACCGCCCCCGAGGGCGACCTCGACGACGGCTCGCCGCCCCTTTAACCCACGACACTGCCCGGGCGGGCGTTCGCCGCCCGCTCGGGCGCTGGTCCCGTTGTCTGGTTCCCGTCCCGCTCGGGTAGGCGGTCTTCGCCCGCCCGGGCTTTTTTCTTTTTGTACGGCAAGCATGGGGCACCCCCATCCACCGCACAGGGCTGGCGTCTGTCCAGGGGAACGCTCCTCCGGTGATGCGGGGCCGGGCGCCGTGACGAGACGGCAGTCAAGCCATGGTCCAATGTGACCTGGTTCACACTGATTTGGGCGAACCGGTGGGCGGCCTCGCGTATCGAAGAGAGCGTGAAAAACACCATGCGCACCCTCCTGGCGGGCGCCGCCGCAGCAGCCGTCGTCCTGACCGCCGGTACGGCCGCGAATGCCGCCACCACGGCCGTCCCCAAGTTCAAGGCGCCCAAGACCTTCGGCACGACCTTCCAGGCCGATCCGAAGCACGACTTCACCAAGCACATCTCCCCCCGCCACGACGGCATCCTTCGTGGCCTGATCACGCACCTCAGCGGCAGCACCGCTGAGTACACGCCGGTCAAGTGGAAGAAGGGCACCATGACGGAGGGGCAGTTCGTCACCCCGCCCGAGGGTGACGTGATGGCCTACTCGTCGCCGATCGCCAAGAACGTGGTGTTCCTGTCGGCGTTCGGCTGCAAGGTGGCCGAAGGCGAGCTCACGATCGGCAGGAAGGACGCTCTCGGCAACAAGCGCTGCGCGCCGTCCATCCTGCTCAAGCGGCACAAGCGCGCCGCCCACCCGTCGCTGATCACGGTCTACAAGGGCCAGATCGTCAAGGTCCAGGAGATCTACACCCCCTGACGCCCCGGCGGTTCATGGCTTGGCCGCCGTCTCGTCACGGCGCCCGGCCACGTATCACCGGAGGAGCGTTCCCCTGGACAGACGCCGGCCCTGTGCGGTGGATGGGGGTGCCCCATGCCTGCCGTACAAAAAAGAAAAAGGGTTCAGGTGCCCACTCGGGCGGGGCGGGGACAACAAGCGCGGGCGGTGCGGGGATCGCCCGCTGGGGGTGCGGACCTGGGAATGGCCATCTGGGGGGTGGCCATCTGGTGAGGGCGCGCGGGAAACACCGGGAAGATCTCTCCCGCTTGTCGATCCGTGGGCATAGTGTGAGGTGATGGATCGTCGCATCTTCGGGCTGGAGAACGAGTACGGCGTGACCTGCACGTTCAGGGGGCAGCGCAGGCTGTCCCCCGACGAGGTCGCGCGCTACCTGTTCCGGCGGGTCGTGTCCTGGGGCCGATCGAGCAACGTCTTCCTCCGCAACGGCGCACGTCTGTACCTCGACGTGGGCAGCCATCCTGAATACGCAACACCCGAGTGTGACAACGTCATCGAACTCGTCACCCACGACAAGGCCGGCGAACGCATCCTCGAGGGACTCCTCGTCGACGCCGAGAAGCGGCTGCGCGAAGAGGGCATCGCCGGTGACATCTATCTCTTCAAGAACAACACCGACTCAGCCGGCAACTCCTACGGCTGTCACGAGAACTATCTGGTCGGCAGGCACGGCGAGTTCGGCCGGCTGGCCGATGTCCTGATCCCGTTCCTGGTCACCCGGCAGATCATCTGCGGCGCGGGCAAGGTGCTGCAGACGCCGCGCGGCGCGGTCTACTGCGTGTCGCAGCGCGCCGAGCACATCTGGGAGGGCGTCTCCTCGGCGACGACCCGGTCCAGGCCGATCATCAACACGCGCGACGAGCCGCACGCCGACGCCGAGCGGTTCCGCCGCCTGCACGTCATCGTGGGCGACTCGAACATGAGCGAGGCCACCATGCTGCTCAAGGTCGGCGCCACCGACCTGGTGCTGCGCATGATCGAGGCGGGCACGGTGATGCGCGACCTGTCGCTGGAGAACCCGATCAGGGCCATCCGCGAGGTCTCCCACGACATGACCGGGCGGCGCCGGGTGCGGCTGGCCAACGGCCGCGAGGCCTCCAGCCTGGAGATCCAGATGGAATACCTGTCGAAGGCCAAGGACTTCGTCGACCGGCGGGGCGGCGACGCGATCGCGCGCCGGGTGCTGGAGCTGTGGGAGCGGACGCTGCACGCGGTCGAGACCGGCAATCTCGACCTGGTGGCGCGCGAGATCGACTGGGTGACGAAATACCAGCTCATCGAGCGTTACCGCAGGAAGTACGACCTGCCGCTGTCCTCGCCGAGGGTGGCGCAGCTCGACCTGGCCTACCACGACGTGCACCGCAAGCGCGGCCTGTTCTACCTGCTGCAGAAGCGCGGCTCGGTGGAGCGGGTGGCGTCCGACCTGAAGATCTTCGAGGCCAAGTCGGTGCCGCCGCAGACGACCAGGGCGCGGCTGCGGGGTGAGTTCATCCGGAAGGCGCAGGAGAAGCGGCGCGACTTCACCGTCGACTGGGTGCATCTCAAGCTGAACGACCAGGCGCAGCGCACCGTGCTGTGCAAGGACCCGTTCCGCAGCGTCGACGAGCGAGTGGACAAGCTCATCGCCGGAATGTAGCGACTGGTTTACCCCGGCCCTACTTGGATGTCGGATAGGGTGACGCGAATCTGACGTCTTTCCGAGGGAAATCCATGCGCCGCGCTCTGGCCGCTCTGGCCGCCGTGCCTTTGATCTTCTTCGCCGCCGCGTGCGGCGGCTCCGACTCGGGTGCCAACGGGGCCGCCGCCACCGCGAGCAGCGCGCCGGGCAAGGTGAAGGTCACCGGCAATGTGGGCGCCAAGCCCACGGTGACCTTCCCCGCCGGCACGCCTGCCACCAAGTCCTCCTACGAGGTGCTGACCCCTGGCACGGGCCCGCAGGTGAAGAGCGGCGACAAGATCATCGTCAACCTGACCGTCTACAACTGGGACGGCAAGCAGAACGCTTTCCAAGGCTCTTCCTACGACTCCAAGGCGCCGGAGACCATCGCGGTCGACCAGCAACTGCCGCAGGTGCTGCAGGAGGGCTTCACCAAGGTCAAGCACGGCGGCCGGGTGCTGGCCGTGATGGCCGCCGACGCCGCTCAGCAGCAGCAGGGCCAGGCCGCGCAGCCGACGAAGGTGTTCGTCGTCGACGTGGTCGGGTCGCCGCCCGCCGCGCTGAAGGCGGCCACCGGCAAGGAGGTCGGCGAGAGCATCAAGGGTGTCAAGGTCGTCAACCCGGGCGGCGACAAGGCGCCCACGCTGACCACCAAGACCAAGGACAAGCCGTCCAAGGAGCTCGTGGTCAAGACCGTGATCCAGGGCACCGGAGCGAAGGTGCAGGCGGGCCAGACGGTGGTCGCCCACTACACGGGCAAGATCTGGGGCACCGACAAGGAGTTCGACTCGAGCTGGACCAAGGGTGAGCCGGCCTCGTTCCCGCTCGCGAACGTGATCCAGGGCTGGCAGAAGGGCCTGGCCGGGGTTCCGGTCGGCAGCCGGGTCGTGATGAGCATCCCGCCGGACCTCGGCTACGGCGCGCAGGAGCAGAACGGGATCCCGGGCAACAGCACGCTGGTGTTCGTGGTGGACGTTCTGTCGGCCTACTGATGGGTGGTCGGATAAAGCGGTAGCATCTCGGGGCCCGGCGACGACACCGTCGCCGGGCCGCCCGCTTGGGGAGGGGTTCGATGCGCCGCCGCACCGTCGCGCTGCTGCTGCCGCTGGCGCTGCTGACGGCCTGCACCGGCACCGAGACGGGCGATCCGGAGCTGAAGGTGGGCGGCCGGTTCGGCGCCAAGCCCACGATCGTCTTCCCGGCCGGCAAGCCGTCGGCCGGGCTGCAGGTGGACCAGCTCGCGGCGGGCAAGGGCGCGCTGCTGGGCAAGGACGACGTGGCGATCGTCCAGTACACCGCGCACGTCTGGGACGGCGGAGAGAACCGGCTCGTTGACTCCAGCTTCAACCGTGGCGCCCCGGCCGCCTTCCCGGTCGGCCGGCTGATCCCCGGCCTGGACCGGGCGCTGCAGGGCCGCCGGGTGGGCAGCAGGGTGATCGCCGCCATCCCGCCCGCCGACGGCTTCGGCGCCAACCCGCCGCAGGGCGTCGCCTCGGGTGCCGACCTGTTCTACGTGATCGACATCCTCGGCACGCACCCGAAGGACGCCTCCATCAAAGGGCGGGGCGGGTCGCTGGCGGGTGTGCGGGTCACCGGCGCCGCCCGGCCGGGGCTCTCGGTGCCCGCGACCGCGCCGCCGCGCAGGTTCGCCACCAAGGTGCTGGCCAAGGGGGCGGGCCGCCGGACGCAGGCGGGGCAACTGCTGGTCACCCAGTACGAGGGGGCGATCTGGGGGCGGCGCCGGATCTTCGACGCCACCTGGAGCACCGGGCGGCCGAAGGCGTTCAAGATCGGCGACGGCAGCGTGATCAAGGGCTGGGACCGGGCGCTGGTGGGCGTTCCGGTCGGGAGCCGCGTGCTGATGATCGTCCCGCCTGCCTACGGTTACGGGCCCACGGGCCAGCCCGCCTTCGGCATCCGCGCCGCCGACACGTTGGTCTTCGTGGTGGACGTCCTGGCCGCCTACTGATCTGTGTCAGGGCGTCCAGACGTACGGGGTGGTCGTGGTCACCGCGTGGAAGCCCAGGCGCCGCAGGATCGGCCTGCTGTCGTCCGAGGCGTCCACCTGGATATAGTCGACCCCGGCCGCCACGGCGAGCTGGGCGCGACGGGCGACCAGGGCGCGATAGATGCCGCGGCCCCGCCACTCCGGCAGCGTCGAGCCGCCCCAGAGCCCGGCGAACCCGGTGCCCGGCTTGTGCACCAGCCAGGCGGCCGAGACGACCCGGCCGCCGGCCTCGGCCGCCAGTATGGCGATGCCGTCGGGGTCGGTCGTGACCCGCCGGATCAGGTCGTCGCCCAGCCAGCTCCAGTCCTCGCCCCAGACGGTGGACTCCATGGCGGCGATCGCCCTCAGGTCGGCGTCGGCGGTGACCTGGCGGATGGTCACGCCGGCGGCCGGCGGCGGTGCGTCCCGCATCTCCTTGGCGACGCCGACGAGCACCGTCTCCCGCTCCTCCGGCGCGAAGCCCGCGCGTACGAGCCGATCGGCCAGGTCGGCGGGCCGGTCGTGGGCCCGGGTCTTCCACTCGACGGCCTCGCCGCGGGCCGCGAAGTGCTCGCGCTGGCGGGCGATCAGCGCGTCCAGCTCGGCGCCTTCGACGCCGAGCACGGGCGGCCCCTCGACGAAGCCGCGGAACATGCCGGTGACACGCAGCACGGGGCCGTCCATCTCGTAGACGAGCCCGTCTACGGGGTGCTCGGGGATGCGCAGCCGGGTGCGGTCGTAGGCGGCGAGGAGGGGGGAGGTGTCGCTCACGCGCAGAAGCCTAGGGGGTGCGGCCCGACGTGGTGACGGACGCCTAGACTCCCGCTGTGAGCGATGACGACCTCGAGGCCCTGGCGCTGCTGCACGACCCGGTGCGGCGCAGCCTGTACGAGGCCGTGGCGGCCGGCGGCGGAGACCTGGGCAGGGCGGAGGCCGCCGAGATCGCCGGGGTGTCCAGGACGCTCGCCGGGCACCACCTGGACAAGCTCGTCGAAGCCGGGCTGCTGGAGAGCGCCTTCAGGCAGCAGGACAAGAAGGGGCCCGGCAGCGGGCGGCCCGCGAAGATCTACCGGAGGGCCGGGCGAGACCGGTCGGTGAGCCTGCCGCCGCGTGACTACGTGGCGCTCGCCTCCGTGCTGGCCGAGGTCGTCGACGCCCTCGGCGCCGAGGAACTGGCCGAGAAGACGGCGCGTGAGGCGGGGGAACGGCTGGGGCGGGGGCGGCACGAGCCCGTCGAGGCGGTGCTGCGTGAGCGGGGCTACGAGCCCTACGCCGAAGGCGGCACGCTGCGCATGCGCAACTGCCCCTTCCACGTGCTGAGCCACGAGCAGCCGCTGCTCGTGTGCTCCATGAACCTGGCCCTCTGTCAGGGGCTGCTAGAAGGACTCGGCGACGATCCCGGGCGGGCCGCGCTGGATCCGCGGCCGGGGGAGTGCTGCGTGGCACTTTCTAAAACAAATGAAGATTGACATAGAACGGGGAAGGGTGGTGTGCTGAGCGTCATGCATCTCGCCCAGCTCAATGTCGCCCACCTGCGCGCCCCGATCGACAGCCCCGAACTCGCGGAGTTCGTCGCCGCGCTGGAGCCCCTCAACACCGTCGCCGACGAGTACCCCGGATTCGTGTGGCGGATGAAGGAGAGCGAAGAGGATCCGACCGCGACCATCTCCCACGAGTACGGCGACTACCTGCTGATCACCTTCTCGGTGTGGGAGTCACTCGAGTCGCTGTGGGACTACGCCTACCGCAGCGCCCATCTGGGCATGCTGCGCCGCCGCAAGGAGTGGTTCCAGCGGATGGCCGAGCCGTACATCGTGTTGTGGTGGATCCCGGAGGGCTACATCCCGAGCCTCGCCGAGGGCTGGGAGCGTCTGGAGCGCCTCAGGGCCGTGGGACCCAGCCCTGAGGCGTTCACGTTCAAGGACTCCTACGACAGCAGCGAGGCCGCGCACCTGCCCGCCGCGGCCGAGGCCACGAAGTAGGCCAGGTCCTCTTCCAGGGACCGGCCCATCGTGGAGAGCTTGACCGGCGAGGCGCGCAGCGCCTCGTGCAGGCCGTCGACCGGCACGGGCACCAGCTCGTGCCGGACGGCGAGCAGCTCGGCCTGGTCCCTGACCCGCTCCCCGAACTCCCCGGGCAGCAGCGGCACGGCCACCCGCGCCGAAGCCAGCGCGACGCGGCCGTAGGCGGTCAGCGAGTGGTGCGAGACACCGAGATGTCGCTCCCGCAGATCGCCCTCGCTCACCCGCAGCGCCGCCACCGGGCGGCCGCGCAGCACCGAGGCGGCGTTGATCGCCTCACCCGCCGAGACGCCCGAGAATCCCCACCGGGTGCCCGTGCCGAGGTTGCCGGGCCCTTGCGCGACGATCGCCACGTCGGCCTCCAGCACGTGCCTGGCGGCCAGCAGGCCGGTGTGGACGGTCACCGCCTCGACGTCGCCGCCGAAGGCCTGTCCCACCGTCACCACCCCGGTCAGCCAGCCGATCTCCCGCAATTTCGCGGCGGCCATGGAGAACCAGGCGGGCAGCGCGCCGCCGTCCTGCATCACGTAGGCGACCCGTACGCCCGGGCGCGCCTCGTACAGGCCGCACAGGATCGGCGGCAGGGCCGAGTGCAGGTCGGCGACCACCACCGGCATGCCGTCGATCGAATCGGCCTCGCGCAGGACCTCGTGGAAGGGCGAATCCTGCTCGTCGGCGCCGAGCACGGTGGCCTGCAGCGGCGTGTAACGGGCCTTCACCAGGTGCCCGGGTCCCTGCGGATCTTCCGGTAAACGGTTCGGGACTGCCACCACCATGGCGTAACCTCCCGTACCGAGACCCATCGCGAGTGCCGTCGTGTTGAGCAGGACCTCGTCGCCGGGTTCCGGACGGCCCACCAGGGGCGGATAGGCCAGAGCCCGGTATGTCCCGCCAGGCTCCACGCCCGGCTGGTGGTCCCCTCCGGAGACGGCGACATCCAGTTCCATCGCTCCCGGCCACTCGCGCCGGATCCGCACGACCTCGCCCTTGCGCCATCTGATCACTCGGGCAGGGTAGCGTCCGTTGAAGGAGGAGTGAGGCAGATGTCGCGCCGCAAGACCGAGCGATTGCTGAACCTGGTGATCTGCCTGCTCGCCACGCGCCGCCCGCTGTCGGCCGAGCAGATCCGCCAGGCCGTCCCGGGCTACGACCGTGACGGTGACGAGGCGTTCCAGCGGATGTTCGAGCGCGACAAGAACGAGCTGCGCGAGATCGGCATCCCCATCGACGTGGTGCGCGACCCGTGGGAGGACGAGCCCGGTTACCGCATCGAGCGCCAGTCCTACGAGCTGCCGGAGATCACCCTGGAGGCCGACGAGGCCGCCGTGCTCGGCCTGGCCGCGCAGGTGTGGCAGCGCGCGAGCCTCGCCGAGGCCGCCTCCGGCGCGCTGCTCAAGCTGCGCGCGGGCGGCGTGGCCACCGACGAGACCATCGGCGCCGGAGCGCTGGAGCTGCGCCTCGACACCCGCGACCCGGCCTTCCCCGCGCTGTGGGACGCGGTGCGCGACCGGCGCCTGGTGCGCTTCGACTACCGCGGCGCCGGCAGCGAGAACGTCCGCAGCCGCACGGTAGAGCCGTGGGGCGTGGTCAGCCGCCGCGGCCGCTGGTACCTCGCCGGGTTCGACCGCGGCCGGGACGCGCCGCGCGCCTTCCGGCTCAGCCGCATCACCGGCCAGGTCGTCACCATCGGCCGGCCGGGCTCGATCGAGGTGCCGCCCGGCGTCGACCTGCGGGCCATGGTCGGCTTCCCCGAGGAGCCGGTCGAGGAGCGCATGGCCGTCATCCGCGTACGGCAGGGCGCCTGCGAGGGGCTGCGGCAGCTTTCCAGGGTCGTGCGCCCGGGCTCCGACGGGTGGGACGAGGCCGAGCTGGGCTTCACCGACCCCGAACGACTGGCCGGCTGGATGGCCAGCCTGGGCGCCGACGTCGAGGTGGTCGACCCGCCCGACGCCCGCGAGGCCGTCATCCGCCGCCTGAAGGGAGCACTGGCGTGAGTGGATCCGCCGACCGGCTGCCGAGGCTGCTCGCGCTCGTGCCGTACCTGATGTCGCACCCGGGCGCGCAGCTCGGCGAGGTGGCCGAGGTGTTCGGGCTGAGCGAGAAGCAGCTCATCGACGACCTGCAGCTGGTGTGGATGTGCGGGTTGCCGGGGCACACGCCCGGTGACCTGATCGACGTGTCGTGGGACGGCGGCGAGATCCTCATCGACAACGCCGACACCATCGCCCGGCCGCTGCGGCTCGGCATCGACGAGGCCAGCGCGCTGCTGGTCGCGCTGCGCATGCTCGGCGCCATGCCGGAGCTGGCCGAGGTGCCCGGCGACGCGCTGCCCCGGGTGGTCGCCAAGCTGGAGCGGGCCGCGGGGGAGGGCGCGGCGGCCGTCAGCAGCCAGTTCGCGGTCGACGTCGACGCCACCCCCGACGCGCTGCTGCGCGTGCGCGAGGGGCTGACCAGGCGGCGGCGCCTGTCGCTGCGCTACTACGTGCCGGGCCGCGACGAGGTGACGCCACGCGAGGTCGACCCGATGCGGCTGGTCGTCGTCGACGGCCGCACCTACCTGGAGTGCTGGTGCTACCGGGCCGAGGCGATGCGGCTGTTCCGGCTCGACCGGATGCTCGGCGTGGACGTGCTCGACGTGGCCGCCGACCCGCCCGCCGAGGCCGAGCCGATCGACGTCGCGCAGGGCGTCTTCCGGCCCTCGCCCACCGATGAGCTGGTCGAGCTGGAGGTGACCGCCGCCGGGCGCTGGGTGGCCGAGTACTACCCGTGCGAGGAGGTCACCGAACTGGGCGAGGGGCGGCTGCGGGTGGCGCTGCGGGCCCGCGACGAGGACTGGCTCCTCAAACTGGCGCTGCGCCTGGGCGACACCGGCCGGGTGGTCTCGCCGCCCGCGCTGGCCGACCGGGTACGGGAGGAAGCCGAACGGGCCCTGAGCCGCTACGCTCACCGGTCATGACCTGGATCCTCTTGGCGGCCGGACTCAGTGTCGCCGGGCTGGCCGCGCTGGCGGTCGCGGGTACGCGCTTGCTCGTCGCGGCGCGTAATCTGAACAGGGAAGTAGCCGGGGCGCGTGCCCAGCTCGAGCCGCGGCAGGCCAGATTGAGGCACCAGGGGGATGAGACCGACCCCCGGGCAGCGTACGATCGTGGCTGAAACAGCACTCGCTCAAAAAGGACGTTTCATGGGAAACCTCGGACCTACTGAGCTTCTGATCATTGCCGGCGTGCTCATCTTGCTGTTCGGTGCCAAGAAGCTGCCGGAGATGGCCAGGGGCCTCGGCAGGTCGATGCGCATCTTCAAGTCGGAGACGGCCAAGCTGCGCGAAGACGACTACGACGACCGACCGGCTACGGTCGAGACGGTGACGCAGACGCCCGCCCAGCCGCAGCCCGCGCCCGCGCAGCCCATCCAGGCCGCCCCCGCGCTCTCGGTGGAGGAGCAGGCCCGCCAGCTGGAGGAGCAGGCGGCCAAGCTGCGCGCCAGCGCCGACAAGAAAGTCTGACCCTGACCCTCCTCGCACTCCAGGGACTGCTAGATGGCGCTGCTCAAGAAGTCGAGCGGAGAAGGTTCGGCCCGCGATCCCGAGGGCCGCATGCCGCTCATGGACCACTTGCGGGAGTTGCGTAACCGGCTGCTCATCGCCACGATCGCGGTGGTCATCGGCATCATCATCGGATGGTTCTTCTTCGACCCGGTGTGGGCGATCCTGAAGGCCCCCTACTGCGACACCATGCAGTCGAGGCAGCTCACCGGCCATTGCAGCCTGACCTACAGCGGCATCTTCCAGTCCTTCTTCATCACGCTGAAGGTGTCGGCGATGATCGGCCTGGTGCTGGCGTCGCCGGTCTGGCTCTACCAGCTCTGGGCGTTCGTCACGCCCGCGCTCTACCGCAACGAGAAGCGCCACACGGTGGTGTTCCTGGCCCTGGCGATCCCGCTGTTCGCCCTGGGCGCGGTGCTGGCCTACATCATCATGCACACCAGCCTGGGCTTCCTGCTGGGCTTCTCGCTCGACGACACGGTCCCCACGATCGGGATCGACGACTATCTCGACTACGTCCTGATCATGATCGCCATCTTCGGGATCTCGTTCGAGCTGCCGCTCTTCCTGGTCTTCCTCAACGTCCTCGGGGTGCTGTCGCACGCGACGGTGGCCAAGCACCGGCGCATGGTCATCTTCCTCATGTTCGTGTTCGGCGCCGTCATCACGCCGGGTGGCGATCCGTTCGCGATGATGGCCCTGGCCGCGCCGATGATCATCCTGTTCGCGGCGGCCGAGCTGTTCATGTACGTGCGCGAGCGGCGAATGCCCGCCGGTGAGGACTTCTCCTACCTGCCCGACGATGAGGCCTCGCCTCTGGAAGCCGACGCGTCACCCCTGGAACAGGATTCCGATTCGGACCGATAGGCGATAAGTTCCGGGCGTGTCCCCACAACTCGTCCTGCTCGTCAACCCCGCCGCCCGCGGCGGCCGTGCGGTGCGCCTGCTCGGACCCGTGGCCCGCCGCCTGCGCGCGGGCGGGGCCGACGTGTCGGTGATCGTCGGTGACAGCGCGCCCGACGCGCTGGAGCGGGCCTGCGCCGCCGTGGCCGAGCGCCCCGACGCGCTGGTGGCCTTCGGCGGTGATGGCCTGGTCCACCTGGCCGTGCAGGCGGTCGCCGGGACGGACGTGCCGCTCGGCATCATCCCCGCAGGGACCGGCAACGACATCGCCACCGCGCTGGGCGTGCCGCGCAAGGACCCGATCGCGGCGGCCGGTGCGGTGCTGCGCGGCAGGTCCCGCCTGGTCGACGCCGCCCGCATCCGCGCCGGTCAGGCCGAGGAGCTGTTCGCCGGGGTGGTGTGCTGCGGGTTCGACTCCCGGGTGAACGAGCGGGCCAACGGGCTCACCTGGCCGCCGGGGATGGCCAAGTACCTGCTGGCCACCTTCCAGGAACTACGGGGGTTCCGGCCCATCCCCTTCCGCATCACGCTCGACGACGATGAGCCGATCGAGCGGGAGGCCATGCTGGTCGCGGTGGGCAACACCTCCTCCTACGGCGCTGGGATGCGGGTCTGCCCCGATGCCCAGCCCGACGACGGGCTGCTCGACGTGATGATCCTTTCGGCCTTGTCCAAGGCGGAGTTCGTCCGGGTGTTCCCGAGCGTCTACCGGGGGGTGCACGTCTCGCACGAGGCCGTGTCGGTCAGGCGGGTGCGGCGCGTGCGGCTGGAGGCGCCCGACGTGGTGGCCTACGCCGACGGTGAGCGGATCGGGCCGGTCCCCGTCACGTGCGAGATCCAGCCGGGGGCGCTGCGGGTCATCACTTGAGATCTATAACGTAAAGGCGCGCGGGGCGTACGAGGTGCCGGATCGTACGAGGTGCCGGGCCGTTAGAGGCGCCGTACAGGCGGGTCAGACTTTGACGCGTTGCGGGGCGGGCGGGTCGGCGGGCAGCGCGGGGCTGGTCTTGAGGAATATGGCGAGCAGCAGGGCGGCGGCCATCACGCCCGCCGCCGACTGGAACACCACGTGCACGCCCGACACCAGCGCGCCGACCGCTTGCTCGCGCACCTCGGGCCGCAGCGCCCCCGTCAGGCTCCCGGCTCTGAAGCCCGGCGGCAGGTGCGCCGCGGTGGCCCGGTTCAGCAGGATGCCGAACACGGCCGCGCCCAGCGCCGAGCCGAGCACCTGGGCGAAGCGGATCGACGTGGTGGCCACGCCGAGCTGGGAGGGCGGCGCCGAGTTCTGCACCAGCAGGACGATGATGCCGAGCACCATGCCGAACCCGACGCCCATCACGAACAGGTCGAAGCGGAGCGTCCAGGCGGACGTGTCCGCCTCCAGGCGGCTCAGCAGCACCATCGAGGCCGTCACGCAGGCCATGCCCGCGACCAGGAACGGCTTGGTGTCGCGCCCGCGCCCGATGAGCACGCCGGAGATCGTGCCCGACGCGACCATGCCGATCGCCATCGGGATGAGGTACAGCCCCGATTCGGTGGCTTTGACACCGGCCGCCGCCTGGAGGTAGACGATCGTGTAGAAGATGCCGCCCGCCATGCCGAGGGCGGTCAGGAACTGCAGCGGCAGGGCGATCCTGAGCGTGGGGTCGCGGAACATGGAGAAGGGCAGGATCGGCTCCGCCGCGGTGAGCTGGCGCCAGGCGAACGCGGCGAACAGCACGACGTCCAGGGCGATGAGCGACAGCAGCGTGGCGGAGTCCCAGGCGTAGGTCTTGCCGCCCCACTCGACGACCAGCAGCATCAGGCAGGCCGCCGTCGCGACCAGGCCCGCCCCCAGGTAGTCGATGCGGTGGCGCAGCCCGCCGTCGCCGAGCCTGATCACGGCGGCGGCCGAGACCAGCACGAACAGGCCGACCGGCAGGTTGAGGTAGAAGATCCAGCGCCAGGTGACGTGGTCGGTGAACACGCCGCCCAGCAGCGGGCCCGCCACCAGGCCGAGCCCGGCGATGAGGCCGCCCGCGCCGCCCGCCGAGGCCCGCTTCTGGGGCGGGAAGAGGTGGGCGGCGACGACCATCGTGACGCTCATCAGGCCGCCGCCGCCGAGCCCCTGCACCGCGCGGAAGGCGACCAGCTGGCCCATGTCCTGTGCCGCCCCGCACAGCGCGGACCCGGCCAGGAACAGGCCCACGGCGCCCAGATAGACCTGCTTGGCGCCGTAGACGTCGCACAGCTTGCCGTAGAGGGGCAGGGCGGCGGTGGCGGCCAGGGAGTAGGCGGTGATCAGCCACGGCAGCCGCTCCAGGCCGTGGACGGGGTCGAGCTCGCGGACGATCGACCAGGACGCGGTCGAGACGATGTTCTGGTCCAGGACGGCCAGGATCAGCGTGAGCAGCACGCCCACCATGGCGATCCGTTTCTGCGCTTCGGTCATATTTATTAGACTGAGTCAAAAATTCGACCGAGTCAACTCCGATAGGATGGGCGCGTGGAAGAAGGCTTGCGTGAGCGCAAGAAGCGGGAGACCCGGCGGACGATCCACGACACCGCGATGCAGCTGTTCACCGAGCGCGGATTCGCCGAGGTGTCGGTCCTGGAGATCGCCGAACGGGCGGGCGTCTCCAAGATGACCGTCTTCAACTACTTCCCCACCAAGGAGGACATCGTCCTCGACGTGATGGGCGAGAGCTTGGGCGACATCGCGCAGCTCGTGAGCGGCCGGCGGCCGGGCGAGTCGCTGGTCGAAGGGGCGCGCCGCGAGTTCGTGGCGCGGCTGGCCCGGCACGCCCCGGAGACCGGGCTCGACGACAGCCCGGCCTACCTCGAGCAGTTGCACCTGTTCAGGAAGACGCCCTCGCTGGCGGCCAGGCTGCTGCTGTTCCACGTCGCGGCCGAAGCCAAGATGACCGAGGCCATCGAGCTGGAGCTGCCCGGCGACCCGCGCGCGCCGTTCGCCGCCGGGCAGCTCTACGCGCTGCTGCGCACCCTGCAGGTGCAGAACAGCCGCCGCATCTACCACGGGCAGAGCGCCGCCGAGGCCTACCCCGACGCGGTCGCCGCCGCCAACACCGGTTTCGACCTGCTCCGTGGGGGCCTCGGCGACTATCTGGCGGGGTAGCCGGGACGGACCGGAATAGCGATTTCGGTAGGGTGACGGTTATGACGAGTCCAGCGGAACGGTACGCGGCTTTCCGCGAGAAGTACGGGGACGACGGAGTCGCCCTCTCATCGTTCCGGGGTCACTACGACTTCGAGCTCGACGACTTCCAGATCGACGGCTGCCGCGCGCTGGAAGCAGGCGACGGGGTGCTGGTCGCGGCGCCCACCGGGTCCGGCAAGACGGTCGTCGGCGAGTTCGCCGTCCACCTGGCCCTGGAGCAGGGGCGCAAGTGCTTCTACACCACCCCGATCAAGGCGCTGTCCAATCAGAAGTACAACGACCTGGTCAAGCGCTACGGCACGGCCAAGGTCGGGCTGCTGACCGGCGACAACAGCGTCAACGGCGAGGCCCCGATCGTCGTCATGACCACCGAGGTGCTGCGCAACATGCTCTACGCCGGCTCGGCCACGCTGGCCGGGCTGGGCTATGTCGTCATGGACGAGGTGCATTACCTGGCCGACCGCTTCCGCGGCGCGGTCTGGGAAGAGGTGATCATTCACCTGCCGGAGTCGGTCCGGCTGGCGGCGCTGTCGGCGACGGTCAGCAACGCCGAGGAGTTCGGCGAATGGCTGGGTGAGGTACGCGGCGACACCACGGTCATCGTCGACGAGCATCGGCCGGTGCCGCTGTGGCAGCACCTGATGATCGGCAACCGCATCTACGACCTGTTCATGACCGACGAGCTGACGCCGCGCCTCAACCCCACGCTGATGCGGGTCACCCGTGAGACCGAGCGGCTGACCGCCGGGCGCGGCAGACGGGGCTACGGCCGGCCGCAGCGTTCGCGCCCGCCGGACCGCGCCCAGGTGATCGAGAAGCTGGACTCCGAGGCGCTGCTGCCCGCGATCACGTTCATCTTCTCCCGCGCCGGCTGCGACGCGGCCGTCATGCAGTGCCTGCACGCCGGCATCCGGCTCACCGACGAGCGGGAGCGGCACGAGATCAGGCAGCTCGTCGACGAGCGCACCGCGCACCTGCCCGACGAGGACCTGTCCGTGCTGGGCTACCTGGAGTGGCGCGACTGCCTGGAGCGCGGCCTGGCCGCCCACCACGCGGGCATGCTGCCGGCCTTCAAGGAGGTCGTCGAGGAGCTGTTCACCCGCGGGCTGGTCAAGGCGGTGTTCGCCACCGAGACGCTGGCGCTCGGCATCAACATGCCCGCCCGCAGCGTCGTCATCGAGAAGCTCGACAAGTGGAACGGTGAGACGCACGCCGATCTCACCCCCGGCGAATACACCCAGCTCACCGGCCGGGCCGGGCGGCGCGGCATCGACGTCGAAGGTCACGCCGTGGTGCTCTGGCAGCCGGGCATGGATCCCCTGTCGGTCGCCGGGCTGGCGGGCACCCGCACCTATCCGCTGCGCTCCAGCTTTCAGCCGTCGTACAACATGGCCGTCAACCTGGTCGGCCAGTTCGGCCGCGAGCGCGCCCGCACGCTGCTGGAGGAGTCGTTCGCCCAGTTCCAGGCCGACCGGGCGGTCGTCGGGCTGGCCAAGCAGCTGCGTAAGCACGAGGAGGCGCTGGAGGGCTACAAGGAGGCGATGACCTGCCACCTGGGCGACTTCCCCGAGTACGCGGAGCTGCGCCGCCGCCTGTCCGACCGCGAGGCCGAGCTGTCGAAGCAGCGCGGCGCCGCGCGCCGGGCCGCGGCCGTCAAGTCGCTGGAGGCGCTGCAGCCCGGCGACGTCATCCGCGTGCCGGGCGGTCGCCGGGCCGGTCTGGCGATCGTGCTCGACCCGGGCCGCAACCCACGTGGTCACGGCCCCAGCCCGCTGGTGCTGACGATCGGCAAGCAGGTCAAGAAGCTCGACCCGGCCGACTTCCCCGTCCCGGTCGAGCCGATCGAGAAGCTGCGCATCCCGAAGAACTTCAACGGCCGCTCGCCGAAGGAGCGCGCCAACCTCGTCTCCACGCTGCTCGCCAAGCTCGGCGACCGCGATCTGGGCAAGCCCACCAGGGCCCGCGACCACGCCGTCGAGGACGAGGAGATCAACGAGCTGCGCCGGCGCATCCGCCAGCACCCGTGCCACGGCTGCGACGAGCGGGAGGACCACGCCCGCTGGGCCGAGCGCTACCACAAGCTGCAGCGCGAGACCGAGGGGCTGCGGCGCCGCGTCGAGGGCCGCTCGCACGTCATCTCCCGTACCTTCGACCGGATCTGCTCGGTGCTGGAGCAGCTCGGCTACCTGCACGATGAGGCCGTCACCGACGAGGGCCGCCGCCTGGGCCGCCTCTACACCGAGCTCGACCTGCTCACCGCCGAGTGCCTGCGCAGCGGGCTGTGGGAGCAGCTCGACCCGGCGGAGCTGGCGGCGTGCGTGTCGGCGCTGGTCTTCGAGTCGCGCAACGCCGACGACGCCCGCCGCCCCAAGATCCCCGCCGGGCAGGCGCAGGACGCGCTGACGGCCATGATGCGGCTGTGGGGCGAGCTGGAGGGCATCGAGTCCGACCACGGGCTGTCCACGATCCGCGAGCCCGACCTGGGGTTCGCGTGGGCGGCGTTCCGCTGGACCAAGGGGCACAACCTCGACGCGGTGCTCATGGACGGCATCAACGGCAACGAGCTGGCGGCCGGCGACTTCGTGCGCTGGGTGAAGCAGCTGATGGACCTGCTCGGCCAGCTGGGCAACGCCGCCCCGCAGGGCAGCAAGATCAAGCAGACCGCAGGCAAGGCCATGGACGCCATGCGGCGGGGAGTCGTCGCGTATTCGTCTCTATCTTGATTTTTTACGGCCAAGCACGGTGGGCGCCATCCGCCATACGTGGCCGGGCCCCGTCCAGGGGCACGCTCCTCCGGTTCATGGGGCTGGCCTGCGTTACGTGCGTCTTCTTGGCCGGGCCTTCCTGGCCGACTGACCGTCCGGTCAAGGGGATGTAGTCGACTGTATACGTAACGTCACTCTGTGGTCAGTTTCGGGGTGTTTCGGTGCGGAAATGCCCAGGTCGAAGCAGGTTTTCCCCGAGCCGGAGGACGCCATGTTCGCTCTCGTCGCCGCACTTCTGTTCCTGCTCGCGCTGATCTTCGAGATCGCCAATGTGGCCGTGGGCGGCGTGCTCACGGCCAGCACGCTCACCACCGCCGGACTGCTCTGCGTCGCGCTGCACCTGATGGGGCTGGGGGCGGGCTGGAAGCCGCTGAAGCGGTAGCGGGGCCTCATGGAGCCGCGTGCGGGGCCTTCCGTGCGCGGCTCATTCACGCCAGCGTGAAACGTACTTCCCGGGTGGCCGGGTCGGCCTGGGTCAGGCGTACCGAGACCTGCTCACCCAGGGGGAGCGGGCCGTCGCAGCGGGCGATCACCGCCGGGTCGGCGAGCTGGACCTGGCCGCCCTCGCGGTGCTCGTCGGTGTCGATCACCATCGCGTCGAACGTCTGGCCGACGCGCTCGCGCAGCAGGAACGCCTCCACCAGGTCGACGCAGGCGCGCTCCACCGCGCTCGCCCGGCGGCCGGTCGCGGACATGATGTCCGGCAGGCCCGCCAGCGCCTCCTCCACGTCCTGCGGCACCGGCTCGCCCGCGGCGATCGCCAGGCAGACCTCCGTCGCGTATCGGTCGACCAGGCGCCGCAGCGGCGCCGTGACGTGCGCGTAGGGCGCGGCCACCGCGACGTGCTCGGCCAGCTTCGGCGGCTCCCCGTTGAACGCCACGTAGCCGGCCCCGCGCAGCAGCACCTTCGACTCGTGCAGGAACGCCGCCTGCTGCGGGTTCTTCGGATCCAGGTCGTGGACCACGTCGCCGTAGGAGGCGCCACTGGGCCACGGGACGCCCAGCGCCTCGGCCACCCGGCGCACCTTGGCCAGGTCGCCGGAGCGCGGCGGCGGCAGCACGCGCAGCACGCCGATCTCCGCGTCGAGCATCATCGAGGCCGCCGCCATGCCGGTGAGCAGGGAGATCTGCGCGTTCCACGCCTCGGCGGGCAGCGGCACCCGGTATTCGAGCCGGTAGCCGCCGCCGTCCGGCACCACCTCCTGCTCGGGTGTGGGCAGGGTGACGCCGCCGCGCTCGCGTTCGAGCTCCAGCCGCAGCCGGCCGACCTCGGCCAGCAGGGCGAGCGTGCCGCCGGCGGTGCCGGTGTCGACCGCCGCCTGCACATAGGCGTAGTCGAGCCGCTCGCGGCTGCGTACCAGGCCCCGCTGAACGTCGGCGCCGACCGTGCGGCCCTCCGCGTCGAGGTCGATCCGCCACACCGCGGCCGGGCGGGTCACGCCGGGCAGCAGGCTGGCCGCGTCCTCCGAGATCACCTTCGGGTGCAGCGGCACCTTGTCCATGGGCATGTAGACGGTCTCGCCCCGGGTGCGAGCCTCGGCGTCGATCGCGCCGCCCGGGCGCACGAACGCGCCGACGTCGGCGATCGCGTACCAGACGCGGTAGCCGCCACGCAGCCGCTCCAGGTGGAGGGCCTGGTCGAGGTCCATCGAGCCGAGCGGGTCGATGGTGACGAACGGCAGCTCCGTCAGATCCTTGCCGCCGAACCTGGGCACCGACGCCACCCAATCGGCCTCGTCCAGCACGGCTCTCGGGAACTCGCCGGGCAGCCGCTGCTCCCGCCGGATGCGCTCGAACCCGTCGTCGAGGCGGGCGGGGACGTCACTGGGGACCCGGATGTTCGTCACCGGGTCAACCTATCGCCACAGGCTCGCCGGACCGATCCCCGGGCGGCGCGGCGCGCTGGCCGGGGTCACCGCCGGCCGAGCGCCTCCAGCAGGCGGTTGAGCGGGCTGTCGAGGCCGTACTGGTCGGCCAGCCGTACGAGGGCCTCAGGGTCGCGGGGCTTGCGCGGCAGCGTCAGGTCGGCGTCGGGCAGCGGCGCGTCCGAGGCGACCTCCACCACGGCGGGGGCGACCCGCAGGTAGTCGCGGGCGGCGGCCAGCTTGGTGCGGCTGCCCGCGGGGAAGCCGTCCGTGGCGCCCGCGTCGAGGGCCTCCAGCAGCGCGCCGAGAGACCCGAACCGGGTGATGAGCGCGGCCGCCGTCTTCTCCCCGACACCCGCCACGCCCGGCAGGCCGTCGCTGGGGTCGCCGCGCAGGGTGGCGAAGTCGGCGTAGGCGCGGCCGGGGATGCCGTACTTGTCCGCCACGAACGCCTCGTCGACCGTCTGCAGGTTGCGGATGCCCCGCACGGTGTAGAGCACGCGCACCGGGCGGGCGTCGTCGACCAACTGGAACAGGTCGCGGTCGCCCGTCACGATGTCGACCGCCCCGTCGGCGCGGTGGGTCAGCGTGCCGATCACGTCGTCGGCCTCGTAGCCGGGCGACTCCAGCCGGGCGATGCCGAGCGCGTCGAGCACCTGCTCGATGACCGCGATCTGCGGCACCAGCGCCGCGGGCACCTCCTCGGTGTTGCCGTGGGCGACCCGGTGCGCCTTGTACGTCGGGATGGCGGCCACCCGGAAGGCGGGGCGCCAATCGGCGTCCATCGTGGCGACCAGCTCGGTGGGGGAGTGGTGGCGCACCAAGGTGGCGATCATGTCGATGAGGCCGCGTACCGCGTTCACCGGCGAGCCGTCGGGCGCGGTGATCGACTCCGGGATGCCGTAGAAGGCGCGGAAGTACAGCGACGGGGTGTCGAGAAGCATCAGCACCCGCCTATGGTCGCACTCCTGCAGGTCGGCCGCCCACTCCCAGCCCCACGGCCAGCAGGCAGGCGTCGTCTTCGGGGTTGGGGCCGCCGATGCCGGTCAGCAGCCGGTCCAGCCCGGCGTCGAGGTCGTGGCCCGGCAGCTCGCAGGCGGCCGCCGTGGCCAGCGCCAGGCCCTCGTCGATGTCGCGGGTGCGCCGCTCCACCAGCCCATCCGTGAACAGCAGCAGCACGTCCCCGTCGCGCAGCGCCGTACTGGCCAGGCCGTACGGCTGGTCGCCGGTGGCGCCGAGCAGGACGCCCTTCGGCTGGCTCAGCGGGCCCGCCACGCCGTCGCGGACCAGGATCGGCGCCAGGTTGCCCGCCTGGCCCCAGGTGAAGTTCCGGCTCGCGGGGTCGAGGTGGCCGATGATCGCGGTCGCCGTGGTCTCGTGCAGCCGGTGCATCACCAGCTCGTTCAGCCAGGCCAGTAGCCGGTTGGGCGGCTCGCCGGTCATCGTCAGGCCGATGAGGGCGTGGCGGAGCTGCGCCATGTGCGCGATGGCGGGCAGGCCGTGGCCGGAGACGTCGCCGATCGCCAGCAGCATCCGGCCGTCGGGCAGCGCGGCGGCCTCGAACCAGTCGCCGCCCAGGTTCGCCGTCTTCTCGGCCGGCACGTAGCGGACCGCGATCCGGGTGCACGGCAGGTCGAGGCAGCCGACCGGCTCGGGCAGGATCGCCTCGCGCAGCGCCAGCATCACGTGGCGCTCCTCGGCCGCCTTCTCCCGCGCCTCCAGGAGCTGGCGGCGCGACTCCGACATGATGCGCTCGGCCCGGCGGCGGCCGGTGATGTCCTGGACCACGCCGTGCACGCCCTCCGGCCCGCTCGGAGCCATCAGCGGCTCCAGTACGACGCGCAGGTTACGCAGCTCGGCGCCCCGCCGGATGCGGAACTCGGCCTGGACCGGCTCCTCGCCCTGCACGACGCTCCACAGGAGCTGGTCGAGCGCGCCCTGGTCGCCGGGCTCGACGTGCTTGGCCAGGTCGGGCAGGTGGATCGGCCCGTCGTCCCGGTCCCGTCCGAAGATCAGGTAGACGTGGTCGGACCAGGTGGCCGTCCCGGTGTGGAGGTTCCATTCGGCCCAGCCCATGTTGCCGAGCCGCTCGGCGTGCGCCAGCCGTGCGGCGAGCAGCTCGGCGTCACGCTCGGCCGCGGGCGGCTGCGCGAGGCGCCGGACCAGGTCGGCCGCACTCATCGGGCGGCGCTGGTGGCTGCCCCAGACGTCGACCATGGGTCTCACTCTCGAAACGCGGTGGAACCGGACAATTGACACCACAATACGTGACCGCCCACCTGCGGAGTGTAGCCACGGCTTGCCGCGTTGTGAGAGCTTTTCGCGGATTTTAGGAGGAGCGGTCCGAGTAGATTGTGCCTGTGACGTCCTCAGACTTGTATCCCGTGTCCCGCCTGGCCGCCGTCCAGGAGGCCACCGCGAAATCCGGCCTCGACGCCCTCCTGCTCACCCCGGGCCCGGACCTGCGTTATGTGAGCGGCTATGAGGCCAAGCCGCTCGAACGGCTGACCTGCCTGGTGGTGCCGGCCGCCGGCGAGTCGTTCCTGATGGTGCCCCGCTTGGAGCTGCCCGCCGCGCAGGCATCGCCCGCCGCGCGGCTCGGCCTGGACTTCGTGGCGTGGGACGAGACCGACGACCCCTACGGCATCGCGGCCGCGCGGCTCGGCCGGGTGGCCAAGGTCGGGCTGGCCGACCGGATGTGGGCAATGTCGTCGCTGCGCTTCCGCGAGGTCATGCCGGAGACCGAGCAGGTGCTGGCCGGCAGCGTGCTGCGCGAGCTGCGGATGCGCAAGTCGCCGGCCGAGGTGGCGGCGCTGCGCGAGGCGGGGGAGGCCATCGACTCGGTGCACCGGCGGGTGCCGGAGTTCCTGCGGGCCGGGCGCACCGAGCGCGAGGTCGGCCGGGACATCGCCGAGGCGATCCTGGCCGCCGGGCACGAGACGGTCGACTTCGTCATCGTCGCCTCGGGCCCCAACGCCGCCAGCCCGCACCACGACGTGTCGGATCGGGTGATCCAGGCGGGTGAGCCCGTGGTGGTCGACATCGGCGGGCAACTGCACAACGGCTACTGCTCCGACTCCACCCGTACGTACTCTGTCGGCGCCCCGCCGGCCGAGTTCGCCGAGTACTACGAGGTGCTGCGCCGCGCCCAGGACGCCGCCTGCGCCGCCGTACGGCCGGGCGTGCCGTGCGAGTCGATCGACGCGGCGGCCCGCGACCTGATCGCCGCGGCGGGCTACGGCGACTACTTCATCCACCGCACCGGGCACGGGATCGGCGTGGAGACGCACGAGGAGCCGTACATCGTGTCCGGCAACGCCGAGCCGATGGAGCCCGGCTTCGCCTTCTCCGTCGAGCCGGGCATCTACCTGCCCGGACGGCATGGGGCGCGCATCGAGGACATCGTGGTGTGCACGGAGACGGGCGGCGAGCGGCTGAACGTCACCTCCCGCGAACTGGTGATCGTCTGACGGCTGATCCCTCGAAAAGGGAAAACGGTTACCGCCCCTTCGCTGCACGTTTGCGGTGAAAGAGGTGTATCAGGACCCTCCGTGCGCGCTCTGGGAAGTCGAGGGGCGACGGAGGGAGAGGGGATGTTCGTCGGAAGAGCAACGGAGCTCGCCCTGGTGCGCGGGGAATTGCGTGCCGCGGGCAACGGCGCCGTGCGGCGGATGGTCATCGAGGGGCCCGAGGGCATCGGGAAGACGGCGCTGATCCGCCAGGTCCTCGACGGGGAGGCGAACGTACGGGTCCTGGCGGCGAGCGGGGACGAGGCCGAGCGGCACCTGCGGTACGGGGTCGTCCGCCAGCTCGCCGACCAGGCGCGGTTCGTCCTGGACAGCGCCGGACCGGGAAGCGGCGGACCGATGGACGCCGGGCCCCGGAGGACCGTCCTGGACAGCATCGGGCTGGGGTTTGGCGGACTGGGGGGCGCCGGCCTGGGGAGGACCGGAGCGGGCGGCTCTGGATCGAGATTGAGGGGCGCCGGTCCGGCGGGGGCGGCCACCAGGAGCGCCGCGGCGCGGGACCTGTGGTCCGTGGGGGAGACCCTGTGCGAGGCGGTCGGCCGCTTACAGGTCGACGGGCCCGTCGTCGTTCTGGTGGACGACGTCCAGTGGGCTGACAGGGCGTCGCTGCGGGCGCTCGGCTACCTGCTGCGCCGCCTGCGCGCCGGCCGCGTGCTCGTGGTGGTCATCTGCCGCAGCATCGCCGACCCATGGCTGCCGGAGGGGCTGCGGCGGCTGCTGACCGGCGAGGGCAGGCTCCGTCTCATCCTCGGCGGCCTGTCCGCCGCGGACCTGGCCGGGCTGACCCCGGACCCGTTGAGCGAACGTGCCGCCAGGCGGCTGCGCGAACACACGTCGGGCAATCCGCTGTACGCCCGCGAACTGCTCGCCACCATCGCGCCGACCACGCTGGCCGATCCCGGCGCCCGGCTGCCCGCTCCCGAGGGTTACGCCCGGTCCTTCACCCGCCGCCTCCGCGCGTGCGGTGCGGAGACGCGCACGCTCGTCGCCGCCTGTGCCGTGCTCGGTGAGCCCAACCCGCTGCACGTGGTCGCCTCGGTGGCCGCGATCGCCGGTGAGCCGCTGACCGCGCTCGAGGAGGCGGTCAGCGCCGGGCTGCTCGACGAGCTCCCCGGACGCTTCGTCGCCTTCCCCGACCCGCTGGCCGCCGCCACCGTCTACGGCTCGCTCGGCGCGGGCGTCCGCGCGCGGCTGCACCTGGCCGCCGCCCGGGTCGTCGAGGCCACCGGTACGGCACTGCGCCACCGCGCCGCCGCGGCGGGCGGGCCCGAACAGCCGCTGGCCGAGGAGCTGGCCAGGTACGCGGCCAAGGAGGCCCAGCACGGCCTCTGGCTCGACGCCGCCGCCCACCTGGAGCTGGCCGCCGGGCTCTGCGAGTCCACGGCCCGGCGCGACGAGCTACGTACCGCCGCGTTGAAGCACCTGCTGCTGGGCGGCGACGTCATCCGCGCGGCCGAGCTGGCCGCCGTCCGCAACACCGACCCGCGGCCCGTGCGCCGCTACATCCTGGGACGGCTCGCGCTGGCCGCCGGGCGGCTCGACGAGGCCGCCGAACTGCTCGCGGGGGCGTGGCGGGATCGTTCACCCTGCTTCGCCGCCGACACGGCCGAGCAGCTCGCCTGGCTGCACCTGGTCAAGGGCGATCCCGCCACCGCGGCGACCTGGGCCCGCCTGGCGACCGGCCAGCCGATCAAGAGCACGACCGGCCGTCCGTACGACGTGCTGGCCCTGAGCACGGTTACCCTCGGCGCGGAGAGACGCCGCGAACCCGCCGAGCCCGACGAGGCGGGGCGCGGAGAACATGCCGGGCCCGATGACGAGGGACGCCCGAAACATGCCGGGCCCGACGAGGAGAGGCGCCCGGAACGTGCCGAGCTCAGCCCGGAGGGGCACCGGGAACAGGCTGAGCTCGCCGCGTCGCCCGGCGATGGCGGGCGGGCGGCGGCGGTCTTCGGCGGCGAACCCGCGGAAGAGGGGATCTCGGCGGCCGTCGGGATGCTGCGGGAGGGCGAGGCCGGTGCGGCGGTCGGCGTGCTGGGCAGGGTCGTGACGGCGCGGGATGGGGCGGGGCTGCCGCACCAGCGCCTGGTCGGCAGCGCGCTGCTCGCCGTGGCCGAGCACGGCGACGGGCGCTGGGAGGACGCGCTGACGGGGGCGGAGCGGGCGCTGGCCGAAGCGGAGGGGCTCGGCCAGCGCTGGCTGCTGCCCACCCTGCACGTCGCGTGCGTCGCGCCGCTGGCCGCGATGGGAGAGCACGAACGGGCTCTCGCCCACGCCACCGCCGCCAGGGCCGTCGCCCGCTGCCAGCGCAACGTGATGGGCGAGACCCAGGCGGACCTGGCGCTGGCGCTGCTCGGCGCCGGAACCGCCCCGGCGGGCGCCGACGACCCGTTCGTCCCCGACCACCGGCCGCAGCTCATCGAGACCCTCGTCGCGGAGGGACGCCTGGAAGAGGCCGAGACCGAGCTGGCCGCGCTGCCCGGCGATGGCGCGCGGGCGCGGGCGCGGCGGGCCAGGCTCACCGGGCTGCTCTTGGCGGCCAGGAACGTTCCAGCGCGGGCCGAGGAGAGCTTCACCACCGCCCTGGGCTTCCTGGACGGCGCCGGCTGCCCGCTGGAGGAGGCCCGTGTCCTGCTGGACCTGGGCCGGTTACAGCGGCGTACCGGAAGGCGCAGGGCCGCCGCCGCCCGGCTGCGGGCCGCCGAGGCCCTCTTCGCCCGGCTGGGCGCCCGCCCGCTCGTGGCCGCCTGCGCGCAGGAGCTGGAGGCGTGCGGCCTGGAACCGCCGGGCACCGTACGGCTGGGGCTGACGCCTCAGGAGTACAGCACGGCCAGGCTCGTCTCCAGCGGCCTGACCAACCGGCAGATCGCCCGGGAGCTGCTGATCAGCGTCAAGACCGTCGAGTACCACATCGGCAAGATCTACACCAAGCTCGGCATCGGCTCCCGGGTCGCGCTCGCCGCCAAGCTGGCCGCGCTGGAGGAGAGCGCCTGACCCGCCCACAGAGACCACGACGCCGCGCCGGAGGAGGGGACCGGCGCGGCGTCGTCCCCAAGAGAGGCGTCTCTTAGAGACGCGTCCACGAGGTGACGATCGGCGCGCCTCCGTCCGGGGCGACACGGAGCCGTAGCGGGCCGCGGGTCAGGCCCTCGGCGGTGAAGCGGCCCAGCTCGTCGGAGCGCACGCGCAGCTCCTCGTCGCGCCGCTGGACATCGATCTCCGCGGGTCCCTCCGGTGACAGCCGCCCCACCACCCGGGCCGCGAAGACCTCCAGTTCCACCGCCACGCCGCCCGCCTCGAACGTGAGCAGCCGCGGCAGTCCGGCGCCCCTGACCCTGGTCGAGGGCTCCTCGTCCCAGGAGTCGAAGGTGAGCGCGGCCAGTTCGGTGTCCAGCGTTCTCAGCGTGAACGCCTGCATGGCGTCGTCGAGCAGCGCGGGAGGTACGGGGTCGAGCAGGCCGGCGATCTCGCGCAGTTCGTCCTCCAGCTCGTCTTCCAGGTCGAAGCCCTCATCGTCCATATGCCTCACCTGCGTATTCCGGTCACTCCGCGTTCGGACACCAGCGTGCGCAGCCGCTGGAGGCAGCGGGCCCTGATCGGGCCGATGCTGCCCACCGCGATGCCCAATCCTGATGCGATCTCCTGATAGGTGGGGCGCGGAGAGGCGATCAGCAGCCGCAGCAGGCGGCGGCAGCGGTCCGACAGCTCCTCGAAGGCGCCCCACATCACCAGCGCGCGCTCGGCGTCGGCGATGGCCTCCTCCGCCTCCAGGATCAGGTGCTCGGGGGAGCGCTCGTCGATGTCCATCCCCAGCAGCCCCATGTCGCTGACGGGCGTGGCCCGCCCGCTCGCGCGGATCACCCGCAGCGCCTCGTGCCGGGCCGTGCTGGCCAGCCAGGCACCTACCTTGTCCGGGTCCCTGAGCCTGGTGAGGTGCTCCGCCAGCCGGAACCACGTCGTCTGGCAGACGTCCTGCGCGTCGGACCCGTTGACGAGATAGGCACGCGCCACCGCCCACACCAGACCGCTGTGGCGCTGGTAGAGCTCCTTCCAGGCGCCGGCGTCCCCATCCGCGGCTGCTCTGACGAGGGCTGCGGTGTCGTCCACGGCGGTCCTTCCCTGTCCTGGAGCGGGATGCTCATGATATTTCCTGAGACGCTCCAGAACAGGGAGTGGTTGAGTCATCGCAGAAAACCACTGAGATCAGGTATCGCCAGCTGTCCCGAGATGAGCTCCCCGGCCGCCTGCCGCGAACTCGCCCCGGCCTCCGACATGCGCGCCGCGATGAGACCGGCGATGAACGGCGTCGCGAACGACGTACCGCTCCACTGCGCGATCCCGCTGAACTTGACCACATCCCCCTCCGACAGCGGCGCGACACAGGTGCAGCCCGGATACAGCGGCACGACCGGGTGGAAGCGGCAGGTCGTGTTGTGCGGATAGTCGTACTCGTAGTCGCCCGAGGTGTAGGCGTTGACCAGTCGCTCTCCCGGCGCGAACACCGCCACCCAGTCACCGTAATTACTGAAGCACGCCCGGCCGAGCCCGTCCTCGCGCAGCGCGCCCACCGACAGGATCACGTCACCGGTGGCGTTCACCGCCTCCGCGGCGAACGCGGCCGGCCAGAACGGCTCGGTCTCACCGTCGTTGCCGGCCGCGGCCACCAGCAGCGTCTCGGGGTGATCGGCCAGTTCGCCGACGAAGTCGGTCAGGCCGAGCAGCGCCTGGGCGTCGTTCGTCCTGGTGCCCGCCGACAGTGACAGGATGTCGGGCCAGCCGTGGGTGTCGAGCGTCTGCAGGAGGAGCAGGCCGAGCTGGTCCTCCTCGACCGCGCCGCCGTACGGGAAGCCGTTGTGGACGCGTACGTCCGTGCTGGGCGCCACGCAGCGCAGCACGCCCGCGATGAACGTGCCGTGGCCGACGTACGGCTTGATGAAGCCGTCGGCGTCCACCTCTTCGGCCTGGGTGGTGACGTCGCCGTCGACCATCGGGATGTTCGGCTGGCCGGAGCTCTGCGCCAGCCACTGGTGGTCGAGGTAGTCGTGCACGAGCCCGGTGTCGATCACCGTGACGTGCGCGTCCTCGCCCCGGTCGCGGCCGGCGATCGGCGGCTTGAGCGGCTCGCCGCTGGGCATCGGCTCGTCCCCCGGGCACAGGTTGACGCCCGAGACCGTGACGAAGTGGACCAGCGTGCTCTGGATCCCGGCCTCCCTGAGCAGGCCAAGACTGCGGAAGACGTCCCGGGAGCCGATGGACAACCTGCGTACCGTGACCCGCCGCGCGTCCTGGTCCGGGGGCCAGACCACGCGAACCGGCTGCGGCGACGGAAGGGCGGCCTGGAGGCGGTCGATGGCACGTTCCACATCGGGCGCGCGGACCAGGAGGTGCTCGGCGAGATAGGCGAACCGCGGGAGGACATCGGACTCCGGCGTCGCGCCCTGCGGCCCGGCCACCGCCAGCCTGCCCTCCGGCAGCGCCTCGTTGAGGATCTCGAGCTGCTCCCAGAAACGCATGTCGCGTCCGTAGCGTGGTGTGCTCATCTTTCGGGGCCTCCTCGGTGGGTGACTGCGGGCTTGCCATGTATGAGCGGCGTACCGCGTCCCTGATACATGTGCCGCATGGACGCCCGGATGGCCCGCATTTACCATCGACTCCGTGTCTGGGGGAACGGCGAGGGATTCCCGGATTCCGGCTGATCCGCACGATGTGCTGGCCATGGTCTTCGCGCGTCCGCGCCAGGCCATGACGGCCGCCACGGCCATGCTCGCCGACGGGCGGGGGCCGTACGAGACCTCGATCGCGCATCAGGCGATCGGCATCCTGCGCCGCGAGTTCGGCGACCTCGACGCGGCGATCCGCGAACTGCGGCAGGCGGTACGGCTGGCGCGCCGCTCCGGCTCGCCCGACCGTGAGGCCGACGTGCTGGCCACGCTCGGCATCGCTCTCCTCCAGCACGGCCGTACCCGGCCCGGCCTGTCCGCGCTCGACACGGCGGCCGCCCTCGCCGGCGGCACCACCAGGGCGCGGGTGCTGTTCAGGCGCGCCGGGGCCCGGTGGATCCTCGGCCGGCACGGTGAGGCGCTCGACGACCTGGAGATCGCCGCTCCGGCGCTGCTCGGCGCGGGCGACACCGTGTGGGCGGCCCGCGCGCTGACCCTGCGCGGGCACGTCCGGCTCGCGCGTGGCTCGGTCGCCCTGGCCGATGAGGACTTCCGGGTCGCCCAGCGGATGTTCGCCACCACCAGCCAGGAACACGACTCGGTGGTCGCCATCCAGAACCGCGGCGTCGTCGCCTTCAGGGCGGGTGACCTGCCGGCCGCGCTGGACCTGCTCGACGAGGCCGACCGGGGTTTCCAGGCGCTCGGCACCCCGATGTTCGACCTGGCCGCGGACCGGTGCGCGGTACTGCTGGCGGCCGGGCTCGCGCGTGACGCGCTGGAGCAGGCCGACGGTGCGCTGGGGCACCTGGCGCGGCTGCGGGGGCAGGCGACCATGCGGGCCGAGCTGCTGCTCATCGCCGCCCGGGCGGCGCTGCTGGCCGGGGATCCGGGTACGGCGCGGGCGCGGGCGGGGGAGGCGCGGGCGCTGTTCGCCGGCCAGCGCCGCGCCTGGTGGGCGGCACACGCCCAGCTCATCCTGATCCAGACCGCCCTCACCGAAGCCACGGCACCGATCGGGCGAACGGCTGGTGGTGGGGCGGTCTCCGGATCCTCGGCTGGGCAGTCCGACGGTGGTATGGGGTCGGGGGGTGGGGTGGTGTCCGCCAGGTCGCTGGGCGAGGCCGGGCGGCTGGCGGCCAGGCTGGCCACGCTCGGCTCGCCTGAGGTGTGGCAGGCTCACCTGCTCGCGGGCCGTACGGCGCTGGTGCTCGGCAGGGCGCGGGAGGCGGATCATCACCTGGCGGAGGCGGCGCGGGCCCGTCATCGTGGTCCGGCGACGGCCAGGGCGGGTGGCTGGCTGGCCGAGGCGCTGCGGGCGGCGGCGGCGGGGCGGCCCCGGCGGCTGCTGTACGCCTGCCGGGCGGGACTGGCGCTGATCGAGGAGCACCGGCTCGCGTTCGGGTCGTCGGAGCTGCGGGCCCTGGCGACCGCGCACGGCGCCGAGCTGGTCACGCTCGCCCAGCGGCACTGGCTGCGCGCGGGACGGCCCCGGCACCTGCTCGCCTGGACCGAACGCTGGCGGGCGACCTCGCTGGAGGTGCCTCCCGTACGCCCGCCCGACGACCACTGGCTGCTCGCCCAACTCGCCGCGCTGCGCGAGACCGACCACCTGCTGGGCCGGGCACGGTCCGAGGGCAGCTCGTCGGCGGCCACGCTGGAACGCGACCGGGACCGGCTGGAGGCCCGGGTGCGGGCCGCCACGCTGCGCGTGCGCGGCGCCGGTGCCCGCGACGACGACCCGGGCCCCGGCGGCCGGCGGCTCCTGGCGGCGATCGGCGGCGGCCGGCTGGTCGAGCTGGTGGTGGTCGACGGGGTGCTGTACGCGCTGCTGTGCGGTGACGGCCGGGTACGCCGGTTCACGGTCGGTCCCGCGGCGGCGGCGGTCACGGAGATCGAGTTCGCCAGATCGCGGCTGCGGCGGCTGGCCTACCAGGACCGCACCGCCCCACAGGAGCTCGCCCGCCTCGGCGCCCGCCTGGAACGCGCCCTCCTGGGACCGGTCGCGACTCGTCTGGGCAACGAGCGGCAGAGCGGCGGGCCGCTTGTCGTGGTGCCGCCGAGCACGTTGCATGGGGCGCCCTGGGGGTTGTTGCCCGCGCTACGCCGCAGGGCCTTCAGCGTGGCGCCGTCGGCGGCGGCCTGGCTGCGCGCCAGAACGGCCGTCCCGCCCGCCGACGGTGGTGTGGTGCTCGTCCGCGGGCCCGGCGTGGCGAACGCCGACGGCGAGGTGCGCTCCATCGCCGAGCTGTACGCCGAAGCCGCAGGACCCGCCACTGTGCTGGCCGATGGTTCGGCGACGGCCCAGGGTGTGCTGGCGGCCATCGACGGTTGTCGTCTCGCGCATCTGGCGGCGCACGGGACGTTCCGGGCCGACAGTCCGTTGTTCTCCTCGCTGCTGCTGGACGATGGCCCCCTCACCGTCTACGACCTCGAACGGCTGCGGCGCGCCCCCTATCGGCTCGTGCTGTCGAGCTGCGACTCCGGGCAGGTGGCCGCGGTGGGGGCCGATGAGGTGCTCGGGCCGGCCACCGCGCTGCTCCGCCTCGGTACGGCCGGCATCGTGGCCAGTGTCGTGCCGGTGAACGACGAGGCCGCGGTGCCCGTCATGGTGGCCCTGCACGACGGGCTGCGGCGCGGTCTCAGCCTGGCGGAGGCGCTCTGCGCGGCCCGCGGCGACGATGTCTCGTTCATCGCGATCGGAGCGGGCTGAGAACAGTGGCTGATATCAGTGGCTGACAGGCGGCCCGACTCGGTGGATGCTGGCACGGGGAACGCTGACACGCTGGATGACGTGGAGGTGACAGTGCGGGGTTACACGGTGGTGTCCCTGCCTTGATCGTATGTGGTTGATCATGTGAGAATTCGCCAGTAGAGGCAGCAATGCCGGTTTGGGGGGGTCGTCGCCCATGATCCGCATGCCCATGGGATGGCTCTAGGATGGCGGACGACGAGCTGGACGAGGCGTTCGAGCTCGGCATGGCGTGCGCGCTGGCCGCGGAGTGCGGCAGGGATCTACGTCGTTGCGCCCAGATGTACGGCGGGCTGTTCCCGCCGGCGGCTTTCGACGCGGACTTCTACGCCGCTCTGGCGCTGACCGGCGCCTTCAGCGCGCCGTGGGCCACGTCCCACGCGCTCAAGATCGTCAATCGGACCGCGCTCTGGGTGTCGGCCGTCGACCGGCTGGTGGGCCACACGACGACGACGCGTTCCCAGGTGACCGCCCTGGCCCGTGACTGCCTGGCCGTGGCCGACGGCGCGGTGCCGCGGGCGGCGGTCACCCGGTTCCTGGCCGACCTGCGTGACGAGCTGGCGACGGTCAAGGACTTCGAGGACCATCGCGTGCTCTGGCGGGATCAGCTGGCCGGCATGTTCGAGGCGATGGCCAGGGCGTGGGTGTGGCGCGACACCCGGGTCATCCCCACCTTCGCCCGTTACCTGGACAACGCCGACAGCCGGGGATCCTGCTTCGTGGACCTGTCGCACTGGATCTACGCGGGCGACGAGTGGGCCCGGCATCATCTGGGGGAGCTGCGGACCGTCAGCGCGCACGTGCAGCGCTACCTGCACCTGCTGGGCGACCTCGCCTCCTATCGCAGGGACGTCAGCTGGGGCGACCTCAACGTGCTCATGCTCGGCGTCAGCCGTGCCGAGGTCACGGACGCGATGGCGGAGCTGGCGCGCGAGGCGTTGGAGCTGCTCAAGCCGGTACGCGAGCGCAGCCCGCGCACCGCCGCGTACCTGCGGCGACAGATCGGCTTCAACGCGGGGCTGCACGGTATTTCCGGTTAGGCCCTCTGAAGCCGTTACGGTCTCGCAACCTGCCATGACAGGGGCCTTTACCGCGGTGGACACCAGGAGCGAATAACTGGTCTAGATACGACAAACCGTGACATATTCATTCCTGAGGATGATTGTGGCTTGAGTGGAATATGTGGCGTTGCTAGGGTGTCTCGATGCCAGGCATGTGATTCGACCTTTTCTCTGCTCCTTGACAGGTTCCACTGACCACGGCTCCTCGGGGCGGATTTGTGCATGCGCGGCACGGCCGCGGAGGGATGTACAGGCGGTGCTGGATGGACTTCGGTCGCTCTGATCGATGGAGGTTGCCGACCGCGATCAAGATCCTGATCGCGGGCGGGTTCGGCGCGGGCAAGACGACGATGGTGGGCGCGGTCTCCGAGACCCGCCCGCTGCGTACGGAAGAAGCGCTGACGCACATCGGCTCGGACATCGACGACCTCTCGGGCGTCGAGGCCAAGCCGACCACGACCGTGGCCATGGACTTCGGCCGGATCACGATCCGGGACGACTACATGCTGTACCTGTTCGGCACGCCCGGGCAGGAACGGTTCTGGTTCGTCTGGGACGAGCTGGCGATGGGCGCGCTCGGGGCGGTGGTCCTGGCCGACACGCGGCGGCTGGCCGACTGCTTCCCGGCCATCGACTACTTCGAGCGGCGCGGGCAGCCGTTCGTGGTGGCGCTCAACTGCTTCGAAGGCGCGCGCCCCTTCACGGTCGGCGAGGTACGGCAGGCGCTCGGCCTCGACCCCGACATCCCGATCGTGCGCTGCGACGCCCGCAGGCGGGATTCCGGCCGGGAAGTGCTCATCACGCTGGTCGAACACGCCATGAACAGAGGAGCCACTCCGGTCGGGACCATGTCGTGACCACGAGCGGCTACCTTTGACCGATGGAGGAGATCGACCGCCAGATCATCACGCTGCTGGCCCGCGACGGCCGGATGAGCTTCACCGATCTGGCCCGGGAGACCGGGCTCTCGGTATCCGCCGTGCACCAGCGGGTCCGCCGCCTGGAGAAGCGCGGAGTCGTTCGCGGCTATGCCGCGATCATCGACTATGACGCGATCGCGCTGCCGATGACGGCGTTCGTGTCCATCAAGCCGATCGACCCCGCCGCGCCCGACGACGCGCCCGAGCGGCTGGCCCACCTGACCGCGATCGAGGCGTGCCACAGCGTGGCCGGCGACGAGAGCTACATCCTCAAGGTGCGCGTCGCCACGCCGCTGGCGCTGGAGGAGCTGCTGCAGCACATCCGCGCGTCGGCGAACGTCTCCACGCGCACCACCGTCGTGCTGAGCACCCCGTACGAGCACCGCCCGCCCGAGGTGGCGGCCGACGGCGCCGGTGAGCCGATGTCCAGTCCGGCGCCTCCTTCCTGACGACGGTCCACACTGCATCTGTTCGGCAATGCCGAACCACGGTACGGTGTGAGGCGTGGGAGAGACCATCCAGTCCGTCGAACGGGCCGCCGGCATCCTGAGGCTGCTCGCCTCCGGCCCGCGCGAGCTGGGCGTGGCCGAGCTGGCCCGCGCGATGGGCCTGCCCAAGGGCACGCTGCACGGCATCCTGCGCACGCTGGTCCACGTCGGCTTCGTCGAGCAGGACGCCGCCACGGGCCGCTACCGGCTCGGCGGCACGCTGCTGCACCTGGGCAGCAGCTACCTCGACGTCAACGAGCTGCGCACCCGCTCGCTCAACTGGGCTGACGCCCTGGCCGGGCGCAGCAGGGAGAGCGTGTGGATCGGCACCGCGCACGAGGGCGGCGTCCTGGTGGTCCACCACGTGTTCAGGCCCGACGACAGCATGCAGGTCCTGCAGGTCGGCACGCTGCTGCCCGCGCACGCGACCGCGCTCGGCAAGGTCCTGCTCGCCTACGACCCGTACGGCGACGCGGGGGCGGCGTTCGACGCGCCGTCCGGCACCACGCCCCAGGCGACCGCCACGGCGACACGCGGCGACGAGCCCGCGGCCGAAGGGCTGCCCGCCTTCACGCCCAGGACCATCACCGGCGCCGACGACCTGGCCAAAGAGCTGGAGCTGGTCCGCGGCCGGGGCTGGGCCTGCGACGTGGAGGAGCTGGTCGAGGGCGAGGTCTCCATCGCCGCCCCGATCAGGGACGGCCGCGGCGTCACCGTCGGCGCCATCGGCGTCAGAGGCGCGGTCGAGCGGCTGGCCGACGACGGCGAGCCGCACATCACGATCGTCTCCTACGTCCGCGACGCCGCCCGCGCCATCACCCGCGACCTGAGCCGGTGACGTGTTGACCCGCAACCCCCCGAACCCGTTCGGCAATGCCGAACACACCGAAGTGAGGAAGCCGTGCCCCGACCGCAGTACGTAGCCGCCATCGACCAGGGCACCACGTCCAGCAGGTGCATGGTGTTCGACCAGGACGGCCGGATCGTCTCGGTGGCGCAGCGGGAGCACCGGCAGATCTTCCCCAGGCCCGGCTGGGTCGAGCACGACGCCGCCGAGATCTGGGAGGCCGTCCAGGGCGTGGTGGCCGACGCCGTCACCGGCAGCGGGATCGACTTCGCCCAGCTCGTCGCCCTCGGCATCACCAACCAGCGCGAGACCACCGTCCTGTGGGACCGCCATACCGGGCGGCCCGTGGCCAACGCGATCGTCTGGCAGGACACCCGTACCGACGCCCTGGTCCGGTCCCTGTCGGAGCACGAGGAGCTCTTCCGCGAGCGGGCCGGGCTGCCGCTGGCCACCTACTTCGCCGGGCCGAAGATCCGCTGGCTGCTCGACGAGACCCCCGGGCTGCGGGAGCGGGCCGAGCGCGGCGACGTGCTGTTCGGCACCGTCGACAGCTGGCTGATCTGGCGGCTCACCGGCCGCCACGTCACCGACGTCACCAACGCCAGCCGCACCATGCTGATGAACCTGCGCACGCTGAGCTGGGACGACGAGCTGCTCGCCGCGCTCGGTGTGCCCCGCGCGATGCTGCCGGAGATCCGCCCCTCCGCCGAGGTCTACGGCACGGCCGACGGCGGCGTGCCGGTGGCGGCGGCGCTGGGCGACCAGCAGGCGGCCCTGTTCGGCCAGACGTGCTTCGGGCCGGGCGAGACCAAGAGCACCTACGGCTCCGGCAGCTTCCTGCTGATGAACACCGGCACCGAGCCGGTCGCCTCCAAGCACGGGCTGCTCACCACCGTCGGCTACCAGATCGGCGAGGCCCCCGCCACGTACGCGCTGGAGGGCTCGATCGCCGTCACCGGCTCGCTCGTGCAGTGGCTGCGCGACAACCTCGGCCTGATCTCCAGCGCCGCCGAGATAGAGACCCTCGCGGGCACCGTCGAGGACAACGGCGGCTGCTACTTCGTCCCCGCCTTCTCCGGCCTGTTCGCCCCGCACTGGCGCTCCGACGCGCGCGGCGTGATCGCCGGGCTGACCGGGTTCGTCACCAAGGGGCACATCGCGCGGGCCGTGCTGGAGGCGACCGCCTGGCAGACGCGCGAGGTGGTCGACGCGATGAACGCCGACGCCGGGCTCGCGCTCACCTCGCTGCGCGCCGACGGCGGCATGACCGCCAACAACCTGCTCATGCAGATCCTGGCCGACGTGCTCGCCGTGCCGGTGGTGCGGCCGATGGTGTCGGAGACCACCTGCCTGGGCGCCGCCTACGCGGCCGGGCTGGCCACCGGCTACTGGCCCGACACCGACAGCCTGCGCGCCAACTGGCACAAGGCGGCCGAGTGGCGGCCGAAGATCGGCCAGGACGTACGCGACAGCGAATACCGCAACTGGCGCAAGGCCATCGAACGCAGCCTCGACTGGAGCACCCCATGACCACGATCGCCTCCCGCGCCGAGACCCGCGAGGAGCTGTCCAGGGGCACCTACGACCTGCTGGTCATCGGCGGCGGCATCCTCGGCACCTCGGTCACCTGGATGGCCGCCCAGGCGGGCCTGCGCGTGGCCATGGTCGACGGCGGCGACTTCGCCGGCGCCACCTCCAGCGCCTCCTCCAAGCTCGTCCACGGCGGCCTGCGCTACCTGCAGACGGGCAACGTCAAGCTGGTCGCCGAGAACCACCGCGAACGCCGGGCGCTGGCCGGCGACATAGCTCCCCACCTGGTCAAGCCGCTCACCTTCGTGGTGCCGGTCTACCGGGGCGGCCCGCACGGCGCCGCCAAGCTGGGCGCGGGCGTGTTCCTCTACTCGGCGCTGTCGGTGTTCGGCGATGGGCTCGGCCGGGTCATCACCGCCAACCAGGCGCTGGCCAGGGTGCCCGCGCTCCGGCCTGAGGGGCTGCGCGCCGCCGCCGTCTACGGCGACCACCAGATGAACGACAGCCGGGTCGCGGTGATGACCGTGCGCGCCGCCGTCGACGCGGGCGCGGTCGTGCTCAACCACGCCGAGGTCGTCGGCCTGCGCGAAAGCGGTGGCACGGTCTCAGGGGCGGAGCTGTGCGACCGGCTCGACGGCACCGAGTTCGGCGTCGACGCCCGCCTGGTGCTGAACGCCACCGGCCCGTGGGTCGACCACCTGCGCCGCATGGAGGACCCCGGCGCCGCGCCGAGCATCCGCCTGTCGAAGGGCGCCCACCTGGTCATGCGCCGCCACGAGCCGTGGAAGGCGGCCCTGACCACCCCGATCGACAAATACCGCGTGTCCTTCGCCATCCCGTGGGAGGACCACCTGCTGCTCGGCACCACCGACGAGGCCTACGAGGGCGACCCCGCCGGCGTGCGCGCCACCGACGCCGACGTGGCCCAGATCCTCGACGAGGCCGGGCACGCCGTACGCGACTCGCAACTGCGGCGCGAGGACATCACCTACTCCTTCGCCGGGCTGCGCGTCCTGCCGGGCGGCCCCGGCGCGGTGTCGTCGGCCAAGCGGGAGACGGTGGTCAGCCGGGGCAAGGGCGGCATGCTGTCGGTGGCCGGCGGCAAGTGGACCACCTACCGGCACATCGGCAAGGTCGTCCTCGACACGCTGGCCCACCTGCCGGGCCACCCGCTCGGCGACGACCTCGCGGCCATCCTGCCCGCCATGCCGCTGCCCGGCCTGGCCAGCCCCGACGCGGTCGCGATGCGCCTGTGGACCGACCGTGACCCCGGCGCCCGGATGGACCCGCTGGTGGCGCGCCACCTCGCCTCGCACTACGGCTCGATCGCCTTCGACCTGTCCAGGCTCATCCGCGACACGCCCGCGCTCGGCGAGCGCATCCACCCGGACGGGCCGGACATCTGGGCGCAGGCGGTCTACGCGCGCGACCACGAGTGGGCGGCGACGGTCGACGACGTCGTACGCCGCCGCACCACCCTCACGGTCCGCGGCCTCGACACCCCCGAGATTCGCACCCGCGTTGAGACGCTCCTCACCGGCGGCCCGGTCCCGGCGTCGTGACCGCCGTCGTGGCCGCTGCCATGAGCGCTGCCGTGACCGCTTCCAGGGCCCGTCAGGCCCGTTCGTAGCGGGCGCGCAGGCGGGTCTTGGCCAGGTCCGTCGCGCCCAGGTGCTCCAGGCCGTTGAGAGCGGCGCCGACGATGGGTGGGACGTCGGCGACGAGGATCTTGGCCCGGGGCGCCCTGGCGGCGAACGAGGCGTCCAGGAGGGCCGTCAGGAGCGGGTCGCGGGCCTGCAGGATGCCGCCGCCCAGCACCACCTCCGTGGGCGTCTCCAGCAGGTCCAGGCGGCGCAGGCAGACCTCCGCCAGCACGGTGATCTCCTCCGCCTGGCGTTCCACCAGCGATCTGGCGATCGGGTCGCCCGCCGCGGCCGTGGCGAAGACGCCCGGGGTGAGCTCGTGCAGGCGGGACTCCTCCAGGCGGCCGAAGTGGATCTCCAGGATCAGCTCCTCGACCGTGCGCACGGCGAAGTGCCGCGTGCACAGCTCCGTCAGCGCGGTCGCGGGCCCGCGACCGTCCTCGGCGCGGGCGGCGTGCCACAGCGCCTCCTCCGCGATGCCCTGGCCGCCGCCCCAGTCGCCGCTGAGGTGGCCGAGCGCGGGGAAACGGGTCACCTCGCCGGTGGGGGAGACGCCGACCGCGTTGATGCCCGCCCCGCACACCACGGCCACGCCCCAGGGGCCCGACGCGCCCGCCCGGAGCACGGCGAAGGTGTCGTTGCGGACAGAGATGTCCGGGCCGAAGCCCCGGCGGGCGAACTCGAGCGCCAGGGCCTCCTCCTCGACCGGCAGATCGGCCCCCGCCAGATAGGCCGCCACATGATCGAACCGGCCCGGGGCGATGGAGCGGTCCCGGCCGGGGGCGCCGTCCGACGGCATCCGCGCGAGCGCCTGTCGTACCGCCTCCTCCACCACGTCCAGCGCCGCCGCCACGCCATCGCTCTGCGGCGCGAACGCGCCCGCTCGGCCGGTGGCCAGCACCTCGCCGTCCTCCGTGACCAGCGCCACGTCGGTCTTGCTGTTGCCGCCGTCGACCGCGAGGACGAGCCTGCGGTGCTCCACTACCTCACCGTCCACGGCAGGTACGCGCGGTTGGCTTCCAGCAGCAGGCCGGTCAGCTCCTCCGCGGTGGCGTCCTGGCCGATCAGGGGATGGGCCAGCAGGGCGTCGCGGACCCGGTCCGCACCGCCGTACCGGGCCGCCTCGAGGGCGAGCGTCTCGTAGGCGGACACGTGCGCGATCAGCCCCGCGTACAGAGGCTCGACCGGCGGCACCGGCAGCGGCGCGGCCCCCAAGGCGGAGACGGCCGCGGGCACCTCGATCACCGTGTCGTCCGACAGGAAGGGCAGCGTGCCGTGGTTGCGGACGTTCACCACGTGGGTGCCGGGGCGGTCGCCGAGCAGTGAGGCGAGCAGCGCGACCGCCGCCTCGGAGTAGTACGCGCCGCCCCGCTCGCCCAGCAGCGCCGGCTTCTCGACGACCGACGGGTCGGCGTACATCTCCAGCAGCCGGGTCTCCATCGCCGCCACCTCGGCCGCGCGGGACGGCTTGGCCCGCTGCTCCTCCACCACCGCGTCATGATCGTAGAAATAGCGCAAATAGTACGACGGCACCACACCGAGCCGGCGGAGCAGCGCGGGACGCAGCGCCAGGTCGTCGGCCAGCGACTCCGCGTGCGCGGCGAGCAGCGCGGGCAGCACGTCCTCGCCGTCCAGGTACACGGCCCGTTCCCAGGTCAGGTGGTTGAGCCCGACGTGGCCGAGCGAGATCCGCGACGGCGGCACGCCCAGCGCGGCGGCGAAGCGGCGCTGGAAGCCGATCGCCACGTTGCACAGCCCGATCGCCCGGTGCCCGGCGTCGAGGAGCGCGCGGGTGACGATGCCGACAGGGTTGGTGAAGTCGACGATCCACGCCTCGGGCGCGTGCGTACGGACCGTCTCGGCGATGTCCAGCACGATCGGCACCGTGCGCAGCGCCTTGGCCAGCCCGCCCGCGCCGGTCGTCTCCTGCCCCACGCAGCCGCACCGCAGCGGCAGCGTCTCGTCCACGTCGCGCGCCGCCTGCCCGCCCACCCGGAGCTGGAACAGGACGGCCCGCGCCCCCGAGACCCCCTCCTCGACCGAGGAGGTGGCCAGCACCCGGGCCGGATGCCCGGCATGCGCGAGCATGCGGCGCGCCATCTCGGCAACAACCTCAAGTCGCGTTAAATCGGGGTCTATCAGTGCGATTTCCGAGACCGGCAGCTCGTCGCGGAGCCGCGCGAACCCGTCGATCAGCTCGGGCGTGTACGTCGAGCCGCCCCCCACCACGGCCAGTTTCAACCCTTCACTCCTGTCAATGTCACGCCCTCGATGAAGACCTTCTGGGCGAAGAAGAACACGATGATCACCGGCGCCATGACGAGCAGCGTGGCCGCCATGGTCAGGTTCCACTGCACGCTGTGCAGCGCCTTGAACGAGGCCAGCCCCACCGACAGGGTCCAGCTGTCGACATTGGTGGCGGCGTACAGCAGCGGCCCGTAGTAGTCGTTCCAGCAGTAGAAGAACTGGAACAGCGCCACCGCCGCGATGCCCGGCTTGGCCATCGGCAGGACCACCCGGATGAGCGTCCTGAAGTCGGTGCAGCCGTCCACCCGCGCCGCGTCGGTGTAGTCGCGCGGGATGGAGAGCAGGAACTGCCGCAGCAGGAAGATCGAGAACGCGTCGCCGAGCAGCATCGGCAGGATCAGCGGCAGCAGCGTCCCGGTCAGGTTCAGCCGCGCCCAGATCAGGTAGATCGGCACCGCGACCACCTGGGGCGGCAGCATCATCATCGTGATGACCAGCAGGAACGCCAGTCTGCGCCCGCGAAAGCGGAACCGGGCGAGGGCGTAGGCCACCGGGATCGACGACACCAGCGTGAACAGCGTGCCGAGCCCCGCGTAGATCATCGTGTTGCGCAGCCACAGCAGGATCGGCGACTTGGCGAACACCTCGCCGAAGTTGCCCCAGTTCCAGGTGTGCGGCCACAGCTCGTCGGTCAGCGTCTGGGTGTCGGACATGACCGCCGTCAGCAGGACGAAGACCAGCGGTCCGATGAACGCGATCCCCAGCGCGACGGCCGTCGCGTGCGTCGCGATCCAGTACAACACCTTCCTGCCACGGCCACGCCGGACCCGGACGCGCCGCCCCGCCGCCTGGGAGGGCGGCGCCACCAGCGTGGCGGTCATGAGGCCACCTCCTCGAACCCGCGGAACTGCCGCAGCAGGATCAGCGTGAACACCATCGACGCCCCGAACAGCACCAGCGCCAGCACGCAGGCGTAACCCATCGTGTAGTCACGGAAGCCCGTCTGGAACAGCCACTGCGGCAGCGTCAGCGTCGACATCTCCGGATACCCGGGCACGAACGAGGTGCCCGGCGCGTCGGTGACGCCCGCCGCGACCCGCGAGGCGATCATCGCCTGGGTGAAGTACTGCAGCGTGTAGATGACCCCGGTCACGGCCGAGAACATCAGCACGGGACGGATCGTCGGCAGCGTGATGCTGCGGAACTGCCGCCAGGCCCCGGCCCCGTCGATGGCCGCCGCCTCGTACAGATGCCGGGGCACGTCCAGCAGCGCCGCCAGGAAGATCACCATGATGTTGCCGACGCCCCACATGGCCAGCAGCGTCAGCCCCGGCTTCGACCAGTCCTTGTCGCCGAACCAGTCGGGCCCGGAGATGCCGACCAGCGCGAGGATCCGGTTGAACGGCCCGGTGGCCGGGTTCAGCAGGAAGACGAAGGCCACCGTCCCCGCCGTCACCGGCACCAGCGACGGCAGGTAGAACAGCGTGCGGAAGAACCCCACCCCGGACTTCAGCTTGGTGATCAGCTGCGCCACGCCCAGGGCGAACAGCACCTGGGCGGGCACCATGACGGCCACCAGCCACGCCGTGTTGCGGATCGAGAGCCAGGCCCGCTCGTCCTGCAGGAAGTAGCGGTAGTTGGCCAGGCCGTTGAACTTCAACGAGAACAGGTCGTAGTTGAAGAAGGAGAAGTAGACGGTCGCCAGCAGCGGGTAGGCGAAGAACACCCCGAAGCCCACCAGCCACGGCGACAGCCACAGCAGGGCCCGGAACCCCTCCCGGCGCCTGAGAGGTACGGACGCCACGTCAGCCGCCCGACAGCTTGAACTTGTCGTCGATGGTCTTGTCCACGCCCTTCAGCCCCGCGTCCAGGTCCTTGACCGAGCCCTTCTCCCACGAGGTGATGAACCCTTGCAGCGCCTCCTGGTTGAACACGCTGTCGACGTGCGCCGGGATCGTGCTCGTCTTCGGGTTGGCGAAGATGTCGAGGAAGGTCTGGAAGTGCTCGTCCTTCTTCAGCGCGGGCGATTCCAGCGCGGCCTTGGTGGTCGGCACGTTGCGGATCGCGTTGGCCAGCGTGACCAGCGCGTCGGTGTCGGTGGTCAGGTACTTCACCAGCGCCCAGGCGGCCTCGGGGTTCTTGGCGCCCTTCGGCACGCCGATCACGGTGCCCGCGGTGAAGCCGCTGCCGTACAGGTCGGGCTTGCTGTCATCGACCGGCATGGGGGCGGTGCCGTAGTCGAGCTTCGGCGCCTCGTTGGCGATCATGGCCACCCGCCACTCGCCGTCGATGCCCATGGCGACCTTGCCCTGGTAGAAGGGGTGCTTGCCGGAGAACTCATCGCCCAGGCCCTTGCGGAACTTGTCCAGGTTCGCGTAGCCGTACCAGTCGATGAGCTCCTTCTGCCAGTTCAGCAGGGTCTTCCAGGCGGGGTCGGAGCCGATCGCCGAGGTGCCGTCGGGGTTGGTCCACTTGGCGCCGACCATCGCGCTCCAGTGACCCGCGGTGTTCTCGTAGTACTGGCCGCTCGGCACGAATCCGGCGACCTTGATGGTGCCGTCCGGGTTCCTGACCGTGAGCTCCTTGGCCAGCTTGGTCAGCTCCGACAGGGTCTTGGGCGGCTGGTGGCCCTTCATCAGGGCCTTGTTGTAGTAGAGGCCGTACGCGTCGGTCAGCAGCGGCATCACGCACCGCTTGCCCTCGTACTGGGTGTAGTCGTTGACGACCGGCGGCAGGCCCGACAGGTCGACGCCGTCCTGCTTGATCACCGGGTTGAGGTCCTGGAACACCCCGCTCTTGCACCAGGTCGCCACCGAGTCGGTGGTGAAGGAGGAGGCCACGTCCGGCGGGCGGCCACCGCGTACGGCCTGCGTGATCTGCTCGTCCTGCACGCCCTTGACCAGCTTGACCTTGATCTGCGGGTACTTCTTGTTGAACCCGGCGATGGCGTCGGTGAACGCCTTCACCTCCGAGTCCGCCGAGAACCCGTGCCACAGCTCGATGGAGGCGGCGGGCAGCGCCGTGGGCGCGGTGTTACTGGGTTTGGACTGGGACCCGAGAGCGGGACCGCCCTCTTTACCCGCGGTACACGCGGCCAGGCTCAGGACGGCGAGCCCCGCGGCCGCCAGGGGAACGAAGCGCACAGGGGTGCCTCCTCATGGGTGTCTCACGATGTCGGGACCGTTGACCCGAAAACCTCGTCGCGGACGAGGTCCAGGGCCAGGTCGAGCGCGCCGGCGAGGACGGGGTTGCCTTCGACGGACGACAGGCGCAGCCGGGGCCGCGGAATGGTCAGCGCGTGCAGCTCGTGCTCGACCAGCTCGCGCAGGGGTTCGCCGCCCGACAGCACCACGCCGCCGGTCAGCACGATGAGCCCGGGATCGATGACGGCGGTGATGGCGGCCAGGCCCACCGCCAGCCGCGCGGCGATGTCGCGCAGCCCGGCCCGCGCGTCGTCGGCCTTCTGGCCCGCCTGGTGGTCGTCCGCCGCGCGCACCGCGTTCGCGATGGCCTGGCGGAAGTCGGTGCCGCGCACGCCGTACGAGCGCAGCAGCTTCAGCACGGCGGGGCCGCCGGTGAGCGCCTGGTAGCCGTGGTTGGCGTACCGTCCCGCCTCGCGGGCCGTCGGCGCGCCCGGGGTCGGCATGTAGCCGACCTCGCCCGCGCCGCCGGTGGCGCCCCTGTGCATCCGCCCGCCCAGCACGATGGCCGAGCCGATGCCCTCGTCCGCCCACAGCAGCACGAAGTCGGAGTCGCCGCGGGCGGCGCCGTGCGCCATTTCGGCCAGTGCCACCAGGTTGACGTTGTTCTCCACCGACACCGGCACGCCGAGTCCCTCGGCGAGCGTCGGCACCAGGTCGCCGATTTGCCAGCCCGGCATGTCCTTGGCGGTGGCGTAGCCGAGCCGGCCGGTGGACGGGTCGATGGCCGCCTGCACGCCGATCACCACCCGGCGCAGCGGGCCCGGGGAGCCCGCCCCGTCGAGCGCCGCGCGCAGCCGGGCGACCAGCTCGCCGCCCGGCCGGCGCGGCGTGGGCAGCGTGTACGAGCCCACGGTCGTGCCGGCGATGTCGGCGATCCTGGCCTCGATCCGGGCGGGCGTGACGTCCAGCGCGCCCACGTAGGCCGCGGCCGGATTGATCCGGTAGACCTCCGCGGTACGGCCGGGCAGCCCTTCCCTGATGCCGTCGAGCACCACCAGCCCGGCCTCCTGGAGGCGGGACAGCAGTTGCGAGGCCGTCGGCTTCGACAGGCCGGTCAGGGTGCCGATCTCGGGGCGGGTCAGCGGGCCGCGCTCGAGGAGGGCCTGCAAGGCCGCGCGATCATTGATCGCCCGTAGCAGACTGGGAGTCCCCGGCACCGGACCGCTCACGTTCACCCCTTGGCTCGAAGTTAGGAAACTTTCCTAACTTGATGCGAACCTAAGAGTCTGGACGGTTTCGGTCAAGGGGTGAAACCAAGCCGTGACCGGATGCGGGGAAGGACATCGGGCGAGAAGATGGGAGTGCCTCAACAGGCATGCTAATGTCGTCGTTTGTCGTAACAACAAGCAGAATGGCCCGGAGTGTCCCATTAAGAACAATAATGGTCAGGCGGCAACTCGTCAAACGGAGCTCGCAAGGGAGCAGGAGTACGTCGCCCGCCTCTATGCCCGCCTCGACGCGTTGCGTGTACGCACCCAGAGCCAGTTGAAGGAGGTGCTCGGCGCCGGCGCCGTCGGCACGTTGCAGAACAGGTCGGAGCGCGACACGTTCGCCGGAATGTACGCCTCCCGGCTGGCCCGGCTCTGGGCGGTGGAGCGCGGGCTGGTCTTCGGCCGTCTCGACCACGTCGACGAAGGCAGGCTCTACATCGGCAAGCTCGGCCTCACCGACGATGAGCAGGATCGCCTGCTCATCGACTGGCGCGCGCCCGTGGCCCAGCCGTTCTATCGCGCCACCCCGGCCGCGCCGATGGGCCTCACCCGGCGGCGGCACCTGCAGACGAAGGGGCGCGTGGTCATCGGCGTCGACGACGACCTGCTCGACTTCGACACGCTGACCGACGAGGACCGCGCCACGCTCAACGGCGAGGCCGCGCTGCTGGCCGCCCTCGACGAGCGGCGCACCGGCCGGATGCGGGACATCGTCGCCACCATCCAGGCCGAGCAGGACCGCGTCATCCGCGCCGACCTCAACGGCGTGCTGGTCGTCCAGGGCGGCCCCGGCACCGGCAAGACCGTCGTGGCCCTGCACCGCGCCGCGTACCTCCTCTACACCCACAGGGAGCGCCTGGAGCGCCGCGGCGTGCTGATCCTCGGCCCCAACCTCACCTTCCTGCGCTACATCGAGCAGGTGCTGCCCTCGCTCGGCGAGACCGACGTGCTGCTGTCGACGGTCGGCGAGCTCTACCCCGGTCTGACGGCCACCGCCAGGGAGCGGCCCGACGTGGCCGCGATCAAGGGCGACATCCGCATGGCCGAGGTGATCGAGCGGGCCGTACGCGACAGGCAACGGGTGCCCCGCAAGCCCATCGAGCTGAACCTGGGCCGCTACGCGCTCACCATCGACCGCAACATGCTCGAAGCGGCCAAGAACAAGGCCACCCGCTCGCGCCGCCCGCACAACCAGGCCCGCGCGGTGTTCGTCAGGACCATACTCAACGCCCTGGCCAGGCAGGCGGCCAGGAAGCTCGGCAAGGGCCTCATCGACGACGACGAGCTGGCCGACCTGCGTGAGGAGCTGCGCACCGAGCAGCCGGTCAAGACCGCGCTCAACAGGCTCTGGCCGTACCTGACCCCGCAGCGCCTGCTCCTGGGCCTGTACGCCTCGCCGGAGCGGCTCGACCACGCCGCCTCGACCCTGACGCCGGAGGAGCGCGCGCTGCTGCGCCGTGACGGAGGGGAGTGGACCGAGTCCGACGTGCCGCTGCTCGACGAGGCGGCCGAGGTGCTCGGCGAGATCGACGAGCAGGTGCTGCGCGCCAGCGCCCTGCAGGCCGAGGAGGAACTGGCCGCGGCCAGGCAGGCGGCCGAGCACGAGCGCGAGGCGGAGCTCGCCTACGCCCGCGAGGTGCTCGAGCTGACGGGCCTGTCCGACGTCATGGAGGCCGAGCGCCTGGCCGAACGCCAGCGCGGGGAGGGCCCCTACCTCACCACGGCCGAGCGGGCCGCCGCCGACCGCGCCTGGGCCTACGGCCACGTGATCGTGGACGAGGCGCAGGAGCTGTCGTCCATGGCCTGGCGGGTGATCATGCGGCGGGTGCCGACCCGGTCGATGACGATCGTCGGCGACATCGCGCAGACCGGCTCGACGGCCGGGGCCCGATCGTGGAACGAGGTGCTCGACCCCTACGTGGCGGGGCGCTGGCGCCAGGAGCGGCTCACCGTCAACTACCGCACGCCGGTGGAGCTCATGGAGGTCGCCGCCCGCGTGCTGGCCACCATCGACCCGGCGCTCGAGGCGCCCACCTCGGTCCGCGACACCGGCGCCGAGCCCTGGTCGGCGCCGCTGTCCGCGCTGCCCGAGCTGGTCAAGTCCGAGGTCGGGGAGGGCGGCAAGGTGGCCGTGGTCGTCCCCGACGCGCTGCTCGGCGAGCTCGGCAAGGCGATCTCCGACACGGTGGAGGGGGCCGCCGTGGTCTCCTCCGGCGCCACCCGGGGGACCGCGGCGCTGGACGCCCCCGTGGCCGTGCTCGGCGTGGCCGATGCCAAGGGGCTGGAGTTCGATTCGGTCATCGTGGCCGAGCCGGACCTGATAGCCTCGCAGTCGCCGCGCGGCCTGAGCGACCTTTATGTCGCTCTCACCCGGGCCACTCAGCGGCTCGGCGTCGTCCACGAACGGCCGCTGTCGGCCCTCCTGTCGGAGGCGCTGAGCGGCTTGCCAAGCCGTGCGTCCGGGCCGACAAATGGGCATTAGATCGCTTTAATGCGACAACGCAAGCATGTCCTACCTGCGGAAACTTGATGTTTCTGCTGATCGGGACACGGTTGACATCTGAGGTGGAGTCGGTAGTTTGCTGCGCAGTCCAGCACGGGACTTGGCCGGTTGGCCGTCTCTGACATCGTCGGATCCTGCGTCCGTGACGGAGCGTGACTTCGTCCACACAGCCAGGTGCAGGGCCGTCGGTCCGTCGAGTCGGGGCACCCCAGCCGGGCGGGGGGTTGGACCCGGGACGGGCCCGGGAGCCCAGTAGACAACGGAATTCCGCGCTCGCCGCCGACGAGACGGGTCCGGTCCGAAGGGTTTCCGGGCCCTCTTCCCTCTCGTGCGCAGGATCGCCATCAGCGCCGGGTGGTCCCGTCAGGTCACGGGATCACCCTGCCGCTCCCCGCCCGGCTCCGCTCACCCCTACTTCTGGGTTGTCCTGAGTTTGGTTACCCCTACTTCTGAGGCAACAAGGGGCCGCGACGGCCGAATCGCCGCCCGGGGGCGGTAGCGTTTTCGCAAGCAGGCGTGCGAACGGCGAGGAGAACCCCGCGTGGTGCAGGACAAGACGGGCCCACCGCCCACTGGCGGCGGGACCCCGCACACCCCTGACCCGCCCACGCCCGAATCCGGCGAGTCCGCTCCCGTCTCCGATGCGCCCGCGCCCGCGGTGCGGGGCGTGCGGGAGTCCGGGCGGGTGCTCATGGCTCGGGTGGCCGCCGCCGTGGCCGGTGGGGGGCTGCTGTTCCTCGCCTTCCCGCCCATCGACTGGTGGCTCGCCGCGCCGCTCGGCGTCGGGCTGATCGTCGCCGCCCTCTACGGCACTCGCCCCCGGCGCGCCGCCTGGCTCGGCTATCTGGCCGCCGCCGTGTTCCTGTTCCCCACGCTGGCCTGGGTACGGACGATCGGCGACGACGTCTGGGTGATGCTGGTGGGGGTCGAGAGCCTGTTCTACGCCGTGATGGCCGCCCTGGCCGCGCTGGTGTTCCGGCTGCCGCTGTGGCCGTTGTGGTTCGGCGGGCTCTGGGTGGCCATGGAGTGGGCGCGCGGGCTGTTCCCCGTCGGGGGCTTCCCCTGGGCGCGGCTGGCGTTCAGCCAGGGTGAGTCGCTGTTCACCGAGTACGCCGCGCTGGGCGGGGCGCCGCTCGTGTCGTTCGCCGTGGCCCTGTGCGGGGCCCTGCTCGCGTACGCGCTGCTCCGGCGGCCGCCGGACGCCCGGCGAGTCGTCGGGCGGGTCGTCCCGGTGGCGATCGCGCTGGCCGTGCCCCTGCTGACGCTGGCCGTGCCGCGGCCGGGAGACGAGGGGCGTTCGGTCAACATCGGCATCGTGCAGGGCAACGTGCCGGGCCGGGGCATGTACATCCTGGGCGACGAACCCGCCGTTGTCCTGAAAAATCATGCCAACGAAACGAAAAAGCTGGCGCAGGCCGTACGGGATGGGAAACTCCCTAAGCCTGACCTGGTGATCCTGCCGGAGAACTCCACCGACATCGACCCCTACCGGGACGCGGGCGCCCGCCAGATCATCGACGACTCCGTCAAGGACGTCGGGGTGCCCACACTGGTCGGCGCGGTCGTGGCCATCGGTGACGAGAACCGGGCGACGCGCAGCCTGGTCTGGGACCCGGTCACCGGGCCCGGCGCCTACTATGACAAGCAGCATCTGGTGCCGTTCGGCGAGTACACACCGTTCAAGGAGATCGTGCTGGCCCTGTGGGAGCGGGCCGGCCTGGTGGGCAGGCAGTCGATCGCGGGCACCAAGCCGGGCGATCTGAAGATGGGCCCGGTGACGATCGGCGCGGTCAACTGCTACGAGGTCGCCTACGACGGCACCGTGCGCGGGACCGTCCAGACCGGGGCCACGCCGCTGGTGGTGCAGACCAACAACGCCACCTACGCCGAGTCCAACCTGCCGCCGCAGCAGCTCGCCATGTCGAAGCTGCGGGCCGTCGAGCACAACAGGGCGGTCGTGACGGCGGCCACCACCGGCATCTCGGCGTACGTCACACCCGAAGGTAAGGTCTCCTGGCGGACCCGCGAGCTCGTCGCGGACATGAACGTGGTGAAGGTGCCCGTGCGCACCCAGGCGACGGTCGCGACGCAGGTCGGCGCGTTGCCGGAGTGGGCGCTGGCGTTGATGGGAGTGGCGGCCGCCGGGGTCGCCGCGTGGCGGGTCAGGCGCAAGGCGACCGCGTGAGGGATGACTGATCATGGAGATTCTTGGCCGGATACTCATCGTCATACCGACGTACAACGAGCGCGACAACGTAGTGATGATCACCGAGCGGGTGCGGGCCGCGATGCCGGACGCGCACGTGCTGGTGGTCGACGACAACAGTCCCGACGGCACCGGTGAGATCGCCGACGAGCTGGCCGCCACGGACGATCACATCCACGTGCTGCACCGGGTCGGCAAGGAAGGGCTGGGCGCCGCCTACATCGCCGCGTTCCGCTGGGGCCTCGACGAGGGCTACAACGTGCTGGTGGAGATGGACGCCGACGGCTCGCACCAGCCCGAGGAGCTGCACAAGCTGCTGGAGGCGGTCGCCGACGGCGCCGACCTGTCGATCGGGTCGCGCTGGGTGCCCGGCGGCAAGGTGGTCAACTGGCCCGCCTCGCGCGAGCTCCTGTCCAGGGGCGCCAACATCTACACGCGGCTCATGCTCGGCATGTCCGTGCGCGACGCGACCGCCGGGTTCCGCGTCTACCGCGCCGCGACGCTGGAGAAGATCGGGCTGGCCGACGTCGAGTCGCAGGGTTACTGCTTCCAGGTCGACCTCACCCTGCGGACGACCAAGCACGGTCTGCGGGTGGTCGAGGTGCCGATCACGTTCGTGGAGCGGACCGTCGGCACGAGCAAGATGAGCAGCCGGGTCATGGCCGAGTCGTTCTGGCGCATCGCCGTCTGGGGCCTGACCGGCCTGCCCGCCCGGCTGCGCGGCAAGCGCCCCTGAGAACCTGTGATCGCCCTCAGGCGGCGCCGGAACGGTTCGGGCAGGCTTGGCGTTGTCCTTGTGTAGGCGGTCATATACGCGTCCTACAGACGTCACGTGCGCGGAATGGGGAAGACTATGCGGCTCCTGCTTTTCCTGGCCTTCCTGATCGTCCCGGTGCTGGAGATCTGGCTGCTGATCCAGGTGGGCTCGGCGATCGGCGGCTGGACGACCGTGGCCCTGCTCATCGCCGACAGCCTGCTGGGCGCGTGGCTGGTACGCCGCGAGGGGCGCAGGGCCTGGCGGGCGCTGCAGGACGCGCTGCAGTCCGGCCGGATGCCCGACAGGGAGCTCGCCGACGGCGGCCTGATCCTGGTGGGCGGCGCGCTGCTGCTGACGCCGGGGTTCCTGAGCGACGTCCTCGGGTTCCTGTGCGTGCTGCCGTTCACTCGGCCGGCGATGCGGCGCCTGGTGTCGTGGTTCTTCGACCGCCGGGTCAAGAGGATGGCGGCGGCCTCGCCGTACGCGAACCTCTTCCCGCCGCCGTCCGGCGGCCGTGTTGACGGGCACCTCGACGGGCACATCGACGGGCACATCGACGGGCACATCGGCGGGCGCGGCGGTGTGGTGCACGGCGAGGTGATCAGGGAGGACCGCGAGCCTTCCTGACCGAGCCTTCACGACGGCGCGCGCGGCGCGTCAGGGCATGGCGAAGCCCCCGGGCGAGATGCCCAGGGGCTTTCACCGTGAGAAGGTGTCAGGCGCTCTTTCGACGCTGGGCCCGAAGTACGGCCAGCCTCTCGTTGAGCACCTCTTCCAGGTCCTCGATGGACCGTCGCTCCAGGAGCATGTCCCAGTGCGTCCGCGGGGGCTTCGTCTTCTTCGACTCCGGCTGCTCGCCGTCGACCCGAACCGCGGTCGCGCCGCACATGCGGCACTCCCAGGTCGCGGGAATCTCGGCCTCGGCGGCAAGCGGAACATCGAAGCGATGGCCCTTGGGACAGGTGTAGGACACCTCCTGGCGCGGGGCCAGATCCGTGTTACGGTCGTTCTCGTAGCTGGTTGCCCCGAGCCGGGTGCCACGAAGCGCGCGCTCGCCCATGTTTAAATGCCTCCTACAGGGCCCCCATCGTGAGGGGTCTGTCTCCCACGGTGTCTAACGCTTGGTACCGTGATGGGATTCCCCCATGTGGGGTGATCCAATCGCTATCGCCCCGAGGAGTTGCCCGCAGCCGGGCTTCCGTCGGCGTTCCGGAGCTCCGGGCCACGTGAAGGCAAGGGTCATTCCCAGAACGATCCGCGAATCGGCCCGACCACAAGACGGCCGCTGCGCGCCCCCTGGAGCGCATGATCTCCGACGGTCACCACATGGGGCACCAGACCCAGCCTGGTCGTACACGTCGACCGACACCGGGCCCCCACGACCTCGCGGACCGGTTCGGTGGGCGCCGGACGCCCAGCGCCCACCGGGGGAGAGCGAGTTAGCGCACGCCGTACAGGTGCTCGATGGCAAGCTGGTCGAGGTGCTCGAACGCGGCGCCGCGGGCGGCGAGCGTGTCGATGTCGGGGGTGAACGAGCGCACGTCGCGCCAGCTCTCGCCGGCGGCGAGCGTCGGCACGGACAGCTCGTCGAGCCGCGCGGCCCGCAGCGCCTCCTGGACCTCGGGGTCGGCGCGGAAGGCGCGTACCTTCTCCCGCAGGATCAGGTAGTTGCGCATGCACGCGGCCGCCGACACCCACACGCCCTCGTCGTCCTCGGTCCGCGGCGGCTTGAAGTCGAAGTGGATCGGGCCGGAGAAGCCGTTGGACTCCAGGACGTCGACGGTCCAGAAGGCGCCCCGGGCGTTGCCGGCGCCGAAGCGGAAGTCCTGGTCGTAACGCGGGCCGTTCTGCCCGTTCAGGTCGATGTGGAACAGCTTCCCGTGCCACAGCGCCTGCGCGATGCCGTGCGCGTAGTTGAGCCCGGCCATCTCCTCGTGGCCCACCTCGGGGTTGAGCCCGACCAGCTCCGCGTGCTCCAGCTCGTTGATGAACGCCAGCGCGTGGCCGATGGTGGGCAGCAGGATGTCGCCCCTCGGCTCGTTGGGCTTGGGCTCGATCGCGAACTTGAGGTCGTAGCCGTGGTCCAGCACGTACGCGCCGAGCACGTCGAAGGCTTCCTTGTAGCGGTCGAGCGCGGCCTTGACGTCCTTGGCCGCGCCGGACTCCGCGCCCTCCCTGCCGCCCCAGCACACGTACACCTGCGCGCCCAGTTCGGCGGCCAGGTCGATGTTGTCCATCACCTTGCGCAGCGCGAACCGGCGCACGTCGCGGTCGTTGGAGGTGAAGGCGCCGTCCTTGAAGATCGGGTGGGAGAACAGGTTGGTGGTCGCCGTGGTGACCACCAGGCCGGTCTCCTCCAGCGCTTTGCGGAAGGCGCCGACCCGCTCGTCCCGGTCGTGGCCGTCGAAGTCGAAGACGTCGTTGTCGTGGAAGTTCACCCCGTACGCGCCGAGTTCGGCGAGCTTGTGCACGGCCCGCTCGGCGGGCATGGGCGCCCGGGTGGCCGGCCCGAACACGTCGACGCCCTGCCATCCGACGGTCCACAGGCCGAAGGAGAAACGGTCCTCGCGGGTGGGCGTGTACAGGTCTTCGCTCATGGCTGTTCCTCTCGGTGGTGCTGCCAGCCGGCCGTACGATCGCGCAGCTCGGCGTACTGGTCACGGACGTGGGGAGTGGGCGGCCCGTCGTACTCCTGGACCGGCTGGGCCGACCAGACGGGCGGTGCGGGCGTGCCGGCCAGCGCCCAGGCGGCCTGGCGGGCCGCGCCGAGCGCCACGTACTCGGCGGGCGCGGGGACGGCGACCGGCATGCCGAAGATCTGGGGGGCGATGCGGCGCACCGCCTCGGACTTGGCGCCGCCGCCGATGAGCAGCACGCGGCGCGGCCGCACCCCCTGCCCGGCCAGGTGGTCGATGGCGTCGGCCAGGGAGGACAGCAGGGCCTCGACCGCCGCGCGCGCGAGGTTCTCGCGTGTGGCGTTGCGCGTGGTGAGGCCGCTGAGCGTGCCCGAGGCGTCCGGCCGGTTCGGGGTGCGCTCGCCGTCCAGATACGGCAGCAGCGTGAGCCCGCCGGCGCCCGATGGGGCGGCCAGCGCGAGCTCCGACAGCTCCGCCAGCGAGCAGCCGATCATCGACGCCGCCGAGGACAGGATCCTGGCGGCGTTGAGCGTGGCCAGCAGCGGCATGAACCGGCCGGTCGCGTCCGCGAACCCGGCGACCATGCCCGACGGGTCGGCGGCGGGCACCTCGCTCACCGCGAACACCGTGCCCGAGGTCCCGATGGACACCGCGACGTCGCCGGGGAGCAGCCCGAGCCCGAGCGCCGCGCCCATGTTGTCGCCGGTGCCCGGCCCGATCGCGGCGCCGCCCGGCAGCTCTCCGACGATCTCGTTCGGCGCGGCCACGCGCGGCAGCTCGATCGCGTGCCCGATCGCGGCCGACACGAACTCGGGCAGGTACGACCCCGTCGCCGGGGACCAGTATCCGGTGCCCGAGGCGTCTCCCCGGTCGGTCGTCCGCTCGCGGCGCTCGCCCAGCCGCCAGGTCAGCCAGTCGTGGGGGAGCAGCACGGCCTCGGTGCGGGCGGCGAGCTCCGGCTCGTGCTCGGCCATCCAGCGGAGCTTGGTGACCGTGAACGAGGCCACGGGCACGCTGCCGGTCAGCTCGGCCCACCGGGCGGGACCGCCCAGCTCGCCGGTCAGCCGCGTGGCCTGCGGCGCCGACCGCGTGTCGTTCCACAGCAGGGCGGGCCGTACGACCTCGCCGTCACCGTCGAGCGCGACCATGCCGTGCTGCTGGGCCGCCACCGCGACCGCGGCGGCCCGCTCCAGCAGGTGCCGCCCCTTGTCGAGCGCGCTCTCCCAATGGCTGGGATGGCACTCCGTGCCGTCGGGATGCGGGGCCGCGAACTCGTCGACCACCGTGCCGTCACCGGCCCGGCACAGCACGATCTTGGTCGACTGAGTCGAGGAGTCGACCCCGGCCACCAGTGCCTCTGTCACCCGGACTCCATATTAGTAAACTGTATGGATTAAATAGCGTAACAGACCAGCGAATCGCCAGGAAGACCCATTAGTCTTAGATCGTGACAAAATCCAGGGAAGGGCCGCTCAGGCACGCCACCATGCGCGAGCGCAACCTCGCCGTCGTGCTGGAGCAGGTCGTGCGCTGCCAGCCGGTCACCCGCGCCCGGCTCGCCGAGCACACCGGGTTCACCAAGACCACCGTCTCCAACCTGCTCGCGGTGCTCGAAGGCGCCGGGCTGGTCCAGGACGGCGCGCTGGTGCAGGGCGGCGAGCGCGGCCGGCCCGGGATCGCCGTCTCGGTCAACGGCGACGGCGCCGCCGCGCTCGGGCTGGAGATCAACGTCGACTACCTCGCCGCGTGCGTGCTGGACCTGGGCCGGCGTACGCGCTACCACCAGCTCGTGACCTTCGACAACCGGGGCCGGCCGCCCGAGTCGGTGATCGCCTCGCTGGGGCGGCTGGCCGCCGAGGCCGTCGCCGCGGCCGCCGGGCAGGGTCTGAACGTGGCGGGGGCGATGGTCGCCGTCCCCGGCCTGCTCGACCGGGAGAACGGCCTGGTCCGCCGCGCCCCGAACCTCGGCTGGACCGACGTACCGGTCAGCACCCTGCTCCGCGACGCCCTGCCCGACCTCCCGATCCCCGCGGCCCACGACAACGAGGCCAACCTGGCCGCGCTGGCCGAGCTGTGGTTCGGCGACGGCGCGCGGCACGGCGGCTTCATCCACGTCTCGGGGGAGATCGGGATCGGGGCCGGCATCGTCATGGACGGTCAGGTGCTGCGGGGCACGCACGGGTTCGCCGGCGAGCTCGGCCATCTCATCGTGGAGCCGGGTGGCGCGCCGTGCACCTGCGGCGGGCGCGGCTGCCTGGAGCAGAGCGCCGGTCAGGACGCCATCTTGCGCGCCGCCGGGCTGCCCGCCGTCACGGCGACCACGGCCGCCAAACCGGACGGCCCGATCAAGGCGCTCATCGCTCTGCTGGAACGCTCGGACCCGCGGGCGCTGGCCGCGCTCGACGGGGCGGGCCGGGCGCTCGGCGCCACCCTGGCCTCGGCCGTCAACCTGGTCGATCCCGGCGCGATCGTGCTCGGCGGCATCTTCTCGCCGCTCGCGCCCTGGATCCGCCCGGCCGTCGAGGCCGCCCTGGCGGAGGGGGGCGGCTCGCTGCGTACCGAAGTGCCGCCGGTGGTCGCGTCGGAGCTGGCGGGGAACGCCGCGGTGCTCGGCGCGGCCGGGGTGGTGATCGAACGCGTCATCGGCCACCCGGCCCTGCTGCTGCCCTCGTAGCGCGCGGGTGGATCCCGCTGATCGCGCGGCTCACCGCGTGGATGGATCCCGCTGATCGCGGCTCACTGACCGGCGGTCGCGGGCCGCCTGCCCGGCGTCATGGACCCGGCCCGGCCCCGCGCGCGCCACAGCTCGGCGGCCAGCCAGAGGCCGCCGACCGCGATCAGCGCTCCGTGCGCGATCCGCAGCGAGTACGGCCCGAAGAACTGCGGGATGAACAGCGCGAACCCCACCCCGAACGGCACCGCGCTCCACCGGGCCAGCACCCCGGACCGCCACACGGCGACCGTCGCCATGACCGCCCCCACGCCCAGCAGCGCGAGCCCGGCGGCGAACATGGTCACCGCGACCGGCCCGTAGCGGAACTCCTGGGCCAGCTCCATCAGCGCCGGCGCGTTGTCGCGCAGCGACCGATGGGCGATGACGTTCAGCCCGAAGTCCTCGGCCCCGTAGTAGGGCAGGGTGAGGCCCGCGCCGATCCACGTCACCACCGCCGCCCGCAGCGACAGCCGGTCGCCCAGCACCTGATGCAGCCCCAGGACGGCCAGCCCGGCGAGGATGAAGCCGATCATGGCCGCCAGATGGCCGGCCACCCACGCGCCCGACGCCATGGCGGCCGCGTCGTCGCCGGACGGCCGCACGGCCGGATAGATGAGGAACAGAACGCCACTGGCGGCGAAGGCCGCAGAGGTCAGCCGGGTGTTCATGGCCACTCCAAGAGGAAAGGGGGCATTGCTCTGTTCTGTGAGCAATGCTCTCTCTTTGGAGCGATGATGTCAAGAGCGGTGCTCTCGTTTGGTGAGCAGGGGAACCAGGGTGCGGTCGCCGAGGCGGGTCATCGCGACCAGCGGCTTGGTCGCCGCGGCGACCAGCAGCGGCAGGCCCGGCTTGCCCGTCGCTCTGGCCAGGGCGGGACCGAGGGCGGCCATCATGGCGGTCAGGCCCGGCAACGGCCGGATCCACATGGTGATCTCCTTGATCAGGCCCCGCTCGTCGAGGTGCAGCAGTACCGACTCCTCGATCTCCTGGCGGCCGAGGCGGGCGGTGGCGGCGAGCATGCGCGTCCGCTCGTCGCCCACGTCCGTGTGGTAGCGCAGGTCGCTCAGGGCGCCCATGGCCGCGGTGAACAGGTCGCGCACCTGCCCGTGCCCGTGGAAGCCCGCCGTGGCGCTGAGGGGGGAGTGGAAGACCACGTCCGGCGCCAGGGTGGACATGATCGCGTCGACGTTCTTCGCCTCGCCGGCTTCGCGGTAGGCGCGGGCTGGTGAGTCCTGAATGTGAACTGACATGAGTTCACTTTATCAACCCACTATGCTGGGGTCGTGAACAGGTTCGGGGACATGCACTGCTCCATCGCCCAGGCCGTCGGTGTGGTCGCCGAGCCGTGGACGCCGCTGATCTTGCGGGATCTGTTCCTGGGGGTGCGCAGGTTCGACGACCTCGCGGAGGATCTGGGCATCTCGCGCAACCTGCTGACCCGGCGGCTGGAGCACCTGGTGGCGGCGGGAGTGGTGGAGCGGCGGCCCTACCAGGAGCGGCCGGTGCGCTTCGAGTACGTGCTGACCGAGGCGGGTCGTGACATCGTGCCGGCGCTGTTCACGCTGATGGCCTGGGGGGATCGCTGGGCGACCCCGCCCGGCGGGCCGCCCGCGCTGCTGGTGCACTCCTGCGGCGAGCAGTTCACGCCGGTGGTGACGTGCCCGCACTGCGGCGGCGAGGCCGACGCGGACAGCGTGCTGGCCGTGCGCGGCCCCGGCGCCGCCCAGGGCCCGGGCACGATGGTCCTCGCTGCCGAGGCTGCCGAGGCCGCCGAGGCGTGACGATCCTGCGGGGTCAGATCCGCGCCGGCACCTCGTTGCCCGCGTCGCGGATGGCCTTGGGCAGGTTGACCATGGCCAGCAGGACGAACCCCACGATGAAGAAGACGACCATCGAGATGATGGCCATCCGGTAGCTGTTGGTGAGCTGGATCGCGATCGTCACCGTCAGCGCGCCGATGAACGCCGACCCCTTGTCGCTGATCTGCAGCAGGCTGAAGTATTCGGCCTCCCGCCCCTTCGGGATCACCAGCGAGAACAGCGAGCGCGACAGCGCCTGGGTGCCGCCCAGCACGATCGAGATGGCGAAGGCCAGCAGGTAGAACTGCAGGGCGGCCTTCTCCTGGAGGAAGTACGCGATGATCACGATCACCGTCCACACGACCAGGCTGCCCAGCACCGTGTTCTTGGTGCCGAACCGGCGGGCCAGCCAGCCCATCAGCAGCGCCCCGAAGAACGCCACGAACTGCACCATGAGGATGGCGCTGATCTGCGTCTCCTTGCTCAGCTTGAGCGCCTCGGAGGCGAAGGCCGAGCTGTTGCCGATGACGGTCTGCACGCCGTCGTTGTAGACGAGGTAGGCCACCAGGAACAACAGCGTCAGCGGATAGCGCCGCAGCTCGCTGAGAGTCCGGCCGAGTTGCTTGAAGCTGCCGCCGACCGAGCGCAGCGCCGTGCTCTCGTGGGCCGGGACCGGACGGTTGCGCAGCCTCAGGAGCGGGACGATCGTGAAGATGGCCCACCACAGGCCGGCCGAGGTCATGCTGATCCGCACCGACATGCCCTCGGTCAGCCCGAGGCTCTCGTGCTGGAGATAGAGCACCAGGTTGAGCGCCAGCAGCAGGCCGCCGCCCAGGTAGCCGATCGCCCAGCCGCGGGAGGAGACGCGGTCGCGCTCCTCGGCGGTGGAGATCTGCGGCAGGAACGAGTCGTAGACCACGACGGACGAGCCGTAGGCCAGGTTGGCCAGGATGAACAGCACCCCGCCCAGCAGGTAGCGGTCGCCCTCGAGGAAGTACAGGCCCGCGGTGGCCAGCGCGCCCAGGTAGGCGAAGGTGGCGAGCATCTCCTTCTTGCGGCCGGTGTGGTCGGCCAGCGCGCCCACGATCGGCAGGAAGACGATCTGCAGCAGCACCGACACGGTCAGCATCAGCCCGAAGAACGCGGCCGGCCTGATGTCGGCGCCGAGCACGTCGACGTAGCCGAGCCCGGGATGGGCCTCGGCCAGCTTGTCGAAGTCGGCCGAGCAGGTGGCGGCCGCGACCGAGGGGAAGTCCTTGGCGCAGGCCGCGGTCTTGGCGACCGAGATGAGGTACGGGCTGAGGAAGACCGAGATGATCGTGGTGTAGAAGGCGGAGTTGGCCCAGTCGTAGATGTACCAGCCGCGCTGTTCGCGCCTGCGCGCTGCGGGGGAGTCGGCGGTGTCGTCGGGAGCCGCGGGGGGTGCGGGTACGGGCATGTGTCGTGTCGCTCCTATGCGGCCATGCGGCCGGGATGCCACAGGCCGCGACGCTCCAGCACGTCGCGAAGGCCGGTGACGTTGTCGGTCATGATGCCGTCGACGCCGAGGTCGAGCAGGTGTTCCATGCGGACGGGGTCGTTGATCGTCCACACGTGCACCTGCATGCCGATGGCGTGCGCCGTACGGATGAGGCGGTGGGTGGTGACCTTCAGGCCGCGGAAGCCCACCGGCACCTGCGCGCAGGGCACGCCCGCGCGCTTCAGCCGGGCCAGCAGCCGGCCGTAGCCGGAGGTGGCCGCGGCGGCGCGCAGCGCGGCCACGCCGCGCGGGCCGAGCGCCGAGCAGACCTCCCCGCCGAGCGCGGCCCTGGCCAGCACCAGGCGCTCGTCGGAGAAGGAGGTCAGGCAGATCCGGTCGTAGGCCGCCGTGCGCCGGACCGCCTCGGCCAGCGGCGCGATCGCGGCGGCCTCCTTCACGTCGATGTTGAAGCGGATCTCCGGCCAACTGCCGAGCAGGTCCTCCAGCAGCGGGATCTCGTGCACGCCGTTGATGCGCGCCCGCCTGACCGCGCTGTAGGGCAGCTCCGAGATGCGGCCGCGCCGGTCGGTGACCCGGTCGAGCGTGTGGTCGTGGAAGGCGAGCAGCACTCCGTCGGCGGTGGCGTGCGCGTCGGTCTCCAGGTAGCGATAGCCCAGCCGCACGGCCTGCTCGAAGGCGGCGGCGGAGTTTTCAGCGCCCTCGCCGGCGCCTCCGCGGTGTGCGAAGGCCAGCGGGCCCGAATGATCCAGAAACGCGAAGCGACGGCTGAGCACGTCCTGAAGTATGCCTTCCGTGAATGAACAATAAGGTTACGAATCAGCGAGATTCTGCCATTCCTGACGCCGGGCCTCGGCCAGCGCGATGGCGGCGGCCACCGAGACGTTGAACGAGCCGACCCGCCCGACCTGCGGGATGTAGCAGACCCCGTCGACGGAGTCGAGCAGGGCGGGCGAGCAGCCGTGGTCCTCGCTGCCGACCACCAGGCACACGTCGCGGGCCAGGTCGGCTCGGTGCAGGGGCACGGCCTCCGCGGTCAGCTCGATGGCCAGCACGGTGTAGCCGTCCTCGCGCGCGGCCTTCACGGCGTCGACGGCGGGCACCGGCTCGTGCCAGGTGACCAGCCGCTCGGTGCCGAGCGCCGTCTTGCCCGCCTTGGGGTTGGTCGGCGGGGTGGCGTTGCCCGCCAGCCAGATCTGGTCGACGCCGAACGCGGCGGCGCTGCGGAAGATCGAGCCGACGTTGAACGGGCCGGTGACCGACTCAAGGATCAGCGACAGCCGGTTCGAGGTGTTCCTGCGCCAGGTGCGGTTGAGCCGCTTGACGTCGGTGGGGCGCAGCTGCCTTCTCATCGGGTTACCTTCAGGATTCGGTAGGCGGCGCGGGAGGCCGCGCGGGTGGCCTGCCAGCCCTGCTCGCCGAGCCAGCGCTGCAGGGAGTCGGAGCCGAGGTGCTTCTGGACGACCAGGTAGGCGACGCCGTCGGGCGTCAGCCGGGACAGCCAGCGGGTGAGCATCTCGTGCAGGGCGGGCTTGCCTATACGGATAGCGGGATTAGACCAGATAGCCCGAAATTTCACGTCTTCGGGTACCTCGTCGACATGCACGGACCTTACTTTGTCAAGGCGGGCGGCCTGCGCGTTGCGCGCGGTGAGCTCCACACTGCGCCGGTTCACGTCGACGGCCCAGACGGTCGCCTCAGGCGCCCGCGAGGCCATGGTCAGCGCGATCGGGCCGTAGCCGCAGCCCAGGTCGAGCAGGTCGCCCTCCTGCGGCGGCGGCGGAACGCTCTCCAGCAACACGCGGGTGCCGAGATCGACCCGCTCGGGGGAGAACACCCCTCGGTCGGTCTCCAGCCGCAGGTGCAGGTCGGGCAGCACCAGGTCGACGGAGCCCGGCCTGCTCGCGGTCTGCGGCTGCTCGGAGAAGTAGTGGGCCACGTGGCAAAACGTTACGGGATCCGGGCACCGAACAGGACCGCGGCACCCGCCACCAGCAGCCCGGCCACGATGGCGGCCACGATGAACCACTGGGTGACCTCCTGGTCCACCAGCTTGAAGCCGAGTGAGGTGCCGATCTGCTCGTACACGTCACGCAGCTCGCTGCCCGACTCCGCCGCGTAGGCCCGGCCGCTGGTGCCGTCGGACAGCGACTGCAGGGTCTGCTTGTTGACCGGCACGTTCACCGGCCGGCCGTCGATGGAGACCGTGCCCTCCTGCGTGCCGTACGCGATCGTGGAGACCGGCACGCGCGCCTGCTGGGCGGCGTCGATGGCCTCGTTGACGCCTCTGCCCGAGGTGTTGTCGCCGTCGGACAGCAGCACGATCGCGGCCGGCGGCGGGTCGGTGGCGGCCTGCTGGTCGAAGGAGCGTACGGAGTCGAGCGAGTTGAACACCGCCTCGCCGATCGCGGTGCCCGGCCGGGTGGTCAGGTTGCCGATCGCGGTCACGACGGCCTGGTGGTCGGTGGTGGGGGCGATGACCACATTGGCCGAGCGGGCGAAGGAGACCACGCCGACGTTGAACCTGTCGGGCAGCTCCCTGGCGAACGCCTGGGCGGCGGCCTTGGCGGCGCTGATCCTGTTGGGCTGGACGTCGTCGGCGTCCATCGACAGCGACACGTCCAGCGCGATCATGATGGTGGCGCGGTCGCGCGGCACCTTCACCTGGTCGGCCGGTTTGGCCGCGCCGATGACCAGGAGCGACATCATGACGAGGAACATCAGCGGCGCCACGTGCCGCCGCCAGCCGGGGCCCGCGGGCGCGACCAGGTCGAGCAGCGCGAGGTTGGTGAAGCGCACGGTGTAGCGGCGCCTGGCGAACTGCGCCGCCACATAGCCGACCACGACCAGCGCCACCACCGCGAACAACCACAACCACGCCGGCGACAGAAAGGTCACCATGCCTCCTTCATCGGCATAGCACCATTGTCGCCCTGTTCGATGGCTCCCTGACTACGCACGTGCCCTCCGGTGGGCGAGGTGGGCCATGCGCCGCTGGCGGAGGACGAACTGCGCCACGTCGAACACCCAGTCCCTGTCGGTCCGCAGCACCAGGTGCGCCACTCCGGCGCGACGCAGCGCGGCCTTGGTGCCTTCGCGTTGCAGCGCCGCCGCTTCGGCGTAGTTTCGGCGTACTTTGGGGGAAAGGTGCACTTCGCGTACGTGCCCGCTCTCGGGGTCGGCGAACGCGACCCGGCCCACATCGGGCAGTTCGAGCTCGCGCGGGTCGATGACCTCCACCGCCAGCACTTGGTGGCGGGCCGACAGCCGCCTGATCGGCCGCTCCCACGGCCGCTCGGCTTCGGGGTCGAGCTCGGGCCGGGCGTCGAGGAAGTCCGACACGATCAGCCGCATGCCGCGCCGCCTGCGGGTGGCGGCCAGCACGTCGATGCCCTCCGCCAGGTCGGGCGCGTCAGGGACGGCCTGCCCGCGCGGCGCGTCCATCAGCGAGTGCAGCAGCCCGTACAGAGCGGGGCGCCCGGTGCGCGCCGGCATCCGGTGCACGAACTCGTCGTGCAGCACCAGCGCCCCGAACCGGTCGCCCATCCGGCTGGACAGGAACCCGATCGCGCCCACCGCGGCCACCACCAGGTCGCGCTTGTCGGTGTCGGCGGTGCCGAAGTCCATGCTGGGCGACAGGTCGGCCAGCGCCCACGTCTCCAGCTCCCGGTCCGCGATCAGGTCGCGGACGTGCGGCACGGTCGTGCGGGCGGTGACCGCCCAGTCCATCCGCCGCACGTCGTCCTCGCCGGGCACGTAGACGCGACTGTCGCCGGCCTCGCTGCCCGTCCCCGGCAGCAGCCCCAGATGGGCGCCGTGCAGCAGCCCGTCGAGCCGCCGGGTCACCGTCAGCTCCAGGCGCCGCAGCGCCTGCTCGGCTGTGTTCATGGGCCGCTCACCGTGGGCCTCATCGATTCTGGTTCCAGACGACGAGGGGCGGCGGTACGGCCTGCAGGATCTGCCTGACGACCTGTTCGGGATCGACGCCGTCGGCCAGCGCGTCGAAGGTGAGCATCAGCCGGTGCGACATCACGTCGACGGCCACGTCGCGTACGTCGTCGGGCAGCAGGTAGTCGCGGCCGCGCAGCAGGGCCAGGGCGCGCCCGGCGGCGACCAGGCCGAGCGTGGCGCGCGGGCTGACGCCGACCTCGATGGTGTCGGCCAGCTCGCCGAGCCCGTACTCGGCGGGCGAGCGGGTGGACATGACCAGCCGTACGACATAGTCGGCGACGAGCTGGTGGACCGAGACCTGCTCGGCCGCCTCCTGCAGCGCCATCAGCCGGTCGGGGTCCAGCACGCGGTCGGGCGCCGGCGGGGTGACGCTCATCCGGTGCAGGATCTCCAGCTCCTCGTGCGCGCTGGGGTGCGGGACCCGCACGCGGAACAGGAACCGGTCGCGCTGCACCTCGGGCAGCGGATAGACGCCTTCGGACTCGATCGGGTTCTGGGTGGCCAGCACGATGAACGGCTTGGGCAGCGGGTGCGTGATCCCGGCCAGGGTGACCTGGCGTTCGGCCATCACCTCCAGCAGTGCCGACTGGACCTTGGCGGGGGCGCGGTTGATCTCGTCGGCGAGCAGGAAGTTGACGAACACCGGGCCCAGCTCGACGTCGAACTTCTCATTGGACGGATGGAAGACACGGGTGCCGACGATGTCGCTCGGCACCAGGTCGGGCGTGAACTGGATCCGGGCGAACGTGCCGCCCACCACGGTGGCCAAGGTGGAGGCGGCGAGGGTCTTGGCGACGCCTGGCACTCCTTCCAGCAGGCAGTGACCGCGGGCCAGCAGGGCGACGATCAACCTCTCGACCATGTGATCCTGGCCGACGATGACCCGCCGGACCTCGTCAATGGTCTGACGCAGCACAGCGGCATCGGTTTCGTCTGGCACATCTTCGGCGACGCTCATGACGCCATTCCACCAAACGTCCCGCAAACGTGCACGGTGCCGGTCTGTGCTTTCATGGCAAACGTGGCCAGTCCGCTGCAGTACGGAGATCCGCCCCGGCTGGGGCCGTTCGTGGTGCAGGCCCGCCTGCACTCCGCGCCGGCCGGTTTCGTCTACCTCGGTCAGGGGCCGGACGGGCGCGCCGTCTCGCTGGGCCTCCTGACCCGCGGCGCCGCCTTCGACGCCGCCGCCCGCGAACGGTTCGTGACCGCGGTGCGCGAGGCCGCGCCCGCGCGCGGCTGGCTCGGCCGGGCGTCCAGAACGCGCGCCGCCGTGCTGGACGGCGTGCCAGAGGTGCTGTCGATGGAGACCGGCACGGCGCCCTGGGTGGCCGTGCCGTACGTGCCGGGCCGGCCGGGGGCCGAGTGGTTCCTGGAGCCGGTGATGGTCGGGGGCACGTTCATCGGGCAGGCGCACGGCCCGGACTTCGTGCCGTACTGGCTGACCGACCGCGCGCCCGCCCTGCCGGGCGCGCCGACCGGACGCCGGCCGCTCACCGAGACGCGCCGGCGGGTGCTGCTGGCCGCCATGGCACTGGCCGTGCTGTTGCTGCTCGGTACGTTGATCGCGCTGCTGCTGATCATGGGCAGGGAGGACGAGGAGCCGCTGCCCAGGCCGCTGCCGCCGACGAACTTCCAGCCGACCGCGCCCCCGACGCCGGCCACGCCGGAGCCGCAGCAGCCCTCGCCCAGCCAGACGCCGTCGCCGACCAGGAGCGGGCAGGCCACGCCGGGGCCGTCGCCCGGTGACGACTCGGGAGAGGGCTCGCCGCTCTGAATCTCCGGCGTGCGCTTTTTCGGCTTGAGTCTCACGTAGCGTGAGGTTCTAGCGTCCGTGGACATGGAGTTCATCGTTCACGACACGCTCACGTCCATGGCCGAGCTGCTGGAGCAGCCGCTGGAGCGGCGTCCCGACCTGCTGCGCGAGCTGCTCGCGCCCATCCGCTCGGCCATTCCGATGCCGGGCGACATCGTCGACATCCACCACCGGGGGCCCGGCTTCCGGGTGGACGCCGAGGATCCGCGTTATCTGCCCGCGATCCGCGCCATGATCGAGGCGGACGTGCTGGGGCAGGTCGAGCGGGAGCTGCACCGTGCCGCCGACCGGCTGGCCGGCCTCGAGCTGCCCGACTCGCTGCAGGTGGTGTTCGTGCTCGGAAATCCCGACGACGAGCACCTGATGAAGGTCACGGGCGGCTACTACGGGATGGGAGGTTCGCCCGGCGTGCTGTACCTGCTCGGCTGGCCGACGGAGGAGACGATCGGCAGGATCGCGCACTGCGCCGTCCACGAGTTCCACCACCAGGCGCGCTACACCAACGTGCCGTGGCGTCCCGTTGTGGGGGAGCATGTGGTCTCCGAGGGGCTGGCGGAGGCGTTCGTACGGGAGCTGTCGGGGGTCGAGGCCATGGGGCCGTGGTCGTCGATGGTCACCGGTGCGGAGCTGGACCGGGCCTACGCGAAGATCATGGCCGACTTCGATCTGGAGGGCATGCACCTCACGTCCGCGTACGTGCTGGGGGACACCACCGTGGCGCGGTACGGGCAGGAGCCCCGCGGCATTCCCGACATGGCGGGATATGCGGTCGGGCTGCGGCTGGTGGACGAGCATCTGGCCGCCACCGGCATGACGGTCGCCGAGAGCACGACGTTGCCGGTGTCGCAGATCGTCCAGCGGGGTCTATCAGCGGGGTGAGACGAAGCCCGACTCGTAGGCGGCGATCACGGCCTGGGTGCGGTCCCGCGCGCCCAGCTTGGTCAGCACGTTGCCGACGTGCGTCTTGACGGTCTCCTGGCTGACGACCAGTTCGGCGGCGATCTCGCCGTTGGACAGCCCTCTGGTCATCAGCCGCAGCACGTCGCCCTCGCGGCCCGTCAGCCGGCCGATGCCGGGCACCTCTGAGGGCCGGGCGTCGGACGACCGGCGCCCGGCCAGCGTCCGGATCGCCGCCGGGAACAGCAGCGACTCCCCGGCCGCCACCAGCTTGATCGCGTGGACCAGCTCGTCGGGCCTGGTCCGCTTGAGCAGGAACCCGCTGGCGCCCGCCCGCAGCGCCTCGTAGACGTAGTCGTCGTTCTCGAACGTGGTGACCACCAGCACCTTGGGCGGCTCGTCCATGGCCACCAGCCGCCGGGTGGCCTGGATGCCGTCGACGGCGGGCATGCGTACGTCCATCAGCACCACATCGGGCCGCTCCCGGCGCACCACGGGCACCACCTCGGCGCCGTCGGCGGCCTCACCGACCACGCTCAGCCCGGGCTCGGCGTCGATGATGACACGCAGCCCGGCCCGGATGAGGCCCTCGTCGTCGGCGATCACGACCTTGAGCGTCACCGTAGGGGATGTCATGAACCGACCGTAGCGGTGTCACGGGGCCGACCGGAGCGGCAGCCGGACGGACACGCGCCAGCCATCCTCCACCGGGCCCGCCTCCAGCTCGCCGCGGAGCAGGCGAACGCGCTCCCGCATACCGGTCACTCCCCTCCCGCCCACCCGGTCGCCTGGCCCCGCGCCCACCCGGTTGCCAGTCCCCGCGCTCGGCCGGTTGTTCCGTGCGCCCGATCGGTCGGCCTGTGCGTCCGACCGGATGCCTGGCTGCGTTGTGCCGTTCGCGCCGGTCTCGTTGGTGATCTCCAGTCTCAGGTCGTCGTCCTGCACCGCGACGGCCAGCCGTACCGGCCCCTGACCGTGCTTGAGCGCGTTGGTCAGTGCCTCCTGCACGATCCGGTAGGCCTCCCTGGAGACCACGGCGGGCACGCCGGTCAGGTCGCCCACCTCGCGCCGCACCTCGGCGCCGGAGGCGGCGGCCAGGTCGCCGAGATCGGCCAGCGTCGCCTGCGGCGGGCCGGCCTCAGGGGGCGGGTCACCGTCACGCAGGACGCCGAGGACGTGGTCGAGGTCGTCGAGGGCGGCGCGGGCCGACTGCTCGATGGCCGCCAGAGCGTTTTTGGCCGTCTCCGGATCGCGGTCGAGCACCCGCCCGGCCGCGGCGGCCTGCAGGGTGACGACGCTCAGCGCGTGGCCGACGGAGTCGTGCAGCTCGCGGGCCAGCCGGTTGCGCTCGGCCAGCGTACGGGCCTGACGTTCGGCCGCGGCCAGCCGTTCGCCGGGGGTGGGGCCGAGCAGCACGGGGGCGAGCCGGGCCAGCAGCGCGCCCGCGCCAGCCGCGAACAGCACCACCGCCCCCAGCACGGCCAGCCCGATCGGCGGCCAGCGCAGCGCCGCCCAGCCCGGCTCGACCGCCATCCCCAGCATGCGCTCGGGCCCGCCGACGAACGGCACCGCGAACGTGAAGACCGTGAACGGAATCCCGGCCAGCGTGCACCCGCTCACCAGGCCGCCGACGCCCAGGTGAAGGGTGTACCAGGCGGCCGTGCGCCACCGTTCCTGCCATGACCGGCGCGCCTGCCTGGGCGGCGTCTCCACGCGCGCGCCGAGCAGCCCCTGGGCGGCGCTCACCTCCAGCGCCCGCACCGGCAGGAACAGCCCCGTCACCGCCACCACCGGCAGCACCGCCACGAACACCCCGAGCTGGACGGGCAGCAAGAAATTGGCCGGCTGGCCCTGGAGCAGGCCCGATGTCAGAACCCCGGTCATCATGTACGGCATCAGCAGCGCGCCGCCGAGGATCAGGCACGCCCATCGCCGGGGCAGGTTCCATCTCACATTTGTGATTGTATGTCGACAGTTATTCGCTCTCGGTGGAATGCGCCTTTAGAGAAATGCGCCCCCAGCGAAAAGGAGCTGGAATTCGCGCGGCCCGGGTCTAGCGTCGGTGAATAGCTCGAGAGAAAGGCGATTCCATGACGGAGACCCTGCGTACCGGCTGGCCTGACCAGCTCAGCCAGCGCCTGCTGAAGGAGCGCATACTTGTTCTCGGCCAGGAGGTCGACGACGAGATATGCAATCGGCTGTGCGGTGAGCTGCTTTTGCTGGCGGCCGAGGATCCGCGCCGCGACATAACGCTTTACATCAATTCGCCGGGCGGGTCGGTGACCGCGGGGATGGCTCTGTACGACATGATGCAGTTCGTCCCGTGCGACGTGGCGACGGTGGCGATGGGCTTCGCCGCCTCCATGGGGCAACTGCTGCTGTGCGCGGGCACCCCCGGCAAGCGCTACGCACTGCCCAACGCGCGGATCGTCATGCACCAGCCGCTCGGCGGCATCGGCGGCTCGGCCAGCGACATCCAGATCCAGGCGGAGAATCTGCTCTACACCAAGCGCAGGCTGGCCGAGCTCATCGCCCAGCACACCGGCCAGCCGCTGGAGCGGATCCAGGCCGACTCCGACCGCGACCGCTGGTTCACCGCGCAGGAGGCGCTCGACTACGGATTCGTCGACCACATGGCCGAGGGGATGAACTGATATGAGCGGACGTTACGTGCTGCCCTCGTTCACCGAGCGCACCTCTTACGGCATGAAGGAGATGAACCCGTACAACAAGCTGTTCGAGGACCGGGTCATCTTCCTGGGCACGCCGATCGACGACACGAGCGCCAACGACGTGATGGCGCAGTTGCTGACGCTGGAGTCGCTCGATCCTGACCAGGACATCAACATGTACATCAACTCGCCGGGCGGCTCGTTCACCTCGATGACGGCGATCTACGACACGATGCAGTTCGTCCGGCCGGAGATCCACACCGTCTGCATCGGCGAGGCGTCCTCGGCCGCCGCCGTCCTGCTGGCGGCGGGCACGCCGGGCAAGCGCGCCGCCCTGCCGCACGCCCGCATCCTGCTGCACCAGCCCTCCACCGAGGGCGGCCGGGGCCAGTCGAGCGACATGGAGATCCACGCCAGGGAGATCCTGCGGATGCGCGACCAGCAGGAGTTCATGCTGGCCAGGCACACGGGCAAGACGGAGCTGGAGATCAGGAAGGACATCGAGCGGGACCGGATCTTCACAGCCGAGCAGGCGCGCTCGTACAACCTGATCGACGACATCTACGCCTCCCGAAAGCGCACGCTGACCACCGCCCGCTAGCCCCAAGCGCCGACGAGAGCCTGCGGGGGCGACCGGCCACCCCCGCAGGCCCGCGCAGCGCGGCCAGCGGGCTGGGGCCCGGAGGTGTGGCGCAGTGTGGCCGGAGGTCTGGCGATCCGGTGCAGCGCGGCCCGATGGGCTGGCGGTTCGGGGGGCGGGGGGTATCCCGGCTGTTTGGCTGTGAAAGTGGGACATATACGCTCTTGGCGGTTCTCGGGGGAAATCGGGGGAGTGGCGTGCCGCTGGAGCATGTGGTGCTGGTGTTGGCGGCTGCCCTTTGTGCGGGCTGGGTCGATGCTGTCGTGGGTGGGGGCGGGTTGGTGCAGTTGCCCGCGGTGATGGTGACGGGTATTCCGCCCGTGCAGGCGATGGCCACCAACAAGCTCTCCTCCGTCTTCGGCACCGCCTCGGCCGCCGTGACCTACACGCGTACCACCAAGGTGGACCGGGCGGTCGCGTTGCCCGGCGTGGGGCTGGCTGTGGTCAGTGCCGGGCTCGGCGCACTGGCCGCGGCGGCGATCTCGGCCGATGTGCTGCGCCCCGCCGTGATGGCGGTGCTGATCGGCGTGGCCGCTTTCGTGACGCTGCGTCCGGCTATGGGCTCGGTGCCGCAGCCCCATCTGCGGACGAACGGCCGCGTCGTGGCGGCCGTGACGATCGCGGGCGTGGGCATCGCCTTCTATGACGGCATCATGGGACCGGGCACGGGGACGTTCCTGATCATCGCGTTCACCACGATCCTCGGGCTCGACTTCGTGTCCGCCTCCGCCTCGGCGAAGATCATCAATACCGGGACCAATCTGGGCGCGCTGTTCGTGTTCGCCTGGCAGGGGCATGTGCTGTGGGGGCTGGGCCTGGGGATGGCCGTCTGCAACGTGGCGGGCGCGCAGGTGGGCGCCCGCATGGCGCTCAAGCGCGGCACAGGTTTCGTCCGGGTCGTGCTGCTGTGCGTGGTGGTGGCCATGGTGATCAGGCTGGGCTGGCAGCAGTTCGGCTAGGCGCCGATGCGCCGAGCCGGCGTCGTGCGCTCGCCCGCTCGCCCGCTCGCCCGAGGCTAGGACCCGACGGGCTCGGCCGTACGGGGGCGCAGGGCGGTGGCGGCCAGCGCCACGAAGGCGGCCAGCAGCGCCGGTACGCCCAGCGCCCGGGGCAGCCCGGACAGCTCCGCGAGCCCCCCGATGAGCACGGGCCCGGACAGGAATCCCAGATAGCCGATGCTCGCCACCCGCGCGAGGGCTCGCCCCGCGAACGCCGGATCACGATGCCCGGCGGCGGAGAACACCTGCGGCACGATGCACGACAACCCCGCCCCGAAGCACCCGAACCCGGCCACCCCCGCCACCGGATGCCCGACCGTCAGCGCCAGTCCCAGCCCGGCGGCGGCCAGCAACCCGCATCCGCGCACCAGCGCCACCGGCCCGAAGCGGACCGCCAGCCGGTCCCCGGCCAGGCGCCCGGCCGTCATCATGATGGAGAACGCGGCATAGCCCGCCGCCGCGAACCCCGCCGACGCGGCCAGGTCCTCCCGAAGGTAGACCGAGCTCCAGTCGGCCGCCGCCCCCTCGCCCACCAGGCAGCAGAAGGCCAGCACGCCGAGGAAGAGGACCCCCTTGGGCAGCCCCGGCCGTACCCCGTCCGCCGAGGTCACCGGCGCGGGCCGGGAGCGCAGCGCCCAGGATGCCGCCCACACGGCCAGCAGCGCGACCACCACGCCCACTGACAGGAACGTGGCGGCGGGAGAGAGCGCCAGATGCGCGAACAGCCCTCCGGCGGCGGCGCCCGCGAACCCGCCGATGCTGAACACCGCGTGGAACGACGACATGATCGGCCGTCCCCACGCCCGCTCCACCTCCACCGCGTTGGCGTTCATCGAGACGTCCAGCACCCCGTGGACCACGCCGAACCCGAACAGCGCGGCGGCCAGCGTGCCCAGGTTCACGGCGTAGGCGGGCAGGACGAGCACCACCCCCTGCAGCAGCGCGGCGGGGATCATGACGCGGCTGCTGCCGTAGCGGTCGACCAGGCGGCCGACCACCTGCATGCCCGCCACCGCCCCGGCGGCGATGGCCAGCAGCGCCAGGCTCAGCCGCCCGTCGCTCAGTCCGAGGTCCTGCTTGATGGCCGGTATCCGGGCCGTCCAGGTGCCGATGGCGGCCCCGGCGAGGAAGAACAGCAGGTAGACGGCGACCCGGGCGCGGTTCACCGGGCTTCCTGGACGAGACGGACGGTGACCCCGGCGGCGAGCAGGGCGTCGTGCTGCTCGCGCGGGATGCCGGCGTCGGTCACCACCACGTCGAGCCGTGAGATCGGGCAGACCGCCCCGAACGCCGTCCTGGTGAACTTGCCCGAGTCGCACACCACGATCACCCGCCTGGCCGCGGCGATGGCGGCCTGCTTGACGGCCACCTCCGGCAGGTCGTGGGCGGTCATTCCATGCTCGGACGACAGGCCGCAGCAGCCGATCACCGCCGTGTCGAAGCGCAGGGCCTTGATCGAGCTCTCGGTCAGGGGGCCCATGAAGTTCAGCTCGCCCTGCCGTACCTCTCCGCCGGGGAGCACCAGTCGTACGCGCGGCCCCGCGGCCAGCAGCGACGCGGACTGGAGCGCCAGCGGGAGGACGGTCACCCGGCGGTCCAGCAGTGCGCGCGCCACCTCGAAGGCGGTCGTGCCGCCGTCGAGCAGCACCGCCTCGCCGTCGGCGATCAGGCCGGCCACCTCGGCGCCGATCCGCTGCTTGGCGTCCACCGCTTCATGCTCCCGTACCCCGAACGGCGGTTCCTCGCCGCGCAGTAGCAGCGACAGCGCGCCGCCCCGGACCCTGCGCACCACCCCCTGCTGGGCCAGTTCGTCCAGGTCGCGGCGGATGGTCATCTCCGACACGCCGTGCTCGGCGGCCAGCTCGGCGACCGAGACGCTGTCGTGGGTGCGAAGGGTGTTCATGATGGCCAGCACACGTTCCATGTGTTCATATAAACATGACTCATGTGCGCAATACAATGGGGGGCATGCGCGCCAGCCGTCTGCTCTCCCTTCTGCTGCTCCTGCAGGCGCGCGGCCGGATGACCGCCACCGACCTGGCCGCGGAGCTGGAGGTGTCGGTCAGGACCGTCTATCGCGACGTCGAGGCGCTGTCGGCCGCCGGAGTGCCGGTCTACGCCGACCGTGGCCCGGCGGGCGGCTACCAGTTGCTCGACGGCTACCGCACCCGGCTGACCGGGCTGACGGCCGAGGAGGCGTCGTCGCTGTTCCTGGCGGGGCTGCCGGGGCCCGCGGCCGAGCTGGGGCTGTCGGAGGTGGTGGCGAGCGCGGAGCTGAAGCTGCTGGCCGCGCTGCCGCCCGAGCCGCGCTCGCACGCCTCGCGGATGCGTGAGCGCTTCCTGATGGACGTGCCCGGCTGGTACCGCGACGCCGACGACGTGCCGCACCTCAGCGAGGTGGCCGAGGCGGTGTGGACGCAGCGGCGGCTGCGGATGACCTACCGGCGCTGGGGCAAGCAGGAGGTCGAGCGGGTGGTGAACCCGTACGGGCTCGTGCTCAAAGGCGGCTCGTGGTACATGGTCGCCGCCCCCGCCGGAGCGACGCCGCGTACGTACCGGGTCGCGCGCATCCTGGCGCTGGAGACCCTGCCGGGCGGCTTCGACCGGCCCGAGGGCTTCGACCTCGGCGGCTTCTGGCGCGACTATTCACGCGAGTTCCGCGAGCGCATGTACACCGCCGAGGCCGTCATCAAGATCGCCCCCGGCACGGACAGCCTGCTCGCCTACACGATGGGCAACGACGTCGTCGCCGCCGCGCTGGCCGAGGGCGTCGAGCCCGACGCCGAGGGCTGGCGGACGCTCACCGTTCCGATCGAGTCGATCACGCACGCCCGGTGGCTGCTGCTGCGGCTCGGGGCGAGCGTCGAGGTGCTGGGACCGCCCGAACTGCGCGCGCTGATGGCCGAGGCCGTCGCGGAGCTCGGAAAAATCTACGGCTAAAACCGGGCGATTCTGTCACGATGCCCCGCATGTATCTCATCGCATTCATTGGCGCGTGCATCCTGGTGGCGATGGTTCCCGGAGTCAGCACCGCGATCATCCTCAGACAGACGCTGCGGGCCGGGCGCGGCTCCGGCCTGGCCGCCACCCTGGGCAACGAGACCGGCATCCTGATGTGGGGGCTGGCCGCCGCGTTCGGCCTGTCGGCGCTGGTGCTGGCCTCACAGGTGGCCTACGACGTGATGCGCGTGGCGGGCGCGGTCCTGCTGGTCGTGATGGGGGCGCAGTCGCTCTGGCAGGCCCGCAAGGGTTCGCCGCCGGTCGAGGGGGTCGCGGTCAGCGGCCGGCGCAGGTCGTACCTGGCCGGGTTCGGGACCTGCCTGGCCAACCCGAAGGCGGCGGTGTTCGCGATGTCGTTCCTGCCGCAGTTCGTGCCCCAGGGGCAGGACGTCCCGCTCACCCTCGTCACGCTCGCCGTCGTCTGGGTGCTCGTGGACCTGCTCTGGTACGGCCTGCTCATCTGGACCGTCGCCAAGGCCAAGGCGTTCCTCGGCCGGCCGGTCGTCAAGCGACGGCTGGAGCAGATCTCCGGTGTCGTCCTCATCGGGCTCGGCCTGAGGCTCGTCCTGGACTCGCGATGAGCGGCGGCTGGACTACGTTGGGGGGATGACGAACGACCTGGCGACGCTGATGCGGCAGGCGCAGGACGAGGATCCGCTGCGAGCCCTGCAGGCGACCACCGCGTTGCGGCACGAGCTCGAACGCATGGAGGCGGTCCAGGTACGCCGGGCCAGGGTGGCCGGGCTGCCGTGGGCGCAGATCGCTCATGCGATCGGGGTGAGCAAACAGGCCGTGCACAAGAAGTACGGCCGGGGCTGACCCGCAGCGAGCGCTCGGTCGTCAGCGCTCGCGCCACTCGGCGAGCAGCCGGGGCAGACCGCGCTCCACGAACGCGAAGTAGTCGCGCATCCTGGCCAGGTTCGCGCCGGCGGCGGTGTCGTCGCCGCCGACCGCCTCGACCGCGGCCGACGCCTCGTCGGTGATCTGCCGGAAGATCGGCATCTTGGCCAGCGTGAGCTCGTACCAGGCGTCGTCGGGCAGGCGGTAGACGTCGCGGCGGGAGCCGGGCACCGGCTCCCGCACCACCAGGCGCATCTGCGTGAGCAGGCGCACCGCGCCGGAGATGGCGGCCGGGCTGACGCCGAGCCGCTCGCCGAGCTCGGCGGCGGTCAGCGTCCGCTCCTCGGCCGCCATCATCGTGAACAGCACGCGCGCGGCCATGGGCGGCAGCCCCCAGTCGGAGAAGATCCGCGCCATCCGCTCGACCGCGTGGCGCACGGCCTCCTCGTCACGAGTCACACGCGGGATTCTACGGGCTTCACAAACGCGCGAAACTCTCGGCGAACCATCTCAGCGCGATCTGCCAGGAGTAGCCCCGGCGGATGCGCCCGGCCACGTCCGGCGGGAGCGTGTCGAGGCCGCGGTGCTCCAGCAGCACCTCGGTGCCGCCGTCGACCGGCGAGAACGCCACCTCGATCTCCATCTCGCCCTGGTCGTTGATCAGGTCGGCCCAGACCAGGCGCCGTGGCGGCTCCCAGACGAGGATCCGGCCGGTGTCGACGTGGCCGCCGTCGGACCACAGCTCGCGCAGGAAGCCGTCCTCGAACCGGATGCCGACCGCGCGTGACGGGTCGACCCAGCTGTGGGGACCGCGGACGTACCAACTGTCGATCTCGTCGGTGAAGACGCGGAACGCGGTGGCCTGATCGACGGGGACGGTGACGGCGGCCTGGACGGAGTTCATGGGGCAGTGCGTTCCACGTGGTCCTTGAACGAGCCGAGCTGCTCGGCCCAGAACGCCTGCACCTGGTCGAGCCACGCCTGAAGGGCGGTGAACGGCTCCTGGCGCAGCGTGTAGAGGCGCAGCCGGGCATCCTCGCCGCCCGCCTCCGCCTGGACCAGCCCGCCGGCCCGCAGCACTCGCAGATGCCTGCTCAGCGCGGGCGCGCTCATCTGGACGGCCTGCGCCAGCTCCCCGGCGGGGCGTGGGCCGGCGCGCAGCAGGTCGATCACCTTGCGCCGGGTGGGGTCGGCGAGGGCGGCCAGCGTGGCATCCAGATCGTTGCTGTTCGCGTTAATTATTGCTCGCTTCCGTTATATGATAATACTTAACGATAGCGCTAATTATTACGGAGGTCTGCGCATGGCTGTAGAGCTGGGCTACTACACGCTGTCGGTCGAGGACCTGGATCGGGCCGCCGCCTTCTACGGGGCGCTGTTCGAGTGGGAGTTCCGGCGCGAGCACGAGACGTACCTGCACGTGGCGAACGCCGCGGTGCCGATGGGCCTCACCGCCGCCGGCCCCTCGTCGCAGCCGAACATGTACTACAGCGTCGACGACGTCGACGCGGTGATCAAGCGGGTGCACGAGCTCGGCGGCACGACGGGGGAGGTCATGGAGAGCAAGTCGGGGCGGGGCTGCTCCTGCACCGACGACCAGGGTACGGAGATCAGCATCTGGCAGCCCGCACCCGGCTACTGAGTGCTCCGGTCGATCAGTCGGGTGCCTTCACCGTGGCGATGCCGAGCGTGCTGGTCATCGGGAGGATTCCCGCCTCGAAGACGGCGCCCAGGACCGGCTGGATGAGCTGGGCCAGCCGGTCGGCGCGCTGCTCGCCGAACTGCCGCCACGGCTCGGCGGCCAGTACGTCGGTCATCCGCTCGACCTGGTCGCGCAGCTCCCGGCCCGCGTCGGTGGCCTGGCCGGCGGCGTCGACCAGACCGCGCCCGGCCAGCCGATCCTGCGCGGCGGCCCAATCGTCCTCGCTCCAGCCGCGCCCGGCGAAGTTGGCCGCCGGGGCCGCGCCGATCGCGGCGAAGGAGACCAGCGACTCGCACGGGTCCAGCTCCGCCGCCTGGAGCGCCACCAGATGGCCGTCGCCGCGGTGCTCGCGCAGCAGGGTGGCGGCGTGCCAGAGCACCAGGTGCGGCTCGTCCGGCCAGGGCAGGTCCAGGTTGGCGGCGGCGAACGGCCGTCCGGCCACCGTCACGCCCTCGGCCACCTGCCTGGCCAGCTCCGCGGCCTCGGCGATCTGTCCTGTCCTGTCACCGAGCAGCGCCCGATAGGTGCGGTCGACGGCCCGGTGGCGGGCCTCCAGGACCTGCTCGGGGGTGGCGGTGTCCCAGACGGCCGGAACGTGTTCGGCGATCGTCTGAGGGCTGAAGCTGTAGTAGGTGGAAAAGGCCAGGTTCGTACCCGCGTGGCCCAGCGGCGCGGTGCGGTAGGCGAAGTAGCTCGGCCAGCGCGACTCCACGTCATAGCCGATCGCCGCGGCTTCCTCGAAGGCCTGGGGAGAGAAGTACAGCGCCGCGTGGATCGGCTCCAACTGGTGCCACATGCGGCGGGCGACTCTGCCATCGATGGACATGCCAATTCCTCACTGTCTAGGTAAGCTATGCCAGTGACGATAGACTCCTGGCGTATCACTGGTCAATCCCAAATAGACAGTTATGTTGGCCGGTGGGTGGAGCTCGCCGTCCTCCTGGTGAACGAACTGGCCGTGGGCGAGGTACGCGGCCGCGCCCTCGCGCCGCCGGCCGACGGGGCTTCGCGCCGCGCCGCCGTACTTGGTGTCACGGCCCGCCTCGACCGGCCGCCCGCCGGCTCCCCGACCGCCGCCGACGCCGACCGCCTGGCGGAGGTGGCCGCCGAGCTGCGGCCCGTGTTCGGCGGCGGCCCCGACCCCGTCGCCTCGCTCAACGCGCTGCTGGTACGGCATGCGGCCGTCGCCAACCTGCACGGGGAGCCGCCCATCCTGGCCTTCCACCAGCCGGACGCCTCGCTGGTCGACGCCTGGGCCGCCGACGCCGGCACCGCGCTGGCCATGGTGATCGGGGTGGGGCAGGGGGTTCGGCTCCGGTCGTGCGAGGCGGACGGGTGCGCGCTGGTCTTCTTCGACGTGACGCGGAACACCTCGCGGCGCTTCTGCGGGCTGTCGTGCCAGAACCGCGCCAAGGCCAGCGCGTACCGTGCCCGGCGGCGGGCCTGAGCTCGGCGGTGTTCCATCCGCGGCCGAGGGCGACGGCGGCGCTCTATCGGCGGCCGAGGGCGAGGGGCAGCACGATGTGGTCCACGAGCCGCCGGGCCAGTTCGTAGTCGACGGGCTCACCGCTGACCAGCGCCCGGAAGAACAGCACCGCCGGGCCCACCTGCCACAGCAGGTCGGTGTCGGCGCTGCGCGACAGCTCGCCCCTGGCCCAGGCCCGCTCGAACACCTCCAACGTCAACCGGCGGCGGCTCGCGATGTAGTTCTGCTGCACCGCGCGGGCCAGGTCGGCGTTGTGCAGGATCTCGCCGACCAGCCCGGCGACGACGTCACCCAGCCGGGCGAGCTCGCCCACCAGCGACTCCATCAGCGCGAGCAGATCACTCCGCAGCTCACCTGTGTCGGGGACGACCGGTTTGTCGGAGACGGCATTGACGAACGCCGCCACCACCAGCTCCGCCTTGGACGGCCAGCGCCGGTAGACGGTGTGCTTGCCCGCCTTCGCGCGTGCGGCGACCGCGTCGATGGTCAGCCGGTCGTAGCCGGTTTCGCGCAGCACATCGAGCACGACGCCGAGTAACTCGGCCTCGCGCGCCGGCCCGCCCCGCAAGGGCGTAACGGACATGACTAACAGAGTAGGCGTCAGCGCTGCCAGACTGTCAGGTCCATAGTGATGTAGTCACTGGCCCCCTCGGATACCTTCGTCACCTTGACGAGACCGATCGTGTTCTCGGCGAGGACGCACACCAGCCGCCCCTTGGCCTGGTCGCCGGCGTAGCTCCCCATGTACCGGGTGTTGTCGACGCACGCCTGGTAGGTGCCGGTCTGTCCTGGTTCGAGGACGGCCATCTTGTCCGCCTCGAGGCCGATGGCGCCGTAACTGACGTCCTCATCGTTGCCCTCCCTCGGGTGGGTGGGGTCGTCGGTGAAGTTGACCGAGTAGTAGATGGTCACATCGATGCCCTTGTACGTGGCCGCCGATCTCGGGAGGGTCCTCAGGGGCGAGTGGTGTGAAGGGGGATTCACCATCGCACTTAACCATGGCAATAAATCTACAATGTAAAGGCGCAGCGCTCAGATTGCCAACATCTCTTCGCGAAGAACTCTTTGCGAAGAGATGTTGGCAATCTATGGTGGTGGCATGACGTCAGTCGTAGTCCTCGATGCCAAGGGCCTGCGCGCCCTCGCCCATCCGGTGCGGGTGGAGCTCGTCCAGCTACTGCGTAAGTACGGCCCTTCGACGGCCACCCGCCTGGCCGAGCGCCTCGGCGTCAACTCCGGTACGGCCAGCTACCACCTGCGCAGGCTGGCGGCGGCGGGCTTCGTCGAGGAGGACACCGAACGCGGAAACGCGCGCGAGCGGTGGTGGCGTTCTGTGCACCAGGTGACCCGGCTCGCCGACAGCGAACTGGCCAGGCAGGAGCCCGAGGCCGTGCTGACCTACCTGCGGTCTGTGGCGGCGGCGCACAGCCTGCTGACACAGCGCGCGCTGAACGAACTGCAGACCATGCCCCGGCCCTGGTACGACGAGTTCGACATCAGCCACTGGGCGCTGCGCCTCACCCCGGAGGAGGCCGGACGGCTGCACGAAGAGCTGCTGGCCGTGGTCGCCCGCTACCGGCGCGACGTCCCCGAGGACGCGGCCGCCGAGGGCGCCGAGCTGGTGTCGTTGGTCATGCACCTGCTGCCGGAGCCGGGCGTATCGGAGCCGGGCCTGTCGGAATCGGACGTGTCGGAATCGGATCTGCCATGACCGGCCGTCCTGTGGCCGGGCGGTCCTTACGCTCGCTGGCCGGGGTGCTGGCGGCCTTGGCCATGTCATTGACCGGCACTCGGGTGTCGGCCATCGCGTTGCCGTGGTTCGTGCTCGTCACGACCGGCAGCGCCACCATGACCGGGCTGGTGGCTTTCTGCGAGATGGCGCCGTATGTCCTGGTCAAGCTCTTCGTGGGGCCGCTGGTCGATCACCTGGGGCCGCGCCGGGTCTCGTGGGTCGCCGACGTGGTGAGCGCCGCCGGAGCCGGGGCCGTGGCTCTGCTGCACGCTCTCGGTCTGCTGGCCTTCCCGGTGTTGCTCGGGCTGGTGGCGCTGATCGGCGCGGCTCGTGGGCCCGGAGACCTGGCCAAGGAGATCATGGTGCCGGAGGCGGCCGAGCGCGGCCGGATCCCGCTGGAGCGGGCCGCGGCACTGTCGGGCGTGACGGAACGGCTGGCCGCCACCGTGGGTCCGGCGATGGGCGGGGCACTGGTGGCACTGGCCGGCCCACTGGCGGGCCTGGCGGCCAGCGGGGCCTGCTTCGCGCTCGGCTCCGTCGTCATCGTGTGGGCACTGCCACGCGCCCGTACGCCACACGCGGGCGGCCCGGCCCCCACCCAGGGGTCAGCCGAGGACCGAGTCCCCGTCCAGACGTCAACCGAGGGCCCACGTGCCGCCCAGGCGTCAGCCAAGGGCGCGGTCCCTGTCCGGGCGTCGGCCGAGAGCCCGGACTCCCTCCGGGCATCGTCCCAAGGCCCGGACTCTCTCCGGGCGTCGGCCGAGGGTGCGGTCCCTGTCTCGGCGTTGTCCGAAGGCCCGGACTCTCTCCAGATGTCAGCCGAGGGCGCGGATCCTCTCGCGACGGGAGATCATGGCCCGGGTCGAGATTCAACGGGCAGCGCGGGGGAGCGGGCGGGCTACTGGCGGCGTTTCGCCGAAGGGGTCGGGTTTCTGCGTGGCGAGCCGATGCTGCTGGCCCTCGCCCTCATGGTCGCCGTGACGAACCTGCTGGACGCGGCGTTCGCCCAGGTGCTGGTGCCGGTGTGGGCCAGGGAGTCCGGCCACGGCCCGGCCGTGATCGGGCTGAACAGCAGCGTGATGGGGCTGGCGGCGGTCGGCGGGAGCCTGGTGGCCGCCGCGGTGGCGCATCGGATGCGGCGGCGGGTGGTGTTCTTCGTGGCCTTTCTGCTTTCGGGCCCGCCGCGGTTCCTGGTCCTGGCGATGGACGCGCCGGTGTGGGTGATCGTGATCGTGTTCGCGATGAGCGGGCTCAGCGGAGGGCTCATCAACCCGATTCTGGGCGCGATCTTCTTCGAGCGGGTGCCGCGATGGCTGCTCGGCCGGGTCAACGCGCTGACGGACTCGCTGGCATGGGCCGGGATTCCGCTGGGCGGGCTCATCGCCGGTGCGGCGGTGGCCGCCGCCGGGTTGTCGCCGGTGCTGGTCGCCTGCGGGACGGGCTACTTCCTCACCATCGGGCTGACCGGGCTGCGCCGGGAGTGGCGGGAGATGGACCGGTCGCGCGGCGCGGGCACGGCCGTAGAGCCAGGGGCGGACCGCTCAGGTGGTGCTGCGGGCGGGCAGCATGGCGGCGATCTCGCGGGCCAGGGTCGGATCGGCCGCGAACGCCTCGAGGATGGCCAGCCGTAACGCCAGATCGTCGCCGGAGTCGGCCGCCACCTGCTCGATCGCCCTCCGGGAGCCGGCGTCACCCCGCCCGAAGATCCGCTGCAGGATGCGGGTCCCGCGGGCGATGTTCGACCCGGCCGCGAGCTCGTTGGTCTTGGCGAGTACGGCACCGCCATAGGCGCCGATCGCCTCAGTGACATAGGGCATGACGTCGTCCGCGATGTCCACGGATACCTCCACGGGGACCTGCCGGGGGATGAAGGCGATGCTAGCCCCGAGAGCCGGTCCGGCGAGCACTAATCTGTGGACGTGTCCTCCTATCTCACCCTCAGCGCCGCCATCGAGCACGAGACGGAGGCCCGCCGCTCCCGCTTCGTCTGCGCGGTCGCCCCGGCGAGGACACCCGCGGAAGCCTCGGCCTTCATCTCCGAACGCCGCCACCTGCACCCGAACGCCTCCCACAACTGCACGGCCTACGTCATCGGCGACGACCGCAAGGGCGACGACGACGGCGAACCAGGCGGCACAGCAGGCACGCCCATGCTCCAAGCTCTGACAGGCAGAGGGTTCAACGACGTGGTAGCGGTGGTGACCCGCTACTTCGGCGGCACCCTCCTGGGCGCCGGCGGCCTGGTGCGCGCATACAGCTCAGCGGTAACGGAAACCCTGGACCAGGCCCAACCAACCAGGATGATCCCGGCAACCCTCATCGAAGTAACAGTGGCCCACGACCAGGCAGGCCGCATAGAGAACGACCTGAGGGCAGCAAAACACCCGATAAAAGATGTGTCCTACGGCAGCAAGGTCGTCTTCACGGTAGCGGTGTCAGACGACGAGACAGCGACCTTCACAGACTGGCTGGCAACCCTCACGGCAGGCAGAGCCCAGGTGACTCCGGGCAACAGAATCCACGTAGCGGGCTAAGAATGCGGCCGTAACGGCGCCCGACCCCGTGCGGGCTCAGCGGCCGTGTCCCTGGAGGCCCTCAGCCACGTACGGCGACTGGGCCCTCCCGTGCTTGCCGTAACGTAAAAATCATCCCTCAAGGGCGTACTGCATGACGCGAAACTTAGCTTGCGCCTCGGCGAGTTCGGACGCCGGGTCGGAGTCGCCCATGATGCCGCCGCCCGCGAACAGCCGGGCCCGGCGGCCGCGGACGATCCCCGATCGCAGCGCGATCCCCCACTCGCCGTCCCCGTGAGCGTCGATCCACCCGACGGGCCCCGCGTACCCCGCGCGATCCATCCCCTCCAGTTCCCGGATCACCTTGATGGCGGTGTCGGTGGGCGTGCCGCCCACCGCCGCGGTCGGGTGCATGGCGGCGACCACGTCGAGCACCGACGCGCCGTCGGCCAGGCGGCCCGTGACGTGACTGGCCAGATGCTGGACGTTGGGCAGCATGAGCAGTTCGGGTTCGTCGGGAGTCTGCAGCGACGAGCACAGCGGGGCGAGCGTCTCGCGTACGGACGCGATGGCGCACTCGTGCTCGTGCCGGTCCTTGGCCGAGGCGAACAGCGCGGCGCCGCGCGCCACGTCGTCGGCCGGGCCGCTGCCGCGCGGCGTGGTGCCGGCCAGGACGAGCGACTCGATCTCCTGGCCGGTACGCCGGATGAGCAGCTCGGGGGTGGCGCCGACGAGGCCGGCGACGGAGAAGGTGTAGCAGTCGGGATAGCGGTGCGCCAGGCGGCTGAGCAGCAGGCGTACGTCGATGGGATGCTCGGCCGTGGCGAGCAGGTCCCGGGCCAGGACGACCTTCTCCAACTCGCCGTCGCGGATGCGCCGGGCGGCCTGGGCGACGACGTGCTCCCATTCGGGGGCGGACAGGCTGCCGTCGCCGTAGCTGATGCGGCCCGGATCGCGGATCGGGGTGAGGGGCTCGAGGCGGGCGTCGCCGATGGTGGTGAGCCAGGCGTGGCCGCCGCGCCGGGCGAGTACGGCCTGCGGGACGACGAGGACGGAGCCAGCGGCGTTCTCGTCGAAGGTGAAGGAGCCGAAGGCGACGGGCCCGACCCCGGGCGTGCCGGCGGGCCCGTCGAGGTAGTCGTCCATGCGGGCATCGCCGAAGAGGTCGCCGAGCCACCGCCGGGCCCAGGCGAACCGGCCGGGACCTGCGGGAACATTCACACGGGCGGCCTCACCCCAGCCGACGAGTCCTTCGCCGTGCCTGATCCAGGCATAAGGGGCGGGGGTCCGGGGCAGGGAGGCCAGCAAGTTACCGGGGTCACCTATGGGGGTGGTGCGAACCGGTAGCGGGCGGGTGGTTCCGAGCGCGACACTCACCCAAGACACTCTATGCGGGAACTGAACACGTTCGACTGGGACCCCCGTGAATGACCGGTTACGGTCAACGAACCCAGAAAAAGTGGGAACTCGCATGATATTCGGAGTGTCCGCATCGGATCCGGCCTGTCAAGCGGCGATATGAACACGGTCCTGAGATGGCAGATGTTGCCTTGACGACATAGTCGGCCTCCTCGCCCATCCCTACTTTGGGCCGCATGATCACTCGTCTCGCGCCCCTCTGCGCCGCTGCGCTCGTTCTTCTCGGTTCCGGTACGGCCCATGCCTCCTCGGCGGAGCCTGTCCCGGAGGTCATGGCCGCGTTGGGCGATTCGGTCTCGGCCGGGTTCAACGCGTGCGGCTGGTACGTCTCCTGCACCTCCCGCTCCTGGTCGGCGGGCGACAACACCCAGGTGACCAGCCACTACCTGCGGCTGGCCGGGCTGAGCAGGTCGATCTTGGGGCACAACCGCAACTTCGCGGTGCCCGGGTCCACCAGCGCGGACCTGCTGGGGCAGGTGAGGCAGGCGGTGGACGCCAAAGCGAGTTACGTCACAATCCTCATCGGCGCCCAGGACGCATGCAAACCGGCGGAGAAGGACATGACGCCCGTGCAGGTCTACCGGCAGCGGCTCGACGCGGCGCTGGCGGAGCTGCGGGCCGGGATCCCGGGCGTCCGGGTGCTCATCGCCAGCATTCCGGACCTGCGCCGGTTGTGGCAGGTCGGCAAGGGCAACGCGCTGGCGCGCTCGTTCTGGACACTCGGCCATATCTGCCCCACGATGCTCGCCTCCCCGTCGTCGATGAAGGCCGCGGACGTGGCGCGGCGGACCCGGGTGCGGGCGCGGGTGATGGCCTACAACCAGGAGGCCGCCGAGGCGTGCGCGACGCTGGGTCCCGCGTGCCGTACGGACGGGGGCGCGGTGTTCGCCTACCCGTTCACGCTCGACCACATCAGCAAGTGGGACTACTTCCACCCGGACGCCGACGGGCAGCGGGTCCTGGCAGCGCTGACGTTCAAGAACGGTTTCGAGTGGATCGACGTGCGCTGAGCGGCGGCGGTCAGCGGCACTGGGCGAGCATGGTGTTCTTGTCCTCGCGGGTGACGGGCAGGTCGTACTTGAGCGCGACCTGGGCGAAGCGGGTGACGTAGGCGCAACGGATGCGGCGTTGCGGCGGCAGCCAGCCGGCCGGCCCCGAGCCGTCCTTCTGCTCGTTGGCGGCGCCGTCGACGGGCAGCAGGTTGAGCGGGTCGTTGGCGAAGTCGACGCGCTTGGCCATCGACCAGCGCGGCGTGCCCATCCGCCAGCCGTAGGCGAGCGGGATGACGTGGTCGACCTGGATCTCGTCGGCGTGCTCCTTGCGCCAGTCGATGGTCCTGCCGGTGTAGGGGTCGGTCAGTCGCAGGGAGACGACCTCGCAGCGGGAGCCCTGGCGATACTTGACATCGTGGCCGTCACGGGCGAGCAGGTCGTCACGGGTGCGGCAGCCGTTGCGGGCGTACGGGACGTCGGTGGCGGTGTCGGCCCAGTTGTCGCCGTATCTGGTCCGCTCGTAGCCTGTCTTGGGGCCGCGGCCCTTCACCCGGAGTCCCTTGATGAGGGCGCGGGCGCTGGCTTTGTCGGCATCTTTGGTGATGGGGGCGAGTCCTGGCAGGGTTCCGCTGGTGTTGCTCAGGGGGCTGGCCGCGGTGGCCGGGCTGCTCTTGGTGCCGCCGATGAGGGAGACGACCAGGACACCCCCCGCCAGGAGGGCGACCGTGTCTTTTGTGCTCAAGTACGCCTCCGAGGTCTTGGGCACAGGTTCTCTAGAGATCAATTCCCGACATTGTGGTGTTTGACACGGTGAGAGGTTTGAGACGGCAGAGGGAGGGGTCTATGACGGACGGGGCTGTTGATCCGGATGTGGATCTCCACGTCCCCGGGCAGCGGGCGGAGCTGTCCTGGGGTGTGCTCGCGGCCATCGCGGTCGGGGGCGCGCTGGGGGCGCTGGGCCGATATGCGGCGCAGAGCGCGCTGCCCGCCTCGCCTGCCGGGTTCCCGTGGGCGACGTTCTGGGTGAACGTCTCCGGATGCCTGCTGATCGGAGTGCTCATGGTGGTGATCACCGAGGTACGGCAGGCGCATCGGCTGGTGCGGCCGTTCCTCGGGGTCGGGATCCTGGGCGGGTTCACGACGTTCTCCACTTATGTGGTGGATGTACAGCGGTTGGTGACGTGGGGCGCGCCGGTCGCGGGGCTGGTCTATCTGGCGGCGACGATGGTGGCGGCCGTGCTGGCGGTGTGGTGCGGGATGCGGGTGACGCGGCGGCTGGCGCGGATGTGGGCCCGGTGACGATCGTCCTGATCGTGGTGGGCGCGGCGTTGGGCGCCCCGCTGCGGTATCTGGCGGACCGGGCGGTGCAGGCCGGGCACGACACGGTGTTCCCCTGGGGGACGCTGGCGGTGAACGTGGCCGGGTCGGCGGTGCTGGGGTTCCTGGCGGCGCTGCCTGCCGGGGACGGGGTGATGGCGTTCGCGGGCACCGGGTTCTGCGGGGCGCTGACCACGTACTCGACCCTGGGGTACGAGACCGTGCGGCTGGCCGAGGAGGGCGCCCGCTTCCACGCGGTGGCCAACGCGGCGGCGAGCATCGTGGCCGGGCTGGGGGCGGCCTACTGCGGGGCGGCCCTGGCGCAGGCGGTGAGCTGAAAAAAGTTGGTGGCCGTTTTCTGAGTTGCGGAGTAATGATGTAAGCAACTGAGAGGGGTCGTCATGGATGATTACTCCCGTGTCGTCTCATCGGTGGCGGCCGAGCTGCTGCCGAAGGTGGCCAGCGTTCGGGTGGACCGGGGCAGCGGGTCGGCGGTGGTCTTCACGGCCGATGGGTTCCTGCTGACGAACGCGCACGTGGTGGGCTCGTCGAGGGCGGGCACGGTGGCGTTCGCCGACGGGTCGTCGGGTGAGTTCCTGGTGGTGGGGCGGGATCCGCTGTCGGATCTGGCGGTGATCAGGGCGCAGGTGCCCACGCCCGGGCCCGTCGTCCTGGGTGACAGCGACGAGCTGGTGGTGGGGCAGCTCGTGGTGGCGGTCGGCAGCCCGCTGGGGCTGGCCGGTTCGGTGACGGCCGGCGTGGTGTCGGGGCTGGGCCGGTCGTTACCGGCCCGGAGCGGCCAGGCGGTACGCCTCATCGAGGACGTGATCCAGACGGACGCGGCGCTGAACCCCGGCAACTCGGGCGGGGCGCTGGCCGACTCGCGGGGACAGGTGGTGGGCGTCAACACCGCCGTGGCCGGTGTCGGGGTGGGGCTGGCCGTGCCGGTCAACAGCACGACCCGGGCGATCATCGCCACGCTGATCAAGGACGGCCGGGTACGACGGGCCTACCTGGGGCTGGTCACCTCGCCGGCGCCGCTGGCCGAGCCGCTGCGGCGGCGGACCGGCCAGGACACCGCGCTGCGGGTCGTGGAGGTGATGCCCGGATCGCCCGCGGACCGGGCCGGCCTGCGGACAGGGGATGTGGTGCTGAGTGCCGACCGCCATCCGGTGGGCGACGCGCAGAGCCTGCAGCGGTTGATGTTCGCCGACGCGATCGGGCGGCCCCTGCCCATCACGGTGCACCGCAACGGGGCGCTGGTGGACGTCATCGCGGAGCCGGTCGAGCTGACGAGCCGTACCTGACCGTGCTGCCTGACGTGCTGCCTGACCGTGCTGATCGTCGGCTTGGTGACGCCCGCCCGGATCGTGCGGGGGCGCGGGCGTCAGGCGGGCGGCGGAGCCTGCGCGGGGTCGGCCGCCGGTGCCTGTGCGGGCGGGGCGGGCTCGACCTGTGCCTGCGCGGGTGGGGTTGGACGGACGTAGGTGCCGTTGCGGCGGGCCAGGAGCTCCGCGAAGAGGGCGTCCCACTGGGCGCCGATCGCGTCGACGTCGTACGTCTGCGCGGTCTCCAGCGCCCCGGCCGCCAGATGGCGGCGCAGTTGCTCGTCCTCGATGACGCGCAGGAGCGAGGTGGCGAGGTTGGCGTTGGTACGCGGCTTGACCAGCAACCCGTCGACCTCGTCGGTGATCATTTCCTTGGGCCCGTGCGGGCTGTTGAAGCTGACGATGGCCAGTCCCTTGGCCATGGCCTCCAGGATGGTCATCGGGAAGCCCTCGTGGCGCGAGCTGAGCACGAAGACGGACGCCTTCTCCAGCTCGGCGCCGACGTCGGTGGTGGCGCCGGGCAGCTCGACCTTGCCTTCGAGGCCGGCGTCGATCACCTGCTGGCGCAGGTTCTCCTCCTGGGGACCGGCGCCGAAGATACGCAGCGTCCAGTCGGGGTGGGTCTTGGCGACCTCTTCCCAGGCGACGATGAGCCGGTGGAAGCCCTTGAGGCGGGTCAGCCTGCCGACGGCGATGACGACCTTGGCGTCGAGCTTGGCCACGTCGCCGGTCATGGGCGGCACGGCGTTGGGGATGCGGACCAGCCGCTTCGGCTTCTTGGGCAGGGTGGCGCGATAGTCGCGCAGGTCCGCCTTGGTGAGGGTGGCCAAGGCGTCGAAGCGCCGGTAGCGCCACTTGATGAGCTCCTGCATCGCCTCCGGCTGGGTGCGCAGGGCGACGTGCTCCTGGCCGATGGTGATGACGCTGGGCAGCGCTAACTGGGCCATCGCGAGGTTGAGGCCGGGCCTGGTGGAGATGAGGATCCCGGTGTCGAGCGAGCGGATGTAGCGGGCCAGCTTGAGGTCGGTCCAGAGGTTGAAACGGTGGTAGGCCGACTCCTCCGGCGGGATGATCTTGCTCGGCATCTTCGACAGCATCGCGCGCACCGGGTCCGGGCCAGGGTTCAGCCGGTCGTCCAGGAAACGGAACTTGACCCGCGGGTCGATGGGGAAGAAGGGCTCCTCGGCCTCTTTCAAGATGCTGACGATCTCGACGTCGTGTTGCTTGGCCAGATAGTTGGCGAGGTTGAACACCGTCCGGATCGTGCCGCCCATGCCGTACGCGTGCAGGATCAGAATGCTGACCTTGTCCGTGGACGGCGGTGGCGCCTTGCGCACCTTGCGGCGGTTGTAGCCCTTGTACAGCCGGACCATCGCCGACTTGCCCTTGCGTGCCAGTGCGCGCACCTGAGAAGTCCCCCTTGGACTGAGAGTGTCACTACACAAGTGGCCGATAGCGATACGTACCCGTTCGCCATCGGCTTATTGTCCCGCTTCGGCGGAGTGTCCCGTCCATCCCCGTGGACTAACCCCACACATGATCTATAGACGTTGCAAATCGTCTTAAGGTTGCATCCGTGGCCGGTGTGTTGGATCCGGTGTGTGCGGGGGGCGTTCGGCCAGCAGGCCGAGTATCACGTCGATGGCCTTCTCGAGCTGGGTGTCCGTGCCCGCCGCGTAGTCCTGCGGGGTGATGTCGATCTCCAGGTCGGGGTCGGTGCCGTAGTTCTCGACCCGCCAGCCCACGTCGTCGAAGGCGAAGGAGAACTCTGGCTGGGTGGTAAGGGTGCCGTCGGCCAATCGGTGCCGCGGCCAGATGCCGATGACGCCGCCCCAGGTTCGCTTGCCGATGAGAGGGCCGAGACCCAGCAGCTTGAAGGTGTGGCTGAAGATGTCGCCGTCGGAGCCGGTCCACTCGTTGGTGAGGGCGACCAGCGGGCCGCGCGGCGACTCCGGCGGGTAGGGCGCGGGATCGCCCCAGCGGGGGTAGTCGTAGCCGAGGCGGCGGCGGGCCAGCTTCTCCAGCAGCAGCGCCGAGACGTTGCCGCCGCCGTTGAAGCGGACGTCGACGATGAGGGCGTCGCGGTCGTACTCGGCCAGGAAGCCGCGGTGGAACTCGGCGAACCCCTCCGTGCCCATGTCGGGAACGTGCAGGTAGCCGACGCGGCCGTCCGAACGCTGATGGCACCGGGCGCGGTTGAGATTGACCCAGTCGCGGTAGCGGGCCGGCCGCTCGTCGGCGATGGCCCGGACCGTGGCGGTGAAGAGGCGCTCGCCGCGGCGCAGAGTGAGCTCGACCTCCTCGTCGGCCAGGTTGACCAGGCGTTCGTTGGGGGTGGCGGTCTCCCCGATGGGAGCGCCGTTGATGGCCAGGACCGCGTCGCCCGGCCGTACGTCGAGGCCGAGCCGGTTGAGCGGTGAGGTGGCATCGGGGTCCCACAGGTCGCCGGTGACGATCGCGCCGATGTGGTAGACGCCGTCGCGGTGGTCCCAGTCGACGCCGAGCTTGCCCTGCGTGTATTCGGGGCCCGGCCGGTACTCGCCGCCGCTCTCGAAGGCGTGGCTGGTGGCCAGCTCGCCGTGGAGCTCCCACAGCAGGTCGGAGAACTCGCCCCGGGTGCTGACGCGTTCGACGAGCGGCAGGTAGCGCTCGTACACGCCGGCCCAGTCGACGCCGGCCATGTCCTCGGTCCAGAAGTTCTCGCGCTGCAGGCGCCACGCCTCCCGGAACATCTGCCGCCACTCCGCGGCCGGGCAGACCGACACCTTGATCCGTGACAGGTCGATCCACCCGCTCTCACGGCCGGGCGTGTCGTCGTCATCGTCGGGTATCTCGGTGGCCTTCAGCACGCGCAGCCGGTCGCCCGCCCGGTACAGGAGCGTCTTGTGGTCGCGGCCCAGCTCGAAGTCGGTGACGCCGCGGGCGAACGTCTCGCTCTCCCCCTTGGCGAAGTCGTACAGGTCCAGGACGCCCTCACCCTGCAGCGGGCTGCTGAGGACGAGGGCCTTGCCGGGCAGCCCGGCGATGCGCTCGTAGCGGCCTTCCGGCAGCGGGAACGCGGTGACCCGGCGGGCCAGCCCGTCGAGGTCCACGCGCAGCGGCTCGGGCTCCTCCTTCTCCTCTTCCTCGTCCTCTTCGTCCTTGGCCCCCAGGGGGCGCGGCTGCGGGACGAACGGGTCGGGGACGTCCCGGCGCAGCGCGATGGCGTAAGGGCGGGTGCCGAGGGGGAAGCCGAGGTCGAACTGGAGCTGGTCGTAGACGGGGGAGAAGACACGCTGGCCGATGAAGTACAGGTAGCGGCCGCGCGGGTCGAAGGCGGGACGGGAGTCTTCGAGGAGAGGTTCGGTGGCGGGCACGGTCTGGCCGGTCGCGGGGTGGTGCAGCATGATCGCGGTGGTGTGGGCGTTCAGCGGGCTGGCGTACGCGAGCCACTGGCCGTCGTGCGACCAGGCGGGGTCCGCGGGCGGCCCGTGCGGGTTGGCCTCGACGAGTACGGCGTGCCCGGTGGTCAGGTCGACGAGGTACAGCTCGTCGCGGTGGTTGGTGACGGCGACGCGGTCATGGACGGGGTCGGGCATCAGCGCGGTGATCCGCCCGAGCCGGGCGATGCTCCGGGCGGTCGCGTCGCCGAGGATGACCAGCTGTTCCTCATCACTGTCGTCACTGGCGGCGGCGATGAGCCGGCGGCCGTCGTTGAGACAGGTCAGGAAGCGGTAGCGGACGCCGTCCGGCTCGCCGTGCTGCCGGACCGGCCCCTCCCAACCGGCCATGGCGTACGCCTTGCCGCGCGCGGTGACGGCCAGGGCGCTGCCGTCGGGGCTGAGCGTGGCGCTGTCGAGGTAGTCGTCGGCGTCCACGAACCTGCGGTTGCGCTGGGTCCTGGAGCTGGCCAGCCGCACGTCGATCCGGTGGGGCGCGTCCCCGGGATCGAGCAGGTAGAGGTCGGCGCCCGCGTGGTAGACGAGGCGGTGGCCGTCGCCGGACAGGTTGCGGGCGTAGTAGTCCTCGTGATGGGTGTGCTTGCGCAGGTCGTCGCCGTCGGGAGTGCAGGAGTACACGTTGCCGACGCCTTCGTGGTCGGACAGGAAACAGACGCGGTTGCCACTCCAGCAGGGGGAGGCCAGATTGCCGGGCAGGCGGATGAGCCTGCGGAAGTGGCCTTCGCCCTCGGGGTCGATCCACAGGTCGCCGACGGTGCCGCCGCGGTAGCGCTTCCAGCGTGCCGGGTCGGCGGTGTTGCGGCCCAGGACGATCATGCCGTCCGGGCCGTGGGCGATGGAGTTCGCGGGGCCGTACGGCAGGCGTTGCGGCACGCCGCCCGGTGCGACGCGGTGCAGCCACTTGCGGCCTTCGAAGGGCTGGCACTCGTCGCTGGCGTACAGGATGCGGCCCTCGGGGTCCCAGCCGGTGACGGCGCAGCGAGCCCCGTGATAGGTGACCCGGCGGGCCGCGCCCCCGTCGGCGGGCATGACGTACACCTCTTCCTGGCCTTCCTCACGTCCGACGAAGGCGAGCTGGTCGCCGCGCGGGGAGATGCGCGGGTATCCGGCCTCGGCGACCCCGGCGGTCAGGCGGAAGGCGCGCCCGCCGAGGGCGGAGACCATCCACAGGTCGTCCTCGGCGGCGAAGACGACGACGTCCTGGAAGACGGCGGGGAAGCGCAGGTAGGCCGTCATGGTGTCGCTCCCGTGGTCAGGCAGCCGGGACTCCGGCCGCGGCTGCCTGATCATTTCACCGGGTCAAGCCACGTCGGGCTTCTTGGGCTCCTTCTTGGCGCCCTTGGACTCCTTCATCTGGCGGCTGGACTTGATCGCCGGTTTCTTGGTTTTGCCGGACTTGGCGGCCGGTTTCTTGTTCGCCATGGTTCCCCCCGAACGGATGATGTGGGATTGGTGCACCAACGCATTTAGTACCCATTTCATGCGGAAATCCGACATGGCGGTCACTGTGGGCGGAGGGATGGTGACATATCGTTACCCGCGAGCAGGGCGGTCGCCGGAGGGCTGCGACCACCACACCCCCTCGCCGTGCGACAGCCCGGGCAGCGCCAGCTCGAACTCATGCACCGCCACGGCCGGGATCTCGCCGCTGACCAGCCACACCACCTCCCGCTGCACGGCATCGGCCACCACGGCGCCCAGCGCCGCCAGCCGTACGGTCACCGCGCTCAGCGACTCCGGCGGCACCTCCAGCTCGAAGCGGTGGCACGGCTCGTACACCCGCGTGCCCGCCCGGCGCAGCGCCCGCCGCAGCACGATCGCGGTCCGTCCGCGGAAGTCGGCCGCCGTGCTGGCGGGGCGCGCTCGATCGTGAACGCCGTCGCCCCGACCGCCTCGCCCGCGCTGCCGCCAGGCGCGGCCGTGGTCGGTAGTGGCTGGAACCCGTCGAGCAGATCACCCACGCCCAGCCTGGTCATCGCCGACCCGAACGGTGAGGGATGCAGCACCCCATCGGCACACTCCAGAGCGTTGTCGTTCATATGTTCTACCCGCCAGGGCCAACCGATGGTAATCTTTCGATCGCTGATCGTGAGGTTTTGTTCTTGAAGGGCGGGGGTGCAGGCGTGCGGGCGTACCGGCTCCCGTCTGATCGCGATGCGCTGAGCATGTGGTGCGCCTGTTGCCACGATCGGCGCCCGGTCGGCACTCTCGTGCCCGCATGTGGTCGTCGGCCGTCGAGCGGTGCTCAGATGGCGGCCGACCTGAGCGCGGTTCGTCATCTTCGGCCCACTCCCGAGACGGGAGGGGTGCGTGAGTGAACTCACCGCCACCGCCTCGTGCACCGCCTATGCGGCGGTGGTGGAGGCGAGCGGCGAGGTCGTTGCGCAGGGGCTGCTGGTGCGGCGGGTGGCCTGGCTGGCCGGCCTGACGGGCGACCTGACCGCCCGCCTGGTGGCGGTCCGGTGGAATGCGGCTGATCTGGACGCTTTGGCGTCCGGGGTGGGGCTGGATGGGCGTGCGTTGCCGTCGAAGGGCTGGATGGCCCTGCGTCGGCTCGGCTGGGGTGTGAGGCCGCCCTCGGGTGTACATGTGTGCGATCGGGTGCTGCGGTGCGCGCAGGAGCAGGCTGCTCGCCTGCTGCGGCTGGCGTTGCACCGGCGCCGTCTGGTGGCGGCGATCGTGGCGACCTGGCCGCAGAATGCGGGTGTGCGTACCAGCGCCGAATGGGAGGCGCTGCGCGCGCTGCTGCCGGGCGAGGTGAGCGCGGCGGACATCCGTAACCGGACCCGGCAGGTTCGCGCCTATCGCGACGAGCATGGGGTGTTCCCAGCTGGTCTGACCGAGCTGGAGGGGCCGCCGAAGGTTGCGGCGCAGGTCGTGCTGGCGGCGGCCGACCGGCAACTGCTCACCCTGCAGCGTGCTGGCAGCCGCAGCGCCCGCTTGCGGGTGCGGCTTCCGCTGGTTGAATCGCCCGCCTCCGCCAGGGAATGGGCGTGGCATTTGCTGCCGGTGGCGTTGCCGCCGACGGTGCCGCCGGAGGCAGCGTTGTGCGCCCCCACGGTGCGGGTGGCCAAGGGTCGGGTGTGCGTCGATCTGCCGTTCCGGATCCCGATTGGCTTCGCGCCCGCTACCGGTCATGTGGTCGGGTGTGGCTTCGACTGGGGCCTCAACACCCTGCTGACCGGCGTGGCCGGGCGTCTGGCCGGTGAGCGGGTGGTCTGCGATGGGCGGTCGTTCGCCTACGACGCCAGCGGTGTGTCGGCCAAGCTGCACCGGTTGCGGGCCGAGCGTGAGCACCTGGCCGCCAAGCACCGGCACCTGGAAAGGCTGCTGGCGGGGATCACGCCTGTTGATTCCCGCTACGTCGCGTTGAGTACGGCCTGCCAGGCCCTCGGGGTTGAGCATGAGCGGCTGCGTGCGCGCATCCGGCATTTGAACAAGGCGCTGACCTGGTCGGCGGCGCGATGGGCGGTCGATCAGGCCACCGCTGCGGGGGCGTCGGTCATCTACGTGGAGGACCTGGCCACCCTGGAGGCGCGAGGACGCCGAGGGAGCGTGAACGCGCGGCTGTCGGGGCAGGTGCGCGGGCAGATTGTCGAGGCGATCCGGCATCTGGCGGCCAAGCACGCCATCGCCGTGGTCACCGTCCCGGCGCGCGGCACCTCCAGGTACTGCCCCCGCTGCGGGACCGGCACGTCGCTGCTCACGCATTGCCCGGCTCCCGACCGGCTCGCCGAGCGGGGCTGGAGATGGGCCTTCTGCCCGGCCTGCGGCCTGTCGTGTGACCGGGACTGGGCAGCGGCCGAGCGGATCGTCTCCCGCGGCCTGCTCGGCCAGAACGCCACCCGCACCCGCCGCGCCACCGGGGCGCGGACCATCGCCACCATCGTGGAGGGGAATGTGGCCCGCGCCCGACCAACGCGCAAACTCACCCGGGCCGCCCGGCGCGCCCGCCGCACCCGAACCGACCTGCACCCCCGACCGGCAGCACGCGACAGAGCCAAGAACCGTCCCACCCCGAAACGGCCCACCCGCACCTCAGCCAACCCACGAAACAACCCGATGACTTTCAGCCGTGTGCCCGACCGGCGCACGGTGCCCGCCCCACCGCCCACCGGCGGTGGACAGCGTCCGGCGGGCCATGCACCCAAGCCGGGACGGCACCCGCCGTACCGGACAGGGCATGTCAGGAACTCCCACCATCGCACAGGCTTCCACCACGCCAAAGCCACCCCCGTGCTCACGCTCATCGAGCACCGGGGCAGCCCAAAGCAGGCCACGCCCGTCCGAGTTACCTGATTCCTTCAGGCAGCCACAGAGAATTCAAGACGCTGGTCTTACCCGCCGCGAGGACACCGATGTTGAGGATGTGGATCTGTCGTCGAAGCCTCGAGAACTCTCGTGCCGATGGGGCGCTGGGAGACTCGGAGGCAACGCATCGCATGCTCCTGCTGGTAGACGTCAGAGACGGCCAATAATGTCCCCGGCGTAGGCTGCGCTGCCAGCGATTATTCAGCGGGGCTCACTCGTCCGGACGCCCGGACGCCCGGACAGGCCGGGGAGGCTGAGCTGCAGCGCCGCCGGGCCGGGCTGGGCCCCGGCCCGCGGACCGGGCCGGGGGCGTGGCGGAAGGCGGCGCGCCGACGCCGCGGTCGCGCGGCCGACGCCGTGCTGGCGGGCCAGCTCCTTGACCTGGTCCGTGATGCGCTGCTGGTAGGCCTGCGGCGCGTACGCCCCCCTTCCGTACAGCTCCAGATAGCGTGGCACGAGCCGGGGATGCTCGCGGGACAGCCACTCCAGCCACCACTCGCGCGCCCCGGGTCGCAGGTGCAGGACGATGGGGGCGAGGTGCGTGGCGCCCGATTGGGCGATCTCCTTGACCGTGCGTTCGAGCTGGCCGGGGGAGTCGGTGAGGTAGGGGAGGATCGGCGCCATCAGCACGCCGCAGGGGATGGCGTTGTCGTTGAGCGTGGCGCAGGTCTCCAGCCGGCGGCGCGGGTCGGGGGTGCCGGGTTCGACGGAGCGCCACAGATCAGGGTCGACGAAGCCGGTCGACACGCTGGCGCTCACCTGGGTGACCTCGGCCGCCTCGGTCAGCAGGTCGAGGTCGCGCAGGATGAGCGTGCCCTTGGTGAGGATCGAGAACGGGTTAGCGGCGTCGCGCAGGGCGGACAGGATGCCGCGCATCAGCTGATAACGGCCCTCGGCGCGCTGGTAGCAGTCGACGTTCGTGCCCATGGCGATGGGGCGGCCCGGCCAGCGCGGCGCGGCCAGCTCCTTGCGGACCACCTCGGCGGCGTTGACCTTGACCACGATCTTCGAGTCGAAGTCGGCGCCGGCATCGAGGTCGAGATATTCGTGCGTCTTGCGGGCGAAGCAGTAGACGCAGCGGTGGCCGCAGCCCCGATAGGGATTGATGGTGTAGTCGAACGGGACCCGGCTGGCCGCCGGCACCCGGTTGATGATCAAACGGGCGTGGATCTCGTAGAAGGTCATCCCCTTGAACTCGGGCGTGTCGAACGTGCGGGTGACCGCGCCGCGGGCGAACAGCGGCACGGCCGGATCGTCCCGGCCGGAGTCGGCCAGACGCAGGTTGTCCCAGCGCATCCCATGATTAGAACAAAAGTTCGACGATGATCGCAAATGGAAAGAGGTGGCAATTACCTGCTTGGGCGGGGGCTAATGATCTTCATGGTTGGGCAGAAACCCGGCACAGAGCTTGCGTTCCGGAGGTGCACCCATGGCCTGGTCGCAGGACGAGGAGCGGATGCTGGCGCAGATCGAGCAGCACCTCGTCGATGACGATCCGCGACTTGTGGCGCGGCTCGAGTCATTCAACGAGCGGGCCCGGCGCAGTGATGAGAAGGCCGAGGGGGGGTCCGTCGGGCGGCGTAAGCCGCGCCGTTCGACGGTCATCATCCTGATCAGCTGGCTGCTGATCGCCACTCTGGTCGCCACGCTGCTGATCATGGTCCTGCGCCACGAGGCCGCGACGGCCCTCGCGCTGGCCGCCTCGCTCTGACGCTCCTCCCGAAGTCTCCGGCGTTCTGTGATGTCCGGGGTCGGGCGGGTGTTGACCAAATCCAGGGCCGGCGGCTCCCCGGTCAGGGGCACTAGATCATTTATGTTGCTAATGCTGCGTCTGCGGACTCCCGCGTGAGATCCCTGATCGATGTGAAAGGCATTAGCCATGACATTTCCCCTGGTCGCCCGGACCGCGCACCGCTACCTCGAGGTCGACGGCGTCCGGGTCTTCTACCGCGAGTCGCTTCCCGATCGGCCCGACGCGCCCGTGCTGCTGCTCCTGCACGGCTTTCCCTCGGCCTCCCACCAGTTCCGCCGCCTGATCGACGTCCTGGGCGGCCGCTACCGGCTGATCGCCCCCGACTACCCCGGCTTCGGGCACACCGAGACCCCCGAAGACTTCGCCTACTCCTTCGACCGGCTCGCCGACATCACCGAGGGCTTCGTCGAGGGGCTCGGCCTGACCCGCTTCGTGATGTACGTCTTCGACTACGGCGCGCCGGTCGGGTTCCGGCTCGCGACGCGCCACCCCGAGTGGATCACCGGGCTGATCGTGCAGAACGGCAACGCCTACGTGGAAGGGCTCTCACCGGTCGCCCGCGACCTCCTCGGGCAGCGGTCGGAGACCGAAGGCGCCGAGGAGCGGATCCGCGAGCTGCTCACCCTGGCCGGCACCCGCGGCCAGTACGAGAGCGGCACCGGCGACCCCGAGCTGGTCTCACCGGACGGCTGGACGCTCGACCAGCACTTCCTCGACCTGCCGGGCCGCAAGGAGGCCCAGGTCGCCCTCACCTTCGACTACCACTCCAACGTCGAACACTACGACGACTGGCAGGCCTGGCTGCGCGCTCACACCCCGCCCACGCTGATCGTCTGGGGCGCCAACGACCCGTTCTTCCCCGAACCCGGCGCCCGCGCCTACCTGCGCGACCTGCCCAACGCCGAACTCCATCTCTTCGACACCGGCCACTTCGCCCTCGAGGAGAACCTCCCGGAAATCGCCCCTCTCATCGCCGCCTTCCTCGACCACGCCGCCATCTGACGGACCGTTCACCCAGGAGCCTTCCTGATCAAGCACGTTCCCTCATCTCGGCGGGTTGGCCATGGGCGCGCACGGCGGCGATCAGCCACTGGAGTGCGGGCACCGCGGAGGGCGCGCTCTCGCGGCCGTTGAGCGTGGCGATCAACTCCCAGTAGCGTTCGACCCGGGCGTCGGCGACGGTCTCCAGCCAGGCGAGCAACTCGGGCCCCCGCTGTGGGCCGTCGACGATCCGCTCGAGGATCCGCAGCCCCTCGGCCGACTCCGGCGCCACCGCGTCTGCCGACGCCGGTGGTCAGCCCGGCGAGTTCCACCCAGGCGCCCACCTGGGCGGGCGCGGGCTCATTGGGCAGTTCTCGCATCCACTCGGCCACGATCGCGGCGTCGCCGTCCAGATCGAGCCCCGCGAACGTGCCCTCGACGAACTCGTCGACGATCTGCCGCCGCTGCGCGGCGGACAGTCTGGCCAGTTCGTGCATCATCAGTGTCTCCTCGGTCGTGCCACCCTGTTCGGCGATCACGCTGAGTACGGCCCGGCGCATCCGCAGCGCCCGGATCTCGGCGTCGACGGCCCGCAGGTGCACCCGCGCCACCTCGGCCACCGTGACCTGCCGGGACAGGACGTCCTTGACGGCCGCCAGCCCGATGCCGAGGTCGCGCAGCATGCGGACCAGTTCGAGGCGGGCCGCCGCGGCCTCGTCGTACAGGCGGTAGCCGCCCGCCGTGCGGCCGGTGGGCGGCAGGATGCCGCTGTCGGACCAGAACCGGATCGTCCGCACCGGCAGCCCGGTGCGATCGGCCAGCTCGCCGATCGTGTACAGCTCCACGTGATCGCTCACGGCACCAACCTGCACCTTCCACCCACTGGAGACGCAAACGGTATTGCCTTGGTAATACTCGTGCCCGTATACTCGTCCACGAATATTCGTCTACGAGGACGGTGTGGGTGGCGAAACGACGCAGAGTGGCCAACCTGTTGGCCCTCTCCGTGCTCACGGTGGTCGCGGAACGGCCGATGCATCCGTACGAGATGGCATCCGTCCTGCGGGCCCGTGGCAAGGATCGGGAGACGCCCATCAAATGGGGTTCCTTCTATACGGTGGTACGCAATCTGGAGAAGCACGGTTTGATCGAGGCCACGGAGAGCACCCGCCAAGGGGGCCGGCCCGAGCGGACCGTCTACCGCATCACCGCCGTCGGCCGCGAGGAGGCCGAGGACTGGACGCGCGAGCTCCTGGGGACGCCCGAGCGGGAGCACACGGGGTTCGAGGCCGGGTTGTCGGTGATGGCCGGGCTCGACCCCGACGAGGTCACCGCGTTGCTCCGGCGGCGGCTCGCCCTGCTCCGCGACCGGATCGCCGTCCAGCGCGCCAACCTCGAGGTCGAGCGTGGCGAGATACCGCGGTTGTTCCTCATCGAGTCCGAATACGCCCTGACCATGAGCATGGCGGAGGAGGCGTGGACCGGGGCGCTGCTGGCGGAGTTGACGATCGGCACGTTCCCCGGCCTCGACCAATGGCAGGGCTACCACCAGACGAACCAGCTCCCGCCGACCATGGCGGACCTCATGGCAAGAGACCGCGCGGCGAGGGGCTACCCGGATGAGCCGGAGAGAGGCCGCCCCGACGGCGACGGCATGGGGGAGCGGGGTGGCCTGGCGGGCTGACTCCCACGGAAGCGGTCAGCCCGTCGTCCTGGGCACCGGGTCATAGCCGGCGCAGGAACGTGGCCGCCACCGGGGCCGCGACCTTGCCCCCGGTGCCGCCTCCCTCCACCACCACGGCGAAGGCCACGTCTTCCTTGAACCCCATGAACCAGGCATGGGTCTGCAGCTTGTCTCCGGTGCCGTACTCGGCCGTGCCGGTCTTGCCGTGCGTGCCCGCGGGCAGCCCGGACGCCTTGGCGGTGCCCTTGGTGACGACGGCCGCCATCATGGCGTGCAGGTTGGTCTTGACGCCCTCGGGCAGCGGCTGCTCGCTCGCCTTCTGCTTCAGATCGGGCACCAGCGTGGGCGGCCGCCAGGTGCCGTCGGCGATGGCCGCGGCGACCGAGGCCATCGACAGCGGGCTGGCGGTGATTCTGGCCTGCCCGAACGCCTCGGCGGCCAGCTCGGCGTCCGACTGCGCCCTGGGGAAGCTGGCCTTGGTGGCCGGCAGCCCGATGTTCAGCGGCTGGTTGAACCCGACGTCCTCGGCCGTCTTCAGCAGCTTGTCGGCGCCCAGCCGCTTCTCGGCCAGCGGCGCGAACGTGGTGTTGCACGAGTGGGCGAAGGAGTCGAGGAACGACAGCGACCCGAACTCCTCCTTCTCCGAGTTGCGGATCTTCAGCCCGCCCACGGTCGCGTACATCGGGCAGGACACCTTGTCCTCCGGCGTCATCCCGGCCGCCAGCAGCCCGATCGCGGTGACGGCCTTGAACGTCGAGCCCGGCGGGTAGCGGCCGTCGAGCGCCCGGTTGAAGCCGCCCTGGTTGTTGACCACGGCCAGGATCTCGCCCGTGCTCGGCTTGATCGCGACCATCGAGGTGGGCTTCTTGACGTCCTTGACCGCGGCCACCGCGGCGGCCTGCGCGCGCGGGTCGAGCGTCGTCTTCAGATCCTCGCCCCCCTTGCCGTCGATCGTCTGCAGCGTCTTGTCGCCGACCTTGATCTCGGTCGCCGGGGTGCCGGCCAGTTGCTCTTGGAACGTCTCCTGCAGCCCGCCCCTGCCGACGGCCTGGCCGACCTTGTAGGAGGAGCCGAGCTTGGCCACGTCCTTCTTGGTCGCCTTGTCGAGGAAGCCGACGAGCTGCTGCACCGACCCGCCGACGTCGCCGGTGTCGATGCGGCCGCCGTCGGAGTCGGTGATCTCGGCCCGGTCGGGCCAGCGCGTCTTCAGGGCGAACGTGGCGCCGGCGGTCAGCGACGGATGCAGCGTCTTGGGCGTCCAGTCGACCTTCCAGGCGCGATCGGCCACCTTCAGGTCGATCTGTCCCTGGTAGGTCCAGTCGCCGATGTTCTTCAGTTTCAAGGTCGTGGTGTACGGCACCTTGGCCCGGTCGTCGCCGGACTCGGTGACGGCGCCGAGCTTGACCGAGGTGGACTCGACCGCCAGGCCGGTGCGCATCTGGTCGTACGGCGTCAACTGCTGCGGCGCGGCCAGGACGGCGCTCATGGCCGCCTTGTCACCCGACTGCCAGGCGGCGGCGAAGAGCCGCGCCGCCTCGGCGGGTGTGCCTCTGGTGTGCAGCACGTAGTACGCGCCACCCGCGGCGGCCCCCACCGCCAGCACGGTGACGCAGGACACGATCGCGATGGTGCGGCCACGCGCCACTGGTCAGCCCCCTGGTCGTCAACGGATTGCCGATCTTAGCGACAAATCAGGACATATTGCTGGCAGCTTTGAAGCTCGACGCATAGGTCGGCACATATTCCTGGCCGGACAGCTCCCGGATCGCGGCCATGATCTCGTCGGTCACCCGGCGGCGGTCGCGGGCCTTGGTGTGGTCGCCCTCGAACCGCATCGGCGCGCCGATCGTGATGCCGATCTTGGCCGGGCGCGGCACTTTGGAGCCGACCGGCAGCACGCGTTCGGTGCCGCTGAGCGCCACCGGCAGCACGGGCGCGCCCGTCTTGAGCGCCAGCCAGGCCACGCCGATCTTGCCGCGGTAGAGGCGGCCGTCGGGGGAGCGGGTGCCCTCGGGGTGGATGCCGAACAGCTCACCGCGCTCCAACAGGTCGGCGGCGGCGTCGAGCATCTCCTGCGCGGCGTGCGCGCTGTCACGGTCGGTGGGCAGGCTGCCGCCCAGGCGCATGAACCAACTGGAGACCGGGTTGCCGGAGAAGTACTCCTTCTTGGCGGCGAACGTCACGTGCCGCGGCAGCAGCGCGGGCAGCAGGTAGGAGTCGAGCACCGACAAGTGGTTGGCGGCCAGAATCGCCGGTCCCGTCCTCGGCACGTGCACCGCGCCCGAGATGTGCGGGCGGCACATCGCATGGGCGATCGGCGCAGCGGCGAACTTGACCACTTCATACAGCAACGGGCTCTCCTGGGTGATCGGCGGTCCTGGCCATCCCACCCTAGGGCAGGCGCCCCGGCCGGGACCGGGGCGCCTGAAAAGCCTAAGGCCGATGTGGCGGTCGCCTCCTCGGCGAGATGCACAACACGGCTCCAGCCGAACGGTATTCCGTGAAGGCGGTAATTTGCGGCCCGGGGGACACAGACCACATCGGCCATTCGATGCTAACGGACATCCGGCGGCACGTATTCCACCGACCCAAAAGAATCGGTCAGGTTCTGGTCCAGTGTGGCTGTGCTACATCGAAGACCCGCAGCTCACGGCCCCGCAGGGCCACCTCCGCGAACTGCCACAAAATAGCTCCGGTCGGCGCGTGGACCACGATCGAGGGCCCCAGCGGCATCTGCAGCAGCCCGCCCCGCCAACGCGGCACCCCCGGCGCCAGGAACCGCTCCAGCGGCACCGCGTGCACCGAGGCCACCTCGTGCGCGTCGGCGACCGGCTGCTGCCCGTCGCCGAAGGCCACCACCGGCGTGATGACGAACCCCGAGTCGGTGACGAAGTCGTCGAGCAGCCCCGCCACCACGACGCCCGTGACGGCCGTCTCCTCGGCCAGCTCCCGCAGCGCCGCCTCGACCGGCTGCTCGCCGTCGTCGAGCCGCCCGCCCGGCAGCGCCCACTGCCCGGGATTGCGCCCGCGCGCGGCCCGCCGGATGACGATCGTGTACGGCAGGCCGGCGGTGTCCCTGAGCACGCACACCGTCACGGCGGCCCGGCGCACCCCCTCGGCCGGCGGCACCTCCCGGCGGTCGAAGGCGGTCAGGCGGGTGGTGACCAGCTCACGGAGCTCGTCGATGGGAGGAAGCACCAGTCCAGGATCTCACGCCCGCAATATGCGCCTTTATCAGTCGAGTCCCCGCTTGCCGGGTGTCCAGAAGGGCTTCGTCCGGACGTCCCCGCGCTGCCAGCCCCGCTCGCGCACCAGATGCGCGCGGACGGCCTGGATCGTCCGGGCCTCCCCGGCCAGGTAGGCCACGCCGGGCTCGTCCGGCAGCTCGAGCTTCCTGACGGCCTCCACCAGCAGCTCCGAGCTCGCGGCGGAGGCTCCGTCGCGGCAGACCCGGGTGAGGTCGCGCGGCAGGTCCAGGTGGTCGCCGGGCCCGTCGGCCTCCACGGCCCCGAACACCGCCTCGTCCTCGGGCAGCGCGCGCAGCATCGCGCCGAACGCGACCGACGCCGTCTCCTCCCCGGCGAACAGGTGGTACGGCGCGGGGCGTACGACGAGGCTGCCTTCCGGCTTGGTGAAGGCGATCTCCTGGCCGGGCTGGGCGTTCCTGATCCAGGTCGTGCCGGGGCCGTCGCCGCCGTGGTCGAAGCCGATCAGCTCGATGGTCTGCCAGGTGGGGTCGTGGTGCCAGATCGAGTATGTGCGCAGGGAGTTGGTGATCTCGCCCCGCAGCCACGTACGCGCCGCGAAGATGTCGTTGACCGCCAGCCGGACGTGCTGCCCCGGCGTCCATTTCAGCCCGGCCAGGGCCTCGCCGCCGATTCTGATCTTCCGCATGCGCGGCGTCACCTGTTCGGTCTCCAAGACCTCCCCGACGACGAACAGCCGGTCGCGCAGCGCCTGGGTGATGGTCGTCTTCACGTCAACAGCACTCCTCATGGATATGGCGGTCAGCGGCGGCGGGGGTCCAGCTGCTCGATCCTGCGGCGGGCCTCGATGAAGATCGCCTGGATCTCGTCGACGACCCGGGGGTCGCCGTGCGCGTGGGCGAGTGTCTTGACCGCGGCCTTGACCAGGCGCAGAGCCGGGCCGATGATCTCGGCCGCCTCGGGCTCGCGGAACATCCCCCACTCACTCCGGCTGGCCGCCCGCGCCCAGAGCCGGTCGATCTCCTCGGCCTGCTCGCCGACCACACCCAGGCCCGCCTCGGTGATGTGGTGCACCTTGCGGCCTTCGGCCGCCTCGATCCGGACGAGACCCTCGTCCTCCAGCAGCTGCAGCGTCGGGTAGATGGAGCCCGCGCTGGGCTCGTACGTCCCGTTGAACCGGTCGGCGAGGCGGTTCATCACCTGGTAGCCGTGGCCGGGCTGCTCGGCGAGCAGGGCGAGGATGGCCAGGCGCAGCTCACCGGGCCCGAAGAACCGCCCGGTCGGCCCGAGACCGCCTCCGCCGGGCGCGCGGCGTGCGTTCATCATGGCTCGGATGCTATATCGAACGATATAGCGAAGTAAAGATCAGCTCCCGGCGGTGAAGACCAGCCCGTGCTCGTCGTGGCGGGCGGTCAGGGTGACACCGCTGCGGTCGCAGCGGACCGCCTGGAGCATGGGAGTGTTGGACAGCACGGTGACGCCGGGGTCCGCCCGGCGCGCGGCCGTGGCCGCCGCGTCCACGCCGGGCAGGACCAGGCACGCGTACGTGGCGCCCGCCGGCCGCGGGCCGTGGTCGAAGCCGACGGCGAACACCTTGGCGGTCAGCGTCTCGGTGGACCCGGTCGCGGTGATGTCCGACCAGCTACCGGTGCGGCGCTCCACCCGCGTCCACATCGGCTCCCGATCGGACAGCGGCACGTAACCGATCCGCCCATGATGCGCATAGCGACCCGCCGTCACCGGGCCGGTCGCCAGGCGCTGGTCGATCGTCGTCACCACCGGGTAGGCGGCCGACGGCGCGGTGATCCCGGCGCCGAGCGCGACGAACACGTCGTCGAAGCAGAACCACGCCTTCCACCCGTCCACGATCCGGTCGGTCCCCGCAAGACGCATCACGGCCATGCCGTGGCGGCCGTCCGTCCAGCCGCCGACGTCCGGTGAGGCGCCGTGCCGGTCGTTGGGGCGGGGGAGCAGCGCCGCCGGGCCGGGCGGCTGCTCGGCGGTCACGCCCGGCAGCCGTGCCCAGTCCCACAGCGGGATGACCGCCCGGTAGCCGTCCTCCGGCCCGTCGCCGATCCGGATGGGCGCGACGCCGTCGCCGAGGTGGCGGCCACGCAGGTTCTCGCCGTTCATGCTCTCAGTGGGCGCGGTACGGCTCGACGACATGCGCACCGACACCGACCAACCGGGCCGCCGATGCACGAGATAGTCGGAACGCGGGTAATAGCGACAGCCGACAGGTCCGGCGGCGGGCCGTCCGGCTTCGGCCTCGGCCAGGTGCCGTTCGAACGCCGCCAGTTCGTCCTGCCGGGGCGCACCGGCCGCGCGCAGGCGGCGGATCGCGGTCCGCAGGTCGGCGGCGGGCCCGTGGGCGTCCGCGCGGGTGATGTTGCGGCCCATGGTGGTGAAGTCGAAGGCGCCTCCGTGCATCGCCCACCGCAGGCCGTCCAGCAGGAAATCGGTGAAGAAACCCACCTCGGCGGTACCGAACGCCCACGGTGTGCCGTACACCACGTAGATCCACAGACCCAGGTCAGCGGCCAGCGCGAAGCCGTAGCCGCCGGAGTAGAGCTGCGCGCCGTGCTGGTGGAAGCTGAAGTCGTCCTGGATCCCCTCGCCGCGGGTCGCCCGCAGGGTCGTCGACATCCGCGCGACCGCCGAGGAGATCAGGCCGGCGTCGCCCACCAGCAGGCCGTGGCGGAGCACGACCGCCTGGGTCCAGACGAGGTTCTGGCCGGTCATCTCGACGGGGCCCGCGTGGCCGGCGAGCCAGGCGCCCCAGGCGGCCCGTTCGGCCGGGGCGAGCCGGTCGGCGAGCAGCAGGAGGGCGTCGCCGGCCAGTTGCGGCGCGGCGATCTCGTTGTACCACCAGTTGGCGCTGCGCGGGTCGTGGCGGCGCCAGGCGTCGAGGGCGGTGAGCGCGGTGGGCCGGTGCTGCTCGGAGAGCGCCAGGGTGAGGGTCCTGGACAGGTGTTCCAGCGGCGCCCAGTTCCGGCCGTCGCCCTGGTCGGCGTAGTCGAGGTCCGGCCACGTGCCGTCGGCGCCGGGGCCGTCCGCCAGGGGGCCGGGTCCGGCCAGGCCGGAGGCCGCGCCGATGGCGGTGGTGCCGGAGGCGGCGTCCAGCAGCTCGTGCAGCAGCCGGGCTCTGGCCGTCGCGAGGGCCGTTTCGAGAGCCGTTTCGGGGGCCGATTCGGGGTCTGGCATGTCGCTCCTCAATCGTGGCGCAGCAGGGCGAAGGCGCGGTCGGCGCGGCGTACGGCCGCCGGCTCGACCTCCGCCAGCGTGCGCCCTTCGTCAAGCGCCTGCCAGTTGTGCTTGGCCAGCACCCGGTGAGCGGCCAGCACCTGCGCCGCCAGCAGCGAGGCGGTGAGGGCGTCGGGGATCTCCGGAGCCTCCGCGAGCGCGGCGGTCAGGGCGTCCTCGTCCATCGACATGTGGTGCAGCAGGCGGGAGGCCACGCTGGGCGTGCCGAACGCCAGGCGGCGAAAGGCGATCACCTCCGGCTGGTCGTTCAGCCCGGTGACCGGGTCGTGCCGGGCCAGGGCGTCGAGAAAGTGCCGGTGCAGCGCCGTCAGCGGGTGCTCGCCGGCGGTGCGCTGCCGTACCACCCGCGCGAACTCGCCCTGGTGGTCGCTGATGCGGTGCAGGACGAGGTCTTCTTTGGCCGGGAAGTACTTGAACAGCGTCGGCTTCGACACCCGCGCGGCGGCGGCGATCTCGGTGACGGGAACCTCGTCGAAACCACGCGCCAGGAAGAGCGAGATGGCCGCCGTGGAGATGGCATCGCGCACCTGTTCCCTGTGCAACTGCCGGAGTCCTGTCATGAGTCCACTCTAACAAAGTGTTAACCTGGTAAAAGTATTAACCGAGTTAACCGGAGGTGAGATGACCACGCTCGACGAGGAGAGACGATACGTCGAACAGTGCGGAGCCGGGCTGCGCAGGATGCTCGACGCGGCACGGGACAATGTGATCGTCGGCGAGAGCGTGGCGGGCGACCGCTACAGCGCCGAACGGCTCGGCCGCCACCTCAAGAGCCTGGCCAAGGAGCTGAGCGAGGAGCCGGAAGGCCCGCCGTTCTTCGGGCGGCTCGACTTCGGCGGCGACTCCGTCGAACACCAGGGGCGCAGCTACCACATCGGCCGGCGGCACATCACGGGCGAGCACGGCGGCCCGCCGGTCGTCATCGACTGGCGGGCGCCCGTCTCGCGGGCGTTCTACCGGGCCAGCGCCCGCGACCCGCTGGGCGTCGAGGTGCGCCGCCGATTCGGCTGGGCCGGCACCACACTCACCTCCTTCGAGGACGAACGGCTCGCCCAAGGCCAGGAGACCGAGAGCCGGATCCTGGCCGCCGAGATCGAACGGCCCCGCGTCGGCCCGATGCGCGACATCGTCGCCACCATCCAGCCCGAGCAGGACGACCTGGTCCGCGCCGGGCTGGAGGAGTCGATCTGCGTGCAGGGCGCCCCCGGCACCGGCAAGACGGCCGTCGGCCTGCACCGGGCGGCGTTCCTGCTGTACGCGCACCGGCAGCGGCTGGAGCGCTCGGGGGTGCTGGTGCTGGGCCCCAACCGGGCCTTCCTCGGCTACATCTCGGCCGTGCTGCCCGCGCTGGGCGAGGTCGACGTCGAGCAGACCACGCTGGAGCGGCTGCTGGGCACGGTCGCGGTCACCGCCACGGACAGCCCCGCCGCCGCGCGGGTCAAGCACGACCCGCGGATGGCCGAAGTGCTGCGCGAGGCCCTGTACGGGCGCATAGGCGAGCCGGTCGAGCCCGTCTCCATCGCCGACGGCTCCTACCGGTGGCGGGTCGGTGCGGACGAGCTGTGCCGCATCGTCGACGACACGCGGCGCGACGCGATGCCGTACGCGATCGGGCGCGAACGGGTGCGCGCCAGGATCATCGAGCTGATGCGGCGCCAGGCCGAGTTGCGCGGCCACACGGGCAACGCCGTCTGGACGCGCAAGATCGGCAAGGCGCTCACGCCGTTCCTGGACGAGATCTGGCCGGCCGTACGCCCGCAGGAGCTCCTGTGCTCCCTGCTGAGCGACCCGGGACCGGCCGCCCCGATCCTGACGGCCGACGAGCGGGCGGCCATCACCTGGGCCCGGCCGCCGCGCGGCTACAAGAGCGCCAAGTGGTCCGAGGCCGACCTGGTGCTGCTCGACGAGATCGCCGGGCTGCTGGAACGCCCGCGCGGCTACGGCCACGTCATCGTGGACGAGGCGCAGGACCTGTCGCCGATGCAGTGCAGGGCGGTGGCCAGGCGCAGCGAGCACGGCTCGATCACCGTGCTCGGCGATCTGGCTCAGGGCACCACGCCATGGGCGGCCGAGTCCTGGGCGCGGCACCTGGAACTGCTTGGCAAGCCGGAGGCCGGGGTCATCGCGCTGACGACGGGGTTCCGGGTGCCCGCCGTGGTGGTCGGCCCGGCCAACCGGCTGCTGGCGGCGCTCGAGGTGGACGTGCCCGCCACCACGTCGTACCGCACCGACGGCAGGCTGCTCGTCACCCGGGTGACCGAGCTGGAGAAGGGGGTCGTCGCGGCCGCCCGTGAGGCGCTGACCTTCGAGGGGTCGATCGGCGTGATCGCGGCCGACGCCGACGCCGGCACGCTGACCGATGCCCTCTGGAACGGCGGCCTCGACATCGGCGAGCGGCTGAGCGTGGTGCCCGCCTCGATGGCCAAGGGCCTGGAGTACGACCATGTGGTGCTGGCCGAGCCCGCCGCCATCGTCGAGGCCGAGGCGCGCGGCCTCAACCGCTTGTACGTCGCGCTCACCCGCGCGGTCTCCCGGCTGGACGTGGTGCACTCCCGGCCGCTGCCGCTCGACGTCTTCACTGCAAGGTCAGGCGAGCGGACGGGCGGCCGGTAGGCGGATGCGGTCGACGGCCTCGCGGCGGGTCTTCTCCGGGCGGCGGTCATAGCGGGCCGTGGTGGCCGGAGACGAGTGGCCGACCAGGGCCTGGGCGGTGGCCAGGTCGACGCCCGCGTCCAGCAGCTCGCCGATGAAGGTGCGGCGGAAGTCATGCGCCGTCCGCCGGGACGCTCCGGCCTCACCCAGCCGCCTGGCCAGGATGTCGGCGATGCCCTGCCCGGTCAGCCCGACCGGCCGGCCGTCGCGCAGCCGTACCCGGCCCATCCTGCTGATCGGGCTGAACAGCGCGCCCGCCGCGCCGCCGCGCACCGCCAGCCACCGCTCGACCAGGCCGATCGCGTCGGTCGTCAGGTAGACCATCCGCTCCTTGTCGCGCTTGCCGCGGACCCGGAGCGAGCGGGCGCCCGGGTCGTAGTCGGACAGCGACAGCCCGCCGATCTCGGCGCGGCGGCAGCCGGTGGAGTAGAGCACCGCGATCAGCGCCGCGTCGCGGATCCCGGCGGGCGAGTCGTCGCAGGCCGACAGGGCCGCTCCCACGACCTCCGGCGGCACGTGGTGGCCGGTGGGCAGGCGGCTCTGGCGTACCGGGGCCAGGTCGGAGGCGCGCGCGTAGTCCTCAGCGCTGCTCTGCCCGAGCCGCCACGCCTCCTTCAGCACCCGGCGCAGCGCGACCAGGTGCTTGTTGACGTAGGCCGCCGACCAGCCCTGATCGGTCAGCAGGGTGCGGATGCGCACCGTGTGCTCGTAGCGCAGCAGATGCCACGGCTGTCCCGCGCCGCTGGCCGTCTGGTCGCCGGTGAGCAGCCGGGCCAGCCGGTTGAGGCAGCCGCGCATCGTACGGCGCGACTCGGGGCTGGTCAGCGAGTCCAGGTAGACGTGGTAGGGGTCACGGGCCGGCTCGACGAGCGTGGTCGGCAGGCCCGGCACGGCGGGCAGGCTCACCCGGCGATCTTAGCCCGCGGGCTCACTCCTGGAGGCGGGCCACTCCCTGCAGCAGCCGGTCGACGTCCGAAGGGTCGTTGTAGTGCACCAGCCCGGCGCGCACCGCGCCGCCGGAGTCGCGGATGCCCAGCGCGCCGGTGAGCTCCCAGGCGTAGTTGTGACCGTTCCACACGTTCACACCGCGCGCGGCCAGCGCCTCCGCCACCTGGCGAGGGGTACGCCCGGCGACGGTGAAGTAGGCGGTCGCGGTGCGCCGGGCGGGCTTGCCGTACAGGGTGACGTGCGGCATCGACTCCAGGCCCTCCAGCAGCACGCCGAACAGCTCCAGCTCGTACGACTCCGCGGCCGACAACGAGGTCAGCAGCCGCTCCCTGCGGGTACCCGTGCCCGGGACCATCTTGGCCAGATGATTCACGGCGGCCGTCACCCCGGCCAGATCGGCGAAGGCGGACGTGCCTCTCTCGAACCGCTCCGGCACCGTGTCGGCGGAGGAGGCCAGCTTGTCCGGTCTGATCGTCTCCAGCAGCGCCGGGTCGGCGACGACCGCGCCGATGTGCGGGCCCGCCCACTTGTAGGCGCTGGTGGCGTAGAAGTCGGCGCCCAGCGCCACCATGTCCACGGGGCCGTGCGCGGAGGCGTGCACTCCGTCCACGTAGGTCAGCGCCCCCGCCTCGTGCGCCAGCGCGGCGATCGCGGCCACGTCCGGGCGGGTGCCCAGCACGTTGCTGGCGGCGCTCACCGCCACCAGCCGGGTGCGCGCGCCGATCAGGTCCGCGTACTGCTCCACCGGCAGTTCCCCGGTCGCCGGGTCCACCTCGGCCCAGCGGACCGTCGCCCCGGCCCGCGCCGCCACCTGCGCCCAAGGCCGGACGTTGGCGTCATGGTCGAGCCGCGACACCACGACCTCGTCGCCGGGACCCCAGCCCTTGGCCAGCGCCTCGGCCAAGCGGTAGGTGAGCGTGGTCATGTTCGGCCCCAGGATCACCCCGTCCGGACGCCCCCCGACCAGGTCGGCCACGGCCGCGCGACAGGCCGCCACGATCTCGTCGGAGCGGTGGCTGGCCTCGAAAGCGCCGCCCACGTTGCCGATGCCCGTGCGGTAGGCGGCCACGATGGCGTCGATGACCGACTGCGGTGTCTGGGTGCCCGCCGCGCCGTCGAGGTAGGCGTGGCCGTCGTCCAGCGCGGGGTAGGCAGCGCGTACCGATTGAACCGGAAATTTAGTAGCAAAGGGCATGATGTGTTCATGCTCACCCTGAGGGAACTCAACCGGGCAACCCTGGCCCGGCAGCATCTTTTGCGGCGTCACCAGGGCGGCGTGACCAGCGTTGTGCATCGCCTCGCCGGCCTGCAGGCGCAGGAGCCCCGCCCCCCGTACCTGGGAATGTGGACCCGGCTGGACGGGTTCGCCCGCGATGACCTGCACGCGGCGCTGCGCGCGCGCACGCTGGTGCGCGCCACCATGATGCGGGCCACCCTGCATCTGGTGACCGCGGCGGACTTCGCCGCGTTCCGTCCCCTCTTGCACCCCCTGCTCGCCGGCGCGGCGCGCCGCTTCCCCGAGATCGACTTCGACGCCGTCGCGGTGGTGGCGGAGCGGCTGCTGGCCGAGGGGCCGCACACGTTCAACGAGCTGCGGCCGCGTCTGGAGAACGAGTTCCCCGGCGCCTACGATCGGGCGCTCGGCTACGCGGTGCGCATGCTCGTCCCGCTGATCATGGTGCCGACCGAGGACCAATGGAGCTTCCCGCGCGAGTCCGCCTTCGCCCTGCCCGGCATCGAGCCGGCCGCCGAGCCGGACCTCGGGACGTTCGTCGAGCGGTACCTGGCCGCGTTCGGGCCGGCCACCGTCGCCGACATGCAGACGTGGTCGGGGCTGACCGGGCTCAAGAGCGTCATGAACGGCATGCGCGACCGGCTGGAGGTGCTGGTGGACGAGCGCGGCAAGGAGCTGTTCGACTTGCCCGAGGCTCCCAGGCCGGAGGGTGACATGCCGGCGCCGGTCAGGTTCCTGCCCGACTTCGACAACCTGATGCTCGGCCACGCCGACCGCACCCGCGTGCTGCCCGAGGAGTACCGCGGCCAGGTCGTCACCAAGAACCTGCGCGTCCGCGCCACCTACCTGGTCGACGGCTTCGTGGCCGGGACCTGGCAGATCAAGCGCACGGGCAGGAAGGCCAAGCTGCTCATCACGCCTTTCACCCCAGTCTCGCCCGAGGTGCTGGAGGAGGAGGGGATGGCCCTGCTGGCCTTCGCCGAACCCGACGCGGAGGCGCGCTCACTTGAAGTAATGAGCTGAGTCTGGTTTGTTCGGGGCGGAGGTGTGAGCCATGCCGCAGCTAACAGCCCTGGACGCCCAATTCCTCCATTTCGAGACGGCCACGAACATCGCCAACATCGCCGGACTGGCCATCCTGGACGGCGACCTCAACCGCGCCGACCTCCAGGCTCTGCTGGAACGACGGCTGCCGTACGTGCCCGCGTTGCGCCGCAAGCTGGCGCTCGTGCCCCTCGGACTGGATCACCCCTACTGGGTGCAGGAGGACGACCTCGACCTCGACTATCACGTACGAGAGATCGGGTTACCGCCGCCCGGCGACGACAGGCAGCTGGCCGACCAGGTGTCCCGGCTGCACGCCCGCCGCCTGGACCGCCGCCGGCCCCTGTGGGAGATCTACCTGATCCACGGCCTGTCCGGTGGCCGCATGGGGCTCTACACCAAGATCCATCACGCGGCCGTGGACGGCATCGGCGGCGCCGACGTGCTGGCCGCGCTCCTCGACCTGGGCCCCGTACCCGCGCCGACGCCCACGGTCGCGCCCGAGCGCGACTCGCCGCCGCCGGGATCGGCCGAGATGATCCTGCGCGGGCTCGCCCGGCTGGCGGGCAATCCGGCGCAGGCGGTACGGTTCGCCGCCCGGGCGATGCCGCACCTGGACGAGATCCCCGTCGTGTCATCGCTTCCGGGCAGCCGGATGATGTCCGGACTGGCCCGCAAGGTCGCCGGCTCCGGGCAGGCCCCCGACCTGCCGTCGCTGCCCGCGCCCAAGACGCCGTTCAGCGGGCCGGTCTCCGAGCACCGGCGCTTCGCGTTCGTCTCGCTGCCGCTGGAGGAGATCAAGCAGGTACGCAAGGCGTTCGGGGTGACGGTGAACGACGTGGTGATGGCCGTGTGCGCGGGCGCGCTGCGCCGATGGCTGGCCGCGCACGGCGGCATCCCGCGCCAGCCGCTGGTGGCCGGGGTGCCGTTCTCGCTGCGGGAGCCGGGAGCGAGCGGCAACCAGGTGACGTTCATGACGGCGCCGCTGGCCGTCCACCTCGACGACCCCGTCGCGCGGCTGCAGCAGGTGCGGCTGGCCATGCAGCGGATCAAGGACAGGTTCTCGCTGGCGCCCGCGCGGTGGCTGCGCGAGCTGAGCGAGTCGATGCCAGCCGCCCTCATGGGGCTGGCCTCCAGATCGGCGTTCGGCCTGGTCGGACAGACCGCGCCGCCCGTCAACGTGGCCATCTCGAACGTGCCGGGCCCGCAGTTCCCCCTGTACGTGTGCGGGGCGCGGCTGCTCACCCATTACCCGGTCTCGGTGATCACCGACGTGAGCGGCGGGGTGAACATCACCGCCTTCTCCTACGACGGCTCGCTGGACATCGGGGTGGTCACCGACAGGGAGATGGTGCCCGACGCCTGGGAGCTCGCCGACGATCTGCGCGCGGCACTCGACGAACTGCTCAACGCGGAAAGGGACTTGCCGCAGTAGCGCGATCTGCCGGACGCGCCGGCCTTCCCGGCCTTCCCGGCCTTCCTGGTCGGCGGAACTGTCGGTGGCATGTGGGAGCTTGAGGACGTCGTGCTGCGCATCGAGGGGAGCTTCGCATGGCAGCGTTCCTCTGCCGACGGCTGAGCCGGGCCGAGCATGGCCGATCAGCGGGTAGCTTGGATATTGATGGCGGGATCGAGCAGGCCGGACACGCGTGTCGTCGCCTTTTCCAGTACGGCGGCGAGCACGATCCCGCCTTGCCCCGCACCACCACCGCGAACCTCTTACGACGGACGGGTGCTGAATCCCCCGCGCGCGGGAACTAACCGATGATGGCCGTCTTCGCCCCCCGGGCCGCGGTCGTCCAGCCGGACCCGCGCATCAGGAGCAGATGGGCAGCGTGGTCCGCGACGACCTGCCCGCTCTCCCGCTCCCTCGCCCCCGAGGGATTTCTTGGTCCGACATCGATATTCGCCAGTCGAACGACCCGAGCGAGGAGAGTGTCTTGTCCCAAGCAGCAGAGGTTCTCGAGCTAGACGAAAACATCGCCGACGGCGCCGCCGTCGTCGGCGCTGATTCGGTCAAGGCATATCTGAAGGAGATCGGGCGGGTGCCGCTGCTCACCGCCGAGCAGGAGATCGACCTCGCCAAGCGGATCGAGGCGGGCCTGTTCGCCACCGAGCGCCTCAGCACGGAGACCAACCTGCCCGGTGAGCTGCGGGCCGACCTCGAATGGATCGCCGACGACGGCACGCGGGCCAAGGAACGCATGCTGGAGGCCAACCTGCGCCTGGTGGTGTCGATCGCCAAGCGCTACACCGGCCGCGGCATGCTCTTCCTCGACCTGATCCAGGAGGGCAACCTGGGGCTGATCCGGACGATCGAGAAGTTCGACTACCGGCTCGGCTTCAAGTTCTCCACCTACGCCACGTGGTGGATCAAGCAGGCCATCACCCGGGCGATGGCCGACCAGGCGCGGACGATCCGCATCCCGGTCCACATGGTCGAGATGATCAACAAGGTGGCGCGGACGCAGCGGCGGCTGGCCGGCGAGCTCGGCCGCGAGCCCACGCCCGAGGAGATCGCCGCCGAGACCGAGCTGCCCATCGACCGGGTCTCCGAGGTGCAGGGCTACGGCCGCGAGCCGATCTCCCTGCACACGCCGCTCGGCGAGGAGGGCGACAGCGAGTTCGGCGACCTCATCGAGGACACCGAGGCCGTCTCGCCGGCCGACGCGGTCTCGTTCATCCTGCTCCAGCAGCAACTGCGGTCCCTGCTCGACGAGCTGTCCGAGCGGGAGGCGGGCGTCATCACCATGCGCTACGGCCTGGCCGACGGCAAGCCGATGACCCTCGACGAGATCGGCAGGATCTACGGGGTGACGCGCGAGCGGATCCGGCAGATCGAGGCCAAGACCATGTCCAAGCTCCGCCACCCGTCCAGGGCCTTGGCGCTGCGCGAATACCTCAGCTAAGAGCTATCCCGTAAGTCGGGATAGTCCGGGTTGCGGGTACGTCTGTCCGGTGTGGTCCCCGGGTCGGGGGTCTCATCCGGGGTCGGCGTCCCGTACTCTCCGGCACTTCGCCGCGCAGAGGCCACCGGGGTGGTGGCTGCCGCGTGGTCCGTTCCCGCCGGTGGGGCGGGTGGGGGACACGATGCGGTTGACGCGGACAGGACTTCTTGCAGCCCTGCAATGGTGTAGGTCTCGATGAGCTGGGCGGCCCGGGTGTAGTCGACCCGGGCCGTGGCGGGGTCGCTGGGATCGGTCAGGGTGACGCAGGAGGCCAGCGCGGCTGAGACCAGGTCCCGGGGCGCCCTCAGCCCGCACTGGTCGCAGTGGTGCACCCGGACCGACAGGGTTTTGGTTACCCGTGACCCGCACAGGCAGTGCTGGGACATCGCGGTTGGGGTGGTGGCGGCGCGCAGGAGGGCGCCGCCGCACGCGGTGGCCTCACGGGCCAGGGCCGCGGTGAGCATGCCGGGGGTGAACCGGGCCACCGCGGCACCCCACAGGCGGGTCCAGGTGCGGAGGTCGCAGTCCTCGATGACCAGGTTCGCCCCATGGGTTTCGATGAGCTGGGCCGCGGCGCGGCGGGCCCGGTCCTGGCGGGCTTCGGTGAAACCGCGGGCGGCCTGGGCGTGCCGGGCCCGGGTCTGGTGATAGCCGCGGGACAGGGTGTCGGTCCGGTAGGCGTTCTTCGCTACCCCGGCCTTGGTGGCGATCCGCGGGCCTTTGGGCAGGTTGACCTGCCGGGCGGGCAGCCCTTTGCCAGCGCGGCGTTTGGCCCGGGCCTCCTGCCGGGCGGAGGGGTGGTAGCGGCCGGGGTTGGTGGCCCGGCGGGACCGTTCCAGCGCCCGGGCCCGCCCTTTGGCTTTGCGTTGTTCCCGTGCCAGGCGGGCGGTTTCCTGCTCGGTGAGGGTGAGCAGGGTCGCCGCGACCTGCTCACCACCAACGCGCGTCCCACTGTCCGTCCCACTGTCCCCACTGGTGTCCGCGCCGGTTGCGGTGTCCGGCCTGCCCGGTGGTGGGGGGCCGGGCGGCGGTGTGGGCAGGTGGGCGGGCGCGGAGACGACGGCGAGGTTGGAGACGTTGCCGTCGGCCCCGGCCCGCCGCTCCAACTGCGCTGCTCGGGTGCGGCGGGCGCGGGTGGCCGGGGAGGCGTACCCGGCGTCCAGGATCAGCAGATGCGCCTCGTAGGTCCACCCGCCCGGAGCCGAGGCCTTCCGCCGCCGCACCAGATCGATCTTGTGCCACAGGTGCGGCCGGTTCAGGAAATGCGCCACATACGGCCAACGGCCTGATCCTTGCGGCAGCCGGACCGCCAGCACCAGATCCGGGGCGCCCGCGCTGGTGTAAACGACCGACAGGGGGCCGGTGTGCTCCCACCATGAGATCCGCCGCCCCGACGACGCGGAACCGGACGGGCCGGCAGGGGCGGTCAGACGGCGGGGCTGGGCCAGCACCGCAGAACCCACCCCCATCGCCAGCGCATCGGCGACGGTGAGCTCCGACGCCCTACCCTCCAGGTCGGCTGCCGAGGCCGCCGCCGCGACCACTGTGGCCTGCGCGCTGGCCTGCGCGCTGGCCTGCGCGCTGGTCCGCGCGCTGGTCCGCGTGGTCATTGCCGTGGTCATTGCCGTGGTCATTGCCGGGGAGCCGTAGGCGGCCAGATGCCCGGCCAGGGTCCCGGCCAGCCGGAACGTCTCCCACTTGCGCTCCCTGCTGTGCGAACGGGCCCTGCCCGGGATCCGGGTGAACCCCCACCACGACCCCACCTGTGGCCGCCCGGCCCGTTTCCCGGCCGCGTCCGGAAACAGGTGCCGGTCCACCCCCGCCCACACCTCATCGGCCAGATGCATACCCAGCGCCTTGGACAGATGATGCGTCAAATGCCCGGAGGACTCCAAGTGAGCGTAGGCGGCATGCTCCAGCCCCGCACGGGTCAACCCGAGTTCGGACCGCCAGCCCTTCGCATCCGCCGCCCGTCGATGCGAACCCGCCCCATAGGCCTCCACCCGGGCCCGTGCATCGCGTTGCAGCGCTCGCTTCAGCGACCAGGCCGCGCAGAACAGCTTCTCCACCCGGGCCCGGACCGCCGGATCCGACACATCCACCGGCAGCCGGACCACCGAAACCGGAGCCCCCTCAGCCCGCCGCCACGCCGGCTTCTTGTTCTTCCCCCGAAACCGCCGCCCAGCAGCAGCACCACCGCCGCCACCCTCAACATCGGGAGAAACCCGGACATCAGCCACACCGGCTGTCCCACTGTTCTCCCTGGTCACGGCCATGACACCACCATGCCCGAACCCACCGACAATTCTCCAACGATCCTCTCCGCTCTCCGCAACGGTGATTGAGAGGCCACCCCGGGCGTTTCGATCTTCGAATGCGTCTGCGCCTGGCCACCTACTCCGCCACCGATTCGCAGGCCTGGACCGGCCTGACCGGCCCACGATTCCAACTGCTGATCACCCGCCTGTGGGAGGTCCGGCCCGACGGTGGGCGGGGGCGACCCTGGGACCTGGCCTATGCCGACCGGGTGCTTTTGATCGTGCTCACCAACCCGACCATGCTCCAGCTCGCCGCGCTGTTCGGGATCTCCGGCTCGGCCGTGCACCGGGTCATCACCGGCTTCGCCCCGCACCTGGCCGCCCTGCTCGGCCCGCCGCCGGCCGACAAACGCGAACCGTGGGTGGTCGACGGGACACTGATCCCGGTCCACGACAGACCCGCACCGCCAAGCCCAACAACTACTGGCGCAGTCTGAACACCCAGATCGTGGTCCGCGCCCGGGACCGGCAACAGGAACGACGTCGTGATCTTTCGTGAAACCGTCGGCAAAACGCTACCCGCGCATCCCCGGCTGTCCGGGGACGGCGGTTATCGGAGCAGCGACCGGGTCCGCACTCCGCGCCGCGGACCCGACGGGAAGATCATCAAAGATGCGGCTGACAAACGGTTCCGCAAACGCTGCGCCGTCACCGAGCACACCATCGCCCGCCTCAAAGACCACCAGATCCTGCGTCAATGCCGCCGCCGCGGCGCTGGGGTCGGCCATGCCATCGCCGGGGTGGCCGCGCTCCACAGCCTCAAACTCGGCCTGGTCGCATGACCTCGGGAAACCGGGGTCCCTCGGTAGAGAAAACACGCTCTGATATGTATTAAGGGATATCTCTTAGGACGGGCGGTCGGCCGCGTCCAGTCGGGGGTTGGGACGGGCGGCCAGCCATGTCCGGTCGGGGGTCAGGAAGCGGTCCACGACCAGCCCGGCGCCGGCCAGAGCGGCGGTGAACTGGTCGTCGCTCAGCGGACGCTCGACGATCGACTGCGTCCAGCGGCGGCCGTCGGTCTCGTACCTCAGGGTGAGGTCCACCAGATCCGGCCCCGACGGGGCGAACTCAGTGATCGTGGTGGTGAACCCGGACCGCGCGAAGGTCGTGCCCACCGACCAGGTGGCACGCACGTCCAGCGGAATCCACTGGATCACCACCACGCCGTCGTCGCGCACATGGCGGCGGCAGCAGTCGAGGAAGCGCTGCCTGGTCGACACCTCCGGCACGTGAACCAGCAGCGAGGCCAGCAGCACGGCGTCGAAGCGGCGGTCGAGCGCGAGGTCCTCGATCCGCGCGTGGACCCGCTCCGCACCCTCGACCCTGGCCAGCATCTCGGCCGACTCGTCCACGGCCACGACGTCATAGCCGAGCGCGGCGAGGGCGCGCGTCACCCGGCCCGCGCCCGCGCCCAGTTCGAGAATCGACCCTCCGGCCGGCACCGCCCGCTGGATGATCTCCGGTTCGCCGGCGGCGGCGATCGCCGCGTAGAACTCCACCGGTGAACCGTCGGAGGTGAACACCCCCGGCCCAGTGCCCGTGTTCATAACGTCACTGTAGATCGAAAAGGCGGCGCGCTGGGGGTAATTCCCATTTCCGCTTTCCCGCGTTGAATTCGAGTGAACCCGGTGACGCCGGGTGCAATTGACGAACAACATCGGGTGGTTCATGCTGGTCGTTGTTGGCGGCCCCTGGGTCCCGGGGTTTCACGGTCGGCCGACCGATCCGTGACGAAGATGCCACGCCCACCTCTATTCTACGGCTACCAGCCGTGCTGTTCTCTTTACCATGCGCTTTGTCCGGAGGTGTAATGGAAATCGAGGGCACCATAAAGAAGATTCTGGCGACCGAATTGTTCGTGGAGACGCCGGCCGAGGAAATCAGCGACCACGAGAGCCTGCGCGACATCTACGCGCTCGATTCTCTGGGATTCACCGAACTACGGGTGCAATGTGAGGACATCTTCGACGTCCGCATCTCCGACGAGGACTTCGTACCCGAGAACTTCCGTACCATCGCCGCCCTGACCGCGCTCATCCGGCGTCTGCAGGGCGGCGGGACGTGAGCCACGCGGGACTGACCGCCGCGTCGCCGTCTCACGGCCTCGACGGAGATCTGCACCTGGACCACTACGGCGGCGGCAGGCTGCCGTTCGTCTCGCTCGGCGGCAGGGGCGTGCGGCTGCGGCTGGCCGAGCGCGGCGGCGCGGGCGAGCCGTTCGAGGTCATCGACGCTTCCGGCGGCTACGCCAGCGCCTGCCTCGGGGCCGGCCACCCGGCCGTGCTGCGCGCCCTGACCCGCGCGGTGACGGATCTCGGGTACGCGACCGACGAGATCGAGTCAGCGGAGCGCACCCGCCTCCTCGCCGGGACGCTCGGCTCCGGCGGGCTGTGGTGCGACCACTTCCCGCCGGGCGACTACCACGCGGCCGGCCGCAACTCCGGCTCCGAGGGCATGGAACTGGCCTTGCGGCTGGTCCTGGAGTCCAGGTACGACCACCGCCGGCTGCGGCCCGACCCCGAGCGGGGCGGCCGTGATCTCGTCCTCGCCTTCCAGGGCGCGTGGCACGGATGGACGGGCGCGCTCACGCCGCTGCTCAACCGGCGCCACTTCCGCGTCGGGCTCCCCCAGATCGCCGCCGACGGTCCCTATGGGCTGGCGGTGGAGCACCTTCCGTTCGGTGTTCTGGAGCCGTTGCTGGAGTTCTTCGCCCGCGACGGCGAGCGCCTGCTGGCCGTCGTCGTCGAGCCGATCCAGGGCGACGCGGGCCTGCTCGTCCCCCCACCCGGCTACCTGCGGACACTGGCCGCGCTCGCCGCCGAGCATGGGGCGCTGCTGGTGGCCGACGAGGTTCTCACGTTCGCCAAGACCGGCCGGTTCTTCGCCATGGCGGACGAGTACGGTCCGATCCCCACGGACGTCACCGTCATCGGCAAGAGCCTCGGCATGGGCGTGCTGTCCACCTCGATGGTGATCGCCAGACGGTCGCTGGCCGTGCGGCCGTCCGGGGCCGTGGCCACCTCCGACCTGCGCCCGCTGACCTGCGCGGTGATCCACGACGGCCTGCGGCTGATCGAGGAGGAGGAGCTGCTCGAACGGTCGGCCGAGCTCGGCGCCCAGTTGGCCGGGCTCCTCGACCGGGAGGTGCTCGACCGGTTCCCCGGCACCTATCGCGGGCTGCGCGGCACGGGACTGCTCCAGGGGCTGGAACTCGCAGAGGACGCCGCGGACCGGCTGCGCGACCTGCGGTCGTCCATCATCAGGGCGGGCTGCTACGTGGAGTTCATGGCCGGCGCGGGTCGCCGCTCCCACGGCCTGCCGTACGTCTTCCCCACCATGCGCGTGGCCCCGCCCCTCGTCACCAGCCCCGCTGAACTGGAGGAACTGGTGGCCGCGATCCAGCGGGGGACCGCGAGGTTCCTCGGGGACGGCCGGTGAGCGGGCCGCGGCCGCTGCGCCGCCGTGTCGAGCACGTGGACACCGACGCCGCGGGGGTGGTCCACTTCACCCGCTACGCCTCCCTCATCGAGACCGCGCTCCTGGAGGATCTGGAGGCGATGGGCGTGGGCACCCGGCTGATGAGCGAGCACAAACTGCAGCCGGCCGTGACCGAGCTGCGCATGCGGTACGGGGCGGCCGCCCGTTTTCCGGACCGGATCGAGGTACGCGCCGGCATCGACCACGTGGGCGGCGCTTCCTGGCGGGTCTCCGGCACCGTCCGCCGCCTGCCCGATCACGCGGACACCGGGGTCGATGATGCGGACACCGGAACCGATCGCGCGGGCGTCGGACCTGATCGCGCAGGCGTTGGACCTGATCGCGCGGGCCCGGGGGTCGAGCGTGCGGGCGTCGGGGTCGATCGTGCGGGCTGCGGGATCGATCGTGCGGACGCCCGGGCGGGGACGCTGCTCGCCACGGGAACGCTCGTGATGTGCCTGGTCAACGCGGCCGACGGCAGTCCGGCCCCGTTGCCCGCAGCCTTGCGCGCCGCGCTGCGCGCCCAGCTGAGCGAAGAGAGGAACGATGGCCGAGACCGGTGAGTCGACCCTGGGGTTCACAGAGATCAAGCAGTGGCTGCGGCACCGGCACCCCATGATCTACATCGACCGGGTGCTCGACTACGTGCCGGGAGAGTACCTGCGCAGCATGCTGTCGGTGTCCGGCACCATGGACGCCATCGCCGGGCACTTCCCCGAGCGGGCCATCTTCCCCGGCAGCCACCTGGTCCAGGCCATCGCCCAGTCGGGCATCATCCTCTACCAGATGAGCACGTCGAAGCTGGCCGACGACGAGATCACGCTCATCGGCTCGGCGCACAGCCGGTTCCATCGCATCGTGGTGGTCGGTGACCAGGTGATCTTCGATGTGCGCAGTGACCGGATCATCGGCAACACCTTCCACTTCTCCTGCCGGGCGACGGTGGAGGGCGAGCGGGCGGCGGCCTTCCGCGGCTCCCTCATCCGAGTCCCGGTCGAGCAGCTCGGGCGGCGGCTGTGGTGAACGTCTGGGTCACCGGGATGGCCTGGTCCACGGCGCTGGGCGACGGCCTGGCCGGCGTGTGGCGGCGGCTGCTCGACGGGGACGACGGGTTCCGGGAGGTGCCGTCGGAGCATCGCCTGCGCAACCCACTCGCCGCGACCCTGCCCGACCCGCCGCCGGAGCTGAAACCGTCGGCACGACAGCGGGCCCTGGCGGAGGGCGTACTGTCACGCGCCCTCACCGACGCCGGGCTCACCCCCGAACGGGCGCGCGGATCTTGGGGTGAAGGCGGCTCGTCTGGTCCTGCCTCAGGTGGTGCGCGCGGGTCCTGGGGTGATGGCGGGTCGTCCGGGCTCGCTCCTGGACGGGCGTCCGACGCGCTGGCCGGGCCGTCCGGACTGGCTTCTGGCGGGGCGCTTGACCCGTACCCCGTGCTGGGTACCAGTTTTGGGGCGCAGTTGGACGACGAGGACGCGGACCTGTATCAGTGGGCGGCCGACGTCGCCGCTGGTGCGGGGCTGCGGTTGCCGCCCGTCGTCGTCAGCACCGCGTGCTCGTCCGGGTCCGACGCGCTCGCGGTCGGTGCCGAGGTGATCCGGTCGGGAGCCGCCGAGGTGAGTGTGTGCGGCGCGGCCGACGTGGTCACCCCGGCCAAACGGCTGGCGCACACCGTACTGGGGACGATGTCGCCGACCCGGCTGCGCGCGTTCGACCGCCGGGCCGACGGCACGCTCCTGGGCGAGGCCGCGGGGTTCATCGTGCTCGAACGCGAGGAGTCGGCCCGCGCCCGCGGGGCCGAACCGTACGCGGTGCTGGCCGGAACGGGGGCGGCCAACGACGGGGCGGGCATGACGGCGCCCGACCCGGCCGGGACCGGCGTCGACCTCTCGGTGCGACGCTGCCTGGCCGCCTCCGGGCTCGGCCTGGACGACATCGCGGTGATCAACGCCCACGGCTCCGGTACGCCCGTCAACGACGCCGCCGAGTCGGGCGCCCTGAGCAGGCTGTTCGGCGGGTGCGGTGCGCCGCCGGTGGTGTTCGCCACCAAGGGCGCGCTGGGGCACACCCTCGGCGCCACCGGGGTGCTGGAGGCCATCGCCGTCGTGCTGGCGCTGCACTACGGCACGGTGCCGCCGGTCGTGGGGCTGGAGGACGTGCTGGCGGGATTCCCCCTTCCGGTCCCCGCTGGTCGGCCGCGCGGGCTGCGGCCGGGCGCGGGGCTCAGCCTGACGCTCGGCTTCGGGGGGTTCATCACGAGCCTGGCCTTTACTCCGGGAGTGCGGCATGTACGGTGAGCGCGCCGGTCTGGCCACCCTGGCCCGCGGGCTTCGTGAGACCGGCGACCTTGTGGCGGAGGGACGCCGGACCGCCTCTTTCTACGCCGACCCGGCGGCCTGGCTCGTGGTGTCCGCGGTCGAGGCGGCGCTGGCCCAGGCGCCGGAGGCGGTGCGACGGGAGCCTGCCGAGATCGGCGCGCTGGCCGTCAGCGACCACGGCAGCCGCCACACCATGCGCTCGGTCGCCGACTCGGCCGCCCGCGGCCGCGTCTCCCCACTGCGCTTCGCCGGCGCCAACCCCGGCTCGCTCGCCGGCCTGCTCTGCATCACACTCGGCTTCCGCGGCCCCAGCCTGCTGGTGTGCATGCCACCGGATCGCGCGCGGCCCGTCGTGGCGCTGATCGCGGCCGGCTGGCTGGCGACCGGCCAATGCCGGTATGTCGCCGTCGCCGAGCACACCATGAACGGCGCCCACCACACCGTCCTCGGCCGAATCCTGGGCCCGAGCCCCGGCGTCCACGCTGCCGGCGGCCAGGACTCAATATCCGGCCACCACATCGCCACCGACCGGATGCCAGAACCAACGCCCGGCCGGCACGCCGCCGACGGCCGGACAGCGGGTCCGGAAGATGAGCGCTGAGGACCTCGGCCCGTCGGTCGGCGAGGTGGAGAGCTACCTTCGTGAGCGGGCCGTCGACGTCGATGGCGACGCGGAGCCTGGCTCGGCGGTGCCCGTCGCGGACGTCGCCGACCTGTTCGCCGGGCTGGCCGATCAGTTGGGGAACGTGGTGGTGCTCGCCCTGCCGAGCGGGACCGCGCTGCTGCGGTACCTGTTCGGCGCGCTTCACGGTGGGGCGGTGCCCATCGCCGTGCCACCTGCCATGCCCGCGAGCCGTCTCAGGGAGGTCGCTCGCCGGCTCGGCGCCCGGATGCTGGTCACCCCGTACGGCAGGATCGTCCCCGGTACGGCGGTCAGGCGCTTCGACCGCACCGCTGTCGCGACGTTGCCCGGTCCCTGGCAGCACCACGGCCCCGGTCACGTGGTCATCCTGACCTCCGGGACCTCCGGTATCTTCAGCGGCTGCCTGCATCGGGCCTCGTCCCTGTTCCGCAACGCCGCCAGGCACGCCGGGGCGGTCGGGCTGCGGGCCGACGACACCATGCTCATCACGCTGCCGCTGAACTTCTCCTACGCCCTGGTGGCCCAAGCGCTGGCGGGCCTGGTCACCGGCGCCCGCCTGGTGGTCACCGGCCCGCCGTTCAGCCCGCGGGGTTACGTCGACGCCGTGCGCCGACACGGTGTGACGAGTTCGTCGCTGACGCCCTTCCTCCTGCGCAGCCTGGTGCCCGGCGAGCCGCCCAAGGGCCTGCGCATGCTCACCGTGGGCGGCGACGCCCTGCCGTCCAGGGAGGTGACCGCGCTGCTGCGGGGGCGGGATGACCTGGAGGTGTACATCACGTACGGCCTGACGGAGGCGGGGCCGCGGGTCAGCACCCTGGCCGCGCACCGCGAACCCGTCCACCGGCACGGGTCGGTCGGCCGCCCGCTGCCCGGGGTCGGGGTGTCCCTGCGTGACGTGCGCGATGGCGTGGGAGAGCTGCTCGTGACCTCCGACACCGTGCTCGTGCGGCGGGTCGGCGCCACCGACGGCCGCGCCATCGACGGCCGCACCGCCCCGGGGCAGATCGCTACCGGGGACCTCTTCCGCATCGACGCGGACGGTTATCTTCACTTCGCCGGACGCATGGGGGACTCCTGCGTCGTGGACGGGGTCAAGGTGTCGCTGCCGTCGGTACGCCGCCTGGCCGAGGCGCTTCCCGGAGTCGTCGCCGCGGCCACCCGCCCGTGTCCCGGTGGCCAGGGCGCGTACTCCGGGGATGACGGGCGCGGAACGTACGCCGATGGGAGCGGAACGTACGCCGGCGGGAGCGGAACGTACTCCGGCGGGCGTGGAACGTACGTCGGCGATGACGAGCACGTCGAGCACGATGGGCAGCGGTTCGTCCTGGAGCTGTACATGCGCGACGCCACCGACGACGCCGTGCGGCGCGTCCGGGCCGAGCTGCATCGCTTCCTGCTCCGCGCCGAACGCCCCTGCCGGATCCGCGGCATCCCCGCGCAGGAGACCGCCTACAAGTGAGACAGCTCCTCGTCGATGTAGCCGGCCAGTTCGCGCACGGTGGGATGCTCGAAGACGGCCCGGACCGGGATCTCCACCCCGAACTCCTCGATCACCGCCGCCGCGATGCGGACGGCCATGAGGGAGTGCCCCTTCAGCTCGAAGAAGTCGTCGTCGGCGCCCAGTTCCTGGCGGTCGAGCACCTCGCGCCAGATCGCGGCCAGTCGTCGCTCGGTCCCGGTCTTGAACGCTCCCTGGGCGCCGGTTCCCGATGTGAGCGTGTTCGGATCCGGCAGCCCGTTCCGGTCGATCTTCCCGGTCGCGGTGAGGGGCAGCTTGTCGAGCAGCACGTACGCGGCGGGCACCATGTAGGCGGGTAGAACGCCCGCCAGGCGGCGGTGCAGCACCCGCACATCCACCTTCGCCGCCGCGACCGGCTCCAGGTAGGCGGCGGGATGCACGGTGCCCTGCTCGTCGGTGAAGACGCCGACGGCGGCCTGCGCCACTCCCGGTTCGGCCCGCAGCACCGCCTCGATCTCGGCCAGCTCGACGCGGGCGCCCCGGATCTTGACCTGGTGGTCGCGGCGGCCCAGGAACACCAGCGCGCCGTCGGGCCGCCGGCGCGCCAGGTCCCCGGTCCGGTACGTACGCAGGCCGGACTCGTCCTTCTCCGAGAAGACCGCGGCGGTCTCCGCGGGCCGGCCCAGGTAGCCGCGGGCCAGGAACCGGGTCCTGATCCAGACCTCGCCCTCGTCGTCCGTCGCGCTCTCGCCGCCGCGCAGCAGGGTCTCCACCCCCGGGATGTCCCGGCCGATGGGGATGTCCCCGGCGCAGTCCGGCTCGACCAGGTGGAACGTCGCGACGGTCGTCTCCGCCGGGCCGTACATGTTGTAGACCGCCGCCTGCGGGAAGTGGGCGCGCACCTGCTCAACGGTGGTGCTGTGCAGGGGCTCGCCGTACAGGCTGACCGCCCGCATTCCCGGGTCGGGCGGTTCGTCCGCGCTCTCCCGGGCCAGCAGGAGACGGCGGATGAGCGTGGGCACGCAGAACACGTGCGTCACCTCCCGGCCGGCCAGCCACGGGAGGAGCGCGGCGCCGTCGGGCTTCACCGTGGGCGGCGGGATGACGATCGCGGCACCGGAATCCAGGGCGCTGAGGATCTCCAGGTAGGCGGCGTCGTAGCTGAGGCGGGCCAGTTGCAGCATGTGCGATCCGCGGCGCAGCCCGGTCTCCGAGGCGAGCCAGCGGGCGAAGTGCAGGAGGTTCCCGCTGCGCTGGACGATGCCTTTGGGCCTGCCGGTGGAGCCCGAGGTGTAGACCAGGCAGCTCGTGTCCCGCGGCACCGTCTCCGCGCGCGGCCCGGACGGTGCGGCCGAGACCACCGTCGCCTCGTCGCCTTGGACGGTCACCACCGCGGGGCAGCCCGCTGATTTGGCCGCCTGCGCCACGCTGTTCGGCGTCGCCACCACACCTGTCGGGCCGCAGTCCTCCAGGATCGCGCGGTGCCGCGCGGCGGGCTGGTCCTCGTCGAGCCAGACGAAGGCCGTGCCGGCGGTGAACGCGGCCAGCATCGCGGCGATGCCGACCGCGCCGTCGGGCAGCGCCATCGCCACCACGTCCCCCGCGCGCAGTCCCGCCTCCGCGAGCGCCTCACGGTAGCGTTCCGCCCGCGTGGCCAGGTCCCGGTAGGTCAGGACGCCCTCGGCGGACACGACGGCGGGGCTGTCGGGGGCCTGGGCGGCGTGCTCTGCGACCCGCCGGCCGATCTCCGAGTCGAACATCCTTCTCCCTCGACTGTGAACCCCGCGGTGGCGACGCGGGTGATCTCCTGAACGACGAAAGCCTCTCCTTGCCGTACGACGAAGTGGCCGGTGGGCACCGACGCGATCGAGCAGGGCCCGCTCGTGTAGCGGCTCCAGCCGGCGACGTCGTCCGGCGACAGTGCCGGGTCCTCGGCGCCGAGCAGGACGCGGACAGGACAGGTGAGCCGCGGCTCCACGGAGGCGGCGTACCCCTGCAAAAGCCGTAGGTCTGCCCGCAGGTCGCGGAGCACGAGCGCCCCAACCGCCGGATCGTCCAGCGCCGCGCCCATCGTTCCGTCGCTGTCACGGAGATAGGACAGCAGCGCTTGGCCCGCGCCGGTCGTCGCATAGAGGTCGAGCGTCTCCGCCCAGCGATGCGGGGGCGCCGACGAGATGAACAGGCACGCCGTGGGGGGCGTACCCGGCACTGCTCTGGCCGCCTCGAAGGCGATCAGGGCGCCCAGGCTCTGACCCACCACCATGTACGGCGGCGCCAGGTCCGCGAGCGCGCCCGCGATCCGCCCGGCGAACGTGGCGAGATCAGGTGCGGGCTCGGCCCGCCGGTCACCGGGACGGGGCATCCGCAGGGCCAGCACCTCGACGTCGTCGGGCAGCGCGCGGGCGAGGGAGGCGTACGACAGCGCGTCACCGCCGGCGTGCGGGAAGCAGATCGCGCGCAGCGCCGCCCCGGGCCTGCGGCGCGGCGTCCAGAAGCAGGCCTCCGCCGCTGACGTGCTCACGAAGCGTCTCCCGGCGGTTCGGTGACCACGAAGAAGACCATCGGCTCGTCCAGACCCGACGCGTTCGAGTCCGGCTGGGTCGGGCCCGGGACGTTCGGGTCTGAGACGTCCGATGCGGTCAAGACCAGCGTCGGCGCCTCGGGGGAGGGCTCGTCGTTCCAGACGAAGGAACCGGGCACCAGGAAGCCCGGCAGCCGGCGGCGGAGCCGGGCGCGTAGTTCGCCCCGGGTCGGGCGGGACTCGCCGGGCACGGCGGTGAGGCGGGCGGTGATCTCGTCGCCTGCCGAGACCTCGGCCGCCGCGATCGACGGTTCGTCCAGCAGCGCCTTCTCGATCAGCTCAGCCGGCACCCGGCAGCCGCGGACTACGAGTTCGGCATCCGTACGGCCCAGGACCTCGAGCGCGCCGCCGGCCCGCATGCGGCCCAGCAGCCGCGTGGGCGTCCCGTCGAGCCAGACCTCGCCCGGCACCCCGTACGGCACCGAACCCCCCTGCTCGTCGCGGATCGACACCCGCACCTGCCCCTCACCGCCGCCGAGCAGCGTGTACGCCTCCGACACGGGCTGATCGGGGTCGCCGCACAGGGCGCGCAGCAGCCGCACGTAGTCGCCGGCCAGTCCCGCGACCGTCTCCTCGTCGAACAGGTCGGCGTTGAAGCAGACCTCCATGACCATGTCGTCGTCGGCCTGGTCCAGCAGGTGGACCTCCAGGTCGAAGCGGGTGGCGGGCTGCGTGACGTCCCTGCCCCAGAGCCGGGCGCCGAGGTCGCCCCAGCGCGTCTCGCTCCCGTACGCCCGCGTGACCAGCATCTGGAAGATCACCTGGACCAGCGGGGTGTAGGAGGGGTCCCGCCGCAGGGCGAGCCGGTCGACCAGGACGTCGAAGGGCAGCAGGTCGTTGTCGTAGGCGTCGAACAGCTCCTCGCGGGCCGCGGCGAGCACCGCCGCGAAGCTCGGATCGCCGGACAGATCCATGCGGACCGGCAGCGTACCGACGAAGAACCCCACCGTCCCGGCGAACTCCGGCCGCGAACGGCCGGCCACCACCACGCCGATCACCAGATCGGTCGCGCGGGCGTAGCGGGCGAGCAGCACGGCGAAGGCGGCGTAGGCGACGGTGTACGGCGTGACGCGGTGCGCCGTGGCGAAGGACCTCAGCGTGGCGATCAGCTCCACCGGCATGGCCTTGACGAGCTGCCCGCCGCGGAAGTCCTGGATCCTCGGGCGCTGCCGGTCGGCGGGCAGCGTGACGAGTTCGGGCGCGCCCGCCAGCCGCCGCCGCCAGTAGGCGAGCACCCGCTCGGCCGAGGGGGAGCCGGCCAGCTCCCCCTGCCACCTGGCGTAGTCGAGATAGTCAGCCGACTGCTCGACGAGGGGCCGGCCCTCGTAGAGCCGGCCGAGCTCCTCGTCGATGATCGGCACTGACCAGCCGTCGATCACGATGTGATGGACGCACAGCAGGAGTACGTGCAGCTCGGGAGTGACGCGCAGGAGGTGGGCCCGGATCAGGTCGTCCCGCGCGAGGTCGAACGGCTGTGACGACCACAGCCGGGCGAACTCCGTCGCCGCGGCCTCCCACCCGAGCTCGCCCGCCAGATCGGTGGTGGGCAGCTCGACGTCGAAGGGGCGGCCGCTCACCACCGCGCGGGCGACCCCGCCGTCGGCGGGGAACCTCATGCGTAACGCGACGTGCCGGTCGGCCAGCGCGCCGAGGGCCCGGCGCAGCGCCGCCACGTCCAGCCGTCCGCGCAGCTCGTAGCCCCGGAAGACGTTGTACTGCGGCGAATCCGGCGCGAGCTGCTGGAGAAACCACAACCGCTGCTGCGCCGGCGACGGCATCGGCTCGTGTTCTTCCGGCATCGTCTCCTCACCCGTAAGGGAGGCGAAGTGGCTGGTGAACCGGAGATCTCTGCAAGGAGGCTCTATCAGCCCCCCGAGCTTGTCAAGCGGCCGGTCGGCGCAGGCCCTCCAGACAGACCTGAATGATCGGCTCGGCCAGCTCCGTCGCGGGCAGGCCGGGATCCACCAGGCACTGCAGCAGACAGCCCTCGAGGGCGCCCACGATGACGGTCGCGTGGTGCTCGCTCACGCCCGCACGCAGCGCGCCTTCCTTGTCGGCCTGGCGCAGGAGCTCGGCGACCGCCGCCCGCGCGTCGCCGTAGACGGCCGCCATGTCCACCGGCGACTTCTCCGCGTCCCGGGACGCCGCCCACAGATCGACCATGATCCGGGCCGGTTCGCGCCGCGCGGCCAGTACGTCGAGCACCGAGTGCACCAGCCCGGCCAGCCGCTCCAGCGCGGGGCCGGGGCCGTTGACCGCCCGGTCGAAGATGTCGGCCGACATGGCTCGGTAGGCTTCGAACGCGGCCTCCAGCAGCGCGTCCCTGCTGTCGTAGTAGAGGTAGACGCTGCCCTTGGCGATGCCCGCCTCGGCGGCGATGTCGTCGATGCGGGTGGCGGCAAAGCCCTTGCTGGCGAACAGCTTCACCGCCGCGGTGAGGATCTCTTTGCGTCGCGCGGCCTTGTCGACCTTCCGGGGGGACATCCGGCCATTATGACTGACCAGTCAGTCAATGGTAAAATCGGGGTGCGGGCCGTCCTGGCTGGTGGCTAGGGTGCTGACAGTGAGAGACGTACGGCTGCTGCCCAAAGCCCACCTGCACGTTCACCTGGAGAGCACGGTCCGGCCCGAGACCTCGCGCGAGTTCGGTGGCCCCGGGGGCCGGGGCGGGCCGTTCGCCACGTTCCGCGAGTTCGCCGATCATCGGGCGCTGACGCGCGGGCGGCTGCGCACGGCCGAGCACTTCCGGCGGGTGGCGCTGGAGTTCTGCGAGGACGAGGCGGCTCAGGGCACCCGCTATGCGGAGGTGTCGTTCACCGCGGCCTCGCACGGCGAGCGGCTCGGCGCGCCGGAGATGCCGCTGGAGGCGGTGCTCGACGGGCTGGCCGAGGGGTCGCGCCGCTACGGGATCGAGTGCCGGGTGCTGCTGGACCACTCGCGGCGGCGTTCCGTCGAACGGTTCTGGCAGACGCTGAAGCTCGCCACCCGTTACGAGGCGGTCATCGGCATCGGGCTGGCCGGTGACGAGAGCCACCCGTTGGCGCCGTTCGCGGAGGTGCTCGACGCGGCCAGGGACGCCGGGGTGCACTTGGTGCACCATGCGGGGGAGTTCGGCGGGCCGGAGAGCATCCGGGATGCGCTCGTGGCCGGGCACGCCGAGCGGATCGGGCACGGCGTCCGTGTTCTGGAGGACGACGCGCTGGTCGCCGAGATGGGTGAGCGCGGGGTTCCGCTGGAGGTCTGTCCCACCTCGAACGTCCTGCTCGGTGTCGTGCCCAGCCTGGCCGAGCATCCGCTGCGGCGGCTGCGCGAGGCGGGGCTGGCGGTCACGCTCAACACCGACGGCGAGACCGACCTCGCGGAGGAGTACGCGCGGGCGCGGGAGGTCTTCGGGTATGGCGACGCGGAGCTGGCCGGGTTCGCCCGGGCCTCGATCGACGCGTCGTTCGCCGAGGAGGAGCTCAAGGTGGGGATGCGGGCGGGGGTGGACGCCTGGCTGGCGGGCGCGGTGGGTGCCGCGAATCGCTGACCGCGGCCTGCGGCGCGCTGACCGTCGGGGGTGCGGCCAGCGCTCGCGGTCCCCGATCAGTCCCTTTCGCTGTCCTTGGTGACCGTGCCGTCGGTGGCGTCGACCATCATGTTCTGCTTGTTCCCGTCGGACGTGACCACGTCCACCTCCCAGACGATCTTGTCCCGGTGGCTGTCCAGGTTCAGCTCGGTGATGCGGCCGCCCGGCACGGCCTTGGCGATCTTGTCCGCGGCCTGCTGGTAGTCGAGCTTGGTGGCCTTGATCTGGCCGAGGTACTCGGCCTGGTCGTCGGAGTCGTCGTCCTGCGCCGACGGGCCGCTGACGACCTTCGCGGGGTCGGACTTGATGTCCATCTGGTGTTCGGTGCCTTTGGCGTCGACCACCCGCACCTCCCACAGGCTGCCGTTCTCCTCGCTCTCCATCGAGACGAGCGTCGAGCCGGGCACGGCCTTCAACGCGGCCTGCCCCACCTCCTCCAGCTTCTTCATCCCCGAGCGCTGCTGCGAGCCGGCTTCCGGGTCCAAGGGTGACGCGGTGGCGGCGACGTACGGCGTGGGAGTATCGGCGCCCTGCCCGGACATCTGACGGGCGTCGGCCCCGCAGGCGGCCGCCGCGAGCAGCGCCGCACCCACCAGACCGCCCCCGATGATCGTTTTATTCATGTGGCGACACTTATCATTTCCGCAGCTCGAACGGTGCGAACGACATGAGCGTCCGCTCATGCCCGCCGCGCGGTCCGGCATTGGCGCTCGGGTCCGCCGCGCCCGATAGTGGGCGGCATGGCTCCTGCCCTGCTCGTCGCCGTCGTCGGCGACTTCGACCGGACATTCGCCCCGCACACGGCCACCAACGACGCGCTGGCGCACGCCGCGACACGGCTGGGGATCGAGATCGAGATCCCGTGGCTGGCGACCGAGCCGCTGGAACGGGACCTGTCGGCCGTACGCGCCGCCGACGCGTTGTGGTGCGCGCCCGGCAGCCCGTACCGCAGCCTGGCCGGGGCCCTCGCCGCCCTGCGTCACGGCCGCGAGCACGGCGTGCCGACGCTGGGGACCTGCGGCGGCTTCCAGCACATGGTGATCGAGTACGCCCGCCACGTGCTCGGCTTCGAGGACGCCCAGCACGCCGAGTACGACCCGTACGCGTCACAACTGTTCGTCTCCGCGCTGACCTGCTCACTCGCCGGGAAGACCATGCCCGTCAGCCTCACGCCGGGGTCGCGGGCGGCGGAGTTGTACGGTGTCACGGAGGTCGAGGAGCGGTACTACTGCGACTTCGGCCTCAACCCCGGCCACCGGCGAACCCTGCACGACGGAGGGCTGCGGGTGACAGGCGTCGACGGCGAGGAGGAGGCGCGCGTGCTGGAGCTTCCCGGGCATCCCTTCTACGTGGCGACCCTGTTCGTGCCGCAGGCCCGATCGACGCCGCAACAGCCGCATCCGCTGGTCACCGGGCTGCTGCGGGCGGCTCTGCGGGCCAGGCGCCGGGCATGACGTTCGGCCAGCTTCGGGTGCTGCGCGCCGTCGCCAGGACCGGGAACATGACGCGCGCCGCCGAGGAGCTCGGCACCACCCAGTCCGCCGTGAGCCACGCCCTGGGCAGCCTGGAGCGGGAGCTGGGGCTGGTCCTGTTCGTCAGGGGCAGCGGCGGGGTCACCCTGACCGCCGCGGGCCGTACCGTGAGCAGCCGGGCGGACCTCATCCTGACGCAGCTCGAAGCACTCCACCAGGAGGCCGCCGCCGCGCGCGGTTCGGTGATGGCGCGGCTGCGGGTCGGCGTGATCCCCAGCGCGAACGCCCGGCTGCTCCCTCGAATCCTGCGGGCGTTCGAAGCCGCGCACGAGCGGGTGCGGCTCACCGTGATCGAGGGGTCCGACGCCGAGGTCGCCGAATGGCTGCGGACCGGGGCGGTCGACGTCGGCACCGTGACGGCCGAGGCGCCCGACCTGGTCACCGTCCCACTCGCCCGCGACCGGCTGCTCGCCGTCCTGCCGGCCGGCCATCCGCTGGGCGTCCGGGCCGCCACCACCATCGCCGAGCTGTCCCGCTATCCCTTCATCATGTCGACGGGCGGGTGCGAGCCGCTCATCACCGAGCTGGCGCGGCGGGCCGGCGTCCGGCTGCGCTGCCACTACGAGGTACGCGACACCAACAGCATCCTCGCCCTGGTCGCGGAGCACCTGGGCGTCTCCGTCATGCCGGAACTGTCCCTGCCCACGGAGCACACCGGGGTGTGCGTCGTACCGCTCGAACCAGAGGAACTGCGGACGATCCTGCTGGGGGTCCCGGCCGAGGGCGAGCCGCTGCCTGCCGCTACCGCCTTCGCCGAACTGGCCGTGCGGGAGAGTGGCGGGTGCCCAGGTGAGACGGCCGGTCCAGCACGGCGATCAGGGCGGCCCCTGGCGCAGGGTCAAACCGGGGCCGTGGCGCAGGCGATGATCGAAGAGGTCAGATCGCGCAGCGGGGTCAGCAGGCGCGGATAGTCGGCCGCGTTGAGCGCGTACAGGCGTTGGGCGCCGTTGCGGCGCACGGTGAGCAGCCCCGCGTCACGCAGGATCTTCAGATGGTGCGACACGGCGGGCTGGGACAGGCCCAGGTGGTCGGCGATGTCGCCGACGCTGCGCGCAGCGCCGGATTCGAGCAGGAACACGATGATCTCCTGCCTGCGTTCGTCGCCCAGCGCGGTGAACAGCGGCCGCGTCGTGGCGAACAGCGCCAGGACGTCCTGCGCGGCGGCATGGCCGGTCATGCGGACACCTCGGCACGCAGCTCCGTGAGGTGGGTGACGGGGAGGCCACGGGCCGCGCCTTCGGCGATCCAGCCGTCCAGCATCAGGCGCGTCTGCGCGCTCACCTTGGTGAAGTGCGTCTCGAGGTAGAGCGGCAGGTCGAAGGGCACGAGCAGCGGCAGCGCGCGCAGGGCCGAGAACACGGCCCAGGCCGGGATGACGAGCGGGGCCCGCCTGCCGTGCCCGGCCGCGGCGATCGCGACGGCCTCACGGCTCGCCTGTGCCGCGCGCGCGTACCGGGTGGCCGCGATCGACCAGCCCGCGTTCTCCAGCGTGGCGATGTACGGCATCATCCGGGCGGCGGTGATGTCACTCGCCCCCGCCCGCCGGGTGCGTCTGGCGCGCGCGCCGCCCGCCCGGAGCGCGGCGATCACCTGCCGGGCGCGCGGTTCCGCCCCGAAGACACCGAGCACCGCCCCGGGCGGCGCCCAGTAGGCGATGCCGGGCTCGCATACCTGCCCGGGCATCGGCGCCTGGTAGGCGAGAAGCGTCGGCATCACCTGGACGATCTGCTCCCCCGGCCAGGTCCGGGTGAGGACCGCGTGGTCCTGCGGCGCTTGGCTGATGGTGACCACGGTCGCGCCGCCGGTCGCGGCGTGCAGCTCTCCCGTCCAGGAGCCGGGCAGCGCGGTGGAGTCCACGCACAGCCACACCATGTCCCACTCTCCGGCCACCGGCTCAGTGACCACCTGGTGCGGCGTCAGTCGCCGCTCGACGGGCCGTCCTCGCCGGCGCAGCCGGTACAGCAGCGCGCCGTCCCCGTCCGCCCAGTGCTCTCTGCCGGGCTTGACCAGGTAGCTGACCTGGGCACCGCCGGCCGCCAGCCACATCCCGAAGACCTGCCCAAGTGCTCCCGCGCCCACCACCAGCACCTTCACTCTAACTCCCTCCCTAGGAATATTTAAATATTTCGATGGATAGAGTATCTCAGAGTGCGGCCAGAAGCTCTACCGAGCGCCGACGTTCAGGACGGCGCGGTCACGCGCTCTCCAGCGGGGCCAGCCAGCGGTAGCCGTGCTCGGTCTCCTCGCTGAGCCAGCCGTTCGCACTGGCCAGGCCGCGCTCGTTGATCTGCGCGTCGTGTATGCCGAAAGCCCGCTCGGGGGCGACCGCGCGGACGAAGTCGATCATCTCCGCGGTCTTCAGCCACGACCCCTGCAGCGGAACCAGCAGGGTCTCCACCGGCTCGTCCGGCACGTGCAGGGAGTCGCCGGGGTGGTAGACCGCGCCCGCCACGAGATAGCCGAGGTTCGCGCAGTCAGGCAGGCCGCCGTAGATGGTCGCATGCCGGCCGCCGTACGCCCGCACCCGGAACCCGGCCACCGCGAACTCCTCGTCGACCCGCACGGCGGTGTACGGCAACGCCAGCTCGGCCCCGGCCGGCGCGTACACCTCGATCCCGGCCCCGAGCAGCCGCAGCACGTCGGCGTGGTCGGAGTGCTCGTGCGTGACCAGCACCGCGTCCGCGCCGGTCAGCGCGGCCGGCTCGCTCCAGGTGCCGGGGTCGATGACCAGGACCCGGCCCTCGTGCTCCAGCCGTACGCATGCGTGGGTGTATTTCGTGATCTTCACTGGTCGAACGGTCCTGGCAGGTCAGCGTAGTCGACGGCTTCGTCCGCCGGTGGCGCCACGATCTTCACCTTCGTGCCCCAGCCGGTGTAGCGGGTGTCCACGATGGTGTGCACGGTGCGCTTCACCAGCTTGTGGTCCTTGTCGGGGATGGTGTCCTTCTCCCGATGCTCAGTGATGAGGCGGACGGGCAACTGGTCCCGGTTGACGAAGAGCCTGAAAGAGACCTTGTCCACATCGGCGAAGCTGTATTCCCCGTACAGATCCCTGGCGGTCAGGATGCCCCGGTATTCACCCGGCCTCGCGATGGTGGCCTTGGCCAGCAGCTTCTTGAGTATGGCCGGGTTGAAGACGTCGACGAGCTGATCGCCTCGCTCGCCCACGTTGCCCCACCAGCTGTTGTCCTTGCCGAAACGGACCCACTTCGCCCCGGCCGGCATTTCCTTCCATTCGAAGCCGGACACGTACGTGAAGCGGCCCACCTTGATCGCTCGGGTGGGAGCCGTGCCCACGGGCTGGGCCATGCCGGGGTGGGGCTTCCACCTCGTGGTGAGGTCGTGGTTCGCCGTCCCGGACTTGACGAAGCCGATCGTGCCGGTGGTCCTGGCCACGGCGACGCCTTTGGCTCCGCTGACGGTGCTCCTGGCCGTCTCGGAGACCAGCACGCCACGCCCGACCACGAACTGCTTCTTCATGCTCTTGACCGGGTCGGTGGCGGTGGCGGAGGCGGCCTGGGCGTGGCCGCCTCCGGTGGATAAGACGGCGGCTGCCGCCAGGGCGGCGGCGACTGCGAGACGCTTCACGAGATCCTCCCGTTGAAAACCGATAGGTGCGACAGGAAATCCTGCCGTCGCGGCGTCACGGGGTGATCTCGGTTCTGGTCCTCTTCGGAGCGCGGATCACTCGTCGTTGTCCGGGAGCGTATCCAGGATGCGTACCATCAGGTCCGCCTGGTCGACGCCGGCCAGGGCGAGCGCGCGCGGCACGGTGCCGAGCTGGGCCCGGACGATCCCGAGCAGCAGGTGCGCCGGCCGCAGGTCCTTCTTGCGGGAGACGGACGCGAAGCCCCGTTCGAGCGCGAGCTTGGCCGATGCCCCCATCTGGGTGGGCCGTTCGGCGGCGCTGCTCGGCCGCGGCAGGGCGAAGGTGGCGAGAGACACTCCCGCCGCGCCCAGGCTGTGCTCGAACTCCTTGTCCAGCGCGTCGCGGATCGCTTGGTGATCGAGCCCGACCGAGGTCAGGACCTGATAGGTGCCGGTCTCCCGCTCGGCGGCGATCGCCAGCAGGAGGTGGTGCGCCTCGACGCTCGTCGAGCCGTCCTGTTGGGCCTCGTGTCCGCCCTGGTCGATGATCGTGTTGATGTAGTGGTCGATGGCGGCCATCGTCAGCGCCTCCTCAGGGTGACGCCGGCGGCGATGAGCCGCTTGGCGTGCTTCTTGTGAACGGCCTGGCGCGTCACGCCGAGCGCCTCGGCGACCTGCGGCCAGCTCCAGCCCGCGCGCATCGCCTGCTCGACGGCGTCGTCCTCCAACTGGTCGGCCAGGCGCCGCAACGCCGCCACGGCCGCCAGCCGATCGGCGGGTTCTTGGGAAACGAGGATCTCAGCAGCGGGCACGCTAGCAACCTTAGTTGACTAATCCCGCGGTGGTCAACGTCAGGCGTGGCCGCCCACGGTGATCGGGCCGAGCGTCAGCCGCGGCTCGCCCTCCAGGATCTGTCCGGCGAGCGCCACCTGCTCGTCGAGTTCGCGGAGCTGGGCGGGGGTGAGCTCGCGCAATGTCTCCACCGTGACGGCCAGCCGGCGGCCGGACCGCCGCTGGTGCCATACGCCCGCCACCTGCCCGTCCACGAGCAGCACCGGGAAGTTGCCCGCCTGGCCGCCGGCCAGTGCCCGCGCGGCGGCCGCGCCCGGGTACAGCAGTTCGCGCGGCCGCCCGGCCACGACATAGGCATCGAAGTACGGCAGCAGCCGCACGCCCCTCGGCGGCTCGTCCGGCACCTCGGTGTCGCCGGCCGCGACCCAGGCCGGGATGCCGTCGAACAGCACCTGCTCGAGCTCGGCCGCCGCGAAGGCCGCGGCCGCCCACTTGACCGGCGCGCCGATCCACTTGGCGAACTGCTCTGGCGTGGCGGGACCGTACGCCCTCAGATAGGCGTCCACCAGCTCGCCGCACCCCTCGGCCGGCCGGAAACCCGCGGGCGGGGCGGTATAGGTGACCTTGCGCCCCCTCGCCGGGCCGAACACGAACGCGCCCCGATGCGCCGCCGTCGCCATGGCCTGTCGCCAGCGCGGCCACATCGTCTGGAAGGCCGGCATGACGAGGTCTCCCGCCCACGATCCCGTGACGGCGACGACCGCGTCGCTCAGCTCGTCGATCGTCAGAGTGGCTCCGGTCAGCACCTCGCGGATCGCCTCCACGACCTGGTCGGTCTGGGCGGGGGTCAGGCGTATGCCCGGGGCGTGAGCGGCGTACGAGGACGGCAGCGACGACAGGGCGCCGATCCACATCGGCAGGTCGCGGGCGGGCAGCAGGTGGACGGTGCCGCGCGGGCCGTGCGTCTTGACCAGGCTGCGCTCACCCCACAGCGCCTCGCGCACGCCGGTACGGGTGACGCCGTCGAGGCGGAGGCCGACCGACAGCTCGGCCGCCGACATCACCTGAGCATGGGCGCCGCACATGGCGGCCACGACGTCCGCCGGGGTGGCGTCCTTGGCGGGGGCGGTCAGGCCGTGCCGCTCCAAACGCCTGGCGCTGACCTGGGACCACGACATTTCCATCATGAGACTCACCGTAGGCGGCAATGCGGAAGGATTCGTTCCGCATTAGACGTGGTGGGCGCGGACGATGAGATCGGCGGCGTCGGCGGCGATGGCGTGCCGCCGTTCGGGTGGCAAGGGCAGCATGCCGTACGCCGTGTCGACGCGCGCCTCGCTGACCACCAGGTGTGAGAACTGGCGGGCCGCCCTGGCCGGGTCCGGCACCCGCAGCCTGCCGTCGCGGTCGCACTCGCGCAGATAGTCCGCCACGCCGCCGCCCAGCGACGAGGAGCTCGCCCGCCAGGTGCGCTGGAGCTCCGGATGGTGGCCCACCTCCGCGATGGTCAGCCGATGCAGCGCCGCCACCCGCGGCGACAGCGCGATGTCCAGCGTCCACTCACCGAGCGCGGTCAGGTCCTCGCGCGGATCACCCGTGAAAACGACGCCCGCCCCCGCGGTCCCCCCGCGCCCCGCCGGCCCGCCGCCCGCTGACGCATCACGACCGGTCGGCACGCCGCCCGCCGACGTGCCCCGACCCGCGGTGCCGCCGCCCGCCGACGTGCCGCGGGTCGCCGGGCCTCCTGCCGCCGACGCGCTACGGCCTGGCGCGCCTGCGACCGCCGACCTGGCCTCCTGGATGGCGGCGAGGAAGAGCTGTTCCTTGTCGCCGAAGTGGCCGTAGACGGTCTGTTTGCCGACTCCCGCCTGCGCGGCGATCGCGTCGACGCTCGTACGGGCGTAGCCCAGGTCGGTGAATACCTGGATGGCGGCGTCGAGGATGGCCCGGCGCTTGGCCGGTGAGCGTCGCGGGCCGTGGTCGGCCATGGTCTGTACCCACTCTCTCTGAATAGGGACTAGTGTACGAGACTAGACCGTCTAGTCTTGTTTGGAGGGCGTATGAACGCCGATGTCGTGGTGGTCGGGGCCGGACCTGTGGGTTTGCTGCTCGCCGCCGAATTACGGCTGGCCGGGGCCACGCCGCTGGTCCTGGACCGGCTCGCCGAGCCGACGAGCGAGCCGAAGGCGCGCGGGATCGGGCCGCTGGCCGCCGAGGCGCTGCGCCGCCGCGGGCTGGGGGAGGCCGTGGCGAAGTTCCACGAACAGGGGCTCGCCGACAAAGCACGCGACCACGGGAGCGAGAAGGGGCACTTCGCCCAGATCCACAAGATCGACCCCGACCTCCAGGAAGAACCCGAGCGGGCCGGCGCGCTGATCTGGCAGCCGGACCTGGAACGGATCCTCGCCGAGCACCTGGCCTCGCTCGGCGTCCCGATCTGGCGCGAACACGAGGTGACGGCCCTGACCCAGGACGACTCCGGCGTCACCGTGACCGTGCGAACCCCGGCGGGGGAGCGGCACCTCTCCGCCGCGTACGTGGCCGGCTGCGACGGCGGCCGATCGACGGTGCGGAAGCTGGCCCGGTTCGACTTTCCTGGCACCGCCCCCACGAGTGTCGTCCGGCGGCTGAGGGGCGACATCTCCGGGATGGAGCGGCTGCCCGAGTCCGGCTGGCAGCCGACGGGGATGCTGATGTGCGCGCCCGGCATGGTGGCGACGGTCGAGGTCGACGGCTTCCCCGAGGACCGCGACGCGCCGCTGACCGGGGAGGAGATGCGGGACAGCCTGCTCAGGGTGACGGGCGTCGAGGTCGAGGTGACGGCGGTCCACGACACGCTGCGCTTCACCGACGGCGCCCGCCAGGCGGCCACCTACCGGCTCGGCCGGGTCCTGCTCGCGGGCGACGCCGCCCACGTCCACTCTCCCAACGGCGGCCAGGGGCTGAACCTGGGGCTGATGGACGCGGTCAACCTGGGCTGGAAGCTCGCGGCCACGGTCGCCGGGCGCGCGCCGGACGGCCTGCTCGACACCTACACCGCCGAACGCCACCCCGTGGGCGCCGCCGTCCTGCACAACACCCGCGCCCAGTCGGCGCTGCTGCGGCCCGGCGCGCACGCGGCGGCCATGCGCGACATCGTGTCGGACCTGCTCGACCTGCCGGAGGCCAACCGCTACTTCGGGCGGCTGCTGAACGGGCTCGGCACCCGCTACGACCTCCCCTACCCCGCCAGCCACCCCCTGGCCGGCCGCCCCTGCCCCGACCTGCGGCTCACACTGTCGTCCGGCACCAGGCGGACCCTCGCGGACCTCGCCGCGTCCGGCCGGCCGCTGCTCGTCCACGCCGCCTCGCGGCCCGAGGTGGCGGAGGCGGCGGCGGCCTGGCGGGGCTCGCTGGACATCGCCGAAGCCACCGTCGAGGACCGTGACGACCTGTCGGCCGCCTTCATCCGCCCCGACGGCACGGTCGCCTGGGCATCCACCCCCGGCCCGGCCGACACCACCACCCTGACTGCGGCCCTCCACGCGTGGCTGTCACCCGCGTGACGCCCTAAGGGCGCAAGTCCGGACGGCGTCCCGCACGAGCCGTGGGCGCGCTGGGACAATCGAGCGATGATCAGCTCTCGTCAGCTCGAATATTTCCAGGCCGTGGCCCGGGAGCTCCATTTCACCCGGGCCGCGGAGGCGTTGCGCATCGCCCAGCCGGCGTTGTCCCAGCAGATACGTAAGCTCGAACGCCAACTCGGCCTGACCCTGTTCGAGCGGAACCGGCACCACGTACGGATCACCCCGGCCGGTCACGCGCTGCTGGAGCACGCCGACCGCATCCTGTCGGACCTGACGGCGGTGGAGGAGGAGATGCTCGGCTGGGCCGAGGGGACCCGCGGTCGGATCCGGCTGGGCACCGCCCGAGGGCTGGCCACCCAGGTCGCGCGGGTGCTGGCGGCCTTCTCCGCCGCCTACCCGGCGGTCACGGTGGAGCTGAAGGAGGAGACCACCCAGGACATGCTCGACGATCTGGACACGGGCCGGCTCGACGCCGCGACCCTGGCCACCCGGCCCGGCTCCGGTGACACGCGGCTGGCCTGGCATCCGCTCGGCGCCGAGCCGCTGGTGCTCATCACGGGCGAAGGTACGCCCTTCGCCGGGCGGGAACGCCTGCCGGTGGCGGAGCTGGACGGGGCCGACCTGGTGCTGTACCCGCCGGGGTCGATGGTGCGCGAGATCGTCCTGTCCGCGCTGGTGGCGGCGGGCGCCAAGGCGAGGGTCAGGTTCGAGACCCGCGACTATCGCACGGCCCGCGCGCTGGCGAGCGTTGGGCTCGCCGCCGCCGTCCTGCCGCGTTCGGTGGCCGAGGAGCCCGGGATGCCGGTGGTCATCGTCCCGCTCGACCCCGAACCGTCCTGGACGCCGTCCCTGGCCTGGTCGACGGCCCGCAGTCCGGGCGCGGCGCTGGCGGCGTTCATCGCCTTCGTGGCCGAGCACCCCGAGCTCGCCGCGCTCGGTGGTGATATATCCGATATATAACTACGAGGCTGAACATGTCTTGGACATATCACCGCAGCTCCCGCAGGCTTTGAACACAAGAAGCTACCGAGAAGGGGTGTGGCATGAGGGGTCGCAGGGAGTTCCAAGGCTTGATGGGGTCGGATCCCGAGGAGACGCTGCGTGAGGTAGGGCTGATGTCGCCGCACATGTACGACGCCCTGGTCGAGGGGGCGTTCGGCGGGACGCTCGCCCGCCCCGAGCTGGGCCGTGCCGCCCGTGAGACGGCGACCGTCGCGATCCTGGCCGCCATCGGCGGGGCGGAGGCGCAGCTCGCCACGCACACCCGCGCGGCCCTGCACAACGGCATCGCGCCCGAGGAACTGCGGGCCCTGGCCCAGCACGTGTCCCTGTACGCGGGTTTCCCCCGGGCGCTGAACGCTCTCACCGTCATGGACAAGGTCTTGGCCGAAGTCGGCATCCCGCGCCCGGCCGCGCTGCGTAAGGTGCGGCTGGCCGATCATGAGACGGTGGTCGCCCAGCGTGGCGAGAGCGGGCCGCCCGTGGTCCTGCTCCACGGGCTCGGCCTGGACTGGCGGATGTGGGAGCCGGTCATGACCCGGCTGTCGGCGGGACGCCGCGTGTACGCGTACGACATCAGGGGCCATGGGGCGGCGGCCGGGTCGCCGTCACCGTTCACGATGGCCGACACGGTCCGGGACCTCGTCGGCGTGCTCGACGCTCTCGGGCTCGACCGCGCGCACGTCGTCGGCTTGTCCTACGGCGGTGGGATCGCGCAGGCCGCCGCGATCGCCGGCCCGGAGCGGTTCGCCTCGCTGTCGTTGCTGGCCACCACGGACTTCCCGTTCGGGGCGTTCGAGGACAGAGCGCGGTCGGCCGAGATCGACGGCATGCGGGCCCAGATCGTGCCGTCGCTCACCCGCTGGTTCACCCCCGCCGCGCTCGCCACCGACGAGTGGGGAGTCCGCTACGCCCGGGAGTGCGTGCTGCGCGGCGACCCGGTCGACTGGGCCGCCGCGTGGCGCTCCTTCAAGGGGCTGGACGTGCAGGGCAAGCTCGCCGGGTTCGAGGCGCCCGTCCTGGTGCTCGCGGGAGAGCTCGACGCCTCCACGACGCCGGAGATCATGGCCGCCCTCGCCGGGCGCATCCCGGGCGCTACTTACCAGGAACTGCCCGGAACCCCGCACATGCAGACCCTGGAGCGTCCCGAGCTGGTCGCCGACGCCCTGGACACCTTCCTGCTCAGTTGCTGAGCAGTCCCCCTTTCTTGACAATAACTTTTTTCGGTGCGATCGTTTTATCCATGTACGAAGTGGCGGTGATCGAAGACCCGGCGGCGGCCGAGGCGTCGCTCGACCCGATGCGGTCGAAGCTGCTGGCCGAGCTGGTCGAGCCAGGCTCGGCCACGTCGCTGGCGGCCAGGGTCGGCCTGGCCCGGCAGAAGGTCAACTACCATCTGCGCACGCTCGAGCGGCACGGGCTGGTCGAGCTCGTGGAGGAGCGCAAGAAGGGCAACGTCACCGAGCGGGTGATGCAGGCCACGGCCGCGTCCTTCGTGATCTCCCCGATCGCGCTGGCCGCGGTGCAGCCCGACCCGGGCAAGTCACCCGACCGGCTGTCGGCCCGCTGGCTGCTCGCCGTCGCCGCCCAGCTCGTCCGCGACGTCGGGGCGCTGATCACCGGCGCCACCGAGGCCCGCAAGCGGGTGGCGACGTTCGCGATCGACGGCGAGGTGCGGTTCGCCTCGGCGGCCGACCGCGCGGCTTTCGCCGAGGAGCTGGCCGACGCCGTGACCGCGTTGGTGAGCAAGTACCACGACGAGACGGCCGAGGGCGGTCGCGACCACCGGCTGGTCGTCGCGGTGCACCCTTCGCTGAAGGAGCGCTGAGGTGGGTAAGTCCTTCGAGCTCCCCCAGGAGGCCACGGTCGGGGCGAGTCCCGAGGAGGTGTGGGCGGCCATCGCGACCGGCCCGGGCATCGACTCGTGGTACATGGGCCGCAACCAGGTGGCCGATGGCGTGGTACGCACCGCCTTCGGCCAGTACACCCCCGAATCCACCGTGACCACCTCGGAGCCGCCCGCCCGTTTTGCGCACACCAGCCCGACGGCCGAGGATGGCCGGTTCGTCGCCTTCGAGTTCCTCGTCGAGGGCCGCGAGCAGGGCAGCACCACGCTGCGCATGGTCACCAGCGGCTTCCTGCCCGGTGACGACTGGGAGACCGAGTTCGAGGCCATGTCCAGGGGTCTGGAGATGTTCTTCGCCACCCTGGTCGCCTACCTGACGCACTTCAGCGGCCGGACCGCGACGCCCGTCACGGAGTTCGGGCCGCACGTCGCCGACTGGCCGCGCGCCTGGGCGGTCCTTTACGGCGAGCTCGACATCCCGGACCACCCCAAGCCAGGCGATCCCGTACGGTTCACGCCCGCCGGGCTCGCCCCGATCGAAGGCGTCGTCTACTTCGCCAACGCCCAGACGCTGGGCGTGCGGACCCCGGACGCGATCTACCGCTTCCTGCAGGGCCTCGGCGGCTCGATGGTCGCCGCGCACCACCTCTTCACCGGCACCGGCGACCAGGGACCGGCCTGGCATGCCTGGCTCGACCGGGTCTTCTCGGAGTGACACCCATCGTGATGTGGCTCATGCTCGCCTGGTCGCGGCTGAAGGCGGTGGCCCACACGCTGGTGCTGCGGGAGTTCTTCGCGGCCAGATGATCGGCCGGGACGGCCGGCAGGGGTCCGGTCGTCCCGGCCGCGCGGCGCTCCATCCGTTCCGGTCGCCGGGCTTCCGGCGACCGGAGTGGATGCCGCTGCCGGCACCGCGTACACCGTCACGATCAGCCTCGGCACGAACCGCCGCCAGCGGTCATGCCGGCCTTCCCGTGCCGGTGTACGGCCCGCCAGGTATTCGCCCGGCAACTGCCGCTGGATTTCCCTAACGCGTGGCTATGTGTTCGGCGATCGCGGCCGCCAGGGTCCGCTCGCAGGTGGCGGCGTCGTCGGCGGCCCAGCATACGTAGCCGTCGGGGCGCAGGAGCAGGGCCGCCGCGCCCAGGTCGGCCGCGCACTTGGCCCGTACGAGATCCACCCGGGAGGGGAGCCGGAGCTCGGCCGGGATGATCCCGGCCAGGTCGAGCAGGACCGCGTGCCCCGCCCCGAACAGCGCCGACAGACGGACCGGCTCCGTGCCGACGAGCAGGTCGGCGTCCGGCACCCGCTGCCCGGCCAATGGATGCGCGCCGCCGAGGTCGTAGCCCAGCGACAGGCCGGACATCAGGCCCGCCATGTGGCGGTTGGCGTCCGGCAGCCGCAGCAGATCGGTGAAGATGTCGCGCAGCGCGACCACGTCCTCGCTCGGCCGCGGCATGGCCAGCACCCGCTGCGCGGACGTGTGGTGCAGGACTCCGGCGGCCACCGGATGCCGTTCGGCCTGATAGCCGTCCAGGAGGCCGTCGGGCGCCCGGCCCTGGACGGTCGCGGCCAGCCGCCAGCCGAGGTTGATCGCGTCCTGCACGCCGATGTTCAGGCCCTGGCCGCCGAACGGCGGGTGGATGTGCGCCGCGTCGCCCGCGAACAGCACGCGGCCCACCCGGTAGTCCGCCAGTTGCCGGGTCGCGTCGGTGAAGCGCGAGGCGTTGTCCACCGCGCGCAGCACGGTCTCCTCGCCGTAGACGGCCCGCAGCGCGGTGGTGATCTCCTCCTCCGTGACCGGCGCGTCGCGGTCGCCCCTCTGGTCCTCGCTGCCGAAGGTGAACCGGTAGCGCTCGCCGCCGATCGGAACCAGCATGGCCCAGTAGCCGCCGCCCTCGCCGATCAGCTCGCTCATGTGACCCAGCCCCTGGGGGACCGACGCCGACGTGGCGGACAGCCGGACATCGGCCAGCACCGCCACGAACGTGCCGTCCCTGCCGGGGAACGGCAGCTCGAGCAGCTTGCGAACGGTGCTGCGGCCACCGTCGCACCCGACCAGATAATCGGCCCGGAACCGCTGCCCGGCGGCGGTCACCATCACCCCGCCGTCGTCCTGCTCGACCGCCGTGACCGCGGCGTCGCGCAGGACCCGCGCGCCGCGGGCGGTCGCGGCCTCCTCCAGGACCGCCTCGATCTCCCACTGCGGGACCCCGATCGGGTACGGATGCCGCGTACGCCACGGCTCGCAGTCCAGCGGCACCGGCAGGGCCGCGAAATGGCCGCCCACCGGCTCTCGTGTCATGGCCCGGCTCCGCAGCGGCTCCAGCAGCCCGCGCAGCTCCAGCAGCTCAGCCGTACGGGCCTGGATCGTGCCGCCCTTCGTCTGTTCGATGCGCTCGGGCAGCCGCTCCAGCACCAGCGTGCCGACCCCGGCCAGCGCCAGCTCGTACGCCAGCATCAGGCCGGTCGGCCCGGCCCCCGCGATGACCACCTCGGTGTCCCTCACGACCCCTCCTCTTTCCGTCGCCTGAGTGCGAATGTATACCCAGTGCAGAAAAAGTCCAAGTGCAGATTTCTGGTAATGTGGCGAGCGTGACCAGCGAGCCCGGCCTGCGCGAGCGCAAGAAGCAGCGGACGCACACGGCGATCTCCGAGGCGGCGATCGAGCTGTTCCTGCGGCATGGGTTCGACCAGGTGTCCGTGTCCCAGGTCGCGGAGGCGGCCGAGGTGTCCAGGCGCACGTTGTTCGCCTATTTCCCGGCCAAGGAAGACCTCGTGGTGCACCGGTTCGCCGATCACGAGGCGGAGGCCGGCCGGGTGGTCCGGGACCGGCCGGCGGACATGGCGCCGCTGGAGGCGCTGCGGGTGCACTACCTCGACGGGCTGGCCAGGCGTGACCCGGTCACCGGTCTCAATGACCTGCCCGCGATCGTGGCGCTCTACCGGATGGTCCTGGAGACCCCGGCGCTGGTGGCCCGGATGTACCGCTTCCAGGCGGGGGCCGAGCAGGAGCTCACCGATGCGCTGCACGAGACGGCGGGCGTCGGTGAGTTCGCCGCGCGCCTGGCGGCCGTCCAGATCGTGGCGGTCCACTGGACGCTGACGCTGGACAACGCCAGGCGGCTGGCGGCCGGCGAGGCAGCGGACGAGCGCTACGCGGGCGCGGTGAGCGAGGCCGAGCAGGCGTACGCCCTGCTGGCCAACGGCCTGGGCCGGTTGGGCGCACCGGGCGGGGCTTGAGCCGTCAGCCGCTGGGCGTGCCGAAGATGTCGTCGCGGGCCATCGACAGGGCGGTGTCGACGGCGCCCATGAGGACTGGGTTGCCCACGACCGTGGTGACGCGTACCTCCGTGAGCACCGGGGCGAGGGCGGCGAGGCGGTCGGCGACCTGGAGGGCCAGCTTCTCGCCGCCCGCGCGGCCGGTGCGCCCGGCGAGGATCACCAGGCCGGGGTCCACCACCGCCACCATGGGGAACGCCGCCGCCGCGACGCGCACGGCCAGCTCGCCCATGACCGGCCCAGCCGCCTGTGGGCCGCCAGTCGCGGGCCCGCCCGTCCCCAGTCCGTCTACGACGTTGCCGGAGAGCAGGTCGCACAGCAGGCCGCTGCGCGTGTCGAGGAAGCCGATCTCGCCCGCGCCGCCAGAGACCCCGCGGCGCAGCCTGCCGCCCAGCACCACGGCCGCCCCCACCCCGTCGTCCAGCCAGAGCAGCGCGAAGTCGTCCCGGCCCACCGCCGAACCCGCGCGGTGCTCGGCGATGGCGGCCAGGTTCACCTCGTTCTCCAGGAGGACCGGCGCCGCGATGCGAGCCCGCATCGCCTCCAGCAGGCCAGGATGCCGGCCGGGCACGTCGTTCACCAGTGACAGGTCGCCGGTGCGCGGATCCACCAATCCGGGCGCGCCGACCACGACCGCGTGCATGGCCAGCGGCCCGGCCGCCTCCGCCAGCGCGTCTGCGATGATCACGTCGAGGTCGCCGTCCAGCTCGCGCACGGCCGAGCCCGCGATCCGCCCGGTGATGTCGGCCACGGTCACGTTGACGACGGAACGCCGCACGTCGACACCCGCCACGTGGGCCCGGCCCGCCACGATCCCGTAGAGCCGGGCGTTCGGCCCACGCCGATCGCCGCCCGCCTCGCCGGTGACCTGGATCAGACCACCGGCCTGCAGCCGCTCGATCAGGTCGGACACCGTGGGGCGCGACAGCCCGGTCAGCTCGCGGACCTGCGGAGCGGTCAGGGGGCCGCGGTCGAGCAGCAAGTCGAGGACCAGGCGGTCGTTGATCGCCCGGGCCGTGCTGGGAGTCGCGGTCCGCATTCCGCCTCTATTCATCAGGAACCCTGCCTGTTAATTTATCAGTCGTGAGAGATACCCATCATCGTGCGATTGCCGCCGTCTTCGCGGTCCACGGCGCCGTGGGCGGCAGCCTGGCGACCCGGATGCCCTGGGTGCAGGACCATCTCGGGCTCGATCCCCGTGTGCTCGGACTGGCGCTGCTCTGCCCGTCGGCCGGGGCGTTCGCCGGGATACTGGTGTCCGGGCGGCTGGCCCACCGCTATGGCGGGCGCGCGGTGACCCGGCTGCTGCTGGCGTCGTGGTGCGCGGCGCTGGCGCTGCCCGCGCTCGCGCCCGGCCTGCCGTGGCTGTGCGTCGCGCTGCTGCTGTTCGGGGCGGCGGCGGGCGCCACGGACATCGTGATGAACGCCCAGGGCGTGGTGGTCGAACGGCGGCTCGGGCGCTCCATCATGTCGAGCCTGCACGGCATGTGGAGCGTGGGGAACCTGGCCGGAGCCGGGATCGGCGCCCTGGCCGCCCAGGTCGAGCTGGATGCCCGTGTCCATCTGGCCGGGATGGCGGTGGTGTTGCTGGTCGCGGGCGGCCTGCTGAGCCGCGGGTTGCCGGAGTCGAGGTCCGAACCGGGGTCGGCGAAGCCGCGCCGCTTCGCCGTGCCGTCGCGGGCGATCCTCGCGATCGGGCTGGTCGGGCTCTGCGCGACCTTCAGTGAGCTGTCCGGCGCGCAGTGGGCGGCCGTCTACACCGTGAGGGTCACGGGGGCGAGCGAGGGCGTGGGCGCGGCCACGTACGCGATCTTCGCGGCCTTCATGGTGGTCACCAGGCTGAGCGGGGACCTGATCGTGCGGCGGCTCGGGCCGGTGGCGACGGTCAGGGCCGGTTCGGCGCTGGCCACGCTGGGCGGTGTCGTGCTGGTCGCGGGCCGTACTCCGGGGCTGAGCATCGCGGGGTTCGCGCTGCTCGGGGTGGGGGTCGCGGTGATCGTGCCGCTGGTCTTCGCCGCGGCGGGTCACGCGGGGCGCACGCCGGGCGAGGGGGTGGCGGGGGTCGCGACGATCACCTATCTGGCCGGCCTCGTGGCGCCCGCCGTCACCGGGTGGGTGGCCGGGGTCACGTCGTTCCCCACGGCGTTCGGGCTGATCACGTGCGCCACGCTCGCGATGGGGTGCATCGCGGGCGTGCTCCGTCCCCGGCCCACCCCTTCGCAGAACCGGGAGTACGAAGTCGTGGCGTAACCGAAAGCCCTGACCAGCCGCGTGGGTGGCTGCCGTCCGAAGACGGCAGCCACCGTTGTTCCGGCTACGCCGCGAGGGCGTTCTCCAGGAGTGGCCGGTGGCGCAGCATCCAGGCCGCCGCCCGTGCCTGCCAGGCCAGGGCCCACAGCGGGCCCGGGTCCCTGGACTCGGGCGTGATCCGCGACCTGACCGCCACGGACGCGCAGTCACGGATCGCGAACTCGATCATCCGCGTGACGAAGCCGTCGCGTTCGGCGGCGGGCAGCCCGTAACCGTCGAGGAAGCGGCGCAGCTGACCCGCGCGTGCCTCCGCGCCGGGCAGGTGCTGCCGTTCGGCGACGTCGTCGTCGTGCAACTGGGCGTTCCACCACGCGGCACCCGCCACGTCGTCCAGCCGGTTGATCGGACCGGCGCTGGTCCAGTCGATGTACGCGACCGGCAGGCCGTCGCGGGCCACGGTGTGCCACGGTCCCGTGTCGCGATGGCTGATGATCGCATCGGACCCGGAACTCTCGAACGGCCACGGCTGCCACACCGCGTCCGGCGGCGGCCGGAATCCGGCCGTCGCGTCGTGGAGCTCGCGCAGCAGGCGGCCCGCCTGCCACACGCCCTCGTCGGACCAGGCGTGCGGGTGGACGAAGTCGCCGTCGATGTAGGTGACGGCGTCACGTCCCTCCTCGTCGTAACCGTCGCCGACGAGCTGCGGGCTTCCGGTGAAGCCCACGTTCTCCAGATGCAGCAGCAGCGCGTGAACGCTGTCCGTCCACGGCCCGGCCGGGCGCAGCACGACGTCGCCGTGCCGGACCACCGGCGTGGGATTGCCCTCGGCCCCCAGCAGGGGCTCGAAGGATGATGGGGAAGACACTCTTGCTCCTCGTGATCGTGATGGAAGATCACTCCAACGCGAGGAGCCCGGTACGCGTCAGGCGACCTCTCGCGTCGAAGTGTGAGCCGAGACCTCGCCGAGGACCTTGGTGGCCATGTGCCACACCTCCTGATGAATCGCGGGAACCGTCCCGGCCGACGCTGCCACGGAGGGGGAGGCCGTTCAACGCATTTTCCGCCGCTACGGCAGGAGTGGTTCGCGGCCTGCCGGGGTGACGCCCGCGCGGTCGATGGCCGTCTCGATCCCGTCGAGCACGACGGTGAGCCCAGCCGCGAAGGCCGGTCTCGCCTTGTCCTCCAGATAGGTCGTGGCCTGGCTGGAGCGGGGAGGCGGAGGCGGGGGCGGGTCGTCGGTCTCGATCCAGACGACCATCGGGAAGCGTTCGGCGAAGCCGGGGGCGACCTCTTCGAGCAGCGCCGATCGGGCGTGCCACCACTCCTCGTCGGACACGCCGGTCACCGCCGGCGCCTGATGTGACTCCGCGACCGTCCTGGCCGCGCCCCGGATGAAGTCGGTCAGCAGCGAGACGATGCCCCGGAGCCGGCCGCCGCGCAGCCCGGTGGCGCGGAGCAGGCCCACCAGCGTCTCCAGCATCGCGAACTCGTTGGGCCCCAGCACCGGCCGGGCCTGCGACACCTGCAACACCCATGGGTGGCGGACGTAGAACGCCCAGACGTCCCCGGCCCACGACGTCACGGCCGCCCGCCAGCCGCCTTCCAGGTCGTAGCCGGTGGGCAGCTCGGCCAGGGCGTGGTCGTACATCAGGTCGATCAGTTCGCTCTTGCTGGGCACGTACGTGTAGAGGGCCATCGCCGTGCGGCCGAGGCGCTCGCCCACCGCGCGCATGGACAGGGCCGCCATGCCCTGCTCGTCGGCGACCGCGATCGCGGCGTCCACGATCATGTCCACGCTCAGCCCCGGTTTGGGGCCGGGACCGGTACGGGGCTCCTCCGGCGCCGTCGCGCGCCACAGCAGGCCCATCGAGCGGCGCGCGTCTCCCTGGCCGGCGAAGACCACCACCTGACGACTCCTCACGGACGGGGTAATTCCTTACGCCATAAGGCTATCAGCGGTGATCACCGGAGTGCGGAACGGTGCGTGGGTGGCCGTTGGGGCAGGCTGATCAGGCGCAGGCCGGCTGACACCAGCGTCCAGCCGAGCGCCGTCACACCGGCCGCCCACCGGGGCGGGAGCCCTCGCCGGCAGTCTCGGTGCAGGCGCCACCTGGTGACCTCGGCTCGTAATTCGGCGGCTCTGTGTCGTTCGGTGTAGAGGTGCATGTCGGGGTGCATGTGCCGACCTCCTGGAAGTCTCAAGCGCGGAACGGGAATCCGTAGAACTGCAGGGCGACCTGCTCGCGGCCTTCGGTGTCGCCCGCCTGCTGTGCGGCCCTGCCGTGCGCCCACCACCGCTCGACGACCGCGTTGATCTCCTGGCCGAGCTGTCGCAGCTCCTCGGTGGTGAGCGAGGTCATGTGTTCGGAGTTGAACGCCGCGCTGCGCCACTCCGCCGGCCAGGCGGGCTCCTCGTCGAGGAAGCGCTCGTACAGCTCGCCCTGCACCCGGTAGGCCACGCGGGTCAGGGCGGTGCGGGCGGCGACGACCTCCGGGGGGTCGTCCGGGCCCTGGGCTTTGACGCTGAGGTGCTGGGAGACGACCTGCCACCAGCGCTCCCTGCCGTCGCCGCTCTGCGGCTCGGCCTCCTCGATGAGGCCGAGCGCGGCCAGCTTGCGCAGGTGATAGCTGATCAGGGAGACGGCTTCGTCGACCTGGTCGGCCAACTGGGAGGCGGTCGCCGTGCCGGCCACGAGGACGGCTCGGTAGAGCTTCAGGCGCAGCGGGTGCGTGAACGCCTTGAGCTCGTCGAGATCGCTGATGCGGCGGGTCTCATGCTGGGCCATGCCCCCCACCATAGAAGCGAAAGAAAATTTGCGCAAATAAAGTTGCGCATCTCGGCTTGCCGTTTGGTGCACAAGATCGCACCCGGAGGAAGGCGCGGACCTCGGTGTTCTCGGCCGGGAGGCGGGCCGGGGAAGGATTCTTCCCCGGGGTGGTGGCAGGAAGGATAGGCAACACTAAACTGAGCCGCGAAGTTGAGACCGAACGCCGCTCCAGACCCTGGTGGCTCCCTGTTCCACGTCTTCAGACGAGGAGAGGACCAGGATGGATGAGCGACGAGTCCGCCGCGCTTTCCTCGAGCTCGCGGACACGCTGCGCCCCGGCTTCGATCTCAAGGACCACCTGCGCGCACTGGCCCGGCACGGCGCGGAACTGCTCCAGGTCACCGCCGCCGGAGTGCTTCTGCTCGACCGGCCCGGAGCCGAGCTGGCGGCCGCCTCGGACGACGTGGCGCACGAGCTCCAGCTCCTGCAGCTCCGTTACGCGGAAGGGCCGGGGCTGGACTGCTACCACGGCGCCTGGCCGGTGTTCTGCCGCGACATGACCGGGGAGAGCGGAGGCTGGCCCCGGTGGGCGCCCGCCGCCCGCGCCGCCGGGTACGCCGCGGTCCACACACTGCCGATCCGCCTGCGCGACCAGCGGCTCGGTGCGATGAGCCTGTTCCGCGCCACCACGGGAGACCTGGACCCCGCGCTCGCCGAGCTCGGCCAGGCGATGACGGAGGTGGCCGCCATCGGCATCCTCCAGCAGCGGACCGTACGCCGGCAGGAGCTCGTGGCCGAGCAGCTCCAGAACGCCCTGGACAGCCGCGTCCTCATCGAGCAGGCGAAAGGCATGCTGGCCGAGCGCCTGGGCGTCGGCATCGAGGACGCCTTCGGCGTGCTGCGCGAGCACGCCCGCGCCCGCAACCGCAAGCTCCTGGACGTCGCCCAGGAGGTGACCGACGGGGTCCTGTGGATCGCGCCTCACGGTTAGTACGGGAGGCGACGATCGCGGGCCGAATAGGATCGGCCTCATGAACGGCGAGCCGGAGGAGCAGGCCCCCGACCAGTCGCGGGACGCTATCGACGTGATAGTGGAGCAGTGGCGTCGCGAGCGGCCCGACCTGGATCTGTCGGCCATGGCGGTGTTCGGCCGGATCGCTATGGTGTCGCGGGTCGTGGAGGCGGCGGTCGAGCAGGTGTTCGCGCGTCACGGGCTGCGTCAGGGTGAGTTCGACGTGCTGTCCGCGCTGCGCAGGGGCGGGTCTCCGTACACGCTGATTCCGTCGGAGCTGTCGGCGACGCTGATGATGTCGCGGGCCGGCATGACCAACCGCCTCGACCGGCTGGAGGCGGCGGGGCTGGTCGAGCGGAGTCTCGACCCGGCCGACCGCCGCAGCTTCCGCATCGCGCTCACCGAGGAGGGGCGGCGGGTCATCGACGCCGCGCTCACCGAGCACGCCGCCAACCTGACCCGGCTGGCCTCCGGCCTGTCGCCGGACGACACGGCCCTGCTCGCGCGCGTCCTGCGCGGCCTGCTGACCACACCCGGCTGAAGCGGCCACGCCTGGTTGAAGCGGCCACGCTCGGCTGAAGCGGCCACGCTCGGCTGAAGCGGCCACGCCCGGTTGAAGCGGGCGCGCATCCCCACGCCGGGTTGAAGCGGGCTCGCGTACCCGCGCCTGGCTAACGCGAGCCCGCAGCTTAGAGACCGCTCCCGAGCCGGCGGTACGCGGCTCCGGGGTGGTTGTCCGGCAGCCGGTGGATGCCCTCGCCGAGCAGCCGTTCGCGCAGCGTGCCGTCGCCGTACTCGGTGCGGTAGCGGCCACGTCGCTGCAGCTCGGGCACGACCAGCTCGATGAAGTCCGCGACCGTCCCCGGCGACAGGTACTGCATCAGGTTGAAGCCCGCCGCCCCCGTCTCGTCGGCCCAGCGCTCGATCTCGTCGGCCACGTGCTCCGGCGTGCCCGCGGCGAAGAAGGGGCCGCCCTGGCCGATCCCGCCGATCGAGCCGAGCACGTCGCCGACGGTCAGCCCCCGGCCCACCAGGGGGCGCACGGCGCGCTCGGTGAAGTCGCCGCCCCGCGCCACGATGTCGTCGATCAGCTCCGCGGGGTCGTAGGCGGCCAGGTCGATGCCGCTGCCCCGCTGAGCCAGGAAGCCTTCCGGCCGGATGTACCGCTGGAGGTCGGCGACCTTCGCGTCCGCCTCCTCCTGCGTCCTGCCGACGATCACCGAGGCGCCGGGGAACACCTTGACGTGGTCGGGGTTCCGGCCGTGGGCGGCGGCGCGGCGTCTGAGGTCGGCGATCTCCGCCCGCAGCGCCTCCAGGGACGGCGCGCCGGCGAAGATCGCCTCGGCGTGCCTGGCCGCGAAGTCCTTGCCGCGCTCGGAGTTGCCCGCCTGGTAGAGCACCGGCGTGCGCTGCGGAGACGGCTCCGACAGGTGCGGTCCGGCCACCCTGAAGTGCTTGCCGTCGTGGTCGATGGGATGGACCTTGGCGGGGTCGGTGTAGACGTGGCGGTCCCGGTCGCGGATCACCGCCCCGTCCTCCCAGCTGCCCTCCCACAGCTTGTAGAGCACCTCCAGGTACTCCTCGGCGATCTCGTACCGCAGGTCGTGCTCGATCTCGTCGTCGAGGCCGAAGTTCCGGGCCGCGCTGCGCAGGTAGGAGGTCACCACGTTCCACGCCACCCGGCCCTTGGTGAGGTGGTCCAGCGTGGACATCCGCCGGGCGTGCGCGAACGGCGGCTCGTAGGTGGTGGAGAACGTCACCGCGAACCCCAGATGCCGCGTCACCGCCGCCATCGCGGGCACCACGAGCAGCGGGTCGTTCGCCGGGATCTGCACCGCCTCACGGATCGCGGTCTCGGGCCCGCCCCGGTAGCGGTCGTAGGCGCCGACCACGTCGGCCAGGAAGACCGCGTCGAACAGCCCCCGTTCCAGCAGCTTGGCCAGGTCGGTCCAGTACTCCAGGTCGGTGTAGCGGTGGCGGTTGTTGTCCGGGTGCGACCACAGCCCGTGCTGGATGTGGCCGACGCAGTTCATCTCGAACAGGTTGAAGTGGATGATGCCGCTCATCGTGGATTGCTCCTGGGGGCGATGCCGTTCAGGTGGAAGTCGCCGACGTCGTGCACCTTCAACCGGCGCGGATCGTGGATGGTGTGCGTGCGCGCGTTGCGCCAGTGGCGGTCCAGGTTGAGCGAGCGCGGCGCCGCGGAGGCCCCGGCCAGCTCGTACCACTCGCTGGTCACCCGGTTCGCCGCCCGGTCGGCCTGCGCGCGGGCCGCCGCCATCGCCACGGCCGCCTCGCCCGCCCAGCGCGCCGCCTCCTCGGCGTCGTCACCGGCCGCCGCGATCGCCGCGCGGGCCTCGTCGACGGTGTTGCCCGCGCTCTCCAGCAGCGCCCTGGCCGCCCGCGTCAGTACGGCCAGCTCGCCGAACCGCTGCACGACCACCGGATCTTCGACCACCCGCGCGGCTTCGCGCCCCGGCCAGCCGCCCTTGGTGTAGCCGCGCAGGAACGCGGCGGCCTCCGCCAGCGCCCCCTCGGCGATCCCGGTGTCGATGGCGGCGTGAATGAGCAGCCCGAAGCTCCGGAACGTGCTCACCTCGTTCACCACACCCGGCATCACCCGTCCGGCGGGCACGAACACGTCCTTGAGCAGCACCGTCCCGCTCGCGGTCGTGCGCTGGCCCATCCCGTCCCAGTCGTCCACGACCGTCAGCCCGCGCGTGTCACGCGGCACGAACGCGATGTGGTGCAGATCCTCGCCGTCCAGGGCGACCACCGGGATCCAGTGCGCGAACAGAGCCCCGGTCGAGTAGATCTTGCGCCCCGAGATCAGGAAGCCGCCGTTGTGCGGCCGCAGCCTGGCGTGCTCGCGGGCGCCGTCGGGGCCGCGGGCGTCCACGGCGGCATTGCCCAGCCGTCGCCCCGCCAGCACCTCGCGGTAGAAGAACTCCTGCTGCTCCGGCGTGCCGTTCTCCCTGATGGCGTCCACGTACCAGAAGTGGTTCTGCGGGATCTGCCCGATGCTGGCGTCGGCGGCCGACAGCTCCCTGATGACCGCGCCGAGCGTCGCGGTGCGCACGCCCGCGCCGCCGTGCGCGGCCGGGACCGTGATGCCGAGCAGGCCGCTGCCGGACAGTTCCGCCAGCTCCGTCACCGGCAGGATCCGCTCGGCGTCCCGCCGCGCCGCCCCTTCGGCGAAGCCGCGGGCCAGCGCGCGGGCCACCTCCACGGCCTCCTCGTCGTTCTTGATCACATGCGTCATGTCACACCGCCGTCAGTCTCGGGATGGCCGCGATGAGTTCCTGGGTGTACGGATGCGACGGCGCGCGGAAGACCGTCTCCACGGGACCCTCCTCGACCACCCGGCCGTCCTTCATCACCAGCACCCGGTCGCAGACGTGGTAGACCACGCCCAGGTCGTGCGAGATGAACAGGTAGGCGACCCCGGTCTCCCGCTGCACGTCCTCCAGCAGATCCAGCACCTGGGCCTGCACCGACACGTCGAGCGCGGACACCGGCTCGTCGCACACGATCACCCCCGGCTCGGGGGCCAGCGCCCGCGCGATGGCGACCCGCTGGCGCTGGCCGCCGGACAGGTGCAGCGGGCGCCGCGCCAGGTGCTGCGCGCCGAGCCCGACCAGCTCCAGCAGCTCCACGGACCGCTCCCGCCGCAGCCGGCGGGGCCCCCCGGCCACCGCCAGCGCCTCGGCGAGCACCTTGGCGACCGTGTAGCGCGGGTCGAACGCGGCCAGGGTGTCCTGGTAGACGAGCTGTACGTCCCTGCGCAGGGCACGGCGGCCGGGCCCGGTCCACGACTGCCCACGCACCTCCACCGTGCCGGCGTCGGGCTCGGTCAGCCCGAGCGCGATCCTGGCGGTCGTCGTCTTGCCCGACCCCGACTCGCCCACGATCCCCACCGTCTCTCCGGCCCGTAGCGCGAACGACACCTCCCGTACGGCGGGCCGTCCGCCGAAGGATTTGCTGATGCCGTCGGCCCGCACCACCACCTCGCCCGGCGCCCGGCGGGGCGGCGCGGGGGAGGGGCCCGTGCCGGAGAGCCGGGTGCCCTTGGTGTGCTCGGCCGGGATCGCCCGGAGCAACTGCTTGGTGTAGTCGTGCTCGGGCTGCGACAGCACCCGCGCGGTCGGCCCGTGCTCGACGACGCGGCCGTCCTTCAGCACCGCCACCCGATCGGCCAGCCGGGCCACCACGGCCAAATCATGGCTGATGACCAGCAGCGATCTGTCCTTGCTCTTGAGCTCGGCCAACAGGTCGAGGACCTGTGCCTGCACGGTGACGTCGAGCGCGGTCGTCGGCTCGTCGGCGATGACCAGTTCGGGTTCGCCCGCGATGGCGGTTGCGATCAGCGCCCGCTGCCTGAGCCCGCCGGACAGTTCGTGCGGTAGTTGCCCGGCCCGCAGCTCGGGCTCCGGCACGCCGACCTGGGTGAGCAGTTCGGCCACCCGGGCCGTGCGCGCCGTGCCCGACAGGGTGGTGTGCGCGGCGAGCACCTCGGCGATCTCCTTGCCGACCTTGCGCAGCGGGTCCAGCGACACCAGGGCGTCCTGGAGCACGAAGCCGATCCGGCCGCCGCGGATGCGCCGCCAGCCGCGTTCCCGCACCCGGGTCAGGTCCTGGCCGCCGAACGTCAGCTCGTCCGCGCTCACCCGCGCGCCTTCGCCGGTCAGCCCGACGAGGGTGCGCGCGGTGACGCTCTTGCCGGAGCCGGACTCGCCGACCAGGGCCAGGCACTCGCCGCGCCGGATCTCGAAGGAGACGCCGTCCACGGCGGTCACGCCGCCGAATGCGACGCGTAGATTCTCCACCTTCACCAGGGTCACCAGGACTTCCCCTCTGATCGCAATCTGAGCGCCCGGCCGACGACGGTCACGCTGATCACCGTCAGCGTGATCGCCGCGCCCGGGAACACGCCGTACCACCAGGCGCGCGAGATGAAGTTGCGGGCGGTCGACAGCATCGAGCCCCACTCGGGCTCCGGCGGCGGCGTGCCGAGGCCGAGGAAGCTCAGCGCCGACCCGGCCACCAGGGCGGAGCCGACGCCGATGGTGGCCAGGATCAGCACCGGCTTGACGGCGTTCGGCAGCACGTGCCGGAACACCACCCGCGGCGCCGACAGGCCCAGCGCGTGGGCCGCCTCCACATAGCTGGACCCGCGGATGGTCAGCGTCTGCGCACGGACCAGCCGCGCGTAGCCGGGGATGCCGGCCACGCCGATGGCCAGCAGCGCGTTGGACGTGCCGCCGCCCGCCACGGTGATGACCACCAGGGCCAGCAGCAGTTCGGGGAAGGCCAGCCCGATGTCGGAGATCCGCATGATGACGTTCTCCACGAGCCGGTTGCCCAGGCCCGCCGCGAGTCCCAGCAGCCCGCCGAAGGTCAGCGCGATGGCGATCGCGCCGAAGCCGAGCAGCAGGGACGTACGCGTGCCGTACACGATGCGGCTGAAGACGTCCCGGCCGTTCTCGTCGGTGCCGAGCAGGTGGCCGGCGCCGGGTGGCTTGAGCGTGCGCGCGCTGTCGACGGCCAGCGGGTCCTGGGCGGTGAACAGGTGCGGGGCGACGGCGGCCAGTACGAGCAGGACCAGCACGGCCGCGGCCAGATAGACGCCGGGACGCTTCACGAGACCCCCTTCGCGACGGGACGCACCCCGGCGACGGGCCGCAGCCTGGGGTCGATGGCCAGGTAGAGCAGGTCGACCACGAGGTTGACCAGCACGTAGATCCAGGCCGACAGGAGCACGACGCCCAGCACCACCGGCAGGTCCTTGGCGTTGACGGCGGAGATGAGCAGCCGGCCGATGCCCTGCCGGGTGAACAGCGTCTCGGTGATGACCGCGCCGCCCAGCAGGGCGCCCACCCAGTAGCCGGTCATGGTGACCAGCGGCATCAGGGCGTGCCTGAGCGCGTGGCGCAGCCGCACGGTCAGGTCCGCGAGGCCGCGGGTACGGGCGCTGACGATGAACGGCTCGTCGAGCACCTCCTCGAGGGCCTCGCGCAGCACGTGGCCGAGCACCCCCGCGATCGGCAGGGCCAGGGCGAGGGCGGGCAGGACCAGCGAGGCGAGCCCATGGCTGCCGGTCGCCGGGAACAGCCGCAGCCCGAACGAGAAGACGGTCAGCAGCACGATCCCCAGCCAGAACGTCGGCGTCGAGGCGACCACCAGCTCGGAACCGGCGGCCAGCCCACGGATCCAGCGGCGCCGCTTGGCCGTCGCGACCGCGACCGCGAGAGCCAGCGCGAGCCCGATGACCGCCGCGGCCAGCGCCAGCTCGACGGTGGCTGCGGCCTGCTCGCCGATCGCCTGGGTGACCGGGGTGTGCAGCCGATAGGACGTGCCCAGATCGCCGCGTACGATGCGCCACAGGTGGTCGAGGTACTGGAGGTACCACGGCTGGTCGAGGCCGTATTCGGCGGTGACCTGGGCGATCACCTCGGGGGTCGGGGCGGCGTTCTCCCCGCCGACGATCGCCTGGGCGGGATCGCCGGGGGTGAAGTGCAGCACCAGGAAGGTCAGGGTCGCCGCACCCCACAGCACGCCGACCCCGGCCAGCAGGCGCCAGCCGACCAGTCTCAGGATAGAGGTGATCGTCATTCGTCCAGCCAGGTGTCGTAGAAGTACGGCGACGGGTAGGCCGGGGTGAACGACAGGTCGCGCACCTTCTTCTGGTACGAGACGGGCCGCGGGTCGTTGTAGAACGGGATGGCGGGCACCAGCTCGATCAGCCGGGCCTGCGCCTGGTTGTACAACTCGGCCCGCGCGGCCTTGTCCGTGCTCTCCCTGGCCTGCTGCAGCAGGTCGTCGACCTTGGCGTCCTTCAGGCGAGCCACGTTCTGGCCGCGCCTCTGGTCCGTGGTGATGTTGTCCGAGGAGTACTGGATCCACAGCACGTCGGCCGTGTTCGTGGCCCACAGTCCCGAGGTCAGGTCGTAGTCGCCCTTGAGCGAACGGTCGCTCAGCTCCTGCTCGGGCGGCGTCTGGATCTGGATGTCGAGGCCGATCTTCTTGGCCGCGGCCTGCGTCTGCACGGCGATCTGCATGCGCTGGGCGGGGAAGTTCGCGGCGATGGGGAAGAAGGCGGTCAGCCGCTTGCCGTTCTTGACACGGATGCCGTCGGCGCCCTTGGTGGTCCAGCCGGCCTCGTCGAGCAGCCGGTTCGCCTTGGCGGGGTCGTAGGTGATCCGGCCTTCGAGGCCGCTGGCGTAGCCGGGGGTGGACGGGGTGACGAAGCCCTGCGCCACCTCGTACTGGCCGAAGGAGATGCCGCCGATGATCGACGTGCGGTCCACGGCGGCCAGCAGCGCCTGGCGCACCTTGACGTCGTCGAAGGGGGCGCGCGAGGTGTTCAGCCAGAACGACATCGGGTGGCCGGGCCGGATGGCGCTGAGGAAGCCCAGGTCCGGGTTGGCCTTGACGTCCTCGACGTTCTGGGGCGGGGTGAAGTCGATCGCGTTCACCTCGCCGGCGGCCAGCGCGTTGTAGCGGGTGGCGTCCTCGGTGAGGAAGCGGATCTCCAGTTTGTCCAGGTACGCGGGGCCCGTGTGCTTGGCGCCCTTCGGGCCCCAGTTGTAGTCGGGGTTGCGGTGGTAGGTGATGCTCTGGCCCTTGGTCCACTTGTCGAAGACGAACGGCCCCGAGCCGATCGGGTGCTCGCAGATGGTCTGCGGGGCCTCCTTGATCTGCTTGGGGGAGATCATGCCGAGGTAGCCCTGGGCGAGGATGTCCAGGAAGGGGGAGTACGCCGAGCTCAGGTGGACCTCGAGCGTGTGGTCGTCGACGACCTTGGCATCCTTGTACGGCGCGATGTAGGCCGCGGCCAGCGGTGACTTGGTGGCCGGGTCCTTCATGTGCTCGAAGTTGACCTTGAGCGCCTCGGCGTCCCAGACCGCCCCGTCATGAAATTTCACGCCTTGGTGGAGCTTGAAGGTGTAGGTGAGGCCGTCTTGGGAGACGGTCCAGCTGTCGGCCAGCCAGGGCTGGACCTTGCCGCTCGCGTCGAACCACACCAGCGAGTCCGCCACGGGCACGGTCGTCACGGGGCCGTCGGAGCTGGCGTTGCCGTGCGGGTCGAGGCAGGTCGGCTCCTGGCCGTTCTCCCCGAGGACAAGGGTGCCGCCCGTCTTGGAGTCCCCGCCCTGTGCCCCGGTGGCGGTGCCGCAGGCGGTCAGCAGCAGCGCGAGGGCGAAGGCGGCGGCGGTACGGATCTTCGTCATGGTTCAGCCCAGCCAGGTGTCGTAGAAGGTGACCGCGCCGTACGCGTGGTCCCAGTCCAGGCCGTGCACCTGCTTCTGGAACGACACGAGGCTCGGCCGGTTGTACAGGGGGATGGCCGGCGCGAGGTCGATCAGCCTGGCCTGCGCCTGGTTGTAGAACTCGGCCCGCTCGGCGTCGCCGGTGGCCTTGCGGGCCTGCTCCAGGAGGCCGTCGAGGGCCGGGTCGGCGAGCCTGGTGACGTTCTGGCCGCGGCGCTTGGCGGTGGTGATGTTGTCCGAGGCGTACTGGATCCACAGCACGTCGGCGGTGTTGGTGGTCCAGATGCCGACGGACAGGTCGAAGTCGCCGGCCGCCGTGCGATCGGCGGAGACCTGCGGCGTGACGTTCTGGATCTTTATCTCGATGCCGACCTTGGCGGCGGCGGCCTGGGTCTGCACCAGGATCTGGGTGTTCTGCGGGTTCACCCCCGTGTCGAGCGCGATCGCGGTCAGCCGCTTGCCGTTCTTGACGCGGATGCCGTCGGCGCCCTTGGTGGTCCAGCCGGCCTCGTCGAGCAGTTGGTTCGCCTTTGCGGGGTCATAGGTGATCCGGCCATCGAGGCCGCCCGCGTAGTCGGGCGTCGAGGGGGTGATGAAGCCGGTCGCGAGCTTCCACTGGCCGAACGAGACGCTGTCGATGATCGCCTTGCGGTCTACCGCCAGCGTGAGCGCCTGCCGCACCTTGAGGTCGCCGAAGGGCGCCCGGCCCGTGTTGCGCCAGATGGAGAACGGGTGTCCCGGCCGGTCGATCGTGGTGAAGCCCAGGTCTTGGTTGGCCTTCACGTCCTGGACGTTCGACGGCGGGGTGTTGTCGATGACGTTCACCTCGCCCGACAGCAGGGCGTTGTAGCGGGTCGCGTCCTCGCCGAGGAAGCGGATCTCCAGGCCGTCCAGCCGGGCGGGGCCCGTGTGCGCCGCGCCGGGCGGGCCCCAGGCGTAGTCCGGGTTCTTCCGGTAGGTGATGCTCTGACCCTTGGTCCACTTGTCGAAGACGAACGGTCCCGAGCCGATCGGGTGCTCGCAGGTCGTCCCCGGAGCCTCCTTGATCTGCTTGGGAGAGATCATCGCGAGGTAGGACTGGGCGAGCACGTTCAGGAACGCGGAGTACGGCGAGGTCAGGTGGACCTCCAACGTCTGGTCGTCGACGACCTTGGCGTCTTTGTAGGGCGCGATGTAGGCGGCGGCCAGTGGTGACTTGGTGGCCGGGTCCCTCATGTGCTCGAGGTTGACCTTGAGCGCCTCGGCGTTCCAAACCGACCCGTCATGAAATTTCACGCCCTGGCGCAGCTTGAAGGTGTATGTCAGTCCGTCAGGGGAGATCTTCCAGCTCTCGGCCAGCCAGGGTTTGAGCTTGCCCGTGGCGTCCTGCCACAGCAGGGAGTCGAAGATCGGCCGGTCGACGACCGTGGTGTTCGTCGTCACAAGCTGGTGCGGGTCGAGGCAGGCCGGCTCGTCGCCGTTCTCACCGAGCACGAGCGTGCCGCCCGCTTTGGGCGCGCCGCCGGTGGTGGTGCCACCGGTGGCTCCCGTGCCCGAGCTCGTGCCACACGCCATCGGCGACATCAGGGACGCGATCAATGCCACGGCGAGCAGCGGTTTTCTAGGCATGGGAGCCTTCCTCTCGGCAAAACAGGTATTGCCTACCGGATATACAGGGATTACGGTGAACCATAACGTATATGCAGAACGGACGAAAAACCATGACCAATGTCATCGCGGATGACGCCGAGGCGCTGGCCGTGGCCCGCGACCTGGCCGGGGAATTCGCGGTGGACGCGGCCGTACGCGACGCCGAGCGCCGTCTGCCGGGCCCCGAGCTCGATCGGCTCTCGGCCAGCGGGCTGCTCGCGATCACCGTGCCCCGCGCGTACGGCGGAGCCGACGTGCGGGCCGGGACCGTCGCCGAGGTGTTCAGGCTGCTGGCCGCCGCCGACCCGAACATCGCGCAGATCCCCCAGAGCCACTTCGTCTACGTCAACGTGCTGCGGCAGCAGGGGGACGCCGACCAGCGGAAGTTCTTCTTCGAGGAGGTCCTGGCCGGCAAGCGGTTCGGCAACGCCCAGTCGGAGGCGGGCACCAAGCACGTTCAGGACTACCGCACCAGGCTGGTCCCCGGTGCCGACGGCGACTTCGTGCTGAGCGGGACCAAGCACTACAGCACCGGCGCGCTGTTCGCCGACTGGATCCCCGTGCTGGCCAGGCGCGAGGACGACACCCTGCACGTGGCCTACATCCCGCGCGACGCCCCCGGGCTGACCGTGGTCGACGACTGGGCCGGCATGGGGCAGCGCACCACGGCCAGCGGCACGGTGCTCCTGGACGACGTGGCCGTACCCGGGTCCAGGGTCGTACCGCACCACCTGACCTTCACCGGGCCGCAACTGCACGGCGCGCTCGCGCAACTGCTGCACGCCGCCATCGACGTCGGCATCGCCGCGGGCGCGCTCGACGAGGCCGCCGAGTTCGTCAGGACCAAGGCCCGGCCATGGTTCGAGAGCGGTCATGACCGCGCGGCCGACGACCCGCTGATCCTTCAGCGGGTCGGCGAGCTGGCCGTCAAGGTGCGGGCCGCCGAGGCGCTGCTCGGCGTGGCCGGCGCCGCCGTCGACGCGGCCCGCGCGGACCTGACCGACGAATCGGCCGCCGCCGCCTCCATCGCGGTCGCCACCGCGAAGGTGTTCGCGGACCCGGTCGCCGTGGAGCTGGGCAGCGCGGTCTTCGAGCTGGGCGGCACGCGGTCCAGCCTCGACGGGCTCAACCTGAACCGGCACTGGCGCAATGCCCGCACGCACACCCTGCACGATCCGGCCCGCTGGAAGATCCAGCACATCGGGCGGTACGTACTCAACGGGCAACTCCCGCCCCGCCACGGCCTGCTCTAAGGGGAATAACGATGACCTTGACGTTCCACTGGTTCCTGCCCACCTACGGCGACAGCCGTGACATCGTCGGCGGCGGCCACGGCCTGCCCGCCGGATCGGCCGGCGGCGCCCGCCCGGCGACCCTGGCGTACCTGCGCCAGATCGTGCACGCGGCCGAGCAGCTCGGCTTCGTCGGCGCGCTGACACCGACCGGCGCCTGGTGCGAGGACGCCTGGCTGACCACGGCCATGCTCGCCGACACCACGGAGCGGCTGAAGTTCCTGGTGGCCTTCCGTCCGGGGCTGGTGTCGCCGACCCTGGCCGCCCAGATGGCCGCCACCTTCCAGCGGCACTCCGGGGGACGGCTGCTGCTCAACGTCGTGACCGGCGGCGAGAGCCACGAGCAGCGCGCGTACGGCGACTTCCTGGACAAGGAGCAGCGCTACGCGCGTACCGACGAGTTCCTGCACATCGTACGGACGCTGTGGCGCGGCGAGACGGTCTCCTTCACCGGCGAGCACCTGCGTGTCGAGGACGCCCGGCTCAACCGGCTGCCCGACCCGGTGCCCGAGGTCTACTTCGGCGGCTCGTCCCCGGCGGCGGGCCGGGTGGCGGCCCGTCATGTGGACGCCTACCTGACCTGGGGCGAACCGCCCGCCGCGGTCGCCTCGAAGATCTCCTGGGTGAACGGGCTCGCCGCCGCCGAAGGCCGTACGCTCCGGCACGGCATCAGGCTGCACGTGATCTCCCGTGACACCAGCGAGCAGGCCTGGGCCCAGGCGCGCCGGCTGCTCGACGGCATCGACCCGCAGACCGTCGCCCAGGTGCAGGAGGGCCTGGCCCGCAGCGAGTCGGAAGGCCAGCGGCGGATGCTCGACCTGCACGGCGGCAAGCGGGACGACCTGGAGATCTACCCCAACCTGTGGGCGGGCGTGGGGCTGGTCCGCGGCGGCGCGGGCACGGCGCTCGTCGGCAGCCACGCCGAGGTCGCCGACCGCATCGAGGAGTATCACCGGCTCGGGATCACCGAGTTCGTGCTGTCGGGGCATCCGCACGTCGAGGAGGCGTACTGGTTCGGCGAGGGCGTGCTGCCGATCCTGCGCGAGCGCGGGCTGTGGCGGCATCCGTTCGAGCCCGGAGAGTCCGAGCCGGCCTCGATCCCGTTCGCGGGGGCAGCGGCCCGATGACCGCCTCCACCCGCGTGGGCGGCGGCCGTGCGGATCTGCTGCGACAGCGGGCCGCCGAGCTGCTGCCCGAGATCGCCGCCGGGGCCGCCGAGCGGGAACGCCTCCGCGAGCTGCCGCACGCCCAGATCCGGGCGCTCGCCGCCAACGGCCTGTTCACCTTCAGAATCCCCGTCGAGTACGGCGGAGCGGGCGCGTCCGTGCAGGAGGTGTTCGCCTTCCTCATCGACCTGGCCGCGGCCGACTCGAACATCGCCCAGGCGGTCCGCCCGAGCTTCGGCCGCGTCGAGCACCTGCTGGCGGCGGCCGAGGCCGAGCGGCGGACGTGGTATCCGCGGTTCCTGGCCGGAGACGTCTTCGGCAACGCGGGCTGGGAGGTCGGCGGCCCCAGCGGCGCCGTCCGCACCCGCATCACCCGGCAGGGCGACCACTTCGAGGTCAACGGCAGCAAGTACTACAGCACCGGAGCCCTCTACGCCGACTGGATCGGCCTGTCCGCCGTGGACGACGACGGCGAGAAGGTGTTCTTCACCCTGCCCCGCGACCGGCCGGGGCTGGAACTCGTCGACGACTTCGACGGCGTCGGCCAGCGGCTGACCGCCAGCGGCACCACGAAGCTCACCGCCGTCACCGTGTACCCGGAGGAGATCAGCCGGCGCGGCGGCCAGGGTCGTTCGGCCGTCACGCCGTTCCTGCAGCTCTACCTGGCCGCCGTGGAGGCGGGCATCGCCAGGAGCGCGCTCGGCGACGCGGTCGCCTTCGCCCGGGCCAAGTCCAGGCCGATCGAGCACAGCAGCGCGGATCGCTCGGTGGACGACCCGTACGTTCAGCACGCGGTGGGCGAGATCGCCGCGCGGACCTACGCCGCCGAGGCCGCCGTCCTGCGCGCGGCCTCGGCGATAGACCGGGCCTGGGCGACCGCCGCCTCAGACTCGGACGGGCGCGACCTGAACGGGCGCGACCTGAACGGGCCCGATCAAGGCGGGCTCGATCAGGACGCGTTGACGGAGGCGGCGGTCGAGGTCGCCCAGGCGCAGTTCTTCGCGGTCGAGTCGGCGTTGAAGGCGGCCGAGCTGCTGTTCGACGTCGGTGGCGGCACCGCCGTGGCGCAGCGGCACAACCTGGACCGGCACTGGCGCAACGCGCGCACGGTCGCCAACCACAACCCGCGGTCCTGGAAGGCGGCCGTGGTCGGCGCCCACCGCCTCAACGGCACGGAACCGCCGCTCAACGGCCTGTTCTGACCAGGCGTTTCGAAGGCGGCGACGATCCGCTCGTCCTCCGGCGGCACGGGGCCGGCGGCGTCCAGCGCGATGGCGCCGAGTACGTACACCATGACCGTGTAGCTCGCGCGCGGGTCGGGCAGGGCGGCGAGCAGGCTCTCGCCTGCCCGCGCCGCGACCGGCCCGCTGACGGCTGCGCCGAGGATCGACGGCATCGCCGCGGGATGGCGCATGAGCACCGGGCGCAGGTTCGGCGCGAAGACCGTGATCCGCGCGTGCGGCTCGCGATCCCCGTCCTCCAGTAGGCCGACATCGGCCTCGCCGAGCAGTCGATCGGCCGGCGCGACCACGATCGTGGCTCGGCCGGGGAAGTAGCTGTGGAGCGCGCCGGGCGTCAGGCCCACCCACGCTTCCAGTGCGCGCATGGGGAGCCCGCCGCCGTTCTTTCGTGGAGGCATTGACATAAAAACCCTATTTTCCTACTGTTTGTGTAGGCATTTAGAAGGAGGCGCGATGTCCGATTTCGCCGACACACCGGCCTACACGATCCCTTTCGACCGGTGACGCGCAAGCAGATCCACCTCGCAGCCCACTTCCCCGGCGTGAACAACACCACCGTCTGGGCCGACCCCCGCTCCGGCAGTCAGATCGACTTCGCCTCGTTCGCCCATCTGGCCAGGACGGCCGAGCGGGGCAAGTTCGACTTCTTCTTCCTGGCCGAGGGGCTGCGGCTGCGCGAGCTCAAAGGCCGCATCCACGACCTCGACGTGGTCGGCCGCCCCGAGGCGCTCACCGTGCTGAGCGCGCTCGCCGCCGTCACCGAGCGCCTCGGTCTGGCGGGCACCGTCAACGCCACCTTCAACGAGCCGTACGAACTGGCCAGGCGCCTGTCGACGCTGGACCACCTCAGCGACGGCCGGGCCGCCTGGAACGTGGTGACCACCTCCGACGCCTTCACCGGCGAGAACTTCCGGCGCGGCGGCTACCTCGACCGCGCCGACCGTTACACGCGCGCCGCCGAGTTCGTCCGCCTCTCGCGGGAGCTCTGGGACTCCTGGCAGCCGGGCGCGCACCTCGCCGACAAGGACCACGCCCAGTTCGTACGCCCCGGCGCCATCGGGACCGTCCACCACGAGGGCCCGCATTTCACCGTCGAGGGCCGGTTCACCCTGCCGCGCAGCCCCCAGGGGCATCCCGTCATCATCCAGGCGGGGGACTCCGACGAGGGCAGAGAGTTCGCCGCCGCCACAGCCGACGTCATCTTCAGCCGCCACGGCACGCTGGAGGACGGCCGGGCCTTCTACGCCGACGTCAAACGCCGCCTGGCCCGCTATCAGCGCGAGCCTGACCAGTTGAAGATCATGCCCGCCGCCACGTACGCGCTGGGTGACACCGAGGAGGAGGCCGCCGAGAACGCGGCCGTCATCCGCCGCCAGCAGGTCGGCCCGCAGACCGCGACCGCTTTCATCGAGCAGGTGTGGGGTCGTGACATGTCGGCCTACGACCCCGACGGGCCGCTGCCGGAGGTCGAGCCCGACCTGTCGGAAGGCGTCTCGCAGGGGCGGGTGCAGATCGGCGACCGGGCCGCGGTGGCCGCCAAATGGCGGGCGCTGGCCGAGGAGAAGAAGCTGTCGATCCGCGAGCTGGTGATCGAGGTGACCGGGCGGCAGACGTTCGTCGGTACTCCGGCGGGCGTGGCCAGGCAGATCGACGAGCACGTACAGGCCGATGCGGCCGACGGGTTCATCCTGGTGCCGCATCTGACGCCCGGTGGGCTCGACGAGTTCGTGGACCGCGTAGTGCCGCTGCTGCAGGAACGCGGCGCCTTCCGTACCGACTACACCGGCACCACCCTGCGTGATCATCTGGAGCTGTCATGACCCTGCACCTCGCCGTCGCGCTGGACGGCGCCCTGTCGGCGGAGCTGAAGGTCTTCGCCGACCTGGTGGTGTTCCTGGGCGACGACGCGGCCGAGCGGAAGGCCCGCCTCGACCGGCTCGACGGGGCCGAGCTGCGCTCCGATGCCGCGATCTTCACCGGCACGCCGCAGGAGCTGGCCGAGCTGCTGCTCCAGTGGCGGCGGGCCGGGATCCAGGGGTTCCGGCTGCGCCCCGGCGCGCTGCCGTACGACCTGGAGGCGATCACCAGAGGGCTGACGACGGAGCTGCGCGGGCGCGGGGTGTTCAGGCGATCGTACGAGGCCACGACGCTGCGCGGGCTGCTCGGCCTGCCGCGCCCGGCCAGCCGCTACGCGGAGGTGTCATGAAATTTCTTGCTATCACGTTGATCGTCCATAACGACGAGAGGTCGCACACCGAGCGGTTCCGCGAGGTCGTCGAGAACGCCGTCCTGGCCGAGGAGCTGGGCTTCGACGGGTTCGGGGTGGGGGAGCGGCATGAGCGGCCGTTCATCTCCTCCTCGCCGCCGGTGGTGCTGAGCCACATCGCGGCGAAGACGTCCAGGATCCGGCTGTTCACCGCGGTCACCACCCTGAGCCTGCTCGATCCCGTACGGGCCTATGAGGACTACGCCACGCTCGACCACCTCTCGGACGGCAGGCTGGAGCTGATCATCGGCAAGGGGAACGGCGCCGCGCAGGCGCAGCTCTTCCACGTCACCGCCGAGGATCAGTGGGACCGCAACCGCGAGGGGTACGAGCTGTTCCGCCGCCTCTGGCGGGAGGACAAGGTCACCTGGGAGGGCCGCTTCCGTCCCTCGCTGACGGAGGCCGAGACCTGGCCCCGGCCGCTCCAGCGGCCGATCAGGGTGTGGCACGGCAGCGCCACCAGCAAGGAGTCCGTGGACCTGGCCGCGCGCTACGGTGACCCGCTGTTCTCCGCGAACGTCACCAACCCCATCGAGCCGTACGCCGAACTCATCGACTACTACCGGCAGCAGTGGGCCCACTACGGGCACGACCCGGCCGAGGCGCTGATCGGGGCCGGGACGGCGGGCTACTACGCGGCCCGCTCCTCCCAGGAAGCCATCGAGACCTACCGGCCGATCTTCGACGCCCGGCTGGCGCTGTTCGCCAAGCTCGGGCTCAAGCCGGTGTTCAGCACGCTGGAGGACGCCATCGAACGCAGTTCGATCCTGGTCGGCAGCCCGCAGCAGATCATCGACAAGGTGCTGCGCTATCACAAGCGGTTCGGGCACGAGGTCATGCACCTGCACGCCGACGCCGACGGGCTCACGCCCAAGCAGCACCGGGGCGCGCTGGAGCTGTTCCAGGCCGAGATCGCGCCCGTACTGCGCCGGGAGATCCCCAGCAGGCCGTTTCCGGAGAGGACACCATGACGCTATCCATCCTCGACCTCGCTCCCATATCCTCCGGCGGCACCGCGCGTGACGCGTTGCTCAACACGCTCGACCTGGCCCGGCGGGCCGAGGCGGCCGGCTACCGCCGCTACTGGCTGGCCGAGCACCACTTCGCCCCCGGCGTGGCCAGCTCGGCCCCGGCCGTGCTCATCGGGCTGGTGGCGGCGGCCACCAGCCGGATCAGGGTCGGGTCCGGAGCCGTGCAGCTCGGGCATCAGACGCCGCTGTCGGTGGTCGAGCAGTTCGGGCTGATCGACACGCTGTATCCGGGCCGGATAGACCTCGGCATCGGCCGCTCCGGCCAACGCCGCGCCGAACTCGCCGCCAAGGCCCCCCCAACGACTCCGGCCGGCGGGGAGGCGGGGCGGGTGGTCGATGGGTTGCTCATACCGCCGCCCTTCGACTGGTCCAGGCTCGCCGCGCATCCGCACCTGGCCTTTCACGCCTCGCTGCTCCAGCAGCCCGGCGCCCGGACGCCCGACTTCGCCGAGCAGATCGACGACGTCATCGCGTTCCTGACCGGCGAACACGAGGCGCACGCCGTCCCCGGCGAGGGGGCGGAGGTGGAGCTGTGGATCCTCGGCAGCAGCGGCGGCCAGAGCGCCCAGGTGGCGGGTGAACGCGGCCTGCCGTTCGCGGCGAACTACCACGTCAGCCCATCCTCCGTGCTCGAAGCCGTCGAGGCCTACCGCCAGGCGTTCAAGCCGTCGAAGGCACTGGCCGAGCCCTTCGTGATCGTGTCGGCCGACGTCGTGGTGGCGGCGGACGACGCGACCGCGCGGGAGCTGGCCAAGCCGTACGGACTGTGGGTACGCAGCATCAGGACCGGCGAGGGCGCCAGGACGTACCCGACCCCCGAGGAAGCCGACGCGCACGTCTGGAGCGCCGAGGACCTGGCGCTGGTGAAGGACCGGATCGACACGCGGTTCGTCGGCACGCCCGACGCCGTCGCCGAGCGGCTGCGCGTGCTGCGGAGGGTGACGGGCGCCGACGAGCTGCTGGTCACGACCATCACGCACGACCACGCCGACCGCGTACGGTCCTACGAGCTGCTGGCCGGCGCCTGGGACGGCCGCTCATGAAGCGGATCCTCCCCGTCCTCGTGCTCACCCTGGCCGCCTGCGGCTCCCAGCCGTCCGCCCAGCAAGCCCAGGCCGCCACCCTGACCTGGGCGATCGAGACGCAGCCCATCACCCTGAACCCGCAGCAGTGGGCGCAGAACAAGGTCAGGCTGCTCGTGTTCAACCAGTTCGACGCGCTGCTCTCCCGTGGCCGCGACGGCGCCTTCGAGCCGTGGCTGGCGAAGTCGTGGAAGGTGTCGGACGACGGGCTGACCTACACCTTCGAGCTGCGCGACGACGTGACCTTCCATGACGGCACGAAGTTCGACGCGGCGGCGGTCAAGGCCAACCTGGAGCAGTTCCTGGTGCCGGGCTACAACGCGGCCGTGGCGGCGATCCAGCTCGCGGCTTTCGACAAGGCCGAGGTGGTGTCGCCCACCACGGTGAAGGTCACGCTCAAGAAGCCCGACGGGCTGTTCCTCGACTTCCTGGCCTCGCCGTACAGCGGGCAGGTCTCGCCCAAGTCGCTGAAGAGTGCCAAGAACCTCAAGTTCGGCGGCCTCGACCTGGTCGGCACCGGGCCGTTCATCCTCGACCGGTACGTACAGGGCCAGGAGATCCACTACCACCGCAACCCCGCCTACAAGTGGGCGCCGCCGAGCGCCGGCCACCAGGGGCCCGCGTACCTCTCGGAGCTCACCTACCGCTTCCTGCCCGAGGCCGCGGTCCGCGTCGGCGCGCTCACCTCCGGCCAGGTGCAGGTCATCGAGGGAGTCCCCGCGACCGAGGTGAACCTGATCAAGAAGGACCACGCCTTCCAGACCGCGCTCAACTCGGGCACCTCCTTCTCCTACTACTTCAACACCTCGCATGCCCCCTTCGACGACCAGCGCGTACGGCAGGCCTTCCGCGAGGCCGTGAACGTCGACGCCGTCCTCGCCTCCGTCTACCAGGGCACCGCCACCAGGGCGTGGAGCGTCGTCGGCAAGGCGAGCCCGTTCTACGACCCGTCGCTTGAGCACACGTTCGGCGGCGACACGGCCAAGGCCAACGCGCTGCTCGACGAGGCCGGCTGGACGCGCCGCGACAGTGCGGGCTTCAGGGTCAAGGACGGCAAACGGCTCACCGTACGCAGCGTCTCCTCGGCGCCGTTCGTCCGGGACCGCCGCGACATCCTCGCCCAGGCCATTCAGGCCCAGGTCAAGCAGACCGCGGGCATCGACTTCCAGGTGAAGATCGTCGACCAGGGCACGGCGCAGCAGGCCCTGGACGAGAACCAGTACGAGATCTTCGAGAACTCCCGCGGCGACTCCGACGTCGGCGCCGCGCTCAACCTCATCCTGCCGAGCAAGGGGGCCATCAACCGCACCCGCTTCTCCGACCCGCGGGTGGACAAGTGGCTGGCCCAGGCGTCCGCCACCGCCGACCAGGCACTGCGCAAGGAGATCTACACCCGGGTGCAGCGGGCCGTGGTGACGGAGAAGGCCATCGTGTTCCCGATCTATGTGCCCGCCGACCAGCTCGCCGCCCAGAAGAGCGTGCACGGCCTCGGCTTCGACCCCGGCTCGGGAACGCCGCGCAACGCCTACGACGTCCAGGCCGGCACATGATCAAACGCTTGGGCACCGGGCTGGCCGTGCTCTGGGCCGCCGCCACCTCGTCGTACGTCGCACTGCTGCTCGCCCCGGGCGACACCATCGACATCCTGATCGGCAACGGCGTCGACACGCCGGAGATCCGGGCCAAGATCGTCGCCGAGTGGGGGCTCGACCGTCCCGAGGTGGTCCAGTACCTGTCGTACCTGTGGCGGCTGCTGCACGGCGACTTCGGCCGCTCCTACCAGCTCCAGCGCGGCGTCGGCGAGATCCTCGCCACCCAGGTCGGCCCGACGCTCCAGCTCACCCTCGCCGCCGCGGCGACCGGTGTGTCGCTCGCCGTGATCATCGCGCTCGCCACCGCGGGGCGGGGCCGCTGGCTGCGCGGTACGGCCTCGGCCGTCGAACTGGTGTCGGTCTCGGTGCCGCCGTTCCTCATCGGGATCGTGCTGCTGTCGGTGTTCTCGTTCACGTTCGGCTGGTTCCCGGTGTCCGGCGCATCGGGGCCGCAGGCGCTCGTGCTGCCCGCGCTCGCCCTGGGCCTGCCGATCGCGGGCGTACTCGGGCAGGTGCTGCGCGGTGGGCTGGAACGCGCGCTGGAGCAGCCGTTCGCGGTCACGGCCAGAGCGCGCGGGCTGACCGAGCGGGCCCTGGTCGCCAGGCACGCGCTCCGGCACGCGCTGATCCCGGCCGTGACGCTGGCCGGGTGGTTCACCGGCACCCTGCTCGGCGGGACGGTGATCACCGAGGCGCTGTTCGGCCGGCCGGGGCTCGGGCAGGTGGCGATGCAGGCGGTCACGGGCCGGGACATGCCGGTCGTGATGGCCGTGGTGCTGCTGTCGGCGGTCGTCTACGTGGCCATCAGTACGCTGCTCGACCTGGCCTACCGCGCCATCGACCCCAGGATCGGGGGCTGACCGTGACGGCGCGGATCCTCGTACCCACCGCCTTCCTGACCCTGCTGGCGCTGGCCGTCGCCGTACCCGGCCTGCTCACCGGCGTGGACCCGCTCTCGGCCGACCCGCTGGGCGCGCTGACCCCGCCCGGCGGCGCGCACTGGTTCGGCAGCGACCACCTCGGCAGGGACGTGCTGTCCAGGGTGGTGTACGGCGCCCGGCACTCGCTCAGCATCGGCGTCACGGCCACCGCCGTGGCCGTGACCTCGGGCATCCTGCTCGGCCTGGCCGCCGGGCTGTCGCCGAAGTGGCTGGACGAGGCGCTGGCGCGGTCGTTCGACGTGCTGTCGACCCTGCCGGAACTGCTGCTGGCGCTGCTCGTCATCGCGATCACCGGACCCGGCACCGTGAACGTGATCTTCGCGATCGCCATCGCGCAGATCCCCAACTACGCGCGGGTGATCCGGGCCCAGACCTTCGTGGTCCGCCACGCCGGGTACGTCGAGCAGGCCGTGACCTTCGGCCGTTCCCGGGCGGTCATCACCGCCCAGCATGTGCTGCCCAATGTGCTGGGCCCGATCCCGGTGCTGGCCACCATCGGGCTCGGCCAGGCCGTCATCGGCGCGTCGGGGCTCAGCTTCCTCGGCATGGGGCCTCAGCCTCCGGCCGCGGAGTGGGGCGCCATGCTCGCCGAGGCACGCAACTACCTGCGGGTCGCCTGGTGGGAGGCGCTGTTCCCGGGTGCCGCGATCACCTTGACCGTCATCTGCCTGACCGTGATCGGGCGGCGCCTGCAACACCGCTTCGAGGGGAGGACGCCGTGACCACGTTCCGAGAAGAGCACACCGGAACCGGCCTCAGCGAGCGTGAGGTCGGGACCAGCCTTAGCGGGCGTGACGTTGGGGCTGGCCTTGGCGGGCGTGACGCCGGGAGCGTTCGCGCGGTTGTCTCGGATGCCGTTGCCTCTGACGCCGCGCTGGTCTCCGTGGCGGACCTGAGGGTGAGCTTCGGCGGGACCGAGGTCGTGCGTGGCGTCTCGCTGTCGGTCGCGGCGGGGGAGTGCGTGGCGATCGTCGGCGAGTCCGGCTCCGGCAAGAGCGTCACCGCCCGGTCGCTGCTCGGCCTGGCCGGGCCGGGCTCCCGGGTTGACGCCCGGTCGTTCGACCTGTCCGGCAGGGACGTTCGCGGCTTCCGGCCGGCTGAGTGGCGGCGGTTGCGCGGCCGGTTCGCCGGGCTGGTGCTGCAGGACGCGCTGGTCTCGCTCGATCCGCTGCGTACCGTGGCCGCCGAGATCGGCGAGGTGCTGGCCGTACACCAGGTCGTTCCCCGTGTACGGCGGCCGGAACGGGTGCTGGAGCTGCTCGACGCGGTCGGCGTCCCGGACCCGGCCGCCCGCGCCCGCCAGCACCCGCACCAACTGTCCGGCGGGCTGCGCCAGCGGGTGCTGATCGCCTCGGCCATCGCCGCCGAGCCCAAGCTGATCATCGCGGACGAGCCCACCACCGCGCTCGACGTCACCGTGCAGGCCCAGATCCTGCGGCTGCTCGCCGAGCGCAAGGCCGCGGGGACGGCGCTGCTGCTGATCAGCCACGATCTCGCCGTAGTCGCGTCGATCGCCGACCGCATCCTGGTCATGAAGGACGGCCGCGTCGTCGAGGAGGGGCCCGCCCGGAGCGTACTGGCGTCGCCCGCGCACGATTACACGCGCTCGCTGCTCGCCGCCGTCCCCTCCGCCGCCTCCAGAGGCACCCGCCTGTCGGACGGCACACCACTTCCACGCCGCACCCTGCGCTCGTCCGAGCCGTTCCCGGACCGTGCCTCGACCCCGTCCGGGCCGCTCCTGGGCGGCGAGCCGAGTCTGTCCGCGCAGGTTCTCGCCGCCACTGCCCTGTCCATGTCGTACGGTCCGCGCCGCGTCGTGGACGACGTCTCCTTCACCCTGCACGAGGGAGAGACGCTCGGCATCGTCGGTGAGTCCGGCTCGGGCAAGACCACGGTCGCCAGGCTCGTCCTCGGCCTGCTCGAACCCGAGGCCGGACAGGTGACCCTGCACCAGCGGCAGTGGAGCGGCCTGCCCGAACGCGAGCGCCGGCCGATGCGGCAGCGCATCCAGCTCATCTCGCAGAACCCGCTCGACTCCTTCGACCCCCGCCACACCGTCGGCCGCCTGGTCGCCGAGCCGCTCGCCCTGCCTCGCCGGGAACGCCGGGCGCGGGCACTGGACCTGCTGGAGCGTGTCGGCCTGCCCGCCGCGTACGCCACTCGCCATCCCAGAGAGCTGTCCGGCGGCCAGCGCCAGCGGGTCGCCATCGCCAGAGCCCTCGCCCCCCGCCCCGGCGTGCTCGTCTGTGACGAGCCTGTCTCGGCGCTCGACGTCTCGATCCAGGCCCAGGTGCTCGACCTGCTCGCCGAGATTCAGGCCGAGTACGGGACCGCCATGCTGTTCATCTCCCACGACCTGGGCGTCGTCCACCATGTCAGCGACCGGGTGCTCGTCATGAAGGACGGCCGGGTGGTGGAGGAAGGCGAGGTCGAGCAGGTGTTCCAGCAGCCCCGGCACCCGTACACCCGCGCCCTGGTGGACGCTGTGCCCCGCCTTGGGTAGCCGGCGGCCATCGGGCTGACGCCGGGCGATGGCGGACATCGCCGGGTGCTGACCGTACTTGCCTATGTCAACTTGACCCGGCCTGAAGGTCTCCCCGACGAACTCCATCCGGTTCAACGTCCGTACCGCCGCCAGAACGTGCGTGGAATCGGTCCGCTGCCGTCCACCGGCACGCAACAGCCCCAGCTCCGAGCAGCGATTCAGCGGCAGGTCGAAGACCCTGGCCTCGATCCCGTGCTCGATCAACCGGCCCCGAAACTCGCTGAGCACCGAGAAGTCGAATCCCGGGTCGGTCAGCTCCAGGGCCAGGGCAACGCCGCTCGTGTCACCGCGACCGTCGCCTCGGGGATCTGAAACAGCGGATCTAGGTCGCAGAGACACGACGGAACCTCCTTCGTCCTCTCTGCGGCCCGAGTCTCCTCAGCGTCCCCCGCGACCCGGTAATCATCAACCGAATCGGCCAACAAAGTCGTGAACGCCCGGGGTTCCACAACAGATCGCGCTGAACAGTTCGTGAGGTCAGTTCAGCTGGATCACCGACAGCCAGTTGCCCGCCGGGTCCTTGAACCAAGCGATCAGCGGACCGCCCGCGCGGTTGACGCCCTTGTCGTCCGTGCCCTCCAGCCGCTCGAAGACGACCCCGCGCGCCACCAGCTCGTCCACCGCCTCGTCGATGTCGCTGACGGGGAAGTTCAATATCGTGAACGTCGCCGGCGTGTGGTCCTGCTTCGGGTAGACGATCGTGTCGCGGTCGCCCGCGATGTGCAGCGTGAGGATCCCGTGGTCCTCGGAGACGCGCAGGCCGAGCGTCTCGCCGTAGAACCGCTTGGCGGCCGGGATGTCGTCGGTGGAGAAGCCGCTGAAGGCCCTGGTGTTCTCGAACATGATGGTTTCCTTCCGTCATCGGGGACGTAGAAGCCGGATGGCCGGATTCGACACGTTTTCAAGGGGGAATCTTGGAAGGGCTGCTGCGAGAGCTGGCGCCGCAGGTCCTCGGCGCGGTCGTACGGCGCTACGGCGACTTCGACCTGTGCGAGGACGCCGTGCAGGAGGCCCTGCTGGCGGCCGCCGTCCAGTGGCCCGGCGAAGGGATGCCCGACAACCCCAAGGGCTGGTTGATCACGGTCGCCGCCCGCCGGCGGATCGAGCTGTGGCGCAGCGAGTCCGCGCGACGGCGCAGAGAGGAGAGCGCGGCCGCGCTGGCGCCGCCGGAGCCGGATCCGGCGCCCGCCGTGGACGACACGCTCACGCTGCTGCTGCTCTGCTGTCATCCCGCGCTCACCCCGGTCTCCCAGGTGGCGCTGACGCTGCGTGCCGTCGGCGGGCTGACCACCGCGGAGATCGCCCGCGCGCTGCTGGTGCCCGAGCCGACCGTGGCGCAGCGCATCAGCCGCGCCAAGCAGCGGATCAAGGGCAGCGGCGCCGAGTTCACGCTGCCTCCGGAGGCCGAGCAGGCCGAGCGGGTGGGCGCGGTGCTGCACGTGCTGTACCTGATCTTCAACGAGGGCTACACCGCCAGCTCCGGCGGCACGCTGCACCGCGTGGAGCTGTCCGGCGAGGCCATCCGCCTGATCAGGCAGCTGCACGACCGCCTGCCCGGCGACGGTGAGGTGGCCGGGCTGCTCGCCCTGATGCTGCTCACCGACGCCCGCCGCCCCGCCCGCACCCGGCCCGACGGCGGGCTGGTGCCGCTGGCCGAGCAGGACCGCGGCCGGTGGGACGCCGCGGCCATCGCCGAAGGAGCCCAGCTGATCACCAAGACGCTGGCCGCCGCGCCGATCGGTCCCTACCAGGTGCAGGCCGCGATCGCGGCCGTGCACGACGAGGCGCCGCGGGCCGAGGACACCGACTGGCGGCAGATCCTCGCCCTGTACGACCTGCTCGACGGCATCGCGCCGGGCCCGATGGTCACGCTCAACCGGATCGTCGCCGTCGCCATGGTCCACGGGCCGGAGGCCGGGCTGGAGAGGCTGGCGAAGGCGGAGACCGATCCGGCGCTCGCCGGGCATCACCGGGTGCTGGCCGTACGCGCGCACCTGCTCGACCTCGCGGGCGACCGGGAGGCGGCGCGCACCCAGTACGAGCTGGCCGCCCGCCGCACGCTCAGCCTCCCCGAGCAGCGCTATCTGGAGTCGCGCGCCGCCCAGCTCGCTTGAGGCGTCAGGCGGCGCTCAGCCGTCGAGGTGGCGCAGGATCGCCAGCACCCGTCTGCTGTAGGTGGGGGTCACGGGCAGGCCGAGCTTGTCGAAGATGGCGTTGACGTGCTTCTCCACTGTGCTCAGGGAGATGTGGAGGTTCGTGGAGATCGCGGCGTTGGTGTAGCCCTGGGCGAGTTGCCGCAGCACTTGCGACTCGCGTTCGCTGAGTGTACGCAGCGGGTCCACGTGGGTGGTGCGGGCGAGGAGCTGCTTGACCACGTCCGGGTCGATGACGGTCCCGCCCTCGCGGATCCGCTCCAGCGACCCCAGGAAGTCCGCCACCTCCGACACCCGGTCCTTCAGCAGGTAGCCCATGCCCTCGGTGACCCCGGAGAGCAGTTTGGCCGCGTACGTCTTCTCCACGTACTGCGACAGGACCAGCACGCCCACCGCGGGCCAGCGTTCGCGGATCTCCAGCGCCGCGCGGAGCCCCTCGTTGGAGTGGGTGGGCGGCATCCGGACGTCCACCACGGCGATCTCCGGCTGGTGTTCGGCCACCGCCGCGATCAGGGACTCCGCGTCGCCGGTCGCGGCCACGACCTCGTGCCCGGCATCCTCCAGCAGCCTGATCAGGCCCTCACGCAGCAGCACGGCGTCGTCGGCGAGAATCAGCCGCACGTCCCCTCCTCCGGCGGCGGCACATCGCGGGTCGCGGTCAGCCGCACTGTCCCTCCTTCGGGAGGGTCGCGCAGATCCTGGTGCCGCCGCCGGAGGGGCTGTCGACCTCGAACCGGCCGTCGAGCGCCATCACCCGCCGGGCCAGCCCCGACAGTCCGCCGCCCGCCGGGTCGGCGCCGCCCCGGCCGTCGTCGGAGACCACCAGGCGTACCGCCCGTTCGTCCTCGCTCAGCACGACCAGGATGTCACTCGCCCGCGCGTGCTTGACCGCGTTGGTGATCGCCTCCCTGGCCACGAAGTACAGGGCGGTCTCCACCTCGGAGACGGGCCGCCCGGCCAGCCCGTATTCGACGGTCACCGGCACGCACGACCGTTCGGCGACACCGGCCAGCGCCGTGCGCAGGCCCAGCTCGTCGAGCGCCGTCGGGTAGATGCGCCACGCCACGCTACGCAGCTCGTCGAGGAGCTGCCGCGACTCGGCGTACGCCTGGTCCACCAGCTCGGCGGCCCCGGCGGGGCTGTGCCGGGCCCGCCCGAGCAGCATGGCCAGCGCCACGCCGCGCTGCTGCACGCCGTCATGCAGGTCGCGCTCGATCCTGCGCCGCTCGTCGTCGACCACCCGCACGATGCCGTAACGGGTGACGGTCAGCTCGGCGATGCGCCGCCGCATCAGCTCCTGCGGCCCGGGACCGAGGAAGCGTACGGCCAGTCGCCGCTCGGTCGCCACCAGCAGGCGGCACCAGAACGCGCCCAGAGCCAGCATCAGCACCCCGCAGGCCAGGCCGACCGCCCAGCTGTGCATCGACAGCCTGATGCCCGGCAGGTCCAGCGCCACCGGGGCGTACTCGCCGGAGAACACCACCCACATGCTGCCGCCCAGGAACAGCAGGGCGAGGAACAGCAGCGCCAGCGCCAGATAGCCGCCGAACACCCCGACCAGCGCACGCAGCGCGAGATAGCCGTGACCGGAGGCGGACCCGTCGGTCTCCTGCCCGAACCAGGCGGCCAGCCGGGCCCGTTCCAGCGCCACCATCCGCGGCGCCCACCTGCTCCGGTACGGCCAGGCGAAGGCCAGCAGGGCGAGGGCCGCGGCTCCGGTGACCAGCCCGGCCAGCACGCCGGTGAGCTGCCTGAAAACGATGCCTGCCACGGTCGGGAAGTCTAGGCGTCGTGGCGGCGCGGCACATCGTACGCGCGGGGGTGGCTCCTGTCACACGGCGCGGACCGTCCGGTGGGCGGCGAACGACTGGCGGTCTCCCGACCAGGCCGACCGGGGTACGGCCGCCTCCAGCCGGTCGAGGTCGGCGGGAGACAGGACGACGTCGGCACTGCCGGCGTTCTCCGCCAGACGTGTGGCGCGCCGGGTCCCGGGGATCGGGACGACGTCGTCGCCCTGGGCCAGCAGCCAGGCGAGCGCGAGCTGAGCCGGGGTCACCTCGCGCTCGGCGGCCAGCCGCCGTACTTCGGTGGCGAGCGCCTGGTTGCGCTCCAGGCTGTCGTCCTGGAATCGCGGATCGCCGAGACGGAAGTCACCGGCTCCGAGGGTGTCCGTGGTGACGGCGCCGGCCAGGAAGCCGCGGCCGAGCGGGCTGTAGGGGACCAGCCCGATGCCCAGCCGGCGGGCGGTGGGCAGCACATCGTCCTCGATGTCCCGCCACCACAGCGACCATTCGTACTGCGCCGCGCTGATCGGATGGGTGGCGGCCGCGCGCTCCAGCTCGCCGGGGCTCGCCTCCGACAGCCCGAGATGGCGGACCTTGCCTTCGGCGACCAGCTCCGCCATGGCGCCGACGGTCTCCTCGATCGGCACCTGCGGGTCGACGCGGTGCTGGTAGTACAGGTCTAGGTGGTCGACGCCCAGCCGGGCCAGTGACGCCTCGCAGTAGGCGCGGACGTTCTCAGGCCGGCCATCGACCCGGACACCGTCGTCGCCGCGGATGATGCCGAACTTGGTGGCCAGGACCACCTCGTCCCGGCGCCCCGCCAGCGCCCGGCCGAGCAACTGCTCGTTGTGGCCACGGCCGTAGCTCATGGCGGTGTCCCAGAAGGTGACGCCGATGTCGATGGCCCGGTGCAGGGTGGCGATCGACTCGGCGTCGTCGGCCGGCCCGTAGCCCTGAGACATGCCCATGCAGCCGAGGCCGACTGCCGAGACGGTGAGACCTTCCGGCCCGAGGGTTCGTACGTTCATGGCTTTCACCGTAACCACGGCTTATTCTGGTATCCACAGCAGGTTTTTTCTAGTAATGGAAGTACCAGGATGTCGCAATCCGCGATCCGGGCCAGAGAGCTGGGAGACCTGCTCCGCTCCCGCCGCGAGCGCCTTCAGCCCGCCGACGTCGGCCTGCCCGCGGGGGCCCGGCGGCGGACCCGCGGACTGCGCCGGGAAGAGGTGGCCCAGCTCGCGGCCATTTCCTCGACGTACTACACCTACCTGGAGCAGGGCCGCGAAGTGCGCCCGTCGCGCCAGGTGCTCGACGCGCTCGCGGTGGCGCTGCGCCTCGACGCCGCCGAGCGCGGCCATATCCATGAGCTCATCCACGGCGCCCCGCCCGCCGAGACACCCGCCGTCGCCGAATCGCTCTCACCTGTCGTCGTCTCACTCGTGGACCGGCTCGACCCGTGCCCGACCTACGTCACCGGCCGGTGCTTCGACGTACTGGCGGCCAACCGGGCCGCCCGGGCGTTGTGGACCGACTGGCCGGCCCGGCCACCGGAGGCGCGCAACATGCTCTGGTGGATGTTCACCGATCCCGGCGCCCGGCAGGTCATGGTCGACTGGCCGGGCGAGGCCTCCGCGCTGCTCGGCCGCTTCCGTACGGCCGCGGCCCGGCACCCCGGCGACCCCGCCTTCAGCGCGCTGCTCGACCGCCTGCACGCGGCGAGCCCCGAGGTGCGGGAGTGGTGGCCGCAGCACAAGGTCGTACCTCTGGCCTCCGGCACCAAGCGGCTGCGCCATCCGGTCCTCGGGGAGCTCGAGTTGCACCACGTCGTCCTCCAGCTCGCCGACGAACCCGAGCACAAACTCGTCACCTTCACCCCCACCGACCGGGACCAGGCCCGGATCTCCGAGCTGTGGCTATAGGCGGTTCGCGAGGGGCGTGAGCTGGTGGATGTCGTGGCGGGTCCGTAGTGCGGCGATCGCCTCCTGATCCGGTGGCCGGCCGGTGGCTATCAGGTCGGCGAGTTCGCGCAGGTAGTGCTCGTGGCCGGACGGGGAGACGAGGAAGAGCATCCGCGCGGGCTCGGGGCCGGGGTTGAAGAAGGCATGCGGGCAGCCGGCGGGCACGAACATGACACTCCCCGGACCGCCTTTGAACACCGGCGTGCCGGCATCCGACTCCCAGGTCCGCCAGTCGTCGTCGGCTTTGTCGCGGGGATGGAAGGCGAGCAGTTCGAGCTCCCCCTCGAGGACGTAGAACACCTCCTCGACGTTATGGTGCAGGTGCGCCCCGACATCGAATCCCGGTGCGACGTCGGCCTCGAACACCGACCAGCTCGCCGACCGCTCCGCACCTACCTTGAGCGTGATGCCGGCGGTCTGGATGCGGGATCCGGCGCCGGGCGGGAGCAACAGTCCATCGGTCATGGCTTCCACCCGGTCGTGTCGAGCCAGTTCTCCAGTGTCATCAGGCCCGGGTGGGCGGCCCGGAGCGCCGGGAAGTCGGGTTCGTCGTCGTCGCGTTCGCCGAGCCAGGCGAACATCTTGGCCACCTGGTCGTCGAAGGCCCGTATCTGCTCGATGGGCACCTGATGGAAGCGGGCGGGCAGGCCACCGGCCCGGCCGAAGGTCTCGGCGATCGCCTCAGCGGAGAGGCAGTCTCCGGCGATCTCGAGGGTCCGGCCGATGAACGCGCCGGGCTGGTCGAACGCGATCGCGGCGAACGCCCCGATGTCCCGCATCGCGATCAGCCGTACCCGCGTCTCCGGGCGTACGGCGAGGTTGACCACCAGCTCGTCGCCGTCCATGACCGGGCGGGTGAGGGAGGTGAAGTTCTCCATGAACATGACGGGCCGCAGGACGGTGGCCGGCAGCCCGAGCAGGCCGATGCGTTCCTCGATGCGGGCCTTGCTGTCGTAGTACGGGATGTCGCTCACCAGGCCCGCGCCGCTGATCGAGCTGTAGACCAGGTGCCCGATGCCGGACTCCTTGGCGATCTCGGCCACCGCCGTGCCGCGCCGTTCCTCGGCCGCCACCCCTTCAGGGGTCACCTTGGGGCCGGTGAGCATGGTCAGCACCAGGAAGACGCCGTACGCGCCGTCCATCGCCGCCCGGAGCGACGCCGGGTCGTCCAGGTCGCCGGTGGCCAGAGTGGCCCCCGCCGTCCGCAGCGATTCGGCGCCCGGCGAGCCGGCGTCCCGTACCAGAGCGCGAACCTCCCAGCCACGATCGAGTAACTGGCGCGCGGCCGCGCCCCCTTGCTGGCCGGTGGCGCCGATCACCAGCACCGGCCCCTTTTGCTGAGCCATGTCCCCTCCTCCGCCTGACAGTGACAAAGATCAGGCTAGCCACGAAGAGACGGTCGATCCTGGTACAGATACTGCTAACCTGCCGGTCGGTTCACCGTCCATGGGAGCGCTGTGGGAAGCGGTCACGACAGCGGGCAGACGGCGCGGCGCGCCGAGCTGGGTGCCTTTCTGCGCGCGCGGCGGGCCCGGCTGCGGCCGGCCGACGTGGGGTTGCCGGAAGACGGGATGCCGGGGCGACGCCGGACCGCCGGCCTCCGGCGCGAGGAGGTCGCCGAGCTGTCCGGCGTCGGCGTTACCTGGTACACCTGGCTCGAGCAGGGCAGGAACATCTCCGCGTCGGCTCAGGTGATCGACGCGCTGGCCCGCGCGCTGCTCCTCGGTCCGGACCACCACCGCCACCTCCGCGACCTGGCCGGCCTCGCCGCCCCGGACCGGCGAACCCCCACCGATGATGTACGTCCGCGACTGCGCCGCCTGGTCGACGCCGCGGCGCCGAACATCGCCTCGATCTATGACGGCCATTTCGACTACCTGGCATGGAACCGGCCGTACGCGCTGATCCGCCACGATCCGGATAACTTTCCGCCTGACCGGCGCAACCTGCTGTGGATGATGTTCACCGATGAGAAGAACCGGGCCCGCATGACCCGATGGGAGCCGGCGGCGCGGGCCGTCCTCAGCCAGTTCCGGGCCATGGCCGGGCAGCGACCGGACGACGCGCGGTTCGCGGACATCGTGGCCGGGCTGACCGCGGAGAGTCCGGAGTTCCGGGAGTGGTGGACCGAGTACCCCGTCCGCACCTTCAGACCCGCGACGATCGAACTCGATCATCCCGGGGCCGGGCGGGTCGAGCTGGAGATGTTCCAGCTCCGCCTGGTCGAGCGCCCTGACCTGGTGATGGTCGTACAGGTGCCGGTGAGCGACGAGGTCCGCCGGCGGATCACCGCCATGCTCGAAACCACGTGACCATGTGCGGGCGACTCCCGCGCGGGCTTACTGCTGCCAGTTCTCGTATACGAGTCCGTCGGTGGTTCGCATGAAAGCATGGGGCAGCTGAGCTGCTCCAGGCGAGGCAGAGGTGTTGGTGATGCCGATGCCCGCGTCGATGGTACGGCCAGTCGGATTCCCGTGGTCCTCCCAGACCGCCTTGACGCCGTCCCACCGGCAGGCCCAGACGGAGTTGTTGCCGTCGGTCACGAAGACCAGCGCGTATTGGGAGTTGTTGTTCATGTCCGGGACGCTGATCGCACCCAGGCCGGCAAGGGCGTAAAGGTCACTCGGCGGGGCGCCCACCTCGAGCCAGGAGTCGTCCTGACAGACCCAGACGTTGCCGGTCGATACGCTCAGGACGAAGCAGCAGGACTGGGAGAGCTGCCCGGGGCCGCGCTTGATGATCGCCGCACCGGCCGGTCCACCGATCACCGCAGGGTACTGGGGCCCGCCAAGAGCGGTCCACCGTGAGGCCACCATGTCCGTGACGCCGAGCCACAACTGCCCGTCGCCGCCCCACACGTAGACCTGCAGGCTCTGCTCGCCGGTCCTCTCGTCCGTGACAGCGAGGACTCCCATCGAGGAGCCGATCGCGACGCCGGGCGAACCCATGCTGTACCAGAGCCAGGACGACCCGTTCCACCAGTTCACCCACGCATTGCCGTCGCTGCCGGTGACGACGGCGAAGGGCGCGGGACTCATCGTCGGCTTCAGCGCGATCGTCACCGCGCCGAGGCCTCGGAAAAGGTTGACGCTCGGCGGCTGCCCCTGGTCGGACCAGATCCACGTTGTACCGTTCCACCAGTTCACCCAGAGATGTTGGTCTCGTATGACGAACGCGTAAGGTCGATTTCCCTGCGGGGTGTCGTCGAGAGCGATGACGCCAACCGGTCGATCGACCTTTCCTCCTTGGTCGGCCCATTCCCAGGTGCCGTCTGGCTTTTGCCAGAGAATCCACAGATGACTGTCCTCCGCCCGTACGAAGACGAAGGGGCGGGAGGCCGGCGTTGCCCTCTCCACGACTGCCACCGCACCGATCCCGTACGTCACCTCAGGGCCGGGCTTGCCGCGAGGGGCCCAATGCCATGACGTCGGGATGGGCGCGCCGACCCAGGACAGCGAGCCCAACGCCATGGCTCCGAGGCTGGTCCCCAGAAAAGCGCGGCGAGAGAGCTCCGGCATGACGACGTCCGCCGGGGATCGTCTGGCTCCGTTACCGTCGTCGGATAACGCCGGCTGGTCGTCGGGTCGTTGTTCGCTTGATGACATGACTATTTCCCCCCGCTGCTTGAGCGCAAATGTTGCGATGATTCAATCGCCAGTGGCTCGATAAACGATTAGTAGCGAGTTGCAGCCCAATACCGTCCAGTTTCACGGTTCCCGCGAGTGGTGCTTTCCCTCGAATCTGGGAAGAAATGAGCGATCACATCGCTCCACGGCGGTCGTGGCGACAGCCGTCGCCGGTTCTGCCGTACGGTTGAGATCACGTCGTAGTCGCCGCAGGCCACCCCGCCGCCGCGCCGGCACATCGTGGCGCCTTACGCGGAGGTGGGCGAAGGCTCCCGGCACCGAAGGAATGATCATCATGCGGCATCTCGGCATCCTCGCCCACAGCACCGAAGGCGCGGCCCTGTGCTTTCTGGCCTACTGCCAGGAGGGTTTTCGCCGGGTGGGCCGGCACGAGCATCCCGACGTGACCCTCGACTACATCGCCTTCGGCTACAGCATGCCCGCCTGGGACGCGGGTGACTACGACTCGATCAGGGCCAGGCTGGCCGTCAGCGTCGAGCGCCTCGCCCGCGCCGGGGCCGACTTCTTCGCCTGTCCGGACAACACCGCCCACCTGGCGCTCGAACGGCCCGGCGAGGATCTCGCCCTGCCTGGCCTGCACATCGCCGAGGTGGTCGCCGACCAGGCGGTTCGCGACGGGCGTGCGAAGGTCGCCGTGCTCGGTACGTCGTACACGATGGACAGCGGGCTTTATCCGGAGGCGCTCGCCGCACGCGGGATCGCGGCCGAGGTGCCGGAGGCGGACGACCGGCGGATCATCAACGAGATCATCTTTGCTGAGCTGGTGAACGGGGTGTTCACCGAGGAGTCGCGGCAGGAGTACGTCCGTGTCATCGCGCGGTTGGCGGACAGCGGGTGCGACGCCGTAGCGCTCGTCTGCACCGAGATCCCGCTCCTGGTGGCACCCGAGGTGTCACCGCTGCCGACACTCGACTCCACACGCCTCATGGCCGTGGCCGCGTACGAGGTCGCCGCCGGTCACCGGCCCCTGCCCACCTGGCGTGGAGGCGCTTGACCACCTCTGGCTTCGCGAATGACCTGGCGGCGCCCATCGTGATGAGGCGGCGTTTGCCGGAAACCGTGCGAATTCTCCACAACCAATCCGGACTATCACTAAAGTGATCAAGTCAAAGTTTGAGGAGGAAACACCATGAAGCAGGCGACCGCCCTACGGATCGGCCGTTCAGTGCTGGTGATGGCGCTGGCGGGAGGTGCCGTGCCGGTCGCCGTCGCGCCCGCCGCGTTCGCCGCTCAGAAGGCGACGCTGGGGCCGTACGGGTACGGCAACCTGAAGCTCGGCATGACCGCCTCGAAGGCCAAGGCGACCGGGCGAATCGTCCGCAAAACAGTTGGAGACTCCGCCAGGTGCACGGGCTGGGACCTCAAGGAGAGCCCGTACGGCGAATACCGGGTGGGGATGTACATCTCCAAGAAGCACGGCGTGGCCATGATCGTCGCGCCGGCCGGCCTCAAGACGCCTCAGGGCATCAGCCTCGGCTCCACCAGGGCGCAGTTGAAGGCCGCCTACCCCCATCTGCGGCGTGGTCCGGGTGGGTACCCCACCGCCGATGTGCCGGGCAAGAAGGCGTACTACATGTTCTACGTGTCGAACAGCAGCAACAAGGTCGCCGGGATGAGCCTGGTTCTGGCCAAGCAGGATTGCGTCAGGTACTAACGATCTTGATGGGCCGCGCGGGCGGTCACCTGCCGGGGCCGGTGCGAACGACAACGAACAATCCCCGCGCGCGGACGCCATCCGGCATGTGCCAGGAGCCGGCGACGTGGCCGGTCGCTTCCGGCGGAAGGAGAGGCCCGCCGTCCGGGGCCGGGCGCAGGATCCGGTGCAGGCGGAGGGTCGTGCCACGCGGGGCGGTCAGCTCAGTGCCCTCGTGATCGTCGGTGGCGGTGGTGAAGTCCGTTGGGGTGAGGCCGTCACCGATGTAAGAGCGGGTGACCTCCCGGTCGGGGAGCCGCCCATGTTCGGCGAGAGTAAGCCCCTACTCAAATGCCGCCTCTCTGGGTGCGACATCTATCGTGGGCGATTGTTGTGGCATCCCTCCATGCGTGTCCTGCGACGTTGTGGTGTGAGATCGGATCCGCGCACCTACAAGAGTGGAGGAGGCGACATGCCGAAGTTCAACCTGGGGAACGGTTTCCCCACCGGCGACATCGCCCGGATCGCCGTCTTCGCGGCGCTGATCGCCGCGCTCGGCCTGCCGGGCACCCTGAACGCCTTCGGCAACGCGGTCCCGATCACGCTGCAGACGTTCGGCGTCATGCTGGCGGGCACGATTCTGGGGTCGTGGCGGGCCGCCGTGGCCGTCGCCGTCCTGCTCGTGCTGGTGGCCGCGGGTCTGCCGCTGCTGGCCGGCGGGCGTGGGGGGCTGGGCGTGTTCGTGGGGCCGTCGGCTGGGTTCCTGCTCGGCTGGCTGCCCGGCGCGGCCGTGACCGGCTGGATCGTCGAACGCGGCGGTCATCACCCGAGCGTCGTACGGCTGGTGGTGGCCTGTGTGGCCGGCGGCATCGGGGTGATCTACCTGGTCGGCCTCCCGGTGCAGGCGCTGGTCAGCGGGATCTCGCTGGGCAAGGCGGCGCTGCTCAGTCTCACGTTCCTGCCCGGTGACCTGATCAAGGCGGTGCTGGCGTCGATTGTGACGAGGGGGACTCAACGGGCATACCCTGACGCCGTCCCGGCCGTACATCGCGAACGGCTCCGCGCCGGCAAGGAGGGCTGACCCGGTCATGCCGGTCGCCGTACAGGTATTGCGACACGCTTCCGACCACCCACACCGCCTCGCGGTGTGCGGTCCGTCGGGCGAACTGAGCTACGCGGAGCTCGCCCGACGGATCCACGGTACGGCGACGCACCTTGCCGCGCTGGGGATGGGCCGCGGCGCCCTGGTCGCGATCACCCTGACCGACCCGGCGGACCAGCTCACCGCCGCACTGGCGACGGACCTGGCGGGGGGTACGCCGCTGCTGTGCGACCCGGCGTGGGACGAGCGCGTACGGGCCGCGATCCCAGCGGACCTCCACCTCAACGGCCTTGACCACCTCGACCACCCAGGTCACTTCGTTCACCTCGACCACCTCGGTCACCTCGACCACCTCGGTCACCCCGATCACCCTGACCATCGAGGTCACCTCGGCGGCCTCGATGGCCGTCCTCCCGGTGAGATGAACGCTGCTCGCGGGGCGGACGGCCTTGTGTCACCCGCTGAGGGAGGTGTGCGGTCATCCGCCGCGGCGGACGCACCTGCGGCGGTGTGGCCGCGGCCGGAGGCCGGGGATCGGGCCTGGGCGTGTTTCAGCTCCGGGAGCACCGGCCGGCCGCGGGCCGTGGTCCGCACTCGCGCGTCCTGGACCGGGTCGTTCCCGCAGGTGAGCGAGCTCGCCGGGATCGGGCCCGCCGACGTCGTCCTGGTGCCCGGGCCTCTGAGCTCGTCCCTGTACGGCTTCGCGGCCGTGCACGCGCTGGCCGTCGGCGCCACGGTCCTGGTGCCGGGCCGCTGGTCACCCGGGTCCTTGGGCGCGCAGCTCGGCCGGGCCACCGTGGCGCACCTGGTGCCGCACCTCCTGCCCGCCGTACTGGATGCCCTGCCGGAGGGCGCCCCGCTGCGGACCGTCGTGATCGGCGGGGCGGCATTGCCCGCGGGGCTGCGGGAGCGGGCGGCGGGCGCCGGGGTACGGGTGGTGTCCTACTACGGCGCCACCGAGCTGTCCTTCGTGGCCATCGACGTCGACGGCGCGGGGCTGCGCCCTTTTCCAGGCACCGAACTTCAGGTCAGGACGCACCCCGACCAGTCGCTCGGCGAGGTGTGGGTGCGGTCGCCCTGGCTGGCCGAGGGCTACCTGGCAGGGGCGTCGGGGCCGCTGCGGGTCGACGACGACGGGTGGATGAGCGTCGGCGACGTGGCGGAGCCGTACCTGCCGGGTGAGGTCCTGCGGCTGCGCGGCCGGGGAGACGGCGCGATCCAGACCGGCGGGGCCACGGTCGTACCGGAGGACGTCGAGGAGGTGCTCAGGACCGTGCGCGGAGTGGGCGACGTCGTGGTGGTCGGCTCGCCGCACCCGGACCTGGGCGCGGTGGTCACGGCCATTGTGGAAGTGGGCGCCGGGACGCCGCCGTCCCGGGCCACGCTCGAGGCCGCGGCACGCGGCGGCCTGGCCGCGGCGCAACGCCCCCGCCGCTGGTACGCGGTGGGCACCCTGCCCCGCACCTCGGCAGGCAAGCCGGCCCGCGGCCTCCTCACCGCCCGCCTGGCAGACGGTGACATCGCCCGCTTGCCAAACGGTGATACCGCCCGCCGAGCGGACGATGACATCGCCCGCTTCACAGACGGCGATATCGCCCGCCGGGCAGACGCCGACGCCGCCCGTCCGGCAGACGGCGACCCGTACCTCTGGCGGCTCCGCTGATGACGCGACTCCCATCAGAGGCCGTGCCGGTCATCGTGGCCGCGCGTCGTACGGCGATCGGGACTGCCGGGCACGCCTTCAAGGAGGTGACGGCCGACAGGCTGGCGGCGCCGGTCATCGAGGTGGTTGCCCGTGACGTCGCCTGCCTCGGTGTGCCCATCGACGACGTGGTGCTCGGCAACTGCATGGGTCCCGGCGGGAATCTGGCGCGGGTCTCGGCGTTGGGCGCGGGGCTGGGTGAGGCGGTTCCCGGTGTCACGGTGGATCGGCAGTGCGGCAGCGGACTGGCGGCGATCCTGATGGCCGGTCAGGCCGTGGCCAGTGAGGAGATGGAGCTGGTCATCGCCGGTGGGGCCGAGAGCGCCTCCACCGCGCCGCTCCGGGCGCACCGGGGGAGCCCCGACGTTCCGTACGAGCGGGCGCCCTTCACCCCGGCAGGCCACCCGGACCCGGACATGGGGGCCGCCGCCGAGGCGCTCGCCGCGGCGCGCGGTGTGGATCGGGAACGCCAGGACGACTACGCGGGCGCGAGCAACGCCAAGGCGGTGGCCGCGCGGGAGGCGGGGCGGTTCGCGGCGGAGATCGTCGAGGTCGGCGGCCGGACGGAGGACCAGCGTCCCCGGCTGATGCGGCCGGCGTCGCTGTCGCGGTTGCCGGCGGCGTTCGTCCCGGGTGGGTCCGTGACGGCCGGGAACTCGTCGCCGGTCAGTGACGGGGCGGCGGTGGTCGCCCTCACCTCGGAACGGCTGCGGGCCAGAGCCGGGCTGCCCGGACTCCGGCTGCGGGGCGGCGCGGTCGTCGGCTGCGATCCCGCCCTGCCCGGCTGGGGTCCGGTGCCCGCGGTACGGCGGCTGCTCGGCCGTACCGGAGTGAGCATGGAACAGATCGCGGCGGTGGAGATCGTGGAGGCGTTCGCGGCCCAGACGCTGGCCGTCACCGACGCGCTCGGGCTCGACCCGCTCGGCGCCGACAGGGAGCGGGTCTGCGCGGACGGTGGCGCGCTGGCGCTCGGTCATCCGTGGGGGGCGAGCGGAGCCGTTGTGGTCGCGCGGCTGTTCACGCGGCTGGTGCGGTCGGGTGCGCCGCCGGGGACGCTGGGGCTGGCGACGGCGGCGGTCGGCGGCGGCCTCGGAGTCGCCGCCCTGTTCGAGGTGGTATGAGCGGGATCGGTGGAATCCGTGATGGAGATGACCGGCATCCGTGGGTGGGGTCAGTGAGCGAGCCGGTTGAGATGTATGGGTGGTGTGCGTGATCGAGCTGGACGACGTGCGGGTCCGGTTGGGGCAGCGTGAGGTGCTGTGCGGCGTCACGGCCGCGCTGCCCGAGCGGCGCGTGGGCGTGATCGGGGCCAACGGCTCGGGCAAGAGCACCCTGGCCCGGCTGCTGAACGGCCTGGTCCTGCCGACCTCCGGCACCGTCACCGTCCTCGGTGACGACACCCGCCGCCACGCGGCCAGGATCAGGCGGCGTGTCGGGTTCCTGTTCACCGATCCCGACGCGCAGATCGTGATGCCGACCGTGGCCGAGGACGTCGCGTTCTCCCTGCGCCGGCGGAAGCTGCCGCGCGAGGAGGTCGAGCGCAGGGTCGCCGACATCCTGGAGAGGTACGGCCTGGCAGGCCACGCCGACCACCCCGCCCACCAGTTGTCCGGCGGTCAGAAACAGCTGCTCGCCCTCTGCTCGGTCCTGGTGCTCGAACCCGAGATCCTCGTCATGGACGAACCCACGACCCTGCTGGACCTGCGCCACTCCCGGCTGGTCGCCGATGTGCTGCGCGAGCTGCCGCAACAGGTGGTCGTGGTCAGCCACGATCTCGCCCTGCTGGCGGACTTCGATCGCCTGCTGGTGCTGGACGAGGGGCGGATCGTGGCCGACACCACGCCGCGGGCGGCCATCGACCACTACCGGAAGCTCATGTCGTGAACGGGCTCACCGGCGCCTACGTCCCGGGTGACTCGCCGCTGCACCGCCTCCCTGCGGGGGCCAAGCTCGCGGGTCTGGCCGCCTTGTGCACGGTGCTCGTCCTCCTGCGCGCGCCGGTGGCGATGGCGGTCGCCGCGCTGGTGGTGGGCGTGCTGTTCGCCGTTTCGGGGGTGGGTGCGGCGGCGGCCTGGGCGCAGGTCCGGCCGGTCCGCTGGTTCGCTGTCGCGCTGTTCGTCATGCAGGTGGTGTTCGCGGATCTGCCGTCGGCGATCACTTCGGTGTCGCGGGTCGTCCTGGCCGTCGCTCTGGCCGGGCTGGTCACCCTGACGACGCGGACGGTCGCCATGATGGCGTTCCTCGAGCGCTGTCTGTCGCCGGCGCGGTGGGTGGGGCTTGACCCGTTTCGGTTGTCGTTGCTGCTGTCCCTCACGATCCGCAGCGTGCCGGTCATGGCCGACCTGGCCACCCGGGTGCGGGAGGCCCAGCGCGCCAGGGGAGTGGAGTGGAGCGTGCGCGCCTTCGCCGTACCACTGGTGGTGAGCGCGTTGCGTCACGCGGACGCGCTCGGCGAGGCCCTCAGCGCCCGCGGCCTGGACGATCACGACGAAGGTACGGGTCACGCAGCACCCTGACCTCAGCTATCACGTCTATGCCTGCCGCTCGAACAGCGACGACGCGCTTCAGGAGATGGCCCGCTCGATGCGGCAGAACGGCGCTCGTGGCCGTCGGGCTCGTGCGGCCTCACAGCCGGGATCTCAGCACGTCGACCTCGCAGCCTGGTGAGGACGGGTCGAAGCCGTGCTCGACCAGCCAGCGGACCGCCAGCAGGCTTCGCAACGACCACAACGCGCGTATCACGTCGAGGTCGACGTCGGTGCCGTAGCCGGCGACGACGTCGCCAAGGTGTTCCTCGTGTCCGAGCGTCAAGGTGGCGAGGTCGTACAGGGCATCGCCCTGGGCCGCCTCGGACCAGTCGATCACGCCGGTGATCTCGTCACCGTCGATGAACACGTGGCTGATCTGCAGGTCGCCGTGCGTGAACACCGGTGTCCACGGCCGGAGCGCAGCCTCGGCGACCCGTCGGTTGCGCGTGACCAGGTCGGTGGGAAGGACGCCGTTCGTGACGAGCCACTCGCATTCGCCGTCGAGGTGCGATGCGATCTCGCCGAGACTCCGACCGGGCCATGGCGGCAGTGGCGCGTCGTGCAGCATCCGTGCGGCGGCACCCGCCGCGGCCCACGCCGCCGGCGACGCGGTCGACGGCTCGCCGAGGCGGCCGAGTGCCGTGCCTGGGAGGGCGGCGAGCGCGAGCACGGGCGGCTTCCGCCACAGGACCTCCGGAGTCGGGATCGGCGCCATAGCCATCGCCTCGACCTCGACGTCGGTGCGCGCCTGATCAGCGTCGATCTTCAGGAACACGTCGCCGACGCGCAGGGTCGCGCGCTCGTTATGGGCGACGACGACCTCGACCTCTTCCACGTCGGCCATTATCGCGGGGATGACCACCGACGTCGCCGGGTTTATCGTCGACCTGCTCGCCCAACTCGCCGACGACCTGCACTCGGCGATGATGCGCGCGTCCCGGTTGGCGTACGCGATCCTGGACGGCGCCCTCATCCCGATCGACCGGCTCGCCGACCAGAAGCCGTACTACTTGGGAAAGGATCACCGGCACGGAGTGAACGTGCAGGTCCTGGCTGATCCGGCCGGGCGCCTGGTGTGGGCCTCGCCCGCACTGCCGGGCAGCACCCACGACCTGACCGCCGCCCGCGCCGCCGGACTGATCGACGCGCTGACCACGGCGAACGCGCCGTCGCCACCTTGAAGGCCTGGAAGGTCCTGGCGAAAGTGCGCTGCTGCCCGCACCGCATCACCACGATCGTGCAGGCCATCACGGTCCTGCACGCCATCGAGACAGGCCGCTACTCAGGATGAAAAGCGTTCAGGGTTCATCGAGGTTGCGCATGCTACTTCCGTTACGGGGGCGGCAGATTGGTGATGCCCGGCCACAACCCCGTGGGTCGATAAACCAAGCTCTTGTGGGGTGTGGGACGGCGGTACCACGGCCGACGCCTACACCTCACTGAGGACGTAGAGCAGCGCGTTCATGCTGGTCCCGCTCACGATGTCACGCTTGTCGATCAGGCGGCGGATGTCGGTGAGCGGTACCCACTCGATGCGCTCGGCCTCCCATGGCTCTGTAGGCGTCCCGATGTGCTGGGCGCTGTCGGCGTGGAAGACGTGGTGTTCGGAGTCGGAGATGCCGTTGGTCGGCTGGGTGTAGAGCAGCGGCCGCAGGGGGCCGGGCCGCCAGCCGGTCTCCTCTTCGACTTCGCGGGCGGCGGCTGCGATCGGCTCCTCGCCCTGCTCGATCTTGCCGATCGGGATCTCCCAGCCCCAGGTGTCGGTGATGAAGCGGTGCCGCCAGATGAGCAACACGCGGTTCTGCTCGTCAGTGACGACCGCACCCGCTCCGGGCGCGGTCCGGATGAGTCGATGATCGAGATGCCGTCCGTCCGGCAGTTCCACATCGGCCACGCGGACGTCGAGCCAGCGGTCGGTGTAGAGCGGTTCTTCCGCGTGGACCTGCCAGCGCATGCGGCTGCTCCCCTGGGTGGATGCCTGGACCGGCACCACGTTACAAGGGGATGCCCGCCTGCCGCCTCGCGCGAGCGAACGGCAGGTGGCTCACGGCGGTCACGTGTCGACGGGCAGGCGGCGGGCGGCCACGCCTGCCCAGCCGAGGCCGAGTGCGGTGATCAGGAGCACTCCCGCGGCCCCCGCCCCCGCCGCCACCAGTCCGGCCGCGCCCGGGATGAGGATCTGCCCGGTACGGTTGCCCGCCAGCCGCAGCGACATCGCCCGCCCCCGAAGACCGGCGGGCGCTGACTCCGCGAGCCACGACATGGTCATCGGCTGCCCCACCCCCAGCCCGAACCCCATGACCAGCAGCACACAGGCCAGCAGCCACAGCGGCATGGGCAGCGGCGTGACCACCATGGCCAGGGCCGCCGCGACGGTGCTGACCACCAGGAGGCGTCGCCTGCCGAAGGCGCGCGAGAGGCGGCCCAGGAAGAACCGCGACCCCATCGACGCCACACCACGGATCGCCAGCAGGCCGCCCACCACGCCCGAGGCGAGCCCTTGTTCGGTGCCCAGCGCCGGCAGGTAGACGAGCGTGATGTCGACCGCGGCCAGCACCACGCAGCTCGTCACGAGCGCGTGCGCGAGACCCGGCAGCCGCAGCAGCGAGCGCACTCCGGCGCCGTCGCCACGGACCTGCGCGGCGGACCGCGGGCTGCCGGTCAGGAGCGCCGACAGCACGACGAGTACGGCAGCGATCCCGCAGGTCCACAGATAGATCCGGCCGGTGTCGGGAATGGCCAGCGCGCCGCCGAACACGGTGATCAGGACCGGCCCCGCGGCCTGGCCCAGCGAGGCGGCGAACGTGTAGTGCCCGAAGGCCGTGTCGTACCGGCCGGGCACGGTCACGTTCGCCACCAGCGCCTGCTGGGCGATGACGCAGCCGAGATGTCCCGTGCCGAGCAGCACGCCGCCCGCGATCAGCCCGGGAATCGTGTGGCCGAACGCCAGGAACGCGGCACAGGCGGCCGTGAGCAGCACCGCCCCCGCCACGGCCATGCGCCGCTCGCCGTACCGGTCGGCGGCCTGACCGGCGGGGATGGCCAGGACGAGCGGCGCGACGGCGAAGCTGGCGCCCAGCACGCCCAGCCACGCCGCCGGGACGTGCAGCTCGATCGCCCCGTACGACATGGTCGGCCGCAGCACGAACGTGACCACCTGCGTCCCCATGGAGTGCCCCAGCAGCAGAGCCGTCCGATGGCGCCGATGCCAGCCGTCAGACATCGATCCCGTCCACTTCAGATCCAGCCCGCTCAGATCTAGCCCGCTCAGATCCAGCCCGCTCAGATCCAGCCCGGTCGAAATCAGCCCGGTCGAAATCAGCGCGGTCAGAGTCGGCGCGGGCGGAGTCGGCTTGCGCGCGCAGCCGCCGGGCGGCCTGCGCGCCCAGGCTGGTGTCGATGTGCTCACGCATGACGGCCGCCGCGCCGTCGGCGTCTCCGGCGATCACGTACTCCAGCAGGGCCTCGTGCTCGGCCGCCTTGCGGTCGCGGGCGGCCTGGCCGCGTTCGACCTCCAGGGCCAGGCGGCGATAGCGGTCGGACTTGTCCCACAGGCCGTCGAGCGTGCCGATGAGCAGGTCGTTGTGCGAGGCGCCGTACAGGGCGGCGTGGAAGCGGCGATGGGCGACGAGCTGCTCGTACGCGGGGTCGCCGGGCAGCGGGCCGAGCCCCTCGGCGGCCGCGCGCATGCCCGCGATGTCGGCCCTGGTCCTGCGCTCGGCGGCCAGGGCGACGGCCAAGGGGTCGAGGGAGCGCCGCATCTCCAGCAGGTCGCGCGCCTCTTCCGCGGACAGTGGCGCCACCCGGGCGTCGCGGTGGGCGTCCAGCGCCACCAGGCCCTCGCTCTTCAGCCGGCGCAGCGCCTCGCGGAGCGGCGTGGTGCTGATGCCGATGTCACGCGCCAGCTTGACCTGCGCGATCACGGAGCCGGGCGGCAGGACTCCGGACAGGATCAGCTCCTTGACCCGCAGGTACGCGTGGTCGGCCTTGGTGGTGAAGAGCTCGGCCGGCGTCCCGTTCGTCACGGCTATAACGTAGCGCACCACGATAAAGCGCGAAATTTCGGGATATAGGGCCATAGGTTATAACGGGCCTCCCGACAGGCTCCTGGTGTGGGAGCATTTGGGCACCATGCGAGCCATGCTGCCGTTGCGATTAGCGCGGTCGGCCCTCTTCGCGGCCGTCTGCGTGGCGCTGGCCGCCCTGGCCCATTGGTTCGCGGGCGGCACACTGCCGGGTCCCGGCCCGCTCGCGCTCGGAGCCGGGGTCGTGACGGCCATCACGGCCGTGGCGGCCGGCCGGGAGCGCGAACCAGTCCTGATCGCCCTCCTGCTCGGCTCGGCGCAACTCCTCCTGCACGGCCTGTTCGCCTGGCACGCCGCCCCCGCCTCCATGCCGCCCGGTCATGGGCTGGGCTCCGACGTCGAGATGGAGCTCTGCCATCTCACCGCCATGCTGGTGACCGGATGGTGGGTGGCCAGGGGCGAGACCGCGCTGTGGTCGGTGCTGCGGCGCCTGGCCGTACGCGTGGTCCTGATCCTGGCGCCGTGCCCCGTACGCCCGCCCGCTCCGCCGACGCCCGCTTACCGCCCGCCCGGCATCCCGTACGAAAGCGTCTTACGTCACGCGGTCGTCCGGCGTGGCCCCCCGCTCCCGGCTGCTCTCTGAACCCCCATCCCGCAGCCACGTGGAGAACACCATGACGTCCACCCCCGCATGCCGTCGACCCCTGCCCACCCGCACCTGAGCAGCCGTGTCCACTTCCCGAGGCGGGCCGTCGACGGCCCGCCGTTACGCCGTTGTCGCCGTGGCCGCCGGAGTCCTGGTGCTGGTCGCGGCCCTGCTGTTCGGCGGAAGTCTGCCGCAGCAGTCGTTCCCGGGCCTGCCCAAGGCGGGACCGATCACCGACTGGGGCCTGCCCCTGGCCCGTTTCGTCTATGACCTGTGCGCCTTCGCCACCGTGGGAACACTGGTCGCCGCCGTGCTCCTGGCCCCGCGCGGCACGCCGGAGGCCGCCGCCTGCCTGCGCGCCGCCGGCCGGTGGGCGCTGAGCTGGGCCGCCGCCGCGGCCGTGACGTACCTGCTGACGATCTCGGAGGTCACCGGCCTGCCGCTCGCCGATCTGCTGGAGGACCCGTCGATCCTGACGTTCGGCACCACCGTTCCCCAGACGCAGGCGCTGTTCATCGTGGCCGTGGCGGCGGGGGTGGTGGCGATCGGCACGAGCTTCGGGCCTTCACCCTGGTTGAACGGCTTCCTGCTGGCGGTCGCCGCCTTCGCGGTGCTGCCGCCCGCCTACGTCGGCCACGCCGCCTCGGCGGGCGACCACGACATCGCGATCTCCGCCCTGATGGCGCACCTGGTGACGGTGGCGGTGTGGGTGGGCGGCCTGGCCGCCGTGCTGGTCCACTTCCGGCGGTCGGACCGGCTGGCGGAGGTGGTGCCTAGGTTCAGCACGCTGGCGCTGGCCTGCTTCGCCGCGGTGGCCGTGTCCGGCGTGGCCAGTGCCTGGGTGCGGCTCGACGCCGTCGCCCAGCTCTGGCAGACCCGTTACGGCCTGCTCATCCTGGCCAAGGCGGCCGCGCTGGTGGCCCTGGGCGCCTTCGGCTGGCACCATCGCCGCCGCACGGTCGCGGGCCTGGCCGAACGTCCGGTGCGGCACACGTTCGTCCGGCTGGCCACCGGTGAGGCCATCGTCATGGCCGCGGCCGTCGGGCTGGCCGTGGGTCTGTCGCGCACCCCGCCACCGCCCTCGGAGGGCGGCGGCGGCCACGACCACCTCCTGCTGGAGTACGACCTGCCGCCCTTCTCGATCGGCAACCTGGTCACCGAGGTCAGGCTGGACCCGCTGATCCTGCTCCTGCTGGCCGTCCCCGCGGTCGGCTACCTCATCGGGCTGCGCCGCCTGGCCCGCGACGGGGTGCCGTGGCCGCCCGGCCGTACCGCCGCGTGGCTGGCCGGGCTCGCGGTGCTGGCGTTCGCCCTGCTCGGCGGCGTGGGCGGCTACGCCCGCGCGATGCTGTCCGCGCAGGCGCTGCAGTACGTCCTGGTCGCCCTCGTGGCGCCGCTGCTGCTGGCGCTCGGCGCGCCGCTGACGCTCGCCGCCCAGACCACCACCGACCGATCGCAGTACGGCGACGTGCCCCGCGCGATCCTGGACAGCGGCCTCGCTTCGCGCCTCACCCACCCCGTGACCGTCGCGGCGCTGCAGGTCGTGCCCGTGGCGCTGCTGTACGGGACCGGCTGGCTGGAGCAGTCGTCGTACAGTTACGCGGCGCACCTGCTCACTCTGGCCCTGCTGTTCTGCACCGGGATGCTGTGTTTCTGGGTGCTGACCGGGGTGGATCCGCTGCCGCGCCCGGTCACCTGGGTGACGCGGGCGCGGCTGCTCGCGGTGGTCGCCGTCGTGCCGCTCGCGCTCGGGCTGGCCCTGTGGTTCGGGCCGGGGGTGGGCCTGGACTGGTTCACGCTGGTGTCGCCGCCGGGGGTGTCGGACCTGTCCGCCGATCAGCGGGCCGCCGGGCTGACGGTGCTGATCATCGCGATCCTGGTGCTCGGGGCGTCGGCGGTACGGCTGGCGTCCTGGCGGCGGGTCGCTCAGCGGCGGAGGACACTCGTCTGAACGACCACGGTCATGACGAATGTCCCTTCTCGGAGTGATGTGGCTTCTGTACGTCGACCGTGGTCAACCGCCGTTCGGCGCCGGTGATCTCGTACACCGGCCCGGTCAGCGTCACCGGCCGCTCGGCGACGACGTCGGTGACGGAGCGGCGGACGGTCACCGTCACCTCGCCGGGCTCGACGACGCGCCGGCCGTCGCGCCCGGTGAAGGCCAGCAGCCGCGTCGGCACCTCGAAGTCGACCGACGCGCGCTCGCCGGGGTCGAGCTCGACACGCGCGTACCCGACGAGCTGGGCGACGGGCCGGGTGACCGAGGCGACTACGTCCGACGCGTACACCTGCACGATCTCCGCACCCGCCCGGTCACCGGCGTTACGGACGACGACCGAACAGCGGATCGACCCGTCCGCCGCCGGGGCCGTCCCGGCCACGGTCACCTCTTCGTAGGCGAAACTCGTGTAGCTCAACCCGTGGCCGAAACCCAGCACCGGAGCGGGGTCGATGTTGCTCACCGAACTGGCCGCGCCGAGCCGGGGATGCAGATAGCTGTACGGCTGACCGGCGACCGAGCCGGGCATGCTCATCGGCAGCCGGCCCGATGGGTTCACGGCGCCGCTGAGCACCCGGGCGATGGCCCCCGCGCCCTCCTCGCCGGGGAAGAACGCCTGCACCACGGCGGCGGCCTCGCGGAGGATGCCCGGTACGGCGTAGGCGCGGCCGGTCAGCAGGACGGCCACGACCGGCGTGCCCGTGGCGATGACCGCGTCGGCGAGCTCCTGCTGGACCCCGGGCAGGTCGAGGGTGTCCACGTCGCAGCCCTCGCCGGAGGTGCCCCGGCCGAACAGGCCCGAGCGGTCGCCGAGCACGAGGATCACCACATCGGAGGCGGCCGCCAGGCGTGCCGCGTCGGCGATGCCCGTGCGGTCGCCGTCGTCGACACCCGTGCCGGGCTCGACCTGGAGCACCGCGTCCGGAAACTCCGTCCGCAGGGCGTCGAGCAGCGTCGGCGACGCGATGCCGGGCTCGACGTCGGGGAAGTGCGGCAGGACGTGATTGACGAAGGAATAGCAGCCGAACAGCGCGGTGACGCTGTCCGCGTTCGGGCCTATGACGGCGACGCGCCTGCCCGCGCCGTCACCGAGGGGAAGCAGGCCGTTGTTGGTCAGCAGCACGATGGACTCTTCCGCCAACTGCCGCGCCAGCGCCCGGGATTCGGCGCCGTCCAGGTCGACGGGCCCCGAAGGAGCCGGCTCGTAGTCGTCGTCGAGCAGCCCGAGCTCCGCCTTCTGCAGCAGCACGCGGCGCAGGGCCCGGTCGATCAGCGATTCGGCGATCCGCCCGCTCGACACGGCCCGCTTCAACGGCTCCAGATAGGCCACCCCGGTGGGGAGCTCGACATCGATTCCCGCCGTGAGCGCCTGCACGGCCGCGTCCTCGGCGTCGGACGCGACGGCGTGCAACGTGTGCAGGAAGGCGACCGCGAAGTAGTCCGCGACGACGGTGCCTTCGAAACCCCACTCGTCGCGCAGAATCCTGGTCAGGTAGTGGGCGTCCGCGGCGACCGGGATCCCGTCGATCTCCGCGTAGGAATTCATCACCGAGCCCGCCCCCGCGTCCCGGACCGCCACCTCGAAGGGGAACAGCAGCACGTCGGACACTTCACGCGGCCCCGCGTGGACCGGGGCCAGGTTCCGGCCGGCGCGGGAGTTGGAATAGCCGACGAAATGCTTCAACGTGGCGATGACGCCCGCGGACTGGAGCCCCCGCACGTACGCCGCCCCGATCGTCGCGACCTCGTACGGATCCTCGGAGACGCACTCCTCGACCCGGCCCCACCTCTGGTCGCGGATCACATCGAGCACGGGAGCGAGCCCCTGGTGAATGCCGAGCGCGGCCATGCTCGACCCGATCTGCCGGCCCATCCGCTCGACCAGTTCGGGGTCGAACGATGCCCCCCACGCCGGCGGGACCGGATAGGTCGTGGCCCGCCAGGCCGCCAGACCGGTGAGGCATTCCTCGTGTGCCAGCGCCGGCACTCCGAGGCGGGTGTGGTCGAGCAGCCACCGCTGCCGCGCGGCCAGCAGGGTGCTCGCCCACTCCGGATCGACGGGCCGGGTCCCGTAGTGGCGGGTGATCTGCCCGAGGCCATGGCGGGCGAACTCCTCGAAGGCGACGTCCTCTCCCTGCATCGCATCCTGCAGCGGCGCGACGACCCCCTCTTCGCGGTTGACGTTCAGCCACACGCCCACGAGCTGCGCGAGCTTCTCGTCGAGCGACATGCCGGCCAGCAGGTCACCGACGCGTCGCGCTCGGCGCTCATCGATCGTCATGCACGCACCCTCACTGTTGATAGCGCTAGATGTGATGCTGGAATATCGCAGCAGAAAATTTTCGGCCTATTTTCGGATAAATTGCTGTGACATTGCCGTGCGGTTACGCTAGGCTCCGGCCCGTAGTCGTGTCAACAGTTGCCAATCACGCCTCAAAGACCAGGTCGGTCTGCGGCCATGAGCCGATAGAGTTTCCGAAAGTTTCACGACGCCAAACGGGAGGTCCTGTGCCCCGACCCACCCTCTCCGACGTCGCGGTGGCGGCCGGAGTGTCGGTGCCGACGGTCTCGAAGGTGCTGAGCGGCAAGAAGCACGTCTCCGCCGCCACCCGCGACAAGGTCCTCGAAGCGGTCCGGGCCTCCGGATACGAAGCGCTCCGCCCGCTCAGCACACCCCGGGTCGGCCTCATCGACCTGCTCATCGACGGGCTCGGCTCGCCCTGGGCGGAGGTCCTCGTCAAAGGGGCGGAGCAGGCGGCCGCGCGCTGGGGGTTCTCGCTCGTCGTGACCTCGTCCGCGCGGCCCGACTTCGACCTCCGGCGCTGGATCGGGATCGTGCGGAAGCGGAGCACCGACGGCATCGTCTTCGTGCTCTCGCGCGCCAACCAGGAGGAGATCTCGGCGGTCGAGGAGCTGCTGCGGGTCCCGCTGGTGCTCCTCGACCCGGTCGGCCAGCGTGACCCCCGCCTGTCGACCGTCGGCGCCACGAACTGGTCGGGCGGGGTCATGGCGACGACCCATCTGCTCGAGCTGGGTCACGAGCGGATCGGCTTCATCGGCGGGCCGCTCGACACGCAGTGCAGCCTCGACCGCCACGAGGGCTACCTCGCCGCGCACCGCACCTTCGGCGTCGAGCCGAGGCCGGACCTCACGCGTTTCGGCGACTTCCTCGTCTCCGGCGGCAAGACGTTCGGCGCCGAGCTGCTCGACCACCCCGACGGCCCCACGGCCATCTTCGCGGGCTCCGACCTGCAGGCCGCCGGCGTCTACCAGGCCGCGGCCGAGCGCGGCATCCGGATCCCCGACGAGGTGTCCGTCGTCGGCTTCGACGACTCTCCTGTGTGCGAGATGATGTCCCCGCCGCTCACCACGGTCCGCCAGCCGCTCGACGACATGGCCAACGAGGCGGTCCGGTTGATCACCGAAGAGCTGACCCACCGCAAGGGCTCGGCCGGCACGCGGATCGAACTCGCCACATCCCTCATCGTCAGAGGCAGCACCGCACGCCCCGCGCACTGACGCACGTCATACGGAGGAGAGCTTTTCGACCATATGGCGGTAAGCCACCCACGGCCGGCGCAGCGCCTGATCATGGGATGACCTGGTTCGAGACGCGGGGCAGGTGCGCATGGAGGTGTTCCACTTCGACCTCGCGGCCGCGGGATCGCGCAGGCGTTCGCGGACGTCTTCGATCCGGTCGGCTTCGGGCGGGATGGGAAGGCCGTCGGGCCCGATGGGCTGGTGCAGGTAGCCGAATGAGATCAGGCGTAGCGGTGCCATGGTCAAGTTCTCCTGTCGGTAAGATCGGAATCAGCTTCTCTGTGCGGCCACGCCGCTTTCGGCCCTGATACATCGTGCGCGAAGTCGGAGGTGATCACGGTGCATCCGGTCTCATGACAGCCCCAGCCCGGGGTGTCACGGAGCCGAAAGGTGACCGTATGAGCAAGACCGACAAGACCCGGCCCTGGTGGGTACGGATGGCCGACGCGCCGATGGCGACCTGCCTGCCCGTACACGATCACCGGTTCGGGCCGTGCACGCTGCCGGACGAGATCACCGCCGGCAGCGCGTCTCTGAGCCACCGTACGGGCGGCTGTTACTGGAGCGCCACCGCCTACGCCTACCACCTGTTCGGTTACGGCGATGGGGGCCGGGAGTGGCGCTACTTCCGGCGCGAAGAGCGCCGCCGAGGCCGTCACCAGGCACGCCGCGAGCTACGCGCCTATCACGGCGAAGACTGAAGAAGGCGGCGGGCCGGCACTGCCCCTTTCCCCGTCCGGCGATCGAGCGGCTCTACCGGGTATGAGGGGCGGTGCCGGGCGGGGCTAGTCGGTGGCGGGCAGCGGCGGGAAGTGCTCGTCGGGCAGGGGCCGGCCGGGGGTGAGGCCGAGGGGGTCGGTCAGCACGTGCGCCGGTTCGGAAGCGAAGACCGCGTCGGCGTCCATGTAGATGACCACGTGCGCGATGCGCGGGTCGTCGGTGAAGTTGGGCGTGGCGGTGTGGGCCAGGTACGAGTTGTGGAAGGTGCAGTCCCCCGCCTTCAACGGGACGGTCACCCGCTGCCGCCACCGCAGCTCGGGCGCCACCCGGAAGAGATCCTTCTCGTCCGACAAGTCCTGGGCGCGCAGGTCCTGGAGGTCCTGCGAGCCGGGCAGGAACGTCATGCAGCCCCGCTCGACGGGCACGTCGACCAGCGCGATCCAGGCCGACAGGGCGTGTCGCGAGCCGGCGTGCGGCCAGTACGGCTGGTCCTGGTGGAACTCGGTGGCCGCGCCGTTGTGCGGCTGCTTGATCAGCAACTGGTCGTGCCAGAGCCGCAACGGCACGCCCGCCAGGCGGGTCGCGATCGCGGCGAGCCCCGGATGCAGGGTGAGCTCGCGGAGCGTCTCGTCCTGCTGCCAGAGCTGGAGCAACTGGACGAAGATGGCGCCCTCGCGGTTGTCCCGCACGGTCTCCTGCGCGGCCAGCGCCGCCTTGGCGTACCGGTCGGCCTCCGGCCGCGAGATCACCTGGGGCACGTGGATGAAACCGTCACGCCGGTAGGCGGACACCTGAGCGTCGTCAAGCATGTGCTTCTCCCTTGTCGATGTGCCTCCACTCTCGCCGGGCGGCCAGGGGACGGGCTAGGACGGGGATGCTCGTGCGTAGCACAATCCTGATGTGCACCGAGTACGACGCGACGACGTCTTCACCCCCGCCCGGCCCGCCGTGGTGGCGGAGCGGCATGAGCTGGCGGCCGACAACGCCGCGCACAGCCACGACTTCCTGGAGCTGGCCGTGGTCGTCAGCGGTACGGCTACGCACGTCTCGGTCACCGGCGAACAGGAGCTGAGCCGCGGCTCGGTCGCGCTGCTGCGACCCGGCGACTGGCACGGCTACCGCGACTGCCGCGAGCTGGTGGTGCACAACGTGTACGTCGGTCCGGAGATGTTCCAGCGGGAGCTGGCATGGCTGCGGGCCGAACCGCACATCGGCCGGCTGCTGCACCGCTCGGGACACGTGTCGCGGCTGGACGGCGGGGCGCTCGCGGTGGTGGAGGCCGCGCTTCCCGCGGCGGTGGGCGGGCACATCACGCAGGTCGGAGCGTTGCTGTGCCTGCTGGGCGGCGCCGCGGCATCGCTCGGCGAACCCGCTGCCCGGAGCGCGGGGACGCACCCCGCCGTGCTGCTGGCCGTACAGGAGCTGGAGGGCGACCCGCGCCGGGGCTGGTCGGTGGACGACCTGGCGGCGCTCGCGCACGTCTCGTCCGCGCACCTGGCCAGGACGTTCACCGCCCAGCTCGGGATCTCGCCGATGGCCTACCTGAACCGGCTGCGCGCCGAACGGGCGGCGGCGTTGCTCATCGAGACGGACCTGCCGGTCGCGGCGATCGGCCGGCAGGTGGGGTGGAGCGACCCCAACTACGCCAGCCGCCGCTTCCGGCAGTTCTTCGCGATGAGCCCGTCTGATTACCGAACCAGGTTCAGCGCACCAGCTCCAGTTCGATGACCAGCGCGGTGGCGGGCTTCAGGGCCGGGGACGGCAGCCCGAGCCCGGCCAGGACCGACCCCCGCAGGTGTACCGGGGCGGCCGTCCACTCCGGCAGCGCGACACCTGTGGGAAGGCGGCCCGCCACCCGTACCTCGTAGACGGCCTCGGGGTCCAGTCCGGGCAGGCGCAGCGGGGCCGGGCCCGTGGCCACGCGGGAGGCGAGCTGGACGCAGGCGAACACCGCGTGCCCGTCCCGGACGACGCCGTGCAGCAGCACCGCCGGGTCGGGATGGTCGGCACGGACAACGGTCCCGCCGTGCAGCGTCGGCCGCAGCCGCTTGTGCAGGGCGATCCACTCCGCCAGCTCCGCGCGTTCGGCGTCGCTCGCCGACGTCAGGTCCCACTCGACGCCCATGTGGCCGAACAGCGCGGTGGCGCACCGGAACGACAGCGGCAGCGACCGGCCGGTGACGTGGTCGTGGGGCGCGCCGACGTGGCTGCCCATCAGCTCCGGCGGCACGAGCAGGCCGGTCCAGCGCTGGATGGCCTGCCGGTCGAGCGCGTCGTTGCTGTCGGAGGTCCAGACCCGGTCGGTGCGGGCCAGGATGCCGTAGTCGATGCGCGCGCCGCCGGACGAGCACGACTCGATCTCCAGCCCGGGATGGCGGCGGCGCAGCTCGTCGATCAGCCGGTATGCGGCCAGGGTCTGCGCGTGCACGCCCGCCACGCCGTCGTGGACGGGCTCGGCGATGTCGCGGTTGTGGTCCCACTTGATGTAGTCCAGCGCGTACTCGCCCACCAGCGTGTCGAGCCGTTCCAGCAGGTAGTCGAAGACCTCCGGCCGGGCCAGGTCGAGCACGTGCTGGTTGCGCTGCGGCGGCGGGAGCCGGTCGGCGCGGCCGAGCACCCATTCGGGGTGCTCACGGGCGAGGTCGGAGTCGAGGTTGATCATCTCCGGCTCGAACCAGAGCCCGAACTGCATGCCGTGCTTGCGCACGTGCGCGGCCAGCGGGTGCAGCCCGTCGGGCCACACCCCCTCGTCCACGTACCAGTCGCCGAGCCCGGCCCGGTCGTCGCGGCGGCCGCGGAACCAGCCGTCGTCGAGGACGAACCGCTCGATCCCCACCTCCGCCGCCCGGTCGGCCAGCGCCAGCAGCCGGTCGAGGCCGTGGTCGAAGTAGGTGGCCTCCCAGTTGTTCAGGGTGACCGGGCGGGCCGGGCGCGGGCCCCGCGAGCGCAGGTGGCTGTGCAACCGCCCGCCGGCCTCGTCGAGCCCGGAGTCCGACCAGGTGAAATAGACCAGCGGGGTCTCGTACGTCTCGCCCTCGCCCAGGGTGATCTCGCCGGGCGCGAGCAGTTCGCCCGCGGCCAGCAGCGTCACGCCCTCCTGCAGCCGTTCGACGTAGTGGACGTGGTCGCCGCTCCACCCGGCGTGCGCCGCCCACACCTCGCCATGCCGGAACCCGAACCCGCCGGTCCCCGCCACCAGCAGGCCCGTGCCGTCGTGCCCCGTGCGCCCGCGCCTGTTCTCCCGCGACCAGACGCCGTAGGCCAGCGGCCTGCGCTGCGGCACCTTCTCCAGCGCCCACCGCCCGGTGAAGTCGAGCAGCTCATCCGCCCGCGCGGGCAGCGGCAACGCGCAGGTCAACCCGTCCACGCGGTACGGATCGGCGGCGGTGTTGGTCAGCGCGTGCCGCATCGTGACCACGCCTTGGGCGTCCATGGCCAGCTCGCTCACCAGCCGCAGCCCGGCCCGCTCGTCGGACGCTGTCACGGTCACGCTGCCGCCCGAACCGGGCACGGCCCGCGCCTCGACCGGGGTCTCAAGGCTCCACCTGACCGGCCAATTCCCGGACGTACGGGCTCCGGCCAGGCCCGGCCTGCCGTACCAGCTGTCGCCCTGGACCGGCACCAGCGGCGGCGCGGGCGTCAGCGACGCCAGCGCGGGCAGGAGGTGCGGCTCGGCGACCGCGCCGAGGTCGGCACCGAAATGGCGCACGCGCGGCAGGCCGGAGCCCGCGACGTCAAGGACGAGACAGACGCCTGCGGCGGAGAGAATCACGGGGGACACGTCGGGGGGCTCCTCACACTCGGACGGGCACCGGGCCCGCTTTCGTGTAAGAGGTTCGCACGGTGCGCTCGTCGACCGGCGAGCAGGTGCCGCCGTTGGGTGGTGATCCGCGCGAAGCGTGTACGGTGCTCCGGCTACCACGCACCCGACGACACCACCACGATCTCATTCGAGGTCATGACGGTGCTGCTCGAGGTCTGCGGCGCGGTATCGGCGGACAAGCCGGCGACCCCATTCGACGCCCACCTGGAAACTCACCGTGAGTGGGCCTCCGGCCACCCGGCGGACGCCGCCAGTCTGCATCGCGCCCTGTCCTTCTGGACCCGCTTGCACGGCGTGCTCTCGCTCGAACTCGCCGGCCACTTCACCGGCATGAAGATCGACCCCAACCTGCTGATCGCCGACGAACTGAACGCCCTGCTCATGCGATGACCACACCGTCGTCGGCAGCCGTTCGAGCATGGTCATGACGATGTGCCGGCCGGGTGGCGGTGCCGTCTCAACGCCAGCGCGATCATGGGCGCGAGCCCGTGATCACCCATCCGGGTCAGGCGGGTTGACCGGCCGCCGCGCGCGCCGCCATCCGCCGTTCGAACCACAGTGAGGTGAACGGCGGCACCGCGCACGCCAGGCCCAGCACCACCGCGCCTCGGCTCCAGCCCGCCTCTCGCGCCGAGAGCATCACTCCGACCACGTACAGCACGAACAGCGCCCCGTGGATCGGCCCGAACACCTTGACCCCGAGTTCGCCGGTCGCGGCCACGTACTTGAAGAACATCCCGACCAGCAGCCCCGCCCACGAGCAAGCCTCGGCCACCGCCACGACCCGGAACCAGCGCAGCATGCTTCACCTTTCACCCGAATATCGCGCATACTCTACAGCTTGTAGAGGAAGGGCGGGTCGCCGGCAAATGCGATAGTTCATGCGAAGCCGCCTTGATCAATGCCGTCCGATATTTCGCGGCCGGGGCCGGCTAGGTTCCCTTGTTGGTGGGCGCGCATGACGAGTTCAGCGTGTCCAGTCGACTGGATTGCTTGATGCCCTGACGCGGCGAGCGCGTGGCGGTAGCCGTACTGGAAGGAGAAGGGGGTGGCGGCTTCGGCGCGGACAGTCTGGTTCGAGCCGCGGGAGCGCGCGATGGCGGCCTTCACCGTCCTGAGGATGAGTGGATAATTCGGGTATGCCGGGTTGTAGGCGGGCGGAACGAAGTTCAGTTTGGACACCCGGGCGGTCTTGACCTTCTGGGCGAGTGGGACCAGGTCCTGCAGAAGGCCACGCGGGACGTCGGTGCGGAAGGTCTCCTTGGCCGCCTTGGCCAGGGCGTTGAACTTCAGCAGCACGTTGCTCGGGTTGAGTTGGCTGAGCATGGCACTCATCACGCACTGTTGGCGGCGCATCCGGGTGCGGTTGTCGCCGCCCGCGCAGGTGCTGCCCGGATGGTCGCGGGCCCGGCCGTACCAGAGAGCCTGAGTGCCGTTGAGGGTGCGGTTGCCGGCCTTGACCACGCCGCCGTCGGCGCGGCCCACGCCGTAGCAGATGTCCTGCTCGACGTTGATGGTGACGCCGCCGAGAGCGTCGATCAGGCGCGCCACGCCCCACATGTTGACCAGCATGTAGTAGTCGATTTTGATGCCGAGGATCTGGCTGAGCGCGTTCTTGGTCGCCTCCGGGGCGCGGTCGGGGGAGTGGCCGGCGACCTCGGGGTGCATGTCGGCGTAGGCCCAGATGCCGTTGATCAGGTCGGCGGAGCCGCGGCCCTGACCCGGTGGCAGCCAGAAGTTCTTCGGCGGCGGGAATCGCTTGGCCAGTGCGGAGCCTGGCGTGAACGGTGCGTTCTCCATCTCCCGCGGTAGCGCGAAGACCACTGAGTCGCCGGTGTGGACATCGATACTGACCACGTTGATGCTGTCGGTGCGGATGCTCACTCCCTTGCGTGAGGCCGCGCCGTCGCCGCCCAGCAGCGCGATGTTGAGCCGATCACGTCCTCGCCACGGATCCTTGTGATCGATCGGCTGAGACGGTGAAGCCTTGAAGATGGAGCCGATCGCGTCGTCGGAGGTGCGGGCAGTGGTGGCGACCAGTCCGAACGGCAGTGCCACGGCTACCGCGAGCACGCCCGCGACCGCGCCCGTACCGAGTTGACCCCGGCTACCGAGCTTGCTGGGACGCAGCACGACGTAGGAACTGATCACGACTGCGGCCCATGCCAGCCCGCCCACCACGCACAGGCCTATGATCACGGTCAGCCAGGTCGGGTCGAGGAGCAGACCGGCCAGCGCCTTGGCGTTGACCAGCGCGATCACGGCACCGATCAGCAGCACACCGAAGATCCCCATCATGATCAGACCGGTACGCTTGCGTCCGGCACGCAAATGCGCGGCACCTGGCACAACGATCGACGCGATTGTCCAGCCGATCACGGATGGAGCAGCCCACCTGCGCATTAAACCTCCCCGTTGGCAATATCTGCCGCATTGCGCAAGCAACCTAGCAAATCTGACCTGCACCCGGCCTGAATCGAAGTGTCATCAGGTCTGGCGAGGCTGCGGCAGCTCCGCTTTGCCGTATATCTCGCCGGACACACCCGAAATGTGCTACCTCTCGGGGATGCCCGACGAAGGTGATCTTTACATCGGGGCGTCGGAGGACCACGGCGACGCCGTCACCGCGGTCGCGGTCTCCCCGGACGGACGGATCGGGGCGACCGGCGCGCGCGGCGGCGAGGTCCGGCTGTGGGATCTGCGCCATGGCCTGCTGACCGCCTATGTGGGAGGGCTGCAAGGCGGGTCTGTGGAGAGCGCTGTGTTCATCGGCGACGCCAAGCGGCCTACGTTGCTGACCACAGGCCCGTCGGCCTCGCTATGGACGGTGACCGCCGAGGCCCTGGAGTGGCGGCAGCTCCCCTGGGACGGCGGGCGGTTCCTCACGTCCTCGGACCGGGAGGCGGTGCTCAGGCAGTGCGGAGACCTCCGCTGGCTGGGCGTCTTCGGCCCCCTCTACGGCAGCATCAAGTCGGATTCCCCGATGGCATTGGGGCGCACCGGCTCCGGCCTGATCGTCGTGAGCAGTGACGCGGGCCGGATCGAGGCCTGGCGACGACCTTGCGGGGAGACCTATGGCGACGCCGGGCTCGTGTGGGCCTTCGGCGGACGCGATGCGGCGGATCAGCGGCTGACGCGCTGTTGCGACCGGTGGCGGCTCGTGGTGTCCCCGCGGCGCGGCCGGGTGGTCGTTCTCGACGCGGAGACCGGGGCGGTCGTGGCCGCGTTCGCCCCGTCAGCCCGGCCGACGGCGATCGCGGCGCATCCGGACCTGCCGCTGGTGGTGCTCGGCGGGAGGGACGGTTCGCTGTCGTGGTGGGATGCCCGCTCGGGGCACTGCCTTGGGCGCGTTCAGGCGCATGGCGGCCGCGTCCGGGCGTTGGCGCTCGCCACCCGCACTGACCTGGTGATGTCGGTTTCCCAGGATGGAACGGCCGCGCTCTGGCGGTTGCACGGCCGTGGGCCCGTCGGCCGCTTCACGCCCCCCACGCCCGCCGGCCCCAGGGAGCTGACCCAGGTGGCCGGTACGCCGGACGGGCGGTGCTGGCTGATCGGCGGGCGCGGCGGCCAGGTCCACGTTCTCCACTGGTCCGGCCATGCCGGGCTCGTGCCGCGACGCGTCGGCCACCCCTCCTGGGTGATGGACGGCGGCGACGTGGAGACCCTGCTCGATGACGTCCGCCACCACTGGGACGACGGCCCGGCGAGCGTGACCGCAGTCCGTGAGCTGGCCTCGCGCGACCTCGACGAAGCCTGGCACGGTACGGCGGTGGACGCGCTGGCGGACCTGATCGCGAACGGTGCGGACCCGGCGGCCCGGGAGGCCGCGGTGATCGCGCTGGCGGAGATCGACGAGGGCAAGGCCACCACCGTCCTTTTCCAGATGTTCGATCGTCACGACGGCCACGGTTCCGCCGAGCGGTTACTGGCACACTTCACCGGCGAGGGCGAGTCCTCGACGGAGGAGCTTGTCGCGAGTCTGCCCGAGGCCGGCAGCTTCCTCGGTGTGCTGACCGCGGCCACCTTGGGCGAACGGGGCGCCGCCGCGGTTCCGGCGGTGCACGCGGCGCTCCGCGCCTTCCCCTTCCCCGCCCGCGAGGACGCCGACCACTGGTTCGGAGATGAGTCGACCAAGTACTGGCTGATGTACGCCCTCAGGCGGGCCGGTGCGGCCGCGGCGCCCGCGACGCCGACCCTGCTCGCCGTGCTGGAGGACGACGAGATCTACCGGGACACCCGGCACCAGGCGGAGTCGGCCCTGCGGGCGATCGGCCTCCCGGAGACGGCCGACACGATCGCCGCCGAGGTCCGGCGGCGGGCCGACCTTGTCGTCGGCCACGAGGACGGCGAGGACGGCGAGGACGGCGAGACGGAAGGCTTCAGCCTCCTGCTCGAGGTGCTGTTGGGCATGCCGCCCGCGGCTCTGGCGGCCTCCCGCGAGGTCGCACCGGCGCTGGAGGCGGTGCGGCGCCGCCTCGGCGACGGCATCAGGACGTACGAGGAAGACGGCAGGATCCGCCAGTACACCGTCCTTGAGATACGGCTGGCCGACTACATCGACGAGGAGATCGCCGAGCAGACCAAGAGGTGAGCAGCCCGCGGACGTGAGAGACGGACGCGTGTTCAGGGGCTGGTGAGGGCCAGGTCGAGGACGTGCCGGGCCGTGGCGTCAAGGAGCTCGGGAGCGGCCGGGTCGCCGTGGACGAGCGCCTGGTAGTAGAGCGGGCCGAGCAGCACGCTCAGCAGGGTGTCCACGGTCGGCTCGGCAACCGGGCGGCCGGTATGGCGTTCGAGTACGGCGCGCAGTCCCTGGAGGTCGCGCTCGCGCTGCTCCCGCAGGAACCCCTCGCGCAACGCCTGCGCGGTCGCCTGGTCAGTCTGGGCATGGCCGAGCAGCGCCCGCAGGACCTGGCCCGCCGGCTCCTGAAAGAACCCCGCGATCCGGCGGAGCTGCGCTTTCAGCTCCTCCTCGGCGTCTTCCCCACCACCTGGCCAGGCCAGCGCGTCGCGGGCGTCGTCGGCGAGGGTGTCGAGGAGGATGTCGACCTTGGACTTCCACCAGCGGTAGACGGTCTGCTTGGCGACACCGGCCCGGGCGGCGATGCCCTCGATGGTCACCCCGTTGAACCCCCGCTCGACCAGGAGATCGTCGGCGGCGTTGAGCACCGCGAGCCGGATGCTCTCGCTGCGCTTGGGGCCCGTCCGGCTCACCACGGCCGTCGGGCCCGCGGCGTTCTCGGCGTTTCGGTCGGCGGGGATGGTCATCGTCCTCTCAGCTACGTTCGGGCAGCACGATTCTGGCATGCCGGTCTGTGGAACGGCATGGAACGCCTCTCGGAGAAAGACCGCTACTCACCTCGGGGGAGTGGATCCATGCGTGACGGCCCGCCGTACGGCTATCTCGTGCAGGAGTTGATCGCGGGCCGCTGGCGGCGGCTGTTCGCCGGTATCTACGATGTCGTCCTCGTGGGCGTGCTCACCAAGCCCCTCTGGGAGCGGTCCGGGGTCCTCGAGCCGATGGACCCCACGAAGGACTTCGCCGACTTCGTGGTCAACCTGGACTGGCGCTGGCTGATCGCCGGAACGCTGGTGTGGTACGCCTACCACTGGCTGCTGACCGGCTACTGCAACGGACGGACGGTCGGCAAGAAGGCGTTCGCCATCCGCGTGGTGCAGGACAACGGCGCCCGGCTCACCCCCGCCACGGCGGCGGGGCGCGCGCTGATGTCCGGCTTCTTCGTCGCGGTGGGCGTGAGCGTGATCGACCTCGTCTGGATCGTGTTCACCAGCCGCAAGCAGGCGCTGCACGACCTGGCCGCGAACACCGTGGTCATGATCGACTGATCAGCGGCCCGCCAGGAAGTCGAGGACCGCGGGGCCCGCGACCTGGCGGAACTCCTCGAAGTAGGCGTGTCTGGCGCCCGGGATGAGCCGGATCCCCGCCCCGGGGATGCGGCCGCGAGCAGGGGCGCGTTGGCCGCCGGGTTGAAGACGTCGTCGGTGCCGTGGAGGATCAGCGTGGGCGCGGTGATGCCGGGCAGCGCGTCCCAGGCGTCGTGCCCGGCGCTGGCGGCCAGGTGCCGCCGCCGGGCGAAGGCGGGCATGCCGGGATCGCCGAGGGTGGTGTACGGGCCGGGGTGCGTGGCCAGCCAGGCCGGGGTGTACATCAGCTCCAGCAGCGCCTGCCGGGCCGCCTGCTTGTCGGGCTGGGCCAGCGACCTCTTCACCGTGTTGTCCCGTTCGAAGCCGTGCGCGCCGCCGGGCGAGGTGCACCCGAGGATCAGCGACCCCACCCGGTGCGGGTGGTCGGCCGCCAGCCACTGGGCCACCCGGCCGCCCATCGAGGTGCCGTACACGTGGGCCCGGTCGGCCCCCAGATGGTCGAGGACGGCGACGACGTCGGCCGCGAACCCCCGGGTGCTGTAGGGCACGTCCGGCTTGCCGCTGTCCCCGGTGCCGCGGTAGTCGAGGGTGACGGTGGTGTGGCGGCCTTCGAAGTCGTCCCTGACGCCGTCCCACCAGTGGTGGTCATTGGCCTGCCCGGCCAGCAGGACGAGGGGCTCGCCCGCGCCACGGGTCTGGTACGCGACGGCGACGCCGTCCCCGGTGACGGCTACCGGCATGATCGCGCCTCGAAGCGGCGGGCCAGGACCAGCAGGAGCGCGGCGCCGACGAGCAGCGCGACCGAGACGGTGATCACGCTCGACCAGCCGCCCGTCTGCCACCGGTAGGCGGCCAGCGAGCCGAAGACCGAGCTGCCGGCGTAGTAGGCCAGCAGGTACAGCCCCGCGGCCTGGCCCACGCCGACGCCGACCCGGTGGGCGCGGTCGGAGACCCAGCCGCTGACCAGGGAGTGGGTGCCGAGGAAGGCGAAGGTCACCAGGGCCAGTCCGATCACGATGGCGGGCAGTTGGGGCGCGGCGGTGAGCAGCGTACCGGTCAGCAGGAGCGCGACGCCGAGCAGGGCGGCCAGGCCGAGCCCGCGCCGCAGCGCCAGCCGCCCGGCGGCGAGCGGTCCTGGCACGCCCACCGGGTAGGCCAGGAACACCAGCGCGCCCGCGCCGCCCAGCAGGTACGGCGCGGCCTCCAGGCGGAAGGTCAGCGCGTTGCACAGCCCGACGAACGCCCCCATCGTCGCCGCCCCCACCAGGCACAGCGCCACCAGGGCCGGGTCACGCAGGGTGAGCGCCGTGTTCCGCAGCACGCTGCGCAGCCGCGGGCTGGACCGGTCGAACCGCCGCGACGGCGGCAGCAGGACCCACAGGCCGATCGCGCAGAGCAGGGTGACGACGCCCACGACGGCGCTGGCGCCGCTCCACCCCCACACCGCCTGGACCGGGCCGGGAAGCAGCCGGCCGACCGCGCCGCCGAGGGCCGTGCCCGTGATGTAGGTGGCGTTGGCCCGCAGGTGGGTGCCGGGTGGCGCCTCCTCGCGCAGGTAGGCCAGGGCCACCGCGGGCAGCCCGGCGAGCGCGACCCCTTGCAGCCCCCGCAGCACCAGCAGGGCGTGCCAGTTGGGCGCGAACGCGGTGGCGATCCCCAGGAGCGCGGCCGCGGTCAGGGACAGCCGCATGATCACCACGCGGCCCACCAGGTCCGAGATCGGCCCGACGAACAGCAGCGCCACCGCCATCGTGATCGTCGCCAGCGACAGCACCGCCGTCGCCGCCGACGCCGAGACCCCGAAGCGCTCGGCGACGCCGGGCAGCAGCGGCTGGACATAGTAGAGCGCCAGGAAGTTGGCCAGCCCGCCGAACATCAGCCCGTACCTGATCCGGAGGGAGGCGCGATCCCCTGACTCGAGAGGCGAGATCACCCGTCGATCGTGCCCGGTCAGCGCTGATGCGCAAAATGCAGAATTTGACGGAGCTGATGCGCGAAGAGCATCATCGCGGGATGGAGCTGCAGACGCTGCGCTGGTTCCTGACGCTGTGCGACACGGAGAACATGCGCGACACCGCCGCGATGGAGGGCATCAACCAGTCCACGCTGTCGCGGGCTCTCGCCCGGCTGGAGGCCGACCTGGGCGTCGAGCTGTTCCACCGGCACGGGCGCCGGCTCGCGGTCAACCGGTTCGGCCTGCTGTTCCGCGAGCACGCCGCCCGCGCCGTGGACGAGCTGCGGGGCGCGCGCCGCCGCATCGACGCGCTGGCCAATCCGGACACCGGCCTGATCCGGCTGGGCTTCCTGCACTCGGTGGGCCGCTGGCTGGTGCCGGAGATCCTGCGCGACCTCCGGGCCGTCACGCCCGGCATCCGCTTCGAGCTGCACCAGGGCTTCGCCAGGGAGCTGTTCACCCGGCTGGCCCAGGGCGACATCGACGCCGCCCTGGTCACCCCGCCACCGGAAGGCAACGCCGCGCGCTGGCACCCGCTACGCGAGCAGCGGCTCTGCCTCGCCCTGCCCGTCGGGCACCCGCTCGCCGCCGCTCCGGGGCTGACGCTCGCCGACGTACGCGACGAGCCGTTCGTCGCCTTCGCCCCCACCACGGACCTGCGCCGGGTCATCGACCGGCTGTGCGAGGAGGCGGGGTTCGAGCCGGTCATCGCCTTCGAGAGCGAGGAGATCGCCACCGTACGCGGCCTCATCGGCGCCGGGCTCGGCGTGGGCGTCCTGCCGCTCCCCGCCTCGCTGGAACACGACGACCCCGCCTACCTCCCGCTCGTCCCGGCCCAGCACCGCCCGATCGGCCTGGCCTGGGACCCGCTGCCCACCCCCACGGCGGCCGCGGCCCTGTTCGTCGAGCACCTCGTCACAGGGGGAAGTGAGCGGCGAAAGCCATGAGCTCGGTGAGATGGACGGCCTACTGCGTGGCGCTCTTGACGGCGAGCGGCTCGGCGGGCGCCTCGGCCTTGGCGGCCTCCATGCGCTCGCCCAGCTCCTGCAGCTCCTTACGGCCCATCGCGGCGCGGACCTGCGGGAACCACTCCTTCTCCTCCTCCTCGACGTGGTGCCGGACGTTCTCGATCAGCACCGTGACCTTCGCGTCGAAGCGCTCGTCCTTGGGGTCGAGGTCCTTCAGCTCGGACAGCAACCAGACCACGACGTGGTGCTCTTCGACGCTCTCCAGCACGTGGTCACTCGTCTCCGGCACCTTGGCGCGGGCGGCCGGGTAGAAGTGCTCCTCCTCGATGTAGGCGTGCGTGACCAGCTCCTTGGTGAACTGGTCCACGACGCGGCGCTTCTCGGCGTAGGCCTTCTCTCCGGCCTGCTCGAACTTCTTGAACAGCCCCTCGACCGTCTTGTGGTCGTCCTTGAGCAACACGATGGCGTCCATGGAGCTTCTCCGTTCCCTCGTCCGGGAGTGCCGTCTGCCCGGCGCCGGTCGGCTGAAACCGCGCCTCGCCCGGGTGCCCGGAACGCTGAGCCTCAGCTCTCCGGCGGCGGGGGATGGCGGAAGGCGGCCTGGACGCCCGCCTGGAAGCGGGTGTGGGCGCCCAGCCGGCTCATGAGGTTCGCGATGCGCCGCTCGGCCGTACGGTAGCCGACGCCGAGCTGCCGGGCGATGGCCTCGTCGGTCAGCCCGGCCACCAGCAGCGCGATCAACCGCTCGTCATCGTGCGCGGAAGGACGCGTGCGCGCGGGCGGTGCCGCGCCGGGCGCCGGGGGCCGCAGGCGCAGCGGCAGCGCCCGCTGCCACAGCCCTTCGAAGAGCCTGCTCAGGGCCTCCAGCAGCCCGGACGGGTGGACCACCAGCGCGGCGTCGGCGTCCGGGTCGTCCGGGTGGTGGCGCAGCAGTAGCAGGGCGAACCGGTCGTCCATGAGGTAGAGCTTCATGGGCAGGCTGGGCAGCACCCGCGCCTGCTGGCCCGCCCCGACCATCGTCTCGATCAGCCGCAGCGCCCCGAGCCGGTCGACGAACTCCCGCTCGTAGATCATGCGGCTCGTGACGCCCCGGTCGAGCAGCTCACGCTGCGCCGTCACGCTGCCCGGCGGGTCGAAGTACGGCGGCTTGGACAAGCAGCGCATCTGGTGCCAGGCGGCCCGCTGGATCTGGGCGTGCCGCTGCTGGACCGCCCGCTGCCCGGTCACCACCTCGACGACCGCCGGCGGCGTCTCCCCGGCCGCCCGGCGGCGCTGGAAGGCCTGGTCGAGCTCGCCCGCGCGTTCGCGGGCCCGCAGCAGTTGCCGTTCCGCGGTGACCAGGAGCACGTCCAGGGCGGCCTCCGGGGCGACGGCGGCGTAGCGGGCCGGCCCATCGGACCGGGTGACCAGCCCCTTGGCCTCCAGCGAGGCGAGCAGCGCGGGCAGCTGATCGGCGCGCAGGCCGATCGCCGCGCCCAGCGACGCGATCCGGGCGGCGGTGGCCGGCGAGCCGTCGATGAGCAGCTCGTACACCGCCTCCTCGTCCGGGGTGAGACCGGCCGCGCCGAGCGCCCCCGGGTGGTTCCCGTCACTCCGGGTCATCGTGTACGCCCTTCTCGTCGGCCAGCCAGCCGCGCAGGACGGCCTGGTAACCGGCCTGGAAGCGGGTCTGGGCGTCCAACTGGATCATCATGGCGTGCACGTGACGCCGTACCGTGCGGTCGCTCCAGCCGAGGTGGGCCGCGATGGCCTTGTCCGTCTGGCCCGCCACCAGCCGGGCCAGCAGGTCACGCTGCGCGTCGGTCGGGCTCCTGGTCTCCGGCAGGCGGGCGCGCCCGTGGCTGACGTGCAGCGGCACGGCGCGTTCCCAGTACATCTCGAACAGCGCCGCCAGCGCGTCGAGCAGCGTCGAGTCGTGCACGACCAGCGCCGACTCGACCATCTGCAGGTCGTGACGGAGCGGCACGAGGGCCATGGGGTAGTCGCTGAGCACCAGCTTCATCGGCACGTCGCCGACGCGCACCTGCTCGCCCGCGGCGATGTAGTCCACGATGGTCTTCAGCGTGCCGCGCATCTCGATGGCCCGCCTGTCGTACACCACCCGGTAGTCGACGCCGCGGCTCAGCAGGTCGAACTCCTGCGTGTTGCCGCCCACGACGCCCGCGTACGGCGGCGCGTCGAACATCCGGATCTCGCGCCGGGTGCCGCGCTGGAGCTGCTCGAACCGGCGCAGCACCGCCTCCCGCCCGATCACCACCTCCACCAGCCCGGCCGACTCCTGGTCGGGCGTGGTGAGGTGATAGCGCGTGGACAGCTGAGCCACCCGCAGCCTGGCCTCGGCCAGCGCGCGGGTCCGCTCACGGATCAGCGCGTCCAGTCCCATCTCCGGCGGTACGACGATGAAGCGGGGCGGATCCTCGGGCAGGCGGGCGATCAGCCCCAGTTCCTCCAGGCCGACGGCCAGCCCCGGGGTGCCGCCGAGCCGTTCCAGCTCTTCGAGGGTGACGGGGGAGTGCTCGACCAGAGCCTCGTAGAGGGCCTGCTCCGCCGCTGACAGGCCGAGGATGCGCAGCATCCCACCATGATCACCCACAACCCGGCTCTCCCGTCGTCCTTTTCCCGTCATTGGCGGGAAAAGGACGACGAGTCATCTTTTCAAGATATTTCTTGACATGTCATGGTTCGGGAGAGTCGATCATGCCTGCTATCCCGCGAGGAGACCCATGACTCGTCAACGATGGCGAAGCCCGTCCATCGGGCTTTTAGCGATGGGGCTGGTGCTGTCGACCGGCATGGCCGTACAGCCATCGCCTTCGGCCACCCCCGCACCCGCCCTTTCCGGCCAGACCGCCGCCGCCGTCGAGTCGTCCGGAACACCGGCCGCGGACGCGGCGAAGATCACCCTGATCACCGGCGACGTGGTCGCCTACGACACCGGCCCCAACGGCAATCCGCGCCACCAGGTCACCCCCGCCCCGCGTCCCGACGGCGCCCCGGTGAACTTCATCTCCGTGCGCGATCGGAACGCCTACTACGTCTACCCCTCCGACGTGATGGGCCTGGTGTCCTCGGGCCGCCTGGACAAGGCGCTGTTCGACGTCGCCTACCTGGCGGCGAACGGCTACACCGACAAGGAGAGCGCCAGCCTGCCGCTGATCGTCCAGTACGGTCAGGCCAAGCAGGCGGCGAAGACTCTGTCGCAGCAGGCCGACGCGCTGCCCGCCACCGCCGAGCCGCGCGGCCTGCCCAGCGTGGGCGGCGCCGCGGTACGGGTGGACAAGAAGACGGCCGGCCAGTTCTGGACCGCCGTCGACCGCCCGTCGACCGACAAGGGCGTCACGGCCTCGCTCGACCGAGGGCTGTCGGCCATCTGGCTCGACCGCAAGGTGAAGGCCGTACTCGACAAGAGCGTGCCGCAGATCGGCGCCCCGGAGGTGTGGGCCGCCGGCCTGAAGGGCGAGGGCGTCAAGGTCGCGGTCCTCGACACCGGCATCGACACCACCCACCCCGACGTCGCCGACCGCATCACGGCCACCGCGAACTTCACCGAAGAGGCGGACGTACAGGACGGCCACGGGCACGGCACCCACGTCGCCTCCACGATCGTGGGCACCGGGGCCGCGTCCGACGGCAAGTACACCGGCGTCGCGCCGAAGGCGTCCCTGCTCGTCGGCAAGGTGCTCAACAAGGCCGGCAGCGGTGACTCCTCCTCCATCATCGCCGGCATGGAGTGGGCGGTCGCCCAGCAGGCCCGGGTGATCAGCATCAGCGCCGGCGCCTGCTGCTTCGCCGGGCCCGACCCGCTGAGCGAGGCGGTCGACAACCTCAGCGCGCAGTCGACGTCGCTGTTCGTCATCGCGGCGGGCAACGACTACGACAACCGGATGATCGCGACACCGGGCTCGGCCGCGTCGGCGCTCACCGTCGGCGCGGTCGACGGGGAGGAGAAGCTCGCCCCGTTCTCCAGCAAGGGCCCGGTGCTGCGCGACTACAGCCTCAAGCCCGACCTCGTCGCCCCGGGCGTGGACATCGTGGCGGCCAGGGCCGCGGGCACGTCGATGGGCTCGGTGGTGAACGACAAGTACACCGGCGCCTCGGGTACGTCGATGGCCACGCCGCACGTGTCCGGCGCCGCGGTGCTCCTGGCCCAGAAGCACCCGGACTGGACCGGCGCCCAGCTGAAGGCCGCGCTCGTCAGCACCGCCCACGACGACGGCTTCGGCGCGTACGAGCAGGGCTCCGGGCGCGTGGACGTGGCGCGAGCCGTACGGCAGGCGGTCAGCGCGTCCGGCAACCTCGACTTCGGCGCCCTGGCCTACCCCCACAAGGCCCCCGTCACCAAGACGATCACCTACACCAACGACGGTGACCAGCCGGTGACGCTGACCCTGAAGTCCGGCGTCACGGCCCACAAGGGTGGCGACGCGCCCGAGCACACGCTCACCCTGGACCACGACACGGTCACCGTCCCGGCGCACGGCACCGCGCCCGTCGCCGTCGCCTTCGACCCGTCGGGCCCGGCCACCTGGTACGAGGGGTTCGTGCACGCCGCCGACGCGAGCGGCGCCGTGACGCTGAGCACCGCGGTGGGCGCGTTCGTCGAGCCCGAGAAGGTCACCGTGCGGACCAAGATGGTGCTCCCCGACGGCGCGACCGACGTACAGCCGATCCCGTGGGTGATCCTGCGGACCGACGACCGCGACGACCTCGACTTCATCTACTACCCCAGCAGCGGCACCGAGTCCGAGACGCAGGTCTACGCCGGCACCTTCAGCGTGAGCTCCGGCGTGAGCTGGCGCGGAACCGACGGCCAGTGGAACATCGGCCTGCCGTCGCAGCCGGAGTTCGCGGCCACCAAGGACACCACGATCACCCTCGACATGCGCAAGGCGCGGCAGGTCACCCAGAACACCCCGAAGCCGACCGAGGTCTACAACTCCCAGTACTTCTCCGAGCGCCAGGCGGCCAACGGCATCGGGTCCATCGGATTCCAGTCCAGCTCCGCCTATGGGCTGCACAACTACTGGTTGCTGCCCACTCGCTCGGTCACCCAGGGCACCTTCGACGTCGCGGGACAGGTCCTGCGCGGCGCCCCCGTGATCAGCATGAAGGCCGACCGGCTCACCCTGCATCCCCGCTACCAGAACCTGGCGGAGGCGGTTCCCAAGCTCAACGGCCGTAGCACGCTCACCCTGGTGTCCGGGGGGCGCGGCCAGGCCGCCGACCTCGCCGGTGCCGGCGTACGCGGCAAGCTCGTCCTGCTCGACCTCTCCGACCTGTGCCCGGCCAACACCTGCACGGGCAACGCGCTCGACCGGGTCAAGGCCGCGGCCGAAGCCGGCGCGGCCGGGGTGCTCGGCTACGGGGCGGTCAACCGGGCCTTCCTCGAACTGACGAGGGGCTGGCCGATCTACCCGATCCCGACCATGAGCCTGCCCGCCGACGAGGGTCGCGCCCTGGCCGCCCAGCTCGCCAAGCGGCCGGTGAGCATCCAGGCCGAGGGCATCACCGCCACGCCGTACATCTACTCGCTGCTCCTGCACGAGCGCGGCCGCGTGCCGGCCAAGCTCGACTACGAGCTCGGCAAGCGGAACCTCTACGAGATCGAGAACCGCCTGCACTCCGACCGGCCCGCCGTCGCCTCCATGCTCTGGGAGGCGACCGTGGTGACCCACCCGGGCTGGCTGCTCGGTGCTCGGTTCGGCTACTCCTGGCCCGCGCAGAGCACCGTGACCGAGTACGTCGGGCCGGTCTCGCCGGACGTCTCGTGGAACCACGAGACCCAGCTGGCCTACCCCGAAGGAGGCACCGACTACAACCGGCGCTTCGGAATGTCGGCGACCTCCGTGAACGTCTACCCGTCAGCCGGGGCGAAGACCGAGGAGTGGGGCGCCCAGCCGCGCGTGCCCGGCACCCCGGTGTTCTCCGACCTGGCCCGCTCCACCGGGACCACGACGTGCTTCCCCTGCCGCACCGGCGACACCTTCGTGACCGCCCTGCCGATCCTCGGCCCGGGGTTGAACAACCAGGAGCCGTTCACCTGGAACGCGCGGTGGCAGGAGACGCGCGGCGGCAAGGACGAGCAGCACCTCTACCGTGACGGCCAGGAGATCCCCATGGTCGAATCGGGGACCAGTGGCCCGGTCCTGATCCAGATGCCGAGGTTCAACCTGCCGGAGGGCGAGTCCCGCTATCGCCTCACCGACAAGTTCCACACGCCGCAGCCGCTGCAGCAGTACGCGACCGACGTGGCGACAGAGTGGACGTTCAGCTCGAAGCGCCCGACCGGTGGGATGCAGACGCTCAGCGACGGCCTGTGCGTCGGCTGGTTCTTCGCCAGCACCCTCACCCCGTGCGAGCCGGTCCGCAGGCTCAACCTCCGCTACGACCTGGACCTGGACCTCGACAACAAGACCGCGGCGGCCAAGCCGCACAAGATCACGGTCACCGGCTACCAGGGCTCCTACGACGTGCCCGACGCGCGCCTCGGCAGCCTGAAGCTCTCGGTCACCTACGACGACGGCGCCCACTGGAAGGCCGTCACCACCTCCAAGAAGAACGCCACCTCCTACACCGCGACCATCGCCCATCCCGCCCTGTCTGCCACCAACGGCACCGTGGGCATCCGCGCCCAGGGCGTGGACGCCGAGGGCAACACCATCGACCAGACGATCACCCGGGCCTACGGCCTCAAGTAGCCCCCCGAACAGATCGGCACGCCGTCCTCGTGACGGCGTGCCGATCGTCGTTTTCCGGGCTACTGGGCCTGCTGGTCGTACAGGCCGTCCATCATCCGCAGGAGCGGCGCGGGGTACGAGCCTTCACCCTCGTCGCTCAGCTGCCCGCCCCACGACGCCTGCCACGCGCCGGTCGAGGTCGTCCGCATGGCGGTGTGGCTCAGCGTCCCGCCGTCCGCGTTCGTGTCATAAAGCGCCCAATGATGGGCAGTGCGCTTGTTGGTCGCCGAGTCCACGCTGACCGTGTCGTCGTGGCTCGAGGCGAGGAAGGTGTAGTCCGTACCCATTTGGGAGAGTGGTTGTTTCCCCAGCCAGCTGATGAAGCCGCTGCCCGGGCGCATGTCGCTGCACTGCTCGTGGGTGATGGCGCACGCGGTCACCAGCGCGCTGCCGATGCCCTGGTGCGGCGTCGCGAGTGTGACCATGTCCTCGATGTACAGGTAAGGAGGCCAGGCGATGGGCCACACGGTCGCCCCGATGTTGTTCTTGTCGACCGTCAGCCCGCTCAGGTCGGGCGGCGTCTTGCCCACGCCGTACCTGTTGACGCCCTCGATGGCCGCCTTCGCGACCAGGCCGCCCATGGAGTGCGTCACAACGTCGATGGCCACGTCATGGCTGGAGTACAGGTAGTAGACGGTCCACGCGAACTGGCGGCCGATCTCCTGGATGCGCGTGTCGGTGGTCCCCTGGAGCCTGAGGTCGCAGTTGGTGGCCTTGTTGTAGTAGCCGAAGGTGACGACGTCGCCCCAGCCGTTGGCGTTCAGGAGGGTCTTGGCGTCTTTCCAGGAGCTGGCGCAGTTGGTGTCGGCCTCGCGGTCGAACCCGTGGACCATGAGAGTGGTCCGGTGCCCGTCGCTCCGCGCGGGCGCGGCGGCGGAGGCGGCCGGTGCGGTGGCGATCAGGGCGGCTGCGACCATGGCCCCGACTAACGGCAGGGCTAAACCGGATCTGAGTGATCTGTGCATCCACGCTCTCCGTTTCCGTGAGGTCGGAAGCACGGTAAAGCGCGGACGATCATCCGCGAATCGGTCGGTGGGCGGCCCATCCCCGGTCATGCCGGCTCGCGACTAAGTAGCCGCGATCACCTGTTTAGGTCGAGCCCGGTGAGCTGGGCGCGGGAGGCCACGCCGAGCTTGGGAAACGCTTTGTACAGATGATGTCCCACCGTACGCGGGCTGAGGAACAGCCGCGCGCCGATCTGCCGATTGGACAGCCCCGCCGCCGCCAGCCGTACCACCTGGCGCTCTTGCGGGGTCAGCCGGTCGAGCAGGCCACCGCCCCTGGACACGGCGGCCGCGCCGGCCGCCTCCAACTCGCCGTGGGCACGCCGGGCCCACGGCGCCGCGCCGAGCGCGTCGAACGCCTCGAAGGCCGTACGCAGCCGCCGCCGCGCGTCCGAACGGCGATGCGCGCGCCGGAGCCACTCTCCGTACAGCAGCTCATTGCGTGCCTGCTGGAACGGCTGATCAGCGGGTACGGCCACGGCCCGCGCGAAGTGCCTGCCCGCCTCGTCGCCCTGGGCCAGCAGCCCCCTGAGCCGGGCGGCGACGGCGCTCGCCCACGGGCGGTCCATGACCGCCGCCCAGCCGTCGAACCCGGCCGCCGCCCGCACCGCCAGATCATCCCGCCCCGCGCGAACCGCCGCCTCGACCAGGTCGGGCGCCGCGTAGAGCGCGACCACGGGATGCCGGTGCCCCGCCGTCTGAAGGTGGCCGAGAGCGGCCCCGGCCCGGCCCGAGCCCAACTCGGACAGCCCGAGCGCCCAGGCGGCGAGCGCCCGGGTGGCCTCGACGTCGCCATCCGCCTCCGCGGCCAGCTCCCGGCACCGCCCCTCCTCGCCCCCGACCGCGGCCAGCCAGGCGAGCAGGCCGTGCAAGTGGCCGGCCCGATGGGCCTGATGGATGTCGGAGGCGACGCTCAACGCCTCCGAAGCGGCGGCCGACGCCTCACGATGCCTGCCGCGCAGCAGCTCAGCCTGCGCGAGCAGCGCCAGCGCCTGGGGGAGCACACCGATCAGACCATGCTCCCGACACCGCGCGACCAGCGCCCCGGCCAGCCGGTGGGCCGTCACCTCGTCACCCGAGATGACGCTGAGGGAGGTGGCGAGCGGCAATAACTCACCGAACTCGCCCGCCAGCGTGGCGACCGCCCGAACAGGAGAGACGTCCGCGACAGACTGCCCCTCCACAAGCCGCGCCACGACCGCCATCCCTGCGGCGAGCCCGGCCGCCGTACGGGTGGGGGGGACGTCCTCCGCGGGCTGGTCCTCCCCTACCGCCATTCCGGCGGGGAGCGGTTCTTTGGGTAGCGGGAGCGCGGCGAGCCGGAGGTCGGCGTCGTGGGCGAGCTTCGGGTCGGCCGCGAAGGAGGCGTAGTGGATCGCCTCGGCCAGCATGCGGGCCGCCAGGGCGGGATCGGCCGTCAGTACGTGGTCCGCGCCCTCGGTGAGGAGCCGGCCCGCCGCGCTCGGCGAGCCTTACTCCGCCTCCACACAAGCCCGTACCCGGGCCAGGCCGGCGTGCTCGGCCGGAGTCGTGACGAGCGGCGCCGCCCGGCCGGCCAACCCGATGGCCCGCTTCAACTGTCCCGCCTGAACCGCCAGCTCCGCCGCCGCGATCAGCCTGCGCGCCGCGTGGGAGGTGTCGGCGGTGAGGTCGGCGGCCCGCTCGTACGCCACGGACGCGGCGGCCGTCCCCTGCCGGTCGCGGGCCCGTACGGCCGCGCGCTCGAGATCCCCGGCGACCTCCTCGTCCGGACCGGTAGCGGCGGCGGCCCGATGCCAGGCCCGCCGATCAGCCCGCGCCTGGCCACCCAGAGACTCGACTACTTGATCGCCCAGGGGTGGGGCCGTCCGCTCGTGCAGAGGCGCGGCCGTGTGGGCTTTCTGGGATCTGGCCACTGGGACGGTCAGGGATCTGGCCATCGGGTCGCCCAGGCACCCGGCCGTCTGGTCGCTCAGCGACTCCGCCAGTGCCAGGTGGGCGGCGACTCGGCGGAAGTACGGCGCGCCGCGATAGGCCGCGCTCCTGATCAGTGGATGCCGGAACGACAGCCCGGCCGCCGAGAGCTGGATCAGCTCCTCGCGTTCGGCGAGCGCCAGGTCCGCGACCGTCGCGCCAAGACGGGCGGCGGCCCGGAGCACCAGATCCAGATCCCCGGTGTCATCTGCCGCCGCGACGAGCAGCGCCGCCCTGGCAGGCTCGGGAAACCGGTCGATATGGGCCTCGAACGTGTTCCGCACCCGCTGCGACAGCGGCCCCGACTCACCCGTGAACGGCAGCGGGCCCAACCGGCCCGCGCGCTGCTCAGGGGTCAGCACGGCGGCGAACTCGATCAGCGCCAGCGGATTGCCCGCCGCCTCGTCGAGAATCCGACGCCGCACCTGCGGTGCCAGATCAGTGGCCCGCTCGGCCAGAAACGCCTCAGCCGCCTCCGCCTCCAGCCGCCCCAGCCGCAGCTCGGCCACCCCGGTCGAGGCCAGCGCCTCCAGCCGCGGCGGGCTTACTCGGTGCCCGGCCATTGTTTCCATGTGCGGCGGTGCCGCTCGGGCCGCGGCGAGCGCTTCCCACCGCGGCGAAGTCTCTCCCGACGTGGTCGCCGCCCCGGAACGCGGCGCGGGCATCGCTCCGGGGCGTGGGGTGGGCGCGCCGTCCCTGGACGCGAACAGCATGACCACCCCCTCGGCGTTCAGCCGCCTGGCTGCGAACAGCAGTGCGCCGGCAGAGGCGTCGTCGAGCCACTGCGCGTCGTCGACCAGGCACAGGATCGGCCCGTCTCCGGCCAGGTCCGACAGCAGCGTGAGCGCGGCCAGCCCGACCAGGAAGCGGTCGGCCACCTCGGCCGGCGCCGCCCCGATCGCGCCGCGTAACGCCGCCGCCTGGCCGGGCGGCAATCGCTCGACGTGCCCGAGCACCAGTCGCAGGAGCAGATGGAGGGCGGCGAACGGCAGCTCGGTCTCCGACTCCACACCCAGTGTGCGCAGCACCGGCCAACCGGCGGCCTGCCCGGCGGCGTAGTCGAGGAGCGCCGACTTGCCGATGCCGGTCTCGCCCTTGACGATGACCGCGCCACTGCGTCCGGTCCGGGCGGCTTCGAGCAGCGCGTCGATCTCGGCCTGCTCGGCCCCGCGTCCGTACAACATCCGGCCTCCCGACGCTCATGTCAAGGAGTCAGTATGGAACCTCGACATGGCTCCGGTAAGACGAAGGCTTCTCGCAAAATCTTCGGCTGCAGGCAGTGGGGGCGGCGGTGCTCCTCGTCGGCGCCGTCCTCGCCGTCACCCAGGGCCGGCTCCCGTGGGCCGTACCGCGGCGCAGAACCTCCTGACACGTCCGGTGGCCAGCGCGTGCGGGCGCGGCCCCGATCACGCCCGCACGCTCTCGGGTCGTCAGGCGACGACGAGGGATTCGGCCCTGAACTCGCGACCGGCGACGATCTCCGACACGAAGCCGTCGGGACCCACGGGCCGGTCACCGATCAGGGTGACCCGGTGCAGGGTGCGCTGGACGTCCAGGTGGTCGAGGTCGGACGGAGCGAGGTGGGCGGTGGCCCGGTTGTCCCAGAAGGCCAGACTGCCCGGCTGCCAGCGGAACCGGACGGTGTACTCGGGACGGGTGATCTGCTCGTACAGCAGGTCCAGCACCCGGCGGCTCTCCACGGCGGAGAGGCCGACGATGTGATCGGTGAAGCCGGGGTTCACGAACAGCGCCCGTTCGCCGGTCTCGGGATGCACCCGCACCACGGGATGCACGGAGACCAGCAGGTTGTCGTTGATCCGCTTGACGAGCTTGCCGTCGCTCTCGGCTGGCCGGTATCCGGCGAGGAAGCGGTGCTCGGCGCGCAGGCCGTCCACGAACGCCCGCAGCGGCGCGGACAGGCCCTCGTACGCGGCGACCAGGTTGGTCCATTGGGTGTCGCCGCCGAACTCCGGCACGGTCTCGGCCCGCAGGATCGAGGCGGCCGGCGGGTTGACGGCGGCGGTGACGTCGGTGTGCCAGCCGGAGTTGTAGGAGTAGCGCCGCTTGCGGTTCAGTTCGCGGTAGTCGGGGCCGTACCGCTCCTCGTAGCGGCGCGGGTCGATGGTGAGGATCTGCGGGTGATCCTCCGGCGGGGTGTCCTCGTGCGGGTGGGCGTGGGTCAGTTCGCCGAACTGGCGGGCGAAGGCGATCTGGCCGCCATGGTCGAGGGTCTGGCCACGGAAGAAGACCACCTTGTGGGCGAACAGGGCCTGGCGGATCTCCTCGACGGTGGAGGGGTCCAGGGGGTGGGCGAGGTCGATGCCGGTGATCTCGGCACCGATGTGCCCGGCTACGCGATTGACGGTCAGAATGCTGGTCGTGGGCATGCTGAAGCGCTCCTGAGATGGTGGAGTGTGAAAAGGGGAGACGGGAAGCGGGACCCGGAGGTCACCGCATGGCACAGAGTGCGCTCGCCTGCCGTCTGAGATCGACGTGGAGGCGAGCTACCAGAAGCTCGCTGCTCTTCACAGTTCAAATCTTGCGCGATATTCCCCACAAAAGCAATAGGAAATTGGGGGATTCATGGGCGTGTTGAGCGCTATCGCACGCCCGGCGCGAGAGGCCCCGAGATCCCGCCCAGCAGGGCGATCACCGAGAGGGTGACCAGCGACAGGACGCTGGAGACCAGGATGGTGTCGCGGGGCAGCTCGGTGGGCCGCCCGTATTCGGCGGCGTAGACGTAGGTGTTCTGCGCGGTGGGCAGCCCGGCGAACAGGACGGCCGCGAACAGCGCGTGGCCCTCGAGGTGCAGCAGGAAGCGCCCGGCCAGGAAGGCGATCAGCGGCTGGACCAGCAGCTTGAGCGTCACCACCGGAGCGACTCGGCGCCAGGCGACGGCCGAGCCGTTCAGCGACATGCCCAGCGCGAACAGCGCCAAGGGCACCGCCGCGCCGCCGAGCAGGTCCAGCGGTCTCATCACGGGTTCGGGCAGGTGCCAGCCGAGGGCGGACATGGCCAGGCCGAGCACCGAGGCGACCACGATCGGCATCCGCAGCGGGGCCAGCAGGGATGAGCGTTCGACGCCCAGGCCCAGGAAGATCAGCGGGGACATCACCAGCACCTGGAAGATCAGGACCGAGACCACGAAGGTCGCGTCGTGCAGGACGTACAGGCCGATGGGGATGCCGAGGTTGCCCGCGTTCACGTAGGCCGACGACATCGCGCCGATCACCCGGTCGGGCAGCTTGCCCCGGAGCGTCACCAGCGCGAGCACGCCGACAAGGACGGTGCTGATCGCGAAGGCGAGCAGCGGTCGCGGCTGGATCTGGCTCAGCGGCGTCCGGCTCAGCGTGGTGAACAGCACGGCGGGCATGGCGATGGTGAAGGTGAATCCCGTGAGCGCCTGCTGGAACTGCCCGCTCGCCACCCGGAAACGCCCGGTCAGCCAGCCGAGGGCGCCGATGATCCAGATGGGGGTGAACGCCGTCACAACCGTAAGCATTCGACACACCGTATCCATCACCCGGAACGTGCGCCGAGGCCGGGTCGCCCCTGGAGGGTGCTGGTCAGCGTCCGGTGACGGCGGCCGGCACCGGTCCGGAGACCTCGTCGAGGCGGGCCACCAGCTCCCCGGGCAGGGTCAGATCGAGGCCGGCCAGGTTCTGTTCGTACTGCTCCATGGTGCGAGGGCCGACGATCACGGTCGTCACGTGGGGACGGCCGCGAACCCAGGCCAGCGCGACCGCGGCGGGCGTCATGTCGAGCTCGGCGGCGATCTTGGCGACCTCGTCCGCGATGCCGAGGTTCCGTTCGGTGAGCTGGTCGGCGGCCCACTCGCGCGCTGCCTCCCGGCCGCTCGCCAGCAGGCGGCCGATCCGGGTGCCCGGCTCCGGAGCGGTGTCCCGCCGGTAGCGGCCGGCGAGGACGCCGCCGCCCAGCGGGCCCCACGCCAGGGTGCCGAGGCCATGGCGGGCGCAGACGGGCAGGATCTCGGCCTCGATGTCCCGGGCGAGCAGCGAATACTGCGGTTGCAGACTGATGAAGGGAGTGCCGCCGCAGTGCTCGGCCGCCCACTGCGCCTCGACGATCTGGCCGGCCGTGAAGTTGGAGCAGCCGAGGTAACGGACCTTGCCCGAACGTACGAAGCCGTCCAGCGTGGCCATCGTCTCCTCGATGGGCGTGTCGGCGTCCCACATGTGGCATTGGTACAGGTCGATGTAGTCGGTGCCGAGCCGGCGCAGGCTCGCTTCGAGAGCACGGGTCAGATGAACCCGGGACAGCCCGCGGTCGTTGGGGCCCGGCCCCTGCGGCATGAACCCCTTGGTGGCGATCACCACCGAATCGCGCCTCCCGCGCACCGCCCGGCCGACGATCTCCTCGGACTGGCCGTCGGCGTAGTTGGCGGCGGTGTCGATGAAGTTGTGCCCGGCGTCCAGGAAGGCGTCGATGATCGGCCGCGCCTCGCTCTCCTCGACGCCGAGTCCCCAGGCGGTGCCGAAGTTCACCGTCCCCAGGCAGGCCCGCGAGACCTTCAGCCCGGACCGGCCCATGGTCACGTAGTCCACGATGTCTCCCCTGGTAGAATCCGGAATTGTGATTCCGCTTAGACGATACGGAATATCGATTCCGCTTGTCAACGTCCGGACGCCGTGATGGCCGACCCCAAGCCGCTGCGCGCCGACGCCCGGCGCAACCGGGCGCGCGTCCTGGACTCGGCCGAGGCCGTGTTCGCCGCGGCGGGGCCGGCCGCGTCCATGGAGGAGGTCGCCCGGCACGCCGGAGTCGGCGTCGGCACCATTTACCGGCATTTCCCGACCAAGGAAGCGCTGTTCGAGGCGATCGTCGTCAGCCGCTACGAGCGGCTGGCCGAGGAGGCGGACTCGCTGGCGTCCGCGGCGGACGCCGGTGCGGCCTTCTTCGGGCTGTTCACGCGGATGGTCGAGGAGGCCGCCACGAAGAAGGCGTTCGCCGACACACTGGTCCGTGCCGGTGTCGATGTGAAAGCGGCCACTTCGGCGAGCGGGCGGAAGCTCGTACACGCCTTCGGCGGGCTTCTGGCCCGAGCGCAGGGCGCGGGTGCGGTACGTGACGATGCCGACATCACCGAGGTGATGGCGATTCTGGCGGGTATGACGCTGGCCGCGGAACACGCCAGCTGGGATCGAGACCTGCGGACCCGAGCCCTGGGCATCGTGTTCGACGGCCTCCGTTCCACCCGGCCGCGTTGATCGTCCGTGGGGTTGGCTGAAACGCACATCGCGGACCGGCCATGATCGGCCGGCCCGCGTGATGTAGGGGTCAGGGGGATGTGGTCCTACCAGCCGCCACCGTGGAGCTGGCCGCGCACCGCGCCGCCGGGGAACTCGCCGGTGTGCAGGTTGACGTACCAGTTCTTCGGGTTGTGCTTGATCCCGCCGGCGACCTTGGCGGAGGTGCTCGCCGAGCCCGCGATGCCGTTGATCCCGGCGGGCAGGCCGTTGGCGTCACTGAAGAAGTCCACGACCACGGGGCCGTTCTTGCCCTTCTTGCCGCGGTGGATGTGCCCGTTCGTCGGCGCGCCGATCTTCTTCCACGCGGTGGCGAAGTGCACCCGGGTGCCCTTCACCCAGACGAGCCACGCGGCCCGCCCGTCCTTGTCGCCGACCTTCGTACCGGGCGCCGGAACCTCCTGGCGGCCGTCGGCCGATGCGGTGAGCGTGGAGTGCGAGCCGTTCGCCAGCACCGACTCGAGCGCCACCGGGCGGATCCGGTAAAGCTGGGCGCGCACCGCGCCGCCGGTGAACTCGCTGGTGTGCAGGTTGGCGTACCACTTCTTGGGGTTGCTCGTGATCCGGTTGAGCAGGCCGGAGTCGCTGACCTTGACGGTCCCCTTCACGGCGCTGAGGCTGCCGGGCAGGGCCTCGCCGAAGAACGGGATCTTGACATCGCCGTTCTTGCCCGCTTTGCCCTGGTGAATGTGGAACGCGGTCGGGGCGGCGACGTTCTGCCAGCGGACGGCGTAATCGACCTGGTTGCCGTGGATATGGAATACGGCGATCGCGCTGCCGTTCTTGTCGCCGACTTTCTGACCCGCCGCGGGCACCTCGTTCTTACCCAGCAGCGAGGCGGCCAGGTAGACATCGGAGCTCGTACTCGCCTGTGCGGCGGTGGGTGCCAGGGCGCCGGCGACCAGGGCGGTGCCGAGAACCAGGCCGGGGACGGTGAGGGTGCGCTTCGTCATGATGACCCTTTCAGGTGCCTCGAGGGTGAGGCTCTTTAGCTGTTGACGCACGGTTGTACGGGGTGCGGCAGGGGCTGGGTTCAACGAAGGAATGTGGAGAAATACGCATAAGAAAGACCGGCGAAAGGTCTTGATTTACTTTGTAAAGGCGCGTGCCGAGTATGGCGATCTTGTTATACGAAGATCCGATCTCTTATCGGACTGACTTGATTCAGGCTTAATGGAAGCCGCTTCGTCTACGGGCGCGCCCGCCGTACAGCGATCGAGGTCCTTGCTCGCGTATGGCGTACCGCTGCCGCCAGAGCTGCGACCCCTTCGGTGATCTGGCTGTCGTTCAGGCTGGTGTAGCCCAGGATGAGGCCTTGGCGGCCCGGTGTGGTCAGCCGATGGGGGGCGATGCCGGCGACGCGGACGCCATGGGCGGCGGCCGCCGTCACTACGTCGTCCTCCTGGAGGTCGTCCGGGAGCCAGACGACGACGTGCAGGCCCGCCGCGATCCCGGTGGGTTCGAAGTCGGGCAACTGCTGGGTCAGCCGGGCGAGGAGGAGGTCGCGGCGGTGCCGGTAGAGGGGGCGCATGCGGCGCAGATGCCGGTCGAACTCGCCCCGCAGGAGGAAGTCGGCGAAGGCGAGCTGCTCGATGGCCGGTGAGCCGCGGTCGGTCAGGAGCTTGGCCTCGGCGACGGCGTCGGCCAGGTGCGGGGGTAACACGAGCCAGCCGAGGCGGAGTCCTGGGGCGAGGGTCTTGCTGGCCGAGCCGGCGTACATGACCACGTCCGGGGCGAGGCCTTGCATGGCGCCGATGGGGGCGCGGTCGTAGCGGTACTCGGCGTCGTAGTCGTCCTCCAAGATGAGGGCGCCACGGGCGCGGGCCCACTGGACCGCCTGCATGCGGGTACGGGCGGGCAGGACGCCGCCGAGCGGCCACTGGTGTGACGGGGTGAGGACGACCAGGTCGGCGTCGCCGCGTTCGAGGGCGTCCAGGTCGATGCCGTGGTCGGCGACCGGCAGGCCGAGAAGGTCGAGCCTGTGCGTGCGCGCGTGCTGCCGAATGTCGTCGTGGGCGGAGGGGTCCTCCACCGCGACCCGGCGCGCCCCGCGCCGGGCCAGCACGCCGGTGATCAGCATGGCGGCCTGCGCGAAACCGCTGGTGATGACCACGTGCGCGGGGTCGGCGCAGGTGCCGCGAGAGCGGTTGAGGTAGTCGGCCAGGGCGGTGCGCAGTTCGGGCAGGCCGTATCCGTCGGTGTAGTTGAGCCGGTCGTGTGGGGCGTCGGTGAGGACCCGCCGCAGCGAGCGGAGCCAGGCGGCGCGGGGGAAGCTCGCCGGGTCCGCGCGGCCGTACCCGAAGTCGATGAGTGGGCCGAGGGAGGGCGGCGCGTCGGGAGTGGGGGCGGTTTGCCCGGGTACGGCGGCCACCCGGGTGTAGGAGCCGGGCGTGCTGGTGAGGTAGCCCTCGGCGGCGAGCTGGTCGTAGGCCCCGACCACGACACCCCGCGAGACCCCGAGTTCGGTGGCCAGGCGGCGGGAGGACGGCAGAGAGGCCCCGTGGCGCAGACGGCCCGCGCGGATGGCGTCGCGCAGAGCCGCCTCGATCTGGCGGTGCAACGGGGTGGTGCCGGTCCGGTCGAGGTCCACCAGCAGGTCGTGTACCAGGCTCGAGTTCACCGTACTCACCGTCGCAGGCTAGCGGCCGACAGGGCCCGCTCACCCGGCCCGCTCACCCGGCACGGTCATCCGGCGGCGAAGGCGCCGACCGAGATCGCGCAAAGGAGGAGTCCCACGGCGTGCACCAGGTTGGTGCGCTCGCGCAGGACGGTGGCGGCCAGCGCGACGGTGAAGGCCGGGTAGAGCGAGGTGATGACGGCCGAGACGGCGAGCGTCCCCTGGCTGGTGGCCAGGAAGTACAAGAGCGTGGCGCTGACCCCCAGGACTCCCGTCCAGAGCGCGGCCCACGGCGGTCGCCGGGTGAACGCGTTGTGGCCTCCGTCCCGCCTGCCCGCCAGCGCGAACGCCGCCAGAGCCGCGGCCAGGACGACGGCGGCGCTGAGTTGACTCGCCGCCACCGGCCACAGGCCCGCTTCGTCGCCGGCCTGGTCGAGGCAGATGAACAGGCCGGCGAAGCCCAGCCCGGCGAGCAGCCCCGCCCCGACGCCGCCGGAGCCGCGTCCGCCCGACTGCATGGAGACCAGCCAGATCCCCGGGATGGCCAGACCGAGGCCGAGGAGGGAGAGCGTCGTGAACGCGTGGCCGGACAGCAGGTCGACGGGAATGGGCAGGCCCGCCGCGCCGACGGCCGACAGTGGCCCGGCCACGTTCATCTGTCCTCGTGACAGACCGCGGTAGAGCGCCAGCGTGCCGATCGCGCCGCCGATCCCGGCGGCCATCCCCCACGCGATCGCGCTCGGAGTGGCGTGGGTGCCGACGACGAGAGCGGCGGTCAGGCCGCCGACTGCGGCAGCGCACTGTCCGATGAGCCCGACCAGTCCATAGTGGGCTCGGCGTGACAGAAGCCCGCCGAGGAAGTCAGAAGCGCCGTACAGGGCCGCGGCGGCCAGCGCGAGCAGGATTGCCAGCTGCATGGCCGGTCACCGGCCCATGCGGCAGGCGGGGCGGAAGGCGTTGGGGCAGGTCGCCCCGCTCGCCGGCGCCAGCCTGCGGGCGGAGGTGTTGCCGTCCGGGGATGGGCTGGTTTTCACGATGGTCTGTCCCATGATCCGTCACTCTTTCGCAGCAATGTCATCGACGCGATGTACGCGAGTCCCATGCTGCCGATGGATTGGACGTCGTGACAGGGCCGATTCGCAGCCGGGATTCAGGTCCGATTTGTCGGCGCGCTGTCACGACCGCGACGTCCCGAACCTTCATGATCACGGGCGTGGCGAGAGTCAGGCGGTGGCGGCGTCGCGGGCCGCGGCCAGGTCGAGGGCGATGTCGGTGATCATGTCTTCTTGGCCGCCGACCATCTTGCGCCGTCCGACCTCCACAAGAACGGTCCGCGTGTCGAGGCCGTAGCGGGCCGCGGCGGCCTCGGCGTGGCGCAGGAAGCTGGAGTACACCCCGGCGTAGCCGAGCGTGAGGGTCTCCCGGTCCACCCGCACGTCCCGATCCTGCAAGGGGCGGACCACGTCGTCGGCCGCGTCCATCAGCTCGAACAGATCGCACCCGTGCTTCCAGCCCATGAGATCGGCGACCGCGACGAACGCCTCCAGCGGGCAGTTGCCGGCACCGGCGCCCTGCCCGGCCAGCGAGGCGTCGACGCGCCTGGCGCCGTTCTCGACGGCGACCACGGTGTTGGCGACGCCCAGGGCGAGGTTGTGGTGGGCGTGGATGCCCACCTCGGTGCGGTCGTCGAGCACGTCACGGTAGGCGCGGAACCGGTCACGTACGCCGTCCATCGTCAGCCGGCCGCCGGAGTCGGTCACGTACACGCAGGCGGCGCCGTACGACTCCATCAGCTTCGCCTGCCGGGCGAGCTCGGCCGGTTCGGCCATGTGGGACATCATGAGGAAGCCGGCGACGTCCATGCCCAGGTCGCGGGCGGCCGCGATGTGCTGGGCGGAGATGTCGGCCTCGGTGCAGTGGGTGGCGACGCGGACCGAGCGGATGCCGAGCGCGTGAGCCTGCTTCAGATCGTGCAGGGTGCCGATGCCCGGCAGCAGCAGCGTGGTCGGCACGGCATCGCGGACGACGTCGCAGACGGCCTCGATCCACTCCCAGTCGGTGTGCGCGCCGACGCCGTAGGTGATGCTGGAGCCGGACAGGCCGTCGCCGTGGGCGATCTCGATCGCGGCGACCCCGGCGGCGTCCAGGGCGGCGGCGATGGTCCGGGCCTGCTCCACGGTGTAGCGGTGGCGGACGGCGTGCATGCCGTCCCTGAGGGTCACGTCCTGGACGTAAAGGTCAGCGGTCATCGGGAGATCACCTCCGTGAAGCGGTGCGCGGCGATGCGTTCCGCGGTACGCAGCGCCGCCGAGGTCATGATGTCGAGGTTGCCGGCGTAGGCGGGCAGGTAGTGGGCGGCGCCCTCGACCTCGAGGAACACCGACACCTTCGCCGCCTCGCCGGATCGGCGGCCGGCCGGCAGCAGCGCGCGTAGCGGGTCGTCGGTGGCGACGCGGTCGAACTGCACCTTCTGCTTGAGGCGGTAGCCGGGTACGTAGGTCTGCACGCGGGCGACCATCTCCTCTATCGAGGTGGTCACCGCGACGTCGTCACACTCGCCGACCAGGCAGTGCACGGTGTCCCGCATGATCAGCGGGGGCTCGGCGGGGTTGAGGACGATGATCGCCTTGCCCCGGGCCGCACCGCCGACCTGCTCGATGGCCGAGGAGGTGGTTTCGGTGAACTCGTCGATGTTGGCGCGGGTTCCGGGGCCGGCCGAGCGCGACGAGATCGAGGCCACGATCTCCCCGTAGTGCACCGGCGTCACGGCGGCGACGGCGGCGACGACGGGAATGGTGGCCTGGCCGCCGCAGGTGACCATGTTGACGTTGTCGGCGTCCAGGTGCGCGTCCAGGTTGACCGGGGGGACGACGTACGGGCCGATGGCGGCCGGCGTCAGGTCGATCACCGTACGACCGGCGGCGCGCAGTACCTGGTCGTTGCGGCGATGGGCGCCCGCCGAGGTGGCGTCGAAGACGATGCGGACGTCGGCGAACTCGTTCAGGGCCAGCAGACCGTCCACACCTTCGTGGGTGGTGGCGACCTTCATGCGGCGCGCGCGAGCCAGGCCGTCGGAGTCCGGGTCGATGCCGACCATCGCCCCCATCTCCAGGGAGCCGGACAGCCGCAGAATCTTGATCATCAGGTCGGTGCCGATGTTGCCCGAGCCGATGACCGCGACCTTGGTGGTACTCATGCCTTGACTCCCTCCGGGGCCGCGAAGCCGACCCCGACCGTGCCGAGGCCCTCGATCCGTGCCACGAATTCGTCTCCCGGGGCGGCGACCGACATCGGCCCCAGCGCACCGGTGAGGACGATGTCACCGGCCCGCAGCGGGTCGCCCAGGCCGGCCAGGGTGGCGGCCAGCCACAGGGCGGCGTTGAGGGGGCCGCCCAGGCAGTCGGCGCCGGTCCCTTCCGAGACGGTCTGGCCGTTCTTGGCCAGGGTCATCCGTACGCCGCGCAGGTCGACCCGGTCCAGCGGTACGGGAGTGCCGCCCAGGACGAACAGGCCGCTGGAGGCGTTGTCGGCGACGGTGTCGACGATGGTGATGTCCCAGTCCGCGATGCGGCTGTCGACGATCTCCAGCGCGGGCAGCGCGAACGCCGTGGCCCGCAGCAGGTCGGCGACCGTGGGGTCACGGTGCGGCAGGTCCTCGCTCAGCACCAGGGCCACCTCCGCCTCGACCTTCGGCTGCAGGAGCCGGCCGGCGGCGATCTGGTCGCTCTCCGCCACGGCCATGTCGGCGAACAGCACACCGAAGTCCGGCTGACCCACCCCGAGCTGGCGCTGCACGGCGCGCGAAGTGAGGCCGATCTTGCGGCCGACCGGCCGTCGGCCCGCGGCCAGGCCGCGCTCGACGTTCAGCCTCTGCACGGCGTAGGCGGCCTCGATATCCGCCGCCGGCAACAGGTCGCGTACCGGGGGGTGGGGCACACCGGTGAGCGCGGCCTCGGCCAGGAGGGTCGCCGCCTTGGTCACGGCTTCGGGCAGGCTCATGACGGCCACCTGTGCGGGCGGTGTGGCGTGGGCATGCGGGGACCTCCAGAAAGGGCCGGGGCGCTCGGGTGCCCCCAGATATAGGCGACCGGTCGGTGGGCGGCAAAATATGTTCCGTGACACGGAACAGAGCTGCGGGAAACATGCTCGACAAGGCGGCATCGATCTTGGACTGCTACCGGCCGGACGGCGGGTCGTTCCGTTTGACGGAACTCTCCGCTCGTACGTCACTGCCCAAGACCACGGTGTTCCGCCTCTGCGCGGATCTGGTCCGCCTGGGCCTGCTGGAACGGGAAGCGGACACCTACCGGCTCGGCGGCAAACTGTTCGAACTGGGTTCGCTGGTGCCGCGCCGCCACGATCTGCGCGAGGCGGCGCTGCCGTTCCTGCAGGATCTGTTCGAGGCCACCCGCGAGACCGTGCACCTGGGGGTCCGAGAGGGGCGCGAGGTGGTGTACGTCGAGCGGATCCACGGCCACGACGTCCTGCCGCTGCCCTCCCGCATCGGCGGCCGGCTTCCTCTTACCTGCACCGGGGTCGGAAAGGCCTTGCTGGCCTTCTCGGATGCCGAATTGACCGAGCAAGTGCTCGCCGGGCCGCTGGCCAGCCTCACGCCCTACTCGATCACCGACCCGGTGCGCCTGCGCACCGCCATCGAACAGGCCCAGGTGTCGGGCCTGGCCTACGAGGAGCAGGAAGCGGCGCTGGGCGTCAGTTGCATCGCGGCGCCGGTTTTCGACGGACAAGTGGCGGTGGCGGCCCTGTCCGTGGCCGTGCCGCGGGTCCGGTTCCGCCCGGCTCAACTCGCTCCCGCCGTACGCACCGCGGCCCTGGGCTTGTCACGCCTGCTGCGCTCGGGGCGATGACCCGCCACTCCGCCCTCAGTAGTTCTTGAGGGTGATGGCGTTCGCGGCGGCGTTGAGCGGCTTCAGGATCGGCCGCAGGGCCAGGTCCTTCCAGGGCAGGCGGCTGACCAGCCGCATCATGGTGGTCTGCATGAGGATCTGGCGGGTGCTGCCGGCCACCATCTGCTTGGCGTTGCTCTCGCCAAGGCTGAGGTTCACGTCGACGTATCCGCGCATCTCCTCCTGGTAGCGAGCGAACGCCACCCGGTGGTCGCCACCGGCGGCCTTCAGCTCGCCGGCCAGTACGTACGCGCCGACGAGCGCGAGGCTGGTGCCCTGCCCGGACAGCGGGGACGGGCTGTGCGCGGCGTCGCCGACCAGCGCCACCCGCCCGGCCGACCAGCGGTCCAGATGAACCTGGCTCGCGGAGTCGAAGTAGAAGTCGGGGGAGTGCGGCATGGCAGCCAGCAGGGTGGCGCTCTCCCAACCGGCGCCGGCGAAGGTCTCGGCGACCAGGCGCCGCTGGGCCGCGACGTCGCGACGGTCGGGCAGCACGGCGGGGCTGGGGAAGATGAACTGGGCCTTGGCGGCGGACTGGCGGGTGCTGTACAGGTTCACGACCTTGCCCGGCGTCGGGTAGATCAGCTCCCAGCGGTCGAGGCCGAGGTGGTTGGGCACCGTGAACACGCACGCGTGCATGCCGAGCGGGCGCACGAACTTCGACTCGTCGCCGAAGCCCCGGGCCCGCAGGTTCGAGTGCAGCCCGTCGGCGCCGATCACGAGGTCGAACATGCGCGGCGCGGCGCGCTCGAAGGTGACCATGACGCCGTCGTGGCTCTGGGTGAGCCCGGTGATGGAGTCGCCGAACAGGTACTCGACGCCGTGCTTGGTCGCGTCGTACACGATGCGGGCCAGGTCGCCGCGCAGCACCTCGTCGTCGCCGGGGGCGCGCAGGCCGATGAGGTCGGGGCCCAGGGTGGCGAGCGGCTTGCCGGCCTCGTTCACCCATGCCCCGCCACGCATCCGGGTGCTGTACCGGGTGATGGCCGGGGTGAGGCCCATCCGGTCGACGACGTCCATCGCCACGCCGCGCAGGTCGACCTTGTAGCCGCCTTCCCGCAGCTCCGGGGCCAGTTCCACGACGGTCGGGGTGAAGCCGTACCGGTGCAGCCAGTAGGCGAGGGCGGGACCGGCCACGCTGGCGCCGGAGATGAGGACTGTCTTGTTCGCGAGGTGCTGTGTCATGGCAGTAGCGTCGCCGGGCCCGCTTACCGAGGGCTCACCACGCGCTCACCGTCACTCACCGGCCAGCCCGAGCACCTCCTCGGCGGTCAGCCCACGGCCCCGGCGCCGTGCCTCGCCGTACCGGCCGGGCCCAAGCGCACGTGCGGCCCCGGCGGCCACCTCGGCCACTTCAGTCACATCGGCCTCCCCGGCTACCTCCCCGGCCATCTCCCTGGTCACGTCCTCGGTCACCCCGGCCGTCTCGTGGTCGGCGACCAGATCCGTCCCGCGCAGTGACGCTGCGGCGCCGATGAGTGTCGCGGCCCGCTCCGCGTCACCGGCCAGCAGCGCGGCCCCGGCGAGACCGTCCACCGCGTCCGCGGCGGCCGGCAGATTCCCGCCGCGCACGGCAGTCTCGAACGCGGCACGGTGGTGGGCGCGGGCCTGCGCGGCGTCCCCGTCCATGGCGGCCGCCCAGCCGAGCCCGGTGAGGATGCGGGCCCGAATCCGCTGCGCGGTGATCGAGGCATCCCCGCACCCGGCAAGCGCCGCCTCGTACAACTGCCGGGCCGTGCGCGGTTCGCCGGATCGCCGGGCGAGGTCGGCGAGGCCACGGCGGGCGTCGGCGAGCAGGTCCGGCGCGCCGACCGCGCGGGCGCACTCGGCCGCGCGCTCGTAGCCGGCTCGGGCAGCCGCGAGGTCGCCGTCCTCCGCCAGGAGGTCGGCACGGCGGGTGAGCAGGTCCGCGGTGTCCTCCGTACGGCCCAGCTCCTCGATGAGCGTGATGGCCTCATCCATCCACGCCACTGAGCGTGCCCGCTCCCCACGCGATGCCGCGATCCCGGCGAGCTTGTCCAGCGCGTTCGCGATCGCCCAGCGATCACCGGCCGACCGGAAACCGGCCAGCGCGGTCGTGAGCTCGGCCTCGGCCGCCGAGGTCTGCCCGCCGAGCAGCAGCCGCAGGCCGTCGCCCATGCGCAGGAACGCCTGTGACCACGGGTCGGTGTCGAACAGCCGGTGCTGCCGCGTGGGGTCGACGTCGACCAGGCGTCCGGCCACCGCGAGCAGGAACACGACGTGGGGCCGCCGCAGCGGCCGGTCGTACGCGGCGAGGCCGGCGGCGGCGCGGTCCAGGTGGTCGCGCAAACCGGCGTCGGTACCGTTGCCGGTCGCGGCGGCGGTCACCACGCAGCACGCGTACTCCTCGGCCTCTTCAGCCGGAAACCCATCACCCAGCTCGCCGAGCAGCCGGGCGGCAAGTGGGGCGACCTCGCCACGCAGGCCGCGCAGCCACCAGAACCAGGACAGGGCCGCGAGCAGCCGCGACGCCAGCGGCGGGTCGGCGGTGACGGCCCAGCCCAGTGCGGCCAGCAGGTTGCCGTGCTCCGCGCCCAGCCGGTCGAGCCAGTCCAGTTGGTCGGGTCCCCGCAGGTGGTGGTCGGCGACTTCGGCCAGCGCGGTGAAGCACTCCGCGTGCGCCCGCAGGCATTCCGCCCGCTCCCCGGTCTCGGCGAGCCGCTCCGCGCAGTACGCGCGCACTGTCTCCAGCATCCGGTACCGGCCGTCGTGCGCCTCGACCAGCGACTTGTCCACCAGCCCGGCCAGTACACCCGCCACATCGTCGTACCCGACCGGCCCGTCCAGGCCACAGACCTGCTCCGCGTCCGTCAGGGTGGCGCCGCTGGCGAACACGGTGAGCCGGCGCGCGAGCGCCTGCTCATGCGCGTCGAGCAGCCCCCAGCTCCAGTCGACCACCGCGCGCAGCGTCTGATGCCGGGGCGCCGCGGTGCGCTCGCCGCGCGACAGCAGCCGGAACCGGTCGGCCAGCCGCGCGTCCACCTCCTCCAGGGTGAACGAGCGCAGCCGGGCCGCCGCCAGCTCGATGGCCAGAGGCAGCCCGTCCAGGGCGGCGCAGATCCGCCGCACCGCGCCGATCGTGGCGGCGTCCACGACGAACCCGTGCCGTACGGCGGCGGCTCGGTCGGCGAACAGCCGCACCGCCGGGCAGGCCAGCGCTTCGGCGAGCGTGGCGTCGGGTCCGGGCACGGCCAACTGCCCGACCGGGAACAGGACCTCGCCGGTGATGCCGAGCGCCTCCCGGCTGGTGGCCAGGATCCGCAGCGCGGGGCAGGCGGCCAGAAGCCAGTGCGCGAGCCCGGCCGCGCCCGCGATGACGTGCTCGCAGTTGTCCAGAATCACCAGCACCGGCCGGTCGGCCAGCGCCGCGACGAGCCGATCCGCCGGCGGTCCCGACTCGCGGAGACCCAGCGCGGCGGCCACGGCCGGCGCCACCTGCGCCCCGTCGCTCAACGGGGACAGGTCGACGAAGCACACCTCCCCGGACATTCGGCCGCTCGCCTCCACCGCCAGCCGCGTCTTGCCGGTGCCGCCCGAACCGGTCAGCGTGACCAGCCGTGACCCGGCCAGCAGCGTCGCGAGCCGGCGGAGCTCCTCCGCCCTGCCGACGAAGCTGGTGAGCTGGGCCGGCACCCGCCGGACCGCCGCGGTGGCCGTCGCTTCCGCGCGCAGGATGGACAGGTGCGCTTCGGCCAGCTCGGCGGACGGGTCGACGCCCAGCTCGTCGCCCAGGAATCGGCGGGCCTCCTCGAACACGGTGAGCGCTTCCGCCTGCCGGCCACCGGCGTAGAGGGCCCGCATCAGCAGCGCCCGTGCCCGCTCGCGCAACGGGTGCGCCTCGACCAGTTCCGCCAGTTCCGCGGCCACCGTGTGGTGCTCGCCCAGGGCCAGTGCGGCCTCGGCCCGGTCCTCCATCGCCGCCAGCCGTTCCTCCAGCAGCCGGGCTGCTGCCGCCTCCGCGAACGGCGCGTCCAGTACGTCCGCGAGCGCCGGCCCGCGCCACAGGTCCAACGCCTCACCCAGCAACACCGCGGCCCCCGCCGGGTCCCCGCCGGCCAGCGCGTGCCTGCCCTGACCGGCGAGCCGGGCGAACCGGTGCGCGTCCACCGCGTCGAGGTCGACCGAGAGCCGGTAGCCCGCCGATCCGAACTCCACGGCGGGTCCGTCACGCAGACCTCGCCGGAGCCGGGAGACCTGCGACTGCAGCGCGTGCGCCACGTCGGCGTGCGCGTCCTCGCCGTACAGCCCGGCGGCCAGCCGGCCGACGCTCACCGCCCGGCCGGCCTCCAGCAGCAGCATCGCCAGCAGCGACCGCATCTGTGGACCGCCCACCGCCACCGGGTCCCCATCGGGCAGATGCGCCTCAACAGGTCCCAACACGCCGAACCGCATCAACAGCCCCCGGCTTCGCACATGCCGACAATTATGCCAATCGTGCCTCTCGGCTCCGTCCGGTCGTACGCACCGCAGGCACTCCACCTCGCGGGGATCTCGTGCTAGCTTTTCTATATCTTCCTAGTAGGAAAAGTGGGGATTATGAGCGCTGATCTCGCCGCCGGTCATCAGGCGTACAAGCCGGAAGAGTGCGCCGAGCTCGCCCGCCGGGCCGCGGAGTCCGTCGACATCGGCGAGCTGCCGCGGAGCGGGCCCGGGGGTTATGTGCTGCTGTGGTCGGACGAGCGGTCCATCGCCTGGCTCAACACGTGGTGGGAGGCTCGCGACACCGGCTTCCACGACCACGACGGATCGGCGGTCGGCGTGTACGTCCTGGCGGGCAGGGTGTCCAACGAGGGACTCCCGATCGAAGGCACGCGGCGCGTCGGGTTTTACGGAGCGGGCGAGTCGTTCTCCTTCCCCGGAACCGGCATCCACCGGATGGATCACGAGGCGGGCGCGATCACGATCCACGTCTACTCGCCACCGCTGCGCGGCATCGGGCACTACGAGGTGGTGGACGGGTTCCTGCGGCGCACCCCCGGCTCCCCCGATGAGGCCTCACCACCGAGCCCGGGCCTGCGCGAGGCGCTCGGCGTCGGCTGACACTTCTCCCGCGACAGCACTACCAGCGAGGCTCTGGTCGACCACGAAGCGGTCGCTCCCACGCCGTTCACGGTGTGAGGTTCGCGCGGTACCAGTCGAGGGTGGCGGCGATGGCGTTGGCATGCGGTGTCGCGATGAACGGGCCGAAGGTGCGGGTGAACTTCGAGGCGTCGGCCACGAAGGGGCGCTCGCGCTGGTACCAGGTCTCGCCGAGGGCGCGGACGGTGGGATTCACCATTCCGATGATGCGTTGCATGGGGCGGCCGAGGGCTGCTGTTCTGCCGGGTCGGCCTAACTCGGCGAAGACCAAGTCGAGGAACTGCCTGCCGGTCACGGGCGGTGCCGCCGGCAGGTGCCAGGCCTGGCCGTCGGCCCGCCCGTCGTTGCCGAGCAGCACCAGCCCTTTGGCGATGTCGGGCAGGTAGCTGAGTGAGTGGGGCTGGTCGAGTGGACCGACCCAGCGGGCGACCTTCCCGCCGAGCGCGGCGGCGAACACGGTCGTACCGGCGATGGTGTTGACGCCGCCGGGGCCGTAGTAGTCGGGGGCTCTGCCGATGGCGACGCGCAGGGAGCCGGAGCGGTGCGCCGCCAGGAGCGCCTGGGCCATCTCGGCGCGGACGCGGCCCTTGGGGTTGCGGGCGGCATACGGCATGTCCTCGGTCATGGGGCTGCTGACGGGGCCGTACATGTACAGGTTGTCGGCGAAGACCAGTTTGGCGCCCGCGGCGGCCGCGCCCTGGGACACCGCGTCGGTCAGGTGGGGGAACTCCTGCACCCACCGGTCATAAGCGGGGGCGGCGCAGTGGTAGACGACATGGGCGCCGTCACAGGCGGTCTTGGCGCCGGCGGGTGTGGTGATGTCGCCTTGGTGGACCTCGACACCGGGCAGCGCCGGGATCCGGCCGCTGCGGTTGACCGCGCGGACGCGGTGTCCCTGGGAGACGAGTTCGCGGAGCACAGAGCCGCCCACGGCGCCGCCGGCGCCGAGGACGACATGCAGGTCGGATACAGCGGGCACAGCGGCCTCCTCGAGTGGTTCTCCCCAGGGTCGTGTGATCGGCCGCGGGGAGCGGAACAGTTTCGTAATGCTGTTATGAAACATGGTTACGGTATGCTTGTCAAATGGCCCGCCCACGCACACGCGACTACGACGAGTTGCGCCGAGACCTCCTGGACGCAGCCGGACGACTGCTCGCTGAGGAAGGCCCGCAGGCGCTGAGCACAAGACGAGTGGCCCAGGAAGTCGGTACGTCCACCACGGCCGTGTACAACCTCTTCGGCGACAAAGCCGGCCTGCTGCGCGCGATGTTCCTGGAAGGGTTCGCCCGGCTCGGCCAGCAGTTCGCCATGGTGCCGCGCGATGGCGACCCAGAGAACGATCTGATGGCCCTCGGATACGCCTATCGGGCCGCCGCTCTGGCCAACCCTCACCTGTACGAGCTGATGTTCGGACGGCCCATCGCGGACTTCCGGCCCGACGAGGCGGCCCTGGCGCAGATCCAGGGGACGTTCGACACCCTGGTCGGCGCCGTCGCGCGGTGCATCGATGCGGGGCGGTTCGCCCCGTCCGACCCCTACGACGTCGCGGTCCACCTCAACGCCCTGGTGCACGGACTGGCGAGCCTGGAACTTCAGGGCGCCCTGGCCGACCGCGAGCAGGCCGACCGTCACTGGCGCATCGCCCTGGAGGCCACCTTCCGCGGCCACCGCGCCACCCTGGCGTGACGTCGATATCAGGGGTGACGGTACGACTCCAATGTGTGCCTCACCATCACCGCACTCGGCAACGGTAGGTATGCCGCCGAAATCGGCCTGGACTACCGCATCGGCCAGGATGACGCCCAGGCGATCATCGACGCCATCGGTGACCCCGTCAGCGCCACCGTGCTCGACGACGACGGCGGGGTCTTGAGAACGTTGTTCGTCACCCCCATCTTCGTCCAGGGCGCTTCACCGGACGCCGGATACAGCGTCGGCGCCCGCGCCGAGGGTCCGGGAGGCCTGCTGAACGTAGATTCCGGCATCGACACGCTGCGCGGCCGGGTCACGATGTACGACCCGCGCACGGGGACGACTCGGACCTTCACCACACCGGTGGTGTCGATAACCATCGTCGCCTAGCGAATTTGAGCGGTGCCCAGCACGAGCCCCCGATGCAGGTCGGGGGGCTCAGTGGTGGTAGGCGTGGACCACCGCATGGCCCTTGCCCTTGCCGATGATCCATTTGTTGATCGGCGTGGTGACCAGGAAGGCGATCACCAGGGACAGCGCCAGGGCGCCCCAGAACAGTCCGGAGGCCAAGGTGGCGTTCATGGCGCCGGGGATGACGAGCATCACGCCGTTGTCCACGATCTCCATCACGATGATCGACACGGTGTCGGCGGCCAGCGCCAGCTTGATCGCGGTGCTCCAGTTCACGCCTGCCCGGCGGAGCGGCAGCAGCGTCAGCAGGTAGCCGAAGAAGAAGGCGAGCACCACGGCTATGGCGATCGACGGGGCCGCGCTCCAGCCAAGTGCGGTGGCGATCACCAGGCCGAGGATCTCACCGATGGCACACCCGGTCAGGCAGTGCAGGGTCGCCGACGCCGCCGTCGACCACGACGCTTTGCCGGGTTGGGCGGCGGGTCCATGTCCCTCGGGGTGTGGCATGTGCTGGTGGTGCTGCTCGCTCATGAAGTACTCCCAAGTTAACTGACTTGCCTCCAAGCTATACCCCCCACGGGTATTCAGGCAAGCGGGAGGGAGGCACCTTGTCGATGGCGGCTCGCTGTGGTTCAGCCGCGGATCGATGCAGGCGGCGCGGGTCGTGGCGCCTGCATCGGACCCGCACCCGGGTCATGTCGACCGCATGGCCAAGACTGAAGCTGGCTACCGAAGGGGGGTATGAAGGACACGGTCAGATGGCCCCGGTATGTCGGCGGACGCCGGGTGTCCGCCGCCCAGGAAGGTCTGCGGGGCCGCTGATCGTGAAGCCCAGGTGATCCGGCTCAGAGGCTGAGGAGGGAGTGGCAGTGGTGGGCGAGGAACGCGCTCACACCGGGAACGGCGGCCAAGATGGCCGGGCCCGCCAGCAACAGCGTGACCGCGACCCGCCCGGCGAGACGTTCTCGCCGGGCGAGTGGCGCCTCCGGGTTCAACATCCGGCGGACGCGGGTCAGGGCCGTCTGGCCGCCCGCGCCCAAGGCGAAGGCCGGTACCCGTCCGGTCGCGAGCCTGACCAGGGCCGCGGCGATGTGCACGCGCGGATGACGGCGGGCCGCGACGTCGTCGGCCAGGAGTTCGACCAGTCGGGCGATCTCGGCCTGCGCGCGTACGAACAGCGGGACGCCGGGGAAGGCCCGCAGCAGGGCCTCGGTGCCGGCCAGGACCAGATGATGCCGCCCGCGCAGGTGGGCCTGCTCGTGCGCGAGCACGGCGGCGACGTGCTCGGGAGCCAGAGACCGCAGCGCGCCGGTGGTGATGACGGCCTTGCCGTTCCTGCCGGGCAGGCAGTACGCCATGCATTCCTCGTAGTCGACCACGACCGCGCCCAGTTCGCCGTCGTGCCGTCCGAGCAGGGCGAGCGCCTCGGCGTGCCGCCGCCTTTCCCGGCGGGCGCCGAGCAGGACCGCCCCGCCGGTATAGAGCACCCGCGCCACGAGAAGCCCGGCGGCGGCGAGGCCCACGCGCGTGCTCGTGGTGCTCAGCGTCGCTCCGTCGCCGAGCAGGGCGGCGCAGGCCTCGAACAGTTCGGCGAGCTCATGCCCCACCACCGAGGCGGGCACGGCCACGGCGAACGCCGACAGCAGCGCCGAGATGATCACCGAAATGCTCGCCGCCTGCCACATCGCGATCGCCAGCCGAGGTGCACGGTCCGCCCAGGTGGCCCGCCTCAGGAGTCGCGGGAGAACCAGGGCCGCGAAAACGCAGTACGACGCGAGGATCGCTGCCACGATCATGACCGGCGTCCCTTCGGCGGGTAGACCTGGAGTGCCGCATCCAGGGCGTTCGCCTCTTCAGGGGTGAGCCGTTCGAGGAAGTGCACCAGCGTGGCCGCCCGGTTTCCGCTCCTGGACAGCGAATCGCGCATCACCTCAGCGGTGTAGGCCTCCTTGGAGGACACCGTCTCGTAGACGTAGGCCCGGCCGACCGGCTCGCGCTTGAGCAGGCCCTTGGTGTGGAGCTTGTCCATCACGGTCATCACCGTCGTATAGGCGATGGTGCGTTCCCGTTGGAGATGTTCCAGTACGTCCCTGACCGAGGCGGGCGCGTTGGTGGCCCACATACGATCCATGATCGTGGACTCGAGCTCTCCCAGGCGGCGCACCATCTGACCATCTCCTCTGGCTGTCGTCCGCCTGATGCTACCGGCGATCGTAGATACGCTTCGGGCTCGCCCGATGGCCTCCGGCGACCGTACGTGCTTCGTCGGAGGGCCGCGAGCTGACCCGTGGGCGGGCATCGCGGTTGGGCGCGGTGATGTCGGCGCGCTTGACGCCTGACCTACGACCCATCGTAGTAAGCTGGCGGGACTCGGACAGTTTCCGGTTCGTTCCAGGGGAGCCAGTGGGAGTTCTGCGGCAGGGCCTCGCGTTGCGGGTCGCGCGTGGCTTCCTGCTCGTCGTTCTCTCTTTGGGCGTGTGCGGCATGCATACGCTGGGCCATCTTGATGGTCGACATGGCGACCCCTCGACCGGCATGCATGGCATCAGCGCCGACATCGAAACCCTTCCGGCGGGACTCCAGGTGTTCGCGCCTGGCCGAGATATGCCGGGGTTCGATCCGACGAGCGTGTGCTTGGCGGTACTGACCTCTCTTCTGCTCATGGTGCTGATGACCGCCTGGGTTCGATCGAGGCGGGCAGTCACCGGCATCGACGGGCCGCTCTCACCTGTCCGGCAGGTCGCCAGGCCGCCGCCGGAGCCCACCTCTCTGCGCCTGGCACGTCTCTCTCTGCTGCGCATATAGGCCGATGACCACGCGCGGATGGGCTCCGAGGCTGTCCGCAAAGGCCGACAGTTCTGACAACAGAGAGAACAAGTAACCATGCCTATCAACCACAAGACTTCGCTCATCATCGCCGCGGGCGCGCTCGCCCTGCTGACCGCGTGCGGAGGCAACGGCGAGCCCATGGCCGGAAGCGACGGGATGGGCAGCACCGTGCCTGCCACCACCACGCCCAGCGCGCAATCGTCGCCCAGCTTCAACGACGCGGATGTGATGTTCGCGCAGATGATGATCCCGCATCATGAACAGGCGGTCGAGATGGCCGACATGGCGCTGATGCGCGCGAGCGACTCGGAGGTCGAGGAGCTCGCGGCGAAGATCAAGTCCGCTCAGGATCCGGAGATCCAGACCATGAAGGGCTGGCTGACCGAGTGGGGCAAGCCCGTGTCCTCCGGCGGTATGGGGCATGACATGCCCGGCATCATGTCCGAGGAGGACATGAAGAAGCTCGACGCGGCCAAGGGCAAGGCCTTCGACAAGCTGTTCGCCCAAATGATGATCGCCCATCACAAGGGCGCGATCGGCATGGCCCGCACGGAGCAGGCCAACGGCTCCAACCCGAAGGCCAAGGAGCTCGCCAAGAGGATAGAAACCTCCCAGCAGGCCGAGGTGGCGCAGCTGCAGAAGGTCGTCGATCGGCTCTGATCCAGGGAGCTGTCCAGGCGTCACAAGCGCCTGGGCAGCAGGAAGGGGGTCAATCGTCGATACGTCTGATCAGGACCATCCATCGTACGGATCGCTCGACCCTCAGCATGGTCGCCCGGTTGTGCGGTGATCTCATCTCCGTGGCTGCCTCGCACGCCAGGGCATAGGGAATGCGATCACGGTGGACAAAGGATTTACGCAGCAGGTGCCGTACTGACGCCAGGGGCATGAGTCGCACGGCAAGTTCGCCGATGAGCGGCAGCCGCATGAGACGAAACTCCCACACATCGCGGACGTCGAGCCCCGCGGGAGCCAGCAGCGCCAGGCGGCTGACTCTGGCCGGGAACAGCTCCGCGAAACGCAGGGCGAACCCGCCGCCCCACGAGTGGCCGACGATGGCGACCTCTGGCAGGTCCAGGGCGTTCAGGAACGCTGCGATGGAGGAGGGCCGGATCCGGCCCTGCGGTAGCGGAACCGGGCCATGGAGGTGTCCACGTAGAGATCGCTCATAGCGATAGCCGACTATTTTGCATAGTAGATCTGGCCTTACATCAGCTTGTCGGGCGTGATGGGAAGATCGCGCACCCGCTTGTTCCTGATCTCGGCGTCGGTGAGCGCCGCGGGGCCGCCGTGTTCGGCTGACACGGCGCTCGGCATTCCGGCACGGTGCTCCACAAGCATGGCGACGGTCGAGCAGATCTGCCCCGACGTGCAGTATCCGCACTGCAATCCGTCATGGGCCAGGAAGGCGTCCTGCACCCGGCTGCCCACCTCGTGGGCGGCCATGCGACTGGTCAGTGGGCGTGTACGCCGGCGGGGACCTGGGCCTTGCCCCTGGGCACCAGCACCAGCGCGATGATCGCGGCGGCCCCCGCGGCGATGGCGCATGCCGTGTAGGCGGCGGTGAATCCGGCCGTCGAAGCGTGCTCGATGCCGACGGCCGCGATCGTGGACACGACCGCCGTGCCGATGGACCCGCCGACCTCATGGAAGGTGTTGACCACACCGGATGCCAGCCCGGCCTCGTGGTGCGCGACGAACCCGAGCGCCGTCGTGGTGGCGGCGACGAACACCAGCACCACGCCGGCGGCGCCGATGGTCAGCCCGATCACGATGCCCGCCGTACCCTCCGACAACGCCAGCACCACGGCACCGGCCCCGGCGACGAGGAGCCCGCCCACCGCGGACACCCGCGCGCCGAGATGCCCGATGAGGCGCCCCGCCAGATGCCCGGTGACAGCGGTCCCCACCGCGACCGGCAGGAAAAGGATCCCGGCGGTGAGCGCGGACTGCCCCTGTACGCGCTGCAGGTACAGCGAACCGAGGAAGACGGAGCCCAGCAGCAGGGCGGTGCCGATCAGCATGAGGAACGCGCCGGTGGCGACGGGGCGGCGGGCCAGAATGCGCACGTCCATCAGCGGCTCCTGAACAGCCCGCTCGACCAGTGCGAACGCGGCATAACCAACCACGGCCCCGGCCAGCGCGCCCAGCGTGGCCAGGCTTCCCCAGCCCGCCTCTCCGGCGTTGACCAGACCGTAAATGAGCGCCGCTGTCGCCCCCGTGACCAGCACGGCGCCAGGCAGGTCCACCCGCCGTCGCACCTGCGGCCGGTCGGCGGCGACCACGCGTGGCAGCCAGGCCAGTACGGCCAGCCCGACGGGCACGTTGATGAAGAACACCCACCGCCAGCCCGGCCCGGCCGCGAGCACGCCGCCGAGGATCGCGCCGACGGCGAACCCCACGCCGCCCAGAGCAGCCCAGATGCCCAGCGCCTTGTTCCGCTCGGCTCCGTGGAACGTCCGCGTGAGCGTGGCCAGCGCCGAGGGGGACAGCAGAGCGGCGCCGACGCCCTGGGCGAGCCTGCCGCCGATCAACATGGGGCCACCGGTGGCCAAGCCGGTCACCAGCGAGGCGAGGACGAAGACGATCAGGCCGGTCAGCAGGATGCGGCGGGCCCCGAACGTGTCGCCGAGCCGCCCGCCCAGCAGCATGAGCCCGCCGAAGCACAGCGTGTACGAGGTGACCGCCCAGGTGAGCGGGACACGGTCGAGATGCAGGTCGGCGCCGATGCTGGGCAGCGCCACGTTGATCACGGTGACGTCCAGGATCAGCATGAACTGCGCCACGCACAGCAGGACCAGAGCCGGCCAGCGCCGTGGGTCCGTCGCCTCCGCTTGGTCCGGCGAGTGGGCGAGATGAGGGGCGTGAGCCACGAGATCTCCTTAATATGAACAGCGATGTACGAGTTATCGTAGACGACTTTCCGATGAACTTGAACATGCATGTTCAACTTAGACCCGTCGCGCTTCCATGATCACCTTTCCGACGCCCTTTGATCGGCTTACTGCCGCACTCCTACATAGCCAGGGCGGTGGCCATGCGGGGTGGCCCGGCCCCGGGGTTCCGGGGCCGGGGCGGGCGGTCAGAGCTCGTCGAGAATTTCGATGTCCTCCGCGGTGACCTCGCGGGCCACCGCGAACGCCTCGGTGGCCGCGGCGGTGCCGGGCAGCGTCTGGCGGGCCGTTCGCAGGCTGGCGGCCGAGTCCCAGCGCCAGACGCCGACCCACGTCTGGTCGTCGAGCCGGCCGAGGCGCGCTTCGGTGAGGCCGGACAGCTCGGCCCGGATGGCGGAGACCAGAGCGGTGTGCCGGGCCCGAACCTGGTCGGCGTCGGCGGGATCGGCCTGGAAGCGGGTGACACTGACGATCGACATGGTTGTAGCTTCTCTCTAGAGTTGGCTTCTAGTGGCTGAATCTAGAGATAAGCTCTAGCCATGAGCGATGTCAAGCCACCGAACAAGCGGGCGCAGAAGGCGAGGCAGACGCGTCGGCGCATCCTGGGCGCGGCGCTGGAGCTGTTCGTGCGGGACGGGTACGGCGCGACGAATCTTCAGGACGTCGCCGACCAGGCCGGGGTCGCGGTGCAGACGATCTACTTCGTCTTCGGCAACAAACGCGCCCTGCTGAAGGAGCTGGTCGATGTCACGATCGCGGGTGATGACGAGCCGGTGGCCACGATGGACCGGCCGTGGTACGCCGCAGCGCTGGCCGCCGGCACCGCCCAGGACATGCTGCGCGCCTACGTCGCGGGCACGACCGCGGTTCTGGAGCGGGTCGCGCCGATCGGCAAGGTCCTGGCGGCGGCGGTCGCGAGCGACCCGGAAGTCGCCGCCCTGTGGTCGCACGACGTCGATCCGCGGTACGTCGTCCAGCAAGGGGCGGCCAAGGCGCTGGCCGGCAAGCCGGGCGCGCGCGCGGAGACCTCGGTGGAGGAGGCCGCCGATCTGCTGTACGGCCTGCTCAGCCCCGAGCTGTACCTGCTGTTCGTGAACGAGCGGGGCTGGCCGCGTGAGCGCTGGGAGCGGTGGGTCTTCGACACCCTGCGTGGCCGGCTCTGCTCGGATTAGGGCTTGTCCTCGAGGTTCTGCTCAGTCTCCGTGCAGGCCGTCGGGGTCGCAGTAGTCGACTTGGTTCGTCGGCTTGAAGTTGGACACGATGATCTCGCGTTTGAACGGGCCGCCGCGTGGCACGTCCTCGGCCGACACCTCGTACGTGAACTGCTGCATCGTCCGAAGCCGGGTGCCGCCGATGACGACCGGGCGTCGGACCAGATAGATGGCGGCCCATGGGCAGCAGTAGTAGCTGCCGTACGGCCTGCCCCCGGCGTCGGTGGCGTAGGTGATGGCGCCACCGGTGAACGCGGCATCGATCTCGGCCTGGATGCGCAGGGTGCGGGCCGGGTCGGGGTCGTACTCCCACATCTCCTTGATCGCTTGCCGGGCACGCGGATCCGCCTGCCATACACCGCGCTTCTGCGGGTCGGTCAGGCACCAGGGGTCGAAATTGCGGGTGTTCACCGGCGGCACCGCAGCGGGAGGCATGGCCCGTCTCGCGTCCACCCCTTTGTAGCCGGCGATGAGTTGCGGCATCGCGGTCAGCTGGCCGAGGTGGTAGTAGATCTCCAGCGCCCGCTGCAGCCGCTGCTCGATCGCCTCGTGCATCCGCGAGTTCGGGGCGGTGTCCAGCAGCCCTTCGGCGTAGTCGGCGGCGGTCGCGGCCTCGGCGACGAGTTGCCTGAGCCGCTGCAACGCGGTCAGGTGCCGGTCGGCGTCGGCGACCGTCTGCTCGAAGACGCCGAGTGCGACCTCGGCGTGCTGGCGGATGGCGCGGGACGCGGCGAGCATGCCGTGCAGGTGCGGCAGCGGACATGGGCTGGCCTCGGCCCACTCCGGCAGGTCGGCCGGGAGGAGTAACTCCTTCTCCACCAGGTAGCCGGGGTTGCCCGCCGCCTGCCGCGCCCGCGACACCCAGCCCTCGACCTGCGCGAAGCACGCGCCCACCTGGTGGGCGGTCACCGGCGGCACGAATCCGGAGGTGCGGGGGTCGGCGGCGTAGTCGGCATCCAGCAGGTGCTCGCCGATGGTCTGGAGGACGAAGGCGTTCCACACGCACAGCAGTTGCCCGGCCGCCCCCTGCGGACCGTGCCACAGGTTCACCCCGTCCTGGGCCAACCGGCGCCGGAGGCTTTCCGCCTGCTCCAGCTCGGTGTACACGATCCCGCCCGCCCGCCGGTACGCTTCGAGCTCATCGGCCCGGACTTCCCCCTTGAGGGCAGCGGCCATCCGCGTCATCAACGTCCCCATGCGATCCCCTGTCCCCTGTCCCCGTGCGCCGTCCGTCGTAGCGTAAGTCGGGATATGGGCGGTGATCTCTGACTAACCCAAACATTTTGATCACGGGTCGACAGGCAGATCCTTCGGCTGTGGCACCGAGGTTCCCTTGTGCGAGGGGCCGTGCGGGTCGGCGCAGTGCGCGTCCGCCTCGCCGATGGTCAGCAGCTCGGGCGGGGCGTGGTCGACCTGCAGGGTGGTGTGTTCGATGGCGTAGGTGTCGTGCAGCAGCCGCTCGGCGGCCACGCGTATGGCATGGCAGTCGGCCCCCGGCGTGACCAGGATGTGCGCCGACAAGGCCGCGTAGCCGGAGGTGACCTCCCAGACGTGCAGGTCATGGACCTCGACGACGTGGTCCAGGGCGGCCGCCCGCTGGCCGATCTCGGCGGGGTTCATGCCCACGGGCGCGGCTTCCATGAACACCCGGCCGGCGTCGCGCACCAGCCCCCACCCTGCCTTGAGCATCAGCCCCGCCACCACCAGGGCGGCGATCGCGTCGGCCTGCGCCCAGCCGGTCAGCCACACCACCGCGCCCGCCACCGTGGTGGCGATGAAGGCGAACAGGTCGTTGAGGATGTGCTGGTAGGCGCCCTCGACGTTCAGGCTGGAGCGGTTGGCGCGCGACAGCAGCCAGGTGGCCGCCAGGTTGACGGCGATCCCGGCCAGTCCGGTCACCACCACGTACAGGCCCTCCACCGGGGAGGGTTCGATGATCCGGCGGATGCCTTCGTAGATGAAGTACGCACTCAACAGCAGCAGCGTGATGCCATTGACCTGGGCCGAGATGATCTCGGCCCGCTTCAGCCCGTAGGTGAAGCCACCCTGCGGAGGCCGGGCGGCGATGCGCATCGCGATCAGGGCGAAGACGATGGCCACCGCGTCGGTCAGCATGTGCCCGGCGTCGGAGATCAGCGCCAGCGACTGCGCCACCAGGCCGACGACGACCTCGACCGCCATGAAGCCGACGATCAGTGCCAGCGCGCCGCCCAGGTAACGGCGATCGGCGTCCACGCTGACGGCGTGCCCGTGACCGTGCCCATGACCGGGCCCCTGTCCGCCGTGGTGATGCTCTTCCGCCATGATGTCCTCTCAAGCCAATATATGAACAGATGCTCAGATGTGAGAGTCGCAGGACTGCCGTCGATCTGTCAATCGTCCTCCTACGCTTCTCGTTCGGGGTGGATCGCCTGCGTGTGGGCCGTGTGGGCCGCGGCCAGGTCCAGCAGCATGCGGACGTGCGCGTCGTCGAGCCGGTAGTAGGCCATCCGGCCCGCGCGCCGTACCGAGACCACGCGATGCGCTCGGAGCAGGCGCAGGGCGTGGGAGGCGGCCGACTCGCTCAGCCCGCTCACCACCGCCAGATCGCACACACAGAGCTCTCCCTCGAGCAGCGCCATGAGCAGCCGCAAGCGGCCGGGATCCGAAAGCAGCCCGAAGACGTCGGCGGTGTCGGTCAGGTCGGTGTCCACCGGCATGCGGGCCTGCACGGCCGCGACCCGCTCCGCGTCGACCACTCTGGTGCTGCAGCTGTCGACGTCCGTCACCTGATTACTTGAAGATGCGTTCATGTGTAGACCATAGGTGCGATCCGGCGATGTCGCGAAGTGCCAGGGCGAGCCGGTCGACGTCGTCCGTGGAGGTGAACAGGGCGGGAGTCACCCGGACGCAGTCGCCCGCGCTGACGCCGCCGCGGCGGACGGTGAAGATGCGGTGGCGGCTCATCAGATGGTCGGTGATGGCGACGTTGTCGGCCTCGCTGGTCCGCCCGCTCACCCGGAACGCGGTGATGGCGCCGTACATGGCGGGGTCCTCGGGCGTGAGGATCTCCATGCCGGGGACGTCACGCACCTGGTGAACCCACCGATCGCGCAGGTAGCGCAGGCGGGCCTGCTTGCGCGCTCCGCCGAGAGCGTCGTGGAAGTCCAGGGCCGCGCCGACGGTGAGGATCGGGGCGACGTTCATGGTGCCGGAGTGGACCCGGGAGCGGATGTCCTGCGCCGGATAGGTCTCATCGGCGAAGACGCGGTCGATGTCGGCCAGGCGGTCCTGGCGAATGTAGAGGAACCCGGCTCCCAGGGGCGCGCCCATCCACTTGTGCAGCGAGAAGACGGCGAACTCGGCGTCGAGGTCGGCGATGGTGAAGTCCAGTTGCCCCCAGGAGTGGGCGGCGTCGACGATGACGTCGACGCCATGGGCGCGGGCCAGCGCGATGATCTGCTTGACCGGCAGCACCAGGCCGGTGCGGTTGTTCATGTGCGACAGCAGGAGCAGCTTGACGCGCGGGTGCTCGCGCAGGGCTTGGGCATAGGTGTCCAGCACCGCTTGCCGGGTCGCCGGTTCCGGGATGACGAGCCGCTCGACCCGTACGGTGCGGCGGTCGCGCAGCCAGTTCATCGCGTACTGGGCGCTGTGGTAGTCCAGGTCGGCGTACATGACCGCGTCGCCGGGGCGGAGTCCGCGGTAGCCGGCGATCAGATTCTGCAGGGCCTCGGTGCCCCCGCGGGTCAGCGCGATCTCCTCCATCGCGACGCCCAGCAGGGCGGCGATGCGCTGCCGGACCTGGTCGGCCTGGGCCTTGTACGTGGTGCGCAGCAGGTAGGAGCTGACCTCGTTGAGGTGGTCGACGTTGCGGAGATAGGCCCGCCGTACGGGCTCGGGCATGATGCCGTAGTAGCCGTTCTCCAGGTTGACGAACTCCGCGCTCACCCGGAACTGCCGTGCGACGGCGGCCCAGAAGGGCTCATCGCGGGCCAGTCGCTCGGGTGCGACGCTGGGGGGAACGATCAGTGGATCGCCGAGGACAGGACCGGCGGCCAGCGCGCCGAGCCCGGCCACCATCCTGCGTCGAGACAGGCTCATAGAAAGACTCCACGTAAGTCGGCAGGATAACCGCTCTGGCGGAAATGTATTTCGTTGAATGCGGCATGTCGCGAATAGCGAGCCCTGCTTTACGGAAACCTTTGTCTTCGCTGGGCGCGTCCTGCCGCTCGCCGGGCATCATTGCCAGTGATGTTCGCGACACGATCAGTTCGTTCTCGCCGTCCGGCCCTGTGGAGCGCCGGACGGCTGCTCGCCAACGCCTTGGTCGTCCTCGCCATGATCATGAGTGTGGTGTTCGCTCATGGCGGCGGGTGCGCGGCCGTGATGCTGTCGGAAGCGGGCGCGCACGCCGAGCACACCGCCCGGTTCACCCCGATCACGTCGGTGAGCTCGCTGGATGCGCGGTGTCTGCATCGCGAACTGCCGCTCGGCCATCATCACGGGACCGAACAGGACTGCTCGGCGATCAACCCGGCCGGCGTGTCGGTGTCCTTCGATCTGCCGGCGGGCATCTGCGCTTCCTCGGCGCCGGTCGCCGGGAGATTTCCGGCGGCCTCGGGAGACCTGTCGCCACCGGCTGTGCCCGGTTTCGCGGAATTCTGCGCCCTGCGCATATAGGACGTCGGCCTTTTCGTCGTCGTCGTCCATTTCCGTCGGCCCGGCGGTTGTTCCGTCGTGCCCGGACAGCATCATTCGCATCGGGATCACACACATGCCATCAACTTCCGTACGCTTTCAAGACGGCTATTCATCACTCTCCCTCGCGGTCGGGAACACACCGCTGGCGTTCATCGCCGTGCCAGGAGGCAGCGGGTTCTGGGCCAAGCTGGAGGGCTTCAACCCGGGCGGGATCAAGGACCGGCCCGCCCTGCACATGGTCCGCCAGGCCCGCGCCAGAGGAGACCTCAAACCCGGCGCGACCATCATCGAGTCCACCAGCGGCACGCTAGGGCTTGGCCTGGCGCTGGCGGGCATCGTCTTCGGCCACCCGGTCGTGCTGGTGGGCGATCCGGGCATGGAGCCGCTCATGCGGCGGCTGCTCACCTCCTACGGCGTCCGCCTGGAGATCGTGGCCCAGCCGCATGCCGTCGGCGGCTGGCAGCAGGCCCGCCGGGAGCACGTACAGCGCCTGCTGGCGGAGATACCCGGCTCCTACTGCCCCGACCAGTACAACAACCCCGACAACGTCGACGCCTACGCCGGGCTGGCACACGAGTTGCTGGCCCGGCTGCCCCACATCGACGTCCTGGTGTGCTCGGTCGGCACCGGCGGGCACAGCGCCGGCATCTTCAACGTGCTGCACCGCCACTTCCCCGACCTCAAACTGGTCGGCGTCGACACGGTCGGGTCCAGGATCTTCGGCCAGCCCGGCAGGCCACGGCTGATGCGCGGGCTGGGCAGCAGCATCCATCCCCGCAACGTCGCCTACGACTCCTTCAGCGAGGTGCACTGGGTCGGCCCGGCCGAGGCGGTGTGGGCCTGCCGTACCCTCGCCGCACGGCACTACATCTCCGGCGGATGGAGCACCGGCGCGGTCACGCTGGTGGCCGGCTGGCTTGCCCGCGCCACTGCCGGCCAGACCATCGTCGCCGTCTTCCCCGACGGACCCTGGCGGTACTGGGACACCATTTACGACGACGAGTACTGCCACGCCAACGCCCTGCTCGGCACCGTTCCGAACGACGAACCGGACCTGCTGGAGGCCCCCACCGACCGCGAGGTGCACCGGTGGACACGCTGCGCCGACGTCAGCGACCCGCTGGGGAGCATGCGGTGATCGGCGTCCTGCGGCAGTTCCGCTCCTTCGACCGCCCGATCCAGCTCCTGCAGATCAACCAGGTCGGCATCAACCTCGGCTTCTACATGCTCATGCCCTACCTCGCCCATCACCTGGCCACCGGCGCGGGGCTGGCGGCCTGGGCGATCGGCCTGATCCTGGGACTGCGGAACATGAGCCAGCAGGGCATGTTCCTGGTCGGCGGCAGCCTGTCGGACCGGCTCGGCTACAAACCGATGATCATGATGGGGTGCGGGCTGCGTACCGTCGGATTCGCCCTGTTCGGGCTGACCACATCGCTTCCTTTGCTGGTTCTGGCCGCGCTGCTGACCGGTTTCGCCGGGGCGCTGTTCAACCCGGCGGCGCGCGCCTACCTCGCCTGCGAGGCCGGGGAGCGCAAGGTGGCGGCGTTCGCCGTGTTCAACGTGTTCTACCAGGGCGGCATCCTGCTCGGCCCGCTCGTCGGCGTGGCCCTGCTGAGCGTCGGCTTCACCGCCGTGTGCCTGTCGGCGGCGGCGATCTTCGCGGCGCTGACGGTCCTGCAGGGGAGATACCTGCCCAGACGTCCCGTCCTGGCCGGAGATGAGCGCCAGCCGGTCCTGCGCGACTGGAAGCAGGCGTTCAGCGATCGGGCCTTCCTGTCCTTCGCCACGGCGATGATCGCCTCCTACGGGCTGTCCTACCAGATGTACCTCGGACTGCCGCTGGAGGTGCAGCGCACCGGCGGCGGCGATCGGGGAGTGACGGCGCTGTACGCACTGTCGGCCCTGCTCGGCATCGCCGCACAGGTACGCCTGACCGCCTGGTGCGCCGCGCGCTGGACCCGGGGCCAGGCGATCACCCGCGGACTGGCGCTGATGGGGCTGGCCTTCGCGCCGCTGGCGGTGGCGGGACAGCTACCCCTCCCACTGCCGTGGTCCATGCTGCCCGCGGTCACCTGCACGATCCTGCTCACCCTCGGCACCCTGATCGCCTTTCCCTTCGAGATGGCGACCATCGCCGACATGGCGGGAGACCGGCTGATCGGCACCTACTACGGGGTGTACAACCTGCTGTCCGGCGTCGGCATCCTGGCAGGCAACCTGCTGGCCGGCGCCATGGTCGACGTGGCCCGCTCGTCCGGCTGGGCGAGCCTGCCCTGGCTGCTCCTGGCCGCCGCCGGCCTGGCCTCCGCGGCGGCCGTCAGACGCCTGGAGCGCCACAACCGGCTCGCCATAGAGGTCGGTGCCTTGGGCACGCGTCACTGACTGTCGTACTCGTCGTGGCGGCGCCACCAGAAGCCGGTCTCGTTGCGGCCGAGCGGCGCGCGGTCGAGCCACTGGTACATGCCCCAGAGGCCGTCCAGCCCGCGCTCGTAGGCCGAGTAGGTGTGATACACGACGCCATCCTTGAGCGCGAACGCGCTGACGCCGGGCCCTTCTCGCCGGTACGTCACCCAGTCCGTCCCGACGATGCCCGAGGCGAACTCGTCGAGCCCGGCACCCTCCTGACCGGCCGGCGGCCGGAAGTCGCTCTTCCGGAAGTTGTACTCGACGGCTCCCGACTGCCACTCCTCCTCGGTGTGCGCCGCCTGGAAGTCGTAGTTGAAGTCGCTGCCGTACGACGAGGCCCAGGGGAAGCTCCAGCCCATCCGCTGCTTGTACGCCTGCAGCTTGGCGAGCGGAGCCCGCGACACCGCGCAGAGCGTGACGTCGTGGTTCGCGAGGTGGACGACGGAGCCGTCGAAGCCGTCCGCGATCGCCGAACAGGACGGACACCCCGCGGTGTAGTCGGGCCCGAACATGAAGTGGTAGATGAGCAACTGCGAGCGCCCTCGGAAGAGATCGGCCAGGGACGCTGTGCCCTCGTCGGTCTCGAAGCGATACTCCTTGTCGATGCGGACCCAGGGCAGCTCCTGGCGCCGGCGCGCCAGCTCGTCGCCGCGCCGTGTCAGGGCCTTCTCGGCTTCGAGCAGCTCCAGCCGGGCCGCGAGCCACTCTTCACGTGTTCCGGTCTTGTGATCGGTCATCGTTTCTCTCCTCCCCGGCTGCCCCTGGGGGCGTCAGATGCTGGTGGAGCGGTCGTGATCCTGGAGTTGTGCGTGGTCTTGCGTGGCGGCCCAGGTGGACAGGAGGCGCAGGGAGTCGGCGCTGGGGGTGCCGGGGGCGGCGGTGTAGACGAGGAGGGTCAGGCCAGGGTCGGAGAGAAGGGTCATGGCTTCGAAGTTCAGCTCGAGGTCGCCGACGGCGGGGTGGTGGAGCCGCTTGACGCCGGTGCGGTGGAAGCGGACGTTGTGGTCGGCCCAGCGCCGGCGGAAGGTCTCGCTGCGGGTGGACAGTTCGCCGATGAGCTCGGTGAGCGCCTTGTCGTGGGGGTTGCGTCCCGCCTCGGAACGCAGGATGGCGGCGATGTCGTCGGCGGCCTTGTTCCAGTCGGTGAAGAACTGCTGGGAGGCGGGGTCGAGGTACACGAAACGGGCGGTGTTGGCGGGCCGGCGGGGGTCGGCGAGCATCGGGGAGTACAGGGCGCGGGCCATCCGGTTGGCGGCCAGCAGGTCGTGGCGGTCGTTGCGGATCCAGGCGGGGGCGTCGGTGATCGCGTCGAGGATCTGCTGGAGGGACGGGCGCACGCGCCGGGCGGCGCTCTTGCGGGGTGCTGTGGTGCGGGGGCCGGAGCGGCGGGCGAGGTCGAACAGGTGGTCGCGTTCGGCCTCGTCGAGTTGCAGGGCACGGGCGAGGCTGTCCAGGACGCTGTCGGAGGCGCCGGCGAGGTTGCCGCGCTCGAGGCGCACGTAATAGTCGACCGAGACGCCGGCCAGCATCGCGACCTCCTCGCGGCGCAGCCCCTTGACCCTGCGGTTGCCTCCGAAGGCCGGCAGGCCGGCCTGCTGCGGGGTGAGACGGGCCCGCCTGGAGCTGAGGAAGGCTTGGATCTCGGCTCGATCGTCCATACATCCACGGTATGTGAGCTGCTCAGCGGCCAGACAGGTACTGGCGTTACCTGGAACGACAGTGACTCCCGCTGGTCGGCAAAAGAACGTTGGCTGGAGTCGGACCAGCTGTCCTGAAAGGAGTAACCCATGGAATACCGCCGTTTGGGACGCACCGGCGTCTCGGTCAGCAAGTTGTGCCTCGGAGCCATGATGTTCGGCGAGTGGGGCACCAAGGACCACGACGAGAGCATCCGCGTCATCAACCGTGCGCTGGATGCCGGGATCAACTTCATCGACACCGCCGACGTCTACTCCGACGGCGAGTCCGAGGTCATCGTCGGCAAGGCATTGGCCGGCGGCCGGCGCGACGACGTCGTCCTGGCCAGCAAGGTGCACATGCCGATGGGCGAGGACCTCAACCAGCGCGGCAACTCGCGCCGCTGGATCATCCGCGAGGTCGACGACTCGCTGCGCCGGCTGGGCACCGACTGGATCGACCTGTACCAGATCCACCGCTACGACCCCGACACCGACATCGACGAGACGCTCGGCGCCCTGACCGACCTCGTCCGGGCCGGGAAGGTCCGCTACGTCGGCCACTCGACCTGGCCGGTCTCGGCGATCGTGGAGGCCCAGTGGACCGCCCGCGAGCGCGGCCGGGAACGGTTCACCTGCGAGCAGCCGCCGTACAACATGCTCGTGCGCGCGATCGAGACCGACGCGCTGCCCACCTGCGCCCGGTACGGGATGGGCGTCATCTCCTACAGCCCGCTGGCCGGCGGCTGGCTCACCGGCCGCTACCGCAAGGGCACCGAGTCGGAAGGGCCGTTCTCCGCGGCCCGCCGGCGGCTGGCCGACCGCTTCGATCTGTCGCTGCCGGAGAACCAGCGCAAGCTCCAGGCCGCCGAGCAGCTCGCGGAGCTGGCCGAGCAGTCGGGGATGACGCTGGTCGAGATGGCCATCGCGTTCGTCCTGCGCCACCCCGCCATCACCTCGGCGATCATCGGCCCCAGGACCATGGAGCACCTCGACTCCCAGCTGTCGGCCGCCGACGTCGAACTGCCGGACGACGTGCTGGACCGCATCGACGAGATCGTGCCGCCCGGCCTGACCATCAACCCGGCGGAGAACGGCTGGGTCAGCCCGTCTCTGCAGCCCGCCGCCCGCCGCCGCTGAGCACGAGGAGGTACCACCATGGAGATCCTCTCCAAGCAGCCGTCAGCCAAGGGGTCGGCCGAGATGTTCACCGGTGACGTCTGGTTCGACGTCATCTACCGAGGCGCGGAACCGTCCCGGATCCGGGTCAACATCGTGCGCTTCTCCCCGTGCGCCCGCACCGCCTGGCACCGCCACGTCATGGGGCAGACCCTGCACGTCACCGAGGGTCGTGGTGATCAGGTGGCCTTGCCGCGGGCGATGTAGAGGTTCATGTCGGTGAAGTCGAGGGTGACGTTGTAGGGCTTGAAGAAGCAGTGGGCGAAGTGGCCCGTCATGTCGATCCCTGACCCGTAGGGCCAGGGGACGTTGACCGGCATGTTCGGGTCCGTTTCGCAGTAGACCTCCTTGGCGACGGCGTCGCCGAGGCGGATCTCCTTCGGGTAGCAGGGGTAGGCGATGGTTGGGTGGCTGTGGGCGAACGTCTCGATCGGGCGGTCGTAGTCGGTGCGCACCCGCAACCGCTTGGCCGTGTCCCCGGGCATGCCCGCGGCGACCTCGCCGATTCCGCCGATGGTCACGCCCACCACCCGTGGGCCGGAGTCGGCGATGCCGGCGATGCTGCCCAGGCTGTGGACGTCGTGGTCACGGGACAGCCACAGCGGCAGGGGCTTGGCGCCCGCCCGTATGGCGTCGGCGCGTGCCTTGCCGGCCACCTTGGGGGTCCGGCGGCGCAGGATCAGCGACCGGCCCGCGTAGTCGAAGGTGGTCAGCAAGTGGTAGAAGACCCACGTGCCGATCAGGCCGTCGCTGTCAGTGTCGACATCTTCGCCTGACTCCGTCGACGACCAGCCCACGGGGACGTTGCGCAGTTCGATGTCGCCCAGCTTGAAGGAGTCCAGTATCCCGTAGTGCACCCATATGGGGATGCCCTCGAAATCGGTCTTCTGACTGACGACGGGGCTCAGCCCGGCCTCCTTGGCTACCGACGCGCGCATGCTCAGATTCGGGGCGCCGGTGTAGAACACGAAGCGCTTCGGCGGTCCGCCATTGACCGAGGCCTCCACCAGCGGCATCGGGTCCATCTGCTGGAATGGCACCCGCGCGATGTCGCCGTGGATCTGATACGGCTCGCCGCTTACCGCCGCGAACCACTTGGCGTAGTCTTCCTCGCCGGCCGCTTGCCAGTGCGGTACGGAGAGGGCGAGTTTGTCCTGCCGGATGTAGCAGTCGCCCAGGAAGTTGTTGGTTTCCTTGTCGTCGGGCGCCAGGTTGAGAGCCATCTTGAGGTATTTCTCGGCCTCGGGGAACCGGTTGGACAGCAGCCCGACATGGCCGCGCTGGCGCGCCGCGCGCACATTCGTGGGGTCTGTCTTCAGGATCTCCTCGTACGCCCGGCCGGCCTCCTCGAACTTCCCGGCCTTGAACAGCGCGTCGGCGTCACCGCTGTCGGCCAGCGCCGTGGCCGCCTTGCCCAGCAGCGGCGCGGCCGCGGCGGCACCGGCCAGCACAGCGGCGCCCCGAAACAGCGAACGCCGGTTCCATTTCCCGTCATTTACCAATGCCTTCTCCTTTTCGTGATCACCTTCGCCGGAACTTGCTGTCCCAGCGGACGGTCACAGCAGCTCCGGCCTGCTTGATGAGGGCGACGCCGGGGCCACCACCTCCGGCTTGTCCGGACACGGCTTCCAGCCCACGGTGGACGGCTCGGGTCAGGGCCAGCTCAAGGCCCTCCCGCACAGCCGGGTCATCCTCGATCAACAACACACGCGAAACGCCGGCGAGTTTCACCGCACGCTCCGTAACTCGCCCGCCGGTCAACCTCATCCACTGTCGGCCAACCGTGTCCCCGCCTCATCCGCGCCGTGTCATGGTCGTGTCACGACCGTGCCGACGAGAAACGGTGACATGGCGCGGCGCTGGACCGCTGCGGCCACCTGGCCTGCCGGATCTTTCCGGCGTTGCCGTGGCAGATCGCGGGTGCGCTTCGGTCAGGAACTGGACAGCGAATGGCCTGGGAACTGGTCAGGCGAAGAGCCGACACTCGGCAGGCAGGTCCTGCGACGGCGAACACCGTGCCGCCGGCGGTGCTGTCTCCGTGCCACTGAGGAAGGCTGATCGATCGTGACTGAACGCGTACGCGTGGCTGTGCTGGCGGGTGGGCCGTCCGCCGAGCATGAGGTGTCGCTGCAGTCGGCGCAGGCTGTGCTGGATGCTCTGCCGAGGGATCTGTACGAGCCCGTCGCCGTCATCATCGACCGGCAGGGCAGGTGGCCGGTGGAGCTGCGACGCGATCTGGCGGACGTGGTCTTCCCCGTGCTGCACGGGCCGTTCGGCGAGGACGGCGTCGTCCAGGGTCACCTGGAGACGCTGGGCATCCCGTACGTGGGCTGCGGCGTCATGGCCTCTGCCGTGGCCATGAACAAGGTGGCGATGCGGCGCACGTTCCTGGCGGAGGACATCCCGATCACCCCATATGTGTGGTTCACCGAGCATGAATGGCGCACCACCACCGACTACGGGGGTCTGGTGAAGTCGCTCGATTGGCCGATGTACGTCAAACCGGCCAGCATGGGCTCCTCCATCGGCATCTCACGTGTCACCTCCATGGAGGAGCTGCGCGCCGGCGTGGATCTGGCACTGGCCTATGACCGGGTGGTCATCGTCGAGCAGGGCGTGACCGCGCGCGAGGTCATCTGCGGCGTGCTCGGCGACTATGACACTCCGGATGCCTCGGTGCCCGGCGAGCTCATCGTGCCCGGCGACTGGCTCGACTACGAGGCCAAGTACCTCAGCCAGGCCGAGATCGCCACCATCCCTGCCGTGCTGCCAGAACGGGTGGCCGAGGACGTGCGCGAGCTGGCCCTGCGCGCCTTCCGGGCGATCGGTGGCTACGGCCTGTCCCGGGTCGACTTCCTCTATGAGGAGGACACGGGATGTCTGTACGTGCTGGAGATCAACACCATGCCCGGCTTCACCGCCCGTTCCGTCTACGCCAGGGGCTGGGCCGCAAGCGGCGTCCCGTACCCGGACCTGCTGCGCCGCCTCATCGACCTCGCGTTCGCCAGGAGCGGCTCATGATCCCCACGACGCTGAACGAGATCGCGCGGGTCGTCGGCGCGAGCCTGCACGACGTGCGCGACCCGCAGGCTCTGGTGACGGCGCCCTCGGCGGTCGACTCCCGCGAGGTGGTGCCTGGCGGCCTGTTCGCCGCGACGGTCGGCGCCCGCGTTGACGGTCACGGCTACGCGGCCACTGCCATCGCGGGCGGCGCCGTCGCCGTGCTGGCTTCAAGGCCCGTCGGCGTGCCCGCCCTCGTGGTCGAGGACGTCCAGCTCGCGATCGGCCTGCTGGCCAGGCACCTGCTCGAACACATCAGCCCGACCGTGATCGGCCTGACCGGCTCCGTGGGCAAGACCACGACCAAGGACCTGCTGGCCCAGGTGCTCGAACGGCACGCAGCGACGGTCGCCACCGACAGGTCGTTCAACAACGAGCTCGGGCTGCCGCTCACCGTGCTGCGTGCCGACGCCACCACCCGATACCTGGTGCTGGAGATGGGTGCGGGCCGGAAGGGCGACCTGACGTACCTGACCGGGCTCGCACCGCCCCAGGTCGGGCTGGTGCTCAATGTCGGCAGCGCACATGTGGAGCGTATGGGAGCCGGGCCGGCCGACGTGGCCGAGGCCAAAGGCGAGCTGGTCGAGGCACTGCCGGCGGACGGGTTCGCACTGCTCAACGCCGACGACCCGTACGTCATGGGCATGGCCGGCCGCACCAGGGCCCAGATCCTGTTGTACGGCCGGTCGGCGGAGGCGCAGGTGCGAGCCGAAGACGTGCGGATGGCCGACCGCGCGCGAACCGCGTTCGAGCTGGTGACGCCCTCCGGCCACGCCCCGGTCGAGCTCGACCTCATAGGCGAGCACCAGGTGAGCAACGCCCTGGCCGCCGCCGCCGTCGCCACCGCACTCGGCCTGGGCGTCACCGAGATCGCCGAGGGGCTGAACGCCGCACGGCGGCGCTCCGCGGGCCGGCTGGAGATCGTCGAACGACCTGACGGCATCACCATCGTCAACGACGCCTACAACGCCAGCCCCGAATCCATGCGGGCCGGGCTGCGGGCGGTGAAGGCTCTGGCCGGCACCCGTCGTACCGTCGCCGTGCTCGGCGCGATGGGGCAGCAGGCGCACGCCTCCCGCGCCAGGCACGCGGAGATGGGCCGGCTCGTCGCCGACCTCCGCTTCGACGTGCTGATCGCGGTCGGAGCAGGGGATCCGCTCGCGATGGCGGAGGCAGCGGAGTCGTCGAACCAGGGCGTGGCCGTCCATACCGTCGAGGGCGTGGCCGGGGCCCTCAGGCTGGCCACCGCGCTGCTCGAACCGGGAGACGTGGTGTTCGTCAAAGCCTCCAGCGAGATCGGGCTCGGTGCCTGCGCCCGTGCGCTGGCCGGCGCCTGACCGCACCGCAGAGAAACGGAGTTCCATGCGCACTATCGGTCTCATCGGCGGGTTGAGCTGGGAATCGACGGTGATCTACTACCAGATCATCAACCAGCGGGTACGCGAGCGGCTCGGCGGCAGCCATTCCGCCAACAGCCTCGTCTGGTCGGTCGACTACACGACCGTCGAGGACCTCATCTTCGCCGATCGCTGGGAAGAGGTGAGTACGTTGCTGACCGGTGCGGGCCGGAAACTGGAGGATCTCGGCGCCGGCCTCCTGCTCATCTGCAGCAACACCTTCAGCCGGGTGAGCGACGACGTGGAGCGGGCCGTGAGCGTGCCCGTGCTGCACATCGCCGACGTCTTGGGCGCCGAGGTCCGCGCCAGGGGCATGCGCAAGGTCGGTCTGCTGGGCACTCACGTCACCATGGAGCAGCCCTTCTACCGGGATCGGCTGGCCGCCCACGGCTTCGACGTGCTCGTCCCGCGGCGTGAGCAGCGGGAACTGGTCCATCGCGTGATCTTCGACGAACTGGTGCGCGGGGTGCTCCGGGAATCGTCCAGGGACGCGTACGCCCAGATCATCGATGATCTCGCAGACGACGGCGCTGAAGGCGTCATCCTCGGCTGCACGGAGATCGAGCTGCTGATCAGTGAGAAGGACAGCGCCATCCCGGTGCTGCCGAGCGCTCGACTGCACGCGGAGGCGGCGGCCGGCTTCGCGCTTGCCGACTGACACGCCCTCGGTCGCGTTCGTTCACGGCGGTGGGGCCCGCGCACCCGGGTAGGGCCGACGGCCAGGTGCTCGCCCGGTCAGGTGGGTGCGTTGGCGCCATACAGCTCACGGTGCCACAGGTCGGCGCAGACACGTTCGATGCCGGCCGTCAGATGGCGGCGGTAGGTGGTGAAAGGGAGGCCGAGTCGTTCCGCGGCCAGCTCCTGGGTGGGCGCGCCGCGGAGGAACGTGACGGACAGCGCCCGGTGAAACTTGATCGAGCGCGGATCCTCGCGCAGGTCCTCGATCACCTGGCGTAACACGTCACCCAGTGCTGTGGCCGGATCCTGCCCGGCCCGCTCGGCGATCAGCCTGGTGCGCGTCAGCGGGGAAGCGGCCAGCGCGTCCAGCCGCGACAACTGGCGCAACGCCTTGCGAACCGCCTCGGCGAACTCCGCCTGGGACAGCACCGCCAGTTTCGCCGTCGCGGCACCCGGGCCGCCGGTGGGCCCCGCGACGAGCAGCTCCAGCCACGCCTGCGCCGGCACCGCGCGCCAGTCATGAACGAACAGGGTGTACGCGTCATCCCCCAGCCGGGGCTGCTCGGAGATGGCACGCATTCCGTACTGCCGTAAATGCTCCACCCACGCCTGGTTCGGATGCCGTATCTCGATATATGACCATGCCATCCGCTCGGCCCGCAGACAATTGCCGATCACTCGCCACTGGATCAAATCCATCACCGGCGAGTTCCCGCGATACGGCGGCAGCGCCCATAGCCGGCTGACCGCCAAATGTTCACCGGCGCGCAACGGTGTGGTGGCACGCGCATGCGCCCACGCCATCGCCACGATGGGATCGGCCGTCAGCTCCTCCTCATCGAGTTCCGCCAGCCGCAACCACGCGGAGAAAGCCACGGGCTCGCCGGTTTCGGTCCGTCGATACAGCCGGAACGCCTCCGGCTGACGTTCCGCCCAGAAGGCGGCGCAGCCCGCGGAGGCCGCACCCTCCGCCGCCGTCGCCACCCGGAGCAACGTGCCGACGTCCTCCTCCCGCAACACCTCCTCGTGGAACTCGCCCTCGTCGTGGCAATCGGCCGGCGCCCCGTTGCCGCGATGCAGGTAGAGCAGTGCCGCCACCGCGCCGAGCACGTCCACCTCGCTCGCCGTGCGCACCCTGTCCGCCAGATGCGCATGAACGCGGTCGTGCATCACCGCGTAGCCCTCGGGATCCCGCCATCGCAGGTCCGCCTCCAGCAGCTCCCGTACCACGTCATGCGGAAACAGCCCGAGACTGCTCGACTCCACGAACGGCAACCGCCGCAACCACCGGAACAACATCCCGGCGTCCTCTGGCAAGACCGCCCGCAGCAGGTCCTCCGTCGTCATGTACGTATGCGCGCAGATCTCCAGAGCATGCCGATGCGCCGCCGAAGGCAACTCGCCCACCAGTTGATCCAGCAACGTGGCCACCACGTCCTGGTTCGGCATCCACCGCCGGCCGGCCTCGCCGTCCTTCACCGCCACGGCCGCCCCCAGCAGCAGCGCCAGCGGATGACCACCGGCGAAGGCCAGCAGCGGCTCGCGCAACTCGGCCGGCACCCCGGAGGAATCCACCAGGGCCTGCGCATCTTTGGCCCGCAGGTCGCGCAGCGGCAGCACCTCCAGCGCCCCAGCCCATCCCGGATCCGCCTGCCACCGCACATCCGGCGGGTTTCGCCCCGCGATCACCACCAGCGCCCCCATGGGCACCCGCGGCAGGAACCGCTCGCGCAGCCATCCCTCCAAGCCCTGCATGCGTTCGAAGCTGTCGACCAGCAGCACCGCGTCCGCATCGCGTAACACCGGCTCGGCCTCAGCCTCGGACGTCGCCGGTGACGGCTCCAACATGCGCCCGTCCACCATGAACACCGGCCGCCCCGCCACCGCCGCCTCGTGAGCGAACCGCCACAACAAGGCCGACTTCCCGATGCCGCCGGGACCGTGCACGTACAGGACACTGGACCCGCCGCCGTACAGCGCCGCGTGGAAAACCGCGAGCTCTTCCTCCCGCCCCACGAACGCCAGCTCGCGCGCTGCTTGCACGCGCCATCCCAGCGACGTCAATTTCCCACGCCGGGGTGGGGTCGTCGTCGTGGTGGCGTGCCGCCGCTGTCCGGGCGGTACTCGAAGTGCCACCACTCGTTGTCGTAGATGCGGTAGAGGTCGTAGCGGGCGCCGTGTTCCTCGAGCCAGCGCGCGCCTTCGTGGGGTCGCACGTCCAGCGCGACGCCCTTGACGTGGCTGGATTCCGCCGGTGGGAGCACGAGCATGCGTGCCGAGGCCGCGGAGCCGGAGCGGCGCACCTCCTCCTCGAACATCCGTAGTTGGACAAGGGGATCGCGGTATCCCGAGGTGAGGCCGATGAGCTGGCCGTGACGCCAGAGCGCCTCGGTGCGCGCCGCGGTGAACGCCGCCATGGCGCTGTCGGTGAGCCCGGCGAGGTCCTCGGCGGGAAATCGCATCCGTAACGCCCAGCGGCAGGCCAGTTCGCGGGCGCGGCCGGGATGGCGGACGAACGCCGCGGGCAGCAGGAGCACGGCCAGCACCAGCGTGACCGCGGCGTACAGGCGGTCTCGGGGCCGAGCTGGGATGGTGCGTGGTTCGTTCATGACGAACTACGATTGGCGGCGAATGTGCGCGCGTTGTCAGCCGCATGTCACCGTTTGTCGACGGCGGCGGACACCGTCGGCGGCCACCGTCGCCGCGATCGTGACACGACCATGACACGGCGCTGACGAGACGGGGACATGGTCGGCCGACAGTGGACGGAGTTGACCGGCGGGCGAGTTACGGAGCGTGCGGTGAAACTCGGCGGCGTGTCGCGAGTGTTGTTGATCGAGGATGACCCGGCCGTGCGGGAGGGCCTTGAGCTGGCCCTGACCCGGCATGGGTACCGGGTGCGCGCGGTGGAGTCCGGCGAGCAGGGGCTGGACTGGCTGCGTACGGACCTTCCCGACGTCGTCGTGCTCGATCTGATGTTGCCTGGCATGGACGGGTTCGAGGTCTGCCGCCGCATCCGGTCCGCCTGGGAGGTGCCGATCATCATGCTGACCGCGCGCGGCGACGACATGGACGTGGTGGCCGGGTTGGAGGCGGGCGCCGACGACTACGTGGTCAAGCCGGCGCAGCCCAGAGTGCTCGAGGCACGCATGCGCGCGGTGCTCCGGCGGACCGGCCGGGAACAGGCGGAACTGGAGCGGCACGGGGACCTGACCATCGATCGGGCCGGGCTGGTGGTCGCCAACCGCGGCGTGCCGGTCAGCCTCGCCCCGACCGAGCTGCGCCTGCTGCTCGAGCTCTCCGGCACGCCGGGCCGGGTGCACAGCCGCCAGCAGTTGCTGGAGTCGGTGTGGGAGCACGGGTATTTCGGCGACTCGCGTCTCGTGGACGCGTGTGTGCAGCGGTTGCGCGCGAAGATAGAGGACGACTCGGCGGCGCCTGTCTACGTGCAGACGGTGCGGGGGTTCGGGTACCGGTTCGGGCCGGTGTGAGCCGCCGATGACACCTCGGCCGAGCCTGGGGTTGCGTGCCCGGCTGTTGTTCGCGTTCGCACTGCTGTGCGTGGTCACCGCGGCGGCGGTGAGCGGCGGGATCTACGTCCAGGCCCGCAACGCCATCCTGCAGCGGACCCAGGATGGCGCGGTGCAGGCGATGAAGAGCCGCCTGGAGGCGCTCTACCCGCTGCGGAGTGCGACGCCGGGCCCAGACGAGCTCGGCGACATCGCCGCCGCCGTGCCCGACCAGAACAACGTGGAGTTCGCGGTCGCCAGCTACGGCGAGATACATTCGCCGGTCGCCCCGCCGGGGCACTTGAGGCTGGGTGGGAAGGTGCTGGCCTTGGAACTCGGGGTGATTTCCCCAAAGTTGCGGCTGGTGGTGGCCGGCGGCCAGATCGCGTGGCAACGTGTGGTGTTGCAGGGCACGCCCTGGCTGATCATCGGCGCGCCGTTGCTGATCGCCGAGCCGGATCGGACGGCCCGGGTGTCGGGTATCGAGGTCTACGCCGCGCGCAGCCTGCTCGCCGAACAGCGCAGCATCGACGACCTCGCCGCGCGCGCCTGGCTCACCGGCGGGGCGGCCCTGGCGTTCGCGGTCGTGCTCGCGTTGCTGGCCACCCGTGGCGTGCTGCGCCCGGTGCGCGAGCTCGGCCGGGCGGCACGCCTGCTGGGCGAGGGCGAGCTGCGGACCAGGATCGAGGTGCGCGGCTCCGACGAGCTGGCCGACGTGGCACGCACGTTCAACAACACCGCCGCGGAGCTGGAACGGTACGTCAAGCAGCTGCGCGAGATGGAGGCCGACGCCCGCCGGTTCGTGGCCGATGTGTCCCACGAGCTGCGCACCCCGCTGGCCGCGCTCACCGCGGTCGCCGACGTCCTCGACGAGGAGGCGGCCCGGCTGCCCGAGCCCGCCGGCAGGGCCGCCAAGCTGGTCAGCCAGGAGACGCTCAACCTCACCGGGCTGGTGAACGACCTCATCGAGATCAGCAGGTTCGACTCCGGCGTCGCGGCCCTCACGCTGAACGAGGTCGACGTGGCCGAGCTGGTGCGCGCGACCCTGCGTGTCCGGGGCTGGTCGGAGCTGGTGCAGACCGAGCTTCCACCCGCGGTGACGGCGCGGCTGGACCCGCGCCGAGTGGACGTCATCCTGGCGAACCTGGTCGGCAACGCCCTGCGGCACGGCGAGCCACCGGTGTCGGTACGGCTTTCCGCCGACCCGCACTGGATCGCTCTCGAGGTCCGCGACCACGGACAGGGGTTGGACGAAGCGGTGCTGCCGCACGTGTTCGACCGGTTCTACAAGGCCAACGCGGCCAGGGCCAGATCCGAGGGCAGCGGCCTCGGCCTCGCCATCGCGCAGGAGAACGCGCGCCTGCACCAAGGCGGCCTCACCGTCACCAACGCCCCCGACGGCGGCGCCATGTTCACGCTGCGCCTGCCACGCCGGGCACCCGATCCGGACGGAGGCCCCGAGTGAGGACCGGGCTCACCCGCCGCATGCTCGCCGCGGGCCTCCTGTCACTCGTCGCCATGGCCGGTTGCGGCGTGCGACCCAGCGACGTCATCCCCGCCGGCGACCCGCCGAGCGGAGCCGTCGCACCTACCACGCCGATCACCCTCTACCTGGTCAAGAACGGCCGACTTCGCGCGGTAACGCGGCCCGGGCCCGGTGGTCGTCCCCTGTTCCGCGCGGACACCCTCGCGCTGCTGGCAGCCGGACCCACCGCGAGGGAACAGGAGCACGGATTCACCACCGACCTCCCGCCCCAAGCCGGCCCGTTCTCGGTAACCGCCGATCCGGCCGGCCACTTGGTGGTGACCCTGTCCACTCCGGCTGGCGAACTGTCCACACTGGCCATCCAGCAGATCGTGTGCACGGCCGCCGCCGCCACGCCGCCGGAAAGCCCTGCCCAGGTCACCGTCGTCGGTGCCGGGCAGAGCGTCGGCCCCCGGAACTGCCCGGGGTGACTAACGGACAGCACCGGACGCGCCCGGTCACCACGTTGATCCGCGTTCCGGCAACCGCTCCAGCCTGCCCGAACTCGCGGTCATTCGAGATGGTGTGTCCGACCTGGTCCGGATGGGGTGCCGGACCCATCCTCGCCAGGCTGTGCTTGAGGGCGAAGCGCCGTGCACTCGGCTCGGCCGAAACCCTGGAGCGAATGCGATGGATCTCCTGCTCGCCCTCCTGACTCTGGCCGTGGCCACCCTCAACCTGGCCACCGCCCTCGTGGTCCACCGGCGGGATGGTCACCGGCGCGTCATACTGCGAGGTGAAGGCGTCCGCCGCTGCCGACCGTGCTGTGGCGAACCCCATGCGGACAGGAGCTGACCAGCCGGAGCTCGCGATGACCTCCAGACCTGACCCCACCACTGTCGAGACGTTGACCGAGCTCGCGCAGACACTTGATGAGCTGCGAGCGAGCCGCTCGTACGCTGAGTTGGACAAGGCGGTGAGACCGGACAAGCTGCCGTCGAGCACCCTCAACAATCTCCTGTCAGGCGCGACGCTGCCGACGCAGGAGACGTTGGAGCGATACCTGCGTGCGTGCGGGGTGCCGCGCGAGCAGCGTTCGGCCTGGTACGCCGCCAGGCAGCGAGTAGCCTCGAGCGCTCCGCAGGGGCTGCCGGACACGGTGCGCGTGGCACACGCTGATCAGCGCCGGCTTGGCGTACACGCCGCGATCAAGGTGGAGGGCGCACCCGGTGACCTGCCCACCTACGTCGCCCGTGATGTGGACGCCGGCCCGGACGGTGTGCGCGCTCTGGTGGGCAGAGCGGCCGCGCGGGGCGGCCTGGTCCTCCTGGTGGGCGGCTCATCGGTGGGCAAGTCCCGCTGCGCCTTCGAGGCGCTGCGGGCGGTCGTGCCGCACTGGTGGCTCTGGCATCCGGCGGACGCGGCGCGGATCCGCCAGGTCGCCACGGCGCCCCCTGGCCGACTGGTGGTATGGCTGGACGAACTACAGCGCTACCTGGGCGGATCGGCCGGTCTGCAGGCCGCGACCGTGCGTACCTTGCTGCACGCACGGACGGTGATGATCGCCACCTTGTGGCCCGAGCGTTACACCACCTACACGGCGTCCCCGGCATCCCACCGGTCCGACCTGTACGCGGCTGAACGCGAACTGCTTGATCTGGCTGACGTCATTCACCTTCCGGCCTCCTTCAGCGTCGCCGAACAGGCAAGAGCCCAGGCGGCCGCGGCTGCCGGCGACCAGCGCATCGCCGTGGCCCTGCGATCGGCGGACTACGGGCTGACCCAGACGATGGCCGCCGCTCCGCAACTGGTGGACCGGTGGCGCGGGGCCGACCCCTACGCCGCCGCGATTCTGGACGCCGCGATCGACGCCACCCGTCTCGGTGTCGTCTCCCCGCTCAGCGCGGACCTGTTACGAGCCGCCGCACCGGGCTACTGCGATCCGCGCCAGCGCGCCGCGGCGCCTGCCAACTGGTTCGAAACAGCCCTGGCCTACGCCACCGCCACTCTGAACGGTGCCGCCGCCGCACTCGCCCCGGTCGCCGACCACACCAGCATGGGGCAGATCAGCGGTTACCTGGTCGCCGACTACCTGCAACAACACGCTGGACAACAGCGCCGCCTCCTCCAGGTGCCCGCCACCTGCTGGCAGGCCATGATCGACCATCTCAACGACTCCGGCGATCAGACCCGGACCGCCTACGCCGCGCAGAACCGCCTCATGAACCAGTACGCCGAACCTCTCTACCGCCAGGCCGTCAACACCGGCGACAGCCAGGCGGTGAGTCTTCTGACCAGCCTGCTGGTCAGCCAGGGCCGGATGCGGGAGGCAGTGGCGATGTGGCGCCACCGAGCGGAAGCAGGCGACCCGTCCGCTGTCGCCGCGCTGGCGGACCTGCGAGACGAGCAGGACAGGGCCGCGGCAGCAGCCTCGACATGGCGCCGCCAGGCAGAAACCGGCGACCGATCAGCCGCCATCCGGCTGACGGGACTACTCGTCGGCCAGGGCCAGACTGAGGAAGCGCGGGCGCTGTGGCCCCTCACTACCCTTGACGGGGGCGCGACTTTCACGACCGACATAGCCGAAGCGCTGACGACGGCCATGGAGCTCAAAGACCCTTACCTGCGCCGGCACAGCGAGCGCATGTCCCAACTGGTGGCCATGATCGGGCACCAACTCGGGATGACGCCCGACGATGTCGAGGCGGCCCGCCTCGCCGCCTTGCTTCACGACGTCGGCAAGCTCGCGGTCCCCAGTGCCGTCTTCCTCAAGTCCGGGGCCCTCACCGAAGAAGAGTTCACGCTCATCAAGATGCACGTCACGCATGGTGCGAGCATCGTCCGCCAGATAGCGGACCTCTTTGGGGGTACGCGCCGCGCCGCCGCCGCCCATCCCCACATCGCTCGGGCACTCGACGGCATCCTGCATCACCACGAACGGTTCGACGGCCGGGGATATCCCCTGGGGCTGGTGGCCGAGGAGATCCCTCAGATCGCCCGCGCCATCGCTGTTGCCGACGCGTTCGACGCGATGACGACTGGACGTTGGTATCGGGGTGCACGCTCCCTTGAGGAAGCAGTGGCGGAACTCCACGAGGGGGCGGGCAGCGCGTTTGATCCTCAGATCGTGGAGGCATTCGTGCTTTGGCTTGACGGTTGATCAAAGGTGCACCAGATTGTTCGCGTCTTTTCGGACCATCCAAGGAATCCCATGAAGCGAACCATCGTCGGCGTCGCCGTGGTCGCGGGCCTGATGCAGCTCACCGCCACCCCGGCGCAGGCAGCACCCAGGGTCGACCCGGTCAAGGCGCTCAAGGCCGAGCTGACGCGCGGCAAGGCCGTCAACGTCGTGTCCACCGCGAAGGTGAACTACGGCAGCGGCCTCTCCATCAGCGCCGGCATGGACGGCACGATCGGGTTCGGCCCACGGGGCGAGATCGCCTCCGACCTGTCCCAGACCTTGAAGTACAGCAAGAAGCTGATGGGCACCGCGAAAGAGGTCGGCATGGCGGACGACGCCGCCCTGCAGCAGGCGCCCCTCAGAATGATCTCTTCGGGGTACGACGACTACGTCTCAGGTCCCCTGGTAAATGACGCGTTGCCCCAGGGGACGAGATGGGTGCGTTACCGGGACACGGATCTACCGGCCAGCGACCTGCTGCTCGAGGTCCTGGAGCCGGCCACGCTCAAGACCCTCCTGGCGCACCGCACGTCCTGGCGTGACGGGGTGCTGAAAGGGACGATCAAGACCGACAAGCTGGCCAAGGTGTCCCCCTCCTTCGTCTCGCACTTCGGCATCCGCTCGAAGAGCGGGCGCGTCGGCAAGGTCTCCTACACCATCCGGCTGGGCCCGACCGGCCTGGTGGAGCGGCTGTCGGCCATCGCCGTCCTGCCCATCTACGACGGCTCCGTCCGGATCGAGTCAGACACCCGCTACTCCGACTGGGGGCGCCAGGTCACCGTACTCCTGCCCCTGAACGGCGATGTGATCGACAGGCAGGAGCTCGAGGAGGAGGAGCTGCCGTACGAGTTGCCCGGCATCTGGAGCTGACCGGTCCGCGTGTTCGCCGCCCGTGGCATCGTCGGCCACGGCGGGAGCTGCCACCAGAAGAAGCGTCGCCCAGGCGGCGGGCCGCCTGGGCGAACTGGCCGACAGCCCAAGGACAGCCTCGGTCAGGGGATGATGACGTGGAAGCCGGTGTCGCGGGCGCCGGCGGCGGTGCCGGTGCCGACGAACACGTCGCGGACGTCTCCGCAGGCGTTGCCGTCGTGGCGGATGAAGATGCTGGAGTCCCAGGGCGCGCCCGTCCACTGGGCGGTGGCGACGGGGACGGTGTTCGAGGCGTTGATGTCGGCGTCGAGCCGGATGCAGTACTGGCCGACCGCGATTCTGCGGACGGCGGTGACGCCCTTGGAGCGGACGACGGAACCGTTGGCGTTGATGATGGCGGCGGCGCGGACACCCGGGCCGGAGGCGCCGCCGAGATCGGCCAGTGCCGGGACAGCGAAGGCGCCGAGCGCGCCGGCGCAGGCGGTCAGGGTCACGGCCATGGTGGTCTTCTTGATGCGAGGCATGCGGCTCTCTTTCGAGCAAGGGACTGTACGGGACCGGCTTCTCATCAGGCCAGGCGATGAGCTGCCGGCCGTTCCAAAGCCAGCACTCACTGTAGTTTTGCAGATGCGGAGAGCGACTGTGGCGACACGTAAAGATGAAGTTTTCTCACGACCCAACCGGCCGAAAGGACCCGACGGCTCCGTGTCGCCGGATGCGGTCGTCAGGGCGCGGGATCAGCGGGGCTTGGTGAGCGACCACAGGGAGGCCGCCATGAGGAGAGCGGTCAGCCCGCCGCAGATCATCACGGTGGAGACCGTGAAGGCATCGACGATGCCGCCGCCGAGGAGCGCGCCGAGGGCGAAGGTCGCTTGGAACGAGGACGTGAAGAGGATCGTGGCGCCTTCCGGCGTCCGCGGGGCGGAGTCGAGGAACCATGCCTGGGAACAGATGGGCACGCCGCCATAGGCCAGACCCCACAGCACCAGCAGCACGACAGCGCCGAGCGCTGTGGTGCCGACCACGGGCAGCATCAAGGTGGTGAGCGCGATCAAGCAGCCGGTGGCCACGAAGGCGCCGCGCAGGCTTATGGCAATGGCTTTGCCCGCCAGGAAGTTGCCGGCGATTCCGGCGATGCCGTACGCCAGGAGCGCCGCGCTGACGGCCGCGGGGGACAGGTGGGTGATGTGCTGGAGGAAGGGCGTGATGTAGGTGTAGGTGCCGAAGTGCGCAAGGACGATGAGGAAGGTGGCCAGCAAAGCGATCTTCGTGCCCCGGTGGCGTAGCAGGTCGAGCAGGACGCGGAGGCTGGTGACCTGGTGGGCGGGCAGCGGTGGCAGCAGCGCCAGCAGGGCGATCAGAACGAGGATCGCCAGCGCGGCCAGGGTGAGGAAGGCGGTGCGCCAGCCGGCGAGGTGGCCGATGAAGGTTCCGGCCGGCACACCGAGTACGGAGCCCAGCGGCACGGCGGAGAAGATCAGGGCGGTGGCGGTGCCGACCGCCGGCGGCGGCACCAGGCGGGCGGCCAGCCCGGCCCCGATCGACCAGAAGCCGCCGATGGTGAGGCCGACGAGCGCTCTGGAGACCAGCATGATCCAGTAGGAGCCGGCCGCGGCCGCCAGCACGTCGGCGGTGGCAAGGACCGCCATGAGAACGCACAGCATGACCCGCCGGTCCAGGCGGGCGGTGGCCAGCGTGACGGCGGGCGCGGCGATCGCGGCGACGATGCCGGGCAGGGTCATGGTCAGCCCGGCGATGCCGTCGGAGAGGCCGAAGTCGGCGCCGATGGTGGTCAACAGGCCGATGGGCAGGATTTCACTGGTGACGATCGCGAAGATGCCCAGCGTGAGCGCGATGACCGCCAGCCAGTCGATGAGTGGCGAGCGTGTTCGGATGGGCGTGATCGTTGACATGGTTCCCGTTCAGGCCGAAGGCGTGGAGTAGGTAACCAGACAAGCAGTGATGAAGCTTCAGGCACCGGCATGTTTCAGACCACACCATTGGCCGGTATCGGTCATCGTGTCTTCGGCACCTGCCAGCCGGGGCGGGGGACGCTCGCGCGCAGCAGCTGCGTGTACGGGTGCTCGGGCGCGTCGAGCACCCGGTCGGTCGGCCCGCGTTCGACGATCGCGCCGTGCCGCATCACGACGACGTCATCGGTGACCTGACGGACCACGGCGAGGTCGTGGCTGATGAACAGGTAGGCCACGCCGGTGCGTTCACGTACGTCCGCCAGCACGTTGAGGACCTGCGCCTGGATGGAGACGTCGAGCGCGGCGACGGACTCGTCGAGGATGAGGATCCGCGGCTCGGCGGCCAGCGCCCGGGCGATGGCCACCCGCTGACGCTGTCCGCCGGACAGCCGTGACGGGAGTGCCGCCATCTGGCGTTCGTCGAGCCCGACGAGGTCGGCCAGCTCGGCCACCCGGGCGCGCCGCCGCCCTCGATCGAGACGGGTGTGCAGCCGCAGGACCTCCTCCACCGCGGCGGCGGGACTCTGGCGGGGGTCGAGGCTGGAGTAGGGATCCTGGAAGACGATCTGGACCTGGCCGCCGCGGTCCCGGCGTTCCCGCGCCGAGCGGGCCGGCTGGGAACGGTCGCGCCCGCACGCGGTGACACGCCCGGCCGTCGGCCGTTCGAGGCCCACGATCATGCGGGCCACGGTGGTCTTGCCGGATCCCGACTCGCCGACGATGGCCAGTGCGCCTGCCGGGGGGAGCGAGAAGCTCACATCCCGTACGGCGGTCGCCTCCCCGAAGTTTTTGCGGAGTCCTTCGACCTCGAGGATCGCGTCAGTCATGGGAAACCGCCAGCTCCTCGGCTCGTACGCAGGCCACCTGGCCGCCATCCAGGGGGCGAAGGTCCGGTCGTTCGTCGTGGCAGCGTTGCCGTACGTGCGGGCACCGGGTGCTGAACGGGCAGCCGTCCGGCGCCTCGAACGCCGACAGCGGCCGGCCCGGGGTGGTCACCAGGCGCTCGGCCCGCCGCTCCAGGGAGGGACGGGCGGCGGCCAGCGCCGCTGTGTAGGGGTGCAGCGCATGGTCGTGCAGCAGTGCCGACGCGCGGATCTCCATGACGCGGCCCGCGTACATCACCGCCGTCCGGTCGCAGACGGCCGCCGCGAGTTCGAGGTCGTGGGTGATGAACAGCATGGCCAGCCCGCGTTCGCGGCGCAGTTCGTCGAGGATGGCCATCACCTCGGCCTGCGTGGTGACGTCGAGCGCGGTGGTGGGCTCGTCGGCCAGCAGCAGGTGCGGCTCGGTGAGCAGCGCGGCGGCGATCATGACGCGTTGCAGCAGTCCTCCGGAGAGCTCGTGCGGGTATTGCCGCAAGCGTCGCGGGCCGTCCGCCACACCCACCTCGTCGAGGACGCGAACCGCGCGGCCCTCGGCCTCCCGCCGGGCGACCCGCTGGTTGACGCGCAGCGCCTCGGTCAGGAAGTCGCCCACGGTGCGGACCGGGTTGATGTGGGCGCGCGGGTCCTGGAAGACCATGGACACGCTGGAGCGAAGGTCGCGCAGTCTCTGCCCGCGTAGCGATGGGACGTCGTTCCCGCGGTAGCGGATCGTCCCCTCCACGAGCGCGCCCGGAGGGAGCAGTCGCACGATCGAGCGGGCGGTCATGGATTTTCCCGACCCCGATTCGCCGACCAGGCCGACCGCCTCTCCGGCGGCGATGCTCAGCGACACGTCGCTGAGGACCGTCCTCATTTCGCCGTCGAGCGGCAGCCTCACCGTCAGGCCGCTGATGCGGAGCAGGTCGTTCACGCGGCGCCTCCTCGCCTGGGACGCCACCAGCGCGACGGGCCGAACGTCCCGCCCTGCCCGGAGCCGTCGGACAGCCGTTCACCGAGCACGTTGAACGCCACGACCAGGACGACGATGCAGCCGCCCGCCAGCAACGACTCGGCCGGGTACCCCTGCAGGACACCGGACTGCCCGCCGGCGACCATGACGCCCCAGTCGGCGTCGGGCGGCTGAACACCGAGGCCGAAGTACGACACGATGGCCAGATCCACCATGGCGTAGCCGAAGAAGAGCGTGGCCTGGGCGGCGATGAGCGGTATGAGGTTGGGCACGAGGTGGCGCAGGCAGATCGCCACCGCCCCCAATCCCTGCACCTCCAGCGCCTGGACGTAGGCTTTGCGCCGCTCGGCCAGGGCCGCGCTGCGCAGCAGCCGGGCGATGTACGGGACGTAGGCCACGGACAGCGCGAGCACCGCCGCGCTCAGGCCCGGACCGAAGACGGCGGCGACGAGCATCGCGAGCAGGACCCCCGGGAAGGCGAAGACCACGTCGAGGGCCGCCGACACGACGGAGTCCAGCCACCCTCCGACCCAGGCGGCCGCGATCGCGATGATCGTTCCGGCCGCCATGCTCAGTGCGACGACCCAGAGGGGGCCGAGCAGCGAGGTTCGCGAGCCGGTCAGCAGGCGGGCGAGAAGATCGCGTCCCTGGCCGTCGTACCCGAGCGGGTGTCCCGCCCCGGGGGCCGCGTAGGCACTGGCGAAGTCGCTGGCGTTCGGGTCGGCGGAGGACAGCGCCGGTCCGAGTACTGAGAGGGCGACCGCTGCGAGGATCACGATGGCGGCCGTCGTGCCGAGCGGTCCCCACCTGTTCGGGCGGCTGCTTCCCAGGAGCGCGGTGATCGCGGTCATGCTCGTCTCCCCAGCTTGATCCGGGGGTCGAGGACCGCGGCCACGACGTCGACCAGGGTGTTGATCAGGACGAATGACGTGACGAGCACGAGCGAGATGCCCTGCACGACGGCGAAGTCCTTGGACAGCGCAGCAGTGACGAGGTAGGAGCCCAGGCCATTGAGGCTGAAGGCCCGTTCCACCACCGCCGCCAGCGCGATCATCGACGCCACGGTCATGCCGGCCAGCGTGCTGATCGGGACGGCGGCGTTGCGCAGGGCGTGGCGGCGTACCACGGCCTGGTAGGGGATGCCGCGGCTGACCGCCGTCTGCACATGTTCGCGGCCCAGCTCCGCGCGCACGGTGGTCCGGGTCACCCGGGCGACGGCCGCGGTGGAGGCCGCTGCCAGGGCGAAGGCCGGAAGCGTGAGGTGGCGGATGCCGTCCCACAGCCCGGAGCCGTTGCCGAGTGCCGGCAGCCACCGCAGGTTCACGGCGAAGATCCCGATGAGCACGATCGCGGCGACGAAGGGCGGAACGGCCACCACCACGGCCGTCGACATCACCACGAGGGAATCCACGATCCCCGGACGCAGCGCCGCCAGCAGTCCGAGCGACACGCCTGCGAGCAGCACGATCAGGGCCGCGTAGAGGATCAGGGCGATGGTCGTCCCGGAGCGGGAGCCGATGAGCTCCGACACGTCGTGCCGGAGGGTGATCGACATGCCCAGGTCGCCCCGTACGGCGTTGCCCAGCCAGGTGGCGTACTGCACGAAGAACGGCTCGTCCAGGTGGTAGCGCTGCACGAGGACCGCGACGCTCTCCGGCGGGAGCGAGCGGCCGCCCGACAGGGTCGCCAGCGGATTGCCCGGTGCGACCGACAGCCCGGCGAACACCACGAAGCTCGACACGAGCAGCGTCGCCGCCAGCATGATCGCCCGCCGCATGAGGTACGCGGCCATGCGCCTAGCCCACCGCCCCGAGCTTGCCGGCCCACGGCGCGAACAGGTGCTGGGAGGACACCGTGGCCCCGGTGAGTTTGGCGTTGAGCACGAGGACCGTGTCGGGGGCGACGATCGGTATCCACGGCAGGTCCCCGGTCACGATCTTCTGCGCCTGCACGGTGCTCTCGGCCCGCTGCCGTGCGTCCTCGGTGCCGCGGGCTCGTTCGAGCAGGTCGGCCACCGCCGGGTTGCGGTAGCGGCCGTAGTCCTGCGGGCCGCCCGGCAGCGACAGCGTCGCGTAGAGGGCTCCGGGATCGGCCCAGTTGGGGTAGTTGGTGGTGAAGAACCCGTCCACGTCGGCGCGAGCTTTCGCATCCAGGAAGAACCCGCTGTAGGCGTCGGTGGACACCGCCTTCAGCCGAGCCTTGAGACCGATCTTCTCGGCCGCCGTCTTGAAGAGGTTGGCCTCGGTGGCGAGCTTGTTCAGCTCGTTGCTCATGCCGAACGTCACGGTCTTGCCGGTCGCGCCGGCCTCCTGGACGAGCTTGCGCGCGGTCTCCAGGTCGGTCTTGGGGTCGGGCAGGCCGTCCCAGGCGGACTGGAAGATCTGCTGCTCGTACCCCCAGGTGCCGGGGGTGCCAAGGGCTCGAGCCGGCCGGGCGCTGTCCTTGTACAGGGTCTTGATGTACGCCTCGCGGTCGATGGCCAGCGACAGGGCGCGGCGGACGCGTACGTCGGAGAGCGTCCCCTTGCCCACGTCGGCGACGATCAGCGCGTCGATGAGGTACGACGGGCCGTGGTAGACCTTCACCGTGCCGCCGGCGCGGATCTGCTCCATCGTCGACAGCGGCAGCTCGAGGTAGGCGCCGTCCACTTCTCCGGTGAGCAGTGCCGCGGTCAGCGTGGCCTCGTCGGGGATGCCCCTGAAGTCGATCTGCCGCACCAGCGGGGACTCCGCGCGGTTCCAGTAGGCGTCGTTGCGTACGACGGACAGCACGTCGCCGGTGCGCCACTGGCCGAGCTTGAAGGCGCCGGTGCACATGGCACCGCCCTTCACCGTGCCGTAGTCCTTGCCCTTGGCCGCGACGTAGCCCTTCGACACCACCATGCCCGGCATGTACGACAGGACGTTGCGCAGCCAGTAGTCCGCCTGCTTCAGCTTCAGGGTGACCTCCAGCGGGCCGGAGGCCTCGACCGAGGTCACCCGGTTCAGGACGGGCACCCAGTAGCCGCCGCCCTTGGGGTCGCGGTTGCGCTCGATGCTGAAGGCGACGTCTTCGGCGGTCATGGGGGAGCCGTCCCAGAACGTCACGCCCTTGCGCAGCGTCAGAACGGCGGTCTTCGGGTCGGGGAAGTCCAGCCGGGTCGCGAGGCCGGGCTCCACCGATCCGTCCGGCGCCTGGCGGAACAGCGACTCGCACATGAGGCTCGTCACGGTGATCTCGGGATAGTCGCCCGCGGTGATCGGGTCGATCGAGGTGGTGCCCCGGTAGAGCGCCCAGGTGACCTTGTCGACCTGCCCGACCCCGGCGGGGGTCGTCGTGACGAGGTCCTGTTCGGGCGTGCTCCCCGGAGCCGCCGTGCCCGCAACCCCTCCGCCGTCCCTGTAGCAGCCCGAGGTGATCATCACCAGCGCCACCACTCCAGTGGCGACACTCCGCTTTCGCCAGCCTTGCATCTGAAACCGCCCATCGCCCCTCAGGTCTTAAGTAGTCGAACGATCGCTCAAATAACGGCCAGCGTCAAGGCATGTTCTCGTGAAAGATGCTCTCAGGGGGCGATCGGATCGGCGGGGATCGCCGTACGGTCGTCAGGGGTTCGGTGGTCGTCCGGCGTGGCCCTGCGGACCAGCTGGCCGCCGCCACCGGATGGTCCGAGTCCACCGTCTGCCGCCGCCTTGAGGAGTTGCGCCGCAACGACGTGCTCCACTTCGAGGTCGAGATCGATCCCATGCTGTTCGGGTACGCCACCGAGGCCGTGCTGTGGCTGACCGTCGCCCCCTCCGAACTGACCGCGGTGGCCCAGGCGCTGGCCGGCCACCCCGAGATCGCCTTCGCGGCGGCCACGACCGGCGATCCCAACATGATCGCCTTCACGGTGTGCGCCGACCCCAGCGCCCTGTACGACTACCTCGCCACCCGTATCGGCGCCTTGCCCGGAGTGCTGAAGGTGGAGACCGCGCTGATCGCCCGCAACGTCAAACGCGCCGGTGCCCGCCTGCTGCCGATGTCCCGCTGACCGCCGCCCCCGGATCGCTGTCGCGGCGGGGTCGGCGGGCGATCTGGGCAGCCGGAGCCCAGGGCCTGGATGTGCCACGGGCCCGCACGCCGGGTGGACCATCATCAAGGAAGGCCGGCGTGCGGGCGCCGAGTTCAGGAGGGCCCGGCTGAGAGGTTGTCACGGGCCGATGCGGGGATCAGCAGGACGGCCTCATGAGGTGACGCCGCGGGCGGCGTCGTAGCGGGCGATGACGTCGTTCCAGTTGATCAGGCCCCAGAGTTTCTCGACGTAATCGGGCCGGACGTTGCGGTACTGCAGGTAGTAGGCGTGCTCCCAGGCGTCGAAGACCAGCAGCGGGGTGGTGTTCATGCCGATGTTGCCGTGGTGGTCGTAGACCTGTTCGACCACCAGGCGGCGCCCCAGCGGCTCCCAGGCCAGCACACCCCAGCCGGAGCCTTGCACGGTGCTGGTGGCGGTGGTGAGCTGCTTGCGGAACGCTTCGAAGGAGCCGAAGTGCTCGGCGATGGCGTCGCCCAGCTCGCCGTCGGGGCGGTCACCGCCATCGGGGGACAGGTTCTGCCAGAAGATCGTGTGCAGGACGTGTCCGGACAGGTGGAACGCGTACGTCTTCTCCAGCCCCACCAGGCCGCCGAACTCTCCCTTGTCCCGGGCTTCGGCCAGCCGCTCCAGGGTGTCGTTGGCGCCCTTGACGTAGGCGGCGTGGTGCTTGGCGTGGTGCAGTTCCAGGATCTCGCCGGTGATGGCGGGTTCCAGCGCCGCATAGTCGTAGGGCATGTCGGGCAGCGTGTACTGGCTCATATGTTCCCTTCTCCCTTGTCGCGGTTGATTCGGCCGCGCGCCGAGCACTGGATTGACCGTGTCAGGCCCCGACCCCAGCCCCGGCATCGCCGCATCCTCCGGCGACGACGCCGCCGTCCGCGAAGGAGCCGAACAAGCGGTCAACGCCAGGACGATCGCCCCCGGCAGTGCCCATCCACGCGCCATGCAGGCGACATTAAAGCGAAGATCTCGTTATTGCAAACTAGTTGCAATAAGGTGGAGTTTGCCGATCGCCGGATCAGCTTGGAGACAGGAACACGACGACGTCCGTCTCGTTGCCCGGGAGGGGTTCGGGCTCCTGCCAGCCGATGCGGCGGTAGAAGGCGAGCGTGTCGTGCGCCTGGTTCCAGGCCAGCAGCCACGCCCGGCCGCCGGGCGCAGTGGCGGTGAGGGCGGACAGCAGCCGCCGTCCTAGACCGGTGCCGCGGGCGTGTGACCGTACTCCCAGTTCGTCGACCTCGAAGGCGCCCACCAGCAGATCGCTCACCCGGTCGGCGCCGAGTCGCGTGGTCACCTTCCCGTAGGCGCGGTCGGTGCGGAACGGGGCTTGGGTGGTCCAGCCCGTGACGAAGCCATCTATTTCACCGTCGTCTGACATCGCCAGCATGGCCCGGAAACCGGGGCGGTGCGCGTCCGACTCGATCCGCTCCCGGAACGCCGCCCGGGTCGCCTCGGCGTCCCGGTGCTGCCAGGGCGGGGCGGTGAAGATCTCGACGTATGCCTCGGTGAGTTGGTCGGCGACGACAAGGATGTCCAGCTCGAAGTATCGCATGGCGAGCAAACTTATCTCGGTAACTCGCCGGGTGCCGTGAGAGACCGATTCCCGGGCGCCAGTGGACAAGCGCACTCACGTAGGGCATCGAAAGGAAGGAGTGGCTCCGATGCAAAAATTAAGCAGGCCTCTGTAACCGCTGGACCAGCAGGTCGGTCGCTTCCGCGCGACTGCGCGAGGTGGCACGCGGTCGTCGAGAAAAAGGACGCGGAAATAATCATCGAGCGATTCCGCCAACGAGCCCCGTTATTGCTGGAGCTTTTTCCATCGCCATGGCGCGCCGGCCGGCGGAAATGGCGTTTCCGGCCTGTTCGTGGGCGCCGGGAAAAGCGGCCGCGTCGTGACCTGCCGCGAAGGGCCGGTGTCTCGGCGTTCGGCATCGGCGAGACCAACGCTCCCCTCGTGGGGGAGTCGCCGGACACGCGCCCGCCCCGCCGCCCCCGCCCCCGCGAGGACGTCCCCCGCAGTTCGCCGACAGTGGGGAGCTCTCCATTGACAACATTCTATCCCTACCTGAATAGTGGGATATCGAACGTCACCAAGGAGCTCCAATGAGGGAATTGCCCCGTCCCTTCGACAGGCCCGGCCCACCCGTCGCGGCGAAGCACGTCATCAGCGCCGCAGCGGTGCCCGCCATGACCCGGCGGACCCTGCTCGCCGGGACGGGAGGCGGCGCTCTCGCGCTGCTGCTGGCCGCCTGCGGAACAGGCGACGGCGTGGCCTCACAGACCGGCGCGGACACGACTGCCAAAGCGTCCGCGCCACCCCGCCCGGGCGGGACCCTCCGCGCAGGATCGCCCCCGCCGCCCACCGCCGTGGACCCGGTCACCATGTACGACGGTTCGGCCATCGCCATCGTGCAGCTCGTCGCCGAGTACCTGATCTGGCTCGACCGGGACTTCAGCCTGAAGCCGAGGCTGGCCGAGAAATGGGAGTCCGAGGAGGGCGGCAAGCGGTGGGCGTTCACGTTGCGCCAGGGCGTCACCTTCTCCGACGGCACGCCGCTCGACGCGGAGACCGTCAAGGCGAGCTTCGACCGGCTGCTCGACCCCGACTCCAAGTCGGCCGCCCTGTCGGCGTTCGACACGGTGCTGGCCAAGGGAGGGGTGAGCGTCCGCGACGCCGCCACGGTCGTCTTCACGCTCGAACGGGCCTTCTCCGACTTCCCGTACCTGGTCTCGGCCGGCAACTACAACGCGGTCATCCTCAAGAAGGACTACGCGGGGAACTTCACCAAGAAGCCGATCGGCACCGGGCCGTTCCTGCTGGAGTCGTACGACGCCGCGTCGGGGGCGACGTTCACCCGTAACCCGAAGTACTGGGAGCCGGGCAAGCCGTACCTCGACGGGGTGCAGATCAAGTTCTACGCCGACGACCAGGCGGACCTGCTGGCGCTGCAGAGCGGCGAGATCGACGCGCAGATCCTCAGCCGCCCGCAGCTCGTCGGCCCGCTCAAGGGCATCGGCGACATCACCGTCGACCAGGTCCAGGGCACCGGGCTGACCGCGTTCACGCTGCGTACGGATCGGGCGCCGTTCGACCGCAAGGAGGCGCGGCAGGCCGTCGCGTACGCGCTCGACCGGCCGGGCGTGAACGCCACGGTCTACGACGGCATCGGAGCCTTGGGCAACGACCACCTGTTCGCCCCCTTGTTCCCCGCCGCGCCGGGCGATGTCCCGCAGCGGGCGAAGGACCCGGCCAAGGTCGCCGAACTGCTCGGCGGGCAGCCACTGTCGTTCACGCTGACGTATGACCCGCCGAGCAAGGACTACGCGCTGACCGTCCAGAACCAGCTCAAGCAGGCGGGCATCCAGGTCGAGCTGGAACAGCGCAGTTCGGCCGACTTCTACGGCGGCGACCAGGACAAGGACACGCCGTGGCTGTTCTCCACCGCGAACCTGGTCGGCTGGGCCGGGCGCGCGACCCCCAGCCAGTTCGTCATTCCCATGGTCAAGGGCGGCGGCGTGTGGAACGGCTCCAAGTACGCCAACTCCGCCCTGGACGCCGCCGCCGACGCCTACGACGCGGCCCAGACCGACGACGAACGCAAGGCACAGGCTGAGATCATCGCCAAGGCGCTGCACGAGGACGTGCCGGTGATCGTGTCGGTGTGGAGCGGAACCGTACGGGCCTACAACGCCGGGAAGTTCACCGGCATCCAGGCGCATCCGTCGAGCTACGTCGACTTCAGCTCGGTCTCCCAGGTGGTGTGATGCGGTTCCTGCTGCGCCGGCTGGTGGCCGTACCGCTCACCTTGCTCGGGGTGTCGGTGCTGGTGTTCGTCACGACCGAGTTGGTGCCCGGCGACGTCGCGCGCACGATACTCGGCCGTGAGGCGAGCGCGGAGTCGGTCGCCCGGTTGCGCGGGCAGCTCGGCCTGGAGCGGCCCCTGCCAGCGCGGTACGCGGACTGGCTGGGCGGCTTCGTCACCGGCAGATGGGGCGAGTCCTACACGCTGCGGGTGCCGGTCCGCGACCTCGTGCTCGACCGGCTGTCGGCCTCGATGCTGCTGGCCGCGCTGGCGTTCGCGCTGCTCGTGCCGGTCGCGGTCACGCTTGGTCTGGTCGCGGGCGTCAACCATGACCGGCCGATGGACCGGCTGGTCAGCGTGACGGGGCTGGCGCTGGGCGCGACTCCGGAGTTCGTGACCGGCGTGATTCTGCTGGTGGTGTTCGCCGTGCGGCTGCGCTGGTTCCCCGCCTCGGCCAAGGCGCCGGACGGCTCCTCGCTGCTCGCCAGGCTCGGCCACCTGGCGCTGCCCGCGTTCTCGCTGGTGGTGCTCTGCACCGGGTACGTCGCCCGGCACGTCCGAGCCGGCGCGGTGACCGCGATCGAGAGCCCGTACGCGAGCGCCGCCGAGCTGCGCGGTCTGACCAGGTGGCAGGTGGTGCGGCGGCACGTGCTGCGCAACTCCACCATCTCGGCCACCAGCGCGCTCGGCGTGCAGCTGCAGTTCCTGCTGGGCGGGCTGGTCACGGTGGAGCTGCTGTTCAACCATCCCGGCATCGGGGCGTTGCTGCTGTCGTCCGCGGTCGACAAGGACCTGCCGACGCTGCAGGCGACGGCGATGGTGCTGGGCCTGCTCTACATGCTGATCGTCTTGGCGGCCGACGTCGCGTTCCGGCTGCTCGATCCGCGGATCCGGCTGGGGGCGGCATCGTGACCGCCATCGCGCTCCCGTACGCGCGGCGGCGCCACGGGGCCGCTCTGGGAATCGGTGCGGCGATCATCGTCGCGTGGGCGGTGGTCGCGGCGTTCTGGCCGCAGCTCGTGCCGTACGAGCCGGATCTGCTGGATCCGGCGAGCCGCTTCCTCCCGCCGGGCAGCGCGCACTGGCTGGGAACCGACCAGTTCGGCAGGGACACCTTCTCGCGGCTGCTCGCCGGGTCCAGGCCGGTGCTCCTGGTGGCGCCGGCGGCGACCGCGCTGGCGGTCGTGGCCGGGGCGCTGGTGGGGCTGGCGGCCGGCACCTACGGCGGCGTGGTGGACGAGATCGTCATGCGGGTGCTCGACGCCGTCGTGGTCTTTCCCTCCATCATCGCCACCGTGCTGGTCGTGGCGCTGGCGGGACGGTCGGTCACGGTGATGGTGCTGGTCATCGCCGCCTCGTTCGTGCCGATCGTGGCGCGCAGCGTGCGCGCGGCCACGCTGGTGGAGCGGGAGAAGTCGTACGTCGAGGCGGCCCGGCTGCGCGGTGAGCGGTCCTGGGGGCTGACGGTACGCGAGATCCTGCCGAACGTCTCCTCGACGGTGATCGTGGAGGCGACGTCCCGCTTCGGCGACGCGATCTTCGCCGCCGCCACGCTGTCGTTTCTTGGGCTGGGGCAGCCACCCGGCTCACCGGACTGGGGGGCGTCGGTGTCGGACAACCGGTTGTGGCTGCAGCTGGCGCCCTGGACGGTGCTCGCGCCGGCGCTGGCCATCGCCTCACTCGTGGTCGGGATCGCGCTGGTCGCCGACGCCCTGCGCGGGCGCTGGGAGGCGGGGCGATCGTGAGCGGGCTCCGCGTCGAAGAGCTGTCCGTCGCCTATGGCGGGAAGGTCGCGGTGAACGGAGTGTCGTTCACAGTGGCGCCTGGTCAGACGTACGGGCTCGTGGGGGAGTCGGGGTGCGGCAAGACGACCATCGGGCGAGCGTTCGGGCGCCAGGTCGCGCGGAGCGGTCTGATCACCGGGGGCCGGATCGTCGTTGACGACGTGGACGTGCTCGGGTTGTCGCCCGCGGCGCTGCGGCGCTGGCGGGCCGAGGCGCTGGCCGTCGTCCAGCAGGAGGCGAGCGCCGCGCTCGACCCGACCATGCGGATCGGCACGCAGCTCGCGCAGGCGCTGCGCGCACGGGGACGCGATCGTGCCGCCGCGCGCCAAGAGGTGCCCGAGTTGCTGGAGCGGGTCCGGCTGCCCGACCCCGCCGCGATCGCCCGCCGTTACCCGCACCAGCTCTCCGGCGGGCAGCAACAGCGGGTGGTCATCGCCGCCGCGCTGGCCGCGCGCCCTCGGCTGCTCGTCCTCGACGAGCCCACGACCGGTCTCGACGCCGCTGTCGAGCGGGAGATCCTCGACCTCATCGGAGAGCTGCGCACCGAACTCGGGGCGGCGGTGGTGCTGATCAGCCACGACCTCGGCCTGGTCGGGCGGCTGTGTGACCGGGTGGGGGTCCTGTACGCGGGCCGCCTGGTGGAGGAGGGCCCGGCCGGCAAGGTCCTGTCCGATCCCGCGCACCCGTACCCGGCGGCACTGCTGGCCAGTACGCCGGGGCTGGGCCGGAACCGGCGCACGCACCCGCTGACGGCCATCCCGGGCCACCCGCCCGCGCCAGGGGAGCAGCAGGACGGCTGCTCCTTCGCGCCACGCTGCCCCCTGGCAGACGACCTGTGCCGATCCACTGTGCCCACTCTGTCCACCGCGCCCGACGGATCGACAGCGGGCCTTCACCTGGTGCGCTGCCACCATCCAGGCCAGACCGCGCAAGCCGTCTCCCAGCCGGAGCCGCTGCCGGAGCCGCAGTCGGCCGCGTCGCGGTCGGCCGAGTCGGATCGTCGGCCGGAGTCCGCCGTGTCCCAGCCCTCGCCCCTCCCGCCGGACGGCGGGCCGTTGCTGGAGGTCCGTGGACTGACCCGCCGCTACGGCAAGACCGTTGCCGTGGACGGCGTCGATCTGGTGATCCGGCGGGGTGAGGTGGTCGGGCTGGTCGGCGAGTCCGGCAGCGGGAAGACCACCCTCGCCAGGACGGTGGCCGGGCTGGGCGGACGCGGACCGGGAACGATCACGTTGCGTGGCCGGCCGCTGCATCCCTCCGCGACGCGGCGGGCGCCCGAGCAGCGGCGCGCCATCCAGATGGTGTTCCAGAACCCCTACTCCTCGCTCAACCCGAGCCACACCATCCGCACCATCCTCACCAAGGCCGCGCGCAGCCTCGGCGGGCCGCTCGATCCGGCGGGGCTGGCGCATGAGGCGGGGCTCGACGCGCACGTTCTCGATGCCCGGCCCGAGCGGCTGTCCGGCGGGCAGCGGCAGAGGGCGGCCATCGCCCGCGCCTTCGCCGGGGTCCCCGACCTGGTGGTGTGCGACGAGCCGGTGTCCGCGCTGGACGTGAGCGTGCAGGCCGGGGTGCTGCGGCTGCTCGACGACCGGCAGCGGGCGAGCGGCACGTCGTACCTGTTCATCTCGCACGACCTCGCCGTCGTCGGCTATCTCGCGGACCGGATCGCGGTGATGTACCGAGGTCAGGTCGTCGAGCAAGGGCCGGCCGAGCAAGTGCTGCACGGCCCGCACCACCCCTACACGGCGGTCCTCGTCGGCAGCCACCCGCCCGCACCCCCGGGGCAGGGGGACGGCGCCGGTACGGGCTGCCGGTTCGCGGCCGACTGCCCGAGCCGCGTCGACGGGCTGTGCGACACGAGCGTGCCCCCGGTGCGCGACCTCGGCCAGGAGCATGTCGTCCACTGCCACCTCGACCCCGCCCGTCTCCCGCACCGCGCCCAAGGGAGCACGGCGCCCTGACCCTCTCTCCAGGAGGCAGCATGTCCACATCCGCCCAATCCGACAATGAATTCGCAGACCTGCCAGGACCGGTCCAGCGCCGCTGGGTCACCGTCTCCACCGGCGAGCACGTGAGCGGTGTCGTCTGGGGGTCCGGCCCGCCGGAGGCCGTGCTGCTGCACGCCGCCGGTGGCAGCGCCCGCGACTGGGACGGCCCGCTGTCCGGGCTCAGCCGCCCCGCGCTCGCCCTGGACCTGCCGGGACACGGCAGGTCCAGCCGCCACGCGGCCGTTTACGCGCCGCGCAAGCTCGTCCTTCCCGTCGCCGAGGCGATCAAGTCGTTCGCCCCGAAGGCCAAGGCGGTGGCCGGGGCCGGGCTCGGCGCGCTCACCGCCGTCGCGCTGGCGGCCCGGCATCCCCATCTGGTTCCCGCTCTGATCCTGATCGGAACCCTGCCCGGCCACCCTGATCCCTCGGACGACGAGTACCTCTGGAACGGCCTGTCCGGCCTGGCCGCCGCCGGAACGCCCATCACCGTGGTCCGAGCCGACCTGTCCGACGCCGCCGTGGCCGAGCTCCGCGACCGCGTCCCCGCCGCGCGGCTCCTCTCCGCGGGGCGGCTCGACACCGCCGCCGAACTCGCCGACCTCCTGCTGACCGGCACCACCACAAGGAGTACCGCATGACCGCCCGCATCCCCGTCATCGACCTCGAACTCGCCCTCAGCGACGACGCCCCGCCCGAACTGCTCGCCGCCGCACGCGAGTCGGCCGAGCGGATCGGCATCATCCAGGTGACCAACCACGGAGTGCCCGACGAGCTCATCGACGGCTTCCATGACTCCATCGGCCGTGTCCTGGCCCTTCCCCGGGAGGAGAAGGCGGAGCTGGCCAGCCCCACCGGCCATCCCTACCGCGGCTGGCGGCAGTGGCCGGACGACTTCGGCCGCCTGGAGCTGGAACGCTTCAACATCGGCCAGTTCGGCAGCGTCGAGGAGGCCGAGGTGGCCGGACTCAGCGAGGAGTACGCCCAGCTCTACGCTCACCCCAACGTGTGGCCGGAGCAGGAGCCGGGGCTGAAGGACCTGGCCGCGCGCTACCACGACGCCTCGGTCGGGGTGGCCGAGAAGGTGCTCACCCTGTACGCGCGGCTGCTCGGCGTCCCCGCCGAGACCTTCCCCACCTCCGGACGTCCCTACTACACCAGTTTCGTCGTCAACGACTACCCGACCTGGACCCACGACGGCGGCGAGGCGGACGAGGACAAGCTGCTGCTGCTCGAGCACGCCGACGGCTCCGCGCTCACGGTGCTGCACCAGCGCGGCGACTATGCCGGGCTGCAGGGCCGCGGCCCCGACGGCGAGTGGATACCGGTGCCGATCGTGCCCGGAGCCCTGCAGGTGTTCTCCGGCCACATCCTCACCAAGTGGACCAACGGCCGTCTGTCCGCGGGCACGCACCGAGTGGTCGCGGGCGGCTCGGTCACCAGGCGCTCGACCGGCGTGTTCTGGCATCCCAGCCTGGACACGGTGATCGAGCCGCTGGCCCCGTTCGTCGGCCCCGAGGGCTCGGACTACGAGCCGGCGCTGCTGTGGGACCGGGCCAAGCGGCAGGTCGAGGAGTACCTGGAGGTGTTCGGCCGGCCCGACCAGATCGCGGCGTGGCGCGAGCGCCGCCCGTACGTCGCCGAACTGGCGGAGGCCTGACCGTGCCCGCGTCCGGAACCTTCAACTGGGAGCCGAGCGAGCGCTGGGTGCGCGGCCTCCGCGACGGCGTCGTGGTCGTCGACACCCGCGCTCCCGTGCTCGTCTGGGAGCCGGACCACCCGGTGCCCCGGTACGCCTTCCCGGCCGGTGACGTACGTACCGACCTGCTGCGTGACGTCGGGGAGCCGCCGGGCGTCCGTTACGACCTCGCGGTCGGGGACGCGCTCGTGCGCGACGCCGCCTGGCGGTACCCGGAACTGCCCGATCACATCGCCTTCGCGTGGTTCCGGCATCCCGAGGTGGTGCTCGACCACTGGTACGAGGAGGACGAGGAGATCTTCGTGCACCCCCGCGACCCGTACAAGCGGGTGGACCCGATACCCAGCTCCCGGCACGTCGTGGTCGAGATCGGCGGGCGGGTGGTCGCGGAGACGCGCGACCCGGTGCTGCTGTTCGAGACCGGCCTGCCGACCCGCTACTACATCCCGCCCGCCGACGTACGGTTCGACCTGCTGGAGCCCACCGAGACGCACACCCGCTGCCCGTACAAAGGGGTGGCCTCCTACTGGTCGCTCAAGGACGGCGGCGCGCCGCGCGACCTCGCCTGGGCCTACCCCGACCCCATCCCCGCCACGGCACCGATCCAGGGGCACGTGGCCTTCTACAACGAGGCCGTGGACATCGTCGTCGACGGCGTCAAGCAGGACCGCCCGGTCACGCTCTTCAGCGAGGGACTGAAGCGCTGACCCCGAGCGCCGGGCTCCCTGCCGGAGGCGTGATGCTCCAGGACGGGTAAGGGGACCAGCATGACGACCACGCCTCCGGTCAACCCCGAGACCGTCTTCACCTACGGCGCGCCCCAGTTGAAGTTCGGCAACGGCGCCGCCGACGAGATCGGCTTCGACCTCAGCCGGTACGGCGGCGTCCGGCGCGTCCTGATCGTCACCGATCAGGGCGTCGCCGCCACCGGCACCCCGCATCGGATCGCCGATCAGATCCGCGCCCATGGCCTCGACGCCCAGCTCTACGACCAGGTCCACGTCGAACCGACCGACGCCAGCCTCGACGCCGCCGTCGCACACGCCCATGCCACCGGCCCCTGGGACGCGATCGTCGGCGTCGGCGGCGGGTCCAGCATCGACACCGCCAAGGCGATCAACTTGATGCTCACCAACCCCGGCGAGCTGATGGACTACGTCAACGCCCCGGTCGGGCTGGGCAGAGCCCCGGTCAATCCGCTCAAGCCGCTCATCGCCGTACCCACGACCACCGGAACCGGCGCGGAGAGCACCACCATCTGCGTGCTCGACGTGCTGTCACTCAAGGTCAAGACCGGCATCAGCCACGCCAGGCTGCGCCCGGCACTCGCCGTCGTCGACCCCGACCTGACGCTGACCCAGCCCGCGCTCGTGACCGCCTCAGCCGGCATGGACATCCTCTGCCACGCGGTCGAGAGTTACACCGCCCGCTGGTACACCGGCGGCGAGCGTAAACGCCCTGAGCAGCGAGTGCCCTACTGCGGTGCGAACCCGATCTCCGACATGTGGGCCGAGCAGGCCATGCGGCTGCTGGCCAGGTCGTTCCGGCGGGCCGTGCGCCACGGCGACGACGCGGCGGCCCGCGGCGAGATGGCCCTGGCCGCGACGTTCGCCGGGATGGGGTTCGGCAACGCCGGCGTGCACATCCCGCACGCCAACGCCTACCCCATCGCCGGACAGGTGCGCGACTTCCACCCGAAGGGGTATCCCGGGCATGAGCCGATGGTCCCGCACGGGATGTCGGTCGCGCTCACGGCGCCGGAGGCGTTCAAGTTCACCTTCCGGGCGGCGCCGGAACGCCACCTGCGCGCCGCCCGGCTGCTCGCCCCGGACCGGCGGGAACCGGCTGAGGCGGCCGAGTTCCTGCCGTCCGTCCTCATCGACCTCATGAGCGACATCGGCCTCCCCAACGGGATCGGCGCCGTCGGCTACGGCACGGGCGACATAGACGCACTCGTCGAAGGGGCGATGAGACAGCAGCGCCTGCTCGCGACCGCTCCGCTGCCGGTGACCGAGGACGACGTGGCGGGCATCTTCGCCCGCTCGATCGAACTGTGGTGACCCAGACGTCCAGGCCTCCACGCGGTTCCTGGCACCATCGGAATGTGGCTCACGCAGACATGATCATGTCGTCTCGTTCCTTCCTCGAATACCGGGCCATGTTCGCGCTCGACGAACGTGACCTGGACGGCGTCCTCCTCGACTGCGCCGGGGGCGCGTCCGGCTTCGTCGCCGAGGCCGGCGCGATGGGCGTCCGGGCTCTGGCGGCGGACCCGCTTTACGCGCATGGCGCCGCCGTGCTCGCCGAGCGCCTGTCGGCCGACCTGGAGCAGGGCAACGCCATGATCAGCGCGAACGCCGACCGGTTCGTATGGGAGTGGTACGGCTCGGCCGAACGCCGCCGGGAGCTGCGGCTGCGCGCCAGGAGCGCGTTCATCGCCGACATCCACCGGCGGCCCGGCGCTTATCTCGCCGCCCGCCTGCCACACCTCCCGCTGGCCGATGGAAGCGCGGACCTGGTGCTCTGCTCACACCTGCTGTTCACCTGGGCCGACCGGCTGGATCAGGAGTGGCACCGGGCGGCGATCATGGAAATGAGCCGGGTCAGCCGGCGCGAGGTGAGGATCTTCCCGCTGGTCCGCATGGGCGACGGCGAGCCGGTCCCGTTTCTCGACACGCTTCGAGCGGATCTGCGGGCCGAAGGGCTGGCGTGCGCGGTCCGCGAGGTCCCGTACGAGTTCCAGCGCGGCGCCCGCCACATGCTGACCGTCGCCAAGCGCCGGTGAACAAGGCGATGCTCTCACGAGCGCTGCCTGGACTCCGTGGCGGCCCAGGCGAAGATGCCCTTCGCCATGAGGGACAGCTCGCCGGCCGCCCTGGCGGAAAAGACCTCCGCGCGTACGCGATGCACCCCCGCGTCATCCGGAGCCGCCAGGGCGGCCATTTCCGCCAAATGCCCGGCCAGCCGCTCGTCGCCGCCGGAAAGGGCCTTGAGCGCCGCGTCCGCGAGGGCTCGCGCCCCGCCCGCCAGCTCCGCGACCGCTTTCGCCAGCACCGCCTCGGGGGCGGGCTTCAGATGGGCCGGATTGCCGTCGTACCAGCCGCCGTACAGGCGCCACAGATTGTGTACGACGAACTCCGGCTCGTCGTACCGTGCCCGCAGATAGGGCCGGTCGGCGAGATGCTCCGGCGCCTTCACGGAGTGGACGATCTCGTCGAGCCGCGCGCCCGCGTTGAGCAGTTCCAGGGTCTGCGTGACGAGCGACTCCAGCCATTCGGCCGTTTCCAGCAACGCCTGCCGGATGCGGTCACGGCCGAAGATCGGGGCGCCGTGGCCGGGAAGCATGATTTCGGCGTCCATGGCGGCCATCCGGTGCAACGCGTGCACCCATTCGCGGGGATAGCGCTGCGCCTTCTGCGGGTTGCCGCAGTTGGGCGTCACCCAGATGAACAGGTCTCCGGGCAACAGCAGCTTGTGCTCGCGTACGTAGCCGATGGTCCCGTCGTCGGTCTCGCCCTTGGCGTGCACGAGGTCGAACGTGAGCCCGCCGCGCCGCACGGTCAGCGCGTCTGTGTAGGTCACGTCCGGACGGCGGTAGTCGGTGGGCCAGCGGAGCCCGGCGGCCTGGAACTGCCGCTGGTTGATCACCGAGTTGTAGCCATTGGTCAATACATAACGCTCGAACCGATCAACAACCGCCTGGTGGGCGTAGATCGTGGCCGACGGCCCCGATTCCTCGAACGGCCCCGTCCCGAAGACGTGATCGATGTGCCCGTGCGAGTAGAACGCGGCGGTCAGCGGTGCCCGCGTCCAGGCCCGGACGTCCTCGTGCAATTTCGCCGCCGAGAACGAGCCGCCGGTGTCGAACAACACCAACTCGCCTTCGGTCTCGAACGCGGTCACGTTGCCGAACCCCGGCCACCAGCCGAGACCGTCGGTGATCGGCTGTACGCCCTTGCCCTGCATGCCCGCGTCCACGACGCTGTCGTCTGATTCGCCGCGCCACACGCGTTCGGCGTACTCGATAATCATGGGGCAACCCTGCTTCTAGAACCCGATTCTAGGCAAGGGGTCAGCCGCAAGATTATGCCCTGACGCGGGCCGACAGCTCGAGCGGTTCCGGTGGTACACCCCGCCCGCGAGATGCAAGCTCGCTCAGGAGGTCGCGTACGCGGGCGCCGACGCGCACGAATGCGGCAAACGGTTCCCGGTAATCCCCAACGTTAGGTATTTCTCTCCATCGCCGGATCTCCCATTCTGAAAAGGCAAGACACGGCCCTCCCAACGGATGGGCCCCGGAGATTCGCGGCGCAAAAGGAGCCACCCCGAAATGTCACAATTCACCACCGAAGAGCAGAACCAACTGGCCGCCTTCCTCCATGACCTCGATTCCGCGCCGAACCTGCACGCGTCTGTCGGTGCCTCGCTGGAAATGCCGTCGTCGCCCGGTCCGGGCGGCCTTGGCCGGCGTGTCGCCAGTGCCGCCGGGATCGGGCTGCCGGGGGCGATGGCGGCCGCTGGAACGATCGGTCCCTTTGATGCGCGGATCGGGTTCAGGGATGGTGTCGCCGTGGGCGGCTTCGCCAACCTGGCCCTGCATGACACCGGGTCGTACAACTTCAGCGGGCATTTCCATGTGTCCGGCGCGATCAGTTACGACACGTCGTTCATCTGGGCGGTCAGGGACTTCCTCGAGCCCAGCCCCAACGTCTACACCTTCGCGCACACCGGGCGGGTGCACGGCACCTTCGAACCCGGTTCGCGGGACGACGACTGGGGCAAGTCCGAGATCCTGCCCGCCCTGCACGACGGCTGGGCCGACCTGAACCGGCGTTGGGCCTGGCGCTGGGAGGCCAGGGTCAACGCCGATTTCGGGGTCTTCCTGGATGCCATCATCAAGGTGGTCGCCGCCGGCCAGGCGATCGGCAGGGTCATCTCGGTCGTGGCCTGACCCGGCAGGAGAACGCTGGCGGTCTTTGGTCGCGGGTTTCCGTAGCGACCAAAGACCGCTGGGCCGGAGCCGGACAAAAAGACTCAAGAAAGCTGCAGGGTCCCCAACCCTCTTTTCTGGCCTCCGGCATCATTCGCGCCAACGGCTGAACGTTCTGATTCTCCGAGATAATTGTCGTTATCCCCGCGCATCTCAAGGCGGTGTACCGCAAGACGAGCGCCGGCCGCAGCTCACGCTTCCTCGAGGGCTCATCGCGGGCACGCATGCGGGCGAGCCGCAGGAGGCGGCTGCCTCAGGTGGGCAGGCAGGCGAGCCAGCCGCGGAGGATCTCGTTGACCTCCTCGCGGCGCTCCTGCTGAATCCAGTGGCCGCACCCGTCGAGGATGTGCGAGGAGACCAGGCCCGGCAGGGTGGCGGGATATGCCGTGATGGCGTCGGCCATCCAGGTGGTGGAGGCGTCTAGCGCGCCGCCGATGAACAGGGACGGCTGGGTGATGGGGGAGCCGTCGAAGCCGACGAGGTCTTCCCAGTCCCGGTCCATGTTCCGGTAGCGGTTGAGCGCCCCGCTCATACCGGTCCGCTCGAACTCCGCGGCGTAGACATCGAGGTCGTTCTCACTGAGCCAGGCGGGCAGCCGACCGATGGGGAAGCGGTCGCGCAGCGTCCCGCCCCGGGACACGAAGTGCGGATCGGGGGCGTCGGCGGGCGGCATGGTGTCGGCGGACAGGGCGGCGTAGAAGCCGGCGAGCCAGCCGCGGACGTCGGGTTCGATCTCGGCCTCGGCCCGGCCTGGTGCTTGAAAGTAACTGACGTAGAACTCCTCCTCCGCGCCCATACGCGCGAACACCTCGCTGGGCCGCGGCCCGCCGCGCGGGGCGTACGGCACGCTCAGCAGCCCGACCGCGCGGAAGACGTCGGGCCTGACCAGAGCGGAGTCGGCGGCGATGGTCGCACCCCAGTCATGACCCACGATCACCGCCGTCCGCTCGCCCAGGGCACGCACCACGGCGACGTTGTCCTCGACCAGGTCGAGCATCCGGTACGCGGCCACGCCCTCAGGCTTGGCGGAGCGGCCATAGCCGCGGACATCCACGGCGACGGCCCGATAGCCGGCGGCGGCCAGCGCCGGCAACTGGTGGCGCCAGGAGTACCAGGACTCAGGGAACCCGTGCACCAAGAGCACCAGCGGCCCGGAGCCCTGCTCCACCAGGTGGATGCGGCCGGTACGAGACAAGACCAGACGGTGTGTCATCTCCGCGACCGGATCAGGCTGCGACATCAATCCTCCCTAGCTTTGATCCACGTGGGTGCCGCGCGGCCGGCCGAGACCAGTCAGTCCGCCGTCCGACGGCACCCGCGCCAAGCATCCGGCGTACGGTGAGACCATCACGAATCGCTTTGCCGTATTGGCAAACTCAGGGTGCCAAGGACGTCACGCAGCAGCGGCCGCGGCGCGCTCGCGCTGGAAGACCCGCACGCCGGCAACCCCGAGGGGCAGGTACAGCGCGGCGAACGCGCTGCCGATCACATACGTCAGGTCGGCCGGGATGAACATCATCGCGACGAAGGCGCCGAGATAGACCGCGGTCAGCCACCAGCCCACGACACCCGCCCGGGCGAGCCCGGCGCACAGCGCGAGCAGGCCCAGGAAGGCGAAGATCTCGGTCCCGCTCCACAGGGGCATGAACGCCGACCCGTCCACGGTGTCGGAGATCCGCACCGCGACGTCCATCGGGAGCTGCTGCCCGGTGACCATCCGCCACCAGTCGTCGCGCACCGCCCCGGACACGTTCAGCAGTCCCAGCGCGGTGGCGAGCACACCGAACGCCGTCGGCCACCGGCCCTTACGGCCGCGGACCAGACCGGGCACCGCCAGCGCGCCGAGCGCGCCGACGATCAGGCCGTAGTGCAGCAGGATCGCCGACAGCTCCGTCAGGAACGAGTCGCGGGCCAGCGAGGTGACGTAGTCGATCGTCGAGTTCGAGTCCTGGGGCGGGCACGCCATCATGCCGGCGAACATCAGCAGGGGACTGCTGATCAGGGCGGTGCCGCCGGCGCGCCGCAGGAACCGGCTCGCCCGGTCGGCGCCCTCGGGGAGCACATCCGAGGCGGCCGTGGCGGTGTGGGCAAGGGGGGTCATGTCGTACCTCCGTGTCGCTGGGGTGGATCGTTGCGGTGAGAACTCTTCCGCCGCGGCACCCTGTGGCGCGTCAGCCATCGCGCACCGTGATCGATCCCCGATCCGGCGGACGGCACCTCGGCCGGGTCCACCGAACGGGGGATCCCGCGGCCTGCGGTAGTCCGCCATCCGGGGGAGTCGGCCGACGGCGCGCCTGGTTACGATCGGTGGCCATGACGATGACCCGGCTGAGGGACGTCCGCCTCATCCCCCTGGTCGCCGGCCCGCTGATCGGCTTCCTGGCCGTGATGGAGACCCGGCTCGACGACTTCTTCGGCGCCAGCGCCACCGTCACCTGGATCTGGGGCGTCCTGCTGGGGGCCGGGGTGGTGGTCGCGGCCTGGTACCCACTGGCCGGTACGGTCATCGCGGCCGCCTGCCTGCCGATCCCCGTGGTCGCGTTCGACGCGCCAGGAGTCGGTGGCGCGGCGATGATCGGGCTGATCGGGGTGGTGGCGTGGGTCGGCTGGCGCGAGCCGCCCCGGCGTTCGGCCCTGGCGTTCTGCGCCGCGGCCGTGTCCTTCGCGAGCACCTCGATGGCCGCCGGCGAATCGCTGTGGGAACTGTTCTTCATCCCGGCGATCCTGCTGCCCGGCCTGGGCATGGGGCTGCTGGCCCGCCGCAGCGGCGAGCGGGCGGCCAAGCTCGCCGAACTGGCCGCCGCTCTCGACGCCGAACGCGAGGCGAACGCCCAGGCCGCGGTCGCGCAGGAGCGTACGCGCATCGCACGGGAGGTGCACGACGCGGTCGCGCACTCGGTCAGTGTGATGACCCTGCAACTGGGCGGCCTGCGCCGGCTGCTCGACGGACGCCCGGCCGAGCAGGAGATCGTGGCCGGGCTGGAGCGTCTCGGACGGCAGACGGTGGAGGAGATGCGCGGTCTGGTCGGCATCCTGCGCGAGCACGTCGACGGCGAACGGCCGGTCCCGGCGCCGTCGCTGGCCCGCGTCGGCGAGCTGATCTCGGATGTCCGCGCCGCCGGCCTGAAGGTGACCCTGGATTCCCCCGCCGAGCCGCCCCGGCTGCCGCCGGTCCTGGATCTCACCGCGTACCGGGTGCTTCAGGAAGCTCTGACGAACGTGCTGCGGCACGCCGGAGAGGTGCCGACCGAGGTCACCATCGGCTACACCGACCAGGCCCTCACGCTTGAGGTACGCAACAGACCCGGACGGGCGGCGCGTCAGGTCGCCGGGCGCGGCGGCCACGGGCTGGTCGGCATGCGTGAACGGCTGGCGATGGTGCAGGGCAGCCTGCACGCCGCTGCCGAGCCGGACGGCGGGTTCGCGGTCCGCGCCCGGTTCCCCATTCCTCGCACATGGTAGGAAAAGCGGCATGACAATCTCGGTGGCGCTCGTCGACGACGAGGCGATGATCCGTGTGGGCCTGCGACTGGTGCTCAGCAGCGAATCGGATATCGAGGTCGTCGGCGAGGCGTCCGACGGCGTCGAGGCCCTCGACCTGGTCGCGCGTACGCGGCCCGACGTCGTCCTGATCGACGTGCGGATGCCGAAGATGGACGGGCTGGAGGCGTCGCGGCGGCTCGTACGCGACCACCCCGAGAGCAAGGTCGTCGTGCTGACCACCTTCGACGAGGACGCGCACGTCGCTGCCGCACTACGCGCGGGAGTCAGCGGCTTCCTGCTGAAGGTCGCCCCGCCCGAGCATCTGGTCGAGGCGGTCAGGACGGTGGCGGCCGGCGGCGGGCTGCTCGACCCGGCGGTGACCCTGCGGGTGATCGCCGCGTTCGCCGGCCAGCCGGATCCCTCCCGCACCACGAGCCGGGCAGCCGAGCTGGAGGCGCTCACCAGCCGGGAGACGGACGTGCTGAAGCTGCTGGCCCAGGGCCTGACGAACACCCAGATCGCCGCCCGGCTCTTCCTGGGAGAGGCGACGGTCAAGACCCACCTGTCGCGGGTCCTGATGAAGCTCAACCTGACCACTCGCGTTCAGGCGGTCGTCTTCGCCTACGAGAGCGGCCTCGTCCGTCCGGGAGAGCAGAATTCGCCGGGAGAATAACCATTTGAACGAGTGAGTACTCGCTCATTAGAGTGTCCCGCATGACCAAGAGGCGACGGGTGCCGGCCATGGCACCAGAAGACCGCCGTGCCGCGCTCATCGCCGCCACGCTTCCCCTGCTGCGCGAGTACGGCACCGAGGTGAGTACCCGTCAGATCGCCGAGGCCGCGGGCGTGGCCGAGGGCACGATCTTCGGCGTCTTCCCCGACAAGGCCTCGCTGCTGCGGGCGGCGCTGATGAGCGCGTTCGACCCGCAGCCGGCGGTGGACGCGCTGGCGGCCATCGGCACGCACATCGAGCTGCGCGCGCGGCTGCGCGAGGCGGTCGCGATGCTGCGGGCAGGGATGAGCGCCAACGCCAAACTCTTGGCCGGGCCCAATGAACTGATGGCCGACGACGCCGGGTTCCGCGAGCGGATGATGGACAACCGGCGTCGCATACAGGCCGGGCTCGCCGCTCTGGTCGAGCCCGACCGCGACCGGCTGCGCCGCTCTCCCGAGGCCACGGCACAGTTGCTGCTCATGCTGATCGCGGTGAGTGTGCACCGCGGCTTCGGCCAGGGCGGCGAGTCCGGAGACATGGACGACGAGGAGATCGTCTCCGTGTTGCTCGATGGGCTGCTCGTACGGCCCGCCCCCACCCCTTCCACAGAAAGCACTTCTTGATGCTGCTCCGTCTCCTGCGCGCCCAGCTCAGGCCGTACGGGAAAGAGATCACGTTAGTCGTCCTCTTCCAGTTCGTGCAGACGCTGGCCACGCTCTATCTCCCCACTCTCAACGCCGACATCATCGACAACGGCGTCGTCAAAGGCGACACCGGATACATCGCACGCATCGGGCTGGTGATGCTCGGTGTGACGCTCATCCAGATCACCTGCTCGATCGTGGCCGTCTACTACGGCGCCCGGACCTCGATGGCCCTGGGCCGGGATCTGCGGGCCGCGATCTTCCACCGGGTGCAGGACTTCTCCGCCCAGGAGGTCAACCGGTTCGGGCCGCCGTCCCTGATCACCCGGACCACCAACGATGTGCAGCAGGTCCAGTTGCTCGTGCTGATGACGTTCACGATGATGGTGGCGGCGCCGATCATGTGCGTCGGCGGCATCGTGCTGGCGCTGCGCATCGACGCGACGCTGTCGTCGCTGCTGCTCATCGTGCTGCCCGTGATGATCGTCATCGTGGGCCTGATCGTGATGCGGATGCGGCCGCTGTTCCGCGCGATGCAGGAGCGCATCGACCGGATCAACCAGGTGCTGCGCGAGCAGATCACCGGCATCCGGGTCATCAGGGCCTTCGTCCGTGACAAGCACGAGCGCGAGCGCTTCGCCGTGGCCAACGAGCAGCTGACCGATGTGTCGCTGCGGGTCGGGCGGCTGATGGCGCTGATGTTCCCCTCGGTCATGCTGGTGGTGAACCTGTCCAGCGTCGCCGTGGTGTGGTTCGGCGGCCACCGCATCGCCGACGGGACCATGCAGGTGGGCGCGCTGACCGCGGTCATCTCCTACCTGATGCAGATCCTGATGTCGGTGATGATGGCGATGTTCATGTTCATGATGATCCCGCGGGCCGAGGTCTGCGCCGAGCGCATCGACGACGTGCTCGGCACCGAGCCGACCGTCCACCCGCCGGCCAGCCCCATCACCCCCGAACGACACCTCGGCGAGCTGGAGCTGCGCTCCGTGGACTTCCGCTACCCGGGTGCCGAGGAGCCGGTGCTGTGCGACGTGAGCTTCGTGGCGCGGCCGGGTCATACCACCGCGATCATCGGCAGCACGGGCAGTGGTAAGACGACGCTGCTCAACCTCATCCCCCGCCTGTTCGACGCGACCGCCGGCGATGTGCTGGTCGATGGCGTGAACGTGCGCGACCTCGATCCGGCCGCGCTCTCCCGGGCGGTCGGCCTGGTCCCGCAGTCGCCCTACCTCTTCTCCGGCACCGTCGCCTCCAACCTGAGGTACGGCAAGCCGGACGCGACCGACGAGGAGCTGTGGCAGGCCCTTGACGTGGCCCAGGCCCGCGAGTTCGTCGAGGCGATGCCCGGCGGCCTGGACGAGCCGATCTCCCAGGGCGGCACCAACGTCTCCGGCGGCCAGCGCCAGCGCCTGGCCATCGCCAGGACACTGGTGCACAGGCCTGAGATCTACCTGTTCGACGACTCCTTCTCCGCCCTCGACTACGCCACCGACGCCCGGCTGCGTGCCACGCTGGCCGAGAAGATCACCGACGCCACGATCGTCATCGTGGCCCAGCGGGTGAACACGATCCGCGACGCCGACCGCATCCTCGTGCTCGACGACGGCCGCGTGGTCGGCAGCGGCAACCACGCCGAGCTCATGACCAGCTGCCCGACCTATCGGGAGATCGTGCTGTCCCAGCTCACCGAACAGGAGGCAGCATGACTACCCAGGCGCCCGCGCGCCGCCCTCAGCCTGGTTTCGGCCCGGGGCGGATGATGTCCGGGCCCGCCGAGAAGGCCCTCGACTTCGGCGGTTCGCTCCGCCGCCTGCTGCGGCTGTTGCGCCCCGAGCGCGCGCTGCTGGGGATCGTCCTGGCCCTCGGTACGGCCAGCGTCGCGCTGAGCGTGACGGGTCCCAAGATCCTCGGCCACGCCACGGACCTGATCTTCTCCGGCATCATCGGGGCCCGGCTGCCCGCGGGGGTCACCAAGGAGCAGGCCGTGGCGGGGCTGCGCGCCAAGGGCCAGGGCACGTTCGCCGACATGGTGTCGTCGATGAGCGTGGTGCCCGGCCACGGCGTCGACTTCACCGCGCTGGCCCAGGTGCTGGGCTGGGTGCTGGCGATCTACCTGCTGGCCTCGCTGCTCGGCATCGCGCAGTTCCGGCTGACCACGACCATCGTGCAGCGGGCGGCGTCCCGGCTGCGTGAGCGGATCGAGGCCAAGCTGGCGCGGCTGCCGCTGAGCTACTTCGACGGCCAGCCGCGCGGCGAGACCCTCAGCCGCGCCACCAACGACACCGACAACATCGCGCAGACACTGCAGCAGACGATGAGCCAGCTCATCACGTCGGTGCTCACGGTCGTGGGGGTGCTGGTGGTGATGTTCTGGATCTCGCCGATCCTGGCGCTCATCGCGCTGGTCTCGGTGCCGCTGTCCATCTACGTCACCGCGATCATCGGCAAGCGGTCGCAGCCGCAGTTCATCAAACAGTGGTCCTCGACGGGCAAGCTCAACGGCCACATCGAGGAGATGTACGGCGGGCACACGCTGGTCAAGGTGTTCGGCAGGCAGAAGGAGGCCGGCGAGATCTTCGCCGAGCACAACCAGGCCCTGTTCACCTCCAGCTTCCGCGCCCAGTTCATCTCCGGGATGATCCAGCCGGCCATGATGTTCATCGGCAACCTCAACTACGTGCTGGTCGCCGTCGTGGGTGGGTTCAAGGTGGCCTCGGGCTCGATCTCCCTCGGCGACGTGCAGGCCTTCATCCAGTACTCGCGGCAGTTCAGCCAGCCGTTGACCCAGGTGGCCGGCATGGCGAACCTGGTGCAGTCGGGCGTCGCCTCGGCCGAACGGGTCTTCGAGCTGCTGGAGGCTCCCGAGCAGTCCCCGGAGCCCGCCAAGCCCGCACGGCCCGCGCAGGTCAGGGGCCGCGTGGCGTTCGAGAACGTGTCCTTCCGCTACACGCCGGACAGGCCGCTGATCGAGAACCTGTCGCTGACCGTGGAGCCCGGCCAGACCGTGGCCATCGTCGGCCCCACGGGAGCGGGCAAGACGACGCTGGTCAACCTCATCATGCGCTTCTACGAGGTGACCGGCGGCCGTATCACGCTCGACGGCGTCGACATCGCCGAGATGTCCAGGGAGGAGCTGCGCGCCAACATCGGCATGGTGCTGCAGGACACCTGGCTGTTCGCCGGCACGATCGCGGAGAACATCGGCTACGGGGCGGAAGGCGCCACGCCCGAACGGATCGAGGCCGCCGCGGAGGCCGCCCACGTGGACCGCATCGCGCACACGCTGTCCGACGGCTATGAGACGGTGATCGACGAGGAGAGCGGCTCGACGGTCAGCGCGGGGGAGAAGCAGCTGATCACGATCGCCCGGGCGTTCCTGTCCGAGCCGGCGATCCTGATCCTGGACGAGGCGACCAGCTCGGTCGACACCCGGACCGAGGTGCTCATCCAGCGGGCGATGAGCTCGCTGCGCGAGGGACGTACCAGCTTCGTGATCGCCCACCGGCTGTCCACGATCCGCGACGCCAACCTGATCCTGGTCATGGAGAACGGGCGGATCGTCGAGCAGGGCACGCACGAGTCGCTGCTGGCCGCGGACGGCGCCTACGCCCGGCTGTACTCGGCCCAGTTCGCCCAGCCCGTCGCGGAGGTGGATTAGATCACCGCCGCGGCCCGCTGAGGGACGGCACACGAATCGGTGCCCGGTGAGATCTCACCGGGCACCGATCAGTGGGCGGTCACGATCAGCACACGATGAAGATGCTCTGCCAGCCGACAGGCGTCCGCTGCTCCGCGTTGCGGTTGGAAGGCAGCTCGAAGTGCGTCACACCCTGCGCGTTGGGCTGGTTGTACATGCGCCCCGACTGGCCGTCGCCGTACCACTTGTAGGACCCGTGGAAGGGGATGTTGGACGGCCCGCACGCGTCGATGACGACGGACCTGCCGGTGAAGCCCCGCCCCTCGTAGGCGACGTACTGCGAGGCGTAGGCGGCACTGGCGGTGAGCGCGATGATTCCGGCTGTCAGGGCGGGGACGAGGAGGATTCTCTTCACACTGCTCCTTGGGTGCAAGGTTCTGCTCGGCAAGCCGGGCTTGCCGCAGGACGCCACCCATCATGTACGGAAAGTGATGGAGGAACTACTTACTGTGACGGCAGGCTGTGCTCGCCTCAAGTCGCCGAATGTCAGTCGGCACCGGCGCCATGTGCTGTGCGGTGCCATGCGGCGCGGAGGGCCTGGATCTCTTCGGGGGTGCTCTCCCGGGCGATGTACGGGATGTCGAGGATGTGGCGGCTGCCGGGCAACTTGGCGCGGACCACCCCGGCGTCCTGGAGGATCTGCGCGTAGACGGAGGCCCCGTCCATGCAGAACACGTCGATGACCGCCACCCGCCCATCGAGGGCCTGCCGCAGGTTGCCGGAGTTCAGGTCGATGCCGTCCCACCAGGGCGTCCGGGCCCGAAACTCGGCGTCGACCGCGGCGGCGGCCTGCCGTACCTCGGCCAGGGCCACATCGCCTTCGCCCGCCCGCCACTGGCGGGCGACCTCCTTGGCCCGCACCGGTTCGAGCGGTGCCAGGAATTCCAGCACGGCCAGCGTGCCGCCGCCGTCCAGCGGGCTGTCGAAGGCGATGCGCGGCAGGTAGGGGTTACCGCGCCGGCGACGGCACAGTTCGAGGAAGGCGGCGTAGGCCGGATCGAACGGACACACCCTGGCCGCCCACAGCCCGTCGGGAGAGCGCAGGCCGATCGCCCAGTCGCCGACGCCGCACGGCGTCCAGCCGGCCAGCACCAGCTCGGCCGTGGCCTCGCGGTGAGTCATCGAAGGCCAGGGCACGTCGGGGAGCACGGGCGCAGCCTACGAGATCCGCCCGACCGAGCGCACCCGGGTTTCGGCTCGGCCCAACCGAGCCCGACCTACACCCACGACCGGCCGGCCCGTTCGCCCAGCCCCTTGACGACTCGGAATCTGACACCGCCTTCCACGCCCTGAAGGTCATCAACGGCATCCGTTGGGTGCGGCAGGGCCGAAACATGGTCGCGGACCAGCTCATGGAATCGGTACCGGCAGGGGGCGGACTCCTGAAGGAGGTGGGCGTCCAGCAGTTGGTCCAGCAGCCGTCTCGCGCGCACCACGGTCGTGTCCAGCGCGGCGGCGGCCTCGGTGACGCCGAACTCGGTGCCGACGCGCGCACCCAGCAGCCGATACACCCGTCGCTGGTCCTCGGGAAGCCGCTGATAGGACAGGTCCAGGGCGACGGCGACGCTGTGCGGCCCGGCCGTCAACTCGGCCAGCCGATCATCCGTCAACCGGTTCAGCAGATGTCCGAGGCTCCAGGTGGCACGCGCCTGAAGCTGGACGGCGGCGATGCGGATGGCGAGCGGGAGCAGCCCGCAGCGCTCCACGATCTCCACCAGAGCCGTCGCCGGCGCATCCGTGACCCGCTCCTCCCCGGCCGTGCGGGTGAACAGGTCGACCGCCTCCTTCAGCGGCAGGACATCCAGCGACAAGGTTCGGGTGTCGTCCAGGGCGATCAGCCGGCGCCGGCTGGTGACGATCAGCCCACAGCCCGGGTCGGCCGGCAGCAGCGGGCGGACCTGGTCTTCATCGGCGGCATTGTCCAGCACGATCAGGACTTCGCGGTCGGCCATCACGCTGCGATACAGCGCGGCGCGGTCATCGAGGTGCTCGGGGACGCACTCGTCAAGGACACCGAGTGTGCGCAGGACGCGGGCGAGCGCGTCACCTGGATCGACCGGTGACTTTCCCTCGGTATGGCCGTGGAGGTTGACGAACAGCTGCCCGTCGGGAAAACGAGAGGTAAGACGATGGGCGGCATGAACGGCCAGTGCCGTCTTACCGACTCCGGCCATGCCGTCAATGGCGACGACCGTCATCGTGGTCGCATTCTCGTAGTAATCTGCCAAAGCCATCAGTTCACGCCGTCGGCCAACAAATGCCGCCACGCCCGCCGGTAGCTGTCGCGGAATCGGCGGTGGGCCGGTTCCCGCCGGATCATCGCGTTCGGTGGAAACCGACGGACCGCGAGCCACGGCGACCAGCATCGCGCGCTCTTCGCCGTTCAGTCCCAACGCCTCCGCCAGCAGCAGTATCGACCTGGTACGAGGCTGCTGAAGTCCGTCGTGTTCCAACCGGCGGACGGTCCGAACGTTCAGGCCGGCCCGTTCGGCCAGTTGCTCCTGAGTCAGCAACGCCCGCTTCCGCCACGTGCGCAGCAGCGTTCCCAAAGAAAAATCTATGACTTCCGCCAGCGCGGAAACGGTGGAGATGGTCACGGCAACTCCGAGCTCATCAGGTTGGATAGTGTTTGCCGGACCTGACCGGTGAGATCCGCAGATACATGAAAAGCGCGTTCGGGCGGTTCAAACCACTGGTCAGACGAAAGCGAACGGAATCGGACGGTCTGAGGGGCCGGATCATCGCGTTTAACTGTGTTTGATCAGCATCGGCGTGATTAGCCAGAATGAAGGCCATGGGTGAGGGTGACGAGGATGGCGCGCGGGCGCAGTCGGGTCTCCGGCCGCTGAGGAGCCACGGCGCCCTGCTTTCGCCGTCCGGCGAGGTGTGCCCCTACCAAGGGCTGGTGCCGTTCGAGACCGAGAAGACCGAGTTCTTCTTCGGACGTGCGCGGGCGACCTACAGCCTTCTGGAGCGCCTGGGACCGCGCCTGGACGAGCACGGGTCCATCCTGCTGATCTCGGGTGCCTCGGGTGTGGGCAAGTCGTCGCTGTTACGGGCGGGGCTGATGCCGGCGCTGGCGAAGGGGATGCTGCCGGTCGCCGGATCGCAGCGTTGGCGCCGCCTGCTCATCACGCCGACCTCAAGGCCGTTGTGGGCACTCGCCGAAGGGTGGGCGGAGGCGTTCGGCGGGCGCGTCGAGACGGCGTACGAGCACCTGCGGGACGATCCGCGGCGGACGCTGTCGGGGGCTCTCTCCACGGACGGCCGTCTCGTCCTGGTGGTCGATCAGTTCGAGGAACTGTTCGTTCTGGTGACCGACGAGCAGGAGCGCCAGGCGTTCGTGCGGGTCCTGGACGCCCTGGCCGAAGGCCCGCGGGGCGCCGGGGTGATCATCGGGGTACGCGCGGACTACTGGGACCGCTGTGCGGCTTACCCGCAGTTCGCCGAGGCCATCCAGGACGGCCAGGTCATCGTCGAGCCGATGGCGGAGTCGGATCTGCGGCTGGCCATCACCGGCCCCGCGGCCGCGGTGGGGCTGGAGATCGAGCCCGGTCTGGTGGAGACCATCCTGGGGGAGTTACGCGCCGGCCAGGCCGCCGGCGATCGCTACGAGGCCGGGGCCCTGCCCCTGCTGTCGCAGGCTCTGCGCAACACCTGGGAGAGACGTGAGGGCGGTCGGCTGACCGTCCGGGGATATGAGGAGTCCGGCCGGGTCCGCGACTCCGTGCGGCGCACGGCCGACGAGGTACTCGGGCGGCTCCCGGCCGAGGACCGCAAGACCGCGCTCAGACTCTTCCGGCGCATGACATTGATCACCACGGGCGGGCGGGTGGCGCGCCGCAGGGCCACCCTGACCGAGATCCACGCCGCCGCGTCGGCGAACTCGGCGGAGCGGCGAGACCGAGCGGAGGCGCTGCTCTCCGCGTTCGCCGACCAGCGCCTGCTCACCCTGCACGAGGACACCGTCGAGATCGCCCATGACGCCCTCCTGATCGCGTGGCCGACCCTCCGCCAATGGCTCGAACCCGACTTCACCGCACAGACGGTGTACGACCGGCTCATCGACGACGCCGCCCAGTGGGCCGAGAACCACCGCGACCCCGCCTTCCTCTACCGGGGCGGTCGGCTGCTGGCAGTCCAGGACAGCCGGCCCCGCTGGGACCGCGACCCCGACAGTTTCCCGCCGCCCGGCCCCACAGCGGAGCGCTTCCTCACGGCATCGACGCGGGCGGCGCGGCGGGCCGGCCGCCGCCGGCGCCTCGTCATGGCCGGCCTCGCGGTGCTGTCGGTTCTCGCCCTCATCGCGGCCGGCGCCGCCGTCAACGCGGCGAACGACGCCGTTGCGCAACGCAGGGTGGCGGACTCGCGCCGACTGGCGGCGCAGAGCGAGGTGACCGGTGACACCGCCCTGGCCTCGATGCTGGCCGTGGCGGCGTGGCGGATCGCTCACACCGACGAAGCCCGCAACCGTGTCCTGGTCGCGGCGACCCGTACCGGCCGGGGGACCCTCACCGGGCACACGAGAGGCGTCACGGCACTGGCGTTCAGCCCCGACGGTTCGATCATCGCGACAGGAAGCGACGACGGCACCGCGCGGCTCTGGGACACGGCGTCGCGGCGGCAGCTCGGCGCCCCGATCACCCGGCGGAAATACGACTGCTCAAGCGTCGAGCTGGCCTTCAGCGCCGATGGCCGGACCCTGGCCACGGCGTGTCTCAACAGCGTCCGGTTCTACGACGTGGCCACCCATCGCGAGCTGGGCGTCGAGCTGGAGCACGAGGAGGTCGTGTCGGCGATCGCGTACAACCCGGACGGAAAGACCTTCGTGACCGGTGACTTCCACGGCGTCGTCCGGCAGTGGGACGCTGTCACGCACCGTCCGCACGGGACTCCCATGGGCCGCCCCGACGACGGGCAGCAACTCGCCAGCGTCATCCGCGAGGTGGCCTTCAGCCGGGACGGAAAGACCCTGGCCAGCGCGGGCAACGAGACCGTACGGCTCTGGGACACCGCCACATCCCGCCAGATCGGCACCCCGTTCGCCCGGCACGCCAAGGGGGTCTACGGTGTCGCCATCAGCCCGGACGGTGCCACCCTCGCGACCGTGGGCTACGACAGAACCGCCCGGCTGTGGAACATCGCCACGCGGAAGCAGACAGCCGTGTTCAAGGACCGCTCCGCCGGTTTCAACGCGATCGCCTTCAGCCCGGACGGCACCCGGCTCGCCACCGCCGGGTCCAGCGGTCGCACCGTCCTGTGGGACACGGCCAGCCGGCAACAGCTGATCGCGCTCGCCGACAATCTCAGCGGTGTCGACCGCGTGGCGTTCAGCCCGGACGGGAAACTGCTCGCCGCCGCCAGCGACGACGGCGTCGTACGGCTGGCCGACCCGCAGGTCCACCTGCAGATCGGGACCCCGATGCCCGCACGCGGCGTCGTCGCGCTGAGCCCTGACGGACGGACCTTGGCCGCCGGCGTGGGCGACGAGAAGGACCCCGCGATCCAGCTATGGGACGTGGCCACCCAGCATCCCATCGGCGGCCCGCTGCGTCCCAAGGGCCCTCGCCTCTCCGCGGCCACGATCGCCTTCACCCCCGACGGGCGGACGCTCCTGACCTCCAACTCAGACGGCCTGCGGCTCTGGGACGTCGCGAGCCGCCGCGAGCTCGCCCATGACGGAACACTCACGGGCGTGGCCAAGCTCAGTCCCGACGGCAGATTCGTGGCCGTCCAGCAGGACGAGGCCATCGCGTTCTGGGACGTCGCGCGCCGCCGGGAGAGCGGGCCGCGCATCCGCGTCACCGACCACACCGACGTGATCACGGCGATAGCGATCAGCCCCGACGGCGCGACGCTGGCGACGACGGGTTTCGACAACCGGGTGCGGCTCTTCGACGTGGCCACCCGCCGCCAGCTCGCGGGCCCGTCGGCCGCGGCCGACGGCGGGTTCATCAACGACCTGGCGTTCAGCCCCGACGGCCGGCGGCTGGCCTTCACGGCCGGCGACCACTCCGTCCGGCTGTGGGACGTGGTGCGCCGCCGTCAGGTCGGCATCGGCCTGATCGTCAAGGACGGCCCGGTCAACGCGCTCGAGTTCAGCCCGGACAGCCAGGTCCTCGCCACCGGCTCCACCGGCGGCGATGTGCAGCTCTGGGACCTGCTGGCGTACCGGCCGCTCGGTGCCCTGATGGTCGGCCACACCCGCGGCGTGACCGCGCTCGCCTACGGGCGGGACGGGACGACCGTCGCCACGGTGGCCGGCGACGGGACCGCGCGGCTGTGGAACGTCGCCACACCCGCCGACCTGGTGGCCGCGGCGTGCGCCAACGCGGGCCGCTCCCTCACCCGCGACGAATGGGAGAACTACGTTCAGGACGAGGATTACCAGCAGACGTGTCCGTGACCCTGGACCCCACCACGGAGGCAGCGAGCATGTTCCTGCGAGGTTTACGGCGACGGACGGGCAAGCCCGTCCCGGAACTGGCCGCGTTGTTCCGTTCGATCGTCGCGGACGGCCGGCAGGTCCACCCGATGGCGTCCGATTTCCTGGAGCACTTCATGGACGGCGTCGGCGCCTCCAGGACGATGTCGCTGCGCTGGCTCCGCTCGTTCAAAGTGATCAAGAAAGCCGAGCGCAAGAACCAGCGCCGGTTCGAACGGCAGCTCGTGCGAGAGGCCGGACTGTTGCGCGACGGCGGCTCCACCTGGCTGCACGATTACTGGGACGCGCGGATCAACGCGTTCATCGGCACGGAGCTCTTCTACGTCAGCAGGATGAGCCTGCTGCGCTCGCAGGGCTCGTTCGTCCTGACCCGGACCGGACCGGAGGTGCGGGCGTCCGGTACGGTCCGCCACCACTGGTTCGATCCCTATGACTGGGACCGCGGCCGATGGGTCTACATTCCCCGGCACGGGTTCGTGCCCATCGCGGTCGGCCGGGAGCTGGTGGAGTCCGATGAGGCGCGCAATTTCCTGATGGAGTCACGTCATGTCCAGACGCTGGTGGGCACGTGCTGGGATGGCCGGCGGCGCCGGCGCGGGAGGGCGGTGTTCGAGTGGTCGCTGGTGAGGACGACGCGCTGATGACCGCGGACCACCCCCGTCCACCCGATCCCACCGAGGCCGGCAGCGCCGCGGACTTCGTCCGGTCGCTGGTCCGGCTCAAACAGTGGGCGGGCGAGCCATCCTTGAGCAGGCTGCGCTCTCTCGGCGGCCAGACGGTGACCTCGGACGGCGTCACGATCGACGCGTTGCCCAAAAGCACGACCTCGCAGGTGCTCCGGCAGACCGACAGGCTGCCGCGGTGGGATTTCGTGAACGCCTTCGTCACCGCCTGCCTCCGTTACCGCGACTATCCGAACGAGCTGATTCCCGCTGAGCTCGAACGCTGGCGGGTGGCCAGGACCGCCTTGACCGAGCCGGTCGCTCGTACAGAGACCCTGGCGGAGGCGTCCGCGGCGATCACAGAGATCGAGGCGGCTCATGCGGAGGCCACCGGTCGGGACCAGGCCGTCGAACTCCTGGCGCGACGCGTGGCCCGGGAGGAGGACAGGGCGCGTAAAGGGCTGCTCGGCGGCTACAGCATCGCGCCGGTCTCGTTCGCGGCGCACCACGACGACGCCACCGGCGAGGTGAAGGACGACCTGCACTCGATCGCGAGGTTCTTCAGCGAGCTGCACCCGCAGCGCCTGCTGGTCGTGGGCGAGTCAGGAGCGGGCAAGACGGTGCTCGCCATCGAACTGGTGCTGCGACTGCTGGAGCCCCTCCTGACCAGCGACGGACGACCCGATCACCGGCAACTGGTGCCGGTACGCCTGAACGCCGCACGATGGACCTTGGGCAGCCCGTTCGAACCATGGCTGGCCGAACAACTGGTGCGGGACTTCGGACTCGCGGCCAAGGACGCGGCGCGGCTGGTGCGGGACCGCCAGGTGCTGCCGGTGCTGGACGGGCTGGACGAACTGGACCCCGAGCCGTCCATGGGCCCGCCCCGCCGGGCGATCGGCCTGCTGGCCGCGCTCAACCGCTACAGCGACCTTTCCAGACGGCGACCGGGGGCGGTCGTCGTGACCTGCCGAGCCGACCGCTACACCGAACTGTCGGAAGCCCGCGCCGGACTCGACAACGCCACCCGGATCCATCTGCGTGACCTGACCATCGAACAGATCAATGCGTACCTGCGTACCCGCTGGCCGGACGGCCATCCCTGCGACACCTACCGCGACGGCATCCACGCGGCACTCTCCGGAACGTCGGGGACTGCCATCCGCACCGCCCTGGCCACGCCGTGGCGGCTGTTGCTGACCGTGACCGCCGTGGAGTCCGGCGCCGATCCGGCCGAGCTGCTCCGCGCCGGCCCGGACCCCGATCCGCGGGTGGCGGCGGCGCGGATCGCCCGGAGGCTGCTCGACGCGTACGTCCCGGCGGCGACCGGACTGACCCCACGCACCGCTCCCGGCACGCCGTACCGTCCGGAACAGGTGCGGTCCTGGCTGGAGAACCTGGCCTCTCACCTGCGGTGGCAGGCCGCCTACACCGCCGAGACGGATCGGCCGCCGCCCGGTCTGACGCCGATCGACATCGTCCCGCACCTGCTGTGGCCGATCGGTGGCCGGCGGCTGGTCCGGGCGTTGCACTGTCTGTGCTGCGTGATCTTCGCCGTCATCGCCATGCTGGCGTTCTGGGCGGGGTCGGCGGTCGACCGCCCCGGTGACCTGCGCGACTGGCTCGACGTGGGGGAGGGGCTCACCTTGGCGCTCATGGCGGGCTGGGTGGGCATCGCCACCGGCCTGTCGCTGTCGCCGTGGCCGGCCGCGGCCGGTGGGCGGGCCAACGTTCCGCACCGCCGGCGCATGATCGGTGGTCTGCTCGGTGCCCTGGCGGGCGGTCCGATCGGTGTGCTCTGCGGCCTGGCCGGGTTCGTGCTGACCGGAGGCAAGGTCTTCGACCCCGGTTTCGCCGTCGCCGCGGGGGCGGCTGGGGGCGGGGTGTTCGGGGCGGTTCTCGGGTTGACCGCCGCCGCGCGGCGGGGGGCCGAGCGCATGTCCATATCCGAGGCGGTCCGCGCCGAGCCGGTCATCCTGCTGGGCTTCGGGCTGTGCGGCGCCCTCACCGGACTGCCGCCGCTGCGCCTCGCGGGCGCCGGCCCGCTACCGCTGGCTGCGGAGATCGTGGGGGCCTTCGCTCTGGCCTTCGCGCTCGGGGTCGTCTTCAAGATCACCACGGGTGGCTGGAGCAAGGACGCGGAGCTGGCCCACCCGCGAGAGGCCCTCCACCGCAATCCGATGATCGGAGTGGCCTTCGGCCTGACCGGCGGCGTCGCCGCCTTTCTCGTGTTCGTCATGAGCCAGGGAGTCGTCGAGTCGCTGGCGTGCGCGCTCATCGGCGGGGTGACCTTCGGCCTCGCCTTCGGCGCGATCGCCTGGGCCCGTACCATGATCGGCCTGATCGTCTCGGCCGCGCGTGGGGTGCTTCCGCTGCGGCTGTGGACCTTTCTCGACTGGGCCTGCGAGGCACGGTTGCTGCGGGTCAGCGGCGCCACCTACCAGTTCCGGCACCGCGAACTCCAGGACTTCCTGACCCCGCCGGAGGACGACTGAGACCGCTGCTGTTCCGGCGGGGCCGTGATCCGCACCGTTTCAGCGCAGGTAAGAGGCGCCGTTGAGGTCGAGCACCGTGCCGCTGACGAACTCCGCCTCGGCCGAGGCGAGATAGCGCACAGCCGCCGCCACCTCCTCCGGCTGGGCGATCCGGCCGAACGGGCTCTGCGCCTCGACGCCGGCCCGGTTCTCCTCGGTCAGGATGGAGGCCGCCATGTCGGTCTCGACGAACCCCGGCGCCACCGAGGAGACCGCGATGCGATGCGGGGCGAGCGCGATGGCCAGCGACTGGCCCATCGCGGTCAGCCCGGCCTTGGCGGCGGCGTATCCCGGCGCCTGCGGCTCACCCCGGTAGGCGCCGCGGGAGGCGACGTTGACGATGCGTCCGCCACGGCCGCGCTCCACCATGTGCCGGGCCACGCACCAGGAGACGTTCGCGGCGCCGATCAGGTCCACGTCGACGGTCCTGCGCCAGATTCGCTGCCAGGAGGCGTAGTCCACGGTCAGCGGATCGTGGAAGAGGTAGACGGCGGCGTTGTTCACGAGCACGTCGATGCCGTCGAGGGCGTCGATCGCCGCCGAGACGAACGCGGCGACGGCGTCCGGATCCGCAATGTCTCCCTGGACGACGGCGTGGCCGTCGCCGTCGAGCGCCGTTCTGGTCTCCTCCGCCTCGTCGGGGGAGTTCCGGTGGTGGACCGCGACCCGGTCGCCTCCGGCGGCGAAGATCTTGGCGATCTCGCGGCCGATCCCACGCGACGATCCGGTCACGAGTACGCCTCGGCTGTTCACGATTGACCTCTTTCACCCACAGGCTGCCGTTTTAACACGCTGCCATGCAGATTAGGGGCAGGCCTCGGACTGCTTCGCAGCGGTCCCGGCCGAAGGCGATCAAACCCGGCGGGCGGCACAACGCCCCCGCTTCCTCGTCCGTCACGGCCCACAGTTCGGGGCCGCCCAGGTCGTTGGCGTACGTCTGACGCTGGGCGGTCGTCCACGCCCATGCCCCCGAGGCCCATGCTTCGGCCAGGGGGACCATGTGTTATCTGGTGCTTCTCACCTGTGCCGCTGACGTTGGTGGGCTCGTCGGCCAGGAGCAGCGGCGGATCGCCCGCCACGGCCCTGGCGATGGCCACGCGCTGCCGTTCCCCGCCCGACAGCTCGTGCGGCTCGTGGTCCATGCGGTGCTCGAGGCCCACCCGCTTGAGCGCCACCGCCGCGCGGCGGTGGCGCTCGGCCCTGCTCAGGCCGGTGTACATGAGGCCGTCGGCCACGTTGTCCAGCGCGGGGACCCTGGCGGCCAGGTGGAAGGACTGGAAGACGAACCCGATCGTGGTCGCGCGCAGCGCCGAGAGCTGGCTGTCGGACAGCTTCGAGACGTTGTAGCCGTCGATGCGGATGGTCCCGGACGACGGCCGGTCGAGGGTGCCGACGACGTTGAGCATGGTCGACTTGCCCGACCCGGACGGGCCGACGATGGCGACCAGCTCGCCGTGGTCGATCCGCAGTGACACCGACTTCAGCGCCGCCACCCCGCCCGAATACGTCCTGGACAGGTCCGTCAGCGCGATCATGGGGTACGTCATTTCGGCATCCCCACGGTCATGCCCTCGGTGAGCCCGCCCCCCGAGACCTCGACCCGTCCCCCGGCGAACATCCCCGTCTCGACGGCGATGTAGCGCGACCTGCCGACCTCGATGAGGTCACGGGGCCGTAGCCGAGCTCGCCGTCGGCGTCCCTGGTGTCGTTCAGGGTCTGCCTGGTCACCGTCGTGGTGGCGGGGGGCAGGGCTGCGGCCGGCTGCGTGGGACCGGCACCGCCCTCGAGCAGGCCCGTGCTGTTGACCGCGACGAACCCGCCGCCCGCCGCCGCCACTGCGATCAGCAGCCCGGCCACCACCTTGCCCCTGCCACGGCGGCGGCGCTGCCTGGGAGGCGTGGTTTCCGGCTCCGTCTTGCCGTCGATGGTGGCCATCGCCATCAGGAACCTCCCGGGCCGGCGTCAGCGGACTCCTTCTGGCACTTCTCTTCCGCGGCCTTGAAGTCGGGGTCCTCGCCGGCCTCCTGGGTGATGCGCATCATGCCGCCCTCGGGGTCGGGATAGGCCTCGACGCCGTTGTCACGCATGCACTGCGCGAGCTTGCGCAGGTTCTCGGCCATCTTGGGGTCGTTGCGGACCTGCTGCTGGCCGCTGGGGGCGTACTGCCTGCACGCTTCCTGAGCCGCCTGGACCTTCTCCTGCGGGGCGTCGAACGTCATCGTCATCTTGCCGCTGGAATCGGGGTCCGGCATGTCGACGCCGTTCTCCCGCATGCACTGGGCGAACTTCAGCGCCTTGCCCTGCGAGTCCGCGCTCGGCTGGGCGCTGGACGCGGCCTGAGTGCCGGTGCCGCCGTTCACCGAGGCCACGTCCGCGCCGCCGCCGCCGCCGTCGCCGGAGCCGCAGCCGGTCAGGAGCAGGGTGAGCGCGAACGGTGCCGTGACCAGCGCGCTGAGGACTCGTCGTCTCACGGGAACTCTCCTTGTCGAATGAACCGTCGGATGAACGTTGTTCGAGGTTGGGGCTGGATGCCCTCGGCATTCTTGGCGGATGACCCCCGGTTATTGGCCGGGGCAGAGCACGGCTTCGGCGGCCTTCTTCATGGCGTCACCGACGGCCATGGCCTTCTCGTTGTCGACCTTCAGCGTGGCGGCCATCGCGAACTGGGTCCGGCCGTCGGCCGAGGAGAAGGTGACGGAGCTGATTCCGGGCAGGCCGCCCGAGGCCGAGGAGACCGTTCCGCCACACAGCTCGGGGAAGGGCCGCGGCAGCTGCTTCTGCAGGTCCGACGGCACCAGCTTGCCCTGGTTCAGTGCGCGGTAGAAGGCGCTGACGTCGTGCGCGGTGGAGATCGCTCCTTCGGGGGCGGTGGTGGCGTTGAGCCGGTCGACGTCGCGTGGCCTGCCCTTGGCGTCGGGGTAGTAGCCATGCCCGTCCGCGCGGCCTTGACCAGGTCGATCGGCTGGTAGGAGGTGGTGAAGTCGAAGACGTCGAACTTCCCGCTTTCGGCGAAATCGGGGATGCCCGAGGTGTGGCGGATCAGCTGCTGCACGGTGATCTCGCCGGCCCGATCCACGTAGTCGTGTTCGGCCATCCCCGGCAGGAGGCTGCCGTCCCCTGGGCCACCCGCTTGCCGTCGACGTACACCTCGCCGATGGCGCCCACCACTCCAGCCGTCTTCGCCAGATTCCTGATCGCTTGCTGGACGTCTCCCAGCCTGGCCTGGTCGGCCGCGGTTGCGGGTGCGGGGACGCTCAACGCCAGCATGGCGGAGGCCAGCCCGGTCAGGCCGACCGTTCGTGCACGGCTCATCTCGTCGTGATCCTCTCTGCGGGACTTGAGGGTGATCACATTTACCGGCCGGCGCTTATCGGCGGGCGATCGGCGGACCATACGTGTTCCATATGCTGACGTTGCGATACTGCCCGGATGCGTGTGCTCCTGGTCGAAGACGAGCAGCCTCTCGCCGGCTACATCCAGGCGGGGCTGCGCAAGCACGGCTTCACCGTCGACGTCGCCCTGGACGGCCAAAGCGCGCTGGACAAGTGCGAGCTCACCCCGTACGAGGTGGTGGTCCTGGACCGGGACCTGCCCATCGTGCACGGCGACGCCGTCTGCCGCCGGCTCGCCCAGCAGGGCGAGTCGCGGGTGCTGATGCTGACCGCCTCCGACGCCGTGGATGACCGGGTGAGCGGGCTGATGCTGGGCGCGGATGACTATCTGGGCAAGCCGTTCGCGTTCTCCGAGCTGGTCGCCCGGGTGCACGCCCTGGTACGGCGCAGCGCGCCGGCCCGCCCGCCGGTGCTGCGCACCGGTGGGGTGAGCCTGGATCCGGCCCGGCGCAGCGCCGAACGGGACGGCCGGCTGCTGCGCCTGACCCCCAAGGAGTTCGGCGTGCTGGAGCAACTGCTGGCCGCCGGCGGTGACGTCATCAGCGCGGAAACGCTCCTGGAGAGGGTGTGGGACGAACACGCCGACCCGTTCACCAACGCGGTCCGGATCACCGTCGGCACACTGCGCCGCAAGCTCGGCGACCCACCGCTGATCGAGACCGTCATCGGCGCCGGTTACCGGATCGGCCCGTGAAACTGACGGCCCGGGCCCGGCTCGCCCTGCTGCAGACCGCCCTGGTGCTCACCACCGGAGCCGCGCTGACCGGGCTGACCTACCTACTGATGAAGCGGCGCCCCGCCCTCGTCACCCACCTGGACCCCACCGGGCCAGACCCACAGGGCACGCTCCAGCTGGTGCCACCCCAGACGCAGGACCTGCACGATCTCGCCGATCGGGTGCAGGCCGACACCCTGGCCGCACTCCTGCCCCAGGCGGGCCTGGCGCTCATCATGGTGACCGCCCTGGCCGCCGTACTGGCCTGGCTGGTGGCCGGTCGGGTGCTGCGGCCGATCCGCGTCATCTCCGCCGCCGCCCGCCGGTCGTCGGCCGAGAACCTCACCGAACGGGTTCCGGTCACCACCCCCGCCGACGAACTGTCGACGCTGGCGGGCACGGTCAACGACATGCTGGACCGCATCCAGCGCGGCATCGCCGAGCGGGACCGGATCCTGGACAGCCAGCGGCTGTTCACCGCCAATGCCGCCCACGAGCTGCGTACGCCGCTGACCACCGCGCGCACGGCGATCGACGTAACCCTGGACGGAGACCCCAGCCACGCCGAACTGCGCGCGATGGCCGGCGACGTCCGTAACGCCGTCGAGCACATGCAACGCGTCCTGAACGGGCTGCTGCTGCTGGCCCGCAGCCAGGCCGGGCTCACCGCACGTGAACCGGCCGACCTGGCCACTCTCGCGGCCAGCACCCTCGACACCGCCCAAGCACGAGCGGCAGCCGCCGACGTCACGGTACAACCCCGGCTCCGGCCGGCACCGGTCAACGGCGAACCCGTCCTGCTGGAACGCATGATCGGCAACCTGGTCGACAACGCGATCCGCTACAACCAGACCGGCGGCCACCTGACCGTCGACACCGACACCGCAGGCGGACGCGCGGTCCTGCGCATCTCCAACACCGGCAGGAAGATTCCGCCCGGCGAGGCGCAGACGCTGCTGGAACCGTTCGTGCACGGGCAAGGTATCCGCAGCCGCACCGACGGCCTGGGCCTGGGACTGACGATCGTCCGCGCGATCACCCTCGCTCACCGGGGGCACATGGTGGTCACTGCCCACACCGGCGGTGGCCTCGACATCACCATCGACCTGCCGCACAACTCGAGCGACGGCAGAGCCGTCGGCACGATGACGCGATTGCGGTCGCCGCTCACACCTGGCGTCCACCATGCGCTCGGCAAACCAGGGAGCCGTCCCCCTGAATGAGCGCACCCAGCGCCTATGGGATGCTGAACGCCACCGGCGCCAGGTACCGCACCGTAGCCGGGTCCCGCCATGGGCGCATCATCTCGTTCAGTGCGCCTGGGTGGTGTGGCTCGCGGTGAAGGCCAGCAGAAGCGCGGCGGTCCGCGGCGGATCCTCCATGATGGGCGAGTGCCCAACGCCGGGCAGCAACTCGACTTTCGCGCCCGGAACGGCGCGGTAGTCGGTGGCGGAGGAGGATCGCCATCTCCGGTCGTCCTCACCGAAGATCACTAGCAGCGGCTTGCCGAGGGGAATCAGCCGATCGGGGAGCGCGCGCTGCTTCACATAGTCGTCGCCGGTCTGCGTTGTCGCGATGAGGGCGTGGTAGGTCATGCTGCGGGCGTCGTCCACGACCGCCTGCGGGACCTCGTAGTCGCGGCGGCTGAACGCGGTGCTCGCGGCGTTGCGGATCAGGCTGTCAGTCCGAAGCCGCCACAGCAGCTGTCCGATGACGGGGGCGTACAAGAGCCCGCCGACGCCGCCGCTTGACATGGCGGCGTCCAAACGGGGCGCGGTGTCGATGAGCACGAGCGAGGTCACCAGGTCGGGGCGTTGCTCGGCGAGGGCGGTGGCGACCGCGCCACCGGTGGAATGGCCGACCACTGTGGCGTGCCCGACGCCGAGCAGGTCCATTGCCTCACCGACCCGGCGTCCCTGCTCCGGCATTCCGTAGCCACCGCCGGCCGGTTTGGCCGACTGGCCGTGCCCGAGCAGGTCGATCCGGATGACGCGATGGGACTTGGTCAGCAGCGGAACGAGCGCGTCCCACGAGCGGGTCGACGCGGCGAGCCCGTGGATCAGTACGAGTGCCGGGGCATCGGCGGGGCCGTCCTGGCGCACGTAGATGTTCCCGCCGTCGAGGGGCAGGGTCGGATTCCCACTGGCCTCGGCGCTCTGCCGCGTCACCACCTCCGCGTTCACGAGAAGCAACCCGACGACGACGAAGAGGACAGCCGAGGCGATCAAGAGGCGCCGCCGGCGCCGTGCCGCGCGGCTCACATCAGCCTGCCGGTGCGGAAACCGCAGGTCAGCGTTGTCGAAACAGCGGAGTCATCGAGCCCCAGGGAAATAATCATGGGCCTACTGTCGCCGCCGGTGCGCGCCGGTATCTTGGACAAATGTTCCGGACAGTCGGCTCGCCTAGACGAATTGCGGGCAGGCGACGTCCCACACAGCCGCACCGTGCACAAATGTCCGCACCGTCCCATGCTGCGCGGGCCGACTGAGGGGAACATTCGTCCAATCCACCACTGCGCACCGGCGGCGACAGTGGGCTCATGACCATTTCTGAGGTACCGCTGCTGACCCGATCCCATCGCGTCATCCGGATCGACCTGCTCGGGCACGGCCGGTCAGCCAAGCCGGCCGATCGTAGTTACGCGACCCCGGACCAGGGACGCCGGGTCGGCGAGGCAATGGACCGGCTCGGCATCGAGCACGCCATAGTCGTCGGCCATTCCAGCGGCGGCGCGGTCGCCACCGCCCTCGCCGAACAGCGACCCGACCTCGTGACCGCGCTCGCGCTCATCAACACCGGACCCAGCCTGAACGCCTTCATCCCATCGGAGTCCGCCGCGATCGAACCCGCGCAGTGGCCGCCGACCGACGAGCAGATCCGCCAGTTCGCGAGCACCGGATTCAGCCGCGCGGGCTACCAGATCCCACAAGAGCTCCTGGACGAGGTGCGCGCCATGACCTACCACACGCTCACCGCGACGATGCAGGGCACCCGCCACTACCTGGAGCAGCAGGCGCTCCCGGATCGGCTGACGGCCCTCGGCAAGCCGCTCCTGGTGATCTTCGGCGAGGACGACCGCAGATGGCGATCCTCCTCCGCCGCCGACTACCGCACCGTTCCAGGCGCGAACGTCGAGTTGCTGCCCGGTCTCGGACACTCACCCATACTCGAGGATCCGCCGCGGACCGCCACACCCCTCCTGGCCTTCAGCGCGAGCCACGCCGCACAGACGGGCTGAACGAGACATTTGGGTGTAAGGAGACATACTCATGCGGATTCTCATCTCCGGCGCCAGCGTCGCCGGTCCGGTGCTGGCGTACTGGCTCACCAGGCACGGCTTCTCCGTCACCGTCGTCGAGCGCGCGCCGGCTCTGCGCAACACTGGCGGCCACGCGGTCGACCTGTTCCGGCCCGCGATGAACATCTCGGAGAAGATGGGCGTGCTCCCGCGCGTCGAGGAGCGGGCCACCGGCGCGAACCGGATGACCCTCTGCCGGGAGGGCGCACGGCGTCCCGTCCGGGTGAACCTCTCCAAGATCTTCAGCGCCGCCTCCGACCGGCACGTCGAGATCATGCGCGACGACCTGAGCGAGATCTACTACGACGCCGCGTGCGACGACGTCGAGTACGTCTTCGGCGACTCGATCACCGCGATCTCGCCCGACGGCGAGGTGCGGTTCGAGAACGCCGCGCCGCGCCGCTTCGACCTCGTCGTCGGCGCGGACGGGCTGCACTCCAACGTGCGTCGCCTCGTCTTCGGCGACGAGTCCCGCTTCAGCGCCTTCATCGGGGCCTACCTCGGGGTGCTGACCCTGCCCAACGTCTCCGGCCTCGGCGGCGAGCTCCTCATGCACGTCGGCGTCGGCCGCACTGCCGGCATGTACGGCGCGCGGCACCTCGGCGACGCGCGGGCGTTGTTCCTGTTCCGGAGCGAGCGCGAGCTCGACTACCACCACCACGACGTGCCCCGGCAGAAGGAGCTGCTGCGCGGTGCGTTCGAGGGAATGCACCCCGACGTGGACCGCTGGCTGGACGAGCTCGACCGCACCCCGGCGTTCTACTTCGATTCGATCACCCAGCTCCGCATGGATACCTGGTCGCGGGGGAGAGTGACGCTCGTCGGCGACGCGGGCTACTGCCCCGGCCCGGCCGTCGGCGGCAGCACCAGCCTGGCCGTCGTCGGCGCGTACGTCCTCGCCGGGGAACTGGCGCGGGCGGGCGGCGACCACGAACGAGCCTTCCCCGCGTACGAGCGGGCGATGGCGGAGCATGTGCGCGGCAGCCGCGCGGTCGCGCTGAGCGTGGCGAAGACCCTGGTCCCCACGTCCCGCCTCGGCGTCTCGGGACTGGCCCATGGCGCCCGCCTGATCTCCGCCCTGCCCGCAGGACCCAGCCGCGCCCTCCTCCGCCTCACCACCAAGAGTGCACGCCTCTACAACTCCATGACCGTCGATGACTACCCGCCGTCGCCCACCGCATCAGGAGGCCGGGTCGGCCTCGCGGGCGACCCCGGAGGTGGCCTCGGGAGCGGGCTCCGGGTGGAATGAGGAGTGCTCGCCGCCCTGCTGCCAGCCCGGCCTGCGAACTGGTGAACAAGCAGCCCAACCCACGCCCGCGAGATTGCTACGACTGATCACGTTGCGGGTGCCCTTGATCATCGGTCGTTAGCGCGCTGGTCGGTGACGGTTTCCGGGGATTCGGGTGGCGTCGATCGACCGGACGGCGTACCCGAAGTTCACGCGGGCGCCTCCTCAACGACGGCGTCTCCGTCACCGAAGGCGATCAAACCCGGCGGGCGGCACAACGCCCCCGCTTCCTCGGAGGCGTTGTGCCGTGAGCGACTGCCCCCAGAACGGCTGTGCCGTTGGGGTGGGCAGGGTCAGCAGGAGGCGAGCATGCTGCTCAGCGCCGTCTTTTCCGCGCTGTCGAGGCTCAGGCTGTAGTACCACTTGACCTGGATCCAGGATCGGGCGTAGCGGCAGCGCTCGCCGGTGAGCGGCGGCTGCCATTCGGCCGGGTCCTGGTCGCTCTTGGACTGGTTGACGTTGTCCGTCACGGCCCACAGCTCGGGGCCGCCCAGGTCGTTGGCGTACGTCTGGCGCTGGGCGGTCGTCCACGCCCATGCCCCCGAGGCCCACGCTTCGGCCAGGGGGACCATGTGGTCGATGTCCACGTCGGAGGCGGCGGTCCAGGTCGCGCCGTCGTAGGGGCTGTACCAGGTGCCGGAGACGGCCGCGCAGGCGGAGTTGGTCACCACGTTGGTGCCGTCCCGCTTGAGGACCTCCTCGCGGGTGTTGCAGGTTCCGCTCTGGGTGATCCAGTGCGGGAACAGGTCGCGGTCGTACGTACTGCTGTGGGATTCGGCGGCGACGGTCAGGGTCCCGAGGCGGGAGGCCGCGGTGGCGGCGGACGGGATGTTCGGCGGGATCGCCGCGGCCGGTTGCGTGGTGATGGCCAGGGTCAGGACGGTCGCGCAGGTGATGCTGAAGGCAGCCGATAACGCACGCTTGAGGTGCATGAGGGGTGGCCCTTCTGCCGCCGTCCTCGGACGGGAGCAACTGCCTCGTCGGGGGCGAGGAGGGCGGGCACCTTGACGGTGACAGCGTCCGGTTGGTCCATAAATGGCCAGGTTTGCCGAGCGACGAAGTGAGCGTTGGGCTATTCCTGACACTGGTCGTCATGGCGCCGCCGTCGGGTAAGTCAACGTTGGAGTACCGTTCACCGGCCTGTCGCAGGTGGCGGGGCGAGCTACCTGACGCGGCCGGCGCCGGACCGCTCCGACCGCGCTGCCGCGGCGGCCATGTTGACCGGGATCCGCCCGAAGATCAGCCCGTGGAACGGCGAGATCGCCCACCAGTACAGGTGGCCGAGCAGCCCGCGCGGATGGAAGATTGCCCGCTGCGTGTAGAACGTGCGGCCGTGCGCCACGCTGACCCCCAGCTCCAGCCAGGCGAGGCCGGGCAGCCGCATCTCGGCGCGCAGGCGCAGCAGCCGGCCTGGCAGCAGCTCCTCCACCCGCCAGAAGTCGACCGAGTCGCCCACGCGCAGCCGGTCGGGGTCGCGTCGGCCGCGCCGCAGTCCCACGCCGCCGACGAGCCGGTCGAGCAGGCCGCGCAGGCGCCACGCGACAGGCAGGGAGTACCAGCCGTTCTCACCGCCGATGGCCTCGATGACCCGCCACAGGGCCTCGGGACTCGCGTCCACCGGGCTGCTGCGGCGGTCGATGTAAAGGCTGCCGCCGGCCCAGCCGGGGTCCGTCGGCAGCGGATCGCTTGGCGCGCCTGGCGTGGACGCCGAGGACCAGCGGGTGGTGACGTCGGCCTCCTTGATCTTCATGAGGGCCAGGGAGACGGCCTGGCGGAACCCGATCAGCCCCTCCTCAGGATCGGGTACGTAACGCGCGATGTCGTGCTCGTGGCAGACGGCCGCGTTCCGCACGGACTCGACCAGCGGACGCGCGATGCCCGCGGGCACCGGGGTGACCAGGCCGACCCAGAGACTGGACAGCTTGGGAGTGAGCACCGGCACCGGGATGATCACCCGCGAGGGCAGGCCGGCCACGGACGCGTAGCCGTGCATCATGTCGGCATAGGTCAGCACGTCGGGACCGCCGATGTCGAAGCCCCTGTTCACGGTGCCGGGGACGGCCGCCCACGCCACGAGGTAGCGCAGCACGTCGTGTACGGCGATGGGCTGCGTGGGGCTGCGTACCCAGCGTGGGGTCGTCATGACCGGCAGCCGTTCGGTGAGGTATCGCAGCATCTCGAACGACGCGGAACCGGAGCCGATGATCACCGCGGCGCGCAGCACCACCGCCGGTACGCCCGCCCGCAGGAAGATCTCGCCCACCTCGGCGCGCGAGCGCATGTGCGGGGAGAGCACGTCGGTGAGGTCGCCGGTGAGCCCGCCGAGGTAGACGATGCGCCGCACTCCCGCCCGTTCGGCCGCCGCCGCGAACGTACACGCGGCCAGGCGGTCCCGGTCGGCGAACCGGCCGGCGGTGCCCATGGCATGGATCAGGTAATAGGCGATCTCGACCCCTCGCAGAGCCTGGACCGTTCGCTCAGGGTCGGTGGCGTCCGCCTCGGCGACCTCGGTCCGCCCGGCCCAGGGCAGATCGCGCAGCCGCGCCGCCGACCGCACCATGCACCGGACGTCGTGACCGGCGGCCAGCAGTTCGGGGACCAGCCGTCCCCCGATGTAACCGGTCGCCCCCGTGACCAGGCAGCGCGCCATCGACGCCCCCTCGCCGTCCGCAGCCCCTCTGAACTGCTCCGTTCCCTGTCACTGTGTCCTCATGCCTGCCACGCCGTCTATGCGCGACCACGGTGCGGGACTACTAGGCGGACATGCGGGTCGTCAGAGTGCCGGAGCCGTCGACCCCCGGACGATCAGCTCGGTGGCGAGTTCGACGTGGTGAGAGTCGATCTTCTCGCCGGCCGCCAGGCGCAGCGCCGTGCGTACGGCGACGCCGCCCATCTCGCGCAGCGGCTGGCGGACGGTGGTCAGCGGCGGTGAGGCCATCCGGGCGAGCTGGGTGTCGTCGAAGCCCACCACGCTGAGGTCCTCCGGGATGCGCAGGCCCCGCGCCCGGGCGGCCTCCATGACCCCGAGGGCCGTCTCGTCGCTGCCCGCGAAGATCGCCGTCGGCGCCTGGGCCAGGTCGAGCAGAGCCGCGCCGTTGACCACGCCGTCCTGATAGCGGAAGTGCCCTGCCCGTACATAGCCGGGAGGCACGGGCACCCCCGCGGCCTCCATGGCGGCGCGGTAGCCGTGCATGCGGGCCTGGTTGCAGGCCGCGGTCGCCGGGCCGCCGACGTAGGCGATGCGCCGGTGCTCCAGGGAGAGCAGGTGCTGGGTCGCGGCGAGGCCGCCGGCGAAGTTGGTGGAGCCGATACTGGTCACGCGGGTGCGCGGCAGGTTCAGCGGGTCGATCAGGACCAGCGGCAGGCGTGCCCGGGACAGGGCGGCGAGCTGCGCGGAGGTCAGTTCGCTGGTCACGGCGATCAGCGCCCGCCGCCCGGCGGAGATCAGGTCGCGGGCCCAGGCGGCGGTACGGTCCTCACCTCTCCGGATGCTGAGCACGATCCCGACGCCGACCTCGGCCCCGCCTTCGACCGCGCCTTGGATGATCTCGGTGGAGTACGCGGTGAAGTCCGCGTCGAACTGCACTTCGATCGTGGCGCTCCCGGTCGCCTCGACGCGGCGCGGTGCCGGGGCGACATAGGCGTGCTGCTGCAGCAGTGACTGCACCAGGGAGCGGGTCGCCGGCGCGACGTCGCTGCGGCCGTTGAGCACCTTGGAGACGGTCGCGACGGACACGCCGGCCGAGGCTGCGACGGTGGCCAGCGTGGCCCGCCTAGGACTGGCCGGCATCTCGGCCCTCCTGCTCGCCCGTAGCAGGGCCCACCTCCACGGGCGTGACGAGCCGCCGGCCCCGGCCGACGATCCGCAGCGGGCCGGTCAGCCGTATGACGGCGCGGCACGGCAGGTCGGCCGCGGACGTGCCGACGAGCACCTCGACGTCCCCGGGCTCGACGATCCGCCGCAGGTCACGGCCGGTGAAGGAGGTCCGATCCGCGTGTACGCGGAAGCGCACGTCCGTGCTCGTACCGGGCTCCAACCGCACCCGCGCGAACCCGGCCAACTGCCGCACCGGCCGGGTGACCTGGGCGAGAACGTCGTGCAGGTACAGCTGGACGACCTCCTCACCCGCTCTGCCGCCGGTGTTCCGGACGCGGACCGACACGGTGAACTCGCCGTCGGTGGGCACCTCGGCGTCGCTGACGCGCAGATCGCCGACCTCGAAGGAGGTGTACGAGGTGCCAAACCCGAACGGGAACAGCGGAGTCGGGTCGAGATTGCTGATGCCGTGGCTGTTCGCGCCCAGCGGCGGCTGCAGGTAGGTGCCCGGCTGCCCGCCCGGCCCGCGGGGGATCTGCACGGGCAGCTTGCCGCCGGGCTGGACCCGTCCGGAGAGCACGCCGGCGATCGCCGCAGCGCCTTCCTCGCCGGGCATGAACGCCTGTACGAGCGCGGCGGCCCCGGCGTGCACCTCACCCAGCGCGTACGGGCGGCCCGAGACGACGACCACGACGACCGGCGTCCCCGTGGCGGCGAGGCCGGCCAGCAGGTCCTCCTGCACCCCGGGCAGCCGCAGATCCTCGGCGTCGCAGCCCTCGCCCGAGGTCCCGTGCCCGAACAGGCCCGCCAGGTCGCCCACGACGGCGATGCACAGGTCCGCCTCGCGGGCCGCGTCCGTCGCGGCGGCGAAGCCCGAGCGGTCCTCGCCCCGCACGTCGCAGCCGCGTTCGTGGACGATCTCGGCGTGCGGCAGTTCGGTCCGCAGGGAGTCGAGGAGGCTGGGCGCGTCGACGCCGAGCCCGAGGCCGGGGTGGCGGGGCAGGACGTGGTTGGGGAAGGCGTAGCACCCCATGAAGGCACGCGGCTCGGCCGCGGAGGGTCCGACGACCGCGATGCGACGCGGCTCGTCCGCGCGCAGGGGCAGCGTGGTGCCGCCGTCGAGCAGGATGATGGACCGCTCGGCCAGCTCGCGCGCCAGCGCCCGGTTCGAGGGTGAGTCCAGGTCCACGGCGGCCGCCGCGGACACCGAGCCCTCGGGCGTCCAGTCCTGATCGAGCAGCCCCAGTTCCACCTTCTGGGTGAGCAGGCGGCGCGCCGCCCGGTCCACCAGCGACTCCGGCAGCTCGCCCCGGCGCACCCGCTCGACCAGGTGCCCGCCGAAGCCGAGGGTGTCGGGGAGTTCGACGTCGATGCCCGCGGTGAGCGCCAGGACCCCGGCCTCGTCGGTGTCGGCGGCGACCTCGTGCATCGTCGCCAGAAACGGGATCGCCCAGTAGTCCGAGACGACGGTCCCGGTGAATCCCCACTCCTCGCGCAGCAGGTCGGTCAGCAGCCAGGAGTCGGCCGCGGCCGGGACGCCGTCCACGTCGGAGTAGGAGTTCATCACCGAACGCGCGCCGCCCAGAACGATGGCCGCCTCGAAAGGCGGCAGGATCATGTCCATCAGTTCGCGGCGGCCCATCGGGACGGGACCGTGGTTGCGGGCCGCGCGCGAGGCCGAGTATCCGGCGAAGTGCTTGAGGGTGGCGATGATCCCGGAGCTCTCCAGGCCGCGGACATAGGCGGCGCCGAGCATCGCGACGAGATAGGGATCCTCGCCCATCGTCTCCTCGACCCGGCCCCAGCGGTAGTCACGCACGACGTCCAGCACGGGGGACAGGCCCTGGTGCGCGCCCACGGCCCGCATGTCCCGCCCGATGGCGGCGGCCATCCGCTGCACGAGCTCGGGGTCGAACGTCGCGCCCCACGCGATGGCCGCGGGATAGACGGTCGCGCCGTAGGTCGTGAATCCGGTGAGGCACTCCTCATGGACCAGCGCCGGAACGCCGAGCCGGGAACGTTCGACAACAGTGTGCTGGAGCCGGACGACCTCCGCGGCGCCGTCCGCCGCGGTCACCGGCGCGCTGCCGAAGATCCGGGTCAGATGACCGAGCCCGTGACGGCTCGCCTCCTCAAGGGGGATGGTCCCGGACGCGGCGAACACGTCCTGCATGGGCGCCACATTGAGGCTCACCTCGGGGTCCGGATCGGGCTGGTCGGTGAGCTGCATGTCGTTGCCGACCCACCGGCTGCCGAGCTGGCCGACCTTCTCTTCCAGGGTCATCTCCGCAAGGAGGGCGTCGACGCGCTCGGCCACAGGGAGCGTCCGGTCCTGCCACGGACGCAGGATCCGGTCCGCCGCGGGGGTCCGATCTACAGCTGTCATCTGCCGCTCTCCTTAGTCCCGCAATGTTTCGCAATGTTTCGACGCGCTTCAGTGATCTTTGCGCGTGGAGATCGCCGGTGGATTACTGGGTCTTGACACGTCAACAGCCGAAACCTAGATTGACGGCCGCGCGGTCATTTCGCAAATGTTTCGAGAACCTACTTAAAGGGCGGATTGGAGGAGAGGCATCCGGGGGTGCTGATCCACGACCGCCGGCCACCGCATCCGATGATCAACGAGCCGCGGCGCAGCCCCCGGCATTCGAGTACGGAGATCAGCGTGGAGTCCAGGAACACCTCTCGCCGCACCTTCCTCAGCCTCTCGATGGGCCTGCCCCTGGGCGCCGCGCTCGCCGCCTGCGGCAGCTCCGGCCCGACCCGCCCCGGCGGCGCCAGTGGTGGTGGCACCAAGGCCACTTATTGGTATCTCTCCACGCAGCCGCAGGAAGGCATCCGCACCGCCGCCATGGAGCGGTTCAACAAGGCCAACCCCAATGGTCAGATCGCCGGGACGACCTTCCAGAACGACGCCTACAAGACGAAGATCAAGACGGCGATCGGGGCCGGCCAGGCGCCCACCATCATCTGGGGCTGGGGCGGCGGCGGCCTGCGCAGCTACGTGCAGGCCGGCCAGGTCGAGGACCTCACGTCGTGGTTCGGGCAGAACGCCGCGGTCAAGGACCGGTTGTTCCCGTCCTCGTTCGGGGCCGCGACGGTGGACGGCAAGATCTACGCGATGCCGTGCGAGACCGTGCAGCCGATCGTCCTGTACTACAACAAGAAGCTCTTCGAGCAGATCGGCGCCCAGCCGCCCCAGTCCTGGGGCGACATCATGGACTTGGTGCCCAAGTTCAACGCCAAGGGCATCGCGCCGTTCTCCCTCGGCGGGCAGTCCCGCTGGACGAACATGATGTGGCTGGAGTTCCTCTTCGACCGCATCGGCGGTTCCGAGGTGTTCCAGGCCGTGTTCGACGGTCAGAAGGACGCCTGGTCCAACCCGGCCGCCATCGACGCCCTGACCAAGATGCAGGCCCTGATCAAGGCCAACGGGTTCATCAAGGGCTTCTCCTCGATCACCGCGGACTCCAACGCCGACCAGGCGCTGCTGTACACCGGCAAGGCCGCGATGATGCTCCACGGCGGCTGGACGTACGGGAGCATGTCCACCGACGGCGGCGACTTCGTCTCCGGTGGCAGCCTCGGCTACATGAACTTCCCGCCGGTCGACGGCGGCAAGGGCGACCCCAGTGACACGGTCGGCAACCCCGGCCAGTACATGTCGATCTCCTCCAAGGCGAGCCCGGAGCAGAAGGAGATCGCCAAGAAGTTCTTCGCCTCGGTGCTCTCGGACGAAGAGGTCAAGGCGTGGGTCGGCATCGGCTCGGTGCCGATCGTCAAGGGCGCTGACAGCGCGTTCGGCTCCTCGAAGGACGCGGAGTGGCTGAAGTTCGTCTACGGCATCGCCAGCAATGCCAAGACCTTCGCCCAGTCCTGGGACCAGGCGCTCAGCCCCACGGCGGCTGAGGTGCTGCTCGACAACATCGCCAAGCTGTTCCAGCTGTCGATCTCACCGCAGCAGTTCACGTCGAACATGAACGCGGTCATCGGCAAGTGACCGCGCTCCCGACCTCCCACGGGCGGGGGGCGCCGCAGGCCGGCACACGAGGGGCCCGCAACGGGTCCCTCGCGTGGCTGACCGTTCCGGCGCTGCTGTTCTTCGTCGGCTTCGGGGTCGTCCCGCTGATCGGGGTCCTCGCGCTCAGCTTCACCACCTGGGACGGGATCGGCGACATCCGCTTCTCGGGCTTCGACAGCTGGCGCGCCGTCCTCACCGACCCCGGCCTGCCGCACGCGCTGTGGGTGACGTTCCTGATCATGGCCCTGTCCTGGCTGGTGCAGACGCCGGCGAGCATCCTGCTCGGGGTGTTCCTGGCCGGCGCCCAGCGCTACCGCGCGCTGCTGTCGGTGCTGTACTTCATCCCGCTCCTGCTCAGCTCGGCGGCCATCGCCATCACGTACAAGGCGCTGCTCGACCCGAACTTCGGGCTCGGCGCCGGACTGAAGATCGGGCTGCTCACCCAGGACTGGCTCGGCAGGCCCGTCCTCGCCGTCAGTGTCGTGGTCTTCGTGGTGTCCTGGCAGTTCATCCCGTTCCACTCGCTGATCTACCAGGGCGGCGTACGGCAGATCCCGCGGTCGATGTACGAGGCCGCGGAGCTGGACGGCGCGGGGCGGATCCGCAAGTTCTTCAGCATCACCCTGCCGCAGCTCAAGTACACGATGATCACGTCCTCGACCCTCGTGGTCGTCGGCTCGCTGACCTTCTTCGACCTGATCTTCGTGCTGACCGCGGGCGGTCCGGGCGACGCCACCCGGGTGCTCGCCCTGGACATGTACAAGCGGGGGTTCCAGGCCAACCTCATGGGCCCGGCCAGCGCGATCGCCCTCATCCTCGTCTTCGTGGGCCTCGCCCTCTCGCTGCTGCTCCGCCGGCTCGGCGGCGGCAAGTCCGACACCAGCCAGTTGGAAGGGGCCTGACATGGGGACGACCCTGACGACACGCCCTGCGCGGACCCGCGCCCAGCAGCCCCGGCACGAACGCCGCGTGGTCGCCCGTCACTGGAACTGGCTGGGCGGCGTGAGCGGGTGGCTCTGGCTGGTGATCGTGGTGGTGCCCATCTACTGGATCGTCATCACCAGCTTCAAGACACAGAGCAACTACTACGCGACGAACCCGCTGGTGCCGCCGGGGGAGCCGACCCTGGCCAGCTACCGGATGGTCATCGAGTCCGACTTCGTGCAGTACTTCGTCAACAGCCTCATCGTCACCATCGGCGCGGTGGTCCCCGCGGTCACCGTCTCCTTCATGGCGGCCTTCGCGATCGTGCGGGGCGGCTCCGGCCGGTTCCTGCGGTCGGTGAACTCCCTGTTCCTCATGGGTTTGGCCATCCCCCTGCAGGCGACGGTCATCCCGATCTACCTGATCATCATCCGGCTGCACCTCTATGACACCCTGCTGGCGATGATCCTGCCGTCGATAGCCTTCGCGATCCCGCTGTCGGTGCTGGTCCTGTCCAACTTCATCCGCGACGTCCCCAAGGAGTTGTTCGAGTCGATGCGGCTGGACGGCGCCACCGAGTGGGGGACACTCTGGCGCTTGGCGTTCCCTCTGTCCCGGCCAGCCGTGGTGACGGTGACGATCTACAACGCGCTGACGATCTGGAACAACTTCCTGCTGCCGCTGATCCTCACGCAGAGCCCGGACAAGCGGACCCTGCCGCTGGCTCTGTGGTCCTTCCAAGGCCAGTACAGCATCAACGTGCCGGCGGTGCTCGCCTCGGTCGTCCTCACCACCCTGCCGATCCTGACCTTGTACGTGGTGGGCCGCCGCCAGCTCCTCAGCGGCCTGATGGCAGGGTTCGGCAAGTGACGATCACTTTTGTCCGGCGCGCGGCGCGTCGAGGAACGCCGCGATCCGCGCCGCGCCGGTCCGGGCGAGCCAGGTGCGGAAGTCCATCAGCCCGGGGTGCAGCCGGCGGGCGAGGGAGATGTCGGCTCGGTAGCCGCGTTCGTTGAGCCACTCGTAGGCGTACGCGAAATCCTCGCCGGCCTGCCGGATCATCTCGAGCGGGAGCTGAACGTTCGGCAGGGGCCGCCCGATCGCCTCGGCGATGGCCGCGGCGATCTCGATCGGGGTCAGTTCGTCACCGGCCAGGTCGATCGTGCGGCCGATCCACTCCCGCGGCCCGGCGAAGGCCCGCGCGGTGAACCCGGCGAGGTCGTCCACGGCGATGATCTGCTGCCGGACGCCGGGGTCGAACGCGGTCGCCAAGGTGCCGTCGTGCAGGTGGTATCCGCCGGTGTAGTTCTCCATGAAGGAGACCGGCCGCAGGATCGTCGCGGGCAGGCCGAGCTGGTGGATGTGCTGTTCGATGCGCCATTTGCTTACCACGTTCAGCGGCAGGACCTCGCTGTCGTGACGGCCCGCGCCGGCGACCGAGGTGAAGACGGTGTGCCGGACGCCGGCGGCGTGCGCGGCTTCGGCGACGTTGACGCCCCAGCGGACCTCGTCCTCCGCGGTGAAGCCCGGCGCGGTGCCGGGGGAGCCGACGGTGGGCTGGACGCTGAACACGCCGTAGGCGCCCTCGGCTGCCGCGATCAAGGTGGCGACGTCCTCCATGTCGCCGGGTACGGTCCGCGCGCCGGCCGCCGCCAGGGCCCGGGCCGGTGCGGCGTCCGGGTCCCGAGTCAGCGCCCGGATCCGCCAGCCGTCGGCGAGCAGCCGTTTCGTCACAGCGCGGCCCTGCAGGCCGGTCGCCCCCACCACCAGGATGGTCTTGCCTGTCGTGTCCACGATCTCTCCTCACGCTGAAACGGGGTGGTCCTCCGGTTCTGTGGCGTTACAATATGGAGGACCACCCCATTTGGCAACCGCTGGAGGAACCTGTGTCCCAAGCCGGCACCGGGCGGTCGCCCCGCGCTGACGCGCGCCGCAACCGCGACCGGATCCTCGCCGCGGCCGGAGCCGCCTTCGCCCAGTACGGGGCCGAGGCCTCCCTGGAGGAGATCGCCCGGCGCGCCGGGGTCGGCTCGGCCACCTTGCACCGGCACTTTTCCTCGCGCCAGGCGCTGTTGGAGGCCGTCTTCCGGGACCGGGTGGCCGGCCTCTGCGCGAAGGCGCGCGACCTGGCCGCCGCCCAGGACCCCGGGCCCGCGCTGGTCGCCTGGCTCCGTGCCGTCGCCGCGCACGCCACCGCCAACCGGGGGCTGGCGGCGTCACTGATCCGCGGCGCCCGCGAAGGTGACCCGACCTGGGGTGCCACCTGTCACACCATGATCGTGAACGCCGGCGACGAACTCCTCGTGAGCGCTCGCCGGGCAGGCGCCGTACGCCCCGGCATCGCCATCGCCGATCTCCTCAAACTCGTCAACGCCATCTCCCTGGCCGTCGAAGGGGAACCCGACGGCACGGCCGAGGCGGACCGGCTGCTCGCCCTCGCCATTGACGGCGTGTGCCTCCCGAAAGGTGAGCCTCAGGACCTCTGATTCCGGATACCGGACTTGAAGTGCGGTAAACTGGGGTGACCGAGGACATCTCGTGCGTTGGCACTCGGGTCAGCGTCGCCCACGGCGATCGACCATTCGCGGGTTTCTTTCGAGGCCTGGATAGGCCCGGCCACCATGACGCCAACGCTTCTCGCTCGGCTCACACCGCTGAGCGCCGCCGCTTTCGCGCTTCCCACGATCGAGTGCGCGGACCGGCTCAACCTGGATCCCCTACCCGATCGTCGAGCCGCCGTGGATGGAACGTGGTGCCGCCCCGCCCTACTGGATGCCACAGCGACAACCAAGGGGAGAACATCATGACCATCACCCACACCATCCCGCTTCCCAGGGCCGCCCGAACATCGGCCGAGACCACGGTCCACCTGGCCGGCGAGATCGACATCTTCACCAGCAAGGCGCTGCGCCAGAGCCTGATGGCCGCTCTGCTGACGAGCACGAGCACGCTCGTCATCGACCTGTCGGAGGTGTCGTTCTGCGACACCGTCGGACTGGGCATCCTGGTCGGCATCCAGCACCGCGCCCGGGCGCAGGGCGTCACGCTCGTCCTGGCCGGGCCCCGGCCGTACATGACCAGCCTCCTGCACGTGTCCGGCCTGGATCGCAGCCTGCCGGTCGCGCTGTAACCGATACGCGCAGGGGGCCACCGAGGTCGGTGGCCCCCTCCCCCCGGGGTGTCAGTCGGCGAGGTAGCTGAGCGACTGGACGTCGTACCCCCGATTGACCGAGCCCTTGAGGTGCATCAGCATGGCGCCGCCATCGTAGGAATAGGCGCAGGAATAGCCCTTCGTCTCCTTCGTGCAGCCCTGGAAGTAGTACGTCACGCCCTTGGGGTCGTACTTGGTGCGGAAGAGCCTGGTGACCACCTTCCGGGTGGCGACCTCGAGGCCGAGGCTGCGGTCACCCTTCTGCCACGCCGTGAACAGGTGCTTGGCGACCACCGCCGGCTTGGTCACGTGGCGCGACTGGTAGACCGTGGTCACCTTCGACCCGGAGACGATCATGAGCAGGCCGTTGAGCCCGCCCGGTACTCGGACGCTGGTGTGGATGAACCGGCACGTGTTGCCCACACAGCCCGCGAACTCGTCGGGCGCGCGATAGGCGTAAGAGAAGATCGACTTGACCGCCGAAGGCGTGGCCACCTTGGCGGCCGCCGCGCGGTCGCGCCGCAGCCACGCGTGGAGCAACGCGTTGGACACCTTCGCCGGAGTGGCGGCCGGGGCCGCCGCCTTCGTGTTCGCGCTCGCCGGTGAGGATGTGACCAGCAGCGCGGCGACCGCGGTCGCCGCGCCCGTACCGAATAACCATCGTCGTGACATACCGGCGACGCTAACGACACCCGCTTGCACGGAGGTTGACGCCCGCTTGGTGGTAGAGGGTGGGCGTTCAGCCGAACGCGACCCGCTCCAGGAAGAAGTCGAAGAGCTGCGTGTCGCCGATGATCTTGATTCGCCCGCTGTGGGCGGGCTGCCTCCGGTAGATGGTGAGCAGCAGGTCGGTCAGCGGTCCCCGTACGACGACGGCGGTCTCCTCGTGCGCCCGGCGCCACGCGATCACGTCGCCGGTGAGGTCGACCACCCACGCGGCCGCCGTGTCGTCGGCGTCGAAGCGCAGCGTACGGCCGGGACCGAGCAGCTCGCGATGCTGCGGATGCAGATCGAGGACCTCCGGCAGCGAACCGAGCTCCATCCACTCGTCGATGGCGTCGAGAGCCACCTCGGCGTCGACGGCGAACCGCCCGCCCGCGGCCAGGGTCGCGTCGGCCCGGTGCAGGATCGTCTCGTGCGTCATCCGGCGGGCGTAGAACAGCGGGTTGCGCAAGCCCTGGAAGATCGGGGTCCACACCCGCACGTCGGGCCCGGCCGCGCGCAGCGTGTCGGCCAGTCGCCCGGCGCCGTCGGCCAGCCAGGCGTCCAGGGCGGCCGGGTTCTCGGCTCCGTTCCAGGAGACGTCGCGGACCTCCTCGTCGGAGGGCGGCTCGGTGGCCCGCGACCGTACGATCGTCTCGATCCAGCGGTGGGCGCCGCCCAGGTGCCGGACGAGCTGGCCGATGTTCCAGCCTGGACAGGTGGGCACCGGGGCGGTCAGGTCGGCGCCCTGGAGCGCGGACCTCATCAGGTCGGTCTGCATGAGGATCTCGGCGCAGTAGCGGTCGAAACCGAAAGCGGTCCGCCCGGCCGCGTTCAGGTGGTTCATCTGTCCTCCGGATAGGAAGGGCCATCGCAAGAGTGTCGAGGGGACAGACTCCGGCGGGCGCGAAAAGTCATCGCGTACCGGGCCGCTCCTAGCCTTCACGGGTCGGTTGCGGAGCGAGCCAGTGGCGGGTGAGGTCGCGGACGGCTTGGCGCCATGGCTGGGGTTGATCACCGGAGGCGATCGCGTCGCCGGCGCTGTGCAGGATGGCGAACAGGAAGGTGGCCGCGATCTCGGGGGATACGGGACGGAAGACGCCCTCTGCCATGCCGCGGCTCAGCGCCCTCGCTATGGCGGTGATGATGTCGAGGCGGTCGTCGATGGGGGCGCCGGAGGCCGTGTGAAAGATGGCGTGGTGCAGGCCGCCGGGCTGGGCGATGGCGTCGATGGCGGCATCGCATTCGGCGTCGACGGTGGCCCACCAGTCGATCGGGTCGGTGCTTTCGGCGAGTTGGCGGAACCGGTCCACATAGTTCTGCAAGACCCGGTCCCGGACGGCGACCAGCATCTCTTCCCAGGAGGAGAAGTAGACGTAGAAGGTGCCCTTGGCCGAACCCGCTTCTGCCGTCACGGCCTGGACCCAGTTGGTCACTTCCTGGCCGGACTCCAGGAGCCGGATGGCCGCGTCGATCAGCTCGCCGCGCCTGGCCTCGGGGGAAAGACGCCGACGACTCCTGGAAGTGACCACGGCGACAGGCTAACCGAACGTGCGGGGCAAGTCAGACTGCTTCTCAGTCACCACGACGTCGGCTCGCGCTGGTGTGGGCGATGCGTAGCTCGCTGACGCCGCGCAGGTTGAGGTGCTCGCGGTACGGCGGCGGATCGGCGATGAGTTCGGGGTCCTGGACGCGTCGGGCGAATCCGGCCAGAGCCAGGCGGCCTTCGAGCCTGGCCAGCGGGGCGCCGAGGCAGAAGTGCGGGCCGAAACCGAAGGCCAGGTGACGCACCTGGGTGCGGTGCGGGTCGAAGCTGTCCGGGTCTGGGTTTGCTCCCGGGTCCCGCTGGGCTGCGGCCAGCAGGAGGATGATCATGCTGAGTTTGGGGACGTCCACCTCTCCGATGCGCATGTCCTCGGCGGCTATGCGGGCGGTGAGCTGGACAGGCGGGTCATAGCGCAGAACCTCCTCGACGACCGCGGGGGCCAGGTTCGGATCGGCGCCGAGTGCGGCGAGGTGGCGGGGGTGCCGTAGGAGGGCCAGCACGCCGTTGGCGATGAGGTTGACCGTCGTTTCGTGGCCGGCCACCAGCAGCAGCACGATCGTGGAGACGAGTTCGTCGTGGCTGAGCGCGTCCGCGCCGTCCTTGGCGGCGATGAGGTCGGAGATCAGGTCGTCCTTGCGTGGACTTGTGCGCCGTTCGGCGATGAGCTCGTTGACGTACCTGTGCATTTCGGTCATTCCGGGCACCCACTCCGGCGTCTCGCCATCGGTGCCGGTGGCGTTCGACAGGCCGTCCACCAGGCGGGTGAGTTGGGCGGACCACCGCTGGAACAGCGGCTCGTCCGCCACCGGGACGCCGAGCATGCGGCAGATCACCGCCACCGGCAGCGGGTAGGCGAAGTCGGTGAGCACGTCGAACGTGTCACGTTCTAACGCTCGGTCGAGGAGGTCGTCTACCAACTGGGTGATGGACGGCTCCATCCGGGCGATGGTGCGGGCGGTGAACGCGCTGCTGACCAGCCGCCGCAACCGCGTGTGGTCCGGAGGATCCTGGGAGAGGAACCAGGGCTGGTGCACCGAAGACGGCGCGTCGGGGGGATAGAGGCGGTCTGCCTGGTCGCCGTCGTTGCGCCGCCAGCGCTCCGCGCTGAGTCGCGGGTCCCGGAGCAAAGTCTCGCACTCGCCGTAGCGGGCCACCACCACGGTCGACATCTCCTCGATCCACACCGGGCCGAGGCCGCGGAGATCGGCGTAGATCGGGTACGGGTCGGGTCTCGACGCCGGGTCGAGCAGCTTGCCGATCAGCTGGAAGCCGGACATTTCCCTGTCGTTCGCCTCTGACATCTACGCTCCCTGGGTGCGCGGTTATTGACCTTAGGTCATTAGTAATTGACCTGAGGTCAATATGTCAAGGCGGGACGATCGCCAGGCGCTTCGAGCGACGTACGATGGCGGCATGAGCCGACGAGCAGTCGCGTCGCTGGCGGTCGCCGCCGCGCTGGTGGTGGCGGCGGCGACCATTGTGATCATTCGCGCAGGCGATCCCGGCCGCGCGGCCCCGGGGGTGTGGAACGACCGCTCCACCGAGGACGTCGCGTCCTACTGGAGCACTGAACGCATGCGCGAGGCCAGTCCCGGCTGAGCGAGGAGCCCGCACGGCTCCTCGCCCAGGACTACGGGATCAGCGGACCGAGACGTCGTTGAAGACGTTGATGGCGCCGTCACCGTGGTTCGCCGACTTCGCGACGATGTCGGTGGGGGCGTTGTTGGCGAAGGCGCGGTGGCTGTAGGCACCGATGATGTAGCCCCAGCCCCTGCTCAGCTGCAGGTCCTGCAGCCAGGGGCCGCCGCTGGCGCCGTGGTGCATGTCGCAGTTGATCTTGATGAGGTCGTCGAAGATGCCGACGCGGCTGGTGTTGCCGAAGCAGTACCACAGGTCATTGCCGGTGAAGTCGGTGCGCTGGTAGCCGTCCTGCGGGAAGCCGAAGGTGTTGACGCCGCTCCACGCCTGGCCCTGGTTGAACTTGTAACCCTGCGAGCCCGTCCAGTCCTGCAGGTTGCCATGGGCGGCTTGCGCGTTGAACGCGATGGCGGCGATGTCGTAGTGCAGGTTTCCGCTGTCCTGCCAGCCGACCGTGGTGTTGGCGTACTTCCAGGTCCACCGGCCCCACGGCTCGCTGTTGTTGTCGGCGTCGGGGACGAAGATGAAGTTGCTGAAGTAGTTGCCGGAGCCGCCGCCGCCGGCGTGGATGCAGTGGCCGGCCGTCCACACCGTGCCCCTGTTGCTGGCGTTGATGACGCTGCCGGAGCAGTAGCCACCGGTGCCGTCGTTGCGCGTGTAGTAGATCTTGCCGATGGTGATGGCGGGCATGCTGCCCTGCCGCCCCCAGCGTTCGGCGACCTGGCCGGCCAGCAGGCCGGTCTTCGGGCCGGCCGGCGGGCTGAGCTTCCTCGTGGGCAGCGAGCCCTCGGAAGCCTGGCCCGGCAGGACGTTCTCGACCTGCTCCTGAACCTGCTTGGCGTCCATCACCGGCACCGGCTCCGGCGTGGCCGCCCGCATGCGTTCCTTGGTCCAGAAGTCGAGCAGGCTCTGGGTGCCGGCCTTGTTCGCCACCCCCGTCGCCGGGGCGGACGGCTTCGCCGCCGCGGCGGATGCCTGTGTGGAGACGGTCGCGCTCATCCCCGAGACGGCCAGCAACGTGGCTAAGACGATTGCGGCGTGCCTTGAGCGTGGCTGCATGATCTTCCTTTCTGGAAGCGAATTCGACGAACTTTTACATATTGCGTACGGACCCGCCGGTGGGGAAGAGTAATGTCCTTGATTTTTGCGGGTGAATGAGCCTCGTGCGCGCCACGTGATAGGGAAAGGCGATCGGCAGGGATTGTCGAAGCTTGTCAAGTGAATTTTTGTCGCCATCGCCTTGGCATTGCGGCTGAGCTCTATAGCGAGTGCAGGTCAGGTGTGCCTGAAAGGGACGGTTTCCTGATCGGACAGGGTGCTCATCCGCGGGTTACGGGCGGGAAAACGCCGGGATAAGTCCGGCGCGATAAACGCACGGAGCCGGGCGCGGCGGCGCCGATCTCCACGGCGTTCTGCTCTCGGTGGAATTGCCGCTCGGTGTCGGCTCGGGCGCTGCCGTATGGGGGATAAGAGCCAGCCGCTTATCCCGTACGTATCGGCGCCTCTTTGACCAGCGGGAACGCTGGTGAATTTCGCTGGCTGCCACCCCTGAGACCGCGCAGGGGTGGGGTGCCGGCGTCAGGAGTGGACGGCGCGGATCTCGGTGACGGTGAACTCGTCGACGATGTGCTGGTTCTGTAGCAGGAAGCCGACCATTCCCGCCACCGCCTCCGAGCCCAGAGCGGCGCGTACCTCTCCGCTCAGGAGGTAGACCAGGGGAGTCGACGGCTGGTCGAGCGCGAAGCGGCGGCCATGGCGGTGCACGTCGTGCAGCGCCCTGATCGGGATGGGCCGCGCCGAGGTGAACCACACCGCGACCTCCCACAGCGGCAACGCCGGATCGGCGTCGGCCGAGACCTCGTAGCACGTGACGCACCCGTGCCCGGCGTGCTGCCCGTGCGGGCAGGTCCACTGGGCGATGTCGGCCCGGCTCTGATCGTGGCTGCTCAGGATCGCCGCCTGAGTCACGCGACGGCGCGCCGATCGCGGCGGGTCCTCGGACGAGGGAAAGTAGTCGTTGACGATGATCGGGTCCCTTCGCTCCCACATTCCGATCTATTGAGCCTAGCTCCCCGGTGACGCTCCGAGATGGCCCCGCGCCCGGAGTCGCCCATTGACAAATAAACGCGCACGGCGATCGTCCGCAAGCTCAAGGCTCTGGAAGGGGTGGTCTCGCAACGAAGGGCCCAAGCGGATCACCGTCGAACCCGCCGAGGCGGGTTGGAACGCGCCGCACCAACGGGAGCGCCTGACGGGTCGGCTCTGAGGCGCCCACCCGTCAGGCGTGACCGGCCTTCACCGCATCGGCGTCTCAGTCCGTTGAGAGCGGCCGCCGGCTCTCCAGGTCGGGCAGAAGCACCGTGCTCTCCTGCTCGCGCGGGTCGGTGCGGGCGAGGACGACTTCGGCGGGCTCGCTGTCACTGAGGTTCACGGGCATGTGCGGTGTGCTGGCGGGGATGTAGATGAACTCCCCTTGGCGTGCTTCGAGGTAGTGCTGCAGGTTGTCGCCGTACCAGGCGCCTACGGCGCCTTTGATGACGTAGATGGCGGTCTCGTGATGGTCGTGCTTGTGGGCTCGGCCGCTCCCGGAGGGAGGGATGGTCTGCAGGTGCATGCAGATCTTGCGCGCGCCCACGGTCTCGGCGGAGATGCCGGCGAAGAATTGGAGGTGCTGTTTGCCCTCGTACATCAGGGCGGAACGGATGACGCGGCAGTGGCCGTCCGGCTGCGGGGGGTGCTCCACGTCTTCTCCTCAGAGTCGGCCGAAGATCAGGTTGCCGGGTGCGTTCGGGTCGGTGCTGCGGTAGAAGTCGCGCTGTGCGGCGTGGATCTCGCTGATGTCGAGATGCCCGCTGCCGTCGGTGTCGAGCCGGTCGAACACCTCGCGGCGCTCGTCGTCGGGCAGGGAGGAGATGCCGGGGATGGCGGCGAACTCCTGGTAGGAGACCAGACCGTCGCCGTCGGTGTCGCAGACGGTGAGGACGGACTCGGCGATTCGACCGGCGGTCGCCGCGTAGCCGCTCGTGCGGAACTCCTCGCCGGCGAGGTAGGCGGTGAACTCCGCGCGAGTGAGACGCCCGTCGCTGTCGCTGTCGGCACTGTGGATCAGGGCGTTCCACATGCTCGCGTAGGCGGCCACCACGTCCCGGCCTTTGGCGGAGTCGGCCGGCACGCCGAACGCCGCCAGGAATCTCGTGGCCACGATCTGGAAGTCGTCCCTGGTGAGCACACCGTCGGCGTCGGCGTCGAACAAGGCGAATCGCTTGTCGAATTTCCGGGCGAGAACGTCGGGTACGGCGAAGGTCACGACACTCCTCCATTGGGTGGGTGTATGGGCACTCGCACACTAACACTACTTAAAGTTAGTAACAATCACTCATTGTGATCGACCCTGCCTGGGCTGCTGGAAGGGCAGGCTGTTTCAAGGAGGTTGCCTTAATAAGGCAGGCGACTTAGGGTGAGTCGGGTCAAGTTCCCGAGCTGGAGGACACGATGACTGCTGAGGCGATCCCCGACTTCCCCTTCGATCGGGCCACGGCCCTGGAGCCTCCGACGGAGCTGGCCGAGCTCCGTGAGCAGTGCCCTGTGGCGCATGTGCGGCTGCCCAGCGGGGACACCGCCGCCCTGGTGACCCGATACGACGACGCCAGAGCGGTGATGGCGGACCCGCGCTTCAGCCGCAACCTCGCCAGGGACGGCGCCGCCCGGCTGTCCACCACGAAGGACGGCGGCCTGTTCAGCCGGCGCAAGATGGGCAGCGAGGACATCAGCGAAGGGCAGGGGCACCTGCGGTGGCGGCGGCTGCTCAGCCGCTCGTTCACGGTCCGGCGGATGGAGGTATGGCGTCCCAGGATCCAGGCGATGACCGACGAACTGCTGGACTCCCTCGTGGCCAAGGGTTCCCCGGGGAACCTGTCGGCCGGGCTGGGGCTGCCGCTTCCGGTGCGCGTCATCTGCGCGCTGGTCGGCGCGCCCAGCGAGGATCAGGACAAGTTCGCCCACTGGTCCCGCACCATGCTGACCCTGACGCGTAACACCCAGGAGGAGGTCGACGAGGCGTACCAGGGCTTCAACACGTACGTGTCAGACCTGGTCGACCGGAACCGGGCGAACCCGGGAGACGACCTGCTCAGCGAGCTGACGCAGATCTCCGACAGCGAGGACGGCCGCCTCAGCCAGGCCGAGCTCATCGCCACCGTACGCGGGCTGCTGCTCGCCGGCCATGAGACGACCTCGAACATGATCGCGATCATGGTGGCGATGCTGCTCTCCGAACGGGAGCGCTTCGAGGCGGTCATCGACGACCCCGAGCTGATCCCGGGCACGGTCGAGGAGGTCCTCCGCCTGGACAGCACGCTGTCCGCGATCGGCGGGGTGCCCCGGTTCATCACCGAGGACGTGAACCTGAGCGGAGTGGAGGTGCCCGCGGGGTCGACCTTGATCCCCAACACGCCCGCCGCCAACCGGGACCCACGCAAGTTCCCCGAGCCCGAGCGGTTCGACCCGCGCCGGGAGAACAACCAGCACCTCACCTTCGGCGCTGGACCGCACTTCTGTCTCGGCCAACCCCTGGCCAGGATGGAACTCCAGGTCGTGCTGGGCACCCTGGCCCGGCGGCTGCCGAGCCTGCAACTGCGGGACGCCCCCGGCGACCTTCAGCTGCGTACCGGAGGGATCTCCGGCGGGCTGCAGGACGTCTGGGTCACGTGGTGACCGGGGGATCCGTCATGAAGGTCAGCGTCGATCAGGACCTGTGCTGCGCCAGCGGGTTGTGCGTGATGAAGGCCGACCAGGTCTTCGACCAGCGAGAGGAGGACGGCGTCGTCATCGTGCTGGACGAGGCGCCACCGCTGGACCAACACGAGGCGGTACGCGCCGCCGCCGCGGCGTGTCCTACTTTGGCCATCCAGCTTTCGGAGTGACTTCAGGGCGACTCCGATGTGCTGACCGGGGCCAGCCACAGCCCGGCTATCGCGTCGATCAGCCCGGTCGCGGCGGCGTCCCACGTCGGGTGCGGAGTGACCGTGCCCTCGTGCAGCGCGCGTTCGCGCTCGGCGCACATGTGCACCAGCAGGTGCCGGATCATGTCGCTGCGTTCGCGTCGTACCTGCTCGGGCAGGGCGGGTACGAGCCGGGAGATCCCGTCGAGGGTCTGCCGCAGCGACGGCGACGTGATCGTGTCGTCGGTGACGAGCTGGCGGAGAGCGGGGTCGGTGGTGATCTGGGCGGCGAACCGGGCGTACCAGGTCGGACTGCCCAGGTCGGCGAGGTGGTCGGTGACGGGACGTACGAGGCAGGCGATCCACTCGTGCAGGCCGGACGTCTCGGTGAGCGTCGCGAGCATCTCGGCGCGCCGCCGCTCCATCGGCGCGGTGTGCCGGCGGACGATCGCGAGCACGACGTCGGTCTTCGTGCCGATGTGGTAGCCGACCGCGGAGTTGTTGGCCTGCCCCGCGGCCTCGCTGATCTGCCGGCTGGACACGGCCGCCACGCCGTGCTCGGCGAACAGCCGCTCGGCGGTCGTCAGGAGCAGCTCGCGGGTCTCGCCGCCGCGATCGGGCCTGGTCGTGGTCACTATCACCTTCCCACGGTAGTGGCAGCACCGTAGAGTGACCGCCTCGATTAAGTCAACTGCTTGACTCGATTGAGGCGGTCGCCTTACGGTTATGCTGGCCGCCGCATGATTCCGCAGATCACCGAGTGGACCGCGTGAGCATGGCGAGCAAAGGGGAGTGGTCATAGAGGGCACCCCATACCGCAACGATCAAGACAGGACGTCGATGACGACGGTGGTCCCCGGGACCCAGAAACAGGCGCCAGGCAGCGGTCTGACAGTGGCGGTGCTGGCGTTCGCCGGCATCGTGGTCGCGCTCATGCAGACCCTGGTCATACCGCTGATCCCGCAGCTCCCCACGCTGCTGCACGCCTCCCCATCGAACACCTCGTGGGCCATCACCGCCACCCTGCTGGCCGGCGCCGTGGCCACTCCGGTGTTCGGGGGGCTGGGCGACATGTACGGCAAGCGGCGCATTCTGGTGCTCTGCCTGGGGCTGCTGGTGGTCGGGTCGGTCGTCTGCGCGCTCAGCGACTCGCTGACCCCGATGATCGTGGGCCGGGCCCTGCAGGGCGCGGCGGCCGGTGTCATCCCGCTGGGCATCAGCATCATGCGTGACGAACTACCCGCCGAGAAGCTCGGCTCGGCGATCGGCCTGATGAGCTCCTCGCTGGGTGTGGGCGGCGCGCTGGGTCTGCCCAGTGCCGCGCTCCTCGCGGAGCACATCGGCTGGCACGTGTTGTTCTGGGTCTCGGCCGGGCTCGGCGCCGTGGTCGCCGTCCTGGTGCTGGCCGTGGTGCCGGAGTCGCCGCTTCGCTCCGGTGGCCGGTTCGACGTGCTCGGGGCGGTCGGGTTGTCGGCCGGACTGGTGTGCCTGCTGCTGCCGATCTCCAAGGGCGGCGACTGGGGCTGGACGAGCGGCACCGTCTTGGGGCTGTTCGCCGCCGCCGTGGTCATCCTGCTGCTGTGGGGCCGGTGGGAGCTGCGGTCGCCGCGACCGCTGGTGGACCTGCGGATCACCGTCGGCCGCCGGGTGCTGCTGACGAACCTCGCCTCCGTCATGGCCGGCTTCTCGATGTTCGCGATGTCGCTGGTGCTGCCGCAGGTGCTCGGGATGCCGAAGGCCACGGGATACGGCCTCGGCCAGTCGTTGCTGGTGATCGGCCTGTGCATGGCGCCGGGCGGGCTGGTGATGATGGCCACGGCGCCGTTCGCGGCGCGCCTGTCGGCCGCGCGGGGCCCGAAGGTGTCGCTGATGACGGGCGCTTTGGTGATCGCCATCGGGTACGGCCTGGGCGTCGTGCTCATCGGCGCGGTCTGGCAGATCATCGTGTTCACCTGCGTCATCAGCGCCGGGGTCGGCATCGCGTACGCCGCGATGCCCGCGCTGATCATGTCGGCGGTGCCCGCGTCGGAGACCGGCGCCGCCAACGGGCTGAACGCCCTCATGCGGTCGATCGGCACCTCCACCTCCAGTGCGGTGATCTCGGTCGTGCTGGCCAACATGGTCACCCGCTTCGGTCCCCACGAACTGCCGTCCCTCAACGGCTTCCGGGTCGCCATGCTCATCGGCTGCGGCGCCGCGCTGGCCGCGTTCCTGATCGCCGCGTTCGTCCCTGGTCGGCGCGATGCGGGTAGCCTGGCCACGATGGCGGCTGATGCCGCCTCAAGAGCACGGTGAACTAGAACGAGGTCAGGGAACGGTCATGAAGGTCAGTGCGAGATGACACTCTCCGAGACGGCCGCCACGATCTCTCCCCGCTCCGCGCTCGCCAGGGACAAGCTGATGCACACCGCGGAGCGGCTCTACGCGGAGCACGGGTTCGCGAACGTGTCGATCAGGAAGATCGGCGAGGAGGCGGGCCAGCGCAACAAGTCGGTGGTGCAGTATCACTTCAGCACCCGCGACGAGCTCATCCACGCGATCCTGGCCCGCCACATGGTCGCCATCGAGAAGCACCGCATCTCGATGGTGGCCGCGCTCGGCGAGCCGGACGAGCTGTCCCTCCGGGACTGGATCACCTGCGTCGTCCAGCCGAGCATCGAACACCACATCGACCTGGGCACGCCGTCCTGGTACGGCCGCTTCCTCGCGCAGACCGTGGTGGAGCCGACCCTGCGTGAGTACACGATCCGGGCACAGCTGAACACACCCTCGTTCCGGCGCCTCGAAGAGATCGGTTACCCGTACCGGCCGGACAAGGATCGCGAGCTGGTCGTCCAGCAGGGCGCGATGATCCGGCAGCTCATCGTGCACATGAGCGCCGAGCTGGAAGCCGACCTGGCGAACGGCCGAGCCGACCACACGGCCGCGGAGCGGTCCTGGCGCCGGCTGGGCGACAACCTGATCACGGCCATCCACGGGCTCAGCTCCTCCTTGCTGGGAGAGCGCCGCTAGCCGTCGTCACCAGACGACCGGGAGGTCGCCCCGGCCGGCCATCCGTCTGGCCAGCGCCACCCGGGAGCGCACGTCGAACTTGCTGAAAATGCGGGCCACATGGGTCTCCACCGTCTTCTGGCTGAGATGGAGACGCTCGGCCACCGCCCGGTTGGTCAGCCCCTGACTGACGAGTTCGGCCACCTGGCGTTCGCGCGCGGTCAGCGCCGGCGGGCCGACGGCTTTCCGCGCCGCGTACCGGGGGCCGCGCGCGGCGAGCTGCCGCTCCACCCGAGCCAGTTGACCGGCGAGCCAGTCGGCCCCCGACTCCCGGTAGGCGGCCTTGGCCCAGCCGATCTCGGCGCGGGACGACACCACGTCTCCCATACGGCCGAAGATGGTGGCGAGCAGCTGATGAGCCAGGCCGCGTTCGCCGACGGCGCCGCTCTCGGCGAACCGCTCGGCGGCGATCCGGGCAGCCGCCGCGGCTCCGGCCAGGTCGTCGCGGCCGCACAACGCGCGGGCGCGGGCGTCATAGGCGATCCCGAGACGGTACGCGGGACCGTCGGCGGCGGCGGCGACCGCGGCCGCCGACCGGTAGAGCGCGGTGCCGACGTCGCCCTCGGCGCCGGCCTGGATCGACTGCATAGCCAGCCGCTCCACCTCGGTGTCACGGGTGAGAACCGATGGCGGCGGCGGCGCGCGACCTGGCTCGGCGCGGCCGGCGGCGAGACGGACCCGGGCGGCCGACACCTGCGCCATCGCCTGCCACCAGGCCGAACCGGGAGCGGCCTCGGCGAGCTGGCCGGCGAGCTTCAAGGCGGGACGGGTGCCATGCCGCCACAGCACCGGCAGCAGCATGACGCAGCGGGCCATCGCCAGCGTCTCGCTGCTCTGGATGTACTCCGACGCCGCGGCGGCGTGCCTCGCGGTCTCGATGGCCTCCGCCAGGCGGCCGGCGCGGGCCCGCTGGTGGGCCTGGGCGATGAGCAGGTACGGCATCGCGTAGCTGCCGCCGGACATCGTCGCGAGCTCGACCCCCCGGGCGAGGTGGCGCGCGGCGTCGCCCGGCCGCTGCAGAAAGGTCTCGCCCCAGGAGAGCGGCGCGATGAGTTCCACATGCGGGATCAGGGCGTTGTCCGACGCGCTGTCCATCAGCCATCCGGCTCGCCCGCTGTGCGCCCGCGCCTCGGTGATGTCGCCGTCCTGCAGGCACGCCAGGGCCAGCACGGCGTACGTCGCGGCGCCGAGCGCCGGATCGGCCGTTTCCGACAGGAGCCCGACGGCTTCGAGCGCGTGCCGGCGCGCCTCGCCCGGGTGCGCCCGCAACACCGCCACGGAGGCTCGCTCCAGCAAGAGCTGGGCGCGTAGCCGCCGGTCATGCCCGGCCCGTCCGGTATGCGCGCTCAACAGGGCACGTGCCTCGTCCAACCGGCCGAGCAGCCGCGAGATCACGGAGGAGAAGGCCACCGCCGCCGCGGCCACCTCGAGCGGCAGGTGGATGACCTCGTGAAGGATGCGCCGGCTCTCGGTCAGCGAGCCCATCACGCCGGTGCCCTTGGCCAGGCAGGTGAGCAGGTGGCCGCGGTACGGCACGAGGTCGTCGCGTTCCGGCAGCACCCGCAGGGCGTCGCGGAGCAGCCGCACCGCGGTCGCCGGCGCCGAGTCCAGGTAGGCGATGCCGGCGTCGCCCAGCGTCCGGGCGGCCTGCTCGTCACCGTGCTCGGCGTACCGCTCGGTGTGGTGGGCGAGCAACGCCAGCGATCCGTCGGTGCGGCGCAGGTAGTCGGCGGCCCGGGCATGCGCCGCGACGCGCCAGCCCGGGCCACAGGTGTCGTAGGCGGCGCCGCGTACCAGCGGATGGTGGAAGGCGAACCGCGCGCCCGCCAGCGTGCCGAGACCGTGCCGGCACAGCTCGTCCACGGCGGTGGCGGCGGTCACGGCGTCGAGCTCCGCGACATGGGCGATGACGACGAGCGATGCCAGCTCCCCGGCGACCGCCGCCGCGTGGGCCGCCCGGCGGGCCGTCGGCGTGAGCCGATCCAGCTCCTCGCGCAGCACCGCCAGCAGCGTCTGCTCCAGGGCGAGCGCCGCCCCGGGCCGGCCGTCGGCCAGTTCGGCCAGGGTGTCGTCGTCGGCGTCCAGCAACGCGCGCAGAAACAAGGGGTTGCCGCCGCTGACCCTGTACATCAACCGCCGCCGGCGCGGGTCCGCGTCGGACGGCATGAGCGACGCGACCGCGTTCTCGTCGAGCGGGGCCAGGCTCAGCCGGGCGACGGCATCGCCCACCACCGGCGGGATCATGGTCGACCGGCAGGCGATGGCCAGCAGGAATCCGGCGGCCGGCGGGCGGCGGCGGAGGAACTCGGTCAGTTCCAGCGACGGCCCGTCCGCCCAGTGCAGGTCGTCGAGCGCCAGGACGACGCCGCGGTCGGTGGCCAGATGGGTCAGGAGCGCTCGAATGCCGCGATAGGTGTGATAGCGATCCAAGGTGGTGCTTGTCTCGCCCGCCGACAGCAAGGTACGCAGCGCCGCCTCGGCGAGCTCACCGGGTCCGGTACCGGTGGCCGGAGCGCCGCCGTCCGGTGCGTCGTGCTCGTCGGACAGCCGGGTGAAGGCGTCCACGTACATGCCGAACGGGACGAGACGCTCGAACTCGGTGGCGCTGCCGGCGAGCACGGTCCGCCCGGCCGCGTGCGCCCGCTCGATCAGGTACTTGAGCAGCCGGGTCTTGCCCACTCCTGGCTCACCGTCGATGAGGACCAGCCGGCATTCACCGGCCGCCGCACCGGCGATGGCCTCCTCGATCCGGGCCATCTCACCGGCCCGCCCGACCAGCTCGGACCACGGCTGCCGGACAGATCCCCACGTGGCCGACCTGTCATCGGTCATGGCATCCTCCGGTCCATCCGGCGATCACGCCAGGACCCGTCGCACGGTCAGTCAAGGGTGCGAGTTGATGATCATATAGATTCAAGTCGCTGTCCAGGCGCCTGCTCGGATGCCCCGGCGCGCGAGGGCATGAGCGGTTAATTGCCTTGTCCGTCACGACGGCAAGCGGTTAGGGTCCGTACAGCGAATGATCCTTTTGAGGAGCTGAGATGCCCGGTCAACCGAGCACGCGCTGACGTTCTAGGTCACTCCCGACCTGTCACCGCGTGCTGCACTCCGCGGCACAGCGAACCTTCCCTGCCCAGATCCTTTGGGACGGGCACCGTTCTCAGCGACTCAAGGACACCCTGTGCCGTTCGTTTCTCCTGCCGTGCTCGCGCTGGGCCGTCAATGAAGCCATCCGACCCGCCTCCGTCGAGCCTGTGGCAGGACCGTGACTTCCGCAGGCTCTGGCTGGGCCAGACCGCATCCCAACTCGGAGCTCAGGCCAGCCAGGTCGTCCTGCCGCTCATCGCCGTGGTCGCGCTCAACGCCGACACCCAGCAGGTCGGCATCCTCCGCGCCGTCCAGCAGGCGCCGATCCTGCTGCTCTCGCTCTTCGTCGGCGCCTGGGTGGACCGCCGGCGCTCGCGCGACGTGATGGTGCTGGCCGACTTCGGCCGGGCCTTGGTGCTGGCCGTCGTGCCCGTCGTCCATCTCTTCGGCCTGCTCGACATTCCGCTGCTTGTCCTGGTCGCCTTGCTCGTCGGTGCTCTGAGTGTGTACTTCGACGTGGCCTACCAGGCCTGCCTCGTACGACTGGTGAGACGCGACCGGCTCGCCCAGGGCAACAGCGCGCTGGAAGGCAGCAGGTCCGCCGCACAGATCGCCGGTTCCGCGCTCGGTGGCGCGCTGGTGTCGCTCCTCACCGCGCCGATCACCATCGTGGCGAGCGCGTTGTTCTTCGCCTTGTCCTTTCTGTCGATCCGGCGGATTCGCCGTCCTGAGTCGATGCCCGGCCCCGCCGTACGGCAGGTCCGCGTGTGGCGGCAGATCCACGAGGGCCTGCACCTCATCGTCAGCAACCCCCTCTTGCGTGCTGTGGGGATCGCCTCGGCCCTCTTCCAGTTCTCCTTCGCCGCCCTGATGACCATCTACCTGCTCTTCCTGCCGCGCACGCTGCACCTGCCGGGCGCCGCGGTCGGGCTCGTGCTGGCGGCGATGGGTCCGGGCGCGCTGGTGGGTTCCCTGCTGGCGGCCAGGCTGCCGACGCGATACGGCTACGGCGTCGTGCTGGTGTCCGCCGCGCTGATCGCCGATGGCGTGATGCTCTGCGTCCCCGCGCTACGTGGCTCCTCCGCCGGCACGATCGCCGCGCTCATGGCGGTCAACCTGCTGTTCGGCGTCTTCAGCCAAGTGGTCGACGTCACCATCACGACGGTACGCCAGGCCATCACCCCCATCCCGGTCCAGGGCCGCGTCGTCGCGACGCTCAACTTCGTCGGCATGGGCCTGACCCCGCTCGGTTCCCTGCTCGGCGGCTATCTGGCCGGCGCGCTGGGGCTGCGCACGAGCCTGTTACTGACCGCCGTCACACTGGCACTCTCTCCCCTGTTCATGGCCCGCTCCCCCCTCGCCCGCCTGGGAAGGGACCTCCCCAGTACGGCGGGCGACCCTGACGGCTGACCGCGGAAGTCAGACGTCGAAGCGACTGCGGGCGGCCTCTATGTGACCGAAGTATTGGCGGGTCCAGCCGCACATCCCATCGACCGTCGCTCGCAGAGCCTGGCCCGGCTCAGTGAGGGTGTATTCGACCCGCGGCGGGACGGTGGGGTGCACGGTGCGCTCGACCAGGCCGTTGCGCTCCAGCATGCGCAGGTTCTGGGTGAGCATCTTGTGACTGATGCCCTCGACCTCGCTCCGCAGCTCGGTGAAGCGCAGGGTGCGATCACCGAGACCCTCGACGATCAGGAACGCCCACTTGTTGGCCACGTCCGAGAAGATCTCCCGCGCCAAGGAGTCCGCACGCGCCAGGTCCGCGTCCTCGGGCGAGCCTGTGAACTGCTTGGTCACCATAAGGTTCTCCAGTCACGAAAAAGTGCGTTCTTCCACGTCAGCGGCCAGTCTCTTATAGTTCCTGAGTAACCACAAGAGAGCAAGAGCGTCTTGGCCGGCGCATACGCGAGCCCACAGACGCTCAGAACGAGGAGACAGGCACCATGGCCATCACCTTTCTCAACCCCAGCGGATTGCCCAAGATCGATGTCTACCGGCAGGTGTCGATCGCATCCGGGTCGAAGCTGGTCTTCATCGCCGGACAGGTCGCCTGGGACGCCGAGGGAGTCACGATCGGCGAAGGAGACCTCGCCGCACAGGTCGAGCAGAGCTACCTCAACGTCGGCATCGCCCTGGCCGAGGCCGGCGGCTCCTTCGACGATGTGGCGAAACTGAACTTCTACGTCGTCGACTGGACCCCCGACAAGATGACCCCGCTCCTGGAAGGCATCTCCCGGGCAGCCGCGAAGCTGGGGGTCACCTCGGCCCCGCCGGCCACGCTGATCGGCGTTGCGGCACTGGACGTCCCCGACCACCTGGTCGAGATCGAAGCCACCGCGATCCTCGACTGAACTGATGGCCTTCGAGCTCTCACCAGCAAGTCGAACCGTCAGGTGCGGACGCGTTCCAGGGCATCGGCGTCGATGTAGGCCCTTCACTCGGGTCCGTGTCGGGGTCGCCGTGGAACTGGCCAGTGTCAGGCTGTGGCCGGTAGGTGTTCGTGCGCCCATTCCTCGAAGGTCGTGAGCGGGATGCCGAGGGCCCGCGCGTACTCAGGGCGGGCGGGTTGGCCGACCACGTTGATGAATTCGTGTGAAGTGACGCCCGGCCCTGGCGCTCCCGCTGCGATGGCCTCGTCCATGGTCATGTCGGGCGCGGTCAGCTCGGTTCGCCAAGCGCGGGAGAGGACCTTGGCGATGTCGGTCATCGCCAGGTGGTCGCCGGCCAATTGCAGTTCGACCTCGTGGAACCGCTCCGGTGCGGCGATGGCCGCGGCGGCCGCCGTACCGATGTCGTGGACCGCGACGAGGGCGAGCCGGGTGTCGGGCTTCAGTACGGTCACCAGGCCACCCTTGATGCCGCGGGGCAGCAGGTATGCCACGGACGGGAGGAAGTTCTCCATGAAGAAGCCCGGTTTGATGATCGACCAGTGCGTGAAGCCCGCCGCGCGCACACGGTCCTGGGCGCCGGCCTTGGCGGCGTAGACGGGCTCCATCGATGCCCAGCGGCCTTCGGCCCAGCCGGGGGCCTCGGTGTGCTGCCCCGCGCCGGAGACGGATGTGTGCACGAACTGCGGCACGCCCGCGGCCCGCGCGCCTTCGATCAGGTTGACGGCCTGGGCCAGCTCGCCTACGAAGTCGAAGGCACCGTCCTTCATCGCGGGCATCTGCACCGAGAAGACGGCTCGGGCTCCGTCCGCGGCCCTGATCACGGAGTCGCGGTCGTGGAGGTCGCCGGTGACCAGTTCGGCGCCGAGCGTCTGGAGCGCCCTCGCTCGGTCGGTCGCGGGGTCGCGGACCAGAGCTCGGACGGGAACGCCGGTCGCGAGCAGGGCGCGGGCGGTGGCGCCGCCCTGCTGTCCGGTGGCGCCGGTGACCAGGACGGGTGCGGGATCGGTGGACATGAGGCATCTCCTGAGATTAAACGGCGGACCCCGCCGTTTATGTTTTGGTACGATACGGCGGACCCCGCCACTTAGCAAATGTGAGGTGACGCCATGCCCGTCCAGCGTGCGGACGCCCGGCGCAACTACGCACGCCTGCTCGCCGTGGCCGAGAAGGCGATCGCCGCGCAGGGTGCTGACGCGTCCCTGGAGGAGATCGCCCGCACCGCGGGAGTCGGATCCGCCACCGTGCGCCGGCACTTTCCCAGCCGCCAAGCACTGCTGGAGGCGGTCTTCCGCGAACGGATCGAGACCCTGTGCGCCCACGCCCGCGACCTGACCGGCGGGACCGACAGCCGGGCCGCGCTGCTGGAGTGGCTGAGCGCCGTCACCGCGGACGTCGCCACCATCCGAGGGCTGGCCATCGCACTGACCCGAGAGGCCGGCCCCGACGCGGCGCATGAGCACTGCTGCACGGCCCAGCTCACCGAGGCAGGCGACCCACTGGTGCGTCGCGCCGCGCACGATGGCGCGCTGACACCGGGCGTGACCATCACCGACTTGCTCACCCTGATCACTGGCATCGCCCTGGCCACGGAACACCACCCGGACCCCGCCGCCGAGGCAGGCCGACTACTCGGCCTGGCCACAGCCGGAGTCAGCCCTCATCAGGGGTGAGCGGAAGAGGTACGTACGTCAGCGTCGAGCGGCCGTCGCCCTCGCGACGAAGGCGATCGCATTGCCGATGACCAGGAACTGGTGGGCAGGCACGGGCGCGGATGTTCTTCGGCGATCTATGAGCGGGCTGTCCGGCGTCACTAACGCTTGATGGCGGGGACCAGCCGTCAACCGGTGCGCCAACACTCTTCCAGCTCAGGCTGCCACGTCCGCGGGTCAACATCATCGACTCGCGACAGGCCCGACGATCATCACTATCATTCGACAATGTCATTTCATTACCGGTCCCTTGGCGCGGTAGCGCTCGCAACAGCTGCTTTGCTCACCACACCCTCGATCGCACAGGCGCACGAAGCGCCCACAGTCGCGGAGGATCGAGTCTTACGGGTCTACAACAACAACATCGAGAACCTGGTGAGAAACAACGCCGACGGCACGTGCACCCGAATCTCAGGCCCGGACCACCTCACGTCGATGCTCGTCGACGACAATGGCAAGACGGGCACCTCTGACGTGCAGGCTCCCGATCTCCTGATCGTGCAACAGGTGCGTGGCACTGGACAGGCCACCGCATACGCCGACCAGCTCGGGGCCAAGTTCGGCTATCCGGCGGGCATCTACAAGGCGCTCGTGGCCTGGGATGACCCCGAAGAGTGGGGCAGTTCGCACAACTGTAGCCAGCAGGCGCTCGGCGACCTGAAGAAGAAGCAGACCAACGGGATCATCTACAACACCAGAACGTTGAGCCTCGCGGCGGCCGACATCTCCAAATACTGGAGCGCGGGCTGGTTGAAGCCTGGAACACCGTATAACGGCGGGGCCGGGTGCACGCTGTACAAGCCGCCGGACAACGACGACGCCGCCACCAACGAAGACAAATGGAAGCGCACCAGCGCCCTCGCGGCAAGGTTCACGATCAAAGAAACGGGGACAACCGTCTTCGCCGCGACCATGCATCTCCCGGAACAGAACGGAGGGAACGCCTGCGCGGGCGCGGGCTACACGGGTATCGCCAACTCCGGCATCCACGTCGGCGCGGACGCCACCAGCCTGATGAACGCGTCAACGATCCGTGTGATCGGGATTGACGCGAATCGCGCGAACATCGCCTCCGCAACACTCGGCGGTTTCGGCATGACCGGCTATGGAGCAAAAGCAACCGCCGGGTCCAGGAAGATCGACTACCTCTTCGTCAAGGGCGCCGTGCGGCCGTCGAGCATTGATCACACGGTCGGCAGTACGAAGTCAGACCATCTCGCGCTGTACGGGTTCATCGAGTTCTGAACCCCCACGACGCGCCGTCCGCGAAGCCATCGCGAAGCGGCCCACTGGCCCCGCCCGGTTCCACCGCTGACCGGCACTCACCACCTGGCCCGCGATCAGCGCAGGCTGACGGTGCGTCGCCGCCGGCCAGCCGGGCCCCGTCGCACGGAAACGCGGCATCTCGGGCAGAGATCCACCAGCAGCATCCGATGCGCGGGACAATCCGCAGCCCAGCCCAGCTTCCACCCGACCGGCTACCCTCCCGCCGAAGCCGCTCGGCACTTCGGGCATACCCGGCTGCCGAAGAACTGCACCCACTCACGGCCCTCTGCCCACGATGCCGTACGCCAGTGAACGGACGTCATTGACGCGCGTACATCCAGCCCTAACGCCTCGACCATCGTCCACGGCGTACATCCGTTCCGCAGGGTCATCCGATCAACCCACGACGCGAACGACTCGCCGTACGCCGGTGCCACCACCAACGCCAGCCGCCGGTGTCCGTTCTCATCCATCGTGTCAGGGAGCCATGTCGGCGAGCTGCGCACAGACAACTGCCTTGAGACAAGACGGGCGAGCAATCCAGCTGGGTGGCGTGGCCGCCGAACGGGCGCACCAACGCGCACTACGCGGCATGAGCGGAGGTCGTCCGGCGGTGTCCTACCGAAGCGTGGTCCCTTTCGACACATTATGTGACACCTACGGCTTGGCCGACGAGATCATCGGTAGTCCGGCCGACGCCCCGGAGTCCGGCACCCCTGCGTAGTCGGGCAGCTCGACGCCGTTGATCGCACGCTCGACCAGTTCGGTGAACCATTCGCTGGCGAAATCGGGGCTCGGCTCGGCGTCCGGCCCCGGGACCTCGAGGCTGTGTACGTGCAACCGGCCGATCTCCTGGTTGGCCTCCACGAACGAGCGCATCCGAGCCTCGTAGCCGGCGAACCCGGCCTCCGGGTCCCACCCGGCGGCGGCCAGTTCTCCGGCCAGCAGGTAGGCGCCGACCAGGGCCAGCCCGGTGCCCGCCCCGGACATCGGCGACGCGCTGAACGCCGCGTCCCCGAGCAGCCCCACCCGTCCGCTCGACCAGCGGTCCATCACCACCTGAGCGACCTGGTCCAGATAGAAGTCGGGGGTGTCGTCCACGTGCGCGAGGATGCGCTGGGTCAACCAGCCGAAACCGTCCATCCGCTCGCACAGCAGGCGCTTCTGCGCCGCGACGTCGCGGTAATCGACGTCGAAGTCGGCCGCGGGGAAGGAGAACATGGCCATCGCCCGGGTGGCGTCCGGGATGGGCCGCAGGCCGGCGGACCGTCCGGCCTCCTGATAGTCGATCATCCAGCGGTCCACTCCGAACTCGTTGGGCACGCTGTAGAAGGCCAGCACGAGCCCGAGATGGCGGATGAAGTGCTCGCGCGGCCCGAAGACCATCGCTCGCAACTGCGAGTGCAGCCCGTCGGCCCCGATCACCAGGTCAAAGCGCCGCCGGTCGCCGCCGGCGAAGACCACGTCAACCCCGTCCGCGTCCTGGCTGAGCTCGGCGATCCGGTCACCGAAGACGTACTCGACACCGTCCCGGGTGTCGTCGTAGAGCAATCGGGACAGGTCCCCGCGCAGGATCTCGATGTCCGCGATGAACCCGTCGCCACCGTCGTCGTCGGCACGGAAGGTCTCCAGCACTTGCCCGTCCGCGTCCACGGTGTGCGCGCCGGCGGTGTCGGTGCACGCCGCGCGCACCGCCGCGTCCAGCCCCATGCGCCCGATGACCTCCTTGGCGACCCCGCGCGCGTCCACCGCCTGCCCGCCGGGACGCAGCTCGGGAGCCCGCTCCACCACGGTCACCTCGGCCCCCCGCCGGCGCAACCAGTGGGCCAGCGCGGGTCCCGCGATGCTCGCCCCCGCCACCAACACCCTGGGACCGCTCACCCGCGTCCCCTGCTCGCCAGTCCGGATGGTGTGCTCCTGCTTGGAGTCGTCGACGCTCATCACTGCCTCCATGTGCTTCCTCCCGCGCTGGGACGTTCCCAGCACAGGCCCACCGCTGTCGGTGTGTCAGCCGTATCGACCACGGATCCGCACAAAACTCATCGGCACGCCCGAAATCGCGTCCACGCTTCCGCAAACACCCTGAACTCGGCATGTGCGTGCGACGGGCATGGTCATGATCGCCTCGGCCTCGGCAGACATTGATGAGAAACGCCAACTCCGATGACGCTCACATCAGCCCAGACTGGTGCAAACCAGGCGAACCAGGCCGTCAGCTAGGCCGCCGCCTGAGAATTCGCCAGATCTGCGCGCAACACAGTGAGACGCTGAAGGGACCAGTGAGAACGGACAGCCGGGGCCGAACCTCCTGCCGTACACGCTCCTATTGCCATCTCCGATGGCCCACTGCCAAGTCCACTTCCACCTTGCGTGACGCACTGTCGTCTTCAAGGCCGCCAGACAGACATTGTCTGGACGCAGCGATGATGGCAGTGGGACCTGCTCCTGACCTGGGAACTGTCACTTTGACGGGCGTCGAAATACCGGTGCTCGCGTCATCGAAGTTGGCAGTAGTCGGCCGAAGATCAAGTGTCATTAGCGTGCGTGGGCTGAGGCTATGGCTTCGGGGGCTTCGAAGAGGCCGTCCTGACACTCACCGAGCACGCCGACCTGGGAAACATGTCGCACAGCGTCGTCGCGTGGCGAACGCCGGAATCCATCCCACTGTCCCGACAGAAACCGCGTCTAAGCTGCGCCCCGATCACCTGCTGTGACCTGGGACGAATCCATCGTTTGTCACTATTGGTAGTGGGAATATCACAATCCGGAGTTCGGGTGTGCAAGGTGTGCGCTCCTGACAGGAACGGGAGATTTTGCAATGACCATGCAGGACGAGCAGGAGAAGATCATCCATGGTGACGGTGCGACCCCGAGTGGCCGAGTTCTCGTAGTCCGTACTCCCATGTCGCGGCAGAACGCCTTCGCCTACATCAAGAACTGGCCGGCTTTGCCGATGAATCTCACTGACGAGTGGATTCCGCTGATCATCGCGTCGCCCTCCTTCGTCAACGGGCCGATGTGGTTCTACTCCTACAACGCGAACACCTACAACGGCGCATTTCTCGTGCTGCACCCCACCGGCCTTATCACCGCGCTCCCCGTCAACCTGGACGCCGAGTGCGGGGTTCTCGGGTACCTGGAGGAGTAGCGGTTCCTGCTTGAGGTGCGCGGGCGGCGATGTGGTCGTCCGGGCGGGGACCAAGGGGGCGAACCCCCCGCCCCGACGTGCTGGATGGCCGCCTCATCGGCACCGGCCTCGTCTCCGCCACGCTGACGACATCACGCATCCGAGCTCGATGACTTGGCGTACCACCAGGTCAAGGTGGGAGGCGCACGCCATGATCAACGAGACGGGATAAGAGGCTCGCTACTGATATCCCGATGGCCTGCTGCAAAGTCCACTGACAACTCGCGTGCCGTATGACGTCTGCCAGTGCCTCGGACAAGTGGTGTCTGGACGCGGCGAAGATGGCAGCGAGCCCTGCCCTCGACCTGGGCACTGTCAGTTCGATGGATATCGAAGTACCAGCGGCTGCGTCATCGAAGTTGGCAGTGCCCGGTCGAAGATCAAGTGCCATCGGTGAACGCTTGTGACCGCTCGCGTGAGTTGTCACCGGCTGGTTAGCGTGAGCTTGGCAGGAAGGGTGTTCAACCCTCGACAGTTGTCACTCCTTGCTCGAGCTATCTGTCACCAGGTGCAGTTTGCAAGCCTTGTTGTCACCTTCGGGATGCACGGTTAGGAGGGCGAGCGGGCTTGGTGCGGCATTCGAGCGGCCCGGTCTGCCCGGCAAAGCGGTACAACTCCAGCGACTGACAGCGATCTGCCGCATGACCATAGAATTTTGATCGTTCGGCGCGGAGGACGCCGACAAGGCGGAGAAACGAGGCGGGATGAGGCCACAAGCCGAGGCGATGCGTGACATCGAGCGGCAGCGCCTGCGTTCACTGGTCACGGGAGACATGGAAGCCGCGGACGTCCTGCACGCGGATGACTATCAGCTGATCACTCCGCGCGGCATTGCTCTGTCGAAGGCGGAGTACCTGGGCGAAATCGCTTCGGGACAACTTCGCTACCAGGTGTTCGAGGCTGTCTCGGACATCGTCGTACGCAGCAGCGACCAGATGGCCATCCTGCGGTACCGCGCACGGATCGACGTTTCCGCGGATCACGGAGACCTGCTGTCCCTTACCTGCTGGCATACCGATTGCTATGAGCTGCGCGAGGGACGCTGGCAGGCCGTGTGGTCTCAGGCCACCACAGCGGACTGATCTCTTCAGGCTTCCCTCTGAGTCCAGTGGCGAAGTCGGTCCGAGGAGACGGGCCGGTCGAAAGAGCGGGACCGCGCCTCTGACCGACTTCACCAAGCGGAGCGCCCGGTGAGTTGACCTTGGTGACAGAAACGGCTTGCAGGTGACAAGTATCGCGAGTGGTCAAAACGCCCAGACCTCGCCGCTTCTCACCCTCCGCCCACGGACCGGTGTTAGCGGTCATCAGAAAGCCCCGGCGGCCGGACTCGTCTCCCGAGGGCCGACTCCCGTACCGGGATAGGTCCGATGCGCTCGTCGGCGCGGCCTGGCTCCGCGTCGCGAGGTCCGGGGAGACCGTGCTCGATGCCGTGGGCCGACGAAGGAGGCCCTGCGGCGCCGATCGCCCCCAGCCCGCCACAGCGCGGTAGCGGCAGGGCGTCCGGCGCAGCGGTCAGCTCGCGCACATCACCCACTCCATCGCAAGGAGGAAGGTTCAGCCGGTGACCCGGGCCAGGAACTGGCCCTTGGCGTGCTCGTCGGTCTCCCGGGTGCCGTAGCCGGTGGCCCACAGGTCGCCGCCCGGTACAGCGCCGAGCTGCTTGATCCGGTAGTCGTCGAGCAGCGGCGGTTTCGGTGCCTGCTGCCAGGCGGTGCCGTTCCAGCGCAGCAGCACACCGACGCTGCGCGCGGTGTCGTCGTCCTGCCCGCTGCCTCCGGCCCACACCTCGGTGCCTTTCCAGGCCAGCGAGGTGATGGAGGATCCGTACCAGCCGGTGGTCGCCGGGGTCGGCGTCACCGTCCACTCGCTACCGTTCCAACGCATGGCGAACGCCTCGCGCTTCTTGACCGAAAAGCCGTTGGCCTCGTAGGTGGTCCGCTGACCGGCCGCCCACACCTCGCCGGGCCGCGCGGCCACCGCGTCCAGGGTGGTCTCGACCAGCGCTTCCTTCGGCGGATCCGGCAGCCGGGACCAGGTATGGCCGTCCCAATGCAGCACCAGGGTGTGCGCGTCGGCGCTCGGCCCGTAGCGGTTGGTGGTGCCGACCGCCCAGACGTCGTCCGGCGCCAGAGCATGCACCGCGCTCAGGTCGGTGTTGCCCGCGAACGGCGGGAGGCTCATCTTCTGCCAGGCGGTGCCGTCCCAGCGGATCACGCCCGCCGTGGAAACCTCACCGCTCGACTGGTCGGACCTGCCGACCGCGAAGGCGGTGCCGCCCACCGCGGCGACATCATCAAGGTAGAAAGGGTTGTTCTGTTCGGTCGGGTACGGAGTGAGGGTCCAGGCCATACCGTTCCAGTGGTAGGCGATGGTCGAACCGGTGGCCCACACGTCGTTCTCCGCGGCGGCCGACACCGAGGTCAGCGCGCCCCGGCAGGTGATATCCGGCCGGTCGTTCACCCATTTCTGACCGTTCCAGCGGAACAGGTCGGGGCAGACCACACCCGGCGGCGGGTACGGCCAGCCCTCCATCCGCACCTGCCCCACAGCCCAAGCTTGGGTGCCGCTCAGCGCGGCGACATCGTTGAGTTCCTTGAGTTGCTTCTCGGATTCGGTGTACCCGTAGGGAAAGGACAGGTGGTCCCAGACCGGCGCAAGTGTCGCGCCCGCCGGGGCCGCGGTCGCCAGGCTCGTGGTCGCCAGGCCCGCGGTGAGCGCGACCGCGCCGAGAATTCTGCTGGATGTCAGGGATAATATTTTTCGCTTGGTCACGAACGCTTTCGTACCATCGCCGGTCAGCCGCGCACACGGCCTAGGGAATGCATAGGGGCCCTGGAAGAATCATAGGGGGCCCTAGGGGTGCCCCACTGGCGCGCCCATTATCGATAGGTGTACGCGTAAGGTGGTCGGCTGGTCCGTCGCCGACCATATGCGAGGAGAATTCGTCACGGAAGACGGCCATCGAGCGCCAGTGTCCCGATATTGGCCAGACGATCATTCATTCTGACCCAATAACGTTTTCTCGCTGAATTTCAGCTGACCTGCCGGTGTTCGAAATGGACGAGAACGAGCGCGGCGCGGACCGGATCGCTGACTCTGCTGGGGGCTGAGCGTTCCTGACGTATTGGCGGGGTCAGCAGTGGCGGTCCGCCAATGGTTCCCACCACAAGCGGTTGTCGCGGTACCACACTTTCTCCGCCAGGCCGGTGGTGAAGTCCTTGCCTGGCATGTAGCCCAGCTCGGCGGTGATCTTGCTGTGGTCCAGTGAGTACCGGGTGTCGTGGGCCTTGCGGTCCTCCACGTACGTGACCATGTTCCAGTCGCGTCCGCACGCCTCCAGCAGCAGCCCGGTCAGCTCCTTGTTGGTCTGCTCCCGCCCGCCGCCGATGTGGTAGACCTCGCCCGGCCGCCCGCCGAGCCGCACCAGTTCGATGCCCGCCACGTGGATGTCGATGTGCAGCCCGTCGCGTATGTTGCCGCCCGTCCCGTACAGGGGCACGGGGAGCCCGTCCGGGAGGTTCGTGATGAAAAGTGGGATGATTTTCTCGGGGTAATGGTGGTGCCCGTAGTTGTTGGAACAGCGGGTCACCCGCACGTCAAGCCCATGCGTACGGTGGAAGGACAGCGCCAGCAGGTCGGCGGCGGCCTCCATGTTCCGACGCCAGCCACCGCATGGCGATCGTAGGGCCGCGATCAGTGCAGGGCGGCGGCGCATCGCAACCTCCAACATCAGGTGTTGCCGCTCGGCGAGCTCGTTGCTCGCCGCCATCGTTCTGATCTTCGCGATCGGCTGATCACAGACAGTCCCGCTCAGGATTGCGCCACATCGCAACACCTCGGGTAACTGTGTGCGTGACAGGCCACGTGGCCGGCTGACACGGCACTGTGGGCAGTGATCCACGAGCAGCATCCGATGGATGGGGCAGACTGCGGCCCAGCCCAGCTTCCACCACATCTGCCATGCTCCCCCTGAAGTGACCAGGCACTTCGGACATGCCCGGCTGCCGAAGAACTGCACCCAGGCACGAGCTTCTGCACGGCGGACGGACTCTTTGTCTCCTGCGCGGACGCCTGCCAGGTCCAAGGCCGAGCCGTTGAACACCTCCAGGTGCATAGCGCGCACCATCTCGGCACCCACTCCAGTGGCAGCCTTGATCGCCTCACGGAGCTCCAGGGGCGCAACTATGCCGTACGCCAGCGTGCGGACATCCCCAGATACCGCCCGCATGTCGAGTCCCAGCGACTCAACGATCGTCCACGGTGGGCATCCGTTCCGAACCGCCAACCGATCTACCCAGGACGCGAACGACTCGCCGGGCGCAGGAGCGGTCACCAGCGCCAACCGCCGTAGCGGGAGCATCACCATCCCGGTTGAGCCTCCTGCCGTACACGCGCCTACTGACGTCCCCGATGGCCTACTGCCAAGTCCGCTGACATCTCCTGTCCCGTGCTGACATCTGCAAGCGCGTCAGACAGACATCCAGACAGCGTCTGCCGGGCCGTTGACGAATCAAATGAATGGTCTTTTAATTCATTCATGGGGCGTATAGCTGGCGTCACCGCCGCTGAGACGCGGGTACGGCTGCTGCAAGCCGCCGCCGAGGTGTTCGCCGAACGCGGGTACGAAGGTACGCGCGTAGCCGACATCGCCGCGGCCGCGGGAGTGAGCAACGGCGCGTTGTATGCGCACTTCGGCTCGAAGGCCGAGCTGATGGTGGCCGCGCTGCGCGCGCACGGGCCTCGTTTGATGGCGGATCTGTTCGCCGCCGATCCCGACCGGTCGATCGCGGAGTTGCTCGTCGTCGTCGGACGTCGGCTGCCTCGCCGTCGCGAGGCCTGCGGTTATCTCATCGTCGAGGCGTTGGTCGCGGCCCGCCGTGACGAGGAGGTCGCCCGGCCGATGCGGGACTACGTAGGCGAGCGCGCTGACTGGCTCGCGGGGCTCGTGGGCGTCGGCGAGAGTAGCGGCGAGCTCGACCCGGCGCTGTCGCCCGACGCGCTCGCCCACTTCTGCCTCCTGATCGCGATGGGCAGCGCGCTCATCAGCCCGGATCTGCACGCGGTGAACGACGAGGAGTGGACCGCGTTGCTCACCCGTGTCGTCGCTGCTCTCGCGCCCACCGAGAGCACAGCACGAAGGGGAGCACCACAGTGAAAGTGCGGATCAGCTCCGAGCGATGCCAGGGGCACGGTCGCTGCTACGACCTCGCCCCCGACCTGTTCGGCGAGGACGACGAGGGCTACGGGCAGGTCGTCGGCGAAGGCGTCGTGCCGCCGGACAAGGAGCGCGCGGCGGGCCTGGCGGTGTCCAACTGTCCCGAACGAGCGATCGAGATCCTCTAGGAGGCTCGCATGACCGTCGACGACCGCTTCGGCCAGGACTACCGGGAGACGCTGGAAGAGCGGTCCCACGGTGCCCGCAACGAGATCATCACCGGCCCGGTCTCGGACTGGGCGACCGACTTCTCCCACGCTGAGCCTGAATGGGCGGCCGACCCGTACCCCATCCAGGACGAGCTGCGCGAGCGCTGCCCGATCGCGCACACCGAGCGGTTCGGCGGCGGGTGGCTGCCGACCCGCTACGAGGACGTCGCGGCCATCGCCTACGACACCGAGCACTTCTCGTCCCGGGCGATCATCATGAGCAACTTCCGGCCGCCCCCCGAGATGGCGCCCGTGGGGGCTTCGCCGCCGATCTCCTCAGATCCGCCCTTCCACCACCACGCGCGCAAGTTGCTGCTGCCGGCGTTCACCAAGTCCGCGGTCGCCAAGCGGGAGGCGGCCACCAGGGCGTTCTGCCACACGCTGATCGACGAGCTGGAGGGGCAGGACGTCGTCGACGCCGCCCGTGACTATGCCCAGCACATTCCGATGCGGGTCATCGCTGAGATGCTCGGCTTTCCGCCCGAGGACGGGGCGCGTTTCCGGGTGTTCATCGAGAACGCGCTCGAAGGGGTCAATCTGCCGCCGGAGGAACGGCTCGCTCGGGCGCAGAAATTGTTCGACTACCTGCTCACGCAGATCCGCGACCACATCGACCACCCGCGTGACGACCTCACCACCTATCTGATCAACGCCGAGCTCGGTGGCCACAAGCTGGATCCGTCCCACGTGGCGGGCACGATGGCGCTGCTGCTCATCGCCGGCATCGACACGACGTGGAGCGCGATCGGCGCGTCGCTGTGGCACCTGGCCAAGACCCCCGCAGACCGGGCGCGCCTGGTCGCCGAGCCTGAACTGCTGCCGACCGCGATGGAGGAGTTCCTCCGGGCCTACGCCCCGGTCACGATGGCGCGGCTGGTCAAGGAGGACATGCATTGGCGCGGTGGCGACATGAAGGCCGACGACTGGATCCTGCTGTCGTTCCCGGCGGCCAATCGCGATCCCGCGCAGTTCGAACGGGCGGGTGAAGTCGTCATCGACCGTGAGGTGAACCGGCACGTCGCCTTCGGGCTGGGCATCCACCGCTGCGTGGGCTCGCATCTGGCGCGCATGGAGCTGCGGGTCGCCCTCGAGGTCTGGCTGGCGCGGATCCCGGACTTCAGCCTGGCCGACCCGGCGGCCGTGACCTGGGCCGCGGGCCAGGTCCGCGGACCGCGTACCCTCCCGATCCGCATCGGCTGACCGCAGCCGGGTGGCTTGCGTCTCCGCCTGGAAGTCTCCCGGCAAACAGGCCCCGCTCCCCAACGGGAACGGGGCCTGGATCGAGAATGCTCAGCTCGAGTGCCAGGTGACCTTGAAGTTGCCGGTCGCGTTATTGGCCTGTGAGCTGGGAGTGCCAGCAGGGAAATTGACCGTGTCGACCACGGTCGTGCTGTTGTCGGCCAGCTGGTTGGGCTGGAGCTGGACCTGTGCCCCGGCCGTGGTGCCGAGCTGCTGAGAGGTCACCTTGTTGCGCAGGAGGACCTGGGTCGCCTGCGCGATCACGGGCGCTCCGGCCGCGGCTCTGGTGACCCGCACCTTGTACGTGGCCTCCAGCGGGCTCCCCGACGGCTGGAAAGTCGTCGTGAAGTTCCGGGCGAACAGCGCGTTCTCCGGCACCGTGACCGGCACCCGCGCGTCCACCTTGCAATCGATCCGGGGAGTGACCAGATCGACCACGCACAAGGTCAGCTTGACCTCGACATCCGAGGTGGCCGCCTGGGCGGGGCCGGCTGGGCCGGCGAGGATGGCTCCGGTGGCGATCGCGGCGGCGCCGAGGCCCAGCAGTCGCCGGCGAGCTGTCGTGTTACGCATAACTGTTTTCCTTCGGGTTCTTGGGCGCGGCCCTTCCGCGGCCCTTTCACCCTTGAAGAATGCATTGGCGGCAACGCTTTCACCGCGTAAAGCGACGGATATAAGACGTGAACAAGTGCCTGGACATTTTGCGGGCTTAATTAGATACATTGGGAGCATGTGATGTCAGTCACTTTTTTCTGGTCCGCGCTTTCGCCGTGCCGGTTGAACCGTCATCGACAGGTGCGGAGCATGTTGAGCAAGCTCACCTTCTCCTTCCGCGTCACGAAGAGCCGGTAGTGATGCTTCACGGTGATCCAAGAGGTGGCATACCGGCACCAATAGCCGCGGCGCGGCGGACGCCAGCTCTGCGGCCCCTGGCCGCCCTTGGCGATGTTGACGGAATGGCTGACCACAACCAGTTCGGGGCGGGTGAGGTCGTTGGCGAAGGCGCGCCGCCGCGCCTGGCTCCATTTGCTGGCGCCTGAGCGCCAGGCGTACGACAGTGGTACGACATGGTCGACGTCGACCTGCTTTTCGCTCTTCAGCCGTTTGCCGTCGTACGGGCTGTACCAGACGCCCTTGACCGGTTGGCAGGCCGCGTTCCTGCGTACGTGTCGCCCGTCGCGGGCCAGGACCACTTCTCGGGTGCCGCACCTGCCCCTGTGGTGCGCCCATCGGGGCTGGAAGCGCCGGTGGCTGTAGCCGCGGATCGACAGGGGCTTGGCGACTTTCAGCCGGGCCAGCATGCTGTGGGCAGTCACCGCCTCGGCATCGGCCTGTGGTCGCTTGCCGGCGTCGGCGGAGGCCCTCGGGGGAGCGGTGACAGCGGCGATCGGGACGGTCAGAAGGGTGAGTGCGGCGACTTGGACCGTCCGCCTCAAGAAGATCATGGTTCCAGCCATACCAGTCACTCCCCGCCGACGGCGGTGATATTCAAAGTCCGAACGGGACTGAACGGAACTCGGCGCGCAGGCCCGCCGGTGCCAGGCGCCCGCAGAACGCGGGTTCCGCGGCGACCGCGTTCGGCGCGTGCAGGTGAAAGCGCTGGGCGATCCGGGATGTGGCGAGGGTGAGCTGGCGCATCGCCACCGCGGCGCCGAGGCAGTAGCGAGAGCCGGAGCCGAACGGCAGGTACGTGCCTGGCGCCGGCCGCGCCGTCTCCCATCGAGCCGGGTCGAACACGTCCGGCTGAGACCACCAGCGAGGGTCGCGGTGGATCAGGTACGGGGTGCACAGCACCTCGTCTCCCGGCCGTAACCGCCACTCGCCGAGCGTGACGGCGGTGCACGCGACCCGCGTCATCATCCAGGCCGGAGGAGACAGCCGGAGGGTCTCCTTGACCACGGCCTCGGCCAGCGGAAGCCGCGCGTACGGCTCGGTCCCGGCCGGTGGGCCGGCCTCGGCCGCGAGGTCGGAGGCCAGGCGCGGGCGGATCGCGAGTTCGCGGACGATGGAGGTCAACGCCGCGGCGGGAATGCCGTGCCCGCCGACCAGGACGCTCCACAACGTGGAGGTCACCGACTTGTCGGTCATCGCCGGATGCGCGCTGAGCAGTACGTCGAGCAGGTCGCGGTGTGGTCGCCGGGTGGGCTCGGCGCGTCTGGCGGAGACCAGCCGGGTCAGCGTCTCCACCGTGCGGCGGTGGACACGGACGAATCGACGGTTGCGTGGCGACGGAACCCACGCGGGGAGCTGGTAGTCGGCGTCCTCGAACGGCAGCAGCGCCGCGTGGTTGGCCGCGAGCAACTCGGGGATGCCCGCCGCGTCCTCGCCGAGGCAGAGTTCGGCCACGGCCTGCCCGGCGAAGTCGAGCATCACCGGCAGCACGTCGACGTCCCGGCCCGCCGTCCGGTCGAGCACGGCGTCCAGAATCGCGACGATCCGGCCGTCCAGGCCCGAGGCCGCGGCATCGCCGAGGGCGGGGCGCACCACGCGGCGCGCCCGCATCCACGGGCCGATCATCTCGCCGGCCGCGTGCAGCGCCGACGAGCCGGCGAACGGCGCCAGTTCCGTGACGTAGTCGTGGTTGGTGGCGGTCAGAACCTGGTGGGTGAGCCGCGGGTCGATGGTGAAGACGACCCGGTCGTCGAAGGAGAACACGTCGCCGTAGTCACGATGGTGGCGGCGTAGAAAAGAGATGCGGTCCTTGTCGTACTCGAGGACGTTACCCAGCAGCCAGTGGCCGCGAGGCCCTGGTGGGCGTGCTGTGTCCAACTGGCGGGGGGCTTTTATTTGCCGTGGTGGTAGGGCCAGTAGATGTATCGGCCGCTGACTCGAACCTTGCCGACAAGGCGGGCAGCCACATGACGCAGCAGTCGCACGACTTTCTCACCGTCCTCACTGATCGAACCGGATATCGTGACTATGAATCGCGTTTTTCGCCCGGTCAATGCCCAGATGGCCGCGCTCGGTTCTTGTATCGGCGGGGGCTGTTTTCGGCTACGTCGTTATCGACCTTTCGACCGCTCGGCCACTGTAGCGGCCGCGGCCGACATAGTAGTTTGCTTCAGTGCTGAAATCATGCCTACGACGCAAGGTCGTTTGGTTAGCCGTCGCCCTGGTCATCGCCGCCGGGTCGCCGGTCGGACTCGGCCCGTCATTCGCGTACGCCGCGGATTCCCGCATCCCCGCCAATGCCGTCATTGTCTGGGACAGCAACGCCCAGACAGCGATCTGGGACATCGCCGGTCAGCAGCCGCAAGTCCAGGCGCGCAGCTTCGCGATGGTGCACGGAGCCATTTACGACGCGGTGAACGCGATCGCCGGCACTCCCTACCAGCCCTACCTGATCGCACCGGCCGCCAACGGCGCCGAGTCGACGAACGCGGCCGTCGCGACCGCGGCCTTCCGCGTGCTGGACGCGCTGTTCCCGGCTCAGCGGGAGAGGTTGACGGCGCAGTACGACGAGTCGCTGGCCGCGATTCCCGATGGCGCCGCGAAGCGGCGCGGGATCACCGTGGGCACGCAGGCGGCCGATGCGATGATCGCCGCGCGGGAGAACGACGGGGCGTTCGGCAGCCAGACCTGGACCGTCGGCACCCAGCCCGGTCAGTGGCGGCCCACGCCTCCCGCCTTCGCCTCCGACGGAGCATGGGTCGGTCACGTCAAACCGTTCCTCCTCCCCAGCGCGTCCATGTTCCGCACGTCCGGCCCGCCATCGCTCACCAGCCGCCGGTACGCCCGGGACTTCAACGAGGTCAAGACGGTCGGCTCGGCAACCAGCACACTCAGAACGGCCGACCAGACGCAAGCCGCGATCTGGTGGCATGACCGGCATCTGGTCGAATGGGAGATCAAGCGCCAGCTTGCGACGACGCAGCGACTGAACCCGCTCCAGACGGCGCGGATGTTCGCGATGGTGGATCTGGCCGAAGCCGATGCCACGATCGCCTGCTTCAACGAGAAGGCGGCGTGGAGCTTCTGGCGGCCGGTCACCGCGATCCAACTGGCCGACACCGACGGTAACCCGGATACGGTGGCCGACCCCGGTTGGCTGCCGTTGCTCGTTACGCCGCCGCACCCCGACTTCACGTCCGGACACGCCTGTTTCACCGCCGCGAGCATGTCGGCGTTGGCGTACTTCTTCGGCCGGGACGACATCTCCTTCAGCGGATACAGCGCCGACTCGGGCACCACCCGGCACTTCGGCGGCTTCTCGCAGGCGCTCGCCGAGGTCGTCAACGCCCGCGTCTGGGGCGGCATCCATACCCGCACGGCCGACGTCCAGGGCGCGAAGATCGGCGGTCAGGTCACCGCCTACATGGTCGGGCATTACTTCCGCCCGAAGAGGTAACGATCCAGGACCCGCCCGGAGACGCCCCGTTTCGGCGTCACCGGGCGGTGCGTGCTCGTGGTGTGCGCCGCCGGCGGATTCGCCACCCAGGCCGTCAGCCCGGGGAGCGCTCGGCCTGCGCCGGAGTCCAGAAGCGCTCGTAGTTGCCGACGGTCGACAGCGAGCGCGGCTCGGCCCGATCGAGGTACAGGACGCCGTTCAGGTGGTCGGTCTCGTGCTGGGCGATCCGCGCCGGCCATCCGGACAGCTCTACGTCGTACGCGCGCCCGCCACCGTCGAGGGCCGACAGCCGGACCCGCGCGTGGCGGGGGACGACGGCGGTGAGCCCTTCGACGCTCAGACACCCCTCGTAGTACGCGTGGTACCGGGGCTCCAGGGGAGTGACGACGGGGTTGACGAGTTCCAGCGGCGGCTGGGGCACGCGCTCCCGCGCCGCGGCGATCTCCGGCGGCACGTCGGCGGGGTCCTCGATGACGGCCAGTGCCAGCGGGATGCCGATCTGCGGCGCGGCGAGCCCTACCCCGACGCCCGGCAGGTGCCGGAACATCGCATCGAGCAGCTCGCGCAGCAGGCCGTCGGAGAGCTGGCCGTCGTACGGCTCGGTCGTGCGGCGTAGCACGGGGTCGCCGACCTGGGTGATGGACCAGGGCCGGGGCGCCGCCAACAGGGCGTGCACGCGCTCGGTCAGTTCCTCGCCGCCGCTCACCGGGTGCGTCCCGCTGCGCCTGCGCGCAGGCCGTCGCCGGTGGCGTACTGGTGTTCCATCCGCAAAGGGTCCTTTCGGTCAGTAGTCGCTCAGCAGACCGTAGAGCACGAGCGTGCCGAAGCGCAGCGCCCGCGTGCCGTCCTCCGGGGCCGCCGCACCGTCGGCTACCCAGGTCACAGCCCTCGGCCGCAATGACCCCCACTCCCGATCGGAAACATCGAAATTTGTGAAGTAGATCACTCTAATGATCGGAATGCTGCACCATTCATGCGACTTACACACCTTGTGAGGTTCTCTGTCCTGTCGGTGTGGCTTGTTGAGCGGCTGCACATCGATCTCTGCCGTGTGACCGGCTCCCTCTGTCGCTGATCGCGCTCTGACGTAGCGCTCGATCCCGACCCCTTATCACCCCCTTTTCGCATGCCCTCTCAGGCATGCCGTTTTTCGGAGCCTTCCTCATCGTGAAGAGATTCTCTTTCTCCCTGCAGTTGCTGCTGGGCCTGGTCGTGGGAGTGGCCCTCGGCTTCGCCGCCCGCGTCTGGGACCTCGCCTGGCTGGCCACCACCCTGACCCAAGTCGGATCAACCTTCGTCCAGTTGCTCAAGCTGGCAGTGCCGCCGCTGGTGTTCACCGCCGTGGTGGTCAGCGTCGCCAACCTCCGCAACGTCAACGGCGCGGCCCGGCTGGCGGGCAAGACGCTGTTCTGGTTCCTGGCCACCGGGTTGATCGCCGTCATCGTCGGCATCGGCCTCGGCCTGATCATCAACCCCGGTCAGGGCGTCACCCTGAGCACGGCGGGCGCGAAGGCGCCCGAGCACGTCGGATCGTGGGTCGACTTCATCACCGGCATCATCCCGACGAACATCGTCACGGCCTTCACCGAGCTCAACGTCCTCCAGATCGTCTTCCTGGGGATCGTCCTCGGCGCGGCGGCCATCGCGATCGGCGAGAAGGCCGAGCCGTTCCTCACCTTCAGCCGCTCGATCCTCGAACTGGTCCAGAAGGCGCTGTGGTGGGTCATCCGCCTGGCGCCCATCGGGACCGCCGGCCTGATCGGCAAGTCGGTCGCCACGTACGGATGGGACCTGCTCGCGCCGCTGGCCAAGTTCGGCCTCGGCGTCTACGTCGGCTGCTTCATCGTCCTGCTGGTCGTCTACCCGACGCTGCTCTCGCTGGTCGGCAAGGTCAACCCGATCACGTTCTTCCGCAACGCATGGCCCGCGATCGAGCTGGCCTTCGTCTCGCGCTCCTCGGTCGGCACGCTGCCGCTGACGCAGAAGGTCACGATCGAGCGTCTGGGCGTCGACCGCGACTACGCCTCCTTCGCCGTGCCGTTCGGTGCGACCACCAAGATGGACGGCTGCGCCTCGATCTACCCGGCGCTGGCGGCGATCTTCGTGGCGCAGGTGTTCAACGTCCCGCTGGGCGTCGGCGAGTACCTGCTCATCGCGTTCGTCTCCGTCGTCGGCTCGGCCGCGACGGCCGGTCTGACCGGTGCGATCGTCATGCTCACGCTGACGCTGAGCACGCTGGGCCTGCCGCTGGAGGGCGTCGGCCTGCTGCTGGCCATCGACCCGATCCTCGACATGATCCGCACCGCGACCAACGTCGCGGGACAGATCGTGGTGCCGGTCCTCGTGGCCCGCGGCGAGGGCCGGATCGACGAGGCGGTGCTCAACGCTCCGCCGCAGCCGCTCGACGAGGCTCCGGCGAGCGCGCCGCGCCGCTCCGGCGAACCGGCGATCGCCTGACCAGCGGACGGGGCGGCCCGCGTAAGGGCCGCCCCGTCCGTTCGTGTTCCAGCCGGAGGTCAGGTTCGCACGATGACGGCGGAGTCGATCCCGTTCCACGCGAGGTTGGCATTGTCCAGCAGGAGCTTGTCCACGTCGATGGAGTGCTCGCTGGCGTCCGCCGGGTCGGCGACCTTGAACGTCGTGGGATGAACGGAGCCGTCGGCGTGGACCACACCGCCGTAACCGGTGATGGTCACATAGTGCCGGAGGGTGGGCGTAGAGCTGTTCCACCACGGCAGTTTGCCGGGGATCACGAGGACCATCACCGGTCTGCCGCGCGACAGGGAGGTGACGATCCGGCTGATGCCCGCCTCATACATCTGGCCGTTGGATACCGCTATCTCCTCCCATTTGTACTGCCAGTCGGAGGCCGGGATGTAGGAGTTGATGACGGCGGGGATCCTGCCCGGCATGGTGGCACCGAACAGCGTCTCGTCCGTCTGCAGCTTGTCGGCCAGCTCCGACTGCGGCGGTGCCGAGATGCCGATGGTGGCGAGCGTGGTCTGCACGGCGCCCGGGCCGCACCAGTTCTGGCGCTCCTGCTGCTTGGCGGAGAGCCTCATGTCCAGGGCCCGGACCGGGAGCTGCCACGTCCCCGCGATGCCGAACTTGGCCTCGGTGACGACGTAAGGGCGCCTGAGGTCGGTGAACGCGGTGTAGCAGGCCCTGCTGGCGTTCGTGGTCATCGTCGGGCACGAGTCGGCGATGTCCGGGCCGTCCCCGCCGAACCAGAGCCGCAGGTTGACCTGGAAATTGGTGTACGCGCCCGGATTGATGAAGGCGACGGCGCGGACCTGGGTGCGGTTGCCGTTGAACTCGAGGCACACCTGGTAGGCGGTGCCGTTGTAGACGCGGGTGTCGCTGCAGGTCGTGTTCCACGTGGTCGGGTATTCGTGCCAGATTCCCGCCTGTGCGGGGAGCGCGGGGACGGTGATTACCGCGAGCACCGCTCCCGTCAGGATCGTGAGTAACGCGCTGATCATTCTTCGCACGGGCATGCTTCCTTGCGGGATATCGGTTCAGGCCGAAATGTTCAGGGCTAGTGGATGGCGAGCCGGTACAGCCGCTCATTGATCTTGTAGTACAGGTTGCCGAAGCCGTCGGACGTCAGCCCTTCCGCCCCGGAGACCGTCAGCAGCACGGTCAGTGCCTTGGTCGACTTGTCGATCTTGAAGATCTGGTCGCCGGCCGTGCCGTACACGTGGCCGGGATCCTGGGCCACGGTCAGCAGATCCCCGTCACGCCAGGCCAAGCTGGACTTGGCGTCGTAGTCGGGGTCGGGGAACAGCCGCGTCGCCGTGATCGCCTCGGGGTGTGCAGGATCGAGAGTGAACAGCGAGCCGCCCGCCAGGCCCCAGAGGTCGCCGTCCACCTCGGTGAGGGCCGTGACGGCCTTGGGCGCCGTCAACGGGAGCGGATACGGGCGCACGGCACCGGTGGCCGGGTCGAAGGAGAACAGCGTGGCCGAGGCCCCCGGCGCGTAGACGGGGTCGACGCCCAGGGCGCCGCGTGTGGAGGTGCCGCCGAACACCTTTCCTCCCGCGTAGGCCAGCGAGACGACGGACTGGTCCGGCACCACGCAGAGCGTCCGCCCGGCCGTGCCCTCCTTCCATATGGTCAGGGCGCCGCTGCGCTTGCCGTACTTCGGCACCGTGCCCATGTAGACGGTGCCGTCCGGCCCACCGGCCAGCGCGTACGGCCGGTCCTGCGGCGGCGGTCCCTTGCCCGGCTCGCAGTCGTCGGCTTTGTCGCCCGCCTCGCCGCCGGTGTACCTGAGCGTGGGCGGCCAGGGACCCGCGGGGTTGTAGCTGTAGAGCTTGGCCGAGGGGTAGGCGCCGATATAGAGCAGGCCGTTGTGCGCCAGCAGGCTGTCGGTCTGGCTGAGCCCGTTGAGGGTCTTCGTGTCCGGCCGGCCGTCGTCGCCGTCGCCCCGCAGCGGGTCGTAGATCCCGGTGCCGCCGGTCAGGTAGCCGCCGGTGTAGATGCGGCCGTCGGGCCCCGCGCCGAGCGCGTTGATCGCGGCGGGCAGGACGGGGGTGCCGGCGACGACTCTGCTGGTCCAGTCGCCGCTCGCGGTGTCGTACTTGAAGATCCTGGTGCCGTCCGAGGCCGCGCCGAGGCCGACCAGGGTGCCGTCGGCCCAGGTGTAGCCGGTGACGTCGAGTCCGGGCCGGACGGAGGTCGCCTGCACCGATCCGGTGCCCACGTCGTAGGAGTGCAGCAGGCCGTCCTTGACGAACCACACCTTGCCGTCGCGGGCCGGCGAGTGGTGCAGGTCCACGTCGTCGATCGCGGCGTCGGTGGTGGCGGCGTACGAGCCGTCGGTGTTGCGGACGACGCGCAGGACGAGCAGTGTGCGGTCGATCCAGGCGAACAGCCTGCCTCCCGTCCAGGTGAGTCCGCCCACCATGGAGTTGTGCGCGTAGGCCGCCGGAAGCAGGCTGTCCACCCGCCCCGTGACGTTGTCGAACCTGACCAGGGCGGCGTTCGTGCCGGTGCCCAGGTACGTGGCGTTGGCGGCCGGGTCGTGGGCGATGCTGCGCACGTACTGGGCGCCGGTCACGATGGGCACGCTGCCGATCGTGGTGAAGGCGCCGTTGTCGTACTTGAAGTAGCGGCCGTCGTTGTACGTGCCGCCGTACACCTTCCCGCCCGCTCCCGGCTCCAGGTCCCAGATGAACGAGTAACCGCCTTCCGCCCGCCCGAGGTCGGTGACCGTGGACGTGCCGGGGACGTGCCGGTAGAGCTTGGAGTTGGGATAGGTGCCGAGGTAGACGCTGCCGTCGGTGGCCGTGGCCGCCGCCCAGCCGCCGACGGTGGGCGCGTCCGCCGAGTCGGGAATGGTGATCTTCCGGGTCACCTTCTCGGTGGCCACGTCGATCACGGCGAGCTGCGGGTTGGCGTCGGCGGTGCCGGTGTAGAGGGCGTACGCGCTTCCGCCCGCGAACGTGGTGGCGTTGGGCACACTGCTCTCGATCTGCACGCCCAGGTCGGTCACGTCCTTCGTGATCAGCACCTCGTCCCAGTAGGCGGTGCCCACGTCGGCCACCCCCGAGTAGATGAGGGCCGAGACCGTGGCCGTGCCGGTGGGCGCGACTCCCGAGGCCGTGACGCGGTTCCAGCGCCGGCCCGTCACCGACGCGTTCGCGCCGCTCGACAGGAGCTTGCCGGAGGCGTCCCTGAAGCGCAGGTACAGCTGCGCGGTGCCGCTGTCGGCCCAGACGACGGCGTTCAGGGTGTAGCGCGTCCCCGCCGCGGCGGGCAGGCCGGGCAGGCTCTCCCTGCCGTAGGCGGCGGCCGGGTCGGTGTCGGTGACGCGCGCGGTGGTGCGGCCGTCCCAGGCCACGGCGTCGACACCGCCGGGGCTGTGCGAGCCGCTCCAGCCGGTGAGTCCATCGTCGAAGCCTCCGTTGGCGATCCGCAGGTCGGCCGCGGAGGCCGGCGCGAACGGCGCCGCGAGCAGCGTCACGAGGAACGCCGCCGCCACCGCCCCGCGCAGGGCGCGCCTCACGCGACTCCGCCTCTCCTGCGGGCAGGCCGCCGTTGAGCGTGCGGCCGGATCCGCCACGCTAAGGGGCCCTCCTCGGGAATCTGCACAGCGCCACCTCCACGGTGTGTTCGTTTGTGCTCGATTACGGTCCCGACCGTAACCGCGCGAGCGTGGCCCGTCAATGCCCTGTAGGCGTCAGCTCGTGCGGCAAAGGCTCCGAGCTCTGGGCCTCGTGGAGATGCCGACGGCGGCGGCACGGCCGGTCTCGATGCCGGCACGTGCCGGGCATGCCGATGGCCTCCTTGTTCTCCTTCGTCTCGCGTCACGAAGGAGAACAAGGAGGCCATCTCGCGTCACTGGGAAAGGACGCTCCGCGGGAGGTAGAGGGGCATGGAATCCTCCCACTGGCTGTCGGTCAGCAGTCTCTTGTCGGAGCCGTCCGCGTTCATGATGAAAATCTGGCCGTACGGCTGGAAGGTGTTGTCGTACAACGCTGCTTCTTGCCGGAAGCCGTACATGCCGCTGTTGTACAGGATGCGCCCGTCGTCGTTCCAGACGGCGTGGCCGTCGTTCGAGCCGCTGCTGGTGAGGCGGCGGAGGTTGGTTCCGTCGGGACGGATGGTGCACACGTCGAAGTTGGTGGCGCTCGTTTTGCGGGTGAAGAGGATGAGTTTGCCGTCCGGGGACCAGTCGGGCAGGTTGTCGTACTCGCCGGTGAGGACGCGGGTCACCCCGGTGGTGAGGTTGAGGATGCGCAGGCCCTTGTTCTCCGCACCCCACACGCGATAGACGATCTCGTCGCCGGCGGCCGAATAGCTCGGGAAGCCGGCGTTGGTCGTGCCGTCCGTCAGCGCCTCCCAGGCCGAGCCGTCGCTGCGCACCCGCGCCACCACGGCCGTGCTCACCGCGCGCTCCTGGAACCAGCCGCCCAGGCCGAACGCGATCCATGCGCCGTCCGGTGACCACGCGGGGCGGAACGCGCCGGCCATGCCCCTGGCCACCAGCGCCGGGTCGAGGCCCTTTCCGGCGGTGTCGAAGACGACGCGCCAGTCCGAGCCGTCCGGGCGCATGGTGACGATCGAGGACGTGCCGAGCTGCTTGTCCGTGATCGCGAGGCGGCCCTGCCGGGACAGGACGGGGAACACGTCGCAGAAGCGATACTCCCAGTCCGAGTCCCAGCTGTAGAGCGGCTTGTCGAGCGGGCGCACCGCGTAGCCGAACTTCTGGTAGATCACCGACGTCCCGTCCGGCGACCAGACCGGCGAGCGCAGCGCCCGCTTGACGGCCGGCAGCGTGCCCGAGGTGTAGGCCAGGCCTTCGTCGGCTCCGCCCTTGATGAGATAACCGATCTCGGTGGCGTTCACGAACTGGGGCGAGACCTTCAGATTCGGGCCGGAGGTGTGCTCGATGCGCTCGCCGGTCGTGACGTCGACCGAGACGATCTGGGATTCGACCCTGCCGATGTACTCGGGGCGGTGGGCGCCCCAGGTTCCCTCGGTGGTGATCTCGTAGAAGACGATCCGGCGGCCGTCCGGTGACCACTTCGGCGAGCCGAGGCAGTAGCCCTCCTTGGAGGCGATCTGGCGGAAGCCGGTGCCGTCGGGCCGGATGACGTAGATGCTGAGCTCCTGCGTGTGCTCCCAGCCGCGGCCTTCGTTGTGCCCCCGCCATTGCGTGTTGCGGTCGCTGGAGAAGGCGATCCACCGGCCGTCTGGCGACCAGGAAGGGCGGAAGTGGCAGTCGGGGCCGTCCAGGTCGCCGGCGACCACCGAACTGTCGGTCAGGTTTTTGAGCTTGTTGGTGCGCAGGTCGAGCACCCAGATGTGGGCTCTGTGGTCGCCGCGGGTGGAGACGAAGGCCAGTCTGGTTCCGTCCGGTGACAGGACGGCGGAGTCGTCCATTGCCGGGCCGACCACTAAGGGCTGGATGCCTGTTCCGTCGATTCGGGCCCGGTAGATGCTGGAATTGCCGTCGCCATTCCGTTCTGATGTGAAGAGCACTGACCTGCCGTCGGCGGCGAGGCTGGCGTGGTAGTCGAACCCCGCGTTTCCCAGCAGCGGGCGCTCGTTCGAACCATCGATGGTGGAGATGTACAGATTCGACGACGACGGCCCGATCCGGTTGATCAGCATCACGCCTTTTTTGCCGTCGCCGGCAGCCGCCACAGCAAAGGGCTTGGGCAGCAGGGCGACGCCGACAGCGGCGGCGCCGGCCGTCAGAAACGCTCGGCGTCCTATACCAGTTTCCATTGCCTTACCAGTTCCTTTCCGTATGGGCAGGGGTGGGAGGACGGGTCAGGCGTGCTCGGCCGCCGGGCGCTTGCGGGTGGTGAGGCCGAGACGTTTGAGGGCGAGCGTGTCGAGCCAGGTCAGCACGCCGTTCAGGATGAGCGTCATCGTGACCAGGACGATCAGGCCGGCGAATTCGGTGGCCGCGTCCAGGTTCATCGCGGAGGTGAACAGCCCATGGCCGAGCCCTTCGGTGGAGGCGATGAACTCGGCGCCGATGACGCCGAGGATGGCCAGCGGCCCGCCGGTCTTGAGCGCGGCGAAGAACGGCGCCGCCAGCGTGGGGATCGTCACGTACGCGAGCAGGTGGTGCCGGCGGCCGCCCATCACCTGGACGACCTCGACCAGTTCACGCTCCCGCAGGCGCAGGCCGAGGTAGATGTTGTAGAACATCACGAAGGCCGGCCCGATCATCGCGATCGTGATCTTCGACCAGGCGCCGATGCCGAAGAACAGCAGGAACAGCGGCGCGAGCGCGATCTTGGGGATGCCGTTGAAGGCCGCGACGAGGGGCTCCAGCACCCGTCCCGCCAGCGAGAAGGAGCCCAGCAGCAGGCCCATCAGAGCGCCGAGCACGACGCCCATGGAGAACCCGGCCACCACCTCGATCACCGTCGCCCTGATGTCGGCCCACCCGGACGCCGAACCGAGCATCTTCACCAGGGCCCCCGCCACCTCGGTGGGCTTGCTGACGGCGTACTCGGGCAGGACCGGGCCGCTGAGGGCCTGCCAGAGGGCCAGGGCGATCGCGATCACGGCGATGCGCAGCCCCACCAGGGTGGCCTGGCTCTGCCATCGGTCGCTCTTTCGCCTGGTCGCGACGGCGACCTCGGTCTTTTTCCGCACCGGTCTGTCACCGGCAGCCACCATGTCGCGCTCCTTTCCGTCCGCGGCGGCCGGCTCATGCTCCGCCGCTGGTCGGCACGTACGTGTTGGTCCAGTCGTTCGCGGTGACGGTCATCACCTTGGAGAGCACGCCGAGCCCGTTGACGAAGCCCAGGGTCTTCGCCCAGATCGCGTCGTCCATCGCGGCGCTCGCCGGCCAGCCGGCGTGCTGGAGGCTGGCCTCGATCACCGGGACCGGGATGCCTGACATCTCCTTCGACGTGAGGTTCAGCAGGTCGGCGTCGTGGAGGTGGGTGTTCATGTACGCGGTGGCCTCCTGGACCGCGCCGACGAACTTCTTGGCGATCTCGGGGTTCTTCTCGAGGTAGTCCTTGCGCACCACCACGAGCTCGCCGTATCCAGACTGCTCGGGCGACCACTCGGGGGCCCGCAGCGGGTCGGCGACAACGACGCCCTCCCCGGCGTGCTCGATGGACAGCGGCGTCGGTTCGGAGGTGATGAACCAGTCGATCTGGCCGCTGTTGAGCGCGGCCTTGTTCGCGGCCGGGCTGGGCAGCGACACCCACTTCACCTTGGCGGGATCGACGCCGCGGGTCTTGAGGAACGTGCTTGCCTGGGCCTTGGTGTTGGCCGAGCTGGCGCCGCCGATGGAGGTGCCCAGCGCCTTGGCCACCTGCTCCACCGGGGTGGAGCCGGACAGCTTATTGGCATCGGCGAACTTCTTGCTGACGACGATGCCGAGCGGGTTGCCGAGGCCGTCCGCGGCGATGGCGACCTGCGGGAGGCCCTTGGCCAGGGCGGACAGGAAGCCGGTCGGGCTGGAGTTGAGGAACTGCACGGAGCCGGACTCGAGGGCGGCCGGGCCGGTCGAGGCGTTCGTCGAGACGAACGTGACCTTGAGCCCCTGCTTCTGGAAGTAGCCCTTGGCCTGCGCCACCCTCAGCGGCAGGTCGAAGATGCTCTCGCCGCTGCCGACCATGACCGCGGTCAGGCCGCCGCCCTGGGCGGACCCGGAGTCGCCGCACGCGGCCGTCAGCGCGGCGCCGAGGGCCAGGACGGTCGCGAGCGCGACGGCCCGTAAGCGCCCGCGGGTCACCGATGTGCGGCTGCCGACGACGCCGCCGTCCGTGACGTGGTGTCCCATGTCATCTCCTGTCACCATGCTTCCTCCGTACCGAAGAAGCGCTTCCAGAACTTGAGCCGGGCGGGATCCGCGGCGGTCGTCGCCGGTCCACTCGGCACCGCCGCCGTCCGGATCGCCGTCGAGGTTGCCGAACACGAACTCGATCTCCGAGCCGTGTGAGGCCCGCCGGGGATTCTGGCCCCGCGCCGGCGAGGCGTGAGTCCAGAAGTAGGTGTAGACAGGGCGGCGGACCTGCCTGGTCCAGTCCGCCGCCCAGAGGAAGGTGGAGACGCGGGCGTTGTCGCGCACCGACGCGCAGTGCGCCCGGGCCGCCTCGTCGTCCGTGCCCGCCGGATACAGCCGCAGGAACTCCCCGGCCAGCGCGCCGAACCTGCGCCGCGCCGCGGCGACGTAGTCGTCCAGGGTCACGTGGACCGGGGGCATGCCCGGCCGCCAGGTCTTCGTCCGAGCCGCGCGGTAGGCGGTGAACATGCTCTCGGGGACCGCGCCACTCTCGTCGAGGTTGCTGCCCGCGATGTAGCGGACGGCGTTCTGCAGCCCCTTGGCGTACGTTTCCTCGTAGCCTGCGGGGATCACCCGGCCGTCCACGACCGGGCGGAACAGCGGAGGCTTGGCCGGGCCGCCGGTCTCGACCGCGGCGTCCACGGCGTCGTCCCCGTCCACCAGCCGCTGCCAGGGCAGCGACCGCAGCAGGGCCGGCGACGGCGCGCCGCGTTCCCGGGCGTATCGGGCGCCCGCGAGTTCGGCGTCGGGCTCCGGCGGACTGCCCGGCGATCGTCACCCGGCCGGGATCGCCGCCGAAGCCGGAGATGTTGCGCCGTACCCACCCCAGGACCGCGACGCAGTCGAGCAGTCCGTAGTTGCCCGAGGCGCGGTGCTCGGACTCCGCGCTCAGCTCGGGTGTGGCCAGGAATCCGAGGGCGCCCAGCCGGTAGTTGAAGGTGATCACGACCAGCAGTCCTCGCTCATCGCCAGGCCGACGCCGGTCGCCTCGCCGTTCGGTGCCTGCGGGCACATCGGGCCGAAGGTCTCGGCCCGGCGTACCCCGGGCCAGGGCGGCGCCGGCCACGGCGATCTCCACCGCGACTGCCCGACCGGGGGAGCGGCGTAGGGCACGCCCAGGAAGACGGTGACCGAGGGGTCCCGCCCCGGTACACCCTCCACCAGCCCCGACTCGGTGTGCACTGGGTGGCGCATGGGGGTTTGTCCTTCCTGGTCGTGCGACGCGACCTGTCAATCGGCCGTCCGCAGCAGCAGCGCCCGCCGGGCGGAGGCGACGTGGTGGCGCATCGCGGCCACCGCCGCGTCCGGGTTGCGGGTGACGATGGCCAGCAGGATCGCCTGGTGCTCCTCCAGCGACCCGCTCCTCGGGTGCTGCGCGGACAGGTTGCGGTACTGGCGCATGACCAGCGGGTAGAGCAGGGTTTCGTAGGCCCGGGCCAGGGTGTGCTGGTGGGCGGCCGCCTTCACCTGCTGATGGAATTCGCGGTTGCCCCGCGAGTACCCGGCCTGGTCCCCGCGCCGCTTGCAGTCCTCCATCGCCTCCAGCGTGCCGCGCAGCTCGTGGATCTCCTCCTCGGTGGCCCGCTCCGCGGCCTTGCCCGCCAGAGCCGACTCCAGCACCTCGCGGGCCTCCAGGATGTCCAGCGCTTCCTCGGCCGAGAAGCTGCGCGTACGCACCCCGCGGTTGACCTCGCTGGTGACGTAACCCTCCTGGGTCAGCCGGACCAGCACCGACCGCATGGTGCTGCGCGAGACGTTGAACATCGTGGTCAGCTCCGCCTCGGTGAGCCGGGTGCCCGGCGCGAGGCTGCCCGACAGCAGCAGCGAGCGGAGCCCTTCGTACGCCTGGTTGTGCCGGGTCTGCGAGGTCTTGTCGGGTTCCACGACGTGGTCGCTGACATCCATCATGATCACCTGTGTCCCAGAAGAGAGATGACGACTGATCCGGGAGTATGTCCGAGCTCAACCCGTCCCGCTGACTTCGACCTGCGCCAGGGCCGGATACAGTCGCCGCGCCGTACCTGCGAAGATCTCCTCCCGGTCCCCATCGGGCAGGTGCGCGAGGACCTCCTCGGCGAGCAGCAGCAGCTCCGGCAGCGACTGCTCCGCGGCCGGGCAGTTCGACCCCCAGGCGATCCGGCCGGCGCCGAACGCCTCGATCACCGGCTCCAGGAAGCCCGCGGCCTCCTTGCCGGCCTCCCGCAGCCGCTCCAGGTTGCGGTGGGTGAGCTTGAGGTACAGGCCCGGGTGCCGGGCGAGCTCGGCCACCTCGCCGCTGGCGTCGGCGGGTGAGGCGGCGATGCCGGGGTAGCCGATGTGGTCGAGGAGCACCCGCACGCCGGGGAACCTCTCCAGCACCTCCCGTAACTGCTTGGTGGCCGGCCCGAGACGCATCTGCAGGCAGACGGGAACGTCCAGTTCCCCGGCCTTCTCCCAGAACGCGAACGTCTCGGGCGCGGCGAACCATTCGCCCTGGACGGGCACGGTGCTCCCGTGGGTGAACAGCCGCACCCCGGCCAGGCCGCCGTCGATCGCCTCCGCCAGGCGGGTGGCGGCGTCCGGTCGCAGGGGGTCGAAGGTGCCCACCGCCACGAAGCGATCGGGCCGCTGCCGGGCGCTGTCCAGGACGTAGGAGTTGTCGTAACCGTACGCCGTGGTGGCCTGCACCAGCACGGCCTGCCGGATGCCCGTCTCGTCCATCCGGTCCGCCATTCCGTGGGCGGTGACCGGCCGGGATTCGGCCCATTCCGACTGTTTGCCGCCGATCGGCGAGCGCGGGTAGCTGGTCAGGTCGTCCGAGATGATGTGGCAGTGCGTGTCGACCGCGTCCACGTTCCAGCTCCTTTGCGTTGTTCCATGGGGACGCTCAGGCGTCCGGGTAGCGGCCCGCCGCGAACAGCTCGGGGAAGTCCGGGCCGAGCAGGCCCTGGTCCCGGGAGTACCGCACGAGCGCGCGCAGGCTCGGCTCGTTAGCCGCGATGCCGTAGGGGACGGGGTCGCCGCCGATCTGCCGCGCCTGGCGGGCGAACCGCGCGAGCCCGGACCAGCCGGGGTCGGTGGCGAGGTACCGGCGCTTGCTGTCGACCAGCGCCGCGTACAGAGCCGTCGGCAGGTCGGGGTCGCGTTCGACCAGCTCGGAGCGGATCGAGATCACCGAGTGGAGGGGATAGATCCCGGTACGCAGATACCAGTCGGCGCTGAGCACCTCGGTGTCGGCGAAGAGCGGATAGGGGCCTTCGGCGCCGCTGTCCTCGTCGAGGGCCGGAGTGCCGGCCGCGGTCCAGTTCGCCCGGGGCGGGCCCGCCCGCCCGGTGCCGGCGTTGCCGGTGAGCGCGGCGTCCAGCTCCCCGGTGCGCAGGAGTTCGCCCAGGGAGCGGCCGTCGGTGATCCGCTCGACGTTCGCGGGGGCGCGGCCCTCGATGTGGTCGTCGTCGTCCACCACCCATGTGATCTTCTCGTGGGCGACGCCGTACTCCTCGGCCAGCATGCCGCGCACCCACACGCCGGTGCTCACCGAGTACGCGCGCACCCCGACCCGCCGTCCCTCCAGGTCCTGCGGCACCCGGATGCCCGAGCGCGCGGCGCACTGGATGTCCTCGTGGTGGAAGCGCCGGTTGAGGAACACCGGGATCCCGGTGATCGGCACTCCCTCCTGGAGCGCCATCAGGTAGGACACCGGCGCCAGCTCGCACACGTCGAACTCGAGGTCGCGGATCATCCGCCGGTAGGCGGCGATGATCGGCCTGACCGCCACCGGCTCGACCCGGTAGCCGTCCACCTCGACGTCGCCGTCCAGCAGCGCCTGCCCTTGCGGGTAGTCCCCGAGGGCCACCGAGAGCTTCTCCATTCCCTGCCTTCCCGATCCGAGCGTTGTGTATGTCATGGGTCAGCCCCCCAGGCGTGACGGCGGGACCCCGAGGGCCGCGCAGGAGCGCGCGACCAGTTCGTCGAAGTCCACCGGCCGCGGCAGCGCGTCCTGCTCCAGCGCGTACGCCGCCACCTGCGTCACCGGGCCGCGCAGCGCCTCGAAACCCACCGGGTTCAGGTCCACCGGGCCGCCCGAGGGGGAGGCGGCGAGCAGGTCCCGCATCGCGTCGTACGCCGCGCAGACGGCGGCCGAGTGCTCGCGCGCGGCCTGCTCGCCGACGCCCACGACATGGTTGACCGGGACGAATCCCTTGTCCTCGGACCAGGCGGCGGCCACCCGCGCGGGGTCGGCGATGGCGGTGCGGACGCGGTCGTCCGACGGCAGTTCGTTGCCCATGATCCCGAAGTCGAGGCGGCCTTCGAGGAAGTCCGCCTGCAGGCGGGCCCCCTCCGGCGCGCGGCGCACCCACGCCGGGTCGTGCTGCCCGTCCACGTGTCCGCCCTCGTACACCACCCAGTCGACCTCGCGCAGGTCGACCCCGTACTGCTCGGCGAGGAAGCCGCGCACCCAGACGCCGGTGGTCTGGCTCCACGAGCGGATGCCCACGCTGCGGCCTTCGATTTCCGCGACGGTCAGGTCGCCGCAGGTCACCAGGGTCTGGTGCTGGAAGCGGCCGAGCGTGGTGACCGGGAGCAGGACCAGCGGCCTGTCGTGGGCCACGGCCTGCAGCAGCGTCACGATCGGCAGCTCGCAGAGGTCCGCCGACGACTCGGCGATCATGCCGCGCGCGGCCCTGTTCACCGGGCGCACGTCGAGCCGCTCCACCTCCGTGCCGGTCTCGCGGACGGCCGACTCCGCGGCGGCCGCGAGATCGTCGCGGCCCAGAACCACCTTCACTCGCGCTCCTCCTTGATGGGCGTGGGCCGCCGCACCGCACCCGGGTCCGCCGGTCACCGGTGGGACCGCTCGTGGTGCCGGCGCAGCAGGTCGATGCCGTAGTCATTGCCGTTGGGCGTACGGATCACGGTGTGGATGTGCCGGCGCGACGGCGTGTCGTTGTCGAACATCACACCGGCCTGGTGCTCGAACTCGATGAGGATCACCGGGCTGTGGACGCGGTAGTAGAAGACCCCTTCGGGGCCCGGGTCGCCGATCCAGGCGAAGTAGGTCTCCGCCTCGTGGGCGCGGACCTCGTCCATCCGGACCCGGGCGTGATCCTCCCGGGCCCGGTTCACGTACAGGCCGATCAGGTCGGCGGCGGTCTCGCGCTGCGGCTCGGTGAGCTCGCCCAGCGGCAGGCCCGCGTAGTTCAGCTCGACGTTGTCGCGGAAGGCGCCGGTGAACAGGTCGGGCGGCAGCTCCTCCGCGATCACCGCGAGCTTCCGCTGCTCGTCGGTCAGGCTGGTGAACAGTCGGTGGCCGACGGCCTCCTCGCGGCGGAAGGCGCTGGTTCCGGCGTACTTGCCGGACTCGGCGATCACCGGCTCGGCGCCGAGGAAGGTCGGCGTGAGCGTCATCTGGTCGCCGACGAAGACGTAGCTGACGTTGACGTGGTGGCCGTCGAGCTGCCAGCCCCACGCGCCCTGCTCGGGCGATCCGTAGACGCTGAGCCAGTAGAGCCACTCGTTGAGCAGGTTCTGTTCGCCGCGCAGCTCGCCGATGGTCAGGTTGAGGTGCATCAGGTCGATGACCTGCGTGTATCCGTACGCGCTGAGGCCGGCGCGGTATGTCGCCAATGCCAGTTCGCATACGTCGAACTCCCGGTCCCGCACCATGCGGGCGAAGGCGGGGTACAGCGGAGCGGAACTCGCGAAACGGCAGTCCACCCCCGGAACGGTGAGCGTCCCGTCCTTGAGCGGACGCGTGTGCGGGTAGTCGCCCAGCAGGACCGTCAGCGTGGCCATCTCATACGTCCTCACCGTGCAGGAGCCGGCGGTAGGGGATGCTGACGATGTTCCGGGTGATCCGGACGTCGATCACGGTGGGGCGGGGGGCGCGCACGTACTCCGCGAGGGCGGCGCGCAACTGGTCCGCGGTCCGGACCGTTGCCCCGCCGCCGCCGAGCGCCACCGCGACCGGGCCCAGCTCCGGCGTGGGGATCACCGCGAGCTCCGGGTCCAGACCGGCGGCCCCGGCCTTGTGGTACTCGGCTCCCAGACCTTCGTCGTTCATCACGACGATCAGGATCGGGATGTCGTACCGGCAGGCCGTCTCGAATTCCGGCAGGTGCATCAGGAAGCTGGCGTCGCCCTCGACCACGAAGGCGGGCCTGTTGCCGTTGGCCACGATCGACCCGATGGTCAGCAGCGGGGCCTGGCCGATGGCACCGAACATGCCGTAGTTCGACAGGACCTCGCGGGAGCGCTGGAAGAGCATGGTGCCGAAGTCGGTCTGGTGGCCGCTGCCCAGGACCAGGCCGATCTCGCCGGGGATCTCCTCGTCCAGGACGTGGATCACCTCGCGCGGGTCGAGGAGGCCCGGCTCGCCGTGGAACTCCGCGGGGGTCGCCAGTGGGGCGGTCAGCCGGTGCAGCACCTCGGTGGTGTGGAAGCCCTCCAGAGCGACCGACCGGCTCTCCAGCGCCCGGGTCAGCTCGGTGAGGGCGGTGACCGCGTCGGCCCTGATGTAGGAGTCGGCCACCGCGCCGTTCCCCATGACGATGTGCGGAGCCGTGTCGATCTGGATGTAGCGGGCGTCCGGGAACAGGTAGCCGTGCTCGATCGTGTAGTGGTTCAGGCTGGCGCCCACCGCGATCACGCAGTCGGCCTCCTGCAGCAGCTCCATCGCCGTCTTGTCGCCGTACAGGCCGGCGATGCCCACGTGGTAGTCCGTGCTGCCGCACAGCCAGTTCTTGGCCTGCAAGGTGGTGGCCAGCAGGGCGCCGGTCCGCCCCTGCAGGCGCAGGATCTGCTCCCCGGCTTCCGCGCGCCGCGCCCCTCGGCCGGCGATGATGACCACGCGCTTGCTCGCGCGGATGATGTCGCAGGCCGCCTCGATCGCCGCCGGGTCGGGCAGCGAGCGCCCGCGCGGGATGAGGTCGGTGGAGGGAACGTACTGGTCGCCGTCCTCGCACTCCTGCTTCTGGACGTCGATCGGCGCGCTGAGCATGATCGGCCGGGACTCGGTGCGCGAGAGGTAGAAGGCCCGTTGTACGGCCTCCTCCGCCAGGTCGGCCCGGGACACGTGGACGAAGCCGCACTCGATCGCGGCGGCGAACCGCCGCTGGTCCAGGTACTGCACGGCGCCCTGGTCGCCCCAGGCCGTCTCGCCGCAGAAGGCGACCAGCGGGGTGCGCGCCCGGCTGGCCACGATCATCGAGGTGGCGAGCTGGGCGACGCCCGGCCCGCTGGTCGTGGTCACGACGCCCGGCCGCCCGGCCGTCCGCGCCCACCCGTCGGCCATGCCCAGGCCGGAGCCCTCGTGCCGCACCTCGTACAGCCGCACGCCGCGCCGGGCGAGGGCGTTCATCCAGTGCATGTTGGCGTCGCCCATCATGCCGAAGACGTCGCTCGTGCCCTCCGCGACGAACGCCTGGGCGAGTAGCTCGTAAACCTTCACTTCATGGCCCCTTTCAGCACGCCCTCCAGCCGGCCGAACACGCGCAGCGCGTTGCCGCCGTACACCGCCTGACGGTCGGTGTCGTCCAGGGTCGCGATGGAGTCGAGAAGGTATTTGGTGTCGTCGAACCGCCGTCCGGTCTCGGGGTCCACGGCGCGGACGGCGCCGATCATCTCCGAGGCGAACAGCACGTTGGCCGTAGGGATGACGTCCACCAGCAGTTCCAGCCCCCGCCGGTGGTAGACGCAGGTGTCGAAGAAGACGTTGCGCAGCACCGCCTCCTCCAGAGGCGGCCGGCCCTGGTCCAGCATGAAGCCCCGGTACCGGCCCCAGTGGTAGGGGACCGCGCCGCCGCCGTGCGGCAGGATGAGCTTCAACGTGGGGAAGTCCGTGAACAGCTCCGACTGGCACAGCTGCATGAACGCCGCGGTGTCGCCGTTGAGGTAGTGGGCGCAGGTGCCCTGCAGGGCGGGGTTCCGCGACATCGCGACGTGGATCATCGCCGGCACGTCGAGTTCGGTCAGCTTCTCGTACAGCGGGTAGTACACCCGGTCGGTCAGCGGGGGCGCCTGCCAGAAGCCGTCGGAGGGGTCCGGGTTGAGCAGGCAGCCGACGAATCCCCGCTCTTCGACGCAGCGTTCCAGCTCGGCGACGCTGTTGCGGATCGAGGCGGCGAGGGCGTCGCCCGGCGACTGGGGGAGTTGGCACACCCCGGCGAACCTGCCGGGGAACAGCGCGCACACGCGGGCGACCAGGTCGTTGCTGACCCGGGACCAGTCCAGGCTGGTCCGATCGTCGCCGTAGTGGTGGGCCATCTTCCCGGCTCCGGGAGAGAAGAGCGTGAGGTCCGTGCCGCGCTCTCGCTGCAGCTTGAGCTGGCCCTGCTCGATGGCGGTCCTGATCTCGTCGTCGGAGATGCGCAGCTCCTCGGGCGACACGCGCTCGCCCGAATCCTCATACGCCCGGATCTGCCGTTCCCGCCACTCGCCGAGCGCTGGCGGAGCGGTGGTGAAGTGGCCGTGACAGTCGATGATCATGAAAGAACTCCTCGTCAGACTCGACCGGTCAGGGCGCGGCCCAGGTCGAGGCCCGGGTACGAGCGCACCGGGGCCGTCATCAGGAACCGGTAGCCGTCTTCGATCACCTGCTTGACGTTGTCGGCCGTGACGTGGGGATGGCCGACGGCGACCCCGCGTTCGGCGCAGACCTCGAGGATGCGGCGCTTGGACTCCATGACGCGCGGGTGGTCGTACTGGCGGGGCACCCCCAGCTCCTGGCTGAGGTCGCCCTCGCCGGGCAGGACCAGGCCGATGCCCGGGACCTGGTCGAGGATGTCCGGCAGGTTCTCGATGCCGCGCTGGTCCTCGATCATGATGGCCACGAGGATCTCGCCGTCCGGGTCGAGCGGCCAGACGTCGCTCCTGGCGTAGTACTCCTGAGGGGAGACGCCCCAGTAGCGCGCCGCCGCGGCCGGGCTGTCGCCGCGCAGCCCGGCGGGTTCATATCGGGGGGCGCCGGGCAGTCGCGGGTAGCGGCAGGCCGCGACCGCGTTGTACGCCTCCTCCACCGAGGTGACGTGCGGCCACACGATGCCGTACGCGCCCAGGTCGAGGGCCTGTTTGGCGTGCCACTGAGATTTCTCCACGCCGTTGGCGGGGATCCGTACGAGGGGGGTGACCGGGGCCGCGAGGCTGTCGGCGGCGAAGATCTGGCGCCGGTTCAGCAGGTACTGCAGGCTGTCCCGGAGGGCGATGACGTCCCACGGCTTGTGCTCGGTCTCCAGGACCAGGCCGTCGTAGCCGGTGGTGCTGAATTCGACGGCGGCCGCCGGATCCGGCGCGGAGAAGGACGCGAAGACGTGCCCTCCGGCCGCCAAGCCGCTGATCACCCTGTTCAGCCTGGGCATTGCCACTGCCCGCCTCCTCCGACTGCTCTTGCTGGGTGGAGATCAACGCCGGCGCAGCGCTGGACCAGTTGGTCGGAGAACTCCGTCGTCATCCGCGTGATGACGGTTCCGGCGCCCGACTCGACCAGCGCGGCGAGCTTGCCGGTGATGGTGATCTCGCCGCTCACGATCACCCGCGCCCGGCCCGGTCCGTCGCCCGGCACCACCCGGAACGTGGCGTCCGCGGCGAATCGGGTGGCCCGCCGGCCGTCCCGGCCGCGCGCCGACAGGCGGCCCTCCCGTTCGTCCGCGGCCAGTTCGAGGATGACCCGGGCGGCGAATCTGACGCGTACCGCGCCGAACCTGACGACCAGCGTCCCGTCGAACGAGCCGTCGTCGTGGGCCGCCCCGAGTTCGGCGCCGCTGATGCAGGACACGACGTCGGCGGGGTTCGAGATGACCTCCCAGACGTGGGCCGGGGGACTCGGAACGGCGATCTCTTCCTTGATCGATATCAATGCTGTCGCCCTCACTCGGCGGCTCGGCCGGTCCTCACGCTGTGGCGTCCGCGGTCTGCGTCTCGGAGCTGAACAGGCTCCAGAGGTCGTTGTAGAGCTCGGCGAACTCCGGTGACTCGACGAGCGAGCTGATCTGGCGAGGGCGCTCGAACGGGACGGGCAGGACGCGGCGGATCGTGCCCGGCCCGTCGGACATCACGATGACCTCGTCGGCGAGGTAGATCGCCTCGTTGAGGTCGTGGGTGACGAAGACGAGCGTGCCGTGCTGCTCTTGCCAGAGGTTGAGCAGCTCCTGCTGGAGCCTGAGCCGGGTGATGGCGTCCAGCGGGCCGAAGGGCTCGTCCATCAGCACGATCGACGGCTCGTAGATCAGCGCTCGCGCGATGGCGACGCGTTTCTGCATGCCGCCGGAGAGCTCCCGGGGGAAGTGGTTCTCGAACCCGGTGAGGCCGACCATCTTGATCCAGTGGTCGATCCTCGCGTTCCGCTCCTCCTTCGCAACCTTGCGGAACTTCAGCGCCAGGCCGATGTTGGCCTTCACGCTCAGCCAGGGGAGCAGGTTGGCCTGCTGGGTGACGTACGCGGCCTCGGAGTTGACCCCCGTGACCGGCTCGCCGTTGAAACGCACCTCCCCCTGCGTCGGGAAGAGCAGCCCCGCGGCCAGGTTGAGGATGGTGCTCTTGCCGCACCCGCTGGGCCCGATCACGGCGATGAACGAGCCGCGCCCGACCTGGAAAGATATGTCCTCGATGGCCGGCCGGTGGGTACCGGGGAACTCCAGGGTGACGTGCGCGAAGCGGAGTGCGTCCGGATGGGGGTCGTTCGACAACGCGTGCCTCCTTGACCGCCGAAAGTGGCGGGTAGGGAAGTTGCCGTGCGTGGGTGGTGTGTCCGGCGTTCGCACGCCGATCCGCTCGCCTGTCACTGAGCTGAGAGATTGTCCGACAAGCGATGAACGAAACGTAACAGCGTCGACTCACGAGCACAATGGTCTTGGCCGATTGTCCAACAATCGGCGCTTGACCTGCTCCGATGTCGTTGGCTCTGGACGATCTGCCGCGGCTGGCGCAGACTGTGGCATTACGTGGTTGGTGTTCGGCGTTCTCATGGCTGGTCCTCGACGGGTGTACTTCGCGAGCAGAGAGGTCAGCGCGACAATGTGGGACTCAGAACACCCCGAAACCGAGGCTTCGCCGGTCGCATCCGCCTGGCGCCCATCCCGGAGAACGGCGCTGGGCGCGCTGGCGGCGTCCGTGGCCGTGCCGATGCTCACCGGCGCGCACCGCGCCGACGCGTCGGCCGGCACGACGCCGGCACTCCTCTACATCGGCACCTGGCGGGGCACCCAGGTGAACGGCGCCCGGTTCGATCCCGACGGCGCGACCATGACCCCGTTCGGAGTCGTGGCGCAGGTGAATGCGAGCTGGCAGGCGAAACACCCGTCAAAGCCGGTTCTCTACGTAGGCAGCGGCGACCCCGGCGGCACCGTGTCCGCGTTCCGGATCGACCGGGCGAGCGGCGCCCTCGATCTGATCGGCCGGGTGACGACGGACAGCGCGGGCACGCCCGGTGGCCTGTCGTACATCGGAGTGGACCGGCCCTCGGGCACTGTTCTGGCGGCGAACTTCGCGGCGGGCCTGGTCGCGGCTCTGCCGATCCGGCAGGACGGCGGGCTCGACTCCCCGGTGTCCACCGTGGTGGACACCGGCTCCGGCCCGCACCCCCGTCAAACGGGCCCGCATCCGCATCACGTGGCCGTGGATCCGAGCGGCACGTTCGCGCTGGTCGCGGATTTCGGCGCGGACCGCGTGTTCATCTACCGCTTCAACCGCGAGACGCGCGTTCTGTCCGCCGACGAGACGACCGGCCCGCGCTTCTACGCGGCGAACCCGGGCTCGGGTCCGCGGCGCCTGCTGTTCCACCCCAACGGCCGCACCCTCTACCTGCTGAACGAGCTGACAGCGGACCTCCAGGTTCTCGACTGGAGCTCGAGGAAGGGAGAGCTCACGTCCGGCCAGAGCCTGTCGACCGACTCACCCGAGTACGCCGGCCCCAAGAGCGCGGCCGAGCTGGGGATGAGCCGCGACGGCCGCTTCGTCTACACCTCGAATCGCGGCGAGAACACCATCGTCGTGTTCGCGGCCGACCGGAGAACCGGCCGGCTCACGCTCGTCCAGCGCATTCCCTGCGGCGGCCTGTCGCCGTGGAGCTTCACGATCCACCGCGGCGGCAGGTGGATGCTCGTGGCGAATCAAGTGAGCAGCACCGTCACCCTGTTCAGCATCGATCCGCGCTCCGGGAAACTGACAGACACCGGGACCTCCATGCCCGTGCCGAACCCGGACTGCATAACGTTCGGTTACCGCGCTTCGTCGGTGGTGATATCGGCGAACTAGCCATCGTGGCCGAGGGCCCGCCGTACGCCTGCCGCCACCCAGATCGTGGCCAGCCCGGCGTACACGCCCAGCAGCGCCATGCCCGCCGAGCCGAGAATCACCGATGTGGCGATGGCCAGGACGAGCAGGGCCGTCCAGCCGTACAGGAGCGCGCGCCCGCGAGCCGAGCCCGTGTGCGCGGCTTCCTGGAGCGCGGTGACCAGGGCCATGACGGCCACGCCCGCGGTGCCGAGCGCGTCCTGGCCGAGCGCCACGCCCAGGACGAGCAGCGCCGCGCCCGCGGGCACCAGGCCGCAGCACAGGACGGCCACGCGGGACTCGGCGCCCTCGAAGAGCAGCCGGGTGGCCTTGGCGCGGGCCAGCCGCAGCGTGGTCCAGGCCTCGGCGACCCACGCCGCCCAGTGCAGTACCGCGATGAGGATGAAGACCACGATGATGGGCGGGACCGCGGGCAGCAGGAACACCAGCCGCCACCCACCGCGGAACCTGCCCCGCAACCGCGCGAGTCGCCGGTAGAGGGGATTGCGCTGCTTCAGCGCGAGGACGAGGAGGTCTCGGGCCTGGTCGAAGCCGGGGTCGAGACGGAGCACCTCGCGGAAGGCGTCCGCCGCCCGCCGGGGATCGCCGAAGGCCAGCGCCGCACGGCCGTACGCCAGGTGCGCGGTGGCGCTCTCCGGGTCCAGTTGTACGGCGTGCGCGGCGGCGGCCGTGGCCTGCTCCGCCTCCTCGAGCCCGGTGAGGGCCACCGCCAGCAGGCTGGCCAGGTCGGACTCCTGCGGATCGACGGCCAGCCCGCGGCGGGCCGCCTCGGCCGCCTGTGGCCACTGGCCCTTGAACACGTGGACGCGGGCCAGCAGCTCCCAGGTCGGCGCGTACTCGGGCTGCAGGTCCAGGGAGGCGTGGACGGCGGTCAGCGCCTCATCGGGCCGGCCGGCGCGCAGGTGCACCTGGCCGGCCACGTAGTGCGTGAACCACTGGTCGGGCGCCAGCCGTACCGCCTCATGCGCCTCCGCGATCGCCTCGGCCACGTTGCCCTGCTGGACCAGGGCGAGGGCCAGGAAGGAGTGCGCGGTGGTGTGCTGCGGTTCCTGGGCGAGGGCGCCGCGCAGCTCCCGTTCGGCCTCGGCCGGGCGGCGTAGCTGCAGCAGCGTCCGCGCCCGCTGCACTGGGTCGGCGACGGTCACCACTTGCCCTTGACCCAGGGCATCAGCTCGTCCCAGGCGCCGGAGTCGTTGGCGTGCATCACATAGTTGCGCGCGGTGGCCATCCACTCGCGGACCGCGGTCGGCCGTACGCTCTGCGCCGCGGCCAGCAGGTCCGGCGTCGACAGCGGGATGGGCCGGCCCGCGCTGATCGACTGGTGGAGCTTGACCTCCACCGCCCGGTCCACCACACCCTTCAGGTCCGCTCCGACGAAGTGGTCGGTGACCCGCGCGACCGCGTCGAAGTCCATCTCGGCCAGGGGTTTGTCACGGCACAGGATGCGCAGGATGGCCGCGCGGGCCGCGGGGTCGGGCGGCGGTACGAACACCGGCTGGTCGAACCGGCCGGGACGACGGAAGGCCACGTCCACGTACCAGGGGGCGTTCGTGGCCGCCAGCACCAGGACGCCCTCGTTGGCGTTCTGGTCCACGCCGTCGAGCTCGGCCAGGAACTGGTTGACCAACTGCCGCGTGTGCGCCTGGCGCATGTCCGAGCGGCGGCCGGCCAGCGCGTCGACCTCGTCGAAGAACAGCACGCACGGCCGGTTGCGGCGAGCCAGATCGAACGTGGCCCGCAGGTTGCGCTCGCTGGAGCCGATGTACATGTCCAGGATGTCGGCCAGCCCGACGTTGACGAACGACGCGCCGAGCTCTCCGGCGGCGGCCCTGGCCAGGTGCGTCTTGCCCGCACCCGGTGGGCCGTACAGCAGCACCCCGCCACCGGCGCGCTTGCCGTACGCGGCGAACAGCTCCGGCTGCTGGAGCGGCAGCAGGAGCTTGACCCGCAGCGACTCCTTGACCGCCTCCATGCCCGCCACCTCCGCGAAGGTGAGCTTGGAACGCTCGACCTCCGCACTGGCCTGATCCGCCGACGCGGGCGCCGGTGTGGGGTAGGGCGCCGGCGGTGCCCCGTACGGCGACACGGGTGGGGCCGACAGCCGGGCGGCGAGGTCGGCGTCGCCCACGGACGGATCACGGGAGACCGCCTCGTGATAGCGGTAGGCCGCCCCGGCCGTGTCCCCCTCCCCGAGCAGCGCCCGAGCCGCCAGCACGCCCAGCTTGGGCGGGTAGCCGGGCGAGGCCAGCAGCGGCTCGAGCGCGGCCAGCGCGGCGCCATGGGCGCTCTGCCGGACGAATGCCTCCGCCAGCCCGGCCGTGATGTCCGCGTCCTTGGGCGCGAGCACGAGCGCGGCGCGGTATTCGGCCTCTGCCTCGCCGAGGTACCCCTTGGCCAGGAGTTGCCCGGCGAGATGCTGCCGGAGGGGAAGGTTGTCCGGAGATAGACGCGCCGCATCGCGGAGCGCCTGGAGACCGGCATCGTCGAGCACGTGCCATCCCTTCTGTCGCAGGTTTCGGTCGGTCTTGAAGTACGCAAGATACCGAAACCCACCCACATTGGGCGTTTGGCGTCTCCGGTCAGCCCGCGGCGGAGTCGCGCGTGCGGCCGTGGGCGTCGTGCGGGAGGTCGGCGTAGTGCCACTGGTGGTCGCGGGCCTGCCGGCACGCGGTCTCCAGGTCGCCGTCCTCCATCGCGGCCAGCAACTCGGCGTGGTCGCGCACGATGTCGTGCAGGTCGACCTCGGTGGCGACCATCGTGACCGACGTGCGCGCCTCGATCTGCAGGCCCTCCCAGGAGAGCTTGAGCAGCTCGTTGTGCGCGGCCTCGACGATGCGCCGGTGGAAGGACACGCTGGCGCGCGCCGACGCCTCGCCGTCGCCGCTCTCGGCGGCGGCCCGCATCGCCGCCACATCCGCCCGCAGCGCCTCCACCGGCACGGTCCCGGCCAGCAGGGCGAGCCGGGTCGCCGTCTCCTCCAGCGCCGCCCGCACGACGTAGCTCTCGCGCAGCGTCTCCTGGACGAAGGGCCGGACGAAGGTGCCGCGGCGCGGCTGGGTCTCCACCAGCCGCATGACCTCCAGCTCGCGCAGCGCCTCGCGCACGGGCGCCTGGCTGGTGCCGTAGGTCGCCGCGAGCCGCGTCTCCACCAGCCGCTCGCCGGGCCGGAACTGGCCGGACACGATCCTGCTGACCAGCGAGTCGCGGATCTGCCGCGCCAGCGTGAGCCGCGGCAGCTTGGAGGGCTCTTCGGTCATGAGGCCGATCCTACCGATTATCGATTCTCTCTTGACGATGATCACACGATAATCAATTATCGATAATTAATGAGAGGGGCCGCACATGGTGATCCAGGCCGTACACGTGCCGGAATCCGCCGAGGCCGCGGTCACCTACTCGGCACGGGGAGCCTGGATCATGGGCGGCGGCACCGTGGTGATGCCGCTGGTGAACAGCGGGGCCGCGCCCGCGACCGAGCTGGTCAGCCTGCGCCGGGCCGGGCTGGGCGGCGTCGAGGTCCGCGACGGGGTGGCCAGGATCGGGGCGGCGGCCACCCTCGCCGCCGTCGGTGAGCATCCCGGGCTCTCCTTCTTGCGCCCGGCCCTGCGGACGATCGCCTCCCCGACCCTCCGCAACCAGGCCACCGTGGGCGGCAACCTGTTCGTCGCCCAGCCGTATGGTGACCTGGCCGTCTGCCTGCTCGCCCTCGACGCGACCTGCGAGATCGCCGGGCCGGACGGCCGGCGTGACGCGCCGGTGGCCGATGTGCTGGCCTCCGGGGTCGGCTCGGGCGAGGTCGTCGTGGCGGTACGGGCCGCGCTGCCCGGGCCGGGCGTCTGGCACTACCACAAGGCCATGCGCCGCCGCCTGAACTCGGCGGCGATCGTGACCGTCGCCGCCGTCACCCGCACCGCCGACGGCGTGGTCACCTTCTCCAGGATCGCGCTCGGCGGAGTCGCCCCGCGTCCGGTGCGCGCGGTGTCGGCCGAGCGCCTGCTGCGAGGCCGTCCGCTGACCCACGACGTTCTCACCGAGGCCGGCGAGGCGGCCCACGGCGACATCGACCCCTTCGACGACGCCTACGCCAGCGCGTGGTACCGGGCCCGGGTCCTGCCCGTGCATCTGCGCCGCGCCCTTCTTCCCTGAACGAGTCTTCCCTGAACGAGCCAGCCAGCCCGCGCCGCATCAGCTGAGAGGTGGACCGTGCCGTCACAGATCGTCTCGCTCGTCGTCAATGGCGAGCGCCGGGAGTTCATCGCCGCGCCGGGGGTCACGCTGCTCGCCAGCCTGCGCGAGTCGCTGGGGCTCACCGCGGCCAAGCGCGGCTGCGCGCAGGGCGCCTGCGGCACCTGCACCGTCCTGGTCGACGGCCGGCCCGAGGTCGCCTGCCTGGTCGCGGTGGAGACCGTCGCGGGCCGCTCGGTCCGTACTCTGGAGGGGGTCGCCGCCGGCGGTGAGCTGGACGAGGTGCAGAACGCCTTCGTCGACTGCTTCGCCACTCAGTGCGGCTTCTGCACGGCCGGCATGATCATGGTCGCCGAGGCGCTGCTGGACCGGGACCCTGATCCGAGCGAGGCGGACGTCGTCGAGGCGATCTCGGGCAACGTCTGCCGGTGCACCGGTTACCGGCCCATCGTGATCGCCATCTTGGAGGCGGCCAGACGTCGCCGCGGGGCGGTGTCGCGATGACCTACCGGCTCGCCCCCATCGACACGAGCACCTTCGCCGCCGAACGGGCCGCCGCGGCAGCGGGCAGGGGCGTGGACGGCGGCGACTTCACCGTCATCGGCTCGGTCGTGCAGCGCTCGGACGCGCGCGGGCACGTCACCGGGCGTACCGAGTTCTTCGAGGACGTGCTCCCGCCGCGGCTCGCTCACCTGAAGATGCACCGCTCGGCCCGGCACCACGCCAGGATCCTGGACGTGGACCTGACCGAGGCCCTGGCCGTGCCGGGCGTCCTGCGGATCCTCACCCACGCCGACATCCCGAACAACCTCTACACCCCGCTCAAGCTCATCGGCGTCGGGCCGGACGACGAACCCATCCTGGCCGTGGACAAGGTGCGCTACCTCGGCGAGCCCATCTGCGCCGTGGTCGCGGAGACCGAGGCCGCCGCGCTGGAGGGCGCGGCCAGGATCAGGGTCGCGTACGAGGACCTGCCGCCGGTCTTCGACGTCGAGGAGGCGCTGAAGGAGGGCGCGCCGCTGGTCAACGAGTACCACGGGCAGAACCACTTCATCTACGAGGGTCACCACTGCCGGCGGATCCGCTTCGGCGACGTGGCGGAGGCGTTCGCGCGGGCCGACCATGTCTTCGAGTGGCGTTACCAGTCCGCGCCCATCGAGCAGGCCCCCGCAGAGACCACCGGCTGCGTCGTCGTTCCGCAGGCCGACGGGCGGCTGCGCATCCACTCCGACACCCAGGCGTGCTTCTTCACCCTGGACAACACCGCGCTGATCCTGAACACGCCGTTCAACAAACTGCGCATCGTCGGCGGGACGGTCGGCGGCGGCTTCGGCGGCAAGGTGGACGTGGTGGTCGAGCCGGTCGCCTGCGTGGCCGCGATGGCGGCCGACCGCCCGGTCAGGTTCGTCTACGACCGGGCCGAGGAGATGCAGGTCTCCTCGCCGCGCGCGGCCGAGCGCATCTACATCAAGGACGCCGTGATGGACGACGGCCGGATCATCGGCCGCAAGGCCACGCTGTACGTCGACGCCGGCGCCTACGCCCGCCACAGCCCGTACGGCACCACCAAGGCCGCCGCGCACCTGCCCGGCCCGTACGCGATCCCGAACGTGTGGGCCGACTGCCACTGCGTGTTCACCAACCGCACGCCGTCCAGCGCCATGCGCGGGTTCGGCGTGACCATCGCCGACTTCGCGCTGGAGTCGCAGATGGACCGGATCGCCCGCGCGCTGGACCTGGACCCGCTGCGGCTGCGCCTGCTCAACGCCTACCGCGACGGGGACCTCAAGGCCCACCGTAAGGTCGCCGAGGGCACGGCCCTGGTCGAAGTGATCCAGAAGGCGGCGGAGCTGGCCGGGCACGAGCTGCCCGAGGCGTACCGCCGCATGTCCTCCACGACCCGGGAAGGGCTGTAGCCATGGCGAAGCTGCGCGGGCGCGGCTACGCGTCGGTGAACTACCCGACCGGCATGAACCTGGGCGGCGACCCCTCGCAGGCGCTGATCCACGCCACGACCACGGGCACGTTCGTGATCTCGCTGTCCTCGGTGGATCTCGGCCAGGGCATCAAGACGATCGCCGCCCAGTGCGCCGCGGAGACGCTCGGCCTGCCGATCGAGAACGTGCTGGTCGACACCGCCGACACCGACACCGGCCCGCACTGCATGGGCACCTTCGCCAGCCGCGGCACCCACCGCGTCGGCAACGCCGTCATCATGGCCGCGGCCGAGGCGCGCGGTGTGATGCTGGAGGTAGCCGCCGAGGAACTGGAGGTCGACGCCGCCGACCTGGAGACCGACGGGACCGGCTTCATCAGGCTCAAGGGCGCGCAGGAGAAGGCCATCCACATCACCGACCTGGCGCTGGCCGCGCACTTCAAGCACGGGCGGACGATCTCCGGCCGCGGCATCTACCTCAAGGAGCCGAGCGCACCGGTGCCCGAGACGGGGGAGATGGACCCCGACTCCTGCCAGGCGCACGCGTGCACCGCCGCCGTCGTCGAGGTCGACGACGAGACCGGGGTGGTCGAGGTGCTGGAGCTGTACAACGCCTACGAGATCGGCCGGGCGCTCAACCCGGCCATGGCGACGCAGCAGGTGGAGGGCGGTGCCTGGATGGGCGTGTCGCACGCGCTGTTCGAGACCACCGAGCCGTACTACCCCTCTCGCGACCACGGGCCGCACGACTTCGCCGGGTACCTGATGCCCGGCCCCGCCGACATCCCCGTCCAGCACAGCCTGTTCCTGGAGCGCCCGGCCGGAAACGGGCCGTACGGCGCGAAGGGGATCGGGGAGATGACGGCGAACGCCCCGATCCCGGCCATCGCCAACGCGATCTTCGACGCCTGCGGCGTGCGCCTGGAGTCGATGCCGTTCACCCCCGAACGCGTCCTGCGCGGGCTGGACGCCCTGCGTGACACCTGAAACCGGAGGAACCATGCTGAAAGTCGTCTCACTGCTCAAGCGCGCCGAGGGCCTGTCGCACGAGGAGTTCGCGAAGTGGGTGCTGGAGGACCATGCCGAGTTCGCCAGGCGGCTGCCCGGCCTGCGCAAGTACACCGTCAGCCTCGCCACCGGCGACGGCGGAGCCTACGACTCGGTGAACGAGCTGTACTTCGACGACGAGGACGCCCGCGCCGCCGCGTTCGGCTCCGAGCACGGCAAGGCTGCGGCGGCCGACGCCGCCGCGCACACCTCCCAGCGCGTCCACCTGCTGACCACCGAGCACGCGCAGTTGTGACCCCCGCCGCCCCCTGGCTCTCGCACGAGCGCGAGCTGGCCGCCGCGCTGGCGGGGGAGGGGTACTTCGCCGACGAGGGGCTGTGCACGGCCGTCCACCTGGCGCTGCGGCTGGGCCGGCCGCTCCTGCTGGAGGGCGAGCCGGGCGTCGGCAAGACCGAGGTGGCCGCGGTGCTCTCGCGCGTCACCGGCCTGGACCTGATCCGCCTGCAGTGCTTCGAGGGGCTGGACTCGGGCCAGGCGCTGTACGAGTGGGACTACCCCAAGCAACTCCTCCAGGTCCGGGTGGCCGAGAGCCGTGGCGAGGACGTGGGCGACCTGTACCGCGAGGAGTTCCTGCTGCGCCGGCCGCTGCTGCGTGCCGTGCGGGCCGAGCGGGGCTCGGTGCTGCTGATCGACGAGATCGACCGGGCCGACAGTGAGTTCGAGGCGTTCCTGCTGGAGTTCCTGGGCGACTTCCAGATCACGATCCCGGAGCTGGGCACGGTGCGGGCGGGCACGCCGCCGATCGTGGTGCTGACCTCCAACCGCACGCGCGAGCTGCACGACGCGCTCAAGCGGCGCTGCCTCTACCACTGGATCGCCTTCCCCGAGCCGGACCGGGAGCGGGCGATCCTGCGCGCGGCGATCCCCGGGCTGGAGGAACGGGCGGCGGATGGTCTCGTCCGGGCGGTGCAGCGCGTACGCCGGTTGCCGCTGCTCAAGCGGCCCGGCATCGCCGAGTCGGTGGAGTGGGCCCGCGGTGCGATGGCGCTCGCCGAGGGCGGCAGCCCGTGGCCGGTGGCGCTGCGGCGGGCACTCGGCCTGCTGATCAAGGACGAGGAGGACACCCGGCTGCTCCTCGCGCACGCGGGGGAGCTGTTCGACGATGCGTGATCCTGTAGCGCGGTGGAGCTGTTCGGTGGAGCCGTTCGGTGGTGCGTGACCCGGTCGTGCTCGCCGCGGACCACCTGTGGGGGTTCCTGACCGCGCTGCGCGGTGCGGGCCTGCCCGCCGCGCCGGCCAAGCGGGCGGACCTGCTGCGGGTGATCGCCGAGTCGCCGCCGCCCGACCTGACCACGCTCTACTGGTACGCCCGGATCACCTTGCTCCAGGACGTCGGCGACCTGCCCGCCTTCGACCGGGTCTTCGATGGTTGGTTCCGGCAGGGCGGCCCCGGGCCCGCCGACCCGCCGCCCGAAGGCGACGACGGTGGTGCGCCGTCCCCCGGCGGACCCGGCGAGGACGACCCGCCGCCCCATGAGGCGCGGCCGGGCGACGGTATCGAGGCCAGCACCCTGAGCACGTACGGCACGCGCGAGTTCGGCCGGACCGGCGAACGGCGGCGCGCGCTCATGCGCACGCTCGAAGCCGCCTGGCCCGCCGTCCTGCCCGCCACGCCGTCACGGCGACGTCGCCCGGCCCGGTCGGGGGACCGGCTGGACGTACGGCACGCGTTGCGGTGCGCCCACCGCCATGACGGAGAGATCATCGAGCTGCGCCGCCTCGCCCGCCCACCGCGCCCGCGCCGCCTGCTGATCCTGGTCGACGTCTCCGGCTCGCTGCGGCAGCACACCCCGGACCTGCTCCGCGTGGCGCACACCGCGCTGCGCGCGGCGCCGGCCCGTACCGAGGTGTTCTGCTTCGGCACCCGGCTCACCCGGATCACCGCCGCGCTGTCGCGCCCGCACGCCGACCGGGCGCTGCGAGCCGTGTCGGGGCTGGTCACGGACGCCGACGGTGGCACGGCGATCGGCGCCGTGCTGGAGCGCTTCCTGGGCAACCCGCGGTTCGCGGCGCTCGCCCGCGGCGCGCTCGTGATCGTGCTGTCCGACGGGCTCGAACGCGGTGACTGCGCCCCCATGGTGCGCGCCACGGCCCGCCTGTCGCGGCTCGGCCACCGGCTCGTCTGGTGGTCTCCGCTGGCCTGCTCGCCCACCTACCGCCCGGTCACGCGCGCCATGGCCGCGCAACTTCCGAGCCTGGATCACCTCGGGGGCGTACGCGACCTGCCCACCGCGCTGGCGGAGGTACGCCGCCTGCCCGCCGTCCTGTCCGGCCCCCGCCACACCGCGGCGAGGCGCTGGTCCACCCCGCGACCCATGGGATCGACCCGATGACCTCCTCTTTCGCCCCCGACCCAGCCGAAATCCCTGCTGGAATCGTCGACGCGCACCACCACATCTGGCGCGCCGCCGACCTGCCCTGGCTCCAAGGGGAGATGGTCCCGCGCATCTTCGGCCCGTACGAGCCGATCCGCCGCGACTACCCCGCGGCCGAATACGCCGGGGAGGCCACCGCCTGCGGTATCACCTCGGCGGTCTACGTCCAGGCCAACTGGCCGCTCGACCGGTCCGTGGACGAGGTGCGGTGGCTGCGCGACGTACACGCCGAGACCGGCTGGCCCACCGCTGTGGTGGGCTCCGCCGACCTGTTCGACGAGGGCGCGGCCGACGTCATGCGCTGGCAGGCCGCCACCACGCCGCTCGTCCGCGGCACCCGGCTGCAACTGCACTGGCACGAACGGCCGGAGTTCCGCTTCGCCTCCGCTCCCGACCGCATGAAGGACCCCGTCTTCCGGCGTAACATCGCCGCGCTCGCCGACCTGGGCTGGTTGTTCGAGCTCCAGGTGTTCCCCGCCCAGATGGCCGACGCCGCGGCCCTCGTGGACGACTTCCCCGGTGTGACGTTCGTGCTGGTGCACGCCGGGATGCCGGTGGGCGCGGAGCCGCCGGCCGTCGCGGAGTGGACCCGCGGCATGAGGCTTCTGGCCGGGCGGCCCAACGTCGTGGTGAAGCTCACCGGCCAGGGCACCTTCGTGCACCGTGTGGACCGGCCGCTGATCGAGAGGGTGGCGGCCACCTGCCTGGAGCTGTTCGGCTCCCGCCGCTGTATGTGGGGGAGCAACTTCCCGATCGAGAAGCTTTGGACCGACCTGCCCACCCTGCTCTCCACCTGGCAGGATGTGTTCTCCGGCAGATCCGCCGAGGAGATCCGGGACGTGTTCGCCGCGACGGCCACCCGGGTCTACCGCCTCTGACGGGAATCGTCACCCCTGAACGCGGAAATGCAGCGCGAGGGCATGATATATCGTACTAAATCACGTTTTCGTGTTTTGCAGATGACAAAGCATATACACCTTCGCGGGCATTCGCGCAAGACGGCTTTGGGTGCCACACTTGTCAGCCTGGAAGGGATCATTTATATGTGATTAGTCTGTCCGTCTATCCTCTAAGAAATTGCGCGGCCACCCAGTCCAAGCGCGATGACTTAGCCTGGTTCGGGGAGAAATCGGACGAATGCCTCCATGGCTCGCTATCAGCGCAAAGAGTGGCCAAATGGAAGTTTTCTAGCTGGACTGGCGCCAAGCGATCGTCAGGCGCTCTTAAGTCTCGGGACGCTCTGCCATTACCGTCCGGGGGCGGCATTGGTCGTCGAAGGCGACCGCACCACTGATGTGCTCCTCCTCCTGCGGGGGCTGGCGAAGATAACGGCCACCGCCGAAAGCGGCCGTCCCGCGTTGCTGGCGATCCGCGCCGGAGGAGATCTCGTCGGCGAACTCGCGGCCATCGACTCGACGCCACGCATCGCGACCGCGACCGCGGCAGGCGTCATCTCCGCCAATCGCATCGGGGCGCCGGAGTTCCGGCACTTCCTGATGGGCCATCCGATGACCGCGCTCACTTTCGGGAGCGTGGTGGCGACGAAGCTTCGCTGGGCCACGCGCAGGCGGGTCGACTTCGGCGGCCACCATGTGCAGGGCCGCCTCGCCCGCATCCTGCTCGAACTGCTCACCTCGTACGGCCGCGCGACGGCTGACGGGCACGAGATCACCGTCGCGCTGACCCAGCGCGAACTCGCCGGCATCATCGGCGCCTCCGAACCGGCGACCCATCGAGCGCTGGCCGCCTTGCGGCGATCCGGATCGATCGCGACCCGATATCGCAAGGTGCTGGTCATAGATCGTGAGCGGCTGACCGCCCTCGCCGGATTCGACTGAAACGCATATCGCGGCGCGGCCCGGATCTCATCTTTTGACGAGGTTCTGCCGGCCTCTGCTCACTACCGTGTGCCTCACTCATGGAGAGGAGGGAAATGCAGGAGAAAAGCGGCGGCGTCCGGAGGTTGTGCATGGCCGTCGACCTCGCCGGATACAGCGCCCGCAACGCAATCGATCAGAAGTGGGTGCAGGACGAGCTCAGGGCGATTCTGGAGGAGGCGGACGCCCGTGGGGGCCTCGGCCGGAAAGAATGGACCATTCAACATCAAGGTGATGGCGAGCTGGCCCTCCTGCCGCCGGGAGTCGACGAGTCGCGGGTGATTCCGACCTTGATCCGCGAGTTGGGCTCCGGGCTGCACGCGCGTAATCGGCGGCTGTCCGAGGATGCCCGGCTGCGGGTTCGCGTCGCCTTCCACCAAGGACTCACCGAGGACGCGGGCTGCGGTTACGCGGGAGACGCGGTCGTGGCCGTCTGCCGCCTCTGCGACGCGCCTGCCGTGAAGGCCGCCCTGCGGGCCGCGCCTGAGGCGTTCCTGGCCGTCGTCATGTCACCCGGCATTTACGAGGACGTCGTTCTGCGGCGAGACCTCTACGAACTGCGGGCGAACGACTTCCGCCGGATCACGGTCGACCTGCCCGACAAGGGTTTCACCTCCGAAGCCTGGCTCTATTTGTCACCCACCGCGGAAGGCCGTGCGATGACGGATTCCACAACTCCAGACCCGACCGTGCCTCCCTCGATTCAGGGCGACAAGAACTTCGTCTTCACGAACTCGAGCAATAACACGGTCACGACCGATGTCCATTACGGCCCCGGAGCCCATGCGTGCGACGGCGAGGGCCGCTGCGGCAGGGAAGCGCTCGACGCCATGCAGTACGGCCAGGCGCTGCGGTGTTTCAAAGCCGCCGCCCGCAAGGACCCGTACTCATCCGAGCTCGCCTATTACCGAGTCCTCGCCGCCCTGCAGCGAATACGCCCCAAGAAGCACGGCAAGCAGACAGTGGCCCAGATGGAAGAGCTGCTCAATGGCGCCTGGCGGCATGACCAGGACCCTCGGGTGGCCGCGTTGTGGGCGCTGATCAAAGAGGATCGGCGTTATTTGGACCGATCCAATCCAGCCCACCCCGCCGTCATGCAGCTTCACAGCCGGGTCGCTGACATCTCACCGCAGGCGGCGGCGGAGATCCGGTATCACGTGCCCGCCCCGGAGTGCCCGACATGGACACTTCTCGCTTCATAAAGCAGTAGGCCAACCGAGAGGAACCCTCATGACCATCACGTTCCAGAACCACCAGCTCATCCGCAACTACTTCCTCGCGCCGACCCGCGCCGAGTACACGCGCTGGACCGTCATCAGCGCGGCGGCGGCGCTGTCGCTCATCCTCATGATCGGCGGCAGCGGTTTCACCTCGTTCCTCGGCTTCGTGGGCACCGTCGCGGGCCTCATCTGGGGTGTGATCCCCCTGGTCCGGCGGCACTTCACGACGCTGCCCCGCGCCACCGATCAGCAGGTGGACGGCTGGCTGCGGGAGCGGACGAGCGCCATCATGCGGGACGCGCACTCGAAGGTGCATCTGGACCGGGACGCGGTCACCGCGCAGTCCCTCGCACCCATCATCGGGCTTCCCGATCCCCGGAACTATCTCATTCTCATGCGTGAGGGCCGGGATCGAAGGTATCGGTATTCCTTCTACCAGATTCACCTCTTCTTCCTGACCGACTGGAAAATAGTCTCCTATTCCTGCGTGCTCGACATGTTCACCGGCGAGATCGTGCAGGATGCCGCGAAAGACCTCAGCATGAGCAAGATCAACAGCTTGGACACGTTCACCGACCGCATTCAGAGCGCAAGTCGCAAGGACAAGCACACCAAGATCGGGCTGGTCACCACCAAGGGCGAGATGATCACCGTCAAGGGCTTCAGCGTGACGCTGTCCTCCGGCGGCGGAGTCGGGACCATCACGTCGCTGTCGGCGGGCGGGCAGCAGGCGACCATCTCGTACGCCGACCCGGACGCGACGATCAGGCAGCTCCGCGAATACATCTGGAAGCACAGCCACGCGCCCGACGACGGTGCGGTGGATCGAATCGTAGAGCCCTGACCGGCGATCGGCGCCTCCTGGTCCAGCCGGCTACGGGATGAGCTGGGCCAGGACGGGGACCACCAGGCAGCACACGATCGCTCCCAGAAGGAGCAGCATGCTGCGCCGGATGCCGCGATACTTCGCATCGGCGATCGCGCTGAGCCGGCGAATCTCCTCGAGCAGGAAAGCCTTCTGGGCGCGCGGCGCTCCCGTGGCATCGGGCTCGTGCAGGTTGGTGATCAGCGTCTCGCTGAACTGGCCGACGAACTGCGATCGGCGCCGCCGCAGCCGGTCCGCGGCATGGACGGAGCGCGGATAGATCGCGGCGGCCAGTCCGATGATCCCCATCGAGCACAGCACGATGCCGAGCCACCACAACCACGCCACGGCGGCGGGCAGTTTTCCGGGACTCCAACTGCCGGCCAGCAAGGCGCCTCCTAACGCCCCCACGCCCACTCCGGCCGTGGCGAGCATGACGGCTGCCTTCTGATCGGCCCGCCCTATCTCCGCGCGCAGATCCGTCAGGATGGCCATGACCTGAGCGACGGTTTTCTCTTCGCCTTTCTCGGGGGCCTGCGCGCTCCGCGAAGATCGCTGGAGTCTTGCCCTGCTGCGAATGCGTCCGAACACTTCTCCATTGTGCCCGGAAAACCGTTGCCCATACGGATGGAATTGACGAACATAAGCCGTGAAAGCTTTTCGGGAGATGATTGCTTTGCCGGGTTATGGTGTGGTCGGTAATGCTCGCCGGTGAACCGGCGACGAGGGGCGAATACTGGCTCAAGTCCCTGATTTCTCCCGGCAGGCATGGACGTCACGGGTCCGCCGTCGTCTGATAGAGGCATGATCGATGCGAAAGATCTCCAGAGTGCTCGGCACGCGGCGATCGGGCGGTCAAGGCGATTATCGTTCGCCATGCGCGTGCTGGTGGGCGCCGCCGCGATCGTCTTAGCCATCCCGGGCATCGCCTACGCCGCCCCGCCGACCGCCCTCGATGGGGCCGCGCCGTCGAGCGACCGCACCTACCAGCCGGCGTTCGACTATGACGGAGACGGCTGCTATCCCACACCCGCCATCGGACGCGACGGCACCATCGCTCCGGGCCTGGCACTGGGCGGCGCGGTCAACGGGCAATGCCATGACCTGTCCGACCTCGACAACACCAACTCCTATTCGCGCGCCAAGTGCAATAACGGCTGGTGCGCGTACATGTACGGGCTCTACTTCGAAAAGGACCAGGCGCTGCCCGGATGCTGCGGGCACCGGCACGACTGGGAGCACGTCGTGGTCTGGGTCCAGGGCGACACAGCGCAGTACGTGGCGGCGTCCGCGCACGGCAGCTACGATATCCGCCCGCGCGCGCAGCTCCCCTGGGATGACACCGGGACGCACCCGAAGATCATTTACCACAAGGACGGGCTTTCCACCCACGCGTTCCGCTTCGCGAGCTCCACCGAGCAGCCGGAGAACCACAAGGGCACGTGGCAGTTCCCGCCGCTGGTCGGCTGGGACAACTACCCGCCCGGCTTCCGCGACCTCCTGGTGGCGCACGATTTCGGCTCGGCCAGCTTCGGGCTCAAGGACGCCTCGTTCAACGGGGAGCTGACGAAGGCCAAGCCGGCCGGCATCCCGTTCGATCCCAACGCCTGAGCGGTGTGACCTCGCTGACACGTGAAGGGTTGGAGAAGGCGGGTCAGGGCGACGCCGTCAGCCGGGTTGTCGTGCACGTACTTCGTCGCGACGATCTCAGCCGGTGCCGCCCCCCCGCTCGACCAAGCGCACGATCGGGGTCAGCGTGTCGAAGACGTTCGGGCCCGGGCCGCCCGCGCAGTGAGTCATGCCGGGGACCATCCCGGTCACCGAGATGGCCACCGAGCACAACTGCGACCTGTGGAACGCGCTCTGACCCTGATCGGCCGGCTCGTCCTCGGTGAAGCCCGAAAGACGTCATAGGAACTTTTCGTCCGCCTCCGCAACGGTGGAGGCGGACGAATGAGTATGACGAGCCGTAGCCCTCGCCTTGTCCAGAGACAGCACGCCGCGATCGTCCTTGAGGTCGTGGCGGCGTCGATCTCGTGGTCACCGGTCCGGCTTTTCGACCGTGACCAGCACTTCGACCGGGTCGCAGTCTGGGGCGGTGGACGCCGTCCGGGCTGATGCGGACCACCTCGCCGACGAGCAGCCAGGTGTCGCGGTAGATACCCGCGCCGGAGTACCAGCGCGAGTCCTGATGGGTGCGGCACTCCACCCGGACCTCGTTGTTCGCGCCGAACCGTAGGAACCGGTCAACGTCGATGAAGAACTGCGAATACCCGTACGGACGCTGCCCGGCGTAGTTTCCATTGACGAACACGGTCGCGTCCCGGTAGACGCCCTCGAACTCCAGCACGATCCGCTTACCCCGATGCTCCTCGGGTGCGAAGAACGTCTTGCGGTACTCGTACGCCCCACCGGGAAAATAAGCGCTCCCGGCGCCGTCCATGGTGGCCTCGCGGTCGCGGGTGATCATCGCGTCGTGTGGCACCGTCACCGGCTCGAACGGGACCGCGGTGCCGGCCAGTTCGGCAAAAGGATTGACCTTCGGACGGAACTGCCAATCGTCGTTGAACGATGCGCGGATCACGTAACTGCTCAAGGTGAGAATATCCGGAAGATCAGATCACGTGGACTGGGCGTGCTCGCGGCCGAAGGTTGGTTGATTCCGCGGGCAGCGTCAATAACCTCGTACGGCGCCCTGGCGTGCCCTCACTCCGACGGCATTTGTGTCCCGGTATCGGCAGGACATGGGCGGGGAGCCGCGGTGGAGCGCCGGACGACCAGGCTCGGAATGACCGAGAAGTGCACCGCCGACGTGCGGCCTTCGATGCGCTCGAGCAGCAGCCGCCCGGCCATCCGGCCCATGACGTCTCCGTCCTGGTTGACGGTGGTCAACGCGATGTTGGGATGGGCGGCCAGCCGGGTGTTGTCGTAGCCGGCCACGGAGATGTCACCCGGGACGGACAGCCCGGCCTCGTGCAGCGCGGCCAGCACGCCGAGAGCCGCCTCGTCGGAACCGGCGAAGATCGCGGTGGGGCGCGGAGCGCGGCTCAGCAACTCACGGGCACCGTCGTAACCGCCTTCCTCCGAGTACGAAGTCGCGGCGACGGCGATCTCGTCGGCGAACCCGTGGTCACGCATCACCCGCTCGTAGGTCTCGGCTCTGATGCGTGGCATCTGGTCGGCCGTCCGTCCGTGCTCCTGGTGGAAGGTGATGTGCCCGATGCGACGGTGGCCGAGCGCGATCAGGTGGTCCATGACGAGCTCGGAGCCGATCCGGTCGTCGTCGACGATCGAGTCGTACGCCGGCGACCTGTTGTGCCGGCCCAGCACCACGGTAGGAATCTCGCGGGCCACCTGCTCAAGCTGGGTGCGGCCGACCATGGGAGCGATCGTGAGGATGCCGTCCACCTGCCGGTCTATCAGAGCGTCCAGGGCACGTTTCTCGGTCTTGTCGCGAGTACCTCCCTGGATCATGATCGCCTGATAGTCGGACTCGGCGAGCTGATCCACCAGGCCGGTCATGATCTCGGCATAAAACGGGATCCCGATGTGCCGCATGAGCACGCCGATGGTGAACGACCGTCCGCGCAGCGCTCGCGCGGCCGCCTGAGGGCGATAGCCGAGCTCGTCGATGGCCCGCTGGACGCGGTCGCGCATGGCCTCGCTGACGCCGTAGTCGTTGCGGATCACCTTGGAGACGGCCGCCTTGGAGACTCCGGCGTGTTTCGCCACGTCAGAAATGGTCAATCTTCGTCGTCGCTCAGGCGCGACCATGGGCATCCCTTCTCGAACGAGCCTTGCCGATTCTACGGTGCCGAGATCGTCGCGTACGTAGACCGGTCTATGCAAGATAGCGGAAGATCGAAAGTGAGCCCGTTTGGCTAGTAGTGACGTTGTAGACCGGTCCACATTTTTCCTTGACCTTCGCGCGGCGTAACGGCTACGTTAACTCGCACTCGGGGCCCGCCCCGGCCCCTGCCGACGACCCCCGTCCGCACCGACACGTGATCGAGAGACGCATGCACACCTTCCCCAACGGCTTCCTCTGGGGCGCGGCGAGCGCACCGCACCAGGTCGAGGGCAACAACGTCAACAGCGACTTCTGGGCGCAGGAGGAGCGCATGCCAGGAGCGGATCGCAGCGGCGATGCCCTCGACAGCTACCACCGATACACCGAGGACATCCGGCTCGTCGCGGATTCGGGCTTGAGCACCTACCGCTTCGGCATCGAGTGGGCGCGCATCGAGCCGTCCCCCGGGAGGGTGTCCCGCGCGGCGCTCGCGCACTACCGGCGCATGATCGACGAATGTTTCGCCGCGGGGGTCACTCCGTTCGTGACGATCCACCACTTCACCTCGCCGAGGTGGTTCGCCGAGGAGGGCGGCTGGCGCGGAGAACGGGCCGTGGACCGCTTCCGCGCCTACGTCGAGACGGCCACCTCGATCCTCGACGGCGTCGAGTGGGTCTGCACCATCAATGAGCCCAACATGCTCGCGATCATGGTGTGCGAGGCGGAGGCGACGCTCGACCCCGATTCGGGTCTGGAGTGGCTGAGCCCCACGCTGGAGGCGGACACGCCCCGGCCGGTGAAGCCGGCTCCGCCGGTGGAGATCGGGCGCCGTCTCATCGAGGCGCACCACACGGCTCGGGACGTGCTGCGCGAGCGCGCGGACGCCCCGGGTGGGATGGTCGGTCGCGAGCCGCGCGTTCGAAACCCGCCCCGGTGCGGAGAAGGTGCGCCAGCAGCTGGAATACGTCTGGGAGGACCTCTACCTCGAGGCGGCGCGCGGCGACGACTTCATCGGGGTGCAGGCCTACTCGGCGCAGTGGGTGGGGCTCGACGGTATCGAACCCCACCCCGTGCATCCGGACAACACCCTCGTGCGGACGGCCTACCGCCCCGACGCCCTCGGCATCGCCGTCCGGCACACCGCCGACGTGCTGCCCGACGTCCCGATCCTCGTCACCGAGAACGGCATCGCGACAGACGACGACTCCCGGCGCATCGCCTACACCACCGGCGCGCTGTCCGCGCTGTCCGAGGCGATGGACGACGGCGTGGATGTGCGGGGCTACATCCACTGGAGCTTGCTCGACAACTACGAGTGGGGGCACTGGGACCCGACGTTCGGCCTCGTCGCCGTTGACCGGGAGACGTTCGAGCGCCGGCCCAAGCCGAGCCTGGCGTGGCTGGGCGGTGTCGCCAAGGCGAACGCGCTCCGACAGGCCTCAGCCGAGCGCCGCAGCGCCTGACAGCGCCCGGACATGCCACTCGACCCACGCGCGCATGTCGAACGACGACCCCTGTGTCCACTGCAGCCGAGACGAAAAATTCAGAGGAGAGGCGAGGATGCCCGAAGCAATCGACCGGCGCCAACTCGTGCGACGGCACAACCCCGTGCTGACGTCCGCGCACCCGGCTGACGTCCTCACGGTCGGCAACGGTGATATCGCGCTCACGGTCGACATCTCCGGACTGCAGACGTTCCCGTCCTTCCACGAGCTGGTGCCCGACCCGCACCGCGTCGCCAGCGACGGACTGTCCGGTCTGCCTGAGCAGCGCCCGCGCGCATTCGACGCCGACGACTTCCAGATCCCTCTGCGCACCCAGTCGACCTGGGGCTGGTACGAGACACGCACCGACCGGGAGCTCCGGCTCGAGGACGCGACCACCCTGTACGAGACGTCCCGCGGCCCGGTGCCCTACTTCGACCGCATGGGTCTGCGACGGGCCGGCGACCCCATCGCCGAGGAGTTCGTCACGGGCGCGTGGTACCACTTCAACCCCCGCCGCGCTCACCTCGGCCGCCTCGCTCTGGTCCGCCCCGACGGGACGGGGCTCGACGACCCGGCCGCGCTGACCGACGTCCGCACCGAGCTCGACCTGTGGACGGGAACGATCCAGGCCGCGTACGTCCTCGACGGTGAGCGCGTTCGCGTCACCACCGTCGCCGATCCACGGGATCACTGCTTCGCCGTGCGGGTCGAGTCCGACCTTCTGCTCCGAGGGTGGGGCGTCGCCTGGGTGTTCGACGAACAGCCGGACGAGCTGGCCGCCTTCGAACTCCCGCTCGCGCACGAGACGGCCTGGGACCAGCGGACCGAGCGCCACTGGAACGCACGGCGCGCAGTGCAGGCGCTGACCTACGGCGTAGGCGTCCGCACCACCGGCAGCCTGCGTGAGGGAGCCGACTCCGTCACCGCGCGCACAGACGCCACCGTTCTCGAGGTCGTGGTGACGCTGACGCCGGATCAGGGCCGGCAGCCGGACAAGGACGACTTCTCCGCCGTCAGCGCCTCGGCGAAGACCTGGTGGGCGGAGCACTGGAGCACCGGTGCCGCGGTCAGCCTGGCCGGCAGCACGGACGCGCGCGCTCCGGAACTCGAACGCCGCGTCGTTCTCTCGCAGTACCTCATGGCCGTCAACAGCGCCGGCGTCACGCCCGCCGCGGAGTCCGGTCTGACGTACAACACCTGGTCGGGCAAGTTCCACCTCGAGATGCACTGGTGGCACGCGGCGCATTTCCCGATGTGGGGGCGAGGGCAGCTGCTCGAGCGCAGCATGCGTTGGTATCACGGCGCCCTGGAGGCGGCGAAGGCGACCGCCCGCCGGCAGGGGTATCGCGGAGCCCGCTGGCCGAAGCAGACCGATCCGTCCGCGCGCGAGTCGCCGAGCAACATCGGCGTCTTCCTCCTGTGGCAGCAGCCGCACGTGATCCACCTGCTGGAGTCGCTGCGCGGCGAGGGACGCGAGGAGTCGTTCCTGCGTGAGCACTACCCGCTCGTCGAGGCGACCGCCGACTTCATGGCCGACTTCGCCGAGGAACGCGACGGATCTTTCTGGCTGCCGCCTCCGCTCATCCCCGCGCAGGAGAGCTACCTCGTCGACCGGGCGACGAACGCCAATCCGACCTTCGAGCTGGCGTACTGGTCATGGGCGCTCAGCGTGGCGAACGAGTGGAGAACCCACCTCGGTCTCGAACCGAGCGAGGAGTGGGATCGGGTGGCGCGGAACATGAGCTGGCCCGCAGTACTGCCCGACGGCACCTACGCCGCGATCGCGACGCCCCCGCTGCTCATCCGCAAGGACCACCCGTCCATGCTCATGGCGTTGGGGTGGCTGCCGGACACGCACCTCGTGGACCCGGCCACCATGTCCGCAACGCTCGATTCCGTGTGGGAGCACTGGGACCTGCAGTCCAGCTGGGGCTGGGACTACCCCGTCATGGCGATGACCGCGGCCCGCCTCGGCGACGTCGGCCGGGCGATCGACGCCCTCCTGCTCCCGTCGCCCAAGAACGTGTTCCTCCCCAACGGACACAATCCGCAAATGCCGGGATTCCTCACGATTTATCTGCCGACGAACGGAGGGCTGCTGGCCGCCATGGCGCACATCGTCACAGCGGTAAACCAGGGGGCGGAGCTTCCCGACGGTTGGGTGATCACGTCAGAAGGGCTGCGCGCGCATCCCCGCCCCCCACGTCCTGTCCACACCTGAGCACCTTTCATGGACACGAAAGGAGAATGGTCGGCCGGCTGACAACACCGACCTGGTCGGCGACAAGTATCAAGAACCACATCAATGGCATCGTACCGCGTCCACCTGAAAATGCCGGGGGCATAGAAGAGTGGCCGCTTCCCATCCAAGGCTTCCAAAGGTGAGGACCGTGGGTAAAAACCCCTCAGCACGCGGCGCTCGTCGCCGAACCATCATCGCGGCAGGATCATTGGCGATCGTCGGGACGCTTGCTCTGGCAGGCTGTTCGTCATCCGGCGAATCCACCAACACCGGGGACGCCGGACTGACTTTTATGAACCAGTCGCGCGGGCAAGAGGCCGCGCTCACCCAACTCGCGCAGCAGTACACCAAGAAGACTGGCGTCAAGATTACCATTGACACGCCCGGGCCGGTCGACTATCTGCCCAAGCTTCAGGCGAAGGCGCAGTCCAGATCCATGCCCGACATCTATTCGTCATTCGACGCGTCTCAGATGGCGCCGTTCTACAAGGCCGGCTGGGCGATGGATCTTTCCTCCCAGTTGAACGCCGGTTGGAGTAAGAACTTCAGCCCCGCCGTGCTCAAGATGTCGACGTTCCAGCAAGGTAATAACCTCGGGGTAAAGCCCGGCGTCTACTCGGTGCACTGGGAGACGCAGACGTACGGCTTCCTTATCAACCCGGCGCTGACCGGAATATCGGCGGAAAAGCCGCCCGCGACGACGGCCGAGTTCATCGACGCGCTCACCGCGAAGAAGGCGAAATTCTCCATCGCGGCCTCGCAGACGCCGAACATCATCCAGGCCCTCGCCTCGAACTGGCTGACGGACGCCGAGATCGAAGCGACCCTCAACGGGAAAGCGAGCTGGAAACAGGACGGCTGGCGCAACGCCTTCCAGTTCCTGGCCGATGTGAAGAAGGCCGGTGTCCTCGCTGACAACTCCATCCCCGGTGGCCAGGACGACCACCCGAACGTGGAGTCGTCCTTCTTCACCAAGAAGATGGGTGCCATCTTCGACGCCGCCCCCGGCATCGCGGTCGGCCTCAGGACGAACCCGGAATTCGAGGAATACTTCTCCAGCGGGGTCCCCAAGGCTCCGGGAAGCGTCCACGAACCGCGCTCGCCGGGTATCCCCGGGAAGGGTGCGGTGATCAACCCGAGGGGCAAGCAGTCCGATAAGGCGCTCGCGTTCGTGAAGTGGCTGACGGAGCCCGAGCAGCAGGCGGTGTTCGCCAAGACCGCTCGCATCCTCCCCACCAACCCGGAACTCCTCGCCGGCGCGGACATCCCCGACCAGCTCGCGGGCTTCGCCGCCGGCGTGAAGAGCATGCAAGTCATGTCGACGACCTTCACGCCCGACGTGATCACCGCGATCAGAGCGGAGTCCCAGCGCCTGGTGCTGGGCGAGGCGACGGTGGACGAGGTGCTCACCAACATCCAGGCGGCGCAGGATCGCACGTCATGACGACGCAGCAACTCGCGGTTCCCGTGCGGCGTCCATCTCGGGCGCCGCGCGGGAGGCGCGTTCTCCGGCGCAACCTGATCGGCTGGTTGTTCCTGGTTCCGGCCATCGCGCTCATCGGGATCTTCACGATCACGCCGTTCGCGCAGGCGATCCTGTTGAGCTTCCAGTCCTGGGACGGCGTCAGCTCCGACACCCCATGGGTGGGGCTGGCCAACTACGACTTCGTCGCGTCCGACCCGATCTTCTGGGCGTCCATGCGCAACGTCCTGTTCTTCGGTGTCGTCGGGTTCGTCTTCGGCAACGGAATCGCCTTGGTCATGGCGTTGGCCGTCAACAGCATCGCTCGCGGCAAGACGTTCTTCCGCACCGTCTTCTACTTGCCGGGCGTGTTGTCGGTGGTCGTCGTCGGTCTGCTGTTCTCGTTCATCCTGGCCCCTGGCTCCGGCATCCTCAATCGGCTGCTCGGCCTGGTGGGGCTGAGCGCGCTGCAGCAGAACTGGCTTGGCGAGCCGACCGTCGCGTTGCCCGTCGTGGCGGCGGTGTTCGTCTGGTTTCACTGGGGGTTCGGCTTCCTGCTCTTCCTCGCGGGGCTGCAAGACGTGCCGAAAGAGCTGTACGAGGCCGCCGAACTCGACGGCGCGAACCGCTGGTCGAAGTTCCGGTACGTCACCTGGCCGCAGCTGGCTCCGGTCACCTCGATCGTGAGTCTGCTCACCCTGCTCGCCGCGCTCCAGATCTTCGGGACCGTGCAGGTGCTGACCAACGGCGGACCGGGCCAGCACACGATGGTGCCGACCCTCGCAATCTATAACGAGGCGTTCGTCAACTGGCGTTACGGCAGTGCCGCGGCCATGTCGGTCATCTTCGGCGGCGCCCTTGTGCTGCTGTCCGTGCTCCAGCTCGCGATCACCAGGCGGAGGTCCCGCGTATGAGCGGCCGGATGACAGGAAGGGCCGACGAGATGTCCATTGCTTCAGTACCGGCCGGCACGGCCGAAGGCGGGACTCGCCCACCTCGACGGAAGGTACGCCGCGACAAGGTCGGCCTGTACGGATTGCTGAGCGTGGCTGCGCTGATCGCGCTGTTCCCCCTGCTGTGGATGCTGTCCGGATCCCTGCAGAGCCTCACGGAGCTGCTCTCGAACGAGAGCTTCCTGCCCGCCGACCCGCAGTGGCACAACTACGTGACCGCATGGGTCCAGGGGGAACTCGGCATCTACCTGCGCAACAGCGTGCTCTACACGGGATCCGCCGTCATCGGCATCCTGCTGGTGTCCAGCCTCGCCGGGTACGCGCTCGCGCGGCTCGACTTCGCGGGCAAGGGCGTGTTCACGTTCGTCATCCTCGCCGTGATGATCATCCCGGCGCCCGCCATGTTCCTCGCGCAGTACAAGCTGCTCATCTCACTCAGCCTGACGAACAATCCCGTGGGCTACGTGCTGATCCTGATCACCTCGGGCATCCCGATGTCGACGCTCATCATGCGCAGCTTTTTCGCCAGCCAGCCCCGCGCTCTGGAAGAGGCGGCCGCGCTGGACGGCGCCGGTCCGCTGCGCATCTTCTGGAACGTGATCCTCCCGCTGGCAAGGCCCGGCCTCGCTGCCGTGGCGGTCATCCAGGGGCTGGGGGCGTGGAACGAGTACCTCATGGCGCTCGTCCTGTTCGACGACAACTCCCTCATGCCCGTCCAGCGCGGTCTGACCGCCTTCACATCCGCCGAGACGCCACAGCAGCAGATCCTCCTGGCCGCCACAACCATCTCGATCGTGCCGGTTGTGATCTTCTATCTGCTGGCGCAGCGTCACATCGTGAAGGGCATCGGCGCGGGCGCGATCAAGTAAGCAGGGCCGTTTTGCCCTCGTGCGGCTCTTCAGCCCAGATCTTGCCCGCCGTGCCGTTCGGGACGATGGCACGAACGAGGGTCTGCCCAGCGGCGGTGAACGCCGCCGCGCGGCATCAGCCGGCAGCTCCTCCGGCAGCCGGACGGACCGTAGCGATACGTACGGGGTGGAAGCTGAAAGTTTCGGCTAGCGCGCGAGAGCGGCGGTACTGCTGCGTACGACGAGCTCGGTGCCCAGCTCGATCCGGCTCTGCGGCAGCGGCTCGCCCTGCGCGAGCTTCACCAGCATGGTGGTGGCGGTGGCCGCCATCTCGGTGAGCGGCTGCCGGATGGTGGTCAGGGGCGGGACGGCCCACCGCATCGGAGGGAGGTCGTCGAAGCCGATCACGCTCAGGTCGTCCGGGATGCGCAGTCCCAGCTCGTACGCCGCCAGGTAGACGCCCATGGCCTGCCCGTCGTTGCAGGCGAAGATCGCGGTGGGCGGATCGGGCAGCCGCAGCAGCCGATGGGCCTGGGCCAGGCCGCCTTCGACCAGGAAGTCGCCCCGGCAGATCAGGTCCGGGTCGACGGGCACGCCGGCCATGTCCAGCGCGGCGCGGTAGCCGTCGAGGCGGGCCCGGCTGGACAGCGCGTATTCGGGGCCGGCGATGATGGCGATCCGCCGGTGCCCGAGCTGCACCAGGTAACGGGTGGCCGAGAGCCCGCCGTTCCAGTTGCCGGCGCCCACCGAGGGCACCTGGTGGCCGGGTTCGCCGCTCGGGTCCAGCAGCACGAGGGGGATGCCACGGGTGGCGAGCTGGTCGTGCTGGGCGTCGGTCAGGCCGCTGAACACCGCGATGACCCCGGTGGGACGGCGGCTCAGCACGCCCTCGATCCAGCTCCGGCCCGGAACGTGGCGGTGCTGCAGCTCCGACAGCACCACGGCCAGGCCGTGCTCCCGCGCCACCTGCTCGACGCCCTTGATGATCTCTATCGGGTAGTCGCCCTCCAGCGCGTGGAAGACCAGCTCCACCAGGGCGGCGGGGCTCTCGCGCCGCCTCTGCCGCCGGTAGCCGTGCTCGCGGATGAGCCGCTCGACCAGGGCCCGGGTCTCCGGCGCGACTTCGGAACGGCCGTTCACCACTTTGGAGACCGTCGCCGTGGACACCCCGGCCAGCTCGGCGAGCTGGGCGATGGTCAGCGACTGCTTGGGCGTGGTGCCGGGTGCGGGCGGCTCCTGAGTCGCGGTCATGGGCGCAGTCTAGACGCAGATTTTTCGGAAACAAGGGCGAGTGTTTCGTGCGTCTTACCGGGAGGTTGTTGACGAGTTTCCAGGTAGGTGCCTAGAGTCCCCGGTTAACGATCGGCCAAATATCCGAAAGTTTTCGGCAACTAGTTCCGTACCAGCTCTTCAGCACCGACCCCCAGTAGAAGAGATCGCCGTGAAGCTCCGCATCGTAACTCCGGTCGCCCTCGCCGCGGCCCTCGCCCTGACCACAGCCGCCTGCGGCGGTGGCGGCGGTACCACCGCCGCGGCGCCGCCCGAGGGCGGCAAGTCGTTCGACTTCTGGTCGTTCAGCGGGATCAACCAGAAAGCCTCGGTCGAGGACTACCAGAAGAAGAACCCCGGCATCCAGGTGAAGCTGACCGAAGTCGGCAGCTCCGTGGAGACGGCGCAGGCGCTGACGACGGCGCTGGCCGGCGGCAAGGTGCCCGACCTGGTGCTGATCCAGGGCGACGACCTGCCCAAATTCGTCCAGCAGCCGCAGAACTTCTACGACCTGCGGCAGCTCGGCGCCGACAAGATCAAGGGCGACTATCTGGACTGGGTGATCAGCCAGAGCGTGGCGAAGGACGGCTCGATCATCGGCATCCCGACGGACGTGGGCGGCATGGCCGTCGCCTATCGGACGGACCTGTTCAAGGCCGCCGGGCTGCCGACCGACCGCGAGGAGGTGGGCAAGCTCTGGCCCACCTGGGACGCCTTCATCGAGACCGGCAAGAAGTACACCGCGGCGACCAAGAAGGCGTTCGTCGACAACGCCGGCACCAGCGTGTTCTACCAGGCGGTCAACCAGGGGCCGCAGAAGTACTACGACCCGTCGGGCAACGTCGTCTACAGCACCAGCCCACAGGTCAAGACGGCGTTCGAGTACGGCATCAAGGCCGTGCAGGCCGGCATCACCGCCAAGCAGAGCTCCTTCTCCGAGGGATGGAGCGCCGGCATGGGCAAGGACCAGTTCGCGGTGATCTCCGCGCCGTCCTGGATGCTGAACGCCATCCGGAGCAACGCCCCCGCCACGAAGGGCAAGTGGGACATCGCCACCATCCCCGGCGGCGCGGGCAACTGGGGTGGCAGCTATCTGGCCATCCCCAAGGGCGCCAAGAACCCCAAGGCCGCCTGGGACTACATCACCAAGACCCTGAACCCGCAGGGTCAGTTGGCGCACTTCGTCGACTCCGGCTCGCTGCCCACCACCCCGTCGGTCTACAAGGACGCCAAGCTCACCGCCCTGAAGGACCCGTTCTTCTCCGACGCGCCGACCGGGACGATCTATACCAACTCGCTGCTCGGGCTCAAGCCGTTCTACATCGGGCCGGACAGCTCCGCCATCGGCCAGGAGTTCCTGAACGCGATCACCAACGTCGAGCAGGGCAAGGGCGATGCGGCCAAGGCGTGGGACGCGGCGCTGGCCAACATCAAGACCGCCATCGGCAAGTAGGACGAGCGTGACGACGACCCTCAGCACCCGGCGGGCGCAAGCGGCGCCCGCCGGGACGACCTCGGTGCGGCAGCGCATCACCGAGCGCGTCGCGCCGTACGCCTACATCGCGCCGTTCTTCCTGATCTTCGGGGTGTTCGGGCTGGTTCCGCTGCTCTTCACGTTCTACGTGGCGCTGTTCGACTGGAACCCCATCGGCGAGCACGTCTTCATCGGCGTGGACAACTTCACCCGCCTGTTCGCCGACGCGCGGTTCTGGAACGCGGCCTGGAACACGATCAGCATCTGGCTGCTGTCCACCGTGCCGCAACTGGTGCTGGCGCTGGGCCTGGCGCACCTGCTCAACCACGCCCGGCTCCGGCTGGCGGTGTTCTTCCGGATGTCGATGCTGGTGCCGTACATCACCTCGGTGGCGGCCACCACGATCGTCTTCGCCCAGATGTTCGACCGTGACTACGGTGTGCTCAACTGGCTGCTCGGGTTCGCCGGCGTGGAGCCGATCGACTTCAAGCAGTCGGTGCTGGGCAGCCATGTGCTGATCGCCGTCATGGTGACCTGGCGCTGGTTCGGCTACACCACGCTGCTCTACCTGGCTGCCCTGCAGGCGATCCCGCGCGCGATCTACGAGGCGGCGGCCGTGGACGGCGCGGGCGGGTGGAAGCAGTTCCGCCACATCTCGATCCCGTCGCTGCGGCCGGTCATCGTGTTCACGATCGTGACCTCGACGATCGGCGGCCTGCAGATCTTCACCGAGCCGCTGCTGGTCTCCCGCAGCGCGCCGCTCACCTGCGGACCGGTCCGGCAGTGCCAGACGCTGACGCTGTTCCTGTACGAGCAGGGCTTCGGCCAGTTCCAGTTCGGCTACGGCGCGGCCATCGGCGTGGCGCTGTTCGTGCTGGTGGTCGCGCTGGCGACGGTCAACTACGTCCTGTCCACCCGCATCCGTCCGGAGCGATGATGACCAAGACGATCCGGCGCTCGGGTGAGCGCGTCCGCTGGTGGACCTATGTCCTGCTGGGGCTGGCCGTGTTCGCCTGCCTGTTCCCGCTGTACTGGATGTTCGTGGTGGCCACGACCGACACGGCGACCGCCACGCGGCTGCCGCCCGAGATCGCGCCCGGCGGCAACTTCTTCCATCTGGCCGGCCTGGTGTTCACGACGGTGCCGTTCGTCCGCTCGATCGTCAACAGCCTCATCGTGGCCGGCACGATCGCTGTCGGGCACGCCCTGCTGTGCTCGCTGGCCGGGTTCGCCTTCGCCAAGCTCCGCTTTCCCGGCCGCAACGTGCTGTTCCTGATCGTCGTGCTCACCATGACGGTGCCGACGCAGCTCGCCGTCATCCCGCAGTACATGATCATCTCCTCGCTGGGCTGGGTGGACACGCTCCAGGCGCTCATCGTGCCCGGCCTGGCCAGCGCGTTCGGGATCTTCTGGATGCGCCAGCACCTGTCCACCACGATCAGCGACGAGATCCTCCAGGCCGCGCGCATCGACGGCGCCACCACCTGGCAGATCTTCTGGCGCATCGCGTTCCCGCTGGTGCGGCCGGCCGCGTTCGTGCTCGGCCTGCTCGGCTTCGTCACCGCCTGGAACGACTTCCTGTGGCCGTTCATCGTGCTGAAGTCGCCGGAGATGTACACCGCGCAGATCGCCATCAAGGCGCTGCAGAACAACTACAACATCGACCTCGGGCTCGCCATGTCGGGCTCGTTCCTGGCCACCATCCCGCTGCTGGTGCTGTTCGTCTTCGTGGGCCGGCGCATGGTGGCCGGGATCATGGACGGCGCCTTCAAGGGCTGAGCCTCTCGCAGAAAGGAACCGCTCAACGTGCCGATGTACGACAATCCGGTGATCAGCGGATTCCACCCGGATCCGAGCGTGTGCCGGGTCGGCGAGGACTACTATCTCGTCTGCTCCAGCTTCGAGTACTTCCCCGGCGTCCCGATCTTCCACAGCCGGGACCTGGTGCACTGGCGGCAGGTGGGCAACGTCCTCGACCGGCCGTCGCAGCTGGAACTGCCCCCTGAGACGCCCGCCTCCGGTGGGATCTACGCGCCGACGATCCGGCACCACGACGGCCGGTTCTACCTGATCACGACGAACGTGGGCGGCCGGGGCAACTTCATCGTCACCGCCGACCGTCCCGAAGGACCGTGGTCGGACCCCGTCTGGATCGACCTGCCGGGCATCGACCCCCATCTGTCCTGGGACGAGGACGGCTCCTGCTGGTGCGCTTTCTCCGGTACGCAGGTGGCGCGGATCGACCCCGTGGCCGGCCGGGTGCTGGAGGGGCCGTATCACGCCTGGTCCGGTGTGGGCATGAAATATCCGGAAGGGCCGCATCTCTTCCACGTGGGCGACTGGTGGTACCTGCTGATGTCCGAGGGCGGCACCGAGCGCGGCCACAGCGTCTCGATCGCCCGCGCCCGCTCGCCGCGCGGCCCGTACGAGGCGGGCCCGGCCAACCCGATCCTGTCGCACAGCGGCACCGACCGGCCGATCCAGAGCACCGGTCACGCCGACATGGTGGAGGCGGCCGACGGCACCTGGTGGATGATCCTGCTCGGCACCCGCCCGCGCGGTTACACGCCGGAGTTCCAGGTCCTCGGGCGCGAGACGTTCCTCACCCCGGTGGAATGGGTGGACGGCTGGCCCGTCGTGGGCCCGGTCCTCGAACGCCATCCGGCACCCGCTGCCTGGCACCCCCTCCCCGAGCTCCCGACACGGGATGATTTCGACGCCGACACTCTGGCGCCGTACTGGGTCTCGCCGCGCAGCCGCCCGGACGGCTCCTGGTCGCTGGCCGAGCGCCCCGGCCGGCTCACCCTGCACGCCACCGGCCCCACGCTGGACCGCCCGGGATGCACGTTCATCGGGCGCCGCCAGCAGCACCACGACTGCCGCGTCACCGCTCGCCTGGACCCGGGATCGGCCAGAGCCGGACTGTCCGTGCGCATGGACGAGGCGCACCACTATGACCTGGAGGTACACGAAGGGCGGGCCCGCCTGTTCGCGCGGATCGGCCCGCTGCGCCAGTGCGTGGCCGACCATCCGGTCCCCTCGGGCCCGCTCACCCTCGCCATCGACGTCCGTACGCGCGACCTCCTGCCGCCGTCGGTGACCGCGCCCATCGACGAGCCGGTCGGGGTCGGGGCCCGCGGCCCGGACGCCATCGCCTTCTTCGCCGACGGGGTTCTGCTGGCCGAGCTCGACGGCCGCTATCTGTCCACCGAGGTGGCGACCGGCTTCACGGGGCGGGTCATCGGCATGTACGTCACGGACGGCAGCGCGAGCTTCGACTGGTACGACTACCAGGGCGGCGAGCACGGCCTTTCGTGATCACCCGCACACGATCAGCAGGTCCCCGATGGCCCGCGGTGACCGCCACCGACCATTAGCAGCCCGCACCTGAACAGCAGCACCTGTCAGCTGCGCACGTTGCTCTCGGCGAAAGCGCCGATCACCGACGTGGGGATGAAGCCGACCGGCCCGCCTTCGGCGAGCTTGGCGGCGTCGAGAGAAGCGGGGGCGGTGTTCATGCCCGCTCCCGCTGGAAGATGGCGCTCCTTGTGCCGCACGCTGCGATCGGCCCGCATTTCTGGCGGGTAGCCGCGGTTGGACCGGCGGTCCATGCGCGCTCGCCGAAAGGCCGGCGGGTTCCGTCCGGGGCGACGAGATCGCAGGAGACCGGGGTCTTCGCGGCGCGGTACGAACTCCTTGCGGACTTATCTGTTGTCCGAAAACTGTCCTTTGGGGTTAAGTTATGGCACGATTGTATCCAAAGTAGAGCCGATCGGATGCGCCTATGAGGAGATGCCATGCTGAAGCGCGAGGACAACGAGCGCGTCACGCGGTCAGGCCCGGGCACGCCCCTCGGCGGGCTGCTGCGGTCCTACTGGCAGCCGGTCGCCCTGGTTTCGGAGATGCCCGCCGACCGCCCGGTCAAGCCGGTCCGGATCATGGGCGAGGATCTCGTCCTGTTCAGGCGGGACGACCGCGGCTGGGGCCTGGTCGGCCGCTACTGCGCGCACCGCGGAGTGGACCTCGCCTTCGCCCGGCACGAAGACGGCGGCCTGCGCTGTCTCTACCACGGGTGGCTGTACGGGCCCGACGGCCGCTGCCTGGAGCAGCCCGCCGAGCCGCCGCACAGCAACTTCGCCGCGAAGGTGCGCATTCCGAGCTACCCGTGCCAGGAGCGCAACGGCATCGTCTTCGCCTATCTCGGCGCCGGTGACCCGCCGCCGTTTCCCGCCTACGACTGCTTCAGCGCGCCGGAGGAGTACACGTTCGCCTTCAAGGGCTGGTGGGAGTGCAACTGGCTGCAGGGGGTGGAGGGCGGCATCGACCCGAGCCACGTGTCCTTCCTGCACCGGTTCGTCGGTGAGGATCCGCGCGAGGCGTACGGGCAGCAGTTCAGTGAGGAGGTCGAGGGCACCGGGCAGAAGCTGTCCAAGCTCGTCGGCGACAGCCACCGCCCCGACATCGAGGTCGAGGCCGACGCGCATGGACTGCGGGTGTTCGCGCTGCGCGGGCTGACCGAATCGATCAAGCACGTACGGATCACCAACCTGGTCTTTCCCAACGCGTTCGTCGTGCCGTTCGGCAACAGCAAGGCGTTCTGCCAATGGCACGTGCCGATCGATGACGAGAACCACTACTGGTACATGATCCTTTACGACTTCGACGAGCCGGCCGACAAGGAGACGCTGCTCCGGCAGCGCCTGGGTGAGGTGTCGCTGCCCGATTACCGGCCCCTGCGCAACAGGTCGAACAACTGGGGGTTCGACCCCCGCGAGCAGCGCGACCTGACCTATACCGGCATGGGCCTGGACATCAACGTCCACGACCAGTGGGCGGTGGAGAGCATGGGCCCGATCCAGGACAGGACCGTGGAACGGCTGGGCGTCTCCGACCGCGCCGTCACCGCGAACCGGCGGCTGCTGCTCAGGGCCATCGACGACGCCATGACCGGGAAACCCCTGCCGGGACTGCCGCTGGATGAGACCGCGGCGCGCCGGCTCACCGGTCCTCTGGCCATCGACACCATCGCCCCCGCCGAGGGCTGGGAACCCGCCTGGCGAGCACGCGAGGCCGAGCGCCGCTCCCGCTCTCCATGGGCAACCGATGCGACCCTGACGGACGCGATCCTGACGGACGCGGCCCCGAGGGACGCGGGCCCGGCGGACGCGGACGCGGCAGCGGAGGCGCAGGGGGCGGCGCGTGCGTAGCGCCGACGCGCGACCGGTCGCCGAAGGAGGCGACGGGCCGAGCGCCCGCCCGATGCTCGCCGCCGACCGCGACGGCTACATCGCCAGACACGAGCTGTGGAGCGAACGCCAGTACGCCGCCGCCGGCCAGATGCGCAGGGTCATCGACGAGCTGGGCCTTGAGCTGATCCGCTTCTCCTTCGCCGACCAGCACGGGGTACTCCGCGGCAAGACCCTCACCAGGGACGCCGTGCCCGCCGCGCTCCGCTCAGGCGTGACCGCGCCCTCATCGCTGCTGCTCAAGGACACCTCGGGCAAGACGGTCTTCCCCGTCTTCGCCGCCGACACCGGCGTGGGGGTGAGGGGCTTCGCGGGCGCTGGGGACGTGGTGCTCGTGCCCGACCCGACCACGTTCCGGGTGCTGCCGTGGGCGGAGCGGACCGGCTGGATCCTGTGCGACGTGCGCTTCCCCAGCGGGGCGGCGGTGCCGTTCTGCACCCGCGGTGTGCTCCGTACCCAGCTGGACGCGCTGGCGGCGGCCGGATACGACCTCACGGTCGGCGTCGAGCTGGAGTTCCACGTGTACCGCGCGGCGGAGGGGATGAGCGCGCGGCACGTGGGCCGGCCGGGCGCGCCGGGCCTGCCGCGCGAGGTGTCGCCGGTGAGCAGCGGTTCGCAGCTCCTGCACGAGGAGGGCCTGGACCGGCTCGACGACCTGGTACAGCTCCTGCACCGCGGACTCACCGGGCTCGACCTGCCGCTGCGCTCGCTGGAGCTGGAGTTCGGCCCCAACCAGCTCGAGCTGACCCTGCACGCCCGCGACGCCGCGCGGTCCGCCGACGACGTGATGCTGGCCCGCGCGGCGGTACGGCAGATCTCCCGGCGGCACGGATACCACGCGACGTTCATGTCCCGGCCCGCGGGCGCGGAGACGGCGTCGACCGGCTGGCACCTGCACCAGTCCCTGCGCGACCGCGCGACCGGGACCCCGGCGTTCGATCCCGAGCTCGCCCAGAACGGCGCGGGTCCGCTGTCTCCGCTCGGGCGGCATTATCTCGGCGGCCTGCTGGAGCACGCCCGCGCGGCCACCGTCTTCACCACTCCCACGGTGAACGGCTACAAGCGCTACCTCCCGTTCTCGCTGGCCCCCGACCGGGTCGTGTGGGGCGCCGACAACAAGGGGGCGATGGTACGCGCGGTGGGCGGCCCCACCGGCACCCGGCTGGAGAACAGATCCGGCGAGCCCGCCGCCAACCCCTACCTCTACATCGCCTCCCAGATCGTCAGCGGTATGGACGGCCTGGCCCGGGGCCTGGACCCGGGGCCGCCCGTGGAGGACCCGTACGACGTGCGGGCGAGCGGCCTGCCGCGGTCGCTGGCCGAGGCGCTCGACGCCCTCGACGCCGACCCCGTCTTCGCCCGATCGCTGGGGGAGGAGGTCGTGTCCTGGTACGCGGCGCTGAAACGCGCCGAGTTCGCCCGCTATCTCGCGCACGTCTCCGACTGGGAGCAGCGCGAATACTTCGACCTGATCTAGAAGGGGCCCGATGAACACCGAGGAACCGTTCCTCATCGACGGTGAGTGGATCGCCCCCGGGCGGCGCGGCACGTTCCCCGTGCTCGACCCGGCGTCCGGCGAGGTGCTCACCCACGTCGCGCAGGCCACGCAGGAGGACGTGGACGCCGCGGTGGCGGCGGCGGCGCGGGCGCACGCCGAGCGCCGGTGGAGCGGCCTGCCGCCGCTCGACCGCACCCGCGTCCTGCAGCGGATCGCCGACCTGATCGAGGAGCACGCCGAGGAACTGGCGGTGCTGGAGACCCGCGACAACGGCAAGCCGATCGAGCGCTCCCGCGCGGACACGGCGCTGGGAGCCAGGACGTTCCGCCACTTCGCGGGTGCCGCGACCAGGCTGACCGGCACCACGGTGCCGATCGACGGCGGCGGGCACCACGTCTACACGGTGCTGGAGCCCGTGGGGGTGGCCGCGCTCATCCTGCCGTGGAATTTCCCGATCATGACGGCCTGCTTCAAGCTGGCGCCCGCGCTGGCGGCCGGCTGCGCCGTGGTCGTCAAGCCGGCCGAGCAGACGCCGCTGACCCTGCTGCGCCTGGCCGCGCTCTGCGCCGAGGCGGGCCTGCCGCCGGGCGTGCTGAACGTGCTGACCGGCGACGGCGAGGTGGGCGCTGCGCTGTCGCGGCACCCTGGCGTGGCGAAGGTGTCCTTCACCGGCTCGACGGCGGTGGGCCGCCTGGTGATGGCCGCCGCCGCGCCCACGACCAAGCGCCTCACGCTGGAGCTGGGCGGCAAGAGCCCCAACATCGTGTTCGCGGACGCCGATCTGGAGGCGGCGGTGCTCACCGCGATGCGCGCCTGCTTCGGCCACTCCGGCCAGATGTGCACGGCGGGCAGCCGCCTGCTCGTGCAGCGGTCGATCCTGCCGGAGATGCGCGAGCGGCTGGTCGAGGCGACGCGGAAGGTCCCGCTCGGCAACGGGCTCGACGGCGGTGTCAGCGTCGGCCCGCTGGTGTCGGAGGAGCAGCGGGCCCAGGTGCTGTCCTACATCGAGAGCGGGATCGCCGAGGGCGCCACGCTCGCGGCCGGTGGCGGCGTGCCGGACCGGCCCGGATACTTCGTCGAGCCGACGCTGTTCACGGACGTCACCAACGACATGCGCATCGCCCGCGAGGAGATCTTCGGGCCCGTGGCGGGCGTGATCGCGTTCGAGGACGAGGACGAGGCGGTGTCGATCGCCAACGACACCTCCTACGGCCTGGCGGCGGGGGTCTGGACGCGTGACCTGTCACGCGCGCACCGGATGGCCGCCCGGCTGCGGGCCGGGACGGTCTGGGTCAACACCTACAACGTCTTCGACCCGGCGCTGTCCTTCGGCGGCGTCGGTGACTCGGGGCTGGGCCGGGATCTGGGCGATGACGCCTTGTACTCCTACTGCGAGCGCAAGGCGGTCGTCGTCGCCCTATGAGCTCAATCGACCTCGCGGCGCTGCGGGCCAACACGCCCGGCACGCTCCACGCCCATCATTTCAACGCCGCCGGCGCCGCGCTGCCCAGCGCCGCCACGCTGGCCGCGGTGATCGACCACCTGAACCTGGAGGCCCGCGTCGGCGGGTACGAGGCCGCCGAGGCCGCCCGGGAACGCACCGAGCGCGTGTACGACCTGGCCGCCGCCCTGCTCGGCGCGGAACCCGGCGACATCGCCCTGGTCGAGAGCGCCACCGTCGCCTGGCAGCGGGCGGTCTCCGCGCTGCGGCTCGGCCCCGGCGACCGGATACTCGCCTCGGCCTCCAGCTACGTCAGCTCGGCCCTCCACCTGCTCGAACTACGCGGCTCGCGCGGCGTGCGCGTCGAGGTGCTGCCCGCGGACGGTTCGGGCCGGGTGGACCTCGACGCGCTCGAACGGGCCCTGCGCACGCCCGCGGCGCTGGTCACGGTGGCGCATGTCCCCACCTCGTCGGGGCTGGTCGAGCCGGTGGCGGAGGTCGGCGCGCTGGCGGCGGCGGCCGGTGTGCCCGTCCTGCTCGACGCCACCCAATCGGCCGGTCAGCTCCCCGTCGCCGTCGGGCCGCCGGGTTGCGACATCGTGGTGGCGACCGGACGCAAGTTCCTGCGCGGGCCGCGCGGCACGGGGCTCCTGTACGTCAGCCCGCGCATGCGTGAGGTCATGCGGCCGTCCGCTCCCGACGTACGGGGGGCGCGCTGGGTGGCCGACCAGAGCTTCGACCTCGCCCACGATGCCCGGCGCTACGAGACCTGGGAGGCCGCGCACGCGCTCCGCCTGGGGCTGGGGGTGGCGCTGGCGGAGGCCCTGGAGCTGGGCGTCGACCGGATCCAGGAGCGCATCGGGCGGCTGGCCGACCGGCTGCGCCGCGGGCTTGAGAGCCTGCCCGGTGTCCGGCTCGCCGACCCGCCGGGAGCGGGCTGCGGCATCGTCACCTTCGTCCGTGAGGGGCAGGAGCCCGCGCAGACCGCGCGGGAGCTGCGGGCCGCTCGGTTTCACCTGGTGAGCGTGCCCGCCGCGCACGGGCAGTGGGACCTGGGGCGGCGCGGGCTGCCCGCCGTGGTGCGCGCCTCGGCACACGTGTACAACAACGAGGACGACGTGGACGCCCTGCTCACGCACCTCGCCCCCGCGCACCCGAGGCGGCGGACGGCGCGGGCGGGCGGTTTCGCCGGGACGGGTGGTGCGCGGGCCGACGTGATCGTGGTGGGGGCCGGCGTGCACGGCAGCTCGGCGGCCTGGCAGCTCGCCCGCCGCGGCGCCCACGTCATCCATCTGGACCGTTTCCCGGCCGGGCACGTGGAGGGGTCCTCGCACGGCCGTACCCGCATGATCCGGCGCGCCTATCCCTCCCCGGTCTGGGACGAGTTCGTGGACCGCGCGTACGACGCGTGGGCGGACCTGGAACGGGACGCCGGCCGGACCCTCGTCACCACAGTGGGCGGCCTGTTCGCCCGCCCGGCGACGGCTCCGGGCGGGTTGCGCGGGCCAGGCTGCCAGGCGGTGGACCCCGACCGGGCGGCCGGGCTGTTCCCCGGCCTCGCGCTCGGCCCCGAGTTCACCGCGGTCCACGACCCCGCCGCCGGAGTCATCGATGCGGCCGGCGCGCTGCGCTGCCTGGCCGAGCTGGGCCGGGCGTATGGCGTGGACCAGCGGTTCGGCTGCTCCGCCCAGGGCTGGCAGGCGGACGGAGACGGCGTCACGGTCGAGACGGACGGCGGCACGGTACGCGCGGACCGGCTGGTGGTGTGCGCCGGGCCGTGGACCGCCGAGCTCCTGCCCGAGTTCGCCGGACTTCTACGGGTGGTCAGGATCGTCAACGTGCACATCGGCGCGTCCCGGCCGGAGCTGCTGTCCCCGCCGCGGCTCGGCCCGTTCGCGGTGGACGTGCCGGACGTGGGCCTGATGTACGGCATCCCCGCGTTCGGCGGCAGCGGCGTCAAGATCGGCCTCGATCACGGCCCCGCCGACGACCTCGGCGCCCCTCGGCGCGCGGTCACCAGCGACGAGCGGGAGACCCTGCTCGCGCTCGCCCGCCGGTTCCTGCCCGCCGCGGACGGGCAGGTCGAGGAGGAGATCTCATGCCGCTACACGATGGCGCCGGGCAACAGGTTCGCGGTCGGGGCCCTGCCGGGGCGGCCCCAGGTGCTGGTGGCGGCCGCCTGCTCCGGGCACGGCTTCAAGTTCGGGCCGGCGATCGGCGCGGCCCTGGCGGACCTGGCCATGGGCACCGAACGTCCGGACCTCGCGTTCCTCGCTCCCGCGGCCATGGGGGTGGGCTAGCCGCGGAAGACGGTGGCCGAGCGGCGCTCGTACCAGCGGGCGAGCTGCTCGCCCGCGCTGATCACGTGCGCCTGCATCTCGCGCCTGGCCAGCTCGGCGTCCTCCGCGGCGATGGCGTTGACGATGCGCTCATGCTCTCGCAGGTTGTCCTCGCGGTGGCGCGGGTCGTCACGCAGCACCAGGGCCGAGACGTTGCGCGGGAACGCCTCGTTGATCTCCTTGATCACCTTGGCCAGGCGGTCGTTCTCGGCGACCTCGTGGATCAGGGTGTGGAAACGGTCGTTCGAGACGGTGGTCGGCGACGGACCGGGGCCGGTGTGCGGGGCGGCGCCCAGCCGGCGAATGGTCTCGTTGGTCTCGCGCAGCTCGGCCAGCACCTCGGCGCTGATCCTGCGTACCGCCCGCGCGCAGGCCAGCCCCTCCAGCTCGGCGCGCACCTCGTACGCCTCGCGCACCTCCCACGGCGAGGGCACCCGGACGACGGCACCGCGGTTGGGCACCACCTCGATCAGCCCGCCCGTCTGCAACTGGCGCAGCGCCTCCCTGACGGGGGTGCGGCTGACGCCGAGCAGCTTGGCCAGATCGGCCTGGCGGAGCTGGGCGCCGATCGGAATGTCACCGGACATGATCCGGGCTCTGATGGCCGCTGCCGTCTCGTCGACGAGGGCGCTGCCCGAAGAGGTGTCCATGCTGCCTCCGTCTGGTGGAGAAGGTGGCGGAAGCGTGCGTGCCCCGGCCTGGAAGGCGATCCCACGATAGCAAGATCGACGGCCGGGTTCGGACGCTAACCGGCATAATGTGGATCCATTCTACCTGATATAGGATCCTTTGCATCGATGATGAGGAGTGACGGATAGATGAGCTGCCACGCGAGCGACGACACGAGTGACGGCGGGCGGTCCCGGCGCGGCCATCCGCTCGACCCGCTGAGCCCGGCGGAGATCGACGCCGCCGTCGCCGCCGCGCGCGCCGACGGCCGCCTCGGCGAGCGCGTCCGCTTCTGGGGCGCGACTCTCGACGAAGGCTTCGCCCGGGAGGTGGCCGCGGGCCGGGCGCCCGCGGGGCAGGTCAAGGTGGGCCTGGTCGCGATGGACCACGGCGGGCGGGCCGCCTGGGAGATCGACGTCCTGCTGGGGGAGCAGCCGCGCTGTCTGGAGTGGCGCCCGATCGACCCGCGGCGCCCGGGCATCACCTCTGAGGAGGCCAGGGCCGCGGCCCAGGCGTGCCGGCAGAGCCCGCTGTTCAGGGAGGTGATGGCCAGGCGCGGCATTCACGACGTGTCCCTGGTCATGATCGACCCGGAGTCGATGGGCGGCTTCGAGCCGGACAAGTACAAGGACCGCAGGCTGACCTGGGGCACCGTCTGGCACCGTACGCACGAGGGCGACAACGGCTACGCCCGCCCCGTGCAGGGCGTCATCCCGATCATCGACATGCACACGATGGAGGTCCTGGAGGTCGAGGACCACGGCGTCGTGCCGGTATCCGACGAGGCGGGCCCGCTGGAGGCCGGCGGGTTCGGCCCGGACCGCGAAGGGCTCAAGCCGCTGGAGGTCGCGCAGTCCGAGGGGCCGAGCTTCGACGTGGACGGCTGGCAGGTCAGCTGGCAGGGCTGGCGGTTCCGGGTCGGGTTCACGCACCGGGAGGGGCTCGTCCTGTACGACCTGGAGTTCAAGGACCGGCCGGTGCTCAAGCGGGCCGCCTGCAACGAGATGTACGTTCCTTACCTCGACTCCAACCCCACCCAATACCGCAAGAACTTCTTCGACTGGGGCGAGTACGGCGCCGGCCCGCTGACCAACTCCCTGGCCCTGGGCTGCGACTGCCTGGGCGTCATCTCCTACTTCGACGCCGCCTACCTCGGCGGCGACGGCACCGCCAGGACCATCCCGCAGGCCGTCTGCATGCACGAGGAGGACGACGGCATCCTCTGGAAGCACAACGACCTGCGGCGCGGGGTCAGCCAGGTACGCCGCTCGCGCCGCCTGATCATCTCCAGCTTCCAGACCGTGGCCAACTACGACTACGGCTTCTACTGGTCGCTCTACCAGGACGGCCGAGTGGAGCTGGAGATCAAGCTCACCGGCATCCTGTCGGCCTCGGGCATCGAGGAGGGCGAGGAGGCGCGCTACGGCCGGGTGGTCGCCAAGAACGTGCAGACCCCGGCGCACCAGCACTACTTCGGCATCCGGCTGGACACGGCCGTGGACGGCCCGCTGAACCGGCTGGTCGAGGAGCACGCCGAGGGCGAGCCCGACCCCGAACTGGACCCGTACGGCAACGCGGTGCGCAATGTCCGCACCCCGCTGCTGACCGAGTCGCAGGCGGCGCGCCGCACCGACCCGGCCGCCGCGCGGCGCTGGCGGGTGGAGAGCGCGACGCGGACGAACCGCTACGGCGAGCCGACCGCCTACCGGCTGCTGCTGCCCAACACGACGCGTTCCTACGGCCGCCCCGGCTCGGTGATGGCCAGCCGGGCGCCGTTCATCCACCAGCACCTGTGGGCCACCCCCGCAGACCCGGCCGAGCGCTTCGTCGGCGGGCAGTACCCCAACCACGCCGAGCCGGGGGAGGACGGCGTGCACGTCTGGCAGCGGCAGGACCGCTCGCTCGACGGCGTGGAACTGGTGCTGTGGCCGATCGTGGGCACGCATCACTTCCCGCGCCCCGAACAGTGGCCGGTGATGCCGGTGGACCGGATCAAACTGGTATTCGAGCCGGATGGCTTCTTCGACCGAAACCCGGCAATGGACATCCCCGATCCGTCGGCGACCAGCGACGATTGCTGCTCGACTGGGATTTAGGACATCGGACCTTAACATTCCGGATACGTGGCTGATTCGGAAGCCCGAAACGATGTATTTGGATCCAATTTCCCCTACATTAGATCCATCTGCACAGCGGCGGAATCGAGGAGACCTCCCCATGTCGGATCAGTCGCAGAACACCATGTCCCGGTCAGACCTCGCCGAGCGGCAGGTGTCGCGCCGCACGCTGCTGCGCGGCGCCGGCCTGCTCGGCGTGGGCGTCGGTTTCGGTCTGACCGGACTCCTCAGCGCCTGCGGCGTCGCCGCCGAGAACAAGGACGCGGCGGGGCAGCCGACCGGCGCCGCAGGCGGCACGCTCACGCTGGGCATCGACGCCACCAGCGCGGTCATCGACCCCGCCTTCTACACCTCGCTCGGCGACTGGATGGCCGTGGACTGCATCTGCCGCGGCCTCACCTTCATCTCCTTCGAAACCAACGAGCCCACCCCCGACCTGGCCGAGAGCTGGAAGGTCTCCGAGGATGGGCTCACCTACACCTTCGCGCTGCGCAAGGGCGTGACCTTCCACGACGGCACCACCCTCACCTCCGCCGACGTGCTGGCCAGCCTCGGCCGCCAGTTCGATCCGAAGGACAAGACGCTGCCCAAGGGCGCCACCCGCCCGCTGGCCAGCCTCGGCGCGAACGTGGCGGCCCTGACCGCCGTGGACGAGGGCACGGTCAAGCTGGTGCTGAAGAAGCCGGACCGCACCGTGCTCGCCCGCCTGTCCGACATCGGCGGGCGGATCATCTCCAAGGCCGCACTCACCAAGTACGGCGCCGACATCGGCAAGAACCTCGTGGGCACCGGCCCCTTCAAGTACTCGGCGGCGACCGCCGGGCAGTCCATCACGCTGGAGTCCTTCGCCGGCTTCCGGCTGGGCAAGCCGCCCATCGACCGGCTGGTGCTGCGCCAGGTCCAGGATCCCTCGACCATCGTCAGCTCGCTGCTCAGCGGCGACCTGTCGGCGACCCAGTTCACGCCGTACTCGGCGGTCGGCCAGATGAAGCAGGACGACTCCGTCACCGTCCAGAACACCCCGCTCGGCTTCGACGCGATCATGATGATCGACGCGCGGCGCATCCCCGAGGTGAAGGTACGCAAGGCCATCAACCTGGCCATCGACCGGGCGGCGATCGTGGCGCAGGCGTTCTTCGGCGTCGCCGCCGAACCTGTGGGCTACGCCATCCCGCCCTCCCAGAACGGCCACGACACCGCCCTGGCCGACCTCAGCACGCACGACGTGGCGACGGCCAAGCGGCTTCTCCAGGAGGCGGGCGCGGTGGGACGCGAAGTGCGGCTGATGGCCGCCAGTGACACCTGGCACCCCAAGGCCGCGCAGATCATCGCCCAGAACCTCACCGACATCGGCCTGAAGGTGAAGACCGACTCGGTGGACCCGTCGACGTACTTCAGCCGTCTGGTGGACAAGAGCGACGAGTTCCACGAGCTGATGATCTGGGAGCGCAACTCCTACATCCCCGACCCGGACAACATGGTCGGCTCGATGGCCAACCCGGCCGGCCTGTACGGCAGCGTCCTGTCGGGGATGGACACCCTGGACGGCGCGGACACGCTCGCCAAGGAGCTGTTCGAGGCGAAGAACCTGCCGGACGGCCCCGAGCGGACCGGCGCCTACTCCAAGATCCAGCGCCGCTGGGCCGAGGACTACATGGTGCTGTCCATGCTCGCCTACTCCACGAACCTCGTGGTCAGCAACGCGAAGGTCAAGGGCATGAACGTCAAGGCGCTGTCCAACCACCGCTGCTTCATGGAGCGGGCGGGTGTCTGAGCCCGCCGTCCTGGGCCGGCGGTGGCGGGCGCGCGCCTTCGCCCGGTCCTGGCCGGCCGCGATCCCCTGGCTGGTGCTGGCCGCGCTGGTGCTGGTCGCCCTGGCCGGGCCGCTGCTGGTCAGCGCGGATCCGGTACGCCAGACGAACCAGACGCTGCTGCCGATCGGCACGCCGGGCCACCTGCTCGGCACCGACGACCTGGGCCGCGACGAGCTGGCCAGGCTGGTGTACGGGGCGCGCCCGCTGCTGTCGGTGGCCTTCCTCGCCACCGCGGTGGCCGCCGTGTTCGGCACCGGGATCGGGCTGGTCGCCGGGTTCGCGGGCGGCCGGACCGAGGGCGCGGTCATGCGGTTCGTCGACTTCGCGCTGGCCTTCCCGTCGATCCTGCTGGTCATCCTGGTGGTCGCCGCGGCCGGGCCGGGCACCGTGAGCCTGGTGAGCGCGATCGGCGTCTCGCTCGCGCCGGGCCTGGCCCGGCTCGCCAGGGCGCTCAGCGCGCGCGAGGCGGCCCGCGACTACGTGGTCGCCGCCAGGCTCGGCGGCACCCGCGCGCCCCGCGTCATGGTGCGGGAGATCCTGCCGAACATCGCCGGGCCCATGCTCGCGCAGGTCGTCATGACCCTGTCGGTCGCCGCCGGGTACGCCGCCGGCCTGTCCTACCTCGGCCTGGGCATCCAGCCGCCCACCCCGGACTGGGGCTACATGGTGCAGGCCGGGCAGGAGTTCCTGTTCAGCGCGCCGCGGCTGGTCGTGCTGCCCGCCGCGCTCACCCTGGTGCTCGTCGTCGCCTGCAACTTCGCCGGCGACGACCTGCGCGACGGGCTCGTGTGATGCGGCGGTCGAGGCCGGCCGTCCTGGTGGCGCGCAGGCTCCTGGCCGTGCCGGTGGTCCTGCTCGCGCTGAGCACGGCGGTGTTCCTGGCGATGCGGCTGCTGCCTGGCTCTCCCGCGACCGCGCTGTCCGCGGGCGGCGGGCAGACGCTGACGGCCGCGGAGCTGTCGGCGAACCAGGCCCGCGTCAGCCAGGCGCTCGGGCTCGACCAGCCGATCCTCACGCAGTACCTGCGCTTTCTCGGCGATCTGGTAAGGCTCGACCTCGGCTCGTCCTTCTACGGCTCGAACAGCGTGCTCGGCCTGCTGGCCGGGGCGCTGCCGGCCACCATCGAGCTGACCCTGCTGGCGATGGCCATCGCGGTGCTGCTGGGCGTGGTCAGCGGCGTGGTCGCCGCGCTGCGCAAGGGCACCTGGATCGACGCCTCGGCCAGGACGGTGGCGACGGTGAGCTTCTCACTGCCCTGGTTCGCGCTGGGCGTGCTCGGTGTCGTGGTGTTCGGGGTGTGGCTGCGCTGGCTACCGGTCATCGGCCGGCTGCCGAACGCGCTCGACTACCACCCGACCACGAACTTCGTGCTGCTCGACGCGATCCTGCAGGACCGTCCCGAGTTGGTGCTGCCGTGGCTGCGGTACCTGATCCTGCCGGCCACCACGCTGGCCCTCTCGATGGCCGGGTTCATCACCCGCATCGTGCGCGCCTCGGTGCTGGAGGTGCTCGGTGACGACTTCGTCAGGACCGCGCGGATGAAGGGCCTGGCCGAGGGCGCGGTGGTGCGGCGGCACGTGCTGCGTAACTCCTGGCTGCCCATCGTGACCGTGCTGGGCCTGCAGTTCGGCTCGCTGCTCGGCGGCTCGGTCATCACCGAGACGGTCTTCTCCTATCCCGGGGTCGGGAGCCTGCTCGTGAAGGGCGTGCTGCAGCGCGACTACCCCGTCGTGCAGGGCGCCGCACTGGCCATCGCCCTGCTCTTCACTCTGGTCAACGTCGCGGTGGACCTGTTCTACCTGGTCCTGGACCCGCGTCTGAGGAAAGGATGACCCTTGGAGATCGTTTTGGTGCACGGCGCGGGAGGTCGCCCGACCACGTGGTCCGCGGTGGCGCCGCTGCTGGCCGCACTGGGCCACCACGTGGTCACAGTGACCAATCCCATGACGTCACTGGAGGACGACGTCGCCAACACCCTCGCGGCGGTCGAGGCCACATCAGGGCCGGTACTGCTGGCCGGCCACTCCTACGGCGGCGCGGTCATCACCAACGTCGGACGGCACCCGAGAGTACGCGGCCTGGTCTACATCGCGGCCTTCGCCCCCGACGAGGGTGAGTCGGTGACCGGGATCGTGGAGCGCTACGAACCCGCGGAGATCTCCAAGTACATGCGGCGCGGCGCGAACGGCGACTGGAAGTCCGAGCCGAGCGAGGAGTTCTGGGCGGAGATCGGCCCGGACCTGTCACCGGAGCAGCGCGTGATCGTCAAGGCGGAGGGCCGCGCCGCCGAGGACCTGATCTTCAAACAGGCGACCGGCGTACCCGCCTGGCGGACGCTGCCGAGCTGGTACCTGCTCGCCGAGCAGGACCGTACGCTACGCCCGGAGATCCAGGCCGACATGGCCGAGCGGATGGGCGCGACCCTGGAACGGGTGCCGGGCAGCCACTACACGACGCTCGTCCACGCGGAGCGCGTGGCTACCATGATCGTGGCGGCGGTCGCCGCAGTGTCGCCGTGACCGACCCCGTTCTGGAGGTACGCGGTCTGCGGGTCGAGTTCGACCTGCCGGGCGGCAGGCTGCCGGCCGTCGCCGGGGTGGACCTGACACTGCGCCGGGGGGAGATCCTCGCGCTGGTGGGCGAGTCGGGCTCGGGCAAGTCGGCGCTGTCGATGAGCCTGGTGGGCCTCAACCGGGGCCCGCGCACGCACATCAGCGGCGAGGTGTCCTTCGGCGGCCGCAACCTCGTCGAGGCGCCGGAATCCGAGCTGCGCCTGGTACGCGGCAAGGACATCACGGTGGTCTTCCAGGACGCGCTCGCCGCCCTGAACCCGCTGCACCGGGCAGGCGCGCAGGTCGCCGAGATGATCCGGACGCACCGCGACGTCTCACGCGCGGCGGCCTGGGACCGCTCGGTCGCACTGCTCGGCGAGGTCGGCATCGCGAGCCCGCGCGAGAACGCCAAGGCCTACCCGCACCAGCTCTCCGGCGGCATGCGGCAACGGGTGATGATCGCGATGGGCCTGGCCAACGACCCGGCCGTGCTCATTGCCGACGAGCCCACGACCGCGCTGGACGTCACGATCCAGGCGCAGGTCCTGGGGGTGCTCGAGCGGCTGCGCGCCGACCACGGGACGTCGATCATCCTCATCACGCACGACCTGGGCGTGGTCGCCGAGGTCGCCGACCGGGTCGCGGTGATGTACGCGGGCGCGATCGTCGAACAGGGCACCCGCGAGGAGGTGCTGTTCGCGCCGCAGCACCCGTACACGATGGGTCTGCTGGCCTCGGTGCCGCCCGTCGACGGGCCGATCGCCGCGCGGCTGCCCGCCATCCCCGGCAGCCCGCTGACCGGGATCGACCGGCCGGCCGGCTGCGCCTTCGCGCCGAGGTGCGCGTTCGCGCACGACGCGTGCGCCGAGCGGCCTGCCCTGACGCGGCGGTTCGGCGGGCCCGGCCACCTGGACGCCTGCGTGCTGGACGAGCCCGCGCGGGCGGCTGCGCGCCCTGAGGGGAGCCGATCGTGACAGTGCCGCTGATCAGGGCCGAGGGCCTGCGGGTGGAGTATCCGGGGCGGTCCGGTGGGAAGGTCCGGGCGCTCAGGGACGTCGATCTGGACATCTTCGAGGGGGAGACGCTGGGACTGGTCGGCGAGTCCGGCTGCGGCAAGTCCACGCTCGGGCGGGCGCTGCTGCGGGTGCTCGAACCGGCCGCGGGACGCATCGAGTTCCTCGGGCTGGACATCACCCGGCTGCGCGGCCGGGCCTTCCGGCGGATCAGAGCCGACCTGCAGATGGTGTTCCAGGACCCCTTCGGCTCGCTGAACCCGCGCCGGCGGGTCGCCGACATCGTCGCCGAGCCGCTGCTGCGGGCCCGCGGCGCGACCCGCGCCGAGGCGGCCGCCGTGGCCGGTGACCTGCTCGACCTGGTCGGCCTGGGCGGGGAGGCGGGGCTGCGCCGCCCCGGTGAGTTCTCCGGCGGCCAGCGGCAGCGGATCGGCATCGCCCGCGCCCTGGCCTCCTCCCCGCAGTTCGTGGTGGCCGACGAGCCGGTCTCGGCGCTGGACGTGTCCATCCAGGCGCAGGTCGTCAACCTGCTGTCGGACCTCGTACGCGACCGCGGGCTGACGATGCTGTTCATCTCCCACGACCTGGGCGTGGTACGGCACATCGCCGACCGGGTCGCGGTCATGTACCTGGGGGAGATCATCGAGATCGCCGCCAGAGACGACTTCTTCGCCGCCCCCCTGCATCCCTACAGCCAGGCCCTGTTGTCGTCCGTGCCGGCTCTGCGCGCCGGCGGCCGGCGGGAGCGGATCGTGCTGGAGGGGGACCTGCCGGACCCGGCGAACCCGCCTGGCGGATGTCTGTTCAGCACCCGCTGCCGCGACGTCGTGGAGCGATGCCGGACCAGCCGGCCGGAGCTACGCGAGATCGGACCGGGACGCAGCGTCCGCTGCCACCTAGTGAAAGAGGCCGACAGTTGATCATTGACGCGTACAACACCACGCAGGACGTGCGCGGCAGGTCCGACTACCTGACCGGCGCCCGCCCCGGCCAGGCCCCGCCGCCGCACGTGCCCTTCGACCCGCGGCGGATCCTCGACCGGATGGACGCGGCCGGCGTCGACATGGCGATGGTCTGCTCGCTCGCCCAGCGCATCGAGAACGACTTCATCATCGGCCTGACCAAGGCGCACCCGGACCGCCTGTTCGGCTTCGGCCAGGTGCTGCCCCAGGCCGACGACGTACTCGACGAGATCGACCGGATCGCCGACGCCGGGCTGCCCGGTCTCAAGCTGCACCCGAGCCTGCACGGCTACCACGTCGCCGACCATGGCCTGCTCGACCCGGTGTTCGAGGCGTGCGCGCGGCGCGGCCTGATCGTGCTGATCAACGCCCTGGACGACGCCTTCTGCGCGCCGCTGGCCATCGAGGAGATCGCCCGCGAGCATCCCGGCGTACCGACGATCATCGCCCACATGGGCGCGGTGTGGAACGTACCGGAGGCGATCATCGTCGCGGAGCGCCGGCCGCACGTCTACCTGGAGACCTCGGCCACGCTGATGAGCGACGTGAAGCGGGCCTACGCCCGGCTGGGCCCGGAGAAGATCCTGATGGGCAGCGAGTGGCCGGGCTCCGACTTCGACCTTGAACGCATGAAGATCGCCAAGGCTATCCCGGACGAGAAGGACCGGGCGCTGGTGGAAGGCGGCAACATGGCCAGGCTGCTGGGGCTGGGCACGTGAGCGCGGACCGGACGCGGCGCATGACTCCCGGGGCCGGCACGTGAGCGCCGGCTCGGTGCGGCCCGTGACCCCGCCCGCCACCATGGCCCCGCCGGACGTGGAACTGCTCGAACTGGCGCAGCGGCTGCTCGGCCGGGTGTGGCAGCACGGCAGGCACGAGGTGGCCACGGCGCTGCGTACCGTGGACGGCGCCGTCTACAGCGGCGTGCACGTCGAGGGCTCCTGCCGGCGCAGCTCGATCTGCGCGGAGGGCGTGGCCCTGGGCACGGCCCGCGCCGGGCTCGACCCGGACACGCCGCTGCGGGTGGAGAGCGTCGTGTCCGTGCAGATCAAGCCCGCGGGACAGTTCAGGATCATCGCCCCATGCGGCGTGTGCAGGGAGCTGATCAGCGACTACAGCCCCGACGCCACCGTCTGGATCACGGCGGGGGAGACCGTGACCGCGATGGGCGCGCTGGACCTGCTACCGGAGAAGAGCCGCCGCGCATGGTGACCCCGGAGTCACCGCAGATGGCGACCCCAAGGGTGACCCCAGAGTCGCCGCAGAGGAGAGGAAACACGTGACCGCACCGCCCATCGGCCTGGACGTACCCGCACTCACCGCCGAGCTCGGCGGCACCGGCGACCCGGTGCTCTGGGAGGAGCTGACCTGGCCGGAGGCGGGGTCCACCGCGGCCGGACTGGACGCCGTGATCATCCCGGTCGGCGCGACCGAGCAGCACGGCCCGCACCTGCCGCTCGCCGTCGACACGCTGATCTGCCAGTCGGTCGCGCTCGGCGTCTCCGCCCTGACAGGCGTGCCCGTCGTCCCGCCGCTGGCCTTCGGCGTCTCGGCCTCGCACGGCGACTTCGCCGGCACGGTGGCGCTGCGGCCCGAGACGCTGATCGCCGTCGTCGAGGACGTCATCGACTCGCTGCACGCCTCGGGCATCCGCCAGTTCGTGCTGCTCAACGGCCATATTTGGAACAACGGCTCGCTCGACGTGTCCGCGGAGAAGCTACGCGTACGGCACCGCGACGCTCGGGTCAGAGCGCTCGGGTACGTCACCATGTATCCCGGTCCCGAGGTGGACGGTCACGTTCAGTACGGCCGGGGCCTGATGCACGCCAACTACTTCGAGACCTCCGTCATGCTGCACCTGCATCCGGAACTGGTCCGGATGGACCGGGTGACCTCCCACGTCGACGTGGACTCCTTCTGGGACTACCGGATGGACCAGGTCAGCGAGACCGGAGTGTGGGGCCGCGACGTGGCCGAGGCGAACGCGCTGCACGGAGCCGCCGAGTTCGACCGGTGCGTGCTCACGACCGCGCGAGCCGTCGCCGCCGCCGTACGCGAGCCCTGGCCCGACCCCGCTCACCGACCGGGAGACACGAAGTGACGATCAACGAAATGACGATCAACGAAATGAAGATCTACGACATCACGCTGCCCATCCACCCCCGGATGCTGCATTGGGGCCGCAAGCCCGAGGTCGAGGTGGTGGAGTCGGTGGCCAACGGCGACGCCTCGAACGTCACCCGGTGGCGGCTCGGCGCCCACACCGGCACGCATGTGGACGCGCCCGCACATTTCATCGACGGCGCCACGCCCATCGACGAGGTCTCGCTGCAGACGCTCGTCGGCCCGGCCGTGGTGGTGGACCTGACCCACGTGGCAGGCGACGTCGAGGTCGCTCATCTGGAGGCGGCGGGCGTGGCCGGGCAGCGGCGGGTGCTGCTGAAGACGTCCAACTCGGCGGGCCCCCTGAAGGAGACCGAGCGGGCGCCGCACTGGGTGGGCCTGTCTCCCGAGGCGGCCGGTTGGCTGATCGACCAAGGCGTGGAGCTGGTCGGCATCGACTACCTGACGATCGAGAGCCACCACCGAACCGACACCTGGGACGCCCACCACGCCCTGCTCGGCGCCGGCGTGCTGATCCTGGAGAACGCGGACCTCGACCAGGTGGGGGCGGGGGCGTACGAGCTGGTGTGCCTGCCGGCCAAGCTGGTCGGCGCGGACGGGTCGTTCGCCCGCGCGATCCTCATCGACCGGAGCTGACGGGAATGCGGGCAAGCCGGGATCGACCGGGGCTGGCGGAGACGCAGGCACGTATGGAGAGGCCGGATCGACCGGAGTCGACGGCGACGCGGGCTAGCCAGGAGAGGCCGGTCACCATGCCGCATCAGGCGGGTGGGGGGATCGCCATCGCGGCGCCGCACCGGGCGGGCGTGGCGGCGGCGCGGGAGATTGTCGCGGCCGGGGGCGGGGTGGTGGACGCGGCGCTGGCCGCGGCGGTGGCACTGACCGTCGCCTACCCCCACCAATGCTCGATAGGCGGCGACCTGGTGGCGCTGATACGGACCCCGGACGGCACGGTGCGGGCCGTGCTGTCGATGGGCGCCGCCGCCCAGTCGATCGACGTGGCGGCGCTGCGCGCCACCTCGCCGCGCATGCCGCCGGGCGGCCCGCTGACCGTGACCGTTCCCGGGGTTGTCGCCGGCTGGGCGGCGCTGGCGGACCTGGGCGGACACCTGCCGCTCGACCGGGTACTGGCACCGGCGGTCGCGCTCGCCCGCGACGGCGTGGCGGTGAGCGACGGCCTGGCCAGAGCCATACGAGCCAGGCTCGACGTCGTCAGGGCCGACCCGGGCCTGTCCGCACTCCTGCTCGGCGCGGACGGCGCCCCGCTGCCGTCCGGTGCCGCCCTCCGGCAACCCGCCCTGGCCGCGACCCTGGAGGCGGTAGCCGCGGACTGGCGCTCCTTCTACACCGGCGAGATCGCGAATCGCCTGGTCAGCGGCTTGCGCAAGCTGGGCTCCCCGCTGCGGGCGAGCGACTTCGCCGCCCACCGGGCCGAGGAGTGCGAGCCGCTGCGGCGCGAAGCCGGCGGCATGACGTGGTGGGCGGCCCCGCCGCCGAGCCAAGGCGCCTCACTGCTCGCCGTCCTCACCGCAATGGACGCGCACCCGGATCTCACCGCGACGACCGCGATGGGTGCACGTCCGGATGTCACTGCGACGACCGCGCACCCGGACGCGACCCGGTGGCGTGGGCAGAGGCTGCTCGCGGCGGCTCGCACTGCCGAATCGCGCAGGGACGCGCTGCTCGGCGACCCGAGGATGGGCCCGGTGGACCTGGACGGGCTGCTGCTCCTCGACACGGAACGCACCGTCGACCGCCTACCCTCAGGACCGAAACCTGCCGGGGACACGGTGGCGATCACTGCCGTGGCCGCGGACGGCAGCGCGGTCACGTTGATCCAGAGCGTGTTCCAGAGTTTCGGCTCGGGCCTGCTGGAGCCGTCCACCGGGGTGGTGCTGCACAACCGCGGCTCTGCCTTCAGCCTGGTGCCGGGCCACCCCGGCGTCGCGCGCCCGGGAGCGAGGCCGCCGCACACGCTCTGCCCCGTTCTCGGCACCAGCGCCGACAACGTCGTGGCGCTCGGCTGCCAGGGCGGCAGGGCACAGCCCTGGATCCTGGCCCAGGTGGCCGGCGACGTGGCGGCCGCGCGTAACCTGTCCGCCCTCCTCGCCCGTCCCCGGTGGGTGATCGGCTCACGCGACCTCGGCCTTGACGACCCGACCCTGGTGCTCGAACCCGGCGTACCCGATGCGGACGCCCTGGCGACCACGGCCCGCGACCTCGGCCTCGCGCTCGCCGAACTGCCCGCGCTCCATGACGACGCGGGCCACGTCCAGGTGGCCCGGCTCGGTCGCGGGGGACTGGCCGCAGCCAGCGACGTGAGGGCGGACGGCGCCGCGTCGGTGATCGGCACCGGAGCGTGATGGACGGCGCTGTACGTCACGGACGGCACCGCGAGCTTCGACTGGTACGACTACCAGCATGCGGCGGCGCATCCGTGCTGATGCTGCTCCGGCAGGTAGCTCTCAGAATGGGCCCACACCAGCACATTGGTCACGCCTTCCCGCTCGAAGAAGGCGAGAACCTCCTGATCCGAGTAGCGCAGGCTGAAATGGGTGAGGACGAAGAGGTTGTCCGGGTGCGCCACGACGAACGGCCTGAGCTCGCTCCACACCGTGTGGCCGACGCGCCGCGCTCGATCGAGCTCGGCGTCGTCCAGATACGTGCACTCGGTGATGATCACCGGATGGTCGAAGAGCCCGGGGCTGCGCCCGAGCGCGCTCGCGTGCGTGTCGCCGAGGTAGGCGAACAACGGCCGCTGGACCTGCCGGTCCACCGCGATGCCCCGCTTGCGCCTGTCCGCGATCAGCCGGCCGAACTCGGCGGCGCCGAGCGTCGCCTTGAGCTCCTCGATCTCGGGCATGAGGGCTCGCCGGTTCTCCGCGACGCAGTAACCGACGCTGGGCACCTTGTGCTCGGACTCCAGGACCCGGACCGTGTGGGAGCCGTGCTTGCCGAAGCGGAACTCCGCACCCGGCCGTACGCCGTGCACCCGGGCCCCCGCCGCGAGAGCCGGGTCGAAGGCGGCCACCTGGTTCAGCTCGGTCGTGGCGCGCAGGTAGTCGCGCACGTACGGTAACGCCTCATCGGGCACGTAGATGTCGACTCCGGTCGATCGCGTCGCCAGGAAGTCGAGATCCTTGGAGTGGTCCAGATGCGTATGCGTCAGCAGCACCGTGTCGACCTGACGGCCCTCGGCCAGCCCCGCGTCGAGGGCGAGCTTCAGCTCGGGGACGTGGAAGAACGTCTTGTCGTTGGCGCGCGAATAGCCGGTAAGGGTCAGCTGGGTCCCGGGCAGCTTCCACGTCTTCCACTGCCGGAACGGATGCCCGCGCTCCAGGCGCTCGGGATGCACGATCATGGCGGGCAGAATATCGGCCGGTAGAAGGCGAGCTCCGCGGCAAGAACCGCCGTGCGGGCGGCATAACCGCCGAACAAGAGGCGAAATGTCGGTCATCTCCACTACGGTCGCTTGGCATGATCATCAGTGGCAGCCAGATCGTGCTGGCCGGGCGGTTCGGCCGGCTCTCGAAGGATGAGGCCAAGCGCGGCCTGGAGGCGTTGGGCGCGAAGGTGACCGCTTCGGTCTCGGCGAAGACCGACCTGGTCTTCGCCGGGACGCACTCGGGGGCCAAGGCGGGTCCGGCGGCGGTACGCGGCGTTCCGATCTACGACGAGGACGCGCTGGCGGCCGTGCTCGAAGGCCGGGAGCCCGGCACTCCGCCGCCGTCCCCGCCGTTCACCGGCATCCCGGACGAGCGGATAGGCCCCGACGAGGCCCTCGACACCCTCAAGAACGCCGACTGGTCCGCGTTCACCCCGGAGCGCGACGCCGTGCCGCTGCGGGACGCCCTCCAGGCTCTGGAGCAGGTCCACGGCGTCACCGGCGCGCATCGCCTCGCGACCGCCCGGCTCCGCGACGCGGGCGCGCTGCTGCGCCACTCCGACGTGCACCACGGCCGGTTGAACGGCCACGCGCTCAGCCCGGACGGCCGCCACCTCGCGGTCGGCAGCCGGCCCGGCGACGACTACGACCGCGGCGGTGTCCTGCAGCTCTTCGAGGTCGCCACCGGCCGCTGCGTCCACGCGATCGACGGCATCATGGGCGGCATCGGCTTCCCGGACTACACACGCAGCCTTCAATGGTCGGCGGATGGCAGGCGCATCGCGCTGGAGTACAACACCAACGCGACCGGCGTGTGGGACCCGTTCGGCACCGCCCACGAGCCGATCGCGGGCGCGTTCTTCCTCGCCTCCGGCAGACCGTTGGGCATGGCCTTCGCCCCCGAGGGCAGGCGCGCGTTCGTCTACGGAGGCGAGTCGGACTTCCTGCGCAATGTCATCGTGGCGATGCACCAGGGCTCGGTCACCGGGCCACCGGACGCTAACCAGGAGGGGACGGAGCCGATCGAGTTCAGCGGACCGTCGGCCCAGACCCGGAGCGACGAGCCCGAGCTCATCCTCAGCCGGGCGTTCTGGTCGCGCGACGGCTCCCGTGTCTACGGAGAGGCGACGGACGAGTACGCGGCGATCTCGCTCGATGTGGAGAAACGGCAGATCACCTGGATTCTGGGCCTGGAAGAGGAGCAGGACTCGGCGCCGCCCGAGTGGAGCCTGGACGAACGACTCCTGGCCCGCCAGCGCGACGGAAAGCTCATCATCGCCGACGCGCTGACAGGTGAGACGACGGCGGAGCTTCCGGGCTACCCGGGCGCCGACGTCCTGTGCTGGGGGCCGGGCGGCCGGCTGGCGGTGGTGGACCCGGCGGCCGGGATCGTCGGGATCATCGACGCGACGGCCGGCGAGCACCGGCACGACCTGAACGTATCGGCGGCCACCTCCAACCCGCGCGGCTGGGACGCCCGGTCGTGGGCCTGGTCGCCGGACGGTGAGCGGGCCGCCTGTGTCACCGCCGACGGGCGGATCGAGATCTGGTCGCTCGGTGAACGCCCCGAACGGCCGCGCGTCCTGGACGGCATCAGCGGGGATCACGGCTTCGGCCTGGAATGGCCCGCCGACGACGTGCTGATCGCGATCGGCCCGCACGCGGTGCGCTTCCTGAGCCCCGAGACCGGCGAGATCGTGGCCGACCATCCCTTCCACCACGCCCCGGCCGCCCGTCGCCCGCTCTTCCTCACCGGCCGTGACCTCGGCGACCAGCTCCGGCTCAACCCGACGTTCGCGCTGGACGAGGACACCTGGGCGGTGGCGTTCGAGGACGGCACGGTCATCGCGCGGCCGGGCCGGGACGGCGATCTCGACGGTCGGCTCTGCTGGTCCATCGCCCGCCGCTTCGCCTGGCCGTTCCGCTGGGGTGAGCGGAGAATCTTCCCCGACCCCGCCCACGCGGGAGTGGGGGCGGCCTCGCCGGAGACCGAGCGGCTGCTGGCGCCGTTCCGGGGACGTGGCAGTACGGCAGAGGCGACGGGGACGTGGCCGCCACCCGACACCGCCACCGTCACCGATCTGATCACCGTGGTCCGGGGGACTCTCGTCGACCTGACCGTTCATGACTCGGTCGTCCACGGGGAGTGGATCGTCAACACACTCCAGCAACTCGCGATGATCTGCGCCCGGCGGGGCGAGGCCGCCGAAGCCCGCGAACTGGCCCTCGCGATGCCAGAACACCCGCGACGTCTCGGACACCTCGCGCGGATCGCGCTCGCGCTCGGCGCGGCCGGTTTCGGCGCCGAGGCCGCCGCGGTCTTCCCCTACGCCGACAACGATCTCGCGGACGGGTGCGACGCGGCGGACATGGCGGCGGTCGCCGGGGCCTGCGCGGTCCTGGGGCGGCATGAACGCTCCGAGCAGTGGTTCGCCTCTGCGCGCGAGGCCGCCGACGCCCACCGTTCGAACTGGGACGTCCGCCTGCCGCTGGTCTGGGCGCTCACCGAGTGCGGCCGGGAGCAGGAGGCCCGCGTCGTGCTGGACGAGGGCGTGGGCACTCCGAGGGGCTGGAACCAGGGCGTGCCCTGGCTGGTCTGCCTGCTCAGGCGGGGCGAGACCGAGCTGGTGCGCGAGTTGATCGGGGAGCGCAGCGAGCCGAAGGACCCCGAGAAGCCGCACGCCAATGGGGTGCGCTGGTTCGACGCCTGGACGGCAGCCCGCGCGCTCACCGTCTACGGGCAGCCGGATCTGCTCCGGCTCTGGGGCGAGATCAACTGGGCCTCGGTGCGGGACGACCTGCCCGTGGCCGAACGGATCGCGGCCGAGGGCAGGCCCACCGGCCCGACCTACGGCCAGTTGACCGATCTCGCCGCCCAGCACGCCAGGCTCGTCAAACTCTCCAAGGCGGCGAAGCGCCGCGAATCAGCCCAGGTGGCCCGGAACGCGGCGGAGTGCGGCCACATCAGCGCCGTGCTCGACCTGCTGCCGTGGACGGGCGAGCCCGGCAAATTCGGCCTGGACGGCAACGCCCGCACCTGGGTCGCGCTCAGCGCCCTGCGGACCGTCGCGATCGGCGTGGACGTCGACGTGTGGTGAGTCTTGAGGCGATTAAGCCTTGTACTCATCGCGGACACGTTTTCGAAGGCCGCCTCAAGATGTTTCCCGGCCCTTTGCAAGGATAGAGCTGCGATATCGCCCTCGGTGGGACGGCGACGACTGCCGTGCTGGGCGGGGATGAGTCCGCACCCCTTATGCTCCCGTTCTGGCCTGTCGTCGGCGGGGGAGGGGTTTGGGTGCATCGAGGCCCTTCCCAGGAGAGGACCGGCGGCGGGGATATCAAAGTAAATGTGGAAGTTCGTGAGGAGTCGGCGATGACCATGAACGCAACCGGCGGCGAGGCAACCTTCGCCGATCTGGGGCTCCGATCTGAGCTCCTGGATGTGCTGTCCGCTCTGGGTTACGAGGAGCCCACTCCGATCCAAGGAGAGGCGATTCCCCCGTTGGTGGCGGGGCGTGATCTGCTCGGGCAGGCGGCGACGGGCACGGGGAAGACCGCGGCGTTCGCGTTGCCCGTGCTTCAGCGCATGTCCCACCCCGGTGACAATGCCGGGCCGGTGACGCTGGTGCTTGTGCCCACACGTGAGCTGGCCATTCAGGTCTCGGAGGCGTTCCATCGGTATGGCCGCACGCTCGGGACCCGGGTCTTGCCGGTCTACGGCGGAGCGCCCATCGTCCGGCAGTTGCAGGCGCTAAAGCGCGGCGTGGACGTCGTGGTCGCGACACCGGGACGGGCCCTCGACCTCATCGGCCGGGGATCGCTCGACCTGCGGGGTCTGCGCACGGTCGTGCTGGACGAGGCGGACGAGATGCTCGACATGGGGTTCGCCGACGACATCGAGGCGATTCTCGCCGAGACTCCGGAGGACCGCCAGACCGTGCTGTTCTCGGCGACGCTTCCGCCGCGCATCGATGGGATCGCCCGCCGCCACCTGCACGACCCGGTCCGGCTGGAAATGGGGCATGCGACGGCGGAGGGGCGCGAGGCCACGCCGTTGGTGGAGCAGAGCGCGTACCTGGTCGCCAGGGCGCACAAGCCCGCGGCGCTCGGCCGGCTGCTCGACATCGAGGCACCGGCGGCCGCGATCATTTTCTGCCGCACCCGTGACGAGGTCGACCAGCTCACGGAGACCATGAACGGGCGTGGACACCGTGCCGAGGCGCTGCACGGTGGGATGGAGCAGGAGCAACGCGACCGCGTGATGTCACGGCTGCGGGCCGGGACCGCCGACCTGCTCATCGCGACCGACGTGGCCGCGCGAGGCCTCGACATCGAACAGCTCACGCACGTCGTCAACTACAACGTCCCGTCCGCGCCCGAGGCGTACGTCCACCGCATCGGCAGGGTGGGCCGCGCCGGCCGCGAGGGGGTGGCTCTGACCCTGGTGGAGCCACGCGAGCACCGCATGCTCAAGGCGATCGAGCGGGTGACCAAGCAGCGGATTTCGGTGGAGCGGCTGCCGACCGTCGCCGACCTGCAGGCGCGCCGGATGGAACTGACCCGGTCCGCGCTGGAGGAATGCCTCCTGCAGGACGACCTGGAGTCCTTCCACGTCGTGGTCGAGTCGCTCACCGATGAGTTCGACCTCATGGAAGTGGCGCTCGCCGCCGTCAAGCTGGCGCACCAGGCCAGTGGGGCCGCGCTGGACGAGCAGGAGATTCCCGAGGTGGCCCCGCGGAGCGTGGAGAAGCGGCGTGAGCCCCGGGACGCCGGCCCGGACGGCGCGCGGTACGGTCGCGCCCCGGCGGGTGGAATGGTGCGGCTGTTCTTCAGCGTGGGGCGCAGCGCGGGCATCCGGCCACAGGACCTGGTCGGCGCGATAGCCGGCGAGTCGAGCCTGAGCGGACGCGACATCGGCGCGATCGAGATCGCCGACCGGTTCTCGCTGGTGGAGGTGCCGCAGGCCGCGGCCAACGAGGTGATCGCGGCCCTCCGGCAGGCCACGATCAAGGGAAGGAGACCGACCGTCCGCCGCGAGCGTGAAACGCGCAGCAGGCCGACACGACGATGAGGCCGAGCCGCATGGCACAGGCGTAACAGGCGATACCCGCGCTCGGACGGATGGCCGGGCGGCGGGTGCTCACCACTGGAGCTGGAGCGCGAGCGGGCCTCGGTGGTCCAGCGTGCCGCGGTAGTCGATCCGCTGGTCCGGTACGAGACGGAGATCGGGCAGGCGTTCGGCGAGCAGGCGCAGGGAGATCTCGATCTGGCGGCGGGCCAGGCCGGCCCCGGGACAGTAGTGGGCGCCCTGGCCGAAGACCACGTTGGCCTGCGGAGGCCGGGTGATGTCGAACTCCTCGGCCCGTTCGAAGGCCTGCTCGTCACGGTTTGCGGAGGCCAGGCAGAGGGCGATCTCGGTGCCGGCGGGGAAGTCCCGTCCGCCGAGGCTGGTGTCGGTGGTCGTCACCCGCAGGAAGATGTGCGTCGGGGTGTCGTAGCGGGCGATCTCTTCGGCCGCGTTCGGCGCGAGGTCGGGCCGTTCGCGGAGCAGCCGCCACTGGTCGGGCTGGGAGAGCAGCCGGAGCAGGCCGTTGCCGAGCAGCGCCGAGGTGGTGATGTGGCCCGGCAGGGCGACCCCCAGGATCAGGCCGACGAGTCCCGCCTCCTGCTCGGCGGTGAGGGAGGCGTCACCCGGGGCGTACGCGGCGATGTAGTCGCTGATCAGGTCGTCCCGGGGCGCGGCCCGGCGATCGGTCACGTACCGCATGATGAGCCGCTGGAACCGGACCCAGGCCCGGGCGCACTCGATCCGCTCCTCGTCCGACCTGAACTGATGCCCCATCCCCATGGCCGCCGCGGCACGGCTGTCGTCCCCGAACGCCTCGCTGTCCTCCTCCGCGAAGCCGACCAGCCGGGCGGTCACGTCGACGGGGAGTCGGTTGGCGTACTCCGCCATGAAGTCGACGTGGCCGTCCTTGGCGAAACCATCGATGAGGCGCGAGGCCCGTTCGGTGATGTACGGCTCGATCGCGGTGACGCGCTCGGGGGAGAGGGCCGCCGCCGCGGGTGCGCGTAATCGCCGGTGCGCCTCGCCGTCCATCGTGATGAAAGCCTCCCGCTGCGGGAAGCCCTTGGCCAGTTCCTCGAGGACCGCCGGGGGGAACGGCGTGTACGGCCGCAGGGTGTTGGCCGAGGAGAAGGTCCGCCCATCGCGCAGGACCGTGCGTACGTCGGCCATCTTCGTCACGACCCAGGCGCCGATCACCGGAGAGAAGAACAGCGGCTCTTCCCGCCGTGCCCTCGCGTAGAAGGGATAGGGATCGAAGTGGTGCGCACGGAGCGGGTCGTAGAGATCGCCCAGGGACATGCCCATCACCTCTGCCCGGCCGCCGGCAAGTGCCCTGACTATAGCTCGGCTCCGCCGGGGTGTCCCTCCTCGGCGCCATCTCGTGCCGCCTTGAGGTTGGCCTTCTTCACCTTGTTTCCGCAGGTCGCCATGGAGCACCACCGCCGCCGCCGGCCGCGGCTGGCGTCCACGAAGAGCCCTCCGCAGGTGCGCTGCTCGCAGCGCTTGACCACACCGTCGCCCTGGCCGCCGAGGGTCGCGACGGCGTCCAGCGCGACGATGGCGAGCGCGGCGCGCACGCGGTCGGTGCCGGGGAGCTGCCATCGCGCCTGCCCGCCGGTGAGGATGAGACGGGCCCGGTGACGCGCGGCCCAGCGGTTGAGCAGCTCCTCGTCCGCCGGATCCGGTACGCCGCCCGCGGCGATGGAGGTGCCGGCCCGGTGGATGGCCTCGCGCAGGTCGCGGGCGTCCCGCAGGAGGGCGTCGGAGACCGGCGGGTCCGTGCCGTCGCCGATTCCGTTGGCGGTGAGCCAGGCTCGCAGGTGTGCCGGGGTGGCGAGCCGTTCCACTGGCGCGCCGCGCCGCTCCGAGAGCGTGGCGACGAAACGGAACGCGAGGATCTCGTTGCCGAGCCGGAACCCCTCAGGACCGCGCATCGCCTTCAACCGCAAGCGGTCCGTCAACGAACTGCTCGTCCGTGGCCGCGAGCACATCTACTACGGCGACCAGTTCCGCAACAAGGCCGCTCGGCCGCTCGCGGAGTCCGCGGTCGGCTTCTACGTGGAGACCCTCGCCCGCGACCCCGAAGCGCTGCGCGCCAGCTTCGACTACTACCGGGCCACGGACGACAACATCGCCCAGAACAACCGGCGCAAGCGGCATCCACTCACCACGCCGGTCCTCGGCGTCGCCGGAGCCCGCGGCCAGGGCGAACGCCTCGCCGCCCTCCTCGGCCCCGTGACCGAGCGGCTCGACAGCGTCGTGCTCCCCGACTGCGGGCACTACGTTCCCGAGGAGTGCCCCGACGCCCTCCTCGATCACCTCCTCCCCTTCCTGCGCTGATCTCGCGGGCGGCGGTCCCCGTCCGGTTAGGGGAGTCCCCAGGCGGGCGCGCTGCCGTTGGCCGGGACGTCTCGTGGCCTTGAGGGGCTTCGGCCTTGCCTGGTGATGAGCGCCGTCGCACCTCTGCGCAGCCGGAGCTCGATCGTGTCCGTCCCCCCGGTAGGGGAGGCGGTTGCCGCGCTCGTCGCGTACCTCGAACGGGCCCGTGATGCCGTCCTGGAGCCGCAGTGGCTCGCCCGCCTCACTGCGGATCCTGATCCAGTCGGTACGCCCCTCACTACGCGAGGACCAGCATGTCGAGCACCGACTGGGCGGCGGCCAGCGGGCTCTCTATGGCCAGGTTGCTCCCCTCCCGGTACATGGTGTTGGGGGTGATGGCGCAGTTGTCCACGATGTTGCCGTCGGTGAAGAAACGCAGGTAGGACAGCGCCTCCTCCGGGTTGCCGATCATCACCCCTTGCTCGTTGCGGTGGTACGGCAGCAGCCGCGCGAGGATAGAAGATCTAATCCCATGACCGCCCCTGTCAAGAACCGTGGCGAATTCAATTCTTGAAGAAGTTAATTACGGCTACAATCGGTTGCAACCCCAGCCCCCCGGGAGGCACCTGTTGAACGTGATACTCACCGGCGCGTTGCTGGCCGGACTGCTGACAGCTCCCGCCACCCCCACCGACACCTGGACCGTCAAGGCCCCCGCGGGCGGCCCCGTCGCCACCGTCCACCTCGACCCGCAGGGCAGCCCCTCCGTGGCCGTGTCGCGGGGCGGAGCGGCCGTGCTGGCTCCCAGCCCGCTCGGCGTCACCACGGAACAGGCCGACCTCACCACCGGCCTGAGCCTGACCGGCCGCTCCAGCCGCCTGGCCGTCGAGAAGTACTCCACCACGGCGGGCAAGCGCCTCGATCGCCTGTCCGTGATGAACGAGACCCGCTTCCGTTTCACCCGCGGCGACGTCAAGCTCGACCTGGTCGTCCGAGCCGCCCGCGACGGCGTCGCCTACCGCTACGAGCTCCCCGGCGCGGGCGCCGTCCTCGGCGAGGCCTCGGCGTTCGCGGTTCCGGCCGGGTCCACCGCCTGGCTGGCCGGGCATCGCCGCGACTACGAGAACCCGTTCATCCAGTACGCCGACGTCCCTCCGGCGGAATATCAGCTGCCCGCCCTGTTCGGGGTCGGCCAGAACTACCTCCTGCTGGCCGAATCGGCGCTGAACGGCTCCTACACCGGCCCCCACCTGGTAAGCGACCAGGGCACCTACAAGATCGCCCTCTGGGACGCGCGGGTGCCCTACGACCACGGCCTGACCACGCCCTGGCGGGTCATGGTCACGGGCGACCTCACGACCGTCACCGAATCCACCCTCGTCGACGACCTCGCGCCCGGCTCCCGGCTCGCCGACACCTCGTGGATCAAGCCGGGCAAGGTGCTTTGGAGCTGGCTGGCCGGTGGCCGGAGCGTGCAGCAGAGCCTGGAGCGTCAGAAGGAGTTCGTCGACTACGCCGCGCAGCACCGCTGGCCGTACGTGCTGGTCGACGCCGGCTGGTACGACGATCCGGTCACCGGCGAGCGGGCCTGGACGGATCGGACAGCCGACTTCACCTGGATTCCCCAGCTCGTCGAGTACGGCAGGACCCACGGAGTCGGCATCATGGTGTGGCTGCGATTCTCCGACTTCGACACCCACGACAAGCGCGTCCAGCGCTTCGGACTGCTGCGCCAATGGGGTGTCAAGGGCGTCAAGCTGGACTTCATCGACTCCGAGGCGCAGGAGCGGCTGCAGTGGTACGACGGGACGCTGCGCGACCTGGCCGACAACCAGCTCATGGTCAACTTCCACGGCTCCACCGTGCCCAAGGGGATCAACCGGACCTGGCCCCACGTGATGAGCATGGAAGGGGTGCACGGTGCGGAGAAGTCCTCGAACCTGACCACCAGCCACCTGGCGGCCTTGCCGTACACCAGGAACGAGATCGGCTCGATGGACTACACGCCGATGGCCTTCCAGCGGCCGAGCCGGCCCACCTCCGACGCTCACGAGCTGGCCTTGTCAGTGGTGTTCGAGTCGGGGCTTACGAACCTGGCCGGGTCACTGGAGGCCTACCGGGCGCGGCCCGAGGCCGAGCGCTTCCTCGACCAGGTGCCCACCGTGTGGGACGAGACGCGGCTGCTGTCCGGAAGGCCCGCCGACCACACGGTGATGGCCAGGCGCAGCGGTGACCGCTGGTTCATCGGCGCCGGCGTCTCCGGGGCGGCCCGCACGCTCCAGGTGCCGACGGGCTTCCTGCGGGGGCGCTGGCTCGTGGAGGTGACCAGGGACGGCGCCGACGGTCTCGTTCGCGAGGCGCACGTGGTACACGGCGGCACGCTGGCCGTCGAGGTCCCGGCCGAGGGCGGTTTCGCCGCCATCGCCTGCCGCTGGCGGCCCGGCCTGACGACCTGCGCCCGCTGAGAACGCCGGTGTGGCGGACCGCTGGACGCGGTCCGCCCCACCTCAGCCCTTGAGGCCCGTGGTCGAGATGCCCTCGGTGATGCGACGCTGGAAGATCAGGAAGAAGCCCAGGATCGGGACCAGCGACAGCACCGCCATCGCGAGCATCGGGCCCCAGGAGGAGCCGCCGCTGGAATCGAGGAACGCCCGGAGCGCGAGCGGCACCGTATAGGTGGACACATCGCTCAGATAGACGAGCTGGCTGAAGAAGTCGTCCCACGTCCAGATAAAGGTGAAGATGGCGGTCGTGATCAGTGCGGGCCGCGATAGCGGCAGGATGATCTGCCAGTACACCAGGATGGGCCCGCACCCGTCGATGCGGGCCGCGTCGTCCAGCTCGCGCGGCAGCGATCGGATGAACTGCACCATCAGGAAGATGAAGAACCCGTCCACGGCCAGGAACTTCGGCACGATCAGCGGCAGGAACGTGTCAATCCACCCGAGGTACTTGAACAGCGTGTACTGCGGCACGATCAGCACGTGGATCGGCAGCATGATCGACATCATCATGATCGCGAACCAGAGCTTCCTGAACCGGAAGCTCAGCCGGGCGAAGGCATAGGCCGCCATCGAGCACGACATCACGTTCCCGATCACGGCCGCCCCGGCGATGAGGAACGAGTTCGCGAAGAACCCGCTGAAAGGCACGCCCAGCGCGGTCCACCCGGTGGCGTAGTTGTCCGCGACCACGGTCTCCGGCACCAGCCCGGGATCGGCGAAGATCTCGTCGTTGGGCTTGAACGAGGCGCTGATCAGCCAGAACAGCGGATAGAGCATGACGAGCGCGCCCACCACGACCAGCAGGTGGACGGCCCAGCGACGGCTAGTCGGCATAGTGAACCCAGTACCTCGCGGAACGGAAGGCCAGTCCGGTGAAGGCCGCGGTCACCAGGAGGAGCACCCAGGCCAGCGCGGAGGCGTAGCCCATCCGGAAGTTCCCGAAGCCCTCCTGGTAGATGAACAGGGTGTAGAACAGCGTGGAGTCGGCCGGTCCGCCGGTGCCGCCGCTGATGATGAAGGCGGGGGTGAACGCCTTGAAGGCGTTCACCGTCTGCAGGACCAGGTTGAAGAAGATGATCGGGCTGAGCATGGGCAGCGTGACGCGGAAGAACGCGCGCACCCGTCCGGCGCCGTCCACCGCCGCGGCGTCGTACAGCTCGGCGGGGATCTGCTTCAGCCCGGCCAGGAAGATCAGCATGGGCGAGCCGAACTGCCAGACGTGCAGCACGATCAGCGTGTAGATCGCGTACTGGGGAGTGGAGATCCAGCTCGGCCCCACGATCCCGAAATGTCGCAGGCCATCGTTGATCAGGCCGTCCGCCCCGAAGATCTGCCGCCAGAGGATCGCGACCGCGACGCTGCCGCCCAGCAGCGACGGCAGGTAGTAGGCGGCGCGGTACACCCCGGTGCCCCGCATGGGCCGGTTCAGCAGCACCGCGACCAGGAGCGCGAACGCGCCGGACAGCGGCACGGAGAAGACGACGTAGATCAGCGTGACCCGCACGGCGTTGACGAAGTGCGGATCGTCGGTGAGCATCCTGGCGTAGTTGTCCAGCCCCACGAAGGACGGAGGGGTGAGCAGGTCGAAGTCGGTGAACGACAGCGCCAGCGAGGCCAGGATCGGCCCGCCGGTCAGCAGCAGCAGGCCGGCGAACCACGGCAGCAGAAACAGGTAGGCCGAACGTCCCTCTACTTGAGCACTCGTCCGGCTTCTTCGAAGAATCGGGACACCCCCTGATCGATCGTCAGCTTGCCGAAGCCGATCTGCTGGTTGATGTTCATGAGCACCTTGTTGTGCAGCTCACCGGCGCCGAGCGGCTGCGGTGGAGGGAGCGGGCCGATCTTGTCCTTGATCGAGTCGATGTAGCCGTAGACCAGTTGCTCGGACGGCGACGCCTTGGGCCGCAGCGCGGTGCGGATCGCGGCCGCGGGCGGGATGCCGCGCTCGGAGCCGAGCTGGGCGGCCACGTCCACGTCCGAGACGAGCGCGTTGACCAGCGCCACCGCGTCGTCCTTGGCCTTGCTCCCGGCGCTTACGGTCAAGAGCATGGAGGGCTTGTAGTACTGGCCCGGCTTGTCGCCCGTCGGGAAGGTGTGGATGCCGATCTCGTCCTTGGTGAGCGACATGTAGGCGGTGAGCTGGTTCGACCAGGCGAAGTCCATGACCGCCTTGCGGGTGGCGACCAGGCTGTTCTGCACGTCGCCCAGCGCGGTGGCCTGGACCTCCGGCGGCGTGGCCGCGCCGGCCTTGCGCAGACCGTCCCAGAAGGTGAACCACTCCTTGAGATCGTTCTCGTCGTAGGCCAGCTTGCCGTCGGGGGTGAAGAACATCTTGCCCCGCTCCAGCAGCCAGTTCTCCAGCGCGCCGCCGTCCTGGGCGCCGTCCTCGGTGCCGAAGACGCCCTTGCCCGCCAGCTTCTTGGCCAGCTCGCCGTACTCGGGCCAGGTGAAGGTGCCGGGGATCTCCACTCCGCGTTCGGCCGCCAGGCTCTTGTTGACGATGAGGGCCATGGAGTTGATGCCGAAGTTCACGGCGTACTGCCTGCCGTTGATCTTTCCCGCGTTCACCACGTCGGGCTCGAAGCCGGACAGGTCCAGGCCCTTGCCGACGTACGGGCCCAGGTCCAGCAGGCTGCCGCGCCTGGCGTATTCGCCGAGGTAGGAGTAGTCCATCTGGATCACGTCGGGGGCGTTGCCGCCCGCGGTCTGCGTGGCCAGCTTCTCCCAGTACCCGTCCCAGCCGGAGAACTGGGTCTTGATCTGGACACCGGGTTTCTTCTTCTTGAAGGCGTCGATGGCCTTCTGCGTCGCGGTATGGCGTGCCGTGCTGCCCCACCAGGCGAACTGGAGGCTGGCACCCGAGCTTCCGCCTCCGGCGCAGCCGGTCAGCGCGAGAGTCGCGGCGGCCGCGCCGACTTGGAGGAATCCTCGTCTGCTGAGAGTACTCATGCGGGGGTGTCCGTCCATGAACCGGGCAAAATACTTAACTCAGGACGTTAATTGGGCCGTAACATGGCGTCAACGCCGAGCGGCAAACGGTTGCAGGTTTGAGACCCTCGGATCTTTACAGGGCCTTGACCGCGATCTAGGGCGCAAATACCGTCATGGGTGCCTAACACATCCGATCTATCTACGATGAGGGGCACCGTGGCATGAGCGAACTGTCCAGGCGCGCACTGCTCGGCTCCGCGCTGGCCGCCCCCGCGCTCGGCGCCCTGGGTGGTCCCCCTCTGCTCCGTGACGAGATCGACTGGCAGAGCTTCCTGGCCGATGCCGACCTGGTGTGGCAGCGGATGCCGCAGACCTGGTACGAAGGGCCGTTCCTGGGCAACGGTTTCCTCGGCTCCGGCATCTACGCCCAGCAGGACGCCAATGCCGTGCGCTTCAACGTGCAGCACAGCGAGGTTCAGGACCACCGTCCCGAGTACGGCGCGCTGTTCGGCCTGGCCCGCCTGCCCATCGGCCACCTCACGCTGGAGCCCGCCGGCGCGATCACCGGCGTCGACTGGCGGCTCGACCTGTGGAACGCCGAGCTGACCGGCACCATCACCACCGCCGCCGGCAGCCTGAAGATCAGCGCGTTGATCCACAACGACCGCTCCGTGCTGGCCGTCGACGTCGTCCCCAGCGACGGCGAGCGGGACTTCCGCTGGACCTTCCACCCCGAGGAGGCCATCAGCCCCCGCGCCAACCCGATCTTCAACAAGCCGCCCCCGCCCGGCTACACCACCAACCCCGCGCCGGCCGTGACCCGACACGCCGACCTGGAGCTGATCACCCAGCCGCTGGTGGCCGGCGGTGGGCACGCGACGGCCTGGCAGGAGGTACGGCGCGGCCGGCACCGTACCCTCTACGCCGCCGTCGCCTGGTCGTTCCCGGGCGACACGGCCGCCGACAAGGCGGTCGGATCGGTGCGCTCGGCCGCGCGGCTGCCCATCGAGGCGCTGGCCGCCGACCACCGGCACTGGTGGCACCGCTACTACCGCAAGAGCTTCCTGTCGGTGCCGGACCAGCGGATGCAGAGCTTCTACTGGATCCAGCTCTACAAGGTGGCCGCCGCCGCGCGCCGGGACGCGCCGCCCATGGCGACCTCCGGGCCGTGGCTGGAGCCGACGCCGTGGCCGGCGACCTGGTGGAACCTCAATGTGCAGCTCGAATACTGGCTGATCCACGGGTCGAACCACCTGGAGCTGGACGCGGTCACCAGGAGCCTGTCGCAGTACCGGCAGCGCCTCATCGACCAGGTGACGTTCCCCGAGGACTCGGCGGGCATCCCGCGCACCACGGACATGACGCTCGACAACGGTGCCGGAATCGGCAACAGCGGTTACCCGGTGGGCGTCCCCGGCCAGGACACACCCGTCCCCGAGGTCGGCAACCTGACCTGGGCGCTGCACAACGTCTGGCTGTCCTACCGGCACACGATGGACGCCCGAATCGTACGGGACGTGCTGTTCCCGCTGCTGCGCCGGGCGATCACCTACTACCTGCACTTCCTGGCGCCGGGCGCCGACGGCAAACTGCACCTGCCCGCCACGTTCTCGCCCGAGTACGGGGTCAACGCGCTGGACACGAACTACGACCTGGCGCTGATCCGCTGGGGCTGCCGGACGCTGGTCGAGTCCGCGCGCCTGCTGGGCGTGCGGGACCCGCTGCTGCCGAAGTGGCAGGACGTGCTGGCGAACCTGGCCGGCTACCCGGTGGACGAGAACGGTTTCATGATCGGAGCGGGCGCGCCGTTCGCCAAGTCACACCGGCACTACTCCCACCTCCTGATGATCTATCCCCTGTATCTGCTCACCTGGGAGCAGCAGAACCAGCGCGAGCTGATCGAGAAGTCGCTCAAGCACTGGATCAGCTTCGAGGGCGCCCTGCAGGGCTACAGCTTCACCGGCGCGGCCTCGATCTCCGCGCAGATGTCGCGCGGCGACGACGCCCGCTTCTACCTCGACGAGCTGCTGCGCCGCTTCGTCCAGCCCAACACGATGTACAAGGAGAGCGGCCCGGTCATCGAGACGCCGCTGTCGGCCGCCCAGTCCATGCACGACATGATCTGCCAGAGCTGGGACGGCGTCATCAGGGTCCTGCCCGCCGTACCGGCCGCGTGGCCCGACGTGACCGTGCACGACTTCCTGACGCAGGGCGCGTTCCTGCTCTCGGCCGCCCGTCGCGGCGGTCGCACCGATTTCGTGCGGCTGGTCTCGCTGGCGGGGGCGCCCTGCCGCGTCCGCACCGGCATCGACGGCCCGTTCACCGTACGTTCCCACGGCAGAAAGGTGCCCTGGCGGACGCTGCCCGGCGGCGATCTCGAGCTCGATCTGCGCCGCGGGGAGGAGGTGCTGATCCAGGCCCGGGGCGACGCGATGATCCGGCCGGTGACGGCGCCGAGTCAGCCCCGCTGGGGCCTGCCCGCCTGACACCACCCGGACCTGTCTGAAGGATAGATCAACAAGGTCGCGAACGCCACGCTGGCCGAGATTTGACACACATCTGGAGACCAGGTCATTCTGATCCGCGGCGTGCGCAAAAAGTGGGAAAAAACTCAATCGGCAGGGGCGGCAATGGCGTCGGGTGGATCACCCCTGGAATCTGTTCTGCACCTTTATCAAGATCAGCTGAGCGCGGCCCCGGAAAGGGTCGCCGTCGCGGCCGGTCAAGATCAACTCACCTACCGGGAGCTGGATCGCCTCGCGAACGGCATCGCCGCTGAGCTGCGTCATCTCCCGATGAATGAGCAGCGCTGGGTGGCCGTGCTCGCGGACCGCTCGATCCGGCTGGTCGCGGGTCAGCTCGGTGCCATGAAGGCGGGCGTCGCCTTCGCCCCGATCGACCCGGCCACGCCCGCGGAGCGGATCCACGCCATGCTGGCGGGAGCCGCGGCCGTCGTCACGGCGCCCGAGTGGAGAGCTCTGGTCCCCGACGGCATCCCGGTGATCGACACGCCCGCCGAGGCGGACGCGTCACCCCTGCCGCACGTCGAGCCCGGCGAGCCCGCCTACGTCATCCACACCTCCGGCTCGACGGGGACGCCCAAGGGCGTCCTCGTCCCGCACCGCGCGCTGACCAACCTGATCGGCTGGTCGCACGAGACCTTCGGGCTGGGCGGCCGTGCCCCGCTGCTCACCAGCCCCAACTTCGACCCATCGGTGTGGGAGATCTGGACGTATCTGACCGCGGGCACCACGATGGTCATCCCCAGCGAGCGGACCAGGCTCTCCCTGCCCGCCTTGCGCGACTGGATCGTGGAGCGGGAGCTGACCACCTGTTATGCGCCCACTCCCATCGCCGAGGGCCTGCTCGGCCTGTCCTGGCCGGCGGAGACCAAGCTGGCGACGCTGAGCACCGGCGGCGACCGGCTCACCACCTACCCGAGACCCGAGCTGCCCTTCCGGCTGATCAACCTCTACGGCCCGGCGGAATGCGCCGTCAACGCGATCGCCGGCCAGGTGCCGGTCTACGACGGCCAGAGCCGCCCGCCCGCGCTCGGCACGCCGCTGCCCGGCGTCACCGTCCACCTCCTGGACGAGGCGATGCGGCCGGTCGAGGAGGGCGAGATGTACCTCGGCGGCGTGTGCGTCGGCCTGGGCTACCTCGACCGGCCCGACCTGACGGCTGAGCGTTTCGTCCGCGACCGGGACGGGCGCCCCCTCTACCGCACAGGCGACCTGGCCAGGCGGCGGCCCGACGGGCTCATCGAGTTCCTGGGGCGGCTCGACGACCAGGTCAAGATCCGCGGCAACCGGGTAGAGCTCGGCGAGATCGAGACCGTGCTCGGCCGTCACCCGCGGGTCCGGGCCGCCACCACCGCCCTCCGCGGCCACGAACTGGTCGCCTACATCGTGGGCACGGCGACCGAGCAGGAGGCGCGCGCCCACCTGCGCAGGTTCCTGCCCGACTACATGATCCCCACCGCCTGGGTCTTCCTGGACGAGCTCCCGCTGACCGGCAACGGCAAGGTGGATCGTGCCGCGCTGCCCGGCCCGGTCCGCGAGTCCCGCTCGATCACGCCGCCCGGCACCGCCACCGAGATACTGCTCGCCGAGATCTGGCAGGACGTCCTCGACGCCGGGCTGATCGGCGCCGACGACGACTTCCTGGCACTGGGCGGCCAGTCGCTGCTGGCGATGCGCATCGCCGCCCGCGCCTGCGAAGGGCTGGGCAAGCCGGTCGAGCCCCGGATGCTCTTCGAACACCCCACGCTCGCCGCGCTCGCCCGGGCGATCGACGGCCTGCCGGAGGTGGCAGCGGCGACCCCGGCCGAGGGCGGCCTCACGCCGGCGCAGCGTCGGCTCTGGTTCATCGACCAGGTGGCGCCCGGCGCGCAGTACAACGTGCCCATCCTGTACGCCCTGGACGGCCCCCTCGACACCGGGCGCCTGGAGAACGCGATCAACGAGATCGTCCGCAGGCATCCGCCCCTGCGTACCCGCTACGAAGAGCACGACGGCGAGCCGGTGCCCGTGGTCGAGCAGACGCGGCCCGTACCGATGAAGGTCGTGGACGCCACCCTGCGTGGCGCGGACGCGCTGGCCAAGCACGCCGCCCGCGACCCCTTCGACCTGCGGAACGGTCCCGTGCTGCGGGCGCTGCTGCTCCGGCTCGCCGACGACCGGCACCGGCTGCTGGTGACCGTCCATCACATCGCCTTCGACGGCTGGTCGGCCGGGGTCTTCCTGGACGAGCTGGCGCGGCTCTACGCGGGGGAGAGCCTGCCCGCGCCGACCGGGGCGTACCGGCGCACGCCGGATCTCGGCCGCCTGCCGTACTGGAAGAAGGCCCTGGAGTCGCCGCCCGAACGGCTGGGGCTGCCCGCCGACCGCCCCGGATCGACGGGGCCGCTCCGGCGCGGCGCCCGGGTCCGGGCCACGCTGCCGGACGGGCTGCTCGCCGAGGTGGAGACACTGGGCAGGCGCGCTCAGGCGAGCCCGTTCATGGTGCTGTTCGCCGCCTTCCAGGCACTGCTGCACCGCTACAGCGGCCAGGACGACATCGTGACGGGCGTGCCGTTCTCCGGCAGGGAGGCGCCGGGCGCGGACTCCATGATCGGCTTTTTCGTGGAGACGCTGCCGATCAGGACCGGCCTGGCGGGCGACCCCTCCTTCGAGCGCCTGCTGTCACAGGTGCGGGCGACAGTCCTGGCCACGCCTACGGACGTGCCGCTCGAGGCGATCGTGCGGGAGCTCTGTCCCGACGGCCGGCCGCCCTTCGACGTGATGTTCGCGATGCAGGAGCCGCCGGACGCCAAGCGAGCCGATGGGCTGACCTTCCGGATGCTCGAGGAGGTGGAGAACGGCGGCGCCAAGGCCGACCTGGTGCTCTACGCCGAAGGGCAGGAGATGAGCCTGGAGTTCGCCACCGACCTGTTCGAGCGCGCCAGCGCGGAGCGCCTGTTGAGACACTACGTACGCGTCCTGGAGCAGGTGGCGGCCGACCCGGCCGCGCCGATCTCCACGCTGCTCGCCCGGCGGCACGAGCCCGCCGGTCACGGCCCCGACCAGTGCCTTCACCGGCTCTTCGAACAGCAGGCGGACAGAACCCCCGACGCGGTCGCCGTCGAGTTCGACGGCGCCGCCCTCACCTACGCCGAGCTCGACCGGCGGGCCAACAGGCTGGCTCACCTGCTGCGCGAGCTGGGGGTGGGCCCGGAGGTGCCGGTCGCCCTGCACGTACGGCGCTCGCTCGACCTGCCCGTGGCGCTGCTGGGGATCCTGAAGTCGGGCGGCGCCTACGTGCCGCTCGACCCCTCCTACCCCCAAGGACGCCTCACCCAGGTGCTCGGCCGGGTCGCCACCCCGGTCCTGGTGACGCACCGGGCGCTGGCCGGCAGCCTGCCGCACGAGCGGCCCGTCCACGTCGACACCGACCTCGACGGCCGGCCGGAACACCGGCCGGACAGCGGCGTCACGGCCGACAACCTGGCCTACATCCTGTTCACCTCGGGCTCGACCGGCCTGCCCAAGGGTGTGGCGATGCCGCACCGCCCGGTCGCCAACCTCATGGCCTGGCACAGCGGCGCCTACCGGAGCCTGCAGTTCACCGCGCTCGGCTTCGACGTCTCCGTGCAGGAGATCTTCAGCACCTGGGCGTACGGCGGGACGCTGGTCATGGTCGGCGACGAGGTACGGCGCGACCCGGCCGCCCTGCTCGACCACATCGCCAGGACCCGGGTCGAGCGGATCTTCCTGCCCTTCGTGGCGCTGCAGTCGCTGGCCGGCGCCGGGCTCGAACCGCCTGCCACGCTGCGCGAGGTGATCACCGCGGGCGAGCAGCTCCAGGTCACCCCGCAGCTCGAGCGGTTCATCAAACCGTGGATGACGCTCCACAACCAGTACGGGCCGACCGAGGGCGCGATCATCGACATCGCCCATACCCTCACCGGCCGGCCGGCGGACTGGCCGCGGCTGCCACCCATCGGCAGGCCGGTCACCGGCATCCAGGCGCCGATCCTCAACCGCCTGGGCCACGAGGTGCCCGACGGCGTCCCCGGCGAGCTGCACCTCGGCGGCGCCTGCCTGGCCAGGGGCTACCTTGGCCAGCCGGAGCTGACGGGGGAGCGGTTCATCATCTGGCGGGACGGGCGCAGGCTCTACCGGACGGGGGATCTGGTCCGCCGCGACGAGGCTGGGGAGATCGAGTTCCTGGGCCGCGTGGACGACCAGGTCAAGATCCGCGGATACCGGGTCGAGCCCGGCGAGATCGCCGCGGTGCTGTCCGGGCATCCTGCCGTGCGTGAGGCGTTCGTCATGGCCCGGGAAGGCGGGCTGGTGGCCTACGTGGCCGCCGACAGTACCCCGGAGCTGCGCGCCTACTTGGCCGAGCGGCTGCCCGAATACATGGTGCCGAGCACGTTCGTCGCGCTGGAGTCCCTGCCGGTGAACCCTTCGGGCAAGGTGGACCGGCACGCCCTGCCGGCCCCCGGCCAGAGCGCGCGGACCGTCACGGCCCCGGCCACCTCGGTGGAACAGGCCATCGCCGCCGTCTGGCAGGAGGTGCTGGGCGGGCCGGTCGGGCGGCACGACAACCTCTTCGAGCTGGGTGGCAACTCGCTCAACGCGACCCAGATCGCCTCCCGATTACATGAGGCGCTGGAGGTGCCGGTGCCGCTGCGGACGCTCTTCGCCCACCCGACCGTCGCCGAGCTCGGCGCGAAACTCACCTCGCCGGACGTGGAGGCGGCCGCCGAGCTGTATCTCATGGTCGCCGCGTACTCCGACGAAGAGGCCGAGGCCCTGCTGCGGTCGATGGAAGGCGGCCAATGAGCCTGTCAGCCCAGCAGCGCCAACTCCTGGACGCGTTACGTAAGAAGAAACAGCGGGCCGGGCGGTCCAGGCCCGACCGGCTGCCGATGTCCTTCGCCCAGCTTCGCTCCTGGTATCTGGACAAGATCGCACCAGGCGCCGCGCACTACCTGATACCGCTCGCCTTCCGCATCGAGGGCCCGCTCGACCGCGAAGCGCTGCACCGCGCGCTGAACGCCCTGGTGGCCAGGCATGAGAGCCTGCGCACCACGTTCGCCATGGACGAGGACGGCCCGTACCAGATCGTGGCCGACTCACTGGCGCTCGACCTGGCGGACGCCGAGGACGGCACGCCGATGGACCTGACCACCGGCCCGCTCATCCGCGCCCACCTGCTGCGCGAAGGCGCGGAGCGGCACGTCCTGCACCTCACGCTCCACCACATCGTCGCCGACGCCTGGTCGCTGGAGGTGCTGCGCCGGGAGCTGAGCGCGCTCTACAACGGCCAGGAGCTGCCGGCGCTGTCCCAGCAGTACCCCGACTACGCGATCTGGCAGCGGGAAAACGACTACAGCCGGGATCTGGACTACTGGCGCGAGAAGCTGGCGGGCGCGCCGCCGCTCTCCGAGCTGCCGACGGACCTGCCCCGGCCGGCCGTCCAGACGTACGCGGGCGCCGAGCTGCCCTTCTCCCTGGGCCTTCCGCGCGCGGAGTTCCAGGCGTACTGCCGGAGCCTGGGCGCCACGCCGTACATGGTGCTGTTCGCGGCCTATCTGGTGGTGCTCTCCCGGCGTTCCGGCCGGTCGGACCTGGTGGTGGGCACGCCCATCGCCAACCGGGACCGGATCGAGTTCGAGGGCCTGATCGGGTTCTTCACCAACACCCTGGCCATCCGCGCCGACCTGTCGGGCGAGCCGTCGTTGTCCGAGGTGGTCGAGCGGGTCAAGGAGGCGATGCTCGACGCCCACGACCATCAGGGGATGCCCTTCGAGCGGCTGGTGGAGGAGCTCAACCCGGAGCGCCACCTGGACCGCGGCCCGGTGTTCCAGACGATGTTCGCCATGCTGCCCGCGGCCACGGCGACGTTGGAGCTGGCCGGCCTGACGGTCACCCCCGTGGAGATCCCCGAGCGCACGGCCAAGTTCGACCTGACGGTGGGCGTCCGCGAGAGCCTGGACGGGCTCGTGGAGTACAACACGGACCTGTTCCACGCGGGGACGATCCGCGGCCTGGTGGCCGACCTCCAGCAGGTGCTGGTTGCGGCGCTCGGCGGGAACGAGGCGTCCGGGGAGCTGCCGCGCCACGAGATCTCCCAGATCGTCACCCGGGCCTGGCGCGAGGCACTGGGCACCGGCGCCTTCGGTCCCGGCGACAACTTCTTCGAGGTGGGCGGCCACTCGCTGCTGGTCCTGCAGGTGCACGAGCGACTGCGCAAGCGGTTCAGCCTGACGGTCACCGACCTGTTCAGGTACCCGACGATCGCCTCGCTGACGGCCTACCTCAGCTCCGACGGCCCGGCGCCGAAGCCGGTCTCGGCCCCCGCGCCCGCCGACGGCGCGCTCGCCATCGTCGGCATGGCCTGCCGCTTCCCCGGCGCCACGGGGCCCGAGGAGTTCTGGGCGGCGATCCGCGACGGCGTGGAAGCCGTCCAGGACTTCACCGACGAGGAACTGCTCGCCGACGGCGAGGACCCCGACCGGCTGGCGGACCCCGCCTACGTCAGGTCGGGGACCGTGCTGGACGGCATCGACCTGTTCGACGCCACACTGTTCGAGTTCACCCCGCGCGAGGCCGAGATCCTCGACCCGCAGCAGCGCCTGTTCCTGGAGACCGCCTGGGAGGCGCTGGAGGACGCGGGCTGCGACCCCGCGCGCCATCCGGGGCAGATCGGCGTCTTCGCCGGCTCGGCGATGAGCAGCTACCTCATCGAGAACCTGCTGGCCGCGCCCGACGTGCTCAAGGCGGTGGGCGAGTACCAGGTCATGCTCGGCAACGACAAGGACTCCCTGCCCACCCGGACCTCCTACAAGCTCGACCTGCGCGGGCCGAGCGTCAGCGTCAACACCGCCTGCTCCACCTCGCTGGTCGCGCTCCACCTGGCCAGGCAGAGCCTGATCGCCGGCGACTGCGACCTCGCGCTGGCCGGGGCGGTGCGGGTCAACGCCTGGACCCGCCGCGGCTACCTCTACCAGAGCGGCGGCATCGGCTCGCCGGACGGCCACTGCCGCCCTTTCGACGCCGAGGCCCGCGGCACGATCGGCGCCAGCGGCGTCGGCGTCGTCGTGCTCAAGCGACTAACGGACGCCATCGCCGCGGGCGACACCATCCACGCCGTCGTACGCGGCTCCGCGGTCAACAACGACGGCACCAGGAAGGTCGGCTACACCGCGCCCGCCGTGGACGGCCAGGCCGAGGTCATCACCGCGGCCCTGGCCGCGGCCGGCGTCGACCCCGGCACGATCGGCTACATCGAGGCGCACGGCACGGGCACCGCGCTCGGCGACCCCATCGAGGTCGCGGCGCTCTCCCAGGTCTTCACCGGGAACCAGCGGATCGCACTGGGCTCGGTCAAGTCCAACATCGGCCACGCCGACGCCGCCGCCGGGATGTCCGGGCTGATCAAGACCGTGCTGGCGCTCAAGCACCGCACCCTGCCGCCCACGGTCAACTTCACGATACCCAACCCGCGCATCGACTTCAGCCCGTTCTACGTGCCCACCGCCGTCGCGGCCTGGCCGCCGGGCCCGGCACCGCGAAGAGCGGGCGTCAGCGCCTTCGGAATGGGCGGCACCAACGCCCACGTCGTCCTGGAGGAAGCACCCGAACCACCCGCCACCCCACTGACGCCCGGCCAGCCCCTCGCCCCACGGGCGACCGGCCAGTCCGCCGTCCCAGTGGGGACCGGACAGCTCTCCGTCCCACCGGCGGCCGGCCCGCACCTGCTCATCCTGTCGGCCGCCAGTGACACGGCGCTGGCGGACATGGCCACCCGGCTCCGTGCCCACCTGCGCGCGCGTCCGGGTACGGACCTGGGCGATGTCGCCGCCACCCTCCGGCTCGGCCGCCGCCAGCTACGGCACCGCGGCATCATGGTCGCCGAGGATGGCCGGTCGGCACTGGACGCCGAGCTCATCACAAGCGAGTCGCACCCCCGCGAGGTCGCCTTCGTCTTCCCCGGCCAGGGCGCGCAACGGTGTGGGATGGGCGCGGGGCTGTACCGGTCGGACAGCGTCTTCCGCGCCGCCGTCGACGATTGCTCCACCCTCCTCAAGCCGTACCTCGACCTCGACCTGCGCCAGGCCCTGTACGGCGAGGCCGGCGATCTCGATCAGACCTGGCTCACCCAGCCCGCGCTCTTCGTCACGGAGTACGCGCTCGCCCGCACGCTGATCGAGCGCGGGGTCCGCCCGGCGATGATGGCCGGGCACAGCATCGGCGAGTACGTCGCCGCCTGCCTGGCCGGAGTCCTCACCCTGGAGGACGCCCTGCGCCTGGTCGCCGCGCGCGGCCGCCTGGTGCAGAGCCTGCCCCCCGGTTCGATGCTGGCCGTGCCGCTGCCCGAGTCCGAGGTGGGCGAGCTGCTCGGCGAGGACGTCTCCCTGGCCGCGGTCAACGCCCCCGAGCTGTGCGTCCTGGCCGGCCCGGAGCAGGCCATCGCCGAGCTGGAGCAGCGGCTGGTACGCCAGGGCGTCTCCTGCCGCACGCTGCGCACCTCCCACGCCTTCCACTCCGCCATGCTGGATCCGGTACTCGACGCCTTCGCCGCCGAGGTCGCCTCCGTGCGGTTGGGCACTCCCGACCTGCCGTACCTCTCCAACGTCACGGGCGGCTGGGTGTCCGGCGCCGAGACCAAGGACCCCGCCTACTGGGTACGCCATCTGCGGGAAACCGTGCGGTTCGCCGACTGCGCCCGCGCCCTGGTGACGGCCGACGCCGCGGTGGTGGAGGCGGGGCCGGGCCGGACGCTGAGCACGCTGGTGCGCCGTCAGGGTGGCCAGGCCACGGTCGCGCCCCTCGCTGATCCGGAGAGCGGACAGGCCGCCCTGCTGGAGGGCGTCGGGCGGCTGTGGGCGAGCGGTGCCGACGTCGACTGGGCGGCGTTCGGCCCACCGGGCAGGCGGGTGCCCCTGCCCACGTATCCGTTCGAGCGGCACCGCTACTGGATCGAGCCGCGCGCCCGCCGCTTCGAGATCGCGCCGGTGCCGGGGGCGATTCAGACGGTCCACACGGTCGGCACGGTTCAGGCGGTTCAAGGGGCCCACACGACCGACGCGGTTCAGGAGCTCGACGTGGTCGCCGCCGCCTGGCGGGATGTGCTCGGCATCACGCCCACCGGCCCCCGGGACGACTTCTTTGACCTGGGCGGCGACTCCCTCGTGGCCACCCAGCTCGCCTCCCGCCTGGGCCTGCCGATCGAGGCGGTCTTCGACCACCCCACGCTGGGCGGTCAACGGGCGCTCCTCGCCCCGGCAGGCCCTCGCGCGGTGATCCCGGCCGTCGCCTCGGTGGGTCTCCCGGCCGTTGCTTCGGCGGGTCTCCCGGCCATTGCCTCGGCAGGTTCCCCGGCCGTCGCCTCGGCAGGTTCCCCGGTCGGCGCGTCGGCGGTTGCCCGTGAGGTGATCCCGGCAGTCGAGGAGCCCGGTCCGGCTCCCGTCTCGTTCATCCAGCGGCGCATGTGGTTCATCGACCAGGTGCACGGCTCGGCCGCCTACGCCGTGGCCACGGCGCTGGACCTGCGGGGCGAGCTGGACGTGGCGCGGCTGCACGGCGCCCTGCGCGAGCTGGTGCGGCGGCACGAGTCGCTGCGGACCGTCTTCCACGCCCCGGACGGCGAGCCGGTGCAGGTGGTGCTGCCCGCAGGGGAGACGCCGCTGCCGGTCGAGGACTGCGACGACGCCGACCGGGCGCTGAGCGAGGCCGCGGCCCAGCCCTTCGACCTGGCGCACGGCCCGCTGTTCCGAGCCCGGCTGTTACGGCTCGCCCCCGACCACCACGTCCTGTCCCTCGGCTTCCACCACATCGTCGTGGACGGCTGGTCGATCACCTTGCTGCGGACCGAGCTGGCCGCGCTGTACAACGGCGAGACACTCCCCGAGCCGCGGATCAGGTACCGCGACTACGCGCGCTGGCAGCGGCAGCAGGCCGCCGATCTCGGTTTCTGGAAGGAACGGCTGCGCGGCATCCCGCACAGCCTGGACCTGCCCACGGACCGGCCACGCCCGCCGACGCAGACCTTCGAGGGCGCGGTCGCCACCCACCTGCTCCCCGCGGAGCTGGCCGCCGGGGTGCGGAAGCTGAGCCAGGAGCGCGGCGCCACGCTCTACATGACCCTGCTGACCGCGCTCCACACGCTGCTGTACCGCTACAGCGGCCAGGAGGACATCTGCGTCGGCTCGCCGGTGGCCGGGCGCACCCGCCCCGAGCTCGAAGGCATCGCGGGCTGCTTCATCAACACCCTGGTCATGCGGGCCACGATGGACGGCGGCCTGCCGTACACGGAGCTCCTGGCGCAGGTACGCGCGTACGCGCTGGGCGCGTACGCCCATCAGGACGTGCCCTTCGAACGCCTGGTGGAGGAGCTCAACCCGCCCAGGGACCTGTCGCGCAACCCACTCTTCCAGGTGCTGTTCAACCTGCTCAACCTGCCCAAGAGCGACCTGAACCTGGCCGGCCTGGCCGTGTCGGAACTGGCCGTGGAGACCGGCACCGCCCAGGTGGACCTGGTGCTCTACATCGAGGAGCAGGGCGATGAGCTGCTGTGCAGACTGGAGTACAACACCGCGCTCTACGATGCCGGCACCGCCCGGCGGCTCCTCCGGCACTACGAGAGCCTGCTCTCCGCCATCGTCGCGGCGCCCGAGACCGCACTGTCCGACCTGGTCTTCCTCACCGGGGAAGAGCTGGCCGAGCAGTTGGACGGCCAGGACGTCGAGGTGCCCGACCTGTGTGTCCACGAGCTGGTGGAAGCCCAGGTCGACCGGACGCCCGACGCCGTGGCCGTCACCTTCGACGGCGCCTCACTGACGTACCGGGAGCTGGACGAGCGGGCCGGCCGGATCGCCAGGCGCCTGCGGGCGGCGGGAGTGGGGCCCGAGACGCTGGTGGGCGTCGCGATGGAGCGGTCGGCCACGATGCTGGTCGCCCTGCTCGGCGTGCTGAAGGCGGGCGGCGCGTACGTGCCGCTCGACCCGATGTACCCGCAGGAGCGCCAAGCCCACATCCTGGACGACTCCGGCATCGGCGTCCTGATCACCGAGCGCGAGCTGGCCGGGCGCTACACCGGCTACCACGGGGAGCTCATCCTCGCCGACGACGAGGTCATGCGACAAACGCGCGACGGGCACAGCCCCGAGCGGCCGCCCGCGCCGGAGAACCCCTGCTACGTCCTGTACACCTCCGGCTCCACCGGGCGGCCCAAAGGCGTGCGCGTCCAGCACTCCTCGGTGGTCAACTTCCTCACCTCGATGAGCCGCGAGCCCGGCCTGACCGGCCAGGACACGCTCCTGGCCGTCACCACGTCCGCCTTCGACATCTCGGTGCTGGAGCTGTTCCTGCCGCTCACGGTCGGCGGCCGCGTGCTGATCGCGAGCCGCGAGGCGGCCTACGATCCGGTACGGCTGGCCGCCCTGCTCGACGACGCGACGGTCATGCAGGCCACTCCGGCGACCTGGCGGCTGCTGCTGTCGTCGGGATGGCCGGGCAAGCCGGGGCTGAAGGCGCTCTGCGGCGGCGAGGCGCTCCCCGCCGACCTGGCCACCGACCTGCGCGGCCGGGTGGCCGAACTGTGGAACCTGTACGGGCCGACCGAGACCACGATCTGGTCCACCCTCACCCGGGTCACCGACGGGCCGATCACGATCGGCCACCCGATCGCCAACACCCGGATCCTCCTGCTCGATGCCACGATGCGGCTGGTTCCCACCGGCGTGGTCGGCGAGCTCCACATCGGCGGGGCGGGCCTGGCCCGCGACTACCTCGGCCGGCCCGAGCTGACGGCGGAGCGCTTCATCACCTGGCGGGACGGGCGCAGGCTGTACCGGACCGGTGACCTGGCCCGCCGCCGGGCCGACGGCTCGATCGAGTTCCTCGGCCGGGCCGACAAGCAGGTGAAGGTCCGCGGCTACCGGATCGAGCTGGGCGAGATCGAGTCGCTCCTGCTGGCACACCCAGCGGTCCGCGAAGCGGCCGTGGTGGTGCGCGGCGCGGACGAGGCCAAAAGCATCGCCGCCTACCTGGTCGCCGACTCCGGACCGGACTGGCGCGAATACCTACGCCGCAAGCTGCCCGACTACATGATCCCCTCGTCGTTCGTACCGCTGGACGCGCTGCCGCTCACCCCCAACGGCAAGGTGGACCGCAAGGCGCTGCCCGAGCCGGTCGGCCAGGTGCGCGCCGAGGGCACGGCGCCGCGGACGCCGGCCGAGGTCAAGCTGGCCGAGCTCTGGTCGGCGATCCTGGGCGTGCGGGGGATCGGGATCGACGACGACTTCTTCGCGCTGGGCGGCGACTCCTTCAAGGCCGTGCGTGCCGTACGGGACTCGGGGATCCAGGCGACCGTGCTGGACCTCTTCAAGAACCCCACGATCCGAGCATTCGCCGCACTCGACGGTTCGTCCCGAAATTTCGGCCTCTTGCATGAACTGACGCCGCCACGCTCCGCGGCCTCGCTGACCCTGGTCTGCGTGCCGTTCGCGGGCGGCGGCGCGATCACGTACCAGCCGCTGGCCGCGGCCCTGCCCGAGCATCTCACCATGCTCGCGCTGGAGCCGCCGGGCCACGAGACCGGCAACCCCGGCGAGCCCGTGCTGCCCTTCCACGAGCTCGTCGAGGGCTGCGTCAAGGAGATCAAGGAGCAGGTCGACGGGCCCCTCGCGCTCTACGGGCACTGCATGGGCGGCGCGCTCACCGTCCAACTGGCGCGCAGGCTGGAGGAGGAAGGCGTCGACCTGGTGAAGGTGGTCATCGGCGGGCACTTTCCGGCGCCCCGCCTGCCGGGCAAGGCCTTCGCCTGGCTCCGCGAGATCTTCCCGATGGAGCGGTGGACCTCAAAGCGGCAAGCGCTGGAGTTCCTGCGGGCCATGGGCTTCTTCACCGAAGCGCTGGACCGTCACGAGCGCGACTTCCTCATGGGCGTCTTCCTCCACGACACCCAGGAGGGCGAGGACTACTACACCGACCTCTACCAGGCGCCCATCAAGAAGCTGTCGGCGCCGCTGGTGTGCGTGGTCGGCGAGAACGACCGTGCCACCGAGCTGCACGAGGAGCGCTTCCGCGAGTGGGAGGCCTTCTCCGACGCGGTGTCGCTGGAGGTCATCCCCAAGGCCGGGCACTACTTCCAGAAGCACCAGGCGCCCGAGCTGGCCGAGATCCTCGGTGGTGGCGATCGGCCGGCGGCGCCGCTGCCGCCCCGTTACCAGCAGGCCAGCCTGAAGACGTTCCTCCTGGTGGCCTTCGGCCAGCTCGTGTCGCTGATCGGCACCGGGCTGACCGCGTTCGGCCTGGGGCTGTGGGTCTACCAGCAGACGCGTTCGATCTCGATGTTCGCCATCGTCTCGGTCATGGCGCTGCTGCCCGCCGTCGTCCTGGCGCCGATCGCCGGAGCGGTGGCGGATCGCTGGAACCGCCGGCTGGTCATGATCACCGCCGACTCGGCGGCGGGCTGCGCCTCCGCCTCGTTGGCCACCCTGCTCTGGACGGGCGGGCTCCAGCTCTGGCACGTCTATGTCATCGTCGCCATCGGCGCGGTGTCGACGGCCTTCCACCAGCCCGCCTACATGGCGGCCATGGCCCAGTTGGTGCCCAAACGCTACTACGGCAGAGCCGGCGGCCTGGCCCAGCTGGGGCCGGCGGCGGGGACCGTACTGGCGCCGTTGCTGGGCGGCGCGCTCGTGGCCGCCATCGGATTGCCCGGCATCATCGTGATCGACCTGACCACCTTCGCCTTCGCGGTCACCGTGACCTTGGCGGTCCGCTTCCCGGACACGCTCTTCAAGAAGCGGGAGGAGCCGTTCTGGCAGGAGGTGACCGGCGGCTGGCGCTACATCACCCGCAGGCACGGGCTGCTGGCGATCATCCTGTTCACCTCGTTCCTGAACCTCCCCTTCGCCATGGTCGAGGTCCTGGCCACGCCGCTGCTGCTCAGCCTCACCGACACCCGGGGCCTGGGCATAGCGCTCTCGATGACCGGCATCGGACTGCTGGCCGGCAGCGTGATCATGACGGTGACCGGTGGCCTGGAGCGCCGCACCAACGGCATCCTCGGCTGCTTCATGGCACTGGGCGTCGCCTTCGCCGTCATCGGGATCGCCCCCCACCCGGCGCTGCCCGCCATCGGGCTGTTCTGCATCGGGCTGCTCACCGCGCTGCTGAACGCGCACTGGTTCGCCATCGTGCAGCAGAAGGTCGGGCTCGACCTGCAGGGCCGGGTCATCGCCACCAACCTGATGCTGAGCTGGGCCCTGGTCCCGGTGGGCTTCCTGCTGGCCGGACCGCTGGTCGAACAGGTCTTCAACCCCATCGCCGGCTCCGCGCAGGGCCGGGGGATCGCCCTGCTCACGCTCGTCGCGGGCGCGGTGACCGTGCTGATAGGCCTGGCGGCCTTCCGCTACCGGCCGGTCCGCTACCTGGAGGACGAGCTGCCCGACGCGATCCCCGACGCGGTGGTCATCACCGACAAGGACCTGATCCAGCAGGAGGCCGACAAGCAGCTCGTCGCTTGATCCTGGGGGAGCGGGTCAGACCTCGACCTCGACGTGGTAGTGGCCGCCGTCGTCGCGGTGCGCGCCGTGGATGTCGGTGGCCAGGTCTGGATAAGAGCGGTCGAAGTCCTCCAAAGCGTGCAGGTACGCCATAAGCGGGCCGTCGGCGGGCCCGGTCGCCTCTCCGGGCATCAGCATGGGGATCCCCGGCGGGGTGACGACGACGGTGGCGGCGGAGACGCGGCCGGGCAGGTCGGCGAGCGAGACGCGTTCCGTGCGCGAGCGGATCAGGGCCTGGTAGCTGTCGGCCGGGGTGCGGACGGGTTCGGGGAGGGTGGTGAAGATCTGGTCGAGGAGCTCGCCGAGCCCGAGGGTGCGGAGCTTGTCGTGTACGTCGGTGCAGAAGCGGCGCAGCGTGGTGGCCGGCGGCCCGAAGCCCGGCAGCACCTCGGCCAGGGACAGGTCGTCGTCGTAGGCACGCTTGAAGTCGGTGAGCGCGTCGATCAGCGTGCCCCACTTGCCCTTGGTGATCCCCATGGAGAACAGCACCAGCAGCGTGTGGTCCCCGGTCTTCTCCACGACGATGCCGCGCTGCCGCAGGTAGGTGGCGACGATCCGGGCGGGAATGCCCCAGTCGAGCGTGCCTTCGGCGGCGTCGGCGCCCGGGCAGGTGATCGTCACCTTGATGGGGTCGAGCAGGCAGTAGCCGTCGGTCAGGCCCTGGAAGCCGTGCCAGGCGGCGCCGGGCTCCAGCGTCCAGCACTCCGGATGGGTGCTCAGCAGCACGGGGTCGGCGTCGGCGAAGGAGACGGGCAGGCCGGTGCCGGGGTCCGTGACCTGAGCGGGCTGCCAGACGCCGAAGTACCAGTCCGGCCGCCGGCCGTCCTCCCGGATGCGGGCGGCCAGCCGGACCATGGCCTGGCGGAACCGGACCGCCTCGATGATGGCCTCGCCCGTCAGGAACGGTCCGGACGCGCCGTCCATCATCCCCGCCGCCACGTCCAGCGAGGCGATCATCGGGTAGAGCGGCGAGGTGGAGCAGTGCATCAGGTACGTCTCATTGAGCCGCTCGTAGTCCACCGGAGCGCGTCCGGCCGACCGGACGTGCAGCATCGCCGACTGCGACAGGGCCGCCAGGAGCTTGTGCGTCGACTGGGTGGCGAACACGGTGGGACGGTCCGGCCCCGGCAGCGTCCGCTCGTCCACGGCCATGCCGTAGCGGCGGGCGTACAGCGGGTTGAAGCGGGCGTAGGCGAACCACGCCTCGTCGAAGTGCACGCGGGGAACGCTCTCGCTCAGCAGCTCGGCGACCCGTACGGCGTCGTAGCAGAGCCCGTCGTAGGTGGAGTTGGTGATCACGGCGTAGGCCGGGTCGGTCTCCGCGAGCGGATGGCCGGCCAGGCGGGCGCGCAGGGTGTCGGCCCGCAGCTCGGCGGGCGGGATGGGGCCGGCCAGGCCGAGGCCGTTGCGTTCGGGCACCAGGTAGACGGGGCGCGCGCCGCTGATGGTCAGCGCGTGCTGCAGTGACTTGTGGCAGTTGCGATCCACCAGGGCGGTCTCGTCGCGGGCGATGGCGTGGTGGCCGACGATGCGGTTGGCGGTGGCGTTGCCGTTCATCACGAAGAAGGTGCGGTCGGCGCCGAAGACGCGGGCGGCGTTGCGTTCGGCCTCGCCGATCGGACCGGTGTGGTCCAGCGGCGAGCCCAGCTCGGGCACCGAGATGGATAGGTCGGTGCGCAGCAGGCGCTCGCCGTAGAAGTCGAAGAACGCCCGCCCCACCGGTGACTTCAGGAACGCGACGCCGCCGGCGTGCGCCGGGGTGTGCCAGGAATACTGGTGGTGGTCCTGCAGCTTGCGCAGCGCGCGGAAGAACGGCGGGAGGATCCGCTCGGTGTAGGCCTCGGTCGCGTGCGCGATGCGGCCGGCGATGAAGTCAGGGGTGTCCTCAAGGGGGAACACGTAGCCCTGGATGACCTCGTACACCCACAGGGGGAGCTCCTGCTCGGCGGTCATGAGGAAGACCGGCAGGCCGCGGAAGCGCTGGGTGACCGCGCCCAGCACCTGATCGGCGCCCGGCGCGTCCCAGTCGGCCAGCATCCCGGCCAGCGAGGCGTCCGAGCCGATCACCGCCAGCGCGTCCTGCGTGCGGTGTGTCCAGCGCAACTGGACGCCGAGGTCGTCCATTGCCGCGCTGACGCGGCGGATCTGCTCGGCGAGTGCCGTGTCGGCGTCGGGGCGTTCCGCGACTGCGGCGAGGACCGTTCGTTCCATGCGAACTCCATGGCAGGGGGGAATGTCGATCCGCCCCTTACCCTGAGTCGTTGATCGTCACGCAGGGTGCGTGGTTGTATCGCGTGTGGCTCGGTGCGCCTTGGGCAGATGGCACACCGGTAGGGCGGGTCACGGGGTCCGAGATGCTCGGCAGCCTGTTGATCACTACTCTAAGTTCCGCAGCGATGCGGGCTCCAGGAGGTGGCCGCGATCGGGAAGGTGGCATGGGTGACGGTCGGTGCTGAAACGCAGATCACGGATCTGACGATCAACGATCACGCCTGCCTGACGTTCGGCGAGCACGAGGAGCTGCTCGATCTCACCACGGCCTTCGTACGGGATGGGCTGGCCGAGGGTCAGCGCGTCGTCTGGCTGGCGGAGGAGCCGACGCGCGGCCTGGCGGAGCTGGGACGGCGGGGCGTGGTCGCGCAGGAGGCCACGGCGGCCGGGCGCATGAAGGTCATGGCCTGCCAGGACGGGCTGCTGGACGGGCAGGCGTTCACGGTGGAGCACGCCACGCGGTGGCTGCACGGTCAGATAGCACGCACGGCGCGCGAAGGCTATCCGGGACTACGCGTGGCGCTCGACATGAGCTGGGCCTTACAGCCCGTGAGCGGCATCGAGCAGTTGCCGGCCTTCGAGGAGGAGATCGCGGCCACGCTGTCGGGTGGCAGCGCGGCGGTCCTGTGCCAGTACGACCGCGAACGCTTCGACCCGGTCACGCTCGCCTCGGTGTCCGGATATCACACCCGCACGGTCGCCGCGGCCACCTATCATCACGACGCGCTGCTGCGCATCTGCCGCCAGTACGCGCCGCCGGGAATCCGGCTGGCCGGGCAGATCGATCGGTCGGCCGAAGGCGCGCTCAGGCTGGCCTTGAGCGAAACCATCCGGGTTGACGGCGACATCACCGTTAACATGGCGGAATTGTCGTTCATCGACCTGTATTGCGCTCGTATGATCATAGATGCCGCCCGTAGCCTGCCCACGCCTCGCAGAGCCGTACTGCACTGCAGCCCTGCGACCCACACGCGATTCCTTCTGCTCGGTGCGTCCGCGATGCCCGGGATCAGCTTGGTGACCGCTCATGACGGGTAGCCGGCCGCCCCGCCGTCCGCCGTCGTCCTCCGGCGAGCTGAACGGTCAGCCAGACATGAAGCGGCCCGCTGAGCCGGCCACCCTCTTGGAGCAGCCCTTCGACCGCGACTCGATGTACGCGCTGCGGGTGACGCTGGAGGCGCACGCGATCCGGGCCGGCCTGCCCGAGGGCCGCAGCGCGGACCTGGTGCTCATCGGCCACGAGCTGGCCAGCAACGTCATCCTGCACGGCTCCGGGAGAGGATGGGTGCGCCTGCGTGTCGTGGACGACATGCTGCGCTGCGAGGTCGTCGACGGCGACGCCACCTCCCCGGAGCAGGAGACTCCCGGATGGCCGTACGAGTTCGGGCATGGGCTGTGGATGGCCCGCTGCCTCAGCGACCTCCACGCCGTGAGCCGTGGCCCCGGCGGCACCGTCGTCACCGCCGGATTCAGCCTTCCCCGCTCCGTCCCCACGGCCTTCCAGCTGACCCGCCACGACCACGACGACCGCACCACACTGACTCTGGCGGGGAACCTCGACCAGCGGACCGCTTCCGACGTCATCGCCGCCGTCCAGGCCCTGATCTCGACTACGACGTCCCTCCGGCTCGTCCTGGACCTGAGCGGCATGACGTTCTGGGACTCCACCGGCATCACCGCGCTCGTCACCTCACAGGCGAACGTCGCCGCGACCCCGGGCGCGACCATGATCCTGGCTGGGCTCTCCACCGAGTACAAGGGGCGGCTTGACTCCCTCAGCTTCATCCCGTTCACCTATGCAGGCGACTAGCCGCATCAGGTCGAGGTCAGATCGCTCCGGGCCAGGACGCGCAGGTGTTCCAGCAGGTCGCCGGCGGTCTCGGCGAGCGGCTGGACGCAGACGTGGTCCGCGCCCGCGTCGAGGTGAGCCCGTACCCGCTCGATGATCGTCTCCGGGTCGCCCCACGCCACGATGGCGTCGACCAGCGCATCGCTGCCGCCGTTGGCGAGGTCCTTGTCATCCCAGCCCAGGTCGCGCAGGTTGTTCACATAGTTCGGCAGGGCGAGATAGAGGGACATGAAACGACGGGCGGTCCGCCGCGCCCGGTCCGGGTCGGTGTCGAGCACGACCGTCTGTTCCGGGGCCAGCACAGGGTCCGGGCCGAGGATCGCGCGGGCACGGGCGGTGTGCTCGGGGGTGACGAAATAGGGGTGGGCGCCCTGGGTACGCGTCGCGGCCAGGTCCAGCATCTTGCCGCGAAGGGCGGCCAGCAGCCGCGGGACCGGGTTCGGCCGCGGGCCGTCGTACTCCGTCGCGTCCATGGCGTCGAGGTAGGTGCGCATCGCTGACACGGGTTTGCGGTAATCGTGGCCTCTCGACGACACCAAGGGCGCGTGGCTCACGCCCAGGCCGAGCACGAAGCGGCCGTCGAACGCCTCCCCGAGGGCGTTGGCCCCGTTCGATGCGGCGGTGGCGTCGCGGACCCAGATGTTGGCGATCCCGGTGGCGATCAGCATCCGCCGCGTCGCGCCGAGCAGGATCGCCGAATGAGACAGCGCCTCCTTGCCCTTCGGGCTCTCCCCTATCCACAGCGTCCCGAAGCCCAGGCTCTCCACTTCGGCGGCTGCTTCCCGCTCGAACGACGCCGGCTCGCCGCCCAGCGTGCTGTTCCAGACCCCTACTCGGCCCATGCGCCGCTTCAGCGCCGCGACATCGATCGTCATCTCGGACATCACACCTCACCACCTGTCTACTCGCGCGTCTCACGATACGCAGCGCATCACCGGGGCCGGTTAATGCCCGATTCACGGGTTGACTTGATCCCGCGGCGCCTCAGCCGAGCGGAGGGGTGCCGTGCGTGTGGAAGGACTCGATGGTCTTCAGGCCCCAGGCTTGCCCCTTGGCGCGTTCCGCCTCCGTCCAGGTGATCAGCGGCCAGTCGGGGGCGAGCACCAGGCGGGTGAGCGGGTTGCACAGCTCGATGCGGTTGCCGCCGGGCTCGTAGACGTACAGGAAGAACGTCTGCTGGATCGCGTGCTTGTGCGGTCCGGTCTCGATGTGGACGCCGTTGTCGAGGCACAGGTCGGCGGCGCGGAGGATGTCCTCGCGGCTGTCGGTGGCGAACGCGATGTGGTGCAGGCGCCCCCGCGTGCCCGACCGGTCCTCGGTGTAGACCACGTCGTACGACTTGTTGGTGAAGGTCAGCCACTGCGCGCTGACCCTGCCGGAGTTGAGCACGATCTGCTCGGTGGGCCTGGCCCCGAGCAGCCGGTGCGTGAAGTCGGCGTTGGGGGCGACGTCGGCGGCGAGGTAGTTGACGTGGTCGAGCCGCCGTACGCCGACACCCTGGCCGGGCTTGGCCTGCGGCTGGTTCTTCAGCCCGGGGCGCAGGTCGGGCGGCGCCTGGTACCACTCGCTCTCCCAGTAGAGGGCGATCTCGTGCCCGTCGGGGTCGCGGGTGACGTACAGGGGCCCGATCCCGGGCTCGTCCTCCACCCACGCACCGGTCAGGCCGGCGTTCTCCAGAGCCTTGACCCGCGCGTTCAGCGCCTCCTCGCTCGACGTCCGCAGCGCCGTACGGCGGATGCCGGAGGTGTCGTGCGCGATGAGCGTGAGGCTGTGGTGCTCGTAGTCGTCCCAGGTACGGAGATAGACCGAGTCGCCCGAGCGCCCGCTCTCGGTCATGCCGAGCATCTGGGTGAAGAACCACAGGCTGCGGTCGGGGTCGGGGGTGAGGAGTTGGACATGCCCGAGATGGGCGATGTCCCCCAGCGGCGGGGCCATGAGGAGCCTTCCTAGGTGTCGGACGGGCGCGGGTGGACCGTGCCGTCGAAGATCTTGCGGGCGGTGCGGACGACGGCCGTATGGGCCGCGTGAAAGGAGCCGGACGGCCCCTCCGCGACGGCGGTCTCGACGTCGAGGAACCCCGTCGGATGCTCGACGCGCAGCCGGTTCCCGGCGCCGGGGAGCACGGCGAGGTCGTGGCCGGTGCTGCCGGGGACGAGCAGGCCGGCGGCGACGCTCGCCGCGCCCAGCACGCCGATGGAGGTGTGGCAGCGGACCGGGATGAACGTACGGGTGCAGACGGCGCCGCCGTCACGGGCCGGCGCGAGCAGGGTCAGTTTGGGCACGGTCGTGTCGCGGACGTCGCCGAGACCCATCAGCTTCCCCGCCGCGAGGCGTATCTCGCCCAGCCGGGCGGCGAGCGCGGCGTCGCCCTCCAGCTCGGCCGGGCTCTCGTAGCCCGTGACGCCGAGGTCGGCCGCCCGGAGGAGGACCACCGGCATGCCGTTGTCCACGCACGTCACCTTGACGCCGGCCACGTCGTCGCGGGCGTTTCCGGTCGGCAGCAGCGGCTGCCGGTCCGCGCCGCCGGGGAACTCGATCACGATGGCGGCGGCGGTTCCCGGCACGCCGGAGATCTCCGTCGAACCGTCGTAGCTCACCACCCGGCCGGGGGTCGGGAAGGTCGCCGCGGCCAGTTCGCCGGTGTTGAGCATCCGGATCCGCACGGTGGTCTCGCCGTCGGCGGCCAGGACCAGTCCGCGTTCGACGGCGAACGGGCCGACTCCGGCGAGGAGGTTGCCGCAGTTCTGGCGGTCGGAGACCTCGGCGGTCTCGACGCCCGTCTGCAGGAACAGGTAGTCGACGTCCGCGGCGTCGTCGCCGGAGCGGGAGACGACGGCCACCTTGCTGGTCAGGGGGTGCGCGCCGCCCAGGCCGTCGATCTGGCGCGGGTCGGGGCTGCCCATGACGCGCAGCAGCAGGTCGTCGCGTGCCGCCCGGTCGGCCGGCAGGTCCTCGGCCAGGAAATAGGCTCCCTTGGAGGTGCCTCCGCGCATCAGCATGCAGCGCAGACCGCGCTCGCCGGCGCTCACGTCGCGGTCCTCCCGCGGTAGCGCTCCTGGGCCATCCCCTCGCGGTCGCACTTCTCGGGCGTCACGTCGCCGTCCCCTCGCGGTCGTACTCCTCCGCCGTCACGTAGCGCACGCCCAGTCGCGCCAGCGTCTCGCGCAGGCCGTAGCGGTCGAGGCCGAGCTCGCCGGCGGCGAACGCCGCTCGGGCGGCCTCCTCCTTGGCCGTCCTGGCCTCGGCCGCCTTCACGGCCGTGCCGACGAGGTCGCGGGGGACGCACATCACCCCGTCGTCGTCGGCGAGCACCGCGTCGCCGGGCCTGATCACCTGGCCGCCGACCACCACGGGCACGTTGACCGAGCCCGCGGTCGCCTTGACCGTGCCCTGCGCGCAGACGGCCGCCGACCAGACGGGGAATCCCATCGCCCGCAGCTCCGCGGTGTCACGTACGCCGGCGTCGATCACCAGCCCGCGCACGCCGCGCCGCTGCAGCGCCGTGGCGAACAGCTCCCCGAACATGCCGTCGGTGGACGGCGAGGTGGTGGTGACGACCAGCACGTCCCCCTCGCGACACTGCTCGACCGCCGCGTGGATCATGAGGTTGTCGCCGGGCCAGCACAGGACGGTGACCGCGGTGCCGCTGACGCGCACGCCCTGCTGGATGGGCCGCAGCCCGGGGCCGAGACTTCCCGCGCGGCCCAGGGCCTCGTGCACGGTGGCCACTCCGAACCCGGCCAGCGCGGCCACCTCGGCGGCGTCGGCCCTGGGCGGACCGGTGACGATCACCCCGGTCATGCCAGCACCGCCGTCACCTGGGGGTAAGGCCGCATGTACGCCTCGCCGTACGTCGTGTGGGGCAGCCCCAGATTCGGGCCGGCATTGCGCTTGAGCTGCACACCGCGGCGGGTGGCCAGGTCGGTGTAGTAGTCCCACATGTGCCGCTGCGCGGGCAGGCACTCCATCGCCTTGCGCTTGGTGTCGAAGACCTCGGTGATGTCGAGCAGCACCTGCGGGGTGAAGCCGCACATCTCCGGCTGGTGGGGCTCGAAGAAGAACACCGGCGGCGCGCCGAGCGGCTCACCCGACGCCGGGTAGCCGATCGCCTGGGCCAGAACGCGGGCCTGCAGCGCCATCCGGGCGGCCGCGGGGTGGTCGCCGTTGTAGGGATCCTCCAGCGGATGCGTGAGCACCACGGTCGGCACGACCTCGCGGTAGACGCGTACGAGCTCGTCCGTGAGCTCCGGCGTCTCCCGCAGCGGGTAGTCACCGGCGTCCAGGAAGCGGATGCCGGCCCCCAGGGTCGCGGCGGCCTGCTCGGCCTCGGCCCGCCGCAGTTGTTTGATCTCGTCGAGGGATCTGCCTTCGCGCCAGGCCTTCGCGGACTCGCCGCGTTCGCCGAAGGACAGGCACACGATGGTCACCTTCTCGCCCCGCGCGGCGGCCAGGGCGATCGCCCCGCCCGCGCGCCAGACGAAGTCGCCGGCGTGCGCGCTGATGACCAGGGTGGACTGCGCGGGAGCTGCCGGCTTCCCGTCGTCGGTCATTGTCGTTCTCCTCGGTGTATGGGGGTCGGTCCGGCGGACGGCGTCATTCGCGCAGGGCGTCGATGACGCTGGCCAGGTGGGCGTGCACGGCCACCTGGGCCGCCTCCGGGTCGTGGGCGCGGATCGCCTCGATCAGCGCCAGGTGCTCGTTGAGGGACTTCTGCGGACGCCCGGGGCGCAGGGCGAGCTGGAAGCGGTGCCGGACGAGCTGGGCGTTGAGCCGTTGCAATAACTCGACCGCGACCTGCTGCCCGGAGATGTCGCGGATGTAGGCGTGCAGCTCGTGGTTGAGCGCCGAGTACGTCAGCGGCTCGCCGTCGGCGACCGCCTTGACCATCGCCTGGCCCAGGGCCGCGAGCTCGGACAGCTGCTCGTCGGTGGCCTGCGCCGCCGCCTTGGCCGCGCACAGCCCCTCGAGGACCATCCGGCACTCGGTGATGGCGACCGCCTCCTCGACGGAGACGACCCGTACCCGGGCGCCTCGGTTGTGAATGCGCTCCACCAGCCCCTCGGCGGTCAGGTCGATCAGCGCCGCCCGGATGCTGCCTCGGGTCACCCCGAACCGCTCCGCGAGCTCGCCCTCGACCAGGCGCTGGGCGGGAGCCATCTCGCCGCGCGCGATGGCCTCGCGCAGGCCCGTGAGCGCGTGCTGTTTCGCCTGTTCACCGCTGATCGGGCCGTCTACGTACGGCATCGGCCGCCCTTCCTCTGTACGTGCGTGTCGAGGCTAAATCTAGGGCAACAAAAATGTCAACAATCTTGTTCGCTATATTGCCAACAGGATTCTGGCAAGTTACGGTCGGCGGCACCGGGCTGGCCTGCACCTCCACCGCCGCCACACCTGATCGCGATTCCAGCCCCCCAGGAAACCTTCCGAGAGGAATCAGGATGTCCTCCACCCCACCCGCCGTCGCCTCGGGACGGCCCACCAGGCTCGTCGTCCTGGTGATCGCCTTGTGCTGGATGGTCGTGCTCTTCGACGGGCTCGACATGTTCATGTACGGGGCCGTACTGCCCAAGATGCTCGACGACCCCACCCTGGGCCTGACCGCCGCGAAGGGCGGCGAGATCGGCAGCTACGCCACCTTCGGCATGCTCGTCGGCGCGCTCGCCGCGGGCACCGTCACCGACTGGGCGGGCCGCAAGAAGGTCATCGCCGGATGCTGCGCGCTGTTCTCGATCGCCTCGGCCGTCTGCGCCGCCGCGCCGTCGCTCGGCGTGTTCGGCTTCGGCCGTCTCCTGGCCGGTCTCGGTCTCGGCGGCCTGCTGCCGATCGCGATCGCCATGGTCGTCGAGTACGCCCCGCGCGGCCGCGGCAACCTCATGATCGGCGTGCTCATGACCGCCCACCACGCGGGCGGCATCCTCGCCTCCGCGCTGAGCCTGTGGCTGGTGGCGCCCTTCGGCTGGCGCTCGCTGTACTGGGTGGGGGTCGTGCCGCTGATCATCGCGGTGCCGCTCGTCGCCCGCTTCCTCCCCGAGTCGCTGGGCTTCCTGGTGGCCCGTGGCCGCCGCGACGAAGCCGAGGCGCTCGCCCGCCGGCACGGCGTCGATCTGGCGGAGTTCCCCGCCAGTCAGGACACCTCGGCCACCCGCCCCGACCGCTGGGCCGGCCTGCGCGGCCTGTTCCAGAACTCCCTGTGGCTGCCTACCGTGCTGTTCTGGCTCGCCTCCTTCGGCGGCCTGCTGCTGGTCTACGGCGTGAACACCTGGCTGCCGACCATGATGCGCGCCAACGGCTACGAACTCGGCTCCGCGCTCGGCTTCCTGCTCGTCATCAACCTCGGCGGCATCGTGGGCATGCTCGTCGCGGGGCGGATCGCCGACCGCTTCGGTGCCACCCGCGTCTCCGCGCTGTGGTTCGCGCTCACCGCCGTCGGCACCTTCCTGCTGGGCATCCGCATGCCTCTGCCGATCACCTACATCGTCGTCTTCCTCACCGGTGTGTGGCTGTTCAGCGCCCAGACGATGGTGTACGCGGCGGTCGCCGGACGGTTCCCCACCGAGAGCCGGGCCACCGCGCTGGGCTGGACCGCCGGCATGGGCCGCTTCGGCGCGGTCTTCGGGCCCTGGCTGGGCGGTGTCCTGCTGGCCAACCACGCTCAGAGCTGGGGCTTCACCGTGTTCGCCATCACCGCGGTCTTCGGCTCGATCATGATCACGCTGAGCGGCCGCAGCGGCAAGCCGTCCGCTCCGACCGTCCCGTCCGGGCGGCCCGGTGATGCCATGGCCACCTGACGCGGTGACGGGCGCGGCTTCGGGAAGCCGCGCCCGCGAACACCAGGCAGGAGCCGGCCGGAGGAATGTGATTCCCGCCCGCTACCGGGGAGAGGTGGCCAGAGGGGGAGGTCGAGTATGGACAAGATCAATGACCTGGAGAGCAACGCGGGCACACGGCTGCGGATAGACCGCCTGGCCAGTGAAGACGTGCCGAGCATCAGCCGGCGAACATTCTCTGCGCTCACTCTGGGAGCGGCCGCGGCTTCGCTGGCCGATCTTCCGTCGGCGCCGGCAGCGGCGCGTACCCGCCCCGTGCGCAACGTCGTACTCGTGCACGGCGCGTACGCGGACGGCTCATCGTGGATGGAGGTGATCGAGCGTCTGCAGGGGGCCGGCCTGAACGTGACGTCGGTGCAGAATCCTCTCACCTCACTCGCCGACGACGTCGCGGCAACTCAGCGTGCCCTCGCCCTGCAGGACGGACCGGCCATCCTGGCCGCTCACTCCTGGGGAGGCACGGTCATCTCCCAGGCGGGGCTTTCCCCCAATGTCGCCGGCCTGGTCTATGTCGCCGCTCGCGCTCCCGACGCCGGCGAGGACTACGCGGTTCTCGCCGCGAAGTACCCCACACCGCCGGCGAACGCCGGGCTCGTCGAAGCGGATGGCTTCAAGCAATTGAGCAAGGAAGCATTCCTGCGGGACTTCGCCGGCGGCGTTCCGACGAGACGCGCGCTCGCTCTCTACGCGGTGCAGGGCCGCATCTCCGATTCGCTGTTCGCCGCGAAGACGACTGTCGCGGCATGGCGGCACAAGCGCACCTGGTACGCGGTGTCGAAGAACGACAGGACCACGTCACCTGAGCTGGAGCGGTTCCTCGCTGCTCGTATGAGAGCGAAGACCATAGAACTCGACTCCAGCCACCTGTCGATCGTGTCGCACCCCACAGAGATCACGAAGCTGATTCTCGACGCCGCGGCCAACCGTTGACCGCGCCCCGGGCCGCCTCCCGGTGCTGAGCGCGGTCTCCCGCCTCGGCGGGGACCGCGCTCATGGGTCCCGCCGTCAGATGGAGATCCGACCGGCGCCGGCGCCGCCGATCACGATCGACTTGACGTTGGACGGAGTGTCGAGCGTGTAGGAGTAGGGGATCGATCCGACGCTTCCTCCGGCGTCGCCGCTGCCCGAGTTGACGAAGTAGTTGTTGCGGGCCACCAGGTTCCCGGCCGGGGAACTGCCCTCACCGCGGTGGTACGGGTCGTCGGTGTTCTCGAAGAAGTTGCCCTCGACGAGCACGCCGGCCTCCTGGGTGGAGGCCACGCCGTAGCTGCCGACGTTGCCGTAGAAGTTGCTGAACACGTGCACCGGGTTGCCGAAGCGCACGCGCGGATGGCGCTGGTTGGTGCCGTCGAACCAGTTGTGGTGGTAACTCACCCTCAGGTGGCCGCGGTCCTCGGCCCCGTTGCTGTCGCTGTGGCCCAGGAGCATGGTCTTGTCGTGGTTGGCGAACCTGTTCCAGGAGACGGTGACGTAGTCACTGGCCCGCTTGATGTCCACGGCGCCGTCGTAGCCGTTGCTGAAGGAGTTGTGGTCGATCCACACCCGGGTCGAGTACTGGACGTTGATCCCGTCGTCGTTCCAGTCGCGGAACGTGAGGTTGCGGATGATCACGTTCGACGCCTGGGAGACGTTGAACCCGCAGCCGGCGATCGTCGCGCCGGAGTTGCCGATGACGGTCTTGTTCGAGGCCACCTTGAGCATGCCGGAGCAGGAGATCGTCCCGGACACCCTGATCACCGCGGCCGAGCCGGACGACAGGGCGCTGGTGAGCGCGGCGGACGTGTTCACCGTCGTCGCCGTCGCGCTGCCGCCGCCCGTGGTGCCGCCGCCCTGGGTGGCCCAGCCCACCAGGGCGGTGTCGGCCGAAGCCGGCGGCGTGATCACGGCCAACCCGCCGATCGCGGTGGCCAGGCCGGTGATCAGTGTGAGGGTACGTTGCGGTGTGCGCATCTTGTGCTCCTCTGCTGGGTTACCGGTAGGTGATGTCCGAGCCGGCGTAGAAGCAGTTGACGCCGTCGGCGCCGCTGCCGATCTTGGTGGGTTCGCCGCTGGTCACGCCCTTGTACTTCTCGCAGATCACGATCTTCTTGCCGGAGTCGCCGACGATCGTGATGCCGGAGTACCTGGCGGTGTCGCCGTAGTTGGTGTTGATGCCGGCGAGCGTCTTGCCCGGGTACGTGGCGGTGACGTTGGAGATCACGACGTGCCGCGCGTACTGGGTGGAGCAGTTTCCGCAGGAACGGTAGAGCTTGCCGAAGTTCTCCACCTGGAAGTTCCTGATGTACATGGTGCCGGGGCCGTTGTGCTGGAAGACCTTGTCGCTGGCCGCCCTGGCTCCGCCGCCGTCGATCGTCATCGACTGGGACGACGAGGTCCCCTTGAAGGTGGCGGCGTCCTCGCCGACGTCCTCCCACCAGACGTTCTGGAGGGTGCAGGTGCCCGTGCAGTGGATGCCGTCGGCCGCCGGTGCCCCGATGATGACGTTCTTCAGCACCGCGCCGTTGGCGAGCTTGAAGATCGGGCTCTGGCCCTCTTCCTGCCCGCCGCTGCCCAGGGGCCCGGTGCCGTAGTAGCGGACCATCTGGCCGTCGCGCGTGCCCGACACGCTGATCGTCGCGCTGACGGGCTGCTGGCCGCTCGGCGTCGGCCAGGTCGCGGCGGATGCCACCGGCCCGCTTCCGACGGTGCAGGCCAGGGCCAGTGCGGCTGCTGCCATGGCCAGGATCATGCTTCTCACGATTGCCTCCCTGCGGATGATCGTCCACATATATGGACGAAAGACATGTGAGTGAATGACCGTCAATCTAGGAAAGCGCTTTCCGGTCGTCAAGGTGGACCTTGGAGCCGGCTTTCGGTCGGAAGGTGTCGTGGCTGGCCAGGGCATGACAAAGCCCCTTGCCAAGAGTGAAACTTTCAGGTCCGGGGGCTTCCGTGTGCGTCAAGTGGCCACTGCCGAATGAATAAGCGTAAGGTTCCGCCACGTGTCACGCTCGAACGAAGGATGGCAGCCGTGGCCTTTGTGCCAGTTCATCCTAAAAATACACAGTAGATGCGACCTGAGGTGCGATTATTGTTATGTCTATGAAATGGCCGATCAAAGCTGGAAAGAGCAGCCGCGTCGGGTTTCAAAAGACGTCATCGCACACACCGCCTTCCGGATCGCTGAGCATGCTCACGCGCACCGGATGCCTTCCGTCCACCTGATCCTGCATGGCGGGGAGCCGCTCCTCGCCGGTGCCGACCACATCGCCCATACCGTCCGCGCCGTCCGGCAGGCCCTGGGGCCGAGCGTCCGTCTCGACGTCAGCCTGCAGACCAACGGGATGCGCCTCGACGAGACGTACCTGAAGCTGTTCGATGATCTCGGAATCCGCGTCGGCGTCAGCATGGACGGCAGCGCCGACGATCACGACCGGCATCGGCGGCGGCCCGATGGGAGCGGTAGCCACGCCACCGTCTCCGCCGCGCTCGACCTGCTCACCGAGCGCTACCTCCACCTGTACGGCGGGCTGCTCTGCACCGTCGACCTCGACAACGATCCCCTCACCACCTACGAGGCGCTGCTCCGATCCGGGCCGCCCCGGATCGACTTCCTGCTGCCGCACGGCAACTGGGCCGAGCCGCCGCCCGGCCTGCCCGCCGAGGACGGCGCGACGCCGTACGCCGACTGGCTGATCCCGATCTTCGACCGGTGGTACGGCGCGGCGCGCAGGGAGACCGAGGTGCGGCTGTTCGCCGATATCCTGCACCTCCTCATGGGCGGCACGTCGTCGAGCGAGACCCTGGGGCTGGGGCCGGCCCGGATGGTGGTGATCGAGGCCGACGGCGGCATCCAGCAGTCCGACACCTTGAAATCCGCCTATCCCGGCGCTCCGGTCACCGGGTTCCACGTCGCCCGCGACACCTTCGACGCGGTGCTGCGGCATCCGGCCGTCATGACCCGCCAGCTCGGCGCCGAGGCCCTCGCGAAGGAATGCCGGGACTGTCCAGTCCTGTCCGTCTGTGGCGGCGGCCTCTACGCGCACCGCTACGACCCGGACAACGGTTTCGGCAATCGCTCGGTCTACTGCGACGACCTGTTCCGCCTGATCGATCACATCCGCGGCGAAGTCCGACGCGACGTCGCCACCCTGCTGGAAGGGCGCCGATGAGCCTCAAGCACCACATCATTCCGGACGAGCACTTCCAGGCGCTGGGCTCGGGCGGCGGGGGCGCGGAGGCGGCCCGCCTCCTGCTCGGCGCCCAGCACAGCAAGCACGTCCTGCTCCTGCACGGGGTGGGCCGCGCGGCCCCGGAGGCGTACCGGTTGCTGAGCGCGGCCCAGGGGCACCGGCCGCGGGCGGTGGACGCGGTGCTCCGCCATCCCGCCGTCGGCGCCTGGGCCTGGCGTACCTACCACGCACTGGCGACAGGGGCCGGCGGACACTCGCCCGCCCGGCTCGCCGCCGTCGCCGCCGCGGCGGCCGTCCGTTCGGGCATGGACTTCGAGATCGAGGTGCCCGCCGACGAAGGCGGCATCACGCTGCCGTCGCTCGGCCGTGCCGTGCTCGCCGGCCCGTCGGCGAGGGTCCGGCGCGCGGGCGGCCCGGTGGAGGTGATCGGCGAGGAGACGGTACGCCTTCCCGACGACCTCCACCAGGACGCCCCCGGCTGGCAGGCGCTGCGCCGCCTGGAGGTAACGGCCCAGGGCAGGACCCTCACGCTCTGCGTCGACGACCTCGACCCGTACCGGATGCCCGGCGCCCGGCTGGCCGCGGACCGGCTGTCCGAGGACGAGCTGGCCGTCTGGCGGCAGGCGCTGCGGAGGGCGTGGGAGCTGCTGCTCGCCCACCACGGGACCGTCGCCGAAGAGGTGTCCGTGGCCACGAGCGTGCTGACGCCGCTGACCGACGTCCCCGGCGACCAGATCAGCGGCAGCTCCCGCGAGGCGTTCGGCTGCGTCGCGCTGTCCACGCCGCCCGACGCGACGACGCTGGCGCTGACGTTCGCGCACGAGGTCCAGCACGGGAAGCTGTCGGCGCTGCTCGACGTAATCCCCTTGCTGCGGCCCTCCGGCGACAGGCGCTACTACGCGCCGTGGCGCAACGACCCCCGCCCGCTGGGCGGCCTGTTCCAGGGCGCGTACGCCTATGTCGGGGTCAGCGGGTTCTGGCGCAGGCAGCGGCGGCACGAGCAGGGCGAGGCCGCGCTCGCCGCGAGCGCCGAGTTCCACCGGTGGTGGGAGGCCGCGGTGGGGGCGACCCAGGTGATCGCCGACAGCGGGTTCCTCACCCCGCCCGGCGAGCGCTTCGTCGCCCGGATGGCCGCGACCCTGCGGGCCTGGCGGGACGAGGAGGTCTCCGGCGAGGCCATCGAGAAGGCGCACCGGGACGCCGCGGCCCACCGCGCGATGTGGGAGGAGCGCAACGGGATCACGCCGTCGTCTCCAGGCGGCGTGACAATTCCTGGATGAAGTCGCGGGCGTCTCCCCAGAAGACGGCCGCGCGCATGTTCAGCCGGGCGATCCGGGCCAGGTGATATTTCCTGGCGGCCTCCTCCATCCCGCCGGGGCCCGGATCGTACAGCGCCATGATGTTCCTCCTGGGGGTGGAGACACCCGACAGGAGGGACATCAGCAGGTCGAACGACGAGGACCGCGGGTTGTAGCCGATCATCAGGAATGGGTACGTCACCAGCGCCCCGACGATGTCCGGCGACCATTTGCCGTGCTCGACCCGCAGGCACCTCAGGCGGTCGCTCTCCGACAGCACCAGCGAGCCCGGCAGGTCGTACGATCCGGCCAGATGGCACACCAGGGGCCGTTCGGGAGTGGGCGCGACCACCGGCTCCGCCGCCCCGAACTCCGGCCGCCACGGCAGCACCTTCATGACAGGTTCTCTGCCCGCGCGCTGCAGCGACTGCGTGAGCTGGCCGTGGTAGCTGGTGGTCAGGTAGGAGGTGGCGGGCACGTTCGCGAGGAAGGCGTGCGGGTCCTCCTCGTCCTGCTGCTCCCATTCCCGCCGCAGTCCCTCAAGGATCTCCTCGGCCATGGCCGACTGGTCGGGCAGCGTCACCGCGTAGTCGAGGACGGACTCGAAGTTCCACGGGTCCGCGAACGGGTAGCCGAGCCGGCCGGCCCACTCCCAGCTCATCGCCCGTACCCTGGCGGCCTTCTCCCTGGAGATGTCGCTGCCGACGATCGGGGTGCAGTCACCCGTGGTCACCTGGTAGATCAGCCGCGCCCAGTCGTCGCCTTCCATCTCCCGCGCCATGAGCGCCCTGCGCGGCACGGCCGACGCGGGCGAAGGCCGGGGGACCGCACTGTCGTAAACGGCCGAGCGGGCCCCGGCTTCGGGCGCGACGCCGCTGTAGCGCTCGGCGCCCTCCCCGTCGTTGATCGCCCGGAAGTACGTGACCAGCCGGGCGACGAAGCCCCGCACGTCCTCGTCCGTGGAGTCGGCCAGGGACGACGCCTCGGCGTGGCCGGCCAGCTCGGCGTAGCGGGGGAAGTTCGCCCGGTCCTCCGGATCGCCGCAGTCGGATCCGGCCAGCAGCCGGTGGACGTCGTGCCGGGCCCGCTCCCGTTCCTCACCGGTCATGCGTTCCTTGACCGTCGACTGGAGCAGGCGGTGCACCTGGACCGTGCCCTGGCCGGCCAGGCGGACGAACCCGTAGCGGGTCAGCGCCCGGATTGCGTTGTCGGCCAGCACGGGATCCTGGAACACGGCGAGCGACTCGCCCGACAGCGGCAGGCGGCCCTGGCGCAGCAGGCCGCGCGAGATCGACTCCGGCCGCAGGAACGCGCAGCGTTGCAGCAGGTACAAGGCCTCCGGACAGGTCTGCCTGAGCGTCTCGAAGCCCAGGTCCCACGCCGATGCCAGGCCGCGCCCGTAGTCGACCGGCGGATGCTTGTCCAGCATCCGGCCGGGCTGCTCGCGCAGCCGCGCGACGTAGGCCCCGGGGGCCAGGCCGGAGCCCTTGATGTAGGTGACCGCCTGCACGACGCCGAGCGGCATGTCCTCCAGCTCCTCGGCCACCTGCCCGGCCTCGTCGACGGACATCCCGGGCACCCGCCGGGTGAGCAGCTCGACACTGTCCCCGCGCTCGAACGCGCCGACCTCGATGGGGACCGCGACCTCGTCCCATGCGGGTTCGCGGGAGGTGATGAGCACATGCCCCGTCCCGCCGCGCGGCAGGAACGCCCCCACGGTCTCCGGATGCCCCGCGTTGTCGAACACCATCATCCACGGCGCCCAGCGGGAGTCCTCCCGCAGCAGCTTCAGCGTCTCCGAGACGATCTCGGCCTCGTCGATGTCCCCGTCCAGCCGCCTGCCGAGCGAGGCCAGATCGGTCCGGATCAGGCTCGGCTGCTCGGCCCTGATCCACCAGACGGTCACGTACCTGGACGCATGCTGGCTGATGTACTCGGAGGCGAGCTGGGTCTTGCCGTGCCCGCCGGGCCCGACCAGGCACACCGGCCAGTCCGTCTGCGCGAGCATCGCGGTGTCGAGTTCGGCGAGCAGTTTCCGGCGGCCGGAGAAGTGGCCCCTGACCGGTGGCGTGCCGCCGCCCAGGATCCGCGGCAGGGAATCGTCGCGATCGTCCGGTGCCGGCTCGGCCGCCTGACTCATGCTCGCGGCGACGCTCCGGTGCCGGTCCAGCCACCCGCGGACGTAGGCCTCCTCATCGTCCTCCAGGCGCAGCCCGTTCTCCCGCCCGAAGGCCAGGCAGGCGCGGACGAACGCGTCGACGAGCGGCCACGAGGGCGGTCGCTTGCGGTCGCCCTCCAGCAGGCTCTGCACCGTGCTGGGCGCCAGCCGCTCGGGATTCAGCCGCCGCAGTTCGCGGTAGGACGGGCCGCCGGCGCGCCCGCGTAGTTCGCTGAGGGCGGCGATGAAAGCCTGGAGGGATTCTTCGGGCATCGTCCCCCCTGTCGGATTCTGTACGAAGTCATTCAGGATTATCCGCTTTATCGGAGCGTTCCACCAAGGAGATGTACCGGGTCGTCCAGACTCTTCCTGCATTGACCAGGATCATTGCGGGACACCGCCACCCCCGGCTTCCCTGCATACAGGACATATCGCAAGGGAGGCACAATGTGGCCCGAAACCATCCTGCTTTTCTCGGCCGCCACTTTTCTACTGGGTGCGCTGCGTTTCCTGATCCTGTTCCTGGGGCTTCGACTTACGCTCCGCAAGGCGCGCCAGAGCGATCATGCGGCCTTATATCACGACTTCGCCATGGCGATGAGAGGCGCCCATCCGGGGCCGGATCAGATGGGGGGCGGGTCGAAGTCGCAGTCCATGCGCGCGCCCTCTTCCAGGGCGAGCCGCGCGTCGGGATGATCGAGGCCCATGGCTCCGGCGTAACCGCGCTGGGCCTCGGCGTACAGCGCGTCGGCCTCCTCTTGCCGGCCGCACGCGCGCGTGTCGAGGACGAGGTTGGACAGGCAGGCGAGCAGCTGGGGATATTCGCCGCTGAAGATCCTGCGCAGCCGGGCGAGCGTCTCCGTGCCCAGCCGCATCGCCTCCTCGTGGTCGTCCAGTGCGGCATGGTCGCTGGCGAGGTTGACGGCGCAGGTCAGGGCGTAGTGATGGTCACGGCCGAGCCTGCCGTCGAGGCCGGTCAGCGCCCGCTCGTCGGTGCGCATGGCCGCCTCGGCGTCGCCGCGCAGCCTCTGGAGGACCGCCAGATTGGTCGCGCAGCCGTACACATAGGGGTGGGTGTCCCCGTAGATGGCCTGGTATCTCGCCACCGCCTGCTCGGCGATGTCGTAGGCGGCGTTGATGTCGCCGGTCGCGCGCAGGGCGTTGGACAGGTTGCTGGCCGCCGCGACCGTCTCGGGATGGTGATCGCCCATGATGCGCTGCAGGCGCGCGTGCACGTCCTTGGCCAGCTCGAGCGAGCCGTCGAAGTCGCCTGCCCGGCGCTTGGCGATCGACAGGTCGCGGGCCGTCTTCAGGGTCCACAGGTGCTCGGCGCCGAGTTCCTGGACGCCGTAGGCGTAGGCGTCCTCACCGAGGTCGACCGCCTCCCGCGAGTCGCCGCTCAGCCGGACGGACCTGGCCAGGCCGTTCCAGTTGTTGAGCACGTCGGCCTCGCCGATCCGCTCCTCGCTCTCGTTCTGCTTGCGGTGCACGACGTCGTGCAGGGCCCTGGCCGCCGTGTAGTCGCTGTTGAGGCCGTAGTCGATGGCCAGGTTGTTCATGATCTGCAGGGTCGCCGGCGCCTGCTCGCCGAACACGGTCGTGTGCTGGGTCTGCAGCCGCTCGTCCAGCTCCCTGGCCGCCGACCAGTCGCCGGCGGCCCGAAGGTCGGCCGCGAACCCGCTGCTGAGCACCAGGGTCTCGGGGTCCTCCGGACCGAGCACCTCGGTCATCTTGGCCAGCGTGGCGCTGTCGAGGTCGTAGGCGGCCCGGTATTCGCCCAGCTCGCGGATGATGCCGCCGAGGTGGCGCTGGGCGATCAGCACGTCGGGGTGCTCGGGCCCCGACCTCTCGGTCCACCGCTCCACGAACCGCTCCGCGAAGATCCGCGCGGACTGGTAGTTGCCTGATCGATAGAGGTAGTAGAGGACGTCGCGGACCATGGTGCGGACCGCCGGCTCGGCGCAGTCGGCCACCTGCGAGGGCAGGATGTGCGCGATCAGCTCGTTGTAACGCCCCCAGCTTGCCGTCTCGTCGGGCACCTTCGGCGCCGCGCCGGCGAGCAGGAGGTGCACCTCGTGCCGGAAACGGCGGCGCTCGTCCTCGTCCAGCTCGTCCCGCAGCAGCGCCTGGACCAGCCGGTGTACCTGGATCGTGCGCGCCTGCGAGTCGATGGTCGCCAGCGCGAACCTGCCCAGCTCCCTGATCGCCCTGGTGAGCAGGATCGTGTCACCGAAGATGCTGCTCAACCTGGCGTCGGACGCCTGATGGCCGGCCCGGCGGAAGACGTCGCGCGGAATCGGCTCCGGGCCGAAGAAGGCGCAGCAGCGCAGCACGTCGACGGCCTCGGGCAGCTTGCTGCGCAGTTGCGCGACCGACAGTGCCCACGCGGCGGTCATGGGCATCGGGTATTCGGACGGCTTGCTCTCCGAAAGCAGCGCGCTGGTCTGCTCTTTCAGCAGCCGGAGATAGTCGTCCACCGAGATGCCGGTCTCCACGTGCAGCGCGCCCGCCTGCTCCAGCGCCAGCGGGAGGTCACCGAGCTGCTCCGCGAGCCGGTCGGCGTCGGTGCTGGACAGTGACGCGCGCCTGGAGAGGAACTCCACACTCTCCTGGCGGTCGAAGACGTCGACCGCGACGGTGTCGACGATGCCCTGCCAGCGGTGGTTGCGCGAGGTGACGATCACCTGCCCCGGCCCTTGGGGGATGAGCTCGCTGATCTCCTCCGGCTGGTCGGCGTTGTCGAAGACCAGGAGCCAGCGGTCGTACGGTTCGCCGCGGCGCAGCGCGTCGAGCACCGCGTCGGCCGCGTCCTCGGCCCCGCTCCGGGTGGCGGCCTGCAGGCCGAGATGCGGCGCCAGACCGGCCAGCGATGACTTGACCAGGACGGGCTGATCGGCGGGGATCCACCACACCACGTCGTATTCGGACCTGAACCGATGCGCGTACTCGACCGCGAGCTGGGTCTTGCCCACTCCGCCCAGGCCGTGCAGGGCGTGCGGGACGACGGCGGTCACCTCGGTGGACAGGCCCGCGTGCAAGCGCTCCAGCAGGACGGACCGGCCGGTGAAGTTGACGTTGCGGGCGGGGACCTTGCCCCAGACCTCGGGAACCCGTCCCGACGTTCGGACCGACTCTGGCTGCGAACCTGTCACGTCACGCCTCCGGCTGACGACCACATCCGCCGTCATCTTAGAGCGTTTCGTGCCGCTCGAACATTTACGTCTCCCTTACGGACGGCGCCATATGGAGACCGATAGGGTTGGCGTGATTTTTGTGTCCCGAGTTCCGGAACATAGGAGCTTCAATGAGCGATGAGCTGACCGAACCGCCCGGCCTCGTCGATGTGAGCGGCTTGTCGCTCGCCGACCTCGACAAGGTGGACGAGTCAGCGCTCGCCCATGCCCTGCGGATGTTGCTGCGTGCGGGCGAGGACGCGATGGGACCGATCGCGGGGTTCAGCCAGAGCATCGACGGGCCCGCCGCGACCGGCTAAAAATAGGGACGTACCTCGTGCTCCACGCCCTCATCGTGCCAGGAGAGCAGGTCGTCCCGGATGAAGGACTCCGACTGGGCCCGGCTGATCGATCAGCTCCGTACCGGTGACTGCACGCCGTTCATCGGTGCGGGGGCCAGCGACGGCAACCTCCCGTCCAGCGGGGAGTTGAGCCGCGAGTGGGCGGCCCGTTTCGACTATCCCTTCGCTGACGATGGCGATTTAGCCAGAGTTATGCAGTATGTCCGTAGTGTCCTTGGCGACTCCGGGCTCAAGCACGAACTCAGCCGCCGCCTCACGGCGATCGGGCCGCCCGACTTCACGGCTCCGGGCGAAATCCACTCCTCCATCGCCGGCTTTCCCATTCCGGTGTTCCTGACCACCAATTACGACGACTTCCTCGTACGGGCGCTCCGCGGTTGCGGCAAGGAGCCCAGCGCGGCGATTTGCCCGTGGCACGAGGGTGTGCCGTATGACAGAAACCTGTTCGAGCGGGGCGCGGGAATACGCCCCGACGCCAACCGGCCGATGGTCTACCATCTCCACGGAAGCACGAGCCTCCCGTCGTCCATGGTGCTGACCGAAGACGACTACATCGACTTCCTGGTCCACCTGACGACCGCGCGAGCACAGAACAACCGGCACGTGATTCCGCCGATCATTCTCGACGCCCTGGCGAACCGGCCCCTGCTCCTTCTCGGCTACACACTGCAGGAATGGACATTTCGGGTGCTGTTCCATGGACTGATCAGACGTTACCCGGCCATCCGCCGCCGGCGTCATGTCAGCGTTCAGCTCACACCCGAGAACGAGAACGTCAAACCCGGAGCCGCCCTGCGCGCCAAGGAATATCTCGACCGGTATTTCGACGGATGGGAGGTCTCCATCTTCTGGGGCACCCCCCGCCAGTTCTGCGCGGAACTGGACGAGCGGATGGGGAACCGGTCGTGATCGCCGAGCCGCCGACCGGCGCCTTCGAGGCCGAGCCGTACGTGGGCCTGCGTTCGTACACCAAGGACGACCAGGAGCGCTTCTTCGGGCGCGACGCCAAGGCGTACGAGATCTCCGTGATGTGGCAGGCGCACCGGCTCACGATGCTGCACGGACCGTCCGGAGTGGGCAAGACGTCCGTGCTGGCGGCGGGAGTGCTGCCGGAGCTGGCGGACAAGCGGGTGGACGTGCTGCCGATCGGGCGGCTCTCCCACGGCTCCGCCTTCCCGATGGCCGCGCTGCCCGAGCGCAATCCGTTCACGGTGGCGCTGCTGTCGTCGTGGGCGCCGGGCGAGTCGCTCACGCGGCTGTCGGGGCTCACCGTCCAGCAGTTCCTGCGGCGTCGCGGGCCCAGGATCGACAAGTACGGCGACCCCATCCCCATCCTGGTGGCCATCGACCAGGCCGAAGAGCTCTTCTTCGACTTCCCGTACCGCCAGGGCTTCCGCGACCCCTTCATCGCCCAGCTCGCCGAGGCCCTGGACGACAACGAGGACCTGCGCCTGCTCCTGTCGATCAGGGAGGACTACCTGGCCAGGCTCATGGCCCACGGGGAGCCGCTGCGGAGCGGCGGGCCGTCGGCGTCGGTGGTGCTGACCCCGTTCCAGGAAGAGGAGGCGCTGGCCGCGATCAAGCAACCGCTCGCCGGAACAGAGCGCTCCTACGCGCCCCAAGCCGCCGAGACCCTGGTCAAGGAGCTGCGCACGGTGCGGCTGCACGGCACCGGCACCCCCGCCTCCTACACCGTGGACACCGTCGAGCCGGTGCAACTGCAGATCGTCTGCTCCGCGCTGTGGAACTCCTGCCCGCCCGGCCTGACGGTCATCACGCCGGAGTACGTGGAACGGCACGCGGACATCGACCGCTCCCTGGGCGACTTCCTCGACCAGGCCCTCGCGGAGATCGCGCACGACCACGAGATCCCCGTCGACCGGCTCAGCGCCTGGCTGCGGGAGAACTTCATCACCACCCTCGGCACCCGCGGCACCGCGTACGAGGGCGAGACCCAGACCGCCGGCATGCCGAACAGCGTGGTCAAGGCGCTGATCGACCGGCACGTGCTCAAGGCGGAGATGCGTTCGGGCTCGCGCTGGTGCGAACTCCAGCACGACCGGCTGCTCCAGCCGGTGCTGCACGCGCTCGGCGGCGCGCGCTCCCAACCCGGCTCCGGCCAGGCGCCCATGAGCGCCGCCGAGCACCTGCGCGTGGCCGAGCAGGTGCTGGCGGACGGCGACCTCGCGCTGGCCGAGACGCACGGCGAGAAGGCCAGGCGGTCCTGCGGTGAGGACGAGCTGCGCACCCGCGCGGAGATCGAGTCCTTTCTCGGCAACCTCGCGCACGCGCGCGGCGACTGGTCGACCGCCGAGCGGTGCTACAAGCAGGCCAGCCAGGTGTACGAGCGGCTGCGCGACACCCCGGCCGTGGGCCGCTCGCTGGCCGCGGCCGGCCGGGTGATCCTGCATCAGGGCCGTCCGGACGAGGCCATGAACGAGCTGCGATCCGCCGTGGGCCGGGTGCCGAGCGACCTCACCGTCCAGGTCGAGCTGGCCATAACGGTGTGGCACACGGGCAACCCGCAGGCGGCGCTGGCCATCCTGCACGGCGTGCTGTCGGTGGACGGCGACACCCCCATCGCGCTGCGGGCGCGTGGCGAGATCCTGGCCGACCTGGGCAAGCCCGTACCGGCGTTACGCGACCTCGACCGGGTACGCGAGCCCGCCGAACCGGCCACCATCGCCGCCCGCGCCCTGGCACTGGCCGAGCTGGACCGCGTCGAGGAGGCGTCCGTCGAGGTGGAGGCGGCCCTGGTCGGAGGGCGTGATCACGGTCTGGTGGCGTACCTGTGCGCGCGGGCCCTGTCCCGGCTGGGCGACCGCGCCCGCGCCGCCCAGATCGCCCGCGACGCGACCCGGCCGCCCCTCACCTCCTACCAGCGCAGGGTCCTGGCGGACCTGCTCTGACGTCGGCGTCGGTGCTGTCTGCCTTAGCAGAATATTGTTCGGTAGACTTGTGCCCCATGACGGACATTTTCGACGACCTCGCAGCCGAGTACGAGCAGTTGGACGCCGTCCTGGCCGCTCTCGCCCCCGCCCGGTGGTCCCACCCCTCGGCCGCGGCGGGCTGGACCGTCTCCGACGTGGTCCTCCACCTGGCCCAGACCGAGGAACTCGTCGCCGCCTCGGTAGCGGGTGACGACGTCGTGGTCGGTGGCGAGGGCATCGACGCCGTGGCGGACACCCTCGTGGCCGCCCAGCGCGACATCACCCCCGCCGACCTCCTGGCCCGCTGGCGCACGGCCGCCTCCGCCACCCCCGCCGCCCTGCGCGCCCAGCCCAAGGGCACACGTCTGTCGTGGGTGGCCATCCCGCTGTCCCCGGCGACCCTTGCCACCACCCGTCTGGCCGAACACTGGGCCCATGCCTACGACATCACCGCCCCGCTCGGCATCCCCTACCCCGACACCGCGCGCCTGCGCCACATCGCCTGGCTCGGCCACCGCACCCTGCCGTACGCCTTCGACGTCGAGGGTGTCGAGGGTGGACCCGTCTACTGTGAGCTCACCTCACCCGACGGCGACCTCTGGCGCTTCGGCGATCCCGCCGCCCCCTCCACCATCACGGGGCCGGCCGCCGACTTCTGCCGCGTCGGCGCCCGCCGCCTGGCCCCCGCCGACTCAACGCTGAAGGCAACGGGCCCGCACGGCCTCCAGGCACTCGCGGTCCTCCGCAACTACGCCCTCTGACGGCTCCGGGCGGCGTCGTCGATCGGCGCGGTCACGGCTGGACATGCGCGGGCAGAGGCCCTGAGCGGGGTATCCGGCCTGAGGACGCCCTGCTCCGGGCGTCTGGAGCAGGACTAGACCAAGGTGTTCTTGTAGATGATGGCGACCTGGCGGGCGCCGGACTCGCCGGTGGCGAAGCCGAAGCACAGGCGTGGGCCGGCGGCCGTGAGCTGGATCGCCATGCCCTCCGGTTCGCGGAAGGTCAGTGACTTCCAGGCCTGGGTGAAGGAGCGCTGTACCACTGCGCCGTTCGCCAGGTCCACGGAGGTGAGGTAGGTGTTGCCGGGGGAGGGGTTGTCGTCGCTGTACGCGGTGCCGTCGAGCAGGTACAGGTACTGCCCGTAGGCCGTGTACCCCTGGAATGTGCCCAGTCCGGCAGGCTGGGTGATGTCGTACAGGGGAGTGGGGTTACCGCCCGCCTTGACCGCCGAGAGGGTGAAGGCGGTGAAGTGGCGCTGGCCGTTGAGGACGTATCGCATGATGAGGCGGTTGGTGGAGGGGTCGATCGCGCAGGTCGTGCTGCCGGCGCCGGCGACCGGCGCGTACTTCGTCAGGGCGGTGGACGCGGTCGTGAGCGTCTGGCCGTTCACGAACTTGAACCGGGCCAGCTTGCTGCCCCAGGAGGTGGAGCCGTCGGACACCCCATCCGTTTCGGTCCAGAGGTAGGCCGACGTGCCCGACGGTTCCACCCCGATCTGGACGCCGTGCCCGAATCCCGTGAGGTACATGTGGCCGAGGATCGCACCGGCCAGGCTGAGCTTGGTGACGCACAGGTTTCCCGCGGCGGCGGAGCCGGAGCCGTTGCGTACCTGCACGGTGTAGAGGTGGCCGTTGACGTTGTCGAAGGCGAAGGACTGCAGCACCGTCTCGTCGTACAGCGCCGTTCCGGTCATCAGCGCCGCCGGGGAGGAGGTCAACTCGAAGCGGTTCGCCGCGCGTACGGCGGCGGTGGCCGGGGTGCCGCGTAAGCCGGTGAGGCCGAGCGCCACCGCGCCCATCCCCGCGCTGAGCAGGGCCCTGCGGGTGACCGCGGTCCCCGGAACGGTACGTAACATGCGTCGGCTCCTATCTGTCAGACGGCACAGCAAGATCGGGACATATCATGGCGACTTTCGCCACCCAGCGATGCCGATATGACGGAAATTTCCGGACATGCGGCTGTCGATTTCCCGCCTCGTCGTTCGTCTTGCTGCGTGACTATCTGGTAGCGACGAGGAGGATGCGATGAAGTACGCCATGCTGATCTATCAAGGCACCGCGCTTGAGCGACAGGCCGCGCTCCCCGAGGAGGAGCAGCAGCAGGTCCGCGCCGACTACCAAGGGATCAGTCAGACGCCGGGCGTCACCCCCGGGCTGCCGATGGGCCTGCCCGAGAACGCGACCACCGTGCGGGTCGAAGACGGCAAGACCTTGACAACCGATGGCCCGTTCGTCGGGATGAAGGAGGCCGTCGGCGGTTGGTCCAGCCACCTCCACGCGGTGCCGTCCCAGCGCGCGACCATGCCGCGGTCGGGCACCTCGCAGGACCCGGACCGCTCGAAGCCGCCCTGCGTCACCAGCCACACGTCGTCGTGGGCGCGGGCCGCCATGCCGAAGAAGGTGCCGGCCGGTGAAGGAGGGCAGCCAGGCGCGGGGGCAGGGGGGTGGTGGCCCATCCGGACGCGTCCCCGTCGTAGCACCGTGGCCGGTCCCGAGGGATGGATCACCGCCCACACCTCGCCCTTGCCGGGGGCGGCGACGCGCGAGATCTGGTCAAGGTCGCCGTACGGGCTCGGCTTGCGAACCGGTTTCCACGAGCGGCCGTCCCAGTGGCTGAGCCCGGATCCGGAGTAGTCGTCCGGGCCGCCGTGTTCGGAGATCCAGACGTCGTCCTTGGCCCCGACGGCGACCAGCCCACGATCGTATGCGCTGGCCCATGGCCGGTACACCCACCGGCCGCCGGCCAATCCCTGCCCCGCGTACGTCAGCCGCCACTTGGCCACCCGCTTCGCGTGCTCGTCCCCGCCGCACACCGCGAGCAGGAGGACGAGGACGGTCACGAATCTCATGGCCGATCATGATATTTCCCGTATCCGCCAGTACACCTCCGGAACGGTCTCGACGAAGGCGCGCCGCCGGGCTAGACCGCGGCCCAGCCGTTGTCGACGGGAAGGACGACGCCGTTGATGTTGCTGGCGGCGTCCGAGGCGAGGAACACGATGGCGGCGGCCTGTTCGTCCGCCTCGGCGGGACGGCCGACGTTGTGCATGTACGCGCCGATGGTCTGCGGGCCATGCGCGGCGGGGTCGGCGTCGACGATGATGCCGGTCTTGGTACCGCCTGGGGCGATGGCGTTGGCGCGGATGCCGGCGTTGCGGTACATGACCGCGACCGACCGGGTGAGTCCGACGATGCCGTGCTTGGAGACGGTGTACGCGGTGCCGGCCGCGCTGCCGCGCAGGGCCGCCTCGGATGCGGTGTTGACGATCGCGCCCTTGCCCTTGGCCAGCATGTGCGGCAGTGCGGCGCGGGTGAGCAGGAACGGCGCGGTCAGGTTGACCCGGATCACCCGTTCCCATTCGGCGTCGGAGACGTCGGCCGTGCCGGACATCTGGTCCATGATGCCGGCGTTGTTGACCAGGACGTCCAGGCCGCCGAAGGTGTCCACGGCGGTGGCGACGACCTGGCCGACCACCGCGGGGTCGCTCAGATCGCCGGTCACCGCCACCGCGGTACCGCCAGCCTCCTGGATCTCCGCCACGACGGCCTTGGCGGCCTCACCGTTGAGGTCGGCCACCACCACCTTGGCCCCCTCTTGGGCGAAACGCAGAGCGGCGGCCCGCCCGATGCCCGATCCGGCGCCGGTCACGATGACGCTGCTGTCTTCCAGGCCACTGCTGCTCATGTTCCGCTCCCTCGCGGTCGTACGTCATGGGGCCTCATCAGGGCTACAGGTGCCCGCCGATAAGACCTGGTCAGGAGACCGTACGACTTTTTGTCGCTAAGCGCCAGATAGTCAGGAGGCGACAGAAAGTGGTAGCGTCCCAGGGTCGTGTGCACGACAGGCTCGGGAGGTAGAGGTGTCTCGCGACGCACGGGCGCCGGTCGGGGTGGCCACGACTCGCTCCACCGCGCGGATGGGGCGCCCGCCCCTGACCGAACGGCGCAAGGCCGCGACCCGTCTGGAGATCGCCCGAGAGGCGGTCCGCCTGTTCACCACCAACGGCGTCGGCGGCACATCCGCGGAGGAGATCGCCGCGGCGGCCGGAATCTCCGCTCGCACGCTGTGGCGCTACTTTCCGAACAAGGAGAGCTGCGTCCTGCCCTTGCTGACCGGCGGGATCGAAGTCACCAGGCGCTGCCTGCGCTCATGGCGCCCCGACCAGGGAGTGACGGAGCTGCTCGACGCCATGCAGGGCAGTGCCGGCGAGCTCGCCGCCGACCGAACGGCGCTGCTCAACCTCGTACGGCTGACCGGCAGCGAGCCGGGACTACGCGCGGTGTGGCTGGAGGCGCACAGGGAGGCCGAGCCGGTTTTCGCCGCCGCGCTCGCCCAGCGCGCCGGGATGTCCAGCCCCGACCTGGTCATCACCGTGCAGGCCGCCATGATCAACACCGCGCTCCGGACGGCGGTGGAGCACTACGCCTTCCACACCGACCCGGCCGCCGCGGAGGATGCGGGTCTGCTGGAAGCGACGGTCAACCAGGCGCTGCTGGCCGCAGCCCGCGGTCTCTCCCCCTAAGGGAGGTGGTCACGCGCGGCCAAGAGCTCGTCGGCGAGGCGCTCGATCGTCTCCCGCCCCTCCAGCGGACGCGACCACTCGGCCGGGAACACGGCGGCGCCGTGCGCGGCACCCAGGAGGTTGCCGCAGACCGAGCCCGTGGAGTCGCTGTCTCCCGAGTGGTTGACCGACAGCAGCATCGCCCGTTCGACCGACGGCTCCACCAGTGCGCAGTAGACCCCGATCGCCAGCGCCTCCTCGGCGACCCACGCCCCGCCGAGCGACTCGACCGCCTCCGGCGTGTGCTCACCGCCGCGGGCCAGCTCGTCCGCCGCGCGGAGCGCGCCGGCCGTCTCCTCATGCCGGGGGTAGGTGGCCAGCAGATCCAGGGTGTCCTGTACGGCGTGCGTCAGCGGCTTCCCCGCCACCAGGAGCGCGACGATCGCGGCGAACGCCCCGGCGGCCAGGGAGCCGGTCGGATGCCCGTGGGTGATCTGCGCGCAGGCGGCGGACAGTTCGAAGGCGGCCCGCGGGTCCCTGACGGCCAGGCCGAACGGTGCCGAGCGCATGACCGTGCCGCAGCCCTTGGAATCGGGGTTCACCGGGCCCGGCTCGCCGAGCGGGGCCGGGCCGGGAAAGTGCCGGTGCAGCCCCGACAGGCAGGCGTTGCCCGGTGCCCGCCGGGAGTACAGCCAGCCCTCCTCGCGCAGCCGGCCCGTACGATGCGGGCGGTCCGGGGGCGGAGGTGCCGGATGGTCCTGGGTGTCCAGCCAGCGCTGGTACGCCTGCCGTACCGACTCCACGGCGTCGTCCGCGGTCTCGGCGCGGGTGAGGCCCTCCACAGTGAAGAGCGTCATCTGCGTGTCATCCGTGATCAGCCCGGTCTTGCCCCGCCAATCGGTGACATATGCGGAAATGCCGTCGTTGCCCCAGTTTTTGCGGATCTCCCTGAGTGACTGGAACTCGATCGGCGCCCCCAGCGCGTCGCCGATCGCCCCGCCGAGCAGGCAGCCTCGAACTCGATCCCGGACATCCATGGGAAAATCCTGCCAGGTCCCCAGACAGGAGGAGCCCATGATTCTCCCCATCGAGGACACTCCGCTGCACCGGCTGCCGAATCTGGCGAGGCACCTCGGCGTGGACGCCGACCAGTTGTGGGTCAAGCGGGAAGACCTGACGGGCCTCGCCGGCGGCGGTAACAAGGCCCGCAAACTGGCCGCGATCGTCGCGCACGCGGTGGCCCAGGGATGCGATCACCTGGTGACCGGCGGGGGCGCGCAGAGCAACCACGCCAGGATGACCGCCGCCGCGGCCAACATCGCCGGCCTCGACTGCGACCTTGTCCTCACACCGGGCAGGCCAGGCGACGAGAGCGGCAATTTCCTGCTGGACCGGATACTCGGGGCGCACATTCACCGCCTGGAGGCCGCGGCGATGCCGTACCACGAGCTTGAGGCCGCCATCCAGGCACGCGCCGGCCGGCTGGCCGAGCAGGGGCGCAGACCGTACGCCATCCCGATCGGCGGCTCGTCGGCGCTCGGCGCGGCCACGTACATACCGGTGGCCCGCGAGCTGAGGCAGCGGCTGGACCCCGACCTGGTCGTGGTGGCCGCCGGCTCGGGCGGCACGCACGCCGGCCTGGTCGCCGGCTTCGGCGACCACGGCAAGGTGCTCGGCGTCGACGTCGGCGCGCGCCCCGGGCTGAGCGCGGCGGTGGAGGAGCTCGCCGCCCAGGCGGCGAGCCATGCCGGGCTGCCCCGGCCGGCGGGCCGGTGCCAGATGGACACCGCGCAGGTCGGGGCGGGGTACGGGGCGCCGACGGACGCGGCGCTGGTGGCGCTGCGGGTGGCGGCCAGGACCGACGCGTTGCTGCTCGACCCCGTCTATACGGCCAAGGCGATGGCGGGCCTGTTCGCCGTGGTGCGCGCTTCGCCGGGAATGCGGGTGGTGTTCCTGCATACCGGTGGTCTGCCGGGGTTGTTCGCCTCGCGGTACGCGGGGTGGCTCACCAGTTCGCCGCCAGCTTCCTCCGCAGACGGATCGGGAACAGCGGCGGGGCCTTCCTGACCTCGCGGGCCCCGATCACCTGGAACAGCGCTCGCCTGTCGGTCATGGCGCCCTTGCCGCTCGGTTCCCTGCCGAACATCGCGACCAAGGCCGTCCTGGTGCCCGTCTTCTCGCTCCACTCCACCAGGGCGCGGCACTCGGCGGGATCCTCGCCGAAGAACTCGTCGAACAGCAGCAGGCACCCGTCGGACAGCAGCGGGGTCACCCACGCCAGCGCGTGGGCCGTGGCGGACTCGAGGTCGGCGTCGAAATGGACCAGGCTGACCTGGTTCACCTCGGCGGCGAGCTCAGGCGTGAGGGAGTCCTCGAAGAACCCTTCGACGATCCGTACGCCCCTGAGCCGTGGCACCGGCGTCGCGAAGGTGCCCGCCCGCAGGTTCTCGTAGCTTTCCGGAAGCCCTTGGAAGGAGTCGCAGGCGTAGATCCGCTTCCTGCGTTGCCGGCGATCCCAGAGGCTGCTACGCCACAGCTCATCCCTGATCACCCGGGTGGAGTACCCCTTCCAGACGCCGAACTCGACGATGTTGCCGGGCACGGCGCGGGCCAGTTGCACGGACAGCTCGATGACCTGGGCGCGGGAGGGGAAGGTGACCTTGCCCCTGATCCCCGTCCAGTCCCCGGGCACGCCCCGTAACCACGTCTCATCGAGCAGCCGGCTGTCGGCCATGAAGGTTCCTCCGCTCGTCGCGGCTCCGGCCCCACCGGAGACCCTCCTCATGGAAGCAGTGCCGACGCGCTCGGACCATGCAGAATTACCTACCGCCACGGGAAGCTTCAGGTAGTGACGTAGTCCGCGATGACCACGGTCGCGTCGTCCTTCGGCTCCACGGCGGCCATCTCGTCGAACACCCTGTCCAGGCAGGCGGCGGGAGACGGCCCACCGGCGAACAGCTCCCTCATGCGGGGGACGCCGAGGGCGCGGATCGCGCCGTTCGTGACGATGACGACGCGGTCACCCGGACGCAGGGACACGGTGCCGACCTGCGGATCGTAGGCCAGGCCGATCTCGCGCGGCACTGAGCCGTCCGCCAAGGAGCGCGGCGTGGTGAGCGGATGCGGCGGCTCGCTTCTCGCGCAGTGCCAGATCGCGCCGTCGCCGACGTGCGCGAAGCGCAGGCACGGGCTGTCCTCCAGATCGAGGATGATCAGATCCAAGGTGCTGACCAGGCCGGACGTGGCGGGATCGCGCAGGGAGGCGGTACGCACGGAGTGATGTACCGCCTGGGCCCAGTTGTCCATGTCCGCCTCCTGCGTCCCGGCGTAGTGGGGCCGGGCGGCGACCACGGCACCCAGGGCCAAGGCGGCTGAGGGGTTGCCGTCCGCGCCGCTGGCCGCCGCGATCAGCCGTTCCTGGATGACGTAGGCGTCGGACGGCCGGCGGTGCGAGCCCTCGTACGTACCGCCCACCGCCGACAGCCGCGGCCGCGCCACGGGCATGCCGGGCGGCCAGGTGCCGCGGTGACCACGAACCGCCATCACGGACAGGCAGGAGAGCAGAATCGTGATCACGATGAAGGTCATGAGGTCCCCTCTCGTCGCGGTCATCGCGACACGCGCCCAGTAGACGCCCGCGCGCGACGATGACGGCTGACGGCCGATCAGCCGTCATGCGGCCCGGCCGCCGGTGGTCCAGGGTGCGAAGACGCGGTGCCTACCGCAGGAGAGCCGGCCCGAGGAAAACAGCCATGCGGACCCACGACCCCATCCGCCGCCACACCCCGCTCGCCCCTACCGGGTGCGTTATCGTGAGACCCGTTTTGTGCTCTCATCGCGAGCGGACGGCGCATGGCTCACCCCGGTTCCACGAGATACGACTCGGCGGCCAGGCAATTGGACAAGGCCATCGCGCGTACGGCCGCGGGAGCGCGTGTCGCCGTGGGCCTGGTGGCGGTCATCGCCGCGACGATCGGCGCCGTCCCGCCGGTCTCCGCCCGGTGGCTGGCGCCCCTGCTGGTGGTGGAACTCGGGTGGACCCTGCTGTTCGCCCGCCTGGTGTGGCGCAGGGAGTTGCTGCCCACCTGGCTGGCGGCCGGTGATGTGGCCATCACCGTCGCGTTATGCCTCGCGCAGCGCGACCTCGTGGCCAGGGAGGCGCTGGAGGCCGGCGCGAGCTGGATCGCGGGGCTGGTCACGATGACCATCGTCGTCGCCGGGGTCGCCTGGCCGCCCAAGGTGGTCATCCCCACCGGCGTGGTCATCTCGGGGGCGTATCTGGCCGGGGCGCGGCTCGCGACCCCTTCCTCGAATGTGATCATCACGACGGGGACCCATCTCGTCCAGATTCTCTCGATCGTGGTGCTGATGATGCTGCTGCGGCGCTCCTCGGCCTCGGCGGACGCCTTCTTGAGAGAGAGCGCGCGCGCCGAGATCGCGCTCATGGTGGAGCGGCTGCGGCGCGAGGACGAGCTGCGGCAGGTCGGCAGCATCCACGAGACGTCACTGCACACGCTGACGATGGTCGGGCTGGGCACCTACGACGGGCCCTCGCCGACCCTGCGCGACCAGGCGGCGACCGACCTGTCGGCGCTGGAGAAACTCCGTGACACGCCGCGCGCCGGCTCCGCCTCCATCGCCCTGGACACCCTGCTGGAGGAGGTGGCCGGGCGGATGACGGGCCTGGACGTCCGCCGGAGCCTGCAGCCGGAGACCGTGCCCGGGGACGTCGCGGAGAGTTTCGCCCGCGCCGTCACCGAAGCCCTGGCGAACGTCGCGCTGCATGCCGGCGTACGCGAAGCGGAGCTGCTCTCGAGCAGGCACGACGGCGAGATCCGGGTGGAGGTCGCCGACGAGGGCCGCGGGTTCGACCAGGACCGGCTGCCGCCCGACCGGTTCGGCGTGCGCGGATCGATCCTCGACACGATGCGGTCCCTGCCGAACGGCGGCGCCGAGATCTCCTCCGGCGGCCAGGGCACCCGGGTGAGACTGTGGTGGCGGCCGTGACCGAGGAGATCGAGCAGGTCGCGCAGCGCTATGCCCGCTACACCGCGATCGGCGCGGTGATGATCGCCCTGCTCTGGCACACCGGCTACGACCTGACGGTCACGATCACCGGCTGGAACGACTTCCGCTGGCCGGCAGTGGCGGCGGCGTCCTGGATCCTCTACACCGTGATCGCGGTGGTGGCCGCACGGGCGCTGCTGCGTACCTCCAGCGGGCCGCCCAGGGGCCGCGAGCTCGCCCTCCCCGTGCTGGCCCTGGACATCGCGGTGATCGTGGCCTGCTACCCGAAGGACCTGATCGCCCCCATCGACTGGGGCTGGGGCTCGGTCGGCTGGCTCGGCGTCATGCTCCTGTGGAACCGGCCGCACGGCAGGGGCGAACTGCTCGCCTTCCTCACGGCCAACGCCGGCATCATGCTGGCGGCCATGGCCGTGACCGGGACGCTCGACCGCGTCTCCATCGCCAAGTACCTGATGGTCGAGGTCGGCAGCATCACCCTGCAGCTCGGTTACCTGGCGGGCTGTCACACCCTCCGCGTCCGCGCCGAGGACGCCGTGCTGCTGGCCCGCCGGCTCGCCGCCGACGACGCCTGGCGGGAGTCCGCCCGGCGCATCCACGCCGACCGGCTGCGCAGGTACGACGCCATCCGCGACGTGGCGGAGTCGCTGCTGAAACAGCTCGCCGACGGCGCCGATCCCGGTGATCCCCGCGTCCGCGCGGACTGCACGGCCGGGGCCATGCGCTTGCGCCGCCTCATCACCGAACGGGAGGATGTGCCCGACGAACTGGTGTCGGCGCTACGCGAACGCATCGACGCGGCCGAACGGCGCAAGGTCCTGGTGACGGCGCCGCCGTTCGGCGAGAACCTGCCCGACCTGCCCGAGGGCGTACGAGAGGACCTGCTCAGAGCGCCGATCCTGGCACTGGACGGCGCCAGATCGCGGGCCAGGGTCACCGTGTCCGCGATGTCCACCATGATGAGCGTGGCCGTCGTGGCCGACAACGACGACCTGCCCATCAGCCCGACCCCGATCCGCGAGCCCAGCGGGGTCGTCGTCACCTATCAGCGGCAGGGAGGGGAGGTATGGGTCAACAGCATCTGGCAGGGCCCGTGACGGTCGCCTTGGTGGAGGACCACCAGGTCGTGGTGGACGGCGTCAGATCGTGGTTCGGGCCGCCGAGCCCGGTGGAGCTGGTCGCCCAGGGGTCCACGATCGAGTCCGTCCGCGGCACCGCCGCCGACGTGCTGATGCTCGATCTCAACCTCAACGGCACCCTGGTCATCGACCGCGTCGCCGAGTTGTGCGGAGGCGGGCAGCGGGTCATCGTCTTCTCCGAGCACGAGGAGCCGGAGACGGTACGCGCCGTGCTGGACGCGGGGGCTTCGGCGTTCATCGGCAAGGGCCGGGCCACCCGGGAGTCCTGCCTCGAGACCATCCTGGAGGTGGCCGCCGACAAGCCGAGCATGACGCCGCCGATGGCGCAGGCGATCGCGACGGACGAGGGCCCGCACCGGCCGCAACTGTCGGACAAGGAGCGGGCCGCGCTGCTGTTCTGGTTCCAGTCGATGTCGAAGGCGTCCGTGGCGGCCCGGATGGGGATCAAGGAGCGGACCGTACGCCAGTACATCGACCGGGCCCGGGTCAAGTACGCGGCGGCGGGACGGCCCGCGCCCACCAAGGAGAAGCTGCTCATCTGCGCCATCCAGGACGGCCTCATCCGCCCCGACGAGGTGACCGTCTATACCTCCCTGGCCGCGCGGGCGGACAACACCGCTTCGCCGTGAAAGCGATTCCCGGCATCGGCAGATACCAGGTGATCCACTGTCGATGATCCGGAGCGGTAATTGCGTAAGAGTACGAGCGTGGCCGGAGCTTTATTGCTGACCGCCACGATGCTCACGGCGGGCGCCACCCCGCCCGCCGCCGCCGAGCCACAGGACCGTGAGCCCGCGTTGACCGGCACCGTCACGCTGGTCACCGGTGACCGGGTGACCGTCACCGACGGGCTGAGCGCGCGGGTCGAGCCGGGCGAGGGCCGGAAGGACGTCACCTTCTCCACCCACCTGAGCGGCGGGCGCCTGCGCGTCGTGCCCAGCGACGCCGTCCCCCTGCTCGGGGACGGGCGGCTCGACCCGCGGCTGTTCGAGGTCACCACGCTCCTGGAGTACGGCTACGACGACCGGCGGCCCGCCCTGCCGCTCATCGTCACGGGAACACCCGCACCACGCGGCCTGACCGGCGCTTCCGGCATCAGGACGCTCGGCGCGGTGGGCGGCTTCGCCGTACAGGAGAGGCGGTCGGACGCGGGCCGCTTCTGGAAGGACATCACCGGCGGGCGGGCGAAGATCTGGCTCGACGGCAAGAGGCGGGTGTCGCTCGACGCGAGTGTGAAGCAGATCGGCGCGCCCGCAGCGTGGGCGCGGGGCTACACCGGGGCCGGGGCCAAGGTGGCGGTGCTGGACACCGGCATCGACGCCACCCACCCCGACCTCGCGGGCAAGGTGTCGGCGCGCGAGGACTTCACCGAGACGCCCGACGAGCGCGACGTGGTCGGGCACGGCACGCACGTGGCGTCCACGATCGCCGGGAGCGGCGCGGCCTCCGGAGGGCGGTACCGCGGTGTGGCCCCGGACGCCACGCTGCTGGACGGCAAGGTGTGCGAGTCGCTGTACTGCTCGGACTCCGCCATCCTGGCGGGCATGCAGTGGGCCGCCGAACAGGGCGCCCAGGTGGTCAACATGAGCCTCGGCAGGCCCGACACCCCGGAGAGCGACCCGCTGGAGCAGGCCGTCGAGACGCTGACCGAGAAGTACGGCACGCTGTTCGTGGTGGCGGCGGGAAACAACGGCCAGGATCGCGGGATCGACTCCCCGGCCGCCACGGACGCGGCGCTGGCCGTGGGCGCCGTCAGCAAGTCGGACGAGCCGGCCCCGTTCTCCGCCAAGGGGCCGCGGGTCGGCGACGGCGGGCTCAAGCCGGACATCACCGCCCCGGGCGTCGACATCACCGCGGCCCGCGGCAAGGACAGTCCCGGAACAGGCTCGTACGTCAGCAAATCGGGCACCTCGATGGCCACCCCGCATGTGGCGGGCACCGCGGCCCTGCTGGTGGGCCGGCACCCCGACTGGAAGGCCGCCACCCTGAAGGCCGCGCTGATGGGCTCGGCCAAGCCGGACCCGAAGATCGGGATCTTCACTCAGGGCGCGGGCCGGGTCGACGCGGACCGGGTGACGACGCAGGAGCTGACCACCGAACCGCCGGGGCTCGGGTTCGGCACCCGACAGTGGCCGCACGACGACGACCAGCCGATCACCAAGAAGCTGGTCTACCGCAACCACCTCGCCACCCCGGTCACGCTGGCCCTGGAGGCGCGGGCCGGCAAGGCGTTCACCGTGACGCCGAGCACCCTGATCGTCCCCGCCGGCGGGCAGGCCGAGGCGAGTGTCACCGCCGACACCGGCGCCGACGTCGCCGACGGCTTCCTGGGCGGGTACATCGTGGCGACCGGCTCCGACGGTGTGTCGGTGAGCACGCCGGTGGCGGTGGAGAAGGAGATCGAGAGCTATGACCTGACGGTGCAGCACACCGACAGGCAGGGCGAGCCCACCGGGCTCTACGAGATGTCGATCTGGAGGCTGGATGCCGACCAGTCGCCGATCGTGGTGTTCGGCGGGGAGAGCACGATCACCCTGCGCCTGCCGAAGGGCAGGTGGCTCCTGGACACCGCGATTCTCAGCGAGGACGGTGTCACCCAGCTCGTCCACCCCGGGCTGAACCTGGACAAGTCCCAGACCGTGGCGGCCGACGCCCGCCTCGGCAGGCCGCTGTCGGTGAAACCGCCCCGCGCGGACGCCGTGTCGCTGCTGAGCGAGGTGATCTTCCAGGTCAAGAGGCCCGACGGCGGTGTGGAAAGCTCGGGCTCGATCAGCAGGGACTGGGACCACAGGTTCACCGCCCAGCTCGGACCCGACCGCGACTACGAGGGCTTCCTGACCAAGGTCGCGGGGCAGTGGGCCGCCTCGAAGAGCGGCAGTCCCTATGCCTACCGGCTGGCCTGGTTCGTGCGCGGGCGGATGGTGACCGGATTCCACCGGGAGGTGGCGCAAAAGGACCTCGCGGCCATCCACACCGACTACGCCCGCCACCTGCCGGACGCGCAGGCGGAGTCGGCGAGCCGGGCCTGGCCCCGCGACGCCGCGATCTTCTCCTACCTGGCGCCGACGCCGTTCGGCACGCCGTTCACGCAGACCGAGTACGTCAACACCGACGACGGCATCCGCTGGCAGCGCTTCCTGTGGGAGTACGGCGCCGACGGCCGCGTCAACAGGTTCGAGTCCGGTTTCGCCCGCTACGCGCCCGGTCGGGAGACCACCGAGCGGTGGAACCGCGGCGTGTTCGGACCCTCCGTGCCGCTGGGCGATCAGCTCGGCGGCGTCAGCGCCGGCCGGGCCGGTGACGTCATCTCGACCGACCTGTGGATGTACGGCGACGGCCGGGGCTCGCTCGGCTACTCCTCGCGCGCGACCGAGCACACCGCCCTCTATCGCGACGGCGAGCTGGTCGGCGAGGTGCCGTCCTTGACCGCCGACTTCCCCGTGCCCGCCGGGGCGGCGACCTACCGGCTGGTGGCCGAGGCCGAACGCGGCGCACCCGCCGTCCTGTCCACCCGCTCGTCGATCGCGTGGACGTTCCGGTCGGGGAACACCGGGGACGCGCCCGTCCGGCTGCCGGTGTCCGTGGTGCGCTTCACGCCCGCGCTCGACGCCCAGAACGCCGCACCCGCCGGACGGCCGTTCGCCGTGCCGGTCACCGTCCAACCCCTTCCCGGCAGTACGGCGGGCCACTCGCGCCGGCTCTCGGTGGATGTCTCGTACGACGACGGCACCACCTGGGCCAAGGCCGAGGTGCGGGACTCCAAGGTCATCCTGCGCCATCCGGCCGGCGACGGCTTCGTGTCGTTGCGGGCGAAATCCAGTGACGCCTCCGGCGACACCGTCGAGCAGACGGTGATCCGCGCCTACCGGATCGCCGCCACGGCCTGACAGACCCGTAGCGGGACCCCTTCTCGATCGGGGGATCCCGTTGCACCATCGTGAACATGCCCGCCCTCGTCCCCGGCGACCCGCGCCAGCTCGGTGAGTACTGGCTGGCGGGACGGCTGGGGGAGGGCGGGCAGGGTGTGGTCTACGAGGCGTACGACCCGGCCGGGCAGCGCGTGGCGATCAAGGTGCTGCACCCCGGTGCCGGGGCGGAGCTGCGTCTCCGGTTCGCCAAGGAGGCCGCGGCGACCCGGCAGGTGTCGGCGTTCTGCACGGCTCGGGTGCTGTCGGTCCGGCTCGACGACCCCCGGCCGTACATCGTCAGCGAGTACGTCGGCGGCCCCAGCCTGCGCCGGGCCGTCGAGACCGCCGGGCCGTACCGGCCGGACGACCTGCACCGGCTGGCCACCGGCATCGCCACCGCGCTGACCGCGATCCACGAGGCCGGGGTGATCCACCGCGACCTGAAGCCGGACAACGTCCTGATCGGCCCCGACGGGCCACGGGTGATCGACTTCGGGATCGCCAGGACGTCGGAGATGTCGCTCACCCCTACCGGGCAGAACGCCGGGACTCCGGCGTTCATGGCCCCCGAGAGCGTCATCGGCGAGCGCGCGGGCCCGGCCGTCGACATCTGGGCGTGGGGCGCCGTCGTCCTGTACGCGGCGACCGGCCGGGACCCGTTCGCCGGCGAGAACCTGGCGGGGCTGCTGCACCAGATCCTCGCCGCCGTCCCCGACGTGTCCGGGCTGGCCGAGCCGCTGCGCACCTTGGTGACGGCGGCCCTCGCGAAGGACCCGGCCGACCGTCCCAGCTCCCGCGCTCTGCTGCTGGCCCTGGTCGGCGGCCAGGACGTCACCCCGCACGATGGCGCCGGCACCCGGGCGCTGCTGACCGAGGGCAGCAGGGCGGCCGAGATGATCCGCCCGCCCGCCCGGCTCGCGCAGCCGCCCCTGGAGCTGGTGGCCGAGCAGATCTACCGGCGGCTGCGCGGCACCGACCAGGCGGTCGTGCCGCAGATCATGCTGCGCCTGGTGATGCCCGGCGAGGGCGCCGAGGACATGCTGCGCAAGGTGCCGGCCGACGAACTCGACGACGGCGTCGTCGACCCGCCCATGCTGAACCGGGTGCTGCTCGGGTTCACCCGGGCCGAGCTGGTGGTCCGCGACGACGACACGGTGGCGCTGGCCAACGCGGCTCTGCTGCGCGCCTGGCCGCGGATGCGCGGGTGGATCGACGCCGACCGGGCCGGGCTGCGGATCCACCGCAGGCTCGGCGAAGCCGCCCAGCGATGGGACGCGCACGGGCGCCGTCCCGGCGACCTCTACCAGGGCGGCTCCCTTGAGGCCGCGCTGAGCTGGGCCGCGACGGGCCGCCAGCACGTGACGCTGAACCTCGTCGAGAACGCCTTCCTGGAGGCGGGCCTGGCCTACAGCCGGGTCCGGGCCCGCCGCCGGCGGCAGGTCATGGCGGCGCTGGCCACCATGCTGGTCATCGCGCTGGCCGCCACGGGCGTGGCCGCCGGGCAGCGGGCGGCGGCGGTACGGGAACGGGACATCGCGGTGGCCCGCAAGACCGCGATGCTCGCCGAGACGCTGCAGACCTCCGACCCGGTCAGAGCCATGCTGCTGAGCGTTGCGGCCTGGCGGATCGCCCCGGTCCAGGAGGCGCGGGCCGTCCTGTACAGCGCTCTCGCGCAGCGCGAGCTGACCGTGCTGCCGCCGCCGGCCGCCGGGGCGGACGCGCGTTTCGACCTCAGCGCCGACGGCCGCGTGCTGGCCGTCGCCGACGCGGGCCGGGTGACCCTGCGAGAGTCCGGCCGGCCGGTCCGTACGGTCGCCGGAGTGGGTACGGGCGTGCGCGCGATCGCCTTGAGCGGCGACCAGACGAAGGTCGTGGTCTGCGGCCCCGACGCGGTACGCGTGTGGGACGTGGCGACGGGCCGGCCCGGGCCGCGCATCGCCGGAACCGCGCTCGGCGCGACGCTCAGTCGTGACGGCCGGCTGCTGGGCCTGGCGACGACCGACGGCAGAGGCGAGGTCAGGGACGTCCGTACCGGAGAACGGGTCATGGGCACGCGGGACGAGCGGATCGACCGGATCACGATCTCCGACGACGATCGCTACGCCGCCGCCACCTTCACCGACGGCCGCTACGAGCTGTGGGAGCTGGATTCGCGACGTCGCGTCCGGGGCGCGGGCAGCGCGGTCGCCTTCGGGCCCGGAACGGCCGCGATCGCCACGGGCGGCGAGATCCGGCTGTGGGATCTGGCCGCCGGGCGGTTCCGTCCGGAGTCGCTCGTCGACGGCATCACGGCGGCCTGGCTGTCCTTCAGCGCCGACGGGCGGCTGCTCATCTCCTACGACCGCGCGGCCATCGCCATCTGGGACGTCGCGACGGGCGAACCGACACTGCACTACCCGCTGACCGACACCTCCGGCATGCCCTCGGCCCGGCTGGACGCCGGGCACACGCGGCTCAGCTACCTGCTGGGCAGGGGCGCGGTGGCGGTGCTGGACCTCACCATGGGCCTCCACGTGGCCGGTTCGGCCGGCGCGGCGGCGTTCGACCCCGCAGGACGGTTCGCCGCGCTGCAGACCGACCGTGGGCTGGTGCTGTGGGACGTCGCCGCCGGCCGGTCACTGGGCACGCTCGGCTCCCAGGATTCCGCCGCCACCACCACCAGCGCCGATGACGCCGACACCGGCGCCGACGACACCGATGGCGACGGCGCGTACGCCCTGGCGTTCAGCCCCGACGGGCGGACGCTGGCGGCCGGATCGGCTGGGACGACCACGGTCACCCTGTGGGATGTGGCGAGCCGGACCGAGACCGCGCGGCTGCCGATAGGCGGCCGGCAGTACATCGACGGCCTGGCCTTCAGCCCCGACGGACGGACCCTGGTCGTGGCGCCCGCCGGGGGCCGGGCCGAGCGGTGGGACGTACGCCGCGCTCAGCGCCTGCCTGACCTGCCCCGGGACGGGTTCGACGCGATGGCCTTCCGGCCCGACGGCAAGACCCTGGTGATCGGCGGCAGCGACGCCGCCCTCATCGACCTCGTCACCGGGAACGTCATCCGCGACAGGCCGTTCGGCGGCAGCGTCGACGGGGTCAGGTCGCTGGCCTACTCCCCGGACGGTTCGACGATCGCGGTCGGCTTCCGCCAGCTCGGCGTCGACCTGTGGGACGGGCTCGGCCGCCGTCAGCTGGGACGGCTGGCGCCCGGACGCGGCGAGTTCGACACGGTCATGGCGATCGCCTTCCACCCGGCCGGCGCCATCCTGGCCACCGGTGGCAGCAGCGGCCGGGTCCAGCTGTGGGACGTGGCGGCCCGCACGGCTCTGGGGGATTCGTTCAAGGCGCACGCCGGTGGGGTGCTGGCCCTGGGATTCTCCGGTGACGGCCGGCACCTGCTCAGCATCGGCGACGACGGCTCGATGCACGACATCCCTGTCGATCCCGCCGAGGCCGTGGCCCGGATCTGCGCCCGCGCGGGCGTCGGCCTGGCTCCGGCCGACTGGGAGAGGTTCATTCCCGAGATCTCCTTCAGAGAGGTGTGCTGACCATGGCGACCCCGAGAACGACTCCGTGGACGATCCTGTGGAAGCTGCTGCGCGATGACGGCCTCATCGAGTCGGTCGACATCACGCCGGTCCCCGTGGTCTCCGAAGCGCCGCTGACCATCGACGTCGCGACCGCCGGCGTACGCGACCTCCGAGGCTCCCTGAGCGGTCCCGGCGGGGAGCGGGCGAGGCTCGCGTTCGACCGCGTCGAGGCCGGCGAGTTCGGCGACCTGTGGCGGGCGGAGACCGTGGTGAAGGCGACGGGGACCTGGCGGGTGCTCCTCCGCGCCCGCGGCGACGCCGTGGAGGACACCTTCACGGTGGCGACCGAGTCCGGGGCGGGCGCGGAGACACGGATCGACGCGTTCGGCCTTTCGCCCGATCCGGTGCGCGAGGGCGACGAGCTGAGCTTCAGCGGTGTCCTGCGAGCGGACGACGCGGACGTCGGCGGCCTGCCCATCCTGCTGGAGTTCCGCGAGGACGAGGAGTTCGCATGGACCGAGATCACCCGCACGGATACCGGGGCGGACGGGGATTTCACCGCCGTCGTGATCGCGCGGAACTCCGGCTTCTGGCGGGCGGAGTTCCCCGGCACCGGGCCGAGAGGCACGGGGAGAGGGCTGTCCGCCGCCGCCCGGGAACTGCGCGGCTCACGCAGTGCCCAGCAGCACTCGACGGTGGAGAAGGCGGGCCTGTACCAGGTGTCCCACACGGTCAATGACCAGTCGGTCCCGAAGAACACGAACGTCCGTCACACCGGGAAGGTGCAGAAGCGCGACAACGTCAACGCTCCGTGGACCAAGCTCAACAACGAGCGGGTCGAGCTGCTCTTCAACGGATCCGGCACCAACCGCAAGGACACCACCAGCGGCATGGGCAGATACCAGATCGACGCCAAGGCGGCGAGCACCGGTACGTGGGGGGTGAAGATCTCCAGCTCCGCCAACCAGTTCGCGGAGATCAAGGTGACCGCCGGCTGATCGGGATCAACCACAGCCGCCCGGCGAGCCCATCCGCGCGCCCGGCGACAGGAACGCGCCGCAGGGGTCGCTCACCAGCAACGATGTCCAGGCGAGGCCACCGAATGCTCATATGAGCAAGTTTCGGCTCATGTGTTGCTGCGAGGTTAACGTTCGGTTTAGCGTGCGTTATCTCAGTCACATACGGAGGCCCAAATGCGTGGATTTCGGCTGTTCAGAATGCCGGCGCTCCTCCTCGCCCTCACCGCGCTGTCCGCCTGCTCGGTGTCGGCGACCCCCGGCGGGGCCACCGCCGGTTCCAGCCAGAAGGCGGAGGGGCCCATCACCATCGGCTTCAGCCAGGCGACCCAGCAGTCCCCCTTCTACGTCCAGCTACGCGAAGGCGCCGAGGCGGCCGCCAAGAAGGCGGGCGCCACGCTCTACTTCGCCGACGCGGGCGGGGACGTCACCAAGCAGAACAACGACATCCAGGACCTCGTCACCCGGCAGGTCGACATCCTGCTCATCAACCCGGTGGACCCGCAGGGCGTGCAACCCAGCCTCGCCGCGGCCAAGGCGGCCGGAGTCCCCGTGGTGACCGTGGACCGGCCGGTGCCCGAAGGGGCCGTCACGCACGTCGGGCGGGACAACAAGGCGATGGGCAAGCTGGTCGGCGAGCGGCTCAGCCAGAAGCTCGGTGCCGCGGGCGGCACCGTCATCGAGATCCGCGGCGATGCCGGCGGCGCCGTGGCGCGCGACCGCAGCGCGGGCTTCCACGAGGCCGTCGCGGCCAACCCCAAGATCAAGATCGTCGAGGGGCCCTACTCCGACTACATCCGCTCCAAGGCCGTCACCGCGATGCAGGACCTGCTCCAGGTCCACCCGGACGTGGCCGCCGTCTACGCGCACAACGACGACATGGCGCTTGGCGCGCTGAAGGTCCTCAAGGAGAACGGCAAGGACAAAGTCCTGGTCACCGGGGTGGACGGGCTCATGGAGGCGGTCAAGCAGATGGCCGGCGGCGATCAGTACGTGGCCACCGCGCTCAACGACCCCATCTCCCTGGGCGCGAAGGCGGTGGAGACGGTGCTCAAGGTCAAGAAGGGCGACAAGGTCGAGCCCTCCGTCGATGCGGGCACCGCGCTGATCGATCAGGAGAACGCCGCCAAGTACAGCGGGACCAGCGAGTTCGCCCAGGAACTCAAGTAGGCGAAACGCCGGACGCGAGGAAGAAAAAGATATGCCGGAAACCATGCAGGCCGCAGTGCTCCACGCTCCCGGTGACATCCGGGTCGAGCAGGTCCCCGTACCCGAGCCGGGACCTGACGAGGCGCTCGTCCGCGTCGCGGCATGCGGAGTGTGCGGATCGGACATTCCGCGCATGCTGCGTGCCGGGGCCTACCGTTTCCCGATCATCTGCGGTCACGAGTTCTCCGGGCACGTGGTGCGGCTGGGCGATCGGCTGGCGACCACGAAGCGGGTACGGGAGGGCGATCTCGTCACCGTTCCGCCGCTCATCCCCTGCCACGCCTGCGCCCCTTGCAGCCAGGGCCAGTTCAGCCTGTGCAAGGACTACGGGTACTTCGGCAGTCGCCGGGACGGCGCGTACGCGCAGTACGTCACCGTGCCGGCCGAGAACCTGATGGTGCTCCCGGCGACCCTGGACCCCAGGGCGGCGGCCATGCTCGACCCGGCGGCGATCGCGCTGCACGCCTTGTGGCGTACCAAGATGCGCGGCGGCCAGCGCGTGGCGGTGGTGGGCGCCGGTCCCATCGGGCTGTTCGCCGTGCAGTGGGCGCGGATCGCCGGGGCCGCCGAGGTACTCGTGATCGAGCTGAACGAGCAGAAGGCGGCCATGGCGATGGAGGCCGGGGCCACGCACACCGCGACCAGCGCCGAGGCCGCCGCCGAGGTGGTGGGGGAGGGGTACGACGTCGTCATCGAATCAGCGGGCGCGCCGGCCGCCATCGACCAGGCCGTGACTCTGGCCGCGCGGCACGGGGAGGCCGTGTTCATCGGCATCCCGCACGACCCCGTGGTGCTGCCGAAGTCCACCTTCAGTGCCTTCCTGCGACGCGAGGTCACCCTGCACGGCGCCTGGAACTCCTTCTCCGCGCCATTCCCCGGCGCGGAGTGGGACGTGGCGGCCAGGACACTCGCCTCCGGCGAGCTCGCCTGGAAGTTCATGATCACGCATGAGCTGGGACTGGACGCACTGCCCGAGACGATGGTCAGCCTCGGCGAACGGTCCATCGTCAGCTCCAAGGTCCTGTTCCTGCCGAACGACCTGCCGAACGAGGTATGACGTTGAGCGCTCTTCTCGCCCTCGACCTCGGCACCGAAGGCGCCCGCGCGGCCGTCTACAACGCCGACGGCACGCGGCTCGGAGCGGGCGAGGACTCCTACCCGACCAGTTTCCCCTGGCCGGGCTGGGCCGAGCAGGACCCGGACCACTGGTGGCGGGCGGGCGCCGCCGCCATGCGTGCGGCGCTCGCCCAGGCGGGGAATCCGGAGATCGCCGGGCTCGCGGTGGCGACCACCGCCTCGACGGTCGCCGTGCTGGACCGCCACGGGCGCCCGCTGCGCCCGGCGCTGCTGTGGATGGACAACCGGGCCAGCGCGGAGTCGGCGCTGACCGCGCAGATCGACCACCCGGTGCTGCGCTACTCCGGCGGCTGCGACGCGGTGGAGTGGCTGGTACCCAAGGCCATGTGGCTGGCCCGCCACGAGCCCGAGACGTACCGCGACGCCGCGCGCATCACCGAGGCCGTGGACTACATGGTATGGCGGCTCACCGGCCGGTGGACCGCGTCGCGGATGAACGCGGTCTGCAAGAGCAACTACGATCCGCGCGGGGCGGGGTTCCCGCACGACCTGTACGAGCTGCTCGGCATCGGCGACCTCGGCGGCAAGCTGCCCGCCGACGTCGTGCCGGTCGGTGATCCGGTGGGGCCGATCTGTGCCGGTGCCCGCGAGGAGCTGGGGATCACCGGCCCGGCCGTCGTCGCCTCCGGCGGGATCGACGCGCACCTGTCGCTGCTGGCCATCGGCGGCGCCCGCGAGGGCCGGGTGTCGATCGTGTGTGGCACGTCCAACGCGTTCGTCACCGAGATCGCCGAACCGGTCTTCCCGACCACCGTGTGGGGCCCGTACCCGGACGCGCTGAACACGGGGCACTGGCTGGTGGAGGGGGGCCAGGTGTGCGGCGGCTCGGTGCTGTCCTGGGCGGGCGAGCGGCTCATGGGCCGGCCGAGGCCGGAGATCGGCCGGCTCATCAAGGCCGCGGCGGAGCTGCCGCCGGTCGAGCACGGGCTCATCGTCCTGGACTACTTCATGGGCAACCGCACGCCGCTGCGCGATCCGCGGCTGCGCGGCGCGGTGCTCGGCCTGAGCCTGGCCACCACCCCGGAACAGGTCTACCGGGCGGCCGCGGAGGGGGTCGCCTACGGCACCCGCCAGGTCATCGACTCCTTCGTCGAGGGCGGGATCGGCGTGTCGGAGATCTTCATCTCAGGCGGCATCCAGCACAACCCGCTGTGGCTCCAGGCGACCGCCGACGTGCTCGGCCGGCCGATCAGCCTGGTCGCCGGGGACAACCTCACGCTGCGCGCCTGCTCGGTGATCGCCTCGGTCGGCGCCGGCCGGCACGCCTCGCTGGCCGAGGCGTCGGAGCAGTACGCGCCGCCGGTCCGCACGATCGAGCCGGTCGCGGCGCACCAGGAGGTGTACCGCCAGGGTTATGCCGACTACCGCGCGGCCACCGTCGCCACGACATCGATCTCGCACCGTTTGAGCGCGCCGGAACGGAGGACGGGCTGACATGAACTACGAGGACCAGCTGTACCAGGTCGCCATCCGCTACTACGAGAGCGGGGAGACCCAGGAGCAGATCGCCCAGCGCATGCATCTCACCCGCTGGAAGGTGGGCCGGATGCTGGCCGAGGCGCGCCAGGCCGGAATCGTCCGGATCGAGGTGCTGCACCCCCGATCCCGGGTGCACCTGCTGGAGCGCTCGCTCAAGGAGCGGTTCGGCCTGCGCGACGCGATCGTGGTGGCCGCCGGCTCGACCAACGATCCGGAGCAACTGCGCGACCGGGTGGCCGCTGCCGGGGCCGATCACCTGATAGCGCTACGCCCAGCGCCCCGGCTGATCGGCGTCTCCTGGGGACGTACGCTCGACCGGCTGGCCGGCGAGCTCACGCCCGGGTGGGCCAGGGGCGTCAACGTGGTGCAGATCAACGGCGCGCTCAGCCGGTCGCGGCGGCCGACCACCGCGCACAGCATGGCCAGTCTGATCGCGCACCACGGCGGCGGCACCGCGACGCTGCTGCCCGCCCCGGCGATCCTGGAGCAGGAGCGCACCCGGGCCGTGCTGGAGAGCGACCGGGCCGTCTCCGACGTGCTCGACCTCGCCACCCGCGCCGACGTGTTCCTGTTCAGCCCCGGTGGCATGAGCAGCGATTCGGTGCTGGTGGACTCCGGCCAGATCGACGCCGACGACATCGCCAGGCTCGCGCGGGCCGGTGCCGTCGGCGACGTTCTCGGCCGCTTCATCGACGCCGAGGGGCGGATCGTCGATCCCGGCCTGGACGGGCGCACGCTCGGCCTCTCCCTGGACGTTCTGCGCGCGGCGCCCACGTCGATCGCCCTGGTCAGCGGCGAGGCGAAGCACGCGGTGTGCAGAGCCGCCGTGCTCAGTCGCGTGTGCAACGTGCTGATCACCGACGACCAGAGCGCGACGTACCTGCTGGACACGGCCACGATGGAGGCGGTATGACGGGCACCGCCGAGCGCCTGCGGATGAGCGGGATCGTCAAGCGCTTCCCGGGCACCGTCGCCCTGGACGGCGTGGAGCTGACCGTGCGCCCCGGCGAGGTGCACTGCCTGCTGGGCGAGAACGGCGCGGGCAAGAGCACGCTCATGAAGATCCTCGCCGGCTCCTACCGGCCGGACGAGGGCACGATCCTGCTGGACGGGGAGCCCTTCAGTCCCGTCACCCCGCACGCGGGGCTGGCCGCCGGCATCGCCGTGATCTACCAGGAACTTGACCTGCTGCCCGACCTCACCGTGGCGCAGAACCTGCTGCTGGGCAGGTCGCCGCGGTACGGCCCGTTCGTGCGCCGGTCCCGGCGGGCGGGCCTGGCTCGCGAGGCGCTGGACCGGGTGGGCGCGCGCTTCCCGGTGACCACCCCCGTCAGGGAGCTGCCCATCGCGGCCCAGCAGCTCACGGCCATCGCCAAGGCGCTCACCGCCGACGCGCGGGTGATCGTCATGGACGAACCCTCCGCCACGCTCGGCGAGAGCGAGCTGCTCGCCGTCTTCGACGTCATCCGGTCGCTCACCGCCGAGGGACGTTCGGTGATCTTCATCTCGCACCGGATGGACGAGGTGATGGAGATCGGCGACCGCGCCACGGTACTGCGTGACGGCCGTACGGTCGGCGTCTACGACCTGACCTCGACTGGCCCCGGCGAGCTGGTCGCCGCGATGATCGGCGAGGCCAAAGAGCTGGTGCGCCCCAGCGGCCATCGGGCGCCGGAGGGCGAGCCGCTGCTGCGCGTCGACCGGGTCCACCTGCCCGGGCTGCTCGACGTGCGCGACCTGGAGGTGCGGCGGGGCGAGATCGTCGGCCTCGCCGGACTGGGCGGCGCCGGACGTACGACACTGCTGCGCGCGCTCTTCGGCGACCTGAAGGCGCACGTCACCGCGCGGCTGGACGGCCGTCCCCTGCGGGTGGGCAGTCCCGCCGCCGCGGTGCGCGCGGGGCTCGCGCTCGTACCGGAGAGCCGCAAGGAGCACGGCCTGATGCTCGGTCTCTCCGTGGGCCGCAACGCGGCGATCGCGGCGCTCGGCCGGCCCCCGTGGCTGCTGCCCGGCCGAGCCGGGCGGCGTCTCACCCAGCCCGCGCTGGCCGACCTGGGCGTCAAGTGCGCCGGACCCGACCAGCTCGTGGGGCAACTGTCGGGCGGCAACCAGCAGAAGATCGTGCTGGCCAAGTGGATCACCCGGGGCGGGATCCGGCTGCTGCTGCTCGACGAGCCCACGCGCGGCCTCGACGTCGGCGCCAAGGCCGACCTCTACCGGCAGGTACGCCACCTCGCCGACCAGGGAGTGGCGGTCCTGCTCGCGAGCAGCGAGCTCAATGAGCTGACCGCCAACACCGACCAGATCCAGGTCCTGTACGAGGGCCGCAACGTCGCGCGGTTCGACCCGAGGGACAGCTTGGAGAGCGTCATCGCGCACACCGTCATCACAGGAGCGATGCCATGACCACCTCGACCGGATCGGCCATGACCGTGGCCGGCAAGGACTCGGGCGGCGCCAGGTCGCGCCGCCGCATGGACCTGATCGTCAAGTCCAACCTGCTGCTGGTCTTCCTGGCGCTGTGCGTCGTCGCGACGCTGCTGGCCCCGCAGTTCCTCACCGGGCGCAACATCGCCAACCTCCTGCAGCAGTCCGCGCTCACCGGCATCGTCGCCATCGGCATGACGATGGTGGTGCTGACCGCGGGGATCGACCTGTCGGTCGGCAGCGTGGCCGCCTTCGGCGGGATGACGGTCGCCCTGCTCATGGGGTCGGGCGTGCCCGTCGTGGCGGCGATCCTGCTCAGCATCGCGGCGGGCGCGTTGTTCGGCGGGTTCATGGGCGGGTTGTCCGCCTATCTGTCGCTGCCCTCGTTCATGACCACACTGGCCGGGCTCACGGCCATCCGCGGACTCACCTACCTGCTCACCGACGGCAAACCGGCGGATGTCGGCGGCGCCCCGGAGGCATTTCAGCTCCTGGGCGGCGGGTTCGTCGGCTACGTGCCGATCATCGGGATCGTGTTCGTCGTGATCACGATCCTCGCCGCCCTGGTGCTGCGCGGCACGACCTTCGGCGAGTACGTCTACGCCGTCGGCAGCAACAAGGAGGCCGCGCGACTGTCCGGCCTGCCGGTCCGCGCCGTGATCACCGCCGTGTTCGCGGTGTCCGGCGCGCTGGCCGCGCTGGCGGGGGTCCTGCTCACCTCCCGGCTGACCGTCGGCCAGCCCACCGCCTTCAGCGGGCTCGAACTGGACGCGATCGCGGCCGTGGTGCTCGGCGGCACCAACCTGTTCGGTGGCCGGGGCGGGGTGTTCGGCACGTTCGTGGCGGTACTGCTGCTGTCGGTGCTGCGCAACCTGTGCAACCTGCTCGGCCTGGGCTCCTTCTTCCAGATGGTGGTGACCGGCCTGATCCTGCTGGTCGCCCTCATCCTCAACATGCTCATCGAAAGGCGGGGCGCTCGTGCCTGACACCACTCCGGGCTCGTTGCGGACGCTGCTCCGCGAACTGCCCGGCGTCGACGAGGTCGGCGTGCACCGGCGGACCGCAGACCTGGCGACCCGCTCGGTCAAGACCACGGCCAAACGCGCGGCGATCGACCTGGCCATCCGGATGGTCGACCTGACCACGCTCGAAGGAGCCGACACGCCGGGCAAGGTGAGCGCGCTGGCGGGCAAGGCCATGCGTCCCGACCCGGCCGACCCCACCGCGCCCTCCGTCGCCGCGCTCTGCGTCTACCCGGACATGGTCCCGGTGGCCGCCCGGGCGTTGGCCGGCAGCGGGGTGGAGCTGGCCTCGGTCGCCACGGGCTTCCCGGCCGGCCGTACGTCTCTGGAGGTGAAACTCGCCGACACGGGTGCGGCCGTGGCCGCGGGCGCCACCGAGATCGACATGGTCATCGACCGGGGCGCGTTCCTCTCCGGCGACTACCGCAAGGTCTTCGACGAGATCACGGCGGTGAAGGAGACCTGCGGCCAGGCGCGCCTGAAGGTCATCCTGGAGACCGGCGAGCTGGCCACCTACGACAACGTACGGCGAGCGTCCTGGCTCTCCCTGCACGCCGGCGCGGACTTCATCAAGACCTCCACCGGCAAGACGGCGCCTGCCGCCACGCTGCCGGTCACCCTGGTCATGCTGGAAGCGGTCAGGGACTACCACCTCGCCACCGGGCGGCGGGCCGGCGTGAAACCGGCGGGCGGCATCCGCACCACCAAGGACGCGATGCGTTACCTGGTGATGGTCAAGGAGGTGGCCGGGGACGGCTGGCTGGATCCGGCCTGGTTCCGGCTCGGCGCCTCGACGCTGCTGAACGACCTGCTCATGCAGCGCGCCAAGCTGACCACCGGACACTACGCCGGGCCCGACTACTACACGATCGACTGAGGGGTCTCCGATGTTCGAGTACGCGCCCGCGCCGGAGTCACGATCGATCGTGTCGATCCGGCCGTCGTACGACCTGTTCATCGACGGTGAGTTCGTCGAGGCCAAGAGCGACGAGCGGATCGTCACGATCAACCCGGCCGACGAGGAGCCGCTGGCCGAGGTGGCCGCAGCGGGGGAGGCCGACGTGGACCGCGCCTTCACCGCCGCGCGGCGGGCCTTCGAACGGGTGTGGTCGCCGCTGCCGGGCGCCGAGCGCGGCAAGTACCTGTTCAGGATCGCGCGCATCATCCAGGAGCGCGCCCGCGAGCTGGCCGTGCTGGAGTCACTGGACAACGGCAAGCCGATCAAGGAGACCAGGGACGTGGACGTGCCCCTGGCCGCGGCGCACTTCATCTACCACGCGGGCTGGGCCGACAAGCTGGCGCACGCCGGGTTCGGTCCCTCCCCGCGCCCGGTGGGCGTGGCCGCGCAGGTCATCCCCTGGAACTTCCCGCTCTTGATGCTCGCCTGGAAGATCGCCCCCGCGCTGGCCACCGGCAACACGGTGGTGCTCAAGCCCGCGGAGACCACCCCGCTGACCGCCCTGGCGTTCGCCGAGATCTGTCAGGAGGCCGAGCTGCCCCCCGGCGTGGTGAACATCCTCACCGGCGCGGGCGGCACCGGCCGGGCCGTGGTGGCGCACCCGGACGCGGACAAGGTGGCCTTCACCGGCTCGACCGAGGTGGGCAGGGAGATCGCCCGCGCCGTGGCCGGCACGGGCCGGCGGCTCACGCTGGAGCTGGGCGGCAAGGGCGCGAACATCGTCTACGACGACGCCGCGATGGACCAGGCCGTGGAGGGGATCGTCTCGGGCATCTTCTTCAACCAGGGCCACGTGTGCTGCGCGGGATCACGGCTGCTCGTGCAGGAGTCGATCGCGGAAGAGCTCCTGGCGAAGCTGCGTACCAGGATCAGCCGGCTGCGGCTGGGCGATCCGCTGGACAAGAACACCGACATCGGGGCGATCAACTCGGCCGCCCAACTCGACCGGATCCGCGAGCTGGCCGCCGCCGGGGAGGCGGAGGGCGCGAGCGGCTGGTCGCCCGCGTGCCCGATCCCGGAGCGCGGCTACTGGTTCCCGCCCACGGTGTTCACCGGCGTCACGCAGGCGCACCGGATCGCTCGCGAGGAGATCTTCGGCCCGGTGCTGTCGGTGCTCACCTTCCGTACCCCGGAGGAGGCCGTGGCCAAGGCGAACAACACCCCGTACGGGCTGTCCGCCGGGGTGTGGACGGAGAAGGGCTCCCGCATGCTGTGGACCGCGAGCCGGCTGCGCGCCGGCGTCGTCTGGTCCAACACCTTCAACATGTTCGATCCCGCCAGCCCGTTCGGCGGTTACAAGGAGTCCGGGTACGGCCGCGAGGGCGGACGGCACGGGCTGGAGGCATACCTTGACTGACAAGACCGATCCCCTGCGCGTCGCGGTGCGCAGGACGTACAAGCTCTATCTCGGCGGCGCGTTCCCGCGCTCGGAGTCAGGCAGGTCCTATCCCGTGACATCAGCCAAGGGACTCCATCTCGCCAACGCGGCCCTGGCCTCCCGCAAGGACGTGCGCGACGCCGTCGTGGCCGCGCGCAAGGCGTTTCCCGGCTGGTCCGGCCGGACCGCCTACAACCGGGGCCAGATCCTCTACCGGATCGCCGAGATGATGGAGGGGCGGCGGGCCCAGTTCGCCGAGGAGAGCGCCGCGGCCGAAGGCGTGAGCAGAGCCAGGGCCGAGGCGCTGGTGTCGGCCGCCATCGACCGCTGGGTCTACTACGCGGGCTGGGCCGACAAGATCGGTCAAGTGCTGGGCGGGGCCAATCAGGTGTCCGGCCCCTTCTTCAACCACTCCGAACCAGAGCCGACCGGAGTGGTGGGCATCCTCGCCCCCGCCGACTCGCCGCTGCTCGGCCTGGTCTCGGTACTCGCCCCGGTCATCACGGCGGGCAACACGGCGGTGCTGGTGGCTAGCGAACACCACCCGCTGTCCGCCGTCACGCTCGCCGAGGCCCTGGCCACCTCGGACCTGCCGCCGGGAGTGGTGAACATCCTGACCGGGCGCCTGAGCGAGCTGGCCCCGCCACTGGCCGGACACGCCGATGTCAACGCCCTCGATCTGACCGGCGCGGGCGATCACGCCCCCGCCCTGGAGGAAGCCGCGGCGACCACCCTCAAACGGGTCCTGCGGCCGGGCCCTGACGACTGGACCGACGCCGACCCGGGCGTCTCCCGGATCAGGCGTTTCCTGGAGATCAAAACGGTCTGGCACCCGGTGGGCAGCTGACCCTGGGGCGACCGATGACCAGGTCGCAGAAGTCCTCGACGGCCCGCTGAGCGCCATGCTCGGTGGGCCGTCCCTTGTCTAAACCCCTCTAAACTGGTAGGAAATACATGTGTACCGAAAATCCCCGGACCAACCGGTGTCGCGCCGACGGGCGGTCCCGCGGTTCGCGGTGCGTACGCTCGCCGTCCTCGTGCTGCTCGGCCTGTGGCAGGCGGTCGCCATGGCGCTCGACAACCCGTCCTTCATCCCCGCCCCCAAAGCGGTAGCGGACCGGCTCCTGCTGCTGTCCACGACGCACGACGGCATCCGCGGCTACAGCGGCAGCCTCCTCATCGAGCACCTGGGGGTGAGCCTGCGCCGCATCCTCATCGGCTCCGTGATCGGCGTGGTGGGCGGGCTCGTCCTGGGGGTCGTCCTCGGCACGGTGCCCTGGATCCGCATCGTGGCGGAACCGGTGGTCACCTTCGTGCGGGCTCTGCCGCCGCTGGCGTACTTCAGCCTGCTCATCATCTGGTTCGGCATCGACGAGACGCCCAAGCTGTGGCTGCTGGCCATCGCGGCGCTGCCGCCGGTCGCGGTGGCCACCGCCGCCGCCGTACACGGCGCGCCGACGGACCTGGTCGAAGCGGCCAAGGCGCTAGGTGCCTCGCGCCGGCAGGTCATCCAGGACGTGGTGTTGCCCAACGCGCTGCCGGAGATCTTCACCGGCGTCCGGCTGGCCGTCGGCATCGCGTACTCGTCCGTGGTCGCCGCGGAGACCGTCAACGGAGTGCCGGGCATCGGCGGCATGGTCAGGGACGCCCAGCGTTACCTGCAGACCGACGTCGTGGTCGTGGGGTTGCTCGCCATCGGCATCTCGGGCCTGCTCATCGACGGCATCCTGCGGGTCGCCGAAAAGCGGCTCATCCCCTGGAGGGGTCGTTCTTGACCATCATCCACCGTCCCGTAAGGAAGCGCGCCATGTCACGACCGCGTCTCACGCTCCTGCTCTCCCTCGTTCTGATCGCGGCTCTGGCCGGATGCGGCAACGGGACCGCGTCGGCGGGAGGCGGTGGCGGGGCGAAGGCCAAGAGCATCCGCATCGCCTATCAGGCGTTCCCCAGCGGCGACCTCGTCGTGAAGAACAAGAAATGGCTGGAGCAGGGACTGCCCGGCTACACCATCCAATGGACCAAGTTCGACTCCGGTGCCAGCATCAACACCGCCTTCGTCGCGAAGAGCGTCGACATCGCCGCCATCGGTTCGAGCCCGGTCGCGCGCGGGCTGTCGGCTCCGCTGAACATCCCGTACCAGGTGGCGTTCGTGCTGGATGTGGCGGGTGACAACGAGGCCCTCGTCGCCAGGAACGGCAGTGGCGTCTCGTCGGTGAAGGACCTGCGCGGCAAGAAGGTCGCGACCCCCTTCGCCTCCACCGCCCACTACAGCCTGCTGTCCGCGCTGAGCCAGGCCGGCGTGGCCGAGTCGGAGGTGAACCTCATCGACCTCGAACCGCAGGACATCCTGGCGTCCTGGACCCGCGGTGACATCGACGCCGCCTACACCTGGCTGCCGAGCCTGAAGGAGCTGAAGAAGACCGGCAAGACCCTGATCAGCAGCCGCGAACTGGCCACGGCGGGCAAGCCCACGCTGGATCTCGGCGTGGTCTCCACCGCGTTCGTCGAGGCGCACCCGGACGCGGTCGACGCCTGGCGCAAGGTCGAGGCCAAGGCCCTCCAGCTGATCGCCGACGACCCCGACGCGGCGGCCCAGTCCGTGGGCGCCGAGCTGAACCTGGCACAAGACGACGCCAAAGACCAGCTCAGCCAGGGAGTCTTCCTCAAGCCCGCCGACCTGGCTTCCGCCGAATGGCTGGGCACGCCGGGCAAGGTCGGCGGTCTGGCGCAGAACCTGGTCGGCGCCGCGCAGTTCCTCAAGGACCAGCAGAAGATCGACGCCGTCCCCGATCTGGCCACCGTGCAACGGGCCATCTACAACAAGGGTCTTCCCGATGTCCTCGCCTCCTGACCTCGACCGCGCGACCGCCGTACACGCGCACGAGGTCGAGCACGTGTACGGCGGGGGCCGCGACGCCGTGACCGCCCTGGGGCCCCTCTCGCTCGAGGTCCCGCAGGGCTCGTTCCTCGTGATCGTCGGCGCCTCGGGCTGCGGCAAGAGCACACTGCTGCGGCTGATCGCCGGTTTCGAGCAGCCCACCTCCGGCACCGTACGGACCGGCGGCGACCAGCCCGTGCCCGGCAAGGGCGCCGGCATCGTCTTCCAGCAACCTCGGCTGTTCCCCTGGAAGAGCGTGGGCGGCAACATCGAGCTGGCTCTGCGGTACGCGGGCGTGCCCCGCGAGGAGCGCGCCCGCCAGATACCGGAACTCCTGCGGCGAGTGGGTCTGCACGACGTCGCGCACCGCCGGATCTGGCAGATCTCCGGGGGCCAGCAGCAACGCGTCGCCATCGCCAGGGCACTGGCCGGCGACAACCCGCTCCTGCTGCTCGACGAGCCGTTCGCCGCGCTGGACGCGCTCACCCGCGAGCGGCTTCAGGAGGACCTGCGCCGGGTGAGCGCGGAGACCGGCCGCACCTCGGTGTTCGTCACGCACAGCGTCGAGGAGGCCGTGTTCCTGGGCAGCCGCGTCGTGGTGCTCACCAGGAGACCGGGCCGGATCGCGCTCGACCTCGACATCCCGCTGCCCCGTACCGGTCTGGAGCCCGACGAGCTCCGCGCCCTGCCCGAATACGCCGCTCTGCGCGCCACGGTCAGCCAGGCCGTGCGCACCGCCGCCGCCCTCAGAGGAAAGTGATTCACATGTCCACCCGAACCGCTGCCCAGCTCACCCTGAACCCGCTCGGACCGCACTTCGGCGCCCAGGTCGAAGGGCTCGACCTGGCCGACGCCCACGACGACGACCTGGTCGCCGTACGAGCCGCGCTCACCGAGAAGAAGGTGCTCTTCTTCCGCGGCCAGCACCTCGACGACGACGGCCAGGTGGCACTCGGCCGGCGCCTTGGTGAGCTGACGGCCTCCCACCCGGTCGTCGGCGGCGTGGACGAGGCGCATCCGGAGATCTACGCGCTCGACAGCGCCGACAACGGCTTCGCCGACGTCTGGCACACCGACGTCACCTTCATGCCCCGCCCGCCGCTCGGCTCGATCCTGCGCGCCGTCATCCTGCCCCCGACCGGCGGCGACACGAGCTGGGCCGACAGCCAGCTCGCCTACGACTCCCTGTCCAGTCCGGTACGCGAGCTGGCCGACCAGCTCACCGCCGTGCACGACGGCAACCGGGAGTTCGGCTATTACCTGGCCCAGCGCCGCGGCGGCAAGGGCAGTGTCTGGGACGGCGACGTCGTCACCCGGCTGGACCCGGTGGAGCACCCCGTCGTCCGCGTGCACCCGGAGACCGGCCGCAAGGGCATCTTCGTCAACCCGGGCTTCACCTCGCACATCGTCGGCGTCTCCGAGGCGGAGAGCCGCGGCATCCTGGACCTCCTCTACGCCCACCTCACCAAGCCCGAGCACATCATTCGCCATCGCTGGAGCCTCGGCGACATCGCCATGTGGGACAACCGCAGCACCGCTCACTACGCCAACCGCGACTACGGCACCGCCCACCGCGTCATGCACCGCATCACCCTACGCGGAGACCTCCCCGTCGGCCCCACCACCTCTCACTGACCCCCCACCTGCCTCACCTGGAGCCCCCGTAGGACACCTGTGGGGGCCCGGACGCTGGCATGCGGCCACCCGCCTGCCGCTTCGGTGCTGCGCCGTAACGACGCCTACCCGCGGTCAGGGTTGAAGTTCAGGAGGACCTTGCCGTTCTTCCGCAGGTAGGCGAGGGCCTCAGCGAAGTCCTTGGCCTTGTAGATGGGGGCGGAGGGCAACGTGAGCTTTCCCTCGGCGACCAGCCGCGCGGACTCCGCGCCCAGGGCCGGATGACGGGGCAGGTACTCGTCCTGGTACATCCAGAACTCCGTTGTGGTGATGTTCTTCGCCTTCAGCACGTTCCGGTCGGGAGTGAAGGGCTCTCCGCTCATGTAGCCGTAGATCACCAGCAGGGCGCCTTCGGTCAGCACGTCCAGCAGTAGCGAGGTGGCCTTTCCGCTGACGCCGTCCAGCCCCAGCAGCACCGGAGAGTTGCCGATGATCGCGCGCACGCGCGCCGCCACGTCTGGGGAGCCGATCAGCACGATGTCGGCGCCCAGTTCCTCAAGGTCGGTGACGAGCTCCTCCCGGCGGACGATGTTGATCGTGCGAAGCCCGCGCTCCTTGGCGAAGGCGATAACGGACCGGCCCACCCCACTGTTCGCCGCGTTCTGCACCACCCAAGAGCCGGCCGGAAGGTCACGCGACTCCACCAGAAGACCTCCGGTGACGGGATTGATGCTGAGCATCGCCGCCTGGTCAAGGCTGATGGACTTGTCCACGACGGTCAGCTTCGCGGCCTCCGACAGGACCTGGCCGGACCAGGCGTAGGTGCCGAAAGGAAGCAGGACCGTGTCGCCGGGGCCGATGTGGGCGACGTCCGGTCCGACGGCCAGGACCGTACCGGCCCCTTCAGGCTCTGCTCAGGCTCCCCGAATTGGGTGAGGTGAATTGCGAGCATAGAACTCGCCTCCTTGCAGTGAGCGCCGACGAAGAACGGCGTGAGTGTTCGTGGTCATCACTCTGCCCTCACCGTTGCTCCGCTCCCTCGCCATCTCGTTCACGCGGTCGGGTAGAGGAGTTCGAGGGGGCCGGACAGTGCGGCGCGCACCCGTCGGGCCGTCTCGTCGACGAGTACCTCCTGCTCATCGCGGCTGATCGCGTCCATGGTCTGTGCCGCCACTTCCGCAGCCTCCACCTTCGGAGCGTCGACCGCCGCGGCGGCATCAGTGTCCACATAGCCCACATGCACACCGACGACCAGCGTCCCCTGCTCACGCAGTCCCACGCGCAGCGCGTTGGTGAGCGACCATTGGGCAGCCTTCGACGCCGCGTAACTGGGGAACCGGCTGTTCGCCCGCCAAGAGGCCACCGACAGCATGTTCACCAGGACTCCGCCACCGTTGGCGGCGAGGACGGGCGCGAAAGCCCGCGAGACCGCCCAGGTGCCCAGATAGTTCACCTCCAGCTCCTGCCGCGCGCCCTCCATAGAGCCCTCCAGCAGGCCCGGCCCGGCCAGGATGCCGGCGTTGTTGATCACGATGGTCGCGTCGGACGCCGCCATCGCCGCGGCCGCGATCTGGTCCGGGGCGGTGACGTCCAGGCGCAGTGGTTCCAGTCCGGGCTCTTGGAAATCCTCGGGCCGGCGAACGCCCGCATACACCTTGGCGGCGCCCCGTGCCAGCAGAGCGCGCGTGAACGCCCGGCCGATTCCCCGGTTCGCGCCGGTCACCAACGCGACTGACCCTTCGATTTCCATCGGACACCCCGTTCCACGGTTTCCCTGTACGGGCGTGCGCAGCCCCAACCCAAGCGCCGCCTCCCCTCTCAGTCTGACGCCCGCGGTGCGGCACCTCATCACGTGGGGGCCGTAGTGGTGCTCAGCACATGACTACGTAATGGCTGGTGATCGGCGGTCGGTGATCGTTGATCGGGGTGAGATCGGCCCCTGGCGGCTCGGCTTCCGTCCGCGCGAGGCCGTGAAGCTGACAGCGCCGAACACGCGGCCGGGCCTCAACGACAGCTTGCCCGCTGTGCTCGCGGCCCAGGCCCCCTACGTGTCAATTCGACAGGACTACGTACGTCGCGTGATGTCGGTTGCCGTCCACGGCGGCCATGATCGCAGCACCGCCCGCCTGCGGAGCCAAGACCGGCACGCACTCACCAGAGCGAGGATCTTTCTCATGCCCATGATCGACGTGTACGTCGCCCGGGGAGTCATCAAGGACCGCAAGGGGCTGGCGCAGGAACTCGCTCAGGCTGTCATGCGCTGGGAAAAGGTGCCCGTCATTCCGTTCTTCACCGACAATACGGCCGCATTCGTCCACGAGCTGGACGCGGATTCCTTTTCCACCGCTGGCGGCGGCACCGATCACGTCCGCGTCACCGTGACCACCAACGCCGATGCCCTCAACCGGGAGCAGCAACTCGGCCTGGTCAAGGAGATCTCCGAGCTGGTGGCCAAGGCATCCGGCGATCCCTCGCTGACCGAACGCACCTGGGTCACCTTGACCGAGGCGGTCCCCGGAGGGTGGGGCATCGGCGGTCACGCCTACACCAACGACGAAATCGTCAGGCACGTACGCGCACTCCTGGGCAAGGACTGAGACTCCACTTGGCAGCTACCTCGCTCCCGACGGAATCCGAGTGCGCTCGGTGAGCCGGTGAGGACATCACCCACGTCGGTTGCTGTCTCCCCAGCCTCCAACATCACCGGCCAGGACATCGTCGCCGACGGCGGGCTGGTCATGACTACGGCCCGCTGAATGAGCCGTACATGAGTCCGTTGTTGTGCGGGTGTCTGCGGGGACCGGCAGGCTAGGCGGCCACATGCAGACCGTCCCGCGCATCCCAGTCGGCCGCGGGATTGCTGGCCTCACTTGGTCGCGGGGCAGGGTGTGGGGTCATGACCATGTGCCCTGTGCGCGGGTCGGCTCCATCGGGGGTCCCTGCCGCTCAAGGCCAGTGCGCGGTCGAGCAGAGGCGCATGGGCCTCCTGCGGCACCTCGTCACCGAGAAGGCCCAAGCCGCGGGAGGTCCGCCGAGGCTCGCCTCCCCCTCCCACGCCGCCGGGTCAGCCCAGGCCCTTGCTGTCGGCTCTGCTTTGTCGGCCAGCAGGAGGGCCCAATCGGACTCCGGCCGTCCGGCGAGGAAGGGCACTGGGACGGCGGTCAGCAGGCTGGTGTGGGCACTTACGAGCGCGAAGCGTCATGCGCTGGGCAATCGGTGTACCGGGCCGTAGATCGGCACGACAGCCGTCCTGCCCGGACGGGTACGACCTGATCGCGGCGAAGGCGGTGACCGGTACCCCCGTCGTAGGGAGGTGGGGCGATCGGGTCAGGCGGAGCGGTGGCAGAGTTCGTCGACGTACGTGCGCGCATCCACCTCGGGCAGCGTCCAGGGCAGGAAGATGGCCCTATAGATGATGGGGGCCACTACCCGGTCGATGACCTCATCGCCGGTGAAGGTGCTACCGGGCCGGGCGGCGAAGCCGGCTGCTTCTGCCTGCCGGTCGCGCAGGCAGTCCGACTCGCTCTCACCGGCGGCGGCGGCCCCGCCTCGCAGGAGGGCGGCGTTCACCGGGATGCTGTAGTGGCTGATCAGCTCCTGTGTCCATGCGGTGAGGTCGGCACGCAGGTCCCCGGTGTCGGGAAGGCCACGATCCGGGTCGAGCCGGTAGGTCGCCAGATCGTTGATCATGGTCCGCGCGTCGCCCCACCGTCGGTAGATGCTCGAGTGATTCACTCTCGCACGCTCCGCGACCATGGGGATGGTGACGCCTTCGCTGCCCCGTTCGGCGATCAGCTCCTCGACGGCCTTCCTGATGGACGTCAGCACCACGGCGCTGCGGCCGCCGGTACGCCGCCGCGGGCGGGATTCTGCAACCATGCATCCACTATAACGCACAGAACTTGGCATTAAGCCTTCCTCGAGTTTATAGTGGCAGCGCTAACGCACAAACTTTGGGCTTTAGGGGGCCTCTGAGGTGTCCATCACCCGATCAAGACATGACCGCAGCCCTGGGCTCGTGGCTTCTGAGTCCAGCCGGTCCCGCAGGCTGCTTCCTTCTCGCGCGGCGTTCGCCGGGTCGGCGGCAGTCTTCGCAGCGCTCTATCTGGCCGCAGGCGCGCCCACGCCGCTGCTGGTCGTCTTCGAGCAGCAGTGGCACTTCCCCGCCTGGGTGCTGACGGTTGCCTTCGCCTCCTATGCGCTCGGCCTGCTGGCGGCTCTGCTGGTCGCCGGGTCGCTGTCCGACTACATCGGACGCCGGCCTGTCCTGGTCGGGTCGCTTCTGGTGGAGCTCGGGGCGATGCTCATGTTCGTCTTCGCTCCGGACATCGGCTGGGTCATCGCAGCCCGCACCATCCAGGGCATCGCCACCGGTGTGGCCACGAGCGCCTTCTCGGCCTCGGTCGTGGAACATGCCCCGGAACGCCACAAGAAACTGGGCACCATCATCACCAGCGTCGCTCCGGCGGGCGGGCTGGGCCTGGGAGCCCTGCTGACCGGCGCTGCGGTCCAGTTCAGCAGCCACGCGACTCTGATCGTGTTCACGGCCCTCGCGGTGATCATGGCCGTCGGTACGGGTGTCGCCGCGTTCTCGGCGGAGACCGTTTCCGCGCGGCCCGGGGCGGCACGCGCCCTGATTCCGCGCGTCTCGGTCCCCCCGGCCGTACGTCGGGAGTTCCTGGCGGGAATTCCCGTTCACCTGGCCGCGTGGATGCTGGCCGGGCTCTTCATGGGGCTCGTGCCCACCATCATCCGGGACCTGCTGGGCCTGCACAGTGGACTCCTGAACGGTGCCACGGCGTTCGTCGAGCCCGCGGCGGCCGCCGTGGCCGGCCTGTTCCTCGGTCGTCTGACGGTACGCCGCACCATCTTCGTGGGCACAGCGGGTGTGCTGCTGGGAACCGCGGTGATCGAGGCCGGTGTCGCCGCTGGAACGCTCTCCCTGCTGTGGGTGGGAGGCATCATCGGCGGCGTGGGCTTCGGCGCCTCCTTCTCCGGCGCTGTCCGGAGCATCGCCCCGCTCGTACAGCCCCACCAGAGGGCAGGACTCTTCGCCTCCATCTACCTGGTCGCCTACCTGAGCTTCGGAGTGCCGTCGATCATCGCGGGACTCCTGATCGCTCCGGCCGGTCTGCTGGGGACCGTCCTCGGCTACGGTGTCGCCATCCTCGTCGTAGCAGCCCTTGGGCTGTTCGCGCAGTACCGCGTCACCACACGCCGCTGACCCGGAAGGCGGGTAGGCCGGCCGCCCGGAAGTTCGCCACGTGGTCGAACTGCCCCCTCTCATACCCGCGTCCGGCATGCGGGTGCAGACAGCAGCTACGAATCCCGTCGTCGTCTTTGTCAGGCGGCGGTGCGCTCGTCGACCGGCCGTCGGCGCAGCGTGGCGCGCTCGAGCGCGGGTGGGGCGTAGGTCATGTCGAGCCGGCCGACGTCGGTGCCGGGCGCGACGATCGTGTCGATATCGTCGAGGATCTTGTCGTCGAGGGTGAGGTCAGCGCCGGCGAGTAGGTCGTCGAGTTGTGCCATGGTGCGCGGCCCGATGATGGCCGAGGTGACGCCGGGGTGGGCGATCGCGAACGCCATCGCGAGGTGGGTCAGCTTCATTCCGGCTTGTTCGGCGAGCGGGATGAGTTGCTCGACGACCTCGAGGCGGCGTTCGTCGCTGTAGTGCTTGAAGCCGTACTTGGCGCGGTGGGTGTCGGCCTGCTGACCCTTGCGGAAGCGTCCGGTGAGCATGCCCTGGGCCAGCGGGCTCCAGACGAGCGTTCCCATTCCGTAGCGTTCGGTGACGGGCAGGATCTCGCGCTCGATGCCGCGGTTGAGGATCGAGTAGGTCGGCTGCTCGGTACGGAACCTCTCGAGGCCGCGGCGCTCGGCGGCCCACTGCGCTTCGACGATGTCGGAGGCGGGGAAGCACGACGATCCGATCGCGCGGACCTTACCGCTGCGCACGAGGTCGGTCAGCGCGGACAGCGTCTCTTCGACGTCGGTCGTCGGGTCGGGGCGGTGGACCTGGTAGAGGTCGATGTGGTCGGTCTGCAGGCGGCGCAGCGAGTGCTCGACCTCGGCGATGATCCAGCGCCGCGAGTTGCCGCGCCGGTTCGGGACGTCGCCCATCGGTCCCCACACCTTCGTGGCGAGTACGACGTCGTCACGGCGGCCCTTGAGCGCCTTGCCGACGATCTCCTCGGACTCGCCGCGGGAGTACATGTCGGCCGTGTCGATGAAGTTGATGCCGGCGTCCAGGGCCTTGTGGATGATGCGGATGGAGTCTTCGTGATCCGGGTTGCCGATGGCTCCGAACATCATCGCGCCCAGGCAGTAAGGGCTGACCTGAATGCCGGTGCGGCCCAGCGTGCGGTAGTGCATGGCTCTCCTCTGGCGGCGTATCATGAGATAACCGGAACGGCTTATCACTTAGCCACTATACGGAACGCCTTCTCACTTATGCAACTGGAGGTCTTCAGTGGGCGCGGCCACACCTGACCGGACACGTCGCGTACGCGCCGACGCTCAGCGCAACATCGACGCGCTGCTCGACGCGGCCCGGGAGGTCTTCGCCACGGCGGGCGTGGACGCCCCGGTACGCGAGATCGCCGCCAAGGCCGGAGTCGGACTCGCCACCTTCTACCGCCATTTCCCGGAACGCTCCGACCTGATCGGTGCCGTCTTCCGGCACGAAGTCGATGCCTGCGCCAACACCGCGGCCGCCCTGGCCGCAGAGCACGAGCCGCTCGAGGCCCTCACCCGCTGGCTGCGGCGGTACACCGCATTCATCGGGACCAAACGCGGACTCGCCGCGGCCCTGCACTCCGGCAACCCCGCCTACGAACCGCTGCCCGCCTACTTCCAGCAGCGCTTCGAGCCCGCCCTCGGATCGCTGCTCGCCGCCGCGGCCGCCGCTGGTGAGATCCGCGGCGACGTCGAGCCCATGGAACTCCTGCGCGCGGTGGCCGACCTGTGCTGGCCGGCCGCTACGGACCTCGCCCATACCGAGCGCATGGTCGCCCTGCTCATTGACGGACTGCGCTACGGAGCCAAGCCAAAGCTTCAGTCGGGACAGTAGAAACGTCAGCTCGACAGTGCCGGGGGCGTCGCGCACCGGCCGATGCGCGCACGGTTCCCGACTGCACGCAACGATCGTGGGGCCCCGGCCTGTCTCTCACGCGTTCGGGTGAGAGACCGAGAGCAGCTCCTCGGATCGGTAAAGGACATCACCCTCCTGGCTACCGAAGCTGCCGGAGATGCGACCCTGAAGGGACGCGCACCTGGGTTTGCCTCGGCAAGTAGCCGTCATTTCCGCGCAGTCTGCCCGTCCGCGGGCCGGGTTCGCAAAGGAGCTGACCAATGACTGAATTCGCGCCTGTACCCGACTTCGCTCGAGGACCGGAAATCCCGGAGTCCGGTTATCTTGTCACTGAGCTGGGCGGTGGTGCCTATGGCGTCACCAGCGGGTTGGACAACACCATGTTCCTGGTGACCAAGAAGGGCGTTGTCGTCGTGGACGCCCCTCTGGACCTGGGCGAAAAGCTGCTGGTGGGCATCGAGGAGGTCACCCCGAAGCCCATCACCCACCTCATCTACAGTCACGCGCACGCCGACCACATAGGCTCGGCTCACTTTCTGGCACGGGACGGCCTGAAAATCGTTTCCCACGAACTCACCGCCCAGTTCATCAAGGAGGCAAAGGACGACAGGCGGCCCCTGCCCAACGAAACCTTCAAGGGGAAGAAAAGCGAGCTGAATGTCGATGGAGAGCGGATCATCCTCGAATACACAGGAGACTGGCACCAGGCGGGCAATCTGTTCATCCACCTCCCGGAACAGAAGATCCTGACGGCCATCGACAGCTTCACGGTCAAGAACGCGCCGTTCTTCCGCCTTCTCTTCTCCGCCCACGTGCCCGCGTACTTCGACGCCATGGACCAAATGCTGGACTACGACTTCGAGACTGTTGTGTCCGGCCACATGTCCCTCTTCGGCACCCCCGAAGATGTGCAGACGAATCGCGAGTACATCCGCGACCTGCGAGCCGCCGCGGCCGAGGCGCTGCGCACGGTGGACCTGGGGGAGGCCGCTGCCGGCGTGCCGGACGACAACAGGCAGGCGCGGCTCAAGGTCTGGATGGACGCGGTGGTCGCTCGCGCCACAGAGCTGATGCCGGCGTCGTGGGACAAGCGCCTCGGAGGGCACGACATCTTCCTCGCTGACAACCTCAACGCCGTCGCATGGAGCGTTTTCATCGACTAGTCAGGGCGGTCAGCTGAAGAACGGGTCGTCCACAACGTGGACCCAGCCGCCGTCCGGTGCGGTCTCGGCAGCAGCACCAACATGCGCGCCCGCTTCCCCGACACCGTCGGAATCACGCCCACGGCGTATCGCCGCACCTTCCAGCACCAAGCAGCCTGATGGCCCGGGCGGAACCACGCCGACCCGTACATCAGGAAAAGCGGCACATCACTAGGCCGTGGTGATGCGATTTCGCTGGTCCGACAACTCACGCCGGGAGTGGACATCGAGCTTCCGGAACACCTTCCGCAGGTGGTAGTCCACGGTGTGCACGCTGAGGTAGAGCTGGGCCGCGATCTCCGCGTTCGTGGCTCCGCCGGCTGCCAGGCGGGCAACACGGGCCTCCTGGGCAGTCAGGTCGCTGCCGCCGTTCCGCGCTCTTGTGCCGGGCTGGACCGGATCACCGGCTGCCGAAAGCTCCTGCGCTGTTCTGGCGGCGTAGCCCTGAGCGCCCATGGTGTCGAGGAGTTCGTAGGCGATCCTCAGTTCGTAACGGGCCTCCTTGGTTCTGCGCTCCCGGCGCAGCCATTCCCCGTAGAGCTGATGGCTCCGCGCCCTGCGCGACGGCCCCCGGGCGTCCTCGTGATGCTTGATGGCCCGCAGGTAGAGCGCTTCGGCCGCCGAGGGATCCGTGGTGGTCAGCGCCTGAGCGCGGGCAAGGTCTCCGAGCAGGCCCGGGACAGGTGTCGTATCGGCCAGGCGGGACAGGCGTTCCAGCAGATGCCTCGCCTCGTCGTGCTTGCCGCAGCGGGTCGCTGCCTCAACCATGTCGACGAGGGCGAACTGTACCTGGCAGGTGTCCCCGATCTGGCCCTCCAGACAGCGGTATGCCTCGTGATACCGGCCCTGGCTCAACTCGACCACGCTGCGCGCGTAGTCACAGAAGACAAGCTGATATCCCTGACCGGTGCGGGTGGCGTGCTCCTGGACGGCTTCCGTCAGCGCGCGGGCCTCCTCGAACCGGCCGCGCCAAGCGGCGACGAGCAGGGCCCCGATGTACAGCTCCGAGCCCCGGGCCTCCTCCAGCGCGGCGCGCTGGTCGAACAGGCGCTCTGACTCCGCGAGGCGTCCGGCGATCAGCTCGGACAGGGCCGTGTGGCTGAGCGCCAAGGCCATCGGGATGACGGCGCCCTGGCGCCGGGCTTCCGCTTCCAGCCGCCAGGCCAGCTTGTGCAGGGCGATGTCGTCGCCGAGCATGGTCGCGTGCGAGCAGGCCGCGGCCAGCCACTGGAACAGTTCGGGAGCCGTCGCCCGCTCATGCTGTACCGCCTCGACGGCCCGTTGCAGCATCGGGCCGGCGCTCTCCAGCCCTTCGACATGCAGCGCCGTGTCGGCTTCGAGCACCACGTCGCCCGTCGTGGCCGGCATCCCGGCGGGCAGCGGCAGGGTGCGAACCGTCTCGGCCACGTTGAGGCGCGAGGCTCCCTGCGGCGCGAGCGAGCCGCTGATCTGCGCCTGGACGAGCGCCTCCACGAGGAGGTCGCGAGCAAGACGGATGTCGTCGGGGCCCAGTTCCCGGGCAGCCGTCAGCAAGGCGTAGGCCGCTGCCGCCGGGGCGCCCGTCAGCCGGTGGATCCGCGCCTGCACGCGTTGTACCAGGCCGTTGTAGCGCCGATCCTCACGGTAGGCGGCCGCCTCGTCGAGCAGTGCCTGCGCCCTCCCTGGTGAGCCCGCCACGGCACTGGCCTGCGCCGCGCCCAGGAGCCGACGGGCCCGGGTGGGCAGGCCGGACGTCAAAGACGCCGCTCGCGCCAGAAGCGTCGACGTGCCGGTCCAGTCACCTCGGTCGCGGGTGCGCTCCGCGGCGCGTTCGAGTTCGTCGGCCACGACGTTGTCCGGGTCGGTCGCAGCTGCCGCCAGGTGCCAGGCACGCAGGTCGATCTCGCCGAGCTCGCCCGCGACGATGGCCAGCGCGGCGTGGACTCTCGCACGCTGCGCCAGCGGGGCGCCGTAGTAGATGGCCGAACGGATCAGCGGATGGCGGAACTTGACCGTCTCCCGGATCGACAGGAGGTCCCGCGCCTCGGCGGCCGCCGCGGCGGTCGCGTCGAAGCCCAGTTCCGGACCGGCCCGCCACAGCACGTTCGGATCTCTCGTGGGGTCGGCCGCGGAGGTCAGCAGCAGAGTCCGTGTCTGCGGGGGCAGCGCCAACGCTTCGCGCAGGTAGGTCTGTTCCAGCGCCCGTCCGAGGGGGATGGGCTCCGGCAGTGGCGCCCCACCGCTGAGCTGATCGCTACTGAGCTCCCTGGCCGCCTCGATCAGGGCGAGGGGGTTGCCTCCCGTTGAGGCGACGATCCGGCCGCGGACGTCGGGATCGAGGACTCCGGGGACCACCGATTCCAGCAGCCGGCCGGCCGCATCCGTGCGGAGGCTGGTGACGGTCAGCTCGGGCAGCCCCGCCAGGTGGTCGACGCGGTCGACCTGGCCGCGTACGGCGAACACCATCGCGACCGAGTCGGCATACAGCCGGCGGGCCACGAAGGCGAGCACAGCGGCGGACTCCTCGTCGAGCCACTGGGCATCGTCCACGAGGCACAGCAAAGGCCTGTCGTCGGCGCGCACGGCCAGCAGCCCGAGCGAGGCGAGTGCGACGAGGAAGCGGTCGGGCGGGCTCAGCCGTTCCTGAAGCCCGAAGACCTGGCGGAGCGCGTCGCGCTGCGGCTCGGGCAGTTGGGGCAGCTGGGCCAGATGCGGCCTGACCAGCCGGTGCAGTGCGGCGAAGCCGAGCTCGGCCTCGGATTCCACGGCGTCGAAGCGCATGATCTCGAAATCGCCGCCGGCCATGGACTGAAGGTGGTCGAGCAGTGTGCTTTTACCGGTACCGGGCCCGCCCCGCAGCACGACGACCGCGCTCATCCCCCGCCGGGCGGCGTCGAGGGCTGCCGTCAGCCGATCGCATTCCTCGTCCCGTCCGAACAGCTCGTCCACTCGCCAACCCCAAGGCGCTCAAGAGGGGCCCGCTTGCGCTGCTCCCTGGCATGCGTGAACCCGATCGCCGGATCCGGCTCCCATACTGGTCAGCGCCGGAGCCCTTGTCCAGTTGCCGCAGAAGTGTCCGCTGACACCGGGTTGGCGTACGTGCTCGGAGCCTGCGCCGCCACCGGTGGGCTGACGACCAGCCCGGACAGCAGGGCGGTGATGCCGACGTGCGCGGAGAAGCCCCCCATGCGACGTTTATCAACCTCCCTGCTCCTCGCCGCCCTTTCCACTGTCGTCGTCGTGGCGACCGGTAGCCCCGGCGAGGCGGCACAAACGCGTCTCGTACAACAACGCGTTCTATTGCCGGCCCCGGGACTACATCACCTGGGACATCGATCTCCTGAAGAGCGGCTACCGCTCTGGCGACGCGTGGGTGTATCTGGTCATCGCGCACGAGTGGGGGCACGCCATCCAGGCGCGGCTCGATCCCTCGCTCGTGTGGCGCGGCCGGGAACTGCAGGCGGACTGCCTGGCGGGTGCGGCGCTGTTCGGCGCCGCCGAGAACGGGGCCCTGGAGTTCGAAGAAGGTGACGTCGACGAACTGGTGGCCGCCTTCGACCGGCTGGGCGACAAAACGCCGTGGACGAAGGAGAGCGACCACGGAACCCCGGCGCAGCGGCTGTCGGCTTTCAACAGAGGGGCGGACGGTGGAGTGGAAGGCTGCCTGCCTGATTGATCCACCACACGGAGGATCCGTGCCGCGTCCGAAAGATCTCCCCTGGAATGGGCTTCATGGGCCTCTGTCCGGAAAACGATGCATTTGGGGGATACGAGATGTGGGAGCGGGAACGGGAATGGCACGATGTCGACAGCCTGCTGCGCACGGTCGAAGGAGGCGCCGGCGGGACCCTGCTGGTGGACGGCGAGCCAGGAGCCGGCCGGACGCGACTGCTCGCCGAAGCCGCCGCCGCCGCGCGCGAGCGCCACATCACCGTGGTCCGCGGCGGCCCGGAGGACATGGGCGAGCTGATCCCGTGCGGCATGCTGTTCCAGGCTCTCGATCTGCGCTTCGAGCCGGCCGCCGGCGATGATGCGGGCGCCTCCCGCACGCGGACCCTCGAACGGCTGAGGGCGGGCTTCGAGGAACGGGCCGCCCAACCGATGCTGGCCGTGCTCGACGATCTGCATGGGGCCGACCCGATGACGCTCATGGTGCTGCGCGCCCTCCACCACGTACTCGCGCCCCGGCCCATCGGCTGGCTGCTGAGCCGCTCGACCGTCCTGGAGCACGGCCGGGCCGCTTTCCTGTTCGACCTCCTGGAGCGGGAAGGGGCCGCCAGGGTCGAACTCGAGCCGCTCTCCCCGGAGGCGGCCGCCGGGCTGATGACGGAGGCGCTCGGGGTGCCGCCCGACCCGGCGACGCTGGCCTGGGTGGTGGGCGCCGCCGGCGGCAATCCGCTGCTGATCAACGAACTCCTCGCCGGACTCCGGGACGAAGGGCTGCTGGGCGCCGTGATCGACGGCGCCGGCCTGCCGTACGCGCATGTTCCCCTCCGGCTGCGGATGGTCGTGCGCCGCTGGATCGACACCCTCAGCACCGGTGCCAGGAACCTGGTGGAGACCGTCGCCGTGCTCGGCCGGTCGTTCTCGCCGGAACAGGCCGCGTCCCTGCTGGGCACCACACCGGCCGCGCTGCTTCCCCTGATCGAGGAGTCCATGGCGGCGGGCATCCTGACCGCCGACGCGCACGGTCTCACCTTCCGCCACGAGCTGGTCAGGCTCGTGGTCGCCACGCGGGTCCCGCAGCCGCTCCGGCACGCGCTGCTGGACCAGCACGGCGTCCGCACACGTGCCCGACCGGCGAGCCGGCCACCGGCCGGCTCCAGCCTCGGCCACGTCGTGGCCTTCCTGGACACGGCGATCGCCGAGGGCCGGCTGCAGGAGGCCGAGCAACTGGTCAGGGAGGGCCTCGCCGACAGCGGTTCGGTGGACGGCGTAGTGGAACTGCGGGGCGTCCTCTCGGACATCCTGTATCTGACCGGCAAGATCGAGGAGGCATTGCAGGAGGCCGAGACGGTGCTGGCCGTGCCGGACCTGCCCGGCCAGGTACGCGATCGGGCGATCCTGGTCCGGCTGTACGCCCTGGCACACCGGCCGGATTCCGGCAGGTCGGTGCGGGCGTACGCGCACGAGATCATCGAAGGGGCCGCTCGGCACGGTCCGGGGGCCACGGTCGCGGCCCTGGTCGCGCTGGCGGTGACCGAGTGGGAGGAGGGGCGACTCTCCGCCGCGCTGGCGTTCGCCGAGGACGCCCGGCGGCTGGCCGGCACGGACGAGTCAGGAGTGCACCGCTACGACTCGCTGCTCGTCTCCGCCGCGATGCTCATGGACATTCACCGCCTCGACGAGGCGCTGGCGATCCTCCGGGAGGCTCGTACGGACATGTCCGCCCACGGCCATCTGGCCTGGCTCGCGGACGTCTCGGCGCTGGAGGCCCGAGCCGAGCTCGCCGCGGGCCGGTTCGACAGCGCAGTCACCGAGGCGGAGCGGGCCCTTGACCTGGCCACCGCCTTGGGCACGCCGCTGTCGGTCATGGGGGCCAACGCCGTCCTCGCCACCGTCGCGCTGCGGCGCGGCGACCTGCGCGCGGCGACCCGGTACGTCATGGAGGGGGCCGGTGGCCCGCTCGACGGGCAGACGCGGCACGCCCTGCTGACCGCCCAGGTCGCGGAGGTGCGAGACGGCCCGCTGAGCGCGATGACGCTGCTCGCGGGGCTTCCCGGCCCACTCGGGCGGCAGCGCTCGATGCTCACCATGGAGCCTTCGGCGGGCGCGTGGATGGTCCGCATCGCCCTCGCCACGGACGACCGCCCGGCGGCCGAGGTCGTCGTGGCCACCGCGGAGGCGCTCAGCCGGGCCAACCCGGAGTTCGCCGTGCTGGTCACCTCGGCCGCGCACGCCCGGGGCCTGCTCGACGATGACTGCGAGGCCCTCGCCCGGGCCGCCGAGCAGACGGACGACCTATGGGCTCGGGCCTCCGCCGCGGAGGACCTCGGCGTGCTGCTCGTCGCGGCCGGGCGGCACGACGACGCGGCCGGCCACCTGGATCGCGCGCTCGCGATCTACCAGGACATCGGATCCGCCAGGGACTCGGCACGCGTCCGCCGGAGGCTGCGCGGCATGGGCGTACGCCACCGCCACTGGAGCTACGCCCAACGGCCGGTCACCGGCTGGGAGAGCCTCACCGAGACCGAGCGCAACATCTCGCTGCTCGTCACCGACGGATGGACGAACCGGCAGATCGCCGAGCAGACCTTCATCAGCGTGCACACGGTGGCCTTCCACCTGCGGCACGTCTACCGCAAGCTGCAGATCAACTCCCGCATCGAGCTCGTCCGCCTGGTGGTGACACAGGGGAAAACCGACCCCCACCCGTCCGGTACGGCAGAAGCCTGATGACTACACGCCTGGGGGATGTGGCGCACGGAAACCCGGAGAAGCCTCGGAAGCGTACGCAGAGGTATCGCGCCTGAAACAAGGAGGAGCCGTGTCCCTAGCACCACATGGTCCCATCACGGCGAACCGGGTGCCGGTCGCCAGTTACCCGACATATCAAGAGGCCGAGAAGGCCGTCGACTTCCTGTCCGACCATGGATTCCCCGTACAGGGAACGCTGATCGTAGGCGTGGGGCTGCGCTCGGTGGAGCAAGTGGTCTCGCGCATGACCTACCTGCGCGCGGTCGGGTTGGGCGCCGCGTCCGGCGCCTGGTTCGGCGTGCTCATCGGCCTGTTCCTGGGGATCTTCTCCCCCAGAATGACGCTCGCCGTCGTGCTGTGGGGGCTGATCTGGGGAGCGATCGCCGGAGCGATCTACGGCCTGATCGCGCACTCGGTGCACGGCGGACGGCGGGACTTCGTCTCGGAGAGCGGCCTGGTCGCCGACAAGTACGAGGTCCTCGTCGATTCCGAGAACGTGCCCAAGGCCCAGACACTACTCGGCCAGATCGGAAAAACAACCGGCTAGGGGGAGCTCGCCATGGCGAAAGCAGTCGGCATCGATCTCGGTACGACCAACTCGGTGATCGCCGCCACGGAGGACGGTCACCCCACGGTGATTCCCAACGCGGAGGGCTTCCGGACGACGCCGTCGGTGGTCGCGTTCACCGACCAGGGCGAGCGGCTGGTGGGCCTGCTGGCCCGCCGGCAGGCCATCCTCAACCCGAAAGGAACGATCTACTCCGCCAAGCGCTTCATCGGCCGCCGCTACGACGAGGTCGAGAGCGAGCTCCACGCGGTCTCCTTCGACGTGGTGGAGGGGCCCGACGGAGCCGTACGCTTCCAGGTCGGCGACAAGCAGTACGCGCCGGAGGAGGTCTCGGCTCTCGTGCTGAGGAAGCTCGTCGCCGACGCGGCGAAGTATCTCGGCGAGAAGGTGACCGAGGCGGTCATCACGGTGCCGGCGTACTTCAACGACGCCCAGCGCCAGGCGACCAAGGACGCGGGGCGCATCGCGGGGCTGGAGGTCCTGCGGATCATCAACGAGCCGACCGCCGCGGCTCTGGCG
>NZ_JAHFZZ010000050.1 GCF_018603905.1 Nonomuraea sp. NEAU-A123
CCCCGATCGATGCTCGGAGCGTGGGACTGCTGGTCCGCACCGCCACCGGCAACCTCGTGGCCGCGCTGGAGCAGGCGCTGGACGGCGCGAACGAGCCGCCGCTGAGCAGCGTGGACGTGCTCGACGAGGCGGGACGGCGCCGGGTGCTGGAGGAGTGGAACGACACCGGCGCCGGCACTGGAACCTTGGTACTGGAGTCGTTCGAGGCCCAGGAACCCGAGGCGGTCGCGGTGGTGGCCGACGGGGCCGAGGTCTCGTACGGAGAACTGGACGAGCGGGCGAACCGGCTGGCGCACGTCCTGATCGGCGAGGGCGTCCGGCCCGAGTCGGTGGTGGGGGTGTGCCTGGAGCGCGGCGCCGACCTGATCGTGGCGCTGCTGGCGGTGTGGAAGGCCGGGGCGGCGTACGTGCCGATCGATCCGCGGCAGCCGGTGGAGCGGATCGCGTACCTGCTGGACGACAGCCGCGCCGTGCTCACGGTGACGAGCGAGGAGGTCGCCGAGGAGCTGCCCGCGGGCCGCGCCCGCATGCTCGCCCTCGACGACACGTTCACGAGGATGCGCCTGGCCGCGGCGCCGGCCACCAGGCCAGAGCGGCGGACGCTCGGTGAGCAGGCCGCGTACGTCATCTACACCTCGGGCTCGACGGGCAGGCCGAAGGGCGTCGTGGTCACCCAGGCAGGCCTGGCCAACTACGTCGCCTCGGTGCCCGGCCGCCTGGGCATGGTGGACGGCCGGTACGCGCTGGTGCAGGGACAGGCGACCGACCTGGGCAACACGGTCGTCTTCGCCGCCCTGACCACGGGCGGCGAGCTGCACATCCTGCCGGAGGACGCCGCCACCGACCCGATCGCGCTGAGCGGCGTACGGGCGGACTACCTGAAAATGGTGCCCTCCCACCTGGCGGCGATGGGCGAACCGGAGCCGCTGCTACCCGCGCGTGCGCTGGTGCTGGGCGGCGAGGCGGCGGCCCCGGACTGGGTGGCGCACCTGCTCGCGGTGGCCGAGCGACGTGGCTGCGCGGTGTACAACCACTACGGCCCCACCGAGACCACCATCGGTGTCGCGACGACCCGCCTGCGGGCCGGTGGCGTGGTCCCGGTCGGGACCCCGGTCGCCAACACCCGCCTGTATGTGCTGGACGAGCGCCTGGCACCGGTGCCCCCGGGGGTGACCGGGGAGCTGTACATCGCCGGCGCCCAGCTCGCCCGCGGCTACCTCGGACGCCCCGGCCTGACGGCGGAACGCTTCGTGGCCTGCCCGTTCGGCGGCGGGCGCATGTACCGCAGCGGCGACAGGGCCCGCTGGACCGCCGACGGTGAGGTGGTCTTCGCCGGGCGTGCGGACGACCAGGTCAAGATCCGCGGCTTCCGGGTGGAGCCGGGTGAGGTCCGCGCAGTGCTGGCCAAGTGCCCGGGTGTCGATCAGGTCGCGGTCGTGGCCCGCGAGGCGGCGCCGGGCGACATGCGCCTGGCCGGCTACCTTGTGGCGCAGGACGCCGAAAGTGCGAGTGAGCTGCCGTCGGTGGTGCGCGCGTTCGCGGCCGAGCGGCTGCCGGACCACATGGTGCCGTCGGCCTGGGTGATGCTGGACGCGTTGCCGCTGACCGCCAACGGCAAGCTGGACCGTCACGCCCTGCCCGCACCCGACCGCGCCGCGAGCGCCGGAGCCGGGCGCGGGCCGTCCAGCCCGCGCGAGGAGGCGTTGTGCGCCGCGTTCGCCGAGGTGCTCGGTCTGCCCGCGGTCGGGGTCGATGACGACTTCTTCGAGCTGGGCGGCCATTCGCTGCTCGCCGTCCGCCTGGTCGAACTGCTGCGGACACGCGGGGTCTCCGTGTCGGTGCGGACGTTGTTCGACACACCGACGGTGGCGGCGCTGGCCGCTTCTGCGGGCATCGAACGGGTGGTGCCACCGGTCAACCTGATCCCCGCGGGCGCCACGGCCATCACGCCGGACCTGCTGCCGATGGTGGACCTGGACGCCGGCGAGATCGAGCGGATCGTGGCCACCGTCGAAGGCGGCGCGGCGAACGTGGCCGACGTCTACCCGCTGGCGCCGCTCCAGGAAGGGCTGCTGTTCCACCACCTGCTGGCCGACGGCGGCGACGACGCGTACGTGATGCCGGCCGTGCTGCGGTTCGACTCGAGACGGCGGCTCGACGCCTTCCTCGACGCGTTGCGGCAGGTGGTGGCCCGGCACGACATCTACCGCACCTCGTACGTGTGGGAAGGGCTGCGCGAGCCGGTCCAGGTGGTGTGGCGCCAGGCCGAACTCCCGGTCGTCGAGGTGACCCTGGACCCGCGCGGCGCCGACCCGGTGGCCGAGCTGGTCGCGGCCGGTGGCCAGATCATGGACCTAGGGCGGCCGCCGTTGCTCGACACGCACATCGCGGCCGAGCCGCGCGGCGACCGCTGGCTCGTGCTGGTCCGCGCGCACCACATGGTGCGCGACGGCACGGCACTGGAGGTGCTGCTCGCGGAGATCCTCGCCATCATGACCGGCCGCGGTGACGAACTGCCGCAGCCACTGCCCTTCCGCGACTTCGTCGCCCAGGCCCGCGGCGGGGTACAGCGGTCCGAGCACGAGCGGTACTTCAGGGACCTGCTGGGCGACGTCGAGGAGCCGACCGCCCCATACGGCGTGGTGGACGTGCTGGGCGACGGTGCCGGTGTCGTACGCGCCCAGATCGAGGCCTCCCCGGAGCTGGTCGGCCGCCTGCGCGAGGCGTCGCGGCGCCTGGGGGTCACTCCCGCGACGGTGCTGCACGTGGTGTGGGCCCGGGTGCTGGCGGTGGTCTCCGGCCGGGACGACGTGGTGTTCGGGACGGTGCTGTTCGGGCGGATGAACGCGGGCATGGGCGCGGACCGCGTGCCCGGCCCGTTCATCAACACCCTTCCGGTACGCGTGCGCACGGGCACGCTCGGCGCCCAGGACGCCGTGTTCGAGCTGCGCAGCCAGCTGGGTGAACTGCTGGAGCACGAGCACGCGCCGCTGGCCCTGGCGCAGCAGGCGAGCGGGGTGGCGGGGGACACGCCGCTGTTCACCGCCATCCTCAACTACCGGCGCAGCACCGGGCAGGACCTGGGCGAGCGCTGGGACGAGTCGATGGAGGGCGTACGGCTCGTCTACTCGCGTGAGCGCACCAACTACCCGCTCGCACTGCTGGCCGGCGACGACGGCGAGGTCCTCAGGCTGGCCGTGGACGCCGTCTCGCCGATCGATGCCCACGCGGTGGGCGCGCTGGTGCGGACCGGCGTGACGAACCTCGTGTCCGCGCTGGAGTCGGCGCTGGACGGGGACGGAGATTCGCCGCTGCACGCCGTGGAGGTCCTGGACGAGGCCGAGTGCCGCCGGGTGCTGGCCGAGTGGAACGGCTCGGCGGCCGAGGTGGCGCCGGCGACGCTGGTCGAGCTGTTCGAGGCGCAGGTGCGGCGCACGCCCGACGCGGTCGCGGTGGCCTCCGGCGAGGTGGAGCTGTCGTACGCGGCGCTGGACGAGCGGGCGAACCGGCTGGCCCGGCTGCTGGCCGGCCGGGGCATGACGGTGGAGTCGACGGTCGGCGTGGTGCTGGAGCGGGGGGTGGAGTGGGTCGTCGCGGTGCTGGGAGTGCTGAAGGCGGGGACCGCGTTCCTGCCGCTCGATCCGGTGTATCCGGCGGATCGGCTCGCGTTCTCCCTGGCCGACGCGGGTGCGGCGGCGGTGGTGACCTCCTCGGCGCTGGTCGGGCGGCTGCCCGAGGGCGTACGGCGGGTGGTGGTCGACGATCCGGCGGTCGTGACGGAACTGGCCGGGCTGTCCGGTGCGGCGCTGACCGCCGGCGAGCGCCTCGGGCGGCTGGTGCCGGGCTGCATGGCGTACGTGATCTACACCTCGGGATCGACCGGGCGGCCCAAGGGCGTGATGGTCACCCACAACAGTGCGGTCAACCTGCTGATCGCCGGGGGATGGCAGGTGGGCGCCGGTGATCGGGTACTGCAGCTCGCCTCGCCGGGTTTCGACGCCGCCATCTGGGAGGTGCTGGTGGCGTTGTGGTCGGGCGGCTGCCTGGTGGTGGCCGACGCGCAGGACCTGCTGCCGGGCGCCGGGCTGGCCGAGGTGGTGGCTCGGCTCGGGGTGAGCCACGCTCTGGTGCCGCCCTCGTCGCTGAGCGTGCTGACGCCCTCGGACCTGGCCGGTGTACGGACGCTGGTGGCCGGCGGGGAGGCGCTGGGGCCGGAGCTGGTGGCGCGCTGGGGTGCCGGGCGCCGGCTGGTGAACGCCTACGGCCCGACCGAGGTGACGGTCTGCTCGGCGATGACGGACGAGCCGATGTCGGGTGACGAGGTGTCGATCGGCCGGCCCAACGTGAACACGCGGGCCTACGTGCTGGACGGCTTCCTCCGGCCGGTGCCGCCGGGGGTGGCCGGCGACCTGTACCTCGCCGGCGCGCAGGTGGCCCGTGGTTACGCCGGCCGCCCGGCGCTGAGTGCCGAGCGGTTCCTGGCCGACCCGTTCGGCCCGGTGGGCGAGCGGATGTACCGGACCGGGGACCGGGTGCGGTGGACCGAGGGTGGGCGGCTGGTGTTCGCCGGGCGCAGCGACGACCAGGTCAAGATCCGGGGGTTCCGGATCGAGCCGGGCGAGGTGCAGGCGGCCGTGGCCGCCCACCCCCGCGTGGTCCAGGCGGCCGTGATCGCCCGCGAGGACGTACCGGGCGAGAAGTCCCTGGTCGCGTACGTCGTACCGGAGGAGGACGACGCGCGGCTGGCGGAATCGGTGCGTGCGTTCGCGGCCGAGCGGCTGCCGGCGCACATGGTGCCCTCCGCCGTCGTGCCGCTGGCCGCCCTGCCCGTCACCACCAGCGGCAAGCTCGACCGCCGGGCCCTGCCCGCGCCCGTGTACGAGGCGGGCACCGGCCGGAAACCGGCCAACGCGCGGGAGGAGCTGCTGTGCGACCTGTTCGCCCAGGTGCTCGGGCTGCCCGAGGTCGGGGTCGAGGACGACTTCTTCGCGCTGGGCGGGCATTCGCTGCTGGCGGTGCGGCTGGTCAGCAGGGTGCGTACGGCGCTCGGCGTCGAGGTGCCGCTGCGGACGCTGTTCAAGGTGCGGACGGTGGCTGAGCTGGCACGACAGTTCGGAGACAACAAGCCGGCCAGACCGGCGCTACGGCCGATGCGTACCCGGGAGGGTTCCTGATGATTCCGTTGTCATTCGCGCAGCGGCGGCTCTGGTTCATCGGGCAGTTGGAAGGCCCGAGCGCGATCTACAACATCCGGATCGCCCAGCGGCTGTCGGGCGAGGTGGACCGGGTGGCGTTGAACGTGGCGCTGCGGGACGTGATCGCGCGCCACGAGGTGCTGCGGACGATGTTCCCCGCCGTGGACGGCGAGCCTCATCAGCACATCCTGGCGCCGGCCGAGCTGACCTGGGAGCTGACGGTGGCCGAGGTGCCGCCCGGCGAGCTGGAGGAGGCCATCGGCACGGCCGCGGGGCACGTGTTCGACCTGGCGGCCGAGGTGCCGGTACGGGCGTGGTTGTTCTCGACGTCGCCGGACGAGCACGTGCTGGTGGTGGTCGTGCACCACATCGCGGGTGACGGCTGGTCGCTGGGGCCACTGGGGCGGGACCTGTCGGTGGCGTACGCGGCCCGGTGCGCGGGTTCGGCCCCGGAGTGGGAGCCCTTGCCGGTGCAGTACGCGGACTACGCGTTGTGGCAGCGGGAGCTGCTGGGCGACGAGCGGGACCCGGAGAGCGTGATCTCGGCGCAGCTCGGCTACTGGCGGGACGTGCTGGCGGGGGCGCCCGAGGAGCTGCGGCTGCCGGTGGACCGGCCGCGTCCCGCCGTCGCCTCCTACCGGGGGCACTCGGTGCCGGTGGAGATCCCGGCCGAGGTGCACGCGCGACTGGCCGCGGTGGCCCGAGCCGAGGGCGTGACGACGTTCATGGTGCTGCAGGCCGCCCTGGCGGTGTTGTTGTCGCGGCTGGGGGCGGGGCTCGACATTCCGATCGGCTCCACCAACGCCGGGCGCACGGACGAGGCGCTGGAGGATCTGGTCGGCTTCTTCGTCAACACGCTGGTGTTGCGGGCCGGCCTGTCGGGGGATCCGACGTTCCGCGAGCTGCTGGACCGGGTGCGGGAGTCCAGCCTGGCCGCCTTCGAGCACCAGGACGTGCCGTTCGAGCGGCTGGTGGAGGACCTGGCGCCGTCGCGGTCGCTGGCCCGGCACCCGCTGTTCCAGGTGATGCTGAACGTGCAGAACACCGGCGAGGCGGCGCTGGAGCTGCCGGGCGTGCGGGCCGCCGGGCTGCCGGCGGGCGAGTCGGCGGCGAAGGTGGACCTCGAAGTGCTGGTCGGCGAGGTGTTCGACGCGGACGGAGCACCGGCGGGACTGCGCGGGACGATGGTCGCCGCCGCGGACCTGTTCGACCGGGGATCGGCCGAGGTCCTGGTGACCCGGCTGGCGCGGGTGCTGGCGGCGGTGAGCGCCGACCCGTTGACGCGGGTGAGCGAGGTGGAACTGCTCGACGCCGGGGAGCGGCGGCGGGTGCTGGAGGAGTGGAACGACACCGGCGCCGACGCCGGCGCTGTGGTGGTGGAGCTGTTCGAGTCGGCTGCGGCCCGGACGCCTGACGCGGTGGCGGTGCGCTCGGGCGCGGCCGAGACGTCGTACGCCGAGGTGGAGGACCGGGCCAACCGGCTGGCGCGGGTGCTGGTGAGTGAAGGCGTGGGCGCCGAGTCGGTGGTGGGGGTGTGCCTGGAGCGCGGCGCCGATCTGGTCGTCACGTTACTGGCGGTGTGGAAGGCGGGGGCGGCCTATCTGCCGATCGATCCCGGGCAGCCCGTGGAACTGGTCGCGTACATGCTGGCCGAGAGCCGGGCCGTGCTGACCGTCACCAGCGCGGAGATCGCGGAGGAACTGCCGGCGCGGCTGCTCGTGCTCGACGACGCGCGGACGGCGCGGCGGCTCGCGGCGGCCCCCGACGGGCGGCCGGAGCGGGCGATGGCCGGGGAGCAGGCGGCGTACGTCATGTACACCTCGGGGTCCACGGGGCGCCGGAAGGGCGTGGTGGTGACGCAGGCCGGGCTGGCGAACTACGTGGGGTGGGCGGCCGGCGCGTACGAGGTGGGCTCGGGCGCGGCGTTGCACGCTTCGGTGGCCGTGGACCTGACGGTGACCAGTCTGTGGGTGCCGCTGGTGTCGGGTGCGGCGGTGGTGATGAGCGCGGAGGACCCGGCGGACGGGCTGGTGAAGGTCGTACCGGCGCGGTTGGCGCGGCTGGCCGAGACGGTGCCGCTGGATGCCGGGCGGACGTGGGTGGTGGGCGGCGAGGCGCTGCCGGGCGCTCTGGTCCGCTCCCTGCTGGCGCGGTCGCCGGAGTCGGTGGTGGTCAATGAGTACGGCCCGACGGAGACGGTGGTCGGGTGCTGTGTCCACGAGGCCGGGGCCGATGCCGGGGAGTCGGTGCCGATCGGGCGGCCGATCGCGAACTGCCGGGTGTACGTGCTGGACGAGCGGTTGCGGCCGGTGCCGCCGGGCGTCGCCGGGGAGCTGTACATCGCCGGTGTCCAGGTGGCCCGTGGATATGCCGGACGGGCTGATCTGACATCGGAACGGTTCGTGGCCTGCCCGTACGAGCCCGGCGCCCGCATGTACCGCAGTGGTGACATCGCGCGCTGGAACGCCGACGCGAACCTGGAGTATCTCGGACGGGCCGACGACCAGGTGAAGATCCGGGAGTTCCGGGTCGAGCCGGGCGAGGTGGAGGCCATGCTGGCGGCCCATCCGCTGGTGACCCAGGCCGCGGTGATCGTCCGTGAGGACCGGCTGGTGGCTTTCGTCGCGGGCAAGGACGTGCAGCCCCGCCTGGTGCTCCGCTACGCCGCCGACCGGCTGCCCGGCCATTTGGTGCCCGCCACGGTCGTCGTGCTCGGCGAGCTGCCGCTGACCGCCGGCGGCAAGGTGGATCGCCAGGCCCTGTCGCTGCCAGGGCAGAGGCCGGCCGCGGCGCGGGCGCCGGTCACGGCGCTGGAGGAGAGCCTGTGCGGGGCCTTCGCCGAGGTGCTGGGCCTGGCCGAGGCCGGGGTGGAGGACGACTTCTTCCGGGTGGGCGGGCATTCGCTGCTGGCGGTGCGGCTGGTCAGCCGGATACGCGCGGCGCTCGGCATCGAGGTGCCGCTGCGCTGGGTGTTCGAGGCGCCCACGGTGGCGGCGCTGGCGGGCCGGCTCGAGGAAGCCGGAGTGGCGCGCAAGCCGTTGCGGGCGGTGGAGCGGCCGGAACACGTGCCGTTGTCGTACGCGCAGCAGCGGCTGTGGTTCATCTCCCGGCTGGAAGGGCCGAGCGCGACGTACAACGTGCCGGTCGTGCTGCGGTTGTCCGGCGAGGTCGATCGGGCGGCGCTGAACGCGGCGTTCCTGGACGTGATCGGGCGGCACGAGGTGCTGCGGACCATCTTCCCCGCCGTGGACGGCGAGCCCCGTCAGCGGGTCGTGGACGAGCCCGCCTGGGAGCTGGCCGTGGCCGACGTGGCCTCGGAGGAGGTCGAAGGCCGGATCGGTGAAGCGGTGGGCCACGTGTTCGACCTCGCGCGCGAGGTGCCGATCCGGGCGTGGCTGCTGTCGGAGCCTGCGGACGAGCACGTGCTGGTGGTGGTCCTGCATCACATCTCGGGCGACGGCTGGTCGTGGCGGCTGCTGGCGCGCGACCTGTCGATGGCCTACGCGGCCCGCCGTCAGGGCACGGCCCCCCGGTGGGAGCCGTTGCCGGTCCAGTACGCGGACTACGCGTTGTGGCAGCGGGACCTGCTGGGCGAGGACCAGGACGACGACAGCGTGCTCGCCCGGCAGCTCGGATACTGGCGGGACGCGCTGATCGGCCTGCCGGAGGAACTGGTGCTGCCTGCCGATCGGCCGCGCCCGGCGGTGGCCTCCTACCGGGGGCACACCGTGCCGGTCGAGGTGCCGGCCGAGGTGCACGCGCGGCTGGCGGACGTGGCGCGGGCCGAGGGCGTCACGACGTTCATGGTGGTGCAGGCCGCGCTCGCCGTACTGTTGTCACGGCTCGGGGCCGGGAATGACATCCCGATCGGGTCGCCGAACGCCGGCCGCATGGACGAGGCGCTGGACGACCTCGTCGGCTTCTTCGTCAACACGCTCGTCCTGCGTACCGACCTGTCCGGGAATCCGACGTTCCGCGAGCTGCTGGGCCGGGTACGGGAGTCCAGCCTGGCCGCCTTCGAGCACCAGGACGTGCCCTTCGAGCGGCTGGTCGAGGAGCTGGCGCCCACGCGATCGATGTCCCGGCATCCGCTGTTCCAGGTGCTGCTCACCCTGCAGAACACCGGTGAGGCTGCGCTGGAACTGCCCGGCGTACGGGCCGCCGGGCTGCCGGTCGAGGAGGCGCCGGCCAAGTTCGACCTGGAGCTGAGCCTGACCGAGCTGTCCTCGGAAGCGGGGCTGCGCGGGGTCCTGCGGGTGGCCGCGGACCTGTTCGACAGGGAGTCGGCCGAGACGCTGGTGGCGCGGTGGACGCGGGTGCTGGACGCGCTGACCGCCGACCCGGCGATCCGGCTGAGCGGCGTGGACGTGCTGGCCGCCGGCGAGCGGCACCTGGTGGTGCAACAGTGGAACGACACCTCCAACGGCACTGTCGCGGAGCGGCCGTCCGGGACACTGGCGGAGCTGTTCGAAGCGCGCGCGGCCGTCGCCCCGGACGCCACGGCGGTCGTCGGTGACGGGACGGAGCTGTCGTTCTCCGAGCTGGACGCGCGGGCGAACCGGCTGGCGCGGCTGCTGGTGGCGCGCGGTGCCGGGGTGGAGTCCGTGGTCGGGGCGTCTCTGGAGCGCGGTGTCGATCTGGTGGTCGCCCTGCTGGCCGTGCTGAAGGCCGGGGCCGCCTACCTGCCGGTGGATCCGGACTACCCGGCCGAGCGGATGGCGTACCTGGTCGAGCAGGCCGGGGCGGTCTGTGTGATCACCTCGTCCGGCGTGAGGCTGCCCGGCGGGATCGCGAGGGTCGAGCTGGACGATCCGGCGGTGGCCGCCGAGCTGGCCGGTCATGCCGCGGACGCGCTGGGCGTCGAGGTGGACGGCGCGAACGCGGCGTACGTGATGTTCACCTCCGGCTCGACCGGCCGGCCCAAGGGCGTGGTGGTGCCGCACGCGGGCGTGGTGAACCGGCTGGCCTGGATGCAGGAGCGGCTGCGGTTGCCCGAGGGCACGCGGGTGCTGCAGAAGACGTCGTTCGGGTTCGACGTGTCGGTGTGGGAGCTGTTCTGGCCGCTGCTGTACGGCGGCGTACTGGTCCTGGCGCGGCCCGGCGGGCATCGGGACGCCGCCTATCTGGCGGAGCTGATCCGCCGTGAACGCGTGAGCGTGGCGCACTTCGTGCCGTCGATGCTGGAAGTGTTCCTGGCCGAGCCGGCCGCCGCGCGATGTGGCGGCCTGGAGTGGGTGGCCTGTTCGGGTGAGGCGCTGCCGGCGCATGTGACGCGGCGGTTCTTCGAGGTGCTGGACGGCGTCCGGCTGGAGAACTACTACGGGCCCACCGAGGCCTCGATCGAAGTGACCGCCTGGGAGTGCCCGCCCGGCTGGGCGGGCAGCTCGGTGCCGATCGGGCGGCCGGTGGCCAACACCCGGGCGTACGTGCTGGACGAGTTCCTCCGGCCGGTGCCGCCCGGCGTGGTCGGTGAGCTGCACATCGCCGGGATACAGGTGACCCGGGGCTACGTCGGCCGCCCCGGGCTGACCGCCGAGCGGTTCGTGGCGTGCCCGTTCGGTCCGGGCGGGGAGCGGATGTACCGGACCGGGGATCGGGTGAGCTGGTCGGCCGACGGTGAGCTGTTGTTCGCCGGGCGGACCGACGACCAGGTGAAGATCCGCGGCTTCCGGGTCGAGCCCAGCGAGGTCGGCCTGGTTCTGGCCGGTTGCCCCGAGGTGGGGCAGGTGGTGGTGGTGCCCCGCGAGGACGTGCCTGGGGACGTGCGACTGGTGGCGTACGTGATCCCGTCCGATGGGACGGCAGACATGGCGCAGGTCGTGCGGCGCTACGCCGGGGAGCGACTGCCGGAGTACATGGTGCCGTCCGCCGTCGTCGTGCTGGACGCGTTGCCGGTGTCGATCAACGGCAAGCTCGACCGCAAGGCCCTGCCCGCCCCCGCGTACACCATGACCGCCGGGCGGCGGCCGGGCACCCGCGAGGAGGAGATCCTGTGCGAGGCGTTCGCGGAGGTGCTCCGCCTCGACGGCGTCGGAGTCGATGACGACTTCTTCCGGCTCGGCGGGCATTCGCTGCTGGCGGTGCGGCTGGTCAACCGGATCCGGGCGGTGCTCGGCGTGGAAGTGCCGTTGAAGGACCTGTTCGAGGCGTCCACGGTCGCGCGGCTCGCCGCCCGGCTGGCCGGTGCCGGAGCTGCCCGCGAGGGGCTCGCGCCGATGGAGCGGCTGGAGCGGGTGCCCCTGTCGTACGCGCAGCAGCGGCTGTGGTTCATCGGCCAGCTCGAGGGGCCGAGCGCGACGTACAACATCCCGGTGTCGTTGTCCCTGTCAGGGGACGTGGATGTGGCGGCGCTCAGCGCGGCGTTCCGCGACGTGATCGGGCGGCACGAGGTGCTGCGCACGGTCTTCCCCGTCGTGGACGGCGAGCCCTGCCAGCGGATCCTCCCGGTCGAGGAACTCGGCTGGGAGCTCCCGGTGGTCGGTGTCACCGCCGCGGAGCTGCCCGGCGTGGTCGCCGAGGCGGCCGGGCACGCCTTCGACCTGTCGTCGGAGGTGCCGATCCGGGCGTGGTTGTTCTCGGTGACGGAGCCTCCAGAGATGGAGCTTTCCGAGACGGAGCCTTCAGAGACGGAGGACGAGCACGCGCTGGTGGTCGTGGTCCATCACATCGCCGGGGACGGGGCCTCGATGGGGCCGCTGGCGGCGGACCTCTCCGCGGCCTACCGCGCCAGACGCACGGGTACGGCTCCCGCCTGGCGGCCGCTGCCCGTCCAGTACGCCGACTACGCGTTGTGGCAGCGGGAGGCGCTCGGCGACGAGCGGGATCCGGCGAGCCTGATCTCCGGCCAGGTCGCCTACTGGCGGGACACGCTGGCCGGCGCGCCGGAGGAGCTGGAGCTGCCTTTCGACCGGCCGCGTCCGGAGGTGGCCTCGCATCGCGGGCACATGGTGCCGATCGAGGTGTCGGCCGAGGTGCACGCGCGGCTGGCGGACCTGGCCCGGCGCGAGGGCGTCACCACGTACATGGTGGTGCAGGCCGCGCTCGCCGTGCTGCTGTCACGGCTCGGTGCCGGGACCGACGTCCCGATGGGAGCGGTGCACGCCGGGCGGCCCGACGAGGCGCTGCACGATCTCGTCGGCTTCTTCATCAACACGCTCGTCGTCCGTACGGACCTGTCGGGCGACCCGACGTTCCGTGAGCTGCTGGGGCGGGTGCGGGAAGCGAGCCTGGCGGCTTTCGAGCATCAGGATGTGCCGTTCGAGCGGCTGGTGGAGGAGCTGGCGCCGGCGCGGTCGATGGCCCGGCATCCGCTGTTCCAGGTGATGTTCAAGGTCCAGAACAACGCCGAGGCGGTGCTGGACCTGCCGGGGGTGCGGGCGGAGGGGATCGCGCCGGGGACGGCGGCGGCCAAGTTCGACCTGGACTTCACGGTCGCCGAGATCCCGGGACTTGGCGGGTTGCGCGGATCGCTGGTCGCGGCGGCCGACCTGTTCGACCGGCGGTCGGCCGAGCTGCTGGTTACGCGGCTGGCGGGCGTGCTGGACGTGGTGACCGCCGAGCCGTCCACCCGGCTGAGCGGGGTGGAGGTGCTGGACGAGGCCGAGCGGCACCAGGTTCTCGTGGCGTGGAACGACACGGCGGCCGAGGTGGCGGCCGGGTCGCTGGTGGAGCTGTTCGAGGCCCAGGTGAGGCGTGCGCCCGGGGCCGTGGCGGTGGTGGCGAACGAGGTGGCGCTGTCGTTCGCGGAGCTGGACGAGCAGGCGAACCGGCTGGCGCGGTTGCTGGCGGGACGGGGTGTGGGCCCGGAGTCGGTGGTGGGTGTGTGCCTGGAGCGCGGCGCCGGGCTGATCGTGGCACTGCTGGCGGTGCTGAAGGCGGGGGGCGCGTATGTGGCGCTGGATCCGGCGTATCCGGGGGAGCGGTTGCGGTGGATGGTGGCCGACGCCGCGCCGGTGGTGGTGCTGGCCTCGGCCGGGACGGCGGGTGTGGTGGCGGGGACGCCGGTGGTGGTGCTGGACGATCCGACGGTGGCCGCCGAGCTGGCCGGTCATGCCGCGGGCGCGCTGGGTGTGGAGGTGGATGGCGGGAACGCGGCGTATGTGGTGTACACCTCGGGTTCGACGGGGCGGCCGAAGGGTGTGGTGGTGCCGCATCGCGGGGTGGTGAGTTTGTGCGAGTGGTCGGCGCGGAGTGTGCTGGCCGGGGTGGCGCGGGTGGCGTTGACGACGTCGGTGTCGTTCGATGCGTCGTGGAATCAGCTGGCGGGCTTGTTCGCGGGCCGTGAGTTGCATGTGGTGGATGGTGAGACGTGGCTGGACGCGGGCCGGTTGGTGGGGTGGCTGGCGGCGGGCGGGGTCGACTTCATGGAGGTGACGCCGTCGTATGCACAGGTGCTGGTGGAGCATGGGTTGCTGGAGCGGGCCGGGCTGAAGCGGCTGGGTGTGGGCGGCGAGGCGGTGCCGGCGGGGTTGTGGGCGCGGCTGGCCGGCAGCACGGTGCGGGGGCTCAACTTCTACGGGCCGAGTGAGTGCACGGTGGACACCGCGGTGGCGCGGATCGGGGCTCAGGAGGGTGCGGTGATCGGCCCGCCGGTGGCCAACACGCGGGTGTACGTGCTGGACGGCGCGTTGCAGCCGGTGCCGGTCGGGGTGGCGGGTGAGCTGTACGTCGCCGGTGCGGGGGTGGCGCGGGGGTATGCCGGTCGGGCGGCGTTGACGGGTGAGCGGTTCGTGGCGTGCCCGTTCGAGGGCGGGCGGATGTATCGGACCGGGGATCGGGTGCGCTGGACGCCCGAGGGCGAGCTGGTGTTCCTGGGCCGGGTCGATGACCAGGTGAAGGTGCGGGGCTTCCGGGTCGAGCCGGGCGAGGTCGCGTCGGTGCTGGCCGAATGCCCTGGGGTGGGGCAGGTCGCGGTGGTGGCGCGGGAGGACGCGCCGGGAGACGTGCGGCTGGTGGCCTATGTGGTGCTGTCGGGCGGAATCTCGGTCGATGTCGTACGGGGGTTCGCCGCGGAGCGGTTGCCCGAGTACATGGTGCCGTCGGCGGTGGTGACGCTGGACGCGCTGCCCCTGACGGCGAACGGGAAGCTGGATCGCCAGGCCCTGCCCGTCCCGCAGTACGCCGCCAGGACGGGCCGGGGCCCGGCCGACGCGCGTGAGGAGGTGGTGTGCGCGGCGTTCGCCGAAGTGCTGGGCGTCGAATCGGTGGGCGTGGACGACGACTTCTTCGCCCTGGGCGGCCAGTCGCTGCTGGCGATCCGGGTGGTGGCGGCAATGCAGGCGCGCGGCGTGTCGGTGTCGGTGCGCTCGTTCTTCCAGGCGCCGACCCCGGCCGGGCTGGCGCGGTCGGCCGCCGAGGCGAGGGTGCCGGTGCCGGACAACGCGATCCCGGCGGACGCCACCGCGATCACCCCGGAGATGCTGCCGCTGGCCGAGCTGACGGCGCAGGAGATCGACCGCGTCGTGGCCACGGTCGAAGGCGGCGCCGCGAACGTCGCCGACATCTACCCCCTCGCGCCCTTGCAGGAAGGACTCCTGTTCCACCACCTGCTCGCCGAGATCGGCCAGGACGCCTACGTGCAGCCCACCGTGGTCGAGTTCGACTCCCGCGCCCGGCTGGACGCCTTCACCGGCGCGCTGCGGCAGGTCGTGAACCGCCACGACGTCTACCGCACCTCGATCGTCTGGCAAGGGCTGCGGGAGCCCGTCCAGGTCGTGTGGCGGCGGGCGGAGCTGCCCGTGCACGAGGTGACGCTCGGCGGGCAGGGCGGCGACCTCGCCGAACGCCTGGTGGCGCACGTCGGCCGGACCATGGACCTGGGCCGGGCGCCGCTGATGAGCGTCCACGTCACGCCCGTCCCCGGCACCGGCCGATGGCTCGGCCTCATCCGGGTGCACCACATGGCGCAGGACCACACCGCGTTCGAAGTGGTGATCGACGAGGTGCGGGCGTTCCTCGAGGGACGCGGCGCCGCCCTGCCGGAGCCGCTGCCGTTCCGGGACTTCGTGGCCCAGGCCAGGGGCGCCGTCAGCCGCGCCGAGCACATGCGGTACTTCGCCGGCCTGCTCGGCGACGTGACCGAGCCCACCGCCCCGTACGGCGTGCTCGACGTCCGCGACCACGGCACCGCCTCCGTGCGCGAGATCGTGCCCTTCCCGCCCGGCCTGGACCGGCGGATACGCGAGATCTCCCGCCGAGCCGGCGCCAGCCCCGCGACCCTCATGCACGTGGCGTGGGCCCGGCTGCTGTCGGTGCTGTCGGGCCGCGACGACGTGGTGTTCGGATCGGTGCTGTTCGGCCGCATGACCGCGGGCGCCGGCTCCGACCGCGTCCCCGGCCCTCACATGAACACCCTCCCGGTACGCGTCCGCACCGACGGCCTCGGCGTACTCGAAGCGGTCGGCGCGATGCGCGGCCAGCTCGCGAACCTGCTGCGCCACGAGCACGCCCCCCTGGCGCTCGCCCAGCAGGCCGGCGGCGTCACCGGCGGCGCCCCGCTGTTCACCTCCCTGCTCAACTACCGCCACAACGCCGCCGGCACCCAGGAGGAGGGCAGGTCGTTGGCGGGCATCACGCTGCGCTACTCCGAAGACCGCGACAACTACCCGCTCACCGTCTCCGTGGACGACGGCGGCGACCGGCTCTCGCTCGCCGTGGACGCCGTCGCGCCGATCGACCCGCGGGCCGTCGGCACGTTGCTGCGCACCACCGCCGACAACCTGGCCACCGCGCTGGAAGCGGTGCTGGACGGCGACCCCGATCTGCCGCTGAGCGCCGTGGACGTGCTCGACGCCGCCGGCCGCGAGCGGGTGCTGCACGCCTGGAACGACTCGGCGGTCCAGGTCCGGCCCGCGACGGTGACGGAGCTGTTCGAGGCCCAGGCGGCGCGGACGCCGGACGCGGTCGCGGTGGCCTGCGGCGGGGACACCGCCACGTACGCGGAGTTGAACGCGCGCGCCAACCGGCTGGCCCGGCTGCTGGCGGGGCGGGGCGTGGGCCCGGAGTCGGTGGTCGCGCTGGTGATGGAGCGCGGCGTCGAGCTGATGGCCGCCGTGCTCGGCGTGCTGAAGGCGGGGGGCGCGTACCTGCCGGTGGATCCGGAGTACCCGGCCGAGCGGATCGCGTACATGATCGAGGACGCGGCGCCGGCGATGGTGCTCGCCTCGGTCGCGACGGCGGGGACGGTGCCCGGCGCGCTCGTCGTGGACTCCCACGAGACTGCCGCGGAGCTGCGCGGGCTGTCCGGTGACGACCTGGGGCCGCTGGTGCTGCCCGGGCACCCGGCGTACGTGATCTACACCTCCGGTTCGACCGGCCGGCCCAAGGGCGTCGTCCTCACCCACGAGGGGTTCGCCAACACGGCGGAGGCGCTCGCCCGGCGCTACCCGACCAAGGTGGGCCCCGGATCGCGGATGCTGCAGTTCGCGTCCGTCAGCTTCGACATGTTCTGCTCCGAATGGGTGCTGGCCCTGCCCGCCGGCGCCACCCTCGTCGTCGTGCCGCCGCACCGGCGGCTCGGCGCGGAACTGGCGGCGTTCATCACGGGTGAGGGGATCACGCACGCCGCGTTCCCGCCCGCCGTGCTCGCCAGCATGGACGACGGCGCCGTCCCCGCCGGCGTCGTCATCGACGTGGGCGGCGAGGCGCTGCCGGCCGAGCTGGTCGAGCGGTGGGCGCCGGGCCGGGAGCTGTTCAACTCCTACGGCCCCACGGAGACCACCGTGGACGCGGCGGTGTGGGAGTGCCGGGCGGGCGTGGCCGACGTGCCGATCGGCACGCCGATCGCCAACACGCAGGTGTACGTCGTGGACGAGCACCTGGCGCCGGTGCCGGTGGGCGTGGCGGGCGAGCTGTACGTCGCCGGGGCCGGGCTGGCGCGCGGCTATCTGGGACGGCCGGGGCTGAGCGCGGAGCGGTTCGTGGCCGATCCGTTCGGGCCTGCCGGGACGCGGATGTACCGGACCGGTGACCGGGTGCGGTGGAACGCCGACGGCGAGCTGGTGTTCGCCGGGCGGGTGGACGACCAGGTGAAGATCCGCGGCTTCCGGATCGAGCCGGGCGAGGTACAGGCCGTGATCGCCGCCCACCCGCTGGTCGAGCAGGCCGCGGTGGTGCCCCGCGAGGACGTGCCGGGGGACGTGCGGCTGGTGGCGTACGTCGTACCCGCCGCGACGGACTCGACCGCGATGGACTCGACCGCGACGGATTGGGTCGCACCGGATCCGGTCGCGCGTGTGCGGACCGGTGCGGGGGCTCTGGCCGCCGTGCTGCGCAGGCACGCGGAGGAGCGGTTGCCCGGTCACATGGTGCCGTCGGCGATCGTGATCATGGACGAGCTGCCGCTGACCGTCAACGGCAAGCTCGACCGCAAGGCCCTGCCCGTGCCCGACCACGTGTCCGGGCCCGCCACCCGCGCGGCCACCCCGCAGGAGGAGATCCTGTGCGGCCTGTTCGCGCAGGTCCTCGGTCTGGACGGCGTGGGCGTGGACGACGACTTCTTCGCGCTCGGCGGCCACTCGCTGCTGGCGGTCCGGCTGATCAGCCGGGTACGGACGATCATGGGCATGGAGGTGCCGCTGCGCGCCCTGTTCGAGGCGCCGACCGTGGCCGCGCTCGCCGCCCACCTCGACGCGGCCCGCCGCACCGGCGCCGCCGCCGTGCAGATCGCGCTCACCCGGGTGGAGCGCCCTCGACGGGTGCCGCTGTCGTTCGCGCAGCGCCGCGTGTGGTTCATCGGCCAGCTCGAAGGGCCGAGTGCCACGTACAACGTCCCGGTCGCGCTGCGGCTGCGCGGCCACCTCGACCTCGGCGCGCTCCGCCTGGCGCTGCGCGATGTCGTGGAGCGGCACGAGGTGCTGCGCACGCGGTTCCCGGCCGCGGACGGGGAGCCGTACCAGGAGGTCGTGGCGCCGGCGGAGCTGGCGCTGGAGCTGCCGGTCACCGACCTCGCGCCAGAGGAGCTGGACGCGGCGGTCGCCGCCGCCGCCCGGTACGTGTTCGACCTGGCCGAAGAGGTGCCGCTGCGGGCGTGGTTGTTCCGCCTCGCGCCGGACGAGCACGTGCTGGCCGTGACGATCCACCACATCGCCAGCGACGGCGCGTCCACCGGCCCGCTGGCCCGCGACCTGTCCGCCGCCTACGCCGCGCGCCGCGCGGGCCGGGCGCCGGGATGGGCGCCGCTACCGCTCCAGTACGCCGACTACACCCTGTGGCAACGCGAACTGCTCGGCGACGAACGGGACCCAGGCAGCGTCATCTCCGGCCAGGTCGCGTACTGGCGCCAAGCCCTGGCCGGTGCGCCGGAGGAGCTGGCACTGCCCTTCGACCACCCCCGCCCGCCCGTGGCCAGCCACCGCGGCCACCCGGTGCCCATGGAGGTCCCGGCCGGGGTGCACGCCGCGCTGCGGCAGGTGGCGCGCGACGAGGGCGTCACCATGTTCATGGTCTTGCAGGCCGCGCTCGCCATGCTGCTGTCCCGGCTCGGTGCGGGCACCGACATCCCGATCGGGTCCCCGAACGCGGGGCGTACCGATGAGGCGCTCGACGACCTGGTGGGCTCGTTCGTCAACACGCTGGTGCTGCGTACGGACCTCTCCGGCGACCCCACCTTCGCCGAGGTCCTCACCCGGGTGCGCGAGACCAGCCTCGGCGTCTTCGCCCACCAGAACGTGCCCTTCGAGCGGCTGGTCGAAGAGTTGTCCCCGAGCCGCTCCATGGCCCGCCACGCTCTGTTCCAGGTCATGCTGACCCTGCAGAACACCATCGACGAGGACATCGACCTGCCCGGCCTGCGCACCGAGCCGGTGCACACCAGCGCCTCCGCGGCCAAGTTCGACCTCGACGTCATCATGGCCGAGGCATTCGACGACGGCGGCGCCCCGGCGGGGGTACGCGCGCTGATCACCGCCGCCGCGGACCTGTTCGAGCCCGGTACGGTGACCGCGCTGGCCGGGCGCCTGGCGCGCGTGCTGGAGACCGTCTCCCGCGACCCGCGGGTCCGGCTCAGCGCACTGGACGTGCTCGACCCCGCTGAACGGCACCGCGTCCTGACCGGCTGGAACGCCACCGCGTCCGACATGCCGCGCGCGACCGTGGCGGAGCTGTTCGAGGCCCAGGTACGGCGCACGCCCGGCGCGGTCGCCGTGGTGGCGGACGGCACCGAGCTGACGTACGCCGAGCTGGACGAACGGGCCGGGCGGCTGGCCCGGCGGCTGGCCGGGCACGGCGTCGGCTCCGAGTCGGTGGTGGGCGTGTGCCTCGAACGCGGGCCCGACCTGATCATCGCGCTGCTGGGGGTGCTCAAGGCCGGGGGCGCGTACATGCCGATCGACCCCGCCTACCCGGCCGACCGGGTGGCGTTCATGGTCGCGGACGCCGTGCCCGCCGTCATCGTGGGTACGGGCGTCGCCGGTGTGACCATGCTGGCCGTGGACGGCGACGGTCCCGAGGCGCCGCCGGTCAGGGACGACGGTGCGGTGATGCGGCCCGCGTACGTCATCTACACCTCCGGCTCGACCGGGCGGCCCAAGGGTGTGCTCGTCTCCCACGCCGGCGTGGCCGCGCTGGTCGCCGGCCAGGTACGCGCCCTCGGCGTCGGCCCAGGCAGCCGCGTGGGGCAGTTCGCGTCAGCCAGTTTCGACACCTTCGGCTGGGAGTGGATGATGGCGCTGCTGTCGGGGGCGGCGCTGGTGATGATCCCGCCCGCCCGGCGGCTGGGCGAGGACCTGCCGGTGTTCCTCACCGAGCGGCGGGTCACCCACGTGACGCTGCCGCCCGCCGTGCTGGCCACGCTGGACGAGGGCTCGCTCGACCCCGGCGTCGTCGTGGTGGTCGCGGGCGAGGCGTGCCCGCCGGACGTCATGGCGCGGTGGGCGCGCGGCCGGCGCATGTTCAACTCCTACGGGCCCACGGAGACCACCGTGGACGCCACGCTCTGGCGTTGCGACCCCGCCTCCGGCCAGGTGCTGATCGGCACGCCCGTCGTGGACACGCGGGTGTACGTCCTGGACGAGTTCCTGGCACCCACCCCCGTCGGCGTGGTCGGCGAGCTGTACGTCGCGGGCGCGGGGCTGGCCCGTGGCTACCTCGGACGGCCCGCGCTGACCGCCGAGCGGTTCGTCGCCGACCCGTTCGCCGCCGACGGCACACGTCTCTACCGCACGGGCGACCTCGCCCGCTGGACGCCGAACGGCGTGCTGGCCTTCGCCGGCCGTGGCGACGACCAGGTGAAGATCCGCGGCTTCCGCGTCGAGCCGGGCGAGATAGAGAACGTGCTCCTCACCCACCCGCGGGTCGCCCAGGCCGCGGTGATCATGCGGGAGGACGAGCCGGGCGACAAGCGCCTGGTCGCCTACCTCGTCCTGGCCGACGGCGCCGCCCACGCCGACCCGTCGATCCTGGAACTGGCGGCCGAACGCCTGCCCGACTACATGGTGCCCGCGGCCGTGGTGACGCTCGAGACGCTGCCGCTCACGGTCAACGGCAAGCTCGACCGCAAGGCCCTGCCCGAGCCGGACTACGCCGCGCGCACGGCCGCGCCCGCGGACCGCAGGCCGCCGAACGCCCGCGAGGAGATCCTGTGCGCCGTGTTCGCGCAGGTGCTCGGCTTGGAGAGCGTCGGCGTGGACGACGACTTCTTCGCCCTCGGCGGTCACTCCCTGCTCGCGGTACGGCTGGCCAGCCGCATCCGCGCGGTCCTCGGCGTCGACGTGGACATCCGCGTGCTCTTCGAGGCGCCGACGGCGGCCGGGCTTGCCGCCCGCCTGTCCGATGACGGCACCGCCCAGGCGCCACTCACGCCGATGGCACGCCCGGAGCGGGTGCCGTTGTCGTTCGCGCAGCGGCGGTTGTGGTTCATCGGCCAGCTCGAAGGGCCGAACGCCACGTACAACGACCCCATCGCGCTGCGCCTGCACGGCGACATCGACAGGGACGCGCTCGGGCTCGCCCTGCGGGACGTGATCGGGCGGCACGAGGTGCTGCGGACGGTCTTCCCCGTCGCGGACGGTGAGCCGTACCAGCGGGTGGTGCCCATCGAGGAGCTGAGCTGGGAGCTGTCGGTACGCGAGGTCTCTCCCGCCGACCTGGCGGCGTCGGTGGCCGAGGCCGCCGGGTATGCCTTCGACCTGGCCGCCGAGGCGCCCATCGGCGCCTGGTGCTTCGAGGCGGGCCCGGACGAGCGGGTGCTGGTCGTGGTGATCCACCACATCGCGGGCGACGGCTGGTCCATCGGGCCGCTGGCGCGGGACGTGTCGTTGGCGTACCAGGCCAGGCGTGGCGGGCGGGCCCCGGTGTGGGAGCCGCTGCCGGTGCAGTACGCCGACTACGCCCTCTGGCAGCGGGAACTGCTGGGCGACGAGAACGACCCGGACAGCGTGATCTCCCGGCAGGTCGCCTACTGGCGCGAGACCCTGGCGGGGGCGCCGGAGGAGCTGGCGTTGCCGTTCGACCGGCCGCGCCCGGTAGTGGCCTCGCATCGCGGGCACAGCGTGCCGGTGGAGGTGCCGGCCGAGGTGCACGCGCGGCTGGCCGAAGTGGCCCGTGCCGAGGGCGTCACGATGTTCATGGTGCTGCAGGCCGGGCTCGCCGTGCTGTTGTCGCGGCTGGGCGCGGGCACGGACGTCCCGATCGGGTCGGCGAATGCGGGCCGTACGGACGTGGCGCTGGACGACCTGGTCGGCTGCTTCGTCAACAGCCTGGTCGTGCGCGCCGACCTGTCCGGCGACCCCGAGTTCCGTGAGGTGCTGCGCCGGGTACGCGAGCGCAGCCTGGCCGCGCTCGCCCACCAGGACGTGCCCTTCGAGCGGCTGGTGGAGGAGCTGGCGCCGTCGCGGTCGATGGCCCGGCACCCGCTGTTCCAGATCGTCTTCACCATGCAGAACAACGCCGAGGCCAGGCTCGACCTGCCCGGCGTCCGGGCCGAGGGGATGCCGGCGGGGACGTCGGCGGCCAAGTTCGACCTGGACGTGCTCGTGGGCGAGGTGTTCGACGGCGAGGGGGCGCCGGCCGGGGTGCGGGGTTCGGTGACGGTCGCCACCGATCTGTTCGACCCTGAGTGGGCCGAGCGGATCGCGCGGTACTGGGTGCGGGTGCTGGAGGTCGTCGGCACTGACACGCGGACGCGGCTGAGCGAGGTCGACCTCCTTGAGGAGCATGAGCGGCGCCGGGTGGTGGAGGAGTGGAACTCCACGGCGGCCGAAAAGACGTCTGCGCCGGTGGTGGAGTTGTTCGAGGGCCAGGTGGCGTGTCGGCCGGAGGCGGTGGCGCTCGTCGGTCCTGAGCTGGTCACTTACGCCGAGTTGGATGGGCGGGCGAATCGGCTGGCCCACGTTTTGATCGGTGAGGGGGTGGGTGGCGAGTCGGTGGTGGGGGTGTGTTTGGAGCGGGGGGTGGAGCTGATCGTGGCGGTGCTGGCGGTGTGGAAGGCCGGGGCGGCGTATGTGCCGATCGATCCGCGTCAGCCGGTGGAGCGGATCGCCTACATGCTCGGTGACAGCCGCGCGGTGTTGA
>NZ_JAHFZZ010000051.1 GCF_018603905.1 Nonomuraea sp. NEAU-A123
GAGGTGCCGATCCGGGCGTGGTTGATCGATGAGCGGGTGTTGGTGGTGGTGATTCACCACATCGCCAGTGACGGCTGGTCACGGGCACCGCTGGCCAAGGACGTCTCCGCCGCCTACGCGGCGCGCCGCGCGGGCGACGCGCCGCGGTGGGAGCCGCTGCCCGTCCAGTACGCCGACTACGCCCTGTGGCAGCGCGAACTGCTGGGGGACGACCAGGATCCGGACAGCGTGATCTCGCGGCAGGTCGCCTACTGGCGGGAGACCTTGGCTGGGGCGCCGGAGGAGCTGGCGCTGCCCGCCGACCGGGCCCGCCCGCCGCTGGCCTCGCACCGTGGGTACAGCGCGCCGATCGAGATCCCCACGCACATGCACGCCCGCCTGGCGGAGGTGGCGCAGGCCGAGGGCGTCACCACATTCATGGTGGTCCAGGCCGCGCTGGCGGTGCTGCTGTCACGGCTGGGCGCCGGAACCGACATCCCCATCGGCACGGCCAACGCCGGCCGCACCGATGAGGCCCTGGACGATCTGGTCGGGTTCTTCGTCAACACGCTCGTGCTGCGCACCGACCTGTCGGACGACCCCACGTTCAAGGAACTGCTCGCCCGGGTACGCCAGACCAGCCTGCAGGCCCTCGCCCACCAGGACGTACCGTTCGAACGGCTCGTCGAGGAGCTGGCGCCGGCCCGGTCACGCGCCCGGCACCCCCTCGTCCAGGTGATGCTGACGCTGCAGAACACCGGCGAGGCCGCTCTGGAGCTGCCCGGCGTGCGGAGCGGTGAGATGGCGGCCGGCGTGCCGGCCGCGAAGTTCGACCTGGACGTGCGCCTGATGGAGACCTTCGGCCCCGATGGCGGCCCCGCGGGTGTGCGCGGCTCGCTGATCGGCGCCGCCGACCTGTTCGATCCGGCCTCGGTCACCCGCATCGCGGCCCGGTTCACCCGGCTGCTCGGCCTCCTCCTCGACGACACCCAGGCCCGGCCAGGCTCTGTCGAACTGCTCGAACCGGACGAGCGGCACCGCCTGCTCACCGAGTGGAACACCGCCCCGGTCCCGGCCGAGCCGGCCACCTTACCCGAGCTGTTCGAGGCTCAGGCCGTACGCACCCCGGACGCGGTCGCCCTCGTGGCCGGCGGTGTCACCGTGACGTACGCGGACCTCGACGCCCGCGCCAACCGGCTGGCCAGGCTGCTGATCCGGCGGGGTGTCGGACCCGAGTCGGTGGTCGGCGTCTGCCTGGAACGGGGGATCGACCTGGTGGTCGCCGCGCTCGGCGTGCTCAAGGCCGGTGGGGCGTATCTGCCGCTGGATCCGGCGTACCCGGTGGAGCGGATCGCGTACGCGCTGGCCGACGCGCGAGCCTGTCACGTCCTCAGCTCGGCCGATCTGAGCGGCCGTCTGCCGGACGGCGTGCCGTGGCTGGCCGTGCAGGACCTCGCCGGGTCCGGCGCGCCGGTCGCGGCGGAGCGGCAGGTGCTCGATCTGGAGCATCCCGCGTACGTGATCTACACCTCCGGCTCCACCGGCCGTCCCAAGGGGGTAGCGGTCACTCACGCGAACGTCACCGGCCTGTTCGCGCAGACGCGGCCGCTGTTCGGGTTCGGGCCTGACGACGTGTGGAGCTGGTTCCACTCGTTCGCGTTCGACTTCTCGGTGTGGGAGCTGTTGGGCGCGTTGCTGCACGGCGGGCGTGTCGTGGTGGTGCCGTACGAGGTGTCCCGGTCGCCGGAGCAGTTCCTCGCCCTCCTCGAACGCGAGCGCGTCACCATGCTCAGCCAGACGCCGTCGGCGTTCTACCAGCTCATGGCCGTCGAGGAACACCGGCCCGAAGCGGTCGCCTCGGTACGCGCCGTCGTGTTCGGTGGCGAGGCGCTGGACCCCGCGCGGCTGAGCGGCTGGTGGGAACGCCACGGCGACGGCGTGCGCCTGGTGAACATGTACGGCATCACCGAGACCACCGTCCACGTCACCTTCCATGAGCTGCGTCCGTCCGGCGACGCGCCGGGCAGCGTGATCGGGCGCGGGCTTCCCGGGCTCAGCATGTACGTGCTGGACGAAGGGTTGCGCCCGGTGCCCACCGGAAGCGTCGGCGAGGTGTACGTGTCCGGCGGCCAACTCGCCCGCGGCTACCTGGGACAGCCGGCGCTGACCGCGAGCCGGTTCGTGGCCTCCCCGTTCGAGCCGGGCCGGCGCATGTACCGGACCGGCGACCGGGCACGGTGGACCACCGACGGCCACCTCGTCTTCGCCGGGCGGGCCGACGACCAGGTGAAGATCCGCGGGTTCCGGATCGAGCCGGGCGAGGTGCAGGCGGTGCTGGCCGGGTGCCCGCAGGTCGGGCAGGCGGCCGTGATCGCCCGCGAGGACGCCCCGGGCGACATACGCCTGGTCGCCTACGTGACGGCCGCGGACACCCGGGCCACCGCTGCCGACACGCTCTCCGGCAGTGCGCTGCCCGAGGGGGTGCGGCGCTTCGCGGCCGAGCGGCTGCCCGGGCACATGGTGCCGGCCGCCGTGGTCGTGCTCGACGCGTTGCCCCTGACTGTCAACGGCAAGCTCGACCGCAAGGCGCTGCCCGCGCCCCAGTACACGGCAGGCGCCGGCCGCGCCCCCGCCGACGCCAGGGAAGAGCGGCTGTGTGAGGCGTTCGCCCAGGTGCTCGGGCTGGAGAGGGTCGGTGTCGACGACGACTTCTTCGCGCTCGGCGGCCATTCGCTGCTCGCCGTGCGGCTGATGAGCCGGATCAGGACCGTCCTGGACGTCGAAGCCGACCTGGCGGCGCTGTTCGACGCGCCCACCCCGGCGGGGCTGGCCCGGCGGCTGGGCGACGAGAGATCCCGGCGGCCCGTGTTGCGGCCCCTGGGCGCCGGGGAGGAGACCGAATGATCCCGTTGTCGTTCGCGCAGCGCCGGTTGTGGTTCATCGGGCAGCTCGAAGGCCCGAGCGCGACCTACAACATCCCCATCGTGCGTACGCTGCCGGGCCAGGTGGACGCCGCCGCGCTCGACGCCGCCCTCCTGGACGTGATCGGGCGGCACGAGGCGCTGCGCACGGTGGTCGCAACCGTGGACGGGGAGCCGTACCAGCACGTCGTCCCGCTCGGCGAGCTGGCGTGGGAGCTGCGGGTCGCCGACGTGGCGGACCTGGACGACGCGGTGGCGGCGGCCGGCGCGTACGCGTTCGACCTGGCGCGCGAGATCCCCATCCGGGCCTGGCTGTTCCGGGCCGGCGACGGCCGGCAGGCGCTCACCGTGGTGCTGCACCACATCGCGGGCGACGCCTGGTCGATGGGGCCGCTGACCAGGGACGTCTCCGTGGCCTACGCCGCCAGGTGCGCGGGCGGGGCGCCGGAGTGGGAGCCGCTGCCGGTCCAGTACGGCGACTACACGATGTGGCAGCGCAAGCTGCTCGGCGACGAAAGCGACCCGGACAGCGTCATGTCCCGCCAGCTCGCCTACTGGCGGACCCGGCTGCTGGGCGCACCGGTGGAGCTGACCCTGCCGTTCGACCGGCCTCGCCCGCCGGTGGCCTCGTACCGGGGGCTCAGCGAACGGATGGAGATCCCGGCCGAAGTGCACGCGCGGCTGGCGGTGGTGGCGCGGGCCGAGGGCGTGACCACGTTCATGGTGCTGCAGGCCGCGCTGGCGGTGCTGTTGTCGCGGCTGGGCGCGGGCACTGACCTGCCGATCGGCACGGACGTCGCCGGCCGTACCGACGAGGCCCTGGACGAGCTGGTCGGATTCTTCGTCAACACCCTGGTCCTGCGTACGGACACCTCAGGGGATCCCACGTTCGCCGAGGTGCTCGCGCGGGTGCGGAAGACGGACGTGGCCGCGTACCAGCATCAGGACGTGCCGTTCGAGAAGGTCGTCGAGGAGCTCGCGCCCGCGCGGTCGCTGGCGCGGCACCCGCTGTTCCAGGTGATGCTCACCCTGCAGAACGCCGCCAGGACCGTCGCGGACGGGCCCGCCGGGGACGGCGCTTCGGGGGCGCTGGGGGCGAAGTTCGATCTCGAGGTGGTGTTCGGCGAGGTCTTCGACACCGCCGGCGCGCCGGCGGGGATGCGCGGTGTGGTCACCGCCGCCGCCGACGTGTTCGACCAGGAGAGCGTCACGGCGCTCGCCGGCCGGCTGACGCGGGTGCTGGAGCAGGTGACCGCAGACCCGGGCACGCGCCTGAGCGCGGTGGACGTGCTCGGTCCCGCCGAACGGCGGCGCGTCCTGGTGGAGTGGACCAAGGTCGCCTCGGCGGCGGTCCCGGTGCCCGACGACATGCGGCCCCTGGCCACGCGCGCGTACGTGCTGGACGAGCATCTCACCCCCACCCCGATCGGCGTCACCGGCCACCTGTACGTGGCCGCCGACGGGCAACAGCCGGAGCGGTTCGTGGCCAACCCGTTCGCCTCCGACGGGACCCTGCTGTACCGCACCGTCCACCGCGCCAAGTGGACGGCCTCCGGTGAGCTCGTCGTCGTGGCCGCGCCCCGCGAGGAGACGCCCGCGGCCGACCGGCGGCTCGTCGCCTACGTCGTACCGGCGCCCGGGGCCGTCATCGACGCGGCCGAGCTGAAGGAGTTCATCCGCCGTCACCTGCCCGCGTCGATGGTCCCCGCGGCGCTGGTGACGCTCGACGAGCTCCCGCTGACGCCAAACGGCAAGATCGACACCAAGAACCTGCCGCTGCCCGACCTCACCGCGCTCGCCGCCACCGGCCGCGGCCCGGCCGACCCACGCGAGGAACTGGTGTGCGCCGCATTCGCCGACGTCCTCGGCCTGGAGTCGGTCGGCGCCGAGGACGACTTCTTCGCGCTCGGCGGCCACTCGCTGCTGGCCATCCGCCTGGCGGAACGGCTGCGCGCCCAGGGCCTCGACGTGCCGGTACGCGCCCTCTTCGAAACCCCGACCCCGGCCGGCCTGGCCGCCACAGCGGGTGTGGACCAGGCGCCGGTGCCCGCCAACCTGATCCCCGACGGCGCCACCCGGATCACCCCCGGCATGCTGCCCCTGGTGGACCTGACCGCCGACGAGATCGACCGTGTCGTGGCCACCGTCGAGGGCGGCGCGGCCAACATCGCCGACGTCTACCCGCTCGCGCCGCTCCAGGAGGGGCTGCTCTTCCACCACCTGCTGGCGGAGGACGGCGGCCGGGACGCCTACGTGATGCCGACCGTGCTGGAGTTCGACACCCGCGATCGGCTCGACGCCTTCCTCGGCGCGTTGCAGCGGGTGATCGACCGTCACGACATCTACCGCACGTCCATCGTCTGGGCGGGGCTCCGCGAACCGGTCCAGGTCGTCTGGCGCCAGGCGACACTTCCCGTGCGCGAGGTGGAGCTACCGGAGCAGGACGGTGATCTGGCCGAGCGGCTGGTGGCCCACGCCTGGCAGAAACTGGACGTCGGCCGTGCGCCCATGATCGACGTGCACACCACCGCCGCGCCCGGCGGCCGGTGGCTGGCGCTGGCCAGGGTGCACCACATGGTCCAGGACCACATGGCGCTGGAGGTGCTGCTCGCCGAGATCCTGGCGATCCTCTCGGGACGCGGCGACCAACTCGCCGAGCCCCGGCCGTTCCGCGACTTCGTGGCCCAGGCCCGCGACGCCGCGGACCGTGCCGCGCACGAACGCCACTTCGCCGAACTGATCGGCGACGTCACCGAGCCGACCACGCCGTTCGGCCTGGTGGACGCGCGCGGCGACGGAGACGACGTCGTACGCCGGGCCGTGGCGTTCTCCGAGCAGTCGCAGCGGCGGTTGCGCGCGGTCGCCAAACGGCTGGGCGTCAGCACTGCGACACTCATGCACGTGGCCTGGGCCCGCGTGGTGGCCGCGGTGTCCGGCCGCGACGACGTGGTGTTCGGGACGGTGCTGTTCGGGCGCATGCACGCCGGCACCGGCTCCGGCCAGGTCCCGGGCCCGTACATCAACACCCTGCCGGTACGCGTGCGCACCCACGAGCTGACCGTGCTCCAAGCCGTGTCGGAACTGCGCGGCCAGCTCGCCCGGCTCCTGGAGTACGAGCACGCCTCTCTCTCGCTCGCCCAGCAGGCCAGCGGCGTACCACCGGAGACCCCCCTGTTCACCTCGTTCCTCAACTACCGCCACAACACCCGGCGCGGCGAGGGAGAGGGCGGCGGCCCGGACGGCATCCGGTTGCTGCTCGCCCGGGAGCGCACCAACTACCCGCTCGGCGTCGCGGTCGAGGACGACGGCGACGGGCTCGCGCTGACCGTGGACGCGGTGGCGCCCATCGACCCGGCGGCCGTCGGCAGGCTCGTACGCACCGCCGCGGAGAACCTGGCCGCCGCACTGGAAGACGCCCTCAACGGCGGCCCCGACCTGCCGCTGCGCGGCATCGACGCACTCGACGAGAGCGAGCTGCACCGGGTCCTGCGCGAATGGAACGCCACGGCGGCCGGCATACCGGACGCGACGCTGCCGGAGTTGTTCGAGGCCCAGGCGGCCACCACACCCGGCGCGATCGCCGTGGCCTCGGGCGGCGTGGAGCTGACCTACGCCGAGCTGAACCGGCGTGCCGACGGGCTCGCATGCGAGCTGCGCGATCGGGGCGTCGGCCCCGAGTCGGTGGTCGCGGTGGTCATGGAACGGGACGCCGAACTGGTCGTCGCCCTGCTCGCCGTGCTCAAGGCCGGAGGGGCGTACCTGCCGGTTGATCCCGAGTACCCGGCCGAGCGGATCGGCTACATGCTGCGCGACGCCGCCCCGGCCGTCATCCTCGCCTCACCCGGCGTCGCCGCGCTCCTGCCGCCGTCGCCCGCCCCGGCCCTCGTCCTGGACGGCACCCCCCGGCCCGCCCCTCCTTCGGCCGCCTTCGCAGGCGCCCGTTCGCCGGACAACCCGGCGTACGTGATCTACACCTCCGGCTCGACCGGCCGGCCCAAGGGCGTCGTGATCACCCATCGGGCGCTGGCCAACCACCTGCGGGCCGCCGCCGAACGGGTGCCGCTCAGCGCGGACGACCGGCTGGTCGCGGTCACCACGGTGTCCTTCGACATCGCGGCGCTGGAACTGTTCCTGCCGCTCGTGGCCGGCGCCCGGGTGGTGCTCGCGCCCAAGGAGACCGTACGCGAGCCGGCCGCCCTGCTCGACCTGGTACGCGGCAGCGGCGCGACGGCCATGCAGGCGGTGCCCTCCCTGTGGCGGGCGCTGCTCGACACCGGCGACTGGCCCCGCGGCGTGCGGATGCTCGTCGGTGGCGAGGCGCTGCCCGGGGAACTGGCCGCGCGCATCACGGCCATGGGGGCGCGGGCCGAGAACCTGTACGGGCCCACCGAGGCCACCATCTGGGCGACGTCGGCCCAGGTGGCGGACGGGCCGGTGACGATCGGGCGGCCGTTCGCCAACACCCGCGCCTACGTACTGGACCGGGACCTGCGCCCCGTGGCGGCCGGCGTCGCCGGCGAGCTGTACCTGGCGGGCGCCCAGCTCGCCCGCGGCTACCTGCGCCGGCCCGGCCTGACGGCGGAACGTTTCGTGGCCGCCCCCTACGGGCCGGACGGCGAACGCATGTACCGGACGGGTGACCTGGCGCGCTGGCGGGCCGACGGCACCCTCGAATGCCTGGGGCGTACCGACGACCAGGTCAAGATCCGCGGGTTCCGCATCGAGCTGGGCGAGATCGAGTCCGTGCTCGAACGCCACCAGCAGGTGGCACGCGCGGCGGTGGCCGTACGCGAGGACGCGGGCGGCGGCCCTCGCCTGGTCGGGTACGTCGTACCGGTGCCCGGTCACCAGCCGGACGGCGCGGCCGTCCGCGAGCACGTGGCCAGGGACCTGCCCGCGTACATGGTGCCGTCGCTGGTGATGGTGCTCGAGGCGCTGCCCCTGACGGCCAACGGCAAGGTGGACCGCAAGGCCCTGCCCGCCCCGGACCAGCAACCGGCCGGCGACCGCCGCGCCCCGGCCACCCTGCACGAAGAGCTGCTCTGCGGCGTGTTCGCCGAGGTGCTCGGGCTGCCCGAGGTGGGCGTGGACGACGACTTCTTCACGCTGGGCGGGCATTCGCTGCTGGCGGTGCGGCTGATCAGCCGGGTTCGTACGGTGCTGGGCGTCGAAGTGCCGCTGCGACTGCTGTTCCAGGCATCGACGGTGGCCGGGCTGGCCGGTCGGCTGGGGAGCGCCGGGGTGGCGCGGCGGGGCGTGCGGGCCGTGGAGCCTCGGCCGGAGCGGGTGCCGTTGTCGTTCGCGCAGCGGCGGGTGTGGTTCCTCGGCCGCTTGGAGGGGCCGAGTCCCACGTACAACATCCCAGTGGTCCTGCGGCTCGCGGGCGGCGTCGATGCCGAGGCCCTGGGTGCGGCGCTGCGGGACGTGATCGAGCGGCACGAGGTACTGCGGACGGTGTTCCCCGAGGTGGACGGGGAGCCCTACCAGCGGGTGGTGCCCTTCGCGGACCTGGACTGGGAGCTGTCCGTGAGCGCGGCCGCGGACCTCGGTGAGGCGGTGGCCGAGGCCTGCCGGTACGCCTTCGATCTGTCGGCCGAGGTGCCGGTGCGGGCGTGGTTGTTCTCGACGGCCACGGATGCGCATGTGCTGGTGGTCGTCGTTCACCACATCGCGGGTGATGGGTGGTCGATGGGGCCGCTGGCGCGGGATGTGTCGGTGGCTTACGGTGCGCGGTGCGCGGGTGCGGCTCCGGCGTGGGAGCCGTTGCCGGTGCAGTACGCCGATTACGCGTTGTGGCAGCGGGAGCTGCTGGGGGATGAGCGGGATGCGGGGAGTGTGGTCTCGCGGCAGGTGGCGTACTGGCGGGAGAGGCTTGCGGGGGCGCCGGAGGAGTTGGTGTTGCCGGTTGATCGGCCGCGTCCGGCGGTGGCGTCCCATCGGGGGGTGACGGTGCCGGTGGAGGTGCCGGCCGAGGTGCATGCGCGGCTGGTGGGGCTGGCGCGGGCGGAGGGTGTGACCACGTTCATGGTGGTTCAGGCCGCGTTGGCGGTGTTGTTGTCGCGGCTGGGGGCGGGGAGTGACATTCCGATCGGGGCGGCTCATGCGGGGCGGACCGATGAGGCGTTGGAGGATCTGGTCGGGTTCTTCGTCAGCACGCTGGTGTTGCGGACCGACCTGTCCGGGAATCCCACGTTCCACGAGCTGCTGAGGCGGGTGCGGGAAGCGAGCCTGGCGGCTTTCGAGCATCAGGATGTGCCGTTCGAGCGGCTGGTGGAGGAGCTGGCGCCGGCGCGGTCGATGGCCCGGCACCCGCTGTTTCAGGTGATGCTGACCGTGCAGAACACCGGTCAGGCGGTGCTGGAGCTGCCGGAGGTGTCGGCTGCGGGGATGCCGGTGGAGGCGGCGGCCAAGTTCGACCTGGAACTGGGACTGGCGGAGGTCATGGACCCCTCGGGGGCGCCGGCCGGGGTGCGGGGGTCGTTGGTGGCCGCGGCCGATCTGTTTGATCGAGGGTCGGTGGAGGCGCTGGTCGACCGGTTGGTGCGGGTTCTGGGGGTGGTGAGTGCGGATCCTCAGGTTCGGCTGGGTGCGGTGGAGGTGGTCGGGGCTGGGGAGCGGCGTTTGGTGGTGGAGGAGTGGAACGACACGGCTGGTGAGGTGTCGTCGGGGTCGTTGGTGGGGTTGTTCGAGGCGCAGGTGGGGCGGTCGCCTGGGGCGGTGGCGGTGGTGGGGCCGGGTGGGGAGCGGGTGTCGTTTGCGGAGTTGGATGGGCGGGCGAATCGGTTGGCGCGGTTGTTGGTGGCGCGTGGGGTGGTGGCGGAGTCGGTGGTGGGGGTGTGTTTGGAGCGTGGGGTGGATCTGGTTGTGGCGTTGCTGGGGGTGTTGAAGGCGGGGGCCGCGTATCTGCCGGTGGATCCGGAGTATCCGGTTGAGCGGGTGGCGGTGGTGTTGGGGGATGCGGGGGCGCGGTGGCTGATCACTGGGGGTGGCGTCAGGCCGGGGCTGCTGGAGGGGGTGCAGGTCGTTGACTTGGATGACCCGGCGGTGGCGGCGGGGTTGCCTGGTGGGCGGCTGGGTGCGGTGTCGGCCGACAGTGCGGCGTATGTCATTTTCACCTCGGGTTCGACGGGGCGGCCGAAGGGTGTGGTGGTGTCGCATTCAGGGGTGGTGAATCGGCTGGCCTGGATGCAGGAACGCTTGGGGTTGGTGCTGGGTGAGGGGGTGTTGCAGAAGACGTCGTTCGGGTTCGACGTGTCGGTGTGGGAGTTCTTCTGGCCTCTGACGCAGGGCGGGGTGCTGGTGTTGGCGCGGCCGGGTGGTCAGCGGGACGCCTCCTATCTGGCTGGGCTGATTGAGGCGGAGCACGTGCGGGTGGCGCATTTTGTGCCGTCGATGTTGGAGGCGTTCCTGGCCGAGCCCGCCGCCGCCTCGTGTGGCGGTCTGCGGTGGGTGGTGTGCTCTGGTGAGGCCCTGCCGGTGCATGTGATGCGGCGCTTTTTCGAGGTCCTGGACGGGGTGGGCCTGGAGAACTACTACGGCCCGACCGAGGCGTCCATCGACGTGACCGCTTGGCGGTGCACACCGGATTGGGACGGGGCTTCGGTGCCGATCGGCCGGCCGGTGGCCAATACCCGGGTCTTCGTGCTGGATGAGTTCCTGTCTCCGGCGCCGCCGGGCGTGGTGGGCGAGCTTTATCTGGCCGGGGTGCAGCTCGCGCGCGGGTACGCCGGGCGGGCCGGGCTGACCGCGGAGCGGTTCGTGGCCTGTCCGTTCGAGGCCGGTGGGCGCATGTATCGGACCGGCGACCGGGTGTCCTGGTCAGCCGACGGTGAGCTGATCTTCGCCGGGCGGGTGGACGACCAGGTGAAGATCCGCGGCTTCCGGGTGGAGCCGGGCGAGGTCAGCTCAGTGCTGGCGGCCTGTCCTGGGGTCGGTCAGGTCGCGGTCATCGCGCGCGAGGACGTGCCGGGGGACGTGCGGCTGGTGGCCTATGTGGTGCTATCGGGCGAAATTTCGGTCGATGTCGTACGGGAGTTCGCCGCCGCGCGGTTGCCGGAGTACATGGTGCCCTCGGCGGTGGTCGTACTCGACGAGCTGCCGGTGACCGTCAACGGCAAGCTTGACCGCGGAGCCCTGCCCGCCCCCGAATACGCCATCACTCCCAGCCGGGCCCCGGCCACCCGCGAAGAGGAGCTCCTGTGTGCGGCGTTCGCGCACGTCCTCCGGCTGGAAGGCGTCGGCGTGGATGACGACTTCTTCGCCCTCGGCGGCCATTCGCTGCTGGCGGTGCGATTGGTCAGCCAGATCCGGGCGGTGCTCGGTGTGGAAGTGCCGTTGAAGGTCCTGTTGGAGGCGCCGACGGTCGCAGGACTTGCCCGGCAGCTTGGTGATCTCAAATCAGCGAGGCCGGCGTTGCGGCCCATGCGTACCCAGAAGGAGTCCTGATGATTCCGTTGTCGTTCGCGCAGCGCCGGTTGTGGTTCGTCGCCCAGTCGGAAGGGCCGAGCGCCACCTACAACATGCCGGTCGTGCTGTCGCTCTCGGGCGAGGTCGATGCCGAGGCGCTGGGTCTGGCGCTGCGGGATGTGATCGGGCGGCACGAGGTGCTGCGTACGACCTTCCCAGACGTGGAAGGTGAGCCCTATCAGCACATCGTGGCGGCCGATGAGCTGGCCTGGGAGCTGACGGTGACCGAGGTCGCCCCTGCCCGGCTGCCCGCGGCGGTGGCCGAGGCGGCGGCGCACGCCTTCGACCTGTCGTCGGAGATGCCGATCCGGGCCTGGTTGTTCGAGGCCGGGGCGGATGAGCGGGTGCTGGTGGTCGTCGTCCATCACATCGCCGGCGACGGCTGGTCGATGAGGCCGCTGGCGCGGGACGTGTCGGTGGCGTATGCCGCGCGGTGCGCGGGGCGGGCCCCGGCGTGGGAGCCGTTGCCGGTGCAGTACGCCGACTACACGCTCTGGCAGCGCGAACTGCTCGGCGACGAGAAGGACCCGGACAGCCTCATCTCCACTCAGCTGGCTTACTGGCGCGGCGCCCTGGCCGGCATCCCGGACGAGCTCGACCTGCCCTACGACCGGCCCCGACCCGCGGTGGCCTCGCATCGCGGGCACACGGTGCCGATCGAGGTGCCGGCCGAGGTGCACGCGCGGGTCGTCGAACTGGCGCGCGCCGAAGGCGTGACCACGTTCATGGTGTTGCAGGCCGCGCTGGTCGTGTTGCTGTCGCGGCTGGGCGCGGGCACGGACGTTCCCGTCGGTACGACGGTGGCCGGTCGTACCGACGTCGCCCTGGACGACCTGGTCGGGTTCTTCGTCAACAACGTCGTCCTGCGTACGGACCTGTCCGGCGACCCCACCTTCACCGAAGTCCTCTCCCGCGTCCGGCAGACCGGGTGGACCGCGTTCGCGCATCAGGAGCTGCCGTTCGACCGGCTCGTGGAGGAGCTGGCGCCGTCGCGGTCGATGGCCCGGCATCCGCTGTTCCAGGTGATGTTCAAGGTCCAGAACCACAGCGAGGCGGTGCTGGAACTGCCGGGAGCCAGGGCCGGCGGGCCGTCCCGTGCGGTGTCCGCGGTGGTCACGACGGAGATGTCGGCGGCCAAGTTCGACCTGGACTTCACCTTGGGTGAGGTGTTCGGCGCGAGTGGCGTCGCTGGGGGGCTGCGGGGGTCGGTGGTGGCGGCGACGGATGTGTTCGATCGCGGGTCGGTGGAGGTGCTGGTCGGGCGGTTGGTGCGGGTATTGGATGCGGTGACCGGTGAGCCGAGTACGCGGTTGAGCGATGTCGAGGTGCTCGATGAGGTCGAGCGTCGGCTGCTGGGCGACTGGAACGACACGTCGGCCGAGGTGAGGGCTGGGTCGTTGGTGGAGTTGTTCGAGGCGCAGGTGGCGCGTGCGCCTCAGGCGGTGGCGGTGGTGGCCGGTGGAGCGCGGTTGTCGTTCGCGGAGGTGGATGAGCGGGCGAATCGGCTGGCGCGGTTACTGGTGGCGCGGGGTGTGGCGGCCGAATCGGTGGTGGGGGTCTGCCTGGAGCGTGGGGCGGATCTGGTGGTGGCGTTGCTGGCGGTGTTGAAGGCGGGCGGAGCGTATGTGGCGTTGGATCCGGCGTATCCGCTGGAGCGGTTGCGCTGGATGGTGACGGATGCGGCGCCGGTGGTGGTGCTGGCCTCGGCCGAGACGGCGGAAGTGGTGGCCTCGGCCGCGACAGCACAGGCGGTGGCGTCCGTCGTCGTGCTGGATGACCCGGCGGTCGAGGCGGAGCTGGCCGCCTTGCCGAATGATCGGCTGGGGGAGGTTTCCGGGGAGTGTGCGGCGTATGTGGTCTACACGTCGGGGTCGACGGGGTGGCCGAAGGGTGTGGTGGTGCCGCATCGCGGGGTGGTGAGTTTGTGTGAGTGGTCGGCGCGGCAGGTGCTGGCGGGAATCGAACGGGTGGCGCTGACGACGTCGGTGTCGTTCGATGCGTCGTGGAATCAGCTGGCCGGTTTGTTCGCCGGTCGTGAGTTGCATGTGGTGGATGGGGAGACGTGGCTGGATCCGGGGCGGTTGGTGGCCTGGTTGGCGGCGGGTGGGGTGGAGTTCATGGAGGTGACGCCGTCGTATGCGCAGGTGCTGGTGGAGCATGGGCTGTTGGAGTCCGGGCTCAAGCAGCTGGGCGTGGGCGGCGAAGCGGTGCCGGACGGGTTGTGGGATCGGCTGGCCGGCAGCGGAATACGGGGCTTCAACTTCTACGGGCCGAGCGAGTGCACGGTCGATACCGCGGTGGCGCAGGTCGGCGGTCAGGGCGGCCCGGTGATCGGCCGGCCGGTGGCCAACACGCTGGTGTACGTGCTGGACGATCACCTGGCCCCGGTGCCGATCGGTGTGGCCGGGGAGCTGTATGTCACCGGTGACGGGGTGACGCGCGGCTACCTCGACCGGCCTGCCCTGACCGGCGAGCGGTTCGTGGCGTGTCCGTTCGAGCCCGGTGCGCGGATGTATCGCAGCGGGGATCGGGTGCGGTGGACGGCTGAGGGCGAACTGGTGTTCCTGGGCCGGGTGGATGATCAGGTGAAGGTGCGCGGGTTCCGGGTGGAGCCGGGCGAGGTGCAGGCCACCGTTGCCACGCATCCGCAGGTGGCGCGGGCGGCCGTGATCGTGCGGGAGGACCGGCCGGGGGATCGGCGGCTGGTGGCTTATGTGGTGCCGTTGGGTGAGATGTCACCCGAGGCGGTGCGGGCATATGTGGCGGAGCGGCTGCCGGAGTACATGGTGCCGTCGGTGGTGGCGCTGGAGGCGCTGCCGCTGACGGCGAACGGCAAGCTGGATCGGGCCGCGCTGCCCGCTCCCGGAGCGACGGCGAGGGTGGGCCGGGCGCCGGCTGATGCGCGGGAGGAGGTGGTGTGCGCGGCCTTCGCCAAGGTGCTGGGCGTCGAATCGGTGGGCGTGGACGACGACTTTTTCGCCCTGGGCGGCCAGTCGCTGCTGGCGATCCGCCTGGTTGCGCTGTTGCAGGCCCGTGGTGTGTCGGTGTCGGTGCGCTCGTTCTTCCAGGCGCCGACCCCGGCCGGGCTGGCCCGCTCGGTGGGAGAGCAGCAGGTCGAGGTCCCGGCCAACGCCATCCCGGCTGACGCCACCACGATCACGCCGGACATGCTGCCGCTGGTGGACCTGACCACCGGCGAGATCGAGCGGATCGCGGCCGCGGTGGAGGGCGGCGCGGCCAACATCGCGGACGTCTACCCCCTGGCGCCGCTCCAGGAGGGTCTGCTGTTCCACCACCTGCTGACAGAGGGTGGCGAGGACGCGTACGTGATGCCCATGGTGCTGGAGTTCGACTCCCGCGACCGCCTGGACGCCTTCATCGACGCGGTGCAGCGGGTGGTCGACCGCCACGACATCTACCGCACGTCGATCGTCTGGGAGGGGCTCCGCGAGCCGGTCCAGGTGGTCTGGCGGCAGGCGACTCTCCCGGTACGCGAGGTGGCGCTCCCGCAAGGTGACGGCGTTCTGGCCGAACGCCTGGTCGCCCACGTCGGCCAGGTCATGGATCTGGGCCACGCGCCGCTGATGGACGTACACCTCACCCAGGTGCCCGGCACCGGCCGCTGGCTCGGGCTGGTGCGCAACCACCACATCGTGCGCGACCACACAGCGCTGGAGATCGTCCTGCGAGAGGTACGCGCGATCCTCGCCCACCGCGACGCCATGCTGCCCCAACCGCTGCCGTTCCGGAACTTCGTGGCCCAGGCTCGCGGCGCCGTCGAGCGGGCCGAGCACGAACGCTACTTCGCCGACCTGCTAGGCGACGTCACCGAGCCGACCGCACCGTTCGGCATGGTGGACGTGCGCGGCAACGGCGCGGACGCGGTCCGCAAGGTGGTGCCGTTCTCCACCGACCTGCACACCCGGCTGCTGGAGGTCGCTCGCCGCGTCGGGGCCAGCCCGGCGACGTTGCTGCACGTGGCCTGGTCGCGGGTCCTGGCGGCGGTGTCCGGCCGCGACGACGTCGTGTTCGGCACGATCCTGTTCGGCCGAATGAACGCGGGCACCGGATCCGACCAGGTACCCGGCCCGTACATGAACACGCTGCCGGTACGCGTGCGCACCGGCGACCTCGGTGTCCTGGACGCCGTGTCGGCGATGCGGAGCCAGCTGGCCGGGCTGCTGGAGCACGAACACGCTCCGCTCACCCTGGCCCAGCAGGCCAGCGGCGTGCCGGGTGACCTGCCGCTGTTCACCGCGCTGTTCAACTACCGCCACAACACGAGCGGGCCCCAGGAGCAGCAGGAATCGAACGGCGGCCTCGACGGCATCAACCTCGTCTACCTGCGCGAGCGCACCAACTATCCGCTGCTGGTATCGGTGGACGACGACGGGAACCGGATCTCGCTGGCGATCGACGCGGTGGCGCCGATCGACCCGGGCGAGGTGGGGGTGCTGGTCCGCACCGCCACGGAGAACCTGGTCGGCGCGTTGGAGGACTGCCTGGCGGGCGGCCCGGAGATCAGTCTGGGCGCCGTGGGCGTGCTGGGTGCTGAGGCACTGGACCGGCTGCTGCGCGAGTGGAACGACACGGCCGTCGAGGTGGTATCGGCCACGTTGGCCGGGCTCTTCGAGGCGCAGGTTGGCCGGACGCCGGATGCGGTGGCTGTGGCCGTGAATGGTGTGGAACTTTCTTACGCTGAGTTGGACATCCGTGCGAGTCGGCTGGCGGGGGTGTTGGCCGGTCGGGGTGTGGGGGCTGAGTCGGTGGTGGGGATCTGTCTGGAGCGTGGCATCGATTTGGTGGTGTCGGTGCTGGCGGTGCTCAAGGCGGGTGGCGCTTATTTGCCGATTGATGCGCGTTATCCGGTGGATCGGATCGCGTTCATGCTGACCGATACCGATGCGGTGACTGTGCTGACTTCCGGGGAGTTGGTGGATCGGCTTCCGCAGGGCGTGGGGGTGGTGCTGGTGGAGGATCCTGGGCCGGTTGGTGGGCC
>NZ_JAHFZZ010000052.1 GCF_018603905.1 Nonomuraea sp. NEAU-A123
GGGCAGTGAGTCACGCTGCCTGACGCGGACCTCGCCGCCGAAGCCAGCGACGGTGAGGAGCTGCAAGCTCGGTCGTTTACGGCCGAGAAGCTGACATGAAGTTGGCGGAATGGCCGACGGCACGGCACCTTGGTCCGGCCGGGTTCGAGGGAAGTCGTTAGCTCTTCCTGCTGGCGAGGATGTCTGTGAGGTTCAACCGTCCACAAGACGATTTTTCAACTATGAAAGATCAAGTAGAGGCGTTTAGCCTCGGTGCCAGCCGACGCAGGCGCTTTGAGTAGCTCCACCAGTTATCGACCGCAACTCGTGGTCGGCCGTGGTCCGGCGCGGTGGTCGTCGGAGACGTTAGGGATCGCCGATCAGGGCGCGATGGCAGGCCTCCAATAACTCCGGACGATTGCGAACTAGCTCGCCCGGCGCGAACAGGCCCGGCGCGAACGGGAGGGCCGCCCCGAAGCACCACCGAAGTTTCGGACCAGACGGCGAGGGCCGGGCAACTAGATGGCCGGGCAACTACCTGTGAACTCGAGTCTGTCGACGACCATCGAGGCCGCGTAGAACGGGGGAAGTGGCGCCGTGGCGGCCATGGTCAAGCAGAGCGCCGCGAGCCAGGTGAGTCGTGCCGGGTCGGGCGGCGGAGTCGCGTTCGGTGACGTGTGGGGTGGCTACGTCGTCGCGTGTGCGTCTCGGGCCTTCCTCAGCAGTCAGCCTCAGGGGTCAGCGCCTCGCGCTGAGCAGTTTGGGCAACTCGCGTCAGGAGAAGGCGCAGTTGGCGGGCGTCGTGCTCATCGAGGTCGGCGAGCAGGCGCGCTTCGGCGATGGAGAGGCTCTGCTGGGTGCGCTCAAGGTGGGCGCGCCCCTCTTCGGTGATCAAGACTTGGCGCGCCCGCCGGTCGCGGGGGTCGGGCCTGCGGGTGATCAGCTGACGTGCCTCAAGGTCGTCAAGCAGGTAGGTCATGACCGTACGGTCGAGGTTCACCTGCCGAGCGAGAGCAAGCTGGGACGGCGGCTCGCCGGACGCCACGGCGACCAGGACGAGGTAGCCCCGCGGCCCGCCGGGCAGGTCCTCAACGGAACTGGTGGCCACTCGGCGGAAGGCTGAGGAGACCATGCGGATAGCCCACCCCAGATCCGAGTCGAGCCCGGCTTCGCCGGTGGCGACGCATGCTCCGGCATCGGCGCTGGTGGCGGCGGAAGGCGAAGCGGAAGGCGAAGCGGAAGGCGAAGCGGAAGGCGAAGCGGAAGGCGAAGCGGAAGGCGAAGCGCTCACGCCGACAATATACCGCATCTGTGCAGTGCGGCAGATGTTCTTGCCAACAGAACATCTGCCGTGCATAGTTTCGGGATGAAGGCTGCGCCCCTGCCGATAGCGGCGGCTCTGCTGTGTGCGCAGCCTCCTACCTACGCGGACAGGAAGTGAGATCGTCATGAGTGTCAACACCCCGCTGCAGGGCAGCACCGCCCTGGTGACCGGAGCTACCTCGGGCATTGGTCGTGCCGTGGCTCGGCGTCTGGTTGAACAGGGTGCGGAGGTGGTTCTTCACGGGAGAGATCGCGTTCGCGGCGAGGCCCTGGCAAAGGAGATCGCGCAGTGGAGTGGATCCGCCCGGTTCATTGCCGCAGACTTGACCGACGCTGAAGACACGCTGCGGTTGGCCTCAGAGGCGGGTGAGGTGGACATCCTGGTCAACAACGCCGGCCTCTACGCCTTCGCGTCGACCGCACAGACCGACGCCGCCGGCTTCGACCGTCACATCGCGGTCAACACCCGTGCCCCGTTCCTCTTGGTCGGCGCACTCGCCCCGGCCATGGCCAGGCGGGGACATGGTGTGGTCATCACCATCGGATCCAGCGCTGCCAGGACGCCCGCGCCGATCGGCGCCGCCTATGCGGCCTCCAAGGCCGGCGTCGAGATCCTCACCCGCTACTGGGCCACCGAGTTCGGTGGCAGCGGGGTGCGGGTCAACACCGTCTCACCCGGCCCGGTGAAGACCGAAGGCACCTCCGCAATGTTCGGAGACCAGATCGGCGCACTGGACCAGACCAACGCCCGAGGCCGGGCGGGTGAACCCCACGAGATCGCCGAAATCGTTGCCTTCCTGGCCAGTCCCGCCAGCAGCTACATCAACGGCGCGATCCTCTTCGCCGACGGCGGCGAGATCAGCCCGCTGCCGAGCTGAGGGGAACCGCCATGAAGATCTTCATCATTGGCGCCACCGGGTTCGTCGGCGGGGCCATAGCCCGCCATCTTGCGGGCTCCGGGCATCACGTCACCGGCCTGGCCCGCACCGAGGCCGCCGCTGTCACCCTCAAGGCGCGGGGCATCACCCCGGCCCCGGGGGATCTGGAGACGCGGCGGCCCGAGATGATCACGGCGGCAAGCCTTGCCGACACCGTCATATACGCGGCCCAGGCGGATCCGGCCCAAGAAACCGCCACTCTTGACGACCTGATCCAGACTCTGGCCGGCAGCGGAAAGACACTGGTGTTCCTCTCCGGAAGCGGCGTGTTCCTCCAGCGCACCGCGGGCTCCTGGAGCTCGGACAGTTTCGCCGAAGACGATCCCTTCACCGTCGAACCCCTGGCCGCCGCACGCAAGGCCGTCGAGGACACGGTGCTGGCCGCCGTCTCACACGGCATACGCGCGATGGTCATCCGTCCCGGTCTGATTTGGGGGCCTGGGGACCACGGGCACCTGTCGATGGTCTACCAGTCGGTGGCCGCCACCGGAGCGGCCTGCTACGTCGGCGAAGGCCTGAACACCTACAGCCACGTTCACATCGACGACGTCACCCTCCTGTTCGCCCTGGCCTTGGACAAGGGGATCCCAGGAGCGCTGTACCACGCCGTCGCGGGTGAGATCCCGAACCGGTGGATCGCGGAGCGGGTGGCCGACGACTTGGGATGCGGCGCACGCAGTGTCGGCGAAGGAGAGGCGGCCGATATCTGGGGTCGGTTCGGTGCCCTGATCATGGCAGCATCCAGCCGCTGCCGCGCCCCACGTACCCGCCGTCAACTGGGCTGGTATCCACTCCACACCGACATGCTGACCATGGTCGGAGAGCCTCGTTTGAAAGAGCTGGCCGCCACTCGCCTGTAACTGCCCAAGCCTGTCGCTCGGTGGTGATCTTGCGAGGGTGTCATGTCTCCGTCTTTCCGAGGCGGCGCTTTCGTCGCTTCTCTACGGTTGCGTACCCGCGCCGGCGCATGGGCACGGGTCACGTCCACGGAGGCGGGGGTGGGGTTCAGGGCCGACTCGCGCGGTGGCAGCGAACAGGCTGTCAAGTGCCGCATTCTCCTTTCCCAAGGCAGGAGGATGCCGGGTTGGTGCGTGGGGCGATGGGTTCCAAGCCCTTCCGCGCGACCGGCACTCCTGGATGGGCCCGGGCGGGTGGGTTGGAAGTAGCCGTGCCAACGCGGAAGCCGGAGCCGGGCTGGAAGAAATTGTGAACGCGCAGAAGCCGTGGACGCCGAGAGAAGTCACGAGCTAACCAGAAGATGCGGACTGGAATGAAGCTGCCCACGCGAGGAGAAAGCGTGTGGGCCCCGCCAAAGAGCGAGGCCCGGGCTTTGGTGTCAGTGGATGAGGCGTAGGGCTTCGGCCATGGAGGCGAGACGGTGGGGGGAGGCTAGGCCGGCGTGGTAAAGGTGGAAGTCCGTGGCGCCTGCCTTGGCGTACGTTCGGAGCTGCTCGGCGAGCGCCTGGCCGTCGGCGGGGCGTGGGGGTAGGGCCAGGACGTACGCGCCCACTCGTTGTCCGGGTTCGCAGAGTTCGCCGAGCTTGGCCAGGCGGGCGGCGTCCGAAGTCGGGTCGCCCCAGCAGTTGCCCACCAGGACGTCCGCTCCGGGTTCGCCGGTGGGGAGGGCGGCGAACGAGCTGGCCGCCCACGGGTCAGGGTTGGCGTGCAGGGTGATGGGGACGTTCGGCGCGGTCTTGCGGGCCACGGCGATGAGGCGGGTGCGGAGTGATGCTGACAAATCGACGCGTACGGCTCGGACGTCGTCGGCGAGTGGGCCGAGAGCGGCCTCCACGGTCGCGGGAGACGGCGGCGATGTAGGTGCTGGGGATGCCGAGGCGGGCACGAAAGAGGTCTCCGCGGGAGAGGTTACGGCCCTGGCGGGAGGGCCGTCGATGGTCGCGCGGACGCGGTCTCTGGTGCCCTCCGGGTAGCGGGGCGCGCAGGCCGTGCAGAAGCAGAGTGTCAGCAGGTCACTGTGTACGGACGTCCAGTCGGCGCCCGCCGTCTTCTCGTGCACGCTCTGGTGCCCGAACCCCATGGGGCCGCACGCCTCAAGGATGAGCCCATCCGGCTCTCCGACGGCCAGGATCTCGCTGACCAGATGTTCGCAGTACTCGACCACGTCCTCGTAAGCCGGACACAACGCATAGGGATAGGGATCACCGAATGCGTTACGCACCACCAGGTCAGGGTGTACGCCGCCCAGGAATGAGTTGTGCGTCAAGACCGTCCACGCGTGCACCTGCAGCCCGACGGCCTTCAGAGCATCTCGGGCCTGCAGGAAGGCGTCCGTGGGTGTCCAGGTCGGAGAGGCCGGTGTCAGGCGTCCCCAGGAGGAGGAGCGTACTGGTAGGTAGAAAGCCGAATAGGGGACGTCCAGCACCCGGTGCGCGGGGTGATACGGCGTTGCCGCGCGGGTGGAGTGATAGCTGGCCGCCAACGCCACGGCCTCGACGCCCAGCTCCGCGAGGCGCGAAGGGGCCGACGGGTCGCCGACGATGTCCCAGGGGTAGGCGTAGGCCACGTTCACCAGCGCGGTCTCCTCGCAGAGAAGGCAGGCTCGAAGCGCTGCATGTAGGTGGTGTCGTCGCGTTCGGTGATTCCGCACGCGAGATATCGCTCGTGCATCACGGCCAAGGCGTCCCGGTCCAGTTCGATGCCGAGGCCAGGTCCGTCGGGGACGGGTACGGCGCCGTCGACGAACCGCAACGCGCCCGGCGCGACCACGTCCTGCCCGTTCTGCCAGGGTGTGTGGGTGTCGCAGGCGTGGGTGAGATTGGGGGTGGCGGCGGCCAGGTGGGTCATCGCGGCCAGGCTGATCCCGAGGTGGGAGTTGGAGTGCATGGACAGCTCCAGCCCGAACGTGTCACACAGCGCGGCGATATGCGAGGAACGTACGAGCCCGCCCCAGTAGTGGTGGTCGAGCAGCAGCACTCCGATCGCTCTGGCGGCGATGGCGGGCGGCAGGTGCTCGGGTGTCACCACGCACATGTTGGTGGCCAGCGGCATCGGCACTTCGGCGGCGACCTTCGACATGCCGGGAATTCCCGGCGTGGGGTCTTCCAGATACTGCAGGCTGCCTTCCAGCGCTTGTCCTACCTGGATGGAGGTCTCGACGGTCCAGGCGGCGTTCGGGTCGAGGCGGAGCGGCACGCCGGGGAACGCCTCCCGCAGGGCCACGATCGCCTCGACCTCTTCCTGAGGTGCGAACACGCCGCCTTTGACCTTGATCGACGCGAAACCGTACTCTTTGATCAGCATCGACGCCTGGTCGACCAGCCCCGCCGGGTCGAGCGCCGCGCCGAACCTGTCGGGCTCGCCGCCCGGATGCCCCGCCCACTTGTAGAAGAGATAGGCGCTGTACGGTACGGCGTCGCGTACGCGGCCGCCCAGCAGGTCGACCACGGGCACACCGGCTGCCTTGCCGCGAATGTCCAGGCAGGCCACCTCGAAAGCCGCGAACACCCGATCGATGCTCTTCTCCTGGGTCGCGGCCCCGGTCAAGCCATGCATATCGGTCACCACGTCGCCGACGATCGCGCTGATCCTGGCGTACATCTCGTTCGTCGCATGCACGTCCACGCCGACCAGCGCTTCGGCGCATTCGCGTACCTTGGTGAGATGGGCCAGGTCACCGTACGTCTCGCCGAGGCCGCTCAGTCCCTCGTCGGTGACCACCTCGACGATCGTCCGCAGCGCCCAGGGTTCGTGCACCCCGGCGGCGTTCAGCAGTGGCGGATCCCTGAAGGCTACGGGGGTGACGTGGATCTGCCGGATGATCATATGACCGCCGTCCATATATGTGAACACTTGCCAGGTTTGTGGACAGGTTGCGGCAACTGTAAGAATCAACATGAAGCAGTGTCAAGACTCCGAAGGGCCATTCGATGATCTACGGACACGACCCCAGGACCGGCGAGACCGTGGGCACCGCCCTGCCGGAAACCGACCGAGCCGGGGTCGACCTGGTGGTTTCCGCCGCGGCAGCCGCGGGCGCGGCCTGGCGGGCGACGCCGGCCGCCGAACGGGCCGAAGCGCTGGAGGCCGTCGCCGACGCTCTCGCCGCGAAGGTGGACGAGCTGTGGCAGACCGCCGACAGTGAGACCGCGCTGGGAGAGGTGCGGCTGCGCGGTGAGGTCGCTCGTACGGCCGGGCAGTTCCGGCTGTTCGCCCAGGTGCTCAGGGACGGCGGCTACGTCGACGCCATCATCGACCACGCCGATCCCTCGGCCGCCCCGCCCAGGCCCGACGTACGCCGGATGAAGCAGCCGCTGGCCGGTGTGGTCGCGGTGTTCGCGGCGAGCAACTTCCCGTTCGCGTTCTCCGTGGCGGGTGGCGACACCGCCTCGGCGCTGGCCGCCGGTTGCGCGGTCGTCGTGAAGGCGCATCCCGGCCACCCGAACACTTCCGAGCAGGTCGCCCGCATCGTCCGCAAGGCTCTGCCGTACCCCGATCTGCTGGGGCTGGTGCAGGGCATGCAGGCGGGCGCCGACCTGGTGCAGCACCCGAGCGTGGTCGCGGCCGGGTTCACCGGGTCTGTCGCGGGTGGCAAGGCGATCCAGGGGCTGATCGACGATCGGGAGGCGCCGATCCCGTTCTTCGGCGAGCTGGGCAGCGTCAACCCGGTCGTCGTGCTGCCGTCCGCGCCCGTGGCGGAGGTGGCCACCGGGTTCGCCGCGTCGCTGACGATGGGGGTCGGGCAGTTCTGTACGAATCCCGGGCTGATGTTCGTGCCTGAGAACGACGAGCTGCGCAAGGCGCTGGCCGAGGCCGTCGAGGGCACCACCGGCGGGCCGATGCTGGCCGAACGGATCAGGGACGGCTACGAGGGCGGGCTGCAACGGCTCGGCGAGCTGCCGCTGCTGGCCGAGGGCAAGGCGGGGGAGGGGAGTTGGGCGGTCACGCCCAAGGTGTTCACCACGGATCTCGACTCGTTCGCGGAGAAGCTGCCGGGCATCGGCGAGGAGTGCTTCGGGCCGGCGTCGATCGTTGTGACTTATCGCGAAATTTCGGATCTGCGGCCTGTGCTGGAGCGGCTGGATGGGTCGCTGACGGCCACCGTGCACGCCACCGACCCCGGCGAGGCCGGTGAGGTCGCCGAGGTGCTCGGGCGTAGGGCCGGGCGGCTGATCTGGAACGGGTGGCCCACCGGGGTGGCGGTGTGCTGGGCGATGCATCACAGCGGTCCGTGGCCGGCTTCGACGGCGGCCGCGCACACGTCGGTCGGCGCGACGGCCATCGACCGGTGGCTGGTGCCGACGGCCTACCAGGACTGGCCGGAGGAGTTGCTCCCGGAGGAGCTCAGGGACGACAACCCGCTGAGTGTTCCGCGCCGGGTGGATGGTGCGTTGGGGCGTTAGGGGCGGGAGTGATGCAGAGACGCGCCCCGGGGGTGGAGGGGCGCGTCTTCCTGGCTGGTTCGGGGGAGGGAGAAGGGAAGGAGCACTTTAAGCTCCGGCGATCTCCAAGCCGATCGCGAGGATCCGTTCCAGCTCCGCCAGATCCTCAGCCGACGGATCGACCAGCGGAGCCCGTACCCCGCCGACCTCCAACCCCCGCAACCGCACCCCCGCCTTGACCAGCGAGACCGCGTACCCCGGCACCCGATCGCGCAGCTCCACCAGCGGCAGGTAGAAGTCGGTCAGCAGGCGCTGCACCAGCACCTCGTCATCCCCGGTCACCGCCTTGTGAAAGGCCAGCGCGATCTCCGGTGCGAAGGCGAACACCGCGCTGGAGTACAGCGTCACGCCCAGCCCCCGGTAGGCGGGGACGGTCAGCTCGGCGGTGGGCAGTCCGTTGAAGAACGTGAACTCCCGGTCCGTGGACCGGCGGACGGTCAGGATGATGCGCTGGAGCAGGTCGAAGTCGCCGAGCCCGTCCTTGAAGCCGATGATCTCGGGCACCTGGGCCAGGGTGGCCACGGCCGAGGGGGAGAAGCGGGCGGTGCCGCGCTGGTAGATGATGACGGGCAGACCGCCGGCTGAGGCCACCTCGCGTACGTAGCGGACCAGACCGTCCGGGGGAGCGGTGACCAGGTAGGGGGGCATCAGCAGCAGGCCGTCGGCTCCGTTGTCGGCCGCCGCGCGGGCGAGCGCCTTGGCGGTGGGCAGTGGGCCGCCGGCGCCGGCGAAGACAGGTACTCGGCCGCCGGTGGCAGTCACCGAGGCGGCCACGACCTTGGTGTAGTCGGCGAGGTCGAGCGCGTTGAACTCGCCTGTGCCGCACGCGGTGAACACTCCTCCGGCCCCGGCGGCGACCCCCTGGGCGACGTGCTCGGCCACTATCTGTTCGGCTATGTCGCCATCAGTGCCGTAGGGGGTCACGGGAAAGAAGAGAACACCATCTAGCCGCATCAACGGTCCTTCCTAGCGGATGCCCTCCCGGCGAAGAGTGGCAGCCAGCTTGCGAGTGTGTTTGATCACCGCATCGGTGATCTTCTCGACCGCGGTGGGTGCCAGGCCCGCCGGCATCGAGACGCTGATCGCGTCAGTGGCGGGGATCCGGTAGTCGACGGCCACCGCCACGCACGCCACGCCGGGGGTGCCCTGCTCGCGTTCATAGGCCCAGCCGCGGGTGCGTACCTGGTCGAGCTCGCCGATCAGCTTGGCCGGATCGGTGAATGTGTGCTCGGTGATCGGTGCTAGCGGGTCGGGCAGCAGGGCCGCGACCTCGTCGTCGGTGAGCTGGGCGAGCAGCACCTGGCCGAGGGCCGTGACGTGGGCGGGCAGCCGCCGGCCCACCCTCGGGATCACGTGGTGCGCCTCCCGTGACTCCCTGGTCGCCAGGTAGAGGACGTGTGCTTCGTCGCGGCGGGCGAAATGTGCGGTCTGGCCGGTCTCCGCGCGCAGGTCCTCCAGCGTCTCCTGGGCCAGGGGCAGCGCGGGGTCCTTGTCGAGGTACGCGGTGCCGGTCAGCAGCGCGTGCGGCCCGATGCCGAAGGATGACCTGGCGGAGTCGGTCTCGACCCAGTTCAGCTCGACGAGCGTGCGCATCAGGGCGTGGAGCGAGCTGCGCGGGAATCCCGTGTGCTGCTGGAGCTCCGACAGTGTCAGGGTCTCGTGAGAGGCGGCCAGGGTCTCCAGGATGCGGACCGTCCGCTCGGCGGACTTGACTAGCTGGGGCTCCATACTCATCCCATCTCGACAGCGGCTTCAGATTGTCAGCATATGGGATCCCATCCAGATACATGGACATCTAACCCTTGATGGCGCCGCTGGTGAGGCCACGCATGAACTGCCGCTGGAAGGCAAGGAAGGCGATGATCGACGGCAGCAGCGCGAGCAGCGTCGCCGCGAGCAGTACGCCGATGCCGACCTCCTCGTCGGAGCGCAGCGAGCGCAGCGCGATGGGCAGGGTCCACATGCTCGACTCGGGCGCCACGATCAGCGGGAGCAGGTACTGGTCCCAGATCATGGTGAAGCCGAAGACGCCGATGACGCCGAGCGCGGGCCGGCACAGCGGCAGGATGATGCCGAAGAAGATCCGCAGCTCGCCCGCGCCGTCGATGCGCGCGGCCTCCTCCAGCTCGACCGGCACTTCCTTCATGAACTCGGTCATGACCAGGATGGAGAAGCCCCAGGCGCCGACGGGCAGGATCATGCCCGCGTACGTTCCGATGAGGTCCGCGTGGATGATGGGCATGTCGGCGAGCACCAGCGAGAGCGGGATCGCGATGATCTCCTCGGGCAGCATCATCGTCGCCAGCATGATCAGCATCACGAACGCCATGCCCCGGAACTTCTTGCGCGCGAGCGCGTAGGCGGCGAAGACGCTCACCAGCATCTGGAGCAGCAGCCCGAACCCGACCACCACGAACGAGTTGAACAGGTAGTGGTAGACGTTCTTCTTGCCGGCCTGGACGAAGTTCTCCAGCGTGAAGTCGTCGGGCCAGAGCGAGAAAGCGGTCGGGTCGAGGGTCTTGTTGAAGGCACTGACCAGCAGCCCGACGAGCGGCCCGGTGAAGACGATCACCATGAAGGCGTAGGCCAGAACCTTGCCGACCGTGGCCAGGGGGCCTCGCCTGGCCTCCAGGCCGAGCGCACTGTCGAATCTCATCATGCGTTCTGCCTCCTGCGCATGACCTGGACCAGGACGGTGAGCAGCAGGGTCGCCACGAACAACACGATCCCGCCGGCCGCTGCGATGCCCAGCTCGCTCTTCTGGAACCCGAGCTTGTAGATCAGGGTCATCAGCACTTCGGACGACCCGTTCGGCCCGCCGTTCGTCAGCACGTACACCTCGACGAAGACGCGCAGTCCGCGGATGGCGGCGAGGGTGAACAGGATCCAGAACACCGGGCGCAGCGCGGGCAGCGTGATGTGCCGCAACCGGTGCCACGTCGTGGCTCCGTCCACGGCGGCGGCCTCGTACAGTGTGCGGTCCACGCCGACCAATCCGGCCAGGAAGATCATCATGTCGTACGGCGTGCCGCGCCAGATGTTCATGCCCATGATCGACAGCAGCGAGGAGTGCTCGCTGGCCAGGAAGGGCTGCGGTTCCAGGGCGATCCAGCCGAGGATGCTGTTGACCATGCCGCTGTCGGCGGGGTGGTACATGATCCGCCAGACCTCGGCGACCGCCGCCATCGTGGTCACCACCGGCAGGAACGCCGCGGTCCTGATGAACCAGAGATAGCGGGCCGGTCCCTCGACGAGCAGGGCGAACAGCAGTCCCAAGACCAGCGAGCCCGCCGTGGTGCCCAGAGCCAGCAGGACGCTGTGCCAGATCGCCGCCGTGAAGGCGTCGTCGGTCATGATCGTGGCGTAGTTGTCGAGGCCCACCCACCGGTCACCCAGGTACGGACGGACCTCGAAGAAGCTCATCCGCAAGCCCTCGAACATGGGGATGAACTTGAAGAAGAGGAACAGCAGCAAGGCCGGCGACAGGAACGCCCACGCGATGAGGGTCCCCCGCCGCCGCGCCCGCTTGGGACGGCGGCGAGGGGTCACCGTGTGGCTCCGCGCCTGGGTGAGCGTCGGAGTCATGATGCTTTCTGGGTCTGCAGTTCCTGGGTGAGCTTGGTGTTCAGCGTGTCCATCGCGGTCTTGACGTTGGCTGAGCAGTCGGCCCACACGGTGTTGATGGAGTCGGCGGAGTCCTGGCGGATCGGCGCCCAGTTCGGCACCGGCGGCGCGTAGACCGCGTTGGCGTAGGCCTCCTGGAAGACCTTCCAGCGCGGATCCTGGCGTTCGGCGGCCATGTCGACCTGGGAGTTGACCGGCAGGCGGACGATGGCGCCGTTGGCGTCCTTGTTCATGCCGATCCGCTGGCCGTCGGGGGAGACCGCGTACTCGGCGAACTTCTTCTGGCCCTCGACATTGTCGGAGCCGGCCATCATGTAGACGTTCTCGCCCTCACCGAGGGTGCCGGGGCCGCCCGACGGGCCCTTGGGCACCGGTATGACCTCGATCTTGTCGGTCCCGATGCTCTTGACGAACCTGGCGAGCACGTACGGACCGACCAGGTAGATGCCGCCCTGGCCCTTCTCGAACACCTCGTGGGTGACGGTGGTGTCGTTGCTGACCGCGCCCGGGTTGACGGTCTTGGCCTTGCAGAACTGGTCCTGCAGGTATTGGACCGCCTCCACGGTCTTGGGGTCGTTCACGATGGGGGCGAACTTGCCGCCGCCGTTGGCCTTCACGAAGTCGCCGCCGTTGGCGTAGATCAGTGAGGAGGCGTACCAGGAGGCGTAGCCGCGCTTGGTGCCCGCGGGGATGACGAAGCCGGCCGTGTCCTTCTGGCCGTTGCCGTCCGGGTCCTTGTCGGTGAAGGCCGCGGCCAGCTTGGCCAGGTCGTCCCAGGACTGCGGCGGCTCCATGCCGACCTTCTCCCGCCAGTCCTTGCGGATGATCAGGGCGAAGGCCTGGGCGGAGAACGGTGTGCCGTAGTACTTGCCGTCGGCGCCCTGGGCGGCCTTCCAGGCCTGCTCCGACACCTTGTCGCCGCCGGCGAGCTTGGCCTTGTCGACCTCCTGCAGCCAGCCCTGCGTGTGCATGTTGCCGAGTTGGGCCGTGTCGTTGATGACGATGTCAGGTAGCTTCTTCTGAGCTGCCTGCTGTTGAAGCTTGGTCTCGAAGTCGTCGAAGAGCGCGACGACTTTCGTCTTGATCCCGCTGGCCTTCGTGAATGCGTCGGCCAATTTCACGGCCGTTTTGGCGGAGTCGGAATCGGGCGCTTGCCTGATCCAGATCTCTAACGCGTTGTCGGAACTCGATCCCCCGGAGCCGCAGCCTGTCAGCGTTACGGCTAGGACCGTCGCAATCGCGGCCCCGAGCAGCTGGCGTGACATCAGACCGCCTCCCGTTCACATACGTGGACAACTGTCGCAGACGTGGAGCTTGTCCATGTGAACGTAACGAGTGACGTAGGTCACGGTCAACATTCAAGAATGTGAAGTTCGATCAGAGTTGTGTACAACAATGTCCCTCATGCGCATTCTCATGACCGGTGCCGCCGGCAAGGTCGGCACGCTGCTCCGTCCCCGCCTGGCCCGTGACGGCCGTACGCTGCGCCTTTCCGATCTCCAGCCGGTGGAGACCGGGCCCGGTGAGGAGATGGTGACGGCCGACCTCGCCGACGAGGCGGCCATGGCCGAGGCGATGAAGGGCGTCGACGCGGTGATCCACCTGGGCGGACAGAGCCGGGAGCATCCGTGGGCCGACATCGTACGGGCCAACATGGACGGCACGCATGCCCTGCTCGAGGCCGCCCGCAAAGAGGGCGTCGAGCACCTGGTGCTGATGGGCAGCCACCACGCGGCCGGCTTCCACACCCGGCCCGCCTCGGGCGCGGACCTGCCCGACTACGCCTTCCCGCGGCCCGACACCTTCTATGGGGTGAGCAAGGTCGTCATGGAGGCCCTCGGCAGCCTCTATCACGACCGGTTCGGCCTGAACGTGACCGTGATCCGGCTGGGCACCTGCAACGACGGCTCGGGCGACACGCGCGGCCTGGCCACCTGGATCTCCCCTGACGACCTCGCCCGCCTGGTGGAGGCCGCGCTGATCGCGCCCGGCTATCACGTCGTCTGGGGCGTCTCCGACAACGCGCGCCGCTGGTGGTCGCTGGAGGAGGCCCGGGCGATCGGGTACGTGTCGCAGGACGACTCGGAGGGCCAGGCCGCCGCGCTGATCGCCGAGCACGGCGAGCCCGATCTGAGCGAGCCGCTGCACGATCGGGCGGGCGGCGTCTTCACGCTGAAGGATCTCGGGGGCAAGTGGTAGGGGCGTTTCGCCAGCATGACGCGGTTGCAGGTTGCAGTGCAACCGGTTGTATTCACCAGCCAGACATTCATCCGACCCTTTCGTCTCGACTGTCTCGTGACCTGGGATATCTAGTTACCGATATATCGGTAACGTCTTTGTAACGCCTGCAAAGGGTTGACGAAACTTTTGGCGCACCTATAGGAAGGCGCTATCCAATCCCGCCGAGCCGGGCAAGCCCTGAAAAGAGGGGTGCATGAATGTCTGTAACCCCGGACAGTGCGGTTGCGGCCGTGTCACCGCGCGCGCAACCGCCCAGAGGGCGTCGTCGCGGCTCCCGCGTTAACGCTCACAGACGGCGTGAGGCGCGTACCGCCTACGTCTTCCTCGCGCCGTGGTTCGTCGGTCTGTTCGTGATCACGATTGGCCCGATCCTGGCGTCGCTGTATCTGTCGTTCACCGACTACAACCTGCTGGAGTCGGCCAAGTGGGTGGGGTGGGACAACTACAGCAAGTTGTTCACCGTGGACACGCGGTTCCTGGCCTCGTTGAAGGTGACCACGGTCTATGTGGTCGTGTCGGTGCCGATGCAGTTGGCTTTCGCGCTGGTGCTGGCGTTGGCGCTGGATCGGGGTCTGCGCGGGTTGTCGTTCTACCGGTCGATCTACTATCTGCCGTCGCTGCTGGGCGGCAGTGTGGCGGTCGCCATCTTGTGGCGGAAGATTTTCGGCTCCGACGGCCTGGTCAACGCCGTTTTGGACGTCTTCGGTGTTCAGGGTGCCGGTTGGGTCTCCGATCCGGACACGGCGCTGGGGACGTTGATCCTGCTGCATGTGTGGACGTTCGGCGCGCCGATGGTGATCTTCCTGGCGGGGTTGCGGCAGATTCCGCAGAGCTACTACGAGGCGGCTCAGGTGGATGGGGCGGGCAGGCTGCGGCAGTTCCGCTCGATCACGTTGCCGCTGCTGACGCCGATCATCTTCTTCAACCTGGTCCTTGAGGTGATCAAGTCGTTCCAGTCGTTCACCCAGTCGTTCATCGTCAGCAGCGGCACGGGTGGTCCGGCCGATTCCACGCTGTTCTACACGCTGTATCTGTACTTGAAGGGCTTCAAGAGTTACGAGATGGGCTACGCGGCCGCTATGGCGTGGGTCCTGCTGCTCATCATCGCCGGGCTCACCGGCGTGAATTTCCTCGCGTCGAAGTATTGGGTCTTCTATGGCGACACGAAGTAAGG
>NZ_JAHFZZ010000053.1 GCF_018603905.1 Nonomuraea sp. NEAU-A123
GCAGCACCGCGAGCAGGACGAACCGCGCCAACCGTGGTGACTCGATCCGCGCCGGGGGCTCGGCGATCGTGGTGGCGCGGTAGGCGCCGGCGGTCTCCCGCACCTCCGCCAAGGTCCGCCGGGCGAGCCCGATGCCCTCGCGGATGTCCTGCCGGGCCTCCACCGGCTCTTCCCGGACCGCTTTCCGCATCCGGAACGCGATCGCCCGCAGCTTCCCGCCCAGGACGTCCCGCAGCTCGCCGTCCAGCCGCAGGCGTTCCCTGACCAGCGCCAGCCGGGCCAGTTCGCCCCTGGTGTCGTGCAGCCGCCGCGCCGTCCCGACGAGCGCGGCCAGGCTGAACACGATGAGACCGTCGTCCGCCGTGGCGATCATGAACCAGATCGTGTCGTAGACCCCATGCCCGAGCAGCGCGGCCGCCGCGCCCGTGGCGGTCACGACAAGGACGAACAGCGACCACGCCGCCCGCGCCGGGAGCACGCACAGCACGCCGGCCGCCACCGTCCACGGCATCCAATCCCACGCCGGCCCGACCACGAGGAAAGGCAGTAGATAGAGCAGCACCAATGCCGACAGAAGCCCATACCGGACGGCCGGGCGCCAGCGCCGCGCCAGGATCGCGATCAGCGGCGGATACGACGTCATCGTCAGCAGCAACGCGAGCGGAGCGGCGTCGCGCCACACCCCGCTCATCGTACGGATGAAGAACAGGATGCCGAACGACGCCCACAACATGCCACCGGCGAGCCGCAGCGGGAGGTCGTCAGCGGTCCGCGCCACTCAGCTCTCCCGATGAACCATGCAAAATGCATACCCGCCTGGTTGCAGGGACACTATCGGCGCTTTCCCGGCCACTGTCACCCTTTTGGGGGATCACCTATGTGATGTTGCGGACATCCGTTCACCATGACCGAGGTCATGGCCGTACGAAAGCAGGGAAGTCCGATGGGCCAGGCCGGCAACGCGCTGCTCGCGGGAGCAGATCCCGTACAGGTCGCCGACGAGCTCGACAGCCTGTTCTGTCACCATATGATCGCGGCCTACGGGCAGGTACTGGAACACACCAAGGGCGATGAGCTGACCCGGGTCGTGCTGCTCAAGCTGCTGCGTTTCGAGGTGGCCCGCGAAAGCGACCTGGAAGGCGCGGGCGCGCGCTGATGGAACCCCCCAAGATTTTGCCGATCGCGTCGATGGTAACGGTCGAGTTCGGCGGGCACGCACTGCTGCGCTTCATCACCACCGATCGCGAGAAGCTGGGCGAGTTTCGCGAGCGCTCTTTCCGGCCGGCCACGCGCACCCCCGGGTACTCCTGGTGCTGACCTTGATGTATCTGCTCTACCTGCCGCGCGCCAGATTCTCCAATGGCCTGGAGTGGCTGTTCGGCATGGCGACGCTCGTTGGTGTGCTTGCCCAATCGGGCGGCTTCCTCGTCCATATGGTCGTCGGCGAGGACGGCAATCGCTCGGTCGGCACGATCGGCTGACTCGCGGCGGGGCACTGCTCATCGCGGCCGCGCTCGTCGGCTTGCCGTTGGACATCCGTACCGCATGGCCGCCGCGGACGGCAGCTTGCCGATCGTCACCAGTATTCGGCTCCTCTCGCAGTGAAGGGTGAACAAGGATGCATGTGGTTCCCGGGCTCAAGGTGTTGTACTTCGGCACGCCGGTCGTACTGATCAGTTCACGGAACGAGGACGGCACCACCAATCTCGCCCCGATGTCCTCGGCGTGGTGGCTCGACCAGTCCTGCATGCTCGGTCTCGGCAGCAGCGGTCAGACGACCGCGAATCTGCTGCGGGAACGCGAGTGCGTTCTCAACCTGCCGTCGGCGTCGATGGTGGACGCCGTTGACAGGATCGCGCTCACCACCGGCAAGTCGACGGTTCCACCCTTGAAAGTCCAGCAGGGGTATCGGTATGAGCCCGCCAAGTTCGCACTCGCAGGGCTGACTGAACAGGCTTCTGACCTGGTCGGACCGCCCCGGGCCGCGGAGTGCCCCATCCAGTTGGAGTGCAGGGTCGTTGCGGTGCACCCCCTCGCCAGTGCCGCCAAAGTCAACGCCTTCGAGGTGGAGGTGCTCCGGGCCCACGTCGAGGAGGACCTGGTCATCCCGGGCACGCACTATGTGGACCCGCTCCGGTGGGACCCGCTGATCATGAAATTCACCGAGTTCTTCGGCGGCGGGCAGAACGTGCACTCGTCGCGACTCGCCGAAGGCTGGGACATGCCGCACCAACTTTCACGGGTCGGCACGGGTCAGACCGGCAACGCGCTGCTCTCGCAAGCAGATCCCGTACAGGTCGCTGACGAGCTCGACAGTCTGTCGCGTTTCGAGGCGGCCCGCGAAAGCGACCTGGGCACACGCTGATGGAACCCACCGAGATTTTGCCGATCATCGCGATCGTGTCGCTGGTCACGGTCGAGTTCGGCGGGCACGCGCTGCTGCGCTTCATCACCACCGATCACGAGAAGCTGGGCGGGTTTCGCGAGCGGTTCTTCCGTGCCGGCCACGCGCACGCCGGGGTGTTGCTGCTGCTGTCCCTGGTCTACCTGCTCTACCTGCCCCGCGCCGGCTTCTCCGCCGGTCTGGAATGGCTGGCGGGTGGGGTGCTGCTGGTGGGGGTGCTGGCGCAATCGGGTGGGTTCTTCCTGCATCTGGCCGTCGGCGAGCAGGGTGCCCGCTCGTCCGGCACGATGCTCACGCGAGTCGGGGGCCTGCTCCTCGCCGTCGCGCTGATCACCCTGGCCGTCGGCCTCGCCGGTGCCGCATAGCGCTTCTTACCCCGCAAGCTGATGACCTGATGGGAGACATGATGATCTTGGTGACCGGTGCCACCGGCAATATCGGATCGCCGCTGGTGGCCGCTCTGGCCCAGGCCGGGCAGCGGGTGCGCGCGCTGGTACGCGACCCGCGGGCCGTCACACTGCCACCCGGCTCCGAGCGCGCCGCGCGGGAGCCGGGTGTGCCCTGGACGTTCCTGCGGCCCAGGGCGTTCATGTCCAACGCGCTGCGCTGGCTGCCGCAGCTTCGGACCGGCGACCTGGTGCGCGTACCGTTCGCCGGGGTGGCGGCCGCCGCCATCGACCCCGCCGACATCGCGGCCGTCGCGGCCCTGGCGCTGACGAGTGATGGGCATGAGGGCCGGATCTACGAGCTGACCGGCCCGGACTCGCTGCTGCCCGCCGACCAGATCGCCGTGCTGGCCAAGGTGCTGCGCAGGGACCTGCGCTGCGAGGGGCTGCCGGACGAGGAGGCTCGGGCTCAGATGGAGGCGAGCATGCCGGTCGAGTACGTCGACGCCTTCTTCAGCTTCTACGTCGACGGCACGCTCGACGAGTCGCAGGTCCTGCCGACCGTGCAGGAGGTGACCGGACACCCGCCCCGCACCTTCGAACAGTGGGCGGAGACACACGCCGACGCCTTCCACTGACCTCGGCCAGACAGACGAATACGGGTCGAAAGGAGCGGTCATGGAGGCGGAGAGCCGTGACGCGAGGCCGTCGGCACCGCTCATGTCGGCGATCGTGACGGAGCATTTCGTGCTGCAATCGGCGGCCGGCACCACGGTCAGCGAGGCGCTCGGGCGTTCGTCGCTGTATCTGTCGGCGTTGTCCAGCAGTCTGATCGCGTTGGGGTTCGCCTCGCAGACGCCCGGTCTGTTGCTGCCGTTCGCCGCCGCGGCGTTGCCGACGGTCTTTGTGCTGGGCGTGTTCACCACGGCACGGCTCGTCGACACCGGGGTGCAGAACGTGGCGTACCTGAGCAGCATCGCGCGCATCCGCGGCTACTACCGCGAGCTCGACCCTGAGGCGGCGCGCTACTTCGCCAGTTGGGGCGCGGGTGAAGGGGAGACCGACGATGCGCTCGGGTCGCTGGCGGTCAAAGCGGGCCCGATGGCCGGGCTCTTCACCGCCGCCAGCATGATCGCCATCATCAACGGCGTCCTGGCCGGCGTCTGCCTCGCCCTGCTGACCTACTACCTCATAACGGACCACCACCTGCTGGTCGCCCTGGCCGTTGGACTCCTCGCCGCCGCTGCCAGTCTGACCGTGTTCTTCCGTTACCAGCACCGCCGCTACGTGAGTGTCCAGCGCTGAGCAACACTCACAGGACAGGATGACGATGAACACGACACGCGCCGCCATCATTGACGGTTACGGCCCGCCGAAAGCGCTGAGAATCGGCCGGGTCCCCCTGCCGGAGCCTGGCCAGGGCGAGGTCCAGGTAGGCGTCCACGCGGCCGGGATCAATGCCATCGACTGGCAGACCCGCGCCGACCGCGGCGTGCCACTGAGCGGATTCCCCGCCGTACTGGGCTGGGACATCTCCGGCACGGTCACTCATACCGGCCCCGGCGTCACCACGATGAAGGCCGGAGACCAGGTGTTCGGCATGCCGAACTTCCCCGGCCTCGCGGGAGGATACGCGGACCACGTGACAGCGTCGGCGGACTCGCTGGCCATCAAGCCCGAGGGCGTCACGCACCACAGTGCGGCGGGCACGCCGATGGCCGCGCTGACCGCGTGGCAGGCGCTGTTCGACCTCGGCGGTCTCTCCTCCGGCCAGCGGGTCCTGATCCAGGGAGCCGCCGGCGGCGTGGGCCACATCGCGGTGCAGCTGGCCGCGAACGCCGGAGCCGAGGTCATCGGCACCGCCTCCACCGGCAACCATGCCTTCGTCGAAGGGCTCGGCGCCCACGAGGTCCTCGACTACTCGGCCGCACCGGTGGAGAAGGCCGTCCACGACGTTGACGTGGTCGTCGATCCGAGGGGTGGCCAGGAGGCGTTGCGGCTGCTCGACGTCCTGCGTCCGGGCGGCATCCTGGTCACGCTGAAGGGCGACGACGCGCGGCTGACGGAGGCCGCGCGGGCACGGGGGCTGAGGGTCGGCTTCGTCTACGTCGCACCCGATGGCGCCGGCCTGGCGAACCTCGCCGCGCTGATGGCCGAGGGGCGCCTGCGCATCGCCGTGGAGAACGTGCTCCCCCTGGACAAGGCCGCCGACGCGCACATGATCGGGGAAACCGGGCACGTGCGCGGTCGTCTGGTGCTCGACACACTCTGGGGGCGAGGGTGAGGTCTGGTACGGCGAGCAACAGGTCCGCCACCCAGCGTACCCTTTTCAGGGAAAGTGGCTCGTAATCATGTCGGCATGCGGCGACGCTGTTGAGCCGCAGCACGATGGGTGTCACACAGGCAGCCACACTGTCACCAAGATCGCACCTTGGCCGTCATGTTGGGCCGTAGGCGTTTATCTATCTCAGGTAACTCGCGTGCCGCAATCTTCCTGACGCAGGGGTGATCTTCCAAGGACCGGGGTGCCGGGAGATCACCTCCCGCACGACTTTCAGCCCGATCCCGGATCTGCGCGCGCCGCGCACCACGAAGAAGCTGTTCAGCACGCGCGCCGGGCCGGACCGTGCGCGCACGAACGCGAACCCGACAGGCTGGTCCCCGCTGGTGAACAGGTAGGCCGCCCAGTCGTCGTCCTCGAACGCCGAGCGTAGCCGGTCGCTGTGATAGGTGCCGTCTGGGCTGGGCAGTCCGCCCTGGAACTCCGCCATGTCGTGGCGGAACATGAGCCAGAGCCGTTCGACGATGAGGCGGTCTGCGGCGGAGGAACTCGGCTACGCGGCCTCAGACCACCACCCGGTCGCTTGCCGGCGGATTCGGTTTGACGACGCCCTGACCCCTGAGCAGGACGGCTCCCGCCAGCGCGAGCCCGATGGCCATCAGCACGAGCAGGGTGCTAAAGCTCTCCGGCTTCACGGGCACGCTGCGCATGGCCAGGTGGAAGCCCCAGTGCACGCCGGCTCCCCCTCTACCGCGCCCCAGCCGACCACGACAACGCCCAAAATCCCCGGTAGACCGCAGGATCACCCCCAATCTTGCGGTCTACCGAAGCTATTGGAGTTCCAGGCTCATAGGGTGTGCAGGTCGAGGGCGTCGGCCATCGCCTGGTAGCCGGCCGGGTTGGGGTGGAGGTGGTCTCCGCTGTCGAAGGCCGGGCGGATTCGATCGGGGTCGGCGGGGTCGGCGACGGCACGCTCGAAGTCCACGGCCGCGTCGAATTCGCCGCTGGTGCGGATCCACGCGTTGACCTCGTCGCGGATCCGCTCGACCTCGTCGGAGTGGTAGGCGTACCCCTTGGTCGGCAGGAGGGTGCCGCCGATGATCCGGACGCCGCGGGCGTGGGCGGCGCGTATGAGCTGCCGGTAGCCGCTGATCAGGTCGTCGGCGCCGACCTTGGTCACGGGTGTGGTGCAGGGCGTGGGCTCCTGCAGGCCCAGGAGGATGTCGTTGATGCCTTCCAGCACGATCACCGTCTTGACGCGGGGCTGGTCGAGCACGTCCCAGCGGAACCGTGCCAGTCCCCGCTCGCCCAGGCACGCCGAGTCGGTGAGCAGGCGGTTGCCGGCGATGCCGAGGTTGAGTACCGGCCGCTGGCCGTCCAGCCGGCGGGCCAGCGCGTCCGGGTAGCGGTTGTCGGCGTCCTGGGTGGCGCCGTATCCGTCGGTGATGGAGTCGCCGAAGGTCGCCACCGCGGGCCCACTGCCGTGTACGTCGACTCCGGACAGGTAGAACCAGGAGCTGTTGGTCTCGGTGAAGGCGGCCCCGCCGAGGTCGCGGGTGTGGTCGCCGGTGGCCCGGTAGGAGGTGGTCTGGGCGAGGTTGTGGTAGGTGGCGGGACCGGTGGTGCCCTGGAAGTACAGCGTCACCGTCAGCCGTTCCCCGGCCTTGACCGCGAGCCGGACGGGATCGCTGGCGGCCTGCCGGCCGGTGGGGAGGTTCACGGAGGTGGCGTGCGCGAAGGTCAGCGGCCGGAGGGTGCCCGCCTGCACGGCCGCACCCGCGCCGGCCTTGGCCACGCTCGCTCCGGTGAGCCGAAGAGGGCTGCCGTAGGAGTTGGAGAGCCGGATCTGGAGCGCGGAGCCTCCCGTGGTGACCCGGACCACCTGGCGGACAGAGTGGTTGGCGAAGCCCTTTTCCGCCCAGGTGGGATACCAGACGTCGGGCGACGGCTGCTGGACGGCGGTCGCCCAGGCCGGCGTCCACCTGCCGGTCTCCGCGTCGGCGGACGCCGGTGCTGTCATCAGGGCCGCGATCAGCGCGGCGGCGGTCGCGATTTTCAACACGTCGGTGCTCTTTTCAGTCCAGAACCGGGAAGTTGGCGCGGAAGATGCCATAGGGGTCGCGGTGGCGCTTGATCTCGCGCAGCCGGGCCAGGGCGTCGGCGGGGAAGGCTTGGGCAGCGTTCTCCGCCGGTGCGAGGAAGGTGTATGGCTTGCGGCCGCTGACCGCCTGGCCCAGCGCCTCGACCAGGGCGCTCTGCTTGGCCTGCACCGCATCGACCAGGTGGGGCAGCCGCAGGCCGAGCAGGTAGAGCATGTACGGTTCGGCCAGCGCGCCGCCCGCGCCGCCGGCGGGATCGGTCTCGGCCAGCGCCCCGCTCAGATGCCGGACCTGGAGGTTGAGCAGCGGCGCGAGCTCCGAGCCGCTGAGCGTCTCCAGCGTCGCCTCATCCAGGCCGGTCAGCAGCTCGGTGCGGGCCAGCATCGGGCTGGGCTCGACCGGCTCGGCCGCGATCGTGCCCAGGTCGGCGACGTCCATCAGTCCACGGCTGTCGGACAGGCTCCCACCGAGCTCCTCCAGCGGAGCCAGCAGAGCCTTGGCCTCGGCCTGGTCGCCAAGGTAGGTCACGTCCATGGTGACCATCGGCGGCACGGGTGGCGGCGGGGCCATCCGGTTGACCCACACCGACAGCTCGCGCGGCGCGGCCGCAGTGATCTGACGGAAGGCGTCGAACACCTCGGCGGCGCGGGCCGCCGGCCAGACGATCCGTCCGCCGTACAGGCTGGGCGCCGGGTACAGCGCCAGCTCGATCGAGGTGATCAGCCCATAGTCGCCGCCGCCGCCGCGCAGCGCCCAGAACAGCTCGGCATCGGACTCGGCGGTGACCCGAACCTGCTCGCCGCCGGCGTCGACGACCTCGAAGGCGCGTACCGAGTCGGCGGCCCAGCCGTAGCTGCGGCCGAACCATGAGATCCCGCCGCCGGCGACGAAGCCGGCCACTGTCACCACCGGGCTGCTGCCGGCCGGCCCGGTGAGGCCGTGCTTGCCGGTCTCGGCCAGCACCCGGCCCCAACGCGCTCCGGCGCCGACCCGGGCGATGCGCGCCTGCGCGTCGACCTCCACCCAGTCCAGGCGGCCGGTGCGTAGCAGGATCACGCCCTGCACGTCACCCGAGGCGCCATGGCCCGACGGCTGGGCGGTGACCGTCAGCCCGGCTTCGCGGGCGTAGCGCACCAGCGCCGCCACATCCTCGGCGTTCGCCGCCTCCGCTACGGCGGCCACCGGCTGGTGGACGCCGACCGCCCACGGGCGGGCCGCCTCGTCGAACCCGTCCTCGCCGGGAAGCAGGACGCGCCCCCGGACGGTATTACGCAGATCCATATCCGTTGTCTCCTTCGGGGACTACCAGGGAAGAGGGCCTTCGTGCTGGACGAAGGTGGCGGTGGGGCCGTCGGCGTCCAGCACCGCCATGGCCACGATCGGCGCGGCGCCTTCTTCGGGGGTCTTGATGCCTTCGTTGTGGTTGATGTCGGTCTTGACCCAGCCCGGATCGACCGTGTTGACCTTGATCGGGGTGTCCCACAGTTCTTTGGCGTAGGACACGGTGATCATGTTCAGGGCGGCCTTGGACGAGCAGTAGACCAGGTTGAGCATCGGCCACAGCGGGTGGTCCTGGTCCAGCGTGCGCCCGATCGAGCCCCGCTCGCTGGAGACGTTCACGATGCGTCCGGCCGGCGAGCGGCGGAGCAGCGGCAGCATCGCGTTGGTGACCTCGATGACGCCGAACACGTTCGTCTCGTAGACCTGGCGGGCCTCCTCGGTCGTGCTCTGGCTGGGCGGCCCGTCCGGGAAGGTGATCCCGGCGTTGTTGACCAGGATGTCGAGCCTGCCGTACTCCTGTTCGATCCACGTGGCCGCGGCTCGGATCCCGGCCGCATCGGTGACGTCGAGTCGCACGTGCGGCAGGCCGAGCCGCTCGGCCGCGGCGCGCCCCCGCTCCTCGTCGCGGGCACCGATGATCGCGGTGATGCCCCGGTCGCCGAGCTGGCGTGCGATCTCGAAACCGATGCCCTTGTTCGCGCCCGTGACGAGGGCGGTTGTCACCATGCCGCGCCCGCGATCTGCCGGGTGGTGGCGTTCAGCCGGTTCCACAGGTTGACGGAGGAGATGGTCATGATCAGCGCGGCCAGCTCGGTCTCGGAGTAGTGGTCGGCGACCTCGTCCCACACTTCGTCGCTGATCTGGCCGCCGTCGGCGAGCCGGGTGACCTCCTCGGCCAGTGCCAGCGCGGCGCGCTCGGCCTCGGTGAAGTACGGCGCCTCGCGCCACGCCGCCACGGCGAACAGCCGCTCGTCGCTCTCGCCCGCCTTGCGCAGGTCCTTGGCGTGCACGTCGACGCAGACGCTGCAGCCGTTGATCTGGCTGGCCCGAAGCAGCACCAGATCCGCCGTGATCTTGGGCAGTCCGGCCTGATCGATGGCCTTGGCCAGGTCCATGAGCGCTTTCATCGCGCCGGGCAGAGCCATGGCGGGGTTCTTCATGCGTGCTTGCATGGTCAGTCTCCTTAGAGGGTTCTGATCGTCGTCACCTGTGTGACGGAGGCGAGCGGGGTGAGGTAACCGCCGCGCCGTACGACCAGCATCACGGGGGCGATCAATACATCCGCGATGCATCGACGATGCGATGATCCGCCGCGGCTATAGACTCCTGCGCATGCTCGGCGGGAATGTGCGCTTTGCGATCCTGGGTGCGGTGGAGGTGTCGGCCGAGGGCCGCGAGCTTCCCTCTCTCGCCCCGCGTCACCGCGCTTTCCTGGGATACCTGCTGCTACATTCCGGGACGGTACTGAGCGTCGAGCGGCTGATCGAGGCGATGTGGGGGCCGACGCCGCCGGACACTGCCCGAGCACAGGTGCACGCCGCGCTGACCGCGATGCGGCGCACGCTGCGCGCGGCGGACGCGGCCCACCTCGTACAGACCCGGTCGGCCGGATACCTGATCACTCCGGCGGCGGGGCAGCTCGACCTGCAGGAGTTCGCCACGCTCGTGGCCGAAGCGCAGTCCGAGCCGGCCCCGGCCGTACAGACGCTGCGCCAAGCGCTCGCCCTGTGGCGCGGGCCAGCCTTCGCCGGCGTCCAGGCCCATTTCGCCGAGAGCGCCAGGGCGCGGCTGGAGGATCGGCGGCTGGCCGCGGTCGAACGACTGGTGGAGCTCGAACTCGCCGCCGGAAGGCACGCCGAGCTTATTGATCAGCTAGCCGCCGAGCTGGCCGCGCATCCCTTGCGTGAACGGCTGGCCGGCCAGCTGATGCTGGCCCTGCATCGCGCCGGGCGCCAGGCGGACGCGCTGGCCGTCGGTCGTGACTACCGCCGCAGACTGGCCGATGAGCAGGGACTGGACCCGGGCCACGGCTTCCTGGCCATCGAGGAGACCGTCCTGCGCGGCGAGCCGCCCGCGGCCACCCCGATCCGGTCCGCGCGGGCCGAGCCGCCCGCGGCCGCCCTGATCCGGCCCGCACAGGCCGGGCCGCCTGACGCCGCCACGGCCAGGCCGGTGGCGGCCTTTTTGCCCTACGACGTCGCCGACTTCGCCGGCCGCTCCGTCCAGGTGGAGGAGCTGTGCGGGCCCGCCTCCCAGACGGTGACGATCTCCGTGATCGACGGCATGGCCGGCATCGGCAAGACGGCACTGGCCGTCCATGCCGCGCACCGCCTCGCCGGACGCTACCCTGACGGTCAGCTCTTCATCGACCTGCACGCCCACACGGCGGGCCAGCGGCCGCTTGAGCCCGCCGAAGCGCTGGAGGTGCTGCTGCGGCAGCTCGGTGTGGCGACCGAGCGCATCCCCGCGTCCATGACCGAAAGGGCTGCGTTGTGGCGAGCCGAGCTGGCCGGCCGCCGGGTGCTGCTGGTGCTGGACAACGCCGCCGACGCCGCCCAAATCCGGCCCTTGCTGCCGGGCGCTTCGAACAGCCTGGTGCTCATCACCAGCCGCCAGCGGCTCACCGACCTGGACGGCGCTCGGGCCGTGTCCATGGACGTGCTGCCCTTACCCGACGCCGTCGCGCTCTTCACCGGCATCGTGGGCGAGCGCGCGGTGGCCGAGTCCGAGGCGGTCGCGGAGGTCCTGCTGCTGTGCGGGTTCTTGCCGCTGGCCGTACGCATCGCCGCCACTCGCCTGCGGCACCGCCCCCGCTGGAGCGTGGCCCATCTGGCCGAACGCCTGCGTGACGAGCGCCGCAGGCTCACCGAGCTGGCCAGGTCGGAACGCGGCGTGGCGGCGGCGTTCACCCTGTCGTACCGCCAGCTCACCGTCGAGCAGCAGCAGGTGTTCCGCCTGCTAGGGCTGCATCCCGGCCGCGACATCGAACCCCACGCGGCCGCCGCGCTCGCCGATCTCCCCGTGGAGCGCACCGAGGACCTGCTGGAGGACCTGCTGGACGCGCATATGCTCCAGCAGCGCGCCTTCGGCCGCTACGTCTTCCACGACCTGCTCCGCCAGTACGCCGCGCAGCTCGCGGCCGAGCAAGAGCCGCCGCAGGCCGGGGAGGCGGCGATGACCCGGCTGCTCGGCCACCAGCTGACCACGGCGTCGGACGCCATGGACCTGCTCTATCCCGACAGCGCCCACCGGCGGCCGCGCATCGAGCGATCCGCGTGCCCGCCGGTGCCTGTCCACGACGCGCCGCGGGCGCTGGCCTGGCTGGAAGCCGAACGCGCCAACCTCGTCCTGGCCGCCGATCGCGACCTGACGCACACCGGCCTGCTGGCCACCACGCTGTTCCGCTATCTCTACGACCACGCCCACCACGACGATGCTCTCGCCCTGTACGGCAAGGCACTGCACGCCGCCCGATGCCGCGAGGATCTGGCCGGTGAAGGGCGGGCCCTGACCGATCTCGGCTGGGTGCATCAGGTGCAGGGAAGTCATGACGTCGCCCGTGAGCACTTCGACCGGGCTCTGGCCGCCTGCGGTACGGCTGAAGACCTACGCGGTCAGGCCCGGGCGCTGGTCGGCCTGGGCAGGGTGGGCACGGACGAAGGCGACCACGAGCGGGCCAAGGAGGCGAACCTGCGCGCTCTCGAGTTGTTCCGCGACATCGGCGACCGGTTCGGCGAGGCTGTGACGCTGGACTACCTCGGCATCGCCCACGAGCGGCTCGGCCAGTACGCACAGGCGGCCGACCTGCATCGCCAGGCGCTGGAGCTGTCCCGAGAGATCGGCAGTCGAGGCGGCGAGGCCGACGCCCTGGACAACCTCGGGGTGGCCTGCACCCGGCTGGGCCGGCACGCCGAGGCCCGCGACCACCACGAGCAGGCGCTGGAGCTGTATCGGCACTTCGGCTACCGGCGAGGCGAGGCCAAGGCCCTCAATAGCCTGGCCGAGATCGCAGCGACCATGGGCGACCCCGGCAAAGCCGTACACCTGCACACCACCGCCCTCGACCTGGCCGTGGAGCTGAGCAACCGGAGCGAGGAACGGCGGGCCCGCGAAGCCCTCGCACGGCTCCTCCCCACGCCGGAGACGTGCGTTCCGTTCTGAATGCCTGTGTGCGACCGCCGATGACCGTCACCGACCCCCTCTCCCAGGCCATCCTCAGCCGCGCCGCGCGAGGCCCTACTCCCCAGGAACTGACCATGGCCCCTGCGGACTTCACCCGCAGACCTCGAACCGATCGGACGCCGCTTCCCTCTGGTCGTCCGCCCCTGCCCCACCTGCCCGCCTCTCAGGGAACGGGTCGGCGAGGTCAGCCGCCTCGCCCCCGACGCCCGCAGGAGCTCCGCGAAAATCGGGTGTTGGGATCAGGCGCGGTGGCGGCCTCTGCGTGATCCTCCGTGGGTCGTGCGCGGCTGGGGATGCACCGGGGCGAAGGCTTGCGTTCGTGGGGCCACGAGCAGGTCGCCATCCCCGGCTCG
>NZ_JAHFZZ010000054.1 GCF_018603905.1 Nonomuraea sp. NEAU-A123
GTGGTGAGTTGCACATTGTGGCGGAGGAGGCGGCCACCGATCCGGAGGCCCTGCGCGCGTTGCTGGCCGAGAAGAAGATCGACTTTGTCAAGATGGTGCCGTCGCACTTGGCGGCGATGGGTCCGGGGTTGTTGCCTGCGCGGTCGCTGGTGCTGGGTGGTGAGGCGGCGGCCCCTGACTGGCTGGAGCAGGTCCTCACGACCGCCGATGAGCGCGGGTGTGCGGTGTTCAATCACTATGGTCCGACCGAGACCACGATCGGCGTGGCCACCGCCCGGTTGCGCGGCGGGCTGACCCCGGTGGCCAACACCAGTCTGTATGTGCTGGATGAGCACCTGGCGCCGGTGCCGCCGGGTGTGAGCGGTGAGCTGTATGTGGCCGGTGCTCAGCTGGCGCGTGGTTATCTGGGTCGTCCTGGGTTGAGCGCTGAGCGGTTTGTGGCGTGCCCGTTCGTGCCCGGTGCGCGCATGTATCGCACCGGTGACCGGTTCCGCTGGAGCACTGATGGCGGGTTGGTGTTCGGCGGCCGGGTGGACGACCAGGTCAAGATCCGCGGCTTCCGCGTAGAACCGGGTGAGGTGGGCGCGGTGCTCACCGGCTGTCCTGGGGTGGAGCAGATCGCCGTGGTGGCCCGGGAGGAAGCACCCGGCGACGTCCGTCTCGTCGGCTATCTGGTGGCGCAGGACGCGGACAACGCCGGTGATCTGCCGTCGGTGGTGCGCAGATTCGCCGCCGATCGGTTGCCTGATCACATGGTGCCGTCGGCCTGGGTGGTGCTGGACGCGCTGCCGCTGACGAGTAACGGCAAGCTCGACCGCCACGCACTGCCCGCCCCCGACCACGCCGCCGCGGCCGGTGCCGGGCGCGGCCCGTCCGACGCGCGGGAGGAGGCCCTATGCGCGGCGTTCGCCGAGGTGTTGGGGATCCCGGCGGTCGGCGTCGATGATGACTTCTTCGAGCTGGGCGGCCACTCCCTGCTCGCCGTCCGCCTGGTCAGCCGCATCCGCGCCCTCCTGGGCGTGGACGTCCAGGTCCGTACGCTCTTCGACGCCCCCACGGTCGCGACCCTCGCGCGGCAGGTGGGGGAGGAGAAGACCACCAGGCCGGCCCTGCGCCCCATGCGCGACCGCTGACCACCAACGCGTGCGAAGGCGTTCAACTGCGGCGTCAGCCCAGTTGAACGCCTTCGCGGCACATGCATGGCATTGTTCGTGAGCCGCGGCATACGTCATAGTGGACCCCGGCGAAACGGCAATGCCCGGGCCGGTGATTCGCGCTTTCGCCGCCTCACGACTTTCTTATCGATTTGCTCGGTTCCGCTTCAGCGGCTTTTCCGCCCCGCGGGCGAATCTCGGGTGTCGCGCTCCGATCGCAGGAGCTGTCGCCGGAGGAACGGCGAGAAATTCTACGTAGCTGTAGAAGGCGAGTATAAGAATGAGAGACACGTCCACGGAGATCAGGCCGGTAGGCAGCCGGAAAAGTGCCGGCACAGCCGCACTCGAACCGTTCTCGCTCGTGAGAAGCGGGGACCGGGCCAAACTGCCGCCCGGGCTTTCCGATGCCTATCCCATGTCCGCGCTGCAACTGGGCATCGTCTACCACACGCTTTCCGGAGAAGGGGAGACACCTTATCTGAACTCCTGCGGTTCGCGCGTGCGCGGGCTCGGGCTCGACCTGGAGGTGTTCGATCGGGCGGTCCAGAACGTGGTGAACCGGCATGCCGTCTTGCGGACCTCCTTCGACCTGACCACGTACGGTGAGGCGATGCAGCTCGTGCACGCGGCGGCGACCGTGCGACGCGAGGTGCACGATCTGCGTGACCTGCCCGAGCAGGAGCGGGAGCGTCGGCTGCGCGCCGACAGGCGCCGGCCGTTCGATCTCGCCGAGGCGCCGCTCCTGCGCTGCGTGCTGCACCGCCTGGCGGAGGACGAGTTCCACTGCACCGTGGTGTACCACCAGGCGATTCTCGACAGGGACAGCCTGCTCCGCGTGCTCGACGAGACGCTGAGCCGGTACGCGGACCTGCTCGCCGATCCGGGCGCCCCGGCCGCCGCGCCACCCTCTGAGGTGTTCGCGGAGTACGTCGCGGCGGAGCGGGCGGCCATCGACGACGCGGAGCACGCCAAGCGCTGGCAGGACCACCTCTCCGGCTACGCGCCGAAGCCCCTGTCGGTGGGCGCGGGTGGCGCCACGGCGTACGGGTCGATCGAGTCGCCCGTCCCGGACGGCATCGGCGACGCGCTGCGCGAGCTGAGCGGCGAGGCGGGCGTGCCGGTCGAGGACGTGCTGCTGGCGGCGCACCTGAAAGTGCTGAGCCTGCTGACCGGCGACGGCGACGTCGCCACCGGGGTGGCCATGCGGCCACCCCATGGGTCCCATGAGTCACACGTGGCCGCGGGTGTCTTCCTGAACGTCCTGCCGCTCCGGGTGGACGTGCCGGGCGGGCATTGGCTGGATCTGGTGCGCCGCGTGTCCGGTCAGGTGAAGGCGATGCTCCCGTACAGCGGATACCCGCTGGCCCGGGTCGTGTCGGATGTGGGCGGCGCCGATCTGTTCGACTCCATGTTCGAATTCAGTGACACGCCTTTTCCGATCACCCATCGGATCGAGCCCAGCAACCTCGCCCTCTCGACGCGGTTCCTCCGGGATTCCCGGACCGGGCGGTTGTCCCTGGCGCTGGACTACCGGCGGCTGGACGACGAGCAGGCGATGGTGATCCGCGACTACTACTTCGCGACGTTGAGGGCGATGGCGGTGCCGAACGGCCGTCATGACGCGTTCTCGCCGCTGAGCGCCGCGGAGCGGAAGCGCATGCTGGTGGACTGGAACGGCCCGGTACGCGACTACGCGCGGGGCTGCCTGCACGAGCTCTTCGAGCGGCAGGTGAGCCGGACCCCGGACGCGCTCGCGGTGCTGAGCGACGAGGTCGAGCTCACTTATGCCGAGCTCAACGCCAGGGCGAACCGGCTCGCGAGGGAGTTGCGCGACCTCGGGGCCGGGCCGGAGTCCGTGGTCGGCGTGTTCGCCGAGCGGGACGCGGACATGGTCGTCACCTTGCTCGGCGTGCTCAAGTCCGGCGCCGCCTACCTGCCGCTGGACCCGGGCTACCCGGAGGAACGGCTGCGCTACCTGCTCGACGACGCCCGGGTCCGCCTCGTCGTCACCAGATCTCACCTCGCGCCCCGGTTGCCGGAGGGGAACTGGCGGGTCCTGTGCACCGACACGCGGGCCGCGGACATCGGCCGCCACCCCGCTGACGATCTCACCCCGCTGAGCACACCCGCCAACCTGGCGTATGTCATCTACACCTCCGGCTCGACCGGCCGGCCGAAAGGCGTCCAGGTCCCGCATTCCGGCCTGGTCAACTACCTGAACTGGTGCGTCGAGGGGTACGCGAGCCGGGGCCATGGTGGAGCACCGGTGTTCTCCTCCTTCTCCTTCGACATGATCGTGCCCAACCTCTACACCCCGCTGATCATGGGCGAGCGCGTCTGCATGCTGCCGGAGGAACTGCCGGTGCACGAACTCGGCTCCCGCCTGGAACGGCTGGCCCCGTTCACCTTCATCAAGATGACCCCGGGCCACCTGGACCTGCTCTCCGAAGTGCTCGGACGGGCCGCGGCCAGGAACCTGGCCGGCACCCTCGTAGTCGGCGCGGACGCCTTCCCCAGCCGCAATCTCGCCAACTGGCGGCGACTGGACCCCGACACGGTCGTCCTCAACGAGTACGGCCCGACGGAGGCTTCGGTGGGCAACACCATCTTCCACACCCAGCGCCCCGTCGAACGCGACCTACTCCCCATCGGGCGCGCCATCCCGAACACCACCATGTATGTGCTGGACCCGGCGATGAACCCCGTACCGGTCGGCGTCACGGGAGAGCTGTTCATCGGCGGGGAATGCGTGGTGCGCGGCTACGCCGGCCGACCGGCGCTGACGGCGAGCCGTTTCCTGCCGGACCCCTTCAGCGAGCGGGTCGGCGCCCGGATGTACCGCACCGGGGACCTGGGCAGATGGCTGCCGGACGGCAACCTCGAGTTCCTGGGCAGGGTGGACGACCAGGTGAAGCTGAACGGCTACCGGGTCGAGCCGGGCGAGGTCGAGAACGTGCTGGCCACGCATCCGGCCGTCGCGCGGTCGGTGGCCGCGATCCTCGGCGAGGGCTCCCAGCGCCGGCTGGTCGGCTACTACGTGCCCCAGGCGGAGGTGAGCGAGGAGGAGCTCATGGCCTATCTCGCCGAGCGGGTGCCCGGCTACCTGCTGCCGTCGGCGCTGCACGCCATCGAGGCCGTGCCGCTCAACGCGAACGGAAAGGTCGATCGCAAGGCCCTGCCCGATACCCGGGAGCGGAGCGGACCGGCGGCGGCCACGTTCACCTCGCCCCGCACCCCCATGGAGGTGGCGCTGGCCGGCATCTGGGAGGACCTGCTCGGAGTGGCGCCGATCGGCGTGGAGGACGACTTCGCCGCCCTGGGCGGTGACTCGATCCTGGCCACCAGGATGGCGTTCAGGATCAGGGAAGACGTCAGTCTCGACGTTGCGATGGCGGACATCCGGGGCAGCCGCGACCTGGCGGAGCTGGCCGGACGCCTGACCTCCTCGGCGGCGAACCGGCCGGCGGATCGGTGAGGGCCCGACCATGGGAGACGACGTGAAGACGCGTTCGGCCCAGGCCCTGCGGGTCGCCGGCGATCGATTGGTGGCCAACATCCGGACCCTCGGCGCGATAGGCGCCACGGCCGACGGCGGCGTCACCAGGCTCGCCTTCACCGCGGAGGACGCCCGCGGGCGGGAGCTGGTCCGCGACCTCATGACCGAAGCCGGGCTGCGGACCAGCGTCGACAGCGCGGCGAACATCATCGGGCACCGGGCGGGAGAACGCCCGGACCTGCCGGCGCTCATGCTCGGGTCGCACATCGACACCGTGCCCAACGGCGGCGCCCTGGACGGCGCGTACGGAGTCCTGGCGGCCATCGAGGTCGCCCGCGCGCTCAACGAGCACGGCACCCCGCTGGCCCACCCCCTCGCCGTCGTGGCCTTCAACAACGAGGAAGGCGCGTTCGGCACCCGGGGAATGTGGGGGGCGCACGCGCTGGTGGGCGCGCTCGACGAAGCCGACCTGACCGCCGTGGACGATCGCGGCAGGCTCGTGGCGGACTCGCTGGCCGACCTGGGAGGAGACGCGGCCCACATCGACCGGGCCGTGTGGCGCCCTAACCAGATGGCCGCCTACCTCGAGCTGCACATCGAGCAAGGCCCGGTGCTCGAGAGCCGCGACGTCCGGATCGGGGTGGTGGAGGCCATCACGGGCCGTTCGACGCTCACCATCTCCGTACGCGGCAAGGCCTCGCACGCCGGGACCACGCCGATGGAGCTGCGCCAGGACGCGCTCGTGGCGGCGGCGCACGTGATCCTCGCGGTAGGCGGCCTCGCCTACCCCAACGGCCCGGTACGGGTCGCCACCGTCGGCGCGCTCTCGCTGGCCCCCAACGCCTGGAACGTCGTCCCCGGAACCGTCACGCTGCAGGTGGACCTGCGCGACGTGTCCGACGCCGCCACCCGGCAGGCGATCGCGCGTCTGCGGGGCGAGCTCCTGGACATCGCCATGAGGACCGCCACCACGATCGAGGTGACGGACCAGCACGGCGTGACCGCCATGTCCTGCGACGCGGGCCTGCGGGACGTCATCGCGGAGGCGAGCGAGAGCCTTGACCTGAGCCACCTCTCCCTGCCCAGCGGCGCCGGCCACGACGCGCAGATCATCGGGCGCATCGCACCGATAGGCATGATCTTCGTGCCCAGCAAGGGTGGCGTCAGCCACGCGCCGGAGGAGTACAGCGCCGACGACGACCTGATAGCGGGCGCGAACGTGCTGCTCCAGTCCGTACTCACCTACGACGAAAGATACGGCCGGGCCTTCTGATTTTCTTGCGCTGATTCGTTGGGAGCAGAGTATGTTGAACGGTCCTTCCCGAAGCAAAGCCATCGCCGTTTTCTGCGGTGCCCGCGCGGGCGTCCGCGCGCATTATCTGCACGTGGCCCGAGAGTTCGGCGCGGCACTGGCGCGACGCGGCGCGGGGCTGGTCTACGGTGCCGCCGGCGTCGGCATCATGGGAGCGGTCGCCGGCGCCGTCACCACGGCCGGCGGAACCGTGACAGGGGTGATCCCGCACCACCTGTACGAGCGGGAGAAGCCGGAGCTCGCGAGCGGCAACATCTACGTCGTCGGGTCCATGCACGAGCGCAAGGCGCTCATGTACGACCTGTCCATGGGCTTCGCGGTCCTGCCCGGCGGGCTCGGCACCCTGGACGAGCTGATGGAGGTCGCCACCTGGAACCAGTTGCAGATCCACGAGAAGCCCATCGTCCTGCTCAACCAGGCGGGCTTCTTCGACCCGCTGATCACCATGCTGGACCACGTGGTCGCCGAGGGCTTCCTCACGCAGGAGGAACGTGCCGCCATCCGCGTGACGGCCGACATCGACGACGCCCTCGACTGGCTCGGCCTGCCCGTCACGCCGGCCCCGCTGGAAGAGAGCCTGGCTGGGCTGGAGCCGGCCCAGCCGGTGGTGTGACGGCGAGCGTTCAACCGCAGCCTCGGCGCAGTTGAACGCCGCACAATGGCGCGGCGAATGCGTGGCATTGTTCAGGCGCGGAGGCGTAGGCCATAGTGGGCCCGGTGAAACGGCGGGACAGTGCGGTGCGCTTTCGCCGCCCCGCCATTTTTTATGGCATTGTTCGAGCGGCTTTTCCGCCCCCAAGAACGTCACTGGACAACGTGAGCAAAAGGGGTCTTGATGATTCCGTTGTCATTCGCACAGCGCCGGTTGTGGTTCATCGAGCGGCTCGACGGCCCGAGTGCGACCTACAACATCCCGGTGGCGTTGCGGCTGGCGGGCCGAGTGGACAAGCGGGCGCTGGCCACCGCGCTGCGTGACGTTCTGGAGCGGCACGAGGTGCTGCGGACGGTGATCGGCGTGGCCGACGGGGAGCCGTTCCAGCGCGTGCTCGGCATGGACGGCCTCGACTGGCGGCTCGAGGAGGTCGAGCTGCCGCCGTCGGCCGACCTGGCCGCGGCGGTGGGCGAGGTGTGGGAGCACACGTTCGACCTGGCCGCCGAGGTGCCGATCAGGGCGTGCCTGTTCTCGGCGGGGCCGGACGATCACGTGCTGGTGGTCGTGCTGCACCACATCGCCGGTGACGGCTGGTCGAAGGGGCCGCTGGCCCGCGACGTCTCCGAGGCGTACGCGGCCCGCCGCGAGGGCCGGGCGCCGGGCTGGGAACCCCTGCCCGTCCAGTACGCCGACTACACGCTGTGGCAGCGCGAGCTGCTCGGCGACGAGAACGATCCGGCCAGCCTCCTGGCGCGCCAGCTCGCCTACTGGCGGGAGACCCTGGCCGGGGCGCCGGAGGAGCTGGCGTTGCCGTTCGACCGCCCGCGCCCGCCGGTCGCCACGCACCGCGGGCACAGCGCGCCGTTCGAACTGCCGCCGGACGCGCACGCCCGGCTGATCAAGGTGGCGCGGCGCGAGGGCGTCACGACGTACATGGTGATGCAGGCGGCGCTGGCGATGTTGCTGTCGCGGCTGGGCGCGGGCACCGACATCCCGATCGGCCAGGTGGTGGCCGGGCGTACCGACGTCGCGCTCGAGGATCTGGTCGGCTTCTTCGTCAACACGCTGGTGCTACGGACCGACGTGTCGGGCGATCCCGGCTTCCGCGAGGTGCTCGCGCGCGTGCGGGAGACGAGCCTGTCGGCGTTCTCCCACCAGGACGTGCCCTTCGAGAAGCTGGTCGAGGAGCTGACGCCGAGCCGGTCGCTGGCCCGCCACCCGCTGTTCCAGGTGCTGCTCACCGTGCAGAACGTCGCCCAGGCGGCCGTGGACCTGCCGGGTGTGCGCGCCGGGGGAGACGTGCCCGGCAGCGGCGGCGGCGCGGTGTCGAGGTTCGACGTCGAGGTCAGCGCCGGCGAGCTGTTCGACGCCGACGGCGCTCCGGCCGGACTGCGCGGCTCGGTGATCGTGGCGGCGGACGTGTTCACCGCCGAGTCGGCCGGGCTGTTCGCCGAGCGGCTGCGGCGCGTGCTCGAACTGGTCATCGACGAGCCCGAGACCCGGCTGAGCGAGACGGGCGTGCTCAGCGCGCAAGAGCGCCACAAGCTGCTCGTCGAGTGGAACGACACGGCGGGCGAGATCCCGTCCGGCACGGTGCCAGAGCTGTTCGCGGCCCAGGCGGCGCGTACGCCCGGCGCGACCGCGGTCGTGTACGAGGACACCCGGATCACCTACGCCGACCTCGACGCCCGGGCGAACCGCCTCGCCCACCACCTCAACACGCTCGGTGTCGGCCCGGAGTCCATCGTGGGGCTGTGCCTGCCACGCGGCGCCGACATCGTGACGGCGATCCTCGCGGTGTGGAAGGCCGGCGCCGCCTACGTACCGCTCGACCCCGCCCACCCCGCTGACCGCCTGGCCTTCGCCGTCGCCGACAGCGGCGTGCGCGTGCTGGTGACCGACCGGGACGAGACGCTCGGCGCCGCCCACGTCGTACGCCTCGACGACCCCTGCCTCGGCACCTACCCGGACACGCCGCGCGCGGAGCGGCCCCTGGCCGGCGAGCTGGCGTACGTCATCTACACCTCCGGCTCGACCGGCCGGCCGAAGGGTGTGGCGGTCGAGCACGCATCCCTCGCGAACCTCGTCTCGGTGTTCGGGCCGCTGATGGAGGTGGGCCCGGGCGTGCCGGTCCTGCAGTTCGCGTCGTTCACGTTCGACGCCTCGGTGCTGGACGTGGCGGTCACCCTGGCCCGCGGCGGCACGCTGGTCGTGGCGAGCACGACTGAACGCGCGGAGCCGGCCCTGCTGCGCGCGCTCGTCGAGACGACCGGCGTGCGCTCGGCCAGCGTCGTCCCCTCGCTGCTCGCGGTCCTGGAGACGGGCGACCTGTCCGGTGTCGAGGCGATGGTCGTGGGCTCGGAGCACATGCCGCCCGGCCTGGCCCGGGACTGGGCCCGGGAGCGGCGGCTCGTGCACGCGTACGGGCCGACCGAGGCCACCGTGATCACCGCGGCCGGGCGCGTGGACCCTGGCGAGGGCGGCGCGCTGCCGTTCGGCGGGCCGCTCGCCAACACCCGCATGTTCGTGCTGGACGACTTCCTGGAGCCGGTGGCGCCCGGCGTGGCGGGCGAGCTCTACATCGCCGGCGCGCAGGTCGCCCGCGGTTACGTGGGACGCTCCGCGCTGACCGCCGAACGGTTCGTGGCCTCGCCGTTCGCGACGGGCGAGCGGCTCTACCGGACCGGCGACCTGGTGCGATGGACCGGCGACGGCCGGCTCGTCTTCGCCGGGCGCGCCGACGAGCAGGTCAAGGTGCGCGGGTTCCGGATCGAGCCGGGTGAGGTGCAGGCGGCCGTCGCCGCCCATCCGTCGGTGGCGCGGGCCGCGGTGGTCGCGCGTGAGGATACGCCGGGCGAGACCCGGCTGGTCGCTTATGTCGTGTCCGCGGATGACGCGCCCGGCCTGCCGGAATCCGTGCGCGCCTTCACGGCCGACCGGCTGCCCGAGTACATGGTGCCGTCGGCCGTCGTCGTCCTGGACGACCTGCCGCTCACCCCGAACGGCAAGCTCGACCGCCGTGCCCTGCCCGCCCCCGCGTACGAGACCGGCCTCGGCCGCCGCCCCTCGAACCCCCGCGAAGAGATCGTCTGCGCCGCCTTCGCCGACGTGCTGGGCCTGCCCGAGGTCGGCGTGGACGACGACTTCTTCACGCTGGGCGGCCACTCCCTGCTGGCCATCCGCCTGGTGGAACGGCTGCGCGAGCAGGGCGTCGAGGTGTCGGTACGCGCGCTGTTCCAGTCCCCGACCCCGGCGGGCCTCGCTTGGTCGTCGGGCGCGATGCCCGTGACGGTGCCGGACAATCTCATCCCCGCCGGAACCACCCGGATCACGCCCGAGATGCTGCCGCTGGCCGACCTGACCTCCGACGAGATCGAACGCGTCGTCGCCACCGTCGAGGGCGGCGCGGCCAACGTCGCCGACGTCTACCCGCTGGCCCCGCTGCAGGAGGGCCTGCTCTTCCACCACCTGCTGGCCGGCGGCGGCGACGACGCGTACGCGCTGCCGACGGTCGCCGAGTTCGACACCCGCGACCGGCTCGACGCCTTCCTCGACGCCCTGCAGCGCGTGGTGGACCGCCACGACATCCTGCGGACCGGCATCGTCTGGGACGGGCTACGCGAACCGGTACAGGTCGTGTGGCGCCGCGCCGCCCTGCCCGTCGAGGAGGTGACGCTCGACCCGGCCGGTACGGACCCCGTGGCCGACCTCGTTACCGCCGGCGGATCGTCGATGGACCTGGGCCGCGCGCCGCTGATCAGGGTGCACACCGCCGCCCGGCCCGGCGGTGACGGCCGATGGCTGGCCCTGCTCCGCATCCACCACATGGTCCAGGACCACACGGCCAAGGAGGTCCTGCTCGACGAGGTCCAGGCCTTCCTGGCCGGGCGCGGCGGCACGCTGCCCGAGCCGCTGCCGTTCCGGACCTTCGTGGCCCAGGCCCGCGGCGGCACAGGCGAGCACGCCGGCTACTTCGCCGAGCTGCTGGGCGACGTCCACGAACCGACGGCCCCGTACGGGGTCATGAACGCCCGCGGCGACGGCGCCGGAGTCGTCCGCGAGGAACTCGACCTCTCACCCGAGCTGACCGGCCGCCTGCGCGCCGCCGCGCTCCGCATGGGCGTCAGCCCCGCGCCGGTGATGCACGTGGCCTGGGCCCGCGCGCTCGCCGCCATCAGCGGCCGTGCCGACGTGGTCTTCGGCACCGTCCTGTTCGGCCGCATGAACGCCGGCATGGGTTCCGATCGCGTACCCGGCCCGTTCATGAACACCCTCCCGGTCCGCGTACGCACCGACGAGCCGGGCGTCCTGGCCGCCGTGTCGGCGATGCGCGACCAGCTCGGCGAACTGCTGGAGCACGAGCACGCCTCCCTGGCCGTCGCCCAGCGGGCCAGCGGCGTCACCGGGGACACCCCCCTGTTCACCTCGTTCTTCAACTACCGCCGCAACACCGGCCGGGGCGGAGGGGGCCTTGAGGGCATCCGCACGGTCTTCACCCACGACCGCACCAACTACCCCCTCGCCGTGGCCGTCAACGACGACGGCGACGCGCTGTCGCTGACCATCGACGCCGTCGCGCCCATCCACCCCCGCGCGGTGGCCCGCCTGGTCCGCACCGCCACGGCCGGCCTGGTCTCCGCGCTGGAGACGGCGCTGGACGGAGGCTCGGAGCTGCCGCTCGGCGATGTGGATGTGCTCGATGAGGTGGAGCGGCGGTTGGTGCTGGAGGGGTGGAATGCCACTGCTGTGGAGGTGGGTGGTGTGTCGGTGGTGGAGTTGTTTGAGGGGCAGGTGGCTCGGAGGCCGGATGCGGTGG
>NZ_JAHFZZ010000055.1 GCF_018603905.1 Nonomuraea sp. NEAU-A123
CTGCATAGACAACACCTCAGCTACCGGGAGCCCGCTCCCGTCCACGGGTCAACTGCCCAACGATGACCACACCCCGACACTCTCCTGACCCGTGCCCCGACACCAAAGCCCTTCGTCAGCAGGCTCTAACAGGCTTGCGGCGACCTGGCGATAGTGGGCACGCTGCGCCGTAGGAAGCTGATGCCAAACCGCGGCCTGGGTGAGGCGATGCATGTTCACCAGCTCTTCCTCACCATTCCTGGAGTCTTTTTGCGAGCCACAGTGATGGTGATCATGCTGTAGGAGACCAGCAGCGCCAGCGCCTCGTCCACAGCCAGTTCGTTGGTCTCGTCCAGGACGGTGATCGGTAGGTTGTCGGGGGCATAGCAGGCCAGCAGCTTGAGCAGATGCACCGCCAGTGGGTTGACCGCGCCGATTCGCTGGTGGGACAGTGCCCAGACCTTGGCCACCACTCGTGCCGCGTCTCCACCGGTCGGCGCAGCGGCGAGCAGTCTCACGGGCATATGCGTGAGCAGGTGCAGGTAGCGGGCCAGGGTGACGCGGGGGGTGCGGGTGATATAGGCACCGGCTTGGGTCAGTGCCAGTGGCAGATCGCCGAGCCGGAGTGCCAGCTCATCCAGCAGTTTGGCCTGGCTCTCGGCAGGTGGGCCGATGAGGTCGGCGAGCAGGTCGACAGAAGCCTGGCGGTCCAGCAGGTCAAGCCGCACGGGGGTGATGCCAAGGTGCTGCCAGCCGATGTCGCGCCGGGTGGTGATCAGCACATGCCCGCAGGAGAGCCGAGCCAGGCACGGGTCGATGTGGGTGGCCTCTTCGACATTGTCGAAGACCACCAGCCAGCCAGTGCGGCTGCTCAGCCAGGCCAGCGCCCAGGCAGCGGCTTCCTCTGTGGTGGCCTGCTCGGCGGCCACAGAGTCGATCCCCGCGACCATTGCCCTGGTAAGCCCGGCCAGGCTCGCTTGTATTTGAGCAGGGCTATCGGCCTCCATCCACCACACCAGCCGGTAGTCGGCCCGATGCTGATACGCGTACTGCAGGGCCAGCTCGCTCTTGCCCACGCCGCCGAGCCCAACAATGGCCTGGGAGATGATGCCGGGTCCGGTTATGAGGGCTTCCCGCAGCGCGGATAAAGCGTGCTCTCGGCCGACGAAGGCGGCTACCGGTCGGCGCGGCAGCCCGACTAGTGCCTCTGGCTCTTCGACTCGGGATGCATCGGGTAACGATCGCCGCGCAAGCAGCCGTATGTCCCCGGTGAAAACCGAACCGGAGAGCTCCCCGCCGACCGCGACCGCCCGCGGCCCGCTCGCCTCAGCACGGCCATCGCCTTGAAGGTGACCAGGGTGAGCCGGATTGGACGGAAGTGTCATATCGCCACTGTTAAACCAACTTCGAGCTGGCGACAACTCACTCGCCCGAACTGCTCCATCTCACCCGAGGGAAGGATGTAGAGAAGCCAACCTCATTGCCCACGCATGCGCTTTCACCTGCTGCAATACGACACAGGACCGGTGCCGTGACGTATTCAACTGTGTCGTATTTGCTAAGCAGGTGCCATGGCGCAAGTTATGTCGCCCTTCTCCAGCCTGCCAGGTCGGCCCATCGGGCGAGTTCGTGTCGGGTGTCCAGGGTGTCCGGGTGCTCGATACCCAGGATGCGTTCGCGGATGGGAAGCAGGGCGGCAAGTTGGTCGCGAGCGGCGGCCGCGTCCCCCGCCTCCCCCGTCCAATAGGCGAGGCTGTGTCGGGCGATCAAGCTATCAGGGTGTTCAGCACCGAGTGTGTGTTCACGAATGGGAAGCAGGACAGCGAACTGGTCGCGGGCGGCGGCCGCGTCTCCCGCTTTCCCCGTCCAGTGAGCCAGGTTGTGGCAATTGGTCAGGGTAGTCGGGTGCTCGGTACCCAGGATGCGTTCGCGGATGGGAAGCAGGGCGGCAAGTTGGTCGCGAGCGGCGGCCGCGTCTCCTAACTGCCCTGTCCAATTGGCGATAGCACTGTGAGTGGCCAAGGCGTCAGGATGTTCGCTGCCCAGAATCTGCTGACGAATGGACAGCAAGGCAATCAACCGGCCACGAGCGGCGAGTCCATCTCCCACTTGCCCCATCCAATGAGCGAGGTCGTGGTGAGCGGTCAGGGTGTCGGGGTGCTCGTTGCCAAGAACTCGCTCGCTCACGGGGAGCAGGGCGGCAAGTTGGCCGCAGGCGGCGGCCAGATCGCCCGCGTGCCCCGTCCAGTTGGCGAGGTGACGGCGAGTGGCCAGAGTATCGGGGTGCTCGGTACCCAGGATGCGTTCGCGGATGGGAAGCAGGGCGGCAAGTTGGTCGCGGGCGGCGGCCAGGTCACCCGCCTTCCCCATCCAGTCGGCGAATCGCTGTCGAGTGGTCAATGTGTCAGGGTGTTCGGTACCCAGGATGCGCTTGCACACTGGGAGCAGGGTGGCGTATTGATCCCGGGCGGCGGCTGCATTGCCCGCTTCGCCCGTCCAGCGGGCGAGTTCGTGCCGGGTGGCCAGGGTGTCGGGGTGATTAGCACCGAAGACACATTCGATGGTGGGGAGCAGGGTGGCGAACTGGTCGCGGGCGGCGGCAAAGCCTCCCACCTTCCCGATATAGAAGGCGAGGTTGGCTTGAGTGATCAGAGTCTGAGGGTGTTCAGGGCCTGAGGTATGAAGGTGGTGGGCGTGGATCTGGCGCTGGAGGGCCAGGGCGGTGGCGTGATCGCCACTGGCGTCAAGGTAGTGGAGCACCTTGGACAGGCCGGGTGAGTCGAGGGGCAGGATAGCTCGGGCGTGCGGGAGGAGATGGCGATAGGAGGGCCAGTTGACTGGCGAGTCGGCATCGTCGGGGAGAGCGGCCTGCAGGAGAAACGCGGCCCTACGGCGGAGGGCTTCGCGCTGACCAGAAGCGAACTGGTGAAAAATTACGGTCTGGACGAGGCGGTGCACGCTCACCAGGTCCTTCGGGGCGTCGCTGAGGTCAAGATCTGAGCTGGTAGTTAAGGTGATCAAACTGTAGGAGGCCAGCAGCTCCAGTGCTTCGTCTACGGCCAGACTGTCGTCCTCGTCCAGACCGTCAAGGACGGTGACCGGCAGATTGTCGGGGGCATAGCAGGACAGCACGTTCAGTACGTGGACGGCCAGGGGATTGAGGGTCTGGATATGACCGTGGCTGAGCGCCCAGACCTTGGCCATCACCCGGGCGCTCTCCCCGCCGACCGGCACAGCGGCGTGCATCCTGGCGGGCGTCTCTTTGAGAAGCTGCAGATAACGGGCCGGGGTGACGCGAGGAGTGCGGGCAATGTAGGCGCCGGCCTGGGCCAAGGCGAGGGGCAGGTCTCCGAGCTGACCGCCCAACTCATCCAGCAGTAGGCTGTGATCCGCGGTCGAGGTGCCTATGAGATCGGCCAACAGGGCGATGGAAGCAGGGCGGTCCAGCACCTCCAGTCGCTGCGGCGTGATGCCGCGTTGCGCCCAGCCGATGTCGCGCCGGGTGGTGATCAGCACACGCCCGCGAGTGAGCCGGGCCAGATACGAATCGACGTCTACGGCTTCTTCGACATTGTCGAAGACCACCAACCAACCGGTGTGGCTGCTCAACCAAGCCAGCGACCAAGCGGCGGCTTCCTCTGTGGTGGCCTGCTCGGCGGCGACCGAGTCGACCCCCGCAACCAGTGCCCTGGCCAGCTCGGCCAATCCCGCTTGAATGTGAGCAGCGCTGTCGGCCTCCATCCACCACACCAGCCGATAGTCATCTTGATGCCGGTGCGCGTACTGTAGGGCCAGCTCACTCTTGCCCACGCCGCCGAGTCCAATGATGGCGTGAGAGATGATACCTGGTCCAGTCGCCAGGGCGTCCAGCAGTGAGGACAAGGCTTGCTCACGGCCGACGAAGACGGCCACTGGTCGGCGTGGCAGCCCGACCAGTGCTTCTGCTCTTTCTACTCGGTTTGTGTCGGGTAACGGTCGCCGCGACAGCAGCTGTATATCTCCGGTGAAGACCACGCCGGAGAGCCCTCCGCCGACCGAGACCGCCCGCACTCCGCTTGCCTCAGCATGGCCACCACCGTTATGGCAATCAGGGCGAACGGGGTTGGACGGAAGCGTCATATCGCCACTGTGAACCACCGCCGAACTGGCGGCAATTCTTGCCCGGACTGCTCGATCTCACCCCGGAGAGAAGGATGTCGAGAAGCCAACCTCATTGACTACGCATGTGCTGTCACCTGCTGCAATACGCCATGGTTGACCGGTACCGTGACGTATTCAACTGTGTCGTATTCGTCTGGTAGCTCGTCGGCGTGGTGGAAGACGTGGCGCCGTGCATCACCCGCCAGCTTGTTGCTGCTCGGTCTCCGTGAGGCTGGCCTGCGCGATAGCGCGGCTGTAATCATCCTTCGTGAAGTCGAACATGGACATGGCCCGCTTGAACGCGGTGATGGCCTCGTCGAAGCGCCGCACCTCGTGCAGGGCTATGCCGAGGTTGTTCAGCGCCATGCCTTCGCCGTGGCGGTCGCCGACCTCGCGGGAGATGGCGACGGCGTCCTGGTGGGCGGTGATGGCCTCCCCATAGCGCCGCACCTCGCGCAGGGCGATGCCGAGGCCGTCCAGCGCCTTGCCTTCGCCGTGGCGGTCGCCGACCTCGCGGGAGATGGCGACGGCGTCCTGGAGGACGGTGATGGCCTCCCCATAGCGCCGCACCTCGCGCAGGGCGATGCCGAGGCCGTCCAGCGCCTTGCCTTCGCCGTGGCGGTCGCCGACCTCGCGGGAGATGGCGACGGCGTCCTGGAGGACGGTGATGGCCTCCCCATAGCGCCGCACCTCGCGCAGGGCGATGCCGAGGCCGTCCAGCGCCTTGCCTTCGCCGTGGCGGTCGCCGACCTCGCGGGAGATGGCGACGGCGTCCTGGAGGACGGTGATGGCCTCCCCATAGCGCCGCACCTCGCCCAGGGCGATGCCGAGGTTGCCCAGCGCCATGCCTTCGCCCTGACGGTCGCCGAACTCGCGGTAGATGGTGACGGCGTCCTGGTGGGCAGTGATGGCCTCGTCGAAGCGCCGCACCTCGCGCAAGGCGAGACCGAGGTTGTTCAGCGCCCTACCTTTCTTGTGGCGGTCGCCGACCTCGCGGTAGATGGCGACGACGTCTTGGAGGACGGTGATGGCCTCCTCGAAGCGCCGCACCTCGCGCAAGGCGAGACCGAGGTTGTTCAGCGCCATGCCTTCGCCGTGGCGGTCGCCGAACTCGCGGAAGATGGCGACGGCGTCCTGGTGGGAAGTGATGGCCTCGTCGAAGCGCCGCACCTCGCGCAAGGCGAGACCGAGGTTGTTCAGCGCCCTACCTTTCTTGTGGCGGTCGCCGACCTCGCGGTAGATGGCGACGGCGTCCTGGAGGACGGTGATGGCCTCCTCGAAGTGCCGCACCTCGCACAGGGCAAGACCGAGGTTGTTCAGCGCCTGGCCTTCGCCGTGGCGGTCGCCGAGCTGGACGCTGGCGGTCACTGCGATGGCGTTGACGGCCAGGAGATCGTCGAAGCCGCGCCGCCAGGACAGGTAGGCGTTCAGGTCGGCCGGCAGACGGTGGGCGATGTGGTGGCGTGCGGTGGATTGGGCGAGGGTGACGGCGGTGACGAGATTGGCGCGTTCGGTGTCGAACCAGGCCATGGCGTCGTCTCGTCCGGTGAAGCGGTCCGGAACGGGCTGGCCGGGCAGGGCGCGTAGGTGGGCGTCGGCGAACCAGGCCGTACTGAGGTAGTGATCCAGGAGCCGGTCCAGCGCCTGCCCGCGGTCGTCGGCGGCCGCCTGGGCGTGGCCGTGCTGATCGGCGTACAGGCGGACCAGGTCATGCATACCCCACCGGCCGGTGACCGGAGCGGTGAGCAGATGCGCCCGGGCCAGCGCGGCCAGTTGTCGGCGCGCCATCGGCTCCGACGTGCCGGTCAGGGCGGCGGCGGCCGGGAGGGAGATGTCCGGGCCGGGGTTGAGCGCAAGCAGCCGAAACAGTTGGGCTTGCTCGGGCTGGTCGGCCAGTAGGTGCTGGTAGGACAGGTCAAACGCGGCCCGCACCGCCAGCGGGCGGCCATGCTGGTCACGGTCTCCGCTGTCGAGGGCATCCAACCGTTGACGGGTGTCGGCCAGTTCGGTGGCCATCTCGGCTAGGGTGCGGTCGGGTTCGGCCCGCAGCAGGGCGGCGATGATCTGCAACGCCAGCGGCAGCTGCCCGCACCGCCTGGCGATCTCCTTCGCGGGTTCGGGCTCGGCGCCGGCGCGTGGATCGGCCCGCCCCGCCTGTAGCGCGGTGCGCAGCAGGTCGAGGGACTCGGCTTCGGGTAGAACTGCCAGGTCGACCAGCTGAGCGGGCAGGGTCAGGGTGTGCCGGGAGGTGATCAGCAGCCGGTGACATGGCTGGGCCGGTAGAAGCGGTTCGACCTGGCCGGTGACGGCGGCGTTGTCGGCCACCACCAGTACCGGCAGCCCTTGGTGGGCTCGGTCGGCCAGCACCGACCGATACAAGCCCAGCTGCTCCTCGCCGGTGGGTGGCAGGTCGGTGTCGCGGATGCCCATCGCGCGCAGCAGTTGCCCTGCCGCCGCTGAGGCGGGCACGCGTTCACCGGGGTCGGGGGTGTAGCCGCGCAGGTCGATGAAGAACACCCCGCCGCCGAACCAGCCCTGCTCCATCGCCTGGTGGGCGGCCATCAGTGCGAGCGCGGTTTTGCCCACCCCGGCCATGCCTGCCACCGCCGACACCAGCATTCCCGCCCCGCCCTCGCCTGCCGGATCCAGGAAGCCCAGCACCTCCTGAAGGGCGTGGGTGCGGCCGACGAAGCCGGTCGGAGCGGCGGGCAGGCCGGCCAGGGCCTGCGGGGCGGGACCGGCGACCTGCATGGTGACGTCGCGCGCCAAGGTCACCGGCGCGTAGAACGTGCCGCCGGTGATTTTGTTGCGGGTGGCGTCCCCACCGCCTTGATCGTCAGTCATGGGTGGCTCGCTCACCGGGGCTGCTCTCAGACATTCGGATCGTCCGAAGACGAGGCAGGAGGCAGCGGTGGTTGAGCCGTGGGCGGGCCAGTGATGTCCCGGGCCATCGTGACAGGCGCGTGGAAGGTGCCACCCTTGATCGTGTTCTTGGTGTCGCCGGTCCCGGTGATGGTGGCGTGCCCGGCATCGCCGGTTTGGATCACCCCGGAGTTGTCCCGGACAGCAACGGATCCCTCCCCGCTCGCCGTGATGGTGCCTGCGCTCGAGGGCGGAGCAGTCGCTGGGGAAGAGTCCGGGCTCGAGTCTTCGCCGCGGCGGGCCAGGACAACACCGTAGATCGAGATGCTCAGCCCGGCCAGGGCGACGAACACGCCGACCACGCTGGCCAGCTGATCGGCCTGCTCCAGATCCAGCACGATGAAGATCACACCTAGCGCGCCAGCTATCAAACCGCCGACCAGTAGCGAGATCCACGGCCATGGGCTCTTTCGCGTCACCATGCCGCCATCGTGACGCCGACGGGCGCATGCCGCCACTGAATGTGTGCGAACTGCAATAAAGCCCACGACGCCCCGGTACGGTGCTTGCCGGGACGCTGCGCACCCACCGAGGTCGGATCGCCGATAGACGGGTTGGTCGAGGTGGCAGAGCGACGGCGGCGCGTGCTGGGCGGACGACACAACGTGGTGAAGGTCAAACTGACCGATGACGAGCTCACGCTCGTCAAGTCGTCTGCGGCGGAAGCGGGCTTGACGGTGCCGCATCTGCTGGCTGAGGCGGTGCTCGGCTGGATCGCCGCCCGAGGGCAGCTGCCCGCCGGAGAGCGGCGCGCGGTACTCATAGAACTGCAGGCGATCAGGCGCCTGTTGGCGGTCTACACCGACGGTCTGGACCAGCTCGCCGCCGCTGGCACAACTCGTGGATCGCCGCGTGACCTCGACGCCGCCGTGCAGGCCGTGCTCGCCCTCGCGGAGCGGCTGGACATGATTCTGGACGATCTGACTTGCCCAGCTATCGAGGGGGACGAGTGAGCGGGTAGCGGTTCCAGGTGCCGCCGGCCACGGTCACGTGCTTAGTGGCGGTGGACGGGCGAAAGCCCAGGGCGTCGGCCACGACCGGGGCGGGGGCTTGCAGGACGAGCTGGCGGAAGGCGGCGGTGCGGGTCTGCGTGGCCTGGATACCCAAGGCGCGAAGTTGTGGCAGCAGAGCGTTGGAGGTCAAGGGCTGCCCGACGCGTCCGCCGGGGAACAGCCAGCGGGCGTCGGCGTTGGTCGCGGTGTTCATGTTGGCCCGTGCGGTGCCCAGCGCGGTGAGCATGGTGGCGAAAGGTTCGGGGACGGGCGTGGGCGGGGTGCCCAGGCGCAGGAAAGTCTGGCCGTCGGAGTCGGTGATGTCGTCGAGGGTGAGCCGGAGCAGCCGGCTGACCGGCTGGGCGTACAGCAGTACCAGGCAGGCGGCGACCCGGGTGCGTAGCGGGATCGTGGTGTCGGTCAGGCAGCGGCGCAGCAGGGCCAGGCGCCGGTGCTGGCTGATCGGGACCAGGGGACGGCTGGCCCGAGTGGGCAGCCTCAGAAGGGGCATGTGGCCGTCGGCCATGGCCCAGCGCAGGAACGCTCGAGCCCGGTCCGGGTCCGGTTGCCCGGCGTACCAGCGGTCGATGTCGGCCTGGCCGGCCTGGTCTAGACGGTGCTGGCGGGCGGCCAGCCAGGTCAGGAAGGTCAGGAAGGTCGCGGCGGTGGTGAGGCGGCTGGCCGCGACGTTACGCGAGGCGGGGCCGAGCGGGCGGCGCGAAGCCTGGGTGTGGAGCTTGGGCAGCAGGTGCCAGCCGGCGAAACGGCGCAGCAGCCGGGCCTGCTCGGGGTCGGTGATTGCCGCGAGGCGGTGCTGGTACCAGCGTTCGAACAGCAGGATCTGCCGGTCGAGGCGGGGCAGCGCGCCGACGGCCATGAGCAGGTCGCGCAGGTGCGCGGCAGTGCGCCAGCTGGCCAGCTCATGCAGGGCTTGGTGAGTGAGCGGAATGCTTCCGTCGGCCAGGCCTCGCAGGTATTGGGGGACGCGGGAATTGTTGGTGATCCAGGTCAGGCCGCGTACCGGGTTGGGCATCGCGATCAGCAGCAGCCAGAACCCGGCCAGGTGCGGGGCGGGCACGCCGCGCTGGTCGGCGAGGAGGTCGTGCAGCAGGTCGGCCAGGCGCTGGCGGTCGGGTGTCCACTAGCGCCGCTGGTCTCGCAGCCAGGCCCGGTAGGCGGGGTCCGTACGGCATGGGGGCAGCGTGATCCGCGCCCGCTGAATTAGGGCGTCGTCGATCTGGTGCGCCCCGGCGGCCGGCGGCTCTGGAGGTGGTGCGGCCTGCAGGGTCATGGCTCGGGATGGATGCGGGCGCGGGTGGGACGCAGGTCGGCCAGGTCGACGACCGGCCCGCCCTCCGCCGTGCTGGCGGCGCGGGGGCGTACGACGTTCTCTGCGGTGGTCACGATCAGGTCGGACGGGGTGAGAGCGAAGATGTCGCACAACGCGGCCAGCACCGGCAGCGACAGCCGTTCCGGGGTGCCGCTGACCAGGCGGTGCACCTGCGAGGTCGACAGGGTGATGCCCCGTTCGGCCAGGTGCGGGATCAGGTCGTTGACCCGGAACATGCCGTGCTGGGCCATCACCTCGCACAGCCGCCACCGGTAGCCGACGCTCCGTTTCATCGCATCCTCCCGCTGGTCGGCTTTAAGAGGGCATTTGATTTGAGTAGATTGCGGCTTATGTTCTAGTAGGTGCCTCGCCAGGTTGGGGTGGTCTCGTCCGTTATGCGCCTGGCCAGGTTATTGATCGACGCGATGTGGATCATGGCTTGAGA
>NZ_JAHFZZ010000056.1 GCF_018603905.1 Nonomuraea sp. NEAU-A123
GATGCCAGCCGCTTGGTGACGGTTTGGCCGTTCGGGCTGGCCTGCCCGTAGACCACCTCGGCCAGCCGCCACAACGCCAACCCCGCGAAACCGACCGCTACCAGCCACAAGAGCACCAACCCGCCGGGGTAGGCGATGACGGCATGCATCGCTCCTGAGGTGTCGGCCGCCTCACCGCCGGCGCCTACGCCGATCTGTACGGCCAGCACGCCGATGAGCAGGTAGTTGACACCGCGTGCCACGAACCCTCCCCGGGCGAGCCCTTCAAGCCAGCGGCTTGAGGCCGCCTGGCGGCCCGCGGACTTGACCCCGCTCTTCACCGTCATCACAGACCTCCAGATGCGATTGATCGGTCGGTTAGTCGGTCAGTGCCTTGCGTAGCTGGCCCAGGACGTTGCGCAGGATGCGGGAGATGTGCATTTGGGAGAGTCCGATCTCGGCGGCGATCTCGGCTTGGGTCTGGTTGCCGTGGAAGCGCAGTAGCAGGATGTGCTTCTCGCGCGTGGGCAGGGCGTCGATGAGCGCCTTGACGGACTGCCTGCCGATGACGGTGTCCAGTGCTTCGTCGTTTTGGGGCAGGAAGTCGCCCAGGCTGGAGGAGTCGCCGTCGTTGTTGACGGGGGCATCCAGCGACAGGGTGCTGTAGGCGGCCGAGGCGTCCATCGTCAGCAGGACGGCTTCCTCTGAGAGGCCCATCTCGGCCGCCAGGTCGGCAACGGTGGGCGAGCGGCCCAGGCTCTGGCTGAGGTCGGCGGACAGCTTGTTCAGCCTCGAGCGGCGTTCCTGGTAGACGCGGGGAACCCGGATGGCCCACGCGCGGTCGCGGAAATGGCGTTTGACCTCGCCCGCCATGGTGACGGCCGCGTAGTGGCGGAAGTCGTGGCCGAGGTCGGCGTCGAACCCGTTGATGGCCTTGACCATGCCGACGTAGGCGGCCTGCAGGAGGTCTTCCACGGGTTCGCCACGGTTGCGGTAGCGGCGCGCGATGGACTTGGCCATCCAGGCGTGCGTCTCAACCAGCCGCTCGCGCAGCCGTGCCTTGTGCGCTGGTGAGGTCTGCGGCCGGACCATTTCGATCAGGAGCTCTTCGGCGGTCATTTGTTCCAGGCCGGCGTCCAGAACGGCCATCCTTTTCCCTTTCTTCCGATGCCTTGCAGGCGGCAGACAAGGGTTACCGGGTCGCCGGCTCGTCGGCGAGTGGCAGCAGCCTGTGCAGGGTGTCGCGGTAGGAGCGCAGGGCCTCGGCGCGTTGCACCGCATCGCGGGGATCGTCGACGAAGGCCGCCTGAAGGTCGCGCCAGCGGTCCCGGACACCGGCTGGGTCGCTGTCGAGCAGAGACACCGCTGGTGCCGGCGATGCGGGCAGGGCGGGCGGTGGCTGGGCCGACAGGTCGAAGACGAGCTTGTCAGACGGTGTCGGCGGCGGGGCATCGTCGGCGCTGTCGTGTTCCAGAGCGGGGACGGGTACGGGCCGCAGCGGCGGCATGTCGGCGAATTCGTCGAGGCAGTTATCAAGGCGTACGTGGTCGTTGCGCATGTCTGCCTCCTGGAGATGTCGATGCCTTCGCGCACGCTGGCGAGGACGGGGCAAAGACAACCGTTGGACATAGGTTGAGCAGCGGCACGCCGATACCGGTGTGCCGCCTGGTCCTGACCGCCATCGAGGCTGCCGCGGCGTACCGGCCGCAGCCGGCACGGGCCGCACGGCTTCAGATCGGATGTAGGTCACCGGTACGGTCTTGGCGCTTCCCTTTTCACAGGCGACGATCGTCCGGGGCCGCCCTGCGGGTCCCACCCTGTCTGCCGTCGTAGTGCGGAGGGTCTATCAGGGTGGGTGGCGGCCGGTCGTCGATGACGTCCTGGCGGCTGCGGACGGTGGACTTGCTCCAGCGTGACCGGCTGCGCAGCAGCAGAGGCAGCAAGAGGGCGGCGCCGCCGAGTATCAAGACGACACCTACGATGCGTAGGTTGAAGGCGCCCACCGAGCCGTCCGCCACGGCGAAGGTGAGGATGGCGCCGAAGACGACGACCGCGATCGCCGCGGCAATGGGCATCACGCATCACCCCTGCTGCGGCAGGCGTGATGCGTGATGAGCTGGACGGGGGTCATCTGCGGCTGGCCCAGCGGCCCGAACGCTGACCCGAACGCCGGCCGGTGATCAGGTTGTAGGCGAGCAGCAGGACTGCCGCGCCGACGATGGCGCAGACCCAGGTGGACAGGTTGAAGAACCCCTGGACGCCGGCGACGTGGAACACCTGAGTGGCCACGAAGCCGCCCAGCAGCGCTCCGGCGATGCCGAGCACGAGGGTGATGATCAAGCCTTGCGAGTCTTTACCGGGGACCAGCATTCTGGCCAGCAGGCCGGCGACCAGTCCGAGGATGATCCAAGCGATGATGCCCATGGCCGAACTCCCTATGGCGGTGCATCGATGTCTGCGCGGGATCGGTCTTCCGGACCGGTCGAAGCAGGAGGGCCGGCCGCCGCGGGATTGCTGGCGCCGACGGTCGTACTCGTTCGCCTTGAGCCAACACCCCTGCGAACGGGGCGGAAACAGGCGATTCGGAAAGGACCCATCTCCAGAACCGATCAGCAGGGCGAAGGGCTTCCGTGGCGAGCCCGGCGCATCACACCGGCTCATCGCTGCGGCTGGTGACTGTCGGAACATCTTCGCCGGGTGTCGGTTCGGTGGGCCGGGCGGCGGATTGCAGCCAGCCGAGCCGCTGGGCGAGTTGTCGGGCGCTGTCGATGACGGCGGCGATGTGGGGCGAGGAGTTGGCGTTGTGCCACAACAGTGACCAGGGGTAGTGCGTGACGGGTTCGGTCAGGGGCCGCCAGGTGGTGCCCGGCCGGTTGGAGGTGTGGGAGGAGGAGGGGATGCAGTGCACACAGCGGTGCTGCAGGACGAGGTCGGCGGCGGCGCGGGTGCTCTCGACGGTTCCCTCGTAGATGGTGGGTGCGAAGCCGGCCGACCGGCACAGCTCGATGACGAACTGGTTGAGCTCCGGTGTCTGCGCTTCCTCGCCGAGCAGCAGCAACTCATCGGCCAGAGCAGCGACGGGTACGGCGTCCAGGCCGGCGAAGCGGTGGTCGTCGGGCACCAGCACGCCGAGCGGATCGAGCCTGATCAGCTCGAAGGTCACCTCGTGCGGAACCTGGGAGGCATGCCCGATGCCGATGTCCAGGCGCCCGTCGGCCAGTTGCCGGTACTGCTCGGGGGTGCCCGCCTCGACCTGATGGATCGTGACGTCCGGATGGGCGCGTTGGAGCTCGCGCAGGATCTGCGGCATCGAATCGTAACCGGCGTCGATGATGCCGACCCGAAGCGTCGGTGTGACCGCGACGGCGTTGCGCGCGACCTGCTTGGCCCGCCCCACGTGGTCGAGAATCTGGCGCGCCTCGACGAGGAAGGCCACGCCCGCCGGGGTCAGGTCGACGTGATGGGTACTGCGATCCAGCAACCGCACCCCCAGCTCGCGCTCCAGCCGCTGCACCTGCTGGCTCAGCGCGGACTGCACGATGTGCTCCCGGGCCGCCGCCCGGCCGAAATGCAGCTCCTCGGCCAGTGTCACGAAATACCGCAACTGGCGCAGTTCCATGCCCGCCACCCCTCCCTCAATCGGGCGGCGCCGATATGGACCGTCTTCCTGCACTTTAGGCCCTCGCGAGCCTTGGGCAGCCCTGCCACTACTTGCTGGGCTTGGGAGTCTGGCAGGCGATCTTCGGGTTCATGCCGAGATAGTTGAGCGGGCCGGCCACGACTGTCACGGCGACGGTGGCCATCTGGTTGCAGTTCTCGACCGGTCCGGTGAAGTAGCCGCGTTGGGCCGCCGCGACGGCGCCGGCGATCAGCCACAGGATCAGCACTAACGATGCGAAGCGCATCGCTTCTACCTCCGTCTTTGTCATTGTGCGGGGAGTGTCGGAGGCGATGAGGGGAACGACTCATCGCGGAGTGCCGCGGTATCAGGGCGGGACCAGTTCGCGGCCCGGCCCCGCCGGGCTGCCTGCCGGAGACGGAGGATCAGCGCTTGAAGGCGTCCTTGGCCTTCCCGCCGGCCTGCTTCAGGTTGCCTACTACTCGATCGGTCTTGCCCTCGGCCTGCAGGCGCTGGTTGCCGGTGGCGCGGCCCAAACGCTGCCTGGCCCAGCCCTTGACGACCTGCGCCCTATCTCTGATCTTCCTACCAAGACTCATGGTGATTTCCCTTCACCGCCCCGCTCGGTCATCATCCGGGCAGACCATTGTCTGCCCGTCAGCCATGACCTCGCGCAGGCGGACACTCACCGCGCTCAGGCGGCTTGGAGTCCCAGTGTCCTCCCCGGCCTGCGGGGGGGAAACGAGCAAGGATCAGGCCGGTTATCACCGGAACCGATGAGCGTGCCCCCCGGGCCGGGAGATCGGCACTCCTCAGGGTGAGGGCCCGCTACCCTCACCCGACCAACACCTGGCCGGTGATCGCCGCTGGTGATAACCCTGGCTGGCATCGGTGGTTTCCGCTCCAGCGAGACTGCTGGATGATCAGGGCACTGCACCGCTCACGCTGGCACCCTGGCAACGTGTTCACGCCGCCGCTTCGACCTCGCGGCCCTCTTGTCTCCCGTACTCCCCTGTAGGAGCCCGGCATGAGTACCAAGGACGCCGCCAGCGCCCCCGCTTCCGTGATCGCTGCTGTGATCGCCGCTCTGGTCGAACGATTCGTGACCGCGCTCACCCCCGTCAGGGCCGCCCCCATCACGGCCGCCCCGGTCACGGCCACCGACCAGCTCCTGCGCATCACCCCGCTTGCCGATCGTGCGGGCCTGTGGGTCGAGGGCGAGCTCGACCACTCCACCCTGCCCGACCTGCGGCAGGCGCTCGGCTCGATGGCGAGCGGCCGCGGCTTCTGTGTCGATCTGAGCGGCCTGGCGTTCATCGACGTCGGCGGGCTGCGCGCCCTGGTCAGCGCCGCCGCCGCTCTGCACGACAGCGACGGCGACCATGTTCTGACGCTGCGGTCGGCGCCCCCACAAGTGCGACGCCTGCTCGAGCTCACCGGCTGGCGCCAGACGCCCGGCCTCCACCTGCAGGCACCGAGACGCCCCGGCTAACCCTCCAGGCTCAGCTCACTCATGAGTCCACCGGCCCCCGAGGGATGCCCCCGGCGTTGTGCCGCCGACCACCTGCGCAGCACGGTCACCGACCTCGTTCGACCTCGTTCGACCTCATCGCGAAGCCCCACCGCCGCCAGGCCCGCATCCTGTGATGCCCCCGATCGGAGAACCCCATGACCACCCTCCACCCCCGCCTCGGGGCAGGTCTGTGGCTCATCCCTGCCTCCGCCACCATCGTTCACCTGCGCGGCGAGC
>NZ_JAHFZZ010000057.1 GCF_018603905.1 Nonomuraea sp. NEAU-A123
GTCCTGCTCAACACCGGCCTGAGCATCACCACCTCCGAACACGGCATCGCCCCACGCGCCCGACGCGACATCCACGCCGCCATCCAAGCCGGCCGCTTCACCGGAGGCGACCCCGAACTCGCCTTCGTCATCGCCGCAGGCACCGCACTATGCCTCGGCCAACTCCTGCACACCCAACCCGACCGCGACGACACCCAAGCCACCGACCAGATCACCGAAGACCTCCTGCGAACCTTCGGCATCCCCGCCGACGAGGCCCACGAAATCTGCCAACGCCCCCTGCCCGACCTCGACCGGCTTCTCCCCGATGCCACCGTGTAGCAGTGCCCGTCGATGGCATGAACCGCTCATGAGCGACGACCCGTCGACGACCTGAACGCGCCGCTGGGGGACATGGAGGTCAACCTCGATTTCGGCGGGGAGACCGAGGCGGCGTGAGGCCGCTGCTGTCGGAGGGCCGTTTTGGCATGGGAGCCGCCGTTCCCGAAGGCCTTGCGCGATGGGAGTTGCACCGTCACCGCGCACGCCGCCCGTGTCGGCCAGAACGCTCGGCAGGGGGCATGTTTTCCCTGGTAGTGGTTGTGGTGATGAACGCCGGGGGCGGAAAATCGTCATGTGGCGGGTCGGCCGGGGCACACCTTGGTTCCGACGCCCTCAGGTGTGGACCGGGGTCCCCGCGCCGGTGACGCTCACGGCAATGATGGGCCCGTCCAGCTGGGTCACCTGGCGGAAGGCCGGATAACCGCGCAGCCGAATGACCGCGTCGATGGTCGCTGTGGGGCGGCAGTCGCGGACGGAAGAGGTCTGCTCATGCGTATCGTCGTCGATCTGAATCGGTGCCAGGGATACGCACAGTGCGTGTTTCTGGCACCCGAGGTCTTCCAATTGAGTGGTGCGGAGGCGCTTACCTACGAGCCGAACCCCGACGACGCGCGGCGCCTGCAGGTCCAGCGAGCCGCTGCGGCCTGCCCGGTGCAAGCGATCCTGATCGACCGCCTGAACGGCGCCGAGCGGAGCGTGACGTCATGACCATGCCGGCAACGGTCGCAGAGCTGGTGCGCACCTTCAAGGCCAACGGCCGGATCGTCATCGTCGGCGCCTCCCTGGCGGGGCTGCGGGCCGCCGAAGCCCTGCGCGAGGAGGGCTTCCACGGGTCTTTGACCATCATCGGTGACGAGCCATACGAGCCCTACGACCGTCCCCCGCTGTCCAAGCAGGTGCTCAAAGGCTGGGTGCCGGCCGACCACACTAAGCTGCCCCGCTTGCGGGAACTGGATGCGCAGTGGCGGCTCGGCGTGGCGGCCACCGGGTTGGACCGAGCCACCAGGCAGGTGCGCCTGGCCGACGGCGAGCAGGTCCCCTACGACCGGTTGCTGATCGCCACGGGCACCCGCGCGCGGCAGTGGCCCAACCGGACCGAGGCCGCCCTGGAAGGGGTGTACACGCTGCGCTCGCGTGATGACGCCGCGCGGCTGCAACAGGCGCTGGTCGCGCGGCCAGCGCGGGTGCTGATCATCGGCGCCGGGTTCATCGGCTCGGAGATGGCCTCCGTCTGCCGGGAACTCGATATCCCGGTGACCGTCGCCGAGCGGGGCTCGGCGCCGCTGGTCGGCGCGCTGGGCGGGGTGATCGGGAAGATCGCCACGGAGATGCAGCGCGACCACGGCGTGGACCTGCGCTGCGGGGTGGGTGTGTCGTCGCTGGAGGGCGACGCGGGCGGACACGTGCGGCGTGCTCGGCTCTCGGACGGGAGCACCGTCGAGGCCGACGTGGTGGTGGCCTCGCTCGGGTCGATCCGCAACGTGGAATGGCTGGAGGGCTCCGGGCTGGCGGCCGGCTTCTGGGGTGTCGGCTGCGACGCCGGCGGTCGCGCCTTCGACATCAACGGCGTGGTGACCGACACCGTCTACGTGGCGGGGGACGTGGCGCGCGCGCCCCACGTGCTGTACGAGTACCAGTTTCTCGCGATGGAGCACTGGGACAATGCCGTCTTCGGTGCCGAGATCGCGGCCCACAACATGGTGAACCTCGAGCCCGACTACTACCCCCATCTGTTGCTGCCCGGCTTCTGGTCCGGCCAGTTCGGCGTCAACATCAAGTCCGTCGGCGTGCCGCCGTTCGGCGACGAAATCGTCTTCACCCAGGGGTCGGTGAAGGAGCGCCGCTTCGCCGCCGCCTACGGTCGTCGGGGCCGCATCGTCGCCGCCGTCACCTTCGATCACGGCAGGTGGCTGGAGTACTACGCGCGGCTGATCGAGCAATCGGCCCCGTTCCCGCCCCCGCCGCCGGGCTGGGATCGGCCCGACGACATGAACCCGATTCCGGCTGATTTCCCCGAACCGGGCGTCCCGACGGCGATACCCGACGTTGTCTTGACCGGCCACGACCCGAACGAGCGCAGGGCCGAGTTCCGGCCTCGACGCCGCTGACGCGCCCCTCGAGACCAGCGTGTAACTGGACAGCGCCAACAGGAAGAGGAGCATCATGGCCGAGGAAACCGCCTGGCAGCAGGCCCTCCGTAAGGCCAGCCGCGCCAATCCGTACCCGTTCTACGAAGAGCTGCGGAAGACGCCGGTGGCGCGGCAGCCGGACGGCAGCTATGTCGTCAGCACCTATCGAGAGCTCGTTCAGCTGCTCCACGACCCCCGGGTCAGCTCGGATCCGAGGAAGCGCCCCGGGGCGATCCCGGGCGCCGATCCCCTCGAGGCGAACATCATCGAGATGGACCCGCCCGAGCACGATGTTGATCGCCGCCGGATGACGCGGCACTTCGGGCCGCCCGAGCGTCCCCACATGATCGCCGACCTGGAGCCCAAGATCCGCCGCATCTTCGCCGGGCTCCTGGACGACATGAAGGGCAAGACCCGGATCGACGTCGTCGACGAGTTCGCCTTCCCGGGGCCGGTGACCGTCATCTGCAAGGTCCTGGGCGTGCCGCTGGAGTCCATCCCGCGCTTCCACGGCTGGATCGAGACAGCCCTGGACGGGTTGGACTTCGGCCCGGAGGCGAGCGACCCGGAGCAGCAGCGCCGCCTCGCGGCGGTTCCCGCTGCGGTGGTCGAGATGAGGCAGTTCCTGGCCGACCTGTTCGACCAGTACCGCAAGCAGCCCGGCCCGGGCATGTTGTCGGGGATGGCCCACGACAACGGCCCGGAGGGGCGCCTGCCCCAGGAGTCGCTCGTCAACAATGCGATGCTCATGCTCTTCGCCGGGCATGAGACGACGGTCAACCTGATCGCCCACAGCGTGCTGTCCCTGCTGCGGCACCCCGACCAGCTCGAGAAACTGCGCCGCCGACCGGAGCTGATCGTGCCCGGGGTCGAGGAGCTGCTGCGCTTCGAGTCGTCGGTCCAGTTGTGGCACAGCCGCTCCGCCCTCGAGGACATCGAGATCGCCGGCACCACCATCCCGGCGGGCTCGACGATCTTCCTGTGCTACGGCTCGGCGAACCGCGACCCGGAGCGGTTCGAGAATCCCGACAAGCTCGACCTCGAGCGCCCGAACAACGAGCACGTCGGCTACAGCCAGGGCATCCACTACTGCTTCGGCGCTCCGCTCGCGCGGCTGGAGGTCCAGACCGCGGTCAGCGAGTTCTTCCGCCGCGTGGAGAACCCGCGGCTCGTCGAGGACCCGCCGCCGTACCGCCACAACCAGATCTTCCGCGGCCCACGCCACCTCTGGGTCGACATCGACGGGATCCGAGACTGAGCGTCCGATCAAGGGACCCGAGGAGATCAGCAATGCGAGCATTTCAGCTCGTCCAAGCGCAGAAGCCACCGGAGCTGCGCGAGGTGCCGGTGCCCGACCCCGGGCCCGGGCACGTCCTGGTGAAGGTCGGCGGCGCCGGCGCCTGCCACTCCGACCTGCATCTCATGGAGGCGCCCACGGAGCGGCTCCCAAAGCTGCCGTTCACGATCGGCCATGAGAATGCGGGGTGGGTGGAGACGACCGGACCGGGCGTCGCCGGGTTCGCGCCCGGAGACCCTGTGATCGTCTACGGCCCCTGGGGCTGCGGCCTGTGCGCCAACTGCCGGGAAGGCAAGGAGAACTACTGCCAGAAGACCGGCGGTCTGGGCGGGGGCCTGGGTGGTCACGACGGCGGAATGGCTGAATACCTGCTGGTCCCGGCGTCGCGATTCCTGATCCCGCTCGGCACCCTCGATCCCCGCGAGGCCGCCCCGCTCAGCGACGCGGGGCTGACCAGCTATCACGCCGTCAAGCGGTCGCTGCACCTGCTGGGGCCGGGCTCGACCGCAGTGGTGATCGGAGTGGGCGCTCTGGGCCAGATGGCCATCCAGATGCTGCGAGCGCTCAGCGCGGCGACCACCGTCGTCACCGTGGACACCGCCGCCGACAAGCTGGAGATCGCCAAGCGCATGGGCGCGGACGAGGCGCTGCTTTCCAGCGACCAGGCGGTCACGCGGATCAAGGACATGACGCGGCAGCAGGGCGCTCAGCTCGTGCTGGATATGGTCGGCATCGACCCGACCTTGCGGATGGCCGCTCAGGTGGCCCGGGTGCTTGGCCACCTGACCATCGTCGGTCTCGGCGGCGGAGCCCTACCGGTGAACTTCTCGAGCCCGCCGCACGAGTGTTCGGTTGCCTCGCCGTACTGGGGCTCCATTCCCGAACTCATGGAAGTGATCACCCTTGCCCAGCAGCAAAAGATCAAGATGCTGGTCGAGCACTTCCCCTTGAAGCGCGCCGGCGAGGCCTACCAGCTCCTGCACGACGGCAAGATCCAAGGACGCGCGGTCATCACCCCCCACCCATGAGCACCACCATCAAGGCGACCGGTTGGCCTCCTGAGGCACCTGGGCGGGCACTCGTTCGCCACCAGGCGACGCACTTTGCTGGCGATATGCAATGTGGTGGGCCTCGTCGGCGGGGATGCCGAAGGTGCGCAGGAGGTCTTCGGTGATCTGGTCGGTGGCTTGGGTGTCGTCGCGGTCGGGTTGGGTGTGCAGGAGTTGGCCGAGGCATAGTGCGGTGCCTGCGGCGATGACGAAGGCGAGTTCGGGGTCGCCTCCGGTGAAGCGGCCGGCTTGGATGGCGGCGTGGATGTCGCGTCGGACGCGTGGGGCGATGCCGTGTTCGGAGGTGGTGATGGTCAGGCCGGTGTTGAGCAGGACTTTGCTGAGCTGGGGATTGCGGCGGTGCAGGCGTCCGGTGAGCCGGAAGCTGTAGGCGAAGACTTCGGCGGGGTCGTTCATGTCGCGGGTCAGCTC
>NZ_JAHFZZ010000058.1 GCF_018603905.1 Nonomuraea sp. NEAU-A123
CGTACACACTCCCGCCGCTCCTGCTCCGCAGGCGTGTACCCACCCCTTTGCCCGTACCGCATACCTCGGTCGTACCGCACCAAAAGCGATCCGTCACGAGGCTAAGACTCTACGCATTCAATCTGTGTACACGTCCTTCTCGCTTCCCCAGCGTCCCGGTCGAGGCCCCGACGTCAAGGGTGCCTATGGCGTCGCTACGCGATCAACTTCATTGACCGTTGACACGGTGGCCTCGCCCTGGGGATCGGCAGCTACGAGGAGGGTCGGGGGAGAACCAGGCGACGGCGCACTACTGCGACGCGTACTGAATCAGGCCCACACGACCGCTCACGATCATTACCACCCGGTACCCTCCCGGAGCTGTGGGCGAGGTGCGCGCTGCACGAGAAACACCAGGTCGTGGCCTGATTGTCGTGCCATTAAGAGAGTAACGAGGGGTCAACCGTGAGGCGCCTACGGCGTCGCTACGCGATGGCGCAAGTGCCACCCTTGACGGAACCACTGGTGCGAGTCGCCGATCCCTGGCAGCTATCGGGACCGGGGAGAGGAATGGGCGAGACGGTCGTTGACCAAGTGCTGTCGTTCCACCGAAAGACCACGAGCAGCCATAGCCCTATCCAGCAGATCAGCATCGAACCCCTGCATGGCCATATGGTCGAGGAGAGGTTCGTATCGATCGGGCCGATCACGCAAGAGTTCTGTGGCCAACCGCAATTCCAGGCGCACCACAGGAACACGATACGAGCCACAGGTGATCAAGACGTAGTGCTGCCACGGGCCACGGCCAATGCACTCCATCCCATCTGAATCGGTCTCCTGCTCAACCGTGCTGATCTCTAAATGGACCCCGTTCACCTCGTACCTAGCGAAATACTGCGAACTCTCGGGGAACCAAGATGCCGCATACAGACAGGGAAAGGAGGAGAGAGCGGCAGCGAACGTGTCCACGTCCTCCCGCCGAGCCACCAAGAGGTCAACGTCTCCGACAGGAAGATGAACACCTTGCAGCAGAGCGGCACCTGTGCCACCCACGCGGTACATCGGATCGGCCCCCACAGCCCTCAGGGCGGTGAGAGTCGCCTCTAACGCCGACGTTACGTCCACCAGCCGCAGAGATGCCTCGCCAGCTCCCATGACGATCACCGTACCAACCACGAGCCTCCAAGGTCAGACTCTGGTTGTCGGGCCATTAGCCAGGGTGACGAGGGGGCAACCACGGTCGCTCAGGAACGACTTTCTGCAGTGGCGTCCGGAATCCGGTGTAAAAGGGACGGGCGCGGTTCCGGCGTCATCGTGACGTCAGGCGATGGCACTGACATTCTGCGGCTGGTGCCGCTCGCAACACGTCTCTTGGTGTGGCGCTCAACCGCGAGACGCGGGTAACTCGTGCGCGGGGTGGAGCAGCAGAGGTAGAGGACCGTCCGGTCTTTGCGGCTCGCGTGACGCGGGGGCGCGCGGCGGTGCGGCTTTATGGGCCCGTTTCGGGCGCGGACGGAGACGCACCCGCCTGGTCGCGGTACTGGTGGCGCTTGCCCGGGTTGTCACGGGGGGAACCGCTCCGGGCGGAAGTCCGCAAGCATCTCATCTCTCTTCCCGCTGAGGATCTCCGAAGCAAGCAGCCGGCCGATTACCGGCCCGAGCGTGATGCCGCTGTGGGAAACGGCCTCGTAGTAGCCCGGCACAGACGGCACCGCTCCCACCGAGGGGAATCCGTCGGCTGGGATGGGCCGGTTGGCTACCCGTGTCTGTACGATGCGGGAGTTGCCGAGCTCGGGAACGACCTGCCGCGCCGATTCGTGGAGCAGCCGTGCGAGTTCCGCTGGATCTTCGTCTGTGTCGATGAGTGCGTCGATCTCGCGGCTGTGGAGGACCATCGAGGCGTCTCCGTCAGGACGGATCTCGATGTGAGGCGCGTGCATGGCCCGGTGAATCGGGACCTGAGCACAGCTGATCCGGGTGATGGCGCCGGGTTCCCGGCGCATCGGCAAGTGCCGTGCGATGAGCTCTGCGACGTGGGAGGCGCTGGGGCCTGCTGCGTTCACGACGGCGTTGACGTCGAGACAGCTCCCATCGGATAGAGCAACTGTCCGGATGCTCCCGTCGGCACCGGTGCCGATGTCACAGACCGCGGTGCCGGACCGGTGCTCGGCGCCGGATGCAACGGCCTGGCCGACCAGGCGGCGGACGAGATGACGTCCGTGCACCCAGGCTTCGTCGGGGTAGAACAAGACTGGAGCCTCGTCGGGCATTGTGAGAGCAGGTTCGAGGCGGCGGCGCACCTCGGCCCCTGTGCGCAGCTCGACCCGGTAGTCCCAGCTAGCCAGCAGTTCGGCTGTTTTCAGGAACTGCGCCTCCGCTGCGGGATCGTCTGCCCAGCGCAGGTGGCCGCTGGGATGCCACCATGAGTCCGGCCCGATGGTCCTGGCAAGCTCACGGTGCGCTGCCATGCCCGCGACGTTCCGGTCGAAGTAGGACTTGCGCGCGGTCTTGTTGCTGGCATTGACCCACGAGAAAGACCAGTTGGTGACGCCTTCGCCCGGCTGGCCTGCGTCGATGAAGACCACCTTGACGCCGTGCCGGGACAGGTTCCAGCCCACGCTGGCTCCGAGGATGCCTACTCCGATGACAGCAACACGTTCAGGCCGCTTCACGGAGCCGATCCTCACGAAGGTCCCCTTCCCAGATCACCACCGAACTCCCACTTTTAGCATGCAAGCATGTGGAACGGTGAGCAATATGAACGGAACAGGCAAAGGCTCCGGAAGTGGGCGGGCGCGGTGCCGGCTTCTTGGTGATGTCAGGCGATGGCACTGACATTCCCGGGGCGCCGGGCGAGTCGGCGGTGCCTCGATCACGTTCCATCGCGGTGTGCCGGTACATGACTCGGGTGAACGAGTGGTCCATGCGGGTCATCAACTGCGCCATGGACGCCATGACCGCGGGACGCCAACCACTGATTAACACCGTCGCCGTCCTATGCTCCTGCTATGCAAATCGGTCCCCTCATCGGTTCTGGCCGCACTGCGGATGTGTTCGCGATCAATGACGCATGGGTGCTTCGCCGGTATCGGGACGGCCGAGATGCATCGGCCGAAGCGTCGGTAATGTCGTACCTCTTCAATAGGGGCTATCCGGTCCCGCGCGTCGCCCCGAACGCCGGCAGTGAATTGACTATGGAACGGTTGCACGGCCAAACCATGGTGGAGGCGCTCCAACAGGGCACGATCTCTCCACAAGAAGCGGGTGCGATTCTTGCGAGACTGCTGCATCGTCTCCACGCTCTCCCAGCGCGAACCTCAACCGATCCAGCGGATCGTGTTCTCCATCTCGACCTGCACCCGGACAATGTGATATTGACCGCCGCTGAGCCAATGGTGATCGACTGGAGTAACACAACGGAGGGTGCGCCAGCACTGGACTGGGGGATATCTGCGCTGATCCTGGCGGAGGTCGCAGTAGGCCTGCGGATGGAAGCGCTCGAGCCTCGCACCATTCTGGTATCCCTACTCAGCCACGTTGAGCATTCAATTGACCTCACAAGAGCTTTGGCAATACGTAGCGCCAACCCAACCTTGGGCGAGGGCGAAAAACAACTTCTCCAGGAAGCTGCGGCACTGGTTAAATCCCTACACCCGCAATCGGCCACGTGCCGTCCCGCGTGTTCATAGCGCCTCTGGGCCCTGACCTGCGGGGTTACGGTAGTCGTCGGGTGATTAGCGTGTCATTAAACCCGGTAGTGAAGGGTGAACCCCGTAACTGTGCTGGCCAGGGAACCTATGGTTTATTGCCCGTGAGCGCTGCAATTCCCAAGCTGACAGCGCGGATTCGATTCCCGTCACCTGTTTCACTAAAGTAAGGCCAGGTCCGGGACAAGGCCTTGATCTTTTGTGGTGCCATTTCACCCGCGTGCCAGATCAGTTGATCTTGGGTCCTAAACCGACTCATTTGGATCAGTCGGACCCGGGGCGTACCAGAACAATGCCCCGGGCGCCGGTGGGCCGTGCCCGGGGTGTGTGCCGCTGCTGGTGCGAGATGGCACCCGCGGTCCCGGCCAGGTGCTCCTCGTTATCCGAACTGGCCGGGCTGGTAGTCGCCGGCGGGCTGCTGGACGATGACGTTCAACCGGTTGAAGGCGTTGATGAGGGCGATGAGGGACACCAGAGCGGCGAGCTGGTCCTCGTCGTAGTGCTTGGCGGCGTTCGCCCAAGCCTCGTCCGTGACGCCACCGGCCGCGTCGGCGATGCGGGTGCCTTGCTCCGCCAGCTCCAGGGCGGCGCGCTCCGCATCGGTGAACACCTTGGCCTCCCGCCAGGCCGCGACCAGGTTGAGGCGTACCGAGGTCTCCCCGGCGTGCGCGGCGTCCTTGGTGTGCATGTCGGTGCAGAAACCGCAGCCGTTGATCTGACTGGCGCGGATCTTCACCAGCTCCTGCGTCGCGGCCGGTAGTGTCGAGTCCGAGAGCACCTTGTTCGCCGAGATGATGTGCTTCAGGAACTTGCCCGCGGTGGGGTTGCCGAAGACGTTCAGACGTGCATCCATGGTCGACTCCTCTGCCGTTGTCGGTGGTCAAACATCTCTGACGGATAGACGGAATAGCTCGGCGAGATGTGACAGGAACGAATGTGACGTGCGTCTCCCTTGCCGCACCGCGGGCCGACCAGCGACAGTGGCTCGCGGTCGATTCCCCGGGTCCTGCAGCGCGTTCTCGTGGCGCGGGCGCAGCAACGGGGTGGTCAGGAGGAGTACTCCGGCGATCGTACGGCCACCTCGGCTCCGGGCGGATCGCTGCGCCTTCCTGAGTCGCATCGGTAGCGCTGGTGGCTTGGCCTCGGCGGGAGCTGGCGGAGGAAACGGGCGGCGCGTCTTATTCAGCGGATTCTGGCGTGGAACCCCGGGCGTTTACGCCCGGGAGGAAACGACAGCGCGGAAGGGCCTCCCGGCCCGAGTGGTGCAGTAGCGGGCAGGTCTGGATAGGCAGATCAGCCGGGTCGTTTCTGGTTCTCGATGTACTCCTTGATGATCGATAGTGGGGCACCGCCGCAGGAGGCGGCGAAGTAGGACGGGGACCAGAAGTGCCCG
>NZ_JAHFZZ010000059.1 GCF_018603905.1 Nonomuraea sp. NEAU-A123
GAGGTGCCGATCCGGGCGTGGTTGATCGATGAGCGGGTGTTGGTGGTGGTGATTCACCACATCGCCAGTGACGGCTGGTCACGGGCACCGCTGGCGCGGGATGTGTCGGTGGCTTATGCGGCACGGCACGACGGGCGGGCTCCGGAGTGGGAGCCGCTGCCCGTCCAGTACGCCGACTACGCCCTGTGGCAGCGCGAACTGCTGGGGGACGACCAGGATCCGGACAGCGTGATCTCGCGGCAGGTCGCCTACTGGCGGGAGACCTTGGCTGGGGCGCCGGAGGAGCTGGCGCTGCCGGCCGACCGGGCCCGCCCTGCCGTGACCTCCTATCGCGGGTACACGGTGCCGATCGAGGTGCCGGCCGAGGTGCACGCGCGCCTGGCGGAGGTGGCGCAGGCCGAGGGCGTCACCACATTCATGGTGGTCCAGGCCGCGCTGGCGGTGCTGCTGTCACGGCTGGGCGCCGGAACCGACATCCCCATCGGCGCGGCCAACGCCGGCCGCACCGATGAGGCCCTGGACGATCTCGTCGGGTTCTTCATCAACACTCTGGTGCTGCGTACCGACCTGTCTGGAAACCCGACGTTCCGCGAGGTGCTCGGCCGCGTACGCGAGTCCAGCCTGGCGGCGTTCGCGCATCAGGACGTGCCGTTCGAGCGGCTGGTCGAGGAGCTGGCGCCGTCGCGGTCCATGGCGCGGCACCCGCTGTTCCAGGTGATGCTGACCCTGGAGAACACCGGCGAGGCCGTGCTGGAGCTGCCCGGGGTGGGGGCCCGGCGGATGTCGGCCGGTGCGGCGGTGGCGAAGTTCGACCTCGAGGTGCTGCTCGGTGAGGTGTTCGACGCCCACGGCGGGCCCGCGGGGGTGCGCGGCTCGCTGGTGGCGTCCGCGGACCTCTTCGAGGGGGAGACGGCCGAGCGGCTGACCGGGCGGCTGACGCGGGTGCTGGCGTCGCTGACCGCCGAGCCGCAGACCCGGCTGAGCGCCGTGGAGGTGCTCGACGCCGGCGAACGGCGACGCGTGCTGACCGGGTGGAACGACACCGCCGGTGAGGTGGCCGGCTCGTCGCTGGTGGACCTCTTCCAGGCACAGGTACGGCGGACGCCCCAGGCCCTCGCGGTGGTCGGGGAGGGTGTCCGGGTGTCGTACGCCGAGTTGGACGAACGGGCCGACCGGCTGGCCCGCGCGCTGGCGGCCGAGGGTGTGGTGCCCGAGTCGGTGGTGGGGGTGTGCGTCGGCCGGGGCCTCGAATGGGTCGTGGCGGTGCTGGGCGTGCTGAAGGCCGGCGGTGCTTTCCTGCCAGTGGATCCGGTGTACCCGGCTGAGCGGATCGCGTACTCGATGGCGGACGCGGGCGCGGTGGCGGTGGTGACCTCGCCGGCCCTGGCCCACCTGGTGCCGGACGGCCTGACGCGGGTGATGGTGGACGACCCGGCGGCGCACCCGGGCGGACCCTTGGACGTGCGGCTGGTGCCCGAGTCCGCGGCATACGTCATCTACACCTCCGGATCGACCGGCCGGCCCAAAGGCGTGGTAGTCACCCACGGAGGCGCGGTGAACCTGCTGGCGGCCGGCGGCTGGGAGGCCGGCGAGGGCGACCGCGTGCTGCAGTTCGCCTCGCCCGGCTTCGACGCGGCCTGCTGGGAACTGCTGGCGGCGCTGTGGTCGGGCGGCTGCCTCGTGGTGGCCGACAGCGCGGAACTGCTGCCGGGGGCCGGGCTGGCCGGGGTGATCCAGCGGTACGGGGTGTCGCACCTACTGGTGCCGCCCTCGCTCCTGGGCGTGATGGGCACGGCGGAACTGGCCGGGGTACGGACCGTGGTGGCCGGCGGGGAGGCCCTCGGCTCGGAGCTCGTGGCGCGCTGGGGAGCCGGGCGCCGGCTCGTCAACGCGTACGGGCCGACCGAGGTGACCGTGTGCGCGGCGATGACCGATGACCTGTTCGCGGACCGCGAGGTGACCATCGGCGGGCCGCACGTGAACGTGCGCGCCTACGTGCTCGACGAGTGGCTGTGCCCGGTGCCGCCGGGCGTGGTGGGCGAGCTGTACCTGGCCGGGGCACAGGTGGCCCGCGGCTACGCGGGGCGTCCCGGGCTGACCGGGGAGCGGTTCGTGGCCGATCGGTTCGGGTCGGCGGGCGGACGGATGTACCGGACCGGGGACCGGGTGCGCTGGGACGAGACCGGCCGCCTGGTGTTCGCCGGCCGCGGTGACGACCAGGTGAAGATCCGCGGGTTCCGGATCGAGCCGGGCGAGGTGCAGGCGGTGCTCGCCGCCCACCCCCAGGTGACGCAGGCGGCGGTCGTCGTGCGCGAGGACGTGCCCGGAGACAAGCGGCTGGTCGCCTATCTCGCACCGCAGGAGGTGGACACCGACTCGGTACGGGCGATGGCCGCCGAACAGCTGCCCGCCCACATGGTGCCGGCCGCGCTCGTGACCCTCGCCGCCCTGCCCGTCACCACCAGCGGCAAGCTCGACCGCAAGGCCCTGCCCGCCCCCGACTACGGCGGCGCGGCGGGACGCGGCCCGGCCGACGCCCGCGAGGAACTCCTGTGCGGGGTGTTCGCACAGGTGCTGGGGCTGCCGCAGGTGGCGGTCGACGACGACTTCTTCGCGCTGGGCGGGCATTCCCTGCTGGCGGTACGGCTCATCAGCCGCGTCCGGTCGGTGCTGGGCGTGGAGGTGCCGTTGCGGGCCCTGTTCGAGGCGCCGACGGTGGCCCGCCTGGCGGAGCGGCTGACCGGCGCCGGGCGGGCCCGGCCTGCGCTGACGCCGCTGGAGCGGCCGGAGCGGGTTCCGTTGTCGTTCGCGCAGCGGCGGTTGTGGTTCATCGGCCAGCTCGAGGGGCCGAGCGCGACCTACAACGTGCCGATCGTGGTGCGGCTCGGTGGTGACGTGGACGTCGAGGCGCTCGGGGCGGCGTTGCGGGACGTGATCGAGCGGCACGAGGTGCTGCGGACGGTCTTCCCCGTCGCGGACGGCGAGCCGTACCAGCAGGTCGTCGGGATGGACGAGTTGCACTGGGAGCTGTCCGTCGGCGAAGCCAGGGACGGGCTCGAGGGCGCGGTCACCGAGGCGGTGGGTCACGCGTTCGACCTGTCATCGGAGGTGCCGATCCGAGCCTGGTTGTTCGATGGCAGTGTGCTGGTGGTCGTCGTCCACCACATAGCCAGCGACGGCTGGTCCATGGCGCCGCTGGCGCGTGACTTCTCGCTGGCGTACGCGGCCCGTCGTGCGGGGCGGGCGCCATCGTGGGACGCGCTGCCCGTCCAGTACGCCGATTACGCCCTGTGGCAGCGCGACCTGCTCGGTGCCGAGGACGATCCGGGCAGCCTGATCTCCACGCAGGTGGCCTACTGGCGGGAGGCCTTGGCGGGGGCGCCGGAGGAGCTGGCGTTGCCGTTCGACCGGCCGCGTCCGGTCGTGGCCTCTCACCGGGGTCACAGCGTGCCGCTGCTGGTCCCGGCTGAGGTGCATGTGCGGCTCGTGGAGGTGGCCAGGGCTGAGGGCGTGACGGTGTTCATGGTGTTGCAGGCCGCGCTGGCGGTGTTGTTGTCGCGGTTGGGCGCGGGTACGGACGTCTCGATCGGGTCGGCGAATGCGGGCCGTGTGGACGTGGCGCTGGAGGATCTGGTCGGCTGCTTCGTCAATACGCTGGTCGTGCGGGCGGACCTGTCCGGTGATCCGGAGTTCCGCGCGCTGCTGGGGCGGGTGAGGGAGCGGAGCCTGGCGGCGTTCGCTCACCAGGACGTGCCGTTCGAGCGGTTGGTGGAGGAGCTGGCGCCGTCGCGGTCGATGGCCCGGCACCCGCTGTTCCAGGTGGTGCTGACCAAGCAGGACACCATCGCCGCCGAACTGGATCTGCCGGGCGTGCGGACGGGGCCGGCTCCCGTGGCCGGGACCGGGCGGACGGCGGCCAAGTTCGACCTTGACGTGATGGTCAGCGAGGTGTTCGACGGCGAGGGGGTGCCGGCTGGGGTGCGGGGTTCGGTGACGGTCGCCACCGATCTGTTCGACCCTGAGTGGGCCGAGCGGATCGCGCGGTACTGGGTGCGGGTGCTGGAGGTCGTCGGCACTGACACGCGGACGCGGCTGAGTGAGGTCGACCTCCTTGAGGAGCATGAGCGGCGCCGGGTGGTGGAGGAGTGGAACTCCACGGCGGCCGAAAAGACGTCTGCGCCGGTGGTGGAGTTGTTCGAGGGCCAGGTGGCGCGTCGGCCGGAGGCGGTGGCGCTCGTCGGTCCTGAACTGGTCACTTACGCCGAGTTGGATGGGCGGGCGAATCGGCTGGCCCACGTTTTGATCGGTGAGGGGGTGGGTGGCGAGTCGGTGGTGGGGGTGTGTTTGGACCGGGGGGTGGAGCTGATCGTGGCGGTGCTGGCGGTGTGGAAGGCCGGGGCGGCGTATGTGCCGATCGATCCGCGTCAGCCGGTGGAGCGGATCGCCTACATGCTCGGTGACAGCCGCGCGGTGTTGA
>NZ_JAHFZZ010000006.1 GCF_018603905.1 Nonomuraea sp. NEAU-A123
CGTACACACTCCCGCCGCTCCTGCTCCGCAGGCGTGTACCCACCCCTTTGCCCGTACCGCATACCTCGGTCGTACCGCACCAAAAGCGATCCGTCACGAGGCTAAGACTCTACGCATTCAATCTGTGTACCTTTGCACGGCCACGGACAGGGATCGGCGCCTACCAGGCGGACACAGGGGCACCTGACGAGCAAGTTGGACTCCGCCAACCCGTACGTCGATGTGGTGGTTCACACGCTCTGGGCGCTGTTAATGCTTCGCCCTTGACCTGAGAAGCGCCTCGCCGACGAGGCTCTTCGCACGGGGACGCTGGAGTGGATGACCCGCGTCCTCAACGGCGACTGAGCGACAAGGCAAAGGGCCTCCGCTTCGCTCCGGACGTTCTCCCAGGCGGGCTGAAAGACGATGTCGGTAAGAAGTAACAGCGCTCGGGGGGTTGCGGTGGGAGCTGTATCGTGGAGAAGGCGCTCGCGCGTCACCGCGTCGAGGAAGAGCGACAGGATCACATCACCCCCTGAGGGGTCCGATGGCGGCCGTCGAAGACTCGGAACATGCCGGCGTCGAACGCCTTAAAGAAGCTAGGCGCGCCATCCGCAGTCGCAGGTAGCGACCCGTTGGATGTCTTTTGATGGTCTTTGTTAGTTACGTCGTCGTAGGCCCGCCCGGACCGATTCATCGTCGGGATTGGCGAGGATTGCGCCCGGTCTGCGCTGCGTGAACTGTACGACGGTCACGTCACCGCAGGTGGCGCCATATGGGCTGCGTCTCGCGGTGCTTCCTGGAGCGCGCGACGGCGGACGCCGCGGGCCAGCAGGTAGCCGACCATCCAGAACTCGCCAACGTGCGCGGGCATCGCGAGAAGTTCAGCGACGACTCGTGCCTCGGGAGCGAGGTACACGATGAACGCGCCGAGCAGATAGCCGGCGCCGCCTCCGATGAGCGCCCAGCCCAGCGGCCGGGGCATCCACCCCGAGCGGAGCACGCAGAAGCCCATGGGGATAAGCCACAGGCCGAAGAACATCGCTCCCACGCCCCACAGGTTGCCGCTCACCAGGTAGAGGAGATGGACGGTTGTCGGCGCGTCGCCGACCGGGCCGAACGCGATCTCGACCGCTGTCGCCAGGAACGCCGCGCTGCCGAGGCCTGTGACCGCGTTGACCAGGCCGAAGGCGGCGATGCCGCCGGCGGCTAAGGCGTCCACGGTGCGGAATAGGCGGTAGAACCACGTGGCGGTGAGTGCCTGGGTGACGACCATGAGCATTTCCACCACGACCCCGGCGCGCGCGAGCGACTCGTTCCCGACCAGGTGCGCCAGCGTCGCACTGGGATCGTCGGCGGCGAAAAGCCGCGGCCGGATGACCAGAAATCCAAGCACGCCCGTGATGGCCATACCGAGATAGAACAGCCCGGTCATACGGGCGGTGCGGACTAGCTCGGCCGTGCTGGCTCCTTCAGCTGTTACGTCGGCTCGTGAGGGTCCCGTGATCATCTGACGGCCCCCGATTCAACGACGGTGTCGGCAGCCACCGGCCTGTCGACCATGGCGCAGAGGGCAACGATTGGATGGAACAGGCCTGCGCTCGAGGCGAGGCGTTGAGGGGTGTACATGATTCTCCCTTGCTTTTGGGTGTGACGGAAGAAGGCCGCAGGGCGGTGTCCCCGCGCGCCGGTGGTAACGGTGTGGCGGTTAGTCCTGGGTGTCGGGGTGCTGGAAGACGTCGTCGAGCGGCATCCTGAACGCTTGGGCGATCTGGAAGGCCATGTCCAGTGACGGCGAGTAGCGGCCCTGCTCGATGGCGATGATGGTCTGGCGGGTTACGCCGATGCGGTCGGCCAGCTCGGCCTGGGTCATCTCCCCGTGGGCGAACCGCATGGCTCGGATCGCGTTGGTGACCCTGCTGGGCTTGGCCATGGGCTAGAAGCCCCGCCGGTACGCGACGATCTTCACGATTGAGGAGGCGAGGGCGGCCAGGACGAATGCCAGGTAGAGCGTGTTGGCGATCCAGAACTGCTCGATCTTCGCCATTGCCAGGCCGAGCGGGACGATCGCGGCGACGCTCATGACGTAGAACCCGACGTACTCGCCCCGCCGGTTGATCTGCTTGTCGCGCTCGTCGGTCTTGTCGGCCTCCCTCGGTGAGAGGATCGCGGCCATGATGTTCAGGACAATGTTCGCGACCATCCCGACACCCATCGCGGTGAGCATCGGCCACACGTAGGCGATCGTCGCCACGTCCGTTCCCGGGACCTTTGACAGGACGGTCGCGAAGTAGACGACGGCTACGCCAACTGCGACCACGACGTAGATCCACGTGCTTTTCTCTTCGGAGGACATGTCCGCTCCCATGTACAACAAACTTGACATAGTCAAAAGTAAAGCAGCGCAGACATGATGTCAACGAATCTTTACTCCGCCTTGCGGCGCGAGTCCGCCACCCCGGTCCGCGTCGTGTGCAGCAGGCTGACGATCAGCGTCAGCCGCTTGTCCCCGTCCAGCACCTTGCGCAGGTCCGCGACGTCGGCCTCCGGCAAAAGTTCCAGCCTTGATCCCTATCAGGCAGGTCAGCGACGCCGGCAGGCGCTGCTGAACTCCGCGGCGCTTATAATTGCGCGGCCGAGCAGCACGAGCAATGCGCCGCCCTCGAAATCGGGCTGATCGACCAGCACCTTGAGCGCGCCGCCTGGCACCAGCGGGCAACGGCGCAGGACCGGCAACCAGCCAGCCAAGATCGGCCAGGTTGACCACGATCCGGGCGCCGAACCGGCGAGGGGGTGCTGCTACGCCGAGGAGTTCCTCGACGCCTTCAGAGTGGTGATCGTCAATGGGCCGAGGCAGTCAGGCAAGAGCACTCTGCTTCAAACGCTCGCTGTGGGTTGATCACATCGCGTGTGAGCCGGAAGGCAAGGCACCCGTCACACTCGCAGAACGGTGACCTGACGGCCGGACGGCGTGGTCGCCTGCTCGAAAGCGCCTCGTTCCTTCCATGGCGGGGCTTCGGGTCGCCGGTTGAAGATCACCAGCGCGCCGGTGGTGAGGGTGAGGCGGTCAAGGTACCGGTCGAGTTGCATGAGGCCGTCGGGCATCGGGTCGTTCTCGCCTGCTCGCCAGACCTTGAGCTCCATGGCCTCGCGCTGCGTGAGCCGTTCGCCTTCGGGGCCGGTGTAGGGCCAGCGGACGAGTACGTCGAGGCGGTTGGTGCCGGCGGCGTACTCGCGGTCGAGCTGGCCTCCGCCGTTGACCAGTCGGTGCAGGAAGGCCATGAGGATGATCTGGCAGGCGGCCTCGTGGTAGCCCTCCTGCTGGATGAGTACCTCGCCGTGCTCGCGCCAGAACACGACGAACTCCTGCAGCAGTCGCGGCAGGTCGAAACGGCCGTCGGACAGTACGAAGCTGTGCGGATCGGCCATCACGTACTGTTCCGATGGGTCGCCCAGGACCCGCAGGATGACCTCTCGGTAGATCGGGTTCGCCACCTGCAGTGGGGGTTTCTGCTTGACCAGGCCCAGATCGCAGACGTAGGACAGGTCGTCGGAGAAGGTGAGGTCGACGTCGGGGAAGTCCCCGGCAAGGATGGGCTCGATCACCCGCTTGACCCGGGGCTCGCGCAGCCGGGCGACCAGCGCGTCCAGATGGGTGGCGCGCTTGCGGATCAGCCGCTCCTTGGCGTCTTCCACCTGCCCAGCGGTGATGGCACTGGTCACTTTCATCTGAATAGTGATCTCATAGGCGAGGGCGTTGACCAGCCACGGTTGTCCCTGGGTCAGCTCGAAGACTCGGTTCACCGCGTCCTTGGTGAATTCCTGGCCGGTCGCCTGCGTGTGCTGGTCGTACAGCTCGGCGATCTCGTCGGCGTTGAAGTCGCCCAGGCGTAGCGACGCGGTGACGATGTTGAACGGGCTGGCCGGGTTGGACCGGCCGGGGGTGCCGCCCGAGGCGACCTTGTAGTCTCGCAGGTCGCGTAGTCCGCACAGCACCACGGATGCGGGGAACGGACGGCCTCCCGGCCGCGCATTGTGACCGTCACGGAGTTGGCTGAGGATGCTGACCAGGCTGTTCCCCTGCAGGGCATCGATCTCGTCGAGGAACAGCGCGATCCGGCGCGGGCTGCGGTGGCACCATTCGGTCAGTGCCGAACCGAACCGGCAGCCCGGCGTGACCTGCGGCCAGGGATCCGGCGGCAGCAGCTCCTCTGGCCATCCCGACCACTTGGCGGCCTCGCGGAGGGAATCCAGCAGGAGTGACTCCGCAGCGGCGTAGTCGTCACCGGCCGACTTGGCGCGCTCGCAGGACAACATCAGGGCGGTGACATCACCTTCGGTGGTGAGTTCGGACGCCAGGGTGCGCAGCGCGGTCGTCTTCCCGGTCTGCCGGGGCGCGTGCAGCACGAAGTAACGGTCCATCTCGATGAGCTCTCGCGCCTGCGGGAGTCGCTGTGTGGGGGGCAGCATGTAGTGCTGCTGGGGGCCGCATGGGCCGGCGGTGTTGAAGAATCTCGCTCGGGGTGGCCGCACGGTCACATTCTGCCATCTCCCTGGCGACGCGACGCCGACAAGCTTGAGTGTCTCCTGCGAGCCGTTGAGTATCGCAAGCAGGGGCACCAGAGCGTAGAGCCGTGGATCGACAGCCCTCTTGCCGCGCTCAAGACCGCGACCGGGAGGCGGCTCGCCGAGGAGGCTCTTCGCACGGGGGCTCTGGAGTGGATGACCCGCGTACTCAACGGCGACTGAGTGGCAAGACAAGGGGCCTCCGCTACGCTCCGGACGTTCTCCCAGACGGACTACCGCCTGCTCCCTGGAGAACCTTGCTTCGCTCGGGCTGCCTTCCCGAGGGCTGCGCCCTCACGCTTCGCCAGGTGGGCCCATGAGGGGAGCGGAAGCTTGGCTGGAGGCTCATGGTGGGCCTTCAGCGGATGCGGTAAAAGGGCCTCAGTTGGGACGGGTATCACCCTTGGTCGAGCCTAGCTGCCCGCCCAGAGGTAGCCCTTCCTGTCGGCGCCGGTATGGCGCGCTTGGTCGTTGTAATCACTGGTCCCACGCGCCCTCCCCACCAGATGGGGGATAGACCGTAGGCTTGGCTCGGTGGGTGGACAGTGACGAGGAGATGCCGGATGACAGCTCTACCTGATGACAGCTGGCTTCTCAACATCCGTCCTCAGCCCGCGCGGGTCACCCCTGAGGAGTATGAGGCGCTTCCGGAAGAGATCGCCAAGGCCATCGAGATCGTCGACGGCTATGTGGTCTACTGCGCAGCGCCTACGCCTGATCATCAGACTGCCGGTCGGCGGCTGGCCAACATGCTGGAACGTCATGCTCGCGAGGCAATGAGCAAGGGCCACGAGTGCGTCGCCGTGAACAACGACGTGGATCTGCGCTTGAGAGACCTGCCGTTGCTCAACCGGCGACCCGATGTCGCGCTCTATCGGTGCCTGGACCGCGAGCGAGACGAACGGCTTCGTGCCGAGCACGCGCTGCTCGTCGTGGAGATAGTTTCTCCCGGCTCCGAGACGCAGGACACGACCGACAAGCTCGGGGAGTATGCGAAGGCTGGCATTCCGCACTACTGGATCGTCCGGCTTGATCGTGCGGGTGTGTCGATCATCGAACGGTACCGGCTGGATCGGGCATCGATGCTCTACAAGCACATCGGCACCTTCATGAAGGACGAGTCCGGCGACGTCCCCAGCGTCAGCAACCCGATCCCTATGGTGATCGACTGGTCAGAACTGCAGTTCTGAGCGATCCCACTGCATGGTCCGTCACGTCAGCGGTCGAACCAGCGTGTGGCCGATGGCGTGAGGAGCGTGGCGACGATCGCGAGCGGGAAGAGCGTGCTGGGGGCGATCAGCTTGATCCAGCTGAGGTCGCCGTCGATCGCGGTCGCGATGAGGAAACCGCCAGCCGAGACCACTTCAACGGCGATGGCGCCCCAGCGCACCAGCTTCCTTCGGGAGGGTCAGCGGGAGAGCAACCAACCCATGAGCGCTGTGATCACGGCGGTGTAGAGGAACAGCAGGACGAACGGACCGCTGAAGGCAAAAGCGGCGGTACCGATCATGATGGCGAGCCCCACGAGGCTGAAGGCCACTTCCATGGTCATGATGAACCGGCCGGCTCGCACGACGGCCGGCATGCGCTCGGCCTGGATCGCATCCGTCACACGATCATTCTGCCGTGCGACGGGCACTTCGCGCGTTCCAGCGGTGAAAGGAAACTTCCGGCTAGACGGGACCTAGATCCTGATCAACACGACAAGATCGGCGACGGCTGCGAACCCTGTAGCAACTAGGACAGGCGATCGCCAACTTGGATGCGCAACGACGGTCAGCCCTCTGCTGGCCAACTCTCACGATCGGCAACGAAGCTTCCCCGCTGAGGCATGGTCATCACCCATCCCTCGTCCCGAAGCAGAGCCACGGCCTGGCGGGCCGTATCGCGCGCGACCCCGTGATCTCGCACCATCTCCGACTCGGATGGGATCCGATCACGTGGCCGTAGCGCACCAGCCTTGATCTGCTCTCGGACGATCGCCGCCACCTGTTGATAGATCGGCGTCGGGTCGAACCTGTCCACTTCCACAAGGCCGACGTTAGGTACGTGGCCTACAGGGAGCATATGGGCAACGTCCTAGACGAGGTAGACAAGATGGCTTTAAGATGAGCTCATGACTTGGGCTTACCACAGCATCCATGTCGAGCCCGCAACGCCTAATCACGAGAGGCTTGCCTGGTCGGAGCCACTTCCTCGTTCTGCACACGTACGGGTGAGGCAACACACCTGCGCATGCCAGGACCAGATGTACGAACTCTGCGCCTCGGGCGGCCTGATGTTCATCCGGCGAACTACACATAACCCAGACAGAGCCACCGTCCACGAAACGGAGGGGTGGCTCAGCAAACGTGCCGAGGAAGTTTGGGCCCTCCTGCTATCGGGGCAAGCATGTTGAGCTAACCCTCCCTGTCAAAACAGGCATCGTGCGGGTGAGGAAGGAGATATCCCTTCATGGCGGACGATCTGGCGGCGCTGACGGGCTTGTTGTATGAGATCGGGCTGCTCAAGCGCTATAAGCGCACCGGCTGGCTCGTGGCGGGCGTGCGTGACCCGGAGAGCATTGCCGACCACTCGTTCCGTACGGCGATCATCGCCAGCGTGGTCGCGGCACTCGAGGGTGGCAACCCCGAACGGGCCGCCTTTATGAGCCTGTTTCACGACACGCAGGAGACCCGCATCACCGATATCCCGTACATCGGCAAGCGCTACCTCAAAGCGGCCCCGAACGAGGAAGTCACGGCCGATCAGATGCGGGGCGTTCCGGAGCCTGTGGCCGACATGGTGAGTAACGCGGTGGGCGAGTACGAGGAGAAGGTCAGTCTCGAGGCGGTCTGTGCACGCGACGCCGACAAGCTGGAGTGTCTCCTGCAAGCCATCGAGTATCGCGAGCGGGGACACCAAAACGTGCAGCCGTGGATCGACAGCTCGCTTGCCGCGCTCAAGACCGCGACCGGGAAGCGGCTCGCCGAGGAGGCTCTCCGCACGGGAACACTGGAGTGGATGACCCGCGTACTCAACGGCGACTGAGTGACAAGACACAGGGCCTCCGCTACGCTCCGGACGTTCTTCCAGGCGGGCTACGGCTCGTCCCTAGAGGACCTCGCTGCGCTTGGGCTGTCTTCCCGAGAGCTCCTCCGTCACGCTTCGCCCGCGGTTGCCAGGTTGTGTAGGGGACCCGCCGGGTGTCGCCCAGAAGGCTGGCCGAGGGCCGCTCGAATCCGGCAAGGGCATTGGTGAGGCGGAGGCATCGAGCCTCGGCGCGGGTGATCCACAGATCGTCGACCGCGCACCCTCAGTCTCGCCCGGGCACCCAGGCGCTCTGCCGGGCGTCACGCCCGTCATCTCAAACGTCGGTCGTGGCCCGTGGTCTGCCGGTTTTTTTGCCTGTCAAATGTCGGTTGGCTATCTGCAGTCTGTCGGTCTTTTGCGCCGTCAAATGTCGGTTGGGTTCTACGATGGTCTCCATCGTCGCAGCTAGGAGCTGCCATGTCCGAGTTGGTCGCACGCCGGACACTGGTGAGTATGAACGCTCAGCGTGGTGCTCCCTTCAGCTATGTGGATATCCGGCCGTATGTAGTTGCCGAATCCCTAGATGAGCTGCGTGGTCCGGTGCACGGCGTGGTGACTCTCCCGCACGAGCTGGAGTGGAGCGGTCGTCGCAGGTTCGACCTGGATGATCCCTATGACCTCGGTGCCTTCTACAAGATTGTGCTGGAGGAAGGGCGTCAGGAGCATTTGCGCGCGCTGCTCAATGGTGAGACGCTACGGCATCACTGGAGTGAGTTCCTGCCCGCTCGGCGGGTCCGGGCGCTGTGGGAGAAGCGGTTTCCCGAGTTGCGTCGGGCCGCTGCCTGATGGATCCGTTGCAGGAGCGGCTTACGCGTATCGGGCTGGAGGTGGCCGCCCAGCACGGATTCGTCCTCGGCGGTGGTCACGCGGTGCAGTTGCACGGCATGGGTGTGCGTCCTTCCGAGGACATCGATCTGTTCGCGCCGCAGCGCGGGACCCCGGAACAGGTCGAACAGTGGTCGTCGACGCGTACCGCAGAGAGGGCTTCCAAGCCGAGGTATGGCTGCGTACGCCTGATCTGGTGCAGATGGAGGTCGGCGATGCTACTGGGCACAGCTGCAAGGTAGAAGGAGATCATCAGGTGTCACAAGTTCTCGTCATCCTGACGTCTCACGGGCAACTGGGCTCGACAGGGCAGGCAACGGGCGTGGGGTTGCAGACGTTCGCGTCGCCGTACTACGTACTGAAGGAGGCTGGCGTCGAGGTTGTCGTCGCATCACCACTTGGTGGCGACCCGCCGGTCGACCCTTTGAGTTTCGGCGAGGGCGTCGAGACGGTGGCTTTGCGGAGGTTGAACGAGGATGTCCACGCGCGAGCGCTACTGCGTGCGTCGCTGCCCCTGCGGAACGCGGGATCGACTGACTACGACGGCCTCTTTTTCGCGGGTGGCCATGGCGGGATGTGGGACTTCCCCGATGATCCCGTGATCGGTGGCCTCATCGCCGCGGCGCTGAACGCGGGCAAGCCCGTCGCCGCAGTGTGCCACGGTGTTGCCGCATTGTGCGGGGTCGATCCGGTGAGCGGCCGACCACTTGTCGAGGGTCGGAAGGTGACGGCACTGACGAACCAGGAGGAGGCCGCACTCGAACGCGACGCTCTCGTGCCGTTCTTGTTGCAGGAGAGACTCACGAAACTGGGCGCCGAGTTCGAGGAGGCGGCCGAATTCACCTCGCACGTCGTGGTCCACGGCTCTCTGATCACCGGGCAGAACATGCGGTCGGCCGACGAAGCTTCGCGCGCCTTCCTAGCCGCACTCGCCTCGCGGTGCGCATAGGACCAGGTTGCACCGACCCACAGCCAAGAGTCGAAACCAACCTCCTCGACAACGCGGTTCGCTACAACCGTACCGGCGGAACGGTTGAGGAAACGCTCTCCGGCGGAGTGCTGATGGTCCGTAACACCGGCTGGCACGTTCCCCAGGAACGCTTGGCTATGACAGCGGCTCCCCACGACCCGCGGACAGGGTGCCGGGCTCGGTTTGTCGATCGTCGCGGCGATCGCGAAGGCCCACGGGGCCGACTCCGGCTGGAGGGCTGGCACTCGTCCTGGTTCTCGCAGATGGGGCGAACGGGTGAAGCAGGAGAGCGCGTCAAAGCACGATCGGCGGCGATCTCCCCCAGCGCCTGGACGCACTGCCCGAAGGCGACCAGCGAAAGGATCTCGTGGAAGGTCCGCCCGATGGGACGTAAGTCCGGATGGGCGTGGTGTGGTCGGTCACGTGGGCGTTCGCTCGTTGGCCGATCGCCGACGCGACCGGGCTGACCAGCGCGTTCGGCGACGCATCTGGCGTCGCTGCGGCAACGGCAGAGCTGGCATGACCCTGCTGTTCGTGGTGGATCTGGCGGTGATGATTGCTGCCGGTGGCGAGGCCGATCGCGGACCTGGCGGTGCTGCGGGATCAAGCCGAGCTGTTTGGGCGGGGTTGCTGCGGATCAGATCCTGGACGCGGACTTGGCGGCGGCATTTGGATGCATCGTCACACTGCTCCGGGGTGCCGACGAAACACTCCGACCTGCATCAACGTAGGCAGCAAACTACCCGGACTCCACGCTGAGGACGATATTTTTCCAGCACGTTCTGTTGTTGGCCAGGTTGTGTCCACGACGCCGGCCGACCCATTGGCCCCCTTTTCGCCCTCGGAATCATCACCCAAGGTTGGCCACCGCGTCGAATTGCTCGCTCGTGCGGGACCCCTGATCACGGAACATGAAGGAACATCGCACGGGCACGCGCCGAACTGGTCCGTCACCGGGCGGGCGCGAAATCGGCGGATTAAAGCAGCCATAGATGCTTGGATTGACTTTTGCCGGTTTTCACACCGTGCCGTACTCAGCCGATCGACGCGGCATGTTCCCACCTCACTGCGATATCTCCATCGGGCGCATTTCCGGCTGCGAAGAGCGATGCCTCTTTATCCTTTGAGGGGCCGGCGGCCAAGAGGCCACTAACCGCTACCGCCGCTGCGAGGTCTTCCAGACGGCTATCGGATCCCGGAGCCCTGGACGGTGGGCCGACGGTGAACATCCGAATGCCTGCCATTCGCGCTGCCTCCGCGCCCACAGGGACCATGTCGCTATGGCACAGCAGCACAACGGCACGGCTGTCGACGAGCAGCCGCATGACGTCATCAACCGTGATCAGCGGGCTCACTGGCACGACTGTCGCTCCGGCAGCAAGGATGGCGTGGTGTACGCGGCAGAATTTCACCATGCCGGGGCGCAAGAGAGCGATTCGGTCACCGCGCCCTGGGCTGATCTTCTTCAGAGCTGCAGCCAGGATACGGACTTGGTGCCAGACTTCAGGGTTCATGTTGTCCGCCGCCGACAGGTTAGTCACGCTGGATGAGGACGGCCACGCCCTGCCCTACGCCCACGCACATGGTCGCTAGGCCGTTTCGGGCACCCGTGCGGTACATGCGGTGCAGCAAGGTCGTGAGGATCCGTGCGCCCGAGCAGCCGAGTGGATGGCCCAGCGCGATAGCCCCGCCATCGGTGTTGACCCGGTCGGGGTCGATGTCCAGTTCCTGGACGCAAGCGAGGACCTGAGCAGTGAACGCCTCATTGATCTCGGCCGCATCGATGTCGCTGATTCCCCAACGAGCGCGGGACAGCGCCTTTCGGGTGGCTGGGATCGGACCCAGACCCATCACATCGGGATGCACACCGGCCGCCGCCCCTGCGACGTAGCGGCCGAGGGGCTCGATCCCCAGATCTGCGAGTGCCTGCTCGCTCACCAGCAGGAGTGCGGCAGCGCCATCGTTCATCGGAGAGGCGTTACCTGCGGTGACGGTGCCGTCCGCGCGGAAAACGGATTGGAGGGAGGCCAGCCGCCGTGCGCTGGTGTCCTCGCGGATGCATTCGTCGGCCGTCACCGTGATGCCGTCGGCGCGCTCAACCGGTAGGAGCTCGACGTCGAAGCTCCCGTCACGTCTGGCGGCAGCAGCTCGCTGATGGCTCCGCAATGCGAAGGCGTCCTGCTGCTCACGGGTGATGTGGTACCGCATGGCGACCTCTTCGGCGGTCTCGCCCATGGAAAGGACGCCGTGCAGATCGGCCATACGCGGATTGGTAAGCCGCCAGCCGAGCCGCGTGTCATGTGTCTGGAGAGTTCGAGGGAAGGGCTCCTCAGGACGGGGCAGCACGAACGGCGCGCGACTAATGGATTCGGAACCACCGGCGACGACGATGTCCGCCTCGCCGGCGGCGATCGCGCGGGCGGCGCTGATCACTGCTTCCATCCCTGAGGCACACAGCCGGTTGACGGTGGCTCCGGGGACGCGGTCGGGTAGGCCGGCCAGCAGGACGCTCATCCGCGCGATGTTGCGGTTGTCCTCTCCGGCCTGGTTGGCGGCGCCCCAGTAGACGTCGTCGATCCGGGTCGGGTCCAGTGGCTTCACGCCTGCGGTCAAGCCGCTCAAGGCAGTGGCTGCCAGGTCGTCCGGGCGGACGCTCGACAGTGAGCCGTGCAGTTTGCCGATGGGAGTTCGGCGGGCAGCGGCGAAGTAGACGGGACGCATCAGGGGTTTCCTTTTGCTCGGCGGGTGATGGCTCAGGTGAAGGCGGCGACGCCGGTCAGCGCGCGGCCGATCAGCAGCTTGTGGATCTGGCTCGTTCCTTCGTAGAGGGTCATCACGCGGGCGTCCCGCAGGTACTTGGCGACCGGGTATTCGTCGATGTAGCCGTAGCCGCCGAAGACCTGAATGGCGTCGTTGGCGGCGCGCACGGCCACCTCGCTGGCGTACAGCTTCGCCATCGAGGATTCTGTGGCGAACGGTAGGCCGCGGTCGATGTGGTCGGCGACCCGCCACACCAGCAGCCGGGCCGCGTCGACGTCCACCGCGATGCCCGCGAGCAGATCCTGCACGAGTTGGTGGGCGGCGATGGGTTTGCCGAACTGCTCGCGCTCTTTGGCGTACGCGACGGCCGCCTCCAGGGATGCTCGTGCCAGGCCTACACATCCGGCTGCGACGGACATGCGGCCCTTGGCCAGCGCCGCCATGGCGATGGAGAAACCCTTGCCCTCCGGGCCCAGGACAGCAGTTCGGGGCACGCGCACGGCGTCAAAGATCAGCTCGGCGGTGGGTTGTCCGCGCAGGCCCAGCTTGCCGTGCAATTCCCGGCGTTCGAGGCCGGGAGTGTCGGTCGGTACGAGGAAGGCCGTGATGCCCCGGTGGCCGGGTTCCCCGGTACGAGCGAACACCAAGGCGACGTCCGCCCAGGTGCCGTTGGTGATGAACATCTTGGAACCGCTGATCACCCAATCCGCGCCGTCGCGCTCGGCCCTGGTGGTGAGCCCGGCTGCGTCGGATCCGCTGCCGGGCTCGGTCAGTGCGAAACACCCCAGTGCGTTGCCGCTGGTGAGGGCGGGCAGCCACTGGTGTTTCTGTTCTTCGTCGCCGTAGCCATTGATCGACTTGGCGACGAGCCCCAGGGAGACGGACACGATTCCGCGGACCGCCGAGTCGCCCCGGCCGAGTTCCTCCAGCACCAGGGCATAGGTCAGGTGGTCGCCCCCGGAGCCGCCGTACTCCTCGGGAATCGTCAGGCCGAGGAACCCGAGATCTCCAAGATGGCCGACGATCGCCCGGTCAACGGATTCCGCACGATCCCAATCGGCGGCGTGCGGGGTGATTTCGCGGTCGACGAAGTCGGCGGCGAGTCGCCGCACCGCGATCTGCTCCTCGGACAGTTCGAGGTCCATATTCAGTCTCCAAAACTAGCGCTGCAAGTTTTAGCCACATGCTAGTTCAGCTAAACTAGCAGTGCAAGTTTTAGAGAGCGGCTGTGGAACCGCCAAGATGATGGGGGACCGCACCGCCGTTGACAGGGGGAATGCCGTGGCGCGACCACGCCGACCATTGCTGAGCCGGGACCGCATCGTGGCCGCGGCCCTGGTCCTGGTCGACGCCGAGGGCCTCGATGCCGTCTCCACGCGGCGGCTGGCGAACGAACTCGGCGTCAGCGGCCCATCGCTCTACAATCACGTGGCGACCAAGGAAGAGCTGATCGACTCCGTCGTGGACGCGGTCCTTGGTGAGGTCGACACGTCGATGTTCGCCCGGCTCGGTGGCGATGATCGTGACTGGCGCGCCGCTCTGGCGGCATGGGCGGAGTCCTACCGGGCCACGCTGGCCGCGCATCCCAACATCGTCCCCGTCGTCGCCCAAGGGCCCGGCCGCCGTCCCCATGCATTGCGCATCGCCGACGGCGTCTTCGGGGGTCTGGTCGCCGCCGGGTGGCCTCGCCGTGAAGCCACCCGGGTGGGAGCGCTCATGCGGTATTTCGTCACCGGTTCGGCGCTCGGCTCCTTCGCCGGCGGGTTTCCCGATGACGCCACCGTGTATGAGGCGAACTATTCGCACCTCGGTCAGGCACACTTGCTCGCCGCGCGACAGCAGGAGATCAACGAGAGTGCCTTCGCGGTCGGCCTTGGGGCCCTTCTCGACGGGCTCGAGCTGCGCTATCGAGCGGTGACATCAGGCGGCGATGCGCCGGCCCAGGTGCCGTGAGCCAGGTCGCCCGCTCTCATTCTCCGGTCCAGGTCGGCGTGCGTTTCTCGGCGAAGGCACGAGCTCCTTCCTGGGCGTCGCGCGAGGTGAAGACCGGAGCGGTCATCTCCTGCTGCCGTTCGAAGGCCACAGCGGCCGGCCAGTCCCGTGATTCGACAAGTATGTGTTTGGTGACGCGGACCGCCAGCGGGCCGTTCGCCGCTATCGCGGCGGCGAGTCGCCGGGCCTCCGCCAGCGCTCCTCCCGCCGATGTCAGCCGGTTGACCAGTCCGAGCGTGTAGGCCCGTTCCGCGGTGAGAAAGTCGCCGGTCAGCGCGAGCTCCATGGCGACCTGATACGGGATGCGCGCGGGGAGCCGCAACAGGCCACCGCCGACTGCGACCAGCCCTCGCCGCACCTCGGGCAGGCCGAACTTGGCGTTCTCCGCTGCCACCACGAGATCGCTGGCCAGCACCAGCTCGCAACCACCCGCCACGGCGTATCCTTCGACGGCGGCGATCAGTGGTTTACGGGGAGGAGCCTCGGCCAGACCAGCGAACCCGCGACCTTCCACATGGGGGCGCTCTCCCCGCAGAAACGCCTTGAGGTCCATGCCGGAGCAGAAGACATCTCCTGCTCCGGTGATGATGCCGACTTTCAGGTCCTGGCGGGCGTCGAGCTCGTCTATCGCGGTTGCGATGCCCTCGGCGACGGCGCGATCGACGGCGTTCCGTGCCTGCGGCCGGTTGATGGTGATGACGGCGAGGCCGTCGGCGTACTCGGTGATCACTTCATCGGACATGGGTCTCTCATTCGTTGGTTGTGTCTCAGGGGGATGGCACCTGCGTTACGCGGGCGCCGTCACCGGTCGTCACGATGGCCGGCCCTTGGCGGTCCAGGAGTAGAAGCCCTGGCCCGTTTTGCGGCCCAGGAGTCCGTCGCCGACCTTCTCGCGCAGCAACCTCGGTGGCGAGAACCGGTCACCGAGCTCAGCGGAGAGATAGTCGGCGATGGCGAGCCGGACGTCGAGTCCCACCAGGTCCGTGAGGCGCAGCGGGCCGATGGGGTGGCGATAGCCCAGGACCATGGCGGCGTCGATGTCGTGCGGGTCCGCCACGCCTTCCTCCACCATGCGGATCGCTTCAAGGCCGAGCAGCACCCCAAGGCGGCTGGTGGCGAACCCGGGACTGTCGCGGACAACGATGGGGGTACGCTGCCACCTTTCGCTCCAGTTCCTCGCCAGCTCTACGGTCTGCGGCGCCGTTCGATCACCGGTGACGATCTCGATCAGGGCTGACTTGGTCACCGGGTTGAAGAAGTGCAGCCCGAGGAACCTGCCGGGATCGTGGACGGCGCGCGCCAGTCGGCTGATGGAGATCGAGCTGGTGTTGGTGGCGAGGATCGCATGGGGCGCTGCCCTGCCTGCGGCGGCGAGTACCTCCGCTTTCAATCCCGCGTCCTCCGCTACGGCCTCGATGACGAGGTCCGTCTCGGGCGGGGTGCGCATGACGTCCGTGATCGTGTCAAGCCGTGTGAGCGCGCCGGCGTCGTCCGCCCACTCTCGGTGGACGCGTTCTGCGACACGGTCGGCGGCCGCGCGGTCGACCTCGATCACGGTCACCGCGCTGCCCGCGACGGCCATGAGGCCGGCGATGCCGCACCCCATGGTGCCACCGCCGATGACGGTCACGTGACGCGGGTGATCGATCATTTCCCCTCCAAGTGCCTGGCTGAAGCCGCGCTGGTCACTGCGGTTCCTCGGTCGTGAGGACGGATGTGACCGGCGATGCGATCCGGAGTCGGAACAGCCGTCGTACGAGATAGACCACCGCGATTCCGGCGGGCGCGATCAGCCCGAGCCCCAGCTGAGCGCGCGAGTCGGGCAAGATGAGCATGCCGACGGCGACGGCCGCCAGGAGCCCCAGCGTGAACCAGCTCAGATAGGGATGACCCCACATCCTGACCGGCAGAGCTCCGCCTTCCTGTTCGATGAGCCGGCGCAGCCGTAGCTGGGAGATCGCGATCGCGGCGTAGATGACCAGCGCCACACTGCCCGCAGCGTTGAGCAGGAATGCGAACACCGCTTCGGGGGCGAGGTAGGCCACCGCGACTGCCAGCCAGCCGGCCACCGTGCTGAGCACGATCGCACGGATCGGCGTGCCTCGGGTCGTGGTCCTGGCCAAAGAGGAGGGGGCCTCGCCTCGAGCGGTGAGGGCGAAGAGCATGCGGGACGCGGTGTAGATGCCGGCATTGAGGACCGACAGCACGGCGGTCAGCACGACGATCTGCATGGCGAGGGCCGCTCCGGGAATGCCGAGACGTTCCAAGAGGGTGACGAACGGGCTCGCATCCGCCCGGATCGCGGTATGTGGAACGAGCAACACGATGAGGCCGATCGAGCCGACGTAGAAGATGATGACGCGCCAGACCACGGTGCTGGCTGCCCTGGTGACGGCCCTGACCGGGTCGGTGGCCTCCGCAGCGGCGATGGTGACGATCTCCGCACCGAAGTAGGAGAAGACCACGACGGTGACAGCGCTCAACACCCCGGCGGCTCCTGCTGGGGTGAGCGAGCCGTCACCGATGGCCAGATCGTGAGCCTGCTGTCCCGGCAGCACGCCGAACAAGCCGGCGATCGCGATTCCCAGGAAGACCACGATCGCCACCACCTTGATGGCGGCGAACCAGAACTCGGTCTCCCCGAATCCGCGCACGGAAAGCAGGTTGATCACGCTCATCACGCCCATGACAGCGGCGGAGATGATCCATAGCGGAATGTGGGGAAGGAAACCTCCGATGATCTCCGCTCCGGCTACGGCCTCGAAGGCCACGACCACTACCCAGAAGTACCAATACGTCCATCCGATGATGAACCCCGCCCCGTTCCCCAGTGCGAGCCGCGCGTGGTCCGAGAACGATCCCACCGAGGGCCGCGCGGCGGCCATCTCGGCGAGCATGCGCATCACCAGGAGAAGAATTACTCCGCCCACCGCGTAAGCAAGCGGAGCCAGCACGCCCGCTGTGTGGATGACGGTGCCGGAACCGACGAACAGGCCTGCCCCGATGACCCCACCCAGAGCGATCATGGACAGGTGTCGGGGCCTCAGGGATCGCCGCAGCGTCTGTGGGGGATTCGAGTCGATGTGGTCTGGCAAGGTTGGCCTCCTCCGGTACGGCCAGCGCAGTCGGGCGGCTGACCGCGGATAGAAATGCGCAGGCATGGTGCTGTCACCCGTGCGGCTACACCCATGACATGGAGAAACCATCTGGCGCTGCCCTCGGCGCAGCAAGAAGGTGACCATTGCCCGGCACTTGCGCCAGCCTAATTGATTCGATCGATCGATACAATACGGTTGGGTCGCTCTAGTGGAGAGCGGTCACACACGGCACTCTGGTCAATGATTCGATCGATCGATACAATAATGTCAAAATCCGGACATAGGAGCGTGTTCGTGGACGTCCCAGACTCCGAGGAACTGGCCCGCTGCGTCGAACAGATCGATCGCGGCCGACTGGCGAAGACCCTCTGCGAGCTTATTGAACATCCAAGTGTGAACCCGTTCGGTGAGGCACCGGACGGCGAGGAGGAGGGTGAGAAGCGGGTATCGGCCTACCTTCGTGACCGGCTCGGGAGGCTTGGCTGGACGTGCGACATCGACGAGTACACCCCGGGCCGCTACAACGCGCTGGCGCGACTCCCCGGCACATCGGCGGGCAGGTCGCTGATGTTCGCCGGCCACATGGACACGGTGGAGACGACGGGCTACCCACAGGCGCTCACCGGCCTCGTTCGCGATGGCAAGGTCCACGGCCGTGGCGCCTGCGACATGAAGGCCGCACTCGCCTGCTACCTGGAGGTCGCCGAAATCCTGGCCGCGCAGTCGATCAGTCTCTCCGGAGACCTGCTGATCGCGGGCGTGGGCGACGAGGAGTACCGCCAAGAGGGCGCCAAGGCGCTCGGCGCGACCGGGCCCCGGGCCGACGCGGTGATAATCGGCGAGCCGACCGAGCTGACGCTCTGCCTGGCCACCAAAGGGCTCGCGGCCTATGACCTGCAGGTCACGGGGCAGGCCACGCATGGGAGTGTCCCCCAGTACGGTACCAACGCCATCCTCGCGGCGGTACGGCTGCTGGGCGGATTCGACGACTACCAGCGCGCGCTCGACCGGCGACGGCATCCGTTGCTCGGCCCTGCCACCGTGAACGTCGGCGTCATCGACGGCGGCACGAAACCGAACATCGTGCCCTCCGAGTGCCGCGTCCAGTTCAGCCGTCGCCTGTTGCCGGGGGAGAGCCCCTCTGGTGCCCGCGCCGAACTGGTCGCGGCCCTGGAGCCAGGAACGTGGTCGATCGGCGACGCGTGGTGGACCGTCGATGCCTACGAACTGCCCGAGGGCCACTGGCTGGCCGAGACGCTGCGGATCGCAGCCAAGCTCAGTGATGTCCCCGACTGCGATCCGCACGGGTTCCCGGCCAGCTCCGACGCGGCGTACTTCGGCTCGCCGGTGGCGTTGTTCGGTCCCGGCTCGCTGGCCCAGGCGCACAGCCTCGACGAGTGGGTGTCCATTGAGGACATGGCCACGGCCACGGCCGTATACCTCCGTACTGCCTTCCTAACCTCTGGATGAGGAGAGACAACCATGTGGTTGCGTTTCGTCCTGGCCGCAGTGCCGTTCGCGCTCATCCTGGGTGCGATCCCGTGGGTCAACCGCGTCGAGCCGTACGTGCTCGGGCTGCCATTCCTTCTGTTCTGGCTGAGCCTGTCCATCGTTGTCACCTCGGCCTGCATGGCGGCGGTGTACCGGCTCGACCCGGCGAACCGAGAGGAGGCCGAACAGTGATCGTTTCACTCGCCCTGATGGCGCTGACCCTGGGCGTGGCCGTCTACCTCGGCATACGGGCACGCGGGCGCAGCGCCATGAGTCTGGAGAGATGGGCTGTCGGCGGCCGCTCGCTCGGCGGTGTGTTCGTATTCCTCCTGATGGCCGGGGAGATCTACACGACGACGACGTTTCTCGGCATCAGCGGGTTCATCTACGGCAACGGCGGCGCGGCCTACTACATCCTCGCGTACGTGACTCTCGCCTACGTTGTCTCGTACTGGCTCTTGCCTGTGCTGTGGCGCTACGCGAAAGAGCATGGCCTGGTGTCACAGGCCGACTTCTTCATCAAGAAGTACAACAGCCGGGGCCTCGGAGTCGTCGTCACGGTCATCGGCGTCGCCGGCATGGTGCCGTTCCTCGTGCTTCAGCTCAAGGGGCTCGGCATCATCGTCGCCGAGGCGTCGTACGGCGCGGTGCCCTCCTCGGTCGCGATCGTGATCGGCGGCGTCCTGCTCACCGGCTACGTGACGCTGTCCGGGCTCTTCGCCGCGGCTTGGACCTCGGTCGTCAAGGACATTCTGATCGTGATCGTGGTCGGGTTCCTCGGAATCTACCTGCCACTGCGGTACTTCGGCAGTGTCGGCGATCTGTTCGCGGCGGTCGAGGCGGCGCGTCCACACTTCGCCGCACTGCACACCGACAACCTGGGCGTCTCCTGGTACATCTCGACGGTGGTGGTGTCCACCCTCGGCTTCTACATGTGGCCGCACCTGTTCGCGGCCACGTTCTCGGCGCGCAAGGAGTCGACGTTCAGGAAGAACGCCGTCGTCTTCCCGTTGTACCAGCTGTTCCTGCTGTTCGTGTTCTTCGTCGGCTTCGCGGCCGTGCTGGCCGTGCCCGGGCTGTCCGCCGGCCAGGCCGACCTGTCGCTGCTGCGGCTGGCCAAGGAGTCGCTGCCGCCCGTGGTCATCGGCCTGGTCGGCGGGGGCGGGCTTTTGGCGGCGCTCGTGCCCGGCGCGATGCTGCTGAACACCACGTCCGCATTGATCGCTAACAACGTGTACAAGCCTTTGCGGCCCGGAGCCGACATCGGCAGGGTGGCCCGCCTCATGGTGCCCTGCGTCGGCGTGGTGACCATCTACCTCGCGCTGAACGACGGCGCGGCGATCGTGACCCTGCTGCTGCTCGCGTACGCCCTGGTTACCCAGCTCGCCCCCGCGCTGCTCCTCAGCCTTCTCCCCAAGAACCCGGCCAACAGCTGGGGCGCCGGCGCCGGGATGCTGGCCGGAACCGGAGCCATCGCCTATCTGACCGTGAACGGCCTGACCGTGGCCGACGTGGCACCGTTCCTGTCGCCAGTGCTGCTGCATCTCAACGTGGGGGTACTGGCGCTGGTCCTCAACCTCACCGTACTGGCCCTGGTCACCCTCGCCACCTCCCGGCGGGCTCCCGCGCTCAGCCCAGAAGGAACCGCGTAGGTTCGCCGATCTCCAGATCCGCGCGCCGCACAGGGCGATCCTCCTGTGCGGCGCGCACCAGGGCCAGGCCTCCGTCGGCGTACGTATGGCACAGCTCCAGCAGGGTGAGATCCCCGCTGGGCTGGAACCAATGCGACACCGCGGTGCACATCTCCAGCAGGCCGATGGTCAGCGCCTTCGGATGTGAGACGGTGAACACGCCGGTGGCGACGCCCTCTTCCACTGTGGTCCGCCACACATTCTCGTAGGAGTCGCGGAGACTGACCACGCGGTCGCGACGCTCACCGGACAGGGCCCGCACCTCGGTGTCGCTGACGATTTTGGCCAGTCGGTCGGTGACGTGCTCCCATACATGCTGCTCGATCAGCATCGCCAGGCGCCGGCAGGGCGTGTCCAGCGCCTGATACGCCGCGTCGGCGGCGCGTTTGAGCGGCGCGGTGCTGGTGAACATGATGTCCACCAGCAGATCGTCCTTGCTGCCGAAGTGGTGGTAGAGCGAGGACAGAGTGACGCCGGCTTGCGTGGCGATGTCACGGATACCTGTTCCGTGGAAACCTCGCTCGGCGAACAGGCTGATGGCCGCCGAGCGGATACGGCGAGGCGTTTCCGCCGCTTCGGCGGCGCGCGGGCGCGGCATCGTTCGGCTCCTAGCTGGCGAGACCATCTCCTGCGACTGAACCTACCGGATTGCGATCATTGCCGCCGTCACCCGGCCATGGTCAGGCCGCCACTAACGGAAAGTACCTGGCCGGTGACGTGTGCCGGAGCTGCGGCAAAGAAGGCGACCGCCTCAGCGATCTCCGCGGGCTGGGCGAGGCGCCTGTTGGGGGTGGCGCGAACGATCGCGTCCATCGTGGCCGCGGCACGCTTATCCCGCTTGATCTCTTCGAGAAGAGGGGTGTCCGTGGGTCCGGGACACACACAGTTGACGGCGATGCCGTGGCGAGCGGTTTCCCTGGCGATGGACTTGGTGAAGGCGATCGTGCCGCCTTTGCACGCGGCGTAGACCGCCTCGCCGGAGGAGCCGACGCGTCCGGCATCGCTGGCCACGTTGACGATGCGCCCGCCGCCACGCGCGACAAGTTGCGGAATGGCGAGGTGGGTGGCGTTGAACACGCCCTTCAAGTTGATGCGGATCAGCTTGTCCCACAGCGATGGTTCGGTGTCCGCGAATCGCTTCACGTGATCCCAGCCAGCGTTGTTGATCAAGATATCGAGGCCGTTCAGCCGCGTGCACGCCGCCTCCATCGCCTCGCTCAGGGACGTGTAGTCGCCGACGTCGGCGATCAGCGCAAAAGCACCGGAGACCTCGCTGGCAAGCGTCTGCGCCGCTGCCCCGTCAAGGTCAATGATCGCGACGGAGGCGCCCGACGCCGCCAGTTTGCGAACGATCGCGGCGCCGATGCCCTTCGCACCGCCGGTCACGATCGCAGCGGCGGCATCAAGAGAGTCCTCTTCGTTGGAGCGGTGGCTGATGTGAGAGTTGTTGCTCATGGTGGAACCCTTGTCATTGATGGTGGAAAGAGGCCGATACCTGTGGCCGGAGTCAGTCGCGGGTTTCCCGGTCGAAGGTGAAGGGACCGACTCCGCATGACTTGAGCACACGTTTTTCGATCTTCTCGGTTGGCGTCTTAGGTAGAGGGCCGGTGAACTCGACGTATCGCGGCAGCATGTGGCGCGGTAGCCGTTCGTCGCAGTAGGACAGCAACGCGCGCTCGTCCAGCTCCCCGCCCACCCGAAGCGACACCACGACCATCACGTCTTCTTCGGTGAGATCGCTCGGCACGCCGAATGCCGCCACCTCCAGCACGGCGGGATGCCGGCTGATCACCGCTTCGATCTCCAGGGCAGAGATGTTCTCCCCGCGCCTGCGGATCACGTCCGCTCCCCGGCCGACGAAGTAGAAGTAGCCGTCCTCATCGCGACGGGCGAGATCTCCGGTGTGGAACCACAGGTCGCGCCACGTCTGAACGGTGACCTCGGGCATACCGAGGTACTCGCTCAAGATCACGTGTGGCTCGAGGGGGCGAATGCAGATCTCCCCTACTTCGCCGCTCGGCAGCTCGAGTCCGTCGGGGTCCAGAACCTTGACGTCGAAGGGGTGGACGGGACGACCGCACGAACCCGGACGGCGCGGCTCACCTGGGCGGTTGTACAGCACGATGCCTGTGTCGCTGAGGCCGTACACCTCGACGAGCTCGACCCCGAACCTGCGCTCGAAGTCTCCTGCCCACTCTGGGAGTGGAACGCCCCACCCGAGCCGAGCCGGGTTGTCCGCGTCATCGGGCGCGGCCTCCTGCTTGTGCAGCATGGTCAGGGTCGCGCCCATGAAATCGAAGACGGTCGCCTGGTAGTGGCGCACCTGTTCCCAGAACCGCCGCACCGAAAACCGCTCCACCAGCGCCGCAGTCGCGCCCAGCATGAACGCGGGGGCGACGGTGAAGATCGCAGCATCGGCGTGGAACAGCGGGAAGGGGCAGAACAACACATCGGCCGCGGTCAGGCCGAGTTGCTCGGTGAAAACCTCTGCTTGTCGGAGCACATACCGATGAGGCAGCACACACGCCTTCGAGCGGCCGGTACTGCCGGAGGTGAAAAGCAGGATGCTGGGATCGGCGGGACGGGTCTCGTGACGTGGTGCGGAGGATGGATGTGTCGTCAGATCCTCCCATGGCCGGATGGGAACGGCATCGGTGCGCGCCTCGGCGTGGCCCCGGACGAAGACCATGCGCAGGCTTCCGCCGTTCAGCAGCGCTTCCTCGAGCGCCGGCAGGAACTGCTTGTCGACGATCGCGACCTCGGCCCCGCATGTCCGCAGGGCGGCCGCGAGCCCGCCGCCCAGTAGCGCTGTGTTCACCGGCGCAGCCACGGCCCCGATCCGGCTCAGCGCCAGCCAGGCGATGACGAACTCGATGCTGTTCGACAGGATGAAAGCCACGGTCTGGCCCGCACACACACCGTTCTCAGCCAGGCCGGCGGCCACCAATCGGACCTGTGCGGCCAGTTGACCGTAGGTGAGCGTCTCGTCCTCGACCCGTAGTGCCGGGTGGTCGGGTTGCGTCCGGGCGTGGCCGTCGACGAGGTCGCTGAGCGTGCGCGCGTCCCCGATCATTGCCGAGTCCCCTTTTTCGCATGGCGAGCCGCGAACTCGCGCAGGCCCATCTCGGCCGCGTCGGTACGTCGCGCCTCCCCTACGGTCACCGCCTCGCGCTCCAACGCGCGCAGGAGGACCTCATGGCTCGCATCGCTCATCAACCGCCGAGTCAGGCGGACGGCCTGCGAGCGGCTCGCCAATTCCTCGGCGAGTGCGGCAGCCCGGTCCAGAACCTGATCGTCGGGAAGGACCTCGCTGACCAAGCCGGCCGCCAGCGCCCACGCCACGTCGTAGGTCCTCCCAGTGAGCAGCATGTCACGCGCACGCCCGCGCCCGACGATGGACGGCAGCAGCACCGACGCCCCGTTCGTGCACACCAGGCCCCATGCCACCTCCGGGCATGCGAACATGGCGCGCTGAGCTGCCACCCGCAGGTCACAGGCCAGTGTCAGTTCCAGCCCGCCACCCATTGCCGCGCCATTGATCGCGGCGATGCTCGGTTTGTTCGAGGTGAGCAGCAACCGGGTAATCCGTTGAAGCCCCTCGATGGTCTCGTCGAACGCCTCAGCATCGGTGCGGGCGGCCTCTGACAAATCGTCACCCGAGCAGAACGCCGAGCCCTCGCCAGTCAGGACGATGGCCCCCGTCTGTTCATGCCTGTCCGCCTCGACCAGCGCATTGATGAGATCGCACACCATCTGGCGGGACAGCGCGTTGCGCCTCTCGGGCCGGTTCAGCGTCACCATCGACACTCGCCCTCGATGCTGGAGCACTACACGTGTGGCGTGGCCGTCGTCGGCCGCGATACCGGATTCTAGCGACATACGGGTATTGTATCGATCGATCGATACTGCGCAAGGAGAATCATGGACCGCTACACGGGCTACCAGCGTCTGGGCCTACGCTGGGCATCGGACGGCGTACTGAAAGTGACCATTAACAATCCCGCTCGTGCCAATGCGCTGGACGCGGTGGGACACGCGGAGATCACCCGGATCTGGCGCGACGCCGAGGCCGACGAGCGGGTGCGCGCCGTCCTCGTTACCGGGGCCGGCCACACGTTCAGCGCCGGCGGCGACCTTGACTGGGTGCAAAGCCTGGCCAATGATCCACAAGCCCGGATCGCTGGACTGCGCGAGGCTCGGGAACTCGTGACCAACCTCATCGAGTTCACCAAACCAGTTGTTTCATCGGTCCGCGGGGCGGCGGTCGGAGCAGGACTCGTCGTGGCGCTGCTCGCCGACGTCTCCGTGGTCGCCAAGAACGCCCGACTGATCGACGGCCACACAAAACTGGGCGTCGCCGCCGGTGACCACGCGCCCCTCATCTGGCCCCTTCTTTGCGGACTGGCCAAGGCCAAGTACTACCTCCTCACCTGCGATTCGCTGGACGGCGCGGAAGCGGAGCGCATCGGCCTGGTCTCACTCGCGGTCGACGAGAGCGACGTCCTCGAAAAAGCCACCGACATCGCCACCCGACTCGCCGGCGGCGCCCCCACCGCCCTGCGCTGGACCAAACAAGCACTCAATTCCTGGCTTCGAGCCGCCACCCCGCACTTCGACGCTGCTCTCGCGCTTGAATTCCTCGGCTTCGCCGGCCCGGAGGCACGGGAAGGCATCGCAGCGCTCCGGGAGAAACGCCCTCCCGCGTTCTAGCCAGACGGTCGGTCGTCGTCTGAGGCGGGTCAAGTCGAGTCCTCGAGTGGGAACCGACATCGCCGCCAGCGCTTCTTCGAGCAGCCCTCACGGTGGACCGCGTCAAGGACGACTGGATCGTCGACGGCTCCCGCGACCACAGCTCTGACACAGTCGACGTCTACGTCGTTCCCGGCCCAGGTGCCGGGCACGCCCCTGACCCGCTGAAGGTCGCCGCTCCCCATTGGTACGACGACCTCACCAACTGAGAGTGGACCGGTAGACAGCGACCCGGCCCGGCCAAGCCCTATGTCGATCCTTGCGAGATTGATCCCGCCAGGCATCGACACCCACGGGCACCGCACCTCGAGCATCCGCATGGTGCCCACTGCACCGCTCCAGCGCCGCTACCGAGGGGGGCTATCCCTGATAACAAATCGCATCCATGAAGTCACTGTAAGGGCTCTTCGATCTTGAGGGGGAAGGGCCTCGGCGTGGCCTGGCATGCGAGAGCTCGTAACACTGGCTGTTGATCAATGGACAGTTAGTTGACGGGGGCCACGAGCTGTGAACGACAGTACTTCGATCCTTTTCGGCATGCCGGAAATCACGGTCGTCAAGGTTGAACGCGTCGCCGGGAAACAAGAGCAGGCCGGCGGATCGTGCATATCGAGCGGCCTGAGTGGTGGGCGGCCTGCACTCGGCGGTGACGACTGGGTATGACTGCCCGCGCTACGCGCGTTGTTCGCCGACAATCTCGTGTGGCCGGTGCGCCACTGGGGCCACCATGGCACCGCGGTCCACGGCGATCGATCCTGGCAGTCGTGCGAGCTGGTGGCCTTCCAACCGCACGACTCCGACCCGGCAAGTGCCGGAAGACGACCGCCTTCCACGGCGGCATCGACACTTCCAAGGCGTCGCCCAGATCTTCTCGCGTCGGCGGTCGGTTGCTGCCGCATGGGCTCGCGCGTCGGTCCGCAAGCCGAATCACGTTGGGTCCTGCGATTGGCTGGGCCGTGCTGAGCACCTGTACGTACGCTGGCGGCATGAGCGCGCAACCGCATGAGTTCGCCCCCGACTGCCCTCCGCCGGAGAAGAATCTGCGCGCCATTCGTAGAGCGTTGGTCGTGCCGCAGGACCGAGATGGGTTCGACGCAGGCCTTGACGTCGTCTTGGCTGAGGTTCGCGCCAGTTTGGACCTCGGCCGGCTGAGCGAGTTCATCCATACCTGGTGGTTTGTCGCGGGTGATTCGATCAAGGACCCGCAGGGCCGCAGAGATCTCTACGAGCGGTCTGCCCGTGTTCAGGAACTGGCCGATGCCGACAAGCCGATCCCACGGGGCGACAAGACGTGGCGTCAACTGCTGGCTGAGCGCGGGGTCGAGCGGTAGGTGTATTCGATCGTTGAGCCCGATCCTGTCGCTCAAGAACAGATCGCGGCCCTTTCTGATGATGCTGTGCCCTGGGCTGGCGGACCACAGGCGCCTGGTAAGCCCGATGGCAACATGCGGGTCATGCCGTTCGGAGAGCGTGGGCTCGTGACCTGTTGGAACTCCAACGCGAGGTATGCATCGCCCGCGTGCAGTCACGCAGCCGCAACCCCGTCGGGATCGCCATCTCCGGCGCAAACGTTCTGAGGCGGTTGGGCGGAGCCGAACTGAAACGGCCGGACGGACTTCCCTGTCGTAGGAAGACCGTCCGGCCGTAGGAGCCGGATCAGGAGTAGCAGCAACAGAGCAGCGTAGGCCCGCGCAGCAGTCCATCAGCACTTACCGTCACATTCGCGCTGCTCCCAGGGTTGCGACGAAGCGGGCTCAGCGGACGATCCGATAGGCCCGGATCACCGTCTGTTCCACGGTGTTGCCCGAGGTGTCGGTCGACCGCGCGCGCAGCGACACGAAGCCGTCCGACGACGGGTGCCGCAGGAAGAGCGTGCTGTTCCCGCCCGAGCCCACCAGGTTCGCCGCCTGCCAGGTGGCGCCGTCGTCGTAGGACACCTCGACCGAAAGCTTGCGGACCGAACCGGCCGACGACCCCGGCTGCGCTTGTACGGTCAGAGGTACGGTGAACAGCCTGCCCGCCGGTGCCGTGTTGTTCTGGTCCAGGTCGGGGGCGAACCGGACCACCGACAGTGGCAGTGCCGTCGTCCGGCCGTCCTCGCCCGCGGCGGAGCGGAAGGTCCACGCGACCGAGGTGCGGGTGGACAGCGGGAAGGCGTTGCCGCGTTCGGTCTCGGCCACCAGCCGGTAGGCCGCGTCTGCGGGCGGCACCTCGATGTGTCCGAACAGGGCCGGCAGGTCGGTCAGGAGCCGCCCGTCCCGGTAGAGGGCGACGTGTGACTTCGTCACCGAGGAGTATCCGCCGTGCCCGGCCCCGTCGCCGTGGAAGGACGGCTGCCAGACGTTGATCACGTTTCCCGTGCGGGTGAAGACGGGTTCGTCCTTGCCGGTGACGAGGGATGGCCCGAAGACCCCCCGGTTCCACTTCTCGTCATAAGTGCGCCCCGCCTCGTACCGGGTCGCGGACGAGTCCAGGACCGCCCCGCTGTCGGAACCGGACTCCATGAGCACGCTCTTCCAGCGGATTCCACCGTCGGTGTTGACGTACTCCGTATGCGTGAACGGCGGATGGAAATCCGTCAGGAACATGTTGATGTAGAACCAGTCGTCGGCAAGCCACGCACCGCTCCCCGCCTCGTCGAACGCGCCGACCTGATGCACGGCGTAGTCCCTTCGGATCGTCGCAAGGTCCTTCCGCTCGACCGTCCTGGTGAAGCCCGCCGGCAGGCCGCCGGGGAAGAACCACGCCAGCCTGTAGGCGGACGGGCTGCCGTCCAGGTCGCCACCCGGCGCGGGCGTGAGCCACTGGCCCCCGACCTTGGTCGTCAGGTCGTATTTCCGTGCCGGGCCGAGCTGCGCGACCAACTGCCGGTCGAAAGAAGCGGCGCTGAAGCCGTTGAAGAACTTCATGCCGTCGAGGAACCTGCCGCCGTACGTCACCTCGCTCAGCATGGAGATCGCGGAAGCGTCGGGTACGCCGACGGACACCGGGCGGCCCAGGCGCGTGTCCAGCACCATGGTCTGTGAGGAGTTCAGTTCCAGGCCCGGGTGGACGAGCATGATGGTCCCCTGGTCGTCGACGGTCCTGCTGTCGATCACGTACTTCCCCTTGGGGAGCCGGAGGGTGATCGTGCTGTCGCCGCTCTCGATGTCCAGGGGATAGGCGTCCTTGAAGTTCACGTCGGTCCTCAGGACGGATGTGAGGTCGCCGGGTGATGGCTTGCCCGAACGGTCGAGGTGCTCCAGCGTCAGGTCGTAGCTCTCCACCTCCTTCTCGACCCCCAGCGGTGTGCTGACAGCCACTGCCCCGTCCACGGTCGCCTGGAGGTAGCCGCCGATGACTCCGTCCGGGATGTTCCCGCGGGTGTCGGCGGTGACCGATGCTTCGACCTCGCTGCCCGCCGGTACGGTCACCGTGTCCGGCGTCACCGAGAACATCGACGCGGGCAGTGCCTTGCCGCCGGCGTCGATCGCCTGCGCCGTGAGCCGGAGCGTCACCGGAGCGGAACCGGTGTTGCGGTAGGTCATCTTCCGGGTGATCGGCTGGTCGTCGGTGTGCGGCCACGCCTGGCGGCCGAAACTCAGCCCGCCCGGTTCGGCCGTGACCGACTGGGAGACCGCGCGGGCCACGTCGACCCGGCCCGCGCCTTGGGCGAAGACGCCGGCCGCCGGGTTGGGCCGCGCGCTCGCCATCAGCACCGCTTTCAGCTGTCTGAATGGTCGTATCGCGTAAGGGGGAGAAGGCGCCGATCCAGGCGAGCCGGCGCGGGCACGTCGAACGGACCCACGCCTGGCAGAACGCCTTTCACCGCCTCGCCCGCGGCTACGAGCGCCGGACCACCGTCATCGATGCCTTCTTCGACCTCTCCGACACCTTCCGGTGTGGCAGGGCTCTGACGCCGCTGTTGTTACCGGAAAGTCACTATGCATTGTGGGGATTTGGAGCCCATTGGCGCACCCCCGACGGGCACTGAGTCCAGGCTGCTCCTTACCGTGGGGTGGTGGATGCGAGGACCGGGCGCACGGCGATGGATTGGCTCCGCGGGCTCTCCCCACCCGTAAGGAACGGTGATTCCGGGGCCTCCTTCAGCGTGCCGCCGGATCCGATCTCGAACGCGGACACCTCGTTGGTGTCCCGGATGGCGGCGAAGACGTCCCGGCCGTCCGGTGTGATCGCGACCGCCGCGACCTCGGCGTGGTCGGGAGTGGGGGCGGGGGAGTCGGCGGTCGGCCGGAGCGAGCCGTCCGCGAGGATCGTGAAGCCGAGCAGACCGCCGGGGGGCGAGTCGGTGTCGGAGTCGTTGCCGGCGACGTACAGGTGCTGCCCGTCGGGCGTGACCTTGAGACCGACCGGGAATTCGGCTGCGGGGAACGGCGATCCGGGCACGGGGGTCAGCGAGCCGTCCGCGCCGCGCCGGAACCCCCACACGTTCTGCGGCTCCACCGAGGTCACATACACGAAGGCGCCGTCCGGGCTGATCGCGATCCCGTAGTTGGCCGGCCCGACCTTCGCCACGTCCTGCGCGGGTCCGAGCGTGCCGTCGAAGCGTACGGCGAATCTGGTGATGACCCGCGGCGGGCTGTCTTCGGTCTCGTCCGCATCGGCGTACGACAGGTAGAGGAAGCGGCCGTCGGGGGACAGCACCGTCTGCTTGGGATGGTCCGAGGTGGTCTTGAAGTCGCCGAGTTTGGTGGGCGTCCCGTCCAGGCCGATCCGGTACGCCGAGATCGTCGCGTCGGCGGTGTTGGTCACGTACAGGGTGCGGCCGTTCGGGGAGATGGTCGCTCCCCACGGCTCGTCGCCGGTCTTGACGATCCGCGGGTTCGGCTGGAGCGCGCCCTGCGCCCCCACCCGGAACACCGAAAGTGTGTCGGAGTCGCTGTTGACGACGTACGCGGTGGCCCCGTCCGGGGTGAGGGCGATGCCCCGGGGGGTCTCGCCGCCGGTGGACACGGGCTTGTCGAGGAGCTTGAGGGTGGCCCGCGGGCCGATCGCCAGGGAGGAGACGTTGCCGGAGCCCGCGTTCGTGACGTAGACCACGCCGCCGGACGGTGGCAAGACTGGTCCCGCGACGGCCTGGGCCGGGGCAGGGAATGGGACGGCGAGCAGCGCGGCGGCCAGGACGGCACCGCCCACTCGCGTGGACAACCGGATGGACACGGATGACACGACTGACTCCTCATCATTCATGGAACTTCATCGATGGGCCTACACCCGATAGGCGTGCCATCCCGTTCCATCTGTCCCGTTCCGTCTATTGGCGGGCGAATGAGGTCATCTGGTGGCGTTGGATTTCGCTTGGGCTTCGTGAGGGTGGCTCACGCAGAGTCCGGCAGGCGCATCGATGCGAGCTTGGCGGGATCGGCCACGATCGCGATGGCGGTGATCCGGCCGTCGGCGACCGTGAACGAGATGATGGAGAGTGGGGTTCCGTCCTCGCGCCAGGAGACGTACCCGGGAAGGCCGTTGACGAGCACCGCCTGATGTCGTGCGACTTGGCCGGAGACCATCCGCGCGCCGGCGGCGACTTCGGTGGCGCCGAGGGTGACGACCACCCCAGCGGGGGTGTCGACGGTCAGTCTCACGTCCGGGTCGAGCACGCGCAGCAGTGCTTCGAAATCGCCGCCCAGGGTTGCCGCGCGGAAGGCTTGGATGACCTCTCGTTGTTCTCGTCCGACGACCGTCGGCCGTTCGGTCGCCTGTACCTTCTTGCGGGCGCGGCTGGCGATCATCTTGGTGGCGTCGGCGGACTTGCCGAGGATCTGGCCGATCTCGGCGAACGGCACCGCGAACAGGTCGTGCAGCACGAACGCCAGCCGCTCACTCGGCCCGAGCGAGTCCAGGACGACGAGCAGCGCGAGCCCCACCGAGTCGGCGAGCGCCACGTGCTCTTCGGGTTCAGCGCCGTCGTCGACCGTTACCAAGAGCTCAGGAAGTCCGTCGCCGTAGGACGCCTCGGGGCGGGTCTGGCGTGAGCGCAGGACATCCAGGCTGATCCTGCCGACCACCGTGGTCAGCCAGCCCGCCAGGTTGTCGATGGTCGTCGAGTCCTGGCGGGCGAGGCGCATCCAGGCCTCCTGGACTACGTCCTCGGCGTCGGCGTGCGATCCGAGCACGCGGTAGGCGACGGCGCGCAGCCGGTCGCGCTGGGCCTCGAACGCCTCGGCCACCAGGTCTGTCCGGCTGGTGTCGGTCATCTTGTCATCGTCCTCGGATCTGCTTGCTCATGGGTTATGACGGGCCCGGATCGTCGCGCGGTCAGCCGTCGGCATGGTTTCGGCGGCGCTGTTGGCGGAGCGAGATCCGGTTGCCGTCCGGATCCACTGCCTCGATGCGCACGCCGAACGGGTAGTCCTCCGGTTCGGGCCGATCGAATGTCACGCCTCGTTGGCGAAGCACCTCGAAGTCCTTCCTCAGGTCGTCCGACTCGAGGAAGAGCGGACCGGGGTCGACGCCCGGCCGCTTCTCGATCGGCTGCCCCGCGGCCGGCTCATGCGCCCAGAGGACGATCTCGACCGGACCGCCGGCAACGCCCACGGTGAGGAAGCGTCCTTCCGGCCCCGGGTAGTCGATGCGCTTCTCCAGGCCGAGCCCTTCGGTGTAGAACTTCAGCGCGCGGTCCTGATCGGTGACATAGACCGTCACGTACATGATGTTCGTCAGCACCCTGGTCTCCCATCTGTTTGTTGGTCCGACGACTGGTGGCATACGCGGTCGTCGCCTGTATGACGGGCGCCGGCGCCTGAAGGTAACGCATCCGCCTGAGGGCTTCGAAGAGCGCCGGCCTGCCTGAAGACAGCCGCGTACCGGCAGGCCCGTCAGCCGGGCTTGGGCCGGTCGAGCCTGGTTGGGGTGCGCCCCATGGATCATGTGCCCTGTGCTGACATAATTTGTCCGGTGCGTTTGTGGACGGTCCAGCATCGAATGGTTCTCGAGTCGCTGGAGGACAGCGGTGAATTAGTTGGGGACTGGGCCAGGGTGCTGAGCCACTCATATCGTCCTGCTTACGAGGAAATGGTGGCGGAGATGGCGCGGCGCGGCATCGGCTGCGCGGGCCGACCGCCGCTGTGGGCATGGGCTGGACCCGATACCCGCGATGACCGGGTGGCGTTGACAGCGGAACTGCTCCTTAATCCTGATGGTCCGGAGGAGTACGACCGCTATGTCGTCCTGGACCTGGATGTGCCCGACGAGTTCGTAGTGCTCAGCTCATATGGGCGATGGAACAACTTCCTGGAAGCGATCTTCATGAGCGAGAGTTCACCGAGCATGGACTGGTCGATCGACCAGGACGAGTTCGATGAACCGGCCTATGGGCGTATCCAGGCATGCCTTCCGCGCGTGGCAGGCCCGTGGGTGCTGAGCGTCCGGCCATTGGAGCCGTCGTCGTTGGATGAGCCCGAGGAAACGCCGATGCATCGTTGAATGACCACCCGGGTGAAGTGGATTCCTGTTCCAGGGAGTGTTGGTGCACACCGGGTCACGCGCGGCGGGCAGCCCGCCGCAACGGCCCCGGCACCTTCCGGCGCGACCAGCGGCGGAAGGTCCGCAGGAGGAACGCCAGGTCCGCCTGACCGTCCAGCGCATCCTGGCCAACCACATGCGCCACCCCGTTACATGCGGTCCCGGCACTGGTGGCAACAATGCTCCACCAACGCCAACTCCCGCTACTGGACTGTTGGGCGAACCGGCAGTGCGAACTCGTCGCCGGGTGAACCGAAGCGGAGGTCGACGCCTGACCATGTAGCCGTTCGGCCGATCGGATCGGTCTTTCGGTCGATGATCAAGCTCGAGCGGGCACGAAGAATGCTGCCCCGTGAACCGATTCCCGATGATTCTTGCCGTGGCGTCCGCCTCAGCGGTCAGGTGGCCTATTGCGAGTGCGTCCGGTGCGCTGCCCTGCCTGCCTATCCCGCTCCCCATCATCGGTGCGATCATGGGCGTATGACGGCGTGGCATGAGGTCGAACGGGCAGAGCCGGAGTTCGCGCAGCGCGTGCGGGCGTTGTTCGACGCTCACAGGCACAAGACCATTGCCACCTTGCGCGCCGACGGGTCGCCGCGGATCTCCGGGATCGAGACGGTCTTCGAGGGCGGCGAGCTGGTCTTCGGCTCGATGCTGAACGCGCGCAAGGGCGCGGATCTCCGTCGCGAACCGCGTTTCGCCCTGCACAGCGCCACGGTCGACCCGGTCGAGGGTTCCGAGGCGCAGTGGCCGGGCGAGGCGAAGATCTCCGGTCGGGCGATCGCCGCCGGACCGATCACCGAGGGATCGGACGGCGACCGCTTCCACGCCGACATCACCGAGGTCGTGCACACCCACCTCAACGACGAGGCCACGATGCTCGTCGTCGAGTGGTGGACGCCTGCACACGGGCTGCGAAAGGTCGAGCGCGAGTAACCCCATGAGGTCTATGGCGGTGCCTTCACGTGCCGAACGCCTCTTGCTTGATCTGCTCGAACTGCGCGCCCATCGCCTCGGCCAGCGCGTTCGCCCCCGACAGCGGCCGCACCATGACCGTCAAGTCGTCAATGAGGCCGTCGTCGTCGAAGTGCAGGAAGTCACAGCCGTGGACCTGCTTGCCGTTCACCGTCGCCTGGAACACCAGCGCGAGGTCACGGCCGTCCGCGTCGGCGATCTCCCGGACGTAGTGGAAGTCCTCGAACACCCGCGAGACGCCGCGGATGATCGCCGCCGTGAGCGCCTTACCCGGATACGGCTGGTACGCGACCGGGCTGGTGAACACGATGTTCTCGGCGAACAGCGCCTCGATCGCCGCCATGTCGTGGGCTTCGACGGCCTGACGGAACGCCTGCATGCCTACCCCTACTCAATTAGTTGACTATACGCGTTAGACAGTAGCTCCATCGCGCAACGTCGTCCAGGGGACAGGGGTGCCGTCAACCCATGTGGCACCAGCCGCCATATAGGCCTTGACCTGGGGAATTAGCTTCCCGCTCCCAGTCCGGCGAGTGTCCGTTAGAGATCTTTTTATCTGACCTTGATCGCATTACACTCACGTCCATGACCGCGACCATGATCGAGTTTGACAACGGTACGCAGCTACGTACGTGGACCGCGGGCTCGGTGATTCCGCAGAGATTTCCCGTGGTCATGGTGCACGGCGGTCCAGGAGCAGCGCGGCACCGGCGGATCGTCCTGGGAGGGAGAGCACACGATCGTCCGCCGTTCACGACTTGGCGTTGTTGCTCGATGTGTGGAGACACGACCGGGTTGTTCTGTTGGGGCATGCGTTCGGAACCAATATGGCCGGCTTCCCCTACGACGGGTGCCAGCGGAATGCGGCAGAAACGGGCCGCGGTACCGCGAGCCGAATGACGACCTAGCGGCGCGATTTCGAAGCAGTGTGAATCAGGAGGCGCTACATGGCCAGAATCGCCTACGACGACCAGACCGCGGCAGCGTACAAGGCGGTCCGTGAGGTTCCCCGAGACGGGCTCGAAGAATGGCGTGAAGCGATACGGCGGCACCTCAGCCCGTCGCCCGGGATGACCGTGGCCGACATCGGCGCGGGGACCGGCGCGTTCTCCGCCGCTTTCAGCGATTGGTTCGGCCTCAGCGTCCTCGCGGTCGAACCGTCGGCGGCGATGCGGGCCCAGATTCCGCGCCGTCCGGGCATCCAGGTGCTGGAAGGCGACGCCGGCGCCCTCCCGCTCCCAGACGGCTCGGCGGACGGAGCCTGGATGTCCCTCATGATCCACCACATCCCCGACATGGAAGCCGCCGCGCGAGAAATCCGCCGCGTTCTGCGCCCGGGCGCTCCCGTTCTGATTCGGCAGGGATATCCGGACAGGGCCTATACGACGCGCACCTTTCCCTGGGAGTTCTTTCCCGAGACCACCCGGACGACCGATACCTTTCCCTCCCTCGAGCAGACGTGCCAGGCGTTCGCCACCGCGGGATTCCGCCGCGACGCGCTTGAGCCGGTCCCCGAGACAATGATCAGCCTTGCCGATTTCCTCGCCCAGGTGGATGTCTTCCGCCGCTCCGCCACCATCATGCGCGGCCTCACCGAGGAGGAGTTCCTACGGGGCAAGGAACAGCTCCGCCGCGCCGTGCAGGACGCCGAGCAGGCACCCAGTCCGGAACCCAGAGCCAATTGGCTTGACCTCCTGGTTCTGCGCTGACGGCCGACGATCAGTACGTTCGCCATGCCCAAGGGCTCCCGGAGCTATGCCGGCCGCTGTCAGGGGTGCATTCGGTGGAACAGCTCTACCCGGGCGCGGTGGTATTCGTCGTGCGTCACCCCCGAGCGGACGGCCTTGCGGAAGTAGGCATGCTCCCTGCGGAGCTTGTGCCTGGCGAGCTGAGCGAGCGACTCCTCGGTCAGGCGGGCTGCTGTGCCGCCCGCCTCGTGGTAGCGCGTGGCACCACTCCGATTCGGCGGCGGCGCGCAACGCCGGGCCGACGCGGATGACATGCCCGTCGAGGCGGTAGGCGGCGGACTCCTCTCCGCCGTGCTACCGCTCACCCTGTCCCGTGACGCCCCAGGTCAGAGCCACAGCCTCGCGGATCTCACGGGTAAGGGGCGTCTCGACGTAGATCATCCCGCCACCCTACGGCGGCACCCCGGGATGAGTAGGCTTCGATAGTCGCATCGTTGACTAGGAACCGGGATGGTTAATCACTCCGGCGATATCGTTGGCGGATGTCGTTGCGTCACGCGGTGATGGCCGCGCTCCTGGAGGGCGAAGCGTCCGGATACGACCTGGCCAAGGGGTTCGACGCGTCGGTGGCCAACTTCTGGATGGCCACACCCCAGCAGCTGTACCGGGAGCTGGACAGGATGCGGGCCGAGGGGCTGGTCCAGGCGCGTGTCGTCGAGCAGGAACGCCGCCCCAACAAGCGACTGTTCTCCCTGACCGAGGCCGGACACCGTGTGCTGCGCGAATTCACCGCCACGCCACCCCGCCCGGGCGCGATCCGCGACGAGCTGATGGTCAAGGTCCAAGCCGTGGACGCCGGCGACGCCGAGGCCGTGCGGGCCGCCATCGAGGAACGCGTGGACTGGGCCGAAGCCAAGATCGCCCGATACGAACGGCTACGCACCCGGTTGCTGAACGGCCGCAGCGAGGAGGAGTACCTGGCGCACGCCGACCGCATCGGCCCCTACCTGACCCTGATGCGCGGCCTGGCCTTCGAACGCGAGAACCACCGGTGGGGCGAGTGGGCCCTGGCCGTCCTGAAGCAGCGCTCAGCCGCCATCACCTGAAGCTGCGAGACGGCGGGTGAAGCGCCACCTGACCAGGATGTAGAGGACCAGCGCCGGGTAGAAGAGCAGCCGGGCCGGGTCGCCGAGTACCTGATCAAAACTGAGCCACTGCAGCAGGCCGCCCGTGACCTCGAGCGACCAGCCCCCGCCCACTCGGACGGCGATGGTGACCAGCGCGGCCACGGCCAGGTAGTCGATCAGGAGCGCCAGCCCCCGGTGCCACGCGGGCCTGGAGGGTGCGGTGATGGACGGCTCCTCGGCAGGGCCGAACGCGTGCGTCGCGAGGAGCACCAGCAGGGCGGCTGTCAGGAGGGCCAGCTCGTACGGCCCCCACGCGCAGGCCACGGTCTTGAACCAGTCCAGGCTGAACAGGGGCAGCCCTCCCTCACATGGGGCATCCCCGGCGTACACGGGAGTAAGCGGTCTGATGAACGCGATCAGAGTGAGGACCGCCGCCGCCCGACGGCCCGCCGCGGCCGAGTGCCAGCGGCCGAGAGCGGCGAGCACGACCAGCGCGGGAACGGCCCACGTCGTGGCGAGTTCCGTCATCGTGGCGAGATCGCCACGCAGCGGCTGGAACAGCGATGGCGACTCGTCCAAGTAGTTGCCGAAGCAGCCGTAGAACACCCCGTGCTCGCTCTCGGCTTGAGGGCGCCACGTGTCCCAGGTGGGATAGGCCGCGGCGGTCAGAGCGGCCACCCAGATCAGCAAGGCTAATCGCGACAAAGTGCGCCTCCTTTTTTGCGCGACACCTTACCGATGATCTTCAGGACGGAGCGGCCGGTGGGTGGTCGGCTTCGTACCGGCGGCGGTTCTCGTTGATGGTCTGGCGGTGTGTGGCCGCCCAACTGCCCAGAGCGGTGACGGGGGCGAGCAGTGTGGTGCCGAGTTCGGTGAGCGCGTAGTCCACGCGTGGTGGGACGCTCGCGTGGACCGTCCGGGAGACCAGGCCGTCACGTTCGAGCTGGCGGAGGGTCAGCGTGAGCATGCGCTGGGAGATGCCGGTGACGGCGCGTTGCAGTTCCCCGAAGCGCAGCGTGCGGTCGCGGAGGCTGCCGATGATCAACAGGCTCCACTTGTCGCCGACCAGGGAGAGGATCCGCAGCACCTGGCGGCAGATCTCTTCGTCTGCCTTGTCTGAGCCGTCCACGGGGAACGGGGGCCACCGCGCGGATGGCGCGTCCATTAGTTACCTCCTTGTGGGTTTCTGACATCAATGTGCCGTCTTGTGCGAGGCGGCTATGGTGACAAAGCATATGGCTACCCACAAAAAGTAACCATTGGGGTCAGCCATATGAGAACCATCGTCATCTCCGGCGGCACGGACGGTATCGGCAGGGCTCTGGCGCTGCACTACCTGCGTGCCGGTGAGACCGTCGTCATCATCGGCCGTAGCGCCGCCAAGGCGGACGCGATCCGTACCGAAGCCGAAACGGCCCCCGGGCGGCTGCGCTTCCTGCGGGCCGATCTGGCGCTGGCGCGCGAGAGCGAACGTGTCGCCGCCGAGATCGCCGCCGGATTCCCGAGCGTGGACGCGCTGATCATGTGCGCCGCGTACGTCAGTACCCGCCGCCACGAGACGGCCGAAGGCGTCGAGCACACCTTCGCGCTGTTCTACCTGAGCCGCTACATCCTCACGCTTGGCCTGGCCGATCGGTTGCGGGCCGCGCCACGACCCATCGTGGTGAACGTCTCCGTGCCGGGGGCGCCCCGGGACGCGATCCAGTGGGACGATCTCGGGCTGCGGTCGGGGTTCACCTCTCTCAAGGCGAACCGGCAGGCCAGGCGGGCCAACGAACTCATCGCGACGTGCTTCCCCGAGATCACGTACGTCCTGTACAACCCGGGATACGTGGAGACCAGCTTCGCGGGGGACTTCAACCGGCCGACCAGGGCGATCATGGGTCTGCTGGGAAAGCTGGCCGCCGCTCCGCCCGCCAAGGCGATCGCGCCCATCGTCGGCCTGGTCGACCAGCCGCCCGCTTCACCGGTGAGCGCCTTCAAGGGCCGCAAGGAGATCACCCGGCCGGTCGATCCGGCCGACGCGCGGAAGCTGCGCGAGGGCACCGCCCGCCTGCTCGCCGAGCTGGGCATCCCATCGGGCGCTTGATCAAGGCTCCAGCAGGCGGCGCGGGCCCGGGCCCTGCTGGGCGAGGGCATCGCCGGGATTGACCAGGGCGCACTGCTCGAACGACAGGCACCCGCACCCGATGCACTCCGCGAACCGGTCACGCATCCGTTCCATCCGCTCGATGCGCGCGTTGATCTCCTCGCTCCAGCACTCCGACGCCCGGATCCAGAACTCCCGCGTCGGCGGGACGCCCTCCGGCAGCAGGTCCAGCACGCCGCCGATCACCGACAGCGGTATGCCGACGCTCTGGGACGCCCGGATGAACGCCACCCGCCGCAGCGTGGTGCGGTGATAGCGACGCTGGTTGCCGGTGGTCCGGCGGCTGTCGATGAGCCCCTGCCGCTCGTAGAAGCGCAGCGCGGACGGGGGCACGCCGCTGCGCTCGGACAGCTCACCGATGGTCAGTTCCTTGGCGATCGCTTCGGGCACGCTCCGAGCCTAGCCCGTACTTGAACATTGGTTCAGGTATGAGCCTAGTTCTGGGCTGTGGGGCGGACGACGATGTCCCCCACATCGACGCCGTCCGGCTGCTCGATGGCGAAGGCGACGGCGCGGGCCACCGCGTCCGGTGAGATCGCGATCGTGCTCATCGTGTCGAGGATCTGGGCCCTCATCTCCGGACGCATCTGCTCGGCGAAGTCCGTCTTGATGATGCCCGGCGAGACGACGGTCACGCGCAGGCTGTCGCCGGCCTCCTGGCGCAGGCCCTCGGAGATGGTGCGTACGGCGTTCTTCGTCCCGGCGTACACCGACTGCAGCGGAACGATACGCAAGCCCGAGGTGGACAGGATGTTGATGAAGTGCCCGAAACCCTGTTCCCGGAAGACGGGCAGGGCCGCGGCGATGCCGTACAGGACACCTTTGAAGTTGACGTCGATCATCTCCTCCCAGTCCTCGACGCGGAGGTCGTCCAGGGGGGAGATCAGGCCGATCCCGGCATTGCTGATGAGGACGTCGATCTTGCCGAAGCGCTCACGGGCCAGCCCGACGAGGCCGGCCAGGTCCTCGCGTCGCTTCACGTCCGTACGGGCCCAGGCGGCTTCACCGCCGGCCTTTTCGATGCGGGCGGCCAGGGCCTCTAGCCGCTCCGTACGGCGTGCCCCGAGGACGACTTTCGCGCCGCGCTCGGCGAGCAGCAGCGCGGTCGCTTCGCCGATGCCGCTGCTGGCGCCCGTGATCGCCACGACCTTGCCTTCGATACCCGACATGATTGGCAGTCCTTCCAGAAAGTGCCCTACAGTGAAAGTGGAGGCGCCGCCACTTCGTCCCACCCTAAGTGGCGGTGCCTCCACTTAGCAAATGGAGAGGGGAGAGCCGTTGATGGCCCGAGCCGCAGAACGTCCGCTGAGGGCTGACGCGCAGCGCAACCGGGACAAGATCCTGGTCGCCGCGGTGCGCGTGTTCACCGAAGAGGGGCTGGACGCGCACTTCGAGCGCATCGCCAAGGAAGCGGGCGTGGGGACCGGCACGCTCTACCGCAACTTCCCCACCCGGGAGATCCTGATCGAGGCGGCCTACCGCAACGAGGTGGCCCGGCTGTGCGACGCCGTCCCCGAGCTCCTGGCGACCATGCCGCCAGGTGCGGCGCTACGCGCCTGGACGCGCCGCTTCATCGACTACGCCACCGCCAAGCTGGGCATGGCCGACGCCCTGCGAGCAGTCGTCGCCTCGGGAACCAACCCCTACGCCCGCAGCCGCGAGCTGATTCAGGCCGCCCTCTCCTCGCTCATGGACGCCTGCATGGCCGCCGGCGAGATCCGGTCCGACATCAGCGCGAGCGACATGTCCGCCGCGCTCGCCGGCATCGCCCTCACCTCGGCGGAGCCCGAGCAGCGAGAGCAGGCCGAACGCCTCCTCGACCTCACCCTGGACGGGCTGATGCGGCTCCCCGAAAGCTGATGGGCGCCGCCCGCGGCCGGGCGCCTGGTGATGGTCGCCCGGCCGCGTCTGGAACGGCCCCTAGTTCCGTCGGATCATGGTGAGCCCGTCGGCGATCGGCAGAATCACCACGGTGACCCGGGGGTCCTCCCGCACCAGGTTGTTGAACTCGCGCATCCGCACGGTCCCCGGATCCGACTCGGCCGGGTCGGCCACCCGCCCGCTCCACAGCGTGTTGTCCACCATGAGCAGGCCGCCCGGCCGCAGCCGGTCGATCAGCAGCTCGTAGTACGCCGGGTAGTTCCCCTTGTCGGCGTCGAGGAAGGCCAGGTTGATGGGCTGCTGGAAGGCGGCGAGCGTCTCCAGCGCCGGGCCCAGGGTGAGGGTGATGCGGTCCGCCACGCCGGCCTTCTCCCAGTAGCGGCGGGCGATGGACGTCCACTCGTCGCTGACGTCGAAGCAGTGCAGCTTGCCGCCGGACAGGCCCCTGGCGATGGACAGCGACGAGTATCCGGTGAACGTGCCCACCTCGACCGCCACCTCCGGCGCGGTGAGCTGGGTGATCATCGTGAGGAACACGCCCTGGTCGGCCGTGATCTGCATGCCCGCGCTGTCGCCCGTCGCCGCGAGCGTCTCGGCGATCAGTTGCTCCAGAAGGGGGTCAGGCTGGCTGGAGTGGTCCACGAGGTAGCGGGCCACGGCGGGGTCGAGAAATTCGGATTTCATGATTTCATTCCTAACGAGCATCGGAGCGGCTCAGGCCCAGTTGGTCGGCCACAATGCGGAAAGACATAATCCCCGATGTTTAAAGACATAAAACGTCCGATAAGTCAAACGGGTACCCTTACGGGGTGGGTGAAACGGCGACCTCGGCGAGGGGCCTAGGGGCGACCGGGAAGGCTGCTCCGCGCGGGCGTATCGCCAAACGAGAAGCGATCATGACCGCTGCAATGAGGGTGTTCGTCCGGGACGGTTACTCGGGTGCGAGCATCGAAACCATCGCCGCAGAAGCGGCGGTATCCAAACAGACCATCTACAACCATCTGGGCGACAAGCAGCGCTTGTTCGAGTCCCTGATCGACGAGAACTTCGATCAGGTCAATGCCCAGCAATTCGCCATGATCGAGACTTTTCCCGATCGTCCGGCGAACCTCATGGCGGAGCTGACGGCGTTCGCCGGTGATCTCATGCGTGGCTGTCTCATGGGCGAGCGGGCGCGAGCCTTGCGCACACTCGTCCAGGCAGAGGGATCCCGGCGTCCCGAGATCGCCAGGCAGTGGCGGCAACGTGGCCAGGACCAGCTCGCGGGGTCCCTGGCCGCCAGGTTCGCCCGGCTGGCGCTGGCCGGAAAGCTCTCCCTGGCCGATCCCGACCAAGCGGCGCGCGACTTCCTGGCGTTGATCACGTATGACGCCCAGGTCGGCTGGACCATCGGTGACGCGACGATGCGAGACGACGAACTCGACGCCTCCATCGCCGCCGGGGTCCGCACGTTCATGCGCGCGTACGGGAACGGCAACGGCAACGGGAACGGCAACGGCAACCACCATCACAACGGCAACGGCAACGGCTCGCCCGGAGGCTGAACGACGTCCGCCCGCCCTCTTCGGGTAAGGTCTCGGCGATCAATGAGCTAAGGGCGGGCAGAATGAACAAGAGGTTGGCGGCCGTCGTGGCCGCGGGCGTGGCGCTCGTCGTGCTGCTGACTGTCGTGGCGTTCTCCGAGCCAGGCAGTTCGTCGGCGCAGGGAGTGCGGCTGACCCGGCAACCCGACGGTTCCATGGTGCTCGCGGACAGGGGCGGAGACGCCCCTGTGCTCGACCTCTACGAGGACTTCGACTGTCCCGTCTGCAAGGAACTGCACACCAGGGTCAACGCGACCATCGAGCGGCTGGCGAAGGAGGGCAAGGTCAAGGTCGTCTTCCATCCGGTGACGGTCTTCGAGGACGAGCCCATGCGGTCCAACTCCGTCCGCGCCGCCGCCGCTGCCCGCTGCGTGCCGGAGGAGAGCTGGCTGGCGTTCAGGGATGAGTTGTACGCCATGCAGCCCTCGCCGCACGGGCTGACGTCGGGGTTCGGCGTGCAGGACCTGGCCGAGGCGGCCAGGAAGGTCGGCGCGTCCGTCGATCAGTGCGTGACCTCGCAGTCGTACGCCGACGAGCACCTGCGGGAGAGCGCGAAGATACAGATCGATGGGACGCCGACCCTGCTCCTCGACGGCGAACAGCTGGGCAACGAGGCCTTCGACCCGGCAACCCTGGAGCGGGCCATCACCGGAGGCACGGGCGTCACCGTCTGAACAGCGTCACCGTCCCAAAAAACATCCCAAAGGCTGAGACCAGTGTGCCGACCAGTGGATAGGTGTGGCAGACTCGCAAGCACCATGTTCTACGGTCTGCTCATTATCAGCAGGCGCGCTGGCTGACAAAGGGACACCGCCAGCGCGCAGACCTCTCACGTCCGTGAGGGGTCTTTTTGTTTTCCAGGGAGACGACACCATGGCCGACGACCGCTTTCACGTGTATGACACGACGCTGCGTGACGGCGCACAGCAGGAGGGCCTCACCCTCACCGTCGCCGACAAACTCGCCGTCGCGCGGCAGCTGGACGGCCTGGGCGTCGGCTTCATCGAAGGGGGCTGGCCAGGCGCCAACCCCAAGGACACAGAGTTCTTCAGGCGCGCTCAAACAGAGCTCGACCTGAAGCACGCGCAACTCGCCGCGTTCGGTGCGACCCGCCGAGCAGGTGTGAAGGCAGCCGACGACCCGTTGGTGGCCGCCTTGCGCGAATCCGGCGCGCCGGTCGTGACCCTTGTCGCCAAGAGCCACGACCGGCACGTGGAGCTGGCCCTCCGCACGACTCTCCAGGAGAACCTCGCGATGATCCGCGACACGGTCTCCCACCTTCGTGCGGGGGGACAGCGAGTCTTCCTCGACGCCGAGCACTTCTTCGACGGCTACAAGTCCAATCCAGCGTACGCGCTGGAGGTCCTGCGTACCGCTGCCGAGGCGGGTGCCGACGTCATCGCCCTGTGTGACACCAATGGTGGCATGCTCCCCGACGAGCTGGCCGACATCGTTCACGCCGCCGCCCAGACCAGCGCCCGCGTCGGCATCCACTGCCACGACGACACCGGCTGCGCGGTCGCCAACACGCTCGCCGCCGTCAAGGCCGGCGCCACGCACGTGCAGGGCTGCGCCAACGGGTACGGCGAGCGGTCCGGCAACGCCAACCTGTTCACCGTGGTCGCGAACCTCCAGCTCAAGCGGGGCTTCGACCTGGTGCCGCAGGAGTCGCTCGCCGACATGACGCGCATCGCCCACGCGATCACCGAGGTCACCAACGTCACGCCCAACTCCCACGCGCCCTACGTCGGCACGTCGGCGTTCGCGCACAAGGGCGGGCTGCACGCCAGCGCCATCAAGGTCGACCCGAACCTCTACCAGCACATCGACCCCGCCCAGGTCGGCAACGACATGCGCATGCTGGTCTCCGACATGGCCGGCCGCGCCTCGGTCGAGCTCAAGGGCCGCGAACTGGGCTACGAACTCACCCCCGAGGCCACCAAGACACTGGTCGGCCGGGTCAAGGACCTGGAGTCGAAGGGCTTCACGTTCGAGGCCGCCGACGCCTCCTTCGAGCTGCTGCTGCGCGACACCGTCCACGGCGAGCGCACGCGTCACTTCGAGGTCGAGTCGTGGCGGGTGATCGTCGAGCGGGCCAAGGGCGGCGAGCTGGTCAGCGAGGCCACGGTCAAGCTGCACGCCAAGGGCGAGCGCATCGTCGCCACCGGCGAGGGCAACGGCCCGGTCAACGCCCTCGACCGGGCGGTACGCCTGGCGCTGGAGAAGCTCTACCCCGAGCTGGCCCGGCTGGAGCTCATCGACTACAAGGTGCGCATCCTCGAAGGCACCCACGGCACCGACGCCATCACCCGCGTGCTCATCACCTCCAGCGACGACACGGCCGAGTGGTCCACGGTCGGCGTCGCCGAGAACATCATCGACGCCTCCTGGCAGGCGCTGGAGCAGGCGGTGACGTACGGCCTGCTCCGCGCGGGCCACGAGGCCGGCTAGCCGTTCGGCTAGAGCAGCCCGGCGGGGAAGGTCAGGCCCTGGACCTTGACCTTCCCTCCCGAACAGGACACCTTCGGCGAGTCGGTGTCGGGCACGATGACGGTCAGCAGCGACTTGGCCGCCGGGGAGACGACCACGTTCGTCGGCAGCTTCGACAGGTACGTCGGCGACACCCAGCCCAGCTTCCCGCCCCGCCGCACCTTCTGCCCGCCCACCGGCTTGCACCCCGCGAGCTGGACCAGCGTGACCCGGAACTTCCCGTCGCCCAGCACGACCCGGCCGCCGCCGTTGGAGATCACCTTGAACGACGGGGCGAAGCGCCACAGGTTCGTGACCTTCTTGCCGCCGGACGCGGTGTCGAGCACCGCCATCACGTCCTGGCCGTGGTTCACCAGCACCGATCGGGTACGGCTTACGCCATAGGCCTTGTCGGTCAGCCGGAAGGACTGCCGGTCCTTGCCGTACGACGTCTTGACCAGCTTGCTGGCCGTGCGCGGGCGGAAGCGCTCGCCCACCACGGACGGCACGTTGTGCGCCTCGGGGGAGAGCGTCCAGTAGCGGTAGGAGCTCTTCTCGTAGGAGTTGAAGCCGCCGTCGACCAGGATGTCGCGGCCCTGCGCGTAGTAGGTCACGCCCAGGTGGTCCTCATGGCCGTGGAACTTCAGGCCGGGGCCGAACCTGATCGAGTAGAAGGCGGATTCGGGCTTGCCCCAGTCCGTCCGGCCGTACACGTAGCCGGCCTTGTAGACCTTGACGTTCTCCTTGGGCGTGCCGGTCTCCATCTTGGGCTCGACCTCGGCGCTGCCGTCGCCGATCGGCACCATGAACCCGTTGGGCTGGGTGGAGTGGGCGACGAACATCTTGAGCGCGTCGGCCCGCTTGGTGATCTCGCCGGGCACCTTGCGGCCGCAGTCCTTCATGTTGGTCATCGCGACCATGAGCCTGCTGTGCACGTAGACGGCGTAGCGCGGCGCCTGCTCCATGAGCGCGCCCTGGGAGTCGACGTCGAGCTTGACCGTGCCGGTCAGCCGCTTGACGGCCAGGCTCGTCCAGTCCTTGCGGCCGTAGCGGCAGCCGATGCCCATGAGCGCGATGTCCTGGTCGATCCCGTGGTTGTGGCCCTTCTTGTAGAGCCGCGATTCGGACAGGAGCTTGGCGTGCTCGGCCAGCGACCGCTTCAGCCAGGCGTCCTTCACGTGCATGCTCAGGCAGACCAGCGCCTGGGAGCGGAGCGAGACCGGGTGGTCCTTCCAGGCGTACGACGGGGTGCCGCGGGCGCCGCGCCCGTTGTGGTCGACCCAGTCCTTGGTGATCTCCTTGGCCCGGTCGAGGTAGCGCTCCTCGCCGCTGTTCTCGTACGCGACGACCAGCGTGCCCATCCAGCGCAGCGACTGGAAGACGAACTCCCACGAACGGTTGTGGTACGGGCTCATGGCCCAGTTGATCTTCGTGCCGATCTTCACCGGAGGCTGCTCGACCAACGGCAGCTCACCCCGCATGACCTCGTCCGCCGTGGGCGTGCCGGGCAGCCAGTCGCCCTGGCACTGCGCGGTGCGCTTCACCGACGTGTCGGCGTGCGCTGTGCTCACCAGCCCGCTGAAAACGAGCATGAGAGTGAGGGGGATCGCAAGGCGGCGCACGCCGGTTCCTTCCGGGCCAAAAAGATGGGGGCGGAACATGCTGACCGAATCTCGATCAACTGGTCAAGTTGGGTGCCGGATCGTTAGCGGCTCGATGCGGCTCGGTTTCCGGACCGGTCAATTCACGACATCCTGGACGCATGAGATTCGACGACATCGTGATCCCGGACACCGCCCCCTGCCGGGGGGCTCTTGAGGCGGCGACCAGGTATCACTCGCCCTCGCTGCTCAACCACTCCGTCCGCGCCTACCTGTGGGCAGCGGCCTACGCGGGGCTGCACGAGATCGCGTTCGACGCCGAACTCCTCTACGTGTCGTCGATGCTGCACGACATCGGGCTGACCGCGGAGTTCGACAGCCACACGGTGCCGTTCGAGGAGGCGGGCGGGCACGTGGCCTGGGCGTTCGCCGCCGGGGCCGGGTGGCCGGTCGAGCGCAGGGTACGGGCCGCCGAGGTGATCATCCGCCACATGTGGGACGAGGTGCCGCTGGCTGAGGACCCCGAGGGGCACCTGCTGGAACTCTCGACCGGCATGGACATCTCGGGCCGCCGTACCGACGAGATCCCCTCGGAACTGCGGCAGGAGGTGCTCGCCCGCCACCCCCGGCTGGAGATCGCCAAGGAGTTCGCGGCCTGCGTGACGGACCAGGGCACGCGCAAGCCGGCCAGCCTCGCGGGCGGGTTCGTCCGGTCGGGCATCACGGACCGCCTCGCCAACAACCCGCTGGACGCCTGACGCCTCAGCGGGCGCCGCTCAGTGGACGACGCGGTGTGAGGTAGGGGCGGGCTCCAGGGTCACGCGGGCCACCGCCGGTACGCGATCCGCCTCCAGCGCGCTGCGCATGTGCGGGATGGCCACGCCCGCCAGGTGGTCCCTGAGCTCGCTCATCGACGCCTGCTCGTCGGCCACCAGACGCAGCCGTACCATCAGCCGGTCGCGGGAACCTCCCAGGTCGGCCCCGGCGTCCAGCACGGCGGGGCTGGTCGCGACGTCCGCCGCGACCGCGGCGGCCATGCCCTTCGCGGTGACGTCGGTCACGCCCCCGGGACCGGTCTCCATCCGCAGCGAGTCGCGGCTGTCGCGGCGCCCCTGAACGAACAGCCACCGCAGCCCGAGCAGCGCCACGATCACGGCCACCAGCGCGACGACCCACCAGATCCACGGGCTATAGGCCACGAGGAAGAACCGCACGGGACGGTCCGCGATCGCCGTTCCCGCCGCGTTTCGCCCGAACGCCCCCATGCCACGCGCCAGCGCGCAGCCGCCGAGTAGGGCGAGCACGATGCCGGTCAGGGCCAGGCCCCACCGGTTGCCGCGGCCGGTTCTGCGGTTCACTTGCGCTCCCTCATGTTGACCTTCACCTGGTACGGCTCGACGGGGTTCAGCGCCGCGAGCCTCGACAGCACCATCGCCCGTACGGCCTCGCCGAACCGCTCCCGATCCCACCCGGTGGTGGTCGCGGTGACGGCGGCGGTGTGGCCGCGGACCGAGGCGCGGGCCGAGTGCACGCCCGGAACCTCTTCGGCGGCGTGCGCCAGCGCCCTGGCGAGGCTCTTGCGCCGCATGCCGATGATCAGGTCCGCGTCTCCGGTACGTACCGGGACCAAACGCGGTCTTCCGGGCACCAGCGCGGTCACCACCAGCGCCAGGCCGATCAGCGTGACCAGCGCGGTGCCGAGCAGGAACAGCGGGTCATTCCACGGAGTCGACGCCGCCCAGATCAGCAGCCGATCCAGGGGCATCCACCGCAGCGGCCGCCCGGCCAGCGCCGATACCGTCTCGGCGGCGACCACCGCGCCCAGCACGGTGAGCAGCGCGGCCACCACGACGGCGGGCACGGTCCGCCGCGGCCGGAACGCCCGCACCGCCGCACGATCAGCCGCCCGTCCGGAGGCGCCGGTCACTGTGTGGCCGTCTGTCATCCAGTCGAGTTCACCGGCCGGCGGCGCGTCTGTCGCCTGGTCGGCGAGGCTCGGCACCGGCTCGCCCGCCCGGTGCGCACCGGTGCTCATGACGAAACCCCCCGCGGCCCCTCCCGCGAGGCCTCTCGCGGTCCCTCTTGCGGTGCCTCTCGTGAGGTTTCTCGCGGTCCTTCCTGCGGTGCCTCTCGCGAGGTCTCTCGCGGTCCCTCCCGAGGGGCCTCGCGCGAAAGCTCGCGTGTCGCCTCCCGCGAGGCGTCTTGCGGCGCTTGCCCCGGTATTTCGCGCGGTCCCTCCTGCGGCGTCTCCCGTGACACCTCCCACGTGGGCGCTTGCGGGGCCGTGAACTCGGTCATCGTGAACTCGGTCATCGTGACGTCCACGCGTGATACCCGCAGGCCCGTCAGCGCGGCGACTCTGGCCGCCACGTGGTTCCTGATCTGGCCGGCCACCGCACGCAGGGGCGCCGGATAGGCCACGGACACGGTCAGCCCGATCTCGACGCCGTCGTCACGCACCGTGGCGCTCGCCGGGCGCGTCCTGCGCAGCCCGCCGCGCTCGCTCACCTCGCGTACCCCGGCCACCTCACGCGCGACGTAGCCGGCGATCTTGCCCGCCACGCGGTCCGCGACCTCGGTACGGCCACGCCGCTCGGGTGGTACCGGAGCGGGGCGCTGCCCCGGCACCACCACGACGGCAGTCTCAGACGCGGGCATGTCGGTGGTCATCTGCGCCTCACGGTGAGGTTCGACAGGTTCACCTCGCCGCCCTCCATGATGCGGCCCACCAGAAGACCGACCGCGCCCAGTACGACCACGAGCAGGAAGGCGCCGAGCCCGCCGAATGCTCCGACTATGCCCAGCACCATGCCTACCGACATGCCGATCACGGGCAGCCACGAGATCTTGTTCATGAGGTCTCCTTCACCGCGTCCTCGGGTGCCGACACTGTGTCTTCGGGCACCACGTCGTCGATCCGGATGTTCACCAGACGGTCGCCGGCGAGGTCGGCCACCGCCCGCCGTACCTCTTCGGCCGTTTCGGGGAGGGGGCGGTCGAGTCGCGCCACGATGGCGATGTTCACCTCGTGGTCGTCCGCGGACACGCCCGTGAGGCGCTCGCCGGGCAGATAGGTCGCTACCGTGCCGAAGAGACCGCTCGACAGCCCGGCCACTCCCGCACAGGCGACGGCCCGCTCGCCGATCAGCCGGACCTCGGTCACCTGGGCGCCGGCCGCCTCATCGCCGATCACCGCCGCTTCGGTCCCCTGGGCTCCGGCCACCTGAGCACCAACCGCCTGGGCTTCGGCCGGTTTGGCGCGAGTCGCCTTGGGGCCGGTCGTTTGAGGGGCGGTCTGCGGAGCGCCGCTCGCCCGGGCGCCGGTCATCGGACTCTGGGCTCCCGCTCCGTGCCACCCGTGTCGCCCGTGCCGCTCGAACCGCCGATCTCCCTCGTGGATGTGTCCCGCATGGGGAGGTGGACGTCGTCGACCCTGATGTTCACCTCGGTGACCTCGAGCCCGCACATGCGCTCGATCGCGTTGATGACGTTCCTGCGCACGGCCGCGGCCAGTTCGGGGATCGCGATGCCGTACTCGGCGACCAGGTCGAGGTCCGCGGCGGCCTGCCGTTCGCCCACCTCTACCGAGACGCCCTGGGCGACACTCTTGTCACCGCCGACCATGCCGCGCATGGTGCCGAATGCCCTCGCGGCGCCGGCGCCCATGTCGTAGACGCCCGGCACCTCGCGTGCCGAGAGTCCGGCGATCTTCGCCACGACCACGTCGTCGATGGTGGTGGTGCCCTTGTCGGTCACCAGTGAGCTGGCCGGGCCGTCCTCCACAGTCCTGGCCCGCGGTACGGTGCCCTGCTGATTGACTACCGTGTCAGCCACGATCCGTCACCTCCCGACACTCGATGTGCTCTTAAAGCCCCCATAACCTCCAGACAACTGAAGATGCGCGACAAAACGGACTTTAGGTACATTTATGACCGATTTATTAGGCGGGCAGAGCGCGGGACGGCGGCGATAGCCTTGTCGGGTGCGTATAGCGAGGTTCTCCACAGGCGAAGGCGTGTCGTTCGGCGTGGTCGAGGGTGGCCCAGGTGAGGAGTTCGTGTCCGCGATCTCCGGCCACCCGTTCGGGGACGTTCAGTTCACCGGCGAGCGCTACCCGCTGTCCCAAGTCCGGCTGCTGGCCCCGATGCTGCCCAGCAAAGTGGTGGCCATCGGCAGAAACTACGCCGAGCACGCCCGCGAGCTGGGCAACGAGGTCCCGGACGAGCCGCTCATCTTCATCAAGCCGTCCACCTCCGTGATCGGCCACGGTGAGCCGATCGCCTACCCGACGACGCTGTCTCACCGCGTCGACTACGAAGGCGAGCTGGCCGTGGTGATCGGCAGGCTCTGCCGCGAGGTGCCGGTCGAGCGGGCCAAGGACGTCATCTTCGGCTACACCTGCGCCAACGACGTCACCGCCCGTGACCTGCAGAAGAAGGACGTCCAGTTCACCAGGGCCAAGGGCTTCGACACCTTCTGCCCGCTCGGGCCGTGGATCCAGACCGACCTCGACCCCTCCGACCTGGCGCTCACGACGACGGTCAACGGAGATGTGCGGCAGAGCGGCCGTACCAACCAGCTCATCCACGACATCCCCGCGCTGGTCGCCTACGTCAGCGCGGTCATGACGCTGATCCCCGGCGACGTGATCCTCACCGGCACTCCGGCGGGCGTCGGCCCGGTCGAGGTCGGTGACGAGGTCAGCGTCGGCATCGAAGGCATCGGCACTCTGACGAACAAGGTGGTCTCCCGTGACTGATCTACGGGTGCGTTTCGCCCCGTCGCCTACCGGCATGTTCCACGTCGGCGGCGCCCGCACGGCGCTGTTCAACTGGGCGCTGGCCGAACAGTCCGGCGGCCGCTTCGTGCTGCGCGTCGAGGACACCGACGCGACCCGCAACCGCCCCGAGTGGACCGAGGGCATCATCTCGGCGCTCGACTGGATCGGCATCAACGGCACCAACCCGGTGTTCGAGGGCCCCTACTTCCAGTCGGCCTACGAGCCGCAGCACCGCGAGGCCGTGGCCAAGCTGCTCGCCGACGGCAAGGCGTACTTCTGCGACTGCACCCGCGAGACGCTCGTCGCCCGCACCGGCTCCGAGCACAAGGGTTATGACGGTTTCTGCCGTGACCGGGGTCTGACCGAGGGCGCCGTCCGCTTCCGTACCTCCGACGAGGGTGTCACCGTCGTCGAGGACGTCATCAGGGGCCGGGTGGAGTTCCCCAACGACGCCCAGGAGGACTTCGTCATCGCCCGCACCGACGGCTCGCCGCTGTACGTGCTGGCCAACGCGGTCGACGACATTACCCAGCGCATCACCCACGTGGTACGCGGTGAGGAGCACCTGGGCAACGCGGCCAAGCAGCAGCTCCTGTGGCCCGCGCTCGGCGCCAACCCGCCGGTCTGGGCGCACCTGCCGGTGATCGTCAACGAGCAGCGCAAGAAGCTGTCCAAGCGCCGCGACAAGGTGGCGCTGGAGGACTACCGCGACGATGGCTACCTGGCCGAGGCCATGGTCAACTACCTCATGCTGCTCGGCTGGGGGCCCGGCGACGACCGCGAGATCATGCCGTGGGCGGAGATGGTGCCGCTGTTCAAGCTGGAGGACGTCAACTCCGCCAGCGCCTTCTTCGACGAGAAGAAGCTGCGGGCCTTCAACGGCGAGTACATCCGCGCCCTGCCCGTCGAGACGTTCGAGGAGCGCTGCTCTCCCTACCTCGAGGCCGACTGGGACCGGGAGATGTTCAGCAAGGTCGCGGCGCTCGCGCAGACCCGCATCGCCGTGCTGGCCGAGATCAGGCAGAACGTCGACTTCCTCTTCCTGGACGAGCCCGTGTTCGACGAGGCCTCCTGGGACAAGGCGATGAAGAACTCCCCGGTGGAGATCCTCAGCGGCTACCTGGAGCGGCTGGAGACCGTCAACTGGGATCCCGAGTCCCTCAAGGAGGCGCTGGAGCAGGTCGGCGCCTCCCACAGCCTCAAGCTCGGCAAGGCCCAGGCGCCCGTGCGCGTCGCCGTCACGGGCCGGACGGTGGGTCTGCCGCTGTTCGAGTCGATCGAGGTGCTGGGCCGCGAGCGTACCGAGGAGCGAATCCGCGCCGCACTGACCCGACTCCAGGGCTGACCGCCCGGCCCTCAGAGGCGACAACCGAGGCTTTCGGGCCGACCGCTCGGGCATCAGAGGCGACGGCTGGGGCTTCAGAGGCGACTGCCGGGGCTCCGGGGTCGGCTGTCGCTCCGGCGCCGATCGCGATGCCGAGGCTGATGGCCGCTCCGGCGGCCATCGACAGCCACACGCCCGTGACGCCGAGCCACGCGCTCAGCGCGTAGGCCAGGGGCAGTTGTACGGTGAAGCCGGCCAGCGTGGCCGCCAGTAGGCGGCTGCCCCGGCCGGTCGCCTGGAGCACCCCGCCCACGGCGATCAGCCCGCCGAAGGGCACGAGGTAGAGCGACATCCACCGCAGGAAGCTCACAGCGGGGCCGACGTCGGCGGCGAACAACCCGGCGACGGGCACGGCCACCACATTGAGCACGACCGCCACCGCCGCTCCCGCGCCCAGGCCCATCCAGAGCGGCGAGCCGGTGGCCTCGAACCGGGCCGCACCGATCATCGCCGCCTGGCGCAGGGCGTAGAAGAGCATCACCCCGGCGAGCATGACCTTCTGCCCGACGCCGTAGCCCGCCAGCTCCGCCGTGCCGAACCCGGCCACGATCCCCACCAGCGCCATCCCCACGAGCGCACGAGCCAGGAAATCCCCGGACATGGGAAGCCCGGTCCGCACAACCTCCCCGGCAAGCAGACCACCGCCTTCTGCCGCGAGTGGGGCGCTGCTTTTCCCGGCGAGCGGACCGTCTTCCGCCGCGAGCGGGTCGCCACCCTCTCCGCCGAGCGGGCCGTCGCCTGAGTCGCGCGGTGTCAGTCGTACCAAGGTGCGGAGAGAGATCGCCAGTGTGATGGTCCGCGCGATCACAGTGGCCAGCGCGGCACCCTGGACGCCCAGGTCGAGGCCGTAGATGAACAGCGGGTCCAAGGTGACCACCAGCGCGCCGCAGACGAGCGCGTTGCGCATAGGGATCCGCGTGTTGCCCAGGCCCTTGACGATGCCGTCCGCGATCGTCTGGGCGAAGTACACCGGCAGGCCGCCGAGCGAGACCAGCAGGAAACCGGCCGTCAGCTCGTAGTCTCCGGCGAAGAGCGCGGCCAACGGCTCGCGGAGCAGCACCCCGGGCACGGCGATCGCGATCGCGAACACGGCCCAGAGCAGCCAGCCGGTCCTGATCACGGGGGAGAGCGGTGCGCGGCCGTCGCGGCGGCCGATCAGCACGGTCACACCCGTCGGGACGGCCAGGAACAGACCGTAGGCCAGGTATTCGACGGTGGTCGACACGGTGACCGCCGCGATGGCCGGTTCGCCCAGGCCGGAGACCCAGAGCAGGTCGATCACCCCGACCGCGACCACGGCGGTGAGCAGCTCGACGTAGACGGGGAGAGCGCGCCTGATCATCTTTTATGCCTCGCTTCGTTATACATCTAATAGAGGTATAGCGTTACGATGTATCCCATGGCAAGTGGCGGTGACCTGAGTCTCACCATCCTGGGGTTTCTGCACGAGCGGCCGATGCACGGCTACGAGCTCAAAGCGCGTCTCGCCGCGCTGAGCGGGCACCTGCGGCCGGTGAGCGACGGCGCCCTCTACCCGGCCATCGCCAGGCTGGAGGGCAAGGGATTGGTCGAGCGGCACGAGGAGGCGGGCGCCGCGGCGGCGCGCCGGCAGGTGCTGACGATCACCTCGGTGGGGCGCGAGGAGTTGCTGCGGCGGTTGCGGGAGCCGGCCGATCTGGAGATCAGCGACCAGGCGAGGTTCTTCGCGCTGCTGACGTTCCTGTCGGCGCTACCCGACCCCGCCGACCAGGCCGCCGTGCTGCGTCGCCGGCTGGCCTTCCTGGAGGCGCCGGCGAGCTTCTTCTACGAGGGCGGCCGGCCGGTGCGGGCGCGCGACGAGCCCGACCCCTACCGGCGCGGCATGCTGGTGATCGCCCGCGCCGCGAGCCGTGCCGAGCAGGACTGGCTCAGGCAGCGCCTCGACGAACTGCCGACCCCCATGGACACGACACCGCCACGCCCCTGAGCGACACCCTGCCGCGACTGACTGGCACGCCCCTGACAGGCACGCCAGGCACGCCCCTGAGCGGCGCCCCTGGGTCGCGCGCCAGGCGAAGAGCGCCGGCCAAGGGGCGCCGGGCAAGGGCAGTGTGGGGTTAGAGCAGGCCGCGGCGCTCCAGGAGCGGCTGGATGCTCGGCTCGCGGCCGCGGAAGTTGCGGAACGCGGTCAGCGCGTCGAGGCTCCCGCCCTTGGACAGCAGTTCGCGGCGGAAGTGGTCGCCGTTCGCCCGCTCCAGCCCGCCGTTCTCCTTGAACCACTCGACGCTCTCGGCGTCGAGCACCTCGCTCCAGATGTAGGAGTAGTAGCCGGCGCTGTAGCCCCCCGCGAAGATGTGCGCGAAGTAGTTGGTCCGGTAGCGCGGCCGGACCGTCGGGAGGGCGATCCCGGCCGTCTCCAGCGCCGCGGACTCGAACGCCTCGGCGTCGGCCACCGCCTCGCCCGCGGCCAGCTTGTGCCAGGCCCAGTCGAGGAGTGTCGCGGCCAGGTATTCGACGGTCATGAAGCCCTGGTTGAACTTCTCCGCGGCCTTCATCTTCTCCACCAGCTCGGCGGGCATCGGCTCGCCCGTCTCGTGGTGCTTGGCGTAGTGGGCCAGGATCTCCGGCCAGGTCGCCCACATCTCGTTGACCTGGGACGGGTACTCGACGAAGTCACGCGGCACGCTGGTGCCCGACACGCGGGGGAAGCGCACCTCGGAGAACAGTCCGTGCAGCGCGTGCCCGAACTCGTGGAAGGCCGTGTTGACCTCGTCGTAGGTCAGCAGCGTCGGCCCGGAGGCCGGCTTGGTGATGTTGAGGTTGTTCATCACGACCGGCTTCTCGCCGAACAGGCCCGACTGGTCGACCAGGTTGTTCATCCACGCGCCGCCGCGCTTGTTGGACCGGGCGTACGGGTCGAGCAGGAACAGGCCGAGCGGGCCGCCGTCCTCGTTGAACACCTCGTAGACGCGTACGTCCTCGTGGTAGCCCTTCAGGTCGGGCCGCTCGGTGAACGTGACGCCGTAGAGCCGGGTCGCCGCGTGGAACACGCCGTCCCGGTAGACACGCCACAGCTCGAAGTAGGGCCGCATCGCCCCGGCGTCGAAGTCGTAGCGGGCCTGGCGCACCTTCTCCGAGTAGTAGGACCAGTCCCACGGCTCGATCGCGAACCCGGCCTGCTCGGCGAGCGCCTCCGCCTCCTTCTTGGCGTTGCGTACGGCCGGCCCGACGAGCTGCCCCAGCATGGCCTCGACCGCGTCCACGGTCTTGGCCGTCTGGTCGGCGACCGTGTAGGCGGCGTGGCTGGGGAAGCCCAGCAGCGTGGCCCGCTCGGCCCGCAGCGTCGCCATCCTGATCGCCAGCTCGAAGTTGCGCGGCGCCCGCTCCACGCTCAGCGTGTAGAGCCTGCGGCGCACGTCACGGTCGGTGAGCTGGGCCAGCCCCGGCTGGTTGGTGTAGTTGAGCAGCGGCAGGACGTAGCGCCCGTCCTTCCGCAGCGACTGGATCGTGGCCTCGTCGAAGCCGTCGAGGTCCTTGGCGTCGTCGACGACCAGCGCGGACTCGCTCAGCGCCTTCAGCAGGTTCTGGGCGAACTCGGTGGACAGCCGGGACAGGTCCTCGTTGAGCCGCCTGAGCTCGCTCTGCTCGGCCTCCGACAGGTCGGCGCCGGCCCTGACGAAGTCCTCGCGGTATTTCTCCAGCAGCCACGACTCCTCGGGGTCGTCGGTGGCCACCCGCTTGATGCGGGCCCAGAGCGCGCGGTTGAGCCGGATGGCGTCACTGTGCTTGGCCAGCGCGGGCGAGATCTGCTTCTCCAGCTCCAGGACGCCCTCGGTGGAGTTGGAGGAGACGATGCTGAAGAAGGCCGTGGACACGCGCTCCAGAATGCGTCCGGAACGCTCCAGCGCGGCGATCGTGTTGTCGAAGGTGGGCGGCTCGCTGCTGTCCGCGATCGCCTCCACCTCCGCCAGCCCCTCCGCCATCCCTCGCTCGAACGCCGGGAGGTAGTGCTCCTCGCGGATCTCCTCGAAGGGCGGCAGTTGGTACGGCAGGCTGCTGGGGGCGAAGAAGGGGTTCTCTGGCAACGCTTGGGCTCCTCCACGTGGTGCTTTGTCCCCCTCAGCTTGGCACGGCCGGGCCCTTCCTGCCCCCCGGAGGAAGACGGTTCGGCAATCGTTTTGGTCTTGCACCCCAAGCTGGGCTATTCTTTCGGACGTCGCCTTAACGCGCCCCACGGGGTTCGGGCCGGTGGGGTATGGTGTAATTGGCAGCACGACTGATTCTGGTTCAGTTAGTCTAGGTTCGAGTCCTGGTACCCCAGCGTTTAACGGATGTCTCACAGAGACATCCGTTTTTTGCTTATGGATGAGTTCCGGATCCGGCGAGGGTCGTTCCCCGCGTTCGTGGCCCCGCTCCTGATGCCCCTCGTGCTCTTCTTCCCGGTGTGCCTGCTGCTCGGCGCCATCCTGACGGGCAGCTCGGTCGCCGGAGTGCTGATCGGCCTCCTCGGCGTCGGCGCGCTCGTCGGCGTGCTGGCGGTCAAGCACCACCGGATGGTGGCGGGCACCGTCGTACGTTTCTCCCCGCAGGGCGTGGAGCTGGCGGACACCTACGGCTTCCGCCTCCGGCTGGAGTGGGCGCGGATGGAGCGCATTGACGTCGTAGAGAGCCGGATGGCCAGTCCCCGTACGATCGGGCGCCTCGGCGGCGTACGGGTGCGTGCCGGCGCTCTGCGGTCCGCCGGGCTGATCGGCTGGGGCACCCGAGAGGTGCCGCCGCGCGTGCCCCGCTGGATGCGGGCGCAGCTCGCCGGGGTGCCCGTCGATCCGCGGACCGGCCTCCAGCGGCTCGGCATCCCGCTCGGCGCCATCGACCCGCTCTGGGAACGCGGCCCGATGGGCGACTGGGTCCGCCGCCAAAGGCCCGATCTGCTGGCCTGATAGTGGTTTGGTGGTGCTCCGAGGGTGCGGTAGAGTTACCTGCGTTGCCGGGGGAACCCGGCACGATCGCTTGTGGACAGGGTCCCGTCGTCTAGTGGCCCAGGACGCCGCCCTCTCAAGGCGGTAGCGCCGGTTCGAATCCGGTCGGGACTACCACTGTCACAAGCTCACGAAGGTCCCGTCGTCTAGTGGCCCAGGACGCCGCCCTCTCAAGGCGGTAGCGCCGGTTCGAATCCGGTCGGGACTACATTTTTCACCGCTCTCGGTCGCGCATCGCGCCGAGGGCTTTTTTTATTGGCCCGGCTCAGGAAACAGAACGGCGCCGCTCCAGCAGTGGGAGCGGCGCCATTCGTACGACTGCCTAGGAGTTGGAGCGGGCCTTGAACAGCGCCCGCCGCGCCGCCTTGGCGACCTGCTTGTCGGGGTGGACCTGCGAGATCAGGTCGAGCAGCTCTTCAACGTGCGCGTGCGGGATCTTCCAGATCACCTCGAGCAGGTTGTTGAGCAGCTCGGGCCCGATGTCCCGCAGGCTGCCGACGAACTCCGACCTGCCCAGCCCGGCCGAGATCGTCCACATGTCGAGGATCAGCCAGTGGGTGTCGTCCTGCGTCGGCTCCGGCGCGTCCTCCACCTGAAGCTGGCTCAGGTGCGTGGCCGCGTACGGGCGTAGCGACGACTGCTTCAGCGCTTCCTGCCAGGCCGGGATGGCCGCCTCGCCGAGTGTGCCGACCACGCTGGCCGCCTGCACCCGGATGAGCGCGTCGGACTCGTCCTTGGCGGCGGCCTCCAGCAGCTCTTCGGCCGCCTTGCCCGGCTCGCGCAGCCGCATCCAGTCGGCGAACTCGGCGTCGGCCTCCTCCTCCGGCAGCTCGGCGCTGAGCGCGAGCAGCTCGTGGGCGCTCATCGAGTCGATGGCCGGTCGCGCGTCGACCTCGATGTCGGAGTCGTCGACCAGGTGGACGATGCCCTCGGTGCCGAGCGGCGTGAGGCTGACCGTCTGGCCGCTGACCTCCACCATGCCATAGCCGGTCAGCCAGGCGATCGCCCCGGCGATCGGGTCGCCCGCCGCCTCCCAGGCGTCGGCGCCCAGCTCGTCGAGCTCGGCGGCGGCCTCGGACAGCTCCTGGCCGAGCTCGTCGACGTCGCGGGAGCCGCCCCCGAGGAGCAGCCTGACCAGCACGCCCCGCGTGAGGCCCGCCAGGGCCATGGTGAGGTCCTCGTCGGGCAGCTCGGGGTCGCCGTAGTCGACCGAGTGCAGACCGAGCATCCAGGCGTCGAGCACGTCCTCGTCGTCGTCGAACGGCCACTCGGACGTGTCGTCCTGGACGCCCACGGTGTTGGCGTCGCCCGGCTCCAGGAACTCCAGGTCGACGGCGAGGTTCCAGACGTTCCACAGCTGCGGGACGGCCTCGGCGAGCGAGCCGTCGGTCTCCGGCCTGGGCAGCCCGACGGCCGCCAGCGCCTCGGCCACCTCGTCGTCGGAGAGCAGGGTGTCTTCCCCCACCCGGCGTCCCGAACCCACCCACAGAGCCAGGTCGCGGGCCTGGGCGATCAGCGGCACGGCGCGGGCGGCCGTGGCCAGTTCGGAGTCGGGGCGCAGCCTGATCGTGTCGAGGTCGGCCAGAGCGTCGGCGAACGGCTCGAAGTCGCCCAGGTCGCCGATCTCCTCCTCCTCGTCGTCATCACCTTCGGCGTCGTCGTCCAGGAGGTCCTCCATCAGCTCGACGAAGTCGTCCTCGACGTCGTCGAGCTCGGCCTGCAGGTCGGAGAGGGAGTCCGAACCCTCGGTGAGCCGTCCGGTCTGGGAGAGGAACGTCAGGTACGCGTCAACGGCGGGGAGCATCCCGTCGGCGGCGGCGTCGGGGTCCTCCACGACCTTGGGCATGCGGTCGAGCAGCAGGTTGCGCAGGTCGGCACGCTTCCACGTGCCGAGATCCTGGGAGAAGGCGAGGCGGTGCCAAAGCGCCGCTGGTCCCACGAGCTCGGGGTCGCTCTCGGGCGCGTTGGTGCGCGCCCAGATGATGAACTCTTCGAGCAGGGGTCGCAGCTCAGTGGCGGCTACCTCGATGCGATCTGTCACGCACTCAGGCTAGTGCGCCCGCGAGGCACTCGGCTCCCCAAATAAGCGCTTTTGCTGATCATGACGTGCGACGCATGGCTTCAGTGATGCGCTCAGCCGCTGCCATCACGGGCACGGCGTGCAGCCGGCCAGGGGCTCTCGTCAGCCTTTCGATGGGTCCCGAAACCGAGACCGCCGCGATGACCTTGCCGCCGCTGCCCCTTATCGGCGCGGAAACGCTGGCCACTCCTTGCTCGCGCTCGCCGACGCTGTGCGCCCAGCCCCTGCGCCGCACCGACGCCAGCGTGGCCGCGGTGAACTTGGCGCCGCGCAGCCCCCGGTGCAGGCGGTCGGGCTCCTCCCACGCCAGCAGGATCTGGGCGGCCGAACCCGCCGTCATCGGCAACGCCGAGCCCACAGGTACGGTGTCGCGCAACCCGCTGGCCCGTTCGGCCGCGGCCACGCAGACCCGCTCGTCACCCTGACGCCGGTAGAGCTGCGCGCTCTCGCCGGTCAGGTCGCGCAGTTGCATTAACACGGGCGCGGCCACCGCGAGCAATCGATCCTCGCCCGCCGCGGTGGACAACTCCGAAAGCCGCGGGCCGAGCACGAACCTGCCCTGCGTGTCACGGGTCACGATGCGGTGGTGCTCGAGTGCGACGGCGAGCCGGTGGGCCGTGGGTCTGGCCAGGCCGGTGGCCTGGACCAGCTGAGCCAGCGAAGCGGGACCCGCTTCGAGGGCATTGAGTACCAGAACGGCCTTGTCCAGTACGCCGACTCCGCTAGAGTTGTCCATACACCGATACTGCCGTCTCGACATATGAGAAGGCAAGTCGGAGGACTCTCCCGCGAGGGAGCGCGATGGTGAGCATCGCATCAACCAGGAGGAGATCATGGCCCGCACATTGGCGGAGAAGGTCTGGGAGCAGCATGTCGTGCGCCGCGCCGACGGCGAACCCGACCTCCTCTACATCGACCTGCACCTCATTCACGAGGTGACCAGCCCGCAGGCGTTCGACGGTCTCCGTCTCGCCGGCCGGCCCGTGCGCAGGCCTGAGCTCACCATCGCCACCGAAGACCACAACGTGCCGACCGTGCTCGGCCCGATCTCCGACCCGGTGTCCAAGACCCAGGTCGAGACGCTGCGCAAGAACGCCGCCGAGTTCGGCATCCGGCTCTACCCTATGGGTGACGCGGGCCAGGGCGTGGTCCACATCATCGGCCCGCAGTTCGGCCTGACCCAGCCGGGCATGACGATCGTCTGCGGTGACTCCCACACCTCCACGCACGGCGCGTTCGGCGGCATCGCGTTCGGCATCGGCACCTCCGAGGTCGAGCACGTGCTGGCCACCCAGACGCTGCCGGCCTACCGGCCGAAGACGATGGCCATCGAGGTCACGGGCGAGCTGCCCGTCGGCGTCACGGCCAAGGACCTGATCCTGGCCATCATCGCCAAGATCGGCACCGGCGGCGGCCAGGGCTACATCGTCGAATACCGCGGCGAGGCCATCCGCAAGCTCTCCATGGAGGGCCGCATGACGGTCTGCAACATGTCGATCGAGGCCGGCGCCCGCGCGGGCCTGATCGCGCCCGACGAGACCACGTTCGAATACCTCAAGGGCCGCCGGCACGCGCCGACCGGCGAGGCCTGGGACCAGGCCGTCGCATACTGGAAGTCGCTGCGCACCGACGACGACGCCGTGTTCGACCAGGTGGTCGAGATCGACGCCTCGACGCTCACGCCGTACGTCACCTGGGGCACGAACCCGGGCCAGGGCCTGCCGCTGAACGCGTCCGTGCCCAATCCCGAGGACTTCGCCGACCCGACCGCGCGGTCGTCGGCCGAGCGGGCACTGGAGTACATGGGCCTCACGGCGGGCACGCCGCTGCGCGAGATCGAGGTCGACACGGTCTTCGTCGGCTCGTGCACCAACGGCCGCATCGAGGACCTGCGCGCCGCCGCCGAGATCCTGCGCGGCCGCCAGGTCACCACCCGCACGCTGATCGTGCCCGGCTCGATGATGGTCAAGGCCCAGGCCGAGCAGGAGGGCCTGCACGAGGTGTTCAAGGCCGCCGGCGCCGAGTGGCGCGAGGCGGGCTGCTCGATGTGCCTCGGCATGAACCCCGACACACTCCAGCCGGGCGAGCGCAGCGCCTCCACCTCCAACCGCAACTTCGAGGGCCGTCAGGGCAAGGGTGGCCGCACCCATCTGGTGTCGCCGCAGGTCGCCGCCGCGACCGCCGTCACTGGCCATCTGACCGCCCCCGCCGACCTCGTTTAGGAGAGCCTTCCGATGGACGCCTTCACCACCCACACCGGTACGGCGGTGCCGCTGCGCCGCAGCAACGTCGACACCGACCAGATCATCCCGGCCGTCTGGCTCAAGCAGGTCAGCAGGACCGGGTTCGAGAAGGGCCTGTTCGCCGCCTGGCGCGAGGACCCGACGTTCGTGCTCAACGACCCGTCCTACACCGGCGCCTCGATCCTCGTCTCGGGTCCCGACTTCGGCACCGGCTCCTCGCGCGAGCACGCCGTATGGGCCTTGCAGCAGTACGGCTTCCGCGTCGTGATCGCCGCCAGGTTCGGCGACATCTTCCGCAACAACTCCACCAAGATGGGCCTGCTCCCCGTCATCCTGCCGGGCGAGAAGGTCGAGGCCCTGCAGGCGGCCGTCGAAGCGGAGCCGGGGCTGGAGGTGACCGTCGACCTCGCGGATCGCCAGGTCCGCTGGGCCGATGAGGCCGTCGGTTTCGAGATCGACGACTACACCCGCTGGCGCCTCATGGAGGGCCTCGACGACATCGGACTGACCCTGCGTCATGCCGAGGATGTGGCGGCGTACGAGAATGGTCGGCAGCCATGGCTGCCGACGACCGTCTAGAAGACGACGCACTGGCGCGGCGGCTGCGCGAAGCGCACCGTCGCGTCCGCATGCTGCCCGCCGCCGAAAAGGAACGCCTGGCCCGCCGCTACGTCGCGATCTGCGATCTGGCCAAGCGGGATCCGGAAAGGGCGGCGGCCCGCCTAGAGGCGTTTCTCGCCGCGCTCGACAGCGATTTCGACACGCCACGCGCACCCGAAAACACGCTCGGTGATTGAGTTCCCTCGCGATCCCGCCTACTTTCGAGCGCGTAAGGGGTTTCTACGTAGGATTCATGAGCTGGAACCCCGAGCCGTAACTGGGGGAGCAGAACTTTATGAACAAGCGAGAACTCGTCGATGCCATCGCAGATCGGGTGGGCGACAGGAAAACGGCCACGGAGGCCGTGAACGCGATCATCGACGCCGTCCAGAAGGCGGTCGCCAGCGGGGACAAGGTCTCGATCACCGGCTTCGGCGCTTTCGAGATGGTCCACAAGCCGGCCAGGAGCGCTCGCAATCCGTCAACGGGTGCCGAAATCCGGGTCGCGGAGAGCTGGGGACCCAAGTTCCGTCCGGGCTCGGACTTCAAGGAACTCGTGAACGTCGGCGGCAAGAAGCTCGCGAAGAAGAAGTAGGCAAAGAGGCAGCCGGGCGCCCGGTCCCCTTCGTGGGGCCGGGCGTTTCCTTATGCGGGCAGCGGAAAGGTCGACAGCGTTATGTAGGTGATCTCGTCATCCGCCATCGCGAGGCGGACCCGCTGCCCCGAGCGCAGCAGCCGCAGCGGCCCCGCGTCGAAGGCGGGCGCGCCGAACTCCAGCACGGTCCCGTCATCGAGGAAGACCGAGCCGGAACGCGTCACCGGATCGAAACTGCGTACCGTCGCCTGCATGCGGACCAGCGTAAACGGTGGGCGTCCGCGCGGCGAGGGCGTCACGAAGGCGGCCACAGCTCGGCGACCACCGCCGCGGTGTGCCGCCCCAGCCCCAGGGCGATGGCGGCACGCAGGTCGTCGGGGGTGTCCACGTCGCGCCTGACCGAGTCGATGCCCTCCGGGCACAGCTCCTTGGCGCCGCCCGCCAGGTGCTTGGCCCGCGACTCCCCGCCGAAACGCGGCGTGAACGGGCGGCCCGGTCGTACCCCGTAGAAGGTGGTGCCGACGTCGAGCGCGTCGGGCACGAAGGACTGGTCGAACTCGGCGGCGCAGGCCAGCGCGGTGGCCAGCTCCGCCGGGCGCAGGGCGGGCAGGTCGGCCTGCAGGGCGCCGACCGCGTCGCCGGGCGCGATCCGTACGGCGTGCGCCGCGCCCGTACGCAGGGCGGTGTTGAGGCCGCGGTCGGGGTCGTGCACCACCTCGGCGCCCAGCGCGGTCAGCGGCCCGGCGGCGGCCGGGTCGGCGGTCACCACGATTACCCGGGCCACCAGCGGGCAGGAGAGCGCCGCCGCGACGGTGTCGCAGGCGACGGCGACGGCCAGCCGGGTGCGGTGGGGACCCGTGGCGGCCGCCAGTCGTGTCTTGGCCGCGACCAGCGTCTTCACCGGAATGACCAGTGACCAGCGGATGCTCATAGGGTTAAGCATCGCGCCTCGACATCCCATGCGGCCAACCGGGAGACTTGGGGCGCAGACCGTAGGAGGAGATCATGAGCCGCCCCACGCGCCCATCGCGTTTCTGGGAGACCCTGGCCGTAGTGATCGTGAAACCATTGTCATGGCTCCTGATCAAGAAGGACTGGCGCAGGGGCGAGCGCATCCCCCGTACCGGCGGCGTGATCATCGCGGCGAACCACCTCTCCTGGACCGACCCCGTCCTGCTGTCGCACTTCCTCTACAACAACGGTCGCTGGCCGGTCATCCTGGCCAAGTCCGTGCTGTTCAAGGTGCCGCTCCTCGGCCACGCCATCCGCTCCCTGCGGGCCATCCCGGTCGAGCGGGGCAGCAACGAGGCGGCCAGGTCGCTGAACGAGTCGTCGGAGCGGCTGAGGGACGGCGCCGCGATCTTCTTCTATCCCGAGGGCACCTGCACCCGGGATCCCGACCTGTGGCCGATGGCCGGCAAGACGGGCGCGGCGCGGCTGGCCCTGGCGAGTGGCGCGCCGGTGATCCCGGTGGCCCATTGGGGCGCGCAAGAGCTGCTGCCTTATGGGCACAAACGGCTCAGGCTGTTCCCGCGCAAGACGTTCCACGTGATGGTGGGGCCACCGGTCGACCTGTCGGCCTACTCCGGCAAGCCGCCGGAGGCCGAGGTGTTGCGCGCCGCCACCCACGACATCATGATGGCGATCACCGCGCAGCTCGCCGAGCTGCGCGGACAGAAGGCCCCTGAGGCCCCCTACGACCCCGCCGGGCGGTGACGGCATGACGAAGGTGGCCGTGTTCGGCACCGGTTCGTGGGGCACCACGTTCGCGATGATCCTGGCCGAGGCCGGCAACCGGACCGTGCTGTGGGGGCGCCGGCCGGAGCTGGTCGCGGGGATCGAGCGCAGCCACACCAACCTCGACTACCTGCCCGGCGTGGCGCTGCCCACCTCGCTGCGCGCGACGACCGACCCGGCCGAGGCGCTCGACGGCGCCGACTTCGTGGTGCTCGCCGTGCCGTCGCAGTCGCTGCGGCCCAACCTGGCCGCCTGGCGCGAGCACATCCCGCGTGACGCGGTCCTGGTCAGTCTGATGAAGGGCATCGAGCTCGGCACGACCAAGCGGATGAGCGAGGTCATCCGCGAGGTGGCGGGGGTGCCCGAGGACCGGGTCGCCGTCGTCTCGGGCCCCAACCTGGCCAAGGAGATCGCCCAGCGCCAGCCCGCCGCCACCGTCGTGGCCAGTGCGGACGAGGGCGTCGCCGCGCGGCTGCAGGACGTCTGCCACCTGCCGCCGTGGTTCCGCCCCTACACCAATACCGACGTGGTCGGCGTCGAGCTGGGCGGTGCGGTCAAGAACGTGATCGCGCTGGCCGTCGGCGTGGCCGCGGGCATGGGGATGGGCGACAACGTCGGCGCCATGCTGATGACCAGGGGACTGGCCGAGATCTCCCGGCTGGGCGCGGCGCTCGGGGCCGACCCGCACACGTTCGCCGGACTGGCCGGGATGGGCGACCTGGTGGCCACCTGCACCTCGCCGCTGTCGCGCAACCGCACGTTCGGCGAGAACCTGGGCCGCGGCATGACGCTCGCCGAGGTCATCGCCGCCACCAAGCAGACCGCCGAGGGCGTCAAGTCCTGCGAGTCCGTGCTCGAACTGGCCAGGAAGCACGACGTGGAGATGCCGATCACCGAGGTCGTGGTGGGCGTGGTGCATGACGGCATGTCGCCGAGCGAGGCCGGGATGCTGCTCATGTCCCGCTCGCCCAAGCCCGAGCGTTACGGCGTATGAGGACGTGACCGCGCGCTTGACTCGCTGTCCCGGGTACACGCCGGTAGATTCGGACCTCATGAGCAAGCCACGCGTCGCCGTCGTTTTCGGAGGTCGCAATTCCGAGCATGCCGTATCCCTCATGGGAGCCGGCAGCGTGCTGGAGGCGATCGACAGGACCAAGTACGAGGTGATCCCCATCGGGATCGCCCAGGACGGCAGGTGGGTGCTGGCCGCGGCAGACCAGCGGTTCGCCATCGAGGCCGGCGAGCTGCCCGCCGTCGACACCACCGGCGCGGCCCTGGCGCTGCCGTCCGGCGGCAACTCGCTGGTGGCCTACGACCCGGGCAGCATCCCCGTCGAGCTGGGCGACGTGGACGTGGTCTTCCCCGTCATGCACGGCCCGTTCGCCGAGGACGGCACGATCCAGGGCCTGCTGGAGATGGCCGGGGTCCGCTACGTCGGCTCCGGCGTGCTGGCCAGTGCGGTGGGCATGGACAAGGCCCACATGAAGACGGTCATGGCCGCCGCCGGGCTGCCGATCGGGCGTTATGTGGTGGTGCGCGAGCGTGACTGGCGGCTCGACCGGGACCGGGTGCTGAAGGAGGCCGAGGGGCTCGGCTGGCCGGTGTTCGTCAAGCCGGCCAGGGCCGGGTCGTCGCAGGGCATCTCCAAGGCGCACGACCGGGCCTCGCTGGAGCGGGCCGTCGAGTTCGCCCGCGAGCACGACCCCAAGGTGCTCATCGAGGCCGCCATCGAGGGGCGCGAGATCGAGTGCGCGGTGCTCGAATCACTCGGCGACGAGCCCGCGATCGCGTCGACGCCCGGCGAGGTCAGGGTTCAGGGCGGTCAGGAGTTCTTCGACTTCGAGGCCAAGTACTACCCCGACCAGATGTCGCTCACCGTGCCCGCCGACCTGCCGGAGGCGGTGGCCGAGGAGCTGCGGGCGATGGCCGTGCGCGCGTTCGAGGCGCTCGACTGCGAGGGGCTGTCGCGGGTCGACTTCTTCTACACGCCTGAGGGGGAGCTGGTCTTCAATGAGATCAACACCATGCCCGGGTTCACCTCGTTGTCGGTGGCGCCGCAGCTGTGGGCCGCTTCGGGGCTGTCATACCCGGCGCTGGTCGACCGGCTCATCCAGCTCGCGCTGAACCGGTCACCCGGATTGCGCTGACATCTTGCCGATCGGCCCCGACAGGTCCGCGAGGACCGAAGGGGCCACGTGTGTGCCCGCGATCGTGACCTCGACGTAGGCGGGGTCCGCGATCGCGGTGTACAGGGTCGGCCTGTCGGGGTCGGCGAACCAGCCCACGCCGTCGATCTCCTGCAACGTGTCGGTCGGCGCCATCCGCGCGGGGCGCGGCACACCGCAGCGGAGCGCGATCTCCGCCTCCCCCCAGACCGCCACGTACGGCGAGGCGGGCGTGGACTCACCGCGTGGGGCGCCGTCGAGCGTCTTGGGCAGCCGTCCGGCCAGACTCACGCAGGCCGCCGCCGCCTCGGCCGATGGCTTGGGCGGCTCCACTTGTACGGCACCGCCGCACCCGGCGAGGGTCAGCAGGGCGAGCAGGACAGTGGCGCGGCGCATGAAATAGATTTACCTCAGATGTGCACGATCGGGCACGTCAGCGTACGCGTGATGCCCTCCACGGCCTGAATCTGGGCGACCACCAGCTTGCCCAGTTCGTCGACGTTGTTGGCCTCCGCGCGCACGATCACGTCGTAGGGGCCGGTGACGTCCTCCGCCTGCGTGACTCCCGGGATGCCGGAAATCTCGTGGGCCACGCTCGCGGCCTTGCCGACCTCGGTCTGAATAAGGATGTAGGCCTGCACCATTACGTCCTCCCGGGCGATTCGATCACGCCGAAGGGCCACCGTACCCTGTGCGCGTAAGGAGGTGCGTCATCACAGTCGGAGATCTCGGCGAATTCGGAGCGGTGTCTCGTATTTCCGGAAGATTGCCGCAAGGTGCGACGGTGCTGCTCGGTCCCGGCGACGACGCCGCAATGGTCAGCGCGCCCGACGGACGCGTCGTGGTGTCTACAGATCTGCTACTCGAGGGTAGGCACTTTCGCCGCGATTGGTCCAGCGGGTACGACGTGGGGCGTAAAGCCGCAGCTCAGAACCTGGCCGACGTGGCTGCCATGGGGGCCGTGCCGACCTCCATCGTGGTCGGCCTGGGGATGCCCCCGGACCTGCCCGTCGAGTGGCTCGACGCGCTCGCCGACGGGTTCCGCGACGAGTGCGCGGTGGTGGGGGCGAGCGTCGTCGGCGGCGACATCGCGCGCAGCGAGCTGGTCGTCATCGGGGTGACCGCGCTCGGTGACCTGGGCGGCCGGCCGCCGGTGACCCGGTCGGGCGCGCGTCCGGGGCAGGTGGTGGCCGTAGCCGGACGTCTCGGGTACGCCGCCGCGGGGCTGGCGCTGCTGGAGTCCGGGTGGGCGGCTTCGCGGGGAGTACCCCTCTCCCCGCCGCAGGAGGCGCTCTGGGAGGCCGTGGCCGCGCATCGGCGCCCGTGCCCGCCCTACTCCGCGGGACCCGAGGCGGCGGAGCTGGGGGCCGCCGCGATGCTCGACGTGAGTGACGGGCTGCTCCAGGACCTCGGGCACATCGCGGCGGCCAGTGGCGTGCGCGTCGAGCTGGACCCGGCCGCATTCGTCGTGGGGGAGCCGGTGGCGGCGGCGGCCAAGGAACTGGGGGCCGATCCGCTGGACTGGATCCTCGGTGGGGGCGAGGATCACGCGCTCGCGGCGGTGTTCCCCGCAGAGGTGGCGCTCCCGCCCTCATGGCGGATCGTGGGAGACATCATCGCAGGTCAGGGCGTGGTCGTCCGAGGCCGTGAAACTGGTCATGCCGGATGGGATCACTTTGCGTGACATTCTGCCGCGATTTGTGTAAGGTTTGGCGGATTTGGGGTGTGACTACCGGGAATGCTGGGACAAAGCCGTAGTAAAGGTGTTATGAAGATTGGCGGCCACTGTAACCGGCAGAAAGGGCAGCCATATGGGCCGCCACGGCACAGGTGGATCTGACGACGAGGATGAATGGGGGGACGAGGGCTCCGACGATTCTCAGGAGGACCTCAGGTTCACCACCGACCCCGCCGCGAGGTGGGCCGCCGTCCCGGATCCGACCGCCAAGAGCGCCTTCTGGGGCCCGGACGAGCAAGGGGCCGAGCCGCCAGGCTGGCCCTCGCCGCCGGACCAGGTCGAGGTGACAGGCCAGTGGGCGCCGATGCCGAAACGGGAAAGCGGACCAGCCCCGGCTGGACCGGTCCCGCTCGCATCGGTTCCTGACGTACGGCCAGACCCGTTCGAGACGACTGGCGCGTTCGCGCCGCCGCCGCGGTCGAAGGCCGCGGGCAGGCCCTCGGAGTCGTCCGCCGAACCCCCGAGCGTGTTCACGCGCCCGGAAGGCCCCGGAGGGAACTTCACCCGGCCCGAGGGGGCTCCGGGTGCGTTCATCATGCCTCCCGACGACTCCTTCACGCGGCCTGAAGGGGCGTTCCCGCGGCCCGCAGGGCCCCCTGGGGGGCCGGGCGCGTTCCCGGAGGGGCCCACCGAGACCACGGGGGCCTTCCTGCCCCCCGAGGGCGTGTTCAACCAACCGCAGCAGCCTCCAGCCGGCGGGTTCAACCGCCAGGAGGGGCCGTTCGAGACGACCGGCGCCTTCACGCGTCCGGAGTGGGACGCCGGCCGGCCACCTGGCCCCGCCGGGGAGCCCTCCTCGAACGAGACGCGTGACTTCAACGAGCCGTTCGGCGCCACCCAGGTCTTCGGCTCCAACGAGGTGTTCGGGCCGCCGCCGAACGAGCCGCCCGCGCCGGGCGACATCAAGGTGTACGGCGCGCCGACCATGGTCGACGCGCCCACGCCCGCCTGGGCGGACAGTGGTGACAACGCCGACAACGGCTTCCTCGGCTCGGGCTGGTCGTCGGACGAGCCGCTCGACGAGCCGGAGCCGCGCAGGCGCCGTGGCCGCAAGAAGCGGGACGCCGACCCCGACGTGCTCGCCGCACCACCCAGTGGCGGGCGGGGCAAGGTGGCGCTGCTCTCGGTCGCCGCCGTGGCCGTCGTCCTGGGCGGCACCGTCGCCGGCGTCAAGTTCATGAGCTCCTCGGACGACCCGGGCAAGTGCGCCGGCACCACCTGCGCCGCCGTACAGGTCTCCAACCAGCCCGGCCCGAAGGTCACCGAGTCGGCCCCGGAGGAGGAGGACACGGAGGAGCCCTCCGACGAGCCGACCGAGGAGAAGACCAAGCCCGCCAACACCCCGAAGCCGTCGGCCACGGTCAACGTGCGCACGCCGCGCCGTAGCGCCTCACCGACACCGACGCCGACCAAGACGAAGACGAAGGAGCCGGTCAGGCCCACGAGGGAGCCGGTCGCGAGTCCCACGGAGAGCCCCACGGAGGAGCCGACCGAGGAGTCCACGACGATCAACGACCCCAATACGGGCGCCCCCGTGGATCCCCAGTCCTCTGCCACGGTCGCCCCCGCGGGCGGCCAGTCGGTGAGCCTGAACTTCGACGTGGTCAACCAGGGGCTCGTGGGCTACACCGCGCACCTGGACGTCGTCAACTCCTCCGGGGTGACGCTGCCGTCGGCCACGGTCTCCCTGCCCATCCATGGCCGGGTGCTGGACGTGACGGGCGGCGGGTGGACACAGGACGGCGATCTGCTGATCATCGATCTGTCCGAGTCGCTCGACACGGGCGGCTCCACCCAGCTCACGATCTCGGCCACGGGCCGCGGCGCCACACCGGCGAACTGCGGCATGGTCGGCGGGGAGTGCGCCGTCAACTAACCGGCCAGATGGTTGGATGGGCGATATGACGGTTACGACCCCTCCACGCGTGCTGACCGTCGCCGGTTCCGACTCCGGCGGCGGCGCGGGCATCCAGGCCGACCTCAAGACCATGCTCGCTCTGGGCGTCCACGGCATGAGCGTCATCGCCGCGGTGACCGCCCAGAACTCGCTGGGCGTCCAGGGCTACTGGGAGCTGCCGCCCGAGGCCGTACGGGCGCAGCTCGACTCGGTGCTCGGCGACATCGGCGCGCAGTCGGTCAAGACCGGCATGCTGGCCTCGCCGGGACTGGTCGAGGTCGTGGCGGAGGTGCTCGGCTCGTACCCGGCGCCGGTGGTGGTCGATCCTGTGGGCGTCTCCAAGCACGGCGACCCGCTGCTGGCGCCCGAGGCCGTCGAGACGGTCAGGACGCGGCTGCTGCCGGTCGCCACCGTCGTCACCCCCAACCTGTGGGAGGTCGAGCAGCTCACCTCGGTCAAGGTCGAGGACGAGCACGGCCTGCGCCGCGCCGCGGACGCCATCCTGGAGCTGGGCCCCACCTGGGCCCTGATCAAGGGCGGCCATCTGCCCGGCGAGCCCGTGGACCTGCTCACGGACGGCACGAGCGAGTATCGCTTCTCCGCCCCGCGCCTGGACAACCGGCACACGCACGGCACGGGCTGCACGCTCGCCTCGGCGATCGCCGCCCGCCTCGCGCTGGGGGACGACGTGCCGACGGCGGTGGGCAAGGCGAAGGAGTATGTGACGGGCGCCATCGCCAGTGGCTTCCCGCTCGGCGACGGCATCGGCCCGGTCGACCACGCCTGGCGCTGGCGCTGAGTCCGCCCCCGGACATGGCGAAAGCCCGCCGCTCGGTATCGAGCAGGCGGGCTTGCGCGAAAGTCGGAACCGGCTAGCGAGTGACCTTGCCGGCCTTGATGCACGAGGTGCACACGTTGAGCTTCTTCGGCGTGCCGCCGATGACCGCGCGGACCGTCTGAATGTTGGGGTTCCAACGACGACGGGTGCGGCGGTGCGAGTGGGACACGTTGTTGCCGAAGGTCGGCCCCTTGCGGCAGACATCGCAGACGGAAGCCACGGTATCGCTCCTTAAAACAGTCGATGTGTAGCCCTGTCCGCTTGATGCTTTCCGGGCGAAGGGCATGCCGGGACACCCGGCCAGCCAGACGAGAATATCCGATCCGCACCACTGGGCGCGAACTCGCGCACTAGACGGGCCCAGATGCGGCGATATCCTCCTCCATGAACGGTAGCGCATCCTGGGAGGTCGGAGCGCGCAGATGGAGGTTCTCGACCCGCCCGCCGTACGCCGCTGGGCTCGCCTGGCCACCGACGCGCTGGGCGGCGCCAAGGCGGAGATCGACGCGCTCAACGTGTTCCCGGTCGCGGACGGCGACACCGGCACCAACCTGCACCTGACCATGCTCTCCGCGGCCGAGGCGGTCGAGGCGCTGCCCGACGACGTGGACGCCGCGGTGATGTGGCAGACGCTCTCGTACGGCGCGCTGATCGGCGCCCGGGGCAACTCGGGGGTCATCGTCAGCCAGGCGCTGCGCGGGCTCGCGGAGGTGCTGAAGGACGGCTCCGACCTGCGCGCCGGGCTGCTGCGGGCGGCCACCTTGGCCAGGGAGGCCGTGGCCAGGCCGGTCGAGGGCACCGTGCTGAGCGTGCTGGAGGCCGCGGCGCGGGCCGTACAAGAGGTGACGGGAGACCTCGCGGCGGTCGCGCGGCGGGCGGCCGGGGCGGCGCGCGCGGCGCTGCGGCGCACGCCCGAGCAGCTCGACGTGCTGGCCCGCAGCGGCGTGGTGGACGCGGGCGGCGCCGGGCTGGCGATCATCCTGGAGTCGCTCGAACGGGTGATCACCGACTCCCACAGCGACCGCTACGACGTGCCCGCGCCGACCGCGCGGATCTCGCCGATGACCGAGGTGGGCGCCGGCTACGAGGTGATGTACCTGCTCGACGCCGACGACGACGCGGTGGCCAAGCTGCGCGAGGAGCTCGACGCGATGGGCGACTCGCTCGTGGTGGTCGGCGGCGGTGGCCTGTGGAACGTCCACGTCCATGTCGGCGAGGCCGGTCCCGCGGTCGAGGCGGCGCTGCGCGCGGGCCGGCCGTACCGGATCAGGATCACCTACCTGGCCGAGCGTACGCACCGGGCCAGCGCGGGCAGGGGAGTGGTGTCGGTCGCGGCGGGCGACGGGATCGCGGCGCTGTTCGAGGAGTGCGGCGCGGTCGTGGTGCGCCGGGACCCCGGTACGCGGCCCACGCTGCCCGCGATGCTGGCCGCCATCCGGGAGGCGGGCAGCGAGGTGGCGGTGCTGCCGAACGACGAGGGCGCCCGGGCGGTGGCGACCGCGGCGGCCGAGATCGCCCGAGAGGACGGCGTCGTGGTCAGCGTGCTGCCCACCAGGGCGACCGTGCAGGGCCTTGCCGCGCTGGCCGTACACGATCCGCTGCGCCGCTTCGACGACGACGTGGTGGCCATGACCGACGCGGCCGGGCACACGCGCCACGGTCACCTGGTGGTGGCCGACCGCGAGGCGGTCACGAGCGCGGGCGTGTGCCGTCCCGGTGACGTGCTCGGGCTGATCGACGGCGACGTGTCGGTGATCGGCGAGACGCTGGAGGACGTGGCCACGCTCGTCGTGGACCGGATGGTGGCGGGCGGCGGCGAACTGGTCACCCTGGTCACGGGCGCCGACGCGCCGGTACGGCTGGCCGGACACGTCGAAGCGCACCTCGGGGCCATCAGGCCCGACGTGGACCTGGTCGTCTACGACGGAGAACAGGGCGGTTACCCGCTGCTCATCGGTGTCGAATGATTCCTGTCGGCCGCAGGCGGTAGAACATAGTCCCGTGAGCCGTTTCGACGAGCCCCTGACGAAAGCGCTCGACCCCAAGACCGCCAAGCTGCTGCACAGCGTGCTCGGCCTGGAGACGGTCGGCGACCTGCTGCGCCACTACCCACGCCGCTACGCCGAGCGCGGGGAGCTGACCTCGCTCGACGCGCTGGAGGTCGACGAGCACGTCACCGTGGTGGGCGAGGTCACCAGGCTGATGCGCAAACCCATGCGCAACCGCGGCGGCACCTGGCTGGAGGCCGAGGTCGTCGACGGCGGGCGCAACAAGATCTACCTGGCGTTCTTCGGCAAGGGCTCGCACGTGGCCGAGTCGCGGCTCAAGCCCGGGCGGCGCGGCATGTTCGCCGGGAAGGTGGGCCTGTTCGGGTCCAGGACCAACCCGCGCTGGCAGTTGTCGCATCCGGAGTTCGAGCTGTTCGAGGAGGGTGAGGCGAGCGCGGAGGACTTCGCGGCGGCGCCCGTCCCGATCTACCCGGCGGGCAAGGACCTGACGCCGTGGGCGATCAGGCGGGCGATCGGCGTGGTCCTCGACACGCTCGGGCCCCTCGACGATCCGCTGCCCGTCTCGCTGCGGGCCCGTCGCGGGCTGGAGGAGCTGGGCGAGGCGCTGGTGGCCATCCACCGGCCGAAGGACTTCGCCGACATGCAGCGGGCGCGCAAGCGGCTGAAGTTCGACGAGGCGTTCGTCCTCCAGGCGGTGCTGCTGCAGCGCAGGCAGGCGGCGACCGCGTGGCCCGCCAAGCCACGCCCCCGGCGCGGTGACGGCCTGCTGGCCGACTTCGACGGACGCCTGCCGTTCACGCTGACCGAGGGGCAGGCGCTCGTCGGCGAGGAGATCGCCGCCGACCTGGCGCTGGAGCACCCCATGCACCGGCTGCTGCAGGGCGAGGTGGGCGCGGGCAAGACCGTGGTGGCGCTGCGCGCGATGCTGCAGGTGGTCGACGCGGGCGGCCAGGCCGTGCTGCTGGCGCCCACCGAGGTGCTGGCCCAGCAGCACCACCGCTCGATCCGCGGCATGCTGGGCGACCTCGCGCAGGGCGGCATGTTCGGCGGCACGGCCGTCACCCTGCTCACCGGCTCCATGGGCGCCGCCGCGCGCAGGTCCGCGCTGCTCGACGCCGCGTCCGGCACCGCGGGCATCGTCGTGGGCACGCACGCCCTGCTCCAGGAGCACGTCCAGTTCGCCGACCTGGGGCTGGTCGTGGTCGACGAGCAGCACCGGTTCGGCGTGGAGCAGCGTGACGCGCTGCGCGAGAAGGCCGGCGGCGGCCGTCCGCACGTGCTGGTCATGACCGCCACTCCGATCCCGCGCACGGTCGCCATGACGGTCTTCGGCGACCTGGAGGTCTCGACGCTGTCGCAACTGCCCTCGGGCCGGGCGCCCATCACCACCCACGTCGTGCCCGCCGCCGAGAAGCCGCACTTCCTGGAGCGCACCTGGGAGCGGGTTCGCGAGGAGGTGGCACTCGGCAGGCAGGCCTACATCGTCTGCCCCCGCATCGGCGATCTGGAGGGCGACGAGGGGGACCTGGCGGCTCCGCCGTCGTCCGACGAGGAGCGGCGCCCGCCGCTGGCCGTCCTCGACGTGGCCGAGCTGCTCTCCGAGGGGCCCTTCCACGATCTCCGGCTGGGCGTCCTGCACGGCAAGCTCCCGCCGGAGGAGAAGGACGCGATCATGCGCGCCTTCACCCGCGGCGAGCTCGACGTTCTCGTCGCCACCACGGTCATCGAGGTCGGCGTCGACGTCCCCAACGCCTCAGTCATGATCATCATGGACGCCGACCGCTTCGGCGTCTCCCAGCTCCACCAACTCCGCGGCAGAGTAGGCCGCGGCGGCCTCCCCGGCCTCTGCCTCCTGATCTCCGACTTCCCCGAAGGCACCCCCGCTCGAGCCCGCCTGTCGGCAGTGGCCGCGACCCTCGACGGCTTCGAGTTGTCCCGCGTAGACCTGGAGCAACGCAGAGAGGGCGACGTCCTAGGAGCCGCCCAATCAGGCAAACGCTCGTCCTTGAAGCTGCTCCAACTCCTCCGCGACGAGGACGTCATAGAAACAGCGAGAGAAGACGCCGGGGCCCTCTTGGCAGCCGACCCAGCCCTGACCTCAAACGACGCCCTGCGCGCGGAGATAGACCGCCTGCTGGCAGACGAAAAAGCGGAGTACTTGGAGAAGACCTGAGAACGGCCCGCAGAGAGTCCACGGAATCTGAGTAAGAATCGCACGTAACGGCGCCCGACCATGTGCGGGTTCAGCGGCCGTTTTCCTGGAGGCCCTCAGCCACGTATGGCGGGTGGCGGCCAACCCGGCCGTGCCGTAAAAACAAAAAAAGCCCTTGATCTTGATGTTGATATGGTGCCCAGCCGCGGGGACGGCCTCCCCCCGAATGCCGTCCCCGGCTGGGCCCACCCTCGGGTCAGGTGCCGAGGGAACCGGCGTGCGGAAGGGCTCACGATCACGCCGGTCGGCCTTCAACTGGGTCACCTTGAAGGCCGCAGGACCCATCATGCGAGACCCTCCGCGCGTTGGGAATCACCCTTGCGTACTCGAGGCCGACACTTGTCCACTCTTGACCTGCGTGGACATGCGGAACAATGGTCCGCATGACTCGGATCATCGCGGGGAGCGCGGGTGGCAGGCGGTTGGCCGTGCCGCCGGGGCGCGGGACGAGGCCGACCAGTGACAGGGCGCGAGAAGGGATCTTCTTGACCCTCGACTCCCTGCACGGGCTGGAGGGGGCCCGGGTGATCGATCTGTACGCGGGTTCGGGGGCCGTCGGGCTGGAGGCGCTGTCCCGGGGGGCGGACTGCGCGGTGCTCGTGGAGTCCGACCCCAGGGCCGTCCGGACGATCAAGGCGAACGTCGAGGCGCTGGCGCTGGACGGGGCCCGGGTGGTGGCCGACAAGGTGGAGCGGTTCCTGGCAAAACCCGATGACGGCGGATACGACATAGTTTTCGCGGATCCGCCCTACGCCGTCACCGACAGTGAGGTCACGCGCGTGCTGGAGTCCCTGCGCGACAACGGCTGGTTGATCAATGGGGCTTTGGTGGCGTTCGAGCGGGAAAGCAGGGGAAAGGCCCTCGTGTGGCCTGAAGGCTACGTTGAGGAGAGGGTCCGTCGCTACGGCGAAGCGTCCGTTTGGTACGGTCGCGCCGCCGGGAACCCGTAGACCTGGGGAGGCGTTTTGCGCCGCGTTGTCTGCCCGGGGTCGTTCGACCCCATCACCAACGGCCACCTCGACATCATCGGCCGGGCTGCCCGGCTGTACGACGAGGTGACCGTGGCTGTGCTCATCAATCTCGAGAAGAGCGGCCTGTTCACGGTCGATGAGCGGATCGAGGTCCTGCACACCGTGACCAAGGAGTACTCGAACGTCAAGGTGCGGAAGTTCCACGGTCTGCTCGTAGACTTCTGCAAGCAGAACGGCATCCCCGCGATCGTCAAGGGGATCAGGGTGGTCAGCGACTTCGACTACGAACTGCAGATGGCCCAGCTCAACTACCGGTTGTCCGGGGTCGAGACGCTGTTCATGCCGACGAACCCCGAATACTCCTTCCTGTCCTCCAGCCGGGTCAAGGAGATCGCCCGATACGGTGGTGACGTGTCCGGATTGGTGCCTGACCTGGTCCACGAGCTCCTCATCGAGCGGCTCAGGGGCTGACGCCAACCTGGTATCCTTTCATTTCGGCCTTGTACGACGGCGATAATTTCGCCATGCCTAGCGAGAGCAGATGACTCAGCACCTCGACCCCCGCTCCCCTTGGGTGATCTCCACTCACGACCTGGGTAGGCGACCGGGCTCGATGAAGCGGATGACCCTGTCCCTCCCGGCACCGGTGGATCTCGGCGTCAACATGATCGGTGTCCCCAAGGACGCCGAAGTCGAGCTGGAGATCCGGCTCGAAGCAGTGATGGAAGGCGTGCTCGTCTCGGGCACGGCGCAGGCCCCGCTCGCCGGGGAGTGCGTGCGGTGCCTGGACCCGGTCACCTCGGAGATCGAGGTCGACCTGCAGGAGCTGTTCTTCTACTCCAACGAGGACGCCTCGGAGGAGGATTCACTGCTCGACGGCGAACTACTCGACCTCGAGCCGACGTTCCGCGACGCGGCGGTGCTCGCACTGCCGCTGAGTCCCGTCTGCGGCGAAGACTGCACGGGCCTCTGCACGGAATGCGGGGTCAAGCTGGCCGAGGCCGGCGATGACCACCGGCACGAGAAGATCGACGCCCGATGGGCGTCGTTGCAAGGTCTGGTTACCGAGAACGATAACGATCAGGAGAAGTGACGTGGCCGTCCCGAAGCGAAAGATGTCGCGGAGCAACACCCGCGCCCGTCGCTCCCAGTGGAAGACGACTGCTGTCGCCCTGGTGAGCTGCCCGCAGTGCCGTTCGCCGAAGCAGCCGCACATCGCGTGCCCGACCTGCGGCACCTACAACCGCCGTCAGGTGATCGAGCCGTCCGCCTGATCGCACCGCCTGGTGAGCGGTCCGTGACCGCTCAAAGGGTTTGACGCACTGCCGACCGGGTGCCATGGTGCCCCGGTCGGCGTTACCGTCTGACGCGTGCGGTGGCGGTTCGCCCGCGGCCGTGGTGGACGCCGGGGTCTCGTCCCCCCGACGCCCACCACGTTTTCGGGCATCTTCCGCAGCCGTCGCGCCTTGTGAAGATGTCCGAGGAGGAAAGCACGTGGGCGCAGGTCCTAAGCCGGTGGCCGTCGAGGTCGCCAGAGAAGAGCTGGAGCGGGTGCTGCTGGTCGGCCTCGGGGCCGACATCCTGGAGCGGGCGCTGACCCACCGCTCCTACGCGTACGAGAACGGCGGCCTGCCCACCAACGAGCGCCTGGAGTTCCTCGGCGACTCGGTGCTCGGCCTCGTCGTGACCGACACCCTCTACCGCAACCACCCCGACCTGCCCGAAGGCCAGCTGGCCAAGCTGCGGGCCGCGGTGGTCAACATGCGTGCCCTGGCCGATGTGGCCCGCACGCTCGGCCTGGGCCGGTTCCTGCGGCTCGGCAGGGGCGAGGAGGGCACGGGCGGCCGCGACAAGTCGTCGATCCTGGCCGACACGCTGGAGGCGCTGATCGGCGCCGTCTATGTCGACAAGGGCCTCGACGAGGCGTTCCGGGTCGTGCACCTGCTGTTCGATCCGCTGATCGTCCGTTCGGCGTCGCTGGGCGCCGGCCTCGACTGGAAGACCTCGTTGCAGGAGCTCACCGCCTCCGAGGCGCTCGGCGTGCCCGAATACCACGTCGAGGAGAGCGGCCCCGACCACGCCAAGTCCTTCACCGCCGAGGTGCGCGTGGGCGGCGAGTCCTACGGCTCGGGCACCGGACGCAGCAAGAAAGAGGCCGAGCAGCAGGCGGCCGAGGCGGCGTGGACCCGCATCAGGGCCCGCCGCGAGCAGCGCGAGAGCCAGCCGGCGGGCTAGGTGCCAGAGCTTCCGGAGGTCGAGGTCGTCCGCCGCGGCCTCGCCGAATGGGTGACCGGCCGGGAGATCGCCTCGGCCGAGGTGCTCCATCCCCGCGCCACCAGACGCCACGTGCCGGGCGCGGAGGAGTTCTCCGCGCGCCTGAGAGCGCGCACGGTGCTCTCGGCGGAGCGTCGCGGCAAATACCTGTGGCTGCCGCTCTCGGGCGACGAGGAGGCGCTCCTGGCCCATCTGGGCATGAGCGGCCAGTTGCTCATCGTGCCGCCCGACTCGCCGCTGGAGAAGCATCTGCGAGTACGGCTCAGGTTCGCCGACGGCGGCTCAGATCTCCGTTTCGTGGACCAGCGGACGTTCGGCCACGTCATGCTGACCCCCCTGGTCGAGGGCATTCCCGCGCCCATCGCGCACATCGCCCCCGATCCGTTCGAGAAGTCGTTCGACGCCGACACGTTCGCGACGAACCTCCGCAAGAAGAAGACCGAGATCAAACGGGCCCTGCTCGACCAGTCATTGATCAGCGGCGTCGGCAACATCTACGCCGACGAGGCCCTCTGGCTGGCGAAACTCCACTGGGCACGACCCACCCAGACCCTCACGCGCCCCAAGATCGCCGAACTCCTGGCCGCCGTCCGCCAGGTCATGGGCGCCGCCCTCCTGCAGGGCGGGACGTCCTTCGACAGCCTCTACGTCAACGTCAACGGGGAGAGCGGCTACTTCGAGCGCTCCCTGGAGGTCTACGGCAGACGCGACGAGCCCTGCTCCCGCTGCGGCACCCCGATCAGGCGCGACCCGTTCATGAACCGCTCGTCCTACAGCTGCCCGACCTGCCAGCGAAAGCCCCGCTGAGCGAGCCCGAAGGACAGGTCCGGCCCCATGTCTGGAGAATGGGGGTACGGCGCCCAGCCCGCCGCGCCGCAAGCCCCGTGCGGCGGTCACGGAGCCGCAAAGGAAAAAAGGGGAGATCCCATGGTGAGGCTGACGGTATGGGTGAGGGGGAGGGTGCAGGGCGTGGGCTTCCGATGGTGGACGCGCGCGCGAGCGCTGGAGCTCGGACTCACGGGGTGGGCGAGGAACAGGCCCGACGGCCGGGTGGAAGTCGTGATGGAAGGCCCTGAAGAGGCCTGCGTCAAGCTCCTAGGGCTGCTCAGAGGTTGCGACACGCCGGGCAGAGTTGATGGAGTGGTGGAACGTTGGAGTGAAGCCCGAGGTAGTTTGGGGGGGTTTGTTGAGCGGTGAGGGGTTTCGTTTAACCGCCCAAATAGGGTATAGTTGTATGTCGGGAGTGCCCGGGGGATGGTCTACGCGGTTCGTTCGACTTGACCGCCCACACTGCCGGTGCGACTCTTGTTAGGTACCACGCGCACCCCTCCCGCGGAATAAGAAGTGCGCGAACCAGTCTGGTCACTCAGCGTGGAGGACCCTTTACCATGGCGAAGGCTCTACTCGGCCACGTCGGCGGTCCTGACCCTCGAATGGTCTCGGAGATGCGCCGTCTGCAACAGCGGATCCGGGATTTGGAGGCAGAACTCATCCGACTCCAGGCCACGAATGACGCTCTTGCGGCGCAAACCCGCGACGAGGCGTTCAGCCGTATGCAAGAGCGCGAGCCGGCACTTACCTAAGGGTGCCGGAGCGCAAGACCCAGGGACGTCTCGAAGAGGCGTCCCTTGTTATTTTGCGGATATTCATCGAAATTTATCCCTCCTTTGCCCAACCGGCGCGGCCCCGACTGCACACGCCCTCGCGGGGCGGTGAAGACCAGTAGTCTTTTCGGCGAAAGCTCGGTTGACGGTGAAGGGGGCGTGGTCTTGTACCTGAAGACCCTCACCCTGCGCGGCTTCAAGTCGTTCGCGTCCGCGACCGCTCTGCGCTTCGAGCCCGGCATCACCTGCGTCGTGGGCCCCAACGGGTCCGGCAAGTCCAACGTCGTCGACGCCCTGGCCTGGGTCATGGGCGAGCACAGCGCCAAGTCGCTGCGCGGCGGCAAGATGGAGGACGTCATCTTCGCCGGCACCTCCTCCAGGCCGCCGCTCGGCCGGGCCGAGGTGTCGCTGACCATCGACAACACCGACGGCGCGCTGCCGATCGACTACACCGAGGTCACGATCAGCCGCCTGATGTTCAGGTCGGGCCAGAGCGAATACGCCATCAACGGCGACACCTGCCGCCTGCTCGACATCCAGGAGCTGCTGTCCGACTCGGGCATCGGCCGCGAGATGCACGTCATCGTCGGCCAGGGCCAGCTCGACGCCGTGCTGCACGCGGGCCCCGAAGACCGGCGCGCGTTCATCGAAGAGGCCGCGGGCGTGCTCAAGCACCGCAAGCGCAAGGAGAAGGCGCTCCGCAAGCTCGACGCGATGCAGGCCAACCTCACCCGCGTCCAGGACCTCGCCACCGAGCTGCGCCGCCAGCTCAAGCCGCTCGGCCGCCAGGCGGAGATCGCCCGCAAGGCCGCCGTCATCCAGGCGGACCTGCGCGACGCCCGGCTGCGCCTGCTGGCCGACGACGTGTGCGTCCTGCGCGTGACCCTGGAGCGCGAGGCGGCCGACGAGGCGGCGATCCTGGCTCGGCGCACCAGGGTGGAGTCCGAGCTGGCCGAGGGCCAGCAGCGTGAGGCCGCCCTGGAGGCGGCCGAGGCCGAGGCCCAGCCCCGGCTGAGCGCCGCCCAGGAGACCTACTTCCGGCTCTCCTCCCTGCGCGAACGCATCACCGGCCTCGAACAACTGGCCGCCGAGCGGCACCGGCACGCGCTCGACGCGGCCGCCATCGAGCGGCGCGGGCGCGACCCGGAAGAGCTCGAACGCGAGGCGGCCGAGGCCCGCGAGCACGAGCTGATCCTTCAGGCCGAGCTGGAGCACGCCCAGGACCTGCTGGAAGAGGCGGTTCAGCGGCGCGCCGAGGCCGAGGCCGAGCTGAGCGCCGAGGAGCAGCGGCTCGCCATGGCCTCCCGGGCCGCCGCCGACCGGCGCGAGGGCCTGGCCAAACTGCGCGGCCAGGTCGATTCCGTACGCAGCAGGGCGCGCGCCGCCGAAGACGAGATCGGCCGCCTCACGCGCGCCGTGACCGAGGCCGCCGGGCGGGAGCGCCAGGCCCGTGAAGACCTGGAGTCGCGGCGGCTGGAGGAGCCCGCCGTCGATCCCGCGCTGGCCGCGGAGCTGGCCGCCGCCCAGGCGCTGGTCGACGAGGCCAAGGCGGCGGCCGACGAGGCTCGCGCCGCCGTCGAGCAGGCCAAGTCCGCGCTCGACGCGCCGCGAACCGCCCTCCAGGCCGCCAGATCGGGCATCGCCACGGCTCGCGCCACCGACCAGAAGGCCCAGCAGACCGTGGCCGCCCTCCGGGCCCGCTGCGAGGCCCTTGAGCTCGGCCTGGCCAAGGGCGACGGCGGCGCGGCCCTCCTGGAGACCGACCTGGCCGGGGTGCTCGGCCCCCTGGCGGCGTCGATGCAGGTCACCCCGGGCGCCGAGCCGGCCATCGCGGCCGTCCTCGGGCCGATCGCCGACGCCATCGCCGTCAAGACGGTGGACACCGCGATAGGCGCGCTGGAACTACTCCGCGTCAAGGAAGCGGGCCAGGCGACGCTCCTGGTGGCGCACTCCCACGGCCAGTCCGCGGCGGCGCGTCTCGACGGGCAGGTCGCGGATCGGGTCCTGGGGGCGGCGCCGCAGGGGAGTCGGTGGGCCGCCGCGCTGGTGACGGTGCCTGAGCATCTCAGGGCCGCCCTGGACCATGTCCTGGCCGGCGTCGTGGTCGTGGACGACCTCACTGCCGCCCGGGCGATCGTGGAGCGCCATCCTGAGCTGCGCGCCGTGACCAGGGGTGGCGACCTCGTCGGTGCCCATCTGGCCAGTGGCGGCTCCGAGGGTGGCACCTCCGTGTTGCAGGTGCGGGCGGCGCTCGACGACGCCGTCGCGGACCTGGAGGAGGCCGAGGGCAGGGCCGAGGAGACCGCCGCCGCGCTCGACGAGGCCGCCGCCGCCGAGCAGGCCGGGCAGGTGGCTCTGGAGTCTGCCCAGACGCACGTCAACGAGGCGCAGTCCGCCGCGGGCACCGCCCAGGCCGGGGTCAACACCGCCCAGAGCGCGCTTGACCAGGTCAGGGCCAGGCAGCGCGAGGCCGACCAGCGCAACGCCGCGGCGGCCAAGCGGCTGGCCCAGCTCGAAGCCGCCGCCGACGCCGCCCGCGACGAGGCCCAGCGCCTCGCCAAGAACGTCACGACGGCCGAGGAGTCCCGCGCCGAGGGCCTGGAGGAGCTGGCCGAGCTGGAGATCCGGCTGGCCGAGGCCGAATACGCGCAGGAGCTGGAGACCGAGCCGACCACCGAGCTCCGCGACGACCTGGCCGGCACCTGCCAGGTCGCCAGGCAGCGCGAGATGGAGACCCGCCTGCAGGTCCGCACCGCCGAAGAGCGGGTCAAGGGCATCGAGGGCCGGGCCGACGGCCTGATCAGGGCCGCCCAGCGCGAACGCCACGAACGCGCCCAGGCCGCCGCCCAGCGAGCCAGGCGCCGTCAGCAGGCGACGGTGGCCGCGGCCGTGAGCAGCGGAGCCAAGCAGGTGCTCAGGGCCCTGGGGGCGTCCATCCAGCTCGCCGCCCGCGAACGCGACGAGGCCGACCTGGCCCGCGTCGCGATCGACGCCGAGCTCAAGCAGGTACGCCTGCACGTACGCGAGCTCGGCCAGGAGCTCGACCGGCTGGTCAACCGGGTCCATGGCAGCGAGGTCGCCCGCACCGAGCAGCGCCTCCGCCTCGAACAGCTTCAGCAGCGCGCCCTGGAGGAGTTCGGCGTCGAGCCGGAGTCACTGATCTCCGAGTACGGCCCGGAGGCCCCGGTCCCCGGCGACCCGCCCATCCCGTACGTACGCGAGGAGCAGGAGAAGCGGGCCAAGATCGCCGAGAGGCAGATGAACCAGCTCGGCAAGGTCAACCCGCTCGCGCTGGAGGAGTTCGCGGCGCTGGAGGAGCGGCACGCCTTCCTCAACTCGCAGCTCGAAGACCTCAAGAAGACCCGGCGCGATCTGATGCTGGTGGTCAAGGAGGTCGACGACCGGGTGGAGCAGATGTTCACCTCGGCCTACGAGGACGTGGCGCGGGAGTTCGAGCAGATCTTCACCCGGGTGTTCCCCGGCGGCGACGGCCGTCTGGTGCTGACCGAGCCCACCGACATGCTGACCACCGGCATCGAGGTCGAGGCCAGGCCGCCCGGCAAGAAGGTCAAGCGGCTGTCGCTGCTGTCGGGCGGTGAGCGGTCGCTGACCGCGGTGGCGTTCCTGATCTCCATCTTCAAGGCGCGGCCCTCCCCGTTCTACGTGATGGACGAGGTCGAGGCGGCCCTCGACGACACCAACACGCAGCGTCTGCTGCGGCTCTTCGAAGAGCTGCGGCAGAGCTCGCAGCTGATCGTCATCACCCACAACAAGCGGACGATGGAGATCGCCGACGCCCTCTACGGCGTGTCGATGCGCGGCGACGGCGTCACTCAGGTGGTCAGCCAGCGGCTCCGGGAGCGCGAGTCCGCCTGACCTCGTCACCGGCCCCATTGGCCCCAACCGCGCGGCGCGGGTCATCAGCATGCCGGTCGATCTGGAAAACTGACCTGTTGTGGATGGTTATCTCGGCGTCATAGTGATCGTGGTCGTCGTCGCCCTGTTGGCGGCCGGCGGCCTTTTCCTGCTCTTCAGGCCGGGTGGCAAGGCCGCGCCCCCGGTCCAGCCGCCCCAGCCGCCCCAGACACCGACGCTCCCCGAGCAGCGTCCGGCGCCCAGCGCGGAGGAGGGTGAGGGGGCGACCACCACGCTCCCGCCTCCGGCGCCACCCGCTGTCGTCGTGCCCGAGATCGAGGTGCCGCCGCCGTCCGCGGGCCGGATGGTGCGGCTGCGTTCCCGGCTGGCCCGCTCGCAGAGCGCGCTCGGGCGCGGCCTGCTGGAGCTGCTGTCCCGCGACCGCCTCGACGACGACGTCTGGGACGAGATCGAGGAGAGCCTGATCACCGCCGACGTCGGCGTGGCGCCGACGCGCGCCATGGTCGAGGAGCTGCGCACGAAGGTCAAGGTCCTCGGCAGCCGCACCCCCGCGGAGGTGCGCGAGCTGCTCAGGGAGCAACTGCTCGCCCAGATCAACCCCGACCTGGACCGTACGCTGCACATCCAGAAGCACGGCGAGCGGCCCGCCGTCGTGCTCGTCGTGGGCGTCAACGGCACCGGCAAGACCACCACCACGGGCAAGCTGGCCCGCTCGCTGGTCGGTGACGGCAAGAAGGTCGTGCTCGGCGCGGCGGACACCTTCCGGGCCGCGGCCGCCGACCAGCTCCAGACCTGGGGCGACCGGGTCGGCGCCGACGTCGTACGCGGGCCCGAGGGCGGCGATCCCGCCTCGGTCGCCTTCGACGCCACGGCCAGGGGCATCGAGGAGAAGGTCGACGTCGTCATCATCGACACCGCCGGCCGCCTGCACACCAAGACCGGCCTCATGGACGAGCTGGGCAAGGTCAAGCGGGTCATCGAGAAGAAGGCCACGGTCGACGAGGTGCTCCTCGTCCTCGACGCCACCACCGGCCAGAACGGGATGCGGCAGGCCCAGGTGTTCGCCGAGGTCGTCAACATCACCGGCATCGCGCTGACCAAGCTCGACGGCACGGCCAAGGGCGGCATCGTCATCTCGGTCCAGCGTGAGCTGGGGGTTCCGGTCAAGCTGGCGGGCCTCGGGGAGGGCCCCGACGACCTGGCGCCCTTCGATCCGGAGGTGTTCGTCGACGCGATTCTGGGCGACGAAAACGCAAAGTGAAATGGAAATGCGGCTTACCGGGGAATGGGTTGTTGTTTGACCAAGGCCGTGTTGATATTGAGCGGTCCTCAGCCATAGATCGAAATGAGCACCCATGAAGAAGGTCGTCGTCCACAAACCCGGAACCGTCAAACTGACCGGCGCGGCGACGCCGAAGCACGCCGCCTGACCTTCCACCGGGCTGGGGCCGGTGTCTGTGGTGGAGACGCGGGCCCCGTCGGTGTTTCCGGGGGCGACGTTGACACAGATCACACTCGACGCCGATCGCCGGCGTCATGGCCCGTACACGCTCGCGGCCGATCTTCTCGGGCTGCTGGTCCCGGAGGCGGCGCCGGAGCTGATCGCCGCGCACGACATCGAGATCCTGGCCGCGGCTCCCGGCCTGCGTGCCTCGGTCCCGGTCGGCCGGGTATCGATGGTGGACCGGCTGCCGCAGGACGAGCGCATCCTGGTGCCGGGCCGGCTGCGTACGCTCCGGCTGGCCAACGGGCTGGCCGAGTTCGTCCGTGATCACCTGAGAGCCCGCGGTCCGCTGGCCATCCACGTCCTGAACGCGCATGAGGCGGACCCGACGGACACCGAGCTGGTGGCCGTACTACGTCGCAGGGTGCCCGCCGACCTGCTCACGATCGCCCTCGAACCTCCGGACCCCGCGTTCGTGCTGCCGGGTCCGAGCGGGGTGCCCGTACGGGATGTGGATCTCGACCGTTACCGCGACGAGGGGTTCCATCACGCCATGGCCGAGGCCGGTGCGGCGCTGCTGCCCACGCTGGCGGAGGACGGCGAGGAGTGGTGGCGGCTGCTGCACCGCACGACCACCGCGCTGGCCGCCCTCGACCGGGAGGAGGAGGCCCGCGCCCTGCTCGACCACGCCAGGCGGGTGAGCGCCCACCCGAAACACCGCGCCACCGCCGCCTACGCGACCGCGATGCTGCTGGTCAGGCACCACAACCCGGGCGAACGCGACCCGGAGGAGGCGATGGCCTGGATCAACGAGGCGGTCGCCCTGACCTCGCTGCTGCCCGACCGCCGCGAGCGCGCCTTCCACCTGGGGTTCGACCTCAACGGCAAGGCGCTCATCGAGGTACGCAGGGGCAACGCCGAGGTCGCGCTGCGGCTCGTCCAGCGGGCCATCGAGCTGGCCGAGCGTGACCTGGAGCCCGGCAGGCACCCGGTGCACAAGGCTGTGCTGCGCGCCAACCGGGCCCAGTTGACCGCCCTGATGGGCGATGCCGAAGGCGCGCTTTCCGACCTCGACGCGGTCATCGCGGCCGATCCCGGATACGCCGACCCCTACCTTGACCGGGGCAATCTGCTGCACCGGCTCGGCCGTCTGGAGGAGGCGCTGGCCGACTACGAGACGGCCATGCGGGTGGGGCCGCCCTTCCCTGAGCCGTACTACAACCGTTCGGAGATCCGCTACGCCCGGGGAGACCTCGCGGGTGCGCTGGCCGACCTCGACCACGCGATCGAGCTCGATCCCGGCTTCACCGACGCCTATGTCAACAGGGCCGGGCTGCTGGTGGCGCTGGACGAGCTGGACAGGGCCAGGGCCGACGCCGAGCGCGACCTGGACAACCCGTACCTGCTGTGCGTGCTCGGCCAGGTCGAGGCCGCGCAGGGGAAACGGGTGAAGGCCCGTAAGGCGTATGACTCGGCGCTGCGCCGCGACCCCCGGCTGGCGGCGGTCTGGGCCGGGCGCGGGGCGCTGGCGTTCGAGGAGGGCGACCACGAGACGTCCATCGCGGACCTCACCCGGGCGATCGAGCTGGAGGAGAGTGCGGAGGCCCTGTTCAACCGGTCGCTCGCCCTCCGCATGGCCGGGCGTTCGGAGCGGGCGCGGGCGGACCTGCGGCGGGCGCGCGAGCTGGCGCCGGACGATGAGGAGGTACGACGGGCGCTGGCCGAACTCGGCTGAACCTGGAGAAACCTTCAGCGGTGGGTGCCGATGGGGATGACGAGCGGTGTGCCCGCCACCGGGTCGGCGATGATCTTGGCGTCCAGCTCGAACACCTCCCGCATCAGCTCCTCCGTCAGCACCTCGTGCGGGTCGCCGGCGGCCACCACCCGGCCGTCCCGCATGGCCACCAGCCGGTCGGCGTAGCGGGCCGCCAGGTTGAGGTCGTGCAGCACCATGACGATGGTCCGGCTCGCCTCCCGGTGCAGGTGCCGTACCAGCTCCAGGACCTCCACCTGGTGCGCGAGGTCCAGGAACGTGGTCGGCTCGTCGAGCAGCAGCAGGTCGGTGCCCTGGGCCAGCGCCATGGAGATCCAGGCCCGCTGCCGCTGCCCGCCCGAGAGCTCGTCCAGGGGACGTTCCGCCAGGTCCGCCAGGCCGGTCATGGCCAGCGCCTCGCCCACGGCCGCCTCGTCGTCCGACGACCACTGCCGGTACCACGTCTGGTGCGGGTGCCTGCCCCTGGCGACCAGGTCGGCGACCGTCAGGCCCTCCGGCGCGGTGGGCGCCTGCGGCAGTACGCCGAGGATCTTGGCCACCTCGCGGGTGGGGATCCGGTCGATGCGCTTGCCGTCGAGCAGTACCTCGCCGCCCTGCGGCCGGAGCAGGCGGCCGAGGGCGCGCAGCAGGGTGGACTTGCCGCAGCCGTTCGGGCCGATGATCGTGGTGACGGTGCCCGCCTCGATGCCGAGGTCGAGGCCGTCCACGATGGTGCGATCTCCGTACCCGAGCTTGACGTCGACGGCCTGGAGCCTCATTTGCGCGCCTTCCAGATCAAGTGGATGAGGTACGGGGCGCCGAGGACCGCGGTCACGACGCCGACGGGGAGTTCGATCGGGGAGAAGACGGTGCGGGCGATCAGGTCGGCGACGGCGGTCAGCACGGCGCCGACCATCGCCGACGACAGCAGCGGCGGCTGGCCGGAGCGGGTGAGCCGGAGCGCGATCTGCGGCGCGGCCAGCGCGACGAACGCGATCGGGCCCGCCGAGGCCGTCGCGACGGCGGCGAGGAGCACCGCGGCGAGGATCATCAGCGCTCGCGCCGGGTTCATCCGCACGCCGAGCGCGGTGACCGTGTCGTCGCCGAAGCGCAGCGCGTCGAGCGAGCGGGTGCCGAGCAGCGTCAGCGGCACGAGTACGGCCAGCGCGAGCGCCACGGGCACCACGTGCTCCCAGCCCCGGCCGTTGAGCGAGCCGCTGATCCAGACCATGGCCCTGCCGGTGTCGTTCACGTCGCCGATGGTCAGCAGCCAGTACTTGACGTTGGTGAACACCGCGGCCACGCCGATGCCGACCAGGACCAGGCGGTAGCCGTCGAGCCCGCGCCGCCAGGCCAGCGCGTACACGATCGCGGCGCCCCCCAGGCCGCCGAGCAGGGCCAAGGCGGGGATGCCGAGGGTCGAGAGCAGCCCGCTGACGCCGCCGTACGCGCTGCCGCTGGCCACCACGCCCGCGACGACCGTGACGGAGGCGCCGGTGGTGACGCCGAGGATCTCGGGGCTGGCCAGCGGGTTGCGCGCGATGGACTGGATGATCGCGCCGGACAGCGCCAGCGCCGCGCCCACCAGGGCGCCGGTCAGCGCGCGCGGCAGGCGGAGCTCCATGATCACGAAGTGGTTGGCGCTGTTGACGTCGAACGTGCCGCCCAGCACTTCGGCCACGCTCATCCGGATGTCGCCGATGCGCATGTTCAGGGCCATGAGCAGGCCGAGGAGCACCAGGCCGCCGAGGGTCACGGCGACGCCGCGCAGGCGTACCTGCCAGGACAGGCCCGCCACCCGCAGCGGGAACGTCGTCATCACAGCCGCACCGGCTTCCTGCGGCGGACCAGGACGACGAAGAAGGGGGCGCCGAGCAGCGCGAGCACCACACCGACCTCCAGCTCGCCCGGTGGGGCGACGACACGGCCGATCACGTCGGCGAGCAGCAGCAGCGCGGCGCCGATCAGCCCGGAGTAGGGCAGCAGCCACCGGTGGTCGGTGCCGGACAGCGGGCGGGCCAGGTGCGGCACGATCAGCCCGACGAACGCGAGCGACCCGCAGGCGGCGACCGAGGCGCCGGAGAGCAGGGTGACGGCGGTGACGCCGACGGTGCGGGTGAGCGCGATGTTCTGGCCCAGGCTGCGGGCGACGTCCTCGCCGAGGGACAGCGCGTTCAGCCCCGGGGCGTTGACCATCGCCAGCAGCAGGCCGGCCAGGATGAAGGGCAGCACCTGCCAGACCACGTCGGAGCCGCGGGCGGCGATGGAGCCGGCCTGCCAGAACCTGAACACGTCCATCGCCTGCTCGTCCAGGAGCACGATGGCCGAGGTCAGCGCGTACAGGAAGGCGCTCACGGCGGTGCCCGCCAGGGCGAGCGTGACCGGCGTCGGGCCGCCGCGCCCGCCGACCATGCCGAGCGCGAACACGCCGACGCTGGCGATCAGGGCGCCGGCCAGGCCGAACCAGATGTAGGCGAGCAGGCTGGAGGCGCCCAGCAGGATGATCGAGGCCACCATCGCGAACGCCGCGCCCTGCGTGACGCCGAGCAGCCCGGGGTCGGCGAGCGGGTTGCGGGTGTGGCCCTGCATGAGCGCGCCCGCGACGCCTAATGCCAGCCCGGCGAGCACGCCGAGCACGGTCCTGGGGACGCGCAGCGAGCGGATGACGATGTCGTTCTCGGTGCCGCTCGGGGTGGTGAGCGCGTGCCAGGCGTCGGCCGGCGGCACGGACTTGGCGCCGATCGTGATGCTCAGCACCACGCCGATCAGGACGGCTCCGAGCAAGACCAGGAGTACGGAGAGCCGCCGATGCTGAACGCCGTGCGGGCGCGGCGTCACAGCCGTAGCGGTCACGCTTTTCCTCCCTGTTTGTTGCCCGACCTTGGTGAAGTATGTCAGGTTAGGCAGGGCTAACCTAATTTAGGGTTGCCTAAGATTTGCGAAAGGGATCAGATGAGACCGTTGCGCGCCCTGGTGGGAGCCGTCCTCGTGGCGGCGCTCGCCGCCTGTGGTTCGACGCCCGCCGCGCAGAAGCTGACGGAACCGTTTCGCACCATCAAGCACGCGATGGGCGAGACCACGATCCCGGCCCAGCCCAAGCGGGTGGTGGCCCTGGACCAGAGCTTCGTCGACGCGGTGCTGACGCTCCAGACGCCGGTGGTCGGCTACACCACCTACCGGTCCATCGACACGAAGCTCCCCGATTATCTGGGCTCCGTCGCCGCCGAGTACGGCAAGGAGGCCACCCCGGTCGGCACCCTGGAGCAGCCCAGCCTGGAGAAGATCATGGCGCTCAAGCCCGATCTCATCGTCTCGGCCAAGGTCCGCCACGAGGCCCTCTACGACAAGCTGTCCAAGATCGCCCCGACCGTCTTCAGCGAGACCACCGGCGCCATCTGGAAGGACAACGTCCGGCTCATGGGGCAGGCCCTGGGCAAGGAGCAGCTCGCCGACACCACGATCAAGTCGTACGAGGAGCGGGCCGCGAAGATCGGCGCCGCGATCAAGGAGAAGGACGGGAAGCTGCCGACCATCTCCGTCGTCAGGTTCGCCGGTGAGCCGACGACCCGGTTGTACGTCGAGAAGTCCTACTCGGGCATCGTGCTGAAGGACATCGGCTTCCCGCGCCCGGAGGGCCAGCCGACCAAGCAGGACGCGATCGTGGTGGACGTGAGCCAGGAGCGCATCGGCGACCTGGACGCGGACCAGATTTTCGTGGCGACATACGCGGACCCGTCGGCTGAGGCGTCCAAGGAGAAGTTCGTCGGCAACCCGCTGTGGGGAAAGCTCAAGGGGGAGAAGCGCGAGGTCAGCGACGTGACCTGGATGACCGCGGTCGGCATTCAGGGCGCCCACGCGATCCTCGACGACGTGGCGAAGTTCTTCGCCGTCGATTCCGCCAAGACCGTCTCTTGAGGGATCAGCCCGCCAATAGGAACGTACGCAGGTCTTCCAGGTGTGGGGCGAGGTCCAGGCCCTGGGCGGTGAGCCAGTCCTGGTCGCAGTAGGTGCCCCGATAGCGCTCGCCCCCGTCGCAGATCAGGGTGACGATGCTGCCCTGGGCGCCGGCCGCGCGCATCTCGCGGATCAGGTCCACGCAGGCGGCCACGTTCGTGCCGGTGGAGCCGCCCACGTCGCGGCCCGTCACCTCGCGGACCCAGTGCATGGCGGCGATCGACCGGGCATCCGGTACGGCGATCATGCGGTCGATGACCATCGGCTGGAACGAGGGCTCCACCCTCGGCCGGCCGATGCCCTCGATGCGGGAGCCCCGGGCGGTGACGGACATATCACCCGACACCCAGCTCGGGTAGAAGGCGGAGCCCTCCGGGTCGGCCACCGCGAGGCGCGTGGGGTGGCGGCGGTAGCGGATGTAGCGGCCGATCGTCGAGGAGGTGCCGCCCGTGCCCGCGCCTACCACGATCCAGGTAGGCTCGGGGTAGGGTTCCATGGCCATCTGGGCATAGATGGACTCGGCGATGTTGTTGTTGCCCCGCCAGTCCGTGGCCCGCTCGGCGTAGGTGAACTGGTCCATGAAGTGGCCGTACGTCTCGGCCGCCAGACGACGGGACTCGTCATAGATGGTGCCCGGGTCGTCGACCAGGTGACACTTGCCGCCGTAGAACTCGATCAGCGAGATCTTCTCCGGTGAGGTGGAGGCGGGCATCACCGCGATGAAGGCCAGCCCGAGGAGCCGGGCGAAATATGCCTCGCTGACCGCGGTCGAGCCGCTCGACGCCTCGACGACCGTGGTGGCCGGGCCGATCCAGCCGTTGGCCAGGCCGTACAGGAAAAGAGATCGGGCGAGCCGGTGTTTGAGTGAACCGGTGGGGTGTACTGATTCGTCTTTCAAGTAGAGGTTTACGCCCCAGTGCGGGGGAAGCGGAAAGACATGGAGGTGCGTATCGCAACTCCGGTTGGCGTCGGCTTCGACCCTACGGATGGCCTCCGTCACCCAGAGTCGTGCCTCTATGTCATGACGGTCCACAAAATCCATCTCCATACGCTATCCCATGTGACTCTGACCACATTAATCGTGAAATTGGGTGTATAGTGTTATGCTAATGAGACTGGTCCGGCCGTGGACGTGATGACGCACGCCGCGAGCATGTGGACCGTTCACCTCCCTGACCTGGCGGAACCGCTAACGCAGCCCTTACGTGGGGATTGCGAAACTGGTACCAAGGTCAGCGGCTTGGCCGAGATGGGGGATACAGCGCAAGGGGGAATGATTTGATCACCATGACCGATGAGCAGCGACAGGACTGGTTCGAGCGCGATGTAGTGCCCGTGACGTCGCAGCTGTTCGCCTCCGCCATGCGTCTGACCCGCAACTCCGCCGACGCAGAGGACCTGGTCCAGGAGACCGTGGCCAAGGCGTATACCTCCTACCACCAGTTCCGCGAGGGCACCAACCTCAAGGCTTGGCTCCACCGGATCCTCACCAACAACTTCATCAACGACTATCGCAAGAAGCAGCGCTCGCCGAAGCTGGCGGCCGCCGAGGAGATCGAGGACTGGCAGCTGCACGCCGCCGAGTCCCACAGCTCGACCGGCCTGAAGTCGGCCGAGACCGAGGCGATCGAACGGCTGCCCGACAACGTCGTGATGAACGCGCTGCGCTCCCTGCCGGAGGACTTCCGCGTCGCCGTCTACCTGGCCGACGTCGAGGGGTTCGCCTACAAGGAGATCGCCGAGCGCATGGGCACACCGATCGGCACGGTCATGTCCCGGTTGCACCGTGGCCGCCGTCAACTGCGCGGCATGCTCGAGGGCTACGCCCGCGAAGAGGGCGCGGTACGCGTCCCGGCTCAGAGCGCCGCATAGCCATCCAACCCCATATGGAGCCGCACGCGGAGCGTTCCGTCCTCAGCCCGTAGGTCGACGAAGTCGCAGAGCTGACGGCTGATCCAGAGCCCGTATCCTCGAGAGGATTCGGGCTCTGGTGGTATATAGCCCGGCAAGGGGTCATCCAGCGCGCCGCCCGGGTCGGCGATCTCGCAGACCATCTCCCCTCCGCTCACCCACATCCTGATCAGGCCGTGGCCGGCGCCGTGCTCGACGCTGTTCGCGGCGATCTCGGAGACGCTGAGCACCAGGGAGCCGATGAGGTTCACGTCCATCCCCGCGGCGCTGGCGTAGTCGCGGACCGTGTGCCTGAGCCCCTTGATCCCCTGCGCGGTGAAGCTCACCGTCGCCACCTGGCCGCTCGGCGCGGGCAGCGGCGCCAGGTCGCCGTTCAGCACCAGCTCGTGCGGCCGGACGAAGCCCGTGCTGACCGTCTCGCCGTCGGACTCGAGCAGCAGGGGATGGATCACCGGCTGATACTCCAGCACCGCCGCCGGGACCGTCCGCGGGTCGTACAGGCACAGGACGACGGCCCTCGCGTCCTCCAGGGCGGCGTTCAGCACCGACTCGTAGCGGATCCACTCGCGTATCTCGCGCTCGCCGCGGTCCCACCAGGGGGCCTCGCCGACGACGAGCGTGCGCCGCCCCCGGGTGTACTCGTGGTAGGCGGCCAGTGTGCGGTGCGGGTGGTGGTACCAGGTGCGGGAGTCCCTGCGGTCGATCTGCCCGGCCTCGTCGCCGAGCGCCTCTTCGAGCAGCCGGAGCTTCCCGGCCGAGGTCACCACGAGCACGCGCCTGTCGTCGGCGAGTGCCGCGCGCACGCGGGGCACGATCAGTGTGAGAAAGGTGTCATCCGAGTCGTACGGCACCGCGACGTGCTTGAACGGCTCGGGGGCTGGAGGTGCCCGATCGGGGCGCACGGCCGAAACGTAACAAGGGCTTGCAATCTACGCAACGGCTGCGAGCACCGCCGCGCCCGGCGGCGGAATCGGCGCGCCAAGCGACCGCGCCCAAACCACCGCGTCAGGCGACGCGTCAGATGACCGTGTCAGGCGACCGCGATGAGCGCCACCGCGCCGAGTGCGCACGCGACGCCCGCCACCTGGATCGCGTGCAGCCGCTCGCCGAGCACCTGTCTGGCCAGCAGCAGCGTGCTCGCCGGGTAGAGGGACACCAGCACCGCCACCAGGCTCAGCAGGCCCTCCTGCTTGGCCAGCAGGTACAGCACGTTGGCCAGCATGTCGAGCACGCCCGCCGCGACGATGATGTGCAGCGACCCCCCGCCCGGCTTCAGCGTGCGCCGCGTCGCCACCGCGAGGAGCACCACCAGCGTCACCGAGGACAGCCGGGCTCCCACCAGGGGCCACAGCCCGCCCTCGTCGGGAGCCAGGGCGAGCATGATGAAGAACCCGCCGAACGCGGCCCCCGCGGCCAGGGCGGTGAGCACCGAGCCCATCGAGCCGCTCTTCCCGGCGGAGCCGCCCTGGCTCACCAGGAGCACGGAGCCGAGGGCCAGCACCACCCCGACCAGCGCCACGGGCTGGGGACGCTCGCCGGCCGCCAGGCCGTACAGGACGGGGAGCGCCGCCGACGTGACCGCGGTCGTGGGCGCCACCACCGACATGGCGCCGGTGGCGAGCGCCCGGTAGAAGAGCACCAGCCCGGTGGCGCCCGCCACGCCCGCGCCCAGCCCCCAGAGCATCGCCCCGTCGCTGAGCCGGCCGGGAAGTATGGGCAGCACGGCGAGGATCACGGCCAGGCCGGCGAGCTGCGACAGCGCCACGACCGCGAGCACGCGCGATCGCCGGGTGGCCAGGCCGCCGAAGAAGTCAGCCGTGCCGTACACCATCGCGCAGACCGTCGCGAGGATCACCGCAGTCACGTTCTCACCTTCCAGGTCATCAGAGTGAACTAGTAGTACAACACATTAGGTGCAATACACTGCAAATCAAATTCACTAGACTGCACCGCATGGAGGACCCGGAGACGATCACCCAGGCCATCGCGAACAACGTGCGCGCCCAGCGCGCGCACCGCGGGCTCACGCTCGACGCGCTGGCCGCCAGGTCGGGAGTGAGCAGGGGCATGCTGGTCCAGGTCGAGCAAGGCCGGACCAACCCCAGCGTCTCCACGCTCACGCGGATCGCCTCCGCGCTGGGCGTGACCGTGGCCCGGCTGGTGGAGGTCTCCGACGTGCCGGTGGTGCGGATCGTCGAGAAGGCGGACGTGGTCACCTTCGACCAGGGCGAGGTGCAGGCGAAGCTGCTCGTCGGGGCCGACGCGCCGATGATCCTCGAACTGTGGGACTGGCGGCTGGGGCCCGGCCAGCACCACGACGGCGACGCCCACCCGCCGGGCACCCGCGAGATGCTGACCGTCCTGGCGGGCGAGCTGACGCTCACGGTGTACGGCAGGAGCTACGTGGTCAAGACCGACGCCGCCGTGCTCTTCACCGCCGACAGACCCCATCGCTACGCCAACCAGGGGCCCGAGGAGCTCCGGCTGGTCATGGTCGTGGCCGAGCCCAGAGAGGCGCCTGACCAATAACGCCGAACGGCCTCCGGATCACCTTCTGGAGTTTCATGATTACTCCATGTCCTTGACGGCTGAGGCCGGATGGTGGGTACATCCCGGTGTGTGCGACGAAACGTCAGCTGGGGGTGGCGCGTGACCGAGGGGCGCACTGCGACGGAGAAGCTCCACGCGGAGCTGCATGGCCTCGGCGTCACCAGCGCCTACGAGGTAGGCGACGACGCCACCGTCTCGGTGTGGATCGGCCTGGTCGTGCATTACAGGGACGGGTTTTACCGCTGGCAGGAAGGAGCGGTGCGACGTCGGCATTTGGGTACGGATCCGGTCGGTTGCGCTATACGAGTGGCGCGTCGCTACACCGAACTCCAGGCGGATATCCCACTGTGGTGGGACGACCTGGCCAAGGAGTTGCGGGGGAACCCGGCGCAGGGATATCCGTAACCCCGCCGGACGCTCTCGGGGGGCGGCATGCGGGCATGGGCTCTGTCGCTGGCACTGCTGATCATGGCGGGATGCGGCACCCAGCCGGTGATCCACCCCCAGTTGGCCCGCCCCCAGGCGCCCATCGACCCCAAGACGCTGGCCAAGCGGCTTGAGGCCATGCAACCCGGCTGGCCGGCCGCCCGCAGGATCGACTGCGGGCACCTGAAGTGCGTCGCGCTCACCTTCGACGACGGGCCCGGCCCCTACACCGGCAAGCTGCTGGACCTGCTGCGCGCCCGGAACATGAGGGCCACGTTCTTCGTCCTGGGGGAGATGGTCGCCGCCGATCGGGGCGGCCACCTGGTGCGTCGCATCGTGGCCGAGGGGCACGAGCTCGGCAACCACTCGTGGAGCCATCCCCCGCTCACCGGATTGCCGGACGAGAGGCTGCGCTTCCAGCTCAGGCACACGAACGAGCTGGTGGAGCGGGTGACCGGGGTCCGGATGCGGGTGATGCGCCCGCCGTACGGGGCGACGAACCACCGGGTGGTCGCCGAAGCGCGGCGTGAGGGGCTGGCGCAGATCCTGTGGAGCGTCGACACCCTGGACTGGCGCGACCCGGTGCCCGCCATCGTGGCCAGGCGGGCGAGCAAGGCGAAGGCGGGGGCGATCGTGCTGATGCACGACGTTCACCGCACCACCGTCCAGGCTGTCCCGACCCTGCTCGACGTGCTGGAGAAGAGGGGCTGCACGCCGGTGACCATCTCGGAGCTGTACGGCAGGACGCCCGTACCGGGCCGGACGTACATGGGCGGATGAAGCCGGACCGGTCGAGCGGCGCGCTGACCGTCGTCCGGTCGTGGCACTCTTGAGGGCATGGGGTTCACCGGCTTTCCCGACGAGGCTTTCCTGTTCTACGAGGGCCTTGAGGCGGACAACAGCAAGACGTACTTCACCCGGCACAAGCACCTCTACGAGGAGGCGGTGCGCGCGCCGATGCTCGCCCTCACCGGCGAGCTGGCCGCCGAGTTCGGGGAGGCCCAGCTGTTCCGCCCCTACCGCGACGTCCGCTTCGCCAAGGACAAGTCGCCCTACAAGACCCACCAGGGCGCCTTCGTGGATCTCACGCCCGGCATCGGCCTCTACCTCCAGCTCGGCGCCGACGGCGTCTACGCGGCCGGCGGCATCTACACCCAGGCGTCCGACCAGGTGGCCCGCTACCGCGCCGCGGTCGACGAGGACCTCACGGGCAAGCCGCTGGCGGACATGGTGACGGCCCTCCAGGCCGAAGGCTTCGTCATCGGCGGCGACCGGCTCAAGACCCGGCCCCGTGGCATTCCGGAGGACCATCCGCGCCTCGACCTGCTGCGCCACAGGTCCCTCTACGCGGGCCGCCAGTGGGAGCCCGAGCCGTGGGTGCACACCGCCGAGGTCCTCGACCGCGTCCGCGACACCTGGCGCGCCTTCGGGCCGCTGGTGGACTGGCTCTGCGCCCACGTACGGGCCAGCGAGCAGCCCCGCCGCTGACCGCCCGACCATGGGAAGCGAACAGGCCGTGACGACAGAGGCGCTCACGGCGCCGGACACCCCCGAGGTCGGCGCCCGGACCCGCCGCGACCGCGTCACGCTGGCGGCGATCACCGCCACGGCGGCCGCCCTCTACACCACCCTCTCCCTGACCAGGCTCGCGAACTTCAAGGCCGGCGCCTACGACCTGGTGATCTTCGACCAGGCCGTCCGCTCCTATGCGCAGTTCCGCCTGCCCATAGCCATCGTCAAGGGCATCCACAACGGCTTCGGCCCCGGCTTCTCCACCCTCGGCGATCACTGGTCGCCCATCCTGGCCCTCCTGGCCCCTCTCTACTGGCTGTTCGACGGCCCGAAGACGCTCCTGGTCGCCCAGGCGGTGCTGCTGGCCGCGGCGGCGATCCCGCTGTGGGTGTTCACGCGGCGGGCCCTCGGGCCGGGCGCCGCGCACCTCGTCGCCGTGGCCTACACGCTCTCGTGGCCCGTGTTGGAGACCGTGGCGTTCGACTTCCACGAGGCGGCGTTCGCGCCCCTGCTCACCGCCGTGCTGCTCGAACGCCGCCAGGCGGGCAAGCGCGTCGCCGTGGTAGTGGCCGCCCTGGCGCTGCTGTGCGTCAAGGAGGACATGGGACTGCTGGTCGCGGGGTTCGGGACGGTCCTGCTCGCCCAGCGCGGCTGGCGCGTCCTGGGGGGCGCGTTCGTGGTGGGCGGGGCGGCCTACACGTGGCTGGCCTCGCAGGTGCTCATCCCGCTGTTCGGGGGACGGTCGGACTACTACTGGGCCTACGGCGCGCTCGGGCCGGACATGGGGGGCGTCGCGCGCACCGCCCTGACCGATCCGCTGGCGGTCCTGGCCCAGCTCGGCAGCCCGCCGGTCAAGCTCGTCACGCTAACCCTGCTGCTCGGCGTCACGCTGATGGCGGCGCCGCTTTCGCCGCTGCTGATCATGGCGGTTCCGCTGCTCGCCGAGCGGATGCTGGCCAGCTCGTTCCCCAACTGGTGGGTGCCCGGCTACCACTACAACGCCTTCATCGTGGTGGTGGTCTTCGCGGCCGGCGTCGACGGTGTCCAGCGGCTGCGCTCCCGCGGCGGGGACCGGGTGCCGCGATTCTGGGCCTTGGGGGTGGCCGGCGTCGCCCTGGCCTCCGTGCCGTTCTTCTCCCTGGCCGACCTGGCCGACCTCGACTCCTACCGGCACGACGCCCGTGAGCGGGCCGCGGCCGCCGCCGTCGCCGTGGTGCCCGACGGGGCGCTCGTGGAGGCGGCCAACAACCTGGCGCCGGCCCTGTCCGGGCGGAGCAGGGTGCTGCTGTGGGACCGTACGCACCGTGGGGCCCCGTGGGTCGTGGCCGACGTGGGGCGGCGGATCTTCCCGTTCGCGAACGTGACCGAACAGCAGGACCGGGTCCGGTTCCTGGTCGGCAGCGGCTACCAGGTGCGGTTCTCCCAGGACGGCTACGTGGTCCTGGCCGCTACGGGGAGGACGACGACGACACCTGGTCTCCCTTGAGGATGCGGTCCACGGTCTGGCCCGCCGCCGACGTCGCCGCCGTGGTGCCCGCCGCGATGACGACGGCCAGCAGCGGCGTGGCCAGGCTGCGTACGCTGCGGATGTTGCGCACCCGCGCCCACGGCTCCCCGGCCAGATGCATGATGCGCCATTCCCAGTACAACCCGAGCCCGATGCAGACCAGCGCCACCTCGCCCACCACGATGGCCATGACCTGCACCTTGTCCGCCACCCCGACGTCCGGCTCGAACAGCGTCGGCAGGTACGCCGACAGCTCCGTGACCAACGCCGCCGCCATCAGGTGGAGCGCCTTGGTCATCGGCTGGGTGCCCCGGATGCGCGGATAGAAGTAGCCGAACAGGAAACCGAAGGCGGGCAGGGTGAGCAGGTAACGGGAGTCGAACACGAAGCTGCTCAGGTCGGCCCCCGACGGCCAGCCGTACACGAGCACGAAAGGCGTGCTCAGCAGCAGGCTGATCACGAACGCGTACACCCCGTTGTGCCAGGGCGTGCAGCCGGCGGCGGTGGCGAGGGCCGTCTCGGGGTGCCGCCCGTGCTCGTGCAGCGCGGCTTCCAGCTCGAGCCGCCGCGTGTCGAAGTCGGCCATCGTCAGCTCGCCGGAGCCCAGCTTGCCCCGGCCGATGCGATAGAGCTCCTGCTCGGAGATGAGCAGCAGCCGCTTGTGCAGGGCGGCCCTGACCAGTTGCCGGTGCTCCTCGGCGGAGGTGGGCTCGACGACGGCCGGGTGGGGGCGTACGAGCAGCCAGCGGGCGGTCACCCAGGCGGCGATCGAGGTGATCGTCAACTGCGGCAGCGCCACGTTGACGTCGGTGAGCGTGGTGCTCCCCCGAGGGGTGAGGTAGAGCACCATCAGGCAGACGATCACGGTGGCCTGCGTCGCCGGGTGGTCGAGCGCGGCCAGTGAGCCGCCGAGCCGCCTGAGCCGGAGCACCAGCAGCGCGAACGCCAGCAGCAACAACCCGAGCACGCCGCGGACGAGCGGGTCGAGCGGCAGGATGCCGATCTTCGGCAGGTTCGACACGTCCGCCGCGGTGGGGGGGAGGTTCCACGACCCGGCGTCCAGCCACTCCGTCGGCCATCCCTGCACCAGCAGGCTCACGAGCAGGGCGCCGACGACCGCCGTGCGGGTCCACGTCTTGGTGGCCACCGCGATGGCGGCGATCGGGATCATCGCCCAGCCGAGGGCCAGCACCAGCCGGATGCTGTCCGGCGGGTACGCCCCGGTCAGCAGCGCCCGGCCCCACAGCGCCAGCGCCAGCAGGCCGATCGCCGCCTCGGCCGCCAGCACCGCCAGCCGTACGATCACCACGCGGACCCCCAGGTCCACGCTGAACACCACCGCCGCCGCCGCGGCCGCCGCGGCCGCGACCACGGAGCCGATCAGCAGTGTCTGGCCGGGCAACTGCTGATGCAGCCACGACCAGGACAGCATGCCGAGGCCGACGAGGCAGCCGAGCCCGGTCACGACGAGCATGTCGCGGGTGGTCCACGGCGGGCTGGTCGGCAGCGCCCGGCTCGCGTGCCGCGCCGTGAGCGCCGGCACCGCGAGGAACAGCGCCACGTACGCCACGGGCCGCCAGCTCGGAGCCAGGAGCGGGAGCAGCACCAGAGGCGTGATCAGGGCGAGCCCCAAGACGAGCTCACGGTTGGGCTGCCGGTTCCACCAGGCCATGCCGAGCGAGCGCGCCAGGAAGGCGACCAGCGCGATCGCGGTGAGCACGCCGAGCCCGGCCGTCCACGAGAAGTCGTTCTCCTCCATCGCGTCCGGGAACCCGTAGGAGTCCTGGGCCAGCGTCACCCGCACCAGGTACGGCCCGGCGGTGAACTGCAGGAGGTCCGGCTCCTCCCGGTCGGGCTTGATGCTTTCCAACTGGAGCACGGTCCACTCGCCCGGCAGCAGGCTGATCGTGCGCTGCTCCACGAGGAGCGGCTTGGCGCTGGGCGCGTTGAAGTCGAGCGTCATCAGCGCGCCGGGCGCGAACTGGCGTAGCAACGTCACCCGGAACTCGGCCGTCGTCAGCCCGTCCTTCGTGGTGATGAGCGGCGCCGGTCGCGTGGTCGGCGCCAGCGCGGCGCCGCTCACCTTGATCGCCCCGAAGCCCTTGTCGGTGAACCGCCGGATCCCCTCGGGGAAGCTGCCGCCCTGCCGCAGCGCCTCGACCAGCTTGTCGGCCTCGTTCATGCGCAGCCGGTGCACGATGGTCACTTTGACCTGGCGCTGCCGCTCGTCGAGCCGGCCCTCGGGCACGGCGCGTAGATCACCAGGCCCGGCCCCGGTCACCCGGACCTCGGTCGTGGCCTGCCGTTCGCGATCTACGCGCGGATCGTTCTGGACCAACTCCCACGGATCGGGCACGGCGGCCTCCGTGGCCCGCGCGGCCTGCGGCACGGGCCTGGCCGCCACCGTGCACCAGACAATCGCTCCTGCCGAGACCATCGCCAGCCCGAACGCGATGAACATCCGGAGCTTCCCCACAGTGAGGATGATTCACTCGCGGAGGGAGTTGTTCCATCCAGTCCGGTCACGGTGTGGTCACACCTGACTTTTAACCCGGAATCGCAGTGAGGGCTGGAATCAGGCGCGCTTGGCGCGAGCGGCGGAGCGGCCACGCGCGGAGGCGTCGAGGACCACCTTGCGGATGCGTACGTGATCCGGGGTGATCTCCACGCACTCGTCCTCGCGGATGAACTCCAGGGCCTGCTCCAGGGACAGGTTGCGCGGCGGGATCACCTTCTCGGTCTCCTCGCTGGTGGAGGAGCGCATGTTGGTGAGCTTCTTCTCCTTGGTGATGTTGACGTCCATGTCGTCGGACCGGGAGTTCTCGCCGACGATCATGCCCTCGTAGACCTCGGTGGTCGGCGACACGAACAGCGTGCCCCGCTCCTGCAGGTTGAGCATGGCGAAGGCGGTCACGGGACCGGAGCGGTCGGCCACCAGGGAGCCGTTGTTGCGGGTGCGCAGCTCGCCGAACCACGGCTCGTAGGAGTCGAAGACGTGGTGCACCAGGCCGGTGCCGCGCGTCTCGGTGAGGAACTCGGTGCGGAAGCCGATCAGGCCACGCGCCGGCACCACGAACTCCATCCGGATCCAGCCGGTGCCGTGGTTGGTCATGTGCTCCATGCGGCCCTTGCGGACTGCGAGGAGCTGCGTGATCGCGCCCAGGTATTCCTCCGGGCAGTCGACCGTGAGGCGCTCGACCGGCTCGTGCACCTTGCCGTCGACGAGCTTGGTGACCACCTGCGGCTTGCCGACGGTCAGCTCGTAGCCCTCGCGGCGCATCTGCTCGACCAGGATGGCCAGCGCCAGCTCACCGCGGCCCTGCACCTCCCAGGAGTCGGGCCGGTCGGTGGGGAGCACGCGCAGCGACACGTTGCCGACGAGCTCCTTCTCCAGCCGGTCCTTGACCATACGGGCGGTGACCTTGGAGCCCTTGGACTTGCCGACCAGCGGCGAGGTGTTGGTGCCGATGGTCATCGAGATGGCGGGCTCGTCGACCGTGATGAGGGGCAGCGGACGCGGGTCCTCGGGGTCGGCCAGCGTCTCGCCGATCATGATCTCGGGGATGCCGGCGATCGCGATGATGTCGCCGGGACCCGCCTGCTCGGCCGGCTTGCGCTCCAGCGCCTCGGTCATGAGCAGCTCGGTGATCTTGACCCGCTGGATCGTGCCGTCGGTACGGCACCAGGCCACCTGCTGGCCCTTGCGCAGCACGCCCTGGTGGATCCGGCAGAGCGCGATGCGGCCCAGGTAGGAGGAGGCGTCGAGGTTGGTGACGTGGGCCTGCAGCGGGGCGTTGGGGTCGTAGACGGGCGCCGGGATCGTCGACTTGATGATGTCGAAGAGCGGCTCCAGGTCCTCGGCGTCGGGCATGCCGCCGTCCTCGGGACGGTTCATGGAGGCGCGGCCCGCCTTGGCCGAGGCGTAGATGATCGGGAAGTCGATCTGCTCCTCGGTCGCGTCCAGGTCCATGAAGAGCTCGTAGACCTCGTCCACGACCTCCTTGATGCGTGCGTCGGGCCGGTCGACCTTGTTGATGCACAGGATGACCGGCATCTTGGCGCCGAACGCCTTGCGCAGCACGAAGCGGGTCTGCGGCAGCGGCCCCTCGGAAGCGTCGACCAGCAACACGACGCCGTCGACCATCGACAGGCCACGCTCCACCTCGCCACCGAAGTCGGCGTGGCCAGGGGTGTCGATGATGTTGATGGTCATGCCGCCGTGAGTCACGGCGGTGTTCTTCGCGAGAATGGTGATGCCCTTCTCGCGCTCGAGGTCGTTGGAGTCCATGACACGGTCGTCGACGTCCTGGTTGGCGCGGAACGCCCCGGACTGCCAGAGCATGGCGTCGACCAGCGTGGTCTTGCCATGGTCGACGTGCGCGATGATCGCGATATTCCGCAGGTCGTCGCGGCTGTTCAAAGGCATGATGACGTCTCGCTCTGTGATCGTGGGGGCGACCGCGCGAAGTCGCGGCGTTATAAGTCTAGTTGATCCCCTCTGATGGCAGGAGCGGGACGAGGTGACGCCTGGCGTACGCGCGGGTTTCGTCGTCGCTGTCCAGCGGTATCGCGCTGTCCGGAGTGAGCACGAACGACAGCGCGATGCGGATGAACATCTCGGCCACCGCCTCCGCGTCCGGGGTGTCGAGATGGGCGGCGAGATACTCCCTGGCGACCGCGAGATAGGCGCCCGCCTCCAGCGTGAGGTGCGGCAGGATCGTCTCGGGCTCGGTCGCCAGCAGCCTGCTCAGCAACGGATGCCCGCGCACCAGGCGCAACGTGACCGCGAACCCCTCCGTCACCCGGTCGGCCATGGTCGGCAGCGGCCCGACCGCCTGCTCGAAGGCGCGCAGGAACTGGTGCAGCTCGCGCAGGATCACGCCCTGGATGAGGTCGCTCTTGCGGGAGAAGCGCCGGTATACGGTGATCCGCGACAGGCCGGCTTGCCTGGCCACGTCGTCGACGGTCAGGCGGCGCAGGCCGTGCTCCAGCATCCGCGCGTAGGCCGCGTCGAGGATGCGCTCCGTGGAGGTCGCCTCGGTGGAGTCGTCCCGCATGGATCAAGACTATGGGCGGTTCTCCCGAGTGCCGTACGTACATAGCGGGTTGCACAATTCTGCGCATGTCCCGATGAGCCCGGATGCCTACATTGGCGGCATGACCTGGACAGAGCTGGTGCTGGGCGCCTCTCCCGTACAGGGCGAGCAGCCTGCGGTGAGCGACGTCAGAACCGGAGAGGTGCTGTCGTACTCCGCGTTCGCTCGGAAGGTCACGCACGCGGCGGCGGGGCTGCGCCGTCACGGTCTCCGCTACGGCGACCGCGTGATCGTCGACATGCCGCTCGGGGCGGGATTCGCCGTCGCCGTCCACTCTGTCGCCTGGTCCGGCGGGGTCGTGGTGCTCGAAGCCACCGGCACGGCCCGCATGATGATCGCCCAGCGCGGCTACGACCCGCTCGCGGTGGACGTGCAGAAGGTCTTCACCTTCGAGCAGACGCCGGGGGAGCTCTCGTTCGGCGACCTGCTGGGCGAGCGTACGGTCGAGTTCGGCCCACTGGCCGGACCCGCGCTGAGCGTCGACGGCGAACACGTCTACGACCACGACGAGCTGGCGAGCGACCTGCGCAAGCTGTCGTCACGGCTGCTGGTCAGCCAGGACGATGTCGTGCTCGCGGCGGTCAGCGATCCGCTCAAAGGACTGCGGGTGCTCGACCTGGCGCTGATGTCGGGCGCCCACGTGATCATCGCTCACGAGCCGAGCCTGATCGGCTGCCGCGTGCTCGCCCACGAGCACGATGCCACTCTTGTGGTCGCGCCGAACGAGGTGGTCAGGCGCCTGCTCGGTGATCCAACGCTGCGGGTTGTGGACGAAAGGGCCGTCGTCAGCTCGCTCACCCGGTGAAATCTGCGACACTGTGGGAGAGTGTGATCCTTCCGCGACGCAGGGTGACCACAATGTCCGAGCCCCCCAGGCATAATCTTCCAGCCGAGCCCAACAGGTTCGTGGGTCGCGAGCGCGACGTCGACGACCTGTGCGGGCTGCTGGGCGAGACCCGCGTGGTCACCCTGTGCGGGGTCGGCGGCATCGGCAAGACCCGGCTGGCCCTGCGGGTCGCCGCCCGGCTGGTGCCCTCCTACCCGGGCGGCGTGTGGCTGGTCGAGCTGGCCAGGCTCACCCGGGGCGAGCTGATCCTGCAAGAGATCGGCCACGCCCTCGGCATCCACGAAGAGGGCACTCGCCCGCTGCTCGACACGGTGACGGCCCGCCTGCGCGACACGCACGCCCTGCTGCTGCTCGACAACTGCGAGCACCTGATCGACCAGTGCGCGGAGGTGGCCGCCGAGCTCGTCGCGGCGTGCCGGGGCCTCGGCATCCTGGCCACCAGCCGCGAGCCGCTGCGCATCGCCAGCGAGCTGGTCTGGCGGGTGCCGCCGCTCGACCTGCCCGACGAGCGGCATCCCGACGCCGAGTCCGTGCTGCTCTTCGTCGACCGCGCCGCCGCCGCGGGCACCAGGCTGAGCCAGGCGAGCCGGGCCGACGTCGTACGGCTGTGCCGGGCGCTCGACGGGCTGCCGCTCGCGCTGGAGCTGGCCGCGGCCCGCACCAGCCTGCTCAGCCCCGGGCAGATCGTCGACCGGATCGACGGCCGCTTCTCGCTGCTCACCACCGGCGGCCGTACGGCTCCGCCCCGCCAGCGCACGCTGCTGGCCGCGGTCGAATGGAGCTACGACCTGCTGTCGGCCAAGGAGCAGGTGCTCCTGCGCAGATTGTCGGTGTTCGCCGGGTCCTTCGACCTCGAACTCGCCGAGCAGATCTGCGCCGACCGGCCCATCTCCGAGGCCGAGATCGTCGACCTGCTCGGCGCCCTGGTCGACAAGTCCCTCGTGCTGTGCGACGAGGAACGCAGACGCTACCGGCTGCTGGAGACCATCAAGCACTACGCGGCCGAACGGCTGGCGGAGGCGGCCGAGCGCGAGGTGCTGCGCGACCGGCACCTGGAGGTGCTGTGCGAGCTGCAGCTGCGCCACTTCGGCACGGAGATGGTCGAGCCCGACCTGCCGTGGCCGGTGCGGCTGGCCGCGCTGACCGCCAGCCGGAGCCTGATCGACGACCAGCGGGCCGCGCTCGACTGGGCGATCGCGTCCGATAACGCGCCGCTGGGCCTGCGCCTGTGCGCCTACAGCACCAGCCTGCTCCCGGTCAGCAGCGCCAACCCGGCCGAGATCGTCGGCTGGGTCGAGCGCCTGCTGGCACTCGACCTGACCCAGGTGTCCGACGAGCAGATCGCGCACGCCCAGGCGTACCTCGCATATGGGCTGGAGGGCCGCGACGAGCTGGCCCGCTCGCTGGAGTGCGCCAGGGCTAGCCTGGCGGGCCTGGGCGACGACAACGTCTTCCCCAGCTGCGTCATGCACAGCCTGGTCGTCATACTGCTGCTGCGCATGGGCCGGGCCGACGAGGCGCTGCACCACGCCGAGACCGGCCTGGCCGTGGCCACCGCCTCCGGCGACCAGTGGAACCAGGCGGCCGGGCTGGCCGGGCTGTCGGCGGTGGCGCTCACCCGCGGCCGGTTGCGCGAAGCCCAGTGTCACGGTGAGGAGGCCCTGGCCAAGGCGCGCCAGCACGGGCACCGCTGGCTGCTGGCCAGGACCGCGACACAGCTCGGCGCGGTCGCCGAGGCACGCGGCGACCTGGTGAAGGCGCTGGCCCAGTACGAGCTGGCGGTCCCGTGGCTGGAGGAGCTGAACGGCACCATCGAGCTGGCCCGCTGCCTGGCCAGGATCGGCCGGGTCGCGGCGCTGCTGCACGAGTTCGGGGTGGCCAGGGAGCGACTGGCCGCGAGCCTGTCGCTGAGCAGGCTGACCGGGCAGCGCCAGGGCGTGGCCCGCTGCCTCGTGGGCCTGTCGGTGCTGGCGGAGGCCGAAGGCGACCTGGAGAGCTCCGTGCTGGCCGCCGCCTCGGCCACCGCGCTCCGCGAGTCGATGGGCCAGCTCTCCGCGACGAGCCGCATCGAGGAGCTGCTCACCCGCGCCCGCGGCAAGCTCGGCGAGAGCCGCACCGCGGCGCTCTGGTCGCGGGGCAGGACGATGAGCCCCGACGACGCCGCCCGTCAGGTCCTCGCGGGCGAACGGCCGGTCCAGGCGGGTCCCATGGTGGCCGAGCCCGTCAGGCACTCGCTGCTGACCGCCCGCGAGCAGGAGATCGCGGCCCTGCTGACCAGGGGCCTGTCCAACCGGGCCATCGCCGAGGAACTCGTCATCAGCCCCGCCACCGTGGCCAGGCACATCGCCAACATCATGGAGAAGCTCGGCTACACCTCGCGCGCTCAGATCGCGGTGTGGGCCGCCGAACAACCACGCGGTTCTGCATAGCGATCTGCATATTCCGCCCCATGTGTGCATGAGATGCCCTCCATAGCGTGGGCGCCATGGAGGAGCGCATCGTGATGGTGGACTCTGGCACCGGTCTGTGTCTCACCGAGGGGCAACTGGACGAGAGGTCGGCCGCCGCGACCGTCCAGCTGCGCCGCCGGGGCGTGCGCGCGGGCGACACGGTGCTCATCTGCCTGACCGTCGGTCCCGATCTGCTCGTGGCGACCGACGCGGTGATAGCCGTCGGCGGGATCGCCTGGCCGATCCCGCCGGAGCTCGACGCGGGCCGGCTGCGAGACCGGATCATCGCCAGCCGGGCCCGGCTGATGATCTCCGACCTGCCTCAGGCGATGGACGCGGCGAAAGAGTCCTGGGTCCGCATGGTGGTGAGCGTCGCGGACCTTCGCTCATATCCGGCCAGTCGCGAACCGTGCACGGAAAGTGATCGCGCCAGGCGGCGAACCAAGGGAGACTGTGAGGGAGTGTGATCCTCCCGCCAACACTTGGACCTACCTCATGACTGCGCAAGTCCAGCACAACCTCCCCGCCGAACCGAACCGTTTCGTCGGACGGGCACGCGACGTGGCCGAGCTGTGCGCGCTGGTCCGCGGTGAGCGCGTCGTCACGCTCAGCGGAGTGGGCGGCATCGGCAAGACCCGGCTGTCGCTGCGGGTCGCGGCCACGGCGCTGCCCGGCTTCACCGACGGCGTGTGGCTGGTCCAGCTCGCCCGCGTCAGCGACCCCGAGCTGATCGTGAAGGAGATGGCCGACGTGCTCGGCGTCCGGGAGGAAGGCTCCGAGCGGCTGCTCGACGGTCTCCGGGTCCGGCTGCGCGGCACCAGGACACTGCTCCTCCTCGACAACTGCGAGCACCTCGTCGAACCGTGCGCCGAGCTGGTCGCCGGCCTGATCGCCGACTGCCCCGAGCTGAGATTCCTGCTCACCAGCCGCGAGCCGCTACGCATCCCCGGCGAGCTGATCTGGCGGGTGCCGCCGCTCGACCTGCCCGACGAGTGTCATCCCGACGCCGAGTCCGTGCTGTTCTTCGTCGAGCGGGCGGCCGCGGCCGGAGCCCGCGCGGTGACCGACAGCATGCCCGACGTCATACGGCTGTGCCGGGCGCTCGACGGGCTGCCGCTCGCGCTGGAGCTGGCCGCGGCCCGCAGCAGCCTGCTCAGCCCCGGCCGGATCGCCGACCGGATCGGCGACCGCTTCCGGCTGCTGACCACCGGCGACCGCACCGCCCACGCCCGCCAGCGCACGCTGCTGGCCACGGTCGAGTGGAGCCACGACCTGCTCGACCACAAGGAACGCGTGCTGCTGCGCCGGCTGTCGGTGTTCGCCGGGCGCTTCGACCTCGACCTGGCCGAGCAGGTGTGCGCCGACGGCGGCCTCCTGCGCGGCAGCGAGGTGCTCGACGTGCTCAGCGGCCTGGTCGACAAGTCGCTGGTGCTGCACCACGGCGACGGCGGCCGCTACCACCTGCTGGACACCATCAGGCACTACGCCGCCGAGCGGCTGCGCGAGGCCGGCGAGGAGGCGCGGCTGCGCGGCGGCCACCTCCAGGTGATCTGCGCCGAGATGGAGCGCTGTTACGAGGCCGGTTCGCTCGGCCGCCGGCTGTCGTGGCCGGCCCGCGCCGTGCACTTCGCCAGGGGCCGCACGCTCCTCGACGACTGCCGGGCGGCGATCGACTGGGCCGTCGAGTCCGGCAGCGCCGAGCTGGGGCTGCGCCTGGCCCGCGCGGCGCTGGCCATCCTCGCGGTGCGCGGCGACCTGAGGGAGAGCGTCGGCTGGTACGAACGGCTGCTGGATCTCGACCTGTCCGACGTGCCCGCCGACCTGATCGGCGTGGCCAAGGGCGGCCTCGCCTTCGGGCTCGAAACGCGCGACGAGCTGGACCGGGCCGCCGGGCTCCTCGAGGAGAGCATCGAGGAGCAGCAGCGGCACCCCTACACGCACTGGCTCGGCGTCACCTACGGCGTGGCCCTGACCGTCTTCTTCCGCACCGGCCAGAGCGACACGGCCTTGCGCTACCTGCGCGAGCTCGAAGCGGCGGCCGCCGGGCACGACGACCTGTTCAACCTGACGACCGCCCGCATCGCCCGGCTCAACCTGGCGCTGTTCCAGGGGCAGCCGCGCCAGGCCCAGCGGTTCGGCGAGGAGGCGCTGGCCCTGGCCATGGAGTCCGGTCACCACTGGACCCTCGCCAGGGCGCTGACCCACCTGGGCGCGGTGGCCGAGGCGAGGGGCGACCTGGAGGCGGCCATGCGGCACCACGCGGCGGCGCTGCCCATCCTCGAGGAGCTGGACAACCGGGTCGAGCTGGCCCGCTGCCAGGCCAAGGTCGGCAGGGTGGCGGCCCGGCTGCACGACTTCCCCGCCGCCCGGCGCAGTCTGGCCGCCAGCCTGGTGCTGAGCAGGCAGACCGGCCGGCGCAGTGGCGTCGTCCGGGCGCTGGTCGCCCTGTCCGTCCTGGCGCAGGCCGAGGGCGATCTCGACGGGGCGGTCCTCGCCGCCGCGGCGGCGAGCGCGTTGCGCGAGTCGATCGGCCAGCACGACGCCCCGGCCCGCACCCAGGAGCTGCTCTCGCTCGCCCGCGACAAGCTCGGCGAGGGGCGCGTGGCGCTGCTCTGGGCGAGCGGCACCGAACAGGAGCCCGGCGCGGTGGCCCGGCGGATCCTCGACCGGACCTCCGATGCCGCAGACCTCCTCGAGCCCGCCGTCCTGACGCCTTCCCTGCCCGCTTCCCTGTTCGTGTCCTTGTCGGGGCCGGCCGTCCGCGAGCTGCGCAACGCGACGCTGACGGTGCGCGAGCGGGAGATCGCCGGGCTGCTCACCGAGGGCCTGAGCAACCGCGCCGTCGCGGCGCAACTGGTGATCAGCCCCGCGACGGTCGCCAGGCACGTCGCCAACATCATGGAGAAGCTCGGCTTCAGCTCGCGCGCCCAGATCGCGGTCTGGGCAGCCGAACACGGCCTCGACAACCGGTGACCATAAGCTCGGAAGCATGCCGCTCGCCCCGAACTTCCCGCTCATGCTCCGCACCGAGGACGGCGTCCGCATAGACGCCGCGCACACGCCCTCCGCCCGCTCCGGCCTCGGCATCGTGGTGGCCCACGGGTTCACCGGTGGGTGGCGGGACCGTGCCACGAGGCGCATCGCGCACGTGCTGAGCGGCTATGGCGGCGTGATCGCGTTCGACTTCCGCGGGCACGGGCGTTCCGGTGGCGAGTCCACCGTGGGCGACAAGGAGATCCTCGACGTCGAGGCCGCCGTGCGGCACGCGCGGGTGATCGGCTATCCCAAGGTCGCCGTGGTCGGCTTCTCCATGGGCGCCGCCGTGGCCGTACGGCACGCCGGGCTGCTCGGCGGTGTCGACGCGGTGGTCTCGGTGAGCGGCCCGGCGCGCTGGCACTACCGTGGCACCAAGCCGATGCGCCAGGTGCACTGGGCCATCGAGCAGCCGATCGGCAGATGGACGGCCAGGATGGCCAAGCACACCAGGATCGCCCGCGGCCGGTGGGAGCCGATCCCGGTGCCGCCGCACGAGGCCGCGGCCCTGATCTCCCCGACGCCGCTGCTGATCGTCCACGGCGACTCCGACGCGTTCTTCCCACTCGAGCACGCGTACCAGCTCTACGAGGGCGCGCGCGAGCCCAAGCGGCTCTGGATCGAGCAGGGGTACGGCCACGCGGAGTCCGCGGCCGGCCCGGAACTCATTCGTCGCATCGGAAAGTGGATCGGTTCGAACCTTTTCTGAGTAATAGACGTCTATCTAGGGCGGATGGAAGAAATCCGCCGGGAGAAAGTCCTTGGGGAAGGAAACCGCCGAGGCGGTGACCTTAGGACATACTTCGTGGAGTAGCGGGTTTCGCACCTAGCGTTGCGGGGGCGCGCTGGGTGTACATCCCGTGAGAAGGGGCTCCGGTACGTCGTACCGGAGCCCCTTTTCTCAGCCCAGGCGCGCGATCGTCTTGTACTCCAGGTAGCTGTTGAGGCCCTCGGGCCCAAGCTCGCGGCCCACGCCGCTGGCCTTGTAGCCGCCGAAGGGCGCGTTCGACTCCAGCATGAAGCAGTTGATCCCGTAGGTGCCGGTGCGGACCTGGCGGGCCACCTCCATGCCATGGTCGGCGTCGGCGGTCCAGACGGTGCCGGCCAGGCCGTAGTCGCTGTCGTTGGCGATGCGGATCGCGTCCGCCTCGTCCTCGTACGGGATCACCGCCAGCACCGGGCCGAAGATCTCCTCGCGGGCGATGCGCATGTCGTTGGTGACGCCCGCGAAGACGGTCGGGGCGACGTACCAGCCGTGGTCCATCGGCCGGTCCAGGCCGCCGACGACGACCTTGGCGCCCTCGTCCATGCCGGCCTTGATGTAGCCCTCGACGCGGTCCTGCTGCCGCTTGGCGACCAGCGGGCCGATGCCGGTGCCGGGGTCGGCGGGGTCGCCGACGGGCTGGGAGGTGACCATGTTCGCGACCGCGTCCACGACCTCGTCGTAGCGGTTCCGGGAGGCCAGGATGCGGGTCTGGGCGACGCACGCCTGGCCGTTGTTCATCAGCGAGGCGATCGCCAGCATGCCCATGCTGGCCGGCAGGTCCGCGTCGTCGAGGATGATCGCCGCCGACTTGCCGCCGAGCTCCAGGCTGACCCGCTTGAGCTGCTCGCCGCAGATGGCGGCGATGCGGCGGCCCGCGGCGGTCGAGCCGGTGAAGGCCACCTTGTCCACGCCCAGGTGGGAGACCAGGTGCTCGCCGGCCTCACGGCCCGCGGGCACGATGTTGAGCACGCCGGCCGGGATCCCGGCCTCGATCACCATCTCGGCGAGCAGGTACGCGTCGAGCGGCGTCTCCGGCGCGGGCTTGAGCACGATCGTGCACCCGGCCAGCAGCGCGGGCGCGATCTTGGTCATCGCGACGAACTGCGGCACGTTCCACGGCACCACGGCCGCCACCACGCCCACCGGCTCCCGCCGCACGGTCGTCGGCCCGAACAGGCCGGGCCGCTGCTCCTCCTGGGCGAACGTCTTGCCGTAGTCGGCGTAGTACTGCAGCATGCCGAGGGGCTGCGGCGCCTGCGCCAGTTGGGAGAAGGTGATCGGCGAGCCCATCTCCTCCGTGATGAGCGCGGCCATCTCGCCCTGCCGGGTGGCGTAGATCTCGGCCAGCCTGCCGATCACCTCGGCCCGCTCGGCGAACGTCATGCGCGGCCACGGGCCGTGGTCGAACGCCTGCCGCGCCGCGGCCACCGCGCGATCCATGTCCGCGGCGGTGCCGTCGGGCACGCGGCCGACGACCTCTTCCGTGTGGGGGGAGATGACATCGATGGTTCCGGTCCCCGCCGGGGCCACCCATTCGCCCCCGATGAACAGCGTGTCGTGCTGGCGCATGTCGTGAGCCTCCTGCTTGACCGAATGCTTGCTTGTCACAGACTGCCTCAAGCTGACCGAACCATGTTCTGTCCACGCGCGCAAGAGGGGTCCGGCACGCGCGCACGCGGGCCGGACCCCTCCGGCGGATCAGCCGAGCAGGTGCCGCAGGGACCGCTTGACCAGGTCCGTGCGCATGGCCTGGGTCGTCAGGCTCTCGACGCCGAACCCGAGGTAGACGGTGTCCTTGGTGGTGATGCCGCCGCCCTCCTCGAACGCCTGGTCCGTACGGGCCCAGTTGTTGATCGAGGGCGAGGTGCCGGCGGGCGGCGGCGCCACGGTCCAGCCGCCCAGGTCGGACTCGAACGAGGTCTGCTCCGCCGTCGCGCCGTTCAGCGTGACGGTGAGGTCGTCGAGGAAGACGCCCGCGCCCTGGGTGCTCCAGTCGCTGACGTACGAGATAGACAGCTCCACCTGTTTGCCCGCATAGGGGGTCAGATCGACCTTCCACTGCTGCCAGCCGGCCGAGTTGCCCGTGGCCGCGTTCCACGAGCCGGAGGTGCCGGTCGGCTCGCAGCCCAGCCCCTGGTAGCGCTGGGTGAACGGGTGGATCGCGCGCCAGCCCGCGCCGCCGCTGGGCGGGTCGCAACTGCTGCCGGTGCTCTGCGTGGTGTGGCCGTTGACGTCCGGCAGCGTGGTCCAGTCGTCCCCGCCCACGGTGTGCGCCTCGACCGTGAAGAAGTCCCAGCCGGCCTCGGTGTCGTAGGAGGTCCAGAACGACAGGTCGCCGCTGGTCCTGCCGGTCAGGTCGACGGTCTTGGTCAGCCGCTTCCAGGAGACGTCGGCGATGCCGCTGTAGACGTCCCAGGAACCGGTGTGCGGGTCGAACGGCCCGCCGGGCCGGGCCCACTTGACGGGGGCGGAGCTCGCGAACCGCGGGAACCGGGCGGCCGGCAGGATCGCCGACGTCGCCACGAACGAGTTGGTGTGGCTCGGCTCCAGCGTGCCGTGGAAGCCCTGGAACCGGCCGCTCGCGCCGTCGAGCGCGAACGGGAGCCCCGTGGCCGGGTCGGTGCCCGAGTCGTCGAAGAAGACGTACGCGCCCAGCCAGTACTGCTGGAAGTCGTTGAACACCTGGATGCACGGCGGGTCGTCGGGATCCGCGCACTCGGGCTGGGCCGGTTGGTCGGGCTCGTAGTAGTACGCGCCGTTGTTGTTGGCCGCGTACGACGGGTACTTGCCCGCGTGCAGGAGCTTGCCGCCCTCGTTCAGGTAGTCGCGCACGGCCAGCTCGGTGTCGACGCCGCCCTTGGAGGTGGTGCCGGGCACCTGGCCGGCGGATCTGGGGATGATGTCGTCGCCCGTCTCCCAGACCACCGCCTTGTAGTGGCTGAGCACGCCGAGCGGGTGGGGAGCCTTGCGGCCCATCGTGTCCATGTCGTAGACGTCGGAGCTGTAACCCGCCTCGTCGAGCGCCTTGACGTAGTCGTCGGCGTACTTGGCCTCGGTCACGCCCTGGACGGGGCTGAGGCCCGTGACGTCCTCGGTGGCCAGCACCAGCACCTTGCCGCCGATGTCGGCGGCGACCTGGTAGGTGAAGTCCGCGCTCTTCTTGCCGATCGAGCTGAACCAGACCTTGACCTTGTCACCCGGCCGGGTGCCGGTGATCGTGCCGCGCAGCCAGTGGTAGTAGGCGTTGTAGCCCTTGCCGTAGCGCTCGCCGCCCCGCCACTCGCCGGTCGGCACGGTCTTGGTCCTGCCGCCGTTGACCTGGTAGTTCAGGAAGACCGGGCCGAGCTTGCGCTTGGCGTCCACCTGGACCACCTGGTCCCTGCCGTAGCTGACCTCGAACGGGTCGAGCACGAAGTCGGCCGTCGCGTTGCCGAGGTGGTTGACCGGCTCGCACCAGTTGGTGGCCGACTTGGCCACGTCCATGGCGAACGGGATGTTCTTCGCGAACTCCGCCTGCACCAGCGCCTCGTCGTCGGGGAAGACGAATCCGCAGCCGTCGCAGCCCTCGTCGAGCTCCGGCGTCCAGGCCAAGGTGCCGTACGTGCTGTGCGCGTGGTCGGTGGTCTCGCCGTTGGTCGTGTACAGCTCGGCGCCCAGATCGGGGTCGAAGCCCGGGATGGCCGGGTTGGCGTCGTTACCGGAGATGGCCTCGTAGATCGGGTTGTCCGCGGTCTTGGTGGCGATCTGCCAGCCCATCGGGTAGAGCAGGAGCGGGCCGAAGGAGTGGTAGTTCACCTGGGCCTTGAACCTGATCCGCCGGAGCAGCCCGTCGAGCGCCCTGGTCTCGGGCTCGCTGGCGGGCCCCGTGCCGCGGTAGGTCTCGCTGCTCGGGATCGAGGAGGAGCCCTCCTCGTCGTAGTGGAAGTTGGTGGCGTAGTTCCGGTTCGGGTCGACGCCGTCGCCGGTGCTGATCTGCCCGTCGCCGTTGTTGTCGCGCAGGTTCTTGCGCCACAGGCGGTTGCCCTCGGTGAAGGTGAAGTCGTAGCCGTCGGGGTTGGCGACCGGCACGAACCAGAGCTCGGTCCTGTTCAGCAGGTCCCTGAGCGAGGATCTGTTGGCGATCACGTACTTCAGCAGCCGCATGTCCACCTCGGTGGAGATCCACTCGCGGGCGTGCTGCGTCGCCGAGTACAGCGTCGCCGGCTTGACGCCGTCGGGCAGCACCCTGGCCAGCGTGCTGACCTTGACGGCGAGGATGTCCTGGCCCTTCAGCGACTTGCCGAGGGACTCGATCTTCACGAGGTCCTTGTTCGCGTTGGCGATGGCCTTGAGCTGGTCGGCGATCCCGCCGGGCGCGGAGTAGGACTTCCAGACGGTGTAGCCGCCGGCGGCCTGCGCCTTGGCCGCCTCCAACTGGCTCTGGCCCTGCGGGTTGCGTACAGGCTCCGGCTGGTAGCCGAGCTTGCGCAGACCGTCGAGGTCGGTCTGGGCGGCGGTCACCTCGACGTGTTCCGTGCCGCCCCGCGTGTCCTGTTGTACGACGTCGAAGCCCTTCTCCCTGAGCGCCTGGCCGGTGCCGGGAGTGCTCTCGAGCTGGTAGAGCTCGATCCTGTCACGGGGAGGTAATGGGTCCACCGTGGCCTGGGCTTCCAGGGCGACGAGGGAGGTGCCGAGGCCGAGGATGACGGCCATGGACAGGGCCAGTAATCGAGACACGGGTCTGCCCCTTCGCAGAGACGAGTTTCGTCGCCATCTCAAACCGATCCGTCGCCCCCGGCAAGGCCCAATCCTTATTTCGGCCTTAGATCGGACAAATCTACAGATAGTTCGCCAAGAGGGCGTGACTTGTGGCGTTCAGGTGACAATCTTCAAGATCATCTTCTATAGTTTCGCTCCGTCTATGAGGGGAGGACGGACGTGAAAATCAGTCGCTTCGCCCTATTCGCCATCGTCTTGGCGGGGCTGTTCGCGTTCCCTCTCCCGGCCTTCGGCGATCCCAACCCGGCCGAGCTGCGTAAGCTGACCAAGCAGGCGTCCCAGCTCAACGAGCTCTATCGAGGCCAGATCCAGAGCCTGGAAGAGGTCCGGATCCAGGCGAAGAAGGCCACCGACAACTCCGGCGACCTGGAAGCCCGGCTCGCCGACGCCAAGGCCGACGTGACGTCGATCGCCCAGAACACCTACATCATGGGCCCGATCGACGGCACCCAGCTCTTCAGCCCGACGGTCGACCCGTACACCGCGCTCGGCCAGGCGGCCAACATGACCTACCTGGCCAACGAGCGCATCAGCAAGATGCGGGGCATCCAGACGTTGATCGACAAGTCGAAGGATGCCAAGCGGGCCGCCGCCAACAAGATCGAAAAGCTCCGAAAAGAGATCAAGGAGATGCAGGGCAAGCGCCGCGAGATCGAGCGGCTGCTCGCCAAGTTCGGCTTCCAGCAGCCGGGTGGCTCCTCGGGGCTCACGCCGCGCATGATCGCGGTACGTGCGCAGATCATGCAGAACTTCCCCATGCCGTACGGCGTCGGCTGCCTGCGTCCCGGTGACCCCGGCGAGCACGGCAAGGGCCGGGCCTGCGACTTCATGATGTCGAGCGGCGGCAGGGCGGCCTCCGGGGCCGACGCCGACCGGGGCGACGCGCTGGCCGAGTGGCTGATCAAGAACGGGCCCCGGATCGGGGTGATGTACATCATCTGGAAGCAGCGCTACTACGACATCCGGTCAGGCGGCGGCTGGGATCCCATGTCGGACCGGGGCGGCGTCACCGCCAACCACTACGACCACGTGCACGTGTCGGTCTTCTAGGGGTTCTGGGGCTTCGCGGCGGTCAGGCGGTCGCGCAGCCAGGCGTACGACGCCTTCGGGGTGCGGCGCAGCGTGTCGAAGTCCACGTGCACCAGGCCGAAGCGCTGGTGGTAGCCCTCGGCCCACTCGAAGTTGTCCAGCAGCGACCAGACGAAGTAGCCCCGCACGTCGACGCCCTCCGCCGCCGCCTGCTCGACCGCCGTGATGTGGCCGTCGAGGAAGGCGATGCGGCCCTGGTCGTCGATCGTGCCGTCCGGGCCGGGGACGTCCTCCTGGGAGCAGCCGTTCTCGGTGACGTACACCGGCGGGAGCGCGGCGCCGTACCTGGCGTGCAGGCCCGTCAGGAGCTCGCGCAGGCCGTCGGGGACGACCGGCCAGCCGAAGGCGGTCGTGGGGTAGCCGGTGACGCCGAGATCGGTGAAGGGCAGGCCGTCGTCCGCGGGCGCGCCGATGCGGGTGGGGTTGTAGTAGTTGATGCCCAAGCCGTCCAGGGGTGTGGAGATGACGGCCAGGTCGCCCTCGCGGACCACGTCGTCCAGGGTGCCGATGGCCTTCAGGTCCGGGTACTCGCCCAGCAGGATCGGGTCGTTGAACAGGCGGTTGTGCAGGGTGTCGTACGCGTCGGCCGCGGCCAGGTCCTCGGCCGACCCGGAGGCGGGCCAGACCGGGGTGCAGTTGTTCGTGATCAGCACCTGCCGCGCCCCGGCCGCGCGCAGCGCCTGTACGGCCAGGCCGTGGCCGAGGAGCTGGTGATGGGCGACGGGCAGGGCGTCGAACAGCAGGGCCTGGCCGGGGGCGTGGACCCCCATGCCGTACCCGAAGGCCATGTGCACGAACGGCTCGTTCAGCGTGATCCACATGGGGACGCGGTCGGCGAGGCGCTCGGCCGCTACCGCCGCGTATTCAGCGAAGTGATGGGAAATATCGCGGTTCATCCACCCGCCGAGGTCCTGCAGCGCCTGCGGCAGGTCCCAGTGGAACAGGGTCGGCACCGGCGCGATCCCCGCCGCCAGCAGCCCGTCGACCAGCCGGTCGTAGAAGTCCAGGCCCCTCGGCTCCACCCGGCCCGTGCCGAGCGGCAGCACCCGTGACCAGGCGATCGAGAAGCGGTAGGCGTTGACACCGAGGTCCGCCATGAGCGCGACGTCCTCGGGCCAGCGGTGGTAGTGGTCGCACGCGGCGTCACCGGTGTGCCCGTCGCGGATGCGGCCCGGCTCATGGGAGAAGGTGTCCCAGATGGAGGCGCCCCTTCCGTCATCCGTGACGGCGCCCTCGATCTGGTAGGCGGCAGTGGCCGTACCCCACAGGAACATACCCGCTCCTTAGCGATCATCCGAGTGCCACTCATGTTAACTGGCGGAGGACTCCGGAACCCTACCTGGCGGTAATACGCCAAGATGGGGGGCATGACGAGTACCCTGCGCCGGCGTCCAGCCCAACGCCGCAGCGTGGAGCGAGTCGAACGGATGCTCGACGAGTGCGCACATTTGCTCGACGAGGTCGGTTACGAGGCGCTGACCACCAAAGAGGTCGCGCGCCGGGCCGAGGTGCCGATAGGCACGTTCTACCAGTTCTTCTCCGACAAGCAGGGCCTGGTGCGAGCGCTGGCCCTGCGCAACCTCGACGCCTTCCTCCACCGCATCACCGAACGCCTCACCGAACGGATCGCCGAGGCCGATCTCGATCACTGGACCGACCTGGTCGACCTGTCCATCGACGAGTTCGTCGAGATGAAGCGGACCGTGCCGGGGTTCGCGGTGGTCGACTTCGGGGAGGTGCTGGTGGCGCCGGGCGGGCCGGCGATCGAGGGCACCAACCGGATGCTCGACGCGGCGCTGGAGAACAACGTCGTCGTCGCCGACCGGCTGCGGGCGCTCACGCTCGACCTGCTCGACACGCCTACCGGGCCGGGGTTCGACCGGGCCCTGCTGGTGGCGGTCGAGGCGGCGGACGCGGTGCTCAAGCTGGCGTTCCGGGTGTGCCCCGACGGCGATCCCGACCTGATCGTCGAGTGCAAACAGCTGGTCCACCGCTATCTGGCCAACCACCTGCCCTGACCGTCCTGCTCGCCGGGCGGGCGCCGGGCCGCTAGCGGGAGCGGCGGGTGGTCTGGGGGATGTCCTCGACCAGCCACAGACCGCCGCCCGCCAGCATCAGTCGTCCCTGCGGCCGTCCACGGGAGCGCTCCCGAAACCACCACAACAGTGATCGTCTCGGCGACAAGCGCGGCCGATCGTCGGGCCGGGGGGCCGGGCTCGGGCTCAGCACGCCGCGCCCACCTCCGCCGCCACCTCGCGCGGCACGGCCAGCCGCCGGGTCGTGCCCGGATGGTGGTAGATCTCCGGTGGGCGGTCGGTCTGTGTGCAGGCGCCCGCCGTCAGCGTGTTGTAGGCCCACAGCGTCACATCGGGCTTGGCGCGTACATACTCCAGCGTCTCGTCCGTCGCCAGCACGTGGCCCGCCTCGGCGAGCCGCGTGAGCGGTCGCGGGCGCAGGTAGGTGTGGCGGAGCTGCAGACATGTGTACGGCAGCCAGCCCCGCGCCGCAGACAGCTCCAAGGGGACGGAACGGTCCTCGATGTGCGACCAATACACAGGGATGTAGTCCGTCCTTAATCTCTGCAGGCTGCCTCCGGCCTTGGCGAACCAGTCCAGGATGGCGAAGGTGTCCTTCGCGATCGTGCCGAGTGCGATGTTCATGGCCACGACTGTGGAAGCTGGAGTGCGGTCCATGTCAAGCCGTGGGATCGGTTGACCTGGAGTGGGCTCCAGGTGCGATGCTTCTGCCGTGAGCGTCTACACACCCGCCGAGGTGGTCGAGGAGACCGGCTTCACCCTGGACACGTTGCGCTATTACGAGAAGATCGGCCTGCTCGAACCCGTCGGCCGTAACGCGGCCGGGCAGCGCAGGTTCAGCGAGCAGGACGTGGGCTGGCTCGGCACGATCCGGTGCCTGCGCGACACCGGCATGCCGATCGCCGAGATGCTCCGCTTCGCCGATCTGGTCCGCGCGGGCGATCACACGATCCCGGACCGGATCAAGCTCCTGGAGGAGCATGACGGCCGCGTCCGGGAGCAGATCGCCAACCTCACCGAGCGGCAGCGCTACATCCAGAACAAGATTTCCTACTACCGCAGAGTCGTCTAGCCCTGCCTTGGGGGTCCGGTTGTTAGACCGGGACCATGGCCGGACCCAGGGCGAAACGGATCAATATCCCGCTGCGCCGCGTCGCCAGGATGTGCGCGGCGCTGCTGTTCGTGCTGCTGGCCGACGTCACGCTCATCCAGGGGTTCGGGGCGCGGGGGCTCAACGCCGATCCGCGCAACCAGCGCTCGGTCATCGCCAGGTTCGACCATCCGCGCGGCGACATCCTCACGTACGAGGGCGCGATCATCGCCACGAACCGGAAGACGGACGGCGAGTCGTACGCGTATCGCCGCGTCTACACTGACGGCGAGCTGTACGCGCCCGTGACCGGGGAGGCGTCGCTCAACCGGACCACAGGCATCGAGCAGGCCGCGGACGGTGTGCTGTCCGGCGACGACCCGAGGATCCAGGTCCGCTCGCTGGTCAGGCACGGCAGTGCCCAGGGCGCCGCCGTCCGGCTCACGATCAGTGAGCGCGCGCAGTGGGCCGCGTACGAGGGACTCAGGGCGGCGGGCCGGCCGGGCGCCGCGGTCGCCATCAACCCGGCGACCGGCGCGATCCTCGCCCTGGCCAGCTACCCGTCGTACGACCCGAACGCCTACACCACCACCGACCCCGCCGAACTGGCCGAGACGGACCGGCGGCTGCGCGGTGACCCCGGCAGGCCGCTGCTCAACCGGGCGGTGAACCAGAGCTACCCGCCGGGCTCGGCGTTCAGGCTGGTCACCGCGGCCGCCGCGCTGTCGTCGGGCGAGTACACACCCTCCTCGCGGGTCGACGCCCCTGGCCGGCTGCGGTTCCCCGGCGGCACGGTGGCCGGCCTGCCCGGCTCCGGGCTCTGCGGACAGGCGCATCCGACGCTGCCGGACGCCTTCCGGGCCTCCTGCGACGCCGCCTTCGCCGGGATCGGCCTTCAGTTGGGGCAGGACATCCTGCGTGACCAGGCGGAGGCGTTCGGCTTCAACGCCGGCGACCTCACCATCCCGTTGCGGGTCACCGCCAGCACCTATCCCCTGAACATGGACCGGGCCCAGACCGCCCTGTCGGCCATCGGCCGGTACCACGACCGGGCCACTCCGCTGATGATCGCCATGCTGTCGGCCGCCGTCGCCAACCACGGCGTCCTCATGCGCCCGTACCTGGTGGAGGACGTACGGCTGCCGGACGGCTCGCTCATCGACCGGGCCAACCCGACGCCGTACCGGGTGACCATGCCGGCCACCCTGGCCAGGCAGCTCACGTCGATGATGCTCACAGCGCCCGGCGCCGGCGGCTCCGGGACGGCGGCCTCGATCCTGGGGGTGGCGGTGGCGGCCAAGACGGGGGCGGGGGAGGAGCACGCGCTCTTCACGGGGTTCGCCCCGGCGGACCGGCCGGAGGTGGCCGTGGGCGTGGTCGTGGAACACGCCGCTCCGTCAGCCGCCGGCCCCATCGCCCGCGCCGTCCTGGAGGCGGCTCTTTCCTAGCGGGTCGCTATCGATAGGCCGAGGCTTGCAGGGTGTAGAGGTCGGCGTACAGGCCGTTGAGCGACATCAGGGCCGCGTGGTCGCCGTGCTCGATGACCTTGCCGTGGTCGAGCACGTAGATGCGGTCGGCGTAGCGGACGCTGGCCAGCCGGTGGGTGATCAGCAGGACCGTGCGTCCGTCGGAGTGACCGCGGATGCGTTCGAACAGGGCGTGCTCGGCGCGGGCGTCGAGGGCGGCCGTGGGCTCGTCGCAGATGAGCAGGACCGCGTCGCGGTGGAAGCCGCGGGCCACCGCGATGCGCTGCCACTGGCCGCCCGACAGCTCATGGCCGTCCTTGAAGCGCCGGTCGAGCAGCGTGCGGTAACCGTGGGGCAGCTCGGCGACGACCTCGTCGGCGCCGGCCACCGAGGCCGCCGCGTGCAGGGCGGGCTCGCCCTTGTCGGTGCCCATCGTGATGTTGTAGCGGGCGGTGAGCGGCCAGCGGGTGTGGTCCTGCGCGATGACCGCGGTGCGCAGCCGGAGCTCCTCGGGGTCGACGTCGCGCAGGTCGAGGTCGTCCCAGAAGACCGAGCCGCTGTCGGGCTCGTACAGGCCGGACAGGATCTTGGCGAGGGTGGTCTTGCCCGAGCCGTTCTCGCCGACGAACGCGATGACCTCGCCCTGCTTGATCTCGATGGAGACGCCGCGCAGCGCGGGATCGTCGGCGCCGGGGTAGGTGAACGTGGCGTCCGAGACGGAGATCCGCTGGAAGCTCAGCGGGGCGGCGGCCGGCCGGGGGCCGGGGAGACGGCGTTCGGCGTCGGCGCAGAACTCCAGGAAGTCGGTGAAGTAGAGGCCCTCCTCGTAGAGGTGGTTGGTGGCGAACATCAGGCTGGACAGCGAACCCTGGCCCGACCTGATCGCCAGGACGGCGGTGCCCGCCACGGCGAGCGGGATCGCGGCGATCGCGAGCAGGATGCCGAGCGCCAGGTAGACCAGGCCGCTGCCGAGCCCGCCCAGCGCCTCGCCCACGACCCGGGCCCACATCTGCCGCTTGGCCAGGCTGAGCATCACCTGCTGCTCGGCCCGCGCCACCGCGTCGTACATGCGCAGCAGGAAGCCGCGCATGGTGAAGGAGCGCACCTCGGCGGCGGGCTCGCGGTCGGCCAGTAACTCGGCGATGATCCACTTGCGCCGGACGGCCGGGATGAGCGAGTAGAGCGTCGTGTAGCGCATCTTGGCGCTGCGTACGGCGGCCCCCGCGTCGGGCAGCACGGCCAGCAGGAGCAGCGGCAGCAGCACCGGGTGGAGCACGCTCAGCACCCCGGCCACGGCGGCGATGCCGACCGCGGCCGTGACCACATTGATGGCCGAGGAGACCACGGAGTCGGCCATGGCCACGCCGCGCAGCCGGGCCCGCTGGAGCGCGTCGTGGAACTCCGGATCGTCGAAGGCCACCAGGTCGACCCGGCTGGTCAGGCCGTAGAGGCGCTCCTCGGTCTGCCGCGTCACCTGCGGGTCGAGGCGGGCCTGCGCCCAGCCGGCGCCCGCCCGCACCGCGGTGCCCAGCCCCGCGGCGGTGGCCACCATGATCAGGCTGGGCACGGCGGCCATCACCCGGTCGGGCGTCGGCCCTTCCTGGAAGAGCGCGCCCAGCACGCCCGTCGTCGCCAGCAGCCCGAACGCGGTGAACACGCCGCCGAGCAGGTTGAGTGTGACCGTCGCCACGGTGTCGCGCGGGCTGGCCGCCCAGGCCATCCGCATCGCCTGGACCACGAGGGACGGCAGCCGCTTCGCGATGGCGAGGAAGCCGACCTCGGCCATCTTGTCGGTGTGGGCATGCCAGTCGGAGGCGGAGACCTCGCCGAGTTCGAGGGGCTCGTCGGCCATACAGAGAGTGTGCCCGCCGGGTACGACAGTTCTCGCCTCATTTTGCTGTCCGGGCGCGGGGTGGTTGATGACCTGAGCACTCTTCTACGTCTGCATACAGGGCTGCACCTGCCTCTCTACACATCACTGCCTTCACGCGATTACATCCTCGAATGGCCATCTCGACGCATGCGGCGTCCGGTCCGTTTGTCTAACGTTCTGCATGTGATCGGCCACTTAGTGTGGTGGCCGGATCCGCCGGGGCGTCGCGTGTCCATGCGGAGCTTGGCCTCCTCGGAGGGGTGGGGGCCGGTTCCGGACGCGTGACAGCGGGCTCGAGCCGCGCAGGGCTCGGGCCCGCCCACCGTCGGCCGATCGCCGCGCGCTCGTCGGGTGCGTATGCGGACCTGTTATCAGCACATGCCTTGACGGCTCCAAGTGCGAAGTGGGTTGATGGCCCTACTGACAACGTTGTCAACCTTCACCACTCGGGGTTTTCGAAGGGACGGTGTGCGATGCGACGACGGTGGTTGGCGGCCGTCGCGATCACTATGGCGAGCGTGCTCGGCCTGTCCGGCTGCGGTGGTAGCGGCGGCGGAACGGCCAGCCCGCAGGCCACGGGTGGCGGCGAGAAGAAGCAGGTCGAGGTGTTCTCCTGGTGGACAGGGCCGGGTGAGGCCGACGGCCTGAAGGCCATGCGGGCGATCTTCGAGAAGGAGAACCCGAACTACACCTTCTTCGACGCGGCGGTCGCGGGTGGCTCCGGCGACAAGGCCAAGGCGTTGCTGCAGTCGAAGCTTCAGGCGGACACCCCGCCGGACACCTTCCAGGGTCACGCGGGTGCCGAGCTGCAGGGCTACATCAAGGCGGGTGACCTGGAGGACCTCAACGCCCTCTACGACGAGCTGAAACTGAAGGACGTCTTCCCCTCCCAGCTCATCGACCAGATCAGCGTGGACGGCAAGATCTACTCGGTGCCGGTCAACATCCACCGGTCGAACGTGCTGTGGTTCAACCCCAAGGTGCTGAAGGACGCGGGGATCGCGGCCGCGCCCAAGTCGGTCGACGAGTTCATCGCCGACCTCGGCAAGGTCAAGGCCAAGGGCAAGATCCCGCTGTCCATCGGTTCGGAGTGGACCGTGGTGCACCTCATGGAGAGCGTGCTGCTCGGCTCGCTCGGCACCGACGCCTACAACGCCCTGTTCAAGCCGGGCGCCAACTGGGGCAGCCCCGAGGTGAAGAAGGCGCTGGAGAGCTTCAAGACGATCATGACGTACGCGGGCGACCCGCAGGACGACTGGCAGCCCGCGGCCAAGCAGGTGGCCGACGGCGAGGCCGCGTTCAACATCATGGGCGACTGGGCCTACGGCTACTTCCACAACCCGCCGGACGGCGGCCTGGGCAAGAAGTCGAAGGAGGACTTCGACTGGGCGCCCTCTCCCGGCACCGAGGGCACCTACCTGTGGCTGTCGGACAGCTTCACGCTCCCCAAGGGCGCGAAGAACCGTGACGGGGCCCTCGCCTGGCTCAAGGTCGCGGCCAGCAAGGAGGGGCAGGACGCCTTCAACCCGAAGAAGGGCTCCATCCCCGCCCGCAAGGACGCCGACCAGTCGCTCTACACCGACTACCTGGCCGACGCGCTGAAGGACTGGTCGAGCAACAAGCTGGCCGGCTCCATCCAGCACGGAGTGTCGGTGAACCAGCCGTGGCTGGCCTCGATCACCGAGGCGGTCGGCCTGTTCATCGGCAGCAAGGACGTCACGGCCCTGCAGAAGGGACTCGCGGACGCCGCGACGGCCAACGCGCAGTAAGTTCAGTCACCTGGATACGGCAGGCGTTCGCGCCTGCCGTATTTCTTGGAGGGAATGTTGTGAGGCGGGCACGCACCTGGCTGCCTGGGTTACTCCTCGTCACGCCGTCCATCGTCGCGATCGGCGTGTTCGTGTACGGCATGCTGGGCTGGAACTTCCGGCTGGCCATGACCGACAAGCACGACGAGGTGTCCGAAGGCAAGTTCGTCGGGCTGAAGAACTTCGTCGACATCTGGGACCTGCCGCGATGGCACCTCTCGGTGCAGCACACGATCATGTTCACGCTCGTGTTCGTGCTGGGCGCGCTGGTGCTCGGCTGGTTCCTGGCGTTTCTCATGGAGAAGGGGGTCAGGGGCGAGGGCACCTTCCGGGCCATCTACCTGTTCCCGATGGCCATCTCCTTCGTGGCGACCGGCATCGTGTGGCGGTGGCTGATGAACTCGGGGATGGAGCAGCGGGCGGTCGGGCTGAACCGGCTGTTCGACTGGATCGGGCTGCCGCAGTGGCAGTGGTTCCGGGATCCGGACTGGGGGATGGCCGCGATGGCCCTCCCGGCAGTCTGGCAAATGTCCGGATATGTCATGGCACTGTTCCTGGCGGGGTTCCGCGGCGTGCCGGAGGAACTGCGCGAGGCGGCGCGCGTCGACGGGTGCAACGAGTGGGGCGTCTACCGGTACGTCGTGCTGCCGATGCTCCGGCCCGTGACGCTGTCGGCGCTGATCATCCTCGGGCACATCTCGCTCAAGGTGTTCGACCTGATCGTGGCGGTTTCGGGCAAGCAGATCATCACCGACGTGCCCGCCGTGTTCATGTGGGTGGCGGTCTTCGACTCCCACGATCCGGCCAAGGGCGCCACGATCGCCTCGTACATCGTGCTCAGCGTGGCCATCTTCGTCATCCCGTACCTGATCTGGTCCGTACGTAAGGAGAGGCGTTCATGACCGCGGTCATCGGGCGCAGGCGGGCGTCCACCGGGGTGCGCCTCGCCCTGCTGATCGCCTTCGTGGTGATCTTCCTGATCCCGATCTACGTCCTCCTGGTCACCAGCTTCAAGCCGCTCACCGAGGCGGATCCGGGCCAGGCGTGGAACCTGCCGCGGACCTGGACCTTCGAGGCGTGGCGCGTGGCGTGGGAGAAGCTGGCCCCCGGCCTGTGGAACTCCGTCCTGCTGGCCGTGCCGGGCTCGCTGCTGTCCTGCGTGCTCGGCTCCCTGAACGGCTACGTGCTGTCGAAGTGGCGCTTCCCGGGCGCGGACCTGCTGTTCACGCTGTTCCTGTTCGGCATGTTCATCCCGTACCAGGGGGTGATGATCCCGCTGGTGCAGCTCCTGGTGAACCTCAACGAGCTGACCGGGCTGCAGGGCGTCTTCTACGGCGGCATCCCGGGGCTGACGCTGGCGCACGTGGTCTACGGCATCCCGATCTGCACGCTGATCTTCCGGAACTACTACGTCACCATCCCCGACGAGCTCATCGAGGCGTCGCGGGTGGACGGCGCGGGGATGCTGCGTACGTACTGGTCGGTGGTGCTGCCGGTGTCCGCGCCGGCGATCGCGGTGGTGATCATCTGGCAGTTCACCTCGATGTGGAACGACTTCCTGTTCGCCGTCTTCCTCACCGGGCCGACGAGCTGGCCGACGACCGTCATGCTCAACAACATCGCCGGCGCCCAGGCCACCCCGTACAGCCAGCAGATGGCGGCGGCCATCCTGGCGTCGGTGCCGACGATGCTGATCTACGTGCTGCTCGGCCGGTTCTTCATGCGCGGGCTGATGGCCGGCGCGCTCAAGGGATGAGCGCGGCCGGGTTCGCCCAGTGCCTGAGCGGCTCCTTGCGGACATAGCGGGCCACGTCCCCGGCGACGATGGTGGCGGCGTTCATGGCCGTCTCCTTGCTGGCGCCGGCCAGGTGCGGGGTCATGACCAGGTTCGGGGTCGTGAGGAGCCGCGACCCCGCCGGGATGGGCTCCTCGGGGAAGACGTCCGTCGCCGCCCCGAACAGGTGGCCCGAGTCCAGCGCGTCGCACAGGGCGTCGTAGTCGAGCAGCGAGCCGCGCGCGCAGTTGACGATGACGGACCCGGCGGGCATCGCGGCGATCTGCGGTGCGCCGATCATGCCGATGGTCTCGGGCGTGGCGCGTGCGTGCAGGGAGAGGAAGCGGGAGCGTTCGAGCAGCTCGGCCAACTCCACCTGTCCTGAAATTTCCACGTAAGGGTCGTAGACCAGGACCTCCGCCCCGAAGCCCTCCAGCATGCGGGCCACCCGGCGGCCGATCGCGCCGTAGCCGATCAGGCCCGCTGTGGAGCCCTCCAGTTCGGGCCCGACGTTGTCGTAGGTGTAGTAGTCGCCCCGCCAGACGCCTCCCGCCAGGTCGGCGTGCGTCTGGGGGATGCGGCGGGTGGCGGCGAGGAGCATGGCCAGCGTGTGCTCGGCGGTGGCCACGGCGTTGCGTCCCGGCGCGAACGTGACCGCGACCCCGGCCTCGGAGGCCGCGTCCAGGTTGGCGTTGACCGGGCCGCCCCGGCTCACGCAGAACAGCTTGAGCTCCGGGCACGCGTCCAGCACCCGCTTCGTCAGGGGGGCCATCTGGGTCACGCAGACCTCGACACCGCGCAGCGCCTCGATCAGCTCGTCCTCCACGTCGGAGGCCTCATCGACCTCGCCCACCCGGCCGAACGGCACCTCCGGCCACGGCAGCGTCAGCTCGCGGATCTCCACGTCACCGGGAACCTCGCGCCTGATGGCGTCGATGAAGAGGCGGTTCTGGACGAAGTGGTCGCCGGCGGCGAGGACTCGGATGGTCAACGAAGAGCTCCAATCGGGGAGTTGTACCGCAGGATCGCCACCTGGCCGTCCCGCGGGCGGATCTCTGTGATGGCGCAGTTGTCCAGGCGCGGGAAGAGCCGCCGGTACTCGCCCAGCGGCACGCCCATGAGCCGGCACAGCGCGATCCTGATGACGGTCGTGTGCGCGACGACCATCACCCGGCCGTCCGGATGGGCCGCGGCGATGTCCCGCAGGCACTCGGTGAACCGGTCGGCCGCCTGCTTCGGGTCCTCACCGCCCGGCAGCGGGCTCGCGGCGGGGTCGGCCTCGAAGGCGGCACGGGCCTCGGGGAACAACTCGCGCATCTCCGCGGCGGTCAACCCCTCGCCCTGGCCGAAGTCGAGCTCCCGCAGCCGCTCGTCCACCCGTAGCTCGACGCCGGCCGCCTTGGCGCTCGCGGCGGCGGTGAGCCTCGCCCGGCTCAGCGTGGACGCCCAGACGGCCGCCAGTCCGGCCCGGCCGGCCCAGGAGGCCAGCTGACCGGCCTGGTCGTAGCCGCGCGGGGTCAGCTCGATGTCGCTGACCCCGGCGTAACGGTTCTCGGCGTGCCAGACGGACTCGCCGTGGCGCACCAGTGCGATGTCGGTCATGGTGCGGTCCTCTCACGGGCGTGGCCGGCGGCGCTCTCGGGCAGCCAGCCGCGTCCTTCCAGTTCGGCGACAAAGCGTAGATAGGCCTCGTCCAGGCGGGGCCCGGCGGGGTCCACGACCTCGCGGGTGCGGATCATCCGGGCCGGGTCGCCCGTTTCTCCCGCCGCGAGTACGGCCATGCCGAGCGCTGGCTCGGCGTTCTCCCGCAGCGTGACGGGACGCCCCAGGACGTCGGCGCGGAGCTGGGTCCAGTAGGCGCTCTTGGTGGCCCCGCCGGTCAGCACGATCTCGCCGTCCACCGGGGCACCCAGCAGGTCGAGGTAGTCGAAGCAGAGCCGCTCGACGAACGCCGCGCCGCGCAGGATCGCCACGTAGCGCTCGACGTCGTCGGCGGGATGGCCGAGCGTGAACCCCTCGGCCTCGGGCGCGACGAACGGGAACCGCTCCCCGCGCGACACGAGCGGATAGGTGACGGTCAGCTCGGCGCCAGGGGCGCCAAGGGTCCTGGGGGTGTCCGGGATGCCGGGGATGGCACGGCCGGTGGTGGCGAGAAAGGCGTCGCGTGAGGCGGTGGCGAGGGAGGCGTCGCGGGCGGTGGTGGCGAGGGAGGTGTCGCGGGCGGTGCGGCCGTAGCGGGCGGCGGCCTGGGTGCTCAGCGCGTCGAGGTCGCGGCCCGCGAACTCGCGGGTCAGCACCCCCGCGCCCGTGCTCGACGCGCCACCCGGCAGCCACGAGCCGTCCGGCGCGCGGTGCGAGTAGACCACGCCCAGCGGGTCGTGGATCAGCTCTCTGGTCACGCCCTTGAGCACCAGGGTGGTACCCATGACGGAGTTCCAGCTACCCGGCGTCATGGCTCCCGCGCCGAGCTGCGCCGCGCACCCGTCGGTGGTCCCGGCGATCACCGGGGTGCCGGCCGGGATGCCGGTGATCGCGGCCGCCTCGGCGCAGACCGTGCCGAGCGTGGTGCCCGGCCGTACGACGTCGGGCAGCGTCCCGGTGGGCACGCCCAGCGCGTCGAACACCTCGTACGGCCACCGCTCGTCGATCAGGTCCACGCCCGTCTTGAGCGCGTTGCCCAGGTCGGTGGCCACCTCGCGCCCGACCAGGCGCCGGTTCACGAAGTCGTTCTGATGGGCCGGCCGCGCACCGGGCGGGGCGTCACGCAGCAGCCACAGCAGCTTGGGGAGCGCCCAGTTCGCCTGCATGCGCTGGTAGCCCAGCCGTTCCCAGACGGCCGCTCCGACCGCGTTGACCCGCTCCACCTCGGCCGTCGCCCGCCGGTCGTCGTACATCAGGCCGGGGGTCAGCGCCTGCCCGTCAGGGCCGGTGAGCAGGATCGTGCCGGAGGTCGCGGCCACGGCGACCCCGCGGATCCGCTCCGGCGGCACGTCGCGCAGCGCCTCGGTGGTGGCGGCGGCGAGCTCGCGCCACCACTGCTCCGGGTCCTGCTCGTGCCGGGGCCCGTCACGGTGGCTGGTCAGCGGCCTGCTGGCTGAGCCGAGCAGCTCACCGCCGTCCGTGACGGCCATCGCCCGGACGCTCTGCGTGCCCAGGTCCACTCCGATCCAGACGCTCACGTACGACCCCGCATCTCCGCGAGCAGCGGCCACGATCGGGCGCTGGTCTCGCGCAGGGCGAGGAAGTCCCGGTAGGCCGTGCCGTACGCGCCGGGCTCGGGTCGTACGGCGTCGCGCAGGCGTACATGCTGCTCGGCCGCGGCCTCGATCCCGGTGGCCGCACCCGTGGCGACCAGGCCGACCAGGTAGGCGCCCCTGGCGCCGACCTCGGCGTCGCTCGATCTGAAGACCGGCAGGCCGGTGACGTCGGAGATCATCCGCAGCCAGAGCGCGCTGGCCGAGCCGCCGCCGCACACCCGCAGCTCGTGCGGCCGGTCACCGGAGGCGGTCAGACAGTCCTGGATGACGAGCGTGAGTCCTTCGAGCACGGCGCGGGCGACGTGCTCGCGCCCGTGCTCGAAGGACAGGCCGAGGAAGGCGCCCCTGGCCAGCGGATCGGAGAACGGCGCGCGCTCGCCGGCGGGGGAGAAGTACGGCTGGAACGACAGCCCGCCCGCGCCAGGCGGGCCGGTGGCGGCGAGTTCGCCCAGCTCGGCCGGGCCGTCCAGGCCGAGCAGGCGGCAGGCCCACTGGAGGACCTCGGTTCCGGCGAAGGTGGGGAAGGCACGCAGGTAGCCGCCGGGCATCGCGATCGTGATGCCGACGGGTTCGCCGTCCAGGTCGGGCCGTTCGACGACGGTCTCCGTGCAGAGCGTGGTGCCCAGGATGCTGCACGCCTGGCCGGCGCCCACGGTGCCGGCGCCGAGCGCGGTGGAGGCGATGTCGTAGGGCGCCATCACCACCGGCGTCCCGGCGGGCAGCCCGAGCAGTTCGGCGGCCTCGCGCGTCAGCCCGCCCACCCGGCGGGTGTCGTCGCGGAGCTCGGGCAGCAGGTGCTCGGCCCATTCCAGGCCGAACATGGCCAGCAGGGCGGGGGAGTAGGCACGCGTACGCAGGTCCATGAAGGGGGCCGAGCCGTCGGACTCGTCGGCGGCGAACTCTCCGGTCATCCGGGAGAAGATCCAGCCGCCGCACGACAGGTTCGCGGCCGAGCGGGCCAGCCGTTCGGGGTCGTGCTTGTTCAGCCAGGTCAGGATCGCGTGGGGGAGCCCGGATGCGGCGGAGGAGCCGTTGATACGGAAGGCGTCGGCGGCCAGTCCCGAGCGGTTCCAGCCGTCGACCGTCGCGGCGGCCCTGCCGTCGTTCCACAGGATCGCCGGACCGGTGGGCCGGCCCGAGGCGTCGACCAGCCAGCAGCCGTCGCCCTGCGCGGTTATGGCGACGAAGTCGGGCGCGGAGCCGAGCTGGGACGCGACGCCGCGGACCGTGTGCGCGACCGCGTCCCAGACGGAGTCCATGTCCTGCTCGGCCTGGCCGGGTGCGGGCCGGGAGACGCTGGTCGCGTGCCGGACGACGGCCGCCTCGGCGCCCGTCTCGTCGTACCCCACGGCCTTGATGACCGTGGTCCCCGCGTCGACGCAGATGACCGCCATCAGGCTCGTCCGTGGGAGGTCCGCGACTTGCGGGCGATCGAGTCGACGACGACCGCGAGCAGCAGGACGATGCCCGTGACCATGAACCGGATGGAGGAGTCGAGGTTGAGCAGCGTCAGCCCGCTGGAGATCGACTGGATGACGATGATGCCGAGCAGCGCGCCGAAGGCCGTGCCGCGCCCGCCGAACAGGCTCGTCCCGCCGATCACGGCCGCGGCGATGGCGTTGAGGTTGACGTCGCCCGCGCCGCTGCTCTGGTTCGCCGCCGCCAGCCGGGCCGCGGCCAGGATGCCGCCCACCGCCGCGAACGACGAGCAGAGCACGAAGACCGAGGTGTAGACGGCCTTGACGTTGATGCCCGCCCGGCGCGCGGCCTCCACGTTGCCGCCGACCGCGTAGACGGCCCGGCCCCACTTGGTACGCGAGAGCATGTAGTGCATGATCAGCACGAGGGCCACGAAGAAGACGAACATCCAGCCCACGCCGCGGGTCTGCCCGAGGTAGTAGACCACGAAGGCCAGCACGGCCAGCAGCGCCACGCTCCTGATGATCAGCGTGGACAGGTTCCTGGACGACAGCCCGGCGCGCCGCCGCTCCTGGGCGTGCAGGTAGCCGCTGGCGAACAGCCAGATGGCCGCGATCACCGCGAAGCAGTACGACAGCCACGGCGGCACGAAGTCGAGCTGCGCGAAGTTCACCAGGGCCGAGTCGAACGGCAGGTTGATCGAGCCCTTGCTGCCCAGCACGTAGAGCTGCAGCCCGAGGAAGGCCAGCAGCCCGGCCATCGTGATGACGAAGCTCGGCACCCCGAACCGGTTGAACAACTGCGCGTACACCCAGCCGATGGCCGCGCCCATGATGACCGCGGCCAGGATGGCCAGCCACACCGGCAGCCCGTTGCTGACGAACAGGACGGCGAGCACGGCTCCCGACAGGCCGCTGACCGAGCCGACCGACAGGTCGATCTGGCCGACCAGCAGCACGCAGACGATGCCCAGCGCGATGATGCCGACCGCGGCCGACTCCAGCGTGAGGTTCACCAGGTTCGCGCTGGACAGGAAGATCGGGTTGAGGATCTGCAGCACCGTCCAGATGACGATGAGCCCCACCACGACGGGGATCACGCCGAGGTCGCCGCCGCGGGCCCGCTCGACCACGTCGGCGATCGCGCCGCGCAGCCCTTCGCGCCCGCTCAGCCGCTCGTCCTGGCGATCCGTGGTGAGCGTGCTGTTCATGAGGGGAGCCCTTCCTTGCGGCGCGCCTGGCGCTGGGAGACCGCATTGTCGGTGGCGCCGGTGATGGCGGCGATGATCTCTTCGGTGGAGACCGCGCCCACGTCGAACACCCCGTTGTTGCGGCCGAGCCGGAGCACCGCCACGGTGTCGGCCACGGCCTGCACGTCGGCCATGTTGTGGCTGATCATGATGACGCCGAGGCCGTTCTCGCGGAGCCGCTCGACCAGGTTGAGCACCTCCGCCGTCTGGGCGACGCCCAGGGCGGCGGTCGGCTCGTCGAGGATGATCACCTTGGGGTCGCCGAGCAGCGACCTGGCGATGGCCACCGTCTGCCGCTGGCCGCCGGAGAGCGCGGCGACCGGCACGCGGACGCTCGGGATCTTCGCCGAGAGCTGGCGGAGCAGCTCCCAGGAGCGGGTCTCCATCGCCACGTCGTTCAGCCGGAGCGGGCGGACCTCCTGTCCCAGGAACAGGTTCTGGATCACGTTGAGGTTCTCGCACAGCGCGAGGTCCTGGAAGACGGTGGCGATGCCGAGCTTGTGCGCCGCCGCCGGCGTCGGGATCTCGACGTCCCGCGACTCGAAGGTGATCGTCCCCGAATCGGGCGGGTGCACCCCCGAAAGGATCTTGACCAGCGTCGACTTGCCCGCGCCGTTGTCGCCGACGATGGCCATGACCTGGCCCGCCGCGACATCGAGCTCGATGTCGGTCAGCGCGGCGACCGCGCCGAACGTCTTGCTGATCCCCCGCAGGGACAGAACGCTGTCCGCTTGCTCTGTAGGCGACAAGACGGCTCCTCCCTCGCCCTACTCGATGAGCCTCTACTTGATGCCGAGCTACTTGATGCCGAGCTCGGCGCAGCCCTTGGCGTATTCGGCGGTGCACGCGTCGGCGGCCTTCATGATGCCGCTCTGGAACAGCACCTCATTGATGTTCTCCTTGGTCACGACCGTGGGGACGAACAGCTGCGACGGGGTGTTGTAGAGCGTGGTCTTGCCCTCGGGCTTCTTGCCCTGCATGAACTGGTAGGCGACGTCGGCCGACGCCTCCGCCACGATCTTGATCGGCTTGGAGATCGTGTTGTACTGGTCGCCGGCGATGATTCGCTGAGCGGCGGCCAGCTCGGCGTCGTTGCCCGTGACCGGCGGCACCTTCACACCGGCCGCCTTGAACGCGGCGATCGCGCCGCCGCCGGTGCCGTCGTTGGCCGCGACCACGCCGACGATCTGGTCCTTGAACTGCGTGATCTGGCCGCTGACCCAGGTCTGCGCCTTCTCCGGCTGCCAGTCGGGGGTGTCGTACTCGGCCAGCAGCTTGAAGCCGCTCGGGTCGATCGCGCTGTGGATGCCCTTCTTGATCAGGCCGGCCGCCGCGTCCGTGGGCGAGCCGTTGACCTCGAGGATGCCGCCCTTGGCGTTCTCCTTCTTGAGGTGGTCGACCAGGGACTGGGCGATCATGTTGCCGATCTTCTCGTTGTCGAACGAGATGTAGTAGTCGGCGGGCGTGGCCGGGACCGGCCGGTCGTAGGCGATGACCGGGATCTTCTGTGACTGCGCCGTCTTGACGATCGTGGCCGCGGCGGCCGAGTCGACCGGGTCGATCACGATGGCCTTGACGCCCTGAGCCATCGCCGAGTTGGCCTGTTGCTGCTGCTTGGCGGCGTCGGAGTCGGCGTTCTGGTAGATGACCGTGCAGCTCGGGCAGAGCTGCTTCATCTTGGCCTCGAAGAGCGGCTTGTCGGCCAGCTCGTACCTGGTGGAGGCGAGGTCGGGCATGAGGAAGGCCACCTTGGCGTTCTCCGCGCCGCCACCGCTGTTGCTGCTGCTGGAGCCGCTGTCACCGCCGGTGGAACCGGAGCCGCAGGCGGCCAGCGCCGACCCTGCGATGACGACAACCGCGGCGAACGCGGAGGTCCGCATCTGAACTCTCTTCACGGGTTCTTTCCTCACTCACTACGTCCTCACGGACTCGCTGATCGCGTCGCTCCCCCGAAACGCCACGGGAGACATGCCGCTCACAACCGGCCACGCCTGTGGTGCGGCTCACGCTAGCGCGAGTGCAGAATAATTGTCCAGCAAAAGTGTTCAGGGCCTTCGCCTGGGTTTGGTCAAGAACTGGGCGTCTGCCGTTCGTCTGCGGTTTGGGGGGTGTTCGTCAGGAACGGCGGGCCGCCGCGAGGAGTCCCTCGGCGGTCAGGACGTCGGTGACCAACTGGTTGAAGTAGCCGCCCCGGGCGCCCGCGATGATGGACAGCACCTTCTCGGCGCCCACCGCGACCGCGATCGACGAGGGGATGCGGCGTAGTTCGTGCAGGCCGGGGGCCACCAGGCGCTCGCTGCCCGGGTAGGAGACCGGCTCCCCGGCGCGGTTGTACACCCGCATGCAGACGTCGCCCACGGCCTCGCGCAGGCTCTCCGCGTCGCGCGGCATGAACGCGGGCACGACCTGCCGCATCAGCGGCGCGGAGCCGACGCCGACGATGGCGCACTTGGCGTGCGCCCACAGGTCCATGACCTTGCGCACCGACGGCTCGTGCTGGAGGGAATAGAACAGCTCGGGCCCCGGCAGCGCGGGCGCGTACAGGTAGCTGGGCACGCCGCTGACGCGTTCGGCCAGGATGCGGGTGGTCTCGTTGGTCTGGAACCACGGCTGTGGCTCCTCCTGGCCGCCCACGGCCGGCGCGATGGTGACGCCGGGGAACTGCCCGAGGCCCTCGCGCGCGCACTCGTACACCGTGCTGCCGGACGAGACCAGCACCACGTCGCCCGACTCCAGCCCGACCCCGGCCAGGGCGCGGGCCAGCCCGGGGGCCAGCCAGGGACCCAGTGCCGGGCCGCTGACCTTGGGGACCAGGTGCACGCGCTTCAACTGGAGCGCCTCGGCCACCTCGGCGGCCAGGGGGCCCTCCTCGAGGGTGGCGGGCCGGTGCACCCTGATCTCGACGATGCCCTGCCTGCGGGCCTCGGTGAGCAGCCGGCTCACGGTCGCCCTGCTGACGCCCAGCCGTTTGGCGATGTCGGCTTGGGTGGCGTCTTCGAGGTAGTACTGCGACGCTGCCGCGTACATCAGATCGTGCGGGAAACGGGCCTGCGCCTCCGGCGCGGCCTCGGCGGCCTTCATGCGCGCACTCCCTCGGCCTGAACACTTGTGCTGGACGGATGTGACTATACCTCCGCACCCTCCGGCCGGACCGCTAACAAGCCCGCCGAACAATAATCGCCCATGCGCGACCGCTCACCGGCCGGCCGTCCCACCGATCGGCCCGCCTGCCCCTGAACGGTTGGGGGCCGTCCGGCGAATGGGACCGCGCCCGTTTCCGACTGGTTGGGGGCCGTCCGACCAATGGGGGTGACGGCGGGTTGGGCTTCCCGTGCTTGCCGTACAGGATGGTGGGGGTTGGAACGGGCGGTTACGGCGCCTGGCCGGTGACCAGCGCGTCGCCGAGTGGCGTGCGGGCGTACAGGACGGTGCGGCCTGTGCGGGTGCCCGCGATGAGGCCGGTGCCGCGTAGGGCGGCCAGGTGGCCGCCGGTGGTGCCGAGGCTGTGCCCGAGCAGGGCGGCGAGGTGGGTCGTGGTGGCGGGCACGGCGAGCTCGGCGAGGATGCGGGCGCGGGTGCGGCCGATCAGCACCGCCAGGCCCGCTCCCGTCGCGGGCGTTTCGGCGGCCGTGCCACGGGCCGGGTACGTGAGCGCGTACGGCCAGGCGTCCTCCAGGTAGGCGCCCACGGCGGGCACGAACGCCGACGGCAGGAACAGCAGCCCCTTGCCGCCCAGCCGGTGCAGTTCCTCGCCCTTGCCCATCCGGACCTCGATGTACCCGTCGCCGTGCCACCGGACCTGCTCGCTCAGGTCGTCGAGCGCCGCCGCCCACCCGTACGCCGCCAGCCGGCCCGCCCGCTGCACCACGTCGCGTTCCAGGATCGCCTGGAAGCGCGGCCAGTCCTTGGACAGGATCTCCGTCCACAGCGCCTCGTAGGCGTCGGCCAGCACCTGGACGACGTCGGGGCCGAGCAGCAACGCCCTGGTCCACTGCGGCACGGGCGGCCGGCCGGCCAGGGCGGCGGCGATCTCCGCGTGCGCCTGCCCGACCGGCGTGGTGCGCATGGCGGCCAGCTCGGTCTCGAACGGCACGCTCATCCCGGCGGGCGGCGGGGCGATGAAGTCGACGTTGTCGCTGCCCTTGTTGCCGGTGATCGCCACCAGGGCGCGCAGTGCCGGGTGGCGGGCGGCCAGCTTCTTGTACGGTTCGCGCCACTTTTCGGCCCAGCGCCGATGCGCGCCCGGCGCGGTGCGGCCTTCGATCACCCACTGCGCGTGCATGGTCTCGATCAGCGGCGAGATGGCGAACCTGCTGGCCACCACGTCCTGCGGCGTGACTTCGATCCTGAACACCTTTCGGTTATATCCGAAAGTGTCGCCTCCGCCGGGAGTGTTCCCGCAGCATCGTGTCCGGCGGTCTCGAGACCTCCCTCCGGGATCGCCCTTTCGACGTGGGGGTGTGGGTTGACGGAGCGTGGAGCCACCTTTGGGCAGGTGTTCGCGGTGCGGGAGTTCCGGGTGCTGTTCGGCAGCTTCGCGCTGCTGATCTCCGGGGACTCGATCAAGATGCTGGCGCTGTCGGTGCTGGTGTACGCGGAGACGGGGTCGCCCGGGCTCTCGGCCGCGGCTTACATGGTCGGGTGGCTGCCGTACATCGTGGGCGGGATGTTCCTGCTCTCCCTGGCCGACCGGCTGCCGCCTCGGGCGGTGATGGTCGTGGGGGAGCTGGTCAGGGTGGTGGTGTGCCTGCTGCTGGCCTTCGCCGGGTTGCCGGTTCCGGTGATGCTCGGGCTGGTGCTGGTGACGGGGCTGTTCTCGCCGGTGTTCGGGGCGGCGCGGAGTGCGTTGCTGCCTGACGTGCTGCCTGGGGACGCGTTCGTGCTGGCCAGGTCGCTGATGGGGGTCACGTCGGCGAGCGCCCAGATCGCGGGGCTCGCCGTCGGGGGCGCCTTCCTGGCGATGGCGGGGCCGCGCGGGGCGCTGGCGGTCACGGCGGCGCTCTCGGCGGTGGCCGCCTTGGTACTCCGGTACGGCCTGCCGTACCGGCCCGCCCGAGGCACGGCTACGTACGGCACGGCTGCCCGTGGCACGCCCTCAGACGACACGCCCTCAGACGACACGCCCTCAGACGACACGCCCTCAGGCGGCGCACGCCTGGATGGCGCGCTCTCAGATGGCGCGCCTCCGTACGGGACGGTCGTGGACGACACGGTCGCTCGGGAGGCGCCTGGGAGTGCGGTGGTCCGAGGCGGGGCTGTGCGGGTGACATTGCGGGTGAATCGGTTGCTGTTGGTCGATCGGCGGGTGCGGGGGCTGCTGTTGGCGAGTTGGTTGCCGAGTATGTGCCTGGCGGGGGCCGAGGCGATGATCGTGCCCTATCTGGGTGGGCGGGGGCAGGCGGGGGTGGTGCTGGCATTGGCGGCGGGTGGGATGGCGGTCGGTGAGTTCAGCGTGGGGCGGTTCGCGGCTCCGGCGCTCAGGGAGCGGTTGTCGCTGCCGCTGGCGGTGCTGATCGGGCTGCCGTGGCTGGCCTTTCTGGCGGCGCCTGGCGTGGCGTGGGCGGCGGTGATCGCTGCCGTGGCCGCCGCTGGGCTGTCCTACCAGCTTGGGTTGCAGCGGCGCTTCGTCGAGTCGGTGCCGGAGGAGGTGCGCGGGCAGGCGTTCGGGCTGCTGTCGGCCGGGCTGATGACCGGGCAGGCGATCGGCGCGGCGGCGATCGGTGCCCTGGGCGAGGCGATCGGCCCGGGCCCGGCCATCGCCGCGGCGGGCCTCGCGGGCGTCCTCGTCGCCCTGGCCCTGTCCGGCGTACTACGCCCGGAGACCGACCCCACCTCTGCCGGCGACGCCCGCCCCTCCTCTGGTGGAGACGGCCGCCCTTTCGCGGGAGACGTTCGTCCGGATGCCGCCCCAGAGGTTACGGAGGTAGTTCGCCCGAGCCGCGGGGGATGAGGCGCACCGGCAACTGGACGTGCTCCGACGGGCCGCCGTCCCCGGCCAGGCGGCGGAACAGCAGTTCGGCGGCCACCCGGCCCATCCCGGTCGGGTCCTGGGCCACCACCGTCACCCCGGGCGTCAGCAGGTCGGCCAGTTCGAAGTCGTCGAACCCGACCAGCCCCATCCGCCGCCCGCCGAGCGCCCGCAGCGCGGTCACGGTGAGACGGCCGTTGCCGGTGAACAGGGCGGTCGGCGGCGAGTCGAGTGCCAGCATGCGCTCCAGGTCCGTGCGGACCGTCTCGGGCGTGGGGGCGCGCATCGCCACCAGCCGGGGGTCGAAGAGCGGGCCGAGGGCCGAACGGTAACCCGCCAGCCGCTCGGCCGCGGTGAAGATCGACGGGTGGTCGCCGAGCATGGCGATCCGGCGGTGGCCGTGCGCCAGGAGGTGGCCGACGGCCTCCCTGGCGCCGCCCGCGTTGTCGCTGAGCACGGTGTCGACGTCCAGCCCGGGCCCGGGCGGCCGGTCCGCGAACACCGCGGGCGTCCCGGCGTCGAGCTCGGGCCGCAGGTAGGAGTGGTCGTCACCGGCGGGCACCACGATCAGACCGTCGACCCGGCGGGCGCAGAACGTGCGCACCAGCTCGCGCTCCCTGGCCGGCTTCTCGCCGGACGAGCCGCTCAGCAGCAGGCAGCCCTCAACGATGACCACGTCCTCGACCGCCCGGGTCAGCCCCGCGTAGAACGGGTCGGCGACGTCCTCGATGACCAGCCCGACGGTCGAGGTGCGGCCCCTGCGCAGCACTCTGGCGCTCTCGTTGCGGCTGTAGCCCAGCCGCTCGATGGCCTCGCGCACCCGTGCGGCCGTCGCCGGATTGACGCCCGGCTCGCCGTTCACGACGCGCGAGACCGTCTTGAGCGCCACGCCGGCGGCCAAGGCCACGTCCTTCATCGTCGGTCTCACTCTTGGATCCTTTCCCAAGTAGGACGGCCAGACAACGTTGTCAGAGCGTTATGCGAGAGTAGGGGTTCTATGTCGCTGAGATCCGCACTGCTCGTCGCCGGGTTCGTGCTGGCCGCGCTGAACCTGCGGCCCGCGATCGCCGGCATCTCCCCGCTCCTCGACGAGATCATGAAGGACGTCGGCCTCACGCCCGCCGGCGGCGGCGGGATCACCACGGTCATGGTGGTCTGCCTGGGCGTGTTCGGGCCGATCGCGCCGCTGCTCGCGCGCCGGATCGGGCTGGACCGTACGCTACTCGCCGGGCTCCTCGTGCTGGCCGCCGGCGTGGTGCTGCGCGGCCTGGACGGCGTCCCCACCCTGTACGCGGGCGCGGCGATCGCGGCCATCGCCATCGCCGTGATGAACGTGGCCATGCCCGGTATCACCAAGCAGTACTTCCCCGACCGGGTCAACCTGATGACCGGCGTCTACAGCTCCGCGATCGTGGGCGGCGCCGCGACCGCCTCGGCACTGGTGATCCCCATCGAGCACGCCACGGGCTACGGCTGGCGCGGCGTCTCGGCGCTGCTGGCCGTACCCGCGCTGCTGGCCGCTTTGCTGTGGCTGCCGCAGGCGCTGCGCGGGCAGGCGGGGCCGCAGAACGGGCCGCGGCCGTTCGGGGTGGTGCTGCGCAGCCGGGTGACCTGGTACGTGACCGCGTTGATGGGCCTGCAGTCGTTCACCTTCTACGTGATGCTGGCCTGGCTGCCGACGATCTTCCACGACGCCGGGCTCCCCGCCGACCAGGGCGGCTACCTGCTCAGCGTGACGAACCTGGTCCAGGTGGGCGCCACGCTCGCCGTGCCGATCCTGGCCGGGCGGCGGCCGTCGCAGGTGCCGTTCGTGATCGGGGCCGGGCTGATGACCGTGGCCGGATACCTCGGCATGTTGCTGGCCCCGGTCGCCGCGCCGTGGCTGTGGATGGTCGTGCTCGGTATCGGGCAGGGCGCCTCGTTCGCGCTGGCGCTGCTGCTGATCGCGCTGCGTGCGCCCGACCCGGCGTCGGTGACCGCGCTCTCGTCGGTCGCGCAGTCGGTGGGGTACGCGGTGGCCGCGTTGGGGCCGGTGCTGTTCGGGCTGCTCAGGCAGGCGTCCGGCGGGTGGACGGTGCCCTTGCTGGCGGGGCTCGGCGCGCTGGGGGCGCAGCTGCTGGCTGGCTGGTTCGCCGGGCGTCCTGCTACGTTGAGTAAGGCTTGCCTGTAGCGGAGGGACTCACGTGCTGACCGAGGCGCTCCAGCGTCTGGCCGACGGGCGCGGCGGGGTGATCGGGGTCGAACCGGGCCTGGTCATCGAGCCCGACGAGACCTGGACGGCCGCCTCGGAGCTGCTGCGCCCGCCGTACACCCTGCTGGGGGAGCTGGTCGACGAGACGGCGGCGCGCTGGAAGGCCCCTCGCCACGTCGGCGCCGCGTTGTTCTGGAAGACCTACGGCTACTGGCACACGATGCCGATGGCGCTCGGCTGGGCGCTCGACGGGCGGGTGCCGACCATGCGGCTGGCCGACACGTACTTCAAGGTGTCCGGGGCGGGCGTGACGATCGCGGCCACGCGGGTGAGCTGGGGGTCCGGCGCCGCGCCGATCAGGGACGCGCTGGCCGAGTCGCAGGAGCCGCTCGTACGGGTGATCAGCCGGATGGTCAAGGTGGGTGAGCGGACGCTCTGGGGTTCGACCGCGGAGGCGTTCGCCCACCCGTTGACGCAGTTCGTGGCGGGTGACTACATGGCGCTGCTGGCCGAGATCGGCAAGCCGGTCGACGGGCTGATCGAGCCCGCCGACGACGGCTACTTCCGCCGGACCTGCTGCTTGTGGATCGCGCTGCCCGACGTGGAGCCCTGCGCGAGCTGCTGCGTGCTCAGGCCCCCACCACACCGTTCCTAGGCCACCACGGCGTCGTCCATGGGACGCAGCTCGTCGGCGTAACTGACCGAGACGCGGCGCATGACGCCGGTGTCGTCGATGGAGTACTGGCCCAGCCGCCACAGCGGCGGCGAGTAGGCGTGGATCGAGACGCTGTTGTCCACGGCGCCGTTGAGCCGGTGGATGTGGTCCGGGCCGAACGAGAACGACTGGCCCTCCGTCACCACGGTCTCCAGGTGCTCGCCGCCGATGCGCGGGTTGCATTCGGCCAGCGCGCCCTGCACCACGTGGACCGCGCCGGAGGAGATGTCGTGGTCGTGCCAGCCCGTGTCGTCCTCGGGCCGCCAGCACAGGAGCCAGACGTCGACGTACGCGTCACGGTAGAGCGAGGCGTAGTGCCGCCCGCCGTCGGCGGGGAACTCCACCTGGTCCCGCCACTCGGCCGGGTTGGCGGCCAGCTCGTTCACCAGCTCGCGCAGCTCTCGCCGGTCCAGTGTGCGTTCCGGGAGCCGAGCACAGGCACCCCCGTCCTGGGTTTGATTCGTGCCGGTGTGTTCGAGGATTTGCTCGCTCACTTACGGGTCTCCTTTCGGCCGAGTAGACGACGGGGATTGGTGACCCGGATGGCGTGGGCGGCTGCCTCGCCGAGGCCCGGGTCGGGTGCGGTGGCATAGGGGGCGTCGGAGCCGTTGACGACGACGTCGACGCCGAGCTCGCGGACGATCGCGTCGATCGCGCGCGGGCCGTACGAGGAGGTCTCCACGAAGCAGCCGGGGTCCACCAGGCCCCGGCCCGTGCCGCCCCTCGCGATCAGTCGCTCCGAGTGGAGCGGGGCCAGCCCGGCCAGCAGCGCGAAGCACACGCGCAGCCGGGGGTGGCGCGGCCTGACGACCGCGTGGAAGTAGTGCCAGGAAGCGTGCATCTGCTGGACGTACGGCACCAGCGCGGGCCACCAGGACGGCGTGCCGGGCTCGGGCGCGGCCGGGCCCGGATGGATGAACAGCGGCAGGTCCCGCTCCGTGAGCACGTCCAGCAGGCGGTCGTCGGGCAGGGCCGTCGCCGGGATCTGCAGCCCGGCGAACCCGCGGTCGAGGTCCTTGGCCAGGCGCTCGGGGTCGGGCTCGCTGTGGCAGGTCGAGGCCCACGCGCCGAACGGCGCGGGCAGCGCGAGCGCGCCCTCGTGATAGGCCTCGAGCAGCGGCCACGCCTCCTCCGGAGGCAGGAACTCGATGCCGAGCGGGCTGGACAGCGAGACCAGGGCCAGCTCCAGCCCTGTGACGTTCCGGTTCTCGTGGTCGGCGGGGTCGACCTCGTAGGGCGGTTCGCCGTCGAGGATCAATGTCCAGCCGTCGAGGTACGGAGGGACGGTCCGGCCGCGGAGCGCTTCGACGAACGAACGGGTCCACAGATGCTGATGAATGTCGATGCTCACGACCACACCTCCCTCTATTTCCTACTAGTATTACGGGTAAACCTATCACGCTGGTGATACGAGCTTGTGAAGCGATTCAGTGATACGGTTCAGTGAACCGCTTCACAAGACAAATGTCAACGGCAGGCCGCTAGCCCCCGGATCTGGATGAACCACGCCAGCGGCCCCTTCGGCATGCGAGCTTCTGTCGGTGGCACGCAATAGGCTGGCTGGATGCCGCGGAAGAGAGCGACAATCCGGGAAGTGGCCCAGGCGACCGGTCTGTCGCCGGCCGCTGTGTCCTACGCGCTGCGTGGCATGCAGGTCTCGGAGGAGACCATGGAGCGCGTACGCGCCGCCGCAGCCGAGCTGGGCTACGAGGCCGACCCCATCGCCAGGGCTCTGGCCAGCGGGCGCACCAACATGATCGGGCTGCTCTGCGGCTCCCTCGAAGACCTCTGGCAGCAGTCGCTGGCCGTCGGCATCAGCAGGGGCCTGCGGGAGAAGGACCGCTACGCGCTGATCCTCGACGCGGTCGGCGACCCGGCCCGTGAGCGGGCCCTCGCCCAGCAACTACGCGACCAGCGGGTCGACGGCATGATCGTGCAGCCCGTCGATCCGGCGGCGCCGTTCTGGGCGGACCTGTGCGAGTCGCTGCCGGTGGTGGCGATCGGCGACTCACTCGCCGGCACGGCCGGCGAAGTGGTCTTCGACAACCGCCGCGGCGTCAGCCTCGCCCTCGAACACCTGCACGCCATGGGCCACCGGCGGATCACCGTTCTGACGCCGACCATGACCAGCACCCCCGACCGTCCGGCCGACGTGCTCGTCACCTCCGAAGCCGACCGCCTCGGCCTCGACATCGTGGTGGCCACCGCGCCCCACAGCCTGGCGGCGGCCACCGAGGCGGCCCACCGCACCCTGGACGCCGACCGGCCGAGCGCGGTGTTCTGCTTCGCCGACTCGATCGCCTATGGCGTCTACGCGGCGGCGGCCGAGCTGGGGTTGTCGATCCCGGGCGACGTATCGGTCATGGGCTACGACAACCACCCGATGTCGGGCCTGCTCACGCCCGGGCTCACGACGGTGGACTGGGACATCGACGGCATCGTGCGGGCGGCCGTACGCCTCATGTCGGCGGCGGCCGACGGAGGGGCACGGCGCCGCCGGGTCGTGCAACAGCCGACGCTCCGCGAACGCGGCTCGGTGGGCAGGGCGCCCAAGTGAGGCCCGGCGGGCCGTAGCGGCGGGATCCCCGTGCGGGTCAGCGGCCGTCCTCCTGGAGGCCCTCAGCCCTGTGCGGCGGGTGGCGGGTGCCCACGGCTTGCCGTACAAGAAGGAAATTGTTTGGAGATCAGCGCACGCGCGGCGTCGAGATCATCCGAGAGGGGACGGTCGGGGACGTCGGGGGCCCTGGTGGCGGCGAGGCGCTCGCAGGCGAGCACGATCTCCAGCGGCTCCACGCAGCGCAGCGCATAGCGCGCGGCCTGCGTCGCGAACCCCGCGTGGTCCTCGGTCCCCCGGGAGATGACGGCGGTCCCGGCCGTGACCGGGTTCGCGAGGTGGCGTAGCTCGGCCAGCGCGTCCTGGGCCACGTACTCCAGGATCATCGCCCCCGACCCGCCCGGTCGCGCCGCCAGGAACGGCAGCCGCCCCGTGTAGGCGGGCTCCATGAGCGTGGCCAGCCGGGCCGTGCTGAGCTGGGCCGTCGGCACCAGCGCCGCGCGCAGCGCGTCGAGGGCCAGCGCGACCGGGGCCGAGTGGAAGTTGCCGTTGTGCCAGGCCAGCGAGTCGGCGATGAGCGGGTTCTCGGCGGCGGCGTTCAGGTCGGTCTCGACGACGCGCTCGGCGCGGTCGAGTGCGTCCAGCGCGGCACCGTGCACCTGGGCGAAGGCGCGGTAGCCGTACGGGTCCTGGATGCGGGCGGCGAACTCCCGCGAGAGCAGCCCCCGCAGGCGGGCGGCCGTGGCGGCCTGACCGTGGTGCGGTCGGGCCGCCTGTACGGCCGCGGCCAGCGGCTCGGCCGAGGCGGACACCGCGACGAAGCTGAACGCCGCCACGTCGACGGTGGCGTCCAGCAGGACGCGCAGCCGGTGTACGGCGATGGCGGCGTCGGCCAGCGTCGCGGCCCCCGAGCTGACGAATGGCACCGCGTCACCGGACGCCAGCGGATATCGGGGCCCGCTTGCCGTCGGCCCCTGCCAGGGCATCTCCCCCAGCAGGCAGAGCGCGGTGGCCGAGAGCGCGGTCAGATCGCCGGTGCCGATGGCGCCATAGGTGCGGATCGGGGGAGTGAAGCCGTCGTTGATCGCCTCCGCCAGCACCGGCAGCACGCCCGGATCGATGCCCGAGCCGCCCGCCAGCAACTGGTTGAGCCGCACCACCAGCATCGCCCTGGCCTGTTCGGGCGCGACGAGTGGCCCCGCGCCGCCCGCGTGACTGCGCAGCAGGTCGAGCCCGCCCCCCTCGACAATCACGTCCTTGTTGGCCCCGACTCCGGTGCTCCGCCCGTAGACGGGCCCGGTCAGCTCCTGGGCCGCCCCCCACGCCGCCCGGGCCCGATCCAGTGAGGAGATCGTGACCCGGGCCGCGCCGTACGCCACCGCATGGACCTGCGCGCAGGTCAGACCGGCACCGTCGAGTTCCATCGAGCTCAATCGTTGTCGGGGATGAACAGGCCGAGCAGCCAGCTGACGACACTGATGATGATGGCGCCCCAGAAGGCGGCCGGATAGAAGTTGCTGACGTGGAAGGGGATGTCGAGCTGATCGGAGATCCAGCTCGTCAGCAGCAGCATGGCCGCGTTGATGACGAGGAGGAACAGCCCCAGCGTCAGGACGATCAGGGCACAGCCGAGTCCCTTGATGATCGGCTTCACGATGGCGTTGATGATGCCGAAGATCAGGGCGACGACGAGCAGGGTGCCCCAGTAGGTGGGGGTGTTCTGGGGGCCGGTGATCTGGATGCCGGCGACGAACTGGATGGCCACCCAGAGGGCGACCGCGGCCGCCAGGGTTCTGATGATGAATCTCACGCTGGTTGATCCTCCCATTACCGATCGGTGCTCCGATAGGGGATCACCGTGATGACCGGATATGTGCATTCCGGGCACGCACTGTGATAGGCGTTATCGATGGGCAACGATGGGCAGAGACGTGCGGGGGAGGGGAGCGAGATGGAGTCCGAGGGTTTCGAATCGCTGTCGGCCAGCGAATTGCACGACCGCGCGGTCAGTTACGCCGTACGCCACGGCGATCTGGGTTTTCTGTGGAACCTGCTGAGGGTGATCCCGGCGGCGGAGGCCGCCAGCGGTCACGACACGGAGACCGCCAACGACCTCAGCCGGGTGTCCGCACTGCTCAGCGATGCCCTCGCAGCGGGCGAAGGCGAGCTCGGCGAGGCGCTGCGACCGGTCTACCTGGAATACCTGAGCAAACATCCCGACGCCTGACCCGCGTCCGACCCCGCGCTTCAGCCCGCCAGTCGAGCTTCGGCGCCGCCGTAGTGGGCGAAGCCGGGCGTGCTGATCTCCTGCCCGTCACGGCTGATGATCATGGTCTGGTACTGCTCGGCCTCCGCGAGTTCCATGGCGAAGCGCCTGGCCAGCACCGGGCCCATGGCGTACATCCCGGTGGCGTACGCGTCGGCGGCGCCCAGGTCGGGGCCGAGCACGGTGACCGAGCCGAGCTTGTCCTGCTTGACGCCGGTGCGCGGGTCGACGACGTTCGCGCCGCCCGAGGTGGCGATGCCCATGTCGTGGGTGAAGACGACTTTACGCACCAGGCCGGTGCGCGGGTCACGGACGCCGATGTGCCAGCGCTTGCCGGGGGCGGCCGAGCCGCGCACCCTGATGTCCCCGCCGGCGGTGATGCGGTGATCGACGGCACCCGCACTGGCCAGCGCGCGGGAGAGCCGTTCGAGCGCCCAGCCCTTGATGTAGCCCGAGGTGTCGATGACGCCGTTGATCCGGGATTCGAACCAGCCGCCGGTGGCCTCGCTGAGCTCGTCGCAGCGGTGCAGCACCTCGATGAGCTCCGGGATCTGCCTGATGGTCCCGCCGCGGTTCAGCCGGCTGATCTGGCTGTCCTCCCTGGCGGGGTTGAACGTCTCGTCCACCCAGCGCAGCCAGGCGAAGGCGTCGTCGAGTACGGGAGCCAGTTCCCGCCGCGGCAGGGCCGTACGGATATCCACGCTGACGGGTATGCCCATGACCATCTCGACACGGGCGCTTCCGGGGAAAGTCGTCACCTTGCCTCCTTGTTCGCAGCAACCGTCCCACGGCGCGCGTAATGCCTTGTTAAACCAACGGCTTACGTTTGAAATTGGTTGTCTTGACCTGCGCCTTCGGTACGGACAGACGGGTCAGGGCGCCCCGGACGTACCGCTGGAAGGGGCGCGGGCCGGCGACGATCACCGTGCGTTCGGCGATGTCGGGCACCTGACGGCTCAGCCCCGAGGCGCTGAGCCGCTCCTTGGCCCGGGGGTCGTGTTCCTGGCCGGCGACGACCACCAGGCCGTGCTCGGCCGCCAGCTCGCGTAGCTCGTCGGTCACCCGGTCGGTCCGGTAGACGGTCACCGTGTCGCCCGTGTGGGTGGCGAGCAGGTCGCGCAGCCCGGCGGGTTCGAGGTCGGCGACGATGAGCAGGGACCCTCTGGTCGTGGCCCGGACGCCGTAGTGCCAGACGGCCATCACGGCCGCGATGCCGTACAGGAGGAGGGAGCCGGTGCGGCTCGACGTGGTCACGTACGCGGTGGAGCTGAGCTGGTGGGTCACCAGCAGCGTGCCCGCCAGGTACCCGGCCAGCCGCAGGCGCTGCCTGGCCTGCTCCGACCGGAGGAGTTCCGGCGCCTTGACCGACAGCAGCCCGAGCGCCACCAGCAACCCGGCGACGGCCCACGCGGAAGGACGCCATGGGTACCCGAACCCCGGCTGGATCGCACCGAACTCGGCGACCGCGACACCGCACCAGAACACGATGAGAGGCTGATTCGCCTTTGCCTCGCTAGCCATGGGATAGACGATGCGCGCCGAACATGAGAGCCATCTGAGTAGTGTCTGAAACATGGCTAACGTACGTGTTGAGCGGACCGAAGATGGCGGATTCCGGGCTACGAACGCCCGTGGCGCGGAGGTGCGGATCGGGGGTGGCGACGAGGAGGGCGTGTTCACGCCCGTCGAGTTGCTGCTCGCGGCGGTGGGCGGGTGCAACATCGTGACAGTGGAGCCGCTTACCGCCAAGCGCGGGCAAAGGCTGATCCGCCTGGCGATGACCGTCGAATCGGAGAAGATCGAGCCGAACCTGCTGGGTCCCGTCACGGTGACCTACGACGTCGAAGTGCCCTCCGAGCAGGCGGACGAGGTCTTTCGGGCGGTGGCGGAGCGGGTGCACGCGAAGTACTGCACGGTCAGTCGTTCCCTCCAGGAGGGGACGGAGGTCCGTTTGGAGATCCCTTAGCCGGAATAGGCGGACATTCGACCCCGCGATGGCACGTTCGTTGCATTCGCCTCGGTAGTGTCGAGGCAGGTCAAGAGTCCTGCGACTGACTTGCAGACTTTTACCGAAGCGGACGCGGAGGGGGACCGCCGTTCGCAGTGCGGGACCGCCGACGTTTTTGGGGGAAATCGTCGGCCTGGACCGCCCTCGGTCGGGGCCGGACAGTTGGGGGACTGTCCGGCCCCGATTCATGCGTATTGTTCGGTTCTGTGACAAAGGTCCTCATTGACTGCGATCCCGGCATCGACGACGCGCTCGCCCTGGCGCTGGTAGCGGGCACCCCGGCCCTGGAACTGGTCGGCATAACCACGGTCGGCGGCAACGTCGACCTCGCGCTGACCACGGCCAACGCGCTGGCGCTCAGGGAGTTCCTCGACCTCGGCGACGTTCCGGTCATTCCGGGCAGCGCGGGCGCGCTGGTACGCCCCACGGTCCGCGCCGCCGACATCCACGGCCTGTCCGGCCTGGGTGACGCCGTCCTCCCACCGGCCACCCGCCCCGTTTCCGACGGCCACGCGGTGGACTTCATCGTGGAGACGTTGCGGGCCGCCCCGGGTGAGATCACGCTGGTCGCCATCGGCCCACTGACCAACATCGCGCTGGCCGTACGCCGGGAGCCACGCGTCGTGGAATGGGCCCGCGATTTTGTGATCATGGGCGGCGCCTTCACCCGCGGCAACACCACTCCCGCGGCGGAGTTCAACATCTTCGCCGACCCGGAGGCGGCCGCGATCGCCTTCGACGCCGGCTGGACGGTGAAGATGCTCGGCCTCGACGTGACGCTGACGGCCATGGTGACCAGCGAACTCCTGGACCGGATGCGCCCGCTCGGCCGGCTGTCGGAGCTCCTGGTGCCCGCCGCGCAGTTCTATGGCAAGGTCACGGCGGACGACGGACCGGCCATCCATGACGCGTGCGCTGTGGCGTACGTGATCGACCCGTCGCTGTTCACCTGCGTACCGGCCCGGGTGAACGTGGAGACGGTCGGCCGGCACACGTCGGGGATGACCGTCACCGACTTCAAACTCCGCGACGGCCGCCCCAACGCCCTGGTAGCGACTTCGCTGGACGTGAAGCGGTTCTGGGAGATGGTGCTGGGGGCGTATGAGGGGCTGGGTGGGCGACTCGGATGATGTGCTGGGGGGTGTGCGGCGGCTGCTACAGTTACACCTGTTGCGGGCGCCGCTAGCTCAGTTGGTTAGAGCAGCTGACTCTTAATCAGCGGGTCCGGGGTTCGAGTCCCTGGCGGCGCACCTCGATAGGAAGCCTCAGCTCACGCCTGTGAGCTGGGGCTTTCTCTTGTTAAATGTCGATGCGTGAGCTATCCGAGCGGGCCGAGGAACATGCCGCCGGTGGCGTCCAGGACGTTCGCGGTGATCCAGCGGGCGTCGTCCGAGGCGAGGAAGGCGACGGCGTCGGCGATGTCGGCCGGTTGGCCGATTCGGCCGAGTGCGGTGCCCGAGGTTATGGCGGCCCTGGTCTCCGGGGCGTGCAGGACGCCGTTCACGTTGGTGTCGGTCGCGCCCGGGGCCACCGCGTTCACCGTGATGCCGCGCGCGCCGAGGTTGTTGGCCAGGGTTCGGGTCATGATCTCCACGGCGCCCTTGCTCATCGCGTAGGCGATCTGGGTGGATAGCGCGATCCGGGCGGACAGCGAGGAGATGTTGATGATGCGCCCGCCGTCGCGCAGCAGCGGCAGTACGGCCTGGACGAGGAAGAAGGGCGCCTTCACGTTGATCGCGAAGACCTCGTCGAACTGCTGCGGCGTCAGCCGGTCGATCGAGCCGGCGAACAGCGTGTCCAGGTTCCCGCAGGCGGCGTTGTTGACCAGGATGTCCAGCGGCTGCCCGCCCAGGCCCGTCACGAGCGCGTCCACGTCGCCCGCCACGCCGAACTCGGCCTGGATCGCGAAGGCACTGCCGCCGGACTGTTCGATCGCGGACACCGTCTCCTTGGCCGCGCCGACGCTGGTGGCGTAGTGGACGGCCACCCGCGCGCCGTCGGCGGCCAGGCGCTGGGCGATGGCGCGGCCCATGCCTCGCGATGCGCCCGTGACCAGTGCGGTCTTTCCGGTGAGGTTCGGCACGGTGGACTCCAGTCAGTCAGTGATCGGGTGTGTGCCCCAACCCTCGATGCGGCCGCTCACCAAACGCTTACCAACCGCTGGCAGTCACGCTCGCGGCGGACCGAGAAGGGCCGCGGCCATGCCCTCCGCCGCGATGGTCGCGGCCGGCAGGTTCCCGTGACCGAGTGCGACGATGAGGGCCTGGTGGCAGTAGGACTGCGCCAGGCGGGCGTCGTTCTCGCTCTGGGCGATCCGGCTCAGGCCGATGAGGATCTGCCACCGCGTCCATCGGGTGCTCATCGACTCGCGCTCGCACCCACCCAGCGCCCGTTCGTACAGCTCGCGGGCGTGGGCGAGATCGCCGTCCAGGCGGGCGAGGTCGGCGAGCCCTCGGTGCGCGTCGGCCTGCGCCTCGGGCAGCCCGGTTCCGCGGGCGAGCTCGGCGGCGCGCTCGTAGTCCGCCCGCGCGGCGGCGGGCCGGCCGGCGGTGGCCAGCGCGTCGGCCTTCCTGACGAGCATCCGCGTCATGTCCTCCACCGCTCCCAACTGGCCCGCCAAGTCGAGGGCCTCTGCCATCAGCGGTACGAAGGCCGCTTCGTCCCCTTGCGCGCCGGTGAGCCAGGCCAGGTGGTCCAGTGCCGTCGCGATTCCCCACCGGTCGCCGACCGCGCGGAAGCCGTCGAGCGCCGCGCGGAACGCCCGCTCCGCCCCTGCCGGATCTCCGTCGAGCAGCCCTCTGGTGCCCACTGCCAACTGGGCGAAGGCCCGGGACCACGGATCGGCCCCGAACACCTTGTCCTCGCGGGGTCCGAGCACCATGAGCCGGAGCACGGCCAGGAAGGGGTAGCGCGGCCCGGCCGCGGTCAGGGTCGACGGCAGGCGTTCCAGCCATAGGCGTAGTTCGCGGTCGTAGCCGGCGCTCGACGCCGCCGCGTGCGCGAGGCACAGGGTGTACTCCTCCTCCAGGCCGGCGGGTGGCTCGGGGCCGATCGCCTTGAGGAGTTCGGCGGCGATCGGGCCGCGTCCGCCGCTCAGTCCCCGCAGTTGGCCGTGCCACGACAGGGCGGTGATCAGCTTGACGGCGAGCATCGGGTCGGCGCGTACGGCCCAGCGCAGCGCGGCGTCGAGGTTGCCGCGTTCGGCGTCGAGCCTGGCCAGCCAGTGGAGCTGGTCCGGGCCGCGCAGGTGGGGTTCGGCGGTCCGGGCCAGGTCGAGGAAGTACGCCGCGTGCGCCGCCCGCAGCCGCTCGCCTTCCCCGGTGCCCGCGAGCCGTTCGGCGCAGAACTCGCGGACCGTCTCCAGCATGCGGTAGCGCCCGTCGCCGGTCTCGACCAGGGATTTGTCGACGAGGTCGGCCAGCCGTTCGACGACCTCGGCATCGGGCAGCCCGCAGACCCGCGAGGCCGCGTGGAGGGTGGCACCGCCGCCGAACACCGTGAGCCGCGCCGCCAGCGCCTGCTCGTCCCGGCTCAGCAGGTCCCAGCTCCAGGCCACGACCGAGCGGAGGGTCTGATGCCGGGGCGCCGCCGTACGGTCGCCGCGGGACAGCAGCCCGAACCGGTCGTCGAGCCGTTCAGCGACGTCGTCGAGTGTCAGCGAACGGAGCCGCGCGGCGGCCAGCTCGATCGCCAGCGGCAGCCCGTCGAGCGTCCGGCAGACGCGGAGCACCAGGGAGATGTTGGCGTCGCCGACCGCGAAACCGGGACGGACGGCGACGGCCCGGTCGGCGAACAGCCGCACCGCCGGAAGGCCGAACCCCTCCGAGGCCGCGGTTTCGGGCCGCAGGGTCGCGAGAGGCGCGACCGGGCACAGGGTCTCACCGGTGACATCGAGCCGCTCCCGGCTGGTGACCAGGATCCGCAGGCCACGGCAGGCGGCCAGCAGGTGGCGGGCGAGCCGGGCGACTTCGTCCAGGACGTGCTCGCAGTTGTCCAGAATGAGCAGCAGCGGCCGCCCGGTCAACCCCGCGACCAGCCGGTCGATGGCGTCGAGCGGGCCGGACAGCGACGGCACCAGCCCGGCTTCCCGCAGGCCCAGCGCGCCGATCAGGGCTTGCGGGACGTCGGCGACCGGGGCCAGGTCGACGAAGCGGACCTCTCCCGGCTCCCGCGCGGCCGCCTCGATCGCCAGCCGGGTCTTCCCGACTCCGCCGGGCCCGGTGAGCGTGACCAGCCGGCCCTTCTTGAGGAGCTCGCCGACCCGTCCGAGATCTTCGCCGCGCCCGACGAAGCTGGTGAGCTGGGCGGGGACTCTGGCTCGTGGCACCTCGGCGAGCGTGCGTTCGGCGCGGAGGACCGCCAGGTGGACGTTCTGGAGCTCCGGGGAAGGATCGACGCCGAGCTCGCCGGCCAGTGTTCGCCGTGCGTCCTCGTACACGTCGAGCGCCTCGGCCTGGCGACCGCTCCCGTACAGCGCACGCATGAGCTGCCCGCGCAGGCGCTCCCGCAACGGATGCGCGGCCATGATCCCCGGCAGCTCCGCCACCAGGTGGTGGTGCTCACCCAGGCCCAGCCGCGCCTCGATGTGATCTTCGAGTGTGGCGATCCGCAGTTCCTCCAGGCGGGCGGCCTGCGGTTCGGCGAAGGGCGCTGTCATGACGTCGTTCAACGCCGGTCCCCGCCACAGGTCCAGGGCCGCCCGCGTCAACGGCGCGGCCTTGACATGGTCCCCGGCCGCGAGCGCCCGCCGTCCTTCGACGGCGAGCCGCTCGAACCGGTGCACGTCGACGTCCTCGGGATCGACCGCCAACCGATACCCGGCGGGACCGAACTCGACAAGCTCGCCACCCGCCGCCCGGAGCCCGCGGCGCAGGCGGGACACCTGGGTCTGCAGCGCGTGCGCGGAATCGCTCCGGCCGTACAGGCCCTCGACGAGCAGCCGCACGCTCACCTCCTGGCCCGCGTCCAGCAGCAGCATCGCCAGCAGCGAACGTACGCGCGGGCCGCCGACGGCTATCAGCCCGCCGTCGTCGGACCGCACCTCCACCGCGCCCAGGACACCGAACCACATGGCAGTGATTATCGACTGTTCTGTACGAGGTCAGACGGCGGCCAGTTCGCGGTCGTCGTCCGTAGGGATGACCTTGGGTACGTGGCGCAGGGTCACGAGGGCCGCGACCGCCACCAGGGCGGCGAAGCCGGCGCTGCCGAGCAGGGCGACGTGCATGCCGTTCACGAAGGCGTCCCTGGCGGCGGTGGTGAGCCGGCCGGCGAGCGCTCCGGGCAGCTCGGTGGCGACCTGCATCGCCGCGCCGAGGGAGTCGCCGGCCGCGCTCCGGGCGCCGGCGGTGAGTCCGGCGGGCGCTTCGAGGGTGCCGCGGTAGACGGCGTTGAGGATGCTGCCGAGTACGGCCATGCCCAGCGCGCCGCCGAGCTCGGTGGCGGTCTCGGAGATGGCCGAGGCGGCTCCGGAACGTTCCTTCGGCACCGAGGCCAGCACCGTGTCACCGGTGATGGTCAGGGCCAGGCCCATGGCGCTGCCGGAGAGGATCATCGGGATCAGCAGCACCGGGTAGTTCGACTCGAGGCCGGCCAGCAGGAACAGCGCGTAGGCCACCGCGGCGACGATCAGGCCGGTGGCGACGGCGCGGGCCCGGCCGAGCGCGTTGATCAGGACGGGCGCGAGCACGCCCCCGCCGACCATCGCGCCAAGTGCGGCGGGCAGCCCGGCCAGGCCCGAGGCCAGCGGCGTCCAGCCGAGGACGAGCTGGAAGTACTGGGAGAAGATCAGCGACTGGGCGACCAGGGCGAACATCGCGAAGAGGTTCGTGCTGATCGAACCGGTGAACGCGGCCCGCCTGAAGAGGCTGACATCGATGAGCGGGTCCGCCACCCTGGCCTGCCGCACCAGGAACAGGACCAGCCCGGCGACGCCCACGACGACGGAGATCACCACATGCGCCTCGGCGAGGCCGTGCTGGGCGGCCTCCTTGACCCCGTACACGATGCCCAGCACGCCGACGGCGGACAGCGGCACGCTGAGCAGGTCGAGGTGGCCGGGCCGGGGGCCGCGCGCCTCGGGCAGCACGACGAGCCCGGCGACGAACGCGACGGCCATGATCGGCACGTTGATCAGGAACACCGCACCCCACCAGAAGTGGGTCAGCAGCGCGCCGCCGAGCACCGGGCCGAGCCCGACCGCGAGCCCGCCGACCGCGCTGAAGATCCCGATCGCCGACGTACGCTCCTTCGGCTCGGTGAACACCCGGCGGATGAGGGACAGCGCGGACGGCATGAGCGTGGCTCCCGCGACGCCGAGCAGCGCCCGCGCCGCGATCAGCAGCTCCGCGTTCGGGGTGAACGCGGTCAGCGCGGAGGCGGCGGCGAACCCCACGGCGCCGATGAGCAGCAACTTCTTGTGGCCGATGCGGTCGCCGATCCCGCCCATCGTGACCAGCAGGGCGGCCAGCGCGAAGCCGTACGCGTCGGCGATCCACAGGATCTGGGTGGCCGAAGGGTGCAGGGCGCGGTTGAGGTTGGGGATGGCCAGGTTCAGGGCGGTCATGTCGATATTGGGGATCACCGCGACAAGGCAGGCGATGACCAGCGTGCCCCACTTTCGGGCGTTCGAGATGGGCATAGGGGGGCGCCTTTCGATAACTGTATCCGGCGGACACTTGGTGTACGATAGACGCAGTTTCAGAGTGGCGCAATGCGAACGGGAGCTCAGATGGCGGCGAAGAAGGACGGCGAGTTCGGGCCCAAGGATCAGGCGAGCGCCATGGAGCTGCTGTGGGGGGCGGTCGGCCGGCCGACCCGGGGGCCCAAGCCCGCTCTCAGCACCGAGCGCATCGCCCGGGCGGCCATCGACATCGCCGACGCCGAAGGGCTCGCGATGGTCTCCATGCAACGGGTCGCCGCCGACCTCGACTTCACGAAGATGTCGCTGTACCGGTATTTTCCCGGCAAGACCGAGCTGATCGCCTTCATGATCGACACGGCTCTGGGGGAGCCGCCCGCCCTGGGCGAGGGGGGCTGGCGGGCCAAGCTGGGGGAGTGGGCGCGGCAGTGCTGGGTGGTCTACCAGCGACACCCCTGGCTGCTCCAGGTCACCGTGGGCCAGAGGGCGGTCGGCCCCAACGAGCTCGGCTGGATGGAGTGCGCCGTCGAGGCGCTCGCCCCGACCGGGCTCGACGGGGCCGAGCAACTGGACGCGGTCGTCCTCGTGACGGGTCACGTTCGCAACCTCGCACAGCAGGTGCTGACCACGGTGACGCCGGCGGGGGTGCGGGCGGGCAGCACGGAGGGGGAGCTGATCTCGGTTCTGGCCGGGCTGCTGGTGCGGCATGGCGAGCGATTCCCCGCCCTCACGACTGCTGTCGCGTCCGCCGCCGCGGGCTCCGCCCAGGACGACGCGCTCGACTTCGGGCTGAACCGCATCTTCGACGGCCTGGAGCTCCTGATCGCCGCCCGCTCGAAGTAACCGGGCGCTCCACCGGGTTGGCCGACTCGGTCCGGTCAGCGAGGCCAGGTCAGGTCGGACCGGGTCAGATCGGACCAGGTCAGGTCAGGCCGGGTCAGGCCGGGGTGTGGGTCTGGCGTACGCCGCGCCGCCAGATGTCGGCGATGGCGCGGGTGGCGGTGATGTCCCGGGTCGGGTCGCCGTCGACGAGGAGCAGGTCCGCGCGGAGGCCCGGGGCGATCCGGCCGCGGTCGGAGAGCCCGAAGTGGCGGGCCGGGAGGCTGGTGGCCGCCGCGAGCGCCTCCGCCGGCGTCAGCCCGGCCTCGGTCAGCAGCAACAGCTCGTGGTGCAGGCCGGCGCCGTGCGGCGGCCCGAAGGGGGTGCAGTCGGTGCCTGCCAGCAGCGGAACCCCGGCGCGGAAGAGGGCCAGGGCCGCGTGCGAGGCGTTCGTCACGCCTGCGGAATGCAGGGGGATGTCGCTGAACTCCCGGTTGAAGGTGGCCTTCGACCGCTCCGACATCCGGCCCGCGACCCGCGGGTCACGCAGGAGCTCCGTGCCGCCGGGATCGCCGGTGACGGCCTCCATGTACGTGATCGTGCTGATGACGAACGCGTCGTACGCGGCGATCCGGGCGGCCATCTCCTCGGCCCCGGCGGGATCGGTGTCGGCGTACAGGTGCGCCAGCCCGTCGACACCCACGTCCAGGGCGATCATGGCCTCCCGCGCGGTGATTGTGTGCGCGATGGCCTTGAGCCCGGCGGCGTGCGCGGCTTCGACCAGGACGGCGGCCAGCTCCGGGCTGAGCACGGGCAGCCGCGTCCCGCCCGACGCGCCGTCGTCGACCGCGATCTTCAGGTAGTCGGCGCCCTCCGCCAGCCGGGCCTCGACGAACGCCTTGGCCTGGCCGGAGTCGGCGACGGTGTCGATCGTGGCGTCCGTGCCCAGGACCTTCAGCACGTCGGGGGTCATGATCTGGGTCGGGTGCCCGCCGGGCGCGGTGGCGATGACGCTGGAGCTACGCAGGTCGGCGACGTCGTCGCGGTCGGCGGCCAGCCGGCGCTGGGCGGCCAGGAGGGGCGGCAGGTTGTTCAGGTCGAGCTCGGTGGTCACGCCGAACCGCAGCGCCTCGGCGAGGTCCCCGTCGAAGGCGTGCGCGTGCGCGTCGATCAGGCCGGGGAGCAGGGTCTTCCCGGTGCCGTCGAGTTCGAGGTCGGCGGGGCCGCCCGGCTCGCCGATGCGGTCGCCGTCGATCAGGACGTCGGCGCCGGGAAGGGTCCGCTCGCCGTCGAAGACGCGGACGTTATGGATCAGGGTACGCATGTCACTCCTGAATTTGATTTGACGTCGAACTATCTCGGGGCGGAAAGCCGCACGGCCCCGGAGCGATGATTCACCATCGGATAGTACGACGTCTAACTATCAATGTCCACTAGCATCTGGGGCGTGACTGAGGTCTTCACGAGCTGGAAGTCCTGGCAGGACGCCGCGCGGCCGCTCGCCGCGGCGCTGCCGGGGGAGGCGGTCGAGGTGCTGGAGGAGGCCGTGGCCTTCGCCGTACTGCAGCACGGTGATCAGCTGCGGCCGACCGGTGTGCCGTACCTGGAGCATCTGCTGGAGGCGCTGGAGATCGCGGTGGTCGGGGCGCAGGTGCGCGACCCCGACGTCCTGGTGGCGATCGTGCTGCACGACGTGGTCGAGGACACCCCGTGCACGCGCGCGGAGATCGCCGAGCGGTTCGGGGAGCACGTCGCCGAGCTGGTCGCGTGGGTGACCAAGCCCGGCGTGGCCGCCGGGCAGGGCAAAGCGGCGGTGAAGGCGGCCTACCTGCGGGCGCTGGCGAGCGCGCCGCCGCAGGCCGTGCTGGTCAAGCTGGCCGACCGGGTGAGCAACGTACAGGAGCTGCACCGGATGCCGGTGGAGTTCCAGCGGCGATACCACCGGGAGACGGTGGAGCACATTGTGCCGCTGGCGGCGTCGTCACCGTGGTTCGCCCGCTGGTTCGCCGGATGGAGGGACGACTATCGGGCGTTCGAATAAAGGCCGGTCAAGAGAAGCGGGTAGGCAGGCGGGCCAGGCGGTTGCGGACGCCGTCGAAGTGGGCGAAGACCGCCGCGACCGCCGCGCTCTTGTCCCCGGCCTGTACGGCCGCGTAGATGTCGCGGTGCCGCTTCGCCACGTCCGCCGGCGGCTCGTCCGGCGCGCCGAGCTGGTCGCGAAGCTGGTGGTACACATCCCAGAACGCCCCGAGTAACTGGCTGACCAGCGGGTTGCCGAGCGGCCGGTAGAGCAGGTCGTGGAAGAGCCGGTCCGTCTCCGGTGACACGTCGCCGACCAGCGCCTCGCTCTCCATGCGGGCCATCACGTCGGCGACCGGCGTCAGGTCGGCCTCCGGGCCCAGGTCGATGAGCCGCTGGACCAGGCCGGCCTCCAGGATCTCGCGGATCTCGGTGAGGTGGGCGAGGTGGTTCTTGCCGTCCTGGAGCGTGATGCGGCTGTGGAAGGCCAGCTCGTCGACCAGCCCGGCCAGCGACATCCGGCCCACGAACATGCCGAAGCCGTGGCGGATGTCGACGATCCCGACCGCCTGCAGCGCCTTGAGCGCCTCCCGGACGGAGTTGCGGCTGACCTGGAGCTCTTCCATGAGCTCGGATTCGGTGGGCAGAGGATCACCCGCCACGAGCCCGCGCTGGAGGATGAGCTCTTTGACGCCCTCCTGGGCCTCGACGGCGCGGCTGGGCCGCGAGCGCGGGACAGTGGTCATGAAGGATCCCTTCTAAGTATGCGCTTAGGTAACATTCCGGAAATCTCCTGTTGACCTCAACCGGGCCCGGCCCATAGCGTCCACCCTACGCACAACATAGGACATGGGACGTCCTACGTTCCAGTTCCAGGAGGCATCCGTGAGCTCTGAGTTCAGCCGCCGTGACTTCCTGCGCTACAGCGGGGCCACGGGTGCGGCGGCGTTAATCGCGTCCACCCTGTCCGCCTGCTCGGGCGGGCCGGCTTCGACCGGTTCGGTCGGCGCCGGATCCAACAAAGACCTGATCACCGCGGTCATCGGCTATGGCAACGACCAGAGCTGGGATCCGACGCAGACGGCCTCCGCCTTCGCGATGGCCGGCATCCAGCACGTGTACGAGGGCCTGCTCGACACCGATCCGATCACCCGTGAGCCGTTCCCGGCCCTGGCGACCGCGCTGCCCACGGACCTGAACGCCACCTCGTGGAAGTTCACCCTCCGCGACGGCGCGAAGTGGCACGACGGCCAGCCGGTGACCGCCGACGACGTGGTCTTCACCTTCGAGCGCATCCTCGACCCGCAGGCGAACGTGCTGACGGGCAACTTCTTCAAGTCCTGGCTCCAGGAAGTGAAGAAGATCGACGACAAGAACGTCGAGCTGGTCTTCAAGTTCGCCTTCCCCGACGCGGCGCCCCGGCTGACCATCGCCAAGATCATGCCCAAGCACGTCTTCAGCCAGGCCGGCGCCTGGGACGCGGCCAAGACCGGCAAGGCCGTCGGCTCGGGACCGTACAAGCAGACGGCGCACAACCCCAAGAGCAACACCACCTTCGAGGCGTTCGCCGACTACAACGGGCCGCGCCCGGCGACCGTCAAGAAGATGAACTGGCTGACGATCGTGGACGCGGCGGCCCGCGTCGCGAAGATCTCCGGCGGCTCGGCCGAGGCGCAGATCGCCGACAACATCCCGTACGCCAACGTCGAGCAGCTCAAGCAGCAGGGGCTGACCGTCGAGGGCGGCGCGGGCATGAACCACATGTTCCTGATGTTCAACACCGGCACCAAGCCGTTCGACGACGTCCGCGTACGGCAGGCGCTGCACTACGCGATCGACAAGAAGAAGCTGATCGACGTGGCCCTCAAGGGGCACGGCACCGCCTCCAGCTCCTTCCTCAACGAGGGCCACCCCGACCACAAGCGGGCCTCGGTCGTCTACGACTACGACCAGGAGAAGGCCAAGGCCCTGCTCAAAGAGGCGGGCGTGAGCAACCTGACGATCAACCTGATGGCCGTCAACGTGAGCTGGATCGCCGACTGCCTGCCGACCATCGCCGCCTCCTGGGAGGCGATCGGCGTCAAGACGACGCTGGAGCCGCAGGACACGGCCGCGCTGTTCGCCAAGATGGACCAGTTCCAGGACTACCAGGTGGTCGCGGCGGCCTCGAACCCCAACCAGTTCGGCATGGACGCCGACCTGATCCTGCGCTACAACTTCGTGGCCGGCGGCCTGTGGATGAAGTACAGCCACTGGGGCGAGAGCAAGGACGCCAAGTCGCTGTTCGCCCAGATGGACGAGGCCACCAAAGAGCCCGACAAGGCGGCCAAGGCCGCTAAGGTCCAGAAATATCTGGATCTCATCGCCGAGCAGGCGGTGCTCTACCCCGTCGTCCACACCGAGCTGATGACCGCCTGGGACCCCAAGAAGCTGTCCGGCATCCGCGCGCAGGCTTACCCGGGCATCAACCTGCTCCAGGCCAAGCGCACCTGATCATGGTCTTCATCGCCAGAATGCTCCTCCGGCGGATTCTCGTCCTGGTCCCGCTGGTGCTCGGGGTCGCCGCGTTCGTGTTCATCGTGATGCGTTTCTCCAACAGCAAGCCGGAGTACGCCTACTTCCAGGGCGCGAACCCGACCCCCGAGCAGATCCACCAGTTCCAGGTCGAGAACGGCCTGCTCGACCCGCTGCCGCTGCGCTACCTGCGCTTCATCGGCGACCTGGCCAGGGGCGACCTGGGCACCAGCGTGCTCACCAAGAAGCCGGTGCTCGAATCGGTCACGACCGCGCTGCCGCTGACGCTCCAGCTCACGCTGCTCGGCCTGCTCATCGCGGTCGTGCTGGCGCTGATCTTCGGCGTCACCGGGGCGCTGTTCCGCGACCGCTGGCCCGACCAGGTTATCCGCATCGTCTCGCTGGTCGGGGTGGCGGCTCCGGCGTTCTGGCTGGCGCTGCTGATGATCCAGTGGCTGGCCGTGGGGCAGGGCCTGTTCCCGACCGGCGGCTACATCAATCCGGCCGACTCGACGAGCGGCTGGCTGCGCTCGATGACGCTGCCCGCCCTGTCGCTGTCGCTGCCGGTCGCGGCCCAGCTCACCAGGATCATCCGCACGTCGATGGTCGAGGAGCTCGACCGCGACTACGTACGCACCGCGATAGGCAGCGGGCTGCCGCCGATCGTCGTGGTGGGCCGCAACGTGCTGCGTAACGCGCTGATCAACCCGCTGACCGTGCTCGGCCTGCGCATCGGCTACCTGATCGGCGGCGCGGTGGTCATCGAGCAGATCTACGGCCTGCCGGGCATGGGTCAGCTCATGATCAACGCGGTACGCGACGGTGACCCCGCGGTCGTGCAGGGCGTCGTGCTGACCGTCGCGGTCGGCTTCATGGTCGTCAACCTGCTGGTCGACGTCCTGTACCTGCTGGTCAACCCCAGGCTCAGGAGCACCGCCTGATGAGACGTGGACTGACGGAACGCCTGTCCAAGCCGGGCGTCGCCTTCAAGCGGCTGCGGCCGATGTCGTGGGTCGCCGTGGGCGTCGTCGCCGTGGTCGTCCTGGCCGCGCTGCTCGCGCCGCTGATCGCGCCGCACTCGCCGCTCTTCCAGGAGGCCACCGGCGGCGGCCCGTCCGCGAGCCACTGGATGGGACTCGACAGCGCCAACCGCGACATCCTGTCCAGGCTCCTGTACGGCGCCCGCTGGTCGCTGATCATCGGCCTCGGCGCGACCGGCCTGGCCCTGGTCGTGGGGGCCGTCATCGGCGCCGCCGCGGCCACCTCCCGCCGGGCCGTCGACGAGACGATCATGCGCCTGCTCGACGTGATCATGGCCTTCCCCGGCATCGCGCTGGCCGCCGTGCTGGTGGCGGTGTTCGGTGGCAGCATCCCGGTGCTGGTGATGGCGATGGCCTTCCTCTACATGCCGTCGGTGGCCCGTGTCGTGCGGGCCAACGTGATCGCCCAGTACGGCGAGGACTACGTCGCGGCCGAGCGGATCATCGGCGCGCGCACCCCGCACATCCTGATCCGGCACATCGCCATCAACTGCGCCGCGCCGGTGCTGGTGTTCTGCACGGTGATGGTGGCCGACGCGATCGTCTTCGAGGCGTCGCTGTCGTTCATCGGCGCCGGGGTACGGCCGCCGAACCCGTCGTGGGGCAGCGTCATCGCCGACGGCAAGAACATGGTGCTGCTCGGCGGCTGGTGGGCCACGGTCTTCCCCGGCCTGCTCATCCTGATCACCGTGCTCGCCCTGAACATCCTGTCCGAGGGCATCTCCGACGCCTGGGCTTCGCCTGCCGCCCGCAAGGCCGTGATCAAGAAGGACGACGCGTTCGAGGCGGCCCGGCCGGGCTCCGGTGAGATCGTCGAGCTGCCAGGACTGGCCGAGGCTGCCCTCAGACTGGCCGAACGGGCCCGCCCGCTGCCCGAGGGCCCGCCGATCCTCTCGGTGGAACGGCTGCGGATCGGCTTCGCCGAGGGCGTGGACATCGTCGACGGCATCGCCTTCGAGGTACGGCCGGGCGAGGTGCTCGGGCTGGTCGGCGAGTCCGGCTGCGGCAAGTCGCTGACCGCGCTGACCATCATGGGCCTGCAGCCCCGCGACGCCCGCGTCAGCGGCCAGGTCCGCTTCGACCAGCAGGAGCTCCTCTCGCTGCCGCGCCGCGCCCGCCGCCGCCTGCTCGGCCACGAGATGGCGATGATCTACCAGGACGCGCTCTCCTCGCTGAACCCGGCCATGACCATCAAGTCCCAGCTCAAGCAGGTCACCCGCCGTGGTGGCCGCCGGACACCGGCCGAACTGCTCGAACTGGTCGGCCTGGACGCCCGCCGTACCCTGTCCTCCTACCCGCACGAGCTGTCCGGCGGGCAGCGGCAGCGGGTGCTGATCGCGATGGCGCTGTCGCGCGAGCCCAAGCTGATCGTCGCCGACGAGCCCACCGCCGCGCTCGACGTGACCGTCCAGGCACAGGTCATCGAGCTGCTGCTGAAGCTGCGCGAGGAGCTCGGGTTCGCGCTGATCCTCGTCTCCCACGACCTCGCGCTGATCGCCGATGTCACCGACCGCGTGGTCGTCATGTACGGCGGGCAGATCGTGGAGACCGGCGCCACGGCGACGCTGGTCGGCGCGCCCGCCCACCACTACGCCCGTGGGCTGCTCGGCTCCGTGCTGTCGCTGGAGTCGGGGGCCGAGCGGCTCACCCAGATTCCCGGCGTGGTGCCCGCGCCGGCGGACTTCCCGGCCGGCTGCCGCTTCGCCGACCGGTGCCCGATGGTCACGGACGTGTGCCGTACCGACGTACCGGAGTTGGAGGGGGACGCCCGGCAGCACGCCGTGGCGTGTCACCATCCCGCTGTCGTCCTCGTGGGGAGTGATCAGCATGCTTGAGCTCAAGGACGTGCACGTCGTGCACAAGGCCCGCTCGGGCGGGATGTTCTCACGGGACCGCGTCTACGCGCTGACCGCGGCGAACCTCACGATCAGCGCCGGCGAGACGGTCGGCGTCGTGGGGGAGTCGGGCTGCGGCAAGTCCACGCTGGCCAAGGTGCTGGTGGCGCTGCAGCGGCCGACCTCGGGCACCGTGACCTTCCGCGGCAAGGACCTGTGGGCGCTCAAGGACGCCGAGCGGCGGGGCATGATCGGGTCGAGCGTCGGGATGATATTTCAGGACCCGTCCACGGCGCTCAACCGGCGGCTGCCCATCAGGCAGGTGCTCCGCGACCCGCTCAACGTGCACGGCCGCGGCACCCCGGCCGAGCGGGACGCCCGCGTGCGCGAGCTCCTCGACCTCGTCGGCCTGCCCGCCGGCGCGGCGGACCTGCTGCCGGGCCAGCTCTCTGGCGGGCAGCGGCAGCGCGTGGCCATCGCCAGGGCGCTCGCCCTCGAACCCGACCTGCTCATCGCCGACGAGCCGACCAGCGCCCTTGACGTCTCGGTGCGGGCGCAGATACTCAACCTGCTGCTCGATCTGAAGGAGCGGCTCGGGCTGGCGCTGGTGTTCGTCTCGCACGACATCCAAACCGTCCGGCGGATGAGCGACCGGGTGGTGACCATGTACCTGGGCAGGATCGTCGAGCAGACACCCGCGCACGCCGTACCCCTGAACGCCCGGCATCCCTACACGCGGGCGCTGTTCTCCGCCACGCCGGGGCTGATCTCGCCGATCAACCCGATCCCGCTGGTCGGCGTCGTGCCCTCGGCCACCAGGCCGCCGAGCGGCTGCCCGTTCCGCACCCGGTGCTGGCGGGCCGACGAGGAGTGCGGCGCCGCCTGGCCCGCGGCGCGGAGCGATGCCGACCACCTCTACCACTGCCACCACCCGGTGGCGGCGGGAGCCACCGACCTCGAACTGATCCAGGAGCGTGCATGACGAAAGAGTCCGTGACGAAGCTGACCGGTGTGATACCTCCGGTCTGCACCCCGCTGACCCCCGACCGTCAGGTGGACGCCGCGTCGCTCATCCGGCTGGTCGACCACCTGCTCGAGGGTGGGGTGGACGGGCTGTTCGTGCTCGGGTCGTCGTCGGAGGTGGCCTACTTGACCGACGCCCAGCGCCGGGTGGTGCTCGACACCGTGGTCGGCCATGTGGGCGGGCGGGTGCCGGTGCTGGCGGGGGTGATCGACATGACGACGCCGCGGGTCCTCGAACACGTGCGGGTCGCCGTCGAGGCCGGGGTCTCGGGGTTGGTGGCGACGGCGCCGTTCTACACGCGCACCCATCCCACCGAGATCCGGACCCATTTCCGGACCATCAGTGCTGAGAGTGGATTGCCGGTCTATGCCTATGATCTGCCGGTTGCCGTACACACCAAGTTGACCGCCGACCTGCTGCTGGGGCTGGCCGCTGAGGGGGTGCTGGCCGGGGTCAAGGATTCGAGCGGGGACGACGGCGGCCTGCGGCAGGTGATCCTCGGCCGCGAGGCGCCGTTCAGCGTGCTGACCGGGTCCGAGGTGACGGTGGACTCCGCCCTGTGGATGGGCGCCGACGGTGTGGTGCCCGGCTTGGGCAATGTGGATCCCCACGGGTACGTCCGGCTCTATCAGGCGGCCCGGCAGGGCGACTGGGAGGCGGCCCGGCTGGAGCAGGAGCGGCTGGTGCGGCTGTTCGAGATCGTCACGGTCGGCGGCGACCGGATGGGCGGGAGCTCGTCGGGGCTCGGCGCCTTCAAGGCCGCGCTGCACCTGCGCGGCGTCATCGACCACCCGGCCACCGCGCTGCCGCAGGTCCCGCTGAATGACGAGGAGACCGGCCGCATCGGCAAGCACCTGGCCACCGCGGGCCTGCTGTGACGATCCGGTAGGCCTACGCGCGCCGGTCTTTGGGCGGGAAGACCTGGAGCGCCGCCTCCAGCGCGGTGGCCTCCTCCGGGGTGAGGCGTTCGAGGAAGTGCACGAGCGTGGCGGCCTGGTTGCCGCTGCCGGCCAGGGCGCGGCGCATCAGGTCGGCGGTGTAGGCCTCCTTGGAGGCGACCGGCTCGTAGACGTAGGCCCGGCCGACGGGCTTGCGCTTGAGCAGGCCCTTGGTGTGGAGCTTGTCCATCACGGTCATCACCGTGGTGTAGGCGATCTCCCGCTCTCCGCGCAGATCTTCGAGCACCTCCCGGACGGAGGCGGGCCTGCGGTAGGACCACATCCTGTCCATGATGGTGGACTCGAGCTCTCCCAGGCCGCGGTTCATGAGCACATGCTACGGCTTGGATCAGCGGTCAATCGTTTGGCAATCGGCGTCTCGCATCCTGGCATCGTGAATACTGACAGCAGTCCTGCCATCTGGGAGATGGTGGTCGTCCACCGCGTGTTCCGCCGCGAGTTCAGGCTGGCCCCCGAGCTCATCCGGCAGGTGGCCCCCGGCGACACCGAGCGGGCCGCCACGCTGGCCGCATACCTGAGCGAGATGCTGACCGGCCTGCACCACCACCATGAGGCCGAGGACAAACTGCTCTGGCCGGTGCTGCTCGGCCGGGTACGCCTGGAGAGCGACCTCATCCACACGATGGAGGAGCAGCACGAGCGCGTCGCCGGGCACATCTCCGCGCTGGAGGAGCTGCTGCCCGCCTGGCGCGCCGAGGCCGACGCCGACCGCAGGGACCGGCTCGCCGACACGCTGCTCGAGCTGCACGAGGAGCTGCTCGTCCACCTTGACCAGGAGGAGGAGCGCATCCTGCCGCTCGTGGCCGAGCACCTGACCAAGGCCGAGTGGGACACGCTCTCGGAGTACGCCCGCGCGCAGTTGCCCAAGGACCGGATGCTGATCCAGCTCGGCGCGCTGCTGGAGGATGCCACCCCGTGGGAGCGGGAGGCGTTTCTCGCCCTGATGCCGATGGCCGCCCGGGTCCTGTGGAGGCTGGTCGGGCAACGGCAATACCGGCGTGAATGCCAGAAGGTTCGGCGGAGAACTATTGGGGTGTTTCACGCGTCGAAGCACACATGATGACGTTCAGGATCGCCGTACTCGTGGGCGGGCTGCTGCTGGCCGGCGGTGCCGCCCCCGCGCTGGCGCAGGAGACCGCGCAGCAGGCCGGGGCCCCGGGGCGCTGCTCCGCGCCGCAGCTCCAGGTGCGGCTGGGCAGGGTGGATGCCGGGGCGGGCAACCGCAACGCGCCGCTGGTGTTCACCAACCGGTCGCGGGCCGCGTGCACCCTGCAGGGCTATCCGGGGCTGGTGATGTTCGACAAGCAGGGTGACGCCCTGCGGACCCGCGTCCGCCGGACGCCGGGAGCGCGGCCGAAGGTGACGCTCAGGCCCGGCGGCAGCGCCCGCGCCGCCCTCCACTGGACGGTCGTGGAGACCGGCACCGAGACCGCCTGTCCCGGTGCGGCCCGGCTCATGGTCATCCCGCCGGACGAGCGTGCGCACACGGAGATCGCGTTCGCCGTCGACCGCGTGTGCGACCAGGGCCGACTCGACGTCACACCGATCAAGTGACCGACCGGCGGCGGCTCGTCGTCACGCCGGTCAGGTGACCGACCGGCGCAGGCGCGGCCGTGCCGGGGTGGGGTGGGGTGGCTAGCGGCTGACGCCGTCGGCGGGGCGCTGGAGCAGGTTCAGGTCGGCCCGGCTGGGCAGGCTCTCCCAGTCGCCCTGCGAGGTCACCGCGAACGCCCCCGCCGCGCACGCCGTGCGCAGCCGCTGCTCGGCGTCCGCGCCGGCCAGCCAGTCGGCCAGCCACCCGGCCGCGAACGCGTCCCCGGCGCCGACCGGGTCGACCTCCGTCACCTGGTACGGCCGAGCCTGCCGCACCGAGCCGCCGGAGAACTCCAGCGCCCCCTCGGCACCCGACTTGACCAGCACGTGCTCGGGGCCGAGCGAGGCCAGCGCCTTGGCCAGGTCGGCGGCCTCTTCGACGTCGATGATCAGCCGGCCTTCCGGCACGGTCGCGAACAGCACGTCCACATCGCCGATCGTCTCGCGCAGCCAGGTGCCGGCCTCCTCGGGCGTCCACAGCGCCCGGCGGTAGTTGATGTCCAGCGACACGAACACCCCGGCCGCACGGGCCACGGCGATCGCGTGCCGTACGGCCTCGCGGGCGGACGCCGACAGAGCCGGAGTGATCGCGGAGACGTGCAGCACCCGGGCGGTCTCGATGAGCGTGGGGTCGAGGTCGCCGGGCGTGATCCGGGAGGCGGCGCTCTTGGCCCGGTAGTAGCGGACGTCGACGAGGTCGGCCGTCCGCCGGCCCTTGATCATCAGCCCGGTCGGCGCGTCCGGGTCGGTGACGGCCCGGACGTCGACGCCCTCGCCCTGGAGCGTGAAGCGGATCAGCTCGCCGAACTCGTCGGCCCCGACCCGGCTGATCCAGGTGGCGCTGTGGCCCAGGCGGGTGACGCCGATGGCGACGTTCGACTCGGCGCCGCCGAGACCCAGGTCGAAGTCGCGGGCGAAACGCAGCGGACCGGTGCGGCGGGCCGAGAACAGCGCCATCGTCTCACCGAAGGTCACCAGGTCGGTCATTGAAACTCAGCCTTCCGGACAGTGCGGGCGGATCGGCGCAGCGTACCTCACGGCTTCTCAGGTCCTGGACGGGTGGTCGAACACGGCGAGGTCGTGCCGGTCGTCCGGCGCCAGGAACGCCAGCAGCCGGGTCCCCTCCTCGATCACCGCGTCGAGACCGGAGATCGGCCGCCACTGGTGGATGCCGAGCGTCGAGGTGCCCTTGGCCCGGCTCACCGTCCAGTCGCCCATCGGGAACCCGTCGACCAGGATGATGCGCGGCACCACGTTGGTGCCGGTGAAGCCGCTCAGCCCGGAGGTCGCCGCCTCGGTGATGACCCTCGACCGGTCGGCGTGCGACAGGAAGAGGTTGTCGAAGTCGTACATCAGCCGCACCGGCGCCGGCGTGTCCGCGTCGGGCCGGACCGCGTCCGGCAGGTCGTACAGGAGCCGGCCCGACTCGTCGCGGAAGCGGACCAGGTCCATGGACTCCACCACCTCGCCCAGCCGGGTCAGCCCCGACCAGGTCTGCACGTCCATGACCGAGGCCGGCCCGAACGCCGTGAGGTAGCGCGCCACCAGCTCGGCCGCCGTCATCGGGGGCACCGACAGTCCGAGCCACGATTCGGCGCTGGTGTGCGCGACGGGCCCGGCCTGGCCCCACAGGCCGCGGGGCGGCACCTGTACCAGCGGCACCAGCCACCGCACCCCCTGCCCCAGCGCGTGCGGGTCGTTGCCCGGCCACCGCTCGGCCAGGGCCTTCCCGAGCTGGGCGAACGTCATCGGCTTGGCTTCGAGCAGCGCCCGGCCGACCGTGGCGAGCTCGTCGAGGTCCACCCCCCGCAGGCGTCCGCCGAACGTGCTCCTGGTCATCCGCTCGGTGACGATCTGCACCAGCGGCCGCATCGCCAGGCAGTCACGCGCGCTCACCAGGTGGATGGTCGAGCGCTGCAACGCGATGCGGACGAGCGCCCGCGAGGCCAGGAGATGGGAGGCGGCCATGGCCTGGAAGCCCTCGACGCGGTTCCACAGGCCGGTGTACCAGGTGTGCGGAGTCTGCGCTTGGAGCCCGCCGAGGCGCTCGACGACGTCGAGCACGGGCAGGTCCGTACGGCGGAGCAGCAGCTGCCGGTCGAGGGTGGCCCGGTTGAGGGCCCGACGGCTGAGAAGGGGTTCCATGCGGCACACGGTAGGGGCTATCGCGGCCGGTCCCTGGCCGCGATAGCCCCGATGTCACCGGCGCCGTCGCCGGATTATGGTCGGTGCGGTCTCCTCCCGCCGATGCCTCGCGCGTCTGCGTACTCCTTGAGGAACCTGTTCCATTCGGTGTCCCTGGCGATCTGCAGGTCCGCGTAGTACGGGGAGATCGTCCGCTCCATGGGGAAGTACGCGCTGAGGCCGCCGCAGTCCTCCACCTTGGCGCCCTGCCGGTCCTCGTGGATGATGAAACCGCCCGGGTTGTGCAGGGCGATCATCTTGTCCGCGACGGAGGCCAGCGTGGGGTCCGTCCGGGTGTCGGCGATCAGCGCCAGGCAGAGCGTACGCAGGTCGATCAGCGACCGGTCGGTGTGGAACCGGGTGGCGACCGACTGCACGCTGTCCACGACCGACCGGTTGGCGTGCACCTGCCCGCGCAGGGACTCGGCGAGGGTCTCGAACTCCCGCATGAACTCCTCGATCCGCGTCGCGTCCACCGCGCACTGCGTGACGGTCGACGGGCCGGCCCGGTAGGACCGCAGGTACTCCTCGACGACGGTCCGGCCGAGGTCCCTGGCGTCCATCCGGGGGTTGCCCGCGAGCGTGGTCAGGATCTCCGTGTACGGCCAGCCCTCGTTGGGCTCCATCTCCTCCGAGCCCACCACGACGCCGACGTGCTCGCGGATCTGGTAGCACACCTCCAGACAGCTCATCAGGCAGGCGTCCATGCCCAGCAGATCGATGGGCCGGCCCAGGTCGGTGTGCAGTTGCCGCAGCACGTTGTACAGCTCGATGGTGTCCATCGAGTGCAACGTGCCGTCGTCACTGGCGATGGCCCGGGCATGGCTGGTGGGCAGGGTCAGGAGCCGGCGGAGGGACGTGGAGAACACGCACTTGCTGATCTCGGGCGTCTCGGTCAGCCGGGTCAGCTCGGAGAACGACGGCTCGCCTTCGGCCGGCGCGGCGCGGGGCACCCGCCGGATGTAGCCCTGCTCGACGTCTCGCCGCACGGCCCGTCCCCTGACCTGTGTGTAGAGCTGGTTCAGGTCGTCCGGGCCCCAGCCGCCGCCGTGGTTCCAGATCACCAGCGCGTAGCGCTCGGCGGGTGCGCGCCTGGCGGTCCAGCGGGCGAAGTCGACGAGCGTCTGGGGATGGCCGGAGTCGACCGGGGGAGCGAGCTCCTCGACCAGGTCCTGCGTGCCTCCCGGGCTGAGCTCGATGTGCTGGGCCCGGCCCTGGATGCCATGGCGCTTGACGAAGGCGGTGACCCGCACGCCGTTGTACGACGAGAGGGCGCGCAGCTCCTCAAGATCCCGGCCGGCCGCGTCGGACAGGCTGTTGTTGCCCGCCATGTAGACCATGAACGTCCACGGGGCCGGGCCCCGCGGTGTGCTCTCCCGCTCGGCGGGGTCGCTCCGGGTCTCCCCGAGCGCCCGCCAGGTGGCGGCACCCGCGATGCCGTCGGCGGGGATCCGATGGCGCTGCTGGAAGCCGAGCACCGCGCCGTAGGTCGAGCCGCCGAAGTAGCCGTCGGCCTGGATGCGGTAGCCGCGGCTGCGCAGCAGTTCCTGGAGCCGCCGGACCTCTTCTCCTCTGCTGCCGAGCCGCAGCGGGGTCTCGGCCATCAGCCGGCTGCCCAGTGGAAGGTGAAGCACTTGGCGTCGGGCGACAGATCGCCGATCGGGATGACGTACATCGGGGTGTGGACGCCGAACATCTTGGCCTTCCACAGCACGATGCAGCCGCCCGTCTGGACGGACCTGGAGTCGAACCCGGCGTGGTTCGCCGCCAACGCTTCCGCGCCGCCGGTCTCGACGAAGCAGATCTGCCGATCGCTGTCGTCGGTGACCTGCACGCCCTTCCACCACAGGCCGTGGGGGGCGGTGCTGACGCGGACCTCGGTGGTGCCGGCCGGCGCCGGCGTCTCGGTCAGGTAGATCACGTCGCCGTCGCGCATCCGGTGGCCGTTGAGCAGGTCGTTCCTGCTGATGCGGATGAGCTGGAAGAGGCCGTGGCCGGGCATCCGCTCGTAGCGGACGGGCGAGCGCTGGTCGCCGTGCACGATGGCGAGCAGCTCGGGCAGCGCGGACACGACGGCGGGCAGCACGGCCTGCGTGATCGGCCCGAAGAAGCGCTGGTTGAGCTCCCGGTCGGTGACGCGCACCGGCTGCTCGCCGCGGCCGGCGGCCATGTTCTGCAGCAGGCCCGGCAGGAGCTGTACGACGATCGGCGCGAGCGTGCCGACGAGCTGCGGCGCGAACTGGAGGAAGCGGTCCTCCTCGTTCTGGTCGATCTCCGGCTTGGGCGGGCCGAACGAGAGCAGTTGCTCCACGAGCGGCGGCATGAGCGCCTGTACGGTCGGCACGGCCACGGAGATGAGGTCCATGAACGACCGGTCCATGGCCAGCTGCGACGGGATGGCGAACGAGGGGCCCTGCGGCGTGAGGTTGCGCTGCTCGATGACGGGTCCGGCCGGCATCGGCATCGGCATGGTGGTCATCGGGGGCGCGCCGAACTGGTTGGCGGCCGGATGGATCAGTTGGAGGTTCTGAAGAATGGTGGGAAGGAGCACGTTGAGCATCCGTGCTTCCGTTCCCCGCTGCTCCTCAGCGATGTAGGACGGCATGTCATCTCCCGGCGTCTTTGGCGGTGTTCGTCCTCGTTGGACGCTATGAACGGTGGTCACTTCGAGCATCCGGGAACGCCCTGGGGATAACCCCGGGGCTCGTCCCTAGGGATCGAATCGGGTGACTCAGGCCAAACATGGACTAGACGCTTGGCGGCCTAAGGCTCACCATGAGTTGGTCTGGGGGTGAGTCCATGACAGCCCGCGCCGTACTCACCGGACCAGAGCGCTCCCGCGACGAGCAGTTCGTCGGCCGAGGCCGAGAGCTGGCGGTCCTTCACGCTCAGCTCGGCCGCGCCTTCGAGAGCCGGTCCGGCCTGGTGGTGGTGGAGGGACCTGCGGGGATCGGCAAGACCGCGCTGGTGCACGAGTTCCTCGCCAACGTCGAAAGAGCGCTGGTGCTGGATGTGAGCGGAGAGGAAAGCGAGGCCGAACTGCCGTACGGGGTGCTGGGCCAGCTCGGCGCCCAGGCGCAGCCCGTACCGGAGCCGCTGGCCCAGTTGCCGTCGATGGGCGAGCCCGAGCACCCCGACCCGCTGGTGGTCGGCGCGGCGCTGCTCGACCTGCTCCGCCAGCTCCAGCGCGTGGCCCCGGTGGTCATGGTGATCGACGGCGGCGGCTGGGCGGACCTGCTGTCGCTGCAGGCGCTGACGTTCGCGCTGCGCAGGCTGCGCAACGACCGGGTGCTCACCATCGTCATCGCCAGGGAGAGCGACCATCCCCGGCTGCCCGACGGCCTGCGCCGGCTGCTGCGCGGCAGCTCCGCGCTCCGCCTGCCGCTCGGCGGGCTGAGCGTGCGTGAGCTGCAGACACTGAGCGGGCGGCTCGGCCCGGTCCGCCTGACGCCCCAGGCGGCCGAGCGGCTGCACCGGCATACCAAGGGCGTGCCGCTGCACGTCCGCGCGCTGCTCCAGCAGGTACGCCCGGAGACCCTGGCCGACGTGGACGCCCCGCTGCCCGCACCCCGTTCCTACACCACCCTGGTACGCGGCCGGCTGGCCACGTGCGGCAAGCCGGCCCAGCGGCTGGTCACCGCGGCCGCCGTGCTCGGCACCTCGGCCCCGCTGCACCTGGTGGGCCGGATGGCCGAGCTGGACGAGCCGCTCCCCGCCCTCGAGCAGGCCGTGGCCGTCGGTCTGCTCGTCGAGTGGCGCACCGGCGCCGGGGTGTCGCTCGGTTTCCCCAATCCGCTGGTCAGGGCCGCCATCTACGACGATCTCGGCCCGGCCACCCGGCGCCGCCTGCACCTGCTCGCCGCCGACCTCGTCGCCGACGTGGTGCACCGGCTGCACCACCGGCTCTCGGCCGCCGACCGGGTGGACGACGCCTTGGTCGGCGAAGTGGCCGAGATCGGGCGCAGCCAGGCCGCGGCCGGGCTCTGGTCGAACGCCTGCGGCTGCCTGGCGCGGGCCGTACAGCTCACCCAGGAGGGGACCGAGCGGGACCGGCTCATCGCGGAGGCCGTGGAGGCGCTGGTCGCGGCCGGCCGGCCGGGGGAGGCGGCCGCGCTGGCCGCGCAGGTGGCGCCCGCGGCCGATCCCGGGGTGCGCGACTACGCGCTCGGGTCCGTGGCGCTGGTCAACGGGCGGCTCGACGAGGCAGGCAGGCGCCTCGACACCGCCTGGCCGCACGCCAAGCGGCAGTGCGGACTGGCGGCCGGGATCGCCGGCCGGCAGGCCATGGCCGCGCTCGCGGGCGGGCGCGGCGCCGACGCGGTGCGCTGGGCCGAGCAGGCCGACGGCGACCTGGCGCGGTTCGCCGAACTCGTCGGGCTGGGACTGGCCGGCCGTATGGAGGAGGGGCTGGCGCGCTCCGGCAATCTGCCCGCCGCCTCGCAGAGCGACTCCGGCGAGCTCGACGCGCGGCTGGGCCGGGGCATGCTGCGCCTGTGGAGCGACGACCTCTCCGGTGCGCACGAGGACCTGGCCGGCGTGCTGGCCGTGGGCAACGGACGCTCCGCGGCCTTCCAACTGCTGGTGGAGACCGCGCTGGCCCAGGTGGACTACCGGCTCGGGCGGTGGGACGAGGCCGTCATGCACGCCGAGTCCGGCGCGCTGGCCGCCGACGACTTCGGTCAGCTCTGGCTGTCCGCCTACGCGCATGCCGTGGCCGCGCTGGTGCCCGCCGCCCGCGGCGAGTGGGACCGCGCCACCGCCCACGTACGCGCCGCCCGCGCCGCGGGCCACCCGGACAACCTCATCGCCCAGGTCAGTACGGCCAGCGCCGACGGCCTGGCCGCCACGGCCCGCGGCGACCACGAAGCGGTGATCGCCGCGCTCACCCCGCTGACCAGGACGCCCCTGCCCTGCGAACCGGCGATGGCGTTCTGGCCGGGGCTCCTGGCCGACGCCCTGGTCAACGCCGGCGACCCGGACAAGGCCGAGAACGTGCTCGAGCAGTGGGAACGGCAGGCGATGGACCAGGAGCGGCGCAGCGCGCTGGCCGCCACCGCCCGTGCCAGGGCCGCGCTGCAGGCCGCCAGGCACGCCTCGGTCGAGGCCGAGTCCGCGTTCCAGACCGCGCTCGAACACTCGGCCAAGCTCGACATGCCGTTCGAGGAGGCCAGGATCCAGCTCGCCTACGGCACGTTCCTGCGGCGCAGGGGGCGCCGGGCCGCCGCGGCCGAGCAACTGGAGGCGGCCCAGGTCACGCTCTCGAGGCTGGGCGCGCTGCCGTACCTGGAGCAGTGCGGTCTGGAGCTGGCCGCGAGCGGCCGGTCGGCGCCGCGCCCGCGGGACACGGCGCGGCTCGGGCTGACCCCGCAGGAGCACACCGTGGCGGTGCTGATCAGCCGCGGGCTGACGAACCGGCAGGCCGCGCGGAAGCTGGTGCTCAGCGTCAAGACCGTCGAGTATCACCTGAGCCACATCTACACCAAGCTCGGCATCACCTCGCGTACCGCGCTGATCGGTCGGCTCAGCGATCTTCGAGAGTAGGGGGTGGCTAACCGAAGATCTGGCGCTCGCGCCGGGTGTAGCCCCGCCTGGTGGCGCCCGCCAGCATGCGCAGCGGCCGGCCCGCCCCCTTGAGCAGCCGCGTGGCCTCCTCGGGCGTGGCATGGCGGAGCAGCCATGGCGCGATGAAGGTCAGCTCGCGCAGCGTGGCCCGCTTGGCGACCTGCTTCTCCACCCGCACAAAAGCGTCGAACGGTACGAACCGCAAGATGATCGGGAACAGTTCGGACTCCTCCTCGGCGATGTGCTCGTCGAGCAGTCCCAGCAGCTCGCCCAGCTCCCGGCCGAGCGTGCCCAGGTCGCCGGTCAGCGCGGCGCGGCAGCGGTCCAGCAGCGGACCGAGCGCCTGGTGGCCGTCGGTGTAGGGGGCCAGGTCGACGGCCTGGCCCGTGGCGCGCTCGATGACCGGCCACAGCAGCTCGGCCTCGTCGGCGTGGTGGTGGTCGATCTCGGTCAGCAGCGAGGCCGCGTAGCCGCGCACCGCCCTGCTCCTGGCCGCGCCGAGCTCGGCGGGCCGGGCCAGCAGCTCGGTGAGCCGCCGCAGGTCGGTCAGCATGGCGCGGTGGATGATGTACATCGAGGTGAGGTCGGGGCTGGGCTCGCCGTCTTCGCGGGAGGCGACAGCCGGGGTCTTCTGTACGGCGCGGTCCGGCGCACGGTCCGGTCGCCGGGCAGGGGAGCCGTCTGGTCGCCGGGCGGGGGAGTCGCCTGAGTGCTGCCGGGCCGCCGAGTCCTGGGCCGCCCAGCCGCGTAGTCGTGGCCAGGCGCGGAAGAGCGCGGCGCTGGCCGGGGCGACCCGGTCGTCGCTGATCGCCACCAGCTTGCCCACCTCGGTCGTGGTGGGCTCGACCCGGACGCTGAGCCGTACCAGGAGGCCGGCGGCCACCAGGCGGGTCAGCACGCCCCCTTCGTCGCCGTTGTCCTTGACCTCCTCGCCGTCGAGCAGGCGCAGCAACAGGCCGGGCAGCTCGCCCTGCTGTGACGGGGTGAGGGCGGCGTACGCCTCCTCGGCCACTTCGCCCAGCGAGCGCGGCCCGGTCATCCCGCGGGGCGGGCGCAGCTCGGTGGGGCCGCCGACCAGCAGCTCCGCGGCGGAGGGGCGGTCCGCCGGGTTCTTCGCCAGGGCGCGTCCCGCCAGGTCGCGCAGCGGCGGCGGCAGGTCGCCCAGGTCCGGGTCGACGGTCAGCAGCCGGTGCATGATCCCGCCGACGCTCTCGCCCTGGAACGGGTCGCGGCCGGTGGCCGCGTAGAGCACGACCGCGCCCCAGGCGAACACGTCGGCCGCCGCCCCGGCCCGCTGCCCGGTGAGCACCTCGGGCGCCAGGTACGTGCGCCGCCCGCCGACCGGGTCGCCGGCCGCCATGCCGTAGTCGATCACCCGCGGACCGTCCGGGGCCAGCAGGACGTTCTCGGGCTTCAGGTCGCGGTGCGCGATGCCCGCCTCGTGCAGCGTGCTGAGCGCGGTCGCCAGCGCGCTCGCCAGCGCGAGCAGCTCGTCGCCCGCGTACGGCCCGTGGACGGCCACCGCCTGCCGCAGATCGGGCCCGTCGGCGAACTCGCTGACGATGTACGGGCTCTCGCTGTCGAGCCCGACGCCGACCACCCGGGCCAGGTAGCGCGGCTTCACCAGGCCGACGGCCTCGGCGAGCTGCCTGGTGACCTCGCCGCGCGGCACCTTGATCGCGAACCGGCGGCCTTCGTCGTTGTAGGCGTCGTAGACCACGCCGCGGCCGCCCGCGCCGAGCCGCCCGGCCAGCCAGTAGCTGCCAAGTCTCTCGGGGTCACCGGGCACCAAGCGCATCGTCACTGCTGCTTAGATGCACGAAATCGTGATTTGGTTGCAAGACGTCACAGGTCCCCCGCGCGCCACGGAGGACCCGTGCGTCATGATCATTATGTCAGGCTTCCATGTCGCGGCCGCCACTCCGGTCGCAGCACCGACATGGTGATGGCGTCGTGCCACTCGCCGTCCCAGAGCAGCGCGTCACGCTGCACGCCCTCCTCGACGAATCCGGCCTTCTTGTAGACGTGCCTGGCGCGGTCGTTGAAGGCGAAGACCTCCAGGCTGATCCGGTGCAGCCGCGTCGTGGTGAAGGCGTGGCGGAGCAGCAGGTCGATGGCCTCGGTGCCGTAGCCCTTGCCGAACGCGCGCGCGCCGACCAGCGCGATGCGCAGGCTGCACGCGAGGTTGCCCTCGTCGAGCTCGTTGAGCACGATCTCGCCCACGAACCCGCCGTTCGCCAGGATCGCCAGATCGAGGCGGTCGGCGTGCTGACTCCTCGTCGCGTACCAGTGGCGGCTGGCCTCCCGGTCGAACTCACCGTGCGAGCCGGTCAGCCGCCGCACTTCGGGGTCGGTGACCAGCTCGAACAGGTCGTCGGCGTATTCGGGGCCGACCGGGCGCAGCGTCACTCGGTCACCCTGGAGGGTGGGCTTGTCAGCGAACATTCCCCCTGACTATCAACCCTGATCAGCCACGGCAAACTCAATTCGGCGGCGTGACGCTGAGCAGGCGACTCATGGCCATCCCGGCGGGGTCCATCAGCCTGGCCGAGAGGACTGGTTTGTTTTCCGACCTGGGGATAGAGGTTCATCTTGTCAAGGAGGTAATTATGACCATCGCCGGAAGCATCATCCTCATCATGCTCGGCGCGATCCTGACCTGGGCCGTCGAATTCGATCTCGCCGGACTCGACATCAACGTGGTCGGCGTCATCCTCATGCTCGGGGGTGTGGCGGGGCTGCTGTTCGGGATCTACCGGATCAGCATGACCCGCAGGGCCGTGGCCCCGATCGACGAGCCGGTTCACCGTCACGAGGTCTACGAGGAGCCTGAGGCTCGCCGGACCACGGTGTACGAGGAGCGCAGCCGCCGCTACGACGAGCCGCCCCTGTAGACGCACCCCCGATGAACCCCCGTAACAGACCCCCGTAGCAGACCCCCGTAACGACACAGTCGTAGGAGGTGTTCGACATGCCAGCCAGCGAGGAGCTGCCGTCGACCATCCGCCGCTCGCCGAAGAAGGCGCGGGACACGTGGATGAAGGCGCATGACTCCGCCGTTCAGACGTACGGGGAGGGCCGTCGTGCTCACATGACGGCCTTCTCCGCGTTGAAGCACTCCTTCGAGAAGGTCGGCGACCACTGGGAGCCGAAACCGAAGAAGGGGCCGTCCGACCAGGGCGCCACGGACCGGTCCGGCCGGACGGCCGAGGGCGTCAACGCCAAAGCGACCAAGGAGCACCTGATGGGCGTGGCCGCCAAGCTCGAGGTGCGCGGCCGGTCCAGGATGACCAAGCAGGAGCTCGTGGACGCCATCAAGAAGGCCAACCGCCGGGCCACCGCCAAGGCCCGCGGCTGACCTCAACCTCTCACAGCACCCGCTTGACCGCCTCGGCTATCGCGTGGCGGTCTATGCGGGCGTCTGCCAACTGTTCCGCCGGTGTCGCCGACCCGGGCAGATCCCGAACGGCCAGCTTCACCACGCGCGGCCCGAGCTCGCCGACGGCGTCGAGCACGGCGTCGCCCAGCCCGCCCTCCGGCCGGTGGTCCTCCACCGTGATGAGGGTGCCCGTGGTGGTGGCCGCCTCGGTCAGCGCGGCCGTGTCGATCGGCTTGATCGAGTACATGTCGAGCACGCCCACCCGGATGCCCTCCCGGCCCAGGTCGTCGGCCGCGGCCAGTGCCTCGTGCACGGTGATTCCGGCCGCCACGATCGTGGCCCGGTCCTCCGCCGACTGCCGCAGCACACACGATCCGCCCACGGGGAAGCGCTCGCCCGGCTGGTAGATCACCGGCGTATCGCCACGGGTGGTGCGCAGGTACGACACCCCGGAGATGTCGGCCATCGCGGCGGTCAGGGCGGCGGCCTGGTTGGCGTCGCAGGGATAGAGCACGGTGCTGCCGTACACCGTGCGCATCATGGCGATGTCCTCCAGCCCCATCTGTGAGGGGCCGTCCTCGCCGATCGACACGCCGGCGTGCGAGCCGACCAGCCTGATCGACGCCTGGCTCACCCCGGCCATCCTGATGAAGTCGTACGCCCTGGTGAGGAAGGCCGCGAAAGTGGCGGCGTAGGGGATCCAGCCCCGCACCTGCAGGCCGACCGCCATCGCGACCAGCTGCTGCTCGGCGATGTAGCACTCGATGAAGCGCTCGGGGAACTCCTTGGCGAACTCCTCGGCCTTGGTGGAGTCGGCCACCTCGCCGTCGACCACGACCACCTCGCCGCGGGCCGCGCCCACGGCGACCAGCGCCGCGCCGAACCCGGTCCGGGTGGCCACCTGGTCGCCGACCTTGTACGTGGGCAGCGTCAGGTCGCCGCCGTGGAAGCGGTACGGCTCTCCGGCGGGCTCGGGCGGGGCCACCTCGACCCGCAGGTCCCGCACGCCGCCCAGCTCGCTGACGGCCTTGTCCGGGTCCTTGAGCGCCTTGCCGTGGGCGCCCTCGCGGTTCTCCACCTCCAGGACGCCCTCGCCCTTGCGCGTCTTGGCCAGGATCGCGGTCGGCCGCCTGCGCGTGTTGCAGGCGTCGTTCAGGGCGAAGTCGATCTGCCCTGGATCGTGGCCGTCGATCTCGATCGTGTGCCAGCCGAACGCGCCGAACCTGCGGGCGTACGCGCCGGTGTCCCAGCCGTGCCGGGTCGGGCCGTGCTGGCCCAGCCGGTTGATGTCCACGATCAACGTCAGGTTCGCCAGCCCCTCGACCCCCGCCTGCTCGGCGGCTTCCCAAATGGACCCCTCGGCCAGCTCGCTGTCACCGCAGAGCACCCACACCTGGTACGGCAGGCGCTCCATCCGACCGGCCGTCGCCACCCCCACCCCGACGGGCAGCCCTTGGCCGAGCGAGCCCGTGGCCACGTCCACCCACGGCAATCCGGGCGTCGGATGGCCCTGCAGCCGGCTGCCCCGTTTCCTGAACGTCAGCAGCTCCTCGTCGCTGATCGCGCCCGCGGCCTTGTACAGCGAGTAGAGCAGCGGCGAGGCGTGACCCTTGGAGAAGATCAGGTGGTCGTTGGCGGGGTTGTCCGGATTCTGGAAGTCGTAACGCAGATGGCAGGCGAACAGGACGGCCATCAGGTCGGCCGCCGACATCGATGAGGTCGGATGGCCGGACCCGGCGGCGGCCGAGCTGCGTACGGAGTCCACACGTAGCTGGGCGGCGAGTTCGGACAGGAAACGCAGATCGCGTTCGGGCATCAGGTCCTCCTCGTAGTTGCCCCGCCGCCTACCCCTTATGGGGTGCTTAACGCTGCCCGGCCTGAGGCTTCCTCAGGTTCTGGCCCGGCGGAAGGCCGCGAGACCGGTCGCCGTCGCGGCGGCGGCCAGGCCGAACAGCACCATGCGCCGGTGCTGCGACATCCAGAGCTGCGGGCTGCGGGCCTTCGAGCGGTCGTCGAAGCCGCCGTGCGCGCCGTAGTCGCGGTCGTCGTCCGCGGGCTCCCAGAGGTTGGCCACACCGCTGCGCGGCTTCTCGTCCGTCTGCTGGGAGTCCACGCCGGTCCGCGCCAGATAGCGGTCCACCAGCGCGGGCGCGATCCGCTGCGCGAGCAGGGTGGCCGCGGTCGTGACGCCGACCCAGTACTCCTTGCGTTCCGGGTGCTCGGCGGCGTACACGATGCCGCGGGCCGCCACCTCGGGCTGGTAGATCGGCGGCACCGGCTGCGGGTGGCGGCGCAGCTTGCTGAGCACCCAGTCGAACTGGGGCGTGTTCACCGCGGGCAGCTGCACCAGGGTGATCTTGATGTTGCTGTGGTCCGCCATGAGCTCGACGCGCACCGACTCGGAGAAGCCCTTGACCGCGTGCTTGGCCCCGCAGTACGCGGACTGCAAAGGGATCGCCCGATACGACAGGGCCGAGCCGGTCTGTACGATGACGCCCCTGTTGCGGGGACGCATCAGGTCAAGGGCCACTTTGGTCCCCCAGACGTAGCCGAGGTAGGTGACCTGGGTCGTCCGTTCGAACTCCTCAGGGGAGATGTCGGTGAACCGGGCGAACACCGAGGAGAACGCCACGTTGATCCACACGTCGATCGGGCCGATCTCCGCCTCGACGCGTTCGGCCGCCTGCCGTACCTGGTCATAGTCGGCCACGTCCGCCTCATAGACCTGCCCGCTCCCGCCGGCGGCGGCGACGTCCACGGCCGCGGCGCCCAGGCCGGTCGTCCCGCGGGCGATCAGCGCGACCTTGGCGCCCTTCGCGCCGAGCTCGCGTACCACCGCACGGCCCACCCCGCCGCTCGCGCCCGTCACCACGACCACGCGTCCGCGCAGGTCGTCCGTGAGCTCCGTCTTGGTCATGAGATTCTCGGCACTCTGTGGCGCCATGAAGGTCAACCCGCCTCTCCTGATCTACCGCGATGCTGCCGTCGGACGGCCAGCACCATGTCAATGACCACGACGATCGCCACCACGACCGCGATGCCGGTCATCACCGGGGCCCTGGCGATGAGGCCGAGCACGGCGAACGCGAACAGGAACATCAGGAGGAAGGAGCCCACCCTGATGTGCGCCACGTCGCGCGGTGTCGCGGGAACCATCGCATGGGATCGCTCGTCGCGACTCTCTTCCCAATCGTCGTTGTTCTCAGACATGCGGCTCACCTGCCCTCGCCGTTTGCCGCTTAACGTCGCGGGTAGCGGCGTCCGAAGAAGGAGGAATCTGCGATGGAAGCTCCGCAGTACGTCGCGGCCAGGGTCCAGCGAGCGCTGGCGGAGGACGCGCGCACGCACGAGCTCGGCATCCGCGTCGACATCAGAGGCGATCAGCTGTTCCTGCGCGGCCAGGTGGACGGGGCCGAACAGCGTGAGCGGCTCGGGGCGGTGGCGCACGAGACCGCGCCGGCCCTCCACCTGCACAACGAGATCAGGATCGTCGACATCACCGAGCCCGGAGAGGATGAGCACCTTGACTGACCTCCGCATAGCGGCCGTGGGCGACATCCACCTGGGCGAGGACGTCAGGGGTCGATACCGAAAACATCTGGAGGGCATCGAGGACCGCGCCGACGTGCTGATGCTGGCGGGCGACCTGACCCGGCACGGCACGCTGGAGGAGGGCCGGGTGGTCGCCGACGAGTTCCGCGACCTGCCCGTGACCGTCGTGGCCGTGCTCGGCAACCATGACTACCACTCCGACCTGCAGTACGAGATCGCCGGGGAGCTACGCGACGCCGGGGTCACCGTGCTCGACGACGACGGCGTCGTGCTCCAGTGCGGCGAGACGAAGCTGGGCGTGGTCGGCGGCAAGGGCTTCGGCGGCGGGTTCGCGGGCAAGAGCGCGAGCGAGTTCGGCGAGCGGGAGATCAAGAACTTCGTGGCGCACACCCGGCACATCGCCGAGGCGTGGAAGGTGGCGCTGAAGGAGGTCCAGGCCGACCACCGCGTGGTGCTGTCGCACTACTCGCCGGTCAAGGAGACGCTGGAGGGTGAGCCGCACGAGATCTACCCGTTTCTCGGCAGCTACCTGCTGGCCGAGGCGGTCGACACCGCCGGGGCCGACCTGTTCCTGCACGGGCACGCGCACAAGGGCACCGAGAAGGGCATGACGCCGGGCGGGATCAGGGTGCGCAACGTGGCCCTGCCGGTGCTCGGCAGAGCCTACGGGGTCTACTGCATCGACGACTGCGACTGATCGGCTACAGGACCCGGGCGGCGACGATGCAGACGTCGTCGTCGGTGCCCCGGCCGTCCAGGTGCGACAGCACGCAGTCGATCACCTTCTCCGGGTCGGCGCAGCCGCACTGGCTCGCGGCCTTGGTCAGGACGGCGATCCCGGCGTCGAGGTCCTGGCCACGCCGTTCGATGACGCCGTCGGTGTAGAGCACCAGGATGTCGTCGGCTTCCAGTTGCGTCGTGGCCAGGCCGTACTCGGCTTTCTCGAAGGCGCCCAGCATGGTGCCGGGTACGCCTTCGAGCAGCTCGGCCCGGCCGTGCCTGATCAGGAGCGGCGGCGGATGGCCGGCGTTCGTCCAGGACAGCGTGCGGTCCGCGGGGTCGAAGTGGCCGACGATCGCGGTGCCGGTCACGGTCACGCCGTCGTTGGAGTGGACGAGCAGGTCGTTCAGCCAGGTGGTGAGCTGGTTGGCGGGCGCCTGGGTATAGGCCAGGCCGGCCAGTGCCGAGCGCATCTGCAGCATGAGGCTCGCCGCGGCCAGCCCGTGGCCCATGGCGTCGCCGATGCCCAGCAGCACCCTGCCGTTGGGGATGGGACGGGCCTTGAACCAGTCGCCGCCCAGCCGGGTCAGTTCCTCGCCGGGCAGGTAGCGCACCCCGATGGACAGGCCGGGCAGCTGCATCAGTCCCCGGCGTACCGGCAGGATCGTGTTCTGGAGCTGCACGGCGATGCGGTGCTCCTCCTCGGCCCGCTCCCGCTGCAGGGAGGCCTGCGCGTGGGCCACGGCCAGGGCCCGCTCCCTGCGGCGGTTCTTGGTCACGTCCTGGACGAGGAAGCGCACCTTGACGGGCAGCCCCTCGGTGTCGAGCACCGGCTCGCTGACCACGCTGAGATGCCGCAGCCCGTGTCGGTGCTGGATGCGGAACTCGGTCTCGACCGCTTCGCTGTGCTCCAGGAGCGTGCGCAACTGGTCGTCCACGATGGGCAGGTCGTCGGGCACCACCACGAGAGGCAGGTCTTCAAGGGGCATCGGGCCCTCGCCGCGCTCCCTGCCGAACATCTCGTACATCTGCGGCGTCCACAGCGTCTGCTGGGTGGCCAGGTTCCACTCGCCCCAGCCCAGTTCGGCCAGCCGCTGCGCCCGCTCCCAGCCGGCGACCAGCACTTCCTCGTCGTCGAGCGCGCGCCAGCTGACCAGCAGCCCGCCCTCCATGCGCACCGCGCGGACGCTCATCGTGGCCGGCCAGAGCAGGTGGTGCCGCACCTCGACGAACTCGAGCGGGCCCCGGTACAGCGTGTCACCGGTCTCGAAGACGTTCAGGAAGTCGTCGAACAGCCCTGAGCCGGCCGCGCCGGGGCTGGTCTCGATGAGGCGGCGTCCGCGTAGTTCCCCGGACGTCCACCCGGCCACGTCGCCGGCGTGCTGGTTGGCCGCCGCGATCAGGAAGTCCACGACGCGGCCCGTGGCGTCGCGGACGGGGGTGAGGAAACACGCCGAGACGTGCACGGTTTCGAGAACCCCGGCGACCCAGCTGGGCAGTACCGGTGGCTCGACCGGATGATCGGGCGGCTTGTCGATCCCCCTGGCGATCTCGACCAGCGCGAGCCCGCTGTCCTGGGCCATGCGGGAGAGCTGGTCGGCCGCTTCCGTGGGCCTGATGTTCAGCCGCGTCGCCAGCCGGGACGTGGCCTCGTCGACGATCGCCTCATTGCGCATTCGGTGACGCAGCCGCGTCAGCAGCTCGCGGATCCCGGCGGCCGCCGCGCCACAGTCGTAGCGGCCGCCGAACGGCGGGTAATTGCTCACATCCTTCCCATTCCCTACCAGAGGACGGGAAAGAGGTGCATACGTAGCGATATTTCAGCAAAAAGTAGACGGTCCACTGGGCCGGACTCGAGGACCGGCCCAGTGGAGGGGACGGTGATTAGGGGCGTGTGGCCCCTTACACATGGAAGATGCTGACCCCGCCGGGACCCACCAGGAAACCGAGAACGATGAGGACGATTCCCCAGAGGAGGTCGCGGCGGGCCAGGATCACGTAGATCCCAGAGATGACGAGTATTACGGCGATGATCCAGAGCAAAGTAGCCATGAGCCGCCTCTGCCCTCAGCGATCGGCCTTTAACATGCTTTCCAGTGAACCGCCAGGTAGAAGGCGGTCTATAAGCTAATTCCGCTAGTCGGTCGCCTTGATGAGCTTGGCGTAGGCGAGCTGGAGCCAGTCGGAGACGGCCACCGCGGCCATCGTCGCACCCGCCAGCCGGGTGAACCGTGGCGCGAACACCATCCCGGCGGCGTACCCCGTCGCCGCCCACTGGGCGATGCAGAACGGGCAGCCGAGCAGCTCGCCGATCGTGTTGCGGGGGGTCTCATCCAGCTCGGCGGGCCCGCTCACGCCCTCGTAGCGGGTGAAGGGGGCGCGCAGCGGGCTGGTCACCGGGTCCTTGGCGATCAGCCGCGCGACCTTGTGCGTGCACGCGGCCATCAGCGCCACGTCCATGAATCCGATGCGTTCGGGGGGCCGCCGCCCGGTGAGCGCCGCGGCCGCGACCGCCGTCGCCACCGCGCCGCCGTACACGGTCAGGATCCGGATGTAGGTGCCGAGTGGCCGGTCGTGCTCGCCCTCGTAATCGCGTTCGGTCTTCTCCAGGAAGTTGGTCATGGGTGGCTCGCTGCCCTCCGCCTCCGGCTCTACTCTCTGCCCCAGGGCCTACTCGGCGATCGTGCGGGTAGCCGGAGCACATGAGCAGCCATGGTCACGCGGTCACCGATGCCATCCTCGACACGCTCAAGCGGGCGAGTTCCGGATTGAAGGACGCCGGGGTGAAGTTCGCCCTGGCGGGCGGGTGCGCCGCTTACGCGAGAGGCGCGGCCCCCTCGTTGCACGACGTCGACTTCGTGTTGACCGAGCACGATGTGCCGGCCGCGCTGGAGGCCCTGCGGGGGATCGGCTTCACGACCGCCAAACCGCCCGAGGACTGGCTGGTCAAGGCGTACGACGAGGACCGGCTGGTCGATCTGATCTTCCGGGTGTCCGACCAGTCGATCACTGACGAACTGCTCGACCGGGCCGAGCCGATGACGGCGTCGGCGGTCATCGTGCCGGTGCTGGAGGCGACCGACCTGGTGATCTCCTGGCTGCTGCCGCTGTCGGAGCACGCCTGCGACTATGGAGCGCTGCTGCCCCAGGTGCGGGCCCTGCGCGAGCAGGTCAACTGGCCCCGGGTGGCCGCCGTGGTGGTGGGATCGCCGTACGCCACCACGTTCCTCACGCTGCTCGAACGCCTGGCCGTACTGGAAGCACCGGTGCTGGCCGACGGCGACCCGCACTGGCCCTGATTCCTTGATAAGACGAGAGCCGCGCCCCGGTCGGGGTGCGGCTCTCGGTTCATGCAGGGAGCTTAGTGCGGGAAGCGGCTGTAGTAGTCACCCAGCTGCGTCCTGTACTCGGGCTCCTTGAACTTGCCCTCGTCGAACTCGGGCGCGTCCTTGATCTCGGCCTTGGTGCGCGAGACGTAGACGTTGCGCTCCTGCGGGTCGATACGCGTGACGACCTTCGCGGGGAGCATGACCTTCTTGCCGAAGATCCACGGTCCGGTGTCGACGATGATGTAGCTCTCGCCGACCTCGTACGTGGCCTCATCGACGGACCCGATCTTCCCGTCCGTCGCCTGGACGTGGTAACCCACGATGTCCAGACTCTGGCCGCGGTCGTAGACGTCAGGCTGATAGTCCCAGAGCTCCATTGCTCATCCTCTCTCTGTCTTTCGTCTTTCTCGGGCAGGCCTTCCGCTACCCCACCTATCTCCGCTAAACACCGCGCTCTCGTATAGCGGCCTTCAATGGAGCGTCAAGCCGTCTGGGTGACCCTCCTCATAACGGAGGGGGACAGATCCATGCGGAGCAGGCTGTATGAACTCGACGGGCTCCGGTTGCTGGCGGCGCTCTGTGTGGTGTTCTTCCACTACACGTTCTCGGGGTGGGCCGGTGGTCACAGCCCGGTCGTCTTCCAGGCCGAAAGCGTCTGGTCCAAGTACGGCTATCTGGGTGTGGACCTGTTCTTCATGATCAGCGGATTCGTGGTGCTGATGAGCGCGTGGGGCAGGAGCCCGCGCGAGTTCGCGGTGTCGAGGGCGATCCGGCTCTACCCGGCCTACTGGGTGGGCATCGCCGTCACCACGCTGGTCACGGTGACGCTGGGGGCCGGGGTCTTCTCCGTCTCCTTCGGGCAGGTGCTGGCCAACCTCACGATGTTCCAGGCGGTGCCGGACGTGGCGAACGTCGACGTCGTCTACTGGACGCTGTGGGCGGAGATGCGGTTCTACCTGCTCATCCTGGTGTTCGCCTGGATCGGGATGACCCGGGGGCGGGTGCTGGCGGGGCTGTGGGCGTGGCTGGGGCTGACGCTCGCGGTCGAGGCGGGGGTGCTGCCGCCGGTGATCGACCTGGTGGTGCAGTCGGAGTTCGCGCACTACTTCATCGCGGGGATGGCGCTGTTCATGCTCTACAAGTTCGGGCCCAGTAAGCAGGTGCTGGTGCTGGTGCCGCTCTGCCTGGGGAACGCCGTCTACCGCGCCATCGGCTACGCGGCGGCGGTGGGGGAGCGCTATTCGGTCGACTACAGCCCCGTGGTCATCGCCCTGGTGGTCATGGCGCTCTTCGCGGTCATGACGCTGGTCGCGCTCCGGGTGACGGCGCCGCTGGCCCTGCCGTGGTTGGCGACCGCGGGCGCGCTCACGTACCCGCTGTATCTGCTGCACGCGCACGTCGGTTTCATCGTGTTCGACCGGATCGGCGGGGCGGTCGACAAGTACGTTCTGCTCTTCGGGCTCATCGCGGTGATGTGCGCGGCGGCGTACGCGGTGCACCGCTTCGTCGAACGTCCGCTGGCGCCCGCGCTCAAGCGCCTGATGGCTCCCCGGCGGCAGCCGGCGGTGCTGGTCTGAGGTTTCGGAATGGCCAGGTAGCGGATAACATCCGCGTCACAGAGAAGGGGGACAGGTGAGTCTCGGGTCCGAGTGGGCGCCTCCCGGCGTGGACAGCACCACGGCGAGTGTCGCCCGCGTGCACGACGCGCTCCTGGGCGGCACCGAGAACTTCGCCGTGGACCGGGCCATCGCCCGCCGCCTGAAAGAGGCCGTGCCCGAAGTGGTGAACCTCGTCTGGTGCAACCGGGCCTTCATCGGCCGGGTCGTCGACTTCCTGGTCCGCGAGGCCGGGATCCGGCAGATCATCGACCTGGGCGCCGGGCTGCCGACGATCGAGAACACCCACGAGGTCGCCCAGTTCGCCGACCCCAACGTACGGGTCGTGTACGTCGACTGCGATCCCATGGTCGAGCCGCACGCGCGGGCGATCCTGGACGGGAACGAGCTCGCGCTGGCGATCACCGAGGACGCCAGGGACGCGGAGGCGGTGCTGCGGCATCCGAGGGTGACGCGGCTCATCGACTTCTCGCAGCCCGTCGGGCTGTTGGCGATCGGGCTGCTGCACCTGTTCCCCGACCGGGACGACCCGCATGGGCTGGTCAAGCGCTACATGGCCGCGCTACCGTCCGGGAGCTACCTGGCGGCGTCCAACATGCTGGCCTCGATCAGCCCGCAGGCCCAGGCGCTGGAGGCCATGCTGCACGTGACGATGGGGACCGGGTACTTCCGGCCGCGGGCGGAGATCGAGCGCTTCTTCGACGGGCTGGTGCTGGAGGAGCCCGGGGTGGTGCACTTTCCGGAGTGGCGGCCTGACGAGCGGTTGCCGGGGCCGTTGGCCACGTGGGAAGAGCTGCTGCTGGGTGGTGTGGCGCGCAAACCCGCCTGAACGCGTGTCTTTGTGCTGAGATTTGTAGGTGAATCGGATGGTTCGTCGGCGCTAGGGTGGTCGTCGTGCCGCATCGACTGATCTGTTCCCCTCCGCCCGCCGAGTAGCGGGCGGCTTTTCCCGATTTTTCCGGATCTGACCAGGTCTGGGAGTGGCTGCTGCCCGCCTACCGGGCCCTTTTCCACCACTCCATCCGGAGAGATCAGTCATGTCGCACGTCTCCGCGCGGCGGGGCACCTTCTACGTGTCCGTCGCCGCGACCGCCTGGGGCACCGGCGGTGCCGCCGGGTCCCTGCTCTTCCAGTCAGGCGGGCTCGGCCCCGTCGACGTCTCGTTCTGGCGCTACCTTCTGGGCGCCGCCTTCCTGTACGGGGCCGCCTGCCTGAGGTCGGCCTTCACCCGCCCGACGTCGGCTACTGTCCGCCCGACGTCGGCCGCCACCCGCCCGACGTCGGCCGCCACCCGCCCGACGTTGGTCACCACCCGCTGGGCGGGGGCAGTTACCCGCCTGAGGTCGGTCACCACCAGCCTGAGGTCGTCCGCTGCCCACCTCACGTCCACCACCATCCGACCCACGGCAACCACCAACGGCGTCACGTCGGACGTCGTCCGGCCGGGTGATGTTGGCGGGTGGTGGCGTCGGAGTTCTCTCCTGGGTGGTGTCGGCGGGGGACGGCGTCGGCGTTCTCTGCCGAGCGATGGGGGCGGGGGCGGGCGGCGTCGTGGTTCTGTGCCGGGTCAGGTCGGCGGGGGGTGGGGTCGAGGTTTTCTGCCGGGTCGGGTCAACCGGCGGGTGCTGGTCGTCGGTGTCGGGATGGCCGTCTATCAGACCGCCTACTTCGGCGCCATCGCGCAGTCCGGTGTGGCCGTCGCCACGGTGGTCACGATGGGCGCCACGCCGGTGTTCACCGCGCTGGGGAGCCGGTTCCTCCTGAGGGAGCACCTGGGCCGCGCCGCCCTCGCCGCGCTGGCGACGGCGCTGGGCGGCCTGTTCCTCCTCACCGGGGAGAGTGCCGCTGGGGACGTCGGTGGCGGCCGGCCGGCCGGGATCGCGCTGGCTCTGGTGTCCGCGGCCGGGTACGCCGCTGTCACCCTCTACTCGCGCCGCCACCACGACGACCCCCAGCGCACGGCTATGGGCGGGTTCGCCGTCGCGGCCGCCTGCCTCGCTCCGTTCGCCTTGGCCGGCGGGGTGCTGCCGGAGGCCGGAGTGACCCCTGTCGCCTTGCTGCTCTATCTCGGCGCGGTGCCGACCGCACTCGCCTACGCGCTGTTCTTCCGAGCCCTGACCGCGCTCAACGCCACAACCGTCTCGATCATCTCGCTCGGCGAAGCCGTCGGCGCGGCGGTGCTCGGGGTGGTGCTGTTCGGCGAGCGTCTCGCGCCCCTGGCATGGTGCGGGTGCGCGTTGTTGCTGGCGGCCGTGGTGGTGCAGGCCGTACAAGCAGGCCATACGACCGATAAGGATTAGCGGTCGCGGAGCGGGGTGGCGATTGCGGCCGTCCTATGAGTTAGGGTCCGTACGGCGATGCTTGCCGTACCGTCGCTCCGCTCCCCGATTGAGCACACTTGACACTAAATGGGAACGGCGCTGACAAAGCATGCGTTGGAGGGATTGTGGCGTCGATTTCCGGAATAGTGAGAAACCTCCTGGATCGTCCGGGCGGGGTGAACCTCAGCCCGTACAAAAAGATCGTCAAGGCGGCGGCCGAACGAGCCGAACGCATTGGCGCGCTTGAGGAGCTGCCCCAGCCGAGAATGGGTGATCTGGCCGAGTTCTGTGCTGTAGCGCGGGAGGCCGCCGACAGGACGCTCGGGCTCAGGCCGTACGACGTGCAGCTTTTGGGCACGCTCGCCCTTCTCGACGGGCAGATCGCCGAGATGGCGACCGGTGAGGGCAAGACGCTGTCGGGGGCGATGGCCGCGGCCGGGTACGCGCTGCAGGGCAAGCGGGTGCACGTGATGTCCGTCAACGACTACCTGGCCCGGCGAGACGCCGAGTGGATGGCGCCGTTCTATGAGGCGATGGGTGTCACGGTGGGCTGGATCGACCAGAACTCCACACCCGACGAGCGGCGCGCGGCCTATGCGAAGGACGTCACATACGGACCCGTCAGCGAGATGGGCTTCGACGTGCTGCGCGACCGGCTGCGTACCGACGCGGCCGAGATCATCGTGCCCGCGCCCGAGGTGGCGCTGGTCGACGAGGCCGACTCGGTGCTCGTGGACGAGGCGCGGGTGCCGCTGGTCATGGCGGGGGCGGCCGACGAGGGCAGCGCGGTGCCCGAGATGGCGGCGCTGGTCAGGCAGCTGATCCGGGGCTACCACTACGAGATCGACGACCAGGCGCGCAACGTCTACCTGACGACCAAGGGCGCCGACAGCGTCGAGGGCATGCTCGACGTCGAGCTGTACGACGAGAACGAGCCCGGCACGCTGATCGAGCTGAACCTGGCCCTGCACGCCCACGCCCTGCTCACCCGCGACGTCGACTACATCGTGCGCGACGGCAAGGTCCAGCTCATCAACCCGTCGCGCGGCCGGGTGGCCGTACTCCAGCGCTGGCCCGACGGCCTGCAGGCGGCCGTGGAGGCCAAGGAGACGCTGCCGCCCAGCGAGAAGGGCGAGATCCTCGACTCGATCACCGTCCAGGGCCTGATCAAGCGTTATCCGCAGATTTCCGGCATGACCGGCACGGCGGTCGCGGTCAGCGAGCAACTCGGCGAGTTCTACGGCCTCAAGGTCGCGGTGATCCCGCCCAACCGGCCGTGCGTCCGGCAGGACGAGCCGGACCGTATCTATCCGACCGTTCCGGACAAGGACGCGGCGCTGGTCGAGGAGATCCAGGAGGCGCACGCCACCGGTCGGCCCATCCTCATCGGCACGCTCGACGTGGCCGAGTCGGAGAACCTGGCCAAGCTCCTGCAGCGGCGCGGCATGGAGCCCGTCGTACTCAACGCCAAGAACGACGCTGAAGAGGCCGCGATCATCGCCAAGGCCGGCGAGCGCGACGCCATCACCGTCTCCACACAGATGGCGGGCCGCGGCACCGACATCCGCCTCGGCGAGGGCGTCGCCGAACTGGGCGGCCTCTACGTGATCGGCTCGGGCCGCCACGCGAGCAGCCGCCTCGACGACCAGTTGCGCGGGCGCGCGGGCCGTCAGGGCGATCCCGGCGGTTCGGTGTTCTTCGTCAGCATGAAGGATGACCTCATCACCCAGTTCGTCCCCGACGAGCGGCCGCCCGCGGCCGACGCCGACGGCCTGGTACGCCACCGCCGCGGCGTCTACCTCGTGGGCCACGCCCAACGGGTCGCCGAGGGCGTCAACCTGGAGATCCACCGCAACACCTGGCGCTACACCCGCCTGCTGGAGCACCAGCGCGAGCTCATTCTGGAGTGGCGCGACAAGGTCCTGCACAGCGACTCGGCGGCCAAGGCGCTGGCCGAGGCCGACCCCGAACGCTGGGAGGCGCTGCCGGAGGACACCCGCGACGAGACGGCCAGGCAGATCGTGCTGCACGCGATCGACCGCTGCTGGACCGAGCACCTGGCGTTCCTGACCGACCTGCGCGAAGGCATCCACCTGCGGGCGCTCGGTCGGATGAGCCCGATCGACGAGTTCCACCGGGAGGCCGTGGCGGAGTACAAGGCGCTGCTGACGGAGGTCGAACGCCGCTCGATGGAGTCGTTCGAGGCGCCGGAGCCCGACCTCAAGCGCCCCACCGCGACCTGGACTTATCTGGTGCAGGACAACCCGTTCGGCACGGAGTGGGACAGGATCCTCAAGCGGGTGACATCCGCCACACGTCGCGGCTAGCCGTACCTGACAGAGGGTGGCAGGTATGCCTGCCACCCTCGAACCATGACAACGAAAGCGAAGCTCCTGGCCGTCACCATCGACTGCGCGGAGCCCAAGAAGATGGCCGAGTTCTGGCACCAGGTGACCGGGCTGGACATCCAGTATTCGGAGGACGAGTACGCCGCCGTGGGCGACGGTACGACGAACATCTACTTCGGCCGCGTCCCCGACCGCAAGCCGGTGGAGTGGCCCAGTTCGGACAAGCAGTTCCACCTCGACTTTCGGGTGCCGGATGTGGAGCGGGCTGTGGAGCAGTACATTGCGCTGGGGGCCACGAAGCCCGCGTTCCAGCCTGGGGTGACGGAGGAGAAGGTCGGGTGGATCGTGCTGCAGGATCCGGAGGGGCACGTGTTCTGCGTCTGTCCTGAGCAGTCCTGACTCGTCCCCAGTCAGGTGCCCGCCCTGGCGTGGAAAGGGCGGGCGGAGCTGGATGTTCCGTCATGCGGAAGACCGTGCCGGTACGGCAGGTACGTCCGTGATGAGAGGGATGTTTGGCCTAAAGGATGATTGCAGCACTTAGCTTCCCTCATAAGCTGGTGCAATGCTCTTGGAAGGATCCATGTCCCTGCGTGGGCGACGATGACCTGGGTCGGCCTCGTGATCGCGCTGGCGGGGGCGCTCGGATACGCGTTCGGTGCGGCGCTGCAACAGTTCGAAGCCGTAGCGGAGGGCGCCTCCCTCAGACTGGTGAGGCGCCCTCGCTGGTGGATCGGCGGCGTCATCGGCTTCACCGGCGCGTGCCTGCACGCCGTGGCGCTGAGCCTTGCGCCACTGGTCGCCGTGCAGCCGATCAGCGTGGCCACTCTGGTGTTCGCCGTGCCGCTGGCGGCGCTGATGTACGGCCGTCGCCCGTACAAAGCGGAAATATTTGGCTCCATCGCGGTGGCCGTCGGGTTGCTCTGGCTCATGGTGCTCCTCCCGGCGCACAACGTGACGCCGAAACTCGGCGACGGGGCCGCGATCGGGTTCATCGCCGTGATCGGCGTGATCGTCCTCGCCGCCGAACTGATCGCCAACAGACTGCGTGGACCCGGCAAGGCCCTCGTCCTGTCCGTGGGAGCCGGCGCCGTGACCGCGAGCGTGTCGACGTTCGTCCGGGCGGTCGGGGGTGGCATGCAGGGGGACTGGGGCAGGCTGTTGCACTGGTTCACACTCGCCGTGCCCGTGTTGCTGGTCTGCGCGGTCGTGCTGCTGCAACGGTCGTACGCGGTGGGCTACTTCGGCGTCGCGTACGCGGGCGTGCAGGTCGTGGACCCGATCACCTCAGTGCTCGCCGGCGCGATCCTCCTCGGCGAACCCCTCCCGACCAACCCCTCCACCGCGATCCCCGCTGTGCTGGCGGCCGCGCTCACCATCGGCGGAACCATCACACTCAGTCGGTTGTCCCCTGATCACTCCCATCCTGTGCCGGTGGACGCCACCCGAGGATCTCGTTCATTGACCGCAACATCAGATCTGGTATGACCCGCGAAGCCACCGCCACCCCCACATTCCGAAGCCCAACGGCCACCGGGTTGCGCAGCTTGGTCATCTTGCAGATGGTCATCGCCATGCGCACGATGCTGGCGGTCCGCTCCAGCCGCGCAGCCGTATAGGCAGCAAGCCCGTCTCCCACATCGACGCACCCACCTGCCAGCCCCGCACCCGCCGGACCCCCGATTACCGGACCCGCGTCTGCCGGGCCTCCGTCTGCCGGGCCTCCGGCTACCGGGTCTTCACCTGCCGGACCCCCGGCTGCCAGAGTCCTGCCGGGCAGAGCTCCACCGGGTAGGCCCTCGCCTTGGAGGCGAGGCTCCGCATCGACGCGCCGATCGCGGTTGTCCCTGTCTGGGAGGCCATCACCTGACCGGTCCCGGCCTGCGAGATCCCCACCCAGAGGACGGCCACCTGGAGAAGCGACACCGGCGTTGAGATCACCTCTGGCCCGGAGTTCGCCCCCGACCGCGAGCTCCCCGCTGGCGGCAAGGGCGAGGATGATGGCGTCCTCGATGGCCTGGCAGGCGCCCTGGCCGAGGTTCGGGGTCATGGGGTGGGCCGCGTCCCCGATGAGCGCCACCCGGCCTCGGTGCATGGCGGGCAGCGGAGTGTCGAAGTAGTAGAGGTCGTTGCGGAGGATCCGCGCGTTGTCCGACGCGCGGATCAACGCGGGGATCGGATCGTGCCAGCCGTCGAACCTGCGCAACAGCTCCTCGCGCTCGTCCGCGTGTACGGCTCCGGTGGGTGACAGGTCGGTCGCGTAGTAGTAGACGAGTTCGTCGGTCAACTGATGAGCCCCGAACAAGAGACCCTTGCCCCACGTCTCCGTGCTCTGGATCTCGCGGTCGAGCGCGGGCACCAGCCCCCGCCAGGCGGTGACCCCCGAGTACACGGGACCGGGATGCTCGGGGAACAGCGCGGTGCGCGTCGCCGAATGGATGCCGTCAGCCGCCACGATCAGATCGGCCTCCATGTCACCATCGCCAGTACGGACGACGCCCCTGTCGGCGTCCACGCCGGAGACGGTGGTGTTCAAGCGCAGGTGCTCGTGGCCCAGACCCTCCACGAGCACATCCACGAGGTCGGCGCGGAGCAGGACGACGATCGAGTCGCCGTACAGCTTCTGAGCCTTGTCCTCGGTGGTGTGCGTCAGCCAGCGCCCGTTCTGATGCCGTACCCCCACCTGACCCTGGATCCTGGACAGCTTGCGCACGCGGTCGCCCAGGCCGATCACGTCGAGTGCCTTCAACGCGTTGGCGGCGATGGCCACGCCGGACCCGACAGGCTCCAGCTTGGGCGTGCGTTCGAGCACGATCACGTCCCAGCCCTTGCGACGTAACGCGATCCCCGCCGTCAGCCCGCCGATGCCGCCACCGATCACCACAGCTCTGGCCATTCCTGCCTCCCCAACTACGTCTGTAGTTTTCACCATACTACGCCTGTAGTTCGCTCCCACTACCGGTGTAGTCTTAGTGATCGTGAAGCGCTCTGAGACCGTCGCGGACGCGGCAATCACCCTGCTGGCGGAGCGTGGCATGCGCGGGCTCACCCACCGAGCCGTCGACGAGGCCGCCGGCCTCCCACCCGGATCAACCTCCAACCTGGCCCGCACCCGCGCGGCACTCCTGGAACTGACGCTTTCCCGCCTCACGGATCTGGAAGAACAGGCTTTGGCCTCGATCTACCGATTCCAGAGCTCGACCGCCCCGGCCTGGCCAGCCGACGCGTTCCGGGGGACTAATCCGAGGGGCGGCACGGCTGGTTCGTCGGCGGAGTCTGGTTCGTCGGGTGGGACAGCTGACTCGCTCCGGAAGTCTGACTCGACGGGTGGGACAGCTGGTTCGGTCCGGGGGGCTGACCCGTCAGGTCGGACGGTCCAAGCGTCCGGGGGGCATGAGTCATCTCAGGGGTCTGAGCTGTCGCAGGCGTTCGAGCTGGTCCGGGCGTCGGAGCTGCCAGGCCGGGTGACCGAGTCGTCCTACGAGACCGGGCTGTCGGGTCAGATGGCTGAAGCGATTCTGGAGTCCGATTTGCCGGGGTTGGTGGCTGAGGCGCTGTACGTGCAGCTCGCCGATCGTAGGCGCACTCTGGCCCGGTACGAGCTGGCGCTGGAGGCGACCAGGCGGCCCGAGTTGCGCAAGATTTACGACGAGGCAGGGCGGCGCTTCCGTGATCCCGTCGTCGGGTTGCTGGCCGCGCTCGGGTCGCCGGATCCGGTGCGGCATGGGCGGCAGTTGGTGGCGTTCGGCGAGGGCATCATGTTCGATTCCATCGCGGGGGCAGGTGATGCGCCCTCCCTCGACGATCTGCGGGAGGCCGTGCGGGAACTCCTGCGAGGGATGCTGGGGTCGGGCGTCTGAGGTGGCGCCAGAGGGCGGTTGTGGCAGGGCGCCTGCGGGCCTGTCTGCGCTTCACGGAGCTCGCGAGGCGGCGGGTCTGTCTGCGTTTCGCGGGGCTTGTGAGGTGGCGGGTCTGTCCGCGCTTCACGGAGCTTGTGAGGTGGCGGGCCCGTCCGCGCGCTTCGCGGGACCCGCGTGCTCAGCACACCGGTCGATACGGCACCTCGGACAGGTACTCGTTCCAGTCCGGCTGTGAGAGGCCGCCGTACCGGAAGCAGATCGACGCCGCTGAGCGGGCTGGGTCGGGTGGTGGTGTCGCGTGGGCGAGGTCGATGGTGAGGACCGTGCCGTGGTCGGCCAGTACGCGGAGCCAGCGTCCGTCCGGGGCGAGGGCGGCCTGGGCGGGGTGGTCGGTGCCGGTGGCCGGCACCTGGCGGTCCGTGAGGCGGGTGCCGTCTGCGACGCGCCAGACCCGGACGCGGTCGCTGTCCGTGCTGGCCAGCAGTTGACCGTCGGTGCTGAAGCGGAGGTGACCGGGTGACGGCCGGAGTCGCGCGGGGAGCACGGGTACGCCGTTCAGCGCGTAGATCTGCACCCCGGTCTCCTCGGCGATCGCCACCCGCTCACCCTCGGGGCTGAACACCGCGTACTCCCACGGCATCCTGTCCAGCCACGGCGCCGGGGTGCGGGCGCCCGTGGACAGGCGTACGACCTCCGAACGCGTCCCCGCGAACACCAGCGCCACCCTGTCACGCGGCCCCACCACCACATATTGGCCGACGAACGTGGCCCGGCCGGTCCGCAGGTTCCAGGCCCAGCGCTCGCCAGACTGGCGGGCCGCGGCGAACAGCAGCCCGCCCCCCGGACTGAACCAGGCCGACTGCTGCCCCGGCGCGCCCAGCCCCCGGCCGAAGGGCGGTCCCACGCCTGCGCCCGAGGTCGTGTTCCACAGGTACGACCGGTCGACGCCGACGAGCGCCAGCGTCTGGCCGTCGGGGGACCAGGCCATCGCCCGTACGCTCTGGGCGGGACCGGCGGTCGTGGCCAGTTGCCTGCCGGAAAGGGTGTCGTACACCCGGAGTGTCCCGTCGGTCAGCGCGGCCAGCCGGGTGCCGTCGTCGCTGAGGGCGTCGAGCGAGCGGGCGCCCCCGAACGGGGCGGCGAACACGTCCACCGCCGGATCGGCCGCCGAGTCCGCCAGCGCGGCACGGGCCTCCGCGACCGGGGCCAGGCGCCACGCGGCCAGGCTCAGCCTGCGCGCCGTCACGGGGTCGGCCGCCCGCAGCGCCCGCGCCCTGGACGCCGCCACCCTGGCCATGGCCTGGTCGAGCCGCCCGTCGGCCGAGCCGTTCTGCCAGATGGCGACGACGATCGCCGCCAAGACCGCGACGAGTGTCACCGAGGCCAGGACCGCCATGGCCCGGCGCCGGCCGCGGGCCCGGCCGCGCACCAGCGCGCGTCCCCCGTCCAGGAACGCCTGCTCCGCGGCGCTCAACGTCACCCGCCGCCGCCCGCTCGCCGCCCACACCAGCGCCCTGTCCAGCTCGTCCTCCTGGAACAGGTCGGTCTCCCGCCGCCCGCCCGCCTCCCACCGCCGTGCCGCCCTGGTCAGGTCCCGGTGTACGGCGAGGCCGTCGCGTTCGGCGTCGAGCCACTCGTGCAGGCGCGGCCAGGCCCGCAGGAGTGCCGCATGAGCGATGATCACGCCGTCCCCGCCGGGAGCGCGGCTCTGGTCGGCCAGCTCCGGCTCGGGGTTCTGTGCGGCGGGGGTGTGGCTAGGGCTGGGGGAGTTCGGGCCGTGGTTCTGCACGGCGGGGGTCTGGCGAGGGCTGGTGGAGTTCGGGGCGTGGCTCTGCGCGAGGTCAGATGAGTTCTGCGCGGCCAGGCTTGGGTGCGGTGTGGGTGCGGCCAGGCTCGGGTTGGGGGCAGGCGTGGACAGGGTCGGGTGGAGGGCGGGTGCGCTGGGGTTGTGGTTCGGCGCGGTGGGTGCGCTGGGGCTGTGGTTGGGTGCGGCGGGGGAGCTCGGGTCGTGGGTCTGGGTGATCAGGCCCGCTTCGGTGTACGTCGTGAGGACGCGGTCCATGGCGGCCTGTTCCGGAGGGCGGCCGGTGACCAGTTCGGTACGGGTGGCGCGACGGCGGGTGTCGGTGCCGTCGGGGGCCATCCCCACCAGGCGCAGGAACACCTCCGGCACCAGGTCCTGGTCCGCCCGGCTGAGCTGGAGATAGAGGCTCTCCGCCCGCGCGCCCAGCGGCGGGTCGTCCACAGGCTCCGGCGGCAGCAGGCGCCCTTGCTGGGACTGCGGCACATCGAGCAGCGACAGCAGCAGCTGATGCGCACTCGGCCGCCGATCCGGGTCCCGCCGGAGCGCCGCCAGCACGAGCTCCCGAAGCGGCCGATCAAGCCGATCGAGCAGCCGATCGGACTGATCAACCGGCCGGCCCCGAACAGGTGCCCGAGACGGCTCGTCACGCGACCGGCCCGCCACGGGCGCCTGGTCACGCGACCGGTCCGCCACGGGCACCTGGTCACGCGACCGGCCTGATACGGGCGCCTGGTCAGGTAATCGGTCCTGCCCGTCGGGCGGCGGGAATGCGCCGGAGGGGCCATAGGCCGCGAACACCAGCAGCCTGCCCCATCCCCGCACATCCCCCGGCGCCCCACTCCCATCACCCCCGAGGCCGAGCCCGACCAGCCGCGGCCCCTCAGCCCCCAGCACGACCCGGTCCGGCGTGAGCCCCCCGTGCACCGCCCCAGCCTCATGGATCGCCGCCAGCGCGGTGGCCGTGGCCGCCGCCAGCAGGTACAGGTCGTCCCCTTCGTACGGCCCGCGCCGCCCGACCACCTCCCCCAGCGTCGGCCCGGGGATGTACTCGCTGACCAGATACGGCACATCCCCATCGAGACAGGCGTCCACCACCCGCGCGACAGACCGCGCCCGCACCTGCATGGCCGCCTTGACCTGGAACGAGGGCCGAGAAGGGAGAAGGGTGAGCGCATACCGAGTGCCCGACTCGTCGTAAGCGTCATGGACGGCGGCGCCGAGCCGGGAGCCTAACCAGTAGCCCCCCAGCCGGTCAGTCATGCGGCCCTTTCGGCTAACGGTTCAGGCGAGCTCGGTGGTGTGGCCACTCCTCTTCGAGGATGCCGAAATAGACCGTGTCGCGCCAGGTGCCGTCCGGCCTCATGCGCTGGCGCCGCAGTGTCCCCTCATGCACCCCACCGATGCGCTTGATGGCGTTCTGCGACCGCTCGTTCAGCACGTCCGTCTTGAGCATGACGCGGTTGTAGCCCAGCTTGTCGAAGGCGTGGTCGATAAGCAACAGCTTGCAGGAGGTGTTGACCGCCGTACGCCAGACCGCCCGGCCGTACCAGGTCCAGCCGATCTCGACACTCTTCTCGAACCCGGGCACGTTGCTGTACGTCGTCCAGCCGACAGCCCGCCCCGACGACTTGTGCACGACCGCGAAAGGGACGTGCTTGCCGTCCGTGAGGAGGCCGCGGGCGATCTCCGCCAGCTCCGGCTCGGCACGTGGCGGCGGGACCGGCATCCAGCGCCAGACCTCCTCGTCCCCGCCTCCGGCGAGGAACAGGTCGGGGATGTGCTCCATGGTGAGCGGCTCAAGGCGGACGACGTCGTTCTCGAGCACCACAGGAGAGGGCAGGTTCGCGGTCATGGCGGTCACCCTAAAACAAGATCCAGATCACCCTTATGGCCACCTGCCCGGTTTTACCGGTGACCACCTGTCGACACTCATACCGGCCGGTCGGTAGGGTCACGGGTATGGACTTCGCCTTCGACACCGTCACCGAGGACCTGCGCGAGCGCCTGCTGCGCTTCATGGACGAATGCGTCTACCCGGCCGAGGCCGCCTTCGAGGAGCAGGCGGCGACCAGCGGATGGGGCTCGCCGCCCCTGGTCGCCGACCTGAAGGACGAGGCGAGAAAGCGCGGCCTGTGGAACCTGTTCCTGCCGGGAGAGCACGGCGCGGGGCTGACGAACCTGCAGTACGCGCCGCTGGCGGAGATCATGGGCCGCAGCCCGAGTCTCGCGCCCGTGGCCACCAACTGCGCCGCGCCGGACACCGGCAACATGGAGGTCCTCTCCATGTTCGGCAACGAGTGGCAGCGCAAGGAGTGGCTGCAGCCGCTGCTCGACGGTGAGATCCGCTCGGCGTTCGCGATGACCGAGCCCGACGTGGCCTCCTCCGACGCCACGAACATCGCCACCTCCATCGCCCGCGACGGCAACGAGTACGTCATCAACGGCCGCAAGTGGTTCATCTCCGGCGCGATGAACCCCGACTGCAAGATCTTCATCCTCATGGGCAAGACCAACCCCGACGCGCCGAAGCACCGCCAGCAGAGCATGGTGCTGGTGCCGCGCGACACACCCGGCATGCACATCAAGCGCGGCATGCACGTGTTCGGCTACAGCGACGCCGACCACGGCGGCCACGCCGAGATCGTGTTCGAGGACGTACGGGTGCCGGTCGACAACCTGATCGGCGAGGAGGGCGGCGGCTTCGCGATCGCCCAGGCCAGGCTCGGGCCGGGCCGCATCCACCACTGCATGCGGCTGATCGGCATGGCCGAGCGCGCCGTCGAGCTGATGTGCCGCCGCGCGCTGGAGCGTACGACGTTCGGCAAGCCCATCGCGCAGCAGGGCGTCATCCAGGAGTGGATCGCCGAGTCCCGCATCCGGATCGAGCAGCTGCGGCTGCTCGTCCTCAAGACGGCCTGGCTCATGGACACCGTCGGCAACCAGGGCGCCCACACCGAGATCCAGGCCATCAAGATCTCCACCCCGATCACCGTGGAATGGATCCTGGACAAGGCCATCCAGGTACACGGCGCGGGCGGGGTCTCGCAGGACTTCCCCCTGGCGGCGCTCTGGGCGGGGGCCAGGTCGCTGCGCCTGGCCGACGGTCCCGACGAGGTGCACAAGCGCTCACTCGCCTACCGCGAACTGAAGAGGTACATGTGAACGAGGCGGACATCAAGCACCGCATAGACGCCTTTCGAGGCGCGAACGACCCAGAAAACCGGCTGGAGTTCCTGCGGGCCAGGTTCGACGCCGGGCTGGCGTGGGTCTGGTTCCCCGAGGGGCTCGGCGGGCTGGGCGTGTCGCGGGAGCTGCAGCAGGTCGTCGAGCGGGAGCTCGCCGACACGCCCCAGCTCAACACCGGCGTGCAGGGCATCGGCCTGGGCATGGCGGCGCCGACGATCCTGGCGTTCGGCACGGACGAGCAGCGGCGCCGCTTCCTCCGGCCGCTGTGGACGGGCGAGGAGATCTGGTGCCAGCTCTTCAGCGAGCCTGGCGCGGGGTCCGACCTGGCGACGCTGGCCACCAAGGCGGTCAGGGACGGCGACGAATGGGTCGTCGACGGCCAGAAGGTATGGACGTCCGGCGCGCACCACTCCCGGTGGGCGATCCTCGTGACTCGTACCGACCCGGACGTGCCCAAGCACCGCGGCATGACGTACTTCATCTGCGACATGCACGCGCCGGGCGTCGAGGTGCGCCCGCTGCGGCAGATCACCGGGGAGGCCGAGTTCAACGAGGTGTTCCTCACCGGCGTGCGGCTCTCCGACGACCTGCGGCTCGGTGAGGTCGGCGACGGCTGGCGGGTCGCCCAGACCACGCTGATGAACGAGCGCGTCGCGATCGGCGGCGCCCCCGTACGGCGCGGCGGCGGCATGATCGGCCCCGTGCTCGACACCTGGCACGAGCACCCCGAGCTGCGCACGCACGACCTGCACCAGCGGCTGCTGTCGCTGTGGGTGGAGTCGGAGGTGACCCGCCTGTCCGGGGTACGGCTGCGCGAGCAGCTCGTCGCGGGGCAACCCGGTCCGGAGGGGTCGGGCATGAAGCTGTCGTTCGCCAAGCTGAACCAGGCGCTGTCGGGCCTCGACGTCGAGCTCAAGCGCGACCTCGGCTACGACGACTGGACCTTCCGCCGCTCGGAGGACGTCGACTTCTACGGGCGTGGCGCCGGCTACCGCTACCTGCGCGCCAAGGGCAACTCGATCGAGGGCGGCACCTCGGAGATCCTGCGCAACATCATCTCCGAACGGGTGCTCGGCCTACCCTCCGAACCCCGCGTCGACAAGGACGTCCCTTGGAAGGACCTGCCCCGATGACCCTGCTGTACTCGGAGGTCGAGGAGGAACTGCGCGCCGCCGTGCGCGGCCTGCTCGCCGACCGCTGCCCGCCCGCCGCGGTGCTCAAGCGGGTGGAGTCCGACCCCTACGACCTCGACCTGTGGAAGACGCTCGCCGGGGAGATCGGCGTGGCGGGCCTGCTCATTCCCGAGCAGTACGGAGGCGCGGGCGCTTCGGCCCGCGAGGCCGCTGTCGTGCTGGAGGAGCTCGGCCGGGGCGTCACACCGGTCCCGTTCTTCACCAGTGCCGTCCTGGCCACCCACGCGCTGCTGGCGACGGGCTCGGCGGACCTGCTGGGCGAGCTGGCCGAGGGCCGGACGACCGCGGCCCTGGTGGTGTCGTTCGCCGCCTCGCCGTACCGGCCGTGGCGGGGTTCGTCGGTGAATCTGGACGGCGGGACGCTGTCCGGGACCGTGTCCGCGGTCGCGGGGGCGGAGGTGGCCGACGTGCTGCTGGTGCCGGTCGGCGGGGAGCTGTACGCGGTCGAGGCCGCGGACGCCGCCGTCGAGGTCATACCGTCGCTGGATCTGACCCGTCCGGTCGCCACGGTCCGCATCGTAGGGGCGCCCGCGCGGTTGCTGGGGCCGTGCGATCTGGCCGAGGTGCTGCGGTTCGGTGCGGGTCTGCTCGCCTCCGAGCAGCTCGGGGTGGCGGAGTGGTGTCTGGACACCACGCTCGCGTACGTGAAGGAACGCCACCAGTTCGCCCGCCCGATCGGCTCGTTCCAGGCCATCAAGCACCGGCTGGCCGATCTCTGGCTCGACGTGGTCAGGGCGAGGGCCGCCGCCCGTGCCGCCGCCGGTGACGACTCGGCCGTGACGGTCGCCGTGGCCCAGGCGTGGAACGCGGGTGTCGCCGTACACGCGGCCGAGGAGGCCCTGCAGTTGCACGGCGGGATCGGGATGACGTGGGAGCACCCCCTGCATCTCTACCTCAAGCGCGCCAAAGCCTGCGAGACGGCGCTCGGCACACCCGGAGACCACCGGGAGGCGCTGGCCTCACTCGCCGACGTGCCCGGCCCCGAGGGAGGTCAGCAGTAGGTCGGCGAAGTGCTTGCCCACCTGGGCGCCGGTCAGCGGTCCGTCCGTGTGGTACCAGGTGCCCAGGTGGTGCACCGAGCCGAAGAAGTAGTCGACGACGAGCTCGGCCGGGACGCGTTCGCTGAACACCCCCTCGCGCTGGCCCTCGATCACCAGGTCGCGGAAGCGCTCGTGGTAGCGGCGGCGCTCGGCTCGTACGGTCTTGCGCGTCTCGGGCGCGAGCAGGTGCATCGACCGGAAGAAGATCTTGGAGTCGTCGAGGTTCGCGGTGGTGGTCTCGATGACATCGGCCGCCGCCGCGTGCAGCCGCTCGGCGACCGTGCCGGGGCCGTCGGCGATCTCGGTCAGGCGCTCCATCTGCATGCGCAGCACCCGGCCGTAGATCTCATGCAGCAGATCATCCTTGGAGTCGAAATAGTGGTACATGGCGCCTTTGGTGACGCCGGCGGCCAGTACGATCTCCTGCACGGAGGCGCCCTCAAAGCCCCGCTCCGCGAAAAGCCGGGTCGCTTCGCCCAGCAGCCTCCTGCGTACCGGTTCGTCCTTCACGTGTCACAGCATACCGACTGGTCGGTTGATGCCATCCCAGCAGGTGCTATTTCCGTAACCTTAGGGTCCCCTTGCTTCCGTTGGAGTCAGGTGGGGTATTAATTAACTCGGCGAGGGATCTTCGGCGTGGCAGATCCCGATGGTTGCAGCGACTCATTGGGGGAGTTTGCCGTGCCTGGTGGCTCTATCTACGTGCAGCAGGACGAGAAGTTCACTGGGGCATCCCCTCAGTGGTACTACGAGAAGTTCTGGCGCGAGGACGCCAACAACCGCAAGCGATCAAGGATGATCAAGGCGGCCGTTGGCTTCGCGGCGGGCATCGGCCTGGCGCTCCGCTTCGACCTGGGGCTCACCGCCCTCTACGGCCTCGCGTTCGCGGGCCTCGTGGCCGGCATCGACTGGTATGTCGCCTGGCGCTCCTTCCGCCTGACCGCGGTCTGGCGGGGCCGGCGGCGCGGCGAGGTGATCACCGGCCGGATGCTCCGCCGCTCGCTCGGCAAGCACGGCTACAGCGTCCTCGACGGCCGGGCTATCAGGGAGCAGGCGTCCATCGACCACCTCGTGATCGGCCCCGGCGGCGTGTGGGTCATCGACAACGAGTCGTGGAGCCCCGACACCGAGATCGCCACCTACTGCGACCGGCTCTTCTTCGGCGAGAAGTACGGCAGCAAGGTGGCCAAGTCCCTGGTCGAGACCTCCAACGCCTTCGCCGAGTTGCTGACCCGCGAGACCGGGATCCCGGTGACGATCACCCCGCTGCTCGCCGTGCACTGCGGCCTGCTGCCGCGCGGCGGCCAGGTCACCGCCGAGGGCCTCACGCTGCTCAAGCCGAGCCTGGCGGCCAAGCGCATCAAGGCGATCGCCGGAGAGGTGCTCGACGAGCAGCAGATCGAGCTGCTCACCCGCACCGCCGCTCGGGAGCTCCAGCGTGCCTGACTCGCTCAGGCGAGGTCTTCGATGAACGCGGTGAGCTGCGCGACGTTGCGGCACTCGTACATCGGCACGACCGCGTCGTAGTCGGTGGCGATGGAGTCGCCCGTGTCCCACTGCTGCCGCGGCTCCGGGTTCAGCCAGTACGCGTGCCGGGCCTTGGCGGCCAGGGCGCGCAGGGTGTCGACGGCGGCCGGCTGGTAGTTGGAACGGGCGTCGCCGAGGATCAGCAGCGACGTCTTGGAGCCGATCGCGTCGCCGTAGCGCTCGGCGAACCGCTCGAAGGAATGGCCGTAGTTCGTCCGCCCGAAGCGCACCATGTCCGCCTCGTTGGCCAGCCGGGTCATCGCCTCCACCACGTCCGCGCCGGGGACGAAGAAGCGGGTGATCTCGTCGACCGTGTCCACGAACCCGAACGCCCGTACCTTGGTGAACTGCTCCCTCAGCGCGTACGTGAGCAGCAGCGTGAAGTGCGCGAACGACGAGACCGAGTCGCTGGTGTCGCAGAGGATCACCAGCTCGGGCTTGTGCGGCCGGGGCGGCTTGAAATGCGTGGTCAGTGGGACGCCGCCGCTCTGCAGTGAGGCCCGCATGGTGCGGCGGAAGTCGAGACGGCCGCGTTTGCCCTTCCGATGCTTGATCGTCAGCCTGGCCGCCAGGCGCCGGGCCAGCGGGTAGACCTCGCGTCGCAGTCGGGCCAGGTCCGCCTTGGTGATGCGGAGGAAGTCGAGCTGGTCGAGCGGGGGGCGGACGGCCGAGCGGGCGATGCGTTCGACGCCGGAGTCCTCGGCGATGCGGCGGCGCACGTCGGTGGCGACCGCGTCCTCGAAGCGCTTGATGCCGGCGTTCACCCGCTGCCGCGCGGTCTTCTCGGCCAGCCCACCGCGCTCCTGACCGGCCAGGACCTCTTGGAGGATCCGCGCCATCAGCGTCTCGGGGGACAGCGCGCGCAGGACGCTGTAGGAGAACCAGTTCTGGCGGCCGGGACCCGCCGGCTGCCGGCCGAACCGCCCGACCATGGCCCTGGCGAACTCCCGCATCTCGGCCTCGCCGCCATCGGTGAGCAGCCGGGCCAGGTGGTCGCGTAGCTCGCTGAGGTCTTCGCCTTTGGGGCCTTCGCCGTACAGGCCGGTCGTGGAGGACGGAAACCACAGGTCGAACAGCATGTCGAACCCGGGGCGGTACCCCGGCTTCTTGACCAGCGTCGCAGCGTAGGCGGCGCGCAGCGACTCGCGCTCGGTCAGGTCGATCACCCGCAGCGCCCGCACCGCGTCGAGCCCTTCGGCCAGCGACACGGGCAGCCCCGCCTCCCGCAGCGCATGCACGAACCCGACATGCCTGTCGACCAGCGACGTGTCACTCATGAGGCAGCCCGAGCTCCTTGGCCGCGCGAACGTGGTCGGAGGCGTGCTTGAGCACCACGCCCAGCGTGCCCGCCACGGTCGCCGCGTCCAGTTCGTCGCGCCCCAGGGCGAGCAGCGTGTTCGCCCAGTCGACCGTCTCGGCCACCGACGGCGCCTTCTTCAGCTCCAGGGACCGCAGCGTGGCGACGGTCCTGGCCAACTGCTCGGCCAGGTCCGCGCGGATCGTCGGCACCTGGCTGAGCACGATGTCGCGCTCGCGTTCCGGCGTCGGGTACTCGATGTGCAGATAGAGACAGCGCCGCTTGAGCGCCTCGGACAGCTCGCGGGTCGCGTTGGAGGTCAGCACGACGTACGGTTTGCGCACCGCGCTGATGGTGCCCAGCTCCGGGATCGTCACCTGAAAGTCCGACAGGAGCTCCAGCAGCAGCCCCTCGACCTCCACATCCGCCTTGTCCGTCTCGTCGATGAGCAGCACGGTCGGCACCCCGGCCCTGATCGCCTTGAGCAGCGGCCGCTCCAGCAGGAACTCCTCGCTGAAGATGTCGTCATCGGCACTGGTGGCCTGGATGCGCAGGAGCTGCTTCTTGTAGTTCCACTCGTACAGGGCCCTGGCCTCGTCGAGCCCCTCGTAGCACTGCAACCTGATCAGCTCGGAGCCGGTGGCCAGCGCCACGGCCTTGGCCAGCTGCGTCTTGCCCACCCCCGCTGGGCCTTCGACCAGCAGCGGCTTGCCGAGGGCGGCGGCGAGGAACACCGAGGTGGAGATGGCGTCGTCGGAGAGATAGTCAACGGCGGCGAGCCGCTCGGTCACGGCGGCGGGCGAGTCGAACATCGATGCTCCTGTCTGAATGCCGAACTTTATTCTAGCGGCAGGCAGGCAGGTGATACCGATTCGACCAGGATGCGGAGTGCCGGTATATTCCTCTCTGCAAGCGCCGTTAGCTCAGTTGGTTAGAGCAGCTGACTCTTAATCAGCGGGTCCGGGGTTCGAGTCCCTGACGGCGCACAGCGAAACCCCGGCTCATCTATCTTGAGCCGGGGTTTCTTTGTCTACCGACCGGCCTGGCTGTGCCCAGGGAGGTGGCCGGTCCCGCGCGGCCGAGATCGCTTTCGGGGTGGGCCGTCCAGCAGACTGCGGAACCCTTTCGAGCGGTATTCCCAGCGCCTCCGCCCAATGCCGACGCCAGGAGAGTCGTCGTTGGGCTTCGCGTTCCACGCGGGTTTGAGCCTTGAGGCGGCGGCGCTCGACTTCGGTGCGGGCCGCGCTCTCCGACCGGAGCCAGGGCGGCGGATTTCGCAGCAGGCCTGCCACATGCTGGGCCGACCAGCGGCCGCTGCCGGGACGCAGCTGTCGGATCACATCGACCGGCAGGCTGAACAGCTCGGCCACCGATGCGTCGGAGAGCCGGGTGGCTGCCCGGATGGCCGCGTCGACGGCTGCCTGCTCGGCGCGGTGGCGCCGGGACGCGTCCGCCACGGCACGGCTTGCCGCCGCTTGGGCGGCTCGGCGTAGCTCCTCATCGGCTCGGGCGTGCAGGAACCAGGCAGGTGGTGAGGAAAGCAGCTCACGCAGGGCCGGAGCGTACAGGTGGTCGCCGAGGCGCGGAAAATCGGCGGGGAACGCATCAACAGGCACGCCGAGGGCATCCGTTGGCGCGGTCAGCAGGGTGACCACCTCGCTTGCGAGGGGGAGGAGCGAGCCGAGCATGGCATCGAGGTCAGGGCGGGACAGCCGGGCTCTCCGCATGGGCTCGCCGCTGCCCGCGCCCCATCGTGCTGCTCGTGGACGAGATCGACTCGATCCATGGCGATGAGTTGATCAGCGTTCTCCGGCAGCTCCGCCAGGGATACAACAGCTTCCCGGTGCCGTTCCCGCACAGTGTGGCGCTGTGCGGGATGCGTGACGTGCGCGACTACAAGACAGCCTCGGGCGGCGACCCGTCAAGGCTGGTCGGCCCCTCGCCGTTCAACATCCTTGCCGAGTCGATGCGGCCGGCGGACTTTACCTTCGAGCAGGTGGCCGAGCTGTACGGCCAGCACACCGACGCCACCGGCCAGGAGTTCACCGCGCACGCGATACAGCGCGCCTTCCACGCCAGCCAAGGGCAGCCGTGGCTGGTCAACGCCCTCGCCCGCGAGATCATCCGCGAGACGCGCATCCCGGAAAGTCAGTCGATCACCGAAGAGCACATGAACCAGGCGGTCGAGCGGCTCATCGTCGCCCGCGCCGTTCACCTGGACTCCATGGCCGCCAAGCTGCGTGAGGACGCGTCCAGCGCATCATCGAGCCACTCCTCACCGGCGAAGTGCGGGAGAACGTCTATGACGATGACCTCGCCTACGTCCGCGATCTCGGCCTCATCACCCAGAAACCGCCGGTCCAGGTCGCCAACCCGATTTATCAGGAAGTCATCGTGCGGGTCCTCAGCCAGGACGTCGAGGCCGAGATCCTGCTCGACCGCTCAGCCTTCTTCACCTCGGACGGGCGGCTCGACATGCCGGGGATCCTGCAGGGGTTCCTCACCTTCTGGCGGCGCAACGGCGAGATCCTGCAGAGCCGTGAGACCTATCACGAGGCCGCCTGCCACCTGATCTTCATGGCTTGGCTGCACCGGGTGGTCAACGGCGGCGGTGTGATCGACCGTGAGTACGCCCTGGGCCGTGGTCGCATGGACATCTGCATCCAATGGCCCTACACAGACGCCGACGGCAAGCGCGGCTGGCAGTGGGAGGCCATCGAACTCAAGGTCCATCACCCCAGACAGCCCGACCCCGTCGAAGACGGCCTGCACCAGCTCGACGGATACCTCGATCATCTCGACCTGAGCCACGGCATCCTCATCGTCTTCGACCGCCGGCCCACTGCCCCACACCTCCTGGAGCGCACCGCCATCGAACAGGTCACCAGCCCGCGCGGTCACGCCGTCACCCTCGTCCGGGCATGAAGGCTCACACGCTGACATCCTGGGGTCAGACCAGGCGACGCCGACCCACGGGTCCGGTACGCCCTGCCGTCGGGTCCGGTACGCCCTGCCGTATTCGCAGATGGCCCACGTGCCGCAGGCCGGCGGGGACGTGGAGATCTTCATGTGCGGCAGGGTGACGAGCGGCCCGTTGGCCTCGCGCGAGGGCTGATCGGCTGCGAACTCCCGTACGGCGATCGTGAAGGTTCCCGAGATGGATCCGGGGATTCACAGGTCGGCGGGTTCCCTGAGCCCGTCCTGCGCGCCGAACGCGAGCAGGGCAGGCTCGGCTCCGGCCCGGGTGTCTATTCGTCCAGGACGATGGCCCCAGCGGGGCAGACCGCGGCGGTCTCGCGGACCGCCGCGTGCTGGTCCTCGCCGGGCTCAGCATCCAGCAGGATGACGATGCCGTCATCGTCGCGCTGGTCGAAGACCGCTGGGGCGATCAGCACGCACTGGCCGGCGCCGCAGCACTTCTCCTCGTCAACAGTGATCTTCATTGTTACCACCTCACCGGAAGCTTGAGCAGGCCGCCGACGGCGAGACCGTCCAACCGCTCCAGCTCCTCCACCGGCACCGCCAGGACCAGCGTCGGGAGCTTGCGCAGCAGGACCTCCAGCACGACCTGCAGCTCGGTGCGGGCCAGCGCCTGGCCGAGGCAGGAGTGGGCGCCGGAGCCGAAGGCCAGGTGCGGGTTGGGGCTGCGGGTCAAGTCCAACCGGTCGGCGGCATCGAAGGCGCCCTCGTCGCGGTTGGCGGCGGCCATGCTGCAGATCACCGTGGTGCCCTTCGGCAACACCGTGCCGCCGACCTCGGTCTCCTCGGGCAGATAGCGGGGCAGGCCGAAGCCGGAGTTGGCGTCGAAGCGCAGAGACTCCTCCACCGCGGTGCGGATCAGCGACGGGTCGGCCAGCAGCCGCTCCCAGCGTGTGCGGTCGGCCAGCAGCATCGCCACCATCTTGCCGATCATGTTGGCGGTGGTCTCGTGCCCGGCGACCAGCAGCGCCATCCCGGTGACCAGCACCTGCAGCTCCGTCAGCCCGCCGTCCTCCGGCCCGCCTGCCGCGATCAGCTCGCTGAGCAGGTCGTCACCAGGTTCGGCGCGCTTGGCGGCGAGGTGGTCCGACATGTACTGAAAGAACTCGGCCTGCGCGGCGTCGATCTCGGACTTCTCGTACTTGGTCAGGTTGAGCAGGGTGTCGGACCAGTAGGAGAACCGCTCGCGGTCGGCGGCGGGTACGCCGAGCATGTCGCAGATGACGTAGACCGGCAGCGGGAAGCCCAGCGACGCCTTGAGGTCGGCGGGCCGGCCGCGCTCGACCATCTCGTCGATCAATTGCTCGGCGATCCGCGCCATCTGGGGGCGCAGGGCGGACATGCGCTTGGCGGTGAACCACTTGCCGACCAGGCGCCTCCAGCGCTGGTGCTCCTCGCCGCCGTCCGGGATGATCGCCGCCATCTCGCTGCTGAACAGGCCGCCATCGTCGGTGTCCGACAGCCGGGCCGCGTCCGGGGCGTTGAGCAGGCGGCTGAGGCGCGGGTCGGCGAGCACCTGCTTGACGTCCTCGTAGCGGGTCAGCAGCGTCGCCTGGTCGCCGCTGGGCAGCTGCACGTGCGCCACCGGGCACTCGCCGCGCAGCTTCGCCCATTCGGCGGGCGGTTCCAGCGCGGTGTCGTTGGGGATCGGATAGGCCAGGGTCATGCGGCTACTCCTTGGAAGAGGCGGTGGTCGCCAGAGGGCTCATTGTTAGCCTACATCTGTAGGAAAACCGACATATGTCGGAATACGATAGGCTGATGTCGTGGCCATGATCAAGACCCAATCGAGCGACCGGCGCGTCCGCCGCACCCGAGCGGCCTTGGCCCGCGCGCTGATCCAGCTCGTCGCGGAGCAGGAGCTGGCCAGAATCAGCGTCTCGGACGTCGCCGAACTCGCCGAAGTGAGCCGCTCGTCCTTCTACGACCACTACCGCGACGTGCACGAACTGGCCGAGGACGCCTGTACGGCGATGATCGACGACCTGCTCGAGGCGGTGCCGAAGCCCTCGCTCGACTCCGGCGACCTGGCCCAGGACACGACCGCGTCGCTGACCGCCTTCTTCGCCAGCCTGGCCGAGCACGCCGGGCTCTTCCGCGCGCTGCTGGGGCCGCAGGGCAGCGCGCGCGTCATCGACCACATTCGCGCTCGGATCACCGAGGCGACCAGCGATCATCTGCTCGACGATTTTTCGCCCGTTCCGCCCGATGTCACGGCGGCGTTCACCGCCGGGGCGCTCATCGGGGTGTCGGTCGACTGGCTCCAGCGCGGATGTCCGCGAACCCCGGCCGAGATGGCCGCCGCCACCTGGCCCCTGCTGAACGCGCTCTATCGCCTGGAGTCCGGTGACGACTGAGGGCCACGGCCATGGCTGGGGTCCTACTTCAGTGTGACGCGCGGGCCTGCAGGAGGTCGGCCAGGAGGTGCAGCAGGGCCGCCGCCGTGGTCGCGGACGTGATGGCCTGCTCGCTGATCAGCCGCTGGATGCCCAGCACCGGCAGCCATTCGGCCCGTTCGTGAGCCTGGTCGCCGGTCGGCGCGGCGATGAAGGTGGCCTGGTAGGCGACGAAGATCACGTGGTCGCTGTCGGCGACGTCCTCGGCTGTGCGGACCCGGATCAGTGGCAGCAGGGGCCCGGGTCGCCAGCCGGTCTGCTCCTCCACCAGACGGGCCGCGGCCTGCTCGGGGTTTTCGTCCGGGCCGATCTCGCCGAGTGGGATCTCCCAGCCCCACGTGTCGGTGATGGGGCGGTGCCGCCACAGCAACAGCGCGCGCCCGTCACGGAAGACCACCGCTCCGGCGGCTTGCGGCGTGCGGATGAAGGGCTGCTCCACATGCTCTCCGTCGGTCAGTTCGAGGTCCACGACGCGGAGATCGACGCCGTTCGCCGCGTAGAGCAGCCTTTCCGACCGACGCATGGGATGCTCCTCACCGATTCGCCGGGGACTTGCTCCTTCGAGGATAGGCCGCCCAGCCGCCGAGGCGCGGTGATGGGCGGATTAGCCTGGGTAGATGCGGGGCACGGATCGGCCCGGATGTCATGGATGTCCCGACGTCTGACCGGAGGGAAGCGATCGTGAGGTCTTTCGCGGGCGGAGGGTTGCCCTCGGATGACGTCATTGTCCGGGCCCTCCGCGCGGGTGATGAGGCGATGTTCGCGGCGCTGCTCGACACCTGGTCCCGGGGCATGTTGCGAGTGGCCAGGTCCTACGTGTCCACCGACCACTCCGCGGAAGAGGTCGTCCAGGACACCTGGCTGGCGGTGATCGGCGGGATCGACGGCTTCGAGGGCCGTTCCTCGGTCAAGACGTGGATATTCCGCATCGTGGTCAACATGGCGAAGAAGCGCGGTGTCCGTGAGCGGCGCACGCTGCCGTGGAGCGCCTTCGAGGAAGACGGCGGCAACTCCGCGGGCCCGCACTTCGACCCGGTGCCGCCGGGCGGCTGGACGGATCCGCCCGCGGCATGGCCGACGCCTGAGGGGGAGGCGCTGGCCTCGGAGGTGCGTGGCATGATCGGCGAGATTCTGGCCAGGCTGCCGCCCCGGCAGCGCATCGTGATCACCCTGCGGGACGTGGAGGGATGCACCTCCGACGAGGTGTGCGAGATCCTGAAGATCTCCGCGGCCAACCAGCGGGTCCTGTTGCATCGCGCCCGCGTCGCGGTGCGCGGCTGGCTCGCGGACTATTTCGAGTCCGTGGGACAGCCGGACTAGCTCCTTCCGCTCCGCGCAGCGGCACAATAGGTGAAACGGTTCATCCAGGAGACAAGGCGGTCGGCGTCGTGAAGCGCTTCACATGCGACGAGCTGGTGGATCTCATCACCGCCTACCTTGACGACGCGCTCGATCCGACCGAGCGCGAGGGCGTGCGCGCGCACCTGGCCTGTTGCCAGGGGTGTAGCCGCTACTTCGAACAGTTCCGCGCGACCATCGTCGCCTTAGGCGACCCGCCCCCGGAGAAACTCCCCATCGACGTGCGCGACCGGCTCATGTCCGCGTTTCGCGAGCGGCGGCCGTCATAAGGCCCTCCAGGTGACGTAGCGGCCGGTCACGCCGCATCCGATATCCGAAAAATCCGTCTGTAACGCTTGCGCCCTTCGCGGGTCTGTAGATGGGGACGCCGTTGCCTGCGGCGGATCGCTGGACGCGGACCATCAAGACCCATGCGCCATGCGAGGGGGGCCGATGATCGGGCTTACAGCCGAGAGTACGCCGCTGCGGGACGCCTCAGCGGTGGCGGACTTCGCGCGTCGCTGCTTCCGTCCCGCCGCCGCGGACCGGGTGGGCGTGGAGCTGGAATTCCTGATCTTCGACCGTACGGCGGCGGCCCGGCAGGTCCCGCTGGCCAGGATCGAGCGGGCCCTGCCCGAACTGCCCGGCGGCAGCCAGGTGACCTTCGAACCGGGCGGACAGCTCGAACTCTCCGGCCCGGCGGGCCCGCTGGCGGAGGCGCTGGCCCGCCTGGAAGGCGACGTGGCCGCCGTACGCGCCGCCCTGCGAGCGTCAGGGCTGGTGCTGGGCGGAGTCGGCCTCGATCCGGTACGCCCGGCCCGCCGCCAGCTACGTCTGCCCCGATACGACGCGATGGCCGAGTTCCTCGGCGTGCCGTACGGACAACTCATGATGTGCTCGACCGCGTCGATCCAGGTCAACCTGGACCTGGGCGAGCGGCCGGCGGCGCGCTGGGATCGGGCGCACGCGCTCGGCCCCGTGCTGATGGCCGCCTTCGCCAACTCGCCGCTGAGCGATGGTCGGCCGTGCGGCTGGATGTCGGGCCGCCAGGCCGTCTGGGATCACCTCGACCCCACCAGAACCTCACCCGTGCCCGCCTCGGGCGATCCGGCCGCGGACTGGGCCGAATACCTGATGGATGCCCGGCTCATGCTGGTGCGAGAGGGGGAGCAGAGCTATCGCCCGGTCCGTGACGGCTCCACGTTCCGCGACTGGCTGACGGCCGACGGCGGGCGACGGCCCACCGCCGAGGACCTGGCCTACCACGCCACGACACTGTTTCCACCGGTGCGGCCCCGGGGTTGGCTGGAGATCCGCTATCTCGACGCCCAGCACCCGGCGATCTGGCCGGTCTGTGTGGCCGTGACCCATGCCCTCGTCATGGACGATCGCGCCGCCGACGCCGCGATGGCCGCGGCGGAGCCGTACCGCGGGCTGTGGGGGGTGGCGGCGCGATGCGGACTGGCCGACCCGCACCTGCGCCGGGTCGCCGAGGTGTGCTTCCGCGCCGCGCTGGAGGCGCTGCCGCGTTGCGGCGCGGGTCCCGGCCTGGTCGGCGAGGTGGCCGCGTTCGCCGACCGGCACGTGAGCACGGGCCGCTCACCGGCGTCCGACCTGCTGGATATCCCGAACTGGCCGAGCGATGAGGGATGGGAATGAACGACTTCAAGGAACGCATCGCGGCCGAGCTCATCGCGGTGCGCGACCGGTCACTCACCTACACGGCGGCGGAGGACGACCTGCTGGTACGCCAGCACTCCCAGCTGATGTCGCCACTGGTGTGGGACCTGGCGCACGTGGGCAACTACGAGGAGCTCTGGGTGCTGCGCGAGGCCGGCGGCATCGACCCGCTCCGGCCCGAGATCGACGACATCTACGACGCGTTCAAGACACCGCGCAAGGACCGCCCCAGCCTGCCCTTCCTGGGTCCGGCCGAGGCCCGCCGCTACATCGAGGGCGTACGCGGGCGGGTGCTCGACGTCCTCGACGCGATCGACCTGGACGGACCGGCCCCGCTGCACCGCGACGGCTTCGTGTTCGGCCTGGTGATCCAGCACGAGCATCAGCACGACGAGACCATGCTCGCCACCCTGCAACTGTCCGGGCAACCCGGGCTGGTGCGCGACGGCGATCTTCCACGGGGCCGGAGCGAGGGGCCGGAAGAGGTCTTCGTGCCCGCGGGCTCCTTCCTCATGGGCACCGACACCCTGCCCTGGGCTTACGACAACGAACGGCCGGCCCACCGGGTGGACCTGCCCGCGTACTGGATCGACCGGCTGCCCGTGGGCAACCGCGCCTACCAGGCGTTCATCGAGGACGGCGGCTATGAGGACGCGCGCTGGTGGTCGGCGGAGGGCTGGCAGTGGAGGCAGCGGAGCGGGGTCTTCGCCCCGCTGTTCTGGGCCAGGGACGGCGGCGCCTGGTGGCGTACCCGCTTCGGCCGTACCGAGCCGGTCCCGATGGACGAGCCGGTCCAGCACGTGAGCTGGTACGAGGCCGACGCCTACGCCCGCTGGGCGGGCAAACGGCTCCCTACCGAGGCCGAATGGGAGAAGGCCTGCGGCTGGGACCCTCGGGCCGAGAAAGCGCACAGGTACCCATGGGGTGAGGACGCCCCAGGCCCCGACCGGGCGAACCTCGGGCACCGCGCCGCCCATCCCGCGCCGCTGGGCGCCTACCCGGCCGGGGCCGGCGCCTACGGGGCCGAGCAGATGGTGGGTGACGTCTGGGAGTGGACGGCCTCCTGGTTCCAGCCCTATCCCGGTTTCCGCACTTTTCCGTACAAGGAGTACAGCGAGGTGTTCTTCGGCCAGGAGTACCGGGTGCTGCGCGGCGGCTCCTGGGCGGCCGATCCGGCGGCGGTGCGGACCACGTTCAGGAACTGGGACTACCCGATCCGCCGGCAGATCTTCACCGGCTTCCGCTGTGCCCGTTCGGAGCCGGCCTGATGTGCAGGCACGCGGCCTGGCTGGGCGCCGCCCGCTCGCTCACCCGGCTCATTCACGAGCCGGAACATGGCCTGTTGAAACAGTCGTACGCGCCGCGGCGGCAGCGCCACGGCATGATCAACGCCGACGGGTACGGCATGGGCTGGTACGAACAGAGTCGTGCGGACCCGGTGCGTTATCGCCGTTCCGTGCCCATCTGGACCGACGCCAACCTGCCCGGGCTTGCGCGGATCGCCCGCTCGACCTGCCTGCTGGCGGCCGTGCGCTCGGCCACCGTCGGCATGCCGATCGAGGAGAGCGCCACCCCGCCGTTCACCGACGGGCGGTGGCTGCTCAGCCACAACGGCCGCGTCGCGCGGGACGCGGTCAGGGACCTGGCCGACGACGCCGAGAGCGCGTGTGACGCCGCCTGGGTCGCCGCCGCCGTGTTCCAGCGCGGGCACTCCGGGCTCGGCCTGGGCGAGGCGCTCGCCGAGGTGGTCGTCCACGCCGGGGAGAAGGACCCCGGCGCCCGCCTGAACCTGCTCGCCTGCGACGGCGCGTCGATCGCCGCCACCGTCTGGGGCGACACCCTCTTCCATCACCGACTTCACGACGGCGTGCTCGTGGCCAGCGAGCCGCTCGACGACCTGCCCGGATGGCAGGCGGTACCCGAGCGCAGCCTGCTGACCGTCACCCGCGACGACGTACACGTCCAGCCGTTGTAATCCACTCGGGGAGGCCTCATGCCCGTCAGCCAGTCCACCGTGCATGTGATCAACCATCTTGACCGCGGCTATCTACGCCAGGCACTCGAACACGACGTCAGGACCGGGTTGACGGCTGTCCCCAAGTGGCTGCCGCCCAAGTGGTTCTACGACGCGGCGGGCAGCGAGTTGTTCTCCCGCATCACCCGGTTGCCCGAGTACTACCCGACCCGGCGCGAGCTCGCCATCCTGCGCGCGCGGGCCGCGGACCTGGCCGCCGCCAGCGGTGCGGACACGCTGGTCGAGCTGGGCTCGGGTACCAGCGAGAAGACCGTCCTGCTGCTCGAGGCGCTCGCCGCGCGCGTCTACACGCCGGTGGACGTCGACGCGGTCACCCTGTCGGCGGCGGCGCACCGGCTGGCCGGGCGCTTCCCCGGGCTGCGGGTGCGGGCGGTGTGCGCCGACTTCGAGCGCCATCTGGCGTTGCTGCCGCGTACCGGGCGGCGGATGGTGGCCTTCCTCGGCGGCACGATCGGGAACCTCGAACCTGCCGCCCGCGCGGTGTTCTTGAAAGACCTGCGGGCCACGCTCCGGCCCGGGGACACGTTCCTGCTCGGGGCGGACCTGGTGAAGGACACCAGGCGGCTGGTCGCGGCCTACGACGATGCGGCCGGGGTGACGGCCGCCTTCAACAGGAACGTGCTGCGGGTGATCAACCGGGAGCTGGACGCGGACTTCGACCCGGAGGCGTTCGAGCACGTGGCGCTGTACGACGAGCGGCACGAGTGGATCGAGATGCGGCTGCGGGCAAGCCGGGACATGCGGGTGCGGATCGGCGGGCTGGGGCTGGTCGCCGACTTCGTGGCGGGGGAGGAGGTGCGGACCGAGATCAGCGCCAAGTTCCGGCCGGAGGGACTGCGGGCGGAGCTCGCGGACGCGGGGTTCGAGGTGCGTCGTCGCTATACGGACCCGGCTGGGGACTTCACCCTGATCCTGGCCGAGGCGTGAGCGTTGGCACCCTGTGGCGGGCTGGGCGCAGCGAGGTGCCGCCCGGGCATCTCGACGCGGCCGGGTGCAACGTGCCCAGCGACCGGGTGCTCGACGCGGTCGTGGCGCAGCTACGGCTGGAACGGCAGCGCGGCGGCTACGCGGCCGTCCCGGACCTGACCGCGGCGAAGTCGGCTCTGGCCGAGCTGGTCGGCGCCGGTCCGGCGGACGTGGCCTTCCTGGAGAGCGGGACAGCGGCGATGGCGGCGCTGCTGGGCGGCTGGCGGCTCGCACCGGGCAGCAGCGTCGGCTACACACGCACCGAGTACGGCAGCACGCTGATGCTGCTGCGCCGCCTCGCCGAACAGCGGGACTGGAAGCTCCTCGAACTGCCCGTGGACGACGACGGCCGCCTCGAGCTGGACGGCCTGCGGGCCGGGCTGGCCCTGATGATCCTCTCCCACATCGGCTCCCACCGCGGCGTCGTGCAACCGGCGGCGGAGATCGGGGCGCGGTGCCGCGCGGCGGGGATCCCTCTCGTGCTGGACGTCTGCCAGTCGCTCGGGCACGTGGAGGTGCGCGGGGCGGGCGCGAGCGCGTACGTGGGGACCTCGCGCAAGTGGCTGGCCGGGCCGCGCGGCGTCGGCTTCCTGATCGTGCCCGACCTCACCCCCGCCATGGACGCCGCGGCCCCCACCCTCGGGGGGCACCTCTGGAACGAACCGTTACCGCTGCCACTGCCCGGCGCGGTGCGGTATGAGAGCTCGGAGGGAGCGATCGCGGCCCGGGTCGGGCTCGGCGTGGCCGTACTCGAGCAGCACGCGCTCGGCCCGTCCACGGTGCAAGCGGCTCTGGCCGACCTCGGTCGTACGGCACGCGGCCTGCTCGACGGGGCCGGGGGCTGGCGCGTGGCCGAACCGCTCGACGAGCCGTCCGCCCTCGTCACGCTCAGGCCCCCGCCGAGCGACACGGCCGAGCACGCCGCCGCCCGGGCGGCGGAGGCATCCCTGCTGGTCAGCGTCGTGCCGACCAGCCGGGCACCGTTGGACCTGCGCGAGCCCGTGCTTCGCGTCTCCCCACCGCTCGGCACATCTATGGAGACCTTGCACACCCTGGCCCGCGTCCTCGCCCGCTGACGCCTCAGCTCCGCTGACGGTGTGCGGTGAGCTGCTGGAGCAGCTGCGCCCCGATCGCCGCGGACACTCTCCGGCAGAAGTCCTCGGGGTTCTCGTGCGCGGGAACGGGTTCGGGCACGACTGCCTGCACCACCCCGTCCGTCAGCAGCTCGTGGGAGCCGACACGCTGCCTGCGTGCCATGTCGGCCGCCAGCCGGGTGCTGCCGTGCAGGATCACGCTCGCGCCCTCTGGTGGCAGGGGCGCGAGCCACGCGTGCTCGGCGGCGATGCGCGCTCGGCTGGGGAGAAGGGCGAGGGCGCCGCCACCGCAGCCCTCTCCCAGGAGTACCGACACGGATGGCACGGTGAGCTGGACGAGGTCGGCCAGGCAGCGGGCGATCTCGCCGGCGAGAGCCCGCTCCTCCGCCTCTGCCGAGAGCTCGGCTCCGGGGGTGTCGACGACGCAGACCAGCGGGCGCCCCAACTGCTGGGCGAGACGCATGCCGCGGCGCGCGGCACGCAGGTCACCGGGGCCGAGCGGGCCTTCGCGAGCCTGAGCGCGCCGGTCCTGACCGATCACGACGCACGCGACCCCCTGGAAGGACGCCAGGGCACACACCATGCCCTGGCCGGGCTCACCCGCGCCCGTCCCCGACAAGGCGACGACATCGCCGGCCCCGACGCGCAACAGCTCACGGACTCCTGGCCGGTCAGGGTGCCGGCTGAGCCGAATGGAGTCCCAGGGATCCCTCGCCAGCGCCACCACGGCGGTGTCGAGGGTGACGTCCGTAGCTCTGACCAGTGGCCCGGCCAGCAGGGTGAGTGCCCTCGGGGCGACGTCGGCGAGCTGGTCGGCGGTCACGACCGCGTCGATGACGCCCTTGGCGACCAGATTCTCGGCCACTTGGACACCGTCGGGAAACGGCCGCCCGTTGAGTGCCTCGTAGACCGAGGGCCCCAGGAAGCCGACCAAGGCGCCCGGCTCCGCCACGGTGACGTGCCCGAGCGACCCCCACGACGCGAACACCCCTCCGGTGGTGGGGTGTCGCAGATACACCAGGTACGGCAGGCCGGCCGCCTTGTGCTCGACGACGGCCCGGGAGATGTCCACCATCGTGACGAAGGCCGGGGTGCCTTCCTGCATCCGGGTGCCGCCGGAGGAGGGCGCGGCGATGAGGGGCAACCGCTCGGCCGTCGCGCGGCGCACGGCCGTCACGATGCGCTCGGCCGCGTCACGACCGATCGACCCGCCGAGGAAGCGGAACTCGCTCACGACGAGTGCCACGTCGTGACCCCCGATCCTGGCTCGGCCGGTGACGACGGCCTCGTCCGTTCCGGAACGTTCCCGGGCCTTGAACAGTGCCTTCTCGTACTCGGGATCCCGGTCGACGGGTACGACGGGCACGTCCCACGACTGCCAGGAGCCCGGGTCGACGTTCGCCTCGATCACCTCGAGGGCACCCGGCCGATGCGTCACCGGACCACGTCGCCGACCCAGCGCCGCACCGACTCCCCGTGCTGGTCGAGGACGGGCGGCGGCCGGTGCGAGGTCCGGGTGCGCTCCTGCCCGGACAGTTCGAAGAAGCGCAGCGGCGGCCCGGGCAGCGTGAGCGGCCCCAGGGTCTCGTGCGTGACGTCGATGGCCAGGCCCTGGCTCAGGGTCTGATCCCAGGTGTAGACCTCGTCCAGGGCGCGCACCTTGCCCGCCGGGATGGCCAGCTCGTGCAGCCGGTCGAGCAGGTCACCGGCGCTCCAGTTCGCGAAGGCCCGTTCGACCAGCTCGATGACCTGATCACGTGACGCGACGCGTTGGGCGTTCGTGGCCATGCCCGGCTCCGCGGGGTCGAGGCCGAAGCCCGCGCAGAACTTCCGCCACAGCCCCTCACTCCCCACGGCGATCTGCACCGCTCCGTCGGCGCACCGGAAGAGCCCGTAGGGGGAGATGGAGGCGTGGTGATTGCCCGACGCCCGGCCGACCTCGCCGGCGACCGTCCAGCGGGTCCCCTGAAAGGCGTGGACGCCGACAGCCGCGGCCAGCAGCGAGGTGCGGACGACCTGGCCGCGGCCGGTCGACTCCCGCTGGCGCAGCGCCGCCAGGACACCGTAGGCGCCGTACATGCCGGCGAGCAGATCGCAGATCGGCGTCCCGAACCGCTGCGGGTCATCCGGCGCCGATCCGGTCAGGGACATCAGGCCACCCTCACCCTGGGCGATCTGGTCATAACCCGGCCGGCCGCCTTCGGGACCGTCGTGGCCGAAGCCGGTGATCGACAGCTGCACGAGCCGCGGGTTGAGCTCCCGTAGCACGTCGGCGCCCAGCCCGAGCCGTTCCATGACTCCGGTCCGGAAGTTCTCCACCAGCACGTCCGCCCGTCGTACCAGGGCGAGCAGGACCTCGCGGTCGGCGTCGTCCTTGAGGTCCAGGCAGACGGACTCCTTGTTCCGGTTGGCCGACAGGAAGTACGTCGACTCTCGTTCCCCCTCGTCCCCGACGAAGGGTGGCCCCCAGCCTCGGGTGTCGTCTCCGTGGCCCGGTGCCTCGACCTTGACCACCCGGGCACCGAGATCGCCCAGCATCATCGTCGCGTGCGGCCCCGCCAGGGCACGCGACAGGTCGACCACGAGCACACCGTCGAGGGGCCCGAGGGCGGCGCTCATGCGTTCAGCGCATCGTGGCGCTCCTGGTTGGCCACGATCGGGTTCCGCAGCACGCCGAGCCGCTCGACCTCGACCTCCACCTCGTCGCCGGCTCGCAGGAGCCACGGCGGCGTCCGGGAGTAGCCGACCCCCGACGGGGTTCCGGTGGCGAGCAGGTCGCCCGGGTGAAGGGTGAAGGTCCGGCTGATGAGCGAGAGCGTGTCGCCGACCGTGTAGACCATCTCGTCGGTACTGCCCTGCTGCACCACGGTGCCGTTGACCCGCGTCTCCACCTTGAGCCCGTCACGCAGGTCGCCCACGTCGGCAGCCGGTACGAGCGGCCCGAGCGGACCGGAACGATCCCCGTTCTTGCCCAGCGTCCACTGGGAGGTGAACTTCTGCGCCCGGCGCGAGGTCACGTCGTTGAACGCGGAGTAGCCGACCACGGCCGCCAAGGCGTCCTCGGGGGTGGCGTCGACCAGGGTCTCACCGACCCAGGCCACCACCTCACCCTCCCAGTCCACCCCGTCCTCGTCGGACGGCACCGGGATGCCCGCCCCGCCGACGGTGAGCGAGCTCGGCCACCGCGCGAACAGAGTGGGGTACTGCGGCACACCCTCGCTCGCGTAGGAACCCTCCGCGACGTGCTTGAGGTAGTTCAGCCCGATACAGATGACCCGCGCGCCCGGCAGCACCGGAGGTACGAGCTCGACATCGTCCAGCGGCAGCGTGGCCACCACTTCCGCCGAGCCGGTCAACCAGCGCCGGGGATCGGCCCAGAACTCCTCCAGAGGCGCGAGGACGCCGACCTCGAGACCGTTGTCCGCCAGGGTCCCCACGAGGACCGATCCATCGGTGTGGTGCAGTCCCACGATGCGCATGGACATGTGTTGTCTCCTTCGTCAGACCGGCAGCGCCGCGTAGGTGGTGTCGAGGTATTCCGTGATGCCTTCGAGGCCGCCCTCGCGACCGAGCCCGGACTGCTTGACGCCGCCGAAGGGCGCGGCCGCGTTCGACACGACGCCGAGGTTGACCCCGACCATGCCGCTGGCCAGGTCTCCGACCATGCGCAGCGCACGCTCCAGGTCACGCGTGTAGACGTAGCTCACCAGTCCGTAGGGCGTGCCATTGGCCGCGGCCACCGCCGCCGCCTCCTCGCGGAAGGTGGTGATCGGGGCGAGCGGTCCGAAGATCTCCTCGTCGAGCAGCGCCGTCCCCGGCGCGACATCGCTCAGGACGGTGGGCTCCACGAACCGGCCCTTCGCCGGTCCGCCGCCCACCTCGATCGTGGCGCCACGGTCGAGAGCGTCGGCCACCAGCCGCTCGAACTTCGCGACCGCCGCGTCATCGATGAGCGGCCCGACCTCGGCGCCGTCCTGCCAGCCGGCGGCGACCGTCATCGCTCCCATGCGGTCCGCGAGCCTGCTGGTGAACTCGGGGGCGAGCGACTCCGCGATGATGAAGCGGTTGGCCGCCGTACAGGCCTGGCCGATGTTGCGCATCTTGGCCAGCAACGCACCCTCGACCGCGGCGTCGAGATCGGCGTCCGCGCACACGATGAAAGGAGCGTTTCCGCCCAGTTCCATCGAGGTCCTCATGACGTGGGCCGAGCATTGGGCCAGCAGGAGCTTGCCCACCTCGGTCGACCCGGTGAAGGAGAGCTTGCGGGCCAGCCCGGACTCGATCACCGTGCTGACGACCTCGGCGGGGCGGGACGTGGTGACGACGTTGACCGCGCCTGCCGGAGCACCGCACTCCTCGATGATCTGCGCGAGGAGCAGGCTGGTCAGGGGTGTCTGCTCGGCCGGCTTGAGCACGGACGGGCAGCCGGCGGCGATCGCCGGGGCGATCTTGCGCGCCCCCATCGCCAGGGGGAAGTTCCACGGCGTGACGAGCAGGCAGGGCCCCACCGCCTTGTGCTGGACGAGAATGCGGGTCAGCCCGTTCGGCGACAGCCGGTAGTCCCCTCCGATGCGGAGGGCCTCGTCGGCGAACCAGCCGAAGAAGTCGGCGGCGTAGGCCACCTCCCCGCGGGACTCGGTGATCGGCTTGCCCATCTCCAGGGTGATGAGCAGTGCGAGCTCGTCCGTACGCTCGCGCAGCGTGGCCTCGACCCGGCGCAGCAACGCGGCGCGCCGCGCCGGGGACAGGGCCGCCAAGGCGGGCTGCGCATCGGCGGCGGCCCGGATCGCGTCCAGCGCGTCCTGCGCGTCGGCGTCGGCGACCTCGATCAGCGTCTCACCGGTCGCGGGGTTGTCCACCGGGAACGTCGCGCCACCCGCGGCCGGGCGCCAGCGCCCGCCGACCAGCAGCGTCGAGGGGATGGCCGGGAGTGAGGGGGCAAGGGTGGGCGTGGCCAACGCGGTCATCGATTCCTTCTCTCATGCGGTCTCAAGACGGTCGTCGTTGCCTCACAGCACCGCGATCCCGCCAACGGGACACCCGGACGCGCCGGTGATGGGCAGCGCGGGCGCGGTGAAGAGGAACTCGTACTTCTCGTAGCGGGCGCAGGCGGTCGCGAGCTCCTGGAAGTCGAAGATCTCGCCGATGGCCAGTCCCATGTGGACCAGTGCCACGACGTGGAAGGGCTGGAAGCAGTCGATCTCGTTGGGACGGACCTCGACGCCCCAGGTGTCCGAGGCGACCGCGGCGATCTCCCGCTCGTGGAACCACGGGGCGGTGTGGAGCGAGACGCCCGGGGCGGCGCCGCCCGCGTAGTCGCTCCACGCGTGCCGGCGAGCCTCGAGGAAACCGGTGCGGATGAGCACCGCGTCCCCGCGCTGGATCTGTACGCCCTGGGCTGCCGCGGTCGCCTCCAGCTCCTCGACGGAGATCGCGTAGCCGGGCTCGAGAGAGTCCACGCCCAGGTGCCGGGCCACGTCAAGCAGCACGCCGCGCAGCACGAACTTGCCCGCGTAGTTCTCCACGCCGTTCTTGGCCGCCCCGTTGGAGGAGACGAGGCCGGCGGAGCGCCCGTTGTACATCTTCCCCTTCCAGAAGATGTGGGAGAGCGAGTCCCACTGGGTGCCGGCCTGGTTGGGCACGATGAGAATGTCGTCGGAACGCCCGTAACCCTTGGCCGGGCCGAACCCGGCCGGCAGGATGTCCTGCGCTCCGGCCAGGTGGTCGGCTCCCGTCGCCGTCATCACGTTGCGCGGGTTGGCGCGCAGGGTGCCGGTCTGAGGGCCGCGCTGGTCGTAGGGGAGCGAGCAGGAGATGGTCACGCCGTGCTCGACGAGGGCCGCGGCGCGCCGCACTTCCTCGGGCCCGACGTAGTTCATCGTCCCGAGCGAGTCCTCCTCGCCCCAACGGCCCCAGTTCGTGCACTGCTCGATGTAGCGATCGAGGACGTCTGCTCCGCGGAAGTCGGACATCTCATCTCCATGGTCATGGGGGTCAGGAAACGGTTGACGTGGCGAAGACGCCGACCAGCCGGGAGCCGAAGGCCTCGATCGCCTGGTCGGTGAGGGGCTCACCACTCCGCGTACGCAGCACCAGGAGGTAGCGGTAGCGGAAGATCTCGCCGGTGGGCGCGTTCGTGATCGTGCGCACGGCCAACCCGAGCGGGGCCAGGCGCGCGAGAGTCTCGTCGAGCTCGTCACTGCCGTCGACGCGTACCGCCAGATGGTCGGCGCCGGGGGAGACCTCCAGCGCGGAGGTGAGCGCCCACCACCCGCCGGCGCTGCCGTCGTCGATGTCGCGCTCGATGATGTCCAGGCCGAGCGCCCGGGCCACGGCCTCGGTGCCGATCACGGCAGTCGAGCCGTCGCCGTCGAGCACCTCTCGCGCCGCGGCCACGGAGTTCTGCCGGTGGATCTCGACCGTCGCCGCGGGCAGCCGCTCCGCCAGGAAGCGACGGCACTGCCGGATGGAGCCGTGCCCACCCACCTGCTTGATGTCGTCCAGGCGGCTGCCCGGCTTGCCCAGCAGGGCGCAGTGGTACGGCACCACGATCTCGTCGCTGACGAAGAGCTTCTCTCCGGCAAGGATGCGAGCGGCGGTCTCGGTGCACGCGGTGTTGGAGGTCTCCGACGTCAGCACGCCCAGGTCGATCCGGCCGTCGAGGACGGCGGCGACGACGTCGTCCATCGTCGGGAGGTACTCCAGCCCACCCAGCTCGGGCCTGCGGCCGAGCAGCGCCTGTGTCGCCTGCCCCGCGAAGGTGAGTTCGCTGCCCAGCGTGCCGACCCGCCGCGCCGCCCGGTGGTCAGTATCGCTCACGGCGTCCTCCCGGCAACTGGATAGTGTATTCAGTACGCGACAACATAACATGCCTCCTGGGTGACTGACGATGGGGCTTGGTGTGAGGCCGGTCTCAGAAGGGCTCGGCGTGAGACCGGTCTCAGAGCCGATCTCAGGCGCCGGGGTGCTCGCTGCCGTCCTCGACCCAGCTCATGCGGACGAGCCGGTCACGGGTGTGCCCGACATGGGCCTCTATCTCGGCGCGGATCTCGTCCTCGTCGCCCCGCTCCACGGCCTTGAGGATGGCCTGGTGCTCGGCGAGCACCTCCTTGCGGCGCGGGAGATCCGGAGCGGCCAGGTGGACGTAGCGATAGATCCGGAACCGTACCTCGTCGATGATGGTGGACACCGCGGAGCCGCGACCGTGGAGCGAGCGATGGAACTGCATGTCCGCCTGGAGCCACTCCTCGGCCGACATGCCCAGATCCATGGCACTCGCGGCGGCCCGGGCCGCTGGAAGGTCCACGTCGAGGTACTTGGGCCGTGATCGCGCACGGAGCGTGGCGAAGGTCTCCAACGTCTGACGCAGGTCGAAGAGCTCAAGCACCTGCTCCCGGGAGAGCTTCGTGACGACGTAGCGTTGGAAGGGGTTGGCGTCGAGCAGGCGTTCTGCCTGAAGCCTTCGCAAGGCCTCACGCACCGGCACCCGGCTCACGCCGAGGTTGTTGGCGAGCTCGACCTGGTTGATCTCGGTCCCGGCCGGGATCTCTCCGCGAATGATGGCGTCATGGACACGCTCGTAGACGCGGTCTCCCAGCGTCGTACGTGAGACGGCATCCATGCCTGCGCCCGTGGACGTCCGGTTGAGGCTATCGCGCTCCCTGCCGCCCATCGGAGGGGTTGTCGACTTCTTCGGCATTCCCGGAGTATATATGTCAGGCGTATACAGTTTCCAGAAACCAATCATTGAGGAGATCACCGCGACCTCGCGTTCACTCCAGGTTGCGGCCGACGAAGTACTCCTCGTCCGGGTCGTCCGTCACCCACAGCCCCGAGTCCACCAGCGCTCGCCGGAACGCCGCCATCTCGCCGCTGTGCAGGCGGTTCGCCGGTACACGCATCGGCCCGCCGTTGAAGCCCGCGAGCCACGCCTGGTACTTCCACGCGGCCCGGTTCACGGAGTGGGCGTGGGGGACCGGCGCGACGTTGCCGTTGGCCCGCCATGCGGGGGCGATCTTCCAGAGCAGATCCATGGCCTGGTCGACCTTGCCCTCCCGGGCCAGGGCCAGCATCCGCGGAGCGGTGTCGCCGTAGTACTCGGTGTTGGAGGTCGCGATCACCCGCAGGGGGACGAGTGCGGCCAGCGCGATGGCCTCCTGGATGATCGGCATGGTGATCAGCACCTTCTCCGAGAGCCGGTGCCAGGCGTGCGCGAAGCCGGCGACCGACGGGAACCCGCCTTCGGCCTTGATCGAGACGACGTTCGGCGCGGCGTCGACCAGATCGGCGAGCATGTCGATCGGCAACGAGGCGGAGTGGAGCCGCTCGAAGCCCCAGTGCGTCATCGGGAAGAGGATGACGGCCAGGTCGGTCGCGTCGCAGAACGCCTTGGTGTAGTCGTGGAGCTCCTGCAGGGACTTCGGGTAGAAGCACGGCGGGTACGACAACAGCGCGAGGCGGGCTCCGGCGGCCGCGGCACGCCGCGCGGCGACGATGTTCTCCTCCAGCGTGTTGAACGACGCGTGGAAGATCAGGTTGAGCCGGTCCCCGGCCTCGTCGTGTGCGATCTCGGTGAAGCGGATGTACTCGTCGAGGGTGATGTTGACCTCGCTGACGAGCAGCGTGCCCGTGAACCCGAGCTCGATCACCCGTCGGACGTCATGGCGGATGCCGCGTTCGTTCAGGCGGGTCAGGTCGGCCGAGAAGCTCGGGATGACCACGTTGTTGACGCCGTGAAAGTGCTCATGGGCCCAGTCCCGCACGTCGTTCTTGCCGATAGCGCTCGTCATGTGTGATTCAGTCTCCTCGTGTTGTGAGATGTCGGGTGGTCAGCGGCGGCTCTTGGGTATGGCCAGGTCGTCCCAGTTGGTCCCGAGACCGGCCTCGACCGAGCGTCGGTACACCAGCTCGGCGGCGACGAGGTCCTGGAGAGCGGTTCCGACGGACTTGAAGATGGTGAGGTCCCCCTGCGGGTCCTCGGGAAGCGACGCCTTGCCCTGCAGCAGGTCGCTGAGGCGCAGGACGGTGCTGAGGCTGCCGCCCTCGTCGACGAACTCCCGGATGTCGCCGGACTCATCCGCGATCTGCTCCGGATCGGCGTCGAAGACGAGGGTGCCCGCCCGCCTGAAGACGGCCGTGTCGAGCTCGCGCAGGTCGCGGTGGGTGGAGCCGATCGCGCTGATGTGCAGGCCGGGACGGAGCCATGCGGACTCACACGCGATCGGGCCTCCGTAGCCGGTGTTCGTCGCGGTGATCACATGGTCGACGTCGGCGCAGGCCTCCGCGGCCGTGGCGGCCGGCACTATCGACAGGTCGAGCTCCTCGCGCAGGCGGCCGGCGAGTCGCTCCCGGCTCGCCGGGTTCGGGCTGAACACCTTGACCTCGTCGATCTCGTTCACCGCGGCGAAGGTACGCAGGTGTGTCTCGGCCTCCAGCCCGGACCCGAGAACGCCGAGGCGTGTCGCCTTCACCCCGAGGGCCCGCGCGGCGACCGCGCTGGTCGCGGCGGTCCGCGCCGCTGTCAGGTAGCAGGCGTCCATCGTCGCCAGAACCTCGCCGGTCTCGATGGAGGCGAGCATGATCAGGTAGCGGACGCCCACGCCGTTGCCGCCGAAGAACGTCTTGAGCCCCATGACACCCGCATGGGGCACAACAGCGGGCATGACGCGGAAGAACCGGCCACCACCCGCGAGGTTCACCCGCCCGGGAATGTCGGCGGGGGCCTGCGCATCGATCCGGATGGCGCGGTCGATCGCCTCGACGAGCGAGGCCGGATCGAGGACGCTGCTCACCGAGCGGTCATCAAGCAGAAGAGTCATGGGCGATCCCTCAGGAAGCGGCGCAGCGGTCGTATAGACGCGGCGGTCGTATAGAGCGGAGTCGGCCGATCAGCACCCGGCCTTGACGAACGCGACAACTGTATACACTCTAGTGACAACTTTGCACGCGTCAAGTCACCATTCATCGTTGGGAGTCCTGAGGGGCCCCGCCGTGGAAGGTGCGCCAAGAATCGCCCAATTGCCTGCAAACTATCCGTAGTAGGCAAAAACCGGAGGAACCATGGAGCAGTCAGTAGAGCGTCTTGGATACGTCGTGATGGGTGTCCCGGACCTTGCCGAGTCGACGAAGTTCTACTCGAACGTCGGCCATCTCACCGTGCACGACTCCTCGGACGCGGCAAGCTTCCTCGGCGGCGGCTACGACCACCATTGGCTGCGGTTGGAGGAGAACCAGCACCGGCGCGGGCTGATGCGCGTGGGCTTCCAACTCGCCAATGACGAGGCGTTGTCCGACGTCGCGAACCGGCTGGACGAGCGCGGCATCCGGTGGCAGGAGATCGGCGACCTGGAAGGCGACGGGGTCGACCGCGGTCTCCGGTTCGTCGACCCCGACGGGGTCGAGATCGACGCCTACACCGACATGCTGTGCCGGGCCGTGAAGCCGACCCAGGACGTCGTGCGCATGACGGAGATGCTGCACGCGGTGTGGTTCTCGGCGGACCCCGTCGCGGCGCATCGGTTCTATGCCGACGTCCTCGGGTTCCGGGCGTCGGACTGGATCAAGCGCAACGCGGTGTTCATGCGGTCGGCGAACAACTACCACCACTCGCTCGGCATCTTCCGTTCGAGCCCCCAGCGCGCCGCGTCCATGGACCACTTCTGCATCCTCGTGGAGAACATCGACGACGTGATGCGGGCCAGGAACATCGCCCTGCGTCAGGGCGCGCAGCTCCAGAAGGACGTGCTCCGGCACGCCGCGTCCGGCTCGATCAGCGTCTACATCGCCGACCCGATGACCGGCATCTCCTTCGAGTTCTGCACCGAGCACGACATCGTCGACCCGGACCACCGGCCCCGCCTGCTGGAGGGCTCGCCGATCACGCGTGACGTGTGGCAGGCGGGCAGTCCGGGGCTGGCCAAGAACGCGCCGCTGGGGGCCACCTCGGACACGCCACTCACGCGGACGGCCAAGGAGAGCGGAGGGGAGAGCAGCGTCGCCGACCTGGCCAACTCCATCGCCTGAGGTTCGCGGCCCCCGGGCGCGGCGAGCCGTGAGCACGTCGGCCGAGGATCATCACCCTCGGCCGACGTGCCGGCCTGTGCTGTCACGTATCGCGGAGGCTCTCCGCGACGAACTGTTCGACGTCCCAGTGGGTGGTCGTCAGTCCGTCCAGGTTCGACTGCCGCGCGGCCAGGTCCAGCATCGCCTTGTTGGCGGCGAACCCGTACGGAAACGGGTCCGCCCCGAAGGCCGAAGCCTGCCAGTCCATGTCGTCATTCCCATCGAGGAAGACGCCGGCGGCCTTGCGGTCGCGCCGGTACGCCTCCTGCTTGGCGGCTTCGAACGCCGCGAAAAGCGCCTCGGGCACCCACGGCTCCTTCTCGACGAGGCGACGCTGGACGAGCACGGCGTGGTTGACCGGCAGAAAACCGGTCTTCCGCGCGAAGTCCGCCATGAACTGACGGCCCCCATCCGGGAAGAGCCGCGCCACCTTGCCCGTCGAGGTGTCGATCGCGGTCCCGCCCGCGGGGAACGAGGCGTCCAGCTCCCCGGCCTGGAGCATGCGATTCACCGCGCCGTCGCCGGTCCAGTGCAGGGTGACGCCTTTGGGGGGATTCGATTCGAGGCCCATCTGCCGGCCGTGGCTCTCCTCGCCCTGCCGTCCGATGTACCACTCGATGTCCTGGGGCCGGATGCCCCAGAGCACCTCGAGCTGCGCGCGGAACCAGAGGCCCGCGGTCATGGTGTAGTCAGGGATCCCGAACTTCTTGCCCTTCAGGTCGGCGCCGCTCTCGATGCCCGCGTTGGTGTTGACCCACGTGTTCAGCCCGAGTGTGGCCTTGCTGGCGAAGACCGGGATCAGCACCCAATCCCACAGGTCCTTCGGCCGCTCGCGGGTGACCATGAAGTTCGAGATGGAGAACTCGAACACGTCGTGCGCGCTGTCGCGGAGATGCATCGAGTGCAGGTCGCCCGCTTTGCCGCCCTCCCACGTGATCTCCATGCCCGTCGGCTGGATGGTGCCGTCGACGAGCGGTGCCACACGCCGGTTGGGGGAGAACGTGCCGCGCAGCCGCAGTGTCATTCCCGGCCTCCGATCTTGGAGATTGACTTATGTGGCAAGAGTATACAGTTGCCAGCCAGCAATCTGGATGTAACTCTTGACACACGTTCCGGCATCAGTAATCTGTATACACCTGGACCTGTTACGGCGTTGAGCTGGGCCGTTACGGACTCCGAGCAAGGGCACGGTCGCAGACTCCGGCAGCCGGCACCGCACAAGCACGAGGACAGCAACCGTTCGTGGATCCCAGGAACCTCGTATCGGAGAGGACGTTCCCCGGCTGCTCAGGCAGACGAGGCAGGCTGAGGAGGACTGAGAATTGGGCGACGCTTCGCCTGTAGAGCCCGGCACCGGCAACACTGAGGTGCCCGTGGTGGAGTTCAAGGATGTGACGGTGTCTTACCCCGGCAAGGGGGTGATCCGTCCTGCTGTGGTGGATGTCAACCTCACCGTGTCCAAGGGACGCTTCGTATGCGTGGTCGGACCCAGCGGGTGTGGCAAGTCCACACTGCTGCACGTGTGCTCGGGCCTGTTGAAGGTGACCGGTGGGACATTCCGGTACCAGGGCAAGGAATGGAACAAGCTCCACCAGGGGATCGGGTACGTCACCCAGCGGGAGACGCTGCTGCCCTGGAAGACGGTCCTGGGTAACATCGCGCTTCCGCTCAAGCTCAATGGCGTGTCGCGAGCGGAGCGGCGCGAGAGAGCGGCCGAAATGGCGGCGAGCGTCGGTCTCGGTGATTGGCTCAACCGTTACCCGCGAGAGCTCTCCGGAGGCATGCGGCAGCGCGTCCAGCTCGCGCGCACACTGGTCACCGCGCCGACGCTGCTGCTCATGGACGAGCCGTTCGGTGCCCTCGACGCCGTGCTCCGGGTGCGGATGCAGGAGTTCCTGAAGTCCCGGATCGAGGGGACCGACCTCACCACGATCTTCGTGACCCACGACCTGACCGAGGCGCTGACCATCGGTGACGAGGTGGTCGCCATGGCGGGAGCGCCAGGGAGGATCGACCAGATCGACAAGCTCGAGGATCTCCCGCGCGGGGTCTCGCCTGTCGAGCTCCGGCAGTCGCCGGCGTACGCGGCGCACGAAGCCAGGCTGTGGAAGACGATCGCCGGCAACCTGTCGGACGACGGCGTCGCTCTGAGCCACTCCGCTTCGGAACATGACGGCGACCACGCCATGACTGCCGCGACCCGCGGCGGGAGGGAAATCTCATGACGACAGTGGCGCCCAAGTCGGCGTCCAGAGCGACGTCTGATACGGCCACGCCGGTGGACGGGCAGGACCATCGTCGGGAGCGAGTGCTCGATCAGGTCAGGCTCTGGGCCATCCGGATCGCCATCGTGGTGGTCTTCTGCTCAACCTGGCAGTTCGCCAGCGGCCGGATCTTCCCCGTGTTCATCGTCTCGAGTCCGACACTGGTCCTCGAACGCTTCGGCGAGTTCATGCAGGGCGGCAAGCTCCTGTCGGACCTGGCCTACACCATGCAGGCCTGCGGCATCGGTTTCGCGATCGGCGCGCTGATCGGCAGCACGCTGGGCCTGCTCTTCGGCATCTACGAGTCCGTCTCGCGGGTCATCGCGCCGTTCGCCGCCATGCTCTACTCGACGCCGAAGATCATGTTGTCACCGCTCATCGTGGTCTGGGTCGGCGTCGACCTCACCATGAAAGTGTTCGTCGCGACGTTCTCGTGCATGTGGGTGATCTTCTACAACGTGTGGAACGCCACCCGGCACATCGATCGCAACCTGCTCGACCAGTTCCGGTTGATGGGCGCGAGCCAGCGCCAGATCCTCACCGGTCTGTATCTTCCCGCGGCGACGACCTGGCTGCTCACCAGCCTTCGTGTCGCGTTCCCCATCGCGCTGATCGGCGCGGTGGTCGGCGAGTTCGTGGCGTCATCGGAGGGCCTGGGTCACCTGGCTCTCGACTCCGGCCAGCGCTACGACTCCGCGGGAGTGCTCGTCGCGGTGCTGACGATCACCCTCACGGCAATGATCATCGATTCGGTTCTGCGGGCGATCCAGCGCAAGGTGGCGCTGTGGCAAGGCGAAGGAGTACGAGGATGACCAGGTCAAACGCGGGGTGGACGCACCGGCTGGCGCGTATCACCTCGGGCGTGTTGCTCGGGGCCATGGTCCTGACCGCCTGTGGCAGCGGCGGCGGTGGGACGATCACGGCGGACGCCAAGACCGGCAACCGGAAGATCCGGATCGCGGCGCCGTTCATCTCGACCATGAACTCGGCCGTCCTGTACGCACAGGGCACCGGCATCTTCAAGAAGTACAACATCGAGACGGAGTTCGTGGAGGTCCACGGCGCCGCCGGCCTGCAGGCGACCCTCGGCGGTAGCACCGACATGGCGATCACCTCGTCGGTGAACCCGGTGGCCGCCCTGCAGCAGGGCCAGGAGTTCCCGATCATCGCGCAGATCGGGAACGGATTCCCCGAGTCGGTCCTCGTCAGTGCCGCCGCGTGGAAGGAGAGCGGCCTGAAGGACGACTCGCCGCTGAAGGACAAGATGAAGTTCCTCGTCGGCAAGTCGTGGGGCGTCTCCAGCCCCCAGGGGTCGAGCAGCTACATGGCCAGGTACATGTTCCAGTTGGCCGGCCTGTCCGACAAGGAGTTCAAGATGAACTCGCTGGGCTCCGCCCCCGGGATTCTGGCCGCACTCAAGAGCCAGAAGGTCGTCGCGGGCAGTATGGGTTCGCCCTACCCGCAGGTGGCGGAGGCCGAGGGTTACGCCCATGTCTTCATCGACGTCAGCGGTGGTGAGGTGCCTGAGGTGACCAACACCCTGACCTCGGTCGTCGCGGTCACCCCGGACTTCTACAAGAACAACGGCAAGCTCATCGAAGACTTCAGGAAGGCTCTCGGGGAGGCGCAGAAGCTGGTCTACGACGACTCCAAAACGGTCGACGAGTGGGTCTACAACGCGCACTTCAAGGGCAGCCCCAAGGAGGCCGTGCTGAAGGGCGTTCAGGACCAGCGCGACGGCAATGCCATCGCGAAGCAGCCTGAGGTCAAGGCGGAGGCTGCCGAGAGGCTGGTCACCTTCATGAAGAAGACGGGCCAGCCCGTGCCGGACGACTGGCGCAAGATCTTCGTGGACCTGAAGTAGGACGTATGTGGGTGCGGGGGCGGCCCCGCACCCACGAGCGTGGTCAGATCCCGGCTTGAAAACAAGGAGTACAGGTGTCGGAATTCATTGATGGCCGGATGCTCATCGGCGGCGAGCTTGTGGAGAGCCGTACCTCGAACTGGTTGGAGTCGGTGAACCCGGCCAACGAGGAGGTCATCGGCCGGGTGCCGGCTGCCGGACCGGAGGACGTGGACGCGGCGGTGCAGGCCGCGCTGGGCGCCTTCGACGCGTGGGCCGGACTGTCGATGACCGAACGTGCCCAAGCGCTGCGCGGCTACGCGCAGCGCCTGCGGGAAGAGGGGAAGCGCATCCTCGACGTCGAGGTCCGCGACACCGGCAACAGCATCGCCAAGCTCCGTCATGACGTCGCGAGCGCGGTGCGGGGGATCGAGTACTTCGCCGGTCTTGGGACCGAGCTCAAGGGTGAGACGATTCCGGCCAGCGCCGATGCGCTGCACTACTCCGTCCGCCAGCCTTACGGGGTGGTGGGGCGGATCGTCCCGTTCAACCACCCGATCCTGTTCGCCGCGAAGTTCGGGGCCCCGCTCATGGCGGGCAACTGCGTGGTGATCAAGCCATCGGAGCAGTCTCCCTTGTCGGCGACCATACTCGCCGAGATCGTCCGGGAGACGCTCCCGGCCGGGGTGGTCAACATCGTGACCGGTGACGGCGCCGGCGCCGGTGTCCCGCTGGTGCGTCACCCGCTGGTGAAGCGGATCTCCTTCATCGGCTCCGTGCCGACGGGAATGGCGATCCAGCGCGCGGCCGCCGAGGTGGCCGTCAAACACGTCAGTCTCGAACTGGGCGGCAAGAACCCGATGATCGTGTTCCCCGACGCCGATCCCGACGAGGTCGCGTCGAACGCGGTCGCCGGCATGAACTTCGCCTGGATGGGGCAGTCCTGCGGCTCGATGAGCCGGATCCTGCTCCCGGACTCGCTCTATGACGCCGTCCTCGAGCGCGTGGTCGCGAAGGTCGCGACGATCGTCCAGGGAGACCCGGCCAAGGAGGAGACCGGCGCGGGCCCGATGAACTCGCGGGCCCAGTACGACAAGACCCTCCGCTACATCCAGGCGGGAATCGAGGACGGCGCGCGCCTGGTCGCCGGCGGCACCCGTCCGGAAGGTGCCGAGTTCGAGCGCGGCTACTGGATCCGCCCGACGGTCTTCGCCGACGTCACCCCGCAGATGCGCATCTTCCGGGAAGAGATCTTCGGCCCGGTGATGTCCCTGATCCGCTACCGGGACGTCGACGAGGCGATAGAGCTGGCCAACGACGTCGAATACGGCCTGACCGCGTCCATCTGGACCAACGACCTGAAGCTGGCCATGCGAGCCTCGCGCGAGGTCCGCGCCGGCTACGTCTGGGTGAACGGCGTGTCGCGGCACTTCCTCGGCACCGGGTTCGGCGGCTTCAAGAACTCCGGCACCGGGCGTGAAGAGTGCTTCGACGAGATGCTCAGCTACACCGAGACGAAGACGGTGCACGTCCGTGTGTGAGCGCCTCGAGCAGTTGCGAATGGAGTCCCTGTGAAGCCCGAAGCGCTCAACGTACCGATTACTGAACGCCCTCCCCTGGAATGGGGCAGCGACGCCATCGCCGAACTGCTCAGCCGGCTTGACCTGCCCTACATCGCCATGGTTCCCGGCTCGAGCTACCGGGGACTGCACGACAGCCTCGTGAACTACCTCGGCAACACCGGGCCGCAGATGATCGTGTGCCTGCACGAGGAGCACTCCGTCGCCATCGCGCAGGGGTACGCCAAGGTGACCGGCCGGCCGATGCTCGTCGGACTCCACAGCAACGTGGGTCTGATGCACGCCGCGATGGCGATCTACAACGCCTACTGCGACCGTGCCCCCATGGTCCTGATCGGCGCGACCGGGCCGCTGGACGCCGCGAAGCGCCGGCCGTGGATCGACTGGGTGCACACCTCCGCCGACCAGGCGGCGATCGTCCGCCACTACGTGAAGTGGGACGACCAGCCCGGCTCGGTGGAGGCGGCGCTGGAGTCGCTGATGCGCGGCAACCTCCTCACCCGGACCGAGCCGTCCGCCCCGGTCTACATCTGCCTGGACTCGGAGATCCAGGAGTGCGAGGTCGGCGCCGCTCTCGAGATTCCGCAGCCCGAGCGGTACCCGGTCGCCACGGACCCCGCGCCCGACTCGGGCACGGTCGACGAGATCCTCGCGATGCTCGCCTCGGCCGAGCGGCCACTGATCCTGCTCGGGCGGAGTGGTCGCACCGAGGAGGAGTGGAACCGGCGGGTGGCCCTGGTCGAGGCGCTGGGCGTCTGCTGCCTGACCGACATGCGCATGCCGGCCGCCTTCCCCACCGAGCATCCGAGTCACCCCGCCAAGCCCGGAGCGGGCCGGCTGAGCAAGTCCGGCGTCGAGTTGGTGCGGCAGAGCGACCTGATCCTCAGCCTGAACTGGACGGAGCTCTCGGGAACCCTCGCCGCGGCGTTCGGAGACGGCCCGCGGCCCACGGTGGTCACCTGCAAGAACCTGGGAGCCCTGCTCAACGGGTGGACCAAGGATCATTTCGCGCTGGTCTCCTCGGACCTGGAGGTCACGGCCGGCGCGGACCAGATGGTCTCGGCCCTGCTGGCCCGGGTGGGCGAGATCCCGCCGGTCGAGCGGCCTGACTGGCCTCCGGTGTTGGCGGCGACGCGGCCGAGCAGCCGCCCGGAGGTCGAGGGCGACCCCATCTTGATGTCCGACCTCGCCTCCGCGATCCGCGAGGCCGCCGGCAGCAGGAAGATCACCTACACCACGCTGCCGCTGGGATGGTCCGCGGAGGACGCGCTGTTCGCCGAGCCGCTGGACTACCTGGGCCGCGACGGTGGCGGTGGTGTCGGTTCCGGGCCCGGTATCGCCGTCGGGGCCGCGCTGGCCCTGGACGGGACGGGCCGCGTGCCGGTCGCCGTGCTGGGAGACGGCGACTACCTGATGGGCAGCTCGGCACTCTGGACCGCGGCGCACTACCGGCTGCCGCTGCTGGTGATCGTCGCGAACAACCGGTCGTACTTCAACGACGAGGGACACCAGCAGCAGGTCGCGCAGAGGCGCTCGCGTCCGGTCGAGAACCGCTCCGTGGGGCAGCATCTGCGCGACCCCGACCCGGACCTGGCGACGATCGCTCGTGGCCACGGGCTGTCGGCGTACGGGCCGGTCCTGGACCCGAGTGAGCTGCAACCGGTGCTCAGCAAGGCATTCGACGAGGTCCGCGCGGGCGGCACGGTGGTCGTGGACGTCCGGGTCAATCCGTACGGCTACGGTCGCGCTTGAGGGTGGGGTTTTCATGAAGCTGTTCATCGAGGTGGAGAAGTGCTGCGGGTTCGGCGAGTGCATCGCCCTCGCGCCCGATCTGTTCCGCATGGGTGATGACAACCGTGCGCAGCTCATCGGTGACGGGACGGTGGACCAGGCCGACGAGGAGCGTGCGGGCACTGCGGCCTTCGCCTGCCCGGCGGAGGCCATCGGAGTGGAGGAATGACCGACCGCAGTGACGTTCTGATCGTCGGTGGTTCCATCGCCGGTGTGCGGACCGCCGAGGGGCTGCGCCGGCTCTCCTTCGAGGGCAGCATCACCGTCCTGGAAGCGGGCCCGGACCTCCCGTACGACCGTCCCGCGCTGTCGAAGCAGGTCCTCGCGGGAGGTGAGAGCGCCGAGTCGGTCAGATTGCGCTCGCAGGCGGATCTGGACAAGGCCCGGATCGAGCTGCGGCGGGGCTGCCGCGGCGTCGGCCTCGACGTCGACGCCCGCACGGTACGCCTGGACGACGGCACCGTGATCGAGTACTCCGACCTGGTCATCGCCACGGGCTCCGCGCCCCGGAGGCTGCCCACGGCCCCGGCGGGCCCCGGTGTCCACTACCTGCGCACGGTGCGGGATGCCCTGGATCTTCGCGACGCCATCGACGGTCCGGTCCGGGTCGTGGTCGTGGGAGCCGGTTTCATCGGTTCGGAGGTGGCCGCCGCGGCGGCTGCGAGATCGGCGAGCGTCACCGTGGTCGAGCCGTACGCGTTTCCGCTCAGCCGGGTTCTCGGTGACCTCGTCGGCAAGCGGCTCGCGCGGCTGCACGAGAGCAAGGGGGTCCAGCTCGTCCTGGGCCGCTCGGTGCGGGAGGTCGGCGATGACGGTGCGGGCGGTAAGCGCGTCGTTCTCGACGACGGCACGACGTTGGACTGTGACGTGGTGGTCGTCGGCGTCGGCGCGATTCCCCACACGGACTGGCTGGCCGGTTCGGGGCTCGACGTGGCCGACGGCGTCGTCTGCGATGAGTTCTGCCGCGCGAGCGCGCCGCACGTCTTCGCGGCCGGTGACGTCGCACGCTGGCCGAACGAGCTGTTCGCCGAGTCGATGCGCATCGAGCACTGGACGAACGCCGTCGAGCAAGCGGGGGTTGTGGCGTGGAACATCCTGCATCCGGACAATCCGCGCGCCTACGCGCCGGTTCCGTACGTGTGGTCGGATCAGTACGGGAGCCGGCTGCAGATCGTCGGCCGACCGCGGGCCGAGGACGAGGTGCGGATCGTGCTCGATGATCCAGCCGGCGACAGCCTGGTCGCGTTGTATGTCCGCGATCAGGGCCTCGTCGGCGCCTTCGGGTTGAACGCGCCGTCGCGGATGCTCGTGTTGCGTCGCTCACTGGCCGCGCGGGCGTCGCTGGACGAGGTCATGGCGACCTTTACGTTGTGAGAGACCTTTGAGTTGTGAGAGAGAAGGTTAAGTTATGGCTCAATATGCTGAACTGATTCAGCCGGGCCGTGTGCACTCCGCGGTCTTCACCAGCGAAGACATCTACGAGGCCGAGCTCGAGAACATATTTTATCGCTACTGGATGTTCGTGGCGCATGAGTCGGAGATTCCGCAGCCGGGCGACTACTGCACGAAGTGGATCGGCCAGAAGCAGGTCATCGTCTCGCGAGCCGCCGATGGTGAGATCGGCGTCTTCTTCAACCGCTGCCGGCACCGCGGTGCCGCCGTGTGCATGGAGGAGTACGGCAACGCGTCCTTCTTCCGCTGCCCGTACCACGGCTGGACGTACAACTCCTCGGGTGATCTGGTCGGCGTTCCCTACCCGTCCCGATACGGCGACGACTTCGACAAGAGCTCGCTCGGTCTCGCCAAGGTCGCCCGCGTCGGGTCCGTCGCGGGGTTCATCTTCGCGTCGATGGCCGAGGAAGGACCCACGCTGGCCGAGCATCTGGGCAAGGCGGCCGGCTACCTGGAGGACTTCGTCAAGGCGTCGCCTCTGTCCACCGTGAGCCTGTCGGCGGGCACGTCCAAGTCGACGTTCTGGGGCAACTGGAAGTTCGTGGGCATGGACGGCTACCACACCAACTTCACCCACAAGACGGTGCTCGACCTGCGCCAGCGCAAGCAGGGCGCTTCGTACAGCCGAGGCGCCGGCAACTCCGACAAGTCGTCGAACGAGAGCTGGGACCTGGGCAACGGTCACTGCCGCCTGGACCTGACCGGGAAGGACAAGGTCGCCGTCGGGTCCGCGTCGAACACGTCGATCGCCGCCAACATCCCCGACACCGACGACGGCCGGGAGTACATGCGCCTGATGACCGAGACCTACGGAGACGAGGCTCCCGAGGTCATTCGCCGGTCCCGTGACGTGCACATCCACGTCTGGCCGAACCTGCAGCTGATCGGTTCTCAGGTACGCGTCATCCGCTCGCTCGCCGCGGGACGTACCGAGGTGATGAGCTATCCGGCGATGCTGGACGGTGTCCCGGACTCCATCAACACCGAGAGGATCCGCTCCTTCGAGTGGTTCAGCGGCGTCGCCAGCTTCGGCACCCCCGACGACACCGAGGTCTTCGAGCGCAACCAGATCGGGCTGCAGTCCGACTACATCCCGTGGCTGGTTCTCGGACGTGGGCTGACGGTCGCGCCTCAGGAGGACGGTTCGCTGGTCGGCAACGTCACCGACGAGGTGCCGCAGCGCGCGCAGATGCAGGCATGGCTGAGAGCCATGGGTCCCGAGAGCGCGGTCGACGTCGCCGTCCGGACCGAAGGCGAGGCGAAGTGACCGACATGGCCTTGCTCGGCGACGTGACCGAGTTCCTGCTCCTTGAGGCCGAGCTGGCCGACGCGAACGCGTACGATGAGTGGCTCGCGCTGTGGGACGATCCGTGCACCTATTGGGTGCCCTGCAATCGTGACGACTACGACCCGACGAAGCACGTCTCGATCATCTACGACGATCGCGCCCGCCTCGAGGAACGCTGCTTCCGGCTGACGACCGGAGGGGCTCACTCGCAGGAGCCCCAGTCGAAGGTGTGCCGGATGGTCGGCAGCATCCGCGTCGTGGACGCGCAGGGTGCGGACGACACCGTCGAGGTCACCGCCCGGGTGATCATGGTCGAGCTGCGGCTGGGCCGTAAGTCGGTCTACGCCGCCCGCTGCCACTACACCTTGTGGCGCTCGCCTTCGGGCTTCAAACTGCGCCGTAAGAAAGTGATGTTGCTCGACGCCGACGAGCCGCTGGGCAACATGACGTTCCTGATCTGATCTTGGGGTGTGCCATGACTGGCCTCAACGGTTCGAAGCGGCCGGACAGCCGCGCTGAGCCGCTCGATGCTTTCGTCGACGGAGTAGTGGTCGGCAACGAATTCGCTTCGATCGAGATATCGGTCGACACGTCAGGGCGCGTACACAGAGCGGTCCTGAGAGACATCACGTCCGGCCAGGCCCGCTACATCGATCCGCTCGTGCTCCAGGCGCTGGTCTACATGTCCGACGAGGTGATGCAGTCCCTGGCGGATCCGAACCTGATCGTGTCGGACTAGCTTTCACGTTCCCCTGGACGGGGGTCACCACCGCGAGCGCCACGGGCGGGCGCGGTGGTGAAAGTTTCATCGGCGTTCTCGGTCTTGTCCAAGGTCGGTGTGGGTGCCCCGCTTCCGGGTGGGGGACGCTCTTGCGAGGTAAACCGGTTCAGCAGATCGTTGGGAGCGCTCCCAAAACGGGGCGGGCGCTGCTTGGCCGCTTCAAGAAAGCGGTGTACCCATCGGTTTCGTCACGGAGGACCCTCATGCCATTCCGCCGGAGCTTGTGGCGCAGAGCCTTGACGGCCGCGGTCGCCGTACTGCTGGCCGGATTCGGGCTCGCCACCGTCCAGAGCGCGGCCGACGCCGCCGTGTCGTGTTCGGCCACCTATACCAAGAGCTGGGACAGCGGCAGCGGGTTCGGCGCCACCATCACGGTGACCAACACCGGTGACCCGCTGACGAGCTGGACCCTGAGCTTCGACTTCCCCAACAATCAGGTGATCACCCAGATGTGGGAAGGCGTACCCACCCCGGCGACGCCCACCCCGGCGGGCGCGGTCATCACCATCAAGCCGGTCTCCTACAACGCCGCCAAAGGCACCGGGGCGACCTGGACCGTCGGCTTCAACGGCACCTACACCGGTGGCGTCAACAACAACCCGCCCAGCGTCTCATGCACCGGCACCGGTGCCGGCGGGACGCAGCAGGCACTGGTGGCCTCCTCCACCAGCGTGAACGTGCCCGAGGGCGGGACCGGCGCCTTCACGGTCCGCCTGCAGGCCCAGCCGAGCGGCAACGTGACGGTCACCAGCACCGCGGGCACCGGTGACAGCAACATCACCGTGACCGGCGGCGCCACCCTGACCTTCACCACGTCCAACTGGAACACCCCGCAAACGGTGACGTTGAGCGCTTCGGAGGACAGCGACACCACGAACGGCACCCGGCCGATCACCGTGACCTCCAGCGGCTTGACGTCGGTGACGGTGAACGCCACCGAGGTCGACAACGACGGCAGCACAGGGGGCGCGGCACCCGCTCTGCACGTCTCGGGGAACCGGCTGGTCACCGCCGCCGGCGCCACCTACCGTCTGCTGGGCGTCAACCGGGCCAGCGGCGAGTTCGCCTGCGTGCAGGGCAAGGGCATGTGGGACAGCGGCCCGGTGGATCAGGCCTCGGTCGACGCGATGAAGGCCTGGAACATCCACACGGTCCGGATCCCGCTGAACGAGGAGTGCTGGAACGGCACCAACGGCACGCCCAGCGGCGCCACCTACCAGCAGAACGTCAAAGACTACGTGAACCTGCTGGTCGCCAACGGCATCACGCCGATCGTGGAGATGCACTGGAACTACGGCCAGTACACCGGCCAGGGCGCCGGCTGCTCGGACACCACGGCGACCTGCCAGAAGCCGATGCCCGATGCCCAGTACGCGCCGACGTTCTGGACCGGGGTGGCAGGCGCTTTCAAGAGCAACAACGCGGTCGTCTTCGACCTGTTCAACGAGCCCTACCCGGACGCGGCCGCGAACTGGGACGCCACCGCCGGCTGGAAGTGCTGGCGCGACGGCGGCACCTGCACCGGCATCGGCTACCCGGTGGCCGGCATGCAGTCGCTGGTCAACACGGTACGCGCCACCGGCGCGACCAATGTGATCATGCTCGGCGGGCTGGCCTGGTCCAACGACCTGAGCCAGTGGCTGACCTACAAGCCGACCGATCCGACCGGCAACCTGATGGCCGCCTGGCACACCTACAACTTCAACACCTGCTCCAACACCGCCTGCTGGAACAGCCAGGTCGGCGCCGTCGCGGCACAGGTGCCGGTGCAGGCCGGCGAGATCGGCCAGAACTCCTGCGCCCACGACTACATCGACCAGGTGATGAGCTGGGCCGACGCGCACGGCGTCGGGTACACGGCCTGGACCTGGAACCCATGGGGCTGCAGCCAGGGCAACGTGCTCATCACCGACTACAGCGGCACCCCCACCAGCACCTACGGCGAGGGCTTCAAGGCACACCTGCTCACCCAGAACCCACTCTCATAGAACCGCTCGGCCGGGTCCGTCAGCCGGCGGGCCCGGCCGAGCTCTCTTCCTGGAGCCAGCCATGCGTCGCAGATCCCACCTGTACGCCTTCATCACCGCGCTCCTCGTGACGGTCGCCTTCGGCGTCGCCCTGCCCGCACGGTCGGCGGCGGCCCCCGTCCGTATCATGCCGCTCGGTGACTCCATCACCGCCGGGCCCGGCTGCTGGCGCGCCCTGCTCTGGAACCACTTACAGACAGCCGGATACACGAACATCGACTTCGTCGGCAGCGTCCCCGACGGCGGCTGCAACTACGGGTTCTCCTACGACGGCGACAACGAGGGCCACGGCGGCTACGCCGCGACCGGCATCGCCGACCAGAATCAACTGCCGCCGTGGCTGGACGCGGCCAAGCCCGACATCGTCCTCATGCACCTGGGCACCAACGACATGTGGGGCGGCTTCATCCCCACCAGCACCGTCCTCGCCGCATACACCAAGCTGGTCGGCCAGATGCGGGCGAACAACCCGAACATGAAGATCATCGTGGCCAAGATCATCCCCATGAACCCGTCCGGCTGCCCCACCTGCGCGGCCAGCGTGGTGGCGCTCGACAACGCGATCCCGGGCTGGGCCGCCGGCCTCACGACCGCACAGTCGCCCATCGTCGTCGCCGACCTATGGACTGGCTTCAACACGGTCACCGACACCGGCGATGGAGTCCACCCCAACGACACCGGCTTCCAGAAGATGGCCGACCGCTGGTACCCGCCACTCGCCCAGGTACTCAACGGCGTGACCCCGCCGACCTCACCCAGCCCCACCACTGGTGCCCGGTGCACCGCCACCTACAAGGTGATCTCCCAGTGGGGCGGCGCCTTCCAAGGCGAGATCACGGTGAAGAACGACTCCTCAGCCGCCTCCTCCGCCTGGACGACCACCTTCACCTTCGCCAACGGCCAGCAGATCACCCAATCCTGGAACACCACACTCACCCAGAACGGAGCCACCGTCACCGCACGCAACGCGAGCTACAACGGCAACCTGCCGGCCGGCGCGTCCACGACCTTCGGCTTCACCGCCACCTGGAACAACACCACCAACGCACTACCCCAATTGAACTGCTCACTCAGCTGAGCACATCGCGGGGCGCCACCTCAACGTCGAATCTCATAGAACCACTCGATCGGGTCCGCCATCTGGCGGGCCCGGCGCGGCCGGGAGCATGGTCAGAAGAGGACATCCGGGCCAGCACGTCGGCCAGGGCCGTCTCCTTCGCTGATGTCCAGCCGTACTTTGACCCCCAGGCACATCACATGGGGATGGGATCACGACCGATACCCACCCCCACCTGGGAATACGATCCCGTATGGTCCCCTGGAGTCCAGGGCGGTTCGGGCCGATCGTCACTCAGCTAGTCACCCGGGATCCGGCCCGTGGGCTGGGGATGTTGCCACACGTCACGGCCATTGCTCCACAGCTCGGAGGCATGGTAGGCGAATCGGTCGAACAGGCCATCATCCTGGTACCGCCGCAGGTGCAGCATGGGCGAGTCGTGACCGACGAGCTTGGCCAGATGGGGCGTGACGAGAATCTCCGCGTCGAACCGGAACACGCTCATGGCGATGTGCTCGTCGCCGTACCGGGCCTCGATGCCGGGGATGCCACGTAGATGCTCGATCTCCGACAGCGTGATCCGGATGCGGGTGGAGACGGTCAACGGGACGTTCTCCACTTCTTCACGGTTGTGTGTGACGTCGCTATCGGGGTCACCGAGGAGAAACCGGATCTTGCAGCCCTGCTGGGCCTTCCGCTTGAGTACCTTCGCCAGGTTCGGGTGTTCCAGCCACAGGAAGTAGTTTGTGTAGCCAGCGAACACGATCTCGTTGCGTGCCGCATTGATGAGGTTACGCCAGACTGATTTCGGGCATGCGGAGCGATACGGGTAAACGGACAGCACTTCTTTGTCCGGTCCCGTTTTCACGGTATTGCGAATTGCGTCGGGCCATAGCACGGCTGTCTCAACTCCTAGTGCCTCTGCGGCGGCCCACTGGTGCCGTAGGTGCGGGACACGAGCCTCGTCCTGCAACCAGCGTTCCACCGTCTTGGCGTCCACGCCACACCGGTCGGCCAAGTTCTGGCTCGTGACCTGGGCGTTCAGCATGGCGCTGCGTAGGGCGACGTTGGCCACGGTACACCTCGGGCTGGAGGACGTCAGGGACGTTTTGAGCGTAACGCCATAACGTCCTGGACGTCTAAATAACGCGGTAGGTTCGTCACTCTTCGGTAAGCACGCTGATCACATGTCCTCACCCGTAATTCTCGAAGACCTCCAGGAAGCTTTTCCTGGTTGGTGCATTTGGCGCAGTTCCGCAGGTCGCCTCTGGGCAACTCGGAACGGCCGACGTCTGTCACAGTACGAGGTGGATCACGGCCTTTGCCAGACGATCGATGCCGACGACGTCGCCCAACTCGCCAAGCAGTTGAGGGAGCAGGAAATAGCGGAGCAGGCGCTGTGAGCATCCCTTCGTCCCGGCCGGAGAAGCACGCCGCCGATGTCCTGGCCGATGCTCTCGCTGCTCAGGGTGTCTCCACAGACGTGCACGACGGCTATGGCCTGAGTCTGGTATCCGTTTGGATCGGGCTCGTGGTCTGGTGCGACGGCGAGTGGTACTGGTGGCGGGCCGGCTGGGACGACCGGCGCAAGCGGGTGCTGTACGCTCGCCATCCCGCAGCGGAGCCATCGCGGGCTGCACGGCGGATCGCCTTCCGCTATGCGGATCTCCGGAGGCAGCATCCCCTCTCGGAAACGATCCGCGATCTTCCCTCTCCAGAGGCAGCGGAATCAGGCACCGGATGAAGGAGCCCCGCGAGAAGCTGGGATGCCGGGTCGAGATCGTGGACATGCTGCACAGTCCTGCTCGTACTCGAGCCGTCGGCGAGTTGCTGATCGGACAGCGTGGGATGGTGGCTGATGTCCTACGTGGTGGCACGCTCGCACTGGTCGCACTGGACGGTGACTGGGCCGACCTTCCGGGCGAGGTGCGGCGCTGGCCCGTTCACTGGGACGATCTACTGGTCTCCCCAATAGAGAGCCAGCCAACTGCCCCTGCTACCGATTATCGCATTGGATTGTCCGGCTCGGGTCGCGAAACGGTACAGCACGCAGTGGCCGCAGGCACTAAGAAGAGCCTATGTGGAGAGGCGGTTTATCCTCTACCAATCTGTGGTTGGACACTTTCTTTCTCTCCCACGGCCACACGCACGTGTCCGCGCTGCACCCGTCTGGCGGTGTAGGTGTCGTAAGTCAGCCAGTGAGACGGCTGCACTGCTATTCGGGTAAGGCATCAGATCCTCCATTCGAGCCTCCGGAAATACCATGACATCGCTTATGCTTGCGATTGCTGCCGCAAGGGCACGGCTCGTTTCTGCCTACTTTTAAACTACTAGTATGAAAGGTCTTGAAGTTCGCAACTCCGAAGCTCCATTCAAATGCCCTTCTCAGTTCCGACGGCATCCTCATTGGCTCATGAGCTAGACAGTAGGAATATTCGTCATCGTCATCGGCGAAGACTCTGACGCCAACACCTAGGACTGGCTTACGGCCACGCCCCTGCTCTCTCCATTCGGCAGCACGCAAACTAGTTAAACCCGCAAGCTGAGCAACCCAAGCCTTCCTGTCTGGATGATTCTCCATAAGATCACACATATAGACGAGCGGCCTATCGACAAGCAAAACAGATCCACTTATCCGATGGCGAAGCGACCTCAACTCCTCCTGCTTGCGCATAATCCATCGTCCGGCATATGCCTGACCCGCCGCAGGAACGTTGTCGAGGAAGTCAAGGATCGAACGATAGTCTCCTATCGGCATGCCAGGCAATATCTCATTCTCGCCCCAGGTGCGATCGAGTAGCTGGCGATAAGAGTTTACGCCCACTGGATCAGCAACTGCAGCAAACGACGTCCACCCGCGAGCCCCCTTGGCTTGCGCAGCAAACGCTTGATCATGTTCGACCATGGAAGCGAATCGAGAGAACTCGCGACCGAGCGGAACGGCGACATCTGCCCCGTTCCTTATTACCGTATTTGCATACCTCAGCACCTCATGAATCGATCGCAGATGGTGATTCAATCCATGCCAGTCCTTCAGGGTAATGCAGAACGCGTCGGCATGGGATGGCGGCACTACTTCGGGAACGCGGGGGTGATCGACTACTACTATAGTCGGCCATCGGGAAGAGCTGACATTTAGAGTTATTTCAAGTACATCACGTTGTGTGCTTCCCAGGACTAGTGCGCGTACAGGAATAGCCGACAACGGTTGACCAGCATCTTGGAAGGCAGCGATCGTACGTTTGGAACCCCGACCTGTCTAACGGCCTTAGTGACATGCTTATTTATCCAGCCAGCCGCTGCAGATTCAGAATCCCTTAACCCTTCGCGACGCGAACGCGCCTTAATCTGAATGATAGCGCCACCTGCGCCACAATAAATGACTCCATCGCCTACCTCTCGGACGCTTGATCCTTTGCTAATCAAAGGCACGCTATAGACGAATTCCGGCACTCCAAGGACTGCTGCGATTTCTCTAACTCTGCGTTCAACCGCAAGAACTCGGCTATAGGGCACTGGTTCCCCTTCATCGATATCAGAGACTGCGCAGGCCATAGCTTTCTGCAAGAAGCCGACAACGCACTGCGAGAGCTTTCAGTTGACCTATCAGGGCGACTTCAGTGGCAGACGGATCGATTGCTCCTCAACTCCAAGTTACCTTCCGCCCGATCACCTCGGTGCCGCAGCGCTCCCGCCGGAGGCATAACGGTTGAAGAGTCGTCCCCCCTTATACGAGCGGAGCAGCCGGCGCCCATGCGAAGTACCCGAAGGGCCGCGAAGCGGTGGGGCCGGCGGCTGAGTGGTGACGGTGCGGAGGTCGGCCGCGGAGGTTGTGCGGCGGTGCCGCCCGAGGTCGGCCCTCAGGTCACATACCCGGGGCGGCAGGCGGGTGCGAGGCCGTGTGAACACCATCCCTTGGTCGGCTACCACCCCCGCTGGGTGCGCCCAGAGCCGCCGGCGGACGACCTCGAGCGGATCGCGATCCGCGAGGCGCTGGCCTTCGGCAAGGCTCTGTACGACCGGCGGACCGCCCTCGGTCTGACCGTCGCGGAACTCGCCCAGCGAGCGGGCCTGACCGTCGATGAGATCGAGTGCATCGAGGAGGGCGGCACCGCGCCCACGGTCGCACTGCTCCGGCTCCTTGCCGCTGCTCTCGACGCGGATGTCCGGCTCACTTCTGGACACGATCTCGGCTCTCTGTGGTTCGAGGCTCATGCGGCCTGACCTGAGAGACACGACCGACAAGGGAAATCCCCGTTCGACGCGGAGGACATGAGGGACACTTGACCTCATGTCCTCGTCGCCCCAGGAGCCTCAGCCTTTCGCGCATCTGAGTGCGCCGAATGCCGCCCTCTACCGCGACGTGCTGCGCACCTTCGTCAGCGCCAAAGAGCGGTTCATCGTGCACCTGCGCCCCGAGGACGTGGCTGTCGAGCTGCGGCGCGACAGTGACGAGCAGTTGGCGGGCGCGCTGGACAAGCTGGTGGAGTGGGGCAATCTACGCGCCGACGCCGACACCGGCCGAGTCACCACGGTCGAGGAGTTCCACCGCAAACGACTGCTGTTCCAGCTCACCCCGGCCGGTCAGGCCGCCGAGCAGGCCATCGCTTTCTACGAGGAGGCGATCGGGCGGCGCGGCTCGCTGCAGTCGGTGGCGCTGGCCGACATCGCCGAGCAGTTGCAGTCGCTGGCCCTGCTCGCCGGGGAGGACGAACCCGATCCCGCGAGGGTGCACCTGCTGTTGCTGTCGCTGGCCGAGCGGTTCTCCTCGCTGGCCGACAACGCTCAGGCGTTCATGGCGTCGCTGCGGCGGGCCATCGACTTCTCCGACGGCGACGTGGACGGGTTCGTCGCCTACAAGGAGCGGCTGATCGACTACATCAACCGGTTCATCGCCGACCTGGCCAACTCGGGGGCGCGCATCGCGGCGCTGCTCGTCGAGCTGGAGGGCAGCGATCACGAGCGGTTGCTGGTGCTGGCTGCCCGGCGCGAGGCCGCCGACGCGGTGCCGGACGGTGAGGATCAGGGGCAGGCCCAGGAGAAGGCGCTCGGCTCGTGGCAGAACCGGTGGCGCGGGCTGACGGACTGGTTCGTCAGCCAGGACGCCGGCCATCCTTCGCAGGCCCGGCTGCTGCGGCAGGCGGCGGTGACCGCGATCAAGCAGCTCATCGACACGGTCGGGCTGCTCAACGAGCGGCGCGCGGGCCGCTCCGACCGTACGGCCGACTTCCGTACGCTGGCCCGCTGGTTCGCCGAGGCGCCCGACGAGGCGTCGATGCACCGGCTGTGGCGGGCGGCGTTCGGGCTGAGCTCGGCTCGGCATCTGAGCGTCACCGCGTCCACGCTGGGCGAATGGCAGGACGTGCCGGCCGCCACGCCCTGGGCGCAGGCGCCGCCGATCAGGATCTCGCCGCAGCTGCGCCGTACCGGCTCCTATGAGCGGCGGGGCAAGCCGAACAAGGTGACCGACCGCACGCGGGGCCGCCGGCTGCTGCTGGAGCAGGCCGAGCGTGAGGCGGCCGAGACCGCGGCGGCGCGGGCGCGGCTGCGTACGGACGGGCCGGTGCTGCTGTCGGAGCTGGACGTGCTCGATCCGCGTGCCTTCCGGCTCTTCCTCGGCCTGCTGGGCGACGCGCTGGCCGCGCGGCACCCGGACGACGTCGAGGTGAAGACCGTGACGAGCGACGGCTCTCTTGAGGTACGGCTGGCGCTGGTCCCCGGCGGCGACCTGGTCGAGATCCGTACCGACGACGGCGTACTGACCGGTCCTGAGCACGTCGTCGAGATCACCGACCTGATGGTGGCGCCATGACGCCGGAGGAGGAGCAGGCCCAGCGGCGTGCCGCGCTGCGCGCGCTGCTGGCCACCCCGCTGCTGCGCGACCCGGACAAGCTGGTGCTGGTCCGGCGCCATCTGAGCGAGCTACGTGACTGGCTGACCCGCGAGACGGGCTGGCGACTGGTCGTCGACTCCGAGAACGCGCGGCTGTTCAAGACGGCCCCGGACCCGTCCGATGCCACCCATCCCGCGCGCGGGAGGGCCGGCGAGCCGTACGGCCGGCGGCGCTACGTGGTGCTCTGCCTGGCCCTCGCCATGCTGGAACGGGCCGACGCGCAGACCACGCTCGGCGGGCTCGCCGAAGAGGTGCTGAGCGCGGCGGCGGAACCGGAGCTGGACTTCGCCTTCACCCTGGACAGCCGCCAGGAGCGGGCGGACCTGGTGGCCGTGGTGCGCACGCTCATCGACTGGGGCGTGCTGCGCAAGGTCGCGGGCGACGAGGACGCCTACCTGTCGGCCACGGGCGACGTCCTGTACGACGTGCGCAGACCGGTGCTGGCCGCCCTGCTCACGGGCACCCGCGGCCCGTCCACCATCACCGCCGAGTCCTTCGGCGAGCGGATCGCGGAGTTGGCGGCCGAGCCGGTCGCCGACACCGACGACCTGCGTAACCAGGCGCTGCGTCGCCGCCTCACCCGGCGGCTCCTGGAGGATCCGGTCGTCTACTACACCGATCTGGAAGAGGCCGAACGCGCGTACCTGACCTCCCAGCGGCACGCGATCACCCGCCGGATCGAGGAGGCCACCGGCCTGGTCGCCGAGGTCCGCGCCGAGGGCATCGCGATGGCCGACCCCGACGACGAGCTGACCGACGTACGCATGCCCGAGCAGCGTACCGACGGCCACATCACGTTGCTGGTGGCCGAGCTGCTCGCCGCACGCGGAGAGCAGAGCATGGAAGAGCTCAGGAGTTTCGTACGGCAGGCCGCCCGCGATCACACGTCCTTCTGGCGCAAGGGCGTGACCGAGCCAGGCGCCGAGGACGGCCTGCTGGCCACGGCACTGGGCAAGCTGACCGCGCTGCGCCTGGCCGAAGTCCGCCACGACACGGTCGCCGGGCTGCCGGCGATCGCCCGCTACGCCCTCGACGCACCCGTCGTCAAAGGATCGTGATGCTTCCCCAGCCCACCTCAGAACGCTGGAAGCCGCTGCGTGCCGGCCTGGTCGACCTGTTCTACTACGACGTGGAGGAGTTCCACTTCCACGACGGGCGGCTGCTGCTGCGCGGCAACAACGGCACGGGCAAGTCGAAGGTACTGGCCCTGACCCTGCCGTTCCTGCTGGACGGCGAACTGGCCCCGCACCGGGTCGAACCCGACGGCGACCGGCAGAAGCGGATGGAGTGGAACCTCCTGCTCGGCGGTAAACACCCGCATGCCGAGCGACTGGGCTACGCCTGGCTGGAGTTCGGCCGCCGCGCCGCCGACGGCACCCGCGAGTTCCGAACGATCGGCTGCGGGCTCAAGGCGGTCAAGGACCGTGGCATCGTCCGGCATTGGTTCTTCGTCACGCCCCAGCGGCCCGGCCTCGACCTGCACCTGCTGTCCGCCACCGGGGTGGTGCTGACCAGGGAGAAGCTGCGCGAAGCCGTCGAGGGCCACGGCATGGTGTACGACCGGGCGGCCGACTATCGGCGGGCGGTGGACGAGGCGATGTTCGGCCTCGGCGAATACCGCTACGAAGCGCTGGTCAACCTGCTCATCCAGCTCCGCCAGCCCCAGCTGTCCAAGAAGCCGGATGAGAGGCTGCTGTCCAAGGCCCTCACCGAGGCGCTGCCGCCGCTCAGCCCCGCCCTGATCGCCACCGTCGCCGAGGCCTTCCGCGGCCTGGACGAGGAGCGCGACGCCCTGCGCGGGCTGGAGGAGGCCCGCGCCGCCGCGGCCGCGTTCCTCACCCATTACCGCCGGTACGCCACCATCGCCGCCAAGCGCAAAGCGGCAGGCCCCCGCCTGGCGCACAGCCGCTACGAACATCTGGGCCGTGACCTGGGCGAGGCGGAAGCCCGGCAGACCGCCGCGGAAGCCAGGCTGGAGGACCTCGACGACCTGCTCTCGGACCTGGCCACGCGGCAGAACCAGTTGGAGGCCCGCCGGAACGCCCTCCAGGAGAGCCCGGAGATGCGTTCCGCCGAGCGGCTCAAGCAGGCCGGCGAAGAAGCGCGGCGGCTGGGCGAGCACGCGAGCCGCGCCGACCGCGATCGCGACCGCCTGACTCAGCAGGTCGACAAGATGCGCGGACGGGCGGACACGACCCAGCTCAAGGCCGACCAGGCGGCGACCGCGCTGACGGCCGCCCAGGAGCAGACCACGCGGGCGGCCCGCGAGGCCAGGCTGCCCGGCGGGCCACGCGAGGCCGGGTTGCCCGGCGAGCCGCTGGACAGGTCGGCGGCTGAGGCGCTCGCCACCCGGCAGGAACAGGCCGTGGCCGAGCTCGAACGGCTGCTCCACGCCGTCGTTCAGGCCGAGACCCGGCTGACTGCGGCCCGCGCGGAAGTGGACCGGCTGACCGGCGAACTCCAGGCGTCGGCCGTACGCATCGCCACCGCGGAAGAGGCCACGGCCACCAGGATCACCGAGCTCGTCCAGGCTTACACGCTCTACCTGGCCGGACTGACCGAGCTGCGACTGGAGGACCCCGACGGCGTGCTCGCCGAACTGGCGACCTGGGCGAGCACCGCAGACGCGGCCAATCCGGCGGAAGCCGCCGTCAACGACGCCGTCCGCACCGCCACCGCCGCGCTCGCCCGCCGCGGCGCCGAACTGGACGCGGCCCTGACCACGGCCCGCCAGACGGCCCGGGAACTGGGGGAGGAGATCGTCAGGCTGGAGGCGGGCGGTCACGACGCCCCGCCCGTGCCGCACACCCGAGGTGCCGCCCGCGATGGCCGCCTGGGCGCACCCCTGTGGCGGGCCGTGGACTTCGCGGACGCGGTGCCCGCCGAGCACCGGGCCGGGCTGGAGGCGGCGCTGGAAGCGGCGGGCATCCTCGACGCCTGGCTGACCCCCGCCGGAACCCTCCTGGCCGAGGACGACACAACCATTGTGGCGGGGGCGCCGGTGTCCGGGCCGTCCTGCGCCGTCGTGCTGCGCCCCGCCGTCGACCGGGCCGACCCGCGGGCCGCCGCGCTGCCGGACGCCGCTGTGCACGCCGTACTGTCCGCGATCGGGCTGGGGCCGGGCGCGGCGACGTGGGTCGCGGTCGACGGCCGGTGGGGCAACGGAGTACTGGCCGGATCCTGGCACAAGGACAGCGCCGACTACATCGGCGAAGGCGCCCGGGAAGCGGCCAGGCGGGCCAGGCTGGCCGCGCTCCGGGCCGAGCTCGAACGGGTCGACCGGCGGATCACCGCCTTGCGCGAGGAACTGGCCGCGCTGGTCGTACGCCAGGATGATCTCGCCGCGGAGCAGCGGGCGTTGCCGCCGGACGCGACCGTTCGGGAGGCACACGTCAAGCTGGCCGCGGAGCACGAGCGGCGTGGCCAGTTGGCGACCGAGCACCGCGACGCCGAGCGGGTCGCGGAGGACCGGCAGGGTGAGCTGGGCGGTGCGCGGGAGCGGGCGGCGGAGTTCGCGGGTGACGTCGGTCTGCCCGTCGTCGCTGAGGAGCTGGCCGCGGTCAAGGCGGGCCTGGCCGCGTACCGGCTGGCGCTGGCCGAGCTCTGGCCCGCCGCGCAGGCGGCGCGGACGGCCGTGGAGGCCGCGCGGGAGGCCGCCGACGACCTCGCGCAGGCCCGCGAATCGCTGACGGAGGCGGCCTCGGTGGCAGCCGAGGCGCGCGAGCAGGCGGAAGCCGCCGCCGAGACCTACCGGGAACTGACGGCCACCGCGGGCGCCGCCGTGGAAGAGCTGTTCCGCCGGCTCGAAGAGGTACGGCTCCAGCTGCGCGAACGCGCGAAACAGGAACAACAGGCCCGGACCGACCAGCAGCAGGCGCTGACCGAGCGGGGTAGGGCCGAGGCCACCAGCGCGAGCCTGCGCCGCCAGATCAAGGAGGCGGCCGACCTTCGCGACGACGAGGTACGCGAGTTCCGGGCGTTCGCCGCGACCGGGCTGATGCGGGTCGCACTGCCCGAGCTCGACATCCCCGATCCGGCCGCCGAATGGGCGGCCACCCCCGCCGTGCACCTGGCCAGGACCGTCAACGCTTCGCTTGAGAGCGTCGATGACGGCGAAGGGCCCTGGGACCGGGTACAGAAGAAGGTCGCGGAGGAGCACAAACTGCTCTCCGACGCCATGGCCAGGCATGGCCACTCGGTCGGCCTGACCCTGCGCGAAGGCGTCATGGTGGTGGACGTGCTCTTTCAGGGCCGTACCCGGGAAGTGCCCGGCCTGGTGGCGGCTCTCGGCGAGGAGACCGAGCACCGCGCCCGGCTGCTGTCGGCCAAAGAGCGCGAGATCCTGGAGAACCACCTGCTCAACGAGGTCGCCGGCACACTGCAGGAGCTGATCACCGCGGCCGAGGCCGAGGTACGCGAGATGAACGCCGAGCTGGCCGCCCGCCCCACATCCACCGGCATGCGGCTGCGGCTGCTGTGGAAGCAGGCCAGGAACGCCCCCGAAGGGCTCGAACGGGTACGGGACAAGCTCCGGCAGATCGTCGACGCCTGGTCGCTGGAGGATCGGGCGGCGGTCGGGGCGTTCCTGCAGGAGCGGATCGCCCGCGAGCACGCCGACAACCCGGCGGCGGGCTGGACCGAGGCGCTGACCAGAGCGTTGGATTATCGGACCTGGCACGAGTTCGCCATCCAGCGGCTCCAGGACGGGCAGTGGCGGCCGGCCACCGGGCCCGCGTCCGGTGGTGAGCGGGTGCTGGCCGCGTCCGTTCCGTTGTTCGCCGCCGCGTCGGCGCACTACAAGTCGGCGGGGAATCCGTACACGCCGCGGTTGGTGGCGCTGGATGAGGCGTTCGCTGGGGTGGATGATGATTCGCGGGCCAAGTGTCTGGGGCTGCTGGCCACCTTTGACATGGACGTCGTGATGACCAGCGAGCGTGAGTGGGGTTGTTATCCGTCGGTGCCGGGGCTGGCGATCTGCCAGTTGACCAGGCGGGACGGTATCGATGCCGTGCTGGTGACGCCGTGGCGGTGGGACGGGCGTGAGCGGACACGGGCCGAGCGGCCCCAGGCCATGCTTGAGGCTGTCGCCGGTGAGCCCGGTCCTGCCGCCGTACAGGACAGCTTGCTTTGACGGGCGCGGACACGACGGGCAAGGACCGGCTGCGGCGGTTGTTGGGCGGCGAGGAGACGGCGTGGCTCGTCGAACGCGCCCGGCAGCGGCTCGAACGCGGCCGGCCGCTCACCGGCACGGTCACCCTCTCCACCGCCACTGCGGCGCAGCGCCGCGTGGCCGAACTGCTGCTCGGCCGCCGCGCGGGCGCGGGCACCTCGTTGTCGGTCTCCCTGGAGGAGGTGGACCGGGTCCTGCGCACCAGCGGTGCCGCCCCGGACGGCCTCCAAGAGGCGGTGGTACGACTCCGCGGCCCGCTACGCGACCTGGCCGGGGAACGGGAGGCGTCGGCATCGGCCTGGCGGGAGGCGTTCGAAAACCTCGACGCCGCGACAGCCACCCGCCCCGAACTGGCCGGATGGCGGGCCTGGCTGGAGTCCACCGGCCTGGTCAGGCGGCTCGCCCCGGACCCGGGCCAGGCGCGACACCTGCTCGACCAACTGGCCAGGGTGGTGGCACGGCTGCCGTCGCCCGGTCTGCCCATCGGCCGCCTGGCCGCGCAGACCTCCGGCGACGCGCACGCTCTCGACGAGGGGCGGCCATTGGGGACACTGGCGCTGTCAGCGGCCAAGGCGCTCACCGGCCGGGCCTACCCCGGCGAAGCCGGCGCGGACGCGCGCCGCGCCGCGTGGGCGGCCGTCGGCGTTCACCTCGACGACCTGTCCTCGCTGGTGCTCTGCCTCGGCCTGCCGGGAGACGATCGGACGCCGACCGGGCGCATGCTGGCGGCGGCCCGTGCCGCGGGGGAGCCCTGCGTTCTGACCCTGCGCCAGCTCCGCCGCCACGACGGGCCCCTGTCCTCTGCCGGGTTGGTACGGATCTGCGAGAACCCCGTCGTGGTGGCGGCCGCCGCCGACGAACTGGGGCCGTCCTGCCCGCCGCTGGTCTGCGGTGGCGGCCGGCCGTCGGCGGCCGTCTGGCAACTGCTCGACCTGCTGTCGGAGGGCGGCGGCCGGTTCGCGTACCACGGCGACTTCGACTGGGGCGGCGTCGCGATCGCCGCCGCCATCCACGACCGGTACGGCTTCGAGCCGTGGCGCTTCGACACCGCCGCCTACGAGGCGGCGCTCTCCCCGGCGGGGCCTTCCTCGGCGGAGCCTTCCACTGCGGCGGCTTCTCCGGCGGCGGTCTCCCAGGCAGCGCTGACCGGACGGCCGTGTCCGACGCCGTGGGATCCCAACCTGGCGGAGGTGATGGAGCGCCGCGCGGTACGGGTGGAGGAGGAGCTCGTCCTGCCCGTCCTGCTCAGCGATCTGTCGCCAAGTCCCCGTGATCGAGGTACGTGGTGACGGGATGGCTCTCTCATGGGAGCGGTCGCGGCGGCCCCTGATTCGTGGACGAGGACGAGGTAGCGACCTTTGCCGCAGGCGTCGACCGGACGCGGGGACCGCCCAACGAACTCATCGACTCGGGTATGCCACTGAGGCGGCCGAACCCAAGAAGCTCAGTGCTCAGTCGGCGGTGTGTTGCAGGATCCAGGCATCCGCAGTGCTTGTAGATCACGTGATGGTCGTTGGTCATTTCTGTCACCTCCATGTTGCGAAGGGGGCAACGTTGGCTGTCGTCTTTGATGGCGTATGGCCAAATTTGTTAGCTGGATTGCGCTGACGTCTCGCCGGATTCCTCGGACGCGGGTATGATGAAATGGTTATATTTGCTGTGTGAGCTGGGAGATCAGTCTGCATCCGGCAGTGGAAGAGTGGTATCTGGCCATCTGCGTGAGTGATCCGGTCTCCGCGGATCTGATCCGGGACGCCATCGACCAACTCGCCGAAGAGGGGCCGACTGCGCGCCGTCCGCTGGTTGACCGTCTCAAAGGCAGCCAGTACCACAACATGAAAGAGTTGCGCCCGCCGTCCTCGGGCGCGACCGAAATTCGCATGATCTTCGCATTCGATCCGGCGCGGGAGGCCATCTTCCTGGTCGCTGGTGACAAGGCGGGAAACTGGGAATCCTGGTACGACGAGGCGATTCCGCTGGCCGATGAGCGGTTCACCGAGCATTTGATCGCGTTGAAGGAGCAGGAGGGCCGATGAGCGCTGAATTCGTCAAGTGGAGTGACGTCAAGGCAAAGGCTCGCGCGCTCGACCCGCGTAGCGACGCCGAGCGCGAGGCAGACCAGTTGGCGGCGCGGGCTCGTCGAGAGGCGTATCAGCGTGGCTATCAGTTGAGCGAAATGCGCAAGGCCGTGGGGGTCACACAGGCCGAACTCGCCGAGGCGCTCGGGGTGAGTCAGGGCAGGGTCTCCCGAATCGAAAGCGGCGAAGTATCCGGGATCGAAGTCGTTCGTGCCTACGTTGCGGCGCTTGGCGGAACAGTTGATCTGGTTGCCACTCTCGGTGATCGTACGTGGAAGGTTGCCTGACCGTGAGTCCTTGGCTCGTGGAGGAGCCGGCTTCGTTCCCAGGTCTACGCCACGGCCGATCGCGACCTGACCGTCTCCACTGAATTCTCGGACTTCGGTACGGACCTTGCGGCGCTCACACGCTGGTTGCGCGGAGCCAGGACGTCCAGACTACGGCCGCGACTTCCGGTGCCGGCTCGGCTCGAGTCCGAGCGCCGCAGCAGGAATGTCTGGACCCGTGTACCTCGCGGGCCGGCGTGTCCGGGACCGGGCGCGCCGCCAAACCAGGTAGCCGGTGCCCGCCGAACACCGGCCCCGGCGACCTTGACGGCGATACACCTTCCCTTACGCGGCGGTGTCCCAGCGACCGAGGGACGTGGTGATCGGGTGGCTCTCTCGTAGCCGGGACAACTCCGCCTCCGTGAGCGAGGTCGCGGAGGGAAACGTGTCGCCCACCTTCCAGCCCGCGTGAAGCACGGCTTCCTTGAGGGCCGTGATGGGGTTCCGCGTGGCGAGCCAGCCATGCAGGAACGACGCGAACAGCGCGTCCCCTGCCCCGGAGGTGCTCACCACCCCGCGCGGCGCGACACCCGCCGCCTCGATCAGGGTGCCGTCGCGCAGCCCCATGAGGCACCCGCGCCCGCCGAGTCCGACCGCGGCGATGGCGCATCCGGGATAGCGCTCGAAGACCCCCGCCACCCACTGCTCAGGCGGCCCGGCGAGCCGTTCGTGGCTGCAGAAGACGATGTCGGCGACCTCCAGCCAAGGCCGGTTGTACGCGTCGTCGATGTCCGTGATCAGGTGAACGTCGACCGCGATCGGCACGTCCGACGCCCGCGCGTGCCCCAGCAGGGGCCGGACGAACGCGGTGTTGGTGAGTACGGCGAGATCGACGCCGCGGATCAGGCGGCGGAACACCTCGACCGGGTACTCGACGGTGTTGACCGCGGCGACGTACGGATGCCCGGAGCGCCGTCCGTCCGGAGTCACGAGCACCACCCCGAGCGACGAGCGCGGTACCGTCACCACCCCAGGACCGAACAGCCCTCGGGTGCGTAACGACGCGTTGATCGCCTCGCCCGCGACGTCCTCACCCACGAAGGTGCACAGACGGGCCTCGTCGCCCAGGGTGCGCAGGGTGTCGGCGATGTGGCACGCGGCCCCGGACACCTCGGCTCGCATCCAGCCGGGGAAGCGTAGCGACGTGTACGGGAGCGGGAACTCCGCGACCGGCATGGCCATATAGAGGCTGCTGACACCGGCTACGACTATCTTGCTGCCCATTGCTTCTCCTTCAAAGATGGGGCGGGGGGACCGGATCGGTCCGTGGGATGGTGAGCGGCTGCGTGATCCGCATGAGCCGGTACATCAGGCGCCGCATGTTCTGGTCGAAGCGGCCGGGGGCCGAGGTGAGCCGTGCCACGACCGCGGCATGCAGCCCCGGCCGGTGGCAGGCGGCGGCCGCGCGCAACTGGGCGGTCAATGGCCGATCGGGCCGTAGCCGGGGCGCGGCCGAAGCCAGCAGTCCTCCGGCCGACTCCGGGTCCACATCGCCTCCCGAACCGCCCACCAGCAGGACCGAGGCGCCGCAGACCGCGCCGTACACCGCGACCGAGCCGTGGTCCCCCACAACGTGATCGGCCGCGACGAGCGCCCCGCGCCAGTCCGCCTCGGGCGGTATCAGGGCGAGCCCGTCACGGAGGCAGTCGGCCAGCCACGATCGCACCTGCCAGATGCCGTGCCCGAACCAGACGTTCGGATGGAAGAGCGCGGCCACGCGGTAGCGGTCGCGGGGCAGCTCGGCCAGCATCCGCCGGAGCAGCTCCGCACGCTGCCCGAAGAGGGACCGCGTTCCCCAGGTCGAGGTCACCACCACGAGCTCGCGATCGCCCCGCACACCGAGGGCCTGGCGGTAGGCGCGCCGCTCGCGCGCGCTGGCGACGAGCCGGTCATGGGAGGCGTCGCCGACGACCTCGGCGACCGCGACGGCCTCCGGGCAGCTCCGCGCCAGCCGCCCGCGCTCCGCGTCGTGGGCGAGCACGATCGCCGACGGGACCACCATGCCGTCTCGTACCAGCTCCTGGGCGCTGAGCCCGTACACGCCTCGGGCCGCGACGGCGCCGCCGCCCAGCCGGCGGCTGACCCTCTTGTTGTAGCCCGCGCCATGCGGGATGACCACGAGCGGCGCGTGGATGTCCTCGATTCCCCCGTAGGCGGCGGAGACGGCGAGGTCGAAGCGCTCGCGGACGGCCAGTTGCCACGGCATCACCACGCCGCCGATGCGTCCGAGCAACTCGCTCACCCCGTTGCCGAAGACGTCCGGGCCCATGGTGAACACCACCTGGACGCGCAGGTCGGCGGCGAGAAGACGGACGACGTCCAGTAGACGCTGCCCGGCAGTGACCGTGTGAACGATCACAAGTACAGTCCGCAGGCTGCGGCGCGTCACCCAGCGCGCCGCATCTGGCCCTACTGGCACGCGGTACCCCTCTGAACAGGACATCGGGCTTTCGAACCCCCCATTTTTCGTGTACGGCGCGGTTTCCTGTCGCCGTATTCGCCCCGGCCGTAATCCCCGTCTTAACGGCTCAATCCAAGAGTCGACGGCATTCCTGGACAAAACCTTGCAACAATCGTGAAGTTGAAGAGTCAGATCAAAGGTGCGTATGGACCATTAAGCGAATACGCGGGAAACTGGCGACACGTGTTCCTTTAGCGGTGAAAGGACACTCGTGGAGTTCCGAATACTCGGCTCCGTGGAGTTGTGGGCCGACGGAGAGTCATGTGAGCTCGGATCTGCCAAGGAACGGTACGTGCTGGCGATCCTGCTCCTGTCGCCCGGGCAGCCCGTGTCCATCGAGACTATGATCAACCGGGTCTGGGGCGACGCGCCGCCGGCAAAGGCGCGTGAGAGCGTCCACAGCTATATCGCCCGGCTCCGCGGCCGCCTGAATCGGCGCTTCGGCGATACCCGAGCGCGGCTGAGTTACCGTTCCGGGGCTTACGTACTGGAGGTCGATCCCCAACGGATCGACCTGCATCGTTTTCGGCAGCTGAACGCGCAGGCGCGGGCCATCGCGGACAGTGGAAACCCGGAAGACGCGCTCCGCCTGCTCCGCGAAGCGGAGAATCTATGGCGGGGCGACCCTCTTTCCGGCCTGCCCGGAGAATGGGTGACGACGTTCAGGACGAGTTTGGAGAGCGAGCACCGCGCGGCGATCGGCACGCGCCTGGCGATGGAGCTCGACGCGGGCCGGCACGCCGAACTGGTCGGGGAGTTGTACGGGCTGGTCGATCAGTATCCGTATGACGAGTCGTTCATCGAACATCTGATGGTGGCCCTGTATCGCTGCGGGCGTCAGGGTGACGCGCTGGAGGCGTACCACCGAGCCAGCCACCGCCTCTTCGGCGACCTCGGAGCCGAACCCGGGCCGTCCCTGCGCGGCACGTACGAGCGCATGCTCCGCGGCGATCCGGAACTGGCCGCGCCGCCCGCCCGCCACCGCACCCCCGGTGGGCCGCTCGCCGACAACCTGCCCAGGGATGTCCAGGACTTCACCGGGCGGGAGACGGAACTGAACCAGCTGTACGCCGTGTTGGATCGTTCCCCCTCAGCGGTCGTGATCGAGGCCATCGACGGCATGGCCGGGATCGGCAAGACAGCGCTCGCCATCCACGCGGCGCACCGGCTGAAGGACCGGTATCCGGACGGCCGGTGGTACCTCCATCTCCGCGCGCACGATCCCCACCAGCCGCCACTCGACCCCGCCGAAGGTCTCGACGCCCTGCTGCGGCTTCTGGGAGAGGATCCCCGGCGGATTCCCGAGGCGCTGGAGCCGCGCGCGGCGCTGTGGCGGGCGTGGCTCGCCAACCGCCGGATCCTGATCGTGCTGGACGACGCGGCCGGCGCCGACCAGGTGCGGCCGTTCCTTCCCGGGGCGCCTGGCTGCCTCGTGCTGGTCACGAGCAGGCGGCGGCTCGCCGGCCTCGAAGGGGCGCGACCGCTCCCGCTGGACGCTCTGGCGCCACCCGAGGCGGCGCTGCTCTTCCGCCGGATCGTCGGCCAGGACCGGCAGCTCGACGCCGGTGACGTCAACCGGCTCGTCCACCTGTGCGGATACCTTCCGCTCGCGGTCACGATCATGGCGAACAAGCTCCGCCACCGGCCGGCGCGCGGTGTCGGAGACCTGGTGGCGAAGCTGTCCCGATCCAGGGATCGGCTGGCCGAGATGCGCGCGGGAGACAGGGACCTCGTCACCGCGTTCGAGCTGTCGTACCGGGAACTGTCTCCGGAGCGGCGGCACGCGTTCCGCCGCCTCGGCCTGCACGTCGGCGCCGACCTCACCGCGGGCGCGGCCGCCGCGCTGATCGGCTGTGACCTCGCGCGGGCCGAGCGCATCCTGGAGGAACTGATCGACCGGCACCTCGTGGAGGAGCCGGACTCCGGCCGGGTCCGATTCCACGATCTGCTCCGCGCGTACGCGGGGGAGCGCGCCGCTGAGGAGGAACCTGCGGAGGAATTGTGGCGAGCCGTACACCGGCTGCTCGACTTCTACCTGCACACCGCCGACCAGGCTGATCGCGCCCTCTACCCGCACAGGCGCAGGGCCGCCGTGGACGTGGCCCATCCGCCCTCCGATCTATCGTCTGTGAGCGATCCGCGTTCCGCCGCCGAGTGGCTGCGCGCCGAGCGGATCAATCTGGTCATGTGCGTACGCCACTCCGCCGAGCGGGGCTTTCCGGAGCATGCGGTCCGTCTCTCGCAGGCCGTCGCGACGTACCTCGAACGCTCGGCGCACTGGGAGGACGCCGCCCGCGTTCACGAGCTCGCTCGCCGGGCCTGTCAGGAGGTGGGCGACCGCGAGGGGGAGGCCCGCGTGGAGCTCGAACTGAGCTTGGTACGCAGCCGCACAGGCCACTACGCCGAGGCCTTCGAGCACGCCGTCAACGGCCTCGGCGCCTTCCGAGCCCTCGATGACCGGCGCGGCGAGGCCGACGCCCTGGACCACCTCGCCCTCGTGCACTGGCTGTCCGGGCGCAACCGCGAGGCACTGGCGTACGCGGAGGAGGCGCTCGCGCTGTTCCGTGCCGTGGGGGACCGGCATGGAGAAGGGAACGCGCTGCTGCATGCGGGGATCGCGCTTTCGTCCCTGCGGCGTACAGAGGAGGCGGTGGCCTTCTTCGAGAGTTCGCTGGAGATCGTGGAGGAGATCGGGGATGTCGCCACCAAAGCGATGTTGTTAAACAATTTCGGAGAACTGCACCTCAACCGTGGTGATCATCGAGAGGCGCTCAGGCTGTTCCGGGACGCGCTCGCCATGATGCGGGAGGAGGGATGGCGGCAGAACGAGGCTGTGGCGTTGAACAACGTGGCCGGCGTCATGGTCCATGAGGGGCGCCGCGACGAGGCCTTGCACTTCTATCGTGAGGCCTTGTCAATTTATCGCGAGACCGGTGACCGCCGGAACGAGGCCGACGCATTGAGCAATATCGGGTCGATGTACCTGGACACGGGGCTGACCGCTGAAGCGCTGATCCATTTCCAGAAAGCGCTTGCCATCTCGGGTGATATAGGAGATGCGTACGAAACTGCGCGTGCGCTCCAGAGGATTGGTGACACCCAGCAGGCTGGTGGGCAGTTTGTCCTTGCTCGGGAGACTTATGAGCGGGCGCTCTCTTTGGCTAGGGATGTGGCGGATCCCTCCCTGGTGGCGGGTTCCCTTCAGCGCCTCGGTGAGAGTCTTTTGCATATTCATGGGAGGAGTGCGGCGGAAGGGGTGTGGAGGGAGGCTTTGGGGATATTTGAGCGGTTGGGTGCGCCGGAGGCGGGTATTCTGCAGAATCGCCTGAATGATCACGATGTGGCAGGTTGAAATCTGGTAGGGACCCTTTCTTGTTTTTGCCAATCGGCTATGGTGTACTTACTGCGGTAAACGCCTAAGTTACCGAAAGGTAAGAAGAATGCACGCCGAGATGATGATGTGGGTTGTTGGCTGGTAACAGCTGACGACCCACTCAAGTGAGGTGGTCCAGGCGGCCCCTGAGCCGGAGATACGTCGCAGATTCGGCTTCGCCAAGCACTTCCAGCGCCATTTCATAGCAGTGGTACGCCTCTTCCGGTCGGCCGGTACGTTCGGCCAGCTCGCCCAGGCCTTCCAGGGCCGCGGCCCGGCCGACCGAAGATCCCAATTGACTCATGATCTCCAGCGCGGAGCGTAGCTCGCGATCCGCCTGCTCGTGATCGATTTGGGCGTACCCGAGAAGGATCCCCACGCGAGCCCGGTTGTAGGGGTCATCCACCCCGCGCAGCAGCCCCCGCGCCTGCTCCAGGTGAATCACCGCATCAGGCCCCCGGCCCTGGGCCACGAGGACACCGGCGAGATCCGTGAGTCCCAGCGCGGCCTTCCGATCGGCACCCAATTCCCGATACATGGCGATCGAGGCCGTGAACCTGGCAATGGCCGCATCGTGGTCCCCCCGCCCCGCCGCGACCAGCCCGAGCCGCCGCAACGACCCCGCCTCCCTGCCCCGTTCGCCAAGCCGACGCCAGATCTCCAGCGCCTCGTCGAACCGCGCGACGGCGTCGTCATACCGCCCCAGGTCGTTCAGGCTCAGCCCCAGCCGGTTCAGCATCTTCGCCTCGGCATAGGCGTCCCCGGCCGCGCGCGCCGCCGCCAACCCCGTCTCCTCCACCCCGACGCGCTCCACGTGATGGCCCATGTACAGGAACAGCGCCCACATGGCATCGGCGAGCTGCCATGACGTCACCTCGCGCCCCCGTGCGTGCGCCAGAGTGACGGCGGCGCTCAGGTTCGCGCGCTCGGACGCCAGCCAGCCGAGCGCGTCCTGCGGGCCGCCGAAGTCCGTCGGCTCGGCGGGCGGCGGCTCGGCATCGCGGGGCAGCCCGGTACGGTACGGCCGGAGCTGACGTTCCGCGCGTGCGGCCGTGGCGAGGTACCAAGCGAGCAACCGGCCCTCGGCGCCCTCACGGGCCTCTCGCTGGTCTTCGGCCGTGACCAACTGGGCGGCGTGCAAGCGGACCAGTGCGTGATGGAAGCGGTAACGGCCGTCGGAGATGTCGGTCAGCAGGTTCGCGTCGGTCAGCTCGCCGAGCAGCCGCCTGGCCTCCATCCGAGAGATGTCGGCGAGCGCGGCCGTCGCGTCGCCGCCGAACGTGTTCCCCGGTACGAGGCCCAGAAGCCGGTACAGCCGGGCGGCGTCGGGATGGAGCGCTCGATAGGAGAGGTCGAGCGCGGAACGGAGCGCCACATCGTCTCCGATCGTCAACGTCTGCTGCTCCTCGGCCAGCGCGGTGACCATGGCGCGGAGCGGCCAGCTCGGCCGCCCGGCCAGGCGGGCCGCCGCCACGCTCAGGGCCAGCGGCAGCCGCATGCACAGTTCGACCAGCTCGGCCGCTGCTTCAAGTTGCCGGTCCAGCCGGTCGCTCCCCAGCGCGTCGCGGAGAAGTGCGAGGCTCGCCGCGGCGTCGAAGCGGTCGACGTACACCCCACGCGCTCCCTGGGCCACCAGGCTGGCCAGCCGGTACCTGCTGGTCACCACGGTGATGCTCCCCGGTGATGCCGGTAGCAGCGGTCGTACCTGAGCGGCCGTGAACGCGTCGTCGAGCACGACGAGAAGCCGCTGGTCCTGGGTCACCGTGCGATACAGCGCCGCACGCTGGGCCGGTTCGCCCGGTATGAGCTCTGCCGGGATGCCGAGAGCGTGCAGAAAGTCGCCCAGCACCTCCTGAGGGGAGGCCGGGTCGCCGTCGGAATGTCCGCGCAGTTCGGCGTACAACTGCCCGTCCGGATAGTGCGAGCGGATCATGTGCGCCCAGCTCAGGGACAGCACGGTCTTGCCCACGCCCACCGAACCCGTTATCAGCGCGGTGACCGGCACATCCGTCGCGTCCTCCCGCAGGGCATCCAGTTCGGCGATGGCGGCTTCGCGGTCGATCAGGCGCGGGCGCGGCGGAAGCTGGCTCGGCGCGGGCAGGGAGGCCGCTTCGTGGAAATGGACCCCGCCGAATATGTTGCGGGCTTGGACAAGCGAACCATAAACTATCCCACCCGCCTCGTTATACACAATTTCCGACAGCTTTCTCCTGGCTACCACGCCGTTTCGACACCAATCCACGCCTCGGCCTGGCGTCCGCTCATGCAGACTGCGCAGCCTGGAATACAGACATCACCTGCAACAATGACGGATGCGAAAACAAGCTGCAATATGCCGGGGATTTATGGTCGGCATGACGCCCTGTATTTCGCCGTCGCCGTGCGGGCGGCGATGGGCCTGCACCGGTCGGAACACACAGCCACTGAAAACCGGTGACCTGGCCCTGGCGGCTCAGCGGTGAGTGCTTGCCTCAGCTATGACCGAGCTGCTTGGCCGCTTCCGGACAGCCTGGCTGGACCAGGAAGCAGCTCTGACGGCGATATTTCCAGTTATTCGCTTGAGTTCGTCTTCTACCAGAGCATTGACCGTATAGCGGACATAGCCAAGGCCAACGGTTTCGAATGGGATCGCTCCGCCTCGCCGACTTGTAGACGGTGGCTGTTTCAGCCGACAACAGCCGAAGGCGCCGTCCCCCGTTCGTGTGCAGAGTGACACGTCGAGATCGTGGTCGGCCCGTACCTCTCGACCGGCAAGGAGTTGGCCGAGCGGGGCCCTTCTCGGCGAGCGCCGTACGGCTTATGCAAGATGGTCGAATTCGCCGTCCTTGGCGCCGGCCAACCATGCCTGCCACTCCCCGAGCGTGAAGACGAGCGTCTCAACAGTGGGGGAGAGACGCATCACAACGTGGTCGCCGGCGAATGCGACCAACAGAAGGGCGTCCGACTGATCAGGGGTGTGCAGCCATTCGGTGCTGATCAGATTGAGGTCCTCGGGTGTCGGCTTCGTCGTACGGTCCGTAACTGCGGGTGGGGGAGTAGGCAACTCGAAGTAGCCGTTCTTGGCTCCGGCGAGGAAGGACTGCCAGGCATCCGCACTTGCCCACAGTTGGGGACCGGAGGGGTTTTTCGAACCACGTAAGGTGACCCCTGCGCCGTTTTGCTTCATTTGGATGCACTGCTGGCCACTACCGCTGCGACTGCTGGAGACCCAGCCCTGCTCGTCAGTCATCGCATCGCCTTCCTTGCGCCCTTGATCAGGGTCACGGACTCATGGGGTGCCAAAGCCGTCCGGCGAGCGGCATCGGCGGCCATGCGATAGCGGGCTACGTCGCCGGCTGCTTCCACGAAGATATCCCCGAACAATCAATCCCGCTTGATGTCCGGAGAGCTTGATCAGGTCGCGTGGCCGGTTCGGTGAGCTGTTACTTCAGGCGCTCGTCGCGTTGAACGGGGTGAGCCGCAGTCGCAGCGACGTCGGGGCCGAATCCTGTACATAGGACGCGAAGTTCGCGACGTCGTCGAAGGGGAAGCCGTACGCCTTGTGGTCCCGGGTGTTCTCGTGCAGGACCCGCGCGTAGTGGTTGCTGACCGACGTGAGATAGAACGTGCTCCGGTCGGTCGTCGGCTGGTCGGCGTGGTTGTGCAGTGTCGAGCGGTTGAACGCGGCGCCGAGGATCGCCGCGACCGGGCCGGAGGTGCCGCCGGCGTCCAGGGCGCCGTTGCAGTAGAAGATGTCGCGGGTGCTCGGCCGCGCGAACGTCCGGATGCCGTTGTTGAAGACGAGTTGGCCGCCGGACACGCGCCCGGTGTAGGTGGTCCCGCCGACCACGACCCGCAGGTTGGTCGACGCGTACGTGTTCCACACCTGGGTGATGTACGGATCGAAGTACCCGGAAGCGAAGATGCCCGAGTCGATGCCATGCCCCGGGGCGATCACCCGGAGGTTGTCGCCGATGATGAGGGGCCGGAAGGCGGGGTTGGCCGCGATGCCGGCGAAGATGGTGTCGCGGCCGTTCGGGACGAGGGTGCCGACGGTCTGGCTGGACTGCCCGTCGAGCCGGAGTTCCATCGGGATGCTGAACATGTCGACCATGGTGGTGTTGCAGAACATCCCGTCGCTCTTGAACGTGAACTCCATGAAGTCGTGCAGCACGCCGTAGCTGGGGTCCGAGCTCACCCAGCCGGCCGGGTGCTGTAACGCCGGTCGGCCGTTGCCGTCCGTGACCACCCTGAACTTCACCTTCTGGCCGATGGAGACGTAAATGCGGCCGGACATCCACGGCAGGTTGAGGTGGGTGTCGCCGTTGGCCGCGAGCGGGATGGACAGGTCGGCGAAGCCGTCCGGCCCGTTGAGGGAGGCCGATACCGGCACCCTCGTGCCGTCTGCGCGGACGTAGACCTGCTGGCCGGTGGCCAGATCGGTGCCGACGACGTAGAGGAAGATCGCGTTGTTGGCGTAGCGGTAGGTGTGGTTGACGACGGTCAGGGGCAGCACCGTGGCGGCCTCGGCTCGGGGGGCGAGTGCCAGCACCGGGGTGGCGGCGGCTACCGCTGCGCCGGCGAGCAGGGTTCGTCTTGTGATCATGAGTGTCGGGCTCCTCACCGTGGTGCCGGCAGCCGGAGCGCCCTCGCTTTTCGGGGTGAGAGAGCGCTCTCTCGATGCATTTGGTTAAGTTTCTTTCCTGTAAAGCTGGCTGTCAAGGGTCATCATGATGGTCATGAATCTGCTCGACGACGACGCGCTCGAACGCTCCTCGGTCGTGGCCAACTGCCGGATGAATCGCGAACGACGCCTGCCCGGCTACGACCGAGAGCTGGGCATCAATGTCGTCGAGACGCTGCGTTCCAGGCGGCAGCCGGTGCGTTGGCTCGATCTGTGCTGCGGGACGGGGAACGCCCTCGGCCAGGCCGCCGAGCTGCTCGGCGACGAGGCCGAGATCGTCGGCGTCGACCTGGTCGACTTCTTCGATTGCGCATCGCGCCCGCCGCGCCTGCGGCTGATCACCGCCTCCGTCGTCACGTGGGAGCCCGAGCACCTCTTCGACCTGATCACCTGCGTTCATGGGCTGCACTACATCGGCGACAAGCTCGGGGTGCTGGCCAGGATCGGCACGTGGCTCGCCGATGACGGCCTGTTCGTCGCGAACTTCGACGTTCGCTCCATCCGTCTCGGGGACGGCACACCCGCGGGCCGCCACCTCACCACGTCCCTGCGTTCGCAGGGTGTGAGGTACGACGGCCGCACCCGGCGGATCAGCTGGACGGGCCGGCGCCTCATCGACTTGCCGTACCGCTACCAGGGTTCTGACGATCAGGCCGGCCCCAACTACACCGGCCAGCCCGCGGTCAACTCCTACTACGACAGGCACGCCGTACGTGCTGAGCTGGGGGCTTCCCATTAGGTCGTAAGCAGAGCTAATATTTTTGGTATGGATGCAACGGACCTTCCTGGCGCCCTCGTCGGCGTCCTGACGAGTATCCAGCGGCTCGTCCGGCGCAGGCTGCGCCAGGGGATGGCCGGGCCACGGCTGCGCGGCGCCCAGGTCGAGCTGCTGCGGCTGGTCGCCGCCAACCCCGGCATCGGCGTCTCGGCGGCGGCCAAGGAGCTCTATCTGGCCGGGAACTCGGTGTCCACGCTGGTCAACCAGCTCACGGCCGCCGGGATGCTGCGCCGCGAGACCGGCCATGACGACCGCCGCTCCGCCCGGCTGCTGCCCACCCCCGAGGCCGAGGCGCGGCTGCGGGACTGGGAGGAGCGGCGCGCCGCGCTCCTCCGCGAGCAGGTCGAACTGCTCAGTGAGGAGGACCGGGCCGCGCTGACCGTCGCGCTTCCGGCGCTGCGCAGGCTGGCCGAGGGACTGCACAAGGAGATGGAGATGGCATGAGAGACGACACGCCGGCGGTCAGTTGCACCGGCCTGAGCTACTCCTTCGGTCAGACCAAGGCCGTGGACGGCCTCGATCTGACGGTGGTCTCCGGCGAGGTGTTCGGCCTGCTCGGTCCCAACGGCGCGGGCAAGACCACCGCCATCCGTTGCGTGACCACACTGCTGCCCGTTCCGTCCGGGATGGTGAAGGTTTTCGGGTACGACGCGGCCACCGAACAGATGGCGGTGCGCCGCCTGCTCGGTTACGTGCCCCAGCAACTGTCGGCGGACGGGGGCCTGACAGGGCGCGAGAACGTCTCCCTGTTCGCCCGCGTCTTCGACGTCTCCCGGCGTGAGCGGGCGGCCCGGGTCGGCCAGGCGCTGGAGGTGGTCGGGCTCGCCGACGCCGCCGACCGGCTGGCCGCCACCTACTCCGGCGGCATGGTGCGCCGCCTCGAACTCGCCCAGGCCCTGGTCAGCTCCCCTCGCCTGCTCATGCTCGACGAGCCGACGATCGGGCTCGACCCCATCGCCCGCACCAGCGTGTGGGAGCACATCCTGGCGGTGCGCGCCGCTACGGGGATGACCGTCCTGGTCACCACGCACTACATGGACGAGGCCGACCAGTACTGCGACCGGATCGCGCTCATGCACCACGGACGCGTACGGGCGCTCGGTACGCCGGAGCAGCTCACCGACGACCTGCGCGCCCGCCTCGGCGACGGCTCGTCGCCGACGCTGGAGGACGTCTTCCGTGACGTCGCCGGCAGTGGTCTCAACGAAGGAGGAGGGGAGTTTCGCGATGTCCGCCGTACCCGCAACACCGCCTCCCGCGTCGGCTGACATGACCGGCGCCGGCGACTTCGACCTGCTGCTCGTTCCGCCGCGCCCCCGCACGGGGTGGCGGGTGCTGCCCGCCAGGGTCACCGCGATGTGCGTGGTGGAGCTGCAGAAGCTGCGCCACGATCGCACCGAGTTGTACACCCGCGCGGTGCAGCCCGCCCTGTGGCTGCTGATCTTCGGCGAGACCTTCACCCGCATCAAGGTGATCCCGACCGGCGGCATCCCCTACCTGGACTATCTGGCCCCCGGGATCATCGCCCAGTCCACCATGTTCATCGCCATCTTCTACGGCATCCAGATCATCTGGGAACGCGACTCGGGCGTCCTGACCAAGCTCCTGGTCACGCCGACCCCGCGGGTCGCGCTGGTCACCGGCAAGGCGTTCGCCGCCGGGGTGAAAGCGATGATCCAGGCGGTGGTCGTGGTGCTCATCGCCGCGCTGCTGGGCGTGAGCATGACCTGGAACCCACTGCGCCTGGCCGGCGTGATCGTGGTCGTACTGCTCGGCTCGGCGTTCTTCTCCTGCCTGTCGGTGACGATCGCCGGGATCGTGCTGACCCGCGACCGGCTGATGGGGATCGGGCAGGCCATCACGATGCCGCTGTTCTTCGCGTCCAACGCGCTCTACCCGACCACGGCCATGCCTGACTGGCTGCGGTACATCAGCGTGATCAACCCTCTCAGCTACGAGGTCGACGCGCTGCGCGGGCTGCTGCTCGGCATCCCCTCCGACCTGCCGCTGGACTTCGTGGTGCTGTTCGCGGCCGCGGCGATCGGCATCACGGCGGCCTCCGGCCTGTTGGGACGGCTGGCGCGGTGACTCATCGGGTCAGCCGAAGGCGCCCGGCTCCGAGGACGCAATGAGCAGTAGGCTGGGTGGCGCGCTCAGGGCGCCACCGGTCCGCGGGAAGGGCTAAGCCCACCTGATGCTCATCGAACGACCGGCCCTACCTCTTTTCCAGCCTGATCATGCGGACCCAGGCCAGATGGAAAGGAGGCTTTTATGCCTATCCACCGCCTGCCCGACAACCCCAGCATCGAACGGCTCCGCAAGCAGGCCAAGACACTCCTGCGGTATGTGAGGGCGGGAGTTCCTGAGGCGCTCGGGCTCGTCACCGAGTTCCATCCCCGTGCGCCGGAGACGCTCAAGCTGTCCGACGCGCAACTCGTCACCGCCCGCATGTACGGCTTCGCGAGCTGGCCCAGGCTGAAAGAGCACATCGCCACCGTCGAGCGCTACTCCCGGTCGCCGCACCGGGTCGCGCCGAGGGAAGAGCTGCCGGAGGAGTTCCTGCGGCTTGCCTGCCTCACCTATGGCACGGACTACCCGGGCCGGACCGGGGAGGCCGACCTGCTGCTGGCCCGGCATCCGTGGTTGCCCACCGCGAACGTCTTCACGATGGCGGCCACCGGCGCGGCCGATGCGCTGGCCGACGCCCTGGTCGAGAATCCGGGGCTGGCCCGGGCACAGGGCGGCCCCTTCGAGTGGGAGCCGCTGCTGTACCTGGCCTACGCGCGGCTTGATACTCCCGGCAGCTATCTGCCAGCGGCTCGGCTCCTCCTCAAGCACGGCGCCGATCCGAACGCCGGATTCCTGTGGGACGGGCTGACCTCGCCGTTCACCGTGCTCACCGGCGCATTCGGCGGAGGAGAGGGCCACCAGCCGCCGCATCCGCAGGGCCCGGCGCTGGCCAGGCTGCTGCTGGAGGCCGGAGCGGACCCCAACGACAGCCAGACCCTGTACAACCTCGGGCTCGGCGGCTCCTGCTCCGACGACACCGCTCACCTTCAGCTGCTCATGGAGTTCGGGCTGGGCCTCGGTGACGGCGGGCCGTGGCATGCCCGGCTGGGACCGACGCTGCAGTCCCCCCGGCAGCTCCTGCGCGACGAACTGGCCACCGCCGCGCTGCGGGGCTGCCCGCGGCGGGCCCGGCTGCTCCTGGCACACGGCGCCGAGGTGAACGGCCTGGGCGGGCATCCGGCGTACGGCGGACGCACACCCTACGAGCTTGCCCTGCTGAACGGACACACTGAGGTCGCGGAGACGCTCGCCGCGGCCGGCGCCTCGGCGGTACTGGACGAGATGGAGGCGTTCACCGCCGCCTGCATGCGCGCCGACCCCGACGCGGTGGCCGGATTCGGCCCGGAACCGCTGGCGCGAGCGCTCGCCCGATCCCCCGAGCTGATCAGCAGCGCGGCCGAGCAGCGCAAGCCCGCAGCGGTGCGGCTGCTCGCCGGTCTCGGCTTCGACGTGAACCACCTCCATCGATCCACCCCGCTGCACGCGGCGGCCTGGAACGACGACATTGAGACGGCCAGGACACTGATCGAGCTCGGCGCCGACCCCACGATCAAGGACCCTGCCTACGACTCGACCCCGCTCGGCTGGGCCGAGCACGGCGGCAAGCAGCGCGTGGCGGACTACCTGCGAAGTCTGGGGCGAGAGTGACAGCGCGCGTTAAGAGTGCAGCCAGGTGAGGGCGGCGGTGACCAGGGCTTCGACGCCCATCGGCAAGGTGGGGAAGATCAAGGGGGCGAAGAAGGGGGAGTGGTTGCCGGGGACGTCCTCGCCCAGGCGGCCCGCCTGCTCGGCGCGGGCGTACCGGGATGGGTCGGCGCTGCCGAGGCCCCAGAAGACGGAGGGGGCGCCGGCGGCGGTGCCGAAGACGCCGAAGTCCTCGCTGCCCATCATCGGCGCCATGTCGGCCACCCCGGCAGGGCCGAAGCGGGTGGTGAAGGCTTCGGTCAGGCGGACGGTGGCGGTGGGGTCGTTGGCGGTCAGGGGGAAGGCGTTGAGGGTGTGGAACGCGGGTGGGCGGGGCGCGCCGGACGCCGTGGCCTCGGCGTTCACGACACGTTCGATCGCGGCGAGGAGCCTGCGGCGGACCTCGGGGGAGAATGTCCGGATGTTGAGGGTGATGGACGCCTCATCCGCGATGACGTTCTCCTTGTGACCCGCGTGGATCTGGGCCACCGTCAGCACCGCGCGCTCGAAGGGGGACACCTCACGCGAGACGACGGTCTGCAGGCGCATCACGATGGCGGCGGCCAGGACCACGGGGTCGACGGTACGTTCCGGCTGGGAGCTGTGCCCGCCTCTGCCGTACAGGCGGATCTCGATGCTGTCGGCGGCGCCCAGGATCTCTCCCGGCCGGATGAACACCGTGCCCGCGGGGCGGGGGAAGACATGCTGGCCGAGCACGACGGACGGCGGGCCGGTCAGGTCGAACAGCCCGTCGTCCACCATGGCCTTCGCCCCGGCCGCGATCTCCTCCGCCGGCTGGAACAGCGCCACCAGCGTGCCCTGCCACTGGTCGCGGGCCGCCGACAGGAGTTGCGCGGCGCCGGACAGGCAGGTCACGTGCATGTCGTGGCCGCAGGCGTGCATGAGGCCGTTCTCGACGCTCGCGTACGGGAGGCCGGTCCGTTCCAGGACCGGCAGGGCGTCCATGTCGGCCCGCAGCGCGACGGTCGGGCCCTCGCCGTTGCGGAGCACGCCCACCACTCCGGTGCCGCCGACGCCGGTACGTACCTCGAATCCGGACTCGCGGAGGCGATCGGCCGCGATGCGCGCGGTGCGCTTCTCCTCGAAGGCGGGCTCGGGGTGCTGGTGCAGGTCCCGGTAGAGGGCGGCGAGCTCGGCTTGTGCCGTGTCGTCGAGCCGGGTCAGCACCGCGTCGATTCCACTCATACCGCCCCTTCCAGCGCGACGATCTCCTTGGTGAGCGTACGCCGGGCGGTGTCGAGCTGGTCCGGGGTGGGGGCCGTGCGGGGGAAATCGCCGGGCAGTTCGCGGAGTACGGCGTTGTACAGGGCGGTACGGCGCGGCCCGCGGGCCGGCGGCGGGAGGCGGAACAGGCCGGCCACCAGGCGGTCGACGGTGCCGATGTCGAAGACGGACTCCCACGCCTGCCGTTCCGGCCCGAATCCGAAGCCCTCGCGGCGGTCGATCAGGCGGGCCGCGGCCGTGGCGGCCTCGTCGACGGCGAGTCCGTCAGCGAGGTCGTTGGCGAGGTCGTTCAGCCACACGCCGTACTCGCGGGCCGCGGCCTCGCGCGAGACCACGCCGCGTTCCACGTCGCGCAGGACGGCGGCGGGGTCCCTGGTGTACGGGTCGCCGTAGCCGCCCGCGCCCGAGGTCAGGAGGGTGACGACGTCGCCACGTTCCAGCGGCAGCACATCGATCTTGAGATGCCGGCGTTCGCGGGGCGTGCCCGGATTGACGATCAGCTCGGTGGGCTCGCCGGGGCCGCCACCGCGTACCCCCCACGGGCGGAAGCACAGCCGTTCCAGCCCCCGGGCCAGCAGTTTCGAGCCGTCCTCCAGTACGCGGAAGGTCAGTTCGAGACCGCAGCCGCCGCGCCAGCGACCGGCACCGCCGGAGTCCGTCCGCAGGCCGTAGCGGAGGATCTCGACGCCGATCTCCGTCTCGACCGTCTCCACCGGGTTGTTGGACAGGTTGGAGATGCCGCTGTCACGGCCGTCCACGCCGTCGGCGCCGTCGCGGGCGCCGGTTCCGCCGACCATCGGCTCCAGTACCTGGACGTTCTGCAGCTCGGCGACCACGACGGGGACCACCAGGCCGCTGGAGGCCGCCGGGAGGATCTCCGGGGCGGCGAGTCCGAGCGCGCCGCCGACGGCGTCGTTGACGCGGGACGCGGAGGCGTGGCGTACGCCCACGGCGGCCGGGCGCACCGGGTTGACCAGCGAACCCTCCGGCGTGGTGACGCTGATCGGCTGGATGAGGCCGGAGTTGAGCGCGATACCCGGGTCGAGGGTGCAGATGAGCGCGAGCACCCGGGTGGTGATCCAGGCGTGCGGTTTGCCCAGGGTCGCGATGTTGAAGGCCGCGGCGACCTGCGGATCCGTACCGGTGAAGTCGAGGTGCAGATTGCCCGCGTCGAGGGTCGCGGTGACCGACAGGCGTACCGGGATGCTGGAGACCGCGTCGTCGTCGAGGTAGTCGACGAACCGGTAGGTACCGTCGTCGAGCCGGGACAGGGCGGCCCTGGCCTTGCCCGCGGTGTAGGCGACCAGGTCGTCCTGGGCCGCGAGCACCGTGTCCACGCCGTGCTGGGCGATGACGCCCGCGAGCCGTTCGCGGCCGGTGCGCAGGGCGGCGAGCATGGCCCGGAAGTCGCCCAGGTTGGCCTCCGGCGTACGGCTGTTGGCCGCGATCAGCGCCTCCACGTCACGACTGGGCTCGCCCGCCCGTACCAGCTTGACCGGCGGGATCTGCAGGCCCTCCTGGTAGATCTCGTCGTTGATCGGCGACAGGCTGCTCGGCACCCGGCCGCCGATGTCCGAGCAGTGGATGAACGCCCAGCCGTAGCCGACCACCGCGCCCTCGTGGAAGTACGGCTCGATGACCTGGATGTCGGTGAGGTGGGTGGCGAGGCCGCCGGACCGGTACGGGTCGTTGGTGATGATCACATCGCCGGGCTCCAGGGGCTCGGCGCGCCGTACGGCCTCCAGGAGGTTCAGCCCGACGAACCCCGACACGCCGATGCCGCGCGGGTAGGCGACGAAGCCGCCGTCGAGGCCGGCGAACGCGCAGCAGAAGTCGGCGGTCTCCTTGACGTACAGAGACCGGCTCGTACGCTGCAGCGTCAGGCACATCTCCTCGGTCAGGGCGCTCAGCCTGTTGCCGACGATCTCCAATGTGACGGGGTCGAGCCGCACGATCAGCCCTTTCGACTTCGACGAAGATGCAGGTTCCCGGTGCCGTCGACGTTCCCGGACCAGCCGGGCGGCACGACCACGGTGGTGTCGTCCTGCTCGACGATCGCCGGGCCGTCGAACGCGTCGCCCACGCCGAGGGCCGATCGCAGATGGACGTCGGCGGCGTGCCACGCACCGGCGAGCAGGACCTGTCTGCGGCCGTGGGGGGCAGGGGTTCCCGTGCCCGGGGGTACGGTTGCGGACGGCAGTTCGGCCACCGGGCCGACTACGCCTAGCCTGGCGGTGCCCAGTTCGATGGGGGCGTGCTGGTCGCGGAAGCCGTACAGGCGTTCGTGTTCGGCGTGGAACGCTTCGGAGATCGCCTCGACGTCGAGCCGGGCCGGGTCCAGGGCGACACGGAGCTCGTACGCCTGGCCGGCGTAGCGCATGTCGGCCGAGTGGGACAGCCGCGCTCCAAAGCCACGCCCGCTACGGACGGCGGTGAAGCCGGCTCCGGCGGCGGACTGTTCCGTGAGCCAGGCTTGGGCCTGGTCGGACAGTTCGGCGAGTACGCCAGACAGGCGGGCGGCGCTCGCCGGGTCGAGGCGGCGGCGCAGACTGCGGGCGAAGTCGCGGCGCAGGTCTGCGCCTGCCGCGCCCAGGGCGCAGAAGGTGGCGGCCGTGGGAGGCACCACGATGTGGGTGATGCCGACCTCTTCGGCGAGCATCGCGGCGTGGGTCGGACCCGCGCCGCCGAACGGCACGAGGGTGAACCGCCGGGGATCGAGGCCACGCTGGGCCATGATCTTCTGAAGCTCGGTGGCCATACCCGCCGTTGCCACCCGCAGCGCCCCCGCAGCGGCCCGGTGCGCCGCCCCGGCAGCGCCGTCCTCCGCAGAAAGCCCCGCACCTGGCCCCGCCCCCGCGCCCAGACGGGTGTCCACGTGCCCGGACAGGCGGGTGGCGATGTCGGTGAGGGACTTCGCGGCGGCGTCGGCGTCGAGTCGCATCCGGCCGCCGAGGAACGTCGCCGGGTCGATCATGCCGGTGACCAGGTAGCAGTCGGTCACCGCCGGTCGGTCCCCGCCTCGGCCATATGCCACCGGCCCAGGCTCGGCCCCGGCGCTCTCGGGTCCGACCTTCAGTACGCTCTGACCGTCCACCCAGACGACCGACCCGCCGCCCGCCCCGATCGCGCTCACCGCGACGACCGGCACGATCAGGGGCAGGCCGCCGACCGTGGTGTGGGTGGCCAGTTCGGGTGAGCCGTTGACCGTCACCGCGATGTCGCTGCTGGTGCCGCCCATGTCGAAGGTGACGATGGCGCCCATGCCGAGCCGCGCGGCCGCGGCCACCCCGGCGGCCGGTCCGGACAGCACCGTCTCGATGGGCCGTTCCGCGGCGGAGCGCAGGCTCATCGAGCCGCCGTTGGACGCGCTGATGAAGATGGGCGCGGGCACGCCCAGCGCGCGCACCCGGCTCTCCAGCCGCCCGAAGTAGTCGCGCATCAGCGGCTGGATGTAGGCGTTGAGGCAGGCCACCAGCGCACGTTCGTACTCGCGGACCTCGGGCCAGACGGTCGCGGAGGCCATCAGCGGCAGCTCAGGGAGCCGGTCCCGCAGGCCGGCCGCGACGTCTTCCTCGAAGGCCGGGTCGGTGTAGCCGTGCAGGACCAGGACCGCCGCCGCGTCGGCGCCGGTGGCGCGCAGGCGGGCGGCGACGCGGTCCAGTTCCGCAGCGTCCGGCGAGGACACAGGTACGCCGCCGGGGCTCAGCCGGGCGGAGATCTCGATGATCCGGTCACGGGGGACGAGCGGCTCCTCCTTGCCCGCGTACAGGTCGAAGGAGGACGGCATGCGGCTGCGGCCGATCTCCAGGATGTCCCGGTAGCCCTCGGTCACGACCAGGGCGATCCGTGCGCCGCGCCGCTGGATGATGGCGTTCAGCCCGATCGTGGTGCCGTGCGTGATGCCGCCGATCTCCTCGGGCCGCAGGTCAGCCTGGGCGAGGATGGCCGCCAGCCCGTCGGCGACGGCTCTGGAGGGGTCGGCGGGCGTGCTCGGCTCCTTGTGGTGCACCACCAGGCCGCGTTCCGGTACGGCGGCGACGAGGTCGGTGAACGTACCCCCGACGTCGATGCCGATCCGCGCCATCATGGGGACAGCCGTAGTCACAAAGCCTCCGAAATACGAGCGAACCTGTCGGCGATCACCATCACGACCACGCTCGCCGCCATGAGGAGCGTGGACACCGCGGCCATCGACGGGTCGAGCTGGTACTGCACGGCCGAGAAGATCCGCAGCGGCACCGTCGTGGTGTTCGCGCCGGCCACCAGGGCCGTCACGGCGACCTCGCCCAGCGACGTGACCGCGGCGAGGATCGCGCCCGCGATGATGCCGGGCCGCAGCAGCGGCAGCGTCACGGTGAAGAAGACCCGGACCCGTCCCGCGCCCAGGCTGGTCGCGGCCCGTTCGAGTGCCGGGTCGAGCTGCGCCGCGCTCACCATGACCGCGCGCACCACGAAGGGCAGCGCGACCAGCGAATGCGCCAGCCACAGCCCGGTGACGGTGTTGATCAGGCCGACGCCGTGGAAGTAGTAGAGCAGCCCGAGCGCGGTGATGATCTCGGGGACCATCAGCGGCGACAGCGCCAGCCCCTGGAGCAGCCGGCGCCCGGGGAAGGAGCCCTGCGCCAGGCCGTACGCGGCGAGGGTGCCGATCACCACGGTCGTCGGCACGACCAGGAGCACCAGCACGCCGCTCAGCCGGAACGACACCTGCCAATCGGGCGAGCCGAGCACCTCGGCGTACCAGCGCAGTGACAGCCCGGACGGCGGGAAGGCCATCGAGGCGTCCCGGTTGAACGAGCTCACGACCAGCACCACCAGCGGCGCGATCAGGAACAGGAAGACGGCCGTCGCGAACGCCCCGCCCAGCAGCCCCACGGCCCGGTCGTAGCCGAATCTCCGCCGCCGCTCAGCCATGGAGCCGCCGTTCCCAGATCCGGAACGCGCCCGCGAGCAGCGTCGTGGACAGCAGCGTGAGCGCCAGCAGCGCGAAGCTCAGCGCGGCGGCGACCGGATAGTTGAACACGGTCTCCACCTGGTCGTAGACGCGGATGCCGGCCAGCGGCTGGGTGACCCCGCCGACCAGCAGCGGCGTGATGTAGATCCCCATGGCGAGGGCGAAGACGATGAGCGCGCCGGTGACCACGCCGGGCAGGCTGAGCGGCACCGTGACCCGCAGGAACGTCCGCACCGGCCCGGCGCCGAGCGTCTGGGAGGCCCGGTGCAGGTTGTGGTCCAGCCCGCCGAGCGCGGTCGTGAGCGGGATGATCGCGAACGGCAGCAGCACGTGCGTGACCGCGATCACGACCGACGGGTAGCTGGTGAGCAGCCGGGCGGGCTGGTCCCGCAGCCCGGTGGCGACGAGCAGCCGGTTGACCACCCCGTTGCCGGACAGCAGCACCACCCATCCGTAGGTGCGTACCACCACACTGGTCAGCAGCGGCGAGATCACGATGACGAACAGCAGGGTGCGCATCGCCCCGGCACTGCGCCGGGCCAGGACGTAGGCGGCCGGGTACGCGAGCACGACGCACAGCGTGGCCACCAGGAGCGCGGTGGCCAGGGTCTCCAGCAGCGAGCCGTAGAAGTACGGCTCGGTGAACACCCGCTTGTACTGGTTCAGGGTGAATCCGGGCAGCGCCGCGTTGTACGTGTCGACCGGGCTGAAGCTGAGCCTGAACAGCTCCACGAGTGGCACCAGGAACAGCGCCGCCAGGAAGACGACCAGCGGAGCCACGTACGCCAGGCCGGCCCACCGTCTGGTGGGGGTCATCCGCCCGCTCCCGTGTCTCCGCCCGCTCCCGTGTCCAGGACGATCACATCGGCCGGGTCCCAGTGGGCGACGACGGCCGAGCCGGCGCCCGGGGGGTCGGCGGAGTTCGCGCCCGTGTCGGCGACCTGCACGGTCAGGGTGCGCCCGTTCGCCAGCCGCACCTCCACGTGCCAGGCGTCGCCCGCGAAGGCGCGATAGCCGACGGTCCCGGCGACACCCTGGCCGTCCGTGCCCTGGTCATGCGTGCTCAGCCGGATGCGCTCCGGACGGATCGCGACCACCGCCCGGTCGCCCGGCCGGAGCGGCAGCGGGCCCGGGTCGAACAGGATCCCGTCCGCGTCGAGCCGGCCGTCGGCCACCGTGCCCTCCAGGACGTTGGCCGCACCGATGAACTGCGCGACGAACCGGGTCGCCGGCCGCCGGTAGACCTCGTCGGGGGTGCCGAGCTGCTCGATCCGGCCGCCGTTCATGACGGCGACCCGGTCGGAGAGGGCCAGCGCCTCCTCCTGGTCATGGGTGACGAAGACCATCGTGGTGCCGATGCGCCGCTGGATGGCCCGCAGTTCCACCCGCATCTCCCCGCGCAGCTTGGCGTCGAGGTTGGAGAGCGGCTCGTCGAGGAGCAGCACGGCGGGCCGGATGGCGAGGGCGCGGGCGAGGGCCACCCGCTGCTGCTGCCCGCCGGACAGCTGCCGGGGGCGGCGGTCCGCGTACCCCTCCAGGCCGACCAGGCGCAGGGCCTCGCGGACCCGCTCATCCCGCTCGGCCCGGCCCAGCCGCCGGATCCGCAGCCCGTAGGCCACGTTGCCGGCGACGGTCATGTGCGGGAACAGCGCGTAGTTCTGGAAGACCATGCCGAGCCCACGCCGGTACGGCGGGCGGTCCGTCACATCGGTGCCGTCGATCACGATCCGCCCGGCCGTCGGCTGCACGAAACCGGCGACGCAGTTGAGCAGGGTCGTCTTGCCGCAGCCGCTGGGCCCGAGTATCGACAGGAACTCGCCCTTGCGGATCGACAGCCCTTCCAGATCGAGCACGCGCGCGCCCTCGTACCCGGCGACCAGCCCCTCGATCTCGACGTGTCCGGCGCCTTCCTCGGGCAGTTCGATCATCCGAAGATCTGGTTCCACCGCTGCTGCCATTCGTTCAGCTTGGGAGTGGCCACCGCGTAGTCCACCCAGGTGAACTTGCGGAAGACCTCTGGTCCGTGCTGCACGCGCTGGTCGAACTCCTTGCTGTAGGTGATCGTGTCGTTCCCGGCGGCGTACCAGGTGCCCTCGGCGAACGGCTTCTGGTTGGGCGCCGCTGTCAGGTAGTCGAGGAACTTGGTGGCCAGCTCGCTCTTCGTCGTGCCGGCGGCGACGAAGTACGAGGTCAGCGCGCCCACCGGCCCGGACTTGGGATAGGCGAAGCCGATCGGGGAGCCGGCCTGGGCCATGGCGAAGGCGCGGCCGTCCCAGAAGGGCATGATCCAGGCGTCGCCGTTCTCCATGACCGTGGCCGCGTTGCCGGCGTTGGCCGGGAACGACGACACGCAGCCCTTCAGCTTCGCGAGCTGGTCGAACGCCTTGTCCACCGCGGCCGGGTCGGACAGCTTGCCGCCCTGGGAGGTGACCAGGGCGGAGAAGAACTCCAGGCCCGGGTTGTAGGTCAGGGGCGGCAGCGCGACATGGCCGCAGTACTGCTTGTCGAAGATGTCCGACCAGTCGGCGGGCGGGTTCTTGATCTTGTCGGTCCGGTACATCAGCCCGGTCGAGCCCGTGGTCAGCGGCACGCCGTACTGCTTGCCGTCGTGGGCGGACTTCTCGGCGAGCACGGGGTCCAGTTCCTTCCAGTGCGCCAGCCGATCGGTCTGGAGCGGCTGGAGCAGGCCCGCGGCGGCGGCCGGGCGTGAGGCGTCCGGGGTGAAGGCGATGACGTCGAACGGCGGGTTCTTGCCAGCGGCCGCGCGCAGCTTGGTGAGCCATTCGGCGTTCGCGCCGTAGACGAGGTTCACCTTGACGCCGGTGTCGCGCTGGAACGGCTCGACGAACGACTTCTTGAACAGCTCACCCCAGGCCCCCGCGAACGCGGTGACCGTGATCTCCTGCTTCGCCGCATCCGTCGAGCCGCCGCCCGTGTCCACTCCGCCGCACGCCGCGAGCGCCAGCACGATCGCCGTGCCCGTTGCCGCAAGGCGAGTTGTTCCGCCCCTCATCAATCCCTCTCTGTCTGAGCTGCCAGTCAGGCTCGAAGACAAAAACCGACTATACCAGTCGGAATGATGGGATAATTTATCGCCTGTCGAGTTTAGCCTGGTGCGCCCTATACCCCGCTTTTTGGGATGTATAGCGGCCTGACTGGCAGTGTGGGTCAGATGACGGATTCGCGGGTCACCGCTTGGTCCGGCTGAGCCGGTGGGCGAGCCGGTCCAGCGACAGGTTGATGCCGATGAAGATGGCCGCGATGAGGATGGCCGCCGGGATGATGTTCGAGAAGTTGGCCGCGATCCCGTTCAGCCCCCGGTCCACCAGCTCGTCGTACCCCACGATCAGCCCGAGCGCCGAGTCCTTCAGCAGCACCACGAACTGGCTGATGACCGCCGGCATCATGGCCCGGAACGCCTGCGGCAGCAGCACCAGCCGCATGACCTGCCCCTTGCGCAGCCCGATCGCGTGGGCCGCCTCCGCCTGGCCGCGGGGCAGGCTCAGCACCCCGGCCCGGATGATCTCGGCGATCACCGACCCGTTGTAGAAGGTCAGCCCGAACACCACGGCCGTGAAGGCCGAGACGTTCACTCCGATGAGAACGTAGGAGCCGAAGAAGGCGAAGAAGATGAGCAGCAGCAGAGGTACGGCCCGGAAGAACTCGACCACGGCCGCCGCCGGCCACCGGATCCACCGGTGGTCCGAGAGGCGGGCCGTCGCGAAGACGAGCCCGAACAGGCCCGCCAGCACGACGCCCGCCACCGCCGCGGCCAGCGTGCCGGCCAGTCCCGGCAGGATGAAGGTGGTCCACACCTCCGGCCGCAGGAACGGCGTCCACTTGGCGGCCGACCACTGCTCCTTGGCGTCGAACCGTACATAGATCACATAGGCCAGCGCCAGCAGCACCAGCGCGATGACCCCGGCCAGCACCCGGTTGCGGCGCTCGCCGCGCGGCCCCGGCGTCTCGTAGAGGTTGGCGTAGCTCACCGGGCCACCGCCAGCCGCCGCGACAGCCAGCCGAACAGCAGGCCCATGGGCAGGCACAGCAGCACGAACCCGGCCGCGAACCCGAGGAAGATCTGCATCACCTGATCCCCGTACGTCTCGATCATCTCCCGCATCCGCACCGACGCCTCGCTCACGCCCACCACGAGCGCGATCGTGGTGTTCTTGGTCAGCGCGATCAGGATGCTGCCCAGCGGCGCGACCACCGCGCGGAACGCCTGCGGCAGCGTGATCAGCCGCAGCGTCTGGAGGAAGCCGAGCCCGAGCGAGCGGGCGGCCTCGGCCTGGCCGACCGGCACGGTGTTGATGCCCGAGCGCAGCGCCTCGCAGACGAAGGCCGCGGTGTAGGCGGTCAGGCCGATGCAGGCCAGCCAGAAGTTGTTGGTCGCGATGTCGGACGAGAGCTCCACGCCCAGGTTCGCGCCGACGCCGAGGCCGGTGAACAGCAGCACCAGCGTCAGCGGGGTGTTGCGGGCCACGGCCACGTAGACGGTGGCGGTACGGCGCAGGGTCGCCAGCGGCGCGACGCGCATGGCCGTCAGCAGCGTGCCGAGCACCAGCGAGCCGAGCGCGCTCACCGCCGCCAGCCGCACGGTCATCCAGAAGGCCGCGACGACGGTGTCCCACTCCAGGAGCAGCGCGTCCATGATCAGTACTGCTCCAGCTTCGGGGCCTCCGGCACGGTGAAGCCGGCGCCGCCGAAGCTGGTCTCCAGCGCCTTCTTCCAGCTACCGTCGGCGAACATCTTGGTCAGCGCCTCATTGACGGCCTTGCGGCCCGCCGAGTCGTCCTTCTTGAGCCCGATGCCGTACTTCTCCGTGCTGAACGGCTTGCCGACCACCTTGAGCTTGCCGGTGTGCTGCGCGGCGTACCCGGCGAGGATCACGTTGTCCGTGGTGATCGCGTCGAGCTGCCCGCCGAGCACCCGGTCCACGCACGCGGAGTAGGTCCGCTCCTCCTGCAGCTGCACCTCCTTGGCGTAGCTGTCCTTGACCTTCTGCGCCGACGTCGACCCGGCGACCGAGCACAGCTTCTTGCCGTTCAGCGCGTCGGGCCCGGTCAGCGTCCCGTCGTCCGCCCTGACCAGCAGGTCCTGACCGGCCACGAAGTACGGCCCGGCGAAGGAGACCTTCTGCTTGCGCGCGTCGTTGATGGAGTACGTCGCCACCACCATGTCCACCTGGCCCTGCTGCAGGAACGCCTCCCGGTTGGCCGACACCGTCTCCTTGAACGTGATGTCCTTGGCCTCGACGCCCAGCGACTTGGCCACGTACTTGGCGATCTCGATGTCGAACCCGGTGAAGCTGCCGTCCGGCGTCCGCAGCCCGAGCCCCGGCTGGTCGGCCTTCACCCCGATGACCAGCTTCTTGTCGTTCTTGGCCTTGTCCACGACCGAGTCGTAGCTGGCCTGGCCGCCGCCGCACGCGGTGGCGGTGGCGGTGAGGGCGACGACGGCGAACACCGCGTAAAGGGATCTTCCAAACATGACGCGTCCTTAGTGAGTGAGAATCTTGGCGAGGAACGACTTGGCGCGCTCACTGCGCGGGGTGCCGAAGAAGTCGTCGGGGGCGTTCTGCTCGACGATCTCGCCGTCGGCCATGAACACCACGCGGTCCGCGGCCCGGCGGGCGAAGCCCATCTCATGGGTGACGACGACCATGGTCATGCCCTCGCGGGCCAGCGCCGTCATCACCTCCAGCACCTCGTTGACCATCTCCGGGTCGAGGGCCGAGGTCGGCTCGTCGAACAGGAGCACCTTCGGCTCCATGGCCAGCGCGCGGGCGATCGCGACGCGTTGCTGCTGGCCACCGGAAAGCTGCGCGGGGAACTTGGCCGCCTGGCCGCCGATGCCGACGCGCTCCAGCAGCTCGTACGCCTTCTTCTCGGCGTCCGCCCTGCTCTTCTTCAGCACGTGGACCTGCCCGAGCACGACGTTCTCCAGAACCGTCTTGTGCGCGAACAGGTTGAACGACTGGAACACCATGCCGACCTCGGCCCGCAGCCTGGCCAGTTGCCGCCCCTCTTCAGGCAACGGGGTGCCGTCGATCATGATGGTGCCGGAGTCGATGGTCTCCAGCCGGTTGATCGCGCGGCACAGGGTGGACTTGCCGGCGCCCGACGGGCCGATGATCACCACGACCTCGCCCCGCCGTACGCTCAGATCGACGTCCCTGAGTACGTGATGATCGCCAAAGCGTTTGTTGACTTGGTCGAGGACGACCAGCCCCTGCTCGGACACGGGTAACGCTCCTTCCGTCCGCGTTGGCGCAACGGTAGGAGCGGCATATGTCACACAGAGGGTTGTGCGCGTTCTGCTCAGTGATCGACGGGCCGGTTAGCGATCGACCGGCGGCTTGGCCTGTGTGGCGGTCGCGCCGGACAGGCCGATGGTGTCCCGGAACGCCCGATCCCACTGCCCGTCGCGCAGATAGCGCCCGATCAGCCCGCTGAGGTAGTCGCGGAAGGCGACGTCCTCCTTGCGGACGCCCATGCCGTACGGCTCGCGGCCGAACGGCTTACCGACCAGCCGGAGCGCCCCCGGGCGCCGCTTCACCAGGCCGAGCAGGATCGTGTCGTCGGTGCTGATCGCGTCGATGCGCCCGGCCGTGAGCGCGGGCACGCATTCGCTGGAGTTGTCGACGATCACCAGCCGGGCGCCGGGCACACGTTCGCGCAGCCGGTCCAGGGAGGTGGAGCCGGTGGTCGTGCACACCGTCCGGCCGTCGAGGTCCGCCACGCCGTCGATGCGCTTGTCCCCAGCCCTGACCAGCACGTCCTGCCCGGCGTAGTAATAGGGGTCGGTGAAGCCGACGATCCGGCTCCTGGCCGGCGTGATGGAGTACGTCGCGACGACGATGTCCACCACCCCCTGCCGCAGGAAGTCCTCGCGCTGCACCGGCAGGGTCTCGACGAACCGGACATTGCGCTCGCTGCCGGTCAGGTCCTTGGCGACCAGTCTGGCCATCTCCGCGTCGAACCCGGTGATCCGCCCGCTGTCCGGGTCCTTGAACCCGAACAGCGGATAGTCGAACTTGATCCCCACCGTGAGCATGCCGCTCCGCTGGACGCGGGCCATCGTGGAGCCCTCGGGGAACGCGGGCTCCCCGGAGGAGCCGCAGGCCGCCAGTGCCAGGCAGGCGAGTACGGCGAGCAGCGCCCGGACCGGCTTCACCGCACCCAGTACCGGTGCTGCGGGCGGCCCGTCGGCCCGTACCTCAGCCGGGCCTCGACCTGCCCTCGCTCGACCAGGTGCTCCAGATAGCGGCGGGCGGTCGCCCTGCTGACGCCGATGGCCTCGGCCAGCTCGTGCGCCGACAGGTCGTCCTCGACCGCGGCCAGCCCGTCGAGCACCGCCTGCTCGGTCGCCGCCGAGATGCTCTTGGCCCGGGGAGAGGCGTCCAGATGCAGCGAGCGGAAGATCCGGTCGATCTCCTGCTGTTCGACGAACCTGCCGTCCGAGCCGAGCTGCTCGACCGTCGCCGCGTACCGCAGCAGCGTCTGCTCCAGAATCCCGGCCCTGGTCGGCTTGACCAGGTAGTACAGGGCGCCGCGCTGCATGGCCGCGCGCACCGCGGCCGACTCCTTGTGGCCGGAGATCACGATCACGTCGGTGGGCGGCTGGTCCGGACGCCGCAGCCGGTGCGCGACCTCAAGCCCGGGCAGGTCGGGCAGATGGAGGTCGAGCAGCACCAGCCGCGGCGCGAACCGGTGGGCGGCGGCCAGCGCCACCTGGCCGGTGTGCGCGATTCCCACCACCTTGAACCCGGAGACGCGGTTCACCTGGGCGTGCAGCGCGGCGGTCACGACCGGGTCGTCGTCCACGATGAGAACGGTGATGTCCGCCGCTCCAGGCATCGCCACACTCCTAGCTCGACTGTGATCGACGCGGGCATCTTAGGGACGTTGTGTTACAACAAATCGCATTCTGCTCCTTTTGCTCAGCGCGGGGCTTCGCGCGAAGCTCCCGCCTCCTACTGTGTTCTGCGGCGACGGCCGACGAGCCGCAGGGGGGAGGTGACGCCCGTGAGAGACCGTGGATGGCTCCTGGCAGTGACGGCACTGTGGATTCTGCTCGGCCTGCTCCCGCTGGCGCTGCTGACGTCGTCGAGCATCACGCTGTCGGCGGACGCCGTCGGCGACGAGGTCGGCGACCGGGTACGGACCACCGCCTCGGTCAGCCGGGTCGTGGTGGAGCAGCAGCTTGGCTCGCTCAAGCAGCTCGTCAGCGCGTTCGCCCAGCAGCCCGCGGTACGCGCCGCGGTGACCTCCGGGAAGTCGGCGAGCCGCGCCACCATGGTCGAGTTCCGCGAGGAGCTGGCCAGGATGCGCGCCGGAGTCGGCGGCGTGATCGTGATCGGGCCGCGGGGCGACATCGCCGGCGCCGAGCCGACGAGCGTGCTGCCGCAGGACGTGAGCAGTACCGACTGGTACGTCTCCGTCCGCGACCGCCTGCAGCCGTACGTCTCCCAGGCCTACACGCCCACGATGCGCGGCGTGTCCAGGGCCGTCGCGGCGGCCGCGGCGATCCCGAGCGCCGACGGCAAGAGCGTGCTGGGCGTCCTGGCCGTCGTCTACAGCCTGGACGCCATCCAGGACTTCGCGTCGCAGGCCGCCGAGGCGCAGGGGATCCGGCTGCTGATCACCGACCAGTCGGGCGTGCTCGTCGCCGACCCCGGCAGGAAGCTCTACGCCCTCACCTCCCTGCGCGAGGATCCCAGGGTGGACGCGGCGCTGGCCGGCCGCACCCTCTTCACCACCCACCAGGGCCCCGACGGCAAGGTGCTGTCGGCGTCGGAGCCCATCCCCGACGTCGGCTGGACGGTCACCGCCGAGGTCCCCGCCGACGCGGCACTCGCCTCGGCCGAGCAGCTCCGGGTGCGGGTGCTGTCGATCGCCGCCGTCCTGGCGCTGCTGATCCTCATCGGACTGGGCCTGCAGATCCACACCACGCGCGGCCGGCGCCGGGCGCAGCGGACACTCGCCCGGTACGCGGCCGAGCTGGCCGTCGCCCGGGACGAGGCGGTGAGCGCGTCCGGCGCCAAGTCCGAGTTCCTCGCCAAGATCAGCCATGAGATCCGCACCCCGATCAACGGCGTGCTCGGCATGAACTCCCTGCTGCTGGAGACCCGGCTCGACGGCGAGCAACGCCACTACGCGAGCACGGCCCAGGAGTCCGCGCGGAGCCTGCTCCGGCTGCTCGACGACTTCCTCGACCTGTCGAAGATCGAGGCGGGGCATCTGCAGGTGGAGTCGGTGCCGTTCGACCTGCCCCGGCTCTGCGACGAGGTGGTGGCCCCGTTCGCGCCGCACGCCTACCAGCAGGGACTCTGGCTCACCTCGCGGCTCGGCGACAGCCTGCCCCAACAGGTGATCGGCGATCCGGTACGGCTCGGGCAGGTGCTCACCAACGTCGTCGGCAACGCGCTGAAGTTCACCGTCCAGGGCGGCGTCGACCTGGAGGTGACCCTCGACGAAGGCGGTCCCGGCGACGACCGGGTCACGCTGCGGTTCACGGTGACCGACACCGGTGTGGGCGTCGGGCCGGGCGACCTCGAGCGGGTCTTCGGCATCTTCCGCCAGGTCGACTCCCCGATCACCCGTCGGACCGGCGGCAGCGGTCTCGGCCTGGCCATCAGCAGGCAGCTCACCGAGCTGATGGGCGGCGAGATCGGGCTGGACAGCGTCGAGGGGGTGGGCAGCCGGTTCTGGGTCACGCTGCCGGTGGACGTCCTGACCTGGTCGGCCCCGCCCGCGCCCGCGCTGCGCGGACGTCGGGTGCTCGTCGCCGACGCCCGGCCGGAGGACCTCGCGCTGGCCGGCCGCATCCTGGACGACTCCGGGCTGGTGGTGGAGACGGCATCCGACGGCCCGGCCGCGTTGACCGCTCTGCGGGCCGCCGCGAAGGCTGGTCGGCCGTTCGACCTGGCGGTCATCGACCTCGACCTCGGGGCTACGAATGCCGACGCCGCGCTGATTGACTCTGTCCGGACCGAGGCCGCGCTGATTGACTCTGTCCGGACCGACGCTGCGCCGATTGACTCTGTCCGGACGGACGCTGCGCCGATTGATTCTGTGCGGATTGCCCCTTTGCGGACCGACGCTGCGCTGGTTGACCCTTTGCGGACCGAGTCGGCGCCGGCCGATTCCGCGCTGACCGTCGGGGTGCTGACTGCGGGGGTGCTGGCCGACGTGGTGCTGGCCGATCCGCTCCTCCGTGACGCCAGCGTCGTCGTGCTCGTCACGCCAGGGCGGCCGGGGCGAGCCTGGCCGATCTCGGTGGCCGAGCGGACCGTGCAGTCGATGACCCGGCCACTCAGCCGCCGCCGGCTGCTCGCCGCCGTGGAAAACGCGCTGGCCCCCGCCCAGGGCGCGGCGCTGGCGCCGGGTTCGGCCCTCACGCTGGACCTCGCCCAGGGCGCGGCGCTGGCGCCGGGTTCGGCCCTCACGCTGGACCTCGCCCAGGGCGCGGCGCTGGCGCCGGGTTCGGCCCTCACGCTGGACCTCGCCCAGGGCGCGGCGCTGGCGCCGGGTTCGGCCCTCGCGCGGAACCCCGCGCCGGGCGTCGCGCTGGGTTCCGCGTCGGCCCTCACGCTGGGGGCCGCGACCGGTTCGGCCGAGTCGCCAGGGGCGCCGGTTGCCGGTGTGGTGCCGGTCCGGATCCTGGTGGCTGAGGATGACGAGGTGAGTCGTCAGGTGGCGGCGCTCGTTCTGCGGAAGGCCGGCCACCACGTCGACTCCGTCGCCGACGGGAGGCAGGCCGTGGCGGCGGTGCTCTCGGGCGGGTACGACCTGGTCTTCATGGACTGCCAGTTGCCGGTGCTCGACGGCCTGGCCGCGACCGCCGAGATCAGGCGGCGTGAGGAGCCGCGTACGCCGATCATCGCGATGACCGCGGCGGCGATGCCGGACGACCGGCTCCGATGCCTGGAGGCGGGCATGGACGACCACCTCGCCAAGCCCGTGGACTGGCAGTACGTCCTGACCCGGGTCCCGCTGTGGGCCGCCGCGCCGGGGCTCCCGCCGGAGCTGGCGGGACTGTCGCGGGAGGAGATCAGGGCGATCGCCGAAGCGTTCCGCTCGACGGCCATGGGGGTCTATGACGAGCTCCTCCAGGCCGTACACGGGGAAGACCTGGCCCGAGCCGCCTCGCTCGCGCACCGGTTGAGAGGCAGTTGCGCGACCGTCGGGCTCACCGAGGCAGCCGAGGTGTGCGAGCGGGTCGAGGCATCGGCCATGCGCGGGGTCGCCGAACGGGAATTGGTGGAGCGGCTGGGCAGTTTACTGCGCGCACAAATTAACCGCGATGACGGATTTATTAACGTGTGAGTAATTTTATATCACTAGGGTGCTTATGTCCGTAAATTAAGGTTTTTGTAATGGGGGAGCGTAATGGCGGATCCGACCGAGGAGCCCAGTCCCACGGGCACTCCCAGCCCCACCGCGTCGGACACCCCAACACCCACGCCGACGGACACGCCAACACCCACTCCGACGGACACCCCGACTCCGACCCCGTCGGACACGCAGACCCCGACTCCGACCCCGTCGGACACGGCGACCCCAACCCCCACCCCGACTCCGTCGGACACCTCCACGCCCACTCCGCCGAGCACCCCCACGCCGTCGAGCCCGACGTCAAGCGCCCCTCCGTACACGCCGCCCCCCACGCCGAGGCCCTCCCCGACATACACCCCGACCCCGACCCCAACCCCCTCCCACCAGCCGGGCGCGTCGGACCGGGTACAGATCGACTGGGCGTCCATCCGCGAGCTGGCCGGACTCTTCGACAAGCTGGGCGACGACGTCGTGGAGCGCCGCCTGAACTCCTGGAAGCTGGGAGACACCTCCGGCCTCGTCGGCGGCGACGACGAGGGCCGCGATTTCGCCGAGTGGTACCACGCCGGTTACACCGCCCTGACCCACCACATGAACGCCATCGCCGACAAGAACTTCACGACCGCCGGCAACCTCCGCGATTTCGCGAAACTCTGGGATTACCTGGAGCAGGACATCATCGCGACCCTGCCCGCGGTCCTGGACCTTCCCGACGCCCCGATCCCCGTGACCCCACCGGCAAGGGAAGGCGCCTGATGTTCGATCCGTTCCAGGCGCTCGCCTATTTCGCCCAGGTACACGTGCCTGTGGCAGATGTGTCCAACCTGCGGGCCCGCGCGACGGAGCTGCGCGAGTTCGCCAAGGCGATCGGCACGCTCGCGCAGCACACGGCGAGCGGGGTCGCGGCCGTGCGCGAGACGAACGACAGCCGGTCGGTCGACCGCTTCGCGGACGTGTGGCCCGACCAGCTCGCCCCCCGCTACGCCGCCATGGTGGCGGCGCTGAACGAGATGGCCGACGGCTGCGACGACTACGCCCACGCGGTGGAGGAACACCGGGAACAGCTCATGATCATCGGCACTCAGCTCGCCGCCATGGCGTTCACCATGATGTTCGGCTACCTCTACCCGGGGGCCAGGGTCGCGGCCGAGGGCGTGTTCAAGTGGCTCGTGGCGCGGGCCAAGCTGGAGAAGACGATCTTCCAGAAGCTGATGAAGACCATCCTGGCCGCGAAGGTGGGCAAGTTCAACGTGGGCACGTACGCGGTGCGCGAGGGGCTCGACGCCGTGGCCGACTCGGTCATGTGGGCCACGGTGAAGACCGGCGTGCACGCGGCGAGCTCCGCCGCCACCGGCCAGCCGATGGGCAACCTGTGGGAGTACGCGGGCAAGCACTTCGTCGCCGAGCTGGCCTACGACGGCGGCATCAAGGCCCTGCGCGACGTACGCAAGTTCATCCCGGCCACCAGGTTCACCGAGACCATGCTCGGCACCGGTCCGATGGGCAACTTCTTCCGGCGGACCACGTCGGCGGCCACGCTCTACGCCCTGGTCGCCAACGGGAACATGTCCGTCCAAGGGTCGCTCCGATCCGCCATGGCGCACGCCCCCCGGGCGTTCATCCTCCACCGATAAGGAGCCGGCATGACCATACCCAGGAGCGGCGATCCGGAGATCGACCGGGCGCTGGCACAGCTCGCCGCGCAGACGGCGCAGTTCGAGGAGGTGGGGCGCCGTCTGGAGTCGGCCAGGGGGCGCGGCGTGGCGGCGGACGGGCAGGTGACGGTCGAGGTCCTGCCGAGCGGAGGGCTGGCGAGCGTGCGCATCGCGCCGCGCGCGATGCGGCTGGGCTCCGAGGCGCTGTCCGACGCCCTCATGGAGGCGGCCCGGCAGGCCGAGGAAGACGTGAGCGCCCAGACCTTCGCCGCCACCCAGACCCTCTTCGAGGACCCCAGCCGCTGACTCTCAGGGGCGTGCTGGTGGGGCGGCGATCGGGCTGTAGTGGAGGCCCGCCAGCAGGCGCCGATCCCCGTCCCTGACCGTGATCTGCGTGACGCGGAAGCGCCCGTCGGCCGGTGTGCCCTGGTAGGAGGCCCGCTGCGTCAGCACGCCGATCGCCACGGCCGTCTCGCCGTATTCCCGCACGGTGACGTCCGTCCAGCTCATCTCGTGCGTGACCATGGCGCCCTCGCGGTAGCGCGACACCCACTGGTCCTTGACGAGTACGAAGCCGAGCGGCCCCACGAGCGTGAAGTCGGGAACGGCGAGCGCGTCGAGGGCTGCGGCGTCGCCGCGGCGCTCCGCCTCCATCCACTGCCTGCCGAGTTCGTCGAGCTGCTGGTCGATGGTCATGATCAGGCCTCCTGCCGTTCCATGGGTTGGCCCGGGCGGTACACGCGCGGCGGCTTGCTGCCCGCCGCCTGCCCGCCGTCGCTGGGCAGTGTCACTCCGGTGATGAACGACGACTGGTCGGAGCAGAGCCACACGACGGCGGCGGCCACCTCGTCGGAGCGGCCGATGCGCCGCATGGGCGTCGACAGCCCCGCCAGGCGCTGCGCCTCCGCGCCCGCCGCCTCCAGGTGGTGGGTGAGGATCGGCCCGGGGGCGACCACGTTGACGCGGATGCCCTGGTCGGCGTAGTCGAGCGCGGCCACCTTCGTCAGCCCGATGATCCCGGCCTTGCCCGCCACATACGCGGACAGGCCGGAGTGGCCCTGGATCCCGGCGAGCGAGGCCATGTTGACGATCGAGCCGCCGCCTGAGGCGAGCATGGCGGGAATCTGGTACTTCATGCCGAGAAAGGTGCCGCGCACGTTCGTGCGGATGCCCTGGTCGAACTCGTCCGGATCGATGTCGGCCAGCGGCGCGGGCATCGGCCCGTCGGTGGCGTTGTTGAAGGCCGCGTCCAGCCGGCCGAAGGTGTCCAGCGCCTGCCGCACGAACCGCTCGTTCGACGCCACGTCACCGACATCGAGGGGTACGCCGATCGCCTGCCCGCCGTCGAAGCGTATGTCCGCGGCGACCTGCTCCACTGCCTGCTTGTCGCGGGCCCCGAGCACCACGGCGGCGCCCGCCCGGGCCAGAGCCTGAGCCGTGACGGCGCCGATGCCGCGGCTGGCTCCCGCCACGACCGCGACCTTGCCATTGAGCCAAGAGTTTGGTTGCATGCCACCGACGATAGATATCGAAGCATTAGATGTCAAACGATTAGATGGCACTGCTAAACTCGGCGGCATGACGCCACCCTTTCGGACACCGATCGGCCTGCTGCTCACCAATACCGCCAGGGCAGCGAGCCGAGCCTTCGACGACGCGCTCGCCGCCGTCGGCGGGTCGGCGCCGATCTGGCAGATCCTCATCTCGATCAAGTCCCGGCAACTGGGCAACCAGCGCGAGCTCGCCGAGGCGGTGGGCATCCAGGGGGCGACGCTGACCCACCACCTCAACGCGATGGAGAGCGGCGGGCTGCTGACCCGCCGCCGGGACCCCGCCAACCGGCGCGTCCACGTCGTGGAGCTGACCGAGGAAGGGGAGCGGCTGTTCCACCGGTTGCGCGAGGTGGCGGTCGCCTTCGACGCGCGCCTGCGGGCCGGGCTCAGCGAGGAGCAGATCGCCGCGTTCGAACAGGTCCTGACCCAGTTGGCGAAGAACGTCCGCGACTGAGGGGTAGGGCCCCGGAGAACATCCGCGACTAGGCGGGCAGGGCGCCGTCTTCGCAGAGCTGGGCGCGCAGGGTGTCCTGGCTCCACCGCTCCCAGCGATCGGGCGACCAGCCGCGTTCCTGTACGAACTGCAGGTAGAGCTCGGGGCTGAGCAGGCTGTAGAGCAGATCCGCCGCGTACTCGGGTGAGACGCCCGGCCGCGCGCCCGGCTTGGCCATCATCGACTCGGCCGCCGTCCACTGGACGGTGTACTGGGGGTCGCTGTCCCGCGGCCAGAGCATGGCCACCTCGGGGTCCATCGCGGCGGCGGCGTTCAGCACCTTGATGATGGACGCGACGCGGTCGAGGATCAGTCGCAACCCGTGGACATGCGCCCGCAGGTGGGCAGCGGCGGTCTCGGTGGCCATCGCCTCGCGGAACCAGGGCAGGTCCATGACCGCCGAAGACTGTTCGTCGCCGGTGATCGTCGCCTCGACCAGGGCCTTGAGCAGCGAATGCTTGTTGCCGAAGGAGAAGCAGACGGTCCGCGTGGCCACCCCGGCCCGGGCGGCCACGTCCTGGAGGCTCGTCGGGCCGTAGCCCTGCGCGACGAACAGCTCCCTGGCGGCCTCAAGGATGCGGCGGCGCGTCTCCTGGGCCTTCTGGGAGCGCTTGCCGTCCCGCCTGACCCCGATCACGGCTCTGGCCCGACCCGGGTCACGGGAGCTCAACTCCAGCGTCGAGCAGGCGGCGGGCCGGGAGTCCGCCTCGGCCGATCGAGGCGACGCCCGGGGTGAATGGCCAGGTCAGCGTCACAGGCCAAGCGTATCCGGCGGGTTTCGGCTGATCCCCGTCGGGAAACACTGGTCACGGCCCCCCGCCCGCATGAGGTGGAGAGGTATGCGCATCGAGGTAACGCCCGACGGTCCCTACGTGGTGACCGGGTCGGTCCCCATGGCCAGGCAGTCCATCGGCGCCGACGCCAGGGGCCAGTCGATGGACTGGGACCAGGGTGAGGATTATCCGGCTGCGGAGTCGTACAAACTGTGCCGTTGCGGCCACTCGGCGAACAAGCCCTACTGCGACGGCAGCCACGAGCGCGTACGGTTCGACGGCACGGAGACCGCGTCGCGGCGGTCGTACCAGGGACAGGCGGAGGAGCAGGCCGGGCCTGAACTGACGCTCACCGACGCGCCCGCCTTCTGTGCGTTCGCCCGGTTCTGCGATGCCGACGGACAGGTGTGGAAGCTCGTCGAGATCCCCGGACAGGCCGACGTGGTCGCGCGCGAGGCCGCGCGCTGCCCGTCGGGACGGCTCGTCGCCTGGGAGTCCCGCTCGCCGATCGAGCCAGAGCTGCCGCCGTCCATCGGCATCGTCGAGGACCCGGTGGCGGGCGTCGGCGGGCCGATCTGGGTACGCGGGGGGATTTCGGTGACCTCGGCCGACGGCCGCGACTACGAGGTACGCAACCGGGTCACGCTCTGCAGGTGCGGCCGTTCGCGTAACAAGCCGTTCTGCGATGGCTCGCACGTGACCATCCGTTTCACCGGCACCTGACGGGGGAGAGTGCCCCCGCTGGGACGTCATCTCCGCACTTGAGGAGGATAGGGGCATGAATACGCGACTTATCGGTCAGACCCATGTCGGCGCCATCGGGCTCGGCGCCATGCCCATGTCCGTACACGGGCACATGCCCGACGAAGCACAGTCGATCAGGACCATCCACGCGGCGCTCGACGCCGGAGTCACCCTCATCGACACGGCCGACGCCTACACGCCGTCGTCCGACCAGGTGGGTCACAACGAGCGGATCGTGGCCAAGGCCCTGGCGAGCTGGACCGGCGACACCAGCGGGGTGCTCGTGGCCACCAAGGGGGGCCACACCCGTACGGCGGACGGCGGCTGGCAGGTCAACGGCCGGCCCGACTACCTGGCCGAGGCGTGCGACCGCTCCTTGAAGGCGCTGGGGGTGGAGGCGATCGGGCTCTATCAGCACCACCGGCCCGACCCCGCCGTGCCGTACGAGGAGACGATCGGCGGCCTGCGCGACCTGCTCGACGCCGGGAAGATCCTGATGGCGGGCATCTCCAACGCGAACCCGGAGCAGATCCGGCTCGCCCACGAGATCCTCGGCGGGCGGCTGGCCAGTGTGCAGAACCAGTACTCGCCGCGGTTCCGGTCCAGCGAGCCGGAGATCGACGTGTGTGAGGAGCTGGGGCTGGCGTTCCTGCCGTGGTCGCCGCTGGGCGGCATCAGCTCGGCGTCGGAGCTCGGCGGGCAGCATGCGGGGTTCGCCAGGGTGGCGGCGGAGCGGGGCGTGTCTCCGCAGCAGGTCTGCCTCGCCTGGGAGCTGGCGCGCAGCCCGGTGGTGATCCCCATCCCCGGCGCCAGCAGGCCGGAGACCATCGTGAACTCGGCCGCCGCGACCGACCTCGTCCTCACCGCCGACGAGCTGGCCCTTCTCGCCTGACCACCGCTGATAGACGTCGGACGCGCCCCGGTGCGGCGATCAGTCGCGTCCGACGGCATCGTCAACCGCGGCCGCGTCCGGCCCGCGTAGCTCGGCCAGGGTCTCGTCGGCCCAGGCGAGCGACGCATGGCCCTGGGCGAGACCCAGGCGGAGCGCGTACCTGCCGAACCTCGAGGTGTCCCTGGGTTTGCACTCCAGGACGGCCAGCCGCTCCGCGAACTGCGCCCGGATCCGCTCGACCACCACGATCGCCGACTCCCGGTCGAGCAGCGGCAGCAGGAACGCCTGGAGCGCCGCCTCGCTGCGCGGCGCGGAGGTCGGCTCGCGCTCGACCAGCCAGGAGCGGAGCCGGCTCGCGCCCTCAGGCGTGATCGCGTAGAGCTTCCGCCCGCGTGCCCCCTCCGACTCGACCGCCACCAGCCCGTCGGCGGCCATCTTCACCAGCTCCGGGTAGATCTGTGTGTGCCCGGCCTGCCAGACGTGATTGAGCGACCGCTCGAATGATTTCGCCAGGTCGTAGCCGCTGGCCGGCCCCGTGGCGTCGAGGAGCCCGAGCAGCGCGATCCGTAGGGACATGTAAGTGAGCATAGCGAAGTCTTGACATGTCACTCCTTACATGTCAATCTCCACATGTGAATACTGACACGAAGCGCGGAGGCGATGGCCTCCTGTTGGTCGCCGTGCTCGGCGGCATGTTCCTGGCGATGCTCGACCAGACCATCGTCGGCACGGCCCTGCCCCGGATCACCACGGAGCTGGGCGGCACCAATCTCTACACGTGGGTGGTCACGGCGTACCTGCTGACCTCGACCGTGACCGTGCCCCTCTATGGAAGGCTGTCGGACCAGCACGGCAGGAAGCCGCTGCTGCTCACCGGCATGACCGTGTTCCTCGTGGGGTCCGCGCTGTGCGGGGTGGCCCAGGACATGACCCAGCTCATCCTGTTCCGCGCGCTGCAGGGCCTGGGGGCGGGCGCGCTGCTGCCGCTGTCCATTGCCCTGGTGATCGAGCTGTTCCCGCCGGACAAGGGCGGGGCCCGGGTGCAGGGGGCGATGGGCGGGGTGATGGCGCTCAGCTACCTCGCCGGGCCGTTCCTGGGCGGGCTTTTCACCGACCACGCGAGCTGGCGCTGGGCCTTCTACGTGAACGTGCCGATCGGCCTGGTGCTGATCGGGATCATCGTGCTGCGCCTGCCGCGGCAGCCGGGGCATGGTGGCGGGCGGCCGGACTACCTGGGCATCGGGGTGTTCACGGTGGCCATCAGCGCGCTGCTCATCGGCCTGACCGAGAAGGGGCTCGACGCCCACACCTGGACCAGCGTGCCGGTGGTCGGGCCGATCGTGCTGGCTCTGGCGTTGCTGGTGGTGTTCGTGTTGGTGGAGAGGCGGGCCGAGGCGCCCATCATGCCGTTGCACCTGTTCCGCAACCGTACGTACACGCTGGTCAATGTGACGTCGTTCTTCACCGCCTTCTGCATGTTCGCCGGAGTGGTGTTCCTGCCGCGCTACTTCCAGGAGGCGCTCGGCGCCTCCGCGACCGAGTCGGGGCTGCGGATCTACCCGCTGACCCTGGCCATGGTGGTGGGCAGCATCCTCATGGGCGCGCTGATGAGCCGGACGCGCGTCTACAAGCCGTGGCTGGTGGGGGCGCCGTTCCTGCTGGCCGTGGGCGCGCTGCTGTGCTCCGGCCTGACGCTGGACACGCCGCCCTGGGTGCTCGTCGGGTGGATGGCGCTGATCGGCCTCGGCATGGGCCCGATGCTCTCCGGCCTGACCGTGGCGGTGCAGTCCTCGGTGCCGCCCCAGTACATCGGCACGGCCTCGGCCAACCTGACGTTCTTCCGCCAGATCGGCGGCTCGGTCGCGCTGGCGCTGGCCGGCACCGCCTACACCTCCGAGATCACCAGCGAGGCGCCGCTGCACGGGCTGGCCGCCGCGCACGCTTCGGCCGCGGCCCTGGTCATTCCCTCGCTGGGCGTCGCGGGCGCCCTCGTGGCGCTGGTCGCCCTGATCGCCATGCCCGGCGCGCGCCTCGACCGGGAGACTCCACAGGCCAAGGTCGAGGCTGGTTTCGCGTCCTGAGCGCCGTCATGCGAAGCTGTCCTTGTCCCCAACACCAGGAGGTCCTCATGGCGGAAACACCGGAGCCGGAAGTCGACGAAACTCCCGAGGACGAGATGAAGCGCAAGTTCCGCGAGGCGCTCGAGCGCAAGCGCGGGCAGCACGCCGACTCGAGCGCGGGTGGCAGGGGCAATGACCCTTCCAAGATTCACGGCGCTCACGGGCCCGCCGCCAGCAAGCGTTCTTTCAGGCGGAAGAGCGGCGGTTGACAAGGGCTTTTCGGGGGGTACGGCATGCCGTACCCCCCTTTTTCTTGACCCTCCTAGGTAGATCTTCGCCCGATTCATGGGCTTAAGTTTGCCTTTGTCCGATTATCTCCATATAGTCCATGGAAGTTACCAGCCGGTGACCTGGCACTTCAGCCGAGAGGTGTCGACCGGCAGGCGCCGAATCCCGCTCAGGCGAGAACCGGGGAACCACCGTTCCTTAGGGGTGAATCCGACCATCGGTCGGTAGGGCATCTCCACGCCCGAACCCGTCAGCTAACCCGGTAGGCGAGATGGAGAGGACACCTACCGCATGCGTAACCCCCGTGCCGTGCCGCCCGCCCGCGTGTTGTCATCCGCCGACGACTGACCGGCACCTTCCCCCAAGCTCTTAGCGCGCTCCGCGTAGCGACCGTTTGGCATTCCGCCCGGCTACGCCCCTCCTTTGGCGAGCGCTCTCCTCCCCCTGTACCCGTATAAAGGACTTCGCTACTTCATGACTGTTCGCTCTGCCATGTTCACTGCCGCCCTCGTCGGCGCTCTGTCCATCGGTGCCGCAACGGCCGCGCACGCCGACACCGGCACTGACAAGAAGGTCCTGCTCAAGGGCTCGACCACGGCGTCCTACTTCTGGGACGACTCCTCCGGCCGCGCCGGGGACACCGGCTTGCCGGCCAGCGGCAAGCCCATGCAGAAGCGTCTCGCCGCGAGCCCGAGCTGGCCGCTCATGACAGAGGGCTACGTTGTCTACAAGGGCAAGAAGATGCCCTTCTTCGTCGGTGACCGCGGTCCGGGCACGCCGTCCTCCAGCGGCGTCATGCTCGACCTCGACGCCAAGACCTTCGCCGACCTGACCGGTGGCCGCTTCAACTCCAGCACGCTGGGTGTGGACGGCAACGGTGGCGAGGGCCACATCAAGGTCGACTACATCATCACCAAGTGGGGCAAGGGCCCGGGCAAGAAGAACTACCCGGTCGCTTACTCGACCGGCGCCTACGCCCGCGTGGACCACAACCCCGCCAAGCCCCCGCAGGTCGCGGCGCCGAAGGCGGCCCCCAAGCCCGCTCCGGGCGCCAACGTGCCCGCGGTGCCGGTGGCCGGCAAGAAGGTCGCCGAGTCGAGCGACGCTCTCAACGGCGCCGCAGTGGGGGCCGGGCTGGCGATCATCGGTGGCGGCGTGACGGTCGGTCGCAAGCTCCTCCTCCAGCGCTGACGGTCTGTCGGTCTTTGCTTCGAGGGAAACAGAATGTCATTCTGATCCCGTGACCAAGCATGCAGTCGCCAACGGCATCCAGATCGCCTACGAGAGCTTCGGCTCATCCGACGGACGTCCCCTGCTCCTCATCATGGGGCTCGGCGCCCAGCTCATCCACTGGGACGACGAGCTCTGCGAGCTCCTGGCGGAGCAGGGCCATCACGTCGTCAGATTCGACAACCGTGACTCCGGACTCTCCACGCATCTGCACGACGAGGGCGTTCCCGCATTGGGGACGTCCTCGTCGTATTTGCTGGACGACATGGCCGACGACGCCGCCGGGCTGATGGACGCTCTCGGCTGGATCGCCGCCCATGTGGTGGGCGCCTCGATGGGCGGGATGATCGCTCAGACGCTCGCCATCCGGCACCCCGAACGCGTGCTGACCCTCACCTCGATCATGTCGACCCCCGGCCCGAACGTGGCCCCGCCCACACCTGAGGCCAGCGCGGTGCTGCTCGCACCGCCCGCGCCCGATCGGGCGAGCGTCCTCGCCCAGGCGGTGGAGACCTGGTCCGTGATCGGCTCGCCCGGCTTCGACCTGGACCGGGAACGCATCGTCCGGATGTCCGGCCAGGCGTACGACCGGAGCTTCGACCCGCCGGGCACGACCCGGCAACTGGCCGCGATCCTGGCCTCCGGTGACCGCACGGAACAACTCGGCAGGCTGGGCGTGCCCGCCCTGGTCATCCACGGCGAGGCCGACCTGCTCGTCCCGGTCGCCGGCGGCCTGGCCACGGCGGCGGCGATCCCGGGCGCCAGGCTGCTGACGTTCCCCGGCATGGGCCACGACCTGCCCAAACCGCTCTGGCCGGAGATCGTCGACGCCATCACCAAGCTCACCACCGGGTGACGTGCCGGAGATCGCCGGAGGCGGTGGCTCGCGTCCGCCGCGCCCGTACGCGAGCCACCGGGTCTCTCAGACCTCCAGCTTCTCCTCGATGCCGCGTAGCTGGTGCCTGGCCATCGCGAGGTTGGCCCGTGCCCGGTCCAGGGCGAGATAGAGGAACAGCCCCTTGCCGCCGCGACCGGTGATCGGCCGGATGATGTGGTACTGGCCGCCGAGCGTGATCAGGATGTCCTCGATGGATTCCTTGAGCCCCAGCGAGTCCATCGTGCGCAGCTTGGCCTTGACCACTTCCGTGTTACCCGCCGCCGCGACCTGGAGATCCAGGTCCTTCGAACCGCCGAGCGCGCCCAGCGCCATGCCGCTGCCGTGGTCGACGATCGCCGCTCCGATCGAGCCGTCGATCGTCATCATCTCCTTGAGAGAGACGTCCATGCTGGCCATGCCTTCCTCCGTTCAAGGTCAGTGAATCCGTGCTGCGATGGCGGCCACACTGGCCGCCGTCTTGCGCCCCTCCAGCCGGAGCAGCCCGAGATTGGTGCCGGGCTCAGCCAGGACTGTGAGGACGATGGTGGGGCCCGCCGCGTAGAAGGCGGCGAAGCCGGCGGTGCCGGAGATGAGCGTCTCCTCCAGTACGCCCTGGCACGTCATGATCGTCATTCGCCTGCTCAGCGCGAGCAACGCCGCCGACAGCGCGGCGGTCTGCTCGCTGCTGCCGTTGGCTTTGCCGCCGCTGTCGCAGGCGATGGTCAGGCCGTCGACCGTGCAGGCGACGCTCCCGCTGATGTCCGGGGTGCGCTCGCGCAGGAGAACCATCTCCCTCAGCACCTGTTCACACAGCTTCACCGGTGGCCTCCTTTGCGGGCGGAGGAACCTCATGACAGCTCCTCCAGTGCCTTCTTCAGGCGCATCAGCAGGGCCAGGTCCGTGGGGTCCGCCGAGATCGGCGGGCCGAGCGGCAGGCCCCGGGCGGCGGAATCGTGTGCCGGCCGCTGGTCGGCCGCGCCAGGCACCCGCCGCGGCAGCACGCCCTGCCGGTCCCCGACGGCTTGCCCCGCGCCCTCTCCTGCGGCCTGCGGCGCGCCGTCTTTGGTGGCTTCTGTCGCGTCGTCCGTGGCGGTGGGCGCCGGGCCGCCTGCCGCGTGCCGTGCCGTGCCTTCCTTGGTGGCCCGCGTGGTGGTCGCGCCCTTGGCGTGGGTGGGGGCGGTCTCTGCGGGGGGTGCCAGCAGCCCGGCCGCGGCCATCCGCCGTACGGCCAGCAGCACCGAATAGCCGGACCGGCCGAGCCGTTTGGCCAGGTCAAGCGGTGTCGCCTCGGCATCGGCCCCGGTGACGACCTCCCACTGGACCGAGTCCAGCATCACCCCGTTCCCCGGCAGCCGCGGCAGCGGCCGTACCGGAGCCGTGTCCAGCAGGGCGGACGGCCAGATCTGCGCGAGATAGGCCCGGCGGCGCGCGCACTCGCGCATCAGCCCCGCCACGTCGAAGTACCACTGCCCGCCCAGCCAGTGCTGCTCGCCGGGCCGGAACTTCGGCCGGTTCCCGCCGACCGGCAGCAGGAAGAACGCGGCGTCCAGGACCGCCCCGAGCACGCAGTACTGCAGTTCGCCCAGCGTGACGGGCCCTTCTTCCAGCAGCCGCCGGCAGCCCCCGTCGGCCTGCAACCGGCGCAGCGCGGCCTCCGGCAGCCGCCCCCGCGCCGCCAGCACGCGCTCGACGCCGGGCGTGTGGGCGCACTCCATGTACGTGACGCGGCCCTCGCTGAGGAAGATCGTCCCGGCCCGGCCCACACGGAGGGCGCCCGTGGAGCGTTCACGGGCGAGACCGGCCAGGAGTGTGTCCAGCGGTGCCATGGTTCAGGTCAGCAACTGGCTGGAGATGGCTTGCAGGCGATAGCGCGCCAGGGCGAGGTTCGACCGTTCCAAGTCGAGGCGCAGGTAAATGATGAGAGGCCCCTCGAATACTGTTTCCAGCATTCTGAGTAAATGGTGGCCTTTGTCGGTAGTGACCAGCATGTCGTCAATGCGGACCGTCTCGCCGGGGCAGGAGCGGGCCAGGCCGTCCATCGTCGCGCGCAGCGTCTCGGTCAGGGCGGCGGCGGAGCTCTCTGCGTCCACACCCTGCGGCGGGCCGCTGATGGCCACGGCCATGCCGCTCGTCTGGTCGAGGAGCATCGCGTCCAATGCCCCTGGTATCGCCATGACCTCGGTCAGGCAGTCGTCCAGTCCCAGCACGTGCACCCTCCCACGCCGTCGTGAGGACTGAGCCAGCGTAGGAGCGATGGATGGCAGCGTGGTGATCGCATAAAAGCGGGATATGTATGAAGTTGAAGATGTCTATGGCCAGGGTGGAGAAAAACCTAACCGCGACGGAGATTTTCCGAATTCACGGGTATTGCTCGCGACATTGAAGAATTTCGTTCACATTATCTGCGGCCGGATACTCTTGGAGACATGAAGATTCTTCTTTTTGGCGCGACCGGCATGGTCGGTCAGCGCATCGCCGCCGAACTCGCGAACCATGGCCACGAGGTGACCGGTGTCAGCAGGTCGGGGCCGGTCAAGGGAGACGTGCGCGACACCGCCACCCTCGCCCGCGGCCACGACGTGGTGATCTCCGCGATCGCTCCGCCCCGCGACGGGAGCGAGCCCGAGGAGCCGTTCCTCGACGTCCACCGCGCCCTCATCGACGGCGTCCGCGCCGCCGGGGTCCGGCGGCTCATCGTCGTCGGCGGCGCTGGCAGCCTTCAGGTGGCGCCCGATCTCGACCTGGTCGACGCGCCCGGGTTCCCGGAGATCTACAAGAAGGAGGCGCTGGCGCAGCGGGCCGCCCTGCGTCTCTACCGCGAGGTCGACGACCTCGACTGGACGTACGTCTCCCCGGCCGCCGAGATCGCGCCCGGTGAGCGTACCGGCCACTACCGGGTCGGCGGCGACCAGCTCCTCGCGGACGCCGAGGGCAACAGCCGCATCTCCGCCGAGGACTACGCGGTCGCGATCGCCGACGAGGTGGACAAGGGTGAGCACCCGCGCCGGCGGATCACGGTCGCCTACTGAAGCTCGGCGGACTCCTCGGAGAGGCCGCCCGGCTCCTCGGGCAGGAGCGCCTTCTCATCGGGTTTGTGGACGAGCACCTTGTCCACGTACGACTTCACCGCGGCCGCGATGCCGACATCGGCCCCGGCCGCCTCCGACAGGTACCACCGGTGGTCCAGCACCTCGTGGAACAGCTGCGCGGGCTCCAGCTTCCCGCGCAGCCGGGCCGGAATGCCCTCCACCGTCGGCTGGAACACCTCGGCCAGCCACCGGTGCGCCACGATGGCCTCGTCCTCGTGCCGCAGGCCCTTGGCGACCCGGAACCCGTCGAGGTCGTTCAGCAGCCGCCTGGCCTGGTTCTCCTCGACGTCGAGCCCGGTGAGCCGGAGCAGCCGCCGCTGGTGGTGTCCCGAGTCGACGACCTTGGGCCGCACGATGAGCCGCCCGGTGCCGACCTTGCGGCGGACCATCATCTCGGCCACGTCGAAGCCCAGCAGGTTGAGCCGCCTGATCCGCTGCTCCACCCGGTGCCAGTCGACCTCCTCGATGATCTCGTCCTGCGTGATCTCGTTCCACAGCCGGTGGTAACGGGTCACGATGTCTTCGGCGGTGTCCATCGGGTCGATCGACGGGTGCAGCAGCTCGCCGGCCTCCAGGTCGAGCATCTCGCCGAAGATGTTCGTGTGCGCGGCGTCGATGTCGGCGAGTCGCTGGCCCTCACTGATCATCGGGTGCATCTCGCCGGTCTCCGCGTCCACGAGGTAGGCGGCGAACGCGCCCGCGTCCCTGCGGAACAGCGTGTTCGACAGCGAGCAGTCGCCCCAGAAGAAGCCGGTCAGGTGCAGCCGCACCAGCAGCACGGCCAGCGCGTCCAGCAGCCGGGTGAGCGTGTCGGGCCGCAGCGTCCCCGACATGACCGCGCGGTACGGGAGCGAGAACTGCAGGTGCCGGGTGATCAGCGCCGCGTCGAGGTCCTCGTCCCGGCCGGTGACGTAGGCGATCGGCTCGACCGACGGCGCATCGAGCCTGGCCAGGTCCCACAGCAGTTGGTACTCCCGCTTGGCGTACCGCTCGCTGATCTCCTTGATCGCGTACACCTTGCCGGACAGCCTGACGAACCGCACCACGTGCCGCGAGATACCGCGCGGGAGATCGACCAGATGATGCGACGGCCAGTCGGCGAGAGGGACATCCCATGGCAGGCGGATCAGGTCGGGGTCACCGAGCGCGCCGGTGATCTGAAGGGGCATAAAGCCCAGGATATTGTGCGAACGTGGACGAGTTTCTCAAGTGGTACTTTTCCGGCCGTCCCGTCGTCGCCAGCTACCTGGGAGCCGACGGCTACGATCACACGCTCGGCGACTTCACCGCCGCCGCCTTCGCCGCCCGCGAGCGGGAAGAGGTCCTCTGGCTGGACCGGCTCTCCAGGCTGGAGACCGCCACGCCGGACGACGCCATCGACAGGGATCTCGTCCTGTCGCAGCTGAGGGGCTCCATCGCCCTGGCATCCTGGCCGGACTGGCGGCGCGACCCGGCCGCCTACCTGTCGGCGATCTTCACCTCCATGTTCACGCCGTTCCAGCAGCGGCTCAAGCCCGAGCCCGAGCTGGTGTCCGCCGCCGTCTCCCGCCTGGCCGAGGTGCCGGACGTGCTGGCCGCCTGCCGTACCAACCTCGACGCCGATCTCGCCGCGCCGCTGCTGGTCCAGCGCGGGCTCGGACAGGCGCGCACCGGACGCAACTTCCTCACCAGAACCGTCCCGTCGATGGTGACGGACCCCGACCTGCGCACGAAGCTCGCGGACGCCGCCGAACCGGCCGCCGCCGCGTTCGACGCGTTCGTCACCTTCCTCGAGGGATTCGAGTGCGGCGGCACCTGGCGGATGGGTGAGCCGCTCTACTCCACGCTGCTGCGCGAGCGCGAGCTGCTCGGGTACGGCGCCGCCGAGCTGCACCGCAAGGGCGAGGCGGCCTGGGCGTCGCTGGACACGCGGATGCGCGAGGTCACCATGAGGCTCAACGGCACCGAGGACTGGCGGGCCGCGATGGAGTCCCTGATGGACGACCATCCCGCCACGCTGGCCGACATGCGGGCCGAGTACGAGGCCGAGACCCGGCGGGCCCGCGAGTTCGTCAGGGAGCGCGACCTGGTCACCTTCGCCGAGGGGGAGGAGTGCCTCGTGCTGCCCTCGGCCGAATACACCAGGCCGATCCTCGCCGTCGCCCACTACCTGGCGCCGCCGCCGCTGAGCAGCTCGCGCACCGGCGTGTTCTTCGTGCCGTACACGCCCGACGACTTCACCGAGGAGCAGGTACGCCAGCGCCTGCGGACGAACTCGCGGGCCCAGATGCCGTCGATCGCCGTCCACGAGGCCTACCCCGGCCACCACTGGCACCTGTCGCACATGGCGAGCAACACCCGGACCGTGCGCAACGTGTTCCGCACCCCGTACTTCACCGAGGGCTGGGCCCTCTACGTCGAGAAGCTGCTGCACGAGCAGGGCTACTTCGACACGCTCGCCACCGAGCTGGCGCACCTGGACTGCCGCATCTTCCGCGCGGCCCGCATCGTGGTGGACACGGCGCTGCACTGCGAGGACATGTCGATCGAGGAGGCGGAGACGTTCATGGCGACGAAGGCGTCGCTGTCTCCCGGGACGGCCCAGGGGGAGGTCAGCCGGTACTGCGCCTGGCCCACGCAGGCGCCGTCGTACCTGACGGGGGCGATCGAGATCGACCGGATCAGGGAGTCGTACGAGGGGCCGCTGAAGTCGTTCCACGACAAGATCGCGGGCTCGGGCGGGCTGCCACTGGGACTGGCTGAACAGGCGGCACACCTGTAGTTCATTGCGGCCGGCTCGTCAGGGCGTGCGGCGGGGGAAGGCCGGGGGGTTGAGCGCGCGGTCTACCACGGCCGCGAGCTGCTCGTCGGTCAGGATCGTGGGCTTGCCGACGCTCAGCCCCCGCACATACACCTCACACAGCCATTCCAGCAGGCGGGTGGCCTCGAAGGCCTGTTCCAGCGTGGCGCCGATGGTGACGCCGCCGTGGTTGGCCATGAGCGCCGCCTGCCTGCCCTCCAGCGCCGCCCGTACGTTGGCCGCCAGCTCCGGCGTCCCGTACGTCGCGTACTCGGCCACCCGCACCACCCCGCCCAGCAGCAGCGCGTTGTAGTGGACCGCCGGCAGCTCGGTCATCGTGGTGGCCACCACCGTCCCGAACACCGAGTGCGTGTGGACGATGGCCTGCGCGGCGGTGGTCTCGTAGACGGCCAGGTGCATCGGCGTCTCCGAGGACGGCTGCAGGTCGCCTTCGATCAGGTAGCCCTCGATGTCCACGATCGGGCACATCTCCGGCGTCAGCCGGTCGAGCGCGACTCCGGACGGCGTGACCGCGACCAGTTCGCCCTGACGGACGCTCAGGTTGCCCGACGTGCCGATGACCAGGCCTTGCTCGACGGCTCTCCGTCCGTACTCGCACAGCTGCTCGCGGGGGCTCATGGCGGGCAATGTAGTCGGTCGTCCGAATTGCGGCAATGCCATTGACGGCAGCGAGCCCTGAACCTATGTTCGAAATGTTGCATACCCCCGGTATGGAAGAGAGCTGGTCATGAAGGCACCGCTCATCGCCGTCTACGGAGCAAACGGGCACACCGGCCGCCTGGTCGCCACCGAGCTCCTCTCGCGAGGCCAGGAGATCGTGCTGGCCGGGCGCAACGCGGAGGCCCTGCGCTCGCTCGCGGACGAACTGAACGCACCAGATCAGGTACGGACCCATCCGGCCGCCCTCGACGACCCGCCGGCCCTGCGCGAGCTGGCCGAGAGCGCCGCCGTGCTGATCCACTGCGCCGGGCCGTTCACCCGGACCTGCGAGCCGATCGCCACCGCGGCCGTAGCGGCAGGCTGCCACTACATCGACCACGCCATCGAGCCGCATCCGGTGAAGTACCTGTTCGACAGCATGCAGGCCCCGGCCCAGCAGGCCGGGATCGTGATGATCCCGCAGCTGAGCTTCTACGGCGGCCTCGCCGACCTGCTCGCCGCCGCCGTGGCCGACGGGCTGCCCGGCGTCGACCGGGTGACGGTCGGCTACTCGGTGACAGGCTGGCGGATGACCCCCGCGGCCGTGAAGACCGCCGAACTGCTGATCGGCGAGATCGACCGCGTGACGTACGCCGACGGCGCCCAGCGGGTCGGCCCCGTGGAGATCCGCAACACGGTCTTCCCGTTCCCGCCGCCGCTCGGACCGCGCACGATGATCGCCCCCTTCCCCTCGGGCGAGGTGGTCACGATCCCGCGGCACGTCCCCGCCAGGATGGTGGAGTCGCAGCTCACGGCCAGCACGTTCGAGGAGGAGCAGATCTTCACCAGCCAGGACGCCACACCCGCCGACCGGGCCAGGACCAATTTCATGATCGCGGTCCAGATCACCTCACCGGGCGGCGGCGGGCGCAACGGTCACGTGCGGGGGAGCGACATCTGGTGGGTCGGCGCCCTGGCCTCGGTGGAGGCGGCGATCCGCCTGACAAGGGGCGAAGGCCCACAGAAGACCGGCGTCCTCAGCACGGCGGAGGCATTCCCGGCCGAACCATTCCTCCGGCGAATGGAGGAACTGGGGGCATTCACGTTGCGCCTCTGACCGAGGACGAGGGGGAACCGGGTGACCGGGGCGCCTCTGATGGAGGGCAAGGGGCGTATAGGTGGCGGGGTGTCTCTGGCGGAGGGCGAGGGCTGAATCGGGTGACCGGGACGCCTCTGGCCGAGGATGAGGGACGAATCGGGTAACCAAGCGCCGTTGTGGCGGGACGTTGCGCCCGGTCAGCGGGCGTCTCCCTGGACAGACGCCCGCCACTTGCGGCGGTTGGCGGGTGGGGCGGCTTGCCGTACAGGATGGAAGATCTTTTGAAAGAGGTCACAGCCGGTCGAGGGCGGAGAGCATCAGGCGCTCCAGGTCCACGCGGGCCAGGCGGTCGGGATAGAGCAGCAAGTGCAGGCTGAGCCCGTCGACCAGCGCCAGGAGGCGCTCGGCGACGTCGTCGAGATTCTCGTCGGTGGCGAGCTCTCCCGCCGCCCGCGCCTCGCCGAGCAGCCGCCGCACGGCGGTGCGGAGCTCGGCGGCCTCGGCCCGCTGGACCTCGGCGAGGTGCTCCGAGGCCAGGCTGCGGCTCCAGAAGCTGACCTCCAGGCGCGTCTCCTGAGTACGTTCCGCGTCGAGGGGGAGGTTGTCCAGCAGCAGTTCGCGCAGTGCGGCCAGGCCGGTGGCGCCCTCGATCTTGCGCGTCAGCCGCTCGCGGATGCGCTGGTGCGACTGGCGCAGTGCCGACAGCAGGATCTCGTCCTTGTCGGCGAAGTAGTGCGCCAGCACGCCGTTGGAGTAGCCCGCCTCCTTGGCGATGGCGCGGGTCGTGGCGGCGTCGATGCCGTCCCTGACGATCACCCGGCGGGCGGCTGAGAGCACCTCGCGCCTGCGTTCGTCATGGTCAACGATCTTCGGCATCCGGCGGCCCCCTTCTGGTGGTGTTCCGAGCATATTGACTTTTTATTCGGACGTCTGTCTATTTAGACCCATGACCGTGCCAACCGTCGCCACTGTCGGCGTACACATCGTCGATATCCTCGCCAGGCCCGTCTCGTACATCCCGGAAGGGCAGGACACCGCCCTGGTGGACCAGATCCGGCTGACCGCCGCCGGGTCCGCGGCCGGGACAGCGGTCGACCTGGTCAAACTGGGCAACGAGGTCGTCTCCATGGGCGCGATCGGGGACGACGAACTCGGCGACTTCCTGGTGGCGGTGATGACCAAGCGCGGCGTGGACGTCTCCCGGCTCACCCGCAAGACCGGAGAACAGACGGCGGCGTCGATCCTCCCGATCCGCCCCGACGGCGGCCGCCCCAGCTTCCACGTCCCCGGCGCGAACCTCGGAGTCACGCCGTCGGACCTGGACGTGGCGCGGCTGCGTGAGGTTCGGGCCGTCCACCTGGGTGGGATGGACGTGACGTTCGGGCTGGGGGATCCGGCGTTCTTCGCGCTGCTGGACTCGCTCCGGGCGGACGGGGTGATCGTGACGATGGACCTGCTGTCCGAGATGCCGGACCTGCTGGGGATGGCACGGGCATTCCTCCCGCATGTGGACTATGTCCTCCCGAACGACTCCCAGGCCCTCCTCATGGCAGCCGGCCTCACCACCGGTGTGCCGGCGGGGGACGCTTCTGGCACCGATTCGCCAACCGGAGACTCCGCTGGCGGATCGCTCGCGGAGGTGTCGGCGGCGGCGGTGGCGTTGCTGGCGGAAGGGCCGCGAGGGGTGCTCGTCACCATGGGAGGTGCGGGGAGCCTGGTGGTGACCGAGGCGGGGATCGAGCAGGTGCCCGCGCTCAAGGTCGAGGTCAGCGACACGACCGGGTGCGGGGACGCGTACTGTGCCGGGTTCATCACCGGTCTGCTGCACGGGCAGGACGTACTGGTCGCCGCCCGCTGGGGCACGGCCGCCGCCGCCCGAGTCGCCACCGGGCTCGGTTCGGACGCCGGCCTCACCGACCTCGAATCCACCCTCGCCCTCCTGACGTGACCACAATGCCGACCGCGCTGAACCCCGGTCGTACCGGACTCCGGCCGCACTCAGTCCCGGCGTATTGAACTTGGAAAGAGGGATTTCAGATGACAGACGCTGAACTTCGTCAGCGGGCGTTGAAGGTCGTGCCCGGCGGTATGTACGGGCACCTCAACGCGGCGATCTTCGCCCCCGGATACCCGCAGTTCTTCGAGCGGGGCGAAGGCTGCCGGCAGTGGGATGTGGACGGCCGGGAGTACATCGACTTCATGTGTAGTTGGGGCCCGGTCGTGCTCGGGCACCGGCATCCGCGTGTGGAGGAGGCGGCCGCGCGGCAGCTCGCTCTCGGCGACTGCCTCAACGGGCCGGGCGCGGTCATGGTCGAGCTGGCCGAGCTGCTGGTCGACACCGTGCCCAGCGCCGACTGGGCGATGTTCTCCAAGAACGGCACCGACGCCACCACGCAGGCGCTCATGGTCGCCCGAGCCGCCACCGGCCGCACGAAGGTGCTGATGGCCCACGGCGCCTACCACGGAGCCGACCCCTGGTGCACCCCGTCGCTCGCCGGGACGACGCCGAACGAGCGGGCCGACCTGGTGGAGTTCGACTACAACTCGATCGAGTCGCTGGAGGCCGCGGCGGCCACGGTCGAGGGGGATGTCGCGGCGATCATCGTGACGCCGTTCAAACACGACTCCTTCGAGGATCAGGAACTGGTAGAGCCTGCTTTCGCGCGGGCCGCCCGGGCGCTGGCCGACCGGATCGGGGCCGCGCTGGTGATCGACGACGTGCGGGCGGGGTTCAGGATCGACTTGCGGGGCTCGTGGGAGCCCTATGGCGTACGGCCGGACCTGACGGCGTGGTCCAAGGCCATGGCGAACGGTTACCCGATAGCCGCCGTGACCGGCACGGACGCGTTGCGCGGGCCGGCGCAGTCGCTGTATTCGACGGGATCGTTCTGGTTCTCGGCCGTGGCGATGGCGGCGGCGAAGGCGACGATCGAGACGCTGCGCGACACCGAGGGCATCGCGACCATGGAGCGGGCCGGGACGCAGCTACGTGAGGGGCTGTATGGGCAGGCCAAGGCGCACGGGTTCGTGGTGAACCAGACCGGGCCCGTGACCATCCCGTGGCTGAGCTTCGACGGCGACGCCGACCTGTCGACCGCCCTGTACTGGAGTGACGCCTGCCTGCGGCACGGCGTGTACATCCACCCGTGGCACAACTGGTTCATGTCGGCGGCGCACACGGAGGAGGACGTGGCACGGGCCCTGGAGGGAACCGACCTGGCCTTCGCCGAGACCCGAGCCCACTTCGGCTGAAGTACGAGGTGAGTACGAGCAGATGAGCGAGGCGGGCACGAGTAGCTGAGTACGAGTACAGGCGCGGCTACGGGTGGCCGTTTGGGCGGCGGCCCTCTACTGTCCTTCATGTAGGACGATCGCGGCAAAAGTTACGTCTCGATTGCGCCCCTTGACGTGCGCGGGCGGCCGTTCGTACCTTCGGGCAAACGGTTAGGAAACTTTCCTAATCCGTCCTCTTCAGGAGCCCCCATGACCCACCCGGGAGAGATCACTCGTCGTCAGCTGCTGCGCCGAATCGGCCTGACCGCGTTCGTCGCCGGTCCCGGCGCGGGCCTGCTGAGCGCCTGCGCCACCAGCGGCGCCGGCGACGAGCCCGCCGCGACGCCGACCGGCTCGATCGGCGTCTCCGCCGACCCCAAGAACCCGTTCGGCGTCGACGCCAAGAAGCCGCTGGAGGTCACGATCTTCAGCGGCGGGTACGGCGACGCGTACGCCAAAGACCTGCACGAGGAGATGTACAAGAAGCGGTTCCCCGGAGCGACGGTCAAGCACAACGCGACCCAGCAGATCGGCACCCAGCTTCGCCCGCGCTTCGTCAGCGGCGATGTGCCCGATGTGGTCAACAACTCGGGCCCTGAGGCGCTCGACCTGGCCGCCATGGCCACCGAGGGCCAGCTTGCCGACCTGACCGCGCTGTTCGACGCGCCTTCGCTCGACGATCCGGCCAAGAAGGTCCGCGACACCGTGACGCCGGCCGTACTGGACAACGCGAAGATCGACGACAAGAACCTCGTCCTGAACTACACCGTCTCCCACCGCGCGCTCTGGTACAACGCGAAGCTCTTCGCCGACAAGGGGTGGACGCTCCCGAAGACGTGGGCGGAGTTCAAGGCGCTCGGCGAGACGGCGAAGCAGGAGGGCATCCTGCTGTTCGCCTATCCCGGGCAGAAGGGTCCGTACTACCAGCTCTGGAACGCTCTCTACACGGCCGCCAAGATCGGCGGCAACCAGGTCATCATCGACATCGACAACCTGGTCGACAACGCCTGGAACGCCGAGCCGATGAAGCAGTCGGTGACCGCCTGGGTGGAGATCCAGACGCTGTATGGCGATAAAGCGTACTTCGGTCTCGATCACACCCAGACCCAGGTCAAGCAGCTCCAGAACAAGCTGCTCTTCTACCCGGTCGGCTCGTGGATCGAGAACGAGATGGCCAAGGACAAGCCCAAGGACTTCGAGTACGCCATCGCCCCGGTTCCCGACGTCACCGCCGCCGACAAGATGCCGTACGGGGCCATCCAGGTGGGCGTCGGCGAGAACTTCTTCGTCTCCGCCAAAGGCAAGAACCCGCAGGGCGGCCTGGAATATCTCCGCATCATGCTGTCGAAGGAAGGCGCCAAAGGCTTCACCGAGAAGACGCTGAACCTCACCGTGGTCAACGGCGCGGCCGAAGGGCTGGACCTCACTCCGGGCCTCAAAAGCGCGGCCAAGGCGCAGGACACCGCCGGGCAGAACATCATCACCGACGCCCGTTTCGAGGGCTGGTACAAGGAACTGTTCGACTACGGCACCCAGCAGATCAACGTGGTCATGGCCGGGCGCATCACTCCCGAGAAGTTCTGCCAGAACATGCAGAAGAAGGCGGACGCCATCAAGAAGGACCCGTCCGTCTCCAAGCAGACGCGGGGCCAGTAACCCATGCAGCGGTTGCGCAAGTACGGGTTCGTCGCCGGGTTTCTCGCCGTTCCGGTCGCGCTCTACTCGGTGTTCGTGATCAGCCCTTACATCCAGGCGTTCCAGATCTCCCTGACGGACTGGAACGGCTACAAGTCGAGGCTGCACTACGTCGGGTTCGACAACTTCACCCGGCTGTTCGGGGACGAGGTCTTCTGGCGGGCCCTGCGCAATCACGGAATCCTGCTGCTCGTGCTGCCGCTCGTGACGGTGGTCATCGCGTTGTTCTTCGCGTTCCTGCTGAACCTGGGTGGTGGGTCGCGGGGCGCGGGAATGAAGGGTATTTGGGGGTCGAAGTTCTATCGGGTGGTGTTCTTCTTCCCCCAGGTGCTCGCCGTGGCCGTGGTCGGAGTGCTGTTCAAGGCCGTTTACCGGCCCGACGAGAGCGGTGTGATCAACGGAGCCCTGATCAAGCTGGGTTTCGATCCCGTCGGCTGGCTCATCGAACCGAACCTGGCCCTCTGGGCGATACTCGCGGTGATGATCTGGCAGGCCGTCGGTTTCTACGTGGTGCTCTTCTCGGCCGGAATGGCCGCCATCCCGAAGGACTACTTCGAGGCGGCGGCGCTCGACGGAGCGGGCCGGGTGCGGCTGTTCTTCTCGATAACGCTGCCGCTGCTGCGCGACACCATCCAGGTGGGCTGGGTGTATTTGGGGATCGCGGCGTTCGACGGGTTCGCGCTGATCCTGGTGCTCGCCGGGGACAAAGGAGAGCCCGACGGGGCCACGACCGTGTTGCCGGTGGAAATCTGGAAGACCGCGTTCACCTATTCCAAGGTCGGCTACGCCTCGGCTATGGGGGTCGTGCTGTTCTTTCTCACCGTGACGTTCGCGGTGCTGACCCTGCGCACCACGCGGCGGGAGAGGATCGAGCTCTGACATGGCCATGCCTCGTCCGGCCAGACCGCGGCCCAGCATGCTCGGCGGCCTTTCGCATGTGGCGCTCTTCATCTGGGCGCTGCTGATCATCCTGCCGCTGCTCTGGACGTTCCTCGCGTCCTTCAAGAACAACACGGAGATCTTCGGGGACGCGCTTCAACTGCCCGGCCAGTTGCGGCTCGACGCCTGGGGGCGGGCCTGGGACAAGGCCCACGTGGGGCAGTACATGCTCAACACCGTCATCGTCGTATTTTTCAGCACGTTGGGGACGATGCTGTTCGGCTCGATGGCGGCGTATGTCCTGGCGCGCTACCAGTTTTTCGGCAATAAGGTGATTTATTACCTCTTTGTGGCCGGGATGGCGTTTCCGATCTTCCTGGCGCTGGGGCCGCTGTTCTTCGTCGTCCTCCAGCTCGGCCTGCTGAACTCTCACGTCGGGCTCATCCTGGTCTACATCGCGTACTCGCTGCCGTTCACGGTCTTCTTCTTGGCCGCATTTTTCCGTACATTGCCGGATGCCGTGGCCGAGGCGGCAGCGATCGACGGCGCCTCCCACACGCGCACGTTCTTCCAGATCATGCTCCCCATGGCCAAGCCCGGCCTGATCAGCATCACCATCTTCAACGTGCTCGGCCAGTGGAACCAGTACCTGCTGCCCCTGGTCCTCCTCACCGACGACAAGGACAAGTGGGTCATCACCCAGGGCATCGCCGACATCTCCACCATCGCCGGCTACGAGGCCGACTGGCCGAGCCTGTTCGCCGCCCTCTGCATGGCGATCATCCCCGTGATGATCGTCTACATCATCTTCCAACGCCAGATCCAGTCCGGGCTCGGCGCGGGGACGCTGAAGTAACGTGAGCGTATGGACGTCGACAGCAAGCTCAACGACCTGCCCGAATGGCGTAGAGAAGGCAACGAGATCCGGCGCACGATCACCGCGCCCGACTTCCCCACGGCCATCCGGATCGTCGACGAGATCGCGGTCCAGGCCGAAGAGCTGAACCACCATCCCGACATCGACATCCGGTGGCGCAAACTCCACCTCGCGCTGACCACCCACGACAAAGGGGGCCTCACGGAGAACGACTTCACCCTGGCCGGCCTGATCGACGGGATCGCCGCCAAACACGGTGCGTAGCTAGTCGGTTACTCGCTAGAGTGGTGGCCCCGTGAGCCTGGCCCAGGCTCGTCACCGCTTCCGGGGGTTCCCATGCGCCTGCCCACACCCGCCACCGCACCGAGGATGCCCGCATCCGTCCGCCTGCCCGGCCGGTCACCGCGCCCCGGATACCCTGGCTTCGTCGTCGAAGAGAAGTCGGCCGCACACGGGCCCGTCCGCGTTCCCGGTCAGCCGCTTCGCGCCGGATATCCCGGCTTCGTCGTCGTAGAGAAGTCCGCCGATCTGGGCGGCGCCGCGCGTGAGTCCGTCCGGGGGCCCGGTCGGCTGAGGGCGCGCGTGTCAGCGTTGATGCTGGTCCTCGCGGTCGCGGGGTGCGCGCAGAGCCCGTCCGATCCAGCGGCTGACAAGGATGCCGCCCACAGCGCCAGCCCCAGCGTCGTTTCGGCGCCCACCTCGCTCACGGGCGCGGGGGAGTTCAAGCGACACGCCACGGCGGCCATCGTCTACAACCGCAAGTTGGTGCCCAAGGGTGCCCAGGCGAGCCTGACCGCCGAGTCCACCGGCGGCAAGACGGTGACCTCGCTGGTGGTGGAAGGGCTGCTGCCCGACCATCGGTATGGCGCCCACCTCCACGTCGCGCCCTGCGGGACCCGTCCCGGTGACGCGGGCGCGCACTTCCAGCACATAGCCGGTCGGGCTGACGCCTCAAGCGAGGTGTGGCTGGACCTGAAGACGGACGACTCCGGCGCCGGGCGCGCCACCGCCCACCACGACTGGCCGCTGACGGGCGCCATGCCCCGATCCCTGGTCCTCCACGCCACCGCCACCGCCCCATCCGACCCGCCCGCCCCGCGCATCGCCTGCCTCACCCTTAGCTAAGTGCTCGTTGCTTTGAAGAGCAGTTTTCCTTTACGGCCGGCATGGGCCAGCCCCACCCGCCACACGTGGCCGGGCTCCCTCCAGGGGCACGCTCCTCCGGTTTACGTGGCTGGGCGCCGTGACGTGCGCACTCTTGGCCGATCCCGTGGTCATTCGTAGGCCACTTCCGTGGTGGTTCGTAGGCCACATCCGGGGCGGTTTGTAGGCCGCTTCCGTGGTGGTTCGTAAGCCACATCCGTCGTGGTTCGTAGCCCGCTTCCACCACACTTCGTTGGCCGATGCCGTGGGTGTTTGAGGCCCGGTTCTGCGGCCCGGTTCCGTAGGTCGTTTCGTGGGACGATAGCGTCGCCGTTCGTCGGCCGTTTCGGGGTCATCCGCAGGAAGTGGCTTGCCCATTCGCCCAGCCCGAGCGCGGTCGGTGATCATCGACCTGTGGCCACAGCGTTCCCCATCCCCAGCTGGGCCCATTAACCCGTACACAACAGACCTCCAGGGCGGCATAATTACACGATTACACGTGGGAGGTACGGGTGGGTAGGAGCTGGCAGCCGCCTCGGTTACGGCTGTTCGAGGGGGTGCAGCGGCGGGCCACCTGGCTGGAGTTGCTGTATGACCTGGTGTTCGTCGTGGCCGTGGCCGAGTTGGCCGATGTGCTGGCCGAAGGGACCGAGGTCGGGCAGGTTTTAGCGTTCGTCGGGTTGTTCGTTCCCGTCTGGTGGGCCTGGGCGGGATATGTGTTCTACGCGAACCGATTTGACACCGACGACGTGAGCCATCGCCTACTCGTACTGCCCCAAATCCTGGCCATCGCGACGATGGCCGCGAGCGTGGGCGAAATCGGGGAGCGGTCCGCGTTGTTCGCGCTCTCCTACGTGGCCGTGCGGGTTTTGCTGATCGTGGCCTACCTGCGGGCGGGGCGGCACGTGCCCGAAGGGCGGCCGCTGACCAGCCGTTATGTGGCCGGGTTCACGGTGTCGGCGGTCATCTGGGTGGCGTCGCTGGCCGTCGAGCCGCCACAGCGCTATGTGCTGTGGGGCGTCGCCATGGTGATCGATCTCGCCACACCGCTGCTGGCGCGGCGGCACCAGGGCGCACTGCCGCCGCAGAGTGAACACCTGCCTGAGCGGTTCGGGCTGTTCGTGGTAATCGTGCTGGGCGAGGTCGTCGCCGCGGTGGTGGTCGGGTTGAAGGGGCAGGCGGTCACGCCGGTCACGCTGCTGATCGCCCTCGCGGGCATCGCGATCGCCATGGCCTTCTGGTGGCTGTACTTCGGCCACATCGACGAGTCCGTGGTATTGCGTACTCAGATGGCGGGTCAGGTCTGGGTCTACTCCCATCTGCCGCTGTCGCTGGGGTTGATCGCGTTCGGCATCGGGATCGAGCACGCGATCGCCCATCCCGGCACGGGCTGGGCCGTCGGCGTACCCGCCGCGGTGGTGTTCGTCACCCTCGGGCTCCAGCACCTGTGCTCCAACGACCGGCTCGCCGCCGGCGTCCGCTTGGCGGCCGGCGCGCTCACGCTGGTCACGTCCGCGCTCCCGGCCGCGCTGGCGCTCCCCTTGATTCTCTTGTACGGCGCGGCGCAGGTCGCCTACGACCTTCGCCGGCCCCTGCCCGGAGGAGAGGCATGACTCTCATGGACTTGTTCGACCGCCAGCTGGCCGCGATCGCGGACCGAGACCTGGAGGCCCTGCTGGCGCAGTATCACGACGACGCCATGGTCGTCCGCTTGGACCGTGTGGCCAGGGGACCCGCCGAGATCCGCGAGCTGTTCACCGGGTACCTGGCCGCCAAGCCGGAGGTGGTCGAGGTCACGTCGCTCCAGGTGGTGGACGACGTCGTCTTCTACTGCGCCCTCATGACCATCGCCGGCAACAAGGTCACCACGTTCGGCACGCTGGTGATCAGGGACGGCAAGATCTGGCGCCAGACCGCCGCCGCCCTGCCATCGACGTGACCACCCGCCGCTGACCACCTGTGGCCGGCCACCCGCAGCCGGCCGCGCACATCCGACTACGGGCAGTCGGCCGCGCACAGTCGGCCACGGGCGGCCGACCGCTCAGGCCCGGCTACGTCCGTAGCGGGCTGACCGTGCACAGCCCACGATGGGTGGCCGACCGCGCACAGCCAGCCCACTATGGGCAGCTGACCGCGCACAGGCCGTCAGCTCGGCCTCAGCCCATCAGTTGTCTCATCGGCTGCCAAGGTGTGGCGTCGAAGATCAGTAGGATTGAGACGATCCGGCCGTCGACGAGCTTGAAATGCTCGGCCGTGCGCTGGGTGCCCACCGGTGTGGCGGTGTGGACGTCGTAGACGAGCGTCGCCTCCGACTCGCCGTACAGTTCGCTGATGAGGTCGACCCCGGTGACCACCTGGACGAAGCCGACGATCCCGGCCAGGTGGCCGGCGGCGTCGTCAGAGGTCATGAGCGGGCTCCGGAAGCTGAACCCGTCGCCGATGAGGGCGGCGGCGGTGGTCACATCGCCCCGGAACCGCGCCTCGTGGTAACCCCGCACGACGTCACGCGTCCGCCGCTCGCCATGCGTCAGACTTTCGCCCCGCAGCTCGCCGTACGCCGGGTTCTCGCCCGGCACGGCATCACGTGTCCGGCTCTCGTCGTGCGTCCGACTTCGGCCCTGCAGTTCGCCGTGCGCCCGGTTCTCGGTCTGCGCGGCATCACGCGTCAGGCTTTCGTCGTGCAGGTCGTCACGCGCCTGGCTCTCGCTGGTCAAGAGGCACCTTCCAAGTACTGGGCCAGCCGGTGCTGGTTGTCGGCCACCCGGAGGCAGAGGTGCCGGAACCGGGTCAATTCATCGGTGGTGAAATCCCGGAACATCGCCGCCATCGCCCGCTGCGACGGCTCGCTGAACGCCTTGATCCATTCCCGTCCCTCGGCAGTGATCTGGGCCAGCACGGAACGCCGATCCCGCTGGTCAGGGACCCGCCGCACCAGCCCCTCCCGCTCCAGGGTGTCGACCAAACCGGTCACGTTCCGCGAGCTGACACCGGCGGACTGGGCCAGATCCCCGATGCTCACCCCGTCCTCGTCGGAGGCGCCGAGCCGCATCAGCAGGTCCATCGCCCCGGAGCTCAACCCCCTGCCCTGGCTGCCGTGGGCGCGCATCCGTTCGATGGCGTGGAAGGCGGTGCGGACGGCGGCCGCGGCCTCCAACGCGGCGGTGTCGCCTCCGCCGGTGAACTGCCGCATGGCGGCCCTGGTCTCGGGATCGAAGAGGCTTCCGTCGGGATCACTGTCGAACTCTGATTTATGTACGTCCTTCATGATGAGTTAGTACATTAGTACGTACTTCACGACTTGTCGACCAAGCGGAGCCACGGATCGCGAGGCTCTGAGGTGGTCCGCGCCCGGGCCAGGCCGTTGATCATGAGGCCGGCCGTCAGTGGCGCGGCGAGAATCGGCTCGGACTTTTCATGAACTTTGCCGCGAATGCCGTCGTCTTTTCCTACGGAAATGACAGCGACAGGGGGCATAGTGAGAAAGCTGCTACTCGTCACCGCCATCGCCGGACTCGCGCTCGCCACCATGGGCACCGCTGCCGCTTCGGCGGCCGTCCAGGCGAATCCCCGTGCGTATCTGACCCGATAGGCACGGGAATGCGCTCGCCGACGCCGAATTGGTGGGCCGCAACAAGATCATCGTCTGTGACCGCAGCACCGACCACCGCTACGCGATGGCCAAGGTCAGGTACCAAGGGCACACCTACCAGTACGTCAACGCCTACAAGAACCAGGACTGCGTCGAGCAGACGACCAGGCGCATGCCGCACGGCAAGATCGAACTATGGGCCTGCGTGAGCAAGCCGTACAAGGTGAAATTCGACTACTGCGGGGCGAAGAAGACAGTAGTCCGCCCGTAAAGGAATTGCCCATTCAGCACGATGGGCCGCCGTTAATTACGGCGGCCCACCATTGTGCTGTCATTTCCGCTGCCGGACAATCAGGCGGCGGGAATGGATCCCAGGCGCCCCGCCTGATAGTCCTCGAAAGCCTGGGCCAGCTCGGCGCGGGTGTTCATGACGAACGGACCGTAATGGGCCACCGGCTCGCCGATCGGCCGGCCGCCCAGGACGATGACCTCCATCGTGTCCTTCGCCGACAGGGTGATCGTCTCGCCCGCCGTGGCCAGGCCGGGACGGTCGCCGAAGCCGTCGAACACGGCCAACTGCCCGCTGGCCAGCGGGCGCCGCTCGGCGCCGACCGTGCCGCGTCCCGACAGGACGTAGGCGAGCGCGTTGAAGTCGCTGCGCCACGGCATCGTCAGCCGCGCGCCCGGGCTGATCGTGGCGTGCAGCAGGGTGATGGGTGTCTGGGTGCTGCCGGGGCCGGCGTTCCCGGCCAGGTCGCCCGCGATGAGGCGAACCAGGGCGCCGCCGTCGTGGCTGCTGAGCAGTGCGACGCTGGAGCTTCCGATGTCCTGGTATCTCGGCGCGATCATCTTCTTGGCGCCCGGCAGGTTCACCCATAGCTGGATGCCGTGGAACAGGCCGCCCTTCTGCACCAGCCACTCCGGCGGCGCTTCCTTGTGCAGGATGCCGGCGCCGGCGGTCATCCACTGGGTGTCACCGTTCGTGATCGTGCCACCGCCCCCGTTGGAGTCGAGGTGCTCCATCACACCGTCGATCATGTAGGTGACGGTCTCGAAGCCGCGATGCGGGTGCCACGGGGTGCCCTTGGGCTCGCCGGCCGCGTAATCGACCTCTCCCATCTGATCCATCATCACGAACGGGTCGAGGTACTCCGGCTTGATCGCGGCGAGGGCGCGGCGGACCGGGAAGCCCTCACCCTCGAAGCCGCTCGGCGCGGTCTCGACGGCGAGCACCTTGCGGCCCTGCGTCCCGGCGACCGGCTCTGGCAGGCGCGGGAGGGTGAGCGGGTTCTCTACGGTGACGGCGGGCATGTCGGGCTCCCTTCGGCGGAATCTGCTCTGCTCAACCAAGTTTAGATTTCAACTATTCCAGGATCCGCCTCTCCCGCGCAGCCGGCGACGTGATCACAACCGGCTGCGGGTGGATCCGCCACAGCCGCAGGGGCCGGGTCAGGACGTCTTGAGCAGCGTGAACGCACCCCGCGCCAGCGCGACGAGCTCCTCGTAGACCTGGTCCTCGTTGAGAGCGGCGGACGGGTCGGAGGCCATGGCCGTGACCACGAAGGTGCGTCCGGACGGCGTGCGGGCCAGGTAACTCAGGTCGAGCACGCCCGGTTCGGAGCCGCCCTTGTACCAGACCGTCGGCCACTCCTTGGCGGGCAGCTTGATCCCGCCCGTGTTCTGCGACATCACCTCGCCGATCCGCCTGTCACGGCTCTTCGCCAGCTCCGCGTACGCGCGGCAGATGTCGGCGGGGGAGCCGAACCACTCCACCGAGTCCAGCTCGCGCGGCACGGCCCACGGGGTGACGCTGGACAGCGGGAGCTTGTCGACGACCTCCGACAGGTAGGCCCGCCGCCCGGCCGTGTCGCGTGACAGGTACTCCTTGGCGTGCCGCGGGTAATCGGCGCCCTTGAGCACGAACAGCTCCCTGGTGCTCAGGAACGGGGTGTTCCGCTTCACCTGGCCGTGCCAGGAACGTACGGTGTGCTCGACCGACGTCCGGCCGGCCTGGTGGAGCAGCAGGTCCGCGCCCGTGTTGTCGCTGATGGCGATCATCAGCTTGGCCGCCTCCAGCACCGGCACCTGGCTGTTGTCGGGACGGTCCTGGAGCCGGCCGCTCGGCAGGCTCTTCAGCTCGGGTGTGATCGTCATCGCGGTGTCCCAGGAGAACCTGCCCTGCTCGATCTTCTTGGCGACGGCCCCCAGGACGTACAGCTTGAACATCGAGCCGAGCGGGCGCGCCTGGCCGCCGGCGACGGCGTGGGCCGGGCGGCAGGTGCCGTCGGCCTTCACCTCGGCGGCGAGGAAGCCCGCCTGGGCCGCCGCCTTGCGTGCCCGCCGGTCCAGCTCGTCCCAGCTCGTGGGCGAGGGCTGAGGAGCCGCCGGTACGGTGAACAGCGCGGAGTTGATCTTGCCGGTGGCGTCCACCGAGAGCGTCAGCTTGAGCGTCTGGGTGCCGACCAGCACGTGGGCGATCAGAGCGGTGGGCGCGGCTCCGAGGATCTTCTCCAGCCGGATCCCGCGTAGCGAGGCCAGGATCTCATTGAACTTGGCCGCCGGCACCTGCTCCAGGAACACCGGGGCGAGGTGCTCGGCCAGCTCGCCCTGCCCGATCGGCGCCCTGGCAGGGGCGTCGAGCAGCCAGCGCAACTGCTGCCCGACGGGCGTGCCGGGAATCTCCACGGGCGACGCGGTGGGCACCGGAAGTGATTGTGGAACGTTCCAATCGAAGGAGCCGGCAAGAGACATGGTGAGCGGCCTCGTTGTGGCACTGTTCGTGGTGGCCACTCCCGCGCACGCGGTGAGCGACACGGTCATGGCGGCCGCCGCGACGGCAAGGGCCGGTTTCGACGGGGAGAACATGGCAGCTCCTTCGACTCGGACTCAGGCGCGGGCCCGGACTCGGCGGAACACGTGCCCCCGGCCAACCGGCCCCGTCCTACATACCGCACCCGGTGAGTCGTCGTCCTCGCATCCGCGGAGTTGCCGTTGGCCGAGCGCGGGGCTCAGCCGAAGACGGCGGGGGGCGGCACCGGGGCCAGCACCGCGTCGCCGTCCTTGATCGGGTAGGCGCCCGCGACGAAGTTCGTCAGCGCCTCCCCGTGCACGCACCTGGCCTGGGTGAGGCCACCGGCCGCGCGGCGGGTCAGCAGGCCGATCGGCAGCTCCGCCCGCGAGGCGGCGACGATGAGGTTGCCGAAGCGGCGCCCGCGCATGACGCCCGGCTCGGCCAGCAGCGCGACGTGCCGGAACGTGCTCTGCACCGTCGCCACGAGCCGCCTGGCGAAGGCCAGCCCCTTGCCGTCGGCCATGTTGATCAGCAGCGTGCCCGACGGGCGCAGCACTCTGGCGATGTCGCCCATGTACTCCGTCGTGGCCAGCTCGACCGGCATGGTGGCGCCGGAGAAGGCGTCGAGGACCAGCAGGTCGGCCGAGTCGTCCCAGACCTTGGCGGTGCCCTCGCGGCCGCCCTGCACGATCACCTTCAGCCGTGGCACGGACCGCAGGTCGAGCTGCTCGCGGATCAGGTTGACCAGCAGCCCGTCGGGTTCGAGGACGATGTGCCGGGAGCCGGGGCGGGTGGCCGCGACGTAACGCGGGATCGTGCACGCCCCGCCGCCCACGTGGACGCAGGCGAGCGCGCCTTCCGGAAGAAGATCGATGACGTCTGCCATAAGACGTACGTACTCGAATTCCAGATAAGTAGGGTCTTGTAAGTCAACGTACGACTGAGGTACGCCATCCTTGGACAGCACCCAGCCGTCCTGCCTGTCCAGGTCCCGGAGCAGTTCTATCTCGCCGAACGTCACCGGGTAGAGGCCGGGCATCGGCTCCCGCTGTCCTCGTGCCACGCTGATCCCCTCCTGGGAGTAAACCGTATGCGACGACGAAGGCTGATTGTGCTGTTTATCGCCGTTATTGCGGTAGTCGGCGCAGGTGCCTTCGCGATGGTGGCGTCCACCAGGGTCAAGGGCAGTGCCGCGCAGACCTCGGCCGCCTATTTCGCGGCGTGGAAGCGGGGGGACCTGCAGGGCATGGCGGCCCTGGTCTACCAGCCGCCGGCGGACTTCATCGCCCGGCACCGGTCGTTCTCGGAGGATCTGCACGTCGAGGACATCCAGTTGCGGCCCGGGGCCGTGAAGGGCACGGGGGAGACGTCCGCCGAGGTGCCGTTCACCGGGAGCAGGAGGCTGAGCGAGTTCGGGGCGTGGCCGTTCAGCAGTACGTTGCGGCTGGCCGTACGCGACAGGACCTGGAAGGTGCTCTGGGCGCCGGAGACGCTGGATCCCCTGCTCAAGGACGGCGGGACGGTGCGGCTGACCGAGTTCGACGGGCCCGCGGTCCAACTGGTGACCAGCGAGGGGGAGAAGATCCCCAACGACAGCTACGCCGAGTCCTACCTCGCCGAGCTCAAGCCGGAGTTCGACGAGGTGGGAAAGGGGTGGGCGCTGGAGGCGGCGCTGCCGGGACAGCAGGCGCGGCGGCTCATGACCGTCGAGCCCAAGGTGAGCCTGGAGCGCACGACGCTGTCGCGCTCGGTGCAGGCGGCGGCCGCGCGGGCGCTCGACGGGGTGCGGAACGCCTCGATCGTCGCGATCCGGCCCAGCACCGGCGAGGTGCTCGCGGTGGCCGACCGGCTGGAGGACAACTACAGCGCGTTCCGCGACTTCTTCCCGCCCGGGTCCACGTTCAAGACGGTCACGGCGGCGGCGCTGCTGGAGGCGGGCCTGGATCCGGCGGCGGAGGTGGACTGCCCCGGCACGTACACGATCCCGAACTCCAGGACGGTCAAGAACGCGGGCGAGCAGGGGCACGACACCGTGACGTTCGCCGACGCGTTCGCGTACTCCTGCAACACCACGTTCGTGCGTGAGGCCATCGACCGATTATCGGCTGACAATCTGGTCGAGACCGCCGCGAAGTGGGGGTTCAACGGCGCCGAGCTGGACACGGGCCTGGGTGGTCACTGCGGCCGGCTGGATCCGCCCGACAGCGTGGACGAGCTGGCGGCAGACTCCTTCGGCCAGGGCTCGGTGGAGGCGACCCCGCTGTGCATGGCGATGGTCGCGGCGGCGGTCGAGAGCGGCTCACTGCGCGTGCCGCGCATCCTGTCGAAGGCCGCCGTGGAACGGATCGACGGCCCGCCCGCCAAACCGGTCGAACTCGACGAGGGGACGGTCACGGCGCTGCGCGACATGATGGCCGCCGTCGTCGACCACGGTACGGCCGCTGCCGCCGGGCTTCCGGCGGGCGTGTCCGGCAAGACGGGGACGGCCGAGGCGGGGACGGGCGAGGCGGCACGGGAGCACGGCTGGTTCATCGGATACCGCGATGACCTGGCCTTCAGCGTCTTCGTACGGGACGGCGGCTCGGGCCGGAGCGCCGCGCTGCCGGTCGCGGCCCGCTTCCTGAACGGGCTATAACCTCCGGTAGGCCGCGTTGAGCGGTTCACCGTAACCTACGGTACCGTAAGTTACATGACGACCATCTCCGCGAAGCCGAGGCTGAGAGGCTGGTTGCACGCAGGAGCGTTGCCCGTGACACTGGTCGCCGGGTTCGCGCTCGTGGCGCTCGGTCCCACCCTGCAGGCCCGTCTCGCCTCCGCGATCTACGCGATCACCTCGGGCCTGCTCTTCGGCATCTCGGCCACCTACCACCGTGGCACGCTCGGCCCGCGCCTGGCCGAGGTGCTGCGCCGCTTCGACCACGCGAACATCTACCTGATCATCGCCGGCACCTACACCCCCTTCGCGCTGCTCGCGCTCGACGGGGCCGCCCGTGTGGCCGTCCTGGCGATCATCTGGGGTGGCGCGCTGTCCGGGGTGCTCTTCCGGGTGTTCTGGATGGGCGCGCCGCGCTGGCTCTACACGCTCCTCTACCTGGCGCTCGGCTGGACCGCGATCTTCGTGATGCCGCAGTTGCTCGAAGGCGCGGGCGTGGTGGCCGTCGTGCTGGTCGCCGTCGGCGGCGCCTTCTACACCGCCGGAGCCATCGTGTACGGGCTGCGCCGCCCGGATCCGTCACCCGGCTGGTTCGGCTACCACGAGGTGTTCCACGCGTTCACGGTGGCCGCCTATGTGGTGCAGTACATCGCGGTGTCGATCGTGGTCTACTCGCAGGTGTAGGGGCCCTGGTGTGCGGCGGGGTTCAGGAGTAATGATGGATAAAGGCTGCTCAGGTGGCTGATTTCGCCCGAGCGGCACGGAATGGTCGGCGGCAGGTTACCGACTTTTGACCGCGCGGTGGTCTGCTTTCGTGATCGATCGGGAGAACAGACCAACATGGAGCAAATCGCACACACCTGGTGGCTCGTCCTCATTCGCGGCATTCTCGCGGTGATCTTCGGCATCCTGGCGCTGATCTGGCCCGCGATCACGCTGTACGTACTCGTGATCTTCTTCGGGGCGTACGCGATCGTCAGCGGGATCTTCTCGCTGTTCGCCGCGTTCCGGCACGACGTCAAGTCCCGTGCCTGGCTCGTCATCTCCGGAATCATCGGGATCCTCGCGGGAATCGTGGCGTTCGTCTGGCCAGGGATCACGTCGCTGGCACTGCTCTTCGTGATCGCCTTCTGGGCGATCTTCGGTGGAGTGTCGGAGATCTTCGCCGGCATCCAGATGCGCAAGGTGATCGAAGACGAATGGATGCTCATCATCGGCGGCATCCTGTCCGTGATCTTCGGCGTCCTGCTGCTCATCTGGCCCGGCGCGGGCGCGCTCACCTTGGTCTGGCTGGTCGGCATCTTCGCCATCCTGTACGGCATCACGATGATCGTGCTGTCGTTCCGGGTGAAGAAGCTTGCGCCTACAGCCTGAAGCCCGGAAATTTTCCGCATATAACGGGCTTGGGCAGGGAAACGTATGCCATGTCTGGTTCAACGTGGAGGAGACATGGACGTACACGACCGCCTTGCCCGCCATCTGCTCGTCGACGGTTACCGGCTTGTGCTCGATCTGGAGCGCAGCCAAGGCTCCTGGCTCGTCGACGCCCGAAACGGCCGCCGATACCTTGACTTCTACACGTTCTTCGCGAGTGCGCCCCTCGGCGTGAACCCGCCCTTCGAGCCGGAGTTCGTCCGGCTCCTTGGCGAGGTCGCCCGCAACAAGCCCGCCAATCCCGACATGTACACCGCACACCTCGCGGACTTCGTCGACACCTTCGCCCGTGTCCTCGGCGACCCCGAGCTGCCCCACCTGTTCTTCGTCGAGGGTGGTGCACTGGCCGTCGAGAACGCGCTCAAGACCGCCTTCGACTGGAAGAGCCGCCGCAACGAGGCGGCGGGCCGCTCCCGCGACCTCGGCACCCAGGTCATGCACCTGACCAAGGCATTCCACGGCCGCACCGGCTACACGTTGAGCCTGACCAATACCGAACCGGGCAAGACCGACCGTTTCCCCCAGTTCCGCTGGCCGCGCATCGACGTACCCGCCATACACCTCGGAGAGGTCGAGGCCGCCGAGCAGCACGCGCTCGCCCAGGCACGCGCCGCCTTCGAGGCGCACCCGCACGACATCGCCTGCTTCATCGCCGAGCCCATCCAGGGCGAGGGCGGCGACAACCACATGCGCCCGCAGTTCCTGCAGGCCATGCAGCATCTGTGTCACGAGTACGACGCGCTGTTCATCCTGGACGAGGTGCAGACGGGCGGCGGCACCACGGGCACCGCCTGGGCCTACCAGCAGCTCGGCCTGGCGCCGGACATCGTGGCCTTCGCGAAGAAGGTCCAGGTGGGCGGCATCATGGCCGGCCGCCGCGTGGACCTGGTCCCCGACAACGTCTTCCAGGTCAGCGGCCGGATCAACTCGACCTGGGGCGGCGGCCTGGTGGACATGGTCCGCTCACGCGGCATCCTGGAGATCGTCGAACGCGACGGCCTCATCCCGCGCGCCGCCACCCTCGGCACACTCCTCGTCGAGCGCCTCACCAAACTGCAGGCGGAGCACCCGGACCTGGTCTCCAACCCCCGGGGCCGCGGCTTGATGTGCGCGTTCGACCTGCCCGACAGAGCCGCGCGCGACGCGCTGGTCGCGCGGCTGCGGGACGAGGCGGGCGTGCTGGTCCTGGCCTGCGGCCCGCGCTCGGTCCGGCTCAGGCCCGCGCTCAACATCCCCGAATCCGACCTCGACCACGGCCTCATGGCCATCTCGGCGGCCCTCCGCTGACGGCACGGGCTCAAGCGGACGGTTTTCGCACTCTGGGGGACACGTCCTCCTGACCGCGTACGCCCAGCCCCTGACCGCGATGACGTCCACGCGGCCACCCGCCACCTGACCCGGCGCTGTGCAAGTGTTGATACGGCGAGGCGATGGAGATGGGCGGGTGCCCGCGGCGTCTAGTCACGGTGGTGGCGGGACTGGAGGAATGCCGCTGTGGCCGCGTCGGCGGGCAGGAAGGCCTCCAGCTTGAGCTCGGCCAGCGTGACGTCCACCGCGGTGGCGAACGAGGTGAGCGTGGTCAGCAACCGCAGCTCGGCATCGCCGGTACGCAACCGCAGCGGCACCGCGAACCCCAGATGGTCGCTCCCCGGCACCGCCTTGGGCACGTAGGACTCCAGCTCGGTGATGAACGCGTCGAGCCGCGGATCCTGGCTGCGGAGGAGATCAGCCCGCAGGCTCTCGGTGATGTGCCGGCCCCAGTCTGCGAGGTTGACGACCCGTTGAGCCATGCCCTTGGGGTGCAGGGCCAGCCGCAACACGTTGATCGGCGGCTCGAGCAGCTCGGCCGCGGCCCCCTCGGTGAGCACATCGAAGGCCGCGTTGGCCGCCACCAGCTCGCCGTAGGGCCGCACCACGACCGCCGGGTAGGGCAGGTGGCCGTCGAGGATGCTGTCCAGAGCCTCGCGTACCGGGCGCAGCATGGCGTCGTCCAGACCTGACTCGGGGAACAGGGGAGCGTAACCGGCCGCCAGCAGCAGACCGTTGCGTTCGCGGAGCGACAGGTCGAGCGACTCGGCCAGGCGTACGACGATGGCCCGACCGGGGCGGGATCGGCCGCGCTCCATGAAGCTCAGATGGCGTTGGGTGGTGCCGGCCCGGTTGGCGAGCTCCAACTGGCTCACCCTCCGGCTGCTACGCCACCGCCGCAGCTCGCTCGCGAATCGTTCCACGCCTCCCTTTCTAGCCCACCCGCGTGACGGAGCACGATTCCCCGCAGGGAATGACGCGGGCTCACGAATGCCCCCGAGACGGTCTCACCGTCTCGTGACGGCGCCCAACCACCTCCACCGGAGGAGCGTCCCCCTGGAGAGAGCCCAGCCCCGTGTGGCGGGTGGGGGTGCCCCATGCCGGCCGTAAAAGAAGGACACCCCAACACACGTCGAGAACCTTCGGCACGCCCGAGGTCCCGACCCACGGAGATCCGGCCCACAAGAGACCTGGCGCACGCGGAGAACGGCCGCGAGAGGCCCGGCATACGAGATGGTCCGGCGCGGGAGACGACGCGACACGCGGAGGCCCGGCGCGCCAGATGGTCGGCAGGCGCGGGAAACCGGTGAGTGCCCCGCACACAAGATGGCCGGCCCACGAAAAGGCCCCGCACGAAGGGTCTCGCACGCAGGGAGACCCGCTGGGGCCTCGCGCGAGAGGCGCGAGAGGGCTCGGCGCGCGAGAACGCCCGCGTGCGCGGTGATCCGCCGCGATCAGAACGCCGGATCAGGACGGGGGACGCGACTGCCAGAGGCCGATCGCCGTGACGCGCGAGTCGACGCCGAGTTTGGCGTAGATGCGGTTGACGTGGTTCTTGACCGTTTTCTCGCTGAGAAACAGCCGTTGCGCGATCTGCCCATTCGACTGCCCAGTCGCGATCAGATCCATGACCTCGGTTTCGCGCTTGCTCAAGGACGTGAACACGCTATCGAACGCTGCGTCTTCGACTCTCATCCGGCCTCCGGGGGCGCGCAGACGGTCAGATCGCCGAGGCCCCCGCGCATCCGGCGTAAGCGGTAGACAGCGAGCATAACTCGCATTGTCATGTTTTGGGGACGTTGTCGTAGAAAACGACAAACGGCCGGTCCCGAAGGACCGGCCGCGTGCATGGGGTGAGTGAAGGGACTTGAACCCTCGACATCCAGGACCACAACCTGGCGCTCTACCAGCTGAGCTACACCCACCATGAACCGCCGACGTGGCGGCACAGGAAAAGTGTAGCGGTCTTCGGGAGTCTTTACGCCACTCAATTAGCCCGTGACACGCTCGGCCACCGCTCTGGCGGTGGCCGAATCGGGACCCGGCTGGCCGACGAAGATGGCTGCCCGGTAGTAGCGGAGCTCCCTGATGCTCTCCGTGATGTCGGCCAGCGCGCGGTGTCCGCCCTGCTTCTCCGGGGCCGCGAAGTAGACCCGGGGGTACCAGCGGCGGACCAGCTCCTTGATCGATGACACGTCGATCATCCGGTAATGCAGATAGCCGTCCACCGCGGGCATGTCGCGCGAGATGAACGTGCGGTCGGTGCCGATGGAGTTGCCGCAGAGCGGCGCCTTCTTCGGCTCGGGGATGTGGCGGCGGATGTAGTCGAGCACGAGCGACTCCGCCTCCGCCAGCGTCACCCCGCCCGCCATCTCGGGCAGCAGGCCCGAGGCGGTGTGCATCTCGCGGACCACCTGCGACATCTGCTCCAGCGACTCGGGCGGCGGCTTGATGACCACGTCGACGCCCTCGTCCAGCTGATTGAGCTCGCTGTCGGTGATGATGCACGCCACCTCGACGAGCGCATCGCGACCCAGGTCGAGCCCGGTCATCTCGCAGTCGATCCAGACCAGCAAGTCACTCATTCGATCTCCTCGCCCAAGCGGCTCGGAGTCATCCGCCCGCCTGAATACCCCATCAGCCTAGTGCCACCGGTTATGCGGGCTTGAGCGAGCTGAGAACCTGATTGACCACGTCGGTGCCCAGATTGTCCGGAACTGACGTGTATAGGAGGGCCGGAGGCTGGCCCTGGCCGCGATCGATCAGCACGATCGCGCCGTTTTCCTTGTTCCACTTGTAACCTTTGGCCTTCGACTCCTTCGAGAAGTCGAGCTCGAACTGGAGGACCCAGGCGTCCTTGCCGCCGATCTTGAGCGCCTTGTCCTGGATGATCTTGTTGGTGTGCGTGATCGGGTAGTACTGGGCGAAGTCCACGAACACCGACTTGGCCGTGTTGCTCAGCCCCTTCGTCCCCGTGTAGGGGTAGAGCGGGTTGAGCAGGCCGGTGAAGACGTTGCCGTTCCAGTTGTCCTTGCCGTTGTACTTCTCCTGCGAGATCGCCTCCACGCCGCTCGACCAGGCCTGCTGGCGCGGGTCGGTGCCGTTGATGGAGCTGGACTCGGGCACCTTCCAGCCGTCGGGCACCTGGTAGGACAGGCCCGCCTGCGGGTCGGAGATGCGGCCGTCCTGCGGCTGTGGCAGCTCTGCGGGGGCCTGCGACGGCGGCTCGGTGGTCTGCCCCTGCTCCGGCGACTGCTCGGTCTCACTGGGCGTCGGGGACGCGGCGAGGGTGCCGTCGGTGTTGCGGTTCACGAAGAAGATCCCGGCCACCACGATCAGGCCGACCACCACGAGCGCCGCCAGCCCGCCGAACACCCACGGCAACGGGTTGCTCTCCTTCGGCGGCGGACCGTAACCGGGCCCGGGCAGCGGGGTGTCGCCCCATCGATTCTGGCCGGGCGGGCTGTAGGAGGGCTGGCCGAACGCCGGCTGCTCCTGGGTGGGCTGCGCATACGCCGGCTGGCTCTGGGCGGGTTGCCCGTACGCGGACTGCCCGTATGTCGGCTGGCCGAACTGCTGCGTCGGGTTCGCCGGCGTGGCGGACCAGTCGGGACTCGACTGCTGCTGCGGTCCGGAAGGCGGTTGCTGTTGCGGTGGCGTCCCCTGCTCCAGCGGGTGGGTGGCGTCCGTCCACTGGCCGCCGTCCCACCAACGGAGTTGGGGCGATCCGTACGGGTCGGGGTACCAGCCCGCGGGGGTCTGCGTGGTCATGTTCGTCAGCGTAGTAACAACAGCTTTGATATGCATTGCTGGCTCGGCATCAGCACTTATACGTGAAGCTCGCCTTGTCCGTCCTGAGGGGGCCGGGAGACAGCACCCGGAGGGTGGCCGTGGCCTTGACGGTGGTCTTGCCCTTGAGCGTCCACCGGAGCGGCACGCTGTAGGCGGTCTGGCCGGAGGTCGTGTGGAGTGTCTGCTTGACGACCTCCTTGTCCAGGTTCTTGCGCCACTCGTAGGTGATCTCGCCGGCCTCACCGTTCGTGACGATCTTGCCTGTGACGAGGACGGCGCTGTTGCAGCCCTGCGTCTTCTTCGGCGCCACGACGTCGATCGACGCGATCGCCAGATCCGGGGCGGAGCTCAGCTTGAGCCAGGCGACGATCGCCCCGCCCATGATGATCGCGAACACTATCGCCGCGAGGATCGTCCGCCACCGCCGCGCCCGTGCCGCCCTGGACGGCCGGCCGGCGCCGCGCTGGACCGTTCCGACCTGGTCCCGGCCCTCCCGCCAGATCCGTTCGGCCGTGGTGCCGGCCTGCGGCGCCTGCGTGCTCACTCCCGGCCCGAAGTGCACCGGCGCCTGATGAGGGTTGGGGACGGCGAGCAACGTGACGATGTCACCCTCGTCGAGCGGCGGCTGCGCCTCCACGGGCGGATGCGCGAACGCCGACCTGCCGCGGGCCGCCTGCGCCAGCCGGTCGTGCCTGATCGCCCCGCCCGGCAGCGCCGCGGGCTCGGAGAGCACGACGGACTTGGCGGCGCCCAGGCCGTGGGTGGTCGCGATGACCGCGGCCCGCTCGAAGAGGGCGGCCGCCCGCGGAGCGCTCCGCATGACCGAGGCGGCCAGCCCCCGCGCCAGCGACGCCCACGCCGCCGCGTCCCGCTCCGGCAGGGAGATCTGCCCGCGGATGGCGTCGGACAGGCCGCGTTCCGACAGCAGCGCCGCGCCTTCGGCGGTGATGACCACGGTGCCCGGATGCACCGAACCGTGGGTGACCCCGGCCGCGTGCAGCGCCAGGAGGGTCTGCGCCGTCTCCGCCAGTACGGCCGCCGCGCCGCCCGCGTCGATCGGCCCGGCGGTCAGCAGGTCCGACAGCGTCGGGCTGACGGCCTGCGCGGTGAGCAGCCAGACCTGGTCGCCCGCCGCCACGACGTCGGCGACGGGGATCAGCCCGGTCAGCCCGCCCAGGACGAGCCGCTGGTCGGTCAGCACCGTCGCCACGACGCGCTCACGCACGCCGGGCAGTCCGATGATCTTCGGGTCGAACAGCAGGGCTCCAGCCCTGCGCCCGTCGGGAGAGATCGCGTCGATCCAGTTGCCCAGCTCGGTGATCCAGGTGTTCTCGGTGAGCCGGAAGCCGGCGATACCGTGTCTCGGGTTGTCCATCGCCGCTTGCTCCATCGCCGTTTGCCCCCGACGCCTTTCTAGCGCTTGCTCCGGTGTCGTCCCGCCATACGGCGCTTTATCGCAAGTGTGACCGGAAGCGCGCCGGACGTCACCAGCGCGAGCGCCAGGACCGCGCCGTCCTCCCGCGACGGTGTGCCCGTCTATCCGCTGTTTGCCCCGTCCGAAGGGGTCCTCGGCGGCGCGGAACTGGGCTCCGGGGTGCTGAGGGTACGCGTCGGCCTGACGGTCGCGGGCGCGGTCGTGGGCGGCTTCACAGTGGCGGACGTGGCCACCCCCGGCGGGTCGTCGACCTTGCTGGTGACCTCGGGCTCATCCGACTCGGTCGGCGGCGCGGTCGTGGGGGCGGTCTTCGACGGTCTGGGCTTCGGAGTCCTGGTGATCCTCCGGGTCGGCGTGGGCGTCGGCGTCGGCGTCGGTCTGCGGGTGGTGACGGGCGGCGGCGCGGTACTCGTCGAGGTCGTCGGCTCCGGCGTGGTCTCCTCGGCCGTCGGAGTGGGCTCCTCGGAAGGCTCCTCCTCCTCGGACGCGGCGGACGGCGCCGGCTCCGTGGCGGAGGGCGTCACCTGCGAGGTCTGCGCCTGCAGAGCGGGCTCGCCGGACGTCGTCTTCACCAGGACGAGCGCGATGCCGATCAGCAGGCCGGTGCAGGCGGTGCCGATGAGGACCTTCGTGGAGCGCTTGCCGAGCACCTTGCCCGGCTCGGCGAAATGGTTCTCGGCGAGCGAGGTCTGCCCCTCCGCGGGACCCTCCGGCGGGCTGGGGAACAGCACCAGCAGCAGGCCGGACAGCCGCGCCAGGCGGCGCTTGCCGCGCTCCTCCCAGTCGGACCCGTACGCCCGGGCCGCGACCGCTTCGAGCTCCGTCAGGAACGCCTCGGCCGACGATGGGCGATCGACGGGGTTCTTGGCCAGGCCGCGCTCGACCAGGTTCCGCAGCGGCCCGGGCACCTCCTCGATGGGCGGCGGCGAGCTCTGGTGCTGACGGGCCAGCGCCGCGAGGTTGGGCGAGCGAAAGGGGCGGGCGCCGGTCAGGCACTCGAAGAACACGACGGTGGCGGCGTACACGTCGGTCGTGGGCGCGGCGGAGGCGCCCGACCACTGCTCGGGCGCCATGTAGGGCGGGGTGCCGGCGGCGCTCGCGTCCTCGCCGCTCCTGACCGCGATGCCGAAGTCGACGAGCTTGCTGGAGCCGTCGCCCTGGACCATGACGTTCTCGGGCTTGAAGTCGCGGTGCACGACGCCGATCGCGTGGGCCGCGGCCAGACCCTGTAACGAGCCCTTGAGCACCAGCAGCGCGGCCTCCGGGCCCGTGGGGCCCTCCGACCTGAGCAGTTCCCGCAGCGAGACCCCGTTGACGAGCTCCATGACGATGGCCGCGCCCGCGCCGTTCTCGACGTAATCGATCAGGCGGGCGTTGTGCGGGCTGCGCATGGTGCCCAGCAGCCTGGCCTCGTGCCTGAACCGGGCCACGAAGCCGACGTCGGACCGCAACTCCTCGGAGAGGTACTTGACGGCCACCTCCACGCCGTCGTGGTCCCGCCGGGCCAGCACGACCCGGCCGGCGGATCCGGCGCCAAGCTCACGAATCTCGGTATAACCCGGGACCCCCCACTGACCATCGTCGTACATGCGGTCTCCTCTGAAGTCCTCTGGGCCCCCACGCTCATCAGACGGACCGTAGCTTAACCAGACGTAACCGCTTTCTCACGGGTTATCTCCAGACAAGTCTGAATCTGGAGGTCAGCCGATGGTTCCGGAATCATCGGACGGCGGGGACTTGGTGTCGGGGGCCGGGCTGTCCGGGGTGTCCGGGGTCTTCGGCTCGTCGGTCTCGGTGTCGTCCTTCGGCGGGTCCTTCCGCGGCTCCTCCTCCTCGCAGGCCGCCGTCGTGCCGCCCGAGCTGTCGCCGCCGCTGTCCGCCCTGGGCCGGGTGGCGGCCGTCACGAGCCAGGACGTCTCGCACGGCACCTTGTCGAAGGTGAAGCTGACGGTCCTGGTGTAGGAGGTCTCGCCGGACAGGGTCAGGGCCTCGGTGTGCGCGATCCGGCCGCCGAGGGAGAAGGAGACGCCGAGGCGTACCGGCTGGTCGTTGCCGGTGGTCACCGAGACGACGGCGGTGGCCGTGCCGCGTGGGCTGAGCGAGGCCCGCACGATCGACACCTTCCGTACGCTCGGCGGGCAGGTCACCCTGGTCCGGGCGGTGGCCGTCCGGTCGCCCGCGCGGACCACCACGGAGACGGTGGAGTCGCACGGGCGCGACCTGAAGGCGTGGGTGAACGTCCGCGAGTAGGCCGTCTGGCCGGACAGGGTGGCCGAGCGGGTGGCGACCTGGTCGCCGTTCAGCGCGAACGCGGCCTGCACGGGGACCTCGGCGGTGCCGCTGGTGGTCACCCTGACCTGGGCCTGAGCCGTACGACCCGGCGAGGTGGCCAGGTTGAGCGACACCCGCAGGCCCGTCACCCGGGTGGGACAGGGCGGCACGTTCACCGTGGCGGTCCGCGCCCCGCCGGGAGCGGCGGGGGAGGTGGTGACGGTCAGCGTGACGCTCTTGCCGCACGGGCGCTCGTCCATGGTGTAGCTGAGCGAGCGGTCATAGGACCGGCCGCCGTTCAGCCGCAGGGTCTGGCTGTGGACGGGGGCGCCGGCCACGGACCAGGCGGCGGTCGCGGTGACCGGTCCCGTGCCGGTGGTGAGGACGGAGAGCGAGGAGCCGGCCACGTTGTCGTCGTCGACCGTCAGCCCGCCGAGCGTGAGTCCCGCGACCGAGGTCACCGGGGCCGGCGTCACCGTAGGCGTGGTCACGGTGACGACGGGCGTCGGCGTGATGGTCTTGGGCGGCTTGGGGGTTTTGGTAGGAGTCGGCTTGGCAGTCTTGGTGACCTTGGGCGTGGGCTTGGCGCTCTTGGTGACCTTGGGCGTCGGGGTGGGCGCGGGCTTGGTGGTCGGTGGCGTGGTGGCCGCCACGGGCTCGGCGGTCTCCGGCTCGGGGCTGTGGGACGGCACGGCCAGCGGGGACGGATCACCGCCGCTGGGCAGCTCGGCAGGGGGCTCCTGACTCACCGCGACCGGCGTGGCCGGCGGGGCCTGCTCGGCCGGTCCCTGCGACTGCGTGGGCCCCACCAGGGCCACGTCTATGGGCGTCGTCCCCCGGTCGCGGCTCGACAGCGCGACGATCACCACGATGGTCGCGACCGCGACCAGCCCCACGCCCGTGCCCAGCCGCACGGAGTTCCGCTTGGCCGTACGGAGCGTCGTGCGGAAGACGGTCTGCGCCAGCGAGGTCGTGACCTGGGCGGGAGGCGTCTGCGGCACGGGCAGGAGCAGGGCGAGCAGGGCCACCAGCCCGGCCAGCCGCCGCCTGCCGCGCTCCTCCCAGTCCTCGCCGTACGCGGCCCGCGCCACCGCCTCCAGCTCGATGACGAACGCGTCGGCGCTGACGGGCCGGGCGGCCGGGTCCTTGGCCAGCCCGCGGGTGATCAGCTCGCGTACCGGCTCGGGGGCGTCGTGGACCGGGATCGGCGCGTGCATGTGCTGGTAACCGAGCACGCTCGGCTCGGTCGACCGGTACGGCCGGTGCCCGGTCAGGCACTCGAAGAACACCGCCGTCGCCGCGTACACGTCGGTGGCGGGCGAGGCGGGCATGTTCTCCCACAGCTCGGGCGCCATGTACGGGGGCGTGCCCTCGGGACGCGAGGCGGTCCCCTGGTGGACGGCGATGCCGAAGTCGACCAGCTTGCTGGCCCCGTCCTCGCGGACGATCACGTTCTCGGGCTTGTAGTCCTTGTGCACCAGGCCGTGCGAGTGCGCCCTGGCCAGGCCGAGCAGCGAGCCCTTGAGCACGACCAGGGCCGCCTCCGGTCCCGTCGTCCCGTGCTCGCGCAGCAGCGCCCGCAGGGACACGCCGTTGACCAGCTCCATCACGATGGCCGCGCCGTAGCCGTCCTGGATGTACTCCCACAGGGTGGCGATGTGCTGGTCGCGCAGCGTGGTCAGCAGCCGCGCCTCCGACTGGAACCGGGCAAGGGCCACCGGGTCACGTCGTAACCTCTCGGAGAGGTATTTGATCGCGACCTTGACGCCCGTCTCATCGTGCACCGCCAGCACGACCCGGCCGCTGCCGCCCGCCCCGAGCTGCTTGATCTCCGTGTATCCAGGAGCGTTCCACTCCATCGCCATCCCCCATCAGGAGTCGGGCCCACCTGATGAGACGCGTGATCAAGGAGAGAAGTTTGCCAGGTGGTTCCTGATTTATGGAACTACTCCCGGCCGCTGATGTGAACAGGTACGTCCATACCTTCTGGGAGTGCCGGATCCGGCACGGGCTCGCCCCAGGACGTCACCAGCGGCAACACCCCCGCCCAGACGGGCAGCGCGTAGTCGTCCTCCTCGTCCATGGGCCCGCCGCGCCGCATCTTCACCGACGCCTCTTCGAGCGACAGGGCCAGCACGGCGGTCGCGGCCAGCTCCTTGGGCGACGGCTTCCTGACGTAGTCCCACTGGCCGGGCGCGAGCTGCTCGGACAGGACGCGGAGCCCGGTCAGCCGCTCCTCCGGGTCCGTCAGCAGCCGGGCGTGGCCGTAGATGATCGCGGAGCGGTAGTTGACGGAGTGGTGGAAGATCGACCGGGCCAGCACGATGCCGTCGACGTGGGTGACGGTGACGCACACCTCCGCGCCGCTGCCCGCGCGCAGCGACCGCGCACCGGTGGAGCCGTGCAGGTAGAGGGTCTCGCCCAGGCGTCCGTATCCGGTGGGCACCACCATGGGGTGGCCGTCGACCACCACACCCAGATGGCAGAACAGGCCGGTGTCGAGCACCTCGTACAGGTCGTTCCGGTCGCTGCTGCCACGGTTCTTCTCGCGGCCGAGCGTCGTGCGGGGTGTGGTGGAGAGCATGTGGCCACGGTAATGAGAAAGTGGACATAGCCTGTATGGCCACTAATGCCCGCTTCCCGGAGACCACTTTCGTGCGTACCCTCGTCGACCTGCCCATATCCCTGTCCAGGGAGTCGGCCGTCCCGCTCTCGGCACAGCTCACCGGCTGGCTGCGCCGGGCCATGCTTGCGGGCACGCTCGCGCCGGGGGAGCGGCTGCCGTCCTCGCGCGGGCTCGCCGGCCAGCTACAGGTGAGCAGGACCGTGGTCACGGAGGCGTACCAGCAGTTGTACGCCGAAGGGTGGCTGGAGGGGCGGCACGGCTCCGGCACGTTCGTGGCCTCGCTGGAGGCGTCGCACCTCGCCTTCGAGGCGCCGCCCGCCCCCCAGCCGCCGCCTCGCCCACCGGCCGAGCGGACGATCGACCTGACCCCCGGCACTCCCTGGGTGCGCGACTACGACCGCGCGGCCTGGAAGCGGGCCTGGCGCAAGGCCGCCGACCTGCCTCCGGGTGACTCCCCGGACCCGTACGGCCTGCCGTACCTGCGCGAACTGCTCGCCGACCACCTGCGGCGAGCCAGGGCCGTGACCATCGGCCCCGAGAACGTCCTGGTCACCAGGGGCACCGGCAACGGCCTCGACCTGTGCGCGCTCGCCCTGCTCGGTGAGGGCGGCCGGGCGGGCGTCGAGGATCCCGGGTATCACGTGGCGCGCACGGTGTTCGCGGCCAGGGGCGCGAAGGTCGTGCCCTGCCCGGTGGACGAGGACGGCGTGATCGTCGAGGGGCTCCCCGACGACCTCCGCGTCCTCTACACCACGCCCGCCCACCAGTACCCGCTCGGCGGCCGCCTGCCGATCCCGCGCAGGGAACGGCTGCTCGCCTGGGCCAGGAGCACCGGCGCGATCATCGTGGAGGACGACTACGACGCCGAGTTCCGCTACGACGTCGCGCCCCTGCCCGCCCTCTACGGCCTCGACCCGTCGCGCGTCGTCCTGCTCGGCACGCTCTCGAAGACCCTCGCCCCCGACATCGGCGTCGGCTGGCTGGTCGGCTCACCCGAACTGCTCGACCGGATCGCCGCCCTCCGCGTAACGCTGTCGGACCGCACCAGCGGGCCGGTCCAGCAGGCTGTCGCGACCCTCCTGGAACACGGTGACCTGGACCGCCACCTGCGCAGGATGCGCCTGGAGTACGCCCGCAGGCGCGGCGCGATCGTCGAGATCCTCGGCCCGCTGTGCCGCCTGCGCGGCGACACGGCCGGCCTGCACGTGCTGGCGGAGCTGCCCCGCGACACCGTCCCCGGGCTGGTCGCCGCCGCGCGGGAGAAGGGCGTGCTGCTCGACTCCACCGTCCGCCACCACTACGGTTCCGAACGCCTCCACGGCCTGGTGATCGGGTACGGCTCGGCCACGCTGGCCGACGTCAGGCGCGGCTGCCGGATAGTGGCAGATCTGATGTGCTCAGCCCTGAATGAGTATGTAAGCGGTGGTGCTGAGCCTCCCTCCTGAACCAGGGTGGAAGGCATGAAATGGTGGTTACTTCTGGCCTCGGTCATCGGCATCCTGATCACCGCCTGGCTGATCCTCTACGCGGGGGTGCACCTGTCCACGCTGCTCTCCCTCGGCCTGGGCGCCATCAGCCTCATCTGGCTGGTCGTCCTCCTCACCGTCCCGTGGAACCTGTACTTCGCCGCCCGCCGGGTCGCGCAGGACATCCCCGAGTCGCGCGAGCGCGGCATCGAGGTGCCGCAGGGCCGCGAGGACGAGGCGCGCGACATCGCTCGGCGGATGCTCAGGCTCGCGATCGCCGGGCACATCGTGTCGGCGGCCGTGCTGGTGGGCATCACGTTCTTCTCCGGCGCGCAGGTGGGTTACTACTTCGCGGCCTTCTACCTGCTCGCCACCTGTTTCCGCCCGGTGGGCGCGTACCTGTCGCACCTTCGCCGGCGGGTCACGACGCTGGCCGAGGAGGTCCGCTACCCGCGCAGGGACGTCGTCTCGCTGGCCGACCTGGCCGACGCGCTCCACATCAGGACCGACGAGCTGGGCAAAGACCTCGAACGCCTGCGCGAGGAGATGGCCGCCACGCGGTACGCCCTGGAGACGGCCGACCACGACCTCAACCGGCGCATGACCGGCATGACCCGCCGCTTCGACGAGACGGTGGACGGGCTCGGCGACAACCAAGAGGTGATCTCCGGCCTCAAGGCCTTCCTCCGCCTGATCCGCGCCGAGGCGTAGCCGTCTCAGGCGGGCTGGAGCTCGCGCAGGATCGGCAGGGAGCGGTCGGCGTACACCGGGTCGACGGGCAGGGCGTGGCGGGCCCACCAGCGGGCCGGGGCCGGATCGGGGGAGGGGTCGGTGAAGGCGGCCGCGTAGTCGTCGTACGGCGGGTCATAGAGGTAGCCCGTCACCACTCCGCGCCGCTCCAGCGCGGCGATCGCCGCGTCACGGTCGCGCACCAGCAGCGGCACCCGGAACAGCGGCTGGTCGACATGATCCCGTACGCCCTGCGCCACCGAAGGCAGCTCCGCCAGCCGGCGCACGCCCGCCAGCCGGCGCGCCCGCTCCCCGGGCACCTTGGCCAGCCGCCTCGACTGGTACCAGCGGGCCGGCGCCCCTCGCCGGGCGCGGTAGTCGTGCAGGTCGGCACGGACCCACGGATCGAACGGCGGCAGCGACGGCACCTGCTTCATGGCCGCTTCGAGCTCGTCGGCCCGCAGCGGGATCCGGTAGCCCTCGCGCGACTCCTCCATGCCCAGCAGGCGCGAGAGCCGGAGCGCGGGCCGGACCAGGTCGAGCCGGAGCGCGACCTGGCGGGCCATCGAGCTGGCCACGGCCAGCAGCTCGGCGCGGAAGGCGCCCGGCTCCAGCAGCGCGTCGCGGGCCTGCGCGAGGGCACGCAGGTCTTCCACACGCTCCACCGCGAGGACGCCGCCCGACCCGGCACCGGGATGCTTGGAGAGGCTGAACACCCCGGCCTGGCCGAACGTGCCCAACGGCCGGCCGTCGACGGTGGTCTCCATCGCGTGGGCGACATCTTCGATCAGGATTTTTCCGGTGAAGGCGGATACGGCGTCCGGCAGGCCGTACAGGTTGGTGGTCAGGACGGCGTCCACCTGGCCGAGGTTCACGCGGGAGGCGTCGATGTTGCCGTCGCGGCGCGACAGCGGCGCGATCACCGGGCGCAGGCCCGCCGCCAGCACCAGGAAGAGGATCTCGTCGGCGGAGATCGGTGACATGAGCAGCCGCTGACCCGGCGTGCACCAGTGACGCAGCGCGAGGTAGAGGCCGAGGCGGTTGGACGGGAGCAGCAGGCAGTGGCGGCCGGTGCGCTCGGCGATCCTCTTCACGACCGGCTCGGTCGTGGCCGGCTCCGTCACGACTGGAGGGCCGTGCGGAGTCGTCCGAACGTCTTCAGCGCCCGGTCGGCCGTCTTGTGCAGCAGCGGGTTGGCCAGCACGGTGGCCCGGGTCTTGCGCACGGGCACCCGCACCAGCCAGTGGACGGCCGAAGCGGCGCCGATCGTGGCGACCCGGCCCTCGGCCACCTGGAACTCGCCGTTCTTCAACTTCTCTTTGTACTCCTTCTCGCCCCGGCCCATGTCGATCACCTGGATGCCGGACCCGGCGGCCTGCTCGGCCATCGCGAGATGGTGGATGAGGCCGGGGGAGTATTTGGCATATTGCGTGTCGTACGCCGGGAACCAACCGGCGAGCGTGGTGCGCGTGCGGAGACCGAAGTGGCCGGCCATCGGCAGGTCGTTCACGTAGATCATGTCGAGCACCCCGGCGAAGCCCTCGGTCTGCGTGGCCAGCAGCCGCTCGACCAGCTCGACGATCCACTGGTGCGCGAACCGGTCGGTGCGCCCCGTACGCCGGTATTGGTCGGTCTTCCAGCCGAGCAGCGTGTGCAGCGGCGCCGGGTCGGTGGTCGCGTACTCGTGCCGGATCGGCCCGATGTCACGCTGGAGCTTGCGCGACTTGGCCAGAGTCGTCTTGTACGTCTTGCTGGAGTGCAGACGTAGATACTCGGTGTAGCGGTCGTGCCCCTCACGCAGGTCGATGATCGGCGACGGGTGGCGCTCATGCCGCTGGGCGATCAGTGGCTGGCCGGCGACCAGGTGGTCGAACTCGAAGACCGACAGCCCGCACTGCTTGATCAACCGGCGCGGGTCGATCTCGAGGTCCTTGGCGTGGACTAACCCCTGCGCGTCGGTGAGCCCGGCGGCCACCGGCTTGCCGATGCCCATGGGGTGGCGTTCGAACGGGAAGAAGCCCACGATGTCGGGCCCGTCGTAGAGCACAGCGACGCGGACCATGTCTCGTAGCTCACCGACCGTGATCGTGAACTCTGGAGACAGGAACGGGTTGTCGAAGGCCGCGTGTCCCTCCTGGAGAGCCCGCCATCGACTCAGCTCAGGTGCTCCCAGCTCGCGAGGGTGAGCAAGTGTGACGCGCATGGGCTCCTACTGTCGGCATACCTTCAGTTAGCTTGGAGGTAGCTGTTGTACAGCCAGGGTAAGCGGTCTTACATGATGGTCGTCTGCGCAGGTCCGGAACGTTACATAACTCTCAGCTAGCCTTCAGGACCGAGTGACGTTCTAATGTGTGTCCATGACCGTACCTGGGATTGACTGGCCCCGGCTGACCGGCTGGATGGGCGACAACGTGCCCGACGCGGGCGAGCCCCTGTCTGTCTCGCTGATATCCGGCGGCAAGTCTAACCTGACGTACCTCATCGAGGCCCGTGAGCGCCGCGTGGTGCTGCGCCGTCCGCCGCTCGGCCACGTGCTGCCCACCGCGCACGACATGCGGCGCGAGTGGCGGGTCATCTCCGCGCTCGCCCCGACGCCGGTTCCGGTGCCGGAGCCGGTCGCGTTCTGCGCCGACGAGGAGGTCATCGGAGCGCCGTTCTACCTGATGGGCTATGTGGAGGGCCTGGCCGTCAGGACTCGCGATCAGCTCGGCGACCCCCCGCCGGCCGAGACGCGCCGGCTGGCCGAACGGCTCGCCGAGGTGCTGGCCGCCATCCACGCCGTCGACTACCGGGAGGTCGGGCTCGGCGACTTCGGCCGCCCGGACGGCTACCTGGCCAGGCAGCTCGCCCGGTGGTGCCAGCAGTGGGAGCGCTCGAAGACCGCCGACCTGCTTGAGTACGACCGCCTGGTCGCGCGGCTGGGCGAGCGCATGCCGGCCCACTCCGCCAGCACGCTCGTGCACGGTGACTACCGGCTCGACAACACGCTCGTACGGCTGGCGCCCGGCCCGCCCGAAATCCTGGCCGTGGTCGACTGGGAGATGTCCACCCTCGGCGACCCGCTGGCCGACCTGGGGCTCACGCTCACCTACTGGCAGGACTCCGGCGACGAGGAGCGGGCCGGGATCCCGGTGGCCGGCGACGTGACGATCGCCCCCGGGTTCCTGAACGCCGCCGAGTTCGCCACTCACTACACGAAGGTCTCCGGCCGCGACATCTCCGACCTTCCGTTCTACGTGGCGTTCGGGAACTTCAAGCTCGCGGTCATAGTGGAAGGTATCCACGCCCGTTTCCGGCAGGGTAAGACCGTGGGTGACGGCTTCGAGAACATCGGCTCCGCCGTACCCACCCTCATCGCCCGCGCGCACCGCATTCTGGACCAGCCGTTGTAAGAGCCCTTGGGGAGCGCATATGAGCACTGTGGCACTGATCACCGGAGCGGCGAGCGGCATCGGGGCCGCGGTGGCACGGCGGCTGTCGGCGGGCGGGGCCAAGTGCGTCATCCTCGACCTCGACGGCGAAGGCGCCGAGCGCATCGCCAAGGAGGTCGGCGGCGTGTGGCTGGCCGGTGACGTCAGCACCGAGGAGGCCTCGCGGGCGGCCGTCGCGCTCGCCGAGGACACCTACGGCCGGCTCGACCTGGTGCACCTCAACGCGGGGATCTCGGGCGGGGTGGACCTGGCGGCGTTCGACGTCGAGCGATACCGCAGGGTCGTCGGGGTGAACGTGGACGGCGTGGTCTTCGGCGTCGCCGCCTGCCTGCCGCTGCTCCGGCGCTCGGGTGGCGGCGCGATCGTGGTCACCTCGTCGCTGGCCGGCCTCGTCGGCTTCGGCGGCGACCCGATCTACACGATGACCAAGCACGCCGTGGTCGGGCTCGTCAGGGCGCTGGCCGGTCCGCTGGCCAAGGAGGGGATCAGGATCGGCGCCGTCTGCCCGGGGTTCACGGACACGCCGCTGGTGGCGGGGGCGCGGGAGATGTTCGTCAACGCCGGGTTCCCGTTGCTGAGTGCCGCCGACGTCGCCGCGGCCGTGGAAAGCGCCTTCTACGCCGACGAGCCAGGCACGCTGCTCATCGTGCAACCAGGAAGGCAGCCGGTAGCGTACCGTTATGCGGGCGTTCCCGGCCCGGCTGGAGGTCAGCTCCCACCAGCGCCTTGATCGACCGCAAGTCCCTTGCAAGTACTGATATATACCGTGAGAAGGGCTGGGAGAGGTGTCCCGGCCCTTGTCCACGCGCGAGGGTGGAGGCTCCGTGATACCCACCGATGGCAAACACGCACGTCGACGGCCGCCATGGCCGATCGCGTTAGGCGTAGGAATCCTCGCGATAGCGCTCGTCGCGGGGATCATGGTGTACGCGGGCACGCGGAGCGGCCCTCGCGACGGGTACAAGGGCGGCGAGGTCGCCCAGGTCCAGCCGAGCGAGCCGCCGCCGACGCTGCAGCAGCCGCCCACCTTGGACGACTGGCCGCGCTGGGGCGTCACCCACACCCAGTACAGCGCCGACAACACGCCTCGCGAGATCACCGAGCAGGCCAAGGGCATTCTCGGCCGGGTCCCCATGCTGCAGAACCAGCACATCATGGGCTGGGGTGTGGGCAATCCGGAGCCGAGCCCCGGACAGTTCAACTTGCGAGATCTCGACCGGCGGCTGAAGCTCATGGCCTCATCGCGGGCCGTCCCGATCATCACGCTGTGCTGCGCGCCTGACTGGATGAAGGGCGGGCAGGCCGGCCGTACGGACTGGTCCAAGAACCACACGGTCGCCCCCAAGCCCGAGCACTTCGACGACTACGCCAAGCTCGCCGTGAAGATCGCCAAGCAGTATCCGACGGTCAAGTACTTCATGGTGTGGAACGAGTTCAAGGGCTTCTGGAACCCGGCCACGAACCGCTGGGACGCCGAGGGCTACACGGAGCTGTACAACAAGGTCTACACGGCGCTGAAGAAGGTGAACGGCGACATCCAGGTCGGCGGTCCGTACATCCCGGTCGAGACCAACTCCGGCAAGTCCCCCTCGGAGCTCAGCGGCCCGTGGGGCACGGTCGACCAGCGCGCGCTGGATGCGATCGAGTACTGGATCGAGCACAAGAAGGGCGCCGACTTCATCGTCGTCGACGGGGCCTCGATGACCAACGACAAGGCCAACGTCCCGGACGACTTCGCCGCCCAGGCCAAGTTCGGCGCGGTCACCACCTGGCTCAAGCAGAAGAGCAACGACATGCCGGTGTGGTGGGCGGAGTGGTACGTCGAGCCTGCCAACTCCGGCTGGACCGAGGACAAGCGCACCGCCGTCCAGGCCACGACGCTGATGGAGTTCGCCAAGAGCGGCGTGACGTCGGCGCTCTACTGGAACCCGGAGCAGAAGGGCGGGGCGCAGTGTCCCGGCTGCCTCTGGTCGTCCGAGACGGGGCAGGAAATGCCTATGGCGGGGCTGCTGAGCGGGTTCACCAAGTGGTTCCCCGCCGGGGTGCAACTGGAGCCGGTGACCACCTCCGACCAGCGGATCAAGGTGCTGGGGCAGGAACGGCAGGTCATCATGGTGAACACGGCCAACACGAGCGTCACCGCCACCGTGGACGGCAAGCGGGTGACCTTGAAGCCGTACGAGATCCAGTGGGCGGGCCGCGGGACCTGACGCGTCTCCAGGACTGTCGCAGGCCCTCGATCGGATACCGGTCGGGGGCCTGTTCGCATGCCCGGATGCTTGGCCGGAGCGCCGCGCTTCGCCATTCTTCGAACCAATATTTGCCATCGCCCGGAATTCCATTGCCTAAGGCGACTTGCGCCGTTCAGAAAGACGTCGAGGTGAATTGCCACTCCGGTGATCATCGATGCGTCCGCTTGGGTTTGCCCAGGCCCCTGCGGGGCTCAGGTATCGCGCTCCATGTAGATGCTTTATCGCCAATTTACATCTGGCCCGCCCCCATGCCTTTCCCGCGATGATCGTCAAATTGCCCCCAAATATCCCTCCAACCCCTGTTTTCTCACCTTTTGGGTGCTAGCGTCCTATTTTGAAAGCCGAAATGGTGCTAGTGCACAGGGGGGAATCATGGTTCTCGGTAAGCTCTTCCCGGCTCACCGCACTGACTGGTGGGGCTGGCGTAGGCGCGGTTGCGGTCGTCGTCGCTGGGGTGGATGCGGCGGCGGATGCGGCGGCGGCGGCTGGGGCGGCGGCTGGCGCAGGCGGTGGTGGTGGTAGCAGAGGTGCCACCTGAGAGCCGTCGGGTCTCCCAACGGCTCTCACTCACCGCTCAGCCCCTGGCGCCGACGGTGTCCATCCGGAACACCTTCCGGGCCTTCTGGCCGGACACACGCGGCGTCAGGCGGCTGTTCGCGGCCGGGATCGTGTTCTCGATCCTGGCCGCTCTTTGTGAGGTGGCCGCCATCGGCCTGTTCGGTTACATCACCGACAAGGTCCTCAGCGAACGGGATCTGGGCGCCTTCTGGGCTCCCGCCGCTGCCTGGCTCGGCCTGGCCGTTCTGGCCGGTCTCGTCTCCTTCGCCGGCGCGTACGTCACCGCCGCGGGCGCCGAACGCTTTCTCCTCAAGCTCCGCGACCGCGTCTTCGGCCACGTTCAGACCCTCACACCCGATTTCTTCGAGAACCGTCGCCTCGGCGACCTGATGGCCAGACTCACCGACGACATCGAGTCCATCGAGGAACTGGTCGGCTCGGGCCTGGTCAAGGTGTTCACCACGGTGGCGAGCGTGATCTTCTTCGCCGGCGCGGCGTTCGTCATCAGATGGGACCTGGCGCTGGTCACGTTCGCGCTGATCCCCGCGTTCCTGGTGGTCTCCAAGCTGTTCGCGTCCCGGTTCAGGAACGCCGCCGCCCGCGAGCGCACCAGCAACGGCACCATGAACAGCGTCATCGAGGAGAGCCTGTCCAACCAATCACTCGTCCAGGCCTTCAACCAGCAGCAGACCGAGGCCAGGCATCTGCACCGCGAAGGCCGTACCTGGCTCCGCGCGAACCTGTCCCAAGCCTGGCTCTCCGGCCTCTACGGCCCGTCCGTACAGGTCCTCGAGACCATCTGCCTGATCGTCATCCTGGGCTTCGGCGCCTGGGAGATCGCCCAAGGCCGCCTCACGCTGGGTGGCCTGCTCGCCTTCGCCGCCTACCTCGCGTATCTGTACCCCGCCGTCCAGAGCCTGGGCGAACTCGCCCTCACCGTCTCGCAGGCCGCCGCCGGTTCGGACCGCGTGCTGGAGGTCCTGTCCGTACGCCCATCTGTCGTCGACCGCCCCACCGCCGTATCGGTGCGGGGGCGCAGCAAGGGCCGGATCGAGTTCTCGCGAGTCGGCTTCACCTACCCCAAGCGGATCAGAGCGACCCTGCGTGAGCTGTCGTTCGTGATCGAACCGGGGGAGCTCGTCGTCTGCACCGGACCCAGCGGCGCCGGCAAGTCCACGCTGGCCAAGCTGCTCCTGCGCTTCTACGACCCGAACACCGGCCGCATCCTTCTGGACGGCGAAGACCTGCGCGACCTGACCCGATCGTCGTTGCGCGACAGCATCACCCTCCTGCACCAGGAGAACCTGCTGTTCTCCGGCACGGTCCGCGACAACATCACCTACGGCTCCCCGGACGCCGACGAAGACGCCGTGGTGCGGGCCGCCAAACTGGCCGACGTGCACGACTTCATCCAGACATTGCCTCAGAATTACGACACACCGATCGGCCAGCGAGGCCGCCTCATGTCAGGCGGCCAACGCCAGCGCCTCGCCATCGCCCGCGCGATCCTGCGCGACGCGCCCGTACTGGTGCTGGACGAGCCGATGACCGGCCTGGACGTGGCCACCGCCGAGCGGGTGATGGAGCCGCTGCGCCGCCTGATGGAGGGGCGGACCACGCTGCTCATCACCCACGACCTGCGGCACGTGCCGGAGGGGGTACGCCGGATCGACCTGGAACCGGTACGACGCTCGGACCGAATCCGGCTCCGGCGTCCTTTCCTCGAAGTGCACGGCGAACGCGCTTCTTAGCCGACCTACCAGCAAGAACAGCAGCAATTGGTGACCAACCGCCCACATAAAGCGAAGATTCCACTACAATCCGACGAAGATCTTTCAGGTTCTACGTTTCCGACCTCCGACGAGGAACCGCTTGATGCCAGCTCACATACCTGTTCACCGTCGGGCCTTGCTCGTGCCGCTGGCCGTCGCGATCGTCGCCGGCACCGCGTGCGTGTGGGCGGTGGCCGAGGCGCCGGTCGAGGGGCGGACCCTCATGGCCTGGAGCTTAGGGACAGCCGCCGTCCTGCTGTGCGCCGCGATCACGTTCGGCTTGTACGGCCGCCAGCAGACACAGCAGCTCCGCGACCGTCTCCAGGCGATGGACGCCGACGTCGCCCAGCTCGCCGACCAGACGCTGCCCGCGCTGGTGAAGCGGTTGCGCGACGGGGCGTCGGTCGACACCGCGCTCGCCGAGGTCCACCGGCCCGCAGACCTGGCCCAGCAGCGCATCCTGTGGACGCTGGCGCAGGAGGTCGGCAGAGGTGACCGCATGCGCGCGGCCGCCATGTCGGCCTGTGCGAACGCCGCGGGCCGGGTCCAGGCACTGGCGACCAGCATGCTGGCCGATCTGCGGGAGATGGAGGACCGGCATGACGAGAAGGTCCTCGGCGACCTGCTGAGGCTGGACCACAGCACCGCGCAGGCGGGCCGGCTGGCCGACAGCATCGCCGTGCTGACCGGCGCGCGGTCCGGCCGGCGCTGGACCAAGCCGATCGTGATGGAGAGCATCATGCGCGGCGCGGTGGGCCGGATCAGCGCCTACCAGCGGGTCCGGGTGCACTCGGCCAGCACCGTCGCGATCGCCGGGCACGCCGCCGAAGGCGTCATGCACGCCCTCGCGGAGCTGATGGACAACGCCACCAGCTTCTCGCCTCCTTCCGAGGAGGTGCACGTGTACGTGGAAGAGGTGAGCACGGGCGTCGTGATCACCATCGAGGACTGCGGTCTCGTCATGAGCGCCGTCGCGCTGAGCCGGGCCCGGCAGGCCGTCTCGTCCGAGCCGCTGGACCTGACGACGCTGTCCGGTACGCGCCTGGGCCTGGCCGTGGTGGGCTGCCTGGCCCGCAAGCACGACTTGACCGTCTCCTTCAGGCCGTCCTCACGCGGGGGCACCGGAGTGGTGGTCATGATCCCGCAGAAACTGGTCACACAGCCTCCGCCGCTCCCGGCGCCGGACCCGCCGCGTCCGCCGAGCGTTCCGGCCGCCCGCCGGGCGCCCTCCACGGCCGTGGCCGCCCCGGCGCCCGCCGAGCGCGTCGCGGACGGCGATCTGCCCAGGCGCCGGCGCGGCCAGACGCTCGCGGCGGCGACGTCCACGACGGCCGCGGCCGAGCCCAAGCCTCCGGCGAGGGACAGGCCCAAGCCGTCCCTATCCGACGCCGGAGCGAGATTCAGCGCTTTCCGCCAGGCCAGCCGGGGAACCGGTGGCGGCGCAACACCTGCCGACACACCTGATGTCAGCGCAGAGGACGACACCCTGTGACCGACCAACAGATTGGAGGGAGGGCTGTCCGTCCGGTGTCGACGCCGGATGACCGTCCCAGAATCTCGATGAGAACCTCAGATCGCGACCTCGCCTGGCTGCTGGAGAACCTCTTGGAGCGGACGCCGCAGACCCGGCACGCCCTGGTGCTGTCGAAGGACGGCCTCAAGCTCTCCCACACCCACGCGCTTTCGGTGGACCGGGCCGATCAACTGGCCGCCATCGCCTCGGGTATCCAGAGCCTCGCCCACGGCGCGTCCATGGAGTTCGGCGACGGTTCCGGCGGGCTGCGGCAGTCCATGACGGAGTTCCACGGCGGGCTGCTGTTCATCGTGGAGGCGGGTGAGGGCGCCCATCTCGCCGTCGTGGCGACCGATGACGCCGACCCCGGCATCATCGGTCACAACATGAACGAGCTGGTCGAGCAGATCGGGGAATATCTGACCGCCCCGCCGCGCGAACCCCAGCAGAGCAGCCGGGCACTATGATCTCGCGGCGAGTGGCGAGCGAGAACCCGGACCGGCTGTACACGGTCACCGGGGGACGCAGTCACACGGACGAGAGCTCCATGGACATGGTCACCCTGATCGTGAGCGAATGCGATCCGACCCCGGGCATGCAGTCCGAGCACGTCAAGATCCTCCAGATGTGCCGCCAGCCGATGGCGGTCGTCGAGGTCTCCTCGGAGCTGAAACTGCCGATCAGCGTCGTCCGGATCCTGCTGTGCGACCTGCTCGACACCGGACGCATCACCGCCCGCCACCCGCCCAAGGCTCCCGCCAAGGCGCAACTGCCCAATCCCGAAATCCTGGAGCAGGTGCTAGTTGGACTTCAGAACCTCTGACCCACCCGTCCGCACACCGCTGCGGAACACGATGACCACCGGACTCAAGATCGTGGTCGTCGGCGGGTTCGGCGTGGGCAAGACGACCATGGTCCGCTCGGTCAGCGAGATCCGGCCGCTGAGCACCGAAGAGACGATGACCCAGGCAGGCTTGGGGATCGACGACGCGAGCGGCGTACAGACCAAGTCCACGACCACGGTGGCCTTCGACTTCGGCCGCATCAGCCTGAACGACCAGATGGTGCTGTACCTGTTCGGGGCCCCGGGTCAGGAACGGTTCTGGTTCCTGTGGGACCGGCTGTTCTCGGGGACGCTGGGGGCGGTGGTCCTGGTGGACGTCCGCCGCCTGGCCGATTCGTGGTACGCCATCGACCGGCTCGAACACCACGGAATGCCGTTCATCGTCGCGCGCAACAACTTCGACGAGCCGGCGCATCCCCTGGAAAAGATCCGGGAGGCACTGGACCTCTCCGACGACGTTCCGCTGATCGACTGCGACGCCCGCCAGCGTGACTCCAGCAAGGCCGTGCTGATCGCCCTCGTGAACCACCTCCACGCGCTGTCCTCCGCCCGAGGGGTTACCCGATGACCGACGTCCACTACACGCCCGAGCCTGTGCCGTTCTACGGCCCCCGGTTCCAGCAGGATCCGGATCAGCTGTACCGGGACATGCGGAAGGAGTACGGGCCGGTCGTCCCGGTCCTGCTCGAAGGCGACGTCTTCGCCTGGCTGGTGATCGGCTACCGCGAGCTCCGCTACGTCCTCACCAATCCGCAGCTCTTCGGCCGCGACTCCCGCCGGTGGAACGCCTGGGATCGCATCCCGCCGGACTGGCCGCTGATGGCGTTCGTCGGCTACCAGCCGTCCATTCTGTTCACCGAAGGCGCCGAGCATCAGCGGCGGGCCGGAGCCATCAGCGACGCCCTCGCCTCCGTCGACCAGTTCGAGCTGAGATCCCGCACCGAGAGGGCCGCCGACGGCCTGATCGACGCGTTCATCGGCCACGGCCGGGCCGACCTGATAGCCCAGTACGCCCAGCCGATGCCGCTGCTCTCCATCTCCACGCTGTTCGGCCTGCCGGACGCCGAGACGCCACGCCTGGTGGCGGACGTGACCGAACTGCTGAACACCGGACCCGGCGTCGTGGAGGCGCATCAGCGCGTCCAGGCCACGATGCAGCGGCTGCTCGACACCAAGCGCGAGCGCCCCGGTCCGGACCTGCCCTCACGCCTGGTGGCCCATCCCGCGGGACTCACCGACGAAGAGCTCATCCAGGACCTGGTCGTGTTGATGAGCGGCGGTCAGGAGCCGACCGCCAACTGGATCGCCAACACCCTGCGGTTGATGCTGACCGACGAACGGTTCGCCGTGACCCTGTCGGGCGGCCGCCGCAGTGCCGGCCAGGCGCTGAACGAGGTCATGTGGGAGGAGTCGCCCGCCCAGAACAGCCTGGGCCGCTGGGCGGTTCATGACACCCAGCTCGGCGGGCAGCGCATCCGGGCCGGCGACGCGCTCGTCATCGGTCTCGCCGCCGCGAACGCCGATCCGCAGGTACGGCCGGACTCCTACGGCGGCTCCGCCGGCAACCACGCGCACATGTCCTTCGGCCACGGCGAGCACGGCTGCCCGCACCCGGCGCCGGAACTCGCCGAGGTCATCGCCTACACGGCCGTCGAGGTGCTCCTGGACCGGCTCCCGGACCTGGGGCTGTCGGTGCCCGCCGACGACCTCGTCTGGCGGCCGTCCTTCCGGCTGCGTGCCCTGTCGGCTCTGCCGGTCGAGTTCTCGCCCGGCTACGCCAGGGGATTGGGCTAGAACCGCCGGTTGTGCGTCCCCGATGTCTCAGGGGACGCACAACCGGTCAGTTCGACGTCAGTGGACCGGGCGGCCCGTGATGGACAGCGGGGAGTCCTGCGTGGACAGTGTCGTCGCGGGCGGTTCCGTCGGGAACTGGGTGGGGCAGTGCGTTCCCGCCGCGGGCATCGTACGGTTGATCAGGTACTTCTCGATGTAGTCGCGCGCACAGGTGCTGTTGCGGAACTGACCGTGGCCGACGCCGTCGTACTCCAGGACGACCGAGCGCGGGATCTGCCGGGCGGCGGCGTAGTTCCAGGCCGCGGGGGTGGCCACGTCGTCACGCGCCTTGATGACCAGGGTCGGCGGGGTGCCGCTGATCTTGAGGCGGTGCTGCGGGTTGGACGTCTTGCCCTGCCAGTTGAGGCAGGTCGTGACGTCGCTCCAGAACGGGGACAGCTCGGTGTGCGGGGCGACGGCCTTGAGGCGACGCTTGTAGCGGTCGAGCTCGGCGAAGCTCCTGACGTTCCACTTCCAGTCGGAGCACCAGATGGCCGGGTAGGCGTAGTTGACGCCCTCGGCGGCCGACGTCGAAGCCGAGGCGGCGGCCCTGGCGGTCGTCTTCGCGTCCGCCGAAGCGGACGCCGACGGCTTGTCGGCGGCCTTCTCGGCCGCCTGGCCGGCCGCCAGTGCCTTCAGCCGCTCAGCCAGTGGGAAGAAGCCCGCCGACGGCTTGTACATCGGCTCGAACACCTCGATCCGGACCTCTTCGTCCGACAGCACGGCGCCGGTCTCCGGGTCCTTCAGGGTGCCCGCCCTGGCCTTGGCCAGCAGGTCGTCCAGGATCGCGGGGACGTTCTGGCCGTGCAGCGCGCAGGCGGCGGTCTCGCCGCACCACTTCGCGAACGCCAGGAACGAGCCCTCGAGGTCGTCGGTGGTGGTCTTCATGTACTGGTAGGCCGAGGTGATGCTGTGGTCCATGTTGGAGTCGATGGCCATCGCGCGCAGGTTCTTCGGGAACAGCTCGGCGTACTGCTGGCCGACCTGCGTGCCGTACGAGATCGCGAAGAAGCTGATCTGGCGCTCGCCGAGCGCCGCCCGGATCGAGTCCACGTCGCGTGCCACGCTGGTGGTGTCGACGTGGTCGAACAGCGGGCCGGTGCGCTCGCGGCAGTCCTTCGACAGCTTGGCGTTGAAGGCCAGCAAGTTCTGGTAGTCCGCCTCGTTGGCCGGGTAGGTCAACGGCGTCTCGTTGACCACGTCCTCGCCGCACAGGATGGGCGTGCTGAGGCCGACGCCGCGGGGGTCCACGCTGACGATGTCGAAATACTGGCGCAGCGGGCTGTCGTCCGGGATGCCGCGGCCCATGATGTACGAGTTGAGACCGGAACCACCGGGACCACCCGGGTGCACGAACAGCACGCCCAGCCGCTTGGCCGGGTCGAGCGCCGTCAACCGGCCGATGGCCAGGTCGATCGTCGGGCCGCCGGGCTTCGCGTAGTCCAACGGCACCTTGATGGTCGCGCACTCACCCTTGTACGTGGTGCCGCATTCCGCCCAGCCGATCGCCGTGGGCGCCGCCTCCAGCCGCTCGGCCGAAGCGCCTGAAGCGGCTGACTGGGCGGATGCCACCCCGGCGAGTTGGGACACGAGTGCGGCACCGGCCAGTGCCGCAGTGAACAACCGTAACCTCACTATCGGTCCTCCCTGATGTATCGATGGGTTCCCATCGATCATCCTGGCGGCCGACAGTGCGGTTTGCGTGGCTTTACTGAGTTTGTTGGTAAAAAGCCATGGTCGGACTAGACGTAATAGCCCTCGACCGGCACCCGCGCCTCGTCGTACAGCGCCGGTCCGTCGAGCCGCGCCCCCGCGTTCTCGCCGACCGGCTTGAGCCCGCTGAGCTGCTCGGTGGACAGCGCGAACACCACCCGCCCGAGCCCCGACCGCTCGATGGCGGCCGAGCACATGCCGCAGGGCTGGCAGCTCGTGTACATGATGGTGGTGGCCGCGGCCTCGGGGGTGAGCTCGCGGGCCGCCCAGCGGGCCAGCTTCAGCTCGGGGTGCGCGGTGATGTCGGAGTCGCTGATGGAGGTGTTCATGTCCTCCGCGAGCACCTCGCCGTCCGGCCCCACCAGGAGCGACCCGAACGGCGGGTTGCCCGCCGCCCGCGCCTTGGCGGCCAGCCCGATGGCCCTGCGCAGAAACTGCTCGTCGTCGTTCGTCATGATGGCTCCGTTCATAGGTCGTTCGCGTGAAGATCCCAGGAGGCGGCCACGGCCGCCAGAGCGTGCCAGGCCGCCTCAGGGTGACAGGTCTCCTGAGGGTCGCCGCCGAAGGGGTCGAGTACGACGGTGTCCGCGCCGAGGAGGCGTAGCTGTTCGAGGTCGTCCATGATCTGTTCGATCGTGCCCGCGCCGGCGAGCCGGTCGGGATCGGTGATCGGGCTCGTGGTGAGCCGGAGGACGATGCGCGGCATCAGCGCGGGCACCGGGCGTCCTTGCTCGCCGGCCAGGGTTTCGAGGCGGCTGACGGCTTCGCGCAGCCAGGGCAGGGTGTTCCGGAGCGGGTGCCACGGCTCGCCGAGGCGCACCGCCCGGCGCAGGCCGGCGTCGCTGTTGCCGCCGATCCAGATCGGCACCGGCCCGCCTCGGTAGTCCTCGCCGTCCGCCCAGGCGGCGCGCAGCGCGTGAAGGTACTCGTCGGTCAGCGCCCCGCGCCGGTGGAACGGCACGCCGAGCGCCTCGAACTCCTGCCGCGCCCACCCCACGCCCACACCGAGGACCAGCCGCCCCCCGCTGAGGTCGTTGAGGTTGGCGGCCATCCGGGCGACGAGCTGCGGATGCCGGTACGGCATGATGAGCACCGTGGTCCCGAGCCTGATCCGGTCGGTGATGCCCGCCAGCCAGGACAGCGTGGTGAAGGGCTCGTAGAACGGAGCCGGATACTGCTTGGCGACGTCGGGTGTCACCACCACATGGTCGGAGATCATCAGCAGGTCGAAGCCGAGGCCCTCCACCGTCCGTGCCCAGCCGCGCAGCACGTCGGGGTTGGTGCCTGGTCCGAAGTTCGGGACATTCACGCCTATTCGCACCCGTGAAGGCTAGCCAATCGGTCGTGGCGGCAGGAAGGGAGTCCTCCCTGCGTACGCGACGATTGGCCGGGGAATTACCGGTATTTTGGGCGGATGGCCGAAAGCCTTGACATGACGGATTGGTCGATCATCGCCGAGCTCCAGAGAGACGGGCGCGTCGCGCTCACCGAGCTGGGGCGACGGGTCAATCTCAGCCCCTCCGCGACGACCGAGCGGGTGAAGCGGCTGGAGGCGGCCGGTGTCATCACCGGCTATCGAGCCGAGGTGGATCTGGAGAAGGTCGGGTTCGCCGTGCTCGCCGTGGTGCGGCTCAAGTACCCCGGCAACCGGCACGACCCGCTGCACCGGCTGCTCGGCGAGCGCTCTGAGATCCTCGAATGCCTGCGTACGACGGGCGAAGACTGCTACCTGCTGAAGGTGGCCGCGACCTCCATGTCCCACCTCGAACAGGTCGTCGACGACCTCACCCAGTTCGGCAGCACCACCACCAACCTGGTCTACAGCCGGACGCTGCCCTATCGGGGGCCTCAGGCGCGCCCTGACCTCTGATGGGCGCCCCGCCCCGGCCGGCTCCAGTACGTCAGGGCGCGCAGCAGCCATTCCACCGGCCCGTACCGGTGCGATCGCAGCCACCAGTGGCTGAGGAGGACCTGGGCCACGAAGACGGTCATCGCGATCAGCACCTCCAGCGGCGGGCTGACGCGGTCCACGAGCGCCAGGCCGTACCCGGTGAAGATCAGTGAGCAGATGAGCGACTGCCCGAGATAGTTGGACAGCGCCATTCGGCCCGGCGCCGCCAGCGCCCGCCCGATGCGCGGCAGGTACGGCAGCAGCCGCAGGAACGTCGCCGCGTAGGCGGCGGCGAGCAGGGGAGCCGTGACCAGGTCCACGGCCTCGCCGAGGAACTTGTTCACGCTGCCGTGCCAGGCCGACAGCGTGTAGACGAACGCGCCGCCCAGTCCGACGGTGAACCCGAGCCACTGCAGCCGGCGGAGCGTGGCCGTGTGCGCCGACAGGTCGCGCAGCACGCCGAGCTTGCCGACCGCGAGCCCGATCAGGCAGGCGGCCAGTACGGCGGGCCCCTGGAAGAGCACGCGCAGCACGACGATGAGGGAGAGCTTGCGCAGGTGCTCGCCGATGATCTGAAGGCCGGAGCCGCGCAGCGCCGTGTCCGAGTGCACCGCCTCCGCGACCCCGTGCGAGACCGTCCCCGCCGTGTCCAGACCCACCATCGCCAGCACGGCCAGCAGCACGAACCCCAGAGCCAGCAGGGACGTCAAGGCGACCGCGAGCACGACCGCGGTCCTGGGCGAGATCCTGCGGAACAGCAGCAGGGCCAGGCCCACCGCGGCGTAGGTGGTGAGAATGTCACCCGGGAACAGCAGCACGGCGTGGACCAGCCCGAGCAGGAACAACCCGGCCAGGCGGCGCAGGAACATCGGCACGAACGCCTTGCCCCGCCGTACGGCCGAGTCGACCTGCAGCGTGAAGCTGTAGCCGAACAGGAAGGAGAACAATAAGTAGAACTTGTTCTCCATGAGCAGGGTCACGGTCCACCGCACCGCCCAGTCGAGCGGAGAGACGAACGCGGGCTCGGCCATCCCGGCCATCCGGTAGCCGGAGGCCAGGAAGGCGATGTTCACGACGAGGATGCCGAGCAGCGAGAAGCCCCGCAGGGCATCAACGGAAGTGATACGCGCAGCTACGGATCGTTCGGGTGATATGGCGGGATGTGTCCTCATCAGCGAACATCATTCCGCAAAACCTGTGAGTTTCCTGTGAATCTAGTTATTTGATGCGATATAGATAAATCTCTCGATGATCACGCCCACGGCCACGGCGAACGCCGGTATGGACACCCACAGCAACACCCTGCGCGCCTTGACCGCCCGGTTCGGCCCGTTGAGCCGGATCACCTCGTAGCCGAACATGCTCGCCCAGGTCAGAGCCAGTGCCGCGAGCCCGACCGGCGTCCATGGCGAGGTGGGGTCGCCGCGCCCCTTGTACGGCTGGGGATCCGGGATCTCGGTGCCCTTGACGAACTTCTTCCACGTGTACAAGGCGGCGTCGCTGTTGGAGTAGACCTTCTTCACGTCCGGCGAGGCGTCCAGCGCGGCCCGGAACCTGGCGCCCCAGTCTGCCGGGAACCCTTCGTTGAGCTGCAGGTAGCTGATCTGGCCGGTGCTGACGGCGAGATAGGTGTTGCGAGGGCTGGCCTTGAGCGTCGCCACCGCCTTGGCGATCTGCGCCGGATCTTTGTACACGAGTGCCTGGCCGTTGAAGTTGACCAGTTCGATGTCCTTCTCGCCCCACGGCAGCGTCGGGGTGACCTCGGGGCCCTCCTTGGCCGTCAGGTAGAGGACCTTGGCGCTCGGCTTGTCGTGCGCGTAGATGTAGTGCATCGCGTCGACCTCGCCGGTCGTCACCCGCTCGAACTTCTCGTTGCCGTAGCGGGCGACCAGGAACGCCCCCGCGAACAGCACCGCGAAGCAGGCCGCGAGCACGACCGACAGCTTCCTGGTCAGCTCGGGGTTGAAGCGCACGTTCCGCTTGCGGATGGGCACGGTCTCTTCGCGCACGTCCGCGCTGTCGGCGGGCAGGTTCGGGAAGAACGCGTACGCGGCCAGCAAGCAGGCGCCGGGCAGCGCGAACATGTAGATGCGCAGCCCGATCTCGCCGCCGTAGCTCTGCAGCCCCAGCGCCAGCACCGGCACGCAGAGCAGGATCAGCGCCGCCCGGTCGAACACCCCGCGCCGCAACCGCCTGAGCAGGCCGGCCGCCGCCAGCATGAGGATCACGACCAGGATGCCCAGCCGCGCCTTCAACACCATCGCGTGCGCCGGGTCGCTGCCCGCGATGCGGTCTCCGGTGTTGGTCTGCAGGTTCGTCAGAATCCTGCCCAGGCCGCCGAAGATCGCGTCGATCTGGCCCGCCCAGAACCCCACGGTCTCGTAGCTGATCCAGGCCAGTACACCCAGGCCGAGGAAGAACGGCAGCGCCCACGTCAGCTTGGTCCGCTTGAAGATGAGGAAGGCCGTCACCACGCCGAGCATCATGAACGGCGTGATCTGGTGCGATGCCGTCGCCGCGAAGAACAGCGCGAGCAGCATCATCAGCATCAGCAGCCGGTCAGCCCGGTAGGTGCCGGTGTTGGCGATCTCGCCGGGCGTCATCGCGTCGAGGCGGCCGAGCAGCTTACGCAGCCCCTTCGGCGCGATCGGCTTGGTCCGCGGCTCCACCCGCCCGAACCAGCGCAACAGGATCGCGACAAAGGCCAGATAGAGGGCGAAGGTAAAGCCCTGCGGCGAGAAGTAGTCCTGCCCGATCCACTGCACCAGCACGAACAGCAGCGCCGCGAACCAGCGCGCCCGCGTGGTGGCCACCACCTGACGCAGGATCAGCACGAAGGGCAGCAGGTAGAGCAGGTTCGTCAGCAGCGGCGTCCACTGGAGGATCGTGGTCATGTCGGTGATGCCGGCGGCCTTCGTCACGAAGGCGAACAGCGCGAAGTAGCCCGGCCAGCCCATGCGGGCGTCGATGTTGATCGCGGTCTCGCCGGTCCGGCCGATGAAGTCGACGAAACCCGCGTGGATGTACGCCGTGGGGAACCTGGGCTCGGAGGCCACCAGCGAGCCGGCGCCGTGCAGGGCGAACGTGATGACGGCGATCTGGAACAGCAGGAGGAACTTGCGGTCCGTGCTCTGGGCGACGGTCACGAAGAACGACACCAGCATGATCAGGATCGCGGCGAACGCGCTGGCCGGGAGGGCGGCGATCAGGCCGAGGCCGTTGATGTCGGCCGGGTTGACGCCGCGCAGCGGGCCTGGGGCGACGCGCAGGGCCAGGACGTACATGACCAGGCCCTCGACCGTGAGCAGCGCGGGGAGCCACGTGGGCGCGCTCCGCACCAACCGGCTCACCCGCCCGCCCAGCCCCGGCGCCTTGGCGGGCGCCTTGGCAGGAGTCTTGGCGGGGGCCTCGACCGGGGTCTTGGCCGGGGTGTTGACCGCGGTCTTGGCCGGGGGCTCAGCGGCAGGCCCGACGGGGGCCTTCGCTGGAGCCGGGGGAGCTTCCACGGACAGCCGCGCGACCGGCGCGGCGGCCTCCGGGACAGCCGCCTTAGGGCTGGCCGCCTCCGGGACAGCCGCCTTTGGGGCGGCTGCCTTCGGGACAGCCGGCTTTGGGGCGGCCGGATCCGGGACGGGCGCCTTCGAGGCGGCCACCTTAGGGGCGGCCACCTCCGAGGGGGTCACCTTCGGGGCGGCCACTTTCGTCGGCACGGTCCCCGCGGCGTCGCCATCCGCGGCGGACTCGGGCGCGGAGTCCTTCGAGTCCTTCGAGGCTTCTGTGGCTGTGTCTTTTGTGCCCTCCGGGGCCTTCGGCGGCGTGCCGATGTGGAGGGTGGCAGGCAGGCGTAGCGCGGGCAGGGTGCCCGCCTCCTCCTTCTCGTCGTCACCATCGGTGACCTCGGCGGAAGAACCGGGCGCGGGGCCGTCCAGGAGCGGCAGACGCGGGATGACGCCCGTGGCATCCGGATCGAAGGCCACGCCCGTCTCCTCCTCTGTGTCGTCTGTGGAGTCGCCCATGGGCTCGGAAGAGCCCGTGATCCCCGTTGTCATGCCATCGCCGTCACGTTGCCTCACGTTGACCATCATGCGGCCCCGGACGACCCCTGAGTGACGCTAGCCTGTCGTGTATCGCCAAGAATGAGTATTTTGCGTAGAGATCTGAAGATCAAAAGTGCCATCAGGGTCTCGCTGAGCAGCAAGCCGTACCCGACCGCGTTGACTCCGGCGAACGGGAACAGCCCCAAGATCGAGACCACCACGAGCACCGCGAGCCCGATCTGTACGCCGGCCAGTCTCCGCGCGTCACTCTGTGCCCGCAGCGCGCTCAGATAGACCTCGATCAGCACCCGCGGCAGCACGGCCAGCGCCATGAGCCGCAGCAGCGTCGTACCGATCGCCGCGAAGCCGTCCCCGAAGATGCTCAGGATGAGCGGCGCGCCCACGAGCACCACCACGATGATCGGTACGATGATCATAAAGGCTCGCTGCAGCGCCCGGCGGCAGTTCGCGGCCAGTTGTGATCGGTCGAAGGAGCCCTCGACGGTCAGCGACACGGCCATGTTCATGGCCAGCAGTTCGATCATGCTGGCCAGCGTGTGGGCCATGGAGAAACGGCCGAACGTGGCCTCGTCCACCCGGGTCGCGACGACGGTGGGCACGAGGTAGACGATCGCCAGGATCGACAGCGTGCCGGGGAAGTCGCCGGCCAGGAACCGGCCGATCTCGCGCAGGCGCGGCGGCTCCTGGACGGTCTCGGTCCGCTTCATGTGCCGGGGGACGATGACGCCGAAGATCAGCCAGTTGACCGGGATCAGCGCGAGCGCCGTCGGCACCATCCAGGAGGTGAAGATGCCGCCGTCGGGCAGCGCGCCGGCCATCGCGACCAGCAACCCCATCTTGGCCAGGCCGAAGACCAGGTTGTTGAGCGGCACCCAGGTGGCCTGGCGCAGCCCGGTCAGCACCACGTCCTGCAACGTGAACACCGACCAGACCAGCACCGAGGCCAGGAAGAACAGTCCCGGGCCGAACCCGCCGAGCACCGAGTAGGTCTGCCCCCACAGCGGCAGGGTCAGCAGGAAGCCGAGTGCCGCCACGCCGCCGGTCGCCGCCGCCAGGCCGTACCCCCGCAGGATGAGCTCGGGGATGCGGCGGCCGGCCAGCGGCAGGAAGCGCGAGAGCGCGCCCACCAGGCCCAGCGCGGTCAGCGACGCGAACAGCCGCATCGCGGTGATCATCGCCTGGCCGCGGCCGAACTCCTCGGGCGTGTAGAAGTGGGCGGCCAGCAGCCAGTAGCCCATGCCGAGCGTCGCGGTGATCGCCGTGTTGGCCATCAGCGCGTAGCCGTTACGGAACAGTGGGCTACGGAGGTCGTGCAGGAGCCTCCCCCAGAGGTTAGACATGGCCACGCACCCTCTGCAGGCCGTACCTCGTGCGCCTGACGATCGCGTAGCCCTTGGTGAGGACCCGCTCCTTCAGGTAGATGAGGGGGACGGCGCTGCCCTCGACGGCGCGCTTGAACATGCTGATGGAGGTGTTCCGGGCCACGGTCAGCCGGGGGATGGCCAGCATGTCGTGGCGGTCGGCGGCGATGGAGTTGTTCACCGCGCAGGCGGCGAAGTAGCCGGCCTTGCGCACCTCGCGGCGCACGCGGGCGCTGGAGTAGCCGTAGGGGTAGGCCATGGTGGCGACCGGCGTGCCGATCATGTCCTCCAGCAGGCCCTTGTTCCGGCGCAGCTCCTGGCGCAGCTCATCGGTGCGGAGCTGGTCGAGCTGCGGGTGGCTGTGGCTGTGGCCGCCGATCTCGATGCCGGTCTGGGCGGCCTCGCGGGCTTGGCCCCAGGTGAGCATGTCGTCCAGCGGCCGGCCTGCGGCGTCGTCGCCGGCGTCCGACACCCAGCCACTGGTCAGGAAGACCGTGGCCGGGAACTTGTAGCGGTCCAGCATCGGCAGCGCGTGGCTGTGGAAGTCGGCGTAGCCGTCGTCGAACGTCAGCACGATCGGCTTGGCCGGCACACACCTGCCGTTGTTGTTGTTCAGTGAGGCCACCAGATCGCCCAGCGTGAGCGCGGTGAACCCGTTCTCCGACAGGTAGGCGAGCTGCTCCTCCAGGTCCGATGGCCGTACCGAGTGAGGGCGCGTCTCGTCGTTCGGGTTGTCGGCGACCGAGTGGTACATCAGGATCGGTACGCGGATCATGCGCGCACCGCCTTCAGCCGTGCGGAACCGACCACGTAACCCCAGGTGGTCCAGGCCAGGCCGACCACGATCGCGGCGGCCCGGCCGAGCCCGCCGACGTCGCCGCGGAACGCCTCGCCGACGCCCCGCAGCGCGCCGAGCGGCAGCGTCTTCAGCGCGTGCGCCCGCTCGCTGGCCAGCCCGTCCTGGGTGCCTACTTCCTTGGTGACCAGGGCCTTGGACAGTCCCTCCGCGTAGCACCTGGACCTGAAGTAGGCGAACCGCTCGCGCTGCCGCGACACCTTGTGCCCGATCAGCGCGCGCGGCTCGAACAGCATGACCGAGCCGGGCTTGCGCTGGCTCAGCCTGATGCAGAACTCGGTCTCCTCGCAGCCCAGCGGTCTGCTCTTACGGCCCTGCACGCTGCGTCCGATGCCGCTGTGGAAGCCACCCACCTCGGAGACGACCTCGCGCAGAAAGGCGGCGTTGCCGCCCATCACGTTGCGGATCGGCGCCCTGACCGCGGGCATGCCGCGGTAGGAGCAGCCGACCGTCCAGTCGAACTCGTAGGGGAACCAGCGCGGCCTGCGCTGGGACGCCCACAGCGGATCGGTGCGACCGCCGACGCCGACGACGCCCGGATCCTGGAAGCCCTCCTCCAAAGCCTCCAGCCATCCGGGATCGGCGACCGCGTCGTCGTCCAGGAACGCGACGATGTCACCGGTGGCCGTGGCCACGCCGGTGTTCTTGCCGCCGGACAGCCCCTGCTCGTGCGTGTTCTCCACCACAATGGCCTGTGGGTAGGCACGCTTGAGTTTCAGGTGCAGGTCCGGGTTGTAGTCGACGACCAGGATCAGCTCGTGTGGCCGGCATCGCTGGTGCTCGACCGACTCGACGGCTTGCCTGATGTCCTCCCACCGCTCGTCGGTGTATACGCAGATGACAACAGACGTCTTCACAACTGACCTTCTTACGCGACACCCCGGTCCGCGGCCGGAGCAGTGGCGGGCTTGGGCTGCGGCGGGGCGGGCTGGCGGCGCCACTCTCGCAGGATGGTCGTCAGTACACGCATGCCGTCACGCACGACGCGCAGGTTGCTCTCGCCGTGGATCCGGTTGCGCTCGTGGCTCGGCACCTCGTGCACCTTCAATCCGGCCTTGGCGGCGCGGACGTTCAGCAGAGTCTCCACCTCGAAGCCGTCGCAATCGAGGTCGAGCGCATCCAGGTGGCGCGCCCAGAAGGCGTTATAGCCGTAGCACAAGTCGGTGTACTGGGTGCCGTACATCACATTGACTATGCCGGTGAGGACTCGGTTGCCCAACCGGCGGCCGAACGTCAGGTCGTCGCTGCCGCCACCGGCGGCGTAGCGCGAGCCCTTGACGAAGTCGGCGCCGGTCACCAGCGCGCCGACGAACGTGATGATCTCGTGGCCGTCGGTGGAGCCGTCGGCGTCGATCATCACGATGATGTCGCCGCTGGCCGCCGCGAAGCCGGCCGCCAAGGCGTCACCCTTGCCCTTGCCGGTCTGGGTGATCACCTTCAGATTGGGCCGCAGGCGTCTGGCCACCGCCACCGTGTCGTCAACGGAGTTGCCGTCGACCAGGATGATCTCATCGATCCACTGTGGCAGCGTGGCGAAGACGTGCGGCAGGTTGTCCGCCTCGTTCATGGCCGGAACCACCACGCTCACCGTCGGAGAGATCGCCAGGTGAGGGGTGACGGGTGTGAAACGCTCAATCGGCGGCATCGATCGCAGGGGCGCGACCTGCACTTTGCCGTTGTGCTTGATGTCGGGACTCATGGTGAGGGATTTTCCTTCCGTGACCCCACCACGCGGGCCGGACGCAGCCACTCCCGGGTGCGGGAGGAATGGCGGTGCTGCGAAACGGTGCATGAAGGGTCCACTGAGAGCGAGGGTTGCGCGGGCTTGCTGTGTGCTGTGAGGGGTGGGAGCGCTCAGCGCGCTCCCGTTGGTTCCTTGACGACTGCGTTGGATGACTCCTGGTGCAAAGAGCTGCGCACCCGACCGAAGCCCTTCAGGACGCGATCGGCTGCCCTATAAAGAGACGGCCGGTCCATGACAATTGTTCGGGCTTTGTTGAAAGGAGTTCTGCCCATCCAGTGCACCGCCGCCGAAGCGGAGGGTCGGGAGACGCGGCCCTCGGCGACGTACAGCACCCCGCTCTTGAGCCAGTCCTTGTATTCCTTGCCGCCCTTGCCCATGTCCACCATGTGCAACCCGGCCGCCGCGGCGGCCTCTGCCATCTGCAGATGGTGCACGATGCCCGGTGAGTACCGGGCGAACTCGGTGTCGTAAGCGGGGAACCACCCGACGAGCGTGGTGGCCGTGCGCAGTCCGAAATGGCCGGCGACCGGCACGTCTCCCGCGTACAGCATGGTCAGGACACCCGAGAAGTCGGCTGACTTCTCGGCGAACATCAGATCGATCAGCTCGACGATCCAGGGCTGGGCGAACCGGTCGACCCGGCCCGTCCGCCTGTACTGATCGGACTTCCACGCGAGCAGGGTGCGCAGCACCTCCGGATCGGCCGAAGCCCATTCGAAGCGCAGCCCGCCTTGCTCCCTGCCGAACTTGCGCTCCTTGTAGCGCACGGTCTTCAGGTTCTTGGGGGAATTGGTCTTCACCTGCTGGAGCCAGGCGTCGAAGCCCTGGGTGAAGTCCATGACCGGCGCGGGGCGCACGTCGCTCTCATAAGGCGCGAACGTCGGCTGCCCCGCGACCAGGTGGTCGAAATCGAAGACACTCAGCTTGCAGGCCCTCAACAGGGCTTTGGCCTCTAACCTCAGGTCGGGGACGGAGATCAGGCCGTGGCAGGTGGTCAGGAAGCCGCCGAGCGGCTTGCCGATGCCGAAGCTGTGCCGTTCGTAGGGGAAGAAGCCGGCGATGCCGGTCTCGTCCTGGATGACCGCGACCCGCACCCGATCCCGCAGGCGGTCCATCGCCAAGGCGAACTCGACGGAGAGGAAGGGATTGTCCAGGCTCGGGTCCGCCTTCTGGAGCGCGCGCCATCGGGCGCGCTCGGACTCTCCAAGGTCTCCGGGGCGGACTACTGTGATCTTCACCTTGCCCTGGCCCCCTGTTCGGTCTGCATGTTCTTCCCCCGGTACAACACGCGAAGCACGTACATGAAGCCTCCGAGCACGGCGACCGTTGCCACACCGGCCCGGGGCGACCATGCGTTGAACTGCAGCATGGCTTGAGCAAGAAGCACGTTAAGCACGAGACTTGCCGCAGCTCCTACTGATAGTGCGGCAAGTGGGTCACGATCACGCAACAGTCCTACGACTGCCGCTCCTGGCACCACCAGAAGGAAAAGAGAGATGAGGAACGGGCGCAGCGGTGTCTGGATGTCGAACAGCGCGATCACCGCTCCCGCGATGCAGGCGAGCGCGAGGAGCCACGTCAACGCTCTGCGGTGCTTGAGCATCTACCGTCTCTCTCCTGGGACCTAGCTGGGTAAAGGCGCGATTGATCGCATTTCATGGGACCAATCCACCCGTGGACACGTCAATGCCGACGCTTGGCGACACGCTCTGGTTTACCGGCAGGCAAATATTCCGCGTGTGGTGTTCAACACACGCCCAGCTGAATCCGGCCTCCGTTGCGGTCCCCAAACCCCAAGGATGCCCTATATGCCGCAAGATCTTCGAGCTAAGGTCCGGTTTCTCCCCATTTGTAACGTAAGTGTACTCATGGCCCACCGGTTGCGCTGATCCGGGGGAGGCGATTCGACGACCGGCAGTCAGGATTTCTGCGGCCGAACAGGCGGAATGTCACGCCGTATGGTGGCATCGACCGGATATCGGTGGCCCGTCACGCGTGGGGGGAATGGCGCGTCAGGAGTCGTGGGCCGGGTCCGCCTGGACGTTGTCCACGGACGTGCTCTGCGTCGGGCCGCTGGGCGTCTCGCTCGGGTCGGGCACGGTCGTCGGCTGGTCGGTGGGCGGTTCCGGCGTCTGCTCGGTGCCGCCGTCCCACGACAATGAGCACTTCGCGCCGCCGCCGTTGGAGCTGAACGAGACCGAGCCGCTGCCGCCGGTGGCCGGATCGTCGACCGTGACCCAGATCGCCACCGAGCCGCCCGCCTTGATCGACCCGCTCGCGGGCAGCACCTCCAGCCCCGCCGACGCGGTCGCGCTCCAGGTGACGGTGGCGTTGCGCGCGGTCAACCCGATCTTCGCGGCGGCGTCGACGCTCGTCGGACAGGAGGCGGCGAACCGGGCGCCGCGCACGGTCCGCCGGCGGGTGGCCGTCGGAGCGGCCGCGGGCCTGGTGGTCGCGGCGGTGGCGGCGGGTCGCGTGCTCGGCACACCGGTGGGGGAGGACGTGGGCGACGGATCGGGGGCCGGCGTGGTGTCGTCCTCCAGGTCGGGCTCGGGCGTGGTGCCGGTCAGCTCGTCAGGGGAGGCGGAGAGGGAGGCCGAGGGGGCGGGGGTCACGCGCAGCGCGGTCTTGGCGGGGTCCCCGGTGTTCATCACGACCATCGCCCCGGTCGCCGCGAGAACCGCCGCGCCGGCCAGCATCACCGGCGCGAGGCGGTGCGGCTTGCGGCGCCGCGACCGCCGCTCGGCCGCCACCGGGAACCCCGTGCGGTCGAAGCTGTCGCCCCGATCGGTGATCAGCGTCCGGGTCTGGTCCCGCTCTGGGTTCACGCAGGTGTCGACCACCCGCCGGCGCAGCGAAATGGGGGGAAACGCCACCGGCACCATGTCGAGCAGCCGCGCGGCCGCCACCTGCCGATGCCGTCCCTCGGTGCACACCTCGCACCCGGAGATGTGACCTGACAACCGCCGTCGCAGCAACGGGGTGAGCGGCCCTTCCCAGGAGTCCAGCATCGCCGACAGGTCGGGACAGTGCGCCCGCCCGATCCTGGCCAGGATCACGGCGGCGGCGGCGTTCTCCAGATGATCACGAGCCCGGCCGAGCCGGCTGACGGTCTGGCGAGAGGTCAGACCGAGCACCGCCCCTGCCTCGGCCGGAGTGAGCCCGTGCCGCAGCGACAGTTCCAGAACCTCGCGCTCGTTCTTCCTCAGCTCGCCGAGCGCCTCATACACGAGTTCGGCGAGCTCGGGGTCCTCCGGCTCATCGAAAACCGGCAACGGCACGCTGCCGGATTTCGCCGAGCCGGTCCTATGGGCCAGCCGGGCGGCGGCCTGGAACCTGGTCAACGCATACAACCAGGCTCTGAGCCGGTTGGGCTCCTTCAACCGGGATACGCATCCATGCGCGGTGACCAGCGCGTCATGCACGGAATCTGCCGCGGCGTCGCGCTCTCCGGTAAGAGAACACGCGTAATCATGCAACCGCTCCGCATAAGCGTCATAGAGCTTGGCAGCGCCTTCGACAGCACCCATCCGAAGCGCGTCAACCACCTGCTGATCGTCACCGCGGTCAACAGCCGGCCATCCAGACACGTTTCCTCCCCGGTCGAAGGCGAAAGCCCACAGCGGGTAGGACGCCTCCTCGGTCAAGCCGGGTTACCACCGCATGCCAAACCATGCCCAACAGGCATGAGCTGGGGAAACAGGGTCAGATGTGACTCGGGGTGAGAAAGGAGAGGCAAGGGTCAAGAGGGCGCACGTCACGGCGGCCGGCCACGTAAACCGCAGGAGCGTGTCCCTGGACAGGGGCCAGCCCCGGTCGGTGGGTGGGGCTGGCCCATGCTTGCCGTAAAGGATGGGTGGGGTGTTATCCGAAGTTATGCGCTAGCCGTCGCAGCGGGGCGAGCAGAGGCGGCGCTGCATGCCCTGGAGGAAGAAGTCGCGCACCTGCAGCACATTCTTGGCGATATATGCCTCGCCGCCGGTCGACTGCGCGACGGCGTCCATTTGCTGCTTGCCCTTCGGGGCGTCGGGGCCGAAGGCGATGAGCAGAATGCTGACCGGGCGCTTGGGGTTGTACGTTGTCTTGAGGTAATTCAGGATTTGCTTATTCGACAGCCCGCCGTCCGGGTCGTCGTTGCCGGCGCCGTCGGTGAGGACCACGATCGTGTTGATCTTGTCTTCCTGGTACGACTTCGTCATCTCCGCATAAGCGGCCTTGAGCGTGTCGTTCAGCCCCGTATCGCCCGTGGCCTTGGCCTGGACCGTCGAGAACTGTCTGGCGATGGCGTCCTTGCGGAGCACGCTGTTGACGCTCTCGCTGAGCGGTCCGACCGAGACCAGCTCGCGCCAGTCCTTGCCCTGCCCGTCGAGGTGGGTGGAGAACGTCCACACCCCGATCTCCGCGTCGGCGGGGAACAGCCCGAGCCCCTCGACGGCGATCTTGCTGATCGCCTGCATACGGGTCATCTTCGTGCCGGGGACCGGCAGCGCCATCGTGCCCGAGACGTCTACCAGGGTGAGCAGGCGGGTGCCGAGGTTCAGCCGGGACCAGGTCTGCGCCATGCTCACCACCGTCTTGTCGTCGGGGGCGGGCAGCGCCTCGGGCTTGGCCGGATTGAAGCCCTTGTCCTTGGACAGGGCGTCGCCGGCCTTGCCGTCAGGCGTACGGAAGCCCTGGTCGCGCAGCGTCCGGTGGGCCGACTCGGTGCCGAGCTCCTGCTGGAACGCCGTGGCGGCCTTCTGTATCGCCGCGTCCTTGGTGACGATCACGATCGGGTAGTCGAGGCTGAGCGTGCCTTCGGCCGGGTAGAGCGGCACCACCTGGTTGTCCGGCTTTTTCGTGTTATAGAGGTAGATGGTCTGTTCGGACGTGACGCCGATCGGGACCTTGCTCCCGGACTTCACGGTCAGGCTCGCCAGCAGCGCGGTCGGGTCGGCGACGAGCTGGCCTGACAGCTCCTTGAGCGCGCCCACCAGCGCCTTGCTCTGACCGGCCTGCTGGGCCTGGCCCGCGGCGGCCAGCAGCGCGGCCATCCCGGCCGAGTTCTTCTGCGGGTCGAGGGCCAGCACGCGGATCTTCTTGCCGGGTCCGTCCGGATTGGCGACGTTCGCCGCCGCGATGACGCCCGCCCAGCTCGGCTGGAGGCTACTGGCCAGCTTGGCCGCCGCGGTCTTGGCGGCCACCAGCACGACCGGCGAGGTGGCGACCGAGCCGGTGGACTCCGGCACCGTGGCGCCCGCGGCCTGGCCGCGGAGCCTGGACACGACGAGGCTGGAGTCGGCCACCCACAGATCGGCGTTGACCTTGCCGGCGGCCAGCGCGTTCGCGGTCCGTGCCGCGGACTCCTTGGCCACCGTCACCTCGACGCAGCGGCTGTCGATCGAGTGCATGGCCTTGTTGTAGTTGCCGGCGATCTTGTTGAGCGCGGGCTGGATGTCCGGGGTCGCGACGACGCGGAGCGCCAGCTTGCCGTTCGAGCAGTCATGGTCGCGGTTGAAGATCACGAATGCCGCGACGCCCAGGAGTACAGCGAGTGCGACCGCTCCGGCGAGCGGGACGAACACCTTGCCGCGGCCACCACCGTTCCCACGCTTTCGGGGAGTCGGTTCCTGGGCTTGGTAGCCGCCATCGAGCTCGTCTGTGCGGTGTCGCCCCACGATGTCCTCTTCGGTGTGTCGGGACCTTTCGGAGACCCTAGCGGGAGATGCTCCGCAATACTTCCGGAACGATACTCGGTGCGCTTACTGTGGCAAAACAGCCCGTTTGGTGCGGCGATTACCTGGTGTGACGGTCAATGGCAGCATGAGTGACCATGCCAGGCCCGAGTTCCCTCTCTCGCGGCGACTCCCGCCAGCGCCACCGCCATCACCGGATCGACCCACCACCACCCGAGCGTGTTCAGCCACAGCCCGGTCAGAACCCCCGCCGCCATCGCGGCGCAGATGAGGTTCTGGGTCCCCTCTCCGGAGGTCGCGGGGGACCCGAGCCGCCGGCCGAGCCGCCGCTTGGCCAGCCCCAGCATGGGCATGCTGACCAGACTGAACGCCGTCACCACGATGCCCAGCACGGTCGGTACGGCCCGGTGGCCGGCGTCGAGATCGTGGGCGACATGGATCACCAGATAGGGCGCCAGCAGCCAGAAACTCACCGCCACCGCCCGTCCCGCCCTGCGCTCCGCGCTCGGCGACAGCGTGCGCGAGCCGGTGAACCGCCACACGACGATCAGGCTCGCCGCCGCCTCCACGAGAGCCGACAGCCCCCAGCCGATCAGCGCCACCGAATGCGCCGACAGCCCCGCGGCCAGGCCGAGCGAGCTCTCCACCGCCAGCCAGACCAGGGTGCCCACCGAGAGCGAGCGAGCCACGCGCGCAGCGCGCAGCCAGTCGGCTGACGCGGCCGGATAAGCGTGAACTCGCTGTTCAGGCACCTCGAACCCCCGAATCCCGACTTCCGGCCGTCGACAGCGATACGTAAGCTACCCATTACTAATAGTGACTTTAGGGGAAACGGGCAAAGCTTGTTCAAGGTTCGCGAGGTAATCTACGAAGATCAGCCACGGGGGAGGGGTCGGGGCCTGTGCCGTTCACGCCCAGTCACATCGCAGCGGTGCTCCCGCTGATGTCGTCGCCCCTGCTCCGCCGGTTGGCGAACCCGTGGGCGCTGGCGATCGGGGCGATGGTCCCCGACCTTCCGATCTTCCTGCGGTTCCTGCCCGACTACAGTGACTGGCACTCCTACTACGGCGTCGTCACCATCGACCTGGCCGCCGTCCTCCTCCTGCTGGGCCTGTTCCACCTGCTGTTCCGCGAACCGCTGATCTCCCTGCTCCCGCCCGCCCTCGCGGGCCGGGCCGCGACCCTGCGTCCGCCGCGCCTTCGCGACCTGCCGTCCGTCGTGTCCGGCGCCGTGATCGGCGCCGCCTCCCACGTCCTGTGGGACTCCTTCACCCACTCCACCGGTCCCGAGGAGTGGGGCTCCTGGCTTTCGGTGTCGGTGTTCGGGGTGGTGCGGCTGTTCCGCCTGCTCCAGTACACCTCCTCGGTGGTCGGCCTGGCCATCGTCGTGTGGTGGGCCTGGCGCGGCCTCACCCGGATGTCGGCCGCGAACGTCCCCGCCCGGCTGCGGATCCACTCGGCGGTACGGCGGGCGGTCATCGTGCTGTGCACGGCCGGCACCGTCGCGGGCGCCTTCCTCTGGCCCCTGGTCGACGAGCCCAACCCCCGTCTCGGCCTGGCGAGCGTCGTCACCAAGGTGGGCGCGGGCACTGTAGTGGGCCTCTGCCTGGTGCTCACCTGCTATGCGGTGGTCTGGCAGGTCATGCGCCTCGTGGCAGTATCTGAAGGTGCCTGACTACGTAACCGACGCCGCCGACCCACGCCTGACCGACTACACCCGGCTCAGGGACGTGGACCTGCGCAAGAGCCTGGAGGCGGAGCGCGGCCTGTTCGTGGCCGAGGGCGAGAAGGTGATCAGACGCGCGATCGCCGCCGGTTACCCGATCAGATCGGTCCTGACGACTCCCCGCTGGCTGGACCCGCTGGCGGACGTGCTCGGGGACGCGACGGTGTACGTGGTGAGCGACGAGACCATGCTGGGCGTCGCCGGGTTCCAGGTGCATCGGGGGGCACTGGCGTCGATGCAGCGCCTGCCGCTGCCACCGGTGGAGGAGGTACTGGCGGGCGCGTCACGCGTCGTGGTCCTGGAGGACCTCGTGGACCACTCGAACGTGGGCGCGATCTTCAGATGCGCGGCCGCCCTGGGGGTGGAGGGGATCGTGCTGTCGCCCCGGTGCGCCGATCCGCTGTACCGGCGGTCGGTGAAGGTGTCGATGGGGGCGGTCTTCTCCATCCCGTACGCGCGGATGGACGACTGGTACGGCGGCCTGGAGCGGATCCGTACGGCGGGTTACACCCTGCTGGCGCTGACGCCCGACCAGAGTGTGACATCCATGGACAAGGTGAAGATGGGGGAGCGGGTGGCCTTGCTCCTCGGCTCGGAGGGCGATGGTCTGTCGTCCCGCTGGATGCGCGAGGCCGACGAGTCGGTGTGCATCCCCATGAGCCCGGCGGCCATGGCCGCCGGAGTGGACTCCCTCAACGTGGTGGCCGCCGCCGCGATCGCCTGCCACAGTCTGATGCGCGCCGACGAAGCCTGACGGCCGTCGCCCCCTCCTCGACGCCCGATCCGAAAACATCGGTATACCTACCGATGCACATACGGATTTGCAGGCCCGAGCGCAGCGCCTAGCGTCTCGGCAGCAAGGTGAAACGGCATGCTCAGCCACCCCCCTTTCCCGGTCGACTCCGTGGCCCAGGCGATCCCTGCGGCGCGGTGGTCGGCGTGCGCGCACGCCGCGGCGCCCGGGAATGCCGAAAGGAGCACGACGCGTGAAACGCACTGCCTTAGCAGCCGCGGCCGTGGGACTCGCCACGGCCGCGTCGATGTCGGTCTTCGTTCCTCCCGCGCACGCCGCCCCACCCGGAGCCACCAAGGACGCCGCCGGCGCGCAGGCACGAGCGGCGGTCGACCCGGCCTCGCTCGCGGCGGCGGTCGCCGACAAGGCCGTCTCCAGCGGGCTCGACAAGCTGGCCAAGGGGCCTGACGAGGCGTACAGCCGCGTGTCGGTCACCCGCGGCACCAGCGACATGTACTTCGTCGGCTACGAGCGCACCTACAAGGGGCTGCCGGTGGTCGGCGGGGACGCGGTCGTCGTCACCGACTCGGCGGGGCACGTCCGCGACACCGTCGCAGCGGCCGGACCGAACACCCCGGACGTGCAGACCCAGGCCAGGATCAGCGCGGAGAAGGCCACCGAGGTGGCGAAGACCCGGCTTTCGCGCGTCGACGACTCCGCCGCCCCGCGCCTGGTGGTGTTCAACTGGGGAGCGAAGCCCGCGCTGGCCTGGGAGGCCGTCGTCAGCGGCCTGGTCAAGGGCAGGCCGAGCATTCAGCACGTGTTCGTGGACGCCCGTACAGGCAAGATCGCCGACTCCTACGACCAGGTGCGCGAGGGCAGCGGCAACGGCTACTACTACGGGCAGGTCACCATCAACACGAGCGGCTCCGGCAGCTCGTACTCGATGACCGACACGACCAGGCCCGGCATCCAGTGCGGCGGGCAGGGCGGCACCGCCTACACCGGCACCGACGACGCGTGGGGCAACGCCTCGGGCACCAACCTGGAGACGGCCTGCGTCGACGCGCTCTACTCCGTCCAGCGCGAGTGGGACATGCTGCGTGACTGGCTCGGCCGCAACGGCATCAACGGCAGCGGCCGGGGCTTCCCCGCGCGCGTCGGCCTGGCCGACGTCAACGCCTACTGGAACGGCAGCTACACCAACTTCGGCCACAACCAGGCCAACACCCGGCAGGCCAGCAACATCGACGTGGTGGCGCACGAGTTCGGGCACGCCATCTTCCAGACCACGCCCGGTGGCGCCGGTTCCGGCAACGAGAACGGCGGCATCAACGAGGGCACCGGTGACATCTTCGGGGCTCTCACCGAGGCTTACGCCAACAACCCCAACGACCCGCCGGACTACCTGGTCGGCGAAGAGGTGGACCTCGTCGGCGACGGGCCGATCCGCAACATGTACAACCCGAGCGCGCTAGGCGACCCGAACTGCTACTCCTCCTCGATCCCCAGCACCGAGGTGCACGCGGCGGCCGGTCCGCTGAACCACTGGTTCTACTTGCTGGCCGAGGGCAACAACCCCGGCGGCGGCAAGCCGACCAGCCCCATCTGCTCAGGCGGCCCGTCCTCGGTGACCGGCGTCGGCGTGCAGAAGGCCGGCCAGATCTACCTGGGCGCCCTGAACCGCAAGACCTCGACCTGGCGCTACACCAACGCCCGCGCCGCCTCCGTCGCGGCCGCGATCGAGCTGTTCGGCGCCAACAGCGCCGAGTGCAACACCACCAAGGCGGCGTGGAGCGCGGTGAGCGTGGCGGCGGCGACGGGCGAGCCCGCCTGCGGCACGGCCACCAACGACTTCGCGCTCTCCCTCACCCCGTCGACCGGCAGCGCGCAGCCTGGGTCGTCGACGACGGCCACGGTCAACACCCAGACCACCTCCGGCAGCGCCCAGACGGTCAACCTGACCGCGTCCGGGCTGCCCAGCGGCGTCACCGCGAGCTTCAGCCCCTCGTCGGTCACCTCCGGCAACTCCTCCACCCTGACCTTGGCCGTCGGTTCCTCGACGGCGCAGGGCAGCTACCAGATCACCGTCACCGGCACGGGGTCGCTCACGCACACCGCGGTCTTCACTCTCACGGTCGGCACCGCGACCCGTGACTTCTCGATCTCGGCCAGCCCGGCGTCCGGCACGGTGACGGCCGGCTCCGCGGCCACCACCACGATCGGCACCACCACGACGGCCGGCACCGCGCAGGCCGTGAACCTGTCCGCGAGCGGCCTCCCCACGGGCGCCTCGGCCACCTTCAACCCGGCCTCGGTGACCTCGGGCGGCTCGTCCACCCTGACGATCTCGACCGCGGCGACCACGCCCGCCGGCTCGTACAGCGTGACCGTGACCGGCACCGGCGTGACGGCGACGCACACCACGACCTACGCGCTCACGGTGCAGGGCACCTCGGGCGGCAGGACGTTCACCAACGGCACCGACTACACCATCAGCGACTACAGCACCATTCAGAGCTCGATCACCTCCACCGCGACGGGCTCGGCGGTCTCGCCGGTCAGCCTGTCGGTCACCATCGTCCACACCTGCGCGGAGGATCTCGACATCTGGCTCCGCGGGCCTAACGGCACGTGGTACGCGGTCGACAGGTACGGCGGCACCAGCTGCACCTCGTACGGCACCAGGACGTACTCCGTCCCGGTGAGCCAGCAGGCGGCGGGCACCTGGGTGCTCGAAGTCAGCGACGTCTACGCGGGTGACACCGGTTACCTGAACTCCTGGAGCATCACCCTCTGACACACGGCGGCACAGCCCCGGCCGGTCATCCGGCCGGGGCTTCGCTCATGTCGGCGGCCACACCTCGTAGCGGGTGCGGACGCCGAGTTTCTGCAGCACCCGCGCCACGTGTGTGTCCACCGTGCGGCGCGACAGGAACAGCACCACGGCGATCTCCCGGTTGGTCTGGCCGAGCGCGACCAGCCTGGCCACCTCGCTCTCCCGCGGCGACAGCACCCCGCGGGCCTTCCGGCCACCGCGGGACTTCCTGCCCCCGTGCGGCCGGCCGCCCGCGCCGATCTCCCGCAGCAGATGGCGGCAGCGGGCGGCGTCGTGGGTGGCGCCGAGCGCGGTGTACCGCTCGCCCGCGCGGGCGATGATCTCCGCGGCGGCTTCCGTGTCGTCGAGTTCGAGCCGCGCGCCCGCCTCGGCCTCCGCCGCCCGTGCCGCCCCGTACGGCCTGCGCATCGCCTCGTAAGCGGCGCGGGCCCGGCCGTGGCGGCGGGCGGCCTCCTCGAACCGGCCTCCCGCTCCGGCCAGCGCTCCGTGTGCCGACTCCAGCGCCGCCTCGGCCGCCGGCGCGTCCGTACCCTCGATGCCCGCGGCGAACTCGGCCACCAGCTCGGCGGCCTGGTCCGAGCGCCCGGCCCTGAGCAGCGCGGTGACGGCCGCCGGCACTATCTGCTCACCCCACACCCACACGCCCTTGCGCCGGAGCCTGGTCACCGCGCTGTCCGCTTCGGCCAGCGCGGCGTCCACGGAGCCGCGGATCAGGTGCAGCTCGACCAGCCCGCCGGAGGCGGCGGCGGCCACCGGGAGGAAGGCCGAGTCCAGCTCGCGCGGGCCGGCCGCCTCCAGGCGTTCCTCAGCCTCCTCCCATTCGCCCCTGGCCAGCGCCAGCATGCCGAGGACCAGCCGGGCGTCCACGGCGAGCAGCGGCGCCTCCGGGGTCATCTCGACCACCGCGGCCGCCCGCTCCCGAAGGCCGTCCCAGCGCCCGGTCAGCCAGTCGAGCTTGATCGACGACACTTCCACCAGGTACGCGGGGTACAGCGCGCCGGTCTCCTCGGCGATCCGCCTGCCCTCGCCCGCGAACCGGTCGGCCGGGCCGTAGTGGCCGAGCGCGGTCGCCGCGTCGCACAGGTTGGAGTAGGCGCGCGCGACCTGCCTGCGTACCGCTGCCGACGGGTCGTTCACGGGCAGCGTGTCGGCCAGCGCGAAGGCGTCGGGCGAGCCCACGAGCATGGCGAAGGTGACCTTGTTGGCGTGCACCGTGGCGGTCAGTTCGCGGTCCTCGTCGGCGACGGTGTCGAGGAGGCTCTCGGCCTGGTCCATCCACTTCTTGTGGGTGGCGAGCGGCTCGGCGCCCCAGGCCGGCATCGCCAGCAGGGCCAGCCCCCTGGCGGCGATGCCGGGCCTGCCCTCCAGATCGGGGAGTGCGGCGAGGACCTCCTGGCGTCCCTCCGCGATGGCGCCCGCCTGGTTGGCCAGCAGCACGCCCAGGTTCAGCCGGGCCTCGCCGCGGACCTCCCTGGACAGGAAGTCGTCCGACAGCAGGTGACCCAGCATCCGCACCGCGCGCCGATGAGAGAGCCCGATCGCGGCGAGCCGGCTGAGCTGGAGGGCCAGTGGGCCGCGGGCGTCGCGTGGCAGCTTGGGGTCGGCCAGCATGCCCTCCAGCAGCTCGACCGCGAGCGGGACGTCGCCCAGGGCCGCCGCCTGGTCCGCGGCGGCGCCGCCGTGCCGCCGCCACGCCTCGTACTCGCCCGCGCACCTGGCATGGTAGGCGAGCTGTACCAGTGGCGGCTGGTCCAGCGCGGAGAGCGCCGCCATGGCCCGCCGGTGGGTGAGCTGTCTGTCGGGGCCGGGGATCGCGTCGTAGACGGCCTGCTGGGCGAGCGCGTGGCGGAACCCGTACTGGCCGTCGGGGTGCTCCAGCAGGACGCCCGCCTTGAGCACCTCGAGCAGGCCCGCCCCGGACGGGGCGGCGGCGCCGGAGACGGCGGCGATCAGCCGTTCGTCGGCGGGCAGCTTGAGCACGGCGGCGGCGTGCACGGCGTGCAGCGCGGGCGGCGACAGGCCGGCGAGCTGCTCCGCCATCGCCTCGCGGAGCAGCAGCGGCACGGCGATGCGGTCGAGCGCCTCCGGCTCCTCCACCCCGCCGGGGAACTGGCCGTCGCCGTCGAGCAGCGAGCGGACGACCTCCTCGATGAGGAACGGGACGCCGGCGGTCCGTTCGCGCAGCCTGGAGGCGAAGCCCTCCGTCACCTGGGAGCGGCCGAGCAGCGTGCTGGTCAGGGTTCTGACCGCCTCGACGTCCAGCGGCTTGAGCGAGATCACCAGACTGTTGGCGCCCGGCGGATGCCGGTAGGCGTGGCCCAGCGGCAGCCCGGGCACGGGCAGGTCCTCCCGCCGGAAGGTCACCACCAGCGCCAGGCCCTCGGGCGGTTGGTGGGTGAGGAACCGCAGCAGGTCCCGGGTGCCGTCATCGGCCCAGTGCAGGTCCTCGACCACCAGCACGGCGGGCGCCGCGGCGTCCAGCAGCGCGTGGACTGCGCGGAACAGGCGGTGCCGCTCGGCTCGCGGGTCGTCGACCGGCGCAGGTGCCGGCGGCAGGTGCCCGGCCAGCTCGGGGAGGTAGCCGCGCAGCGCCCCGGTCACCGGGTTCAGTGCCTCGGCCCCGGGCAGGGCGGCGGCGACGTGGCGCAGCGCGTCGAGCACCGGGCCGTACGGGAACGGCTCCCTGAGCTGGTGGCAGTGGCCGAGCAGCACGGTGCGCCCGCCGTCGCGCAGGACGTCGATGGCCGCCCGCACCAGCCGAGTCTTGCCGATCCCCGCCTCGCCCTCCACCAGGGCCACAGCGGGCGGTCGGGTGATCGCGTCGAGGAGTGCTCGCAATGGTGCTTCACGTCCGACCATCGCGGGGCTGGCGACACTCGTCATCGGCGTCTCCGAGGGTCGGGTTTGGTGCCCGTGCCGAATACCGTTATCTACTACCAGTCATCTTCGGTCAAGCCTCGCTTTACCTCGCATATCACTTTGTAACGTTCCAAAGCGGACGTGCGGGCGTCCGTGATGATCTTGTTCGCCTGGCGGACGTGTCCCGCTAGAAGCGCTGACCGTACGCTAACAAAAGGACTAAAAGAGGTGTGAGCTACTTTTTCTATATATCCCGATAAGTCACTACTGTCTTCTGCAAAGCGGGCGCCTGTTCTTTGTTGCTGCATTTACGAGATCCATTCTGGAGTTTGCCGCAGAATTAAAGGTCCATCACTCTCGTAGGTTCGGGCAGGAGACGCGCATGGATGTCCCCGTACGGTCGAGCCTGGTTTCGCTGATCGATCAGTTCATCCAGGTGGATGGCGGCCCACAGGTCAGTCGAGACGCCGCTCGCCCGACCGTGATCCTGGAAGGCGTCGGTGGCTCCGGCCGCTCTCGGGTGCTGGACGACACGTGGCGGCGATGGGCGCGGAAGACCCCGATCGTGAAGGTCGACCCGCTGGTCAGGGGCGACGACTCCGACTCCATGCGATCCGTGCTGACCGCCGTCATGCTCGGTCTCACCGCCGAGGCCCCGGGCTATCAGGTCTCCTTCCCCCGGGGCGTGCTGGCCCACATCGCGATGTCCGGGCCGATCGAAGACGCCGATCCGAAGAAGAGCACCGGCATCATGCGGCAGCGGATCAACGACTACCAGGACCCGAGCCTGGTGGCCACGCTGCTCCGCCGGCTGCTGTCGCTGGCCGGGGGATCTCTCGGCCTCGACGCCGCGGGCCTGGACAGGACCATCGAGGAGATGACCGGGCGGTTGAGCAGGTCGGGGCTCCGGTCGAGGCTGCTCTGGCGGGAGGCCCTGGCCTGGTTCCAGCACCAGGACCAGGGCTTCCGCCACGACCCCGAACACGCGCTGGTCCGGCTCAGTCTCCAGGCCGCGGTGCGGAACGTCGGTGTGCGGGAAAACGTCGACAGCCTGCTGATGGCCGCGCTCCTGGCCGACCTGCGTGACAGCTTCGACCGCGCGGTCAACCATCCCTCGCGCGCGGTCGTGTTGCTCGACAACGGCGACGTTCCCTCGGCCACCCAGTTCGTGAAGACCCTGGTCAAAGTACGCAACAAGCTGGCACGTCATCAGGTGCCCCGAGATCCCTTGACCGTGATCACCGCCAGCGGCGGGTACACACTCGCGGATTCGGTCGGCCTGTACGGCCGGGCGGCGCAATGGCCGGAGTCCGCGCTGACCCGCCTGTCCACCGACGACCTCGACAAGACCGGGCCATGGCTACGCGTGCTCCTCGAAGGCATCACCACCGACGCCATCGAGCACATCGTGGAGGCGGATCTCACCTGGTGGCCCTCCTCTCTCGGCACCGGCACCATCACCAGCGCCGTCCGGCGGCTCACCGGCGGGCACGCCGAGGCCACGGACCTCGTGCTCGCGCGGCTCCGGGATGATCCAGAACTCATCGACGATCTGGGACGGGTCCTCTCCGAGCACCTGCCGGACCTGGAACAGACGATGGACGGCTACCTGATCAACAAGATCACGGTGGATCTGAGCCCGCGGCGGCGCTTCGACGAGCACCTCAGAGGGGCGCTGATCACGCTGGCCGGGGCGCGGGACAACGACGAGGCGCAGTGCCTGACGCCGCTCCTGGACAACACGGTCCAGGGCGAGCCCATCCTGCTCGTCTCACCGTCGCTGTGGCCCGTCTCCTCGGCCGCACGCGTTGAGGGCCCATGGGCGATGGCGCCGTTCGTCCGCTTTCTGCTGCTGCGCGAACTGGCCGCGCGCCCGGACAGCCACCAGGCCTGCTGGACGAGAGTCTTCGAACGGCTCCGTGACCACACGCCGGATCAGGACAGCTGCGGCAGACTCCATCACGAGCTGGCCTTGGGTAACCGCGAGACCGTCGTGGCCGAGCTGCTGGGGCTCCTGGACAAGGTCTCGGGCATCGAGTGGCTGGACTGTCTCGATCGGATCGTCGCCACGCCCGATCTCCGACCGCCACGTGGCGGACCCGCTTCCGCCCATGGGGCGGCGGAGCCGCGCCGCGCGGCGGTCTCCCAGCTCGTCACCGCTCTGCATCAGCTCGCCGACCCCCTGCTCAGTGACCGGGGGTTGCGCCGCGGCCGCTACATCATCGCCGCCGAGGAGTGCAGGCGGCTGTCCGACGTGGACCCGCTCTCCTTCCTCAAACGCGCCCAGCGTTACCAGAAGCTCGCCGATGCCCTCGCCTGACCGCGGCACTCCGTACTCGTCCGGGATCCGCTGACTGGAGCCGACAACCATGAGCACCCGCACCTACGTATGGCGGATCTGGCCGAATCGGGGGCGCTTCCCGAGAGAGTGGTGGCACTGGTGGCGCCCGCTCGGCGCCGTCATGGCCCTCGGTGTCCTCGTACCAGGTGTGGTGAGGGGCCTTCCGTGGCTGTCGGACAGGTTCTCCTGCGGGTGGCAGCCGCTGAACGGCGTATGGAAGCAGGAGGGTGAATGCGTTGGCCTCACCGTGGGGCCGTACGCATTCGACCGTCGCGAGCTGGCGGATGTGATGAGTAAGATCGCGCGGCAGAACGAGGCGGCCAAGGACGGCTCGTGCGCTTCGGGTGCCGAGGCGGTGTGGGTCGGCGCGTTGATGACCCTGACGTCGGCGGAGAGCGGCGGCCGGGCGGTGCACCAGCTCGAAGGCATTGCCGCGGAGCAGGCGAACGCCAACGGGAACAAGGCCGAGTGCGTGCATCCGATAAGGCTGCGGGTGGCCCAGATGGGCGCCGGAGAACAGGCGGCGACCAAGGTGGCCGAGCTGCTCGCCGACGAGGGCGTCGTCGCCGTGACCGGCATGGGGCTGAGCCGGCAGGAGACGGCCGACGCCGCCGCGGTGCTGGCACAGCGCAAGATCCCCATGGTCGGCAGCGTGATCACGGCCGAAGGCTTCGACGGGAACGGCTCGCAGCAGGACAGGCCCGACTATGGGCGCTGCGACCCATCTCACACCTACAAGAACGGCATCGGTCTGGGCTATTTCTACCGCGTCTCCTACCGCAACGCGGTTCAGATCGAGCAGCTCGCCAAATATCTGGGGCCGGGCAAGAGGACGCTCACCTTCATCATGACGCCGATCACCATGGACGACCCGTATACGTGCACGACGCTGCCGCTCGTCCATGCGAGGTTCGACCCGAAGTCGCGTCCTTTGCAGGAGGTGAAGTTCGACCCGGGGGACCCGGCGACCGTGAAGCAGTCGGCGCAGCGCGTCTGCGCCAGCGCGGGGCCGGTGAGCGTCTTCTACGCCGCGCGGGCCGGCCACTTGCCGCAGTTCCTCAAGAGCATCGCGGACCAGTCCGAGCTCGGTCAGTGCCAGTTCACCAGCATCACGGTGCTCAGCACCTCGGATGCGGGGCGGATGCGGGCCATGGAGGTCGATCCGAACCTCGAGCAGCAGCGTGTGGCGGCCCTCAGCACCCCGATGTTCGTGGAGGGGACCGTTCGCCTGATCTACACGCCGTTGGCCGACCCCGACCTGCTGCCGAAAGAAGGGGGAATGAGGGTGCTGCGGCAGTCGTTCGCCGCGCTCGGCTTCGATCCCGCGCATCTGGACAGCGGGTGGGCGATCGCCGGCTTCGACGGCATGGCCGTCGTCGCGGGCGCCGTCAACACGCTCACCGCGAAGGAGCCGGTCATCTCCTCCCGGATCAACGCCGCGCTCGGCGGGTTCGTCCAGGGCGGCGCGACGGTCGGCGGCGCCAGCGGAAACATCACCTTCGACAACTACGGCAACCGCGACGACTCGGCGCCGAGCGTCGTGCGCCTCTGTCCGGCCAAGGGCGGCGGCGAGCCTAAGACGGTACGGGTCTACCCGGTTCGCACGGGCTGCCCTTGATCACGCGGGGCCATCAGAGTCCGAGATCGTCCAGTTCCTTGAGCAGCGCGGATCTGGGGTTCTGCTGCGGGGAGGCCGGAGCCGGCCGGTTACGGCTGCCGCGGTCGCGGAACAGCCAACCGCCCACCACGCCGGCGAGGAAGCCGAACAGGTGAGCCTGCCACCCGATGCCCTCCTGGGGCAGCAGCCCGGCGAATTGATAGGCGAAGGACAGGGCCATGACCACGCCCACCACGATGTCGATCAGATGCCGGTCGAATATGCCGCGCACCAGTGTGTAGCCGAAATAGCCGAAGACGACGCCGCTCGCGCCTACGCCGATCCCCCGTGGATCAGAAGTGAACCAGGCGCCGAGTTCGCTGACCAAGATGATGAGCCCCGTCACGCTGAGGAACTTGGCGACGCCCCGATAGGCGGACAGAAAGCCGAAGATGAACAGCGGCCCCGAGTTGGCCTCGATGTGTTCCCAACTCCAGTGCAGGAATGGTGACGACACCATGTTCGGCAGCGTCGCCGGATCCCACGCCCGCACGCCGTAGTCGTCACTCAGCGCGTAGCCCGATGCCCAGTTGACGATCTGCAGCAGCCAGATGACAGCCAGGAACCCGACCATTACCCAGAACGCCTTGCGGGCTTCAGCGATCATGATCTCAGCTGTACGGCCTTTGGCCTCCACCCGGTTCCTCCTCGGCTGTCCACGTCTTGCGAGCGGGACCAGTATCGAGGTAGAAGATCACAAATCCAGCATCTAGCTATCGAGGAGCATATGTGGACGCTGCCCGTGATTCCTGGGCGCAGCTCGACGAGTTCATGTGCGCCACCTGGATTTCCGGCACCACGGTGGAGGAGGTCGTCCAGGCCTTCAACGCCCGGAGTGAGGACTTGGCCCATCCCCGCGCGGTGACCGTCCAGGATGAGGTCGAAGATGGCTTCGCGTCGGATCTCGTCGGCGAGCGCCTGCTCATCCGGGAGGTCGCGGGGTGGGTGGCGGTGTTGGAGGTGCGGAGCAGCCGCGGTGCCAATGACGCGGTGCTCACCGCGCTGTCTCAGGGCGGTCAGGCGCTCAACATCCTCTCTGGGGAGCGGGGGACATACCTCACGTACGCCGTCCAGGGCCGCATCACCCATGACTTCGACGCCGATGACGTCGGCGAGGACGACCTGGCTGACGACCCGAGTGTGCGGGAGATCCGCGAATGGGCGACCGGCCTCGGCGTGGAAGTCCACGAGTGGACCGAGCATCCGAGAGGGGCCGCCTTCTACCTGGCCGAAGCCATCACGGGAACGGAACTCGACGACTCCTGGGCCGCCGGCGAATGGGTCGGCGTGCGTCTGCCGGGGTAGTTCCGGATTACTCGCGGATTTATATCGCCCTCTGGGAATACGCGGTGAATTTTCAGCTTATTGGTAACGATGAGTAAGGTGCGTCTTGACGGGGTCATGAGCCGAAGTTACTTTGTGCGCATGATCAGCAAGAATTCACGGAAGCGTACGTTATGAAAGCGCCGTTTCGCGGCTGGCGGCACATGCTCACGACCTTCTTACTCGTGGCGGCGACCCTGGTCATAGGCCAGGGCGCCGCGTACGCCGACTACCCCGGCGACCAGTGCGACGATGCGGCGCAGGACGACATCGTCACCGTCAGCGGCGAGACCTGGATCTGCGCCTACGACGGGGACATCGACGACTACATCTGGAAGCCCGAGTTCGAGGAACTGGGACCGCCCAACTACTGGATCTTCAGCTACGGCTGGGCCACCTCCAGCACGGGCAGCTACGAGCACGGCACCCGGTCACGGATGGAGTTCCTGCCGGACGGCGTACACACCGGGGGAGACGACTTCTCCTACCGCAACGGCAGCCGGTGGCGCACCACCCACATCAGCGAGAACCTCCTCTACTACTGGGACGGCAGCACCTGGGTGCAGTGCGGCGGCACCGGGCAGGTGTCGGGTTCGTCCTCGTTCACGTTCGCGCCGACATGGGGCTGGGGCGGTGCCTGTGGCGAGAACCGCTACTACGCGACGACCGCGTGGTCCTGGCAGTGGATCGGGTCGGCGTGGAACGGCTCCTCGGCGTGGTCGGGCTTCCTCTGGGCCCCGTGCCGGGGTTGCCTGGCGGCGGCGGACAAGCCACCGGCACCCACGGGACGGCCCCCGGCCGAGCCGCCCAAGCCACCGATCGGGCCGCCGGGACGACTGAAGCTGCGCCCGCCGACCGGCACCACCCCGAAATCGCTCCAAATGTGACAGACCCGGGAGCGGAACGCCGCCACCCGGCGGGTGGCGGCTATCTCTTTGGCGAAACGGGCTCTGGCCTGCGCCCTTTCCATCCGGCCGTGCCTGGGCGGCTTGATGGCCGCTCAGGTGCCGTCCCCGTCGTAGACCTCGTAGACGACCCCCTGTCCGCCGGAGCCGAGCCGCCTGCCGAGCCAGTAATCGCCTACCTGCCGATCGGTTCCTCGGGCGAACGGTGCTTGAGCCATCGAGCCCCCCGCCTTCGATGGAGGAAGTCACCATGCGCGCCTCGGGCCGCAGGTGGGACCCAGCGTAGATCGGGTGGCGGGCCGAGCACCTCAGGGCCCGACCAAGGGATACCCCTAGGCCGGCTCTTCAGGACGGGCACCGGCGGTCGGGCCGGCTGCCGGGCCGACTCCGCGCTCGTCGAAAGAACCGAGATCATGGCCCCGGTCCTGCTCGGCGTCCGCGGCCTCCGTCCGCATCGCAACCGGATCCTGGGGTACGGACGGCGCCGATGACCCAGGGCGGCGGGCGCATCATATCGAGGTCGCCGCGGTGTGGAACGGGTGATCGTCAGACGCGGACGGTCGTGTTCTTCTTGAGGGGAGGACCGCCTCGATCGCCTATGGAGGAGCGATGCCCCCAAGATCGACCGACCACGACGTGATCATCATCGGTGCGGGCTTCGCGGGCCTGTACATGCTCCACCGCCTGCGCGGCCTGGGCATGTCGGCTCGCGTTCTGGAAGCGGGTGGCGGCGTCGGCGGCACCTGGTACTGGAACCGCTACCCCGGAGCCCGCTGCGACGTCGAGAGCCTCCAGTACTCCTACTCCTTCGCCGACGACCTCCAGCGCGAATGGACCTGGACCGAGCGGTACGCCACGCAGCCCGAGATCCTCCGCTACCTCGACCACGTCGCCGACCGCTTCGACCTGCGCCGCGACATCCAGCTGCACACCCGCGTCACGACCGCCTCCTGGGACGCGCCCGGGGCGTGGGTGGTCGAGACCGACGGCGGCGAACGGCTGTCGGCCCGCTACCTCGTCACCGCCGTCGGCTGCCTGTCCGCGGCCAACCTGCCCCGGCTGCCCGGTTCCTTCCGGGGGCCGAGCTACCACACGGGACGGTGGCCGGCCGAGGGCGTGGACCTCGCCGGGCGGCGGGTGGCGGTCATCGGCACCGGTTCGTCGGGCATTCAGTCCATTCCGGTCATCGCGGAGAGCGCCGAGCAGGTGACGGTGTTCCAGCGGACGCCCAACTTCAGCGTCCCCGCGCACAACGGGCCGCTGCGGCCGGAGGACGACCAGTGGTTCAAGGCCAACCACCACGAGCTCCGTCACCAGCTCCGTACCTCACACAGCGGGCTCCTGACCAACCCGAATCCCGACTCCGCCCTGGCTGTGACGGATGAGGAGCGGGGACGCGAGTTCGAGGCGCGCTGGGAGCGCGGCGGTCTGGCCTTCCTCGGCGCGTTCTCCGATCTGATGATCAGCGAGGAGGCGAACGGGACGGCCGCCGACTTCGTCCGCGGCAAGATCCGCGCCACCGTACGGGACCCGGCGGTGGCCGACCTGCTTCTCCCCGGCGACCACCCCTTGGGCAGCAAGCGCGTGTGCGTCGACACGGGCTACTACGCCGCCTACAACCGGCCGAACGTCACGCTCGCCGACCTCAGGACCGCACCCATCAGGGAGCTCACCCCCGATGGCGTGCGTACGGCCGACCGCGAGCATCCGGTGGACGTGATCGTGTACGCCACCGGGTTCGACGCGATGACCGGGCCGCTGCTTGCCATCGACATCCGTGGCAAGGGCGGGCTGTCGCTGAGGGAGAAATGGCGGGCGGGGCCCAGGAGCTATCTCGGGCTGATGAGCGCCGGCTTCCCCAACCTGTTCACGATCACCGGGCCGGGCAGCCCGTCGGTGCTGAGCAACATGATCGTCTCGATCGAGCAGCATGTGGACTGGATCACGGAGTGCCTGGACCGGCTGGGCGGACAGAGCCTTGACGCGGATCCGCTGGCTGAGGACGCGTGGGTGGAGCAGGTGAACGAGATCGCTGGGCTGACGCTGTTCCCCCGGGCGAACTCCTGGTACATGGGGGCGAACATCCCCGGCAAGCCCCGGGTTTTCATGCCTTACGTCGGCGGTGTAGGCGTATATCGGGCTAAATGCGCCGAAGTGGTGGCCAACGGCTACCAGGGATTCCTTCGAGACTGAGAGGCGCTCGACCCCGTCGCCTGGCCGGAAGCGGTCACCGGGTCGGCGGTGACCTGACAGGTCGCCAGGTCACCGCAGGGTCAGCTACCGGCGATCTGCTCGCCCGCGAAGTCGAGGAGCTTCTCGGCCGTGCTGAAGCGGCGCGCGTCCTGGTCCCCGAGGAGTACGCCCACCACCTGCCGGCCGCCGCGCTCTCCCGCGAACAGCAGGCAGAATCCCGCCGCGCTCGTGTAGCCGGTCTTGACGCCCAGCACACCGTCGGCCTGCTTCAGCAGTTTGTTGGTGTTGCGCCAGGTGTGCGCGCGGTGCGCCGCCGTCTTGGTCACCTTGTGCTCGGTCTGCCCGACGACCGTCCTGAACGTCGTGTCGCCGAGCGCCACCTGCGCCAGCTTGACCTGGTCGACGGCCGTGGAGTAACCGCCCTTACCGGGGGTGGGCAAGCCGTCGGGGTTGGTGTAGCGGGTGTCGGCCAGGTGCAGTCGCTGGGCCGCGGCGTTCATCTTGGTCACGAACGCCGCGTTGCCCGGCCCGTACGTCCTGGCCAGCGCGCTGGCGGCGTCGGCCCCCGAGGGGAGCATGAGCCCGTACAACAGATCCCTGACCGTGAGCCGCTCGCCCTTCTTCAGCGCCGCGGTCGTGGCGCCGTTCTGGGTCGCGTGCTTGACGTCGGCCGCGGTGATCGTGATGGTGTCGCCCAGTTTGGCCTCGTGGAGCACCACGTAGGCCGTCATCACCTTGACGAGGCTGGCGACCGGGACCCGGCGCGTCTCGCGCTTGCTGAAGTGGATCGTCCCCGCCGAATCGATCACATAAGCGGACTTGGCCGCCACCGCGGGTGCGTCCGCCGCGTGCGCGGCGGCCGCGGGCGACGAGACCCCGACGACCACGGCGAGTACGGCGGAGCCAATGAAACCCCCAATATGCATGCCAGCCATGGTCGCAGGTGATCATCGCTAAATATGCCGAACTCGCCCTCAAGCCGCGAATTCCCCCGTGTCAGGCGGCCAGCGCCTTATCGGCCCGCTTCTTCCTGCGCCACACGGCGAACCCGACCACCCCGCCGACGAACAGCACGGCCAGGACCGCCGCCGTGATCGGTGACCGGGCGGCGACCTGGAGCCAGGCCCAGATCAGCGTGGTCAGGCCGAACCACCAGATGGGCGCCCAGGTCAGGCAGCCCAGCGCGCTGGCCACGACGTACCAGGGGTAGGAGACGCGCAGAGCGCCGGCGACCCACGGCAGCGTGTGCCGGAGCATGGGCACCCAGAAGCACCCGTAGACCGCGAACGCGCCCCACTTCTCGACGACGCCCTCGACCTTCGCGATCCGATCCCGGCCGAGCTTGACGCCGATGCGCGAGTCGTACAGCCGCTCGCCGAGCTTGCGGCCGATCCAGTAGTACGCCTGGAACGCGCCGAACAGGGCGATGATCAGCGCAACTCCGAGCCAGATCGGCCCCACGGGATCGATGGTGATCGCCAGACGTCGCATCAGGACCCCCACACCCCCGTCGCGCGCTTTAGGTCAGCCTTACCTTAGTTCAAGGGGCAAGTGGCCGCCATACCAGGGTGCAACTCGCCGACAACCAGGGTTCAACCACCTTCGCATACACCTGTAGGTGAGTAAGAAGGAGTGTTGATCATGGCAACGAGAAGCAGTGCGGTTCTGGTCTCCGGCACGGCCAACACGGCCAAGCTCTTCGTGGCGGCTCTCGCCTTCACCGGAGCCTATGTCGGATTCTCGGCCTACGACACTGCCAGCTCCGCGCCACGGCCCGCGCAGACCGTCACCCTGTCGGCCCGCGACCTGCCCATCACCTCCTCGCTCAGCACCCGGACGGCGCAGCCCGCCAAGGCGGGCAAGGTCAGCGTCAGCGCGCTGCCGGGCGACACCGGGTGCGTCAAGACGTTTGTGGCCCGCAGCGTGGTCGTCAACCCCGACCCCGACCGGACCGTCATGTACGACTGGCGGCTGGCTCGCTGGAGCGCCGACACCCACACCTGGCGCTCCTACTTCGTCAACTACGCCGGCTTCGTCGGCGACAAGAAGACCGTGGACTGGAGGACCAGCATCTCGGCCAACCCCGGCTGGTATCGCATCGAGCTCACCGTCGAGGGCGCCAAGACCGTCAAGAGCGACCGCTTCCAGGTGAGTTGCTGACCGACCGCTGCGCCGCCTCCACCCAGCGCGGCACGCCCACCCGCTGGGCCACCTCCAGCGCCTTCTCGTAGTGGGCCTGCGACGCCTCCGGCTGGCCCAGCCGCACCGCCAGGTCGCCGAGCGTCAGCGCCACCGGCCAGAGGGCCACGACGCCGGTGCCGGCGCCCGCGATGCGGTCGGCGAACGGCTTGAGCTTGTCGTAGCAGTCGATCATCCGTTCGCGGTCGTCGAGCAGCATCCCGGCCAGCGCCCGCCAGGTCATCGCCAGCTCGTACAGGAAGTCGGGCCGCACGGGCGGGCGTACGGCGGCCACGGCCTTGGCGTCGGACACGTGACCCGCCGAGGCGAGCGCCAGCGCGTAGGCGTCGAGGGTCCACTTCGCGCCGCCCTGATGCTTCTCGGAGATCAACTCGACCGTCTCGGCGGCTCGGCCGTCGACCAGGCGCAGGCAGAACGTGGTGATCACCGGCAGGTCCTGACGGCCCTCCAGCATGCCCGCCTGCCTGGTCATCCTGGCCGCGTCGCGGTAGGCCCGCTCGGCACCGGTGTAGTCGCCGACGATCATCAACCGCTGGCCCGCGTACCAGGCGCAGACGGCCGCCGGGGCCGACAGGTCGTACTGTCTGGCCAGCCGTTCGGCCGCGGCGGCGTGCTCGTCGGCGACGGAGAACTCGCCGCGCGCCGCCGCGCATTCGAGCAGCACCAGGTGGGCCAGCGCCTGCGTGGCCATCTGCCCGGATCGCTGGGCGACCTCCAGCAGCTCGCGGCCGATGTTCTCGCGGGTGTCGACCGCCGGGATGTCATAGGACTGGCGCAGCCGCCCGCTGAGGGCCGCCGCGAGCAGCGTCGGGTCGCCGCTCTGCCTGGCCAGCTCCAGCGCCTCCAGCGACGCCTGCCGCCCCCGCTCGGGCGACGAAGAGCCCTCCAGCTCCAGCGCCAGCGTGGTGAGCAGGCTCGCGCGCAGGGTCTGCTCCCCTTCGGGGAGCTCCATCAGCGCCTTCTCGGTGACGTCGACGATCTCCCACGCGGTGCGGGTGAAGTCGCGGGCCATCCCCTTGTGCGGGACGGCGAGCGACGCCGCCACCCGCGCGGTGATCTCCAGGTCGCCCAGCGGCAGGGCGGCGTCCATGGCCTCGCGGCGCAGCAGCCTGGCCGCCGACATGTCGCCGCACAGCGCCAGGGCCTTGATCTGGCGGAGCATGAGCTGCAGCCGCTCCTTGGTGTCGCCACCGGTGCGGTCGAAGGCCGCGATGGCCTGCTCCCACAGCGTGGCGGCCTCGCGGTGCGCGAACCTGCGCTCGGCCTGCTCGGCGGCCAGCCCGGCGTAGTGGACGGCCTTGTCCGCGGCGTCGGCGAGGAAGTAGTGGTGCGCCAGCGCCGCCACGTCGGACGGCGTGCGCCGCTCGATGACCGCCGCGACCGCCGCGTGCAGCCGGGTGCGGCGCAGCCGCGACGCGTCGGAGTAGATCGTGTCGCGCACCAGGTCGTGATCGAACCTGAGCAGCCCGGGCCCCGGCTCGGTCACCAGCCCGGCCAGCAGCGCCGCCTCGACCGCCTCCACCACGGCGTCCTCGTCGCCCGCCACGTCGACCAGCACGTCGACGTCGACGTCACGGCCGATCACCGCCGCCTGCAGCAGGATCTGCTGGGCCCCGGCGGGCAGCCGGGAGATGCGCCGCCGCAGCACGTCGCGGACCCCGGTGGGCACCCGCGACAGCACTTCGGCCGCACTGGCCCGGTCGGCCGCCGCCTCGGAGTCGAGCAGGCGTACGGTCTCGCGCACGAAGAACGGGTTGCCTCCGGTGCGCTCGACGATGGATTCGACCGCGTCCTCGTCGATCTCGCGCACGCAGGTGGCCCTGACCAGCTCGCCCACGGCCTTCGGATCGAGGCCGGACAGCCCGACCCGGACCGGGCCGAGCCGGGCGAGCGCGGCCAGCACGTCGGACTGGCGGTCGTCGAGCTCGCTCTCCCTGCACGTGACCACGAGCAGCACCCGGCTGGTGGCCAGGAGGCTGGGCAGCGCGCGCAGCAGCGCCAGCGTCTGGTCGTCGGCCCAGTGGAGGTCCTCGAGCGTGAGCAGCACCGGCGCGCGCCGCGCCACCCCGGCGAGGTAGCCGCCGACCGCCCGGTGCAGCCGGAAGCCGCCGGACACCTCGTCGTCGTCGGGATCGGGGTCGGCGTCGTCCAGCAGCGGCGCCAGCAACTGGGCGTATTCGCCCGCGCCGGTCATCCCCACCAGGGTGCGCAGGATCTCCACCCACGCCCAGCCCGGCGGTGTCGCGCTGGAGTCCGGGCAGGCGCCGGACGCGGTGATCCAGCCGTCGCCGGTGAGCTTGCCGTCGAGCTGGCGCAGCAGCGTGGTCTTGCCCGCGCCCGCGACGCCCGCGACGATCGCCACCTGGAACCTGCCGGTGCGGGCGGCGGCCGTGGTGAGCCTGGCCAGCTCGGCGTCGCGGCCGACGAACGGCTCGGGCTCCAGCGGCGGCGGCTCGACCGGGGCGGCGGGCCTGGGCGGCCAGGTGTCGGTGGGCTGCTGCACGGGCCTGGACGGGCGCGGCGCGACGCTCAGCTCCAGCTCGGGCGACTGGGCCAGGATGTCGGACTCCAGCTTGCGCAGCGCGGGCCCCGGGTCGATGCCGAGCTCGTCGGCCAGGATGCTCCTGGCCCGGCGCAGCGCCGCCAGCGCGTCGCCCTGCCGGCCGCAGCGATAGAAGCCGAGGCCCAGCAGTCGCCAGCCCTCCTCGCGCAGCGGGTGCTCGGCGGTGAGCGCCTCCAGGTCGGGCACGGTCTCGGCGGGCAGGCCGAGGCGCAGCCCGGTGTCGGCGTGCCGCTCGCGCGCCACCAGCCGCAGCTCGGTCAGCCTGTTGACCTCGGCCTCCGCCCACTGCTGGTCGGCGAAGTCGGAATAGGGGGTGCCCCGCCACAGGCCGAGCGCCTTCTCCAGGCGAGCGCGGGCCGACTGCGGATCGCCCTCTTCGAGGTGCTCGCCCGCCGCCCTGACCAACTGCTCGAACTTGAGCGCGTCGACCTGGTCGGGCGCCACCCGCAGCGCGTAGCCGGAGGCGACGGTCACCAGCAGGCGGTTGGGCCCGCCACGCGGACGGCCCGGCTCCAGCACCCGGCGCAGCCGGGAGATGTAAACCTGGAGCCCCGATTGGGCTCCCTTGGCCGTGTCGTCATCCCACAAGTCGTAAAGGAGTGTGTCAACCGGCACGACCTGACCTCGGGCCACGAGAAGTCGGGCGAGGACGGCCCGCTGCCGCAACCCGCCGAGGTCGAGTTCGTCGTCGTGTTCGTACGCCTCGACTGGCCCCAGAACTCGGAACGCCACCATGTCAGCCGCCACGCTATGCGGGCTTCCGAATCACGCACAAGAGCCGTGATTGATTAACGCCGGTTCGGTTTGGGATTGTCACTGAGGGGCCTTCGAGATCGCGGACGGGGGCTCCGCGTCGGCGTTCCTAGCATTGCGCCTGCGCAGAAGCGCCCACGCGCCTAGTGCGAGGCCGCCGAACGGGATCTCGATAGTGTAAGTCCAGAAGCCGAAGAGCAGTGCGGTCGCGGTCGCCGGAGCGGCTGCCACACCGAAGGCGCCGGTCATCAGGATCACCACGCCGCTCTCCATGATGCCGGCGCCGCTCGGCGTCACCAGCGCGCTGGTGAGCACCCGGGACAGGGCGAAGACGGCGATCGACTGGGCCAGCCCCGGATAGGCGCCGGTGGCGTGCATGCAGACGACCATGATCGCCCACTGGAAGCCCAGGAAGAAGATCATGGCCAGCGACAGCGCGATCGAGCGCGACTTCACGATCTCGGCGGTGTCCTTGCGCAGCCGGTTGAGCGCGTCGGAGGCGTGGAACTTCAGTCTGAGCAGCCGTACGAGGAAGTCGAGGCCCTTGCCCAGGAGGGCGGCGGCGCGGTCCCAGTAGAGGGCGGCGGCCACCACCGCGCAGAGCACCAGGATCGACACCGCGCCCACCCAGCCGGCCTTGGCCACCGTCGCGTTGGGCGCCTTGCCGGCCGCCAGCAGCGCGATGATGCCGACGGCGGGCAGGATGAATCTGAACAGGGTGTTCCAGATGCCGCTGACCAGGGTCATCACCACGATCGGCCGGTTGGCGAACCCCCACCCCCTGGTCATCCCGAACGTCAGCGCCACCCCGGCCGCGCCGCCGAACGGCAGCAGGTTGCTCACCGCGCTGCCCGCCGCGTTGAGCGCGAGCGCCTGCACGTTGTTGAGGCCCGGCAGCGAGTTGGTGAGCACGAACGTGTAGGCCAGCAGGCTCAGCAGCCAGAGCGCGCTCATCAGCGCGATCGTGCCCACGCTGAGAGTGCCGAAGAGCTTGCCGATCTCGTGCCAGGACACGGGCTTGCCGGTCAGCGCGTGGACGATCTGCGGCAGGTAAACGACGAGAACCACGGCCAGCGCGAGGGACAGCGCGGACAGCGTGATCTGGAGCCATCTGTTCTTCATCGGGGTACAGTCTGCCGGTCGCGGGGGCGGCCCGGATCATACTGGGGACTCATTTCGGCCACTGGTCCAGGGGATGACGCAGGCGGGTGCCGGGTGGAAGATCGCGCCGTACGTACCATTCGGTGCCGAAGACGAGCCGGTAGATCGGGCCGGGCACCTTGAGCATGACGGCCAGCGTGCGGTCGCTGTCGCCGCCGGTGGCCTGGGAGGCGTGCGCGGACATCGACGCCCGCTTCTGTTTCGCATATTTCCGGACATTGACCCGGTGGGTGATCGTCTCGCTCGCCGAGTAGGCGCTCTCGAACGTCCGTACGTCGAACTCGGGCGGGAACCGGTAGAACTTCCCCGCCAGCTTCAGCAGCCTGACCAGCGGGTCGCGGTTGACCGTGGCCTCCAGCACGACTGGCGTGCCCGCGATCTCCGCCGCCCGCCGGCCCACCCGGTGCACCTTGACGTGGTCGGGATGGCCGTAGCCGCCCGCCGGGTCGTAGATCGACAGCAGGTCGGCCTTCTCCTCCTCCAGGATGGCGGCCAGCTCTCCGGCCGCCTTCTCGGAGTCGGCGTCGATGAAGGCGTCGTCGGGACGTTCCTCGGCGCTCCCGCCCTGCGGGCTCAGACCCGAGTCGCCGTAGCCGAGGCACTCGACGCGGGCGCAGCCGAGCAGCGCGGCCGATTCGTACAGCTCTTTCAGCCGGGTGGCGCGCAGCTCCTCACCCGGCCCCATCTCGGCCAGGCCGCGCTCGCCGGCGGTCGCCACCACGAGGACCACCCGGTGACCTTCGGCCGCGAGCATCGCCATCGTGCCGGCCGTCAGCAGGGCCTCGTCGTCGGGATGGGCGTGGAAGAACACAGCGGTACGTGGAGGCACAAGGCCCAGATTAGTCTGGGAGGGGTGCGGATCTTTCACGTGAGTGACTGTTACCTGCCGCGACTCGGGGGGATCGAGGTTCAGGTCGCCGACCTCGTGCGTACGCAGCGCGAGGCTGGCCACGCCGTCGATGTGGCGACCGCGACCAAGGGCGAGACGCTGCCCGGGGTCCACAGGATCGTCGCCAGGATGCCCTTCGACCTGCCGGTCCACCCGTTCGGAGTGGGGCATCTCACGCGGCGGCTGACCTCCTCGCGGCCCGACGTGGTGCACGTGCACATGGGTGCGGTCTCGCCGTTCGCCTGGATGGGGGTGCGGGCCGCGCGGCGGGCCGGAATTCCGTGCGTGGTGACCGTGCACAGCATGTGGGATCCCGTCACGCGTGGCGTCTACCGGTTGCTGCGGCTGGCGTACGGCTGGCAGAGCTGGGGGTTGGTGGCCACCACGGTCAGCAACGCGGCGGCGGCGCCGATCCGGTCGGTCGCGGGGGAGGGGGTGCCCGTGCACGTGGTGTCCAACGGCCTCGACCTGTCGGGCTGGCGCCACTTCGCGGCCGGCGCGTCGCCGACCGAGGAGGCGCGGGACCCCGAGGTGCGGGATGAGGTGCACATCGTGGCGGTGGGGCGGCTCGCGCCGCGCAAGCAGCCGGTGCGGCTGCTCAAGCTGCTCGACATGGTGCGCTCCCGGGTCCCGGCGGGCGTCCCGCTGCGCGCCACGGTGATCGGCGACGGGCCGGCGCGCGCCCAGATGGAGCGCTATCTGGCCCGGCACGGCATGACGGGCTGGGTCTCGTTGCCGGGACGCTACACCCGCGAGCAGATCGCCAAGGTGCTGGAGTCGGCCGACGTGTTCGTGGCGCCGGCGCCACGCGAGTCGTTCGGGATCGCCGCCCTGGAGGCTCGCGCCGCCGGGCTCCCCGTGGTGGCGCGGGCCCAGAGCGGGGTGGCCGACTTCGTCCGGCACGGCACGGAGGGGCTGCTCGGCCGCAGCCTCGGCGATCTGGCCAACGCCGTGGCCCGCCTGGCCACGGACCCCGAGCTACGGCACCGCATGATCGCCCACAACCGCGCCGTCCCGCCGTCGGCCGGCTCCTGGCCGACTGTCCTGGCGGGCTTCGACCAGGCGTACGCGGAGGCCATCGGATAGATCGCCGCCATCATGTGCGTCGTAACACCACATATCCATCGCGGTCGTACACCTTCGTGTAGCCCTCGGTCAGCAGCTTGTCCACCTGGGCGCGCTGATCGTCGGGGGAGCCGAACGGGTACTGCCAGCGCGCCGTGTCGGCCACCACCCAGTCGGCGCCGCGCGACTGGCCCGTCCAGAGCAGGACCGTGGTGCGGGACGTCAGGGCGGGCCCGAGGGAGTTGGCCGCCTCGACGGTGACGCCCCGCGGGACCTTGGCCACCGCCTCGGCGGCCGACGCGGTCGCGATCCCCTCAGCCTTGTAGAAGCTCGGATGGTAGAGCTGGTCCAGGGAGAACCTCGGCACCAGGGTGAGCGCCACCACGCACACGCCGGCCGACCAGGCCAGCTTGAGCGAGCGGTCGTCCGAGCGCTTGAGCCGGCGCAGCAGCCTGGACAGCCCGTCGACGCCCGCGCAGAGCAGGATCACCACCGTGAAGGCGTTGTACTGGAAGTCCGCCCGCCACCACAGCTCGCGGTCCGACAGCATGCGTTCGAGCAGGTGCGGCAGTGCGACCAGCGACAGCGGCGACAGCAGGCAGAGCAGCAGCGTCGGCCAGGCCAGCAGGAAGAGCGTGTCGACCTTGGTCTCCTCGCTGAACGGCAGTAATAAGGCGGCCAGCGGGTCGCGGAGCAGCGTCAGGATCGCGCTGGGCACGTCGGGCCCCAGGTGACCATAGGCCCAGAAGTCCGAGCTCTCGCCGCCGACCAGCGAAATGAGCGCGCCCCGGGTCAGCATGACCCCGCCGAGCCCGATCGCGGCGCAACACAGCCCGCGGAACCTGTCGCCGGTGACGAAGAGATAGAGACCGAAGCCGATCACCGTGAGCCCCATGTCCTCCTTGACCAGGAGGAGCGCGCCCATCGCCGCGAAGGCGGGCAGGAAACGGTCCGCGTGGTAGCGCTCGATCATGATCGCGGTGAGCAGCGGGACGAACATCACCTCGTGCGCGTCGAACGCGATCGCCTGCGCGACGGGCCACGACAGCGCGTAGGCCACGGCGACCAGGTAGGCCGGGGCGGTCCCCAGCATCCGCCTGGTGAACAGCCAGATGAACGGGATCGCGGCGGCGAACAGCAGCGCCTGCGCCACGATCAGCGAGGCCGGGCCGTCATGGATCCAGTAGAACGGCGCCAGCAACGCGTAGATGGGGGAGAAGTGGTCGGCGAGCTGGAGGTAGTCGAGCCCCCGGCCGTGGAAGGCGCCGACCATCGGGATGTACGGGGGCCGAAAGTGCGCGTAGTTGCGCACAGCCTGGTCAACGATCACCAGATCGAACGTGCTGGCGCGATAGGTGGCCAGCTTGACCAGGCCGAGCACGGCGTAGACGGTGGCCGAGACCACGGCGATCAGCCCGACGCGCAGGCGGTTCGGCGTGATCCGGGCCGTCCAACGGGCAACACCGGCTGCCAGAGCTTCCCCCGTCACGGGCAGCAAGAGTAGACCGATTTCACCTGGACCGCGTATGGGCCGCCGCGCCGCTCCGCCCCCCGCGGGCGGTGCGGCGGCGGGTCATCAGCCGCAGGCGCTCGTGATCTTGGCCTGAACGGCCGGCAGCTTCGACAGGCTCTCGGTCGCGGAGGCCGGGTTCTTCTCATCGACCTTGATGCCCTCGAACACCGAGGCCAGGTCGTTGAGGGCTCCGGCCAGGTCGCCGTCGTACTTGGAGGCGAGGGTCTTGAGCTTGCCGGCCGTCTCCTGGCTGGCCTTCTCGATCGCCTTGGGATCGGTGGCCGCGCTGCTCATGGAGGCGGTGAACTCCTGTGTGATCTTGTTCACGTCCGTGGCGACCGCGTTGCAGTCGACCGCGTTACCGATGGCGCCGCAGGCAGTGGTGAGGCCGGCAAGAGAAAGCGTCGCGATCGCGATGGCGATCCGACGACGAGGGGGAGTCATGTTCCAATGCCCTTCGTTGCGTTTAGTGACGAAGCGACATTATGGAGCAACGCTTGATCCGTGGTTGCACCTCACTAGCACCATGTGTATCAAGTCGTTGTAAAGCGGGGCCAACCGGCGACTAGGTCTGTCCCATGAGGTCCATCAGTGGGTGAACCAGCGCTTGCGCGGATAGCGGACCGCCAGGCTCCCGTACTTGGTCTCGCCGCTCACCACCACGTAGAGGGCTCCCGGTTGGGGCCGGCCCGGTACGTCCGTCGTCACGGTGCTGCCCCACGCCGTGCGGAACCTGTCGATGTCGGCGGCGGCGCCGTCGGGCAGCACGATCTTGGCCGAGCCGTACTTGAGGTCGAGGTCGATCTCGACGACCGGATGGGGGATGACCGCCTCCGACAGGTCGAGCTCGACGCTGCCGTACTTGGAGGCGACCCTGAGCCTGCGGGGGACCGCCCAGTCTCCTGAGCGCTTGATGTGGCCGTTCTTGGACTCCAGCTCCACCACCTCGTCGACCGGCGGCCCGTCGGCCGGCAGGTCGGCGATCAGGCCGAGCAGGTCGCCGTAGGTTCGCGCGGTGAGGGCCAGTTCGAGCCGATCCTCCAGCTCCAGCTGGGTGAGACGGCCTTCCATGAAGGCTTCCTGCAGCTTTCGCGCGCCACGCTCGCGGTCCTCGTCAGAGACGCGCATCTGCAAATCCGACATGTCCCGAGCATAGGTTCGCCTGCTTCAGAACGGGAGGCGTCGGCCGGAGGGCGTACGCAGATCGAGGGGGAGCGGCCGGGGGGAGGGCTTCGTGGGCCGCACGATCTGGAGTTTCTTCATAACACCTGGATACCCAACGGATTGCCGTAAAGACCTCATCGCGAGGTAGCTTGAAGTGTGATGGCGGCTGACCCGTTCGTGCACCCGGCACTCTTTTACCGAGGAGATCGGGAGTATGTGGCTGCCACCACGGCTTTTGTCCGTGAAGGGCTGAGTTCGGGGGAGCCCGTCGCCGTCGCCGTCCCGCCCAAAAATCTGGCCTTGATCCAGGCCGATCTGGGGCCTGACGCCGACGAGGTGCTCCTGCTCGACATGACCAGCGCGGGGCGCAATCCAGGACGCATCATCCCGGCCGTGCTCCGCGAGTTCGCCGACCGCCATCCCGGCGGTCATGTGCGGATCATCGGCGAGCCCATCTGGCCGGGCCGCACCGTGACGGAATATCCGGCCTGCGCCCAGCACGAGGCCCTGATCAACTACGCGTTCACCGGCCGCCACGTCACGATCCTGTGCCCCTACGACCTCGACGGGCTCGACCCCGAGGTCATCCGCGAGGCCGAGCAGACCCATCCCGTGCTCCGCGACGGCTCCGGCGAGTGGCACAGCGGCGACTACGCGCCCCATAAGGTCGTCGACGGGCACAACCAGCCGCTGGGCGAGCCCGCCGACTTCATCTCGCTCCGCTTCGACCACACCAACCTGGCCGCCGCGCGTGGCCTGGCCGCCAGGCGGGCCGCCGACCTCGGGTTCGGCCGCACCAAGCTCGACGACATCCGTCTGACGGTCGCCGAACTCGGCGCCAACAGCCTCGATCACGGCGGCGGCTCCGGGCTGATCAGGATCTGGACCGAAGCCGACCGGCTGGTGTGCGAGATCAGCGACACCGGCCACATCATCGACCCGCTGGCCGGGCGGATGCCGGTCGATCCGCGTACGCCCGGCTCGCGCGGCCTGCTGATCGTCAACCTGCTCAGCGACCTGGTCCGCGTCCACACGCGCGCCGGCATCACCGTGATCAGGGCCTACTTCGACCTGCCCGGCTCACGACTCGATCGATGACATGTCCGGATAACGCGGCCCACGCACGGCGTCAGCCGGTACGGCCCGCGCCAGCTCGGCCAGTTGCTCGGCGGTCAGCGTGACCGAGGCGGCCGCGGCGTTCTCCTCCAGGTACTTCAACCGCTTGGTGCCCGGGATGGGCACGATGTCGTCGCCCTGAGCCAGCAGCCAGGCCAGGGAGAGCTGCGCGCCGGTGATCCCGGCCGCCGCGGCGATCCGCAGGACCTCGGCGGTGAGCCGGGCGTTGTGCTCGGCGTTCTCACCCGAGTTGCGGGGCAGCCACTTGCGGAAGTCGTCGTCGGGAAGCTGGTCGGCGGGTGCGAGCGTGCCGGTGAGGAAGCCGCGGCTGATCGGCGAGTACGCCACCAGTGCGATGCCCAGCTCGCGGGCCGCGGGCAGGATCTCGTTCTCGATGTCCCTGGTGAACAGCGAATACTCGCTCTGCAGGGCGGCGATCGGGTGCGTGGCCGCGGCCTTGCGCAGCGTCTCCGCGCCTACCTCCGACAGGCCCAGGTGCCTGACCTTGCCCTGCCGTACGAGCTCGGCCATCGCGCCGACCGACTCCTCGATCGGCACCTGGGGGTTGCGGCGGTGCATGTAGTAGAGGTCGATGTGGTCGACGCCGAGGCGCTGGAGCGAGGCGTTGCAGGCGGCCCTGATGTACTCAGGGGTGTTGTCGATGGAGCGGGCGTCGCCCTCGCGCCTGATGCCGAACTTGGTGGCCAGCACCACCTGGTCGCGGCGGTCCTTGATGGCCCGGCCGACGAGCTCCTCGTTGTGCCCACTGCCGTACATATCGGCGGTGTCAAGAAAATTCACGCCAAGCTCTAGCGCGCGGTGAATGACGGCTATCGACTCATTTTCGTTGCCTTGGCCGTAAAACTCCGACATGCCCATGCAGCCGAGTCCGAGAGCGGAGACCTGCGGGCCGCCGGTGCCGAGAGTGCGCTTGTTCATGTCCATCCTCTGTAGGCTTCTTTCTGGGTAGAACTACAGACTGGCCCTTAGAGCGCGCTCTAAGGCAAATCGGCTACCGTTGGCGGTACCTACCCTGAGGAGGCCCACCCCACCCAGGGGTGGTTTCCCGCAGGTCAGCGGGCATCCGACCGAAGTGCTACGACCAAGGTATTAAGGGGTCGTTCAGGGCCCGTTCGGGTCGATCTCCGATACTCCGGAAGCCCGTATTCCACGAGCTTTGAAGCATGAAGGCATTGCTTCTCAGCGGATTCGCGGCCATCGGCACCGGGGCCGGTACCATGCTCACCTTGCACGCCGAGTCGGGTCTCGACCCGCTGCACAGCGTGATCAGTGAGTACGCCTTTCAGCCCCTGGGATGGCTGCTGCCGACGTCGCTGACGCTCTTCGCGTTCGGCTCGGCATTGATCGCCGAGTCGCTGCGCCGGGCCGGTGCGAGCGTGTGGGTCGTCCTGCTGCTGCTGGCGTGGGGCGGGAGCATGTTCCTGATCGGTGCCTTTCCCACGGACCGCCCGGGAGTGCCGCTTTCGCTGTCGGGAGGCATCCATCGGTATGCCGCCTTCGCCGCCTTCCTGGTGATGCCGGCCGCGGGGATGCTGCTGGCCAACGCGCGGGTCCGGTACGCCAAGGCCGTGCGGGTGCTGAGCGCGGTGGCGCTGGGCGCGCTGCTGCTCGTCGTGGTCCCCTATGTCGTGCGGATGTTCGGCATCCCGCTGTCCAACGACCAGATCCCCGCCGGGCTCACCCAGCGGCTGGTGGTCATCACCGAGGTCGGCGTGCTCGCCCTGGCCGGGTTGTCCCTGCTCAAGCCCTCGATTCAGCGCTCCCAGGGCGGCGTGTCGCCCATCTTGGCGTAGTACTTGGCCAGGTGCGACTTGATCCGATCGATGTCGCCCTTCGGCACATCGACCCCGCCCCTGGCACCGTCGACGACCGCGGCGGCGGCGATCACGGCCCGCGGGACGACCTTCAGCTCACCGTCCACGACGTCGGCGATCGGCAGCTTGTAACTGCCGAACTCGTCGGCGTTGTCGCCGTCGTACCAGAGAAAGGCCTGGCGGTACTTCTCGTTGGGCCCGTCCTCGGCGCCCGCCCACTTACGCACGCGTTTGTCGGCCGCCGCCGCGTCCCATGCGCGGTCACGGTCCGCCAGAGGCAGGTCCTTGAACTGAGTGACTGTCATATTCGCTGGCTACCCAGCTCGTGGGCGTGAAACGGCCCGCTCTGGAAAGACCTCGCCTATGGAAGCAGCTGAAACGACCATTCTGATCGCGTACGACGGCTCGGACGACGCCAAGGCGGCGATCGCCTTCGCGGGCACGCTTCTGGCCGGTCGGCGCGCCGTCGTACTGACCGTGTGGGAACGCCTGGGGATGGCCTCGGCGCGGGCGTCGGCCGGGTTGATGATGACCATCGATGATTCGCCGGCCGCGGATGAGGCCGTCGGGGAGGCCATGAGGGAGCTCGCCGGGCAGGGCGCGGAGCTGGCCAGGCAGGCGGGGTTCGACGCGACGCCGCGTTGCGAGCTGGACGCGCTGGCCGTGTGGTCGACCATTGTGGAGGTGGCGAACGATGTCGGGGCCACGTTGATCGTCACCGGGACGCGGGGGCTGGGCGGGGTGAAGTCACTGCTGCTCGGGAGCACGTCCGACCGGGTGCTGCACCACGCGCACCGGCCGGTGCTGGTGGTGCCCGCGCCGGACCAGCCGGACCAGCCGGGCTAGCCGGGCTAGCCGGATCAGCCGGGCTAACCAGGCTAGTCGGATCATCCAGATCAGCCGGGCTAGCCGGATTAGCCGGGCCGCCGTTTGTCGGCGGTCCTTTGCTCGTGGCTCTTTTGTCGGCGGCGTGGTGCATAGTGGCTGCCAGCCGGTGGAACGGGGAGGGCGGGGTGGAGCTGTCACGGCGTCTCGGCACCGCCGACGCGGTGGTCGTGGGGCTGAGCGCGATGATCGGCGCCGGGGTGTTCGCCGCCTTCGCGCCCGCCGCGGCGGCCGCGGGTTCGTGGCTGCTCGCCGCCCTCGCCCTCGCCGCCGTCGTCGCCTACTGCAACGCGACCTCCTCCGCTCGCCTCGCCGCCCTCTATCCCGAGTCGGGCGGCACGTACGTCTACGGCAGGCGGCGGCTCGGCCCGGTCTGGGGCTACCTCGCGGGCTGGGGCTTCACCGTCGGCAAGACCGCCTCCTGCGCGGCGATGGCGCTGACCTTCGGCTCGTACGTGGCGCCCGGCCTGGCCCGCCCCCTCGCCATCGCCGCCGTGGTGGCGCTGACCGCGCTCAACCTGTTCGGCGTTCAGCGCTCGGCAATGGCGGCTCGGGTGATGGTGGCGTTCGTGCTGGCGGTCCTGGTCGCGGTGGTCGCCATCGGGCTGCTGAGTGGCCCTGACGCCTCCTCGGCCACCGGCTCCGAGGACGGTGCCCGCTCGGCGGACGGTCTGCCGTCTAACGCGCGCATCGTCGACAAGGACCAGAGGATCGACCTCTCTTCCGAGGAGGTCGCCGCTCTCATCCCCAAGAACGACGTGGTCGCCCGGTTCTACGCGATCGCGGAGCAGGTCGCCGAGGCGTACCACCCCACCCCGTGGGATGTTCTCCAGGGCGCGGGCCTGCTGTTCTTCGCCTTCGCCGGGTATGCCAGGATCGCCACGCTCGGCGAGGAGGTCCGCGACCCGGCACGCACCATCCCCCGCGCCATCACCGCCGCCCTGGCCGTCACGCTGGTGGTCTACGCCCTGGTCGCCGTCACCGCGCTGTCCGTGCTGGGCCCCATGTGGCTCGGCGCGTCCGGAGCCCCGCTCGCCGACGTGGCCACCGCGTCCGGCGCGGCCTGGTTGCGGCCGGTGGTCAGTGCGGGCGCGGCGGTGGCGGCGCTGGGGGCGCTGCTGGCCCTCCTTCTCGGCGTCTCCCGCACCGTCCTCGCCATGGCCCGTCGGCGCGACCTCCCCGAGCTCCTGGCCGAGGTCCATTCCACGACCGAGGTCCCCCGCCGGGCCGAGCTGGCTGTGGGAGTGGTGGTGGTCGGGTTGCTGCTGGTGGCGGACCTGCGCGGGGCGATCGGCTTCTCGTCGTTCGGCGTCCTGGTCTATTACGCCATCGCCAACGCCTGCGCACTCACCCTCGGGCCGGACGAGGGCGCCCCGCCCAAGGCCGTACCAGTGCTCGGGCTGGCCCTCTGCTTGCTGCTGGCGGCGACCCTGCCGCTGACGTCCGTGCTCGCGGGCCTCGCCGTCTTCGCGGTCGGCCTGATCATCTGGAAGATCCGCCATCGCGGGCCTCCGTGACGCTGGGGCTTTCGTTCTGCTGGGGTCTCCGTGACGCCGGGTCTCCGTGACGCCGGGTGCTCCGCGAGCTCGCGGGCTCCGTCCGGGGGGCCGGGATTTACGAGTGCGTCGGTTTCAGCCGGAACGCTACGATGGGCGCATGACGACGCGACTGGTGATGATGGCCCCGTAGGGGCTTCCACCGACGACGTCTTGTTCGAGGCCCTGCGACCGGGGCCTCTCGTCGTGTCCGGGGCCCCTCGGGAGACACACGATGTACATCACGACCACCATCCCTTACGTCAACGCCCGCCCGCATCTGGGGCACGCCCTGGAGATCGTGCAGGGTGACGTGCTGGCCCGGCACTACCGGCGGCGCGGCGAGCCCGTACGCTTCCAGACCGGCACCGACGACAACTCGCTGAAGAACGTCCTGGCCGCCGAGGCGGCGGGCGTCCCGGTGCGGGAGCTCGTCGATCGGAACGCGGCCGCCTTCGAAGCGCTGCGCGAGTCGTACGACCTGTCCTTCGACTCGTTCATCCGGACGAGTCATCATCCGGGGCATCTCCCGGGAGTCGAGCGGATCTGGCGGGCGATCGACGGCGACCTCTACCAGCGGCACTACGAGGGGCTTTACTGCGTCGGCTGTGAGCAGTTCTTCAGCGAGGGGACCTGTCCCGAGCACGAGGCGCCGTTGCAGCGGGTCTCGGAGAAGAACTGGTTCTTCCGCCTGTCGCGTTACCAGGACGCGTTACTGGACCTCATCCGCGGCGCGCGGCTCAGGATCGAGCCGGCCGCGCGGCGGAACGAGGTGCTGGCGTTCATCGAGGCCGGGCTGGCCGACATCAGCGTCTCACGCTCCGCGGACCGGGCCCGCGGCTGGGGCATACCGGTGCCGGGAGACCCTTCCCAGGTGGTGTACGTGTGGTGGGACGCCCTGGCCAACTACGTCACCGCGTTGGACGGCGGCGACTACGACCGCTGGTGGGTGGCGGAGCCGCGCAAGGTCCACCTGATGGGCAAGGGCGTGATCCGCTTCCACGCGGTCTACTGGCCCGCGATGCTGCTCGCGGCGGGCTTGCCGCTGCCTGCCGAGATCTTCGTCCACGACTACCTGACCGTCGGCGGGCGAAAGATCAGCAAGTCGTCAGGAACGTCCGCGGACGCCGAGGCGATAGCGCGGGCCTATGGCGCCGACGCGGTGCGGTGGTGGCTGCTGCGTGAGGTGCCGCGGGTCGGCGACGCCGACTTCACCGTGGAACGGCTGGTCGCCAGGGCCGACGAGGATCTGGCCAACGGCGTCGGCAACCTGGTCAACCGGGTCGTCACCATGGTGCACCGGTTCCGGGACGGCGAGGTCCCCGTGGTCGCCCTTGACGCGGACGCCGGACGTACCCTCGTCGAGGCCTGTGAGAGCGCGCCGGGACGGGTGCACGAGGCGCTGGAGGACTTCGACTTCCGCCGCGCCGCCGCCGCGGTCTGGACGATTGTGGAGGAGGCGAACAAGTACGTCGAACGGGTCAAGCCGTGGCGGCAGGAGCCCGGCGACAGGGAGACCTCGCTGGCGACGCTCGTGTACGCGTGCCGGGCGCTGGCCGGACAACTGGCGCCGTTTCTGCCCACGGGAGCGGCGCGCGTGGCGGCGGCGGTGAGCGGGGAACGGCTGGCCGGGCCCGAGCCGTTGTTCCCGCGGCTGGCCGGTTGACGGGGGGTATGCGGCGGCCTAGGTTGGCGGCACCGACCAGCCGGTATGGAGGCGCGCATGCCCACCGTCAACACCGTTCGCGGCCCCGTCGACGTCGATGAGCTCGGTCAGACCCTGATGCACGAACACATCTTCGTTCTCTCCACCGAGTACCTGGACAACTACGGCAAAGGTGCCTGGTGGGACGAGGAGTTCCGGGTCGCGGACGCGATCACGAAGCTCAACGCGGCGGCGGCGAAGGGCGTGCGGACGATCGTCGACCCGACGGTCTGGGGGATCGGACGGTACATCCCCCGCATCCAGCGCATCGCCGCCGAAGTGCCGGACCTGCACATCATCGCCGCGACCGGCATGTACAGCTTCGAAGAGCTGCCGCACCAGTACGAGCACCGCGGCCCCGGCCTGCTCCTGGACATGCCCGATCCGATGATCGACGACTTCGTGCGGGACATCACCGAGGGCATCGCCGACACCGGGGTCAAGGCGGCGTTCCTCAAGTGCGTGGTCGAGCAGAAGGGCCTGACACCCGGGGTCGAGCGCATCTGCCGGGCCGTCGCGCAGGCTCACGTACGCACCGGTGCGCCGATCACCGTCCACACGAACTCCTTCACGCAGAGCGGGCCGATAGCGCTCGACTTCTTCGCCAAGGAGGGCGTGGACCTGACGAAGGTCGTCGTCGGGCACGCGGGCGACAGCAACGATCTCGACTACCTGATGCGTCTGGCCGACACGGGCGCCACGCTGGGCATGGATAGATTCGGGCTGGATGTCTACAATCCGACCTCCGAGCGAGTGGCCACCATCGCCGCCCTCTGCCAGCGGGGATACGCTGATCGCATGGTCCTCAGCCACGACGCCGGGTGCTTTTATGACTACTTTGGGGCGGCTTGGGATGAGGCGCTGAGCACGATGGCGCCCAACTGGCGCTACGATCACATCCACGACGAGGTCTTGGCCGCACTCCTGGACTCGGGTGTGACCGGCGATCAGATCGAGCAGATGCTGGTGTCCAACCCGAGACGCTACTTCTCGTAAAGTGGTGACATCGGACAAGCAATGCGGGTAGGTGGAACTGGGTGGCTTCGGAGCAGGCCTTGTCGATCAGCCTCGGGCTCCAGGGACCGTGCGTCATCGCCAGGCTAACGGGGGATTTCGACTTCGGCTCCGCGGCCGAGGTGCGTGATCGCGTCACCAAGGCGCTGGACCTGACCCAGCCACCACTACTCGTCATCGACATGCAGGCGGTCAGCGTCTGCGATTCTTCGGGCCTTTCCGTGCTCGTTTATCTGCACAAGGCGGTGACCGCGTCCGGCGGCCGGTTACTCCTTTCCGGGCTGAACGGCAGGTGTAAGCATCTGTTCGCCATCACCGCGCTCGACAAGTTCTTCGATATCCGCACCACCGCCGAGCTCGCCATAGCAGAACTCAACGAACCGGGGAGTTCGCCGCCGTTTACCGGGTAGTCGCCGTGGTATGTCGGCCGAAGAGCCCGATCTGCTCGGCATGTATCTGGAGCAGATCGGAAAGACACCTTTGCTCTCCGCCGCGGACGAAGTGGACCTGGCACGACGGATCGAAGCGGGGCTCTATTCGGGCTACCTGATCGGCCGTGGCCAGGGCACTCCGGAGCTCGAATGCGTCCGCCGCGAGGGGCAGCGCGCCAAGGACCTGCTCATCAGGTCCAATCTCCGGCTGGTGGTGGCCGCCGCCAGACGCTACGCCTTCCGTGGGCTTCCGCTCCTCGACGTCATCCAGGAGGGCAATCTCGGGTTGATCAGGGCCGTGGAGAAGTTCGACTACAAACGCGGCTACAAGTTCTCCACGTACGGGATGTGGTGGATCCGCCAGGCCATCGAACGCGGCATCCACGACAAGAGCCGCACCGTACGGCTGCCCACGCACGTCGCCGAAGAGCTGTCGCGGCTGACCAGGATCGCCCGGCAACTCGCCGTCGACCTGGGACGCGAACCACGTGACGGCGAACTCGCCAAGGCCGCGGAACGCTCGCTCGGCCACGTCGCCGCGCTGCGGCAACTCGCCCAGGAGACGGTCAGCCTGGACGTGCCCGTCGGCGAGAACGGCGAGGGCAACATCGGTGACATGATCGCCGACGAGGACGGTCTCCAGGCACAGGAGGTCATGGAGCGCCGCGCGCTCAACGCCGATCTGCACCAGGTGCTCACCTCACTCCCGCCGCGAGAGGCTTTCATCCTCAGACTCCGGTACGGCCTGGCCGACCAGGAAACGTGGACCTATACCGAAATCGCGGAGCGCCTCGGGCTCACCAGAGAGCGCATCAGGCAACTGGAGAAACAGGCGTTGAAACGCCTACGACAGGGGAGTCGTTTGCTCTCCTGGGCTTCCTAATACCGCATAACTGGGTAATAGGGATGTGGTCGGACAACCAATTGACTCCGCCGTTTCCCTGACGGTTAATCGGGAGCCTGACGTCGCTTTCAACAGGGGGAAGCGGCAGCACGTCGTTGCTTATGGGGGCAACATGGTCAAGGGTCTCGTCGGCACGCTCTTATCCGTCGCCACGGCGGTGGCCGTGGTCGCGGTGCCGTCCGCCGCGAACGCCGCGGCTCCGTCTCCCGCTCTCGCGGTGGTGGCCGCGAACACGCCAGCCACTCTTTCCAGCACCGCGAAGCCGCATCTGATCAAGTACAAGATCTACTGGGGCCGGTGCAAGGACACCTGCCGGGTCAAGGTGCGGGTCACCAACATCTCCCGCACGACCCTCTATGCCGTCAGCCTGAACGCCCGGCTCAAGGTCAACGGCAAGAAGGTCGGCTCGTGCTACGACTATGTCGGCACCATCCGGGCCAAGCACTCCCGCTGGGGAGGATGCACCGTCAGGACCCGTACGCTCTCGAACATGTGGAACCGGTGGCTCGACGGCGAGATCCGCTTCGACCGTGACGTCAGCACGGTCGTCCACTACGAGTATTACCGCTGACCAGGGCGCCAGGGGCCGCGCCCGGTCCGGCCCCTGGCCGTCAGGAGGTGACCATCAGGGCGAGGCCGATGAGGACCACAACCGGGACTAGCCAGACCACGGCCTCGGCGGCGAACTCCTTGTACATGACGCAGATCTCCCTTGAGACGCCCGTGCGGGGGCGGCGGTAAAACGTTCATTGCGCAGCATAGCCGCCCGCACCCACGACTCCGTCCCACTTCATCCCTCCTCCGTCGGCCGCTTTCGACCGGCTTCGGTCGTCTTCGGTAGCTCGCGGGCCCGCCACTCGGTTGATCGTTGGCCTTCGGCGGCCTACCGCGTGACGATCGCATCCGCGCCCCAGCCGGCCAGCAGCCGCAGGCTCTCCGCCGCGGTGGAGCCCGGTGAGGCGTTGTAGACGGTCAGGGACTGCTCGGGATCGTCGGGCAGCCGGAACGACTCGAAGGAGAGGGTGAGGTCGCCCACCAGCGGATGACGCAGGCGCTGGGCGCCGTGGTTGTTCTCCTTTACGTCATGCCTGCCCCACAGGCGGCGGAACGCCTCGCTCTTCACCGACAGCTCGCCCACGAGCGCCGACAGCTGAGGGTCGTCCGGATAGCAGCCCGCGTACAGGCGCAGGGCGCCGACGATGTCGGCTGCCTTCGACTCCCAGTCCACGAACAGCCGGCGATAGTCGGGCCGCAGGAACACCAGCCGAGCCCAGTTGCGCTCCAGGTTGGGCAATCGATCCCAGTCGCCGAAGAGGGCCGCCGCCATCGGGTTCCAGGCCAGGATGTCCGAGCGCGGTCCCGACACGTACGCGGGCACCCCCTCCAAGGAGGCCAGCATCTCCCGGAGTGTGGCGCGCACCTGCTCCTGGCGCGGCGGCGAGTGCTTCTTCCGGTGCTGGCACTTGACCAGATGCGTGAGGTGTTCGTGCTCGGCGTCCGTCAGTCGCAGGGCACGCGCGATCGCGTCGAGCACCTCGGCCGACACGTTGGAGCCTCTGCCCTGCTCGAGCCGGGTGAGGTAGGCGACCGACACGCCGGCGAGTTGAGCCAGCTCCTCGCGGCGCAGTCCCGGCACTCGCCGGTACCGTCCAAAGGCCGGCAACCCGACATCCTCCGGCCTCAGCCGGGCCCGGCGGCTGCGCAGGAACTTGCCGAGCTCAGCGCGCGGATCGAACGGCCGCTCGCCGCCCGGATCTGCCGCCTCCTCCATACCGTGCCGATCTCCCATGTCGCCCATTATCGCTGGTCGTACGCATCGACCGCGGACGAGACTGACCCTGGCAGTAGTAGGACCACTGGTCGTCAGCAGAACAGGGCTCTGGAAGACCGCGCTTCGCCAGGGCAGGCTCGTCCCGCGCCCCTCGACAGAGATGCCGGCGGGGCGCATCACCACGATCTGGGGAGAGACTTGCGATCTTTTGTTGTTCAACGTAATGGCCGGGCGGCGATCGTCGAGGAGTTGGCACCGCTCGCCTTCGCCGGTTATGCCCACTTCACGGCCATGCAGGTGCGTGGGGGCCAGGTCCGGGGACTCGATCTCCATCTGGAGCGGCTGCGGTCTGCCTCGGTGGAGTTGTTCGGTCGAGCGTTGCCCGAGAATCGGGTGCGGTCCTATCTGCGGGCGGCTCTGGAGGCCGGTCCGGCTGACCTCTCGCTGGTTGCCACGGTGTACTCGCCGGCGGGCGAGTTCACCGTGGCCGGGACTGATGTGGAGCCCGAGGTGCTGGTCCGTACCGGACCGGCCGCGTCTGGTCCGGAGGGCCCGCTGACGCTGGCGACGGTCGAGTACGAGCGGGTTCTGCCGGGCGTGAAGCATGTCGGCGAGGTGGCCAAGACGTATTTCCTCCGTCAGGCTGTTGGGCAAGGCTTCGACGACGCAGCCTTCATTGACCGCCGGGGTCGGCTCAGCGAGGGGTCGATCTGGAATCTGGCCTTTTGGGACGGCGCCGCGGTGGTGTGGCCCGCGGCCGAGATGCTGGGTGGAACCACGATGGGCATTGTCCGCCGCCAACTGGACCGCCTTGGCGTCCCCCAGCGTGTCCAGGAGATCACGCTCGCCGACCTGCCCGCGCTGGCAGGAGGTGTGGTCATGAACTCATGGACGCCGGGTGTGGCGGTACGTCGGATCGGCTCTGCGCCCTTGCCTGAGGCCCAGTCCTTCTTGGAGCTGCTTCACCGGGCCTACCAGGCCGAACCGCTCACCTCGCCCTGAGGCTGGTCTCACGATGGCCACGGCTTGCGTCTCGCGATATCGCACTGACACCTCGGGCCGTTGACCCAGGTGGGTCTGAACAGTGCCGTGCGGCACGTCAGCGTGCTCGCCAGGCGGCGGAACGGCAGGCGGGCGAGTCATCGGCCTGGCGTCAGTGACCGTTCTGGGTCATGCGCTTGTGGAGGCCCGCGAGCGACTCGTCCGCCATCAGCGCAGGCAGGCGCGGCGCATCGGCCTCGATCTGCCGGAGCACCTCAGAATCGCCGCCGTGGAAGCGGCTCCAGGCGCGGACCACGTCGGGCATGGCCGAGATGGCCACCTCGGTCAGGATCGCCTCGCGCGGCAACCATGAGGTGAGGAACCGCGAGACCCGGGCCGGACTCCACCACAGGGGCCGATCACCCACGAACTCGACAAGCTTCCCGAACGCCTCCTGCGCTCCGGGTAGATCCGGCAGATCCAGGAACCGGGACACGGTGTCGTCGGGCGCCTGGCGTACCGGATCGGGGACGGTCCGCGCGCGGGCGAGGGCCAGCGGGCGGACGGCGGGCAGGCTCTCGGCGATCGGCGCCCCCATGACGAGGTCCGTCATCTCGAACGCGTCCAGCACCCGCCCCGCGACCACCGCCGGATCCGCCGGCCGCAGGTCCAGGTCGTCGAGGAACTTCGGCTCCTCGACCGTCGCATCGACCGCCAGGCCGCCGTTGACCTGGTCGATGCCTACGATCAGGACATGCGGCTCCTTGCCGTCGGGGTAGCGGAACCGCAGAGCGGCCAGGGCCTGCTCGCCGTAGCGGTCGGCCTTGCCGTACCACGCCTGCTCACACACCACCTGCCCCATCCGCCCGACCCACTCGGGCAGCCCCCGCACGGCCTCCTGCCCGGCTTCCCGCAGGACCTCCTGAAGGCTCTTGTTTCCTTGCTCCTGCGAGGTCGGGTGTCCGGTTCGCGGATCCGTGCCCGAGTACGGGCCGGGGCCGCTGGCTACGGTGTCGCCCGTTGCCGGAGTGTGGTCGCCGGCTGCCGCCTCGGTAGGGGGCGTGGCCGCTGCTTCGGCGCTGGTGTCGTCGTAGTGTGCCTCGTCGTCGTCCAGGGCTGCGGTTTCCACGACGGCCAGGGCGGCGAGTGTGAGGCGTGCCTCTGGGCTGCCGGCTTCGGTCAGTTGTCGTACGAGCGGGCGGACCTCCGTTGGGCGCAGTGTCGCCGTGAGCCGGGCCGCCCAGAGCTCTGTGCGCAGTGGTGAGCGCCACCTGAGCAGGTCGCGGGCCTGGGTGATCGCCGTGGTAAACGCAGTTGTGCTCACTCTCCGACCGTATCGCCCCTGCGGGCACGGCTGACTCGCCGGGATTCCGCCTGCAGCGGACCACCCGACGGCGGGGGTGCGTGGGTGCTCGGTGATTGTCGGCCGGTGCGTTGGCTGCCCATGGCGTCGACTGGTGATGCCGCCTGTCGGCCGGTGCGTTGGTTGGTCAACGCACCGGCCGACTGTCGGGAGTTATTGGTCGTCTCCGGTCAGGCCGGCCTTGCGGAGGGCTTCTGCCATGGCGCCCGAGGGGGCTGGGCGGCGGGCGCTGCCGCCGCGCTGGCCGCCTTCACCGCGACCCCGCTGACCACTGTCGCCGCGCTGAGCGCCGTCGCCCCTACCGCGCTGGCCGCTGTCACCGCGACCGCCATCACCGCGACCGCCGCCACCCCGTGCGGCGTCTCCGCGGCCGCCGGAACCGCCACGACCGCCGTCTCCACGACCGCCGTCTCCACGACCGCCGTCTCCACGACCGCCGTCTCCACGTCCACCGGCGCCGCGACCGTCACCACGTGTGCCGCCGCCAGAGGCGCCGCTTCCGGGGGCGCCGCGGCTCGCGTCGGCGCGTCCGCCGGATCCGCGACCGCCGTCTCCAGCACCGGTCGCTCCACGGCCACCGTCGCCAGCACCGGCTGTGCTGCGGTTGCCGTCTCCGGCCGGACCACGGCCTGCGCCACTGGGTCCGCGGTTGCTGTCTCCAGCCGGGCCGCGACCGCCGCCAGGGCCGCGGTTGCCGTCGGCCGGGCCACGGCCGGTGCCGCCAGCGCCGCGGGACGCGCGGCCTTCGGGGGTGGTCTCGTCGTCCAGGCGCAAGGTCAGGGAGATGCGCTTGCGGGGGATGTCGACCTCTAGGACCTTGACGCGGACGATGTCGCCGGGCTTGGCGACGTCGCGGGGATTTGTCACGTAATTTCGGGACATGGCGGAGACGTGGACCAGGCCGTCCTGGTGTACGCCGACGTCCACGAACGCGCCGAACGCCGCCACGTTCGTCACCACGCCCTCAAGGATCATGCCGGGCAGCAGGTCGGAGAGCTTCTCCACGCCCTCCTTGAAGGTCGCGGTCTTGAACGCGGGCCGTGGGTCACGGCCGGGCTTCTCGAGTTCGCGCAGGATGTCGGTGACCGTCGGCAGGCCGAACTTGTCGTCCGTGAACTCCTGCGGCTTGATCGCCCGCAGCGTCGCCGTGTTGCCGATCAGCGTCTTGAGGTCGGTCTGGACCGAGCCGAGGATGCGCCGGACCACCGGGTAGGCCTCGGGGTGCACGCTGGAGGCGTCGAGTGGGTCGTCGCCGCCCGCGATGCGCAGGAAGCCCGCGCACTGTTCGAACGCCTTGGGCCCGAGGCGGGCCACGTCCTTCAGGGCCGAGCGGGACTTGAAGGGGCCGTTGGTGTCGCGGTGGCGCACGATGCTCTCGGCCAGCGTGGCGCCGATGCCCGACACGCGCGTGAGCAGCGGCGGGGAGGCGGTGTTGACGTCGACGCCCACGGCGTTGACGCAGTCTTCGACCACCGCGTCGAGAGAGCGGGACAGCTTGGTCTCGGCGAGGTCGTGCTGATATTGGCCGACGCCGATCGACTTGGGGTCGATCTTGACCAGCTCGGCCAGCGGGTCCTGGAGGCGGCGGGCGATGGAGACGGCGCCGCGGATCGACACGTCGAGGTCGGGCAGCTCCGCGGAGGCGTAGGCCGAGGCGGAGTAGACGGACGCGCCTGCCTCCGACACCACGATCTTGGTCACCGACGGCATGTGCTGGACCAGCTCGCCGGCCAGTTTGTCGGTCTCGCGGGAGGCGGTGCCGTTGCCGATCGCGATCAGCTCGACGCCGTGCTTCTGCGCGAGCGCGCCCAGGACGGCCAGCGACTGGTCCCACTGCCGCTTGGGCTCGTGCGGGTAGATGGTGGCGGTGTCGACGACCTTGCCGGTGGCGTCGACCACGGCCACCTTTACGCCGGTGCGCAGCCCGGGGTCGAGGCCCATGGTCGTGCGGGTGCCGGCGGGCGCGGCCAGCAGCAGGTCGCGCAGGTTGGTGGCGAACACCCGCACGGCCTCGTCCTCGGCCGCCTGCCAGAGCCGCATGCGGATGTCGATGCCCAGGTGCACGAGGATGCGGGTGCGCCAGGCCCAGCGCACGGTCTCGTTGAGCCAGCGGTCGGCCGGGCGGCCCTGGTCGGAGACGCCGAAGCGGGAGGCGATGCGCATCTCGTACTCGGGGCTGTCGTCGGGCTCCAGCGTGACGGAGAGGATCTCCTCCTTCTCGCCCCTGAACATGGCCAGGATCCGGTGCGAGGGCAGCTTGGTGAACGGCTCCCCGAACTCGAAGTAGTCGGAGAACTTCGCCCCCGCCTCCTCCTTGCCCTCGCGGACCTTGGAGAGCAGCCGGCCACGGCCCCAGAGCTGCTCGCGCAGCCCGCCGATGAGGTCGGCGTCCTCGGCGAAGCGCTCGATGAGGATCGCCCGCGCGCCCTCCAGTGCGGCCGCGGCGTCGGCGACGCCCTCGGTGAGGAACGTCTCGGCCAGCGCGGCGGGGTTGTGCGAGGGATCGGCGAGGAGCTGGTCGGCCAGCGGCTCCAGGCCCAGCTCGCGGGCGATCTGCGCCTTGGTGCGCCGCTTGGGCTTGAAGGGGAGGTAGATGTCCTCCAGGCGGGCCTTGGTGTCGGCCGCCATGATCTGGGCGCGCAGCTCGTCGTCGAGCTTGCCCTGGGACTCGATCGACTCCAGGATCGCCGCCCTGCGCTCCTCCAGCTCGCGCAGGTAGCGCAGCCGCTCTTCGAGCGTGCGTAGCTGGGCGTCGTCGAGGGCGCCGGTGACCTCCTTGCGGTAGCGGGCGATGAACGGCACCGTCGCGCCGCCGTCGAGCAGCTCGACCGCCGACAGCACCTGCCCGTCGCGTACGCCGAGCTCTTCCGCGATCCGCTGGTGAATAGAGAGCACTTATCTGCCTTTCGATGGTCCCGCCGGTCAATTGTGCAGGACTGCGCCGTCTTTCATGACCAGAGTGCGCGCTGGGTGAACGACCACGGCCTCAGCCGGACCGCTCGCGGGGACGACGACGAGGTCGGCCCGGTCGCCCGGAGCCAGGCCGTAGTCGTCGAGGCCGAGCATGCGGGCACCGCCGACGGTCGCCGCCTCCAGCGCGAGCTCGATGTCCTCGTCTCTGCGGAATGTGCTGCGGTAGGCCACGTGCATGGCGCGTTCGAGCATGTCGCCGCTGCCGTAGGGGCCCCACAGGTCGCGGATGCCGTCGTGGCCGCACGCGACCGTGACGCCCGCGGCCCGCAGCTTCTTGATCGGCGGCACGGGAAAGCTGTAGACGGCGGCCGTCACCAGCGCCACACCGGCCTCGGCGAAGCCCTGGACCATGCGGTCCTGGTGGGCGTCGTCGAGCTGGCCGAGCGCGTAGGCGTGGCTGACCGCCACCCTGCCCGCCAGGCCGAGCACCTTGGTGCGCTCGGTGATGAGCTCCAGCTCCCAGGCGCCGAGCGAGCCGCCGTCGTGGAGGTGGATGTCGAGATGGGTGCCGTAGCGCTCCGCCAGCCCGAAGATGAGGTCGAGGTGGCGCACCGGATCGCGGTCGATGCCCGCCGGATCGAGCCCGCCGACCCCCTCGACACCGCTCTTGAGCGCCGCTTCGAGCAGCTCGGCCGTCCCGGGGTTGGTAAGCACGCCGTGCTGGGGGAAGGCGACCTGGCGCACGTCGATGGGGGAGCCCGCCGCCGCCTCCCGGACGGCCTCCACGCCGCGCAGGCCGACCAGCGGGTCGATGTCGGTGTGGGTGCGGACGTGAGTGGTGCCGTAGGCGCTCATCCGCGCCAGCAGCGCGGTGACGCGTTCGACGCTGGGCACGCCGAGCTCGGCGCGGCGGCCCAGGTCGTTGCCGATGCGACCGGCCAGCGTGTCGTCGGCGGAGTGAGGGACCCATGGCCCGCCGTAGAGGGTCTTGTCGAGGTGGCAGTGCGCCTCGACGAGGCCGGGCAGCACGAGCTGACCGGTGATGTCGAACGAGCGCGCCGCGGGCGCGTCGATCGTGGCCGCGACCCGCTCGATCCGGCCGTCCCGGACGAGGATGTCGGTAGGCATCTTGAGACCCCACAGCTGCCCGCCGCGGAGGAGCACGTCGGTCATGCCCAGCACCCTAAACGGCGGCACCGACGTTTCCGAGCTTCCATCGAAGGTCATTCGTCAGATCGCGTCGAGGTGGGAGACGTTCGCCTGGTCGACGGCGTCCGTGCTCGGCGCGCCGGCCAGCCAGGCGTCGAGGATCTCGTCGAGCACGACCTCGGAGGTCAGCCGCAGGCTCAGTGCCAGGACGTTGGCGTCGTTCCATTTGCGCGCCCCGCCGGCCGTGTAGGCGTCGACGCAGAGCGCCGCCCGTACACCCGGCACCTTGTTCGCCGCGATCGAGGCGCCGGTGCCGGTCCAGCAGCACACGACGGCCTGGTCGGCGCGTCCCTCGCTCACGTCGCGCGCGGCGAGTTCGGACGCCCACGCCCAGTCGGCGCGCTCCTCGGCGTTGAGCGCGCCGTGCGTGACCACCTCGTGGCCGCGCGTGCGCAGGAGTCGTACGACGCGCTCGGCCACGCCGTCCAGACTGTCGGTCGCCACCGAAATCCGCATGCTCACGCTCACCTTTCCGCATCTGCCGGTACACCGAAGCTTGCCCCCACATGAGCCTCGCCGCGCGGACCGGGTGGCGCAATCGGTTCGCCGACCTGACAGCTCTGACTGGCGCAACGGGTGGCTATGTGCTTGGTTGTGTCGCCATATGAGTATCGACATCAGTGACATTCCCGCCCTCGCCCGGGGATGTGCCGTGCTGGGCACCGGAGGCGGAGGAGACGTGCGGACCGGGTCGCTGGCGGCGATCCGGGCGATCCAGACGTACGGGCCGGTGCCGCTGGTCGAGCTGGCGGAGCTGCCCGGCGACGCGCTGGTCGTACCGCTGTCCGGCATCGGCGCGCCGACTGTCAGTCACGAGATGATCCACAGCGAGGACGAGGCCAAGCGGATCGCGGAGGAGATCGAGCGGATCTTCGGCCGCCCGCCGGCCGCGGTCATGTCGTCGGAGATCGGCGGGTCGAACGGTGTCGCGCCCGTCGCCTGGGCCGCCCAGCTCGGCCTGCCGCTGCTGGACGCCGACGCCATGGGCCGGGCGTTCCCCGAAGTGCAGATGGTGTCGATGTACGTGGCGGGGCTGCCCGCCGACCTCGTCGTCATGTCCGACGTGGTGGGGAACATCGTGACGATCCGCCCCATCGACGGCCTCTGGTCGGAGCGGCTGGCGCGCGCCGTCTGCGTGGCGGCGGGCTCGACCGCCCTGATGGCCGACTACGTGCTCACCGCCGCACAGGCGCGCGGCGCGGTCATCGAGGGTACGGTCACCCGCGCGCTGGCTATCGGCCGCGCCACCGAGGGCACGGCGGAGCCGCTGCGCGCGCTGGAGGAACGGCTCGGCGCGGCCCGGCTGATCACCGGCAAGCTGACGGACGTCGAACGGCGTACGACCGGCGGGTTCGTCAGGGGCACGGCCACGATCGACGGCACCGGCGACGACCGGGGCCGCACGCTCACACTGGAGCTCCAGAACGAGAACCTCGTCGCCCTCGAGAACGGCCGGCCCCGAGCCATGGTGCCGGACCTGATCACCGTGGTCGACACCGAGACGGCCGCCGCCGTCCAGACCGAGGGCCTGCGGTACGGCCAGCGCGTCACGGTGCTCGCCTGGCCGTGCGACCCGCTCTGGCGCACGCCCAAGGGGCTGGAGACGGCGGGGCCGCGCGCGTTCGGCTACGACCTGGAGTACGTGCCCATCGAGGAGCTGGTGAAGGGGGAGCCGCGTGGCTGAGGGCGCGTTGCGGATCGGGATCGACGTCGGCGGCACGAACACGGACGCCGTCGTGCTGGACGCGTCCGACCGAGTGATCGCGAAGGCCAAGCGGCCGACGACGCCGGACGTGACCGCGGGGCTGCGGGCGGCGCTGGACGCGGTGCTCGCCGAAGTGGCCGCGTGGGAGCGGATCACCCGGGTCATGCTGGGCACCACGCACGCGACCAACGCGATCCTGGAGCGCAGGAACCTCGGCCGGGTGGCCGTGCTCCGGCTCGGCGCGCCCGCGACCACCTCGGTGCCGCCGCTCTCCGACTGGCCGGACGACCTGCGTAAGGCCGTGTCCGCCGGCGAGGCCATCGTGCCGGGCGGCCACTACGTCGACGGCCGCGAGATCAGCCCGCTCGACCTCGGCGCGATCCGCCGGTTCATGGACGGCGTGCGGGCCGATGCCGTGGCGGTGACCGGCGTGTTCAGCCCGGCCAGCGCCGACCAGGAGCGGGTCGTCGAGGAGCTGGTCGGGAACGAGTACGGGCTGCCTGTCTCGGTGAGCCACGAGATCGGCTCCCTCGGGCTGCTGGAGCGGGAGAACGCGACCGTGCTCAACGCCGCCCTGTATGGCGTGGCGGCGCACGTGACCGACGCCCTGGTGACGGCGCTGGCCGAACGGGGGCTGGGCGCGCAGCCGTACCTCGCCCAGAACGACGGCACGCTGATGACGGTGGCGCACGCCGCGCGGCTGCCGGTGTCCACGATCGGCTCCGGACCGGCGAACTCGCTGCGCGGGGCGGCGTTCCTGTCGGGGGCGCGCGACGCGATCGTGGCCGACGTGGGCGGTACCTCCACGGACCTGGGTGTGCTCGTCGGCGGGTTCCCGAGGGAGTCGGCGGCGGCGGTGGAGATCGGCGGGGTGCTGACGAACTTCCGGATGCCGGACATCCTGGCCATCGCGCTGGGCGGCGGCACCGTGCTCAGAGCCGCCGGTGCGATGGGCGTGCGGGTGGGGCCGGACTCGGTGGGGTACCGGATCGCGGAGGAGGCGCTGGTGTTCGGCGGCTCCACGATGACGCTCACCGACGCCGCCGTGGCGGGCGACCGCGTCCCGGCGGACGCGGCCGGCTGGCGCGGCAAGGGCGACATGTCGGAAACTTTCCGAGACACTCTGCAAAGGGCGCTGGCCGTCGCCGACGCGATGGTGATCGACGCCGTGGACCGGATGGCGCTCGGCCGGGCCGACCGCCCGCTGGTGGCGGTGGGTGGCGGCGCGTTCCTGCTACCCGCCGAGATCCCCGGCGTGAGTCGCGTCATCCGCCCAGAGCACGCCGAGGTGGCCAACGCTGTTGGCGCCGCGATCGCCCTGGCGAGCGGCAGAGTGGATACGATCTTGCCGGCGGGCGAAAGCCGGTCAAAGGCGATCGAAAGAGCCAAGGAGGAAGCGGCGGCTCGTGCCGTGGCCGCGGGCGCGGATCCGGCCGGGGTGGAGATCGTCGACCTGCTCGAGGTGCCGCTGAGCTACCTCTCCGAGCCCGCGGTGCGGGTACACGTCAAAGCCGCCGGACCTCTCTCCCGGTGACAGATCGAAAGGACTCCCCACCCATGCGCTGGCACAAGCGTCTGCTCGTCGCCGGGGTCGCCGGTGCCGTGGCCATGACCGCATCCGCGTGCGCGGGCGGCCAGGTGCGCGGTGCGGACCGGACCCCGAAACCGAGCGCCACGACGAGCGACTCCACCGTCGCCGCCACCAAGGCCAACGACGCCACCTTCGTCTACGCGCCCAACCTCGACGTGGTGACGGACTGGGACCCGGCGACCTCGTACTCCAACGAGATCATCGCGATGTCCAACATCTATGAGGGATTAACCAGGTACAACACCCAGTCGCAGAAGCCCGAGCCGCGCCTGGCCACCGAGTGGACGTCGGCCGAGGGCGGCAAGCAGTGGACGTTCAAGCTGCGCCAGGGCGTGAAGTTCCACACCGGCGCCAGCGTGGACGCCGAGGCGGCCAAGAAGGCCATCGAGCGCACGATCAAGATGAACGCGGGCGCCGCCTACATCTGGGGCTCGGTCAAGACGATCGAGACGCCCGACCCGGCGACGCTGAAGTTCACCCTCAAGTACGCGGCCCCGCTCGACCTGATCGCCTCCTCCGGCTACGCCGCCTACATCTATGACACGGCCGCCGCCGACAAGCTCAAGGACGGCAAGACCGACGCCGGCACCGGCCCGTACACCATCGACACCTGGCAGAAGGGCAAGGAGACCGAGCTCACGCTGAAGGCGTACGAGGACTACTGGGGCGGCTGGAAGCCCGAGCAGTACAAGAAGATCGCCTTCCGGGTCACCCCCGAGATCACCACCGCCTGGCAGTTGCTGCAGAAGGGTGAGGTGAACTTCGTCGAGCGCCTCAACCCACAGCTCTTCGAGCAGGCCGGCGCGACCCAGAGCGTGCAGACCTCGCAGACGCCGTCCTTCCAGAACCTCCTCCTGCTGTTCAACACCGCCACGGGTCCGATGAAGGACGTCAAGATTCGGCAGGCGCTCCAGCTCGCGCTCGACTACGACGGCCTCATCGCGGCGCTGAAGGGCGCGGGCAGGAAGAGCACCGGCCTGGTGCCGCAGGGCCTCATCGGCTACACCGCCAACCTGGAGCCCAAGCAGGACCTGGCCAAGGCGCAGGAGCTGCTGGCCGAGGCGGGCTACGGCCGCGACCTGCCCGAGCTGAAGCTGAAGATGACCTACGCCCAGGGCGACGAGGACCAGAAGCTCCTGGTCACGCTGCTCAGCTCGGCGCTGAAGGAGCTCAACGTGAGCCTGGAGGCCAAGCCGATGGCCTGGAACGCGCAGTGGGACCAGGGCAAGAAGCAGGGCCAGGACATCTTCGTCATGTACTGGTATCCCGACTACGCCGACGCGTACTCGTGGTTCCTCAACGTGTTCAGGAGCGCGGACAAGCCGCAGTTCAACCTCTCCTATCTGAAGAACGCCGAGATCGACAAGGAGATCGACGCGCTGCCGCAGCTCACGGCCACCGACAGGTTCGCCGCCGAGCAGTCGTACGCGACCCTGCAGAAGCAGATCATCCAGGACCAGGCCGCGGTGGCGGTGCCGTACGTGCAGACCTACCAGCGCGCGCTGACGGCGGACGTGCAGGGGTACGTCGACAACCCGGCCTATCCCAACGTGGTCTTCTTCTACGATCTCAAGCCCGCAAGCTGACCCATGCCGCGCTATCTGGTCCGCCGCCTCGGCCAGGCCGTCCTGGTCGTGGCCGGCGTGATCGTGCTCACGTTCGCCATCATGCGGCTGGTGCCCGGCGATCCGGCGGTCGCGTTCGCCGGGCCGAAGGCGACTCCCGAGGAGCTCGCCGCGGCCCGGCTGCGGTTCGGGCTGGACGACGCGATCCCGGTGCAGCTCTGGAACTACATCAGAGACCTGGTGACGGGCGACTGGGGCACCAGCCTGCGTACCCGGCAGCCGGTCCGCGACGATCTGCTGCTCGCCTTCCCCGCCTCGCTGGAACTGGTCGGTACGGCGCTGCTCCTCGCGATCGCGGTGGGCATTCCGGTCGGCGTGCTCGCCGCCCGCTATAAGACGAAATTTCCGGACTTTGGGGTGCGGATCACCAGCATGCTGGCCGTCTCGGTGCCGGTGTTCTGGCTGGCCCTGGCCCTGCAGACGGTGTTCGCCAGCAATCTCGGCTGGTTCCCGATCGCCGGCGAGTACGACTCCGCGCTCGACACCACCAGCCCGCTGACGCTCTGGACCAACATCACCATCGTCGACGCGCTCATCACCGGCAACTGGCCGATCTTCACCAGCACGCTCGAACACCTGGTGCTGCCCGCCGTGGTCGTGGCGGCCTACCCGACGGGCGTGATCGCGCAGATGACCAGGGCGGCGCTCATCGAGGAGTCCGGTCAGGACCACGCCCGGCTGGAGCGGGCGCTCGGCTTCGGGGAGACGTCGATCCTGACCAGGTTCGCGCTGCGGCCCGCGCTGAACCCGGTGCTGTCCCTGATCGCCCTGGTCTTCGCGTACGCGATCGTGAACGGGTTCCTGGTCGAGGCGGTGTTCAACTGGCCGGGGCTGGGCCGGTACGCCGTCCAGTCGATCTCCAACCGCGACACTCCGGCCATCGCGGGCGTCACGCTGCTGGTCGCCGTGGTCTATGTGCTGGCCAACCTGGTCGTGGACCTCCTCCAGGGCGTGGTCGACCCGAGAGCGAGGGCCCGATGACGGAGACGCGGGTGGCCGAGGAGCCGGTGCGGCTGCGCCGTACGCTGCCGAAGGTCACCGACCGGTTCGCCGCCGCCGGGGCGGTGCTCATCGTGGTCATCCTGCTGGCCACGATCCTGGCGCCGTGGCTCGCGCCGTACCCCGTGGACCGGCTCGATCTCGTCCACACGCTGCTCCCGCCGAGCGGCGCGCACTGGTTCGGGACCGACAAGGTCGGGCGCGACGTGCTCACCCAGGTCCTGTACGGCGGCCGGACCTCCCTGACCATCGCCGTGGCCGTGCTGGCGATGTCGGCGGCCGTGGGCGTCACGCTGGGCGTGGTGGCCGGCTACGCGGGCGGCTGGCTGCGGGACGTCATCATGCGCGTCACCGACGTCTTCCTGGCCTTCCCCGCGCTGCTGCTGTCGCTGGCACTGGCCGTGGTGCTGGAGCCCAGCGTGACGACCGCGATCGTGGCCATCGCGGTGACCTGGTGGCCCTGGTACGCCCGGCTGGCCGCCTCCGTGGCGGCCTCCATCTCCACCCGGAGTTACGTGGACGCGGCCCGCTGCCTGGGCGTGCCCGCGCCCATGATCATCCTGAGGCACGTCCTGCCGAACTCGCTCACCCCCGTCCTGGTCCAGATCTCCCTCGACGCGGGCGGGGTGATCCTCACCGCCGCCGCGCTGTCGTACCTGGGCCTCGGCGCGCAGGAGCCGACGGCGGAGTGGGGGCTGATGGTGGAGCAGGGGCAGACGCTGTTCACCACGAACTGGTGGGTCGTGACGTTCCCCGGGCTGGCGATCCTGGTGACGGCCTTCGCCTTCAACGTGTTGGGGGAGGGGCTGCGCAACGCCCTGGACCCGCGAAGGGTCGTGAAGTGATCGAGGTCAGGGATCTTCAGGTGCGCTACGGCGAGCGGCTGGTCGCCGCCGTGCCCGAGCTGGACGTGCGTGAAGGAGAGTGCGTGGCGATCGTGGGAGAGAGCGGGTCGGGCAAGTCGACCACGCTGCTCTCGCTGCTGGGCCTCACCGAAGGCGCCCACGTGTCTGGAAATATCCGGGTCTGTGGGGTCGATGTGCTCCAGGCGCCGGAACGGCGGCTCCGCGAGATCCGGGGCGCCCGGGTGGCGCTCGTGATGCAGTCGCCCCAGGCCGCGCTCAGCCCCACGACCCGCCTGGGCACCCTGATGCGCCGCGCGCTGAAGCTGCACGGCCTGGGCGCCGACCGGGTCATGGTGGAGGCCGTCGAGGCGGTCATGCTCGACCCGGGCATCCTGCGCCGTTATCCGCACGAGATCTCGGGCGGCCAGGCGCAGCGGTTCGCGATCGCGCTGGCCATCGCGCTCGGCGCCGAGGTGATCCTGGCAGACGAGCCCACCAGCGCGCTCGACGTGACCGTGCAGGCCGAGGTGGTCGGCGTGCTGCGGCGGCTGCGCGAGGAACGCGGCCTGGCCCTGCTGCTCGTCTCCCACGACCTGGCCCTGGTCTCCACGATCGCCGACCGGGTGCTGGTCATGAAGGACGGCGCGGTCGTGGAGAGCGGCCCGGCCGCCGAGGTGCTCGCCGCGCCGTCCCATCCGTACACCCGCGAGCTGCTGGAGGCGCTGCCGTGACGATGCTCAGGGCGGAGGGGGTGACGCTCGGGTACGGCCGGACGCCCGTCGTGCACGACGTCACACTCGACCTCGTCGACGGCGGCGTCGGCCTGATCGGCGAGAGCGGCTCGGGCAAGACCACGCTGGCGCGGGCCTTCCTCGGCCTGCTCACCCCCACGTCCGGAAATATCTGGTACGGCAAGCAGACCCTGAAAAATGCGGACATGAGGGCGTTTCGCAGGGACGTCCAACCGGTCTTCCAAGCCGAAGCCCTCGACCCCAGGATGCGCATCGGCGGCTCCATAGCCGAAGCCCTGCCGAGGAACGCCAGACACCGCGTCCCCGAACTCCTGGAACAGGTCGGCCTCTCCCCGGAGCTGGCCACCAGGCGCCCGCACCAGCTCTCGGGAGGTCAGCGGCAGCGCGTGGTCATCGCCAGGGCGCTCGCGGTCGGCCCGCGGCTGCTCATCCTCGACGAGCCCACCAGCGCGCTCGACGTGACCGTCCAGGCCAGGATCCTCGACCTGCTGACCGGCCTCGACACCGAACGCCTGCTCATCACCCACAACCTGGCCGTGGTCGGCCGGCTCTGTCGCACCTCGCACGTGCTGTTCGCGGGCCGCGTCGTGGAGTCGGGCCCGACGGCCGACATTCTGGCCAGGCCCGCGCACCCGTACACGCTGGCGCTGCGTGACGCCGTACCGAAGCTCGGGGGCGCGCCGCCCGTGACCACGGGCAGGACCGAGGCGCGGCCCGCCGGGACGGGCTGCCCGTTCCGGCTGCGCTGCCCGCTGGCGGTGCCGGAGTGCGAGGAGGCGCCCGCGCTCAGGGACGTCGACGGCCGGCAGGTGGCCTGCCACCGCGCCGAGGACGTGCTGGTGTCCTGACGGGCCGGTCACTTGGCGGCGGTGTCCGCGAAGCGGTCCTGGAGGTGCGTGCACAGGTCGTCGGAGAGTTTGGACAGCAGCCGCTCCAACTCGGCCCGCTCGTCATCGGGCCAGTCGGAGATCGCGCCGTCGAACCACTCCGTGGTGACGCGGCGGCAACTGGCGGCCGCCGCGGCGCCCTCATCGGTGAGCGCGATCCGCCAGGCCCGGCCGTCGTCGGGGTCCTTGACCCGGGAAAGCAGCCCGCGCTGCTCCAGCGACGAGACGTGCCGGGTCACGTGCGGGCTCTCCACCTGCAGGCCCTCGGCGATCGCGCCCACCCTGCGCGGCTCGCCGGCGTCGAGCAGATAGACGAGGACCTGCACGTCGGGCCGGTCGAGCCGGACACCGGCCGCCTCGGTAAGCCGCTCGTGCGTCTTGGCGCGGTTGAGGGTGGTCACCAACCGCCTGAAGGCCGCCACGGTCTTGTTGAGATCTTCGCCCATCGCTTCGCTTACCTAACTTACGTATGTATTATCGTCTCTCGGTTACTTACCCAAGTTATCTAAAGGAGCTGTCATGGCGACAGTGGTCGCTTCCCCGAAACCTGGGACCTCGAACAAGAGCCCGTGGCCCGCCGTGGTCGCGCTCGCGTTCGCGGCCTCCATCGCCGCATTGCAGAACACCGCGGTGGTTCCCCTGCTTCCCGTGCTCCAGCGCGAGCTGCATACCTCGCTCTCGGCGGTGAGCTGGACGCTCACGCTCAGCCTGCTGGTCGGCGCGGTGGCCACGCCGCTGCTGTCGAGGTTCGGCGACATGTACGGCAGACGGGCGATCATCCTTGGCGCGCTGGGCCTCCTGGTGATCGGCTCCGTCATGGCCGGGCTCGCCACCTCCCTGCCGATGTTGCTGGTGGCCCGGGTGCTGCAGGGGTCCGTGGCGGCGTTGGTGCCACTGGCGATCGGTGTGGTCCGCGACCTGCTGCCCAGGCAGCAGCTGGCCACGGGCATCGGGGTGATCAGTGCCACGATGGGCTTCGGCAGCGGTGGCGGGATGATCCTCGCGGGGCTCGCCTCGGGTGACTACCACGCGGTGTTCTGGATCACCGGCGCGATCACGGTGGTCGCCACGGTGATCGTCGCCTTCCTGGTACGCGACCAGGCGCCGGGCGGTGGCGGGCGTCCCGACCTGGCCGGGGCGTTCCTGCTGACCGTGTGGCTCGTCGCGCTGCTGCTGGCCATCAGTGAGGGCGGCTCGTGGGGCTGGGGCTCGCCGGGGGTGCTCGGGCTGTTCGCGGTCACGGTGGTGGGCGCGCTGGCCTGGGTGGCCGTCGAGCGGCGGGTGGCCGAGCCGCTGGTGCAGATGTCGATGCTGGTGCAGCGGGGCACGATCGGCGCGACCGTGGCCTCGATGCTGCTCGGGTTCGCCTTCTTCACCGTCATGACGGGTGTGTCGGGGTTCACCCAGGCACCGGCCTCAGGACTGCGGGCCTCGACCTTGCAGGTGGGGTTCTACCTGCTGCCCAGCACGCTGTTCATGCTGGTGATCTCGTTGTTCGCCGGGCGGTTCATGCGCCGGTTCTCGGCCTCGTCGATGGTGGCGGCCGGTGGCGGGGTCGTCGGGCTCGCGGCACTCTGGCTGGTCTTCGCCCACCGGACCGGCGGCGACATCTACGTGGCGACGTCACTGCTGGGCATCGGGCTCGGCGTGGGGTACGCGGCTCTCGGCACCATGGCGGTCGAGCACGTCAGCCCGGACAAGACGGCGCTGGCCGCCGGGGTCAACGCACTGGTGCGCATCGTGGGCGGCAGCACCGCGGGCGCGGTCATCGCCGCGCTCCTGGCCGCCCAGCCGGGCGTACTCGGCTACCAGTGGGTCTTCGGTGTCGCCGCCGTGGCGGGCGGGGTGGCCGCGGTGTTCGCGGCCGTGTTCGGCCTGCTCAACCGGCGCGTCGCCATCGCGACGCCGTAAGGCGGCGCTCAGAGCGCCTTCAGGCCGTTGATCACCTCCAGCAGCACCGTGGCGTCCGGCGCGGCGCGCGGCGGCTCGACCTGGATGAGCTGCTGCGCGTGCAGGTCGCCGCAGAGGACCCTGACCACGCCGATGGGCAGGTTCAGCTCGGCGGCCACGTCCACGAGCCGGGTCGGCTTCGTGCACTTCTGCATGATGATCAGATGCTCGGGGCCGAGCCCGGCGGGCGGCGCCAGGCCACCGGCCGTGATGATCACCGCGATGAGGTCGATGGCCTCGCTCGCGGGGACGGTACGGCCCCGGGTCAGCAAGTAGGCGGGGACGATGGGACCCGCGTCCTCATCCAGCCACCGCTCGTCATTCACTGGGCACCACCCGCATGGGGCGTGGGGCGGGCTCCTGGGCGCGCTCCTCCGGCTCGGCCGGCGGGTCGCTCACGTGTTCTGCCGGGATCAACACGATCGCGGTGGTCCCTCCATATGGTGAACCGCGTAATGTCACGCGGATGTCATGCCTGGCGGCCAGGCGGGAGACGACGAACAGGCCGAGCCGGTCACTGTCGGCCAGGTCGAACTCCGGAGGGCTGGCCAGCCGCTCGTTGAAGTCGGCCAGCTCCTCTTCACCCATCCCGAGACCGCGGTCCTCCACCTCGAAGACGAAGCCGCGGGCCGCCGCCTCGCCGCGCACGATGACCGTGGTGTGCGGCGGGGAATTGACGGTGGCGTTCTCGATGAGCTCGGCGATCAGGTGGATCACGTCGCCGACGACCGGCCCGGCCAGGCGCTGCCCGGGCATCGGCTCGACGGTGACCCGCTGGTAGTCCTCGACCTCGGCCGCCGCGCCGCGCGCCACGTCCAGCAGCGGCACGGGCTTGCTCCAGCCGCGGCCGGGGGTGGCGCCCGACAGGATGATCAGGCCCTCGGCGTGGCGGCGCATGCGCGTGGTCAGGTGGTCGAGGCGGAACAGGTCGTCGAGGGCGTCCGGGTCGGTCGCACGGTGCTGCATGCCCTCAAGCTGGATCCGCTGGCGGTGCAGCAGCGTCTGGCTGCGCCTGGCCAGGTTGCGGAAGACGTAGCCGACGCCGTCGCGGAGCTGCGACTGCCCGACCGCGGCCTCCACGGCCGTCTGCTGGACGATGGAGAACGCCTGGCCGACGTCGGCGATCTCGGCGGTCGTGCTCGCCACCGACAGCTCGGGCACCTCGACCGCCTCGCCCTTGCGCAGCTTGGCCACGACCTGCGGCAGCCGCTCCCGGGCCACTTCGAGCGCGGCCAGCCGGAGCGCGCCCAGCTCCTTGGACAGCCGCGTGCCCATCCGCAGCGAGAACGCGATCGACACGATCACCAGGATGAAACACGTTCCGGCCAGCAGGAACGCCCGGTAGAGCACCGAGTCCGCCACCGGCTCCGCCCGCTCGGAGAGCATCGTGCTCGCCTGCATCTGGGCTTCCTGGAACGACTTGGCCAGCGTGTCGGCCGTGGTCAGCCAGGACTTCGGGGCGGCGCCCGCGATGATCTGGTCTTCCATGAGCCGCATCCGCTGGTAGGCGGGCGAGGTGATCAGCGACACCTGCGTGTCGCGCAGGCGCGGGTCGAGCTCGCCGAGCGCCTGGTCGATGATGAAGCGCCGGTTGCCGACCCACTGGGTGAACAGCCTGCGCTCGGCGTCCGTGGTCGGCCCGACCGCGATGGCCTGCTCCCTGGTGAGCAGCTCCTTGGCGTAGCCCATGTCGATGACGATGCGCGACTGCTCATAAATCGGGATGTCGTCAATGAACGCCACCCGCCTGTGCAGGCCGAACAGGGCGTCGGTCATCGCGTTGTAGGACTCGACCGCGCGCAGGCGGTCGGACAGGCCCGCGTCGATCTCGGCCCTGACCGCGTCCAGCCGGTCCATCTGCGTGAGCACCGCGTCCACCTGTGTCCGGATCGTCTCCGACGCGTTCATGGACGTGCTGGAGAGCTTCTTGAAGTCCGCGTCGGCCGCGTCCGTCCTGGTGCGCTCCGCGGCGGTGGCCGACCTGTCGGCCGGGCTCTCCGTACGCAGCAGCTTCACCGAGGCGAGGCGCTCGAGTTGGATCTGGTTGATGAGCTTGTACGCGGGCAGTCGCAGGTTGGTCCAGAGCGTCTTGTACTGGCGCAGCTCCAGGCTCTCGCTCGCGGTGACGGCGGTGATGACTCCCCAGAGCACCACCATCGAAGCGAGCGGAACCAGCAGTAGACCGATGATCTTCATGCGGATCGTGCGGCTACGACCCATGGCACCTCATTCCGGTCGGTCCCCTGCTGGCAACCCCGGACGGGACAAGCCCAGAGGATAGCAATTCGATCTCTGGAATGGCTAATTTTTCGGGACTTTTGGACTTTTGACCGGCATCGTGCAGTAGGTTTCGGCGTACATCCGTCACAGAGGGAGATGCGTTGCGCCGTCGTCTCACAGCGGTCGCCGCGCTGGTGTTCTCCATCGCCGCGTGTTCGACCCCGTCAGAGGTGGTACGGCAGGCACCGGCCGGCGAGTCGTCGTTCGTCTACGTTCAGAATTTGGACGTGATCTCCGACTGGGATCCCAGTCGCTCGTACTCCAACGAGATCATCGCCCTGCAGAACATCTACGAGACGCTGACCGTCTGGAACCCGGTGACCAAGAAGTCCAGCCCCCGGCTGGCCACCTCCTGGCGCTCGTCGGCCGACGGCAAGACGTGGACGTTCACCCTCCGGTCCGGCGTTACCTTCCACACGGGCAGGGCCCTGGACGCCGCGGCGGTGAAGGCGTCGATCGAGCGGACGATCAAGACCGGGACCGGCGCGTCGTACATCTGGGACGCGGTGTCCGCCATCCGGGCCGACGACCTGGAGACCGTGACGTTCACCCTCAAGTACCCGGTCCCGCTGGATCTGGTCGCCTCCTCCGGCTACGCGGCCTACATCTACGACACCCAGGCCGCTCCCGACCTCGGCAAGTGGTTCCAGGCGGGCCGGGACGCGGGCTCGGGACCGTACACGATCGCGAGCTGGCGCAAGGGCAAGGAGAAGGAGCTCACGCTCAAGTCGTACGACGGCTACTGGCGCGGCTGGAGCCAGCCTCACTACCGCACGGTCGAGTACCGCGTCGTGCCCGACACCGACCGGGCCTGGAAGATGCTGCTCCACGGCGACGTGAGCTTCGTGGACCGGCTCAACCCGCGGCTGTTCGCCAGGGCGTCGGTCACGCCGGGCCTGCGCACGTCCGCGCGGGCGTCGTTCCAGACGGCGATGCTGCTGTTCAACACGGCCGCGCGCCCGATGGCCGACGTGCGGGTGCGGCGCGCGGTGCAGAAGGCCGTCGACTACCAGGGCATCATCCGGGCGCTCAAGGGCGCGGCCTCACCGGCCAGCGGCATCGTGCCGGAGGGGCTGCCCGGCCACACCCCTGGGCGCGTACCGAAGCAGGACCTCGTGGAGGCCGCGCGGCAGCTCCAGCTTGCGGGCTACGGCCCCGGCGGCAAGCCCCTGCGGCTACGGCTCACCTACGCCGAGGGCGACAACGACGAGCGGCTGCTGGTCACCAGGCTGCAGGCCACGCTCAAGACGCTCAACGTCACGCTGGACGCGCGGGCGATGCCGTGGAACGCCCAATGGGAGCTGGGCAAGAAGCGCGGCCAGGACATCTTCGTCATGTACTGGTGGCCCGACTACGCCGACGGCTACTCGTGGTTCGGCAACGTCTTCCACAGCGCCGAGCCGCCGATCTTCAACCTGGCCTACCTGAAGGACAAGCGGACCGACGCCCTGCTCGACACGCTGCCCAAGCTCACGGTGACCGACAAGGCCGCCGCCCAGCGCGGCTTCGCCCAGGCCACGAGCCGGGTGCTGGACCAGCGGGTGGCCGGTGCGCTGCCCTGGGTGGTCAACTACCAGCGCGCCTATCTCGGCGGCATCCAGGGCTATGACGACAACCCGGCCTATCCCGACGTGGTCTTCGTCTACGACCTGCGCCCCGCCGGCTGATGGTGTTCATGGCGTCACTTCTTCATGGCGTCACTTCGCGGTTGCCCTCGACGCGGTCGCGCAGCCGTTCCTTGATCTCCTGCGGGGTGTAGGCGCGGCGGCGCCGTTCGGCCCGCGCGATCGCCACCCCGGTGGCCGCGACTCCCGCGACCCCAGCCAATCCGAGTATCTTCCACCAGCGCATGTGCCTACGCTAGCGGTGTGCTGACTCTCGACGAGGCCGTGAGCCTGACCAGGACCGGCGATGTGTGGGTCTTCCGCGGGCGCTCGGTGCCGGACCGCGCCATCCAGACGATGACCAACAGCCCGATCAACCACGTCGGTATGGCGATCGTGGTCGAGGACCTGCCGCCCATGATGTGGCACGCCGAGCTCGGCAGGTCGCTGCCCGACCTGTGGTCGGGCAGCCACCAGCGCGGAGTGCAACTCCACGACCTGCGCGACGCGGTCACCGTCTGGGCCAACAGGTACGGCCAGCGGGCCTGGCTCCGCCAGCTCGAACCCGAGGCGACGCCCGAGATGGAGGACGCCGCCCTGCGCGCGGTGGCGCGGCTCGACGGCACGCCGTTCCCCTCCACCGCGAGGATGGCGGCCCGCTGGGCCAAGGGACGGGTCCCGCAGCTTCGGCGCCGGATGGGGGAGCGCACGCTGGAGAGCGCCTACTGCGCCGAGATCGTCGCGGTCACGTACGAGGAGATGGGGCTGCTGCCCGGCGGGCGCCGGCCCAACTGGTACGACCCGGGCAGGTTCTGGAGCGGCGACTCTCTCGACCTCGTGGGCGCCTACAAGCTGGGCAACGAGATCACGGTGGGCGTCGAGCGGGCTGGCTGATCCGTGTTCAGCGGGCGTCGAGTGGTGCGCCATCGCCGTGGCGGCGAGCAGGGCCTGCGGAGAGGGCGCGCTTTCGGGCCAGTGGCAGGGTGGCGGTGACCAGGGCGGCGGTCACGGCGAAGCCCACGGGGTAGCCGGTGTGGCCGATGAACAGGCCGAACCCCATCGCGCCGACGCCCATCCCCGCGTCGTAGGCGAGGTTCCACAGGGCGCTGACCGGGCCCGAGGGACCGCGTTCGAGCATCAGCGCCAGCGTGGCGTTCTGCAGCACCCCGAACCCGACCCCGAACATCGCCATCCCCACCACCACCGCGACCGGCTCGCCGGCCCAGACCTGGAGCGCGACCCCGGCGGCGGTGACGAGTATGCCGGGCGCCAGCAGCCGCTCCGAGCCGTGCCCGTCCCCGATCCTGCCCGCCCACCAGCGGGCCAGCGGCGTGCCGAGCGACTGGGCGAGCAGCGCCGCCGAGGCCAGCTCCGGCGACCCGGCCAACGGCAGGAACGTCACCAGCACGCCGACGGCCAGCGTGACGGCGGCGAAGATCAGCGTGGGCCGCACCTGGACGCGCAGATCGAACGTCCCAGCGTTCCCCTTCCCGGTGCTCCCGGCATTCCCGGCGGTGGGTCCGGTGTCAGGCTCGGTGTCGGATTCTGTGGTGGGGTGGGTGCCGGGTGCTGTGGCGGGGTTGATGGCGGGCAGCGCGAGCACCGTGACCAGTCCGGCCAGCGGGATCAGGGCGCCCACGACGAGCACCGGGGTGAAGCCGAGCACTCCGGCCGCCCACAGGCCCAGCGGCAGCCCGATGACCGACGGAACGCCCACCGCCACCCCGTACAGCCCCATTCCCTCGCCGCGCCGTTCGGCCGGCACCAGCTCGGCGGCCAGCGCGGTGCCCGCGACGACCAGGATGCCGAGCCCGCCACCGCGCAGCAGCGCCACCGTGATGACCAGCGGCAACCCCGCGGACAAGGGCAGCAACAAGGCGGGCAGACCGAGCAGCACCAGCCCGAGCGCCAGCACGGCACGGTAGCCGTACCTCGACAGCAGCCACGGCACGGCCAGCTCCAGCAGAACCGTGGACAGCATCATGGCGCCGGTCGTCAGACCCACCCCGGACTCGCCCGCGCCACCCGACGCGGCGTACAGCGGCATGGTCGCGAACAGCAGATAGAACCCCAGCAGCCCACTGGCCGCGGCGGCCATGGCCAGGAGCAGCGGGCGGGTGAGCAGCGAGCCAGAGGGCGCCGGTATCGGGCGAGTCAGCATGATGCCGACTGTGCCGGATGACCGCCTTAGGCACATCGGGCATGATGCGTAGCCCCCTCTTCATAGTGTGGTGATGTGTTCGTCGGACGTGAGAAGCAGCTCGCCGCGCTGGCGGCCGCCCTGGAGCGTACGCCGGGGGCGGTGCTCGTCGTCGGTGAGGCGGGTATCGGCAAATCGTCCCTGGTACGCGAGTTCACGCGCGGCGTCGACGCGCTGGTGGCCGAGGGCGGCGCCGACCCGGGAACGGCCCTTCAGCCGATGGCCGGTCAGGGTGTGATGCCGTATGCGCCGTTCGTGCCGGTGTTGCGCCGACTGGTCCGGGAGTACGGCGCCGAGCTCATCCCCGGCGGGGGCCGGATGGGGTTGGCGCGGCTGCTGCCCGAGCTCGGCGAACTGGAGGAACATCCGGAGCTGGGACGGGCCAGGCTGTTCGAAGAGGTGCTGCTGCTGGTCGAGCGGGTGGCGGAGCGGCGGCCCGTCGTGCTCGTACTGGAGGATCTGCACTGGGCCGATCAGGCCACGCGGGACCTGCTGGTGTTCCTGTTGCGTAACTTGACGCGGCCCGGCGTGCTGGTGATCGCGACCTCGCGTGAGCCGGTGCGCCTGCCTGTGGCCGAGGTTCTCAAGGTCCCGCCGCTGGGTCGCGACGAGGTGGCGCGCATGTTGGGCGTGGCGCCTGGGCTTGCCCGTACCGACATCGATCGGATTGTGGCGCGTAGTGAGGGCAACCCGTTGTTCGCTGAGGCGCTGGCCGATGCGGGCGCCACCACGCCCACTACGCCCACCACGCCCACTACGCCTGCCTCGCTGCGCGAGTTGTTGCTCACCGGTGCGGAGCGGCTCGGTCAGGTCAGCCTGGACGTGCTGCGGATCGCCGCCGTGTCGTCTTCTGTGTCGCGTTCGGCGCTGTACGAGGGGAGTAGGACGCCGCACGAGGTGCTGCGGTCCGTGGCCGGACTGGACGACCTGGCACTGGACGAGGCGCTGCGGCCGGTCGTCCGGGCTCGGTTGCTGCTGGTGGATGGTGACGGCTACGTGTTCAGGCACACGCTGATCCGGGACGCGGTCTACGACGACCTGCTGCCGGGCGAGCGCATCCGCCTGCACATCCGCTGCGCCGAGGCGCGGCCGGAACTGGCCGCCGACCACTGGTACGCGGCGGGCGACAGACGCCGCGCCTTCCAGGCGGCCTGGCAGGCACGCCGCTGGGACCGCGTACTGGAACTGTGGGACTACTCCGACGACGGAGGACACCAGGGCGGCGAGGGCTCGGTTGGTGGCGGAGGCCGTGCCGGCGGCGCGGATCTGGTCGGCGGTATGGATCATGCCGCGGTGCTGGAGTTGGCGGCCAAGGATGCGCTGCATGTGGGCGATGCCGAGCGGGCCGAGGAGCTTGCGAGTCTGGCGCTTGACGAGGTGAGCGGTGATTCGCTGCGGGCGGCCCATCTGCTGGAGCTGCGGGTGGCGATCCGTGACCTGCTCGGCGAGGATGGCCTGGCGGATCTGCGTGAAGCGGTACGGCTGGCGCCGCGTGAGGCCCGACTGATCGGCGCCCTCGCCAACACCCTCGCCTGGAACGGCCAGGACGCCGAGGCCCGTGCCCACGCCGAGGACGCGCTGGCGCTCGGCGACGCCAGGTCTCTCGTCACCCTGGCCGCGCTCACCGCGCTCGACGGCGACCTGGCGACCGCGTCGAGGCTGCACGCCGAGGCGCGGGCCGCCGCTCCCGACGACGACACGGTGCTGGTCGCGTACGCTGGCGAGGCCGACGTACTGGAGGCGGCGGGGGAGCACGTCAGGGCGGAGGCGGTCGCGCGCCGGGGCATGGCGCAGGCCAGGCGGGTGGGCATGGCCCGCTCGCGCGGCGCCCACATCGCCGCGAACCTGGCCGAGCCCCTGGCCTCCCTCGGCCGCTGGAAGGAGGCGCGCGAGGTCATTGACGCGGCCTTGGCGCTCGACCCGCCGCCGATCCACCGAGCCTGGTTGCTGATGGTGCTCGGCACGGTGGCGGTCTGGGAGGGTTCGCTGGAGGAGGCGGCCGCCGTTCTGGATCGGGCCAGGCCGCTGATGCGCGGGCGTTCGCGCGGGTACGACTCGTGTCTGGAGCCTGACCTGCTCGAAGGCAGGCTGGCCGTCGCCGCCGGTGACGTGGAGCGGGCCGGGCGGCTGGCCGATCACGTGCTGTCCGCGCACGATCTGACGCTCAGCCGTCGCTACGCCTGGCCGCTGCTGGTGATCGCCGCGCGTACGGGCCGGGTACGGCAGGCGCCTCCGGGGATGGAGACGATGGGGCGGGTCCAGGAGGCGTACCGGGCGATGTTCGAGGCCGAGTGCGGGGGCTCGTGGGCGGCCGCCGTGGCCGCGTGGCGGGCGGTCGGTCAGCCGTACACGCTGGGGCAGGCCCTGGTCAGGGCGGCCGAACAGGGCCCCGAGGCGGCGCGCGAGCTGCTGCGTGAGGCCGCCGCCATCGCCGGGCGGCTGGGTTCGGAGCCGCTGCGGCGCGAAGTCGAGGCCGCGGCGGCCAGTGGCAGGGTGAGTCTGACGGCCGATCCCGGGCTGTCGGCGCGGGAGCTGGAGGTGCTGGAGCTGGTGGCCGAGGGGCTGAGCAACAAGCAGATCGCCGAGCGGCTGTTCATCTCGGCCAGGACCTCGGGTGTCCACGTGTCCAACATCATGGCCAAGCTCGGCGTGGGCTCGCGGGTCGAGGCGGCGTCCCTGGCCCGCCGTACCGGGCTCCTGTAGGGCGTTGCCGTTGGCGTCCGATCGTGGCTAGCCGCCGCGCCCCGGCGCACGTCACAGTGGGTCGGGTGATGGATGCTGACAACCTGTACGCGGTGCTCAGGAGCCGCGACCGGCGCTTCGACGGGCGGTTCTTCGTCGGGGTCGCCACCACGGGCGTCTACTGCCGGCCGAGCTGCCCGGCGGCCATGCCCAAGCCGGAGAACCTGCGGCTCTACCCCTCGGCGGCGGCCGCCCAGCAGGCGGGACATCGGGCCTGCAAGCGCTGCCGTCCCGACGCGGCGCCCGGCTCGCCCGAGTGGAACCTGCGGGCCGACGTGGCCGGGCGGGCGATGCGGCTGATCGCCGACGGGCTGGTGGACCGGGAGGGCGTCTCGGGGCTGGCCGCCCGGCTCGGCTACAGCGAACGGCAGTTGCACCGGCTCCTGCTGGCCGAGCTCGGCGCCGGACCGCAGACGCTGGCCAGGGCGCAGCGGGCGCAGACCGCGCGGATCCTGCTGGAGTCGACGGGGCTGGGGGTGGGGGAGGTGGCGTTCGCGGCTGGGTTCGCGAGCATCAGGCAGTTCAACCAGACGATCAGGCAGCTGTACGGGCTGACCCCCACTGAGCTGCGGTCCCGCGTCGCCGGGAAAGCCGGGAAAGCCGAGAAGGCCGCGCTGGGGTCGGTGGGCGTGCCGAGCTCGCGGGGTGTGCGGGTCCAGGTGCGGCTGGCCTATCGGCCGCCGTTGGACGTGGACGCGCTGTTCGGCTACCTGGCCGCGCGGGCCGTGCCCGGGGTCGAGGAGGGTGGGGCCGGGTTCTACCGCAGGTCGCTGCGCCTGCCGTACGGGACAGGCGTGGTGGATGTAACGGACGGCGGCGATCACATGCGGTGCGAGCTGCTGCTGGCGGACGTCAGGGATCTGGCGGTCGCCGTGCGGCGGTGCCGGGTGCTGCTCGACCTCGACGCCGACCCGCGCGAGATCGAGGAGGTGCTCGGCGCGGACCCGGTGCTCGCCCCGCTGGTCGCGGCCCGTCCGGGGCTGCGCGCGCCCGGCCACGTGGACCCCGCCGAGCTGGCCGTGCGCGCGGTGTGCGGGCCGGGGGACGAGCTGGTGGAGCTGGTCGAGCGGTTCGGTGAGCCGCTCGGCAGCCCGGCGGGGGGCGTCACCCGGCTGTTCCCGCCGGTGGCGGCGCTGGCCGAGGTCGCCCCGATCGCGGAGGCGCTGGCCACCGGGCGGCTCACGCTCGATCCGGGCGCCGACCGGGACACGGCCGAGCGGCAGCTGCGTACCGTGCCCGGCGTGGACGAGCGGACCGCCGCCTACATCCGCATGCGCGCGCTCGCCGACCCCGACGTCTTCCTGCCCACCCGGCAGGTACGGCAGGCGCCCGCGAGCTGGCGTCCCTGGCGCTCCTACGCCCTGCACCACCTGTGGGCCGCGGCATGACGCTCACCGTTCTGGCCGCGCGGGACTTCCGCCGGCTGTGGATCGGCTCGTCCATCTCGCTGGTCGGCGACGGTATGACGCTGGTGGCCCTGTCCTGGCTGGTGCTCAACGGCCCCGGCGGCGTCGGCGCGCTGAGCCTGCTGGCCGCCTGCTACACCGCCCCGGTGCTGGCCGGCGGGCTGGCCGTGGGTCCGCTGCTCGACCGCTTCGACAAGCGGCACGTGCTGGCCGCCGACAGCCTGGTCAGGGGTGTCGCGGTGGCCACCGTGCCGCTGACGGCCGTGCTGGGCGGGATGCCGGGCTGGCTGCCGTTCGTGGTGGCGGCCCTGCACGGCCTGCTCAAGATGGTGCCCATGGCCGGTGTGCCCGCGGCCATCCCGGACCTCGTCGAGCCGGACGAGCTCGACAAGGCCAACGCGCTGGAGTCCCTGGCGTACGCCGTGTCCGGAATCGTGGGCTACGCCCTGGCCGGAACGTTGATCGACGCCATCGGCGCGGTGAACGTGCTCGCGCTCGACGCGGCCAGCTATCTGTGCTTCGCGGTGGCCGCGCTGCTGGTCCGCACGCCGCTGCGGCCGCACGTGACGGCGGAGACGGGCCGGCCGCGACTGGCCCACCTGCTGCGGGATCGGGCGCTGGTACGCACGACGCTGGCGTTCATGGCGTTCAACATCGCCGAGGGCGCCCTGGTGCTGGTCGCCGGGCCGTGGCTGGCCAAGGACCGGCTGCCCGGCGGGCCGGCCACGCTGGCGCTGCTGCTGAGCGCCCTGTCGGTGGGCGAGCTGGCGGGCGGCTTCCTGGCCGGGTCGTGGAAGCCGAACACCGGCCGGCTGCGGGCCATCGGGCTGGCGCAGCTCCTCGCGGCGTCGGGATTCCTGGCGGTGCTGGCCGTACCCGACCGGTGGGTGCTGGCGGCGGGCTTCCTGCTGATCGGGGCGGCGGGGGTGGTGATGACCGTCTGGGCCCAGTCGCTGCGCATGGAGCTCATCCCGCCCGCCCTGCGCGGCCGCGCGTTCAGCGTGCTCCGTACGCTCATGCAGGCCACGCCGCCCCTCGGCGCCGCGGCCGTCGCCCCGCTCCTGGCCGGCGGGAACCTGACGCTGACCGCCGTCCTCATGGCCGCTCTGGCCGGGCTGCCCGCCTTCCTCCTGCTCCTGCCCCCCGGAATTAACAACTTCACAAAGTGGCGCAGCTGAGTATTCTGGGATTTTCAGCTTGTGCGGGGGCACAACTCCTTGACTTACGGAGGAGCGGCTCTATGGACACGTCCGACAGCCGCATTGTCGTCTTATTCATCATCGTCGCGCTCGCCCTGTTCGTCGCGGGACGCCGTTTCCAGTCGATGGTCTCGGCCCGGCAGGCCTGGCGGCACTCCATGCGGGCCGTACCGATCAGGCGGCAGTCCACGGGCAGCTCGGTCAGGGTGATGCTCGGGCTGGGCGTGATCGTGGTGATCGCGTTCTGGTTCGTGACGAACCTGCAGAACCTGACGTAGGACCTCAACCCCGGCGGCGCAGGCCCCAGGCGGCCAGCACCGCGATGCCGGCGGCGGTCAGGCTCACCGTGCGGGTGAGGCGTACCGCGCGCCGGATGTCCCCGGCCTCGGGCTTGGGGCCGTCGCCCATGGTCGGGCGGTGCTCGGTCCGGCCGCCGTAGACGTTCGTGCCGCCCAGCGTGAGGTCGAGCGCCCCGGCGAACGCGGCCTCGCACCGGCCGGCGTTCGGGCTGGGATGGCGGTGTCCGTCTCTTCGCAGTACGGCCAGCGCCCGCGCCCGGTCCGGGGCGACGAGCACGGTGATCAGACCCGTCAGCCGGGCCGGCAGGTAGTTGGCCACGTCGTCGAGCCTGGCCGCCGCCCACCCGAAACGCTCATAGCGCGGCGAGTGGTGGCCGATCATCGCGTCGAGCGTGTTGATCGCCCGGTAGGCCAGCAGCCCGGGGACGCCCGCCACGGCCCCCCAGAAGAGAGGGGCCACGACGGCGTCGGAGGCGTTCTCGGCCAGCGACTCGACGGTGGCCCTGGCGATCTCGGGCGCCTCCAGCCGGGCGGGGTCGCGGCCGCACAGGTGGGGCAGCCGGGCGCGTGCCCTGGTCAGGTCGTCGTCCTCCAGCGCCTCGGCCAGGTAGGCGCCCTCGCGGGCCAGCGTGGTGCCGCCGAGCACCGCCCAGGTGGCGACGGCCGTCAACGCCGTACGGACGACCGGGTTCGCCACGCGCTCGGCCAGCACGCCGAGGCCGGCGGCCGTGCCCGCGCAGAGGACGACGTGGGCGACGCCGTTCGGCCTGGCGTCGCCGTACAGGGACCGCTCCAGCCTGGTGGCGGCGCGGCCGAACAGCGCGACGGGATGGGCCGTACGCGGATCGCCAGCGACGGTGTCGAGCATGACCCCCAACGCGATGCCCAGCGGCCTGGTTGGGTGGGACTTAGCTGACCAAATGCGCATGGAGCTTATCTTCGTGCTTGTCCAGCCAGACGGCCGCCCGGCGGATGCGCTCGCCCGCGCCGCCCGCCCACATCCTGGCCCAGCTCCCGCCCGCCGCCGCCCGGCCACGCATGACCGTGTACGAGCGCTGGAACCGGAGTCTGGCCAGCTCCAGCAGCCGCCGGCGATCACGGGGCGGCACCCCGTACGCGTCGCAGAACAGGCGGAGCCGCGCCCCCACGTCCAGCCCACGCTGGAGCGGAGCCAGGTCGACGGGGTCGGCGATGGGCGCCCAGTGCCTGAGCGTCGTGACGACGTCGAACAGCCGGGTCGTCGGCCGGGCCAGATCGAAGTCAATCAACGCCCGGGGCCTTCCGTCACGAAATATCACGTTTTCGAGGGTCAAATCGCAGTGACCTATGACCTCCGGGGCGGCGTCGTCGTTCGAACCGCCCTCCCAGCCGCCGCGGGTCAGCGGGAAGCCCTGCGTCGCGTCGTGGAAGTCGCGCAGCAGCTCGGCCAGGCGTACCAGAGCCTCATCGGTGACCGTCACCAGGCCGAGCCCGGTCGTACCCGGAACATAGGTGAGGATCTCCCGCCCGAGCCCGTCCATGCCCACCACGCGCGGCGCGCCCTCGAACCCGGCGGCTTCCAGGTGGCGGAGCAGGGCGTGCACGGCGGGCGTCGACGGGCTCACCGGCCTGCGCACGGTGTCACCGACCCGGACCACCCCGTCTGTCACATCCCCGCCCTGCAAGGGGATCTCGTGCAGGAGCGTCGCGACCATGCCAAGAGAGCTTAGACCCTTTTATACCCCTCCCGCCTGGCGTTTTAGCGTGTCGCGACTCTACGGCGCACACGTGCCCCCTAGCCTGGAGCGTCATGCCGATCCTGCTGTCGTTCGCGGCATTCTTGATGACGCTGCTCGGCGGGCTGGTCGCGCATCGGGTCAAGGAACGCCGTCACCTCGTCCTCGGCGCCGCCGCCGGCGTCATGCTCGGCGTGGTGGCGTTCGACCTGCTGCCTGAGGCGCTCTCGCGCGAACCGGCCGAGCTCGGCGGGGTGCCGGTGCCGATGCTCATGTTCGCGCTGGCGTTCCTCGGCATCCACGCCGTCGAACGCTCGATGGGCATGCACGACGCCCACGAAGGCGACTACGCCTCACACCGCCACTCGCACGCGGGCGTCGGCCTCGTCGCCGGCACCGGGCTCGTCGTCCACAGCTTCCTCGACGGCGCCGCGATCGGCGCCGCATTCCAGACCGACACCACGCTCGCCGTCGCCGTCGCGATCGGCGTCATCGCGCACGACTTCACGGACGGGTTCAACACGTACACGATCACTTCCCTGTACGGGAACGCGCGCCGCCGGGCCGTGCTGCTGTTGGGTCTGGACGCGCTCGCACCGGTGACGGGGGCGACTTTGACGTCAGTGATCGCGATCCCGGCCGGGATACTGGGGGCGTACCTGGGGATGTTCGCCGGGTTCCTGTTGTATCTGGCGACGTCCGACATCCTGCCTGAGGCCCACACCACGAGCCGTGCCGCTGGTCCGACGCTGCTGGCCACGGTGGCGGGGGCGGCGTTCATGTGGGTGGTGATCGCGCTGATGGACTGACGCTTGGCTCGCGGCGGTTCTGGTCTGGCTAGAGGCGGTCGCCGAGGGCGATACGGGCATGCTCAGCCCGCGCCCGTACGTCGGCCCGCTCGTCGGTTCGCGCCCGTACGTCTGCCCCTGCTTCAAGGTAGCGGCGCACTATCTCCACGCTCTTCCACCCGGTGATCCGCATCAGGTCGAGCGGATCGCCGCCCTTTTCCAGGTAGTCGTCGGCCATCGTCTGCCGGAACCGGTGCGGATGCAGCCGCCCCGGGATCCCCGCCTGCCGTCCCCGCCGTTCCAGCATCTGCTGGATCCCCGTGGCGGTCAGCCGCCGCTCCCCACCTTCGGCCGTGATGCCGCGTACCGGAAGCCAGAGCCAGGGCGAGGCCGCGTGCGGATGCCGTGCGCGGGCCCGCAGATACCGATCGATCGCCGCGGCGGTCTTCGGCCCGATCGGCACCAGATGCGCGTCTTCCCCCTTACGGACGATCCGCAGCAGCCGCCGATCCAACCACACATCCCCGGCGTCCTTGTTGTTGACGTTGGGACTGTGCCGAAGCCCAGCCAGCCACGACAGCCGCATCCCGTTGTCCATGAGCACCCGCACGATCGCGGTATCCCGACGATCCACCCAAGACCCCCCGGAACACACCTCCAGCAACGCCTCAAGCTCCCGATCAGCCAGCAACTCGGCCGTACGAGTGGCCACCTTGGGCGGATCGATCCCGGCCATGGGCGTCCCCGCGGTCCGCTCCTCCTCCGCGATCAGCCAGTTGAAGAACACCCGCAGGTTCCGAAAATGCTTGTGCGCGTTCCCCGGACTGGTCGTGGCCGTACTGGCATCGAGAAACGCACGCACGTTCGCGGCGTCGACCGCCTCCACCTCCACGGGCAGCCCGCGCTCGGAGAGAAACCGGGCCAGGACGCGTACGCTGTCGAGGTAACTGCGGATCGTTCCGGGTGACTTGTCAGCCGCCTGAAGGGACAATTCCCAGGAGGGGACCATGTCGAGCAGGGGAGGCGACGGGGGCAGCTGTCTTCGGGATCGCGCCATGGGCCTCTCCAAATCCGATACTGTTCGATCGGTGTATGATTATGCTACCGTCTCACCTGGTCGGCGGACGTGCTGGCCAGACGCCGAATTCGAGCGCCCTTAGCTCAGCTGGATAGAGCATCGGACTTCTAATCCGACGGTCGCAGGTTCGAATCCTGCAGGGCGCGCTCACCCCAAGCAGCAGAAGAGAGCCTCTGACCTGCGGTAACGCGGGTCAGAGGCTCTCTTCGCTTGTCCGGCTGTCTACGGTTCTCACTGATCGTTTGCGGGCGTACACGCCCAATGTTTGCCCACTACCCCATGCACGATTTCGGCCAGGGCCGTCCTTGAGAACCTCGGCGACGCGTCGCTGGGCCGTCTCTCATGACCGACGATGTCCTCACCTCCCGCCTTGGGGTGCATCAGTGTCGCTCCGGTGTGCCGTTCGGTCCTCGTACTCACAAAGCAGTCTGTGGGGGCTTTGAACTGATGAACGGGAGCTCGATCGGCCCTGGCCAACGTCTACCCAAACCAGTTCTCTGCTCAATGGCAGGCGTATGCGATACGTGCTGAATCGTTCTTGTGAGGATCAAGGCGGCGCCGCGGCGCGCCGCCGCGCGGCCCGAGCTTGCGGGCCGCACGCTGCGCGTGCGGCCTGAGGGCCGTTCTCGCGCGCGCCCGCCACTCGGGCCGCGTAGTTTGAACGCGTGCCTGGACCTAGTCACTAGCATCCGCCTTCAGCAAATGTTTGCCGTCAATGTCCTCGAATAGCTCCGTAGGATTGTCTGGCACGAGAACGCTCCAACGTGATTCCCCGGTGGACGACGTGAGAATCTCATCTACGATGCGATCGGTCCTACGAACGAGCCAGCGCACGATCTTGAAAAAGTCCTTCACGTCCCGCTTGTTGAGCGTGGGCCCTGGTTTGATCCGATGAACCAGGACGTTGCGCCTATCTATATGAGTGTCAAGCGCCTCGCAGATCGTCGAAAACCTTGGACCAGTGCGCCACTTTCTCGTAATGTCCTCAATTCCGAGGGCCTCCTTGAAAAGCTTTTCCACATTGGCGCTTTTCGGGCTCGCGAAATAAAACTCGCGGCGTCTCGCCAGCATCTCGAGACGGTCCTCAATGTAGGTACGCCAGCCGTCGCCAGCAAGGGTCCATGGAGCTAGCTCGGTATCCCCACTCCGGAGCTCCTTGGCGACCACTTTGGTGAGAGCACGAGGCAGCGCATCCCACTGAGGTGCGTGCTTCACCAAATGAGCTACGGACTCCGCGACTACATCCTCGCAGTACGCCTCCCAGAGAGATGCGACGAGAACGTAAACGGATTTATTCAGTATGTAGATATGGTTTTTGACGCCTGGAAGGTTTGACTTAGCGAGTATCTGGTGCAAGGAGTAGTAGGAGATCATGTCCATACTGTTCAGCAGAAACGTGTGACGTGCGCTGCTTGCAGGAACTCTCAGGTTCCGGACCGCTGGAACCTCGTGTAGCTGCGGCGGTTCGATCACCGTTCCACTCCATCTCGCTTGATCACTTGCGCTTGGAAGTGCATCCGTATCGAATCGGCGACCCGAGATTCTCCCAAGCCGCCTACAGACAGATCGGCGCTCTCAGTGGCGCCGAACGTTCGTGCGAAAGTCTAACCTGCCGCACGCGGCAACTTCATACCGTTTGCGCTCTGCCCCCTACAGCCGCAATACAGCGCGGCTCGAACACCGCAAACTGGGGCGAATGCATATGAACGTAACAATAGAGCCGATACCTGATCAGGATAGTCTTTGCATAGGCAACCGAGCCATCGCGATTTGGCACAGCCCTCACGATCGCCTGGCTGTGGCTGACGTTGTTTGCGGCTGGGGGCGATCGATGGGTCAGGGCTTCGTTCCTCAGCCCTGGCCCATCGGGCATGTGGGTGACGGCCGGACAGACGATCTCCCAGGTCTATCGAACGAGGACAAGATCCGGAACATCCGCAGATTACGGATGACGGAGTGGCCAGGATCGGGCCGCAATCTCCACGCCGAGAGCTTGGCGCACCCTAAAAGGATCTTCCACTTTTAACCCGTGGCTCCGGACTGCCCCCGTTCCGGGAGCAAGTTGAAGTCATCGTCGATGATCGCTGTGGCGGCAGCTTCCATGCAGTCGTGTGTGACTCGGTCAACGACGACGAGGTTGGGCTCTCTGAAGAATCGAGCGCCATGTGGCAGTCCGTCGGCGACTTCCTGCCCGAGCCGGACTGGATCGTAGAACACACTGGTCGGTAGCACTGCCCGTGCCACTCGATCGGGACATCTGCGAACCAGCCCTTGGACTCGATCAGGGGAGCCTGCTCGTCGAGATAGCCCGGCCAATACGGCGGGGAGTGTATCGGTGCCGCATCGCAGGCGAGCGCCATCGACTCCTGGCTACCGTCTCTGGACACCTGCAGTTGCATATCAGGACCTCGGCTCCACCAGAGAAGATGCCTCAGACCAGTCAAGCGCAAGAGCTCTTGACCACACTGACAGGTCGATTGATCCTTTCAAATGCAGACATTCAGCTGCCGTCGCCGTTGCCAATTAGGCGCATTACATGGAATACGGACACGCTCAATTTGTCGTTGTCCTCTGGGCCTTTCCACTGGACATGCACTATCGGCATGTTCGCCTCCTCCTCCATCAGCCGCAAGGCCCGGAGCGCCGATGGGGTAAGTGCGGTCGTGGAGACAATTATCGCGCCAGCGACCTCCGGAGAGAAGATCAACCTTCCAAGCTGAGCCACCGCTTCAGGCCCGAGGCTGTTTCGATAGTACTTCGCTTCGAGGATTACCCGTTTTCCGTTAGGCAAATTAATAGCGACGTCCGCCTCTTTGCCAAGATCCGCCAGTAGCGCATTCTCTTCTATTCGCGTGCCGCTATCATCGATTATCGACTGAAGAGCGCGTGATAAGCGTTTGACGTATGCAGCTCCATTGAAGCTGCTGGAAGTCTGGCGGAACCGTGAGGGCTGCCTTGGTTCGCGGAAGGTGGAGACCCGAGGGGATCCATCCGGCGACCAGTCTACCTGCAAGGTTGGAGGCTCATCCTCCCCTGAACGCGCCCATTCCCAACCTAGGCGCGCCCCCTCTTCCAACACTCGTTCAAGCGCACCGCGACGCTTCTCTTCTTGTCGGCCCACTTCAAGTAGCTTGCTTTCCAGCATCGCGACACGATCATGCAGTTGATCACCCCCGTCGGTCGCGACTGGTCGATCCTCCGGATTTTTGAGATCCAGAGGTTGGTTCTCCTGTGACATCGACACCGCCTGCTCGGCATCAGCCAGCGCCTCTCCTGCATCTTTCTCTGCTCGTCCGAGGCTCTTCATCTTGGCGCCGAGGATATCCAGTTCGACACCCTCCTCTAGAAGCTTCGAGAGGGATCTGCGTAGGAGAACCACCGCTAGCGCCACTACCAACGGCCACGCGATGCTCGTTACAAAGTTGAGACTTAATTTCCACCACTCCATGGCGCCTAGCATGCCTGCTATCTACGCCGGATGTGGTCAAATCCGGAAGGTGACTTGCGCGAGGCGATTCCATGGAGACAAGTGGATGGCTGAGGTGAGTGTGTGCATCCCTGCTGCGATCAGGCCTTTTTTAAGCAGGGCGTCATTAGTACCGTTCTGAGTCACGATGCCTGTGGGTATCCGATGGTGCACCGTGTCAGGTGATCGACGGTTCAAGCTTCGTTTATCAGCCTCGAATCACTGGGTCCTGGCACCTCGTTCTAGTTGCAGTCCTAGTTGCAATCCAGGGCCGTACTGGAGTTGACCCGGTTTGGTGGACACCTGATCTCTGAGGAACCCTGGTTCCCAGAAGAAGGAGTTCACTGTGCCGAACAACTATCCGCCGGAGTTTCGCCGGCAGATGGTGGAGCTGGTGCGCGCGGGACGGACGCCGGAGGAGCTGGCCAAGGAGTTCCAACCCTCCGCGCAGTCGATCCGTACCTGGGTGCACCAGGCCGATCTGGATGACGGCCGCCGCCAGGACGGCCTGACCAGTGCCGAGAAGGAGGAGCTGACCCGGTTGCGGCGTGAGAACAAGATTCTCCGCGAGGAGAAGGAGATCTTGCGCAAGGCCGCGGCTTTCTTCGCGCGGGAGACGGATCTGCCGAGATGAAGTTCCGGCTGATTCATGCGGAGAAGGACCACCACGATGTCTCCCTGCTGGCCCGGGTGCTGGGTGTGTCGCGCCAGGGCTACTACGCCTGGGCGGCCCGCCAGGAGCGCGGCCCGTCGGCTCGAGCCCGTCGCGACGCCGAGCTGACCGGCAAGATCCGCGACCATCATCGGGCCTCCGAGGAGATCTACGGGGCGCCGCGGATCCACGCCGACCTGCGGGAGATCGACGGCATTCGCGTCGGCCGCAAACGTGTGGCCCGGCTCATGCGCCGAGCCGGGCTGGCCGGGGTGAGCAGGCGTAAGGGCAACCGGACGACGATCGCAGACAGGCAGGCTGTGGCCGCGTCCGACCTGGTCAAGCGGAAGTTCAGCGCGGTCGAGCCGAATCGGATCTGGACCGCCGACATCACCTACGTGCCGACCTGGCAGGGCTTCGTCTACCTCGCGGTCGTCTTGGACGTCTTCTCCCGCCGCATCGTCGGCTGGGCGATGGCCGACCACATGCGCACCGAGCTGGTGACCGACGCATTGGCGATGGCCATCCATCAGCGCCGCCCCAGCACCGGAGTGATTCATCACAGTGACAAGGGCAGCCAGTACACCTCCATCGCCTTCGGCCGGCGCTGCGAACAAGCCGGCATCCGCCCCTCCACGGGCAGAACCGGGACATGCTTCGACAACGCCATCACCGAGAGCTTCTTCGCGTCCCTGGAGTGCGAACTGATCGACCGGCGCACGCTCCGGACCAGGTCAGAGGCTGAACGGGCGGTGTTTGGCTACATCGAGGGGTTCTACAACCCACGCCGCCGTCACTCCGCCAACGGCCAACTCAGCCCCGCCGAATACGAACGCCGACAGGCGCTCAAGAACACCCAAGAAGGCGACTATGCTGCCGCGTAGCCGCAAGCCCTGACGTGTCCACCAAACCGGGGCAACTCCAGTACATAGCCATCCTGCGTGGACCACGATAACCAGCTGGTCCTGGTTGAACCGATCGGGACGGGCTAGTACTCCAGGTGCGGTAGGACGTCCCGGGACTACCCCCGGACCGCCTGGGATTACTTGGGTTGTGCCCGGTTGAAGAAGAGACGGCCACCGCTGTGATCATTAAGGTGTGATGGATCTGAAGATCGTGCGGTGGCCGCGTTGGCCAGAGTAGAACATCTCAGCGCCGCTCGTCTGCGGGCGGGCTTGGATACCGCGTTTGCGTTGGTGGCAGGGCGATTTAAACGTTCCGAAGTCCGGCGGCGGGCCCGTGCCTGCATCGAGGCGATGTTGTCCGGGCTGGAGCGCAAGAACGGCTGGTCGCTGGCCGAGTATGCTGGCGAGACCACCCCAGATGGCATGCAGCGCCTGTTCAACGCCGCCAAATGGGACGTCGACGGCGTGCGCGACGACATTCGCGGCTATCTGATGGAGCACCTGGGCGAGGCCGACGGGGTACTGGTCGGCGATGACACCGGCTTCGCCAAGCAGGGGACCTGCTCGGCCGGAGTGCAACGGCAGTACACCGGCACCCTCGGGAAGATCGCCAACTGCCAGATCGGGGTGTTCCTCGCATACGCCTCTGGCCGTGGCCAGGCCGTCCTGGACAGGGAGTTCTACCTGCCCAGGGACTCCTGGATTGCCCGGCCCGAGCGCTGCACCGCCGCACAGATCCCCGGGCAGGCCGGCTTGGCCACCAAACCCCAGCTCCTGCAGGCCATGATCGAACGGGCGATCGCCGCGGGCGTGCCGTTCGGCTGGGTGACCGCCGACGAGGCCTACGGCGACACGGACCGCTACGTCGCTTCCTGGAAACCGAGCAGCTCGGCTACGTGCTCGCGGTCTCTCGCACCCACCAGATCACCACCGGTGCCGGCAAGGCCCGCGCCGACGCCATGACCGGTAAGGTCCCCAGAACCGGATGGCAGCGCCTGTCCTGCGGCCCAGGAGCAAAGGGCGAACGGCGCTACGACTGGGCCTTGATCGCCACCGACAGCTCCGTGCACCGCCTGCTGATCCGCCGCTCCCTCAGCAACCCATCCGACCTTGCTTTCTACGTCTGCCACATGCCCCGGCCCGTGCCGTTACAGCGCCTGGTCGAGGTGGCCGGAGTTCGCTGGACGATCGAAGAATGCTTCCAGACCGGCAAGAACGAAGCCGCTTTCGACCACTACCAGGTCCGGCTCTATCCCGCCTGGTACCGCTACATCACCCTGGCCATGCTCGCCCTGGCCTTCCTCGCCGTCACCCGTGCCGCCCCCAGCCCCGAACTCGCCCCGTCGGTCAGAACTGGCGCCGGCCAGCTCATCGTGATCTCCGCCAACGAGATTCGCCGCCTCTTCGCCCTGCTGACCCGGCCACCCATCGACGAGAACCACATCCTGCACTGGTCACACTGGCGACGCCGCCACCAAACCCGCGCCCGACAAAGCCACTACCAGCGGCAACAACTCAAAGATCGATAAGTGCGGCTGGAGTACTAGGTACCCCTTAGCATGGCGCGCCGACGATCATCGTGATGAACGCACGCTCACGGACCAACAGCAGCCGCGTTTCGGCGCGCATCCGCAACTGCAGGTCCATGTAAGTGCCGAACGTTGCGTTGAGGACGGCCACGACCTGCCGCATCGGCTCGGGGAGCGGGCTGCCGTTGGCGTTGGCCTTGCCCCTCGGCCAGTGGGGCGGGTGGGGCGCGCTTCTGTTTCAGGTCGGTCAGGCGGGCGAGCGCCGCCAGGACGGCGGTGGTAACCGTTGTCGTAGGCGACGAATCGGAGCCCTTCGCGCAGGTCGTCGGTCGGCGAATCACGGTGACCAGCTGGGATGTTGCCCCTCCGTGACTCCGACGGCGGCCGAATTCCCGCCTCGCGCATTGTGACGATGCTCGCCACGGGTGACGGGTGTTGTGCCGTCCGTGACGCCGAACCCGACGAGGTTGCCCAGATGCTTTGTGCTGAGGAGGCCTGGCAGGGCTGACCTCACACGACCTGCCAGGATCAGCGTCCGCGCATATCCACGGGGGACGATGTGGTGCTCGTTCGACCCGGCTAGACGCGTCCGGCTCGCACAGTGACGGAATGGGCCTCAATCGTGCCTTCGGCGGTGTCGTCGCCGAGGAACACCACGCTGTAGAGGTATTCGCCCTCTTGATCGGGAGTATCACCGATCTTGAAGCCCCCGCTCGCGGCGACCTGCGTCGTGCCGAGTTCCGTGCTGGTGCCGTCGGGGTTCGCGCGGATCACCGTCAGCGACGGGCTGGTGGTGGGCGCCTGGTCGCCGAACTTCAAGGTTCCCCAGAAGTAGAGCCGGTTCCCGAGGACCAGGTCTGTGTTGCCGTGCAGGGTGAGCGACGCTGACTGGCGGGCGACGTCGACGGACGCTGACGCTGTGCTGCCGCGGACGGTGGTGGAGCCGGGCCAGCTCGCGTCGTAGCTGACCGTTCCGGCCGTCGGTGGGGTGTCGGTGATGGAGAAGGTGCCGTCCAGCTTCGTCTTGGCGTGGCGGAGTTGCGTGCTGGTCCCCTCCGGGAGGCGGCGGGTCACCTGCAGTGACCGCAGGCCCGGGGTCATGCCCTCGGGCAGGGTGAGCCGGCCAGTCAGTTTGACGGGTTCCAGCGCTGTCGCCCCTTCCGTCGGGGCCGACAGGGTCACGGACGAGGGCAGGAGGGTGGCGTCCTCCAGCCGCCACAGGCGCAGGTTAGTGGTGCCGGAGGTGTACAGGACGCTGAAGACGTCGTTGCCAGCGATGGTCATGGTGAGGATTCTGGGGGTCGGCCATCCGCTGGGGATCTTCTGCGTGTACGTGGTGGCTCCCGTGGCCAGGTCGTACAGTTCGACGCCACGATCGCCCTGCCACCAGCCGCCGGCGAGGTGATCGCCATCCGGGCTGACGGCAAAATCGATCGCCTGGCCCCGGACCGCCGGGTTCTGGCCGTAGTCGCGGAGCTTCGTCAGGCTCGCAAGGTCCCAGGACTCGAACCCGCCCGAGAATGCCAGGACGGCTGTGGAGCCGTCCGGGGTGATGGTGAAACCAGGCCGGGAGGTCGTGGCCAGGTCACCCCCGTCGATCTCACCGCGCAACGTGGCGGAACCGGCGCTCACGTCGTACACCACGACATCGGCGGAAGCGGTGTCGGGAGGGCTGAGCAGCAGGGTGTTTCCCGCGACGGCGATCCTGGGCGCGCTGCCTTGTCCGGTCAGAACCGTTACCGGTTGCGGGGCCGGGGCCGACACGTCGAGACGTGTGACGACACCACCGGTGTACAGGTCGCACCCATGGGCCGTCCACAGCGTCTGTCCGGACAGCGCCAGGTCGGTCAGGCACGAGTACGCCGTGAAGTCGATCCGCCGGGTGACCGTCAGGGCGGCGGCGTCGATCTCCACGACCTCGTGTGAGTCGGACAGCGCCGCGTAGGCGTGGGCGCCGTCCGGTGTCGCCACGAGCTCTTCCACACCTGGGAGACCGGTGACCGCGCCGAGCAGCACGCCTTCGGTGTCAGTGACCAGGACGCGGTCGCCGGCGGACACGAAGACCTTGTCTCCTCCCGCGGAGACCTCGCTGTGGTCGGCGATGCTGAGGCGAACGCCGAGGTCGGTCACCGAGTCGGCGGCCGAGGCCGTGGGCGTCGCGGCGACGACGAGCCCGGCCGTCAAGGTCATGGAACCCATGAGGGTGATTAATCGGCGGGCCGGCCGGCTGACGTTCGGCCGTTTCGAGGGTGATAAGCGCACGTGTACTCCGCTCCAAGCAGGAACAAGGGCAGAAGGGAACGTCATGATCAAGCCAGAGATCCAGCGTTCGGTCAAGATCCTTAACGGGTCACCATGTGATTACGTGATGCAGCGTCGCCGGGTTGGGCTTCTAATCCGACGGTCGCAGGTTCGAATCCTGCAGGGCGCGCTTCGATCACGTCCTGACCTGCGGCAATGCGGGATCGGATGTGTTCCAGAATTTTTCTCTGGCGTTTGTGTGCTCCGTGCGTTGCGGGTGCCGAATAATCATCCAGCCAGGTCAGGCGGCATGCCGGTAATCCTCAGCACACCACCGAGTCGATCATGTCGGTGGATGTCGAGCGGTGCGGTTCCAGTGGGGCCGGTGTTGGGATCGGGAAGGCCGCGGAGAATTTGGCGTCTCGGTCGCGGATGAGGAACCTGACCGTGCTATCCACATCCTGCAGGTCCATGGCGAGGTTGCGGCCGAGTTGGGTGACCCACTGGCCGGTGGGGTGGGCAGTGACGCCGAGGACGCGAATACGGCTGGTGGCGTGTTCAATGACTGCCAGAACGTACAGGCGCGCGCCGGTGAGGTTAGGACCTCGAAGAGGTCGCACGCCAGCAGGGCGCCTGCCTGGCTGCGCAGGAACGTGGCCCAGGTTGTGGCGGTCCGCTCGGGAGACGGGTCGATGCCGTGTGCTTTGAGGATCTCCCACACCGTGGAGGTGGCGATCTTGACGCCGAGCGTGGCCAGTTCACCGTGAATGCGCCGGTAGCCCCATGAAGCGTTCTCCCGTGCCAGTCGTAACACCAGCAAGCGGATGGATCGGCCGGTACGTGGACGTCCACGTCCACGTCCGCGAGGCGTGCTGGCTGCGGCGTTAGGGCGCCGTAGTAGATCGCGGTGCCAGCGCAGAATGGTGTCCGGGCGGACCAGCAACACAAGGTGCTGGAGTCTCTCCATCGGCAGGTGGTGAAGCAGCCCGGCGAGGAGGAGCCGATCAGCACGTGTGAACGCGGGTGCGGCAGCCTGCCGTTGCAGCACCATCAGCTGGTGCCGCAACACCAGGATTTCGATCTCCTTGTCGCGATGAGCCCTGGGGAGCAGTCCTAGGAACGAGAAGGTGGTCGTCATCGTCAGGTTGACCAAGCGCCGCAACACGATCCGCCATCATGCCGTGCTGGCACGCGGAGGGAGTATATGAGAGCACATCACCTCCATGACTTGCACGGATGAATATTCGGCACCCGCAGGGTCTAAATTCTGCCGTGAATGAGCGGAAGCCGTATCCGAGTGACATATCTGATGCCCGCTGGGCCTTAATCGAGCCCACCTTGACCGCCTGGCGGCAGGCCCGACTCGACCGCAGACCCACCGGCCGGCCGGCCTCGGTCGAGCTACGAGACGTTTCAACGCGATCCTGTATGGCAACCGCACGGGAATCGTCTGGAAATGCCTCCCGCACGATTTCCCGTCGTACAACACCGTTTATGCCTACTATGCGGCCTGGCGCCATGAGGGGATCTTCGCACAGCTCAATGACGAGCTGACCGGCCTGGCCCGCGTCAAGGAAGCCCGCAAGGCCGAACCGGCTGCGTGCGCGATGGACACCCAGAGAGTGCCCCTCACCAGCCAAGGCACCGACCCAGCCAAGAAGATCGTCGGCTGCGAACGAGGCATTGTCACCGACACGCTCGGCATCATCCTTGCGGTGGCCGTCGCCGCCGCGGGGCCTGTGCGACAACGCTATCGGCAAAGGGCTACTCGACCAAACCAAAAACGCCTACCCAGCGATATCCAAAACCTGGGTCGACACCGGCTTCAAGAACGTCGTAATCGAGCACAGCGCCACATTGGGCATCGACGTCGAAGTCGTCTCCAGAAAAGCCGAGACTCGCGGATTCCAAGTCGTCAAACGCCGATTGGCCGTCGAACGAAGCCCAGGCTGGCCCATATTATATCGCGCCGTTTAACTCGCGGTTATGAGACCCTGTCGACCGGTTTCCAAGCCATGATCCACAGCGCTTCGATCAATAACCTGACCAAGCGCACAACGGACGAGACCACACGCCCTCTGAGGACGCCGAAGGCGAGTGCCACAGGCGCGAACGCGCTTCCCAGAACGTCCTGGCGGTGATCAGTAGCACGAAGCGCCGATCCCTGAGCATGCCGAGATTTCGGCGGTAGCTGTTCCTCTGGTGACTTCCCCATCACACCTGTGAAGAGCATCATCGTGTCGCCTTCCCCCGGCGATGTCGCGCCGCTTGTCAGGGGGTGACGGTCTGGTCCCAGTCGATGAGGTGGCGCTGCACTGCGCCGAACATCTGCTCCGCCGTGGGGAAGGCCGCGGGCGGCGGGGCGGCCTCCTGCTCGCCCGCCTTCTGCTTGTTGGTCCTGGCCGCGGCGGCGGCGATGGCCTCCACCCTGGGACGGCGCAGGTTCTCGTAGGCGGCGAAGGCGCTCGGCGCGTCGGGCAGGTCGCGCAGGCAGCGGGCCAGCTCGATCGCACTCTCGATGGCCAGCGACGCGCCCTGGCCCGAGCTGGACGAGGGCGCGTGGGCCGAGTCGCCGACCAGCACCATGCGGCCGCGGTACCAGTGCGGTACCGGCGGCATCATCTCCATCGGCCCGGTGATGAACATCGTCTCGGGGTCGCTGTGCTGGAGAAGGGCCTCCGCCGGCGCGTCGGCGGCGTAGAGGTCGCGCAGTCGCTTCAGCCAGTCGGCGGCCGGCACCTGGCGGGCCTCGTCCGTCGTCATCGGCTCCCGGCTCGGCAGGCTGCCGAACCACACGATGCGGCCGTCGGGCGCGCCCCAGCAACCGAGGAAGGCGGTGCCGAAGGTGAAGTACATGACGCCGGGTTCGAGCCGCACCGCGCTGCCGGTGGCGTAGCCGCCGAAGCTCAGCACGCCGCAGTATTCGGGTCCTGGCGCGTCCTGGTCGATCAGCGTGCGGACCGTGGACCTGATGCCGTCGGCGCCGATCAGGACGTCCGCGGTGGCAGTGGTGCCGTCGGCGAAGTGCGCGGTGACGCCGTCAGAGGTCTCCTCCGCGGCCACGAGCTGCTTGCCGTGTTCGATCCGAATGCCCTGGGCCACCGCGTGGTCATGCAGCACGCGGAAGAGGTCCGAGCGGGCCATGGCCTGGCCGGCGGGCAGGCCGTCCAGGCCCGGGGACTCGACGAAACGGTTGCCGCGGGCGTCGCCCATGACCATGCCGGGCACCGGCTGGCCGACGGCGCGCACGACCTGGGCGGCCCCGATGATCTCCAGTGCATTCAACCCGTTGGGCGCCACCATGAGCGCGGCGCCCACCCCGTCGGCGGCGGCCGAATGAGCCTCATAGACCGTCGCCTCGATGCCCGCCTTGCGCAGCGCCACGGCCGCCACGGGTCCGGCGATGCCGCCCCCGACGACAAGTGCTGTCCTGACTCCGGTCACGTCTGTCTCCTCGATGCGTGCGATGGTTGGGGTCATCGCGACTCCTTGGGAATGCGATCGCGATCAGTGTGAGGCGACGAGCCACCACTCGGACAGTTGCCACATAACGACTTCAGTCGTGAGATATTCACGGGTGACTGCTGGAGGCGGCTTGACCGGTGACGCCGAGGGTGACCGCGCCGAACGCGAGGCGGTCTTGCTGCTCCTCGTCGTGCTGGGCCTCGCCTACCTGAGGGACATGACGGGCCAGATCGAGTCCTACGGCTCGTGGAGCCCGGCCCTCGCCGTGGATCTCCTTCTGGTCAGACCGGTCCTGCTGGCGCTCCAACTCACCCACTCACTGCCGCGTCTCGCCGCCTTCAGCGCCCGCCACCGCTTCAAGACCCTGCCCGTCCAGGCCGTTCTCACGTTCCTGCCGCCGTTCTTCCTCGGCTCCTACACCGGCCATCTGCCGAGCTTCCTGGCAGGCTCCTGCCTCCTGCTGCTCCGGGCTCCCTGGTCGTGGATCGGGTACGGCCTGGCCGTCGCGGGGGTCGGCGTGATCGGCATCCACTCCGACGTCGGCGGGCTGCCCCTGTCGTTCTATGTGATCTTCGCCGCGAGCGGCGGCCTGTGGGTCTTCGGCATCTCGCGCCTCACCGACGTGATCGTCGGTCTGCACCGCCTACGGCGTGCCCTGGTGGAACTGGCCATCGCCCGCGAGCGCCTGACGATGATCAGCGATCTCCATGGGCGGACGGCGGCCAGGCTCGCCGAGCTCGCCAGGCGCAGCGAGGCCGCGGCGGCGCTAGCCGCCTCCCACCTGGGCCGCGCGAGGCCGGCAGCGTCGGCGATCATCGCCGACGCCAGGATCGCGCTGGCCGACGCGCGCGAGCTGGCGAGCCGCTACCGCCGGTCACCCTCCCTCGATCCGCCGCCTACGGGCGACTCCCGCGACGTGGAACCGCGGTTCGCCATGTTGATCATCATGGTCCTGCTCGCCCTCTCGATCACGTACGACATGAGCTGGATCCTCGTCAACCGCCCAGGCCCCGCTCCCGTCGCCACGGCGCTCGCGGGCGCCGTCGCGTTCTTCGCGCTCCAGCTCCGCCACTCTCTGCCTGTCAGCGGGGGCGGACGGCCGAGGGGCTGGGTGTGGACGCTCTGCCTTCAGGGCGTGCTCACGTACGCGACGTTCCTCGTCGACGATATCGGCTGGCTCGGGATGGTGCCCTTCTTCTGCGCCTCCCTGCTCCTGCTGGTGCCGCCCCCTTGGTCCTGGGCACTCTTCGCGGCCGTTACGGCGAGCATTGTGGCGGTCGAGATCGCTCTCGGCCATTCCTCCCTCATCGACATCGTCTACTACCCGCAGACCATCGCCGGATTCGGCCTGGCCATGTACGGCACCGCCCGGTTCGCCCGCACGGCCGTCGAGCTGCGGGCCGCCCGCGCTGAGGTGGCCCGCATGGCCCAGGTCGGGGAGCGGCTGCGGCTGTCCAGGGACATGCACGACGTGATCGGCTCCAGCCTGTCGGCTGTGCTGATCAAGGCGCAGCTCGCCGTGGAACTGCTCGACGACGACCGGGCGGGGGCCGAGCGGGAACTGCGCGAGGTGGCAGGTCTGGCCAGGCGCGCGGCCCGCGAGGTTGCGACGCTGAGCGACGCCGACTCTCGGACCTCCCTAGCCGAAGAACTGGTCTCGGCCGGAGCGATCCTGACCTCGACGGGCATCGAGACCGACACCGACATCGACACCGACACCGACACCGACACAGCCGCCTACCTGCCACCTGACCTGGACCACGCCCTGGCGATGGTCGTCAGGGAGGCCGTCACCAACGTCCTTCGCCACAGCAAAGCCAAGCACTGCCGGATCAAGATGGTCTCCAGTCCCGATCTTGTACGGCTGAGCATCACCAACGACGGGGTAACAGCGCCGCGCCGAGAGGGCACCGGACTCGGCAACCTCACCGAACGCCTCGAAGCCGTCGGTGGCCGCCTCGACATCACAACATTGGGCGAGTCATTCCTGCTGATCGCCATGGTGAAAACGACAGGTCTTAGGCAATGAAACACCATTTGGACTGGTACGACATAACGGCTCCAGCCATGAGATATTCACGGGTGAGATCTCAGGCAGGAGGCAGCGTGATCCGGGTACTTCTGGCCGAGGACATGCACATGATCAGGGCCGCGCTGGTCGCACTACTGGAACGGCAGCCCGACATCGAGGTGGTCGCCGAGGTCCACTCCGGCGACCGGATCGTCCCCGCCGCGCTGGAGCACCGCCCCGATGTGGCGCTCATCGACATCGAACTGCCCGGCATGGACGGCCTGACCGCCGCCGCAGAACTGCGCGAACGCCTCCCCGAGTGTCAGACGCTGATCGTGACCGCCTTCGGCCGCCCGGGGAACCTCCGGCGCGCCCTCGCCGCCCGTGCGACCGGATTCATCAGCAAGGACGCTCCTCCCGCCGCACTCGGCGAGGCGATCCGCAAGGTGTCCAGAGGTGAACGGGTGATCGATCCGCAGTTGGCCGTGGCCGCGCTCGACCTGCCTGGTAACCCGCTGACCCCCCGCGAGACCGACGTGCTGCGCCTGGCCGCCGCCGGGACCTCGGCCAGCCAGATCGCCGGGCAACTCTTCCTCTCCACGGGTACGGTGCGCAACTACCTGAGCGCGATCGTGTCCAAGCTCAACGCCCGCAACCAGATCGACGCCGTCCGTATAGCCACCGAGTCCGGCTGGCTGTAACCGGGTGACGCAGGACGCCGAGGGTGACCGCGCCGAACGCCGGGCGCTCCTGCTGCTCCTTGTCGTGCTGGGTCTGGTCTACGTGCGGGACATGTTCTGGACGCTCCCTTCGTGGAGCTACTTCCTCTCCTCCGTGGAATACCTCCTGATCCGGCCGGTCCTGCTGATGATCCAAGTGATCCACTCGCTGCCCAGGTTCGCCCGGTTCACCGCCCGTTACCGCTTCTGGACCCTGTCCGTCCAGGCGCTGCTCACCTTCGCCCCCGCTTTCCTGATCAGCGACACGGCAGCCGTGCTGCCCGACTTCCTGGCGGGCTCCACCCTGCTGTTGCTCCGAGCCCCGTGGTCGTGGCTCGCTTACGGCCTGACGGTCGCGGGAACGGTGGCGGCCATCACCCGCATGCACCTCGACGGGCATATCACCGTGCACGCCGTGTTCATGATCACGACCGGCGGCCTGCTGGTGTTCGGCATGTCCCGGCTCGCCGACGCGATCGTCCGCTTGCATCGCGCCCGGCGGGACCTGGTACGGATGGCCGTCGCCCGCGAACGCCTGATGATGATCGAGGACCTGCACGAGCGGATGACCGCGCAGCTGGCGGAGATCGTGCGGCGCAGCGAGAACGCGGCCACGCTGGTCGCCTCGCACCTGGGCCGGGCGCGAAGCGAGGCAACCATGATCATCGTGGGCGCGGGCAGGACCCTGGCCAACGCGCGCGAGGCGGCCGCCCGCTATCGGAGCACCCCTTCCGTCGGCCAGGTGACGGCCGCCGACCGGGGCGACGCTGAGCCGCGACTCGCCAGGGCGATCATCACGGCCGTGCTCTGCCTGACGATCGGGTATGACGTGGACTACGCCATCACCCACCGGGCGGGGGTGGCCAACATCGTGATCGCGTTCGCGGTCGCCGCCGCCTCCCTCGTGCTGCAACTGCGCCACTCCCTGCCCACCGGGACAGGCGGCCCGCCCAGGGCCTGGAAATGGACGCTTGCGCTGCAAGGAGTGCTCGTCTGCGCTGCGCTTTACATCCAGGGAGTCGCCTGGATCGGGATCGTGCCGTTTCTCGGCGCCTCCATGCTGTTCCTGGTGCCATCGCCCTGGTCCTGGGCGTCCTTGGCGGTCATCATTGCCGGCGATGTGCTGCTGGTGGGCGCCATGACCAGCGACACCAGTCTCGGGGTGTTCACGTACTACCCGGCTGCCTCACTCCTGTTCGGCCTGGGGGTCTACGGGCACGCGCGGTTCGCCCGCATCGCCGTCGAGCTGCGGGATGCCCGCGCCGAGGTGGCCCGCATGGCCCAGGTCAGGGTACGGCTCCGGCTGTCCAGGGACATGCACGACGTGATCGGCTCCAGCCTGTCGGCCGTGCTGATCAAGGCGCAGCTCGCCGTGGAACTGCTCGGCGACGACCGGACGGGAGCCGAACGAGAACTGCGCGAGGTGGCGGACCTCGCCAGGCGCACCGCCCGCGAGGTCGAAGCGCTAAGCGTGACCGACTCCCGGGTCTCACTCACCGAGGAACTGAGCTCGGCCCGGACGCTGCTCACCTCGGCCGGGGTCGTGTCCCGGGTGACCGCCGCCCCCGCCGGGCTGCCACCCGAGCTGGACCACGCCCTGGCGATGGTCGTGCGGGAGGCCGTCACCAACGTCCTGCGCCACAGCAAACCGAGCCTGTGCAGCATCGAGGCGGACACAGAGCCCGATCTCGTACGGCTGCGCGTCACCAACGACGGGGCGACGGGACCCTCCGGCGAAGGCACGGGCGCCGGGCTGGGCAATCTCGGCGACCGGCTCCACGACGTCGGCGGCCGTCTCGGCGTCGAGTTCTCCGGTGAGACGTTCGAGCTCTCGGCCGAGGTGCCGCTGCGCAAACCGGCGGCGAGCCTCCCATGACACCGGAAGGCTCGCCGTATCCCAAGATCAGTTCTTGAATTCGGCCGCGTGGTCCTGGATCCAGATCGCGAAATCGCGGGCCGGGTGCCCGGTGAGCTCCTCGACGGTATGGGTGATCTCGGCGGGGACATCGTCGTTGGTCTGCCACCAGTCGAGCAGGGCTTCGGCGAAGTGGCCCGGCATGTACTCGGACATCTCGGCCTTCCACTCGTCGCGGCTGACGGTGTTGACCACGATGGGCTTGCCGATCGCCTCGGCGATGAGGTCGAGCTCCTCGGCAAAGGTGACCGAGCGCGGGCCGGTCAGCAGGTACGCTTTGCCGGCCAGCTCGGGGTTGGTCAGGACCGCGAACGCGGACTCGGCGACGTCGGCCTCGTGGATCGGGTCGACATGGGAGTTGGGGTAGACCAGGTTCACCGGGCCACCGGACTTGATGGGCCAGGACCACGAGACCGCGTTGCCCGCGAAGGTGCCGGGGCGCAGGATCGTGGCGGTGATGGGCGAGGCGATCAGCGCATTCTCCGCGTCCAGGTGGTCCTTGGCGAGGGGACTGTCGGCGGCGTCCGGCGACAAGGTGGAGCTGGAGGACAGCAGCACGATGTGCCGGACACCGGCGTTGGTCGCCTCGGCGATGAAGGCGTCAATGTGCGACGACTCAGCGTAGAGGAAGACCGACGTGACACCCTCCAGCGCGGCGGCGAAGGTGGCCGGGTCCTTCAGGTTGAGCAGGACGGCGCCCGCTGCCTCGTCCGGCTTCTGGGAGCCGGTGCGGACCTGGAGGCCCTGCTCGCGCAGGAGGGGGACAAGGGCGCGGGCGACGGCGCCACGGGCACCGGTGACGAGGATGGTCATTCGGAAACTCCTTAGTGATGCTGGGGCTGGGCATTGCGCGGCAGCAGCCAGACGAGCGCGCAGCTGACGAGGACTACGGCGACGACGACCAGGAGACTGGAGGTCATCGCGGGGGCAGTGTGGAAGTAGACGGTGGTGACGGCGGCGGCGCCGATGCCGTTGGCCAATTGCTGGACCGCGGCCAGGGAGCCGCTGGCGCTTCCGGCCTCGGTGGGCTCGATGTCGCCGATGGTGACGTCGTAGATGGTGCCGAAGCAGGCGCCCATGCCCAGGCCGATGACCAGCACGGGCAGCGCGAGCACCCAGCCGCCGGTCGTGGGATCGAGAGTGAGCAGCCAGCCGGCCCCCGCGAGGGTGAGGAGCAGGCCGATGAAGATGAGATTGCGGCCGAGCTTGGCGATGAGCTGGTAGCCCGCGATGGAGGCGATGACGATGCCCACCGCGATCGGCGCCAGGCCCAGGGCCGCCTGCATGGGCGTGTAACCCAGAACGTTCTGCATGAACAGCGACAGCACGTACAGCAGCCCTGAGACGGCGGCGAAGAACACAAGCCCCAGGATGAGTCCCGAGGTGAAACCGCGGTTCTTCAGCAGCGACGGCTGGATCAGCGGGCTGGCCGCAGTGACTTGGCGGCGGCAGAACAGGGCGAAGAACACAAGCCCGGCGGCCATGCACAGGAAGGATACGGCGGTCCAGCCGTGGGCCGAGCCGTCGGTCAGACCGTACAGCAGGCCGAGCATGGCGGCGCCCAGCAGGCCCGAGCCGACGCCGTCGACTGAGACGGTCGAGTCGCCGTCGTCGCGGGGCAGCAGTCGCAGCGCGGCGATGATGGCGCCGCCGCCGAGCAGGATGTTGATCAGGAACATGGGGCGCCAGCCGAGGCCGAACAGGTCGGCGTCGATGAGGAACCCGGCGAGGATGGGCCCTGCGACGGCGGACAGCCCGAGCGTGGGGGCGAAGGCGCTGAAGGCCTTGCCGATCTCCTCACGAGGGAAGACCGAGCCGAGGATGCCGAAGCCTTGGGGGATCAACAGGGCGCCGAAGGATCCCTGGAGCAACCGGGCGACGATGATCGACTCGGGGTTGACGGCCAGGCCGCAGGCGACCGAGGCCATGGTGAAGCCGGTGAGCCCGATGAGGAACAGGCGGCGGCGGCCGTACTTGTCGCCCAGCCTGCCGCCGACCACGAGTAGAACGCCGAGGGCGAGGGCGTAACCGGCGCCGAGCCACTGGATGAGTGCCTCACCGCCGTTCAGGTCCCTGGCGATGGTCGGCGCCGCGATGTTGGTGATCGTGGCGTCCAGCAGGTCGAGGACGTCGGCGATGAGGATGACGGCGAGGATGGCCCAGCGGGATTTCGGGGCGGTCGTGAGGGTGGTCACGGGATTTCCTCCTTTCGGAGTTGATGTTGCGTTCAAGACAAACCGGAGCAACTGGAGCAGGTCGCTGCCGAAAGCAGGCATCACTACGCGGCATGGACCCTGTTCAACCAGGCCATGGCCGACCACCTGGGCATGCGCCTCACCGACCCGCAGTGCCTTGGGTCCGCTCAGCCTGGAGCCCGAGCCACTGAGCTCTAGGGACTCCTGACCATGACATCTCCTCGGCGCGGGGATTGCGATCAAGGTCCAGTCTGGGAGTTTCGGCGGACGGCAACCAGTTATGAGCTCACCGATCGGACCGTGAGATCCTCACAACCGCTCCGCGAGCCCCCGCGCCGCGCTCCTTCCCCACCACGCCAGCCGTACGGCCAGCGGGGCGAGAGCCACCATCGGGACGGTCATGAACGCCATCTCGGCCACCCGCTGTGCCGCTCGAAAATTCGAGATCAGACAGAGCAGGCGGACAAGCACAAGAGATGATCTTTTGTGCAGGGACGAACCCCGTCAAGGCGCAGGTCAGAGCCATCGTTGCTGCTTTGACGCGATACACGCTTCGGCCGGCAGGCGCGAGCGTGACGCTCTCTCGGGCCGGTGATCTCACTGACGATCCCGGTCTCTTCGAGGGTCTCGCGGATGGCGGCCTGCGGGATGGACTTGCCCAGATCGATGGCTCCACCGGGGACAGCCCAAATTGCCGTGGTCACTGCGGCGGATCATCAGGATCTCGTCCGAGTCGTCGTGGACCGACCGTAGGCCGCGCTCGGTGAGGGAGAGGGCGTCGGCGCTGCCCTGCAGATGGCCGATGCCGCCCAGGAAGTTGGGTCGAGTGGATCGTCGGCTGCTACAACCTCCGACGCAGGCACATGATCGCCAAGAGGTGTGGCATGGAACGTCTGGCCGGTCGCCTTCCTCCAACCGTTTGGGTGGGTACTCCCCGGGAAGGCGCAGCTGTGAGAGCAGGACAGGGGGATGAACGGTGCTAGTTTCCCGCGCCTGTGCATCAGGCGGTGCGCCGACCAGCGAGTCTTCAGGCGGTCGAGGCCCGGCACGAGGATGCCGGTGAATGCCAGGTGGCGCAAGGTGTTCCGGCGACCCGGGTTGGTCGGGCAACAGGAAAGGCCGTGCGGCACGAGATCCTTCGTCCAGGAACGCGCGGTCGCATGATGGACTACGTGCTCCCGTTGCGCTGGGAGGACGATGCCGGCCTGGAGGAGTTGACCGCCTACTTGCGCGCCGTGACCCGCCACGTACGGGTCATCGTCGTCGACGGTTCTCCTGCGCCGTTGTTCGAGTCCCACGCCGTCTCCTGGCGCGGCTTGGCGGTGCACGTCCGTCCCGCGAAGGACCTCCGATTCGCCAACGGCAAGGTCAACGGTGTGATCACCGGCCTGCGTATGGCGCGTGGCGAGCACGTGATCATCGCCGATGACGACGTTCGCTACGATGAGCGTGCCCTCGCCAGGATGGAGCTGCTCCTCGCCGACGCTGATCTGGTCCGGCCCCAGAACCACTTCTCGGAGTTGCCCTGGCACGCTCGCTGGGACACTGCCCGGTCCCTGCTCAACCGCAGTTTCGGCGCTGATTACCCTGGTACGTTCGGCGTGAGCCGCTCGTTCTTCACCGCGATGGGCGGCTACGACGGCGACGTGCTGTTCGAGAATCTCGAGCTCATCCGCACCGTCAGGGCGCACGGCGGCAGGGAGGTCCGGCCTCTCGACCTCTACGTGCGACGCCTGCCGCCCGACGCCGCCCGCTTCTGGAACCAGCGCATTCGGCAGGCGTACGACGATCTGGCGCAGCCGGCTCGCATGGCGCTGTTCCTGTCCGTGCTCCCCGCGCTGACGGCCTGCGTGCTGCGCCGCCGGTACGGCTTGGTGGTGGCCGGTGTCGGCTTGGCCGTTGGGGTGGCGGAGATCGGGCGGCGGCGGGCGGGAGGCAGACGGGTCTTTCCCGGCACGGCAGCGCTGTTCGCCCCGGTTTGGATTCTGGAGCGGGCGACGTGCAGTTGGCTTGCGCTGGGGGCCGCTCTTCGCGGCGGCGTACCGTATGCCGGGCGCAGGCTTCGCCGAGCGGCTCACTCCGTCCGGTGGCTGCGTCAGAGTGCGGGGTCGGGCTCGCTCGTCGCCCTGAACCCGGCCGCCTTGTGCGAGCCGTCGCAGAACGGCTTCGCCGACGACAAGCCGCAACGGCACAGTGCCACAGTCGCCCGGCCGGCGTGAATCGGCACACCGTCCTGAGTCACCAGCTCGAACGGACCTCGTATCAGCAGAGGGCCGTCCTCGCACGGTGTCACCGTGACCACGTCATCATCGCGTGCATGTGACATCTCACCCTTCTTACCCTGCGGAAACAGGGGAAACGCTCATGACCGCTCAGCAGTCAGGATGCGCCCCGATTGACTCCACACGCGCCGGGTAACAGATGACAACGGCAGAAATGTCGTGATCCGTGCCCCTGCCCTCAACACGAGGAGTCACAGTGCGCCGATCATCGTCTTCGTCCCGTTCCGCTGAAGGAGAAGGGGGGTTCGATCCGTCGGCCTATGGGCGGAGCATCGCCGACATCTACGACGCGACGGTCGAGGAGCTGCCCACCGAGGCGACTGTGGAACAGCTGCATGTGCTGGCGGACGATGGGCCTGTGCTGGAGTTCGGCATCGGCACGGGGCGCTTGGCGCTGCCTCTGGCCGCGAAGGGTCTGACGGTGGCCGGCATCGACGGCTCCGGCGACATGGTGGAGATCCTGCGCTCCAAGCCGGGTGGCGAGCACATTTCTGTGGCCGTGGGGGACTTCGCCACCACCAAGGTCGAGGGCCTCTTCAGCCTGGTGGCGCTCACCACGAACACGATCTTCGCGCTGCCGTCGCAGGACGCGCAGGTCGACTGCTTCCGCAACGCCGCGGCGCATCTGCGTCCTGGGGGCCGGTTCGTGGTGGAGGCCTGGGTTCCTGACCCGGCGACCTTCCATCGTGAGGCCGCTCTGCGGCTGCTCTCTCTGACCGAGGATGTCGTTCTGGCCGAGGCGGCCTGGATATCGCCTGCCGAGCAGTTCATGAGGACCACCAAGGTGCGGCTGACGTCCGAAGGAGTGCGCCTGCTACCCGCCAACCACCGCTATGCCTGGCCCGCCGAGCTCGATCTGATGGCCCGCCTGGCGGGGATGGAGCGCGAGTTCCGGTGGTCCGACTGGAACCGGACGCCGTTCGGGGACGACAGCCGCGCACACGTCACGGTCTACCGCGTTCCCATCGCCTGATCGGCTGGTCGCACACTCCGCTCCAGCGGATGTTCCAGCAACGGTTCGGCCAGTGACGTGGCGCCTTGTTCCCAGCGGCCGAGGACGTACCCGGCCCACAGGCGCTCCAGCTCCAGGGCGCAGGCGGCGCCGTAAAGGACGTCTCCCGCCAGCATCGGGTGACGGGCGGCGAAGCCGCCGCACAGATCATGCGCGGCGATCTGCTCGTGCACGGCATCGGCTTGTACGTGCTCGTCGTAGAAGCGGACGGCGTCCACGTCACCGCCGAGTCGGCGCAAACCTTGGGCGTAGCGGCGGTTGGGCAGGGAGGAGGTCATCTCGAGGGCCGCAAGGTGTCCGATCAGAGCGCCGCGCAGCCGCCGGTGCAGGCCGAACAGCGACATGACGTTCGAGATCGCCAGCGTGACACCCGGCACTCGTCCGAGGTAGGCGCCGTAGGAGTCGTCCAGGCCGAGTCCGCGCATGGTGGCCCGGAACAGCTCGGAGTGCATCCGCTCCCAGCGGCCACCGCCATACTCGTCCGCCTGGATCTCCACCAACGCGGCCTTCGGTGCGCCCCGCAGCCGGGGGATCGCCCACGTGTGCGGATCGGCCTCCTTGAGATGGTAGATCGACCGATGGACGACGAACTCGCGGAACTGGTCGCGGTCGGCTCGATGTGCCAAGAAGCCGGACACGGAGGCACCATCGTCGGTGGCGACCAACTCGTTGAGTGCCTGCCGCACTTTCTTCGGCCCGTCGAGGGACGGCCGGGGCACGGCCAGCGCCAGCGCCTCCTCGAAACGCCGCTCCAGGACCGCGCGTGCGGCCAGCAGCGACGGCTCCCACTCCCAGCGGTCATCCACGTCGTCGAAGCTCTGATAGTGCAACTCGTAGCAGGCGAACAAGGCCAGCTGGAAGTCGGCGTCCGCCAACTCGGCACCGGCGACGTCCAGTGGCAGTGGCCGTCCGTCCAGCGGCTGGACCAGGCGTTCGAAGAGCGTCGCGGTGATGGGCCCGCGCGGTGCGGGAAGCCTCATCAAAGCCCCCGGTCCGCGGTCGTCTCCCGTACGCCCTCGCGGCCCCTGACATCGACAGCCGTCACACGCACCTCCTCCTTGCCCTTCGCAAGTGCCCGTGACGGGACGTGACAAACCGGCCCTCACTGGCCTGACCAGGGCGGATGTTCAACATCCGGGCGACATGCAACACCGCATCGTGGTGTAGCTGACGATTCCCATGGGGGCAAAGGTGTGGTCTGTTCGGTTCTGTCATCGCCTTCTGCCACGATCACCGATGAAGCCGACAGGACGGGAGCAGGACATGGTCGAGCAGGCCACGCGGCGGGTGGTCGACAATGACGCCCCCCTCGACGAGGCCCTGACCTGGGCGGCCCGTCTCGGCCTGAACACCGGGGACGCGCTCCGCACCACCGGCACCCTCCCCACCTGACGATCGGAACAGCCGGTGGCCCAGGGCATCTCAGCCCCGGGCCACCAGGGGTACTGCTCAGCGGTTGTAGACCCAGATGGTCCCGACGTTGTCGTTCAGGAGTGACCCGAGGTAGGGCACCGGCAACCCGAACTCTTGTGAGGACGTGCCCGCTCTGTTGGCGAACCTCGCGGTGTTGCAAGGACCTGCCCCTCGGGCCGAGCTGAGGATGCGGCTCCAGATGCCGAACGTGGCGCTGTTCACGTCCAGGCGGTAACCCGCGCGGTCACACGGACCGTCGTCGCCGAAGATGTTCGTCGACGCCCCGTGGTAGTCGGTGTCCGAATACCAGGTCATCAACAGGTCGGCGGCGAGCGGCCGCACCGTCGACTTCGGGCTGTCTTCCGACGTCTCTTGGAGCATCTTCTCCCGCGCGTTGGCGGCTGAGGTGTCATCGCAAGCGCGAGCAAGCACCGGCGAGGGCTTTCCCTCGGTCGCCTTACCGATGAGAACGGCGCAGTAACGGTCTTCCCCCGTCTGCGCGACCGCCGCATCGACCTTGGCCGGGCCGAGCGAGACCGCAACCGCGGCCACGGCCAGGATCGCCCCCAGCCGGGCCAGGAGATTACGTGACTCTACGCGCACCATTGTGGTGATCCTCTCTTTCACGTGTACCTGCTGAGCGCCATGTCCGGATGGCCGATAGTGGGCCACTCGACAAGCCGGCGGCTTCAGGTCGCGTTCGTGACCGCTTCACCGCAGGTGGCTGACCCGTTCGGGCAACCGGCGCATCTGTACGTCCGTGTCGGAGTGCTTTGTAGCCGGCTCATTCTTCGGCCGACCGCCGACACACCGAGAATCATCGCAACGATCGCTGTCGCCACCCTGTCGTCGACCTTGCACCGGGAACCCGCCATCAGCTCCGGGAGAAAGCCACGTCTCCCAGGTGTTGAACGCCTTGCGCGGCCACGCTGCCGACGGCCGGCCACTCAGCGCGGAATGACAGTGCGCCTGGTGGTAGGGCCTGCCCCCCTTGAAGCCGGGCAGGGACGGCTGTCGTCACCGCTGTCAGCGGGCCTGTGCGCCGGCGTACTCACGCATCGCGTCGAGGAGCCAGCGTGCGACGTAGTCGGCGAAGGAGGAGCGCGGGAGTATCCGGTACGCCGCCGGGCCGGTCTGCCACAGCAGCACCGGGATCCTGGCCAGGGTCGTCGTCACGGCCGAGCCGGGGCCGAAGGCCCGCGGGTGCAGGTCGGCAGGGCAGGCCTTCTCCAGCACCTCCCGGGCCCGCTCGCCCGTCAGCGCGAGGGTGGTGCGGTTCGCCGAGACGTCGACCACCTGGCCCCGGTCGGCGCCGAGCGCCGTCTCGAGCTGGTCGGCGAGTGCCACGGGGGTCGCGGTGGAGACGACGAGCCACTCGTCGGGGCCCAGCCACAGCGCGGCGTGGCGGCCCATGGCCGCGACCTCGCCGCAGCGCCGCGGCAGCTCGAGGTCCAGGATCCGGCCGATCCGGCCGGCCGCGGCCGATCCGGGCCCGACCCGTACGGAGACCATGGTGAGGAACGGCTCCTCGGCCAGCGCCACCGCGTCGCCCGAGCCGGCGGCGAGGGCGTCGGTCAGATGGGCGAGCGGGCTGCGGCGCAGTGCCTCGAGCTGGGGGGTGGGGTCAACCATCGCGCCGGCTCCCTTCGGGGTCGTAAAGAACGGAAGCGGTTACCTCGACCTCAACGGTCCGGTCACCGACCGGAGCGAGGAGCACCTCGCCGATCCGGTTGCGGCCGTCGGCGATCAGCGCCAGCCCGAAGCTCCGGCCGAGCGCCTCGCTGTGGTAGCTCGAGGTGACGTGGCCGAGCATCGGCACGGGCACGTCCTCGAGCGGGGTGCCGAGGGCGACCAACTGGGTGCCCTCGGGCAGTCGCGTCTCGCGGTCGACGGGCAGCACGCCCACCAGGTGCTTGCGGTCGGTTCGGGCCGTGTCGGCCCGGAGGAAGGACCGCTTGCCGATGAAGTCCTTGACCTTCGACACGACCCACTCCATGCCGGCATCCTGCGGTGTGACCGTGCCGTCGGTGTCCTGGCCGATGATCGGATAGCCCTTCTCGGCGCGGAGCACGTGCATGGTCTCGGTGCCGTACGGGGTGATGCCCAGGTCCGCGCCGGCGGCGTGGATCTCCTCCCAGACTGCCTGGCCGTACCATCCGGACACGTTGACCTCGAAGGCGAGCTCGCCGGAGAACGAGATCCGGCAGATGCGGGCCGGGACACCCGAGGCCAGCACGGTCTCGCGGAAGGTCATGAACGGGAACGCCTCGTTGGCGGCGTCGAGGTCAGGTGCGACCCGGCCGATGACCTCGCGGGACCTCGGCCCGACGACGGCGACGGTGGTCCACTGCTCGGTGACCGAGGTCACGGTGACATCGAGGTCAGGCCATTCGGTCTGGAGGAAGTCCTCCAGGTGGTCCAGCACCGCCGCGGCGTTGCCGGTGGTGGTGGTCATGAAGTAGCGCTCGTCGGCCAGCCGTACGGTGACGCCGTCGTCGAAGATCATCCCGTCGGGCTTGCACATGACCCCGTAGCGGGCCGAGCCGACGGGGAGCTTCTTGAAGGCGTTGGTGTAGACCCGGTTGAGGAACTCGCCGGCGTCCGTGCCCCGCACCTCGATCTTGCCGAGGGTGGAGGCGTCCATCATGGCGACGCCGGTGCGCGCGGCGCGGCATTCGCGGGCGACGGCGTCGTCCATGCTCTCGCCTGCCCGCGGGTAGTACCACGGGCGCAGCCACTGCCCCACGATCTCGAACTCCGCGCCGTGGGCGACATGCCAGGAATGCACAGGCGTGGTGCGCTTCGGGTCGAAGAGGTCGCCCCGCTCGCGCCCGGCGAGGGCGGCGAAGGAGACGGGAGCGTACGGCGCGCGGTAGGTGGTCGTGCCGATCTCGCCGATGCCCGGGCCCGAGCCGTCGGGGCCGCCCAGGGCCGCGGCGATGACGCCGAGAGTGTTCACGCCCGAGGTCTTGCCCTGGTCCGCGGCGGTGCCGACGGAGGTGTAGCGCTTGATGTGCTCGACGCTGCGCAGCCCGGCTCCGGTCGCCCGCATGATGTCCGCGACGGTCTGGTCGCGCTGCAGGTCGACGAAGTGCTCCTCCCAGGACTCGGTGGGGCCGGGCACCAGCCAGACCTGCCTCACCTCGCCGTAGGCCGCTCCTTCGACGCCCGCGGGCGTGACCGGCGAGGCGGTGAAACCGGCAGCGACGGCCGCGCGCGCACCGGCCTCGCCGCCCTCGCGCAGGGCTCCGGCCAGCTCGAATGTGCCGTTGGCCGCACCGGCGACCTGCTGATTCTTGACGAGAGCGGCGGGCACGAAGGCCGCGAGGGTGTCGTCCCATCGTGTTGTGCCCTGGCGCTGGCTGTGGAGGTGGACGACCGGGGACCAGCCGCCGGAGACGGCGAGCACGTCGCACTCGATGGTCTCGCCGGCGTCGGTGATGACGGCGGTGAGCCGCTCCTCGCCGACGGTGTGGCTGAGGAACGGGCCGGTACGGGCATCGAGCACGGCGGCGACCTCGACCCCGGCGGAGCGGAGGTCTTCGACGAGCGGCGCGGTGGAGTCGTTGGTGGTCGCCACCACGACGCGCGACCCCGGGCGGACGGCGTACCGGTTGAGATAGGTGCGCACCGCGCCGGCCAGCATCACGCCGGGGCGGTCGTTGCCGGCGAAGACGATCGGACGCTCATGAGCGCCGGTGGCGAGTACGACCTGCCGGGCCCGTACGTGGTGCAGCCGCTGCCGCGACACCCCTTCGGGAGCCGTACCCCCGAGGTGGTCGGTGCGCTGCTCGACGGCGAGCAGGTAGTTGTCGTCGTAGGAGCCGAAGGCGCTGGTGCGCGTGAGCACGCTGACTTCTGGCAGAGAGGCCAGCTCCTGGGCGACCTCGGCCACCCATGCGAGCGCGGGTCGCCCGTCGACGGTCTCGCCGCTCGTGGAGAGCAGCGAGCCGCCCGGCTCGGGCTGGTCGTCGATGAGCACCACCCGGGCCCCGGAGCGGCCGGCGGCCAGCGCGGCGCACAGGCCCGCCGGGCCGGCGCCGACGACGAGCACGTCGGTGTGGGTGAAGCGCTTGTCGTAGCCCGCGGTGTCGGGCGTCGGGTCGAGCACGCCGAGCCCGGAGAGGGTGCGGGCCGAGAGCCCGTCGACGAGCGGCCGGACGGTGGCGGGCACCATCGGCTCGGAGATTTCGGCGCCGACCTGCAGCAGCGCGTTCGGCTCCTCCACCCCGGCCGAGAAGATGCCCCGTGGGCGGCCTCGGTAGATGGAGTCGCCGACCCTGATCCGGCCGGCCGCGAGGAGCGCCGACGCGACGGTGTCGCCGGGGTGGCCGGTGTAGTCCTGCCCGTCGACGGTGAAGGTGAGCACCTGGCTGCGGTCGATCCGGCCGCCGGAGGCGAGGCGGTTGGGCCGGCTCATCGGGATGCTCCCGTGTAGGTCTCGATGATCTCGTAGCTGCGGGTGTCGCGGACGGCGTTGAACCACTTGCGGCAGCCGACGCTGTGCACCCACCGCTCACGGAAGCGGCCGTCGGGATTGTCGCGGTAGAAGAGGTACGACGCCCACTCCTCGTCCGACAGCGCCGACGGGTCCTCGGGGTAGGCGACGTGGGCTTGTCCGCCGTACTGGAACTCGGTCTCGTCGCGGGGCCCGCACCACGGGCACGTGATCAGCAGCATGGCGATTCCTGGTCTGCGCGGCTAGGGGTCAGTGGGCGACGGCGGCGGCGCCGTGCTCGTCGATGAGGGCGCCGGTGACGAAACGGTCCAGCGCGAACGGACGGTTGAGCTCGTGCGGCTCGCCGGTGGCCATGGTGTGGGCGAGGGCCCAGCCGGCGGCGGGCGTGGCCTTGAAGCCGCCGGTTCCCCAGCCGCAGTTGACGTAGAGGCCCTCGACCGGGGTGCGGCCGATGATGGGCGAGGCGTCCATGGTGACATCGACGATGCCGCCCCAGGTGCGGAGCACGTGGGCGCGGGCGAAGATCGGGAAGAGCTCCACCGCGGCGGCCATCTGGTGCTCGATCACGTGGAACGAGCCGCGCTGGCCATAGCCGTTGTAGGAGTCGACGCCGGCGCCCATCACCAGCTCGCCCTTGTGCGCCTGCGAGACGTAGACGTGCACGTGGTTGGACATGACCACGGTGGGATGGACCGGCTCGTAGAGTTCGGAGACCAGCGCCTGCAGCGGGTGGGACTGGATCGGCAGGCGGAAGCCGGCGAGTTCGGCGAGCACGCTGCTGTGGCCGGCGGCGGCCAGGCCAACGGTTCCGGTGGCGATCCGGCCACGGGTGGTCTCGACGCCGACCACGCGGTCACCGTCCTTGGCGAAGCCGGTGACCTGGCAGTTCTGGATCAGGTCGACGCCCATGCGGTCACAGGCGCGGGCGAAGGCCCAGGCGACGTGGTCGTGCTTGGCGATGCCGGCGCGCGGCTGGTAGGTGGCGCCGAGCACCGGGTAGCGCACGTTCGGGAACACGTTGACGATCGGGCAGACCTTGGCGACTTCCTCGGGGGAGAGCCACTCCGCGTCGACGCCGTTGAGCTTGTTGGCCTCGACCCGGCGCACGCTCTCGCGGACGTCGGAGAGGGTGTGGGCGAGGTTGAGCACACCGCGCTGACTGAAGAGGAAGTCGTAGTCGAGCTCCTCCGGCAGCCCCTCCCAGAGCTTGAGCGCGCGCTCGTAGATCGCCGCGCTCTCGTCCCAGAGGTAGTTGGAGCGGATGATCGTGGTGTTGCGGGCCATGTTGCCGCCGGCCAGCCACCCCTTCTCGAGCACGGCGACGTTGGTGAGGCCGTGGTTCTTGGCCAGGTAGTACGCCGTGGCGAGCCCGTGCCCGCCGCCACCGACCACGACGGCGTCGTAGGACGGCTTCGGGTCGGGGTTGCGCCAGAGGAAGTCCGGGTGCTCCGGGAGCAGGTCGGCCATCTCAGGCCGCCGATCCGGCCAGGGGGGCCAGGTTCGGGTAGAGCGGGTACGCCGCCGCCAGCTTCTCCACCCGGCCACGGAGCGCCGCGACCTCGGCATCCGGCAGCTCGGGGGCCAGCGCCGCGGCGATGACGTCGGCCACCTCGGCGAACGCGGTCTCGTCGAAGCCGCGGGTGGCCAGCGCGGGCGTGCCGATCCGCAGGCCCGAAGAGACCATCGGCGGACGCGGGTCGAAGGGGACGGCGTTGCGGTTGACGGTGATGCCGACCCGGTGGAGGCGGTCCTCACCCTGCCGGCCGTCCAGGGAGGAGTGGCGCAGGTCGACGAGCACGAGGTGGACGTCCGTGCCACCGGTGAGCACGGTGGCGCCGGCCGCGGCGACGTCCTCGCCGAGCAGCCGTTCGGCGAGGATCCGGGCGCCGGCCAGGGTACGCTCCTGCCGCTCACGGAACTCGGCGGACGCGGCGATCCCGAAGGCCACCGCCTTGGCGGCGATGACGTGCTCGAGCGGTCCGCCCTGCTGACCGGGGAAGACGGCGCTGTTGATCTTCTTGGCCAGCTCGGCCTTGCTGAGGATCACCCCGCCGCGCGGCCCGCCGAGAGTCTTGTGGGTCGTGGTCGTGACGACGTCCGCGTACGGCACAGGGCTCGGGTGGAGACCCGCGGCGACCAGCCCGGCGAAGTGCGCCATGTCGACCATCAGGTAGGCGCCCACGAGGTCGGCGATCCGCCGGAACTCGGCGAAGTCCAACTGGCGGGGGTACGCCGACCAGCCGGCGACGATCATGCGCGGTCGATGCTCCACGGCCAACCGCTCCACCTCCGCCATGTCGACCTGGTGGTCGGATTCGCGCACGTGGTAGGGCACGACGTTGTACAGCTTGCCGGAGAAGTTGAGCCGCATTCCGTGGGTGAGGTGGCCACCGTGCGCCAGGTCGAGGCCGAGGATGGTGTCGCCGGGCTCGAGCAGAGCGACCATCGCGGCCGCGTTGGCCTGCGCCCCCGAATGAGGCTGCACGTTGGCCGCCTCCGCCCCGAACAACGCCTTGACCCGGTCGATCGCGAGTTGCTCGATCACGTCTACGTGCTCGCAGCCTCCGTAGTAGCGCCGGCCCGGATAGCCCTCAGCGTACTTGTTGGTCAGGACCGAGCCCTGCGCTTGCATCACGGCGGCCGGAGCGAAGTTCTCCGAGGCGATCATCTCCAGCGTCGACTGCTGTCGAACCAGTTCGTCGTCAATGGCCTTCGCGATCTCAGGGTCCACATCGGCGATCGGTGAGCTGAGGACGTGTTCGGCACCGAGGTGGACATTCATGGACAGCCTCCGTGACATACATCTGATATATCAAGCGTCTGTTACGCTAGACACCATGTCGTTCACTGTCAACCACGAGGCACGGACTCCCGGCCCGGGAGGGGGTCCGGCGAGCTCATCGTCGATGTCCGACCAGGCATACCAGGAGATCCGCGACCGACTGGTGATGCTGGACATCCGGCCAGGCGCACCGATCAATGAGCAGCACCTCGCCCTCGAGCTCGGCCTTGGCCGAACGCCGGTTCGCGAGGCGCTGAAGCGGCTCGAGACCGACAAGCTGGTGGTCGCGTTCCCGCGTCGGGGGACCTTCGCCACCGAGGTGCACATCACCGACCTCGCCCATCTCTCGGAGGTCCGGCTTCTCCTGGAGCCGGCCGCCGCGGCTCACGCCGCGAGACGAGCCCGCCCGGCCGAGCGCGAGATCCTGACCGCCCTGGCGAACGGTGTGGCCGAGCTGGATACAGCCGCGATCCCGTCCAGGGAGCTCATACGTGCGGACCTGAGGATCCACCGCGCGGTCTACGACTCGACCCACAACCCCCACCTGCGGGACACCCTGCTCCGGTACGACAATCTCGCCACCCGCATCTGGTGCCTGCTGCTCGACCAGATCCCAGAGATCGCTTCGCATATCCAGGAGCACGGACCCCTGCTGCGCGCCATCGTCGCCGGCGACGCCGACGGCGCGGCATCGCACGCCCGGAACCACGTAGAGGGCTTCGAGCAACAGGTGCGCACCTTGCTGTAGGCTCCGGCGGCCGCTTGCGTGGGTATCCAGTGCACCGCCATCGGTCTCACTGGAGTCATGCCAGGAGTCGTCGAAGGGTTCGCCGCCCTCCGGGAGCAGAGCGAGCGGCGTCTGCCGTCGATCGATGAATACCGGCTGGCCGAGCGGCGGCTGCTGGAAGGCATGGGCCGCTTCACAGCTGCGACCGACCCGACAGGGCACAGCTCAGCCGCTCGGTACTGTGGTAACGTCGCGGCGGCGGCTCGTGGGTGCCTGCCCCGGACGAGATGTGCGCCGTACCCGGTCTGCTAAGACGACGCATTCCAGGAGACGCCATGGGCGCAGGTACGTCCCTCATTGATTTCGCCGGCCAGGTTCCCCAGCCTCATGGGTTGGATGTTCGGTGGATCCATGGCTCGCGGTCGGCCAAGCACAACACCGACCCGGACATCCAGGTCCACGCGTACGACGAGCACACGTTTATTTTGCGGCAGAACATGGCGATCGACTATGAGGCGCCGTTCCTGTTCCTCTTGTTCGGAAACGCTCGGGTGGTGCTGATCGACACAGGCGCCACCGCATCCGCGGAGTTCCTTCCTCTGCGCCAGGTGGTCGACGAGCTCATTGCGAGCTGGCTCGCTCATCACCCTCGGGAGGGCTACCACCTGCTGGTGCTGCACACTCACCCGCACGGAGACCACATCGCGGGCGACGGCCAGTTCACCGACCGCACCGACACGACGGTGGTCGGTGCGGACCTGGCCTCCGCCTGGACGTACTTCGGATTCGGCGAGAACCCTGATGCTGTGGCGCAGGTCGACCTGGGAGGCCGGGTTCTGGAGTGTCTGGCCACCCCGGGCCACCACGAGGCGGCGGTCACGTTCTACGACCCGTGGACCGGATTCCTGCTCACCGGCGACACGGTCTACCCCGGTCGGCTCTACATCCAGGACTGGCAGGCCTTCGCCCGCACGATCGACCGCCTGATCGAGTTCTGCGACCACCGGACGGTCAGCCACGTGCTCGGCTGCCACATCGAGATGACCCGGCGACCAGGCGTGGACTATCCGGTCCGCACCGTCTACCAGCCTGACGAGCCCCCACTGCAGATGACCACCGGCCACCTGCGCGAGATCCGCACGGCGCTCAAGGAAATCGGCGACCAGCCCAGCCGACGCGCCTTCCCGCTCTTCGTCCTCTGCCCCAGCGCATGAGCAGTGCGACCGGACGGGATCCCGTTCCCGGCGTCCGGCCTTCCCCGGCCGCTGTGACGCTCCGTCAATCGGCGACGAGCCGGGCTTGGTCGGCCTGCTCGCGCTGGCGCCGCAGCTCGTAGGTGCCCGGTGCGATGCCGGTGAAGGCGTGCTCGGGGTGGGCGAGGTAGGCGGTGGCCCCCTCTGCGACGGTCAGCACGCCGAGTACCATTCCGCCGCCGGAGCGCTCCGGGGCGAAGAACGCCTTGCCGGTGGCGAGCAGGAGGTGGGTGTTGGCCTCGGCCTGGCCACGGACGATCGGAACGCCGCTCTCGGGGACGGGGGTGCGGGCCGGTTCCCGGTTGGCCGGTACGACGGCGACATCGCCCTGGAACTGCAGGCCGGACAGGATGGGGATCTCGGCCTGCCGGTCCAGGTGGTCGTCGATGGTGACGCCGAAGGTGGCGATGGCCTGTTCGATGGTGGGCATCTTCTCGGGCTCCCTTGCCGGTGGGCGTGATCATGATCGTCGTTGTGCCGTGGCGTACTGCGCCGAGGTGAGGCCGTAGGTCCAGGCGGCGGCCTCGAGAGGGTCGGTGCACTCGGCGGGGACGGTGAGGCCGAAGCGGCGGCGGGTGCCGTCCCGTTCGACGGTGCCGTTGGTGCACAGCAGGACCCGCACGTGTGTGGTGTAGATGTCCGCGGGGACGTCGTGCAGGGTGAGGGTCTGGCCGGGGTTGCCGGGGTCGGGTACGGCGGGACCGACCTGGGCAAGGCGGGCCTCGGCGATGAAGCGGTCCCAGCCGCGGCGTTCGATGGCGCAGCGGCGGATCTCGGCGTTGGTTTCGCGGAGGATCTCGTCGGCGGTGAGGGTGTCGTCGATGACTGCTTGGGTGACGTGGGTGCCATGCCAGAAGTACAGCCCGAACCCGTCGGTCCAGCCGACCGCGGGGCCGTCGGCGCGGTGTGGCCGGTGCGTGGCCTGGACGCCCTCGCCGACTTGCTCGAGGTGCAGCTCGGCCGGGCGCGGACAGAGCATGACAAAGTCGAGGAAGGGCCACCACCACCAGCCGGCGGGCGCGGTTTGCGCCGCGGCTTGCTCCGCGAGGGTCCGCCACGACCGGTCCTCGTCCAGCGGCTGGACCGTGTCCTGCCTGAAGCGGCCGACCAGGGTCAGCCAGGTGTCGGACCGCTGGCACGCCAGATGGGCCCGCCACAGCCGACGTACCTCGCCGCGGATCGTGTCCTGCCGCGGGCCGCCCACCGCCGCGTCCACCGCCGCCCGCACGGCCGCGTCCGATGCCCTGGCGACCATGGCCAATGCGCCGGTGGACACCTGTCGGCTCTCCTCGCGGGCGGGCGTGACGTGCGCCGTGTCCCGCACCGCCGAGGCCATCGCGGAACCCATCGCCGAGGCGATCTCGGTGTGCAGGGCGGTGGCCGCCGCGCCGTGCACCGGATCGCTCACCGCGCCGTCGGCCGCGGCCTGGACCGCGGCGCGCACTACGTGGCCGACGGTCTCGCCGGCGGTCTCGCCCACCACCCGGTAGACGGAGTCCAGGACGCGGTTGTTGCGGTGGCCGGTGCTCAGGCAGGCGGCGATCGGTGCGGCGAACGCGCCGACGAGGGGTGAGGACACCCACACGACCCGTTCCGGGAACGGGACCCCGATCTCCTGGTAGCAGGCGCGGGCGGCGGACTCCCACGCCCGCCTCTCGTCGAGGGTGTCGTCCCGGCCGCGCTCGGCCCGGGGCGTGCGCGGCGCCTCCCGCTCGTCGGCCGTCGAACGGGCTGGACCCGGTGGATTCACGGTGGAGACCTCCAACTGAGGCGGGCCCCTTGACTCCGCCCGAGGACGCCGCAATGTACACCGTGCCGCGTGGGGGCTGTCCACGTCAGCGATCATGTACTTGGCGGAGCACGATACCTGCCCGCGAGGTCACTCGGGGTCCGTTCGCTGATGATGTGCGGCGCCTTGACACATTTGCCGATCTCCGTACATTCGTACAAATGCAAGTGACCGCCGTCGAAGACGCGTTACGCGCTCATCCCGATGACCTCGCCTCGTGGCGTGCCTACAGCGACTGGCTGCTGGAGCAGGGCGACGCCAGAGGCACGCTGATCCGCCTTGAGCAGCGCCTGGCGCGTACCCGCCCCGCCGATCGCGCAGCCGTGGAGCGTGAGATCGCCGACCTCGTCGCGGAGCACGAGGACGGATGGGGCGACGGGTTGCCGGCGACGGCGCGGGTGCTGGCGCGCCGGTACGGCTTCGCCGCGGAGGTGGCCGTCCAGTGGTCGGACGATGTCCGCGAGGTCGTGGAGCAGGTGCTGCGCGGCCGGTTCGTCACCACGCTGAGAATCGCGCCGAACGCGGCGACCGACGAGGATGACGACTGGGACGAGGACGACGACGAGTGGGAAGACGGCCCGGGGGCCGAGGCGGGTTCTGGGCGCCTGGACATGCAGTTTCTCGACGGACTGGATGTCGGGCGACTCGTCGAGCTTGACCTCTCCTATCTGGATCTCGGCCCCGACGGCGCCGAGATCCTCGCCGCCTCGCTCCGCACGGACCGGTTGCGGGCGCTGGAACTGCGATACTGCCGTATCGGCGACGCCGGTCTGGCGGCCCTCGCGGCGTCCCCCTACCTGGGCGGACTGCGCCGCCTGCACCTGCAGCGCAACAGGGTGACCGCCGAGGGCGTGCGCTCCCTGCATCGGTTCCCGGAGCTGACCGAGCTCGACCTGCGGTACAACGACATCGGCGAGGCGGGCGCGGAGGCCCTCCTCGCCGCCCCGTTCGTCGGATCCCTCGCGCGGCTGTGGCTGTACGACTCCGATGTGGGCCAGGACGGTGTGCGGAAACTGGCGCGTGCCGCGAATCTTCCGTCGGAGCTGCGCAGTTTGTGGAGGTGCATGTGAGCATCGAGCTTCGGGATCGGTTCTTCGACCTGTCGACCAGGGATGTGCCCACCGAGGAGGCCGCCCGGTATCGGGCGGAGGTGGACGCGACCGATGCCGAGCCGGCCGCGACGGTGGACGGATTGGACATTTCATGGCATCCGTCGGCGCGGTTCAAGGCGGTGCGGTTCATCGATGCCGAGCGAATCGACGAGCGGGTGCGGGATCTGTTCGCCCGGCCAAGCGCGGACGTGCCGTACCTGGCGGCGGTGTTCGTGGATCCGCACGAGTTGTCGTTTCGCACGTTCGAGAACATCGTCCCGCTGGACCGCCTGTTCGAGGACGTGCCGCTGGAGGCGGAGCCGGCCGGGCGGGTGGAGCACGCGGAGGGGGTGTTCTCGTTCTCGCTGCGGTGGCCGGCGCAGGCCCAGGCCCGGCTGGCACAACTGGACGAGTTGAACCTGTACGTACCACCGCTGAACGCCGCGTCCCGGGGTGGTGAACGGTTCATCTTCCACTCGGCGCTGCTGGCCGAGGCGTTGACCGCGGTGGTGGCCGACGCGTTGCCCCCGGCGACGGTGGAGGGGTTCTCGCATGTGAACCCGGTGTTCAGGTGCAACCGGTTCGAGCCCGGTGACGCGAACTTCCACCGGCATCGGGACACGCCGTACTTCGACGCGGCCCGGCGGCACATCTCCCGGTACACGGTGCTGCTCTACCTGACCGGCGGTACGGGGTCGCCGGCGCTGGACCTGGTCGGCGGTGCCGCGCTCAGCGAGATCGGCGACTTCACGTGTGTGATCTTCGATCAGCGGTACGAGCACGAGGGCGCACCCTACCGCGACGGTCGCAAGGTGTTCCTGCGTACCGAACTCATCTTCACCGCCGACGAGGTCACCGAGGCGCCGGAGATCGGTGAGCTGTTCAGCAAGGCGTGCTACCTGACCGGTGAGAGTGTGTTCGCGCCGGAGCTGGCCCGGCACGCCGACGCGTACTACAACCAGGTGGCGGCCGCCCACTGGGACGGCATGGGGGAGGGCCCCACCCGCGAGACCTTCGTGCACAAGGAGTTTCGCGGGGTGCACTTCGTGGCCAACGGCTACGACTTCTGGTTCGCCAAGACCGACACGTTGTCGCTGGCGGAGTGCGCCGCGCTCACCCTTCTCGACTACTTCAACTGCAAGCTCGGCGACACCGCGTTCCGGGCGCTCTGCCGGACAGAGGCGATCGAGGCCGACAACGCCCGCTGGATCCCGGAGTTCCTGCGGGCCCGGCGCAGCGGGTCCGCCATGACGCGGGTGGACAAGTCTGCGTTCTTCCCCGAGCCGGAGCGGCCCAACGGCCAGATCTGCTGCCCGTTCCACTCCTCCAGAGGCTACGACCCCACGCGCCACGACGAGATCATCGGGCTGTACAGCGAGGCGCAGTCCTTCGCCCAAGCGCACATCCTGCCCGCGCCGATCCTCATGCTCGGCGAGGACGTGGCCCTCGACCCGGACCAGTTCGTCGTCCAGGACAACCTCATCCACGTGCTCGGCAAGGACGCCCTCACGCCGGTGAACTTCGCCGCCTGCTGGAACGACGAATCCATCCCCGAGGACTACGTGATCGTCGCGGCCAAGGTCGGCGTGGCGCAGTTCCTCGTCCCACCCATCATCTACACCGAGTCCGCCGGCTGCTACCACCTCAAGTTCGACTTCTTCCGCAACTCCTGGATGGTCGACCACCGGCGGGCCACCGTCCCCATCCCGAGGATCACCGAGGAACAGTGGGCCGACCCGGACGAGAGCAGCGCCTGGCGGCGCTCGGTGGACGACTCCCTCATCGACGACGAGCACCCGCTGCCGCCCAGCGACCTGTGGGACGACGACGATGACGACTGGGACGACGAGGACGACTGAAGCGACGAGGACGACTGCCGCAGTCGACCTTCTGCTGCGAGCACCGCCCGCAGCGCCTCCCAGCCGACCACGGTGCGAGCTGGGCCATCGCCGCTGACCGGACGCATGGCGCGCGGATCCAGCCACACCACCACCATCGTCATCGACGAGAGTATCCACTGCACCTTCGGCTGCTCCGCTCCGGGGACCTCCTCCTCGCTCCCGGCGAACTCCAGCACCAGCGTCTGGTTCTTGTCGATGAGCCGGGGATCGATGTCCAGCCCGCCCTGCCGCATGTGGATGGCTCCGTCCGCCAAGGCGTAGCTCATTCCCCGTTTCCGCTCACATTGCTTGCCGCGCTCCATGTAGGTGATATCCGCTCTGACGCCCGCCGCCTTCAGCGGCGGACAGGACGGCCACCGCGCCGCCGACGTACAGTCGGCGGGTGATGCGGCGGCGCCGTCCGGCGCGGTACACGATTCTCGTTCCGCAGATCCATCAGCAACTGCTCCGCCGCCGCTCGGCCGAGATCGTCTTGCGGGCCACGCCGTAGAGCCACGCGATCTCGGTGCCCAGCTCGGCCCGGTAGGTGTGGGCCGAGTCGAGCACCGCCACGAACACTTCGGCTGCTCCCTTCGTCGATTCGCACCCCTGCTTGGCGAGAAGCGACCAAAAGGGTTACAACCGCAGCTCATGCACCCTGCCAGAGCAGGGGGCCGAAGCCCGGCGCGGACCCGATCACACAAGGTCCCTTTCGCCAGGCGTGTCGGAAGGTCATCCTGATGCCGACTGGGGGTGGTTCCCGATGGGGCGTACCGGTTGGGCGCACCGGGTGGTGGTGCGGTCGCCGCGGCTGCCCTTGCTGTGCGGGCTGCTCGGTGTCTCGGGCGCGGTCGGCGCGGTGATGGCCGGGGCCTGGACGGCGGTGGCGGCGGTGGCCGGGCTGGTCGGTGGTGTGGGGCTGGCCGTGGCCGGCCTGCGCCGTGTGGCGGCGACGCAGCAGGCCGAGCTGGACCGGCTCGGTGAGCTGGTCGAGCGGCGGGCCGAGCAGGTGACGGCGCTCAGCCATGAGCTGCGTACCCCGCTCAGCATGATCAAGGGCGCGGTGGACCTGCTCGGCGAGGAGAGCCCGGGGCCGCTCACGCCGGCGCAGAAGCGGTTCATCGCGATCGTGGACCGGCAGTGCGCGCAGGTCATCAACCTGTGCGAGAGCCTGCTCACCCAGGCCAAGATCGAGGCGGGCCTCTTCACCCCGCGCCTGGAGCAGGTGGACGTCTCGGTGGTCGCCCGCGACGTGGTCACCGCCATGCGGCCGCTGTGCGCGGAGCGGCGGCAGCGCATCAGCCTGGACACTCCTCAGGTCACGCCGCCCATCCCCGCCGATCCGACGCTGACCGCTCAGGCGCTGACCAATTTGCTGTCGAACGCCAGCCGGTTCACCAGCATGGGTGGCAGCATCGACGTACGAGTGATGGCCATCGACACGGGGATCGCGGTGTACGTCACCGACGACGGCGCGGGAATGACCAAGGACCAGCGGCAGCGGCTGTTCCACCGGTTCGTCACGGGCCGGCCGCTGGCCGACGGGACCGGGCTGGGGCTGGTCATCACCAAGGCGATCGTCGAGCTGCACGGCGGGTCCATCATGGTGGACACCACCTCGATGCTCGGCACCACGTTCCTGTTCACCCTGCCGGCGCGGAAGGAGCCGCGTTGAGCACAGCGCTCGTCGTGGACGACGAACTGCAGATGACCATCATCGTGGAATTCGCCCTGACCACCCAGGGCTTCACGGTCCACACCGCGCACGACGGCGCGACCGCCCTGAACATCCTGCGTACGTGCGAGGTCGACCTGGTGGTGCTCGACGTGCTCATGCCCGCACTCGACGGGCTCACGCTCTGTGAGCGGATCCGCGCCAGGTCCGATGTTCCGATCATGCTGCTCAGCGCGCTCGGTCAGCAGGAGGACATCATCGCCGGGCTGGAGCGGGGCGCGGACGACTACGTGACCAAGCCGTTCCACCCCCGTGAGCTCGCGTTGCGGGCGAAGGCGCTGGTCCGCCGCCGTCGGGGCGGCGAAGAGACGGTGCTGCGGGTCGGCGACATGGTCGTCAACCTGGACCGGCACACTGTCACGATCTCCGGGCGGCGGCTGGAGCTGCCGTTCACCGAGTTCAGGCTGCTCGCCCATCTCGCGGAGCATCGGGGCACCCCGCAACCGTGGCAGGCGCTCCTCCGTACGGTGTGGGGCGCCTCCGACGTGTGGGGCGGCCGCGACGTGGTCAAGACCGGGGTGTACCGATTGCGGTCCCGGCTGGCCACGCTCGACGCCGCGCATTACGTACAGACCGTGCGCAACGCCGGTTATCTGATGCCCGATCTGTAGGTGACGACGGTGTCACCAACGCTCACGGGCGCGTTACCGGGGCCTCCCGCCGCGCGGCTTACGTTCGGTGCACGGTAGCCCTCCGCCCACAAGAGGTGGTCGACCATGGTTCCTCGGTACCTTTCCCCCTCCCTGCTCATCGCCGGCGCGCTCGTGCTGTCAGGGTGTGCCCGCGCGGCCGGTACGGCGACCGCCGACGCCGGCAAGGTCGTGGTCGCCTGCGGCGCCACGGAGGAGTGGTGCGCGGCGATGACGAGCGCGTTCACCGCCACCACCGGCATCAAGTCCGAATTCGTCCGCCTGTCCAGCGGTGAGGCGCTGGCCAGGATCCAGGCCGGCAAGTCCGATCCCGAGTTCGACGTCTGGCACGGCGGCCCCGCCGACGGGTACGCCGCCGCGGCCGGGCACGGCCTCCTGGAGAGCTACCTCTCGCCGAACGCGGCCGCCATCCCCGGCAGGTACAAGGCCGGCGACGGCGCCTGGACCGGCGTGTACGTCGGCGTCCTGGGCTTCTGCGCCAACACCGAGGTGCTCGCGGAGAAGCGGTTGAGGGCTCCCGAGTCGTGGCAGAGCCTGCTGGATCCGGCGCTCAAGCAGGACGTCGGCATCGCGCATCCGGCCACGTCGGGCACCGCGTACACGGCGCTGTGGACGCAGGTCACGCTGCACGGCGGGAACGTCGACCAGGCGCTGGCGTACATGAAACGGCTGCACCCGAACGTCCTGCAGTACAGCAAGTCCGGCGCCGCCCCCGCGCAGCAGGTCGCCAGGGGCGAAGTCGGCGTGGGCGTCGTCTTCTCCCATGACTGCGTGGCGACCAAGGAGCAGGGATTCCCCGACCTGCGGGTCACCTTCCCCTCCGAAGGCACGGGCTATGAGGTGGGCGGGGTCGCGCTGATCAAGGGGGCGCACGATCCCGTCAGCGCGAAGAAGTACATCGACTGGGCGCTCACCCCGGCGGCCCAGGAGATCGGGCCCAGTGTGCGGTCGTACCAGGCGCCGACCAACCCGAAAGCCAGGCGGTCGGACAAGAGCGCCGACCTGGCGGCGCTGAAGCTGATCGACTACGACAGCACCGCCGCGGGGGAGCGCAAGCTGGAGCTCACCCGGCGGTTCGACGCCGAGATCGCGAAGGCGCCGAAGTCGTGATGCCCGGTTCGCGCGGACGCACAGGGGCCGTCCGCACACAGTCTCCCTCCGAGGACCCGCCACGGGCGCCGCGACGGCGCCGCCGCGAGACGAGCGTGCTGGTCGCGATCATCGCCTGCGTCGCGCTGGTCCTGGTCGGCAGCGTCTTCCCGATCGGCGCGGTGCTGGGGACCGCGCTGTCGCCGCAGGCCTGGCCGCGCTACGTGGAGTTCTTCACCTCCTCGGTCGACCTGCGGATCCTGTGGAACACGCTGGCCCTGGGCGTGCTGGTCGGCCTGGCCGGCACCGCGATCGGCTTCCTGTTCGCCTTCGTACAGGCCCGGCTGGACGTGCCGGGCAAGAAGGTGCTGCACCTCATCGCGCTCATGCCGGTGGTGAGCCCGCCCTTCGCGGTGGCCACGGCCACCATCGTGCTGTTCGGGCGGCGCGGGCTGGTGACGCACGAGCTGTTCGGCCTTGAGTACGACATCTACGGGCTCGACGGGCTGGTGTTCGTCCTGTCGCTGTCGCTGTTCCCCGTCGCGTACCTGGGCCTGCTCGGCATGATGCACAGCCTGGATCCGGCCATGGAGGAAGCCGCCATGACCCTCGGCGCCTCGCGGTGGCGGGTCTTCCGCACGGTGATGCTGCCGCTGCTGGCGCCGGGGCTCGCGGGCCCGTTCCTGCTGCTGTTCGTGGAGGCCATCGCCGACCTGGCCAACCCGCTCGTGGTGAGCGGTGACTACACGGTGCTGGCCAGCCGCGCCTACCTGGCCGTCACCGGCGAGTACGACACCACCAGCGCCGCCGTCTACAGCCTGATCCTGCTGGTGCCCTCCATCGGGGTGTTCGTCGCACAGCGGTACTGGCTGGGCCGCAAGGTCCGCACCACGGTCACCGGCCGGCCGTCCGGCACCGTGCACCTGATCACGAGCTGGGCCCGCTGGCCCGTGCTGGCGCTGGCCGTGCTCGTCTCCCTGGTCATCGTGGCCCTCTATGGGACGGTGATCGTGGGCGGTGTCACGCGCGTGTTCGGCGTGGACCACACGCTCACCTTCACCCACCTGCGCGAGGTGCTGCTCGGTGTGGGTCAGGAGGCGCTGAAGGACACGACCCTGCTGGCCGCGATCGCCACTCCGATCGCGGGCGTCTTCGGCCTGCTCATCGCCTGGCTCGCGGTCCGGCACCTGCCGCGGTCCGGTGGCTGGCTGGACTTCGCCGGCACGCTGGGCGTCGCGGTGCCGGGGACCGTGCTCGGCATCGGCTACCTGCTGGCCTACCGGCCCAGCCGCTACGTCGGGGACCTGGAGGTGCTGCCCGGCCTCGTGGGCGGGAGCGCGGTGGCCGGCGGAGCGGTCGCGATCGTGCTCGCGTACGTCGTCCGTTCCGTGCCGGCCGGGCTGCGTACGGGCACGGCGGCGCTGTCGCAGCTGCACCCGAGCCTGGAGGAGGCGTCGAAGGGCCTCGGCGCCGGGCCGTTGCGGACGTTCCGCACGATCACGCTGCCGCTGATCCGGCCGGCCCTGCTGACCGGGCTCGGTTACGGCTTCGCGCGCTGCATGACCTCCCTCTCGACCATCATCCTGCTCGTCACCCCCGGCACGCACATCATCACGTCCCAGATCCTCAGCGCCGCGAACACCGGCCGCTACGGCGTCGCCTTCGCCTACTGCACGGTGCTGACGGCGCTCGTCCTGGCCGGTTTCGGGATCATCCGGCTGCTCGTCGGCCGCACCACCACCCTTCACCGCGTCTCAGGAAGGTACGCACGATGACGGACGACACCCGGCGCGGCCGGCTCTGCCTCGACCGGCTGACCAAGGCGTTCACCACCCAAGGGCGGGAGCCGGTCGTCGCCGTCGACTCGGTCTCGCTCGATGTTGCGCCCGGCGAGTTCATCACGCTGCTCGGGCCCTCCGGCTGCGGCAAGACCACGACGTTGCGGATCGTGGCCGGCCTGGAGGAGGCGTCGAGCGGACACGTACGGCTCGACGGCGACGCCATCGACCACCTGCCGCCGCAGCGCCGCCCGATGGCCATGGTGTTCCAGAGCTATGCCCTCTTCCCGCACCTGACCGTGAGCGAGAACATCGCCTACGGCCTGCGGACCCGGCGCCGCGGCAAGGACGAGATGGACTCCGCGCTCCGCATCGCGCTCACCAGCATGAACCTCGTCGGCCTGGAACACCGCAGCCCGCACGAGCTGTCCGGCGGGCAGCAGCAGCGCGTGGCGCTCGCCCGCGCGCTCGTCGTCCAGCCCGAGGTGCTGCTGTTCGACGAGCCGCTGTCGAACCTGGACGCGAAGCTGCGCGGCGCCATGCGCGCCGAGATCCGCCGCATCCAGCGCCGGCTGGGCATCACCAGCCTGTACGTCACCCACGACCAGGACGAGGCGATGACCATGTCCGACCGGGTCGTGGTCATGAACAAGGGCCGGATCGAGCAGGCCGCCAGCCCGGCCGACATCTATTTCCGGCCGGCGACCGTGTTCGTGGCGGACTTCATCGGCCGGGCCAACTTCATCGAGATCGTCCCGGCGCGGGTCGAGGCGGGCAGCGCGGCGGTCAACGCGCTGGGGCGGGACATGACGGTCGCGGCCCACCCCGAGGTGCGGGCGAACGCCGCCACCTACCTCATGGTCCGGCCGGAGACCCTCTCACTCACCGCGGCTCCGGAGGGCGGGATCGGCTCCGTGCTGCGGGCCACGTTCCACGGGCACAGCGTGGACTACGAGGTCGAGACCGGCGCGGGCACGCTGGCGGTGACCGTACCGGGACCCGACCCCCAGCGCCTGCTGGCCGAGGGCACCAACGTGACCGTGGGGATCGATCCGGCGCGAGCGTACGTGCTGGTCAAGTCCTGAGCTCTTGGGGGGAGCGAGTCGCTCAAACCGCCGAGGACAAGGACGCCTGGCGCTCACATAGTGCGAGCGGGAAGACGTGCGACTTCTCCGACTCACCGCCGAAGACGCGGCTGGCCGGCCTCATCGAGGTGTCAGGCTTGGGCGCTCGTCTTGAACGACTGCCCGTGGTGCCGGTCACCCGGGACGAACTACTGCTCGTGCATGCGGAGCACTATGTCGACAGGATCGTCCGGGAGAGCGAGGAGCCGCTGGGGGGGAGCCGTCGAGCCCGGCACTCCCTTCGGAAACGGTGGCTACGACCCATGAGGGCGTCACCAGGATGATGCCGTCGCGCGGGCGGAACGGGCGATCCCGGGTATCCCTTCCACCCATGCGCTGAGCGGCCTGCCCGCTCCGGTACGGTGCACCGGTGCCCCCTCACCCAGGAAAGGCGACACCGCATGACGCCCCTGCCCGACGAACTCCTCAAACTGCTGGACCGGCCCAGCCTCTGCTTCATCGCCACCACCATGCCGGACGGCTCGCCCCAGCTCACCCAGACCTGGGTCGACACCGACGGCGAGCACATCCTCATCAACACCGTCGAGGGCTACCGCAAAGCCAAGAACATCGAGCGTGACCCGCGGGTGGCCGTCAGCATCGCCGACCCGGACGACACCTCCCGCTATTTCTCCGTAAAGGGACGGGTCACCCGCGCCACGACCGAGGGCGCCGCCGAGAACATCGAACGCCTCGCCCAGAAGTACCTCGGCCGCCCCTACCCCTGGTACGGCGGCAGGGACCAGGTCCGGCTCCTGCTGACCATCGCCGTCGACACCGTCATCCACGCCCCCATGCACTAGGGGCTGATCAACGATCGTCGGCTCCGGGCCGCTGCCCGCGAGGACGTCCGGTGACAGATGGAACGGGATGGCACGCCTATCGGATGTAGGCCCATCCATCGAACCACCGGGGAGATCCCATGAAGCACCTGACGAAAAAGCTGCTGGTCGGGCTGGCTGCCGCGACGCTGGCCGGTTCCGGCGTCGTCGCCGGCGCCGCCGTCACCGCGCTGCCCGCCTTCGCCAACGCCCAGATCGGCGCGCTGTTCGACGGGTTCGGCAAGGGCATCGAAGAGGACACCGCGCTCGCCAACGCCGAGGCCGCCGCCAGGCAGAACGCGCTCAACAATGGGTTCACCGACTGCTCCGTGTTCGAGTCGGTGGCTTCCCAGGACGCGCGTTCGCACGTGTGGTTCGCGGTGGTCACGGTCCGCTGCGAGGACGTGTCGCGATAGGGCGGCGTCTGGGGTGAGGTAGGAACGCGCCGCGTTGATCTCGCTTCTGGGGCAGCGCGGCGCGGCGCGGTGCCATCGCCGGCGCGGTGTTCAGAGGCTGCGAAGGACCGAGACGACGATGCCCAGCACCGCGGCGCCGTCGCCGTCGATGATGTCGTAGATGGGATTGCGCGGTTCGAGATAGACGTGCCCGTCGCGTCGGCGGTACACCTTGACGGTCGCCTCACCGTCGATCATCGCGGCGACGATCTGGCCCGAGTGCGCCTCGGGCTGCTGCCGTACCACGACGATGTCGCCGTCGCAGATCGCGGCGTCGATCATCGAATCGCCCCGTACGCGGAGGCCGAACAGATTGCCCCGGCCGGTGAGATCGCGGGGCAGGGTCAGCGTGCCGTCCACGTACTCGTCGGCCGGGATGGGACTGCCCGCGGCGATGTCTCCGACCACCGGCACGCTCACCACGTCGCCGGCCGGTTCCGGTGCCGCGGCCCGCAGGAACAGCCGCACGTCGATCGGCCGGGTCATCGTCGTGCCCCGGCGGAGGAACCCCTTGTCCTCCAGGCTCTTCAGGTGTTTCGACACCGACGAGGACGACCGCAGCCCGACCGCGCGGCCGATCTCGCGAGTGCTCGGAGGATACCCGTACCTGACCACCCAGTCTCGGATCGTGGCCAGGATCCGCTGCTGGCGCTGCGGCAGGGCCGAGAAGTCCAGGTACTCGAACGCGTCAGGATCGTCGTAGGTGGTCACGTGCGAAATGCTAAGGGGAGCGGATCGACCGCGGCGTCCAAGGGGCCTGGACGTCGGGAAGAGGTCCAGGCCCGGCGACTCAGCAGCCGTCGGTCACGTAGCAGCCCTTCACCTTCCACGAGCCGCTGTAGTAGGCGCCGGCGTTGGTGACCTTGCTCGTGCCGCCCAGGCCGACCAGGCTGCCCGGTAGGTAGGAACAGGACGAGGTGGAGCAGAAGTAGCCGTAGACCCGGAAGTAGGTCTCAAGCCCGCTGGTGCACTTGACGCTCACGGAGTGGTCGCTGCTCGCGGTCTTGGAACAGCCGCCCACCGCGGCGGCGGGGGAGGCGGTGCTGCCGACGAGGGCGGCGGCGCCGAGAACGATGCCCGCGACACTGGAAAGGATCTTCTTCGTCATGGACGTTCATGATCGTCCGCGGTGCGGCTCTTGACAAGTGGGGAGCGTGATTTCTTGGCGGATCAGTGAGATCTGTTCGCGGCCCTTCCTCGCGTCTCCCGCGTCGATCAGATCCAGCCCTGCTGTTTGGCGAGCAGAGCGGCCTGGAAGCGGTTCGCGGCGCCGAGCCGGTCGAACAGTTCGGCCACGTGCCGCCGGTACGTCCGCAGGCTCACGCCCATCTCCCTGGCCGCGATCTCATCCTTGTCGACGCTGGACAGCAGGTACAGCACCTGCCGTTCCCTGGGGGTGAGGCTGGGGGCGGGGTGGGGTTCGAGGTCCGCCGCGTGCGTCCACACCCCCTCGAACAGGTCCACCATCGTCGCGACGGCCCCCGTCTGGGAGATCATCAGGGCGCTCTCGGCGCTGCAGTCCGGCGTGGTGGGGACGAAGGCCACCGAACGGTCCACGATCACCATCGGCTGTCCGGCGTCGTCGACGAGCCGGTGGTGGTCGCCGGCGCGGTGCAGCGTGAGGCTGTACTCCATCAGTGCCGGGTCGACCAGGCACTTCCGGGAGATGATGGTGCGCCACCGGACGCCCTCGCCGAGCCGTTGAAGGTAGGCGGGCAGCATGTCCAGGCGGGGACGCCACCGATCGGACTGCACGGCCAGCACCTCTCGCGCGTCGAGCGACAGGGACCAGATGCGCTCGCTGATCTGGTCGATGCCGTCGATCCTCTCGATCGTGACCGTACGGTCCGGCCCGCCGCGTTGCGCGCTCAGCAGGATCAGCGTCTTCCAGGCCTCCGCGATGCGGCGTTGCTCCGCGCTCGTCTCCAGCAGGCGCCGCCTGATCAGGCGGCTGATCCCGATCTCCGGATCGACGGCCACGGGCCGGCCGTCCGGATCCAGCCGCACGAGTTCCAGCGCCACCAGCCGCTCCAGCGCCGCGCCGACCAGGTCCGGGTCGCCCGCCGTCGCTTCGCCGCCGCGTAAGAGGGCGCGGTAAACGGTCTCGTCGAGAGTGGTCAATCCGAGACTACTGAGGCTCATGTGGGCTCCGAACAGTGCAACAGGGGCCGACGCGGTATGCCTGCGGATTGGCATCAAGCTGTTCGGCCGTGCAGTTTGATGCCAGTCCCGCATGCTTACGCCCGTTGATCGTTAGTCGTTATTGTCCTGCTGTCGGCAGAGATGATCACCCATATCGCCTATGTCGGCTGTCACCGGCAACCCCAGCCGCCGGTTCGCCCCAAGAGGAGGATCCCCATGTTCCGTGCCCTCAACAGGATGAGTGACCGTCTGCTCGGCAGGTTCCTGCCCGCAGCAACCGCCGAAGCCGATGTGTGCTTCTGGCACCCCTCCGGCTTCAGGTGCTGCATCATCGCCGGCAAGACGTACTGCGGCATCTAAGCCGGAGTACGTCGGCAGGAACCTACCGAAGAGGACCCGCGGTATGCCTGCTTACGCCCGTTGATCGTCAGACGCTATTGACCTCGCCGGTCCGCACCAATAGGAGGATCCCCATGTTCCGTGCTCTCAACAGGATGAGTGATCGTCTGCTCGACAGGCTCCTGCCCTCCACCACCGCCCGGGCCGAAGCCTGCTGGTGGGACTCCGTCCTCCGCATGACGTGCTGCCTCTACGCCGGCGTCAAGTACTGCCACCTGTGATGGTGAGCGAGCCCTGAGCATCGCTGATGACAGATGAGCACGGCGCCGGCCGGACTGGTCCTTGGCCGGCGCCGTGCTCCTCACATTCTCCCGCGGGATCCCGCGCCACCCGCGCGCACACACCCCCGCTCCGCTGAACCGTAAGGGACGCCGATGCCCTACCTGGTGGCCGCCGTCGTGGGCGGCGGACCGAAGCTCCCGACCCCGTGAAGGTCTGAGCGGCATGGCGGACTCCACGCTCAGGCGGGTCCGGGTCGCCGCGGCCCTCGCCTGGACGGCCCATCCGGCGGCGACCGTCGCCGCGGTAGTCCTCGGCGTCTTCGCCGGCGCGGCGCCGGTCGCGACCGCCTGGCTGACGAAACTGGTGCTCGACGCGCTGGCCACGGGCGACGGTGCCGCCGCCCTGGTGCCGCTGGGCGGCGGACTCGCCCTGGCGGGCCTGGCGGTCATCGTGCTGCCGCACGTGTCGGCGTACGTACAGGCACAGCTGCGTAGATCACTGCGGCTGCTCATCTACGACCGGCTGTTCCGGGCCGTCAACCGCCATCCGGGGCTCAGCCGCTTCGAGAACCCGGCCTTCCACGACACCCTCCGGCTGGCGTACGAGTCGAGTCACAACGCACCGGACCGGCTGGTCGTCGGCGCGCTGGCGATCGGCCAGGCACTCATCACCTTGTCGGGTTTCGTCGTCACGCTGTTCGCCGTCAGCCCGCTCATGGTGGCCGTCATCGTGGTCGCCGCGCTGCCCTCGGTACGCATCCAGCTCATGCTCAGCCGGGAGCGGGCCGAGGTGATGTGGAAGATGACCCCCGCCATGCGCCGCCAGGTGTTCTTCGGCGACCTTCTCACCAGGCCGGAGGCGGCCAAGGAGGTGCGGCTGTTCGGCCTGGGCGACTACCTGCGCACGCGGATGCTCGACGAGGTGAGCGGCATCAACCACGCCGAACGGGACGTCGATCGCCGCACGCTGCGCAGCCAGGGCATGATGGCGCTGCTCGGCAGCGTCGTGGCGGCCGGAGGGTTGCTGTGGGCCATCCTCAGCGCCGCCTCCGGAGGCATCAGCGTGGGCGACGTGACGGTGTTCGTCGCGGCCGTGGCCGGGGTGCAGATGGCGCTGACGGCGATCGTCAGCCAGTGGGCGGACGCCCACAACGCCCTGCTGATGTTCGGCCACTACACGGCCGTGGCCGAGGCCGAGCCCGACCTGCCCGTCCCGTCCGATCCCACCCCGCTGCCCGACCTGCGCGACGGGATCGAACTACGCGACGTGTGGTTCCGCTACAGCGAGGAGCACCCCTGGATCCTGCGCGGGGTGGACCTGTTCATCCCGTCCGGGCGTACGGTCGCCCTCGTCGGGGTGAACGGCGCGGGCAAGAGCACGCTGGTCAAGCTGCTGTGCCGGCTGTACGACCCGGTCCGGGGGGAGATTCGCTGGGACGGGGTGGACCTGCGCGACGCGAGCCCGGACGAGCTGCGCGGGCGGATCGGCGCGGTGTTCCAGGACTACATGGACTACGACCTCACCGCCGCCGAGAACATCATGCTGGGCGACCTGACCGCCGCCGCCGACCAGGACCGCGTCCAGGAATCGGCCCGCCAGGCGGGCGTCCACGAGGCGATCACCGCACTGCCGCGCGGGTACGACACCATGCTCAGCCGCATCTTCGGCGACCGCGACGACCAGGCCGGGGTCGCCCTGTCCGGCGGGCAGTGGCAGCGTCTGGCCCTGGCCCGCGCCTTCATGCGGTGGCGCCAGGACCTGCTCATCCTGGACGAGCCCAGCTCGGGTCTGGACGCCGAGGCGGAGCACGAGGTGCACAGCAGCCTGCGGCGCTACCGCGGCGACCGGACGAGCGTGCTCATCTCGCACCGGCTCGGCACCGTACGGGACGCCGATCTCATCGTGGTGCTCAGCGACGGGCGGATCGCCGAACGCGGCACGCACGCCGAGCTCATGGCGGCGGGCGGCGAGTACGCCCGCCTGTTCACCCTGCAGGCCAGCGGCTACGAGCCCGGGGACGCCGGCATCTCCGGACCAGGGAATGACGGGCTCGAGGACGGCGGGTCAGAGGAGGGCGGGCCCGAGGACAGTCTTCGCACGGCCACGCCCAGCACCCGGTCGGCCGGCAGGTAGCCCCACATCCGGGAGTCGGCACTCGACGTGCCGTCTCCCACGACGACGAGCGCGCCCTCGGGAACGGCCGCACCCGGCTCCGCCCTCGCAGCCGCCGCCACCTCGGCCGGCACCGGGTCGCCCGCCAGCGCGGCCACCCGCTTGATGACCCAGGTCGCGGCCTGAGGCGCGGGCAGCGGCCCGGTGCCCCATCCCGAGCGTCCCGCCGACTCGAACACCACCACTTCACCGCGCCGCACCTGGCGCGCGGCGGCACGACGGACCAGCACCCGGTCACCCGGCCGGTACGTCGGCCACATGCTCATGCCACTCACCTGGACGACGACGAACCTACGCCGGGCGACGACCACCGCCGCGGCAAGGACGGCGACGAGCACCGCCACGAGGATGAGCGCGTACCACACGAGCCTCACTCTAGGCGAAAACGATCAATACTCGTCGGCTTAATACCGTTGAACCAAGCAGTTCATCTCGTCGAAACCTAAGGCGGGCTCGAGCTAGGTAGAGTCCCGCCATCCTTGACAACGTTGACCCCTTCATCGGCATCGCGGCGACCGACCTGCCCAGAGCACGCGGTCTGGCCGCCACTTGGTGGTGGCCGAAACCCCAGGTAGGAAACACCCACCCGGGTGCTACGTCGCCGCTGGGCATGGTGTCGGCCTGTGCTTACTCCGGCGCCTACCCCACCGGCTACGGGCGCTACACGAAGAACACCGAGGGGGTGCCTGAGGAGATGTTCGAGCACCTGCAGGCATCCGGGTTCACCCACTTCCAGCAGTCCGGCACCGGCGCGATCCGCAAGTACTACAACTACGTCCGCGTCACCCCGATGGTGCAGCCACTGGACATGCTGGGGGAGGCGTGGCCGCTGCGTGACGAGGTGGCGGAGGCGGGCTACTACGCGGCCACCCTGGACACCGGGGTCCGCTGTGAGCTCACCGTGGGCACCAAGGTCGCGGTGCATCGCTACACGTTCCCGCAGCACAGCAGCGCCCGGGTGGTGGTCGACCTGTCCTGCGGTGGCTTGGCCATCGAGCTCGGCCGCACCGTGCCGTTGCGGGCACAGGTGGAGAGCATGGGCCACGGCCGGGCCCAGGGCACGGTGGTGATGGAGGGCGTCCCGCTGTCGGTGTACGTGGAGGTCGACAGCCCAGGCTGGCGGCAGATGCTCTGGTACGACCGGCGGCTCATCGACGGCGGCACCCGCCTGGACTTCGACAGCATCCGGCACACCACGCTGCGGCCCTTCGGCCTGCTCTTCATGGGCCCGGCCGCACCGGGGCAGACCATCGAGGTACGGCTCGGGTTCTCGCTGCGCGGGTGCGACCAGGCGCGCCAGAACCTCGAGCGCGAGTGCGGCCACGCCCAGCCGGCGTTCGACGCGGTACGTTCCCGGACCCGATCCCGCTGGCGCGAGCACCTCGACCATGTCCAGGTCGAGGGCGGCACGCCGGCCCGCCGCACCGTGCTCGCCACGGCGCTCTACCATGCGCTGATCAAGCCGTGCTTCGCCGACGACGAAAGCCCGTTCTGGCCGACCCCCGGACCGTTCGCGTTCGACGTGTGCACCATGTGGGACATCTACAAGACCCAGCTCCCGCTGCTCGCGGCCATCGCCCCCGACCGGGCCGCGGACCTGCTGGAGTCGCTGATCCGGGTCTGCGAGGAGGAGGGCAACTTCCCCATCGGCTACCGGATGGCTCGCGGCGCCGACCGGTTCTTCCGCCAGGCCAGCGCGCTCGTCCACACCGCGCTGGCGGACGCCCACGCTCTCGGCCGGACCGACCTGGACTGGAACTGGGCGCTCGTGCACATGGTCGGCGACCTGCACCGTCTGTACGGCGAAGACTTCTTCGAGCACGGAGTGGTGCACCCGATCACGCACACCCTCGACCTCGCCTACGCCCACCACTGCACGGCACAGGTCGCCCGGGCGCTGAACGACCGGGGCCTGGCCGACGATCTCGAGGAGCGCAGCCGCCAGTGGTCCAACGCCTTCGACCCGAGCACGGGACTGCTGCGCGACTCGGAGTTCTACGAGGGCGGCAAGTGGAACTACTCCTTCCGGTTGCTGCACGACATGGCCGCGAGGATCGCCCTGGCCGGTGGCGACCAGGCCTTCATCGACACGCTGGACAGGTTCTTCGGTTTCGGGGCCGCGCCGGTGACGCAGCCCGGCCGGCGCCCGCAGGCGGCGGAGATAAGGGCCGGATACGCCCTGAACCGGTTTGAAGGGTTGAACAACGAGCCCGACATGGAGACGCCGTGGGCGTACCACTACGCGGGCCGTCCCGACCGTACCGCCCAGGTGGTGCACGCGGCGCTGACCTGGCAGTTCGGCACCGGACCTGGCGGGCTGCCCGGTAACGACGACTCCGGCGGCCTGAGCTCGTGGTACGTCTGGGCGTCGCTGGGGCTGTTCCCGATCGCCGGCCAGAACCTGTTCCTGGTCAACGCGCCCGCCTTCCCCCGGGCCGTGCTCCGGGCCGGCGGCAACGAGTTCGTCATCGAGACCAGTGGGCACCGCGAGACGCCGATCGGCGTCGACGGCCTCGATCGTGACCCACCGGCGCAGTACGTCCAGTCGGCGACCCTCAACGGCAAGCCCCTGCACGCCACCCACCTGAGCGCCGCCACCGTGCACGGCGGCGGCCGGTTGCACCTGCGGCTGGGCCCGGAGCCGTCGTCGTGGGGGCAGGGGATCCGGCCGCCGTCCCTGTCACATCCGCCCGCCAGATCCACCCGCGACACCTGAGGAAGCACGATGATCCACTCCCGTCGCCGTCTCGTCATCGTGGTCCGGGCTGACCCGGTCATCTGTGGTCACTCCGGCGAAGCCCGTAACCTCGCCGAGGTGGCGCTGACCCGCGGGTTCGACGAGGTACGGCTGTTGACCTGGCCGATCGCGGCACTGCGGGCGGCCGGGCTGCCGCTCAAGCCGCTGGACCGGCTGCTGCCGTACAGCGACGGGATCACCGTGGAGCGGCCGGATCCGGTGGGGGACTACCGGGTGCCGGACGGACGTCACCTGGCCGGCCTCACCGGCCGCCTCGTCGAGCTGCTCGCCGAACCGGTACCCACGACCTGCCTGTCCATGTACCTCGTTCCGCACACCGCGGTGGTCATAGACGCGGTCGCGGCGGCGCGCGCGGCCGGGTTCGCGCCCGACGTGCACACCGTGGCGAAAGCGGTCGGCTCCGACGTGACCAACGTGATCCGGTCGTGCTTGCGGGAAGGCCGGTTCGGCGCGGCGACCGTGCTGTTCACCACGTTCCTGGCCAACGACGAGGTCGTCGCGGTCTCCGAGTACACCCGAGACGAGATCGTCGCCTCGGCCGAGCAGGTGGACGCCTACTGCGGCACCAGGTTCGCCGAACAATGCCGGCGCCGAGTAACCGTCAGCTACCCGCCGATCGACTCCGCCGCCTTCCTCGACCGGGATCCGGCGCGAGTGGACGCCGCGCTCGCGCGACGCGGTCTGGAGCGTGACGGCTACGTCCTGTTCCTGTCCCGGGTGACCCGGGCCAAGGGGATCCACGACCTGTTGATCGCCTTCGAGCGGATGCGCTGCCGGTCGCGCGTGAAACTGGTCGTCGCCGGCACCGGGCCCGCGCTGGAGGAGGTGCGGGCGATGGCCAAGGAGGACGACCGGGTGGTCTTCCTCACCGATGTCGACGACCACGAGAAGTCGCTGCTCATGCGCGGCTGCGCGGCCTACGCCCTGCCCACCAAGCCCGAGCCCGACTTCGTCGAGACGTTCGGCATCGCCCTGGCCGAGAAGATGCTGGCCGGCGGTGGACCGATCATCACCACCGACACGGGCGGGACCCTGGAGGCGGTCGGCGACACCGCTGTCATCGTCGAGCCCGGGGACATCACCGCTCTGGCCGAGGCGGTGGACCGGGTGGTCCTGGACATGTCCGCCGCCGATCGGCAGGACCTGGAGCTTCGCGCCCGCACCCGCGCGATGGCCTTCGACCGGGTCGCGGTCTTCGACGGGCTGTTCCCGGGGGCGGCGCCCACCGCCTACCGTCACACCGCCTGACGCTAGTCCAGGTCCAGGTCCGAGCCGCCGAACCGGTCCCGCAGGAAGCGGCCCTGGTCACGCAGCGCCTGCTCGTCCCCGCGGTGAATGGCGTCGGCGACCTTGCGTAGCTGCGCGTCGAGGAGGGCGAGCTGGGCCAGCAGCTCCTCGTGCGCGCTCCGCTCGCGGTCCGCCCGCCGCGTTACCGGCCGAGGCGCTGTATCGGGACGCTGGAGGGGAAGGCGAAGGCGTAGCGGCTCAGAGAACGGCGGCCAGAGCCACGCCGGAGAATTCACCCGCCGTTCACGGAGCGTGGGCGTCGATGGAGCCGCTCGGTCAGGTGACCTTGGAGGCGGGAGCGGTGTAGGTGTTGCACGCCGACGGTGAGGCCGCGTCGAAGCCGCGTCGCTGCCAGTAGACGCGGTTCTTCGCCGTTCCGAACCCCTTGTAGCTTCCTTCCACCGCGTGCCGGCTGATGAAGAACTCGGAGCCGTGCGCGCGGGAATGCCCCAGCGAATCCCAGACGCTGCCGATGAACGCGCCCGCCAAGCAGATGCTCTGGAGCGAGCCCTTGGTGGTGAGCGCGAGGGCTTTGGCCTTGGGCAGTTTCTTGACGGCTCGATATTCCTGGTCGACGATGCCGACCATGTTCTGCGCGTGATAGCCGTAGCCGATGGAGAGGCTTTCCAGAATTCCCGGGCTGTCGAGCTCGTCGCGCAGGCCGTAGTCGGTGAGCATCAGGTAGATGGTCTTGTTGGGGATGCAGTAGAGGCTGTAGACGTCATCCGGGTGGTAGACGCCGCAGGCGGTCTTGATCCGATCGCCGTACTTCACGACGACCTTGGCCTTCTGGTACCGGAAGCCGGCCTTCGTCACCTGCGTCGACCAGGCCTTTTCCTGGCATGCGGTAATGGCTTCCACGTACAGGCGGATCGCGTCGTGATCCTGGTTGACGTCAGGCTCTTCGCACGTCTGGGCAGGGAGCTTGCCTGTCTTGTAGAGCGGGTTCTTCGTGAAGGGGTCGGGGGTGGGGGCCGCGTGGGCCGTGCCGGTCAGCGATAAGAAGGTGACCAGGGCGGCGGCGAGAATGCGCATGAGAGTGCACCCTAGTGGATCATGCAGTTACGGTCATGCCACCGGATAACGCTTCCTGTCACGGATATTGACGGGTATGGCGAAGGAAGTTACGTTTCGTCGGCAGATCGGGGGCCCTAGCGTCACAAAGGAGCCAACCCATGATCCGAAAAACGCTGACGTTCTGCGCGATCGCCGCGTTACTCATCGGACTCCCCACCGCCGCCCGGGCGGCCGACGCCACCCGTACACCAGGGTCGCCCACCTACACCGTGACTCTGACCAGCAACGCCTCGGGCACCACGTGGACCGGCCACGAGAGCGTCAGTTTCACGAACTTATCCGCGGACCCCCTCAACGAGGTCTACCTGCGCCTGTGGGACAACTACCACGGAAGCTGCCCGTCCACCCCGATCACGGTCACGAACGTCAGCGGCGGCACGGCGAGCGCGCTGAGCGTCGCCTGCACGGCGCTGAAGATCACGCTCCCGGCGCCGCTCGCCCAGGGGCAGAACGGCTCGGTCGGCTTCGACCTGAGCATCGTCGTACCCAGCGGCGCCGACCGGTTCGGTCACGACGGCGCGTACAACTTCATCGGCAACGCCCTGCCCGTGCTGGCCGTACGAGACGGCGCCGGCTGGCACCTGGACCCCTACACCAACAACGGCGAGTCCTTCTACCAGCTCGCCAGCGACTACCGCGTCACCCTGGACCACCCCAGCTCGCTGCTCGTGCCCGCGACCGGCACCTCCGTGGACACGCCCGGCAGCGCCGGCCGGACGATCACGACCGCGACCGCCACGCACGTCCGTGAGTTCGCCTGGGGGGCCGGCGCGTTCACCAAGACCACCGGCACGACCAGCACGGGCGTCACCGTGAATGTCTACCGCGTCAGCGGCATCAGCGCCGCCAGCGCCGCCTCGATGATGACGACCGCCACGGGCTCGCTGGTCGCCCACGCCGGCCGCTTCGGCGCCTACCCCTATGGCGAGGTCGACATCGTCCTGGACAACAACTTCTGGTTCGGCGGCATGGAGTATCCGGGGTTCGTACTCGACCTGGTCAGCTCCACCGCGCTCGCCCACGAGCTGGCCCACCAGTGGTGGTACGGCATCGTCGGCGACGACGAGTACAACACCCCGTGGCTGGACGAGTCCTTCGCCGACTACGCCACCGACCTGTACCGGGGCATCACCGGCACCAACTGCTGGAACAGCGTCGTCTGGGCGTCATCGGCCGAGAGGATCAGCAACTCGATGGCCTACTGGGACGCCCACTCCAGCAGGTACGGCACCGTCGTCTACACCTACGGCAAGTGCGCCCTGCACGACCTGCGCCGCCTGATCGGCACGTCGGCCATGCAGACGCTCCTGCACGACTACGCCGCCTCCCACTGGTACGGCATCTCCACGGTGGCCGACTTCAAGGCCGCCGCCCAGGCCGCCACGACGGTCGACCTGTCGTCGTTCTGGACCACGCACCGCATCTAACGCCTTCGTCAGCGCGTCGCTGCCCAGCCGGCCACGGTGGTGACATCCGCCTGGTGGGGAAACACCTTCTCTGTCAGTACGCGATGCACCTCCGGGTCGGCGTCGAGGCATCCGTCGGCCAGGACGGTGAGGCCGAAGTCCAGGTCGGCCGCTTGGCGCACGGTGGACAGCACGACGCCGCTCGTGGCGATGCCGGTGAGGACGAGGTGATCGACGTCGCCGGCCCGCAGCACCATGTCGAGGTCACTGCCGGCGAAGGCGCTGACGCGTCGCTTGGTGACCAGGACGTCGCCGGGTTCGGGTGCCACGTCCGGATGGATCTGGCTGGCCTGGTCGCCGCCGACCAGTGGCGTGGTGCCCGCGAGCCGACCGAACATCTTGTTGCGGACGCTGATCTCCGGGTACCCGGGACGGAACCCGACGACCACATAGATCACCGGAACGCCGCCCGCGCGGGCGGCGCCGATCGCCTCGCGTAGACGCGGCAGGTAGGCGGGGTCGGGGTAACGGTCGACGACGACGCGTTGGACATCCATGACGAGGAGAGCCTGCTTGGCCACTGTTGTCCTTCCATGCCGCGGAGGCAAGTCATCAGCTGATTACTTGGCAGCGTAGCCAGGTGCCGGAACCATGTCAACGAGTGATTACTTGGCGACGTCGCAGAGCTATGCTGCGGTGACGTGTCGGAATTGATGACGTTGCGAAGGAGGTCGCCGGTGGCGACGAGAAAGACCGACGGGTCTCCGGACGACGCCGCCGCCGGACAGCCCGCCGGGGGTCGCCGGCGGCGGGACGCGGCCGCGACCCGTGAGGCGCTCCTCCAGGCCGCGCGCGACCGGTTCATGCGTCTGGGGTACGACCGCACGACGCTGCGGGACGTCGCCGCGGACGCGGGGGTCAACCTCGCCCTGATCAAGCGGTACTTCGACTCGAAGGAGGGCCTGTTCAAGGCGGCGCTGGCCGGTACGCCCCGATTCCTGGGGGGCGAGTTCCCGCAAGACCGCGCCGCCCTCGCCGAGGCCCTCAGCCACCAGTTGTCGGCCGGCGCCTGGCCGGAGTTCGGTGAGCACCCGGTGCTGCTGTTGCTGCGCGTCTCCGGCGACGAGCGGGTGGACAGCCTGCGCAGGCAGGCCCTGCAGGACTTCAGCCGGCGAGTGCTCGAAGCCTCGGGCGCGGGACGGGACGACGACGAACGCCTGCTGAGGGCGGAACTCCTGGTCGCGCTGGGCGTCGGCATCGCCGTCGTACGATCCACCGTCGGCCTGCAGCCCTTGGGTGACGCGACCTCCGACGATCTGATCGGCCCGCTCCGCGATGTCGTCGACAGCCTGCTCGGTTAGCACTACTGATGATCGTCGAAGGTCACGACCACCTTTTCCGCCGCGCCCGGCGTCAGGGCGAGCTGGAAGGCCCGCTCGGCCTCGGCGAACGGCACGCGGTGACTGATCAGCCGGGCGAAGCGCTCCTGGTGCTCGGCGATCTCCGCCGTGACCTCGAAGATCTCCGTGGGGTAGCCCTGGGACGCGATGAGCGTCATCTCGCTCCTGAGCATCGCGCCGAGGTCGATGGCGGCCGACTTCTTCTGCACGGCGACCATGACGAGCTTCGCACCCCACTTCGCCGACGCCGTCGCGGTGTTGATGACGGCGGCGGCACCGGCCGCGTCGATGTAGATGTCGGTGTCCGGGCGGGTCGCCCCGAGCGCGTTGGCGCCTTCGCCATGGAGTTCCAGCAGGCGGGCCGTCACATCCTGATGAGAGGAGTCGATGACGGCGTCGGCCCCGACCGCCAGCGCGGTCTTCAGGCGTTCGGCGATGACGTCGACCACGACCACGTGCCGGACACCGCGGAGTTTCAGCCAGATCGCGGCGCCGAGCCCGATCGGCCCGGCTCCGAACACCACGACCTTGTCCTCCGGCCGGGCTTCGGAGCGATTGACACAGTGCCGGGCGACCGCCATGGGCTCGTTGAGCGCGGCGACGTCGAAGGGGAGGGAGTCGGGGATGACCGCCACGCTCTTGCCGACGGCCGCGTCCTCGATGATCAGGTAGTCCCGCATGCCGCCCAGCGCACCGCCGCAGCCGATGATGCCGGAGGGCGCGGCCTGCGGGTTGACCACCACGCGATCGCCGACCGTCAGGCCGGTGACCGCGGACCCGACCTCGACGATCTCGCCGGTGGGCTCGTGCCCCAGCGCCACCGGCCTCGTCCGTCCTTCCGGGCCCTGGGGCATGCCTCCCATGTGGATGAAGGTCGTGTCGGTGCCGCAGATGCCGCAGGCACGTACCCGGAGCAGCACGTCATTTGGTCCGGGAACGGGGCGTTCGAGGTCCACGACCTCGACCGTGCCCGATGTGCTGGTCTGTACAGATCTCATGGTGGTGACTCTCTTCCTGTGGGCGGGCGGGCTCATGCCGCCAACGTCGTTTCGCCGACGACCTCGTGCCACTTGGCGCCGGCCGCGATGGCCTGCCGCCAGGGGCGAAGGGCTTTGGGTGGCATGCCAACCGAAAGCGCTCCGGCCAGCCGGTCGCCGGTACGGTAGGCGGCCACGAACCGGCGCTCGTCCAGATCCCCCTCCACCACCGCGATGGCGTCGTGGCCGCGCAGGTAGCCGTGGGCCTGGATCTTCATGTCGTACTGATCGGACCAGAAGTAGGGCACTGGAGCGAACGCCCTGCGCGCCCCAGGGCGCAGGAGGTTGCGAGCGGCGGCCATCCCCTGCTCGGCGGCGTTGGTGCGGTGCTCGATGCGCATCCGCACCCCGAACAGCGGGTTGTGCCAGCGGGCGACGTCTCCGGCGCCGTACACATCCGGCGCGGCGGCACTGTACTCGTCGCACACCAGACCGTCGTCCACCGTCAGGCCGCTGCCCGCCAGCCACTCGGTGTTCGGCACCGAGCCGACGGCGACCAGGACCTCGTCTGCCTCGACCAGGTCGCCGCCCGCGAGGCGCACCCCGCTCCCGGTCGCCTCGGTCACGGTGATCCCGGTGCGCAGATCGACGCCGTGCTCAAGGTGGGCCCGCGACAGCACCCGCCCCACCGCCGCGCCGACCGCGTGGGCCAGCGGCACCGGCGCGGGTTCGAGCAGGACGACCTCGCAGCCGAGGCCCCGGGCCACGGCCGCGGCCTCGGCGCCGAGGAAACCGGCGCCGACCACGACCAGCCGCCGCCCGCGGCCCAGCCGGCCGCGCAGCGCCAAGGCGTCGTCCAGGGTGCGCAGCACATGCGCGCCGTGGCCGGGCAGGCGACGCGGACGCACTCCGGTGGCCACGATCAGCCCGTCATAGCGCACGTGCCCGCCGTCCGACAGCCGCACCGTACGAGCGTCACGATCGAGACCCGTCGCGCTGACGCCCAGGCGAAGGTCGAGATCAAGGGCGCCCAGGTCCTCCGGCGAGCGCAGGGTCAGCCGGTCGGGCTCCCACCGCGCGGCCAGGAGTTGCTTGGACAGCGGCGGCCGGTCGTACGGAAGGTGTGGTTCGTCGCCGATGAGGGTGAGTGGCCCCGTGAAGCCCTCCCGGCGCAGTGTCTCGGCCGCCGCGAGTCCGGCGGCCGAGGCGCCTACCACCACGATCCTCTTCATGTCGCCACCAGCCGGATGGCCGCCGCTGGGCAGATCGCCGCGGCCTCCCGCACTCCGTCGTGGAGTTCGGCGGCGGGCGTCTCGTCCAGCAGGATCGCGACACCGTCGTCCGCTCGCTGGTCGAACACCTCGGGAGCGGCCAGGACGCACTGGCCCGACGCCACGCACTTGGGTTCGTCAAGTTCTACACGCATGGGACTTCTTCCTTCTGTTGCTGGGAGCCGGTCACCAGGTGACGGGCAGGGAGCGGAGGCTGTAGGCGATTCCTTCGAACGCGAACTCGATCTCGTCGACCGAGGTGGCCAGGCGGAGTGTCGGAACGCGGCGGTAGAGCGTGCTGTACACGACCTGGAGCTCTACACGGGCCAGCGACTGGCCGAGGCACTGGTGGGGGCCGTACCCGAACGCCTGGTGCAGCCGGGCGGACCGGCCCAGATCGAGCCGTTCGGGCTCGGGGAACATCTCGGCGTCCCAGTTCGCGGCGGACAGGTCGAAGATGATCCCGTCCCCGGCGCGGATGACCTGCCCACCGATCTCGATGTCCTCCCGGGCGATCCGGCGGACCCCGGTGTGCACGATCGTCAGGTAGCGCAGGAGCTCCTCGACCGCGGCGGCGACGACCTTCGGATCATCGGTGTCACGCAGCACCGCGAGCTGATCGGGGTGCCGCAGCAGGGCGAGCGTGCCGAGCGGGATCATGCTCGCGCTGGTCTCGTGCCCGGCGATCAGCACGGCCACCCCCATGGTGGCGGCCTCGGCGCGGGTCATCTCGCCGGCCTTGATCCGGGCGGCCAGCTCCGACAGCATGTCGTCGGCGGGGGCGCTCATCTTCCGCTCGATCAGGCCATCGAGGTATCCGACCAGCGCGGTGCTCGCCTCCTGCGCCTGCCGCGCCGACGAGCCGTGGCTCAACGCGACAGAGCTGTTGTGGTGGAAGAACTCGTTGTCCTCGTACGGCACGCCCATGAGCTCGCTGATCACCAGCGTCGGCACCGGTAGACCCAGCGCGGTGACGAGATCGGCCGGCTTCGGCCCGGCCAGCATGGCGTCGATCAGCTCGTCGGTGATCTGCTGAATGGCGGGCCGCAGAGCCTCGACCTTCTTGACGGTGAACGGGACGTTGACCATCCGGCGGAGCCGGGTGTGCTCGGGCGCGTCGGTGTTGGTGATCAGTGGCGGGGTGACCTTCGCGACCTCTGCCCGGCCCCGGGTCATGTGGGGAAACCCGGGCAGGTTCTCGTCGATGCTGATCCGCGGATCGGTGAGCAGTGTCCGCTGGTCAGCGTGGCGGGTGATGAGCCAGGGCAGGCTGCCGTCCCAGATCCGCACCTTCGAGACGGGCGCTTCGGCGGTCAGCCGCCGTACGGTGGCCGGCGGGTGGAACGGGCACCCGGCGTCCCGGGTCATCGGATAGCCGGGAACGGATCCGCCGGTGCTGGTCAATGCGTCGGTCATGGGTCTCCCTCACTTCGATCTCGGGCCGGAACGGCAGGTAACCGCCTAGCCGATCGGCTAGCCCATTCCTAGCCGATCGGCAAGCAAATAAGCCAGGCATTGTGAGGTAAGTCACTTGCCGATCGGCAAGTTGGCTGCTTGCCGATCGGCAAGCTACGATCGAGGAATTCGGGAGGTCGAACGCGGCGGGGACGCTGCGGTGAGGAGCAGCCGTGGCCGTCAAAGCCGCCCAGAAGGCGTCCGGTGAGCCCCATACGCGGGAGCGGCTCATCGACGTCGCGGTCCGCCTGTTCACCCAGCGCAGCTTCGCGGGCACGTCGCTCCAGATGATCGCCGACGAGATGGGGATCACCAAGGCGGCCGTCTACCACCACTTCCGCACCCGGGAGGAGCTGCTCACCGCGGTGGTGGAGCCGGTGCTGCGCCGGCTGCGGGCCATCATCGAAACCGCCGAAACGAAACGCACTCCCCACGCGCGAGCGGAGCACCTGCTCACCGGATATGTCGACCTGTCGGTGGAGCATCGAGCCGTGGTCGCCGTCTTCGCCAACGACGCCGGCGCGATCGAGATGCTGCGCGCCCAGCCCGAGACCAGCGACCTGATCAACCGCCAGCTGAACCTGCTCGCCGACGTCACCCCCGGCCCGGCCGGGCGCGTCAACGCCGCCATGGTGATGGCGGGCATCGCCGCCGCGGCCGGCCCGGCACTGGTCCGCCTCGATGACGACACGCTGCGCAAGCACCTCACCGGGGCCGGCCGGCGCACCCTCGGACTCCGCGCTCCACGCCGTCTGTGAGACGGCGGTCTTCCGCCCTGCTCACGGCAACGGCGGCGCGGGCGCTCGTTGCCGATTTCTGGTCCTGACCTTGCCAGGCCGTGACACTATGGAGTCGCATCGTCACTGTGAGGAAGGTGGTCAGGTCATGTGCCCGTCGGATGATGACTTCGATCTGGACATCCGGCTCGGCACCCCCGGGGTTCCCGGTCCGAACGCGCTGGACACCGACGTGACGAGCACGTGCATCACGGGCTGCCAGACCTGCGTCACCTGCAACACCTGCCCCGCACTGTGCACGCATCAGACCAATTGCGACCAGAACACCTGCCACACCTGCGGCGAGAACACCTGTGAGACCTGCCACACGAACTGCGCCACGTGCCATGGTTGCCCGACCCAGGACACCTGCCCGGCCTGCCACACCGTGCGGGGGCCGACCTGCGGAGATACCGCCTGCCACACCTGCGACACCTGCATCGACTGCGGATCGCGTCATGTCTGCCACGACTAAGAGCGTCTGGGCCGCGGTGTTGCCGAGCGCGATGGGCGCGAGAGCCGTCTCCGTCGCGCAAGAGGTGGCGGGTCGCATGCGTGACCCTCGGCAAGTTCGGGTCTACGCGGAGAACGCGAGCCGACAGAGCGATTTCGCCGCTTACCGGCGGTGGCGTCCGTCCGATGTCGCGCAGGGAGACGCGGGCCTGGCGCTGCTGTTCGGCTACCTGGACGCATGCCTGCCGGGCGACGGCTGGGACGTGTGCGCGCACGACTGCCTGAGCCTGGCGGCGCGCGACGCACAGGACATGACGCATGTACGGCCGAGCCTTTTCGGCGGCATCGCCGGTGTCGCGTTCGCCGCGCACTCGCTGTCGCGTGACGGCAGCCGCTACCGACGCCTGCTCGGAGAGCTCGACCGATGGCTGGCTCCGCAGGCGGCCCAGCGGGCTCGCTGGCTGGAGCAGGCCGGGGCCGGTGTTTCGGTCGGGGCGTTCGACGTGATCGCGGGACTGGCCGGGATCGGCGCCTATCTACTGTGCCGCCGGCAGGACGCGGGTGCGGCGCGGGCGTTGGAGGCGGTGCTCGCCGGGTTGGTGGCGTTGTGCGGGGACCGTGGAGGTCTGCCCAACTGGCATACGCCCATCGGTGCCATGGGCGCCGACGAGCCCATGGCCCGCCAGTTCCCGCACGGCAATCTCAACTGTGGCCTGGCGCATGGCATCCCTGGTCCGCTGGCCCTGATGTCGCTGGCGATGCGGGCCGGGATCACCGTTCCAGGGCAGCGGGAAGCGGTTCAGCGGGTGGCTGACTGGCTGGTCGAGCACCGCGCGGACGATGAGTGGGGCGCCAACTGGCCCTCCGCCGTCGCCCTTCCCTCCCCGGACTCGCCCGCGGCGCAGCCGAGACCCGGCCGCAGTGCCTGGTGTTACGGCAGTCCAGGGGTGGCGCGGGCGTTGTGGCTGGCCGGTTCGGCGCTGGAGGCGCCCCAGTTGTGCGCGCTGGCGGTCGAGGCGATGACCGCCACCTACCGCCGTCCCCGCAACCGGCGGTTCATCGACTCGCCGACCTTCTGCCACGGCGTCGCCGGGCTGCTGCAGATCACCTCGCGCTTCGCCAACGACACCGGGGACCCGATGTTCGTCCAGGCCGCCGCCGATCTCACCGAGCAGATTCTCCGGCTCTACCAGCCGGATCTTCCACTCGGCTTCAGCGACCTGGAGCCCGGCGGCAACCGCGTGGACCAGCCGGGGCTGCTCGACGGCGCTCCGGGGGTCGTGCTCGCCCTGTTCGCCGCCGCCACCGACGTCCCACCGGCGTGGGACCGGCTGTTCCTGCTGTCATGAGCCTCTACCGTCCGCTGGACTGGTTCGTGGTACGCACCCCGCTGCTGCCTGTCGAGGATTACCTGGCCCTGGGCGAAGGGCCCCCTGAGTGCGTCCGCGGGACCGCGTTGCCCGCGGACGCGCGGGTCCGCCGTGCGCTGCTGGTCGGCGGCGGTGACCTCCCGCGTGCCCTTGCCCGGTCGTTCAAGGACGACCGGGCAAGGCGTAAATCGGCCCGCAAGCTCCGGCGATACCTGACCAGGATGTCGACCCGGCCGACCCCGTACGGCCTGTTCGCCGGGGTCGGCCTCGGCGCCTGGGGCGAACGGACCGGTCTCACCCTGACGGCCGACCAGCCCCGGATTCACACCCGTCCGGACATGGAATGGCTGCTGTCCATGGTCACCGAGCTGGAACGCCGCGCGGAGGTGCGTACGGGGCTGCGCTGGTTCGCCAACCCGGCGGCCTTCATCCGAGCCGGCCGCGTCCGGCTCGGCGAGCGCGCGACGGCCGGTGATGGAGCTACCGGCGCGGTCTCGCTGCGCGCCACCGCGCCGGTCCTGCGCGCGCTGGAGGTCGCCCGCGAACCGATTCCCTACCACCGGCTGTTCGACGAGCTCACCGGCGGCTCGGCGGCGACCGCGGACAAGGTCGCCCGGCTGCTTGACCAGTTGTGGGCGCACGGTGTGCTGCTGACCGACCTCCGGCCGCCGCTGACCGGCGGCGACCCGGCCCGGCAGGTGGCCCGGCGGCTCGCGGAGCTCCCCGCGACCCACACGGAGGCCAAGTCGCTCGACCACTTGCTGGAGGCGATGAGCAGGTGGGATCGACTGCCTCCCGAGGCGGGCGCCGACCGCTTCGCCGACCTCGTCGAACAGGCCGAGTCCGTGCACCCCGCCGCACCCGGCCGGGCCCGGCTGCAGAGCGACATGGCGCTCCCGCTGGGCGGCCGGACGGTTCATCGAAGGGTCGCCGTCGAGGTGGCCAGGGCCGCCGAGCTGATGCTGCGGTTGTCCCCGATGCCGCGAGGTTCGGCGGTCCTGGACTCCTACCGGCGCGCGTTCGAGGCGCGCTACGGCCCGGGGACCGAGGTTCCCCTTCTGGAACTGCTCGACCCCGAGATCGGTCTCGGCCCGCCAGTGCACTCCTACGGCTCACGAACGGCCGCCACGAACCGGCACCAGATACTGCTGGACCTGGCCCTGGAGGCGATCAGGGACGGCCGGCGCGTCGTCGACCTGGACGAGGCGGCCCTCACCGCCCTGGAGACCTGGGAACCGTCGCCCTCGGCCGCGCCGACTTCGCTCGACATTTCGGTATTCGTGCTGGCGGCCTCCCCGAGCGCCGTCGACGACGGTGACTTCTCGCTGGTCATCGGCCCCAACCAGGGCGGCGGCGCCGCCGGGCGTACCTTGGGCCGCTTCGCCCACCTGATCGGCCACGACGCCGTGGCCGCCCTGGCCCGCGCCGCGCGGGCCGAGGCCGCCGCCCGCCCCGGCCGGCTCTGGGCCGAGGTCGACTACCAGCCGCGCAGGGCGCGCAGCGGCAACGTCACGATCCGGCCGCTCGTCCGCGACCACGCGATCGTGCTCGATGCCGTTCCCGCGGCGCCCGGCCGGGCCGTACCGGTGGACGAGCTGTTCGTCGGCGTCCGCGACGGCCGCTTCGTGGTGCGGTGGCCGGCGCTCGATCTGGACGTGATGGGCTGCGCGGGACACATGCTCAACGGCCGGCAGGCGCCCGCGGTCGTCCGCTTCCTCGACGAGGTCGCCTGCGCCGGTCAGCCGCGGCTCGGCGGGTTCGGCTGGGGCCCGGCGGCACAGTTCCCCTTCCTGCCCAGGGTCCGGGTGGGGAGGGTGATATTGACCCCGGCGACCTGGCGGGTGCCGGGCATGCGGCCGGGCTCGTTCGCCGCCTGGCGGGAGCGGTGGCGGCTGCCGAGATACGTCTACCTGGCCTTCGGCGATAACCGGCTCCTGCTCGACCTCGCCGATCCCGCGCAGCTCGACGAGGTGCACCACGAGCTGGACCGCCTGCCCAGGGACGGGACGCTGATCCTCCAGGAGGCGCTGCCCGGGCCCGAGGACGCCTGGCTTCCCGGAGCCGACGGCCACTACATCAGTGAGCTACTGGTCCCCGTGGTGCTCGACCATGAGGAACCGCCGCCGCCCAGCACCGTACGCCGGGCCGCGCCGGTCACCCGGTCGGTCCAGGCCACCGATCGCCTCCGTCCGCCCGGCAGTGACTGGCTCTACGTCAAGCTGTACCACGCGCTGGAATCGGCGGACGAGCTGATCGCCGGCCGCGTGCGGGAGTTCGGCGCCACCGTACGCGCCGACGGCCTCGCCGACGACTGGTTCTTCCTGCGCTACGCCGATCCGGAGCCGCACCTGCGCCTGCGGTTGCGCGGCGATCCCGACGCGCTGGCCACCGTCCTGACGCCGCTGCTGTTCCGCTGGGCGACCTCGCTCATCGACGCCGGACGCTGCAGCCGCTTCTGCGTCGACACCTACGACCGGGAGATCGAACGGTACGGCGGGCCGGACGGGCTCGCCGTGGCCGAAACGCTGTTCGCGGTGGACAGCCGGGCCGTGGCGGACCTGCTGGACCTCGCCCACCGCGGTCCCGGGCTCGACCGCACGCTCACCGCCGCCCGTACGGTCGACGACCTGCTCGCCGCCATGGGCCTGGACGAGGCCGGGCGCGCGACCTGGTACCGCGACCGAGCCCCCGCCAGTCCCGCCACCGGCACGGAATACCGGAGACGGCAGGCCGAGCTCCGCTCAGTGCTGGGCGATCCCGCCTGGTTGCCCGCTCAGCCTGCCGGACCAGAGCTCGAACAGCTTCTCCGCGACCGCGCGGCCGGCATCCGGGCGGTCACTCGTCGGCTCGACGACCTGGACGCGCGCGGTGCGCTCTGGGTGCCCAGAAAGCAGCTGATGTCCAGTTTCGTGCACATGCACTGCAACCGCCTGCTCCCCGGAGGCCCCGCGAGCGAACAGCGCCTACTCGGCCTGCTGTCCCGCACCCGCGAGAGCCTCCGGCACGCGCCGCTGTAGCGTCATGCCGCCTTGTCCACCTTGGCCGCCGTCAGCGGAGCGGCGATCTCCTCCAAGCCCTTGCGCTCGGCCTTGACCCCGAGGAAGAGCTCCACCAGACCCCCCAAGATCATGATGATGGCGCCGATCGAGAAGGCCAGCGCCGTGTCACCAGGGGCACCGGTCTCGACCAGATGGGAGAAGACGAGCGGGCCCGCGATGCCACCCGCCGCCGTGCCGATGGCGAAGAAGAACGCGATGGCCATCGCCCTGGTCTCCATCGGGAAGATCTCGCTGACCGTCAGATAGGCCGAACTGGCCCCCGCCGAGGCCACGAACAGCACCACCGACCAGCAGGCCGTCAGTGTCACCGCCGTGAGCACTCCCTGGTTGAACAGCCAGGCCGTGCCCAGCAGCAACAGCCCCGACCCGATGTACGTGGCCGAGATCATCGGCACCCGCCCGACCGTGTCGAAGAGCGGCCCGAGCAGCAGCGGGCCCAGGAAGTTGCCGACCGCGATGACCGCGAAGTAGTAGCCGGTATGCGTGTCGATCTTGAAGAACGTGGACAGGATCTGCGCGTACCCGAAGGTGATCGCGTTGTACAGGAACGCCTGGCCGATGAAGAGCGACAGGCCGAGCACCGTCCGCTTGGGATAGAGCGCCACCATGGTGTGCGCGATCCGGACGAATCCAATCGACTTGCGCTGATGGATCGTCATCGACCGCGCCGGCTCCGGCAGGTCGCCGCCGATCTGGCGCTCGATGTCGTCGACGATGTTCTCGGCCTCCTGGCCACGGCCGTGGATGAACAGCCAGCGCGGGCTCTCGGGCACGTGTCGCCGTACGAGCAGGATGGCCAGGCCGAGCACCACGCCCATCCCGAAGGCGACGCGCCAGCCGATGTTGACCGGCAGGTCGTTCAGCAGCGGCACGGTCAGCAGCGCGCCGCCCGCCGCCCCGAGCCAGTAGCTGCCGTTGATGATGATGTCGATCCGCCCCCGGTGGGCGCTCGGGATCAGCTCGTCGATGGCCGAGTTGATCGCCGCGTACTCCCCGCCGATGCCGAATCCCGTCATGAACCTGAACAGGAAGAACCACCACGCGTCGAAGGAGAACGCGGTCATCAGCGTCGCCACCAGGTAGACGACCAGCGTGATCAGGAACAGCTTCTTCCGGCCGAACCGGTCGGTCAGCCAGCCGAAGAACAGTGCCCCCGTACAGGCGCCCGCGACGTACAGCGCGGCGGCGAGGCCGGCGACCTGCGCCTGCGTGATGTCGATGCCACTACCGGGTTTGGCGAGCTGGGCCGAGAGGTTGCCCACGATGGTCACTTCGAGCCCGTCCAGGATCCAGACGGTGCCGAGACCGATGACGATCATCCAGTGCCAGCGTGACCACGGCAGCCGGTCCAGTCTCGCGGGCACCTTGGTGGTGATGGTGCCGCTATCCAGGTCGCTCATAAAATTCACCCGATACCCTATGACCGGCTGACAAACCTCCGGCCGTCAAGGACTCAGGTCGCGACCGCCGTACGACGGATCAGTGCAGCTCGTTGATGCGGATCAGGTTGCCCGCGGGGTCGCGGAAGGCGCAGTCGCGAACGCCGTACGGCTGCTCGGTCGGGTCCTGGACGATGTCGGCGCCGCCGGCCTGGAGGCGCGCGAAGGTGCCGTCGAGGTCGGCGGTGGCCAGGGTGATGCGGGCGTAGGTGCCCTTGGCCATCATCTCGACGATGGTGCGGCGCTCGTCATCGGTGATGCCGAGGCCGGTGGCCGGCGGCTCCAGGACGATGGACGTGCCGGGCTGGTCGGCGGGGCCGACCGTGATCCAGCGCCGCCCGTCGTGCCGGACGTCAGCGCGGACCTCGAAGCCGAGGACGTCGCGGTAGAAGGCCAGAGAAGCGTCCGGATTGTCGTGCGGGAGGAAGGTCCAGTGAATGGTGATGTCCATGGCGGTCAGGCTAGGTGCGGCTCGAAGGCGGACGCTTCTCGATTCCTGATCGGCTTGTTCACGCAGGTCGGACGAGTTCGGAGAGCGGCCGCCGACGCTGCTGCCTCTCGCGCCGGTACAAGATCGCCCGCGCGGCCATCACGACGCAGCCGACGCCCAGCAGCAGGCCCCAGGTGACGTCGGTGAGGAAGTGCATGCCTCGGTACAGGCGGGAGAAGCCGACGATGAGCGGAGCGGCGACGCCGAGCACCCAGATCACCACCTGGAGCGCCCTGTTGCGGACGTGCATGGTCAGGACGAGCGCGACCGCGCAGTAGAACCCGACAGCGGCGCTGACGTGTCCCGACGGGAAGCTGGAGGTGGGCGGGGCCGGGTCGATGTGCTGCACGGGCGGCCGCTGCCGGCCGACAGGCGTGGTGGTGGCCAGGAAGATGAGCGACTGGCTCCAGACGGCCGCGACAAGGAAGATCGATTCGCGCCAGCGCTTGTACACGAGCCTGAAGACGATCGCGACGATCACGGTGAGCGCCACGATGTAGGGGGTGTCCGACAGGCTGGTGCCGTAGTCGGTGAGTGTGTTCCACAGTGGGGTGCGATCGGCGGCCAGGGCCCGGCTCACGTCCGCCTCGCCGGTGGGCCAGGCGAGGATCAGCTTGCCGACGCCGAACGTCACCGCGGCCATCAGGAGCATCGGCACTAAGATCGTCAGCGCGTAGTACTTCACGTGCTCAGCTTTGGTCATGGGTCACCTTCACTGACTCGGGGTCCACTCCTTCGGTCAGCGGCGAGGCGGGCCTTCGGCCCTGCTCCCGCCGCCACGTCTCGAATCCCGCCGCGGTGGCGGCGACCACGGCCGTGCCCAGGACGATCCCGGCGACCACGTCACTCACCCAGTGCACGCCGAGCGCGATCCTGGTGTAGCCGACCGACAGCACCAGGAACCAGGCCACGGCCCACGCCACCCGCCGCCCCCACCGGGGCAACCTGGGCAGGATGAGAAGAACGATCACTCCGGCGCCGAGCGTCACGTTGACCGCGTGGCCCGACGGGAAGGAGTCGCCCGGCGCGAGCGCGACGGGATCGGGCAGATGCGGCCTGGCCCGGGCTGTGATGATCTTGAGTGCGAGGCCGAGCAGCCCGCCCACCGTCACGGTGGTGACCGCCCAGATGGCCAGCCTCGGCGCGCCCTTGTACAGCAGCCAGCCGGCGTACGCGATGACCGCGATACGCCACGGCCACGGCCCGAACAGATCCGTCCATACGATGAGCACTCTGGTCACGGCGGGATGGGCGAGCGCGTACTCGTGCAGATCTTCGGCGACGCTCGCGTCCAGCCCGTTGGCGGGCATCTTGGCCACGACCAGCAGCAGGCTGAACGGGATCATGATGAGCGCCACCGCGAGGCTCGCGACCGTCAGCCGCAGTCCCAGACTGCGGTCACGATCGACGCGTGCCTTGAGCCATTGACGCCTCACAATTCCGGTCCTTCCTCGATGAGCGTTCGCGCTCGGCTACCCAGGCAGAGGGAATTGATTCCTGCCTGAAAGCCGGCGGCGAGGGTAGTCCGGAGGGCATGTCCCCCACCGTGGCGGTTGTCGCGCACCGTAAGAAGACTCTCGGCGCAGGCCTGGACAGGCTGCGCGTGCTCATCACCGAGCAGGACGTCGGCGAGCTCCTCTGGTACGAGGTGCCCAAGAGCAAGAAGGCGCGCAAGAAGGTCCGCGAGGCGCTCAAACAGGGTGCCGAGCTGGTGTTCGTCTGGGGCGGCGACGGCATGGTGCAACGGTGCGCCGACGTGATGGCCGGCTCCGGCGTGCCGATGGCCGTCCTGCCGGCCGGGACCGGGAACCTGTTCGCCACCAACCTCGGCATCCCCATCGACCTGGAAGAGGCGGTGGAGATCGGCTTCCACGGACGACGGGAGAAGCTGGACCTGGGCCTGCTGAACGGCGAGCATTTCGCGGTGATGGCCGGCGCCGGGTTCGAGGCCGAGATGATCGCCGACGCCGACGGGCAGGCCAAGAAGCAGCTCGGCAAGCTGAGCTACGTCAAGGCGGCCGTCCGGCACGTAGGCGGGCCGCTGGTGCCGATGAAGATCAAGGTCGATGGGACGACCTGGTTCGAAGGCGACGCGAGCTGTCTGCTGCTGGGCAACGTGAGCATGATCGCCGGCGGCATCGAGGCGTTCGACGACGCCCGGCCGGACGACGGCTGGCTGGAGGTCGGGGTCTCCACCGCCAAGGGGCCGGTCCAGTGGGCCCGGGTGATCGGCCGGATGGCCACGGGGCGCTCCGACGACTCCCCGTTCGTCCGGATGACCCGCGCCAGGAAGGTGTCCGCCCGGTTCGCCACGCCGCTGACGTACGAGCTCGACGGCGGAGAACGCGAGGCCACCACCCGGCTCACGGCCGAGGCCGTCCCGGGCGCCCTCACGATCTGCCTGCCGGCGGACGACCGGTAACCGGTCAGCCGCTTTCGGCCGCGGTGAACCGTACCGTGCTCGGCTCCTCGCGACGCCGCAGGTCATCGGCGGTGGCCTCGGCCGCGCGCAGCACCCGCAGCACGTTGCGGCCGGCCACCTTCGCCAGGTCGGCGTCGGACCAGCCCCGGTCGGCCAGGGCCGCGAACAGCCGGGGATAGCCGGTCACGTCCTCCAGCCCACGGGGCAGCCCGTCGCACCCGTCGTAGTCGCCGCCGATACCGAGGTGGTCGATGCCTGACACGTCGCGTATGTGCTCCAGGTGCGCCACCACGTGGTCGATCGTGACGGCGGGCCTCGGGTGCGACTTCTCCCAGGTGTTCAGGAACGCGTGGAACGCCTCGTAGTCATGGGTGTCGACACCGGCCGAGCGGGCGAAGTCGGTCGCGGCCAGCCGCCATTCCCGGGCGTCCTGCGACACGAAGTCGGGCACGAACGTGGCCATGCAGACCCCGCCGTTGGCCGCCAGCGTCTTCAGCACGTCATCGGGTACGTTGCGCGGCGCGGAACAGACCGCCCGCGCCGACGAATGCGAGAAGATCACCGGCGCCCGCGTCACCCGGAGGGCGTCGCGCATCGTGTCGGCCGACACGTGGGACAGGTCGACCAGCATGCCCAGCCTGTTCATCTCGCGCACGACCTCCTCCCCGAACGCGGACAGCCCGTGGTTCACCGGCTCGTCGGTCGCGGAGTCGGCCCAGGGGGTGTTGTCGTTGTGGGTGAGCGTCATGTAGCGAACCCCGAGGGCGTACAGCATCCGCAGCGCCCCCAGGGAGCAGTCGATCGAATGCCCGCCCTCGGCCCCCATCAACGAGGCGATCCGGCCCCCGGCGAAGACGCGCTCCACCTCGTCGGCCGTGGTCGCCAGGGCCAGCCGGTCGGGGTAGCGCCGGACCATGGCCAGCACGCAGTCGATCTGCTCCAGGGTCGCGGTGACCGCGTCCCCAGCGGGCCGGCAAGGCACGAAGACCGACCAGAACTGCCCGCCGACCATCCCGGCCGCCAGCCGGGGCAGATCGGTATGGGTGCGATCGGACGTGTCGCCACTGATGTCGAGCCGGTCGAAGTCGTATCCGGCGAGCTTGCGTGCCGCCCAGGGCAGGTCATTGTGCCCGTCGATCAGCGGGTGCTCGCGCAGCAGCCGAGTGACGCGATGCGACGAACTGGACGACGCGACTACCGAAGGTGCTTCCATGCCGATCAGCCAATCACAGGATCGGCTCGCGCTCAGCGCGCCACCCGGCCGAGCCTCAGGTCCGCCGCCAGCGAGCCTCCCCCAGGCAGTACAGGGCGAACAGCAGCAGCCCGAGCGCCACCACCGCCAGCAGCCACGGCCCCGCCGGGGTGTCGGCGAACGCCCTGAGGGTCGCGTCGATGCCCCCGGCCTTGTCGGGGTCGAAGGTGATGGCCGCCTGGATCACGAAGACCCCGGCCAGACCGGCGATCACTCCGCGCGCGAGGTAGCCGGCGAGCCCGAGCCGGTTCATCACCGCGCCGGCCCGCGGCGGCATCGGCCTGAGCTGTTTGCGGAACTCCTTCTTGATCCCGTACCGCACCCAGTAGATGCCGAGCCCGAGGATGCCGAGCCCGATCAGCCCCACGATGATCTGTCCGGCGGGCAGCTCGAGCAGCTTGCCCGTCAGGTCCTGGGACCTCTTGTCATCGGATCCGGTCTTGCCGGTCAGCACCATGGTCAGCAGCGCGGCGCAGATCAGCACGTAGACCACGACCCGGCTGCCCGGCTCGATCCGGTCCTTGAGCTTGTGCGCCCCGAAGATCGCTTCGGACGCCTGCCACAGCGCCAGCGCGGCGAACCCCACGACCATGACCCATAAGATCACGGCACCGAACGGCAGCGCCGCGACCGTACTGATGGCCCCGTTCTTGTCGGCCTGCTGCCCGCCGTCGCCGAACGCGATCTGGACGGCCAGCGCTCCGATCAGCCCATAAAGCACACCGCGACAAACAAGCCCAACCCGCGCAAGCTTGTCCATGGCCGGGCTATCTGCCGCCCGGCGTGCTACGGCCTCAGCTTCGCTCATGCGATTCTCCCGAGTGTCCGTCAAAGACCCTCGAACTGCCCCGGATTTCGCGCTCTAGACCTTCACCGGATCGTCCATGACGCCATAGGTGGACGCCCGGAACAAGAAAGAGGCCCAGGAGCGGTAGGGCCGCCACGTCTCGGCCAGCTTCCGGTACCCGGCGGGCGGCGCGTCCTCCGGCAGGCCGTACGCCTCACGCAGGATCCCGAACAGTCGCGGCTCGTCACCCGGGAACGCGTCCGGCGCGCCCGCGCCGCGGATCAGGATCAGCCCGGCGGAGAACGGCCCCACGCCGGGCAGCGCGCGCAGCTCGGCCAGGGCCTCCTCCGGGCCGAGCGCGCGCAGGTGCTCGGCGGTGAGAACGCCGTCCAGCGCCGCACCGGCCAGTCCGCGCAGCCACTCCTCCTTCTGCGCGGGCAGCCCGAGGCCGCCGGCCTCCAGCAGCGTCACGGGCGGCGGGAAGGCCGCGTACACCTGCCCGTCCACGGTGACCTCGGCGCCGTACCGCTCCGCGATGCGCTGCTTGATACGCGAGGCGATGAGCATCGACGAACGCTGTACGATCACCGCCCAGCACGCCGCCTCCCACGTACTCCAGAAGCACACCGGCCGCAGGCCGGGACGGAGCCGCTGCAGGTCGCCGAGCACCGGGTCGGCCTCGCCGAGCTCGGTGAAACCGGCGCCGTCCACGTCGAGGGAGAGGATGCGCGCCACCTCGCCTCGGATCCCCGGCCCCGCGGCCCGCGTCGTGGCGACGGCGACCCCGCCCGGCGCGGCCGTCACGGTCACGCCGATCGGCCGCCAGTCGGACTCGGCGCAGTAGGCGAAGCGCAGCGCCCGCCCGTCGGAGGGCAGCGCGCTGGTGGCCGGCCAGTCCTCGACGAAGCGCAGCGAGGCGCCGAAGTCGAACGGGCCCTCGGCGGTGAGCGTGAATCCGTGCGTGGTCATGGGCCGTATGGTAAAGGCCCTCCACCTTGGCACCAGACGCGAAGCCGACTACTACCGGCCGGTGACCACGTTACGGGCAGGGCAGAATCCGGCTATGGATGCCACGTTACGGAAGATCATCGCGGAGCTGAACGCGGCCGCCGCCCAGCACGACGCCGGCCAGGAGGACCGGCTGGACCGGTGGCGGGTGCTGGAGCCCGATGCCGGGGAGTTCCTGTGGTTCCTGGCCCAGAGCGCCGGAGCCCGGATCATCGTGGAGATCGGCACCTCGCGGGGCGTGTCCACGTTGTGGCTGGCCGACGCCGCGCGGGCGGTCGGCGGGCACGTCCTCAGCCTCGACACCGACGCCGAGGCCCAGGCGCACGCCCGCCGCAGGGTGGCGTGCTCGTGGCAGACAACGCCCTGTCCCACCCCGAGGAGATCGCCCCGCTGCACGACCTTCTCCAGCGGGAGCCGCGCCTGACCGTCACCACGATCAACGTGGGCAAGGGCGAACTGGTCGCACTGCGGCGCTGAGAGCCAGGTGGTTGAGGCGCTCCCTGATGCGGTTCCGTTCGCCGGGAGTCGAACACGCTCGTCGCGGACGGTTGCGCGGCAGTGGCGGTCGCGGTCGTGCCGGCGATCGCCGCGAGGTGTGACCTCGCGCCGACTCCGGGTAGGGGGCAACTGTAAGGCACGAGAAGGGGGCACGCTCATGAGCCGCATCGCTGAATGGTTGAAGAAGGCCGAGGACCTGGCGAGAGGGCACTCCAAGCAGGCTGACAAGGTGCTGGATCGCGCCGAGCGGTTCGCCAAGGAGCGGACCGGCCACAAGTACGACCAGCACATCGAGAAGGGCGTGGACGAGGTGCAGCGCCGCTACGGCGGAGGCGACCCGCAGGGCCGGCAGTCGCCAAGCCCGCAGCCCCCGGAGCCACCGCCGCAGCAGCCCGGTCAGCGCCCGGACTAACGACGTGCCGGTGCCGCGCGCAGCGGCGTCGGCGTCCCCGGCATGGTTGCCCGCGACCACCTGCCGGCGATCTTGACGGCCACGGAGCGCTCCGCGCTGCGCTGTTCCTACGGCCGCGCGGAGGGCGTCAAGCTCGGCGCCGCCATCCTGGTGGTGGATCAGTTCCTGGGCGGCTGAGGGCCCGCGTCGTGGCTTATTTTCCTATCTGATTTAAGGATCGTACGAAGGTGCCGTCAACACTTAATTCAAGTATTGACGCTCTTGTAAGGTCACCGTAAGGTCACCATAAGGTCACGACCGTGGATTTCTCTTAGCCATGGCGCTCACCCACGCCGGCGGCTAGCCACTGGCGTACACCCCCCACAGAAGGTGACACCCCCCATGAAAAGACGAGGAATCATCCTTGCCTCCGTGACGGCGTTAGCCGTGGCGGGCCTCGCTTTCCCGGCCTGGGCCGCCACCGGCCAGATCACCGGCTACGGCGGCAAGTGCGTCGACGTCGCCGGCGCCAGCAGCGCCAACGGCACCCAGGTCCAGCTCTGGACCTGCAACAGCACCACTGCCCAGTCGTGGACCACGCAGTCCGACGGCACGATCCGCGCACTCGGCAAGTGCCTGGACGTGGCGGGCGCGAGCAGCGCCGACGGCGCCAAGGTGCAGATCTACGACTGCAACGGCACCGCCGCGCAGCAGTGGACGGCCGCCTCCGACGGCACCCTGCGGGCGCTCGGCAAGTGCCTGGACGCCACCAACGTCAGCTCGGCCGACGGCACGCCCCTGCAGATCTGGAGCTGCGGCACCGGCGCCAACCAGAAGTGGACGCTGCCCTCCGGCGGCGGCACTCCCAGTCCCGGCAAGCTGCCCGGCGCTCCCTACCTCTACATGGGGTGGGGGAGCCCGCCCAACCCGGGCACGGTCATGGACGCGACCGGCGTGAAGTCCTTCACGATGGCCTTCATCCTGTCCGGCGGCGGCTGCGTGCCACGCTGGGACGGCTCGCGTGCGCTGACGGGCGGCGCCGACCAGCAGGCGATCAACACGATCAAGTCCAAGGGCGGCAGCGTCCAGATCTCCTTCGGCGGCTGGTCGGGCAACAAGCTCGGCCCCAACTGCGGTACGCCTGAGGCGTACGCGGGCGCCGTGCAGCAGGTCATCAACGCCCTGGGACCCGCGGCCGTCGACTTCGACATCGAGAACACCGACGAGTACGAGAACTACACCGTCCAGGACCGCATACTCAACGGACTCAAGATCGTCAAGGCGAACAACCCGAACGTCAAGGTGGTCGTCACCTTCGGCACCTCCACCAGCGGCCCGGCCGGCGCGGGCACCCGGCTGATCAACCGGTCGAGGGAGCTCGGCGTCCCGATCGACAACTACACGATCATGCCGTTCGACTTCGGCGGCGGCTCCAACATGTACCAGAGCACGGTCAACGCGGCCGAAGGGCTGAAGAACGCGCTGAAGTCGGCGTTCGGCTGGTCGGACGCCACGGCGTACGCGCACATGGGCATCTCCGGCATGAACGGCCTGTCCGACCAGTCGGAGGTCACCTCGGTCGCCACCTGGACCCAGATTCGCGACTACGCCAACTCCCATGGCCTGACCAGGCTCGCCTTCTGGTCGGTCAACCGCGACCGCCCCTGCTCCGGAGGGCTGTCCGAAACCTGCAGCGGCGTCTCCCAGAACGCCTGGGACTTCACTCGACTGACGGCGGGGTTCTGATGCGTGCCCTGATCGTTCTCGTGCTGATCGCGGCCGGGTTCGTCCTCATGCCGGTCGCGCAGGCAGCCGTCCCCACCGGCCTGACCACCGTGGTCGCCAAGCACAGCGGCAAGTGCGTCGACGCCCGCGCCGCCGCCACCGCCAACGGCACCGCCGTCCAGCAGTACGCGTGCAACGGCAGTGGCGCGCAGCTCTGGCAGTTCCAGGCCACCAGCGGCGGCTACTACCGGGTCAACAGCTCGCTCAACGCCGCGCAGGCCTGGGACGTGACCGGTGTCTCGACCGCCGACAGCGCGCTGGTCCAGCTGTGGGCCTACGGCGGCGGCAACAACCAGCAGTGGCTGCCGGTGGAGGAATCCGGAGGCACGTACCACCTGATCAACAGGAACAGCGGCAAGTGCCTCGACGTGTCGGGCGCCTCCACGGCCGACAGCGTGCAACTGCAGCAGTACACCTGCAACAGCTCGGCGGCGCAGTCGTTCACCCTGTCGGGCGGCGGCGGTGGTGGCCCCGATCCCGACCTGGGGCCGAACGTGCGCGTCTTCGACCCGTCGATGCCCGCGTCCACAATCCAGTCGCAGCTCAACTCGGTGTTCAGCCAGCAGCAGTCCAACCAGTTCGGGTCCAACCGGTACGCGCTGCTGTTCAAGCCGGGCACCTACAGCGTGGACGTCAACGTCGGCTTCTACACCCAGGTCCTTGGCCTGGGACAGACGCCGGACGCGGTGACGATCAACGGGGCCGTGCACGCCGAGGCCGACTGGTTCGGCGGCAACGCCACGCAGAACTTCTGGCGCTCCGCCGAGAACCTCTCGGTCACCCCGGCGGGCGGCACGGACCGGTGGGCGGTCTCGCAGGCGGCGCCGTACCGGCGCATGCATGTGCGCGGAAACCTGCAGTTGGACGACGGCGGCTGGTCGAGCGGCGGGTGGATCTCCGACTCGCGGATCGACGGTCAGGTCAGGTCCGGGTCGCAACAGCAGTGGATCTCCCGCAACTCGGCCTTCGGGTCCTGGAGCGGGTCGAACTGGAACATGGTCTTCGTCGGGGTGTCCGGCGCGCCGGGCAACACCTTCCCCAGCCCGCCGTACACGACGGTGGGGCAGACGCCGGTGGTACGGGAGAAGCCGTTCCTCTACATCGACGCGGCGGGGGCCTACCAGGTGTTCGTGCCCGCGCTGAAGTCGAACTCCGCCGGGGTGTCGTGGCCGGGCGCGGGCACGTCGCTGCCGATCAGTCAGTTCTTCGTCGTCAAGCCGGGCAACACCGCTGGTGACATCAACGCGGCACTGGCCGCGGGCAAGGACCTGCTGGTCACGCCGGGCGTCTACCACCTGAACGACACGATCAGGGTCACCAGGGCCGACACCGTGGTGCTCGGTCTTGGGTTGGCGACGTTCGTACCCGACAACGGCGTCACGGCGATGACCGTCGCCGACGTGGACGGCGTCAAGATCGCCGGGCTGCTGATCGACGCCGGGACCGTGAACTCGGCGACGCTCATGCAGGTCGGCCCGGCGGGCTCGACGGCCTCACACGCGGCCAACCCCACCTCACTGCACGACGTCTTCTTCCGCGTCGGCGGCGCCGGGGTGGGCAAGGCGTCACAGAGCCTGGTGATCAACAGCGACGACGTGATCGGTGATCACACCTGGATCTGGCGGGCCGACCACGGCAGCGGCGTCGGGTGGAACACCAACACGACCGTCAACGGGCTCATCGTCAACGGCGACAACGTGACGTTCTACGGGCTGTTCGTCGAGCACTACCACCAGTACCAGGTCATCTGGAACGGCAACGGCGGGCGGACCTACTTCTTCCAGAACGAGATGCCCTACGATCCGCCCAACCAAGCGTCCTGGATGAACGGCTCCACCCGGGGCTGGGCCGCCTACAAGGTCGCCAGTTCGGTCACCTCGCATGAGGCCTGGGGGCTGGGCAGCTACTGCTACTTCAGCGCCAACCCCGCGGTGGTGGCCGAGCGGGCCTTCGAGGCGCCGAACACGTCGGGGGTCCGCTTCCACCACATGGTGACGGTCTCCCTGGGCGGCACCGGAACCATCGCCCACGTCATCAATTCCACGGGAGGCCCAAGCAACTCCTCCACAAACGTCGCAAACCTCACCGAATACCCATAACCCACCAACGCGTCCTCCCCTTTACCGAAAGGGGAGGACGCGCCCGCGCCCACAGAACACGGCGCCCCTACAAGCGAGGTCCATGCCTCTCAGGGGGCCCGTCTAGAAGAGGGCTGTTCCACCAGCGTGGCACCTGTCTCCGCCTCCAGGGCCGGGGCGTAGCCCGCGGCGCGCAGCGAGGCCATCGTCTCCCGCTCCGGGCTGGCGCTGATCAGCACAGTCGGTGCGATCAGGCGCAGGCCGAGTGCGCGGAGCGGCTTGGCGTGGACGAGTTCGGCCAGTAGCGCCTCGTCGTCGGAGCGGATGCAGCAGCCGGATCGCACCACCCGCATCCGGCCATGCGTCCGCCCCACGTCCTTGATCAGGTACTCCAGTGGCTGCGGGAGGTCGCCTTCCGCCACGGCCCGGAGGCGGGTGATCAGGGTGGCCGTTTCGTGGCCGGCGTCGAGGGCGTGCCGTACCGAGGCGTGGCTGATGCGCCACACCACCGCGTGCCCTTCCGATTCGCGGACGCCGACCGTGTTCAGGAGGGCGGCCAGTTTCGCTTCCGGGGCGCCGGCCACCACGGCGGTCAGGTCGGTCTGGAAGCGGGCCGTGGTGCGGGGCGCGGGGAGCATGCCGGTCAGGACGGGGGAGAGCGCGGTGTTCGGGGTCTTCCATGCCTGGCCGGTGCGGAGCAGGTCGAGCACGGTGTGGCCGAGCCGGGTCAGGGCGCCCTGGCCGATGACGCCGAGGAGCGCGGCCTCGCGCACGGTGGACTCGATGCGCTGGGCGCCGGCCGGGCCCCGCGGTATCCGGGCGGGGCGGTGCCAGGTCGCGGCGGCCACCAGGTAGGGAGCCGCGTCGGCCGCGCGTTGTGCGGGGGCGGCGGCCAGGGCCTCCAGCAGCGCGTAGCGCAGGCTGACCGCATCGGAGTCGTCGAGGCCGGTCAGGGCGACGGGCGTCTGGTCGGGGTCGGGCCACCACAGCGGGATGTCGCGGCAGACGGCCCAGGCGGCGAGGATCGGGACCAGCCGCTGGGCGGGCGCGTACGACAGCCAGCGGTCATAGGCCCGGGTGGGCAGGACGATGTGGGAGGGCGGCGGCACCTTGGCGCGGCGGTTGGCGGGGGGCTCGGCCGGTTCGGCCAGGAGGCCCAGCAGGCCGGCGCGGAAGCACAGCTCCAGCAGGAAGCGGACGGTCTCCGGCTCGGCGATGCCCTTGGCCAGGCGTTTGGTGTCGCGGATCGCGACCCCGCCGGATTTGCGGACGGTGAGCGGCTGTTCGGCGCAGCCGGCGAGCAGCCGTTCGAGTTGCCAGGCGAGCGTGCCGGCCGCGGCCTCGGCGGCGGGCTCGATGTCCTCGGCCCGCGGCAGGTCGCGGGGCTGGGGAGGGTGCGGGGTGAACGTCGCCCGTAGCTCGCCGCGGACCGCGATCGCCACCTCTACCGGCAGCTCGGCCACCTGGGGAACGCCTGACGGGAGCAGCAGCCCGCGCGCCGCCAGCCAGTCCGCGCCGGGATGCCCCGAGCCGCCGGCGAAGAAGACGTACTTGTTGCTGCCGTACGGGCCCGCCGGGTGGAAACAGAGGATCTCGATCAGGGGCCCTTCGTGCGCGAGCCGGCCCAGCAGTTCCGTGGCCGAGGCGGGCGCCTTCGCGAGCAGGGCGTGCAGCCGGTCCGGATCCGTCAGGAACGCCACGACGCTCCGCTCGGCGGCTTCCCGGCCCGGCGCCTTGTCCAGCTCCAGCGCGGCGGCCAGCCGATGGACCTCCGGCGCGTTGAAATACCGGGCGATGAGGTAGGCGGCGGGGCGGCCCAGGCCCATGCCGTCCGCCAGGTTCCGGTGGATATAGGGGGCCACCACGCACTGCTCGCCGTGGGGTGGCTGGAGCAGGGCCTGGTCGGCCAGCCGGGCCAGGGCCGCCTGCGCTTCCGCCCGCAGGTCCTGGTCCTGACCGGCGAGGAGGGTCAGCACCTCGGCTCGGGAGACCGCGCGTTCGTCCGGGTCGGGAACGCGCCAGTAGTCGTCGGGGATGGGGCCGTACCGCTGGGCGGACAGCCAGGCGATCGCGCCCAGCGCCTGGAGCTCCGGCAGGGTGCAGAAGCCCATCAACCGGGCGAGCACCTGGTCCTGTCTGAGCAGGTGGGCGTAGTCCTCCAGCGACGGCTCGCGACCCCGAACGCGTAGCGCGCCGCGATCGGCCAGGAGCGCCAGTTGCTCGGGAGTGCGCGTGGTGAGCCAGGCCATGAGGGCGTCGCTGGGCATGGCTGGCAGCGTAGTACGCGACGTGGTCAACGGCTTGGCAGACCGGGCGGAACGCACCCGCATGAACGATGAACCCGCAGGTCTAGAGGCTGCTATCGGGGTATGACCCTCTGGGAGACGTAGGAGGCGCGCGCATGCGAAGCGAGGGTGAGCGCATGCTGGGCGGCCTGCTGGGCGCGAGCCATCTGGCCTCCATCGAGGACCTGCCGGACTTGGTCGCCGAGCATGCCAAGCCGGCCGGGTTCCACCAGATCATGATCTACGTGGTCGACCTGCAGCAGCAGTACCTCGTCCCGCTGCCCGGCCAGCACGACGCGGTGGGCGAGCCGCTGCGGTCGATCCGCATCGACTCCACGCTCGCCGGGCGGGCCTACCGCAATGTGGAGGTCGTCCAGGCCAGGCACGTCATCGAGACGGAGGCGGAGGCGGAGGCGGGGGCAGAGGGAGAGCCGGAGCCGCCGGCCGAGGAGGGACGGCGGCGGCTGTGGGTGCCGCTGCTCGACGGCACCGAACGGGTCGGCATGCTGGCGGTGACCGTTCCCGCGGCTGATGACGACATCGACTGGCGGGTGAAGCAGTTGGCGAGCCTGGTCTCGCTGCTGGTGATCAGCAAGCGCGACTTCAGCGACACCTACGCCTCGCTGGTGCGTACGGAGTCGATGACCCTGTCGGCCGAGGTGCTGTGGAACCTGATGCCGAGCGGCAGCTTCGCCAACGACAAGGTCGTGGTCGGCGCCGCGCTGGAGCCCGCTTACGACGTGGGCGGCGACGTGTACGACTTCGCCCTCGCCGGCGACACGCTACACCTGTCGATCTTCGACGCCATGGGGCACGACACCTCCGCGGGGCTGACCGCGACGATCGCCGTCGGCGCCTGCCGCAACAACCGGCTACGGGGCACCGGCCTGCTGGCGGCCAGCGAGGCCATCGACGAGGCGATCGCCGAACAGTTCGGCGCCACCCGGTTCGCCACCGGCATCCTCGCCGACCTGAACCTCAAGACCGGCGAGCTGACCTGGGTCAACCGCGGGCACCACCCGCCGCTGGTGATCCGGCGGGGCCGCCGCGTCGCCACCCTGGAGACCGTGCCGTCGCCGCCGATGGGCTTCGGCCTGGGCCTGTCCGCCGGTCTGGAGCACTACCAGCTCGAACGCGGTGATCGCCTGCTCTTCTACACCGACGGCATCATCGAGGCGCAGAGCCCGGAAGGGGAGGAGTTCGGGCTCGAGCGGTTCATCGACTTCGTCGTACGCCGCGAAGCCGACGGGATGTCGGCGCCGGAGACGCTGCGCCGGCTGATCCAGTCCATCCTCGAACACCAGCACGGCCGCCTCCAGGACGACGCCACGGTGCTGAGCGTCGAGTGGCACGGCGAGAAGGAGCACCGGCTTACGATGTAAGCCATGAACGGAGCGCTGCTGGTCGCCGGCACCACATCAGACGCGGGCAAGAGCGTCGTCACCGCCGGGATCTGCCGCTGGCTGGCCCGCAAGGGGGTCCGCGTCGCGCCGTTCAAGGCCCAGAACATGTCACTGAACTCGTACGTCACCGCCGACGGCGCCGAGATCGGCCGTGCCCAAGCCGTGCAGGCGCGGGCCGCGGGCCTCGAACCCGTCGCCGACATGAACCCGATCCTGCTCAAGCCGGGCAGCGACCGCCGCAGCCAGGTGGTCCTGATGGGACAGCCGGTGGCCGACGTCGACGCGATGGAGTACGGCCGGCTCAAGGACCTGCTCCGCGAGAGCGCGCTGGCCTCGCTCGACCGGCTGCGAAGCTCGTACGACGTCGTCATCTGCGAGGGCGCCGGCAGCCCCGCGGAGATCAACCTGCGCCGGGGCGACATCGCCAACATGGGCCTGGCCAGGGCGGCGAACCTGCCGGTGATCGTGGTGGGCGACATCGACCGCGGCGGCGTCTTCGCCGCGTTCTACGGCACGGTCGGCCTGCTGGACGCCGCCGATCAAGCGCTTATTTCCGGATTTGTGGTGAACAAGTTCCGCGGCGCGGCCGAGCTGCTCGAACCCGGCCTGGACATGCTCCGGGACCTCACCGGCCGCCGCGTGTACGGTGTGCTGCCCTGGCTGGACGGGCTCTGGCTGGACGTCGAGGACTCTCTCGCCCTCGGCAGCCGCTCGATCGCCCCGCAGCGGCCCCACGGCGACCAGACGCTCCGCGTGGCGGTGGTCAAGCTGCCGAGGATCTCCAACTTCACCGACCTCGACGCCCTGGCCGCCGAGCCGGGAGTGCTCGTCCGCTTCGTGACCGATCCGGCGGAGCTCGACGACGCCGACCTGGTGGTGCTGCCCGGCTCCCGCGCGACGGTCAGCGACCTGGCCTGGCTCCGCGACACCGGCCTGGCCGCCGCCGTCCGGCGGCGTACCGGACCCGTCCTCGGCATCTGCGGCGGCTACCAGATGCTCGCCCGCGAGATCCACGACGACGTCGAGTCGGGCGCCGGCCGGGTCGACGGTTTGGGCCTGCTTCCGGTCCGGGTCCGGTTCGCGGCGGGCAAGACGCTCGGCCGCCCGGCCGGTCACGCGTACGGGCATTCGGTCAGCGCGTACGAGATCCACCACGGCGTCGCGACCGTCGAAGGTGGCGAGCCGTTCCTCGACGGCTGCCGCGCGGGCGACGTGTGGGGCACCACCTGGCACGGCGCGCTGGAGAACGACGGCTTCCGCCGCGCCTTCCTCACCGATGTGGCCGAGCGGGCCGGGCGTGCCTTCGTCCCGGCGCCGGACACGGACTTCGCCCTGCTGCGCGAGAACCGCCTGGACGCGCTCGGCGACCTGGTCGAACACCACCTCGACACGGACGCCCTGCTCGACCTGATCGAGCACGGCCCGCCCGCCGTCCCGCTCCTCCCGCCGGGGGCTAGCGCAGGGTGAGCCGCTGGGCGCTGATCCAGTCGTCGATGAGCTCCCACTGGTCGTACAGCCAGCGGATCCGCGCCTCGCGGTCCTTGGGGATGCGTGCGGCGGGCACCCGCCACCACTTCGCGGTGATGTGCGCGCTGACCGGTAGTTTGCGCCACACGTCGCCCACCGTGATGAGGTCGTCCAGGCCGGTGTGCGCGACGAAGACGACGTCGGCCGACGGGCAGGACTCGATGGCCGCGATGGCGCCACCGGGGCGCGGCGGCAGCAGGTGATCCATGCCGCGGGCCCGTGACGCCTCCTCGTCCAGCCCCTTCTCCTCCAGCCGCCTGATCGCCAGCCGGCGGCGCCGCGGGGTGAAGTTGCCGCCCTCCGGGAAGATCACCAGCGCGTCGTCCTCGTCCATGGTCGAGGACAGCCGCTTGATCTCGTCGATGATGCCGCTCTCGGCGGTACGGCGGGGCACGAAGGCGTTCGGCAGCCGGTTGACCATCACGTCCAGCGACGGGTCGAACTGCAGCGCCGCCTTCATCACGATCCGGGGCCGCCGGTCGTACAGGGAGAGCAGGTGATAGATCAGCAGGAAGGAGTCGCCGGGACCCGCGTGGCGGGCCAGGACGATCACCGGGTGGGTGAGGCGGGCGGCCTGTTCCTCTTCGGTGAGCGGCGGTTCGTGGATGTCGACGGTGAGGCGGAAGATCCGTACGGCGGCGGCGTACACCTTGGTCAGGAACCATTTGATCAGCGCGTAGTGCCGCTCCTGCTGCCGGTCGCGGCCGAACGCGCCGGCCACCCAGAGCACGAGGCAGGCGACGAGCACCGCCGACTCCAGCGTCAACCATGCCACCCCGAACCAGGCGAACCGCAGCCCGCGTCGCTGTGGCGGCGCGAGCCGCAGCGACGCGGCGAACGTCACCACGACCCACACTGGCAGCGTGACGAGCGCGAACACGGTCACGACGATGACGAGTGGAGCGAGGATGAGGCGCCGCAGAATGCGTGGTGGCAGCAACGTCGGCCTCCAGGTGGTCAGATCTTCATCGTCCTCTTGTCCGGAGATATCTGGAAGATGCGTGGTAGGCCCGTTCGATGTAATGGGAGATCTGTGACAGGTCGCGATAGCGGAGGTTCGACATCGGCTGCGTCGCCCCGGCGGGCAGCACGTGCACCTCGACGTCGGGCGGCAGCGTGGCCATCTCCTCGGCGAACCGGTGCCTGCGCGCGATCTCGAACGCCACCATGCCCACCTCCCAGGGCCGCCGCGGCACGCTGAGCGGGCGCTCGATCCGCCCGACGTGCAGGACGTAGACGCGCTTGGCGCCCAGTTGCACGGCCCGGCCGACGGGGATGCTGTGCACCAGGCCGCCGTCGAAGAAGTGCTCGCCGCCGATGGAGACGGGCGGCAGCAGCCCGGGCACCGCGCACGAGGCGAGCACGGCGTCGATCAGCGGCCCCTGGTCGAACCAGTGGGCGGTGGCCCGCTCCACCGAGGCCGCCACGCACTGGAACGGCACGGCCAGCTCCTCGATCTCTGAAACCGGCAGCATCTCGCTCAACAACGCTCGAAGCGGCCCGATCGGGTGCAGATGGGTGCCGGTCCTCGCCAAGGTGGACAGCCGGGTGACCCAGGAACCGGCGAACGCCGTACGGACCACATCGGAACGCCACAGTGACGACAGCTGCTCCACCGCGCGGGAGGGGTCGGCGGCCAGCAGCACCCCGTTCAGTGCGCCGATGGACGTGCCCACCACGAGGTCGGGCACGATGCCCTCCTCGTCGAGCGCCTGGAGCATGCCCACTTCGTGCGCGCCTAGCACGCCGCCACCACCGAGCACGAACGCCGTCTGCACAGGAGCACGTTACCGGGAACCTAGTTGTCCAAGGCCAACCGGATGCCGAAAGCGACGATCACGATGCCCGTCACGCGGTCCAGCAGCCGCCTGACGGCCGGGGTACGCAGGGCGCCGCTCATCAGGGCCGCACAGCCGACCAGCACGGCGCTCCACAGCAGACCCTCGCCCACGTGGACCCCCGCCAGGAGCAGGCCCATGGCCGCGTGCGGGGCGTCCGCCGGGATGAACTGCGGCAGCATCGCCACGTAGAAGGCGCCTACCTTGGGGTTCAGCAGGTTGGTGATCAGGCCGCGCCGGAAGCCGCTGCCGAAGCCGGTCTCCGCCGTGCCCTCCTGCGCCTTCGTCCTGGTCACGAGCATGCGGATGCCCATCCAGACCAGGTAAGCGGCGCCGGCCCAGCGCAGGATGTCGTAGGCCAGATGGGAGGCGGCCAGGAGCGTGGACAGACCCACCGCGGTCAACAGGCCCCAGGTGAGCGTGCCGAGCTGGATGCCCAGGACGACGCCCCAGGCCGGCCGCCTGCCGGACAGCAGGGACGTACGCAGGATGAGCGCCGTGTCGAGGCCCGGCGTGATGGTCAGGAGGGCGACCACCGCGGCGAACGACCAGATGGAGGGGGCTATGTCCATGTTCGGGAGCGTAGTTCACGCTGTTCGTGCGGCGGGAGGCGGCCGTGCGTGCACCGCCGCCTCCCAGCAGGAGGCCTAGGGAACCAGGATCAGCTTGCCCGTCGTACGGCGAGCGGCGAGGTCCTCGTGCGCACGGCCCGCCTCGGCCATCGGATACCGGTGCGAGACGTTGATCTTCAGCTCGCCGGCGGCGATCCAGCCGAACAGGTCGGAGGCCCGCCACAGCAGTTCCTCCCGATCGGCGATGTAGTGGACCAGGGTCGGCCTGGTCAGGAAGAGCGAGCCCGACTTGTTCAGTCGCTGCGGATCGAGCGGCGGCACGGGGCCGCTGGCCGCCCCGTACAGCGCCATGAGCCCGCGCGGCCGCAGCGCCTCCAGCCCGCCGTCGAACGTGGCCGCCCCCACGCCGTCGTAGACCACGTCCACCTGCCCGCGGAGCACGTCGGCGAAGTCGTCGTAGCGCAGCACCTCGTCGGCTCCGGCCGCGCGGGCCACCTTCTCCTTCTCCTCGCTGGAGACGGTGGTGTGCACGGTCGCGCCCCTGAGCTTGGCGAGCTGGATCAGCAGCTGGCCCATGCCACCGGCGCCCGCGTGCACGAGGACGCTGTCGCCCGGCTTCACCTCGTACGTGGAGTGCGTGAGGTAGTGGGCGGTCATGCCCTGCAGCATCGTCGCGGCGGCCAGCTCGGCGGAGACGGAGGCGGGCACCGGAACCACCCGCGCGGCCGGGACCGCGACCTTCTCGGCGTAGCTGCCGAGCACGTTGGCCCACGCCACGGTGTCGCCGACGGACACGTCGGTCACATCGGGGCCCACGGCGGAGACGACACCGGCCCCTTCCGAGCCGAGCGGGCTGGGCAGAGCGAGCGGATACGCCCCCGAGCGCTGGTAGATGTCGATGAAGTTGACGCCGCTGGCGGCGACGTCGACCACGACTTGTCCGTCACCCGGCTCCGGGTCGGGATGCTCGGTGTACTCGAGGACCTCTGGGCCGCCATGGGCGGTGATGACTATGGCACGCATACCCCTAGTCAACTCCCCTTTGAGACCCGCCGATTCCACCTTCGGCCAATCATCGGTCGAGCCTGGCGAGCGCGCCGGCCTCCAGGGCGACCCAGATCGCGCCGTCGGGGCCCACCGTGAGGCCGTGCGGCTCGGCCGGGACGCCGAGCGACGGCAGGTCGTACTCCTCGATGGCGCCCTCGGTCGTGATGCGGCCCACGCGGTTGGCGCCCCACTCGGTGAACCAGAGGGCGCCGTCGGCCCCGGCGACGATGGCGTGCGGCCGGGAGGCCCGATCCGGCAACGGATATTCAATGATTTTTCCGGAAACGTCCACACGGCCGATCTGGCCCGCGCCGATCTCCACGAACCACAGCGCCCCATCCGGGCCCGCGGTGATGCCCACCGGCGCGGCCCCCTCCGTCGGCAGCTCATGGATCGTCACCGCGCCCGACAGCGCGATGCGGCCGATGGCGTTGCCCTGGTTGAGCGTGAACCACAGGGCGTCGTCAGGCCCTGCCGTGATGCCCGAGGGCATGCCGCCCATCACCGGGATCTCGAACTCCGTCCGCGCCCCGTCCGCCGCGATGCGCCCGATCTTGTCGGCCCGCGTCCGCGTGAACCACATGGCCCCGTCCGGCCCGGCGGTGATTCCGTACGGGCTCTCCGCCTCGAACGCGGTCACCTGACCCGCCTCGGTGATCCGCCCCACCCGGCCACCCTGGAACTCGGTGAACCACATGGCCCCGTCAGCCCCGGGCGCGATCACCGTCGGCCCGCCGTCCGCCGGGTCGAGCTGGTGGATCACGGGCTCCGCACCGGGCACCAGCCTGCCGACCCGCCCCTGGTGCACCAGAGTGAACCAGAGCGCGCCGTCGGGGCCGGTGGCGATGCCGTACGGAGCTCCGTCAGAGATCTCGATCAGCATGTGTGGTCAGGGTTCCTTTCTCCCACGTAGCTCGAAGTCGTCGAAAGTGGTCTTGAGCACCGACCGCTCGGCCTTGGACGTGCGCGCGAACAGGCCGACGTAGCCGTTGCCGATGCCGTTCGGGTCGTCGACCTGGTGGACCCGCTCACCGTTCACCCACATGGTCAGCCGTACGGTGCTGCCCTCCTGCTCGCAGGAGGCCTCGATCCTGACGGTCTTGCTCCCCAACCCGTCCACCTGGACCGGCTGGGCCAGCGTGCCGCCCGAGCCGTTGAAGATGCGCCGGATGCGTGCCATGCCGGTGGTGTCCAGCGCGAACTCGTAATAGGTGCCGTTGTCGGTGTTGTGGCAGTAGACGCCGTACTCGCCGGTGCCCACGGCCCGCTTCACCTGGGCGGTCACGCCGACCACCACCGTCTGGGGCAGCATCGGCGTGGGCGTCGACGACGGGACGGGCGTGGCCGTCGGCGTGGCGACGAGGAACGGCGCCGGGGCCTTCTCCAAGCGCTCCACGTAGTCCGCCTCCACGTCGAGCCCGTACGTGCCGTCGGTCCGGTAGCCGTAGCTGACCGCGTCCGTCGGGTCGTAGGTGCCGCTCCAGCCGCCGCTGGTCTGCGTGAAGTCCTCCTGGTACAGGACCGGGAGCTCGGGTGGCCCGCTGTCCCTGAGCGTCGCCCAGGCCGTGATGCTCCCGGTGACCAGCACCGCCACCGCCACGGCGATGCCCGCGACGATCCGGCCCTTTTTGCGGGGTCGCGACTCAGGGAACGCCGCGGTCGCGTGCTGCCAGGCCACCTGCGCGGTCTGGGCGGCCTGCTCCGGGTGTACGGCCTGGGGAGCCTGCTCCGGCGCGGCCGAGCGGCCCACGAGATGGTCGAGCAACTGCTGCGCGGTCGGCCGCGTGGCCGGATCCTTGCGCAGCGCCGCCCTGACCAGCTCCCGCAGCCCCGGCTCGACCGCGTCAAGCGCTGGTTCGGTGTTGAGCACCTGGTAGACGGTCGCGGGCAGCGTGTCGCCGCCGAACGCGGGCTTCCCGCTCGCGGCGTACACGATCAGCGAGCCCCACGAGAACACGTCGCACGCGGGCGAGACCGGATCGCCCCGCAGCACCTCGGGCGCCATGTACCGGGGCGTGCCGATGAGCTCACCCGTCCCGGTGACCCCGCCCAGCGTGTCGAGCGCCCGAGCGATGCCGAAGTCGATCACCCTCGGCCCGACGGGGGACAGCAGCACGTTCGACGGCTTGAGATCACGGTGCACGACCCCCGCCCCATGGATCGCGGTGAGCGCGGTGGCCACGCTGACCGCCAGCGCATCGAGACTCGACCCCCTGAGCGGCCCCGACTGCCGGACGGCCTCCTCCAGGTTGGGCCCCGGCACGTACTCGGTGACGACATAGAGCTGATCGCCCTCGAGCGCCGCTTCGAGCACCGCCGCCGTACAGAACCTGCGTACCCGCTGAGCGGCGTCGGCCTCCCGGCGGAAGCGCATGCGAAACTGCTCGTGCTGGCTGAGCTCGGCGTTGATCACCTTGATGGCGACCCGCTGCCCAGAGGGATCCTCGGCAAGATGGACCGTCCCCATCCCGCCTCGGCCCAGCACGCTCAGCAACCTGTAGCGCCCGATCTGGGAGGATTCACCGCTCACGGCGGGCAAGCTTACCTATATCTGCCTGACTGGCGGATGACCTCGGCGCTTGAGCCTGATCGGCTGCGGACCCGCAGCCTTCGGCTGAACATCGCTATCAGCGCCTGGTCGAGAGATCCGGATCTTGTTCGCGTTTGCGCGAAGTACCTGGTAGAACGCGAGTCAGAGGAGAAGGACCGATGGCGAATTTTCCCAAGTGGAACGACTTCCGCACCGACATCGTCGCCAACTCCGGCGGCGAGGAAGCCGTGACTGAAGCACGACGCCACAATCAGGCCTACATCGACGGCTACCGATTGGCCAAGCACCGCAAGGCAGAGGGCCTGACCCAGTCCGACGTGGCCGAACGCATGGGCGTGACCAAGAGCCGCGTCTCCCAGATCGAGCGGGGCGAGGTGTCCACCATCGAGACCATTGCCCGCTACGTCCAAGCGCTCGGCGGGCAGATCCAGGTCTCAGAGGTGTTCGGCGATGACCGCGATGCGTGTGGCGGCAGGACCGGTTCGAGACCTTCACAGATCTGGTCAGGCGACGCGTTGCCAGGTGTCCCCGAAGTCGGCGATGACCTTCAGTTCTCCGCCGAGGGCATGGATGTACAGGCTGAGGGTGGTCAGTTCGGCGATGGCCCCGTTCTCGATCGCTGAGACGCGTTGCTGGGAGACCCCCATCGCCTGGGCCACCTCGGCTTGGGTCAGCCCTACCTTGTTACGCATGTCGGCCAGGAACCCCCCGCGCACCTGGGCCACCCGGCGCTCCCGCGCCTCCTCCACCGCCTGGCGGTCGTCGGGGTGGACGAACTCGGCGATGAACTCCTCACGGGTATAGGAGTGAAACTCGGTGCTCATGGCAACTCCTTCAGATACGCCTCATACCACTGCTCGGCCAGCGGGATGGATTGTCGGTACCACTGGTTCCATTGCCCGGACTTGTCTCCCGCGATCAGCAGGACCGCGTTGCGGAGGGGATCGAAGATGAACAGGATCCGTACTTCGCTGGTTCCGCTGGATCCGGGCCGCAACTCTTTGAGGTTGTGCAGGTCGGAGCCGCTGATCCGATCCACCAAGGGGCGTCCCAGCGCCGGGCCCTCATCCAAGAGCCGGTCGATGGTCTCGGCTACCAGCCTCTGCGTCACCGGATCTCCAGTACGCAACTCGTGGAGCTAGTCGCGTACCTGAGTGGTCAACACCAGTCGAAATGCCATCCGCCCTCCAGACACAACAATCTTATTGTACTCCGAGAGAGGCAAACGAACACGCGTTTCCGCACCACCCTGCCCGCTCCTTCCCGGCCCGGGAGGCGACCAGCGGGCCCGGATCGCGGCCGAGCCCGATCACCTTGAAGGCGCGGGTCTCGACGGGGAGGGAGCGGGAGAAGTCGCGAATTCCCGCGAAGCGCTCGACCCCGGCGTGTTACGAAGGTATTTCCCGTATCAAGGCTTGAAAGCGCGCAGCGAGCGCCAGCTGGGTAGTCCCCGTCCGGTGTCGATCGGCATGACGCGGCAGCCGGCGGCGGTAGCGGCGGCGATTCCGGTGGGGCTGTCCTCGATCGCGACGCAGCGCCTCGGGTCCACGCCGAGGCGGTTCGTGGCCTTCAGGTACGGGTCTGGGTACGGCTTGCCGCGGGTGGTGTCATCGGCCGTCACGATCAGGGCGAAGCGGTGGTCGAGGAGGGGCAGCACCAGGCGGACGATGCTCCGCGGTGAGGCGCTGACCAGGGCGGTCGGGATGCCTTCTGCGTGCAGTTCGCCGAGGAGGTCCAGGGCGCCGGGGATCAGCGGTACGCCTCCGGGCTGCTCGGCGATGCGCGCGGCGAAGGCGTCGATGAGCTGCCGGGCGGTGTCGGGGAGGGTGGCGGCGTGGGGCTTGGCGGCGGACAGCAGGTGGGCCGCCACGTCCTCGGCCGCGCGGCCGAGGACGTCCGGGGTGTCGGCGGGGCCCAGCTCGACGCCGAGGGTCCGCGCCACCGAGGTCGCGGCCTGCCACCAGAACCCCTCGGTGTCCACCAGCGTGCCGTCCATGTCGAACAGGACGGCCTGCGGCACCTCCCCCATCGGCGCTCCCGACACTGCCGTTCCCGCTGACGACGGCTCCGACGACGACGGCTCAGACGGCTCAGACGGCATCGGCCGGTTCCGTGGCGGGGGAGGGGACCGTGACCGTCCGTTCGGCCACCAGTACGGGCCGCTCCACCAGGTGGACCGTCACGCGGGTGCCGGGTACCAGCCGTACCGCCTCGTGACCGGGTACGTCGGCCATGACCTCACCCCCCGACAGGGCGACCCGGAGCCGGACGGAGGCGCCGCGGAAGGAGGCCGCGATCACTTCCGCCTGGCCCTCCGGAGCCGGGGTCACCTGCACGGCCTCGGGGCGGATCAGCACGTCCACCTCCAGGGTGCCGGGGGCCTCGCCGTCGACGGGCAGTAGTTGGCCCAGCACCGTCACCTGGTCGCCCGAGACGTGCCCGGCCAGGTGGTTCATGGTGCCGACGAACTCGGCCACGAAAGGGGTGGCCGGACGGTCGTAGACCTCGGCGGGCGGGCCGCACTGTTCCAGGCGGCCGTTCCGCAGGACGGCGACCCGGTCGGCGATCGACAGCGCCTCCTCCTGGTCGTGGGTGACGAAGATGGTGGTGATGCCGAGGTCGAGCTGGAGCCGGCGGATCTCCTCGCGCAGCGACACCCGTACCTTGGCGTCGAGCGCCGACAGCGGCTCGTCGAGCAGCAGCACGCGGGGCTCCAGCGCGAGCGCGCGGGCCAGGGCGACGCGCTGCTGCTGGCCCCCGGAGAGCTGGTGCGGGAAGCGGTCGGCGTGGGAGGGGAGGCCGACGAGTTCGAGGAGTTCGTCCGCCTTGGTGCGTCTGGTGGCCACGGGGACCTTGCGTACGCGCAGGCCGAAGGCGACGTTGTCGCGGGCGTTCAGGTTCGGGAAGAGGGAGTAGGACTGGAAGACCATGCCCGCGTCGCGCTTGTTGGCGGGCATGTCGGTGATGTCCGAGCCGTCGATGAGCACGGCGCCGGAGTCCGGCCGTTCGAACCCGGCCACGCACCGCAGCGCCGTCGTCTTTCCGCAGCCGGAGGGCCCCAGCAGCGCGACGAACTCGCCCGGCGCGATCGTCAGGTCGAAGCCGTCCAGCGCCACCGTCTTGCCGAACACCCGCCGCAGGCCCCGGAACTCCACCTGAGCCGTCATTTCCTCTTCCTTCCCGAGAAGGCCGTGGACACCGCGAGCAGCAGCAGCCAGATGAGCAGCAGGCTGAGGATCGACACCGCGACCGACAGCTGCCCCTCGGACCCGGAGATCGTCACGATCCACACCGCGAACGGCTGGTAGCCCAGCAGCCTGGCCACGGTGAACTCGCCCAGCACCAGCGCGAGCGTCAGGAACGACGCGCTGGCCAGAGCCGAGCGCAGATTGGGGATGATCACCCTGAACAGCACGTGCGGCCACGACGCGCCCAGGTTGCGGGCCGCCTCGACGAGCGTGCGCACGTCCATGGTGCGCAGCCCGGCGTCGAGCGAGCGGTAGACGAACGGCAACACCAGCACCACGTACGCGAGCACGAGCACGAGGGGGAACGCCGGGTTCTGCACCGCGATCAGCGTGGCCCAGAACGGCGTCGGGGCCAGCACGTCGGTCCCGGTGCGCAACGAGGTGGTGAGCCCCGCCACGAACGTGATCGGCGGCACCACCAGCGGCAGCGTGCAGAGCACCTCCATCACCGGCCGCAGCCGCGGCGCGCTGAGCCGTACGGCCAGCATCGCCGGCAGCGTGAGCAGCAGGACCAGCACGATCGTCGCGACGGCCAGCGACATGGACAGCAGCAACGACGACCCGAACCCCTCGGCCGTCAGGAGTTCGCCGTAGGCCGCGAAGGACACCCCGGCCGTGGGCGTGTAGATCGTGTACCAGAGCGAGGCCCCGAGCGGGATCAGGAAGTACGCGGCGGCCAGCAGGAACACCACCCCGCGCCACACCCGGGGCCGGGTGGGCGCCGGCGCGGGAGCGGTCACCGGCTCCAGCCCGGTCAGCGCAGCCATCGGGTGCTCCTCTTCTGCAGCGGCAGGTAGATCACCATGACCAGCCCGGCCACCACGATCATGTCGAGGCTGAGCGCGAGCGCGATGTTCTCGTAGCCGATCAGCACGTCACCCGTGAGCGCGCTGGCGATCTTCAGGGTCACCAGCGGCACCACGGTCCCGACCATCGCGTTGGCCGTCGCGAAGGCCGCGAACGCGCTGCCGAACAGCAGCACCACCCCGCCGAGCATGGCGGGCGTGAGCACCGGCACCCCGACGAAGCGCCAGAACTGCCAGGCCGTCGCGCCGTTGTTGGCCGCCGCCTCCCGCCACTGCGGCCGCAGCCCGTCCAGCGCGGGCGCCATGACCAGCACCATCAGCGGGATCGAGAAGTACAGGTAGACGATCACCAGCCCCCAGAACGTGTACAGCGCGCCGGACGGCAGCCCGAGCAGGCCGCTGATCACGCCGGAGTTGCCGAGCGTGGCGATCCAGAAGAAGGCCAGCGGCACGCCGCCGAAGTTGGCCAGCACTCCGGAGGCCGTCAGCACCGCCTCGCGCAGCAGGGCGAACCGGGAGGTCACCACGGCCTGGGCGACGAACGTGCCGAGCACGGCCCCGAGCAGCGCCACCACGGCCGAGAGCTTGACGCTGCCGGCCATCGCGTTGAGATAGCCGCCCTGGAGGCTCTGCCCGAGGTTGGCCAGGCTCGGCTCACCGTTCGCGGTGAACGCCCCCGCCACCAGCGCGATGGCGGGGATGCCGAAGACCAGCGCGAAGAAGACCAGCAGGGGCAGCGCGCCGAGCCACCCCTTGGCGCGGGTCATCCCGAGATGGCGGCGTCCCAGCCGCTGGCCAGCTTGGCCTTGGCCGCGTCCACCTGCTCGGGGGTGGGGAACGTGGGCGTGCCCTCGACCTTGGGCAGCGCGTCGGCGGCGGCCTTGTCGACCGAGCCGTCGGTGGTCATGACCGGCAGCAGCACCGGCCTGGCGAAGCCCTTGAGGTAGAGGTTCTGGCCCTCGGTGCTGTAGAGGTACTCCTGCCAGAGGCGGGCGGCGGCCGGGTGGGGCGCGTCCTTGTTGACGGCCTGGGCGTACATCTGGAAGTACTTGCCGTCGGTGGGCACGTTCACCTTCCAGTCGAGGCCCTTGGCCGACATCTCGGGCGCGTAGGCGGCGTTGTTGTAGTCCCAGTCGATGCTGATCTGGGTCTCGCCCTTCTCGATCGTCGCCGGCGTGGTCTCGACCGGGTTGTAGTTGCCCGCGGCCTTCAGCTTCTTGAAGAACTCGATGCCCGGCTGGATGTCGTCGAACGAGCCGCCGGTGGCGATCGACGCGGCGTAGACGCCGGCGAAGGCCGAGCCGGACTTGGTCGGGTTGCCGTTCATCGCGACCTTGCCCTTGTACTCGGGCTTGAGCAGATCGGCGAAGCTCGTCGGGCAGGTGGCGATCTTCTTGGCGTCGCAGCCGATCGACACGTAGCCGCCGTAGTCGTTCGTCCAGAGCCCGGTCGGCTCCTTCTGGCCCTCGGGAACCTTGTCGAACGCCTGCACCTTGTAGGGCGCGAACAGGCCCTCCTTGGCGCCGCTGATCGCGAACGACTGGCCGAGGTCGAGCACGTCGGGCGCGCGGTCCTGGCCCTTGCGGGTCTTCACCGCGGTGATCTCGTCGGCGCTGGCCGCGTCGGGGTCCTCGCTCTCGACCTTGATCCCGTACTTGGCGGTGAATCCCTTGATGATCTCGCCGTAGTTGGCCCAGTCGGGCGGCAGCGCGATGACGTGGAGGTTGCCCTCCTTCTTCGCCGCCTCGACGAGTTTGTCCAGGCCGCCGACATCTGCGGCGGAGGTGGCGGTCTTCGCGTTCACCCCGCCTTCTGACGCCTTGGTCTCCTGAGTGCCTGGGGCGGCGCCACACGCCGCTGTGGCTACGGTAAGGGCTGCGATGACGCCTGCCACACGGGCGCGAGGTGTGAACACGTCGCCTCCAGTCTCCGAGGGTGTGGATAGAACTTAAGGGAACTTGTACAAACAAGCCAGCACAAGTAGGACGCATGAACATTGCTCTTTCATGAATGCGAGGGGTCGCGGATGGTTGCGCGTTATGAACGGATCGCCGATGCGCTGCGTGATGACATCCTCGCCGGCTTACATCCGGTCGGCTCGCAGCTCCCCACGGAGGCGGAGCTGGCCGCGCGCTATCTCGCCGCCCGCGGCACGGTACGCCAGGCGGTGGCGGTGCTGGTCGCCGAGGGGTTGGTCGGCTCCCGGCAGGGCGCCAGGCGCATCGTGCTGGGCAAGGCGCGCAGCCAGAGCTTCGCCGAGTTGCACAGCTTCGCCCAGTGGGCGCGCGCCAACGGCTACCGCTTCGGCGGCCAGATGATCACCCAGGGTCGCCGGGCGGCGAGCCCCGCCGAGGCCGCCAGACTCGGCACCGACGAGGTGCTCGACGTGCTCCGGCTGCGCACACTGGAGGGCGAGCCCGTCCTGCTGGAGCGCACGGTGTACGCGGAGTGGGTGGCCGCCGCCGTCGAAGAACTCGCGCCCGGCTGCGAGTCGGTCACCGAGGCGCTGTACGACTCGATCGGGCTGGTCTTCGCCTACGGCGAGCACCTCATCGACGCCGTCTCCGCGGGCGCCCAGGACGCCCGTCTCCTGGGGGTACGGCGCGGCAGCCCACTGCTGCGCCAGCGCCGCATCACCACCACGCACGAGGGCAGGCCGGTGGAGTGGTCGGACGACCGCTATCGGGCGGGCAGCGTGGTCTTCAGCATCCGCAACTCGATCGACGCCAACCCTCTGGTGCGGCAGGCGGGCGACTTGCGTTTCGGGGCCTGAGAACATATGTTCGAGTCATAAGACGCCCGCCTTCCCCCGGGTGGCTCAGCATAGGCACGAGAGCCGCGGGGAGAAGCGACTTGAGCAGACTCTATGGCGATCCGATAGAGGTGTGGACCAGGGACGGGCAGCCGACCCAGTTCGTCTGGCGCGATCGCCTCTATCTCGTCCGCCGGGTCCTCGACCACTGGGTGGTGGCCCGCGAGTGGTGGAAGACCGACGAGAACGATCCCGGTGAGCGGCAGTTCTGGCGGGTGGAGGCCAGCCCCGGGCGCGAGGTCGGTTCCTACGAGCTGCGGTTCGACACCGCCAGTGGCGGGTGGCTGCTCCTGCGGGCGTGGGACTGATGGCCCCGCCGTTCCCCCACCTGAACGTGAGCTCCGCCTACTCCATGCGCTACGGCACCGCCTTCCCGCGGGCGCTGGTGCACCGGGCGGCCGAGGACGGGATGGACATCCTCGCGCTGACCGACCGCGACGGGCTCTACGGCGCGATCAAGCACGCCCAGGCGTGCGCGGAGGCCCGGATCGCCTCGGTGTTCGGGGTCAACTTCGCGCTCGCGGGTCCCGGGGCGCGCCCGAAGACCGGGCCGGGAGCCCGGGACCAGAGCGGGCCGGGCGCCCGGGGCCGGGCCAAGACCGGGCCGGGGGCTCAGGACCGGGTCACGGTGCTGGCCAGGGCGGGTGGCTGGTCCCAGTTGGTGCGCCTGGTCACGGCCGCCCACTACGCGGGCGAGCGCGGCGCGCCCGAGGTGACGCGCGAGCTGATCGGCTCCCTGGACGCGGGCGGGCTGTCTGTGCTGCTCGGGCCCCATTCCGATGTGGGGCGCGCGATGGCCGAGCGGCGTGACGAGCATGCCCGGGTGCTGCTCGACCTGTGGCTGGCCGCCGTGCCCGGCGTGGTGATCGAGCTGGTCGACCAGTACGGCTTCCGCGACGCCACCACCGCCGTCCGGATGCTCGCCCTGGCCGAGTCCCGGGGCGTGCCGGCCGTGCTCACCAATGCCGTCAGATACCTGGATCCCGCCGACCACCAGGTCGGCGACGTGCTCGACGCGGCGCGGCAGCTCGTCCCGCTGCACCCGCGCCACCTGGAGCGCACCACCTCGCACGCCTACCTCAAGGGCACCAAGGAGATGCGGCAGGTGGCGGCCAAGATCTGCGGGGCCGACCCCGACCGCGTCGGCCGCCTCCTGCACGCCACCCGCACGCTGGCCGAGGCGTGCGCGATCGACCCGGTCGAGCTGCTCGCGCTGAAGCACGACCCACCGAACCTGCACCTGCCCGAGATCGGCCGCGACCCGGTGCCGCTGCTGCGCCACCGCGTCGAGGACGGGCTGATCTCGCGCGGGCTGGATCGCTCCGGCGACGCCAGGGGCCGGCTGGGGGCCGAGATGGACGTCATCGAGCGGAAACGCCTGTCCGGATATTTCATAGCCGTGGCTGGCATCACCGACATGATCCGCGGCATGGGCATCCGCTGCGCGATCCGCGGCTCGGGGGCGGGCAGCCTGGTCAACTACCTCATCGGCATCGGCGAGGTGAACCCCCTCGAACACGGCCTGCTCATGGAGCGCTTCCTGTCGGACGGGCGCGTCGGGCTGCCCGACATCGACGTGGACGTGGAGTCCGCGCGCCGGCTCGACTGCTACAAGGCCATCTTCGACAGGTACGGCGAGTCTCGGGTGGCCTGCGTCTCGATGATGGAGACCTACCGGGCACGCAGCGCGATCCGGGACGTGGCGGGGGCGATGGGGCTGCCGCCGCACGAGATCGACGCGATCGCCAAGGCGTTCCCGCACATCAGGGCCAAGCAGATCACCGCGTCGCTGAACGACCTGCCCGAGCTGCGCGACAGCCGGCTCGGCGAGGCCGGGCTGGAGCGGGTGTTCCGGCTGGCGGAGAAGCTCGACGGGCTGCCCAGGCACATCGCGCTGCACCCGTGCGGGGTCCTCATCGGCAACGCGGAGCTGCGCGACAGGACGCCGGTGGAGCGGAGCCTGCTGGAGTTCCCGATGTCGCAGTTCGACAAGGACGACGTGGAGGAGTCCGGGCTGCTCAAGCTCGACGTGCTGGGCGTGCGGATGCAGTCGGCGATGGCCTACACGCTGAGCGAGATCGAGCGGGTGGACGACGTCGTGGTCGAGCTCGACAAGCAGCACGGATCGGAGCCCGGCGTCGAGTACGTGCCCCACGACGACCAGGCCACCTACGACATGATCTGCGCCAGCCGGACGCTCGGCTGCTTCCAGATCGAGTCGCCCGGTCAGCGCGAACTGGTCGCCAAACTGGAGCCGCGCAAGATGCACGACCTGATCGTGGACATCTCGCTGTTCCGGCCGGGTCCGGTGAACTCCGACATGGTCACCCCCTACCTGGAGGCCAGGCACGGGTGGCGCGAGCCGTACTATCCGCACGAGCGGCTGCGCGGCGCGCTGAAGGAGACGCACGGCGTCGTGGTCTTCCACGAGCAGGTACTCAAGATCATCGAGGTGATGACGGGCCGCGACCTGTCGCACGCCGAGACGCTGCGCCGCACGCTGGCCTCGTCGGAGGGGCGCGAGCGGGTGCGGAAGCACTTCGTGCCGCTGGCCAAGTCGAACGGGTTCGGCGACGCGGCCGTGGACAAGGCGTGGAAGGTGCTCGACGCGTTCGGCGCGTTCGGGTTCTGCAAGGCGCACGCGGCGGCGTTCGCGCTGCCCACGTACCAGTCGGCCTGGCTCAAGCGGCACCACGCGGCCGCGTTCTTCGCCGGGGTGCTCACGCACGAGCCCGGCATGTACCCGCAACGCGTGATCATCGACGAGGCGCGGCAGTGCGGGGTGGAGATCCTGCCGCTCGACGTGAACAGATCGGGCAAGGACTGGCGCGTGGAACGGCTCGGCCCGCGGGTGCGGCTCAGGATCGAGCCCGGCGACTTCCGGGCCGGGGACTTTCGGGCCGGGGACTTTCGGGCAGGGGAGATCGGAAAGGGGTACGCGCTGCGTGTGCCGTTCTCCGCGATCAAGGGGGCGAGCGAGGCGGAGGTGGGGCGCATGGTGGCGGGCCAGCCGTACACGTCGCTCGCGGACTTCTGGGACCGGGCCCGCCCGTCGCGGCCCGTCATCGAGCGGATCGTCCAGGTGGGCGGCCTCGACGACCTGCACGACCTGCACCCGGGCGGGGCCCGCTGGCGTCCGGGGCGGCTGACCCGCCGCGACCTGATCGCCCAGGTCGGCGTCCTCGACCGGACCTCCGCCTCGGGCGTCAAACCGGCCACCACGAAGTCCAGGCGCTACACCCCGGCGCGTCCGGACGCTGTGCCCGCGGCTCGGCCCGAGGAAGCGGCCGTGCAGCTCCCGCTGGGTTTCACCGAGCACATCGCGCCCGGCGAGCTGCCCGAGATGACCGAGACCGAGATGGTGGAGGCCGAGCTGGAGATCCTGGGCATCGACATCAGCCGCCACGTCATCAGCTTCCACGACGAGCTGCTCGACGCGATCGGGGTGGTGCGCTCGGCGGAGCTGCTGTCCCAGCGCAACGGGGCCGAGGTGCTGGTCGCGGGGGTCAAGGTGGCCACCCAGACGCCGGCCGTACGCTCGGGGCAGCGCGTCATCTTCACCACGCTGGACGACTCGACGGGGCCGATCGACCTGACGTTCTTCGAGTCGGTGCAGGGGCGGTGCGCGGCGACGGTGTTCGGGTCGTGGCTCATGGTGGCGAGGGGGGTGGTCCGGCGCACGGGGCGCCGGGCGGTCTCGATGCGCGCGGTGGACTGCTGGAACCTGGTCGATCTCGACGCTTTGTGGCGATCGAGCGGGATCGAGGCAGTCAGAGCGGTTCTCGCGCAGACTCCCGAGGAGTCGGCGGGGGTCGGCGGCCGGCGCATCGAATACGCCAACGGCTACAGCCTCTCCCCGTACGCGGATCTCGGGCCGGTGGTCGCGCCCCCTACTCGCCGCCTCTGGCACGCCAGCCAGGGGAGCTCGGGTCCAAGCGCGGCATGATTTTCTCTTTGTTACGGCACAGCCGCCCCCACCGCCACCCGCCGACCGTGGCCAGGGGCCTCCAGGAAGACGCCCGCTGACCGGCACGTGGCCGGCCGCCGTTACGGCGCGTTCTCAGCCGTCTCCGGGGTCGTGGCTTGGCATAGGGCTTGGTTTCGGCGCTCAGCCCGTCTGCTCGAGCGGGGTCGGCTCCGGGGTCGGCGGGGGGAGCTGGGTCACCGTGGCCGCCGTGCGGAGGCGGGCGCGGCTCCGCACCCGGGAAGTGGAGCACTGGATGCCGGTGATGTCGCGGACCGTGGCCGCGCACAGCAGGGCGGACACCGTCGCGCAGGTGAGCTCCGGGAGGCCGATGCCGGTCAGGCCGTCCGAGGAGCCCAGCGGGAGGCGGGTCGTCACCAGGGCGAGCGTGGCGAGCCAGGTCAGCCACCAGGCGGCCAGGAGGGCGAGCCAGCGGGGGCGCCGGTCGTGCGGCCGGCCGGCGCCGCGCCACACCTCGTCCACCAGGAGGAGCGGCGCGATCAGGTTGACGCCGGGGATCAGCCAGGCGGCGGCCACCGGGCCCGCCGGGGCCGAGCGGTCGTTGACCTGCCTGGCGCGGACGAGCCAGGTGACGTAGGCCGCGGCGGCGGCCACCGTCGTGCCCACGACCAGCATCATCAGCACGGCGAACACCGTCACGGCCCCGACCACCGCGTCGGCGTCGGCGCCGTGGGGACGGCCGCCGAACGCCGCGAGCTGGGTGGCGAGGCGGCGGCCACGGCTGTGTTCGAAGATCACGAGAGCGCCCAGGGAGAGGACCTGTGCGGCAAGTGTCACGTAGACGACAGAAGCTGCCCTAGTGGGCGGTGCCTGGGCGTAGCGCACGTTGTTCTCCCCCCGGGCCATGCGCTGAGGTTCTGCTTCACTTCTATCCCGCCAGGGCACTTGTTAATCAGCTCACCACACCGGATTCCCACGCCCAAGCTGCGATTTCCACTCGATTGCGGACACGGAGCTTGCCCTGAATGCTCCCCAAATGGGTCTTTACCGTCGAGAGTGATACAAACAGCTCGCCGGCCACCTCCTGGTTCGTACGGCCCCTCGCCACCAGGCGTACGACGTCCAGTTCGCGATCGGTCAGCGGGTCGTTCAGCGGGGCGGCGACGCGGACCTTGGGCTGGGCCAGGTGCTGCAGCAGCCGCACCGTCACCGAGGGCGACACCAGCGAGTCGCCGCCCGCCGCCGCCTTGACCGCCTCGATCAGCAGCGTGGGCCCGCTGTCCTTGAGCAGGAAGCCGAGGGCCCCCGCGCGCAGCGCTCCGTAGACGTACTCGTCCAGGTCGAAGGTGGTGACGATGACGACGCGCATGGGGTTCTCGACGCCGGGGCCGGCCAGGGCGCGGGTCACCTCGATGCCGTCCAGCTTGGGCATGCGGATGTCGAGCAGGCAGACGTCCGGCCGGAGCCGCCTGGCCTCGGACACCGCCTCCGCGCCGTCGGCGACCGCCGCCACGACCTCCATGTCCGGTTGCGCATCTAAAATCATCTGAAATCCGGTACGGACAAGTTGCTGATCGTCGGCGATGAGTACGCGAATAGTCACGGCGACAACTCTAGGATCAGCCGTTCGGCCGAGGGGGACGGGACGTCCGGCCGATCCGCCGGACCCCTCTCCGGCGAGAGGCTCGGCCCCATGAACGATGTGCTTGTTGGACGGGCCCTGGCCAAGCGGTTCGGGCAGACGGTCGCCCTGGGCGGAGTGGACCTCGCGGTCCGGGCCGGGGAGGCCGTGGCGATCATGGGCCCGAGCGGCTCCGGCAAATCAACCCTGCTGCACTGCCTGGCCGGCATCATGAAGCCCGACTCGGGCGAGGTGCACCTGCTCGGCCAGCGCATCGACAACCTGCGCGAGCGCGACCGCAGCGCGCTGCGCCGCACCCGCTTCGGCTTCGTCTTCCAGTTCGGCCAGCTCCTGCCCGAGCTGCCCGCCGAGGAGAACGTGGCCCTCCCGCTGATGCTCGGCGACGTGCCGAGGGACCGGGCCGTACGGCAGGCCCGCGACTGGTTCGGCCCCCTCGGCCTGCACGGCATGGAGACCAGGCGGCCCGGCGAGCTGTCCGGCGGCCAGGCGCAACGCGTCGCCATCGCCAGGGCACTGGTCAGCAAGCCCGCGGTGGTCTTCGCCGACGAGCCGACCGGCGCGCTCGACCAGACGACCGGCCAGGAGACGATGCGGCTGCTGGTCGAGGCGACCAAGCACAACGGCGCCTGCCTGATCGTGGTGACCCACGACCCCAACGTGGCCGGCTGGTGCGACCGCACGGTCGAGGTCCGCGACGGTCACCTGCTCGTCGGCGGGGTGCGCGCGTGAACCTCGACCTGACCTGGCGGCTGCTCAGGGGCGGTGGCCGCAAGGGCCTGCTGGGCACGTGGCTGACCCTGGGCGCCGTCGCCGTGTCCACGGCGCTGCTGCTGTTCGCGGTGGCCGCCAACTTCGCCTTCCAGGCCAGGGCCGACCGGAGCGCCTGGCGCAACCCGGTAGAGACCAAGGGCGCGGCCGTGGCGATCGAGGCGGCCCGGCATGACTACGTACGCGATAAGGAGATCACCGTCATCGACCTGGCGGCGCTCGGCGCGGACGCGCCCGCGCCGCCCGGCATGGCCCGCTTCCCCGCGCCCGGCGAGGTCTGGCTCTCTCCGGCGCTGAAGGAGCTGGCCGGGCAGTTGCCCGCCGACCAGCTCGCCGGCCGCTTCCCGAGCCCCAAGGGCGTGCTCGGCGAGGAGGCGCTGCTCTACCCGGGCGAGCTCGTCGCGGTCGTCGGCCACAAGCCGGACGCGCCTGAGCTGACCAGGCCAAGGAGCGACGACTGGATCGTCGGCTACAGCCCGGTGAAGGTGGCGAGCCTGGCGGGTGAGCCGATGGACGACGCCGAGGCCTACCAGGTGCTGGCGCTCATCGCCGGCGTGCTCATGGTCGTGCCGCTGCTCGTGTTCGGCGGCGCGGCGGCCCGGCTCACCGTGGCCAGGAGGGACCAGCGCCTGGCCACGCTCAGGCTGGTCGGCGCGACGCCCGGCCAGGTGGTCGGGATGACCGTGGCCGAGGCGGTGATCGTGGCCTTCGCGGGGGCGATCACGGGCACGCTCGCCTACGCCCTGGCCGCGCCACTGCTGGCCGGGATCCAGATCGGCGGCGGGGGGTGGTTCGTCTCCGACCTGTGGCCGAGCCCGCTGGTCCTGGGCGGGCTGCTGGTCGGGGTCCCGCTGCTGGTGGGGCTGTCGGCGGTGGTGGGGCTGCGGCGGGTCGTCGTCAGCCCGCTCGGCGTGGCCAAGCGGGAGACGCCGCCCGGCCTGCGCTTCATCAGGGTGGTCGCCCTGCTCGCGGTGCTCGCCGTCGTTCCGTTGCTGAGCCGGGGCAACGCCGTGGGCCCCATCGCGGTGGTGATCGGCCTGGCGTTCCTCTGCGTCAACCTGGTCGGCCCGTGGGTGGTCGGCGTCATCGGGCGCGTCACGGCCGGGCGGGCGCGGCGGCCCGCGCGGCTGCTGGCGGGCCGGCGGCTGGTGGACGATCCGCGTTCCGCGTGGCGCACGGTGAGCGGTGTGGCCATGACCGGCTTCGTCGCCGGGTTCCTCTGCCTGCTCAGCCCGGGCGCTCTCAGCGGCTTCGCCGATGCGGGGCAGCTCCAGGTGGCCGTCCCGGCGGGTCAGACGGCCACCGTGGCCGAGCAGGCGCGCACCCGGCTGAAGGCGGCGGGGATCACGGCCACGGTGAAGCCGGCGAAGAAGCTCGTCGCCGTCGCGCTCGGCACCTCGGCCGACGCGGCGACCGTCGACCGGGCCCGTACGGCCCTCGCCGGTCTCGTTCCCGGGCACACGCCCACCACGGAGGCCGACGACCAGCACTTCGGCGTCCAGATCCTGGCCGACGTCCGCGCGGGCACGGTGGTCGTGCTGTCGGTGTCGTTCCTGGTGGCCATCGCCAGTGCCGGGATCACGGCCGCCTCGTCGATCCTCGACCGCCGCCAGACGTACGGGCTGCTGCGCCTGGCGGGCACGCCGCTGGAGGTGCTCGACAAGGCGCGCCGGGCCGAGACGCTCATCCCGCTCACCGTGATGGGTGGCGGCGCGATCCTGGTCGGCGCGTTCTGCGCGGCGCCGTTCATGATCGGTGCGGTGAACGCGACCGGGGTGCTCACGCTGGTGCTCTGCGTCGGGCTCGGGTTCGCCGGGGTGATCGCGGCGGGGGCGCTGAGCAGGCCGTTGCTCCAATCGGTCACCACCGACCCGGCCCCGCGCCCCGACTAGCGTCAGTTCAGTACGAGGTCGCGGATGATCGTCAGCGAACGCTCGTCGCGCGGGCCCATCACGAGCAGGCTGGTGACCGGGCTCTGACGCCAGAGTTCGAGGCGTTCCTTGATCCGCCCGGGCGGCCCGACGAGCGAGATGCCGTCGGCCAGCTCATCCGGGATCGCCTGGAACGCCTCGTCCTTCTTCCCGGCCAGGTAGAGCGCCTGGATGCGCTCGGCCGCCTCGGCGAAGCCCATCCGGCCGATGATGTCGGCGTGGAAGTTGCGCTGCTTGGCGCCCATGCCGCCGATGTAGAGCGTGAGCATCATCTTCACGCCGTCGAGCGCGGCCCGTACGTCGTCGGAGATCACCACCATGACCATGGCCGCGACATCGAAGCCGGGCGCGGCGCCCGACAGCGCCTCGCCGTACATCTCCTCGATCTTGGACGGGAAGGCGAACAGCGGGAGCCAGCCCTGGCCGAGCTCGGCGGCCAGGGCCACGTTCTTGGGCCCCTCCGCGCCGAGATAGAGGGGGATGTCGGGCCGCAGCGGGTGGGTGATGAGCTTGAGCGGCTTGCCGAGCCCGTCCGGCAGGGGGAGTGGATAGTGCGCTCCGTTGCTGGTCACCGGCTCCTCGCGGCGCCACACCTGGCGCATGATGTCGACGTACTCGCGGGTCCTGGTCAGCGGCTTGGCGAACGGCTGGCCGTACCAGCCCTCGACCACCTGGGGCCCCGAGGCGCCGATGCCGAGCAGCAGCCGCCCGCCCGTGAGGTGGTCGAGCGTCATCGCGGTCATCGCCGTGGTGACCGGCGGCCGGGCCGACATCTGGGCGATCGACGTGCCGAGCTTGATGCGCGAGGTACGCGCGCCGTACCAGGCCAGGGGGGTGAAGACGTCGCTGCCGTACGCCTCGGCGGTCCATATCGAGTCATAGCCGAGCCGTTCGGCCGTCAGGACCGTTTCGGTCGCGTCGTCCGCGTTGCGCTGCCAGTAGCCGAGCTGCAGGCCGAGCTTCATGTGACACCTCCGGAATTAAGTTCTATTACGGCTGTCGAGATGCCGGGTGTCAATGCATGATCTTTCGGGGAAATTAGCTTCGTGGTTAACGTGCTGTGTCGACTCGCCTGCGTTCTGCTGCTGCTATCGGCGGCAGCGGCGCCGATGATCCGGCCGGCGATGGCCTCCGGGGCTACTCGGCCGAACATCGTCTTCGTGGTGGCGGACGACCTGGAGAACGGGACGCTCCCGTACTTTCCCGCGATAACCCAGCAGTTGGTGCAGCAGGGCGCCTCGTTCGAGCGGTTCTTCGTGACGAACTCCTGGTGCTGCCCGTCGCGCACGTCGATCCTGCGTTCCCAGTACGTCCACAGCCATGGGGTGCTGACCAACACCGCGCCGGAAGGCGGCTTCGACCGCTTCCACACCCTGGGGTTGGAACGTTCCACGATCGGGACCTGGATGCAGCAGGCCGGCTACCGCACGGGGCTGATGGGCAAGTTCCTCAACCACTATCCGGGCAACACCGCCGCCGAGACGTACGTGCCGCCCGGCTGGCACGAGTGGGACGTGCCCGTACGCAACCTGTACCAGGAGTACGGCTACCGCCTCAACGAGAACGGGCACCTGGTGGACCACGGCTGGGGCGAGGAGGACTACCTGGAGGACGTGCTGGCGGGCAAGGCCCGTGACTTCATCACCGCCGCCCAGCAGCCGTTCTTCCTCTACCTCGCCCCCATCGCGCCGCACAACCCGGCCAACCCCGCTATCCGGCACGTCGACGCGTTCGCCGGGGCGCAGGCGCCGCGCACGCCGTCGTTCAACCAGCCGGACGTGTCGGAGGAGCCGGAGTGGCTGCGATCGCGGCCGCCGATCTCGCAGAAGGGCGTCAACGAGATCGACGAGCGCTACCGCAGGAGGCTGCGGGCCATGCTCGGCGTCGACGATCTCGTCAGCTCGTTGATCACCACCCTCCGGGCCACCGGCAAGCTCGACAACACCTACATCTTCTTCACCTCCGACAATGGCTTCCATCTCGGGACTCATCGCCTCGCGCAGGGCAAGACCACTCCGTTCGAGGAGTCCATCCACGTCCCGCTGGTGGTGCGCGGGCCGGGCATCGCGCCGGGCTCGACGATCAAGGAGCTGACGGCGACGGTGGACCTGGCCACCACCTTCGCCGCGCTCGGCGGGGCCCCGGTGCCGCCGTTCGTCGAAGGGCGGTCGCTGGTGCCGCTGTTGCAGGGGCAGCGGCCGTCGCCGTGGCGGCGGAACATACTGGTCGAGTTCAGCAGGCCCGTCGACGTGTCGTCGGCGGCGCAGACGCCGGTGCCCTCCTATGAGGCATTGCGGACAGAGGCGTACACGTATGTGAGGTACGCGACCGGCGACATCCAGCTCTACGACCTCAACCGAGATCCGTACGAGCTGCACAACCTCGCGCGGCTCGCGGATCCGGGGCTCCTGCTGGGGCTCCAGGAACGGCTGTCGAGGATGCACGCCTGCTCGGGCGCCAATTGCCGGGAAGCCGACTCAGCCGACTGAGCAGGTGCCGGGGACGGGCAGCCGGCCCGCCCGGTAGGCGTTCGGAGGCACCCCCATCACCTCTCGGAACTCCGCCGTCATGTGCGACTGGTCGTAGTAGCCCGCGTCGGCGGCCAGTGACGCCGCCCCCTCGCGGCACACCCTGGCCAGCACGCCACGGACCCGGTTGATGCGGGCGAACCGCTTGGGCGGGACGCCCACGCCGCCCGTGAACAGGTTGCGCAAGTGCCGCTCGCTCACCCCCAGCTCCCTGGCCACCTCGGTCACCGGGGGTCGCTCCGCTCCGACCGACAGCAGCGCCGCCGCCGCGCCCACCAGGCCGGCCCGGTCCAGGTCGGCGGGCGACTGCGCGGCGAGCCGGTCGAGGAACGCCGCCTCCAGCCGCGCCATGACCCGCTCCGCCCAGTCACCTCCCGTCACCAGGCCCGCCAGCTCGTCTGCCAGCCGGTCCGCTCGTACCCCCCAAAGGTCCCGAAGGGGGATGATCTGGTCCACGAGCTCGCTCATCGGCGCTCCGAGCAGGGGCCGGGCGGTCTCCGGGCGCAGCCGTACCGTGACGCAGTGCGGCACGTCCTTGGGCGCCAGGTAGGACGCCCGCGTACGCGGCCCCATCACGAACAGGCGCCCGCCCCCGTCCACCGTGCGGAAGGCCACCATCGGCGCGGTGTCGGGCTCCCGGACGTGGATCCGTCCGGCTCTCGGAAGTGCGGTGCTCATGTGCCGATTCTTCCTATAACCAAGGGGAGGTGCGCTGCCAGCCTCAAAGGCATGATCCTGATCACCGGTGCCACCGGCACCATAGGCAGCCTGACCGTCCGCCTCCTCATCGAGCGCGGTGCAGCCGTCCGCTCCATGACCCGGGACCTCTCCCGCGCGCCCGGCGGCGAAGCCGTCCAGGCCGACTTCGAAGACCCGCGATCGCTGCGGCAGGCGTTCGAGGGCGTGTCGGCCGCCCTCCTGCTGACCGGATTCGGCCAGAAGCTGAAGGAGCACGACCAGGCCATGATCGAGGCGGCCAGAGCGGCGGGCGTCAAGAAGGTGGTGAAGCTCTCGGCCATCGGCACGGGCGACACCGACGACCCCGCCGACGTCAGATCGTGGCACGTGCCGGGCGAGGAGGCCATCAAGGCGAGCGGCATGTCGTGGACCATGCTCCGCCCGGCCGGCTTCGCCTCCAACTCGCTGGGCTGGGCGGAAACCGTCAAGTCGGGCGGCCCGCTCCCCAACTTCACCGGCGACGGCGCGCAGCCCATCGTCGACCCGCGCGACATCGCGGCCGTGGCGGTGGCCGCTCTCACCACGAGCGCGCACGACTCGCGGACCTACGAGCTCACGGGCCCGGAGCTGCTCAGCGTCCCCGCCCAGGTGGCGATCCTGGCCAAGGTGCTCGGCCGGCCGCTGGAGACCGTCGAGATCCCCATCGAGACGGCCAAGGAGCGGATGCTCGCCTCGGGCGCCGATCCCACCCTGGTCGAAGTCGCGGCCACCGGCTGGACCATGCTCAAGGAGGTGGGCTGGCCGCACGTCTCGGACGACGTCAAGTCGGTGCTGGGCCGCCCGGCCGCCTCCTACGAGTCCTGGGTCCAGGACCACCGGGCCGCTTTCAGCTAAGAGACGGGTACGCGTGGGCCAGGTGCTCGGCGACCGCGGTCGCGGCCTCCTCGGCATCGCCCGCCTGTACGGCCGCGAGAATGCGTTCGTGGTCGGCCCGTAGCACGGACGTGTCGCCGAGCCGCGTCACCGCCTCCACCGAGTAGCGCCGCATCGTGTCGCGCAGCGACCGCATGATGGCCGAGATCAGCCGGTTCCCCGACGCGTCCGCCAGCGCGCAGTGGAAGGCGGTGTCGTGCTCGACGAACTCCTCCGCCGACCGCGCCGCGTCCATGCCCGCCAGGGCGGCGGCGAGGCCGGAGGTGTCGGCCCCGGCCGTGGCCGCGCGTGTCGCCGCCCAGCGTTCGATCATCAGCCGGGTGTCGATCACCTCGCGCAGCTCCAGGCTGGCCAGTCCCAGATGCAGCCGGAGCAGGTCGGTGAGCGCCGTGTCGGGGCGGGACGTGAGCACCGCCCCGGCGTCCGGCCCCCGCCCCACCTGCGAGGACACCACGCCGAGCGTCTCCAGCACGCGCATGGCCTCCCGCACCGACGAGCGGCTGACCCCCAGTTGCTCGGCCAGGCTGCGCTCGGCGGGCAGCCGGTCGCCGGCCGTGAGACCGTCCTCGGCGATGCGCCGTTCGATCTGTGCGAGTACATCCTCGAAGGTGCGAGTCCGCCGGACGGGACGCCAGTCGGTCACCACTGTCCCCCTGGGTGTGGATTCGATATGGTCTGACCATATTGTGGTCAGACCATACATCGGAAGGAGAGTTGTGCGAGTCGCCCTGTTCATCACGTGCGTGAACGACACGCTCTTCCCCGGCACCGGCAAGGCCGTCGTGTCGCTCCTGCGCAGGCTCGGCTGCGAGGTGGACTTCCCCACCGCCCAGACGTGCTGCGGCCAGATGCACGTCAACACGGGCTACCGCCAGGAGGGCGTCCGGCTGGCACGCCGCTTCACCGAGGTGTTCGCCGGATACGACGCGGTCGTCGCGCCGTCCGGATCGTGCGCCGCCATGGTGCGCGAGCAGTACCCCAAGCTCGTACGGCCGGGCAGCAGGGGAGCGGCGGCGATCGCCGAGGTCACGCCCAAGGTGTACGAGCTATCCGAGTTCCTGCTGGACGTCCTGAAGGTCGACGACGTAGGCGCATATTTCCCGCACCGGGTGACCTATCACCCGACGTGTCACTCGCTGCGCGGGCTGCACCTCGGCGACCGCCCGACCAGGCTCCTCCAGAACGTCCGGGGCCTGGAGCTGGTCCCGCTCCCGGCGGCGGACGAGTGCTGCGGCTTCGGCGGCACGTTCTCCGTCAAGAACCCGGCCGTCTCCGCCGCCATGGGCGCCGACAAGGCACGCAGCGTGCTCGACACTGGTGCCGAGGTGCTGTGCGCGGCCGACAACTCGTGCCTGATGCACATCGGCGGCACACTCAGCCGCCAGCGGACCGGGGTCCGGATCATGCACCTCGCCGAGATCCTCGCCTCTACTGAAGCTTCCAGCCAAGGTGGCGACGCCCAATGAGCGCGACATTCATCGGTATGCCAGGAAATTTCCCGCAAAATGCGGCGAAAGCCGTACAGAACTCTCAGCTTCGCTACAACCTCCGCAAGGCCACGCACACCATCCGGGGCAAGCGCGCGAACGTCGTCAACGAGCTCCCCGACTGGCAGGAGCTCCGTGCGGCCGGTAAGGCGATCAAGGACGACACCCTGCGCCACCTCGACCGCTACCTCGTCCAGATGGAGGAGGCCGTGACCAGGGCGGGCGGCCACGTCCACTGGGCCCGCGACGCCGACGAGGCCAACCGCATCGTCACCCGGCTCGTCCAGGCCACCGGCGAGAGCGAGGTGGTCAAGGTCAAGTCGATGGCCACCCAGGAGATCGGCCTCAACGAGGCGCTGGCCGCGCAGGGCATCACCGCCTACGAGACCGACCTGGCCGAGCTGATCGTCCAGCTCGGCGACGACTTCCCGAGCCACATCCTGGTCCCCGCGATCCACCGCAACCGGGCCGAGATCCGCGAGATCTTCCTCGACAAGATGCGCCCGGTCCCGGCGGACCTCACCGACGAGCCGCGCGCGCTGGCCGAGGCCGCCCGGCTGCACCTGCGCGAACGCTTCCTCAAGAGCAAGGTCGCCGTCTCGGGCGCCAACTTCATGATCGCCGAGACCGGCACACTGGTGGTGCTGGAGTCCGAGGGCAACGGCCGGATGTGCCTCACGCTGCCGGAGACCCTGATCAGCGTGGTCGGCATCGAGAAGCTGCTGCCCTCCTGGCGCGACCTGGAGGTCTTCATGCAGCTACTGCCGCGCAGCTCCACCGGCGAGCGCATGAACCCCTACACCAGCATGTGGACCGGCTCGACCGAGGGCCAGGACTTCCATCTGGTGCTGCTCGACAACGGCCGCACGAACGTGCTCGCCGACGAGGTGGGCCGCCAGGCGCTGCGCTGCATCCGCTGCTCGGCCTGCCTGAACGTCTGCCCGGTCTACGAACGCGCGGGCGGCCACGCCTACGGCTCGGTCTACCCGGGCCCGATCGGTGCGATCCTCACCCCGCAGCTCAGGGGCATGTCGTCGGAGCTCGACGCCTCGCTGCCGTACGCCTCCAGCCTCTGCGGCGCCTGCTACGAGGTGTGCCCGGTCGCGATCGACATCCCCGAGGTGCTCGTGGACCTGCGCGCCAAGGTCCACCACGCGCCGGCCGAGCGCGCGGGCATGCGCGTGGCGGGCTGGATACTCAACGACGAGGTACGGCTGTCGAAGGCGCAACGCCTGGCCAGCCGCTTCCGCAAGGTGGTGCCGAAACGCCTGCCGGGCCCGCTGTCGGCCTGGACCGACACCCGGGACCTGCCGGAGATTCCGGAAGAATCGTTCAGAGACTGGTGGGAGCGTAATGAGCGCGCGTGACGAGATCCTGGCCAGGGTCCGCCGAGCCGTGGAAGGCGCGCCCGAGGTGGCGATCCCGCGCGGCTACCGCACGACAGTGCGGGTGGCGGACCTGGTGGGGCTGTTCGCCGAACGGGTGGACGACTACCGCGCGGTCGTGCACGTGCTGCCTTCGGCCGAGGTGCCCGGCAAGATAGCCGAGCTGGTGGCCGGCCGCCGGATGGTCGTGCCGGACGGGCTGCCGCCGGAGTGGCAGGTGCCCGGCGGCGTCGCGGGCGGCACGGTGGCCGAGCTGGACGGCGCCGACGGGGTGGTCACCGGCTGCGCGGTGGCGATCGCCGAGACCGGCACGATCGTCCTCGACGCGGGCCCCGGCCAGGGCCGCAGGGCTCAGACCCTGGTGCCCGACTATCACCTGTGCGTGGTCCGCGCGGACCAGATCGTGGCCGGTGTCCCGGAAGCGGTGGCCAGGCTCGACCCGGTCCGCCCGCTGACCTGGATCAGCGGGCCGTCGGCCACCAGCGACATCGAGCTCAACCGGGTGGAGGGCGTGCACGGCCCCAGGACGCTGGAAGTGATCATAAGTACCTGATGACCGCCGCCACGTCCGCGACCTCCGGCGTGAACCACAGTTCGGCGTCCGTCATGGTCGCGGCCCTGGCCAGCGCGGAGTCCGCGCGCTCCGGCACCGGCTCGTCGACCCCCCAGCGGCGTAGCTCCCCGGCGTCGGGGGCCAGTTGCGTGCCGCCGCCGCCGATCCACATGGGCTGCGGCAGCTCGCCCGGCATGAGCACCGCGTGCACCCTGCCCTCCCGCAGGGCGAGCGCGACGCCGGCCCGTCCGGTGGGGCCGCCGGTCTCACGGTGCCGGTCGACCAGCTCCGCCCGCCGGCGCTCGAGGTAGCCGTCGAGCGCGGTCTCGGCGTCGCGTTCGAACTGCCCGTGGTCGGCCCGGCTGCCGTGCTCGACCATCATCACGCGGTCCGCGGACTTCGTACCGAGGTGGTTGCAGAGCAGCGAGCGTGACTTCGGCTCGCCGGCCAGCACGATCAGTTCGAGGCCGAGCCGCCGGACCTGCTCGTCGATCTCGTGCGCGGCGGCCACCGCGTTCTGCTCCCACGCCTCTTCCACGGCGGGCTGGTACCGCTTCCGCGACCAACCGCCCTGCGCGGTCTTCTGCAGCGGCCACGTGGCGGCCTCGGCGGTGGACCGGCGTGGCGAGCCGCCGCCGAAGACGGTCAGCTCGGCGCCCGCGTGGTCGGCGATGACCCGCAGATGCGGCACGTTCTCCCCGCGTAGCATCAGCATGGGCGTGACCAGCGGCAACGGTGAGTACGCGGCCAGCCCGGACGGCTCCTCGGCGAACGTCTCCGCCAGCACCACGTCCCCGTGGGTGGCGAACATCGCCTGCCCGCCCGCCGCTCCGGCCGCCTCCGCCTCCAGGGCGTCGAGCGTCGCCGGGTCCGCCTCGCCACGGAGCCGTTGGCGCAGTCCCTGCCAGTGTCGCTCGCGGTCGCGTTGGGTGAGCCCGGCCAGATAGACCGAGGCATACGGCCCGCGGCGCTCAAAGAGCGGCCGGATGAAGTCGAGCCGCACCGCTCACCACCTCCGCTTCGCCACGCCGAGCCCGAGCGCCTCCGCGATGCTGCCACGTTTCATGGGGGTCACTCCCTCTCCCTTGCGCCCTACCCCCGCTTTCATGGGCAAACATCGTGAGTGTGTACCCTGCCGAGGGTGTTCGATCCCGGCGTGAGAATCACCACCGCGCGGCTCGTGCTCCGGCCTTTCAGCACCAGGGATGCCGACCGGATCCGTTCGATCGTGCAGTCCGGTGTCCAGTTCCTGCCGCCCGGCACGCCCGCCAAGGTGTCGGGCATCACGCACTGGCTCAAGACCGGCGTGCACGAGCTGCACCGCTCCGGGCAGGGCGTGCACCTGGCGATGGCCGACGCCGACGATCGCGTCGTCGGCGCCATCAGCCTGTTCAAGACCTCGTGGGGCGCGGGCACGACCGAGGTCGGCTACGGCGTGCACCCCCTCTACCGGGGCCGCGGCTTCGGCCCCGAAGCCGTACGCGGGCTGGTCGACTGGGTGTTCGCCACCACCGAGCTGCGCAGGATCGATCTGACGGCCAACCTCGACAACCTGGCCTCGCTGCGCGTCGCGCAGAAAGCGGGCTTCACCTGGGAAGGCGTCCTCCGTGACGCCGCCATGGAGGACGACGGGCCGCACGATCTGGTGATCTTCGGCCTGCTGCGCGGCGACAGCCGCGTCCCTTTCGAAACGCTGCCCCGGACCGAGCTGCGTACCCAGCGGCTGATGCTCAGGCCGCTGGCCGAGGCGGACGTGGCGGACCTGGCGGCCACGGGCGCCGACCCGCTCACCCAGGCCGAGACCGGGCTGCCGCGCGGCTACACCGAGGCGGACGCCCGCGCGTTCATCGGCGCCGCCGAGCGGGCGCGGACCAGGGGACACGGGATCGCCTACGCCGTGGCGGAGCTGGCCGGCGGCCGTTTCGTGGCGAACGTCGACCTCAGGGACGCCGACTGGGCCAACAGGACGGTGGAGGTCGGCTACATGACCGCGCCCTGGGCCCGCGGCAAGGGGTACGCGGGGGAGGCGGTGCGGGCCGTGGCCCGCTGGTTGTTCGTCACGCAGGGTTTCGGGCGGCTGCAACTGCGTGCGGCGGTCTCCAACGTGGCCTCGCAGCGCGTCGCGGAGAAGGCGGGCTTCGTCCGCGAGGGCGTGGTGCGCAACGCGCTTCACGGTCAGGACCTGGTCGTCTACAGCCTCATCCCGACTGATCTGATCTAAGGGAGGTCGCCCATGAGTGGGTGGTTCGTGCGGACAGGCACACCGGACTGACCTTCGTACCCCTTTGTGAAACACCTCGGCAACCGTCACCCTTAGTGGTGAGGCGGTGAGGCGCATGATCACAGTGGTCGGGTGGGACGGATCAGAGCTGTCGGCCAAGGCGGTCGAGCGGCTGCGCGGAGCGACGCTCGTGGTGGGGCCCGACGCCATCATCGGGCAGCTCAGGCTGACCGCGCCGGTCGTGGCCGACGGATCGCTGCTCCAGACCCTCGACAGCCACTTCGAGCAGGGCGAGGGCGCCGCCGTGGTCGTCGCCGAGGGCGATCCCGGCTTCTTCGGCGTGGTACGCAGGCTGCGTGCCCACGGGCTCAAGCCCGACGTGCTCCCCGCCACCTCCCTCATCACCCGCGCCTTCGCCTGCGCCGGGCTCAACTGGGAGGACGCCCTCGTCGTCGCCCCGGCCGGCCCGCACCAGCTCAACCGTGTGGTCAACGCCTGCAGAGCGCACCCCAAGGTGGCCCTGCTGGTGGCGCCCGGCGTCGGGCCCGGTGACATCGCCCGTGAGCTGGCTCCCACCACCCCGCGCGAGCTCATCGTCTGCGAGGACATCGGCGGGCCCGACGAGCGCGTCACCCACAGCCGCATGGGCGAGGCAACCACCCGGCCGTGGAAGGACCCCGACGTGGTGCTCGTCATCGACCCCCTTCACCAGGCCAGAGAGCCCGGCTGGGTGGCGGGTGCGCAGCCGGGGCCGGCCGAGTGGGCGCTGCCGTTCGCGACCGCGATCCCGGCCGAGGTCAGGGCGTACATCCTGGCCAAGCTCGGCCCCCGGCTCGGCGACCTGGTGTGGGACGTGGGCGCCGGCTCCGGCGAGATCGCCGTCGAGTGCGCCAGGCTCGGCGCGGCCGTCGTGGCCGTCGAGCGTGACGACGCGGCCTGCGCCCGGCTGCGCGCCGCCGTGCTCGAACATGGCGTCAAGGTGGCGCTGGCCAGGGGCCAGGCGCCACCCGCGCTCGAACCGCTGCCCGATCCCGACGCCGTGTTCGTCGGCGGGGGCGGGGCCGACGTCATCGTCGCCTGCGCCGCCCGCCGCCCCCGCACGCTGGTCTGCGCGCTCAAGTCGGTCGAACGGGTCTCCGCGGTGCTCGACCGGCTCCGTGAGCACGGCTATCGTGCCGAGGGCACGCAGATAATCGCCTCAAAGCTCACCATTCAGCCGGACGGATCGCATAGCCTGACCGCGGCCGACCCAGTCTTCGTCGTGCACGCGACCCCCTCGCGTGTGGCGTGACCTGTCCCAACCGGCACGCATCGGTTATCCTCGCGTGTCTTGCCTACGCACCGGAGAATCCCTCAATGAAGCCCCCGCTCCTGCTCATCGGGCAGGGCTCGAACGATGACGCCGACTCTGCCGAGTTCGGCAGGTTCGTCCACAGGCTCCGATGCCGTCTGGACCAGCGGGCCGCCGACGTCTTCGGCGGCTATCTCGAGCGCGCCACGCCACGGGTGAGCGAGTCCGTCGCCTCCCTGGTCGCCCGGGGACACCACCGCCTGGTGGCGCTGCCGCTGAGCCTCAACAGGGTGGGCGCGGAGTTCCCCGCCGAGATGGCCCGGGTGCAGGAACGGCACCCGACGCTGATGTGCGACTACGGCCGCCCGCTCGGGCCCGACCCGCGCGTGCTCGCGCTGCTGGCCGAGCGGCTCAACGACGCCGCCACCGAGATGCCCAAACTGCGCCCGCTGGAGCTGGTCGGCGGCCGGCCGCGCCTGCGGGCCGTCGACTCGGCGGCCATCGAGCTGCCGGCCCACATCGAGCCGGGAGAGACCGCGGTCGTCCTGGTCGGCGAGGGTTCCACCGACCCGACGGGCAACGCCGAGATCCACCGCGTCTCCCGGCTGTTCTGGGAGACGCACGCCTACGACTTCATGACGGTCGAGACCGCCTTCGTCTCGGTCACGCCGCCCGGGGTCCCCGGCGGGCTCGAGCGCTGCCGCCGCCTGGGTGCCAAGCGGGTGATCGTCGTGCCGTACCTGCTGTTCGCGGGCGGGATGCTGGAGCGCGTGTGGGCGCAGGCGCTGGCCTATGGCGCCGGCCACCCCGAGCTCGACATCCGCTGCGCCGAGGTGATCGGCGACTGCGAGACCCTGGCCGATGTCGTCATCGACCGCTACGAGGAAGCGCTCCAACTGGTCCCCTGATCCCTACCCGGAGGTAAGCCGTGCTCGCTGAGACGCTCGCCGCGATTCGCCCCGCCGACCCGCACGCCATCGCCGATGCCCGGGCCTACCAGGACCGTCTCACCAAGCCGCGCGGCTCGCTCGGCGCGCTGGAAGAGGTCGCGGTACGTCTGGCGGGCGCCGCGGGCGCCACCCCGCCGCCCATGCCGGGCCCGGCGGCCCTGGCCATCTTCGCCGCCGACCACGGCGTCCACGCCCAGAACGTCACCCCGTGGCCGCAGGAGGTCACGGTCCAGATGGTGGCCAACTTCCTGTCGGGCGGCGCGGTGGCCAACGCCTTCGCCAAGCAGGTGGGCGCGACGGTGACCGTGGTCGACGTCGGCGTCGCGGCGGACCTGCCCGACGCGCCGGGCCTGGTCAAGCGCAAGATCGGCTACGGTACGGACGATCTGTCCGTGGGTCCGGCCATGACCGTGGATCAGGCCGTACAAGCTCTGGAAGCCGGCATCTCGGTGGCCCGCGAGCTGGTGGCGGGCGGCGCCCGCTGCCTGATCACCGGCGACATGGGCATCGCCAACACCACCGCCTCCGCCGCGCTGATCTCCGCCTTCACCGGCCGGGACCCGGTCGAGGTCACGGGCCGGGGCACCGGGATCGATGACGAGACCCACGCCCGCAAGGTGGAAGTGATCCGCGAGGCGCTCCGGGTGAACGGCGTCAACTCCGTCATGTCCCTGCCCAGCGACGCCCTGCGGGCGCTGGCCGCCGTGGGCGGCTTTGAGCACGCCGCGCTGGTGGGCTTCATACTCGGCGGCGCCGCGGCCCGCGTGCCGCTGATCCTCGACGGGGTCATCGCCGGGTCGGCCGCCCTCGTGGCGGCGGCGCTCGACCCCGCCGCGCTGGACCACTGCGTCGCCGGGCACCGCTCGGCCGAGGTCGGCCACACCGCCGCCCTCGAACACCTCGGCCTGCGCCCCCTGGTGGACCTGGAGCTGCGGCTCGGGGAGGGCACCGGCGGGCTGCTGGCCTACCCGATCGTGTGCGCCGCCGTACGCGTCATGCACGAGGTTGCCACCTTCGACTCGGCGGGAGTGACGGAAAAACCCGTGTGATGATGGGGCCATGTCGAGATACGGCCCCATGTACGGGCCCGATATCACCTTCCTCGGCGTCGACCGGTGCGACGTCGGCGACCCGGCGACCTACGCGGGCGCCGATGTAGTGATCATCGGGGCTCCGTTCGACGGCGGCACTTCCAACCGGCCCGGAGCCAGGTTCGGCCCGATGGCCCTGCGGCAGGCGTGCTATCTGCCGCACGACGGCTCCAGGCCCAGCCTGGCGCTGCGCGTGGACGCGCTCAAGGACCTGCGCGTGCTCGACGCGGGCGACGTCGAGTGCTACTCCGGCGACGTCGACTCCTCACTGGCCGCCATCGAGGACGCGGTCCACCGCGTCGCCGCCTCCGGGGCCATGCCACTCGTCCTGGGCGGCGACCACACGGTCGCGCTGCCCGACGCCAGGGGCACCGCCAGGGCGCACGAGCCGGGCCGCACCTCGATGATCCACTTCGACGCGCACGCCGACACGGGCAACATCGCCTTCGGCCACCTGTACGGCCACGGCCAGCCCATGCGCCGGCTCATCGAGTCCGGGGCCATTCGCGGCGACCGGTTCCTGCAGATCGGCCTGCGCGGCTACTGGCCGGGCCCTGAGACGCTCGGCTGGATGGCCGAGCAGAACATGCGCTCGTACGAGATGACCGAGATCGTCGCCCGGGGACTCGAGGAATGCCTGACCGAGGCGTTCGGCATCGCGCTCGACGAGTGCGACCAGATCTTCCTGTCCGTCGACATCGACGTCTGCGACCCCGGCCACGCCCCCGGCACAGGCACGCCCGAGCCGGGCGGACTGTCGGCCAGGCAACTCCTCGACTCGGTCCGGCGGATCTGTTACGAACTTCCGGTGGCCGGCATGGAGGTGGTCGAGGTGGCTCCGCCGTACGATCATGCTGACATCACCGCGTTCCTCGGGAACCGGGTTATTCTTGAGGCGCTGTCAGCGATGGCCAGACGCCGGAAGGACGATAATGGCGGGCCTCGCTGGGATCCTCACCAGCCGCTTCTTGACGGCCGATAAATCTCTCGGTAAGACCCGGTAGGTTTACCTCTTAACACACCAAGCTTCGCGAACGGGAGATTTCCCAGCATGGGCCCCTACCTCCTTGGCCTGCGGCTTTCCGGGCGCCGGGTCCTCGTCGTGGGCGGCGGGCGTGTCGCTCAGCGAAGGGTTCCGGCACTGTTGGAGGCCGGTGCCGAGGTCACCGTGGTGTCCACGAGCGTCACGCCGGCTCTCGACGACCTGATCGCCACCGGCCGGATCACCTGGCACGCCCGGCCCTACGAGGTCGGCGACTGCGACGGAGCCTGGCTCGTCCAGGCCTGCACCGACGACAGGTCCGTCAACACCGCCGTCGCCGCCGAGGCCGAGGCCAAGCGGATCTGGTGCGTGCGCGCCGACGACAAGGACGCCTCCGCCGCCTGGACCCCCGCCTCCGGGCGGGTCGACGAGATCACCGTTGCCGTGACCGCCGGCGGCGACCCGCGCCGGGCGGCCGGCATCAGGGACGCGGTCGTGGGCGCGCTGCGCGACGGCACGGTCGACGCCCGCCGCAGCCGCACCAAACCCGTCGGCGTGGCCCTGGTCGGCGGCGGCCCCGGCGATCCCGGCCTGATCACCGTGCGCGGGCGGCAGCTCCTCGCGCAGGCCGACGTGGTGGTCGCCGACCGGCTCGCGCCACGCGCTCTCCTCGACGAGCTCGCACCCGACGTCGAGCTCATCGACGCGGCCAAGGTCCCCTACGGCAGGTCGCTCTCGCAGGAGACCATCAACGAGTTGCTCATCGACCGCGCTAGGCAGGGCAAGTTCGTGGTCCGGCTCAAGGGCGGCGACCCGTTCGTGTTCGGGCGCGGCGGCGAAGAGATGATCGCCTGTGCCCGCGCGGGCATCCCGGTCCTCGTGGTTCCCGGCATCACCAGCGCCGTGGCGGTGCCCGCCGCGGCCGGGGTTCCGGTGACGCATCGGGGGGTCAGCCAGGACTTTCACGTGATCTCCGTGCACGTCGCGCCGGACGACGCCCAGTCGACCGTCGACTGGCCGGGGCTGGCCCGCTCGCAGGGCACGCTGGTGCTGATGATGGCCGTCGAGAGGCTGGCGAAGGTGGCCGAGGCACTCCTGAGAGATGGACGCCCTCCGGAGACTCCCGTAATGGTGGTACAGGACGGTACTCTTCCGACCCAGCGGGCGGTTGTGGCTCCACTTTCCACCGTGGCCGACCGCGTGTCCGCGGCTGGTATACGGCCGCCGGCGATTGTCATCGTCGGCGACGTCGTAAGGGTCGGCCAGGAGGTCGAGATGGTTCGAGCGGGGCGTCTGCCGTGAGCACGGCCATGGATGACGGGCGGCAGGAGTCGCCTGGGGAGCAGACGTTGAGCTTCCGCGCCATCACGGACGAGTCCGCGGCGCCACCACCTACCGCCGCGACCGAAGACGAGTCCGCGGCGTCGCCACCGGCCGCCGCAGGCGAGGAGGAGGCCCCGGCTTCGGCCGGAGAGTCTCCCGGTGAGTCGGCGGAGCCTGAGGCGTCGTCCGACGAGTCGGCGGAGCCTGGGACGTCGCCCGAGGAGCCGACGGAGCCTGAGGCGTCGTCCGACGAGTCGGCGGTGCCTGGGACGTTGTCCGGTGAGTCGGCGGGGCTTGAGGTGTCGTCCGAGGAGTCGGCGGAGCCTGAGGTGCTGTCCGAGGAGTCCTCTGACGGGCCTGAGGCGTCGTCTGACGTCGGCGATGCGGGCGATGCCGGCGCGTCGGACCCCGAAGAGCCGGAGACATGGGCCAAGTTGGACGAGCCGGCTGACGAGGAGCCTGACGTGCGGGCGGAGCTGGAGGAGCCTGAGGCTCCGTCTGACGAGGAGCCCGCTGAGCCGGCCGAGCCTGCTGAGTCGGCCGAGCTCGCGGAGTCGGCCGAGGCTGCGGAGCCCGACGAGCCCGCGGAGCCGGCCTGGCTCAGGGAGCTCGACGAGGCGGAGGCACGGGCGAAGCTCGCGGAGCAGCAGGCGCGGGCAGAGCTCGCGAAGACCGACAAGCCTGAGCAACCGGCCGGGTTCCTGACACTCGATGAGCCGCAGGCGCGCGTCGAGCCCGCGGAGACCGACGAGTCTGCCGAGGCCGAACCTGAGGGATCGGCGGCCGCCGCCCCGGAGCCGTCTGCCTGGCACTTCCCGGACCCGCAGGCCGAACGAGACTTGGACGCGCAGGCCGCGGAGGCCGCGCGCGGTGAGGCCGCAGAGGCCACCGGCACGGGGAAGCCCGCCGGTGGAAGGCCCCCCGCACCGCGGGTCGAGCCACTGCCTCCCCAGATGGTCGCCGCGCTGACGGCGGCGCTCAACGCGCTTCGCGAGAGCGTCTCCGACCTGCGGTTCGGCCTGGACCTGCCGGGCGCGGCCGAGGCCAGACAGGCCCGCGCCGACCTGCTGGCCCAGCTCCAGGACTACGTGCTCCCGAGAGTACGGACGAACACCGCGCCCGCCCTCATAGTGATCGCGGGCTCCACCGGCGCGGGCAAGTCCACACTGGTCAACTCCCTCGCCGAGAAGAACATCTCCCGCACCGGCGTACGGCGGCCCACCACCGGCATCCCCGTGCTGGTCTGCCACCCGGACGACCGGCAGTGGTTCACCAAGGGCGACCTGCTCGGCGGTCTGCGGCGGATCGACAAGCCGTCGCCCGAAGCCGGCACCGGCAGCCTGGTCGTGGTCGCGACCGAGAAGCTGCCGCAGGGCGTCGCCCTGCTCGACACCCCCGACATCGACTCGGTCGTCGAGGAGCACCACGAGATCGCCCACCGCATGCTCGACGCCGCGGACCTGTGGATCTTCGTCACCACCGCCGCCCGCTACGCCGACGCCCCCGCCTGGAACCTGCTGCGCCTGGCCAAGGAACGCGGCGCCCGGCTGGCCATCGTGCTCTCACGCGTCCAGCCCAAGGCACGTGAGGTCGTGCTGAAGCACTTCGTCCGGATGCTCACCGAATATGGCTTGGGCGAGGTCGACAGGTTCGTCATCGGCGAGGCGAAGGTGGTCGACGGCAGACTGCCCGACCACGAGATGACCGATCTGCGCCTCTGGCTGGCCGAGCTCTCCGTCGACGAGGACCGCCGCGCGCAGGCCGTACACGAGACGCTCAACGGCGTGCTCGACAGCTTCCGTACCCGCGTCCCCGCGCTGGCCAGGCACCTGGAGGGGCAGGTCGCGTTCCGCACGGAGCTCCGCGCGGACGTGGAAGCCGCCTACATGAGCGCGCTCGCCGAGATCGACAAGGCGACCAGAAACGGCATGCTGGTCCACGGCGAGGTGCTGGCCCGCTGGCAGGACTTCGCCGGGTCCGGCGACCTTATGCGCACCATCCAGTTCCGCAAGCGGGGCAGGTCGAGCAGGCAGGCGCCCGAGCGCGTCACGGCGTTCCGCTCGGCGCTGCGTGCCGGTCTGGAGTCGTTGATCGTCGCCGCCGCCAACCGTGCCGCCGAGGAGGTGGTCGCCCGCTGGCGGCACCGCTCGGAGCTGGGCGGCACGATCGGCGCCGGCCTCGAACGCCCTTCCGACGAGCTCGTACGTCATGCCACCCGGGCCATCGCCGCCTGGCAGGAGCACGTCACGGAGCTGGTACGTACGGAGGGTGTGGCCAAGCGATCGGTGTCCAAATTCGTGTCGTTCGACGCCGACTCGCTATCGTTGATCTTCATGGTCGCGATGTTCAGCGGCGGCACCGTCGAAGGCGTCCCGCACCGGCTGGTCAACGCGCTACTCGGCGCCGAGTCGTTGCGCGGCATCGGCGCCAAGGCGCTCAGTGACCTCCGAGCCAGGATCGGCATGCTGTTCGACGAGGAATCCATGCGTTACGTGCAAGCGCTCGATTCGGCCGGGATACCCGACGAGTCCATCGCGACCCGCCTCTACCAAGCGTCGTACAACCTCGAGGTCGCTCGATGACCGCCGTCACCACCAGGCCGGGCCTGGCTCCGCGGCTGACCGCCCTGACCAAGATCGTCGAGCTCGGGCCCGGGCGGCTCGACCAGAAGCTGCTCTCTGAGGCGAGCACGCTGCTGACGCGGGCCGGCGACCGGCTCAAGCTGTCGTCGGAGCACACCGTCGTCGCCCTTGCCGGGGGCACCGGCAGCGGTAAGTCGTCGCTGTTCAACGCGATCTCCGGGCTGGAGCTGTCGCCCACGGGCGTGCGCCGGCCCACCACCGCCCGTACACACGCCTGTGTGTGGGGGCTGGAGGGTGCCGCGCCGCTGCTCGACTGGCTGCAGATCCAGTGGCGCCACCGCTTCGCCCGCGCCAGCGCGCTGGACAAGGGCGAGAGCCAGCTCCACGGGCTGATCCTGCTCGACCTGCCCGACCACGACTCGATCAGGGCGCTCACCGACACCGAGGCCGACCGGCTCATCGGCCTGGCCGACCTCGTGGTGTGGGTGCTCGACCCGCAGAAGTACGCCGACGCCTCCACGCACCGGCGCTACGTCGCCGACCTGGCCGGGCACGAGGCGGTGACCGTGTTCGCGCTCAACCAGGCCGACCGGCTCAGCACCGAAGAGCTCGCCGAGCTGGTCATCGACCTCAACGACCTGCTCCGCCGCGAAGGCGTCGAACATCCCAGCGTGGTGCCCACATCGGCGGTCAGCGGCCGGGGCGTCGACAGCCTCAAGAGCGTCATCTCGAGCGCGGTCAGCCGACGGCGGGCGGCCATTCACAAGCTCGAAGCCGACCTGCGTCGGCTGGAGCAGCGCCTGTCCCAGACCATGCCGGTCGGCCAGGCGCTCTCCGCGCCGGCGTCGGTCGACGAGGCCCGCAGGCTCGGCCTGACGGACGCGCTCTGCGACGCCGTGGGGGTTCCGGCCGTGGGCGAGGCCATGGAGAACGTCTACGCCGAGCGGTCGAACCGCTGGGTGGGCTGGCCGTACCCGCGCTGGCTGGCCAAGTTCCGTCCGGATCCGCTCAAATCGCTGCGCCTGGAGGATGTCAGCGACGAGATCCGCGGCATCACGACCGGGTCGGTGAGCGCGCAGGCCGCCGAGGTGTCCAACGCCGTCCAGGCACTGGCCGACGGGCTGTCAGTCGGGATGCACCCGGTGTGGCGCACTGCCGTGCACCGCGCGGCCCGCTCCCGCTCCAGCCAACTGCCCAAAGCGCTGACTGAGGACCTCACGGAGGTCGCGCCCGAGCTCGACCGGGTTCCTGGCTGGTGGCGGCTGCTGAAGATCTGGCAGTACTTCCTGGTCGGAGCCTTCGTCGGCGGACTGGCCTGGCTGGCGGTGGGGCTGACCGTCCCCGGCCAGCTGCCCGCGGCTCTCCAATTGCTCGGCGACAGCGCGGCGCTGCCCTGGGTGGGGCTGATGATGGCCTCCGTACTGGGGCTGGGGGCGTTGTCGGGCATTGCGTCGCGCAACTTCGTCGTGCTTGGTGCGTCGAGGGAGCGCGAACGGCTGGAGCGGGAGATGCGCCGCCGGGTGGCCGCGGTGTCGGAGAGCATGGTGGTGGAGCCGGTCGAACGCGAGCTCGGCCGCCACCACGCCTTCTACAGCGCCATGCGCGGCTTGGCCGGCTGACTTCGTTATTTCCGTGTATGTGGTCGGCTTCCGCGGTGCTGCGCGCGGCCGGTCTAGGTGACTCCGTCCACAGGCCACCGCCCCCGCAGTGGCCTTATCCACAGAACCCCGTTCGCCTCCTCCCGCCCATCCCCTCCTGAGGCACCGTATTCCCAGGTCGCGGGCACCCCGCCCGCCACAGGGGAGGCAACGGGATGAACGACATCTACATCACGCTCACCGGCAACGTCGCAGCAGAGCCACGGCAATACAGCTTCGACGATGGAGCCAGGGTGACCTCGCTCCGGGTGCTCACCACCCACCGCTATTTCGACAAGAAGACCGGGCAGTGGGCAGATGGGGAGCGGGTGTGCTTCGCGGTCCGCTGCTGGCGCGCCCTCGGTGACAATGTCGCCAAATCTGTGCAGGTAGGGCAGCCTGTGGTCGTCTCCGGCAAGCTCCGCATCAGGGAGTTCGGCCCTGAGGGCGACCGGCGCTTCATGCCTGAGGTGGAGGCCAGCGCGGTGGGCCACGACCTGCGCTGGGGCACGGGCGTCTTCGCCAAGCCGGAGCGCGGCGGCGGCACCGTCTCGGTGAGCAAGGAGATGCGCGACCGCCTGGACGAGGAAACCCAGGACTGGGCCCTGGGCGCCAAACCCACCCCCGACCGCCTCACGGCAACCCGGCTGGATGCGCGGACGGATGCCAGGACAGATATGCGGGCGGATGCGCAGATGGAAGCCCGGACGGATACGCGGGCAGACGCGCAGATGAATGCGCGGGCGGATGCGCGGTATGAAGGTGCCGTAGTTCGCGTCGCGGAGCAGCAGAAGCGCACGCCCGACCACCTGACGGAGACGCGAGCTTTCGCTGATGGGGTCGCGGCATCGCCGGACCGGCCGATATCGCCGCAGCAGGATCGCTCGGCTTCACAGATGCACACATCCGGGGAGAGCGGCCCGGTCGGAGAGGGGCGTGCACTGACCGGCGGCGCCAAGGAGCAGACATCCGCCAGCGTGCTCGGCACCGGCACCGGCACCGGCACCGCCACCCGCCGCAACCGCACCCTCGAAAGCACCGCTACGACAGGCGCCACCAAGCAGAGCGGCGGCACCTCAGCCACCAAGCAGCCCAGCGCCAAGCCATCTGCCTCGTCATCAACGGGTGCTGCCTCAACCGGCCCTTCGCCGACGGGCGCTTCGCTAACAGGTGTTGCGCCAACCGCCTCTACGCCAACCGCCTCTACGCAGGTCGGTGCCGCGCCAACTGGTACAGCGCCAACCGCCTCTACGCCAACCGGTGCCACATCTACCGGTGGTTCGTCAGCCGGTGGTTCGTCAACGAGGTCCCCGTCCGCAGCCGTTCCTACTCCCACATACAGTAGCGGCGGCGCAACCGTACGGATCTTGGGCGCTGGCGACAACGAGACCGAGGCGGAGGACGCCGGTTGGCCGACGGAGGAGCGGGCGGCGGCATAACAGGCTCTGCGGCACAACGGCTCACGCATGAGCGGAGCATCGGTCGATCAAGCCGGTGCCCGCTCATGCGCCCGCAAAGGAGTGAGAGCGGGAGGGAGGGGTGCACCGGCCGTACGCGGTGATGCCATGGAGCCCCGAAGGACCTGGCACCGAAACTCGGCCGATGGCGTTGCCGGTTTCAGATGACTAGAGCGTCATTCAGGTCCAGGTCACGCCCTGCACCATGGCTGCTCCTTTCCAGCACGGTCCGCCCGCGGAGTGAGCGGTGTCATTCGCCGACTACAGCACGTATGTGGTCACAACGTCAAACGTAGTGGGTTCCCATCGCGCAACGCACACTCCGCAATTAATGTGTTACACATCGTTAGTCAGGGAGGGGACGAGATGGCGGCGACCAGTCACACCTCGGTCAAGCCTCGTAACGGTGTGTCAACGCTGGCCGACCGCTGGCCGCTGCTCGGACAGCGCCGCCCGCTTCTGTACTACCTGAGCGGAATTGTCACTCTCAATCTCGCCGCGACCGTCTTTTTCATGATGTCAACCGAGCTCCGATGGCCGGAGCTGCTGACGTTCGGCGCCCTCATGGGCTGCGGCGCGGTCTGCATCGAGGCCACCAGACGTCTGGGCATGCCCGCCGGTGTGTCCCGCGACCTGCTGTCGGCGTGGTGGTTGCCGGTGGCGTTGCTACTACCGCCGGTCTACTCCCTGTTCGCCCCGATCGTGCTGCAGGTCCTGTTGCAATGGCGGGTCCGTGCGACGGTCCTCTATCGCCGGGTGTGCAGCGCGGCGGTCATCGGGCTGGCGGCCTGCACAGCGTCCGTGACGTTCCACTGGCTCGTGCCAAACTCGGCGGTGCTCTCGCGGGGCAGCGGCCCCCCGATCGCCTTCGCGGTCGGCGCCGCCATGATCTTCGCCCTGCTCAACACCATCCTCATCGCGATCGCCGCGCACACCGCCAACCCCGACATCTCCTGGCGCGAGGTGCTCTGGGACAGGGAGAGCGTGCTCCTCGACATCGTGGAGCTCTGCTTGGGAGTCACGGTCGCGATCGCCTGCGGGCTCAACCTCGCCCTGCTGATCCTCGCCCTGCCGCCGGTCGTCCTCCTCCAGCGCAGCCTCCTGCACGCCCAGCTTCAGGCGGCGGCCCGCACCGACTCCAAGACCGGCCTGCTGAACGCCGCCGCCTGGCAGCGGGAAGCCGACACCGAGATCGTCCGCGCCCGCCGCACCGGCGAGACGCTCGCCCTCCTGATCATCGACATCGACCACTTCAAACGAGTTAACGACAAGCACGGCCATCTCGCCGGCGACCAGGTCCTCGTCGGCGTCGCGGCCACCCTCCGCAGCCAACTGCGCGACTACGATGTGGTGGGCCGCTTCGGCGGCGAGGAGTTCGTGGTCCTCCTGCCACGCGCCGACGTCCACGAGGCCCGCCGAGTGGCCGAACGCCTCCGCTACTGCATCGGCCGCATGGCCATCCCGGCCGACGACGCGATGATCAGCGTCACCGTCTCGGCGGGCGTGGCCCTGATGAGCGTCCACGGCGACGACCTGATCGAACTCCTGGCCGCCGCCGACCTGGCCCTATACCGAGCGAAAGAACTCGGCCGCGACCGCGTCTGCATCCCCGCCGTCCAACCACCCCCACCCGCCCTCCCCGGAGACTCAGCCGCCTGACGCCGCACCCGGCTTCTTCGTCCTTGCCGAAGTTCGGTGGTTTGGGGCCGTGCTTGATTTCCCCGTGCTTTCCGAGGACTTAGCCGCCTGTCGCTGCACGCGGTTTCTTCGTCCTTCCCGGGGTTCGGTGGTTTGGGGCCGTGCTTGGTTTTCTCATGCTTTCCGAGGACCTTTATGAACGGTCAGAGGCCCGCGCTCACCATGACCGTCGCGTCATTCGGCACCTTGACCAGGGGCTTGGACACGTTCTTGACGAGGTTTCCGGTGGAGACGACGGTCAGCGACGCGCCGCTCTTCTTCTCGTACTGCAGCCCTGTCTGATCGGCGGTGCCGTTGCCCAGGATGGCGTTGCCGGTGACCACCACGTTCCCGTCGCCCGACTCCACCCCGTCCACGGCGATGTAGTAGTAATAGGGGCCCGTCGGCGGTGCCTCGCCCTCGTCGCGGAAGTTGTGGATCTTGTTGTTGGAGATCGTGGTGGTCGCCCCCTGCTGTACGACGCAGCGGATGCCGTACAACCACGCCTTTTCCGTGGTGGCCTTGTAGCCGAAATCCTCGATGTAGTTGCCCTGGATCGAAGTGCCGAAGCAGCGGTTGAGGTCGAGGGCGCTGCTCGCGTTGCCGTACAGGTGCAGGTCGCTGAGGAGCCAGCCGGCGGTGTTGTCCGATTCGACGGCGCTGGTGCCGCTGTCGCGCACCCATGAGCGGGTGAACGTCCAGTCGCTGATCACACCGCCCGCCGGGTCGAGGACCTTGACGCCCGCGCCGCCGGAGCCGGTGATGTAGACGTCACTGATCACCCCGTTCACCATCGTGTTGCTGGCGGAATCGATGGTCGTCCCGTTCTTCGACGGGTTGCTCAGACGGATGGCGTCCGAGGAGGTCTGCTCGATCTGTATGTCTGAGATTCTGCTGCCCCAGGAGCGCAGCATCAGGCCGACGGTCCCGGTGGTGTTCTTGGTGCGGTTGCCGTCCAGGGTGAGCCGCTCAACGCGAATGGGGTTGCCCGAGTACGCCTGATCCGCGTCCCACGTGTCCGAGGCCAGCAGGGCGGGCAGGTTCACACTGTCCGCCTGCTTGATCCGCAGACCGGTTCGTGAGTCACCGCGGTACGTGCGATCTCCGCGCAGCACGATGGTCTTGTTGATGACGCACACGGCCGGCTCGTCCGCTGTCACCGAGCGTCCTAAGATCACGATCTCGTCGCCCGCCTTCGATGCCTTGATGGCGTTGTTGATGGTCGTGGCGTCGTCCGTCCCGGTGCACTGCACCTCCTTGCGGGCGGCCGCGGCGGGGGTCGGTTGCGCTATGACGGCGATCCCGGTGGCGGCCAATGCCAGGACGGTGGCCGAGACCAGGGTGAATGCAGATCTATGCACTTTTCATCTCCAGGGACATAAAGATCGTTTACATGCAAGATCAGTATGAAATGTGTGGCAATTGAGAGGAACGTCAGATTGGTCACACGTGTCGAGGCTCTTGCTGTTCGTTCGGATCGCCGTACGGTGGCAGGGCCTTGGCCAGCTGCGACGGGCCTGCTGCGACGCAGCCGGTGGTTCACCGAAAAGAACCGGGACCGTGCCCTTCCACCAGGGGCGCCTCCACCAGGAGCCGTACACCGGCCGTCCGGTAGCCCACAGCCCGATTCGCTATGGCCGTGGGGCTGCCGAAGAGAGCTGGATCATTCGAGCAGCTTCTCCAGAGCGCCGGTGAGTCTGCCGTGCGTGCCGTAGAGCAGCCGGTAGTAGACGTAGTAGCTGTGTGCCTCCCGGGGAGGTGTCTGTCTGGCGCAATATCTGTTGTCCATGCGTTTCGCGGACCGTCGGCTGTCTGAGGCCGGATCTGATTTCCCTGCCTTTTGCGGGGAGCCGACCGTCCAGCACAGCACCCGATGTCCTCGCCCTCGCCCGGATGGCCGACCGCCCGGTGTTGGGGTGGGTCTGCTGGTAGAGGGGCCACCCGACGAGGCCGCAGCTAGATCGTCCCGTGCGACGAGACCTCCACCACCATGCCCATGCGCACCACCGTCCCGCCGCATGACGCGCCTGCCCGGCCTGCTATACCGCAGCTCGGCGATACAGCGGCGGAAGCCCGGGTCGAGAGCCCCTAAGCTAGATGCCATGCCGGAGTACATCTATACGCTGCAGCGCGTGCGCAAGGCGCACGGCGACAAGGTTGTCCTTGACGACGTCACGCTGTCGTTCCTGCCGGGAGCCAAGATCGGCGTCCTCGGCCCGAACGGCACCGGAAAGTCGACGCTGCTCCGGATGATGGCCGGCCTGGAGCAGCCGTCCAATGGCGAGGCCAAACTCATGCCGGGCTTCACCGTGGGCATGCTCCAGCAGGAGCCCCCACTCAACGAGGAGAAGACCGTCCTCGGCAACGTGCAGGAGGGGGTCGCCGAGACGCTGGCGATGCTCGAGCGCTACAACGCGATCGCCGAAGAGATGGCCACCAACTACAGCGACGAGCTCCTCGCCGAGATGGGCAAGCTGCAGGACCAGCTTGAGCACCGCAACGCGTGGGACGTCGACAGCCAGCTCGAACAGGCCATGGACGCCCTGCGCTGCCCGCCCCCCGACGCCGACGTGACCACGCTGTCCGGTGGTGAGCGCCGCCGCGTCGCCCTGTGCAAGCTGCTGCTGGAGGCCCCTGACCTCCTGCTGCTCGACGAGCCCACCAACCACCTCGACGCCGAGAGTGTGCAGTGGCTGGAGCAGCACCTGGAGAAGTACGCGGGCACCGTTCTGGCCGTGACCCACGACCGCTACTTCCTCGACAACGTCGCCGGGTGGATCCTCGAGCTCGACCGCGGCCGCGCCTATGCCTACGAGGGCAACTACTCCACATACCTAGAGGCCAAGACACAGCGCCTCAAGGTCGAGGGCCAGAAGGACGTCAAGCGCAAGAAGCGCCTCGAGGATGAGTTGGAGTGGGTTCGCTCCAACCCGAAGGCCCGCCAGACCAAGAGCAAGGCGCGTCTGCAGCGCTACGAGGAGATGGCGGCCGAGGCCGACAAGCACCGCAAGCTCGACTTCGACGAGATCCAGATCCCGCCGGGCCCCCGTCTGGGCACCACGGTGATCAGGTCCGACGACCTCAGCAAGGGCTTCGACGACCGGCTGCTCATGGAGAAGCTCTCGTTCGACCTGCCGCGCAACGGCATCGTCGGCATCATCGGCCCCAACGGCGTCGGCAAGACCACGCTGTTCCGCATGATCACCGGCAGTGAGACGCCCGACAGCGGTTCGATCACCGTCGGCGACACCGTCAAGATCTCCTACGCCGACCAGAGCCGCGGCGGCATCGACTCGAACAAGAACGTCTGGGAGGTCGTCTCCGACGGGCTCGACCACATCAAGGTCGGCAACGTCGAGATGCCATCCCGCGCCTACATCGCGGCGTTCGGCTTCAGGGGGCCCGACCAGCAGAAGAAGGCCGGCGTCCTGTCGGGCGGCGAGCGCAACCGCCTCAACCTGGCGCTCACCCTCAAGCAGGGCGGCAACGTCCTCCTGCTCGACGAGCCCACCAACGACCTCGACACCGAGACGCTCTCCTCGCTGGAGAACGCGCTGCTCGACTTCCCGGGCTGCGCGGTCATCACCTCCCACGACCGGTGGTTCCTCGACCGCATCGCCACGCACATCCTGGCGTGGGAGGAAGGGTCGAACTGGTTCTGGTACGAGGGCAACTTCGCCGACTACGAGAAGAACAAGATCGAGCGCCTGGGCGCGGATGCCGCCCGCCCCCACCGCATCACCTACCGCAAGCTCCACCGCGACTGATTTCACCCCGCCCGCCCAGGCGGCTGGCGTTTCATGCCCGTGTACGGCCAGTCGCCCTCCGTAAGACAGCGTTGGCGAAGTAGACCAAAAGCAGCGGCCCCATGGTCACGGATGTGATCACGGGGCCGCTGTCGTTGTTCTTGCCGCCGATGGAGTCGTGGGTGTCGCTGCGTTCGACAGGCTCAGCCCAGATTCCGGTAGCCACCTCGCGCGGCCTTCCTCAAGGGGAGCATGGTGATCCGAGCCCCCGGCGGCGCCCGCTTCAAGAGTTGAGGTCAAGACCCTGCAAGGGTGGTCTCCTGGGCGCCGGTGTAGGAGATGCGCCGATACCACTCGTTCGCCAGCATCTGGGCGCGGGCCTGCTCCGGCAGTGAAGTGAGCAACGTCATTGACGCGCCGCGTCCCACCTCGGACTCGTGCGCGTGCATGGCCGCCCACTTGCGCTCAGCCCACCGCGCGACGTCGAGGTGGGTGGTGACCTGCTCATCGGAGACACCCGGCAGTGTCTGGCCCGGCTCAGGAGGCGTTCCGAACACCGCCTGCCAGTGTGAGATCACCACAGATCGCGGAATGGTCGCCAGATAGAGGGCGCGCGGTCGCCAGGGATCGCCCGCGTCCGGATAGAGCTGGTCATAGCCGGCCGCTTCGACCGCGGCCATGGTCACCCGATGCACATGTATGTGGTCGGGATGTCCGGACGACCCGTACCCATCGAAGGTGAGCACGACGTCGGGTCTGAACTCCCGGATGTTCTCGACCACCCGTCCCACCGCCTCGTCGAAGGGCACGTCCAGGAAGCGGGGGCTGTCCGGCGCGGACTCAGGCTTGTGCGCGTCGGCGTACCCGAGCACCCGTGGTTTGCCCGCGCCGAGGATGTCCAGAGAACGCGCCAGTTCACCGGCCCGTTGGGTTCCCTCCGCCCAGGTGCACGTGACGACGGCGGTCCTGGCCCCCTCGTCGGCGTACTTGGCCAGGGTCCCACCCGTCCAGATCGCCTCATCGTCCGGATGCGCATGCACGCCGAGCACCCCGAAATCCACCGACATGCCCCCTAAACGAGCTGATCAATGGCCGCTCATCGTAGCGCCGGGCAGCCACCCACCGTTGGCATTTCGCGGTGGCAGAGTCTCGCGCGCACGCTCCTCCAGCGGCGGCGGTCGGCCGCCGTGACGTGCGCAAAGGCCCCCGCCACCCGGCGCGACCGCCGCACCAACGGCCGACTCCCGCGGGCACGCCATCTACTCGCGCCAAGTGAAGGCACGTCCCCCGGCGACGGCGGACGGCTTGGTCAGCCTTCGGCCTCTCCGAGGGCGACGGTGACGGGGGTGCGGGCGGTGCGCCGCCACGGCCCGTTGAACATGACGATCGCCGGGATGAACAGGATCAGGCAGCCGAGCGCGATGAACAGCCAGGTCTGCCAGTTCGTGACCTTGACCACGTACGGGATGGCGAGCAGCCCGATCACCGCGATGCCCTTGGTGAGGAACCCGAACAGCCCCCAGGCCGTGCCCTGCAGACGCGGGTCGGCGTCCTCCGCGTCCTCGGAGTAGTTGGCCATCCAGGGCGCGTACGCCACGCCTAGCGAGCCGCCGAGCAGGGCGCCCACCAGCATGAGCGTGCCCGTTGAGACGCCTTCCTGCCCGAGCACGACGGCGAGGTAGGCGGTGACGAGCACCGCGGCGATCGTGCCACCCAGTGAGAACGGCTTGCGCAGCTGCGTACGGTCCGAGAGGCGCCCGGTGATGATCAGCGTGATCAGGTTCAGGCTCCAGAACGCCGCCATGATGGTGTTCGCCTGGGCGGCGCTGATGCCGAGTGACTGGACGAGCATCGTCGGCCCGAACAGCGACAGCGTGATGTAGAGCACCAGCCAGAGCGAGATGCCCACCACGTGCGCCCAGATGTTGCGCCTGGCGAACAGCGAGCGGAGGCGGGCCGGCTCGCTCAGATCGACGACCTGGGTGGCTGCCTGTTCGGTGTGCTGGATCCTGGCTCGCAGCTCGGGGGAGAGGTCGGCGATGTTGACGGCGATGACGAGCGAGATCACCAGCGAGAAGCAGCCCATGATGACGAACTGCGAGCGCCACGACTCGTCGAAGATCGGCAATGTCCAGCCCGCGATGGCCGCGGCGAGGAAGTTGGCGCCGACCGGCCCCCAGGTCCAGAAGCCGAACGCCTGCGCCCGGCCCAGCCGCGGCGAGAAGTCGCGGATCAGGGGCGCGGTGCTGGCCATGGCGACGCCGTCCACGAACGCCAGCAGGATGCGGGCGAGCAGCAGGTCGCGCGGGCTGTGCACGAGTGTCATGACGAAGCAGCACACGGCGGTCAGCATCATCAGGGGCACCAGCAGCCGTACCCGGCCGAGCCGGTCGGTGAGCCGGCCGCCCAGGATGGAGGCGATCGCCCCGGCGATGGCCGCGGCGCCCGACACGGCGCCGTAGGTGGCCAGCGTCATGTGCAGGTCCTTGAGCAGCAGCGGGACCACGGGGGCGATCTGCCCCTCGTACGAACCGATGAGGATGGCGAGCACGGCCATCGCGAGGATCTTCATGCGTCGGGCGCCGGTGGGGTACTCGTCGAGTTCGCGAACGTAGGACAGCCTCATGACTCGCCTTTCTCGTCGTGCAGGCCCCTCGCTACAAATTCTAGAAGGTAGCTCTAGAATCCGTTTACGAAATGCTGCGCCTCACAACGCCCCACGTCAAGAGTGCGGCGCGCTCCGCTAAGATCTAGAATCGAATTCTAGGAAGGGAGTCAGGTATGGACCTGGAACTGGACGGGCTAGAGGTGACCTTCGATCACACAGCCGTGGCGGCGCCCCGTATCCGGGACCTGCTGCCGATCTATCGCGACCTGCTCGGGGGACGGCATCTCGGCGGCGGTGGCGACAACCGGCGTAGTGGCTACCGCACCCTGCAGCTCACGTACGAGGGCGGCGGCAAGGTCGAGTTGATGGAGCCGCTGGCCGGGTCGGACTTCTTCGACAGCTTCTTCGAGCTGACCCGCGGCCGGGGCGGCGTCCACCACCTGAACTTCCACGTCAACGACCTCGACGCCGCCGTGGCCAGGCTGACCGAGCGCGGCTACCGGCTCCATGGCCTGAACGTCCGCGACCAGCGCTGGCGTGAGGTGTTCCTGCACCCCAAGGAGGTGCACGGCGTGCTGATCCAGCTCGCCCAGGTGGGTCCCCGCGGCGCGGAGCCCCGGCCGTCGCTGGACGACGTACTCGCCGGTCGCGGCCGCAACGGCAACGGAGTCCCCAGCCCTTGAGCTTCACCGGAACGGAGAAGGCCCGGCTCTTCGTTCGCGGGGTCAAGGCCGGCTCTCAAGGCGCGTCGGCCGACATGTCACTCCCCGATGGTGCCCAGCCGGGCGTGGCCCTTGATCAGATTGCGGGCGATCGTACGGCGCTGGATCTCGTCGGTGCCCTCGAAGATGCGCAGCAGGCGCAGCTCGCGATACCAGCGTTCGATCGGTAACTCCTTGGTGTAGCCCATGCCGCCGTGGATCTGCAGCACCCGGTCCACGACCTGGTTGGCCATGACCGCGCCGTTGAGCTTGGCGATCGACGCGGCGTGCCGGGCGTCCAGGCCCTCCTGCACCCGCCAGGCCGCGTACAGCGTCAGCCACTTGGCCGCCTCGATCTCCACCTGCGAGTCGGCGATCATCCACTGGATCGCCTGGTACTCCGAGATCGTCTGCCCCATCGACTTGCGGATCTTGGCGTAGTCGATGGCCATCCCCAGCATGCGCTCGGCCGAGCCGATGGCCCGCGCCGGGATCATGTAACGGCCCTGGCCGATCCACTGCATGGCCAGCTCGAAGCCCTTGCCCAGCTCGCCGAGGATGTTCGCCTCCGGGACCCGGACGTCCTGGAACACCAGCGACGCCGGACCCCATTCGCCCATGGTCTGGATCGGCTCGGACGTCCAGCCCATGTCGCGGTCGACGAGGAAGCAGGTCACGCCGTACGGCTCGGCCACGGCGAACACCATGACGAAGTCGGCCTCGCTGCCGCCGGTGATGAACGTCTTCTCGCCGTTGATGATCCACTCGGCGCCGTCACGGACCGCGCGGGTGCGGATGTTACGCGCGTCGGAGCCCGCGCCCGGCTCGGTGATCGCGAAGCAGGAGCGGCGCTCGCCCTCGATCGTCGGGAGCAGGTAACGCGCCTGCTGCTCGGCGGTGCCCGCGTAGAGGATGTTGTCGGCGCTGCCGCCGAACATGAACGGGACGAAGGTCCGGCCCAGCTCCATGACGATGATCGCGGACATGACCGGGCCCAGCGCGGCTCCGCCGTACTCCTCGGGGGTGTTGATGCCCCAGAAGCCCATCTTCCTCGCCCGGTCCCGCAGGTCGCGGACGACCGCCGGGGGGAGCGCCGGGCGGCCCTCGCGCTCGTTGCGCAGGACCTCGGGCTCCAGCGGCATGATCTCCTTCTCGACGAAGGAGCGGACGGTGTCGCGGATCTGACGTTCCTCGGCGCTGAGCGAGAAGTCCATGACCGCCTCCCCAATTTCTAGAACGTTCCTCCAGGAAGCCAGCCAGGACGCGATCCTGTCAAGAATCAAATTCTAGAATTGATCCCGGTACGATGGGACGCATGGCAAGGAAGTCGTCGTGGGAGTGGAGCCGGACGGCCCAGACCCGCCAGAGCATGCTGATGGCGGCCCGCGAGGTCTTCGGCGAGCACGGTTTCGCCGAGGCCAACGTCTCCGAGGTCGTGGCCCGCGCCGGCTCCAGTGTCGGCAGCCTTTACCACCACTTCGGCGGCAAGACCGAGCTGTTCCTCGCGCTCTATGAGGGCCACCAGGCGGCGCACGAGGAGGCCGCGGCCGCCAGCGTGTCGCGGGCCAAGCAGGCGGGCGTCGACGACCCCGTCGAGCTGCTCATCGCCGGGGCGCGGGCCTACCTCGCGGGCGCGTGGGAGCGGCGCGACCTGGTCAGGCTGTTCATCGACGGTGACGGGCCGCCTGGGTTCGAGCTGGTCCGCCGCACCCGGGGCAGGGAGTGGGTACGCCAGAACGCCGTGCTGCTCGGCGCCGGCGCCGACCCGCTCGACCGGTTCACCGTCGCCGCGCTGACCAGCATCATCGGCGAGGCGGCCCGCGAGGTCGCCACCAGCGACACCGAGACCGACGCCCACGACGTGATCGAGGCGGCGATGACGCTGATCCGCCGCCTCGACCCCCTCAGAGTCCTGGCCGAGGGCTGATCACCGCCCGCCCTCTGTCGATCACCACCGTCCCGTCGTCCTTGGCGGTCCGGAACAGTACGGCCGAGCCGTCCACCCAGATCGAGACCGTGAGCGACTCGCCGGGAAAGACCGGGCTGGTGAACCGGCCCGACATCGCCCCGAACCGCCCCGGATCCGAGCCCGCCACCGCGTGCAGCAGCGCCCGCCCGGTAACCCCGTACGTACACAGCTCGTCGCGCGGCCCCCGGTCGCCGCCGAAACCGCCTTCGCCCCTGATGAAGACCGCACTGCGGCTGGTGATCACCGGCTCGCCGCTCTCCTGGTCCACGGCACGAGCCTCGCTGGTCACCAGGGCGCCGGACCCTTTGTCGTAGATCCCGGTCACCTTCGAGGTGGTCCGTACGCCGCCCGCGGCCGGCAGCTCCCGGTGCAGCTCGAACGCCTGCTCGGCATGGACCAGCAGAGCGGGGTCGAAGTCGCCGAGCCGCCGCCCGGACGGCGCCTGCGCGGCCAGCACCGCGAACGTCGGCAGCACCCGCTGCCCCTTCTCCGTGGTGAAGGCCAGTTCCGCCACGCCCGCGCCCACGCCCAGCGCGTACAGCATGGTGTCCTTGGCCGACCACCCGCGGTCGTACGGCGGGCTCTCGACGCCGATCAGGTCGTGGTCGAGCGCCATGTCAGTCCTCCCGTCCGGGGATCCGGCCGTCGGTCAGCGCGTTGGGCGCGGCCTTGTCGACCAGGGCCGGGATGACCGCGCCCAGCTCGGCCGGGTCCCACCGGCCGCCCTTGTCGACACCGGGACCGGCGTGCCAGCCCTCGGCCACACTGATCACCCCCGCCCGCACGTTGAACACCCGCCCGGTGATGCCCCTGGCCTCGGCGCTGGACAGCCAGACCACCAGCGGGGCGATGTCGTCGGGATCGGCGCCGGTGCCGCCCGGGGCGAGGTTCTCGGTCATCCGGGTGAGCGCGGCCGGGGCGATCGCGTTCACGGTCACGCCGTAGCGCTCCAGCTCCTTGGCCGCGATGACCGTCAAGCCCGCGATGCCGGCCTTCGCGGCGCCGTAGTTGCCCTGGCCCGGGTTGCCATAGATGCCGGAGGAGGAGGTGGTGTTGATGATCCGCGCGTTCACCCGCTCGCCGGCCTTGGACTTGGCCCGCCAGTAGGCCGCCGCGTGGCGCAGCGGCGCGAACGTGCCGCGCAGGTGCACCCTGATGACCGCGTCCCACTCGTCGGCCGTCATGTTGACCAGCATCCGGTCGCGCAGGATGCCCGCGTTGTTGACCAGCACGTGCAGGTCGCCGAAGCGATCGACGGCGGCCTGGATCAGCCGGGCCGCCCCGTCGAAGTCGGAGACGTCCTCGCCGTTGACGATCGCCTCCCCGCCCAGCGCCTCGATCTCCTCGACCACCGCGGCCGCAGCGTCGGACGAGCCCGTGCCGTCGACCTCCGCGCCCAGGTCGTTGACCACGACCTTCGCGCCCTGCCGGGCGAACTCGAGCGCGTGGCCGCGCCCGATGCCCCTGGCCGCGCCCGTGGCGATCACCACGCGACCCTCGACGATCCCGCTCATGTGGCACCTCGATCCTCGACTGCCTGACGATGCGAACTAAATTCTAGTATCGAAATCTAGAAATGACAGGCCCCGTGGTGCCGGCCTGTACGGCCCGGAGCGAGGCCACCCGACCGGGACGGGTACGGTGGCCACCGTGGTTGAACATTCCCTGGCCCAGCGGCATATCTTCCCCCGAATGGTGAGATTCGCGGACATCGATTCTCTCGGGCATGTGAACAACGTCCGCTTCTTCGACTATCTGGAGGACGCCCGCCTGGGGATGCTCCACATCGATCCGTACAAGGCCGGTGACGCCCCCTTCAAAGGGCTCGTCGTCTCCCGTCACGAGATCGACTACCTGCGCCCGCTCGGCTTCCGTGCCGAGCCGGTCCGGGTGGAGACCTGGGTGACGGACCTCAGAGCGGTCCGGTTCACGCTGGAGCACGAGATCCGCGACGACGACGAGCTGTTCGTCCGGGCCACCTCGGTGATCGTCGCCTACGACGTGGAGCGTGCCGCGCCGCGCCGGCTCAGCTCCGATGAACGCGACTATCTGCGGCGATTCATGGCCGTATGAAGCGTTGGGTGATGCTCGGGCTGGGGGTCAACGCGCACGCCAGCGTCACGCTGGGACTGTTCGGGTTGCCGCTCGTCATGCCGGATATCCAGCGATATTTCGGTGTCTCGCTGCCCGTCGCCGCGATCATCGGCAACGCCCCCGGCCTCGGCATCCTGTTCTCCCTGGTCGCCTGGGGCATGCTGGCCGACCGGCGGGGTGAGCGGCTGGTGCTCGGCATCGGCGTCGGGCTGGCCGCCGCGCTGCTCGCCGCCGCGGCCTCCGTGACCGAGATCTGGGCGGTGATCCCGCTGCTCGCCCTGGCCGGGGCCATGGGGTCCGCGGCCATGGTCGGCGGCGGCCGGATCGTGCTGCGCTGGTTCGAGCCGCCGGAGCGCGGCGTCGCGATGGGCCTGCGCCAGGTCTCCTACACGCTCGGCATGGCCGTCGCCGCGTTCGTCCTGCCGCCGATCGCACGGGCCCACGGCATCTCGGGCGTGTTCGTCGTCTGCGCCGGAGTCAGCCTGCTCGCCGCCGTGCTGGCCGCCCTCTTCCTGGCCGAGCCGCCACACACGATCTCGGGCACGCGGACGGCGCCCGCCGCCTCGCCGTACCGGCAGCCCGCGCTCTGGCGGGTGCACGCGACCAGCGCGCTGCACGTGGTGCCTCAGGTCGTCGTCAGCACGTACGGGGTGGCCTGTCTGGTCGGTGTCTACGGTTGGGACGGCGTACGGGCGGGGCAGCTTTTCGGCGTGGCGGCGATCGGCGGCGCGGCGGTGCGCATCGCGGCCGGACGCTGGTCCGACAGGACCGGCCTGCGCATGGCGCCGCTGCGGCTGCTGACGTTCGGCTCGCTGGCCGTGCTGGCCCTGCTGGTGCTGGGCACGGTCACCGAATCCTGGCTCGGCCCGGCCATGCTGGCGCTGGCCGCGGTGATCACCGTGGCGGGCAACGGCCTCGCCTACCTCTCGGCGGGCGAGCTCGCCGGTCCCGCGTCGGCGGGGCGCGTGCTCGGCACCCACAACACCATCCAGAACATCGTGTCCCTGGCCGTCACGCCGGTGGCCGGGGTACTGATCACGGCCACCGGCTACTGGGCCGGGTTCGCGGCGGGGCTGGCGTGCGCGCTGATCTCGCTGCCCGTCATCCCCGCCCGCGGCGAGCGGCCCGCCACCGCGGAACAGGACGTGCCCCGGCCCTCATGAGCGGGCGCGTAGCCAGACGGCGGTGTCGGGTGGCAGCAGGTCGCCATCGAGCGGCCCGCTGGGCAGCAGGACGCCGTCGTGCGGCGGCAGCCGCACCGGCTCGGTGCCGCAGTTGACGGCGCAGATCAGCGACCCGCGGGTGAAGAAGAGCGCGCTTTCGGGGGAGTCCAGCCATTCCAGCGTGTACGGGATCGAGCGCACCAGCTCACGACGGCAGGCCAGGGCCCGGCGGTAGAAGGCCAGTGTCGAGGCGGAGTCGGCGTTCTGGGCCGCCACGCTGAGCGCCGAGAAGCCGGCCGGCTGCGGCAGCCACGGCGCCACCCCATCGGGGGAGAACCCGAGCGACCCCCCGTCGGCCGACCACGGCAGCGGCACCCGGCAGCCGTCACGGCCGACCAGCTCGCCCTTCGACTGGATGAAGACCGGGTCCTGCCGCGCCTCCGGGGGAAGATCCTTCACCTCGGGGAGGCCAAGTTCCTCCCCCTGGTAGAGATATGCCGACCCGGGGAGCGCCAGCATCGTGAGCAGCGCCGCCTTGGCCCTCATCAGTCCCGTGCCCGGGTCGGCGCTCTCGTAGCGGGTGCGGTGCCGTACGACATCGTGGTTGGACAGCACCCACGTGGCGAACGGCACCGCGGCCAGCGTGTCGTCGATGACCTTCTTGAACGCGGTCGGCGACCAGGGCGCCTGCAGCCAGGCGAAGTTGAAGCTCTGGTGCAGCTCGTCGGGGCGCACGTAGAGCGCCAGGTCCTCGGAGCTGTCCGTCCACACCTCGCCCACGGCCATCCGCTCGCCGGGGTAGCCGTCGAGCAGCTTGCGCCAGTCCCGGTAGACCTCGTGCACCTCGGGCTGGCCCCATACCGGGGAGACCGCCTTGAACGACTGGTCCTTGACGTCCGGCAGCCCCTTCGCCTTGTACAGGCCCATCGCGACGTCGATGCGGAACCCGTCGACACCCCGGTCGAGCCAGAACCGCAGTACGTCGAGGAACTCCCGGTGGATCTCGGGGTTGCGCCAGTTGAAGTCGGGCTGGCCGGGGGCGAACAGGTGCAGGTAGTACTGGCCGTCCGGCAGCTTCGTCCAGGCCGGGCCGCTGAAGGTGGACTGCCAGTTGTTCGGCTGGTCGCGGAAGATGTAGCGGTCGCGGTGCTCGCCGCGCAGCGCGGCCTGGAACCAGGGGTGCGCGGACGAGCTGTGGTTGGGCACCACGTCGACGATGACCTTCAGCCCGAGCTCGTGCGCGTCGGTGACCAGCGACTCGAAGTCGCCCAGCGTCCCGAACAGCGGATCGACACCGCGGTAGTCGGCCACGTCGTAGCCGCCGTCGGCCATCGGGGAGGGATAGAAGGGGGTCAGCCAGATCGCGTCGACTCCGAGCTCCGCCAGGTACGGCAGGCGCTCGCGTACTCCCGCGAGATCGCCGACGCCGTCTCCCGAGGCGTCGGCGAAGCTGCGAACATAGATCTCGTAGACGACGGCGTCACGCCACCAGGGGATGTCCATGGGGCGGTCATGCCCGCTATGTCGGAGAGTTCACCATGCTGTGTGCCGCGTAGACCAGGTAGTCCCAGAGCTTGGTCTCCAGTTCCTGCGGCAGCTCCAGCGACTCGACGGCGTCGTGCATGTGCCGCAGCCAGGCGTCGCGCTCGGCCTCGCCGATGACGAACGGGTTGTGCCGCATCCGCAGCCGCGGGTGCCCGCGCTCCTGGCTGTAGGTGCTGGGGCCGCCCCAGTATTGAACGAGGAACCCCCGCAACCGGTCTTCGGCCCCGGTGAGGTCTTCCTCCGGGTAGAGCGGGAGCAGCAGCGGATCCTGCGCGATCCCCTCATAGAAGCGGTGTACGAGTCGCCGGAAGGTCTCCTCGCCCCCGACGGCGTCGTAGAAGGAGGTTTCAGTCACCGTACAAGCCTATGCGCTGGCGACCATGGGGATGCCCGCGCCGTCGAGCGCGGTCTTGACCCGGAGCCTGAGCTCCCGCGCGACCTGCGCCTGCTTGGCCGGGAGCGTCTTGGCGGAGATCCGGAACACCAGCGAGCTGTCGGAGAGCTGCTCCACGCCGAACACGTCGGGCTCCTGCACGATGAGCGTCTCGCGGAAGTCGCGGTCGGCCCAGATCTCCTCGGCCACGTTCTCCAGGATGGCCCGTACGGTCGTGACGTCGCTGTTCCAGGCGACCGGGACATCGAGGTAAGCCCGCGACCAGCCCTGCGACTCGTTGCCGACCCTGGTGATGGTGCCGTTGCGGACGTACCAGACGCGGCCGTCGGCGTCACGCAGCCTGGTGATCCGCAGGGTGACCGCCTCGACGGTGCCGACCGCGGCGCCCGAGTCGATCACGTCGCCCACACCGTACTGGTCCTCCAGCAGCATGAACATGCCCGCGATGAAGTCCTTGACCAGCTCCTGCGCGCCGAAGCCGATCGCCACGCCGAGGATGCCGACGCTGGTGAGCAGGGGAGCGATGGGGATCGTCAGCCGGTCGAGCACGGTCAGCACGGCGGTGCCCATGATGACGACCGAGGCGATGTGCTTGAGCACCGACCCCATCGTCTCGGCGCGCTGCTTGCGGCGCTCGTTGAGGAGGGCGTCGATGCCCTCGGTCGCGGCGCTGGACCTGCGGAACCGGCCGGTGATCGAACTGCCGGTCGAAGCGCTGCTGACCACCCGGGTGATCAGGCGCTTGGCGATGTTCCGCACGATGAGGGCGATCACCAGGATCAGGATGACCGTGATGAGCGTGGCGATGATCGGGGCGAAGGCGCCCACGGGTAGCCAGTCTTGCAAGAACCCGCAGAGGAATTTGTCACCCTCACAGGCCGCACCCACATCGTTGATCATCTTTGACGGGTCCAGGAGACTCGGCGCAGGGCTAGTAGGCGGTGCCAGCAGGGACACTGGTTGGATCCCCTTCCGGAAGCAGTTCGGTCGACGGTCTTTTCGAGCGGATCGCTCCAAAAGATACCGCCGACCGAACCGGCCGCAGTCACATCACGCCGGGGAAGACGGGGTCATCAGGCCCCTTGGGCCGCGGAGGGCGAGGCCTGACGCTCCGGTGACGTACGGCTCGGCTGGGACACACACCCGGAAGCATGTCCCGCGCCGTTTCCGGGAGGGGTCCCCCGAACACCCTCCAGGCGGACCTGGAGGGCATCTCCTGTGTACGGCTGGCTGGCCGTACAAGCACGAGTCCCGCAAGAAGCGGAACCGGCGGGATGGCCAGAGCCCCTGCGGTATAGCAGGAGACCCTCCGCACCGACCACCCCGCCGGCCCCGAGGAGCCGCCGTGGGTGCGATGAGCCGTGGTGGCTGCGCTCCACCCGGATCACCGCTGGATCACTCGCCCACAGCGGCGAGTACGCGTGCGACCTTGGTCGCCGCACCAGCCGGGTCGTCGGCCGTGTGCATGCGCTCGCCCCAGGACCAGCAGTACCACCAGTCCGGAAGCTCGGCGACCGCAGTAGGCCGGCAGGTGACGTTCTCGGTAAGGCTCGTCGCGTTCGGGTTGATTACCCGGACGAACACCCGCCCGCTTTGGGTTCGAACCACTCGTGCGAGCAACCCGCGAGCGTCGAGTTCTGACACTAAACGCTCCAGGTGCCCGAAGTTGTCGTCCCCCACCTTTCGTCCCTCCCTTGAATCGTTGCTGGTGGGCCAAAGATGACTCAACTCGGCGGAGTGCGCAACGACGTGTTTCTGCTCACGGGGAGCCGCTTCTACCTCGTAGGTTGTAAGAAACAGTCCGCCGGAGGACGATCCTTAACCGGAACCTCCAAGAAGGCGTTTCCAACCTGTCAGTAATGGGCCATAGTCATTGGTAGGCACAGCGCGACCTGAAGGCTACGCTCGGTTAGCAGTTGCGGACCGACGGGACATGCGTGAGAGGGGCCGGGATGTCCGGCAGGCAGCACAGAGAGACGGAGATGGCGCGCCGGATCCGGGCCAAAGGGCTCGCCACCGGGCGCACCTCCGCTCAGATCGCTGAGGAGATCCACGAAAACTGTGGGCCCCAGTTCGGCACCACCAAGATCAAAGGGCATCGTCTCGCGCACGGCATCGCGCTGGCTGACGTCATCGAGCAGGTCAGAGCCCTGTTCGATCGGGACGCCAAGGCCCCGCCCGGCATCGGCGAGACCCTGCTGTCCGCCTACGAGAGCGGGCTGAAACGGCCGGGCCCCGAATATCTCCATTACCTCTGCTCGGTCTACCGGGTCGAGCCGGGCGCCCTCGGTTATGACGGTCCGTGCATCTGCGGCCATGGCCACCGGATGCCGGGAGTGCTCGGAGCCGATGTCAAGGAGCGGACCAACGCCGGGAGCAACTCCCCGCGCGAGCTGCTGATCCACCAGCGACCGGACGCGATCCCGTCCCCCTCGGACGAGGAGGACGAGAACATCCTGCGGCGCACGCTGCTGAAGCTGCTGTCCAACAGCACCCAGACCGCCAAGTTCGACGGCGAGGTGCTGGGCGCCGCCGAGGGCATCAGGCGGCGGATGGACAACATCCTCGTCTCGGCCACCGTCTCTCCCGCCATGCTCGACCAGTGGGAAGAGGCCACGCTCGCCTTCGGGCGGCAGTACACCACCACCGCGCCGCTGCGGCTGCTGTGCGACGTGCTGCTCGAACTCAGCGCCGTCCGCAGCGCCATGTCGTTCCGCCAGCCCATCGACCTGCAGGAACGCCTGTGCCGCATGGCCGCGCAGCTCGCCGGGCTGAGCGGCATGATCATGATCAACCTCGGCGACCACCGGCTGGCCCGCGCGTTCTTCCGCACCGGCCGCACCGCCGCCGACGAGACCGGCGACCGCGCGCTGCGTGCCTGGGTGACGGCCCGCGAGGCGCTCGTCCCGCTCTACTACGGCGACGCCCGCGAGGCGCTCAACCTGGCCAAGAAGAGCCGCGACCTGGCCGGCCAGACACCGTGTGCCGCGCAGGCCATGGCCCCGGTCGTCGAGGCCCGCGCGCTGGCCATGATCTCGGGCACCGACAGCAAGAAAGAGGTCGTCGACCAGGCCAAACGCGCGCTGGCGCGGGCCAGGAACGCTTTCTCGCACATGAAGTCACACGAACGCGAGGATATGGCCTTCGGCTACACCGAACGCCAGCTGTACTTCTACCAGGGTGACGTGCTCACGAAGCTCGGTCAGACCCTGGAGGCCGAGGTCGTACTCGACCAGGCCCTCGACAAATACCAGGATCACATCATCGACCAGACGTTGATCAGGCTCGACCGCGCGCAATGCCGCGTGATCGAGGGGGAAGTCGGGGAGGCCATCGCCATGGGCATCGAGGCGATGAAGCTGCTCGGCCCCGAGTACCGCACCGATTTCATCATGCGCCCGGCTGTCGCGCTCGAACAGTCGATCAAGGCGCGGGACGCGAATCATCCCGACCTGGCCGCGTTCCAGGAGCAACTGCGTCCTTCTGAGTTGGCCATCGGGGAAGGGAATGGCGGTGCATGAAGCTGAAGATCCGGCGCTATCGCTGGTCTGACCTTGACACCATCCTCGCCCTGCATCAGATCTGCCTCGCCGAGGTGGGACTGGCGCCGGGCGACGGTGTTTACTACGACGACGACTTCCCCCGCATCCAGGAGCTCTACCTGGCGTGCGGTGGCGACTTCCTCGTCGGCGAGCTCGGCTCGCGGGTCGTGGCCATGGGCGGCCTGAGACCCATCGACTCGGAGACGGCCGAGGTGTGCCGGCTGCGGGTCCATCCCGGCTTCCAGAGGCGCGGTTTCGGCGCCACCATGCTGCTGGCTTTGGAGGAACGAGCGGTGGAGCTGGGATTCCACCTTGTACGCGGCGACACCACGCTCAACCAGGGAGCCGCTCTGGCACTGTACGAGCGGCACGGTTGGCGGGAGATCTCCCGGCGGCAGGTCGGAGACCTGGTCGTCGTCTATGGCGAGAAACGCCTCCGGCGGGGCAGCGACCGGCTGGCCGTCGAGTCGGCGGACGCGCTGGAGTCGTAGCGCCGCGCTCGCCCATCCTTGCTCTCTCCTTTACGGACGTGCCCTTATGCGGACGCGCCCGCCTGCGCCCGTGGCGCGGGCGGGCACGCTCCGTAGTCAGGCCGTGGGTGCGGGGAGCGGATGTGGCGGAAATAGTGCACTGAACACTCCTGCGGATACGGATGTACGCAACTGCGGGTGAGGCTCGTTCCTCTCGGTGGTAGAGGAACATCACCGGCTGCTGCCTGTACACCGACGGCTGCTGATAGTAGTGAGATGCTTTTTGACATGGCAGTCGTGCCCGCTCCCCGACCCCTTATGGGAGCCGTGCTTCTGTTGTTCGTCAGTGCCGCGTGGGGGTCGGCGTTCCCGCTGATGAAAGATCTCATCCTGCGGTTACCCGTCGAGGATCTGCTCGCCGAGCGATACGTCCTCGCGGCGTTGACGCTCTTTCTGATCCGGCCGCGCAGCCTCTGGCGCCTGTCGCGGGACACCTGGATCAACGGGGTCATCCTGGGCATCATGTTCGGGGTCGGACAGTCTGCCCAGGCCATCGCCCTCGACAGCCTCCCCTCGGCGGTGTCGGGATTCGCCGTCGGGTGCAACGTGGTCATCACGCCGATCCTGGCCCTGGTGATGTTCCGGGTCAGGGTGCCCGGCCGGGTCTGGGCGGGGGTGGGGCTGGCCCTGGCCGGCATGACCGCGTTCACGCTGATGCGCGGCACCGAGGACCGGGAGATCTCCGTGCTCGCGCTCGGGGTGACGCTCGGCGCCGCCGCCCTCTACTCCGGCCACACGCTGCTGCTGGCGCGGCTCTCGCGCGCCGAGAAGGCCTTCGACGCGTACGCGCTCACCGTCATCCAGCTCGCCACCATCGGCGCCATGACCGGCGTGCTGGCCGCGCGCGACGGGTTCGCCGTGCCCGCCACCCTGTCCGACTGGGGGATACTCGCCCACCTGTCCGTCGTCTCGTGCGCTCTGGGCTTCCTGGCCCGCTCGTACGGCCAGGCGCACGTGCCGGCCGTCCCCAGCGCCGTGCTGATGTCGTCGCAGCCACTGTGGGTGACGGCGATCGCGGTGATCTGGTTCCACGAGCAGGTGGGCCTGAGCATGATCGTGGGCGGCGGGCTGATGGCGGTGGCGATGCTCCTGGCGGTGCCCGGCAGGGGCTCACCGGCAGACGGACGAGACCGGTCCCTGGTCATGGCGAGCAGGAAGGCCAGGAAGGTGCTGGCCGACCTGAAGGTCAAGCGGGACGACCCGCTGAAGTTAGAGCGGTCCGCGGTGTCGTACCCCACGAAGAGCGCTTGTGTGCGCCCTGAGGCGTGCCCGTGGAACGCGCATTCGCACAAGGGGACAAGGGAGCCCAGTCTTGATCGGCTGATCGAACAGGCCATCAACATCGTCAAAGCGAAGAATCTCTCTCACGAAGGCTGCCAGTCGATCGACCTCACCGGCCGTTGTCTGTGCGCGTTGGTCGAAAAATCTGGACAGAAGAGGACGGTGTCAATCTCCCGCTGGTTTCGGTCCCAATAGGCCACTAATTGCAGTCAAAAAACAAGAGGTTCTTATTGATGCACCAACCACTTATTCGCCATAAATCTTGATATTCGCTGAAGTGTCCGATAGTGGTGAATATTAACCCACAGTGGAAGGTGCATCATGAAGCGCATCGCCGTCCGCAAGCCTGGCACCGCCAGGCTTGCTGGGACCTCCAGCGTCATCCATAAGGGGTGATCGAGGGGAGATCCCATCTCAGGGCTCAGGGGGCACCGCCCGCCCGATGGGAGGCCGTAGAGCTGCTGATGCCGGTGATCAACGGGCACAGACGACCGCTCGGTCCCTACACCGTCGGATCCGCGCTGCTGCACCACCTGGTCCCGGCCGCCTTGGACAGCTCCAAGGATCTCGTGGCGGCCCATGACATCGAGATCCGAGCGGCGGCACCCGGTCTACGCGACCGGGTGCCTGCCCGAAGGATGTCCTTGGATGTGGACCTGGCCGATGAGGAGCGCATTCTGGTGCCCGCGCCGCGCCGGACTCTGCGGCTGGCCAACGGGATCGCGGAGTTCGTCCGCGCGGTGGTGCCGCCCGGCAGAGCGCTGGCGGTGTGCAACGCCGCCGAGGCCGACTCCACCGACGCCGAACTGCTCGACGTGATGATGCGCCGGATCCCGCCGGACATCCTGATGATCATGGTTTATGCTGCCGGGCCAGAGCCTCCCGAGGATGCGCGTGACGCCGATGAACTGCGCGAACTCGTCGACCGCTGCACGAGGGAGGGCTTCCTGCCCGCGCTGGCCGAGCTGGGGCAGCGCGGGCTCTCGCTCACTGAGCCCGGCAGTGCGCAGTGGTGGTTCTTCGCGCAGCGCACCGCGACCGCGCTCGGCGCGCTCGGCCAGACACTCGAGGCCCGCATCCTGTGGGAGGCCGCCCGCCGGTCGAGCCAGGATCCCGCCGTCCACTCGGCCGGCGCGTACGGCACCGCCATGCTCGACGCCCGCCACCCCGACCCCGCCCAGCGCGACCTGGGCCGGGCCACGGGCTGGATGAACCAGGCGATAGCCATCTCCAGCCTGCTGCCCGACCCCGTGGAACGCGCCTTCAAGCTCGGCTTCGACCGCAACGGGCTCGCGCTGATCGAGCTGCGGCGGGGTCACGCCGACGAGGCGCTCGACCTGGTGGAGTCGGCCCTCGACCTGGCCGATGAGCTGGGGGAACGGCACCCGGTGCACCGGATGGTGCTGCTGGCCAACCGCGCCCAGTTGCTGGCGTCGCTCGGGCGGGACAAGGAGGCGCTGGACGAGTACGGCGCGGCCATCGCGATCGACCCGACGTTCCCCGACTACTACCTCGACCGCGGCAACCTGCTCTACCGGCTCGGGTGGCACGGGGAGGCGCTGGCCGACTACGAGCGGGCGATGCTGGCCGGACCGCCGCTGCCCGAGGCGTACTACAACCGGGCCGAGCTGCGCATCGTGCGCGAAGACTTCGCCGGCGCCCTCATGGACCTCGGCCGGGTGATCGAGCTGGACCCGGCCTACCTCGACGCCTACATCAACCGGGCGGGCCTGCTGGCCATGCTCGGGCGGGACGAGGAGGCCAGGGCCGACGTGACGATCGGGCTCGTCCAGTCGCCCGGCAATCCGTACCTGCTGGTCGTGCTGGGCCAGCTGGAGACCGCGGCGGGACGGCTGAGCGACGCGCGCCGGGCGCTGGACCTGGCCGTCGACGCGGCTCCCGAGCTGGTGTCGGCCTGGGGCAACCGGGGCGTCCTGCGCTACGAGTCGGGAGACTGGGAGGGCGCGCTGTCCGACCTGACGCGGGCCATCACGCTGGAACCCTTCCAGCCCGCCCTCTACGAGAACCGCGCCATCGTCCAACGCGCCCTCGGCCACCCGGCCGAAGCGGCGGCCGACGACGAGCAGGCGGCCCGTCTCCGGTCGACCAGTATGTAGGCATGCCGAAACAACGGGCGGTCAGGGCGGCCGCCGTCTACGCCGCCTTGGGCGTTCTCTGGTGGGCCACCGCCCGCATCGGATGGACGGCCATCGCCTGCGAGGACTGGAACTGCCTGCCCCCTGCCCTCGGCACCCTCCTGGCGATCACCGTGTGCACGTTCGCCTTGTCGGTCGTGGCGCTCAACCGGGTGGAGGTACGCCCGGCCTTCCGGGTGGCCTGGGTGACGGCGGCCATGCTGCTGCTCGTCACGCTGGCGGGTGAGGTGCTCCCGTCCTGGTCGTCCAGGTTCGCCCACGTGGTGACGGCGGCGGTGGCGTTCGCGGTGGCAGGTGCCATGGCGGCCTTCGTGACGGACGGGGAGGTGGCCAGGGGCAGGCGGCTGCTCGTCGCGGTCGGCGGGCCGGCTCTCGTGTTCGGCGCGATCGCGCTGGCCTGGTGGTGGCGCGGCCCTTAGCCCGGTCTGCGGTGCCGCGCCTATCGCGGTGGCGTGGCTCTTGACACGGTAGCCGGCCTGGGAGAGTGTCGTTCCGTATACGGAACAGTGGAGCCGAGTGGAACGCCTCCTGGCCATCGCACCAGACGGCCCGGCGCCACAGCGACTCTCCGGACACGGATCGGTACGAAGCGCGCTGGGAGCTCGCTCATAAGGACTACGGTTGGCCCTGTGTCCTTCGACGAGCTGTTGCGTGACCTCCAAGAAGGAGCCAGTGCCCAGGCAGCGGGCATCAGGCGTGGCTACGGCGGCCCGCCCGCCCGCGCCGTGAGCGTCCGTGTCGGCCTGGCCCGGCTGCGCTGCGCCTCGCTGCTCAAGCCGCTGTACGCGTGGGTGACGGCCGCGCACTTCCCCGACCACGAACGCTGGCGCCGCCACGCCGAGCCGGCCGTGGTCGTCTCGTCCAACGCCGACACGCTCAACCTCTGGCTCGCGGTCGGACCCCGGGTCATCCTGGACGACATCTACCAGCGCACGGGCGTCCTCTGGGCGCCGCCCAACGGGGACCCGTCGAGGTTCGGCTCGGTGGAGGTGGCGGCCGACGAGGTCGCCACCGCCTACGCCGCGCTCGCCCAGACCGCCGCCGCCGGCGACCCGGTGGCGGGCACGATCCTCGAGTGGATGCGCGAGGTCACGGGCAAGCAGCAGTTCGGCGCCCGCGAGGCGCTCGGTTCGCCGGAGGCCGGGATCAAGTGCGGCTGGTACGGCGCCCCGGACGAGACCTGCCTGCGCACGCATGCCGTGGCGGTGCTGCCCAGGGGCGGCACCCGGGCGACGGTCGTGGTGGGGATGACGGCGCAGCCCTATACCGACCCGCGAGAGCGGGAGATCTACCGGGCTCGGGTGACCGAGGGGCTGCCGGTGGAGGGCGAACACGAGAAGGTGGCAGGCGGGCTGCTGCGCGGCCTGATGCTGACCACGCTGACGGAGCTGGGCCACCGCCGCTCGGGCTGATGCTGACCCCGCCGGCGGAGGCCACTGTCGCGGCGCCTGAAGCCGCTATGTTTCCTGGCTATGGTGAGAATCACAGTGCTGGGTGGCTGCGGCGCGTGGCCCGCGGCCGGGCAGGCGTGCAACGGCTATCTGGTCGAGCATGAGGGCTTCCGGGTGCTCATCGACCCCGGTTACGCCACGCTGCCCAGGCTGCTGGCCTTGACGGCCGCCGAGGAGATCGACGCGGTGCTGGTCACGCACGGCCACCCCGACCACTGCGCCGACCTGAACCCGCTGCTCCGGGCCCGCGCCCTGGGCGACGCACCGCCGGCCGCCCTACCGGTGTACGCGCCGCCTGATGCCCTCACCGCCGTGCTCGCGCTGGACAAGGCTCGCATGCTGGCCGGCAGTTTCCTCCTGCACGACCTGGCTCCTGGCAGGCCGTACGAGATCGGGCCCTTCCGCCTGGACACCTGGTCGCTTCCGCACCATGTGCCCAACGCGGGACTCCGGCTGACCGGCGGCGGCCGGGTGGTCGCGTACACGGGCGATACCGGGCCCGCCCCCGCCCTGGCCGAGCTGGCGCGCGACGCCGACGTGCTGCTGGCCGAGGCGACCTATCCGGAACGGGTGCCCGACGAGGACGCGCCCTATCTGTCGAGCGCCCTCGACGCGGGCCGTACGGCGGCTCGTGCCGGTGTGGCCCGGCTGGTGCTCACCCACCTGTGGCCGGACAGCCCACCCGAGCCCGCGCTGGCAGCGGCCGCCAAGACGTATGGCGGCGAACTCGCCGTGGCCACGGGCGGCCTCACCCTGGAACTGTGACTCGTATCGGACTCAGCTCGGTGCGGTGAGCTCGGCGATCACTTCGGCCAACTCGGGCGGCTGGACGCCGTGCGGCAGCTCGTCGGTGGTGAACCATCGGTAGCCGAGGTAGGCCCGAACCTCCTCCTCGGTGAGCTCACCCGGATCCACCTCGGGGGTTCGCCTGGTGAAACAGGCCAGGTAGAACGGCTCGGTCTTCACGTACCGCACACCGAGCCAGGTGAAGTCCCGATGGACGGGCACCCACCGACCGGACACCGCCGCCCCCGGCAGGCCGGTCTCCTCGGCCAGCTCCCGGGCGGCCGCCTCCAGGGGCGTTTCGCCGGGATCGATCCCGCCACCCGGCGGCTCCCAGAGCGCCTCGCCGCTGACGTGGTCACGCCATCGCAGGAGCAGTACCCGGCCGTCGGCGTCCATGCAGACCACCCGCGCGGCGGGACGGTCACTGTTGATCTGGGCCTCCACGCGTCCTTCTCCTCCTCCAGCCACCTCAAGCGCGTATGGGTCAACGCTTCATGGCGCCGTCCGCGATGGCGTCGGCGGCCTCGCCGATGGCCACGCCGACGATCTCCAGGCGGCGCACCAGTTCGCGTTCCTTCATCGCGTTCGCGGTCAGCTCGCCCGAGAAGATGCGGGCGATCTCGTACTGGTACATGCGCCTGATGGAGCCGCCCGTCTTCTTCGCCGCCAGCGCGTCGTGGACCACGGCCGAGGGGTGGGAGGCGAGGACGCGTACGGCGTTCTCCAGGGCGTCGATGCCCTCGATGACCTGGTCGAGGAGCGGGGTGAAGCGGATCTGGTCCGGCACCCGATACAGGTACGACTCCCGGACGAAGTCGCGCAGCGAGTCCAGGACGTCGTCGATCGAGCGGGAGAGGCGGAACAGGTCCTCCCGGTCGATCGGCGTGACCAGGGCCGACTTGAGCTCCTCCACCAGGTGGCGTCGCTCCTCGTCGCCGAGGTGCTCGATCACGCGCATCTTCTCGTGCGCGCCCGTCCTGCCCACCTCTCCGCCGATCATGGCCATCGCCAGCCAGGCGCCCTCCTTGGTCGCCGCCAACTGGCCGAGCAGGGCCTCGCTCAGCGCGCTGTCCATGTGTCCCGACATCAGCGCCCGGATCCGCCGCAACCGCTTCACGTCCAGCCCCCTCGCCCCAGGTGGTTCACGCCGTCACCGCCTTCACCACGTACGCCGCGACGCCAGCCAGCAGCGCGCTCGCCGGTAGCGTCAGCAGCCAGGCGATGACGATCTTGACGGCGGCGTACCAGCGGACCCGGCCGGCGCCCTGCGCCACGCCGGCGCCGATCAGGCCGCCGGCGATGGCCTGGGTCATGCTCACCGGCATACCCAGTGCCGAGCAGGCGATCACCGCGATGCCTGAGGCCAGTTCGGCCGCCACGCCGTGCAGGGGCCGGGAGACGATGATCTCCCGGCTGAGCGTACGTCCCGCCCTGGGCAGGCCGTACCCGGTGCCGAGCCCGAACAGCAGCGCCCCCAGCGAGGTGTAGGTGAGCGGTGCGTCCGAGAAGCCCACCACGATCATGAAGACGGCGAGCATCTTCTGGCCGTCGTTGGCGGAGTAGGCGATGGTCTGCAGCAGGAAGCCCGCCCAGTGCCAGCGCGTCAGCCCGTGGCTGGTCGTCACCTTGACCAGCAGCCGGATCATCACCCAGGCCAGCAAGCCGCCCACGACGGGTGCGGCCAGGCCGAAGGCCAGCACCAGGGAGACCGACCCGGCCGAGACCGGCAGCCCCCAGCCCAGGCCGGCCCCGGTGAGGCCGCCGACGATGGCCAGGGTGAGGCTGGTCGGGCGGCCTCTCGCGCTGAGCGTCATGACCACGATCAGCGCGGCGACCACCGCGACCGCCATCGCGATCTTCGCCCCCGCCCCCTGGAACGTGGCCAGCCGATTCACGAACGTCAGCGCGACCCGATGGGTGACCAGCGGCACCAACGCCACCAGCACCACCAGGGTGAGAATGCCGACCGCTGGACGTATCGCCGGCAGCTTCAGCCCGGTCGCGAGCAGGGCACCGCCGTCGTTCATCCCGGACACGAACGCGAACAGGCACGCGATCGCGATCAGTACGGCGGATTCCACAGGCGGGCGCTCCATGAGTAGGCCGGTGAGAGATAGTCTGCCCAGGTCAGCCAGAAGCCACCCCATGATCCCCTGTCCGCGAGAGTGAAACCATGAGCTCTGCCGAGTACATCCTGACCCTGTCCTGCCCCGACCGGCCCGGTGTGGTGGCCGCCGTCTCCGGCCTGCTGGCCGGGCGCGGCTGCAACATCATCGAGAGCCAGCAGTTCGGGGATCAGCAGGCGCAGCGGTTCTTCATGCGGGTCCAGTTCGCGGCGCCGCTGCCGGAAGACGACCTGCGTACGGCCTTCGCCGCCCTGGCGCCGGAGTTCGGCATGGAGGTCAAGCTGCGTGAGGTGGCCAGGAAGCCGCGCGTGCTCATCATGGTCAGTAAGTTCGACCACTGCCTGAACGATCTGCTCTACCGCGTACGCGCCAAGTCCCTGGACATCGAGATCGTCGCCGTCGCGTCCAACCATCCCGACCTCCGCCCCCTGACCCAGTCGTACGGCATCGACTATCACCACCTGCCCGTCACGCCCGAGACCAAGGCGAGGCAGGAGTCGGAGGTGCTGGCACTGGTCGAGCACTATCAGGTGGACCTGGTGGTGCTGGCGCGATACATGCAGGTGCTGTCGGAGGATCTCTGCGAGAAGCTGGCGGGGCGGGCCATCAACATCCATCACTCGTTCCTGCCGTCGTTCAAGGGCGCCAGGCCGTACCACCAAGCGCATGACCGGGGCGTCAAGCTGATCGGCGCGACCGCGCACTATGTCACGTCGGACCTGGATGAAGGGCCGATCATCGAGCAGGAGGTGGCGCGCGTGAACCACAGCCACTCCGCACAGGACCTGGTGGCGCTCGGCCGGGACGTGGAGTGCGTCGCGCTGGCGAGGGCCGTGAAGTGGCACGCCGAGCAGCGGGTGCTGCTCGACGGCCACAAGACGGTCATCTTCCCTCGCTGACCTGCGGCCTTATGGCCACATGACGACAAGCTTGCCGATCGTGTGGTTGTTCGCGAGGTCTGCATAGGCTCGCGTGGCTTCCGCTGGTCCGTAGCGGTGGGTGATGGTGTTCGGCAGGGTTCCGCGTACGGCCAGCGCGGCCAGTTCGTCCAGGTCGCCGGGGTCGGCGTGGGTGTAGACGGTGTCCACCCGTATGTCGGCGAAGGCCGCGGGGTCGGGGCTGGGGAAGGCGATGTTCAGCAGCCGCCCGCCCGGCCGGATGGCGCGGGCCGTGCCGACCAGGGCGGGGCCCGACTGGGCCAGGTTGACCAGGGTGTCCACGCCGTCCGCGTGGCGGCGCAGGGTCTCCGCGCCTGGATCGGTCGAGCGGTAGTCGATCACCTCGGCGGCTCCCAGCGCGCGAACGTACGGCTCGTCGTCGGGTATCGCGGTGGCGATCACATGGACGCCGCACGCGGCCAGCAGCGGGACCACCGCGCCGCCGACCCCGCCGGCCGCGCCGATCACGACCACCTTCGTGCCGCGAGTGAACGTTCCGGCGCGCAGCAGGGGCAGAGCTGTCAGGCCGGCGATCGGGAGAGTGGCGGTGTGGTCGGCGGGCAGGTCCGGCGGGCGGTGGGCCAGGGCCGGGGTGTCGGCGTCGAAGAGCGCGTATTCGGCCATGGTGCCCGTGGTCAGGGAAGGCGGTGTGGCAGTGAGGTCCGCCATGGCCTTCGCCGCGTAGGGGAGGCCGAGGCCGAATATTTCGTCCCCTGGGGCGAATCGGGAGACTCCGTCGCCGACGCCGGTGACCGTACCGGCGAAGTCGCTGCCCGGGACGTGCGGGAACGCCAGCGGAGCCGACTCCCGCATCACCCCGCTCAGGATGCGGAGATCGGCCGGGTTCAGTCCCGCGGCGGTGATCCGCACCCGCACCTGGCCGGGGCCCGGTTCCGGTGCCGGGATGTCTTCCATCGCCAGTACGTCCGCCGAGCCGTACTGCCTTGCCACCAATGCCCGCATGGGCGTCTCCTCGCTTAACCGGACCGGTTGGTCATGTTATGAGTGCTCAGCATAATATGACCGGCCGGTCCGGTTGGGATAGGGTCGGTTTGTGGGGACGATGCGGGCCGATGCCATGCGTAACAGGCGGTTGCTGCTCGACGCGGCTGCCGCGGAGTTCGCGGAGCATGGGATGGATGTTTCGGTGGCGCAGATCGCGGTGCGGGCCGGGATCGGCAAGGGGACCGTGTTCCGCCACTTCGCCACCAAGGAGCAGCTCATCACGGCGATCTTCGCCGACCAACTCGACGACCTGGCCGCCATCGGAGAGGCGCTCCTGCGGGGGACGGGAGCGGGGGCAGGTATGGGTGCTGGCGAGGGTATTGATGCGAGTGCGGAGGCGGGCGCGGGCATCGGTGCGAGCGTGCAGGTGGGCGCAGGTATTGGTGCGAGCGTGCAGGCAGGCGCGGGCCCCGCGATGGCGGCGCGTGGCGCGGACGCGTTGCTGGCGTTCATGAGTGCGGGTGTCGAGGCGCAGGTCAGCGATCGGGCCTTCTGCCAGGCGGCGGGGGCGATCGCCCGGGCCGATCCGCAGGTGCGGCGGGCCAGCCAGCGCCTGGCGGCCGTCGCGGAGGCGCTCACGGCCGAGGCCAGGCGCGAGGGGTCTGTCCGCGACGACGTCACCGGACACGACATCGTGCTGCTGATCAACGCCGCCTCGCAGGCCACCGCGCCACTCGGTGACACGGTGCCTGGGCTCTGGCGGCGCTATCTCAGCATGATGTTCGATGGGTTGCGTCCCGCGGCCGCCCACCCGCTCCCGGTCCCCGCTCCGGAGGAGACGCACTTCACAGCGGCGGCACACCGCGCCTGAGCGGCCGTTCGGGGCACATTGGGTCTTGGGGATGGGTCCGACGTGGGCGGTCGCTTAGCGCGCGTCGGGCGTTAGGGCGCGTCGGGCGTGGACGGGCGTTCAGGACGTGTCGGGAGTGGGCCGGCGTTCAGCGCGTGGCCTCCGTGTCGTCAGACGTCGCGGGCGGAGAGGCCGTACGTGTCGCCGTCGAGGCCCCAGGCCAGGACGCGGCGCGGTCGGATGCCGATCCACGCGGCGTCGAACGGGAACCCGGCTCCCAGCCGCTCACCCAGCTCTTCGCCGCCGTCGAGGTGCGTCTCCGCGAGGCCGCGGATCTCGATGCCCCGCGGTGTCCACGGATCGACGGACGCCAGGTCGTCGACCACGAGCGCCACGTCCGGCCGAGCCCTGGCGTCGCGGAACTTCTTGCTCGCCACCATGTCCGCGACGCTGCCGATCACAACGACCTCGGTCTCGGGGTCGTAGAAGACGCCCACCGGCGTCACGTGCGGCCCGCCCCCGGCACCGACCGTGGCGAAGCGGCCCAGCGGCTGGCTGATCAGATACGAGATCTCCGCCTCGGTGAACGTGGTCATGCCCCCTCCCGCGATCCCCGAGGGTCGGTGCGGGTCGCGGCGGACGGCCGCGACACCGGGTCGGGCGACGCGGCGGCCGGTTGTGGCCCGGCGTCGAAGGACGCGGCGCCGGATGGCCGGTCAGGGCCGAGAGGCGCGGCGGGCAGCCGCGACTCGGGGCGGGGAGACGTGCCGGATGACCGCCGCAGGGTGGCGAGCAGGGTGGCGGTGTCGACCCCGCCGCTGAGCGGCTCGGCGCCGGGGAAGACGAAGGTCGGCACCGTCGTGATCCCGGCCGCCCGAGCCGCGGCGACCTGCTCGCGTACCTCGGTGACGCCTTCCGCCGAGGCGAGGAACTCCTCGGCCCCCTGCACGCCGGCCCGCGCCGCCGCGTCGCTCAGCACGGCGTGGTCGCCGAGATCGCCGCCGTCACGGAAGTGCGACTCGTACAGCGCCGTAGCGAGCGTTGCCTGGGCCCCCGCACCGTACTCCCGCAGCGCGAACCACAGCAGCCGATGCGCGGTGAACGTGTTGACCGCCACCGCCCGATCAAACCGATACTCCACCCCCTCCCTCGCCCCCAACTCGGCCATGCCCGAGGTCATCAAGGCCGCCTGTTCACGGCCGAACATCTCGGCCACCGCCTCCATCAGCGGCCGAGCCTCCTGCGGGGCGTCGGCGGCGAGCTGGTAGGGCAGGTGGACGAGCTCGGCGGCACCACCGAACGCCTCCACCGCGCGGTGGAAACGGTGCGTGCCCAGTCGGCACCAGGGGCACGCGAGGTCGGCGTACACCTCAACCCGTATCGGACGGCCGATGGCCGTTGTTTCGCTGGTCATATGCCCCAACCTGCCGGTTCCGGCGCGGGTGAGGGAGGCCGCGTCAAGACGGGCACCAGCAGGGCCACCAAAACCGGCAGGGCTACCAAAAGGGCTTAAGGGCGGTAAGTCCCGAAGTACCAGACGTTCCCCTCGGGATCCTGGCAGGCGTACTCGCGCGACCCGTAAGGCTGATCGGTGAGCTCCATCGTGATCGTGGCCCCGGCGGCCCGGGCGCGGGCCAGGTGGGCGTCGGGGTCGTCGACGGCGATGTACATGCCGGGACCGCCCGGCTTGCCCTCCCCGACCATGATCAGGTCGTCCCCGACGAGGAGCTCGGCGTGGTTGACCACGCCCTGGTCGTTCTTGGACGCCTCGTGCACCCGGAACCCGAAGGCGGCGGTCAGGAAGTCGATGGCCGTCGCGCAGTTCTGGTAGCGGGCCAGGGCGTAAACGGTTCGTGTCATGCGGTCAGTATCAGACGGGGACAGCCGCGGGTCTTGGACGAATCTGACCGGGCGTCGTGTCGCCCAGCGCCCTGAACTCGCGGTTCATGTGCGCCTGATCGTAGAAGCCGCAGTCGGCGGCGACGCCGGCGATCGCCCGGCCGGAGCGGAGCAGGCGCAGCGCGGACTGGAAGCGGATCACCCGGGCGGCCGTCTTCGGCGTGAGGCCGACCTGGTCGTGGAAGCGGGCGACGAGATGGCGGTGGCTCCAGCCGAGCGACGAGGCCAGCCACGACGGCCCCACGCGGCCGCCCGAGGAGAGGAGCCGCGCCCACGCCCACGGAACCTCCGGGCCGATCTCCGGCCCGGCCAGGATGCGCTCCGTCAGCAGCCGGTCGGTCAGGGCCAGCCGCTCGGGCCAGGACGCCGTCCCGCCCAGCCGCTCGACGGCCGTGCGGGCCCAGCCGCCGAGCAGGTCCTCGATCGGGACCACGAGGTTCGTCAGCTCCCGCATCGGCATTCCGTACAGCCGCCGCGCCCCGAACGGAGTGAGGAACACCTGCACGCCCTCGGCCGGGCCGAGCGTGCGGGTCACGGTGAAGCGGTCACTGAGCCCGCCGGTGAACGACGTGACGCGCGCCCCGCCCACCCCCATCGCCGCGCCGAACCCGAGGATCAGCACCGCACCCGGCATCGCCGCCTCGGACCGCGTCAACGGCGAGACGTAGTGCTCCCGGTACGCGGTCAGCCGCGTCACGTACGGCCGCAGAGCAGAGCTGGGGACGGCCTCCACCATGGCCAGCCCCAGCATGCTCATATTTCCGACTATAGGCCGGTATGCCTGGCCAGGAACGTCAGCGTGTCAGCCGACAGCTCGACCGACCGGCTGATCGAACGGGCGCCATGGCCCACCTCGGTCTCGTTGCGCAGCACGATCGGCCCCTCACCCGTGGACGCGTGCTGGAGCGCCGCGCACATCTTCCACGCGTGCAGCGGATGCACCCGCGTGTCCGACTGGAAGACCGTGAACAGCGTCGCGGGGTACGCCACACCCTCGCGAACATGGTGATACGGCGAGTATCCCAGCAACCAGCCGAACCCCTCGGGATCGGCGGCGGAGCCGTACTCGACGTTCCAGGTCGCCCCCAGCCCGAACTGCTCGTAACGGATCATGTCGAGCAGCGGAGCGGAGCAGGCGACGGCCGCGTACAGCTCGGGACGCTGCGTCAGCGCCGCGCCCACCAGCAGCCCGCCGTTGGAGCCGCCGGAGATCGCCAGTTGCCGGGCTGTCGTCACTCCGGTCGCGATGAGGTGCTCGGCCGCGGCGTGGAAGTCGTCGAAGACGTTCTGCTTGTTGCCGAGCATGCCGGCGCGGTGCCAGTCCTCGCCCTCCTCGCCGCCGCCGCGCAGATTGGCGATCACGTAGACGCCGCCCGCCTCCACCCAGGCGAGCACCGACGCGGAGTAGCCGGGGGTCATCGACAGCCCGAAGCCGCCGTAGCCGTACAGGATGGTCGGACGCGGCCCGTCGCCGTCGACCGGCGAGATGACCAGCATGCGGACGTCGGTGCCGTCCTTCGACCGGTAGACGACCTGGGACGTGCGCACCGATGGCACGTCCACCGCGCCCGGTGAGGCGGCCCAGAGCGTGGTCTCGCCGGTCCTGGCGTCATAGCGCTGGATGGTCGGCGGCGTGGTGTTGTCGGTGTAGCCGAACCACGCCTCGTAGCCGCCTTCCGGACGTTCGGCGATGCCGCCGATCGAGCCGAGGCCGGGCGCGGGCACTTCGCCGATCCGTTCGCCGGTGGCCAGGTCGTGCACCGTGATCTCGCTGATCGCGTGGCGGGTCCAGCCCACCAGCATGACCGGGCGGTCGAGGTCGTCGAGGATCGCGAAGTCGGACAGCACCGCCTCGGCGTCCTCGGGGATCAGGTCGCGCCAGGCCTCGACACCGGGCGTCGCCGGGTCGGTGACGCAGATCCGGGCGCGCGGCGCGTCGCGGTCGGTGTGGACGTACAGCCTGCCGTCGCGGCCGAACGAGAGCCCCGTCTGGGCATCCACGCCCTCCTGTACGACCTGGAGATCGGGCCGGTCGGGCGCGGACGCGGTCAGGTCGGCCACCCACAGGTCGTTGCGTGGCGCCGTGCCCTCGCTGGCGGAGATCTGCAGCCAGCGGCCGTCACGCGAGACCGAGACGCCGTAGTAGTTGGTCATCTTCATGCCTTCACCGAAGATCATCACATCGTCTTCGGTGGACGTGCCGACGCGGTGCAGGTAGACGCGGCGGTGGAACTGCGACTCGCCCTCCGGCAGCTCCGTGCTCGGCAACCGGCGCACGTAGTAGAACGCCTCGCCGCCGGGCAGCCAGGCGATGGGGGAGTAGCGGCACCGGTCGATCGGGCCCTCCACCCGGGCACCGGTGGCCACGTCCATGAGGTAGAGAACCGACTCCTCGTTGCCGCCCACCGAGATCTGGTAGGCGAGCAGGCGGCCCTCCTTGTCGGGTTGTACGGCGTCGAGCGTGGTCAGGCCCGACGGGTCGAGCGCCATGGGGTCGATCAGCGCCCGCTCCGTGCCGCCGGCTCCGTCGTCCTCGGCGACGTAGTAGACCGCGTGCTCCTGGTCCGGCGTGCGGCGGCTGAAGAAGTGACGCGTGCCGCGCCACGCGGGCACCCCCACGGAACCCGACCTGAGCAACTCGGCGATGCGGTCCCTGAACCGCTGCGGCTCACTCTGCCGCTTGAACAGGTCGGCCTGCGCGAGCAGCCATCCCTGTGTCTCCGGACTGTCGGGATCCTCAAGCCAGCGATAGGGGTCCGCGACGGGAGTTTTGTGCAAAATCTCGTCGCTTTCCGCGCGGCGTGCTGTGGGGTAGGGCTCTCGCGTCATGCCCGAACCCTACTGCCATGCAGCGTGCGTAAAGCCCTGGTGAAGTGGGCATAAAACGTACCGTGCGTCTCTCTGGTCATTCCGGCTGGGGGTTATGGGGTGGCGGGGACCATGCGGTAAACGTCAGACTTGGTGATAGGACGGTGCCGTGGTGACCATCCGCTGGACCGTCCGGCGGAGGTCCACGTGACGGAAGCACCAGTGCCCCAGGAGGGGCCGACAGCCGGGACATGCCACGGCATGTCCCCCTTGATACCCATGCAGCAGGGAGCGGCCCGATGACGCGCCAAGTCCTGCTGCTCAACGCCACTTACGAGCCACTCACCACTCTCTCGCTGCATCGCGCCATCGTGCTCGTGCTGCGGGACAAGGCCGACATCGTCCATCGTGACGGCCGGGGCGCGGTCCTGCGCTCCGCGACCTGCACGCTGGACGTCCCCTCGGTGATCCGGCTCCGCAGATACGTCCGTATTCCCTACCGGTCTCGCATCCCCCTGACCAGGGCCGCGCTCATGCGGCGCGACGACTACCGCTGCGCCTACTGCGGCCTGCGGGCCGAGACCATCGACCACGTCGTCCCCCGGTCCAGGGGCGGCCCCCACACCTGGGAGAACTGCGTCGCCTCGTGCACGCCGTGCAACCACCGGAAGGCCGACAAGTTCCTGGAGGAGCTGGGGTGGACGCTACGCGTCGCCCCGGCGGTGCCACGGGGCGCTCACTGGCGGCTCATCGGCGCTTCACTCGTCGGCGATCCCCAATGGGCGCCCTACCTGGAAGCGGCTGCCTGACCTTCGGGCCCGGATCCCTCGGATCCGGGCCTGAAATGTCTTTGTCCTGCTTCGCGGCTCCTGGCAGGATCCAGGACATGTGGACCTTCACCACCGACGTCGAGGAGTACGCGGCCGTCGTCGAGGCGTTCCTGCTCGCCGACCCCGTGGGCAACACGGTGCCGCTGACCGTGCTGGCGAACATCCGCGCCGGAATGCCGGCCGACGACGCCTACTTCGGCTGGTGGACCAGCGACGGGGAAGTCCGCGGGGCGGCGTTCCGCACCCCGCCGCATCCGGTCGGGCTGGCCCGCATGCCGGTCGAGTCCATCGCGCCGCTGGTCAGCGCCTTGAAGGGCGAGATACCCGAGGTCATGGGCCCGCTGGAGCTGACCGAAGCGCTCGCCAAGGCGCTCGGCGAACCCGGCTCCGTGCTGTCGGAGCGCCTTTATCGCCTCGGCACCCTGACCATCCCCGACACGGCGGGCCACGGCCGTCTGGCGGACGTCGCCGACTTTCCCCTGCTGGTCGCCTGGTTCCTGGCGTTCGGCGACGAGGTGGGGCTGGGCATCGGCCGGGATCCCGCGCAGCAGGTCCAGCACCGGCTGGCCGGTCGGCAGCTCTTCCTGTGGGAGGCGGACGGGGCCCCGGTGTCGCTGGCCGCCCTGTCGCCCGCCGCGGGCGGGGTCTGCCGCATCGGGCCGGTGTACACGCCGCCGACACGTCGCAGGCGTGGGTACGGTGCCGCGGTCACCGCGTTCGCCAGCCAGGTCGCGCTGGAGACGCGCTGCGAGCAGGTGGTGCTCTTCACCGACTTGGCCAACCCGACGAGCAACGCCGTCTACCGGTCGATCGGCTACGAACCCGTCTCCGACTACGCCCAGGTGAGCTTCGGAGCTTTGGCGTAGTCTTTGGGCATGCCGCGCTATGACTTTCGCTGCCGTGCCTGCGGGTCGACCTTCGAGGTGACCCGTCCGATGTCCGCCTCCGACGAGGCGGCCGCGTGCCCCGAGGGGCACGACGACACCGTCAGGTTGCTCTCCACGGTCGCGATGACCGGCGGCGCCGCCGCCCCGCGCTCGGGTGGTTGCTGTGGTGGGGGGTGCTGTAGTTAGGCGCGGGGTTAGTCAGGCGGGGGTTGCTGTAGTCAATCGGCGCAGCCCGCGCGCAGTTGGTGGTTAGAGGCTCTTATTTACGGCAGGCCCGGTGAGCCCCACCCGCCGCACGGGGCTGGGGTCTCTCCAGGGGCACGCTCCTCCGGTTCACCGGCCGAGCGCCGTGACGTGCGCACGTGCACCGGTGAATCGCTTGACCGCCAGGCCGGCCACGCGTTCGACTGTCGCGATACCCGTGGGCATGTCCGGACTCCGTTCCGACAGCACGGCGATCAGGAGTTCGTGGTCCGCTACGAGAAGGCGGCCCACGCTGTTGATCGTCCACAGGCCGCCGTGCGCCTCGGCGGGCAGCCAGCCGTTCTTCAGGGCCACCTGGCCGCCCGCGGCGCTGACGCCCCAAGCCTGGTTCGGGGTCACGGACGACATCAGGCCGAGCGCGTAGCGGCGGTTGGCGGCCGAGACCGGGCCGTCCGGGTCGGTGAGCACGCCGAGCACCTTCACCTGATCTGATGGGTTGCTGCGCGTCGAGCCCCAGAACCGTCCGGTGCCGGGACGCGTGTCGCGCACGCCGAGCCGGTGCAGGGTTCTGGTCAGGCCGGCCTGGCCGCCGATCGCCACGTAGAGATCGTGCGCGCACTCGTTGTCGCTGAAGCGGATCATGCGGTCGGCCAGCGCGCGCTCGTGGGCGTCCAACTGCCGGTGCTCGCGCTGCGCCCGCAGCAGCAGCGCCAGCAGGATGTCCACCTTGGCCACGCTGGCCAGCATGAACGACCGTTCCTCGTGGAAGGCGTATCGGACGCCGGTGGTCAGGTCCTGCACCGAGACCGCCGTCCGGCCCGGCCGCCCCTGTAGGTAGTGATCCAGCGCCTGGTCGAGCGCCTGCCGGGCGGTCTTCGGCAGTTGGGCGGCGTTGCCCACCCGCATGGCGGCGGCGCCCGACGCCCCACCCTCGGGCAGCCGCTCAGGGGCGACCGTCACCGCGCGAGGAGCGGCGGCCGCGCCGCCATTGGCGCAGCCGGACACCCCGGCCACCAGGGCCAGCAGGATCCCTCGAAGAAGCATGAGCGGGAGCCTGCCACCCGCCGCGCCAACGGCTGGGGCGCGGCGGGTCAAGACCCGCCCAGTTTCCCGGCGGGGAGCTTCTTACGCGGCGCGAGCCCGCTTGCGCCGCTGGAACGGCAGGAACCGGTCGGCCAGGTGCGGCCGGGACGGAGTCAGCGTCGGCTCGACCGCGAGAATCCGATCGAACCGGAACGCCCGGATGGCCCGCCGCATCCGGCAGACCCCGACGAGATACCAGTATTCGCGGTGCACCAGACACGTCACGGGCTCCACATCCCGAGTCGTGACATGTCCGGAGGCATCCCGATAGTGCAGGCGAACCATCAGGCGGCTGGTGATGGCATCCGCCATGAGCCTGGCCCGCGACGCGATGTCCACGGGCAACGGTTCGGTGAGCGTCGTGAGCGTGGTGGCGATGACGTCGTCGTCGAGCTCCAGATGCTCGAACACGTGTTGCAGACCGCGCCTGGCGGTGACGGCCTGCGGACCGGACCCCAGATGAGCGAGGGACAGGGCGAGGGCAGCGATCTCGGCGGTGGTCAGCGGGCGAGTGTGAGAGTTCACGCCTGTAGCCATACCCCCACAATAGAGACGACCACCGACAGTTTTCGAAAGCCTGTACGCTTGGTAAGCACCCTGTATCGCCCGGATAAGGGTGAAAAGCCGCCCGCCACCACGGCCAATACGGAAGCCATGACCAGGAAATCGCCCGCCATCACGACCGGCACGACCACACGGAAGCCATGGCCAAGAAGACGCACGTCACGGCGCCCAGCCGGGGAACCGGAGGAGCGTGCCCCTGGACAGACCCCAGCCCCGCACGGTGGGTGGGGCCCACCGTGCTTAGCCGTAAAAAATAAGCTCTCTAGAAAAAATAGCTATTTAGACAGCTGGGTGAGGTCGCGAGACGCGCCGGTAGAAGCCGACGTGGTCATGGCCGCGTATGCCTGGAGGGCCACGCTGACGGGGCGGTTGCGGTCGCGGGGACGGTAGCCGCCCAGGTCGGCGAGGAGGCGCTCGCGGCGGGCCGCCAGCTCGGCCTCGGGGACGCGCAGCTCCAACGACCGGTTGGGGATGTCGATCTCGATCGTGTCGCCGTCCTCGACCAGCGCGATCATGCCGCCCTCAGCCGCCTCCGGAGAGGCGTGCCCGATCGACAGCCCGGACGTGCCGCCGGAGAAGCGGCCGTCGGTGACCAGCGCGCAGGCCTTGCCCAGACCCCTGCCCTTGAGGAACGACGTCGGGTAGAGCATCTCCTGCATGCCGGGCCCGCCCTTCGGCCCCTCGTAGCGGATGACGACCACGTCGCCCTCCTTCACCTGGTCGCCCAGGATGCCCTCGACCGCCTGCTCCTGCGACTCGAACACCACCGCCGGCCCGCTGAACTTCCAGATCGACTCGTCGACCCCGGCCGTCTTCACCACGGCGCCGTCACGCGAGATGTTGCCGTAGAGGACCGCGAGCCCGCCGTCCGCGCTGTAGGCGTGCGCCAGGTCGCGGATGCAGCCATCGGCCCGGTCGAGGTCGAGGGAGTCCCAGCGGTTGTCCTGGGAGTAAGGCTTGACCGTGCGGACGTTGCCCGGCGCCGCGTGCCACAGCTCGAGGGCCTCGGGCCGCACCGTGGGCGACTGGGGGTCCCAGGCGGCGATCGTCTCGCCGAGCGTGCCGCCGTTGACCGTCGGCACGTCGCGGTGGAGCAGCCCGGCGCGGTCGAGCTCGCCCAGGATGGCCGGGATGCCGCCCGCGCGGTGCACGTCCTCGACGTGGTATTTGTTCGTCGCCGGAGCCACCTTGCACAGGCACGGCACGCGCAGGGAGATCTCGTTGATCTCCTTGAGCCCGAAGTCGACCTCGGCCTCACGGGCCGCGGCCAGGATGTGCAGGATCGTGTTGGTGGAGCCGCCCATGGCCACGTCCAGCGTCATCGCGTTCTCGAACGCCTCGCTGGTGGCGATCGAGCGCGGCAGCACCGACTCGTCGTCCTCTTCATAGTAACGGCGGGTGATCTCCACGAGCTGGCGCCCGGCGTCCTCGAACAGCTTCTTGCGGTCCTTGTGCGTGGCCAGGATCGTGCCGTTGCCCGGCAGCGCGAGGCCCATCGCCTCGGCCAGGCAGTTCATGGAGTTGGCGGTGAACATGCCCGAGCACGACCCGCAGGTCGGGCAGGCGTTCTCCTCCATCTCCAGCAGATCCTCATCGGAGACGCTGCTGTCGGCGGCGGCGACCATCGGGTCGACCAGGTCGAGCTTGCGGCCGGGTGTCTTGCCGGCCTCCATGGGCCCGCCGGAGACGAAGACCGTCGGGATGTTCAGCCGGAAGGCGGCCAGCAGCATGCCCGGTGTGATCTTGTCGCAGTTGGAGACGCAGATCATCGCGTCGGCGCAGTGGGCCTGGACCATGTACTCGACGGCGTCGGCGATCAGCTCGCGCGACGGCAGCGAGTAGAGCATGCCGCCGTGGCCCATCGCGATGCCGTCGTCGACCGCGATCGTGTTGAACTCACGCGGGATCGCCCCCGCCTCACGGATCGCGGCGGACACCACGTCGCCGACGTCGCGCAGGTGAACATGGCCGGGGACGAACTGCGTGAAGCTGTTGGCCACGGCGATGATGGGTTTGCCGAAATCGCTCCCGGCTACGCCGGTCGCCCGGAGCAGGGCCCGGGCACCGACCATGTTCCTGCCGTGGGTGACCGTACGTGACCTGAGGGCGGGCATTGGACTTCTCCCATCGTTACGAGTCCTCACATGGTACGACCATCGCCCGGTTACTGAGACAGTTGTCCATCGCTCGGAACACGTACGGGGGGCCAGCTCGGTCTACCTGGCCACGAACCGGCCCTTGCCGTCCTCGACACCGGTCGGCTCGTCCACGCGGTCGCCGCTCACGTCCCAGGCCCGCAGCCGGACCTGGCTTTGCGGCTCAGTCCTCGCCGTATCTCGCGGGCAGGACCTGGGCCGCGATCTCGTGCAGGCGGTCGATCTCGGCTTTGGTCAGCGCCCGCTCCCGCTTGGTGATCCACTTGCGGGCACGGCCGCCCTCATAGACGTCCACACCTCGGATCGTCATGATCTTCCACGGCACCGGTGGCCCGTAGATGGCCAGCGAGGGCACGACCGAGATCTCCTTGCCGTAGGCCTCGCTGATCAGCTCGCTGGCCCGCGACGCCTCCCACTTGGCCTCGGTGAGGCGCGGCTTCATGTCGAACGGCCCGTGGAAGAGCTTCTTGCCCATCTGGACGCGTACGGGCAGCCGCTTGTCCCACTTCTCGGAGTCGACCGCGTACACGCCTGTCGGGCCCACCACGAGGTGGTCGATCTGGGCCTCGCTGTCCGGGATCGCCCTGGCGTGCAGCGTACGGTAGCCGTTCCGTTCGAGCTTGCGCAGCTGGGCCTCGGTACGGCGCTCCGCGATGGAGGCACGCCGCCAGGCCGGCACGGTCGATTTGGACCGCGCTCGGTAGACGGTGTCGAGGATGGCCGCGATCACGCCCGCGGTCACGCCTACCCGCCAGTCGCCCACGAGGAAGCCCACGACCACGCCGACCGGGATCGCCAGCAGCGCGCGATTGCGCACACGGCGGACACGCGGTTGCTGGAGCAGGCTGCCCAGGGACGCGCGCTCGATAGGCGCGTAGGTTGACGTGGGCGCCGAGTGCTTGGCGGGGGCCGGCTCGCCTTCGGGTCGGTCACTCACCCAGATGGGTGACGAGGTGTGACCGTCTTCTCGCTGATGATCGGAGTCCACGTAACTCACCGTAGCCCGAGGGTCTTGTCGTTTCCTAGTGTTGCCTTGTCCATAGTTTTATGGCCCAGCTCACCGTGTTCTACGCCCGTTTTCCGGGTATCTATTACGTTCTTCTCTAGAGATGCCTAGTGTGCGGTAGCGTGCGAGAACTTCACGAGCTTTCGGCGCTCGAGCAGGCGCAAGCCATCCGTGACCAGGAGATTTCGCCGGTCGAACTCACACAGCACTACCTCGATCGGATCGAGCGAATCGATCCGCGAGTGGGCGCGTATGTGACCGTGACCGCAGAGAGAGCACTCGAACAGGCGCGTCGCCTGACGAAGAAGCTGCCAGACGGACCGCTCGCCGGAGTGCCGATCCCCATAAAGGATCTTAACCTGGTGAAGGACGTCCCGATCATGTTCGGGTCCTCGACATACCGGGGATTCGTCGCACCCGTGGACGACACGGTGGTCGAGCGCCTGCGTGACGCGGGCACGGTGATGCTGGGGAAGACCGCGACGCCGGAGTTCGGGCTGCCCTGCTACACCGAGACCTACCTCTCGCCGCCCGCCCGCTCGCCGTGGGACCTGAGCACCTCCGCGGGCGGGTCGAGCGGCGGCGCCGCCGCGGCCGTGGCCGCCGGACTGGCGCCGGCCGCGCAGGGCAGCGACGGGGCCGGTTCGATCCGCATCCCGGCGTCGGTGTGCGGGCTGTTCGGCATCAAGCCCACCCGCGGCCGGATCAGCTTCGCGCCGATCATCCCCGACCTGGCCGGCCTGTCGACGAACGGTCCCCTCGCCCGCACCGTCGCCGACGCCGCGGCGCTGCTCGACGTCATGGCGCACAACAGCCCCGGCGATCTCTACCTGGCGCCGCCGCACGAGGGCACGTTCCTGGAGTGCGCCACGCGCGAGCCGGGACGGCTGCGCATCGCCCGCTACGCCCGGCCCGTCGTGCCCGGCGCCGACGTCGCTCCGGAGGTGCTCGCCGCCTACGAGGCCGCCGCCGCGACGCTGGCCGCGCTCGGCCACGAGGTCGTCGAGATCGATCCGCCGTTCGGGGCCGAGACCGTGCCGGAGTTCACCGTCATGTGGTTCGCCTTCGCCTGTATGCACCCCGTGGCCGACGACCAGGTCGAGCTGCTCCGGCCGCTCACCAGGTGGTTGCGTGAGCGTGGCTTCGCCACCTCCGCCCCGGCGTTCCTGCAGGCCCAGGGCGCGCTGCAACTGGCCACTCGGGCGGGGCTCGCGGTGACCAACGCCTACGACGCGGTGCTCACGCCGACCGTCACCATGCCGCCGCGGCCGGTGGGCTGGTTCGAGGACGTGGACGACGTGGAGGAGACGTTCGAGCGGATGAAGCGGTTCGCCGCCTTCCCCGCGATCTACAACGTCAGCGGCCAGCCCGCCGTGAACCTGCCCCTGCACTGGACCGCCGACGGGCTGCCGATCGGCGTCATGCTGGCGGGCCGCCTGGGCGGCGAAGGCACGCTGATCTCGCTGTCGGCCCAGGTCGAGTCGGCCAGAGGCGCCTTCTGGGGCGACCGGCGACCGCCCGTCTGGTAGCCCCTGGAACCTTATAGCTGGTGGGACAGCGGGCAAAGGCGTACAACCATCCGCATGCGTACCGTACTCATCCAGACCGACACGGCCGTGGCGGCCGACCTCAAGCCAGGCGAGACCGCCACGTTCGGTCGCGGCGCCGACGATGTCCCGGTCGACATCGTGGTGGCCGACCGGGCCGTGTCGCGGCTGGCGGGACGGATCCAGGCGGTCGAGGACTACTGGCTCATCAGCAACCTCAGCGCCGAACGCACCTATGTGGTCGAGAACCCGGAGGGCGGCGGCGAGTTCGTCAAGGTGCCGCCGCTGCGGATGGGGATGCCGGTGCCGTTCGAGTTCTCGCGGGTGATCCTGCCGGCCGAGCACGGCACGACCGGCTTCCTGGTGTTCGCGCCCGAGCACGTGTACGGCACGTCGGCGGCGGTCCCCGGCACGGGCACGACGACGAGAGGCGTCTTCCCGCTCGACCGGACGGCCAAGTACTTCCTCATCCTGGTCGCGCTCTGTGAGGCGCGGCTGCACGACCCGTCGAGCACGGTCGTCCCGACGGTGCCGCAACTGATCGAGCGGCTGGCGGGACACGAGCTGACCAGAAGCGGAGTGAACTTCCACATCGACTACCTGGCCGGGACCAAGCTCAGGGTCAAGCGGCCGGACGAGGGCGGCAAGGCCGACTGGCAGCGGGCCGCGCTGATCAACCTGGCACTCCGGTTCGACCTGGTCACGGACGCGGACCTGCGACTGCTGCCGTGACAACCTGCGGCTTGCCTGTACGGTGTGCGTCTTCCGTCAGGACTGATACTGGTCCCGATATTTCAGGACCTGCTGCACGTGGGCCTTCCACTTGGCCGGTACGCCCTGCTCCCGCCGCACCGGCACCACGCCGGAGACGAAGAGGGCGGCCAGCTTGGCGGCCGGATCCGCGGGCACATTGGCGACCTGGGGGCCGAGCCCGCAGAAGAAGCGGCCCATCGCGGGGATGGACAGCTCGGGGGAGAAGGGCTGCTTGGGCATCGGGTCGTTGATGCCGTTGGGCTGCCAGTACTGGAGGACCCTGGGGGTCCACCTGGCGATGCCGTACTCGTCGGCGGTGGGGTCGCTCAGGTCGGGGTCGAAGTCGCCGGCCATCTTGAGCACCCCGGCGACCAGCGCCGGCGACAGCCCCTCGACGTCGCCGCACCAGGTGCCCGCCTGGATGATCAGGCCCCGGTACTTCTGGGGGATGTCGGCATCGCCCCGCAACCCCGCTTGCGGAGCCGCCGTCCCGGACGGCCGTACCGTCCCGGACGGTGAGCCGAGCGGAGTGTACGGCTGGTCAACGGGACGCAGCGTGAGCACCGCGACGACCATAGCCAAGGCAAGAGCCACAGCTCCCACCCCGGCCACCACCCCCTTGCCCCGCCCCGCGCCCGGATCCGCACCCGCGCCCGGATCCGCACCCGCGTTCACTACAGCGCCCGCATCTGGGGCAACAACCGCCCCTGCCTCCGCTCTCGCCCTCGCACCTGCGTCGGCGCCAACTCCCGCTCCTACATCCTCGCCCTCGCCCGTGTCTGGGCCTGGCCCTGGGCCAGCTTGCGCGCTTGCGCCGGGGCCCGCGCTGACACCCGCGTCCGCGTCATCGTCTACCGCTGCGCCCGCACCGGCGCGGTCGCTCCTGTGAACCGTGGCCGTGTCGTTCGTGGGGTCGACGTCTGCGGCCATCGGTCGCCGCTCGGAGTCCGGCTCTGGGGGGCCGTCGGCAGGGGCCAAAAGGGCGGTGGCGAAGGTGGCGATGCTTTGCCAGCGGTGGTCCGGGTCCGGGTCGATGGCCTTCATGACGGCCGCCCCCACCCGTACCGGCACCTCCGGCCGCAGCCGGTGCGGTGCCAGGCGTACCGGGCCCGAGGCGGGCAGTTGGCCGGTGAGCAGGTGGTAGGCCATGGCGCCCAGCCCGTGCACGTCGGCTCGCTCGTCCGGTGCGCCGTCCAGGCGCATCTGTTCCGGCGCCATGTACCCGGGCGAGCCCGCCGCGATGGTGTGGCTGGTGGCGTCGGCCAGCGATCGGGCGACCCCGAGGTCGGCCACCATGAGGCGCTCGCCACCTCCCGGAAGCGCGCGGAACAGCACGTTCGACGGCTTGAGGTCGCGGTGCACGATGCCGAGCCGGTGCAGCACCGCCACGCCCTCGGCGATCTCGCCGAGGATGCGGAGCGCCTCGGGCACCGGCAGCGGGCCGTCGAGGACACGCCCCGCCAAAGACCCCATGTCGGCATAAGTCATGACGAAGTATGGACGGCTGTCCGGGAGTTCGCCGATGTCGTACACCTGTACGATGCGCGGCGAGTCGGCCTGGCGCAGCAGCCGGGCCTCCTTGACGAACCGTTCGCGCACGGCCGGTTCGGCTGACCAGTTGTCGGCCAGCACCTTGATCGCCACATAGGAGTCGAGCCGGTCATCGCGGCCGAGCCACACCGACGCGAACGCGCCCGAGCCGAGAACGCGCTCGACGGGATACCTTCCGATCGCATCCACAGTTAAGTTGACCTCGTCTGGGGGATCTTGAGTCAGACTCTCTCACGACCGGGTCTGGCCGGACAGCCGAACCGGGATTACGTTCGTGGTGTGAACAGCGCGCTGGAGATTCTGGCTTTTCTCTTGGGGGTTTCGCTCGGTCTGTTCGTGCTGATCAGCCTGGTGGTGATGGTGCCCGGGCGGGGTTCGACGCGCAGGACGGAGACGGGCCCGGTGTGGCTGGGCGGTCCGTCCGGCAGCGAGCACGGCGTGAGCACGTCGGGCCTGGTGCTCGCCGATCAGGTCGCGCGGTGGGCGCCGGTGCCCGAGTCCGACTGGGTCGCGATGGCGGCGACGGCCGAGCCCGGCAGGCGCGTCGGCGGCGCCTCGGCGGGGTGGTGATGACGATGCGTGGATTGACCTCGGCCCAGGCCGACGACATCAGGCAGGCGCTCGCCCTCGCGGAGCGGCGCAGCGGCCTGCGTTTCGGTGCCTTCCTCGGCGCGCCGGTCGGCGGTCGGCGGCACTTCGCCGAGCGGCTGCACGCCGCGCTCGGTGACGAGGCCGACAAGGCGGTGGTGATCTTCGTGGACGTGGCCGGACGGGCGCTGGAGATCGTGACCGGCGAGAGCGCCCGGCGCAGGCTGCCCGACAGCACGTGCCGGATGACCGCGATGTCCATGGCCACCGCGTTCAGCGTCGGCGACCTGGTGGGCGGGCTGTTGTACGGCATCGGCACGCTGGGCGAGCAGGCCACCGCCAGAAGGTAGAGCGAGTCACCGCCAGACGGTAAGGGGGTCACCGTCAGGCAGCCGAGCGGGCAACCGCCGGGTGATGAAGCGGGCCGCCGTCAGGTGGAGCGGGTCACCGCCGGGCGATAGAACGGGCGTCGCCTGCGCCCCCGCGGTGGGCGACGCCCACCCCGCCTTTCTAAGCGAGGTAGGCGCCGGGGGCAGCCTGGAGGCTTCCAGGGTGTCAGCGGAGCAGCAGGCCGGCGACGTGCTCGCTGACGCCGGCCAGCAGTGTGGCGGGCGCGATCGGGGCGCGGGCGACGGCCGAGAACAGCGCGGGCAGGCCGGGCAGCGGAAACCCGTCGTCCTTCAGCGCGGCCGAGCCGATCTCGTTCTTGTCGAGCGCGAACCGGCTGCGCTCCCAGGCGTCGAGCACCTCTTCCGGCGAGGGCACGCCGAAGCCGTGGCCGACGGGCGCCGCGTGCCGCAGGCGTACGAGCGGGGTCTCCGCGAACGCCAGCGCGGTGCGGGCCCGCACGTGCAGGTCGGCGCGCTCCTCCGGCTCGATCCAGTCCATCGCCGTGCAGGGGTTGCGGCAGGTGGCGATGCAGACGGCCAACGCGCCCGCCACCTGACTGTGCTGCCGGTCGAAGTACGCGCGCCAGCCCTCGGGTGGTTCGCTCGCCACCCGCAGGGTCCGGTTGGTGGCCGACTGCTCGGACTTGGTGTGGTCGCACTCGCGGTCGCCGATCACGCCGAACCTGCTGCCCGGCGCACTCAGCCCCGCGGGCCAGCGCGCGGGGTCGCCCGCATGGCCGAGGTGGGGTTCGTAGGCCAGCAGCGGCAGGTATTCGCTGGCGATGTGGACGGCGGCGATCATCGAGCTCAGCTCGCGGCGGTGCCAGCGGATGGCGATGACCTCCAGCAGCAGCCCGTAGGCGGGCCGCAACGACTCCAGGGCACCGCGTGGCTGCTCACGCGCGGTCTGCGGCATGTGGCAGGCTCGTGCCCGCCGCCGCAGCTCCGCGGGCACGGGCTTCGCCTCGGCCGCGAAGTCCTCGGCGTCCAGTGAGAGCAGCCGCTGACCGAACTCGCACACGCCGGCGATCTCCTCGGACGGGGCCAGCGCCCCGAGGTCGGCGAAGGCGTAGCGACGGGCCAGCGCTACGAGCAGATCGCGAGTCGTATCCACCCGATTACCTTCTCATGGCCGGATGACCACCTGTCCGGACGAGGCGGCCAGACGGCTAGCTGGGGCAGGGCTCCTTGATGCACTGGATGTCGCTCGGCTGCTCGCTGACCGAGGGCTCGACCGTGGGCTCCGTCGGTTTGGGCGTGGTGGTGGGCTTGTCGGTCGGCTTGGGGTCGTCGGAGGTCGGGGTGGCCGTCGGTTTGGTCACGGTCGGGCGGGGGGTGGCCGTCGCGGTGGCGGTCGGTGTGTAGGAGACGATCGGCCGCGCGGTGGGGGAGTACTTCGACGGAGGCGCCAGCGGCTTCTTGCTCGGCGTGGCGGAGGCCGGGCGGGTGCTCGAGGCGGTCGTGACGGGGGGCAGGACGCTGCCGCTCTGCTCGGCCGCCTGGTTACTGCGGATCCACACCGACCCGGCGACCAGCACGCTCACCAGGAGCGCGACGGCCACGGCCAGCGCGGCGGTCAGCGCGCGGCGGCCGCGTGGGCTGGGCGGCAAATCCGGAAAATCCGGCAAGGACGGCGTGGGCGGCAGGTCCGGTGGGTCCACTGAGTCCAGCGAGGCCAGCGAGTCAGGCGCGTCGAAGGCCCTCCTCGCCGCCTCGGCCATCAGCGCGGCCGTCGGCCAGCGCCGTTCTGGCGTCTTCTCCAGCGCCCTCGTCACGATCTGGCGCGGCCCCGGCGGCACGTCGTCGGGCAGGGCCGGGACAGGGGCGTGCAGGTGCTTGTAGATGATCTGGACAGGGGTGTCGCCATCGAACGGCAGGTGCCCGGTCAGGCACCGGTAGGCGACCACGCCGAGCGCGTAGACGTCGACGGCCGGGGTGACGTCACTGGCCGTGGCCATCTCGGGGGCGCAGTAGCCGGCCGAGCAGAGCATGGCGCCCGTGGCCGTTAACTGGACCGCGGAGACCGAGTGGGCGATGCCGAAGTCGGTGAGCGCGACGCTGCCGTCAGGACGGATCATCAGGTTGGCCGGTTTGACGTCGCGGTGCACGATGCCCTGCGCGTGGGCGGCGGCCAGCGCGTCGCCGACCTCGGCGACCAGCCGCATGGTGGTCGCCGGGTCGAGCGCCTCACGGCGCAGCACGCGGTCGAGCGACTCGCCCTCGACGAACTGCATCACCAGGAAGCTCACCCGGCGCCCGTCGACCTCGCTGGCGCCGTAGTCGTAGACGTCGACCACGCCGGGATGGTGCAGCGTGGCCATCGCCCTGGCCTCGTTCTGGAACCGCTGGGCGAATTTCGGATCCTCGGTCAGCGCGGGAATCAGCACCTTGACCGCCACGGTCCGGCCGAGCACCGTGTCGGAGGCCCGCCACACCTCGCCCATGCCACCGCCGCCCACGCGGCTGACCAGCGTGTAGCGATCGTTGAGTGTGGTCCCGGATCCGAGCACGTCTTCGAGGCTAACACCGCGACCTCGATGGACGCGCCGGATCCGGCGGTCAGAAGGCCCCTGTGGCAGTGCCTCCCGTTCCCGAGGCGGGGCTGGTGAAGGTGCTGTTGGCACCGGGCTGCCAATGATCGGCGGTGCCGGGGAAGTTACAGGGTGAAGTTCGAGGTATCAGGTCGTGAACACGGGGGAGAGGTGTGGCCAGTGCTCCGCCGTACAGAGGACCGGCGGACGGTCGAGCGGCGCGGGCAGCGTGACCTCGCGCCCGCCGTGATGGGTGTGGCCGGTCCAGACGTCGACCCACTCGCCCCGCGGCAGGTAGACCGGCAGTTCGGCGACGCCGGGCGTCGTCACCGGGGCCACCAGCAGCGCGTCGCCCAGCTTGTACTGCAGCGGACGGTCCCAGACGCGCGGGTCGTCCGGGTGGTCGAAGAACAGCCCGCGCATCAGCGGCGCCCCGCCGCCGACCGCCTGGCCGGCCTGCCCCGCCAGGTACGGCACGAGCCGCTCGCGTACCTTGGCCAGTCGCCGGAAGACCGGCAGCACCCGGTCGTCGCCGGTCTGCTCGGCCACGTTCCACGGGGTGCGGTCCCTGACGGGCACGCGGTGGTGGTTGAACTCCGAGTGGTACTGCATGATCGGCATGAACGCCGACGCCCCGGCCGCCCGCAGGTAGAGCTCGGCATCGGGCAGGTCCCCGGAGAACCCGGCCAGGTCCCAGCCCCAGTAGACGATCCCGCAGGCCGAGGCGGTGATCCCGGCCCTGATGGACGACCGGAACGCCTCCCAGGTCGAGTCCTCGTCCCCGGCCCAGAACGCGCCGTGCGGCTGCGACCCGGCGAACCCGGCCCTGCTGAACGTCACGGGCGCCTTGCCGTAGCGCTCCAGCAGCTCGCCGAAGGCCCGCGCGTAGTGCACGGGGAAGAGGCCGTTGCCGTCGTCGCCCCTGCGTCCGTCGGCGTAGCGCAGGTCGTGGCCCCACGCGTGCTCGCCGCCGTCGGTCTTGAACCCGTCCACGCCCACCTCGTCCACCAGGTAGGCCCGCTTGGCCGTCCACCAGTCGCGGACCTCGGGCGACGACAGGTCGGGCATGAGCGCCAGCGGGAACCACCAGCCCCGGTTCCGGTACGGCCGGCCGTCGGCCTCTCTGACCCCGTAGCCGTTCTCGACGAGTTGCCGGGCGTCCACGGCGGCCTGATGCCGTGGGTGCGGGCGCATCTTCTGCAACGGGATCTGCCAGAGCAGCACCTTGACGTCCCGCTGGTGCAGCTCGTCCACCATGCCCTTGGGGTCCGGCCACGGCCCGTCCGGCGGGAAGGCGTAGTCCGCCAGCCGATGCGGCTCCTCCGACGGCTCGTACTCGGCACCCCGAAACGCGGTGAACGTCGTCTCGTCGCTCCACGCCTCGATGACCAGCGCGCCGACCGGGATGTCGTGCTCGCGGTGCCGGTCCATCTCGGCCATCACACGGTCCTGCGTGTTCCACTCGTTGCCGCTGGCCCACAGCCGGAACACCCACGAGGGCAGCTCCGTCGGCCGCCCCACCTCCTCCAGGAAGTCCCGCAGCACGCCGGCCGGGCTCTCGCCGTCGTACAGCCGCACCGCGGGCTCGCCGTCCGGCCCCACCTCCGCCTCCACGACCAGCCGGTCCGGCCGGGACGCGCCGACGTCGTACCAGGTCCGCCGGGACGTCTCGACGTGGAACCCCCAGCTCGCCGCCCCGCCGACCACGAGCGCGAACGGCATCGGCAGGTATGTCCTGCCGTGCGCCCCCTGCGCCTTGTACTGCTCGAACACCACCGCGTCCAGCCGCCGCCCGCGCTGGTCCACCGCGTCGAACCGCTCGCCGAACCCCACCACGTGCTCACCCTCGGCCAGCGCCAGCTCGAACCGCACCCGCCGCGCGCCGTCACCGCCGACCAGCCACCGCACGCTCCCCGGCACCACCCGGTCGGCACCGCGCACGACGAGCTTCCCGCCCGTCCGGCCCCACGCCGCCGCCGTCACCTCGAACCACCTGCTGGTACGACTCGCACCGCCGTCCATCACGGCCCGGAACCGGTAGGCGTACTGCGGCCCGGCGCGCAGCACGGGCGAGCGCGCCACCCACGACCCGGCGGCGGCCCGCGCGGCCCTGGCCTGCGCCGCGGCCAGATGCCCGCCGTCAACGGTCTCCGCCGCCTCCGCCTCCGCCGCTGTTTCCGCCGCGTCCGGGTCCGCCGCCGGTTCCGCGGCATCCGGGTCCGGTGCGGCACCCGACCTGGTGAGCGGCAGTTCGACGGGCGCCTCCCCGTCGGCGGTCCACTCGCACACCACCGAGACGACCTTCGCCGAAGCCCGCACCCGCAGCTTCACCGCCTCGCCGTCCATCGGCCAGGCCGGTACGCGCTGGTCCTCGGTCGTGGCGTACGGATGCCCGGACCCGTACGGCCGATGCCGGATCATGCCCGCACCCCCAGCTCGTCGGCGAGAATCAGATACATCCCGTGCGACCACAGCAGCGGCGTGGCCACGGTGCCCCACCGGTCCAGCCACTCCTGGAGCCGCTCGGGCGCCAGCAGCCGGTCGGACACCTGCTCGGGCAGGTCACCCTCGGCGGTCGCCTGGGCCGCCATCCAGTCCAGGTACCGCAGGGCCTCCTCGTGCCGCCCGGCCCGCGCGTGGTTCCAGCCGAGGAACCCGGCCAGCAGCACCCACCGCCCGCCGCCGTAGAAGGTGTCGGCCAGGTACCGGTACACCCCGCCGTCCACGGCGAGTTGCCGCTCCACCTCGGCCACCGTCGCCGCGCCGACCGGATGATCGGCCGCGTAGAGCCCGAACGGCTCGACGCACGCGAGCAGGCTGGCGTCCACGGCGTCACTGCCCAGCCACTTCGTGAAACGCCCGCCGAACAGACCCTCGGCGGCCACGAGGGCGGCGATGCCTTCCACCGCCTGTCCGGCCGCCGCCGACTCCGGCCCGCTCAGCACACCCAGCGCGATGGCGGCCCGCAACCCCGCGTGCACCGCCCCCAGCGTCGCCACGTGCCGCTGCTCGACGTGCTCCTCCCACCAGTCGTAACACGGCATGTCCCAGAACGAGGTGAGATACCGGGCCGCCGTCCGCACCCCCTTCTCCACCCCCGGGACCGCCCGGCCCTGCCGGAAGGAGTGCTCCCGCAGCGCCCACAGCCACGTGCCGTATCCGTCGAGCTGGAAGTCCCACCAGTCGACGTCCCCGTCCACGCCGTCGAGCGTGAACCGGGTCGGCAGCATCTCGGCGGGCGAGACCGGCTCACCGCGCCCTGCCCGCGAGACGAGCGAGTCGACCTGCCCCGCCCGGTCGCCGATCACCCGGGCGCACCAGGCGTGGAAGGCGTCCGCACCGGCGGCGTCGCCGTGCCTGCTCACCCCCTCGGCGATGAACGCCCCGTCACGCAGCCACGAGTAGCCGCGGTAGGCGGAGAAGGTGGGCGACGCCGGATAGGCGCCGGTAGGGGACTGGAGCCTCTGGATCATGTCGAGGCTGTGCGACACGAGGGACAACGAACTCTCCTAAGACAGCAGGGCGTCGACATCGGCGGCGGCGGTCTTGAGCGCCTCCTCCACCGGCTTGCGCCCGGCGGCGGCCTCGGTCAGCTGCTTGGTCACGGCGTCCTGCATCTCCTGCTGGCGCTTGATGACCGGCGGCAGCGCGATCGACTTCAGCGAGTCGAACACCGCCTGGCGGTTGGCGGGCTTGGGGTCCTTGAGGTAGCCGGACAGCACCGCCTGGTCGGCGACCGGCGGCAGCTCCCAGGACGACTCGACGCGGGTGGTCGCCGCGGTGTTCGACGACGACAGGAACCGGGCCCAGGCCCACGCCTCCTTGCCGTGCTTGGTGCCTGAGGAGGCGGCGACGGCGTTGTGGAAGACGGCGCTGGCCTTGGCGGCGTCACCGGGCTCGACGACCACATCCCAGGTGAAGGCGGCGTCCTTCAGCCCGGCGAACTGCCAGATGCCGTTGTGCCACATGGCGAGCTTGCCGGACTTGAAGAGGTTCGTGTCGTAGTCGGCGGTGCCGCCGATCTCCGCCTCGGTCGGCATCGTCTTGCCCACCTTGGAGACCAGCCACTGCGCCGCCTTGACCCCCGCCGGGCCGTTGAAGGCCGACTTCTTGCCGTCGGCCGACAGGAACTCGCCGCCCGCCTGCTTGAGCGTCTTGTAGAACTCGAAGAACTGCACCGGCTGGAAGTCGCCGAAGACGCCCTTCTTCTTGTCGGTCAGCTTCGCGGCGGCGGCCTGCTCGTCGGCCCAGGTCCAGTCGGCCGTCGGCGGGGCCACTCCGGCCTTGTCGAACAGGTCCTTGTTGTAGAAGAGCACGACCGTGGAGAACGACGCGGGCAGCGCGTACTGCTTGCCGTCGCGCTGGAAGGCGTCGAGCGACTCCTTGGCGTACACCGACGGGTCGCCGTCACCCTTCACCGTGTCGAGGTCGAGCAGCGAGCCCGCGCTGGCGTAGGTGACGAAGTTCTCGTAGTTGAGCTCGAAGGTGTCGGGCGCGGTGCCGCCCGCGATGCTGGTCTGGAGCTTGGTGAAGTACTCGTCGAAGGGCGCGGTCTCCACGACCACGTCGATCTTCGGGTTCTCCTTCTCGAAGGCTTTCTCGATCTTGTCCAGGTCCTTCACGTGGTCGGGTGCGGCCGAGAAGGTGAAGTACCGCAGCGTCACCTTGCCGCCCTCGCCGGACGGGGCCTTCGTCGCCGAGCCCTGGGAGCAGGCGGTGGCGAGCAGCGCGGCGGCCGCCAGGGAAGCGGCGACCCTGATTCTTTGTGACATGGGGGGTTCCTTTACTTAAGCCCGCTCTGCGCGACGCTGGCGATGACGTGCTTCTGTGCGAAGACGTACAGGATGAGGATCGGCACCACGCTGATCACCGAGCCCGCCATGACCACGTCCCACTCGGTGGTGAACTGGCCGTGCAGCGTGGCCAGGCCCAGCGGCAGCGTCATGAACTCGGGCGACTTGATGATGATCAGCGGCCAGAGGTAGCTGTTCCAGCTGGCCATGAAGCCGAAGATGGCGAACGTCGCCAGCGCTGGCCTGATCAGCGGCAGCACCACGTACAGAAAAATGCGGAAATGTCCGGCTCCGTCCAGCACGGCCGCCTCGTCGAACTCCCTCGGCACCTGGTTGATGGCCTGCCGCAGCAGGAACACCCCGAACGCCGACGCGATGGTCGGCGCCAGCAGCGCGAAGTACGTGTCGACCAGGTTGAACGTGCGCATCTCGATGAACAGCGGCACGACCAGCACAGGCAGCGGCATCATCAGCGTCGCCAGGTAGACGGAGAACAGCGCCCCCCGGCCCGGGAACGGCAGCCTGGCGAACGCGTAGGCGGCCATCGCGCTGGTGACGAGCTGCAGCGTGGTGGAGGCCGCCCCGATCCAGGCGCTGTTCGCCACGATCCGCCAGAAGGGCAGCGTGTCGAGCAGCTTGCCGTACGCGTCGAGGCTCGCGTCGTCCGGCGTGAAGTCCGGCGGCACGGCCAGCACCGCGTCGCTCGGCGTGATCGACGTGATCACCGCCCAGGCGAACGGGAACAGCATGACCACCGCGCCGAGGCCCACCAGCAGGTAGCGGATCGCCTTACCCATAGGTCACCCACCGCTTCTGCCCCCGGATCTGCACGATCGTCACGAGCAGTACCAGGGCGAACAGCAGCCACGACAGCGCCGAGGCCGCGCCCGCCCGGCCGTACCTGAAGGTGAGGTCGTAGATCTGCGACACGACGACCTGCGTCGCGCCGCCCGGCCCGCCACCCGTCATGATCTTCACCTGGTCGAAGACCTGGAAGCCGTTGATCAGCGAGATCACCACCACGAAGAACGACGACGGCGACAGCAGCGGCAGCGTGATGTGCCGGAACCGGCGGAAGGCCGTCGCCCCGTCGACCATGGCGGCCTCCTGGAACTCCTTCGGGATGGCCTGCAGCCCCGCCAGCAGGATGATCATCACGAAGCCCAGGTCCTTCCAGGCCGAGGCGAAGATGATCGACGGCATGGCCCAGTCGGGATCGGTCCACCAGCCGGGCCCGCTGACGCCGAACAGCCCCAGCGCCCAGTTGACCACCCCGCTGGCCGGGTTGAGCAGCCACTTCCACATCAGCGCCACGACGACCCAGCTGGTGATGACGGGCAGGAAGTAGACGCCGCGCAGCAGCCCGCGCCCCGGCATCGCCCGGTTCAGCAGCAGCGCCAGCCCGAGGCCGCCCAGGTAGACGAGCGGCAGGTAACCGGCGATGAAGTACAGCGTGTGCAGGAACGCGGCCCTGGTCCCGGCGTCGCCGAGCAGTTCGAGGTAGTTGCCGAGGCCGACCCAGCGCATCTCGGTGATGAGGTCCCATTCGTGGAGGCTCGTCCAGAACGAGGCGACCATCGGGATCAGCGTGTACAGGGTCAGCGGGATCAGGCTGGGCAGCAGGAACACGGCCACGGTCCCGGCGTACCGCCATCGTCGCCGCGGCGCCCGCCGCTCGCGCGTGCCTCCGGCCTTGGGCCGGACGGCGGTGAGGGTCATGCGCTCGCTCCCTTGCTGCTGTTGCGGCGGGCGGTCATGGCGTCGCCCCGATCAGGCGGGCGCGCACCAGGCGGCCCTGCTCCCCGGCGGCCCCGGCGGCGTCGAAGGGGGTGGCCAGCACGAGGGCCGCCGCGCCCTGGGCCCAGCTGGTGTCGTCCCAGCTCTCCACCTCGATCGAGATGTCCCGCCGTCCCGGGTACAGCTGCGCCCTGACGGCCGGATCGAATCCCGCCTGCCAGAGCGGCCAGTCGGCCGTACCCTCGCCGAGCACCACCACGACCTCGGGATCGACCACGTTGATCAGCCCGGCAGCAGCCCGCCCGAGCACGGCCCCGGCCTCGGCGAACACCTCCCGCGCCACCTGCTCGCTCGCCGTCCCGGACCTGGCACGCATCGCCGCCAGCAGGCCCGCCGAGCCGACGTACGCCTCCAGGCACCCGCGCGCCCCGCACCCGCACACCGGCCCCGCCGGATCGACGGGCACGTGCCCGAACTCCCCGGCCCCGCCCCTGGCGCCCCGGTACACCCGCCCGTCGGCCACGATCGCCGCGCCGACGCCGCGCCCGATGGTCAGCACCAGGAAGTCCCGATGGGTCCGCCCCCTGCCGTACAGCCGCTCGGCCGCCGCCAAGGCGTTGACGTCGTTCTCCACCAGCACGGGCAGCTTGAGCCGCCGCCGCAGCCGCTCGCCCACCGGCATGGCCTGCCACCCCAGGGTGGGCGCGTTGACCGTGCCGACCGCCTGGTCCTCCACGCTGCCGGGCACCCCGACCCCGATCCCGAGCAGCGGCGGCACCTGCCCGTCACCGGTCGAGGTGGACGTACGGGCCGTCAGCCCGTGCCCGGTGCCCGAGACCACCGACTCGACGGCGTCGGCCAGCCGGTCCAGCGCCTCGGGGGACGACGGGTCGAACGCGCACTCCCAGGCTCCGAGCACCTCGCCGTCGAGCCGTACGTCGACCAGCACCAGATGGTCGGCCGTCACCTTCACGCCGAGCGCCCGGCCCGCGCTGCCCACCAGCCCGAGCCGCTGGGCGGGCCGCCCGCCGCGCGACGGCTTGAGGTCGAGCTCCTCGAGCATGCCGTAGCCCATGAGCTCGCGCGTGAGCTGCGTGACGCTCGCCGGGCTCAGATCCAGCTCGCGCGCTATCTCGGTGCGGCTCAGCGGCCCGACGGTGCCGAGCAGCGCGAGGATCGCCGTCCTGGTGAGATCACCGCGATCAGTACCTGCCATGTGATGAGAGCGACTTTCTTTAGAAATAAAGTTAGTGGTGAAAATATGGAGCCACGGCACCCCGCTGTCAAGAGTCCGGGAACACGAAAGGGGGCCTCCGCCACCGGAGGCCCCCTTCTCAAGAGCTACGTGCTAGGACGCGTCCTTCGCGCGGTTGCGCAGCGCGCGGCTGACGCCGTCGGCGCCCTCCAGGATCATCCGGCGCAGCGCCTGCGGCGGCTGCTCGTTGGCCAGGTAGTCCTCCGCCGCCCGCACGGTCTCGGGCTCGATGAGCAGCGAGGGGAAGCAGCCGACCGTGAACGTCTGCGCCTGGTCGAACGTCCACTCCCGGTAGATCCGGCCGATCTCCGCGAAGTACTTCTCCCGGTACGGCGCCAGCAGCTCCGGGTGGTGCGGATCCTGGAAGCCGTTGACCGTCGTACGGGCGATGTGGTTGGCCAGCTTGCCCCCCACGATCGCGGCCCACGCGGCGGCCTTGCCCTCGGCCGTCGGGATGGCCGCCCGGCACAGCGCGGCGGACCGCTCGCCGGTGGCGGTGGCGTCACGCGCCAGCTCGGCGTCGATGTCGGCACCGCTCAGCTTGCCGCCTACGACCAGCGCGTGGATGAGCGTCCAGCGCAGATCGGTGTCGACGGTCAGCCCCTCGGGCACGGCCGAGCCGTCGAGGATGCCCGAGATGATCGCCAGGTCGGCGTCGGAGGTGGCCGTGGGCGCGAACGCCTGCAGGAAGGCGAGCTGAGGGTCGGAGCCCGGCGTCGCCGTGGCCAGCAGCGACCGCAGCTCGGTGGCCAGCAGCGACAGGCCCTCGGCCCGCCACGCCGGGTCGGCGTACTGCTGCACGGCCATCCGCGCCTGCCGGAGTACGGTCTGCAGGACCGTGATGTCCTTGACCGTGCCGATGCCCGAGATGACCAGCTTGACGTAGTCACGGGTGGACATCTCGCCGTCACGGGTCATGTCCCACGCGGCCGACCAGCACAGGGCCCGGGGCAGCGACTCGGTGAAGGCGGCGATGCCGCCGTCGACCAGCGTCCGCAGCGACCGCTCGTCCAGGCGGATCTTGGCGTAGGTCAGGTCGTCGTCGTTGACCAGGACCAGGTCGGGCTGCTCTTCTCCGACCAGCTCCGCGACGGCCGTACGGGCGCCCACCACGTCCAGCTCGACCCGCTTGGTCCGCGTCAGCACGCCGTCGGCCAGTGAGTACAGGCCGACCGCGACGCGGTGCGAGCGCAGCGTCGGGTAGTCGGCGGGCGCCTCCTGCAGCACCTCGAAGGTCTCGAAGCGGCCGTCGGCGACCGTGAACGACGGGCGCAGCGTGTTGACCCAGGAGGTCTCCAGCCACTCCTTCGACCACGACGACAGGTCGCGCCCCGAGGTCCGCTCCAGCGCGCCGAGCAGGTCCTTCAGCTCGGTGTTGCCCCAGGCGTGCTCGCTGAAGTAGTCGCGCACCCCGGCCAGGAAGTTGTCCAGCCCGACGTACGCGACCAGTTGCTTGAGCACCGAGGCGCCCTTGGCGTACGTGATGCCGTCGAAGTTGACCTCGACCGCCTGCATGTCGGGAATGTCCGCGGCGATCGGGTGCGTGGACGGAAGCTGGTCCTGGCGGTAGGCCCAGGACTTCTCCACGTTCGCGAACGTCGTCCAGGCGCCCTTGCCCCACCGGGTCGCCTCGGACTGGGCGAGCACCGACATGTAGGTGGCGAACGACTCGTTCAGCCACAGGTCGTCCCACCAGCGCATGGTCACGAGGTCGCCGAACCACATGTGCGCCATCTCGTGCAGGATCGTCTCCGCGCGCCGCTCGACGACGGCGTCGGTGACCCTGGAGCGGAAGATGTAGTCCTCCAGGAACGTCACGCAGCCCGCGTTCTCCATCGCGCCGGCGTTGAACTCGGGCACGAACAACTGGTCGTACTTGCCGAACGGATAGCGGACGCCGAACACCTGGTGGAAGAAGTCGAAGCCCTGCCGGGTGACCTCCAGGATGTTGTCGGAGTCCAGGTGCTCGGCGAGCGAGGCGCGGCAGTAGATGCCCAGCGGGATGCCGTCGTGCTCGGAGCTCACCTTGTGGTACGGACCGGCCACCAGCGCCGTGATGTAGGTCGACATGACCGGTGTGGCCGGGAACAGCCAGCGCTTGGTCGCCGGCACCGCGCCGTGCTTGCCGACCTGCTCGGGCAGCCGCTCGACCGAGGTGACCGCCGCGTTGGAGACGACCTCCCAGTCGTCCGGGGCCAGCACGGTGAGCTGGAAGGTGGCCTTGAGGTCGGGCTGGTCGAAACAGGCGTACATGCGGTGCGCGTCGGCCGTCTCGAACTGGCTGTGCAGGTAGATCTTCTGGTCCACCGGGTCGACGAAGCGGTGCAGCCCCTCGCCGCTGCGCATGTAGACGCAGTCGGCGTCGACGCGCAGCTCGTTCGACTCGGCCAGGGAGGGGAGCGGGAAGCGTCCCTTCTCGGCGTCGTAGGCGGAGACGTCGAGGTCGGCACCGTTGAGCGTGACCTTGCGGACGTGCGCGCCGTGGAGATCGATGAACGTGGCCGACCCCGGCTGGGTGCTGCTGAACCGGACGGTCGTGACACTCTCGAAGCGCTCGTCTCCCTCGGTCAGGTCGAGTGCGACCTCATACGACTCGACCTTCAACAGCCGGGCGCGCTCGCGAGCCTCGTCCCGGGTCAGGTTGCCTGCCAAGTTCCACTCCTTTTCGCCACTTCGTCATATTTTGTCGGTATCCTGCCACGCAAGGAATAGGACATCGATACCCCAGGTTATGGCCCACGTGACAGACACGACCCCCGTAGAGCTTTGGTTCGATCCTTTCTGCCCATTTGCCTGGGTAACGTCACGATGGCTACTCGAAGTCGAGAAGGTCCGTGCGATTGATCCTCGCTGGCGCATTATGAGCCTGTACGTTCTCAACGAGGATAAGGACGTCTCCGACGACTACCGCGCGTCGAGCGCCAAGGGCCAGCAGCTCGTCCGCGTCATCGCGGCTGCCGCCGACCGGCACGGCGAGGAGTACATCGGTCGCCTCTACACCGAGTTCGGCACCCGCCTGCACAACGAGGGCCGCGACCGCGAACTCGGCACCCTGCTCGCCATCGCCGAGGAGTCCCTCGAGGCCGTGGGCCTCGACAAGGGCCTCGCCGCCGAGGCCATGGACTCGACGGAGTACGACGAGGCCATCCGCAAATCGCATAACGAGGGCATCACCCTGGTCGGCCAGGAAGTCGGCACCCCCGTCATCCGCGTCGGCGCCAACGCCTTCTTCGGGCCGGTGGTCACCACCATCCCGCGGGGCGAGGACGCGGGCCGGCTCTGGGACGGTGTGCTGCTGGTCACCGAGTTCGACGACTTCTTCGAGCTCAAGCGCTCGCGCACCCGGCGACCGAGCTTCGACTGACTTTCAGCTCGTAGTGGCTGAAATGTAGCGGCGCACTACGCGTCCATCCTTCGCGCCCGGCCGTACCCTCCTTTGGAGGAGCCGCACGAGGCGCCGCGCCCTCGCTTTGCGACGGCCGGCGCGCAAGGATGGGGGCTATGCGTCAGCTGTACATCGGCGGTGCCTGGACCGCTTCGGTCTCCGGCGAGCCCATCGAGGTCGTCAACCCGGCCACGGAGCAGATCATCGACCGGGTGCCGGCCGGCGCCCCCGACGACGTAGAGGCGGCCGTACGCGCCGCGCGCAACGCCTTCCCCTCATGGTCGGCCACGCCCGCCGCCGAGCGCGGCAAGCTGCTGGCCGCCGTCGCCGAGCTGCTGACCGAGCGGGCCGGCGACATCGCCAAGACCATCGCGACCGACATGGGCTCACCCCTGGGCTTCGCGCTCAAGGTGCAGACGCTGATGCCCGCGGGCGTGCTGACCTCCTACGCCCGGCTGGCCGAGAGCCATCCGCGCGAGTCGCGCGTCGGCAACTCGCTGGTGATCAAGGAGCCGGTGGGCGTGGTCGCCGCGATCACCCCGTGGAACTACCCGCTGCACCAGATCATCTGCAAGGTCGCCCCGGCCCTGGCCGCCGGCTGTACGGTCGTGCTCAAGCCGTCCGAGGTGGCGCCGCTGGCGGCGTACGCGCTGACCGAGATCTTCCACGAGGTGGGTCTGCCCGCCGGCGTGTTCAACCTGGTCAGCGGGCGCGGCCCGGTGGTGGGCGAGGCCATGGCCGCGCACCCGGACGTCGACATGATCACCTTCACCGGCTCCACGGCCGCCGGGCGCCGGGTGGCGTCGCTGGCGGCCGAGTCGGTCAAGCGGGTGGCGCTGGAGCTCGGCGGCAAGTCCGCCAACCTGATCCTGCCCGACGCCGACCTGGGCGCCGCCGTCAAGGTCGGCATCGCCAACTGCTTCATCAACGCCGGCCAGACCTGCTCGGCCTGGACCCGCATGATCGTCCACCGCGACCAGTACGACGACGCGGTCCACCTGGCCGTCGACACGGCGCGCCGCTACACCGTGGGCGACCCGTTCGACGAGGCCACCCGGATCGGCCCGCTCGTCTCCGCGGCCCAGCGCGACCGCGTCATCCGCTACATCAACCGCGGCGAGGAAGAGGGCGCCAGGCTGGTGACCGGCGGCACCGAGCCTCCGCACGCGCGCGGCTTCTACGTCGAACCGACCGTCTTCGCCGCGGTCGAGCCGGGCATGACGATCGAGCAGGAGGAGATCTTCGGCCCGGTCCTGTCGATCATCCCGTACACCAGCGAGGAGCAGGCCGTACGCATCGCCAACGACACTCCCTACGGCCTGGCCGGCGCGGTGTGGGCGGGCACCCAGGAACGCGCGGTCGCGGTGGCCCGCAGGCTGCGCACCGGGCAGGTGGCGATCAACGGCGGCGCCTTCAACCCACTCGCCCCGTTCGGCGGCTACAAGCAGTCGGGCATCGGCCGCGAACTGGGCGAACACGGGCTGGAGGAGTTCCTGGAGATCAAGGCAATGCAGCTTTAGAGCAGCATGCCGCCGGTCGCCAGCAGGTTCTGTCCCGTGATCCACCGTCCGTCGGGTCCGGCCAGGAACGCGACCACGGCCGCGATGTCGTCGGGCTGCCCCAGCCGCTGCAACGCGGTGAGCGCGGGCATCCCCTGAAGCGCCTCGGGCGGGTTGCTGTCGCGCAGCATGTCGGTGTCGGTCGCGCCGGGGGAGACGATGTTGGCCGTGATGCCGCGCCCGCCCAGCTCGCGCGCCGCGACCTTGGTGAACTGCTCGATCGCGGCCTTGCTCGCCGCGTAGAGGGAGATCCCCGGACCGGGCACACGGGTGTTGAGCGTCGAGAGGTTGATGATCCGCCCCCCGTCGCGCATCACCCGCCCCGCCCACTGGATGGCCAGGAACGTCGAGCGCGCGTTGACCGCGAACACCCGCTCGTAGGTCTCGTCCGTAATATCGGCGATGAGCCCTTTGCCGGTCTGCGCCGCGTTGCCGATCAGGATGTCGAGCCCAGGCAACCGCTCCTCCGCCTCGGCGAACAGCCGGTCCAGATCGGCCCGATCCCCTTGGTCGGCTTGTACGGCATGTGCTCCGGTCGCCGCGGCCACCTGCTTGGCCGCCGCGGAATCGCTGCGATAGGTGAAGATCACATCGGCCCCGTCACCGGCCAGCCGCTCGACGATGGCCCGGCCGATGCCCCGGGAGCCACCTGTTACCAGCGCGCCCTTGCCCGAAAAATCGCTCATGCCGTCAACCTACGTCCTGAGCATGATCTTGCGGGACTCCGTCTTCGGCAGCCGGTCGACGTACAGCTTCCCGTCGAGGTGCTCGCTCTCGTGCTGGAAGCAGCGGGCCAGTGAGCCGCGCGCCTTGACCCGCTGCGGGCGGCCGAGCCGGTCGAATCCCTCGACGGTCACGCCCGAGGCCCGCGCCACCGGGGCGTAGATCGGCGTGCCCGTCTGCCGGTCGGGCACCGACAGGCAGCCCTCCTCGTCCAGCGCCTCTTCCGGATCGTCCACGGTCAGGAGGGGATTGACCATGTGCCCCTTGCGCCCGCTGATGTCATAGACGAACAGCCGCCGCGACACCCCGATCTGCGGTCCGGCCAAGCCGACGCCGTCCACCGCGTACATCGCCTGGAACATCTCGTCGATGAGGCGGCGCAGCTCGCGGTCGAAGCCTTCGACAGGCTCGGCGGGCGTGCGCAGCACAGGATCGCCGACGACGCGGATCTCGCGCATGATGGTCTGCTCCCGTAAGGACTGGTTAACCGATGGGTCCTTACTCTAGCCAGCCGACGCGCTGGTGCGATGCCCGTGGGCGGCGCTGTGGAAGACTGGTCGCGTGCGTGTCTACATCGGTGCCGACCATGCCGGCTATGAGCTCAAGAACCACCTCGTGTCCTGGCTCAAGGACCACGGCCACGACGTGACCGACTGCGGTCCGTTCGTCTATGACGCCGAGGACGACTATCCGGCGTTCTGCCTGCGGGCCGCCGAGGGCGTCGCCGGCGATCCCGGCAGCCTGGGCATCGTCATCGGGGGGTCGGGCAACGGCGAGCAGATGGCCGCCAACAAGGTGCGGGGCATCCGGGCCGCCCTGGCCTGGAGCGAGGAGACGGCCAGGCTCGCCCGCGAGCACAACAACGCCAACGTGGTCTCCCTCGGCGCGCGCATGCACTCCGCCGACGAGGCGACGGGCTTCGTGGAGACCTTCCTCGCCACGCAGTTCTCCGGCTCGGAGCGCCACGCCCGTCGCATCGCGCAGGTGGCCACCTACGAGACGATCGGCCAGCTGCCCTCCCTGCCCTAAGCTCTCCGCTTGGGGTCGCGCTTGGGCATCTCGTCACGCAGGGGCCGCCGGTCGGCGGCCTCCTGCTGCTCCTTGGAGGGCCGCGACACGTCGCGGGCCCGCATCGCGGTGATCGCGGTGATCTGCAAGCTCTGCAGCGCCATGCCCGCGAGCCTACGTCAGAAGAGCCGACGTCAGAAGAGCCGACGTCAGAACGGTCGAGGTCAGAAGGACAGCCCCGTCCACGGCTTCGGGCTCCAGGCCATGGCCGCGTCGAGCCTGCGCACCGAGCCCGCCGAGTGCTCGCGCAGCAGCCCCGCGTCGAGCTGCGCCGCGAGCAGGCCGTCGCCCATGTACGCCGAGCCGAGCGAGGCGACCGGCAGCGACATGTCGGGCTCGTCCTCCACCGGCTTGCACTCGGCGCCGGAGGTGTCGGCGCTGAGCCGCCAGCGGCGGGCGTTCCACGGGCACACGTCGTCCTCGACCTCGATCACCACGTCGACGGCCGACGAGTACGCCCGCGAGGTCAGCGCCTTGTCCACCTCCACGAGGCGTACCCACAGCTCGTCCGTGCAGCTCGCCCGGAGCTGCCGCGGGTCGGCGAGCAGCGCGATGAGCGCGTCGTCGACCGGCCTGCCGCCCTCCACCCGGGAGATCAGATCGCGATCGAGCACGCTGCGCCACAGCAGCGCGCGGGCGGCGGGGTCGGCCGCCTCCAGCTCCTGCAGCTTCAGTAGCCCGTTGGGCACGCCGTCGTCGTCCCAGTTCGCCTTGATCCTGAACAGCGCGTAACCGCGCACGCCCCGGTCATCCTCGGCGATCACCGAGCGGAGCTGCCCGTTGCCGTGCCGGTCGAACTCCTCGTCGGCCAGTACGGCGGTCCAGAAGTGCTCGTCACGGAGATAACGCCCGGGGCGTGCGGGCACGACGGAGGCGAACAGCCGCTCGAACTCGGCTCGGGCCTCGGCCGGCTTGGCCACCCTGATGCGGAGTGTCGGGTCCGTGGGGGCGTTCGCGACGAAGGCCGAGCCGTGCTTGGGGACGCTGAACCCCATCTCGCTCGACGCTCTGCCGTACCCGAACCTGCCGTAGATGACGGACTCGGAGGCGTACAGGGCGGCGACGGACTCGCCGCGCTCGCGCACGTCGGACAGTTGCCGGCGCATCAGGCTCGACAGCACGCCGCGACGGCGATGGGAGGGGAGCACGCTGACCGCCGTCACGCCCGCGACCGGGATCTGCGCGCCGGGGACCGTCATGGTGAAGGAGAAGACGGCGGTGACACCGGCGATCACGTCACCGTCGAACGCGGCGAGCGTCCGATCGAACTCGGTCTGCGCCTTGAATCGTTCTGACTCCTGGGGATGTGGCGTCCAGCCGAACCCTTCGGAGAGCACATCGGCGAACGCCGGCCACTCGGCCTCATCCACCGGACGGATCGGATACGTCATCCGTCCAAGGTAGGAGCGGGCAAAGGGGGAGGGCCACCCAATATACGTCCTTAATGATCAAGGCCTTGGTCAAGTGGGCTGCCCAAAGGGAGGCCAGACCGATACAGTCAGGCGCATCATGAGTTCCCGTCCGGCGCCGCTTATTCCACCACGGCTCCGCGCAATCCTTGTGCGGGTGCCGTTTCTGGTGTCCGCGGTCCGGTTCCTCAGGAGAGGCTCCTTGGCCCGAGACCGCAACCTGACGGTCACGTTGACGATGCTGACGCTCGTCATCGGACTGCTGGCTGCGCAGATCTCGACGGAATGGTTCTCACCCTCGCTGCTCATCCTCATCCTCCTTGTAGGCGGGTTGCAGCTCCGGCTGAGCAGTCTGATCAAGCTGCTCGTCGCGGTGGTCATCTCGCTCGGCTACATCGCCGGGACGCTCGGGATCGGCCAGATCGGCATGGGGCTCATGGTGACGATCGGCTTCACCACGGTGCTGGCGGTGCTGATGGCCCGCACCCGCGGCAAGCTCGGCGTGCAGGGGCTGCGCGGCGACGCCATGCTGCTGGAGCTGCGCGACCGGCTCAGGAGCCAGGGCGAGCTGCCCCCGCTGCCCAAGGACTGGGGCGGCAAGGTCGTGCTCAAGCAGGCGGGCGGCTCCTCCTTCGGCGGCGACTTCCTGGTCTCCATGCGCAATGACGACGAGGTGGAGATCGCGCTCGTCGACGTGTCGGGCAAGGGCGTCGACGCGGGCACCAGAGCGCTGCTGCTGTCCGGCACGTTCGGCGGGCTGCTCGGCTCGGGCGTCGACTTCCTGCCGGCCTGCAACACCTACCTGCACCGCCAGCGCGGTGACGAGGGCTTCGTGACGGCCGTGCACGTACGCCTCGACCTGGCGACGGGCGACTACACGATCACTTCGGCCGGCCATCCGCCGGTGGTCAAGTTCGACGCGGGCACGGGCAACTGGCAGGTCGCCACGGCCAAGGGCGTCGTCCTCGGCGTGGTTCCCGACCTGCACTGCGAGCCCGACAGCGGCACCCTGCGCAAGGGCGACGCGCTGCTGCTCTACACCGACGGGCTGATCGAACAGCCGGGACGCGACATCGACGCCGGGCTCGACAAGCTGCTCGGGGAGGCCGAGCGGCTGCTCCCCTCGGGGTTCCGCGACGGCGCTCGCCTCCTGGTCAACGCCATGGCGTCGGGCCACAACGACGACTGCGCGCTGGTCCTCATCTGGCGCCCGTGACGAATCACACGGGTCAAGCGATGAACGCGGTCACTGGCAGCGCCTGATCGATCTTGAGATCCTCGAAGGGTTCACCGCTCCGGGTCCCGGTGGAGCGGCGCGGCTTCACCGGGACCCGGTCCTAAAAGCCAGTTCTCACAGCCAGCCGGAGTCGCTCGCGATGCGTACCGCGTCGATGCGATTGCGGGCCCCGGTCTTGCACATGATCCGCGACAGATGGTTGCGTACGGTGCCGACCGACAGGAAGAGCTGGTCGGCGATCTCCGTCGAACGCGCCCCGCCCGCCGCGATCCGCAGCACGTCCAGCTCGCGCCTGGTCAGCGGGTTGGTGGCCGACTGGAGCGCGGCGATCGCCAGGTCGGAGTCGACCGCGCGGCGCCCGGCGGCGACCAGTCGCAGGCTCTCGGCGAGCTGCTCGGGCGCGACGTCGAGGCTCATGAAGCCGAGCGCGTGCGTGGCGAACGCCCTGCGCACCTGACCGGGCTTGGCCTGCGCCGACAGGATGAGCACGTGGCACCCCTGCTCGCGCAGCCGGGCCGCGGGAAACAGGCCGCCCCCGCCGGGCAGGTCCAGATCGATGACCGCGGTGTCGGGCGCGCACGCCGCCGCCGCGGGCAGGACGCCTTCCGCGTCCGCCACCTCGGCGACCACCTTCAGGTCGGGCTCCGCGTCGAGCGAAGCGACCAGTCCACGCCGGACCAGCGGCAGATGCTCGGCGATCAGAATCCGGATCAAGGCTCCCACCTCCGTCATCTCCCAGAGTGATCGCTTGATTGCGTACTGTCAACGTAATCTGCCGGGTCCGCAAAGGGTGCGCAAGCCATCGAGGTGTGAGGACTTCGACTACTCTGGGGGCTGTCGGGACCTTCTGTCTGCCCTGGAGCGGGACTAGATGAACTGGCTTTACCTCGCGGGGATCATCGTCTTCCTGATCGGGCTGATGGCGTCCGTCGCGTTGCACGAGCTCGGCCACCTGGTGCCTGCCAAGATCTTCGGCGTCAGGGTGCCCCAGTACATGGTCGGCTTCGGCTCGACCGCCTGGTCCATCCGGCGGGGCGAGACCGAGTACGGCATCAAGTGGATCCCCCTGGGCGGCTACATCCGCATGATCGGCATGCTGCCGCCACGGCCCGGCGATGATCCGACCAGGCTGAGGAGCAGCTCCACGGGCCCGTTCCAGGGCCTCATCGAGTCCGCCCGCGACGTGGCGCAGGAAGAGGTGCGGCCGGGCGACGAGGAGCGGGTGTTCTACCGGAAGAAGTGGTGGCAGAAGGTCATCATCATGTCCGGCGGCCCGTTCATGAACTTCGTGCTGTCGTTCATCCTCTTCTCCGTCCTGCTCGTCGGCATCGGCCTGCCTGCGCTGACCCCTGTGGTGTCCCCGCAGACCAACACCTGCGTGATCCCGATCAGCGAGCAGCGGACCGACTGCCGGGCCACCGACCAGCCGACACCCGCCGCCAAGGCCGGCATGAAGCCCGGCGACCGGCTCGTCTCCTTCGCCGGCCAGAAGATCAACACGTGGGACGACGCCACCCGCCTGATCCGCTCGCACGGTCCCGGCCCCGTCGCCGTCGGCATCGTCCGCGCCGGCAAGCCGATGACGCTCAACGTCACGCTCATCGCCCAGGACCGGCCGTCGCCCACCGACCCGAAGAAGATCGACAAGAACGTCGGCTTCCTCGGCGTCATGCCCACCGAGGTCATGGAGCAGCAGAGCGTCGGCGTCGTCATCGGCTACATGGGCCAGCTCACCGGCCGGGTCGCCGAATCACTGCTGAACCTGCCGCAGAAGATGGTCGGCGTGTGGCACGCCGCCTTCTCCGGCGACAAGCGCGATCCCGAGGGCCCGGTCGGCGTCGTGGGCGCCGGGCGCATGGGCGGCGAGATCCTCTCCTCCGACCTGTCGGGCGAGAAGAAGGTCGCCTTCCTGGTCAACCTGCTGGCCGGGTTCAACCTGGCGATCGGCATGTTCAACCTCATCCCGCTGCTGCCGCTCGACGGCGGCCACATCGCGGGCGGCCTCTGGGAGGGCCTCAAGCGCGCCTATGCCCGCGTCAGGCGCCGCCCCGAGCCCGGGTACGTGGACATCGCCAAGGTGCTCCCGCTCACCTACGCCCTGGCCTTCGTCATGATCATCATGGCCGGCCTGCTCGTCTACGCCGACCTGATCAACCCGCTCACACTCACCGGCTGACCCGCCTCCTGGCAGGTACGACGCAACCCGCGAAAGCGAGGTTCATGGTGGACGTGCTGATCTCGGTGGACTTAGAAGGCGTCGCGGGCATCGCCACGAAGCAGCAGATTCACCCGGGTGGACACGATTACCCGATCGCGCGGGCACTGATGACCGCCGAGGCGAACGCCGCGGTGGCCGGCGCCTTCGACGGCGGCGCCACGTCCGTGGTGGTCAACGACAGTCACGGCCCGGCCGACAACCTGCTCGGCGAGCAGCTCGACCGGCGCGCCGACTACGTTGTCGGAGACCCCAAGCCGTTGGACATGGTGCAGGAAGTGACACCGCAGACCGGGGTCGTGCTGTTCGTCGGCTACCACGCCGGAGCGGCGGACCCGGCCGGCGTCCTGGCGCACACCTACAGCGGTGGTGGATTCGCCGACGTACGGCTCAACGGCCGCTCTATCGGCGAGGCCGAACTCAACGCCCTGGTGGCCGCGGCCATGGGCGTCCCGGTAGGGCTGGTGACAGGGGACGACGTGATCTGCGCGGTCGCGGAGAAGGCGTTCCCCGGCGTGGTCACCGTCCCGGTGAAGACGGCGCTGGGACGTACGGCGGCGCGCAGCAAGCATCCGGCGGTCGCCCGGGAGGCCATCGCCGCCGGGGCGGCCCGCGCGGTGGCAAGCGCCATCTCGGGAGCCATTCGGCCGGTGACCATCCCCGACGAATTGGCCATCGAGGCCGAACTACGACCCAATGGCGCCGCGGAGATGGCCGCCCTGGTCCCGGGCACCGAGCGGACGGGCGCGCGTACCGTGCGCTTTCAGGCGACCAGTCCCCGGACGGCGTTGGACGTGCTCATTGTCTGGTCCGCGCTGACCAGCCACTATCTCAGCCGCTGAATCACCACCTCAGGTGCCGGCCGGCGCCATGGCCTGGATGGGGATCGGCAGCGCCGAATGAGCGCTGTGCATCAAGTCCTCGTCGAGGCGAACGCCGCTTTCCAGCTCTACCACGGCTAGGCACGCCGCCGTGATGTCCACTGATGCCTCCGCGCCCTCGCTGTCATAGCCGCCGGCGAGGATCTTGGTGAAGGGAATCAGGGGACCGAGGAGGTCCGTCCATGGCGTGGACGGCAAGGAGGCCGGCTCGGGATGGTCGAGGTATCCCTCGGCGATCCCGTAACGGACGTACATGCTGGTGCTGCCGTTGATGTCGAAGGACACGTACCAATGCCGGAAGCCGTCGCCGGCGAGCCTCTGGATCATCTGCTCACGGTCACCGAGGTTGACCCAGTCCAGAGTGACGACCCCGGAGCCGACCTGATAGAGGTGGAGGGCACCCCTGCGGTGCGGCTCATTGGGGGGCTGGTCGAAGTGGAGCCGCCTCACGGCATCCTCGACCGACAGAACCCCGGCGTCGGGGACCGTCACCGTGTACGCGAAGGTGTCGAGCCCGAGGTAGTCCAGCATGTTGTGATAACGAGCGACGATGTCATCGAACACGAGGCGATCCAACCTTTCTCGGCCGCCCAGGCTAATGGTCACCTTGTCAGAACATCGAGATGTGCACATGGTCGAAGTGGTTCTCGGTGATGCTGCCGCGGTCGGACATCGGGCTCCAGCCCGAGCCCTGGTTGATCCGTTGCTTCCAGATCACGTACTTGACCCCGAGCTTGTCCTTGTTCTCGATCGCCCAGGCCGCGATGCGGTCGCCAAGTGCTTGGTGGGCCCCGCTGGGCATGGTGCCGCCGGTGCTCATCATGAAGTCGCACGCGCGCCCCAGCGGGTGCTCGCCGCCGCCGCCCGAGCGGAAGCAGCCGACCTCGAACGGCAGGGAGAAGTCCTTCTGGATCAGCCCGCGGATCACCCGCATGCGGGCGGTGATGTTGTCGGTGCCCGACGGCAGTTCGGGCGCCCAGCTACCGTCGGAGCGGCGGCCGGGGCCGAACGGGATGAGGCCCTTCAGCTTCTTCTGGATGTCCTTGATGACGTCCTGCGCGTCGTCCCGCTGCTTGGCCACGTTGGCCGCGTCATCGCGGATCTTCGACTCCAGGGCGGTCGCCTGGTCCGCGGCCGTCTTCTTCTCGTTCCTCGCGGTGGCCACGCTCTGCACGATCGCCTGCTGCTCGGCCGTGAGCTGCGCCAGCACCGCCGCGCTGGAGCTGTCGGCCGGCAGTGCGAGGCTGGGCAGCGAGCCGGTGCCGTTCTGGTACTGCAGCCGTGCGAGCTCGGCGACGCGCTTCTGGGCGGTGACGAGGCTGGCATCCGCCGCCGCGAGCCGCTCCTTGGCCGTCTCCGAGTCGTCTTTCGCCTTGGCGAGTTCGACGCGTTTGAGGTTGTAGGTCTCGATGAGTTTGTCGACCTTCTGGTCGAGCTCCTTCAGCTCCGCGCGGAGCTGGGCTTCGCTGGGTTTGGGCGCGGCGGCCGAAGTCGGCGCGGCCAGAGCCGGTGCGGCCGTGAAGGCTCCGAAGGTCACAGAGGCGGCGGTGATGAGACCGATGGCAAGACTCGTGGGGGACGCAGTCGCCACGTGAGGAGTTCCTCTCCCTATGCCGACCGGGTTAGCTGACGGGTTCGGGCAGGGAGATGCCGCCTTACCACCTAAGTGGATTCACCCCAAATGCGATGGGTCCCCGGTTCCCGGGCCACGCACCCGGGATTAGGCCAGCAACGACAGTTTCGGTCGGTGCTTCAGGGGATATTAGTGGTAAACCCAAGGTCATGGCGACTTCAAGCGGAAATCAATTAGAGATCTACCTGTGATCGAAGCATGCGTGCGGCTTCCTCTGGCAGGACGTCGTTGACGAACGCGCCCATGGCCGACTCCGAACCCGCCAGATACTTGAGTTTCCCGGGCGCCCGCCTGATGCTGAACAGCTCCAGGTGCAGATAGGCCAGGTCACGGTCCTGCCGCACCGGCGCCTGGTGCCAGGCCGAGATGTACGGCATGGCGACACCGAACAGCCCGTCGAGCGCCCGCAGCACGGAGGTGTAGAGCGGCGCGAAGGCGGCGCGTTCCTCCTCCGTCAGCGCGGCCAGGTCCGGCGTCTGCCTGTGCGGATACACGTGCACCTCGAACGGCCAGCGGGCGGCGGCGGGCACGAACGCCGTCCACAGCTCGTTGGCCGCCACCACGCGCACCCCGGCGGCCCGCTCGGCCGCCAGCACGTCGGCGAAGAGGTTGCCGCCCCGGTGCCGTGAGGCCGCGCCGAGCTGGAGCTTGGTCCGCGGGGTCACGTACGGGTAGGCGTAGATCTGCCCGTGCGGGTGCGGCAGCGTGATGCCGATCTCCTCGCCCCGGTTCTCGAAGCAGAACACCTGCTCCACGCCCTCGATCGCCGACAGTTCGGCCGTACGGTCGGCCCACGCCTCCATGACCAGGCCCACCTGCTCGTCGGAGAGCCGCGAGAACGACGACGAGTGCTCGGAGGTGAAGCACACCACCTCACACCTCCCCACCCCCGGCCGGACCTCACTGAGCCCCCCTGCATCCTCATAAGTCCCGAAATTTCCGGAAAAAGAGGGGAAGCGGTTCTCGAAGACCACCACGTCATAGTCGTGGGCCGGGATCTCCGAAGACCGTGTCTCGGACGACGGGCACAGCGGGCATTCGTCGGCCGGCGGCAGGAACGTGCGCGTCTGGCGGTGCCCCGCCATCGCGATCCACTCCTCGGTGAGCGGATCGTAGCGCAGCTCCGACGCCACCGGCCTGGGGTCGAGCGCCCGCCGGTCGATCGCGCTCCGGTCGGCGTCGTCGCGCCGGTCGAAGTAGATCAGCTCTCGGCCGTCGGCCAGGTGGGTGATGGTGCGTTTCACTGCGAGTCCTCCGCGATGATCAGTTCGCCGGCGCGTTCGCCCAGCTCCATGCGTGCTTCCTCGGGCAGCCCCGAGTCGCTGATGACCACGTCGGCCTCGGTCAGTTCGGCGATCGTGCTGATGCCGACCGTGTTCCACTTGGTGTGGTCGGCGGGGATGACCAGCCGGTGCGCCGCGGTCACCAGCTCCCTGTCGGTCTCCGACTCCAGCAGGTTGGGCGTGGTGAACCCGGCCCGCACGCTCATCCCGTGCACCCCGAGGAACAACGTGTCCACGTGCAGCCGGCGGATCGCGGCCACCGCGACCGGGCCGACGAGGGCGTCGGACGGTGTGCGTACGCCGCCGGTCAGCACGACCGTGCGGTCGGCGCGCGGGTTGCGGTGGAAGACGTCGGCCACGGGGATCGAATTGGTGATGACCGTGAGCTCGGGCACCGAGATGAGGTGGTGGGCCAGGGCCCAGGTCGTGGTCCCGGCCGAGAGCGCCACCGCGGTGCCGGGCCGTACCAACTGGGCGGCGCGGCGCGCGATGGCCTCCTTCTCCTGCTGCTGGCGGGCGGACTTGGCGGTGAAGCCCGGCTCCTCGGTCGAGCCGGGACCCAGCGCGGTCGCGCCGCCGTGCACCTTCTCCAGCAGCCCGCGCTCGGCGAGCACCTCGAGGTCGCGGCGGACCGTCATGTCAGAGACGCCGAGCTCGCGAACGAGGTCGGCCACCCGAACCCCGCCGCTGCTGCGCACGCGTTCGAGGATCGCCTGCTGGCGCTGCTGTGCGAGCACGCCCCCGCTCCTTCCAACAGATTCCACCAAATTATGACACGGATATGTTGGGGAATGTTAGGTCGCATGGGTTGTGCGGTAAGACCCTGGCGCGAGACGTTGAGAACGCGGACCGATCATTGGAGGCATCCATGGCCAAGCGCTCCCGCAAGACCAAGGCACGCAAGAAGAAGAAGGCCAACCACGGCAAGCGCCCCAACGCGAACTGACGGCGGACCGGCCGCGGTGAGCTCCTTCACCCCGGCCGGTGAAGCGGCCTAGCCGGGCAGGTCGTGCAGGGCCTCATCGATGCGCTCCTGCGGGAGGGCGTAGTTCTCCATGTCCCCGGACAGGTAACGGTCATAGGCGGCCAGGTCGAAGTGGCCGTGCCCGCACAGCGCGGTCAGGATCACCTTCTCCTCGCCGCTCTCCCTGCACCGCAGCGCCTCGGCGATGGTCTCGGCCAGCGCGTGCGTCGGCTCGGGTGCCGGAACGATGCCCTCGGTACGCGCGAAGCGCACACCTGCCTCGAAGCACTCGGTCTGCGATCTGGTCACCGCCTCGAACAGGCCGAGTTCGTACATGTGCGACAGCAACGGCGACATGCCGTGATAGCGCAGCCCGCCCGCGTGGATCGGATCGGGCACGAACCCGTGGCCCAGCGTGTGCATCTTGAGCAGCGGCGTGAAGCCCGCCGTGTCGCCGAAGTCGTAGGCGTAGACGCCCCGCGTGAACGACGGGCAGGCGTCGGGCTCGACGGCGCGCAGCGTCACGTCGAGGTTCCCGGCCAGTTTCTCGCGCAGGAACGGGAAGGTGAGCCCGGCGAAGTTCGAACCGCCTCCGGTGCAGCCGATGATCAGATCGGGCATCTCCTCCAACTGGGCCAGCGCCTCCTCACCGATCACGGTCTGGTGCATGAGCACGTGATTCAACACTGAGCCGAGCGCGTAGCGAGCGTCGGGATTCGCGCCCGCCACCTCGACCGCCTCACTGATCGCGATGCCGAGGCTGCCGGGCGAGTCGGGGTCGTCCGCCAGCACCTTGCTGCCCGACCCGGTCACGGTCGAGGGGCTGGCGTGCACCGTCGCGCCGTACACCTGCATGAGCGAGCGCCGGTAGGGCTTCTGATCATAGGAAGCGCGGACCATCCAGATCTGGCACTCCAGATCGAACTGCGCGCAGGCGAAGGCCAGCGCCGAGCCCCACTGCCCCGCGCCGGTCTCCGTGGTGAGTAGCCGTACGCCTTCGCGGGCGTTGTAGAACGCCTGCGGGACGGCGGTGTTCGGCTTGTGCGACCCGGCGGGGGAGACGCCCTCGTACTTGTAGTAGATCCGGGCAGGCGTGCCGAGCGCCTTCTCCAGCCGGCGCGCCCGGAGCAGCGGGGTCGGCCGCCAGAGCCGGTAGACGTCGAGCACCTCCTGCGGGATGGCGACATACCGCTCCGTGCTCACCTCCTGGCCGATCAGCTCCAACGGGAACAGCGGCGCCAGATCGTCGGGTCCCACCGGCTGCCGCGTGCCCGGATGCAGCGGCGCAGGCGGCGGCGCGGGCAGATCGGGAACGATGTTATACCAGTTGCTGGGAGTCACCGACTCAGTGTGCGCCGGTTACCGCGCTCCCTCAATCAGCACCGCCATACGCGCGGGATGATCAGCGCGCACCGCCACGTCGGCGCCCCGCAGCGGATCGGCCTCCCGCTCGTAGCGCGCGTAGGCAGGCAGCCGCCACCGCTCGTCCGCCCCGGTCATCCGCCCCAGCGCCCCCTCGGACAGCCACAGATGCACGCTCACCTCGAACGGCAGCCCCCGCCCCAGCAGCAGCGTCCCGTCCAGCAGCAGCACAGCCCCTTCAGGCAGCGTCTGGTACGGCAGGCGGTACGCGCGGTCGGCCCGGCTGTCCCAGAGCGCTGGCAGCACCTTGCCGGAGCCCCGAGGCCCCAGCGGCCCGAGCACCTCCCGGGTCAGCGCTCCCGTGTCGAGCCAGTCGTCGTAGAAGGCGTCGGGGTTCGTACGGCCGTACTCGAGCCTGAGGGACGCGGGCCGCAGGAAATCGGCGGCCGACACCCGCAACACGGCCCTGCCCCGCATCCTGAGCGGCGCGACCAGCTCGTCCGCCAGCCGTTCGGGGTGGGCGGGCGGCGCTCCGTCGACGGCGACCCGCGCGTAAGACCCGCGAGGCAGACCCGCGATCCGCTCGGCCAACTCCTCGACCAGGGCCTCTCGGGAGATCGCTCGCGCACGCATCGATCCGAGCCTACGCGGTCACACCGCGGCTGAGCGCGGTCGATCAGGCGGTGCCGCGCGGCCACGTGGAGTCGTCGTCCTGCCTGGCCCGCTGCTCGGCCCTGCGCACGCAGTCGGGGCAGATGGGTACGTGCCTCGACCGGGCCAGCGCTTCCGGCGTGGGTTCGCGCGTTGTGCCCTGCGGGGTCATGTTCGGGGGAAGTGCGGTATCGGGGTCGACCAGGAACATGGTGACGCGTTCCGGGTCGAAGCCGAAAGTGCGTTTGCAGCCGTAGCACCGGCCAATCGTCGTGATCCCTTTGTCCGCCATACGGCCTCCCTATCGGGCACGCCCCGTTTTCCGAGATCATGAGCGTAACCGAGCTTGGCTCACGAGGCGCGAAAACAGGCGAAACCGACCGCGACGACTCCTAAGAGCCCGATTCGCCAAGGTGGGCGAGCGCGAGTTTCCAGGGGTAGGCGTCGATGAGGTCGTCTCCGGAGCCCGAGGCGTCGGGCTCGAACTGGCCGGCCCCGAACACCACACGAACCCCTTCGGCGCGCAGGCCTTCGACACTACGTACGAAGGGCGCGCGTGCCGCAAGCGCACTGTTGACGAAGGGCATGACGACGACCGGAATCCCAAGCCCCGGGGCCTCGGAGAGGAGCCCGAGCGCATAGGTGTCGGCAATGCCCTGGGCGAACTTGTTGACCGTGTTGTAGGTCGCCGGCGCGACGATGATCGCGTCCGCTCGTGGCGCCTTCGGCTCGTCCGGCCTGCGGTACTGGCTGAGGACGGGACGACCGGTCTGCCGCTCCAACGCCGCACCTTCGATGAAGGCGAGCGCGGCGGGCGTGGCGATGATCTGCACGATCCAGCCCTCCGCCTGAGCCATGCTCACCAGGCGGCTGACGTCCTTGGCCGGTCCGGCCGCGCACACGATGACGTAGAGGACTTCGCCGGATCGGCTCACGCGTTGGCTCCCAGGGACTCGGCGTATTCGCGAGCTTCGAGTTCGCGAGCTTCGAGCAAACCACAGATACCAGGCCATCTCCGGCGCCTCGCCCCCGCGTACCAGCCTCGCTTCCCCAGGCGCACCAAGCCTCAGCAGTGGGCACGGTGGGCTGCGATCGCCTCACGATCCAGGGCGGAATGAACCTTTCACGCTCTCCACACGCCGCCCTCCCCATAGACCGTGGTCATGCCCGCAACGACTCAGCAGAGGGACTGCGGACCTGTCCCGCGCCGGTCGCCGATGCGATAGTGCGAGTACCGCTCACCAAGCCGCGAGCCAGTCGGCGGTCCACGGGTTCTCCGCGACCGCGTCCCTCGTACGATGCCCCTTGGAGGAATCGGATGCGCAAGGTACGGGCCCTGCTCGTCTCCGCCGCTCTGGCCACCGGCGTGTTGCTGTCCATGACCACCGGACCCGCGCAGGCCGAAAGCATCCGGTACGCCTACTACCTGCAGTCCGACTGCTACAACGGCGGGAACCTGGGCATCCAGTGGGGCTGGTGGACTTCCTTCCGGTGCTCCTACGAGAACGGCTACTGGTTCCTCTACGCGTGAACCAAGCCGATTTCCGATGAAGAAGGCCGGTTTCAGCAGCGCCGAGCTTCCGCTGAGCACGAGCCGACCGCGGACCACCTCTAGCGCGAGCGTCATCCTGCCTGCCCGCTCATGCCGTCTCAGGGCCATGCCCAGAACGTCCACCACCAGCGTGGGGGCACCTCGGAAAAGGCATCGGGCACGGAAGATCGGAAAGATGTGGCGAAGATCGCGAAGGCCAAGCCATCCCATACGGATGACCTGGCCTTTCATCGTGAGAGCGGACGACGGGAATCGAACCCGCGTAGCTAGTTTGGAAGACTAGGGCTCTACCATTGAGCTACGTCCGCGCGAACCAGTCGAAGTCTGGTCTAGACTTCATCCGGTCGTCAGGGCGTAAGCGTACCGGAGTCACGGAGCGCGTGCGTACCCGGCGAGACGGGGCGTGGCGCAGCTTGGCAGCGCGCTTGCTTTGGGAGCAAGAAGTCGCAGGTTCAAATCCTGTCGCCCCGACCAGCCAGAAGGCCACTCCCGTGATCGGGAGTGGCCTTCTGAATGACTACGGCTCCGCGCCGCCCTCGAAGATGCGGTCCATGGCCACGTCACCGGCCTGGAGAACGGGCTGATCTGCTTGCGCTATACGGCCTCGGTCACGGCCGTGCTGCTGTGGCCAACGAGCCGGGAGATCTCCTCAGCGGGATGCCGTTGTCCGAGAGTGGCGAGACGAAGCTATGGTGCAGCTCGCGGCTCCGTACCGGATGACCAGGCGAACACCGATCCGCCGGTGGTCCAGGAGTTGCCCTGCTCGCGGCGCTGGTCCTCACGACGCGGCCCGAGTTTCTCAACGCATCGGCGAGGCAGGGCCAGCATGCGCCGGGACTTGCGCGTCTTCGTGTCCCCGTCCGCACGTACCGACCGCCGCACCGTCACATGCGGAGGCACGAGAGAGACCGCCCCCGTATCTCCTTCCAGATCGACGTGATCCCACGTCAGGGCCCTGAGTTTCTTCGTACGCGAACCAGTGAGCAGGGACACCACCACGTTGGCGTACAGCCTTGTACCGTCCGCAGCCTTGAGTACGGCGTCTGCCTCAGATCTCCGACGGGCCGTTGCTACATGGCGTCTCATCCCCTTCTAACGGCGGACGTGGAGGACGGGTTTCGTGTCGTCGCCGCAGTACGCCTTCCCGGCCGGCAGGAGACGGGAGGTGGTGGGGACACGAGTGATCGTGAAGCCGTCACCGCGGATCTCGCCGCCGACGTCGCGGTGGTCGCGGGTCCATCGTCGTCCGTTGTAGTCCAGCAACGTGACCTGCGTGGGCTGTTCGTCGTCGCCGTGGTCGACACCGGCCATCCACACGTCGTCAGCGGCGAAGGCGGTGACGCTCTGCGAACTCACCTTCCACCGAGGGGAGCTTCATCCGCGTCGGCGCGCCATCGGGGGGGGGCGCACTGTGCCAGCTCGCCGGGTGCGAGTCCGTGCATCGGCCGCTGGACGACATGCCCACCGGCGTTCTCCGAGCCGCGTAGCCCGATCAGCGCCGTTCGCCGGCCGTCCACAGCGCGTCGGTCAGCCGGTTGGTCAGCCAACGGTCCTTGCGGTCTTTGAAGGACGTGTACAGGCCCACGAGTCTTCGAAGGGCGTGTGTATCTCCCAGTCCCGGCCGTCCCAGCGCAAGGCCAAGGGGAACTGTTCGGTATCCGCGCTGTCCTCCCCCATGGAGTGGACGCTGCCGACGATCCAGGCGGTGCCGGACCCGTCGGCGTCCACTGCTCTGAAGTTCGAGCTGAGCGCGCCGCGGCTGCGACCCTCTATTCCCTGCTCGGACCGCCATCACAAGCCGTCCACGCGCAGCAGAACTTCCGAGGGATCTTCGTCTTCCGCTTCCGCGTACTGACCGACCGCCCAGACCAGGTGCCGGAACCGCGGAGGCCGCCGGGGACGACTGCGGTACTGCGCTCGACGCGGCGGTCTTCGGCGAGCCTGCTGAAGACGGCGGGACGGACACCGGCGAAGGTTCGGCGGCGCAGGATGCCAGCGCGAGCACGCACGCGATCAGCATCGTCCAGCTGCGCAAGGTCCTCATGCCCGCGCGTTGTGGGAGAGCCTTCACCTATCGGACGTCCGGGCGTCGGGGCAACTGTGCCCACAGGGCCGGGTGCGATCGCTCACACAGACCGTGCGACGGTTCAGGGGACGAGAGGCGGCGAGTGTCCCCGTCGGATGGTTGACCTGCAAGAACGCCCCTCCAGTCCGGAGACGGCTCACGGATAGGAGCGTGCTGGCTGTCTCCCGGAAGCTTCCATCGAAGATTCGGGCTGCGGCTCGGCGATGAATATCCCCGCACGATGTGCCCGGCCGGTCTGCCCACCACCAGAACGGCGCGCTCACTGCGCTTCCTCGCGCTATGAGTCGCACGATGGATGCATCGCGCTGGGCGTGGAAAGGCTGATCGCACCGTCCTGGACCCGCAGCCGGGACGCGGTGTCCCGGCTGGCCGTGTTCGCCGCCGGCTACGGGGTGGAGTGGCCGGTTTCTCCTGGTGGGGTGTCGTCGGCGGCACCCTCGTCGGTGGCGGGGTGTTCGCTGCGCCGCCTGCGTCCGCGGTACTCCGAGTCGGGGTCGCTCTCGGCCGGGGCGAAGGGGTTGAATGGAGAGGTCTTCGGGGGATTGATGACGTGGTCGGGCGAGTCCAGGGGGCTGGGGGGACTGAAGGACTCGAATGGCGGAGTCCAGGCGGCGGTCTCCTGAGGGTCCGTGTCGGAGAAGGGTACGGGCGAACTGGGCTCGGGCCGCGGGTTCCCCTGTCCGTTGAGCGCGCCGAGTAGGGCGCTTTTCTGTTCGTCGAGGGCGGCGGCGGCCTCGATGGCTTCCAGGAGTTGCAGCCTCCACTGGTCGCCTTCGTCGGGCTCGGGAGTGCTGGGGTGGGGGGAGAGGGTTGGGATGGGTTCCACGTATCCGGCGGTGGCCAAGCGGGTCCCGCGGCGGGCCTTGGCCACCAGCATCGTGAGTACGGCCAGGAGGGCCGCTACGACCACCACGGCCGAGGTGATCACCGTTGGCGTGGACAAGCTCGACAAAGGGCTGGTGATCGCGGCGTTGAGGTGTGTGGGTAGAGCACCTGGAGTGGTGCTGGACGCCGTCGGCGTGGCAGCAGTGTCCTCCGCAGTGGCGAGTTTGGTTGTGGGGGTCTCGGTTGACGTGGGCGAGGACGAAGTGGTGGGCGTCGCTTCAGTTGCGGTGGCGGTCGGCTCGGCTTCGGAGGTGGCCGCGGCTGACGGCGAGTCCGACGTCGTGGCGGTATCCGTGGGTGAGGGCGAGCCCGGTGTCGTGGGGGTGTCTGTGGGTGAGGGCGAGTCGGATGTTGTGGGGGTGGGGGTGGTTGATGACGAATCCGACGTAGTGGGGGAAGGCGTATCGAAGGTGGGAGTGGCAGTCGGTGTGTCTGAAGTGGGCCGGGGAGTAGCTGTGGTCGAAGGTGTGTCGGATGCCGAGGTGGGTGTGGCTGATGGTGCGTCGGAGATTGTTTGGGGAGCGGTTGGGTCAGTGTGGTGGTCGGGCCACTGCTGCTGGCCCTCGTCGCTGCTGGACTGCTCGTCGGGCGTCCGGTGACCGGATTGGTCGTCGGTCGGTCGTTCCTGGGGTACGTGGGTGCCGGATCGTGCCTCGGAGGTTCGGTCGGCGGGTTGGTCTTGGGGCCGGTGGGGGCCGGGCTGTGCCTCGGTGGTCTGGTACCACGGGGCCACGTTGTAGGCCGCGTCGATGAACTTCTGAATCTCTGGTGTCATGGAAATGTTGATCTCCCGGACTAGGCCGGATTTACCCATACAGATCCCGACAGAAGTGGTGATTAAGGACTGATATGGCTAAACCGGAAGCCTGTGGTACGGCGAGGGTACCTTGCCATTTCCGCAGGTCAAGTGCCATTCAAGAGATGACTAAGAGATCCTCTAAGAGTAAAAGGCCAGGTCAGATGCTCTGTCCGAAATGCTATACAACATGAACTATGTAGAAAGATCTACCAAATTCCGTTACGTGTGGGACCACTAGGACGACAGCCGTTCCCGAGTAGCAGCTGACCCTCCGCGTGTTGTTGCGCGGTATCGCGACAAACCACGGCGTACTACCTTGGCGCGGTGAATTCGATCATTTCCCTCTTACTCGTCGCGGCGGTCGCCGCGCCCGGCGCGCCCGAGAAGGGTCGCTCGGAGCCGGTGGCGGACCCCGTCTACCCCGCCTACGGCAATCCCGCGATCGACGTCCTCCACTACGGGCTGGAACTGGACTGGAAGCCGTCCAAGCGGCTGCTCACCGGTAAGGCCCGGCTCACCGTCAGAGCCGTCAAGGACATCGACAAGATCGCGCTCGACTTCGGCCACGCGTTGCGGGTGGACGAGGTGACAGTCGCGGGGAAGCGGGTCAAGGCCCGGCATCCGGGTGACGACCTGGTGATCCCGCTGCGCTCCCCGGTGGCGGCGGACAAGCGGGTCGAGGTGGCCGTCCGCTATCACGGGACTCCCGAGCCCGTCCGCACGGGGCAGTACCGCTCCGACACGAGCACGCTCGGGTTCCGCTCGGCGGGTGATGGGTCGGCGTGGGCGTTGCAGGAGCCGTACGGGGCCTTCACCTGGTTCCCCGTGAACGACCATCCGTCCGACGAGGCGCGTTACGACGTGGCGGTCACGGTGCCGCGCGGGTGGGCGGCCGTGGCGCACGGGCGGTACCAGGGCCGTAAGGGGAACACCTACCGCTGGCGTTCGACCGAGTCGGTGGCCAGCTACGTCACGCTGCTCACCATCGATCACTACGATCGCTTCACCGACAAGGGGCCGCGCGGGATCCCGATCACGTACTGGCTCCGCAAGGGCGACCAGTCGAAATACCTTCCCGTCGTACGGCAGACGCCGGCGATCCTGCGCTGGCTGGAGAAGCGGCTGGGACCGTACCCCTTCTCCAGCGCGGGTGTGGTCGTCACCAGCGACTCGGGGATGGAGACCCAGCAGATGGTGACGCTGGCCCCCGAGTTCCTCACGCCCAACGTGGTGGCCCACGAGATGGCGCACCAGTGGTTCGGTGACGCGGTCACGCCCCGGACCTGGCGGGACGTGTGGCTGAACGAGGGCTTCGCGATGTACTTCGAGTGGCAGTGGGCCTCCGACCACGGGTCCAAGAAGCTGGCGAGCTATCTCAGCGACGCTCGGGAACTCGACGGGGGGTTGCGCAGGCAGGCGGGGCCGCCCGGGCACTACAAGTCGGACATGTTCGGGGCGAGCAACGTGTATTACGCTCCCGCGCTGATGCTGCACGAGATCCGCAAGCAGCTCGGGGACAAGCGGTTCTTCGCGACGCTGCGAGCGTGGGTGCAGGAGCACAAGGGGACCACGCAGGACCGGGCGTCGTTCGTGTCGTGGCTGAACGATCGGACAGGGCAGGATTTCACCGCCCTGATCGACGACTGGCTCGACTCGCCGACGACGCCGACGACGTCGTAAGGGGCTAGCCCATGAGCCGCCGCACCCGCACGTGCACGTGCGGGTGGGTGGCCATCAGGCGGCCCTTCTTCGTACGGCCGGCCACCAACCCCAACGCCGGCACCCCGCGCCGCAGGTCCGTCAGGGGGATGCCGTCCTCCTCGTGCACCTTGAGCAGCGCCGAGGCGAGCAGGCCCGGCTGGCCGAGCAGGTCGGCGGCGGCGCGGTCGGCGGCCAGTTCCCTGGAGCGGCTGAGCCAGCGCAGCGGCAGGTGCGCGAGGAAGCTGGCCAGCCCCGCGGCGGCACCGCCCACCAGCATCGCCAGCCCGATGAACAGCCCGAAGGGGAATTCCTCGAAGAACAACCCCGGAGCCTGCACCGCGACCCGCCCGGTGCCCTTGGCGAAGGCCGCCAGCGCGATCGCGAACGAGCTCGCCAGCGTCATCACCGCCACGTCCTGGTGCCTGATGTGCGCGATCTCGTGCGCGAGCACCGCGGTCAGCTCACCGGGCTCCAGGCGGGCGCGCAGCCCCTCGGTGACGATGATCGTCGAGCTGCGCCGTGACCGGCCGACCGTGTAGGCGTTCGGGGCCGGCGACGGGCTGATCGCCAGCCGCGGCTTGGCCACATCGCTCAAGGCGCAGAGCCGATCGAGTACGGCGTGCAGCTCCGGCTCCTGCTCGGCCGTGACGTACCGGGCCCTGGTCATCCGCCGCGCCATGGCCTCAGTGGACCACCACTGCACGAGCAGGACGAGGACGGCTCCGAGGGCGACGTACAGGACGGGAACCGCCATCAGCACGAGACCGGCCAGAACAGCCGAGTAGATGGCCACCAGCAGGGCCATAGGGATGAGCATGCGCACCTTCGGAACCTCCAGCCGACGACGACGGGCCGGAAGGTCTCCCTCGCCACACAGGGCCCGCCTGACCGGGCCGAGAGGGCCGTCATGACGATCAGGCGTGTTCGGAGGTACTCCCCTTCACTTCAAGAAAGGGTAATAAATCAGGCCTCGGTACGGAAGAGGGCCCACACGGCTTTGCCACCCCGAGCCAGCGGGTCCCAGCCCCAGCATTGGCTGTAGGTTTCGACGATGTAAAGGCCACGACCATTCTCGGAGATGAAGTCGGGCTCCTTGGGGGTGGGGATCTCGTCGCTCGGGTCGGCCACGGCCAGCAGCACGTGGGGGACGACCCGCATCAGCAACAGTTGGATCTCCCGCCGGCCTCTGGCGTACATCGCGTATCTGACCGCGTTCGTGACCAGTTCCGACACGACCAGCGCGGCGTCATCGCCCAGCTCCGGCAGACCCCACCCGCGTAACGTGGAGCGTGTCACGTCCCTGGCTGTCTTCACCGAGTCGGCCTGGAAGGGCAGCGGACACGAGGTCGTGTACGGCTTCCCGGCGCTCAACAGGCTGTCGAACCCCACTTCACGGGTGATCTGCAGGCAGTCGGCAGTGGCCAATGGGTCCTCCACCATCCCGCCGATACCTCCCGATTGCTATTGGGTTCGTGCATGTTTGGCCCAATATGCACTAGGCCATCATGGGACACGACTCCCGGTCGCTGCAAGACCCAAATGCACGTGCATGTGCAATGTGCAGCCGCATGGGCGGTTACCGGTAGGGGTATCCAAATCGGACACCAGGTTGAGACCTTGTCATACGCGGCAATGTGGTGTCACTGTGTGTGCGGACCTTGATAGGAGGCAGAGTGACGCAGAACCAGCCGGGTTCCGGCCCTACGGCGCTGCGCATCCTCCTGGGCTCCCAGCTGCGCAGGCTCAGGGAGGGGAAAGGCGTTACTCGCGAGGAGGCGGGCCACCTCATCAGGGGGTCCGAATCCAAGATCAGCCGCATGGAGCTGGGTCGCGTCGGCTTCAAGGAGCGCGACGTGGCCGATTTGCTGACTCTTTACGGAGTTGTGGACAACCAGGCACGCGCAGCCGTACTCGATCTGGTGGCCACGGCGAACGAGCCCGGTTGGTGGCACCGGTTCAACGACATCCTGCCCACGTGGTTCCAGGCGTACGTCGGCCTCGAGGAGGCCGCGGCCAGGATCAGGACCTACGAGGTTCAGTTCGTCCCCGGCTTGTTACAGACCAAGGAATACGCCCGGGCGGTGGTCACCGCGGGCTCGGCCGGCATCAGCGCGGAGGAGATCGCCCGCCGGGTGGATCTCCGGCTCGAACGCCAGCGCATGTTCGACAGGCCCGACGGCCCGGTCTTCTGGGCGGTCATCGACGAGGCCGCGCTGCGCCGCCCCATCGGCGGCGCCGAGGTGATGCGGGCTCAGCTCGAACACCTCATCGACCTGATGCGCCAGCCCAACATCACCATCCAGGTCATGCCGTTCAGTTTCGGCGGCCACAGTGCCGAGGGCGGCGCGTTCACCGTCCTGCGCTTCCCCGATCACGACCTGCCGGACGTGGTGTACGTCGAGCAGCTCGCCAGCGCTCTCTACCTGGACAAACGCGAGGACGTCGACCGCTACACCGAGGTGATGGAGCGACTCTGCGCCGTCAGCACCACGCCCGATGAGACCGTCGAGCTCTTGCGGGTGATCGCCGAGGAGTTCTGACGGGTCGTCCCGTCGTCGTTGGGTACGCATCTACCCTAGACTGGCGAACGGCGCTTGGATCCCGCCAAGGCGGAGCATGCCCAGCGCCGCTCATGTGGGCGCGGCGCGTGAGCCGTACCAAAAATGGACGCGCCCGCGATCACTCGAAGCTTGATCAAGGAGACCACCCCGTGAAGACCGCTGTCGAGGAGCTCAGCCCGACCAGGGTGAAGCTCACTGTCGAGGTGCCGTTCGAAGAGCTGCGCCCGAGCCTGGATGCGGCGTACAAGAAGGTCGCGCAGCAGGTGCGCGTCCCCGGGTTCCGCCCTGGCAAGGTTCCGGCCCGCATCATCGAGCAGCGCTTCGGCCGCGCGGTGGTGCTGGAGGAGACCCTTAACGACGCGGTGCCCAAGCTGTACGGCCAGGCCGTCGACGAGGTCGACGTCTTCCCGGTCAGCCAGCCCGACATCGAAATCACCAAGATCGAGGACGGCGAGCAGGTCGAGTTCACCGCCGAGGTGGACGTCCGGCCCAACTTCGACGTCCCCGACTACGCGGGCGCCGAGGTCACCGTCGACTCCGCCGAGGTCGCCGACGAGGACATCGACAGCCAGCTCGACGCGCTGCGCCAGCGCTTCGCCACGCTGACCGGTGTCGAGCGCGCCGCGGCCGCCGGCGACTTCGTCGTGATGGACCTGCGCGCCGAGATCGACGGCGCCAACATCGAGGAGCAGCAGGCCAACGAGGTCTCCTACGAGGTCGGTGCCGGCTCCGTGCTGCAGGGCCTCGACGACGCGCTCGTGGGCATGTCCGCGGGCGAGGAGAAGAGCTTCAAGACCGAGCTGGTCGGCGGTGAGAACGCCGGTGAGGAAGCCGACGTCATCATCTCCGTCAAGACGGTCAAGGAGAAGGTCCTGCCCGAGCTCGACGACGAGTTCGCCCAGTTGGCGAGCGAGTTCGACACGCTCGGCGAGCTGAAGGACAGCATCCGCGAGCAGGCCCGCCGCAACAAGCTGGTGGACCAGGTCGTCCAGGCCCGTGAGAAGGCCCTCGACTCGCTGCTCGACAAGATCGAGATGCCGATCCCCGACAGCGCGCTCAAGGCCGAGGTCGACGCTCGCAAGCACAACCTCGAGCACCAGATCGCCGAGAGCGGGCTGAGCCGCGACGCCTTCTTCCGCCTCTACCAGACGACCGAGGAGGAGCGCTTCGCCGAGTTCGACAGCAGCTCCGCCAAGGCCATCAAGGTCGGGTTCGTCCTTGACAAGATCGTCAAGAGCGAGGAGCTGGGCGTCTCCGAGCAGGAGCTGACCAACTTCGTCGTCCGCCGGGCCATGGAGATGGGCGTCCAGCCCAACCAGCTGGCCCAGCACCTGGCCGACAACGACCAGCTCACGCTGGCCATGGTCGAGATCGTCCGTGACAAGGCCAAGTCCGTCGTCGGTGACGCCGCCAAGGTGGTCGACTCCGAGGGCAACGAGGTGGACCTCAAGGCCATCTACACCGAGCTCAACGGCGCGGAGGCCGAAGAGGAGCCCGCCGACGAGTCGGCTGAGGAGAAGGCCGACGCCTAGCCCCAGAAACGGCGCCAAGCCCCCGATCCGGATGGTTCGGGGGCTTCGCACTGCTCTGGACGCCCTTACCTGCGCCGTCAGCGAACAGTAGGCAGACGGGGCATGACCTGTGTGCCCCGCGCGTTAGGGTCACAGGCAAAGCCAATCGATTACGACGCATCGGAAGGTGACGCTGTGACCAGCCCGCCGACCTTCTATCAGCCTGAGTCGCGAGGCCGTGAGAACGGCTCGTCCTTCCGGCTTGAGGACCAGCTTTACCAGCGCCTGCTGCGTGAGCGCATCATCGTGCTCGGGCAGGAGGTGAACGACGAGATCGCTAACCGGATCTGTGCCGAGCTGTTGCTCCTCGCGGCCGACGATCCGGACCGTGACATCTGGCTGTACATCAACTCGCCTGGCGGGTCGGTGACGGCCGGCATGGCCATCTACGACATGATGGAATACGTGCCCAACGACGTGGCCACGGTCGCCATGGGGCTGGCCGCCTCCATGGGGCAGTTCCTGCTGTCGGCGGGTGAGAGAGGCAAGCGCTACGCGCTGCCACACGCGCGCATCATGATGCACCAGCCGTCCGGCGGCATCGGTGGCACCGCCGCCGACATCGCCATCCAGGCGGAGCAGATGCTCTACGTGAAGAAGACCCTGGCCGAGCGGATCGCGCATCACACGGGTCAGTCGCTCGACCAGGTCGAGGCCGACTCCGATCGAGACCGTTGGTTCACGGCCGAAGAGGCCAAGGACTACGGCTTCATCGACCACGTCGTGCGCAGCGCGAGGCAGGTGCCCTCGCAGGGCGCCGTGTCCTAGGGGAGTTGAATTGAACATCGAAAGCCGGTACGTTCTCCCCTCCTTCGTCGAACGCACGTCCTATGGCGTGAAGGAGATGAATCCGTACAACAAGCTCTTCGAGGACCGCATCATCTTCCTTGGAGTGCAGATCGACGACGCGTCGGCCAACGACGTGATGGCCCAGCTGCTGACGCTGGAGTCGCTCGACCCCGACCGTGACATCAGCATCTACATCAACTCGCCGGGCGGTTCCTTCACCGCCATGACGGCGATCTACGACACGATGCAGTTCGTCCGGCCGGAGATCCAGACCGTCTGCCTGGGCCAGGCCGCCTCCGCCGCGGCCGTGCTGCTGGCCGGTGGCACCCCGGGCAAGCGGTTCGCGCTTCCCAACGCCAGGGTGCTCATCCACCAGCCCTCCACCGAGGGTGGCGGCCAGGGAAGCGACATCGAGATTCAGGCCCGCGAGATCCTTCGCATGCGCTCCCTCCTGGAGGAGATCGTGGCGAAGCACTCCGGAAAGCGCCCTGCGGAAGTCCGAAAGGACATCGAACGCGACAAAATTCTCAACGCGGACGAGGCAAAGGCGTATGGTCTGATCGACGACATCATCCCGTCGAGGAAGAAACGAGCTCAGGCCGTCGCTTCCTGATGAGATGTGACGCACCGGAGCGCTGCCCAATAGGGCACGTTCCGGTGCGACTCGCCGCCAGGGGGCTCACTGAGGGCCCAGAAGACGGTAACGTCGAAACCTGAGCGGTTCGGACCCGGTCCGGTAGATACGGATCGCGGGAGCAGGGCGGTCCCACGCAAAGGAGTATCTGGGGTGGCACGCATCGGCGACGGGGGAGACCTGCTGAAGTGCTCTTTCTGCGGGAAGAGCCAGAAGCAAGTCAAGAAGCTCATTGCCGGTCCAGGCGTCTACATCTGCGATGAGTGCATCGATCTCTGCAACGAGATCATCGAGGAGGAGCTCTCCGAGTCCTCTGAGCTCAAGTGGGACAACCTGCCCAAGCCGAGGGAGATCTACGAGTTCCTCGACGCCTATGTCATCGGTCAGGACAAGGCGAAGAAGGCGCTCTCGGTGGCGGTCTACAACCACTACAAGCGGGTGCAGTCCGGCGACCGAGGTAGAGACGACGGTCTGGAGCTGTCCAAGAGCAACATCCTGCTGCTGGGCCCCACGGGCTCGGGCAAGACACTGCTCGCGCAGACGCTGGCGAAGATGCTCAACGTGCCCTTCGCCATCGCGGACGCCACGGCGCTCACCGAGGCCGGATACGTCGGCGAGGACGTCGAGAACATCCTCCTCAAGCTCATCCAGGCCGCTGACTACGACGTCAAGAAGGCCGAGACCGGCATCATCTACATCGACGAGGTCGACAAGATCGCTCGAAAGAGCGAAAACCCGTCGATCACGCGTGACGTCTCCGGTGAGGGCGTCCAGCAGGCGCTGCTCAAGATCCTGGAGGGCACGACCGCGAGTGTGCCGCCGCAGGGCGGGCGCAAGCACCCCCACCAGGAGTTCATCCAGATCGACACGACGAACGTGCTGTTCATCTGTGGCGGCGCCTTCGCCGGTCTGGAAAAGATCATCGAGTCGCGCATCGGCAAGAAGGGCATCGGCTTCAACGCCATCATCCGCTCGAAGGAAGAGGTCGACATGGCCGACATCTTCGGCGATGTGATGCCCGAGGACCTGCTGAAGTTCGGCATGATCCCCGAATTCGTCGGTCGTCTGCCGGTCATCACCTCGGTGCACAACCTCGACCGGGAGGCGCTCATCCAGATCCTCACCGAGCCCCGCAACGCGCTGGTCAAGCAATACCGCAAGCTGCTGGAGCTCGACGGCGTGGAGCTGGAGTTCACCGACGGCGCGCTCGAGGCCATCGCCGACCAGGCGATCCTGCGCGGCACCGGCGCCCGCGGTCTGCGCGCCATCCTCGAAGAGGTGCTCCAGTCGGTGATGTACGAGGTGCCGTCGCGCCAGGACGTCGCACGCGTGGTCATCACCCGCGAGTCGGTGCTCGAACACGCCATCCCGACGCTCGTACCCCGCGACCAGCTCGCCGCCAAGCAGCAGCGCACGCCGCGGGAAAAGTCCGCCTGATCCTTCCCCTTCGGCAAGCGCCCCGCGGAGACAAACTCCCTGGGGCGTTTCGCTTTCCACCACCTCCCTAGAATTGGTCACTGTGACAACGCCAGAGCTGCCTACCCAGTACACCCCGGCCGACGTCGAGACCCGGAGCTACGAGCGCTGGGTATCCGAAGGCTTCTTCCTCGCCGACCCGGGCAGCCCGCGCGTGCCGTACAGCATCGTCCTCCCCCCGCCCAACGTGACCGGCGTCCTGCACATCGGGCACGCGCTCGACCACTCCATCCAGGACGCGCTCACCCGCCGGGCCCGCATGCAGGGGCGCGAGACGCTGTGGCTGCCCGGCATGGACCACGCGGGCATCGCCACCCAGAACGTCGTCGAGCGCGAGCTGGCCAAGCAGGGCCTGTCGCGCCATGACCTCGGGCGTGAGGAGTTCGTGGAGCGCGTCTGGCAGTGGAAGGAGGAGTCCGGTGGCCGGATCCTCGGCCAGATGCGCAAGCTCGGCGACGGCGTCGACTGGTCGCGCGAGCGCTTCACCATGGACACGGGGCTCTCGCGGGCCGTCCAAACGATCTTCAAGCGGCTCTTCGACGACGGGCTGATCTACCGGGCCGAACGCATCATCAACTGGTGCCCCCGCTGCCTCACCGCGCTGTCCGACATCGAGGTGGAGCACAGCGAGGACGACGGCGAGCTCGTCTCCATCTGCTACTCCGACGAGATCGTGGTGGCTACCACCCGCGCGGAGACCATGCTCGGCGATACCGCCGTGGCCGTGCACCCCTCCGACGAGCGCTACGCCCACCTGATCGGCACGCTCGTCGAGGTGCCGCTCACCGGCCGCCAGATTCCCGTGGTCGCCGACGAGCACGTCGACCCGGCCTTCGGCACCGGCGCGGTCAAGGTGACGCCGGCTCACGACCCCAACGACTTCGAGATCGGCCGGCGCCATTCGCTGCCGTCGCTGACCATCATGGACGAGCGTGGCGTGATCACCGCGCACGGGCCGTTCGAGGGACTCGACCGGTTCGAGGCACGACCCGCGGTGGTCGCCGCGCTCCGCGCCGAGGGCAGGATCGTCGCCGAGAAGCGCCCGTACGTCCACTCGGTCGGCCACTGCTCGCGCTGCAAGACGGTGGTGGAGCCGAGGCTGTCGCTGCAGTGGTTCGTCAACGTCTCGCCGCTGGCCAAGGCCGCCGGTGACGCGGTGCGTGACGGACGCACCCGCATCCACCCGCCCGAGCTGGCCAAGCGCTACTTCGACTGGGTCGACGACATGCACGACTGGTGCATCTCGCGCCAGCTTTGGTGGGGGCATCGCATCCCGGTCTGGTACGGCCCGGCCGGCGAGGTCGTGTGCGTGGGCCCCGACCAGGACCCGCCCGCCGGCTACGTCCAGGACTCCGACGTGCTCGACACCTGGTTCTCCTCGGGCCTGTGGCCGTTCTCCACGCTGGGCTGGCCCGACGCGACGCCGGAGCTCAAGCGCTTCTATCCGACGTCCGTGCTGGTCACGGGCTACGACATCCTGTTCTTCTGGGTCGCGCGGATGATGATGTTCGGCCTGTACGCCATGGACGGCGAGCCGCCCTTCCGTGTGGTGGCGCTGCACGGCATGGTCCGCGACCAGTACGGCAAGAAGATGTCCAAGTCGTTCGGCAACGTCGTCGACCCGCTCGACTGGATCGAGCGCTTCGGCGCCGACGCCACCCGCTTCACACTGCTGCGCGGCGCCAACCCGGGCGCCGACGTCGCGGTGAGCGAGGAATGGGCGGCCGGCTCGCGCAACTTCTGCAACAAGATCTGGAACGCCACGCGCTTCGCGCTGATGAACGGCGCGGCCACCGGCTCCCTCGACGGGCTCGACCTGACGGCGGCAGACCGATGGATCCTGTCGCGGCTGCAGAGCGTGATCTCGTCGGCCGACGCGGCCTTCGAGGAGTTCGAGTTCGCCAAGGCGTCGGATCTCCTCTACCACTTCGCGTGGGACGAGGTCTGCGACTGGTATCTGGAGCTGGCCAAGATCCAGCTCGGCGAGGGGCTGGAGCACACGCGGCTCGTGCTGGGCCATGTGCTCGACACGCTGCTGCGGCTGATGCACCCGCTGGTGCCGTTCGTCACCGAGGAGCTGTGGCGGGCCGTCACGGGTGGCGAGTCGGTCGTCGTGGCACCGTGGCCGCAGGTCGACTCCGGCCGTACCGATCCGGTCGCTGAGGCGGAGATCGTCGCTCTGCAGGAGCTGGTGACGGAGGTTCGGCGGTTCCGTTCGGATCAGGGGCTGAAGCCCGGCCAGAAGGTGGCCGCGCGGCTCGGACTGGCCGGCACGGCTCTTACGGGGCAGGAAGGGGCTATTCGCTCGCTCCTGCGGCTGACGGAGCCGTCTGACGCCTTTTCAGCCACCGCCCGCTTCACCGTGGGCGGGGTGACCGTGGAGATCGACACCGCGGGCGCCATCGACGTCGCGGCCGAGCGCAAGCGGTTGGAGAAGGATCTGGCGGCCGCACGCAAGGATGCGGCCCAGGCCACGGCCAAGCTGGGCAACGAGCAGTTCATGGCCAAGGCGCCCGAGGACGTGGTCGCCAAGGTCAGAGGGCGTGCGGAGCAGTCGGCGGCCGACATCGAGCGGCTTGAGAACCAGCTCGCCGGTTTGGGTGTTTGAGCGAGACACACCGGGGGAAGACCTATTCGTTACCGAAGTTGGGTCTTCCCCCGCGCTGGGGCTGCTAGAGTCTTCAACGCAGGGCAGCAGCCCTGACAATCTCTCTGATCACTCCCGATCTTTAGGCTGTGTCCGCATGCGATTGGACACGGACGAGAAGTTCGGGTAAGTTAAGAGGGTTGTCCCGGAACGAACCTGATCGGCCGATTTGACAAGAATCGTCCAAATCTGGTAAAGTGGGCAAAGCGAAATGTGCGCCTCTCGCAGGTTGGGGAGTACGCGTCCGTTTCTTGAGAACTCAACAGTGTGTTAAAAGCCAGTGCATGATGCACAACCCCGTCATGTTCATGCTTTCGGGTGTGGATGACGGATTCCTTTTTTGGTTGGGATTTCTTTCCCTTC
>NZ_JAHFZZ010000060.1 GCF_018603905.1 Nonomuraea sp. NEAU-A123
TAATAATCAAACAGACGCCCTCATCGGCGATGAGGAATGAGCAAATCCATACCTATAGGACGAAGAGTCCAAAAGCCTGCGACCACAAAGCGGGCACATGCCAACGAGCCATGCCTAAACCCCCACTTAGAGTGCGTTCTGTGAGCCTGCGCCTGTGATGTCACAGTGTGATCGAACGGATTTGTAGCGTTACGGCCGGTCGGCGGGGCCGGGTGTGCTGGGATAGCCCGGTGACCGAGCGCAAGCCCTACCCGAGTGACTTATCCGACGCCCAGTGGGCGTTGATCGGTGCGACACGAAGTCGCGCATTCCGAGTGAACTCGCAGATCGGAGGCCGGTTATAGACCGGATGCGTAGTTCCTGATCAGTGTTCGAGATCAGTCCCCGCCCTGGCGTGCGTTCACAGGTCCCGCTTGTGAGGGTGCGAAGCCCAGGGAAGAAGCTCAAGGGCCCCCGCTCCGTCCGGGGGAGCAACCGGGCGAGGGGAAGGCCGGACGGGCGAACGCAAGTGAACCCCCGATGATGCCTCGTCAGCCCAAACCTTGGGTGACGGGACGAGGACCAGGGTGCAAGGGCCTGGCCGCTGGAAGAGGCGGCAAGCGGCGGCCGGGGACGATCAACCGGTCGTAGGAACACCGCTGGCCCCGGGGTATAGGGGGCGCCCACCCCGGCCGTGTCTCGTGTGCGCGGAACGTGGAAACCCCGTCGGGGTCCGGGCCTTTTCGGCTCGGTAGGCCGATCGCAAGAGGGGCAGAACTCCTCGGCGGGACAGGAAGCCCAAAAAGCAGATGCCGGCGGCCGAAAGGCAGCGGGACTCGGGACATGTGGCTGCCTCTCCAGGCGGCTGTCTCGGGGAACCGGCCGGATGCCGGTCCTGGCGACCGGGTCCCGAAAGGGGAGCTGACGTGGGCTGGTGAGCCTTTGACGACCGAGGCCCGGGGCCTCCCGAACCGAGGGGCAAGTTGAACACCGCGGTGAACGGACCCAAGGACGTTGCCGAATGGGACGAGATCGTATGGCGTCACCACGAGGACAACGTAGTGAGGCTGAGGCAGAGGATCTTCAAGGCGACGCGGGAAGAGGACTGGGCCCTGGTCCGGTCCTTGCAGAAACTGATACTGAGATCATGGTCGAACACGCTGATCAGCGTGCGGCAGGTGACTCAGCGCAACGCTGGACGTCGGACGGCCGGGATAGACGGGGAAACCGCCTTGTCACCCGAGGCCAGGATGGACGTGGCTTTACGTGTGCACTGTACGCGCTCGTCCTGGAATCCACTGCCGGTCCGACGCGTGCACATTCCAAAGGCCGATGGAAAACAACGGCCGCTCGGTATCCCCGTGATTATGGACCGATGCCACCAGGCGCGCGTCCGTAACGCACTGGAACCCGAGTGGGAAGCGCGCTTCGAGCCGAAGTCCTATGGGTTCCGGCCAGGCCGCAGCTGTGCGGATGCCATCGGCGCTCTCTACTCCACGCTGAAAGGCTCCCGAGCCAAGAGGCTGTGGATTCTGGATGCCGACTTGTCCGCCGCATTCGACAGAATCGACCACGAACAACTGCTCAAATCGATCGGGTCCTTCCCGGCTAGGGAAATGGTCCGGAGATGGCTGAAAGCGGGAGTGGTCGAGGGCAGCCTGCTCACACCAACCGAAGAGGGGTCACCTCAAGGCGGTGTAATCAGCCCGCTGTTGATGAACGTTGCGCTCCACGGCCTAGAGGAAGCTGCCGGAGTCCGCTATCTCGCATCCGGACGTACCTCCGGAGATACGAAGCGAGGAGCTCCGGTGCTGGTGCGATACGCCGACGATATGGTCGCCTGCTGTCACTCCAGGCAGCAAGCGGAGCAGGTCAAGGCGCGGCTTGCAGCGTGGCTGGCCCCCAGGGGCCTGACCTTTAACGAGGAGAAGACACGCATTATGCATCTCTCCGAAGGTTTCGACTTCCTGGGATTCACTCTCCGCCGGTTTCACGAGTCCAAGCTGATCATCAAGCCAAGTAAAAAGGCGATCATGCGGATACGGGAAAGGCTCACGGACGAGATGCGAAAACTTCGCGGATCGAATGTGGTGGCGGTCATCGCCAAACTCAACCCGATCATTCGGGGCTGGGCGGCCTACTACCGTGGGGTGGTGTCCAGCCGGGTCTTCTCGGACCTGGACTCTCATGTGTGGCGGCACACCTACAAGTGGGCCAAGCACTCCCACCCCAACAAGCCTAAGAAGTGGATCGTGCACCGCTACTACGGCAAGTTCAACAAGTACAGGAACGACCACTGGGTGTTCGGCGATCGCGGCTGTATCAGCGAAAGCGGCGGCACCTTTCACGTGGTCAAATTCTCCTGGACGAACATCGTCCGGCACCAGTTGGTTACTGGCGGGGCGTCGCCCGACGACCCCGACCTGCATGACTACTGGGCCAAAAGACGGAGAAAGGTCAAACCCCCACTGGACAACTACAACCTGAATCTGCTCGCCAAGCAGGAAGGCCGCTGTCCACTCTGCGGGGATTACATCCTCACCGCCTTTCAGCCACCGCAATCCCCGCACGAATGGGAACGCTGGTGGCTGAATACCGTCCGCAGAGCGGTAGCCGCCAGCTACCTCACTCACCACGGACGAGATGGCGCGCCGGACGGACCGCAGACACGCCTCGTGCACGCCTCCTGCCAACGCAGCCTCCGGGCCAGAACTCGCAGGAGGTCCGCAGCTTCTGTATCACCGCGAACGCCCTTGGGGCTTGCTTGAGCCGTGTGCCTGGCAAGCGGGCACGCACGGTTCTGAGGGGGCGGGGACGTAGCAATGCGTTCCCGCTACCCGACAGCCGGTGCTCACGGCGTGGAAGGCCGCGCACCCGTCCGTCAGCGGCCACGAGGGTAACTACGAGTTGCGTGAGATCGTGAACGCCATCCGCTACCAGGGACGAACCGGTGTCCAATGGGACTATCTCCCGCACGACCTGCCGCCCAAGAGCGCGACGTACTACTACTTTTCGAAGTGGCGCGATGACGGCACCGACAAGACGATCCACGACCTGCTGCGCTGGCATCTGCGGGAGAAGAAGAAACGATTAGCCGACCCGAGCCTGGTCGTACTGGACACTCAGAGCGTCCACGTCGCGGCCGGAGTCCCCGCCTCCACGACCGGAAAAGACGCCGCCAAGCGCGTACCGGGCAGGAAGCGGGGCCTGGCGGTGGACGTGCTGGGCCTGATCATCGCCGTGGTCACGCTGGCCGCCTCGGCCCACGAGAACACCGCCGGGATCGCCCTGCTGGACCGGGTCGCCGCCAGCACGCAGGGAACCGTGACCAAGGCGCTGGTCGACCAGGGGTTCAAGAACACGGTCGTCGCGCACGGCGCCGGCTTGGGGATCGACGTGGAGATCGTCGAACGCAACCCCGCTGACAAGGGGTTCGTCCCCCAGCCGAGACGATGGGTTGTCGAGCAGACGTACGGCATCTTGATGTTCCACCGTCGTCTGGTCCGCGACTATGAGCACCTTCCAACCAGTTCGGAGTCGCGGGTGTATTGGGCGATGACGGACGTGATGTCCCGCCGCCTTACCCGGGGCAGCGCCCCGTCAGGGCGGTGGACATGACCGAGTCCGACGGTCGGCAACTCGACCCCGGCACCTGGCTCCAGGACAGGATCGACGCGCGCGAGCAGGCCTTGACCTGCCAGATCGAGCAGACCCAGGCGGAGATCGACACGCATACCGCGCGTCTGGGCGAACTCAGCCAGGCGATCGAGCACCTGCGGATCAGCCGCAAGACTCTTCTTTCCCTCGCCGAGGAGGACCCCGTCCCGATCGAGCCGGTCGAGCCGCCCGCTGTTCCCGACCACCCCGATTACCAGCAGATTCTCGCCATCTTCGCCGAGGTCGGCGCTTGCCTGCGCGCCCGCGACCTGGCCATGGCGATGGACCTGCCCCTGACGCAAAACGCCATCCAGAATGTCCGTGCCAAGCTCAAACGCCTGGCCAGCCGCAGCATCCTCGTCGAAACCGAGCCGGGTTTGTTCACCCAGTCACGCCCGGAGCACGAACGGCAAGTCTCCGGCCAGCCGACCTAACCCAATCCCGCCGACGAAAGGGGCATCAGCTCGCGGAACGCACTCTTAGTGGGGGTTTAGGCATGGCTCGTTGGCATGTGCCCGCTTTGTGGTCGCAGGCTTTTGGACTCTTCGTCCTATAGGTATGGATTTGCTCATTCCTCATCGCCGATGAGGGCGTCTGTTTGATTATTA
>NZ_JAHFZZ010000061.1 GCF_018603905.1 Nonomuraea sp. NEAU-A123
AGCGGCGCCGAGGCCCGCGCCAGCAGGTCGGCGATCGGCTCCAACGGCTTCAATCGTTCCAGGATCGACCGGCTCACACCGGTCACCAGACGCGGGTCGGTCACGTCGAGGCGCGGCTCGCTCCCGAACGCGGACGCGACGACCTCGGCAGGGACAGCGAAGTCGAAGTCGGTCGACGCGATGAGCTCGTTCGAGGTGACGAGCTCGGCCGGGGTGAGCTTGGCTGGGGTGAGCTCGGCCGGGGTGCTGAAGGCGAGGTCGCCCGCGATGGTGAGCTCGGCCGGGGCGGCGCTGGGCGTGGACCGGCTGATCGTCCGGCCGTGGAAGCGCAGCCGCGACGCCGTCTCCTGCCTGGCCGCCTTCGCCACGGACTACGGGGTTACTTCGCGCTAGCTTCGGGACGAAGAGCGCGAGGGTGCGTCAGGGTTGCCCGCCGGCCTCAGGAGGACCACGCCGCGAGGAGTTCCGTCGGACCGTACGCAGCGTCGAGCCCCGCACACTCGGTCCCGCTGCGCGAGACAGCGATCACAGGCACGGGAGCAGGTGTGAGCACGGCGCGGTGTCGGTGCAGCGCCGCGAGATCGTGCCGGTCGAACGGGGAGTTCTCCAGCCACTTCACCGAGCCGACGAACAACAACTCCTTGGCGATCGGCGCGCGGTCCGCTCCCACGACGTCGATCTCCACATCGTTGGTACGTGTCCAGTAACCGCCGATAGCGGGGGCGGCGGGGAGGCTCGCGTCGGGCAGCAGCCGTGCCAGCGCCTCGCGCACCAGAGGTTCAACGGCCCTGCCACGCCAGCTGGTCCAGTTTTCGCGGATGCGCCGCAGCGTCAGGTCACCCCGGCCCCGCTCGATCTCCTCCATCGCCGGACCCAGGAGCTTCAGCCAGAAGCGGAGGTAGGGATCCGCGACCCGGTAGCGACGATCCTTCGAAGGCCGCGTGGACACGGGAAGCTCCGCCGCGATCACCCGCTTGTCCGCAAGGATCCCCAGCGACCGCTGGAGCGGGGTCGCCCCGATCCCGCCGGCGGCGCGGGCAATATTGGAGAACGTCCGCTCACCGCTGCCGATCGCCGAGAGGACGGTGCGGGCTTGCACCTGCTGAGGGAACTCCGCAGCGAGCGAGCGCTCCGCCGACACCAGCAAGGCCGAGACCGGATCGCTGAGTGCTGCCTGCAGGAACTCCCACATCCCGGCGCCGTGCGTCCACTCTGCACAGATCAGAGGCAGTCCACCGGTGATCAAGGCCGCATCGAAGGCCAAGGCAGGCTCGAGGCCGAGCATCTCGCCCACCTCCGCCGGGTTAAGCGGACCCAGCACCATCTCCCGTCCGCGCTGGTGGAACGGGCGTCCATAGCTGTTCAGCGCCTCCATCATCGACAGGTCGGAGCCGATGAGCACCAGCAGAACCGGCTTCGTCTCCAGCGCTCGGTCCCAGGCCCGCTGAAGCATGCCCTCGAAGGCGCCCTCCGCATCCATCAAATAGGGCACCTCGTCCACGACCACCACGCTCGCCCGGTCGTGCGGCAGCGCCGCCGCCAGTACATCGAAGGCGGCATCCCAACTCGCCGGGCGGGCCGCGGACAGCAGATTCGCCAGCGGAAGGCTGGATGACTGGGCATCCTGGCTGAGCCGCTCCAGGTCCGCCCCCGGCGACGCCCCTGTGGCGGCATAGAAGAGGAACGGCGCACCGGACCTCTCGGCGAACCGCTCCGCCAACCGAGACTTACCCACCCGGCGGCGCCCGCGAAGCATCACGCACCGCCCGGGCCGCTCCCCACCGACCCCGGCCGTCACCTTGCCCAACTCTCGATCCAGCGTCTCGAGTTCGTGCCGCCTGCCCACGAAATCCGCCATGTCGCCGCCTTCCGGAGTTTACCCAGCATCCCTCTTAGATACTAACATCAAAGTTAGCAACATTGGCGTTAGTAGCAGAGGCGGCCTCGGAAGGACGCTGCTTACCCCGGTACACCCATGGGAGAAAATCAGCCTCCGGCGCCACAGCATGGTCCGCTGGACGCCCCACGGCCGCCGAATGCGTGAGCGGACGGTGTGACAGGAGCCGTCCTGAGCCGGGTGGCCGGTCATGCCGCGCGACGCTGACCAGGCACAAGAGCATCACACGGCACAGCCAGGCACCACCCGCCAGAGATTCGATCGGCCGTAGTCGCTCTCGCCACGCATGCCGCTGCCCCGAGCACCGGAGCCTCCGGACGCTCGTTCTCCATACGCCGGATCGCCGCCACGACCTGCTCGGCGCCGCCCGCTTGTCGCATTCCGCTCCCAGCGCCTGCTTGTACGACGAGGGAACGTGAGCTTCGAGGCCTGATCGTTTCTCGGCTCCAAGCCCACGGCATCCACGTTCCCTCCCTGTCAAATGGGCAGAGGTAGCACATCACACGGCCGGGGCGCGGGTGAGCGGTCGCTCGTCGCGTTTGGCCGCCTGCATGGTGGTCAGCCTCCGGCAGTGGAGCCATCCAAGGCGCGGACGATGCCGAAGTCGATCACCTTCGGTCCGTCGATGGTCACCATCACGTTCGACGGCTTCAAGTCACGGTGGATGAGCCCGGCGGCGTGGATGCCGCCCAGCGCCCGGCACAACCCGGAGGCCAAACCGCGCACCGAGTTCTCTGGCAGCGGCCCGCCCTGCTCCACCACCACCTGATGCAGAGTCGGCCCGGCAACGTACGCCGTGGCCACCCAGGGCAATGCCGCGTCCGGGTCGGCGGCCAGCACGGCGGCCGTCCATTCCTTGCCGACCTGCTGCGCCACGGCGATCTCCTTGGCGAACCGACGGCGGAAATCCGGGGCCGCCGCCAGTTCAGCGCGGATGGTCTTCACCGCCACCATCCGGCCACGCGGCGATCGGGCGAGGTAGACCACGCCCATGCCCCCTTCTCCCAGTCTGCCGATGAGCCGGTAGTCGGCGATCCGGTCGGGGTCCTGTCCTTGCAGAGGCTGCACAGCTGGTGGTTCCCTCCCCTTGAGCATCCTGCGGCGGATCAAGACTAAGGGTCGCTAAGGGTCGCCGAGAAGTAACCCGTAGCATCCGGGTTCGCTACTTCCTGGGGGCGACCTTGGCGACGGCGCTGTTGATGCGGACCCGGCTCTTGAAGGAGCGGCTGCTCGCGGTCAGCGTGCCGGTGCTGGGGTTAGTGATGTGGTTCGCGCAGAGCAACGGGCACGGGCTGGTGGCGGCGTACGGGTTCGTCACCGGCCTCCTGGCGTGGGTCGCATGGCGAGCGATCGCGACTCGCCGGGAGTCGGCCTATCGCAGATAGTGAGCCATGCTGAACTCGGCGACCACCTCGAACCGTCCGCCGGGGTGACGCACCGCCGCCAATCGCCCGCCGGTGCGCTGCGCGAGGCTGCCGAGCCCGGACCCGTGCCGCCCCGGCGTGGACGATCTTTCCTGCGCGACGGACATGGCGCCGTCGTTGACGACGCGCAACCGTACGAGCTCGTCAGTGCCGGAGATGGTCATCTCGCAGGTACGGGCCTGGCTGTGCCGCAGGACGTTGGTGATGGTCTCGCGGAGCGCGGTGGCCACCGCCGTGTCGACCTCGGCCGGCAGCGGTCCCGTCTCGACCTGTGCCGCAGCCTCGATTCCGGCGGCCGTCAGTACCTCACACGCCGCGTCGAGCTCGGCCGCCAGCCGCAGTTCGACCCGGTCGCCGGCGATGGACTCCAGCTCTGCCAGCGCCTGCTCGACCAGCGCCACGAGCGAGGCGAGCTCGGCCCTGGCCCGGTCGGGGTCCGCCTCCAGCAGCCGTTCGGCCAGCTCGCCCTTGAGAGCGACCGCCGACAGGCTGAACCCGAGTACGTCGTGCAGGTCGCGCGCGACCCGGGTCCGTTCTCGCCGTACCGCGGCCTGGGCGAGCTCGTGCCGGGCCCGGTCCAGCACGGTGATCAGCCCGGTGAGGCGCCCCAG
>NZ_JAHFZZ010000062.1 GCF_018603905.1 Nonomuraea sp. NEAU-A123
AAGCTTTGTGGTCAAGTCCTCGGCCTATTAGTACCGGTCAGCTCCACACGTTACCGTGCTTCCACCTCCGGCCTATCAACCCGGTCGTCTACCGGGAGCCTTACCCACTCTCGTGGTGGGAGACCTCATCTCAAGGCGAGCTTCCCGCTTAGATGCTTTCAGCGGTTATCCCTTCCGAACGTAGCCAACCAGCCGTGCACCTGGCGGTACAACTGGCACACCAGAGGTTCGTCCGTCCCGGTCCTCTCGTACTAGGGACAGCTCCTTTCAAGTCTCCTGCGCGCGCAGCGGATAGGGACCGAACTGTCTCGCGACGTTCTAAACCCAGCTCGCGTACCGCTTTAATGGGCGAACAGCCCAACCCTTGGGACCTACTCCAGCCCCAGGATGCGACGAGCCGACATCGAGGTGCCAAACCATCCCGTCGATATGGACTCTTGGGGAAGATCAGCCTGTTATCCCCGGGGTACCTTTTAGCCGTTGAGCGACACCGCTTCCACACGCCGATGCCGGATCACTAGTCCCAGCTTTCGCTCCTGCTCGACCCGTCAGTCTCACAGTCAAGCTCCCTTGTGCACTTACACTCGACACCTGATTGCCAACCAGGCTGAGGGAACCTTTGGGCGCCTCCGTTACTCTTTAGGAGGCAACCGCCCCAGTTAAACTACCCACCAGACACTGTCCCCGATCCGGATCACGGACCAGAGTTAGACGTTCAAAACGACCAGAGTGGTATTTCACCAATGACTCCACCATCACTAGCGTGACAGCTTCCCAGTCTCCCACCTATCCTACACAAGACGTTCCAAACGCCAATGTCAAGCTGTAGTGAAGGTCCCGGGGTCTTTCCGTCCTGCTGCGCGTAACGAGCATCTTTACTCGTAGTGCAATTTCGCCGGGTCTGCGGTTGAGACAGCGGGGAAGTCGTTACGCCATTCGTGCAGGTCGGAACTTACCCGACAAGGAATTTCGCTACCTTAGGATGGTTATAGTTACCACCGCCGTTTACCGGCGCTTAAGTTCTCACCTTCGCCAACTCACGCTGACTAAGCAGTCCCCTTAACGTTCCGGCACCGGGCAGGCGTCAGTCCGTATACATCGTCTTACGACTTCGCACGGACCTGTGTTTTTAGTAAACAGTCGCTTCCCCCTGGCCACTGCGACCACCACCAGCTTCGGAGGCACGCTCCTACACCAGCAGAGGTCCCCCTTCTCCCGAAGTTACGGGGGCAATTTGCCGAGTTCCTTAACCGCAGTTCACCCGATCGCCTTAGTATTCTCTACCTGACCACCTGAGTCGGTTTAGGGTACGGGCCGCCACAACACTCACTAGAGGCTTTTCTCGGCAGCATAGGATCATCCACTTCACCACAATCGGCTCGGCATCACATCTCAGGCTTAAGTGCTGCGGATTTGCCTACAGCACGCCCTACATGCTTACCCCAGGACAACCATCGCCTGGGCTGGACTACCTTCCTGCGTCACCCCATCGCTTACCTACTACCCGATCGGATCGAGCGTTCAGCCTCACCCCTAGTCCCGAAGGACATCAGAGGACTTAAGGACTCTTAGCATCACGAGGTTCGATATGGGCGCATTGAAGCGGGTACGGGAATATCAACCCGTTGTCCATCGACTACGCCTGTCGGCCTCGCCTTAGGTCCCGACTTACCCTGGGCGGATTAGCCTGCCCCAGGAACCCTTGGTCATCCGGCGCGAGGGTTTCTCACCCTCGATTCGCTACTCATGCCTGCATTCTCACTCGTGTACACTCCACGGCTAGATCACTCTGCCGCTTCACCGCATACACGACGCTCCCCTACCCATCAACCCCCCACAAGGAGGAGTCAATGCCACGACTTCGGCGGTGTACTTGAGCCCCGCTACATTGTCGGCGCGGAATCACTTGACCAGTGAGCTATTACGCACTCTTTCAAGGGTGGCTGCTTCTAAGCCAACCTCCTGGTTGTCTCTGCGACTCCACATCCTTTCCCACTTAGCACACGCTTAGGGGCCTTAGTCGGTGATCTGGGCTGTTTCCCTCTCGACTACGAACCTTATCGCCCGCAGTCTCACTGCCACGCTCTCACTTACCGGCATTCGGAGTTTGGCTGACGTCAGTAACCTTGTCGGGCCCATTAGCCATCCAGTGCTCTACCTCCGGCAAGAAACACGTGACGCTGCACCTAAATGCATTTCGGGGAGAACCAGCTATCACGGAGTTTGATTGGCCTTTCACCCCTACACACAGATCATCCCCCAGGTTTTCAACCCTGGTGGGTTCGGTCCTCCACCCAGTCTTACCTGAGCTTCAACCTGCCCATGCGTAGATCACTCCGCTTCGGGTCTACAGCATGCGACTCAAACGCCCTCTTCAGACTCGCTTTCGCTACGGCTCCCCCACACGGGTTAACCTCGCCACACACCATAACTCGCAGGCTCATTCTTCAAAAGGCACGCAGTCACATCACAACTATTCCGAAGAACAGCTAAGCTCCTACGGCTTGTAGGCACACGGTTTCAGGTACTATTTCACGACCCCTCACCGGGGCACTTTTCACCTTTCCCTCACGGTACTCGTGCACTATCGGTCATCAGGGAGTATTTAGGCTTACCAGGTGGTCCTGGCAGATTCACACAGGATTTCTCGGGCCCCGTGCTACTTGGGATCCCCTCAAGAAGCCTTCAAGATTTCGCCTACCCGGCTCTCACGGTCTACGGCAGCCCTTCCCAGAGCTTTCAACTACCTCAAAGGTTTATCACTTCTTGTGATCTCGGCAGAAACCACCAGAGGGTCCCACGACCCCGAACGTGCAACGCCTGCCGGCTATCACACACGCCCGGTTTAGCCTCATCCGCTTTCGCTCACCACTACTCACGGAATCACTCTTGTTTTCTCTTCCTACGGGTACTGAGATGTTTCACTTCCCCGCGTTACCACCAACCGCCCTATACATTCAGGCGGAGGCAACACCACATGACTGGTGCTAGGTTTCCCCATTCGGACATCCCCGGATCAACGTCTGGTTGGCGACTCCCCGAGGCTTAACGCAGCCTCCCACGTCCTTCATCGGCTCCTGATGCCAAGGCATCCACCGTGTGCCCTAAAAAACTTGGCCACAAAGATGCTCGCGTCCACTATGCAAATCTCAAACAACAAACAGCAACCA
>NZ_JAHFZZ010000063.1 GCF_018603905.1 Nonomuraea sp. NEAU-A123
CCCCGATCGATGCTCGGAGCGTGGGACTGCTGGTCCGCACCGCCACCGGCAACCTCGTGGCCGCGCTGGAGCAGGCGCTGGACGGCGCGAACGAGCCGCCGCTGAGCAGCGTGGACGTGCTCGACGACGAGGAGCGGCGCCTGGTGGTGGAGGAGTGGAACGACACGGCTGGTGAGGTGTTGTCGGGGTCGTTGGTGGGGTTGTTCGAGGCGCAGGTGGGGCGGTCGCCTGGGGCGGTGGCGGTGGTGGGGCCGGACGGTGAGCGGGTGTCGTTTGCGGAGTTGGATGGGCGGGCGAATCGGTTGGCGCGGTTGCTGGTCGGGCAGGGGGTGGTGGCGGAGTCGGTGGTGGGGGTGTGTTTGGAGCGTGGGGTGGATCTGGTGGTGGCGTTGCTGGGGGTGTTGAAGGCGGGGGCCGCGTATCTGCCGGTGGATCCGGAGTATCCGGCCGAGCGGGTCCGGATGCTGCTGGAGGATGCGGGGGCGCGGTGGCTGATCACTGGGGGTGGCGTCAGGCCAGGGCTGCCGGAGGGGGTGCAGGTCGTTGACCTGGATGACCCGGCAGTGGCGGCGGGGCTGCCTGGTGGGCGGCTGGGTGCGGTGCCGGCCGACAGTGCGGCGTATGTCATCTTCACCTCGGGTTCGACGGGGCGGCCCAAGGGTGTGGTGGTGTCGCACTCAGGGGTGGTCAACCGGCTGGCCTGGATGCAGGAACGCTTGGGGTTGGTGCTGGGTGAGGGGGTGTTGCAGAAGACGTCGTTCGGGTTCGACGTGTCGGTGTGGGAGTTCTTCTGGCCTCTGACGCAGGGCGGGGTGCTGGTGCTGGCGCGGCCGGGTGGTCAGCGGGACGCCTCCTATCTGGCTGGGCTGATCCAGGCCGAGCACGTGCGGGTGGCGCATTTTGTGCCGTCGATGCTGGAGGCGTTCCTGGCCGAGCCCGCCGCCGCCTCGTGTGGCGGCCTGCGGTGGGTGGTGTGCTCTGGTGAAGCCCTGCCGGTGCATGTGATGCGGCGCTTTTTCGAGGTCCTGGACGGGGTGGGCCTGGAGAACTACTACGGCCCGACCGAGGCGTCCATCGACGTGACCGCCTGGCGGTGCACACCGGATTGGGACGGGGCTTCGGTGCCGATCGGCCGGCCGGTGGCCAACACCCGGGCGTACGTGCTGGACGAGCGGCTGTCTCCGGTGCCGGTCGGAGTGGTGGGCGACCTGTATGTGTCGGGGATCCAACTCGCACGTGGCTACACCGGTCGCCCCGGCCTGACCGCCGAGCGGTTCGTGGCGTGCCCGTTCGGCGGCGGGCGGATGTACCGGACCGGGGACCGGGTGTCCTGGTCGGCCGAGGGCGAGCTGCTGTTCGCCGGCCGTGCGGACGACCAGGTGAAGATCCGGGGCTTTCGCGTCGAGCCGGGCGAGGTCGCGTCGGTGCTGGCCGAATGCCCTGGGGTGGGGCAGGTCGCGGTGGTGGCGCGGGAGGACGTGCCTGGGGACGTGCGGCTGGTGGCCTATGTGGTGCTATCGGGCGAAATTTCGGTTGATGTCGTACGGGAGTTCGCCGCCGCGCGGTTGCCCGAGTACATGGTGCCGTCGGCGGTGGTGACACTGGATGCCCTGCCCGTGTCGGTCAACGGCAAGCTCGACCGCAAGGCGCTGCCCGCCCCTCAGTACACCGCGGGCACCGGCCGGGCCCCGGCCAACCCGCGCGAGGAGGTGCTGAGCGCGGCCTTCGCCGAGATCCTGGGGCTGGACGGCGTGGGGGTGGATGACGACTTCTTCCGGCTGGGTGGGCATTCGCTCCTGGTGATCCGGCTGGTGGAGCTGCTGAGGTCGCGTGGCGTGCCGGTGTCGGTGCGGGCGTTGTTCGAGACACCGACGGTGGCCGGACTGGCCGCGGCGGCCGGGTCCCGGCAGGTGAGCGTTCCGGAGAACCTGATCCCGGCCGGCGCGACCGCCATCACGCCGGAGATGTTGCCCCTGGTGGACCTGACCGCCGACGAGATCGGGCGGGTGGTGGCCACCGTCGAGGGCGGCGCGGCGAACGTGGCCGACGTCTATCCGCTGGCGCCGTTGCAGGAAGGGCTGCTGTTCCACCACCTGCTGGCCGACGGCGGCGAGGACGCGTACGTGCTGCGGGCGGTGCTCGAGTTCGATTCCCGGGAGCGGGTGGAGCGGTTCGTCGAGGCATTGCAGCGGGTCGTGGATCGGCACGACATCTATCGCACGTCCCTGGTGTGGGAGGGGTTGCGGGAGTCGGTGCAGGTGGTGTGGCGTCAGGCCGTGCTGCCGGTGCGGGAGGTGGTGCTCGATCCGGATGGCGCCGATCCCGTCGGTGAGCTGGTGGCGCTGGCGGGGTCGGTCATGGATCTGCGTTGGGCGCCGTTGATGGGTGTGCACCTGGCGGCGGTGCCGGGGGGCGGGCGGTGGCTGGCGCTCGTCCGGATGCATCACGTGGTGCGTGACCATACCGCGTTGGAGGTGCTGCTCGCCGAGGTGGCGGCGTTCCTGGCCGGTCGGGGGGCGGAATTGGCCGTGCCGCTGCCGTTCCGGAACTTCGTGGTGCAGGCGCGTCAGGGGATCACTGACGATGAGCATCATCGCTATTTCGCGGAGTTGCTGGGTGATGTGGAGGAGCCGACGGCGCCGTTTGGGCTGGTGGATGTGCGCGGCGACGGCAGCGACTCCGCGCATGAGGTGGTGCCGTTCGCCGGTGATCTGCACCGGCGGCTGCGGGAGGTGGCCAGGCGGCTGGGCGTGAGTCCGGCGACGGTGCTGCATGTGGCGTGGGCCCGGGTGTTGGAAGTGGTCTCCGGCCGGGACGATGTGGTGTTCGGCACGGTGCTGTTCGGCCGGATGAACGCCGGCGCCGGTGCGGACCGCGTGCC
>NZ_JAHFZZ010000064.1 GCF_018603905.1 Nonomuraea sp. NEAU-A123
GTGCGTGTCGCCGCTGGTGGCCAAGTAAAGGTCCCCACGTCTTCGTAGTTGACTATTTCTTGGTGAGGCGTCTGCCTGTCCGGGTTCGTGCCTGTTTCATGCGGAAGGACTCGCCCTCGGTGACCACGACGACGCTGTGGTGCAGGAGCCGGTCCAGCAGGCTGACGGCGGTGGTGTGCTCGGGCAGGAAGCGTCCCCATTGGTCGAAGGGCCAGTGTGAGCCGATGCCGAGCGCGCGGCGTTCGTAGGCGGCGGCCACGAGGCGGAACAGCAGTTGCGCGCCGGTGTCGTCCAGCGGGGCGAATCCAACTTCGTCGATGATCACCAGATCGTTGCGGAGCAGGTTGTCGATCACGCGGCCGACGGAGTTGTCGGCCAGGCCCCGGTAGAGCGTCTCGACCAGCTCGGCCGCGGTGAAGTAGCGCACCTTGTAGCCGGCGTGGACGGCGGCGACGCCGAGGGCGATGAGGCTGTGGCTCTTGCCCGTGCCCGCCGGGCCGACCGCGCAGTAGTTCTCGGTGGCGCGGATCCACTCCAGCGAGGCGAGGTAGTCGAAGGTCGCCCGTGGGATCGACGACGCTGCGACGTCGAATTCCTCGATGGTCTTGATGACCGGGAAGGCGGCGGCCTTCATCCGGGTGCGGACGTTGGACTCATCGCGGGCGGTCAGCTCGGCCTCCAGCAGGGTGCGCAGGAACTCTTCGGGGTTCCAGCGCTGCGTGCGGGCCGTCACCAGCAGCTCGGGCGCCAGGCGGCGCATGGTGGCCAGCTTCAGGCGGCGCAGGGCGGCGTCCAGATCACCGGGCAGCGCGGGCGTGGTGGGCGCGGTCATCCGGCCTCTCCGATCTTGTCGAACCGGTCGAGGGCGTAGTCGGTCAGTGACCGGGTCGGGACGGTGGGCAGGGCCATCACCAGCGCGTCTCCGGCGGCGGTCGGCTGTGGTGTGCCGGCCCCGGCCGCGAGGATGGAGCGGACGTCCTCAGCTCGCCATCGGCGGAACTGTGCCGCGCGCTCCAACGCGGCCACCAGCGCCTGCTGTCCGTGGGCAGCGGCGAGGGCGGCCAGCTCGACCAGGTCGGCGGCCAGGCGGGTGTTGCCGGAGGCGGCCGAGCCGGTCAGCCAGGTCTCGGCGGCCGGGCCGAGTGCCAGGAACGCCTTCTCCGCCGGGGTGCGGGGCCGGGCGGCGCGCCGTGGCGCGGGCCGCGGGCCGCCGTAGTGCTCGTCGCTGATCGCGGCCTCGCCGGGGGCGACTGGGGCGTGGTCGGCGACGATCTCGCCGGTGGCCAGGTCGGTGATCAGCAGCCTGCCGTCGGCCTCGACCACGGCCACCGTCGCGCCGATGAGCCGATTCGGGACCGAGTAGCGGGCCGAGCCGAACCGCACGCACGACAGCTTGTCCACCTTGCGGGTGATCGGTGGCTTGCCGATCGCCGGGCGCAGCGACGGCAGCGCGTTCATCACCTCCCGCTCAGCGGCCAGCCGCTCGGCCGGGACGGCGCAGATCTCCGAATGCGGCACCGTGTTGACCTCGGCGCACCAGGTCCGGGCGGCGATATTGGCCACCGTCAGGTCATCGAACGACGCCTGTGGCACCACCAGGTCCCGCTTGGCGTAGCCGACCAGGTTCTCCACGATCCCCTTCGATTCGGGATCAGCCGCTTCGCACCAGTCCGGCCGGCACCCGTAATGGGTGGCGAAACGGACGTAATCAGCGGTGGGGATGACCTTGTTGGCCACCACGCCGCCCTTCAGGCAGCCCATCCGGTCGGCCAGCACCACCTTCGGGGCCGCGCCGAGCGTTTCGAAGCACTCGGCCAGCAACGACAGGGTGGTCTCGGCGCGCTCGTTGTCGGCGAAGCGGACGAACCGGAAACGGGACCAGGCCAGCACCGCGCAGAACACGTGCAGCCCGCCGCCGGCATCGCCCCAGTCGATGACCAGCATCTCGCCCGGTGTCCAAACCGCCGGGCGCCGTCCGCGCGGGTTGCTTCTGCGCCAGGCCTTCTTGGCCGCGGCCACCAGCCTGCGGAAGTTGCGCGCCGACCCGCCGTACCCGCCAGCCTGCGCCAACGGCAGCAGCCGCTTGGCCGAGATCTTCCCGTGCGTCGCGGCGACCTTGTCCCGGACCAGTTCGGCGACCGCGTCGTAGTTGTGCTCCCGTTGTTTGCGGGGTGGCGCCTTGTCCCCGGTCAGCGCCCGCTCGATGATGCGTTTGACGGTCTTGTGCGTGGTGCCGCACATCTCAGCGGCCCCACGATAGGTGCCCACCTCACGGTAGGCGGCGATGATGTCCATGACTTCCCCCGAAGATTTCATGGCCCGGCAGACTCCCTGAGCGGTGATCACGTGACTGGCTGACACCGTCAAGATCACTGCTCAGGGGCATGCCTGTCCCCAAGACACACCGGCGAGCACACGCGGGCGTGGGGACTTAAATCTGGCCACCAGTGGTGACCTCAACCCGGCCACCTGCGGCTACCTTTGCACGGCCACGGACA
>NZ_JAHFZZ010000065.1 GCF_018603905.1 Nonomuraea sp. NEAU-A123
GGCAGCGCCAGCTCCTCCGGCGCCCCAGCCAAGGTCTCCCGCCAGTAGGCGACCTGCCGCGAGATCACGCTGTCCGGATCCTGGTCGTCCCCCAGCAGTTCGCGCTGCCACAGGGCGTAGTCGGCGTACTGGACGGGCAGCGGCTCCCACTCCGGAGCCCGCCCGTCGTGCCGTGCCGCATAAGCCACCGACACATCCCGCGCCAGCGGTGCCCGTGACCAGCCGTCACTGGCGATGTGGTGAATCACCACCACCAACACCCGCTCATCGATCAACCACGCCCGGATCGGCACCTCCGACGCCAGATCGAAGGCATACCCCGCCGCCTCGGCGACCTCCAGGTCCGCCGACGACACCCGCTCCATCCGCCAGATCAGCTCATCCGGCTCGAGAATCCGCTGGTAAGGCTGACCATCGGCGACCGGGAAAACCGTCCGCAACACCTCATGCCGCTCGATCACATCCCGCAACGCCGCCCCAAGCGCCTCGACGTCCACCTCACCGTCGAGCCGCACCACGATCGGCACGTTATAAGTGGCGCTCGGGCCTTCGAGCTGCCTGATGAACCACAGACGCCGCTGCGCGAACGACAACGGCACCCGCTCCGGCCGCCGCTCCACCACCGTCAGCGCCATCCGAGCCGTCTCGGCCTCGCTCAACCGCGCCGCCAACGCGGCCACCGTCGGCGCCTCGAACAACACCGACAACCCCAACTCCACCCCGAGCAGCGCCCGCACCCGGCTGACCAGCCGCACCGCCAGCAGCGAATGCCCACCCAAAGCAAAGAAATCGTCGTCCACCCCCACCACAGACAACCCCAAAACCTCGGCGAACGCCTGACACAACAAGCCCTCCCGCACCGTCACCGGCACCCGCCCACCACCAACACCCTGCTCAGGCACAGGCAAAGCCCCACGATCAAGCTTGCCGTTACTCGTCAACGGCAACGCCTCAAGCGCAACCACCACCGACGGCACCATGTACTCCGGCAACCGCTCCACCACAAACCGCCGCACCAGATCAGCCACCCCATCAGCCCCCACCACATACGCCACCAACCGCACATCACCCGGCACATCCTCACGAGCCACCACCGCCGCCTGAGCCACCAGCGGATGCGCCGCCACCACCGCCTGCACCTCACCCGGCTCAACCCGGAACCCCCGAATCTTCACCTGCTCATCAGCCCGACCAAGAAACTCCAAATCCCCATCCACACCCCAACGCACAACATCACCACTGCGATACATGCGCCCCCCCAACTCAAACGGGCAAGCCACAAACCGCTCCGCGCTCAGCCCAGGACGCCCCACATACCCCCGAGCCACCTGCACACCCGCGATATACAACTCCCCCGCCACCCCCGGCGGCACCGGCCGCAACCACCCATCCAGCACATACAACCGACAATTCGCAATCGGCCGCCCAATCGGCACCGACTCCCCAACCTCCACCGACGCCTCAAACACACAACACCCGACCACCGTCTCCGTCGGACCATACTCATTAACCACCACCGACCCCGGCGACCGCGCCAACCACGAACGCACCAACCCCCCCGACAACACCTCACCACCCACCACCCACGTCCGCCCCACATCAGACGACACCACCTCAGCCAGCAAACTCAGATGCGCCGGCACCACCTTCACCAAACCCAAACCCAAACCCTCAGACAACACCCCCACCAACCCATCAACACCACCCCCCTCACTCACCACCACCTCCGCACCCAACACCAACGGCACCCACAAACCCGTCACCGTCAAATCAAACGCCACCGACGAATGCAACACAGAACCCACACCCACCCCATAAAACCCAGCCGCCCAACCCACATAATTAGCCAACCCCGCCTGCGTCACCACCACCCCCTTCGGCCGCCCCGTCGAACCCGACGTATAAATGACATAGGCGATCTGATCGCCGACTACGTGCCGCTCCGGTCTTTCGGCCGAGGCCATCGACAGCCGCATCACGGTCAAGGCGTCATCCAGCACCAACATCCGACCCCCACCCGCCGGCAGCTCCTCAGCAATCTCCGCACTGGTAACCGTCAACACCGCACCACTGTCAGCAAGCATGAACGCGACCCGCTCCACCGGCAGCCCCGGATCAATCGGAAGATAACCCGCCCCCACCTTCCACACCGCCAGCAACGCCACCACCAGATCCACCCCACGCCCCAAACACACCCCCACCACCGACTCCACACCCACCCCCTCACCAACCAACACCTGAGCCAACCGATTCGCCCGCTCCTCCACCCCCGCATACGACACCGCCACCCCACCCGACCGCACCGCCACCGCATCCGGCCTCCGAGCCACCTGCCCCTCAAACAACTCCACCACCGACACACCACCCACCTCCACAGCAGTGGCATTCCACCCCTCCAGCACCAACCGCCGCTCCACCTCATCGAGCACATC
>NZ_JAHFZZ010000066.1 GCF_018603905.1 Nonomuraea sp. NEAU-A123
CCGGCCAGGACGACGCGCTGCTCGACATCTACCGCAAGCTGCGTCCGGGCGAGCCGCCGACCAAGGAGTCGGCGCAGACCCTGCTGGAGAACCTGTACTTCAACCCCAAGCGTTACGACCTCGCCAAAGTCGGCCGTTACAAGATCAACAAGAAGCTCGGGGTCGATTCTGAGATCACTCAGGGCACGCTGACCGAAGCGGACGTCGTCGCCGCGATCGAGTACATCGTCCGCCTCCACGCGGGCGAGGACTCGATGCCGGGCTCCACCGACCGCGAAGTCATCGTCGAGGTCGACGACATCGACCACTTCGGCAACCGCCGTCTGCGCAGCGTCGGCGAGCTCATCCAGAACCAGGTCCGCCTGGGTCTGGCCCGCATGGAGCGCGTCGTGCGTGAGCGGATGACCACTCAGGACGTCGAGGCGATCACGCCGCAGACCCTGATCAACATCCGCCCGGTCGTGGCGTCCATGAAGGAGTTCTTCGGCACCTCGCAGCTGTCGCAGTTCATGAACCAGACCAACCCGCTGGACGGCCTGACGCACAAGAGGCGCCTGTCCGCGCTGGGCCCCGGCGGTCTGTCCCGTGAGCGGGCCGGCTTCGAGGTCCGTGACGTGCACCCGTCCCACTACGGCCGGATGTGCCCGATCGAGACCCCGGAAGGCCCGAACATCGGCCTGATCGGCTCGCTGGCCTCCTACGCCCGGCTCAACGCCTTCGGTTTCATCGAGACGCCTTATCGCAAGGTCGTCGACGGCAAGGTGACCGAACAGATCGACTACCTCACCGCCGACGAGGAAGACCGCTTCGTCAAGGCGCAGGCCAACTCAGCGGTCAACCCCGACGGCTCGTTCGCCGAGGCTCGCGTCCTGGTCCGCACCAAGGGCGGCGAGACCGAGTTGGCCCGCGCCGAAGAGGTCGACTACATCGACGTGTCGCCGCGCCAGATGGTGTCGGTCGCCACGGCGATGATCCCCTTCCTCGAGCACGACGACGCCAACCGCGCGCTCATGGGCTCCAACATGATGCGCCAGTCGGTGCCGCTGCTCAAGAGCGAGGCGCCGCTGGTCGGCACCGGCATGGAATACCGGGCCGCCACCGACACGGGCGACATGATCAGCGCCGAGAAGGCCGGTGTGGTCGAGGAGGTCTCCGCCGACTACGTCACGGTCATGAACGACGACGGCACGCGGACGACGTACCGGGTGGCGAAGTTCAAGCGGGCCAACCAGGGCACCTCCTTCAACCAGAAGCCCATCGTCGCCGAGGGCGACCGGGTGGAGGCCGGGGAAGTGATCGCGGACGGTCCGTGCACCGACCGTGGTGAGATGGCGCTGGGCAAGAACCTGCTCGTGGCGTTCATGCCATGGGAGGGTCACAACTACGAAGACGCGATCATCCTGTCTCAACGGCTGGTCCAGGACGACGTCCTTTCCTCGATCCACATCGAGGAGCACGAGGTCGACGCCCGTGACACCAAGCTGGGCCCGGAGGAGATCACCCGGGACATCCCCAACGTCTCCGAGGAGGTCCTGGCCGACCTCGACGAGCGCGGCATCATCCGCATCGGCGCCGATGTCGTGCCCGGCGACATCCTGGTCGGCAAGGTCACCCCGAAGGGCGAGACCGAGCTGACTCCGGAGGAGCGGCTGCTGCGCGCGATCTTCGGCGAGAAGGCCCGTGAAGTGCGTGACACCTCGCTGAAGGTGCCGCACGGCGAGCGGGGCAAGGTCATCGGGGTGCGCGTGTTCTCCCGTGAGGAGGGCGACGAGCTGCCGCCGGGGGTTAATGAGCTGGTCCGCGTCTATGTGGCCCAGAAGCGTAAGATCACCGACGGCGACAAGCTGGCCGGCCGCCACGGCAACAAGGGCGTCATCTCCAAGATCCTGCCGGTCGAGGACATGCCGTTCCTGGAGGACGGCACCCCGGTCGACATCATCCTCAACCCCCTGGGCGTGCCCGGCCGGATGAACGTCGGCCAGGTGCTGGAGAACCACATGGGCTGGATCGCCGCCCGGGGGTGGGACATCTCCGGTGTTCAGGAGGCCTGGGCCGAGCGGCTGCGTGACAAGGGCTTCGAGAAGGTCGCCCCGCGCACCAACATGGCCACGCCGGTCTTCGACGGCGCCCATCAGGAAGAGATCGTCGGGCTGCTCGACAGCACCATCCCCAACCGCGACGGGGATCGGCTGGTGCAGCGCAGCGGTAAAGCCCGGTTGTTCGACGGCCGCTCCGGCGAGCCGTTCCCGTATCCGATCGCGGTCGGCTACATGTACATCCTCAAGCTGCTCCACCTGGTCGATGACAAGATCCACGCCCGGTCGACCGGCCCCTACTCCATGATCACCCAGCAGCCGCTCGGCGGTAAGGCCCAGTTCGGTGGCCAGCGCTTCGGTGAGA
>NZ_JAHFZZ010000067.1 GCF_018603905.1 Nonomuraea sp. NEAU-A123
TGCGAGCATTCCTGCACGGCCTGCCCGGTGTCGACCGGGTCGGCGCGGACCAGCGGGCGGCGATGCTCGGCACCCGCTCCATCAAGACCAGCGCCAAGGCCATGGCGATCGACTTGGCCATCTCGATGGTCGACCTCACCACGCTTGAGGGCGCGGACACGCACGGCAAGGTCCGTGCGATGTGCGCCAAGGCGATGCACCCCGGCGAGGGAGCGCCCCGGGTGGCGGCCGTCTGCGTCTATCCCGACCTGGTGGCCGTGGCCGCCGGGGTGCTGCGCGGCTCGGGGGTGAAGGTCGCTTCGGTGGCGACCGCGTTCCCGAGCGGGCGTTCCTCGCTGGAGGTGAAGGTGTCCGAGACCGCGCTGGCGGTCGCGGCGGGCGCCGACGAGATCGACATGGTGATCGATCGGGGGGCGTTCCTGTCGGGTGACTATCTCAAGGTGTTGGAGGAGATCGTCGCGGTGAAGGCGGTGTGCGGCGGCGCGCATCTGAAGGTGATCCTGGAGACGGGTGAGTTGTCGACCTACGACAACGTGCGGCGGGCCTCCTGGCTGGCGATGCTGGCCGGGGCCGACTTCATCAAGACCTCCACGGGGAAGGTGGCTCCGGCGGCGACGCTTCCGGTGACGCTGATCATGCTGGAGGCGGTGCGTGACTTTCGTGAGGAGACGGGCCGGCAGGTGGGTGTGAAGCCGGCGGGCGGGATCCGCACCACCAAGGACGCCATCAAGAACCTCGTGCTGGTCAACGAGACGGCGGGCGAGGACTGGCTGTCGCCCGACTGGTTCCGGCTGGGCGCGTCGTCGCTGTTGAACGACCTGCTGATGCAGCGTCAGAAGCTGGCCACCGGCCGTTACGCGGGCCCCGACTACTTCACCCTGGACTGATGATGGCGATGTTGGAGTACGCACCGGCGCCCGAGTCGCGCGAGGTCGTGGAGGTGAAGCCGTCGTACGGGCTGTTCATCGACGGCGAGTTCGTCGACGGTTCGGGCTCGGCCTTCAAGACGGTCAACCCGGCGACGGAGGAGAAGCTGGCGGAGGTCGCCACGGCTTCTGTCGACGACGTCGACCGGGCCGTCCAGGCCGCGCGCAAGGCGTTCGGGGTCTGGGGCGCGTTGCCGGGCTCGGAGCGGGCTAAATACCTGTTCCGGATCGCCCGGATCATCCAGGAGCGGGCCCGCGAGCTGGCGGTGCTGGAGTCGCTGGACAACGGCAAGCCCATCCGCGAGTCGCGCGATGTGGACCTGCCGCTGGTCGCCGCGCACTTCTTCTACTACGCCGGCTGGGCCGACAAGCTGGAGTATGCCGGATTCGGCGCCGATCCCCGGCCGCTCGGCGTCGCCGGGCAGGTCATCCCGTGGAACTTCCCGCTGCTGATGCTGGCGTGGAAGATCGCTCCGGCGCTGGCGTGTGGTAACACGGTGGTGTTGAAGCCGGCCGAGACGACGCCGTTGACGGCGTTGCTGTTCGCGGAGATCTGTCAGCAGGCCGACCTGCCGCCCGGTGTGGTCAACATCGTCACCGGAGCGGGCGAGACCGGCGCGGCCGTGGTCGCCCATCGCGACGTGAACAAGGTGGCCTTCACCGGCTCCACCGAGGTGGGCCGCCTCATCGCCAGGACTGTGGCGGGCACCGGTAAGAAGCTCACGCTGGAGCTGGGCGGTAAGGCGGCCAACATCGTGTTCGACGACGCCGCGCTGGATCAGGCGGTGGAGGGGATCGTCAACGGCATCTTCTTCAACCAGGGGCACGTGTGCTGCGCCGGGTCCCGGCTGCTGGTGCAGGAGTCGATCCAGCAGGAGCTGCTGTCGGCGCTCAAGCGGCGTCTGGGCACGCTGCGGCTGGGCGACCCGCTGGACAAGAACACCGACATCGGCGCGATCAACTCGGCCGACCAACTGGCCAAGATCCGCTCGCTGAGTGAGGCCGGTGAGCAGGAGGGTGCCGAACGCTGGTCGCCCGCCTGCGAGCTGCCGGAGCGGGGTTTCTGGTTCCCGCCGACCCTCTTCACCGGGGTGGCGCAGTCGCACCGGATCGCCCGGGAGGAGATCTTCGGGCCGGTGCTGTCGGTGCTGACCTTCCGCACCCCGGCCGAGGCCGTCGAGAAGGCCAACAACACGCCGTACGGGCTGTCGGCCGGGGTGTGGACCGAGAAGGGGTCGCGCATCCTGTGGATGGCCGACAAGCTCAGGGCCGGCGTGGTCTGGGCCAACACGTTCAACCGGTTCGACCCGACCGCCCCGTTCGGCGGGTACAAGGAGTCCGGGTACGGCCGCGAAGGCGGCCTCCTCGGGTTGGAGGCCTACCT
>NZ_JAHFZZ010000068.1 GCF_018603905.1 Nonomuraea sp. NEAU-A123
GAGGTCTCCCACCACGAGAGTGGGTAAGGCTCCCGGTAGACGACCGGGTTGATAGGCCGGAGGTGGAAGCACGGTAACGTGTGGAGCTGACCGGTACTAATAGGCCGAGGACTTGACCACAAAGCTTCTTGCTCGCGTCCACTATGCAATTCTGAGACTGCAAACACGTGTTGTTTGTTTGTTTCATAGGGTTACGGCGGTTATGGCGGGAAGGAAACACCCGGTTACATTCCGAACCCGGAAGTTAAGCTTCCCAGCGCCGATGGTACTGCACTCGGGAGGGTGTGGGAGAGTAGGTCACCGCCGGACAATCTTTGTTCGGGAAGGGCTCCACGCTTACGCGTGGGGCCCTTTCTGCGTTTCAGGACCTCCGGCAGAGAGGGACGGCGACGATGGAGTACCACGGGTGGGTGACCATCCGCGAGACGGCCGGCGTCGAGGACGACTACGACAGCCTGCTGGAACGGCAAGTGGAGGAGATCCGCGCCTATTTGGCCCAGATCCCCGACTACGGCCTGATCGATCTGCGCTGGTTGAACGGCATTCCATCCCTGCATGTCGCCGGCCATCCCAACCACAACAGCGGCTGGGCCGACACCCTCCTCGACCTGTTCCAGCGGATCGGCGAGATCGCGCCCGGCTCCTACGGACTGCTGTACCTCTGGGACGACGGAGGCACTCACCCGAACGAGTTCCGCGTCTACCGGCTCGTACGCGGCCGGCTGAGCGAGCACACCGACTCGCTGCTCTCCCCGGCGATCCCGACCCTCGAAGACCCGGACCCGGCTTCCTGACCCAGCCAATCGCCGCGGCTCGGGATGACGTCCCGCCGAGTGGTGTAGTTTCCACTGCCGCGCTCAAGATCCGAGACGCTCAAGGCGCCAGGCGATCGTCCCTCGATTCCTCGCGGAGATCACCAGAAGTTACACCACCTCAGGGGAAGTCATCCGGCTCGGCCACTCCGACCGAAGGGCTGGTATCCGTCCGTCAATAGCGGGCGGTTCGATGCGATACGGGATCTGGGTGGCCAGCGAGATCGTGGTGTCCGTGCGAGCGGGTTCGTCGTGTCCGTACGAGCGAGATCGTGGTGTCCGGACAGGGGCTGCCGGTGAGGTCAGGATGTGCGCGATGATCTCCCACGGATGTTCGGTGCTCTTGGCGACGACTCGGCACAGGAGGTCGTGCTGGCCGCTTGTCCCACGCACCGCGTCCAAGGCTGGCACGGCCTCCGCCAGGCCACCTTGGGCGATCGCAGCCAGACGAAAGCCAGGGTCGGGTAGTCGGCGCTGCTCAGTGAGAGTGTCGGCATGAAGTCGAGACTGTCGGCACGAAGTCCTCGATCACGCCGCGGGCGATCAGTTTCTCCACTCGCGCCTCTACTCCTCCCTGGCCACGCCCAGCGGACGGGCGAGCTCAGTCAGGCCGATCCGTGCGCGTGCGCGCATCGTGGCCAGCCGTCTGGCATCCAGGTCACGAAAGCTCCTCCGGCGGAAGCAGTTCGAGGGGCGCGGGCCGAGGCTGAGCGCCAGCCCTCTTTGTGACGGCGCTTACGTCGCCGCGGGTGAGCCCTGGGACGACGACTCGATCGTCGAACTGGTCACCACTGGCCACTAGCGTCATATCACCACCATTCGTGATAATTCACGGATGGTCGCGGGGCGAGGCGTCGGGGGATACTTCCGCGTGGTCATAGCGGGTCTCCTCCTGGTGCCCTTGGCGCTCTGGCCGCTTCCCGAGCGAGAGCCGGTCCAGCACCCCGTCGTGCTCCACCAGCGAGCTACGATCCTGCCTCAGCAGCAGGTCATGGTGGCTCTTCGAACTTGAACGGGGTTTGAGGTTCCGCGGAGTGCAGGGGGCTTGAGAGAGCTCGTGGCTCTCGGTGATCCTTCTTGTTGTCGAAGCAAGAAGATCACAGCAGAGAAGCCACGAGCATGG
>NZ_JAHFZZ010000069.1 GCF_018603905.1 Nonomuraea sp. NEAU-A123
CGGCGTCGGTGCCGATGGTGGTTTCGATCTCGCGTCGTAGTGGGGCCTGGCCGGTCAGTAGCCAGTAGGCCAGGGCGCCGACGCCGTACAGGTCGGACAGGCCGCTGGGGGCGGCGTCGGTGGCGCCGAGTTGCTCGGGGCTGGCGAACCATTTGGTGCCGCCGGGGGATACCGTGGAGACGCTCTTGCCGGCTTGGTGCAGTTGGGACATGCCCCAGTCGATGATCCTGATGTTGGCAGGGCCGTCCAGGACGATGTTCTGCGGCTTGATGTCGAGGTGGATGATGTCGCTCAGGGCGGCGGCCTGCAGCCCGGCCAGCACCTGATCCAGGACCTGCAGGCTCCACGCCAGCGAGACGCCGGCGCCTGCCCGTTGTTGGAGGTGGAGGTTGAGGCTGCCGGGCTGGTAGAGGGGTGAGATGAGGTAGACCGCTTGGGATCTGCGGTCCTGGCCGGAGTCGATGATCTGCCCGATGTGCGGGTTGTGCAGGCGCATGCCGCGTACTTCCCGCAGGAAGGTGCGGAACCGTTGGGGGTTGCTGTTGGCCTGGTGGAACACCTTGGCCACGACGGTGGTGGCGGGGTCGGCGAGTTCGTAGGCCTTGTACAGGGCGGCCATGGCGCTGGCGTCGGCGTTCAAGGGGGCGTAGATGCGCCAGCGGTCGTTGAGCACCATGATCGGTGCGGGGGCGTCGGCGGGTGCGGGCGCCGGCTGCGTGGCCTGGCCCGCCTGGCTTCTCCTGCGCCGCCGGGGCAGGTGCTGGCTGCGGGCACGTTGTAGCTTGGCCGAGGCGATGATCTGTGCTGAGGTGATGATCTGCTCGGCGTCGGTGCGGGCCTGAGCGATGATCGCGGCGGCCTCGATCTGGGCTTCGCGCACCATCTGATGGCGTAGCCGGTCCAGCTCGGTCGTTGTTGCGAGGGCGGGTGGGCCAGGGCGAGGTCGAGCGGTCGTTCCGCTGTCGGCTGGGAGAACAGACATAGGCACGCGAAGTCTTAGCGCGCTGCCGCAGGGCCGGACCCGGCCCTGTCCCGGACCTCGCCTGTCCCCGTGCCGGGGGTGGTGCCGTACATCGGGAAGCTGCGGTCCAGGCCGGTGAGGCGCAGCACCTTGGCCACCCGCGGGCGGGGCGCGGCCAGGGCGAGGGCGATGTCCAGGGATCTGGCCTGGCGTTGGACGCCGACAAGGGCGCTCAGCCCGGCGGCGTCGCAGAACGACACCCCGGACAGGTCGAGGATGAGCAGGCCGGTGTCGTGTTGCAGGGTGCGCAGCAGGCGTTCGCGCACCGCCTCGCGGGTGGCGAGGTCGAGCTCGCCGCGCAGGTGAACGATGGTGGCGGAGGCAGGGATGAGCCACAGACCTGCCCCGAGGCGGGGGTGGAGGGTGGTCATGGGGTTCTCCGATCGGGGGCATCACAGGATGCGGGCCTGGCGGCGATGGGGCTTCGCGATGAGGTCGAATGAGGTCGAACGAGGTCGGTGACCGTGCTGCGCAGGTGGCCGGCGGCACAACGCCGGGGGGTATCCCTCGGGGGCCGGTGGACTCATGAGTGAGCTGAGCCTGGAGGGTTAGCCGGGGCGTCTCGGTGCCTGCAGGTGGAGGCCGGGCGTCTGGCGCCAGCCGGTGAGCTCGAGCAGGCGTCGCAGATGTGGGGGCGCCGACCGCAGCGTCAGAACATGGTCGCCGTCGCTGTCGTGTAGAGCGGCGGCGGCGCTGACCAGGGCGCGCAGTCCGCCGACGTCGATGAACGCCAGGCCGCTCAGATCGACGCAGAAGCCGCGGCCGCTCGCCATCGAGCCGAGCGCCTGCCGCAGGTCGGGCAGGGTGGAGTGGTCGAGCTCGCCCTCGACCCACAGGCCCGCACG
>NZ_JAHFZZ010000007.1:0-375365 GCF_018603905.1 Nonomuraea sp. NEAU-A123
GCGAGTCCTTCCGCATGAAACAGGCACGAACCCGGACAGGCAGACGCCTCACCAAGAAATAGTCAACTACGAAGACGTGGGGACCTTTACTTGGCCACCAGCGGCGACACGCACCCGACCATTGACAGCGCACATCCTTGCAGGAGCGCTAGTGGCTTTCGCGACATACGACCCTTACGACAAGCGTGATCTCTCATTCATTCTTCAAGAGATACGTGACGGCAGAGTGCGCGAAGCGACCCTTATCGACAACGATCAACGAATTTCCGTGACCAAGAACGATGGTCGGCAGTGGTATGCCGACTTTGGGCCGCCCGGTCTCTCCGAGACGGCACTCATGGAGGAGCTCAGCAAGGCTGACCCACTCGGCCATCTCAAGGTCACAGTTGTAGGATCTTCGTGGGGATGAGACCCGCCAGTACAGTTCGCTGAACTGGCTCAGAGTTTCTCTGCTGGTTCACGGCGACGGCGCTCCGCGCCGTACAGCCTCCGTGGCCGGCCTCCGCACCGTCGCCGCTCCGCCGCCCCCACCGCGCACACCATCGACTCAGGCGATCCCAGCAGCCCGACGCCGACAAACCGTCATTCGGCGGCCTTGTCCTACACGACACGCTGCTGCCCATCGGCGCATTCGGCGCGCTTGCACCCACGGACCTTCTGGGCCGGCCTGAAATTTTCACCGGAGACGCACCCGTCGACCTGCCTCGAGGTGGGCCGCCGAGTGTCGTGCCGGGGGATCTCGTTGACGATCGTTCCTGACTTCGCGTCCACTGAGGCGTGATGCCCCAGGCCGCCGGAGAGCGTTCACCGGCGTCAGCCCGTCCCCCGATATCGACGTCCGTTCGACGTGCCGTGGCAGGGGCGCGAGGACCCCGTCCCGCTCCAGGAGGCAGCATGAAGAAGATCGTGGCGGTGATCCTCGCCGCCATCACGCTCGCCGCGGGCGCTGACCCGGCGGCGGCGAGCCCGGGCGGCTCCCCGGCATTCCAGACGGCCTACACCAATCTCCTGCGCGGCATCCGGGCGGAGTGCCCGAACGCCGCGCACGTAAAGATCGCCAACCGCCTCACACCCATCGTCGCCCCCAAGATCGGAGTGTTATGAGGACCCGCCTGCTCCTGAGCACGCTCGTCGCCCTGGTCACGGTGCTCACTTCGCGGGCCGAGGCGGCGGTGGGCGACGGCTCGCCGACCGACGCCAACATCTCCTTCACCGGGCGGTGGGACACCTCGGTCTCCACCGCGTACGTGCCGTACTGGGCGGGCACCTACCTCACCACCGGCTTCAACGGCAGGACGGTCAAACTGCTACAGCGCAACACCATCGACTTGTACTACAGCATCGACGGCGGCGCGTGGGTCTACATCCAGAACGTGAAAGGCACGGTCAACCTCACCCCGACGCCCCTGGCCGCGGGGAACCACACCTTGCGCGTCTCCTACCGGGTCGTCGCGGGTTCCTACCATGGCGACGCGGTGTTCCAGGGCCTCGTGCTCGACCCGGGGGCCACCACGTACGCGACCGCGGTCTCGCCGAAGCTGATCGAGTTCGTCGGGGACTCCATCACCGTCGGCACGACCACCTCCAAGAATGCCCTGACCGCCTACGGCTGGCTCATCGGCGAGCGCCTCGGGGTCCGGCACACCCAGATCGCCCAGGGCGGCGCCTGCCTGGTGGCGACCGCGGACGGCTGCGTCGGCCTGGAGGCGCGCTTCCCCAAGCTCAACCCCAACGCCGACACCCCGAACTGGAACTTCTCCCGCTACCAGGCGAACGCCGTGGTGATCAACCTGGGCACCAACGACGTGGGACACGGCGTGAGCACCACCACCTTCCAGACGTCGTACGTCCACCTGCTGCAGGAGGTCAGGGCGGCGTACCCGGGGGCGGCCATCTTCGCGATGGAGACCTTCACCAGGCGGTACGCCGCGCAGACCAGTGCCGCGGTCGCCGCCCGTAACTCGGCAGGCGACGCCAAGGTCTACTACGTCACCACCGAAGGCTGGCTGACGAGCACGAACATGTCCGACAACGTTCACCCCAACGACAGCGGTCACGTCGTCATAGCTGATCGCCTGGCACCGATCATCGCCGCCAGAATCTGAGCGGCCTGCGGGCCCGGTACGAGCGGGTACGGCCGCGTCAGGCGCGGGCGGGTTCGATGACGCCGAACCACCGCTGCAAGGCTGCCCGGAGTGCTTCCAGCTCCGCAGGTTCTGGTTGTGGTGATGCCGATGCCCAGGCCACGTAGCAGTCCGGTCGAAGGAGCAGGGCTGTGGGCGCGGGGGTCTGGGGGCGTGCGGTGACGATGTCGACGTGGTCCTGCCACGGGGCGAGCGTCTCGGCGAGCGATGTGTCTTCGGTCAGGTCCAGCAGCAGAGGGCGTGCGGTTCTGGTCAGCTCGGCCAGCCGGACCGGCCCGGCCGGGGTGCGCAGTTCCATGTCCGGGGCGAACCTGCCGGTCAGCGGGTGCGCCTCGGGTTCGCCCATGTCGTAGTGGACGTCGGCGCCTGCGGTGAGTTCGGCCAGGCGCTGGACGGTGTCCGGGTCGCGGAGCAGTTCGGTGAACAGGTCGCGCAGTCCGGTGACGTCGCTGCCGGGGGCGATCAGGGCGGACTGTGCCCGCGCGTTCATGACCATGCGTTGGGCGGCCGATCTCCGCTCGGTGTCGTAGCTGTCCAGCAGTCCGGGCGGGGCGCTTCCTCGGAGCTCGGCGGCGAGTTTCCAGCCGAGGTTGATCGCGTCCTGCAGGCCGAGGTTGAGCCCGGGTCCGCCGCCCGTGGCGGAGTACACGTGGGCGGCGTCACCAATCAGGAACACCCGGCCGTCGGCGAATCGTTCGGCGACCCGGGTGTTACCCCCGCTCAGCCGGCGCAGCGCGTGCGGCCCTTCGCCGTCGGGCGGCCCAAGTGGCACGTCGACGCCGAGCACGCGGCGGACGCTCGCCCGCAACTCCTCCAGGCTCATCGGAGCGTCGGTCGCGGGCTGGTCCCGCTCTGTGGTGGTGACCAGCGGCGGGTGGCCGGGCATCGGCGCGTAGGAGAACCCTCCGTGCTCGGTGCGGTGGGGCAGGAACGGCAGAACAGCGCCATAGCCGGGCACGTTCAGCGCGCCGGTCACGGGATCGACCCAGTCCGTCGGGATCGTCGCGTGCGCTGAGCGGACCGTCATCCGGTCGTAGGTGATGCCGGGGAATTCGATGCCGGCGAGCTTGCGCGTGGTGCTGTGGGCTCCATCCGCACCGACGAGATACCGGGCCTGGAGCTGGTACGCTCCGTCCGGACTCGCGACGTCGACGGTGACCGTGTCGTCGTCCTGCGACAGGCCGACGACCTCGTGTCCCCGCCGGATCTCCACGCCCAGTTCGATGGCGCGCTCCTGCAGGACCTGCACAATGCGGTGCTGCGGTACCGGCAGGGCATAGATCGGACTGTCCTCCAGCAGGCTCAGGTTCAGGCCCATCGCGCCGAACATGAAGTACGCGGAGTTCGGCTGCGGCGGATGTGGGCTGCCGCTGAGACGTTCGTACAGCCCGCGGCGGTCGACCATTTTCACGACCTGGCCCAGCAATCCGTTCGCTTTCGGTTCCTTGCTCGGCTCCGGCAGCCGCTCCAGCACGATCGGCCGGACCCCTGCCAGGCTCAGTTCGCAGGCCAGCATCAGCCCGTTCGGACCGCCGCCGGCGATGACGACATCTGTGATCACGTGTGCTCCTTTGATCGCACGGAAAATCGACCCGGCAACGGCCAGGTTGGGAGGGGTTCGCGCGGGTTTTACGGGACGGGAAGGCCTGCGGTGAGCTGGTCGAACACCTCGCGCAGCAGCGGCCCGAGCGGAATCGGCCGATCGGCGTTCAGGCAGTGCGTCACGGCCACGGCAGTGCCCGCGCCGACCACCGCGGCGACCAGTTTCGGGTAGACGTCATGTGCCACGTCGGTGCCGGTGCGCTCGGCGATCGCCTTGGCCAGCTCATCCTGTGCGGCCGCGTCCGCCTTGAGGATCTCGCCGTGCAGCGCCGGCTCGGTCAGCAGGAGCCGGAGTCCGTCGGGCCGGCGCTGGTCGTGGGGAGACCCGCCGCCGTTGCCCTCGCCCGGTGCGAGCTGGGCCTGGACCGCACGCACGATGGAGTCCCACAGATGCTCATCGACCGGCCGCGCTCGCAGTTCGTCGGCGAGCTGCAGCGCGCGCTCCAGGTGGCTGGCGGCAATCGCCTCGGCCTTGCTGGAGAAATAGTTACGAAAGGTGCGCACGGATACGTTAGCCGCCGCGGCGATGTCCTCCACCGTCACATTGCTCCACCCGCGCTCGACGCACAGGTGGATCGTGGCCTGGCTCAGCGCGAGCCGGGTCTCCCGCTTCTTGCGTTCCCGCAGTCCGACACCGTCATTCCCTTCAGCCGTCATGTCCACCACCATAGGCTGATCTTGCCAAAAGTGCAAAAATGCCGTTTTGGCAAGATTTTTGGAGTGCTGCTCCGTCGGCGTTTTCGGGGGGTTGATGAAAGTTTCAGTATTTCTGGGGTGTTTGCCCAGCTCACCCGCATCTCTTCTTGACCGGCCAGCACTCTGCGGGGACGTTCGTCTCGAACCTTTCTGCGTTGGGAGACCGATGAGTTACGCCCGTCGCCGGTTACTCGCCATCCTGCTTCCCGGCCTCCTGGTCGCGCTGTGCGCCTTGGTGCCCTTAACAGAACAGTCCGCCGGCGCGGTCAGCGATCCGCCCGGCCCTGTGACGGGCAACGCCACCTATTTCGACGGGCTCGGCATGCCGTACGGTGGCTGCGGCGTGCCCCAGGCGAACCTCGACTCACAGGACTTCGTCGCGCTCAACGTCTACAACACACCCGGCGATTACACCTTCTACCCCCGGCCACTGACTGGAGCCAACCTCAGCAAGGCCGGGTTGTGGAACAACGGCCTGAACTGCGGCCGCTACGTACAGGTAGAGATCAGCGACTTCTGTACAGGCACCAACGACGGCGCGCAGAGTCAGCCGTTCTGCCGCAACGGCTCCTGGGTCTCCGATGCCTACAACGGCGCGAAGCTGACCATGCTGGTCGCCGACAGTTGCGGCGACTCCAACGCCTGGTGCCGCGACGATCCCTACCATCTGGACCTGGCCAAGGACTCACTCAACCGGTTCGTGAAGAACGGCGCCGGGGTCGGGGACATGTATCCCGGCCATTGGAACAACCGGCACGTCACCTGGTCGTTCATCCCCGCGCCCAACTACAGCGGCGACATCAACATCGGGTTCCTGCAGTCCGCCCAGGTCTGGTGGCCCGCCATCTCCGTCTCGCACCTGGCCAACGGCATTCACGGCGTCGAGTACCTCGCCAACGGAGCGTGGCAGCCGGCCCAGATGAACGGCGACATGGGCCAGTCCTACGTCATCGGCGGGACCACGTCGGGCGGCAGCCAGTTCCAGATCCGGGTGCGAGACGTCACCGACACGCTGATCAACGGCGGCCGCGTGTACAGCTTCACGCTTCCGTCCTCCTGCGGCACGCAGTGCGGCACGCCGTACACCAAGGTCAGCTACACCACCTCGAACGGCCCGACCGCCACGCCCACGGCGACCCCCACCGTCACCCCCACGCCCACGGGCGGCACCGGTGTCTCCTGCGACGTGAACTACCAGGTCGCCAACGCCTGGCAGGGCGGCTTCACGACCAGCGTCACCGTGCGGAACACGGGGACCGCGACCTGGAACAACTGGACGCTCACGTGGACCATGCTGTCCGGCGTGACCCTGACCAGCGCCTGGAGCTCCACCATCACATCGTCGGGTACCACCTGGACGATCAAGGCGCCGAGCTGGGCCACGAGCCTGGCGGCGGGCGCGTCGGCCACCTTCGGCTTCCAGGCCAACGGCCCGTCCACGCCCGGCCCGACCAACATCACCTGTTCTTAGGCCGGGCGGGCTCAGCTCGTGGTCATGAGGGTCAGGCTTTCGTCCTTCACTTTCTCCGCGACCGCCCCAACGTGGACATTCGCTACGAGGAAGGCGATCCGCACGGGACCATTCCCGCGGTGAACGAGGGGCGGCTCGACCTGGCCGTGGTCTTCGAGTACGGCATGGTGCCGCACAACTGGCCGAAGGACCTGAACATGACGTTGATCATGGAGGAGCCGCTCTACGTGCTCGTGCCGACCGGACATCGGCTGGCCGGCCGGAAGCGCATCCAGTTCGGCGAGCTGTCCGCCGAACGATGGATCTCCTACACCGAGGGGATGGACGCCTCGCTCAACCTGTCGCACATCTGCGCGGCCAGCGGCTTCGACCCCGACGTGCTGTTCCGCACCAACGACTACAACCTGCCCTTCGAGCTCGTCCGCAAGGGGCTGGGGGTGGCGATCGTGCCGGAGCTGGCGATGATCGAGTCGCACGACGTGTGCGTGTTCCGGCTCGGCGATCCCTCCCACATTCGCCGGGTCTTCACCGTGAGCCGCGCCACTGACCCGAACCCCCTGCTCGGCCATGCGACGAACATGCTCATCAGCGCCGCCGAAGTGCTGCACCGGCGCACGGACCTCCCCGTCGCCGTATAGGCCGGCGGGCGGCGATCACTCCGGCTCGGCGTGCAGCCGGCGGAAGTCGTCCAGGCTCCGGCGGTAGAGGGCGAGGTCGCTCTCCAGCTTCCGCCTGGTCAGCCGGTCGGGCTCGGACTCGGCCACCGATCTGCCCGACTCGGTCCAGAAAGTGTCGGGGGGCAGCTCGGCCGCACCCGGCGGGAAGAACTTCAGCGCCTCTTCCACGGCGCCCACGGCGAAGCTCCAGTCGGCTTCGACGTTCTCGTAGCTGTGGCCGCCGGACGGATCGGCGGCGTAGAAGAGCGCGCCCTCCAGCGCCCTGCTCGTGTACGTCGCGGCGATGAGGATCCACTGACCGGGGTCGATCAGCTCGGAGAGCCCGGAGCCGAAGATCGCGCCCTCCTCCCGCGCGCCGATCTCGGCCTCGTACGGGACGAGGATCTCCAGAGCACCGAGGCTGACCACGATCCCGTCCGGTTCCCGCGTGAGCGTCGCCCGCCGCGACGCCCCCGGCTCGCCGTCGTGGGCCACCAGGTCGAGGTAGACGTACGCCTCCACCAGCGAACGGCCCAGGCCGCGCTCAGGCATGACCGGCCGCCAGGTCCTGGTAGGTGTCCTTGACGACCAGCAGTCGGTCAAGCTGGAACCGGCCAGGCTCGTCCGAACGCATCCGCTGCCCGCGCTCGGACCAGAACCCGTCGTCGGGCACGGCGTCCGCACCGGGCGGCGCGAACTTGATGACCTCCTCGACGGCCGCGGTCGCGACCCGCAGCGCCCGCCAGGCCTCGGCCCGGTCGTCCACGGGTACGTTGCCCGCGCTCAGGTCGGCCACCCACAGCCACTCACCCGCGTCGAGCAGCTCCGACGGCTCCGGCCCGCCGAACGTCGGGTAGCCGGTGGGCATCACCGGCCGCTCGGGCAGCCCGAACAGGTATTCTCGCGCGGTCCCGCACTCCTCGCACGTGCCCGCGTAGCGGTTGACCAGCTCGCCCTCGACGTCGACCAGCCCACTGTGCCAGGTCGTCTCCGCCGACCCGCACACGCACGGGTGCAGGTCGAGGTAGAGATGCGCCTCGTCCCTCGTCCGCGCCACCGCGAATGCCATAGCCGTCCTTTCCTCGACAGTCCATCATCATGCCGGAACGCCGTCATGCCCCTCACAACGCGACCACGCGCTCCCTGGACGGCACCCGCTCGGGCTCGGGCTCGGAACGATGGCCGCACCGGCACGGCTCACCCGCGGGGCACCGGCACTCCCCCTCTTCCGGTGGCCACCAGCCGGTCGCGTTGGCGAGCGCGCGCAGGCGGTCCAGGTGCGCGGGCCAGTCCCGCGGGCGCTTGCCGCTGGCGAGCGCGGCCAGCTCATCGGCCACCGGCCGCGGGATGAGCCGCCACACCTCCGGGCGGGTGCCAGCGAGCAGGTCGAACAGCACGCCGAGCCGGCCGAACCGCTGGGCCGTGGTGGCCGCCCGCGCCTGTCGCACGCTCTCGTGCAGCTCGGCCAGGGCCGCATGGTCGCCGGGGTGTCTGCCCAGCGCGCGGGCGACGGCCGCGGCGGCGGTCGCGGCGGCGGCCCGCTCGTTCGCGCCGATCGTGCGGCGGCCGTCCACCTGGTACGTCAGCATGCCGGGCTCGGGGGGCCCGGCCTGGTCCGGCCGGACCTCGACGGGGATGGGCGGGCGGCCGGGCAGCACGATGTCCATCAGGCCGGGGCCGTACTCCTGGACCCGCGCGCCCATGAGCGCCGCGGCGCGCGCGATCGCCCTGGCCGCGGCGGTCTCGGGCAGCGCCGCCCCTCCCCGGACGGCCGCGACGTCGGCGGGAGAGAGTACGCCCGCCCGGGCCAGCTCCAGCAGCCTGGGCGTGGCCCCGTCCTGGCCGGGCGCCAGGCCCGCCCGGCTGATCTCGGCGCGCAGCGCGGACCTCTCGGCCGCGGCGCCGCGGGGGCCGGCCTCGGTGATCGCGTGGACCAGCCCGCGGAGCCTGGTCAGAGTCCTGGCGTCGGGCACGCCGAGCGCCCGGTGGGACACCACGGGTCCCGGCCCGAGCAGCGGCTCGTCCGGCCGTCCCGCGAGCCGCGCCGCGTGCGCGGCCACCTGCTCGGCCACCGCGGCCGTCACCCGGGCGCCGCCCTCCGAGGGCACCCGGAGTGTCAGCCGGTCCGACGTACCCGCCTCGACGGTCACCTCGGTGGCGTCCCGCACGGCCTCGGCCAGCTCCAGGGTGAACCGGCGGCCGCCCGCGGTCACGGTGAACTCCTTCACCTGGCCCGGTGCCGGACTCACGTCGGCCACGCCGGCGATCTGGGCCACCTTGGAGAGCCCGGCCGCCGAGGTGTCGAGGCCCGTGGCGGTCCCGCCGCTGAGCAGCCGCGCGATCCTGCTCTGCGGCTCGGCGACGGCCGGTGCGCGCGGGCCCGTCCCCCAAGGTGGCGCGGGCGGGGTGTGGCCGCGCCGCTCGACGTCGGCGGCGATGGCGTCGATCGCGTCCGCCAGGCGCGACCGGGTGGCGGGGTCGGTGGCGGCGCGCCACTTGTCCGACAGGTGGGCGTGCTCGTTCAGGCGCGGGATCAGGCAGAGGTCGGAGCCCTCGGCCTGCTCCTGGGCGAGCGACGGCCGCACGACGCCCTGCGGCGCGCCCCAGGCGGCGGCGGTGGCCTCCTGGGCGACGTGCGAGAGCTCGTGCACCAGGGTGGCCGACACGATGTCCGGGTGCACGCGCGGCCCGATCCGCATCAGGTGCGGGTCGTCCGGCGTGCCGGCGCGCGGCTCCGTGGCGGCGTTCAGCCCCTCGCCCGGGTCTCCGATGAGCACGCGGACGTGCTGGTCGGGCGAGCCGGGGAGCTGGACGGCCATCGTGTCGTCCGCGGTCCACCTGATGTGCTCGGCGACCCCGCCCAGGGCGCTCGCGGAGCGGGCCTGGGCGCGTACCTCGGCCACGGTCAGGCCGGGAACCCCCGCGGGCCGGGCCGACCTCGAGAAGATGGTGCCGTCGATCGCGGGCGAGGTCACGCTGGGCGGCGCCACGCCCTGGCCGACGCTTCCGCCCACCGGCTCGTTCGGGAACGGCCGCTCGGCCGGCCACGACGCCTTCTCGGTGTCGACCGCGACGACACCGCGGGACATCAGCGCGGCCCTGACCTGGTGGGCGAAGGCGCCGGGCGACTCGGAGTTCAGGAAGACGTCGCGCAGGTCGAGGTTGATGCCGGAGGCGGCGTCCAGCAGCAGCGGGGAGAGCGTGGCGAACGCCTCGGCGAACCCGCCGTCGGGGGTCAGGCTGCGCAGCGCGCCGTTGGGGTAGGCGTCGTAAAGGTGCCGGCCGTCCGCCTCCCAGATCGCCACGCGGGCCACCTCGCCGCGTTCGCGGGCGGCCAGCCGCGCGTCCCGCAGGGTGTCGATCGCGCCCTCGCGGTCGGGCTCTGGCCGGAACCTGAACGTCGGCTGTCCCAGGTCCCCGGTGGGCAGGGGCGCGAGCCGAACGTTCTCCTCCATCCGCGTCAGCAGCTCCTCGATCTCGTCCCCGAAGAGGACCACGTCGATCTCGCCGTTGGTGGCGCCCGGCAGGCGGACGGGCTCGCCGACGGGATGCTCGTGGCCGTCCCTCAGCCGGGCCACGTTCTGGAACGTCAGGTCGTAGTCGACCCTGAGGCGGACGAGGTAGGCGGCACCCTTCTCGAACTTGCTGCGCTCGCGGCGCGCCCCGTGGTGGTCGCTCACGCTCTCGGATGTCCCCAGGCGGACGCGGGCGCCCAAGCCGAGCCCCGACTCGCCGTCCGAGAGGTTCGCGCCCGCGCCGCCGGGCAGCACGCGACTGCGGGACAGGGTCGCGTTCTGGGCGTTGGCCGCCCTGTCGACCTCGCCCTTCTCCGCGTCGAACGGCCCGGCGGCGATGGTGAGGTCCGACAGGCGGGCCGTGATGTTCACCTCGGCGCCCTGGTTCCTGAACTTCTGCCTGGCCGCCCGTACGATCACCTCGCCCTCAGGCCCGGCCATCCGCTCGAACGCGGTCAGCATCGCCGACGGGAGCAGCCGCGTGACCAGCTCGGGGCGGATCTCCGCGACCGACGCGGCGCCCATCATCTTGGTGAGCTGCGCGACGATGACCTCGTACAGGGTGGGCCCGCTCGGGTCCTCCCGTATCGCCGCGGGGAAGTGGCCCGGATGCAGCTCGACCGGCCGGGGGTCGGGCACGGTCACCAGCGGTCCGTCATCCTCGGACATGGGCCGGATCATGCCGGTGGGGATGCTCCGGGTCAAGGTGGCGCCGTAGCCGGCCGGCGGCGCGGAACGGCTCCTGCCCCGCAATTTGTCGGCCAGCCTGCCCAACCGTCCCGACAGCTTGCCCTTGCGCATCGGCCGGCGCTCGACCTCGATGACGAGCAGCATGTCCTGCTGGACCCGGTCGAGCTCGCTGAACAGGCCGATCCGCTGCAGCCGCGTGCTCTGCCGGTTGATCGAGCCCGTGTACGAGCGGCCCCGGTCGGTGGACACTCCCCCGCCGTGGCCGTCGCCGTTGTCGGAGGCGCCGTAGTCGAGCCCCGCCGAGTAGGAGCCGTTGTACGACTCGGAGTGCGAGCGGTCGCCGTAGCGGTAGCGCTGGATGATGATCCCGGCCTGCGTCAGGTGCGCGAGGAACTTCGCCCAGCGGGGATGCTTGGAGTCGGCCGGCACCAGCCGCGCCTTGACCGTGACCTCCTCGGTCTGCGTGCCGGTCTGCACCTCGTAGCTCTTCTCGAAGCCGCTGCGCGACCACATGTCGAGGACGCGGATGCGGACCGCGTCGTCGGAGAAGTCGACGGCCAGTTCCTCGCCCAGGGTGGGGCTGCCCTCCACCGCCCCGGGGACCGCGGCGGCCACGGCGGCGGTCACCGCGTCCAGCATCGGCACGTGGTCGCCGTGCTCGTCGGTGAGGTCGAGTGACTCCACCGTGCTCAGGCTCACCGACTCGTCGAACGATGGGGCCAGCACGACGTCCCTGGAGCGTTCGAGCAGCTCCGACGCCTGGCTGAGGACCTTATCGAGGTCCTTTGCCGTCTCCTCCGAGGGTCGGTCGGGCAGCGGCCGGCCATTCGGGTCCGTCGTGGCCGGGTCGGGTGTGACCCCCATCACCTCCTTGACTCTGGCGAGCAAGGCCTTCGGGGTGTGCCGCGCCGCGTAGCTGACGTCCGCGCCGGCCGCCCGCGCCTTGGCCACGTCGGCGATGTAGCGCTGGATCAGGGGCACGGCGATGCTGGGGTCGAGGTTCAGGCTGCGGTTGAGGAAGCGCTCGATGGCGTCGCTGACGAGGACTCCCGACAGCGGGAGCTCGCCTTCGGCGTACAACAGCAGCGCCTCTTCCTCGGCCAGCGAGAACAGCCCGGTGCCCGGCGCCGTGGCCGTCCGGGTTTCGCCAAGGGGGATCCGGCCCCCGGCCGGCAGCGCGTCCGCCATGCTCTCCGAGCCGGTGAACGTGTGCTTCGTGGATGCGAGGATCATGTAGTGGCGGCCGTACTTGATCGTGAGATCCTCGTTGCCCCAGATGTCGAGGATCGAGGTGGAGTCGGCGGTGCCTCCCGACCGGGAGGGCAGCGACAGCGTGCCGCTGTCGCTCGACGTTCCTCCGCCGTCGAGGTCGGAAACGCTGGTCGCGGCGCCGGCGGACACGTTCGACGATCCGCCCCAGGACACGCCGGCGCTGCCGAGCCCGAACAGGATTTTGCCGCTCACGTGGTCGACGATGCCGATCACTTCGGCCTCGCCGAGTTCGCCGGACACCGACAGCGATGAGCGGGTGGGAACGCCGTTGACGCTCAAGGCGAGGCCGGCGGTCAGCGCCCGGGTGAACATCTTGAAGTGGGAGACGAGGGTGCGCACGTTCAGCATCGCGGCGATGGTCTGGAACGCGCCGGAGCCGGGGCGCATGCCCCTGTTCAGCACCTGCTGGGCGGCGGCGTGTGACCCCGGCACGTCCATGTGCAGCAAGTTCAGACTGCGCTGCACCTTCCTGGAGAGCTTGCCCAGGGGTGCGGGCGGGGTGTCGTTCGTGTCCGGGAGGAGGTCGCCGGCGATCTTCAGGGTCGCCCTGCCGGACTCGGTGGCCAGCGTCGTCGTCGTGCCGTTGTGCAGGAGCTCGGCGGTCATGACATGCCCCAGGGAGACGATCGCGACCGGGCCGCTGCTCTCTTGCAGCGTCACCACGTTCACCGTGCCGCCCGCGCTGGAGCCGGCCGTGCTGGTGCGGCTGCCGCCCGCGTTGACGCCCACTTCGTGCGTCATGCCGTCGTGGCCCTGGTCGGGCCCATCGCTCTCGCTGACGGACGCGCCACCCGCGTACGTCCTGGATTTGCTGATGGCCCGGGCGGAGGTGTCGGAGCCGATGTCGAGGTTGACCACCGTCTCCGCGTCGGTGTGCTGCATGGGGCCCACGTCGCCGAAGTCCTGCTTCAGTGACAGGCGCAGCTGGTAGTTCTCCGGGTCGCCGTTCAGGCCGTGCAGCGAGAGGTCGAGGAGGATGCCGTCCTGAGCGAGGGTGTCGTAGGCGGCCTGGATCCGGTGCTCTTTCAGCTGCTCCTCGACCTCCTGGAGGTTGAGGACCTGGGCAGCGCGTTCGAGCCGGTTGCGAGAGTACTCCCGCACGCCGTCGACGGTCTTGGGGATGATGCCGCGCTCGGCGAGCTCGTCCAGCACCTTTGTCCTGAACGCGTCCAGATCCTCGATCTCGTCGACGATGGCGGGACCCGCGCCGCGCATCTGCCCGGGGCCGTCGCCCAGCCAGACGGGCAGCTCGGCCTTGCGGCCCGGCGGCGGGCCGGGGCGCGGGTCGCCGTGCAGCACCGGGACGCCGTTGGCGTTGAGCACCGGCTGGCCGTTGTCGTCGTACACCACTGCCGCGCTGTCGAAGGGCAGTCCGAAATCGCGGGCGGCCGACAGCCGCATGCTGGCCACCACCGTGTTCCGCACCGGAGCCAGCGTGACCGGCGGCTTGCCGAACACCTCCACCGTGTACGTGGTTATCACCTCGAACTCCCAGGTCCCCTCGGCACTGGTCATCCTGAGCACGCTCGGGTGGATCGCCTGCTTGTTCGCGGTGGCGGAGTACGACCGCGACACCGACCTGGAGCCTCTGGCCTTGGGCCCGATGGAAGGGTGGTAGGGGCCGAGGCCGCCGATTCCCTCCAGCGAGGGATCCTTGAAGCCGGCGGAGGCGTTGCCCTCCACCGACCTGCCGACCGACGCCCCGCCTGGCAGCGCGGCGAAGTCGGTGATCACCCTCTCCCCCCACTGCGCGGCACTCACGCCGCCCACCGGCTTGGCCGTCACCCGGACGATCCTGCTGTCGGCGCGTACGCTCGCGTGCGGCTGGCCGTCCCTGGTGAAGACGCGCTCGTAACCGTTGTTGACGGCCTCGCCTAACTGATGGGGCATCTCCTCGGTGATGAACGTGCGTAACTCGTCATGCGGGACGGCACCGACCTTGGTGTACTCCCCGCCGAGGGTCGCGGCGACGGTGTCGAGGTTGTTCTCCGTGTCACTCATGCTGGTGACGACGTGCGGGGGGAATTTCGGGTCGCGCTTGGCCTCGTCGATCCAGAGCAGCTTGCGCGGCGGCTGGTCGGCGTGGGACTGCGAGAGCCATATCCGTTGCGCGGCGGCGTCGCCCGGCGCTCCGGAGTCGACCGTGACGCTCTCGCCCCAGCCCTCCGACTGCCGGAAGCGTACCTGGACGCCCCAGCTCGCGGCGGCGTCGAACAGCAGCGGGTCGCTTCTGTCGTCGGCGACGTAGCCGCCCTGCGCGAACGCCCCGGACCCGCCCGTCGCCGCCCAACTGCGCCCGACGCCCGCCCCGACGCTGACCCCCAGCATCTCGACCATGTTCCTGGCCACCTCGCCCTCGGGCAGCATCGGCGCCAGGGCGCCGCTGCTGAAGCCCGTGGACATCCCGACGTTCCCCGATTCGGTGACGCTGACCGTGCGGCCCGACTGGAAGAACAGGCCCACCATCATCTCGGACGCCTTGATGACCGGGTCCGTCACCTCGACCAGGTCGGAGAGGGCGAGCCTGATCCGCACCTCCGCCGCCGACCGGCCGCGGCCCACCCGCAGCACGACGCCGTCTGAGGTGACGACCTTGTGGAAGTCGGCTCTCAGGGCCTGCTCCAGGTCGATCGCCGTGAACCTGGGGCCGGGTCCGTTGGCCTCCAGCATCTTGTTCACGGTGGCGGTGAGCGTGGTCAGATGGGGGAGCCGGCCCGTCGGCAGGGACGCGGACAAGCTGAGCTCGTGCGGCAGCGCTGCCGCCAGCGCGTCCAGGTAGCTCTGGTGGAGCCGCTCGGCCTCGGCCGCCAGCCGCCGGGCGATGTGGGCCATGCCGACCTCGCCCGGCTGGGTTGGTCTGTCGGCCTGGCTCATGGCCATCAGGAGCTGCTCGTATTTCTGCCGCGCTCGCGTCGCCTCCGCCAGCGCGACACGGTACGCCGCGGCTATCCTGAGGTTCCGCTCCTGCGCGGCGCGGAACGTCCGGCTCTCCTTCCGGGCCTTGCGCCTCCGCTCGAAACGGCCACTGTCGTGCTGGTTCCTCGCCTCCTCAGCGGCCTCCATCTTGTGCTGGATCTGCTGAAGCGCCTCCTCGGCGACCTCCATCTTGTGCTGGATCTGGTGCTGAAGCGCCTTCTCGGCCTTCGCCAGCGCTTCGGCGACGGCCTGCACCTGGTCGGCGCGGGAGCTGTTGGCGGGTAAGGCCGGGGCCTGCTGCGTCCGGGTGTCCTGCTTGGGCGCCCAGGGCGGCAGCGGCGGGGTGTGGCCGCGCTCGCTCAGCTGGCGGGCCACGCCGTCGATGTCCACGGCGAGCCGGCGCTGCTCGCCCAGCGTCGGGGCCCGCTGCCACTTCTCGGCCAGGAACGCCAGCTCGTTGAGCTGTGCCGCCGCGCACATGTCCCGGGTGTTCTTCCCGGGGCGCGGCAGGACTCGCTGCCTCCGGCCTTCGCCGGCCGACAGCACCTCCTGGAGCGTGTCGGTGATCTCGTGCAGCCAGACCCTGGAGACCTGTCCTTCGCCGATGCGCGGGCCGAAGTGGACCAGGTACGGATCGTCCTCGGTCCCGCTCTTCCTGGTATCGGTCTCGCCCATCAGGCGCGGGCTCAGGCCGCCGATGACGGGGCGGAAGTAGAAGGTGCCGTTCGTCTTCGTGTGGACCGCCAACACCCGGTCGCCCTGCTCCTCCTCGTTAGGCTTGGTCTGCGACCAGGAGAAGCCGCTCACGTCCTCGTTGAGGAAGTGACGTGACTGCACGTCGGCGAACGCGTGGTGCACCTCGTCCAGGGTCAGGTTGGGGCCCTGGCGGCCGTCGGGCACGTGCCTGGTGCCGGGGACGGGTCTCGACGTGACCGTGCCCGGCTTGCTCGTCGGCGCCGCAGCGGCCAGGTCGTCCTGGGCCGGGGCCTCGCCCTCCTGGACGACCAGCAGCATCGCGGTCGCCTCGGCCTGCAAGTCCGCGATCTCGGTGACCTGCTCGGCGCGGCTGTCGAGGGCGGCGCGGAGGCGGGTCATCGTGGCGGCGGAGATCGTGCGCACGCTGGAGCCGGAGGTGATGAGGAGGTCGCCGGCCGGGCCGATCACCGCGTCGGGGAAGTCCGTGGCGAGCGCGCCGATCAGCGCCGTACGGGCCCGGTCGGCGGCCGGAGCGGTGACCGGGGCGGTGACCGCGGCAGGGTGCGTGGCCGTGTCCTGCGTTCCGTGGTCCGCCACGTCTGCCTGTGGGGCGGCATGGGTCGAGGGGCCGGCCGCGGCCTGGTCGCCGGTCGCGACCGGGCCAGTGGTCGCCGTTTGGTCGGGCGTCGCCGTTTGGTCGGGCGTCGCCGTTTGGTCGGGCGTCGCCGTTTGGTCGGGCGTCGCCGCGTGGTCCGGCGTCGCCGTGTGGTCCGGCGTCGCCGTGTGGTCGGGGGTTGCCGTGTTGTCCGGGGCTTGGGCCGGTTGGCCTGCTGCCTCGGCCGTGTTCGGCGAAGGGTGTTCCGCCGTTCCGGTCTGACCCTGTGCGGGCGCCGTCGCGGTGCCGCGCCCGGAGGGGTGGTGTGCGCCGTCGGCGGGCTCCGGGGAGGCGCCGGGCTGCGGGGGCTGGGCTCGATCGCCACGGTCCTGGGCGGCCGAGCCGCGCTTGGGCGCGGACGTGTCCACGTCCGGGGCGGCGGCCACGCGCCCGGCGGCGCCGTCCTGGCCCGTGGGGGACGGCACGGTGGCCGCCGGCCTCGCCGTCGCGGGCGAGTGGGGGGTGGCGGGCACGGCGCCGGCCCTCGGGGCGCCGGCCGCCGCGGGATCGGGTACGCGCACGGCCGCACCCGGCTGACCGCCGCTCGGGCCGGGGCCGCCACCCACCGGGCTCCCGTCGGGCGTGCCCCCCGGTGTGCCCCCCGACGGGTCGCCGCCCGCGCGGACGGCGTCGGCGCGGGCCGCGGCGTCGTAGGCGGAGGCGAGAGCGGTCGTCGGATGGGCCAGCGTCGTGTAGACCGCGGGGTTGAACGGGCTGATGGATCCGGTGCGCCCGGCGCCGCCCATGAAGCCGCCCATGAGGGAGTCGGCCGTGAACGGGTTCTCCCATTGACCGTAGACCACGCCGTTGGCGATGAAACTGCCCACCGGGGAGGCGATGGTGTTGGTCGCGCCGGTGGTGATCGCCCGGCCCGCGAACCCGGGCACGCGCCCGGTGACACGGGACACGGGCCCGGCCACCTTCATGCCCACGATCGCGCCGCCGCCCGCGCCGATGATCGCGGCCATGGACTTGTTCCAGTCGATCTCTTTCCTGGTGCCCATCTTGACCTGCTGGTACTGGGCGACGAAGTCGATGAAGAACTCTTCGCCGATCTCCTCGATGAGCTCGTGGCCGAGCGCGGAGCCCAGCAGCCTGGTGATCACGCTCCGCCCGGTGGCCCCGCTGAGCACGGCCACTCGGGCCAACCGCGTCGTGCCCACCTGCCTGGCCCCGGCGACCGCGAGCCGGACGAGGATCCGGTCGAGGGCCGCGCGGGCAGCGGCCGCGTACGGGCCGATGAAGATGGTGGTGGATCCGGCTGTGAAGAAGTTGGCGAGGCTGGCGATGGCGATGGCGACGACCGTGACCCAGAACGCCACGTTGATGGAGAGCTTGGAGTACTGGGTCTCGACGGCGAAGTTGCTCGCCTGCTGCGAGTAGGCCTGCGCGTTCTTGGCCACCCCCGACATTCCGCCCTCGTGGCCGTACAGGACCTTGGCCCTGGTGACGAAGTTGGCGGTGGCGGGTGAGGCCCAGCCGGTTACGATGGTGCGCGCGGCCGTACCCGCGCGCGGCGCGCAGCCGGCGGCGCCAGTGGCCAGGTCGTCGTACGCCTGGCACATCTTCGACAGCCCGCTCTCGCTGGCCTCCGGCCATTTCTGGCCGGCGGACAGCATCGGGATGAGCCAGTTGACCACCCAGCCGGGCAACGCCTCGGTCTCCCAGGCGGGCAGAACGTCCCGGTCGATGCGCACGATCGACTGGCCGCCGGTCGCCTGGCTGCCTGTGCTCACGGCGCCGGAAGCGCCGTTGACGGTCACCTCCCGGGCCTCAGATCTCTCGCGTCAGCCCGGACATGTCCTGATACGTGGCGGCGTGGGTGCGCAAGGTGTTGTCGATGGTCTTGCGCATCCTGTCACCGGCGTCGGTGATCTCCTTGGTGAGGTGGGCACATTGTGTGAGCATCTGGTTCGGGCCGTCGCCGCGGAAGTGGGCGGCCTTGAACGCGGCGCCCTCGGGCCCGCCGCCCCAGGGCGCCGCGGCGAGCGCCTCGGTGACCGCCGCCCTCAGCCGGGGCGATTCCCGTTCCCAGTCCTCGGCCATCGTGGACCACTGCGAGATGCCCAGGTTCACGATCGGCTTGGCGATCTCCACGCCATCCCAGGGTTTCAGCTCGCGCCTCCCATCCGCTCGGCGAAGCGCGCCATGACGGCTTCGAGGTCACCGTCGAGATGCGCCTTGAACTCCTCGGCCGGGATCACCGGTTCGAAGATCTCCGTGATGCGCTCCTGGGCCCTGACCGCCGCCCGCTGGGCGGTCTCCGCGATCGTGTCGGCGAGGTACCGCGCGTCGGGGCGCCGGTAGATGCGCGGGTCGAGGTCCAGCCGGACGAGCTCGCCACGGGCGCCGACCGTCACCGACACCTGGCCATCGCGTGAGGTCTCGGTGACCTGAACCGCTTTGGCCTGGGCGTGCAGCTCCGCACTCGCCTCCTGGATCCGCTTGAACACGTCGCGTAACTCGTCGGCGTAGGCCCTCGTTCCGGCCGTATCAGGTTGGTCAAGCGATTCCACGGACCCCCCTCGAAGCCACACGGTGCGCGTTTTGTCCCTTACGACACTGTCGCATTTCCTCCTAGTTTCTGTCACATGAACATCAAGAGACAAGAGCGTTACGTCACAAATGTTGATCTTCGGCATTCAGTGGCACGGCCTCCTCTTGGATGCCGATCACCTCCGCGCGAGGCACCCACAGGCGGTAAACGCCCCGCTCGACCCGCTCCAGCCCCAGCTCCACCGCGGTGAGCGCGGATCCGCCCAGGTATTCGAGCAGCACCAGCCCGTCCTTCTCGTCGTGCACGTGGAAACGCTCTCCGCGCCACTGGCACACGATCGTCACGAAGTCCAGGGCGGCGCACTCCGTCACGGGGACCGTGCGCACGTGACAACCCGGCTCGACCTCCTCGAAACCGTCCGCGGGTTCGGAGCTGCGCAGCCGTACCCACAGCTCCAGGGCGTGCGGCTCCGGGCTGGCCATGTAGTCGGCGCCCTGCCAGCGGGCCCGGTAGAAATGCCGGCTCACGCTGCCTGCCTGCCCACCAGCAGCCAGCGCCGCAGGTCGCCGTGGTACATCGCGCGCCGGTGCTCGGTCCCCTCGAAGGTGAGCTCCCAGATCTCCGCGCCGTGCGGCAGGCCCACGCCGTACACCTTGTACTCGCGGATGACGTGATCGACGTTGGGCACCAGGCCCAGCCCCACGAACGGCGGCTCCTCGACCACCCAACCGGCCACCGCGGCCTTGCCCTCCTCGTCGGTCCCGCCGTACGGAGTGCGGTACAGGTTGAGGCCGACGGGCCGCCAGCGCAGGATGTTCAGGCAACCGTCGGCGGTCAGCATGCCGGGCTGGCCCAGCGCCTCGGCGAGCACGGCGGGCGTGGCGATGTGGGAGACGTCCAGCGCGTGATGGCAGTAGCCGGACACCCGCGGCTCGCCGCCGACCAGGAGGCCGTGAACGTCGGCCGGCGAGAGCAGCTTCTGGACCACCGGCACCCCGGACCCGGGATCGAGCAGCAGGTCCTGGGCCAGCGTCGGCACCGCGAGCCTGGCCACCGTGCCCGGCTCCAGCATGAAGACGGTCGGCAGCCCCGGGTTGATCGCGAGACCCCACCGCGGGTCCGGCCAGCCCGCCGCCAGCTCGGCCAGCGAGACGACGCGGTAGTGCGTGGCGACGCCGCCCGTGGCCAAGCGCATCGCCTCGGCGGAGGTGTAGGCCAGCAGCCAGGTCCGTTCGGGGTCCGCGGCCGTCGCCCAGGCGGGGGCCTCAGTCCCGGCCGCCGCGGCGGCGGTGATCGGCAATGCCAGGTCGGCGTCGCGGAGCAGGCTCAAGCACAGAGCCTCCTGCCCGTTCTCACGTGCCGCCCACAGCCGCTCCTCGAACGGCGTCGCCGGATGGTGATCACTCATCATCATCTGCTCAGTCTGCCGACTCCCGCAGTCTTCCCGGCCCTCCGGGCCATAGCCCGTCTGCCGCTTCCCCCATCACCGCAGGAGGCGCCTTGGTCACATTTCGGGGCACAAGCTCTCCCACCATGCCTGAACCACATGATCACGGGTAGCGCTGGGCAACCACATCCACAACACCCGACGGACGGAAGCCCAGCATGATCTCCCTCATCCTGCTCATCTTCGCCCTGGCCTGCTTCGTCCTCGCCGCCTTCAACGTCGGCGGAGGCCGCGTCAACCTCATCGCCCTCGGCCTCGCCCTTTGGGTCCTGACCGAAATCATCCCTCACCTCAGCGACCTGTAGCAGCCGGCAGGACTCTGCCGCCGTCCCTAGCGAGGACGGCGGCAGAGTGGCCGGCGTCTGAGCTCAGCGGTCCACGAGCACCCGGCCGAACTCGACCAGCGGGGTACTGCCGGCGAAGTTACGGTCGACCTCGGCCCGTTCGGCCGCGCTCGGGTTCGCGTTCGTGCAGCTCACCGGGGCGCTGGAGCCCGACATCAGGTCGGAGCAGAGACCGGTGCGCCGGTCGGGCAGGCCTAAGATGTGCCCGATCTCGTGGGCGGCGATGCGCACGGGGTTGTAGCCCTGTGAGGTGGCTTGCCTGCCCATCCAGACGGTGCCCCGGCCCAGGCTCGTGGGCAAGGTGCGTGGCCAGCCGTTGTCGGCGACGACGACGAAGTCGGCGGGGGTGCCTGCGACGAGGCGGACATTCGTGACACTGGAGTTCCAGATCTGCGCGGCCTGGTCCACCGCGCCGCGGAACTCGGCCGCGCGGCTGGCATCGTACCGGAGGGCCCTGACCAGGGGCGCGGCCTGCGCGGGCGAGGTGGCCAGCAGGAACGCGACGGTGAGGACGAGAGAGAGCGCGAGACGGAGGGGTCTGGGCATCGTGTCTCCTCGGACAGTGGGGGTGCTGTCACGGTAGGCGCGACGACACCATCCGGGGATAGGCCAGTTTGCCCCTATTGCCGTGTTATGGAGCAGCCGATGTCTGCTATCGGCCGCGAGGGACAGTTCACGAAAGATACTTCTCGCGCAACGCCGTGATCAGCTTGTCGTCGACGCCCAGCCGGGTGACCGCGTAGTCGCGTACGGAACCATGGCCGGCGGCCAGCTCCGCCAGGCAGAGCCGCATGACCTCGCCCGGCGCGCGACCGTAGCCGGGCCACTTCAGTGTCCGGTCGGGGTGGGCCGCCCGCCAGTCGGCGACCAGCCGGTCGGTGGCCAGCTCGGTGAGCGCGAAGTCTTCGACGACGGTCTCCTCGTCCACCCCCAGCAGGGACAGCACCAGCGCGGCCAGCAGCCCGGTACGGTCCTTGCCCGATGCGCAGTGCATGACGAGAGGAGCGCTGTCGTCGGCGGCGATCACCTCCAGCGCCTGCCGCAGCTCCTCGACCCCGTCCAGCGCGACCTCGGCGTACCGGTCGGCGAGGAAGCGCGCGGTGTCGATCTCCGGGCCCAGTTCGGCCTGGTCGTAGGGCTGGTGTTCGATGCTGAGGTTGTGGTAGACGAGCCCGTCGCTCTCCGGTACGCGGCCTCTGGCGGCTATCTCCCATGGGTAGCGCAGGTCGATCACCGTACGCACGCCCAGGTCGAGAAAGCGCTGCCAGTCGTCGCCCCGGAGCTTGGCCAGGGAATCGGAGCGGTACAGACGCCCCCAGCGCACCGTACGCCCGTCGCGGGTGCGGTAACCGCCCAGGTCCCGGAAGTTGTGCAAGCGTTCGAACGCGACGTGCCTCATCGATCACATGCTATGGGGTTGGCGGACCTATAGACGTAGCCACCAAACATGACCAGATTGGTGGAGATATCCGTCTAAGCCCGGAGGTACGCGTGAAGCGTGTCATCGTCCTGGCCGCCTGCACCCTTGTGGCGACCGCCCTCGTCACCCCCGCTCAGGCAGTCCGGACCCCAACCGGTCAGGAAACCGAATACGTCGTCTTATACAAGGAGGGCGTGCGCCCGGCCGACGCCCGCAAGGCGGTCCAGGCCGCCGGCGGCACGGTGGTCAAGGAGAACACCGCCGTCGGCGTGGCCACGATCTCCACCACCAACGCGGGCTTCGCCACCGCCCTCGCCGCCAACTCCTCGATCGAGGGCGTGGCGCACAACCGGTCCATCGGAACGGTCCCGTCCGCCGCCCGCTCCGCCGCCGAAGCCCGCAAGGCCGTCGAGGCCGTGGAGAAGGCCGCTGACGGCGCCCCCGCCGCCACCACGTTCGGTAAGCCCGCTCCGACGGCCGAACCGCTGTCGGAACTGCAGTGGGACATGAAACAGATCCACGCCACCGCGGACGGTTCCTACCGTTACCAGCAGGGCGATCCGGGGGTGCTGGTCGGCATCCTGGACACCGGTGTGGACGCCTCGCATCCGGACATCGCACCCAACTTCAATCGCGCCCTGAGCCGTAACTTCACGGTCGACATCCCGGTCGACGCCAACGGCGCCACGGTCGACGGGCCCTGTGAGGCCGAGGCCGACCACTCCTGCAACGACCCCGCGGACGTGGACGAGAACGAGCACGGCACCCACGTGGCGTCCTCCATCGCCTCCCCGATCAACCGGCTCGGCGTGGCCGGTGTGGCGCCCAAGGTGTCCATCGTCAACCTGCGGGTCGGCCAGGACTCCGGCTTCTTCTTCCTCCAGCCGAGCGTGGACGGCCTGACGTACGCGGGCGACCACGGCATCGACGTGGTCAACATGAGCTACTACATCGACCCGTGGCTGTTCAACTGCGTGGACAACCCGGCCGACTCCCCCGCCGACCGCGCCGAGCAGGCCACCATCATCAAGGCGACCCAGCGGGCGCTGAACTACGCCCACGCCAGAGGCGTGACGCTGGTGTCGGCGGCGGGCAACGGCGCCACCGACTACACCAAGGAGATCATCGACGGCTCCAGCCCCGACTTCGCCAGCGTGCCCGGCGAGGCGCCGTACGATCGGACGATCCCGCCGAGCTGCGTGTCCATGCCCAGCGAGGGCCAGCACGTGATCGCGGTGTCGGCCACCGGCATCAGCAAGCGCAAGTCGTACTACTCCGACTACGGCAACGGCTATGTGGACGTGGCCTCACCCGGTGGCGACGCCTATGACACGCCGACCAACACGCGTGACGTGACCAGGGCGACGCTGGCGGCCTACCCGCAGTCGCTGGCGCAGGAGAACGGGCAGCTCAACCCCGACGGCACGCCGAACACCCCGTCGGTGGTGCGCGACTGCCGCGACTCGGTCTGCGCGTACTACACCTACCTGCAGGGCACCTCGATGGCCTCGCCGCGGGCCGCGGGCGTGGCCGCGCTGATCATCAGCCGGTACGGCCACCGCGACCGCGCTCACGGCGGCCTGACCATGAACCCGGACGCGGTGGAGGCGGCGCTCAAGGCGACCGCCACCAAGACGCCGTGCCCGGAGCCACGCGCGTTCACCTACACCCGCATCCTGCCGACCGGTGCGACGGTGACGGACACGCACACCTGCGAAGGCGGCAGGGCGCGTAACGGCTTCTACGGATCGGGCATCGTCGACGCGTTGAACGCGGCTCGGTAGCCGACGGCATGCCCGGTGCGCGCCCGCGAACGCGCACCGGGTCACCCGGGACCGGCGCCGGCTGCCGTAGGAGCCGACCGGCGTGCGCTATGACCTCTGAGCGCCCATGGCCTCGATCACCAGGGCCAGCTCGGTCTCGAAGAGGTCCGCCGACGTCATCGCGCCCAGGTGGGCAGCGACCGCGCTCAGGTGCGGCAGCCCTTCGGCGTCGACGGGGGCGTGGCCGAGCAGCACGCCCGCCGCCGCTGTGGGAGTTCTACCCCGCCGGGCTGCTGCCGTTCTGGACGTTCGCCGTGATCGCCCTGCTCGCCGTGGTCACCGCCGCCCTGATCCCGGCGCCGGCCGTACGGGAGACCGCGCCCGCGGGACGACGCTAGGCACGGCGGCCCCGGGCGAGGAGCCAGAGCAGGAGCGGCGCCCCGAGCACGCCGGTGACCACGCCGACGGGCAGCTCCACGTCCGGGATGACGCGGCGCGCCACGAGATCGGCCGCCAGCACCACGAACGCCCCGGCCAGCGCCGAGGCGACCGGCGGCGGCCAGGCGGTGCGGGCCAGGCGCTGGGCGATCTGCGGCGCGGCCAGCGCGACGAACGCGATCGGCCCCGCGGCGGCCGTGCCGAAGGCGACCAGCGCGACGCCCACCAGCAGCAGCGTCAGCCGCGCCCGCTGCACCGGCGCGCCGAGCACCACGGCCACCTCGTCACCGAGCTGCAGCGCCCGGCTCCAGCGGCCGAGCAGCAGCGCGACGGGCACGAGCACGGCCAGGGCGACCGCCAGCGGCACGGCCTGGCTCCAGGTGCGGCCGTTGAGGTTGCCCCAGAGCCAGCCGAGCGCGGCCTGCGCCTGGAAGGTGTCGCTCGTGACCATGAGATATTCGGTGGCGCTGGTGAAGATCCACGACAGGCCGATGCCGACCAGCACGATCCGGTACCCGGTGGTGCCGCGCCGCCAGGCGAACAGGTACGTGAGCACCGCCGCGAGCACCGCCCCCGTGAAGCCGAGCACCTGCGTGCCGGGCCCGGACCCGATGCCGAGGACGATCCCGGCCACCACCGCGACGCCCGCCCCCTGGGTGACGCCGATCATGTCGGGGCTGGCCAGCGGGTTGCGGGTCATGGTCTGGAACAGGGCGCCGGACAGCCCGAAGGCGGCGCCGGTGAGCAGCCCGGTCAGCGCCCTGGGCAGGCGCAGCTCCCGTACGACGAACAGGGTGCCCTGGTCGCCGGTGCCGAGCAGGGACTGGACGACCTCGCCGAGGCCGAGCGGGAACTCGCCCAGCCCGATGCCGAGGCAGAAGACCAGGAACGTCGCGGCGGCCAGGACCAGGCACACCACGACGACCCGCGGGCGCAGCACGCCGGACACGGGCGGCGTCGAGAGGCGGAAGGTGAGCTGGCCCATCACAGCTCCGCCAGCCGCTGCCGGCGGGCCAGCACGATGAAGAACGGCCCGCCGATGAACGCGACCAGCAGCCCGGCCTGCACCTCGATCGGCGGCACGACGAGGCGGCCCAGGATGTCGGCGGCCAGCAGCAGGCACGGCGCGAGCAGCGCCGACAGGGGCAGCAGCAGCCGGTGGTCGGTCTCGGCGCCGGCCCGCCGGGCGACGGCCCGCGCGAGATGCGGCACCACCAGTCCGACGAAGACGACGGGTCCGATGGCCGCGACCGCGGCGCCGGTCAGCAGCATCACGGCCGCCGCGCCCTGAAGGCGGACCAGGCCCACCCGGCGGCCCAGCCCGCGGGCCACGTCGTCGCCGAGCGCGAGGCTGTTGAGCGCGGGCGCGCAGGCGAGCGCCAGCACGGCCCCCGCCAGGATGAACGGCAGCAACTGCGGCAGTACGCCGGAGCCGTGCCCGGACAGCGACCCGGCCGACCAGAACCGGTAGCGGTTCAGCGATTCGGGATCGACGAGCACGATGGCGCTGGTCACCGAGCTGAGCAGGAACGTGACGGCCACCCCGGCCAGGGCCAGCTTGACCGGCGTCATCCCGTCGCGGCCCATCCCGGCCAGCGCGTACACGACGAAGCTCGCCACCAGTGCGCCCGCCAGCGCGAACCACACGAACCCGGACAGCGCGCTGATACCGAGCACCCCGATGGAGATCACCACGCCGAACGCCGCCCCCGCGCTGACGCCGAGAACCCCGGGGTCGGCGAGGGGGTTGCGGGTGAGCGCCTGCATGAGCGCGCCGGACAGGCCGAGCGCCGCCGCGGTGAGCACGCCGAGCAGCGTCCGCGGCACGCGTACGGACCAGATCACGTCATGCGTCTCCCGGTCCACGCCCAGGCCGCCCAGCGCCCTGACCACCTCGCCCAGGGGGATCTGGCGGGCGCCCAGGGCCAGCGACAGCAGGCAGATCAGGGCGAGGGCGCCGAGCGACGCCCCCACCAGGGCGGCCCGTCGGGTCACGAGGGCAGTCCGACCTCGGTCGCCGGGTTCCCGTCCACGGCCGCCGCGAGCCGCGGCACCAACGCGTCGAGTACGTACGGCAGGCTGAGCACGGTGATGAAGGACACGGCGTTGCCGTCGTCGGTGCTCTCCTTCACGAACACCTCGCGCCCCTCCTTGACCACCTTGAGCCCCTTGTAGACGCTGTCACCGCGCAGCGTGGCGGTGTCCTTGTCCACGTTGGTCACGCTCCAGATGAGCGCTCCGGTGTCGAGCAGGTCGAGGCGTTCGCGGCTGATGTTCGCGCCGAACTTGTCGCCGATGGCCTGGTCCAGGTCGGCGGGCAGCGTGAAGCCGAGCGCGGCGAGCAGGCGGGAGCGCGGGTCCTGGCTGCCGAAGACGAAGTAGCCCTCGTAGACCGTGGCCATCAGCCCGGTCTGGCCGGCGAACTCCGGATGCTCCTTCCGCACGGCGGCGAACCGGTCCTCCACCTGCTTGACCAGCGCGTCCGCCTTGGCGCTCTCGCCCACGGCCACGCCGACCTGCTTGGTCACCTCCTGCCAGGAGATCCCGTAGTCGATGTGCTCCTTCGGCTGGGCCACCGTGGGCGCGATCTTGGACAGGGTGGTGTACTGCTCCTGGGTCAGCCCCGAGTACAGGGCCAGGATCAGGTCGGGCCGCAGTGCCGCGATCTTCTCCATCTGGGGGCCGCTGCCCGTGTCCTTGAGCACCTGCGGGACCGGGGCGGAGCCGAGCTTGGGCTTGGCCCAGGGGCCGATCGCGCCCGGGTAGCCGCCGAACCACTCGGTGGTGGCGACGGGCACGATGCCGAGGGCCAGCAGGGCGTCCTGCTCGACGAGGCCGACGGTGACGATCCGCTTGGGCTTGGCGGTGATCGTCGTGCTGCCGTACTTGTGGGTGAGGGTGGCGGAGAAGGCCGACGCCGCCGCCACGGGGGTCTGGGGGGTGGTGGTGGAGCCGCATCCGGTGACCAGGGCGAGGGTCAGGGCGGCGAGCACGTACAGGACGCGGGTCATTGCTGGAGACTCCCTTATTCGTTGTGCTCGGCGCGGCCCAGCCGCCAGTAGCCCATGAAGGCCACGGCCCGCCGGTCCATCCCCCGCTCGGCGACCAGATGCCGCCTGAGCGTCCTGATCACGCCCGCCTCGCCGGCCAGCCAGGCGTACAGCGGGCCGTACGGCGACTCCTCGGGCACCTCCCACAGCTCCTCGACGTCCACGTCGACGTCCTCGAAGGAGTCCGGCGTGGGCAGCGGTGGGAGCAGCCGGTCGGCGGCGGCCCGGACGGCGGGCACGAGCAGGGCGCCGCGCTCCGCGCCGTCGCGGGCCAGCCAGGTGACCTTCACCCCGCTCGCCGTCTCGACGGGCAGGAAGTCGTCGGTGCGCGGCACCTCCATCAGCGCCTCGCCCTGGGAGCCGGCCGGGAGCCGTTCGAGGATGGAGCAGATCGCGGGGACGGCCGTCTCGTCACCGGCGATCAGCACCGCCCCGGTGTCGGCGGGCGGATGGAACTCCAGGCCACCGTGCGGCCCGGCGTGCCGGGCGTCGGGGCCGAGCAGCACCGCGACGTCGCCCGGCCGCACACCGGCCGCCCAGCGCGCCACGGGACCGTCGCCGTGGTCGTGCAGGACCACGTCCACGTCCACCTCGCGGGCCTCGGGGCGTACCAGGCGGGCGGTGTAGGTACGCAGCGGGTTGCGCTGCTCGTCGGGCAGGTCGCGCCAGCGCGGGAACCAGTCGGGGCCGGACGGCAGGTGCTCCAGCCCGTGCCCGTCGACCGGCAGGATGAGCTTGATCCGCTGGTCGAACCCGTTGTCGGCGAAGACGTGCAGGTCCTCTCCCTCGAACGTCACACGCAGGAACGACGGGCTCAGGCGTGCTAACCGGTTCACGCGTACGTCGAACATGCGAAAGGGCTCGGTCATCGTCAGCTCCACCTCTTTTCGTTAAGGTGAGGCTAACCTAACCCATGCTGATCGACCAGCCCGCCCCCCGGAAACGGCAAACGCCCCCGTCCCTCCAGCCCGGGACGGGGGCGCCTGCCTTTCCGAGCCCATGTCCGGCGGACTCGGAGGTCTGCGACACGAGGGCTGCGGCGCCGCCGAGTATCGCCCGCTCCCTCGGCGGCGCCGCGCCCGGCATGCGGACGGAGCATGGAAGCCTGATGCAGGACACTAGGCGGAGATCGGCGGCGTCGCGACAGGGCCGGACCTAGGGATATCCCTAGGCGCCTTCGCCGCTCACGGGCAGAACGTCTTTGCCGCTCACGGGCAGAACGTCGAAGTGGACCACCACGCGACCGGTCGCCGGGTCCGGGGCGCCGGGAGAGTCGATCTCGCGGCGGTCGGCCACCGCCCGGTACTTCTCCAGCACCTCGAACACCTCGTCGCGCATCTGCCGCGTCTCGGCCACGGTGAGCCGCATCGACCGGCGGCCGAAGCCGCTCGCCTGCACCCACTCCTCCGGAGTCGTGGCCTCCTCCTCGCGCCAGCGCGCCAGCTCGGCGCCGCGCTGCCGGATGAGGTCGTCGAGCAGGAAGGCGAACGCGCCGGCCACCTCGGGATCGGCCGAGGCGTCGGCCGAGGGGTCGCCGTAGGAGAAGCCGCCCGGCACGATCCGCCAGTACTTCTCCTTGCCCTTGCCCAGCTCGGGCACCGTCTCGATCATGCCGTGCCGGGCCAGCTCGCGTAGGTGGTAGCTGGTCGCCCCGGTGTTCTGGTCGAGCAGGCCCGCCAGCCTGGTCGCCGTCGACGGGCCGTGCTCGTCGAGCAGCTCGTAGATGCGCAGACGCAGCGGGTGCGCGAACGACTTCAGCGCGTTCGCGTCGAGCGTCCTGGCGGAGTAGTGCTTGCTCTGCATGGCTGTGCACACCTATCCTTGCAAAGAAATCTGTGCATAGTTTCCCTTACACATTATCGGAGTGGGCCATGCCACGTCTCGGCCGATCGTTCGGCTTCCTGCTGTCGTCGACCGCGCTCTCGAACCTGGCGGACGGCGTGCTCAAGGTCGGCGCGCCGCTCCTGGCCGTGTCCATGACCCGGTCCCCCACGCTGGTGTCGCTGACCGGGGCGGCCGCCACGCTGCCGTGGTTACTGTTCGCCCTGCACGCGGGCGCGATCGCGGACCGGCTCGACCGCAGGCGGATCATGGTGCTGGCCAACCTCGCCCGTTCGGCCGTGCTCGCGGCGGCCGCCGTGCTCGGCCTGCTCGGCCTGCTGAACCTGTGGGTCATGCTGGCCGCCGTCCTGCTGGCGGGCGTGGCCGAGGTCTTCGCCGACACCTCGGCGCAGTCGGTGCTGCCGATGGCGGTGCCGCCTGAGCGCATCACGGCGGCGAACGGACGGGTGCAGAGCGCCCAGATGATCGGCAACGAGTTCGCCGGCGCGCCGATCGCGGGCCTCGTGGTCACGCTGCTGCCCGCCGCCGTCGTCGGCGGCCCCGCCCTCCTGTACGGCGCCGCGGGCCTGCTCCTGCTGGGCATGAGGGGCCCTTACAGGGCACCTGCCGAGCGGGGCCCCAGGCGGTCGCTGCTGCGCGACATCGTGGAGGCTCAGCGCTATCTCTGGTCCCAGCGGTTCCTGCGGACCCTGGCCGTCTCGGCCGGGATGCTGAACTTCGCCAGCGCCGCCTACTTCGGGGTGTTCGTGCTGTGGGCCGTCGGCGACGGGTCGCGGATCGGGCTGTCGCCCAGCGGGTACGGCCTGATGATGACCGCGCTGGCCGTCGGCGCGGTGGCCGGGTCGCTCATCTCGGAGCGGGTCTCCGGGCTGTTCGGGGAGGGCCGGACGCTGGTCGGCGCCTGGCTGGTGAGCGCCCTGCTGTACCTCGTGCCGGTGTTCTGGCCCGTCGCCTGGCTCATGTACCCGACCGGCGTGGTGTGGGGTGTCACCGGGGCCGTCGCGAACGTACTGGTCATCTCCACACGGCAGCGGCTGATCCCGGCCGAGCTGCTCGGCCGGGTCAATTCGGCCTACCGGCTGATCGGCATGGGCGGCATGCCGGTGGGGGCCGCTCTCGGCGGGATAGCGGCCGAACTGGCCGGGTTGACCGTCGTCCTCGCGGGCGCCGCGGGGGTCTGCTTGGTGGCCGTGGGGCTCGTGTGGCGAGCCTTACACGATCGAATTTCTCACCCTTTGACCAGCGCACCTTCCGTTCTCGACACATTCAGATCACGTTAGTCACACTTTGGCCTACCCCGAGATGACATGATTACCCCGAGCAATGAGGGGATGGCATGCGGGAGATCGGCGGACGGTACCTCCTCAATGAGGAGGCCGGTCGTGGAGGTATGGGAGTCGTCTGGCGAGCCTTCGACCAGCTTCTCCATCGTGAGGTGGCGCTCAAGGAGCTGACCCTCAGCGGTGAGGCCGAGATGGTCCGCCGCCGGGTCCTTCGTGAAGCGCGGATGGCCGCTGGCCTCACCCACCCGAACATCGTCACCGTCCACGACCTCATAGAAGAGGGCGGCAAGCTCTGGATCGTGATGGAGTACCTCGACGGCCTTTCGCTCCACCAACTGCTTTCTCAGGTGGGGACGCTGCCCGCGCAGTCGGTGGCGGCGATCGGTGTGCACCTGCTCGCCGCGCTGCGCACCGCGCATCAGGCCGGGGTGCTGCACCGCGACGTGAAGCCCGCCAACGTGATGCTCACCGGCGACCGCGTGGTGCTGACCGACTTCGGCATCGCCACGGTCGAGGGCGACATCCGGATGACCACGTCCCGGCGGCTGCGCGGCACGCCCGCGTTCATGGCCCCCGAGCGGTTACACGGCGGCCCGGCCAGCAAGGAAGCCGACATGTGGTCGTTCGGCGCCACGCTGTACAGCGCGATCGAGGGCCAGCCGCCCTACCCCGGGCAGGACGCGGCCACGGTGCTCGGCATGGCCAGGAGCGGCGGCTACCCGCCACCGCGCCGGGCAGGGGTGATGCGGCCGCTCATCGAGGGTCTGCTGTCCCACGACCCGGTGCGCCGCTTCACGCCCGAGCAGACCGCCGGACTGCTGGCGGGCATGCGCGCAAGCAGCTACCCCGCGGCGATCTGACCGGCCGCTGTGCCCCTGCGGTTACCTGACCGCCCACGGCTGGCCGACCGGCCGCTGCTTTCCTGCGGCCGGTCGCTAGTCCTCTTCGCCCCGCTTGGCGCGGGCCTCCGCCTCGGCGGCGTCCATGGCGGCGGCCTCCTCCGGGGTGGGAGCCGTGCCGCCGAGGTGGCGGGGCTGCCACCACACGCCCGGCGGGATCTCCGGGTAGGTGCGCTGAGCCCGGTCCACCAGCTCCGACATCCGCGCGTGCAGGTCGGCGGCGTGCTGGTTGACGTCCTCGCCGCGCTTGGGGTGGATGGGCTCCCCCACCAGAATCGTGATGGGCACATGCCGCAGGGTGAGCTGCTTGGACCGGCCCTTGGTCCAGATCCGCTGACTCCCCCACAGCGCCATCGGGATGACCGGCACCTTGGTCGCCTGGGCCATGCGGATGGCGCCGTTCTTGATCTCCTTTACCGTGAACGACCGGCTGATCGTCGCCTCCGCGAAGACGCCCACCACCTCCCCCGCCTTCAGCATGCGCAGCGCGGTCGCGTACGACCCCGCGCCCGCGCCCCGGTCGACCGGGATGTGGTGCATGCCGCGCATCAGCGGGCCCGAGATGCGGTGGTCGAACACATCCTGCTTGGCCATGAACCGCACCAGCCGCTTGGACGGCACCGCACCGAACCCGGCGAAGATGAAGTCGAGATAGCTGATGTGATTGCTGACCAGCACCGCTCCGCCGGTCCGCGGCACATTCTCGGTCCCTTCCAGGTGGAAGCGGTAGTCGAGCACGCGAAAGAGGGTCCGCGCGGCGGCGATCACCGGCGGGTACACGATCTCAGCCATGACCAGAAGGTAGCCTATTCAGGCCGGTCGGACGGTAGTCGGGAGGCTGAGCATGCCCCGTACGTTCCCGTGCCTGGTGCGCCTGATGCCCGCGGCGTCGATGTCGTAGTCGAGGGCGATCAGCCTCGTCAGCTCCTCCAGCGTCACCCGGGCCTCCATCCTGGCCAGCGGCCCGCCGAGGCAGTAGTGGCGGCCCGCGCCGAAGCTGATCAACTTCGACGTGTCGCGGCCCAGATCGTAGGCGTCGGGGTCGGGGAAGACGCTCTCGTCACGGTTGGCCGACCCGACCAGCAGCCACATCCGCGTCCCCGCCGGCAGGGCGGTGCCGTGCAGGACCGTGTCCTCGGTGAGCCGCCGCGCCGTACCCTGCGCGGGGGTGTCGTAACGTAACGACTCCTCCATCCACGGCGCGATCACCCCGCCGAAGGCGGCGGCGCGCTGCTCCGGGTTGCGCCAGGCCCAGTACCAGGCGGCGTTGAGCAGGTGGGTGGTGGTCTCCGAGCCCGCCCCGACCAGCAGGAGCATGAACGGCACGATCTCCTCGTCGGTCAGCCCGTCGTCCGCGACGAGCACGGAGACCAGGTCGTCCCGCGGCGCCTTGCGCCGCTCGGCGATGATCGAGGCGTAGTAGCCGCCCAGCGAGAAGAGGTTGTGCAGGCCCTCCTCGGACGGATCGCTCCCCGGGTGGTACCGGAGCAGCCCGTTGTTACGCTCCCGCACCTCGGCCCGGTCGGACGGCGGCACGCCCATCAGCTCGGAGATCACGTCGAGCGGCAGCTTGGCCGACAGGTCCCGGGCGAAGTCGAATGTGCCCTTCTCCAGGCCCTCCTCGACATAGCCGCGGGCGAGCCTCCTGATCATCGGCTCGAGCGCGGCGACGCGGCGCATGGTGAAGCCGCGGGCGATGATCGACCGCATGCGGGTGTGGTCGGGCGGGTCCGTGGCCACGAACGACAGCATCGTGCGCGCCTTCGGCCCCCAGACCCCGCCGTCGAGCACCGGGCCGTGGTCACTGGAGTAGCGGGCGCTGTCGACGAGCGCGGCGGCTACGTCGTCGTAGCGCGACAGTGCCCAGAAGTTCAGCTCGGGATTGTGGTAGACGGGCGCTTCGCGCCGCATCCGGGCGTACACGGGGTACGGATCATCGTTCACGGCAGGGTCGTAGGGGCTGTAGACGAGTTCCACCATGCCCACGCTAAGACGCTTGTCCTTACAGCGAAACGGGCAGATGTTTCTCATCATGAAGAAGCTCATCAACTCGGCCGAATCCATGGTCGACGACGCGCTGGCCGGGATGGCGGCGGCGCACCCGTCGCTGCTGGTCCGCGACCGGGTCGTCTACCGCGCGTCGGGGCCGCGGGCGGGCAAGGTCGGGCTGGTGTCCGGCGGCGGCTCGGGGCACGAGCCGCTGCATGCCGGGTTCGTCGGGTACGGCATGCTCGACGCGGCCTGCCCGGGAGAGATCTTCACCTCGCCCGTGCCCGACCAGATCATCAACGCCACCGAGGCCGTCGACGGCGGCGCGGGCGTGCTGCACATCGTCAAGAACTACACCGGCGACGTGCTGAACTTCGAGATGGCCGCCGAACTGTGCGATGACGTCCAAGTCGCCGGCGTGCTCGTGAACGACGACGTGGCCGTCCAGGACTCCCTCTACACGGCGGGCCGCCGGGGCACCGGGGCGACGCTGTTCGTCGAGAAGATCGCCGGAGCGCTGGCCGAGGAGGGCGCGCCGCTGAGGGAGGTGGCGGGCATGGCTGCGGAGGTGAACGAGCGCAGCCGCTCGTTCGGCATCGCGCTCACCTCGTGTACGACGCCCGCGGCGGGCAAACCGACCTTCGACCTGCCGGACACGCAGGTGGAGCTGGGCATCGGCATCCACGGCGAGCCCGGCCGGACCCGGGCGCCGCTGGCCTCGGCCCGCGAACTGGCCGAGGTGGCCATGGACGCGATCCACGGCGAACTGCCGCTGGAGGGCGATCTACTGGTCATGCTGAACGGCATGGGCGGCACGCCGCTGATCGAGCTGTACGTGGCGTTCGCCGAGGTGAGTGCCTTCATCCACGGCAAAGGGGCGCGTGTGACCCGGTCGCTGGTGGGCAACTACGTGACGAGCCTGGACATGCAGGGCTTCTCCGTGACGATCTGCCGGCTCGACGACACGCTGACGCGCCTGTGGGACGCGCCGGTCGAGACGCCGGGGCTGCGCTGGGGGCGCTGATGAGCACCTCGATGGACCCCGACTCCGTGGGCGGCGACTTCGCGGACGGCGGCGTGTTGACCACGGACTTCTTCGTCGCCTGGTTCGACGACATCGCCAAGCAGGTCAGGCTCCAGCGCGAGCGGCTGACCGCGCTCGACGCGGCGATCGGCGACGCCGACCACGGCACGAACCTCGACCGCGGCTTCACCGAGGTGGGCAAGGCGCTGACCGACTCGCCGCCGACCTCGCCCGGCCAGGCGCTGCTGTCCGCCGGCACGACGCTGATCCGCCGCGTCGGCGGGGCTTCCGGGCCGCTGTACGGCTCGGCGTTCCGGGCCATGGGCAAGGCGGTGGAGGAGCCGGTGACGCTGGCCGGGTTCGCGGCGGCGTTCGACGCCGGGGTGGTGGCGGTCGAGCAGTTGGGGAAGGCCGTGCCGGGCGACAAGACCATGGTGGACGCGCTGGTCCCGGCGTCGCGGACCCTGGCGCTGGCCGTACGGGATGGGGTGGGGGTGCGGGAGGCGTTCGAGCTGACGGCGCGCGCGGCCGAGGAGGGCGCGCGGGCCACGATCCCCCTGCGAGCCCGCAAGGGCCGGGCCAGCTACCTGGGCGAGCGCAGCATCGGGCACGAAGATCCGGGGGCAGCATCGTCGGCACTCATCGTCGCCTCCCTGGCCACCGTCGCAGCCGTGGGCTCGTGATGGCGGGGCCAGTGATGGTGAGCCTCGTGACGGCGGACCCCGCAATGGTGGGCCCGTGAAAGCGGGCCCCGGGCGGGTGGGCTCGTGATGGTGGGCATCGTGCTGGTCGCGCACAGCGCCGGGCTGGCGGTGGAGGCGGCCGCGCTCGTCCGTGGCATCGCCGGGGCGGGCGCCCTGGTGGCGGCGGCGGGCGGTACCGAGGACGGTGGGCTGGGCACGAGTCTCGATCTGATCGAGAAGGCGCTCGCGGCGGTCGACCGAGGTGACGGCGTGGTGCTCGTGCCCGATCTCGGCAGCTCGGTGCTGACGGCCCGGCTGCTGGAGGAGCCGGGGCGGGTGGTGGTGGCCGACGTGCCGTTCGTGGAGGGGGCGATCGCGGCGGCCGTCACGGCGAGCGCGGGCGCGCCCCTGGCCGCCGTCCTCGCGGCCGCCGAGGAGGCTCGCGACTTCCGCAAGCTCAGTAACCCCTGAACGCCTCCCCCAGCCCCCACGAGCCGCGCAAGCTCAGTGACCCTTGAACGCCTCCTCCAGCCACCACGAGCCGCGCTCCCTGGTGACTTTGGCGTGGACCAGCAGCGGCCGGTCCCTGGGGCCTTTCAGCCACTCGGCCACCCCGGCCAGGTCATCGGCCCCGGTGACCGTCACGGCCGCGAAACCGTAGCCGGTGGCGATCGCGGCGAAGTCGGCGGGCGGGAACGTGACCGTGCCGAGCGGGTGCCCGTGCGGCCCGAAGTGGTGCACCTCGGCGCCGTACGCCTCGTCGTCGTAGACCACGACCACCATCGGCAGGCCGAGCCGTACGACGGTCTCGAACTCGGCGATGCCCATCAGCGCCCCGCCGTCGCCCAGCGCGGCCACCGGCAGCCGGTCGGGCCGGGCGAGCGCGGCGCCGATCGCGGTCGCCAGCCCCAGCCCGATCGACTGGAACGCCTGCGTGAAGCAGAACCCTCGCTCGTCGGGCACATCGAGGAACATGGCCGGGTAGCCCATGAAGTTGCCGGAGTCGACGGCCACGATCCGCTCCGCAGGCAGCAGTTCGTCCAGCCCGATCGTGAGCGTCCTGGGATCGATCAGCCCCTCGCCGCCCTCGTCGTCGTAGCGCACCGCCTGCCACCTGCCCTCGGCCCGGATCCGCCCGGCGACCTCCGCCGACCGGTAGCCGCGCTCGGGAGTGGGTTCGAGGGCGTGCAGGACTGTACTGGCCGTCGCGGCCGTGTCGCCGACCAGGCCGAGGCTGACCGGCCGGTGGACGCCCAGCGCGCTCTCGTCGAGATCCACCTGGACGAGCGTGGCGTGCTCGCCGATCAGCCGGCCGTGGCGGGTGGTCCACATGTTGAGCGCGCAGCCCCATCCCACGACGAGGTCGGCGTCGCGGATCACCTCGGCGGCCAGGGGCGTGGCGAAGCCGCCGCTCACGTCCAGGTCCCACGGGCTGCCACGGAACAGCCCCTTGGCGACGGCGGAGGTGGCGAGCAGCGCGCCGGTGGCGGCGGCCAGCTCTTCCAGTTCGGCCCTGGCGTGCCGGGCACCGCGCCCGGCGATGAACACCGGCCGCCGCGACTCCGCCAGCAGCCGGGCCAGCGCGTCGATCTCCGCGGCCGCGGGCGTACGGAACGACGGATCGGCGGTGTCGGCCACCACGCGATGGGACGCGACCATGTGGTCGAGGAACTCGCCGATCAGGCCGCGCCACGGGACGATGTCCTGCTGCACGTCGAGCGGCAGGTTGAGCACCACCGTGCGCCGGTCGCGGGAGGCCGTGCGGTAGGCCGACAGCGTTTCCTCGACCGCCTCGCGGCCCGCGGTGACGCGCAGCGGCACCGCGCCGACCGCCGCCGCCAGCGCGTCCTGGTCGACGTGGAAGTTGGAACGTACGTCCGTCGCCTCGCCGGTGAGCACGATCATCGGGGTACGGCTCTTGGCCGCCTCGGCGATCCCGGTCATGGCGTTGGTGAGGCCGGGGCCCTGGTGGACGGAGACGATCCCGACCTTGCCGCTCATCCTGGCGTACGCGTCGGCCATGGTGGCGGCCCCGCCCTCGTGGCGGGCGGCGACGAAGCGTACGCCGTGCTCCACGAGGGCGTTGGTGACGTGGAAGTTGCCGCTGCCCACCACACCGAACGCGGTGTCGACCCCGACCTCGGCCAGCACCCGCCCGACGGCCTCGGCGACGATCACCGCTCGACCAACGCCAGCACCCGCACAGGACTTCCGGACCCGCCCACGATCGGCAGCGGCGGGGCCAGGACGACGGCGCCGGTGACCGGCAGGCGGTCGAGGTTGCGCAGTTGGGTCAGGCCGTACTTGCCCGCCCCCAGCAGGAACGAGTGGCAGGGGAAGGCCGGGTCGAAGGAGTGGGCGGTGCCCGCGTCGGTGCCGACGGTCTCGACGCCGAGCCCGAGGATGGGCGTCTCGTTCGCCAGCCAGGCGGCGCATTCGACGGAGATGCCGGGGGTGTGCGGGCCGGTCTCGTTGGCGTTCAGGAAGGCGGCCTGGTCGGCGGACCTGGCGTCCCAGCCGGTGCGGTAGAGGAGCCAGCCGCCGTCGGGCAGCGGGCCGTTGGCCCGTTCCCACTCCTTGACGTGGTCGATCTGGAGCAGGAAGTCGGGGTCCTTCTCCGCCTCGGCCGACAGGTCGAGCACGACGGCGGGCGCCAGCAGGCTGGACACGGGGACCTGGGAGACGTCCTGGCCGTCGCGGCCGGTCACCCAGTGGATCGGCGCGTCGAAGTGGGTGCCGGTGTGCTCGCCGGTGTGGATGTCGTTCCAGTACCAGGCGGGGCCGCGGTCGTCGTAGCGGCTGATCTCCTCCAGCCGGAACGGGATCGTGTTGCCGAACGGCTCGGGCAACTGAAGGATCGGCGTCTCGGGCGACAGGGGCGAGGTGAGATCGACCACCTCGATGGCGCCACCGCGCAGGCTCTCCACCAGGCTCCGCAAGATCGACATGTCATCCTCCTTGATGGGCTGGCTGCATCCTCTTACATCGGCCGACCAGGCTCCAAACACCTCAGGCTTTGGTCCATTCGGCGCAACCGGCCGTCTGGAACGCCTTGTCGGTGGCCATGATCGTCACGGTGGCGGGGCCCGCGGGCATACCGGCCGAGATCACATCGCTGACCTGGGCGGACGCGCTCTTCATCCGGGCCCAGTAGCACTTGGCCGCGCCCGCCACGGGACCCGTCGTACGGTAGTTGCCGGGTTGGATGTCCACGCCCACGATGAGCGTCCGCGTGGCGGCGAGCCCGCCCGGCGGCGCGGACGCGGCCGGACCCGAACTGGCCGGACTCGACGCGGTCGGGCCCAAGCCTGTCGGGCCCAAGCCAGTCGGACCTAAGCCTGCCGGATCCGAGCCCGTCGGAACCGAGCCCGTCGGAGCTGAGCCGGTCGGAGCCGAGCCGGTCGGGCCCAGGCCGGCCGGACTGGACCCGGTCGAGCCCGGTGTGGCCGACGGGTCCGTCTGCTGGTCGGCCGGCGGGGTCGAGTCCTCGATCGTCACCGTCACCCGGGGCCCGGCGGCGGACGCGTCCGTCGTTTCCCCAGAGCCCATCCCGGTGAAGAACCCGAGCAGGAACCCCAGCACGCAGGTCAGCCCGGAGACGAGCACGATGATCGGCGGACTCTTCGTCGCCTGAGGATAGTCAGGAGCCGGCGGGTATTCGGGAGGAGGCCCGTACATCACGGGCACCAGCGTCCCACCCCTGTCAACGGTGGAGGTAGTCGACCAGCGACGCCTTCTCCGTCTCCAGCTCCTCGATCGCGCTCTTGACCACGTCGCCGATGCTCACGATGCCGACCAGCCGCCCGTCCTCGACCACGGGCATGTGGCGGAACCGGTGCGTGGTCATGGTCCGGCGCAGCTCGTCGACGTTGTCGTGCGGGCCTACCGTCCGTACCTCGGAGGTCATGATCGCGGACACCGGCTGGTCGAGCACGGCCGCGCCGCGGTCGTGCAGGCGCCGGACCACGTCACGCTCGGACACGATGCCGATGATCGTCGCGCCGTCGGCGGAGACGACCACGGCGCCGATGTTGTGCTCGGCGAGCTTGGTCAGCAGCTCGCGGACCGTGGCCTCCGGCGCCACGGTCGTCACATCGCTTCCCTTGCCGCGCAGAATCGTCCCGATGAGCATCTGAACCACCTCGGCTCTCAGTTACCCCGCGTGGGCTCCACTAAGCGCTCCACCCGCGTCGCTTTCAGGCAAGCAAGCAGGTAGGGACGCCGTCAAGCGTTCCCGTAGGCTGCATGCCGTACACGGACCTTGTGAAACAGGATGCGTCATGACAGAGCCGCTCAATACCGGCAGCCACGACCTGCCCATCACCGCGGAACTCGCCGCGTTCATGCGGACGGGCTGGGCCGACACCCGGCGCACGGACGTGGCGGCGCTGCCGATCGCGCCCTGGGCGGCCCGGCGCCGCGCCGCGCTCGCTGCCCGCTTCCCCGGCGAGCGGCTCGTCGTGCCGTCCGGGACGCTGAAGGCGCGCAGCAACGACAGCGACTACCCCTTCCGGCCGCACAGCGCGTTCTCCTATCTGACGGGCGCGGGCGAGCCGGGTGACGTGCTCGTCATCGAGCCGTCGGGCGAGGCCACGCTGTACCTCAGGCCGCGCTCGCCGCGCGAGGACGGCGAGGAGTTCTACCGCGACAGGCGTTACGGCGAGTTCTGGGTGGGGCGGCGGCCGGACCTGGCGGAGGCCGCCGAGCTGTACCAGATCGGCTGCGCGCACATCCGCGACCTGTCGCTGAAGGGGCCGGCCAGGGTGCTGGGCGGGGTGGACGCGGCGGTCGACGCGCTGCTGCCGGGCGACGCGGAGTTCGAGGGCTTCCTGGCGGAGCTGCGGCTGATCAAGGACGAGTGGGAGATCGGCGAACTGCAGTCGGCGGTCGACGCCACCGCGCGCGGCTTCGAGGACGTCGTACGCGCGCTGCCCGCCGCGCTCGGGCACCCGCGGGGCGAGCGCTACCTGGAGGGCATGTTCGGGCTCCGTTCGCGCCTGGAGGGCAACGCGGTCGGCTACCCCAGCATCGTCGCCTCCGGCGCGCACGCGTGCGTGCTCCACTGGATCCGCAACGACGGCCGCCTCGACGCCGGCGACCTCCTGCTGCTCGACGCGGGCGTCGAGTCCGACACCCTCTACACGGCCGACGTCACCCGCACGCTGCCTCTGTCCGGCCGCTTCAGCCCGGTGCAGCGGCAGGCGTACGAGCTGGTCTACGAGGCGCAGACGGCGGGGATCGCCGCCCTCAAGCCCGGCGCCCGCTTCCGCGACTTCCACCTGGCGGCGATGCGCGTCATCAGCGAGGGCCTGCACGACTGGGGCCTGCTGCGCGACTCGCCGGACGCGCTGATGGAGTCGGGCCTGTACCGGCGCTACACGCTGTGCAGCAGCGGCCACATGCTCGGCCTGGACGTGCACGACTGCGCCCGCGCGCGGTCCGAGGTCTACCTGGACGGCGTGCTGGAGGAGGGCCAGGTGCTCACCGTCGAGCCGGGCCTGTACCTGCAGCCCGACGATCTCACGCTGCCGGCGGAGTTCCGGGGGCTGGGCATCCGGATCGAGGACGACCTGGTGATCACCGCCGACGGCGCCCGCCTGATGTCCGCCGCCCTCCCCCGCCACCCCGCCGACGTCGAAGCCTGGATGGCCGCTCTGCTGGGCTGACCGGCTGCGCAGCGGTCACATTTCGTCGCGAGCTGACAACATGTGAGCTGGGTCTCATACCTTTTCCTCAAATTCCAGCGAAAGCATCGACTTACTAGACGGCCCGTCAGTAGGGTTACTGCTCCGTAGTCGGCTGGTTACGAGGTGGTCAGTTGTCCGGATACGTGGGCCGCAAGGCCGTGTCCGTGCTGGGCCAGGTGGGCGACCTCTTCGTCATCGTCCTGGAGGGATTGCGCCGTAGCTGGGACGTCCGGAGCTGGTGGTGGGAGTTCGTCGACCAGTGCTGGTTCCTGGCCCGGGTGACCAGCGTGCCCGTGCTGCTCGTCTCGTTACCCCTCGGCGCGACCGTGGCGTTACAGGTGGGCGACCTGGCCTGGCAGCTCGGCGCGGCCTCCGCCACCGGGAGCGCCGTGTTCGTCGGGCTCATCCGGGAGGTCGCGCCGCTGGCCAGCGCCCTGCTGATCGCCGGGGCCGGCGGCAGCGCGATGACCTCCGACATCGGCGCGCGGCACATCCGTGACGAGCTGAGCGCCATGGAGGTGATGTCGGTCAATCCGATCCACCGCCTGGTCACGCCGCGCATGTGGGCGGCCAGCACGGTCGCGGTCTGCCTGTGCCCGCTGGTCATCCTGGCCGGGGCCGGCGGCGGCTACTTCTTCAACGTGGTCGTCCAGGGCGTGACCTCCGGCGCGTACTTCGACGGCGCGCTGTCCCTCGTGGTGAGCTCCGACCTCTACGTGACCCTGTTCAAGGCGTGGATCTTCGGCTTCATCGCCGCGGCCGTCGCCTGCTACAAGGGCATGACCTGCGCCACCAGCCCCGTCGGCGTGGGCCGCGCGGTCAACCAGTCGACGGTGGTCACGTTCATGCTGGTGTTCGCGTTCAACTACGTGATCTCGGCGGTCTACTTCCTCGCCTACCCGCCGAGGGCGCTGTGATGGTCACGCGTACGGCCGGCCTCAGGGTCGCCGTCACCGGGCGCGAATGGGCGGAGCGGTTCGCGACCCTGGCCAACTGGCCGCTGTTCGTGTGGAAGGTGCTGTTCTACTCGGTCCGCGACGTGATCCTCCGGCTGAAGTATGTCAAGGTCGTCGTCCGCCAGGTCAGCGACGTGGTGGTGGGCGTCGGCGCGACCGTCATCGGCGGCGGCATGATCTTCGTGGTGTTCACGATGGCCTTCGTCGTGGGCGCGACCGTCGGGCTGCAGGGCTACCAGGGGCTGGCGGCGATCGGCGCCGAGTCGTTCATGGGCCTGGTCGGCAGCTTCGCCAACGTACGCGAGATCACCCCGATCATCGCCGCGACCGCGCTGGCCGCGCAGGTCGGCTCGTCGTTCACCGCCGAGCTCGGCGCGATGCGGATCTCCGAGGAGATCGACGCGCTGGAGGTGATGGGCATCAACGCCTTCACCTACCTGATCTGCACCCGGGTGGTCGCGGCGCTGCTGGCGCTGGTCCCGATCTACTTGATCGCGCTGTTCGCCAGCTTCTTCGCCACCCGGCTGATGAGCACGGTGCTGTTCGGGCTGGCGCCGGGCGTCTACGACTACTACTTCTACCTGTATCTGCCGGTCAGCGACATCGTGTTCAGCGTCACCAAGGTGGCCATCTTCGCCTTCACCGTCGTCGTCATCCACTGCTATTACGGCTTCTACGCCACCGGCGGCCCGGTGGGCGTGGGGGTGGCGGCGGGGCGCGCGATCCGGCAGTCGATCGTCACGATCGTCCTGCTCAACCTGCTGTTGTCGTACCTGTTCTGGGGTGGCGGCGGCAGCGTGAAGCTGACGGGGTGAGCGATGGGCCGCGATGAGTTCTCCCTGCCCGTCCGCGCGGGCATCGCGCTCGCGCTCATCCTGGTGCTCGCTGCGACGACGATCCTCATCGTACGGACCGCGTCCGAGATCAGCGGCACCAGGATCGACGCCGTGTTCGACCGGGCCGGCCAGGGCCTGGACACCCAGTCCCCCGTCAAGATCCGCGGCATCACGGTCGGTGACGTGACGAAGGTGTCGCTCGACGCCAAGGGCAAGGCCGTGGTGAGCATGGCCATCCAGCCCGGCGTCCGGCTGCCGGGCAGCACCGTCGCGGCCGTCGAGCCGTCGTCGGTGTTCGGGCCCAAGTTCGTCGACCTCAAGCTCGGCGCGGGCGAGACCACCGGCCCCTACCTGGCGAGCGGCGCGGTCATCACCACGACCGAGGAGCCGCTCGACCTGTCCGACACACTCGGCGCCGCCTACCGCGGCCTGAACGCCGTGGACCCGCGTGAGGTCACCGTCATCGTGCACACGCTGGCCCAGGGGCTCGACGGTGAGGGGACGCGGCTGCGCGAGCTCATCGACGACGCGGGCACGGTCGTCGGCGTCGCGCACCGGCAGCGCGCGCGGGCCAGGCAGTTCCTGCACGACGCGGCCGGGCTGTCCACCGCGCTGTCCGACAAGGGCGACGAGCTGGTGTCCATCTCCTCCGACGTCAACGTCATCACCCCCGACCTGCTGGAACGGGCCGACAAGGTGCGGGTCCTGCTCCAGGAGGTCACCTCGGTCTCCGACCTGGCCGCGCACGGCCTGCGCGAGCACCGGCAGGACCTGCGGGCGGGCGTCCACTCGGGCGAGCGGGTGGCCGCGCTCATCTACGCCCAGCTCGGCCTGGCCGGTGACGGCGTACGCGGCCTGAACCGGCTGGTGGATCTGCTGAACAAGCTGATCGAGGCGCCGGGCCCCGGCAACACCCGCCAGCTCCAGGTGGAGGCGTTCGTCTCGACCGACATCTGCGAGCTCGTCGTCGGCTCCTGCGGCCCGACCGACGGGAGGGACTGACGTGGCGCTGTCCAGGGAACGCGTGACCCGCCGGTGGACACTGCTCCGCGTCGTCCTGTTCGTCGGCGTGACGCTGACGCTCATCGTGCTGATCGCCGTACAGATCGCCCGGGTCAGCACCGGCGGCGGATACCGCCTTATCGCGACATTTGATGATGTGTCGGGGCTGACGGAGGGCGACCAGGTGAAGATCGCCGGAGCGCCCGTGGGCCAGGTCGACACGATCAAGGTGGTGAACGGCCGCGCCGAGGTCACCATGGAGGTCCAGGACGCCGTCAGGGTGCCGTCGGACACCGAGGCCGCGATCAGGTGGCGCAACGCGGTCGGCCAGCGGGTCGTCTACCTGCTCCCCGGCACCGCGCCCGGCCGGCTCGCCCCCGGCTCGCGGGTGATCCGCACCTCGTCCGTGGTCGACATCGGCGCGCTGGTGAGCGATCTCGGCCCGCTGACCCGCAGCCTGGACCCGGACCAGATCAACCAGTTGCTCACCGCCGCCGCCAAGTCCCTGAAGGGCAACGACAAGAACATCCCGCGGCTGCTCGACAACGTCAACGCCATCACCGGCACGATCAACGAGCGCAAGCGGACGATCCAGGGTTTGCTGAAGGACTACGCCACCGTCACCGGCGTGGTCGCCCAGCGCGACAAGCAGATCGAGCAGCTCGTCGACAACCTGGTCACGCTCTCCGAGGCGTTTGCCGGCAACCGCAAGCTGATCGACGAGTCGATCGTGCGGCTCTCGACCACCGTCCACACCTCCAACGAGGTGCTCGGCAAGAACGCCGACGAGCTGGGCGCGCTGGTCGACCACCTGTCCGGGCTGACCGGCGGCATCAGGCGGCACGTGGGCGAGCTCGACAAAACGATCGGCACGTTCCAGCCGCTGTTCGCCCGCGCCTACTCCAGCGTCGATCGCGGCCACTACTTCATCACCGCGGTCCCCTGCCTGGCGCTGAACGCCGCTCCCTGCCCGTACCCGATGAAGACGCCGCCCCCGCTGCGCGGCAGCACGCGGATCCAGAGCTCGAAAGACCTGCAGCAGCTCATGGTCGGTGAGTGATGGCGCTCAAGTCCTTCCGCGACCGCAACAAGATCGTCGTCGGCCTGGTCTCGCTGGCGGTGCTCGGCGCGGTCCTCGTGGCCACCTTCCTCGTCGGCAACCTCGGTCTGCTCGAAGGCGGTTACTACATGTCCGGCACGTTCGTGGACTCCGGCGGCCTGCGCACCGGCAACGACGTGCGCGTCGCGGGCGTGCGCGTCGGCAAGGTCACCGAGGTGCGGCCCGACTACGGCCAGGGCAACGTGGTCGTCACCTGGAAGGTCGACACCGGCGTACGGCTCGGCCGCGCCACCCGGGCCGACATCACGCTGTCCAACCTGCTCGGCGGCCGGTACGTCAAGCTGACCGGCCCGGTCGCCGCCCCGTACATCGACCAGCTCCCCGAGGCGCAGCGGCGGATCCCGGTGACGCGGACGGGCGTCCCCACGCTGATCAACGACGCCATCAAGGACGCCACCCACCTGGTCCAGAAGCTCGACACCAAGGCCGTGGACGACCTGCTGACCGAGCTGGGCAAGATCGACACCAGCAAGCGCGGCCGGATCACCAAGCTGCTGAAGAACATCGGCGACCTGTCCGACACCATCAGCGAGAGCGAACCGCAGTTGCGGAAGCTCCTCGACAACGGCACCAAGATCATGAACGTGCTGGAGCGGAAGGACAAACAGCTCGCCCGCCTCATCGACGCCATCGAGGTCATGCTGGACGAGCTGCGCTCGCGCCGCAACGAGCTGCGCACGCTGCTCGGCGACGGCAGCGACCTGGTGCGGAGCACCACCCGGCTGATCAACGAGCACGAGGGGACGCTGGTCCGGGTCCTCGACGACACCGGCGCGATCACCACCAAGCTGAACAGCGGCAAGAAGGAGTTCAACGCGCTCCTGGCGTGGGCCGGCCCGACGTTCTCCGGGCTGTCCACGATGGGCGGCCAGGGCCCGTGGCTCGAGGCCATAGCCACGGGCCTGGGCCCCATCGACCCGGAGGTGCTCGGCGCCATCGCCAAAGACAGGAAGAACGACAGATGACCCGCTTTATGGCGGTCCTGCTGGCCGTGACGCTGCTGGCGGGCAGCGGCGGGTGCACGCTGCTCGGCGCGGAGCCGTACCGGCTGACCGCGATCTTCAGCAAGGCGCCGTCGCTGTACGAGCAGGCGCGGGTGAAGGTGATGGGGCTCGACGCCGGATACGTGACGAGCATCCGGATCGACGGCGACAAGGTACGCGTCGAGCTGTCGGTGGACCGTGAGGTGCCGCTGCCCGCAAACGTCAAGGCCGTGGTCGCGCCGCAGAACACGCTGGGCGAGCGGAACGTGGTGCTCTACCCGCCGTGGAAGCCCGGCGACCGGCGGATCGCCTCCGGCGCCACCATCCCGCTGGAGCGCACCGACCTGCCGGTCGAGATCGACGACGCGCTCGACGCGTTCACCAAGCTGACCGACGCGCTCGACTCCGACAAGCTGGGCGACGTCGCGGGCGACCTCGCCGACGGCGTCAGAGGCCGCGGCAAGACGGTCAACAACGCGATCGCCGACACCGCGCACCTCACCGACACGCTGGCCAAGCAGGACCAGCAGCTCATCGACCTGGCCAAGGGTCTGAACAAGCTGGCCACCAGCCTCAACAAGCGGCAGGACCAGGTGACGGGCGCGATCGACTCCTTCGCCGAGGCCAGCGCCATCCTGGCCGAGGAGCGGCGGCGGCTGCGCACGTTCATCTCCGGCATGGCCGGCTTCGTCCGCCGCGGCGACGTGATCATCGAGGCCTATTCCGAACGGCTCCCGCAGGCCGCCGGCACGCTGGCCGAGCTGGTGCTGACGGTCCGGGCGAACAGCGCGTCGATGGCCCAGGCGGTCAAGGGCGCGGCGGACTTCGCCGACATCCTGATCGACTCGTGGGACAAGAAGCAGCACGTGCTGAAGATCCGCGTGGTGCTCAACGCGATGACCAGGGCCTGGCTGACCCCGCTGTTCGACGCGCTGAACCTCGGCAAGGTGCCGTGCCTGCCCGCCGGCCTCAGCAACTGCCCCTACGAAAAGAAGACGCGATGAAGGCACGTGTCCTGTCAGGGCTGCTCGCGCTGGGCATCACCGCCTCGTGCTCGCTCCAGACGCTCGGCGCCACCGGCGGCGACCTGACGCTCAACGCCACCTTCGACGACGTACAGAGCCTGGTGACCGGGCACAGCGTGCAGATCTCCGACGTACGGGTGGGCACGGTCACCGGCATCCGGCTGCAGGGCTACCAGGCCAGGGTCACCATGTCGATCATGTCGGAGCACCCGGTGCCCGAAGGCAGCACCGCGACGGTGGCCAAGACCTCGGTGCTGGGCGAGAACTACGTCCAGCTCACACCGCCCGCCGGCAGGGACCTGTCGAAGGGCCCCTATCTCAAGAACGGCGCCACGATCACCGACACCTCGGTCGAGCCGGACATCGAGCAGGTCACCGCCAAGGCCGGGCCGCTCATCGAGGCGCTCGGCACCCAGGACGTCAACGCCATCCTCGACGCCGCCTCGACCGCGTTCGCCGGCAAGGGCGCCGACGTCAACAAGCTGATCAAGCAGACGGCCGAGGTGACCGACACCTACGCCGCGGCCCGCCAGGACATCGCCACCACCGTGGACGCCCTGGCCAAGCTGGGCGACCAGCTCGCCAAGGGCAGCAAGGAGCTGGACCGGCTGCCCGGCACGCTGGCGGCGGCCACCGCCCGCCTCGCGCACGGCCGCAAGCACGTGAAGAAGGCCATCATCGCCCTGACCGACCTGGCCAAGGAGGCCAACCTCACGGTCTACCCGCGCCACGCCGCCCGGCTGCGCACGCTGCTGCGCGAGCTCGACGCGATCACCTCCTCGATGCTGCGCGGCAAGGAGGACCTGAAGGCGCTGGTGGCCAAGCTCCAGGCGTTCATCGACGCGCCGCCGATCACGGTCAACGGCCAGGTGCTCATCTACGTGTGGTTGAAGGGCCTGCTGCTGCCGAAGCACAAGGGGCTCCTGCCGGACGGCAAGACGGGCGTGCTGCCCAACCGGATCGAGGACTTCCGCCTGCTCTGGGAGCCGCCGCGATGAGGAACCGCCGCATCTACCTGAACCTCGGCTTCTTCGTCGTCCTGGGCATCGTGATGACGGTCTGGGCGTTCAGCACGATCATCAAGCTCGACGCGATCACCAAGCCCTACCGGGTCTCGGCGGAGTTCGTCTCCTCCCCCGGCCTGATCCGCGGCTTCGACGTCGCCTACCTCGGTGTCCGGGTGGGCAAGGTCGGCGACGTACGGCTGGCGCCCGGCAAGATCATCGTGGGGCTGGACATCGACAAGGAGATCCGGCTGCCGAAGGCCAGCACGGCCGAGGTACGGCGCAAGTCCGCGATCGGCGAGCCGTACGTGGAGCTGTCGCCGCCCGCGACGGGCGTGAACGGCCCGTCGCTGGCGGCCGGCGACGTGATCCCGCTGTCCAAGACCACGGTGCCGCTCGACTACAAGAAGCTGTTCGAGGGCGTGGGCAAGCTGCTCGCCGCGGTGCCGCCCAAGGACGCCAAGACGATCACGCACGAGCTGGCGGTGGCGCTGGACGGCCGGTCGTCGTCGATCAGGAGCATCATCGAAGACGCGCACGACCTGACCGGCACGCTGGCCGACAACTCCCAGGTGCTCGACGACCTGTCCGTGCAGCTCACCCAGCTCACCCACACGCTGGCGGGCAGGAAGGACAAGCTGGCCTCGGGCATCACGGACCTGAGCACGGTGACGGCCACGCTGCGCGAGTCGCGTACCGACCTCGACGCCTTCCTGGACCAGGGGCCAGGCGTGTTCGCGCAGCTCGACCGGGCCATCAAGCGGGCCAGGCCGGGCCTGTCGTGCCTGCTGACCGCGGCCGGCCTGCCGCACAAGCCGGTGTTCTCCGCCGAGACCGAGCGGAACGTGCACCACCTGCTGGGCATCGTGCCGACGGCACTGAGCCTGGCGGACGACATCAGCGCGAAGGAGGGCGGCACGGTGTACGGCAAGGCGTCGTTCGTCTTCAGCGTCCCGGGCGGCCCGCAACCGGCCGAGGAGTACGCGGATCCGGTCGGCCCGCCGACCGTTCCCCGCCTGCGCGCCTGCCCCGACCGCGCCGTGGACGATCCCGTCCGTACGGAGGACGCCGCGGCCAAACCCCGCAAGGACCCGACGACAGAGCAGACCAGGCGGCCGGCCGGCAAGGCCACCGCAGAGCCCGAGCGGACCCCGGAGGCGGCGGGTGCGAAGTCGCCCGCCGCGGCTTCCGGGCCCGCGTCCCGTACCCCGGTGGACGCCGCTCCGCTGATTGCCGCGATATTCCTCGCGGTGGCGGCGAGTGGTGGCATCTTGGGGTGGATTGCGGTGGGCCGGGCCGCCCGCCGCCGTGAGGAGAACTCATGACCACCAAGCAGGACCTCGCCGCGGAGGAGGCCACGGAGGCAGAAACCCCGGCTGCCACAGATGGTCCCGCCCTGGACGCCGGTGCGGTCGGTGCTGAGCGGGGGCGGCTGGGCCGGGCGCGGATCATGGTGGTGATGGCAGCCCTGCTGGTGGCCGCGCTGGCCGCCACGGCGGCGCTGCAGTGGATCTCCGCGAGCCAGGCCCGCGACTCGCTGGCCCGGCTGGAGAGCGAGCGCGCCCTGCGGCTGGAGGTCTCGGGCGCGGCCAGTTCGTTCGGCAAGGCCCTGCTCAGCTACGACTACCAGGACCTCCAAGCCACCCGCGCCACGCTGACGGCCCAGGCCACGGGCGACTTCCTGGCCACCTACGACGAGGCGTTCGGGGGCGCGATGGCCCAGGTCATCGTCAAGCTCAAGGCCGTCTCCCAGGCGAACGTCCGCGAGGTCTACCTGTCGGACGTCGACGAGGCCACCGCGCACGCCATCGTCGTGGTCGACCAGCAAGTCAACACCTCGGAGGCGATACGCTCGGTCAAGGACTCCCATCTGAAGATCAGCTTGGTCAAGGAGAAGGGCGTCTGGAAGGTCCACGACGTGTCCGTGCTCGGCGCGGCCAAAGAGGACCAGTACAAACTGGACAGCGGCTCGAAGAAGAAGGACTGACCGATCGGCCCCGTAGCGATGGGCGGACGCCCCGACGAGGTGCACGCCCCAGAAGACTGGCTGACCGACGTCGAGCGGGCCCGCGCCGCCCGGTTCGCGTTCGAGCCCGACCGCCGCTCGTTCACGGCGGCCCACCTGCTCGTACGCCTCTGCGCCGCGGCGGTGCTCGACACCGATCCGGCCGAGCTGACCCTGTTGCAGCACTGCGACGTCCACGGCCCCGGCCACGGCCGCCCGTACATCGAGCAGGCCCCCTCACTCGGCGTCAGCCTCAGCCACACGCGCGGCTACGTCTGCGCGGCGGCCGGTGCGGGCCGGGTCGGCATCGACGCGGAGCGGGTGCCGCCGGGCCCGTTCGACCGGCTGCTCGCCGGCCGGGCGCTCACCGAGCAGGAGCTCTCGGTGGTCACCACCAACGAAGAGCTGATCAGGCACTGGACGCGCAAGGAGGCGCTGATCAAGCGCGGCGAGCTGACCATCGACGGGCTGCGGGGAGCCGACGCCGACCCGGCGGGCCGTCACCTGCTCGAATGGACCGCCGAGGGGGACATCGTGGTGGCCGTTATCACAGACGCACCAGCGGAGCACATCCCGATATCCGGATAAACTGGACGCATGTTCTATCGCAAGCCACTAGAGGAGCGGATCGCCGATCGGGTGGCCCAGCGCAGGCCGCTCGAAGAGGGCAAGACCTTCGAGCACGGGCCGGCCAAGTTCGTCTTCATCTCGCTGATCGTCGCCGTCGTGGTCATGCACGTCGTCGGCCTCGCTGTGGTGATGGCTCTGCACTAGCGGCGCCGGGTAGGCGTGGGATCCAGGAACACCTGGGAGATGCCGGGATAGCGGTCCCGCAGCCGGCGGTCGAGCTCGTCGCAGGCGATCTCCACGCCTGCCGCGGTCGCGTCGTCCCGGAAGTCGATCTTCGCGGCCACCATGAGGCTGCCCGGACCGAGGTACATCGTGAGCAGCTCGACCACGCTCATCACCTCGGGCTGCGCGGCCAGCACCTCGCGGATCTCCTTCTCGACCGGGTCCGGCGCGGACTGGCCGATCAGCAGCGACAGGTTCGACCGGATCAGTGTGAGCGCGGCCACCAGCAGGAGCAGGCCGATCGCGATGGACGCGCCGCCGTCCCACACGGCCGAGCCGGTCACCTGGGAGCCGAGCAGGCCCAGCGCCGCGATCACCAGCCCGACCAGCGCCACCGCGTCCTCGTACACGACGGCCTTCAGCGCGGTGTCCGAGGTGATCGAGACCAGGCGGAACGGGCTGACGTCACGCCTGCGGGCCTCCTTGCGAAGCTGCGCGAGCGCGTTGAGGAAGGACCCGCCCTCGATCGCGAAGGAGACGGCCAGCACGATGTACGACGGGAGCAGGTTGCCGAGGTCCTCGCCGTGACTGATCTCGTGCACGCCGTGGGTGATGGAGAACCCCGCGCCGCCGACCAGGGTCGCGACCGCCGCCATCATCGCCCAGAAGAAGCCCGCCTTGCCGTGCCCGAACGGATGGCGCCCGTCAGCGGGCCGCTGGCCCCGGCGTACGGCGACCAGCAACAGGAGCTCCGTCACCGTGTCCGCGGCCGAATGAGCCGCCTCCGACAGCATCGCCGCCGAACCGCCGATCAGGCCCGCGATCAGCTTGGCCACCGCGATGGCCAGGTTCGCGCCGCCCGCCACGAGGACGGTGCCCAAACTTTCCCCGTTGTCCGCCACAACGGGTCACTCTATGTTGGGCCGCGTTCAGCGGCCCAACACAGGCAGCGGTGTTTGCGCCTATGTTGGGCCGCGTTCAGCGGTCTTCCACGGGCGGCGGTATTCACAGCTCCGTGCGCTAGATTGGAGATCATGAGCGCGCCCCGCTGGCTTTCCCCCGCTGAGCAGCGTGCCTGGCGTACCCACCTGGCGCTGCACAAGCTGCTCATGCACCGGCTCGACCGCGAGCTGCAGGAGCACGCTCTCTCGGTGAACGACTACGAGATCCTGGTCAACCTCTCCGAGAGCCCCGAACACCGGATGCGGATGAGCGACCTGGCCGACGCGACCATCCAGTCCCGCAGCCGGCTGTCGCACCAGATCTCCCGCATGGAGGCCAAGGGTCTGGTCGCCAGGGAGGACTGCCACGACGACCGGCGCGGCACGTTCGCCGTACTCACCGACGAGGGCTGGGCCACGATCGAGAGAGTCGCGCCTGATCACGTGGCCAGTGTCCGGGAGCACTTCGTCGACCGGCTCACCGACGACCAGCTCGACGCGCTCGTGGTGGCCTACGAGCCGATCGTGGAGCATCTGAAGAAGCTTCGCTGAGCCCCCAGGCCGACACCTAACCGATATGCCCGACGGCACACGATCGTTCCGGGCGCTCGCTACGATCCGCTCATGCTCCGAAAGCTGCTGTTCGTCGTCATCTTCGCGCTGGTGTCCGCCTGCTCATCAGGTGGCAGCGGCAGCGAGTTGCCCGCCGGACCCGATCTGCTGAAGAAGTCCACCGAGGCCATGAAGGCGGTCAAGTCGGCCACCTTCTCCATCGCCACGGACGGCAAGCCCAAGGTGCCGGTGAAGAAGGCCGACGGCAGGCTGACCGCCACCGGTGACGCCGACGGCACGATCACCATCGAGGTCCTGGGCAGCCTGCAGGAGCTCACCTTCGCCCTGGTCGGCGACACCGTCCACTTCAAGGGCCCGACGGGCGGCTTCCAGAAGATGACCAGGAAGGACCTGGCGCAGATCTACGACCCGTCGCTGATCCTCGATCCGGCCAAGGGCCTCGCGCAGTTGCTCGGCACGGCCACCGACCCGCGCGTCGAGGCCGAGGAGAGCGGCGTCTACCGGGTGGCCGCCACGTTCTCCGGTCAGGTCCTCGGAACCCTCGTCCCGGGCGTCACCCAGGGTGTCAACGCCAAGATCTGGGTGGACAAGGCCACCAGCCGGCTCACCAAGGTCGAACTGCCGCTGCAGGACGGCACGGTGACCGTCTCGCTCAGCGACTACGACGCGCCGGTGACGATCACGCCGCCCGCCGGATGAGGCGCGCCCGCCGGGTCGCGCTCGGCGTCGGCGGGGCGGTGGTGCTGCTCGCCGCCCTCGACGCGTACGTGGTCGTGACCGTCCTGCTCGACATCGCCACCGACGTGGGCATCCCCACCAACCGCCTGGAGCGGGCCACACCGGTGGTCACCGGTTTCCTGCTCGGCTACATCGCCGCGATGCCGCTGCTCGGCCAGCTCTCCGACCGGTACGGCCGGCGGCCCCTCATCCACGCCTGCCTGGCGGCGTTCGCGCTCGGCTCGGTGCTGACCGCGCTGGCGGCCGGTGAGGTGATGGTGGTGACGGGCCGGACGATCCAGGGGATCGCGGGCGGCGCGCTGCTGCCGATCACGATGGCGCTCATCGGCGACATGTGGGACGAGCACGAGCGCCCGGTGGCGCTCGGCGCGGTCGGCGCGGCGCAGGAACTGGGCAGCGCGCTCGGTCCGCTGTACGGCGGGGTGCTGGCGCTGATCCCCAGCACCTCGGTGTTCGGGGTCGAGATGGGCGGCTGGCACGCAATCTTCTGGATCAACCTGCCGCTGGCCGCGCTGGCCGCCGTGGCGGTCCAGCTGACCGTCCCCCCGCCACGGCCTCGGCGGCCAGTTGCCGGCTTCGCGATGCCGACCCCTTCTGGGCCTTCCGATCCGGCTCCCTCCGATCCGGCTTCCTCTGGTCGCGTGGACGGGGTCGGCGGCGCGTTGCTGGCCCTGAGCCTCGCCCTACTGGTGGTGGGCCTGTACAACCCGGAGCCCGCCACGACCGTACTGCCGCCGTGGGGCCTGCCGGTGATCACGGCGGGGGTCCTGGCCGGAGCGGCGTTCGTCTGGTGGGAGATCCGGTCGAAGGTCCGGCTGCTCGACCTGTCCGGCATCCGCAAGGGCCCGCTGCTGGCCACGCTGGGCGTGAGCTTCCTGACCGGGGCCGCGCTGCTGATCACCATGGTGTTCGTCCAGTTCACCGCGCAGACGCTGCTCGACATGGAGGCGCTGGAGGCGGCGCTGGTGCTGGCCAGGTTCCTGATCGCGCTCCCGGTCGGCGCGGTGCTGGGGGGCGTGCTGGCCCGCCGGCTCGGCGACCGCATGGTGGCGGTGGCGGGCCTGATCGTGGCCACGGCCGGATATGTGCTGATGAGCCGCTGGCCGCTCGACCTGGCGAACGCCGGACTGATGGTGGACCTCGCGCTGATCGTGGCCGGGCTGGGTCTGGGGCTGGTCATCGCGCCCGTCTCGGCGGCCGTCCTGCGGGTGACGCCGGCCACGCAGCACGGGGTGGCCTCGGCGGCGGTGGTGGTGGCCAGGATGATGGGCATGCTGATCGGCATCGCGGGGGTGTCGGCATGGGGGTTCCACCGCTTCCAGTCGCTGACCGCGAACCTCGACACACCGCTCCCGGTCGGGGTTGAACCCGCCGTGTACACCAAGCAACTGAGCGAGTACCTCGCGAAGGTGAACGCGGCGCTGCATCTGGAATATACGGAGATGTTCTTCCTCACCGCCCTGATCTGCCTCCTGGGCGCGGTGGTCGCCGCCTTCCTCCCTCGCCGTCCGGTGACAGCCGTCTGACCGGTTAATCAGCACCTGCAGCGCCGATAGGGATTTTTAGGACAAATCGCGCGCCTCGCTCCGAGTCCTCGATGGTCAGCGTCCCGCCATGGCGCTCGGCGATCTCCCTGGCGATCGCCAGGCCGAGTCCCGTACCCCCTGTGTCCTTGCTTCGGGCGGCATCCAGCCGGGTGAAGCGCTGAAACACGAATTCCCGCAGGTCGGGTGGGATGCCCGGGCCGTCGTCATTCACCTCGAGCACCGCCTCGTCGCCCTCGCGGCGGACCGAGACCGCCACGCTGGAGGTGGCGTGCCGAGCGGCGTTGTCCAGGAGGTTGGTGAGCAGGCGGCCGAGTTGCAGCCGGTCTCCGCTGAGGACCACGCCCGGCTGGAGGTTCGTCACGATGCGCACCTGAAGGGCGCGGCGTCCCAGCTCGGACTCGATCAGCTGGCTCAGGTTCACGCAGTCGTCCGCGCGCTTGGCACCGGCGTCGAGCCGGGCGAGCACCAGCAGGTCGATGACGATCGCCTCCAGCCGGTCGAGACTGGCCAGCAGGGCTCGCGTCATGGCGGGCCAGTCCGCGTCGTCCGGGTGCAGCAGCGCCTCCTCCACCTGGGTGCGCATGGCGGTGATGGGACTGCGCAGGTCGTGCGAGGCGTCGGTGGCGAAGCGCCGCTGCTGCTCGACCGCCGCCTCCAGCCGGTCCAGAGTCCGGTTCGCGGCCTCGGCCAGCTTCCGGATCTCGTCGTGGTGATCGGGCACGGGCACGCGGCGGCCCAGGTCGGTCAAGGTGATCTCGGCCAGCTCGGCGCTGATGGCGTCGACCGGGTCGAGGGTCTTGCTGACGGTACGGTAGGCGCCGATCGCCGTGGCGCCGACCAGCAGCACGGATCCGATCAGGAGCTTGGCCAGCAAGGAGCGGTCGACGTACCACGGGATGACGGGATCGGCGCCGTAGACGATGTATTCGGTTCCGTCCTTGTGGATCTTGATGGCCTCGACGATCAGGCACTTGCCCGGAAAGCCCGGCACGGTGCAGACGACCCGGTCCGCTCGCAGGTTCTCCCCCGGCAGGGAGAAGGAGGCCATCCGGGGTTGACCGGCCATCCGCTCGTTGGCCGCCACCACCCGGCCGGTCGAGTCGATCACCTGGATGGCGGCGACGTCGGGGTCGGGCAACACTGGAGGGATCGAATCCTGCAGGATGTAACGGACCGCCCGTAGGTCCGCGGCCAGAATCCGGTCCGCCTGATCATCTGTGGCATGGTCGTGGGCGCCTCCCAGGATGGCCCAGCAGAAGATCGCGCACAGCAACGCCATGACGACACTGGACAGCAGCGTCATCCGAGTCCGCACGGACCAGTCGCGCCGCAAGCTCACCATGCCCCTCCATCCACCTGACGATCACGCTAAATGCGCATCGTGCGAGGCTGAGGCAGTGGACAGGCAAGACGACACAAACTATGCGCCAAGAACGTGGAGTCTCTCCTCCGCTCGGCGTCTCCGTCCCCGATCTCGACCAGCGGTTCTCACGGGGAGAGCCGATGCAGGTCGCGCGGGAACAACGTCGCCTGGCGGATGTTCGCCGCGCCCACGAGGCGCGCGGTCCAGCGCTCGAGGCCCAGCGCGAACCCCCCGTGCGGCGGCATGCCATGCGCGAACGCCTGCAAATACCCCTCGTACGGCCCGGCACCCTCACCCCGCGCGGCGAGCGCGTCAAGGTAGTCCTGGTACCGATGCAGCCGCTGACCGCCCGTCACCAGCTCCAACCCCCTGAACAGCAGGTCGAACCCGTTCGAGTACCCCTCACGCAGCGGGTCCGGATGCGTGTAGAACGGGCGCTTGGCCATCGGATACCCCGTGACGAACAGGAACTCCGACCCGTGCTCCCGCACCGCCCACTCCGACAGCCGCCGCTCCTGCTCGGGCGACAGGTCCGGCTCGAACTCGCCCGTGAGCCGCTGCGCCTGCGTGAAGTGGATCGCCGGGATCTCGGCGGGCACCTCCGGCAGCGCCACGCCGAGCAGGTCGATCGCGGGCTGCCCCCGTACCGCCTCCAGCATGCCCGCCACCGCCTCGCGCAGCACGGCCATCACGTCGCGGTGGTCGCGCACGAAGCCCAGTTCGGCGTCCAGGCTGGTGTACTGGGCCAGGTGGCGGACCGTGTCGTGCGGCTCGGCCCGGAAGACCGGCCCCACCTCGTACACCCGCTCGAACACACCGACCATCGCCTGCTTGTAGAACTGCGGCGACTGCGCGAGGTAGGCGGGGCGGCCGAAGTAGTCGATGCCGAAGACGTTCGCGCCCGACTCGGTGGCCGAGGCGACGATCTTGGGCGTGTGGATCTCGGTGAACCCGAGCCCGTCCAGCGCCCGGCGGAACCCGGCCACGCTCGCCGCCGAGATCTCCAGCGGCGCCCTGAGCCGCGGATGGCGCAGCGCGACCGGCGCGTGGTCGAGGATCGTGGGCAGCGCGGCGGGCACGACGGGCCGGTAGAGGTCGAACGGCGGCGCCTCCGTGGGCTCGGCCAGCACCTCGATCTCCGGCTCCGTGAGCTCGGCGCCACCCGGCGCCTGCGGGTTCGCGGTCACGACGCCCGTCACCCGGACGACCGTCTCCTCACCCGGAACCGCGCCGGGCGCCACCACTTGGGCCAGCCCACTGCGGTCCCTGACGACCAGGAAGGACACGGATTTCAGCCGCCGGCGGCGATGGACCCAACCGGCGATCGTCACTCGTTGTCCGGCGTGCTCAGCGAGCTCCGCCGACAGGACACGAGAGATCATCACAGCTCCTCACGAGGAATTGCATGATCCCTTGGGAGTGCGGGGGAGAAGGGAACTCCCGGTGCCACCGCACTTTCGCCGCCCACGACGGGGCGGCCTCCACGACCCGATGACGGGGGTCAGACCGGCGGGGCATTTCCTCCCCGCACTCGGGAGTGTCTTCGCCGAAGGTGCGCGAGGCCGCCTTCCCAGCTACCGGCGGCTCTCTCCGGCCCGCGCGGGCCTTCGGTTACTTGTCTCCGTCCACGTGTTGCCGGTGATCGTAGCCAGCCTCGGCGGACATCGGCAACCTGGTTTCGGCCGCGAGGTACGTCCCTGACGACCACAGGGGGCGGATAGGGGTTATCCGGCGGCCGGGCGCCGAGCACACTCGGGGCAACCTGTCCCCCTGAGGAGGTCGGCATGCGCAGAGCCCTGGTCGGATGCGCCGTCGCACAGATCGTCGTGGTGATCCTGCAGTTCTACCTGTCCACGTTCGGCGCGTTCCAGATGCCGCGGCCCACGGGCTCGGAGGCCGCGGCGATCGGCCTGCACGCCGCGAACGGCCTGTTCGTCATCCCGGCCGTCTCTCTCGCGGCCACCGTCGTCGCGGCGCTGGCGAAGGTGCCCGGCAGGCTGATCGCGCTGTGCGCGGCGCCGCTGGTGCTGAGCGCGGTCCAGATGCTCGTCGTCTTCCCGCTGGCCGGCCTCGCGGGCGCGACGACCGACGACACGCCACTGGCCAGCCTGTTCGTGTACGGTCTGCACGCCCTCGTGGGGCTTGGCCAGCTCTGGGCGGTGATCGTCGGCTACCGTGCCGTACGCAAGCACACCAGGGCGCCCGTGGACCAACCCCAGCCCCAGACGGTTTGACCGACCACGCGCCCAGGCCCGGCCCGGGAGCCGGACCGAGACCTGGGCGCCGGGGCTACTTCTTCTGCTGGCCGCTCTTCCGCTTTTCGCGGATCTTCATCGACACGTCGATCGGCGACCCGGCGAAGCCGAACTCCTCGCGGATCCGGCGCTCGATGAACCGGCGGTAGGTGTCCTCGAGCCAGCCCGAGGTGAACAGCACGAACTTGGGCGGCTCCACCGACGCCTGCGTGGCGAAGAGGATCTTCGGCTGCTTGCCGCTCCGCACCGGCGGCGGCGTCTGGTGCACCAGCTCGGTCAGGAACGCGTTGAGCCTGGCCGTCGGCACCCGCGACGACCACGAGCCGAGCGCCTTCTCCAGCGCCGGGACGAGCCGGTCCATGTGGCGCCCGGTCTTGGCGGAGATGTTGACCCGCAGCGCCCACGGTGTGCGGACGAGCTGCCGGTCGATCTCCTTCTCCAGGTAGTAGCGGCGGTCCTCGTCGACCAGGTCCCACTTGTTGAACGCGACCACCATCGCCCGGCCCGACTCGATCACCAGGCTGATGATCCGCAGGTCCTGCTCGGTGAGCACCTCGCTGGCGTCGATCAGCACGATCGCCACCTCGGAGCGTTCGAGGGCGGCCCTGGTGCGCATGGCGGCGTAGAAGTCGGCGCCCTGCAGCTCGCGGTCGCGCCGCCTGATGCCGGCGGTGTCGACGAAGCGCCAGGTCTTGCCGCCCAGCTCGATCAGCTCGTCGACCGGGTCGCGGGTGGTGCCCGCCATCGGGTCGACCAGCACCCGCTCCTCCCCCGCCAGCATGTTGAGCAGCGAGGACTTGCCGACGTTCGGCTTGCCGAGCAGCGCCACCCGGTAGGGGCCGCGCTCGCCGTCGAACCTCAGCTCCGGCGTCTCGGGCAGCGCCTCGAGGATCACGTCGAGCAGGTCGCCACTGGAACGGCCGTGCAGGGCCGACACCGGCTGCGGCTCGCCGAGGCCGAGCGCCCAGAGCGAGGCGGCCTCCAGCTCCAGCTGCTGGTTGTCGACCTTGTTGGCGGCCAGGATGACCGGCTTGCCCGACTGGCGGAGGATGGAGCCGACCGTCTCGTCGGCGTCGGTCGCGCCCACGGTGGCGTCGACGACGAACACGATCACGTCGGCCAGCTCGACCGCGACCCGTGCCTGGTCGGCGATGCGCAGGTTCATCCCGGTGGCGTCGGGGTCCCAGCCGCCGGTGTCGACGACCGTGAAGCGGCGCCCGCGCCAGTTGGCGTCATAGGTGACGCGGTCGCGGGTGACGCCCGGAACGTCTTCGACGACCGCCTCGCGGCGGCCGATGATGCGGTTGACCAGCGTGGACTTGCCCACGTTCGGCCGGCCGACGATGGCCACGACCGGCTGTGGGCCGCTGTCGACGACGTCGTCGGATACTTCGAGATCGTCGAGGTCAGCCTCGACCCAATCCCCCGTTGACACGATTTTTCATCCTTTGTGAGTGCCGCACCTTGTCAGGTGCGCTCCTTGACCAGACTCAGCACCTCGCCGATGACCTCTTCGAGGCTCAGCGGCGTGGTGTCGAGCTCGACGGCGCCATCCGCCATCGAGAGTGGATCCGCTTTCCTTGTGGAGTCGAGGGTGTCACGCCGGGCCATGGCGGCCTGCTGCGCCTCCACCGTGGTGCCGGCCAGCTCCGCCGTACGGCGCAGCGCACGGGCCTCGGCGCTGGCCGTCAGATAGACCTTGACGGCGGCGTCGGGGGCGACCACGGTGCCGATGTCGCGGCCCTCGACCACGATGTCACCGGCGCCGATGATCTCCCGCTGCAGCTCCACGAGACGCGCACGCACCTCGGGAACCGCCGCGACGACCGAAACCGCCCCGGTGACCTCGGCCTCCCGGATCGGCCCGGCCACGTCGACACCGCCGACATGGATGGACGGGCCGTCGGGGTCGGTGCCGCAGGCGATCTCGGGCTCGCCCGCGCGGGCCGCGACAGCGGCGGGATCGGTCAGATCGACGCCCTGCTGGAGCATCCACCAGGTCATCGCACGGTACATCGCCCCGGTGTCCAGGTAACGCAGCCCGAGCGCCCGGGCGACTCCGCGCGACGCACTCGACTTACCCGACCCCGAAGGACCGTCCATGGCGACGACCAGACCGGTCACGGCCTCTCCCTCTTCACGTTTTTCCCCAACCTGAAGAGGCTACCGCCTCGCGACGACGCGATACGCCGGTAGAGCGGCCCGGCCGGATCTCCCTTGCGCGACTACCGCCGACGTGCCGCCCACGGCGACATGATGTGGTGCTGGTCCGGCAGCGGAGCCCCCGGGCAGACGAACATCCCTCCGACCGTCGACACTGGATGAGTCCCCCCGGCGACCAGGTGACCGGCCGACGGCACCACCGATCGGAGGAATCATGACCAGCGCGACCACTCCTGTTCCCACCAAGCGCGACCCGGAACTGGCCGGCCAGACCGTCGTCGTGGTCGGCGGCAGCGCGGGCATCGGGCTCGAGACAGCTCGACGCGCCCGGGCCGAGGGTGCCGATGTCGTCCTCACCGGCCGCGACAGCGACCGGCTCAAGCAAGCGGCGCTGGAACTCGGCACGCAGCGCACCGCGGCTTTCGACGCCAACGACCCGGCTTCCCTGGAGAGCTTCTTCCAGGACCTGCCGGCACCGATCGACCATGTGATGGTCACGGCCGGCGGCCCGCGCTACGGGCCCCTGCTGGAGATGGACTCGGCTCAGGTGCGCCAGGCGATCAGCGAGCACATGGTGCTGGCGCTCGAGGTCGCGCGCAACGCCGCCGCCAAGATGAGGTCCGGGGGAACGCTGCTGCTCATGGGCGGCACCGGCGCCCGGCGCGTCGGTCACGGCCTCGGGATCGCCTCCGCCGCCACCGCCGCGCTGCCTCCCTTCACGGCGGCCCTCGCGCTCGAGCTCGCGCCGGTCCGCGTCAACCTCATCGCCGCCGGCTTCGTCGACACCCCGTTGTCGGCATCGCTCCTCGGAGATCGACTCGAGGAACGCCGGAATGAGCTGCGGGCGAGGCTCCCGATCGGCCGCGTCGTCGGCCCCGCCGACGTCGCCGCGCTCGCCGTCCACATCATGAGCAACACCGCGCTCACCGGCGCGACGTACGACGTCGACGGTGGGCAGCAGTTCATCTGGTGACCGTTCACTTGACGCCCGCCGTCAGCCGGAACAGGCCGACCGGCACCAGCCCGCGCTTGAGCAGCCGGTAGGTGGGCATCGGGCTGCTGCTCACGGTCTCCTTGTAGGCGATGGCCCACCGTCCCGTCAGGTACCACCTGCGTGGCGTGTCATCGGGGTGGGTGAACTGGATGACCGCGTCCTTACGCCCGAGGCTGAGCGGCTGGTGGACGTACCCGAACCGGAACGCCTTCACCGGGCGGCCGAGCAGCCCGTCGGCGAGCGCGTCGGCCGCGTGCAGGCCCGTCGGGATGCCGCCCTGGCAGGTCCCGTGCATGACGCCGTACGGCTGGCGCACCGCGGCGGCGTCGCCCACGGCGTAGACGTCCGGGTGGGACACCGAGCGGAGCGCGGAGTCGACCACGATCCTGCCCTGCCCGTCCACCGCCAGCCCGGCCTCGGCGGCCAGCGGCAGCCCTCTGGTGCCGGCGGTCCAGAGCGTCGCGTCGGAGTCGACCAGGTCGCCGCCGGCCAGCTCGACCGCGTCCGGCAGCACTTTGACGACGTCCGCGCCGCCGCGTACCTGGATGCCCAGCCGGGTCATCGCCTTGTCGACGTACGCGCGGGCCTGCTCCCCCATCATCGAGCCCGGACGGCCCCGGCTGAGGAGGACGACGCGTAGGTTCGGGTGCGCCTCCGCCAGTTCGGTCGCCGACTCGACACCGGTCAGGCCGCCACCGGCCACGACGACCGTACCCCGGTCGAGTTCGCCGAGCCGGCGCGCGAGCCGGACGGCCTGGTCGTGGTCGTCGTAGACGTAGGCGTGCTCGGCCACGCCCGGGGTCGAAAGGTCGGTGACAGTGCCGAGGGCGTAGATCAGCTTGTCGTACGCGAGCACCCGCCCAGTGCGCCCGCCGTCCGCGCGGCCAGTGCCCAACGGTCCGCTGTCCGCGCGGTCAGTGTCCGCGGGCCCGCCATCCGCGCGGACGCCGTTCACGATGACCTCGTGCCGTACGGGGTCGAGGGCGGTCACGCGGCCGAGGACGAGGTCGATGCCCGTTCCGGCGATGATGTCGGCGATCGCGTGGTCGCGCAGCCGTTCGCCCGCGGCGGTCTGGTGCAGCCGCAGTCGTTCCGTGAACCTCGGCGAAGCGCTGACCAGCGTCACCTTGCCGCCGTGGCGGCGGGTCCTGGTGGCGGTCCTGATCGCGGCCGCGATGCCCGTGTAGCCGGCGCCCAGTATCAGGATGTTCGTCATGTCCCTGTCTCCTCGCGATTCCGGGTGGATTCCGTACTGAAGACGGAGCGAGAAGCCAAGGACGTGACATCGGCCGGTTAGGGGACCTGCCAGCCGCGTTCGTGCAGGGCCTTGGTGAGCACGGCCGCCGCGTCGGGCTGGACGGAGACCTCGGCGATGCCCAGGGGCAGGCCCGGAGCGTGCTCCAGGCGTACGTCCTCGACGTTCACGCCGACCTCGTCGCAGATCTGGAAGAGCCTGGCCAGCTGGCCTGGGCGGTCACCGACGACGACCTGGACCACGACGTACGCGGGCGCGGGACCGCCGTGCTTGCCGGGGATGCGGCCGTGACCGGCCACGCCGCGCTTGAGCAACTGGGTGAGCTCCTGCGTGGCGGTGCCGTCGCCGTCGGCCAGCGCGCGGAGCGCCGTCGCGGCCTCGGACAGGTCGCGGGAGACGGCCTCCAGCACCTCGGCCACCGGGGTCGCGTTGCCCGACAGGATGCCGAGCCAGAGGCCCGGGTCGCTGCCCGCGATCCTGGTGACGTCGCGTATCCCCTGCCCGGCCAGGCCGAGCGCGATGTCGGACGCGTCCGACAGCCGGGCGGCGACGGCGGACGCGGCGACGTGCGGCGCGTGCGAGACGACGGCCACGGCCTGGTCGTGCTCGGCGGCGTCCACCTCGATGGGGTTGCCGCCGCAGAGCTCTACTAGCTGGTGTACGGCCGCCCGGGCCTCCGGCGTGGCGTCGGGGGTGGGACAGAGCGCCCACGGACGGCCCAGGAACAGGTCGGCCCTGGCGGCTCCGGGGCCCGACTTCTCACGTCCGGCCAGCGGGTGGGAGGCGACGTAGGTGGACAGGTCGCAGCCGAGCTGACCGGCCCGCTCGATGGGCTCCACCTTGACGCTGGCCACGTCGGTGTAGAACGTGGCGGTGCCGTTACGCTGGAGGGTCAGCAGTTCGCTGGCCACGTGCGCGGGCGGCACCGCGATCACCGCGAGATCGATCGTCTCGGCCGGGGTGCCGGTTTCGGGGTGCCATTCCTCGCCCGCGCCGAGCTCCCGGGCCAGCCGTACCGCTCCCTGGTCGTGGTCGGCGAGCAGCACGCGCACTCCGCGCTGGCGGAGGGCCAGCGCCATGGAGGTGCCGATGAGACCGGTGCCGACTACCAGCACGGTGCGGAGTTCGGAGGCCATGTAAATGTCCTGATTTATCGGGCGTTGGAGAAGCTCGGTCGGGTGGAACTGGTCGTCTACTGAGCGATGTCCTGGCGGAGCGCGACGGCGCCGCGCAGGTAGACGTGCTGGATCTCGGAACGCGGCCGGTCGGTCTCGACGTGGGCCATCAGGCGTACCACCCGGGGCAGCGCGCCCGGCACGTCGATCTCGGTGCAGCAGATCAGCGGCACGTCGTGGAAGCCCAGCTTCCGTGCCGCCAGCGCCGGGAACTCCGCCGTCAGATCGGGTGACGCCGTGAACAGCACGCTGATCACATCGTCGGTGGTCAGCCGGTTGCGCTCCATCAGCTCGCTGACCAGCTCCGTGGTCGCTTCGATGATCGCCCCACGGTCGTTGGCGTCCACCTGTGTCGCCCCGCGGATCGCCCGCACCATGTGATCCGTCCCCTCATATAGCGGTGAAGCCCGTGCGGAGGTTCGCACGGGCTCCTGCGTTCCCGCCAGGTTACAGCTTCACGGCCGCGTAAAGCTCGCCGACCTCGTGCAGGGACAGCGCCCTGACGGTGCCTGCCTTGGTACGGCCCAGCTTGACCGGCCCGAACTCGATCCTGGCCAGGTCGATAACTCGATGACCCGCCTCCTCCAGCATCCGCCGGACGACGTGGTTACGGCCTTCGTGCAGGACGATCTCGACCAGCGCCTGCTGGCCGTGCTCCTGCACGATCGCGAAGGAGTCGGCCTTGGCGAGGCCGTCCTCGAGCTCGATGCCCTGCTTGAGCCGGCGGCTCAGATCACGCGGGATCGGCCCGGGAACCTTCGCCCAGTACTTCTTCTGCACCCCGTAACTCGGGTGAGTCAGCCGGTTGGCCAGCTCGCCGTCATTGGTGAGCAGCAGCAACCCCTCGGTCTCGGTGTCGAGCCGGCCCACGTGGAACAGCCGCGGCGCGAGCTCCTCCACATAGTCGGCCAGGCACGGGCGGCCCTGCGGGTCGTCCATGGTGGACACGACGCCGATGGGCTTGTTCAGGGCGTAGTAGACCAGGTCGGGGGCGGTTGGGATGCGCTTGCCGTCCACGTGGATGACCTGCGCGGCGGGGTCGACCTTGGCCCCGAACCTCCGTACGACCTGCCCGTTCACCGTGACGCGACCATCACCGATCATCTCCTCGCAGGCGCGACGGCTGGCGACGCCCGCCTGGGCGAGCACCTTCTGCAGCCGTACGCCGCCGGGGACCTCGGTGGTGTCGCGCTCGTCGGTGTAGCCCTCGGGGTAGAAGTTGCGATCCCGCATGGGCTGGCGAGCGGTCTTGAACCTGTCGCGCGGTGCGGCGCTGCCCGCCCCGTCACGCCTGCCGGAGGTGCGGCCGCCGATGGTCTGAACGTCGTCGCGCCTCGGGGTACGGCTCGGACGGCCGTCCTCGCGTCGCGAGCCGGCGTCGTCACGCCGTCCGAAGCGGGCTCTGGTGGACTCTCCGCGGCCGTAGCCGGTCCGCGTGGGCTCGCTACGGGGGCCGCCTTCCCTGCGACCACCACGGTCGGCCCGGAAACCGCCACGGTCGTCACGACGCTCGGGACGGAAGCCGCCACGGTCGTCAGTGCGCTCGGGACGGAAACCGCCGCGATCGTCACTCCGGTCGGGGCGGAAGCCGCCACGGTCGTCAGTGCGCTCGGGACGGAAACCGCCGCGATCGTCACTCCGGTCGGGGCGGAAGCCGCCGCGGTCGTCAGTGCGGTTGGTACGGAAGCCGTCACGGCGATCCGTCTGGGATCCGCCACGGTCGTCGCGGCGCTGGGGACGGAAGCCGTCACGGGCGCCGCCCGCCCGGGAGGCGGAGCCGCCACGGTCGTCACTGCGGTTGGTACGGAAGCCGCCACGGTCGTCACGGCGGTCCGACTGGAAGCCGCCACGGTCGGTACGGAAACCACCGCGGTCATCACGACGCTCGGGACGGAAACCGCCACGGTCGTCACTGCGGTCGGAACGGAAACCGCCACGGTCGTCGCTCCGGTCGGAACGGAAACCGCCGCGATCATCACTGCGCTGGGGACGGTAGCTGTCACGGGCGCCCTGCTCGCGGGGGCCGGAGCCAGCGCGGTCACGGGGGCCGGAACCGCTGCGCTCGCGGGGGCCGGAGCCAGCGCGGTCGCGAGGGCCCGAGCCAGTGCGGTCGCGGGGGCCGGAGCCGGTGCGGTCGGAGCGGTATCCGCCACGGTCGCCCCCGGAGGACGAGCCATAGCCGCCGCCACCCTCGCCCCGGGACGACGCGCCATAGCCACGGTCGCCGCGCGGCTGCGCGCCGTATCCGCCTCGGTCACCGCGGGACTGCGTGTAGCCGCCACGGTCGTCGCGGGGCCGCGTGCCGTAGCCGCCGCGGTCGCTTCTGGGCGCCGAACGGTCGTCGTCGCGGGAGGACGTACCGTCGTAGCCGCCCCGGTCGCCCGTGGAGCCGGAACGGTCGCGGGTGTCGCCGGAGTCCGGCCTGCCGTACCGGGCGCGGGAACCGCCACGGTCGGCGCGGAGCGAGTCGCGGCCGGAGCCCAGCTCGCTTCCGGAGTCGCGGCTGCCGCCGCGGTCACTGTCGTCGCGGCGCGGTCCGCCGCGGGAATCGTCTCGGTGGGAACCGCCACGGAACCCCTCACGGCGGGGACCGCCGCGCGAGTCGTCCGAACGGAAGGCGGGACGGCCGCTACGGCTTGCGCCGCCGGTGCGTCCACGACCGCGTCCATCACCGGACGGGGTGCTGCGCCTGTTGTTCACTTTGTATTCTCCTCGAGGTTTTCCACGTCGTCGGGGAGGAAGGGGGCGAGCTCGGGGAGTTCGCCGATGTCCTTCAGTCCCAGGCGTTCAAGGAAGTATGAGCTTGTCCGGTAGAGCATTGCTTGGCTCTCCGGGTCGGTGCCGGCCTCTTCGACCAGCCCCCTGGCGACGAGCGTCCGCATGACGCCGTCGCTGTTGACGCCGCGAACCGCGGCGACACGTGCACGGCTCACCGGTTGCCGGTAAGCCACGACCGCGAGTGTTTCCAGCGCGGCCTGGGTGAGCCGGGTCTGCTGGCCGTCGCGTACGAACCGCTCGACCAGCGCGGCACAGTCGGCTCGCGTGTAGAACCGCCAACCGCCTGCGACTTCCCTGAGATCGAAACCCCGTCCGGCTTGGGTGTATTCCGCAGACAGGGCCCGAAGTGTGGTGGTCACCTCATGGGTGGGCCGTTCGAGCACCTGCGCCAGGGTCACTTCGGGAACGGGTTCGTCCACGACCAAAAGGATGGCTTCAAGCGCCGCCGCAAGCGCGGGACCGCTCTCAGCGGGTTCACCGGGCACGCCCGAGCTGGGCTGCTCGGCCGCATCTGCGCTGGGCTCCTCGGACGCGCGTGTTGCGCCGCGCTCCGCCGTACCACCACCCACCGCACCGGCGCCAGAAGATCCCACCGCGGACCGACCGAGGAAAGATGCCCCGCCCGGCTCGGGAGACCCGCCCGCAATGGGCTGCTCGGAAGACGCGCCCTCCGGACGGACAGCCGCGCCCCCAGGGGGCGTCACCGCTTCGAAGCTGGCGGCCCGAACCGGCTCTGGCACCGCGATCTGGGGGGCATCGGCCGTATCCGGCTCCGCGTCATGGAGACCGTCGGCCACACCCGACTCGGGCGCCAGATCCTGCGGACCGTCGGCCGCATCCGGCTCAGGCGCCAGGTCCCGGAGATCGTCGGCCGCATCCGGCTCAGGCGACATACCCAGCAGGCCATCGTCCGACTCAGACGCCACACCCGCCAGACCATCGTCCGGCTCAGGCGACACGTCCTCCGACTCATCTTCGGCGGGCGTGTCCGAGGTGCTCTGGGTGGCGAGGGAGCCCGGGAGGGTCATCCAGGCGGGCAATGGGGCGGATTCGGGCGGCGGGTTGTCGTCCAAGCGGTCAGTCATCAGCCGTCTTCTCCGCGCTCTCCTCGTAGTCGTCCCCCACCGCGACGTCCCCGTCGTCCGAGCCGGTCCAGGTCACGTGCAGGTCGCCCAGGGCTTCGACCTGTTCGAAGGTGACCGCGGACTCCCGGAAGAGCTCCAGCACAGCCAGGAAGCGGGCGATGACCTCGATGGTGCCGTCACAGTCGGCCACCAGGGCCCGGAACGTGGCCCGCCGCATCCGCCGCAGGTGCGCCACCAGGATAGCGGCTTGCTCCCGCACGCTGGCCAGCGGTTGGTAGATGTGCCCGACGCTGACCGTGGGCGGCAGCTTGGGGACGAAGGCGCGGGCGGCGATCCGGGCGAGGTCATCCGGGCTGATGCCGAGGATGAGCTGCGGGAGCAGGTTGGCGAACTGCGGCTCCATCGGCGCGGTGCGGGGGAAGCGCAGCGCCTCTTCGGCCATGCGGCCGGAGAAGACCTTCGCCACCTCCTTGTACGCCTTGTACTGCAGGAGCCTGGCGAACAGCAGGTCGCGGGCCTCCAGCAGGGCCAGGTCCTCTTCGTCCTCGACCTCGCCCGACGGCAGCAGGCGGGCGGCCTTGAGGTCCAGGAGCGTGGCCGCGACCAGCAGGAAGTGGCTGGTCAGGTCGAGGTCCCACTCGGGACCGCGGGCCCGGATGTAGGCGATGAACTCGTCGGTGACCTTGGACAGCGAAATCTCGGTGATGTCGAGCTTGTGCTTGGAGATCAGGCCGAGGAGCAGGTCGAAGGGCCCCTCGAAGACGTCCAGGTGAACCCTGAACCCCTGTGGCTCTGCCTCCTCCGTCACCTGGCCATTGTGGCAGGCGCCGGCCAACGGGACAGCACCTCTCTGGCCAGCTCACGGTAAGCGTTCGCACCCAGGGACGACGGGTCGAACGTGGTGATCGGCTCGCCGGCGACCGTGGCGTCGGGGAAGCGCACCGTGCGGTTGATCACGGTGTGGAACACCTTGTCGCCGAACGCCTCGACGACGCGGGCGAGCACCTCGCGGCCGTGCAGGGTGCGGGCGTCGTACATGGTGGCGAGCAGGCCCTCGATCTCGAGGTCCTCGTTGAGGCGTTCCTGCACCTTGGTGATGGTGTCCATGAGCAGGGCCACGCCGCGCAGCGCGAAGAACTCGCACTCCAGCGGCACCATGACGCCCTGCGCGCAGGTCAGCGCGTTGATCGTGAGCAGGCCAAGCGACGGCTGGCAGTCGATCAGGCAGACGTCGTAGTGCGGCAGCAGCGGCTTGATCACGCGGCCGAGCACCTGTTCGCGGGCGACCTCGGTGACGAGCTGGACCTCGGCGGCGGACAGGTCGATGTTGCTAGGCAGCAGGTCGAGGCCCTCGACGCCGGTCTCCAGCAGCACGTCCTCGGCGGTGACGTTGCGCTCCATCAGCAGGTTGTAGACCGTGAGGTCGAGCTGGAGCGGGTTGATGCCGAGGCCGACGGACAGCGCGCCCTGCGGGTCGAAGTCGACGAGGAGCACCTTGAGGCCGTATTCGACGAGCGCGGCGCCCAGGTTGATGGTGGTGGTGGTCTTGCCGACCCCACCCTTCTGGTTGACCATCGCGACCACCCGCGCGGGCCCGTGGATCTCGGGCGCGACGGGTTCGGGGAACACCGGGCGGGGACGCCGGGTCGGACCCAGATTCACGCCCACGGAAGGCGTGTTGGTCTTCGTGTCACCCCAGGGGTTGTCGGGGGTCCCCGGGGTCGAACCGTTGGTCTTCACAGTCACCAGCTCGAACCTCCCTGACGATCCCGAACCGGACCGTCCGGACGGACACTATGGCGTCACCACTAAACGCGGCAAGGCGGCACGCCGAACTGCCGCACGTCGCAAAAGACTATAGATCACTGCCGGGCACGGGGATGCGCGGCGGCGTATACCTCGCGGAGTTTGTCGACGGTGACCAGGGTGTAGACCTGCGTGGTCGTCACCGAGGCGTGGCCGAGCAACTCCTGGACCACCCTAACGTCGGCTCCGCCGTCAAGGAGGTGGGTTGCGAAGGAATGCCGGAGAACGTGGGGAGATATCCCGGCGAGTCCGGCTCGTTCGGCGGCGGCCTGGAGCACTTCCCAGGCGCCCTGCCGGGTGAGCCGCCCGCCCCTGGCGTTGAGGAAGGCGGCGGGGGTGCCCCGGCCGTGGGCCACGAGGCCGGGCCGGGCCCTGACGAGGTAGGCGTCGAGCGCGGAGCGGGCGTAGCGGCCCAGGGGGACGACGCGGGTACGGCTGCCCTTGCCGCGCAGCCGTACCTGCTCGGCCTCCAGGTCGTCCACGGCCAGGCCGACGGCTTCGGAGATGCGGGCGCCCGTGCCGTACAGGACCTCCAACAGGGCCCGGTTGCGCAGGGTCAGGGGCGCGCCGTCGGGGCCGGAGGCGGCGATGAGCCGCTCGACCTCGTCGACGGTGATGGCCTTGGGCAGCCTGCGGAGCTGCCGCGGCGGTCGTACCTGGTGCGCCGGGTCGTGGGCCGTGACGCCCTCGCGCAGCGCGAAGCGGTGCAGGCCGCGGACGGCCGACACCGCCCGCGCGGCCGAGCTGGCCACGAGGGCGGGGTGGTCGCAGTCGCCCTGACGCAGTGCGGCGAGGAAGTCGAGGACGTCGGCCTCGCCCACCTCGCCGAGCGTCACTCGCCCGCGTGACCGCAGGTGCTCGACGTAGCGGTGCAGGTCACGGCGGTAGGAGGCCAGCGTGTTGGCAGCCAGGCCCCGCTCCACCGTCAGGTGGGCGAGGTAGCTGGAGAGCACCGCCTCCACGAAGTGGTCCTTCCCTCATGCCTCCTTGGCGTCGGCAGGGCGCAACAGGGCGAAACCCTCGACCGAAGCCGCATATGCGGCGAGGATACCGGCCACGGTCGGGGAATTGTGGATCATTCCCATGAGCGCCCTTTCGACCGCGTCGGTCAAGGGCACCCACTCGATCGGCATGTCGATCTCCTCGTGCTCGTGAACGAAGCCGTTCTCGTCGTCGGGGATCTTCGACAGGCCGCGGGCCAGGAACACCCGGATCCGCTCGTTGGACATGCCGGGCGAGGTGTAGAGGTCGACCAGCGTGTGCCAGGTCTCGGCCCGGTAGCCCGCCTCCTCGGCCAGCTCCCGCGCGGCACCGGTGACCAGCGGTTCGCCTTCGACGTCGCGCAGCCCGGCGGGCAGCTCCCAGAGCAACTGACGGGTCGGGTGGCGGTACTGGCGGATGAGCAGGACCCGGTCCTGCTCGTCGAGCGCGAGGACGGCGACCGAGCCGGGATGCACGACGTAGTCGCGGTCGGCGACCGTGTCTTTCGGCATGCGGACGGTGTCGGTGACCACGTGGACCACCCGGCCCTCGAAGCGGTCCTTGGACTCGACGACGTCCCACGCCTCGGGCGTGTCTTCCACCCTCACTTGGCCACCTTCGAGGTCACGCGGCTGTCGGCGTAGGCGAGCGCGGCGGTGATCAGGCCCTTGAACATCGGGTTGGCCCGCGTCGGCCGGGAGCGGAACTCGGGGTGGGCCTGGGTGCCGATGAAGAACGGGTGGGCCTCGACGGGCAGCTCGGTGTATTCGACCAGGCGGCCGTCGGGCGACAGCCCGGAGAACACCATGCCGACCTTCTCCAGCCGCTCGCGGTAGGAGTTGCCGACCTCGTACCTGTGACGGTGGCGTTCGGCGACCTTGGCCTTGCCGCCGTACAGCTGCCTGGCCAGGGTGCCCTCGCCGAGTTTGGCGGTGTAGCTGCCCAGGCGCATGGTGCCGCCCATGTCGCGCTCGCCGGCGACGACGTCCTCCTGGTCGGCCATCGTGGAGATGACCGGGTCCTTGGCGTCGGGGTCGAACTCGGTGGAGTTGGCCCCCTGGAGCCCCGCCAGGTTGCGCGCGGCCTCGATGACCATGCCCTGCATGCCGAGGCAGATGCCGAGGAGCGGGATCTTGCCCTCCCGGGCGTGGCGGATCGCGCCGATCTTGCCCTCGATGCCGCGCACCCCGAACCCGCCGGGGATCAGCACGCCGTCGACGCCGTCGAGCTCGCGCTCGGCGCCCTCGGGCGTCTCGCAGTCGTCGCTCTTGACCCAGCGGATGTTGACGCGGGCGTCGTTGGCGAACCCGCCCGCCCGCAGCGCCTCGGTGACGGACAGGTAGGCGTCGGGCAGGTCGATGTACTTGCCGACCAGCGCGATGGTGACCTCCTTGGCCGGCCGGTGCACCCGGCGCAGGAGCTCCTCCCACTCCTTCCAGTCCACGTCGCGGAACGGCAGGCCGAGCCGCCGCACCACGTACGCGTCGAGCCCCTCGGAGTGGAGCACCTTGGGGATGTCGTAGATCGAGGCGGCGTCCACGGCCGAGACGACGGCGTCCTCGTCGACGTCGCACATCAGGCTGATCTTCCGCTTGATCGCCGTCTGCACGGGCCGGTCGGAGCGGAGCACGATCGCGTCGGGCTGGATGCCGATGCTGCGCAGCGCGGCCACGCTGTGCTGCGTCGGCTTGGTCTTCAGCTCTCCGGAGGGGCCGATGTACGGCAGCAGCGACACGTGCAGGAAGAAGACGTTGTCGCGTCCGACCTCGTGCCTGATCTGGCGTACGGCCTCCAGGAACGGCAGCGACTCGATGTCGCCGACCGTGCCGCCCACCTCGGTGATGACCACGTCGACCTCAGGACCCGCCATGCCCCGGATGCGGTCCTTGATCTCGTTGGTGATGTGCGGGATGACCTGGACGGTGTCGCCCAGATATTCGCCGCGCCGCTCCTTGGCGATGACGTTGGAGTAGACCTGGCCGGTGGTGACGTTCGCCGAACCGTGCAGATCGGTGTCGAGGAAACGCTCGTAGTGGCCCACGTCGAGGTCGGTCTCGGAGCCGTCGTCGGTGACGAAGACCTCGCCGTGCTGGAACGGGTTCATCGTCCCGGGGTCCACGTTGAGGTAGGGGTCGAGCTTCTGCATGGTGACCCGGAGACCGCGTCCCTTGAGCAGACGGCCCAGGCTGGAGGCGGTGAGCCCCTTGCCGAGACTTGAGGCGACACCGCCAGTTACGAACAGATGCTTGGTTTGCGATGCGCTGCGCAAAGGGGCTCCCGTGGGTCGAGTTGTGGTCGAAGCGTCCACGGGCTCTCAGGATATCAAACAACGCCCCCGACATGCCCGAACGGCATGACCTAGCGGTAACTTTGGGCCCTATGTCATTCGTACGGCGGGCAACGGGCGCGCTGATTCACCGTGCCTACAGGGCGATCCGCGCGGCAGGGGCGATCACACCAGCCAGTCCGGGCGGCACCCGATTCCGGCATTTGGGGGACGGAGTCAGCATCGCCTTCCCGCCGGGCGCGATCTTCGGCGAGCAGTGGATCGAGATCGGCGACCACACGCTGATCGGCGAGCGCGTGTCGCTCTCCTGCGGCATGGGTCCCGGCGTCGACCTGGGCCCGGACTCGATCCTGCGGATCGGCGGCAGTTGCTCGATCGGCCGGGGTTCGCACATCGTGGCCCACCAGTCGATCGACATCGGCGAGGACGTCTTCACCGGCCCGTACGTGTACATCACCGACCAGAACCACGTCTACGACGACCCGGAGACGCCGATCGGCAGGCAGTGGCCACGCAACAGTCCGGTATCGATCGGCGCGGGCTCCTGGCTCGGCGCGGGCGCGATCATCCTGCCCGGCACCAGGATCGGCCGCCAGTGCGTGGTGGCGGGCGGCGCGGTCGTGCGCGGGGAGTTCCCCGATCACAGCGTGGTCGCGGGGGTGCCCGCCAAGCTGGTGCGCAGCTACGATCCCGCGCTCGGCTGGCACACGCCGGGCATGTCGACCGGCAGGCCGCCTCCTCGTGATCCCGCTCTCGTAGATGGTGGATCAGGACACCTGGACCGAACAACCTTCTGACGGTTAGCGTCGGTCCATGCGGACCGCTCTTTGCGAACGTCTCGGCGTCGAGTTCCCGTTGTTCGCCTTCAGCCACTGCCGTGACGTGGTGGCCGCGGTCACGAACGCGGGCGGCTTCGGCGTCCTGGGCGCGATCGCCTACACGCCCGAGCAGCTCGACACCGAGCTCACCTGGATCGACGAGCGGGTGGGCGGCCGTCCGTACGGGGTGGACGTGCTGGTGCCCGGCAAGATCGACGCGTCGGTGCTCGATCTCGACGCCCATCTGACCGACTTCATCCCCGAACGGCACCGCGACTTCGTCACGCACCTGCTGTCCAAGTACGGCGTGAACACGCCGCCGCAACCGGTGGCCGCCTCGGCGGACGAGTTCGGCAGGCGGGTGACGGCGGCGGGCGCGACCGGGCTGATCGACGTGGCGCTCAAGCATCCGATCGGCCTGATCGCCAGCGCGCTCGGGCCGCCGCCGCCGGAGATGGTGGCCGGCGCCAGGCAGGCGGGCGTGCCGGTGGCCGCGCTGGTCGGCACCGTCGAGCACGCCCACCGGCAGGTGGCGGCGGGCGCGGACCTGATCGTGGCGCAGGGCACCGAGGCGGGCGGGCACACCGGCGAGATCGCCACCATGGTGCTGGTTCCGCAGGTCGTGGACGCGGTCGCGCCGGCGCCGGTGCTGGCCGCGGGCGGCATCGCCTCGGGACGGCAGATGGCGGCGGCGATGGCGCTCGGCGCCGAAGGCGTGTGGTGCGGGTCGGTCTGGCTGACTACCGAGGAGGCGGAGACGGCGCCCGCGGTGAAGCGGAAGCTGCTGGCCGCCTCGTCACTCGACACGGTCAGATCCAGGTCGCGCACCGGCAAGCCGGCCAGGCAGCTCAAGTCGGCCTGGACCGAGGAGTGGGACTCCGGCCAGGAGAGCCCCGGGCCGCTCGCGATGCCACTGCAACTGCTGGTGGCCGAGGCCGCGATGGCCCGCATCGGCATGGCCGCCGAGCGTGGCGAGCCGGGGGCCGTGGAGCTGGCCAACTACTTCGTCGGGCAGGTCGTCGGCCAGCTCGACCAGGTCAAGCCCGCTCGCGAGGTGGTCTACGAGATGGTGAGCGAGTTCGCCGACGCGGTCGAACGGCTGTCCAGATTGTCGGGATGACCGGCTACGATTCGCCTGTGGTCGGGACACCCGAGGTCGAGCGCGGCACCGGTGTCCCCGCGCACGTACAGATCGAGCGATGGCTGCTGGAGTCCATCGGCAGCGGCGAGATGGAGCCCGGCGACCGGCTGCCGGGCGAGCGGGAGCTGTCGGCGCGCCTGGGCGTGAGCCGGATGACGCTCAGGCAGGCGCTGGCGACGCTGGAGCACGACGGCGTCCTGGTCAGGGTGCCGGGCAGATCCGGCGGCGCGTTCGTCGCCGACCCGCGCGTCGAGTGCGATCTGACGGGGCTGGCGGGGTTCACCGAGCAGATGCGGCGCGCCCACCTTCAGGCCGAGGCCAAGGTGCTGCTCGCCACGACCGTCCCGGCGCCCCGTTCCGTCGCCGCCGCGCTGCGGACCGCCGTGGGCGAGCCGGTGCACGAGGTCGTCCGGGTGCGCTCGGCCGGCCAGTCGCCGGTGGCGCTCGAACGCTCCTTCTTCCCCGCGCTGCCCGGCTTCCTGGAGGAGGATCTCGGCGGGTCGCTCTACGCGCTGCTCGCCGACCGCTACGACCTGGAGCCGCGCACGGCCGTCGAGCACCTCGACCCGGTCATCGCCAGGTCCGACGAGGCCGCCGAGCTGGGCGTGGCGCCGGGCACCCCGCTCATGCTGATCGAGCGCACCGCCTACGCGGCGGCCGGCGAGCCGGTGGAGTTCGCCCGCGACCTGTTCCGCTCCGACCGGGTGCGCATCTCGGTCCGCAGCGGCCTCAGCGCACCCGCTCCCCCGCCGGGTCGTAGAGCGGATCCTTGACCACGGTCCCGGTCACCCATACGCCCTCCACCTCGACCTCGACCTTGGCGCCCGCTCCCACGGGCAGGTAGGCGTAGGCGATCGGCGAGCCGACCGTGTAGCCGTGGCCGCCCGAGGTGATCCGGGCCACGACCTGGCCGTCCAGGCGCACCGGCTCGTTGCCGAGCGCGATCGCCCCCGGCTCGAGCGTCAGGCAGCGCAGCCCGCGCGCGGGGGCGGGGTCGAGCGCGTCCTTGCCGAGGAAGTCCTTGTCGAGCTTGACGCAGAAGCCCAGCCCCGCCTCGTACGGCGTGGTCTCCGGCCCGATGTCGGCGCCCCAGACCCGGTAGCCCTTCTCCAGGCGCAGGCTCTCGATGGCCCTGTAGCCTCCGGCCCGCAGCTCGTACGGCCGCCCGGCCCGCCACAGCGCCTGCCAGAGCGCCAGGCCGTACTCGCTGGAGCAGTACAACTCCCAGCCCAGCTCGCCCACGTACGTCACCCTCAGCGCCAGCACCGGCACGTCACCCACGGTGAGCTCGCGCGAGGACATGAACGGGAAGTCGAGCGGGTCGGGCGTGAGCGTCCCGAGGATGTCTCGGGCGCGCGGCCCCCACAGGGCGAAGCAGGCGTACTGGCCGGTCACGTCGGCGATCCGCACCTTGGCGTCCTTCAGCGCGGCCTGCTTGCGCAGCCAGCCCAGGTCGTGCGAGCCGAACGCGGTGCCGGTCACGATGAGGAACTCGTCCTCGGCCCGCCTGGTGACGGTGAAGTCGCACTCGATGCCGCCGCGCCGGTTGAGCGCCTGCGTGTACGTCACCGCGCCGACCCGGCGGGCGACGCGGTTGTCGCAGACCCATTCGAGCAGCTCGGCGGCGTCCGGCCCGGAGACCTCGATCTTGGCGAACGAGGTCTCGTCGAACAGGCCCGCCGTCTCTCGCACGGCCCGGTGCTCCACCCCGATCGCGGGCGACCACAGCCGTCCGGCCCAGCCCCGGGGCCGCTCGTCGGTGCCGTCCGGCTCGTTCGACCGGTAGAAGTTGACCCGCTCCCAGCCCGCCTTCTCGCCGAACTCGGCGCCGTTCGCGGCGTGCCAGCCGTAGGCCGGGGAGACCTTGAGCGGGCGGCCCGCCGAACGCTCGTGGCCGGGGTAGCGGATGTCGTAGTAGGTCTCGTAGTTCTCGATCGCGCGGGCGAGGGTGTAGGACGGGGAGCGGTACTGGCGGCCGAAGCGGCGGATGTCCATGTGCCAGACGTCCATGGCGGGCTCACCCTCGACGATCCACTCGGCCATCACCTTGCCGATGCCGCCGGCGCCGGCGATGCCGTGCGCGCAGAAGCCGGCCGCCACGAAGAACCCGCCGACCTCGGTCTCGCCCAGGCAGAACTCGTTGTCGGGGGTGAACGCCTCCGGGCCGTTGATCATCTTACGGATGCCGACGTCGGCCATGGCCGGGACGCGGATCCGCGAATTCTCCGAAATTTCGGTAAATCGGTCCCAATCTTCGGCCAAGAGGCGGCCGTTGAAGTCGGCCGGGATGGCGTCGTAGGAGGTCTCGTCCGCCGTCCAGGGGGCGCAGGTGCGCTCGTAGCCGCCCATGACCAGGCCCTGCACCTCCTGCCGGTAGTAGACGAGCAGGTCGGGGTCGCGCAGCGTCGGCAGCCCGGCGTGCTCGTGGAAGGCGTCGGTGACCACGTACTGGTGCGACATCGGCACGATCGGGATCCGCACCCCGGCCATCCGGCCGATCTCGGCGGCGAACATGCCGCCGCAGTTGACGACCACCTCGCAGTCGATGTCGCCCTGGTCGGTGCGTACCCGCGTGACCCGGCCGCGTTCGGTGTCGACGCCGAGCACGCGGGTCCTGGTCCTGACGCGGGCGCCGCCCTCGCGGGCCTTGGCGGCCAGCGCGTAGCAGAGCGCGGAGGGGTCGATCTGCCCGTCGGTCGGCAGGTACGCCGCGCCGACGACGCCCGACGGGTCCATCAGCGGGAACAGCTCGGCCGCCTCGGCGACGGAGATCTCCTCCAGCGGCAGGCCGAACGTGCGGGCCCAGCCGATCTGGCGGCGGATCTCGGCCATCCGCTCCGGAGTGGAGGCCAGCTTGATGCCGCCGCACTCCGTCCAGCCGGCGTCGAGCGTGCGATAGAGCTCGACCGAGTACTGGTTCATCCTGGTCAGCGTGGGGTCGGCGCGGAGCTGGCCGACGAGCCCGGCGGAGTGGAACGTGGAGCCGCTGGTCAGCTCGTCGCGGTCCACGAGGACGACGTCGCGTTCGCCGAGCTGGGTCAGGTGGTAGGCGACGGAGGCGCCGCCCACGCCGCCGCCGATGATCACGATGCGGGCCGAGTCGCTCATGCGGGCGAGGCTACACTAAAAGGTCTAGACCGTTTAGGGGGTGGCGGCGCTAGGATCGACCATGAACGAGATCCTCGACCGCATCCCCCTGCTGTCCGGCGCGCCGCGTTCCGTCGAGGAGCTGCCCGGCGGGCTGACCAACCACAACTACAAGGTGACCGTTCCCGGCGGGGCCTACGTGGTACGGGTGTCGGCCAGTGAGGGATCGCTGCTGGCGATCGACCGGGACGTCGAGTACACGTGCTCTCTGGCCGCCGCGCGGATCGGGGTGGGGGCTCCGGTGCACGACTATCTGCCGGAGCTCGGGGTGCTGATCGTGGGCTTCCTGCCGGGCCGTACGCTCACGGAGGCCGATCTGGGTGACCCGGCGAACCTGCGGCGGCTGGCCGAGGTGTGCGGGCGGCTGCACGCGGGGCCTCGGTTCGCGCGGGATTTCGACATGTTCGAGGTGCAGCGGGGATATCTGGAGATCGTCCAGACCCGCGGATACCGACTTCCAGCGAAATATCTCGATTTCATGCCCGATGTTGAGCGGATCCGGAAATGTCTGGATATTCGGGATGTGGGGCGGGTGCCGTGTCACAACGACCTGCTGCCCGGCAACATCATCGACGGCGGCGAACGGCTCTGGCTGATCGACTACGAGTACGCCGGCAACAACGACCCGTGCTTCGAGCTCGGCAACATCTGGAGCGAGTCGGACCTGTCATCGGACCTGCTGGAAGAGCTGGTCACGGCCTACTACGGCCGCCGCCTGCGCCACAAGATCGCGCGGGCGCGGCTGCTCGGGCTCATGTCCAAGTACGGCTGGACGCTGTGGGCCTCGATCCAGGACGGCGCCAACCAGAGCATCGACTTCGACTTCTGGTCGTGGGGCATGGAGAAGTACGAGCGGGCGGTCGCCGAGTTCACCGGATCCGGTCTCGCGTCGCTCATGGACGAGGCGGCCCGGGCAGACTAGGGACATGTTCGCCGCACTGACAGGGCTTGGCCTGTCCACCGCCGCCGGGCTGAACGCCTACATTCCGCTCCTCGTGGTGGGCGTGCTGGCGAACGTCACCGACCGGGTGAAGCTGCCCGACGGCTACTCGTGGCTGTCCAACTGGGGCGTGCTCGCCGTGATCGCGGTGCTCCTGGTCGCGGAGATGGTGCTCGACAAGGTCCCGGCCGTCGACAGCGTGAACGACGCCATCCAGACGGCGGTACGACCGGCGGCCGGCGGCGTGGTGTTCAGCGCCACGAACGCGGCCGCCGAGCTCGACCACTCGACCTGGATGACCGAGCGCCCGTGGGTGGGCTGGGTGCTGGGCATCCTGGTGGCGCTGGCCGTACACGCGCTGAAGGCGACGGCCCGTCCCATGATCAACGTGGGGACGGGCGGCGTGGGCGCGCCCGTCGCGAGCACGGTGGAGGACGTCGGGTCGCTCGGTATGAGCCTGGTCGCGGTGTTCGTGCCCGTGCTGGTGATCGTCGTACTGCTGCTGATGGCCCTGCTCGCCTGGTGGACGATCAGGAAGGTACGCCGCTACCGCGCCGCCCGCCGGGCCAGACGCGGGTCAGGAAGCCCGTAGCCATCGGCGCAGGACGACGAGGAACTCTCCGGGACGCTCCTCGTGCAGCCGGTGGCTGGAGCCCTCCCAGCACACCACCTTCGACGCCGGATGCTTGCAGAGCCCCGACTCCCAGGCCGCGCGTTCCGGATCGCTCCAGATCGACAGCACCGGGCACTCCCTGCGGGCCATGTAGTCGTCGCTCGCCGGCCGTACGCCGACCGCGCCGGGCAGCGTGAACATGGCCTCGAACGCCTGAACCAGCACGTGCGGCGCCATGCCGTACAGCCTGCGCTGGTGCCAGCGCCTGATGACGGCCGGGGTGGCGGAGTTGGTGCACCACTGGTCGAGCTGTACGGCGGCGGCGTGCGCGTGCGGGCCGCGCAGCGCGGCGATCGTCTCCGGGAACCCGCGCGCGAGGTCCGCCGACATGCCGTAACCGGGATCGACCGCGACCAGCTTGCGCACCTTGTCCGGATGCTCGACGGCCAGGATGGAGACGACCTGGCCGCCCATGGAGTGGCCGATCGCGATCACCTCGGGGATGGCGAGCCCGTCCATCAGCGCGGCGAGGTCGTCGGCCATCTGGCGGGGCGTGTTGCCCTCGTCGGGCACGGACGAGTAGCCGTGGCCGCGCAGATCCACCGCGATCACCCGGTGCTTGGCGGCGAGCGCGTCGATGTGCCACGACCACTGGTGGGAGTCGGCGCCCCAGCCGTGCACGAGCAGCAGCGGCGGGCCGTCACCCGTGCCGTCATCGGTATAGAAGAGCCGGATATCTTGCCCTATATCCGCGTAAGGCATCCTTCACCCCACTTGCTCATGGATGGTGGCGCAGACCTTCGCCCCAGCCTCCTTGGCGGCGGGCAGCAGCGAGCCGAGCCCGAAGAACCCGTGGAACATCCCGGCATAACGCACGCTCCGCGTGTCCACCCCGGCCGCGCGCAGCCGCTCCGCGTACGCCTCTCCCTCGTCACGCAGCGGATCGTGCTCCGCCGTGATCACCAGCGCGGGCGGCAGCCCACGCACGTCCGCGTTGATCGGGGAGCTGTACGGCTCGGCGCGCCGAGCGTGGTCGGGCTGGTAACAGTCCCAGTACCACCGCATGTGCGCCGCGGTCAGGAAATATCCCTCCGCGTTCTCCGCATGCGAGGGCGCGTCCTGGGCGGCGTCGGTGACGGGATAGATCAGCACCTGCAGCGCGATCGGCGGCCCGCCCTCGTCCCTGGCCTTCAGGCACGTGACGGTCGCCAGGTTCCCGCCCGCGCTGTCGCCGGCGACCACCAGCCGGCCGGGGTCCGCGCCCAGCTCGCCGGCGTGCTCGTACACCCAGCGGGTCGCGGCGTACGCGTCCTCGACGGCGGCCGGATAGGGGTGCTCCGGCGCCAGCCGGTAGTCGGCGGACACCACGACCACGTCGGCGTCCGCGCAGATCAGGCGGCAGACGGGGTCATGGGTGTCCAGCGTGCAGAGCGTGAACCCGCCGCCGTGGAAGTACACGACCACCGGCCGCCCCTCTCGCTCCCCCGGCGGCCAGTAAACGCGCACGGGGAGGTCCCCCGCCATCCGATCCTCCACCCGGCCCACTTTGTACGGCTCGGCCGCCAGCGGGGGCATTTCGGCCAGGATCCGCCGGGCCTCGACGGGGTCCGTCACCTCGGTGCCCACCTTGGGGAAGACCGCCGTCATCGCGTCGATGACCGCTCTGGTGAGATCGTCAACGGCCATGTGTTCACTCACCGTCCGTACGGGAGAGCAGCACGGTCTCCCCCGCCGTCCAGCCGCCGTCCACCGCCAGCTCGGCGCCCGTGATGTAGGACGCGGCGTCGGACAGCAGGAACGCGATCGCCTCCGCCACCTCCTCGGGCTCACCGCACCGCCCGGCCGCGACCAGCGGGAACCTGCCCTCACCCGAGACCGCGCCGTGCGGGAGCGTCATCGCGGTGACGATCATCCCGGGATGTACGGAGTTGACCCTGATCCGGTGGGGGCCGTACTCGATCGCGGCGATCTTGGTGAGGCCGCGGACACCCCACTTGGACGCGCCGTACCCACCCGTGCCGGGGAGCGCCGTCAGACCGGCCGCCGACGACAGGTTCACGATCGAGCCGCCGCCTGACGCGCGCATCGGCGCCACCACCGACTTGAGCCCGAGGAACACACCGACCAGGTTGACCTTGAGCACCCGCTCGAAGTCGTCGAGCGAGTACTGCTCCAGGGGCGCCGAGGGCGCGATCCCCGCGTTGTTGACCAGCCCGTCGAGCCGGCCGTACTCGTCCAGGACCTCCTCGACCACCTCAGCCCACTGATCCTGATCGGTCACATCGTGCGGGATAAATCGTGATTCGAGGTCTTTTGCGGTGGCGGCGCCGTCCTCCACCAGAACATCGGTGATCACCACACTCGCCCCCGCCGCGACGCAGCGGCGGGCCGTCGCGGCGCCCATGCCCCTGGCGCCGCCGGTGATGAGCACTACCTTGCCGTCAAGCATGCGTGGCTCCTTCGCGGTACGTGAACTGAACCACGCCCCCACGAGACAATCAAGAGCTTGCTTGGTCACACAGAGCTTGTCCGGCCACGCATCCGCCCGGCACTCGCACTATCCTCTAGGCAGCGGCCAACCAGCAGGAAGCGAGGACGATGATGGACATCATTCTCATCATCCTGGCGGTCCTGGCCTTCCTCGGCCTGGTGGCCGGCGTCGGCATCTACTTCCTGGTCAAGCTGGGCCAGAAAGCGGCGAGCAAGGCCAAGCAGGCGGCGACCCAGCTGACCACGCACGTCAACGCCATGGGCCCCGGCGACGCCGCCGAGGTCGAACGCCTCCGCCTCGACCTGCGCCGCGAGGTCTCGATCACCCGCCAGGCCGTCGAACACACGCAGCGCCAGGGCTGGGGCCTCGGCGACCTGCCCCGCCTGCTGGCCGACCTGTCCGCGCAGGCCGACATACACGACGCACAACTCGCCATGTACGCCCAGCAACGCCGCGCTTCGCCGTACGTCGACCACGCCACGCTCCACCGCCTACGCGAGCACCAGGCCAAGCTGACCGCCATGTGCGCCCGCATCCGCGTCGACCTCCTCGGCGACCAACTCCAGCACGCCGCGGCCGGCATCGACGACCTCAACTCCCGCACCGACCTGGAGATCGAGGCCCGCCGCCGCCCCCCGGACCCGCTCGACGAGATCGACGAGCTCTATCGCAGAAGCACACAGGAGCGCCGAGACCTCCCCTGACGCTTACCCGGCGTGACATGATGACGCCGTTCAGTCAGCATCGGCGGAGGCGTACGCGATGACCACGGCACTTCCCGAGTGGTTCTACCCGGGCCCCTCCGGCGGCTGGACCGCCGACATGCTCGACCACCTTCCCCCCGACGCGCCCAAGCATGTCGAGCTGATCGATGGGTCGCTCATCTTCAGGCCGCCGCAGACGGGCTTCCACATGCTGACCGTGAGCCTCCTCACCGACCGCACCCTCGGGATGAACACCCCACCCGATCTCGTCGTCGCCCGCGAGATGACCGTGACGCTCGGCCTACAGCAGCGCCCCGAACCCGACGTTCTCCTCGTGAAGAGATCGGCGCTGACGCTCTCCGTCACGTCCTTCAAGCCAGAGGACGTCCACCTGGTCGTCGAGGTGGTTTCCGACGAGTCGAGAGAACGCGACCGGACGACCAAGCCCACCAAATACGCGAATGCCGGCATCAAGCACTTCTGGCGGGTGGAAGGGGAAGAAGACGCCAAGCCCGTCGTCTACACGTTCGAGCTTGAGCCGGCGGTCCGGGCCTACGTGCCCACCGGCATCCACCGCAAGCACCTCCAAGCCGACATCGGTTTCCCTGTGGACATCGACCTCGACCTCGACACGTTCATCGGCTGACCTCCCGCCCCCAGGTGCGGTGGATGAACGCGTCATACTCCTCCGCACTGGCGCCGCCGTCGAGCATGGCCCGGGCCGCTTGCGCCTGCCGGGTGGTGGGAAGCCGCCCTTCGAGCAGGATCGGCAGCGAGAGCCGCCGCGCCAGCAGTTCAACCGCCGAGATCCCGTACGGCCTGCGCACCACCGACACGTTGACCCGCAGCGCATGCTCGTTCCCGGGCACGACTCCCGGCCGATCGACCTCGATCGCGACATAACGGAAACCGTTCGCCAGATCGCACGGCCCGCACCCGGCCGGGCCCCGGCTCAGCCGGCCGCCGCACTCGGTGCAGGTCAGCCGGTCGTAGGCCGCGTCGACCACCCGCCACGGGTGCCTGTCGGGCTCGTCGACCACCATCTCGGCGATGACCCGCTCGTCGGCCTGCTCGGCCGTACCGAACTCCCGCTCCAGGAACGCCCGCCAGCCGTCCTCGACGATCTGGTCCACCAGCCTGGCACACCGGACACACTCCGGAGCGCCGGCCGGTTCCCAGTGGGAGCACTCCTCGCATCGCCGCACTCCAGCACCATACGAGCGACGGCGAACCGCTTCACCTGATTATCCAGTGGTGCCGGCGCTGGGCGGGGACTGCCCACACCTTCGTGGTCGCCCCAATGGCAGTACCGGCATGCCGCAAATGGCGGCCTACCACAAGGGAGTCATAGATGCTCAAGTATCGCTTTTTCAGCGCTTAAAGAGATGGCGTGTAAGGGGTCAAGCCTTCGGGGGGCTCAACCAGGTCAAAGCGGGATATGAAAAATTTGAGTGCAGTTTATTCCCACAAGCATAAGATGCGGAGAAAATCTGCCTACGCTTGTTCGCAACGCACCGTTCAGATCTCACATCATACCGAAAGGGATACCGATGCACACACTACCCGATATATCGACCGGAAAAATCGTCGAGAAGGACGAGCAGGACCGGCCCCTAGCGGTGGTTGGTGAGGACGATCGTTCGTGGGCGTGCGGCTTTTCATACCGCCAGAGCTGGGACGAGGCGCTAAATAGGGCCATCACCGGCGTGACGGGGTCCATCAACAGCATTCCAAATTTCACCTTCGACCTCTGGACCACACAGGGGGTTCTCCCCAATTCGGGCTACAACTCGGTGCTGGGAGTCGGCTTCTACTTCACGCCCTGGGAGAACTGAAGCGAGTCCTGCTCGCCAGCCTCGTATCACTCACTGGAAAGCGCCTTTGAACTGGGAGGATAGGCCTTGTCAAAGGCCTGCCAGCACCAGATTCAAAGGCGCTTTCCTGGCCTCACGCTTTCAACGCTTCGGCCCTGAGTGTGGATGACAGGGAGACGGACATGGGCCCAGCCCCATTCTGCGTGATCGTGTGGTGGCCGGTCAGGTCCACCAGGTAGGCGGCGGCGGTGACGGGCGAGGGGCGGGTGTGCAGTCAGATCGCGGTCAGCCGGTACGAGCCGTAGTGGTCGGCCAGGTGGAACGGGATACGCCAAGGAGTCGCGCGGGCAATCGTGAGAGTCGCTCGGCGGCTGACGGCTAATTGATTCGACACCATTAGCCACTGTCTGTCCGGATAAATATTCCGAGGATATTCTCTTATATAGTCTGGCCGTCGCGCGCGTGATATCTTCCTTTCTCACAAAGCCACGCCTGCGGGAGCCATTCGTGACACGACGCCGCCAGCTCGCACTGGTGATCCTCGCCCTCGGCATATTCCTGGCCATCACCGGCGTCACGGTTTTCGTGCTGCTGCGCTCTCCCGAGTCGGTCAGGCTCACCGTGCGGTCCGACACCCGGCTGGTGCCGCTGTCGCTGCCCGGTACGGCCGAGGGGCAGTGCGCCGACGGGGTGTGCCGGTCCACGTACACCGTCGAGAAGGGGCAGCGGACTCGGTCCGTCAGTGTCGTTCCGCGCGAGGCGCTGCCCGCCGGGGTGCGGCTGGCCTATTGGGGCTGCCTCGAAGGGCCGGGCGCGGCCACCTGCACGGTCCAGTCGGACCGCCACGGGTCGGTCTGTGTGACCACGACCGGGCCCGCCGACGTGGCACGCAGACCGTGCGGCATCGTGCCGAGCCCCGCTCCCACCGTCGACCAGGCGGGCACCCTGTTGGTGGTGCTCAACACCAAGTGGCGCGTCACGCTCTCCGGGAACTTCACCGAGCCCTGCTCGAACGGCGGCGTCGCTGGCCGGAGGTGTGAGATAGCCGTCGCGCCCGGCAAGATCTACCACCTACGCGCCCAGTTCGAGCGCGCCGCTGATCCGTACCCGAAGGCGGCGCGCACGTGGGACTTCCATGTGGCGACGTACGAGGGGTGTGACAGCGGCGCCGGGCACGCCGACGCGATCACTTGCATCGTCTACGGCGGCGCCGGGGCCAAGACCGTGTGCCTGTCCACTCTCGACCCCATGGAGCAGAAATTGTCCCGTGAATGCGCCGAAAAAGGGCAGGCTCAATGATTGGACAGAACAGAAAATATGTTGTGATTGCCGCGTTAATCATGGCGGTCGGTGGGTGCGGCGGAACCAGTGGCGTGGCCGAAAAGGTCGCGACAACTCCCGCTTCGCCGCCTGTACGGGGAGTGCCGCTGGTCGTGCTCATGCCCACCGCGTGGAGCGGCGGCATCGGCACCGATCTGCCCGGTCAGACGTTCTGCGCCGACGTCCGCGAGCGCGGCAAGCCGCGGCCCCAGGCCGTGGCCTGCCGGTTCGTCGTTCCGGAGGGCACAGTCGTGCGCCTCACGGCCAAGGCGCGCGACCGGCATCCGGACCTGGTCCACGAGTTCGACACCCTCCGGCTCGACCTGTGCAGGAACGGCGAGTGGTCTGCCAACACCCGCACCGCCACCTGTACGGTCTCCGTGAAGACCGGCACCGTGCTCTGCCTGGGCTCCAACGACCCCACCGAGGCCATGGTCCGCATCGTCTGTCCGTGGGCCGAGCAGGGCGCCGCCGTGCTGCCCGCCATCGCCCCACCCGGGTTCACGTTCGGCTCGCACACCGGACCCACCTACGACGCGTTGCTGAGCTGAGCAGTGACGGCCGACGAGCAGCGACACCTGATGCGCACCGGGATGCGCGACCGGCTCGGCCGCTGGGCCCGCTCCACGGGCAAGGGACTGCACCGCTGGTCGCCACCCACCCTGATCGGGGTCCTGGCGACAGGGGCGCTCGTCCCGCTGCTGCCCGCGGCGGGCGTGGCCGTCGGAGGCGTGCTCGGGGCGGCGCTCGGCGTGCTGGCCTCGGTCGGTGCGAACGTGCTCACCGACGTACTCAAGGCGGCCATCGAGACCATCGAACCGGACCAGCCCAGGGAGGCGCTGGAGGAGGAGGTCCAGCGGCGCATCGAGGAGGCGCTGGAGGCGGGTGATGAGCGGGCCGGATCGCTGCGCGCCGACATCGCCCGGATTCTCCAAGAGGTCGGTGTGGTCAGCACGCTGGTCAGTGAGGCGGTCGAGCTGGACGACCGAGAGCTGCAGTCCCAGCTCATGGCCGGGCTGACCGCGGTGGGCGAGGGATTCGGCGAGTTCCGGTTCCTCCTCGGCGATGTGGCCGCCGCGCTGAACGCGATGCAGGGCAGCATCGACCGGCAGGGCGCCAAGCAGCGCCAGATCATCGACCTGCTGCACCAGCAGTCAGCCAACACGCGGCTCATGCGCGAGGACCTCGCGACGCTCAGGAGGCGCAGGGGCGGCGGCAGGCAGGCGCCCGCGGAGCGGTGGACGGGTGGGGCGCCGTACCGGGGGCTGGTGCCGTTCGGCGAGAGCGACGCGGCCGTCTTCCACGGCCGTACGCAGGCCGTGGCCGAGCTGGTCGGCATCATGGCCGCCCGGCTCACGGGCGTCGGCCTAGTGGTGGTGACCGGGATGTCCGGCGTCGGCAAGTCGTCGCTGCTGCGTGCCGGGCTGCTGCCCGCGCTGGCCCGCGAGGCACTATCCGCCGAGGCCGCCACGTGGCCCCGGATGGTGGTCACGCCGACGCGGTCGCCTCTGAACGTGCTGGCCGTACATCTAGCGGCGTTGTCGGGAGCCGATCCGGTCGCGCTGCGCGAGCGGCTGGCACTGGCCCCTGCTCAGGCGCGGCTGCTGGCCAGGCAGGCCGTGCTCGCCGAGGCAATGCGCCGCCAGGCGGCGGGCGGCCGAGGTGAGGAGCTGCGGCTGGTCCTCGTGGTGGACCAGTTCGAGGAGCTGTTCGCGCCCGACGGACCGCCCGAGGAGGAGGCCGCCGCGTTCGTCGCGGCCCTGCACGCCGCCGCGTCCCCTGCCGGGGACGGCGGTGAGGGGCCGCCCGCGCTGGTGGTGCTCGTAGTACGCGGTGACCAGGCCGCGCGCTGCGCCCGCTACCCCGCGCTGCGGCAGGCGTTGCAGGACAGCCAGTTCGTCCTGGCCCCGATGGACGAGACGGGGCTGCGGCAGGCCATCACCGGCCCGGCGGACGCCGCGGGGCTGCGCATCGGCCAGCGGCTGGTCGAGACCATCCTGGCTGAGTTACGCTCCTCAGCGCCGGACGCCGAGACGGGCGCGCTGCCGCTGCTGTCCCAGGCGATGCTGCTGACCTGGGAGAAGCGCAAGGGCGACGAGCTGACCATTGGCGACTACGCGCTGTCCGGCGGGGTGCGCGGCGCCGTGGAGAAGGCCGCGGAGGAGGCCTACGCCGCGCTGGCGCCGGAGGATCGTGAGGTGGCCCGCGACGTGCTGCGCCGCTTGACCCTGATCGACCGCGACGGGCGCGCGCTCTGCCGCCGGGCGCCGCTGAAGAGCCTGCCAGAGCGGGCCGGACCGGTGCTGACGGCGTTCGCCGGGAAGCGGCTGGTCGTGCTCGGGAAGGGCACCGCCGAGCCCGCCCACCAGGTGCTGCTGACCTCCTGGCCGCGGCTGCGCGAGTGGCTGGATACCGACGTCGCCGAGTGGAAGCTGCATGGCCGTTTGGCCCACGACGCCGACCAGTGGTTGCTCACCGGACGGGACTCGTCGTTCCTCTACGGCGGGCGGCAGCTCAGGGCGGTCCGTTCGGCGTCGGAGGGCTGGCAGGCAGACCCCGGTCGCTACCCCATGCTGGAGGGCGCCGCGCGGGAGTTCCTCGACGCTTCCTCCGAGGCCGAGGCGGCGCGTGTCCGGCGATGGCGCCTGACGCTGGGCGGAGTGGCAGTGCTATTGGTGGTGGCGCTGGTCGCCGCGCTCTCGGCGGTGCTGGCGGGCAGGGAGGTGGACCGCGGCCAGGCCGAACAGCTCTCCCGGCGGCTGGCCTCACGCAGCGAGGCGGACGCCGACCCGGCGGCCGCCGCGCTGCTGGCGGCGGCCGCATGGGGGGCTGCGCATACCGACGAGGCCCGCCACAGCCTGCGCGTCGTGGCGGCGGGTCCCCACCGCGGCACGCTGGAGGCCCACCTAGGCGGCGCGAACGCGGTCGCGTTCAGCCCCAACGGCAGGCTGCTGGCCAGCGCGGGCGCCGACAGCCTGATCAGGCTCTGGAACCCGGCCACGCGCAGGCTGATCGGCAGGCCGCTGGCGGGCCACTCTGACGAGGTCACCTCGCTCGCGTTCAGCCGTGACGGCCGCACGCTCGTCAGCGCGGGCCGTGACCGCACGGTCCAGGTGTGGGACGTGGGCGCGGGCAGTCGGGTCGCGACGCTGGCGGTCGGCGACAGCGGCCCCATCGCCTTCGGCCGGGACGGCGCCACAGTCTTCACCGGCACCCGCCTGTGGGACCTGGCCACACGCAGCCCGGTCGGCGAGCCGCTGTCCACCACCGCGGCCGCGGTCGCCTACAGCCCTGACGGCCGCCTGGTCGCCACCGGCGATGAGCGCGGCACGGTACGCCTATGGGACACCGCCATCCGCCGCCAGAGCGGCCCGGATCTGACCAGCGCCGGCCGCCCGCTGGCCTTCGGCGGCGGGTACCTGCTCACCGCAGGGGACGCCGGGCTCCGCTTCTGGACGGGCGCCACCGGCAGGGCGGCGGGAGACCTCCCTGGCTGCCCGGCGGGTACCCGGGCGGACAGCGCCGCGTTCAGCGCCGACGGCGGGACGCTCGCGCTCGGCTGCGGCGATCGCACCCTGCGGCTATGGGACGTGGCCGCCCGGCAACCGCTCGGCGAGCCGATCCGCGGCCACACGGACGCCATCTCCTCGATCGTGTTCAGCCGCAACGGCGCGACGCTGGCCACAGCGGGCCACGACGGCACGGTCCGGCTGTGGAACTCCAGCCCGCCGCTACTGCTGTCCGTGCCCAAGCGAAACGGTCCGATAGCGCTCGACCCGCGCGGAACGGCGCTGGCCACGGGCGGCATGGGCAACGGCGACTGGCGGGTCAAGCTGTGGGAGCCGTCGACCGGCCGCAGCACCGCGCTGGGCGGGCACAAGAGCTGGACCACCGCGCTGGCGTTCAGCCGCGACGGCACGAGGCTGGCCGCCGCAGCCGACGAGGTCGTACGGATCTGGGACCGCCCCGGCGGCCAGGCACGCGCGGTCCTCGTGGGCGACAACAGCGTGCAGTCGCTGGCCTTCTCCGCCGATGGCCGGTCGCTGCTGGCGGCCGGGTTGGGGTCCGGGTACGAGGTGATCCAGTGGGACATGGCGTCCGGCCGCAGGCTGCGGACGTACCGGCCGGCCGTGGGCACGCCGCCGCTGGGCCACCTCACGCTCAGCCCTGACGGCCGTCTGCTGGCCACGGCCGAAGGCAGAACCGTGCAGTTGTGGGACCTCGCGACCGGACGGACCGTGGGCGCGCCGCTGAGCGGCCACGCGGGCCTGGTCAACGACATCACGTTCAGCCCCGATGGCGGGCTGGTCGCCACGGCGGGTTCCGACCGGACGGTCAGGCTGTGGGACGCCGCCACCGGGCGGCCCTCCCGCGAGCCGCTGACCGGGGACGGCGACGACGTTCTGGCCGTGGCGTTCAGCGCCGACGGCCGCGTGCTGGCCTCGGGCGGCCGGGACCAGACCATCCGGCTGTGGGACGTCGACAGCCGGTCGGCGATTGGCCGGCCACTGACCGGGGCCGGGGGCTTCGTGACGGATCTGGCGTTTCTCCCGAATCCTGGCGTCCTCGCCTCCCTCGACCGCACAGGAACGCTGCGGTTGTGGGCCACTGGGGAGCCGCCCGACCTGGTGGCGGCGGCCTGCGCGGCGGCGAGCCGCCCGATGACGCGTACGGAGTGGGAGCGTTACGCACCCGGGGAGGCATTCGTGCCGGTCTGCGAGCACCCGGGAGTTTTCCCGGTCGTTCCCGTCTTCCCGTCGCCACTGGCCGTCGTCACGCCCGGCGAGCCGAAGGCGACGGCCACGCGGCTGAGCGCCACGCGGGTGAGCGCCGCCCAACTCGCCGGAGGGTATACGTTCGTGCTGGACATGGACCGCACCAAGGCGGCATTCCTGCCGGAGGCCCCCGCGCAGACGTACCCGCTGCAGCAGGAGCTGGACCGGCTGGCCGGGATCTACCAGGCCGACGGCTCGGTCCGACTGGAGGCGGCCTGCGGCGGGCCCGCCTGCGCGCTGCGTCTGACAGGCTTTGCGGGCGAGGCGGCGATCACGCTGCGCCGCACCTCGAAGGGGACCTTCCGGGCTGCGCGCGGCGGGCGGAGCTGGACTGTGGAGCCCGGCGCCGTTGACGCCGGGCGAGTGACAGCCTTCTCACTCACTTACCGGGTGACGGATCCGTCGGGCAAGTACAGCGGCTCGCACGGCTTCCGGGCCGCCCGGGCGGCTAGCTGAGTGGCTCTGACCGTGGCCATCTGGGACAACCACGCCACGGGTCGGTGGTGGGGCGTCGGGAGGATGGCCGGGTTCGGCCGTTGGCGTCGTGTGCGCCTTACTACGCTCGGCCCCTCAGGTCGAAACTCTGATCGTCGGTATCTCGTGTCGATGAGTTTCGTGAACCTGAGGGGGCTGCAATGGGAGCATCTGACGCGGTGGACGCCTAAGGACCGACTGGTTCACCCATGAGCCGGTCCAGCGTCACCGGCCACCAGCACTCGGGCTCTCGGAACGCGTGGGGATCCAAGTCCCTGAGAGTGAGCGCGAGCGCGGCCGTCTCCTCGGTACCGGTTCCCCGGCCTCCGCTTCCTGGAGACGAAGTGTGCTTCCCACCCGGTAGAGAAACTCGATGAACGTTCTGAGGGAGCTGTTCACCACTTCGGCTTCGGAACCGCTGGTGGTGAGTGCCATACGGACGATGAAGCCTTCTCGGACGTCTAGGAAGAAACGCGCGCGAAAATCCTCTTCCGGTCCGCCGAGGAACAGGACTCTGTTCAGGACACCGTTCGCCGAGAACTCTTCGAGGTCGAACAGACGTGGTTTCCCGATGACATCCGCTGTGAACAACGGCGCGTCGCGGGGCAGTCCCACGTGCGAAAGGAGCCGCTCGTCCTCCTTGGACAGTCCGATGTCCCGGGCCTCGTGGCGGCGGTGCAATACCTTGACGATCCGGCCTACGAAGGCGCCACGGCGGAGGGGATCCTCGCGCTGGTGCTGGAGGAATACGACCTCGCGTTCTTTGTCGTGGTGGACGAAGAGGGTGTCTTCCGCGGATTCTGACGCTACGTCTGGGTGGTGCTCCTGTGGTGCGCCATCCTTCGGCGTCCGCCAGGCACCGAGGGCGAGTCCGTGATGTGCCGGTTTGGGCGGGTGGGTGAGTGTGTGGGAGGAGGCCGAAAATTCAGTTGCCACGACCAGGCCCCGCTCGGCATACTCAGCCAGGCTGGGCACAGCGCGTTACGCAACCGTGTAACCAGCGCGTGTCGCAGCCTGTACGTGGAGAGAGAAGGGAGGTCGAGACCGTGATGACGACTGTTCGCGTGCCGTTTTCCGCGTCCTCTGACCTCCCCACCGGGACCTCGCCAATCTGATCGCTGAGCCGGTGGGCCTCATTTCTGGAGAAATCCCACCGTGCCTAAGCACTCCTCGCCCCGCCGCCGGGGCAAGTACGCCCTCGACGCCGATGACCTCGAATGGCTCGACAGCGCCCCCGTGGACGACGGACCACCTGTGGGTGACCGCTGGTCGACCTGGGACCAGAGCACCCCCACCGAGCGCGGCCCGAAACCGCACCCGGACTGGCTCATCACCGAGCTCGCCGCCGTGGACACCGAACTCGGCATCCTCAAAACCGGCAAGGAAGCAGACGTCCACCTGGTCTCCCGCGGCGTACCGGACACGGACCGGGTCTGCCTGTTGGCCGCCAAACGCTACCGCTCAGCGGAACACCGCTTGTTCCACCGAGACGCCGGTTACCTGGAAGGCCGCAGCACCCGCGAAAGCCGCATGAATCGCGCCATGGCCAACCGCACTGCCTTCGGCAAGCAACTCATCGCCGGCCAGTGGGCCGCGGCCGAATTCGGCGCCCTGTGTCGCTTGACCGAACTCGGCCTGCCAGTCCCCTATCCGGTGCAGATCGTCGGCACCGAGATCCTCCAGGAATTCATCGGCACCTCGGACGGCTACGCGGCACCCCGCCTCGCCAACGTCTCGGACGACCTGGACGACCTCTGGGCCCAACTGGTGGAGGCGCTGGTCGTCCTGGCCAGGGAGGGTCTGGCCCACGGCGACCTGTCGGCGTACAACCTGCTGGTCCGCGAGGGCAGGCTGGTCATCATCGACCTTCCCCAGATCGTCGACGTGATCTCCCATCCCACGGGCCCGCGCTTCCTCGACCGTGACGCCCGCAACGTAGCCACCTGGTTCGCCGCGAAGGGCGTCGCGTCGGCAGACCCCGATGCCCTCTCCGTCCTGCTCCAATCAGAAGCCGGGATGCTCTGACACCCACGCGCTGGACGTACGCCGCACACTGCTCAGGGTCGCCTGCCGCGGTGGTGGACTGACCTGCAGTGACGAATTGCTGGTTGATCGCACGTTCAGCGCGTTGTGATATTGCCATCGCATCGACCGCCATGGACAACCAGCAGCACCACCTAAGCAGCGAAATGTAATTATATGGTTGCTGAATGCTACTTTCTCCGCTTTTGTCCACATGTGTCGCCTCCTGGTCGGGAAGCGCCTAGGTGGACGGGCAAGCCGTCTGGGCTGTTGTAGGGGGTAGTGATGTCTCTGCGTGTCACGTTCACCGGCGTCGCCGCGGTTGCCATGGTGGTCCTGATGAGCTGGTCACCGGCGTCGGCGCGGGCCGAGGTGAAGGTCTCGGAGCAAGATGAACAGTTTCTGAGGCAGGCCCATCAAGGCAATCTCGCCGAGATCGCCGCCGGCAAGGTCGCTCAGGCCAAAGGAACAGCCGAAGACGTCCACTCGATCGGAGCCACTCTCGTCACCGACCACACCAAGCTCGACACCGCGGTGAAACAGACCGCGAGCAGTCTGCGGGTGTCACTGCCTGCTAAGCCCGCCTCGCAGGACCGGGCCATGTTGGAGCGCGTGGCCGCGCTGTCCGGCTCCGCCTTCGACCGGGCCTGGGTCACCGCGATGATCAAAGGCCACCGAGCGGCTCTGGAGCTCGGCAAGCAAGAACTCCGGGCGGGGACCTCGCCGGAGGTCAAGGCGCTCGCCGAGTCCAGCGCGCCGGTCATTCAGCGGCACCTGAGCCTGTTGCTCGCGGCGCAGAAGACCGTCGGGAAGCCGCACGCCCTTGCCCCCGGAGACGGTGTCCTGGCCAGGCGCCAGGCCGCGAAGCGGTGGCAGGGTTTCGGCTCCTGGGCGGTCCCCTTGCTGCCCTGACCGGCGTCCTGATGTGGGCGCCGCCCAGGCCGTGGCTGCGCCAGAACGCCCGGAGCGAAGCGGACATCCTTTCTCCGGCCGGTCGTCTACTTGACCCCCGCCTCCCGCATGTCCCGCAGCTCCCGCTTGAGCTCCTTGATCTCGTCGCGCAACCGGGCAGCCACCTCGAACTGCAGATCGGCCGCAGCCTGGTGCATCTGCTCGGTCAGCGACTCGATCAACGACTCCATCTGTGCCCGGGGCATCTCACCGGCGATGGTCTTGGCGTGCTGCCCGGTCTGGCGGGCGACGAACCCGGGCACAGGCGCCTTGCCGCGCGACTGCTGGCGGCCGCCCCCGAGGAGCCGGTCGGTGTCGGCGTCCTCGCGCTGCAACGAGTCGAGGATGTCGGCGATCTTCTTGCGCAGCGGCTGCGGGTCGACGCCGTTGGCCTCGTTGTAGGCGACCTGCTTGGCCCGCCGCCGGTTCGTCTCGTCGATGGCCCGCTCCATCGACGGCGTGACCTTGTCGGCGTACATGTGGACCTGTCCGGAGACGTTACGGGCGGCCCGGCCGATGGTCTGGATCAGGGAGGTCTCCGAGCGGAGGAAGCCTTCCTTGTCCGCGTCGAGGATGGCCACCAGCGACACCTCGGGCAGGTCGAGGCCCTCGCGCAGGAGGTTGATGCCGACCAGCACGTCGTAGTCGCCGGAGCGCAGCTCGCGCAGCAGCTCGATGCGGCGCAGCGTGTCGACCTCGCTGTGCAGGTAGCGGACCCGGATGCCCAGCTCGAGCAGGTAGTCGGTGAGGTCTTCCGACATCTTCTTGGTCAGCGTGGTGACCAGGACCCGCTCGTCGCGGTCGGCGCGCTCGCGGATCTCGTGGACCAGGTCGTCGATCTGCCCCTTGGTGGGCTTGACGACCACCTCGGGGTCGACCAGCCCGGTCGGCCGGATGACCTGCTCGACCACGTCGCCCTTGACCCGGCCCAGCTCGTAGGAGCCGGGCGTGGCCGACAGGTAGACGGTCTGGCCGATGCGCTCCAGGAACTCCTCCCACTTCAGCGGCCGGTTGTCCATCGCCGAAGGCAGGCGGAAGCCGTGGTCGACCAGGGTGCGCTTGCGGGAGGCGTCGCCCTCGTACATCGCGCCGATCTGCGGCACGGTCTGGTGGGACTCGTCGAGGACCAGCAGGAAGTCTTCGGGGAAGTAGTCGAGCAGCGTGTTGGGGGCGCTGCCCGCCTCGCGGCCGTCCATGTGGCGCGAGTAGTTTTCGATGCCTGAGCAGGTGCCGATCTGGCGCATCATCTCGATGTCGTAGGTGGTGCGCATGCGCAGCCGCTGCGCCTCCAGCAGCTTGCCCTGCCGCTCCAGCTCGGAGAGCCGCTCGGCCAGCTCCGCCTCGATGCCGGTGACGGCCGCCGCCATCCGCGCCTCGCCGGCGACGTAGTGGGAGGCGGGGAAGATGTAGAGCTCCTCGTCCTCGGTGATGACCTCGCCGGTCAGCGGATGCATGGTGGCGAGCTTCTCGATCTCGTCACCGAACATCTCGATGCGTACGGCCAGCTCCTCGTACTTCGGGATGATCTCGATCGTGTCGCCGCGCACCCGGAAGGTGCCCCGGGTGAAGGCGAGGTCGTTGCGTGTGTACTGCATGTCGACCAGGCGGCGCAGCAACTGGTCGCGGTCGATGTCCATGCCGACGCGGAGCCTGGCCATGCGGTCGACGTATTCCTGCGGCGTGCCCAGGCCGTAGATGCAGGACACGGAGGCCACCACGATCGTGTCGCGGCGGGTCAGCAGCGAGTTGGTCGCCGAGTGGCGCAACCGCTCGACCTCGTCGTTGATCGAGGAGTCCTTCTCGATGTACGTGTCGCTCTGCGGGACGTACGCCTCAGGCTGGTAATAGTCGTAATAAGAGACGAAATATTCAACAGCGTTGTTGGGCAGCATCTCCCGCAGTTCGTTGGCGAACTGCGCGGCGAGCGTCTTGTTGGGCTGCATGACCAGCGTGGGCCGCTGCAACCGCTCGATCAGCCAGGCGATCGAGGCCGTCTTGCCGGTGCCCGTGGCGCCCAGCAGGACGTTGTCCTTCTCCCCGGCCTTGACGCGGCGCTCCAGCTCGGCGATGGCCGTCGGCTGGTCGCCGGAGGGAGTCATCTCGGTGACGACCTCGAAGGGCGCCACCTTCCGCTGCAAATCAGTGACCGGTCGCATGCTGCCACTTTAGGCGGCGCCACTGACAGAAACCGTCACCCGGTGATGGGACAGGCGTCGCGTACGGTACGGCCACCTCGACCTGGGGATGCGCCAACCGGCTCATGTCCTTCGACAGAACGGCTTACTGCCATCCACGCGCGGAGCGCCACTCACGCCCAGCTGCGCCGTTTCATGGGATCAGGCAGTGGCCGCAAGATCCGCTACGCCGGCCCGCTCGTCGCGGCACTCGATCTCGATCACGTACCCCGGCCGCTGGACATGCTGCTGGCCCACCTATCCGGCAGTCGGAGATGCTGATTCTTTCATCGCCGAGTGAAGCGGGCGCGGGCTTGGTGGCGTCGTCGCCAGGTTGACCAGGCGTTTTACCTCTGTGACGGCGAGGGGGATCAGCGGGTGGGGACTGGTCGGGGGCGGTGGTGAACCGCCTCTGGTGGTCCGTCTGCCCAAGGCGGTCTCGTAGGCACGCATCGTCCGCACGATCGTGGCGCGTTCAGCCGGCGTGAGGTCGGCCAGGACCTCCGCCCACGCCAGCGCGCTGCCCGCCAGCCACTCGCGGATCGGCGAGACGTACTCCGGTGCGATCGCGACGACCCGCCGTCGTCGGTCGGCATCGTCCTCTTCCCGCGTCAGGACACCGCGGCGAGACAGGTCACCCACCATCAGGCTGACGGTCGTCGGAGCGACCTCCAGCCGCTCCGCCAACTGGCTCACCGTGAGGGAACCGTCGTGCTGCAGGTAGGCCAGCAGCGACAAGTGGCGGGGCGCGAGATCAAGCGTCCGCAGCGACTCCGGCATGGGCAGCCGTTTGGCTCGCCCGACGAGCCTGGGCATCAGCAGCAGCATGGACCGCACCGCCTGGTCCGTCGTCATATCGTCCGCGTTGTTGACCATCTGACCCCTAATCAACTATCTTTGCATTCAAAGTTAATTTGAGAGCAAACAGGAGACTGACAATGCCACACCTGACGGTCCGAGTCCTGGAGCCACAGCTCGAGGGCAACGAATCGGCCCTCATCGCCGCGCTGACCGACGCGGTAGTGGATGTGTACGGCGAGTGGGCGCGCGACGTCGCGGTCATCTACCTCGATGGCGTACCCGCCGGGCGGTGGGGCCTGCGGGGCGAGCCGGTCAACGAGGCCGCACCCGCGATCATGTTCGGTATCCGCGAGGCGGCGTTCACCCGTCCCGACAGCGGCGAGCTCATTGCCAAGCTCGTGCGAACCGTCACCGACGCCGTCGCCGACGTCCTCGGGGCGCATTTGCGCGACACCATCACGGTCGAGCTCGTCGCCACCCCGGCCGGCCGCACCGCGCTCGGAGGCGTGATCGTCGACAGCTAGTGCCGTGACCGGAAGCCTTCGCGCGGGTAGCCTCGGGCAAATGATCACGAACCGCCCCACGGCGCGCGTCATCCTGGTCGATCCCGCCGACCGCGCGCTGATGTTCCGCTTCGTCCCGCCCGACCCCTGGCCCCGCGAGCCCGCATGGCACCTTCCCGGCGGCGCGATCGAACCCGGCGAATCAGCGGTGGAAGCGGCGTGTCGCGAGGCTCACGAAGAGACCGGCTTCGTTATCACGCCCCACGACCTGGGCGAACCGGTGGCAGTCAACGCGGGAGAGTGGTCCATCCGGGGAAGCCGCTACTACACCGTGCATACGTACTTCTTCGCCCGGGTCCCATTGGGGGAAATTTCCGGATCTGGAGATGACGGATTCGGGCACCGATGGTGGACCGCGGCCGAGCTCGACTCGACCACGGAGCGGGTCTTTCCGCCCGGGCTGGCCGTACTGCTGAAAGACCTGCTCCAAGGAGTCCGGCACGAGCGGCTCGTCACTCTCGACTGGTGAAGCCGCGCAGCGTGCCTCTAGCCCGGCGAAGGTTTCCGGCGGCACTGGCTCGCTTTCCGCACCGTGAGTGGTCTTCAGTGGAGATCGCGTGGATCAATATCAAGGAGATCCAGGAGTTGGAGGTCGGTGGGGTGCGGGTCAAGCCGATCTTCAATCGCCTCGACCTGCGGAAAGCGTGGCTGGCGGGTCTGCTACTGACAACAGGGGAGGCTGCTACCGGCAGTAGTCAGCCCGGTCCGGATCCTTTGTGGAAGTACGTCAAGCGGACCGCTCCCCGATCCGCGGAAAAGGGGTGGTGGAGAAGACGATCTCGACCGACACCTCGAAGTATTCGGCGATCCGCAGCGCCAGGTAGAGGCTCGGGCTGTACTCGCCGCGCTCCAGATACCCCACTGTCTGGTAATGCACGCCGAGAGCGTCGGCGAGCTGCCTGCGGGTGACACCGCGTTCGGCGCGCAGCAACGCGATGCGGTTGTAGACGATCTCGCTCATCGCCGCCTATCTTCTCAGCCGATCAGCCGATACGTTGCAGTGCTCGGTCGCGGCGCAGCTGCATCAGCGAGCCGGCCTCGCGCCGGGCCATCCTGCGCAGGATCGGTGGCGCCAGCAGCAGGCCGGCCACGGACCAGGCACCGAGTACGCCGATCGTCTCCAGGGTGTGCCAGGAGCCGCCGATCTCCGCGGCCGCGGCGGAGGCGGGCGACAGCGCCGAGCGCATCCCGAGCCCCAGCCAGTACAGCGGGAACACGTGCGCCAGTGCCTGCAGCCAGCCCGCCAGTGCCGTCAGCGGGTAGAAGATCCCGGAGATGGCGGTGAGGCCGCCGACGGCGAGCATCGACAGCCCGGCAACCGTCTGCGGGCTGTTGGCCAGCGAGCCGACGATCGCGCCCAGCGGCAGGGTGGCCAGCAGCCCGAGAAGGATCACCCAGGCCATGGTCAGCCAGCCGCCCGGCCCGGTACGCGTCAGCGACGGCACAAGGAACAGCCCGGCCACGAGCACGATCAGCACGCTGATCACGGTGGTGAGCGACACCGACACGATGCGGCCGACCAGATAGCCGACCATGCCCTGCGGCAGGGCCTTGGCCCGCAGCAGCGTGCCGTCCTCCCGTTCGACGGCCAGCGAGCCGACCGCGCCGAGCAGGGCGTTGAAGGCGGTCAGCATGCCGAGGACGCTCGGCAGGGTGACCGCGGCCAGCGAGAGGGACGTGCCGGGCAGCGTCGCGTCCCGCTGGAAGTACATCACGACGACCAAGGCGACCGAGGTGACGGCGGTGAAGCCGATGTCCTGCGGGTTGACCACGGAATTCTTGAACTCCGTCCAGCCTCGCGACACCCCGAGCCGGGCGGCGTGCAGCGTGGGGTTCATCCTTCGTCCCTCCTGACGATCGCCATGTAGGTGTCCTCGAGCGTCGCCCGCCGTACCTCCAGATCGCCGATCTCCTCGCCGTGCTGCGCGAACAGGTCGCGGACGAAGCCCGTGGCGTCGTCGGTGGCGTGGACGAAGTGCTCGCCGCCGACGCTCCAGCGCACCTGCGCATCGCGGGAGACCTGCCGGGCCAGGCGGTCGGCGCTGCCGTCGGCGACGATCTTCCCGTCGGCCAGGATGAGGATCCGGTCGGCGAGCTTCTCGGCCTCGTCCAGGTCGTGGGTGGTGAGCAGGATGGTGGTGTCGTCGAGGTCCGACAGCCGGTGCACGAGGTCGTGGAAGTCGCGGCGGGCCTGCGGGTCGAACCCGGCGGTGGGCTCGTCGAGGAACAGCACGTCAGGGCGCCCGACGATGCCGATGGCGACGTCGAGGCGGCGGCGCTGGCCGCCGGAGAGCCGGGCGACCCGCTTGTCGGCGTGTTCGGTGAGGCCGACGGCGGCCATCAGCTCATCGGTCGGGAGCGGGCGGATCCTGCCCTCGTCCGAGTACGGCGCGTAGTAGCGGCCGAAGTGGTCGAGCAGGTGGCGGACCCGCCAGCGGCCGTGGTCGCGCCACGACTGCAGCACCACGCCGAGCCGGGCCCGCCACCGCTCGTCGCCGTGGGCCGGGTCGGTGCCGAGCACGCGTGCGTCGCCGCCGGAGCGTACCCGGAAGCCCTCGAGGATCTCGATCGTGGTCGTCTTGCCCGCGCCGTTCGGGCCGAGCAGCGCGATCACCTCACCCGAGCGCACGGTGAAGTCGACGCCCTGGAGCACCTCCACCGGCCCATAGCGCATGCGCAGATCACGGACCTCGATGACGGCGGAATCCGCCGGGTCCGCTAACCCGGAGCCCTCATCCAGCTCCCTCATGACCTTCATCAGATCCTCCCGATAGTAGGTCTACTACATTGATAGCACGCCTACTACCGATTGCAAGAGAAGTGCGATGACCGCTTGCAAGCGAATAGTAAGTGTCACCCGATACGGTCGGATTCGCCCGTAGCGGAAGAGGAAGGTGCAATGTCACGACCCAGAGAGGCATTGATCCAGGCAGGTCAGGGCATAGCCCAAGCGGTCGTTCAAGGCGGTGACGTACGTCAAGCCGTCGGCCAGGCCGTGAACCAGGCGGGCCAGTGGACCGGTCAGGCCCAGGGCTTCACGCTCAACCCGTACGACTTCGCGGCCGCCCGTGACGGCGGCGTGTCGGTGGGCACGCTGATCGAGGCCCGGACGGCGTCGCTGAACGAGGCCGGCGAGATCATCAACCGCAGCTTCGCCGAGAACGGCATGCACGTGATCTCGCCGGTGGTGATCCCCAAGGGAACCACCGCGAAGGTGGTCGTGCCGCTGGGCATCCTGGTGGTGCTCGGCCTGATCGGCGCGCTCGGCAACGTCATACCCCGAACCGACGTGTTCTTCGGCCCGCACTACTGGGTCGTGCTGATCCTGGCGGCCGCCTTCCTGTGGTGGCGGCGCAGCGTGGTGATGGTGCCCGAGGGCTGCAAGGCGCTGATCACCAAGTTCGGCAAACTGGTGCAGATCGCCGACCCCGGGCGGGTGACGCTGTTCAACCCGTGGAAGCGGGTCAGCTACATCGTCAACACCACCCGCGAGTACCCGTTCAACGCCCCCATCAGCGAGGCCCCCACCCAGCAGGGCGTCAAGGCGAGCGTCGACCTGTTCCTGCAGTTCAGGATCGAGAACCCGGCGGAGTTCATCTTCGTGCTCGGCTCGGTCAGCGGCTTCCAGTCCAAGCTGCAGAACGCCATCAGCGAGGTCACCCGCTCACTCATCTACGCCCAGCGGGCCGAGGACATCTACGACCTGGTGGGCGAGAGCACGCTGGGCATGCTGGACAACCTCAACCAGCAGTTCCTGCCCGCCGTACGGCTCACCGACGTGAACATCACGCACGCCGAGCCGTCGAGCCAGGAGTACCGGATGGACCTGGCCGCGCCTGAGATGGTGCGCGTCGCCAAGGAGGCCTACACCTACGAGTACGAGCTGCAACTGCGCAAGGAGCAGAACGAGGGCGACCTGATCAAGGAGCTGGCCGGGCTGCAGGAGACGCTGAGCGCGATCCAGGCGGAGATCGCCGGCTACCAGGCGCGCATGGACACGGCGCTGGAGCGGGCATCCCACCAGGCCAAGGCGCAGGCCAGGCAGCGCCTGGTCGAGGCGGAGTCCTCCGCCAACGCCAACTCGGCGCTGCTGGAGGCGCAGGCGCTGGACATCAGGGCGCTCAGCGCGGCCGAGGCGCCGGAGATCCTCGACTACCGCTTCCAGCAGGACCTGCTGGACAAGCTGGAGTCGGTCGCGACCCGGCTGCCGCAGGTGGTGCAGGTGGGCGAGCACACCGACATCGACTTCCTGGCGCTGGCCCAGCAACTGGTCGGCGGCAAGGGGGCGGCGCTGTTCTCGGCCGAGGACATGGCCGCCATCCGGGGCCGGCTGGGCGAGATCGGCAAGCGCGTGGAGGACAGGGAGGCGGAGATCACCGAACTGCTCAGGAAGGTCGCCGAAGAGGTGACCGAGGCGCCCGAGCCCGAACTGGCCGCCGCACTGCCGACCATCGAGGGTGAGGTCCGATGAGCCGCGAGTTCTCGAAGATCAAGGAGTCGCTGGCCTCCTGGTCCGACATCCGCCAGCTATTGCGCGGCGGCGAGCAGGGCCAGCTCGTGCCCGTCGTGATCCCCAAGGACCGGCGCGGCTTCGCCTGGATGACACTGATCTTCGTCGCCGTCTATTTCGCCGGAATGGCGGCGATGGGCAACCTCGTCATGACGGCCTCGCTGGCCGCGGTGTTCTTCCTGGCCGTCGCGCTGGTCTGGATGTGGCGCCGGGCGATCATCGAGATCGAGGAGGGCACCACGGGCGTACGCAGCCGCTGGGGCGCCATCACCGGCACGCTCCCGCCGGGCCGCCACTACCTGTGGCTGCCGTGGGACCGGGTGGACGCGGTCGTCGACACCTCCACCGAGATCCCGTACTCGGCGCCGATCGTGGCCTGCCCGACGGCCGAGAACGTGCCGCTGAAGTCGATCGAGTTCTTCCTCAAGTTCCGCATCGTGGACCCGGTCGCGTTCGTCCGCACGATCGGCGCGGGCAACTTCGACCTGGTGCTGTCGAGCGCCGTACAGGACGCGATCAGGCAGCGCAGCCGCCGGGTCAACACCGAGCGCGCGTACGACCTGCGCGGCTCCGACGTGGGCGACATGCAGGAGGCGCTCAACCGCCAGCTCGGCCGCTACGGCGTGCGCATCACCGGCGCCAACATCCCCGACGTGCAGCTGCCGGACCAGTACCAGCAGCACCTGGCCACCCGCGAGAAGGTGGCCAAGGAGCTGTCGGCCTACGAGCGCGAGTGGGAGCTGACCCGCAAGCGCCGCATCGACACCCTGCTCATGGAGATCGAGCGGTCCAAGAAGACCCGTGACGCCCGCGTGGTCGAGGTCAAGGCCGCGCACAACACCGCGCGCAAGGACGTCGCGCGCATGCTGGAAGAACAGGCGACGGAGGCGCAGCGGGTGCGCTGGGAGATCGAGGCCCGCGGCCGCGCCGAGCTGACCTCCGCCGAGAACGAGGCCAAGGCCCTGCGCAGGCTGGCCGCCTCCTACCGTGACAACCGGGCCGTGCTGCAGTACGAGCTGGCCCGCAGGCGCCTCGACGTGGGCGCCAAACTGGCGGAGAACGCCCCTCAGCCGCTGGTGGTCCGCACCCAGCAGGGATCCGGCGACTCCGCACTGTCGACCTTGCTCCTGGCCCAGTTGCTCCCCCGCTTCACGGGCCATCACAACGGAGAGACCCCCAGGTCATAGGAGAACCCCCATGGTGTTTCGCAAACTGATGGCCGCGTTCGGCGCGGGCGTCGAAGTAGACACGGTGCTGACCGACAGCGGTGTACGGCCCGGCCAGGCGTTGCGCGGCGTGGTGCACTTCCGCGGCGGCGGCGCCGACTACAAGGTCGAGGGCATCTACCTCGACCTGACCGCGGTGGTCGAGGTGGAGCGCGGCGACGAGGAGTACAAGACCAGCTACGGCTTCCTGCGCCAGCAGGTCGCTGGGACCTTCCAGCTCACCGCCGGCGCGCAGCACAGCCAGCCGTTCGAGATCGTCATCCCGTGGGAGACGCCGATCAGCGCCATCGGCGGCCACCCGCTGCACGGCATGCGGCTGGGCGTGCAGACGGAGCTGGCGCTGGCCGGCGCGATGGACAAGGGCGACCTCGACCCGCTGTTCGTCAACCCGCTGCCCGCGCAGGAGCACGTCCTCGCCGCGCTCGACCGCCTGGGCTTCGGTTTCAAGAAGGCCGACCTCGAACGCGGCACGCTGCGCGGCTCGACGATGCCGTTCTTCCAGGAGATCGAGTACTACGCGGGCGGGCAGTGGCGGCGGCACTTCAATGAGCTGGAGCTGACGTTCATCGCCGGGCCGCGGCAGATGGACGTCATCCTGGAGGCCGACAAGCGCGGCGGCTTCCTGACCTCCAGCCATGACGCCTACAACCGGTTCACGGTCCGTTATGACGACCATCCGGGCTCGGCGGACCAGGCGCTGCAGCACGCCCTGGAGCAGATGGCCCGCCGCCGCGGCTGGCTATAAGCCCTGACACCCAGCCGCCGGCGTCTTGAGGGCGGCTGGGTGTCAGTGCCGACGGCCGTGGTCGTTGATCTTGTACATGCGTTCGAACCAGGCCCCGTAATGCCAGCCGGACCTCGCCCGGTAGTCGTGGCTCCGGTAGACGCCGAAGATCTCGCGCTTGAGCTCGCGCATCCGCCACGGCACGTTCGGCGCCCAGACCGTCATCGGGTAGCCCCGGTAGGCCACCAGGCGCACCTGCGAGTCCGCGGCGGCGGCGGCCGCGAAGCGGGCGGAGGCCACGTGGTCGGGATGGTCGCACATGCGGCAGCGGGACGGCGGGTCCGGGTCGAGCGTGCGGACCACGTTCGCGTGGTACTTGCGGTAGATGGCCCGCAGCAGCCGCACCACGTCCTCCCGGCTCACGCACGGCCGGTCGGCGCCGCCGAAGAGGTGCACGCAGCTCCGGCCCGCCCATAACCGGGTCAGCGCGTCACGGCCGCCGTCGGCGCGCGGATCGCCGCCGTCCGGCAGCCCGGCGAAGATCAGCAGGACCCGTGGCCGCTCGACCAGGGAGTCCACCTGGACGGCCAGCCGCCCGGCCGTCATCATCGTGGTGCGCCACGCGTTGCGCACCCCCGCCAGGTGGGCGTACGCGGCGCGCAGGCCCTCCACACGGTCGTGCGCGTACACGAGCGGATCATGGTGGTCGTCCAGCCCCGCGGTGCCCTCGCCCGCGGTGAGGTAGACGGTGACGCTCGGCCGTTCGCCCCGCACCCCGCCGTACAGGTCGGGGCTCATGAACAGCAGGTCGTCGTCCGGATGGGCGACGACCTGGACGAACCGCTCCCCCAGCACCGATTCGTCGGACGGCGCGGTGGCGATGGCCGGCGGCACCGGGCACCCCGTGTAGACGACCAGCGTCATCGCCAGAGAAACCGCACGAAAGCTCGCTAAAAATCCCCTCATTCCCCACCCCCGTGGGGCAAGCGTAAAGATCTAGCGATCTCCACGCCTTACCTATTAGGGGGAGATGTCAGGTCATCCCAGGGGAGGAGGCATGCTCTTTCCGCGCGCTTGTAGCGGTCGTTACCATGATTGCGGAACTGTCTGATCGTCGGATGCGGGGCAAGCGATGGCACGGTTCACGGCGGCGCTGAAGCGGATCGCCCCATGGGCGGCCCAGAACGCCGACGGTGCGATCGCGCTCGGTCTGGCCATCGTGGTCGGTGTGCTCGGCATCATGCCCGACACGATCTTCGGCAAGGACGGCGACGACGTCCAGAAACAGCTTGTCAGCGCCGCGACCCTGGTGATCCTGGCGCTGGTGGCCACCGCGCTGCTCCGCGACCGGGCGCGCCAGGCGCCGCTGGAGGAGACCGTCACCTCCGGCGCGCTCGCCCAGTTGCCCGTGCGCCTGGCCCGGCTCGAGGAGATCGAGAGCCTGGTCACCGGCACCCGGCGGGCACTCGACTCACTCCAGTTGGTCAGGGTGCTCGGCAGCCGGCAGGAGATCGCGCAGGCGCACGCCGACGCCCGCAAGGACACCACGAGGTGGAGCTTCAAGGGCGGCACTGGCACCTACCTGCGCGCGGTCACCCTGCCCGAGTGCGTGGCGGCGGCCAGGAAGGTCAAGCGCCACCTCACGGTCAGGATCGAGATCGTCGACCCGTCCAACGTCGAGGTGTGCGAGACCTACGCCCACTACCGCCGCTCCCTGTCCGACGTGCCCGACGGCACCGGCGAGACATGGACGGCCGACCGGGCCAGGAAGGAGTCGTACGCCACGATCCTGGCCGCCTTCTGGCACCGCCAGCGCTACGGGCTGCTCGACATCGGCATCGGCCTGTCGTCCACGATGACGACGTTCCGCTGGGACCTGTCGACCACCCGCCTGATCATGACGGTCGAGGACCCCAACCGGGCGATGACCGCGCTGGCCGGCACCTTCTACTTCGAGAACTGCGACACCGAGCTACGGCTCAGCTTCGAGCAGGCGCGGCTGGTGCCGCTGGAGATGTACAAGAAGGTGCAGCTGAGCGACGAGCCCACCGTCGAGGAGGTGCAGGAGCTGTTCACCCGGATCTCCATCCCGCTGCCCAGGTCCTACGACGACCGCGACGTCGTCGACATCGCCCGCAAGGCGCTGCGCGCCAGGAATCCGTACGACTCATGAGTCATCGCGGCGTCTACCAGCAGCTCGCCCGGGGACAGGCCCGCCCGTGGGCGCTGGCGGCGCTGGCGGGCACCCGCATCAGGGCCGTGCGCCACCCGCTCGGCTTCGTCTGCCTGCCGCTTGAGCGGGACGGCGGCGACGGGGTATGTCTCCATCTGTGGTCGGCCACGTTCGCGCACGCGGAGAGCACCACGTCGGACATCCACTGCCACAGCTGGGACCTGTTCAGCCACGTGCTCTACGGCCAGGTACACAACGTGCACGTGGAGGTCACCGACGCGGTGCGCGACGCCACGCACCGGGTGTTCGAAGTGGTCAGCGCCGCCGACGGCGACCGCATCACGCCCACCGGCCGGACCGTACGGCAGGAGACGGGGCTGGTGGAGGTGTTCGGCCCCGGCGACACCTACACGCTGCCCGCGGGCCGTTTCCACAGCAGCGTCGTGCCGGAGGGCGGCGAGGCGGCCACGATCGCGCTCGGCCGCGGCCGTCCGGGCAGCCGCGATCTGTCACTGGGCCCGCTCGGCACCGGCGACCACCACGTGTCCAGGCAGCCGCTGGACGACGAGGAGACAGCACTCGCCGTCCGCCTGATAGCCGCCCACCTGAGTTGAGGGATGCCCGATGGATCTGGATCACGCTCGCGCGGTCGCCGTCGCCGCCGCCGAGGCCGCGGGAGCGCTACTCGTGGCCGGCACCCGCGGCGCGCTCGGCGCCCGGCCCAAGGGCGGCTCGGGCGACGTGGTCACCGAGCTCGACCTGGCCTCGGAGAAGCTCCTGGTCGAGCGCGTCCTCACCGCCTTCCCGGCACACTCGGTCATCGCCGAGGAGTCGGGCCTGCTGGGCGCCACCGGCGGCGAGTGGACGTGGCTGATCGACCCGCTCGACGGCACGAACAACGTGGTGATCGGCCTGCCCGCCTACGTCGTCGGCCTGGCCCTGTGCCGCTCGGGGCGCCCCATGCTGGGCGTGGTGCACGACCCGGTCTCGGCCCAGACCTGGTCCGCGATCCGCGACCGCGGCGCCGTCACCTCCTCGGGGGTACGGCTGGCGCCGCCGCACAACCCCTCGCCGCACGGCCCGCTGCTGGCGTGGACCCAGGGCTACTCCGTGTCCAGGAGCGACACGACGGCACAGGCCATCACGCACGCCTTGGAGCTACGCGCCAGGCGCGTGCTGCGGCTGTGGGCGCCGCTGCTGTCGTGGGCGATGCTGGCCAGAGGCGACATCGACGGCATCGTCGGCTACCGGGCCGAGGCGATCGACCTGCCCGCAGGGGCGCTCATCGCGCGGGAGGCGGGCATCGAGATCCGGGCGCTCGACGGCGGGCCGTTCGAGGAGGGGTTCGACGGCACACCCGACGACCGCAGCTTCGTCGCCACCCACCCGAGCGCCATGCCCGGCCTCCTCGACCTGCTGCGCACCCGAGCCGCTATTTGACCTTGTACTTGCACAGGCCCTTGCCGGACACGACCGTCTTCCCGTCCACGACGATGCGGCAGGCGGCGGGCTTGAGCTGACCGCTCGTGTCCAGGACCGAGCCCGACACGACGGACACCAGGCGGCCCACGCGCTGTTCGGCGCCGGTGAGCTCGATCATGGCCGTCTTGGACCAGGGCAGGGTGGCCTCGCTCTCCGAGCCGTCCTCATCGGCCACGTAGATGATCGGCTGCATGGCCTTGCCCTTGCCGAGCACCTCCAGCTTGACCGTGCGCGCCGCGGCGGCCGGCGGTGGTCAGCCAAAGGTGACAAGGGCCCAGACGGTGGTGACCATGCCGACGACCGCCAGCCCCGCACCGGTGGCCAGGAAGCGGCGCATCGGGACCCGTACGTCGTGGCGGCGGCACGACTCGAACCAGAGCAGCGTCGCCAGCGACGCCCACGGCGTGATCACCGGCCCCACATTGGTGCCGACCAGCAGGGACAGCAGCCGATCCTGGTCGCTCGACGGGATGACGCTCGCGATGGCCTGGAAGGCGGGCAGATTGTTGATCAGGTTGGACAGCCCGGCGCCCACCGCCGCCGTCCGGTAGGGATCCTCCTCGGCGCCGATCATCCAGCGCATCAGGTCGGCCAGGCCGTACCGGCTGAGGGTGGGCACCACCAAGAACAGGCCCGTCACGAAGATCAGCAGTTGCCAGGGGATCAGGCTCCACGTCAGCCGGGCGCGGTCGCGCACGAAGAACGCCACCACGACGACCAGCGCCGCCGCCAAGGCGGCCGCGCCGACCTGGACCTTGAGCAGCAGCGCGCCGATGAACAGCAGGCAGCCCGCACCCGCGGCGGCGAACAGCACGCGGTCGGCGACCGGCTCCAGCACGGGCGGCGTGTAACGCAGGTCGCGACGCCGGCCCCGGCGCCAGTAGAAGACCCAGAGGAAGGCCATCGTCACGGCGATCGAGACGATCTGCGGCGCCCACATCCGCCCGGCGAACTGCTGCGCGTCGAGAGCGATCTTGTTGATGCCGAGCAGGTTCGTCAGGTTGGAGACCGGCAGCAGCAGGCTGGCGGTGTTGGCCAGCCAGATCGTGGTCATCGCCAGGGGCAGCGCGGCGATGCGCGCTCTGGGCGCCAGCGCCAGCATGACCGGGGTGAGCAGCACCGCAGTCGTATCGAGATTCAGAAATATCGTGATAAATGAGGCGAAGGCGGTACAGAGGAAGAAGAGCGCGACGTAGTTACCCCGCCCCAACACCGCCATCCGCGCCGCGATGGCGTCGAAGACCTGGGCCTCCTTGGTCAACTCCGCCAGCACGATGATCCCGACCAGGAAGACCAGCAACGGCCCGATCTCGTCCATGCTCCCGGCGGCCTCCCGCCACGGAAGCAGCCCGGTCGCCACGAAGACCAGGCCGAGCGCGAGCAGCCCGATCCGGATCCAGTCGAGCACACCGAGACGTCGCCACACTCGACGATGATCGCACAGCCTGCAAACGCCGCCCCCACAGGGGATACTGACGGAATGGCACGTGACGGCAGGCCGACAGAGATCTTCGTCAGCTACTCCCCCGCCGACACGGCCTGGGCGACCTGGATCGCCTGGGAGCTGGAGGCGGCGGGCTACAAGACCATGATCCAGGCATGGGACTTCGTGCCCGGCACGAACTTCATCGACTTCATGGACCGCGGCGTCAGCGAGGCGCAGGTGGTCGTGGCCGTGCTCTCGCGCAACTACCTGACCTCGCGCTACGGCCGCATGGAGTGGCAGGCCGCGCTCCGCGCCGACCCCGACAACCCGTCCAACAAGCTGGTCACGATCCGGCTCGAGGACGTACGCCTCGAAGGGCTGCTGTCCACGATCACCTGGGTGGACCTGCTCGGCGTCACCGATTCGGGTCAGGCCAGGGCGCTGCTGCTGGGCCGGGTCAGGGAGGCGATGTCGGGCCGGGCCAAGCCGGAGGCGGCGCCCGACTTCCCGACAGGTGCGGGCCTGCCACTGCCCGCGCCGACGCTGCCGCCGCCCGGTGAGCGCTCGCGGGCCCGGCGCGCCCCGGTGTCGGCGCCGAAGTTCCCGCCGTCGGCCATCGCCGACCGCGGCCGCGAGTCGCTGACCGTGCTGCACATCGGCGGCCCCCGGTTCGGCCGGGCCCTGCCCGATCCGGGCGAGCCGTTCACGCCCGAGGACATGCAGGCGCGGATCTGGGCGGATCTGACCTCGATGTACGACCGGGGCATGCCGCGCCCCGACCTCATGATGGTCACCGGTGACCTGACCGAGTCGGGCAGCCTGGGGCAGTTCGGGCACGCGACGCGGTTCATCACCGACCTGCGGCTGCTGATCGGCCTGGAGCCGCACCGGCTGGTGATCGTGCCGGGCCCGCGCGACGTCACCAAGGCCGCGGCCAGCGCCTACTTCCTGACCTGCGAGGCCGACGACGTCGCCCCGCAGCCCCCTTACTGGCCCAAGTGGCGGCACTTCGCAGGCCTGTTCGGTGAGGTGTACCAGGGGCTGGACGACCGGGTGTTCGACGGCGGCCAGCCGTGGACGCTGTTCGAGGTGCCCGACCTGAGGGTGGTCGTGGCCGGGCTCAACTCGACGATGGCCATGAGCCACCTCGAACGCGACGCCTATCCCCTGCTCGGCGAGGGGCAGGCGGCCTGGTTCGCCGAGCGGCTGCGCCCCTACGAGGAGAGCGCCTGGCTGCGGCTCGGCGCGATCGGGCACCCGCCGTCCATCCTGCGCGACGCGCCGACCTACGACCGGGTCCTTTCCCGGCGGCTCAACCTGCTCTTCCACGGCACGGGAGAGGCCGGTGAGGCGGCCGTCGCCGCGCCGCGCTCCGGCCACCACCACGTCGTCGAGATCACCAAGAACGGCCTGCGCACCTGGCTGCCCGACACCGACCGCCCCGAGCGCGTCTCGCACGGCTGGCGGTCCGCCCAGGCCACCTTCACCGGTGACGCGCCGGCCGCCCGCGCCCCCGAGCCCGCGCCGGTCGAGCGCGAGCCGGGCCCGGTGGACCTGCTGCTCGACCGGATCACCGAGGTCTGCGAGGCCAGGCACGAGCGGGCCAAGATCCGCCGGTTCGCCGCCCACCTGGTCGTCACCCACCCCGAGGACGGGTTCGTCCGGCAGACGATGATCGGCGCGCACGTGGGCGAGCTGACCGCCGCCGAAGCCGACGGCTTCGTCCGGCAGGCGCACGCAGCCGACCTCGCGGCCGAGCTGGTCTACCAGGGGTCGCCCCCGGCCAGGACGCTCCGCGACGAGCTCATGCGCAGGGGCGTGCGGCTACGCAGCTTCACCGAGTTCCAGGGCCTGCTCGACCTGTCGGGTTATGTCGCCGAGCAGACGGCCAGGCTCACCACCGACCGCCGCTACCCGCCCAGCCTGTACGTCCCCCAGCGCTACCGCGAACTCGACCGGCCGGGACACCAGGTCAGGGAGGGCCTGACGGACGAGCTGATGCGGCTGCTGGCCGCCGACCACGGCCGCTTCCTGCTGCTGCTCGGCGACTTCGGCCACGGCAAGACCTTCGCGCTGCGCGAACTGGCCAGGCGCATCCCGGCCGAACTACCGCACCTGACGCCCATCCTGATCGAGCTGCGGGCACTCGACAAGGCGCACTCGGTCGACGCGCTCGTCGCCGCCCACCTGGCCGGGCACGGCGAGGAGTTCATCGACCTCAAGGCGTTCCGCTACCTGCTGCGGCAGGGGCGGATCGTGCTGCTGTTCGACGGGTTCGACGAGCTGGTCACCCGGGTCACCTACGACCGGGCGGCCGACCACCTGTCGACATTACTGGCCGCGGCCGAGGACAAGGCCAAGATCGTGGTGGCCAGCCGTACCCAGCACTTCAAGTCGCACAGCCAGGTGCTCACCTCGCTCGGCGAGATGGTCGGCGTGCTGCCGCAGCGGCGGGTGCTCAGCGTCGAGGACTTCAGCCACGACCAGATCCGCACCTACCTGGCCAACCGCTTCGACGACGGCGACGCGGCGGCGGCGCGCATGTCGCTGATGGAGAGCATCACGGACCTGCTCGACCTGGCACAGAACCCGCGGATGCTGAGCTTCATCGCCGACCTCGACGCCGACCGGCTGCGCACGGTGGCCGGCGCCCGCCACACGATCAGCCCCGCGCTGCTGTACGAGGAGATCCTCGGCTCGTGGCTGGCCTTCGAGGAGCGGCGGGCCAAGGTGCCGGGGTCGCCGACCGCGCTGACCACCGACGAGCTGTGGCAGGTCGTGACGGGGCTCGCGCTGCGGCTGTGGGACTCGGGCGAGTCGCTGCTGGGCGCCGACGAGCTGACCGAGTTCGCCGAGACGCTGACCGGCCTGGCCGGCGGCCAGCTGTCCGCCGAGCACGCCGCCCACGCGATGGGCTCGGGGAGCCTGCTGGTGCGCACCGAGGAGGGCATGTTCGGGTTCATCCACTCCTCGGTCATGGAGTGGCTGATCGCCCGGCACATCGCCACCACGATCGAGGCGCCCCTGGTGCTGTCGCGCAGGCCGCTGTCGGCGCTGACCGTCGAGTTCCTGTGCGACCTGGCCGACGTACGGGCGCTGCGGGCGTGGGTGTCCGACCCGCCCGCCGACGACGTCTCGCGGGCGAACGCGGTCAAGATCTCGGCGCGGCTGCGTACCCCCGCCCGGGCCGACCTGCGGGGCGCCAACCTCAAGGGCGAGGACCTGTCGGCCAGAGACCTCCAGGAGGTCGACCTGACCGGCGCCGACCTGACCGACGCCACGCTCGTCGGCACGAACCTGTCCCGAGCCGTCCTGCGCGACGCCAAGCTGGCCGGAGCCCGGCTCGACGGCGCCAAGCTGACGGGCGCCGACCTGACCGGGGCCGACCTGTCGGGCGCGCGGCTGGCTCATACCGACCTGAGCGACGTGTCCGCCGAGGGCGCCCGCTGGCACCGGGCCACGCTGATCAACGTGACGGGCACGCTGCCGCACCTGCCGGGCGCCTCCGTCGTGCCGGGCCAGCCGGTCGAGATCCAGCTCGCGCCCGCCGCGATCGGCGTCCCGTACGGCTATCACTTCCAGACCAGCAGGCTGCCGGAGCCCATCGCGTACAGTCCCGACGGATCCACCATCGCCGTCGGCAACGAGGACGGCGGCGTGCTGCTGTGCGTCGGCGGCGCGCCCGTGCGGACGCTGCAGGGGCACCGGGGCCGCGTCTACGCGGTCTCCTTCGCCGGGGACCTGCTGGCCACCGGCGCCAGCGACGGCCTGGTCGTGCTCTGGGACGCCCTCACCGGCGAGCACCTGCGCGAGCTGCGCGGTCACGCCGACGGGGTCTGGCCGCTCCGGCTCAGCCCGTCGGGCGAGCTGGTCGCGGCGGGCGGCGGCGACGGCGTCATCCGCGTCTGGGACACCGCCACCGGCCGGCTCGTCCACGAGCTCGCCGGCCACCAGGCACCCGTCTACACGGTGTCGTTCGGCGACTCGGTGCTGGTCAGCGGCGACTCGGCGGGCGTGGTGCGGATCTGGGACCTGACCTCCGGACAGGTGGCGGGCACGCTCGACGGCCACCGCGGCTCGGTCTTCCGCGCGATCCACAGCCCGGACGGGTCGCTGCTGGCCACCGGCGATGAGGCCGGGACGGTACGCCTGTGGGACGCGGCCTCCTGGGCACTACGCCACGAGCTGAAGGGGCACCCCGGCAGCATCTACTGCCTGACCTTCGCGCCCGACGGCACGCTGCTGGCCAGTGGCGACACAGCCGGGACCGTCCGACTGTGGGACCCGGCCGGCCAGGCGCGCGGCGTCCACACCAGCCATACCGGGGCCGTCTACCAGGTCGTCTTCTCCCCCGACGGCCGCACGCTGGCCAGTGGCGACTCCACCGGCGTCGTCCGGCTGCAGGAGGTGGGCGGCGGCCGACGGGTCGAGCTGGCCGGGCATCGCAGCTCGGTCTGGCCGTTCGTGTTCCGCCCCGACGGCGAACAGCTGGCCAGCAGCAGCAACGACGGGACGGTACGCCTCTGGGATCCGGCGAGCGGTCAGTGCCAGCGCGTGCTGCGCGGCCACGGCAGGCGGATCTCCTCGGTCAGGTTCAGCACCGACGGGTCGATGCTGGCCACCAGCGGCAACGACGGCGTCGTGCGCATCTGGGAGCCGCGCACGGGGCGCCGCCTGCGTGAGGTCACCGGCACCGCCGACCGGCTCATCTCGGCCCTGTTCTCGCCCGCCGGGCCCGTGCTGGCCACCTCCAGCAACGACGGCGGCGTACATTTCTGGAACGCCGTCACCGGCGACTACGAGCGCGAGCTCAACGCCGAGACCGACCACGTGTGGGCCGAGGCGTTCAGCCCCGACGGCACGCTGCTGGCCACGGCGAACGACGACGACAGCGTGCGGATCTGGTATCGGCCGACCAGCCGCCTGGTGAGCAACCTGGCCGACCATCGGGGCCGGGTCCGCTCCATCGCCTTCAGCCCCGACGGCCGCTTCGTGGCGACCGGCTGTGACGACCGGCTGGTACGCCTCTGGCACGTCGAGTCGGGCGGCCGGGTCGCCACCCTGGAGGGCCATACCGACCGGGTCTACTCAGTCGCCTTCTCGCCCTCGGGCCGGCACCTGGCGAGCGCCGGCAACGACGGCCGCGCCATGGTGTGGGAGCTGCGCCCCGGCCAGCCGTGGCAGCCGCTCCTCCAGCACACGCTCGACAAGCACACCGGACGGTTGTGGAGCGTCGCGTTCGACGCCACGGGCGAGCGGCTGGCCACGGGCGGCGACGACCTCATGGTGCGGGTCTGGGACACGGCTACGGGGCGGGAGCTGCGCACGCTGGCGGGGCACTCGCGGCGGGTGTGGTCGGTGGCGTTCAGCCCCACGGCGGATCTGCTGGCCAGTGCCGGGGACGACGGGGTGGTGATCCTCTGGGCGGGGGCGGAGCGGCGGGCCACCCTGCTGGGCCTGCCGGAGGGCTGGGCGGCGCTCGCCCCGGACGGGAGGTACAAGATCCAGGGGGAGGTTTCCGGGCAGTTCTGGCACGTCATCGGGATGTCGCGGTTCGAGCTGGGCGAGCTGGACCCGTATCTGCCCGGCGTCCGTCAGGTGCCGCTCGACTCCCCGTTCTGAGAACTCCGCCGGACTGCTTTGTCCGGCCCGTCAGCCGCGCCCGGACCGGGTCACCAGGTCGTCCCAGACCTGGCTGACCTTGACCTCCAGGTCGTCCAGATCGCCCTCGTTGTCGATCACGATGTCGGCGACCGCCAGCCGCTCCTGGCGGGTCGCCTGTGCCGCGATGCGGGCCTTGGCGTCCTGTTCCGGCATGCCGCGGTGCTCGGCCAGACGGGCGATGCGCACCTCGTCGGCGGCGTCCACAACGATGACCACGTCGTACATCGGCGCCAGCCGGTTCTCCGCGAGCAGCGGCACGTCGTAGACCACGATCGCGCCGGCGTCCGCCTGGCTCTGCAGGTCGGCGACCCGCTCCCCCACCAGCGGGTGCACGATGGCGTTGAGCGCCGCCAGCCTGTCGGGGTCGGCGAACACGATGGCGCCGAGCTTCTCCCTGTTGAGCGAGCCGTCGCGATGGAGCACCTCCTCGCCGAAGGTGGCGACCACCCGGGCCAGGCCCGGGGTGCCGGGCTCCACCACCTCACGGGCGATCTTGTCGGCGTCGATCACGACGGCGCCTCTGGCCGCGAGGCGCTTGGACACTTCGCTCTTGCCCGAACCGATGCCGCCGGTGAGCCCGATTTTCAGCACGCGGAAAGACTATCCGTGATCGGGATCACGGCGCATGTGCACCAGCGTGAGGTGGTCGTCCATGCGCTCCCTGCGGGTCTCGCGGTAGCCCAGGCGGCGGTAGAGACGCAGGTTGGCCTCGGACAGGTGGCCGGTGAACAGGTCGAAAGCCGTCGCCTCCGGCGTCTGCTCGTGCAGCGTCTCCAGCAGCGCCCGGCCCAGGCCGCGACCCTGCTGGTCCGGCGCCACCACCAGGCGCCCGACCAGGCAGGTCGTACCGGCCAGTTGGCCGCGTACGGCTCCCACGATCCGGGCGCCGTCGGTGGCCTTGAACACGATGCCGGTCTCGATGCCCTTGCGGACCTGCTCCACGGACTCCAGGAGCGGCGGCAGGAACGGGTCGCCGTAGAGCTGCGCCTCGGTCACGTACGCCGCCCGCTGCACGGTGAGGATCTCACCGGCGTCAGCGGCCCGCGCACGCTCGATCCCCACGCGAGCACCCTACTCCAGCCTCACGCCCGCGTCATTCGCGTCCCTCAGCGTCCCCCCATATACCCTCAAGGTCCCTCCGCGCCCGCTCAAGGTCCCTCCACGTCCCCCAAGGTCCCGAAGAACGTCCGGATGCTCCGCACCAGCGGCTCGGGCGAGTTCATCGCGACCATGTGGCTGTCACCATGCTCACCCGCCCAATGGACGATCTTGTTCTTGCGCTCGGCGATGCGCCGGAACAGCGGAGAGCCGCCGTGCGACACCCCGCTCGGCACCACCGTCTGGTCGATCGGCATGCCCGCCGCCCCCTCGTAGTACGTCCACGACGACGAGCCACCCGTCGCGGTCAGCCAGTAGAGGCTCGCGTTCGTGAGCACCAGGTCACGGTCGATGGGCTCGGCCACCTCCTCCTCGGGCCAGCCGTCGAACTCCTTGAACCGCTCCACCAGATAGGCCAACTGAGCCACCGGCGAGTCGGTGAAGCCGAAGCTCAATGTCTGCGGCCGGTTGGCGAGGTACGGTCCGTACCCGCTGCCGCCGGCGAACCGCCCGGTCAGGGCCGCCAGCTCGGCCAGCTCGGCTTCGGTGGCGCCGTCGAGCTCGGCCGGGTCTCCGGTGGGGATGCCGAGCCCGGCGGTGATGTGCGCGCCGATCACGTGGTCGCCGTCGATGGCCGCCAGTTGCGGGGTGACCATGGCGCCGGCGTCGTTGCCGTGGGCGCCGTACCGGTCGTACCCGAGCCGTGCCATCAGCTCGGCCCAGGTCCGCGCCACTCGTACGATGCTCCACGGCCGCTCGTCGGCGGGCTCGGGGAACGGCGAGAAGCCGAAGCCGGGCAGCGAGGGGGCCACCACGTGGAAGGCCGTGGCCGGGTCGAGGCCGTGGGCGCGCGGGTCGGTGAGCGGGCCGATGACGTTCAGGAACTCGGCGACGGTGTTCGGCCAGCTGTGCGTGACGATCAACGGCAGCGCGCCGGGCTCCGGCGAGCGGACGTGCAGGAAGTGGATGCGCTGTCCGTCGATGTCGGTGGTGAACTGCGGGAAGGCGTTGAGCTTGGCCTCCTGCGCCCGCCAGTCGAACCCGTCGGCCCAGTACGCGGCCAGGTCGCGCAGGTAGCCGACCGGGACGCCCCGGCGCCAGCCGCCACCGGGCAGCGTCCGTGGCCAGCGGGTATGGGTGAGCCGGTCCTTCAGGTCGTAGAGGTCGGCTTGCGGGATGGCGATGCGAAAGGGTTCGATCATGCGGCAACCCTAGAAAGGATCGCGGAAGGGATCGTTCCGCATTGGCGCAAAAGAAAAACCCCGCACCGGATGGTGCGGGGTCCTTCTCTACTAGCTAGCCAACCAGATCAGCTCTGGCCGCCTGCGAGCTTCTCGCGCAGAGCCGCGAGAGCCTCGTCGGAGGCGAGAGCGCCGGCCGCCGGAGCGGACGAGCCCGAGCTGCTGGCCGGAGCCGCCGTCTCACCGGTGTAGGACGAGGGAGCGGCTTCGCCCGCCTCGGCCTCCGCCTTGCGAGCCTCTTCGATCTGCTTCTTGTGCGCCTCGAAGCGGGTCTGGGCCTCGGCGTACTGCCGCTCCCACTCCTCGCGCTGCTTGTCGAAGCCCTCGAGCCACTCACCGGTCTCCGAGTCGAAGCCCTCGGGGTAGATGTAGTTGCCCTGGTCGTCGTAGGTCGCCGCCATGCCGTAAAGCGTGGGGTCGAACTCGACCTCGGTGCCGACACCCTCGTTGGCCTGCTTCAGCGAGAGGCTGATGCGACGCCGGTCGAGGTCGATGTCGATGATCTTGACGAAGATCTCGTCGCCGACCTGGACGACCTGCTCCGGGATCTCCACGTGGCGCTCGGCCAGCTCGGAGATGTGGACCAGGCCCTCGATGCCCTCCTCGACCCGGACGAACGCGCCGAACGGCACCAGCTTGGTGACGCGACCCGGCACGACCTGGCCGATCTGGTGGGTGCGGGCGAACTGCTGCCACGGGTCTTCCTGAGTGGCCTTGAGCGACAGGGAGACGCGCTCGCGCTCCATGTCGACGTCGAGGACCTCGACCGTGACCTCCTGGCCGACCTCGACGACCTCGGAGGGGTGGTCGATGTGCTTCCAGGACAGCTCGGACACGTGGACCAGGCCGTCGACGCCGCCGAGATCCACGAACGCACCGAAGTTGACGATCGAGGAGACGACGCCCTTGCGGACCTGCCCCTTCTGGAGGGTGTTGAGGAACGTCTGGCGAACCTCGGACTGCGTCTGCTCAAGCCACGCGCGGCGGGACAGGACCACGTTGTTGCGGTTCTTGTCCAGCTCAATGATCTTCGCCTCGAGCTCGCGGCCGACGTACGGCTGCAGGTCCCGGACACGGCGCATCTCGACCAGGGAGGCCGGCAGGAAGCCACGGAGGCCGATGTCGAGGATGAGTCCACCCTTGACGACCTCGATGACGGTGCCGGTGACGATGCCGTCCTCGTCCTTGATCTTCTCGATCGTGCCCCAGGCGCGCTCGTACTGAGCTCGCTTCTTGGACAGGATCAGGCGGCCCTCTTTGTCCTCCTTCTGGAGAACGAGGGCCTCGACGTGTTCGCCGACCTCCACGACGTCAGCAGGGTCGACATCGTGCTTGATCGAAAGCTCACGCGAGGGGATGACACCCTCGGTCTTGTAGCCGATATCGAGAAGAACCTCGTCTCGATCGACCTTGACGACGGTGCCCTCGACGATGTCGCCGTCGTTGAAGTACTTGATGGTCTCGTCGATCGCTGCGAGGAAGGCTTCCTCGGACCCGATGTCGTTGACCGCTACCTGCGGGGTGCTCGAGGTGGCCTCAGTGCTGGACGTCATGTGTGGAATTGCTCCGAACGCGGACAGAAGTCGATGTGGCGGACGCGCGGCAGGCCCTCTTCCGCATCAAGCCGAGGAATGACGACATCGACGTGACCGAGCGCGAGCCCGCTCCGTCTGAGGCGCGCGCGAGCCCACAGCGCAGCGATCAGCATATGAGACCTTGGGCGTGGGGTCAATCCAACCGCTCGAGCACCGGTCAATAGACGACGAGCTGACCTCTCCGCTTTGGCGCGATATTACCCTGAAGGCGCTGCGGGATAGAGATCTTCGTGGGGTCCCCGTCGGACACGTACCGGTCCCCAGGGTGCTTGTTCAGCCACCCCAGCCAGTACTGCGAGCACCACTTGCGGCATTCGCCCTTGTTGCCGTTGCTCTGGATGCGCTGGATGGCCACGGGATCGAATTTTTTCGCATAGGGCGAAAGTGAGGGCTCGGCCCCGGCCAGGAAGACCCCGGCGAAGTCATAGGTGGTGCCGTCCCACTCGCCGTGGCGGGCGATCTTCTTGGGGTGCGGCATCGCCCCGAACGGCAGGGCCAGGGTGACCGCCGGACCGGCTCCGAGCTTCTTCAGCAGCCGTTCGAGCCGGACGATCTGCTCCTTGACCTTCTTCTTCCGCAGGGCCGCCAGATTGGGGTGGGACCAGGTGTGGTTGGCCACCTCGAACCCGTGATCGATCAGCCACCGCACGGCCGCCGCCTGCTCCTCGGGCTTCCGTAACCCGAACGGGTCGTGGTTGATCCACAGCGTGGCGACCGGCCGGAACTCGGGATAGCGCCGGGCCACGTCTAAGAGCACGCCGACCGCCGTGTCCGGCGCGGGGTTGCCGCTCGCGTCGAGCCTGAAGTGGCTCGCGTGCCCGTCGTCGAAGGTCAGCACGACGGGGAACCTGCCCGCGGGCACCCGGATGTCGCCGGTGGCGAACTCCTTGGCGGTGATCGGCCAGTAGCCCTGCTTGGCCAGCTTCTCCAGCTCCCTGCGTAGCTGGTCGGGCGTGCGGTCGATCGAGGCGAACCGCTTCTTGAGTATCCGGTGGTACATCAGCACCGGCACCAGGCCGAGCTCGTTGGCCTTGACCTGCTTGGCGAACTCCGGCGTGGACACCACTCCGGGCGGCTCGGCGACCGTCGGCACGGGCTCGGCGGGGGTGGGCTGCGCGGACTGCACGATCCTGACCGCCGCCGGTGGGCCGGGGACGGGCCGGCCGGAGGACGACTGCAGCATCAGCCCGAGGACCGCCACTGCCACCACCACGAAGTTCGCGATGACGATGACCCGTGGGAAAGACGCTGACGATCGCACAAGGCTCCCGTGCCAGTCGGTGAATTTTACCCTCAGGGTAGTCCAGAACCCCGTATCGGCCGCTGTTCTCGACACACCGGACCACCCTGTTTCATGGCGCGGGGCCACCTGCCGCTCGGCGCCGGGCCGCCCCACCGTACAGAGATCGATCTGCCCCGGCGCACGGGGATAAACGTCTGGTACGGCGGGACGAAAACATCCGCTGAGGCGCGACGAGACGCCCCGTAAGCGCCCCGTCAGCAGCCCGTCAGTGGCCCGCGTCCTCCCAGGTGCGGCCGACGCCCACGGAGACCTCCAGTGGGACCCGCAGGCGGTAGGCGGCGTTCATCTGGTCGCACACGATGCCTCTGAGCCGGTCGAGCTCGCCGGGCGCCACCTCGAACACCAGCTCGTCGTGGACCTGGAGCAGCATCCGGGAGCCCAGTCCCTCTTCGCGCATCGCCTGGGAGACGTTGAGCATGGCGACCTTGATGATGTCGGCCGCCGAACCCTGGATGGGCGCGTTGAGCGCCATGCGCTCGGCCATCTCGCGGCGCTGCCGGTTGTCGCTGGTCAGGTCGGGCAGGTAGCGGCGGCGGCCCATGATGGTCTCGGTGTAGCCGTCGGTGCGCGCCTGCTGGACGATGGCGTGCAGGAAGTCGCGGACGCCGCCGAACTCCTGGAAGTATTCCTCCTTGAGCGCCCGCGCCTCGGCCACCGGGATGTTGAGCTGCCCGGACAGCCCGAAGTCGGACAGGCCGTAGGCGAGGCCGTAGTTCATCGCCTTGATGCGGGCCCGCAGCTCGCCGTCGATCTGCTCGGGCGGCAGGTCGAACACCCGGGCCGCGGTCGCCTGGTGGAAGTCGTGGCCCGACTCGAAGGACGCGATCAGCGCCTCGTCACCCGACAGGTGGGCCATGATGCGCAGCTCGATCTGGCTGTAGTCGGCCGTGAGCAGCGTCTCGTAGCCCTCGCCGACCACGAAGCCCTGCCGGATGCGCCGGCCCTCGGAGGTGCGGATCGGGATGTTCTGGAGGTTGGGCTTCTCCGACGACAGGCGGCCCGTGGCCGCGATGATCTGGTTGAAGGTGGTGTGGATCCGCCCGTCGTCGGCGATCTCCTTGATCAGGCCCTCGACGGTGGTGCGCAGCTTGGTCTGGTCGCGGTGGCGCAGCATGATGATCGGCAGCTCGTGCTCGGTCTGCGTGGCGAGCCAGGCGAGCTGGTCGGCGTCGGTGCTGTAGCCGGTCTTGATCTTCTTCGTCTTGGGCAGGTTGAGCTTGGTGAAGAGGATCTCCTGCAGCTGCTTGGGCGAGCCCAGGTTGAACTGCTCGCCGACGGCCCGGTGCGCCTCCTCGACCGCCTGCTTGACCGCGGCGCCGAACTCGGCTTCCAGAGCGGTGAAGTATGCGCTGTCGACGGCGATGCCCGCGCGCTCGAGCTCCGCCAGCACGGTCAGCAGCGGGAGCTCCACGTCGGTCATGAGCTGGGTGCCGCCGCGGCCCGTCAGGAAGGTCTCCAGCGCCTCGGCCAGCCCGAGCACGGCATGGGCGCGCAGCGCCAGGTCCTTGGCGGGGGCGTCCTCGTCGTCGCCGAACAGCGCGGCCTGCCCGGTGGACTCCTCCTCGGCGTGCAGGTCGCGGTTGAGATAGCGCCGGGCCAGGTCTTCGAGGGCGAACGTGCGCTGGCCGGGCATGGCCAGATAGGCCGCCAGAGCCGTGTCACAGGTCAGGCCCTTGAGGCCCATGCCCTGCGCCCAGAGCGCGAGGATCGGCCCCTTGGCGTCGTGGACGGCCTTGGGCTTGTCGGGGTCGGCCAGCCAGGCCCGCAGCGCGCCCTCGTCGGACTCGGTGAGCTTGACCGGGTCGATGTGGGCGGCCGTGCCGTCGGGCGAGGCGATCGCGATGCCGTCGATGCGCCCGGTGCCGCTGCCGTAGGCGCCCTTGAAGGCGAGGCCGGCCCGGCCGGCGGGCAGCGCGGCCAGCCAGCCCGCCACGCGGTCGGGGCCCAGGATGATGGTCTCGACCTCGAAGCCCTGGTCGGGCTCCTGCTCGCTGGTGCCGAGCACCTTGAAGACGCGCTCACGCAGCTCGCCGCGGATCTGCAGCGTGTCGAACAGCTTGTTGACCTCTTCGCGCTCCCAGACGCCCTGCTTGAGATCGCCCAGCTCGACCTCGAGCGGGACCTCGCGCAGCAGCTCGGTGAGCCGGCGGTTCATCAGCACCTGGGCGACGTGCTCGCGCAGCTTCTCGCCGACCTTGCCCTTGACCTCGTCGACCCGGTCGACCAGCGCGGTCAGCGAGCCGAACTCGCGCACCCACTTGGCGGCGGTCTTCTCGCCGACGCTGGGGATGCTGAGCAGGTTGTCGCTGGGGTCGCCACGCAGCGCCGCGAAGTCGGGGTATTGGACCGGGGTGAGGCCGTACTTCTCCTCGACGGCCTCAGGCGTGAACCTGGTCATGTCGCTGATGCCGCGGCGCGTCATCAGGACCGTGACGCGCTCGTCGACGAGCTGGAGCGCGTCGCGGTCGCCGGTGACGATCAGCACGCTCATGTCCTGGGCGCTGGCGCGGGTGGCGAGCGTGGCGATGAGGTCGTCGGCCTCGAACCCGGCCTTGGACAGGTGCGGGATGCGCAGCGTGTCGAGGAGCTCATAGATGAGCTGCATCTGCCCCCGGAAGTCCTCGGGGGTCTCGCTCCTGTTGGCCTTGTATTCGGCGTATTCCTCGTGCCGGAACGTCGGCTCCGACCGGTCGAACGCCACGGCCACGTGCGACGGCTGCTCGTCGCGCAGGATGTTGGTCAACATCGAGGTGAACCCGTAGACCGCCTCGGTGCGCTGACCGTCGGTGGTCATGAGGTTGGCGTCCTTGAGCGCGTAGAACGCGCGATAGGCCAGGGAATGCCCGTCGAGCAGCAACAGGCACGGGCGGCTAGGGGTCACTTCACTCTTCGGCACACAAGCAGCCTAGTCTCCATCTGCGACAGAAAACCTGAGCTCGAAAGACTGGAGGACTCCCCTTGACGAGGATCGACCCGGCCGATTTCCCGGCGTTGAACGCCATGTACGAGGGCACGCTCCCCGACCGGATGGGCATCGAGTTCGTCGAGGTCAGCGCGGAGCGGGTCGTCGCCCGGATGCCGGTCGCGGGCAACACCCAGCCGTACGGCCTGCTGCACGGCGGAGCTTCGGCTGTGCTCGCCGAGACGCTGGGCTCGACCGGCGCGGCCATCCACGCGGGCATGGACCGCATCGCGGTCGGCATCGAGATCAACGCCACCCACCACCGCTCGGCCACCTCCGGCTTCGTCACCGGCGTGGCGACGCGGCTGCACGGCGGGCGCTCGATCGCCACGTACGAGATCGAGATCACCGACGAGCAGGGGCGGCGCGTGTGCACCTCCCGGCTGACCTGCATGCTGCGCGATCGCTGAACGCCACGCGACTTTGCGTCTCTCTTTGCACACGGGCCCCGTGGGTCGCTACGGTGGTCCGAGCGGAGCCCGCGGGGAGGCCGAGTAGATAACGTGTAAGGCCGGGGAAGCCCTACATGGTCCCAAAGGTCCTCTTCCGCGGGCTCGTTCACGCTCTGCAGCGATCGGTACGCATTCGCGCCCGGAAGCGCCAGGCGTCTAGTGGGATTTAGCCCCTGACCTGGCGTCTTGTTTCCTCACATCAGCGACACGCACGTGTCACTAATTGGTGACGAACGACCCTGAACCGGGCGCGACCAGAATAAGCTCCGGCCATTGCATGCCTGTTGTTGTGCCTGCGATGCCCACGTGTCGAGATGGAGGGGCAAAACCCCGCCTTGACCTATTTTGAGGGAGCACCATTGCGCAGAGCCGTGATCGCGTTCACGGCCTTCCTGGGTGGACTCATCTTCCTGCTCGCGGTCCCCGCCCAGGCGGCGGCCCCCGACCAGGGTCTGAGAGGGACACTCAAACTCCAAGGCCAACCAGTGAACGGCGTGAAAATCGTCGTGACCACCGAAGGCGGACAACCCGTCAAGGAGGTTACAAGCAACGCCCAGGGCGCGTGGGTAGTCCCGATCGACAAACCGGGAAAATACAAGGTCACGCTGGATGTCAAGACGCTTCCGCAGAACGCGATGATCCGCGGCGGCAACGCCGTCCGCACCCCGACCGTCTTCTCCGGCAACGTGTCCACTGTCCTGTTCGCCCTGCAGCTCAAGGGCGCCGCGGGCCAACCGGCGGATGAAGGTGGCGAGAGCAGTCCCTTCTTGGACCAGGCGGCTCAGCTCACCTTCGAGGGCCTGAACCTCGGCCTGATCATCGCGCTGGCCGCGCTCGGCCTCTCGCTGATCTACGGCACCACGGGCCTGACCAACTTCGCCCACGGCGAGCTGGTCACGTTGGGCGCGCTGCTCGCCTATCTGTTCAACGTGGGGTTCGGCCTGCACCTGATCCCCGCCGCCGTGATCGCGGTGATCGCCGGGGGCGCGCTCGGCTACCTTCAGGACCGGTTCTTCTGGGGGCAGCTGCGCAGGCGCGGCACCGGCACCATCGCCATGATGATCATCTCGATCGGCGTGGCGCTCTTCCTGCGCTACGTCTTCCTGATCCTGTTCGGCGGCCAGAACGAGTCGTTCGCCCAGTACACCGCGCAGCCGGGCATCGAGATCGGCCCGATCTCCGCGGCGCCCAAGAACTTCGTCGCGATGGGCATCGAGCTGCTGGTCCTCATCATCGTCGGCTTCGCGCTGCTGCGCACCCGCACCGGCAAGGCGGCCCGCGCGGTCGCCGACAACCCGGCGCTGGCCGCCTCCTCCGGCATCAACGTCGACCGGGTCATCCGCATCATCTGGACCACCGGCGGCGCCATCGCCGCGCTGGCCGGCATCATGCTCGGCCTGTCTCAAAACCTGAAATACACGATGGGCCAGGACATCCTGCTGCTCATCTTCGCCGGTGTGACGCTCGGCGGGCTCGGCACGGCGTTCGGCGCCCTGGTGGGCTCTCTCGTGGTCGGCCTGTTCATCCAGGTCTCCACACTCTGGGTGCCGCCAGAGCTCAAGAGCGTCGGCGCGCTGGCCGTACTCATCATCGTGCTCCTCTTCCGGCCACAGGGCATCCTGGGCCGCCGAGAGCGGATCGGCTGACGGGGGGAGTCACATGGACTGGATCACGATCATCAGCACCACCGTCAAGTCCGCCATCGGCGTCGAGACGGTGCTCTACGCACTCGCCGCGATCGGCATCAACATCCACTTCGGTTACACGGGCCTGCTCAACTTCGGGCAGGCGGCGTTCATGGGCGTCGCGGGCTACGGCCTGGCCGTCACGGTCACCGTCCTGGGCCTGCCCTTCTGGGTCGGCATCGGGGTCGGCCTCGCCGCCGCGGTGCTCCTGGCCCTGCTCCTGGGCGCGCCGACGCTCCGTCTGCGGGCCGACTACCTGGCCATCGTCACCATCGCGGCGGCCGAGATCGTCCGGCTCGTCTTCCGTTCGGTGCAGTTCAGGGACGTCTTCGGCGGTTCCGACGGGCAGCGCGGCTTCTCCGACGGCTTCTACGCGCTCAACCCCTTCCCGGAGGGCGAGTACGGCATCGGCTGGTTCAGCTTCAACCACCGGCTGCTGTGGATCATGCTCGTCGGCTGGGTGCTGGTCGCCCTCTCGTGCGGCATCGTCTACCTGCTCATGCGCAGCCCGTGGGGCCGCGTGCTCAAGGCCATCCGCGAGGACGAGGACGCCGTGCGCAGCCTCGGCAAGAACGTCTTCTCCTACAAGATGCAGTCGCTCATCCTCGGCGGCGTCATCGGCAGCCTCGGCGGCTTCATCTACGGGCTGGCGTACGCCTCGGTGCAGCCTGACGTCTTCGGCACCGAGACCACCTTCTTCGCCTACACCATCGTGATCCTCGGCGGCGCGGCCCGCGTGCTCGGCCCCGTCGTCGGATCGATGATCTTCTGGGTGCTGCTGGTCCTGGTCAACGGTGTGCTCAGTGAAGCGGTTCAGGCGGGGTACATCCCGTTCATGACCTCCATCCAGGTCGGACCGGTCCGCTACATCCTGGTGGGTCTCGGGCTGATCCTGTTGCTCATCTTCCGGCCACAGGGCATCTTCGGTGACAAGAGGGAGATAGCTTTCGATGTCCGCTAAAACGTCGTCCGCTGAAACGTCCGCTGAAACCACAATGTCCGACCGCAAGGCCGCCGCTCTTGCGGCCTTCAAGGACCTGGCCCGCGACCCTGGTGTGCCCAAGCCCGATCCGATCCTCGTGGTCGACGGCGTCACGCGCCGATTCGGCGGCCTGACCGCCGTCGAGGTGGCGCACGTCGAGATCCAGCGCGGCTCCATCACCGCGCTGATCGGCCCCAACGGCGCCGGCAAGACCACGTTCTTCAACCAGCTCACCGGTTTCGACACCGCTGACGCCGGCAAGTGGACGTTCAACGGCCAGAGCATGAGCGGCGTGCCCGCCCACCGGGTGGCCCGCGCCGGCATGGTCCGTACCTTCCAGCTCACCAAGGCGCTGTCCAGGCTGACGGTGCTGGAGAACATGCGGCTCGGCGCGCAGCAGCAGCGCGGCGAGAACTTCTGGCGGGCGCTCGTGCCCAGCGCCTGGCGCGCCCAGGAGGACGCGATCACCGAGCAGGCCGAGGAGCTGCTGGCCAGGTTCAAGCTCGACGCCAAGCGCGAGGACTTCGCCGGCTCGTTGTCCGGCGGCCAGCGCAAGCTGCTGGAGATGGCCCGCGCGCTCATGGTCAAGCCCGAGCTGGTCATGCTCGACGAGCCGATGGCGGGCGTCAACCCGGCGCTCACCCAGTCCCTGCTCGGCCACGTCAAGGACCTGCGCGATCAGGGCATGACCGTGCTGTTCGTCGAGCACGACATGGACATGGTCCGCGACATCAGCGACTGGGTGATCGTCATGGCCCAGGGCGCCATCATCGCCGAGGGACCACCGGACACGATCATGTCCGACGCCCGCGTCATCGACGCCTACCTGGGTGCCCACCACGACGCGCCGCTGTCGGAGAGCGAGCTCGAAGAGCAACTGCACCAGGCGGAGGCGGCGCTGGAGGCCGAGATCGAAGAGGAGACGCAGAAGTGAACGCCGTCCCCAAGTCCGAGCCCGGCTCCGCGCCCGAGTCGAAGGCGGCGATCACCGACCGCGCCGCCCACCTGGCGGGCGCCGAGAACGCCGTGCTGCGGTGCGACGAGCTCATCGCCGGCTACCTGCCGGGCGTCAACATCCTCAACGGCTCCGACCTCTATGTCGGCGAGGGTGAGCTGATCGGCATCATCGGCCCCAACGGCGCCGGTAAGTCGACGCTGCTCAAGGCCATGTTCGGGCTGGTCAACATCCGCAGCGGCACGGTGGTGCTGAAGGGTGAGGACATCACGAACATGAAGGCGCACTCGCTGGTCTCCCGCGGGGTCGGCTACGTCCCGCAGACCAACAACGTCTTCCCCAGCCTCACCATCGAGGAGAACCTTGAGATGGGCGCCTTCCAGGTGCCCGGCAAGTTCAAGGAGCGCTTTGAGTTCGTCGCCGAGCTGTTCCCGGCGCTCAAGGAGCGGCGCAAGCAGCGGGCCGGCTCGCTGTCGGGCGGCGAGCGGCAGATGGTGGCGATGGCCAGGGCGCTCATGACCGAGCCGTCCGTGCTGCTGCTGGACGAGCCGTCGGCGGGCCTGTCGCCCATGCTGCAGGACCTGGTGTTCATCCAGGCCCAGCAGATCAACAAGGCGGGCGTCACCGTCATCATGGTCGAGCAGAACGCCAGGCGCTGCCTGCAGATCTGCCACCGCGGCTACGTCCTCGACCAGGGCCGCAACGCCTACACCGGCACCGGCCGCCAGTTGGCCAACGACCCCAAGGTGATCGAGCTCTATCTCGGGACCCTGGCGAAGGCCTAGAAAGATTCCAGAACGGCGAAGGGGCTCCCCAGGAGCCCCTTCGCCGTTCTTTAATGAGCGCTGTGAGACGTCTTGCGACAATTGCGCTCCTGCTGCCCATCCTCGTCGGCTGTCAGCACACCGCCGCCTCGGCCGGTAGGTACAGCACCGGCGGAGACCCCACGGACGACCCCTGCGCGCGCGTGGTCTCCGCGATCGGATACGCGGGCCTCATGCTGAAACCGAGGGGGCAGGAGGACAGCCAGAACTTCGAGGACGCGGTGCTCGGCCGCCTCGCGGAGGTGCGCGGCATCACACTCCAGTTCGGCGAACGCCTGCCCCAGTCGCTGGGTACGGCCGTGCACACGGTCGAGTCCACCACCGCGGGCCTGTCCAGGGCCGATGTCCCGCGCGAGCGCCAGGTGGCGCTGCTGAAGAAGTACCGGGTCGCCGCGGACGAGATCACGGCGGGCTGCACATAAGCCGAAGGGCCCGATCCAGTGGACCGGGCCCCTCAGATGTGTCTGTATGTCTTACGGACTAGCCGGCGATGTTGCCGGTGCGGTACTCGAGCGCCTTCGTCGGGTACTTGTTGTCCGCGCCGTATTCGTAGATGCCGATGGTGGCCACAGCCGGGTCACCGGCGTCGTTGAACTCGACCGGACCGCTCACGCCGTCGTAGTCGATGTCCTTGCCGGCCTTGAGCAGGTCGGCGCACGACTTGAAGTTGTTGCACTTCTCGCCGCCCTTGCTGACCTCGGCCAGCTTGGCGCCGATGTCCACGCCCGCGTCGCTCTTGGCCGCCTCGGCGGCCAGGGCGATCAGGTTCATGGCGTCGTAGGACTCAGGCGCGTAGCTGAAGTCCTCCAGCTTGGGGTTGACCGCCGTGAGCTTGCCCTTGAAGTCCTCAGGAGCGGCGGCACCGGGGATGGTGCCCTTGACGCCCTTCAGAGTGCCCTTGGGCATCTTGACGTAGTTGGTGTTGGAGGTGTTGCCGTCGACCATGTACCACTTGTGCTTGGTGGCCGGCAGACCCTGCTTGATCAGCTCCTGGATGACCTTGGCGGTCTCTTCGAAGCCGATCAGGACGATGGCCTTCGGGTTCTTCGCCTTGATCTTCGCGACGTCGGCGGAGAAGTCGGCGGCCTTCGGGTCGTAGTCCACCCGCTCGACGACCTCGGCGCCACCGTCGGTGACGGTCTTGGCCACCTGGTCGGCCAGACCGGTGCCGTAGGAGTCCTGCATGGCCAGGATGCCGACCGTGTCACTGCCGTCGGCGATGATCAGGTCGCCCAGCACGCGGCCCTGCAGCTTGTCCGGCGGAGCCGTACGGAAGTAGAGGCCGTTGTCCTTGATCGTGGTGAACTTGTCGGAGGTGTTGGCCGGCGAGAAGTGGACCACACCTGCGCCGGTGATCTTGTCGATCACAGACTCCGACACGGACGAGGACGCGGCGCCGATGATGGCGTCGGCCTTCTGTGCGAGCAGCTTGTCCACCGACTGCGAGGCGATGTTGGTGGTGGTGTCACCAGAGTCGGTGTCATATTTGGTGACCGGCTTGCCAAGCACGCCGCCGGCTTCGTTGATTTCCTTGATAGCGGCGTCAACACCGGCAAACTCGGGCGGGCCGAGGAAGGCAAGCGAACCGGTCTGCGGCAGCAGCGTGCCGACGGTCAAAGTGCCGTCGCCCTTCGCTGCCGGAGCCGCACTTGATGGCGCAGCCGAAGAGGAGGCTGGCGCAGCGGTGTCGCCGCCACCACCGCAGGCTGTCAGGGCCAGGCTCGTGGCAGCCACGACAGCCAGCACCCGTCCTGCGGGAGCAATGCGGATCATGGAGTGTCTCCTTCATCTCCAGGCCGGGTCAGGTCAGCACCGCCGACGTTCCCGAACGAATGACGGAAAGCTACAGAACAAAAGGCCAGTTCAACAGACGCCACGAAGAACTGTCGGCACTTGGATGCGGAGTCGTAATCACTCCTCAACTTACGGGGGACGGAGGATCACGCCTAATGTTCAACGAGTGAAGCGCATTGCGGCCTTCCTGCTCGTGGCGGTTCTCCCAACTGGCCTTCTAACGGCCTGTGGCGCCTCTGAGGCGCCCGCCGCGCCTCCCCCCGACCCTCCTGCGGGTGTGTCCGTCTCGTTGGCCCAGTGGCGCTCAGACGAGCCCGTGCACGCCATCGAGGTGGCGGTGCGCAACACGACCGACACACCGGTCTACTTTTCCGACGTTCAACTGGTCACGCCGTCCTTCAAGACGCTCCCGCCCAAGCGGGCCGACGCGCTGCTCAAGCGGACCCCGCGCACCGACCTCCAGATCCCCTACGGCGCGGCCAACTGCTCGCCCCAGGGCCTGCCGACGCTGCGGCCGGCCACGGTCGTGGCCCACCTCCGCACCGGGTCCGAGCCGCTGCGCAGGGTGGTCTTCAAGGTGCCGCACCCGGACCCGCTGCTGACCAGGCTGCTGCGCGACGAGTGCTCCGCGTTCCTGATCAAGGAGGCGGCCGACATCGAGTTCGGCGCCGACTGGACACAGGTCGGCAAGGTGATGCGCGGCAGCCTCGTCCTGACCCGCCACGGCACCGGCGTGGTGGCCGTTCAGGACGTGGGCGGCACCACCCACTACATCGCCACCCCGGTCAAGAAGAGCAAGCCGCTGGCGACCCTGGACGCCGGGGCGCAGCGGGCCGAAGTGGCGCTCGAGCTCACCCCCGGCCGCTGCGACCCGCACGCGTTCGCCGAGGGCAAGAAGGCGTTCTTGTTCCCGGTGCGGGCCACCATCGACGGCGGCGAGGAGCGCGTGGTCATCGTCGTGCCCCCCAAGCCGCTGCAGGAGCGGCTGACCGCCTACGCGCTCAAGACGTGCGGTCTGGGCGGCTGAGCCTCAGCCCTCGATCTTGCCGGTGCGGTACTCCAGCGCCTTCGAGGCGTTGTACTTGTTGTCCTCGCCGTACTGGTAGATGCCGATCGTGGCGACCGACGGGTCACCGGCGGCGTTGAACTCGACCGGACCGCTCACGCCGTCGTAGTCGATGTTCTTTCCGGCCTTGAGCAGCGCGACGCAGGACTTGAAGCTCTTGCACTTCTCCCCGCCCTCGCTCACATCGGGCAGCTTGGCCGCGATCGCCCGGCCGCTGTCGTCCTTGGCCGCCTCGGCGGCCAGCGCGATCAGGATCACCGCGTCGTACGACTCGGCGGCGTAGGTGAAGTTGGTCAGCTTCGGATTGATCGCCAGCAGCCTCTTGCGGAAGTCCTCGGGCGCCGCGGCACCGGGAATGGTGCCCTTGACGCCGTTCAACGTGCCCTTGGGCATCCTGAGGTAGTTGCTGTTCGACATGTTGCCGTCGACCATGTACCACTTGACCTTGTCGCTCGTGAGCCCCTGCTTGACCAGCTCGGCGACGACCTTGGCGCCCTCCTCGAAGCCGATCAGCACGATCGCCTTCGGGTTCGCCGCCTTGATCTTGGCCACGTCGGCGGAGAACTCAGCCGCCTTCGGGTCATAGTCCACCCGCGCCACCACCGAGGCGCCGGCCTCCTCCGCGGTCTTGGTGACCTGATCGGCCAGGCCCGAGCCGTAGGAGTCCTGCATGGCCAGGATGCCGATCGTGTCGTTGCCGTCGGCGACGATCAGATCACCGAGCACCCGGCCCTGCAGCTTGTCCGGCGGAGCAGTACGGAAGTAGAGGCCGTTGTCCTTGATCGTGGTGAACTTGTCGGAGGTGTTGGCCGGCGAGAACTGGACCACCCCGGCACCCGTGATCTTGTCGATCACCGACTCCGACACCGAGGACGACGCCGCGCCGATGATGGCGTCGGCCTTCTGCGCGAGCAGCTTGTCCACCGACTGGGAGGCGATGTTCGTCGTCGTGTCACCCGAGTCCGTATCGATCTTCTTCACCGGCTTGCCGAGCACCCCGCCGGCGTCGTTGATCTCCTTCACCGCCAGGTCGACCCCGGCGAAGTCGGGCGGCCCGAGGAAGGCCAGCGACCCCGTCTGCGGCAGCAGCGTGCCGATGGTCAGCGTGCCGTCACCCTTGGCGGCCGGCGCGGTCGGCACGGCCGACGTGGTCCCCTTGGCCCCCGTGCCACCGCCGCCACCGCAAGCCGCCGTCAAGGCCAGGCTCGAGGCAGCCGCCATCGCCAGCAGGCGTGTGCGCATCATGACACTCCCCCTTACCAGGGAGGAGATGTGGAATTCCTACAAACCTTTTCTACCCATTTGTAATGTCCCAATCGCCGACGGCCCCCGATCCTAGGATCGGGGGCCGTCACTGCGGGAGCGTCACCGTCACCCAGAGATGTCACCCTTGCGATATTCGAGCGCCTTGGCGGCGTTGTACTTGTTGTCGGCGCCGTACTGGTAGACGCCGATCGTCGCGACCGACGGGTCACCGGCGTCGTTGAAGTCGACCGGGCCGCTCACGCCGTCGTAGTCGATGTCCTTGCCGGCCTTGAGCAGCGCGACGCAGGACTTGAAGTCCTTGCACTTCTGGCCGCCCTTGCTGACGTCCACGAGCTTGGCCCCGATCGCCGTGCCCGCGTCATCCTTGGCCGCCTCGGCCGCGAGCGCGATCAGGATCGCCGCGTCGTACGACTCCGCGGCGTAGGTGTAGTTGGTCAGTTTCGGGTTGACGGCCAGGAGCCGCTTCTGGAACGCCTCGGGCGCCGCCGCTCCGGGGATGGTGCCCTTGACACCCTTCAGCGTGCCCTTGGGCATCCTCAGGTAGTTGGTGTTCGACATGTTGCCGTCGACCATGTACCACTTGTACTTGTCCGTCGTCAGGCCCTGCTTGACAAGCTCCGCCACGACCTTGGCGGTCTCCTCGAAGCCGATGAGCACGATGCCCTTGGGGTTCGCCGCCTTGATCTTGGCCACGTCGGCGGAGAACTCCGCGGCCTTCGGGTCGTAGTCCACGCGCTCGACCACCTTGGCGCCCCCCGCCTCGGCGGTCCGCGTGACCTGGTCGGCCAGACCGGTGCCGTAGGAGTCCTGCATGGCCAGGATGCCGACCGTGTCGTCGCCGTCGGCGACGATCAGGTCACCCAGGACCCGCCCCTGTAGCTTGTCCGGCGGAGCAGTACGGAAGTAGAGCCCGTCGTCCTTGATCGTGGTGAACTTGTCGGAGGTGTTGGCCGGCGAGAACTGCACGACGCCCGCCCGCGTGATCTTGTCGATGATCGACTCCGACACCGAGCTCGACGCGGCGCCGATAATGGCGTCGGCCTTCTGCGCGAGCAGCTTGTCCACCGACTGCGAGGCGATGTTCGTGGTGGTGTCGCCCGAGTCGGTATGGATCTTGACCACCTGCTTGCCCAGCACCCCTCCGGCGTCGTTGATCTCCTTGACGGCCAGGTCGACGCCGGCGTACTCGGGCGGGCCGAGATAGGCCAGCGAGCCCGTCTGCGGCAGCACCGAGCCGATGGTCAGCGTGCCGTCACCCTTGGCGGTCTGCCCTGTGGGCTGAACGGTGGCCGTCCCCGCGGAGGTCGGCGCGGAGGTGGTGCCCCCGCTGGAACAGGCCGCCAGCGCCAGGCCCGCCGCGGTGGCGGCGGCCAGCGCCCGGGAAATGCGGATCATCGAAGCGTCTCCGTCCAGATGAGCGGATCTTCTGTCCGCCCATCAGCATGCGACCGGGACGCCTCGGGCGAAGGAGACCGAGGCCGGTTGGATGCCCACTCGTAATCGCGCCACAACCCACGGGGGCGAATCCGGTGATATGTCGCCCCTCAGCCGCGCTCCGCCGTGTCGTCTATAACAATCTGGGCAACCTCGCGCATGCTCAACCGGCGATCCATCGACGCCTTCTGGATCCACCGGAACGCCTGCGGCTCGCTCCAGCCATGCGCGGACATCAACTGCCCCTTGGCCCGCTCCACCAGCTTCCGGGTCTCCAGCCTGTCGGACAGGCTCGAGACCTCGGCGGCCAGCGCCACCATCTCCTCGTGCCTGCTGACCGCCATCTCGATCGCGGGCACCAGGTCCGCCTTGGTGAACGGCTTGACAAGGTAGGCCATGGCCCCCGCGTCCCTGGCCCGCTCGACCAGGTCACGCTGGGAGAAGGCGGTCAGGATGAGGCACGGGGCGATCCGCTCGGCCACGATCCGCTCGGCTGCCGAGATGCCGTCGAGAACGGGCATCTTGACGTCGAGAATCACCAGGTCGGGCCTCAGCTCGGTGGCCAGCTGGATCGCCCGCTCGCCGTCACCGGCCTCGCCCGCGACGATGTAGCCGTCTTCCTCGAGCATCTCCTTGAGGTCGAGGCGGATCAGTGCCTCATCTTCCGCGATCACCACTCGTCGCTGCGTACTCACGAGCAAGAGAGTACCGATGTCCGCTAGATTAGAGCGACGCCGGTGGTGGGTGGCCGTGGATTTCGGCTACCCTTTCGCCGTGCGATAACGACGGATCCGGATATTTCCGGATCCTTGCCTCGGTATCCCAATTGGCAGAGGAAGCGGATTCAAAACCCGCACAGTGTGGGTTCGAGTCCCACCCGGGGCACACCTGATCACCCGCCCGGTCTCCGCGACCGGGCGGTGGCATCTCTGAGGTGTCGTTTTCCAGCCGTCGCCGCTCCCGGCTTGTGCGACCAGCTCTTCGACGCCCCTCAGAGACACTCCACGGCAACGTGTCCAGCGGTAGACGTCCGTCTCGCGCATGACCGCCGCGCGGGCCAGATCGCGCAGCGCCCCTGCCGTTCGACCTCGAACTCGTCCAGCAGTACGTCGTCCGCGTGGACGGCCGGGCGCCCGTCGTCCACGGAGACGAGCGCGACGACCACCTCGGCGTCCATCCGGTAGAGCGCCGGCCAGTCGTACTCCTCGCTCCCGATTTAGGTAGATATTTCCGGACGACCGCCATCTGCGGCGCCCAGCCGGTGAGGGGGCCTCAGCGCGACAACCTGTCCAGGGAACGACCTCAGGCCGTGAGCAGCTCGACGACCGGCCTCAGCCTCACTATCAGACCGCTGAAGGGCCTCAGCGCGACGACCAGGCCGGCGAGCGGACCTGGTGACCAGGCCGGTGCCTGGTGACCAGGCCGGTGCCTGGTGACCAGGCCGGTGAAGGGCCTCAGCTCGGTGACCAGGCCGGTGAGCGGCCGAGGAGTGCCACCAGCCGGTCCAGGGCCGGAGCGTCGTCCGCCGCCGGCACCCCGGTCACGAACGCCTTGCCCTCGCCACGCGTCGCCGGTGTGTCGGGCACCTGGGCGGCCAGTGGCAGTGCGGCCTCGGTCAGGTCTTCGTCCACGTTCGCGGGGACTCCCAGCGCTTTGGCGAAGTCCCAGTCATGCACCACGCAGTCGATGAAGTGGAACCCGATCGCCAGCTTCGCGGGGAACGGACCACCGTCACGGATCTCGGGCAGGTAGAACCTGCGATCAAGCACGCCCTCCTCGGCGAAGGCCTCCATCACCGCTCGCGCCGACGCCGCGTACTCCTCCACCGGGTCATCCCCCACCGGCCGCGGCTCCCACATGTCCAGCCCGGACCGCTCCCCCGAGGCAGCGAAGGCGAAGCCGTGGTTCTGCACGATCTGGTGGGCGAGCAGATCGCGCACCGCCCAGCCGTCGCACGGCGTCTGCCGGTCCAGGTCGCCGGGCTTGATGGTCGCCACCAGGTCCACGGTCGCCCGCACGGATCGCCGGTTGAGCTCAATGATGTCTACCAAGGCACTGTCCCGTCATCGTCGAAAAATCCCCCCGTGGGCCCATCAGGACCCAGGGTGGCCAATCTGACGATTATGGCCGCCCCGTCGGCCGCAGTACGGGTGATGCGCAGCCCGAGATCCTTGGTGAAGTCCGTCGCACAACCTCCGGGAGCCGCGGCGTTGACCAGAATGCCGTCTTCGCCGAGCTCCTTGGCGTACTGGATCGTCAGCGCGTTGAGCGCCGTCTTCGACGGTGGATACACGGCCGAGGCCAGGAGTCTCGACATGTAGTGATCCGGGGTCGTGTGGTGGGTCATGGAGCCGACACCGCTGGAGACGTTCACGATGCGGGCGGCGGGTGCGCGCCTGAGCAGCGGCAGGAACGCGTTCGTCACCATGAGCACACCGACGACGTTCGTCTCGAACACCTCGCGCACCAGCTCGGGCCGGGTGGTGCTGGGCGCCTCGCCGGCTTGGTGGCCGGAGATACCGGCGTTGTTGACGAGCACGTCCAGATGTCCGTGGCGGTCGGCCACGTGGGCGGCGGCCGCCTGGATGGCGGCGGGGTCGGTGACATCGAGGACGAGCGGGTGAACGTCGGCGCCGACGGCGCGCAGCCTGGCGACGGCCGCCTCACCGCGCTGGGCGTCGCGGGCGGCGAGCAGCACGGTCATGCCTCTGGCCGCCAGTTGAGCGGCGACCTCGAAGCCAATGCCCTTGTTCGCCCCGGTCACCAGGGCGATCGTCGTTGCGGTCATTCCCCGAGCACACCACCGTGGGCCGTCGCCGGGCCAACACCAGCTGGGTCAGGATCGATACCCTACGGGTATGGAGACGCGTGAGCTGGCCTACTTCGCCGCCGTCGCCGAGGAGCTGCACTTCGGCCGGGCGGCCGAACGGCTGGGGATCGCGCAGCCGCCGCTGTCGAGGGCGATCCAGAAGCTCGAACGGCGGCTCGGCGTGCTCCTGTTCGACCGCTCGGGACGCCGGGTGGTGCTCACCCCGGCGGGCGAGGTACTGGCCAGGGAGGCCGCCAAGGCCCTGGACGCGGTGGCGGCGGCCGAACATCGCACCCGCAGGGCGGGGCTGACCGAGCCGCGGCTCGTCGTGGCCCTGAAGCCCGGCGGCGACGGCGCGCTGCTCCCGGACATCCTGGCCGCCTACCAGGAGTGCCCGGATGCCCTGCCGGTGGAGGTGGTGTTGTGCGGGGTGGCAGAGCGGGCCCGGCTGCTGCGTGACGGCACGGCGGACGTGGCGTTCCTGCACAGCCCTTGGGAGGACCTGACGGGGTTCGACACGGAGCCGCTGCTGGTGGAGGGCGGAGTGGCCGTCGTGCCGACCCGGCACCCACTGGCGGCACGACCATTCGTCCATCTCGCCGACCTGGACGCCGACCCAATCCCACGCTGGCCCGATCCCCGCGCCTCGGAGTCCCGCACCTCCGATCCCCGCGCCTTCGAGCCCCGCACCTCCGAGCGGCAAGCCTCCGGGCCGCACGTCGCTTCGGGGCTGCGGGCGGGTGATGCCGCTCAACTCATGCAGCTCGTCGCCCTCGGCAGGATGATCGCCGTCGTCCCCGAATCGGTCAAGGAGCAAGTGCGCCGCGATCTGGCCTGCGTTCCCGTCGTCGACGCCGCCCCCACCACGGTCGTCCTGGCCTGGCCCGAACAGACCCGTTCCCCCGCCCTGGCCGCCTTCGTCCGCACCGCCGCGGACGTCGCAGCCGGAGATGTGGCACGGCGGCCAGCGGTCGAGCCGGGGATCAGGTGACCGACGCGCGATCCGTGACCGAGGGCCGCATGGCCGACCATGGGCACACGTGATCCGTGACCGGGGACAACCTCACCGACCACGGGCACGCGCGATCTGCGGCCGAGGACCACATGACCGACCACGAGCACAGGTGATCCGTGACCGGCGACCACATGACCGACTACGGCACGCGTGACCTGTGGGATGCCGTCCGGTGGACGGGCGAGGACCGGGCGGCGCGCCCGCGCCTCAGTGGGCCGTCGGTGACACGGAGGGCTCGGGGCTCAGGGGCCCGTCTGGATGACGATAGTTTGTGCCTGTGACAGCTATCGATCCCACCGTGACCGGCGCGCACGCCATCGGGCTCGCGACCATCGCCACTGACGGCACCGTACTTGACACCTGGTTCCCCGCCCCGCAGCTGGGCGACCCGCCCGTGACGGGCACCGAGCGGCTTTCCGCCGAGGAGGCCGGTGAGCTGGCCTCGCTGGTGGGGCCCGACCCGGCCAGGGGCGTCGAGGTGGTGGCCGTGCGCACCGGCATCGCCAAACTCTCCGAGCCGCCGGCGGACGCGCACGACGCCTACCTCAGGCTGCACCTGCTCTCCGCCCGCCTGGTCAGGCCGCACGGGCTGAGCCTCGACAACCTGTTCTCCCTGCTGGCGAACGTCGTGTGGACCAACTTCGGGCCGTGTCCGGTGGAGGGGTTCGAGCAGGCCAGGCTGAGGTTGCGGGCCAGGGGCGCGGTGACGGTGTATGGGGTGGACAAGTTCCCGCGGATGGTCGACTACGTGCTGCCGACGGGCGTGCGGATCGCCGACGCCGACCGAGTACGCCTCGGCGCGCACCTGGCCACCGGCACCACGGTGATGCACGAGGGCTTCGTGAACTTCAACGCCGGCACGCTGGGCGCCTCGATGGTGGAGGGCCGCGTCTCGGCGGGCGTGCTCGTCGGCGACGGCTCCGACGTGGGCGGCGGGGCCTCGATCATGGGCACGCTCTCGGGCGGCGGCAAGGAGGTCATCTCCATCGGCGAACGCTGCCTGCTGGGCGCGAACGCGGGCATCGGCATCTCGCTGGGCGACGACTGCGTGGTGGAGGCCGGCCTCTACATCACGGCCGGCACCAAGGTCGCCCTCCCGGACGGCCGCACCGTCAAGGCGAAGTCCCTGTCCGGTTCGAACGGCCTCCTGTTCCGCCGCAACTCCCAGACGGGCGCCGTGGAAGCCGCTCCCCGCGCCGGCGGCCCCGTCGAACTCAACGCCGACCTCCACGCCAACTAACTCAAGATCTGTTACGGCCAGCCCAGTGAGCCCCACCCCCCACACGGGGCTGAGCCCTGTCCAGGGACACGCTCCTCCGGCGGAGACGGCGCCACACCTCACTGGTCCGCATTTTTTACGATCTATTACGGCCAGCCCAGTGAGCCCCACCCTCCACACGGGGCTGAGCCCTGTCCAGGGACACGCTCCTCCGGTGGAGACGGCTGGCCGCCGTGACGTGCGCATGGTCGGCCATGGCTTCCGTGTGGTCGACCAAGTGCGCGATCCCGTCCACTGCGCAGACCAGAGACCCACCCAGGGACTCACTCAGCCGGTGGACACGACCTCAGCGGCTCTGTCCAAGCGGCACTCCCCGGTGGACACGACCCCAGAGGACCTGTCCACGGGCGCACTCCCCAGCGGACAGGTCCGGGCACCATGATGTGCGCCCCCACCCGACGCCGCGATCCACCCACCGGCACACACTGCCCACGGAGACGGCCAAGAATGCGCACGTCGCGGCGGCAAGCCGGTGAGGCGGAGGAGTGTTCCCCTGGAGGGGCCTCGGCCGATCGCCCAGGGTGGGTCTTCCCGTGCCGGCCGTAAAAAATAGCTTTAAAAGGTTTTGCCCAAATCAGTGGTGAGACACCGCAGAGCCGATGGTGTGGACGCGGAGGGCGTTGGTGGAGCCCGGGGTGCCGGGAGGGGAGCCTGCCACGATGACCACCTTGTCGCCCTTCTCCAGGCGGCCCAGCGTCAGCAGCGACGCCTCCACCTGGCGCACCATGTCGTCCGTGTGATGGACGAACGGCACGTGGAACGTCTCCACCCCCCACGTCAGCGACAGCTGCCCCCGCACGTGCGGCGCCGAGGTGAAGGCCAGCAGCGGGATCGGTGAGCGGTAGCGGGCCAGGCGGCGGGCCGTCTCGCCGGACATGGTGAACGCGATCAGCGCCTTGGCGCCGACGATCGCGCCCACCTCGGCGGCGGCGCGGGCAATGGCGCCGCCCGTCGTCTCCGGCAGGCGCTCCAGGGAGTGGGTGGCGTGCAGCGAGTGCTCCTCCGCCGCGCGGGCGATGCGGTCCATGGTGGAGACCGACTCGATGGGATAGGTGCCCACCGAGGTCTCGCCCGAGAGCATGACCGCGTCGGCGCCGTCCATGACGGCGTAGGCGACGTCGGACGCCTCGGCGCGGGTGGGGCGGGGCGCGCTCATCATCGAGTCGAGCATCTGCGTGGCGACGATGACCGGGCGGGCCTTCTCGCGGCAGAGCGTGATGATGCGCCGCTGGACGATCGGCACCTGCTCCAGCGGCAGCTCGACGCCCAGGTCACCGCGGGCGACCATGATGCCGTCGAACGCCTCGACGATCTCGGGCAGGCGGTCGACCGCCTGCGGCTTCTCGATCTTGGCGAGCAGCGGGAGCCGGACGGCCTCCTGCTCCATGATGTTGCGCACCACGTCGGCGTCGGACGGGCGGCGGACGAAGGACAGGGCGATCATGTCGAACCCGGTGCGCAGTGCCCAGCGCAGGTCGGCCTCGTCCTTGTCGGTGAGCGCCGGTGCGCTGACGTTGATGCCCGGCAGGTTGAGGCCCTTGTTGTCGGAGATCATGCCGCCGATGACGACCCGCGTGATGACACGGTCGGCCTCGACGGCGGTGGCCTCCAGGACCAGGCGGCCGTCGTCGACCAGGATGGTGTCGCCGGGGCGTACGTCGCCCGGCAGGCCCTTGTAGGTGGTCGAGACCTGCTCCCGGTCACCCGGCACGTCTTCGGTGGTGATCGTGAAGACGTCGCCGAAACCGAGCCGGACCGGGCCTTCCTCGAACCTGCCGACGCGGATCTTGGGGCCTTGCAGGTCGGCGAGCACGCCTACACCGCGGCCGAGGTCGGCCGCCACCTCCCTGACGCGGTCGTATACCTCTCGGTGCATGTCATGATCACCATGACTGAGGTTGAACCGGGCCACGTCCATGCCTGCGGCGATCAGCTCGCGCAGGCGTTCAGGGGAGGAGGTGGCGGGACCTAGTGTGCAGACTATTTTCGCGCGACGAGTCACGAGTCCTACCTTAATTGGTACAGACCACTTGGCTGTCATTGACGACGCAGAACGTACCCGACGTAGGAGAACAACACGAGAATGGCAACCCCCAGGCGCGCCAAGTTCGCGTATTCCTCCGGGTAGATCACGCCTTCGATGTAGTGGTCGATGAAGCCGGTGGGTGGGAGCCCCTGGAGGCCGGCGCTGCGGCGCCCCCAATCCTCTACGACCGTAAGCGGGCACTCTACACCTGTGGTCAGCGAGATCACGCCCCAGGTCACGACCGCGAGATGGGCCCAGATCGTGCGCCGCCAGCGCCATGCGACATACCCGCCCACGGCCATGTAGACCAGGAAGGCGAAGTGCACCACCATCGCGGCATCCGCGATGAGGCGATACATCATGGTCTGACGGTAGCCGCCTTCCAGGCGTCGACGATGCCGTGACCGTAGAAACCGTTCTTGGACTTGCCGCCCTCGCAGGTCTGCTTGTCGCTCTCGCCGAAGACCTCGTAGGTGAACGTGCGCGGTGACGGGCACGCCTTGTGGTCGGCGGTCTTGTACAGGAGCTTCTCGACCGTGGCCGGGGAGAGCGCCACACCGCCCTTGCCGGACTTGCCGAAGCGGCTGATCAGGATCGCGGCGACACCGGTCGCGTGCGGGGACGCCATCGAGGTGCCGTCGAGGTACTGGTAGTAGGAGCAGGTCCCGCCGGTGCAGGAACGGACGACGTTGGTGCTCTTCGGCTTGCCCGACTTGTCGAGCATCCCAGTACGGCGGAGCACGGACTCAGGGGCGGCGGCCAGGACCGACCTGGTGGCCGAGATGCCCTTGCCGTCCGACGCGTCACCGCCGGGTGCGGACAGGTCGTTCTGCTCGATCCCGTAGTCGCTGTAACTGGCCTTGCGGCCGGACGGGCCCACGGCGGAGACCGAGATGACGCCCTTGGACTCGGCGGGCACGTTGATGCAGGAGTTGTCGACCTTGCGGGTCTTCTCGTCGCCGCGCGGGTAGCCGGGGCTGCTCGTGTCCACCTTGGGCCGGCCCAGGTCGGTGGAGCCGTTGCCGAGCGCGGAGATGAGCGTGACGCCCTTCTTGCGGGCGTAGTCGAGTGCCCGCTGCATGCCGGTGATGATCGCGCGCTGCTGCAGCTGCTGCTTCTTGCTGTCGGCCTTGTTGTGGGCGCAGTTGAACAGCCACGGGTCGACGTAGTAGCTCATGTTCACCACGTCCACGCCGATGTCGGCCGCGTACGTGAGCGCGTCGAGGCTGGGCTTGAGGAAGAAGAACCCGGAGTCCTGCCCCGCCCTGATGTTGACCAGCTGCACACCCGGCGCCACGCCCGCGATGCCGATGTGGTTCAGCGGGGAGCCGATCGTGCTGGCCACGTGGGTGCCGTGGCCCTCGTCGTCCTCGTCGACCGGGTCCTTGCAGCTCGCCACCTCACAGGGGCCGTCAAGGGTGTCGCCGTTCTCGTCCTTCGGCTTGTCGGTGACGAAGTTGCGGCTGAGGGCGCGGTTGAAGTTCGGGGCTATGTCTGGGTGTTTGCCGTCGATGCCGGTGTCAATGACGCCGACGAGCACCTTCTTGGTGCCGGGCGCCTTCTTGTTGGCACGGTCGGCGCCGATCATCTTCATGTCCCATTGGCGGCCGGCGAGCGGCTCCCCCGCGACGCCCCTCATGGCCGACGCGTCGGGGAACGCCCGCGGCACCAGCGAGCCCCGGACACCGGACGCGAGCGCGCCAACGCCCGTCATGGTGTGGTCAGCGGAGGCGCCCGTCACACTGCCGTTACCGGAAGCGAGCGCGCCCGACGTGCTCCGGGCACCGGACGCGCCCACGGCCGCTGCGCTCGGGGCGCTGGCGGCGGGCGTGGTCGGAGCGCTGGCGGCGAGCGTGGGCGCGAAGCCGATTTCGCGGTCGGTTGTGACGCCCACGACGGACTGGTCTGAGCCGAGGGCGTCGACGAACGCGTCGCCGCCGCCCTTGGCCAGGACATAGCCGAGCTTGGTGTCGGTGGTGACGATGTGGCCGCCCGCGTGCTCGACGGTGGCGAGCGCCGCACGCTCCCGCCCGTCGGCGTAGAAGACGAGGTACTCCTTGTCCGGCCCCGCGTCCAGCCCCGACTTGAGAGCCGCGGGAGCCCCGGAAGGCGCGCAGGACGCGAGCGAGACTGCCACGGCCAAGGCCGTCAGGCCCGAGGCGAATCGCCTCATTATTCCCCCATCCACCGCGTCACCCCAGAAACTGCATCTTCCCGACACCAGTCGCCCGATGCAACTTTGTCGCAAAATTTCGGTCTTTGTGGGGCAAAATTGGTCAGCTCTGTGAAGCGTGTTGAATCAGGCGAACGTTCTTGAGCGCCACGAGCAGCCCCGCGCCGAGCAGCAGGATCGGCACCAGCCAGGCGAACACCCCGGTGACCGCCCCCGAGAACGCGACCTGAGTGGCGTGCCGCGCCGCCTCCGGCAGGGCCTGGATGGCCTCGGGCGTGACCGACGCCTGCCCTGCCCCCAACCGGCCGCTGAACACGGCGCCCAGCACCGAGACTCCCACGGCCCCGCCGATGCTACGTGCGAAGGTGACCGCCGAGGTGGCCGCTCCCCTGTCGGCGGCGGGCGTGGTCGTCTGCACGGCCAGGAGCAGGTTCTGCAGCACCATGCCGAGCCCGGCGCCGAACAGCACCATGTACGCGCTGGAGGCGAACGTGCTCGTGCTGAGGTCCATGGTCGAGAACAGCGCCGCCGCGACGGCCGCGAGCAGCGTGCCCGTGACGATGAACCACTTGTAGGTGCCGAGCCGGGTGACGAACTGCCCGACGAAGGTCGACGAGACGATCATCCCGATCATCAGCGGGAGCAGCAGCAGCCCGGAGTTCGAGGCGGTCGCGCCGGTGGCGAGCTGCAGGAACAGCGGCAGGAACGTGGCCGCGCCCAGCATGGCCGTGGCCAGCAGCGTCACCGCCGCCGCCCCGAGCGTGAACGTCCTGTCGCGGAACAGCCTCAACGGCAGCACCGGCTCCGCCGCGGCCCGCTCGACCAGCACGAACAGCACAGTCAGCAGCACCGCCCCCGCGCCGAGCCCGATGATGAGGGGCGAGGACCAAGCGTACGAGGTGCCGGCCCAGGAGGCGAGCAGCGTCAGGCAGGTGAGGACGCCGGAGATCAGCGCGGCCCCGAGCCAGTCCACGCGGTGCGGCGACGTGCGGCGCGGCAGCCGCAGCACGGCGAAGGCGACGGCCAGCGCGATGGCGCCGAGCGGCAGGTTGATGTAGAAGATCCACCGCCACGAGACGTGTTCGGTGAGGTAGCCGCCGATGATCGGCCCGGCGATCGAGGCCACGCCGAAGACGGCGCCGAAGATGCCCTGGAACTTGGCCCGTTCGCGCGGTGTGGCGATGTCGGCCGAGATCGTCATGGTCAGCACCATGAGCCCGCCCGCGCCGATGCCCTGGAAGGCCCGGAACAGGATGAGCTGCGTCATGGACTGCGCGACCCCGCACAGCGCGGAGCCGATGAGGAACAGCACGATGGCCGACAGGTAGAGGCGCCGGCGGCCGTACATGTCGCTGAGCTTGCCGTAGAGGGGCGTGGCGATGCCGGCGGTCAGGGCGAACGCCGTGACCAGCCAGGAGAGGTTCGCCAGGCCGTGGAGCTCGCCCACGATGGTGGGCATGGCGGTCGCCACGACCGTCTGGTCGATGGCGGCCAGGAACATGGTCAGCATGAGCGAGCCCATGCTGATCCAAAGATTCCGTTGTGGTGGGGACTCGGGGACGGTTGTCGATACCATGACTGGACTCCGTGCTTCTTTCGCGAGGGCAGGAGGAATCGGCGGCGATCGGGGGTGCCACCCCGGTCGCCGCTCACTGTGGGTTGTGTATGGGTCAGAGTCCGCGTTCGAGCAGCGTGAACGCCTCGTCGAGCAGCTCTTCGACCGGCTCGCCCGCGTCCAGCGACTCCTGGATGGCCGAGATCATCGCCCCGAACGACCCGACGACCAGCAGCCTGGCGTGCAGCCCGCTGGTGACGCCCGGCCGCCGCCTGACGATGTCGAGGGTCTTCTGCATGACCTTCGACTGGTCGGCGGCCCTGACCTTGGCGGACAGCTCCGGATGGCGGTTGTGCAGCTCAATGAACGGCTGCATCTCCTCCCACACCGGCCGCTTCCGGACGCCGAGCTCCTTCGACACCGCTTTCAGGGACTGGAAGACCGGCTCGTCGTCGGGTCGGGCCTGGAGCAGCTCCACCACCTCTTCGGGCTGCCAGACGGGCTCCATGACGAGCGCCTCTTCCTTCGAGGCGAAGTAGTTGAAGAACGTGCGCGGCGAGATGTCGGCCGCCGCGCTGATGGCCTCCACGGTCGCGGCCTCGGGCCCACCGTCGAGCGCGATCTGGACGGCGGCCCTCCGGATGGCCTGCCGCTTCTCACGCCGACGCCGCTCCCGCCGCTCCTGCGGACTCTCCATACCGTGCACTCTACGCAAGACTTGCACAGTCTGCAATGGTTACACGGAATGCAAGACTTGCGGGCTATGCAAAGGAGCAGGCATGGTCAAGAGTACGCACGTCACGGTGCCCGGCCCCGTAAACCGCAGGAGCGTGCCCCTGGACGGAGCCCGGCCACGTATGGCGGGTGGGGCCCACCGGGCTGGCCGTAAAGGAGAAGCGGGTTGAAAAGGAAGCGCCCGCCCGGGCGAGCCGGACGGGCGCTTCTGGAAACGCGGTAGAACGGACGGATCAGACGAGCGGCCGCGCTGTCGGCAGGATCGGGTACGGCAGGGACGTCTCGCCGGAGAGGAAGCGGTCCACTCCGGAGGCGGCCGCGCGGCCTTCGGCGATCGCCCAGACGATGAGCGACTGCCCCCGGCCTATGTCACCCGCCACGAAGACCCCATCGACCTTGGACATGTACGTCTTGTCGCGAGAGACATTTCCGCGCGCGTCGTAGAAGCCGTCCCCGCCGACGTCGGCGAGGTCCTGGAGCAGCGCTCCCTTCTCCGGGCCGAGGAAGCCCATCGAGAGCGTGACGAGCTCGGCCGGGATCTCCCGCTCGGTGCCCGGGATCGGCTTGAAGCCGTGCTGCGGCCCCTCGACCTCGACCAGCCGCAATGCGCGGATATTTCCGGACTCGTCGCCGACGAACTCGGTCGTCGAGACCGCGTACACCCGCGCGCCCCCGCCATCCTCCAGCTCCTCGTGCGCGCTCTCCATCTTGAACAGGATGGGGAACGTCGGCCACGGCTGGCCGCCGGCCCGGACGACGGGCGGCCGCGGCATGATCTCCAGCTGGGTGACCGACTCGGCCCCCTGCCGGATCGCGGTGCCGATGCAGTCGGCCCCGGTGTCGCCGCCGCCGATGACCACGACGTGCTTGCCCTTGGCCGAGATCGGGGACTCGCCGAGGTCGCCCTCCTGCACCTTGTTCGACAGGGGCAGGTACTCCATCGCCTGGTAGACGCCGCCCAGCTCGCGCCCGGTGATCGGCAGGTCGCGCCACTGCGTGGCCCCGCCCGCCAGCACCACCGCATCGAACTCGGCGCGCAGTTGCGCCGCCGTGATGTCCACGCCGACGTTCACGCCGGTGCGGAACTCGGTGCCCTCGGCCCGCATCTGGTCCAGGCGCCGCTCGATGTGGCGCTTCTCCATCTTGAACTCGGGGATGCCGTAACGCAGCAGGCCGCCGATGCGGTCCGCGCGCTCGAACACCACCACGTCGTGGCCCGCCCTGGTGAGCTGCTGGGCCGCGGCCAGCCCGGCGGGACCCGAGCCGACGACCGCGACCTTCTTGCCCGTCTTCACCAGAGCCGGCTGCGGGGTCACCCAGCCCTCGTCGAACGCGCGGTCGATGATCTCGACCTCGACGCGCTTGATCGCCACCGGGTCGGAGTTGATGCCGAGCACGCACGCCGCCTCACACGGAGCCGGGCAGAGCCGGCCGGTGAACTCCGGGAAGTTGTTCGTGGCGTGCAGCCGCTCGATCGCCTCCCGCCAGTCGGTGCGGTAGACGAGGTCGTTCCACTCGGGGATGAGGTTCCCGAGCGGGCACCCGTTGTGGCAGAACGGGATGCCGCAGTCCATGCAGCGAGCCGCCTGCTTGGTCAGCTTTTCCTGGGAGAAGTCCTGGTAGACCTCCTGCCAGTCGCCGATGCGGACGTCGATGGGGCGGCGCTCGGGCAGCTCCCGGTCGTGCGTGAGAAAACCCTTGGGGTCAGCCATCGGTTACGCCTCCCTTAACCCTGAACCGCGGCGGCCATGACCGCCTCGTCGATGTCCCGGCCTTCGATGCGGGCGGCCTCGGCCGCCGCCATGGCCCGCTTGTAGTCGATCGGCATGATCTTGCCGAACCGGGCGAGCGCCGCGTGCCAGTCGGCGAGCAGCTCCTTTGCGATCGGCGAGCCCGTCTCGGCGAAGTGCTTCTCGACCGTCTCGCGCAGGAACTCGCCGTCCTCTTCGGTGAGCTCCTCGATGGCGACCATCTCGCGGTTGACCCGCACCAGGTTGAGGTCGAGCAGGTAGGCGATGCCGCCGGACATGCCCGCCGCGAAGTTGCGTCCCGTCGGGCCGAGGACGACCGCCTTGCCGCCGGTCATGTACTCGCAGCCGTGGTCGCCGACGCCTTCGACGACCGCGGTGGCGCCGGAGTTGCGGACGCAGAAGCGCTCGCCGACGACGCCGCGGATGAACGCCTCTCCGGACGTGGCGCCGTAGAGAGCGACGTTGCCGGAGATGATGTGACCGTCGAGCGGAGCCTCCTCGTGCGGCCGCAGAGTGATGCGCCCGCCGGAAAGGCCCTTGCCCAGGTAGTCGTTGGCGTCACCGGTCAGCCGCAGCGTGATGCCACGCGGCAGGAACGCCCCGAAGGAGTTGCCCGCCGAGCCGGTGAAGCCGATGTCGATCGTGTTCTCGGGCAGGCCCGCGCCGCCGTACCGCTTGGTGACCTGGTAGCCGAGCATGGTGCCGACGGTCCTGTTCACGTTGCGGATCGGCAGTTCCAGCGTGACCGGGGTGCCGTTGTTCAGGGCGCCTTCGGCGAGCTGGATCAGCGTGTTGTCGAGCGCGTGCTGCAGCCCGTGGTCCTGCTCTACCGTGCGGCGCAGCGGGGTGCCCGCGGGCAGCTCCGGCTGATGCAGGATCGGCGACAGGTCGAGGCCGTTGGCCTTCCAGTGCTCCTCGGCGGCCGACACGTCGAGCAGCTCGACATGCCCGATCGCCTCTTCCAGCGAACGGAAGCCCAGCTCGGCGAGGTATTCGCGGATCTCCTCGGCGATGAACTCGAAGAAGTTCACCACGAACTCGGGCTTGCCGGTGAAGCGCTTGCGCAGCTCGGGGTTCTGCGTGGCGACTCCCACCGGGCAGGTGTCGAGGTGGCAGACCCGCATCATCACGCAGCCGGACACGACCAGCGGAGCGGTGGCGAAGCCGTACTCCTCCGCGCCGAGCAGCGCCGCGATGACCACGTCGCGGCCGGTCTTGAGCTGGCCGTCCACCTGCACCACGATGCGGTCGCGCAGCCCGTTGAGCAGCAGCGTCTGCTGCGTCTCCGCCAGGCCGAGCTCCCACGGCGCGCCCGCGTGCTTCAGCGACGTGAGCGGCGAGGCGCCGGTGCCGCCGTCGTGCCCGGAGATGAGCACCACGTCGGCGTGCGCCTTGGACACGCCCGCCGCGACCGTGCCGACTCCGACCTCGGCCACGAGCTTGACGTGCACGCGCGAGTCGGGGTTGGAGTTCTTCAGGTCGTGGATGAGCTGGGCCAGGTCCTCGATCGAGTAGATGTCGTGGTGCGGCGGCGGCGAGATGAGGCCGACGCCCGGCGTGGAGTGCCGGGTCTTGGCGATCCACGGGTAGACCTTGTGGCCGGGCAGCTGGCCGCCCTCACCGGGCTTGGCGCCCTGGGCCATCTTGATCTGCAGGTCCGCGGCGTTGACCAGGTATTCGCTCGTCACGCCGAACCGGCCCGACGCCACCTGCTTGATGGCGCTGCGCCGCGTCGCGTCGTGCAGGCGCTCCGGGTCCTCGCCGCCCTCGCCGGTGTTGGACTTGCCGCCCAGCCGGTTCATCGCGATGGCGAGCGTCTCGTGCGCCTCCATCGAGATCGAGCCGTACGACATGGCGCCGGTGGAGAACCGCTTGACGATCTCGGAGACCGGCTCGACCTCGTCGATCGGGACCGGGGTCCGCCCTTCCTTCAGCCTGAACAGCCCGCGCAGCGTCATCAGCCGCTCGGCCTGCGAGTCCACCAGGCCCGTGTACTCCTTGAAGATCTCATAGCGGCGCGTGCGGGTGGCATGCTGCAGCTTGAAGACCGTCTCGGGGTTGAACAGGTGCGGCTCGCCCTCGCGCCGCCACTGGTACTCGCCGCCGATCTGGAGCCCGCGGTGCGCGTTCGGCACCCTCGGGTAGGCGTGCGCGTGCCGCCGGGCGGCCTCTTCGGCCAGCACGTCGAAGCCGACGCCGCCGAGCCGCGAGGTGGTGCCGGTGAAGCAGGCGTCGACGACCTCCTGGCTCAGGCCGAGCGCCTCGAAGATCTGCGCACCGGTGTAGGAGGCCACGGTGGAGACGCCCATCTTGGACATCACCTTGATGACGCCCTTGCCGTAGGCCTTGATGAGGTTCCGTACGGCCTTGTGCTTGTCGACCTTGAGCGCCCCGGTGTCGACCAGGTCCTCGACGGTCTCGATGGCCAGGTACGGGTTGACCGCGCCCGCGCCGTAGCCGATGAGCAGCGCCATGTGGTGGCACTCGCGCGCCTCGCCGGTCTCGACCACGAGACCGATCTTGGTGCGGGTCTTCTCCTGGATCAGGTGGTGGTGGACCGCTCCCGTCAGCAGCAGCGACGGGATCGGCGCCAGCGTGTCGGACGAGCCGCGGTCCGACAGCACGATGATGCGGGCGCCGTTGGCGATCGCCTCCGACGCCTCGGCGCGGATCTCCTCCAGCCGGTGCAGCAGCGCCGCGCCGCCGCCCGACACCTCGTACAGGCCGGAGATCACGTGCGGGTGGAAGCCGGGCAGGTCATGCTCGTCGTTGATGTGGATGATCTTGGCGATCTCGTCGTTGTCGATCACCGGGTACGGCAGGACGAGCTGACGGCACGATGTGGGCCCGGGGTCGAGCAGGTTGCCCTCAGGCCCGAGCACGCTGGCCAGCGAGGTCACCAGTTCCTCACGGATGGCGTCCAGCGGCGGGTTCGTGACCTGCGCGAACAGCTGCGTGAAGTAGTCGAACAGCAGCCTGGGCTTCTCGCTGAGCACCGCGACGGGCGTGTCGGTGCCCATGGAGCCGATCGGCTCGGCGCCGACCCTGGCCATCGGCGACAGGATGATGCGCAGCTCTTCCTCGGTGTAGCCGAAGGTCTGCTGCCGCTTGACGAGCGCCTCGTGCGTGGGGATCTCCCGCTGCCGCGCCGGCAGCTCCTCGAAGCGGACCAGGCCGGCGTGCAGCCAGTCCTCGTACGGCAGGGCGGCCGCGAGCTCGGCCTTGATCTCGTCGTCCTCGATGATCTTGCCGCGGGCGGTGTCGATGAGGAACATCCGGCCGGGCTGCAGGCGGCCCTTGCGCACGACGTCCTCGGGCTTGAAGTCGAGCACGCCCGCCTCGGAGGCCAGCACGACCAGGCCGTCGGCGGTCACCCAGAAGCGGCCCGGGCGCAGTCCGTTGCGGTCGAGCACCGCGCCGGCCAGCGTGCCGTCGGTGAAGGTGATCGACGCGGGGCCGTCCCACGCCTCCATCATCGAGGAGTGGAACTCGTAGAAGGCCCGCCGCGCGGGGTCCATCTCGGTGTGGTTCTCCCACGCCTCGGGGATCATCATCAGCACGGCGTGGGGCAGGCTCCGGCCGCCGATGTGCAGCAGCTCCAGGGCCTCGTCGAAGGATGCGGTGTCGCTGCCGTCTGGATCGCAGATCGGGAAAAGTCGCGACATGTCGCCCGGGATCTGGGCGGATTCGAGCATCGCCTCGCGGGCCCGCATCCAGTTGCGGTTGCCCTTGACCGTGTTGATCTCGCCGTTGTGGGCGATGTAACGGTACGGGTGGGCCAGCGGCCAGCTCGGGAAGGTGTTGGTGGAGAAGCGCGAGTGCACCAGCGCGATCGCGGTCTCGTAACGCTCGTCCGACAGGTCGGGGAAGAACGGCTCGACCTGGTCGGGGGTGAGCATGCCCTTGTACACGATCGTCCGGGCGCTCAGCGAGGGGAAGTAGACGTCCACCTCGTGCTCGGCCCGCTTGCGCAGGCAGTACGCCAGCCGGTCCAGCTCCAGCCCCGACTCACCGTTGGGGCCCGCCACGAACAGCTGCGTGAAGTGCGGCATGACGGCCCTGGCGCTCGGCCCGGGCAGCGCACGGTCGACCGGCACCTCGCGCCAGCCCAGCACGTTCAGGCCTTCCTCGGCGGCGATCTCCTCGATCATGCGGAAGGCGATGTCGCGCGCCTCGCCGTCGAACGGCAGGAAGGCCATGCCGACCGCGTAGTGGCCGGCCTCGGGCAGCGCGAAGCTAACGTTCGTGCGAAAGAAGGTGTCCGGGATCTGGGTCAAGATCCCGGCTCCGTCGCCTGTGTCAGGCTCGCTACCCTTGGCCCCCCGGTGATCTAGATTGCACAGCGCCGTCAGCGCCTTCACCACGATCCCGTGCCCGCGGCGGCCGGCGACGTCGGCCACCATGGCGACACCGCAGGCATCATGCTCGTTGGCGGGGTGGTAGAGGCCCTGGGGCTCGGGGAACCCGAGGTGGGCAGCAGGCATTGAATCCCTCCCGTCGTCATCGTCTGTCAAGAACTGCTCTACAGGCGGGGACGACGTTGGCCCTGCTGCGTGTGCGTAGAGGTTACAACACCCTGCCGGAATAGTTCCCGCCTGGTCTGCATTGCGAACATTGGCGACAATCCCGACATCCGGACTGCTATGTCCCAAACACCGGACCGGTGGCCCGGAATTCCCTCGATAGGGTTGGACCATGGACCGTGACGGGGTGGAACGCCTGCTCGACGAGGCCGGAGTCGACGGCAGGCGGCTGCGGCACGCCCTGACCCTCCTCTGCGACGGGCAGTGGTGGACCCTGTCCGACCTGGTCAGGGAGACGGCCACGTCCCGGCGGACGATCGAGGCGCTGCTGCGCGAGGTCTTGGTGGAGCGCTCTGGCGACAGGTTCCGGGTGCCGCTCGCGCACACGCCCGACTTCCAGGACCTGCTGGCCATGGCCCCGCCGCCGGCGGATCCGGTGGCCCACCTGCTCCCCCACTACGCGGCGGTGCTCGAGCGGCTGCGCCGCCTCATCGACGAGGCGCCCCGCGCCCGCCACGCGCTGGACCACGTGGCCGCCACCCCGGAGACCGTGCTGCGCAGGGCGTTGCTGCTCGGCGCCCGCTTCTGGCTGCGGGGCGCGAAGCTGCTCTGCGTGGGCGACCACGACCTCACCTCGCTCGCCGTCAAGCTGGTCCACCCCGAGACCGACGTCACGGTGGTCGACGTGGACGAGCGCATCCTGGCCTACCTCGACGCCCAGGACCTGGGCGTACACACCCTCTGGGCCGATCTGCGGGTGTCGCTGCCACCGTCGGCCCGCGGCCACGACCTGGCCCTCACCGACCCGCCGTACACACCGGAGGGGGTCGGGCTCTTCGTGGCGCGCGCGGTCGAGGGGCTGAAGGACGACGGGCGGGTCCTGCTGGCGTACGGGGCGAGCGAGCGCACCCCGATGCTCGCCCTGAAGGTCCAGGACTCCCTCTCCGCGCTCAACCTCACGTATGAAGCTATTTACCCAGATTTCAACCGTTATTTTGGGGCGGAAGCCATCGGCTCCGCCGCCGACCTCTACGTCCTGCGTCCCACCACCAAGACCCGCCCCGCCGTCACCGCCCGCCTCGACCGTCTCACCACCGCCATCTACACCCAGGGCCCCCAGTCGATCGAGTCCACCGGCTCCCCGGCGGCCGACGGTGGACCTGGCGCGGCGTTCGAGGCCGACCTGCTGGTGGGCGACTGGCCGAAGGAGCTGCCGCAGCCGCGGGTGAAGTTGTCCACCTGGCTGGCCAAGCCCTACGCCGCCGCGGTGGAGCGGGTCGCGATCGCGCTGCCCGCCGGTCTGGAGGCTGCGCTCCCCCGCGTCCTGCTGGCAACGCGCGCTGCCCGGGTGCGGGTCCTGCTGTCCGCCCCGCCTTCCCTCCCGGACGCCCTGAGGCCCGTCTACGAGCTGACGTCCGACGGCGGCATCCTGGACGCGGTACGACTCCCACAGCCGATCGGTGACGAGGCCGCGGTGCTGCGGCGGATCCTCGACAACGGGCACGGCAAGCTGGCCAACACCTGGCGCGAGGGGCTCATCGCGGTGGCCCGTTCCCAGGGCACCACGCTCACCAAGAACGACGCCCGCTCCCTCATCCGCCAGGCGGCGCCCTGGGCCGAGGGCGTCACCCCGCTGGAGACCCCCCTGCACCGCCTCGCCGACCTGCCCACCACGGTCTCCGCCACGGTCACGGCCCTGTCCAAGACCACCTGACCCCGGCCCGCACCCACGCGTCAGGTCGCCGCGACCACGCGTTTCTGGATGATGTGACCGAGCCCGTCGAGGGCGAGGAGCTGCGACACCAGGTCCCCCGTCTCCCCGGGCCGCACCGGTCCCGCCCAGGCGACCGTGACGTAGTGGCCGAGCGCCCTGGCCTGCGCGCGGCTGTGCTCGGCGTCGAACGGGACCGCCTGCCGGACGAAGCCGTCCTTGGAGAGCGCCTTCACCAGCGCGTTCGCCGCCCGCCCGTCGGTGAGGTTGAAGATGACGAACTGCCCCGCCCCCGAGTCACCCGTGTACGTGGCCCGCAGCGCCTGCGTGCAATTCGCCGCCGAGGCGCCCCAGAGCGCGTCTTCGCAGTCGGCGAGCTGCTCAGCCGACTCGCGGCGCAGCGGGCCGAGCGTCTCCGTGGCGGGCGTGAACACCTCGCCCACGGTCAGCGGAGCCGCGTCGCGCTGCCGGGAGTCGATGACCGAGTAGAGCGCCGAGGTCGGCTCGCCGCGGAAGGTGGCCGGCCGGGGCTGGGGTCGCAGGAACAACAGCCAGCCCCCCACGGCGAGCACCGCCAGCACGGCGGCGCCCAGCGGGATCGCGACGCGGGCCCGCATCAGGACGCCGGCCCGGTGATCGAGACGACCCGGCGGTAGACGGCCTTCTCGGCCCCCCTGAGCGTCAGCGACAACGAGACGAAGTCGTCCTTCGTCGTCGGGTCGAGGCCGTCGGCCCGGCCGATCCAGACCAGCCCGACGTAGTGGCCCAGGGCGTAGCCGCCGCCCTCGGTATAGCCTCCCGGCGGGAAGGCGGTCTTGCCGGTGCCGAGCGGGCGCGCCCAGCCACCCCGGTAGAGGGTCTTGAGCGACTCGACCAGCTCGCCGGCGGCCTGGCCGTCGCGCAGGTTGAGCAGGGTGTACTGGCCGATGTAGCGGCCGTCGGCGCTGGTGTAGACACCGCGGGCCGCCTGTACGCACTCGCCGTCGGTGACCAGTTCGAGGAGTTTCTCGCCCCATACGGCGGCCGAGCAGTTGGCGTCGAGCTTGCTGCCGGCGAGCTTGAGCGTGAGCTTCTTCTCCCCGGTGAGCGTCTTCTGCCCGAACACCTCCTTCTCGGTGAGCGGCGCACGGTCCTTGGCCCGGTCGGCGATCGGCTGGAACAGCTTGGGCGAGGCCCAGCTGTGGTAGACCTCCGGCAGTGCCGAGTCGCCCTGCAGGATGGCGGAGCCTTCCCGCTGCTCGGGTGTGTACTCGCCCAGCGAAGCCACGACGGCGACCAGCGCGAACGCCCCGGCCAGCACGCCCAGCACCGACGAGATGATCACGATGAGCTTCTGCTGCTTGGGCTGGAGTCCCAAGTGGGTGAGCAGGGGGAATTCCCAGTCGGAGCGTGGGGGGCGCCGGCGCTTGCGGGTCGCCGTTCGGGGAGCCGTCACAGACCAACAGCCCCGATCAGGTTGCCGAGCCCGAACGTGAGCCCGGCGGCCACCACGCCGACGATGAGCTGCCGCAGCCCGGAGTACAGCCAGGAACGCGCGGTCACCCTGGAGACCAGCGCGCCCGCCCCGAACAGCGCCAGGCACGAGACGATCGCCGACACCCACAGGCTCGTCACGCCGAGCAGGTACGGCACCAGCGGCAGGAACGCGCCCACGCCGAAGGACAGGAACGACGAACCAGCCGCCACCTTGGGCGAGGGCAGGTCGTGCGGGTCGACGCCGAGCTCGCTCTGGGCGTGGATCTCCAGGGCCTGGGCGGGGTTCGCGGAGATCTGCCGGGCCACCTCGGCGGCCAGCTCCGGCGTCACGCCCCTGTTGACGAAGACCTGGGCGAGCTCTTCCTGCTCGGCCTCGGGGTGGCGTTCGAGCTCGCCGCGCTCGACGGCGATCTCGGCCAGGGCCAGCTCGCGCTGGCTGGCCACCGAGACGTACTCGCCGCCGGCCATCGAGAAGGCGCCGGCCGCCAGCCCCGCGATGCCCGCCAGGGAGATGATCTTGGTGTCGGCGGTGCCGCCCGCGACACCGGCGATGAGCGCGAAGTTGGACACCAGTCCGTCCATCGCCCCGAACACCGACGGCCGCAGCCAGCCGCCGGTGACGTCACGGTGCCGGTGGTGCTGCTCCGCGCCCTCGCTCATCGCGAGTTCTTCTCCTGTTGAACGGCTTCGGGGGTCTCCTTCTGCGCCGCGACCGCTTCGTCGTCGCTTACGGACTCCTCGTCCGCGCGAACCTCCGGAGATTCGGCGCGCACGACCTCAGGCTCCGAAGCGTCCGCGGGGGCCTCCTGTACGACCTCAGGCTCCGAAGAAGCGTCCGCGGGGTCCTCCGGTACGGACGCGGGGTCTTCCGGTACGGACGCGGCTTCCGACCGTACGACCTCAGGGTCAGGGGTGTCGTCCGTATCCCCTGCCACCGAAGCGGCGGTGGCGCCGTCGTCCGAGTCGGCCTGGTCGGCCCCGTGGGCCGGATCCGGGCCGGCCGGATCGCCGCCGGCCTCGCGTTCGACGGCCGGGAGGATGAACTCCTCGTTGTCCTTGTTCCTGGTCGCCCAGAAGTAGATCAGCGCTCCGATGAACACCACGATCGAGGTCCACTGGTTGAGCCGCAGGCTCAGGAACGTCACCGCGTGGTCCACCCCGCCGACCGGGTCGATCCGCAGCCCTTCGATCCAGAACCGCCCTAGCGTGTAGCCGGCCACATAGAGGGCGAACAACCGCCCATGGTGCAGCGCGAACCGCTTGCCCGCCCAGAGCAGGGCGAAGCCCAGCAGAAGATCCCAGATCGACTCATACAGGAACGTCGGGTGGTAGAGCACCCCCGGCTCGCCCCCGTGCATCTGGTCGATCTCCAGCCCCCACGGCAGCGTGGTCGGCCCGCCGTACAGCTCCTGGTTGAACCAGTTGCCCCAGCGCCCGATCGCCTGCGCGAAGGCGATGCCGGGCGCCACTGTGTCGGCCACCGCGCTGAGGGACAGGCCCCGCTTGCGGCAGGCGAGCCAGACGCCGACGCCGCCGAGCGCGATCGCGCCCCAGATGCCCAGCCCGCCTTCCCAGATGAACAGGGCCTTGTAGGCCGGCTTGATCGCGCGGTCGCCGAAGTAGGTCTGCCAGTCGGTGATGACGTGGTAGAGGCGTCCGCCGATGAGCCCGAAGATCACCGCCGGCACCGAGATGTCGATGATCGTGCCCTTCTGGCCACCGCGAGCGCGCCAGCGGCGCTCGCTCAGCCAGACGGCGAAGATGACACCGAGCACGATGCACAGGGCGTAGGCCCGGATCGGCACGAATCCGAGATACCAGACCCCTTGGGAAGGGCTGGGAATCGAGGCAAGGGGCATGTCAGGTGAGGGTAGCGGAAGCGGGACTACTTGGCCGCCTTCGTGACCGCATCGCGAAGATCCTTTGGCGTGAAGACGACGTTGTTGTCCATGGCCGTGCCGTTCAGCTTGACGGTCGGCGTGCCCTGGAGCTTCTGCTCCTTGTTGACCTTGGCGCTGTAGTCGAGCTGGGCCTGGGCATTCTTCTGGCTGGTGATGCAGGTGTCGATGCCCGGCGCCGTGGCTCCGGCCGCCTTGGCCCAGGTCACCAACTGGTCGGCCTTGAAGCCCTCGACCGTCTCGCTGGGCTGGTTCTTGTAGAGCAGGTCGTGGAAGGCGAGCCACTGCTTGCCGTCGGTCATGCAGCGGGCCGCGGCGCCGGCGCGCACGGAGTTGGACTTCGTCGGCTCGGTGCTGAAGATGGTGATGGGGTGGTAGACGACCTTGGCCAGGCCCTCGGCCGCGAGGTTCCGGAACGTGCTACCGCTCACCTCCTCCATCTGCTTGCAGGCCGGGCACTGGAAGTCCTCGTAGATGTCGATCACCGGCTTGGCGACCCCGCTCTTGGCCATGACGACCGAGCCGTCGGACTGCACCGTGGTCGGCGCCGTGTCGCCGGCCTGCTCCGCCTGCGACTTGCTGGCGGCGTACCAGGCGCCGAGACCGACCGCCGCCACCGCGACCACGCCCACGGTCATGTAGGTGACGACTCGTTTGCGCTGCTCCCGCGCGCGCTCGGCGGCCTGCTGCGCTCTGATCTTCTCCCGCGCGGACTTCGCGCGCTCCCCCTTGCTCATCACGCGCTCCCCCTTGCCCATCCTCAGCCCATCTCCTCTTGACCGTGAACGCCTGGTCCGTGATCGTCTTGTCGGTAAACGCGCTCGCCACCCGCCAGCCCGAGCGCCGAGTCGAGCGCGAAGTGCCCCGGCGCGAAGCGCACGGTCCAGGCGCCGAGCACCACAAGACCGAAGTCGCGCAGGATGTCGAGCAGGTAAGCCGGCTGCTGCCCCGCCCCCAGTTGGCCGCCGCCGCCGAAGCAGCCGCAGTCGATCCGCAGGCCGTGCGCCCACGCCCAGGCGATGCCGAAGACGAAGGCGAACATGAGCAGCGCGCCGATCACCCCGGCCACCCTGGTCATCAGGCCGACGACCAGCAGCACCCCGACCACGATCTCCAGGATCGGCAGGCCGTAGCCCACGGTCGTGGCGAGCGAGTCGGGCAGCAACTGGTAAGCCTTGACCGCCACGACGGAGTCGGACGGATTGCCGATCTTCAGCCAACCGGCCGCGATCAGCACCCCGCCCAGGACCAGCCGGGCGACGGTCGTCACCCAGGGTACCGCTGTGCGGACGTTACGTGACGGTTGCGACGCGACCACGGCTAGTGCTCCTCTTCCTCTGCGCTGGAAAGCGCACAGTACCGGGAACTCATCTGACCACGCCCGGGATAAGACTCGGCTAAGACAGTTTTCGCGTACTCCAGCCGTACGCGATGCTCACTAAACCGACGTTACCCGCAGCTCAGCCTGGCGGCTGCCCAGTCCGCATGGTCATTACCGTTGCCGTCGCCACCGTCGCCCACCACGAGGTCCACGTAGCGGGCGCCGGTGAGGTCGGCGGTCAGTTCGTAGGCCGGGTCGGCGGCGCGCAGCACCGGGCTGTGTGCCTTGACCACCCCGTCGGCGACCACGCTGTACTCCACGGAGCCCCTGGTGGCCTGGACGTCGTCCACGCCGACGGAGGCGGTGAAGGCCGTACACCGGCCGCCGAGGTAGTAACGGACGTCGGCGGGCGCGTGCGTGCCCAGCCCCTTGGCGAACGTCTGCCCGCCGATCACGATCGGCGTGCCGTCGGCCGCGCCGAGGTCGCCGTTGGAGCGGTCGCGTTCGACCGGCCCCCAGCCGTTGGCGGCGCTGACCCACTCCAGGTCGCTCGCCCAGGCGTCGGCGGCGGGCGGCGGCGGCAGCGTCCGCACCGTCGCCACCGCCTCGAGCGACTTGGCGGCCCCCGCCGCCGTGTAGACGGCACTGGCCTTCAGTTCGTAGGTGTCGTAGGGCGCGTCCGCGGGCGGCGTCACCTTCCAGGTGGTCACCAGCTTGCCGCCGGGCTCCACGGTGCCGGTGCCGGCCCCGGCGACGTCCCATCCCTGAGGTACGGCCAGCGTCACCTTGACGTCCTGGGCCGCCACGTCCTCCAGGTTGACGAACGTGGTGGTGACGTCGGAGGCCGCCCCCTGCTCGAACGCGGGTGAGGCGGGCACCACGTCCAGCGACCCGCACGCCTGGGCCTCGGGATCGGCCCCGAGGTCCTTGACGGCGAAGTCGTCGAGGACGAAGTCGGCCCCGGCCTGCTCGGCCAGCAGCGACCGGAGCCCGACCCAGACCTCGCCGCAGCCCGCGACGACCCGCTCGGCGAACCTGCCCGTGGTCCGCCGCTCGGGCACCGGTGTCCGCCGGGTCTCGACGCTGGAGCTGCCCTTGTCGTAGCCGGTCACCCAGACATAGGCGCCGGCCAGGGCGCTCTGGTAGCCGAACGACACCTCGTAGGCGTGTCCCGGCTCGAAGCGGACGGTCTGCGGCACCGTCCGGTAGACCAGCCCCTGCCGCTCCTCGTGCGCCTTGAGCGACCAGTCGCCGCTGATCACGTCGTCGACGGTCTTGCCGTTCCAGCCCGCCTGCGTGTACGGCTCGTGCCGCTCCGCCAGGTGCGTACGGGCGTCGAACGCGCCACCGGCGTCACCCTTGACGAACGGGCCCCACCCCGGCTCGGCGGACTCGAACGTCTCGGTGTCGCCGGCCGGGTCGCTCCTGATGAGCCGTACGTCGTCCACCCGGACCTTCGCCTCCCCGGCGGCGGCGGTGATCCGCAGCGTGACGGAGTCGCGCGGCGCGGTGAAGGCGACCTTGACCCGCTGGAAGTAGGTGTCGTGCTTCTCGTCCGAGGCGATGTAGTTCTTCGCCGTCGAGCGCTGGATCGTCCCCTTCTGCCCACCGGCCTCCAGGGTGGTCTGCCTGGCTTGCCCGGGTTCGACCTCGACGAAGGCCGAGGCGGTGTAGGCGCGTCCCGGCTGGAGGCCGGTCAGCCGCTGCTCCAGCCGGGCCTGCGGCCCACCGCCGAGCAGGGCCATGCGCTGGCCGCGCTCGTTCCGCTGGATGCTCACCGGACCGGTGACCTGCCAGTCGCGCAGTCCGTCGCCGTTGAAGCCGGGATCGCGGACGCCGCTCCCCTCGCCCCACCGGGGCGCGGACCGGGCGGGCGCCTTGCCGGGGTAGAGCACGTACGGCACTCCCGCCTCCGCCCGCAGAGTGATCTTGCCGTCGGCCGGAGTGGCGACGCCCACCCGCACCCGCCCCTGGTCGGTGAGCTTGTAGACGGTCAGCGGCCGGGTGGCGTCCCAGGTGGTGGTGCCTCCGGCCGGGTTGTAGTGGTAGTACCTGCCCTCCCACGGCAGCAGGTACGTGCCGCCGTCGAGCACCTTGTGACCGCCCGCGAACAACTGGCGCCTGCCGTCCACCAGCCTGCCGCGCACGCCGCCGGTGAAGACGATCTCGTCGGTGTTCCAGTCGGTGATCTGGTAGTGCTGCAGGTACTTGGCCGGCAGGTTGTGCTCCCAGATGTTGCGGTAGAAGGCGGTGAAGTCGTTCTCCGCGGTCCAGCCCTCGAACTCCACGATGCGGGCGTTCCCGAGGATCGGGTGGGCGTTCCAGACGTCCTTCTCACCGTTGCGGATGAACCGGATGATCTGCGAGTTCAGCCCCTTGTTGGTGGCTCCGCCGTAGTTGAGGTCGTTGGCCCAGTGTGACCAGAGCGACGAGCGCTCCAGCTTGTCGGCCCATTCGGTGGCCACCTGCCAGCCCTGCCCGCGCAGCTCGGTGAGCAGGCGGTCGGCGACCCAGCCGTGCGGGCGGTACACGTCCACGTACAGGACGGCCAGGTTCCTGTCGGTCTCGGCGCGGAGCTGCTGGAACCGCTTGGCGAGGGTGCCCCTGGTCAGGTCGCCGCGCTGGTCGATCAGGTACGACTGGTCGAGCCAGTTCCAGCCCTTGGTGTCCTTGTTGACGAGCTGCTCGCTGAAGTTCTTGGCCTCGGGGTAGGACTCGGTGGCGTTGACGTGCACGCCGAAGGTGGCGTTCCACTCCTTTCCGGTCTTCAGCAGGGTGTTGAGGTCGGCCAGACCGCCGGCGCGCTTGTTGTAGTTGCCGCCGTAGTCGGGGTGGGCCGAGTCGTGGCCCTCCGACTGGTAGCCCTTGAGCAGGGCGAGCTGGCCCAGGCCGTCGGTGGCCAGCGAGATCCGCTTGACGTCGTCGAGCGTGCGCAGGAACGGGTGGGTGGCCTGGCTGGAGAAGTTGAACGGGATGTGCGCGATCACCCGGTCCTTGGTCCGGTCCGCGCCGGGCGCCTTGACGCCGATGCTCCTGAACGCGACCGCCCCGTCCTGCCAGTCGAGGGCGCCGTCACCGTTGGCGTCGGGGCTGACCACGACCTTGGCCCACGGCAGGTCTTCGGTGAAGGGCGCGCCGGTGCCCCGGTAGGTCCACTGGCCGCTCCACACGCCCACCCTGACCCGGCCGCCGTCCTCCTGCCTGGCCTGGTGCCAGAAGCGGGCCGCGTCCTTGTCGGTGATGCCGGAGGGGCGGTCGTAGGTGGAGTTCGACTCGACGGCGGCGGCCAGCGAGCCGGTGTTGACGATGGCGTACGAGGCGCCGATCGGGGCGGCGTCGGGCGCGGTCCGCGGGGTGACGGCGGCGAAGACGTCGGCCGTACGGGTGGAGTTGGGGTCGAGCCTGGTGAACGCGGTCGCGGCGCCCGGCTGGTCGCTCGACACCGACACCAGGTCGTGACCCGGCAGGTCGATCGTGTTGACCCGGAACGCCTCGGTGTCGGTGACCGCGTCGATCGCGAAGGTCGTCACCCGGCCCTTGACCCGGATGCTGGCGTCCAGCGTGACGCCCGCCTCGACGGTCAGCCGGTAGCGGGCCGAAGCTCCGTCGGTGCCGCGCAGGGCGACCGTGGCCTGGTACGGCGTGCCGTTCAGCACCACGCCGGGCAGCGCGGTGCTGCCGTCGAGCACGGCGCCGCTCGCCTTGTCGGTGTAGCGCAGGATCCTCGGGAAGGCCGGGTCGAGCTCGACGGCCAGTTGCCCGGAGGAGATCGTGACGGGCTCGGCCACGGTGGTGGGCTCGGGGGCCAGGTTCTGCTGCGTGGGGGGCGGAGGCGTGGGGCCGGTGGGCGACAGGTCCGGCGAGGGCAGCTCGTAGGTGGGCGTGGGCTCGGGCGTCAGGCCGGCCGCGTCGCTTTGTGCGGGAGTCGCCTGGATGCGGATGGCTTGTGCGGGAGCGGCCAGAGCGACGGCCGATAAGGCGAGGGCGGCCACCAAGATAACCGGACGTCGACGCATATATGTCCTTTCAAAGGTATGCGTCGCACTGGGTGTGGCCCCGACCCCCACACCCGCCGCCGCGACACGCGCTATGGACCGACGCCAGAAATACTGACACTTGTCCGGTTGCGAGTCGCGGGATTTGACAGAACCGGTTAGGCGCGGGAGCGGACGCCTTCGGCCATCTCGCGGGCCAGCACGGCGATCGACTCGCGACCCGCGGCCTCGTCGGGAGCGTCGAGCATCCGGCGGATGAACGCCGACCCCACGATGACGCCGTCGGCGTAGCCGGCCACCTCGGCCGCCTGCTTGCCGGTGCCGACGCCCAGGCCCACGCAGACCGGCAGCGCGGTGTGCGCGCGGGTGCGCTTGACCAGATCCTCGGCCGCCACGTTGACGGTCTCCCTGGCGCCCGTGACGCCCATCAGGGAGGCCGCGTAGACGAACCCGGTGCAACAGTCGACGACGGCCTTGATGCGCGCCTCGGTGGAGCTGGGCGCCACCAGGAACACGGTGTCGATGCCCGCCGCGGCCGAGGCCGCCCGCCACGGCTCCGACTCCTCCGGCGTCAGGTCGGGCGTGATCGTGCCGACGCCGCCCGCGTTGGCCAGGTCACGCGCGAACCGCTCGGCGCCGTAGCGGTCGATCGGGTTCCAGTAGGTCATGACCAGCGTGGCCGCGCCGGTGGCGGCGACCCCCTCGACCGTCCGCATGACGTCGGCGATCCGGGTGCCGTTGAGCAGCGACCGGTGCACGGCGTCCTGGATGGTCGGCCCGTCCATGAGCGGGTCGGAGTAGGGCAGACCGATCTCGATCACGTCGCAGCCGGCCTCGACCAGGGCGGCGGCCGCGGCGACGGCGCCCTCCTTGGACGGGAAGCCCGCGGGCAGGTAGCCGACGAGCGCGGCCCGGTTCGCCGCCTTCGCCGTGGCGAAAACCGTCTGAAGAGTAGTCATGATCGTCCGTTCTCAGTGGTCGAGGGCCGCATCGCCGCCGTCCTTGCCATGGTGCCATCGGCCGCTGTGCTCGGGCATCTTCCAGAGCCGGTGCGGCGCGAACCCCGGGCCGTCAGAGGTTGAAGTACTTCATCGCCGTGCCCATGTCCTTGTCGCCGCGCCCCGAGAGGTTGACCAGGATGGTCGCCTCGGGCCCCAGCTCACGGCCGAGCTCCAGCGCGCCCGCCAGGGCGTGGGAGGACTCGATGGCCGGAATGATGCCCTCGGTCCTGGCCAGCAGCGAGAACGCCGCCATCGCCTCGTCGTCGGTGACCCCGTGGTAGGTCGCCCGCCCGCTGTCCTTGAGCCAGGCGTGCTCGGGCCCGACGCCCGGGTAGTCGAGGCCGGCCGAGATCGAGTGCGACTCGATGGTCTGGCCCTCCTCGTCCTGCAGGACGTAGGTGCGCGAGCCGTGCAGCACGCCGACCGAGCCGGCGGTGAGCGTGAGCGCGTGCTCGCCGCTCGCCAGGCCGTGGCCGGCCGCCTCGTAGCCGTGCAACTGGACGCCCTCGTCGCCGATGAAGGCGTGGAAGATGCCGATCGCGTTGCTGCCGCCGCCGACGCAGGCGCAGACCGCGTCGGGCAGCCGGCCGGTCAGCTCCAGCATCTGACGGCGGGCCTCGACGCCGATGATGCGCGCGAAGTCGCGCACGATCTCGGGGAACGGGTGCGGGCCGGCGACGGTGCCGAACAGGTAGTGGGTGGTGTCGACGTTGGTGACCCAGTCGCGGAACGCCTCGTTGATGGCGTCCTTGAGCGTCTGGGAGCCGTTGCTCACCGGCACCACCGTGGCGCCGAGCAGCTTCATCCTGGCCACGTTGAGCGCCTGGCGCTCGCAGTCGACCTCGCCCATGTAGATGACGCACTCCAGGCCGAGCAGGGCCGCCGCCGTGGCCGTGGCCACGCCGTGCTGGCCCGCGCCGGTCTCGGCGATCACTCGCTTCTTGCCGAGCCGCTTGGTCAGCAGCGCCTGGCCGAGCACGTTGTTGATCTTGTGGGCGCCGGTGTGCGTGAGGTCCTCGCGCTTGAGGATGATCCGCGCGCCGCCGGCCTGCTCGCCGAAGCGCGGCACCTCGGTCAGCGTGGTCGGCCGGCCCGCGTACGTACGCAGCAGGTGATCGAACTCGCGCAGGAACGCGACGTCGTTCTTGGCCTTCTCGTAGACCGCGGCAACCTCGTCGAGGGCCGGGATGAGCGCCTCGGGAACGTAGCGACCGCCGAAGATGCCGAACTTGCCGTGCACGTCGGGGTCGTTGCCGTAGGCGCCGTTGCCCGCCAGGTCGGCGGCGGTGAGGATGGTGCCGTCGTTTGCCACTGCTATCCCTCTGCTCCGTGGTCGGGGCGCGTCGCGGGGTGGGCGCCGGCGGTCACCAGCGCCTCCACGGCCTTGCGTGGATCCTTGCCGGTGACCAGGCTCTCGCCCACCAGGACGGCGTCGGCGCCGACCCGCGCGTAGGCGAGCAGGTCATGCGGACCTCGAACACCCGACTCCGCGATCTTGAGCACATTATCGGGGACCTTCGGCGCCAGCTTGGCGAACACGTCGCGGTCGACCTCAAGTGTTTTCAAATTGCGGGCGTTGATCCCGATGATCCGGGCGCCCGCCGCGACCGCCCGCTCCAGCTCCTCCTCGGTGTGCACCTCGACCAGCGGGGTGAGCCCGATGGACTCGGCCCGCTCGATCAGCGACACCAGGGCCTCCTGCTCCAGGCAGACCACCATCAGCAGCGCCAGGTCGGCCCCGTGGGCCCGGGCCTCCCAGAGCTGGTAGGAGGTGAGGATGAAGTCCTTGCGCAGGATCGGGATGTCGACGCGGGCGCGGACCGCGGCCAGGTCCTCGAGGCTGCCGCCGAACTTGCGCCGCTCGGTCAGCACGCTGATGACGTGGGCGCCGCCCGCCTCGTAGTCGGCGGCCAGCGCGGCCGGGTCGGCGATCGCGGCCAGCGCGCCCTTGGACGGGCTGGAGCGCTTCACCTCGGCGATCACCGAGATCCGGTCGCCGCCGAGCGCGGCGAACGCGTCTTTGGGCGCGGCAGCCCGGTCGGCCCGCTGCTTGAGCTCGTCAAGCGACACGGCCTGCTGACGGGTGGCGAGGTCGGCGCGCACCCCGTCGAGGATGTCGTCGAGGACGCTCGGCCCTTCGGTCCGCTCACTCACGCGCTTGGGGTCCCTCCGGTCGGCAGTTGGGGGCGGCAGAGAGTTCGCATCGCGTCCGCTCCCGGCCTGTCCTGCGATGGTATCGGCCCCACACCGGTCACCTCACCACAGACCCCCGACTACGGCGCGAGGAACGCGCCGAATGGCAGGTTTCGGACCACCCAGTACACCAGCACTATGCCGAGAAACGCCCAAAGCCAAGCGGGATGCGCGAGTGTCGTCCGCCGCGGCTTTCCCTGCCAGGCGCGGACCAGCCAGCGCCCCCACCAGAACAGCAGGAAGGGGATCATCGCCATGGCGAGCGGGTTGAGGCCGAGCGCGGCCACCGGGTCGAGGTGGGCCAGCGCGTGGATGGTGCGCAACGTACCGCAACCCGGGCAGTACAGGCCGGTGGCCCACAGGAACGGGCAGGTCGGATAGTGACCGGGCTCGTTGGGGTTGATCGTGCCGACCACCGCGAACACCGCCCCCGCCGCGGCGGCGACGCCGAGCGGCGCGAGCACGGACCTGAGCCGGTCGGTGCCGCGCCACTCGATGTTCGCGATGCCCATCAGTATCCGGAGGTCGAGGTGTTCGCGGCGACGATCACGAAGAGCAGGATGTAACCGATGACGATGAGGATGTTGATGATCGCGCCGAAGATCAGCGCGCGCTTCCACCACGTCTTGGCCTCTTCCGAGGACTGCACGGCGCCCTGGTAGTCACCGGCCTGCCACTTCGAGTTCACCTGTGACGACTTGACAATCGACACGATACCGAAGGGGAGGCAGCAGAACAGCGTCGTGAGGATGGCCGCGACCAGGTGGTTGTCCGGCGGGTTCTGCGGCGCGCCGTAGCCGCCGGGCTGCCCGTAGCCGCCGCCGGGGGGCGGGCCGTAGCCGGGAGGCTGGGCGCCGTAGCCGCCACCGCTCGGGGGCTGCTGACCGTAGCCGCCACCGCCACTGGGCGGCTGCTGTCCGTAACCGCCACCGCCACTCGGAGGCTGCTGACCGTAACCACCACCACCGCTGGGCGGCTGCTGGCCATAGCCGCCGCCGGCGGGCGGCTGCTGACCGTAGCCGCCACCGCCACTCGGCGGCTGCTGACCGTAACCGCCGCCGGGCGGCTGGGCGCCGTAACCGCCGTCGCCCTGGTTTCCGTAGCTCATTCTAATTGCTCCTCATGTGGTCATTCTGTGGCGAGTTGCGCGCGGCAGCCTAGCGACAAACCGCTAACGACGTGGAATAACGTCCACGTTGCGGACATTTTGTGACCGGACTGAAAGTCCCGCCGGTCAGTAGCTCCCGGCCGTGGCGGCGGTCGAGAGCCCCACCAAAGCGAGCCACATGCCGCCGAAGAAGATCCAAAGGATCACCCAGAGCACGATCGTGATGTACGAGGTGATCAGGCCGCCCATGGCCATGCCCTGGCCTTCCTCGCCGGTCCGCTTGATGCGGCTGAGCGCCATGTGGCCGACGACGGCGCCCGGGATGCTGGTCAGGCCGCAGAACAGCAGGCCGACGATGCCCAGGACGAGCGAGGTGATGGCCAGGCCGCTGGTGGACCTCGGCGGAGCCCCGTACGCGCCGTAGCCGGGTTGCCCGTAGGCGCCCGGCGGCTGCTGGCCATAGCCGTAGCCGCCGGACTGCTGGCCGTAGCCGTAGTCACCGTAACCGCCCCCGGTCGGCGGCTGCTGGCCGTAACCGTTCTGCCAGCCGTAGGAGCCGCTGGGCGGTTGCTGACCATAACCGCTGGGAGGCTGCTGGCCGTATCCGGGCTGCTGGCCGTAGCCCCCGCCGGGCGGCTGCGCGCCGTAGCCCCCGCTGTTGCCCTCGTCCCCGTAGCTCATGCCGGTGGCTCCTCGTCCCCTCTTGACCCGTTGCAGAGGAAGCTTATTGACAAAACGTCCGGCGGTCCGGCAACGGTTCAGACCGTGGATTATTTGTGATGAGCCCGCGACAGAGCGGGATCGGCCGAGGCCCTCGATCGGCCGCGCGCCGCCGCCAGCACGCCGCCGAGAGCCGCCGCCGCGGTGGTGAGCAGGAAGGCGGTACGGAAGTCGCCATGGCCGGGCGACCCGCCCAGCACGAGCGTCAGGACGGCCACGGTGACGGCACCGGAGAGATACTGGGACGTGGTCAGCAGCGCCCCCGCCGTGCCCTGATGGGCGGCCGGCACGTCGTGGGTCCCGATGATGAACATGGACGTGTAGATGACCCCGTGCCCGAACCCGCTGAGAAGCAGTCCGGGAAGCAGATCGGCGGCGTAGGAGTCCCCGTGCAGCGCCAGGGAGAGCCAGAGCAGGCCCACGGTCGCGACGGCGAACCCGGCGACGAGCACGTTCGCCGCCCCGAACCTCCGCACGGCGCGTCCCGCCGTCGTGCTGCCGACGGTCACCATCAGCGCCAGCGGCAGGAACGCCAACCCCGCTCGTACCGGCGTATATCCCTTCATTTCCTGCAGAAGCAGTGTGAGCAGGTAGAACTCTGACCCGACACTCGCCATGTAGAGCGCGGTCGCCGCCGCCCCGGCGCGCAGCGATCTCGTACGCCGCAGCACAGGCTCGATGAGGACGTTGGGCGAGACCCCCTCGTTCCACACGAACCCGACGAACAGCACCACCGCAAGACCGAGGCAGACGAGGGTCGCCGGCGACCCCCACCCTTGGGAGGAGCCGAGCGTCAGCCCGAGAACCAACGTGAGCACGGTGCCGGTGCCGAGCACCGAGGCGAGCACGGGAACGCGCCCAGTCCCCACGGGCGCGCCCTCGTCGGTGGAAGGCCGGGCCGAGGCGATCCAGACGGCCGCTCCCAGAGCGCACAGCAGCGTGAGCGGGACGTTGATGACGAACGTGAGCCGCCACGACGCCGCCGTCAGCAGCCCGCCGAGTATCGCCCCCGCCGCCAGCCCCGAGGCGCCGACCGACCCCCAGACCGCCAGCGCCCTGGCCCGCGACGCCCCCGCCGGGAACGTCGTCCCGATCAGCCCGAGCACGGCCGGCTGCAGCAGCGCCGCCCCGAGCCCCTGCACCCCCCGCGCGGCCAGCAGCAACGTCCCGTCCCCCGCCGCCCCGCCCACCGCACTGGCGACGCCGAACAGCACGATGGAGACGACGAAGAGCCGCTTGGCCCCCACCCGATCCGCCAGGCGCCCCCCGACCACGAGGAACCCGGCGAAGAGCACGGCGTAGGCGCTCACGATCCACTGGGCGAGCGCCGGTTCGAGCCGCAGGTCGACGGCGATGCTGGGCAGGGCGATATAGATGATCGAGTAGTCGAGGGCGATGAGGAACTGCGCCACCGACAGCACGGCCAGCGTGGCGGACGCGCGCCCGGCCGCCGCGAACGCCCCCGCGGCGGCAGGCGCCGCGGTCAATTCCCGAGATGTCATGCGGCCATGATCGAACCTTCACACTAGTGTGAAGGAAAGCCGCGTCGGGAGGAGTCGTTCCGGTGAGAATCGGAAAGCTGGCCGAGCGTACGAACGTGCCTACCCGGCTGCTGCGCTACTACGAGGAGCAGGGGCTGCTCACCCCCAGCCGGGCGGCGAACGGCTACCGCGACTACCCGGAGGAGCTCGTCGACCGGGTGACGCAGATCCGCGGCCTGCTCGACTCCGGCGTTCCGACGAGGATCATCAAGCAGATCCTCCCGTGCCTCGACAATCCGTGCACGATCCACGTCACGGACGCCACGCCGGAACTGATCGAGAGCCTCGAACAGCAGCGCGACCAGATGGACGCGCGCATCCGCTGCCTGGCCAGAAACCGGGACGCGATCAGCGCCTACCTCGACGCGGTCCGCCGCGACGCCCGCTAGGTCGGGCCGCTCACCGCGACCCACGCCAGATCCCGGTGCCGCCGGGTCCCGCGCTAGGTCGGGTCGTCGCCGCGGTCCAGGGCGTCCCACATGGAGCGGTCGTCGGTGGGCGGGGGCGGCTCCCGGGTGTACCGGGCGGACATGCCGGCCCATCCGCCACCTCGTACGACGGCCACGACGCCGCCCGCGACCATCAGCACCGCCCCGAGAGCACACACCACGGGCCAGAACGCCACCGCGTCCCACTCGATCGCGCCGGTCACCCGCATGACGTTCCGCTCACGCAGCCAGCTCAGCACGCCGCTCCCGCCGGCCGCCCGCCACGCGCCGAGCCCGGCGCCCACTCCGCACAGGGCCAGCAGCACGCCGATCACCCGGCGGCCGATCCCCTTGGTGGCCAGCACGGCCACCACCCCGGCCAGCCCCGCCAGCGCCAGCGGCGTCAGCACCGGGCTGAGGTCACCCCCGGTCGGCGCGGCCACGACACCCGTCCCGGCGCCCCGCACGTTCGTCACCCAGGCACGCCCCGCGGCGACCAGCACCAGCACACACCCGAGCGCCGTCCCCACCAGCCACCCGGCCAGCTCCCGCCGCCCCCGCCGAACAGCGGCGTCAGGCTCGGACACAGCCTGCTCCCCCGATCGAGGCGCGGCGTCCGGCTCAGGTCCGGTGTCGGTCATGGTGTGATCGTCACCTCGAGCGCGTCGGCGTCGAAGCACGTGTGGTCGCCCGTGTGGCAGGCCGCCCCCACCTGATCCACCTTCAGCAGCACCGTGTCACCGTCGCAGTCGAGCGACACCGCCTTGACATGCTGGATGTGTCCCGACGTATCCCCCTTCACCCAGTACGCCCCGCGGCTGCGTGACCAGTACGTGGCCCGCCCCGTGGTGAGCGTGCGATGCAGCGCCTCGTCGTCCATCCAGGCGAGCATCAGCACTTCGCCGGAGTCGTACTGCTGGACGATCGCGGGCACCAGCCCGTCGCCGTTGCGCTTGAGCCGCGCGGCGATCTTGGGGTCAAGGGACATGTCGTCATTCAACCAGCCGCGGTGGCCACTCCCCGAATCGACCAGCGGCCGGTCGTCAGTCGAGTGCCTGCGACAACGTCTCGTAGATCGGGAACAGCGGTGCGATGTTGGTCCGGCGCAGGCGTCTCAGCACCTGTCCGTCGGTGGCCACCAGCGCCATGGTGCCGTCGCAGTCTCGCAGGGTGGCCAGCTGGCGGACCAGCACCCCCAGGCCTGTCGTATCGATGAAGGTCACATTGCTCAGGTCGACGACCAGACGCGGTCCGTGGGTCGCGACCGCCTCATCAAAGCATTTGCGGACCTTTGACACATTGTCCGCGTCCACCTCGCCCGCGAGGCTGACGACCACGAGCTCGCCATGTAGGCGTCGCGTCATTTCCAGCACATCCACGCTCATGCTCCTCATGACTCCGCCACTAGCGGGCCCCCGCGTGAAAAGGTACACGGGCCCGCGACAAGTTACCGAGGGTTTTGTGAAGAACGCATTACGTGATGACACGGGGCGGAGTATTTTCCTTTGCTACGCATGGCGGGGAGGGACGATCGTGGTGGACGTCGCGGGTTCCGTCCTCGATCCCGACCTGGGAGATCACGTCTGTCTGCCGTTCCACGGGGATCGGGAGCGGATGGCGGCGACCAGGGCGTTCACGGTGAACGGGCTGCGCCGCCATACCAAAGTGGTGATCATCACCCACACCGACACACCGGCGCGGACGCGGGAGTGGCTGGCGCCGCTCGTGCCGGGGCTGGCGGCGGCCGAGGCGGCCGGGCAGGTCGAGATCAAGTCCTGCGGGGACGCCGATTCCCGGTGGCTGCTGGGTGAGCTGGTCGCGGCCGGTGAGCAGGCCCGCGAGCACGGTCATCGCGGCGTCTACGCGCTGGTCGACGCGGCGTGGGGGGTGCACGACGCGGTGGGGCTGGAGGGGTTCGAGGCGGCGGCGAACACGTTGTTCGGTGAGCGGTGGCTGGCGGCCGTGTGCCAGTACGATCGCGGGCTGTTCTCGGCCGAGGCCGCGAACCGGGCGGCGGCCATCCATCCGATCGCGCCCGGGCAGGCGCTGCTGCGGTTCGCCAACCTGTGCCCGCAGCCGGGGTTGCGGCTGTCGGGTGACGTCGACATCACCAACAGGCAGGCGTTCGCCTCGGTGCTGACGCAGTTGGAGGCGGTGGCGGCCGAGGTGGTCATCGACGCGACCGGGCTCGACTTCATCGACGCCGGGTCGGCCCAGTTGCTGGCGGTGACGGCGCTGGCCAGGACGGGCCACCGCACGGTGGTGGTGTGCCGCGGGACGGTCGCGCGCGTGCTGCGGCTGATCAGGGCCGACGAGGTCGTCACCGTCCGCCGGGCCGGCGATGTATAGGCAGGTGCTCTGTACGCGGTTCGCACAAGGGCGGATCACGGCTCTGCGGAGGCTGGTCTCCGAGCACGCGGCCGAGGAGGGGCTGGCGGGCAAGCGGCTGGAGGACTTCGTGCTGGCGGTCAACGAGATCACCACGAACGCCGTGCTGCACGGCGGAGGCAGCGGCCTGCTGCGGCTGTGGCGGCACGACGACCGGCTGTGGTGCGAGGTGACCGACAAGGGGCCCGGCCTGCCGCCGGGCTGGGTGGGCGCCTCGTGCACTCCACCCGGGCACGAGTCGCGCGGGCGGGGGCTGTGGCTGACCAGCCTGCTCTGCGACGAGGTCACGGTCTCCTCCGGCCCTGGCGGCACCAGCGTACGATTCGCCGCCAGGCAGGCAGACTGAGCTACGAGTGCGCGGCCGACACCCAGGAGGCGTGGAGGTCGGCGTAGACGCCCGGCTCGGTCACCAGTTCGGCGTGCGATCCCCGCTGCACCAGCCGTCCCGTGTCGAAGACGAGCACCTCGTTCGCGTTCTCGGCCGTCGACAGCCGGTGCGCGATCGAGATGGCCGTCCGTCCCCGGGTGACGCCTTCCAGCGCGCGCGCCAGCCGTACCTCCGTCGCCGGGTCGACCGCCGAGGTGGCCTCGTCGAGCAGCAGCAGGTCGGGGTCGGCCAGGTAGGCGCGGGCGAGCGCGACGAGCTGGCGTTCGCCCGCCGAGAGCGACTCGCCGCGCTGGCCGACCGGGGTGTCGAGGCCCGCGGGCAGGCCCTCCAGCCAGTCGGCCAGGCCGAGCTCGGTCATGGCCAGAAGGATCTCCTCGCGCGTGGCGGTGGGCCGGCCGTAGCGGACGTTCTCCTCCAGGGTGCCGTCGAACAGGAAGCCGTCCTGCGGCACCATCACGATGCGCGCGCGCAGCGAGGAGAAGCGCACGTCGCGCAGGTCGTGGCCGTCCACGGTGACACGGCCCGCGACCGGGTCCATGAGCCGGGTGAGCAGTTTGGCGAACGTGGTCTTGCCGGAGCCGGTCTCGCCCACGATCGCGATGCGCGAGCGCGGCGGGATCGACAGCGTGACCTCGCGCAGCACGGGGACGCCGCCGGGGTAGTGGAAGTGCACGTCCTCGAAGGCGACGGAGATCGGGCCGCGCGGCAGTTCCACGCCGGAGTCGCCGGGGTCGGCCACGTCCGGCGGGGTGTCGAGGACGCCGAGGATGCGCCGCCAGCCGGCGACCGCGTTCTGGGCCTCGTTCAGCACCTCGGTGGCGGTCTGCAGGGGCGAGACGAACAGCGTGACGAGGAACAGGAACGCCACCAGCCGCCCGGCCGTGATCTCGCCCGACAGCCCGAGCCGGACCCCGAGCAGGACGATCCCGGAGATGGCCACGGCGGCCACGATCTCGGTCAGCGGGAACACGAACCCGACGATCGTCTGCGCCTTGATCTGCGCGGCCCGGTTGGCGTCGACGGCCGTGTCGATGCGGTCGGCGGTGCGCCGCTCGGAGGCGTACGCCCTGATGACGGTGGCGCCGACGACGGACTCGCTGACGGCGGCGAGCATGTCGCCGGTACGCTCGCGGACGGTGGTGTAGGCGCGCGACAGCCAGCGCTGGAAGCGCGGCAGCGCGATCACCAGCGGGATGAAGCAGACCCAGACCAGCAGCGTGAGCTGCCAGGAGTAGACGAACATCAGCACGCTGGCCACGAGCACCTGGCCGAACGCCACGATGATCATCAGCCCGCCCCACTGCATGAACGTGCTGATCTGGTCGACGTCGTTGGTGACGCGGGAGACCAGGGCGCCGCGGCGCTCGGTGTTCTGGGTGAGCACGGACAGGTCGTGCACGTGGCGGAAGCCGCGGACCCGCAGGGTGGCCAGTGAGGACTCGGTCGCCTTGTAGAGGCGAACGTTCATGACATATCCGGCGATGGCGGTAAGGATCACCGCGGCGGCGCACAGGGCGACGGCCCGCCAGATGTACGGCATGTCAGGGGTGCCGCCCTTGAGGCCGGTGTCGATGGTCTGCTGCACCGCGATCGGCACGATGATCTTGCCGACGGTGGCGATGACGGCCAGCGCCAGCGTCCCCATCAGGCCCCTGCGGAACTCCGGCGTGAGCGAGAACCCCTGGCGGATCGTGGCCAGCGCGGATCGCTCGGCGTTGCCGCGGATCCCCTGCTCCACGCTCATGCGCTGACCTCTTCCTCTTCGATCGTCTCGATCTCGATGGCGGCCCGTTCGGCTTCCTCCCGCTCGTAGGCGGTCACCAGGTTCCGGTAGCCCTCGCAGCGCCCCAGCAGCTCCTCGTGGCTGCCCCGGTCCATGACGCGTCCCCGGTCCAGGTAGACGATCTCGTCGGCCAGCGCGATCGTGGCCATCCGGTAGGCGACGACCACGACGCTCGACGCCGCGTCGCGCAGGCCGTACAGGATCTTGGCCTCGACCTGCGGATCGACGCTGGAGGTGGCGTCGTCGAGGATGAGCAGGCGCGGGCGGCGGACGACCGCGCGGGCCAGGGCGAGCCGCTGGCGCTGGCCGCCGGACAGTGACGTGCCGCGCTCGCCGACGCGCGTGTCGATGCCCGAGGCGAGCCTGCCGACGAACGCGTCGGCCTGGGCCACGCGCAGCGCCGCCCACACCTGCTCGTCGTCGATGTCCAGGCCGAGCGCGATGTTGCCGCGCACGGTGTCGTCGAACAGAAACGTCTGCTGCGGCACCAGCGCGACGGACTCGGCCAGCGCGCCGTAGGCGAGCCGCCGCACGTCGACGCCGTCGAGCAGCACCTGTCCCGAAGCCGGGTCGACCAGCCGCACGAGGAGCTGGATCAGCGTCGACTTGCCGGACCCGGTCGGTCCCACCAGCGCGATGGTACGGCCGGCGGGCACGCCGAAGGTGACGTCGTGGAGCACCGCGTCCGTGCCGTAGGCGTAGGAGACGCCCGACACCTCCAGCTCGGCGGGCCGGGACTCGCTCAGCGCGACCTCGCCGTACTCCATCGACCCCTCGGCGTCCAGCACGGCCTGCACCCGCTGCCAGCCGACGACGCTGCGCGGCAGCTCGGCCAGCACCCAGCCGAGCGCCCGGATGGGAAAGGACAGCAGCGTGAACAGGTAGGCGACCTGCACCAGCTCGCCCGAGTCGATCGAGCCGGTGGACAGCCGCAGCGCGCCGACGCCGAGCACCGCGAGCACGCCCAGCGTGGGCAGCGCCTCCAGCATGGGGTCGAACAGCCCGCGTACCCGGCCGACCGCGATGTTGGCATCACGCAGCTCGTGCGCGCGCCGCCGGAAACGCTCGGTCTCCGTCGCCTCCCTGCCCAGGGTCTTGACGACGAGCGCGCCGTCGAAGCTCTCGTGGGCGATCTCGCTGACCTCCGCGCGCAGTTGCTGGGCGCGGGTGGCGAGCGGGCTCAGCCGGCGCTGGTAGACCAGGTTCAGTACGGCGATCGCCGGGAAGATGAGGAAGCCCACCAGGGCGAGCATGGGATCGGTCAGCAGCATCCCGATCGCCGCGGTGAACAGCATGACGATCACGCCGACGGCCATGGGCAGCGGCGCCAGCGGCGCCCAAGCCGCCTCGGCGTCGGCACTGGCGTTGGACAGCAGTTGCCCGGTCGGGTGCCGGTGGTGCCACGACAGCGGCAACTGCAGATACTGCCGGGTGACCGCGCGCCGCGACCGGGCCTGCATCCGGTACTGCAGCAGCCCGGCCAGGATGCGGCGGCCCGCCACGCCGACCGACTTGAGCAGCGCCGCGCCCATGATGAGCAGCATCCCGGTCCACAGCGCGCCCGCCGCGGTGTCGCCCTTGTCGAAGGCGGGAAGTACGACGTTCTGCGTGGCCCAGCCGAGCGCCCAGGCGGAGGCCACGGTCATGCCTCCATACAGCGCGCTGGCCAGTACGGCCGCGGCGAACACCGCCTTCTCCGCGCGGACGGCCACCCCAAGGACGCGCAACCCTTGACGCATGACAGCCGAGGTGACCTTGCTCGCCACTCGTAAAGTTTCCTTTCCCCGCCTATTTCTACATATGTGACTATCACGGCTGATCATCACGTTATTCCCGCGGGTAGGGTTGGCGGCGTGACTCACGCTCGCAGCGAACGCGCCGCGCTATGCGACCTGCTCGACCGGCTCGGCCCGGACGCCCCGACGCTCTGCACGGGCTGGAACACCGCCGATCTGGCCGCCCACCTGGTCCTGCGCGAGCGCCGGCCCGACGCGGCGGGCGGCATCGCCCTCAAGCCACTGGCCGGCTACACGGCCTCGGTGCAGGAGGGGCTGAAGGCCAAGCACTCGTTCCCCGAGCTGGTCGATCTGGTCCGCACGCCGGGCGGCGTGTACGGCCTGCTCCCCTTCCTCGACGACGCCGTCAACACCCTGGAGTACTTCGTCCACCACGAGGACGTGCGCCGCGCGCAGCCGGAGTGGGAGCCCCGCGAGCTGCCCGCCGACCTGGAGCAGATCATGTGGAAGCGGGTCGCCAGCGGCAGCAGGCTGATGCTGCGCAGATCGCCTGTCGGCGTGGTGCTGCACCGCCTGGGCGGCGGCGTCACGCTGGGCGGCGCGCGCCAGGGCCCGAAGGTGGAGGTGACGGGCCGGGCGGGCGAGCTGGTGCTGTTCTGCTTCGGGCGCCAGGAGCACGCGAGGGTCGAGCTGAGCGGCGATGCCGACGCCATCGCCCGGCTCAAGAACGCCAGACTGGGTATGTGAACGGTACGCCAAGTTTCAGGGTTCGGTTAGGGGCCCGGCCGACACCTCTTAGCCTTACCATGGCGTGAGAATCGAGCCCCCCGGTTAGGATCAAGGAACGTCTTCACAGAAGATGCCAAGGATCGCCCAGATCCGGGTATATACGGCTGGGAATGGACTGCAGGAGGCCCCCATGCAGGTCAAGAAGGTGGTCACGTACGTTCTAGTGGCGTTCGTGATCTTCTACCTGTTCACCCGGCCGGCCCAGGCCGCATCCGCGGTCAACGGCGTGTTCGACGGGATCGTCCACGGCGCCAACCAGTTGGCCGTCTTCTTTACTAATGTGTTGACCTGACGTGTGGTTCTGTCTGCGCTAGACGCTTCCCCACGATGCCAGATCGTGTTACGCAGGCAGAATGAGAGATCGTCCGAGCGCCACCAAGATCAATCAGCCTGATCCCCACGTCCGGCGGGTCCTCGAACGCGCCGAGCTCGAGGGGATCGAGCTGATCCGCTTCCTGTACGCCGACCACGGAGGCGTCATCCGTGGCAAGGCGGCATCCCGGTCGCGACTCGCCGAGCGACTCAACACCGGGATCGGGCACACGGTGGCCATGATGGCGATGAACATGCTCGACCAGTTGCAGGAAGTCGAGCACCTCGGTCCGGTGGGCGAGGTGCGTATCGTCCCCGACCCCTCCACCTTCGTCCCCCTTCCCCACGCCCCCGGCGCCGCGGCCATGCTGTCCGATCTGCGCAACCCGGACGGCTCCCCCTGGGAGGCCTGCGCCCGTACCTTCCTCAAGGACGCCGTCGAGACGCTGGCGGACGCGGGCTACACGCTGCTGGCCGCCTTCGAGCCGGAGTTCACGCTCGGCCGCCGGCTGCCCGACCCGGCGGGCGGCTACGACCGGCTGGTGCCTCTCGACGACGCTCTCTGCTACGCCGGCACCGGCTTCGACACCGCCCACGACTACACGATCAAGCTGATCCGCGCCCTGGAGACGCAGGGCCTGCGGGTCGAGCACTATCACCCCGAGCTGGGCCCGGGCCAGCAGGAACTGTCCGTACGGCACGCCCCCGCGCTACGCGCCGCCGACAACCACGTCCTCTACCGCGAGACCGTGCGCGGGGTCGCGATGCGCATGTCGATGTGGGCGTCGCTGGCCCCCAAACCGCTGGCCGACCAGGCGGGCAACGGCGCCCACCTGCACCTGTCGCTCTGGAACGACACCCAGAACATGTTCGCCGACGACAGCGAGCTGCGGGAGTGCTTCATCGGCGGGCTGATCGCGCACCTGCCCGCCCTGACCGCGCTGACCTGCGGCAGCGTCAACAGCTTCCGGCGGCTGGCACCGCGCACCTGGGCCAGCGCGTACGCCGTCCACGGCCTCGACAACCGGGAGGCCGCGATCCGGATCTGCTCGCCACTCGGCGAGAGCGGCGAGCCGAACCTGGAGCTGAAGCCCTCCGACTCCTCGGCCAACCCCTACCTGTCGCTCGGCGCGGTCATCCACGCCGGGCTCGACGGGATCCGCCGCAAGCTGGACCCGGGCGAGGCCGTCGACGTCGACCCCGACACGCGGCCCGGCCGCTACCGGCGCCTGCCCGCCTCGCTGGACGAGGCGCTGGACGCTCTGGAGGCCGACGAACTGCTCATGGAGGCGCTCGGCCCGCTACGGCGTAGCGCCTATCTGGCCGTCAAGCGGTCCGAGGCCGCCGCGTTCGCGGCCCAGGACGCCCCCTATGAGCTGTTCCACCACATGCGAGTGTTCTAGCGGACCGGATATCCGGCCACCCGCAGCGTGTCCTTGACCTCGGAGATCTTCAGCGTCCCGAAGTGGAACACGCTCGCCGCCAGCACCGCGTCGGCGCCGGCCGCGACCGCCGGAGGGAAGTCCGCCAGCCGCCCGGCGCCGCCGCTGGCGATCACCGGCACCCGGACCGCGGCCCTGACCGCGTGCAGCATCTCGAGGTCGTAACCGTCGAGCGTGCCGTCGCCGTCCATCGAGTTGAGCAGGATCTCACCGACGCCGAGCTCCTCACCGCGCGCGGCCCACTCGACCGCGTCGATGCCGGTGCCGCGCCGGCCGCCGTGCGTGGTCACCTCGAAGCCGCTCGCGGTGCCGGGCGCCCGGCGCGCGTCGACCGACAGCACCACGCACTGCGCGCCGAAGCGCCGCGACGCCTCGGTGAGCAGCTCGGGCCTGGCGATCGCGGCGGTGTTGAGCGACACCTTGTCGGCTCCCGCACGCAGCAGCGTGTTGACGTCGTCGACCGTGCGGATGCCACCTCCCACGGTCAGCGGGATGAACACCTGCTCGGCGGTCCTGCGCACCACGTCGAGCATGGTGTCGCGCTCGCCCGACGAGGCGGTGATGTCGAGGAAGGTCAGCTCGTCGGCGCCTTCGGCGTCGTAGCGTCTGGCCAGCTCGACCGGGTCGCCCGCGTCGCGGAGGTTCGCGAAGTTGACTCCCTTGACCACGCGCCCCGCGTCCACGTCCAGACACGGGATCACCCGTACGGCTACCGTCATGCCCGCAACGCCTCTATCTCGATCTCGACCAGCATCTTCGGATCGACCAGCCCGGCGACCCGCACACCGGTGCAGGCGGGGCGTACCCGCCCGAACACCTCGCCGATCGCCCGCCCGACCTGGTCGAAGTGGCCGTGCTCGACCACGTAGTAGCGGACCATGACCACGTCCTCCCTGGTCAGGCCGCCCATCTCGACCGCTTCCAGGGCGATGTCCATGGCGGTCCTGCTCTGCAGGTAGGCGTCGCCGTCGTGACGTACCTCGCCGTCGACGGTGGCGGTGCACCCTGACACGATCACCCGATCGCCGACGACCACCGCCCGTGCGTAGCCGTACCTCTCCTCCCAGATGCCTCCGGAGAACACCCGTCCGGTGCTTTCCATACTCATGTTGCCCATCACGCCCCCTCCCGAGGAACTAAGCGCGTACCGCGATCAGTGCGCTCTCCAGCGTGAAAGCCTGAGCGTAGAGGGCCCGGCCCACGATGGCACCCTCCACTCCGTCCGGCACCAGGGAAGCCAGCGCGACCAGGTCGTCGAGCGAGGAGACGCCGCCGCTGGCCACGACCGGCTTGTCGGTGCGCTTGCAGACCTCGCGCAGCAGCTCGAGGTTGGGGCCGCGCAAGGTGCCGTCCTTGGTGACGTCGGTGACCACGTAGCGGGGGCAGCCGTCGGCCTCCAGCCGGTCCAGCACCTCCCACAGGTCCCCGGCGTCCTGGGTCCAGCCGCGGGCGGCGAGCGTGGTGCCGCGCACGTCGAGCCCGACGGCGATCTGGTCGCCGTGCTCGGCGATGATCCGGCGGCACCACTCGGGGTTCTCCAGCGCGGCCGTGCCGATGTTCACCCGGCGGCAGCCCGTGGCCAGCGCCGCGGCCAGCGAGGCGTCGTCGCGGATGCCGCCCGACAGCTCCACGTTCACGTCGAGCCGGCCGATCAGGTCGGTGATCAGCTCCCGGTTGGAGCCCCGGCCGAAGGCGGCATCGAGGTCGACCAGATGGATCCACTCCGCGCCCGCCTCCTGCCAGGCCAGCGCCGCGGCCAGCGGCTCGCCGTAGCCGGTCTCGGTCCCGGCCTCACCTTGGACGAGGCGTACGGCCTGGCCGTCCGCGACATCCACGGCAGGGAGCAATACGAGCGACATCAGGTCCTCCGGTCGAAAGCAAGAGTCATGACAACAGGCGCCAGCAGCAGGGAAAACACGAAAACCGTCAGGCTGAGGAACGGCGAGCCCCAATAGAGCCATGCCACCACCTGCACCAGCACGAAGACCAGCCCGAGCACGGCGTTCTGGCCTCGGCGGCGGCGGGCCAGCAGACCGCCCTGCCGGGCGATCCGGACCGGGCGCGGGATCAGCCGGGCCAGTAAGGCGCGGCGGCGCGCGGCGCGCGCCTGCCGTTGCTCGTTGAGCCGGACCGCGCGCGCCCGTTCGGCCTCACGCTCGGCCCGGCGGCGCGCCCGCTCCTTACTCAAGGGTGCCGAGCCAGTTGGACAGCAGCGCCGCCCCGGCGTCGCCGGACTTCTCCGGATGGAACTGGGTGGCCATCAGCGGGCCGTTCTCCACGGCCGCCACGAACGGCACCCCGTGCTCCGCCCAGGTGACCAGCGGGTCGGCGAAGCCCTCACCTGCCCGCAGCTCCCAGTCGCGCACGCCGTAGGAATGCACGAAGTAGAAGCGCGTCGCCTCGTCGATCCCGTCGAACAGCACGCTGGCCGCGGGTGCCTTGACGGTGTTCCAGCCCATGTGCGGCAGGACGGGCGCGTCGAGCCGCTCGACGGTGCCCGGCCACTCGCCGCAGCCCTCGGTCTCGACCCCATGCTCCACACCCCTGGCGAACAGAATCTGCATGCCGACACAGATGCCGAGCACCGGGCGGCCACCGGCCAGGCGCCGGCCGATGATCCGCTCGCCGTAGACGCTCCTGAGGCCCGCCATGCACGCCTCGAACGCGCCGACGCCCGGCACGACCAGGCCGTCGCAGTCGAGCGCGGCGGCGAAGTCGGACGTGACGGTCACGTGCGCGCCCACCCTGGCCAGGGCCCGCTCCGCGGAGCGCAGATTGCCCGATCCGTAGTCGAGCACGACGACGTTCTTCACCACCACATCACCCCCGCCGTGATCGCCAGCGCGGCGCCGACCGCGCAGGCGGCGGCACCGAGCTTGAGTCCCTGCCTGGCCAGCGAGAACACGCCGCCGATGAGGAACAGCCCGATGAACACCATGGCGATGGCGATCATGTTTCCGGTCATAGGACACCCTTGGTGCTCGGCACGCCCGTGGCGCGCGGGTCGAGCTCCGACGCCTCGCGCAGCGCCCTGGCCAGCGCCTTGAACTGGGCCTCGACGATGTGATGGGCATTGCGGCCGTAGGGCACGCGTACGTGCAGGCAGATCGCCGCCTGGGCGACGAACGACTCCAGGACGTGGCGCGTCATCGTCGTGTCGTAGTCGGGGCCGATCATCGGCGCCATGCCCTCGGGCTCGGTGTGCACCAGATAGGGGCGGCCCGACAGGTCGACGGTCACCTGGGCGAGCGACTCGTCCAGCGGGCACGACGCATTACCGAACCGCCTGATGCCCGACTTGTCGCCCAGAGCCTCGCGGAACGCGGCGCCCAGCGCGAGCGCCGTGTCCTCGATCGTGTGGTGCGAGTCGATGTGCAGGTCGCCCTCGGTCTTGACGGTCAGGTCGAACAACCCGTGCTTGCCGAGCTGCGCCAGCATGTGGTCGAAGAAGCCGACCCCCGTCGACACGTCAACCCGGCCCGTGCCGTCGAGACCCACCTCGACCAGGACCGACGTCTCCTTCGTTGCGCGCTCGACGCGGCCTACACGACTCACAGGACCCCCTCCAGAGCGGCACGGAACGCCGCCATCTCCTCACCGGTGCCGATCGACACCCGCAGCCATTCTGGCGGTCCCACCTCACGGATGAGCACGCCGCTCGCCAGCAAGGCCTCCCACACCTTCCGCCGGTCGGGAAAACGCCCGAACAGCACGAAGTTGGCGTCAGAGTCGGCCACGGTCAACCCCTTGCTTCGCAACCACTCCACGATGTCGTCCCGCTCCTGCCGGAGCGTGTCGACCGTGCCGAGCAGCTCGGCCCGGTGCCGCAGCGCCACGCGGGCCGCCGTCTGCGTGAGCGTCGACAGATGGTATGGCAGGCGCACCAGCAGCAGCGCGTCGATCACGGCCGGGTGCGCGGCCAGGTAGCCGAGCCGGGTGCCGGCCATGGCGAACGCCTTGGACATGGTCCGGGTGACGATCAGCCTCGGGTGGGCGGGCAGCAGGGTGAGCGCCGAGGGCGTGCCCTGCCGGGCGAACTCCGCGTAAGCCTCGTCGACCACGACCATGCCCGGGGCCACGTCGAGGACCCGGCTGATCGTCTCCATCGGCAGCGCGGTGCCGGTCGGGTTGTTGGGCGAGGTCAGGAACACGATGTCGGGCCGGTGCTCCTCGACCGCGGCAACCGCCTTGCCCGGATCGAGCGAGAAGTCGGGCTCACGGACGCCCGAGATCCACTCCGTGCTGGTGCCGGTGGTGATGATCGGGTGCATCGAGTAGGACGGCTCGAAGCCCAGCGCAGTGCGTCCGTAGGAGCCGAACGCCTGCAGGATCTGCTGAAGGATCTCGTTGGAGCCGTTGGCCGCCCACACCTGGTCCTTCGTCAGGCCGTGACCCAGGTAGCCGGCCAGCTCGGTGCGGAGCGCCTCGGCGTCCCTGTCGGGGTAGCGGTTGAGCTCGCCCGCGCTCGCCCGCACCTCCTCGGCCAGGTCGGCGACCAGGGCCGGGGAGGGCGCGTAGGGGTTCTCGTTGGTGTTGAGCTTGATGGGCACGTCGATCTGCGGAGCACCGTAGGGCGTGCGACCCCGGAGGTCGTCGCGGATCGGAAGGTCGTCGAGATTCACGTGCTGATTCACTGGGTCTCTTTTCGCGATGGAACCTGCCAGTCGAAGCGGGCGCGGATGGCGGCGCCGTGCGCGGGGAGGTCCTCGGCGTCGGCGAGCACCGTCACGTGCTCGGCCGCCCCGGCCAGCGCCTCGCGCGTGTAGTCGACGACATGGATGCCGCGCAGGAACGACTGCACCGACAGGCCGCTGGAGTGACAGGCGCAGCCCCCGGTGGGCAGCACGTGGTTGGACCCGGCCAGGTAGTCGCCCAGGGACACCGGTGCGTACGGGCCCACGAAGATCGCGCCCGCGTTGCGGACCCGCGCCGCGACGGCCGCCGCGTCGGCGGTCTGGATCTCCAGGTGCTCGGCGGCGTAGGCGTCGACGACCTTGAGGCCGTCCTCGATGCTGTCGACCAGCACGATGCCGGACTGCCGGCCGCCGAGCGCCTCGGTGATGCGCTGGGCGTGCCGGGTGGCGTTGACCTGCCCCGGCAGCTCCTTCTCGACGGCCTCGGCCAGCCGGACGCTGTCGGTGACCAGCACGGCCGCCGCGATCACGTCGTGCTCGGCCTGGCTGATCAGGTCGGACGCCACGTGCACCGGGTCGGCCGTCTCGTCGGCCAGGATCGCGATCTCCGTCGGTCCCGCCTCGGAGTCGATGCCGATGCGCCCCTTGAGCAGGCGCTTGGCGGCGGCCACCCAGATGTTGCCGGGCCCGGTCACCATGCTGGCGGCCGGGCACTCCTCGGTCCCGTACGCGAACATCGCCACGGCCTGGGCGCCGCCCACGGAGTAGACCTCCTCCACGCCCAGCAGCGCGCACGCCGCCAGGATCGTGGGGTGCGGCAGGCCGCCGTGGTCCTTCTGGGCCGGGCTCGTCACGGCCAGCGACGCCACGCCCGCTTCCTGGGCCGGGACCACGTTCATGACCACGCTCGACGGGTAGACGGCGCGCCCGCCCGGAACGTAGAGCCCCACGCGGTCGACCGGCACCCACCGCTCGGTCACGGTGCCGCCCGGGACGACCTTCGTCGTGACGTCAGCGCGACGCTGATCGCGGTGGACCAGCCTGGTGCGCCGGATCGCCTCCTCCAGCGCGGCCACGACCTCCGGCCGCAGTCGCCGCAGCGCCGCGTGGATCGCCTCCCGCGGGACGCGGGCCTGCTGGATCTCGACACCGTCGAACCTGGCGGTCAGCTCCCGTACGGCTGCCGCCCCGCGATGGCGCACCTCGTCGCAGATGGGCCGCACCTTCTCCAGGGCGGCCTCGACGTCGAGATCGGCGCGGGGCAGCACGTCGCGCAGGTTCGCCGGGAGGGAACCGCGCATGTCAATACGGGAAATCACCATCCCAGTTTACGGAGTCCCACCCCTGAATCCGGTTCTGTCCATCATCCGGGACGCAGACCGTCTCCCTATTTGACCATCTGCAGACCTCCGCCCCCTGGTGCCGATCATGAGGCAGGGGTATGCCAGGGGTCATGGCCCAGCTGCCGGTCTACGCGCCGATGCTGGCTCAGCTCGGCTCCCTGCCGTCGGTCCGCGGGGACGAGTGGGCCGTCGAGATGAAGTGGGATGGCGTGCGCGCCCTCGTCTACCTGGAGGAGCGCGGCGTACGGCTGATGTCGCGCAACGGCAAGGACGTCACCGTGGCCTACCCCGAACTGCAGCTGATGGCCGGGGCGAGCGGCGGGCGGGCGGCGGTCGTCGACGGGGAGATCGTGGCCTTCGACGAGGCGGGCCGGCCCAGCTTCGGCGCGTTGCAACCACGGATGCACCAGCGCCACCCGGCCAAGGTCGCCGAACTCGTCAGGGCCGTGCCGGTGACGTTCATGGCGTTCGACCTCCTGCACCTCGACTCCACCAGCACCGTCAGCCGGCCGTACACCGAACGCCGTGAGCTTCTGGAGCAGGTCCTGACGCCCGGATTCCGCTGGCAGGTGCCGGTGTGGTTCCACGATCACGCCGAGCGCGCGCTCCACTCCTCTCGTCAGCTCGGGCTGGAGGGCGTGGTGTGCAAGCGCCTGTCGTCGCCGTACCGGCCGGGCAGGCGCAGCGCCGAGTGGACGAAGGTCAAGAACCTCACGGTCGTCGAGGTGGTCATCGGCGGGTGGAAGGCCGGCGCGGGCCGGCGGGCGGGCACGATCGGCTCGCTGCTGCTCGGCGCGCACGACCGGGACGGGCGGCTGCTGTTCGTCGGCCACGTGGGCACCGGCTTCACCGAGGCGATGCTGAACGACCTGTACGAGCGCCTCACCCCGCTGGAGCGGCCCGAGCCGCCGTTCGACGTACCGGTGCCCCGCGAGCACGCCCGCGACGCGCACTGGGTCGAGCCGCGCCTGGTGGGCGAGGTCCGCTACGCCGAGATGACCGGCGACGGCCGCCTGCGCCACCCCGCGTGGCGCGGGCTCCGCCCCGACCGCGAGCCGGACGAGGTCCGGCTGGACAGCGGCGACTGGGCCACCGGCTAGTCACCGGAGGCTGAGCTGCGCGCGGGGCTCGGCTCCGCTACGACCGGAGCGGGGTCCTTGAGCGTGCGGGCCAGCAGCCAGGACAGGGCCGGAAAGACGATCAGGCAGGCAAGCGCGACCCGTAGCGAGAAGGCCTCCGCCACCGCCCCGACCAGCGGGCTGGTCAGACCGCCGGCACTCACCGCCAGGCCGAGCGTGACGCCGCTGGCCGTGCCCAGCCGGTTGGGCAGGAAGTCCTGCCCCAGCGTCACATGCAGCGAGAACGGCGCGTACAGGGTGATCGAGGCGGCCGCGATGAAGACGTAGGCGGAAAGACCCGGCGCGAGCACCACCCCGGCGACGGCGGGGACGGCCGCCGCGTAGGCCACGCGCATGGTGCGGACCCGGCCCCAGCGGCCCGCGAGCCGGCCGCCGAGCACCGTCCCCACGGCACCCCCGGCGAACAGCACGAACAGCGCCACCGCCCCCGCCGCGCCACCACCCATGTAGAGGGCGACGAACGCGCTCAACCCCACGTACGCGATCGACCGGAAGACGATCACCAGCGTGAGCCGGACGAACGACGGCCAGTCGTCACGCCCGGCGGACCGCGTGCCCGCCCGAGCCCGCTCACCGTGACGGGAGAGCGAGCGGATCACGGTCAGCGTGAGCAGGGCGCCCACCACGGCCGGCACGACCAGGAGCGGCGAGGCGCCGAGCCCCCACAGCGACAGCAGCGGCGTGACGATGATCGGCGCGGTGGCGAAACCCAGCGTGCCGCCCAGCGAGAACCAGCTCATCCGCACATGACTGCCCTCACTGGCGATCCTGGCCAGGCGGGCCGACTCCGGGTGGTAGGCCGCCACGCCGAGACCCGACAGCGCCACCGCCAGCCAGGTGAGCACGTACCCGTCGGTGACCCCGCTGAGCGCCACCCCGAGCCCGGCCGTGAGCATGCTGACCGGGATGAGCCACGGCATCCGCCGGCGGTCGGTCAGCGCGCCGAAGACCGGCTGCACGATCGAGGACAGCAGCGTCGCGGCCAGCACGATGCCCGACGCGGCGACGTACCCGTAGCCGCGCTGCGCCACGAGGAAGGGCACCAGAGCCGGGACCGCCCCCTGGTACACGTCCACACCGGCATGGCCCACGGCCAGCATCACGATCCTGTTCGCCTTCACGTTCCGATCGTCGCCCCGTGACCAGGTGGCCCGCTTCCGATAAAATGCCAACCCATGATGGAAATCCGCCATCTTCCGGAAGCGCCCACCGGGATACGGCCGCTGGCGCCGGGCACCGGGATCGACGCGCACCGCCACGACACCCACCAGATCGCCTACGCCTGCCAGGGCGTCCTGTCGGTGACGACGAGCGCGGGCACCTGGGTGGCCCCGGCCAACCGGGCCGTCTGGGTCCCGGCCGGCACCGTCCACGAACACCGCGCGCACGGCGACACCGACCTGCGGGTCGTCGGCCTGCCCGTCGCCGACAACCCCCTGGACCTCCGGCGGCCCGCCGTACTCGCCGTCGGCCCGCTGCTCCGCGAGCTGATCATCGCCTACACCCAGGACCCCGACGACGGCGGCGCTGAGCGGCTGCGGCTGCGGGCCGTCCTGCTGGACCAGTTGCGCCGCTCCCCCGAGCAGCCGTTCCACCTGCCCACGGCCAGGGACCCGCGGCTGGCCGCCGTCTGCGCGATCCTGCACGACGACCCGGCCGACCGCCGCACGCTCGCGCAGCTCGGCAGGCAGGCCGGCACCAGCGACCGCACGCTCGCCCGGCTCTGCCGCGGCGAGCTGGGGATGACGTTCCCGCAGTGGCGTACGCAGCTTCGCCTGCATCACGCGTTGCTGCTGCTGGCCGACGGCACCGCGGTCACCACCGTCGCGCACCGCTGCGGCTGGTCCTCCGCCAGCGCGTTCATCGACGCGTTCCGGCGGGCCCTGGGGTACACCCCGGGCCGCGCCTTTACATTGTAGATTCGCTACAATGGCGTCCTGTGAGCAGAGCGAAAGCCCCAGGGGGCACCCCGGCCACGGTGGCGCTGGCGAAGGCCAAGGCGGAGTTCACCCTTCACCCGTACGAGCATGACGCCAACGCGCAGGCCTATGGCGAGGAGGCGGCCGACGCGCTCGGCGTGCCGCACGAGCGGATCTTCAAGACGCTGGTGGCCGAGGTCGAGGGCGGGCTCGCGGTGGCGGTCGTGCCGGTGTCGGGCAAGCTCGACCTCAAGGCGCTGGCGGCGGCGCTCGGCGCCAAGAAGGCGGCCATGGCCGACGCGGCGAAGGTCGAGCGCGTCACGGGTTACGTCGTCGGCGGCATCAGCCCGCTCGGCCAGCGCAAAAGGCTGCCGACCGTGGTCGACGCGTCGGCTCTGGAGTTCGGCACGATCTACTTCTCCGCGGGCAAGCGGGGGCTGCAGATCGAGACCGCGCCGGCCAACCTGATCTCGCTGACCGGTGCCGTCACCGCCGCTATCGGAAGCCCCAGTTGAGCCTGTGACGTCGATGGCGCTGTCCCGGGACGTCACGGCGATGCCGTGGTTCCAGGAAGTCGCGGCGACGCCACCGTGGTCCTCCGAACGTGAAGCGCTGACGGTGGGCGATCGTCCGGTGCTTGCGGTTCTCCTCCTCGCGGCGCTCCGCCTCCAGAGCCTCCTTCAGGCCCGGCGTGAACCCGCCACCGAAGCGGGACATGTCAGGACCGGGGAAACCCGACGGACGGGTCCGCCGCAGAGCCGCCCGCATCGAGTCGATCCAGATCGGGCCCGGTAGCGACGCGCCCTGCACGGCCCCGTAGTAGTCGTCGCCGATCTCGATGTCCCGCAGGGGGTAGCGGTAGGCGCCCCTGATGTCGCCGACGCTGACCGCCGCCGCCAGATCCGGGGTGTAACCGGCGAACCACGCCGAGGTGTAACCGTTGTTCGTGCCCGTCTTGCCCGCCGCGGGGCGGTCGAGGCTCTGCCCGCGCATGGTGCCCTGGGTGAAGACGCCGCTCAGCACCCAGTTGACCGCGTCGGCCACCTCCCGCTCGATGGCCTGCTCGCAGGCGGGCGGCACCTGGGTGCGTTCGCCGGCCCGGCCGGTGATCTCCACGATCGCCAGCGGCCGGCAGTACCTCCCCCTGGCCGCGAACGCCGCGAACCCCGCCGCCACCGTCACCGGGTCCATCTCGTTCACCCCGAGCGTGAACGTGGGCACCTCGCGCAGCGGCGTCCCGTCGGCTCGGGAGATGCCCAGCGCCTTGGCGGTCTTGACCACGTTGCACAGGCCGACCTTGCGCTCCAGCATCATGTAGAAGATGTTGACCGACTTCCAGGTGCCGGTCTCCAGGCTGTGCGGGCCGCCGGTGCCCTCACCGCTGGCGTTGTAGACGGTCGTGCGCGGGTCGTTGACGCGCCTGCCCTGGCAGTCGCGATAGCCCTGATCGGGCGTCAACTGCCCGGGAGTCTGGAACCCGTCGCCGAACCGCCACCCCTGCCGCAACGCCGTGGCCAGGGTGAACACCTTGAACGTGGAGCCCGCCTGGAACCCCTGCCCGCCACCGTGCAGCACGTCGGCCGCCAGGTTGAACGTGGTCCTGGCCCCGTTCTTCCGGTTGCCCGGGTTGCGGCCGAAGCGCTTGCTGGCCGTCATCGCCGTGATCCGCCCGGTGCCCGGCTCGACCATGGCCTCGGCGGCCACCTCGGTGTCCTCGGGCCGTACCCGCTGCTGGATGGCCTGCTCGGCGGCCCGCTGCGCCAGCGGGTCGAGGCTCGTACGGATCACCAGCCCGCCCCTGCTCATCCTGGCCTGCCGCTTGGCCGCGGTGTTGCCGAACGCCGGGTTGGTCAGCAGCTCCCGCTGAACGTAATAGCAGTAGTACGGGTAGGCGCTCTGCGCGCAGCCGCCCGGCTCCGGCCGCAGCCGCAGGCCGAGCCCGGTCCGCTGGGCCGCGGTCGCCTCCTGCCGGGTGATCAGGCCCACCTCGGCCATCCGGTCCAGCACGATGTCGCGCCGCTGCCGCAGCCGGGCCTGCTGCCTGTCGCCCAGCGAGGGATCGGTCGAGTACGGCACGCGGACGGCCCCCGCCAGCGTGGCCGCCTGGGTCAGGGTGAGGCGAGCGGCCGTGGTCGAGAAGAACCGCCTGGCGGCCGCCTCGACACCGTGGGCGCCGGCACCGAAGTACGCGATGTTCAGATATTTCTCAAGAATCTCGTCCTTGCGGTACTTCTCCTCCATCGCCAGCGCGTACCGCAGCTCAGTGATCTTCCTGCTCAGGTTGGGCGCGCGGGCCCGGTCGCGCTCGGCGTCGGTTCGGGCGCCCTCCACCAGGATGTTCTTCACCAACTGCTGGGTGAGGGACGAGCCGCCCTGCTTGATGCCGCCCGCCTGCGTGTTGGTGAGCAGCGCCCGGATCGTGCCCTTGACGTCGAGGCCGCCGTGCTCGTAGAACCGGGCGTCCTCGATGGCCACGATCGCCTGGCGCATCACGGGCGCCACCTGGTCGAGCCGGATCGTCGTCCGGTTGGCCTCGTAGAACTGGGCGAACTGCTTGCCGTTCCGGTCGAGGAGCCTGGTCACCTGGGAGAGCGGCTCCTCACGAGGCGCGGGCGGCAGGTCGACGAACGTCAAGGCGACGTTCTTGGCGGACAGGCCCGCCCCGGTCACCACCGGCGCGGCCAGCGCCGCCGCCAGGAAGCCACCGATCGCCCCGGCCACGGCGAGCACGCCGACGGATCTGAGCACAGTCACTCAGATGATCTGCGGCCCGGGGAACACCGGCAAACACCGGCTTCCCCGTCTTTACTGTTGTCTGCGGATATTCAGACCAAGTGACGCGAACTGCTCGAACGGCTGGTGATAGCCGCGCTCGATGTGGTTGACGCCGCGCAGCGTCGAGGTGCCGTCGGCCACCGCGGCGGCCAGCACGGCCGAGAACCCGGCCCGGATGTCGGGCAGCGTCACGTCCGCGCCCCGCAGCTGCGACACGCCCCGCACGACGGCCGAGTGCCTGGCGTTGGTGTCGTGGTAGCGGCAGGCCGGGCCGCCCAGGCACTGGTCGAACACCTCGATCTCGCAGCCCATCTTCTGCAGCGCCGGGACGTACACCAGGCGGTTCTCGAAGACGGTCTCGTGCAGCACCGACATGCCCTGGCTCTGCGTGAACAGCACCATGAGCGGCGTCTGCCAGTCGGTCATGAACCCGGGGTGCGTGTCGGTCTGCACGGCCGCGGCGCGCAGCCCCTCGGGCGGCGCCGTGGCGCACAGGTACTCGTCGTTGATGGCGAACTGGGCGCCCATCCTGGCCAGCGTGGTGATCGCGGTGACCAGCCGGTCCTGCGGGCAGCCGTGCACGCGCACCTCGCCGCCGGTGATCAGGCCCGCGGCGAGGTACGAGAACGCCTCGATGCGGTCGCCCGCCAGCCAGATGGAGGCTCCGTGCAGCCGCTCGACGCCCTCGATGACGATCCTGCGGTCGGGCGAGAGCTCGATCCTGGCGCCCATCCGCTGCAGGAACAGCGCCAGCTCCACGACCTCGGGCTCCATCGCCGCGTTCTTCAGCACGGTCTTGCCCTCGGCCAGCACGGCGGACATGAGGATCGTCTCGGTCGCGCCGACGCTCGGATACGGCAGCTCCAGCCGGGTCCCGTTCAGGCGCTTGGCCTTGGCGAAGATCCCGGTGTCGCCCACCTCGACCTCGGCGCCCATCGCGCGCAGCGCCTCGACGTGGAAGTTCACCGGCCGCCGGCCGATGGGGTCGCCGCCGACCAGCGGCACGAACGCCTCCCCCGCCAGGTGCAGCAGCGGGCCCAGCATGAGGATGGGGATGCGGTTGAGCCCGGTGAAGGCGTCGGGCACCCGCGGTCTGATCTCCGGGCCCTGCCCGATGCGGATCTCCGACGGGGTGATCTCCACGTTGATGCCCAGCGCGTCGAGCATCGCCGCGGTGATGCCGACCTCTCCGACCTCGGGAACGTTGTGGATGATGCTCTCCCCGGTGCCCAGCATGGCCGCGACCATGTGCTTGGACACGGCGTTCTTGGAGCCGCGTACTTCGACGTCACCCCTGAGGGGGCCGGAGGGTTCGATCAGCCAGACCTTGTCTTCAATCACGACGTGAGCCTAGCCGGGAGATACGATCGATCCCATTAAGACGTGAATGTGAGGGGGAGCTGCGTGGCGAGGCATGTGCGCGCATTTGCGGTTACTGTCCTCACGCTCGCCGCCCTGGCCGTACTGGCCGGGTTGCTGTGGTCACACCTGTCTCCCCGCGCGCCGTACCAGGTCACGGCGGACGGGCCGATGCTGGCGGACCCGTCCACACAGGCGCTGATCAGCGCTGACGGATGGTACGCGGTGATCACCGGCGGGCTCGGGCTGGCCTGTGGCGCGCTCGCGTGGTTCCTCGGCCGGCGGCACCAGCTCGCCGTGCTGCTGGGGCTCGGCGCCGGCGGGGTGCTGGCGGCGTTCCTCACGCTCTGGGTGGGGTCGACGTTCACGTTCGGGGTGGTGGTCGTGGAGGCGGCGGCCGCGCCCGGGGTGAAGATCGTTCCCGGGTCGCTGACGCTGACGGCCACGGGGGTGATCGTGGCCTGGCCGCTGGTCGCGGTGGCCTTCTTCGGGCTGATGGAGGGCATGCACGGGTATCGCGAGTCGCCGCTGCGCAAGCCGTACGGACTCGACTGACGCGGTTCACCGTCAGCGCTCAGAGGGGCGGGCGGCGCTGGCCGTGTTCGGTGGCCTGCTCGAAGGCGCGGGCCGCGCGCAGCACCATGGCGTCGGCGAACGGCCGGCCGATGATCTGCACACCGACCGGCAGCCCCGACGGCGTGAACCCGGCGGGGACGGACGCGGCGGGCGCGTGCAGGACGCTGATCCAGTAGGCGGACCGCATCCATGCCAGGTAGTCGGGCAGCAGCACCCCGTTGATCTCACTCACGTAGGGGTCCTCGACGGGGAACGGCGGCACCTGGCTGACGGGCGCGATCAGCACGTCGTAGGTGTCGAAGAAGGCCGCCATCCGGTGGTAGAGGCCGCTGCGCAACCGTTCGGCCCTGGCCAGGTCGGCGCCGGTGACCTGGCGGCCCTGCTCGACGTTCCAGCGGGTGTTGGCGCCCAGCCCGTCGAGCTCGCCGAAGGCCAGCGCGTAGTACCACGCCCGGTAGACGCGGAAGGCGTCGTCGGCGTCGGACAGGTCCAGTTCGACCTGCTCGACGCGCGCGCCGAGCCGCTCGAACACACCGGGCGCGGTCGCTGTGACCGCCGCCGTCTCGGGGTCCACCGGCAGCCCGCCCAGGTCAGGGCTCCAGGCCACGCGCAGCCCCGCGACGCCACGCTCGTCGGGGGTGAAGTCCTCGGTGATCGAGTACGGCGACCGAGCGTCGAATCCCGAAACAACCGACATCATCAGCGTCAGGTCGTCGACCGTCCTGGCCATCGGCCCCTGAACGGACAGCGTGTACCAGGCCGCCTGCTCCGACAGGGCGGGCACCCGGCCCGGCGTCGGCCGCAGCCCCACCACGTTGCAGAACGAGGCCGGGTTGCGCAGCGACCCGCCCATGTCGGATCCGCCGGCCAGCGGCACCATCCCGGACGCCAGCGCCGCCGCCGCCCCGCCGCTGCTGCCTCCGGCGGACCTGGTCAGGTCGTAGGGGTTACGGGTGGCCCCGAACACCTCGTTGACGGTGTGGGAGCCGGTGCCGAACTCCGGCGTGTTGGTCTTGCCCACCAGGATCGCCCCGGCCGCCCGGAGCCGCTCCACGATCACGTCGTCCTTGTCGGGAACGTGGTCGGCGTAGAGCGGCGAGCCGTAGGTGGTGCGGATGCCCTTGGTGTCGACGAGGTCCTTGTGCGCCACCGGCACCCCGTGGAGCGGCCCCGTCGCCTCGCCGGCGTCGGCCGCCCCGGCCGCCTCGAGCGCCTGCTCGGCGACCAGCGTCACGATGGCGTTGACCTGAGGGTTGACCTGCTCGATGCGGTCGAGGTGGGCCTGGAGCAGCTCGACGGCGCTCACCTGGCGGGTCTTGACCAGGTGGGCCATCTCGGTCGCGGTCAGGTAGTGCAGTGCGGTCACGTTCCGATTGTCGCTCAAGCCCCCAGGCAGGCGGGACCGAGGAGCCGCTCGGGAATCGGGATCCTCACCCTCAGGGACGGGGCCGCGTCGATCACTCGTCGATTAGGCTTCCTGGCGGACTTGTCGCCACGTTGTCGCCGCTCGGGAGGCCGCGCTGAACGGGACGAGATGGAAGATCGTCCAGGTCGCCGCGGCCGCGCTCCTCGGCGCCGCGCTGGCCCTGGCGGGGGCTCCCCTGGGCCTCTACACGTCGCTGGCCTGCGCCACCATCGGCGCGGGCTGCCCCGCCGGGCCACCCCACGGCCGGCTCCCGGTCCTGACCCGCCTGACGCCGGTGCAGGCCGCGCAGAACGGCACGTACGTGGCGCTGGGCGACTCCTACTCCTCCGGCGAGGGCGTCTACGACCGCGCCGCGCGGCCGATCAACAGCGGCGCCGACCGCTGCCACCGCTCGCCGGGCTCCTACGTCCCGCTCGTCGCGGGCGCCCACCGGTTCGGCGGCGGCAGCGCCTTCTGGGCCTGCAGCGGCGCCACCACCGGCCAGCTCTTCTCCGGCCAGTACGGCCAGCAGCCGCAGATCGAGCGCGTGGGCGCCGCCGCCAGCCTGGTGACGCTCAGCATCGGCGGCAACGACGCCGGCTTCACCAGCGTGCTCACCGGCTGCATAGTCAAGCTGCCCTGGTCCTCGGCCTGCCTCGACCAGCAGTCCGAGGTGACCAAGCGGATCGCGGCGCTGCGGCCGAGCATGACGAAGGTGCTGCGGGAGCTCAGGAGCCGGGCCCCGAGCGCGCGCATCATCGTGCTCGGCTATCCCCGTCCGTTCCCCGCCGCGCCCCCGGACGGGATCGACAACCTGACCGTCGAGGACCAGCTCTGGCTCAACGGCATGACGCGGCGGCTGAACGACGTCGTGGCGCGGGTGGCCGCGGAGTTCGACCGGGAGATCGTGGCGTTCGGAGGTGCGGGGAGCGTCGAGTACATCGATGCCTACGACGCGTTCGACGGGCATGAGACGGGGCGGCCCGACCCGTACCTGAACGGGCTGGCGCTGGACCTGGACGAGCTCGTCGTCAACAGCCGCAGCTTCCATCCGACCGGGGCGGGGTACCGGCGGTTCGCCGAGCTGATCAACGCGCGGATCGCCGCCGGGCCGGGGCGGTCGATGAACAACTTCCGCCTGACGACCCCGAACCCCACCGACGGCCGCTTCTAGCCGGTCGCTTCCACCGGCGGCGGGGGGCAGCGCAGCCCTGGTCAGCAACTCGGTGGCGGCGTTGGTCGGTGGCTCTAGTCGGTGGCCGATCCTTCCTCGGCAAGGCTCAGGCCCGCCTCGATGACGGCGTTCATGATCGGGGCCAGCCGGGCCTCACCCAGTGCGGGGGCGCGATTGGCCATCCGGGCGACGAGCGCGCGCTCACGCCCCATGTCGCGGCCCGCGAAGCCGCCGACCGGCTTGAGGGTCTGGACGATCCCGGCGAGCGCGGCGCGGCGTTCCAGCAACGTGGCCAGCGCCGCGTCCACCCGGTCGATCGCCTGCCTGCACTCGGGCAGCGTGGCGGGGGTCTCGGGACGGACCAGCGGACCGACGAGCGTGACCGCCTCCTCCGCCAGCCGTGCGCCCGCCTCACCGGCGGACCCGCGCTCATCGCTCCGGTGAGCCGAACCGCTCTCCGGCCCGTCCCCCGGAGGGCGGGACACGATCAGGCCGTCGGCGCCCGCCGCCACCACCGCCGCGGACAGCCCGACGTCCCCGCTCACGTCCGCCAGCACCGGCCGCCCCGACGCCGCCCGCGCGGCCCGCAGCAGCCCCAGGTCCAGCCGTCCCGTCTCGCACAGGATCACCCGGTCGTCGCACTCCAGGGCGCAGTAGTCGGCCAGCCCGAGCCACTCCTCCAGCGTCGCCGACGCCCGGCGCTCCACCACCACCGGCAGCCCCAGCCCGGCCACGGCCCGCACCAGCGGGATGTCGCGCGTCCACGCCGATCCGATGACCACCCCGTCGGCCGCCCCGGCGATCGCCGGCAGATCGGCCGCCGAGCCCGGCTCGACCAGCGTCACCCCGTCCCGCGCGCGCCACATCTCGGCGGCCCCGCCCGGCCCGCGCAGGCTGATCCGGCTGATCACCACGGCCGGGCCGTCGCCCACCCGCAGCCCGCCCACGGCGACCACATGCCGTTCCAAGGTCGATGACATTTCGGCTCCCCACATCGGCCGGCTCCCCTGGAACCGGCGGGAAATCAAAAAAGGCAGAGACGACGGCGTCTCTGCCTGTTGCCGACTCCGGGTGGTCGCTAGCCGACCGGCTCTCCCGGAGCCGGCTCGGTAAACGCGTAGCGACAAGTCATGTATGAACCCTACACCCGGTCCTCCACCTGCTGGACTCCGCTTCTCACATAGCGGACTAGCCTTCAGGCGAGTCGCCGTTGATCCCTCGCTATGGGAGTATTTCTTGGCCTAGAGGAGGGTACGAGGCCGTTGATGTCGGATCGCAAGCGGGACGGACGCCGCATCGCCGGTCGTTACCAGCTGCAGGAACCCATCGGCAGGGGTGGCATGGGCATCGTCTGGCGAGCCCATGATGAGCTTCTCGATCGCACGGTCGCGGTCAAAGAGGTCAGATACGCCGCCGCCCTGGGTGACGAAGTGCAGCTGCTGAACCGGCGCACGATGCGCGAGGCGAGGGCCGCGGCCAGGTTCGAGCACCCCAACGTGATCGTCGTCCATGACGTGATCGAAGAGGACGGACGTCCCTGGATCGTTATGCAGCTCGTCCAGTCACGCTCCTTAGGAGCAGTGATCAAGCAGGACGGGCCACTGCCGCCCAAACGGGTGGCGGAGATCGGCCTGGCCGTACTCGACGCGCTGCAACGCGCGCACGAGGCAGGCGTCCTGCACCGGGATGTCAAGCCGGAGAACGTGCTGCTCGCCGATGACGGCCGGGTGGTGCTCACCGACTTCGGCATCGCGACGCTGGAAACGGAGACGCAGCTCACGGTGACGGGGCTGGCGGGCACTCCGGCGTTCATCGCGCCCGAGCGGCTCAAGGGGCTGCCCGCACGGCGCGAGTCAGATCTGTGGTCGCTCGGCGCGACCCTGTACACGGCGGTGGAAGGCCGCTCGCCACACGAGCGTGGCATGGCGCTGGCGACCATGCACGCCGTACTCACCGACGAACCAGACCCGGCGCCCCACGCCGGGCCGCTCTCCGGCGTGATCAGCGGCCTGCTGACCAAGGAGCCGGTGCAGCGCCTCGGTTACGAGGAGACCGGCGAGTTGCTGCGGGCCGTCATCACGCAGCAACGGTCACGGATGTCCCCGATGTCGGCGCCCGCGCCGACATCGGTGATCCCGCCCGTGGACGACACCCCGACGGACCCCAACCTGGTGGTGGCCGCCCCCGTACCCGAGACCGGTGCGCGGCTCACCCCGGCGACCGGCGCACATCCCGAGGAACCCCTCCAGTCCACCCGGAACGCCGTCAGACACGACGGCCGCCGGTGGGGCCCGATCGTCGGCGTGATCGTCGCGGTCGTGCTCGTGGCCGGCCTGGGCGGCTATCTCGGCCTGCGCTCGGCCAAGACCAGCCCGGAAGACGGCGACACGAAGTCCGCGTCCGTCACCTCATCTCCCAAGGAGTCCGCCAAGCAGCCGACGGCCAGCGCCGACCCGACGAAGAATCCGCCCAGCAGCGCCCCGCCGTCCACCCCACCCCCGTCTCCGACCGCGACGCCGACGGCGAAGCCCACCAAGCCGGCCGCCTCGGTGCCGAAGGGCTGGAAGATGTACACCAACAAGAAGCTGAAGTTCTCCGTCGCGCTGCCGAAGGGCTGGACGAAGTACAGAAGCGGCAGCAACCAGATCGCCTTCCACGGCAAGGGCGCGGGCAGCAACGCGTACATCATGTTCGAGATGACGGAGCACCCCGGCAAGGACCCCGTCAAGGATTGGAAGCAGCAGGAGCGGACCGCCAAATACGGGTTCGGCGGCTACAAGAAGCTCAGCATCAAGGCGGTCGACTACATGGAGGGCGCCGCCGACTGGGACTTCACCTGGAACACCAACACCGGCCCGACCAGGGTCCGCAACCGCGGCTTCATCGCCAACGGCCGCGGCTACGCGATCTACTGGCACAACCTGTCCAGCCGGTGGAAGAAGGACAAGCACTTCTTCGACACGTTCGCCGCGACCTTCATCCCGAAGTAGGCTTTTCTAGGTGGAAAGGCAGGTCAGCAACCGCTACCGGCTCATCGAACCGCTCGGCGAGGGCGGCATGGGCGTGGTCTGGCGTGCCTACGACGAACTGCTCGACCGTACGGTCGCGATCAAGGAGGTCCGCTACACCGGCGTCGGCGACGACAAGCGGGCCGAGCTCAATCGCAGGACCATCAGGGAGGCCAGGGCGGCTGGCCGCCTCGACCACCCCTCGGTGATCGTCATCCACGACGTCGTCGAGGAGGACGGTCGCCCGTGGATCGTCATGCAGCTGATCCGCTCGCGGTCACTGGCCGAGGTGATCCGCGAGCACGGGCCGCTGCCGGTCGCGCAGACCGCGCTGATCGGCGGCCGGGTGCTCGACGCGCTACGGGCCGCGCACGCGACCGGGGTGCTGCACCGCGACGTGAAGCCCGAGAACGTGCTGCTCGCCGACGACGGCCGGGTGGTGCTCACCGACTTCGGCATCGCCTCGCTGGAGGCCGAGGCCGGTCTGACCGCCACCGGGGGCCTGGTGGGCACGCCCGCCTACATGCCGCCCGAACGCCTCAACGGCGAGCCCGCCCGGCCCGAGTCCGACCTGTGGTCGCTGGGCGCGACGCTGTACGCGGCCGTCGAGGGCGTGCCGCCGTTCAAGCGTGACTCGTGGGCGGCCACGGTCGCGGCGGTGCTGCGCGACCTGCCCGGGCAGCCGGCCAGGGCGGGCGTGCTGGGCCCGGTGATCATGGGCCTGCTGCAGAGGGACCCGGCCGCGCGAATGTCCGCCGACGAGGCCGCCCACCTGCTGCGGGCCGCCGCGTCCGAGCCCGCCCCGTACGGATATGTCGGACCTACGACGCCCCATCCAGGTATGCCGGGACCTGGCATGCCTGCCGTGTCCGGACACGGCACGTCTGGCCCTGGCACGTCCTGGTCGGGCGTGACCGGGCCTGGCATGCTGGGGCCTGCGGGGACCGTTTCCCTACGGGCCCGGCGGCGTGGGTGGTTCCTGGCCGTGCCCGCGGCCGTGATCGCCGTCGCGGCGCTGGGCACGGGCGGCTGGTACGTCGTCACCACCTCCCAGTCGCCCTCGACGAGCACCCCCACCCCGGCACCCACCTCGACTTCCGCCCCCACCCCCAGTCGCGAGACGACGTCGTCCACCCCCGAACCGTCCGCGACCCCCACCGCGCCACGCCTGCCCGAGGGCTGGCGCCCGCTCGCCAGCTCCGCAGGGCGCTTCTCGATCGGCATCCCCCAGGGCTGGCAGGCCAAGAAGAACCCCAGCAGGGACAGCGTCACCATCACCGGCCCCGGCACGCCGGGCATGCTGATCGTCGAGTGGACCGTCCCCGAGAAGCCTCGGACCGACCCCGCGCTCCGCTGGGCGGAGCTGGAGAAGGAGATCCAGGCCAAGGGCGAGTTCGATGGCTACAAGCGGATCGGCATCAGGCCCACGACCTACCTCGGCCGGCCGGCCGCCGACTGGGAGTTCACCCGGCTGCGCGGCGGCACGCTGATCCACGTGATCAACCGGGGCTTCCGCACCGCCGACGGCCGCCACTTCGCCCTCTACTGGGACACGACCGACTCGCGCTGGGACCAGGACCGGCACTACTTCGACCAGTTCGTCAAGACGTTCAGGCCGGAGTGAGAGACATGGAGCCGGAGCAGGCGCACTTCTGGCGGCACCCGGCGGTGCCCCAGGTGGACCTGCTCAAGGCCCGATACGTCACCCACCGCTTCGCCCGGCACGTCCACGACGGCTACGCGATCGGCCTCATCCTCCAGGGCGTGGAGGAGTTCGACTACCGGGGCAGCCTGCACCGGGCGGGCGCGGGCGAGGTGGTGCTGGTCAACCCGGACGCGGTGCACACCGGCCAGGCGGGCATGGCGGGCGGCTGGTCGTACCGGATGCTCTACCCGTCGGTGGAGGCGCTCGCGGGGCTCGCGGCCGAGCTCGGCCTGCCGTACGCGACGCCGTACTTCCCCGAGCAGGTGGTGCGGGACCCGGCGGTGGCGGCGCTGCTGAGCCGGGCGCATCTGACCGCCGAGCGCGGGGACGCGCTGGCCGCCCAGTCGCTGATGCGGGACTTCTTCGCCCGCCTGCTGATCCGGCACGCCACGCCGCGCCCGTCCGCCGTGCTGCCCGCCGAGGGCGGGCGGGCGGTCGCCGAGGCGCTGGACCTGCTGCACGAGAGTCTGGTGGACCCGCCGTCGCTGGACGATCTCGCGCTGACCGTCGGGGCGCGGCCGTTCCCGCTGCTGCGCGCGTTCAAGGCGGCGACCGGCCTACCGCCGCACGCCTACCTGACCTCGCTGCGGATCCGCCAGGCGCGCCGCCTCCTGGACTCGGGCGTACGGCCGGCGCAGGTGGCCGCCGAGGTGGGCTTCACCGACCAGGCCCACCTGAACCGCCACTTCAAGCGCATCGTGGGCGTTCCACCCGCGGCCTACCAACGGGCGGCAGGAACGTACAAGACTGGCGATACCCACTTCACCTAGCGTCACGTGGCATGGAACAGACAACACACCGTTCCGCCGCCGTACGGGACGGTCTTGGCGTGGGCCTGGCCGTGGGGCTGTCCGGGCTCGCCTTCGGCGCCGCGGCGATCACTGCGGGCCTCAGCGTGGCGCAGGCGTGCGTGCTGAGCCTGCTGGCGTTCACCGGCGCCTCGCAGTTCGCCCTGGCCGGTGCGGTGGGCGCGGGCGGCGATCTGATGGCGGCCGCCGCCGGCGCGCTGCTGCTGGGCGGCCGCAACACCCTCTACGGGCTGCGCCTGGCCGACCTGCTGCGGGTACGCGGCCCGCGCAGGCTGCTCGCCGCGCAAGGCGTGATCGACGAGACCACCGCCGTCACGCTCGCCCAGCCGTCGCCAGAAGCGGCGCGCGTCGGGTTCACGACCACGTTCGCCAGCCTGTACGTCACCTGGAACCTCACCACCCTGGCCGGGGCGCTCGGCACGTCGTTCCTCGGCGATCCGGGGATGTTCGGGCTGGACGCGGTCGGCCCGGCCACGTTCCTGGCCATCCTGTGGCCGCGCCTGGCGGGCAGCGTCCAGCTCAGGTGGCTGGCGGTGGCCGGCGCGGCGGTCGCGCTGTGCGCCACCCCGTTCTTCCCGCCGGGCGTGCCGGTGCTGCTGTCGGCGGTCGTCGTCCTGGCGGTGCTGGCCCGATGACGCTGTGGTGGGCGATCGCGGCGGTGTGCGCCGGGTGTTACGCGCTCAAGCTGGCCGGGCTGGCGGCGCCGCGCCGGGTGCTCGACCATCCCCGGGTCCGCCGCTTCGCCGAACTGGTGCCCGTGGCGCTGCTGGCCGCGCTGATCGCGGTGCAGATGTTCGCCGAGCACGGCGAGCTGCGCTTCGACCCCGCCCGTACGGCCGGGCTGTGCGCGGCCGTGGTGGCGCTCGTGCTGCGCGCCCCATTCCTGGTCATTCTGGCCACAGCGGCAGCCGTCACCGCGCTTGTCCGGGTCTTTATGGGGTAGACGCGGAGGCATGTCCGATTCTGCGCTGCTGGTCGGTGGACGATACCGGCTGATCAAGACCATCGGCCAGGGTGGGATGGGAACCGTCTGGCAGGCCCACGACGAAGTGCTCGGCAGGGACGTGGCGGTGAAGGAGATCCATCCCCCTCCAGACCTGACCGACCCCGAGCGAGACGTGTTCAGCGTGCGTACCTTCCGCGAGGCCAGGGCCGCGGGGCGGGTGGCGCATCCCGGCGTCGCCACCGTGTACGACGTCCTCGAAGAGCACGGCCACCCGTGGATCGTCATGCAGCTCATCCACTCACGCACCCTCGGCGAGCTGGTGCGCGACGACGGCCCGATGCTGCCGGCCGACGCCGCCGACATCGGGGTGCAGCTGCTGGAGGCGCTGCGGGCCGCGCACGCCGCCGGGGTCCTGCACCGCGATGTCAAACCGGACAACGTGCTGCTGACCGAGGACGGCCGGGCGGTGCTCACCGACTTCGGCATCGCCACCACCGAGGGAGAGGCGCCCGTCACCAGGACCGGGGTGCTGCTCGGCACACCCGCGTTCATGGCGCCCGAACGGGCGGCGGGCGGCGAGGCACGCGTCGCCTCGGACCTGTGGGCGATGGGCGCGACCCTGTACTTCGCCGTCGAGGGCCACTCGCCGTTCCAGCGCCCGCACGCGCTGGCCACGCTGGGCGCGGTCCTGCACGCCGAGCCGGCCCCGATGGCCCGCGCGGGCATGCTGGCCCCGGTCATACTCGGGCTGCTGCGCAAGGACCCGGCCGAGCGGATGACGCTGGACGAGGCCGAGCACCGGCTGCAGCGGGTAATGATCAGCAGTTCCGTGGAGTCCACCGCGCCGGTGGTCATCCCGGTGCCGCCCGAGGTGCCCGTGCGGGACGCGGCGGCGGAGGCGGGCGCGATGGCCGGGCCCGGCGCCATGTCCGCGCCCGGCCCAGTGGACGAAGCGGACCCGGCGGCAGGCCCCGCCACAGCCGCGCCCAGGAGGCAACGCAGGCCGCCGCTGACCGCGGTGGCGGCGTGCACGGTCGCCCTGGCCGTCCTGACCGCGGGCGCGGCGTGGTGGACGAACCGGCAGGCCGGCGTCCGCACGCCGACGACGGTCCCGGCCGTGGTACGCACGTCCAGCGTCAGCCCTTCGGGCCCGACCCCCGCGGCGACGCGCGCGAAGACGCAGCCGACTACCTCTCCGACGACCTACCGGAACCCGGTACGGCAGGGCACCGCGCCCCCCACGGGCCGGACCGGCGAACCCACCCCGACCCCGACCGGCACACCGACGAAAAAGAAGCCGACCGAGAAGGCGTCGGCCACCCCCAGCAAGACCCCCAAGAAGAACACCAAGACAGCGGCCAAGCCCACGACGAAGGCCACCACGAAGGCCACCGGCCCCGCCGAGGTCCCCCCTGCCGACGACGCCGAGGAAGCCGCCGAGTAGACGCCGGTCAGGACTCGTCGCGCACGATGTCGAGAGCCCGCCGCAGGTCATCGGGGTAGTCGGTGGAGAACGACATCCACTCGCCCGAACTCGGGTGCTCGAAGCCGAGTGACACCGCGTGCAGCCACTGCCGCGTGATGCCCAGCCGGGCGGAGATCGTCGGGTCGGCGCCGTACATCAGGTCGCCCACGCACGGATGGCGCAGCGCGGCCATGTGCACCCGGATCTGGTGTGTGCGGCCGGTCTCCAGCTTGATGTCGAGCAGCGAGGCCGCCCGGAACGCCTCGATCGTGTCGTAGTGCGTGACCGACGGCTTGCCCCCGGCGACCACGGCGAACCTGCCGTCACCGGACGGGTGCCGGTCGATGGGCGCGTCGACCGTACCCCTGAACGGGTCGGGATGGCCCTGCACGAGCGCGTGGTAGCGCTTGTCGACCGTCCGCTCCTTGAAGGCGCGCTTGAGGTGGGAGTAGGCGTGCTCGCTCTTGGCCACGACCATGGCGCCGGTCGTGTTGGCGTCGAGCCGGTGCACGATGCCCTGCCGTTCGGCCGCGCCGCTGGTGGCGACCGTGTGGCCGGCGCCGAGCAGGCCGCCGATCACGGTCGGTCCCGTCCAGCCGACCGTCGGGTGGGCGGCCACCCCGATGGGCTTGTTGACCACGACGATGTCGTCGTCCTCGTACACGATCGCCATGCCGGGAACCGGCTCGGCGACCGGCATCGGCATGCTGACCGGCGGCGGGAGCGTCACGTCGAGCCAGGCGCCGGCGTGCACGCGGTCGGACTTGGCGGGCGCCCGGCCGTCGACGAGCACCTCGCCCGCGACGATCAGCTCGGCGGCGCGGGTGCGGGAGAAGCCGAACAGCCGCGAGATCGCGGCGTCGAGCCGCTCACCCTCCAGCCCGTCGGGCACGGCCAGACTACGCTGGTCAGCCACGCTTTCCCTCCCTGGTGCCATCGATCTGGTAGCCCCGCCAGGCCAGGATCACCGCGAGGATCCCGCCGCACACGATGGCCGAGTCGGCCACGTTGAACACGGGGAAATAGTCGATCACCGGGAAGTGCCCCGGCAGCACCTCGATCCAGTCGACCACGTGCCCCTGGAACTGTACGGACCTGCCGAGGCCGGAGGGGTAGCGCAGCAGCCGGTCGGTCAGGTTGCCCAGCGCCCCGCCGAGCAGCAGCCCCAGCGTGATCGCCCACGGCAGGCTGCGCATCTTGCTGGCCGTACGGAGGATCGCGACCACCACACCCGCCGCGATGAACGTGAAGACGATCGTCATCCCGGTGCCGACGCTGAAGGCGGCACCGGAGTTGAAGATCACCCGGAGCTGCAGCACATCCTGGATCACCACCAGGGGCGCCTTGCCCTCGAGCGCCCGCAGCACGATCGTCTTGCTGATCAGATCGGCCGCGTAGATCACGACCGCCAGCACGACGAGGACCGCGAACAGGCGGCCGCGCCGCCCCTCTACCGGCGCTCCTCCTTCTGCTTGCAGGTCACGCACAGCGTCGCCCTCGGGAAGGCCTGCAGGCGTTCCTTGCCGATCGGCTTGTGGCACGATTCGCACACTCCATAGGTCCCTGCGTCGATCCTGGCGATCGCACGTTCGTTCTGCGCGACCAGGTCGCGTGCATTCAGGGTAAGGGCGATCTCGCGTTCGCGCTCATACGTCTTGGCACCCGCGTCCGCCTGGTCGTCCCCCGCCCCCTGGGTGACGTCACCCGAGGCGATCTCCGACTCATGGCGAAGAATGTCGGTGTTGAGCTCGTCGATCTCGCTCTGCAGCTGGCCGCGGACCTCGGCGAGCTCCTCCTCCGACCACATCGGCGGTGTAGCGGTCTGCGTGACTGGCGTCATGGTGCTACCTCCAGGCTGAACCAAGGCCGTAAACGGTGCGGGCAGCTTAGGTCTCCCATAACAGAACAGCAAACGACCCGCCGGACGATTTACCTGTCCCGTACTATCCCGGCTCGCCCGTTCAACTCCTCCACAGCCGTGCACGTTCCCACAACTTTGTCGGGTTTTACGAGATCGCTACCTGCTCCCTGCAAAGCCGGAAGCTTTGCGGTCCACTCTGCGTTATCGTGTGAAGCTGCAAGGCGTTGATGGGGCCCTGTGAGGGATATCACCCCGGAGTCGCCGGAAGAACGGCTCTCGCGAGCTCACTAGACCCGGCCGCAGCGACAATGAAGAGGGCCTCACTCGAGGCCAAGAAGGGTGGTACCGCGGAGCCGCATGGCTTCGTCCCTTCACGCCGACCTGTCAGCCAGTGATCGCGTGGAGGCCCGCCCGAGATGTCTTCCCCTTCTTTCCGCCCTCTTCCCGCGCAGGTCGACCTGCCCGCGCTCGAACGCGAGGTCCTCGACCGCTGGCGGGACGGGAAGATCTTCGAGCGCTCCGTCGAGCAGAACGACGGCAACCCCTCCTGGACCTTCTACGAGGGCCCGCCCACCGCCAACGGCCTGCCCGGCGTCCACCACGTCGAGGCCCGGGTGTTCAAGGACCTGTTCCCCCGCTACAAGTCGATGCGCGGCTTCAGCGTGCCGCGCAAGGCGGGCTGGGACTGTCACGGCCTGCCGGTCGAGGTCGGCATCGAGCGAGAGCTCGGCCTCACCGGTAAGAAGGACATCGAGGAATACGGCATCGCGGAGTTCAACGCCAAATGCCGCGAATCTGTGCTGCGCCACGTCGACGCCTTCGAGCAGATGACCGAGCGGATGGGCTACTGGATCGACCTGTCCACCGCCTACCGGACCATGGACCCGTCCTATATCGAATCGGTCTGGTGGTCGCTCAAGGTCGTCTTCGACAAGGGCCTGCTGTTCAGCGACTTCCGCATCACTCCTTACTGCCCGCGCTGCGGCACCGGTCTGTCCGACCACGAGCTGGGCCAGCCCGGCGGCTACGAGAACGTCTCCAGCCCGTCGGTCTACGTGCGCATGCCCGTCACCTCCGGCCCGTTGAGCGAGCTCGGTGCCGCCCTGCTGGTGTGGACGACGACGCCGTGGACGCTGGTCTCCAACACGGCCGTGGCCGTACACCCCGAGGTGACCTACGTCGCGGCCCGTACGGCCGACGGCGAGGTGCTGGTCGTCGCCGAGCCGCTGCTGTCGGTGCTCGGCGAGGGCGCGACCGAGGTGGCCCGCTTCACCGGCCGTGAGCTGGAGCACACCTCCTACACGCGGCCGTTCGACCTGGTCGACATCCCCGGCGCCCACTACGTGGTGCTCGGCGACTACGTGACGGTCGAGGACGGCACCGGGCTGGTCCACCAGGCTCCGGCGTTCGGCGCCGACGACCTGGCCGTGACCAAGCGTTACGACATGCCGGTCGTCAACCCGATCGGGCCCGACGGACGCTTCCTGGACGACGTGCCCATGGTCGGCGGCCAGTTCTTCAAGGACGCCGACGAGGGCCTGACCGAGGACCTGCGGGTCCGCGGCCTGCTGTTCCGCGGCGGCCACTTCGAGCACAGCTATCCGCACTGCTGGCGCTGCCACACGCCGCTGCTCTACTACGCGCTCCCCTCCTGGTACATCAGGACCACCGCGGTCAAGGACCAGATGCTGGCCGAGAACGCCAAGACCAACTGGTACCCCGACACCATCAAGTGGGGCCGCTTCGGCGAGTGGCTGCGCAACAACGTCGACTGGTCGCTGTCGCGCTCCCGCTACTGGGGGACCCCGCTGCCGCTGTGGGTGTGCACCGCCGACGAGTCCCACGTGACGTGCGTCGGGTCGATGGAGGAGCTGGGCACGCTCGCCGGCCGCGACGTCTCCGCGCTCGACCCGCACCGCCCGTACGTCGACGACGTCACCTTCCCCTGCCCGTCCTGCTCGGCCGAGGCCCGCCGCGTGCCCGACGTCATCGACGCCTGGTACGACTCCGGCTCCATGCCGTTCGCCCAGTGGGGCGCGCGGGGCAAGCCGGAGGGCGTCTACCCGGCGCAGTTCATCTGCGAGGCGACCGACCAGACGCGTGGCTGGTTCTACTCGCTGATGGCCGTGGGCACGCTGGTGTTCGGCCAGTCGTCCTACGAGAACGTGCTCTGCCTCGGGCTCATCCTGGCCGAGGACGGCCGCAAGATGAGCAAGCACCTGGGCAACATCCTGGAGCCCATGCCGCTGATGGACGAGCACGGGGCCGACGCGCTGCGCTGGTTCATGGCCTGCGGCGGCTCGCCGTGGGCGGCCCGCCGCGTGGGGCACAACGCCCTTGAGGAGATCGTCCGCAAGGTCCTGCTGACGTACTGGAACACGGCCTCCTTCTTCACCCTCTACGCCAATGCCGAGTCGTGGACTCCCGACCGGCTGGCGCAGGCGACACCCGCGGCCGAGCGTCCGCTGCTCGACCGCTGGGCGCTGGCGGAGCTGCACAGGACGGTGGCCGAGGTCACGAGCGCGCTGGACGAGTTCGACACCCAGCGGGCCGGCCGCCGACTGGCCGAGTTCCTCGACGATCTGTCCAACTGGTACGTACGCCGCTCGCGCCGCCGGTTCTGGCAGGGGTCGGCCGACGCGTTCGCGACGCTGTACGAGTGCCTGGAGACGGTCACGCGGCTGATGGCGCCCATCGCGCCGTTCGTCACCGACTACCTGTGGGACGTGCTGCGCGCCGACAGCGCCCCCTCCTCCGTACACCTGACCTCGTGGCCCACCGTACGTGACAACCTGCTCGACCCCGCGCTGTCGGAGCGGATGGCCCTGGTACGGCGCCTGGTGGAGTTGGGCCGCTCGGCCCGCGCCTCGTCGGGCGTCAAGACCCGCCAGCCACTCGGCCGGGCCCTGGTCGGCGCACACGGCTGGCCCTCACTCCCGCCGGAACTGCGTGACCTGATCGCCGACGAGCTGAACGTCCAGGCTCTCGAGGACATGTCCGGCTTCAGCGCCGATCTCGTGTCCTACACCGTCAAGCCCAACTTCCGGGCCCTCGGCAAGAGATTCGGCTCGCAGACCAAGCTGGTGGCGGCCGCCGTCGGCACGGTGGACGCGGCCTCCCTGGCCCGCACCCTCCGCTCCGGCGCCTCCGCCACGGTGGACGTACCGGAACTGGGCACGGTGTCACTCGGCCCCGACGACGTGATCGTCACCGAGCAGCCCCGCTCCGGCTGGGCCGTCGAAACCGGCGCCGTCGACACAGGCACCGGCGAGACGGTGGCCCTCGACCTGGAACTGACGGACGAACTGCGCCAGGCCGGCCTGCTGCGCGAAGTCATCCGCCTGGTGCAGGAGGCCCGCAAGTCAACCGGCCTGGCCATCACCGACCGCATCTCCCTGTGGTGGTCGGCCTCCGACCCGGCCGTGACGCAGGCACTGCGCTCGGGGTGGCAGGCGGTGGCGGACGAGGTTCTCGCCACAACCGTCACAGAGGCCATCGAGGCCGGCCTGCCGTCACACGCGGAGCCGGACCTGGGCCTGACGTTCCAACTGCGCCGCGCCTGACGCCCGACCGAGCCATACGTTGTGGGACGCGCCATGCGGGCGCGTCCCACTCGGCCGACGGCCTCCCGGCCCGCTGTGGCACAGCAACTCTCGGTCGCCCGCCTCACAGACTCGCAGTCATCCCGGGACAGCCGACTCACGGTCGCCCAGCCGACGGACTAGGCGCAGACCCACTCGCAGTCGCTCAGCCGACGGACTCGCGCTCGTGCTGGCAGACGGAGCAGCTCGTCAGGCCGGCCGACTCGGCTTGTGTGATCGTCATGGTCTCCACGCCGGTTTCGCCCGCGCCCCGGATGAGGGGGCAGGCGGTGCTGTGGTAGCGGCGGGTGCCCACGATGACCTTCACAGTGGCCGACCGTCCGGTCTTCGGCGCGCCTTCTCCGTCGGACTTGCCCTTGGCCGTCGTTTCCTTGGCGGGAGCGGTGTCTCCCCTGCCTGGGGTCTCCTGGCCGGACGCGGGGCCGCCGGGCTTGGCAGATGCACTGTCCGGCTTGGCGGGCGCGGGCTCAGGCGTACTGGCCGCTGCCTTGGCGCTTTCAGCCGCTTTGGCGCTCTCGGCCGCCTTAGCGCTTTCAGCCGCTTTAGCGCCTTCGGCGGGCGTGCTCTCCGCAGGCGTCGCACCCGCAGCGGGCTTCGCGCCGGACGGGCGCGCCCCGCTCGTAGGCTCGACCCGCTCCGGCTTGGACGTCGCCCCGGAGGCCGGTCCGGACTGCACAGGCATGATCACGGTCCCGCCCACCGATTCGGCCCGCTCCCCCTTGGCCCCGGACACCTCGCCCCCGGATCCGGGACGCTCGGGCTTGGCCGTCTGCGAACCCGATTCGGACCTGCCAGGCTTGGCTCCTTCGGGCCTACCAGCTTTGGCACCGGCTTCCTGCGGACCACTACCCGGCCCGCTAACCCCGCTGCCGGGCTCAGGCCGCTGGGGCTTGCCGGACGCGCTCGGCCCCTTAGGCAGGGGGCCCTGAGGCTTGGCAGCGGACTCGGCCGACGAGGCGGGACGTTCGGGCACCACAGCGGGGCGCTCGGACGGACCCGACGACGGGGGCCGACCGGCCTTACCCAGTGCGGACCGCTCCGGTGCGGGGTCGCCCGGCTGTATGGCACGCTGAGGCGCCGTCGCAGGCCCCGAGTCGTCAAGGTCCGGGGCAGCATCACGATCCCGACCAGGCCGCTCAGAGGCGCCACGGTCCTGACCAGCGCGCTCGGAGGCACCACGGTCCGGGCCGCCACGGCTCTGGTCCCGGGCCTCTGCGGCAAAAGCCGACGGACGCTCTCCGGACCCAGGCTTGCCGCTCCCGGGCTTACCGAACGCCGGTTGGTCCCCCGCGGACTGCCCCACCCCGGACCGGCTGGAAGATGGCTGGCCACCCCTGGACGGACCGGAACCGGCCTGCTGGGACGACGACTGACCGCCCCTCGACGGACTCGCCCCGGACTGGCCGGACGCTGGCTGATCACCTCTGGACTGACCGGACGGCTGCCCCGCCCCAGACGACGCCGGACCGCCTCTGGACGGGCCAGCCCCGGACTGGCCGGACCCTGGCTGATCGCCCCTGGACGGGCCGGACGCTGGCTGATCACCTCTGGACGGGCCGGACGACGGCATGGTGGTGACGTAAGGGGCGAGCCTCGGGCCTGCGGAAGGGTCGGCGGCCGGGGGTTCCGTGCCGGGCCCCGGAGTGGCGGGCTTTCGCGTGCCGCTCGACGGGGCGGGCTCCGCCGGGGGGCGGGCGAACCATCCGGTCGGCTCGGCCGGGTCCGGGGCGGGGGTGGAAGCCTTTGAGTCGGGCTTCGGCTGGGCCGCACCGGCGGACACCGGGGGGCGCAGGTCGCGCGTGGGCCCGGGCGCCTCGGCCCGGAGGTCCGCGAGGACCTTGGGAGCCGATGAAGGCTCGGAGCCGGGCTTGGGGGTGACGGCGGGGTCAGGGCCGCCGGGCTTGGGGGTGACGGCGGGCTCGGGGCCGGCGGCAGGCGGCAGCTGCCGTCCGCCGAGCGCTGCGTCCGGCAGGCACGCCGTGCAGGGCGTGAAGCCCTCCTCGCGCGCCTCCTCGTACGTGAGCTCCTCTTGATCCCGTCCGATCAGCTGGCGGCAACCCGGGACGTGGTAACGCTTGCGTCCGGGGATCACCAGGACCAGCGCGTCCGGGGAGATGCCGCGCACCGCGGGACGGCGTTGCGCCGGTGCGGTGACCGTCTGCTGGAGCGTCGGAGGACGCGGCGACGGCGGCGCTCCCATAGGGACACCCATCGCGCCCTGCTGGGTCTGGCCGTGCTGCATGCCGACGGGCGTGAGCCCCACCGGCGGGGTGGCCGGCGCAGCGGCCCGCCCACCACCGGGAAACAGCTCGTGACGCCGCAGCAGCGCCCCGATCACCAGGAACAGCGCGGACAGCACGCTGACCACGATGGACCACATGATCAGGAACGGCTTTGCCAGAACGAAGCCCGCGATCAGCAAGACAACCGCCGCGAGCACCAAACCAGCACTGATTAGGATCACTAAGGGCTCTTTCGAGTGACGGGTCCAGTTGACCCGCTACTTTACCGGCGGTCGTTGTGCGGACCGTCACCGCCGGGGAAAGCGCCCTGCGGGGATTCACCGCCGAAGGGGTTGGGGCCACCGGGCAGAGGCTGCTGACCACCCTGAGGCACCGCGTGCGACATGGCCGGAGCAGCCGCCGAAGGACCGCCGCCCGTCATGACGGGGAAGCCACCGCTGCCTTCCGCGGAGACGTTCAGCTCGGCGAGCTGGTTCTCCAGGTAGAGCTTGAGGCGGCTGCGGTATTCGCGTTCGAAGCTACGCAGCTCCTCGACCTTGCGCTCCAGCTCGTCGCGGGTCTGGACGAGGGAACCCATGGCCTGACGGTGGCGCTCCTGCGCGTCGCGCTCGAGCGTCTCGGCGCGGGCGCGGGCGTCGCCGATGACCTGCTCGGCCTGGCGGCGAGCCTTGGTCAGGATCTCGTCGGCCTCGCGGCGGGCGCGGGTGACGGTCTCGTCCGCCTCGCGGCGGGCGTCGGAGATCGCCTGGTCGGCGGTCTGCTGGGCCAGCGCGAGAACGCGGGCCGCGGTGTCCATGTTGTCCTCGGCCGGAGGCATGTTCATGGCAACGGGGACCGGCTGGGGCTGCTGCTGCGGCTCGGGGGCCCGCATGGGCTCCGGCTGCGGCGGCGCCATCATCTCGGGCTTCGGCTGCTCCTGCACCGGCGCGGAGGCCATGGGCATGCTCATGCCCCCGGGCACCTTCCCGCGCAGGCACTCGGCCAGCTTCGCGCGGAGCTCCTCGTTCTCTTGGATCAGGCGGTCCAGCTCAGCCTCGACTTCGTCGAGGAAGGCGTCGACCTCTTCCTCGTCGTAGCCCGGCCGTAGCCGGGTGGTACTGAACTGCTTGTTCCGCACATCAGCGGGCGTCAGCGGCATCTTTTGGTCTCCTTGGCGCGCTTGGAGTCTGTCCGGAGGGACGGTTAACCCGAATCACTTCAGCGCGGACACGAGTTGGATCACGACCGGGGGGACACGGCCCTCCGTCACCGCGCGCCCAGCGATCCAACGATCTGGATCAAGATCAGAACGACGATGAAGAGGACTGTGAAGCTTAGGTCAAAGGCCACCGTACCCAACCGGAGCGGGGGAATGAAACGGCGGAGGAACTTGAGAGGTGGGTCGGTTGCGGTGTATGTGGCCTCGGCAAGCACCAGCACGACGCCCGAGGGGCGCCACTGCCTGGCGAACGCCTGAACCGTCTCAAAGATCATCCTGCCGATGAGCAGCACCAGATACAGAGACAGGACTACGACCAAGATCTGACTTACGATCCCCACGGCGTGGCCGCGCCTCCACTTCTGATGTGCCCGCCCGGCCTCGGTGAGACCGGGTTGGGTGCGATAGACATACAGAGACTCTAACTCTGGTTGAAGAACCCGCGTTCCGCGATTCGAGCCTTGTCCTCGGCGGTCACCTCGACATTGGCTGGGGACAACAGGAACACCTTGTTGGTAACACGTTCAATGCTGCCATGTAGGCCAAAGACCAGACCTGCCGCGAAATCGACCAGGCGTTTTGCGTCGCTGTCAACCATCTCGGTCAGGTTCATGATGACCGGGGTGCCGTCGCGGAAGTGCTCGCCGATCGTCCGGGCCTCGTTGTAGGTCCGGGGATGGAGCGTGGTGATGCGCGCCAGATCGGTCGTACGGCGCTCCAGGACGGTCGTGGATGGCCTCGGCGCGGGGACCCCTGTATCGGTCTCATCGTCGCGGTCCTGGACCGCTACGGCCCGCTCCTCGCCGGTTCGGGGGGGCTCATCCTCGTAGGCGTACTCGTCCGGGTAGGTCTCGTACCTCTCGTAGCGGTCGTCCTCCACGAGACCGAGGTAGACCGCCATCTTGCGCATCGCGCCGGCCATCGCTACGTCGTCCTCCTGCTCATGGTCGCACTCGCTCGGGCCTGTCGCCGGGTCCGAGGCGGCAGCCGTACCCCCCTGGAGCTCACCGCTGATCGACCTCTACTGGGTAGTGGCGGGCCTGTAAGACCCACTTGACGGGACATTACCTGACGAAGGGCTTGCGACGACCGAGCAACGCCGTACCGACCCGAACGTGTGTCGCGCCATGCGCGACGGCCGCGCCGAGGTCATCGCTCATGCCCGCCGACAGCATCGTGGCATGGGGGTGGCGATCCCGTACGGCGGCGGCCAACTCTCGCAGCCGGGCGAACGCCTTGCCCGGCTCCTCGCCCAGCGGCGCCACGGCCATCACCCCGCCCAGCCACAGGTGCGGAGCCGCGGCGATCAGGTCGGCGAGCTCCGGCACGTCCACGGGCCTGGCGCCGCCTCTGGCCGGGTCGTCGTCGAGCGCCACCTGTACGAGGCAGCCGACCTGGCGCCCCTGCTTGCCGGCCTCGCGGCTGATCACCTCGACCAGCCGGGCCCGGTCGACCGAATGGATCACGTCGGCGTAGGAGACCACGGAACGGACCTTGTTGGTCTGCAACTGGCCGACGAAGTGCCAGGTCAGCGGCAGGTCCTGGCATTCGCGCGCCTTGGGGGCGGCCTCCTGGTCGCGGTTCTCGCCGACCTCGCGGACGCCGAGCTCGCACAGGAGACGTACGTCGGAGGCGGGGTAGGTCTTGGTCACGGCGATCAGGGTCACCTCGGCGCGATCACGCCCGGCCGCCCGGCACGCCTCGCCGATCCGCCCCTGCACCTCCGCCAGCGCGGCCGCGATCTCATCCCGCCGCGTCCGCCGTCTCTCGTCCGCACTCACGCTCACGTCCACCTCTTCGTTCGGCTCGTGTGTCTCTGTGCCGCAGGCGCGCCGCCCGTGTGGTGCGGCACTCTTCTTTCCGGTACGGCAAGCCCGGTGGGCCCCACCCGCCGCACGGGGCCGGGGGCCTCCAGGAAGACGGCCGCTGACCCCGCACGGGGCCGGCCGCCGTGACGAGGTACGTGAGTTCGATCACTCCGGCACCCCGGGCCGACGCCATGAGCGACGTCCCGAACCGACCCCGGACGCGGCTGCGCCGCTCCATTCCCCCGGTGAGGCCCGTGAAGACCGGTGAGGAAGGAGCGGCGGAGAGTCGGGCTACTTGAGGAAGTCGGGGACGTCGAGCTCCTCCTCCTGCTCTTCGAAAACCACCGGACGGCGTTTGGCGGGCTCCGACATGCGGGAGGTGATGGGCGTGGGCGGATTGGCGGGCTCGGGCGTGGGGCGAGGGATCGAGACGGGGCCGGAAGGCTCGTCGGCGATCGCCTCGTGGACCGGCTCGGGCGTGTTGTCCACCGGGCGCACCGGCTCGGGCCGATGGTCGGAGCGCTGCTCGGCTCGGAAGTCGGACCGGTGGTCCGGGCGAGGCGGTTCGGGGTGGAGGTCGGCGCGCGGCTCGGGGCGAGGCTCCGGCCTGAAGTCGGGACGCGGTTCGGGACGGGGCTCGGGGCGCGGGTCGAAACGCTGCGGCGCGGGCTCGGCCTTCACGCTGGGCACGCTGGGCCGTACCGGCGACGACACGGGCGGGGCCGCGGGCGCGGCGGCCGGGCGGCTCTGCGGGCGCGGCAGCGGCTTCTCCACCGGCGGCGGCACGTCGTCGAACCCGGCGGCGATCACGGTGACCCGCACCTCGTCGCCGAGCGCGTCGTCGATGACCGTACCGAAGATGATGTTGGCGTCGAGCGCGGCCGCCATCGACACGAGCTGGGCGGCCTCGTTGATCTCGAACAGGCCGAGGTCGGAGCCGCCGGCGATCGACAGCAGCACGCCGTGAGCGCCGTCGATGCTGGCCTCCAGCAGCGGGCTGGAGACCGCCATCTCGGCCGCGGCGACCGAGCGGTCGTCACCGCGTGCGTGGCCGATGCCCATCAACGCCGAACCCGCGCCGGACATGACCGACTTGACGTCGGCGAAGTCGAGGTTGATCAAGCCGGGCGTGGTGATCAGATCGGTGATGCCCTGTACACCGGACAGCAGCACCTGGTCGGCCGCCTTGAACGCGTCGAGCACGCTCACCTGCCGGTCGGAGATCGACAGCAGCCGGTCGTTGGGAATCACTATCAGTGTGTCGACCTCGTCGCGCAGGGTCTCGATGCCGGCCTCGGCCTGGGAGGCCCTGCGGCGGCCCTCGAAGCTGAACGGCCGGGTCACTACGCCTATCGTGAGCGCGCCGAGCGATCTGGCGATGTTCGCCACGACGGGCGCGCCGCCGGTGCCGGTGCCGCCTCCCTCGCCCGCGGTCACGAAGACCATGTCGGCCCCCTTGAGGACCTCCTCGATCTCCTCACGATGGTCTTCGGCCGCCTTGCGCCCCACATCGGGGTTGGCGCCGGCACCCAGCCCGCGCGTGAGCTCACGGCCCACGTCGAGTTTGACGTCGGCGTCACTCATCAGCAGCGCCTGGGCGTCGGTGTTTATCGCGATGAACTCGACGCCCTTGAGTCCCTCCTCGATCATCCGGTTGACGGCGTTCACTCCGCCGCCGCCAATGCCGACGACCTTGATGACCGCGAGGTAGTTCTGCGGTGCTGCCACGACGAGGGGCCTTTCCGCTCGTTGACTTGCCATTTCGGTGCGGATCGTCTCCGCGTTCGCTTGCTTCGTTAACTCTCAACCTCAAGTTGAGATTCAGATTTATGTCAACCTGAGGATTGATACGGACAGTAGGAGTTACGCTCCAGGCGGGTCAACTAACCGCGCCGCAAGCACGTCCGGCGTGTCGCGGGCTGTCCGTTTCGCTCCGTCGTCACGCCTGGTCGGGGTCCTCCTCTGCCACGCGCCGTGTTAAGGCTCTCACGCCGGGACCCCCATCCCGGACAGGCTCGGCCATCGCCCGGCGCCACAATTGGGGCACTTTGCCGAGCGCGTTGCCCTTTATGCGACACATGTCCCCTAGGACGCCCCAACTTCACTTGCGGATCACGCTCATGGCGAACCCCGGCGACCTGCCTCGGCCCCAGCGGCTTCCGTCGCGGCGCTGGAGCCTGGCTCACTTGAGCGTCACCACGTCGGGTGAGCTCACGTCATAGACGTCGGCCTTGCGCCGCAGGAGCGTCGCCAGGATGCGGGCCTTGTCCGCGCCCCGGTCGGACCCGCCCCAGACCACGCTGCGGCCGTCGGAGAGCTCCAGCGACACGCCCTCGGGTGAGGAGGCGCGGACCAGGCGTACCTTGGCGGCGAGATCGTCGGGCAGCGACTGGATCACCTGGAGCGCGGCCATGGTCGTGGGGTCTCCGGCGGCCGGGCGGTCCAGCTTGAGCGTCGGCAGGCCGGGCGGGACCATGTCCCTGATCTCGATGACGACGCCCGTCTTGTCGATCAGCGCCGCCTTCCCGCCGGCCGTGACCGCGGCGACCGGCTCGCGCTCGACCACCTCGATCCTCAGCGTGCCCGGCCAGACCCGGTCGACCTTGGCCGAGGCGAGCTGCCTGATCTTCATCACGCGGCCCTCCACCCCGGCGAGGTCGACGGTGGCCAGCGGGTGCAGTTGGGGCACTCCGGCCTGCTGTTCGATGCGCTCAGCAGGCACTGTGACATTTCCCACGATGTCGATCGAACGTACGCCGAGCACCGGTGAGAAGAACACCAGCCAGGCGGCGGTGCCGACCACTCCGGCGGTCAGCAGCACCAGGAAAGCGTCGCGCGCCTTCATCGCCCTCCCAAGGTCGCCCGCCTCGCGCAACCGACACGCCGTGCGCCACCGAACCTACGCCGCCCGCGGCCACCGCCCACGGCGCCACGCCCAAGCCACCACCCGACCGCCCACGACCACCGGGCCGACCACCCACCGACCGGCCGCACCCGGCCACCGACCGTACGGGAGCGCGGACCCTGAGGGACCGCGGTGTCATCCCGCGGAGAGCTCCGCGAGGATCTGCGGGCCCAGCTCCGTCACGTCGCCCGCCCCCATCGTCAGCACGATGTCGCCACCCCGGGCCCGGCCCGCCACCAGGGCCGGCACGGAGGCGCGGTCCGGAGCGTAGACCACCTGCGAGGCGGGCAGCCGCACGCGGCCCGCCACCATGGCCCCTGAGACGCCAGGCTCGGGATCCTCACGGGCCCCGTAGACGTCGAGCACGATCGCCTCGTCGGCCAGCCCGAGCGCCGTCCCGAACTCGTCGGCGAAGAACCTGGTGCGCGAGTAGAGATGCGGCTGGAAGACCGCGATGACCCGCCCGGTGCCCGAGTAGGAGGCCACCACGTCACGCGCGGCCCGCAGGTCGGCGGCCAGCTCGGTCGGGTGATGGGCGTAGCTGTCGAACACCGCGACCCCGCCCGCCTCGCCCTTGGCCTCGAAGCGCCGCTTGGCCCCGGTGAAGGTCGCCAGCCCGTCCCTGATCTCCTCGAACGGCAGCCCCAGCGCCACGGCCACGGCGACCACGGCGGTGGCGTTGAGCGCGTTGTGCGCCCCGGGGACGGCCAGCCGGACTTCGCCCATGCCCTCGATGGTGAACGTGGTGCCGAACCCGTCGGGCCGGACATCGCTCACGCGGTAGTCGCCCGTCTCGCCGTACGTGATGACCTTGAGGCCGCGCGCCCGCGCCACGTCGGCGAGCTCCGCCGAGCCGGGGTCGTCGGCGCAGACGATCAGCAGCGACGCGATGCGGTCGGCGAAGCGGGCGAAGCTGTCGTGCACGGCCCGCGGATCGCCGTAGTTGTCGAGGTGGTCGGCCTCGACGTTGGTCACCACGGCGATGTCGGGCGCCAGCATGAGGAACGAGCCGTCGCTCTCGTCGGCCTCGGCGATGAACACTTCGCCCGACCCCTCGTCGGCCCCCAGCCCGGTGGTGACGAGTTGGCCGCCCACGCAGTAGGACGGGTCGGCGCCGCACTTCTGCAGCGCCACGGTCAGCATCGAGGCGGTGGTGGTCTTGCCGTGGGTGCCCGCGACGGCGACGCCGGTGCGCCCGGCCATCACCGAGGCGAGCGCGGCGGCCCGCGGGATGATCCGCAGCCCCTGCTTGAGCGCCTCGCCCAGCTCGGGGTTGGAGTCGCGGATCGCGGTGGACACCACCACGGTGTCGACGTCCCTGATGTGGGAGGCGGCGTGGCCGATGTGCACGATCGCGCCCAGCTCGCGCAGCTCGCTCACCTGCTCGGTGCTGCGGGCGTCACTGCCGGACACGCGCACCCCGCGCTTGAGCAGGATGCGGGCGATCCCTGACATCCCCGCGCCACCGATGCCGATGAAGTGCACGCGCCCCAGCTCTTCTGCGGCGACGGGATCGACCAGCTTGACGAGACTCATCGGGCTATCTCCAACACTTTCCTGGCCAGAATGATATCGGCGTCCTTCCGCCCGAGCCTGGAGGCGGCCTCCGACAGGGCCACGACCCGCTCGGGACTGTGGAGCACCGGAAGGACGTTATGGACGATCCAATCAGATGACAGCTCGGCGTCGCCGACCACGAACCCGCCGCCGCCCGCGGCGATGCGCTCGGCGTTGATCCGCTGCTCGCCGTTGCCGTGCGGCAGCGGCACGTAGGCGGCGGGCAGCCCGACCGCCGTGAGCTCGGCGCAGGTCAGCGCGCCGCTGCGGCACAGGGCGAAGTCCGCGGCCGCGTACGCGAGATCCATGCGATCGACGTAGGGCAGCAGCACGTATTGGGGGTCGCCCGGCGGCGGCTCGCGCTCGACGGTGTTCTTGGGGCCGATCACGTGCAGCACCTGCACCCCCGCCGAGCGCAGGATGGGCGCGGCGGCCAGCGCGGCCTCGTTGAGCGACCTGGCTCCCTGGGAGCCGCCGAAGACCAGCAGCGTGGGCCGGTCGGTCTGCAGCCCGAACCAGGAGCGCGCCTTGTCGCCCATCGACAGCCGGTCGAGCGTGACGATCTCGCGGCGCAGCGGGGTGCCGATGTATTCGGCCTTGCCCAGCACGTGGTCGGGGAAGCCGGTGAAGACGTGGTCGGTGAGCCGGGCGCCCAGCCGGTTGGCCAGGCCGGGCCGCGGGTTGGCCTCGTGCACCACGATCGGCAGGCCGCGCCGCTTGGCCGCCAGGTAGGCGGGAGTCGCCACATAGCCGCCGAAGCCCACCAGGATGTCGGCCTGGACCCGGTCGAGTATCGCCGCCACCGCGTTGACCGCCCCGGCCAGCCGTCCGGGCACGGTCAGCAGCCGCGGCGTGATCGCCCTCGGCAGCGGCACGGCCGGCACCAGCTCGAGCTCGTATCCCCTGGCCGGGACCAGACGGGTTTCGAGCCCGCGTTCGGTGCCCACGCAGGTTATGCCGATGCGCTGGTCAAGATGGCGCAGCGCGTCCGCAAGGGCGAGAGCCGGCTCGATGTGCCCGGCCGTCCCGCCACCGGCGAGGACCACCCTCATGTCGGTCACTCCCTAACGTCTCACTCGGCCTTTGGTCGTTCCCCCCAGGCCAAGCCAGCTTAGGGCCCGTGCGGCCGGTCCGGGGCCACGAGCCGCCAGTGCCTCGCGCGCGCCCGGCTCACGTTTCGCGAAGGACAGCAGCATCCCCAGGGCCGCGAGAGTGGGCAACAGCGCCGACCCCCCGTAGGAGACGAGCGGCAGCGGGATGCCGGTGATGGGTACCACGCCGAGGACCGCGCCCATGTTGACGATGGCCTGGCCGACGATCCAGGCCACGATGGCGGCGGCGGCGAGCCGGACGAAGGAGTCCTTGACCCGGGAGGCGACCCGCAGGCCCGCGTAACCGAGCAGCCCGAACAGCACCACCACGATCAGGGTCCCCATCAGCCCGAGCTCCTCGCCGAGGATGGCGAAGATGAAGTCGCTCTCGCCGTGGGGCAGCCAGCTCCATTTCGCCCGGCTGCTGCCCAGGCCGAGCCCGAACCAACCACCGGAGCCCATCGCGATCTGCCCCTGTACGGCCTGGTAGCCGTCGCCCTGCGCGTCGGCCCACGGGTCGAGGAAGGCGCCGATGCGCGCCATGCGGTACGGCTCCACCTTGATCATGATCAGCGTGGCCAGCACGGCCAGGGACAGGATGCCACCGAACAGCTTCACCGGCGCCCCCACCACCCACAACAGCGACAGGAAGATCATGAACAGCACCAGCGTGGTGCCCAGGTCGCGGCCCAGCATGACCATGACGGCCAGGAGCACGGTGCCCGGCATGAGCGGGATCAGCAACTGCCGCCACTCGATGCGGCCGTGCCGCGCCCTGCGGGCCAGCAGGTCGGCTCCCCACAGCGCGAGGGCCAGCTTGGCGGGCTCCGACGGCTGGATGCTGTACGAGCCGACGTCGATCCACCGCTGCGCGCCCAGCTGGGACGTGCCGATGAACAGCACCATGACCAGGCCGATGAACGACAGCGCCATCAGCGGGTAGCCCGCCCAGCGGAAGAACTTGTGCGGCAGCCGCGAGCAGGCCCACATGATCAGCACGCCCAAGCCGGCCGACAGCGCCTGCTTGGCGAACCAGGTGAACGGGTCCAGGGTCTTCTGCATCGCCTCGATGCTGGAGGCGGACAGCACCATCATCAGCCCGAGCGGCAGCAGCAGCCCGCAGCAGCCCAGGATGAGGTAGTAGGTCGTCAGCGGCTTCTCCAGCAGCTCCTTGACCACGGCGAGCTGGTCGCGGATCCAGCCGATCGGCCCTTCGACCGCGCTCTGCGGGGGCCGCTCCGGAGCCTGCGGCGTGGTGGTCGTGCTCACGTGGCCGCCTCCAGGCCGTGGACGGCTCGCGCGAAGGCCTCCCCTCGGGCCGGGTAGTTGGCGAACATGTCCAGCGACGCGCCGGCCGGGGACAGCAGCACGGTGTCCCCTGGGGAGGCGAGCCTGGCGGCTTCGGTGACGACACGGTCCATCGCACCAGTGTCTTGGGCGGAGATGTCCACGACGGGGACATTCGGCGCGTGTCGCGCCAGAGCTTCGGCGATCCGGGCGCGATCCACGCCGAGCAGCACGGCGCCGCGCAGCCTGGGCGCCGCCCGGCGTACCAGGTCGTCGACGTCGGCGCCCTTGAGCTGGCCGCCCGCGATCCACACGATCGACGGGTACGACGACAGGGCCGCGGCGGCGGCGTGCGGGTTGGTGGCCTTGGAGTCGTCGACGTAGTCGACCTCGCCGACCCGCTCGACGTACGCCATGCGGTGCGGGTCGGGCACGAAGTCGCGCAGGCCCTGCCGTACGGACTCGGTGGGGACGCCGAGCGTGCGGGCCAGCGCGGCGGCGGCGAGCGCGTTGGCCACGTTGTGCGGCGCGAGGGGGCGCACGTCGGCGAGCGTCGCGAGCTCCTCGGCGGACTCGGCGGGGTTCGGCACGAACGCCCGGTCCACCAGCAGGTCCTCCACCACGCCGAGCTGGCCCGGCTTGGGCACGAGCAGCGTGAAGCCGACCTTGTCCGGGTAGGGCGCGGCGAGCCGGGACGCCTCGGGGTCGTCGGCGTTGTAGACCACCGTGCCCGCGCGCTCGAAGATGCGGCCCTTGGCCGCTGCGTAGGCCTCCATCGAGCCGTGCCAGTCGAGATGGTCGGGCGCCACGTTGAGTATCGCCGCGGCGTGCGGGGCGAGCGTGCTCGACCAGTGCAGCTGGAAGCTCGACAGCTCGACGGCAAGGACGTCGTACGGCTCCGCGACGGCCTCTACCACGGGCACGCCCACGTTGCCCACGGCCAGTGCCTTGCGCCCGGCGGCGAGCAGGATGGAGGTGAGCATGCGCACGACGGTCGTCTTGCCGTTGGTGCCGGTCAGCGCGAGCCAGGGAGCCGCCTGGGCGGGCCGCAGCCGCCAGGCCAGCTCCACCTCCCCGACCACCTCGACGCCCGCCTCCAGGGCGGCGGCGATCAGCGGGTGGTGCGGCGCCCAGCCGGTGGTGACGAGCCGGGTGACGCCTTCAGGCAGCTCCATCGGGCCGAAGCGCACCTCGACGCCGAGCCCGGCGAGCTCGGCGGCCACGGCGCGCTGGCGGTCGCCCTCGACGCCCTCGACCACGACGACGGGCTCGCCCCGCGCGGCGAGCACCCGCGCCACGGCGGTGCCCGACACGCCGAGCCCGGCCACGCAGGTGAGGGTCATTACTTGGGCATCCATTCGACGTAGAACAGGCCGAGCCCGAGGGCCGCGCACAACATGGCGATCAGCCAGAAGCGGACCACGATCGTGGTCTCGGCCCAGCCCTTGAGCTCGAAGTGGTGCTGCAGCGGCGCCATCCTGAACACCCGTTTACCGGTCATCTTGAAGAAGCCGACCTGAATGATCACCGACATCGTGATGATCACGCACAGCCCGGCGAGGATGATGAGCAGCAGCTGGGTGCGGGTGGTGATGGCCAGCCCGGCCAGCACGCCGCCCAGGGCCAGCGAGCCGGTGTCGCCCATGAAGATCTTCGCGGGCGGGGCGTTCCACCACAGGAACCCGATCAGCGCCCCGAGCACGGCCGCGGCCACCACGGCCAGGTCGAGCGGATCTCGTACCCAGTAGCAGTTGGGGCCGAGCTGGTCGATGCAGTTGTTGCGGAGCTGCCAGTTGCCGATCAGCACGTACGCGCCCAGCACCACCCCGGTAGCGCCGCTGGCCAGGCCGTCGAGGCCGTCGGTGAGGTTCACCGCGTTGGAGAAGCCGACGATCATGATGAGGACCCAGATGGTGAAGCCCACGAGGCCGATCGACGGCGGCCCGAAGTCGCGCAGGAACGACAGCCGGGGCTCGGCGGGGGTGATGCCGTAGACGTTGGCCTGCCGGGTCACCAGCACCGCGAAGATCGCGCCGATGACGAGCTGGCCGAGCGCCTTGGCGCCGCTGCGCAGGCCGAGGCTGCGCTGCTTGTAGATCTTGATGAAGTCGTCGAGGAAGCCGACCGCGCCGAGTCCGGTCATCAGGAACAGCACCAGCATCCCCGAGACGGTCGGCGCCGCCAGCGTGGCGACGTGGGACCCGGCGTAGGCGAGCAGCGACGCCAGCACGATCACGGTGCCGCCCATGGTGGGCGTGCCCCGCTTGTCGTAGTGCCCTGACGGGCCCTCCTCGCGGATCTCCTGACCGTAACCGCGCCGGGAGAACAGCCGGATGGCCAGGGGCGTCCCGAGCATCGAGAGGATCAGCCCCACCGCACCGGCGATGACGATATCGATCACTGTCTGGCCCCCCCGAGCAACAGCTCGGCCGTCCGCTCCAGGCCCATCGCCCGGGGCCCCTTGACCAGCACCGCGTCACCCGGACGCAGCCATCCGGCCAGCTCGGCCGCCGCCGCGGCGGCGTCGGGCACGTGCAGGATGAGCGTCTGCTGCGGCTGCGCGGAACCGCCCGCGCCCGGTGGGCCCCCGACGACCGGCGGAACCGGCGCGCCCTGCGGGAACCCCGGAGCGCCCACGGGGGGCGGGACGTGCGGTCCACCCACGTTAGGCGGAACCTGCGGTCCGCCCACGGTCTGAGGGAACGCCGGAGCGCCCACGGGGGGCGGGGCCTGCGGTCCCCCCACGGGGAACGGGGGCCCGCCCGGGGCCGGCGGCGGGAAGGGCGGTGCTCCCGCGAGCGGTGGGCCCGCGGCGGAGGCCTCCTGGACGGCCGCGTAGGCGCCCTGGAGCACCGGCTGGGCGTCGGGGCCGGCGACGATGAGGCCCGCCAGTCCCGAGCCGCCCGCCAGGCGCCCCAGCTCCTCGTTCAAAGCGGCGCTCTCCTCGCCCAGCTCGCGCAGGGCGGCGATGACGGCGAAGCGGCGGCGGCCCTTGCCGAGCACGCCGAACGCCTCGAACGCGGCCCGCATCGAGTCGGGGTTGGCGTTGTAGGCGTCGTTGACGACCGTGACCCCGTCGGGCCGGTCGGTGACCTCCATCCGCCACCGGCTGACCGGCGTGGCCTCCGACAGCTCCGCGGCGATGGTGGCGACGGGCAGGCCGAGCTCGTAACCGGCCGCGGCGGCGGCCAGGGCGTTCTCCACGGCGTGCGCGCCGTACAGCTTGAGCCGGACCTGTCCGGAGCCCGAAGGGGTGCGCAGCGTGAAGGAGGCGCGCCCGCGCTCGTCGACGGTGACGTCCTCGGCGCGGATCGCGGCGGCCTCGGACCGGCCGAACAGCGTGACCCTGGCGTCGGTGCGCGAGGCCATCTCGAGGACCAGCGGGTCGTCGGCGTTGAGCACGGCCACGCCGGTCCGCGGCAACGCCTCGACCAGCTCGCCCTTGGCCTTGGCGATGGCCTCCTTGCCGCCGAACACGCCGATGTGCGCGGTGCCGACGTTGAGCACCACGCCGATCTGCGGCGGCGCGATGCGGGCGAGGTCCTGGATGTGGCCGATGTTGCGGGCGCTGAGCTCCAGCACCAGGTAGCGGGTGTCGGCGTCGGCCCTGAGCACGGTCAGCGGGTGGCCGAGCTCGTTGTTGAACGAGCCGACGGGCGCGATGGTCGGCCCGATCCGCGCGGTCAGCCTGGCCAGGAGGTCCTTGGTGGAGGTCTTGCCCGCCGAGCCGGTCACGCCGATCACGGTGACCTGGGGCAGCGCGGCGACGTGGGCCCTGGCCAGGTCCGCGAGCGCGGCGGCGGCGTCGGGGACGATCACCGTGGGCGCCTCGACCGGCCTGGTGGCCAGCACGGCGACGGCGCCGGCCCGGATGGCCTGGGCGGCGAAGTCATGGCCGTCGACCCGCGCGCCCTTCAAGGCGACGAACAGGGATCCCGGTTCTACGCCCCGCGAGTCGATCACGACGGGACCGCGCACCACGGCGCGAGGGTCGGCCATGCCCGACAGGGCGCCCGAGGTTATCTCGGCGATCCTGGCCAGAGGCAACGGGATCATTCGTGCTTCCTGCTTTCCTTACGTGCGTCGATCGCTCCGGCGACCACTTCGCGATCGTCGAAGGGGATCACCTCGCCTGAAACGTACTGGCCCTGCTCGTGACCCTTGCCTGCCACGACGATCACGTCGCCGCGCCCGGCCCGGCCGATCGCCAGGTCGATCGCGGACGCGCGGTCGGGCTCAATGATCACATGAGCGCGGTCATGCTGCGGAACGCGGAGCGCTCCCTCCATCATCGCGGCCAGAATGTCCAAAGGGTCCTCGGAACGAGGATTGTCGCTCGTGAATATGGCCACATCGGCCAGCCGCGCGGCGGACTCACCCATGACCGGCCGCTTGCCCGTGTCGCGCTCGCCGCCGCAGCCGAGCACGACGACCAGTCTGCCCGCGGTGACCTCGCGCAGCGAGCGCAGCACCGACTCGACCGCGGCGGGCTTGTGCGAGTAGTCGACGATCGCCTGGAACTCGTCGCCCGCGTCCGTGATGCGCTGCATGCGGCCGGGGACGCCGGTGAGCGTGCCGACGCCGTGGACCGCGGTCTGCAGCGGCACCCCGGCCTCGACGAGCGTGACGATCGCGCCGAGGGTGTTGGCGACGTTGAACGGACCGGGCAGCGAGATCTGCGCGTCGGCCTCGACGCCGCCCGGACCGGTCACCCGGAACGTGCTGCCGTCGGCGCCCAGCCGCACGTCGAGCGCGCGCCAGGCGGCTTCGGCCGCGCCCAGCGCGGAGAAGGTGGTCATCGGCACCTTCGCGATCGACAGCAGCTCGCGGCCGTAGGGGTCGTCGAGGTTCGTCACGCCCACGCGGGCCAGATCGGGCTGGAAGAGCCTGGCCTTGGCGGCGAAGTAGTCGTCGAAGTCCTTGTGGAAGTCGAGGTGGTCCTGCGACAGGTTGGTGAACAGGGCGACGTCGTAGTGGAGCCCGTCGACCCGGCCGAGCGCCAGGGCGTGGCTGGAGACCTCCATGGCCGCCGCGGTGACGCCTACCTCGCGCATGAGCGCGAACAGGCCGTGCAGCTCGGTGGCCTCGGGGGTGGTGAGCCGGGGCTCGAAGCTGAGGTGGCCGGCGCGGATCTCGACGCCGCCGACCAGCCCTGTGCTGTGGCCCGCGGCACGCAGGCCGGCTTCGAGCAGGAACGTGGTGGTGGACTTGCCGCTGGTGCCGGTGACGCCGAGCAACTGGATGTGGTCGGCCGGCCGGCCGTACACCCAGGAGGCGACCTGCCCGAGCACGGCCCGGACGTCGGGCACGACGAGGACCGGCAGGCCGGTCGCGCCGGCGGCCGCGCGGCCGCCGGGATCGGTCAGGACGGCCACGGCGCCGCGCGCCATGGCCTCGGCGGCGAAATCGGCGCCGTGGGACTGATTGCCCGGCAAGGCCACGTAGAGATCTCCGCGCCGGACCTGGCGGGAGTCGATCGTGACACCGGTGAGCGGGGCATGTGGCGACCGCGACGTGCCGGAATCGGCGTCGAGCATGGTCGCCAGCCCGGTCAGCGGGCGGGGCGGACTGGTCGTTGGACGCATAGACGACGGGGGACGCACGGCGGCAGCGTACCTTCCCTGGTCACTGTCCCGCGCCCGCCCGCACCGCGGGCGCGGTGGAGCCGGTCGGCGGAATCTTCTTGCTCTTGATGGCGAACGTCATCACGTCCTTGAAAACAGGGGCGGCCACCAGGCCCCCGAAGTGGTCTTTCTTCGGATTCTGCAGCACGGACAGCACGACGAGCCGAGGCGCGTCGGCGGGGGCGAATCCGGCGAACGACGCCGTGTAGCCGTCGTAGCGGCCGAGCTGCGCGTCGTAGCGGTTGGCCGTGCCGGTCTTGCCCGCCACCCGGTATCCGGGGATGGCGGCCAGCTCGCCGGTGCCCTCCGCGCTCACCGCGGTCTCCAGCATGGTGGTGATCTCCTTGGCGGTTCTGTCGCTGACCACCCTGGTCTTCTTACCGGGAGCGGACGGTACGAACCTGCCCGACGTGTCCGTGGTGCCCGCGACGATCTGCGGCTCGATCTTGACGCCGCCGTTGGCGATGGTCTGGTAGACGCTGGCCATCTGCAACGCGGTCACCGAAACGCCCTGCCCGTAGGCGATCGTGCAGCTCTGGCTGCCCGACCAGTTCTTGTAGTTGGGCAGCAGACCGGCCTCCGCGTTCGGTACGCCGCCGCCCGGCTGCGCGCCGAAGCCGAAGGCTTTCAGCATCTGGTAGAGCCGCTCGCTGCCGACCTTGCGCGCGGCCATGATGGTGGCGACGTTGCTCGACTCGGCCACGGCCTGGCGGTAGGTCATCGGCTCGGGCTTGTGCGGGTGCGCGTCGTGCAGCACCCGGTCCGCGCACCTGATGTTGTCCTTGACCTGGAAGACCGTGTCGGGCGTGACGGCCCCGGCTTCCAGGGTGGCGGCGGCGGTGATCACCTTGTTGGTGCTGCCGGGCTCGAAGACGTCGGAGGCGGCCCGGTTGATGTACTGGGTGGCGGGGGCGTTGCGCCAGTTGTTCAGGTCGAGCTCGGGGGCGTTGGCCATGGCGACGATCTGCGCGGTGCGCACGTCCATGACGATGACCGTGCCGCTGCTCGCCGCGGAGTCGGTCACCTGCTGGGCCACCGCCTGCTGGGCGGCCCACTGGATGTCGCGGTCGATGGTCAGCCGCACGTCGGCGCCGTCGACGGGGATCGTGCGCTGGCTGCTGGTCATGGGGATGCGCTGGCCGTCGCGGCCCGTCTCGACGCGCTGCTCGCCGTCGCGCCCCTTCAGCAGGGTGTTGCGCGCCTGCTCGATGCCGCCCAGGCCGCTCTGCTCGTCGCCGACGAACCCGATCAGGCTGCCGGCCAGGTCGCCGCCCGGGTAGACGCGGCGGTAGGTCTTCTTCGCGGTCAGCGCGGGCACCTCGGACTTGAGCAGACGGCTGGCCACGACGGGGTCGACGTCTCTGGCCAGGAGCTGGTATCGGGTGTCTACCCTGGCCAGCTTGGCGGCCATCTCCTGCGGGGTCCTGCCGAGCTGCGTGGCGAGCAAGGCGGCGACCTTCGCCCGGACCGTGTCCTTGATCTTGGTGGGGTCGATGGCGATCTCGCGGGCCTCGACGGTGACGGCCAGCGCGTGCCCCTTGACGTCGGTGATGGTGCCGCGCTTGGCCGGGATGTCCTCGGTCTGCGTGCGCTGGCCCACGGCCCGCGCCTCGTACACCTTGGAGTCGAGGCCCTGCATCTGGATGAGCCTGCCGCCGAAGATCGACAGGATGAACGTCATGCCGATCAGGCCGATGTTGATGCGCCTGCGCGGGTTGCCCAGACGCAGCACGGGCGGCGGCTTGGGCGGGCGCGGCGGCGCGGGGGGCCTGCGGGGCGGCCCCTCGCCCCCGCGCCGCCCGAAGCTCTGCGCGCGCGTGCGCTCGTCGTCACCGGTACGGCGCAGCCTGGCGTCGTCCCGGCGGCCCTCGTCGCGGGAGCGCCGGACGTCACGGGGGGCTTCTTCGCGGGTACGGCGCAGCGGGCCGTCGTCCTGGCGGCCCCGGGACCGGTCGTCCCTGGCCTGCGGGACGCGGCCACCGGGGCGTTCGGCCTCCGGGCGCGGGCGTACGGAACGCTGGCGGGCACGGTCCTTGGCGGCGTCGTCCCCGTCAGGCCTGGAACGCCACCTCGGCCCGTCGCCACCCGGCCGGGGACGCCCGCCGACCCCGTCCCCGCCGCCCGAGCGCGACCGCCCACGCGAACCCTCGTCCTCGCGAGAGCGCCCACGCGAGGCATCGCCGTCACGAGGCCGGTCGCGGGACCCGTCGCGCTCGTCGCCACGGGATCGGCTCCGCGGGCCGTCGGACTCGTCGCCGCGGCCCCGGCCGCGGGACCCGTCAGCCGGGTCCTGCGGGCGTCGGGCGCGGTCCTCCGCGTCGTCGCGGCCGTCGTCCCGGCCGAAAGGACCGAAGGGGAGGTCCAGCGGGTCTGGCTTTCTCGGCTCCTTGGGTGGATTGTCGGGCCGGCCCGCCCCCTCCGAGCGAGCCGACCCCGCTTGCCGGCCCTGCCGACCGGGCCCTCCCGGGGTACGGCGAGCGGCGCCGGGCCCTCCCTGAGAACCGGCGCCGCCGCGGCCGGGACCCTGCCCCCTGCCGCCTGTCTCTCTCACCGTCCCTGGTCCACCTGGCTGCTGTCGGCGCCGGCGTCGGTCAGGACGTTGGGCTTGTCCCAGTCACGGTGCTCGCCCTGGAACTCGGCCTTCTCGGCGAGCTGCCCGGGACCCATCTCCTTCTCGTTCGCGAGCTTGGCCTCCTCGTTGGCCTGCCGCGCCACCGCGATCTCGTCACGCAGGTTGGCCGCGGTGATGGAGTCCTGCGCGAGAACGGTGTTGAGCAGCAGCAGGCTCACCAGGCCGCCGCACATCAGCCCGACGACGAGCAGCACGAACGGAGCCCGCTGGCGCCCGCGCGACGGACGTCGCTTGAGTGCCGGCCGCGCCCGCTCGGGGCTCGCCGGGATCTCGCCGTCGCCGGGACCGGTCGTCTCCGGTCCGCCGGGGCGCGAGCGCGGGATGGGCTTGGACTGGTGAGGCACGCCGGGCCCGCGCGGGCCGGTCTTGGGCGCCGTCTTCAGCGGGACACCGCGGACGGCCGCGGCCCGCCTGCTGTCCTGCTCAGTCCTGGTGGTCAACACGGATCCTCTCTGCCGCCCGTAGCCGGGCCGAGGTCGCCCGCGGGTTGCGGGCCACCTCTTCTTCGCTTGGGAGCTCAGCTCCCCTCGTCAACAGGCGGAACCGCGGCTGATGGGCCGGCAGCGGGACAGGCAGCCCGGGGGGGCCGGTGTCCTTGGTTCGCGCCGCGAGGACCTGCTTGGTGAGCCGGTCCTCCAGGGAGTGGTAGGAGAGCACGACGACTCGCCCACCGAGCATGAGCGCGTCGAGTGCCGCGGGCAGCGCCGCCTCCAGGGCGGCGAGCTCCGCGTTGACCTCGATGCGCAGTGCCTGAAAAGTTCGCTTGGCGGGGTTGCCCCCGGTGCGCCGGGTGGCGGCTGGAATGGCCTGACGAACGATCTCGGCCAGCCGCTTAGTCGACGTTATGGGGTCCTTGGCCCTTTCCTTGATAATTAGGCCAGCGACACGCGGTGCGAACCGTTCCTCTCCGTAAACACGGAGGATGCGGGTTAGCTCCGCAGCCGAGTAGGTATTGACCACCTTCTCGGCGGTGAGCTCTTGATCCGTATCCATCCGCATGTCGAGTGGAGCGTCATAGGAATAGGCGAACCCGCGTTCGGCCTCGTCGAGCTGCGGCGAGGACACCCCCAGGTCGAACAGCACCCCGTCGATGGCGGTGCGGCCCGCGTCGGCGAGCACGTCGGCCAATTCGTCGGACGAGGCGTGGACCAGCGTGGTCCGGTCGGCGTAGGGGGCGAGCCTGCGCGTGGAGAACTCGATCGCGAAAGGGTCGCGGTCGATGCCGATCAGGTGAAGAGACGGATGAGCGGCGAGCAGGGCCTCCGAGTGGCCACCGAGGCCGAGGTTGGCGTCGACGACGACGGGCTCCCGGCCGGTCAGCGCCGGAGCCAAGAGCTCCAGTACGCGGTCGAGCATGACCGGAACGTGACCGCCTGTGCCTGTGTTGTCGTACATCTCCAACCCCCCTCTCGCGTCCTTGCTCGCGGACGACGCGTCCGGACGATCATCGGCCCACCTGGCCCCCACCCGGCGCCGTCCGGCCAGGTCCCCATCCGCACCCTCTTCGTGGAGCCTGCCATCTGACACCGGGGAAGGTGCATCAGCTGGCGAGCAGTGGTTGCGGGTGGAGACCTCGCCGAACGACATCTCCGACGGATCGACCGTGGCTCTAGAGAATCCCTGGCAGCACCTCCTCCGACAAATCGGCGAACGCCTGCTCCTGCGCGTCGAGATAGGTATCCCAGGCTTGGGCGTCCCAGATCTCCAGCCGGGTGTTGGCCCCGATGACCGCGCAGTCACGCACGAGGCCCGCGTATTGGCGCAAGCTCTGCGGGATCGTGATGCGCCCCTGCTTGTCAGGCGTCTCGTCGGACGCGCTGGCGAAGAAGACGCGGCTGTAGTCGCGCACCGCCTTGGCGGTGACCGGGGCGGTGCTGAGAGCCTCGGTAATGCGCTGGAACTCCTCTACGGGAAAGACGTAGAGGCATCGCTCCTGGCCTTTGGTGATCACAAGACCCTCCGCCAGCTCCTCACGGTACTTAGCCGGCAGGAACAGCCGTCCCTTGTCGTCCAGACGCGGCTGATGGGTGCCGAGGAACATCGGCCCCACCTCCCGTGCCTAGCGAAGCGCTCAGCGCTGGCGCACCGGGCCCTCCACTGCGCACCACCATACTCCACTTCTCCCCACCGTCAACTGATTCCGACACGCTTGATCGCCCGTCCGCCGAGCGTTTCCGCAGTTCAGAGCCATGACGTCGGGTGGGGGGCGCCGGGGCGCGGCCCAACCCTCATGGGCGTGTCGAGGGTTGAAATGACCATGGAATTAGCGGATCGCGCGCTGCGCGAAGCGCCGCGTGGTGGAAAGTGAGCGCGCCGTCAGGGCGACTGTCACGAGATTCGACCCCGTATGCCACAAGAACCGGAACCTTGGGCAGGTTCTCTGGAATATCGGTAAAAGTCGCTCCAGAACCCACAGCGTCGTAGGGTCGTACACACAATGGAAAAGGAATGGCATGGCTCCCGCTATCGCACTCTCACGCGCGGGACTGCCGTAGCACTTCTCATGGAGGCCTGGTGGCAGTAACCCATGACGTCCCGAGCCGGCTCGACGAGCTGGTCTCCACCGCGCACCGGATTCGGCAGGCCATCGAGTCGGTGATCGAGGGCAAAGGGGACGCCGTCCGCCTCACACTGACCGTCCTGCTGGCCGAGGGCCACCTGCTGATCGAGGACGTTCCGGGGGTCGGCAAGACCATGCTGGCCAAGGCGCTGGCGAAGTCCATCGACTGCCCGGTCCGGCGCATTCAGTTCACGCCGGACCTGCTGCCCAGCGACATCACTGGAGTGAGCGCCTACAACCAGCAGACCAGGGAGTTCGAGTTCAAGCCGGGACCCGTGTTCGCCAACATCGTGGTGGGCGACGAGATCAACCGGGCCTCGCCCAAGACGCAGTCGGCGCTGCTGGAGTGCATGGAAGAGCGCCAGGTGACAGTTGACGGAGTGACCTACCAGCTCGACCTGCCCTTCATGGTGATCGCCACGCAGAACCCGATCGAGATGGAGGGCACCTACCCTCTGCCGGAGGCGCAGCGCGACCGCTTCACCGCGCGGGTCGCGATGGGCTACCCGGAGCCGTCGGCCGAACTGGAGATGCTCGACGTGCACGGCGGCACCCCGCCGCTGGACAAGCTGGAGCCGGTCGCGACGACCGCCGAGGTGCGCGCGCTGATCGACGCGGTGCGCGGCGTCTACGTCTCGCAGCCGGTCAAGAAGTACGCCATCGACCTCGCGGTCGCCACCCGCCACTCCCCCGACCTGCGGCTGGGCGCCTCGCCGCGCTCGACGCTGCAGCTGGTCAGGGCGGCCAGGGCGAACGCGGCGCTGTCCGGGCGCGACTACGTCATCCCGGACGACCTGCAGGAACTGGCCGTGCCGGTGCTCGCGCATCGGCTGCTGCCCAGCATCGAGGCCCAGGGCCAGCGCCGCCTGCCGGAGCAGGTGGTGGCCGAACTTGTCAGACGCGTGCCCGTGCCGGAGACGCGAGCGTCGTGAGAGACGGACTGCGGGCGCTGACCTCCAGGGGACGTTCGTTCCTGGCCTCCGGGGTGGCCGCCATGCTGATGGCCTTCCTGCTGGGCGAGAACGATCTGTTCAGGATCGGGGTGCTGGTGACGGCGCTGCCGCTGCTCGCCGCGATGGTGGTGGCGCGCACCCGCTACCGGCTGAGCTGCGCGCGGCGTCTCGACCCGGCCAGGGCGGAGGTGGGCGGCGAGGCGACCGTGACGCTGCGCCTGGAGAACGTCACCCGGCTGCCCACCGGGCTGCTGCTGATCGAGGACACCGTGCCGTACGCGCTGGGTGTACGGCCCCGGTTCGTGCTGGACCGGGTGGAGTCGCGCGGGGTCCGGGAGATCGACTACCGGGTCCGCTCCGACCTGCGGGGCCGCTACACGATCGGCCCGCTGTCGGTGCGGATCACCGACCCGTTCGGGCTGGTGGAGCTCACCCGCGGGTTCACGATCAGCGACACCCTGGTGGTGACGCCGCAGGTGGTGGCACTGCCCCACGTACGGCTGTCGGGCGAGTGGACCGGCGGCGGCGACAGCCGCACCAGGAGCGTGGCGGCGGCGGGCGACGACGACGTGGCCCCACGCGAGTACCGGCAGGGCGACGACCTGCGCCGGGTGCACTGGCGCTCCACCGCCCGCCACGGCGAGCTGATGGTGCGGCGCGAGGAGCAGCAGTGGCAGAGCCGCGGCGCGCTGCTGCTCGACACGCGCCGCTACGCCCACCGCGGCGAGGGCCCGCGCTCCTCCTTCGAGGTGGCGGTCTCGGCCGCCGCCTCGATCGGCGTGCATCTCGCCCATGAGGGGCTCGGCCTGCGGCTGGTGACCGACCAGGGCGCCGAGCACCTGACCGACACCGGGCTGAGCTGGTCGCTGCTCGACACCCTCGCGGTGGTACGGAACAGCACCGCCCGCTCGCTGGAGATGGGCGTGTCCGCGCTCCGCCAGGGCGGCGGCGACGGGCTGATCGTGGCGGTGCTCGGCTCGCTGGACCCGGAGGAGGCCAGGGAGCTGGCCAGGCTCCGGCACAGCAGCATCACCGGCGTGGCCGTACTCCTCGACGTGAGCACATGGGACGGCGGCGAGCCAGGCTCCACGGAGAACTACGAGGTGGTGCAGGGAGTGCTCGCCGGTTACGGATGGCGCATCGTGCGACTGCCCGCCGGTGTCTCGGTCGCCTCCGTCTGGCAGGACGCCGCCAACCGCGGCAGGTACGCGCTCAGCCCGGCGGGAGGTGCGGCATGAGGCTCTCGGTCGCCGCGGCGGTGGCCACGTTCTGCGCGGCCGTCATGCTCTATCCGCTGTTCCAGGGCGGCTTCTGGTTCTGGGGGTCGCTGGGCGCGGTGCTCGCGGTGATGTGCGCCGGCCTGGTGAGCGGGCGGCTGTCGCTGCCCGCGTGGGCGGCGGCCCTGGTGAGCGTGGCCGCGCTGTGGATCTACCTGACCCTGGCCTTCGCCGCCGACAAGGCGTGGGCGTGGGTGGTGCCGACCAAGGGGTCGGTGGTGGAGCTGGCCAAGCTGCTGGGCACCGGCTGGGCCGACATCCAGCGCTTCGCCGCGCCGGTGCCCAGCACCGAGGGCATCGCGCTGCTGACGGCCGGCGGCGTGGGGCTCATCGCGATCGTGGTAGACCTGTTCGCCGCCCGGTTGCGGCGGGCGGCGCTGGCGGGGCTGCCGATGCTGGCGCTGGCGACGGTGCCGGCCACGATCCTGCCGGATCCGATCAGCTGGCCCGCGTTCATCATCGCCGCCCTCGGCTTCACCAGCCTGCTGATCGCCGACGGCCGCGAACGCATCGGCCACTGGGGCCGCGCGGTGCTGGTCAGGCGGACCCGCATCGCCACCTCGCCGGTGCCGGGCGCCGAGCGCGAGACGGCCGACACGCGGGGGCTGCGCCTGTCGGGCAAGCGCATCGGGTTCGCCGCGATCGCGCTGGCGGTCCTGGTGCCCGCGGCGCTGCCGGCGATGGAGCCGGTGTCGTTCTTCAGCTTCGGCGTGGGCGGCAGGGGCTCGGGCAAGGGCAACTCGATCAGCATCCCGGACCCGATCGCCGGCCTGAAGGGCCAGTTGGAGCTGCCGGAACGGCGCACCGTGCTGTCCTACACCAACAGCGATGACAAGCCCCGCTACCTGCGGATCTACGCGCTCGACACGTTCGACGGCGAGAAGTTCGGCATGACGGAGCCGAAGGGCGCGCCGGACAACAAGACGGAGAACGGCCCGCTGCCCACTCCGTCCGGCCTGTCTCCGGCGACCAAGGTCTCGAACGTGACGACCAGGGTCCAGATCAGCGACGAGATCGAGGGGCTGGTGTTCCTGCCCCTGCCGTACCCGGCGCGGCAGATCCGCATCGACGGCGACTGGCGCGCGGACGTCGGCACGCTGATGGTCTTCTCCACCAAGGACGAGGCCGCCGGCCTCGGCTACGACGTGCTCACCACCGAGCCCGACGTGACCTCGGACCAGCTCGACGCGCTGCCGCAGGCCAGGGCCGCGGCCAGTGACCCGCGTTACCTGAAGCTGCCGGAGAACCTCCCCCCGGAGATCAGGGACCTGGCGCTCAAGGTGACGGCGAACGCCCGGACGAGCTACGAGGCCGCGGTGAAGATCCAGGAGTTCTTCACCAAGACCGGCGACTTCACCTACAGCCTCAGGACGCAGGGCTCCGGCAACTCCGCGCTGAAGGACTTCCTGCTGCGCAGCAGGGCGGGTTACTGCGAGCAGTTCGCCGCGTCGATGGCGGTGCTGGCCAGGATCGCGGGCATCCCCGCCAGGGTGGCGATCGGCTACACGGGAGGTACGAAGGTCGGCGACAGGTGGATCGTCGGCACGAACGACTCCCACTCGTGGCCGGAGCTGTACTTCGACGGCGTGGGCTGGCTGCCGTTCGAGCCCACTCCGACGGGCTCGCTCGGCCAGGGCAGCGCCCGGGTGCCCGCCTACACACAGCCGCCCCCCCGTTCGACGAGTGACAACTCCACGCCGACGCCCGGAGCGACCAGCTCGGCCGACGACTCACCGCTCAACCCGCAGAACCGGGAGAACCCCCGCGCACTCGACCGCGAGGCCACCCTCGCCGACAGCGGGCTGCCCGCGGACGACTCGATGCCGCTGATCGGCAAGCTCGGCATCGGCGCGGGCGTGCTCCTGCTCATCCTGCTGATCCCGGCCGGGATACGGCTGGTCACCAGGAGCAGGCGGGTCCGCGCGCTGAGCTGGAAGGTGTCCGAGCCGTCGGACGAGGTGACGGCCAAGGTGGTGGCGGGCAGCCACCCGTCCGTGGCGGCCGCCTGGGCGGAGCTGGACGACGTGCTGTTCGACTACGGAATGGCCCGCCGGCCCAGCGAGACGCCCCGGGCGCTGGCGCGGCGGCTAACCGAACGGTATGAGTTCGACGCCGAGTCGGCCGCGTCCATCTCGGCGATCGCCTCCGCGGTCGAGCGGGCGCTGTTCGCGCGGGACATCGGCGAGCTCGCGCCCATGCGGAAGGACCTGCGGAGGGTACGGCAGGCGCTGGCGGCCACGGTGTCGCGCTGGCGGCGGGTGCGGGCCCTGCTGCTGCCCCCGTCGACGCTGCGGCGGCTACGGCTGATGGGCGAGCGGGTGCTCGACGGATTCGACCGGCTGGAGAACATCAGGTTGCGGCGGACGGCGGCCCATAAGGGCTCATGACCGTCTGACTCGACCGTGCGGTCGTTCCCCCTCGCGGGGGGCGGCCGCACGGTCGTCTGGAGGCTCTTTCGCGCTCAGCGCTCGTCGTGACGACGGCGCCAGCGCTCTTCCATGCGCTCCATGAAGCTGCCACGGTTGCCCCGGCGGGCCGGCTTGCCCGATACGGACGCCCCCGAGGCGGGCGCGGCGTCGCCGAACCCGTTCATGCGTTTCCAGCTCGACAGACCCCACAGACACGCGGCGAGCATGACCACGAAACCGCCGACGCCGAGCGGAATCAAATTGATCACTACGCCGACCATCAGCAGGACGACGCCGAGGGCAAAGCCGATGGAGGCCTTGATGAGGCGACGCTTGTAATGGCTGCGCGGGTCACTGATCCTTACGGTGTTGGCCCACTTCGGGTCCTCGGCGTAGAGGGCCTGCTCGATCTGGTCGAGCAAGCGCTGCTCGTGCTCAGAGAGCGGCACGGCGCCTCCCAAGGACGGCCCCAGGACGGGGAAGACGGCAACGGACGACACGGGGTGTCCGAACCTCGCGGTCGGTTATCCCCAGAATACGAGGCTGTAGGCGTGGGCGAAAGCAAACGCCCAACGCAGACCAAACCGGAGGTGACGTCATGACTCCATTGTGGGTCATCCGCCGCCCCTCCCCAGAAATCCTGACATTGACGTCATGCCTCCATTTCATCAAGTCTGCCGCGTACAAGCGACGCTGGGAGCACCGCATCAGGACCAAATCTTCGGATCGCCTGATCCATGGCTTGCTCGGCCTCCCGCCAGCCGGTCTCCCGATCGCCCAGGCCGAGCTGGCGCGAGGCCGAATCGGCGGGGCGGAGGTTCTCCATCCTGACCCCGACGAGGCGCAGTCGCACCCGCTCAAGCCCTGCCGCCTCGAAGAGCTCGCAGGCGGTCGCGTAGATCTCCTGGGCCACGTCGGTCGGCTCTCTGAGGGTCCTGGACCGGTTGATGGTGGAGAAATCGGCGCGGCGCAGCTTCACACTCACAGTCCTGCCCACGTGGCCGGCCTTACGCATCCGGGAGGCCACTCGCTCGGACAGACGCAGCAACTCGCGTTTGATCACTTCGGGGTCGTCGATGTCGGCCGCGAAGGTCTCCTCGTTGCCGATGCTCTTGTCGGGCACGTGCGCGGTCACCGGGCGCTCGTCGCGGCCCCAGGCCAGCGCGGCCAGATGGCCTCCCACGGCCTGTCCCAGCTCGCGCTGGAGGGTGGCGACGGGGACCCTGGCCAGATCGCCGACCGTGCGGATGCCGAGGCGCACCAGGGACTGCTCTGTGCGCTCACCGACGCCCCACAGCGCCGAGACGGGCAGCGGGTGGAGGAAGTCCACCACCTCGCCCTCGGGCACCACCAGGAGGCCGTCAGGCTTGCACTGTTTTGAGGCGAGTTTTGCCACGAACTTGCTGCTCGCCACACCCACCGAACACGTGATGCCGTAGCGCTCCAGCACCTGGGCCCTGATCATCGAGGCGATCGTGACGGGCGAGCCCAGTCTACGCCGGGCACCGCCGACGTCGAGGAACGCCTCGTCGGACGCGATCGGCTCGACCATCGGGGTGATCGCGTGGAAGACCTCCATGACGCCCTTGGAGACCTCGGAGTATTTGCTGTGGCTGGGCGGGATGATCGTGGCCTGGGGGCACATCCTGCGCGCCCTGCTCATCGGCATCGCCGAGTGCACGCCGTAGGACCTGGCCTCATAGGTGGCGCTGAGCACCACGCCGCGCCCGGCCGGCGAGCCGACGATCACCGGACGCCCCCGCAGCTCAGGGCGGTCGAGCAGCTCGACGCTGGCGAAGAAGGCGTCCATGTCGACATGCAGGATCGGGCAGCCGCTGTCATCGACCCCGGTCTGTGGAGCGGGGCCGATGCCCGTGATCTGCTTACGAGACACGCCACCATTCTATCCGAACACGCGTTCTATTGTAGGAGCCGGTCAGCCACGATGGCCGAGGACGTGAAGCTGAGTGGCGATGTCACGCAGCACGGGATGGGCGGCGGCGGCCTGTTCGAGAGCGACGAGGGCCTCGGCCGCGCCTGGTTCGCCGTCGACCAGCCTGCTGGGCACCAGGTCGGCGAACACCCGCACGCCGTGCACCTCCCCGACCGTGAAGCCGGTCGCGGCCAGTAGCTGGGAGAGCGTCTCGGCGGTGTAGCGGCGCGGTGTGGGGTCGCGGTCGCCCCAACTTCCCCGCGGGTCGCTCAGCACGGCCCTGGCCTCGTCGAACTGCCCCGCGAGCGCCCGGTGGATGGCACTGGCCACCGGGTTGGCGGCCAGCACGCTGACCGCGCCGCCCACGCGCAGCACGCCGGCCACGGCCGTCAGCGCGCTGATCGGGTCTTCCACGTATTCGAGCACGCTGTGGCACAGGACCAGGTCGACGCTGTCGTGGTCGAGCAGGTCGCCCAGGTCGGCGGCGTCGCCCTGCAGGGCGCGTACGCCCACGCCCTTCTCCTTGGCCCTGCGCTCCAGCGCGGCCAGCGAGTCGGGACTCGGATCGACCACGGTGACCGTGTGGCCCAGCTCGGCCAGCGGCACGGCGAACCCGCCGGTCCCGCCGCCGGCGTCGACGATGTCGAGATCATCGCGCCCCGTGGCGGCCGCCCGCTCGGCCAGCACCGCCCGCAGCGCTTCCCAGACGACGGCGGTCCGCACCGCCGGAGTCCTCGTGACGCCTGCGGCACGTCCTTCAGCACGCAACGTCGGCTCGCCTCCCTTTGCTCCACGAACCTGTCCCCGGCTTCGCTCCCACAACCCCGCCCCAGACTACGCGGTGTGGGAGATCGCCCGCTCCGCCTCCTCGCTTCCAGGATCGTCGAAGCGCGCTCGCAAGTGGCGTCTGATGCGGTGGGGTCAGCAGCGACTTATCTACATTCAGAGGGAACTATGAGGATTTTGTGGCGAATCTCGCTGTTTGCGGTGGTGCTGGGGTCGCTGCCGGCCGTACCGGCTCAGGCGGAGACGGCGGGTGAGGACTACGGCGCGTACTCGCGTATGACCTCGCGCAGCGCCGGTCAGTTCTGGGCCGATGGGCGGGCGGCCGGGCAGTGGGCCTGGAAGCCGCTGTCGGCCACCACGTCGGAGATCAGCTGGGGCGACCCCGCCAAGTGGCCGCCGAGCTACGCGGAGAAGTTCGTCCACGACGGCGGCTGGGTCATGCTCGACGGCTGGCGCGACAACGGCACCTACTACCGCCTGCGGATCACCAAGGAGCAGATCGGCGACGCCACGTGCGGGAACCTGCGCACGCTGGCCACCGGCGGCCGGCAGCACTACGTGAAGTGGGACATCCCCAGCCAGACCTACTGCCTCAAGGCATGGGGCACCATCACCGAGGAGTCGTCGGGCAAGGTCGTCGACTTCGGCCACACGCAGATCTGGTCGCCGCCCGCGCCCTGCGCCAACCCGACGTACGGCACGCGGACCTGCGTCAAGCAGTGGGAGTCCTGGTGGGACAACCAGGGCCGGCCCGGCAAGCCGATCACCAGGAAGCTGGAGCGCGACCAGTTCGTCGCCCGGGGCATCGGCATGGCCTTCGCCATCCGGCAGTACTTCCCCAAGGCGTGGCAGGCCGACGCGCACTCCGACTGGACCTGGTAGGAGCCGGTGCCCCGCCGGCTGGGATGGACCGGCGGGGCTTTTTGTGGGGCGTCGGCGCCCATGGCCAGCGCTGAGTTCCTGACGCGGGACGGGACCGGGGCGGGTGGGCTCCTGTCGAAGCCGCACGGTCAACCAGGCGCCGGCAGGCGCCGAACGGCTGACCGTGCGGTGTACACGTCCCTCGCCTAGCGCAAGCCGTGCAGGCCGCGTGTCTGGAACGTACCTCGCCCATATGTACGGCTTTCGGGGCAGAAGTAGGAACTTCTTCTACCCGGAGGGACAGGAATCCCCCGGCGGTAGAACCGGATTCACCTGAAGAGGGTGTCTAAAGGGTGATACTTGGCTTCAGCTGCTTGAAGCGGGCCAGCAGCCCGTTCACGAACTGGGGCGACTCATCCGTGGAGAGCTCGCCCGCCAGGTGCACCCACTCGCTGATGACCACGCCCTCGGGGACGCCGGGCATCCACAGGAGCTCGTAGGTGCCGCCACGCAGCAGGTTGCGGTCGACCGCGGGCATGCGGTCGAGGGTCCAGCCTTCGGAGTAGGTGGTGATGAGCTCGTCGATGCGGGCCTGGTGACGGGCGACGCCCTCGACGATGGTCGAGGTGTATTCGTTGACCGGGGGGTCCTGCCGTTCGACCCGCTCGGCGAGGATCCGCAGGGGATCCTCGCTGCGGAGTTCGGACTCGAAGAGGATGTCGAGCGCGCGCCTGCGTGCTTTGCCTCGTGCCGACACCTCAGGCCCGGCCGAGGTATTCGCCGCTGCGCGTGTCGACCTTGATCTTCTCGCCGGTGGTGATGAAGAGCGGGACCTTGACCTCGGCGCCGGTCTCCAGCGTGGCGGGCTTGGTGCCGCCGGTGGAGCGGTCGCCCTGCAGGCCGGGCTCGGTGCTGGAGATGGTCAGCTCGACCGCAGCGGGCAGATCGACGTAGAGCGCGGAGCCCTCGTTGAAGGCGATCGTGGCCAGGGTGTTCTCGAGCATGTAGTTGGCGGCGGAGCCGACCGTGCCGGTGGGCACGTTGACCATGTCGTAGGTCTCGGTGTCCATGAAGACGAAGTCGTCGCCGTCCTTGTAGGAATATTGCATCTCGCGCTTGTCGACGTTGGCCACGTCGACCTTCACGCCGGCGTTGAAGGTCTTGTCGACGACCTTGCCCGAGAGCACGTTCTTGAGCTTGGTGCGCACGAACGCGCCGCCCTTGCCCGGCTTGACGTGCTGGAACTCCACAACGGCCCACAGCTCACCGCCGTCGAGCTTCAACACCATGCCGTTCTTGAGGTCGTTGGTCGTCGCCACTCGTATTCTCCCGCGTGTGGCCGCTCAAAGGACGAGCAGCTCCTTGGTCGTCTTCGTGAGGAGTTCCGGCCCGCCCGTGCGTGTGACAAGGGTGTCCTCGATGCGAACACCGCCCCGGTCCGGAAGGTAGACCCCCGGCTCGACGGTGACAGGAACTCGATCCTCTAGTCTACCGGTCCGCAACGGGCCCAGGAACGGGTCCTCGTGGATCTCCAGGCCGACGCCGTGACCGAGCCCGTGCCTGAAGTGAGCACCGTGGCCGGCCGCCTCGATGACCGAACGGGCGGCCGCGTCCACCTCCTTGGCCGTCGCCCCCGGCGCCAGGGCCCTGCTGCCCGCGCGCTGCGCCTCGGCGACCAGGTCGTAGATCTCCCGCTGCCAGGCGGCGGGGGCGCCCAGGGCGACCGTACGCGTCATGTCGGCGTGGTAGCCCTGGTAGCAGGCGCCGAAGTCGATGGTGATCAGGTCGCCCGTGCGCAGCTCCCTGCCGCCGGGCGCGTGGTGCGGGATGGCGCCGTTCTCGCCCGCCGCGACGATGGTGGCGAAGGCCGGCCCGTCGGCGCCGAGCTCGATCATGCGGGCTTCGAGCAGCCGGGCGACGTCCCGTTCGGTGACGCCGGGGCCGATGTTGCCCGTGACGTCGGCGAACGCCTGGTCGCTGATCGCGCAGGCCGTACGGAGGAGCTCGAGCTCGTCGTCGTCCTTGACCGCCCGCAGCAGCTCCACGAGCGGCTCCAGGGGCACCGGCCCGCTCTCCAGCAGGCTGCTCAGCCGGTTGAACGTCGCCACGGTCATGCTCGCCGCCTCGATCCCGATGCCGGGCGCGGCCAGCCTGGCCGCCACGTCGGACGCCTCGACGGCCGCCACGTCCAGCCCGCGCGTCTTCTCGATGTAGCGGTTGTCGGTCACCAGCAGCGCGGAGCCGTCGGCCTTGATCAGCACGGCGGCGTTCGAGCTCTCCAGCCCGGTGAGGTAGCGCACGTTGACGCCCGAGGTGACGAGGATCGCGTCGACCTCGCGCGCGGGCAGCATTTCCGCGACTCGCGCCCGGCGTTCCGGATAATTGACGGTCATTTCGTCAATGTACGTGTATTAACCCTCGCGCCACTATTGACCTCCCCTGTCACACGCGAATACCGTGCCGAACGCTGTTCACATAATTCCATGGAGCGCCCCATGATGAGGTACGCCTTAGCTGTCGCCTTGACCGTCCTGACCATGGGGAGCACCCCGGCGGTTGCCGCACCGCCCCCACCCGGTCACATCCGGGTCGATCAAGTGGGTTTCGCGCCCGCCGAGTCCAAGCACGCCTTCCTGATGACCCGCGCGGGGTCCGCGGGCGCCCGCTTCAGCGTCGTCCGCGACGACGGACGCGAGGTGCTCGAGGGTACGGCGGGCGGCGACCTGGGCTCGTGGAACGGCACGTACAAGCACGTGTACGGCCTGGACCTCACCCCGCTGAAGGAGCCGGGCCGCTACCGGATCAAGTCGGGCACGCTCACCTCCCCCGCCTTCCGGATCGCCCCGGCCTCGCCCACGTCGAAGATCCTCACCTTCTTCGAGGGACAGCGGGACGGCGGGCGCCGGCACCACAACGACAAGGCGGCCTCTGTCTATGACTGGCCCGTGTTCACCGGGCCGGACACCGACGAGATCAAGGGCGGGCTGACGAAAATCGCCGGCCCGGTGGACGTCGAGGGCGGCTGGTTTGACGCGGGTGACTATCTCAAGTTCACCCACATCCTGGCTTATGTCGACACGCTGCTCTGGGCCTCGGCACGAGACGGCGGACCCGACCCACGCCTCAACCTCGAAGCCACCCACGGCCTGAAATATCTGGACAAAATGTGGGACGGCGCTTCCAAGACCCTCTACATCCAGGTCGGCATCGGCGCGGGCAACGAGAAGGCCTCCTACGTCGGCGACCACGACGTCTGGCGGCTGCCCGAGTCCGACGACTCCTCCCGGCACCGCTTCCTGCGCAACCGGCCGGTCTTCCGCGCGGCCGGCCCCGGCAAGCCGATCAGTCCCAACCTGGCCGGCCGTACCGCGGCGGCCTTCGCGCTGGCCGCGCAGGTGGAGCCGTCTCACGAGCGGGCGGCGGCGCTGCTGGGCAAGGCGGCGGCGATCTACGCGATGGCCAAGACGGAGAAGGTGGGGCAGCTCGTCACGTCGCTGCCGCACGCCTTCTACCCCGAGACCGCCTGGCGCGACGACATGGAGCTGGGCGCCGCCGAGCTGGCGCTGGCGGCGCTGCGGCTGGGCGACGACCGGGCCGCGGGCTGGCTGGGGCAGGCGGCGCGCTGGGCCGGGCAGTACCTGGAGCACGAGGCCGGGGACGACACGTTCAACCTGTACGACGTGAGCGCGCTCGCCCACACCGACCTGATCAAGGCGATCCGGCAGACGGACGCGTCCAGCCCGGTTCAGGCCATCGAGGTGACGGGCCCCGACGGGCAGCCGGCGCTGGTCGGCACGTCGGGTCAGCAGCAGATCTCCGATGGGCTCGCCGTCTCCGAGTGGCAACTGGTGGACGATCTGCGGGCGCAGTTGGAGATCGGTTCCGCGCGGGCCGGGAAGGATCCGTTCCGTGCGGGGGCCGCCTACTCCGAGTTCGACGCGGTGCCGCACGCGTTCGGAATGGCGGCGACGTCGCGGCTGTACCGGTCGGTGAGCGGGGACCGGACGTATGACGCCTTCGGGACGCGGCAGCGCGGGTGGGTGTTCGGCGCCAACGCGTGGGGCGTGTCGTTCGTCGCCGGGGCGGGTGAGAACGCGATCCGGTGCCCGCACTACCAGATCTCCGACATCACCCGGAAGCCCGCCACGGGGGCCGTGGTGAACGGGCCGAACGACGCGTCACTGTTCCACGACGGGCTGGGCGACCATCTGGAAGGGATGGTGCCGTGCCCGAGGGACGGCGTGGACCGGTACGCGCCGTTCACCGGGCGGGGCAGCCGGTTCGTGGACGATGTGCGGTCCTGGCAGGCGTCGGAACCGGCGGACGACTTCGCGGCCATCGGCGTCTACGCGCTGACGCTGATGGCGCGGTAGTCGCCGCCACCGGTTGCCGGGGTCAGGGTTTCCAGTCGTCGAGGAACTCCGCGAGGGGCCCGGAGGAGGGCACATCGCCCTTCGCCTGGGCCTTGCGCAGGTCGCGCATGACGTCCGCGATCTGGTTGAATGCCGGGCCGTCGTGATTCTCCAGGAGTTTCCGGCCGGCCTTCCTGATCTTTTCGTGGGCCTTTCGGGCAACGCCGGGCTCGATGTCGCCGATGGTCTCCTGAGAGGTCACGGCCGCGTCGAACTCGCCCAGCCAATGCGCCCAGCCGCCGGACGGGACGCTGTTTCCCAGGGTCCCCTTGGGGGCGGGTGTGGGCCCGACCGGATCGGTGGGAAGGGGCGCGACGGACGTGCTCGGTTCGGGGGTCTCGGTCGGCTCCGGGGCCGGGGCGCTGGTAGTGGGCGTCGGTGAGGGCGTCGGCCCGGCCACGGGCTCGCCACGTGATCCCGACCACAGGATCAGGCCCACGGTGACCGCCGCGATCGCGACCAGAGCCACGCCCAGTTGCACGAACAGCCGGCGGTTGGGCGGCGGTCCGGGTGGCGGCGCATCGTAGATCGCGGTGTCGCCCTTGCGCGGGCCACCACCGTCGTGGAATACAGCGGGAGGCATGGCCTGAGTATCACCGATGCCCGCTCCGCTCAGGTGGGCGATCGGCTGGCCGGGCTGGGGCGCGCCGCCCGGGTAGGACATGGCCTGACCCGTCTGGGGTGCGCCGCCCGGGTAAGGCGTGGCCTGACCGCTCTGGGGCGCCGGATGGGGGGTGGCCTGGGGGCCCGTGGCCGGGTGGGACTGGGGTGCTGTGGACTGGCCGCCGGGCTGGGGGCGGGGTGGCCGGGCGATGGCGGCCAGCGCTCGGCGTACCGGCTCGCCACCGGCCGGTCGGGCAGCGGGGTCCTTGGCCAGCATGGCCAGCACCAGCCGGTCCAGCTCGCCCGGCACCTCCGCCCGATGGCTGCTCGGCGGGGCGGGCTCCGCGTGCAGGTGCCGCTCGCCGACCTCTTCCGGCGACCCGTCGAACGGCGGGCGCCCGCACAACACCTCGTAACAGACGCACCCCAGCGCGTACAGGTCGGCGGGGGCCTCCCCGCCGCGTCCGTCGATCACCTCGGGCGCCCGATACCGTACGCCGTCGTCCGACGGCACCTGGTCGGCCAGCCCGAACCCCACGACCTTGAGCACCCCGCTCCCGGCCCGCCGGAAGCTGTCGGGCCCGATCTGGCCATGCACCACCCCGGCCCGGTGCGCCGCCTCCAGCCCGGCGGCCGCCTGCCCGATGAGGTCGCATGCCTCCACGATGGGCAACGGCCCCTGCCCGGCCACCTCCTCACCGAGGCTCTCCCCGGTGAGGAACTCCATCACCAGGAACGGCGCCCCCTCGTGGTCGCCCACGTCGAGCACCATGGCCACGTTCGGGTGGATCACCCGGGCCACGGCCTGGGCATGCTGCCGGAGCACCTCGGGCGTGGCCGCCCGCGTGTCCAGCATCTTCACGGCCACGGTCCAGTCGGCGCGCTGGTCGTACCCGCGCCACACCTCACCCGTCGGACCGCTGCCGATGAGCTCATCAAGCCGGTACCGCCCGGCGATCAAGGACGGCGTCGCGTCGGACATATCTCCGCCAATAACTACAGAAACGGCAATTTCCGCCCCACACTAGGCCCCCACGGGCCTCACCCGCCCCACAACACGGCCCAAAGTGATCAGGTCCCGGCGCGGCCCCTGTCAACCCACCGGTTCGCGAAGGCGTCTCACAACGCGGAGCCGGTGCGGCCCATGGCGATCGAAGGACGGTGGTGCGCAGATTCCAGGACGTTCGCCGTACGGCATGTGACGGGCCCGGGCCTCACGCCCGGGGCGCATCGTCCTCGGGCCAATCCTCGGCGTAGATCAGCGCGAGCTCCTGCCACACCTCGTCCACCGGCCGTCCCTGCACCCGCGCGAGGTGCCGTACGAGCAAGAGGATGAGATGCAGGGAGGCCATCGCGGCGACCTCGCGTGGAACGTCGTTGATGACCCGGCCGATCACCTGCAGGCCGACGGGGTCACTGGTGTCGCCGCTCTCCCGTGCTTCCAGAGCGACGGTGACCATCGCCAGCACGGCGTTCATGTGCTCTTTGAGGAAAGCGCCCCGCTGAGGGCTGCCTGTCATGACTCATGCACCTTCCGGCATGGAGGGAGTGGCGCCCTTGGGCGCCCGAACCAGCATGCCGTCTCGGCCGGTGCGATGCGCATCGATTCGCCCAGGAGACCGCTTACCGTCACGGGCAGTCTTTCTCACCTCACACCCGCCACGCCAACTGCCGGACGCTCGGCTTCGGTGACGCGCCGCCGGCATCCGCCCACGGCCTTGTCCGCGGGTTCTCCCCCACGTACGTGGGAGCCACCCGGAAATCCAGGTGTCCGGTATCGAGCACCACGAGGTTCACCCCCACGGGCGTGGGGACCACGACTCCGACGACACCCGGTACCAGAAGCGCACCGGTTCACCCCCACGGGTGTGGGGAGCACCGCTTGCGCCGCCCTTCGGCTTCGATCTTCCACGGTTCACCCCCACGGGCGTGGGAAGCACGTGATCTTCACCCAGATCCCGTAGGTGACGCCCGGTTCGCCCCCACGGGCGTGGGGAGCACCGCCGGCCACGCCTTCTTCAGCTCTGGCGAGCTGGTTCACCCCCACGGGCGTGGGGAGCACGGCCGCAGCTCGCGCCGCAGCTCGATCGGGACCGGTTCACCCCCACGGGCGTGGGGAGCACGACGTAGTTGATGTGCCGCGCCGCATGGAGACCGGTTCACCCCCACGGGCGTGGGGAGCTCACTTCGTGAGCAGCCATAATAAACGCGACCTGCGGCTACGCGCATGTCGGGGTTTGTTGCGGCACGACAGGCTCCGCCAGCGAGCTTGGCACGCAGCGTCGCATAGCGGCCACCAAACCGGTACCAGACACGGACAGGAAGCGTCGCCCCCGCTCCCGCCCCCGGCTCCACCACAGCGAAATCGTAGGCATGCCGCCGCCCCTCTGGCACGAAGGCCTCCATGCAGGCATGCATGCGACGCGGACATTAACTACTTCAACCAAAAATCTCATGAGCCTGATAGAGCGGGCCACGAGTTGTAGGCCTTGGAGATCGAGGTCCGGGCGAGTGATCATGGCCGTCGACTCCGGCCAACAAGCGGCCGCAAGCGCCGACCGTAAGGGGGTTGCGCGCCGAAGGCGCGCCTGAGAAAGGCAGTCCGAGCGGAGCGAGGCCCTTCAGGGGTCGGGGCTGGGCCCGACTGGAGACCATCGTCTGAGCCCCAAGCGCGAAGCGCGCCAAACGAAGCCCTTTGTGCGCCGGCACACGGCGCCTCCAGAAACACAGCCCGAGTGAAGCGAGGCCCATTGTGCTTGGACGCGCAAAAGGCCCTTCAGGAGGACCCTGAAGGGCCTTTTTGTCTTGGTAGCGGGGGCAGGATTTGAACCTGCGACCTCTGGGTTATGAGCCCAGCGAGCTACCGAACTGCTCCACCCCGCGTCGCAAGAGAAAGACTATCGGGTCCTGGGAGTGCTTCAGCCCGCCAGCCCGAAAAGGTGTCAGGAGGCGATCTCCTTGATCTTCTCAATCAGCTTGACCCTGTCCTCGTGCGTCGCCCCGAACGGCGCGACGTTGAGCGTCGTCACCCCCGACTCCTTCATCGCCGCCACCCGGTCCCGCACGAACCCCTCACTCCCGATGAGCGACATGCTCTCCAGCAGCTCGTGCGGCACCAGCGCCGCCGCCTCCGTCTTCTTCCCGTCGAGGTACAGCTCCTGGATCGCCGCCGCCTCCTTCTCGTAGCCGTAGCGCCGCGCGAGGTCGTTGTAGAAGTTGCGGCCCTTGGCGCCCATCCCGCCGATGTACAGCGCGGCCATCGGCCGGCCGAACTCCAGCAGCCCCGCCACGTCGTCGCCGATCGCCAGCGACGCCTGTGCGATCACGTCCAGCTCGCCCAGCTCGTCCTGCCGCTTGGCCCGCCCGGCGGCCAGCGACGGGCCCCACACGTCGGCGGCCTTCTCGGGGACGTAGAAGATCGGCTGCCAGCCCTCGGCGAGCTCCGCGGCCAGTTCGACGTTCTTGGGGCCGATGGCCGCGACCACGATCGGGATGCGGGGGCGCACCGGATGGTTGATCAGCTTCAGCGGCTTGCCGAGCCCGGTCCCCTGGTCGGGCGGCAGCGGCAGCGTGTAGTGCTTGCCCTCGTACTCCAGCCGCTCGCGCCGCCACACCTGGCGGCAGATCTCGATGATCTCCCTCGTACGGCCCAGCGGCGCGGTGTACGGCACGCCGTGGAAGCCCTCGATCACCTGCGGCCCCGACGCGCCCAGGCCCAGCGTGAAGCGCCCGTCGGAGACGTAGTCCATGCCCGCCGCGGTCATCGCCAGCAGCGTCGGGGTGCGCGAGTAGATCGGCAGGATCCCGGAGGCGATCTCCAGCCGCTCGGTCTTGGCGGCGATGTAACCCATCTGGCTCACGGCGTCGAAGCTGTAGGCCTCGGCGACGAAGACGATGTCGAGACCCGCCTTCTCGTAGTCGGCCAGCTCGGCCACCGACTCCTTGAAACCGCCGGAGTAGTTGAGTGCCATACCGATGCGCATGCCGGGCTCCCGATGAACCGAAAGATGAACCGAATGTTGTTCCGTTGCGACGGCAACAGGTTAGCGCGCCGCGTCCCCGGCAGCGAGCGGCTAGCCTGGGTCGAATGCTGAAGCGCGTCGTCATCGTCGTGGCAGCCGTGCTCGCCGTGAGTCTGGCGGGGCACCGGCTGATCCCGGTGCTGGGTGGGTTCACCCCGGTGATGGAGAGCCTGCTGCCCTGGTTCGGGCTCATCGTGCCGCTGCTGATCGTGGGTGCCCTTGTGGCCCGGTCCACGGTGGCCACGGTGGCGGCGCTCGTGCCGGGGGTGGTGTGGGCGGCCATGTTCGGCGCCACGCTGATGCGCACCCCGCCCGGCGGCCAGAGCGACCTGGCGGTCGGCACGGTGAACGTGGGCGTCACCAACAACGCCTCGGGCGAGGCCGTACGCCGCATCGCCGAAGACCTCGACCTGCTGGCGGCGCAGGAGCTCACCAGTGGCGGCCCGGCCGCCAAGCAGCTCAACAAGATGTTCAAGTACCACTATCCGGTGAGCACGGTCGGCCTGTGGAGCCGCTACCCGATCACCGAGACCAAGCCGCTCGACGTCGGCATGGGCTGGCCGCGCGCGCTGCGGGCCGTGGTGGCCACGCCCAAGGGCAAGGTCACCGTGTACGTCATGCACCTGGCCTCCGCCCGCCCCGGCATGACCGCCTCGCGCGATGAGTCCCTGGCCTCCGCCCGCAAGCTCATCGACGCCGACCCGAGCCAACGGATCCTGCTGCTCGGCGACCTCAACACCGCCACCACCGACCGGGGCATGCAGGGGCTCACCCCGCCGCTGATCGACGCGCAGCTCACGGCGGGCGACGGTTTCGGGTTCACCTGGCCGTCGGAGTTCCCGGTCACCAGGCCCGACCATATCCTGTTCAAGGGGATGACGGCGACCAAGGCGGGGGTGGCCCCGGCGACGGGCAGCGATCACCGGGCGGCAGTGGCCTCGCTACGTCTCTAGGAGTGACAGGTCCCCCGGTGTGTCGATGTCCGCCGGGTCGCCCAGGCCGTCGCACGGCACCTCAGTGACCAGCTCGGGATGCGCCTTCAGGAACGGCCGTGCGCCCACGTCACCCACGGCCAGCGCGGCGACCGCGCCGAAGTGGCGGCGGGCGATCAGCACGGGGTTCCTGCGCTTGCCGCCGTAGGTCGCCACGGCCACCTCGGCATGGCCGGCGATCAGGGCGCGGACCGCCTCGGGCCTGATGAACGGCTGGTCCACCAGCGCGATGACCACCGACTCGGCCTCCTCGGGCAGCGCGGCCAGCCCCACTCTCAGGGACGAGCCCATGCCCGTCGGCCAGTCGGGATTGCGCACCGTCACCGCCCTGCGCACCTGTACGGTCGCCGCGCCGAGCACGACCACCACGGGATGGCAGCCGCCCTCCTCCAGCAGCCGCACGCCCCGGTCCACCAGCCGTTCGCCCTCGTACTCGACCAGCGCCTTGGGCGTGCCCAGCCGGGCGCCCTGCCCGGCGGCGAGCAGCAGTCCGGCCACCCGGGCATCTCTCATGGTGTCTCCTGGTGGATGCGCCCCTCGGTGTGGGTCAGCGGCCGTCCCGAACCACCCCAGCGGAGCTGGATCAGCTCGGCGGCGATCGACACCGCCGTCTCCTCCGGGGTCCGGGCGCCCAGGTCGAGGCCGATGGGCGACCTCAGCCGGGCCAGCTCGTCCTCGGTCAGGCCCGCCTCGCGCAGCCGGTCCAGCCGGTCCTCGTGGGTGCGGCGGGAGCCCATGGCGCCGACGTAGCCCGCGCCGGTGCGCAGCGCCACCTCCAGCAGCGGCACGTCGAACTTGGGGTCGTGGGTGAGCACGCAGATGACCGTGCGCTCGTCCACCTGGACCGAGGCGAGGTAGTCGTGCGGCCACTTGACCACCACCTCGTCGGCCTCGGGGAAGCGCTTGGGGGTGGCGAAGACGGGCCGCGCGTCGCAGACGGTCACGTGATAGCCCAGGAACTTGCCCACCCGCGCCACCGCCGCGGCGAAGTCGATCGCGCCGAACACCAGCATGCGCGGCGGCGGCGCGAAGGAGTGCACGAACACCGCGAGGTCGTCCAGCCGCCGCTCGCCCTGCCCGCCGTAGTGCCTGATGCCCGTCGCGCCCTGGGCCAGCATGCCGCGGGCGTCGTCGTCGACGGCCTCGTCGAGGCGGTCCACGCCGAGCGTGCCCGAGGAGCGGTCCGGCCAGATGACGCGGCGGGCGCCCATCCGGCCGGGGCCGGAGACGATCGTGGCGACCGCCACGGGCTCGTGCGCGTTCACCGACGCCGAGATCTCCCCCAGCTCGGGAAACGTCTCGATCGAGACCGGCTCGACGAGGATGTCGATGATGCCGCCGCAGGTCAGCCCGACGGCGAACGCGTCGTCGTCGGTCACGCCGTACCTCTGCAGGACTGGCGTGTCGATCTCGGTGGCCAGCTCGAACACCGCGCCCTCGACGCACCCGCCGGACACGCTGCCGACCACCTCGTCGCCGCGTACCGCCATGGACGCGCCCGGCGCTCGGGGCGCGCTGCTGAACGTGCTCACCACCGTGGCGAGCCCGAACCTGAGCCCCGACCTCCACCAGGGCATGATCTCCGACAGCACATCACGCATGGGCGAGCCTCTCGCTCAGTTCCTCGAAGGCGGCCAGGCTGTGCCCGGCCACCAGATCGTCCAGGTACGGCAGAGCGGCTCGCATGCCGCCGGTCAGCGGCTGGTAGTCCGCGTACCCCTTGTGCGGGTTGACCCAGATGACCCGGTGCGCCTGGCGGGCCAGCCGGGCCATCTGCGTGCCCAGGAGCTCCGGATCGCCCCGTTCCCAGCCGTCCGAGGCGATCACCGCGATCGCCCCCCGCGCGCTGGACCGGGTGAGGTACTCCCTGAGCTCCTCGCCCAGCCTGGTCCCGCCGCTCCAGTCGGGCACGGCCTTGGACACCTCGTTGAGCGCCGTGCCGGGGTCGCGGTGGCGCAGCTCGGCGGTGATCGGGGTGAGGCGCGTGCCGATCGAGTACACCCGGGTGGCCCGCGGCTCGCTCCTGACCAGGGCGTGCGCGAAGCGCAGCAGCGTCTCGGCGTAGGGCGCCATGGAGCCACTGACGTCCACGAGCAGCACGACGCGGCGCGGCCTGGTGGCGTGCCGCTTGCGCCGCAACCGCGCGACGTCGCCCTTCCTGAGCGCGTCCCGGATCGTGCGCCGCTGGTCCAGCACTCCCCGGTGCGCGGCCGTGAACCGCCGCGAGCGCCGCTGCGCGCGCCGGCCGCGCAGCATCGACAGCATCCGGTGCACCTCCGCCCGCTCGGCCTCGGTCAGCCTGGCCACGTCCCGGTGCCGCAGGATCTCGATAGGGCTGGCGGTGCCGGGCACGGCGTCCGCCTCGCCCTCCTGCTCGTCCTGGTCGGCCGCGGCGGTGTGCCGGGTGACGGTCGTGGTGCTCGTACGGCTGACCTTCGCGGTCCTGCCGCCGAAGTAGGCGGCGAAGCAGCGGTCGTACCTGGGCAGGTCGTCGGGGGTGGCGCAGAGCGTGAAGCGGCCGGCCCAGTAGACCTCGGCCGGGGCGGTCACGTCGAGGTGGTCCAGGGCCAGCAGCAGGTTGCGGGTCCGCTCGTGGTCGGCGGCGACGCCCGCGGCGCGCAGCGTCCTGGCGAAGCCCGTCATGGTCGCGGCCAGCTCATCCATGGTTGAGCAGCCCGTTGTTCAGGACGTTCTCGACGTCTTCGCGGTATTTCAGCGCGGCGCCCAGCGTGGCGGCGGCGCGGCCGGGGTCGAGCTCCTTCGCGCCCAGCGTGAGCAGCGCCTCGGTCCAGTCGAGCGTCTCGGCGACGCCCGGCGGCTTGACCAGCCCGGCCCGCCGCAGCCGCGCCGCCGCCTGGGCCACCTGTACGGCCAGCGTCTCGGTGCAGTCGGGCAGGCGGCGCAGCAGGATCGCCACCTCCCTGTCGAAGTCCGGGTGCTCCAGCCAGTGGTAGAGGCAGCGGCGCTTGAGCGCGTCGTGCACCTCACGTGTCCGGTTGGAGGTGACGACGACCACCGGCGGCGTCTTGGCGCTGATCGTGCCCAGCTCGGGGATGGAGATCGTGAAGTCGGACAGCACCTCGAGCAGGAACGCCTCGAACTCGTCGTCGGCCCGGTCGATCTCGTCCACGAGCAGCACGCTGGGCTGCGTCTCGACGGCTTTGAGCAGCGGCCTGGCGATCAGGAACCGGCGGTCGTAGATCTCGCCTTCGAGCCGGCCCACGTCGGTGATCCCGGCGGCCTCGGCGGCCTTGAGGTGGAGCAACTGGCGGGCGAAGTCCCAGTCGTAGAGCGCCTGGGCGGCGTCGAGCCCCTCGTAGCACTGCAACCGGATCAGCGGCGCCTTCAGCAGCGCGGCCAGCGTCTTGGCCAGCTCGGTCTTCCCTACCCCCGCCTCCCCTTCGAGGAACAGCGGCCGTCCCATCCTGAGCGCCAGGAACGCGGCCGTGGCCAGTCCCTCGTCGGCCAGGTAGGCGTGCCGGTCGAGCAGCTCGATGAGCTTCTCCGGAGACTCGATGTCCATTGACCTGATTGTCCGCCGCAGCACGCCTTCAGGCTACGCGCTGCTCGGTCTTCGCGAGACTTCGCTCCTTCGATCGGACGCGGAGACGGAGGCCTACTCCTCCCGCGCCTCACCGCGCTCGCGGATCAGGGCCGCCAGTTCGGCTGTGGCTCGGCGGGCGCGGGCCTTCTCCGAGCCCTGGATGCCCATCGCGCCGATGCTGCGGCCGTCGGAGAAGTCCAGCTTGGGCCACGGCTCGCCGACCAGCAGAGTCACGTCCAGGACCTCAGGCCAGCTGTAGCGGTGCGTACGGATGGCGTTGACGATCGTCAGGCCCGTCTCGTCGGCCTCGACCCGCACCCGGCCCAGCAGGTGCAGGACGAAGGCCACGAGACAGCCGAACAGCACGAGCCCGATCCGGTCCGGCAGTTCGAACGGCTCGGCGATGAGGACGGCCATCACCACCGAGCCGAGGACGACCAGCGTCGCGAAGCCGTACGCGACGATTCTCCCCCGGCGGGGACGCCAGGTGATGGGCAAGGACGGGGGAGGCAGCGGATCGGACACGAACGGAAACCTACCGCAGGTCAGTGGAGGTCCCGCAGGAGGAGGGCGGTCTCCAGTGCGGCGACGGTCGACTCATACCCCTTGTCCTCCTTGCTGCCCGGCAGGCCCGAGCGGTCGAGTGCCTGGTCGAGCGTCTCGCAGGTGAGTACGCCGTTGCCGACCGGGGTCTCCTCGTCGAGCGAGATCCGGGTCAGGCCGGCGGTCACCGAGTCGCAGACGTACGCGAAATGCGCGGTCTCGCCCTTGATCACCGCGCCCAGCGCCACCACCGCGTCGCAGCGGCGGGCCAGCGCCTGGGCGATGACCGGGATCTCCAGCGAGCCGGGCACCCGTACGACGGTGGCCGTGGCGCCGCTGTCCTCGCACGCCTGCAGGGCCCGTGCGAGGAGCTGGTCGGTGATCTTGGCGTGCCAGGCAGCGGCGACCACGCCCACCGTCAGGCCCGCGGCGTCCGGAACGGCGGTTGCCGCGGGACGTCCCTGCCCGCTCATGAAGCCTCCGAGATGTCATGGCCGAGGCGGTCGCGCTTGGCCTTCAGGTAACGCTCGTTGTAGGGGTTCATCGCCACCGGCATGGGCTCGCGGCCGAGCACCTTGATGCCGTAGCCGTCCATGCCCTTGAGCTTGGCCGGGTTGTTGGTGAGCAGCCGCACGGACTTGACGCCGAGGTCGGCCAGGATCTGCGCGGCGTTGGAGAACTCACGGGCGTCGACCGGCAGCCCCAGTTCGATGTTCGCGTCGACGGTGTCGCTGCCGTTGTCCTGCAGGCTGTAGGCCCTGAGCTTGGCCAGCAGGCCGATGCCCCGGCCCTCGTGGCCGCGCAGATAGACGACGACGCCGCGGCCCTCCTCGGCGATCGCGGCCATGGCGTGCTCGAGCTGGACGCCGCAGTCGCAGCGCAGTGAGCCGAACACGTCGCCGGTCAGGCATTCGGAGTGGGCGCGGACCAGGATGTTCTCGCCGTCGGACAGGTCGCCATAGGCGAGTGCGATGTGCTCGCCGCCGTCGAGCGCGCTGGCGTAGCCGTAGGCCCGCCACATCCCGTACGCGTTGGGCACGTTCGTCTCGGCGACCCTGGTGACCATGCTCTCGGTCCTGCGCCGGTAGTCGACCAGTTGCTCGATGGAGATGAGCGCCAGGTCGTGCTCGTCGGCGAAGGCCCGCAGCTCGGGCAGCCTGGCCATGGTGCCGTCGTCGTTGACGACCTCGGCCAGGACACCCGCGGGGGACAGCCCGGCGATTCTGGCCAGGTCGACGGCGGCCTCGGTGTGGCCGCGCCGGCTCAGCACGCCGCCCTCGTGGTAGCGCAGCGGGAAGATGTGGCCCGGCCGGACCAGCTCGTAGGGCTCGGTCGCGGAGTCGGCGAGCGTCCGGATCGTCCTGGCGCGGTCGGCGGCGGAGATGCCGGTGCTCACTCCGTCGCGGGCGTCGACGCTGATCGTGTACGCGGTGCGCAGCCGTTCCCGGTTCTGGAACACCATGAGGGGCAGGCCCAGCCGGTCCAGCTCCTTGCCCTCCATGGGCACGCAGATGACGCCGCTGGTGTGCCTGATCGTGAACGTGAGCAGTTCGGGAGTGGCCTTGGAGGCGGCGAAGATGATGTCGCCCTCGTTCTCCCTGTTCTCGTCGTCGACGACCAGGACGGGCTTGCCGTCGCGGATGTCCTCGATCGCCCGTTCGACCGGGTCGAGAATGGTCTCGGTCATGACGCCACCACCAGGTCCCTGGGAGCACTCTGGTACTCCCTCAGCCACTTCACGAAGCCGATCAGCACGAGTACGAAGAACACGCCATAGACGGCGCCGGAGACGACCAGCCCCGAGCTGAACGCCAGCGGCACGCCGACCAGGTCGACGGCCACCCACACGATCCAGAAGTCGACCAGTGCCCTGCCCTGCGCCCAGGTGGCGACCGCGCTGCCGACGAAGATGTAGGCGTCGGCGGCCACCAGGAACGCGCCCTTGGGCAGCGGCACGGCGGCTCCCCACGACAGATGCGTGACGAAGAACAGCACGCCGACGAGCGCGGTGCCCAGCACCATCGCGGTGATGTAGCCGCCCCGCTCGCGCGCCGTGGCCGGCCGCACGGCGAGCTGCTTGCCGTCCTGCGTGCCGCGCCGCCACGCCCACCAGCCATAGACGGCCAGCGCCCCGAACATCGCCTGCTTGAGCGCGTTGCCGGTGATGTTCGCGTTGATCGAGGCGATGAACAGCAGCACCGAGCCGGTCAACTGCACCGGCCACGTCCACATCGACTTGCGCATCGCCAGCAGGACGGTGCTCAGCGCGGCGATGTTGCCGACCAGGTCCGTCCAGAGGACGTGTGTCCCGAATACCTCGAATCCGGCGTCAGCCCAGTTCACTGCTTGCCCACCAGCCTTTCCACATACTTCGCGATCACGTCGACCTCGATGTTCACCATGTCGCCCACTTCGAGCTCGCCCAGCGTGGTCAGCTTCAACGTGGTGGGGATGAGGCTCACGCCGAAGCTGTCGTCGTCAACCGTGGTGACCGTCAAGCTGATTCCGTCGATGGCGATCGAGCCCTTCTCCGCCACGTACCGGGCGAAGGATTCGGGGAGGGAGAAGCGGAGGTTGTCCCAGTTCGCTCCAGGTTCCCTGGACCGCAGGACGGCGGTGCCGTCGACGTGGCCCTGCACGATGTGGCCCCCGAGACGCTGGTCGGCCCGTACGGCGCGCTCCAGGTTCACCGCGGAGCCCACGTCCAGGGCGCCGAGGGAACTGCGGTCGAGCGACTCCTTGATCACGTCCACGGTGAACACGTCGCCCTGGACGTCAACGACCGTCAGGCAGACGCCGTTGACGGCGATCGACTCGCCGTGACGCGCGTCGGAGGTGACGATCGGGCCGCGGACGGACAGCAGCGCCGAGTCGCCCACCGCCTCGACGGCCACGATGTCGCCCTTTTCCTCGATGATTCCGGTGAACATCAACTCTCCTTGCGTGGTGGTGCGAGCACCGGCCGCGCGGTCAGCCGCAGGTCCGGTCCAATGGGGGAAATGTCGTCGAAGACCAGCCGATGGGTGTCGGCGATGGTCGCCACGCCCGCGTCGCCGAGCGCGGCGGGCCCGGCGCCCAGCAGGGCCGGGGCCAGGTAGGCGATGACGCGGTCGATCAGGCCCTGGCGCAGGAACGAGCCCGCGAGTGTCGGACCGCCTTCCAGGAACACGCTGACGACCTGGCGCGCGGCCAGCTCACGGAGGAGCGCGTGCAGGTCGAGGCCGCCGTCGTGACGGGGCAGCCGGATCAGGTCTGTCTTGTGGCCGGCCTCGCCGAGATCGGTCTCGGCGAGGTCGGTCTGGGCGAGGTCGGTGCCGATGTCGTCGGCGATCGCGATCAGCGTGGGCGCCTCGCCATCGAGCACCCTGGCGCCGGGCGGGGTCCGCGCCTCGGAGTCGACCACGACCCGCAACGGCACCCGCGCGGCGGGGCTGGTCGGGCGGGCGGTGAGGCGTGGGTTGTCGGTGAGGACTGTGCCGATGCCGGCGATGATCGCGTCGGACTCGGCGCGCAGCCGGTGGACGTCGGCTCGGGCCTCGGGGGAGGTGATCCACTGGCTGGTGCCGTCTTGGGCGGCCGACCTGCCGTCGAGGGTGGCGGCGAACTTCCAGGTGACGTACGGCCTGCCGAGCCGGGCGTACGTGAGCCACTCGGCGTTGACCCGTTCGGCCTCCTCGGCGAGCAGCCCGAACTCCACGGCGACCCCGTGCCCGTTTAGCCGCGCGCCCCCGCCGGCGGCCTTCGGGGTGGGATCGGCGACCGCCACGACCACCCGCGCGATGCCCGCGTCGAGCAACGCCAGACTGCACGGCCCGGTCCGGCCGGTGTGATCGCACGGCTCGAGCGTCACGTACGCGGTGCCGCCACGTGCCCGCTCGCCCGCCTCACGCAACGCGACGACCTCGGCATGCGGACCACCGGCGTAGGCGTGAAAGCCCTCACCCGCGACATTCCCCTCCACGTCGAGCACAACGCAGCCGACCACGGGGTTAGGGCTGGTGGCCCCCCGCCCACACCCGGCCAGCTCGACGGCCCGCGCCATGTGCACGGCGTCTGAAGCGGCCTGCGCCTCGGGAGCGGCGTCGGAGACGGCATGCGCCTCGCGTGCGGCATCGGTGACGGGGCGCGCCGAATGCGCGGTGTCCTCAGCGGGTGTCTCCACCCCGGGCCTCCTACTCGCCAGTAGCTCTAAGCCACGGCGGGCCCCGGGGGGTATGGCGGTGCGCGTACGCACCACTGCGGCGCCCGGCTCGACACCGGACACCCGCGCGCTTCCTCCCATCCGGACTTTAACCGTCGGTCCCGGAATTTCACCGAGTCAACCGGCCGATGGCATCGGACGGGTCGCGGACTGTAACCGCCGGTTCGGAATTTCACCGACCCCGGAGCACGCTAGCTCTCTTCTCGCACCAGTCTGCCATGCCGGAAAAAGCGCATGCGACCACCCCCCACTATGACAAACAAGCGCTCGCTTGGTCAACGGGTTCAGCGGTCAGGCGAGGGCGGGATGTCAGGCGGCCATGAGGCGGCGGGCGAGCCGGGCGGCCGGGCTGTAGCGGACCTGCGCCGGGACCAGCCCCAGCCCGGTGTGCAGCGCCTTCAGCGTGGCCGTCGCCCACAGGTCGCCGACCGGCGTCGCGGGCAGGCCGTACAGCCGCCTCGCCCAGCGCGGGAGCGTCGCGAACGCCAGCAGCGTCACCCCCGGCACGACCGGCTTGAGCGGGGTGAGCAGCAGCGGGAGCGGTGCGTTGAGCGACAGGCGCAGCGGGTGCGCCGCCTCGGGGACGAACCGCAGGCCGGGGCGCTCCCCCTCGATGTAGTCATGCAGTTCGCCCACCGTGCCGGGGACGGAGGCCGGGTCGAGGCCGACGACCTCGGCGGCCCGTCGCCATTCCGCCACGAACGTGTCCGCCTCGGCGTCCGTCAGCTTCACACCGCCCCGGCGGGCCACCGACAGGTAGGAGTCGACCTCACCCGCGTGCACCCAGCGCAGCGCGGCCGGGTCGTCCAGGCGGAAGCGCTCGCCCGTGTCGGGATCACACGCGGTCAACGTGGCGTGGATCTTGCGGACCCGGCGGCCGGCCCGTTCGACCTCTTCGCGCGTGCCATACGTGCGAACGCGGACGAATTCCGTCGTCCGCACGAAACGCGACCACGCCTCATGGGGATCCATGAGCGAGGAGTTCTGCAGTACGCCGCGCATCGCCCTGGGGTGCAACCCCTGCATCAGCAGCGCACGGAACCCGCCTATCAGCAGGATCGGCTCGCCCATGACCCGCCAGGTCACCGAGCGGGGCCCGAAGAGCCCATGGTCCACCATAAGTGGACAGTTACCCAGGTGAGCCCAACTTCATGTCACGACAGCATCTTGTTTGTGCCTTGATTCCGTGATTAAGCAGGCTTTACCTATATAGATCATGACATCCCATATAGGAACGGGTCAACGGTATATATGGCACGACCGGGTCGACATTGCACAACGAAATAGTGAAGCCTCCGGAAAGCATTGCCCCCGGGTGATCTGACCTGCAAATGTGCCATATGGCCTGATACTTCCAGTTCTGGCATTGCTTGGGGGCCCTGTTAGATGACCACACCGACGTCCACCGCACCAGAGATCGACGCGACGTCCGTGACCGAAACACCGGAGGCCGTAGGCCGCTCGCCCGGCCAGCTCATGTGGCTGCGCTTCCGGCGGGACCGTACCGGGGTCATCTCGGCCGTGATCGTGATCTTGTTCTTCCTGGTCGCCATCCTCGCACCTGTCATCTCCGCGGTGTACGGCAAGGACCCGTACACCCTGTACGGCCAGGACAGGCCCGGACTGCTCAACGACTTCGGGTACGCGCTGGCGCCCAACGGCGGGATCAGCTCGGAGTTCTGGTTCGGCATCGAGCCCAACCTGGGCCGTGACGTGTTCATGCAGCTCGTCTACGGGATCAGGACCTCGCTGCTGATCGCGGTGGTGACGGCGGTCCTCACGACCATCATCGGCGTCGTGGTCGGCATCGTCGCCGGGTACGCCGGCGGCAAGACCGACTACTTCATCGGCCGGGTCATCGACCTGATGCTGTCGTTCCCGCAGATCCTGTTCATCATCGCGTTCACTCCGGTGGTCGACCAGTTCCTGGTGCCCTCCAACGAGGAGACTCCGGTGTGGCTGCGGGCGGTCACGCTGACCATCCTGCTCACCGTCTTCGGCTGGGCCGGGCTGGCCAGGCTGCTGCGCGGCCAGGTGCTGTCGATGCGCGAGCGTGAGTTCGTGGAGGCGGCCAAGGTCACCGGCGCCTCCCCCGCCAGGATCGTGTTCAAGGAGCTGCTGCCCAACCTCTGGACCCCGATCCTCATCCAGTCGACGCTGCTGCTGCCCGCCCTGGTCACGGCCGAGGCGGCGCTGTCCTTCCTGGGGGTCGGGATGGGCGAGCAGGTCCCCGACTGGGGTCGGATGTTCCTGCGCGCCACGCAGGTGTACCAGAACGACATCACCTACCTCATCTTCCCCGGCGTCGCGCTGCTGATCTTCGTCATCGCCTTCAACTTGCTCGGTGACTCGGTCCGCGACGCCTTCGACCCCAAGATCAAACGCTAGAGGAGAGAAATGAATCACCGCAAACGGTCGGCTCTCGCGGTTGTCGCGGCGGCCTCGCTGGCGTTGGTCGGCGCCTGCGCGCCGGGAAACGCGGGCGCCCCGTCGAGTGCCCCCGCCAGCGCGGGCGCCTCGTCGGCGCCGGCGGCGGAGGCATACAAGCCCCCGACGATCACCCTGGGCACCGCGGAGGACTCCAAGGGCCCCGCCATCCCGCCGGAGGGCGTGGTCAAGGGCGGCACCGTCACCATGATCGACCGGGATGACTTCGCCCACTTCGACCCGGCCCAGATCTATGTGAACACCGACGCGAACTTCGGCCTGCTCATCAGCCGCGGCCTGACCGGTTACAAGCGGGTCGCCAAGGGCGACTACAAGCTGGTGGGCGACCTGGCCACAGACGCGGGCACGGTCTCCGACGGCGGCAAGACCTGGACGTTCACCCTGAAGGACGGGGTGAAGTGGCAGGACGGCAGCCCGATCACCTCCGCCGACGTGAAGTGGTCCGTCGAACGGATGTTCGCCCCCTTCGTCACGTTCGGGCCGAACTACATCCAGACGTGGCTCACCTCCGAGAACTACAAGAAGGACTACCCCGGCCCGTACGGCGGCAAGGAACTTGACAACATCGAGACTCCGGACGCCAAGTCCATCGTCTTCAAGTTCAACTCACCGCACGCCGACGCCAACTACGCCTTCGCCATGGCCGGCTACAACATCGTGCCCAAGGCCAAGGACACCAAGGAGAAGTACGACAAGGAGCCCGTCTCCTCCGGCCCGTACATCATCAAGTCGCACGTCGTCGACAAGTCGCTCGAGCTGGCCCGCAACCCCAACTGGGACGCCGCCACCGACCCGATCCGCGGCGCGTACCCGGACGTGTGGAAGATGGAGTTCGGCCAGGAGGCCACCCAGGTGACCGACCGCCTGGTGGCCGACTCGGGACCCGACCAGACGGCGTTCACGTTCTACTCCAACACCCCGGCGGAGCGGCTGCAGCAGGTGCTGGGCGACGCGAGCCTGGCCGACCGCCGGATGATCAGCCCTTCGCCGTATGGCAACTACTACTACTTCAACCTCGACCGGGTGAAGGACCAGAAGATCCGCCAGGCGATCAACTACGCCTGGCCGGCCAAGCAGATCCAGCAGGCCCTGGGCGGCCCGCAGGCCGTGGCGCTGCCGACGACGATCCTCAACGAGAACACCACGGTCGGCTACAAGCCGTACGACCTGTTCGGGAAGCTGGCCAAGCCCGAGGGCGACATCGAGAAGGCCAAGCAGCTGCTGGCCGAGTCGAGCAACCCCCACCCGACCATCGTCTACGCCTACAACAACCTCCCCACCCAGGAACCGGTCACCTTGGTGATCAAGAACGCCCTGGAGAAGGCCGGGATCAAGGTCGTTGCCAAGTCGCTGGACCGTAAGACGTACTACGACTCGATCAGCCAGACCAAGAACGAGTTCGACCTGTACTGGGGCGGCTGGGGCGCCGACTGGCCGTCCGGCTCCACCGTGATGCCGATCATCTTCGGCCCGGTCTCCGACGGCGGCCAGAACATGAGCCACCTCAACGACCCGACGGTCAAGGCCGAGATGAAGAAGATCGAGGAGAACCCCGACATCGACGCGGCCAACGCGGCGTGGATGAACCTCGACAAGCAGATCCAGGAGACGATCACCCCGATGGTCGTGGCCGAGAACCGGATCGGCACCTTCCTGCACGGCTCCAAGGTGGGCGGCGCCGAGATCGATCCGCAGCAGTGGATCGTCTCGCCCAACACCATCTTCGTGAAGCAGTAGCACCCCTGCTCCGGGCGCCGCCACGGCGCCCGGAGCACCCTTTTGGAGATCTCGTGCTTCGATTCCTGACCCGTCGCGTCATCGGCGCCGCGGTCATCCTCGTGATCATCTCGGGGGTGACCTTCTTCCTGTTCTTCGTGATCCCCGCCGATCCGGCGCGGCTCGCGTGCGGCAAGGTCTGCCCGCCAGAGACCCTGGCGCAGGCCAGGCACAACCTGGGCCTCGACCATCCGGTCGCGGTGCAGTTCGTGTCGTGGCTCGGGGGGATCTTCGTCGGCCGGGACTACCCGGGCCTCGGCAACTGTCCCGCGCCCTGCCTCGGCTACTCCTTCGTCAACCGGGCCCCGGTCTTCGAGACCATCATCGACCGGCTGCCCGTCACCATCGCGCTGACGATCGGCGCTTCGGTCATCTTCCTGACGTTCGGGGTGGCCACCGGCATCATCGCCGCGCTGCGCCAGGGCAAGGCGCTCGACAAGATCGCCAGCATCTCGTCGCTGGTCGGCGCGTCGATGCAGATCTACTTCGTCGGCACGCTGGCCATGTACTTCTTCGTCTATCAGGCGCACATCTTCCCGCAGCCCAAGTACATCCCGATCACCGAGGATCCGGTCGGCTGGTTCAACGGGCTGCTGCTGCCCTGGATCGTGCTGGCGATCATCTTCACCGCCAACTACACCAGGATGACCCGCTCCACGATGGTGGAGAACCTCAGCGAGGACTACGTCCGGACCGCCAGGGCCAAGGGCATGTCCGGCAGGAGCGTGGTGATGCGCTTCGCGCTGCGCGGCACGCTGACCCCGATCATCACCATCTTCGGCGTGGACCTGGGCCAGCTCATCGGCGGCGCGATCATCACCGAGACCACGTTCGGGCTGCAGGGGATCGGCCGCCTGTCGGTCCGCGCGGTCGACTACTCCGACCTGCCCACCCTGATGGCCACCGTCCTGGTCGCGGCGGGCGCGATCGTGGGGATGAACATCGTCGTCGACGCCCTGTACGCCGTCATCGATCCCCGCGTGAGGCTGAGCTGATGTTTCTTGAGGTCAACGAGCTCACCGTCGACTTCCACACCGAGGACGGCGTGGTCCACGCGGTCGACCGGCTCTCGTTCCAGGTGGAGCGCGGGACCACGCTCGGCATCGTGGGAGAGTCGGGCTCGGGCAAGTCGGTGACGAACCTGGCCGTGCTCGGCCTGCACAACCCGGAGACGGCGAAGATCTCCGGCAGCATCGCCTTCGACGGCCAGGAACTGATCGGCGCGTCCAGGTCCTCGATGGAGAAGCTGCGCGGCGACCGAATCGCGATGATCTTCCAGGACCCGCTGACGTCGCTGTCGCCGTTCCACACGATCGGCGCGCAGATCGCCGAGGTGTACCGCAAGCACAAGGGCGTCTCGCGGTCGTCCGCGCGGGACCGGGCGATCGAGATGCTGGACCGGGTCGGCATCCCGCAGCCCAAGCTCCGCGTCGACGACTATCCGCACCAGTTCTCGGGGGGCATGCGCCAGCGCGCGATGATCGCCATGGCGCTGGTCTGCGACCCCGGACTGCTCATCGCCGACGAGCCGACCACCGCGCTCGATGTCACCGTACAGGCACAGATCCTCGACCTGCTGAGCGAGCTGCAGGAGCAGTCGGGCACGGCGATCGTCCTGATCACCCACGACCTGGGCGTGGTGGCCAACACCGCGCACAACGTGCTGGTCATGTACGCGGGGCGGGCCGTGGAACGGGGCACGACGCACGAGGTGCTGCGTGAGCCGCGCCATCCGTACACGTGGGGCCTGCTGGGCTCCATGCCCAGCCTGCGGCGCCCGGTGGACCTGCCGCTGGCGCCGGTGCGCGGCACCCCGCCCAGCCTGATCCACCTGCCGTCCGGCTGCCCGTTCCACCCGCGCTGCGACTACCTGAAGCTGCTGGGCAAGGAGGTGTGCGCCGGTGACCGGCCCGAGCTGTCGCCGGAACACGGCCACGGCGACGCCTGCTACCTGACGCTCAAGCAGAAGGCGGAGCTACGCGAACGACCTGTTGAGGAGACGAAGTGACGGAGAAGCTGCTGGAGCTGTCCGGGGTGGTCAAGCACTTCCCCGTCAGAGGCGGCTTCCTGGTCAAGCACCAGGTCGGCGTGGTGCACGCGGTGGACGGCATCGACCTGACCGTACACGCGGGCGAAACGCTCGGCCTGGTCGGCGAATCGGGCTGCGGCAAGTCGACGACCGGCCGGCTGGCGGCCCGCCTGCTGGAGCCGACCGGCGGCAGCATCACCTACGACGGCCACGACATCACCCACGCGGGCCGCCGCGAGCTCAAGCCGATCAGGCCCGAGATCCAGATGGTCTTCCAGGACCCGTACTCGTCGCTGAACCCCCGGCACACCGTCGGCTCGATCATCCGCGGCCCGATGGACATCAACGGCATCAACCCGGCCGGCGGCCGGGAGGCCCGGGCCAGGGAGCTGCTGGAGATCGTCGGCCTGAACCCTGAGCACTACAACCGCTTCCCGCACGAGTTCTCCGGCGGCCAGCGGCAGCGCATCGGCGTGGCCCGCGCGCTGGCCCTGGAGCCGCGGCTGATCGTCGCCGACGAGCCGGTGTCCGCGCTGGACGTCTCGATCCAGGCTCAGGTGATCAACCTGCTGCAGCAGTTGCAGCGGGACATGGGGATCGCGTTCCTGTTCATCGCGCACGACCTGGCGGTGGTCAGGCACTTCTCGCAGCGGGTCGCGGTCATGTACCTGGGGAAGATCGTCGAGATCGCGGACCGGGACTCGCTGTACGAGCGGCCGCGCCATCCGTACACGCACGCGCTGCTGTCGGCGGTGCCGGAAGCGGAGGTGGAGGGGCCCGCGCGGCAGCGCATCCGGCTGGCGGGGGACGTCCCGTCGCCGCTCAACCCGCCGTCGGGGTGCCGCTTCCGTACGAGGTGCTGGAAGGCGCAGGAGAAGTGCGCGGTGGAGGAGCCGCCGCTGACGCGGCTGTCCGGCAACCACGAGGGCCACCTGACCGCCTGCCACTTCCCCGAGGCCCCAACCACTCAAGGCGAAGACGTAGTGCTGGACCCGGCGCTGGCGTGACCGCGGGCCGTGCGTCGTATTTTTCACCAGCGTTTTCTCGTAACGGCCCGCCGCACTCTCACGGCGGGCCGTACGTCTTGTCTTTCACCAGCGTTTCTCGTTCCGGCCCGCCTTACTCCCGCTGCGGGCCGTACATCTCTCACCAGCGTTCCTCGCACCGGCCCGCCGCACTCCTGCTGCGGGCCGTACGTCTTTCACAAGCTTTTTCTCTTGTACGGCAAGCATGGGCAACCCGCCACCCACCGACCGGGGCTGAGGGCCTCCAGGAAGACGGCCTCTGACCGGATGGTGGCCGGGCGCCGCTACGACCCGCCGGCAGCCCGTTCGGCCTGGGACCGGAGGGCCTCGACCGCTGCCGCCGGGTCGGAGGCGCCATAGACGGCGCTGCCCGCCACGAAGACGTCCGCGCCCGCCACCACGCAGCGTTCGATGGTGTCCGCGTCCACACCGCCGTCCACCTGGAGCCAGATCTGGCCACCGTGCCGCTCGATCAGGGCACGCGCCCGGCGGATCTTGGGCAGCACCATGTCGAGGAACTTCTGCCCCCCGAAGCCCGGCTCGACCGTCATCAGGAGCAGCATGTCGATCTCACCCAGCAGGCCCTCGTAGGGCTCGATCGCCGTCGCCGGATTGAGCGCAAGACCCGCCCTGGCGCCCAGCGAACGGATCTCGCGCAGCGTCCGCACCGGGGACTTCGCCGCCTCCGCGTGGATCGTGACGCTACCCGCGCCCGCCTCGGCATAGGGCGGGGCCCAGCGGTCGGGATCCTCGATCATGAGGTGGCAGTCGAGCGGCGTCGAGGTCGCCTTGCGCAGCGACTCGACCACGGGCAGCCCGAGGGTCAGGTTGGGCACGAAGTGGTTGTCCATGACATCCACGTGCAGCCAGTCGGCGTTGGGGACGGCTGCGGCTTCGTCGGCGAGCCTGGCGAAGTCGGCGGCGAGGATGCTGGGAGAGATCTGTAGGGCCATGATGCTCCGAGTCTATTGAACGGCGCCCACCTGAGTCGCCCGCACCCCGATCCCGAGCCTGACGAACGCCGCAGCTCTCTCTGGCCTCTCTGATTGAGCCGCCTCAGAGCGGCGCTTGCGCAGAAGGACCAAGATCGGTTGAGGCACCTCAGAGGCCGCTTGCACAGAAGGGCCAGGACTGGTCGAGGTACCTCAGAGCGGACGTTTGCGCAGAAGAGCGAGGAACATCGCGTCGGTGCCATGACGGTGCGGCCAGAACTGGGCGTACGGACCGTCACCCAGCCCGTCGATCTCCGGCAGGTAGTCGCGCGCGTCGAGCTCCTCCACGTCACCGCGCCGACCGGCGACGTCACCGACGACGACCCGGGTCTCGGCGAGGTGCGGCGAGCAGGTGACGTACGCGACGACTCCGCCGGGCCGTACCGCGTCGAGCGCGGCGTCGAGCAGGCGCCGCTGCAACCGGCCCAGCTCGGCGATGCCCCCGGGATCGCGACGCCACCGCGCTTCGGGGCGACGGCGCAACGCTCCCAGCCCGGTGCAGGGCGCGTCGAGCATGATCCGGTCGAACGTCCCCGGCCGCCAGGCAGGCTCGGTCCCGTCAGCGGTGACCACGGCGGCATCCCGGGTGGTCTGCCAAACCAGCCGCGCCCGGTGATACTGCACATCAGCAGCCAGCAACCGCGCCCCACCCGGATAAGCCACCGCCCGACCACGGGAACCCGGCCGATCGCCTGAGCCCGCCCCGGCGCTGGACCCGGCATCGTCGCCCGAGCCTGCACCGCTGAAACCCGCACCATCGTCCAAGCCCGCACCATCGTCGGAGCCCGCACGATCGCCGGAGCCCGCACGATCGCCGGAAGCGGGGATGTTGCCGGCGGCATCACGGTCGCCATAATCGGAGAAGTCGTGGCCGCCGGAAGCCGCGAGGTCGCCGTAGGTGGCTATGGCGTCGAGGAGGCCGGCCTTGCCACCCGGTCCGGCGCACATGTCGAGCCACAGCTTGTCCCGGCCGTCGAGCGGCACGCGCGTCAGGGCGAGCGCCACGAGCTGGCTCGCCTCGTCCTGGACGGCGGCGCGGGTCTCGGCGACCGCCGGGATCCTGCCCGGGTCGCCTTCCGTCAGGTAGGCGGCGTACGGCGAGTAGCGGCCGGGGTCGGCGCCGCTCTCCGTCAGCTCCTCGACCGAGCTGCGGCCGGGCCTGGCGACCAGCGTCACCAACGGCCGTTCGTTGTCGGCGGCGAGCAGGTCGGCCACCTCACCGGCCCGGCCACCCAGAGCGTCACGGAACGCGCTCACGATCCACCGCGGATGGCTGTAGGCGACGGAGAGGTGCCCAGCCGGGTCGCGGGCCTCGTCGGGGGCCACGATCGGGATCCACTCTTCGATGGTCCGCGACCCGATCTTGCGCAGCACGGCGTTGGCGAACTTGGCGGCACCCGCCCCGATGCGCAGCCGTACGAGATCGACCGTGGTGCCGACGGCGGCGTGCGGTGGGACGCGCATCTTGAGCAGTTGATGGGCACCGAGCCGCAGAGCGTCACGCACGTCGGGATCGGGCGCCCGGTCGACGCACATCTCGATGATCGCGTCGTACGTCCCGAGCCCGCGCAGCGTCCCGTAGGCCAGCTCGGTCGCCAGCGCCGCGTCACGCCCCTTCACACCGCGTTCTCGCAGGAGTCGAGGCATCAGCAGGTTGGCGTACGAGTCTCGCTCGTCGACGGCCCGCATGACATCGAAGGCGGCATTGCGCGCCTGATCACGCGCCGGCCCCCGCGACCGGCCACGCGCCTGTCCCCGGCCACCGCCCTGACCACCCCGGGCACCGCCCTGACCGGCCCGGCCACCGCTCTGCCCGGTCGGCGTTCCCTCGTTGCGGCGGCGCGGGCCTTGTCCCATGTCGTTTATCACTCGAACCTGTCGTCGCTCTCAGGACGCACACCGCGCGCCCACTCCCCCGCGCTCATCAGCCGCTTCCCCTGCGGCTGGAGCTCGCCCAGCTCGACCGGATGGGTCGCGGTGCCGACCAGCACGGTGTTCTTGGTGACGGCGAAGGCGCCGGGGGCGAGCGGCTCGGCCGAGGGGACGATCCGGATCGGGCCGAGCTTCAGCCGGTGGCCGCGGAACTCGCTCCAGGCGCCCGGGTTGGGCGTGCATGCGCGGATGAGGCGGTCGACGCGCATGGCGGGCGCGGACCAGTCGACCCGGGCGTCGGTCACGTTGATCTTGGGTGCGACGCTGATCCCGTCGGCCGGCTGGGGACGGGCCTCCAGCTTGCCGTCGGCCACTCCGTCGAGCGTGGCCGACAGCAGCTCGGCGCCCGAGAACGACAGCCGTTCGAGCAGGGTGCCGCTGGTGTCGTCGGGCCGGATCTCCTCGGTGACGACGCCGTAGACGTCGCCGGCGTCGAGCTCCTTGACGATCTGGAACGTCGAGGCGCCGGTGATCTCGTCACCGTGCAGGATCGCGTGCTGGACGGGCGCGGCGCCCCGCCAGGCGGGCAGGATCGAGAAGTGCAGGTTGATCCAGCCGAGCCGCGGCACGTCGAGCGCGGACTGCGGCAGCAGCGCCCCGTAGGCGACCACGGGGCAGCAGTCGGGCTCCAGCCCGCGCAGCCGGTCGAGGAACTCGGGGTCGCCGGCCTTGACCGGGCGCAGCACCTCGATGCCCGCCTCCTCGGCCAGCTCGGCGACCGGCGACGGATGCAGCTTGCGACCGCGCCCCGACTGGGCGTCGGGCCGGGTGACGACCGCGACCACCTCGTGCCGTGGCGAGTCGATCAGTGTGCGCAGTGACGGCAGCGCCGTCTCGGGCGTGCCCGCGAAGACCAGGCGCATCGTCAGAGTGCCCTCCCGCCCGTGATGTGCGGGGAGAACTTGACCGCGGGAACGGACAGGCCGCTCCACTCCGCCTCGCGGACGGCCTTCATCGCCAGCTTGCGCTGTTTGGAGTCCATCCGGTCGATGAACAGGATGCCGTCGAGGTGGTCGGTCTCGTGCTGGAAGCAGCGGGCCATCAGGTCGGTGCCCTCCAGCGTGACCGGCTCGCCGTACATGTCGAAGCCCTTGGCGACGGCGCGGATGGCCCGCGGCGTCGGGAACGACAGGCCGGGGAAGGACAGGCAGCCCTCCTCGCCCTCCTCGTCGATGTCGGCGGAGAGGTCGAGATCGGGGTTGATCAGGTGGCCGAGCTGCTCGTCGACGTAGTAGGTGAACACCCGCAGCCCGACACCGATCTGCGGGGCCGCCAGCCCGGCACCGGGGGCGTCCATCATCGTGTCGGTGAGGTCTTTGACCAGCTTGCGGAGCTCCTTGTCGAAGTCGACGACCGGCGCCGCCGCGGTGGTCAGCACCGGGTCTCCGAACAGGCGGATCGACTGGATCGCCAAGGGGGTCACTCCGTTTCGTCAGTGGGTCAGCCCAGTTTAGTGCGCCAGCGATCGGGCTTTCATCGCGGCTTTGCGGGCTGCCTTGACGACGGCCTTGTCGTCGTGGGCGGTGGCGAGCATGTCGAGCACCGCGATCGTGTCGGGGTGGCCTACGGCGGGCATCGCGGTGACGAGCCGGATGAGGTCCTCGCCCGGTTCGGGCGTGTCCAGGCGGCCCGCGGCGGGGGCGGACAGGTGCATGAGGGCGGCCAGCGAGTCGACCGCGATCCAGGTGTGGTCAGCGGTGCTGAGCGTGGGGGCGTCGAGGTCGCGGATGTGCAGCCAGGACGCGGCGTAGCGGCGCATCAGGGGCAGGCCGAGCGCCTCGCGGACGGGGGCCTCGGCCTCGGGCCCCAGCTCCTCGAGGATGGCGCCGACGGCGCCGCGCTGCCCCGCCGTGCCCTCCGCCGCGATCTTGATGAGGTCGTGCGCGGCCTGGGCGGGCGGACGGCGCTCCAGCCAGCCGGCGACGGCGCTCTGCGTGGCGGAGCCCTTGACGAGGGCCTCGACGAGCTCGGCGGCGGACAGGTCGGCGAACACCTCGACCTCGGCCGTCGTCGGCGCGTCGTGCCCCTCGCGCAGCAGGTCCCTGCGGATGGCCCAGACACCGAGCGGGGTGAGCGCGGTGCGCCCGGCCGCGGTCTGCTCGACCAGGCCGCAGTAGGCCAGCAGCGACAGCGCGTCGAGCAGCTCGGCGGGCAGCGAGGCGGCGAGCCTGCGCATCTCGACGGCGCCCGGCTCGCAGGCGACCTCGTGCGACTGCAGGATGCCCCTGGCGAGGTTGGCGATCGCGACGCCCGAACGTACGGAGTAGACAGTGGCCAGCATCTCGGCCAGGTGCTCGTCGACGACGGCCGAGCCGGTCAGCCCGTCGTCGGCGCGGTCGAGCACGTCCATGACCACGCCGTCCCAGAACTCCAGCGTGGCCTCGGTCGTGAGCCGCTCCGGCAGCGGCCCGCGCGAGGCTCGGCCGCCGGCGATCTGGAGCAGCCCGGTGTTGACGGCGACGATCCAGACCAGGCGCAGCCGGGCGTCGTCGATGCCGAGCCCGGCGGCGGCGGCGCGGGCGTCGGCCTCGGCCGGCAGCCCTTCCGGGGTGACCTCGCGGGTGCCGGTCCAGCTCATGAGCCGCATCGCGTCGGCGACGAGCGGCACCGTGGGGACGATCTCGGCCAGCTCGGCATCGGAAGCCAGCAGGACGGGCGGGAAGGTCAGCGCCTCTTGCTCCACCACGGGAGTCTCCTCAGGTGGCCGTGGGGGCACGGCGGCCTGCTCATCGATCAGCTTCCGCAGCTCGGCGAGGTCGAAGACATTGTTTGCCACCCCACGAAACTTACTGCACACGAGTCACATGAACGTACTCAACGGATGGCTCGGGAGCGCGCTTTGAAGGCGGCCTTGCGCGCGGCCTTGGCCACCGTGCCGTCGGGCAGCGAGCGTCCGAGCAGCTCCAGCACGTCCACGACGTCCGGGTGGTCCACCCGCCACATCTCTTCGATGAGGTGGGCGGGCGGGCCGGAGGCGGCCATGTTCTCGGCGAAGATCTCGGGGTCCTCTTCGGCCGCGGGCAGGGCCAGGGCCAGCATGTCGATGCTGACCCACAGCAGCTCCTCCTGGCTGAGCTGCGGGGCGGCCAGCCCTCTGGCGGTCAGCCAGTGGATGGCGTGCGGGCGCAGCTCCTGGTCCTCCAGGCAGGCCCGCACCTCGGGCTCCGCCTCGGCGCCGAGCCGGTCGACGATGGTCACCGCGATGCCGCGCGCCACGGCCGGGGCGCCGGACGCGGCGGCGAGCAGCTCGGCCGCCGCCGTGATCGGGGTGCGCCCGGCCAGCCAGCGGCTGATGTCCTCTTCGGCCAGCTCGGTGGGCATGCCGTCGAGCAGCCCCTCGATCAGCCCGGTCGCGTCGGCCTCGGCCAGGTCGGCGGCCTGCGGGGCGTCGAGTCCGAGCGCCAGGTAGTGTTCGCGTAGGCCCCACACCGTCAGCGGCGTGAGCCCGGCGGTGTCGCCCTCGACCACGACCATCCCGCACCAGGCCAGCCGGTCGAGCACCGCGCCCAGATCGGCGCCGCCCGCGTCGGCGACCTCCTCCAGGTAGTCGCCGATCACGGTGACGGGCACGGGCGCCCGCAGCCGGTAGAGCATGTCGAACAGGTCGTAGAGCTCCTCGTCGAGCTCGGCCGAGCCGGTGATCGTGCCGCGCGTGTCGCGTTCGACGACATGGGCGACGATCTCGGCCCACGTCTGGAGCGGATCGTCACCGACGTCGCGCCACAGCTCTTCTCGCAGCTCTTCGTACGGTCCGGCGTCCGCCCCGGCCAGGAGCGGCACGGTCGCCAGCTCGGCCACGAGCGTGCCGGGCTCCGCCAGCCGTACGGCGGGCAGCGGGGCGCACCCCGGGCAGTCGCAGGGCGCCTCTCCCAGGTCGGGCAGCTCGCCCGAGGGGATGGCGACCGACTGCTCCAGCGACTCGGGGCCGATGGAGCTGAACAGGCTCTTGGCCATGCCGAAGTTGGCCGTGTCGGCGAGCGCCTCGGGCATCTTCGGCTCGATGCCGGCGAGCTCCTCACGCATCGCCGCCGCGGTCTCCGTGTCGACCGCGCCGGACTGTTGCAGGTAGTCGACGAGGGTACGGGCGGCGGCGACGGTCTCCTGCGCGCTCTCGGGCGGCGCGATGACCTTGCGGGGGTAGATGGACAGCAGCAGCTCGTCGAAGGTCGCGGGAGTGAAGTCGCCCAGTTCGTTGACGTTGAGATAGTCGCTGGCGTAGTCGCAGAGCAAGCGGACCTCGTCCGCGTCCACCACGACGCCCCGCGCACGCCCCCAGGCACGGAGGTCGTCGATGGCCTGGTTCACCCATTCGATCGACACAGGGGCACGCTAATGGCTGGCTTACAGATGAGCGAATCGGGGAAACTGCCTAAATCAGGTCTAGGGGGTCAACACTCACCCGGACGACATCAGGTGCCTTACGCGCCGCGCGTACCCCGCTGGCCCCTTTGAGCGCGGCGGCCAGCGCCGCGCCGCCGCCGCGCGGAACGCGGATCATGGCGCGTTCCCTGCCCGACTCGTCCACCGGCACGGGGCCGAGCACCTGCGCGCCGTCCGGCAGGCGCGTCTCGTCGAGCATCTGCCGGACCGCGGCGGCCGTACCCGTGAGCGTGGCCATCCGTACCGCGGGCGGGAAGCCCAGCTCGGCGCGTTCGGCCAGCTCGCGCTCGGCGTGGGTGATCGGGTCCCAGCGCAGCAGCGCCTGTACGACCGGCAGCCCGGCGTCACCGAGCACCACCACCTCGGCGCCGGGCCGGAGCAGGGCGGCGGCGTTCGTCCAGCGGCGCAGCGCCTCCTCGGCGGCCCGCAGGTCGGCCCGGCCGAGCAGCGCCCATCCGTCGAGGAGCACGGCCGCCGCGTAGCCGCCCTCGGCCACCGGCTCGGCGCCGGGCGTGGCGACGACCAGGGCGCGGGTGGCGGGCACGGTGGCGAGAACGCCGTCGCGGCCGGACGTGCGCACCGGGACCGACGGGAACGCCCTCCCCAGCTCCTCGGCGGTACGGCGGGCGCCCACGACGACGGCACGGAGCCGGCGGCCACCACAGTTCGGGCACCGCCAACCGGCGTCCACGCGGCCGCACCAGCGGCAGTAGGGGGCGGTGTGACCGCCTCGGAGGGCGAGCGGGCCATGACAAGACGGGCTCTGCGCCCCCTCGCTCACGGAGGCGGGCTCGCCGACCCTCTCAACCGGTCCGCGATCGGATCCCGGCCCTTCGCCCGGCCTGTCACGCGCCCCCGGCCGGTCGGCCGATCGGTCACCGGACCTCGGCCCTTCGCCCGGACGGTCACCGGACCCCGGCGCCTCGCGCGACCCGCCGCTTGACCCCGGCCTTTCGGCCGACCTGTCGCTGATCCCCGGCACATCGGTCAGCGCATTGCCGAGCCACAGCCCTTCCGCGGATCCACCGCCAGAACCCGATCCCGCGGCCGGTCCACCCGCGTCCTTCGCCGCTGCGCGCCTCGTTCCTCCGTGTCCGTTTTTCGTCCCTCCGGCCGACCTACGGCCGGCCGTCGTCACCGCCGCGTGCGAGTCGTTCGCCTGGGCGCCGGGAGCGGTGGGGCTGCTGAGGCGGGTGGGCGGGAGCGCGCAGCGGGCGGGGGCGCGGCAGTTCTGGCAGGCCAGTGCGGGCAGGTAGCCGCGCCGGGGCACCTGGACCAGCACCGGACCGGACTCCAGCCCCTGACGCAGCGCCCGCCAGGCCAGGCTGGGCAGCCTCGCCTGCCGTGCGGCCTGGTCCTTGGCGAGTTCGGCGTCCTCTCCGGCGGGATGTACGCGGGGGGCGAGGCTTCTGATCGTGGCGCGGGCGGCGACGATCGGCCTGGCCCAGCGGCTGGCGATGAGCTGCGTGGCCTCGGCGGTACGCGTGTAGCCACCGATCAGCATGGCCGCGCCCGTACGGTGGGCTCTCAGGGCGAGGACCTCGCGGGCGTGCGGGTAAGGGGCCAGCCGTTCGGCGTGAAGGTCGTCTCCGTCGTCCCAGATGGCCACCAGGCCGAGCGCGGCCACGGGGGCGAACATGGCGGCCCGGGTCCCCACGACCGCCCGTACCTGCCCTCTCAGGACGCGCAACCAACGCCGGTAGCGTTCCGCCGGACCGAGGTCGGCGGTGAGCGCAACGTGCATCCCGTCGCCGAGCACCCGGGTCAGCTCGGCGTCGGCCAGCGCCACGTCCTTGCCGTCGGGCACCACGACGACCGCTCCCCGCCCACCGTCGAGCGTCGCCCGCACCGCCTCGGCCACCGCCCCGACCCACCCCTTGGCCCCTGGCAGCGCCGACCAGACGGCCCTGGGCGCTCTGCCGTTCCGGAGCGCGTCGAGAAACGACGGCCCCATCGGGTAGTCGTCCCAGGGTCCGGCGGACGCACGATCAGAGCCGTTCCCGACCTCGACCCCCGCACTCCGAGGCCCACTTTCCACGGCCGGGAGACCGTGCCCGCTGTCCGGAGCGCCTCCAGGCGCATCGGTGACCAGCCCGCTGCGCTGGGCCGGCGAATTCGCAGGCGTGCTGGCGGGCTTCGGGGTGCTCGCTTCGGCTCTGGCGTGGCGGGGTGGGATGGCCAGGCGGAGGACGTCGGCGAGCGTGCCCGCGTAGCGGTCGGCGACCGCCCTGGCCAGGCCCGCGATCTCCCCGGTCAGCACCCGCTCTCCCGACACGACCCGTTCAAGGGCGGTGAGCTTGCCCGTGTGGTCGCTCTCTTCGACCCGTTCGAGCACGAACCCGTCCACCAACTGCCCCGCGAACCGCACCCGCACCCGTACCCCCGGCTCGGCCGTCTCGTGCATCGACGCCGGCACCAGGTAGTCGAACGGCCGGTCGAGGTGCGGCAGCGGGTTGTCGACCGCCACCCGGGCCACCGGCCGCGAAGGAGCGGGGACCGGTGCTCCCTTGGCGGGCTTCGACGGCTCTACCCTCCGCACGGCGTCGAGCGGCAGGAGGGCATCGGAGTCGGTCACGCATTACGTCTACCAGACCCAGCCCGTAGGCAACGCCCGTGTACCTCTGGGACCAGTGGCTCCGCAAGCCGCGATCGAGTCCCTAGGAGGCCCTCAGGCTCAGCCATGCCCCTGCTGTCGCCGCCCGATCACCCACGCGGCGACCTGACCCCGTCCGGAGAATCCGAGTTTGGCGAAAATGTTCTCCATGTGAGAGTCCACTGTGCGCCGGGCGACGAGCAGCCGCTGCGCGATCAGCCGGTTGGTCAGCCCGTCGGCGACCAGTTCGGCGACGTCCGCCTCGCGCGGGGTGAGTGGCGACCAGAACGGCACGACCGCGACCGGAGGGGTGCCGCCCGCGGACAGCGCCTCGGCGATCACCTGCTCGGCCGACATGGCGCGGCCTTCCGCGACGGCCTTGCCGTACTGGCGGCCGAGGGTCTCGCGTAGTTCCCGCTGGTCGGGGTCGCGTTCGACGGCGAGGATCGGCGCGCCGAGCAGCGGGTTCACCTCGTACCCCCACAACCGTTGCACCGCGCTCAGCAGCCGTACGGCGCGCGCGGGCCGCCCCTGGTCGGCGGCGAGCCTGCCGAGGACCTCGACGCAGAGCGCCCGCCCGAACGTGATGTGCGGCGACACCTGCGCCCGCAGCGCCGCCGTGGCCAGGGCGTCCGCCTCCGCGTACTGGCCGGCCGCCCGCCGGACCAGGGCGAGCGCGAGCTCCGTCCAGGCGGCGGTGGCGCCGTCGCCTGCTCTCCGGCAGAGCGCGCGGGCTCGGGTGAGGACCTCGTCCGCCTCGCCGGTACGGCCGGCGAGCATGAGCGTGATGCCCAGTTCGACGGTGGCGTTGACCAGGTGGACGCCGTCCTCGGGCGACAGGCCGTTGATGCTCTCGGTCAGGTGGCGTTCGGCCGCTGCCAGATCGCCCTCGCAGAGGCTGACCGTGCCGCGCATCTTGGTCATGTGGCGGTCGCCGCCCACACGAGCCGCCGGCGCCTCGGCCTCGTCGAGTGCCTTGCGCGCCGCGGTCAGGTCGCCCTCACCCGCCGCCAGCTGGGCGACCTGCAGCAGGGCGCGGAGCCGTACCGAATCCGGGCACGCGGTGATGGGCAGCAGGCGCGTCATGTAGCGCCGGCCGTATCGAGCCGACCCGCCGAACGCCCACAGGTAGCCCAGCCGCAGTCCCATCCTCAGCCCGCGCTCGCGAGTGGCCGGGTCGGCGGCGAAGGACTCAAACGCGGCCCGCAGGTTCGCCCAGTCGGCCCTGACCCGGACGACCTCCACAGCCCGATCGCCGCCCGCTCCCTTCGCCCGGTCACTGCCCGCCTTCTTGGCGCCGATCTCCCCGGCCCAGTCGCCGCCCGACCACTCGGCGCCGACTGTCTCGGCGACGGCGTAGTAGTGCTCGCGGTGGCGTGTCCGTAGCCGTTCCTGCTCGCCGGTGCCCTCCAGGCGGGCGGCGGCGAACTCGCGCACGCTGTCGGGCATGCGGTACGCCGTGCGCCCCTCCTCCCGCTCCCTGGTCACGATCGACTTCTCGACCAGCGCCGCCAGCGTGGGGTGCACCCGTGCGGCGGGCAGCGCGTCGCCGGAGCAGACGGCCTCGACCGCCGACCGCTCGAAGGTCCCCGCGAACACGATCAGCCGCTCCCACAGCAGGCGTTCCTCGGGCGAGCAGAGCTCGTGGCTCCACGCGATCACCGCCTGCATGGTCGAGTGCCCAGCACCCGCGTCCGGCAGCGTCAGCAGTTCGTCCACGGGCAGTTGCCGCGCACGGACCGCCACCAGCTCGATGGCCAGCGGGATGCCTTCCAGGCGGCGGCAGACCTCGGCGACGGCCGCCGCGTTCCGCTCAGTGATCTCGAAGCCGGGATCGACGGCCGCGATCCGGTCCAGGAGAAGCGACACCGACTCGACGCGCGCCACGTCGGCGGGCGCCGACTCTCCACCTGGTACGGCCAGCGGCCGGACGATGACCGCCTGCCCACCGGGGACGCGCAGCGCCTGCCTGCTCGTGGCCAGCACGTGCAGGCCGGGGGCGGCGCGCAGCAGCGACCGTACGAGGCCGGAGCACGCGTCGGCCAGGTGTTCGCAGCCGTCGAGCACCAGGAGCCGGCGGCGGCGCGACAGGTGCGCGGTCAGGTCACCCGTGACGTCCAGGGTCTGGGCGATGATCTGTTCGAGGGATTCGGGGTCGGTGTGCCCGGACAGCTCGACGAACTCGATGCCGTCGGTGAAGGCCCGCCGCATGAGCTGCGCCGCCCGGATGGCCACCCGGGTCTTGCCCACCCCGGCGATGCCGGTGACGCTGACGAGGCGGCTGCGCTGCAGCATCCGCCGGACGTCCGCGACCTCCTGACGGCGACCCACGAAGCTGGTCGGCGTGGCACGCCATGGCATGATCCATTCCTCAGTTTCCGGAAGATCCAAGAGAACCACGTTACGTGCTCCCTGGTTCGCCTCCGAGGACGGCCCCTGCCGTGAACGCGCAGATGCCGCACCCCACAACCGGGGATGCGGCATCTAGCGGAATCGCGTCACAGACCGGCGGCGGACCTCAGCGCCTCGGCGCGGTCGGTCGACTCCCAGGAGAAGCCCTCACGGCCGAAGTGCCCGTAGGCGGCGGTCTCCGAGTAGATCGGGCGCAGCAGGTCGAGGTCGCGGATGATCGCGGCCGGGCGCAGGTCGAACACCTGGAGCACAGCGGCCTGGATCTTCTCGACCGGCAGCTTCTCGGTGCCGAAGCACTCGACGAACAGACCGACCGGCTGAGCCTTGCCGATGGCGTACGCGACCTGGACCTCGCAGCGGTCGGCGAGCCCGGCGGCCACGACGTTCTTGGCGACCCAGCGCATGGCGTAGGCGGCCGAGCGGTCGACCTTGGACGGGTCCTTGCCGGAGAACGCGCCGCCACCGTGGCGGGCCATGCCGCCGTAGGTGTCGATGATGATCTTGCGACCGGTGAGGCCGGCGTCGCCCATCGGGCCGCCGATCTCGAAGCGGCCGGTCGGGTTGACCAGCAGGCGGTAGCCCTCGATGTCGATGTCGAGGCCCGCGAGCACGGGGTCGACCACGTGCTCCTTGATGTCGGGCGTCAGCATCTCCTTGAGGTCGATCTCGGCCGCGTGCTGCGTCGAGACGACCACGGTGTCGAGACGGACCGGCTGGTCGCCGTCGTACTCGATGGTGACCTGGGTCTTGCCGTCGGGACGCAGGTAAGGGACGGTGCCGGACTTGCGCACCTCGGACAGGCGCTGGGCCAGCCGGTGCGCGAGCATGATCGGCAGCGGCATCAGCTCCGGCGTCTCGCGGCACGCGTAGCCGAACATCAGGCCCTGGTCGCCCGCGCCCTGACGGTCGAGCTCGTCGATGTCACCGTCGACGCGGTGCTCGTAGGCGTCGTCGACGCCCTGGGCGATGTCGGGCGACTGCGCTCCGATGGACACCGACACGCCACAGGAGGCGCCGTCGAAGCCCTTGTGGGAGGCGTCGTAGCCGATTTCCAGGATCTTCTCCCGGATGACGCCGGGGATGTCGACGTAGGTCTCGGTCGTGACCTCGCCTGCGACATGGACCTGGCCGGTAGTGATCATCGTCTCGACGGCGACCCGGCTCTTGGGGTCGTCCTTGAGCATGGTGTCGAGAATCGCGTCACTGATCTGGTCGGCGATCTTGTCCGGGTGGCCTTCGGTGACCGACTCGGATGTGAACAGGCGACGTGACAACTCAGTGGCTCCTCATGCAGCGGCTGCTGACGGACGTGCGGGCTCCGGCGACTGTACACCCCGGCCAGTGCCTCGCCGAAGTCTAGCCCTACCCACCGGCATGTCGCGAAACGGCCCGTCAAAGATCGGGCAGGGGATCGGGGGGCAGCGTCTCCGGCGCGAAGATCTCCGCGTCGGCCGCGGCCACCACGGCGGCGTACTCCTCCTCGAACTCGAAGGCCATCACGCCCAGCTCGATCACCGGCAAGGAGGCCTGCATGATCGGCCCGAGCCTCGTGTGGCGCGGGAACGTCGCGTGGACCGCGACCGGGCGGTCACTCCTGAGCATCCTGGTGGCGAGGACGGAGATGGCCTTGTCGGTGACCACGATCAGGAAATTGGCCGTGCCCTGCGGCCCTAAGGACAGCGCGGGGAAGACGTAGCGGATCTCCCCCTGTGCGCCGAGCAACGTCCTGCAGCGATCCCTGACAGCGGAACTCACCGGCATTCCCCGCCCCCTTTTGTCCCCTTTGCCTAAGTATCGGCAGGCGTTCGGGGATGCCGCAACCGGTTGGAGACTTGGTCCCAGACGGCGTCGGCGACGTCGTCCTTGGGACCGCGCGGGATCTCCACCGGCTCGCCGCCCGCGACGAGCACGGTCGCGGCGTTGTCGGGCGTGCCGAAGGCCAGGTGGGGGCCCACCTGGTTGACGACGAGCAGGTCGCAGCCCTTGCGGGCGAGCTTGGCCTGTCCGTTGGCGAGTACGTCGTCGGTCTCGGCCGCGAACCCGACGATCACCTCGGGCTTTGGCCCACCGGCGCGTCGGCGCTCCCCCAGCTCAGCCAGGATGTCCGGATTTTTCACCAGATAGAGGGGGTCGGGCTCGCCGTCGGACTTCTTGATCTTGGAGTCGTGCCGGGCGGCGGGCCGGAAGTCGGCCACGGCCGCCGCCATCACCACCACGTCCGCGGCGTTAGAGGCGGCCAGCACCGCCTCACGCAGCTCGGCCGCCGACTCCACCCGCACCACGTCGGCCCCGGCCGGATCGGGCAGCGACACGTTGGCCGCCACCAGGGTCACGTGGGCCCCGCGGGCGACGGCCGTGCGGGCCAGGGCGTAGCCCTGCAGCCCGGAGGACCGGTTGCCCAGGTAGCGGACCGGATCGATGGCTTCGCGGGTGCCGCCGGCGGAGACGACGACATGTCGGCCGGCCAGGTCGCGCGGGCGCCCGGCCAGTACGCGCAGGCAGACTTGGAAGATCTCGGCGGGATCGGGCAGGCGCCCGGGCCCGCTGTCGGCGCCGGTGAGACGCCCGACCGCGGGATCGATCACCACGGAGCCCCGCTCGCGCAGTGTCGAGACGTTGGCGCGGGTGGCGGGGTGCTGCCACATCTCGGTGTGCATCGCGGGCGCGAACACCACCGGGCAGCGCGCGGTCAGCAGCGTGTTGGTGAGCAGGTCGCCCGCCAGGCCGTGGGCGGCCTTGGCGAGCACGTCGGCGGTCGCGGGCGCCACCACGACGAGGTCGGCCCGCTGGCCGATCCGCACGTGGGGCACCTCGTGAACGTCGTCCCACACATCGGTCGTCACCGGGTTGCCGGACAGCGCCGCCCAGGTGGGCTCGCCCACGAATCGCAGGGCGTCGCGGGTCGGGACGACCCGCACCTCGTGCCCGGACTCGGTGAACAGGCGCAACAACTCACACGCCTTGTACGCGGCGATGCCCCCGCTGACGCCCAGGACGACCTTCATTTAACGGGTCAGACCGCGCCTTCGATGGGCTCGGCGTTGAGCAGGCCCTCGGCGACCTCGCGCAGCGCGATGGACAGCGGCTTCTCCTGCGCGTGCGTCTCGACCAGCGGCCCGACGTATTCGAGCAGGCCCTCGCCGAGCTGAGAGTAGTAGGCGTTGATCTGGCGGGCGCGCTTGGCACCCATGATCACCAGGGAATACTTGCTGTCGACGATGTCGAGCAGCGCGTCGATCGGCGGGTTGGTGATGCCCTCTGCGACCGGGGCAATTCCTGCCACGATTGTCAGACCTCTCGGTTGGTGGTTTTGATGACCCCCTGAGGGTCAGTCATCAAGGCTATCAGCCGACGGCACACCTCTTTGACACTCGTGTTCACCAGGGTGAGATCGAACTCCTTCTCGGCCGCCATCTCGACGTGCCCGGCCTCCAGCCGGCGGGCGATGACGTCCTCCGGCTCGGTGCCGCGGCCTCGGAGCCGCTTCTCCAGCTCCTCCCAGGTGGGCGGGGCCAGGAAGACCAGGAGGGCCTCCGGCATGCTCCGGCGTACCTGCCTGGCGCCTTCCAGGTCGATCTCGAGCAGCGTGGGCACGCCCGCGGCGAGCCGGTCGAGCACGGCCGCGCGCGGCGTGCCGTACCTGTTGCCCGCGAACTCCGCCCACTCGAGCAGCTCACCCGACTCCACGAGCCGGTCGAACTCCTCGCCGTCGACGAAGAAGTAGTGGATCCCGTGCACCTCGCCGGGCCGGGGTCTTCTGGTTGTCACCGAGACCGACAGCCACACCTCAGGGTGTGCCCGCCGAATCTCGGCGACGACCGTTGACTTACCGACGCCCGACGGTCCCGACAGGACCGTCAGGCGCCGCTCGCTCGAGGGGAGGAAGTCGCCGACCCTCGTTCCAGATCCAACTGCCTCATGGGCCCAAACACTGCCAGACCTGGACCGGTCGGTCACTTCCTACCCCCCATTGAACCTGCGCTTTCGTGTGGAACCGAGATTAGCTCTCGTTGCCACCGAACTCGCGCTCGAGGGAGGCCCTCTGGTTCGCACCGAGACCCCGCACGCGGCGGGACTCGGCAATGGCAAGTCGCTCCATGAGCTGCTTGGCGCGGACTTTGCCCACGCCTGGGAGCGATTCCAACAAGGCCGACACCTTCATCTTGCCGATGACGTCGTCGGTCTGCCCATCCTTGAGCACCTCAGCCAGAGAAACCGCGCCATGCTTGAGCCGGTTCTTGACCTCGGCACGCTCTTTACGGGCCTTGGCAGCCTTCTGCAGGGCTGCGGCGCGCTGCTCAGGGGTCAGGGGAGGAAGAGCCACGCCGGGTCACCTCGAATTTCTGTCGATGTACTCGGACGGGAAGGGAAACTAGCTGGTCATCGCCCCCTAAGCAACGTCAAACCCAGTTTCTCTCCTCACAAAATCCACTTCATCACTCTCTGTGTCTGGAAAACTACAGACTGCTGATCAAATCGCCTTCACTTCCCGCTTCTTCCTTACACACAGGAAGCGCGGCCGGGGTACGATGATGATCACCTACCCGTCAGGGAGAGGTGTCCGAAACGTGCGCGGGATCGGGTCCGAAACCCCGTCCGAGGTGGGCGTCCGCGCGCGCTGCGGGAGTGTTTTCACGATCGTGTACGGTCGGTGTGAGGCATCCCCGGGCACCGCCATCCCTCCGGAGAGGCGCTCACCGTGCGTACACGGCCACCCGCCGTGACGCGTGTCCACGGGGGCGGCCCGCCATGAAACGGGTGGCACCCGCTGAGCCAAAGTCGTCTCCGCTTGCCGTACGCGGGCCAGAGCCTCCTCGGCTCGCCGTACGGGGGGCCGAGTCGTCCGAACCGCCCTACGCGGGCCCGCGTCGCCGTGGGCTCGAGCCGTACCCGCCAGCCCTGCGGTGGCGCACAGGGCACCACCGCACGACGTCCGGCCAGCCCGGCACCCCTGCCCCAACGGTGACCCGAGCCACACGCGCCGGTCGGCCCGCCAGAGGGCGGCGCGTCTGGCCATAGGCGCACGACGTCCAGGCGGCCTTGCGCGGGGCTGAACGCGCACCACGGACGGGAGCGGCTCCCCGGCTTGCCCGGGGTCCGAGCCTCACACGACCGCGCGTGGGCAGTCCTCTCACGCCCTCGGACCGGCCCCACGGATACGCGCCCGCCCTCACCAACGGGCCCTCATCCTCACGGGCGGGCCTTCACGAACAGACCCTCACCCTCACGGGCGGGCCCTCACCTTCCGGGCGGCCCCTCACGAGCAGGCCCCCGCCCTCACAGACGCGCCCTCACCCTCCGGGCGAGCCCTCACGAACGGGTCCTCGCCCTCACGAACGCCCCTCATGTCCGGACCCCTATGGAGAAGGACCGTTCACGAGCGGCCCCATGGGCCCCTCAGGAGGGGATCGTGCGGCGCAAGGAGGACGCGATGGCGGCCGCCGTGGCGCCCGGGTCCGGGGAGGCGGTGATCGGGCGGCCGATGACCAGGAGGTCGGCGCCGTCCGCCAGCGCCTGCTCGGGCGTCGCGACCCGCGCCTGGTCCTGGGTGTCGGCCCCGACCGGACGTACGCCGGGTGTGATGAGCGTGATCCCCGGCCCCACCTCCGACCGTAGGTCTACGACCTCGTGCGGCGAGCACACCAGGGCGGTGGCCCCCGCCTCGACCGACAGGGCGGCCAGGCGGCGGACCGCGTCCGAGGCGGGGCCCGCGAGCCCGATGCGGCTCAGGTCGGCCTCCGACAGCGACGTGAGAACGGTGACCGCCGCGATCTGGGTGTCCGGAGCCGCCTCGACGGCCGCGCGGATCATCGCGGGGCCGCCCGCCGCGTGGACCGTGAGGATGGCCGGGCGCAGGCGGGAGACCGCCTTGGCCGCGCCGGCGACCGTGTTGGGGATGTCGTGCAGCTTCAGGTCCAGGAAGACCTGTACGCCGCTCGCGCCGCGGACCGAGGCGATCACGTCGGGGCCGTAGCGCAGATAGAGCTCCAGCCCGATCTTCACCGTGGTGACGTGCGGTGTCACCAGGGCGGCCCATCTGGCGGCGGTCTCCAGGTCGGGGGCGTCGAGGGCGACGGCAATGGGTGCGGGCGTCAAGGGGAGCTCTCCTCGGAGTCGACGAGCAGGTGCCGGGGGGCGCTCCCCGGCGGACGGTGGGCCAGGCCGACCGCGTCGGCCAGGCGCTGGAAGCCGCGTGCCCTCAGCAGGTCCTCAAGCTCTCGCTCGATGCGCAGGCACGCGTAGGGGTCATGGAACAGCGCCGTCCCCACTCCGACCGCGCAGGCGCCCGCCAGGATGAGCTGGAAGGCATCCCTGCCGGTCGTCACGCCGCCGACGCCGATCAACGGCACCCCGGGCAGGGCGGCGTGCACCTGCCACACGCACCGTACAGCTAGGGGCAGGATGGCCGGTCCCGACAGCCCGCCGGTCACGGCCGCGAGCGAGGGGCGCAGCGCCTCGGTGTCGATGGCCATGCCGAGCGGGTTGTTGATCATGGACAGCGCGTCGGCTCCGGCGTCGACGCAGGCTCGGGCGACCGACACGATGTCGGCCACGTCGGGGGCGAGCTTGGCGACCACCGGCACGTCGTACCGCATGATGGACCGCACCGACGCGATCACCTCGGCGGCGGCGCTGCCCTCGCGGGCGAAGACCCGGCCGCGGTCCTCGATGTTCGGGCAGGACAGGTTCACCTCCAGCGCCGTGACGCCGGGCGCGTCGGCCAGCCTGCGGGCCAGCGCCGAGTACTCGGCCATGGTGCCGCCGCCGATCGACACGATGGTCCTGATGCCGCGCTGGGCCAGCCAGGGCAGCTCGCGTTCGAGGAAGGCGTCGATGCCGGGGCCCTGGAGGCCGACGGCGTTGAGCATGCCTGAGGGGGTCTCGGCCATCCGGGGGGTGGGGCGGCCGGCGCGCGGGGCCATGGTGATCGAACTGGTGGTCAGGGCGCCCAGGCGGTGGAGGTCGAAGAACTGGGCCAGCTCGCGGCCCGAGGCGGCGCAGCCGGCGGCGGTGGTGATGGGGTTGGCCAGCTCGACGTGCGCCAGGAAGGTCCGCATATCTACCGACACGTCAGGTCACCGCCGCAGAGAGAACAGCCACCGGAGAGGAGTGACCGCGCCACCGCAAACGAGAGCGCCGTAAGGAGCGGAGGTCCTTCGGGGCGCGGGCGGCAGGGGTCAGCCCGCATGGCGAGCACCGCCCCCGGGCGCCCCCAGCGCGTCGAACGGGATCGTCCCCACGTCCTCGAACCGCACCCGCTCCCCCCGGAACACCGGCCCCTCGGCGCAGGCCCGCACCATCCGGGTCACCCCGTCGTCGCCGATGACCGGCAGCACGCACGTCATGCAGACCCCGATCCCGCAGGCCATCGCCTCTTCCACCGCCACCTGCACCGGGATGTCGAACTCCATCGCCACCGCCGTGACCGCCCGCAGCGTCTCCATGGGCGCGCACGCGTAGACCACGTCCGCCCGTGTGTCGGCGATCACCGCGGGCAGCGCGTCGGTCACCCTGCCGCGCAGCCCGAGCGAGCCGTCCTCGGTCGTGAGCGTGGTGGTCTGGGCCATCCGCCTGGCCCGCATGGCGCCGAACACCCGGTCCGCGCTGGCCCCGCCCAGGACGAAGTCGACCCGGCAGCCGCGTTCGATGAGCTGGTCGGCCACCGGGAACAGCACCGCCGAGCCGTACTCGGAACCGACCAGCACGCAGTGGACCGGGTCGCGGGGCAGCGGGAAGGGCCGGCCGAGCGGTCCGACGAGGTCGATCGTGTCACGCGCGCGGCGTTCGGCCAGCCACGCGGTGCCGGGCCCGCGCACGGTGAAGACGAGCTCCACCGTGCCGCCGTAGTCGGGCTTGACGTCGTGGATGGAGAAGGCCCGCCGCGTCACCATGGACGTGTGAGCCCCGCCCACGGCGACGGACACGAAGTGGCCGGGGCGGTAGCGCTCGGCGATGCCGGGCGCCACCACGGTGAGGGCATGGTAGGCGTCGACCCGGCGCGTCGTCAGCACCGTGCCCGTCACCTGCACCGGGGTGCCGGCCAGTCCTCTTCACCTCCCGCGGGAGCCTGCCGTCGATCGAGCCCTACGCCCCTGCCGCCCGCAGCGCCCGCGCGTGCTCCTGGAGGGACCGTACGCCGACATCACCCCGCACGATGGCCTGGATGCCCGCGGCCGCGGCGGCGAGCCCGGCGACCGTGGTGATGCACGGAATGCCGCGCAGCACGGCGGCGGTGCGGATGTCGTAGCCGTCGAGCCGCGGACCCGACTGGCCCGGACTGCCGAACGGCGTGTTGACGATCAGGTCGACCTCGCCGTCGAGGATGTACTGCACACTGGTGGGCTCACCTCCGGGTCCGGGCCCCTCGCTCTGCTTTCGCACGATCTTGGCATGGACACCGTTGCGGCGCAGCACCTCAGCGGTCCCCTCGGTGGCCAGGATCTCGAAACCGAGGTCGGCCAGCGCCCGCACCGGGAAGATCATCGCACGCTTGTCCCGGTTGGCCACGGACACGAACGCCCGCCCCTTGGTGGGCAGCTCGCCGTAGGCGGCCGCCTGCGACTTGGCGTAGGCGACGCCGAAGGACTCGTCGATGCCCATGACCTCGCCCGTGGAGCGCATCTCGGGGCCGAGCACGATGTCGACGCCGCGGAAGCGGTTGAACGGCAGCACCGCCTCCTTCACCGCGATCGACGCCTCCAGCGGCAGGGTGCCGCCGTCTCCGGTGGCGGGCAGCATGCCCTCCTCCCGCAGCGAGGCGATCGAGGAGCCCAGCATCACGCGGGCCGCCGCCTTCGCCAGCGGCACCGCCGTCGCCTTGGAGACGAACGGCACGGTACGGCTGGCGCGCGGGTTGGCCTCCAGGACGTACAGGACGCCGGCCGACATGGCGTACTGGACGTTCAGCAGCCCGCGGACCCCGACGCCGCGGGCGATGCCCTCGGTGGCGGCGCGGATGCGCTTGATGTCGTTGCTGCCGAGCGTGATCGGCGGCAGCGCGCACGCCGAGTCGCCGGAGTGGATCCCGGCCTCCTCGATGTGCTCCATGACGCCGCCCAGATAGAGCTCCTCGCCGTCGAACAGCGCGTCCACGTCGATCTCGATGGCCTCGTCGAGGAACTTGTCGACCAGCACCGGATGGCCGCCCTCCTGGGCCGCCATGTAGGTGCTCAGGGTCGCGTCGTCGTAGACGATGGCCATGCCGGCGCCGCCGAGCACGTACGAGGGCCGGACGAGCACGGGGTAGCCGATCTCCTCGGCCACGGCCAGCGCCTCGGCCACGGTCGTCGCGGTGCCGTGCTTGGGCGCGGGCAGCTGCGCCTCGGCGAGCACCCGGCCGAACGCGCCGCGCTCCTCCGCCAGGTGGATCGACTCGGGCGAGGTGCCGACCACGGGCACGCCCGCGTCCTTGAGCGACTGCGCCAGGCCCAGCGGCGTCTGCCCGCCGAGCTGCACGATCACGCCCGCGACCGGGCCGGTCTGCTGCTCGGCGTGGACGACCTCCAGGACGTCCTCCAGGGTGAGCGGCTCGAAGTAGAGCCGGTCGGAGGTGTCGTAGTCGGTCGAGACCGTCTCCGGGTTGCAGTTGACCATGACGGTCTCGAACCCGGCCCGCGACAGCTCGAAGGAGGCGTGCACGCAGGCGTAGTCGAACTCGATGCCCTGGCCGATGCGGTTCGGTCCGGAGCCGAGGATGATGACCTTCTCCCGCTCGCCGTACGGGACCTCGCTCTCCTCGTCGTAGGCCGAGTAGAGGTAGGGGGTCTTGGCGGCGAACTCGGCGGCGCAGGTGTCGACCGTGTTGTAGACGGGCCGCAGGCCCAGCGCGTGGCGCAGGTCGCGTACGCGCGCCTCGTCGATGCCGCGGATCTCGCCGAGCTGGGCGTCGCTGAAGCCGTGGCGCTTGGCCCGCTCCAGCACCTCGGCGGTCAGCTCGGTCGCCTCGCCGACGGCCCGCGCCTCCTCGTCGAGCAGGAACAACTGGTCGAGGAACCAGGGGTCGATGTTGGTGGCCTCGAAGAGCTCCTCGGCGGTGGCGCCGGCGCGGATGGCCTGCTGCATGGTGCGCAGCCGGCCGTCGTGCGGGACGCGCGACTCGTCGAGCAGCTCGGCCTTGGGCCGCGGGGAGCCGGTCCAGGAGAAGGAGGAGTCCTTCTTCTCCAGCGACCGCAGCGCCTTCTGCAGCGCCTCGGGGAAGGACCGGCCGATGGCCATCGCCTCGCCCACGGACTTCATGTGCGTGGTGAGGGTCTGGTCGGCGCCCTTGAACTTCTCGAAGGCGAACCGCGGCACCTTGACCACGATGTAGTCGAGCGTGGGCTCGAACGACGCCGGGGTCTCCTTGGTGATGTCGTTGGGGATCTCGTCGAGCGTGTAGCCGATGGCCAGCTTGGCGGCGATCTTCGCGATCGGGAAGCCGGTGGCCTTCGAGGCCAGGGCGCTCGATCGGGACACGCGCGGGTTCATCTCGATGACGATCATGCGGCCGGTCGCCGGGTTGACCGCGAACTGGATGTTGCAGCCGCCGGTATCGACGCCGACCTCGCGGATGACCGCGATCGCGACGTCACGCATGTTCTGGTATTCGCGGTCGGTCAGCGTGAGCGCGGGGGCGACGGTGACGCTGTCGCCGGTGTGGACGCCCATGGGGTCGATGTTCTCGATGGAGCAGACGATGACCACGTTGTCATGCTTGTCGCGCATGACCTCGAGCTCGTACTCCTTCCAGCCGATGATCGACTCCTCCAGGAGCACCTCGGTGGTCGGCGAGGCGTCCAGCCCGGCTCCGGCGATGCGCAGCAGGTCGGTCTCGTCGTAGGCGAACCCGGACCCGACGCCGCCCATCGTGAAGGACGGCCGCACGACCACCGGGTAGCCCAGCTCTGTCGCGGCGGCCAGGCACTCGTCCATCGTGTGGCAGACGACCGAGCTGGCCGACTCGGCGTTCAGGCCGTGCTCGCGGGCGACCTTGGCGACGATCCCCTTGAACAGCTCGCGGTTCTCGCCCGCCTGGATCGCGTCGAAGTCGGCGCCGATCAGCTCGACCTCGTAGCGCTCCAGCGCGCCCGACTCGTGCAGCGCGACCGCGGTGTTGAGCGCGGTCTGCCCGCCCAGCGTCGGCAGCAGCGCGTCGGGGCGCTCCTTGGCGATGATCTTCTCGACGTACTCGGGGGTGATCGGCTCGACGTAGGTGGCGTCGGCGAACTCGGGGTCCGTCATGATCGTCGCCGGGTTGCTGTTGACGAGGATCACGCGGAACCCCTCGTCGCGCAGCACGCGGCAAGCCTGGGTGCCGGAGTAGTCGAACTCGCACGCCTGTCCGATCACGATCGGCCCCGAGCCGATCACCAGGACGGACCTGATGTCATCACGCTTGGGCACGGCTCATGACCTCACAGAACTCGTCGAAAAGGTAGGCGGCGTCGTGGGGCCCGGCGGCGGCCTCCGGGTGGTACTGCACGCTGAAGGCGCGCCCGTCGAGCAGGCGCAGCCCTTCCACGCAGCGGTCGTTGAGGTTGACGTGGCTGACCTCGGCCCGGCCGTAGGGCGTGTCGAACGGCTCACCCAGCGGCGCCTCGACGGCGAAGCCGTGGTTGTGCGCGGAGATCTCCACTTTTCCGGTCCGTACGTCCTGGACCGGCTGGTTGACCCCGCGGTGCCCGTAACGCAGCTTGTACGTGGACAGCCCCAGGGCGCGGCCGAAGATCTGGTTGCCGAAGCAGATGCCGAAGAACGGCACCCGGGCCTCCAGCACCCGCCGCAGCGGCGTGACGTCGACGGTGGCCGGGTCGCCCGGCCCGTTGGACAGGAACACCCCGTCCGGCTCGACCGCCATGATCTGCTCGAACGTGGCGCCGGCCGGCAGCACGTGCACCTCGCAGCCGCGCTCGGCCATCCGGTGCGGCGTCATGCCCTTGATGCCCAGGTCGACAGCCGCGACCGTGAACCGCTTCTCGCCGATGGCGGGCACGACGTAGGGCTCGGTCGTGGCCACTTCGGCGGACAGGTCGGCGCCCTCCATGCGCGGCGCCTGTCGTACGCGCTCGACCAGGTCCTCGACCGGCTCCGCCGGAGCCGTGAAGATGCCGGCGCGCATGGCGCCGCGCTCGCGCAGGTGGCGGGTGAGCGCGCGGGTGCCGGGCATCGCGATGCCGACGACGCCCTGCTCCTTGAGGTAGTCGTCGAGCGAGCGGTTGGCCCGCCAGTTGGAGACCACGCGGGACGGCTCGCGTACGACGTAGCCGGCCACCCAGACGCGGCCCGACTCGGGGTCCTCGTCGTTGACGCCGGTGTTGCCGATGTGCGGGGCCGTCATCGCGACGATCTGCCGGTGGTAGGACGGGTCGGTGAGGGTCTCCTGGTAGCCGGTCATCCCGGTGTTGAAGACCATCTCGCCGAACGTCTCGCCCTCGGCGCCATAGGGGGTTCCGTGGAAGACGCGACCGTCTTCAAGAACGAGTAGCGCTGAAGTCACACCAGCTTCCCTTCAAGTACTGTCGGCTTGCCGCGCAGGAACGTCGCCACGACCCGGCCGGGCAGCGTCATCCCCTCGTACGGCGTGTTGCGGCTCTTCGACGCGAAGGCGGACGGATCCACCTCGGTGCGTACGGACGGGTCGTACAAGGTGAGGTTGGCCGGCACCCCCACCTCGATCGGCTGCCCGTGCCCCGACAGGCGGCCGATACGCGCGGGCACGATCGACATGCGATCGGCGACGCCCGCCCAGTCGAGCAGCCCGGTGTCCACCATGGCCTCCTGCACCACGCTGAGCGCGGTCTCCAGGCCGACCATGCCCATGGCCGCGGCCGACCACTCGGTCTCCTTGTCCTCGACCGGGTGGGGGGCGTGGTCGGTGGCGACGATGTCGATCGTGCCGTCGGCCAGCGCCGCGCGCAGGGCCTCGACGTCGGCGCGGGTGCGCAGCGGCGGGTTGACCTTGTAGATGGGGTTGTAGGCGCCGACCGGCGAGTCCTCGACGAGGTCGTCGGTGAGCAGCAGGTGGTGCGGGGTGACCTCGGCGGTGATGTTCCAGCCCTTGGACTTGGCCCAGCGCAGGATCTCCACCGAGCCGGCCGTGGAGACGTGGCAGACGTGCAGCCGGGAGCCGACGTGCGCGGCCAGCAGGCAGTCGCGGGCGATGATCGCCTCCTCGGCGACGGCCGGCCAGCCGGTCAGGCCGAGCCGGCCGGAGACGACGCCCTCGTTCATCTGCGCGCCGCCGGTCAGCCTGGGCTCCTGGGCGTGCTGGGCGATCACGCCGTCGAACGCCTTGACGTACTCCAGGGCGCGGCGCATCAGCACGGCGTCGTCGACGCACCTGCCGTCGTCGGAGAAGACGCGAACTCGGGCGGCGGAGTCGGCCATCGCGCCGAGCTCGGCCAGTTGCCGGCCCTCCAGGCCGACGGTGACCGCGCCGACCGGCTGGACGTCGCAGTGGGCGAACTCGCGGCCGAGCCGCCAGACCTGCTCGACCACTCCGGCGGTGTCGGCGACGGGCGAGGTGTTGGCCATGGCGTGCACGGCGGTGTAGCCGCCGCGGGCGGCCGACTGGGTGCCGGTCTGCACGGTCTCGGCGTCTTCGCGGCCGGGCTCGCGCAGGTGGGTGTGCAGGTCGACGAGGCCGGGCAGCACGATCGCGCCGCCGCCGTCGATCCCCGGCTCACCGGCGATCTCCGGCGCGATCTCGGCGATCACCCCGTCCTCGATCCGGATGTCGACGGGCTCTCCGCCGAGGATCCTGACGTTGCGAACGATCATGCGGTCTCTCCCCCGAGGAGCAGGTACAGGACGGCCATGCGGATGGTCACACCGTTGGCGACCTGCTCGACGATGGTCGAGCGCGGCGAGTCGGCCACTTCGGCGGCGATCTCCATGCCCCGGTTCATCGGGCCGGGGTGCATCACGATGGCCTCGTCGGGCATCTTGGCGAAGCGGTCCCGGTCGAGGCCGTAGCGGCGGGAGTATTCGCGCTCGCTCGGGAAGTAGGCGGCGTTCATCCGCTCCTTCTGCACCCGCAGCATCATCACCACGTCGGACTTGGGCAGCACCGCGTCGAGGTCGTAGGAGACCGCGCACGGCCAGGTGTCGACCGCGACCGGCAGCAGCGTGGGCGGCGCCACCAGGGTGACGTCGGCGCCGAGCGTGGCCAGGAGCAGCACGTTGGAGCGGGCGACCCTGCTGTGCAGCACGTCGCCGACGATCGTGACCGTGCGGCCGTCGAGGGCGCCCAGGCGGCGGCGCATCGAGAAGGCATCGAGCAGCGCCTGCGTGGGGTGCTCGTGGGTGCCGTCGCCGGCGTTGACGACGCTGCCGTGCACCCAGTTGGCCAGGCGGTGCGGCGCGCCGGAGGCGCCGTGGCGGATGACGACCGCGTCGGCGCCCATCGCCTCCAGCGTCAGCGCGGTGTCCTTCAGCGACTCACCCTTGGAGACGCTGGAGCCCTTGGCGGAGAAGTTGATCACGTCGGCCGACAGCCGCTTGGCCGCCGCCTCGAACGAGATGCGGGTCCGGGTGGAGTCCTCGAAGAACAGGTTGACCACCGTACGGCCGCGCAGCGTGGGCAGCTTCTTGATGGAACGTTCCGAGACCCTCGCCAGCTCCTCGGCCGTGTCGAGGATGAGCAGGGCGTCGTCCCTGCTGAGGTCGCCCGCGGAGATGAGGTGGCGGTTCACTTGGCGTCCTCCTTCATGAGGAGCACGGCGTCACGCCCGTCGGTCTCCTGCAGGTAGACCTTCACCTTCTCGCTCTTGGCGGTCGGTAGGTTCTTGCCGACGTAGTCGGCGCGGATGGGCAGCTCGCGGTGGCCGCGATCGACCAGCGTGGCCAGTTGTACGGCGGTCGGGCGGCCGAGGTCGTTGAGCGCGTCGAGCGCGGCGCGGACGGTGCGGCCGGAGTAGAGGACGTCGTCGACCAGGACGACGATCCTGCCGTCGATGCCGTCGGGCGGCAGCTCGGTGTGGCCGAGCGGCCTGGCGGGCTTGAGCCGGAGGTCGTCGCGGTACATCGTGATGTCGATCGAGCCGACGGGGATCTTGACGCCTTCGAAGCGCTCGATGCGGTCACCCAGCCGGCGGGCCAGGGTGGCGCCGCGGGTCGGGATGCCGAGGAGGACGACGCCGTCGGCGCCCTTGGTTCGTTCGAGGATCTCGTGCGCGATGCGGGTCAGCGCACGATGGATGTCCGGGCCCTCCAGGACGGCCCTTGAATGGGGCGTCTGGTCGGACGAGAAGTCGGACACGGCAGAGCTCACCACCTTTCCCGCCTCACGGGACGGGTCTTAAAAGGGTGTTGGTCGGGACACACAGTACCAGGGGCTACCAGCCAGAACTTGGGCGGGCCACTGCCCGTGGCGCCCCGCGATTCGGTAATTTCCCGCCCTTTTCCCGTGTTGGCACCGTCCGCGCGGGGCACGTCATCGGCATCGCGGGCGGTGCCGGCGCGTTGACGTCCGCCTGCTTCGAGGGGATACAGAGACAATGACCTTCCATGTCGACTCCGAGGTGGGCAAGCTCTACCAGGTGCTGCTGCACAAGCCTGACCTGGCGCTCAAGCGGCTCACCCCGACCAACAAGGACGCGTTCCTCTTCGACGACGTGCTGTGGGTGCAGCGCGCGATGGAGGAGCACGAGGAGTTCCAGCAGGTGCTGCGGGAGCGCGGCGTCAAGGTCCACATGCTCGCGGACCTGCTTCAAGAGACGATCGAGATCCCCGAGGCGCGCAAGCACATCCTCGACGGGATTCTCGACGAGCGCTTCATGGGCCCGCTGGCCGTCGACGACATCCGCAACACCCTCGACGCCATGGACTCCAAGACCCTGCAGCTCTACCTGACCGGCGGCATCACCAAGCGCGAGATGGTCGAGGCCGGCTGCGACCCGAAGTCGATGTCGTACCACGCGGCCGGCGACGACGACTTCATCCTGCCGCCCCTGCCGAACCACCTGTTCACCCGCGACACCTCCTGCTGGGTGTACGACGGCGTCTCGATCAACGCGATGAAGAAGAAAGCGCGGATGCGCGAGACGGTGAACATGGAGGCCGTCTACGAGTTCCACCCGACGTTCGCCGACGGGTTCGGCCGGCCGCAGAAGGACGGCTACCACGTGTGGCTGCCCGGCCAGTCGATCGCCCCGGCCACGCTGGAGGGCGGCGACGTGCTGGTCCTCGGGCGCGGCGTGGTGCTGATCGGGATGAGCGAGCGCACCCAGCCGCAGGCCATCGAGATGCTCGCGCAGCGGCTGTTCCAGGCCGGCTCCGCGCGGAAGATCATCGCCCTGAACGTGCCGAAGGCCCGCGCGTTCATGCACCTGGACACCGTGATGACGATGGTGGACGTGGGCGTGTTCACCAAGTACGCGGGGCTCGGCATGCTGGCCTCGTACACGATCGAGCCGGGTGACACCGACAAGGAGCTCAAGGTCACCGACCACCCGCCGGAGGACATGCACCGCGCCATCGCGCGGGCCCTGGAGCTGGACGACATCAAGGTCCTCACCCCCACGCAGGACGTCTCCGCCGCCGAGCGGGAGCAGTGGGACGACGGCTGCAACGCGCTCGCCGTCGAGCCGGGCGTGGTCATCGCCTACGAGCGCAACACCACGACCAACAACTTCCTGCGCGACAACGGCATCGAGGTCATCACGATCCGGGGCAGCGAGCTCGGCCGGGGCCGCGGCGGCCCGCGCTGCATGAGCTGCCCGCTTGAGCGAGACGGCATCTGACCGATGAGGGTCATCGTCGCTCTGGGAGGCAACGCGGTGCTGCGGCGCAGCCAGAAGGCCGACGCCGAGCCGCAGATCGCCAACGTCGCCAACGCGGCCAAGACGCTGGCCAAGCTCGCGGAGAAGCACGAGCTGATCATCACCCACGGAAACGGGCCGCAGGTGGGCCTGCTGGCGCTGGAGAGCGCCAACGACCCCCGCCTGACCAAGCCCTACCCGTTCGACACGCTCGGCGCCGAGACCCAGGGCATGATCGGCTACTGGATGCTGCAGGCCCTGCAGAACGCGCTGCCCGGCCGTCAGGTGCTGGCCATGGTGACCCAGACGCTCGTGTCGGCGGTCGATCCGGCCTTCGAGAACCCGACCAAGTTCGTCGGCCCCGTCTACGAACAGGACGAGGCCGCCAAGCTGGTCAAGGAGTACGGCTGGACGGTCGCGGCCGACGGCCGCTACTGGCGGCGCGTCGTCCCCTCCCCCACCCCGCAGCGCGTGGTGGAGACCCGGCTGATCAGCAAGATGGTCCGCGAGGGGGTCGTGGTGATCTGCGCGGGCGGCGGCGGCATCCCGGTCATCCGCGACGAGCACGGCCGCCTGTCCGGCGTCGAGGCGGTCATCGACAAGGACTCCACGGCGTCGATGCTGGCCGAGGCGCTCGAATGCGACGCGTTCCTCATCCTGACCGACGTGCCGCGCGTACTGAAGGACTTCGGCACCGCGCGGCAGAGCGAGATCGCGAACACCACCCCGCACGAACTACGCGCCCTCGACTTCCCAGCGGGCTCCATGGGGCCGAAAGTGGAAGCGGTCTGCCGTTTCGTGGAGACCACCGGCGACATGGCGGCCATCGGCGAACTCGGCCAGGCGGAGCAGATCCTGGACGGCTCCGCGGGCACGATCGTCACGCCGAACGCCCGCTGGCCGCTGACCAGCACGCTTTAGGGCTCAAGGAGGTCTCGAGTGGCACTCGCCCAACGGCTCTTCCGTACCAAGCCCACCGAACAGATCGTGGCCGAAGGCGGCCACGGCGAGGGCGGTGAGCTGCGCCGCACGATGACGCTGTGGCAGCTCACGCTGTTCAGCGTCGGCGCCACGCTCGGCACCGGCATCTTCGTCATCCTCGGCCAGGCCGTGCCGAAGGCGGGCCCCGCCGTCGTGCTGGCCTTCGTGCTGGCGGCGATCACCGCGCTGTTCTCCGCGCTGTCCTACGCGGAGCTGGCCGGCTCGATCCCGGTGTCCGGCTCGTCCTATTCCTACGCGTACGCGACGCTGGGCGAGCTCGTCGCCTGGATCTGCGGCTGGTGCCTCATGCTCGAGTACGCGGTGTCGGTCGCGGCGGTGTCCGTCGGCTGGGGCGAATATCTCAACTCGTTCCTGCACGGCCTGTTCGGCTGGTCGCTGCCCGATGCGATCACCCGCTCCCCCGGCCAGGACGGCGGCGTGGTCAACGTCACCGCGATCCTCATCGTGCTGCTGGCCACCTGGCTGCTGCTGCGCGGGGCCTCGGAGAGCGCCACGGCCAACGCCGTGTTCGTGCTCATCAAGATCGCCGTGCTGATCTTCTTCTGCGTGGTGGCCTTCAGCGCATTCAGGGCCGGGCACTTCTCGCCGTTCGCGCCCATGGGGGTCGCGGGCATCACGGCCGCCGCCTCGCAGGTGTTCTTCTCCTACATCGGCTTCGACGCGGCCTCCACCGCCGGCGAGGAGGCCAAGAACCCCAAGCGCGACCTGCCGCTGGCCATCATCCTGTCCCTGGCCATCGTCACGATCGTCTACGTCCTGGTGGCGGTGGCCGCGATCGGCGCCATGCCGTGGACCGACTTCGACCCCGAGCGCACCGAAGCCAGCCTCTCCTACATCGTGAACCTCGCCACCGGTGCCACCTGGCCGGGCCTGATCGTGTCCTTCGGCGCGGTCGTGGCGATCGCCAGCGTCGTCCTGACCGTCATCTACGGCCAGACCCGCATCCTGTTCGCGATGTCCCGCGACGGGCTCATCCCGCACATCTTCCAGAAGGTGAACCCGCGCCACCAGGTTCCGGTCGCCAACACCCTCATCGTGGCGGCGTTCATCTCGGTGCTGGCCGGGCTGGTGCCGCTGGGCCAGCTCGCCGAGGCCACGAGCATCGGGACGCTGTTCGCGTTCGCCATCGTCAACATCGGCGTGCTCGTACTCCGCTACCGCAGCCCCGACCTGCCGCGCAGCTTCCGCACGCCGTTCTTCCCCGCCACCCCGATCCTCGGCACGATCTTCTGCGTCATCGTGATGGCCGGTCTCGCCGGCGTCACCTGGCTCGCGTTCGGCCTCTGGATGCTGGTGGGCCTGATCTGTTACTTCCTGTACGGCTTTAGCCACTCGCGGTTGAACACCGAGGTGCCCAGATGAAGCTCGAAAGCGTACTGGTCGGTTTCATCCCCGAGCCGAGGGGGCGTGACGCACTGGCACTGGCCGTACTCCTCGCCAGGCAGGCCAAGGCGCGCCTGCTGGTGGCGACCGTGCAGCCGCCCGTGTGGACCACGCCGGGGCCCGCCCGTGCCGACCTGAGCGAGTGGCGCATGTACCTGAAGGAGCAGGCGGACGCCACACTCGAGCAGGCGCGGTCGCTCACCGGCGACGAGGCCGACTACGTCGTCCACACCCACAAGGGCAGCGGGCGCGGGCTGGTGGAGCTGGCCCGCCGGCGCGCGGCCGACGTCGTCGTGATCGGCTCCGCGCCGCGTGGCGGCAAAGGCCGCATCTCGGTCGGCAGCACCGCCGACCAGTTGCTGCACTCCTCGTCGGTGCCGGTCCTGCTGGCCCCGCGCGGCTACGCGGACGCGCCGACCTCGGCCTTCGAGCGGATCACCGTCGCCTACCGCCGGGGTCCCTGCGCCGACGCCGCCGTCAGGGACGCCGCCAAGGCGGCGGTCACCCTGGACGTGCCGCTGCGGCTGATCACGCTGGTGATCCGCGGCGTACGCCGCGCCAAGGTCGAGGAGGACATGCTGACACGGCTCCGCGACCAGGTGGCGGCCGACCTCACAGAGGCGGCCAGCGGGCAGCGGCCGCACATCCGGGCGGAGTTCGAGATCCTGGAGGGCCGCGACGTGGCACAGGCCATGGGGCAGACGTCATGGCTGCCGGGCGAACTGCTCATCTGCGCCTCCAGCAACGCGGGGCCGTTGCGGCGGGTGTTCCTGGGGGACACGTCGCTCAAGATCGTACGCGCTGCCACGTGCCCGGTCATGATCCTAACGCGCCAAGCCTGACCCCGGCACCACGCGCTTCGCCGCCCGTCGCCGCCCGTCGCGCCCGTCGCCTGTCGCCTGTCGCCTGTCGCCTGTCGCCCCGACGTCTGTCGGGCCCATCGGGTCTGTCCGACGTCCACCGTCGCGTGCCCGCCCGGCCGGGACGGCGCCTTTCCCACCCTGCCGCGCCCTCTTGGTCGCTCGCCGCCGACCCTCCTCTGCCCCCTCTCACCGCCCCTCACCTCGGCCTCTACGCGATCACTGACACGGGTTTCGAGGAGATTTCACCATGTATGTCACTGGGGCAAACAGTGACGAAGTATTGTTGCCAGTGGGACAAGAGGGGCGATTAAGTCGTTCCATCCCGGATCGGATTCGGCATCTTTTTTCCAATCAGCTTGACCTTAGGCGTCCACCCCTTTACCGTCACTGTGCGTAACCACACTGCGCGGCGTTATGGGGTAAACCCAGAGCCATGGCTACCGATGGTGCCGAGCCAGGCACCACACCCCCCGGTGGCCGGGGCATTCGCCGCAAGGGAGCACAATCTACTGAGAGCGCTACATACGAGAGCCGGGGGGCCACACGATGCCGTCTGAGTACGCAAAGTCGCTGGGTGCACGACTCCGCGCCATCCGCACCCAGCAGGGGCTTTCCCTGCATGGAGTCGAAGAGAAGTCGCGTGGCAGGTGGAAAGCCGTTGTCGTAGGTTCGTACGAGCGTGGCGACCGCGCTGTAACGGTTCAGAAGCTTGCCGAGCTTGCCGACTTCTACGGGGTGCCCGTCTCCGAGCTGCTGCCCGGCGGTGCCGCGCCCAGCCCGCTCGGCCCGACACCCAAGCTTGTGATCGACCTGGAACGCCTTGCGACGCTGCCGAAGGAGAAGGCCGGGGCACTCGCCCGTTACGCGGCCACCATCCAGAGCCAGCGTGGTGACTACAACGGGAAGGTCCTGTCGATCCGCCAGGAAGACCTGCGCTCCCTGGCCGTGATCTACGACAAGTCGCCTAGCGAACTGACGGAGGAGCTCATCAGCTGGGGCGTCCTCGACGCAGAGGCCCGCCGAGCCGTCGAGTCCTTCTGACCACTCCTGTTTTTCGGGGCGCGCCATGTGATCGGCGCGCCCCGCTTTCATGCCCTCTTTCGCATGAGCGACCTCTTGTACGGCGGCGCGAGAACCCCCACTTCACCCGGCAAGCCCGCGACCTCGCTGTGTAGGGGCCTCCAGCCTGCCTCCTCTGCGCTGCTGCGGAACCGACGTCAGCTCGGAACGGTTGCGGAAACGGGCATCAGCCGGATCCCCCCGCCCTCCCGGTGATGGCGTAGCAATGAGCTGCGGCGGGTGTCGTCCGCCATGCGCAGGGAAGACACCGCCGGCCCGTCGGTTGCTTGCGGTCGGCCATACAACCGATCGGCGGAGACAACACCGCACGAGCCCGCCGCACGGGCCCGCCGCATATCCCCGCCGCGCAGCCGCCTCACGCAGACACCCCGTGCAGACACCCCGCACAAGCCCGGCCACGCACACCCCCGGCGGCCCACCCTCGCGTCCTCGCGTCCTCGCAGCCCCGCAGCCCCGCAGCCCCGCAGCCCCGCAGTCCCGCAGGCTCGCGTCCCCGCAGCCTCGCGTGCCCGCGTCCCTGTCTCCACGTCAAGCCACGCCGCGCGCATCCACCCGCAGGTCCAATCGCGGGCCTCTCCCCCTTCACGGATCTGCCAACGCGCACATCCGCCCTCGCAAGGCCAGCCGCGCAAGTTCACCGCGTAGACGCAGCCACGTAGGTCCACCCGCGGCGCACGCCCAGTCGTCGCCCAACCGTGTCCACCCAGATCGGGAGAGGGAAGCGATCTCGCTAGCGATATCGAACTCCAGTTCGTATAATGGACCAATGCATCTCGACACGAAAGGCCTACCAGGATTGTGGCGACCGCCCATCGTCGAACATGCCGCGTCGATGTTCCCGACCACCGGCAGCGGTGAGGCGCGATACCTGCTGGCGTGGGGCGATGCGGAAGGAGAACGGTGGGGCTTCCTGCTCTGGCCCCCGCAGACGGTGAACACCGATGACGGCAGCGAGCACATGGGCCAAGCCCACTGGGTGCGCTGGCAAGACATCCGCCCAGTAGCCGGCGAGGACTACAGCACCGTACCGCTGTGCGATCCGATGTGAACGACCTCCCGCCGCGCCACCGAGGACACGCAGGCAGACCCGCCGGGACATCGCGTGTTGATCAAGTTGGGATTCGCACGCACGCGAGTCGAGACATGTAAGTCGGATCTGGACGAGCAGGACAAGCAGATCAGCGCGGCGACGAAGGCGGGACACGGGCTCGCTTTCGCCGCCGCGTGGCCGTATCTAGCATGTCGGGGCCGGCACGGTCACAGCGTCCAGGACATTCGACCTGGCCCGCGTCGGCACGTCCTGCACCCTCGAGGCCGCCCCGCTCCCCCTCTACCAGACTGATGTGGTCACCCATCTGCGGGACGTTCGGCCTCACCTGCCCTGGCGCTATCCGCGCACATGCGCTGGCGTCATCCGCGCATACTTGGGGCGTTCCGCTGCAAGGGGTTGCCGTGGTCATCGGCTCTCGGCCTCGCTGCGTACGTCGATCGCATGCGGGCTGAGGCGCTCAGTCCCGATTTGTGGCTTAGCGGTCACTCACGTTTGGAATCGGCACGCCCGCGTCGGCGCGTTCGCGCATGCTTGAGGCGTCTCGCTTGCCTCCTACCGGTTTGGCGTGGTCACCAACGTTCGGGACGTTGACGCTGGCGTGCGTCGGTGTGTTCGCGCACGCTTGGAACGTCTCGCTCCGCCTTTGCCGGTTTGGCGTGGTCGTACGTGGTCGGGGTGTTTGGTGGTCCCTCGCCTGCATCGGCGTGTTCGCTCGTGTTGGGGTTGTCCGGCTGCCCACTCGCCGCTGATGTCGGCGGCGCGAGCGGTGTGGTCAGCCGGCCAGGGGGACCTCGACCGGGAGTTGGGGTTGAGCGGGGACGCCCAGGATGTCCTGTACTACGGCGACAAAGGTGTCCGCCTCGGCCAGGAGTTCGTCCGCGTCGGCTGCGCTGACGCCACGGACCATGCCGGCCTCGGCGGCGGCGCGCTTGGCGGCGCTCACCGAGAAGTAGGCGGCCCACTCCGCGAGCCTGGGCTCCGCCTCTGGGAGCAGCTCCCACGCGCTGCGCAGGCGGCGCCTGCGGCCTTCCATGGGGCGGGGACGGGCGGCCAGGATCGCCGCCGCCGCTCGCAGAGCTGCCAGATGTGCTGCCACATATCGGGATGCCGGGGTGCGAGCGGTCGCCGCCTCCGCCAGGCAGGAACGTGAATCCGTCAGGTGTGCCCGAACCGCGGGCGACAGCCGGGGCCCCTGCGTATCGCCGAGCCGTTGTGCCATCTTGCGCGCCTCCTTGGAGTCATGGCGGCTCCCGGCGTCTCCGCCGGTGGAGTTAACGTTCGCAGACTCCACCGACAATTCCGCCGGGCTGGCTGGACGAGGAGCTTCCCCACTCCCCGTCCAGCCAGGACGCGCCCACTCGTCTCCGCCGACGACGAGGACACGCCCTTCGCCCTGGAGCCTGATCGCGGGTCTCGCTTGGGGGAAGCGAACGGCCCGCGACCAGGTCCTACGACGTGAGCCGCGAGCCTCACGCCACTAGGTCGAACATAATTTCGATCACGCTCGGTGTCAACCTGTTCTACGAACACAGATTCGATCAACATGGCGGGCGAAAGAGCATACGCCCTTCGACGTGCGGATCCGCCCTGGGAGGGGTCTCCGCCCTGGGCGGGGGCCGTGTTGGGTGGGGCCGCGTTGGGTGGGGGCCGCATTGGGGTTGGGACCGTGGTGGGTGGGGGCCGCATTGGGCGAGGGACGGTGGTGGGTGGGGGACCGCATTGCGAGGCGGCCGTGCGGGGTGGGGGCCGCCCTGAGAGGGTGCCGTCTCGAGAGGAGGACCGCGTTGGGCGAGGGACCGCGCTGAAAGCCGGGGGCCGCGTTGAGCGAGAGGCCGCGTTGGGGAGCTGGGGGGCCAGGTGTCGGCTCCGTGAAGCATGCAGGTGAGCAGAGGCAGAGCGAGTGGTCGAAGGCGCCAGGTCCGGCGCAGGGACATCGCGGGGTCGCGAGCCTGCGGCAGGGCACCGTGGCTAGATTGCCGCTGCCCACGAGTGACCGGCATGGAGGACCGCGGTGACCGTTGACGCTACGACGGCCGACCTGAGCGCCCGTGGAGCGTGGCCGCTCAGCGTAGGGCTGAAGGCCGTGAAACAGACGGACTCGGGGCGCACGGCCGAGGGGCCGTAGGGGCCGAGGGCGTGGGGGCCGAGGGCGTGGGGGCCGAGGGCGTGGGGCTCTGGAGCTATGGATCGAGGGGCTCTGGCTTGGGGGGCTCAGGGTGTGTGTCGTGGTGCCAGAGGTCGTGGGCGTGGGGTGAGGTGCAGGAGCCGCGGCGACGGCGGTGTGTCCCGGTCTGGCCAGATCGTCAGACAATGCGGTCTAGCCAGAACGTAAGACAAACGAGGACCCGCCGTCGGCGCGGGGATAACCGGCAAATCGCGATAAAGCATGAAAAACGTACTGAATGGTGTCTCAGACCACCGAGATGGCCCCGGACGGGCACAGTGTCACGGCGCGGCGGACGGCGTCTTCCAGTTCGGCAGGTGGGGTGGAGTCAAGGACCACCACCGTCCCCTCGTCCTCGCTCTGGTCGAATATCGCCGGCACCGTCAGCGCGCACATGCCCGCACCGATGCACACCGTCGTGTCTGCCTTGATCTCCATCATTGACCTACCAGGTGACAGGGAGGCGGTGCACTCCATAGATGCTCATGTCCGAGCGCATCGGCACCTCCTCCGGTGATACAGCCAAGCGTAGGCCGGGGAAGCGCCGCAGGAGCGCGGGGTAGCCGATGCGCATCTCGGCCCGGGCCAGTTGCTGGCCGAGGCACTGGTGGATGCCGTGGCCGAACGTGAGGTGGCCGGTGGCGGGCCTGGTGAGGTCGAGGTGCTCGCCGTCCGGGAAGCGGGACGGGTCGCGGTTGATCACCGGCAGGTGGAGCATGACCGATTCGCCGGCCTTGATGACCTGGCCCTCGATCTCGACGTCGGTCAGTGCGCTCCGGATCGGCCCGAGGTGGATGATCGTGAGGTAGCGCAGCAGTTCCTCGACGCCGTTCTCGACCGCGGACGGGTCGTCGCGCATGACGGCGAGCTGGGCGGGGTTGGTGAGCAGCGCGTAGGTGCCGAGGCCGAGCATGTTGGCGGTGGTCTCGTGTCCGGCCACCAGCAGCAGGAACGCGACGCCGGTGAGCTCCTCGTCGTTCAGCTCGCCGCTCTCGACGAGGCCGCTGAGCAGGTCGTCCGTCGGCTTGGCGCGCTTGCGCTGGATCAGCCCGTAGAGGTACGCGGAGATCCGGGTCATCGCGCCGACGGCGTCCTCGGCCTTGACCTCCAGGTTGACGAGCACCTTGGTGTCTTCCTGGAACTGCGCCCGATCCTCGTACGGCACGCCGAGCAGCTCGCAGATCACCAGCGACGGTATGGGCAGCGCGAACTCCTGCACCAGGTCCACCGGCTTGCCCGCGGCCTCCATGGCGTCGAGGCAGGCCTCGGCGATCTGCGCGATCCTCGGCTCCAGCTCCTTCATCCGGCGCACGGTGAACTGGCCGGTGAGGAGCTTGCGGTAGCGGGTGTGCTCGGGCGCGTCCATCCGCAGGAAGAACCCGGGCGGAACGCGGAAGCCCCCCTCCTGAGCGAGCGCCATCCGGGCCGGGATCGGCGGGTGCATGCGCTCGGGGCGGTTGCTGAAGCGCGCGTCGGCGAGCACGGCGCGCGCGGCGGAGTAGCCGGTCACGAGCCAGCCGAGGTGCCCGTCGGCGTAGGTCATGCGGTGGATCGCCGCTTTTGGCCGTAGCTCGGCGATTTCGTCGGGCGGATCGAAGGGGCGTTGGCGGGTGGTGGTGAGGGTCAGATCAGACATGCTGCGGTTCCTTTCTCATCGTCAACCTCCCCAGAAAACCTCATCCGTTGCAAAATTTCAATGGGTGCAACAAATGGAGATTGACGGTACAGTTCGCGACATGGTGGGACTGCGGGAGCGTAAGAAACAGCGCACGCGCCGGGCGCTGATCGAGGCGGCGCTCCGGCTGTTCGACGAGAAGGGCTTCGAGGAGACCACGCTGGCCGAGATCGCGGCCGCGGCCGAGGTGTCGACGCGGACGTTCTTCAGCTACTTCGCCAGCAAGGAGGACGTGCTGTTCTTCGACGGCGAGTCGCGCATGGCGATGGCCACGGAGCTGATCTCGTCCAGGATGCCCGGCGAGCACCTGGCGGACCTGCTGTTGCGGCTCGTACGCGCGAGCATGGGCTGGACCTCCGGCGACGACGGCTTCTCGGTGGAGGAGGTGCCCCTGCGGATGCGGCTGGTGATGACCGTCCCCTCGCTGCAGGCGCGGGCGCTGCACCTGCTGTTCGACAGCCAGCTCCGGCTGGCGCTGGCGCTGGAGGACGCCTTCCCCGACGAGCTCGACCACGTGGACGCGGCGGCGGCCGTGGGCGCGCTGATCGGCGCCACCAAGCTCGCGGTCATCTCCAGCATCAACCGGGGCGGATCACTGGAGCAGGCGGAGGAGGCGGCCATGCGCGCCGCCCAGCTCACCCTGCGCGGCCTGTCCTCCATCGGGTAATGAACCACGATCGAGCGCGCTCACCGAAGGCGTGCCCGGAGCGTCTTGAATTCCATACCCTGGATCGACGTGCCCTTCGAATCAATTCTTAACGAAGTTAATTAGTGTTACGATGCCCATCATGCCCGCACCGCTCACCACTCCCGCGGCGGCCACCGTGTTCACCATGGTCCTGACGCAGGGGCCGGTCTCCCGGGTGGAGATCGCCAGGCGGACGGGGCTGTCGTCCGCCGCCGTCACCAAGGCGGCCCGCCCGTTCATCGAGGCGGGCTATCTGGAAGAGCTGGAGGCCACCGACCGGCCGGGCCCCGGCGCGGGCCGCCCGGCCAGCCCGCTGGCCATCAAGCCGGACCGGGAGTTCTTCACCGGTGTGAAGATCACTGACGACGAGCTCATCGGCGTCGTCACCGACCTGCGCGCCCAGGTGCTCGTCGCCGCGCATCGCCCGCTGACGGCGATCTCGCCCGAGGGTGTGGTGGCGACGCTGGCCGATCTCGTGGCCGAGCTGCTCGCCGCCGACCCGGCGTACCGGCGGCGGTGTCACGCGCTGGGCCTGGCGGTGTCGGGCGACGTCGACAAGGCGCACGGCATGGTGCGCTACTCCCCCTTCCTCGGCTGGCGGCAGGTGCCGCTGGCCGAGCTGGCCGCCGAGGCGACGGGCCTGCGGGTCACGGTCGAGAACGACGTCAAGTCCCTCACCGTGGCCGAGCAGTGGTTCGGCGAGGGCATCGGCGCGTCGTCGTTCGCCCTGGTCACGGTGGGGGCGGGGATCGGCTGCGGGCTGGTGGTGAACGATCGGATCGTCGCCGGTTCGCACGGCGTCGCCGGGGAGATCGGGCACATCCCGGTCAGCGGCGAGGCGCCCGAGTGCCACTGCGGGGGACGCGGCTGCGCCGAGGCGATCGCCGGGACCGCGCCCATCGTCACCGCGGTCCGCGAGGCGCTCGGAGACGCGGAGCTGACCATCGACGCGGCCATCGATGCCGCCCACGCGGGCGACGTGGCGGCGCGCGAGGTGTTCGCCAGGGCCGGCAACGCGATCGGGCTGGCCATGGCGGCCATGGCGAACCTGATCGGGCCCGAGCGCATCATCGTGACCGGTGACGTGCAGGGGCTGGCGGCCTACGACCTGTTCGAGGAGCAGATCAGCCGGTCGTTCGCGAGCCAGGCGTTCGGGGCGGCGGCCGACTGCCGGATCTTCCTCCGCCCCCGGCCGTTCGAGCAGTGGGCGCGCGGCGCGGCCTCGGTCGCCATCCAGACCTTCTTCACCCTCCAGGAGCGCTGATGACCGCGGCGACCGGGATCTGGCAGCCGCACGACCGGGCCCCGGCGGAGACCCGCGAGGTGCGCGTCGTCGTAGGCGGGACGGAGCTGACGGCGACGGCCGCGGCCGAGCTCACCTGGACCGTCGCCGAGGACGCCGAGGGCGTCCACGAGGTGCGGATCACGCCCGACCGGCCCACCGCCGTCCGCGTGGCGTGGCGGGTGCCGTGCGTGGCCGCGACGGCGTTCTGGGCGCCCGACGGCGGCGAGCACAGGGGGCTGCCGCCGTTCTGGCGCAAGCCCCGGGTCGCCGCCCTGGAGAAGAACGCTCCCGTGGGGTGCCTGGTGGGCGCCGGGGACGTGTCGCTGTGCACGTACGCCGTCGGCGAGGTGGTCAGGCCGGTGCACCTCCGTACCGGGGTGGTGGAGGAGACCGGGGACTTCGGCTTCTGGGCCGAGCACGACGCAGGCCCCGGCGCCGGCCTGGTGCTGCGGCTGGATCTCACCGGACGGCACTTCGCCCGCACGCTCGCTGACGTGGCCGCGTGGTGGCGGGGCTCGGTGCGCGACGTTCCCGACGTGGCGCGGATGCCCGCCTACTCGACCTGGTACGCCATGCAGCAGCACGTCGACGCCGTGAGCGTGGAACGGCAGGCCGCTCCGGCGGCCGAGCTGGGCTGCGCGGCGATCATCGTGGACGACGGCTGGCACAGCGACGACCGCGGGCGCGGCTACGGGCACGTCGGCGAGTGGGAGCCGTCCGCCACGTCTTTTCCCGATATTTCCGGACACGTGGCGGCGGTCAAGCAGGCGGGGCTCGCCTACCTGCTCTGGTACGCGCTGCCGTTCGTCGGCCGCCACACCGCGCTCTGGGACCGCGTACAGCCGTACTCGCTGGCCTACAAGGAGCACATGAACGCGGTCATCGTCGACCCGCGCTACCCGTACATCCGCGAGCTCCTCGCCGGCCACCTGACCCGGGCGGTCCGGGAGTGGGGCATGGACGGCCTGAAGATCGACTTCATCGACCAGTTCGCCGTGGCGGACCCGCCCGAGCCGGGGCCCGAGGCCGACTGCGCGACGGTCAACGAGGGCGTGCGCAGGCTCCTGGCCCTGCTCCCCCGGGACTGCCTGGTGGAGCTGCGCCAGCCGTACGTGAGCCCGGGGCTGTGGCCGTACGCGACGATGGTCCGCGCCTCGGACTGCCCGCTCAGCCCCGCGCACAACCGGCAGCGCACGGTGGACCTGCGCCTGATCGCCGGGCCGCTGGCCGTGCACGCCGACATGCTGATGTGGCATCCGGAGGAGAGCCCCGAGCGGGTGGCGGCGCAGCTCGTCAACGTGCTGTTCGCGGTCCCGCAGATCTCGGTGGACCTCACCACGCAGACGCCCGCGCAACTGGAGGTGCTGCGGTTCTGGCTGGGCTTCGTCAAGGAGCACGCCGAGGTGCTGCAGCGCGGCGCGTTCGAGCCGGCCCGGCCCGACCTGGTATACCCGCAGGTCACGGCTCGCTCGGCGGGCACGGTGATCACGGCCCGCTACGCGCCGCTGCCGGTGGCGGTCCCGGAAGCGGGCACGTTGTGGGTGGCCAACGCCGACGACTCGGCCGACGTGCTGCTCCAGGCCGGCCACTCCGGTACGGCCCGCGCCAGGGTCCAGACCTGCCGGGGCCGTACGGTGAACGACATGACGCTGGAGCTGTCCCCCGGCATGCACACGATCACGGTGCCCACGGGCGGGCTGCTCCGGCTGGACCTGGGCTCAGAGGCCGCCACGTAGCCGGTCGAGGAACTGCGCCTCGTACAGCGAGGGCGGGAAGAGACCCGGTTGACCGGCGCCCTCGATGTACCCGGCGGGCTGCGGGAAGGGGCCGTCTCCAGTGACCGTGCCCAGGCAGCCGACCAGCCGTGCGAGCGGCGCCGCCGCCGCGATCGCCAGCGTGCCTCCCGCCACGAGTAATCCGCGCCTGCTGAAGTCGTATGCCATGGCCTGACCCCGTCCTAGGGGTACAGCCCGCGCCCGGCTGGGGGCGCGGGCCGTGCGGGCTCAGCTGATGACGATCTTGTCGAGCTCGGGACCCCTGGCCGTGAGGCTGAAGAACCGGATCGTGTTGACCCCGGCCACCAGGTCCACCGGCACGGTCGTGGTCGTCACCGTGTCCTTGGTCCCGGTCATCGGCACCTGGATCGAGTCGGCCCCGTTGACGCTGACCGCGAACGTCTGCGCGCCGTCCACCAGCGCGTGCACGGTCATCCGCCGGGTGCCGGCGATCTCCGACAGCACGCCCTTGACCACGGCGTAGTCGTAGACGTTGCCGCCGATGAGGATCACCTTCCGGCCGCCCGAGCAGACCGCGCAGTAGGCGGGCTCGGCCGCGCCCTCCCACACGTTGCCCACCCGCTCGGCCTCATAGGCGCCCGGGCTCCGGTCCGGCGCCGGCAGCTTGACCGGTGGAGTCGCGGAGCCGAGCTGCCATGCCTTCAGGTCCTTGACCAGCAGGTACGTCTCCTGCAGCCCGGCGCTCTTGATGCTGCGGTAGATGCCCCACTTGGGGCGGTTGTACTGCTCCTGAGTCCACCACAGGTCGATGTGCTCGACCTTCTGGTCGGCGATCGTCCGGCGGCCGTCCTCCAGGGTCCAGCGCATGTAGCCGTCGTCGCTCGACTTGAACTCCAGCGTGGTGGTGACCCACTTGTTCTGGATCGGCTCCAGGTCGGCGGTGGCGAAGTCGTGCGAGGCGTTGTCCGGAAGCGTCCAGTAGCGGGCCGCGATCTTCTGGACTCCCCCGATGACCGGCAGCGAGATCTGCGCGATCGGGGTGCCGACGTCGGAGTTCTTCAACTGCCAGATGTGGGTGAACGAGGTGGTCGCGTCGAGGGTGTCCGGGATGTACATGCGGTAGCTGATCCGCCAGGTCTCGTCCTTGCGGATCTCCAGCGGGGCGCCGTCGTGGTCGCGCATGCCGCGTACCTCGTTGCGCATGCGGTCGGAGCCGTCGCGGTCCTCCAGGTGAGCGGTGAACTTCCAGGCGTCCTTGTCGGTGAAGACGTGCGGCTGGCCCTCGGGGTGGGAGCCGCGCCGGTCGTCCTCCAGCGCCTCGAACGCCTTGACGCCGTCCTTCCTGACGCTCGGGTCCCAGCGCAGCTCCCAGCGCGGCGGCCGGGCCGTCTGGGACGGGGACGGCGTGGGCGCCGCGGCGGCGGGCGTGGCGGTCGCGATCAGGGCGAGCGCGGCGAGCGCGGCCGCCAGGCGAGTGATCTTCACGGGCGCTCCGCCACGTCGGTCTCGGCCGCGGCGGCCGTCTGCTGGTCGGCTCGCAGGTTCCTGATCAGCAGGTACGTGTTCTGCAGGCCGGAGCTGTTGATGCTGCGGTAGATGCCCCACTTGGGCCGGAGGTAGTCGGTGTCGGCGCGCCAGAGGTCGGTGTTGTCGAGGCGCTTGTCGACCAGCGTCGTGGAGCCGTCCTTGAGCGTCCAGCGCAGGTACCCGGTGTCCGAGGCCTTGAACTCGAAGGTGGTGTCGAGCCATTTGCCCTGGATCGGGGCCAGGTTCGTGGTGCCGACCTCGTGCGTCTGCTCGTCCTCGTCCCAGTAGCGGACGTTGATCTTCGGCGTGCCGCCCGAGATGGGCAGCGACATCGTGTAGAGGGGCGCGCCGGAGCCGGGCACCTTCATCTGCGCGATGTGGGTGAAGGAGCTGGTCGCGTCGAGCGAGGTCGGGATGTACAGCTGGTAGGAGATGCGCCAGACCTGGTTCTTCAGGATCTTGATGTACGCGCTGCTGCTCGTGCGCATGCCCTTGACCTCGTTGCGCTGCCGGTCGTCGCCGTCGCGGTCCTGGGTGTGCATGTCGAAGCGGTAGGCGTCGCCGGAGACGTAGATGTGGGTGACGCCGGGGTGGGAGTCGGAGCGGTCGTCCTCGATGCCCTCGAAAGCTTGGGCGACCGTCTGGTTGGCCGGGCTCGGGTTCCAGCGCTGCGTCCAGACGGGCGCCGCGGCCGAGGCGGGCGAGGTGGGTAACACGATGAGGGTGAGGGCGGCGAGGGTGCCGCTCAGGCGCTTGATCATGGGGTCTCTCTCCTCAGGTGGAGCGTGAACCCGCCGTTGGGGGATACGGCGAGGTCGAGCTTGCCCCCGGCGGAGACGGTCGCCGTCTCGGCGAGGAGGCCGTCGTCGGGGGCGTCCCGGTAGATCTCGGCCGCCCACTCCCCCGCGTCCAGGAAGTCGAGCGGCACGGTGAGCGTGCGCGCCTCGCCCGACACGCCCGCACCGACGTACCATTCGTCGCCGCTCCTCCTGGCCAGCAGGATGTGGTCGGCGGGGTCGCCGGACAGCAGCCGCGTGTCGTCCCATGCGGTGGGGACGCCGGACAGCAGCCGCAACGCCTCGGGCCTGGCCCGGTAGGACTCGATGCTGTCGGCGAAGTGCTGGACGCCCGATTCGAAGATCACCGACAGCGCGAGCTCGAATCCGGCGGAGATGGCGCGGACCGCGGTGAACGTGCACGGGGTGAAGTCCATCGGGCCCTGCACGTTGCGGGTGAACGCGAGCGACAGGTAGTGCCCGGGCGGATAGAGCGGCGGCTTGCCGGGCTTCGGCTTGATCCACTCGGCGCCCTTGACCGCCTCCGCGGTCATGAACTGCGGCCAGGTCCGCTCGGTGCCGCGCGGGATCGTGCCGCCGTGGAAGACGACCATGAGCTTCAGCCGGGCGGTGGCGGCCAGGATGGCGTCGAACCAGCGCATCCGGTCCTGGCCGTCGGACTCGGTGAAGTCGATCTTGACGCCGACGGCGCCCCATTCCTTCCAGAGCGCGAGCTTCTCGCGGTGTTCCAGCTCGGTGTCGACGTGCTGCCAGTGCGACCAGAGCCAGACGCCGACGTCCCTGGCCGCGGCGTAGGCGATCAGCTCGGGCATCCACTCCTTGTTCCATCCGGCGTCGGCCAGCACGTACGGCCAGCCGTGCGCGGCGGCGAAGTCGACCCAGCGCTTCTGCGCCTCCAGGTCCCGTGTGGACGGCCCGTCGGACCACCACGACCAGGCCGCGGCGCCGGGCCGGATCCACGAGGTGTCGGCCACCGCCGAAGGCGCGGCCAGGCTGGTCACCAGGTCGCTGGCCACGATCGTGGCCAGTTCGCCGATGATCATCGTGCGCCACGGCGTGACGAGCGGGCTGGCCGCCGTCACGTACGGGTCGGGCAGGTCGAGCCGGAAGGCGTGGCCGTCGAAGCGGAGCCGGGTGCCCGCGTAGCCGCTGTCCAGGTTCGACTCGGTGATGAACAGCCAGGTCTCGCCGATCTGGAAGAGCGACGGGTAGCCGTACAGGATGGGCTCGGCGTCGGCGACCTGGGTGTGCCGGTGGATTTCCTCGTAGTCGCAGCGCCCGTTCTCGTACGGCAGGAGCACCGCCCGAGCCTCCCCCGGCACCACATACTCCGAAATTTCGTCGATTACGGTCACCGGTCCGGTCCAGGGGACCACGTACCGATAGGCCACGCCGTGGCCGCCGATCCGCACCTCCAGGTCCAGCCGGTGCGTGCCCTTGGTGAACGACAGCGTCCACTCCCTGGCCGCATAGCGGTGCTCGCGCCGCTTGCCGGTCACCGTGTCATAGGACTCCGTCACCTGCCGGGACGACAGCCCGTCGAAGGCCAGGCCCGTGCTCAGGTCCTCGTGCGCGGCCCGCAGGCCCAGCCTGGAGGGCCGCACCACCACGCGACCGCCGCGCCGCACCTCCAGGGTCGGCTCGCCGTCGGCCGAGAGCGCGACCGCGACTTCCAGGTCTTCATCACTGAGCATCCAACTCGGCACAGGGCCCTCCAGAGCAGAGATAGGAGGACTCATCGGCAATCCGCTCGGGCTCGCCGGCTCGGACGAGCGGCGCGCACCGGCCCGCTGAGCTCCTCACAACGTGCCCGAGCCTAGGTTGCAACCGATTGCAATTCAATTCTTGACGAAGTTAATTGATAGGTCTACGGTACGGCCATGCCCCACGCATCGGATGATGACGGAGCAACACATCGGATCTCTCTCGCCCGGGCAGCGGGCGTCCGGACGTGGCCGTGCCGGTGATCGAGCCCTTCCTCTGAAAGGCCCCCCATGGAGATGAACCGTCGCCAGATGCTGGCCCTCGCGGTGGCGGCAGCGACCGTGCCCGTGCTGTCCGCCTGCGCGGGCGACACCCGTCAGCAGCGGCAGGCCGCGGCGCCCACGAAGTCCGGCGTGCCGACGCTGGACCCGAACCGGCCCGGCAACGACACCTGGCCGTTCGCGGAGGCGGAGCAGCTCAACAACTCACTGACGTGGCCGAAGACCGACGTGGCCGACCCGGCGTCGAAGGTGACGCTGACGGTGGCGATCACCGCGGACGTGATCGCCGAGGTACGCAACGCGCAGTTCGACTTCTTCTTCCACAAGCGCCACCCGAACATCGAGATCAAGCGCGAGACCTCACCGTTCGACGCCTACCTCACCAAGTACATGACCCAGGCGGCGGGCGGCTCCATGCCCGACGTGATCTACACGCACTACAGCTGGGCCCAGAACTTCATCGCCAACGACATCTTCCAGCCGCTGGACGAGTACATCGCCAAGACGCCCGAGTTCGACAAGCAGGACCTGCCGGTGAACGCGCTCGGCTACTACGAGCGGGACGGCAAGCTGTTCGGCCTGCCCACCGATATGGCGCCCAAGCTGCTCTTCTACAACAAGGACATCTTCGACAAGGCCGGCGAGAAGTACCCCGACGAGTCGTGGACCGTCGAGAAGATGATGGCGGTCGCCAAGAAGCTCACCAGCGGCTCGGGCGCCGAGAAGATCTACGGTTTCACCCCGATGCTGCTGCCCGAGCCCGACATCACGCCGCGCGCCCTCATGCAGTACGGCGGGCGCTACCTGAACGCCGACGAGTCGGCCTCCCTCATCTCCCAGCCCGAGGCGCAGAAGGTCATGGGCATGTGGCTCGACCTGCTGAACAAGGACAAGGCCGTACCGAGCCTGGCCGAGCTCAACCAGGTGCTGGCGAAGGTGGAGCCGTTCAAGGTCGGGCACGCGGCGATGACGATCAACGGCGCGTGGATCCTGACCGAGTTGGCCAAGCAGAAGGCGTTCACGTGGGGCGCCGCGCCCACGCCGAAGGGCCCGAAGGGCCGCTTCACGCCGGTCATCGGCAGCGCCCTGGCCATGTACGCCAAGTCGCCGCAGAAGGACGCGGCCTGGATCTACCTCAACGAGTACCTCTCCTCGACCGGGCAGCAGTTCCGCCGGATCAGCGCCCCGGCCAGGCAGTCGGCCTGGAAGCCGAACGCCGAGGCCCTCGGCATCCCCCAGGACGTCGTCGAGACCGTCAAGACCGCCATGAAGGAGTACGGCACCGGCGACGGCGTGCTGAAGCTGCCCGCCAACAAGAAGGTCGTCGAGACGGCCAAGCCCATCTGGGAGCGGGTCATGATCGGCAAGACCGACCTGGCGAGCGGTCTGAAGGAGATCACCGACAAGATCACGCCGCTGCTGGCCGAGAACAAGATCGCATGAGTGGTGTCGCCGCCGTCCTCTCGCGGCGGGGTCAGCACACGCTGGCCCGCCGCGAGGCCCGGCGCTTCCACCTGTTCGTCTCGCCATGGGTGATCGGGTTCGTGCTCTTCACCGGCGGGCCGATCCTCGCCTCGATCGCGATCAGCTTCACCCACTGGAACCTGCTGCGCAGCCCCACCTGGGCGGGCCTGGCCAACTACCAGAAGATGGTGAACGACCCGGAGTTCTGGGACTCGATCGGCAACACCTTCTACTTCGGCCTGGGCGCGGTGTCGCTGGGCGTCGTCTTCACCTTCGCGCTGGCCCTGCTGCTCAACCAGCCGCTGCGCTTCCAGGGGCTGTTCCGCACGGTGATGTACCTGCCGTCGGTGGTCTCGGGCGTGGCGACCGCGCTGCTGTGGCTGAACATCCTGCACCCCGACTTCGGCCTGATCAACAAGCTGCTGGCGCTGGTCGGCGTCTCGGGCCCGCCGTGGCTGGGCTCGACGGAGTGGGCGATGCCGGCCCTCATCCTGATGAGCGTCTGGGGCGCGGGCAACACCATCGTCATCTACCTGGCCGGCCTGCAGGGCATCCCGAAGACGCTGTACGAGGCCGCGGAGATCGACGGCGCCAGCTGGTGGCGCAGGTTCTGGAGCGTCACCGTGCCGATGATGTCGCCGGTGATCTTCTTCAACGTCGTGACGGGCTTCATCGCGAGCATCCAGGCGTACACGCTCATCCTCATCATGACCGAGGGCGGCCCGGCCAACTCCACCATGGTGCTCGGGCTCTACATCTACCGGCAGGCGTTCGTCTTCTTCGACATGGGCTACGCCGCCGCGCTGTCCTGGGCCATGTTCCTGATCGTCATCGTCGTCACCTTGATCCAGTTCGGCCTGGCCAGGCGCTGGGTTCACTACGAGTTCCACTGATCATTTTGAGAGGAGGGCCGGGATGCTCGTCGAGACGAAGGCCGCCCCCGACCTCCGGCGGCCCGGGCGCGCCACCATGACCTCCGGTCAGGCCGAGCGCGTCAGGCGGGCCCAGCGGGCGGGCGCGTACGTCCTGCTCATCGCGGCCACCGGGGTGTTCCTGCTGCCGTTCCTCTGGATGGTGACGACGTCGTTGAAGTCGGACGCGGAGAACCTGGCCTTCCCGCCTGAGTTCCTGCCCAGCTCCTTCCACTTCGAGAACTACGCCCGAGGCTGGAGCGGGAGCCTGCCCTTCACCCGGTTCCTGGTCAACACCATCGTGATCACGGCCCTGTCGATGGCGGGGAACCTGATCTCGTGCGTCCTGCCCGCCTACGCGTTCGCCAGGATGCGGGCGCGGCTGGGCGCCTTCCTGTTCGCGCTCATGCTGGGCACGATGATGATCCCGCGCGAGATCACCCTGGTGCCGAAGTACATCCTGTTCGCCAAGCTCGGCTGGGTGGACACGTACCTGCCGCTGATCGTGCCGGAGTTCTTCGGGGTGGCGCTGTACATCTTCCTGCTGCGCCAGTTCTTCACCACGATCCCGCAGGAGCTCATCGACGCGGCCCGGATCGACGGCGCGTCGGAGTGGCGGATCCTGTGGAAGATCATGCTGCCACTGTCGAAGCCCGCGCTGGCGGCGATCATGCTGTTCTCGTTCGTCGGCAACTGGAACCAGTATCTGGAGTCGGTCATCTACCTGCGGACCACCGAGAAGTTCACGATCCCGCTGGGGCTCGGGATGTTCTCCGGTCAGTACGCCACCCAGTACAACCAGATGATGGCGGTGTCGATCGTGGCGATGATGCCGATTGTCGTACTGTTCTTCATTGCCCAGAAAACGTTTATCCGGGGCGTGACGCTGACCGGAATAGCAGGAAGGTGAGCTGTTGAACTACGAACGCCAGCCGTACAGGAGATGTGGCCGGAGCGGTCTGCTCCTGCCCGCGGTCTCGCTGGGCCTGTGGCACAACTTCGGCGGCGGCAAGCCGCTCGACAGCCAGCGCGCGATCCTGCACAAGGCGCTCGACCTCGGCATCACCCACTTCGACATCGCCGACAGGTACGGCCCGCCGCTCGGGGCCGCCGAGTCGACGTTCGGCACGATCTTCCGCCAGGACCTGCGCGGGCACCGTGACGAGATCGTCGTCACCACCAAGGGCAGCAACCCCATGTGGGACGGCCCCTACGGCAAGGGCAACTCGCGCAAGCACCTGCTCGCCACGCTCGACCGCTCGCTGGACCGGCTCGGCCTCGACTTCGTGGACATCTTCTACCTGCACCGCGACGACGACACCACGCCGCTGGAAGAGCAGGTGAGCACGCTCGACCACATGGTGCGCACCGGCCGCGTCCTCTACGTCGGGGTCTCCAACTTCTCCCCCGAGCGTACGGCGGAGGCCGCCCGGCTGCTGCGCGACCTCGGCACCCCGCTGGTGGTGCACCAGCCGGTGTATTCGATGATCAAGCGGGGCATCGAGGAGTCGCTGCTGGGCGTGCTGGAGCGCGAGGGCATGGGCTGCGTCGTGTACTCGCCGCTGGCCCAGGGCCTGCTGACCGACCGCTACCTGAACGGCATCCCGGCGGACTCGCGGGCGGCCGAGGGCCGTTTCCTCACGGCCGACCGGGTCACGCCCGAGGTGCTGACGTTCGTCCGCGCGCTGGGCGACCTCGCCGCGGCCCGCGGGCAGTCGGTGGCCCAGCTCGCGCTGGCGTGGGCGCTGCGCGACCCGCGCATCACGTCGGTGCTGGTGGGCGCGTCGAGCCCCGAGCAGCTCGCGGCGAACGTCGCGGCCGTCGACCGGCTCGACTTCACCGCTGACGAGCTCACCCAGATCGACCGGGCCATCAAGGAGGCAGGTGTCGATGCGTAGCAGCACACGGTGACTCCCTCACTCGCCCTCCCCAGGGTGGGCCTGGGCGGCGGACCTCTGGGGAACTACCTCCAGCCCATCTCCGACGCCCAGGCCCAGGCCGTGATCGACACGGCCTGGGCGGCCGGGATCCGCTACTTCGACACCGCTCCCTTCTACGGCCTCGGCCTGGCGGAGCAGCGCCTGGGCCGGGCGCTGCGTGCCCGCCCCCGGTCCGCGTACCTCCTGTCGACCAAGGTCGGCCGGCTGGTCAAGCCCGGCTCCAACGGGTCGCGTGAGGCGAGCATCTTCGCGGTCCCCGACGATCACCACGTCGAGTGGGACTTCACCCGCGACGGCGTCCTGCGCAGTGTCTCGGACTCCCTGGACCGCCTCGGCCTGGACCGGATCGACATCCTGCTCATCCACGACCCCGACCGCCACTGGCCGCAGGCTCTGGACGAGGCGTACCCCGCTCTGGCGGACCTGCGCGCCGAGGGCGTGGTGCGGGCGATCGGCGTCGGCATGAACCAGTCGCGGATGCTCGTCGACTTCGTCAAGCACGCCGACCCCGACGTCCTGCTCGCCGCCGACCAGTGCACGCTCCTGCGCCGGTCGGCGTTCGAGGAGCTGTTACCCCTGTGCCAGGAGCGGGCCATCCCCGTCATCGCGGCCGGCCTCCTGCACCGCGGTCAACTGACCAGCCATCCCCCGGACGCCCCGGCGGACGTCCAGCGGATCGCCGCGGCGTGCCAGGACCACAACGTCCCCCTGACGGCAGCGGCCCTCCAGTTCCCCCTCCAGCACCCGGCGGTCCACTCCATCCTGGTGGGCGCCCACGAACCAGCCCAGATCACCACCAACCTGGCCGCCCTGGACCACCCCGTACCCGACGCCCTCTGGCATGCCCTCTAAGGAACGCGGTGCGGCTCCCGGTACACGAGCAGGTAGCGCCAGAACAGGAGCCGGCGGACCAAGGCTCCGGGCAGCAGCGTCGCCGTCTCCGCCTTGATCTCCGGCAACGTCATCATGGCCTTGGCGACCATCATCTCGCCATCTTCTGAACCGGCCTTCGACAGCAGGCGCGCGACCGCGTTCACCGGCACCGCGCACAAGCTCATCGCGAAATCCGCCGGTGTGCTCTCCCGGTAGCAGCCGAGGATCGCCAGCACCCCACCGGGCGCGAGCGATCCACGCAACAGGCGCACCGTCTCGAACGGCACATGGTGGATGCTCGCCAGGCACGAGACGAAGTCGTACCGGCCACGCGGCAGCTCGGCCACGGCGATGTCGGCCTGCTCGTACCGTACGGAGCCCGGGGTCGAGCGGGCCGCCTCGATGGCTGCCGCGGACGAATCGATCGCGTCGACCTCGAGCCCCCGCCCGGCCAGGCGACGAGCGAACCGGCCGGTCCCACAGCCCACATCCAGGGCGGTCGCGGCCCCTTCCGGAATCTGCTTGAGCAGAAGCGGATGATAGTGATCATTGTGATTGAACGACATGACACGCGAAGCTATCGCCCAGATCCACCCGGCCGCAGCGTGATCCTGCTCGCGGCGTACCGCTCCACCTGGGCGCGGCTGTACAGGAGCGGGAAGTACTCGCCCGACCTCCAGCGTTCCGCCAGATCCCGGTAGTGCGGGCTCCGCGGATCCCCGGACTGGCCGGGGGCGTTGACCGCGCGGGAGTTGTCCCACTGACCGACGTCGAGCACCATCTTGAACGACGCTCCGGACGACTGCTGGTAGGTGGCCGGGTTGTAGGTGGAGGCGTCCACCGTGTACGCCGAGCCGCCCCGGGGGAAGGGACCCACGTTCGCGCCGACGGGGCTGGTGAACTCGGTGTACTGCAGCGCCCCCCACTTCCACACGCGCGGGTCGGCACCGAGCCGCCCGGCGACCTCGCGGTAGGCGGTGGCCAGTGTCGTGGCCAGCAGTTCGTCCCGCGCGGCCGTCCCGCCGGACCCGAACCAGCGTTCCGGGTTCTCCAGCGCGTCGACCAGCAGGCGGGCATCGGTGACCGGGATGAAGTCCGCCACCGCCGGCGGCAGCACCGCGCGGCGGAAGGCCGGCACGAGATGGCGCGAGAACCACGGCTCGAACAGGGCCGCCTCCGGCGAGTCCGCGTCCGCCGCCCCGTCATAGGAGCGGAGCAGCTCCAGCGCCCGCGCGGTGTCCGGATCCGTGCTCGTCAGGCCGGCGAGCACGCGTACGATCCGCTGGGCGGGCTTGGACACCTTGTCGGCCTGCAGCCGGATCGAGTCCGCGACCGAACTGCGCGGCGTTGACGCGAGCACCTCGTCGATCCGCTGTTTGCGGTAGGGGGGATCCCACTCGAACCCCACCCGCACCGGGTGGTTCGCGGGAAGGTCGAACTCGTTCGCCGAGGTGACCAGCCCCCGGCGCGGATTGTAGGAGCGGGGCAGGCGGGCGCCGTCATAGAAGCCGTCCCATTCGTAGCGGCCGTCGCCCGGGACGGGCAGCAGGCCGTCGTAGCCGGTGCGCTTGGGAGTGAGGCCGCCGGGCACCCAGCCGATGTTGCCCGATTTATCGGCATAAACCTGGTTTTCGGGCGGCCCGCCCCAGGTGCTCATGGCCGCGGCGAACTGCGGGAAGTCGCGGGCGCCCATGTACGTCAGGCTGCCGAAGTAGGGCGACGTGCCGGGCTCCAGCCAGGTGGTGCGCAGGGCGTATGCGAGGTTGCGCTGCCGGTCGATCTTGAGCACGGGACCGTGCCTGGTGAAGGGCAACTCCACCTCGACCGGTGCGCCGCCCGCGACCGGCACCTGCTCGGTCGTCGTCCTGAAGCGCTCCCAGCCGTCGCCGTACCGGTACCTGCCCGGGTCATCGGGATCGAGCTGGTAGACGTAGAGGTCTTCCTGATCGGTGCCGAAGATGGTCAATCCGAACGCGACGGTGCCGTTGTGCCCTATCGAGATCCCTGGCAGCGCGGGTTCACCGGCCCCGATGACATCGAGCCCGGGCGCCGACAGATGGGCCAGGTAGCGCAGAGAGGGCGCGGTCAGGGACCGATGCGGGTCACTGGCCAGGATGGGCCGGCCCGTGGCGGACCGGCCCGGCGAGATAGCCCAGCTGTTGCTGCCCTCGGGGCCCGCCGGGTCTGCGGGGGCCAGGCGTAACGCGCCGTTCTCGACGACCACGCCCCGCGTGGCCAGGTCGTACGTCCGCAGCACGTCTACGGGCACGTCGCAGGGGTCGAGCCCTTGGGGCAGGGCGACGGTCCGTTCGGGCTCCAGGCGCCACAGGGATCCGGCGGCCTCGATGCCCCCCGCGCAGACGAGGAGCGATCGGAGTACCTCGCTGAAGACGTTCTTGGAGATGCCGTGGCTTCTGATCCGCACCACGTCCTCCGGCCGCCAGAGCGCGGGCGCGTAGCCGAGCTGCCGGAACTCAGGCGGCATGCTGTCCGGATTGCGGGCGAGCCACCGTACGTAGGCGTTGATGCCCTCGGTGAAACGGGTCGCGGCCTGTTTCGCTCCGGGGCCGTAGCTCGACCATTCCCGGTCCATGTCTCCGCGGTACAGGAACATCCTCGTCGCTTTGTCCTGCTCCACGTAGGCGGAGCCGAAGACCGCGGACAGCTCGCCCAGGCCGCGTCGCCGCCAGAGGTCGATCTGGAACAGCCGGTCCCTGGCGGCGTTGAATCCCTGGGCGAGGAAGAGGTCATCGGTGTTCTGCGCGTAGATGTGCGGCACGCCCCACTGGTCCACCAGCAGCTCGACCGGCTGCCTGAGCCCCGGCACGAACTGCTCCGTGGCCTGCCGCGACTGCGCCGCCACAGACGGCGCCGTCAGGCTCAGCACGAGTCCGGCCACCAGCGCCGCTCCGGCACGCGGGCGTCTCCGCATGGCACAGCACCTCTCGTTCCCCTCGGCGACTTCCATGACAGGACGCCTGCGGTGATTTCGGCCAGCGAATTCGGGATATTTAGGGGGCACGGCGCCGGAAAAACCCCATGACCCCCCTGCTCACCTCACCTGTAGGGGTGGGGTAGGGGTGCTAAGCGCACGTCTTCTGCGCGACGTCACACAGCTTGACTTCGGGGAAACGCGGTGACCGCTCGTTGAGCAGCGGCTGCGGCTTCGCGCGCAGGTGCTGGTCGAAGAACGCCGCCACGTAAGTGCGGGTGATCTCCATGGAGCGGGTAGGGGGCAGGTCGGTGTTCCGGTAGATGCCGATCTGTTCGCCCAGCACGGCGATGTCGGTGAACGAGACGTGCTCCGCCCCCGCCACCACGAGCCAGCGCTTCCACCCCGTCAGGTTCTGCCAGACGCCGTCCCACGAGACGTCCTTTCCGCCCGGGCTGTGCTTCGCCTGCGTGCCCAGGAAGAGGAACGGCCGCGACAACCCGCTCGCCGGAACCGGGACGAACGCGGTGCCGTCGATGTCGATCCCCGCGCGTACCCTCGGATCCTTGAGCATGGCACTCACGGCGCTCGCGCCGCCCGCCGAGTGGCCGGCCATCGCGATCTTGGCCGGGTTGATCAGCTCGGCGCCCTTCCACTTGGGGTGTGCGCGCGTCAGTTCGTCCAGCACGAAGGAGACGTCGGCCGCTCTAGTTGCCCCCACCTTGTCCCAGAATGTCTGGTCCTTCTCCTTGACCTCGCAGGCCACACAGGTGGTGATCCGTCCGCCGGGGAAACTCGTGGCGGTCTCGTACGTGTGGCTGATGGAGACCACCGCGTACCCTCTGCTCGCCAGGTCCTCGGCCAGTGCGGTGAGCGAGCTCCGGGGCTCGGTGAAGCCGGGAGAGAGCACCACCAGCGGCAGTCCGCGCCGCTGACCCGCGGGCTTCGCGTCGATGGTCGCGATGGTCCGCGTCTTGCTGAGCAGGTCGAGCGGCAGATCGGTTATTTCACCGTCTTTCATCAGAAGTTCTGATTCCTTGGGAGTCATGTACGGAGCCGACTTCCCGCCGCGGGATTTCGCCGGGTACCACAGGGAGACCATGAGCTCCCTCGCCTTCACGCTGGGAACCCAGGGGTCGGCGCGGGAGGTGTCCTTGAGGTACAAGGACGTGGTGCCGACCGGCTGGGAGCCGGTCGGTTTCGGGAGGTGCGGCGTGCCGCTCCGGACGGACGCCAGAGCGGCGGAGGCGGGCCTGGGGGAGGCCGGCCGGGTGGAGGTGGACGACGGCGTCCGCGAGGGACCGTCGGACCGGGCCGGCTCGGCTGCGGACGCGGCGGCGCAGGAGGTGGCGGCCACGAAGGCGAGCAGAGCCGCGACGGCGGTGACGCCTCGGCGCGCTGTCTTCCGAGCAATCACATGACCCATGAACTGTTGTCCTTCCTGATCGGATCGGCCGCCTCGATGGAATCTCCACGGGCGGCCGATGGCAGCAAGCAAGCTATGCGCGGAGGAGATGGGCCCGCGTCGGCTGTCATGCCGATATCGGGCCCCTCATTGAGGACGACCCCCAGCGGTGTCATCCCTGCGATGTACTCCTGGGGGACGTCAGGCCCGGTCACCGAGGCTGACGCGGGACGTACCGTGCAGTCGGGACAATGCATAAGTGACAGTGAGCGAACGACGTGGATGGTGGCAGCTCGGGCTGGATGTGCTGCGCCCTGAGCAGGCACCCGCCCGGCCCTCGCGCCGATCCCTTCTCGCCGACCTGCTGCTCGCGATCGTCCTGACCGCTGTCGCGGTGGCCGCGACGGCGAGCACGACAGACGGTGGTCTCCACCGCCTCGACGTGCGACAACACTCCCTGATGGAGCCCTTGCAACTGCGGCCGACTCCGCAGCCACGAAGCGGCGAGGTCCGGCCCGACACTCTGGTGCGGCCGGTCAATCCCCCCGCCGGCGACTCGGCCGGTTCGGGCCCGCTTCCGCTCCTGGTGGTCCTGACCGCGTTGCCGTTGGCGGTGCGGCGGCTGTATCCGCTGATCACCTTCTGGGTGGTGCTGGTCGCGGCGGTGGCCACCTCCGACGACGCGACCTGGATCACCGTGCTGACGTTCGCCATCGCCGCCTATGGCGCCGTGGCCTACAGCCGTCACCGGGCGCTGGCGATGGGCGGCCTCGTCCTCGCGACCGTCGTGGCCGGCGCGGCCTTCCAGGACTCCGTACCGCCGTTGCCGAGCTGGCTGGGCCCGTTCGTGGTGCTGCTGAGCGCTGGGGTCGCCGCGAGTTTCGGCCGGTTCTGGAGGCAGCGGCTCGACACCGGCCGACGCCGCTTCGCCGCACTGCAGCAGGCTCAGGAGGAGGCCATGCGCCGGGCCGTCGAGGTGGAGCGCTCCCGGATCGCCGGCGAACTCCACGACGTCGTCACCCACAATGTGAACGTGATGGTGATCCAGGCCGGAGCGGCGCGCAAGGTCATGGACGCGGCCCCGGCCCAGTCGAAGCAGGCCATGCTGGCGGTCGAAGCCAGCGGCCGGGCCGCCATGGCCGAACTCCGCCACGTCATGGGCCTGCTCGCCGGTCCGGAAAGCGCGCGGGCGGCGAGCAGCGCCGACGGGCTCGAACCACAACCGGGACTCGACCAGCTCGACTCCTTGATCAAACGGGTTCGCGAAGCCGGAGTACCGGTCAGCGTCGAGGTCTCTCCACCGCCCGGCCCGCTGCCGCCGGGGGTGGACCTGGCCGCGTACCGCGTCGTACAGGAGGCCTTGACCAACACGATCAAGCACGCGGCCGGCGCCGCGGCGTCCGTCACGATCGGCCACAGCGGCGACTGGCTGGAGATCGAGGTCACCGACACCGGCGGCCGGCAGGCGATGCGCGCCGGAGACGGCCAGGGCAGGGGCCTGATCGGGCTACGCGAGCGGCTCGCGCTCTACGGCGGCACCCTCCAGGCGGGACCCATGAGCGGCGGCGGCTACCAGATCAAGGCGAGGGTTCCATGGACCAGCACGTGAACCGGCCACTGCGCGTGGTCATCGCCGACGACCAGGCGCTGGTACGCAGCGGGTTCGGCATGATCCTCGCCGCCGACGGCATCGAGGTGGCGGCCGAGGCGGCCAACGGTGCCGAAGCCGTCGCCGCCGTCCGGCGCACCCGACCCGACGTCGTGCTCATGGACATCCGGATGCCGGAGATGGACGGCCTCGAAGCCACCCGGCAGATCACGGCGAACGCCGCGGACGAGACCCGCGTCCTCATCCTGACCACCTACGACCTCGATCACTATGTCTATGCCGCGCTCACCATGGGGGCCAGCGCGTTCCTGCTCAAGGACGTCACGCCCGAGCACCTGGTAGCCGCGGTGCGCCTGGTCCGCGCGGGCGACGCCCTGCTCGCCCCGTCGATCACCCGCCGCCTGGTCGAACGGTTCGCCCGCCGCGACGAGGCCCGGGCGGCCGTTCACCGCGACCTGTCGGAGCTGACACCCCGGGAGCTGGAGGTGTTGCGCCTGCTCGCCACCGGACTGAGCAACGCCGAACTCGCCGAACGCCTGAGCCTCAGCCCGACGACGGTGAAGACCCACGTCGCGCGCATCCTGTCCAAACTCGGCCTCAGGGACCGGGTTCAGGCGGTCGTGCTCGCGTACGAAACCGGGTTGATCACTCCGGGCTCACCCACCGACCCGCCGCCAGGGAGTGCGCGGGGGCCGTTGTAGCCATCAAACGCCGTGCAATTCCTCAACCATGATCGACGAATCGAACTGCCCGCCCCGCACTCCGTCCAGGAAAGCGTCCCATTCCGAGATCGTGAACACCTGCGGCTCACGATCCCGATTCTTGGTGTCACGAACGAGAACGACGAACTCCTCGCCGGCCTTGTTGGCGACCCCTGCGTCACAGCCACGCATGACAGCGACCTCGACGCAGTCGCCGCCGTTGTTGCCGCTCCGAGTGCTCTTGCGCCAGATTGCGGCGGTTAGGTCCACGATGGGCCCTTCCCTCACTGCCGGTCATCACGTCAACTCTGCCCGCACTGCGCGGAGCTCGGCGATCGTCTCTCCAGGACCGAGCGCTCGAGCGCGTAGATCATCGAGCATCAGCCTGTACCGCTCCACTTCGTGCGTCTTCTGCAGGTAGATACCCCCGATTTGTTGCTCTAGATACACCTTGTCGGGATCATCGGGCGCCGGAAACTTCAAGAGGTTGAACGAGCCGTGCATGGCGCTGTGCTCACCGCTCTTGAAGGGAAGGACTTGAAGGGTCACGTTACGGAGTTGGGCAATCTTGATCAGATGCTCGACCTGTTCACGCATGACAGCGGGCCCACCTACGGTGCGCCGGATAACGGCCTCGTTCAGCACAAGCCAGACATTGAGCGGGCTCTTCTCTGTGAGTCGGGCTTGGCGGTTCACTCGAACCTGGACCTGGCTATCGATCTCGACGTCGGAGTCAGGCTCGGGCGCGGTGGACATGATCGATCGCACGTAGCCCTCGGTCTGCAGGATCCCGGGAACGAGTTCCGACTGGTAGCCGAAGACATGTGAGGCAGAAGCCTCCAGCACCACATAGACCTGGAACCACTCCGGAATCGCCCCCGAGTACTGATGCCACCAGTCAGGCTCGCCCGCGAGGCGACCAAGCTCGGCGATCACCTCCGCTTGCTTCTCCTCAGTCCCATAAAGCTTGAGGAGGCGCTTAACATCGCGCTGCAGGACGCGGCTTTTGTCGTTCTCGATCCGATATAGCTTGCTTTCCGCCCAGCCCATCTCTTCGGCTACGGCCTCTTGACTCATTCCCGCATTGTCACGCTGAGTCCGAAGCTCCCTGGCCAGACGCGTACTGGCAACGGTGGGGATGTGCTTGCCTCGCGCCACCCATACGTCCTTTGTCGCAATTAGGCGGAATCGTCCTGCCCGCCAAAGGGAGATAGCCCGAAATCCGCAGAAAGGGCCTTGCATGCCGTATTACGAACACGAACAGCAACGAAGCGGGCAGTTCCTGGGCGAGATCGTGTTGCCGGGAGTGGAGCGTTCGGTGTCGCTTGCTCGTCGGTGTATCGCGGAGATCCTGACGGCCGCAGGGCACGTGGACACCGACGATGTGCGGCTGGTGGTCAGCGAGCTGACCACGAACGCCGTGGCGCACACCGCGTCCGGCCACCCTGGTGGCGTGGTCACCTTGAACATCGCCACCGTCGATGCCGCGACGCTCTGCATCGAGGTGATCGACGAGGGCGCGACGACGGTCCCGGAGGTGCGAGAGGCCGAGGTCGGTGAGTGCGGCGGGCGCGGGTTGTGGCTGGTCGAGGCGTTCGCGACTCGGTGGGGCGTACGAGATGGGGGCTCGGGGCAGCAGGTGGTGTGGGTGGAGATGTCGGCCAAAGACGGAGCTTCGATGGGGACGGTCAGCGAATAACGCCCTTCCAGGTGCCCCGCCATACGCGAATGACCCCGCTGGGCGTGATGGAGACGCGAGCGCCGTACAACGGCAGTGACCCGCTGGCCAGCCAATGGAACCGAATATCGTCGAAGATGTCCCACAACCTGCGAGGCCCCGCCTGATGCACGGTCGGACAGTCCATCCCCTGCGCACTGGCCCGAGCCCACGACCCGTCCTCGTGCAGAAGCCAGGCCGTCCGACGACCATCCTCCCCCTGTTCGTACCGGTCCTCGACCCCCGGGGCCATGACCTCCAGCATTGACCGCAACTCCCACCCGGCTCCGACGTCGACGACGGGATACCGCCCCTGCCCGACGTCCTCGCCGGACTGATCCCGGATCGCCTCGTACATGTCGGCAAGCCCCGACCCGTACGCTCCGCTCCCGGAACGGGTGGGCATGAACATCGCCCAATCACGCTCGATCTGCCCGCGCGCCCAACCGTCGTCGGTCTTGTTCGCCGTAACGATCAGCGAGGTGTTGGCGATGCAGGTGACCAGCCGCCCTCCGGGGCGCAGGGCTTCCAGCCAACTCGCGGGTATCGGCCGTACCGCGACCATCGACACGATCCGGTCGTACCGGCCGGGCAGCGGGCCGTTCCCATCGCAGGTGACGACCTTGGGGTGCAGACCGACGCGATCGAGCCGCTCGGCGGCGGCCTCGGTCAGATAGAGGTCTACGTCGATGCTGGTGACGTGCGCATCGCCCAGCGACCGAGACAGCAGCGCGGCACTGTAGCCCGAGCCCGTAGCCAGGTCGAGCACGTCCGCGCCGTCGTAGATCTCCCCGTGCCGCAGCATACGAACAACCAGACCAGGCAGTGTGGAGCTGGAGGTCGGCCGCCCGGCGAGGACCTGTCCGGGGGTGGCATGATCGGCGTGCACGCCCGCCACCTGCGTGATCAGACTCTCGTCACGGTAGCCCGTCGCCAGCCACTCCTGCTCGTCAGCAAGCCCGTCGCGTAGTTGCCACGTGCCGAACGAGGCGCCAGTTGGGGTATCCCACCACCGGGGAACGAACAGGTGGCGGGGAGTGGTCGTGACGGGCTCGCGCCACCGTGACCCACGCGAAGTCACGCTGGCGGCGAGCCGAGCGGCGTGTTCGTGCCAGGTCACTGATGGAGTCCTCAGGAGTCGGGATCGCAGTACGAAGGATCACATACCTCGGTCTCCGCGGGTGCGCAGTCTGATCCGTCTCCTGTGCCCGGTTTGCACTCGGGATTGCACATGTTAGTGAGGCTACGGGCTGCCGGGATCGTTGAACTGAATCTGGGGAATGCCAAGCGCGACACCCTGATCAATGACCGAAATCCAATCGTCGTTGATCATCGTGCCAGGTGTCCCCGCGGGACCCGAATCGGCGTAGCAGTGGACGCATTGAAGGGCGCACCTGCCGGTCAGCTCAAGTTCTAGGGTGCTTATGATCATCCCGCTATGGGACGTCCCCACGGGATCTGGGTGGGGGTTGCTCATCAGCGATCGACTCCTCTCGAAGCGGCCCGTCGATACGCACACGGTAAGTGAGACCACGCTCCGTGACGGCGCTTTTCGAGAGTTGTCGAACGATCATCTGCAGCGCCCAGGATGCCGAAAGGCCCGCGAACTCCGGGACGAGAACTTCCCGAAGCTCGCGGGCCTGTTGCCGGCGAAAGCTAGCGTCGCACGTGCACCGGTACGCCCTTGCCGAGCAGTCCGGGCAGCTCGACCGCCACGTTCATCGGCATCCGTACGCACCCGTGAGACGCCGGGTACAGCGGCACCGACAGCGCACCGTGGAACGCGATGCCGCCGTTGAAGAAGATCGGGTTGTACAGCTGGCCCAGGTACGACCGGTGCCAGCCCTTCGCGCGCCACGTCGTCTTGAAGTCGCCCGTGGGCGTGCTGGCCGAGCCGCAGAAGCGCTGGGTCTTGCCCTGCCACGTCGCCGTCTCGCAGTAGGGGACGCCGCTGCCGGACGAGATGTGGGTGATCAGCTTCACCTGGCCGCCGACGTACAGGACCATGATCTGCTTGGTCAGGTTGACCTCGGCGCGGGTCGGCCGGCCGTTCTTGACCAGGACCTTGGGGGTCCTGGGGTTCTCCAGCGCGGTCCATGTGCGCTTGGCGATCGTGCTGGTCGGCCTGATGCCGTTGACCTTCTGGAACGCCCATACGGCCGTCAGCGTCGATCCGCCGTACCGGCCGTCTGCCTTGCCCGGACGGTAACCGAGCTCTCTGAGCCGGTTCTGCAGCCACATGACCGCTTCGCCCTTGGCACCCAGCTTGAGCTGTTTCTTCGGCGCGGCGACCGCGCTCGGTCCCGCTGCGGCGCCCGCGGGAGGCGTCGCACTGGGCGAGGCCGCGGTCGGTGTTGTCGTGATGGAAGTGATGGCGGGCGCGGCGGCCAGCCGCACCTGGGTCGCGGACGTGCCGCACCCCGTCAGGAGTACTGCACCAACCGTCAAGAGAGCAGCCACGCCGGGTAGCCGTCGGTCCCCCACCCCGTACCACCTCTCATACCATGAACATTCGAATCAAAGGACCCTACACCACCACCATGTCCAGGTAATGCAATGGTCAATCTGTTTAGAGTGTGCCCATGTCTGAGAAGTTGCCGGCTAACGCCGTTCTGGTGGAAACCGCCCTCCGCGCGCTGGGCGCCAAGGGAGAGATCATCGTCTTGCCGGAAAAAGCGCCCACTGCGGCCACCGCCGCCGCGCAGGTCGGCTGCGAGGTCGGCGCCATCGCCAACAGCCTCATCTTCGACGCGGACGGCGCGCCGCTCCTCGTGCTGACCAGCGGTGCGCACCGCGTCGACGTCGAGTTGATCGCCCGCACGGCGGGGGTTCATAAAGTACGGCGGGCGACGCCGGAGTTCGTCAGGGCGGCGACGGGCCAGCCGATCGGCGGCGTCGCGCCCGTGGGGCATCCGGCCCCGGTGCGGACCCTGGTGGACAACTGGCTGGACAAGCACGAGGTCGTATGGGCGGCGGGCGGGCACCCGCTCACTGTCTTTCCCACCACATTCGATGAGCTGGTGCGGATCACCGGTGGTACCGCCGTCGACGTCGAGTAGTGTGCGACGCGTGATCGAGTTTCGCGGGGCGGGTCAGGCGGAGTTCACCGAACGCCTGGACACGGTGATCGACATCTATATCGCCGCCATGCGCCCGCCCACGGACCAGATCACCGGCCGCAAGGCCATCATGCGAAATCACGGCACATATCCCTATTTCCAGTGCTACTTCGCTGAGTTGCGTGGGGGCCCGGAGACTCCGGACGCGCCTTCGGCCTTCGCCGAGGTTCCGGGCGAGGTTCCGACGCTGAGCGAACGCAGGCGGTGGTTCACCGCCTCGACGCCGGACACCCCACCGAACAGCGGGATGGACGCAGCGCGGGGCGCCGCTGGAACGCGACACCCCGGCGGCGCGACCGGCCCGAAGATCGTCGGCTTCGCCTACGGCTTCCGGGGCGCCCCGGGCCAGTGGTGGCACGACGTCGTGTTCCGCGCGCTGGAGAGCCGCGCGGGCAGGGAGGCCGCCGAAGCCTGGCTGGGCAACGCGTTCGAACTGGCCGAGATCCACATGCACCCCGACTACCAGGGCAAGGGCATCGGCCGGGCCATGATCACCACGCTGTGCGCGGGCCGCCCCGAGCGTTCGGCGGTCCTGTCCACGCACGACCGTCCCACCATGGCCCGCCACCTGTACGCCAGCATGGGCTTCACCGATCTGCTGAGCCCGTTCCTGTTTCCTGGCGGTTACGAGCAGTACGCGATCTTGGGCAGCCGTCTCCCTCTGACCTGATCCATGATCAGGCCGACCGGCCAAGAACAGTCGTGGCTGTTGCCGGGTCGATCGCCAGGCCCGGCAACCGTCATGCCTGCGTGGCCGAATTTAGACAAACTCCAGCGGTCTGCATGCGGACGTCAGCCGGCTGAAAGCGCATTACAGGCGGCCCGCCTATCAATGGTGATGCAAGCCCCTCAACGGGCCCGCACGGTTCACGCCATCACCTAGGAGATCCCGATGAACCGCACCATCCGCAGCCTGCTCGGAGTCACCGCCACCGCCGGCCTTCTCGCCCTGGGCGTCCCAGCCCTCGGCGCCGCCGCGAACGCGTCGACCACATCCACCGCGGGCATCACCAGCGCGACCTTCGACGGTCTCCGGCAGGCCCAGCCCTTCCTGTTCACTTACACCTTCAACGGCCATCTCAAGGTCGCCGGCGGCAATTTCACCGTCAACCGCCGTGTCTACCTGGCCGTCAAGTTCACCACCGGCCGGGTGGCGTTCGCCAAGTGGGAGATCGCTCGGCCGCACCCCATCACCCCCGGCGGGGCCATCTATGTGGAGACGACGATCGCCGCTCCCTGCTCCGGGTTCAAGAACGGCTACGCTCGCGCGTACGACGAGGCCACCAAGACGTGGTCTCCTCAGCTGCCGGTGGAAATCTGCCAGCGGATCGACTGATCCCCTGGAACGACCGGGGCAGCGCGCAGACCACTTAGACGGTCAACAAGGCGCACGTCACGGCGGCCGGCCGGGGAACCTCGTAACCGTTCCCCTGGACAGGCCCCAGCCCCGGTCGGCGGTTGGGGCCCACCGGGCTTAGCCGTACAGAAAACTGCTTTTCATGGGAAAGCCGGCGTCACGCGGACAGCGCCTCCACCACGGACAGCCGCTCGAACACCTCTCGCGTCGCGCTCGACCGGTTGAAGGTGATGAAGTGGATGCCCGGCGCGCCCTCATTGAGCAGCCGCTGGCAGAGCTCCACCCCGTGATCGATCCCCAGCCGCCGCACGGCCGCCGGGTCGTCGGCCACCTCCTCGAAGCGGGCCGCCAGCTCCGCCGGGAACGGCGCCCCCGACAACTGCTCCGACCTGGCGATCGTGCTCATCTGGGTGACTGGCATGATGCACGGGATGATCGGCGTGTCGCAGCCCTGCGCCGCCACCCGGTCGCGCAGCCGCAGGTAGTCGTCCGCCTGGAAGAACATCTGGGTGATCGCGTAGTCGGCCCCGGCCCGGCACTTGCGGACGAAGAAGTCGGTGTCGGACTCGATCGACGGCGAGCGCGGGTGTTTGTACGGGAACGCCGCCACGCCCACGCAGAAGTCGCCCACCTGCCGGATCAGCCGCACGAGCTCCTCGGCGTAGAGGACGCCTTCGGGATGCTGGACCCACTCCCCCGTCGGGTCGCCCGGAGGGTCGCCCCGCACGGCGAGGATGTTGCGCACGCCCGCGTCCGCGAAGCGGCCGATCAGGTGGCGCAGCTCGCGGATCGAGTGGTTGACGGCGGTGAAATGCGCCACAGGAGTGAGCGTGGTGTCGTGGGCCAGCCGTTCGACGATGTCCACCGTGCGGTCACGGCTGGAGCCCCCCGCGCCGTACGTCACGGACACGAACGTCGGCCGCAGCGACTCCAGCTCCCTGATCGCCCGCCACAGCTGCCGCTCCCCCTCGTCGGTCTTCGGCGGGAAGAACTCGAAGGAGAACGACCGTGCACCGGAGGCGAGAAGCTCGCGGACGGTGGGGACACGATCGGGCAGGATGGAGGATCGACCAAGCGCCATGTGAACCAGGCTACCGCCACATGCCCCGTCCCTGGAGATCCGCCTTGGCTGCCCGGCCACTAGTCTCAGTGCTATGACCACTGACGCCGCGAGCCTGGACGCACTGCGTACCGAGGTGGACGCCGCGCTGCGGAAGTTCGTCGAACGGCAGCTGCCCGCCCCCGGCGACACCGAACTCGAACCGCTCCGCTCGGCCGCCGACGACCTGCTGTCCGGCGGCAAGCGGCTGCGCCCGGCCTTCTGCTACTGGGGCTGGCGTGGCGCGGGCGGCACCGACGTGCCCGAGATCTTCACCGCCGCCGCGTCGCTGGAGCTCCTCCAGGCCAGCGCCCTGGTGCACGACGACGTGATGGACAAGAGCGACCTGCGCAGAGGCATGCCGTCCGCGCACCGCCGCTTCGAGGCGATCCATGAGAAGTCGGGCTGGCACGGCTCGGCGGAGCAGTTCGGCGAGGGCGCGGCGATCCTGCTGGGCAACCTGCTGCTGATCTGGTCCGGCGAGATGTGGCGCAGCAGCGGCCTGCCGCCCGAGTCGCTCGCGGCGGCGCAGCCGGTGCACGACCACATGCGTACCGAGCTGATGTGCGGCCAATACCTCGACCTGCTGGAGCAGGCGCACGGCGAGAACACCTTCGAGTCCGCCCTGCGCGTCGCCCTCTACAAGAGCGGCAAATACTCCGTCGAACAACCGCTCCGCCTCGGCCTGGTGCTCGCCGCCGGCGGGCTGGCGCCGTGGATGGACGAGCTCTGTATGGAGTACGGCCGGCGCGTCGGCATCGCGTTCCAGTTGCGCGACGACATCCTGGGCGTGTTCGGCGACCCGGCGCAGACCGGTAAACCGGCGGGCGACGACCTGCGCGAGGGCAAGCGGACGATGCTGGTCGCCAGGACGCTGGCCGCGGCCTCGCCCGGCGACGCCGAGACCGTGCGCGCCCTGCTCGGCGACCCGGGGCTCGACGAGCACGGGGTGAGGGTGCTGCGGGGCATCATCGAGGGCACCGGGGCGCTGCGGGCGTGTGAGGACATGATCGGCGACTACCTCGGCGAGGCACTGACGTTCCTCGGCAAGGCGCCCATCACGCCGGAGGCCCGCGCGGCCCTGTCAAGCCTGGCGGTGGCCGCCACCTCACGCACCACCTGAGCCCCGGCGACCACACCTCGACACGCGGCTTCCTCCTAGGCGGTCCTGCGGGCGAAGTCGGGGGCGTGTTCCGGGCGGGGGCCGAAGCCCACGAACCGGGCGGGAATCATCCGGAGCTTGGGGAAAGCGCGGGTGAGGAAGAGCAGGAACGGGGGCGGCCCGGAACGCTTGCCCGCGAACTGCTTCTCGAACATGACGCGCTGGAGTATCCGCTGGCCGGTCTGGACGATCACGGTGGGGCGATACCTGCGCCGTTGCACGGCCGCCAGGTCGGCAAGGGTGACGGCGTGCCGCCGCAGAGGGCCGGCCAGGATGGTGGCGGTGGCCACGGCATCCTGGATGGCGAGGTTGATGCCCACCCCGCCGGCGGGGGACATGGCGTGCGCGGCGTCGCCGATGAGCAGCAGCCCGTCGAGATACCAGCGCTTGAGCCGGTTGAGCCGCACATCGAGGACGAACACCTCGTCCATGTCGGCCAGGTGCTCCACCGGGCCGGCGAAGTCGGGACGCAGGCGGGCGATGCGCTCGCGGAACCGTTGGATCCCCTCGGCCCGCAGCCGCGCGTCGGAGCCCTTGGCGGTGAAGTAGGCCACCTGGTAGTAGTCGTCACGGGCGAGGGAGATCATGGCCTCGGCACCTTGCGCGACCGGCGTCACGCCGGCGGGCGCTTCCGTGTCGCGAATCGATCGAGGCAGGCGGAACCACCAGACGTCGAACGGCACCCGGAACTCCTTGGGCACCAGCCCCGCCTCCCGGCGCAGCGTGGAGTGCCTGCCGTCGCACCCCACCGTCAGCTCGGCGTGAATCTCCCCTTCATGGCCGTCCGACGTGCGATATCTGACCCCGACGATCTTTTCGCCGTCTCTGACCAGCTCGGTCGCTTCGGTGTTCATGCGAAGGGAGAACCCGGGCTCCTGACCCGCCGCCTTGGCGAGGAAGGAGAGCAGGTCCCATTGGGGCACCATCGCGATGTAGTTGTAGGGCGCGGGCAGCGCTTCGAAGTCGCCCAGGGTCACCAGGCTCCCGTCGGGGGCGGGCAGCGACAGGTTGCCCAGGCGGCTCTGCGGCAGAGCGCGGAAGCCCTCGCCGAGTCCGAGCTCGTCCATGAGGCGGACGGTGGCGGGATGCACGGTGTCTCCCCTGAAGTCGCGCAGGAAGTCGCCGTGCTTCTCCAGTACGGTGACCTCGATCCCCGCGCGGGCCAGCAGCAGGCCCAGCATCACGCCGGCCGGGCCTCCGCCGCATACCAGGACTCCGGTGTTGTCGGTGGTCATGTCAGCCTCTTCTGGCGCAGGCCGTAGTGGGTGAACAGAGCGATGACCGCCAGCCGCAGCGCCACGTTCGCCCAGATCGCGGCGTGGACGCCGCCGGTGAAGGCGTAGGCCTCGACGGCGGCGGTGCAACCGTGGAACACGATCACGGTCCAGGCGACCAGGCGCACCCCGTCCGGTTGGCGGAAGGTTCTGCCCGCGAACGACAGGAACGCCACGGCCAGCTCGGCGGCTCCCAGCAGGTAGCACACCAGATAGGCGTCCTCGGGGATGCGTATGCCGACGGCGCCGGGAACCAGGCCGGGCGCGGCGATGAGCACCACGCCCGCTGCCAAGGTGACCAGGCCGTGGAGGGTCAGCAGGATGCGGAGATTCACCGGTCCGCCACCCCTCGCAGGCGGGTCTGGGCGGACTGCCGGTCGTTGAGGCGCGGGTACGGCTGGTCCGGCACGGGCACGCCCAGGAAGTCGCAGAGCGGCTGCCAGTCCTGCCCGCTCTGGTAGATCAGGACCCGGTCGGCGGGCAGTGCGTCGGTGACCTCGGCCGTGTGGCGCTGGAACACCTCCACGGCGTGGCGCTCCTCGGGCATCGCGTCGTCCAATGTCGTGCCGAACGTGTCGCGCCAGATGTGCTCCAGCAGCGGCCGCATGCCGGTGACCACGGGGTGGAACTCGGGCGGCACCGCGCCGGGGTTGTGCAGCAGCGCGAAGACGGTGTCGCGGAGGCTGGCGTACCAGGCGTGCGGGTCACGAACGGTCATGTGGTGACAGGGGCCGAAGCCGAGCCGCTCTAACGCCGCCTTCAGCGACGTGGTCCCGGTACGCGGCAGTCCCGCGCCGATCACGTTGATCATCCGTGCACCTCCTAATTCATCAGAGGATGAGTCTCTGATGGAGACGATACACAGATAAGGTTCACACCGGAAGCGGTACCATGACACGTCGTGGACCAAGACCTCGTGGCGGCCGCGCTGGCGGCCGCCGAGCAGCACGGCAAAGACGTGGCCGACGTGCCGCTGAGCGCCATCGCCACCGCCGCGGGCATCTCCCGCAGCACTCTGATCAGAAGACTCCGCGGATCACGGGCCCGGCTGGACGAGGCGGTCCGGCAGGCCGGGATCGATCCCGGCGGGCGCCCGCCGGTCCGGGAACGGGCCATCGAGGCCGCGGCCACACTGATCGCCCGCGACGGGCTCGGCGCGGTCACCATGGAGGCCGTCGCGGCCGCCGCGCACTGCTCGCCGACCAGCCTGCACGCGGTCTTCGGCAGCCGCGACGGCCTGCTCGCCACCATGTTCGACCGGTACGTCCCCGTGCCCGACCTGGAGGCGCTGGCCGCCGATCCCCCCGAACGCATCGAGGACATGGTCCACGCCGTCTACGCCGCGCTGGCGGAGGCGTTCGCCCGCGAGCCACGGGTGCTGCCGGCCATCTTCGGCGACCTGCTCACCCGCCCCGACGGCACCGCCGCCCGGATGCTCAAGGCCAACCTGCCCAGAATGTTCGCCAGCCTCGGCACCCTGCTGACCACACAGATCCAAGCCGGCCGGCTACGACCCCTCCCCCTTCCGCTCCTCATCCAGCTCATGATCGGCCCCATGGCAGGGCACATGCTGCTGCGTCCTGTACTACAAGACGGGTTGGGGAACGTCCTGCCCCCGGTTGAAGCGGTCGCGCGGACATTCGCCGAGGCGTTCATACGCGCCACCGCCCCCTGAGCCTGGCGCCGCTCCACCGGCCACCGACGACTCGGATCGTCGTGCGCGCCGCCAGCCCGGACGGCGGCGTCTTCATGCGAGGGTGTCAGGAGCAGGTGGTGGTGGCGGGCTCGCTGTGGAAGCGGTCGGCGGTCCAGGCGACAGGCGGATCACGCGTTGCTACCGCCGGCAGGATGACCTGAAGCGCCGACCTATCGCGAAGCTCGCGCCGAAAGCGACCGCGCTCAAGGAACAGCCCTACATGCCCGACGGGCAACGGACGCGCGGGAGCACCACACGGTCAAAGCACCGCACGCCCGTCAGTTGGCCAGGCGTTTGGCGAACTCCGCTGCCGCGGCGCCCGGGTCGTCGGCGTCCGTGATGGCGCGTACCACCACGACCCGTTCAACCCCGTACGACCGGACCTGGTCGAGGTTGGCCAGGTCGATCCCGCCGATCCCGAACCACGGCCGCCCGCCACCGAGCGACGCCGCGTGCCGGAGCAGCGACGGCCCCGGCGCGTGGCGGCCCGGCTTGGTCGGCGTGGGCCACACGGGGCCGCAGCAGAAGTAGTCGACGCCCTCCTCCACGGCCGCGGCGGACGCCTCGGCGGTGGAGTGGGTGGACCGTCCGATGAAGATGTCGTCGCCGAGTATCTCTCGCGCGACCTTCACCGGAAGATCGTCCTGCCCCAGGTGGAGCACGTCGGGCCGGGCGGCGTACGCGATGTCGGCCCGGTCGTTGACCGCCAGCAGCCTGCCGTGCCGATCGCAGGCGTCGCGGAAGACCTCGAGGAGCGCGAGCTCTTCGCGTGCCTCGAGTCCCTTCTCCCGCAGCTGGACGATGTCCACGCCGGCGGCCAGCACCGCGTCGAGGAAGTCCGCCAGATCACCGCGTTCGCGGCGGCCGTCTGTGCAGAGGTAGAGGCGGGCGTCAGAAAGCGAGGGCTTGGGCACGCCGCTTGACCTCGGTATGGCGACCGGCCCTGATGGCGTCGACGGGCGAGCCAGGCAGGGAGTCGTCGGGGGTGAAGAGCCACCGGAGCGACTCGACATCGTCGTAACCGGAGTCCCGCAGCACCGAGAGGGTGCCAGGCAGGCCCTTCATCACGTCCTTTCCATCAAGGAACACCGCGGGCACTTGTGGCCCGCCACCACCCCGGCGTACACCCAGCAGCTTGCGGTCCTTGAGGAGTTGCTTGGCCCGCCCCAGCGAGAGGTCGAGGCGCGCGGCCACTTCGGGGAGAGTGAGCCACTCGGCAACGAGTTGGTCGGTCTCCCGGTCGATCTGCGCAACAGAAAGCGTCACGAAACCACAACTACCACATGCCGTGCTTGCTCAAACAACACAATCCCGTAGGGAGACGTCGGGATCTACCAGGCATTCGGCGTCGACGCGGTGGCCGCCTTCGATGATTCTGCGGCCCTGTACGAGATCTCGTGGCCGATCCACGGCGAGTACCGCGGCCAGGGTGTCGTCCGAATTGAGCCAGCAGGCCGACCATTTGCCTTCGAGCTCGCCTCGGTAGAGGAGGCGGTCTCCGGCCGGGTGGTGGCCCGCGTACTGGACCATGTGGCCGAACTGCTCGGACCAGAAATAGGGCACCGGGTCGTAAACCGAGTCCCCGCCCAGCAGCGTGGCGGCGGCCACCTCGGGTGAGTTGAGCGCGGCGTCCCAGTGCTCGACCCTGAGCCGGGTCTGGAAGCGGCGCGACCACCAGGCGGCGCAGTCGCCCACCGCCACGACGTTCGGCAGGGAGGTGCGCATGTGCTCGTCGGCGACGACGCCGTTGTCCAGGTCGATGCCGGAGCCGGCCAGCCAGCCGACGGTCGGGCGCACCCCGACGCCGGTGACGACGACGTGCGCCTCGATGAAAGCGCCGTCGGCCAGCGTGATGCCGCCCTCGTCCACGGAGCCGACCAGGGTGTCGAGCCGCAGGTCGATGCCCTCGTACCAGCCCTGGGTGCGGGCGCCGATCTCGGGCCCGACCGCCTGGGCGAGCGGGGTCGGGCCGGCCTCGATCACGGTCACCTCGCAGCCGGCCCGGCGGGCGGCGGTGGCCACCTCGGCGCCGATCCAGCCGGCGCCGATGATCACCACGCGGGCGCCCTTGACGAGCCGGGCGCGCAGCTCCAGCGCGTCGTCCAGGGTGCGTAGCACGTGCTGCTGGCCGTCGCCGGGCAGCGTGATCGGCTCGGCTCCGGTGGCGATGACCAGACCGTCAAAACCGAGCTCGCCCTCGGAGGTATCGACGACGCCAGGGCGCAGCGACTTGGCCGAGACACCCGGCCAGAAGTCCACCTCCAGCACCGCGAGATCGGCGTCGACGAAGCTGGAGTCACTGCTGCCGGTCAGGACCGCCTTCGACAGGGGCGGGCGGTCGTACGGCCGGTGCCGTTCCTGCCCAATGAGGGTGATCCTGCCGTCGAACCCTCTCGCGCGGAGCGCCTCGACACTACGTACGCCGGCCAGACCGGCGCCTGCCACCACGACATGATTCACGTCCAAGACCATAACGGGGGCCGTGCCGGATCGTCGCGCCGAGGCCGTAGGCTGGGGTCGTAAGACGCGCGGGAGTCCGGCCGTTTACCGGGCTGAGAGGAAGGCTGCACCGGGCCTTCGACCGCAAGACACCTGATCCGGATCATGCCGGCGAAGGGAGCGGATGTGGACATCGTCGTAGGCGGCGGGATCGTCGGGCTGTCCATCGCCTGGCGCCTGGCCCGCTCCGGACGGCCGGTCACGGTGGTCGACCCCGCTCCGGCCTCGGGGGCCTCGCACGCGGCGGCAGGCATGCTGGCACCGGTGAGCGAGGTCACGTACACGGAGCAGCCACTGCTCCGGCTGGGCCTCGCCGGACTGCGCCGCTGGCCGTCCTTCGCCTCCGAACTCGCCGCTGACGCCGGCCTTGGGGCTGATACGGGACTCGCCGCCGACATTGGCCGTGGAGTCGGTACGGGACTTCGGGCTGGTACGGGACTTGGGGCCGGTACAGGAGTCGCCGCCGACACCGGCCGCGGGGCCTACACGGAACTCGCCACCGTCACCCGCGTCGACAGACCCGGCGCGGATGGCAACGGGCCCGGTGGGTCGAAGGCTGACGGCAGCGGGCCCGGCGGGTCGGAGGCCGAGGGCAGCGGGCCAGGGGCATCTGAGGAGGCCGTGAGTGGGGTCAGCGACGCGGCGCGGGCCGGGCTGGACTTCCGGGACGATGGGACGCTCGCTGTGGCGTTCGGGGCCGACGATCTGGCGGCGCTCGGGGAGCTGGCCGCGTTCATGGAGAAGTTGGGGCTACCGGTCGAACGGCTGACTGGGCGCGAATGCCGCCGCCTGGAGCCCATGCTGGCGCCCTCCGTCCGTGGCGGCCTGCTGGCCCGGGGTGACGCGTGGGTGGACCCCCGCCGCGTCACCACCGCACTCCTGGCTGCCCTCGAGCGCCTCGGCGTCCCGCTCGTACGGGCTCGCGTGAGCGAACTGCTCCGCGACGGCGACCAGGTCGTAGGCGTACGCCTCGCACCCCCGGACCGGACACCCACCCCGGACCAGGACCTGGCACGACGCACGCCCCGCGCCCACCGGCCCTCGGGCGAGGACCCCGTGCGACCTGCACCTCCGGTCGGTGAGCCCGCCGTAGCGGCGGGCGGCCTCATCCAGACGCACGTGCCCGAGGAAACCCGGGGCGACCAGATCACCCAGGCGGACCTACCCGACGAGATCCGGGGTGAGCGGGTCATCCTGGCGGCCGGGGCGTGGAGTGCTGGGCTGGTCGATGTGCCGGTGCGGCCGGTCAAGGGGCAGATCATGCGGCTGCGTTCGCCCCAGCCGCTGCTTGGCAGGTGCGTGCGCGGGACGGTGCACGGGGCGTCCGTCTACCTGGTGCCTAGGGGTGATGGCGAGCTGGTGGTCGGGGCGACGCAGGAGGAGCTGGGGTTCGACACGAGGGTGACGGCGGGCGGGCTGTACGAGCTGTTGCGGGACGCCCGCGAGCTGGTGCCGGGCGTCACCGAGTTGGAGGTGGCCGACGTGGTGGCGGGGTTGCGACCGGGCACGCCGGACAACGTGCCGCTCATCGGGCCCAGCGGTACGCCGGGACTGGTGCTGGCCACCGGGCATCACCGGGGCGGGGTGCTGCTGGCGCCTCTCACGGCGGCCATTCTGCTGGGCGAGGAAGGCGAGATGGCAGAGCTGTGCTCGCCGCTGAGGTATCGGGATATTTCATGAATGTGACCATCAACGGGGCCGCGCATGAGGTGCCCGACGGCACCACCGTGGCGCAGGCCATACTCACTCTGACGGCGGCCACGACCGGCGTGGCCGTGGCCGTCAACGACGAGGTGGTGACGCGGAGTGCCTGGGAGACGACGGCGCTCGGCGACAGCGACCGCATGGAGGTTCTGACGGCGGTGCAAGGTGGATGATCTGCTGATCGCCGGGGAGAAGTTCTCCTCCCGGCTCATCATGGGCACCGGCGGCGCGCCATCGCTGGAGGTGCTCGACCAGGCGCTGGTCGCGTCCGGCACCGAGCTGACGACCGTCGCCATGCGGCGGCTCGACCCCGGTGCGCCCGGCTCGGTGCTCGACGTACTGCGCGAGCGCGGCATCAAGGTCCTCCCCAACACCGCCGGCTGCTTCACCGCCGGCGAGGCCGTGCTGACCGCCCGGCTGGCCAGGGAGGCGCTCGGCACGAACTGGGTCAAGCTCGAGGTCATCGCCGACGAGCGGACGCTGCTGCCGGATCCGATCGAGACGTTCGACGCGGCGGAGCGGCTGGTGGCCGACGGGTTCGTGGTGCTGCCGTACATCGGGGACGATCCGGCGCTGGCGCGCCGCCTGGAGCTGGCCGGGTGTGCGGCGGTGATGCCGCTCGGCGCGCCGATCGGCTCGGGCCTCGGCATCCGCAACCCGCACAACATCGAGCTCATCGTGGAGGCGGCCTCGGTGCCGGTGATCCTCGACGCGGGCATCGGTACGGCCAGCGACGCCGCCCTGGCCATGGAGCTGGGCTGCGACGCCGTACTCCTGGCCACGGCCGTCACCAGAGCACAGCGGCCGGACCTGATGGCGACGGCCATGAGAGCGGCGGTCCAGGCAGGCCGGCTCGCCCGCCAGGCGGGCCGCATCCCCCGCCGCCGCTACGCGGAGGCCTCCTCCCCGACAGGCCCGTAGCCCGGGGCCACAGACCGCAGGCCCCCAGACCGAGTGGGGGTAGCGGGACGTCGGTGGCTTATGTCCAGTTGCGTACTAAATGGGCGCGTTCAAACGAGCACGGCTCGGCATCGGTTTCGGATGGTCAGGCCTTGCCAGTGGCAAAACGCCCGTAAACTCAGCGGGGTGGACACGACGACTGCGGACCCCCTGGTCGGCCGGCTGCTCGATGGGCGCTATCGCATCGAGTCCCGGATCGCGCGGGGTGGTATGGCGACCGTCTACCTGGCGCTCGACGTCCGGCTTGACCGCACGGTCGCGCTGAAGGTCATGCATCGCTCGCTCGCCGAGGACCCGGCGTTCGTGCGGCGATTCATCGGCGAGGCCAAGTCTGTGGCCAGCCTCTCTCACCCCAACGTGGTGCACGTCTTCGACCAAGGCACCGACACCGACGTGGTCTATCTGTCGATGGAGTACGTCCCCGGCAAGACGCTCCGCGACACCCTGCGCGACCGGGGCAGGCTCCCCGCCCGCGAGGCGCTGGAGATCATGATACCGGTGCTCGCGGCATTGGGCGCGGCCCATCAGGCCGGGATGGTGCACCGCGACGTCAAGCCCGAGAACGTGCTGCTCACCGACGACGGCCGAGTCAAGGTGGTGGACTTCGGCCTGGCGCGGGCGATCGAGGCGACCAACCAGACCCGTACCGGCGTGATGATCGGCACAATCGGCTACATGTCGCCCGAGCAGGTCATGACGGGCGGTGCCGACGTGCGGAGCGACGTCTACGCGGCGGGCATCATGCTGTTCGAGCTGGTGACCGGCCAGCAGCCCTACGACGGCGAGACGCCGATGTCGGTGGCCTACCGCCACGTCCATGACACCGTGCCGCCGCCGTCGTCGGTGGTGCCGGAGGTGCCGCCGCTGATCGACACGCTGGTGAGGCACGCCACGGCGCGCGCCCCCGACGACCGTCCCGCCGACGCGACCGCGATGCTGGTGGCGGCCGTGGACGCGCACCGCATGCTGCCCCGTACGACGACGCCGCCGACGCACACGAGGACGTCCCAGGCGCACTCCATGCCCTACTCGGCACCGGGCTCCCGAACCGGCACCGCGCCGCACTCGATGCCGCAGGCGGCGCCGAACCACACGTTGATCCAGCCGCGCGAGGAGGTCCCCGCGCGGCGCGCCGGTTTCCGGCCCAACTGGTTCCTGGTCGCGCTCGCCGTCGTCATGGTGGTGGCGGTGGCGCTGACGGGCTGGTACTTCTCGCAGGCCACATACGTACCGGTGCCCAACCTGGTCGGCAAGGACCTGGCGGTCGCCGAGAAGCTCGCCGCCGGCAGTGGCTTCAAGGTGAAGACGGCCGCCGGCCAGTACGACGAGAAGATCGGCGAGGGCCTCGTGCTGCGCACCGACCCGGCATGGAACGTCGAGCTCAAGCGCGGCGACTTCCTCACGCTGGTGCCCTCGCTGGGGCCGAAGCGGGTGCTGGTGCCCAACGTCGAGGGCATGTCCGAGCCCGAGGCCCGCACCGCGGTCGCCAAGGTCGGGCTCGACGTCAATCGCGTCAGCCGGCTGGCCAACCAGGAGGTCGAGCGCGGCAAGGTGATCCGCACCTCCCCCGAGGTGGGCGAGAAGGTCAAGGAAGGCTCGAAGGTCAACATCTACATCAGCGCGGGGCTGGTGATGCCCGACGTCGGTGGCATGCCCAAGGACGAGGCGGCCAACTACCTCCAGACCCAGGGCTTCAATGTGCAGGTCAACGAGGTCGACGACGACGCCGAGCCGTGCACGGTGATCGCGCAGGCGCCGAAGGCCAAGTCCGAGGTCGACAAGGGCGCACAGGCCATGATCACGGTGGCCCGGTGCCAGACCGACTTCTGGGACTGGTTCAAGGGGGACAACGAGGCGCGTGACGACCAGGAGTTCCAGCTCGTCCCGTCGGTGGTGGGGAAGAACACCAACGACGCCCGGAACGAGTTACGGGGGCTCGGCTTCAAGGTGCAGGTCCGCAAGCTCTCGAACGATGGAGTCGTCCGGTTCCAGCGCCCGGCGGGCAACAGCGAGCGCCCGCCCGGCGCGGTGGTCGTCCTCTGGCAGTGACCTCGCCTGCCGGTCAGGCGAGGTTGCCGTGGAGCCGGACCCTTGCCAGCCCTCCGTCGGGGTAGATGTCGACGCGCACCCGCGTGACCGGCTCGTCGCCCTCCAGACGGAACCGGTGCGGGGTGTCGGGCTGCAACCGCGTCCTGGCCAGCAGCCCGACCTCACGGTCACCGTCGTACCCGGTCAGTGACACCCATCCGGGCGCGTTGAACAGCAGATTCGTGGTGTCGATCTCGGCGAGCCGGATGAGGCCCCGCGCGGCGAGCCGGATGACCAGCCACTCGTTCCCCTCCTCGCGCCGCCGCGCGGTCTCCCAGCCCTCCACCTGGTGGCGGGCCAGCCCGGGGGCCAGGACGTTGTCGGGAGCCGAGTAGAACTCGTTGGAGCAGGCGACGACCCGGCCCCCGTTCGCCAGGGCGGCCAGGTCGAGGCTGAGCCCGTAATACAGGGACAGATCCGGCCGGACCTCACCGTGCACGCGCAGCCGCGCGATGCCGCCGTCGGGGTACATGTTCAGCCGGACGTGCGTGTAACGGGAGTCGTCGGTTACCTCGAAAGCGTGCTCGGCGTCGCCTTTGAGGTCGCTCCTGGGCACGATCTCCACCCACGCGGCGTCGGCGAGCTCGGCGGGCGACGGGTAACCGTCTACGGCCACCGCCTCGATCGACGCGTGGGGCGGGTAGTTGCCCTTGAACCAGGCCGTGTCGATCACCACGCCGCGGACGACACCCGGCAGGCCGAGCCGGACGATCGCCCAGTCGTGGCCGGGCTCGCGGCGACGGCGGGTCTCCCAGCCGTCGTAGACCTGGCCCTTGTTGCCGAACGTCTCGGCCTGGAAGCCGGGCCGTCCCGGCCGGATCAGGCTCTCCTTCTCGGCGAACGACTCGTCGCTGGCGGCGACGACCGACCCGCCGAGGGTACGGAGCGCGAGGTCGGGCAGCGAGGTGAAGCTGGGCATCTACTGCTCTCCAAACAGGAAGGTTCCGTGCGGTACGCCGTCGGCGGGCCGGCCGCGGAGCCAGGTGGTGAGGACGGCGCCCTTGAGGAGGTGGCCGTGGTACGGCGTCACCGGGTTCTTGTGGTGCAGCCGGGCCGCGTCGACCGCGTTGACGCCGGTGGGATCGAAAGCCACCAGATCAGCGTCATTGCCCACCTTTATCGCGCCTTTTCCAGAAATATGGGCCATTGCCGCTGGTTGGGTGGACATCCAGCGCACCACGTCCGCCAGCCCATGACCGCGACGCGACGCCTCGGTCCACACGGCCGGCAGGCCGAGCTGGAGCGAGGCGATGCCGCCCCAGGCCGCCGCGAACGAGGGCACCTTGAGGTCGGCCGGAGAGGGCGAGTGGTCGGAGACGACGCAGCTCAGCACGCCGCTCGCCAGCCCCTCCCAGAGCCGGTCGCGGTTGGCGGCGGAGCGGATCGGCGGGCAGCACTTGTAGGCGGTGTCGCCTTCGGGCACCTGTTCGGCGGCCAGCGTCAGGTAGTGGGGACAGGTCTCGGCCGTGACGCGTACCCCTTCGGCCTGGGCGGCGGCCAGCGGCTCCAGGCAGTCGGCGCTGGAGACGTGCAGGATGTGCACCCTGGCGCCGGTCTCCCTGGCCAGCCGGATCACCTGCTCGACCGCGCTGCGCTCGGCCGCGCCCGGCCGGGAGTCCACGAACTCCCGGTACGTCGGGCCCACCGGCTCGGCGAGCAGCGCCGGGTCTTCGGCGTGTACGACCATGAGGCCGTCGAACCCGGCGAGCTCCGCGAGCGCCGACCGTACCTCCGAAGGACTCAACGGCGGGAACTCGTCCACACCCGACGGCGACAGGAAGCACTTGAAGCCGTAGACACCGCGGTCGTGCAGCGGACGCAGGTCCTTGACGTTGCCGGGGATCGCCCCGCCCCAGAAGCCGACGTCCACGTGGCACTGCCCGGCGGCGGCGCGCAGCTTGGCGTCGAGCGCGTCCACCGTGACGGTGGGCGGGAGCGAGTTGAGCGGCATGTCCACGATCGTGGTGACCCCGCCCGCCGCGGCCGCCCTGGTCGCCGACGCGAACCCTTCCCAATGGGTGCGGCCCGGCTCGTTGACGTGCACGTGGGTGTCGACCAGGCCGGGCAGCAGCGCGAGGTCGCGCAGGTCGATGTCCTCGGCCGCCCCGAGCGCGTCGCCGTAGTCGCCGATCGCGACGATCCGGCCGTCGCGAACGGCCACCGAAGCGGCCCGCTCGCCGTCGGAGGTGACGGTCCTGCGCGAGCGGACCACGAGGTCGTAGCCGGTCATGTGCGCCCCTTCCTGGTCAAAGGTCCTGGCCGGTCACAGGCGGTCGGCGGCGAGCTTGGCGGCCAGGCGTTCGAGGAGCGCGCCGGCGTCGGCCATGCAGCGGACCGGGTCGGGCTCCAGATCGGTGAGCGCGTAGGCGGCCTCGATGCCGGCCGCCTGGAGCTCGGCGTCGGACAGGGTACGGCGGCCGCAGACGGCGACCACCGGCACCCCTGCCCGGGCGGCCGCCTGGGCGACGCCGATCGGGGCCTTGCCACGCAGCGACTGCTCGTCCAGCGAACCCTCACCGGTGACCACCAGACGAGCACCCTTGATCTGCTCCCCGAACCCGAGCAGGTCGAGCAGGTAGTCGATGCCCGGCCGCACCTCGGCGTGCAGGAACGCCAGCGCGGCGAACCCCACGCCGCCCGCGGCTCCCGCGCCGGGCGCCCCGGCGACGCCCATCGGGCGGGGCACGTCGTCGTGCTCGACGGCGCCCGCGAGACCGTGCGTACGCGTGGCGACGGCGGCCAGGCGGGCGAGCGCGCGCTCCAGGACCGGCACGTCCTCCAGGGTCGCGCCCTTCTGGGGACCGTAAACCGCCGCGGCGCCGTGCGGGCCGAGGAGCGGGTTGTCGACGTCGCTGGCCACCACCACCTCGACGCCCGACATATCCGTGAAGCCGGTGATGTCGATGCGGTCGAGCCTGCTCAGGGCCGCTCCGCCGTACTCCAGCTCGTCGCCCTGAGCGTCGAGGAAGCGCGCGCCGAGCGCCTGCGCCAGGCCCGCGCCCCCGTCGGTGCAGGCGCTGCCGCCCAGGCCCAGGACGACGCGCTTGGCGCCCTGGCGGATCGCGTCGGCGACGAGCTCGCCGGTGCCGTAGCTCGTGGCGGTGAGCGGCTCGTGGTCGCCGGGCAGGCGGCGCAGCCCGGACGCCTCAGCCAGCTCGACGACGGCCGTGTCGTCGCGCCGCGCGTACGAGGCCTGGACCGGCTCGCCCGTCGGCCCGGTGACCTGGCGGGAGACCCGGGTGAAGCCGCAGGCCACGACGGCGTCCACGGTGCCGTCGCCCCCGTCGGCGACGGGCAGCTCGATCGCCGGGACGCCGAGCCCCGCCGACACGTGGGCCGCCACCTCGGCGGCGGTCAGCGACCCCTTGAACTTGTCGGGGGCAACGAGCACATGCTCAACCACTAAGGACTCCCACACGGTGACGAACGGCGAACGGTCGCGCCTCCCGGGAGGCGCGACGATTCATCATCACATCCCGGCAGGCGGCGACTCGAACTGGCGTCGGGCTCAGTCGTCTAGGCTCCGCCCTATACGTGTTGAGAGGGGACGGCGTGCGGATCTCGGTGGCGCAGCGGCGCGCCAGGCTGGGCGTGCGGCATCGGCTCGCGCGGCGGACCGCGAGCGTGGCGGAGGCGGCGGCGTCCGTGGTGGCGCTGCACGGTACGGACCCGGCGACGGTGTTCCTGTCCGCGGGCGCGCGGCTGGAGTCGCCGGGCCCGGAGCCGGTCGAGCGTGCCCTGTACGAGGACCGGACGCTGGTGCGGATGACCGGGATGCGGCGCACGGTGTTCGCGGTGCCGGTGGAGCTGGTGCCGGTCGTCCACCACTCCTCGGCGCTGGCGGTCGCCAAGCAGGAGCGCAAGAAGCTGCTGAGGTTCCTGGCCGAGGGCGGCGGCTGGGACGAGGCGTGGGTCGGCGAGGTCGAGGCGTCGGTGCTGCGCCTGCTGGCGGAGTCGGGCGAGGCCACGGCGGCCGAACTGGGGGCACTGGAACCACGGCTGCGCCAGCAGGTGAGGGTGGCGGTGGGCAAACCGTACGAGGCTACGCAGGGCGTCTCCACCCGGCTGCTCGGGCTGATGGCGATGGAAGGCCGGCTGGTACGTCGTGGCCGCCCGTCGGGCACGTGGATCAGCGGGCAGGTCCGGTGGGGTGTGGCGCCGGAGATGGCCGAGCTCACGGTGCAGGAGGCGCAGGCGGAGCTGGTACGGCGGTGGCTGGCGGCGTTCGGGCCCGGTACGGAGGGCGACGTGAAGTGGTGGACCGGTTGGACGCTCGGAGACGTGCGCCGGGCGCTGGGCTCGATCGGTGCGGTGACGGTGGAGCTGGACGAGGGCGTCGGGTACGTCCTGCCCGACGACCTCGATCCCGTCCCGGCGCCGCCTCCATGGGCCGCCCTGCTGCCGGCGCTGGACCCGACCCCGATGGGCTGGCAGGGACGTGATTGGTATCTGCCGCAGGCGCACCGGTCCGAGCTGTTCGACCGCAGCGGCAACGTGGGGCCGACCGTGTGGTGGGACGGCGAGGTGGTGGGCGGCTGGGCACAGCGTGGCGACGGCGAGATCGTCTGGCGCCTGCTGTCGGACGTGGGCGCGGACGCCAGGTCCTCGATCGAGACCGAGGTGATGGGCCTGGCCTCATGGCTGGCCGGTGTCAAGGTCACTCCCCGCTTCCGCACCCCGCTGGAACGCGAACTCTCGGCTTGATCCCGGCCGCTTCAGGCGCAGGACCTGGTCGTCGTTACGCGTGGACCTCCTTTGCGGCGGTGATGCCGCGTTCCTCGGCCAGCCGGGTCAGGCGGCGGTGGGCCTCCGCGCCCGCGCGGCCGGCGGCGTCGTGGGCGACGGTCCGGAGCTCGTCGTCCTCGACGACCGTCTCGCCGCCGATCAGCAGGCGGGCCAGCGGCGGTTGCCGGGTGGCGAAGACCAGGCGGCAGACCGGGTCGGTCACCGCCGCGGCGAACGGTTCGTCCAGCCGCCACAGCGCGATGTCCGCGAGTTTGCCGGCTTCGAGCGTGCCCAGTTCGTCCTGGCGGCCGAGGTTGCGTGCTCCGCCGAGTGTGGCCAGTTCGAGCGCCTGCCTGGCCGTCAGCGCGCCGGGGCCGTGCACGGCGCGCTGGAACAGCAGGGCCTGGCGCATTTCGCCGGACAGTGTGGTCAGCTCCGAGGAGGCGCTGCCGTCGACGCCGAGGCCGACGTTCGCGCCGCGGCGCAGCATCTCCGACACCCGGGCGATTCCGGCGCCGAGCCGCCCGTTCGACGAGGGGCAGTGCGCGGAGCCGGTGCCGGTGGCGGCGAACTTGCCGATGTCGGAGTCGCTGAGGTGCACGGCGTGCGCGAACCACACGTCGGGGCCGAGCCAGCCGAGCTTCTCCATGTACTCGACGGGCCGCATGCCGAACTGCTCGCGGCAGTGCTCCTCCTCGTCCAGCGTCTCGGCCAGGTGGGTGTGCAGGCGTACTCCCCGGTCCCGGGCGAGGGCGGCGGCCTCGGTCATCAGCTCGCCGCTGACCGAGAACGGCGAGCAGGGCGCCACCGCGATCCGCAGCTTCGAGGAGAACGACGGGTCGTGGTAGGTGTCGACGGCCTCGGCGGTGGCGGCCAGGATCTCGTCGAGCTGCTCGACGACGACGTCCGGGGGCAGACCGCCCTGCGACTCGCCCCGGTCCATGGAGCCGCGTGCCGGGTGGAAGCGGATGCCCAGCTCGCGCGCCGCCTCGATCTCGGCGGCGAACAGGTCGCCGCGACCCTTCGGGAAGACGTAGTGGTGGTCGCTGGAGGTGGTGCAGCCGGACAGGGCCAGGTGGCCGAGTCCCGCGCTCGCGGCGCCCCTGACGACCTCGGCGTCCATGGCGGCCCACACCGGGTAGAGAGCCGTCAGCCACTCGAACAGCGTCGCGTCCTGGGCCAGGCCCTGCGAGGCCCACTGGTAGAGGTGGTGGTGGGTGTTCACCAGGCCGGGCGTGGCCAGGCAGCCGGTGCCGTCGATCCGGGTGGCCGCCGGAGTGGCGGGCGCCTCGGCCATCGGGCCGACGCCGGTGATCCGATCACCCTCGATCCGGATATATCCGGCTCGGATCTCGGGCCCTGCGACGGGCGCGATGTAGACGTTGTCGATCTGCACCGACTGCTCAGGGCCGGGCTGCGTTGGAGGTGTCACCTGGTCGCCGCCTTTCGGTCGGCCGCCAGCCGTACCGCGTCCAAGATCTTCTCGTAGCCGGTGCAGCGGCACAGGTTGCCCGCGAGGGCCTCGCGGATCTCCGCGTCGGACGGCCGGTCGACGCGCTCGAGCAGGTCGTGCGTCTGCACGATCAGGCCGGGCGTGCAGAAGCCGCACTGCACGGCGCCGCTCTCGACGAACGCCTCCTGCACCGGGTCGAGCCGGTCGCCGTCGGCCAGGCCCTCGACGGTGCGTACCTGGCGGCCCTCGGCCTGACCGGCGGCGACCAGGCAGGCGCAGACCGGAGTGCCGTCGAGATAGACCGTGCACGATCCGCATTCGCCCTGTTCACAGGCGTTCTTGGAGCCGGGCAGGCCGACCCGCTCGCGCAGCACGTACAGGAGGCTCTCGCCCTCCCACACGTCGTCGGCGCACTCCTCGCGGCCGTTGACGGTGAAGGTGACGCGCATCAGGCGGCCCTCTTTCCTCGGTAGTCGTTCCAGGCCCAGGTCAACGTGCGGCGGGCCATCACGCCGATGGCGTGCCTGCGGTAGGCGGCGGTGCCGCGCACGTCGTCGATCGGCGAGGCGGCCTGGGCGCACAGCTCGCCGAACCGCTCCAGCACGGCGGGGTCGAGCCTGGCGCCCCAGTCGAGTTCGCGGCGCAGGAACTCCTCGGCCGCGAGCGCCCTGCGCGGCGTGGGCGCGGCCGAACCGAGGCCGGTGCCGACCCGGCCCTCGCCGGGATGCAGCGCCACCGCGAACGAGCACACCGCTATGACCATGGCGTTGCGGGTGCCGACCTTGGAGAAGTACTGGGGTCCCGCGGCGGGTTCGAGGTGGACGGCCCTGATCAGCTCGTCCGGCTCCAGCGCGGACCGCTTGACGCCCAGGTAGAACTCGTGCGCGGGGATCATCCTGACACCGCGGTCACGCGACTCCACCTCGATCACCGCTCCGGCGGCGAGCAGCGGCGGGTGGCTGTCACCGGCGGGCGAGGCCGCGCCGAGGTTCCCGCCGACCGAGCCGCGGTTGCGGATCTGCGGCGAGCCGACCGTCCGCGACGCCTGCGCCAGGCCCGGCAGCGGGCCGCCGAGTTCCTCGATGATCGTGGTGTACGGCACGGCGGCCCCCACCCGGTAGCGGCCGTCCTCCAGGGACCAGGCCTGGAGCTCGGCCACCCGGGTCAGGTCCAGCAACGCCACCGGCCGGCGCACGTCGAAGTTGATCTCCACCATCACGTCGGTGCCGCCCTGGATGGGCACCGCCTCGGGCTGGTCCGCCTTGGCGGCCAGCGCCTCGTCCCATGTCGTGGGGCGCAAGAATTCCATCGCTCTACTCCCAGGCGAATGCGGCGTCGGGGGCGTCCTCGCGGAGTACGCCGCCCTCGATCAGGCCATAGGGGCGGTCGGCCGCGAAGTAGACCTCGTTGTCGTTGTCCAGGCCGAACGGCGACAGGTCCACCAGGAAGTGGTGCTTGTTCGGCATCGCGAACCTGATCTCGCAGACCTCGCCACGGGTGTCAAGTACCCGTTTTCCCATCGCGTACAGCGTCTGCTGCAGCGACAGGCTGTGGGTGTCGGCGAACGCCTCCAGCAGGCAGCGCCGTACCTCCTCGTAGGACTTGCCGTACGCGGACCCTTCGGCGGTGTGGCGCCAGCGGGCGGCGACGGCGGTGGCGAGGACGCGGTCGGTGGTCGGCGGGAGCGTGGTGTACTCGTCCTGGATGTAGCCGTGGAACTCCGAGGCCGTCGAGTTGAGCACGACCAGGTCCTTCAGGCCGGAGACCACGGTGGTGCGGCCGTCCCGGTCGTGGTGGACGACGCAGGTGCGCACCTCGCCGCCTTTGCGGGCGAAGGAGTGCGGCCGGTCGCCGGAGATCCGCTCCCAGGCGTACTCCTCGATCTCCACCCTGGCGTGGTGGATCGGCGGCTGCGACTCGACGAAGTGGCGGGCCAGCAGCAGCGCGAAGTCCTCGATCTGGTCGACGCCGTGCTTCTTGGCGAAGGCGTAGACGGTGTTCTTCTGCGAGTCGGTCGGCAGGACGGTGGCGTTGTCGCCGGTCAGGTGGACGGCCTCCATGTCGCCGGAGAGCGAGGAGCTGACGTTGACGTCCTTGAGGTGGTGAACCTCGCCCTCCCGGACGACGCGGACGAGCCTGGTCTCCGCCTTGCCGTAGCGGTTGGGGCCCAGGATGACGTCGGGCACGTTTAGCTCCCTCGGTAGGTGGAGTATGCGAACGGGCTGAGCAGCAGCGGCACGTGATAGTGCGCGGCCGGGTCCGTCACGGTGAAGGTGATGACGACCTCGGGGTAGAAGGTGTCGGCCAGGTAGGCGCCGGTGTCGAAGACCACGCGGTTGACGCCGGGGCCGGGGGTCCAGCCCTTGATCCGGCCGTCGGCGTCGGTGCGGCCGTCGGCCACGACCTCGCCCGCGTGCTCCAGACGTACGGCGACTCCTTCGGCGGGGCGGCCGGTGACGGCGTTCAGGACGTGGGTCGAGAAGCTCATCAGGACCCCTCCAGCAGCTTGACCAGCCGCAGCTTGGTGATCTTGGCCAGTTCGTCGCGGACGGTCTCGCGTTCGGTCTCCTCGTCGTGACAGAGGCGTTCGCGCAGCCGGGCGAGCATCTCGGCGCCCGTCAGGCCGGTGGCGCAGATCAGGTAGACGTGGCCGAAACGGTCCTCGTACGCCCGGTTGCCCTCGGCCAGTTCGGCGCGCGTGTCGTCCTCCACCCCCGACTGCTCCTGCCTGGACCAGGCACTGGCGGCGCGCTCCCCGATCCTGGGGTGCGCGCTGAGCGCTTCGAGGACGTCGGGCCAGGCCAGGCCGCGCACGGCCGCGTCGGCGGCGGCGGTGAGCTGAGCCGGGTCGCGGTAGGGGCGCTGGGCCGTGACGGACCTGGCGAAGGCACGGGAGGCGCAGCAGGCGAGCAGCTCCGCCGCGATGTCGTCCCGGGCGTTGAACTCGGCCAGGCCGGTGAGCGTCTTGGGCATATCAGCAGTACACACACCCGCGTGGTGCCCGGTCCATCCGCAAGAACTCTGAAGCGGCCCAGCGATTGGCTATGACTTTTCGTGTCATGCTCCAACTTCTTGGCATACTCCCGGCCCGGCCTGGCACGCCGCGCGACCCACCTAAACTGGTAGGCATCATGACCCCAACCTCTCTCATCGGCGGACACGTCTCCGTCGCCGGCGGCCTGGCGACGGGCGGTCTGGCGTACATGGCCGAGATCGGCGCCGAGATGATCCAGGTGTTCGTCACCAATCCCCGCGCCTGGGCGCTCACGGCGGGCAAGCCCGACCAGGACGCCGCGCTGGCCGAGTCGGGTGTCGACACCTTCGTTCACGTCCCTTACCTGGCCAACTTCGGCTCGCCCAACCCCGAGACGCTGGCCGGTTCGGTGGAGCTCGTCCGCTACACGCTGCGACGCGGCGCCGAGATCGGCGCCAAGGGGGTCGTGGTGCACACGGGCTCGGCGGTGACACAGCCGCGCGACGACGCGCTGCGCCAGTTGCGCGAGCATCTGCTGCCACTGCTCGACGAGATCCCCGACGACGGCCCCGACCTGCTGCTGGAGCCGATGGCGGGCCAGGGGGCGATGCTCTGCGCCACGGTGCAGGACCTGGAGCCCTACCTGGCGACGCTCGACTGGCACCCGCGGGCCGGCATCTGCCTCGACACGTGCCACGCGTTCTCGGCCGGGCACGACCTGGTCGCGGAGGGCGGGGTCATGGAGACGTTCGACGCGCTGCACGCGATCGCGCCGGGGCGGCTGAAGCTGATCCACGCCAACGACTCCAAGGACGCGTGCGGCTCGAAGAAGGACCGCCACGAGAACATCGGCGCCGGGCAGATCGGCGCCCAGCCGTTCGCCGACCTCATGCGCCACCCGGCCGTGGCGGGCGTCCCGATCTGCATCGAGACCCCGGGCAAAGCTGACAAACACCGCGAGGACATCGCAACCCTCATGAAGCTCCGCGACAGTTAGTCATTTTGTTTTACGGCCGGCCCGGTGAGCCCCACCCGCCATACGTGGCCGGGCCCCGTCCAGGGGCACGCTCCTGCGGTTTACGGGGCTGGGCGCCGTGACGTGCGCGCTGTTGGCCGTCTGGGTGGTATTTCTTCGTGCACGTGTAGGGACGCCCGCTCTCGCGATCCGGCCGCCCCCGTCAGGCCGGATCGCGGTCCCTCCGCGGCCACAGCGGGCGTCCCACACGTGCTCGGCAGGCGGGCCCTGCCCCCCGGTAGAGGGCCCGACAGCCGTGGTGACCAGTGCGGTCACCGATGGATCCGACGCATCAGACCAAAGCAGTGAGCCTTGCGGCTCGTCCCCCCGATGCGCCGGGTGGCTTCTGATGCGCAAACACTACGGTCGCGATCTTGCGGGCGAACCCCAGTTTACGGACAGCTCGTCGAACGGTATGTAGTCATCGCCATACGGAGCGTAGAGCTACGATGAACGGCCGATCCGACACGACGAGCGGTCGATTCCGGAGCCCCGCGCACTCGGGCACGAGGGCAGTCCGGACCACCACCGAGACATTCAACCCGGTTGACCAGGGAACTCGCGCCCAGCACGAAGAAACACCCCTGCGCCGCGAACGGCGCGGGGGGCCGTTCACACTCCCCGCGTTCACGCCCACCCCCGCCCATGAAGACGGGCGGGAAGACGGACGGCGGGACGGTCAGGAGATGGCGCCGCGGTGCTGGCGGACCAGTTGCTCGCGCACCTGGCGGCTGTGCCGCCTGCTCACCTGGAGCGTCTCGGTGCCGACGGTCAGCATCACCCTGCCGCCCTCGAATCTGAGCTCGCTCACGTGCCTGGCAGAGACGAGAGTGCTCCTGTGCACCCTGATGAACCCGGCGTCCGCCCAGCGCCGTTCCAGCGCCGCCAGGGACATGCGTACGAGGTAGCTGCCGTCCACCGTATGGAGGCGCACGTAGTCGCCCTTGGCCTCGGCGAACCAGACCGCCTGCTGCGGTATGAACCGGGTGATCCCGCTCAGCTCAACCGGGATCACATCGTCGAGGCCCGGCTCGGGGGGCGGCGAGACGGCCACCTCCAGCCGGCGCACCGCCTCGGCCAGCCGTTCGGCCCGGACCGGTTTCAGCAGATAGTCGACGGCTTCCAGCTCGAACGCCCGCACCGCGCACTCCTCGTGCGCCGTGACGAACACCAGCCTGGGCGGGCTGGGGAAGCCGCCGACGAGCCTGGCCAGATCGAGCCCGTCGATGCCCGGCATCCTGATGTCGAGGAACACCCCGTCGAGCCGCTCGCCGGTCCCGATCATCTGCACCATCCCCTGCAAGGCGGCGACACCGTCGCTCGCGGTCGTGACCCGCTCCACCCTGGAGTCCTTGCGGAGCAGGTACGCCAGCTCTTCCAGGGCGGGCACCTCATCGTCGACGGCCAGCACACGCAGCATGACCCCAACGCTGCCTTAATAACGCTGAGGTCACAAGCGACTTGCGAACGCAGCGCGAATAATTGACTACAGAGGGCTAAGGCGTGTCTTGGGCACCCGGAGCCGCACCGTGGTGCCCGAGCCCAGCGCCGTCTCCACCACCAGCCCGTAGCCGTCGCCGTAGATCTGGCGCATCCGCACGTCCACGTTGGCCAGGCCGATGCCGTTGCCCTCGCGCTTCGGGTCGTCGTCGAGCACCCTCCTGGCGTGCTCGGGATCCATGCCGGTGCCGTCGTCCTCGACCGTGATGTGCGCCTCCGGCCCGGCGTCGCGGGCCACGACCCGTACCTCGCCGATGCCGCCGCGGCTGCCCATGCCGTGCTTGATCGCGTTCTCCACCAGCGGTTGCAGGCACAGGAACGGCACGGGCACCGGCAGCACCTCGGGCGCCACCTGCACGCTGAAGCGCAGCCGGTCGCCGAAGCGCGCCCGCTCCAGCAGCAGGTAGCGGTCGACGCAGGTCAGCTCGTCGGCCAGGGTGGTGAAGTCGTGCGCCCGGCACAGCGCGTATCGGGCGAAGTCCGCGAAGTCCAGCAGCAGTTCCCGGGCCCGCGCCGGATCGGTGCGGACGAAGGAGGCGATCGTGGTCAGCGCGTTGTAGATGAAGTGCGGCGAGATCTGCGCGCGCAGGGCCCGCATCTCCGCCTCCAGCGCGCGCCGCCGCGAGGTGTCGAGCTCGGCCAGCTCCAGTTGGCCCGACACCCACCGGCCGACCTCGGTGACGGTCCGCACCAGCGCGGCGCTCACCTCCTGGTCGAAGGCCGCCAGCGTGCCGGCGAGCTTGCCCTCGACGAGCAGCGGCACGACGACCGCGCCGTACGGCTCGCCGGCGAACACCTGTGCCCGCCCCGATGCCAGCACGGTCCGGGCGTAGGTGAGCACCTCGTCGGTGCACGGCCCGTCCCAGGCCAGCGCCGCCTCGGTCGAGGTGATCGCGACGGCGTACGTGCCGAGCAGGGCGTGCAGATGGCGTACGGCCTTGCGGGCCGAGTCGCGGTTCAGTCCGGCGCGCAGCGAGGGGGCCGCCAGCGCGGCGATGTGCAGCGCGGTGAACGTCGCCTCGTCCTTCCAGTCGCCCGCGGGAGGCTCAGACGGCTCGGGCGGCTCCGGACGTCTGCGCGACAGCCGGGCGACCGCATAGCCGAGAACGAAGGTCAGAGAGGAGAGCACCACGCACACGGTGGTCGACATGCGGGCAACCGTAGCCAACAACAGACCGTGTTCGGGGGAAAACCCTACGGAGGGCCTTCACCGGGTTCTTCCTGGTAGGAGTAGCGTTGCTCGCGCCAGGGATCGGCCACGTTGTGGTAGCCGCGTTCCTCCCAGAAGCCCCGGCGATCTTCGAGGAGATACTCGACGGCCCGCACCCATTTGACGCTCTTCCACGCGTACAGATGGGGTACGACGGCCCGTACGGGGAAGCCGCGCTCGGCGCTGATCGGCTTGTCGTCCAGTTCCATGGCGAACAGCGTGCCCGGGGCGGTGAAGTCGGACATCCGGATGTTGGCGCCGTAGCCGTACTCGGCCCAGATCATCACATGCCGCACACCCGGGTCGGGCGGGGCCGCCGCGACGATGGTCGCCGGGCTGACGCCCCGCCACTCGTTGCCCATGATCGAGAACTTGGTGACGCAGTGGAAATCCGCGATGACGCCGGTGCGGGGCAGGCTCTCGAACTCCGGCCAGGTGAAGCAGTGCTCCTCGCCCGAGGCGGTGGCTCCGAAGACGCGGAAGTCCCAGCTCTCGGGTTTGAACTGAGGCACCCTGCCGTAGTGGATCACCGGCCGGCCGCGCGGGACGTACTGGCCCGGAGGCAGGCGCGATTCCTCCACGTACACTCCCCTCGCCGGTTTCCGTGGTCTTGGGCCATCCTGCCACCGGCCCATGCGTGCCTCGCGCGCGGGTGCGGTGCGCTAGGATCGGACCTATGCGTAACGCGTTCCTGTTTTGGTATGGCGACGGACCCGAGTCCGTTCGCCACCTGACGCTGCGTTAGCAGACAGGCGAACGAAAGGCCCCGGGTCCACATGGACCCGGGGCCTTTCGGCGTTTCCAGGGCTTTTTCCGTTTCCACGCTTGATCAAAGGAGCAGCAGATGGTGATCGTGATGGGCCAGGAGGCCACCGGGGATGATCTCGCGTCGATCGTCGCGGTCGTCCAGGCGGCCGGGGTCGAGGCGTTCGTGAGCAGGGGTGTACGGCGCACGATCGTCGGGTTGGTGGGCGATGTGGCGCAACTCGACGAGGCGAGCCTGCGCGGCATGCCGGGGGTGCGCGACGTGATGCGGGTGAGCACCCCGTACAAGCTGGTGAGCAGGGAGAACCACCCCGAACGGTCCACGGTCCACGTGGGCGGCGTGCCGATCGGCCCCGGCACCGTGACACTGATCGCGGGGCCGTGCGCGGTGGAGACACCCCAGCAGACGCTGGAGGCGGCCAGGATGGCCATGGCGGCCGGCGCGACGCTGCTGCGCGGCGGCGCCTTCAAGCCTCGCACCTCGCCGTACGCCTTCCAGGGGCTGGGCGAGCAGGGCCTGCGCATCCTCGCCGACGTGCGTGAGGAGACGGGACTGCCGATCGTCACGGAGGTGGTCGACGCGCAGGACGTCGAACTGGTCGCCTCGTACGCGGACATGCTGCAGGTCGGCACCCGCAACGCGCAGAACTTCGCGCTGCTGCAGGCGGTCGGCGCGGCGGGCAGGCCGGTCATGCTCAAGCGCGGCATGAGCGCGACGATCGAGGAGTGGCTGATGGCCGCCGAGTACGTCGCGCAGCGCGGCAACCTCGACATCGTGCTGTGCGAGCGCGGCGTCCGGACGTTCGAGAGCGCCACGCGCAACACGCTCGACATCTCGGCCGTGCCGGTGGCGCAGCGGCTGTCGCACCTGCCGGTGATCGTCGACCCGTCGCACTCGGGCGGGCGGCGCGATCTGGTGCTGCCGCTGACGCGCGCGGCGATCGCCGTGGGCGCCGACGGCGTCATCATCGACGTGCACCCGCATCCCGAGCAGGCGCTCGTCGACGGGCCTCAGGCGCTGGTCAACACCGATCTGGGCGAGCTGGCCCAGGTCATGCGGGACTTCCCGCCGCTGCTCGGCAAGACCGCCGCCGCCGCGCTGGCGGTCTGACCCGCCCCTGACGAGTACGGCCGGCGCCGCGCCTTGCCGGCCGTACTCATCAGTAACTTGAGTATGTGACCCCATGCGCTGACATGTCTCCCGGAGTGACGATGGTCGGCATGACGAAGCCCATCCAACCCACCCAGACCACCGCCTACTACGTCCAGGCGATCCTGTCGTTCGCCGTCTCCGTGTCGTCAGTGGTGATCGCCCTGGTCTATCTCCCGGCCTCCGGGTGGATCAGGGCCTTCCTCGCACTGGGCGTCCTGTACGTCATCACCTCGACCATCACGCTCAGCAAGGTCGTCCGCGACCGCCAGGAGCTGTCAGAGGTCAGCACCCGCGTCGACCAGGCCCGCCTGGACAAGCTGCTGGCCGAGCACGACCCGTTCAGGGTGGACTCGGCCTGATAGGAGCCTGAGGCCGGGCCCGCCCGGCTGGATGGCCCCCTACGGGCGGCCCGGCCTCAGAGTTTGTACTCCTGGATCGAGTCGGCGAGCTGGACGACGAGCTCCTCGGCGTCCATCCGCTTCTCGATCTGCTTGAGGTCCTCGATCTTCGCGCGCGTCTCGGCCCGCTTGGGCGCCAGCAGCGAGCAGCAGTCCTCGTCGGGCAGCTCGGAGATCTCCAGCGTGCCGATGCGCCGGGCCTCGGCCATGATCTCCGTCTTGTCCCAGCCCACCAGCGGGCGCAGGATCGGCAGTTCGACCGCGTGGTCCTGGGCCGTGATGTTGGTCAGCGTCTGGGAGGACACCTGGCCGAGGGCGTCACCGGTGATCAGCGCGGCGGCGTGGATGCGGTGCGCGACCTCCTCGGCCGTCTTGAGCATGAGCCGCCGCTGGGCGATCACCGCGAGCCGGTCCTGCCCGGAGGTGCGGATCGACTGCTGAGCCTTGCCGAACGGCACCACCCACAACCGCGATCGGCTCTGGAACCGGTCGAGCTTCCTGACCAGCGCGTACGCCTTGTAGATCGACTCGGACGTGGTGAACGGGATGCCCGAGAAGTGCAGGAAGTCGACGTGCAGCCCGCGGCGCATCATCCGGTAGGCCGCCACCGGCGAGTCGATGCCGCCCGACATGAGCACCAGCGCCCGGCCGCTGCTGCCGACCGGCAGGCCGCCCTGGCCGGGGATGCCGTCGGTGAAGACGAACACCTCGTCCCTGTCGACCTCGATGAACACGGTCAGCTCGGGGTTCTTCAGCCTGACCGGCAGGCCGTAGGCGTCGTTGATGGCGCCGCCGACGAGCCGGTCGAGCTCGTTGGAGCGCAGCGGGAAGCGCTTGTCACGGCGGCGGGAGCGCACCGCGAACGTCGCCCCGCGCTTGACCTCCTCGCGCTCGGACACGAGCTCCACGCTCGCCTTGAGCACGGCGTCGGGGTCCTTGGCGACCCGCCAGGCCGGGTGGATCCAGACCAGCCCGGGCACGTCGGCGACCCGCCTGGCGACGGTCTCCGACTGCTCGGCCGTGGCGCCCTCGGGCAGGAAGATCGCGATGACGCCGTGCCGCTTGCGTACGTCGAGCTTGAGGCCGAGCTCTTTGACGGCTTCGCGGATGTTGTCGACCAGACGGCGTTCGAAGAGATCACGGTTCTTACCCTTGAGGACGATCTCGCCCAGCTTGAGCAGAACGCAGGGCTCGCCCAGGGCGGACATCGACATGGCAGAACCTCCGGGAGTGATGGGGACGCGCTGAGGCCAACGCCTCGACCCACCGATTTTAGTCCGCGTCGAGCCCCTGCTCGATCGCATATCGCACCAGTTCCACCCGGTTGTGGAGCTGGAGCTTCTGAAGGGTGTTCTGGACGTGGTTCTGCACGGTCCGGTGCGAGAGCACGAGACGGCCGGCGATCTGCCGGTAGGACAGCCCCTTGGCGACCAGCCGCAGCACCTCGGTCTCCCGGTCGGTCAGCCGCGGCCCCTCGGCCGGCGCGGGCTGGGCGGCGAGCCGCCGGTACTCCCCCAGCACCAGCCCGGCCAGGCCGGGCGTGAACACCGCGTCGCCGTCCGCGGTGCGCCGGACGGCGTCGAGGAACTCCTCCCGGCTCGCCGACTTCACCAGATATCCGGAAGCTCCTGCCTTGACCGCCTCGAGCACGTCGTCCTGCTCGGCGCTCGCCGACAGCACCAGCACCCTCGGCGACGGCGACATCCCGGCCAGCCCCTTGGCCACCTCCGCGCCCGACATGTCGGGCAACCGCAGGTCGAGCACGACCACCTCGGGCAGGACGGCCCCGGCCACGCGGAGCGCCTGCCGTCCCTCGCCCACGGCGGCGACCACCTCGTAGCCCGCCTCGGCCAGATCCCTGGCGACCCCGTCGCGCCACATCGGATGGTCGTCCACCACCATCACCCGCACCATGGCCGCCACTCTAGGGTCGCCAGGCACGACAGCCCAACGCTAGGCGGGGACCGTGAGCTCGATCTCGGTGCCCTCTCCCGGGACGCCGGTGATCAGGACGTGGCCGCCGAGACCCTCGATGCGGCCACGGATGGACTGCGCGACGCCTAAGCGGCCGGCCGCGGCGGCCTCCTCCAGACGGCCGGCCGGAATCCCCGGACCTTCGTCGCGGACGCTGACCGTCACCGTGCCCTCCCCCGACTCGGCGAACACCCACGCCCGCGCCGCGGGCCCGCAGTGCGCGCGGACGTTGTCGAGCGCCGCCCCGACGGCCGCCGCCATCTCCTTCGCCACCGGCCCCGGCAGCACCAGGGGCGTGGCCGGGGTCGAGATCGTCACCTGCTCGGAGCCGTACCGCATGAGCAGCGGCCGCAGATCCATCACCCCCGCGGGTGGGGGCGCGGGCCGGATGAAGAGCGCGCGCAGGGCCGCTTCCTGCTGACCGGCGAGCCGGCCCAGCTCCGCGGCCTCGCCGCCCAGTTCCTGGCCGCGGCGCTGGACCAGCGCCAGGACCTGAAGGACCGAGTCGTGGACGTCCCGCGCCAGCCGATCGCGTTCGCGCTGCGCCGCCTCCATCTCGACGGCCCGCTGCATGCGTTCCTCCGCCTGCTTGGCCAGCCGCGCCACGTGGCCCACCACCACGCCCGTCATGAACAGCAGCACCGCGCCGTTGATCAGGACGGGCGCATCGGTCCCGCGGACCCGCAGCCACAGGTCAGCCGCCGCCACGACGGCCGCGGCCACCGTGCCGAGCCGCCGCCCGCCGTGCACCGCCCAGGCCAGCACCGGGCCCGCGATCCAGGTGGCCGGGACCGGCATGGTGCCCTCCCCCGGCGGCCGGGCGCCCTCCACGTACGGCGAGGCGAGCAGGCAGGCCACGGCCATCAGGAGGTCGAGCACGAGCAGCGGCCACCGGCGCAGCGCCTCGACGGAGTAGGCGAAGATCGCCGCGCCGGTCCACAGCCCCATGACGCCGATCACCAGCCACCCGGTGAGCGGCTCGGCGTACCCCCGGTGCTGCGCCAGCAACACGGCGGCGTACAGCAGCGAGGCGACGCGGAACACCGCTATCGCCCGCCAGAACGGCCTCTCGATGCCCATGAGCCCTTCTCACGTTCCGACATGACAAGTTGACAGATAGTCGAGATATCCATGTGAATAGGACAGGTCAACTGGCAGAATCCGGTGCACCCTATTGCAAGGAAACTGACTTAATGTCCGCTGTTAACCATTTCGTCCACGGCCCGCTCACGCCAGTCCTCGCCTACGTGATGTCGTGCATGGGGTCGATGCTCGGACTGCGGCTGACCGCCCAGGCGCACGCCTCTCGAGGCGCCTCCCGGATGCGATGGCTGCTCGGGGCGGCCATCTCCATCGGCGGGACCGGCATCTGGGTCATGCACTTCGTCGCCATGATGGGCTTCGAGGTCGAGGGCACGCAGATCAAGTACGACGTGCCGCTCACCGTCGCCTCCGCCGTGGTGGCCATCGTGGTCGTCGGCACCGGCCTCTTCCTGGTCTCGTACGGCGGCGGGCGGGTCCTCGCCCTGCTCGGCGGCGGCCTGCTGACCGGCCTGGGCGTGGCCAGCATGCACTATCTCGGCATGTACGCGATGAACATGTCCGCGCACGTCTCCTATGACCGCAGGATCGTGGCCGCCTCCGTCCTCATCGCCGTGGTCGCCGCCACCGTGGCCCTCTGGTTCACCCTGCGGGTCAAGCGCGCCGTCTGGATCACCGGCGCGGCGCTGGTCATGGGCGTGGCCGTCTCGGGCATGCACTACACCGGCATGTACGCGATGCTGGTCACGGTCGACGCCGAACCCTCCGCCGTGGCGGGCGCCGACGCCCTCGACTTCCTCGTGCCGCTCATGACCGTGATCAGCCTGATCACGCTGACCATGCTGCTCATGGTCATCCTGTCGCCGTCGGAGGAGGAACTACACGAGGACGCCGAGCTCGTGGCCCGGCTGGAGCTGCGCAGGCGCGCCACTCACCAGCAGCAGACCCTGCCCGCACCCCCGACGGCCCCCGTTCCCCCGCAGCAGCGGCCCGTTCGGCCGCAGCCGATCTTCGGCGCACCCGTTCCCGAGCCGCAACCGATCTTCGGAACGCCTGGATCCCCGCAGCAGCAGGGGTTCCCGCAACAACCGACTCGACCGCAAACACGCCGGAGGTAGTTGCAAATCCACTTGAGCCCTGCTCATACTCCCTTATTCACTTTTAAGGGACGTGTGTGCGTATGTCACCGATTGACCACTTCTCGCATGGGCCGTTAACCCTCCTCCTCGCCTACGCCATGTCCAGCGTGGGCTCCATGCTGGGCCTGCTGCTGACCTCGCGGGCCCGGCTGGTCGGGGGCAGGGAGGCCAAGTTCTGGCTGGCGGGCGCGGCGGTCGCCATCGGTGGCACCGGCATCTGGACCATGCACTTCATCGCCATGATGGGCTTCGCGGTGCAGGGCACGATGATCCGCTACGACATGCCGCTCACCGCGGCCTCCGCGCTGCTCGCGGTCGTGGTCGTGGGCGCCGGGCTGTTCATGGTGTCGCGGGGCGGCGAGCGGGCCCCGTACCTGCTCGGCGGCGGCGTCCTGGCCGGCGTCGGCGTGGCCGGCATGCACTACTTGGGCATGTACGCGATGAACATGGCGGGGGACGTGAGCTACGACCCGTTGATCGTCGCGCTGTCGGTGCTCATCGCGATCGCCGCGGCCACCATCGCGCTCTGGTTCACCCTGCGGGTCCGCGGCGCGGTCAAGATCGGTGGCGCGGCCCTGGTCATGGGCGTCGCGGTGACGGGCATGCACTACACGGGGATGTACGCGATGTCGGTGCACGCGCACAGCCCGTCGGCGCCGATCCCCGGCGCGGCGGCCATCGACTTCCTGCTGCCGCTGATCGTCGGGATCAGCGTGATCACCATGGGGCTGCTGCTCGCCGTCATGCTCTCGCCCTCGGAGAAGGAGATGCGCGGGGAGGCGGAGTTCCTCGCCCGGATGGAGGGCCGCGGCGGAACGGAGGAAGCCGGTAGGCCGAACGGGCGCGGCAGGCCGGAGGAACGCGGCGGGGGCGCGCCGGATGTGGATCTCTTCGGCACGCCCCGCTCTTGATCTATGTCCTAGGTACGGCCTGCGGCGCGTTAGTGGGCCGCCGACTCGTCGCGGCGCAAGCCGTACCTCGAGGGGGTTGTAGCGGTAACCCCGCTGATCCAGAAGGTACGGCCGCCCGCTTGCAGGCCGCTTTCAATCAGCCGAAGAACACCTCGGCCTCCGCGTAGCGGGACACCGGCACCGTCTTGAGCTCGGCCGTCGCCACGTCGAGCCCGACGCGGACCATGTCGGTGCCGCGCAGCGCCACCATGGTGCCGTAGTCGCCCTCGTGCACCGCGTCGATCGCCTGCAGCCCGAACCTGGTGGCCAGGACCCGGTCGTACGCGGTCGGAGTGCCGCCGCGTTGGATGTGGCCGAGCACGGTGGTGCGGGCCTCCTTGCCGGTGCGCTTCTCGATCTCCTTGGCCAGCACCTCGCCGATGCCGCCGAGCCGTACGTGCCCGAACGCGTCGAGCTCGCCGGCCTGCAGCGCGATCTGGCCCTCGACCGGGTGCGCGCCCTCGGCGACCACGAGGATCGGCGAGTAGCGGGTGCGGAAGCGCGACTCGACGTATTCGCAGACGCGGTCGATGTCGAAGGGCCGCTCGGGGATGAGGATGACGTTGGCGCCACCCGCCATGCCCGCGTGCAGCGCGATCCAGCCCGCGTGCCGGCCCATGACCTCGCAGATGAGCGCCCGGTGGTGGGACTCGGCGGTGGTGTGCAGGCGGTCGATGGCCTCCATCGCGATGTTGACCGCGGTGTCGAAGCCGAAGGTGTAGTCGGTGCCCGACAGGTCGTTGTCGATCGTCTTGGGCACGCCCACGACCTTGACGTCACGGTCGTAGAGCTGCTTGGCGACGCCAAGGGTGTCCTCGCCGCCGATGGCGATCAGCGCGTCGACGCCGGTGGCCGCCAGGTTCTCCTTGATGCGGTCGACGCCCCCCTCGATCTTGATGGGGTTGGTCCGCGAAGAGCCGAGAATCGTGCCGCCGCGCGGGAGGATGCCCCGTACGGCCTGGATGTCCAGCGGCATCGTGTCGCCTTCGAGCGGGCCGCGCCAGCCGTCACGGAACCCGACGAACTCGTGGCCGTAGACGCTCACCCCCTTGCGCACGACCGCCCTGATCACCGCGTTGAGACCGGGACAGTCGCCGCCTCCGGTGAGCACTCCGATTCGCATGACGGGTTCCTCCTATGGGTTTCTTGCCGTTAGTGAAAACATCAGTTCTTCTAAGCTTTGTCTGAGATGGTCGATACGTGAAGCTCTCGGAGTGGGCGCGGCGGAACGGGGTGCATTACCAGACCGCCTGGCAGTGGGCGCGGGACGGGAAGATGCCGGTCCCCGTGGTCAAGACCGCGACCGGTAGGTACATGGTCCTCGACCAGACGGCGGAGGTCACGGGCCGGACAGTGGCGTACTGCCGCGTCTCCGGCACCGACCAACTGGCCGAACTCGACCGGCAGGCGGCACGGGTGGTCGCCGCGACGACCGGGATGGGCCTGACGGTCACCGAGGTCGTCGGTGAGGTCGGCTCGGGCATGGACGGCGATCGGCCGAAGCTCGCCCGGCTGCTGCGCGACGCGTCGGTGGGCGTGATCGTGGTCGAGCGCCGCGACAGGCTCGCCCGGTTCGGGCTGGAGCAGTTGTCGGCCGCGCTGGAGGCCACCGGCCGCCGGATCGTGGTCATCGACGACACGGAAGGCGGCGAGGGCGCCGTCCCCGGCGCCCGGGTCGACGACGAGCTGTTGCGGGACATGGCCGAGGTCCTCACCTCGCTCTGCGCCCGTTTGTACGGCCGGCGCTCGGCCGCCCGCAGGGCCAGAGCCGCGCTCCGGGCCGCCTTCGAGGCAGCGTGAGGCGGCGCATGGCCCCGGACGACCGGGGTGCATGCCGATGGAGCCGGCACGAGGATCAATAAGATTCTCCGAACGCTTTCACAACCAGCATCGCATTCTGCCCGCCCGCGCGGGCAGTGGTCTAGACCAAATCGCGAGCGTAGCGAGCGGAACCCCTTCCGGGAGGCGATTTCGTGAGTGTGTTGGCCATCGATGCCGGGACGACCGGGGTGACGGCGCTCGTCGTGACCGAGGACGGCCGGATCGAGTCCAAGGGCTACGAGGAGTTCGCCCAGCACTTCCCCGAACCCGGCTGGGTCGAGCACAACCCCGAGGACATCTGGCAGGCCACGCTGAGCGCCTGCGCGGCGGCTCTGCGCGCGGCCACGTCCAGACCGGCCTGCCTCGGCATCACCAACCAGCGGGAGACCGCGGTCCTGTGGGACCGGCGCACGCTGGCCGCGCCGCGCCGCGCGATCGTCTGGCAGGACCGGCGCACCGCGGGCATCTGCGAGCGGCTGCGCTCGGCCGGCCACGAGCCGCGCGTCTCGGAGCTGACCGGCCTGCGGCTCGACCCCTACTTCACCGCCTCGAAGCTGTCCTGGCTGGCCGAGCACGACCGGGGCTCGTGGGAGGGCGTGCTGTCGGGCGAGGTGGCGGTGGGCACCGTCGACTCCTACCTGATCGCCCGGCTCACCGCGGGCGCGCGCCACGTGACCGACTCCTCCAACGCCTCGCGCACCCTGCTGTACGGCCTGGCGTCCGGATCGTGGGAGCCCGAGCTGTGCGAGCTGTTCGGGGTGCCCGAGTCCGCCCTGCCGGAGATCGTGCCCAGTTACGGCCCGATCGGCCGTACCGACCCCGGCGTGTTCCTCGGGCTCGACCTGCCGATCAGCGGCGTGGCGGGCGACCAGCAGGCGGCGCTGTTCGGGCAGACGTGCTTCCGGGTGGGCGAGGTGAAGTGCACCTATGGCACCGGCTCGTTCATCCTGACCAACACCGGCCAGGAGATCGTCCGCTCCGACGCGGGCCTGCTCACCACCGTCGCCTGGCAGACGCCGTCGGGCGACATCACGTACGCGCTGGAGGGCTCGGTCTTCGTGACCGGCGCGGCCGTGCAGTGGCTGCGCGACGGGCTGGGGCTGATCGGCACCGCGCCGGAGTCGGAGGCGGTGGCCCGCACGGTGCCCGACAGCGGCGGCGTGGTGTTCGTGCCCGCTCTGACCGGGCTCGGCGCGCCGTACTGGGACCCGGAGGCGCGCGGCCTGATCACCGGAATCACGCGCGGCACCACCAGGGCCCACCTGGTCAGGGCGACGCTGGAGGCGATCGCCTTCGAGGTGCGCGACGTGGTCGAGGTGATGACGGGCGTATCCACGCCCGCGTCCAACCGCGCCGGGTCCAATGGCGCCGGGTCCGCGCCGATGCTCAAGGCCGACGGCGGGGCCAGTGGCAACGACCTGCTCATGCAGATGCAGGCGGACCAGCTCGGCACGGTCGTGGAGCGGCCGGTGGTCCAGGAGACGACCGGGCTGGGAGCAGCGTTCCTGGCGGGTCTCGGCTCGGGCGTCTGGGGGTCGGCGGACGAACTGCGCGAGACGTGGCGGCTGGACCGCCGTTTCGAGCCGGGAACCCGCGACGACGCCGCGTACGAACGATGGCGGGCGGCCGTCGCACTAGCGTCAACCCAAGGTTGACGCTTTCGAATCGTCAACCTATGGTTGACCCATGGATCAGACCGTACGTCTCGACGACCTCATCAACGCGATCAAGAGCCGTCACGCCGACGATGACCCCCTGGGCCAGCTCTCCGACGCCGTGACGCTGGGCGAGCACCTCGGCGAGGTGGCCGACCACCTCATCGGCCACTTCGTCGACCGGGCCCGGCATTCCGGCGCCTCCTGGACCGAGATCGGCCGCAGCATGGGTGTGACCAAGCAGGCCGCCCAGAAGCGGTTCGTGGCCAAGGAGGGAGGCCTGGCCGAAGACGTCATCGCCCGCGCCCATGACCGCTACACCGAGCGAGCCCGCCACGTCATCGTGGAGTCCGAGAAGGAGGCCGTGAGCTCGGGCAGCAAGTACATCGAGCCCGAGCACCTCGTCCTCGGGCTGCTGCGCGAGCCGGAAGCGCTGGCGGCCAAGACCATGGTGACGCTCGGCGCGCCGCTGGAGCGGGTCGAGGAGGTCATGAAGGCCATGCTCCCCCCGGCGAGCGAGAGCGCGCCTGAGAAGCCGCCCTTCGCCCCGCAGACCAAGAAGGCCCTGGAGCTGACGCTGCGCGAGGCCCTGCGGCTCGGCCACAACTTCATCGGCACCGAGCACATGTTGCTCGGCGTGCTGTCGCTCGGCGAGGGGACGGCCGCGATCGCGCTCGACGGGCTCGGCGTGACCAAGGAGGCCGCCGAGCCCGAGATCAAGCGACTGCTCGCCGAGCTCCTCCTCAGGCGCGACAAGAAGTCCTAGGGCGCCCCCGCCGGGCCCTGGGCGAACCTGGTCAGGATGTTGCGCGTCGCGTGCCGGGTGAAGGGGGCGGCGGCCTTGGTCACCCCGTGGCCGCACCGCCTTCCCCGCATCCCGCACACCCAGCGCATCGTGCCCGAGGCGAACACCCCGGCCCCTCCCGGGGCCGTGTAGTAGGTGCTGTCGGAGGTGGTCGCCCGGCCGCCGCAGTTGACCGGCGAATGGGCCAGCACCTTGATGTTCCGCGGCGAATCGGTGGACACCTTGTCCGTCTCGACGCCCGCCAGGCCGGGGAAGCGCCTGCCCCGGGTTCCCTCGAAGATCCAGTGTCCGGGTCTGCGCACCACGTAGGTCGCCTCGGCGGGGAAGCAGTCGTACTGCTGCCCCACCAGCTTGCTCTCCGGCGCGGACGCCCGCCAGAGCGGGCACTGGGTCTCCTTGTCACACATGATCATCCGGCCGTACAGCCCGATCCGCCAGTAGACGGCGTTGGCGCCGAGGAAGGCCAGGTTCGTGCCGGCGTCGCGGGCGCGGGTGACGGCGGCGCGCATGCCGGGCGACCAGTACTCGTCATGCCCCAGGGACACCACGGCCCTGGCCCCGTCGAGCACGCCGGGCCGCAGGTCCAGGCTGGTCAGGTAGGCCAGCGGCACCCCGCTCCGCTCGGCCACCGCGATCGCGGAGCGCTCGAAGTCGAGGAAGAGCCGCGCGCCGGAGGTGTCGTAGGGCCGGTCGAAGGTCACCTTGCGCGAGCGTCCGTCGAACCCGCCCGGGCCCTGGTAGAGGCTGCGGCCGCCCCACACGTTGTACGCCTGCCAGGTGGTCACCGCGTTGACCAGCACCACCCGCCCCCGCGTCGAGGCCGAGCGCACGGTGATCGGGACGTAGCGCTGGCCGCCGGTGGAGGCGTCGAGGCGCACCAGGTAGGCGCCCTCCCGCCAGCCGGTCGTGTCGACGGTGAGCGAGGGCTTCCAGTGGGCGGCCGTGACCATGCCCTCCACCGTCTGGGGCGGCGCCTGGCGTACCCCTGGGAGACGGCCGGAGCGCCACACCTCGGCCGGGCGGGCGCCCATGCGGAAGGCGTACGCGGTGAAGTGCGGCGCGGTCGTGGAGACGCGCATCCGGAACCGCTCGCCGGGCAGCACGCTGACGCGGTCGGCGTACCCCTCGATCTCGTGCTCCGCGCCGCGCTCGGTGATGTGCCAGCGCGCCGGCCGGGCGGCGGGCGCGTCAGCGGGCGGGGTGGCCGGCGGAGCCGTGACCGGAGGTGACGGGTGAGCCGGTGCGGTGGGGACTCCGCCGCACGCGGTCACCAGCAGGAGCAGGACGATGAGGGACTTTCGCACAGCGCACCATGGTCACGACCGGCCGCTCACCGGGCCCGCGACTTGGCGAAGTCCTTACGCCGGCAGCACGCAAGAAGGGCTTTCGACCTCCAGCACCTGCCCCGTCGGCTCGGGCACCCCGTCCTTCAGCGCGAACTCGGTGACCACTCCCGAGTGCTGGTTGGCCACGTACAGGCGGTCGCCGTCGATGGCGAAGTGCCGGGGCCACTCGCCGCCCGACGGCACCTCGGCCACCAGCGACAGGTCGTCGGCCCGCAGCACGGTGATCGTGTTGGGGCCGCGGTTGGCCACGTACAGGAACTCCCCCTCGAGATGGAGGTGGGAGGGCTGGTTGACGCCCTCGGCCCGTGAGGCGAGGGTGCCCGCCGACTTCTCGCCGTCGATGAGGGTGACGATGCCGTCGAGCTCGCCCACGACGTACAGGCGCGAGCCGGAGAGGACGATGTGGCGCGGCCCGGTGCCCGGGGACAGGCGTATCGGCTCCAGCGCCTCGCCGTCGGGCGTGTAGCGGCGGATCTGGTCGGTGCCCAGGTCGGAGACGTACAGCAGGCCGTCGTGGAAGACCGTCTGGTGAGCGTGCGGGCCCTGCTGGCGCTCGGGGTGCGGCCCGGAGCCCTCGTGGCTCAGTACGATCGGGCGTCCCTCGAACGCGCCGCGGGAGTCGAGGTGGTGCAGGCTCACCACGCCGTCGCCGTAGTTGGCGACGGCGAGCAGCGCGCCCTCCGGATCGACCGCCACGTGGCAGGGGCTGTCGCCCATGCTGGGCCGCTCGTCCAGCGGGACGAGCGCGCCCGCCTCGATGCCGAACGCGCTCAGCCAGCCCTGGGCCAGCTCGCCCACCGCGTACAGCACCGGCAGCTTCGGGTGCGCCGCCAGGAACGAGGACGAGGTGAGGCGGGTCAGCTCTCCGCCGGGGCTGATGATGCCGGGCCCATATCCGCCTATATACAGGTGCTTCACAGGAGGCATCTTCTCATGGTTGACTGCGGCAATGAGTTCGTTGACAAAGGCAAGGGTTGCTGAGGTCAGGGCCTTCAATCGCTTCTATACGAAGGTCATCGGCGTCCTCCAGGCCGGAATGCTCGACTCGCCGTACTCGCTGGCCGAGTGCCGGGTGCTGTTCGAGCTCGGGCGCGCGGGCCGGCTGGAGACGGGCGAGCTGCGCGCCCTGCTCGGCCTCGACGCGGGCTACCTGAGCAGGATCCTGACCCGTCTCGAGGGCGACGGGCTGATCTCCAGGGAGCGCTCGGCCACCGACGCCCGCAAGCAGCTCGTCCGGCTCAGCGCGGCGGGCGCCGAGTCGTACGGCCGGCTGGACGTACGGTCGGACGAGGAGGCCGAGCGGCTGCTGACCTCACTGCCGGAGCAGGGACAGCAGCGCCTGATCGCCGGCATGGCCACGATCAGGGCGCTGCTGGAGGGCACCGGCGAACGCGAGCCGTACGTGATCAGACCCCTGCGCACCGGCGACCTGAGCTGGGTCGTCTACCGGCACGGCGTCCTCTACAGCCAGGAGTACGGCTGGGGCATGGACTTCGAGCGGCTGGTCGCCAGGATCATCGGCGGGTACGACCCGGCGCGCGACATGGGCTGGATCGCCGAGGTGGGCGGGGAGCCCGCCGGGTGCGTGTTCTGCGTGCGCGAGGACAACACCACCGCACGGCTCCGGCTGCTGCTGGTCGAGCCGTCGGCCCGCGGGCTGGGCCTGGGCGGACGGCTCGTCGACGAGTGCCTGCGCCACGCCAAGGCCGAGGGCTACAAGCGGATCACGCTGTGGACCCGCGACTGCCTGGTGAGCGCGCTGCGCATCTACCAGGCCGCCGGGTTCGAGCGGGAGTCGGAGCACAAGGGCATGGAGAACGGGATCGAGATCAACGAGCAGGAGTGGAGCCGCGACCTCTAGCCTCTGGAGAGGGGCAGCCGGACGGCCGGCGGAAGCGGCGTCAGGACAGGGTTCGCCTGGAACGACTGGATCATCAGGGCCGCGAAGCGGCGCGACGCCGCCACCCTCATCTCGGGTGACTCGGCGCGGATGCCTTCGTTCGCCATCAGCGCCAGGCTGATGTCCTCCAGCACGAAATCCCCCCGCAAGAGGCCCGCTTCCTTCGCCCGCCGCACCAGCTCGAGCAGCAGACGCAGCGTGCGATCGCGGTCCGCGGCGAACCCGGCCGCCTGGGGAAGCTGCGAGGTGAACGCACGGGCGAAGCCTCGGTCGAGGGCATGCACCTCCATGAGCTTCTCGATCACCAGGCAGAACCCGCCCCACGGGTCGCCCGCCGCCAGGCCCTCCTCCACGATCGCCGAGCACGAGGCCAGCTGCTCGGCGAAGGCCTCGGCCAGCAGCGCTTCCTTGGTCTGGAAGTGCCGGTAGACGGTCGCGACACCGACCTCGGCGCGCCGGGCGATCTCCCGGATCGGCACGTCGAGGCCCTCGGCGGCGAAAGCCAGGCGAGCGACCGCGAGGATGCGCCCGCGGTTGTCGCGGGCGTCCGAGCGGAGCTTCGTTATCACTTGTGCCGTCACCGCTCTCACTTTAGTTAAACGGACGGGGTGCTCCGTTACGGTTCGGCGCATGAGAGCTGTTCAGTTTTCCGAGTACGGCCCGCCCAGCGTTGTGCGGGTGGCCGAGGTCGATGCGCCGCACGCCGGACCGGGGGAGATCCGCGTCGCCGTACGGGCCTCGGGAGTCTCGCCCGGGGAGACGTACATCCGCTCCGGGACGCTGCGTGACGTGGTGCCCACGACGTTCCCGTATCGGACCGGGTTCGACGCGGCGGGCGTGGTGGACGAGGTCGGCGACGGCGTCACGGGCGTGGGCATCGGCGACGAGGTGTTCGGCATGACCGATTCGGCCGCGCGCGGCGCCAATGCCGACTTCGCGGTGCTGGCCGCCTGGGCGCCCAAACCGGCCGCGTGGAGCTGGGCGGAGGCGGGCGGCGCCGCGGGCAGCGTCGAGACGGCCACCCGGGTCCTGGACCGGCTCGCGGTCGGCGCCGGGCACACCGTGCTCGTGCAGGGCGCGGCCGGTGGGGTGGGCACCATCGCCGTCCAGCTCGCGGTCGCCCGCGGCGCCACCGTCATCGGTACGGCGAGCGAGCACAACCACGACTTCCTGCGTTCCCTCGGCGCGGAACCGACGACGTACGGGACGGGGCTCGTCGAACGGATCCGCGCGCTGGCACCGGCCGGAGTGGACGCGGTGTTCGACTGCGCCGGAGGGGCGCTGCCGGACCTCATCGCCATCGCCGGCGACACAGCGCGCGTGGTGACGATCGCCCCCGACTTCACCGCGGCGGCCCACGGCGTACACCTGTCGCACGGAGCGCCGGCCGACGACACGGGCGCGGCCGTGGGAGCCCCCGCCGACCCGCTGGCGCTGCATGGCCTCGCGATCGCAGTCACGCTCGCCGGCGAGGGCCGGCTGCGGGTGCCGGTCGCGGCGGCGTTCCCGCTCGCCGAGGCCGCGTCCGCCCACGAACTGAGCGAAAGCCGCCACGCCCGCGGAAAGATCGTGCTGGTGAGCTGATCGGACGCCCGTGGCCGGTCACGACAACCGGTCACCGGCCCTGCGCTCGGCCCGCCTCGTCCAGACGTGGGTGATCGGCGACGACATGACGGACGCGGCTCCCACTCAGGCGTAGAAGGGGCCCGGAGGCGTAGGTCCCCGCCCAGGCGCAGAAGGAACCGGAGGCGCGGGTCCCCGCCCAGGCGCAGAAGAGGCCGGACGCATGGCTCCCGCTCAGGCGCGGAAGGGGCCGGCCACCTCGAAGGTGCGGCCGTCGTCGCGGCCGCGTCTGGCTGAGAAGTAGAGTCGCCCGCCGCCGGGCGCGAACGCCAGCCCCGTGAGCTCGGCCCCGCTCGGGCCGCCGAGCTTGAGGAACGGCGTGACCTCCCGGTCCGGCGTGATGAGGTCGATCTCCGTCGACTGCCTGGCGACGTACAGGTCACCCGACGGTGCCGCGGTGATGGCGCGTACGCCGTCGCAGATCCGGTCGAGCGTGGAGGTCTCGGCGTCGTAGGCCCACAGGCCGCTGTCGCCCTCGGTGGTGAAGTAGCAGACGCCGCCCGCGTAGTGGCAGCCCTCGCCGCCGTCGAAGTGGCGGGCGTCCTCTATCTGGTGGCGCGCGGCCTTGAGCAGGGCGGCGGGCGACGGCACCGGCTTCCAGTCGCCGCCGTCGCAGAGCACCTCCAGAGTGCCCTCGGTGAGATCGCCCCAATCGCCCGGCCTGAACCGGTAGAAGCACCCGTCGGGCTCCCCCTCCGTCAGGTAGACGACCTGCCGGTCGGGGTCGCAGGCGGCGGCCTCGTGCTTGAAGCGGCCCATGGCCAGCCGGGGGCGCCCGGCGCGGGCGCCGTAGGGGTCGCATTCGAAGACCCGGCCGCGGTGGCCGAGCTCGCACGAGAGCCAGCTGTCCCACGGCGACGCGCCGCCCGCGCGGTTGAGGTCGGTGCCGGACAGGATGCGGTACGCGTCCGCGATCGAACCGTCGGCACGGAAGCGGAGCGCGGACGCGCCGCCGAGCAGCGGCAGCTCGGAGTTGGACACGTAGATCCAGCCGGTGCCGTCGGGGAAGCAGGCGCCACCGTCGGGCGCCGCGTGCCAGGTCAGCCCGGCCACCTTCTGACCCGAGCGGGCCACGATCCGGCCGCTGAACCCCCCGGGCAAGGCCAGATCGTCGCCGCCGGGCGGCTCCAGGGGGCCATATGGGCTCATCCCGCCCTGCCGGAGCGGACCGGTGCGGAGGAGCGTCTTGCTGGACATCGTGGAGCCTCCCTCTTGGTGCCACGCTAGTCGACCTCACCGACATGAATGACAGGGATGTGCGAGATCAAACTCTGCGCGAACCTCAGGCGTGATCCGGTGACACCAGCACGGCTCACATCGGCGCAGCTCACATCAGCGCAGCTCACTTAAGCACAGCGAACCAGCCGCCGACCTCCACGTGGCGGCCGGTGACCGTGAACATCGTGCGGGCCGCCAGCGCGGGGAGATCGGACGCGAACACGGCCCGGAAGCGGGCGGGCGGGCTCCCGGGCCGTGCGCGCCGGCCTCGTGTGCGTGGCGCCGGGGTCAGCGCTGGGCCTGGAACATCCAGTGCTGCTTGTCGATGTCCTGAGCCACGGCGATGAGCCGGTCCTGGGAGACGGGGTCCGGCTCGTCGGTCGCGGTGATGCGCTCGCGCATCCGGTTGCCGATGCTCTCCAGGATGTCCGTCATCGTCGCCACGACCTTGCCGTCCTCGATCCCGCCGTTCTCCGGCTGCGAGAGCTTGGTGGACTTGGCGACGGTGGCCGCGCGGCCGTCCGGGCTGATTCCCAGGGCGACGGCGCGTTCGGCGATGGTGTCGGCGTGCTCGCGGGCCAAGGCGGTGAGCTCGTCGAGCTGCAGGTGGATCTGCCGGAAGTGCGGGCCGGTCAGGTTCCAGTGCATCTGCTTGGCGAGCAGCGAGAGATCGATGAGATCGACCAGTGCTCCCTGGAGGGCCTTCGCGACCGTGTTCTTCGCGTCGCCCGAGAGCGGACCGGTGATCGTAGCCATGATGTGCTCCTCCCCGTAAGGGTCTTCTACAAAGAACCCCTCTCCTGCCCGTTGTCTTCCGATTGACACTGCAATAGTGACAGTGTAATTGTGAAGGTATGAGCGACACCTGGACCATCCGCGAGCTGGCGGAGCGCGCCGCCGACGCGTTGCGCGCCCACGCGCAGCCGCTCAACGGCCGGGTCCGCGACGTGCCCGGTGAACGCTTGATCAGGTGGTACACCACGATCGGCCTCGTCGACCCGCCGCTGACCAGGCGTGGCAGGATCGCCCAGTACGGCAGGCGGCACCTGCTGCAGCTCGTGGCCATCAAGCGGCTCCAGGCCGCCGGGCGGTCGATCGCGGAGATCCAGATCGCCCTGACCGGCGCCACGGACACCACCCTGGAACAGACGGCCCGTCCCGGACGGTCGCCTTGGGACGAGGACGCCGCAGCGTTGAGGACCGTTGCGGGCGAGGCGGCAACCGAGGCCACAGCGCCCCAGAGTGCGGGATTTCCCGATGAGGCGGGGCTCCCGAACGGCGAGACACCCAAGGCGACGACCCCCCACGACGACTCGGCGGCCGGGTCCGGGAGCCCACGTGGCCGGTTCTGGGCCGAACGTCCCGCCGACGGCACTGGTCCCGCTCTACCGCATCCGCGTCCCACCGGCGGTCCCTTGCCCGCCGACGGTCCCTTGCCCACTGACGGTCCGATGCCTGCTGGCGCTCCCCAACCCGTCAACGCTCCCCCGCCTGTCGACACCCCCTTGCCCCCTGGCACTCCCCTGCCCGCCAACGGTCCCTTGCCCGCTGGCACTCCCCAACCCGCCGACGCTCTCCCGCCCTCCAGCGCGGCCCTACCCTCTGGCGCCGCCATGCCCGCTGACGTTCTCCCGCCCCTCAGCGCGGCCCCACCCCCTGGCGCCGCCACGCCCGGCGCCTCCACGCCCGGCGCCTCCACGCCTGGCGGCGCTCTCCGGCCCGCTAGTCCTCCCCCGCCCGGCGATACCGGCCGACCCGCGCGTGTCGCCCGGCCCCGTGGGGCGCTGGTGTGCGGGGTCAGGCTCGCTGACGGGGTCATGCTCGTGCTCGACGGCGCCGGCCGTGCCCCGGCTGAAGACGACATCCAGGCGGTACTCGCCGCGGCGGCGCCGCTGCTGGCGCTGCTCGAAGAGAGGAAGCTGATATGAAGATCACTTCGCTGGAGCCCACCCGGTGCCTGCCGGTGCCGGACGCCGGGTTCGGCGCGCTGCGGACCGTGCGCGGGAACCTGCCTCTGGAGAGCGTGGCCGTGTCCGCCGACATTTCCGGATTGGTCGCCGGGGTCGAGGTGACGCAGGGCTTCCGCAATCCGTACGACGTCACGCTGGAGGCCACGTACGTCTTCCCGCTGCCCGACCGGGCGGCGGTGACGGGGTTCAGGATGGAGGCCGACGACCGGGTGATCGAGGGCGTGCTCAAGGAGCGCGGCCAGGCCAGGGCCGACTACGACCAGGCACTGCGCGAAGGGAAGCGGGCCGCGATCGCCGAGGAGGACCGGCCCGACGTGTTCACGATCAGGGTGGGCAACCTGCTGCCCGGCGAGCGGGTGACGGTCCGGCTCACGCTGAGCCAGCCGCTGCCGTACGAGGACGGCGCGGCCACGTTCCGCTTCCCGCTGGTCGTCGCGCCTCGCTACATTCCGGGCACCCCGCTCGACGGCCCCGGCTCCGGAGACGGCACCGCGCCCGACACCGACGCGGTGCCCGACGCGTCGCGCATCACGCCGCCGGTGCTGCTGCCCGGCTTCCCCGACCCGGTACGCCTGTCGCTGACCGCGACGATCGACGCCGCCGGGCTGGACCTGCGCGAAATGGCCTCCAGCCTGCACGTGGTCGAGGAAGAGGGCCATACGGTACGGCTGCGGCCCGGCGAGCGGCTGGACCGCGACTTCATCCTGCGGCTGTCGTTCGACGCCTCGACCGCGCTGCAATTGGACGGTCAGGGCGCGTTCTCGCTGACCGTGCTGCCCCCGGCGCTGGAGTCGCCGCGCGCGCCGCGTGACCTCGTACTCCTGCTGGACCGCTCGGGCAGCATGGGCGGCTGGAAGATGGTCGCCGCGCGCCGGGCCGCGGCGCGGATCGTCGACACGCTGACCGAGCAGGACCGGTTCGCGGTGCTGACGTTCGACTCGGTGGTGGAGCAGGCGTTCGAGGGGCTCGTGGCGGCCTCGGACCGCAACCGCTACCGCGCCGTCGAACACCTCTCGCGGGTGGACGCCCGCGGCGGCACCGAACTGCTGGAGCCGCTCCGCCAGGCCATCTCCCTCCTCCATGACCGGGCCGGGCGGGAACGCGTCCTCGTGCTGGTCACCGACGGGCAGGTGGGCCACGAGGACCAGATACTGGAGCAGACCGGCGGCGCGCTGTCGTCGATGCGGGTACACACCGTCGGCATCGACCGGGCGGTGAACGCCGGGTTCCTCGGCCGGCTGGCCGGCCTGGGCGCGGGCCGCTGCGAGCTGGTCGAGTCGGAGGACCGCCTGGACGCCGCCATGGAACAGATCCACCGGCGCATCGGCGCGCCCCTGGTGACCGACCTGTCGCTCAAGGACCTCGACGTGGAGCCCGGCACGGTCACCCACCTGGGCTCCATCTTCCCCGGCGTCCCGCTGCGGGTACACGGCCGCTACCGGAACGGCTCGTCGGTGACCGTACGCGGGCTGGCCTCGGGCACCCCGTGGGAGCAGCAGGTGACGGGCACCGTGGTCGACAACCCGGCGATCCGCGCCGTCTGGGCCCGCGCGCACCTGCGCGAGCTGGAGGACCGCTACGCCATGGGCGAGCACGAGCTGGAGGCGCAGATCGTCCAGGTCTCGCTGGAGAACGGCGTCCTGTGCCGCTTCACCGCCTACGTGGCGGTCGACACCAGGAAGGTGGCGGAAGGCGAGCCGGAGCACCGTGTCATCCAGCCCGTGGAGCCGCCGAGCGGCTGGGAGCTGCCACAGAACCCGCCGATGATGCCGTTCATGGCCCAGGCCGCGGTGATGGCCGCGCCGTCGTTCCGCCCCAGGTCGGTGCCCGACCCGGGCTTCGCCCCCGGCCCGGGCCACGGCTTCGCGGGCGGCGCCCAGGAGACGAGCGCTTCAGACATAGCCGCTCCGGGTGGTGCTCCAGGCGCTCCGGGTGGTGCTCCGGGCGGTGGCGCGGGCCGCGGCTTTGGTGGCGGCTCGGCCGGTGGGCGGATGAGCCCGTCGCCGCGGTTCGCCCCGCCCCCGGCTCCGCGTCCGGGCGCATCCGGGCTGGAGTCGGTCAGGACGCAACTGGTCGTCGAGCTCGACCGGCTCAAGGCGCTGCTCGGCGGCCCCGACCCGCTCTACCTGGCGGACCTGGGCTCCCGGCTCTCGGCGCTGGCCGCCTTCCTGGGCGGGCACCCGGAGCTGGCCGCCCTGGCCCAGGAGCTGCAGGCGGCGGAGCGGCCGGGCACCGACGCCGAAGCGCTGAAGACGCACGCCATCGAGGTACTCACCGCACTCACCAGCGGATCGCCCGCACCGGGATCGTCCTCACCGAGCACGCCCCGCCGCCCGTTCTGGAAGCGCACCTGACAGGACCGGCGAGGAACCCGTGGCGGGGGGCGGGGAGATGGGGGGCCCCCCCCCCCCCCCCCCCCCCCCCCCCCCCCCCCCGACGGGCGGCATCA
>NZ_JAHFZZ010000007.1:375375-655160 GCF_018603905.1 Nonomuraea sp. NEAU-A123
CCACTATCTGGCCCGGCTGTGTACCCTGTGGCGGTGTCCGGAAATTTCCGGACACCGCCACCACCGGACACCGCCGCCACCGAGCACCGGACGCGACTACAAGATCGGCGTCCACTCCTTGAGCAGCACCACCACATACCCGTCCACCGCCGTATACGGATCACGCCGCAGGATCTCCCGCAACTCCTCCTCATCGGCCACCTCGTACACATGCAACGCCCCGCTGTCATCCGCCCATGGCCCCGCCGTCACCAACCGCCCCTCATCACGAAGCACCCGCAGATGCTCCCGATGCGCGGGCCGGGCCGCCAGCCGCCTGGGGTCGCCGTCGAACGCCATCTGCACCACATATCTCGCCATGCCCGCACGTTAGGCCCGCCATCGAGACGGCCGCCGCATCACCCGGCACAGCCGTGGTGTATCACCTGATACATGACGCACACGCTGGCCGCCCTCCCGATGTTCCGCGAGCTGGGCGAGGAGGGCCTGCGCAGGCTGGAGTCCGTGGCGCGGCTGCGGCGCTACCCGGCGGGGCAGGTGCTCTGCACCGAGGGCGACCCGGCCGACCAGCTGATCGTCCTGCTCGACGGCCGGGTCAAGGCCGGGCGGGTGAGCGTGGACGGCCGGGAGGTGGTGCTGGCCGTGGACGCCGCGCCCGTGGCGTTCGACAAGACGACGCTCCTGGTGGAGGGCACGCACCGGGCCACGCTGACGGCCGTCACGCCGGTGGAGGTGGCCTACCTGCCGCGCGTGGCCGTACTGGAGGCGATCGCCACCGAGCCGTCGGTGGCGGCCCGGCTGATGCGTACGCTGGCCGAGACCGTGCGCGACCTCGACGAGCGGCTCACCGACGCGGTGGTGCTGGACGTCTCCGCGCGGGTGGCCAAGTGGCTGGTACGGCGCAGCGAGGGCGGCCGGGTGTGGCTGCATGCCGGGCAGGCCGGGCTGGGCGCCGAGATCGGCGCGACCAGGGTGAGCGTCAACCGGGCCCTGCGCTCCTTCGAGCGTCGCGAGCTCGTCGAGATCGGCGACGGCGAGGTGACGGTGAAGGACGTCGAAGCGCTCGCCCGCATCGCGAAGACCACCCCGGCCGACGCCGGCGATAAAGCCCGCCGGAAATACGAATAGGCGTCTATCGGAGTCCGGCGGCCTGTTCTATCGTCACCGTACATGGCGACCTCTCGCGCACCGCTGCGCTTCGCCGAGGCGGTCTCCGCCACCGTTTCCGCGGCTCGGGAATCGGGTTTCTTCTTCGATTTCGACGGCACTGTCGCCCCCGTCATGAACGACCCGGACGCGGTACTCCCCGTCCCCGGGGCGGTGGAACGGCTGGGCGCGCTGTCGGAGCTGTTCGCGCGCGTCGCCGTCGTCTCCGCGCGCCCCGCCGCGTTCCTGCGCGACCGCTTCTCGGCCGCCCCTGGCGTGCGGCTCTTCGGCCTGTACGGCCTGCAGACGGTGATCGGCGGCGAGATCAGGAACGCCGGGGAGGCCGAGCCATGGGCGCCGGTCATCCGCCGCCTGGTCGCCGACGCCGCCCGCGAACTGCCGGGGAAGGTGCTGGTGGAGGACAAGGCGCTGATGGTGGCGCTGCACTACAGAGCGGATCCGGCGCTGCGCGGCGTGGTGGAGAGGTGGTCGTCGGCGAAGGCCGCCGAACTGGGCCTGGCCGAGCAACTGGGCCGGATGGTGGTCGAGCTGAAGCCGCCCGTACCTGGCGACAAGGGCACGGTCGTCGCAACGGAGACCACCGCCCTGACCAGGGCCTGGTACTTCGGCGACGACCTGTCCGACGCCCGCGCCTTCGAGGCCCTGCGTACGCGCGAGGAAGGCGATCCCGAGTTCATCGGAGTCAGAGTGGCGGTGACCAACCCGGAAACAGGAGACGACCTGGCGCGGCAGGCGGATTTCACCGTCTCCGGCCCGGCGGACGTCCCGGCCATGCTCGACGAGATAATCCGCGCTTTCCATGACAAGCGGGATTCCCCATAAAAGTTATGTGGTTCATTAGAGCCGTTCACCTGGCGGTCACCGACCGGGAAAGTCCTGTCCGGTACGCGGGGCACCATACTCTGGACGGGTGAGCACCCTTGTCCTGGACGGCGGCCTGGCCACCCGTCTCGAAATGCTCGGCGCCGACCTGAGCGACGAGCTGTGGTCCGCGCGGCTGCTGCTGGAGGATCCGGCGCTCATCCGGCGCGCGCACGCCGACTACTACGCCGCGGGCGCCGACGTGGGCACGACCGCGAGCTATCAGGCGTCGATCCCGGGGTTCGTCCGGCGCGGGCTCGACGTGGCGCAGGCCGAGCGGCTGATGAGGCTCTCGGTCGAGCTGGCCGGACAGGCCCGCGACGAGGCCGGGGGCGGGCTGGTGGCCGCCTCGATCGGTCCCTACGGGGCCTACCTGGCCAACGGCGCCGAATACACCGGCGACTACGACCTCGACGAGCTGGGCCTGCTCTCGTGGCACCGGCCGCGCTGGGAGATCCTCGCCTCGGTCGGGCCCGACCTGCTCGCCTGCGAGACCATCCCGTCCTACCCGGAGGCGCGGGCGCTGGCCAGGCTGCTCGCCGAGACGCCGTCGGTCAAGGCGTGGGTGAGCTTCTCCTGCCGCGACGCCGGGCACCTCAACGACGGCACCCCGATCGGCGAGGCCGCCGCGCTGTTCGCCGGCAGCTCGCAGGTGGTGGCCGTCGGGGTCAACTGCACCGCGCCGCGCCACATCTCCGGCCTCATCGGCGCGCTCTCCGGCGGCCTGCCGGTGATCGTCTACCCCAACTCCGGCGAACGCTGGGACTCCGGGCAGGGCCGGTGGCTCGGCACCGCCGACCCCGTCGAGTACGGCCAGGCGGCCGAGGAGTGGCAACGGGCCGGCGCCTCGCTCATCGGCGGCTGCTGCCGTACCACTCCCGAGCACATCAAGCAGATCCGCGCCCACGTGTCCTGAGCGCCCCGCCGCGGCGAGCGGCGGGGCGGCAGAACGGGGACCACGACACCGCACAGATCAAGCCGCGCAGGTCAGGCCGCGCAGGTCAGGCCGCGACGTTCTCAGGGGTGCGGCCGCGGGACCGCAGGCGGTCGAGGGCGAGCGCGCCGCCGCCGCTGAAGCCGACGGCCAGCGCGCCCGCGGCCAGCGACAGGACGAACTCGTAGCCGCCCTTGTCCACCCCGAACCCGTTGGCCCCGTGCACGAACAGGATCGCGCCCACCATGTCGAGCGCCAGCAGCGTCCCCACCACGGGCAGCGCCACGCCGAGGATCAGCGCCAGGCCGCCCGCGAGCTCCAACACCGCCACCGCCGGAGCGGCGGCCGCGGCCAGCGGGATCCCGGCCGACTCGAAGAACTTGGTGGTCCCGGCGATCCCCATCGTGGCGAACTTCTGGTAGCCGTGCACCAGGAAGATCCCCCCGACGACCACCCGGGCGATCAGGAGCGCTACGGAACGTGACTGGTCAAGCATGCGATCTCCAAAAGACAGTTGTTCAGATTTGAACCAGCACTCTAGCCGAGAAGTTCAAATCTGAACAACAAGTACACTGGACGGTGTGACGCACCCCCGCTGGCTCGACGAGACGGAGATGGCCGCCTGGCGTGCCTTCCTGTCCACCTCCCACCTGCTCGAGCGGCGCATCGAAGAGCAGCTCAAGGCCACGGCCGGGTTGACGCACCCGCAGTACGAGATCCTGGTACGACTGGCCGACGCCCCCGGCCGCCAGATGCGCATGACGGAGCTGGCCAGGGGCGTCGTGGTGTCGAAGTCCGCGCTGACCTACCAGATCGGGCAGTTGGAGCGGGCGGGGCTGGTCGAGCGCACCACCTGCCCGTCCGACGAGCGGGGCGTGCTGGCCGTTCTGACCGAGGCGGGCGTCAGCTGCCTGGAGCGCGTCGCGCCCGGCCATCTGGAGGTCGTCCGGGCCTACCTCATCGACCGGCTGACCCGCGGCGAGCTGGAGGCGATGACCACCGCCATGTGCAAGACGGAGCAGGCACTGCGGCAGTGACCGCTCAGCCCTTGGCGGCCCGGGCCGCGCGCTCCATCTCGACCTTGGCGCTGGCGGCGTACTTGTCGACGTACTCCTGCTCCGACAGCTCCATGAGCGCGTACATGATCTCGTCGGTCACGGCGCGCAGCACCAGCCGGTCCTCCTCCATCCCGTAGTAGCGGGAGAAGTCGAGCGGCTTGCCGAACCGCACCCCGGGCCGGATCCCGAGCTTGGGCAGCGGGTGGCCGGGCGGCATCATCTCGAAGGTGTTGACCATGGCCCACGGGATCACCGGGACCCGCGACATGAGGGCCAGCCGGGCGACGCCCGTCTTGCCCTTGTACAGGCGGCCGTCGGGCGAGCGGGTGCCCTCCGGGTAGATGCCGAGGATGTTGCCCTCGCCCAGCACCCGCATGCCGGTGCGCAGCGCGGCCTCGCTGGCCTTGCCGCCCGAGCGGTCGATGGGCACGGTGCCGACGCCGCTGAAGAACAGCCGGCTGAAGAAGCCCTTGACGCCGCTCCCCGTGAAGTAGTCGGACTTGCCGAGCGAGATGACCTTGCGGCGCAGATGCAGCGGCCCGAAGAAATGGTCGGCGAACGACAGGTGGTTTCCGGCCAGGATGGCCGGCCCCTGCCTGGGTACGTTCTCCACACCCTCTGCCCACGGCCGGAAGACGACGCGGAGGAACGGCCCCAAGATGGCCTTGACCACCCAGTAGAACACCCGGCCACCTCTTCTCGAGAGCGCTGTCAGCAAGCAAAGTCATCTTCGCATCTCAGGACGGATGCTCCTACCTCACCTCTCGCACAATCCCCCTCGATCGTGCGACGATCGGGCAATTCCGGGATGAAATCCCTTCGAGGAGCTGTTATGCCGCTCATGCCAGGCGCGGAGCCCTATCACCATGAAGCAGGTCAGGTCGGTGTACTGCTGTGCCATGGCTTCACCGGCACGCCGCAGTCACTGCGGCCCTGGGGCGAGTATCTGGCCGGACACGGGGTGAGCGTCTCCCTCCCCCGCCTGCCCGGACACGGCACCACCTGGCAGGAGATGAACCGCACCCGCTGGGATGACTGGTACGCCGAGGTGGAGAAGGCGTTCGAGGACCTCCAGGGCCGCTGCGCGGAGGTGTTCGTGGCGGGCCTGTCGATGGGCGGCTGCCTGGCGCTGCGGCTGGCCGAGGTGCATGGCGAGGCGATCAGAGGCGTCGTGGTGGTCAACCCGTCGATCACCAGGGACGTGCCGCTGCTGATGCTGGCGCCGGTGCTCAAGTGGTTCCTGCCCTCGGTGCCCGGGGTGGCGAACGACGTCAAGAAGCCGGGCGTGACCGAGCTGGCCTACGCGCGCACGCCCGTGAAGGCGGCCGCCTCGCTGCCCGGCCTGTGGTCACTGGTCCAGGCCGACCTGGTGAAGGTGACCCAGCCACTGCTGGTCTTCCACAGCACGGAGGACCATGTGGTGAAACCCGCAAGTGTGGCGATGATTCGCCAGAACGTACCGCAGGCCACGATCGAGGAGCTTACCGATAGCTACCATGTTGCGACGCTGGACAACGATGCCCACAGGATCTTTGCCGGTAGCCTCGACTTCATCCGGACACATGCCTCGGTACCCTTGCAGAGGGACTGATCGCACCCAGGGGGAAGTCGCGATCGCTGCGGAGAGGCCGATCTAGGTGACGCCCCAGAGTGACGAGGACGAGGTCTGGCGGCAGATCGTCGCGTCCTTCAACGACACAGCCGAGCCCGACTCGGCCCATCAGCCATGGCCGGACAGCGAGAACGTCCCGGTCGAGCCCGCCCACCGCGTGCTGAAACCCGCGGCCGACGAGGACGCCGACGTGGAGGCGGAGCAGGGCGACGAGGACGACGACCTCGACGAGGACGGTGAGGGGCGCTTCGAGCCACCGGTGCCGCCGCCCCTGCCCAAGCTCGACCTGGCGACCAAGCTGGCCTGGGTGGCGCTGTTCGGTGGCCCGGCCTACCTCCTGATCGCCGCGATGGCCAACTGGCAGATGGAGGGCTGGGCGCTCTTCACCGCCGTGGCCGCGTTCATCGGCGGCTTCGTGGCGCTGGTGGTGCGGATGGGCGACGGCCCGCCCAACGACTCCGGATGGGACGACGGCGCCGTGCTTTAGGGCCGGCGCACGTCTTGGAGACCGGCTAGGAGTTCAGCGAAGGGTCCCTGGGCCCGAACGACTCCACCACGTCGGTGTAGCGCTCACGGGCGTCCACGGCATGGCCGACCGCCCAGACCGTGCCCTTGCTCGCGAGGTAGGTGGCGGCCTGCAACCGCACGCTGTCCTTGCCCTTCGCGGCGTCGCCCCGGATGATCTCGCAGTCACCCTTCTCGCAGCGCATCATGAACGGCTCGGCCGCCCGTGACGGGTCGAAGCCGGAGATCCAGAAGCGGCCCTTGCCGTCACCGGTGACGCCGTAGAGACGCGACTCGGTCTCGGGCAGCTTCTCCCGCTGCCAGCGCTTGCCATTCCACGACAGGACGAGCGGATCGACCTCGTCGGCCCCGCGATAGACGCCGCCCACGGCCAGCGCCCGCTTGGCGCTGTCGACCTGTACGTCGCGCAGGTAGCCGCCGGGGATCTCGGGCACCGGCATGGCCTTCCAGGCGTCGCCGGAGTAGTGCATGATCAGCGGCGCGCTGCCGGTGTCACCGACGGCGAACCCGTTGGACACCGCGTAGAGCGCGCCCTTCTCCTTGGTCTCCTGGACGCTCCAGGCACCCGCCTGGCCGGTGAGGATGAGCCCGTAGTCGTCGCGGCTGCCGACGGCCACGACCCGCCCCGGGCGGGCGTCGATGCCGCCGAGCCAGTCGCCCGCGCGCATCCCCTGCGCCCTGACCCGGTCGAAGCCGCCCGCGTCGCCGTGGGCGAGGTAGGGCAGGCCGTCGTGGCCGTCGCCCACGGCCCACACGTCGGACGGCGAGGTGGCGGCCACGCCGCGCAGGTTGCCGGCGCCGGTGGCATCGCGCAGGGTCACCTCGGACCAGCTCGTGCCGTTCCAGTGGCGGACCGTGCCGCGGTTCTTCCACACATCCCAGATCTCCTGCTGGCCCACGGCCCAGACATCGCCCGAAGAGAGCGCGGTCACGTCGGAGAGCGAGCCGTCGGCGTCCAGGCGGACGCTCGTCGACTGCTGCCACGCCTCAAGCGTGGCGGGGTGGGGATCGGCATGCGCGGCGGGCGTGACCTGCGACAAGGCCACGGACGTCGCCAAGATCAGGGTGAGCGCACGCCGCTGAAAGCGACGGGTCATGAGCAAATGCTACGGGTTCGCGACCCACCCCTGCTCCGTTAGGGTCCGACTCGCAGTTCGGCGAGCACCGGCAGGTGGTCGGTGGCGGCCCCGAGGTCGGTGTCGGAGGCGTCCGCGCCGCCGCACGAGACGACCGTCAGACCGCGCGCGGCGAACACCGTGTCGATGCGCTCGCGCGGCTGCCGGGCCGGGAAGGTCAGCCCGTCGCCGCGGGGCGCGGCCGGATGGCAGTCGGTGAGCTGCCCGGCCAGATAACGCCAGGTGGGCTCGGTCTCCTGCTCGTTGAGGTCGCCGCCGATCACGATGGCGGCGCCGTACGCGCCCGCCGCCCGCCGCATCAGCGTCATCGCCTCGTACGCGTGCCGCAGCCTGGCCGCTCGGTGCAGGTCGAGGTGGATCGAGCCGACGGCCAGCGGCACCCCCTCGACGCGCAGGACCGCCACGGCCAGCCCGCGGATCTCCAGGCCGAGGAACACCTTCAGCGCGTGGTGCTCGGCCCCCAGCACCTCGATCCCGGGGCGGACGAGCACGGCGACGCCGCCGAGCCTGCCCCCGGCCGCCACCCGCAGCCCACACGCCTCGGCCAGCTCGCGCCGCCGGCCGCGCCAGTTGAGGAAGCGCGGCGCCTCCTGGAGGCACAGGATGTCGGGCCGCATCGACTCGATCACGCGGATCAGCGCGGGCACGCTGTCACGCAGCCCCCGGACGTTGTACGTGGCCACGCGGAGCATCGCGCGGAACCGGTCAGCGCAGCCTGGCGAGGTCGGCCGCGCCGACGACTCCCGCGGAGGCGCCCAGCTCGGCCAGCCGGATCTCGGCGAGCGGCCGGTGCCCCCTGCCCGTGAGCTTCTGGGCGAACGTCTCGCGGGTCCGGTCGAGGAAGAACTCGGCCGCGCGGGAGACCCCGCCGCCCACGATGAAGCAGCTGGGATCGAGGACCGCGGCCAGGTCGGCCATGCCCTGTCCGAGCCAGTCGGCGAGGCTGGCGAACGCGAGCAGGGACGCCTCGTCACCCAGCTTGGCCGCCTCGGTGACCTCCTCGCCCTCGATCTTGCCGCCCGCCAGGCCGAGCAGGATCTCGGCCCGCTTCGGCTGCACGGCGGCGATGTGCCTGGCCTCGGCGACCAGGGCGTTGCCGCTGGCGTACTGCTCCCAGCAGCCGATCTGACCGCACCCGCACAGCCGCCCGTGGGGCACCACCTGCATGTGGCCGAGCTCGGCTCCCATGCCCCAGTGGCCCCTGAACAGCTTGCCGTCGAAGACGAAGCCGCCGCCGATGCCGGTGCCGACCGTGATGCAGACGATGTGCGACTGGCCGCGGCCCGCGCCGAACCTGGCCTCGCCCCAGGCCATGGCGTTGGCGTCGTTCTCGATGACGACCGGCAGCCCGATCAGCCCGCTGATCTTCTTCTGCAGCGGCTCCTCGCGCCAGGCGAGGTTGGGGGCGAACCGTACGATCGACCGGGTCTCGTCGACGAACCCGGCCGCGCCCACGCCGACGGCCTCGATCTCCCGGTCCTGGGCGAGCTCGCGCACGACCTCGGCCACCGTCGCGGCGACCTGGTCGGGCCGGTCGGCCGGAGTGGGCTTGAGCGCCTGGGCGACGACCGTGCCGTCGTCATCGACCACGCCCGCGGCGACCTTCGTGCCACCGATGTCCACACCGATCGTGAGCATGCCCCTGTGTCCCCTCTATCCCAAATCAATGTGTTCTACGTTGTCGCGGCGCTCGCCGCTCCGATCGTCGCGCGGCCTGCGAGGGGCCGGCCTGCTCAGCGCGTCGATCGTCTGGCGGAAGGCGGCGAACAGCTCGCCGCCGGCCGCCACCAGGTGCCCGGCGACGTCGTTGCCGGACTCCCGCTGTGCCGCTATCGCCCGGCAGACCGGGCAGGCGCGGCAGATGTACTCATCGTGGGGCTCGGACACCGCCTCGCTCCACACGTCCTTGTCCTTGCTGCCGCCACCGGCTCCGCCTCCGGTGAAGGAGTTGAGCACGGTCCTGCCGACCTGGCGGGTGGCCCGCCCCTGGATGGTGTCGAACAGCTTGCGCGCCTCGTCCGTGACGGTGCCGATCGGGTCTCTGTCGTTGCGCTCAGTCATCTGGCCCTCCTGCTGTGAACCGTACCCGGAGCACGCCGTCGCGGAGCGCCGCGCCGCTGATCCTCCTGCGTGCCAGCGCCGCCGGCAGGGCCAGGATCCGCCGGTACGGTCCGGCGGTGATGATCAGCTCGTCACCCTTGCGCGCCAGGTCCACATCGGCCCGGTCGGCGCCCGGCAGGGCCAGGGTCAGCTCGTCGGCGGACAGCCGCAGCGGCGGCTCCACGTCGGGGTCGGCGAACGGATCCGCCTCGCCGTACATCGCCGCGCCCACCTCGGCCAGCGCGTCCTTGCCGACCGGCTCGGCCGGAAGGTACGGCACCACGTGGATGGGCAGCGGCGCGAACGACTCCTCGGCCTCGGCGAGCAGTTTCGACTGGGCCGCCACCCACTGGGCGCGCCACTCGTCGGCGCCCTCGGAGGGGAAGACCCGGTTGGCGATCACCGCGTCGACGCGGTAGCCGTACAGGTTGAGCGAGGTGAGGGTCCGCCTGGCCTCGGCGAGCACCACCGACTCCGGCGTCAGCACGAGGCGCACGGAGGCGTGCTCGCCGGTGAGCAGCTCGCGCACCTCCAGCAGGCCGCGGTGGAGGCGCTCCCCCGCGCTCATGACCTCCTCGCCGGGCGCGCTGACATGGGCGACACTGCGCACGAACGGCGAGACGATCTTCATGAGCTTGCGGCCGACCGGCATCAGCCTGGTCATGTGCCAGTCGAGCGCCTCGGGCAGGGCCAGCAGGCGCAGGGTCTCGGCGGTGGGCGCGCAGTCGACGACGATGACGTCCCAGCGTCCTTCGCGGGCGTGCTCACGCAGCTCCAGGAGCGCGATGATCTCCTCGGCGCCGGGCAGGATGGTGATCTCCTCGGAGGTGATCTCGTCCAGGCCCAGCTCGGTCAGCACTCCTCTGGCGTACTCCTGCAGCTCGCCCCAGTGGCGCTCCAGCGTCTTCTGGGTGTCGACCTGGTGCAGGTGCAGCCCCGGCGCGATCTCGCCCGGCTCGACGCCGAGCGCGTCGGCCAGCGAGTGGGCGGTGTCGGTGGACACGATCAGCGTCTTCAGCCCGCGCTTGGCGGCGAGTGTGGCGGTCGCCGCGGCGGCCGTGGTCTTGCCCACGCCGCCCTTGCCGGTGAAGAGCAGAACCCGCGGGCTCACTTCAGCGCCCTTCGACGCGCTTCTTGAGGCCCTTGAGCGCGGTCTCCACGATGACCTTCTCCGCCTTGCGCTTGATCATGCCGATCATGGGGACCTTGAGGTCGGCGGCGAGCTCGTACGTCACCTCCGTACCAGTGCCCGTGTCGGCCAGCAGGTAACTCCCCGCCAGCTCGGAGAGCATCTTGCCCGGCTCGACGACCTGCCAGCGGACGCTCTCGTCGTCCTGCCAGGTGTAGCCGAGGGCGTAGGTGTCGCTGATCACTCCGGCGTCCAGCACGAACCGCACCGTCTCCGGCCTGCCGTCGGCCCCGATGCTCAAGATCTCGGCGTTCTTCACCTGCCCCGCCCATTCGGGGTAGGCCGCGAAGTCGGCGATGACGGCCATCACAGCGGCGCGATCCGCGCCGATGGTGATGCTCGAAGTGGTGCGATCAGCCATGCGACCACCGTACCGGTCTGGTCACCATTCGAGGATGAACGGAACCCCCTTTCCCCGGAAATGACCCACGTTCACGCACTCGGTGCGCCCGATACGGGTGCGCTGGTGCAGTGGCTGGTGCACGTGCCCGAAGAGGGCGTAGCGCGGCTGCGTCCGCTTGATCGCCGCCAGCGTCGCCTCGCTGCCGCGCTCGAAGCGCCTGGCCACCACGTCGTAGAGCAGCTCGGGCACCGCGGGCGGGATGTGGCAGCACAGCACGTCGACCTCGCCGACCGCCTCGACCTTGGCGGCGAACTCCTCGTCGCTGATCTCGTACGGCGTGCGGTAGGTGGTCTTGAGCCCGCCGCCGACGAAGCCGAACCGCCAGCCGCCGATCTCCACGCTCTGCCCGTCGAGCACCCGATGGCCGTCCTGGAGGTAGTCGGGCCACAGGCGCGGGAGGTCGACGTTGCCGTAGGTGAGGTAGGCGGGCTCGGGCATGGCCGCGAAGAGCTGCTCGTACTGGGCGCGTACGTTGCGTTCGATGTGCTCGCGCGGGTCGCCTTCGAGGGTGGACCACAGCCGCGCCGACATGGCTCTGGCCTCGTCGAAGCGCTTGGCCGTACGGAGCCGGATGAACTCCGCGGCCCGCTCGGCGCCGAACAGGTCGGGGAAGATGCCCTGCGCGTGGTCGTCGTAGTCGATGAAGAGGATCAGGTCCCCCAGGCAGATCAGCGCGTCGGCGCCCGCGCCCGCTCCCGCCAGCGCGTCGGCCCTGCCGTGTACGTCGCTGATGACATGGACCCTCATGCGGGAAATCCTATGAGAGTGGCTGCTAGCGTGAGAATCACCCCTACCCGTGGGTAATTCCACGCGATAGCGTCCCAGGCGGTCCCCCGAAGAGGAGTTGATTCGTGCGCGAGTACAGCGTCCCGGTGCTGGTCGACGTACCTGCCTCCGCGAGCCTGCCCGACACGGTGTTCAGGCGGGCCGAGCAGGAGCCCGGCGCGGTCGTCATGCGGCGCAAGTCCGGTGGCGGCTGGCCGGCCGTCACGGCCGCCGAGTTCCGCGACCAGGTGGTCGAGCTGGCCAAGGGACTGATCGCGGCGGGCGTCGAGCACGGCGACCGGGTCGCGCTGATGTCGCGTACCCGCTACGAGTGGACGCTGATCGACTACGCGATCTGGTCCATCGGCGCGGTCACCGTGCCGATCTACGAGACGTCGGCGGTCGAGCAGGTCCGGTGGATCCTGTCCGACAGCGAGCCCAAGGCGGTGTTCGTCGAGCTCGACACGCACGAGGAGACGGTACGCGAGGCCGCGCCCGGCCTGAAGCCCGTCTGGCGCGTGGATGAGACGCTCGACGGTTCCGGGGTGGACGACGCCGCCTTCGAGGAGCGGCGCGCCCGGGTCGGCTCGGCCGACCTGGCCACGGTCGTCTACACCTCGGGCACCACCGGCCGCCCCAAGGGCTGCCAGATCACCCACGACAACCTGCTGTTCACCGCCCGCAACGTGGTGGCGGGCCCCCTGGAGCAGCTCTTCACCACCAAGGGGACGGCGGCCCTGCTGTTCCTGCCGCTCGCGCACATCTTCGCCCGCATGATCCAGGTCGCCATCATCGAGGCGGGCGCGATCCTGGCCCACACCCCGAACATGAAGAACGTGGCCCCGGACCTGGCCGAGTTCCAGCCGACGTTCCTGCTGGGCGTGCCCCGCGTGTTCGAGAAGGTCTACAACGGCGCCGAGCAGAAGGCCATCGCGGGCGGCAAGGGCGCGATCTTCGCCCGCGCCGTCGACACGGCCGTCGCGTGGAGCAAGGCCGAGAGCTCCGGCGGCGCGGGCCTGGGCCTGCGCCTGCGGCACGCGCTGTTCGACCGGCTCGTGTACGGCAAGATCCGCGCGGCCACGGGCGGCCGTCTGTCGGCGGCGGTGTGCGGCGGCTCGGCGCTCGGCGACCGGCTCGGCCACTTCTTCAGGGGCGTCGGCATCGAGGTGTTCGAGGGCTACGGCCTGACCGAGACCTCGGCCCCCTGCTCGGTCAACATGCCGGGCGCCAACAAGATCGGCACGGTCGGCAAGCCGCTGCCCGGCGTGTCGATCCGCATCGCCGACGACGGCGAGATCCTGGCCAAGGGCCGCAACGTCTTCCAGAGCTACTGGCACAACGACCAGGCGACGGCCGACGCGATCGACGCCGACGGCTGGTACCACACGGGCGACGTGGGCGAACTCGACGCCGACGGCTACCTGCGCATCACGGGCCGCAAGAAGGAGATCCTGGTGACGGCGGCGGGCAAGAACGTCGCCCCTGGCCCGCTGGAGGACGCGCTCCGGGCGCACCCGCTGATCTCCCAGGCCATGATCGTCGGCGACGGGCAGCCGTTCGTGGCGACACTGATCACCCTGGACCCGGAGGCGCTGGACCAGTGGAAGACGGCCAACGGCCTGCCGTCGGCCACGCTCAGTGAGCTGCGGACGGATCCGCGCGTCCTGGCGGAGGTCCAGAAGGCCGTGGACACGGCCAATCGGGCGGTGTCGAAGGCGGAGCAGATCAAGAAGTTCGCGATCCTGGATGTGGACATCACCGAGGACAGCGGCCATCTGACGCCGACTCTGAAGATCAAGCGCAACGTGGTGATGCGGGACTTCGCCGAGGATGTGGACGCTCTGTACAAATGACTACGCTGGGTATAGAAACCGCCACCCGTTGTGCCACATTCGCTAGGCAGTCTTGACTTCCTCGCGTTAACCTGTGAAGGCAATCGGGACCGGAGATCCTTTACATCCCCGGTCCCTACCTTCGAAGGTAGGGGAGAAGACCCATGGGCATCAAGGATTCGGCGCTTCAGTTCGGCACCGACATCGAGAACGAGCTGATCAAGATCCGCGCCGACCAGGTCGAGGTGGCGCAGGATCTGACAGAGCGCATCAACGGCGTCGCGGACCGGGTCAAGCGGCTGGACGACAAGGTCACCACTAAGTTCGCCCAGATCGACGCCAAGTTCGAGCAGGTCGACGCCAGGTTCGACCAGATCGACGCCAAGGTCGACCAGATCGACGCCAAGGTCGACCAGATGGGTGCCAAGGTCGACCAGATGGACGCCAAGGTCGACCAGATGGACGCCAAGGTCGACCAGATGGACGCCAAGGTCGACCAGATGGGTGCCAAGGTCGACCAGATGGGCGCCACGGTCGACCAGATGGGCGCCACGGTCGACCAGATGGGCGCCACGGTCGACCAGATGGGCGCCACGGTCGACCAGATGGGCGCCACGGTCGACCAGATGGTCGGGAGAGTCGACCAGATGCAGTCGACTCAGACGGAGATGACCCACATCCTGCTCGCCATCCAGCGCAAGCTCGACGTCAACTAGCGCAGCCACCCGAACGGCCCCCGGCAGCGCAGGCCGGGGGCTGTTCGCTGTGCGGCGTCAGCCCTTCGTCGCACCCCCCGTGAGCCCCTTGACGAACTGCTTCTGCAGCAGCAGGTAGAACACCAGGATCGGCAGCGTCGCCAGGAACATCAGCGCGAACATGCCGCCGAAGTCCGCCGCGTACTGCCCGAGAGACTTGTAGATGCCCGTCATGATCGTGGTCCCCTCGCGCGGCCCGTAGATGATCAGCGGGTTGAGGAAGTCGTTCCAGATCCACACGCCGAGGAAGATCAGCACGCTGGCCGTCGCCGGCCGCAGCAGCGGAAAGACGATCTTCCAGAACGTCTGCCACCGCGTGGCCCCGTCGATGGCCGCGGCCTCCTCCAGCTCCCGTGGCACGCCCTTCATGAAGCCGGAGAAGACGAAGACCCCGAACGGCACGTAGTACCCGACGTTGAAGAGCACGAGGCCCTGCAGCGTCGACATCAGCCCGAGCGCCTTGAGCACCTGCGTGATCGGGATCAGGATCACCTGCGGCGGGATCATCAGCCCGCACAGCAGCAGCACCATGATCACCCGGGACCACCAGGTGTTCTGCCGGGCCAGGTAGTGGCCGAGCATGGCCGACAGCAGCGTCAGGATGACGATCGACAGCGAAGTGACCAGGACACTCGTCCGCAGCGACGACCAGAAGAGGCTGTCCGGGCTGGTCAGCACCCGGATCAGGTTGTCGAAGGTGGGCGGGATCGGCAGCGACATGGCCCCGCTGGCGACCTGCCTGCTCTCCTTGAAGACGTTGATCAGCGCGATGTACAGGGGGATGAAGAACACCCCGCCGACGACCAGCGCGACCAGCGGGCGCAGCCATGGCACGGTGGAGCGCATCAGAGCTGCACCTCCCTGCGCTGCAGGACGCGCAGCGTGATCACGCACAGCAGCGCGATGACGATCAGCATGACGACCGCCTCGGCCGAGGCGTAGCCGGTGCGGTTCTCCACGAACCCCTCATTCAGAATGACGAGCGCCACGCTCGCGGTGGTCCCCGTCCCGGGGCCGCCGTTGGTGATCACCTTCACATGGTCGAAGATCTTGAACGCGGAGATCAGCAGGACCACGGTGTTGATGGTGAGCGCGGGGGCGAGCAACGGCCAGGTGACGCTCCAGAACCTGCGCACCGGCCCCGCGCCGTCGATCGCCGCCGCCTCGGCCAGCTCCTGGGGTACGCCCTGGAGCCCGGCGAGATAGACGACCACGCAGAAGCCGAGCATCTGCCAGCAGACGATCGACGACAGCGAGTAGAGCGCGATGTCCGGGTCGGACAGCCAGCCCGGCGGCTCACTGACGCCCAGCGCCCGGAGCGCCTGGTTGATCGGCCCGTCGTCGGCGAGGATGCGCGTCCAGATGACGCTGATGACCACGGAGCTGATCACCATCGGGGTGAAGAAGACGCTGCGCAGCGCGTTGTAGAGCCAGCCGCGGCGGTCGAGGAGCACCGCGATGGCGACGCCCAGGACGTTCGGCACGATGACCACGATCAGCGTGAGGATCGTGGTCACCCGCAGCGACTGCAGGAACGTGTCGTCCCGCAGGAGCAGTTCGTAGTTGCGCAGGCCGACGAAGTGGGTCTTGGGCCGCAGCAGCGCCTGGTCGGTCAGGCTGTAGCCGAAGCTGAGCGTGATCGGCAGCACGACGAGGCAGAAGTAGATGAGCGTGCCCGGCGCCGCGAAGGACAGGAAGTGCCACAGCCCGGCCCGTTTGCCGCCCGACCGTCGCCGGCGCGCTCGGGCCTGCGCATGGCCGGATTTGTGATGGTGGATGGTGGTGCCAGCGGCCATCAGGCCAGACCCCTCCTAGTCAGGGTGAAGGGGCGGGCGCGCTCGGCGGCCCGCCCCGCCGGATCAGCCGGACTTCTCCCACTCGGTGTCCAGGAAGGCCAATGCCTGGTCGACCGTCTTCTTGCCGCTGACCAGGTCCTGGGCCGTGGACCAGAACTTGCCCTGCATGCCGGGCAGCATCGCCGTGTCTCCGGCCTCCCAGCTGAACGCGGGGACGGTCGCCTTCTCGTTCTGCGCCTTCTGCCACAGGTCGTAGACGGCCTTGAACACCGGGCCCGTGTCCGGCGGAGGCGTGTAGCCCTTGATCGCCGGGAAGAGCGCGTCGGCCTTGACCGAGGCGTCCAGGTTGGCCTTGGTGAGCTGGAAGGCCAGCGCGAACTTCTTGGCGGCGGCCATGTTCTTGGCGGTCGCGCTGACGGACAGCCCGCCGCCGGTGAACGTCGGCATGTGCAGGCTGCCGTCGTCGCCGGGCCAGGCGAAGACCCCGATGTCATCCTTCATGTCCGAGGCGTCGGCCGCGGCGGCGAACCAGCTGCCCATCGGGTACATCGCACCCTTGCCGCCGAGGAAGGCCTCCTGCGTCTTGGGATAGTCCTGCCCGATCTGCCGTTTGTCGAGGTAGCCCTTGGCGGCCAGGTCGGTGAACTTCTGCGTGGCGGCCTTCATGGCCGGGTCGGTCGCGAACTTCACCTCGCCGTTGCGCCGCTTGGTCATCCAGTCGGGCGTCTTGGCGTACAGGTCCGTGGCCAGGATGGCGGTCCACGGCTGGGAGGTGACGAACACGCCGCCGGACACGAACGGGGTGATGCCCGTGGCCTTCAGCTTCTCGGCGTCGGCCAGCAGGTCGGCGTAGGTCTTCGGCGGCTCGGCGATGCCGGCCTTCTGGAACAGCTTCTTGCTGTAGTAGACGTTCGGGATCGTCTGCGTGTTGGTCGGCAACTGGAGGACCTTGCCGTTGACCGCGCCGCAGGTCGGGCAGAGGAAGTCCTTGAGCTCGCCCGGCGTCCACGTCGCCAGGCTCGGCTCCAGGGCGATCAGGTCCTGCATGCCGATCTGTACGTCGGGCAGCTGCCCGGAGGCGGCCAGCTGCTTGGCATAGTCGTTGCGCTCGGACTCCGAGGGCGCGGCGACCAGCTCGACCTCCAGGTCGGGGTTGGCCTTGGTCACCAGATCGACCTGGGCCTTCCAGTACGACTCCGGCAGGTTCGGCGAAGGGAACACCAGGAAGGAGACCTTCTGCTTGCCGCCGGATGCCGGCGCCGAGGATTGGCCTCCACTGGGCGTACCGCTTGAGCAGGCACTCAGTGCGAGAGCGACGGCGAGTGTCATCGCCCCAGCCGCGAACAGCTTGTTCACTGTGCCACCCTTCTCACTCATCCGATCATTCGGTGGGGGCGCGAAACTGATGCGTGCGATAGGTAGGACCACTACTACGGGTAACAGCCAAGCCCTGTCAAGATAAGGCTTGAAGCCGCAGAAAGGTAGGATCACTCAAGCCCAACGCACGCCATGTGATCGGATTGGTATCTCACGCGGCGAGATCAAACGATGACCAGTTCGCCTGCCTGCTCGGCCAGCGCCGTCCTGGCCGTCTCGGGCAGCCCGCCGTCGGAGATCACCACGTCGGCCTCGCTGAGCCGGGCGATCGTGCTGATGCCCACGGTCCCCCACTTGGTGTGATCGGCCAGCACGACCAGGCTGCTCGCGGCCTCGACCAGGGCGCGGTCGGTCTCGGCCTCCATCATGTTCGGGGTGGTGAAGCCGGCCCGCGTGGTCATCCCGTGCACGCCCAGGAACAGCACGTCCACGTTGAGCAGCCGGATCGCGGCCACCGCCACGGGGCCGACGAGCGCGTCCGAGGGCGTGCGTACGCCACCCGTCAGCACCACCGTCTGGTCCGGCCGGCCCCCGTGCTGGAAGACGTCGGCGATCCGCACCGAGTTGGTCACCACGGTCAGGCCGGGCAGGTTCACCAGTTGGTGGGCGAGCGTCCAGGTCGTGGTCCCGGCCGAGAGTGCCACGGCGGTGCCCGGCAGCACCATCCCGGCCGCGCGGCGGGCGATGACCAGCTTCTCGTTCTCCTGCCGGACCGACTTGACGGCGAAGCCCGGCTCATCGGTCGAACCGGTGCCGATGACGGTCGCGCCTCCGTGCACCTTGGCCAGCAGCCCCCGCTCGGCCAGCAGCTCGAGGTCGCGGCGGATCGTGATGTCCGAGACCCCGAACTCGCGCACCAGATCGACCACCTTGACGGCGCCGTTCAGCCGTACGAGCTCCAGAATTGTCTGCTGTCGCTGGACGGCGAGCATCGCATCACCCAGTTCTCAACAGTTTCCGACATGCCATTCGGACGCATCATGACACGCCACCTGCGGAGTTCAAGGCCCGTGCTCGGTTGTGATGGTTCAGGGGGGACGCCGACACCAAATCGTGCGTTGACAGCCGGATAAGTGTGCTCTTCTCTGAAGGAAATCGAGCGAATTCGGGGGAATGTGAGGGTCCGGGCAAGGAGGAACCACCATGGTCCAACGTCTGCCGATCTCCCGTCGCAACCTACTGCTCGGCGCCGCGGCCACCTTCGGCGTCCCCGCCGTGCTCGCGGGCTGCGGCTCCAGCGAGCCCACGGCCGCGCCGCCGGGTGGTAAGTCCGCCGGAAACCTGGGCACGGTCACGCTCGGCTCCAACTACTCCGACGAGGTCCCGAAGAAGTCTCTCGACTCCGTGATCAAGGGCTTCACCCAGGGCCAGGTGAAGATCAACACCGTGGACCACAACACGTTCCAGGAGAACATCAACCGCTACCTCAAGGGCACGCCGGACGACGTGTTCACCTGGTTCGCCGGCTATCGCATGCAGTTCTTCGCCGAGCAGGGGCTCGCGACGGACATCTCGGACGTGTGGCGGGAGATCGGGGGCGACTACACGCCCGCCATGAAGGCCGCCTCGACGGGGTCCGACGGCAAGCAGTACTTCGTGCCGTTCACCTACTACCCCTGGGCCGTCTTCTACCGCAAGAGCGTCTGGCAGGAGAAGGGCTACGAGGTGCCCAAGACGCTGGACGAGTTCACCGCGCTGGCCAAGAAGATGAAGACCGACGGGCTGATCCCGATCGCGTTCGCCGACAAGGACGGCTGGCCCGCGATGGGCACCTTCGACATCCTCAACATGCGGATGAACGGCTACGACTTCCACATCTCGCTCATGGGCGGCAAGGAGTCGTGGACCGACCCCAAGGTCAGGCAGGTCTTCGACACCTGGCGGGGCCTGATGGAGTATCACCAGCCCGCGGCGCTGGGGCGTACCTGGGAGGAGGCCGGGCAGTCGCTGCAGCAGAAGAAGAGCGGCATGTACCTGCTCGGCATGTTCGTCGCCCAGCAGTTCCCCGAGAACGAACGTGACGACATCGACTTCTTCACCTTCCCCGAGATCAACCCGGCCTACGGCACCGACTCCATCGACGCGCCCATCGACGGCTACATGATCTCGGCCAAGGCCAAGAACGTCGACGGCGCCAAGGCACTGCTGAAGCACCTCGCCCAGGGCTCGTCGCAGAACATCGCCACCAAGCTGGACCCCGGCACGCTGGCCGCCAGCTCCAAGGCCGACACCAGCGGCTACAGCGCGCTGCAGAAGCGCGGCGCCGAGCTGGTGTCCAAGGCGACGCACATCGCCCAGTTCCTCGACCGGGACACCCGGCCCGATTTCGCCTCCACCGTGATGATCCCGTCGCTGCAGACGTTCGTCGGCAAGCCGAACGAGATCGACTCCTTGCTCGCGAGCATCGAGAAGCAGAAGGCCAACATCTTCCGCTGATGGCCGCCAAGACCCGTCGCTACTCCGCCCGCGACGTGACCATCCTGGTCATCGGGCTGGGGGTGGCCATCATCGTCAACGTGGGCCTCATCTGGGGGCCCACGCTGGCCTCCATCGGGCTGTCGGGCACCAGTTGGAACGGCATCGGGCCGATGGAATGGGTGGGCGGCCGGAACTACGTCGACCTGGTCAACGACTATCCGCCGTTCTGGTCGGCCATCCGCAACAACGTGCTCTGGCTCGGCTTCCTCGGCCTGGTCGCGACGCCGTTCGGGCTGTTCTGCGCGGTGCTGCTGGATCGGCGGCTGAAGCTGTCGCGGGTCTACCAGAGCGTCCTGTACACGCCGGTCGTGCTGTCGCTGGCCGTGGTGGGGTTCATCGCGCAGCTCGTGTACTCCTCCGACTACGGCGTGCTGAACGCGGTGACCGGGCTGAAGGTGGACTGGCTGGGCGACCGGTCGATCAACATCTGGGTGGTCATGGTGGCGGCGGCGTGGCGACACGTCGGCTACGTCATGATCATCTATCTGGCGGGGCTCAAGGCGGTCGATCCCGCGCTGAAGGAGGCGGCCGCGATCGACGGGGCCAACGAGGCGCAGGCGTTCTTCCGGGTGGTGTTCCCGACGCTGCGCCCGGTCAACGTGATCGTGCTGGTGATCACGGTGATCGAGGCGCTGCGCGCGTTCGACATCGTCTATGCCATCAACAAGGGCAGGAACGGCCTCGAACTGCTGTCGGTGCTGGTGACCGAGAACATCGTGGGCGAGGCGAGCCGGATCGGGTTCGGCTCGGCCATCGCGGTGATCCTGCTGGTGATCACGCTCGGGTTCATCGTGGTCTACCTCTCGCAGCTGTTCAAGGAGGACCGATGACGCTCACCGCGCCCGTCACGCCTCGCGAGCTCCAGGACGGGCCGCCCCCGGTGCGCCGCCCGGCGCGGCCGCTGCGGATCCTGCTGTACGCCTTCCTGAGCCTGGTGGCGCTGGGCTGGGTGCTGCCGCTCGCCCTGGCCGTCTACGCCTCGCTGCGGCCGTACGAGGAGACGTCCCGGCTGGGCTACTTCTCCCTCCCCGAACACCTGACGCTCGACTACTACGGGGAGGCGTGGAGCCAGGCCGAGCTGCCGCGCTACTTCCTCAACACACTGATCGTGGTGATCCCCGGCGTGCTGATCACGCTGTTCATGGCGTCGTTCACGGCGTTCGCGATCGCGCGGCTGCGCATCCCCGGGCGCAAGGCGCTGCTGATCACCTTCACGGCGGGCAACCTGCTGCCGCCGCAGGTGCTGATCACCCCGCTCTACACCCTCTACACGCTGGTGCCGCTGCCGTCGTGGCTGTCGGACTCCCAGTCGCTGTACGACTCCTACCTCGGGCTGATCCTGGTGCACGTGGGGTTCCAGTTCGGCTTCTGCGTGTTCGTCATGTCGAACTTCATGCGCACGATCCCGGAGGAGATCACCGAGGCGGCGCTGGTCGACGGGGCCGGCGTGTGGCGCCGCTACTGGCAGCTCACCCTGCCGCTGTGCCGCCCGGTGCTGGCGGCGCTGGCCACGCTGGAGTTCACCTTCATGTACAACGACTTCCTGTGGGCGCTGGTGCTGATGTCGTCGGGCGACAAACTGCCCGTCACCTCGGCCCTGAACAACCTGCGCGGCCAGTTCTTCACCGACTACAACCTGCTGGCCGCCGGGTCGATGCTGGTGGCGCTGCCGACGCTGATCGTCTTCCAGATGCTGCACAAGCAGTTCGTCGCCGGGCTCACCCTGGGGGCCACCAAGGGCTAGAGGAGAGCGCTGAAGCGGGCGGCCACCAGGTCCCAGGCCCACTCGCCGACGATCCAGTCACGGCCGCGGGCACCCATCTTGCGGGCGCGTTCCGGGTCGCCGAGCAGCTCGATGAGGGCTCCGGCCACCTCGTGCACGTCGGTGCCGTCGACGACGAGGCCGGTCTCGCCGTGCCGTACGGCGTCCGGGGCGCCACCGGACGCGCCCGCGACGACCGGCAGGCCACTCGCCGATGCCTCCAGGAACACGATGCCCAGCCCCTCGACGTCGACGCCGCCCAGCCTGGTCCGGCACGGCATCGCGAACACGTCCGCGGCGGCGTAGTAACCGGCCAGGCTCCCGGCCGGGACCGTGCCGGTGAACCGGACGGACTCCTGCCCCCGCGCCAGCTTCTCCAGCCTCTCGCGGTACGGGCCGCCACCGACGAGCAGCAGCACCGCCTCCGGCACCGCCCGCAGCACCAGGGGCCAGGCCCTGATGAGCTGGTCCTGGCCCTTGCGCGGCACCAGCCTGGACACGCAGACCACCACCGGCCGGCCGGCCAGCCCGAGCTCGGCCTTGACCGCGTCCGGATGGAACTGGCCGGCGTCCACGCCCGGCGCCAGCCGTACCAGCTTCGCCGCCGGGATCGCGGCGGCCAGCCGGGCGCGCGTGTACTCGCCGAGGTAGGTCACCACGTCGGCGTGCTTCCCGATCCTGCGCAGCACCGCCCGGAACACCGGCGCGCTCGCCCACGACGCCTCATGGCCGTGGGTGAGCATCACCACGCGCCGCGCGCCGGCCGCCCGTAACCCCGGCGCGAGCAGACCCAGCGGGGCAGCCGCGCCGAACACCACCGTGTCCGCCCCCTCCTCGGCCAGCAGCCGGGCCGCCCGGCGGGCGACCGCGCGGGTCGGCAGCATCAGCGAGGTGGGATGACGGACGATCCGGTACGGCTGACGGCGGTCGAACTCTGCGCACCCCGGCCAGGCCGGAGCGTAGACGGCCACGCCGGGGGTGCGCAGGGCCAGCCCGTGCACGAACGACTGGATGCCACCCGGCCTGGGCGGAAAGTCGTTCGTGACGATGAGCACACCGGTCACGGCTGCGGCTGACCGTTCAGCGCGGCCCACTCCCGGATCATGGCGATGCGCTCGGGAGCGGAGGGGTGCGAGGCATAGAGCGCATATTCCACCGGATCCGGCGACAAATCGGAAATATTGGTGATTGCCAGGCGTTTCTGCATCGAAAGGTACGTGCCCGGATCCTTCGTGAGGTTCAGGGCGTGGAGGTCGGCGCGGGCCTCGATGTGGCGGCTGATCAGGTTCTGGGCCGGGCCCGCGATGATCGTGGCCAGGCTCATCAAGCCCATGATCACGCCCACCGCCCGCGGGTCGCCCGCCGAGACGATGCCCGTGCGCCGCCGTACCAACCCCAGGAGCAGGAACAGCAGGATCACGCCGAACGCGGCGCCCAGCCCGCCCACCAGCGTGCCGACGAGCACGTCGCCGTACTTGGCGTGGCCCAGCTCGTGCGCCACGACCAGCTCGACCTCGGACTGCGGGGCCCGGAGCAGCGTGTCGTACACGACGATCCGGCGCGTGGCGCCGAAGCCGGAGACGTAGGCGTTGAGCGCGTTCGTCCGGCGCGAGGCGTCGGCGATCAGCACGTCCTCGACCGGGACGTGGGCGCGCTCGGCCAGCGTCATCAGGTTCACCCTGAGCGCGCCCTGCGGCATCGGGCGGAAGTCGTTGAACAGCGGCTCGAACACGACCGGATACACGAACGACCCCAGCAGGGTCAGCGCGAACGCCCCCACGGCGGCCGGAATCCACCAACGCCGCACCTTCCTGGCCAGCGCCACCACGACCAGCACCATGACCGACTGCAGCACCACGCCCACGGCCAGCCCCTTGAGCCGGTCCCCGGTCCAGCCGGCCCAGTCCTGCGTGGACAGGCCGTAGTCACGCAGGACCACCTCGAACCAGACGCCCAGCGGCCACCGGACCGCCTCCACGATCGCGCTCAGCACCATGACCCCGAGCACCACCCGCACCCACCACGGCCCGCGCAGCCTGCCCAGCACCTTGGCCCCGAACGGCGTGAGCACCAGCAGCCCCGCGAACAGCACGGTCAGCCCGAGCGACAGATATCCGGGGACGCTGGTGGCGGCGTCGAACGCGGCGGCCCTGGCGATCTCGCCGGCACTGAAGTCACGCGCCGCATCCGGCGGCACGGTGGGGGTGCCCGGCGGCATCACCCGCCACGGCGTCGTGAACGCCATGACGACCAGGATCACCACCCCGAGCAGCACCAAGGCCCAACCGACACCGGCACGCCAAGGCGCATCGAGGGCACCTGGCGCGACGGTCCCGCTTGGCGTGGCCTGTCCCCCTGGTGCGGCGCCTTCATCTGGTGCGGCCCACCCACCCGATGCGGCGTTCTCACCGGGCTGTGAGCCTGGGTGCCGTGCGGGGGGGTCCGCGTCGTCGTCAGGCGGTATGTCGTTGGTGCTCTGCAGATCGTCCATCCGCGTTCCCCTTACGCAAGCTGGTCCCGCACGTAGTCGCGCCACCGTGCCGTCAACGTCCCTGCCGAGAGCCCGAGCCTGGCGAGCCCCCGGTCGATGCCACCCGTCTGGGCATCACGGTAGAGCCTCACCAGAGTCCCCTCACCGAACCGCTCGGCGATGAAGCGACACGCCAGCCACGCCTCCTGGTACGCCCGTGCCAGCCGTACAGGGTCCCGGGAAGAGGGTGCGAATGCCTCAGGCCCGGGCAACCCGCCCGGCAGACGCCCGGCCCGCACCTCGGCGGCCAGCTCGGCGGCGGCGGCCCGAACCGGCAGCCCCGCGTCGCGGTAGCCCACATAGTCGGCGAACCCCTCATAGAGCCACACAGGCAGCCCCGCCGTCCCGGCGGCGACGTGGGTGAGCTCGTGGGTGAGCACGACGTCCCGCCCGGTCGGGGTCAGCCGGCCGAAGTACTCGGGCACCACGACGACCCGCCCACCATCGGCCACCGCCGCAAGCCCGGCGACACTCCCCACCCCGGCCACCCGCGCAGCCTCGGCCGTCGACTCAGGCACGAGCACCACGGGCCGCACCGGCCGTCCGAGCACGGCGGAGACGCGCGTCCCGGCGGCGTCGGCCCTGCGCGCCAGGTCGCGAAGCAGTTCGGTGCCCGCGTGGTGACCGACCACGACCGAACGCGCACCTCGTACGACATCCGCCCCATCACCCCAGAGGCCCCGCGCCTCGACTGGGAGCTCGCGATGACCGGGCGTCGGGCCGCGACCCTCCACAGGCTGCTCACGACCACCGGACGGCAGGTCATGAACCGTCGCCGCAAGGTCAGCCGTCCCGGCGGCCCGGTGCGGAACGGCACTGGCCGAGGCGAGGGCCAGGAGCAGCACCCCCGCCACCACGACTCGGCGGCTCACCTGCACGGACACGTTCCCCGATGGTAGTCGCCCACCACAGGAGACCGGCCGTCACCGGCAGCACGCCAAGGCCTCATTCGGTGAAGTGGGCCGAGATGCGCGAAGGTCCCGTCCCCAGCGGGACGGGACCTTCGTGACGGTCTTACAGGCCGGAACGCACCGCCTTACAGGCCGGGACGCACCGCGCCCGCGAACGACGCCTTGCGCCATCCGTTGAGCTTCTCGATGCGCACCGTCAGACCTGTTCTCGGCGAATGGATCATCTTGCCGTTGCCGACGAACATGCCAACGTGACCAAGCCCATGGAAGAACAGCAGGTCGCCTGGCTTCAGATTCTTCCAGGAGACCTTCTTCTTGATGTGTGCGAACTGGCTGTTCGTCACGCGTGGGATCTTGACGCCGGCCTTCTTCCAGGCGTACTGGACGAGACCGGAGCAGTCAAAGGAACCAGGTCCTGTGGCCCCGTAACGGTACGGGTCACCGAGCTGATCCTTGGCCACGGATACGGCAGTGCGAGCCTTCGCCTGTTGCCGAGCGACCGCCGTCAGGTGCGCGGCCTTCTTCACGGACTTGACGGTCTTACCCGCCGTGGTGGTCCGGGAAATGCTGGCCGGTTCGCGCGCCGTCGTCGCCTGCGCCGCCGGGGCATGGAGAACCACACCTCCGGCCGTCACGGTCATCGTGAGCGCTGCGCCACTCAGGGCAAGGCGGGACAGACGGGGGTTATGCAGGGAGGTAGACAGGATTTCTCCTTGGATCTTCCACGAACGCCTACCGGGTTAGCTGACGGATTCGGGCCTGGAAGTCGCCCTACGGCGCGTTAAGCGCCGATTCACCCCTGATCCCTGGGACGGGATCGCTGGGTCCCCGGCTCCGTGCTCCTGGCTGCACGGACTCGGCAGGCCACCGCCGCAATTGGTCACATTGGGAAATGGCGGTGGCCGAACGGTTTTTCTATCTGTCCACATCGGAGACCCGATGCCGCGACGCCATGGCTTGTTCGCCGCGAGGCCAGAAGCTACGCCCTCAGTAACGAACTGGCAAAGGCGTCATGGCGTTGTCAGGATCAGGCAGGGCTGTCAGTCAGGACCGCAATCCCAGATGGAGCAGCGGTTGTTGTTACGCAAATGTGACCCTGCTCACACTTGACGATCCCTTTATCTGTCAGGTCCCATTCGTCACTTCTGCACCACTGGTCCCGTTAGCACCAGACCGCTGGTCGCAGCGGTCGCGGCCCTCCGGACACCATTCGCCCTCGATCCAAAAGCGCGCTAGACGATCTCCGGACGCCCCAAGAGATCTCGCCGCAGAAGTCCCAGAACAGCGGCCCCGCCGGGCTTCGCGGATCAGCAAGCACGCGAAAAGCACCCCGAGCATGGCCCCACCGCCGGTATCGTCAGAGCAACAGGCACGCCACGCCCACCCGCTCAGAAGACCGGACACGCCACGCCGAGCTCGCCACACGCGCCGGGAACACGGACACCGACGTGGCATTTCTCACTTTTCAGCACGCGACCCCGGGCGCCGGAATCCACGGACCGGGGCCAAGAATACGCACGTCACGGTGCGAAACCACCTCCACCGGAGGAGCGTGCCCCTGGACAGACCCCGGCCCCGCACGGCGGGCGGGGCCCACCGTGCTTAGCCGTACAAAAGACAACGCTTTTCAAAGCGCTACGGACGGATGGCCCCTACGAGGCTGCCGCCGTACGAGGAGAGGGTGACGACTTTGACCACGTCGCCCGTCTGGGGCGCGTGGACGATCTGCCCGTTGCCCGCATAAATGCTCACATGCCCCAGCCCCGAGCTGAAGATGAGATCGCCCGGCTGCAACTCCTTCAGATCCACCTTGCGAGAGGCACCCCAGGCCCACTGCTGCCAGGTGGTGCGGGGCAGCGAGACGCCCGCCGCGCGCCACGACGCCTGTGTGAGCCCCGAGCAGTCCCACCCGCGCGGCCCTGTACCACCGAACACGTACGGCTTGCCCACCTGCGCGTACGCGAACCTGAGCACCGCGGCGGCGTTGCCGGAGGCCGCGCCCGTGTACTTGATGCCGGTGCTGTTCGGGTCGCCGGTCTTGTAGGCGCCGAGCTTGTCGAGCAGCTTCTTCTGCTGCGCGATGAGCTTGCGGACCTCCGAGCGTTCCTTCTCGACCCCGTCGCGCTCCTTGTCGGCCGCCTGCAGCGCCGTCTCGGCCTTGTCGCGCTCGTCCTTGAGGCCGCGGTTCTCCCGGTCGAAGGCCGCCAGCCGCGCCAGCTTCTCCTGCGACAACTGGCCCGCGAGCGCCAGGCTGCCCAGCATGCCCGTGGGGTCCGGCTGGCCGACCATCGTGGGCCAGGAGCCGGCGTCGGGGCCGAGCTTGTAGGAGTCGACGGCCATCGCGACCACCTGAGCGCGCAGCGTGGCGACCGTCTCCAGCTTGCGCTTGTAGCTCGCGTTCAGCTTGCCGTACTCACCCTGGGCCGTCTTGTACTTCTCGGTCGCCGTGTTGTAGCGGTCGACGACCTTGTCGGCCTTGTCGTTCAGCTTTCTGAGCTTGGCTTTCGCCTGTTTGATCGTGGGCTTCGGCGCGGCCAGTGCCTCGCTCGTTGGGGACAGCAGCAGCCCGATCGCGAGACCCGCAGCCAGTGGCACCCGGCCAAACCTCACAGTGTCGCCTCCCAGGGAATACATCTGGGGCGAAATGGTACAGAAGTGGCGGGTGAGCTTTTACCTGAACGGCCGATTCGTAATCTAGGCGCGGCCCAGTCTGCGCAACAGCAGACCTGACGGAACCGGTCTGGCTCCCATGCGGCGGACGGATTCGGCCACCTCGCGATCGGAGGAGACCACCGCCATGGCCCGGCCGGGCGGCTCGGCCCGGACGAGCTGGCGGATCAGGTCGTCGGCGATCTCGCCGGGCGCGCTGAAGAGCACCCGCACGCCGCGCGGCGCCACCACCTGAACGGGCGCGTTGAGCTCGGCGCCGTCAAAGACCACGGTCACCTCGACCCTGGTCTGCGCGACCAGCCCGCCGAGGCCGGTCATCAGCCGGGTGCGCTGATCGGCCAGGGTCAGCGTGCCGTAGCCGGTCTTGGTCACGTTGTAGCCGTCGATGATCAGGTGCACCTGCGGCAGCGCGAGCAACTGGTCGAGGAGCTGCGGATCGTCGTCGGCCAGGGCGCGCGCGGGCACGCCTCTGACGCCGGGGCGCTCGCCCGTGAGCGCGGCGACCGAGTCGGCGGGCCTGCTGATCATGGTGGGCAGGGCCAGCTCTCTGCGCAGCCCGGCGGAGGCGTCCTGCAGCGCGTCGAGCAGCACTCTGACGCGGGCGTCCTCGATGCTCCTGCCCTCGCGCGCGGCCCGGCGCGAGGCTTCGAGCTGTTTCTCCACGTCGGCCAGCCGCTCGCGGAGCCTGCGCAGCTCCGACTCGCCCGCGCTGCCCGCCGCCGACGCGGCGGACTTGGCGTCGTCGGCCGCGTGCTCCATCTCCTCCGCGCGGCGCACGGCGGCCTTGCTCCGCTCGCGGGCGTCGTGGAGCTTGCGGCGCAGGTCGGAGTTCTCGGCGCGGGCCAGCCTGAGCTGCTCGCGCAGCCGGTCGGACTCCTCCTTGGCGGCGCTCTTCTGGGCGGCGAGCTGCTCCCGCAGCCGGTTGACCGCCTCTTCACGCTCGGACCCCTCGGCCGCGACCGCCGACTGCTCCAGGTCGGCCCGGGCGGCCTCGACCATCTCCGCCCAGCCGACCGGGCGCGTCAGGTAGGCCGCGGCGGCCACCAGCACGGGGTCGGCGGCGGGCGGCACGTTGCCCTCGACCAGCGAGGCGACGAGCTCGGGCCATCCGGCGGCCACCGACTCGGCGACCACCTCGCGGAACTCCTTGTCGTTCTCCAACTGGGCGGCGATGGGCGCGCTGCCCAGTTTGGCGCGCTTGCGCGGATCGAATTTGGCGATCCCGCGCAGCGGCGGCGGAATCGTGGCAGCGGGCATGGACCCGAGGACCTGCGCCGCCAGATCGACGACGTTCAGTCTCACCTGCTCGGGAAGCGGGCGAGACAGGCCTTCACCCGCTGAACTCATCCCACGGTCCCTTCGTGACATGCCCTTTCAGACAAGGGTACGGCTGTCGTGTACCTGACCGTAACGGTAGGTCGCGTATGGACAAGCGCTTGCTAGGGGTATACGACTGTGCCGGGGACCGCGTTCACCCGGTGTTCACCCTGGAGGCCGACCGTGACGGACCAGATGCGTACCTCCACCCGTGACCTGGATGAACTGCGCGATCGGGTGGGAGCCTGGCTCAGTGAACGAGTCGGTCGGCCGGTGACGGTCTCCGAATTGTCGCGGCCCACGGGAAACGGCATGTCGAGCGAGACCCTCTTCTTCACCGCGTCCTGGTCCGGAGAGCGTACCCGGTACGTGGCCAGGATGGCGCCCGCTCAGGAGGCCGTGCCGGTTTTCCCCTCGTACGATCTGCGGGCCCAGTTCGAGATCATGCGTTCTGCCAGGGAAAAAGCTGGAATCCCAGCACCGAGGGCCCTCTGGTTCGAGCCCGACCCCGGTCCGCTGGGCACCCCGTTTTTCGTGATGGAACGTGAGGATGGGGACGTACCACCCGACGTCCTGCCGTACACCTTCGAAAGCTGGCTGCTCGACGCGGCGCCGCACGATCGGCGCCGGCTGCAGGACGCGACGGTGGCGATCCTGGCCGCGCTGCACGACGCGCCGTTCACCGCGCATGACCTGGCCGTGCTGCCCGAGGGCGGGCTGCGCCGCCACGTGGACGAGCAGTACGCCTACTACGAGTGGGCGCACGGCGCGACGCGCATCCCGCTGCTGGAGCGCGGCTTCGACTGGCTGGAGGCGCACTGGCCGGCCGACCCGGGGCCCGACGTGCTCTGCTGGGGTGACGCCCGGATCGGGAACGTGATGTATCGCGACTTCACGCCGGTGGCGGTGTTCGACTGGGAGATGGCGGCGGTGGGGCCGCGCGAGCTTGATCTGGGATGGATGATCTTCCTGCACCGTTTCTTCCAGGACCTCACGGAGTCCGTCGGCATGCCCGGAATCCCGGACTTCATGCGAAGCGCCGACGTTTGCGGGAAATATCAGGAGCTGACGGGGTATCGGGCGCGGGACATGGAGTTCTACGAGATGTACGCGGCGCTGCGGCACGGCGCCATCATGGCCAGGGTGTGGCAGCGCCGGATCCACTTCGGCGAGCAGCCCATGCCGGACGACCCCGACGACCTGGTGCTGCACCGGGCCACGATCGAGCGGATGCTCAAAGGCTGGCGTCGTACACCATGAGCGCGATCTGCACCCGGTTGTTGAGGTCCAGCTTGGTGAGGATGCGCGAGACGTGCGCCTTGACCGTGGCCACGCTCATGTAGAGGTCGCGCCCGATGGCGGCGTTCGACTTGCCCTGGCCGACGGCCAGCGCCACCTCCCGCTCGCGCTCGCTGAGCCGGTCGAGCAGCCCGCGGGCCCGGTCCGTACGCCGGTCCGCGCCGCCGTCGGAAACGTGCGCGATGAGCTGACGGGTCACGGCGGGCGACAGGATCGGCTCGCCCGCCGCGACCTTCCTGATCGCCTCGACCAGCTCGCGCGGCGGGATGTCCTTGAGCAGGAAGCCCGCCGCCCCGGCCCGCAGCGCCCGCACCACCTGGGCATCGGCGTGGAAGGTGGTCAGCACCACCACCTCGGGCGGCGACGTGGCCGTACGCAGGGCCTCGGTCGCGGTGAGCCCGTCGACGTCGGGCATCCGGATGTCCATCAGCACCACGTCGGGCCGGTGCTCGGCGACCAGCGGCGGCACCTCGGAGCCGTCGCCCGCCTCGGCCACGATCCGGATGTCGCCCGTCCCGCCCAGGATCATCGACAGCCCGGCGCGCACCAGGGCGTCGTCGTCGACGATCAGTACGCGGATCGGCGCGGTCATGCGTCCTCCAGGGAAGTCTCCACCGGCCACGGTAGCCAGGCGCGCACCAGGAAGTCGCCTTCCCAGGTCGCGCCGTGTTCGAGTCGCCCGCCCGCGAGCTGGGCCCGCTCGGCCAGGCCGATGAGCCCGGCTCCCGCTCCGGGGATGCGGGTGATCTGCCGTAGCCGGAGCGGGTTGCGGACCTCCGTCGTCAGGCCCGTGCCCGGACCGCCGGCGACGGTGACCGTCACGGGAGCGCCGCTCGCGTGCTTGCGCGCGTTCGTGAGCGCCTCCTGAACGATGCGGTAGACGTTGCGGCCCAGCCCCTCCGGCGCGTCACCGGCGTCCAGGGCGAAGTCCACCTCCATGCCCGCCTCGTGGCACTCCTCGATCAGCGGGTGCAGGTCGGCCAGCGTGGGCTGCGGGCGGTCGGGGACCGGGTCGCCGGCCGAAGGCGCCGAGTGGCGCAGCACGCCGATCACCTCGCGCAGGTCCTGCAGCGCGTGGTGGGCGCTGCTCCTGATCGCCCCGGCGGCCCTGGCGATCTCCTCGGCGGGGGCGTCGGGCCGGAACTCCAGCGCGCCCGCGTGGAGGCTCAGCATGGAGATGCGGTGCGCGAGCACGTCGTGCATCTCCCTGGCGATCCGCTCGCGTTCGAGTCGTTTGGCCTCCTCGGCCGCGATGTCGGCGCGCTGCCTGAGCGACCAGACGAGCTGCCGCCTGGCCCGGACCACGATGCCCCAGGCGAACACCGTCAGCACGATGGCCGTCCCGATGATGGCCGCCCCCAGCGCGCCCAGCTCCGCGTCGGGCCGGAGGATGGAGAACGGGATCAGCGTCAGGAGGCTGAGCAGCACGAGCGGGCCGGAGATCTTGAACGGCCGGTGCACCGCCACGGTGAACAGGGCGACGACCCCGGCCCCGCCCACCAGCGTCAGGTACGCCGACAGCACCGACGTCACCAGCGCCAGCGCGACCGGCCACCTGCGGCGCAGCCACACCGCCGCGCACGCCAGCGCGCCGACCACCTGCTCGATCGCCACCACGGGCGTCGGCTGGCCCTCCAGGTCCGGCAGGGTCAGCAGGGCCACCCCGCAGGCGGTCAGGAACATCAGGACGTCGACGATCCAGTCCCGGGTCGAGCGCCGCACCGGACGCCGCTCGTCGCCGTCCCCCAGCAGGACCGAGGGCAGCACCCACCGGTATTCCGTCACGTTCCCCGAGGCTAGGCCCTTCCCCCGGCCGAAGGACAGCGACCAAAGTCGATACCCGCCGAGACCTACGGCCGACGCGCCGGAGATTGCGCGCACGGAACGCTGGCGGCATGAAGGCGATACTCGACGTGTCCGGCTGGCTGCTGGTGGTGCAAGGCGTCGGCGGCGTGGTCAACACTCTGCTGGGCTGGTGGCGCTGGGCCCACGACCTGCTACTGGTCAACCGGCTGCCGTTCCTCCAAGGCCGCGAGATCTTCGCCGCCATCGTCATCGGCGTCCTCGGGCTGGTGCTGCTGTCGGCCTCGGCCTCGATGCGCGGGAAGGCGGACCGGACGTGAGCACGACACTGCGTCCGCCGCGCAACCAGGCGGACAGGCGGGCGATCTCCTGGTGGACGGTCCAGGCGATGCTCCTGGCCGGCCCGGTGGCCGCCGCCGCGGTGGCGGCCTACTGGCTGTTCACCGGCCGGCCCCTCTGGCTGGGGGTCGCGACGGCCGCGTTCGCGACAGGCTGCCTGGTGCTGGCGGTGGCCGTGCCGCGCGCGTACTACCGGGTGGAGCGCTGGGAGGTCACCGGCGAGGCCGTCTACACGCGGAAGGGCTGGCTGACCCACACCTGGCGGGTCGCGCCGATGTCGCGCATCCAGACGGTCGACACCGCGCGGGGGCCGGTGCAGCGACTGTTCGGGCTGGCCGACGTCACGGTGACCACCGCCTCGGCCGCGGGCGCGATCAAGATCGAGGCGCTGGACCATGAGCTGGCCGCCGAGCTGGCGGAGCGGCTCACCGCGATCACCCAGGCGACGCCGGGTGATGCGACGTGAGCTGGCGGAAGCTCTCCTCTCGGAGTCTGGGCGCGTCGTCGGTCCTGTCCCTGGCGATCGTGGCGCCCGTGGTGGCCGTCCTGGCACGTACGCTGATCGGGCTCGACTGGCCGAGCGGCGCGACGGTCGCGGCGGGCGCGGGCGCCGCGGCGCTGATCGTGGCCGGCGTGCTGGCCTACGACGTCGCGCGGCTCCGCTCGACCCGGTGGCGGCTCACCACGGAGCGCCTGGAGCTGCGCTCGGGCATGGCCGTACGCCAGCACCGCTCGATCCCGCGCGACCGCGTGCGCAGCGTCGACCTCAGGGCGGATCCGGTACGGCGGGTGTTTGGGCTGACCGTCGTCAAGGTCGGCACCGGCGAGCACGCGGGCGAGGGGACCGAGCTCACCCTGGATCCGCTGCCCAGGCGGGAGGCCGAGGAGCTGCGCCGTACCCTGCTGCGGACCGGCGCGGTCCCGCTCGGGGACGGCGGCGCGGTGGCGGAGCTGCGGTGGGCCTGGATCAGGTACGCGCCGCTGACGGTGTGGTCGTTCGCGGGCGGCGCGCTGGTGCTGGGAGCGCTTTACAAGCTGCTCGACGCGTTCGGCGTGAACCTGTTCACCACGGGGACGGCCTCGGACGCCTGGGGCTGGGTCACGGGGCGGCCGTGGTCGGCGGTGCCGCTGCTCGTGGCGGCCAACGTGGTGGTCGGGGTGACGGGCGCGATGCTGCTGTTCGCCGAGTCGTGGGGGCGCTACCGGCTGGAACGCGAGCCTGGCCGGCTCCGGCTGCGCAGGGGGCTGCTGACCAGCCGGTCGCTGACGCTGGAGGAGCGGCGGCTGCGCGGCGTGGAGCTCAGCGAACCGCTGCTGCTGCGGCTGGGCGGCGGAGCGCGGGTCAAGGCCGTCGCCACCGGGCTGCGCAAGGCCGCGGAGAACGAGACGGAGGACGTGGCCGCGCTCACGCCACCGCTCCCCCGCGCGCTGGCCGAGCAGATCGCCGAACGCGTCGCGAGCCTGGGCCGGACTGAGGCGGCGACGCCCGCGACCGAACCGTGGCGGTCCGCGGCGGGTCTGTGGCGGGCCGGGCTGGTGGCGCATCCGGCGGCGGCCGGGCGCAGGCGCGTTGTGCGCGCGCTCGCCGCCGTCGCGGCGCTGACGGCGCTGGCCGGGCTGCCGCCGCTCCTCTGGGCGTGGCCGGACGGCTGGATCTGGCCCGCGGCCGTGCTCGCGATCGGGTTCCCGGCCGGCCTGTGGCTGGCCGGCGACGCCTACCGAGGGCTCGGCCACGCGCTCGGCCCGCGCCATCTGGTCACCAGGAGGGGCTCGGCCGCACGGCGTACGGTCGCGCTCGACCGGAGCGGCATCGTCGGCTGGACGATCGAGCAGTCGTTCTTCCAGCGCCGCGCCGGCCTGCTCACGCTCTCGGCGACGACGGCGGCGGGAGAGGGGCACTACGACGTGGTCGACGTCGGCACGGGCGACGGGCTCGACCTGGCGGCGCGGGCCGTGCCGGGCCTGCTGGAGCCCTTCTTCGCCAGGGAAGAACAGTGAGCCGCGGATCTCCCCCGGCTTGCCCATGCCCCTGTCCTGGACAAGCGAGACCACGCGGCTCATTTGCTGTTCGGGGACCACGTTATTTGGCGCACTTGCAAGCCACTTGCAGCCTTGTTAACCGCTGCCGTCAACATTCCGCCTGGTGAACGACCCGCGCCGGGCCGTACCGGCCACAGGGAGCTGAGCGGCCCCCAGACGTCCGGCGCGGCGCCGTTCATCCTGGTGACCGCGACCGGCCTCGCGGTCCGCGACAGTGGCCGCTGGACGCCCTGGCGGGCGGTCAGCGGCCGCGCGGTCAGCTGCCGATCGGCTTCTTGGCCAGCTCGGCCAGGTACGCCTTGGCCAGGGAGAGCGCACCGCCGCGGGCTTCCTTGTCGGCCATCAGCGTGACCTTGGGCGAGTTGGCGGGCTCGTCCTTGGGCCGCTCGGCGCCCGAGTAGTCGACCACGATCACCATGGCTCCCTGCCGCAGCACCACCGTGCCGGAGGCGGCGTACGTGACGCCGTGCATGATCTGCACGTACTGGCTGAAAGCCGCCTCGCCCAGGCCTTTGACCTCGGACAGCTTGCTCGAGGAGATGCCACCCGCGGTGGAGCCCGCGATGAAGCCGCGGCTGCCGCGCTGGCCCGTGTAGTAGGCGCGGGCGGCGGGCGCGTCCTCGACGCCGGCGCGGTTGGTGAAGCGGTGCGTGGTGATCAGCGCGCTGCGGATCCGCTTGACGTCGTCGCCCACGGGGATGTCCAGGTTCAGCCACCGGCACTCGGTCTGCGCGTCGCCGCCCGCCTCGGTGCCGCGGGCCCGCAGCGTGGGCGAGGGGACCAGCCGGGTGGCCGGTTCGGTCACGGCCTGGCAGGCGGCCGGGAAGACGGCCAGGACGGTGGGCGAGGGCGTCGCCTCGGGCTTGGGCGTGGTGGTGACCGCGGCCTTGTCCGGCTGGGCCAGCACGTTCGGGTGCCGCGCCTTCCACGCGGCGATGCCCTTGGCGATGTGCCCGAGCACGCCGCTGGCCTCGCGGATCGCGTTGGCCTCCGTGACGGACTGGGTGGTCGCGTTGCTGAGGATCTGGGCGTCCTTGCGCTGCTGGTCGGCCTGATACTTGACCTTGATCGTCATGTCGTCGACGCGGGCGTGGGCCTCGCCGAAGGAGTACCACATCAGCTTGCCGGAACGGCGCCAGGTGTACTGGGCGAACGCGGCGTCACCGATGCCCGGCACGTCCTTGATCGGGGAGATGTACTCCTTCTCCCCCTTCTTCGGTGTGGGCTTGGCCGTCTCGGCGTACTTGCCGCTGCCGTAGTCGAGGTCGTAGGAGTTCTGGGCCATGGTCCGGCCGGTCTTGGCGCCGTCGCCGCGGTGCTGTTCGACGCGGACGTCGACCTCCCGGCTGCGCCAGTATTCGCCGAACGAGATGCGGCGGTTGGCCCAGTTGCAGGTGAAGGCGAGCGTGTAGTCGGAGTCCCGGGAGTCCTTGGCCACCGTCGCCTGCGGCACGAGGCGCTCGGCCTCGCTCTTGGGCAGCATCGAGCACACGTCGAGCGCCGCGGCCGTCGCCGACACGGGCGAGTTGACCGGCTTGGTCCCCGTCGAGGGCGTGGACCGGGAGACCTTCCCGTACACCAGGTAAGCGCCCGCGCCGCCCGCGATCAGCACGACCACGGCGACGGCCACCACCGGCAGGATCCACGACCTGCGCGGCGGGGGCGGCGGCGGCCCGGACGGTCCCGGTGGCATGGTCGGCTGCTCGAACTGCCTGCCCGGGATCCGATAGGGGTTGGTCGGCGGCTCGAACGCGCTACCGGGATTCACGAGGGACTCCTGGGGTTGCCCTGACTTAGGGGGAAACATGCTAGTAACACCACTTGCAAGGCGCTTGCAGAGGCTCAGTTGTTCAGCGTCGCGGCGACCACGCGCGCGGACTCGATCGCGGTCTTCCTGTCGGCCGGAGCGCTCGGCGGAACGTCCTCGCGGTGCAGGATGACCTCGCCCACGAGATTACTCGTGCGGAAGAGCAGCGTGCTGTCAGATCGGCCGGATTTGCCACTGGTCATGTAGAACTCGAAGGAGTCCTGGACGAACGCCGCCTCCCCCACACCGGACACGTCGGCCAGGGCGCCGGTGGTCTTGCGGAATACGGTGCCCTTCCCCGCGGCGCGGCTGCCGTGCTCGCTGTCGAACCGCAGCCGGGCCACGGCCGGGCCGCTGTAGTCACCGTCGGGCTGCTCGGCCCTGGTCCGCACGGTGATCGAGCGGGTGATCTGGGAGCCGTCGCGCACCTGCCACACGCACTCGCCCGCCCTGGTGCGTACCCGCTGCACCGTGCCCTTCAGCAACTGCCCGGCCCGCGCGTCACCGATCAGCCCGCACGGGTCCGGGGCGGCGGCGAACCTGCCCGTCTCCTTCGGCCCGTTCAATACGGCCAGGGCGTACCAGCCGCCCGTGCCCACCACCGCGACGGCGGCCAGTGCCGCGGGCACGAGCCACCATCGGCGCCGGCCGGCGCGGGGGGCGGGCGCGCCGCTCAACCGTTCGCCGATCTGCTCGGCCGTCGGCCGGGCCGCGGGGTCCTTGGCCAGCATGGCCATCAGCAGCCCGCCGAGCTCGCGCCCCGCCCTGGCCGGGAACGGCGGTTCGTGCAGCAGCACCGCCGCGGCCACGGCGGCGGGCAGGGCGCGCTCGAACGGCGGCCGGCCCTCCACCGCGGTGTAGAGGCTCGCGCCGAGCGACCACAGGTCGGAGGCGGGGCCGGCGGCATGCTCGTTCAGCCGTTCGGGCGCCATGTAGCCGGGCGAGCCCGCGGTGCCCTGCCGGTCGCTCCGGCCGCCCATCGGGGTGGCGATGCCGAAGTCGGTGAGCATGGCCGAGCCGTCGGCGTCGAGCATGATGTTGGCCGGTTTGACGTCCTGGTGCAGGATGCCGTGCGCGTGCGCCACCCGCAGCGCCGACAGCACCTGGAGCCCGACGCGGGCCACGGCCTCCGGCGGCAGCGGGCCACGTTCCTTGATGACCTTGTCGAGTGAGCGCCCGGTGACCAGGTCCATGACGATCCACGGCTGGTCGCCGTCGAGCACCACGTCGTGGATGAGCACGATGGCGGGGTCACGCAGCCGTCCCGCGGACCTGGCCTCGTGAATGGCCCGGTCGGCGAACTCCGCCCGCTGGCGCGGCGTCAGCTCGGCCGGCAGCCGCATCTGCTTGACCGCGACCTGCCGGTCGAGCGTCTGGTCGAGCGCCCGCCACACGGTGCCCGCGCCGCCTTCGCCGAGCCGCTCCACCAGGCGGTAGCGGCCGGCCAGCAGGTAGAAGTCAGCCTGCACTGCGCAACGCCCGCTCGCTGGCCCGCGCGGCCTTCAACGCGGACTGCCTGATGTCCTCATCGGTGGGCTTGGTGGTGAGTGTGGTGTATTCGACGCTCACCACCAGGTTCGCCAGGCGGTAGTAGATGTGAGCGGAGTGCACCCGGCCCGAGGGCCCGGTCAGCTCGAAGGCGAACGCCTCCTCGCCGACGCCGGTGAGCGTGCGGACCGGGGTGCGCTTGGCCTTGAGCGAGCCCTTCACCCCGATCTCCGGCCAGGTCCAGTCGACCTCGTCGTACTTGGCCCAGTAGCGCTGCTGGTTGCCCAGCAGCGTGTGGGCCGTCACCGGGGTCATCGACCAGGGGTCGGCGGTGTCGGAGTCCTTCTGGAGCTGCAGTCCGACGCCGGTGCCCTGAACCGGCCAGCCGCACTTGGGGCCGACGTCGTCGGAGCCGGGCTGCGGCTTGGGCGGCTGCTGGGTGCGCAGCAGCTCGCCGATCTCCGCCTGGGCGATCAGCGAGCACACGTTCATGGGGACGGTGAAGGCCTCCGGCACCTCATCCTGATTTTTCAGGACATTCAGCACCACGTACGTGCCGCCCGCACCGACCACGAGCACCGCGGCCGCCGCGGCGGCGATCCAGCCGGCCGCCCTGCCGCGGCGCTTCACCCGGGCGGGCGCGGTGATGTCGTGCTGCGTCGCGAGCCGGGCCGTCCGGCCCGCCGCGACCTCCCCCAGCGCGTGGATCGCGGCCCGCGCGTCAGGACGGGCCGCGGGGTGACGCGCCATCATGGCGGCGAGCACCGGCCCGATCGGGCCGCGCGCGACCGGAGGCGGCTGCGTCAGCGTGGCCTTGATCCGCTCGGCCGGCGAACCGGCGTACGCCGGCCGGCCCTCGGCGGCCGTGAACAGCGTGGCCCCCAGCGACCAGATGTCGCTGGCCGGGCCGCCCAGCTCGCCCTCCAGCCGCTCGGGCGCGATGAACCCCGGCGAGCCGATCATCAGCCCCTGCTCCGTCAGCGTCGCCTGCCCCTCCTGCCGGGCGATGCCGAAGTCGGTGAGCACCACCCGGCCGCTGTCGGTGAGGAACACGTTGCCCGGCTTGACGTCGCGATGCTGCAACCCCTGCGCGTGCGCGGCGGCCAGGGCGTCCAGGACGGCCGCGCCGATCCGGGCGGCCTGCTCCTGCGGCATCGCCCCGCGCTCCCGGACCGCGTCCGCGAGCGTACGGCCCCGCAGCAGCTCCATGACCAGCCACGGCCGCTCGTGCTCGACGATGACGTCGTGCAGCGCGACGATGCCCGGATGCCGCAGCCGGGCGGTGGCCTGGGCCTCGCGGACGGCCCTGGTGACGAGGTCGCCGCGCTCCTTGGCGGGCAGTCCGTCGGGCAGCGTGAGCTCCTTGACCGCCACCTCGCGGTCAAGCATCTCGTCCCTGGCCAGCCACACCCTGCCCATGCCGCCGCTGCCTAGCGGCCGCAGCAGTGAGTAGCGGCTGGCGAGTCTTCCCCCGGACATAAACGGAAGGGTAACGAAGGATCAAGCCGAACAGTTATTCGTTCGCAACGGGTAACTGTCGGTCTTCCTCTCTATGGTCTTGGTTCGTGGATCCGGTTCAAGGCACTCTCGACGAGCTCGGCACGCCGCTGAGCGACGTCACGTTCGTCGTGTTCGACCTCGAGACGACCGGGGGTTCTCCGGCCGATCACATGATCACCGAGATCGGCGCGGTCAAGGTGCGTGCGGGCGAGGTGGTCGGTGAGTTCTCCACGCTGGTCGATCCCGGCGGGCCGATCCCGCCGTTCATCTCCGTGCTGACCGGCATCACCGACGCCATGGTGGTGGCCGCGCCGCGCATCGAGTCGGTGCTGCCGGCTTTCCTCGAGTTCATCCGCGGCACGACTCTGGTCGCCCACAACGCCAGCTTCGACACCCGCTTCGTCAAGGCGGCCTGCGCCGCCCACGGCTATCCCCCGCCGGCCAACCCGGTCGTCGACACCGTCGACCTGGCCCGCCGCGTGCTGACCCGTGACGAGACGCCCAACGCCAAGCTCGCCACGCTGGCCAGGTTCTTCCGCAGCCCGACCGATCCCTGCCACCGCGCCCTGCAGGACGCCCGGGCCACCGTCCACGTGCTCCACGGCCTGATCGAGCGGGCCGGGTCCTTCCAGGTCAACACGCTCGAAGAGCTGAAGTCCTTCGTCCGCGCCCCCACCCCCGAGCAGCAGCGCAAGCGCCACCTGGCCGATTCGGTGCCGCACTCCCCCGGCGTCTACCTCTTCGAGGACGAACGCGGCGAGGTCCTCTACATCGGCAAGAGCACCAATCTGCGCAACCGCGTCCGCTCCTACTTCACCGCCAGCGAGACCCGCCCGCGCATCCGCGAGATGATCGGCATCGCCGAGCGGGTCCGCCACATCGTCTGCACCACCGCCCTCGAAGCCGAGGTACGCGAGCTACGCCTGATCGGCGGCGCCAAGCCCCGCTACAACCGCCGGTCCCGCTTCCCGGAGAAGGTCGTCTGGCTCAAGCTGACCGACGAGCCGTTCCCCCGCCTGTCGATCGTCCGCGAGCTCAAGGACGACGGCGCCGCCTACCTCGGCCCGTTCTCCAGCAGCCGCTCGGCCGACGACGCCCGCATCGCCCTGCACGAGGCGGTGCCGCTGCGCCAGTGCACCCAGCCGATCAGCCTGCGCACCCAGCGCGCGGCCTGCGTCCTGTATGAGATGGGCCGCTGCGGAGCGCCGTGCGAGGGCAAGGAGAGCCGGCTCGACTACGCGCTCCACGCCCAGGCCGCCCGCCGGGCCATGACCCTCGACGCCTCGGCCGTCTTCTCCGCGGTGTCGGCCCGCATGGAACGCCTCTCGGTCGAGCAGCGCTACGAGGAGGCCTCCATCGACCGCGACCGCCTCGCGGCCTTCGTCCGCGCCGCGGCCCGCATGCAGCGCCTCACGGCCATCACCCGCATCCCCCAGTTGGTGGCCGCGAGCCCGGCCTTCGACGGCGGCTGGGACATCCACGTCGTCCGCTACGGCCGGCTCAGCGCGGCCGGCGTCATGCCGCGCGGCGCCCACCCCGTCCCCTACGTCCAGTCCCTCGTGGCCACGGCCGAGAACGTCATCCCCGGCCCCGGGCCCGTCCACGCGGCCAGCGCCGAAGAGACCGAGTGCATCCTGCGCTGGCTGGAGTCGCCGGGCGTCCGCCTGGTGGAGGTCGAGGGCGAGTGGAGCCTGCCCGCCCACGGCGCCGCCCGCCACAAAGCCCGCATCGACCTCGCCTACCGCGGCCTCGATCAGGGCCGCTAGAGTTGGCCCATGGTCACGGCTATCGTCCACATCAATGCCGAGGTAGACCGCATCCCGGAGGTCGCCCAGACGATCGCCGAGATCGACGGGGTCAGCGAGGTCTACTCCATCACCGGCGAATACGACCTGCTGGCGATGGTGCGGGTGGCCGCCTACGAGCAGATCGCCGAGGTGATCCCGGGGCGCCTCAACAAGGTGGCCGGCGTGCTCCACACCGAAACCCACATCGCCTTCCGCACCTACTCCAAGCACGACCTCGACGCGGCGTTCTCCATCGGCTTCGGAGAAAGCGACTAACCAAAACCCTTTTTGCTTTTTTACGGCTGGCACGGTGGGCCCCAATGCGGGTGCGGAGCTGGGCTCTGTCCAGGGGTACGGTCCTGAGGTGTCCGGGGCTGGGCGCCGTGACGAGACGGTGAGACCGTGGCTTCCGGTCGGCTGCTCACCGCACATCGGCCCAACGTCGACCCGCGTCGGCCGCACGTCGGCCCAGTGTTCAGCCCACGTCCGGCGCCTGTCGGGCCTTGCGGCCAGCCCTCGTCCGACCCACATCCGGCGTGTCGGCGCTCCGGTCAGCCCGCGTCCGACCCACGTCCGGCTTGTCGGCCGCGCGGCCCCGCGTCGGCCGCTCGCCACAACGTGACCGTCTCGCCTCATCTCCAGCGCTCGCCGACTCTCCACCACTCGCCCCACGCCAGCCGCACACCGCATTTCGGCGGTTGCTCTGCGGCGGGCGTTTGTGTGTCGGGCGTCATGGGAGGTCAGATGGCGCGGCCCAGGAAGGCCAGGAGTCGTCGGTGTGGCGATGCGTCTTCGGTGGTCTGGATCTCGGGGTCGAACACGCCGGGGATCCGGTAGGCGTCGATGCCCATGGAGCGCATCGTCACCAGGAGGTCCCCGCACAGTTCCTCGTCGACCAGGGGCTCCTGGCCGGTGGCGACTGCCAGGTCGGTGCCGTGTACGAGGATCTCCGTCAGGTGGACCACGGCGGCCAGCGGCCCGGGGAGGGCGCCGAGGGAGATGTGCACGGTCTGCTGCAGCGCGTCGGGACGGCGCCACGCGGCGCGGTCGGCCGCCGCCGCCTTCTCGTACGCGCCCACGGGGTCCGCGCCCAGCCAGTCCGCCTCGTGGTCGGCACCGGGGTCGGTCCCGTCGAGCTCGGCGGCGAAGATCTGCATGCCGCCCACCACGTGGTTGAGCAGCGTACGGACGTCCCAGCCCGCGCACGGCGTGGGCCGGTCCCACTGGTCGGCGGCGATGCCGGTGACGATGGTGGCCGTCATGTCGACGGCCCGTTCGATCTGGTCGACTACCTGGCTCATGCTTGATCTCCTTTTAAGTTAACGAGCGTAAGGTTACATCAATGAGCTAACGGATGTAAAGTCATTGCATGAGCAGTGAGACGCACCGCACACGGAACAGGCGCGGAGAGGGCTCCCGGCTGCGCGGCGAGATCATCGCGGCGGCGACCGCGCTCCTGGAGCAGGCGGGCAGCGAGGATGCGATCACGCTCCGGGGGGTGGCACGCCAGGCAGGGGTGTCCGCCCCGTCGATCTACGCCCACTTCGCCGACCGCGAGGAGATCATCGGCGCGGTAGTGGCGCAGGCGTTCACCGAACTCGATGAGGCGCTCGTCACGACCGTCGAGGGCGAGACCGATCCCGCGAGGCGATTGTGGAAGCTGTGCGAGGCGTATCTGGACTTCGCCGAGAGCAAGCCGCATCGCTATCGGGTGGCGTTCGGCAGACACAACACCGCAGAGCCCACCGGCTCAGCGGCGCGGCTGGAGGATCTGTCGGGCGGCCAGGCATTCACCCGGCTGATCGAGGCGGTCGCCGACTACACGAAGAGCGACCGCGCAAACGACGACCCCGCGAACGGCAGCAGCAGGTCAGGGGACTGCAGCGCGACAGACGCCAGCGCAAACGACGGCACCGCGCAGAACAGCCCTGCGCAAGACCGTCGCACAAACGACAGCCCAGCGCAGAACGACCCCTCGCAGCACGGCCGCGCGGAAGACAACCCCGCGCAGCACGACCGCGCGCAGCACGGCCCCGCGAAAAACGGCTACGCGGCGAGCCGGTCGCCGCAGGTGGCGGCCACCGCTCTGTGGGTGTCCCTGCATGGGTACGCGTCGTTGACCGCGAGCGTTCCACTGTTCCCGTGGCCGGATCGGCGGGAGATGCTCAGCACGCTGCTGGCCTCCATAGTCCCCGCCCCATAGGGACCCGCCTGGCTCGGCGGCCGTCTCGAGGCGGCCCGTCCTGGCCACGGCAGCGCACGGAGCACACGGAGCGCGCCAAAAGAGCGGGCCCGGACGGAGGATCCGTCCGGGCCCGGAGATGAAGAGGAAGAACTACCGCGTCAGCGTATGGTCATCGCCGGCGCCGACAGCCGCGTGCTCGTCTTCATGCTCGTGTCCATGCCCATGCCCATCGTCGAGCGGGATCTTCTCCCCGCCGTACGCCTTGGACATGAGGGCGCGCAGCTTGCCGAGCGGGCCACGCATCCCCTTCGGCGGGATGCCCGAGCTGTCGGGCGCGACCGGCAGCATCAGCACCGGCTCCTTGCCCCGCACGTGCGCCTCGAGGTCATCGTCCGGCGGCGTGTGGAGCTCGATGTACTCGCCGTGCGGCAGCCGCTTGATCACGCCGGACTCGACGCCGTGCGAGACGACGGCCGCGTCGTAGCGCTGAAGGCCGAGACACGTGCGATACGTGATCAGGTACGCCAGCGCGGGCCCCAGGAAGATCAGCCACCGCCCTACGATCGTGGTGACGTTGAGGCTGATCTGGAAGTTCGCCGAGATCTCGTCGTTGGCGCCGAGCAGCCAGAGCAGGCCGTAGAACGTGATGGCCGTCATGCCGATCGCGGTGCGGTGCGGGTTGTTGCGCGGGCGGTCGGCGACGTGGTGCTCGCGGTGATCGCCCGTGACCCAGCGTTCGATGAACGGATAGAGCGCCAGGCCCGTCATGATGATGCCCATCGGCACCAGCGCCGGGATGATGACGCTGAGCGGCAGTGTGCCCGCATGGGCCGTGCCGAACAGGTTGATCTCCCACGGCACCATGATGCGCAGCGCGCCTTCGAGGAAGCCCATGTAGAAGTCGGGCTGCGAACCGGCCGACACGTCGGCGGGCGTGTAGGGCCCGAACAGCCAGATCGGGTTGATCTGGGCGAACGTCGCCAGCCCGGCCACCACCGCGAACGTGAACAGGAAGTACGCGCCCGCCTTGGCCATGAAGGCCGGGTAGAAGGGCGCTCCCACCACGTTGTGGTTGTTGCGGTTCTTGCCGGGCATCTGGGTGTGCTTCTGCGTCCACATGAGCACCATGTGGGCGGAGACGAGCGCCAGGATGATGCCCGGGATGAGCAGGATGTGCAGCGAGAAGAACCGGGCGATGACATCCTCACCCGGATATTCGCCGCCGAACAGGAAGAACGTGATGTAGGTGCCCACGAGCGGCAGCGAGATCGCCACGCCCTCGGTGATCCGCAGACCGGCGCCGGACAGCAGGTCGTCAGGCAGGGAGTAGCCGGTCAGGCCCTCGAGGAGCGCCAGCGTCAGCAGCCCGACGCCGATCAGCCAGTTGAGCTCGCGCGGCTTGCGGTAGGCGCCGGTGAAGAACACCCGCAGCGCGTGCACCGTCATGCCGGCCACGAACATCAGGGCCGCCCAGTGGTGCATCTGCCGCATGAGCAGTCCACCCCGGACGTCGAAGCTGAGCTCCAGCGACGACGCGTAGGCCTCGGACATCATGACGCCCTTGAGCGGGGCGTACGAGCCGTCGTAGGGGATCTCCCCCATGCTGGGCTTGAACCAGAACGTCAGGAACGTACCGGTCAGCAGCAGGATGACGAAGGAGTAGAGCGCGATCTCACCCAGCAGGAACGACCAGTGGTCGGGAAAGACCTTGCGGAAATTGCGCTTGAGGAAATTGGCCGCGCCGAGGCGCTCGTCCAGGAAGTTGGACGGGCCCGCGATGGCCTTGGGAACGGTGGTCAGCTCGCTCATGCCTGGCCTCCCTTGGACCTGGCCTCGGCTTCGGCGTCGCCGCGCTCCCAGTAGCTGGGACCGGGCGGCACGCTGAAGTCCCCCTTGGCGATGAGGAATCCCTCGCCGTCGACCGTGATCGGCAGCTGCGGCAGCGGCCTGGCGGCCGGGCCGAAGATGACCTTGGCGCCGTCGGCGGCGTCGAAGGTCGACTGGTGGCAGGGGCAGAGGATGTGGTGGGTGGTCTGCTCGTAGAGGGCCGCCGGGCAGCCCACGTGCGTGCAGATCTTGGAGTAGGCGACGATGCCGTCGTGCGTCCAGTTCTGGTTGACGCCCGACTTGATCTCTTCAGGGCGGAACTTGATCAGGATCAGCGTGGCCTTGGCCAGGGCGTTCAGGTCGTGCTGGTAGCCCTCGGGCACCACCGACAGGATGCCGCCCGGCGAGTTGAAGTCGGCCGCGCGGATCGGCTGGCCGGTGCCCTCCACGACGAGCCTGAGCGGCTTGCCGTCCTTGGTCTTCTCGCCCCAGACCGTGTGCCGCAGCGTCTTGTTGAAGTCGGCGCCGGGCATCTTGGAGTTGTCCAGGTCGCGCAGCAGCACCACCGGGAGCAGGCCCAGCGGCGCGGCCGCGAGCAGCAGCGTGCGGCGCAGCATTTTGCGCTTGACGAAGCCGCTCTCGTTGGCGCCCTGCACGAAGGTCTCGGCGACGTACTCACGGTCGTCCTCGGCGGAGACCATGGGATGGCGCTCCTGGACCAGGGCGTACTTGGGCATGATCATGCGGACCCAGACCACGATGCCGCAGGCCAGCCCCAGCAGCGCCAGCGTCAGCGTGCTGCCGAGCGCGAGGTTGGAGACGCCTGTGCTCTCCGGGCTGCCGACCTGGAAGTAGACGTAGGAGATGATGAACGCGATGCCCGCGAGGAACGTGACCGCGAAGCAGAGCGCCGCGATCCTCTCGGCCTTGCGCGCCTTCGTCTCGTCCTGCAGCGTCACGCCCGGGACTTCGACCTCGGCTTCCGCCGTTTCGGGGGTGCCGAGCATCGAGGTGCCCGGCACAGGAGTGCCGATGACGCGCTTGGGAACGCGCTCGTCCGGCTGCTCGATCTCGTGCTCGTTGTCTGTCATGACTTCTGTCGCTTCTTCGCGGTGATCCAGATGGCTGCGAGGGCGAGGGCGCTGAGGCCCGCGATCCACGCTACGAGACCTTCGGTGACCGGGCCAATACGTCCGAGGCCGAAACCTCCAGGGTCCTTCTGCGCGCGAACCTGGGTGATGTAGGCGATCATGCTGCGCTTCTCTTCAGGCGTGATCGTCGAGTCGTTGAAGACCGGCATCGCCTGCGGGCCGGTGACCATCGCCTCGTAGATCTGCGTGGGAGAGGCCAGGTTCAGGTTGGGGGCGTACTTCCCTCGGGTCAGCGCACCGCCCGCGCCGACCCAGTTGTGGCACTGGATGCAGTTGGCGCGGAAGAGCTCGCCGCCCTTGCCCGCGTCGCCGAGCTTGGCGTCGACCTGCTCCTTGCCGGGCACCTGCGGGCCGCCGCCGAGCGACTGCACGTAGGCGCCGAGCTTGCTGATCGCGTCCGGGTTGACCCAGTCCGGCAGCGGCTTGCGCGGCGCCTGGGCGCCGGAGTCGGCCGCGGGCATGCGGCCCGTGCTCACCTGGAAGTCGACGGCCGCGGCACCGACGCCGATGAGCGTGGGGGCCTTGCCGGTGATGCCCTGCGCGTTGAGCCCGTGGCAGCTGGAGCAGTGTGCCTCGAACAGGGCCTTACCCTCGGCCACGTCGTCGACCCTGCCTGACGCGAGTGCCGCGTCGGCAGGCTTGCCCACCTGGACAAAGGCGGTGTATGCCATCCCGACCAGCGCCAACGCGAAAATCAGGACGGCGTATCTCGCGAGGGGATGCCGCCGCCAAGCGGTGATCCTAGTCACAGAGATCCCGTTCCTTAACGAATAATGTAGATGGTCGCGAAAAGGCCGATCCAGACGACGTCGACGAAGTGCCAGTAGTAGGACACGACGATCGCGCTGGTGGCCTGCTCATGCGTGAAGCGCTTCGCGGCGTACGTGCGTCCCAGCATGAACAGGAACGCGATCAGGCCACCCGTCACGTGCAGGCCGTGGAAGCCCGTCGTCAGGTAGAACACCGAGGTGAAGGCGTTCGCGGACAGGGTCGCGCCCTCTTTCGCCAGCTCGCCGTACTCGTACAGCTGACCGGCGACGAAGACCGCGCCCATCAGGAAGCTGACGACGTACCAGAAGCGGAGCTTGCCGACCTGCCCCTTCTCCGCGGCCCACACGCCCATCTGGCACGTCACACTCGACAGAACCAGGATGATCGTGTTCGCCGTCGCGAACGGGATGTTCAGGTGAGCGCCTTCGGCTTCCACGCCTTGCATGACGAGCGCGGGGCTCCACACGAGGCCCTTGCCCTCGCTCACCGACCGGATGGTGAAGTACATCGCGAACAGCGCCGCGAAGAACATGAGCTCGGAGGACAGCCAGACGATCGTACCGACGCTGACCAGATTGGGTCTGCGGTACGGCTGTGCTGTCGTCGTCGAAGTTATTGCGGATGCTGTCGCCACGGGCAGCATTATTGCGGCTTCTGTAGCCGGTCCGACGCACGACCCCCCCGTAGCAGCGACAAACATGCCAACAACCCAAGAAAATAGGGACAAAACGACCGCTAGAGGCAGCGGCCTGGGTTTGGGGGCCGGGGCACCGGTACGATTCCAGGTGACCATATCGCTTCGACCGATAGTGAGCGCGACCGTGAGCACCGACGACACGATGAGGGTCCTCGTCTACAGCGACGACGCCGCCACCCGTGAAGAGGTACGGCTGGCGATCGGCCGGCGACCCGCCGCCGATGTCCCCTTCGTGGAGATCGTGGAGTGCGCCACCGAGCCCAAAGTGCACCAGTGGCTGGGCTCCGGCGAGATCGACGTGGCCGTCCTCGACGGCGAGACCCAGCCGGCGGGCGGCATGGGCGTCTCGCGCCAGGCCAAGGACGAGGTCTACGACTGCCCTCCCGTCTGCCTGATCATCGCCAGGCGCGACGACCGCTGGCTGGCCGACTGGTCCAAGGCCGACGCCGTGGTCCCGCAGCCGCTGGAGCCCATGGTGCTGGCCGACACCGTCGCCGACCTGATGCGCCGCCGCGCCTCGACCCGACTCAACGCGAAGTAGGTGCCTTCCGTGGATGCCCGGACGACCTGGCCCGCCCTGCTTTCGGCTCTCCTGTCAGGTGAGCATCTGACCGCCGACGAGACGTCCTGGGCGATGCGGGAGATCATGTCCGGCTCCGCGACGTCGGCCCAGATCGCCGGGTTCGCGATCGCGCTGCGGGCCAAGGGCGAGACGGTGGCCGAGGTCGTGGGCCTGGCCCGCACCATGCTGGAGCTGGCCACCCCCCTCCACATCGAGGGCCCGGTCGTCGACGTGGTCGGCACCGGCGGCGACCGCGCCCACACGGTGAACGTCTCGACGATGGCCGCCATCGTGGCCGCCGCCGCGGGCGCCCGCGTGGTCAAGCACGGCAACCGCGCCGCCTCCTCCTCGTGCGGCGCCGCCGACGTCCTGGAGCACCTCGGCATCCACCTCGACCTGACGCCCGAGCAGACGGCCCACGTCGCCCGCGAGGCGGGGATCGCCTTCTGCTTCGCCCCCGTCTACCACCCCGCGCTGCGCTTCGCCGGGCCGCCGCGCAAGGAGATCGGCGTCCCGACGATCTTCAACTTCCTCGGCCCGCTCACCAACCCGGCCCGCCCCGCGGCCCAGGCCATCGGTGTCTTCGACAAGCGCATGCTGCCGATCCTCGCGGGCGTCTTCGCCGAGCGCGGCGTCTCCGCCCTGGTCTTCCGCGGCGACGACGGCCTCGACGAGCTGACGATCGCGACGACCTCCACGGTCTGGATCGTCAAGGACGGCGCCGCCACCCAGACCGTCTTCGACCCCGCCGTCCTGGGCATCCCCCGGGCCGACGCGGACGCCCTCAGGGGCGGCGACGTCGGCTTCAACGCCCAGGCGGTCCATGACCTCCTGCGCGGCAAGGCCGGCCCGGTGCGCGACGCCGTGCTCCTCAACGCGGCGGCGGCCCTGGTGGCGCTGGACGGGCCCGGCGACGACCTCGACGCCGCCATGATCGACGCCTACGCCCGCGCCGCCCAGGCCGTCGACTCCGGCCACGGCTCGGCCACCCTGGACCGCTGGATAGCGACCAGCCGCTCCGTCCGCCCCGCCTGACACGCCGACCCGCTCAGGAGACCGCTGACGCGTCGGCTCTCTCAGCAGGCCGCTGACACGTCGGCCCGCTCAGCAGGCCGCTGGCCCGCTCAGCAGGCCGCTGGCCCGCTCAGTAGGCCGCTGACACGTCGACTCTCTCAGCAGGCCGCCGGGGCGACGTCGGCCGCCCAGGAGGCCGTCACGAGGGCGTACGGGAGCCGTCAGTGGAAGTGCGTCGTCGGTGCCGCCTTGAGCGAGCTCCACTTGAGCCATTCCTTCCAGCTCTCCTGCCAGTGCCCCCACCCGTTGGTCGGCTCCAGCGGGCGGGGCGAGCCCGTGATGATGATCGGATCCCCGATCAGCGTGTTCTTGATGAACCAGGCCGCGTTGTCCGGGCTGACGTTCACGCAGCCGTGACTCACGTTCGAGTAGCCCTGCGAGCCGACCGACCATGGCGCGCTGTGAATGTACTCGCCGCTGTTCGAGATGCGTACGGTGTTGTAGACGGTCAGCTGGTAGTAGCCCGGCGACCCGGGCCCGATGCCGGGTGAGGTCATGACGGTCACCGGCTCCCTGGACATGGCCAGGTGGACGCCGGAGGTCGTGTAGTACTTCCAGGCCCCGCCCTGGCCGGCGCTCATCGGCATGGTACGGATCTTCTTGCCGTCGCGGCGGACTGTCAGCATGTGGACGTTGGTGCTGCCCTTGGTGATCTGCTCACGGCCGATCTTGAAGTTGTAGGCGAAGTCGCGCTTGCCGTACACGCCTTCGGCGCCCCGTACCCCGGCCAGGTGGGCTTCCAGGCGGACATTGGTGTGGGCGGGCCAGTACTTCACCGGCCGGAAGTCCACGTGCCGGTCGTCGAACCAGTGCCAGGCGCCCTCGACCGGCTTCGAGCTGCGGATGGTGAGGTTGCGCTCGACCGCCACCCGGTCGGTGATCGGCCGGTCGAACGTGATCATGACCGGCATGCCGACGCCGACCGTCAGGCCGGTGTCGTACTTGTTGGGCGTCACCGTCTCGAGGTCGAAGAACTTGTCCGCCTTGACCGTCGAGAACGTGCTGGTGGTCTCGGCCGTCTTGCCGTCGGCGCCGGCGGCGACCGTGGTGATCGTGTACGTGGTGCCCGGCTTGGCGATCCGGGTGCTGCGCCAACTGGTGCCGTCGGCGCTGAGCACGCCCGGCAGTTGACCCGCCTTGCCGCCCTGGATGCTGACGCTCTTGAGCGTGCCGGACTGGGCGGCGACGACAACAGTGTGGTCTGTAGGGATATTTTCGGATTTATTGAGCGGGTTCACCACCACTGTGGCCGCCGCCACCGGCTTCCCCGCTCCGCCTGCGGCCGTACCGCTGGCGGTGCCCGCCGGTCCGGCGGTTCCGGTAGTGCCGGTCTCGGACCCCGAGCACGACGCCAGCAGAGCCAGAGCCAGCAGTCCGGCCGATCCATGAGCCAAGCGCCCCACGTGCACTCCCCCGTCCGAGATCGCTCCATTCCCCTCACTTATTACCCTGAGTGATCGATTCGTCACATCCGCCCCCCGGCAAAGAACAGCAAAAAGCGGGCGCCCCCTCCCAGAAGAGGACACCCGCCGTAAGCCTCGCCGTTAGTGCGAGAAGTTACCCCGGTAGTACTGGAACACGAATCCGATCATGGCCATGATGATCAGAAATACACCGATCAGGAACATCCAGAACCCGATCACGAACCCGGCGAACGCGAACGCCGCCGCCAGGCACAGGAACAGCGGCCACCAGCTACTCGGGCTGAAGAAGCCGATCTCACCGGCGCCGTCGCTGATCTCGGCCTGCTTGTTGTCCTCCGGCTGGGCGCCGATGCGCCGCGCCGTGAACATCAGGTAGTAGCCGATCATGAACGCGAAGCCGACCGAGATGGCCATGGCCGTGGTGCCGACCGGCTCTCCGTGACCCGACTCCGCCTTGGTCCAGAACCAGTACGCGACGTCGACACCGGCGAAGAACAGGCCGCACAGCAGGAACAGCCAACCCTGAACCTTCATCAGGCCTCGACCTCCTGGGGCCTCTTGGCGGACACGTGCGGGTAGTGCAGGTCGAACGCGGGACGCTCAGACCGGATCCGCGGCAGCGAGGTGAAGTTGTGCCGCGGCGGCGGGCAGGAGGTCGCCCACTCGAGCGAGTTGCCGTAGCCCCACGGGTCGTCGACCGTGACCTTCTGCCCGCTGCGCGCGGTCTTCCAGACGTTGTAGAAGAACGGCAGCACCGACAGGCCGAGCACGAACGCGCCGACCGACGAGATCAGGTTCAGGTCGGTGAAGCCGTCGGCGGGGCTGTAGTCGGCATAGCGGCGCGGGAACCCGATGACGCCCAGCCAGTGCTGGATCAGGAACGTCGTGTGGAAGCCGATGAACAGCAGCCAGAACTGCACCTTGCCGAGCTTGTCGTCGAGCATCTTGCCGGTGAACTTGGGCCACCAGAAGTAGAAGCCCGCGAACATCGCGAACACCACCGTGCCGAAGACCACGTAGTGGAAGTGGGCCACGACGAAGTAGGTGTCGCTGATCTGGAAGTCGAGCGGCGGCGAGGCCAGGATGACGCCGGTCAGGCCGCCCAGCAGGAAGGTGATCAGGAAGCCGATCGAGAACAGCATCGGCGACTCGAACGAGAGATGTCCTCGCCACATCGTGCCGATCCAGTTGAAGAACTTCACGCCCGTCGGCACCGCGATGAGGAACGTCATGAACGAGAAGAACGGCAGCAGCACCTGCCCGGTCGGGAACATGTGGTGCGCCCAGACCGTGATCGACAGGCCGGCGATCGAGATCGTCGCGGCCACGAGGCTGATGTAGCCGAAGACCGGCTTGCGGCTGAAGACCGGGAAGATCTCACTCACGATGCCGAAGAACGGCAGCGCGATGATGTAGACCTCCGGATGGCCGAAGAACCAGAACAGGTGCTGCCACAGCAGCGCCCCTCCGTTGGCCGCGTCGAAGACGTGGGTGCCGAGCTTGCGGTCGGCCTCCAGAGCCAGCAGCGCGGCGGCCAGCACCGGGAAGGCCATCAGCACGAGCATGCTGGTCAGCAGGATGTTCCAGGTGAAGATCGGCATCCGGAACATGGTCATGCCCGGCGCGCGCATGGTGATGATCGTGGTGATGAAGTTCACCGAGCCGAGGATCGTACCCAGGCCCGACAGCGCCAGGCCCATGATCCACAGGTCACCGCCCATGCCCGGCGAGCTGATCGCGGTCGACAGCGGCGTGTAGGCGAACCAGCCGAAGGAGGCGGCGCCGTTGGGGGTGAAGAAGCCCGACACCGCGATGATGCTGCCGAACAGGTAGAGCCAGTAGCTCACCATGTTCAGGCGCGGGAAGGCCACGTCGGGGGCGCCGATCTGCAGCGGCATCAGCTCGTTGGCGAAGCCGGCGAACAGCGGCGTCGCGAACATCAGCAGCATGATCGTGCCGTGCATGGTGAACAGCTGGTTGAACTGCTCGTTGCTGGTGAACTGCAGCTCCGGCTGCGCCAGCTCGGCCCGCATGATCAGCGCCATGATGCCGCCGATCAGGAAGAAGGCGAACGACGTGATCAGATAGAGGTGACCGATGATCTTGTGGTCGGTGCTGGACATCCACTTCACGATCACCTGGCCCTTGGTGACGGGCCTGGCGGTTGTCGAGAGTGGCTCTTGGATGGCGGTCACTGAGCGCTCCCAGCCTGTGTCGCGATGTACTGGTCGTACTCAGCCTGCGGAACGAGCTTCACCGAGAAGAGCATGCGACTGTGGTCGACGCCGCACAGCTCGGCGCAGCGGCCCGCGAAGACGCCGGTCTTCTCGAGCGTCTTGATCTCGAAGAAGCGGCCCTTGTTGTCCTTGGCCAGGCCGGGGATGACGTCACGCTTGAACAGGAACGCCGGCACCCAGAAGGAGTGGATGACGTCGGGTGACTCCAGCTCGAACTCCACCGTCTTGCCGACGGGCAGCACAAGCTGCGGGCCCGCCTTGTAGTCGCTCACGGGCTGGCCCACGACCGGCTTCAGCGTCTTGCCGTTGACCGTCGTGGTGAACCGCCAGCTCCACTGGAACGCCTCCACCTTGACCTTGACATCAGGGTGGCCGGAGAGCACCTGCAGATCCCGGCTGTCGCGCGCGGTGAAGAAGAAGAACACCGAAACCATGACCAGCGGGATCAAGGTGTAGAGCATCTCGATCGGCAGGTTGTAACGGACCTGCGGCGGGAGCTCGGCCTTGGCCTTGCGCTTCACATGGAACAAACAAGCCCAGATGATCAGGACGATGACCACGGCGCCCGTGGCGAGTGCGGCGACCCAGGCCCCGTTCCAAAGATTCTGGACGATGTCGCCCTGGCTGGTGATGTGCTCGGGAAGCAGACCCTTAGACCAATCGGCCTTGGGAATGTCATTAGCACACGCCGTAGCGGAGGCCAGCAGCAACGCCAAAGCGGCGGCTCGCGGCACTCTGCGCCGGGCCAACGAACGCCGTGTCGAACGGCGAGTCGGACTCACGGATCGCCTACCCCACAGATGAAGCCCAGGAGTCCTCCTGGGCGCTCGTATGTCTAAATGCACAGCTGATTGGAGACACATTAGCGTGCAAGAGCCCCGCCCTCCTGCGCGCCCCCTCAATGGTGCACCGCAAGTGGGACGATGGGTCTCGTGGCGTACTTTGACGCGGCCTCGACCGAGCCGCTCCACCCCCAGGCTCGCGAAGCGCTCCTGGCGGCGATCGATGTCGGCTGGGCCGACCCCGCGAGGTTGTACGGCCAGGCCCGCCGTGCGCACCTGCTGCTGGAGCAGGCCCGTACGGAGGTGGCCGAAGCGCTCGGCGCGCGTCCCGACGAGGTGTCGTTCACCTCTTCGGGCACGCAGGCGGTGCATCTCGGCGTGCTCGGCACCCTACACGGCAGACGGCGGGCCGGACGGCACCTGGTGACCGGCGCGGTCGAGCACTCCAGCGTGCTGCACGCCGCCAGCCTGCACGAACGCGGCGGCGGTACGGTGGAGATCGTGGGGGTGGATCTGCGCGGACGCGTCGACCCGGCCGCCTTCAAGGCCGCCGTGTCCAGGCCCGACACGGGCCTGGCCTGCCTGCAGACGGCCAACCACGAGGTCGGCACGCTCCAGCCGGTGGACGAGGTGGCCGCCGCCTGCCGGGAGCACGGCGTCCCGCTGCTGGTCGATGCCGCCCAGACGGCCGGGCGGCTGCCGATCCCGCAGGGCTGGTCGGTCCTGACCGCGAGCGCCCACAAGTGGGGCGGCCCCGCCGGGGTGGGCGTGCTGGCGGTGCGCAAGGGCACGCGGTTCCGGTCGTTCCTGCCGGAGGACGAGCGCGAGCGGCGCCGGGTCCCCGGGTTCGAGAACGTGCCGGCCATCGTCGCCGCCGCGGCCGCCCTGCGGGCGATGACCGCCGAGGCGGCGCGGGAACGTTCCCGCCTGTCCGCGCTCGTCGACAAGATCCGGCGGACCGTGCCGGAGATCGTGCCCGACGTGGAGGTGATCGGCGACCCCGTCGAGCGGGCGCCGCACATCGTGACCTTCTCCTGTCTCTACGTCGACGGGGAGGTGCTGCTCACCGAGCTGGACAAAGCCGGATTCGCGGTATCGTCCGGGAGTTCATGCACCGCTAGTACGCTTCGTCCATCGCACGTTCTGGAAGCGATGGGCGTGCTCACGCATGGGAATGTCCGGGTGTCACTGCCCAGGGGCGCTTCCGCGGCCGAGGTCGACAGATTCCTCGCCGTGCTGCCCGATGTGGTGCACCGAATCCGGCAGGACGCAGGAGTCGCATGACCGAGGTTATTCAGCCGTCATTGACGATCGACGCGCTCGGGAAGAAGTGCCCGATTCCGATCATCATGCTCGCCGAGCAGATCAACTATGTCCCGCTCAACGCCGTGATCGCCGTCCTGGCCGACGATCCGGCCGCGTTCACGGACGTCCCCGCGTGGTGCCGCCTGAAGTCCCACCGCCACGTGGGCTCCTACGAGCTGCCGCAGGGCGGCTGGTCCATTCACGTACGCCGCAATTACTGACATCCAGTACGTACGGCAGAAAACCGCGTAAACCCCATCAAACGGGTAAGAACCCCCTCGGAGCCATATCGCCGACCTCCGGGGGGAGAAGACATGACGGATGGACACCCGCACGAGACCGCCCGCGACGTGATGAGCGAGGGCGTGGAGTGCATCCCCGCGCATGAGACGCTCGACCGGGCCGCGCAGATGATGCGCGACAACCACGTGGGAGCGCTGCCGGTCTGCGTCGACGACCGCGTGACCGGGATCATCACCGACCGCGACATCGTGATCAAGTGCGTGGCCGAGGGGCGCGACCCGGCCCACATGCGGGCGGGCGACCTGGTGGTCGGGCTGGTCTGGGTGCCGGTCGACGCCACGGTCGAGGAGGCGCTCCAGCGCATGGAGCAGCACCAGATCAAGCGGCTGCCGGTGATGGAGGACATGCGGATCGTGGGCATGATCTCCGAGGCCGACCTGGCCAAGCACCTGCCCGACGACCAACTGGCCGAATTCGTGCACCGCGTCTACGCCGGCGCCTGACCGCCCGGCCGGGAAGACCACCGCCCCGCCGCACTGATCGTGCGGCGGGGCGGCTCGCGTTCGGTCGCGGTGGCGTGTGTCAGGCGTGGTGGCAGTGGACGAGGCCCGCGATCTCCTCGGCGGCACCGGCCCCGTAGGCGGCGCCGAACCGCTCAAGGAACGCCTTCTGCCCCAGCTCGTACTCCTGCCCGCCGACCCGCTCCAGGACGTGCGTGGCGGTCAGGTTGCCGAGCTGGCCGCAGCGCTCCAGCGACAGGCCCCAGGCCAGACCGGACAGGAAGCCCGCCCGGAAGGCGTCGCCGACGCCGGTCGGGTCGGCCTTGCCCGCCTCCGGCGCGGGCGCGACCTGGATGGACGGCTCGCCCGCGCGGTCGATGACGGCGCCCTTGGGGCCGAGCGTGGTGATGCGGACGCCCACGCGGTCCAGGACCTCGGCGTCGGACCAGCCGGTCTTCTGCTCGATGAGCCCCTTCTCGTAGTCGTTCGAGAACAGGTAGGCGGCGCCGTCGACCAGGTCGCGGATCTGCTCGTCGGCCATGCGGGCGAGCTGCTGCGAGGGGTCGGCGGCGAACGGGATGCCGCGCTGGCGGCACTCGTCGGTGTGACGCAGCATGGCGTCGGGGTCGTTCGGGCTGATCAGCACCAGGTCGAGCCCGCCCACGCGGTCGGAGACGGGCCGCAGCTCGATGAGCCGCGCCTCTGCCATCGCGCCGGTGTAGAACGAGGCGATCTGGTTGTGGTGCTCGTCCGTGGTGCACAGGAAGCGAGCCGTGTGGTGGTTCTCGGAGACGTGCACCGAATCGCAGTCCACGCCGTGGCGCTCCAGCCACGAGCGGTAGTCGGCGAAGTCCGAGCCGACCGCGCCCACGAGGATCGGGGTGAGCCCCAGGCACCCCATGCCGAAGGCGATGTTCGCCGCGCACCCACCGCGGCGGATCTGCAGGTCGTCGACCAAGAAGGAGAGTGACACCCGGTCAAGCTGCTCGGCGATGAGCTGTTCGCCGAAGCTTCCTGGGAAGGTCATCAGATGGTCGGTCGCGATGGAGCCGGTGACGGCGATGCGCACGGGATTCTTCTTCCTCGTTGTCAGCAAGCCAATAAGCCCAAACGAGGATACGCGAGGACGGACGCGAAGGTCCCGCACGCACGAATGCGAGCGGGACCTCACCCACTCCGAACTAGTCCGAAGGACTGCTTGAAGGACTAGTTGAAGGAGTCGCCACAGGCACAGGAGCCGGTGGCGTTGGGGTTGTCGATGGTGAAGCCCTGCTTCTCGATCGTGTCCACGAAGTCGATGGAGGCGCCCAGCAGGTAAGGGGCGCTCATCCTGTCGGTGACCACGCTGACCCCGCCGAAGTCGGTAACGACGTCTCCGTCCATCGAGCGGTCATCGAAGAAGAGCTGGTAACGGAGACCGGAGCAACCACCCGGCTGCACGGCCACGCGCAGCTGCAAGCCCTCTTCGCCCTGCTGCTCGAGCAGAGCCTTGACCTTGGCGGCGGCCGCGTCAGTCAGGATCAGGCCCTGCGTCGTGGTCTCGCTGCTCTCAACCGTCATCTGCTGACTCCCTAACCCGGCTGTCTGTTTACGACGTCCTACTTAGACGCTACCAACACATCCCCCGTGCTACACATTCCCAGCCCCTCGGACCCCCGGAATAAGCGCTGCGCCCCATATGTCATGATGAGTATCGTCAGTTCGACGATAAGGGGGTATGGCCATGGCCACCCAGACTGGGCTGCCGCTCTTCGTTCTCGGCCGGGACGCCGATCCACACAGCGAGAAGGGGGTCGACTGTCCTGGTGAGCTGCCGCCCGCCTCCGATCCGAACCTGGTGGAGCGGGCGCGCAAGGCGAAGGAGGCGCTCGGTGACCGGCTGTTCGTGCTGGGCCACCATTACCAGCGTGACGAGGTCATCCAGTTCGCCGATGTCACCGGTGACTCCTTCAAGTTGGCGCGGCAGGCCGCGGCCAGGCCGGAGGCGGAGTTCATCGTCTTCTGCGGCGTGCACTTCATGGCCGAGTCCGCCGACATCCTGACCGGTGAGACGCAGAAGGTGATCCTGCCCGACCTGGCGGCGGGCTGCTCGATGGCGGACATGGCCACCTTCGACCAGGTCGAGGAGTGCTGGGAGGCCCTGGAGGACGCCGGTCTCGCCGATCAGGTGATTCCCGTCACGTACATGAACTCCAGCGCCGACATCAAGGCCTTCTGCGGCCGGAACGGCGGCGCGGTCTGCACCTCCTCCAACGCCAAGCGAGCTCTCGACTGGGCCTTCGAGCAGGGCGAGAAGGTGCTGTTCCTGCCCGACCAGCATCTCGGCCGCAACACCGCGGTCCTGGAGATGGGCATGTCCCTGGACGACTGCGTCGTCTGGAACCCCCACCGCCCGAACGGCGGCCTCACCCAGGAGCAGCTCGACCGCGCGCGGATGATCCTGTGGAAGGGCCACTGCTCGGTGCACGGCCGTTTCACGGCCGAGTCCGTCGATGACGTACGGCGGCGCATCCCGGGCGTCAACGTGCTCGTCCACCCCGAGTGCAAGCACGAAGTGGTGCTCAAGGCGGACGACGTCGGCTCGACCGAGCACATCATCAAGACGCTGGAGGCGGCCCCCGCAGGTTCGAGCTGGGCGATCGGCACCGAGCTGAACCTGGTCAAGCGGCTCGCCACGATGTTTCCCGACAAGAACGTCTCGTTCCTCGACAAGACGGTCTGCTACTGCTCGACCATGAACCGGATCGACCTGCCGCACCTGGTGTGGGCGCTGGAGTCGCTGGCGCTCGGGGAGGTCGTCAACCAGATCACGGTCGACGACGACACCGCCCACTGGGCCAGGGTCGCCCTCGACCGCATGCTGGCCCTCCCCTAGCGCCACGGGTTCCGCTAGTCACCGAAGGCGTAGACGACCCGGACACCGATCGACAAGGTCTGGTGTCCGGGGCTGATCGACGCCTTCTCCTCCGCCGCGAACGTGGCGAACGCCAGCGGCTGCGGCCCGCCCCTCAGCTCCTCGGTCACCGAGACGACCCGGCCCAGCGGGCGCCCGGCCAGTTCGGCGTACTGGGCGGCCTTGGCGGCGGCGTCGCGGAACGCCCGTACCCTCGCCTCCACCAGCGCCCCGGCGGGGTCGGACAGCTCGAACGAGACGCCGTTCAGCCGCGCCTCCTCACCCACCGCCGCCACGGTGTCGATCACCCGGTCGGCCCGCGACAGGTCGCGGACCAGCGCCTCGACGCCCTGCGCGGCCCTGTAGGCGGCCACCTTGGGGTAGACCTCGTACTCGGGGCCGAGGGACAGCTCGCTGGTGCGCAGGTCCTCAGGGGCGATGCCGGCCCCTTTCAGCGCCTCCGTGAGCCGGGCGGCGGCGGCCCGGACGGCCGCGAAGGCTTCGGCGGCCGAGGTCTTGCGTACCTCGACGCCCGTGTTCAGTCGCATGACGTCGGGTGCGGCCGAGACCGCACCCTCGCCGGCGACGGCGATCTGCTCGTGCTCCGTTTCCACGCGTACCCCCTTGGGTCCGTAGGATCGGCAGGTTCGTCAGGGCGTCCCGCGGCTGTAGCGCAGGCCCATCTTGTCGAACTCGGCCTGCTTCGCCGCGGTGGCCAGCACTCTGCTGATCTGCCCCTTCAGATCGATGACAACCGCCTCGTAACCGGCGCCCTTGGCCCGCCACACGGCCAGGTGCTGGTCATCCCACCAGCCGATGAGCCGGTTGGAGGCGAAGGGGATGGTGACGGGCGTGCCGCCGCCCGTCGTGGACCTGGCGCAGAGGGTGTCACCCGCCGTGCCGCAGTGCGACAGGAACAGCCCGCCCGACGGGGAGACGTCGTCGCCCTCCACCCAGACGGGCGAGCCCGCGCCGGTCAGCGTACGCAGCGCGTTGCCGTCCAGGTCGTAGAACTTCATCCTGCCGCCCACCCACGTGCCGACGGCCTGCCCGTCGGCGTCCCAGAAGAAGCGCCACTCGCCCGCGCCCTTCTCCTTGACCTCGTAGACCTTGCCGGTGCCCCGCTCGACGTCGATGACGCCGTAGCCGTACTCGACGCTCTTGCCGCCCGTGTCCTTGAAGAGCGTCACCAGGCCGAGCTTGCCGTCCGGCGACCAGCGCGGCGTCGTCGGGAACACCGGCTTGACGCTGAGCTTCACCGTGCGCTTGGCGCCGGTCCGGTGGTCGATGATCGACACGAGGCCGTAGCCGTCGGTGCTGTAGTCGACGTCGGTGGCCAGCGCGCGAGTGCCGTCGGCGGCCAGCGCGTACTCGTAGTAGCGGCTGTTGAGCGTGAAGTCGTCGGACGCGGCCCGCCGGACGTAGACGCGCTTGCCGCTGTCCAGGCTGTAGGCGGCCAGTTTGATCGGGTCGGAGCCGTTCTCGCGGATCTCGACGGAGCTGCCGGGCAGCGCGATCGTCCGGGTGGTCTGGTTCGTGCTGGACGTGGGGGTGGGCGTCGGGGTCGGGCTTGGTGTCGGCGTGTACGAGGGTGAGTTAGCCGTGTTGTTCGTGTTGTCGGGCGTCGGCGAGGACGTGATGCCCGGGTCGGGCAGGGACGCGAGCCGTACCACGACGATGGTGCCGACCGTGGCCAGCGCGAGCGTGCAGGCGACCGCCGTGGCGACGATCCACCCGGTGCCCCGCCTGCCGCCTGTCCGGGTGGGCGGCAGGGGAAGTGGGAGTTGCTGCTGGTAGAACGGGGGTGGAGGAGGCTGCTGGTACGTCTGACGCATCGGCCCCACCGGCGGCGGTGCCCAGCCCGGCGGAGGCATGGCGCCCGAGACCATCGGCGGGACCGGACCCGAGGCGGCCACGGCCGTGCCCTGGCGCAGGAGGCCGGGCGAGGCGCCGCCGGGCCCGTGGCCGAGCAGCCGCATCAGCGCCTCGCTCGCCGTCGGCCGCCGCGCGGGATCCTTGGCCAGGCAGTCCGCGACCAGCGAGCGCAGCGCCGGATCCGCGATCGGCGTCACGTCGGCATCGGTGTGGATGATCCGGTTGACCACCGCGGCCAGACTGTCCTGCCCGAACGGCGGCTGCCCCGAAGCGGCGAACAGCAGCGTGCACGCCCACGCGAACATGTCCGACCAAGGCCCGGGAGCCGCGTCCGTGAGCTGTTCGGGCGCCATGAACGACGGCGTCCCGATGGCGCTGGCCGTCAACGACGAGGTCAGGTCGAGCGCCCTGGCGATGCCGAAGTCGATCACCCGGGGCCCGTCGGAGGCCAGCACCACGTTCGACGGCTTGAAGTCGCGGTGCACGATGCCCGCCTGGTGGATGGCGACGAGCGCGGTGACCGTACCGATCGCCAGCCGATGCAGCGACGTCCCCGAACGCGGCCCGTCCGTGCGCACCACGTCGTCGAGCGTCGGCCCGTCGATGTACTCGCTGACGATGTACGGCAGGCGGCCGAACAGCCCCGTCTCGATGACCTGGGCAGTGCAGAAGGGCGCGACCCGCCGCGCCATCGCCACCTCGCGGACGAACCGCTCCGACGCCTCGTGGTCCCCCGCCAGGTCCGCGCGGAGTAACTTCACCGCGACCCGCGCGCCGTTGGCGGCGGTCGCCAGGTAGACGGTCCCCTGCCCGCCCTCGCCCAGCCGCCCCGACAAGGTGTACTCCCCCACCGACGCGGGATCCCCTGGCCGAAGGGCCGCGAGGTCCGGCATTGTGCAACCCCCATATATGGCGTCTTTTCCGCCATTCTGGTGGGTTACGCCGCTCCCCGTCAGCCCATCAGCGCAGGCGGCGGACGGCGTCGGCGATCGGGGCGGAGGCGGCGAGGTGGATTCGGCGGGCCGAGGCGGCCAGGTGGACGAGGTCGGCGTTCAGTTCGGCGGCCGGCCGCGCCCGGCCGCGCGCTCTCCCGCGCGAGCTGATCACGGTCACGGGCACGTCGGGGAAGGCGTGCCGGGCCCTGACGCGGCGCAGGTCGGCGGCCATGTCGTGCCGGGCGAGCCACTCCCCCGCCGCCGCGGCGAGCCCCCGGCCGGTACGGTACGCGCGCCCGTGGTCGGGCAAGCCGTTGACCAGCCGGTGGACGGCCGGACCCGCCAGCAGCGCGAGCGCGGTCGCCCCCCACGCGCCGCCCAGCGCGGGCAGCCACTGGCCGAGCGTCCGGCCGAGCGATGAGGCGCGGCGGCGGCGGTCGTCGCGGCTCGGGTCCACGAGCACCAGCCGGGACACGCACATCGGATGCAGCCGTACGAACGCCTCCGCGTGCCAGGCGGCCACCGAATGGGCGACCACGGTGACCTGTTCGGGATGGGCGGGGGCCAGGGCGGCCAGGCGGGCGGCCTCGCCGTACAGGGTGGGCGGGGCCGGCGAGGCGGGGCTGCGGCCGAGACCGGGCCGGTCGAAGCGGACCACCCGATGGCTCCGCGCCAGCTCGGCGGCCACCCGATCCCAGTGGAACCACGCACCGCCCAGCCCCGCGCTGATGAGGACGACCGGCCCCTCCCCCTGAACGACCACGTGCGCCCCCGAGCTCCCCACCATCCCGGAAACCACACCACCGAACAGCGAACCACCCGAAACCGGGCCGCTGTCGACCGGGTCGTCGGCCACCAGCAGCCGGAGTGCGACGTACACGAGCCACATCGCCGTCAGCGTCGCCTGCGCGCGCTGCGCCACCCCCGCCAGGTACCCGCCCGCGACGGCCGCCAGCGTCAGCGCGGTGGCGCCCAGGGCGGCGCCGGTGATGAGCCAGGCGCCGTACGCGTTCCAGCACCGGCTCAGCAGGGCCATCGCGGCCAGTACGGCGACCGTGGCGAGGACGCCGGTCACGGCGTGGACGTGGTGGGAGAGGGACAGCGGGGTGAGTTCGCAGACCGGATCGCCCAGTGCGGCGCAGTCGAGCGGGAACAGCCCGCCGGCGATCACGAGGACGCCGAACACCGCCAGCGCGAGCCAGCCGGACCACTCGCGCCGCACCCTGTACGTCACCGCCACCCCGAGCACGATCGCCAGGCCCGACAGCACGTCACTGGTCCTGAACAGGCGCGTCGACGGCTGGTCGCGCGCCGCCAGCTCGCCGACCAGGCCGTCGGTCCGGTCGACCAGCGGGCTGGTGAACTGGCCGGGCATCCACGCGCTGTACAGCACGGCGGCCACGACGAACGCCGTGGCCGCGAGCACCAGCAGTCTTCGCTCCACGTGATCATTAGATCACCCGGTGCGATCAGAGCCCGGGGGCACCCCATACCGGGAACCAGCGGCCGAGGTCCTGCTCCAGCGGCAGCTCGCCCTCCAGCGCGCCCCTGGCCTGGAGCTCCAGCGCGTTGTCGCGGTGCTGGCCGGACAGGGGCGCGAACGGGTAGAACGTGCCTCGCTTGTACAGGTAGACGACCGCCAGCCGCCGGCCGTTGGGGTCGGTGAACGACACCAGCGAGCAGAGCAGCGAGGGGCCGAACCCGGCGCCCTCCATGGTGGAGTTGACCGCGTGGAGCTCGGTGACCAGGTCACTGACGTCGTCGGGCGAACGGCGTACCAGGAGCCAGGTGTAGCCGTAACTGTCGGACGACTTGTCGACGCGGTCGCCGAGCAACTCGTGCACGTCGCGTTCGAGTGTGGCGAACGCGCCGCCCTCCGCCGCGCGGAAGCACACCGAGCCGAGACCGGTGGGGACGAGACCGGTGGCGGCCTGCAGCGTCACCGCCGCGGACGGCAGCGCGAACAACGCGTCGAGGTTGGGTTCTACCGGCTTCGACCGGCCTAGCAGGGTGTCGAGCCAGCCCATGCGGTTTAGCCCCTTCCGAGCTGGGCGGAGATCCTGGCCAGTTGCTCCAGGCGGCGCTCCAGCGGTGGGTGGGTGGAGAACAAGTTGGCGATGGAGGTGCCCTTGGCCAGCGCGGGGGCGAAGTAGAAGGCGTTGAACGGCTCCGCCTCGCGCAGGTCGCGGCTGGGGATCCTGGCCATGTCGCCGGTGACCTTGGTCAGCGCGCTGGCCAGGGCCGAGGGCCGCTGGGTGAGCAGCGCGCCCGCCCGGTCCGCGGCCAGTTCGCGGTAGCGCGACAGGGCGCGGGTGAGCAGGAAGCTGATCGCGTACACGACGATCGAGACGAGCATGATGATCAGCCCGATCGGCAGGCCGCCGTTGTTGTCGCGGCTGCGGCCCAGCCCGGTGTACAGGGCGAATCTGGTCATCAACCCGGCGACGATGCCGAGGAACGAGGCGATCGTCATGACCGCCACGTCGCGGTGGGCGACGTGCGACAGCTCATGTGCCAGCACGCCCTCCAGCTCCTGGGGCTCCAGGCGGCGCAGGATGCCGGTCGTCACGCAGAGAACGGAATTCTTCTGGTTGCGGCCGGTGGCGAAGGCGTTGGGGACATCGGAATCCGCTATCGCCACCCGAGGCTTGGGCATGTCGGCCATGGCGCACAGCCGGTCGACCATGCCGTGCAGCTCGGGAGCCTCTTGCGGTGAGACCTCGCGGCCGTGCATCGCGAACAGCGCGATGCGATCGGACAGGAAGTACTGCACGAGCAGCAGGCCCCCGGCGAACACCAGCACGACCAGAGCCTGTACGCCCACGGCGATCAGGACGCCCACGAAGGCCACGTAGAGCAGCCCGAGCAGGAACATCGTCACGACCATACGGCTGGTCAGGCCGCGGTCGGGCGCGAACCGCGTGCTGCTCATGGCTAGCCCGGAATGAGACCCTGGTCGCCCAGCATCTCCCGGACCTCCTCGATCGAGGCGTCCGCGGGGGGAAGGATCAGCTCTGACGGCTCAAGGCTGTCGTCGGGAAGCGACTTGCCCACGTGGCGAACCTTGTCGAGGAGGGCGTGCAGCTTGACCCGGAAGCTCGCCTCGTCGCCGGACTCGATGGCCGACTCGAGCTCGCTGTCGAGCTGGTTCAGCACGGAGATGTCCTCGGCCGAGATCTCGACCTGCCCCTCGCCCATGATTCTGACGATCATGCGCCCTCCCCAGGCTGGCGCAACTGCTGCGTCTGCGACTGAGGCTGCTGCTGGGGCGCGGCCTGCTGACCGCCCTGACCCGGCTCGATGGCGCTCTTGGGCGCGGGACCCTGGCCGAGCTCGGCCTTCATCCGGGCCAGCTCCAGCTCCACGTCCATGCCGCCGCCCATGCGGTCGAGCTCGGCCTGGATGTCGTCGGTGCGGGAGCCGCTGTAGTCATCGAGCGCGCCGCTGGCCAGCAGCTCGTCGATGGCGCCGGCGCGGGCCTGCATCTGCGCGGTCTTGTCCTCGGCACGCTGGATCGCGAGACCGACGTCGCCCATCTCCTCGGAGATGCCGGAGAAGGCCTCGTTGATGCGCGTCTGCGCCTCGGCCGCGGTATAGGTCGCCTTGATCGTCTCCTTCTTCGTACGGAAGGAGTCGACCTTGGCCTGCAGCCGCTGGGAAGCCGTGGTGAGCTTCTCCTCCTCGGCCTGCAGGTTGTCATGCTGGATCTTCAGGTCGGCCATCTGCCCCTGCAGATTGGACCGGCGCTGGAGGGCCTCACGGGCCAGGTCCTCGCGCCCGACGGACAGCGCCTTGCGGCCCTGCTCCTCGTAGCGCCTGGCCTGCTGTTCAAGTCCGTTGACCTGCAATTCCACCCGCTTGCGCGAAGTGGCGACGTCCGCCACGCCCCGGCGCACCTTCTGCAGCAACTCGAGTTGCCGCTGATAGGAGTAGTCGAGGGTCTCGCGCGGATCCTCCATTTTGTCCAGGGCCTTGTTGGCCTTGGACTTGAAGATCATCGAAAGTCTCTTCATCACGCTCATGCGCGTCGGCCGTCCCCTTCTTAGGTCGTGCTGGTGTTCACCCAGTGCAGCGCAGCCGCCTTGGGATTACCCTACGCATAACGCACGGGGGCGTCACTAAGTTGCCGTCCAGGTAGGGTTGACGTTGTGTTGCGACGCCGTTCCCAAACCTCCGTGGACGACACCCCCGTCCCCATTGACGATCCTAAGCCCCAGGGCAAGGGTCGTCCCACACCCAAGCGCCGGGACGCGGAAGGCAGACGGCGCCAGCCGGTCACCGCGCCCAAGGACCGCAAAGAGGCCTATCGGCAGTCCCGCGCCAAGCAGACGGCCGAGCGCGAGCGGGCCCGAAAGGGCATGCTCGCGGGCGACGAGCGCTATTTCCCGGCCCGTGACAAGGGCCCGGCGCGTAAGTTCGCGCGTGACTGGGTCGACTCGCGGCGGCTGCCGAGCCAGTACTTCCTGCCGTTCTCGCTGCTGATCCTGCTGGCGACCTGGGTCCCGTGGCCGGCCGACATCCGGCCGCTGGTGCTGAGCTACGTGATCACGATCGGCTGGCCGATCATGATGATCGGCGTGCTCTTCACCTCGATCTTCGTGGCCTGGCGGATCAAGAAGCTGGTGGCGGAGAAGTATCCCAAGGAGAGCCTGCGCGGTGTCGGCTTCTACGCCGCGATGCGCGCCCTGCAGATCCGCAAGCTGCGCTTCCCGCCGCCCACGGTGCAGCCGGGCGGCAAGCCGGTGCCGCCGAAGAAGTGACGCCGGCTCAGTCCGCCGTCTCCCAGCGCAGTGTTCCGCGCACCACGCGCGGCCGCGTGCCGTCGACCGTCCCGCCCTGCTCCAGGGCGTCGGCGGTGGCGCGCAGCAGCGCGCCATAGGAGGGCAGGGCCGACGTGCTCAGCATGCCTTCCTGCGCCACGTCCCACGACAGGGATCCCACTTCCGAGTCGATCAGGCCGTAACCCTCGTCATAGCGGTCCTGGAACGGGATCAGCACCCCGGAGAACTCCGGCCCGGGGTCGGCCTCCAGATTGGTGGGGTCCTCCCGGCACATCAGCCGCCAGGCGTCGCGGATCTGCCTGGTCGAGAGCTGCGCACCGTACCCGAGGCCGAAGCCCTTCGCGCCGTTGTGACGTAGCAGCGAGGCGCGCAGGCTGTCGGGGAAGTCGATCCCCATCTGCGACTCGGCGACGGCGATCGTCCTGGCCCGGCCCGGACGCCCCAGCGTCGCGTACGTCTTGGGCGCCTCGGCCTTCAGCCACCGTTCGATGCGCCGCCACTGCCGGTCGACCGCGCGTCTCACCTTCGGATCCAGCGGCCGGACGGTGACCGGGCGCGGCGCGGGGCTGCAGTAGGGGTCGGGGAACACCGGCTTCGGCAGCCGTGAGATCAGCGCGTCGGCCGCGAGCGAGGCGGCTCTGCCCGACTCGCTCACCTGCTCGAGACCCCGATCCACGTACGGGGCTTTCTCGCGTTCCGGGATCGGCATGCCCATGAAGGCGAACACCCCGAAGACGACCGCGGTCAGCGCGCCCAACCCGAACAGCGTCGCCACCGGCCGGGACCTCCCGCGCCCCGCGTAACGGGCCAGATCCACCCTGGTCGGGCGGCCCAGGATCGGCTCGGGGCCGATCGGCTCCGGTTCCGTCTCTGTCCTGCGGGCCCGGCGGCGCACCCGCACCGCGATCGCGGTCAGTATGGCCGCGGTCAGCGCCAACCGTACGAGCTTCAGCACGTCGCGCACCCTATCCCGAAATAGATCACCCCATGAGACCGCCTAAGGTCGGATCTATGGAATTCCGTACCCTTGGTCGCAGCGGTCTCAAAGTCAGCGAGATCAGCTACGGCAACTGGCTCACCCATGGCTCCCAGGTCGAGGAGGACGCCGCCAAGCAGTGCGTGCAGGCGGCGCTCGACGAGGGCATCACCACGTTCGACACTGCCGATGTCTATGCCGGCACCAAGGCCGAATCGGTGCTCGGCCGGGCCCTGAAGGGCGTACGCAGGGAGTCGCTGGAGATCTTCACCAAGGTCTACTGGCCGACCGGCCCCGGAGTGAACGACCGCGGCCTGTCCCGCAAGCACATCACCGAGTCCATCCACGGGTCGCTGCGGCGGCTGCAGACCGACTACGTCGATCTGTACCAGGCGCACCGCTTCGACTACGAGACGCCGCTGGAGGAGACGCTCAAGACCTTCGACGATCTCGTACGGCAGGGCAAGGTCCTCTACATCGGCGTGAGCGAGTGGACGGCCGACCAGATCGCCCAGGCGCTGAAGATCGCCGACGACATGGGCTTCGACCGGATCGTGTCGAACCAGCCGCAGTACTCCGCGCTCTGGCGGGTCATCGAGCCGGAGATCGTGCCGCTCAGCGAGCGCGAGGGCGTCAGCCAGATCGTCTGGTCGCCCATCGCGCAGGGCGTACTGACCGGCAAGTACCAGCCCGGCCAGGCCCCGCCGGAGGGCTCCAGGGCGACCGACGCGAGCGGCGGCGCCGACATGATCTCCCGCTTCATGAACGACGACGTGCTCGGCCGTGTACAGGAGCTCAAGCCGATCGCCGCCGACCTGGGCCTCACCATGGCGCAACTGGCGGTCGCCTGGGTGCTGCAGAACCCGAACGTCGCCAGCGCCATCGTCGGCGCCTCCCGCCCCGAGCAGGTGCGCGACAACGTCAAGGCGGTCGGCGTCAAGCTCGACTCCGGCGTACTGGAGCGGATCGACACCGTTCTCGGCCCGGTGGTCGAGCGTGACCCCACCAAGACGGCCAGCCCGCCGAAGCGCCCATAACATCCCGGGCAGCAAAAACCCCTTGAGCGACAATGACGCTCAAGGGGTTTTTCATTTCTCCTGGACTCACTCCGGACGCAATGACAATCCCGTGTATTCGACCCGGTCCTCGTCGAGCAGCGCCACCTGCTCGACGCCGGATTCCAGCAGCTCACCCCAGTTCTCGCCAAGCCAGGACTCCGCGTCCGCCTGGCTCGGAAAAACTTCTCGCGGCAAAGGGCGATCCGTCACCTCACCACCATTTGCATTTTCATAACGCCACCGCCATGTCATGCCATACGCTCCTTTTCCGCGGGTTCGCCGACGCACCCTCCGACGGCACTGGAACCCTACTCCCGAGCTTGGAGGTCAATCGATGCTGCGCGCATGTCGTGTGGCGACGGGAGTCGCCCTCTGAACGCCCGCCTTCCTCTCCTCCCCCTGCCCGGCCCCCGCCGCACCCTCCATCAGCCCTGACGACCCCGTGCCCGGAGCTCCCGATCCCAACGCCGCACGCCTGTGGAGCGTCTGGCAGAGCGACGGCACCGCGTGGCTCGCGGGCTCGGCCAAGGACGTGCCGCAGGACGGCTCGGTGGTCGGCTGGCGCTTCTCCAGCTCACCCGACGGCACCGCGACGGAACCGCCCCGGGGCGACCTGCCGTCGTTCCAGACGGTGTGCGGCGGGGACGCCGCGGCCTCCTTCAGCCAGCGGTCGTGGTCCGGATCGACTTCGGCGACGCCGAGTCCGACGCCTTCCCCAGCGAGCAGCCGCCCTCGGAGGGGCTGACGAAGTGCGTGACGGGCGCGGAGACGGCCTCCATGGCCTGACTACTGGCCTCGGCCGCCCAGGCCCGCGTGAACGCTCAGGGGGACGTGGTGACGATCAACGACTACCCATCCAGGTCCGACACCCCCAACCCCAAAAGCCCTCAACCCGCTGAGACCCGCAGTTCAGGCTGCGAGCCAAAGGTGCCGGGGTCTATGAGTTTGTACGCTCAGCCCAGTGAAACTCTTTCTCGCCGGTACAGCAGCCCGCACCGGCTGGCCGGAGCCGGCCTGCCCGTGCGCCTCGTGCGCCGGTCTCCCCTCCGGCCACCGCCGGCCGTTCGAGCTCGTGGTCGACGGTGTGGTGCGCTTCCCGTTCGACGACGTGCCGCGCGGATACCGGATCCTCGCCAACGGTCACGGCCTGGAGGGCCCCGACGGCACCCGCCTGCTGTACGCGCCCCAGGACGCCACGACGACCCCAGGCGCCCCGTACGACGTCGTGCTGGTCGATCCGCTCGATCGGCCTGAGCGGATCGGGCTCCTCCGGCGGGCGGGGCTGGTGGCCGACCGTACTCAGGTGGTGGCCGTGGGGCTGGACCACCGGGTCAGGTCCGAGGAGGAGCTGTCACGGCGGCTCGCCTTATGGCGCGTACGGGCCGTACCGGACGGAACCACGCTCGACACCGCCCTCCCCGTGTCCCCCGCTCCAGAACAGCCGAGGCGGGCCCTGTTGCTGGGCGGTTCCCGATCGGGCAAGTCGGCCGAGGCCGAGCTGCGGCTGGCCGCCGACCCGTACGTCACCTATGTCGCCACCGGCTCACGTGGCGAAGGCGACGGCGAGTGGGCGGCGCGGGTACGGGCCCACCGGGAGCGGCGGCCCGCCCACTGGGCGACGGTGGAGACCACCGACCTGGCGGGGACGATCCGCGCGGCCACGACGCCACTGCTGGTCGACGGACTGGGTACGTGGTTGGCGGCGGTGTTCGACGAGCACGGCGCCTGGGACGGCGACCGGGCGCCGGTTGCCGGGCGCTGCGATGAGCTGGTGGCGGCGTGGCGGGGTACGAGCCAGCGCATCGTGGCCGTGTCGGACGAGGTAGGCATGGGAGTGGTGCCCGCGACGGCCAGCGGGCGGGCGTTCAGGGACGCGCTGGGGCGTCTCAACGAACGCCTCGCCGTCGAGTCCGAAGACGTCGCCCTCGTCATCGCCGGGCGCCTCCTGCGCCTGTGACACACGGGGTACGCGCAGCGACTCCCTGAGCGCGACACCGGCGTGGCGCCAGACCGCCGCCATCTCACTGGACCACCAGCATCTTGCTGCACGGTCGGTGTGTTGCTGGACCGCCGCTGTGCCGCTGAACCGCCAACACAGCGCGGAACCGCCGACATCTCACTGGACCGCCGCTCGCGGCGCCGCCGGCGTCCCGCTGGGCCTAGTGGCGGATGGCTCTGGCGTACCAGCGGCCGTCCATGCGGTCGACGTGCAGGGGGCGGCCGAAGCAGTCGGACAGGTTCGTCGGTGTGAGGACGTCCGTGACCGGGCCGGCCGCCAGGACGCGTGCTTCACGCATGAGCATGGCGTGCGTGGTCGTGGCGGGTACCTCCTCCAGACGGTGGGTCACCGTCACAGTGGTGAGCACCGGCCTGGTCATCGCCAGGTCCTCCACCGTCTCGATGAGGTCCTCACGGGCCGGCAGGTCGAGGCCGGCGAACGGCTCGTCGAGCAGCAGCACCGCCGGGTCCGACATGAGCGATCTGGCCACCCTGATCCTGGCCCGCTCGCCCTGGGAGCACACCCGGAACAGGCGTTCGGCCAGGTCCTTGCAGCCCACCTCCCCCAGCAGCCGCAGCGCCCGATCCCGCTCGGCCTCGCCGTACCGGTCCCAGAGGGGGGCGCTCGTGCCCGTGTGGCCGGTGAGCACCACGGTGAGGGCGGTGGCGCCTTCCTCCTCCAGGAGTTCCTCGTCGATCAGCCGCTGGCTGGAGGCCACCAGGCCGATGTGGCGCCGCAGCGAACGCACGTCGACCCGGCCGAGCCGGTGGCCGAGGATGCTGGCCGTACCCTCTGTCGGGTGCCGTATGGCGGCGGCCAGCGAGAGCAGCGTCGTCTTGCCGGCACCGTTGGGCCCGAGCACGGCCCAGTGCTCGCCGTACTCCACTCGCCAGTCGACCCCACTCAGCAGCGACTTGCCGGCGACCCGGACTCCTACGCCTTCGAGTTCAACAACGTGCATCCGGCCACCCTAGTGGCCGCCCCCGACCGCGATCAGCGTCCGATGGTGGGGTGTATTTCTATTTTTTACGGCCAGCCCGGTGAGCCCCACCCGCCATACGGGGTTGAGGTCTGTCCAGGGGCACGCTCCTCCGGTTTACGGGGCTGGGGCCCGTAACGTGCGTCTTCTTGGCCCCGGTCCGTGGACGGGCCGACAACCGTGAGGGGGGAATTGGGGTGATGGACGGGACGCGGTTCGCGATCGGGACGCTGAGTGTCTTCCCTGTTCGGGTGACACGCGTCGATCGTGAGGTCGCGGGGCGGGCGATGGTGCTGGCTCCGGCCCTTGGGCTGGTGCTGGGTCTGGTGAGCTGTTTGCCGCTGCTGCTGCCCGGGCCGCCGTTGCTGGGCGCGGGGCTCGCGGTCGGGCTGCTGGCCGTACTGACGCGGGGGCTGCATCTGGACGGGCTGGCGGATCTCGCGGACGGGCTGGGCAGCGGGAAGCCTGCCCCTCAGGCGCTCGACATCATGAAAAAGTCGGATATTGGGCCGTTTGGCGTGATGACGCTGGTGCTGGTGCTGGTCGTCCAGGTGGCCGCGTTGTCCGGGCTCGGGCCGCCCGCCCTGGTGACCGCCTGCGTGACCGGCCGGTTGGCGCTCACCTGGGCCTGCCGGTCAGCCGTCCCCGCCGCCCGTCCCGACGGGCTCGGAGCGCTGGTCGCGGGCACGGTACGCCCAGGCGCCGCCTGGGCGGCCACCGCCACGGCCCTGGCGGCGGCCGCGGCCCTCGGCTCGGCGGCCGACCATGGACTCGGTCTGATGGGGCTCGGCTCCACGGCCAGCCACGGACTCGGCCTGGTGACCGGTGACGGACTCGGCTCGGTGGCCAGCCACGGACTCGGCTCGGTGGCGGGACACCGGATGGTCTACGTGCTCCCTCTCGGCGTGGTCGCCGGGCTCGGGGCGGCACTGCTCCTGCTCCGCCATGCCAGGCGGCGCCTGGGCGGCGTAACGGGTGACGTGCTGGGCGCGCTGGTCGAGACCGCCACGGCCGCCACGCTCACCGTCTGCGCCCTGTTCGGCTAATCGACGCCGCCTGTCGCACGACCGGGGACCGGCCACGCCGGACCGGTCAGCGTGCCCCCGGCGGCGCCGTCCGCCACGACGCCGGTCAGCCGCAGCACGCCGGTCACGGCCAGGGCGACGACCGCGAGCCCCACCAGTACATCCGGCTGAGCCTGCGCTCCATCGCCTTGCCGTGCACCGCGATGCCGAACAGCACCCACCCAGACCACGCACCAGACGGCCACGCTCATGAGGAGGTCGACATCTCGCCGTCGGCCATGAGGCCCCGCCGCCAGTGCGTGGCCAGCGGTTCGGGCAGCCGGTCGCGCACGGCCAGTGGTGCCGCGACCAGCGCGGCGGTGACGATCAGCCCCCACGCGGGGGATCATGGCAGTTCCTCCAGCATCGTGATGAGGTCTTCGCGGCGGTAGCCGAGCCTCATGGCCTCTTCCAGAAGTTCGCGGGCCCGCTGCAGGAGCAGCGCCCGCCCGTCGGCGCGGCCCGCGACACTGACGCCGCGCCCCCGCCTGAACTCCAGCAGTCCCTCATCGCGCAGGTCACGCAGGGCGCGCAGCACCGTGTTGGGGTTGATGCCGAGCGCCTCGGCCAGGTCGCGGGCGGGTGGCAGCCGGTCGCCCGGCGCGTACGAGCCCTCGCCGATGGCACGGCGGATCGCGCCGGCCACCTGCTCGTGCAGGGGACGCGCGTCGTTGAGGTCCAGAGTGAGCAACATGGTGCTAATGACGCTAGCACCAAGTCTTCATGTTTGCGCAAAGGCGATTGGTGGGATGAACCCCTGTTTGTGAGTACCTCGAAACCCTGGATAGCATCGGTTTACGTGACCACTGTGCGGCTGAACTCAGCAGATCCAGTCTCTTTCGACACCGACGCGCTGATCGTCGGGTTCCGGTCCGGCCCCGAAGGCCCTCGCCCTGCCACGGGCGCCGAGTCTCTCGACGCGGCCTTCGGCGGCAGGCTCGCCGCCTCGCTCACCGCCATCGGCTTCTCCGGCAAGCCCGGAGAGCTCGCCAAGGTGCCCGTGTTCGGCGCTCTCGCCGCTCCGCTGCTGGTCGCGGTGGGTCTCGGTGACTCCGCCGACGCTGAGGCGCTGCGCCGCGCCGCGGGCGCCGCCGTACGCTCCCTCGCCGGTACGTCCCGCGCCGCCCTGGTCCTGCCCACCGAATCGGCCGAAGAGGCCGAGGCCGTGGCGCTGGGCGCGCTGCTGGGCGCGTACGGCTTCTCCCGCTACCGCACGAACGGCGAGGCGAAGGAGCCCGTGGGCGACCTCACCGTGCTCTCGAGCGACGGGTCCGACGAGATCGCCGGACGCGCCACCGTGCTGGCCGAGTCGGTCACCCTCGTCCGCGACCTGGTCAACACGCCGCCCTCCGACCTGTGGCCGGCCAAGTTCGCCGAGATCGCCGAGCAGCGGGGCGGCGAGGCCGGGCTGACCGTCGAGGTGCTCGACGACAAGCAGCTCAAGGACGGCGGTTACGGCGGCCTCGTCGGCGTCGGCCAGGGCTCGGCCAACCCGCCGCGCCTGGTCCGCCTCTCCTACACCCACCCCGAGGCCACCAAGACGCTGGCGTTCGTGGGCAAGGGCATCACGTTCGACTCCGGCGGCCTGTCGCTCAAGCCGTCGGCCTCCATGGACTGGATGAAGTCCGACATGGGCGGCGCGGGCGCGGTCCTGGGCGCCCTGATCGGCATCGCCCGGCTCGCCCCGCAGGTGAACGTCGTCGGCTACCTCTGCCTGGCCGAGAACCTCCCCAGCGGCACCGCGCAGCGCCCCTCCGACGTCATCCACAGCTACAGCGGCAAGACCGTCGAGGTGCTCGACACCGACGCCGAAGGCCGCCTGGTCCTCATGGACGGCATCGCGCGCGCCGCCGAGGACTCCCCCGACCTGATCGTCGACGTGGCCACCCTCACCGGCGCGCAGATCGTCGCGCTCGGCTGGCGCACGGCCGGCGTGATGGCCAACGACGACGCGGTGCGCGAGCTGGTCGTCGAGGTGGCGGGGTCCGCGGGCGAGGGCGCCTGGGGCATGCCGCTGCCGGAGGAGCTGCGTAAGGGCCTCGACTCCCCGATCGCGGACATCGCCAACCTCCAGCCCGAACGCTGGGGCAGCATGCTGGCCGCGGGCATTTTCCTGAAGGAGTTCGTGCCCGACGGGGTGCGCTGGGCGCACATCGACATGGCCGGACCCGCGTTCAACAAGGGCGAGCCGCACGGCTACACGCCGAAGGGCGGCACGGGGGCCATCACCCGCACGCTCATCGGACTGGCCGAGCGGCACGCGAGCATCTGAAACAAATGAAAAGATGACGGCATCACGTACACCCCGACAAGGAGCCTGACTGTGGCCTACGACATCGTCGTCCTGGGAGGCGGCAGCGGCGGATACGCCTGCGCGCTACGGGCGGCTGAGCTGGGCAAGACGGTCGCCCTGATCGAGAAGGACAAGATCGGCGGCACCTGCCTGCACAGGGGATGCATCCCCACCAAGGCCTTGCTGCACTCGGCCGAGGTCGCCGACGAGACCCGCGAGAGCGAGGCGTTCGGCGTCAAGGCGCGTTTCGACGGCATCGACGTGCCGGGCGTCCACGCGTTCAAGGACAAGATCGTCACCCGTGCCTGGAAGGGCGTGCAGGGCCTGCTCAAGGGCGCCGGCGTGACGGTCGTCGAAGGCGAGGGCCGCCTGGTCGGTTCGCACCGGATCCAGGTGGGCTCCGAGGTGTACGAGGGGCGCAACATCGTCCTGGCCACCGGTTCCGCGCCCAAGACGCTGCCCGGGCTGGAGATCGACGGCGAGCGGGTCATCACCAGCGAGCACACGCTGAAGATGGACCGCGTGCCCACCTCGGTGATCGTGCTGGGCGGCGGCGTCATCGGCGTCGAGCTGGCCAGCGTCTACCGCTCGTTCGGCGCCGAGGTCACGATCGTCGAGGCGCTGCCCCACCTGCTGCCGACCGAGGAGGAGTCGAGCTCCAAGCTGCTGGAGCGCGCCTTCCGCCGCCGCGGCATCAAGTACGAGCTGGGCGTCTTCTTCGAGGGCGTCAAGACCACCGACACCGGCGTGGTCGTCACGCTCGCCAACGGCAAGACCCTCGACGCCGAGCTGCTACTGGTCGCGGTCGGCCGCGGCGCCGTCTCGGCCGGGATGGGCTTCGAGGAGCAGGGCATCACCGTCGAGCGCGGCGCGGTCGTGGTCGACGAGCACTGCCAGACCTCGGTCTCCGGCGTCTACGCGATCGGCGACCTGATCCCGACCCTCCAGCTGGCCCACGCCGGGTTCGCCGAGGGCATCATGGTGGCCGAGCACATCGCCGGACTCAACCCGCCCGCCATCGACTACGCGGGCGTGCCGCGGATCACCTACTCCGACCCCGAGGTCGCCTCGGTCGGCATCACGTCCGCGCAGGCCGCCGAGCGCGGCATCGAAATCGTCGAACAGGTCTACGACCTGGCGGGCAACCCCAAGAGCCAGATCCTCGGCACCGCGGGCGCCGTCAAGGTCATCGCCCAGAAGGACGGACCCGTCGTGGGCGTTCACATGGTGGGCCGCCGCATCGGCGAGCTCGTGACCGAGGGTCAGCTCATCTACAACTGGGAGGCTCTGCCCGCAGAGGTCGCCCAGCTCATCCACGCACACCCGACCCAGTCCGAGGCCGTCGGTGAGGCGATGCTGGCCCTGGCCGGCAAGCCGTTGCACGTACACAACTAGTCCAAGCCCTCGAGATCAGAACGCGAGAGAAGATAACGATGCCGGTCTCCGTACAGATGCCCCAGCTCGGCGAGAGCGTCACCGAGGGCACGGTAACCCGTTGGCTGAAGAAGGAGGGCGAGCGCGTCGAGGCCGACGAGCCGCTCCTCGAGGTATCGACCGACAAGGTCGACACCGAGATCCCGTCGCCGTCGGCCGGCGTCCTCACCAAGATCGTCGTGGCTGAGGACGAGACCGTCGAGGTCGGCGCGGAGCTCGCCGTCATCGACGAGAACGGCCAGGCCGGCGGCGCCTCGGCGCAGGAGGCCGCCCCGGCCCCCGCCGCGCAGCCCGAGCCGCAGCCGGAGCCCGAGCCCGCCCCGGCTCCCGCACCGGTCTCCTCGATCCCGCAGCCCGCCCCCGCCCAGGCTCAGGCTCAGGCCCCGGCCCCGGCCCCGGCCCCGGCCCCGGCACCGGCCCCCGCGCCGGCTCCGGTGCAGCAGGCCCCGGCCGCTCCGGCGCCCGCTCAGCAGGTGCCGGCCGCCTCCGAGTCGACCCCGCTGCCGTCCTCGGGCGACAGCCCCTACGTGACGCCGCTGGTGCGCAAACTCGCCAACGAGCACGGCGTCGACCTCGACTCGATCACCGGCACCGGTGTGGGCGGTCGCATCCGCAAGCAGGACGTCCTGGAGGCCGCCAAGTCGCAGCGCGAGCAGGCCGCCGCCCCGGCCCCCGCCGCCGCTGCCGCTGCCGCTGCCGCTGCTCCCGCCGCCGCCCCCGCTCAGACCGCGACGGCCCCGGCCGCCGCCCCCGAGCCCGTCGAGGTCGACACCACGCTGCGCGGCCGTACGGAGAAGATGTCGCGGCTGCGGCAGACCATGTCCAAGCGACTGGTCGAGTCGCTGCAGACCGCGGCCCAGCTCACCACGGTCGTCGAGGTCGACGTCACCAAGATCTCCCGACTGCGCGACCAGGCCAAGGCCGACTTCCTGCGCCGCGAGGGCGTCAAGCTGTCGTTCATGCCGTTCTTCGAGATGGCGGCCATCGAGGCGCTCAAGCAGCACCCGAAGCTCAACGCCACGATCAACAACGAGACCATGGAGGTCACCTACTTCGACGTCGAGCACCTGGGCATCGCGGTCGACACCGAGCGCGGCCTGATCGCGGCGGTCATCAAGAACGCCGGCGACCTCAACCTGGCCGGCCTCGCCCGCAAGACCGCCGACCTGGCCGAGCGCACCCGCGCCAACAAGGTGACGCCCGACGAGATCACCGGCGGCACCTTCACGCTGACCAACACCGGCAGCCGCGGCGCCCTGTTCGACACGCCGATCCTGAACCAGCCGCAGGTCGGCATGCTCGGCACCGGCGCGGTCGTGAAGCGTCCCGTCGTGATCGACACCGCTGAGGGCGAGGTCATCGCGGTGCGGTCGATGGTGTACTTGGCGCTGACGTACGACCACCGCCTCGTCGACGGTGCGGACGCGGCCCGCTTCCTGACGACCGTGAAGCGTCGCCTGGAAGAGGGACGCTTCGAGGCCCAGCTGGGTCTCGCGTAGTCCACGCGCGCTAGGGCCGAGGATTGATCGTCTTCCTCGGCCCTAGCCACCCACCCGTCACCCATCTGGGTGGTTGACCATCTGATGCCCGCCCCTCCACAACGGGCTTCACTTTCCGGCGCTTCGCGCTTTCGGAAGCTCAGGCGCTGCTCCCAGTCGGGCCAAAGGCCCGACCCCTGAAGGACCTCGCTCCGCTCGGACGCCCTCCTGAAACGCGGCTCCGCCGCGCGCTTCGCCCAAACCCTCGATCGTTGCCCAGACGGAATGATGTGAGAGGCGGCGACCCTGTCCCAAGCTTCTTGAGGAAGACTCGTGATCAGCCGGCCAAGGCGCCCGCTGAACTCGCTACGCAGCCCCCCCGGCGGCCTTCTGCCATTCGATCTCTTCCCGCACCGGACCCCACCAGCAGCCTCTTGACGATAGGCACCCCGCGGTGGGCTCCCGTCGCTCAGGCAGGCACATCCCACGACGGCCAGTCCACGTCACCCAGCCACACGGGCTGCCAGGTTGGAGTGACGGTCAGCCCGAAAGCAATAGAAGCCCTTCTGAAGTAGCGGGCATGGGAAACGGCTGCAAGGCCGGTCAACGGTGCTTGCTCAGTGCTATGCGCTCGCGCCACCGAGTGTCAGCGGGACGTAGCCGATACGGACGCACTTGGTTGGTGCGCCCGCGGCAGGGCGGTGAAACGTCGGGTCGAGGTGGCGACGAGGAGTCCGAGTGCGGCGTAGGCTGCGCCGAGCAGGCTGGCGGCCGACCATCCCATGGCACTGTAGGCCCAGGTGGTGGTGATCGCACCGAGCGCGGAGCCGAGGGAATAGAAGGCCATGTAGGCGCCGATGACGCTGCTGCTCTGGTCGGGGCGGGCGGTGGTGAGCAGGTGCTGGCTGCTGACGTGAACGGCTTGCACGGCGAAGTCCAGGACGATGACGCCGACGATCAACAGCCACAGCGATGACCCCGCTTGAGCGATCAGCAGCCACGAGGCTGTGAGCAGGGCCAGCGACCAGCCGGTGACCGAGGGCGCTAAGCCCCGGTCGGCCCATCGGCCGGCCCGGGCCGCGCCCAGCGCCCCGGTGAGACCGGCGAGTCCGAACAATCCGATCTCGGCAGTGCCGAAGTGCCACGGCGCGTCGCCTAGCGGGAGGGCCAGTCCGCTCCACAGCGTGCCGAAGGAGGCGAAGAGGAAGAACGCGACCAGTCCGCGACTGAGGAAGAGCCGGTCGCCGACGACCAGACGACCCAGCGATGACAGCAACTGCCCGTATCGGGCTCGGGGGCGGCGGATGTCGGCCTCGAGGGTGAATCGGGCGGCGAGCGCGAGCATCGCGCAAAGCCCGGCGATTACTAGGTAGACCATGCGCCAGTCGGTCAGCTCCCCCAGTGTGCCCGCGACCACCCGCACTCCGAGGATCCCGGTGACCACGCCCGAGGTGACCACTCCGATATTGCGGCCGCGCTCGCCGGTCGGTGAGACGGCGGCGACGTAGGCCACCGTGATCTGGACGACCACGGCGAACAGCCCTGCCAGGGCCAGGCCCGCGATCGCGATGCCACCGCTGGGCGCGGCGGCGGCCACCCCCGCACCTACTGCTGTGAGCAGCAAGTGCACCATGATGAGTCTGCGGCGGTCGAACAGGTCACCGAGCGGGACCAGCAGCACCAGCCCCGCGAGATAGCCGATCTGGCCGGCGGCGACCAACCACCCCAGTGCTCCTTCCCTCAGCCCGAGGTCCTCGCCCGCGGCCTCGAGGACCGGCTGGATGCCGTAAACGGTCGACACCGCCACCGCGCACACCAGCGCGAGCACGGCCCGCTGCCTCCTGGCCAATCCTGATGACATATCACCTTCCAATAAGTTTCAAAATGCAACCTATTTGAGGTTAGGGCATACTGGTTTCATATTGCAACTCATCACGGAGGGGGCCAGTGGACGTCACACTCGCTACAGGAAGCGCCTGGACCGACCCGGCCTGCCCGGTCGCACGGACCGTCGACCTGATAGGCGACCGGTGGAGCCTGCTGATCATCCGCGACGCGATGGACGGGGCGACGACCTTCACCGAGTTCCATCAGCGACTGGGGATCGCCCGCAACATCCTCACCGACCGGCTCCGCAAACTCGTGGAGCACGGCATCCTTGACAAGAGCGCCGCCACCAACAGCAGACGACACACGTACCGGCTCACCGAAGCCGGGCAGGACGTCTTCACGACCATCGTCGCCCTCCGCCAATGGGGCGAGCGCCACGCCTTCGCGCCGGACGAGCCGCACTCCATTCTCGTCGACGACCAAGGGCGGGAGCTTCCCGAACTTCACCCGCTCGGCCAAGACGGCGCGCCGCTCTCCGCCGAGGCGTCGCACGTTCGGAAAACTGCCTGAGCCCAGCCGCGCCAGAACCCGTCCCATCGGGCCCTGCACTCGATGCCCGGAACGACCGCAAGTCAGGAAGTGCGGGCGCGTAGCAGCAGGTCGCGCAGTGTCTCCTGCTCCTGCGGCGACAGATTGGCCAGTGGGGAGTCGCTGGTGAGCAGGTTCAGGAGTTGCTCGCGCAGAGCCTGCCCTTCAGGGGTGAGGACGAGCTGCTTGGCGCGCCGGTCCTGTGGGTGGGCGTGGCGCTCGATCAGGCCGCGCTGCTCCAGCTTGTCGGCGATGAACGTCGCGTTGGACGGCTCGCAGCTCATCCGGTCGGAGAGCTCGCGCAGGGTCATCGGGCCGGTCAGCTCGCGTAGCGCGGTGGCTTGCGGGGCAGTCAGGCCGAGCTTGATGGCCCGCTCGCGCACGTGATCCTCGATCTGCCGGGCCGTGCCGCTCACCAAGCCACACAGGTTGCGCTCCGCTTCCGCGAGCCGCTCCGCCTCGTTCATGGCTCGACTATACATCAAGCTTGAATACTTGCAGTTAGAATAATTCTAGCTATAACGTTCTCCGCATGACCAACGCGACGACCCGCCCCGCGGGCATGCGGACGATCCAGCTCGGCGAACTCAAGGTCAGCTACGTGCCCGACGGCGTGGTGCAACTGCCGGGACTCTCCTGGCTACCGGCGACGACCGAGGAGTTTTGGACAGACCATCCCGAGTACCTCGACGAGGGCGGCAACCTGGTGGCGAGCATCGGCGGGCTGCTGGTGGAGCACCGTGGGCGAGCCCTGTTGATCGACGCCGGGGTGGGGCCGGTGTTCTATCCCGCCGAGCCGGGCAACGCGCACGGCGCCATCCGCGGCGGCGATCTGCTCGACAACCTGGCCAAGCTCGGCCGCAGCCCTGAGCAGATAGAGGCGGTGGCCATCACCCACCTGCACCTCGATCACACCGGCTGGCTGCTGCACGACGCGCGGCCATTCCGCGGCGCCGAGGTCCTGCTGACCGGGCCGGAATGGGCGGCCGACGGCAACCCGGAACTGGCTCCTCAGGTCCGTACCGTTGCCGATGGGGAGGAGATCTTCCCCGGCGTCCGCGCCAGTCTGGTTCCCGGGCACACCCCCGGCCACGCCGCCTACGTGCTCAGCTCCGGCGGTGGGCGGCTGATCGCCTTCGGCGACGCGCTGCACTCTCCGGTCCAGGTCCCCCACCCCGAGCTCTCGGCCGCGCCGGACCACGATCCGGCCGAGTCCGCCGTCTTCCGCCGCCGCCTGGTCGGCGAGCTCGCCGCGCCGGACACGCTCGGCTTCGGCGTCCACTTCGCCGACGTGCAGTTCGGCCACGTGGTCGACGGCGCCTGGAATCCGGCATGAGCGCCGTACGTCACTGGCCGGGCGTCGTCACCGCCTCGCTCACCGCGACCGCGACCGTGATGCCCGGGTTCGCCGTCGGCGCGCTGGCCCCGTCCATCGAGGCCGACCTGCACATCTCGACGACCACCGTGGGCTTGGCGATGAGTGCCTTCTACGGCGCGACCGCGCTGGGCTCGCCACTCGCCAAGCGCGGCCCGGCTGCCGATCCCGGTGACGCTCGCCGCCGCGTCTGTCCTCTCCTCGGCCACCATGCTGCTCGCCGCGCAGGTCACCTCTGCCGCGGCCCTCTTCGCGATCCTGCTGTCGGGCGGGCTGGGTAACGGCCTCGTCCAGCCCGCCGCGAGCCGCTTCATCGCGGAACGCAGCCCGTCCCGCCGCCGCTCGCTGGCGGCCGGGATGGTGGGCGCCGCCCTCGGCGCCGCCACCCTCGTGCCCGGGCTGCTGGTCGCCTTCATCGTCCAGCCGTACGGCTGGCGCGCCGCCCTGATGATCGCCGCGCTGCTGGCACTGGTTCCCGCGGCGCTGGCACCGCTCGCCAGAGGAGGCCCATCCGCGCAGGCCGCCCAGCCCCTCAAGGCCGCGCAGCCCCGCACGCTGGTGCTCTGGGCCATTGCCGCCGGGCTGTCGGCCGCCGGCAACAACGCCGTGGCTTCCTACTTCGTCCAACTTGGCACCCACGCCGGGCTGGCGACGGAGATCACCGGCAACCTGCTGGCCATGAGCGCGGTCATCGCCATCGTCGTACGGCTGATCGCTGGGGCGCTCAGCGACCGTGCGCCGCGGCACAACCCGGCAGTGATCACCGCGATGATGCTGTCGGGCGGCGTCGGGCTGGCACTGATCGCGATCGGGAGCCCGGCAACGTTCCTGGTCGGCGCCGTTCTGGCCTTCTCGGCCGGATGGGGTTGGACCGGGTTGCTGCTGGCCACTGCGATTCGGCTGCTGCCCGGGCGGGCCGAGAACGCCGGGCACCTCGTCCAGGTCGGCCTCTACTCCGGCGCTACCGTCGCGCCGTTCGGCTTCAGCGCCCTGGCGGCCGCGCTGGGCTTCACCGGCGCCGCCCTGGTGGCCGCTGCCGCCGCTCTCGCCGCCGCAGCCCTCATCGCCACCGGCGCGTCCCTGCATCGGGATCTCAGGTGGTTCAGCGCAGGCGGCACGCAGGGCGTCGGCCGGGCCGTGAGCCGGGAGACATAGCAGCAGCGCAGGTGAAGTGCTCGCGCGGCAAGATGAGCCTCGGGCTTATTAACGCCAAGCAGCCCGCAGTACGCTCCCGTCGCTCAGGCGGGCAGATTCCACGACGGCCCGTCGATGTCACCCAGCCATACGCGCTGCCAGCTTGGGGTCGCGGTCAGCCCGAAGCCAGACTGATGGGGCGAGCCCGCACCCTGCCATATCTCGATCGCATCTTCCACAGCGTCCCAGAGACGCAACGGCCCATGCTGGCATACGGTCCACCCCTCTCCTTCGACCTTACGGGTGGCGGCCTGTGAACCGGTGCCGACATCCACGAGAATCGTCTCATCGCCCGATCCCACCCGCTGAGCCGATGGCGCGGCCAACTGCGCCACGAACAAGCCCGTCTCGTCATCGAGGATATTGGGGTCGATTCTGCTCTGCCGTGGCTCTCCTCGTGGCATAAGAGTGGACGACAAGGGATGGGGAAGGTGCGCGCGTGCGGCCATGAAGTAAAGATCATCGCCGAGAAAGCGCCCGCTGGCATTACCCATGTCATCGAGCGTCAGATGAGCGAACGCGGTGCCGCCCATCCATCCCCAAAGCGGGGCGGTAACAGTCCCACCATTACGCACTTGCCACAGCCATGGGATGGGGATGTAGCGCACGGAACAGGTGGCGATCAGTCGATCGTATTCGGCGTTCTTCTCATAACCAGCGAGCCCGTCCCCTACCACCAATGTGGGTGCGCATCCCGCGGCGGTGATCGCGGCACGAGCGCGAGCGGCGACGACCGGGTCATACTCGATCGAGGTCACCGCGCCATCGCCGAGCCGGTGACACATCAGCGCCGTTGAATAACCGGTTCCCGTCCCGATTTCCAAGATCTTCTCACCCGGGCCGACGCTTGACGCTGCCAACATCTTCACTACGAGAGTGGGCATCGTGGACGAGGAGGTGGGAGTACCCCAGATCCGGCCGGCTGCCTCATCCGCCATGAGCCCATTGACCTGAGTCACCCACGTCTCATCTTGGTAGACAAGACGCAGCCACTCACTTGCGCTTACGTCCTCGCGCCGGATGACCTTCCATTGATCCCCACGTCCCGTACCCCGGAAGACCGCCTCGCCGAGGAACAGTTCTCGCGGTACGGACGCTACGGCGTCGCGCCACGCCGAGTCCTTGAGACGATCGGCGAGAGCACGCCGCAATGACAGAGCCGCGTCACTCGGAATGCTCATGCTGAGTCCTTCAGGAGCAGGTCGGCGATGGCGGCTGCGATAGGCAAGCCGGTATGGTCCTCGATCCACCCCCATTGGCCGTTGGGGTTACATTCGAGAAAAACTGGACCGTCATCCGTAAGCGCGAAATCGAATGCACCAAAACGCAATCGGAAGGCCTTCAGGAAGGACAGGCATCTCTCGGACAGGTCGGATGGCGACTCGATCACCGCGTAGGAGATCCGGTCATAGTCTGCTCGCCAGTCCAAGAGGTCGGAGTGTATCTGAACACAGAATATTTGTTCCCCTACCACGGTGACACGAAGGTCGGCCGTCTTATTCACACACGCCTGAAAGAGATGCGGAGCGTGCCTGACGGTCTCATTCAAGTCGGCCGGATCGACGGCCGTCGTCCAAATGGTACATAGACTGCCATTGGACTCCATGAAAGACGTGCCTCGTACTGGCTTGTAGATGATCGGCCCGTACTCGGCAGCGAAGGTACGGGCATCATCCAGCTGATTCGTGATAAGGGTGGCAGGCACCGTAAATCCCACCCGTTGAGCTACAAGGAGTTGTAGCGGCTTCTGCTCAGCCTCGGCAAGCACCAATGGGTGGCTCAGGTATGGGCAGGGCAGGGACGCCAATACTCCGCCAAGCCCGAACCGGGCCTCCGTGCCGGAAAATCGTTCAACCTGGCAGGTGCTGCCTGTGCGATAGGGGGTGGGCCGCCGATAGTAAACGGCCCGCACCCGTTTCAGATTGATATGCCGCGTTGGCGCGGCCAGGTAACCCCATGACGAACCGTCTGCGAACACAGTCGAGAGCGTAGCCTTCTCCGGGAAGTCTACCCCTGGATCAAACCGGGCGACTTGCGCTCCACTTGCGACCAAATGACCGATAACCATGTCCGCAGATGAGTCCTCCAGACGAGTGAGGACCAGAACGACGCCATCATTCATATCAATCGTTGTCGTAGTCGGGAATCTCTGTTTCGTCGGGGGTGGCGGGATTTTCCCCATCCCCGCCCCCGGTCTTTTCTTTCTTCTTCGTCTCCTTGTTGGTACCGTGCCTGCCCGCCTCGATCGGGTCCCCTCCGGGCCCTATGTAGATGGCCTGCTGAGACACCGGGTCGAGATGAACGGCAGTGTACGACAGGGGCGATGCGGGAGCCAGAGGGCTCAAGCGAGTCAGCCCCCACGGCCGGTTGCGACTTTCGTCCATATTTCACTTGCCCTTCGCAAGCCCTTTGCAGCGCAATTCGAGCTTTACCATACTCTCATCGAGCCGATCCGAGCAGGCCTCTTGGCGAAAGCAAGGACAGCCAAAGCGCGATCTTCTCTCGCCATGCAGATAGCACGCTCAGACCATCGCTTCTCGGTCAAAAGACAATAGACATCTCGCACGCAGATCGCCATTTGCCCGATGACCGTCCGGGCCATCCTTAGCTGGATGCCAGAACACGATCGAGCGCCGTCCGGCCGACGGGTCCCCATGTCGGCTGGCCGCCTGGCAGGCCACGTTCCCAGGCCTGGCCGATGCCGATGAGGCCGACGCCGACGTGGACAGCCCACCCTCGTGCGCGCCGGATCATTGCCTCGTCCACGTTTTCGTACGCGTCGAAGAATCGTGTGGCCGCGCCTTCGGGAAGGATCAGCCACGCGGCCGCGAGATCTGTCGCCGGGTCGCCGGCGCAGAGCTCACCGAAGTCGATCACGCCGGAAATCGTTCCGCCCGAGACGACGACGTTCGCAGGATGAAGGTCGGCGTGCAGCCATACCGGCGGGCCCTCCCAATCGGGAGCCGAAAGCGCCTCGTCCCAGACGGCTCGGACATCGGTGACGGCGATTCTGGACGCAACGGCTTCGACTCTCCTGTCGAACTCGTGCGTGAACGTTCTGAACGGGAAACTGCGGATCGGGTTGGCCGGTGCCTCGGTGGGCGCATTCAGATGGAGGGCTCGCAAGAAGCCCGCCAATATGTCGGCTGTGTGGTGGCCGTGACTGATCGGGGCGCGGTCACCTGGTTCGCCGGGAACCCATGTCACCACGGTCCACGGCCACGGGAAGCATGCGGACGGTTCACCGATCCGAAAAGGGGTCGGCACCGGGAGTGGAAGGCGCGGGGCCAGGACAGGAAGCCACAGTTGCTCGTTGCGAAGACCGGGAGAAGCGTGTGCCCTGCGCGGCAGGCGCACGGCCAGCTCGTCACCGAGACGCCACAGTTGGTTGGACCAACCAATGGTTCCCTGATGGAGGCCCAGTTCTACAAGGTCCGGGTGCTGCTCGTGCAGCAGGGATCGCACCAATTTCTCATCGATCTCGAACCCGTCCATGTAGTGGAGTCTCTACGCCTGGTGGTGTCGATGATGAGAAACGTCCCTTGAGTTTCTCGGCCCCGGGCGACCGGCGACCCTCGCGCCAGGGCCGCGCCTCCGTCAGGCGATCTTCGGTGCCGCCCGCATGCCGAAATACACGTAAGGCGTGCCGTCCGGAAGCGTCCCGAACACCAGTGGCAGCCACGGCGCGCTGACGGGACCGATGCCCGGCATCGCGAGCACCGTGTCGGACACCGCCACCAGGTCGGCCTCCATCGGCGGTGAGTAGTCGGCCATCGCGCCGGTCAGCTGCAACCGCAGGCGCGGCACACCGTCCCGCTCGCCGATCGTGAGGCGGACACCTTCGCGTTCGTACGTGCCCGCGAGCGCGGCGACACCGACCGGCCGCGGTTCCGCGGCGGGAGCGAAGACGTCGGGCATCCGCACCCCGGCCAGCTCACCGAGCAGCTCCTGGAACAGGTCGACGAACAGACCGGTCGCGCCGCCGCCATTGGTCAGCAGCGCGGCGACGACGCCACTGCCAGGCACGACACGGAGGTACGAGAACTGCCCGCCCGCGGCGCCGTCGTGACCGTAGCCGGCGACACCGTCCCAGTCGTACAGCGCCCACCCATGGCCCCATCCGTCCGCCATGAACGACCATCCGTCCAGGCAGTCGACGACACGTCGCCGCATCGCCGCCGCCGACTCGGCGGACAGCAGGCGCCTGCCGTCGGGCGCGGTACCGCCGTCGAGATGCATCCGCGCGAAGCGGACGACGTCGGCGGCGGTGATGAGGACGCGCCCGTACGGCCCGGCCGCGCGCGGCAACATGTCCCACACAGGCGCCGGCTCTGGGTCCCTTCCCAGCTCGCCGAGATGGCTCATCGCCACCCGGAACCGCAGCGCCTCCTCCGGCAAGGTCATCGAATGCTCGAGACCGAGCGGCGCCAGCAACCGGTCGCGCAACGCGTCGTCCCAGGTCTGACCGGTGATCACCTCCACGATTCGGCCGAGAATCGCGTACCCGGTGCTGCAGTAGGAGACGACGGTCCCCGGCGGGCAGTCCTGCCCCACGCTCGCGCACGCCGCCACGTAGCGGGCGAGGCAGTCGTCCCCACGGCCGCTGTCGTGGGGGAAGTCCCCGGCGATCCCGCTGGTATGGCTGAGTAGCTGCCCAATCGTCACGCTCTTCGTGACCTTGTCATCGGCGAGCGTGAAGCCCGGCAGGACGTCGGCGACCCTGCTGTCAAGCCGCAGCTCACCGGAGTCGACGAGCTGCATCACCAGCGTCGCCGTGTACACCTTGGCGATCGAACCGGACTGGAACACCGAGTCCGTGGTCACCTCCACGCCGGTCCCTCGGTGCAGCACCCCGCTGGCCAGCTCATGGATCCTCCCGCCGGCCAGCACCGCCAGGGCGGCCCCCGGCACGTGATGGGCGGCGCGCAGCTCATCAAGCCTCGTTTGCCAGCGGTGGGCGTCGAATGGCGATGACGGCATGAAGACGACTCCTTTCCCATAAAGCGCCGTACAGTGTGCGGCACTCCGCACACTGTACGGATACTGAACATCGTTGGGCAAGCCGTACACTGTTCGGCAGGGATCGTCGTGAGGGAGAACGCATGCCGGCCGACAGACAGCCGTATCCGTCGGTGTGGGCTCGTCCGCAGCGGCGACGATCTGAGCAGCCGCCGCTGAGCCGGGAGCAGATCGTGTCCGCGGCACTCGAACTGCTGGATGCCGAAGGCATCGACGCCCTGAGCATGCGCAAGCTCGGCATCCGCCTGAGCGCCGGGGCTACGTCGATGTACACGCACGTGGCCAACAAGGACGAACTGCTCGAGCTGCTCGTCGACCAGGTCTACGGCGAGGTCGAGGTGCCGGCCGCCGACGATCCGGCGGGCTGGCGGGCGGCCATCACCCGCTACGCCCACAGCCTGCGGGCCACGGTCCTGCGCCACCCCTGGATCGTCTCCGTGCTCGGCGAGACGGGCGTGGCCTATCTGGGGCCGAACGTGATGCGGCAGAACGAGGCCATCCTCGCCGCGTTCGAGCAGGGGGGCTTCACCCTGGAAGCGGCCGATCGGGCCCTGAACACAGTTGTGGCCTACGTCATCGGGATCTCGACCAGCGAGGCCGCCTGGTTGACCACACTCGCCCGCAGCGGCCGAAGCGAGCAGGAATGGGCCGACAGTTTGTGGCCGGCCGCCGAACAGGCCGTACGGGACTACCCTCGGCTGCGAAAGCTGTACGCCGCCCAGCGAAACCAGAACTTGAGCGCCGCCCGCGACGACGAGTTCGCCGGCGGACTCGAATGCGTCCTTCATGGCCTGGCCGCTCGCTTCTCCCCCGCGGACGGTTTGTCCTAGCCGAGCACAGTCCCTATTTGAGGACGAGGCCGATCACGCCGAGGTCGTCGGCGGGGCCCTGGGCACCCCCAGCAGCGGCAGCCACACCTCGTCCACGATCTCGACGATCGACTCCTCCGGCACCGCGCGCATCGTCATGAACATGTCGTGGCGCAACAGGTCCAACGGCAGGTTCACCACGCGGGACGAACGCGGCACGTCGGGCAGCTCGCCGCGCTCGACCGCACGGGCGACGATCATCTCGAAGGGGGTCGCCTGGCCCGGCGCGATGAGGGTGTCGCGTAGCTCGCTGAGGCTGGTGCCGGTGTCGCGGAAGTAGTCCACCAACTGCACGCTCATCAACGTGATCATGCCTGCCCGGTCAGCGTCGGCGTTGTGCAGGAAGCCGATCGCGTCATCGCGGAGGCTGCCGGTGTCGGGCACCGCGATCGGCTGCCAGAACTTGGTGAGAGTGGCCAGCAGCAGGTCGTCGCGCTGCGGCCAGCGCCGGTAGAGCACAGGACGGCTCGTACCGGCGCGGGCGGCGACCGCCTCGTAAGTGAAACCGTGATATCCGTGCTCGACCAGCACGTCCCAGGCGGCGTCGAGAATCGCGTCCTCGAGTTCGGGGCCGCGTCGACGGGATGCGCCGCCGTCGCGGGTCGTGCCGCCGTCGCGGGTCCGCCCATGCTTACGATCCACTTGCGTATCTTATCGCGGTGACCTACGGTGTCCACCGTTAGATACAGTCGCGTATCTTAAGGAGGCATCAGCGATGTTCGACGTCATCATCGTCGGCGGGGGACCCACCGGCCTCTTTCTCGCCTGCGAGCTCCGCCTCGCGGGCGTCCGGCCTCTGGTGTTGGAACGACGGCCGGAACCAGACCTGGCAGACAAGGCACACGGCCTCGCCGGCCAGGTCGTACGACTGCTGGACAACCGTGGCCTCTTCGAACGCTGCGGGGGCCGAGGAGCACCGGCGCCCGCGCCTGGGTTCTTCTTCGGCGGGATGCCGCTGCCGCTGCACGTGCTCGGCAAGGAGAACCCGATGTATCTCCTGCCGGTCAACCAGCGCGATCTTGAACATGTGCTCAACGAACGCGCGGCGGAACTCGGCGCGGATGTCCGACGAGGTTGGGACGTGCTGTCCTTCAGCCAGACCGATGACCAGGTCGACGTCGTGGCACGCGGTTCGGACGGAACCGAGATGACATTGACCGCCCGATACCTCGTCGGCTGCGACGGCGGCCACAGCCTGATTCGGAAGCAGGCGGGAATCGCCTTCCCCGGCATCAGCGACGACAACGTCGTCGACCGGACGGCCCTGATCGGGCCGAGCGACCGCTTCCGGTTCGCGCCGGGGGGACGGGTCGCGATCGATGGCCTCGGCGAGATCCCGGCGGTGTTCCACCGTACGGAGCGGGGCCTTTTCACCCTCCTCGGGCACGATCCGGAGCGGCCGCTGGTCAACACGGCCGAATGGGAAGATCACCCGGCAGGCGACTTCCCGGGCCCTGGTGCGCCGATGACGCCGGCCGAGATGGAGGAGAGCATCGAACGGGTCCTCGGAGCGCGCCTGCCCCTGGCTCCGCCGCCCGAGGGCGCGCCCACCATGCTTCGCCGCATGTGCGGCCGGAACTCCCGGCTCGCTGACCGCTACCGCGACGGTCGGGTCTTCATCGCCGGCGACGCCGCACAGGTCAGCCACGGGCCGACCCTGAATCTGGCGCTCCAAGACGCGGCCAACCTGGCCTGGAAACTCGGTGCAACAGTGCAGGGATGGGCCCCAGAAGGCCTACTGGACAGCTACGAAACCGAACGCCACGCGAGCGGCGAACGCGTGCTCATGCACACCCAGGCCGCGACCGCTCTGACGGCACCCGGAGGCGACGTCACCGCACTACGCCGGCTCTTCGCGGAACTCCTCGACCGCACCGAGAACACGCACATGGTCGCCGCCCTGGTAGCGGGCGCCGATGTCCGCTACGACATGGGCGAGGAACACCCCGCCGCGCCCACCGGCTGGTTCGTACCACCCATCAACCTGACCACCGACGACGGACGCGAACGCCGCCTCGCCGAGCTCCTGCGCGACGGCCGCCCCCTGCTCCTTGACCTCACCGGCGGGAACGACCTCGCCGCCACCGCAGAGCCCTGGAACGACCAAGTGCACCGCGTGACCGCGACCGCCGACGACGCCCCCGCACCCGCATTGCTCATCCGCCCCGACGGCTACGTCGCCTGGGCCGGTGCGGACCCCGACAGCCTGAAGACAGCCCTCACCCGCTGGTTCAGCCCGGGCTGACGCCCCGACCCGCGAACCGGCGCGGACGCGGACCCGCCGCTACCTCGAAGGCGCGACGCCGCGTTCCATCCGCTGTCTCAACCGGCCTCGCTCGGCCGGAAGCCGCTCGACCGGAAGCCGCCCGGCCGGAAGCCGAGGGCGAGTTGTGCGGCCGGTTGCCGGGGCGGTCCGGCCGGTCGCCGACGAGCGCCTGCTGCGACACACGCACTGCGCGGCCGGCCAGACAGCCACCGTGCTGCGCGAGCACCGCGGCGACGGCCACTTGGCCACGCTGCGGCCGCGAGCGTGCTGCGTCCTGAGAACGTCGCCGAGGTAGGTCCGTCAGCTTGGGGTTGCCCTCGTACTCAGCACCTGCCGCGCGTTCCCCGACTGACGTCGAGGTCGGCCTGCACGTCATCTCACCGTCCTCGAGGTCGAGACGCAAAAGAAGGCGGGCCCGCCCCCGGAGTAGCGGGAGGCGGGCCCGTTCGCATGGCGGGTGCTAGTAGGGGAAGACCGGGTACCCGTGGTAGCCGCCGCCGACGCAGGTGCGTCCGGTCGGGCTCAGCCAGTCGGGAACAACTACGCCACCGGAGAACACGCACGTGGCAACGGTGATGTACTCACGGGCGGCGGCCTGAGCCGTCGCGGCGAAGCCGAGTGTCAGCGCGCCCGCGGCGGCTACGGAGATGAGGGTGACTACCAGACGACGCATGTGGACTCCTATTACATAGAGTTACCGAATCATTACTGATAGTTTCCTCTGAGGTTGCGTGCCAAACGGCGGCGGGCCATTCACGATCACACGACTTGGCCGTGACATCCGCCCAGATTCGGCGCGCGCTCGACGGAGCCGTCGAGCTGGGGGGCCGTCGAGGTGATGTACGCGGCGTCGGACGCCAGGCCGCGCAGCGGGTTCGGCGGTGCCACGGCAGAGGTGCCGTCGTCCGGCAGTTCGGCGATGGCCCCCGACCCGCTGGCGGTGTCCGTGAAGGCGCGGTGCACGGGAGAACCGCAGTGGGCTGCGACTTGCGGTCCTGTTCGGGTGCTTCCTTGTCAGCGCTGGTGGAGCGCGGTGCGCAGGGTGGCCGCGGCCATGGTGATGGCGGCCTCGGCGGCGTGGGTCTCGCGCAGTGCGTTGACCATGACGAAGTCGTGGATGATGGCCTGGAAGCGTACGGCGGTGACCGGGACGCCCGCCTTGCGGAGCTTGTTGGCGTAGGCCTCGCCCTCGTCGCGCAGTACGTCGGCCTCGCCGGTGATGACCAGGGCCGGGGGCAGGCCGGTGAGCTGATCGGCGGTGGCCCGCAGCGGGGAGGCGGTGATCTCGGCGCGCTGGGCCTCGTCGGTGGTGTACTGGTCCCAGAACCACTGCATGCCGTCACGGCGGAGGTAGTAGCCCGTGGCGAACTGGTGGTAGGAGCCGGTGTCGAAGTTCGCGTCGGTGACCGGGTAGAACAGGACCTGCTGGAGCAAGGGGATGTCGCCGCGTTCCTTGGCCATCAGGGTCAGCGCGGCGGTCATGTTGCCGCCGACGGAGTCTCCGGCCACGGCCAGGCGGGAGCCGTCCAGGCCCTTGGACGCGCCCTGCTGGACGATCCATTGGGCGACGGCGTAGTTCTGCTCGATGGCGACCGGGTAGCGGGCCTCGGGAGACAGGTCGTACTCGGGGAAGACCACGGCGGCGTCCGCGCCGACGGCGAGCTCACGTACCAGCCGGTCGTGGGTGTGGGCGTTGCCGAACACCCAGCCCGCGCCGTGGATGTAGAGGATCACCGGCAGCGTGCCCTCGGCCCCGGCCGGCTTGACGATGCGGGCCCGGACGCCGCCCGTCGGACCGCCCGCGACGGTGATCCACTCCTCGTCGACGTTCGGCTTGTCGATCTCGCCGGACTGTACCTCGTCGAGCGCCTTGCGGCCTTCGGCCGGCGGCAGCTCGAACAGGTACGGCGGATTGGCGGTGGCTTGCACGAAGGCCGCTGCCGCCGGCTCCAGGACCGGCTGAACAGGCTGGACGGCATCGGACATGTGGTTCTCCTCAGATGTGTCACCGTGTGATGCGCCGGTCTCCCCTGCGGAGACGGCCCCGGACCATGGGCAGAGACCTCCGACGCCATGCGATTCCACCCTCCCCGTTAAACCGGATATAGGCAGCAAACAGGGCATAAAACTCTGCCCTAGCAGGGGGGCTGGTCATGCTCTGGACGTTTCCGAAGACGCCCCCTGAACGGTGAACGGCAGGCAGGTTCGATCAGCTGGCACGTCGAGCCCTTCAACGGCGGCACGGCCGACGGCACCTCAATAGTGCTGATGGACTGAGGTCAAACCTGGCACGGCTTCGCACCCGTCAGCACGGGGGACAACTCGATCCGTAACTCCAGCGGCAAGTGCCTCAGCCTGGCCAACACCCAGAACCCGACCCCTGTCGGCACCCGGCTGGTGCTGCGGAGCTGCGTCAACTTCGCCGCAGGTGATCAGCAATGGACCTTCGTCGCACTGCGGCCCGGTGCCCCTGACGGCGTATGGTTCCTCCGGCAACACTCCGGCTCGTGGTGCGTGGGCCCGGCCAACGACAGCACAGCCTTCGGCGCCCAGTTGGTCACGCAGAACTGCGCCTTTGGCCCCACACAGCAGTGGCTGCTGGAGGGCTTGCCGCGCACGTTCGGCTTCTCCTACGACGATGGAACGACCCCCTGACCGGCCAGGGATCGGACGATCGGTCGTCTACCTGCGCGTACTGACGAACACGAGCATGAGCGCGCCGCGATGCCGGTCGAAGGCATCGCGGCGCTTCGTGAGTGAGTGAATGAGTTCCGGTTCTCAGGCAGGTCTACCGCAGGTCTAGCCTGGCGATGATCAAGCCGAGGAGGTCTCTTGCGTAGGACGATCGGGTGCCTGCTGCTGACGCTGCTCCTGGCCTCCTGCAACTGGTCCGACCGTGTTTCGCCCGGCGCGTTCGAATGGCGTGCTCGAGCGATGGCGACGCGCTGGCAGGGCTCCCCGATCGACCAGGCGTGGCGCGGGGGCTTCGTCCCGTTGGCGGGGCTCGACGTCGTGCCGCGGTGGGAGCGCATACCCGCCTGGGCAGCTCTGAGCCTGCACAACGGCGCATGGGACCTGGACTCCGAGTTACCCGCGGACTCTCCGGCCCGCATGCCGCTGCATTGGCCGGACGGCTCGGTCTCCGAGGTGCCGCTCATCACCGCTGCGACGGCGTACGCGCGGCTCAGCAAGCCGGCCGACTTCATCGACGAGGAGTGCCCGCGCAAGGGCTGCCGTCGGCTCCGGATGACCGGCGTCGAGCTTGGGGAGGCGGCGCTGGCCACCAGCCGGGGCACGATCCGGGTGCCTGCCTGGCACTTCACGGCCAAGGGGATCAAGGAGAGGTTCGTCGTGGTGGCCGTTGATCCCTTGGCCGCGACCCCGCGTCCCCGTGCGGCGAAGGGGGGCCGCGAAGAGGTGCGGGCCTTCGACCCCATGCCTGGCGATCCCAACGAGCTGGTTGTCACGTACGGGTACGGCAGTTGTGACCACGTGCACGGGACCCGGGCCTACGAGACCGACGACGTGGTGGTCGTGGACGTGGACGAGGAGGGCACCGGCGGCATGTGCAACCTGATGCTCCTGCTCGGCCGGGCGACCGTCACGCTCACGCGGCCGCTCGGCGATCGCGTCGTGCTCGACTCCGGTAGTGGGCTACCGGTCCTGCGGGGCCGCAGCGTGCCTTAGCGCTTCCAGGGCGGACGAGGCCGACCAGCCGCGATCACCCATGAGCGCGCTCCTCGATTCTCTTGCGATGGCCTCTTGACGTGGGCCGATGTGCATGGGGTACATTCCTCGACAATAGTCTGGGAAGTTCCCAGATAGTAAGGGAGTCCCAAGTGGAACAGCGCGGGGGAAGCCCTCAGCTGCTGCGCCGGATCAACGACCGCGCGGCGCTGCTGGCTCTGCTCGATCGAGGCCCGCTGACCCGATTGGAGCTGGATTCGCACATCGGCCTGTCGAAACCGGCGACAGCCGACCTCCTGCTCCGGCTGGAGAAGAGTGGTCACGTACGGCGGGCTGGGCTCCGGGAGGGCGGTAAGGGGCCGCGCGCGCAACTCTGGGCGGTCAACGGCGCGCTGGCCTATGTGGCGGCGGTCGACCTCACCCCGCGCACGCTGGACATCGCGGTGTCCGACATCTGCGGGGAGATCGTCGCCGAGCACCGATACCGTCCCGTCGAGGAGACGGACCTCGATGTCGATGACCTGTGCCGTGCGGTCTCCGTCGCCGCCGCCGAGGTGGGTCTGACCACCGGGCAACTGCACAAGGTCGTCGTGGGAGTGCCCGGTTCTGTGGACGCGCGCACCGGGCACCTGGGCTTCGCCCCGCACCTGCCGCCGTGGCAGGGCTTCGACGTCCTGGATCGGCTGTCCGGATCGCTCGCCACGTCGGTGGCCGTCGAGAACGACGTCAACCTGGTCGCCCTCGACGAGATGGCGGTCGGCCAAGCCGTCGGGGTCGACGACTTCGTACTGATCTGGATGGGGCGAGGGATCGGCGCCGCGGTGGTCTCGGGCGGGCGGTTGTTACGGGGCTCCTCCGGTGGCGCCGGCGAGATCGACTGGATGCCCTGCCCGCCCTCCGGCGTAACCGGCGGCCGGCGAATCGGCGACGTGCTCGGCATCAAGGCGGTCCTGGAGCTGGCCCACGCGCACGGGCTCGCCGGAGACGATCTGGAGAAGCTGCTCGCGGAGGATCTCGGCACGGACCCTGTCGCCCGGTCGGCCTTTCTCCATGACCTGGCCCGCCGGGTGGCGCTGGCCGTGGCAGGTGTGGTGTCCGTGGTCGATCCCGAGCTGGTGGTCCTCACCGGCGATATCGGCCGGGCCGGCGGCAGCGTCCTGTGCGGCCTGGTCACCGAGGAACTGGGCGAACTCGTCCTTCCCCGGCCGAAGATTCAACCCAGCCTGCTGACCGGTAACCCGGTTCGCTCAGGCGCGCTGCGGCTGGCATTGGCCGGAGCGCGCGAAGAGGTGTTCACAGTAATCCCGACCCCTTGACCTGACCATGGCGGCGGGTCAGCAGTTTCACCCCCCTTGGAGGGTTTCGATGCGACGAATCGGTGTCGCGGCGGCGTGTGCGGCATTCGCGCTCTTGGCGAGCGCGTGTGGCCCGGAGACGAGCTCATCGGGTACGGCCAATGCGCCGAGCGCCGACGAGAAGGTCTCCCTCAGCGTCTGGAGCAAGTTCAGCGGTCGTGAGCTGGGTGTGCTCCAGAAGGTGCTGGACGGCTTCCAGGCCAAGCACCCGAACATCACTGTCAAGAACCAGGGAAGCCAGGACGACGACAAGGTCGCCCAGGCGATCAGAGGAGGAAACCCTCCGGACGTCGCCATCTCCTTCTCCACCGACAACATCGGCCAGTTCTGTTCCGGCGGCGCCTGGCAGGACCTCAAGGCCTACATCTCCCGCGACAAGGTGGACCTGAACCAGCTTCCCGCCGCCACCCGCGCGTACACCGAATTCAAGGGCACGCGCTGCGCGATGCCGCTGCTCGCCGACGTCTACGGCCTCTACTACAACAAGGCGATGTTCGCCAAGGCCGGCCTCAGCGGGCCCCCGAAGACGATGTCGGAGCTGTTCGAGTACGCCAAGAAGCTGACGGTGCTCAATCCCGACGGGTCCATCAAGGTCGCCGGCTTCGTGCCCACGATCGGCTTCTACGCCAACCATGTGCAGATGTGGGCGTCGAGCTGGGGCGCCCAGTGGGCGGGCCAGGACGGAAAGTCCGCTCTCGGCACCGACCCTCAGTGGCAGGCGATGCTCGAGTGGGCGAAGAAGTTCACCGACTTCTACGGGCGCGACAAACTGGCGAAGTTCACGGCCGGGCTCGGCCAGGAGTACTCACCTGACCATGCCTTTGAAAAGGGGCAGATCGCCATGGCGATGGACGGTGAGTTCCGCACCGCCTTCATCGAGGCCGAAGCGCCCAAGCTGGACTACGCCACGGCTCCGTTCCCGGTCGCGGACAACAAGCCCGACCTGTACGGGGGTGGCTACACCACAGGCACGATCATCGGCATTCCCAAGGGCGCCAAGAACGCCGGCGCCGGCTGGGAACTGGTCAAGTATCTGTCGACGGATCCCGGTGCTCTGCAGGAGCTCGCCCATGGCCTCAAGAACGTCCCGTCCACGGTCCCCGCGCTGCAGGACCCGACGTTGCAGAAGGACGTCCACTTCAAGACCTTCCTCGACATCTTCGCCAACCCCAACCTGGCCACGAACCCGGCCAGCGCGAACGGCGGCGCCTACCTCAAGTCCGCCGAGGACTTCTCCATCTCCTATCAGAGCGGTGGCGTCACCGACCTGAAGGCGGGACTGGCCAAGACGGGCACGCAGATCGACGCCGACGCGCAACTCGGCAGCTGAGCCCCGATGACCGCCGCACCGCACACCACGCACGTGGCCGGATCCAGCTTCACCAGGTGGATCCGGCCGCGGCCGGGACACTGGATACGGCCGCTGGCTTTCATGGCACCGGCGCTGGCCGGATTGGCGCTGTTCGTCGTCTACCCGCTCCTCGCGCTGGTCTACTACTCCTTCACCCGCTACGACCTGCTCAACACTCCGGTGTGGGTCGGGCTGCGCAACTACGTCTTCCTCCTCTGGGGCGATCCGCTGGCCCGCAAGGCCGCCTACAACACCGTGTGGCTGGTCGTCGTCATCACCGTGCTGCGCCTGGTCTTCGCCACCGGGGTCGCGGCCGTGCTGGTCCGCGTCAGGAACGGCGCGGGGTTGTTCCGGACGCTGATCTACCTGCCCGCGCTGGCTCCGCCGGTGGCGGCCACCCTGGCCTTCACCTTCCTCTTCAATCCCGGCACCGGGCCGGTGAACACGGTGCTGAGCTGGTTCGGCGTCTCCGGGCCGCTGTGGTTCAGCGACCCCGCGTGGGCCAAACCCGCGCTGACCCTGCTCACCCTGTGGGCGTCGGGCGAGTTGATCATCATCATCATGGCGGGGATGCTGGACGTGCCCGGTGAGCTGTACGAAGCGGCGTCCCTGGACGGCGCGGGCTCGGTGCGGCGGTTCTGGCACATCACGCTTCCGGCGATCGCGCCGGTGCTGGTCTTCGGAGTGATCAACTCCATCATCCTCGGGCTGCAGTACTTCACCCAGGCGGTGGTCGCGGCCTCGGTGGCCTCCGGGTCGGCCGACATCGCCGGCAGCCGGCGGGTCATCGGCTACCCCGACAACTCGACGCTGACCTTCCCCGTCTGGCTGTACCAGCAGGGGTTCCACTACTACAACATGGGCTACGCATCAGCCATGTCCATCGCCCTGTTCGTGGTCTCGACGGTGTTCACCGTGTTCTTCGTGCACCGTCTACGCCGTGCTTCCCATGCCGAGGAGATGGCGTGATGGCCACTCTCACCACCGCAACCGACCTCGCCCCCGGCTCGACGCCCCGGCGCGGACCGGCGCGCCGCCGGTCGAACCGGCGCGGCCTCATGCGCTGGATCGCCGTGCACAGCATCGCGCTGGCCATCGGGCTGATGTTCGTCCTGCCTCTGGTCTTCGTCGCGCTGACCGCGTTCATGTCGGACCGGCAGGCGTTGACGGCCGACCTGTGGCCGCGGTCCTGGCATCCGGCGAACTTCGCCGAGGTGTTCCGCACCGCGCCACTGCTGAAGTATCTGGGCAACAGCATGATGTACTCGCTGCTCGCCACAGCCGGCATGCTGCTGTCCAGCGTCCCGGCCGCCTATGCCCTGGCCCGGATGCGCTGGCGGGGCCGCCAGACGGTGTTCCTGGTGGTGATCGCCGCCATGATGATCCCGCCGCAGGTCCTGTCGGTCCCGCTCTACATCCTGTGGGCCCGGCTCCACCTCACCGGCACCCTGTGGCCGCTGATCCTGCCGTACTTCCTGCTCGACGCGTTCAGCATCTTCCTGCTGCGGCAGTTCTTCCTCACGGTCCCGCAGTCCTACCTCGACGCCGCCCGCGTGGACGGCTGTGGCGACCTGCGGACACTGCTGCGGGTGCTGCTCCCGATGACCAGGCCCGGCATCGCCGCGATCTCCCTGTTCTGCTTCATGTACACCTGGAACGACTATTTCGGGCCACTGCTGTACGCCGGGGAGAACCCGGACGAGTGGACCCTGTCGCTGGCCCTGGCCTCGTTCCGGGGCGCGCACCAGGTGCAGTGGAACCTCACCATGGCCGCGACGGTCGTGGTCATGCTGCCGGTCATCCTCCTCTTCGTCCTCGCTCAGAAGTCCTTCGTCCGAGGCATTACCTTCACAGGAGTCAAGGGTTGAAACTCACCATCGTCGGAGGCGGCTCCACCTACACCCCGGAACTGGTCAGCGGGATCGCCCATCAGTACGCCGCTCTCGACATCGAGGAGATCGCGCTGGTCGACCCGGACACCGAGCGGCTCGAGGTGGTGGGCGGGTTCGCGCGCCGCCTGCTCGATCACGCGGGTCATCCGGCCAAGGTGCGCCTCACCGCCGATCTCGAGGCCGGCGCCGATGGGGCCGCCGCCGTACTGCTCCAGCTACGCGTCGGCGGCCAGGCCGCCCGCGTGACGGACGAGACCGTACCGCTGGAATGCGGGTGCGTCGGTCAGGAGACCACGGGTGCGGGGGGCCTGGCCAAGGCGCTGCGCACGGTGCCGGTGGTCCTCGACATCGCCGCGCGGGTGCGGCGGGTCGCCGGCGAGAAGACCTGGATCGTCGACTTCACCAACCCGGTCGGCATCGTCACCCGCGCGCTGCTCAACGCGGGTCACCGTGCGGTGGGACTCTGCAACGTCGCCATCACCTTCGAGCGCTGGGTGGCGGGGAAACTGGGCGTCGCTCCGGAGACGATCACGCTGGAACACGCCGGGCTCAACCATCTGACCTGGGTACGTGCCGTGCGCGTCGACGGCGTGGATGTGCTCCCCCGGCTGCTGTCCGACCATGCCGACGAGCTCGCCGACCACGTCGGGCTCCCCGCCGACGTGATGCGCCGGCTCGGCGCCGTGCCGTCGTACTACCTGAAGTACTACTACCGGCACGACGCGATCGTGGCCGGCCAGCAGGGCCCGTCACGAGCCGAGACCGTGGCCGAGATCGAGCACCGTCTGCTTCAGCTGTACCGCGATCCGAGCCTGGTCGCCAAACCGGCGTTGCTGGAGCAACGGGGTGGCGCCTACTACTCGGAGGCGGCGGTGCGCCTGGTGGCGTCCCTGCTGGGCGACAAGGGAGATGTGCAGGTGGTGAACGTCCGCAACGGCTCCACCCTGCCGTTCCTGCCCAGCGACGCCGTGGTCGAGGTGCCCGCCCGGATCACCGGCGCCGGCCCGGTCCCCCTGCCGGTGGCCCCGCTGCCGCCGGCCATCGCGGGCCTGGTCGCCCACGTCACCGCGTACGAGAACCTTGCCCTGGAGGCGGCGCTGCACGGCGGCCGCGACCGGGTGTTCGACGCGCTGATGGCGCACCCGCTCATCGGCCAGATCGACCAGGCGGCAACCCTGGCCGACCGGCTGGTCGCCGTCAACCGCGACTTTCTGCCCTGGGCGGCGGCGTGATCGACGGAGTGCTGGCGATCGACGGCGGCAACTCGAAGACGGACGTCCTCCTCGTCGCGGCCGACGGCACGGTGCTGTCGCGGGTGCGCGGTCCTGGGGCGTCGGCGCAGAACGTAGGCGTCGCCGCCAGTGCCGCCACCCTCGACACGCTGGTCCGGCAGGCGGCGCGGCAGGTCGATCCGGCGGCTCGCGCCCCGTACGCCCGGCACACCGCGGCCTACCTCGCCGGAGTCGACTTCCGCCGGGAGCAGGAGACGCTGACGCGGGAGTTGGCCGAGCTGGGCTGGTCCGAGGGGATCACCGTCGACAACGACATCTTCGCGCTGCTGCGCGCCGGCACCCCTGGGCATGGGGTCGCCGTGGTCTGCGGGGCAGGCATCAACTGCGTCGGTGTGGCGCCGGACGGCAGGACCTTGCGGTTCCCCGCGATCGGCCGGTTGTCCGGCGACTGGGGCGGCGGTTCGTTCCTGGGCGACGAGACGTTGTGGCGGGCGGTGCGGGCCGAAGACGGTCGCGGCCCCGACACCGCGTTGCGGGCGGCGGTGACCGATCACTTCGCCGTGTCCTCGGTGGCCGACCTCGTCGAGCGGCTCCACTTCGGGGAGGTTCGCCGCGCCCGGCTCCAGGAGCTCAATCCGCTGCTGCTGGCGATCGCGGGGGCCGGCGACACCGTGGCCAGAGAGGTGGTCGACCGGCTGGCCAGGGAGGTGGTCCTGCTCGCGTCGGCGGCGCTGCGCCGGTTGGATCTGCTGCACGTTCCGGTGGACATCGTGCTGGGGGGCGGCGTGCTCACAGGTGGCGATCAGTACCTGCTCGACCGCATCAACACCGGTTTTGCGCGGGAAGCACCCAAAGCGACGACCCGGGTGGTGGAGGTGCCTCCGGCCGTGGGCGCCGCGTTGCTGGGCCTGGACCAGCTCGGCGTGAGCGCCGACGCGGAACACCGCCTGCGCGACTCCTACCGTGCCGGCCCCACTTGCGCGTAGAGCGCGACCGCTTATGATCACGTTGGTGGAAGATCAACCCCTCGATGGGCATGCGCCGCTGTATCTGCTCGCGGGCGCTCCCGGCGCCGGAAAGACGACCTTGCTGCCGTACCTGCTGCGGGCTTCGGGCGGGCTGGTCGTGATGGACTCGGATGAGTTGCTCGAGGACGGCGCGCTGCTCGGGGTGCCCATCGCGGAGCCGGACGCCGCGCCCGTGTGGCCCGCGTACGACCGGATGTGGACGCGCATCGTGACCATGGTGCGGCGGGCAGGGCATCCGGTGCTGCTGCTGTGTCCGATCCCCGACCCCGAGGAGCTCCCGCCGGTGGGACGGTGGCGCGATCCGGCCCATTGGGCCCTGCTGGACTGCCCCGATGAGGTGCGGCAGGACCGGCTGCGGGATCGCGGCTCGCCGCGAGAGTGGGTCGAGGAGGCGATGGCGGACGCCGCGGCGGGCCGTGCGCTGATCCCGACGCTGTTCCACAGCGGGCCCGAGGACGTCGCCGACCTGGCGGCGCGGATCCTCTCGTGGACGCGTGACCGTCCCAGCCCTCAGGGGCGGCCCGAAATCCGGGCTTCGTGAGACGCTGACGGCGTGCGGATCGCGCTCCTTGGTGAGCTGGAGTTACGCGACGACGACGACGGGCTCGTCGAGATCGCCGGTGTGCGGCTGCGCAGGCTGCTGGCCCGGCTCGTCCTCGCCGGCGGCCGGCCCGGCTCGGCGGAAGGACTCGTCGGCGCGGTGTGGGGAGACGAGCCCCGGTCGTACGTCGAGGCTCTGGCCGCCCACCATCGCCTTGAGCTCGGACGGGGTGCCGGACGCGACGCTCCCGCACCTCCCCCGACCGCCGCGTGACGTCGAAGCCGCCCACCCGTGCCACGCCCTCATCCGGCCGCAACTGAGATGGCTCGCACACGACGCTGATACGGCCTTGATTCACCGGCGACCGCCGGGCAGTGTCAGGCCCGGCTCACCTCAGCTGAGCGCCCCCGCCGATCCGCCGATCCGCCGGAGGGCGATCCCCATCACGTCCTCCACGGGAAGCAGCCCGAAGTGCCGGGAATCCAGGCTGTGCCGGGCGTTGTCGCCCAGCACGGCGACCCTGCCCTCCGGCACGACCCCGCCGCCGAGCGTCGCGGGCAGTTCCTCGCCCGCGGCCGCGACCAGCCGCTTGACCAGCAGTGGCGGGTCGCCCTTGGGGTTGCGGAGCACCACGATGTCGCCGGTCGCCGCGGTGCCGCGCCTGGCCAGCAGCCGCTCGCCCGCGCGCAGCGTGGGCTCCATGCTGAGACCCACGACCGTGACCACCATGAGCCGCCTGCGCAGCCACATCAGCGCGCCGCCGACGAGCAGCACCGCCACCCCGATACCGACCGCGACTCTCATTCGGCGCTCTCCGTGACATAGCCCGTGGACTGCAGGGTGAAAAGTCTGGCATACACGCTCTGCTGCCCCATCAGCTCGTCATGCCGTCCCTGCTCGACGATCCCGCCCTCCTCCAGCACCACGATGAGGTCGGCGTCCCTGACCGTGTTGAGCCGGTGGGAGATCAGCAGACTCGTACGGCCCGCCCTGCTCGCCCGCGTCCTGGCGTGGATGTCGTACTCGGCCTCCGGATCCAGTCCCGAGCTCGGCTCGTCGAGGATCATCAGCTCCGGCTGGTCACGCATCAGCGCCCTGGCGATCGCCACCCGCTGCCACTGCCCGCCCGACAGCACCACGCCCGCGGCCCGCGCGTCGTCGTCCTCCTCCTCGGAGACGCCGAAGAACACGCGGGTCAGCAGCGTCTCGTAGCCCTGCGGCAGCGACGCCAGCAGGTCGTGGACGCCCGCCTGCCGCGCCGCCCGCTCGACGGCCGGCCGGTCCTCGATGCGCCGCAGGTCGCCGAGGCCGACGTTCTCGGCCGCCGACAGGTCGTAGGACATATGGTCCTGGAACACGGCGCTCACCCTGGCGCGCAGCTCGGCGGGGTCGACGTCGCGGATGTCCACTCCGTCCCAGAGGATCGCGCCCTTGGTCGGGTCGTAGAAGCGGCAGAGCAGCTTGACCAGCGTGCTCTTGCCCGCGCCGTTGAGGCCGACGAGCGCGACGGCTTCGCCGTACGGGATGGAGAGGGTGAGGCCGCGCAGGATCCACGGATGGTCGTCGCTGTAGCGGAACCAGACGTCACGCAGCTCGATGCCGCGCGTCAGCGCGGGCAGCGGCGCGGTCTTGACCGGCACGGGCAGGTCGGGGGCCGTCTCGGTGACGTCGAGGTAGTGGCGGAACAGCTGCAGGTTCTGCGCGATCTGCGCGATCGTCTGCACCAGCGTGTTCAGTCCCAGTTGCGCGCCGGCGACCGCGCCCGCGAACATCACCACGTCACCGACGCTGAGCGCGCCGTCGCGCGCGGCCAGGCCGGCCCACACCAGGCCGCCACCCGCGATGAGCGCGGTGAGCAGCTCCAGCGCGCCGTTCATGGTGAGCTGCCGCAGGTCCATGCGGCGCTGCGCGACGTTGACCCGGCCGCGCTCGCCTACCATGCGCCCGCGCAGGAACGCGCCGACGCCGAAGAGCCTGATCTCCTTGGCGGCCTCTTCGCTGGTCAGCAGTTGGCTGTAGAAGAACTCGCGGCGCTGCGCGGGGCTGGTCTGCCACATCATCGCCGTCCGCTGCCTGGCCAGCCGCAGTTGTACGGCGAGCGTCGGCACGAGCGTGACCAGCACGATCGCCGTCATCCAAGGGTTGATCACGGTCAGCGCGCCCACGAACCCGGCGAGCGTCAGCGTCGACCGCGCGCTCTCGAACGCCGAGCCGAGCAGCCCGTGGCAGGTGAGCGTGGCCTGCTGCCCGAGGCGCAGCCGGTCGAGGAAGTCGGGGTCCTCGAAATACCGCAGCCCGACGAACCTCTCGGTCGCCGCGAACAGCCGGTCGGTCGCGCGCAGCCCGACCGTCCTGCCCAGCGCGGAGTTGGCGTAGGTGGAGATGCCCGGCAGCAGCCCGGCGGCCAGCCCGCACGCGGCCAGCCCGAGCGCGGCGCCGAGCACCGACCCTTGTCGCGTGGTCAGCGCGTCGAGCAGCGCCTTGGTGAGCCAGGTGGTGGCCACGGGAAGGACCGCCTGAGCGAGAGTGGCGGCCGCGTAGACCACCACCATCGCCGGCGAGCTGCGCCAGGCCAGCTCCGCGACCGCGACCAGCGCGCGCGGCCAGGAGCGATCAGCCACGGGCGGGGCTGAGGACACCGTCCAGCGCGTCGAGCGTGTGACCGGCGGCCAGCACCGTGCGGGTCTCGTCGACCAGGAACACCCGGGGGAAGGCCTCCACCCCGAACGCCTTGGCGAGCGGCCCGCCGTCCACCTCACCATTGACGATCTTGGCGACCGGGGAGAGCAGGTCGAGCATGTCGCCCATCTCATCGGGGAACCCCGCGATCACGGCGATCGCCCCGTCATGCCCGGCGGCCAGCGCGGCGAACTTGGGCGCGAGATCCTTGCACGGCGCGCACGAGGGAGAGAAGAAGCCGATGAGGGTCCGCTCCCCCAGAGAGGCGGCCGACAGCGTCTCGCCGTCGTTGGTCGTGGTCTCGAACTCGGCCGCCACCTCACCGGCCTCCAGCCCGGTCGCCGGGTTGCCGGTCCGCTCGTACAGGCCGTCGAGGCGCTGCGTGTGATCGCGCAGCCTGCGGATGACGCCGAGCATCAGCACCAGATTGAGCACGGACAACAGGCTGAGGACCAACACTGCCGCCCACAGAGCGAAAACCATCACGATCTCCTCATCACGAACAGGTCACCGATGTCGTCGAACAAGATGAACACCATCGGACCGATCAGCCCCGCCCCGACTGCGGCGATCACGATGGCGAGCTGGGAGATAGATCACGAGCATGCCACCCGAGAGGCTGAGCAGGCCGGGCTCACTGAGGTGAGACCCGGCCCGCAGAGTCCGCGAACGGCTAGCACTTGCTCCAAGAGCCGCAGTTGAGCACGCAGGCGCCGTTGTAGCAGCAGGTACGCACGTAGCACGTACCCGAGCCCTTCCACTGCTGGAAGCAGTCCGGCGGGCAACCGGCGGCGGCCTTGACGTTCGGGACGAGCGCGGCGACCATACGGTCACCGAGTTCCTTGAAAATACGCATGAAACCCTCACTTCTGAGAATGAAGAACGGTGAATTTCGCATTTCATAGAATGCGACCTGGGAATGCCTGAAATGCGTTCTTGGCGACATGCAGGCATGATTCCAGAGCGTTATATACGCTGGTCAGCTACACCGCACTCCGCCTCGTTCCGAGACAGAGCTTGGCCACCGAACTAACCCTGAAGAAATAGGAGCGAGCGCCCCATCACCCCTTTCCGAACGCGGCGGGCTCTTGATCACAACGGAGTCAAGCAGCGGGGCAATCGTCCGTCAAGACCTCCGAAAGGTGAATTATCGGGCCGCCGAAATCTCCCCAGATCCTTTCGGTGATACGGCGGTCAACTTCTTTACGTGGGGGTGGATGTCAGACGGTCGACACTCCGGACGGGCAGCGGGTGAGTCGCGGAGAGGCCCCGGCGTAGTGTGGGGGGTATGACGATCATCGTTACGGGGGCGTCGGGGCTGCTCGGCGGGCTGTTGGTCGAGGCGCTTCGGGGTCAGGGGCAGCGGGTTGTCAGGATGGTGCGACGCCCTCCGGAGGGTGATGAGGAGGCCTACTGGGAGCCTCGGGAGGATGTGATCGATCTTTCGGTGCTCGAAGGGGCCGAGGGGGTCGTCCATCTGGCCGGAGCGCCCATCGCCGACCGGCGCTGGAGTGAGGCGTACAAGCGCGAGCTCGTACGGAGCCGGGTCGACGGGACTCGCGTGCTCGTCAACGCGCTACGGCAGCTCTCGCGGCCCCCCGAGGTGCTCGTGTCGGCCTCCGGGGTGGACTTCTACGGAGATACCGGGGATCGGGTCATCGATGAGTCTCAGGGGAAGGGCACCGGGTTTCTGGCCGACCTGTGCGAGCTCTGGGAAGGTGAGGCCAGAGCCGCCGGGGAGGTCGGGGTCAGGACCGCGCAGGTGCGTACCGGACTCGTGTTGAGCCGGCGGGGTGGGGCGCTCGGGCGGATGCTGCCCATTTTCAAGATGGGGCTCGGCGCGCCCCTGGGGAGTGGGAAGCAGTACTGGTCGTGGATATCCGAGGATGATTGGGTGCAGGCCGTACTGCATATCCTGAAAAATCGGGATTTGGTGGGGGCGGTTAATCTGACTGCGCCGAATCCCGTCACCAATGCCGAGTTCACCACCACGCTCGGGAAAGCCCTGCGCAAGGGCACTGTGCCGATGCCCGTCCCGGCCTTCGCGCTGGGCATCGGCCTCGGCGAGTTCGCGCGGGAAGGGCTGTTGCCCAGCCACCGGATTCTGCCTGGGAAACTGTCCGATACCGGCTACAGATTCACCCATAGCCACCTCGACGCGGCGTTCAGCGCCATAATCTAAAGTGCCGTTCGTCCTTTACCACGTGGGAGACATCAACATGACCAGCTCCGGCCAGTCACACATTCTTGCCATCGGCGGTGGATCGTTCCGCCCGACCGAGCGTCACGGCTTTCTGGAGGCGAGCCCGCTGCTGCGCTACGGCCTCGACCTGACCGGCGAGGACCGGCCGAAACTGGGGCTGGTCGCCACCGCGACGGGGGACAGCGCCGACTGGCTGCTGAAGATGTACGGCGCCTTCGCCGGGTGGGATGTTGAGCTGAGCCATCTGACCGTGTTCCCGATGCCCAATGTCAAGGATCCTCGGGCGTGGATGCTCGAGCAGGACATGATCTATGTCAGCGGTGGCAGCGTGGCCAACCTGGCGGTTCTCTGGCGGTTGCACGGGTTCGACGAGGCGTTCGAGGAAGCGTGGCGCTCCGGTGTGGTGCTGTCCGGGCAGAGCGCGGGCGCGCTGTGCTGGCACGTCGGCGGCAACACCGACTCCTTCGGCCCCGAGCTGAACGTGTGGGCCGACGGCCTGGCCTTCCTGCCCTACTCGTGCGGCGTCCACTACAACTCCGAGCCGCAACGCCGGCCGCTGCTGCACCAGTCGGTGGCCAGCGGGGAGTTGCCCGAGGGCTACGCCGCCGACGAGGGCGTGGCGCTGCACTACGTGGGCACCGAGTTCATCCAGGCCGTAACCACCGATCCGGCCGGATATGCCTACAGGATCGAGCATGACGGGGCCGATGGGGCAAAGGAGTTCCGGATCGAGCCCCGGCTGCTGACCTCCTGAATTACCCTTGATGCGTGAGGGAACGGCACAATGGACACATGCGCCCCAAGCACGGGGTCGACCCCCACGCATTGGCCATCGTCCGCCTCGGTGTCGACGTCCCCTACGAGCAGGCTTGGCAGCTGCAACGCTGGGTGCACGGCAAACGAGTCGCCCGTGAGCTGACCGACACGGTCCTGCTCCTGGAGCACGCGCCCGTCTACACAGCCGGCAAGCGCACCGCTCCGCACGAACGTCCCTCTGATGGCACCCCCGTGATCGACGTCGACCGCGGGGGCCGCATCACCTGGCACGGCCCCGGCCAGCTCGTCGCCTACCCGATCATCGAGATCGGCGACGTGACCCGCTACATCTGCCGCCTCGAAGACACGATGATCCAGATCTGCGCCGACTTCGGCGTCACGGCCAGGCGGGTGCCGGGGTGGGCCGGGGTCTGGGCCGCGGGCGATCCCAGCCTCGGCCTGCCCGACCGTCAGCTCGGCGCGGTCGCCATCCGCGTCTCGCGCGGCGTCACGATGCACGGCTTCGCGCTCAACTGCGCCAACGATCCGCGATGGTTCAGCCGGATCGTTCCATGCGGCATCCCGGACGTGGGCGTCTCCTCCCTGTCCGCCGAGACGGGCAGGCGGATCGTGGTCGAGGAGGTCCTGCCGATCGCCGAGAAACGGCTGGCCGAGGCGCTGGGTCTGGAGCCGTACGACCTGCACGAAGAAGACCTCATGCGCATGACCGGACACAGCTAGCCGGCCGGCAACCGAAGCAGTGCGCGCATCACGGTGAAATCTGGCATTTGCCTGCTTACGATCAGGTTGTGAAGCGACTCGCGGCTCTGGTCCTGGCTCTCATCGTGCACACGCTGACGCTGGCGTTCGTCGTGCTGGGCGGGTGGACGATCGTGGTCAACGCCCAGTTCGCCGCGGCGTGGGCGATCGGCGGCCTGCTGATCGCCCTCGGCTGGATGCTGCGGCCGCGCCTCGGCCGCCTGCCCGCCGACGCCGAGGTCCTCGATCCCGCCTCGGCCAGGCAGTTGTACGGCGTGGCGGACCGGGTGGCCGACCGGATCGGCGTCGGGCGTCCCAAGAAGGTGGCGGTCAGGGATCTGGTCCTGGGCGCCGGCTACGCGCGCAACGGCCTGCTCAGGACGCCCGTGCTGGTCATCGGGCTGCCCTCGTGGCTGGCCCTGTCGCCGAGGCAGCGGGTCGCGCTGCTGGCCGGTGCGTACGCGGAGCTGCCGACCGGCGACGAACTCATCGTGAACGGCGCGCTCTCGACGCTGGGCGAATGGCGGGAGGCCCTCCTCGGAGCGGCACCGCTGCGGGTGCGCGAGGAGGCCCAGACGCAGATCGCCTCATCGCTCGGCGCGCTGGACACCGTGAGCACCGGCTACGAGGCGGCCGGCTTCCTGGGCCGGATCATCGGACGGGTGCTCGGCGGCCCGGTGCTGCTCACCGAGTACTGCCTGAGACGGCTGGCCCGCTCCGGCGATGCCCGCAGGCGCGAACAGCGGCGGGCCAGGGCCCTGCGGGTCCTCACGGCCGCGGAACTGGCCGAGATCGACGGGCTGCTGGCGAGCGGCAGCTACGTCGCCCCGATGCAGGCGGCCGCGCTGCGCGGCGAGAGCGTGGCGTCGATCAGGCAGGTCGCGCTGTCCCCCGCACCGCTGACCCCCGGGGGCTTCCCCGCGCCGCTGGCCCCCGACGGCGTCCTCATCGCCGAGCCCGGCTCCGAGCTGCTCGGCTCGGCCGAGTCGGACCGGATCGACGACGAACTGCTCCGCCACTACACCCGCGCGATCCGCAGCCTCGGCCTCATCATCTGAGCCTCATCCGAGGCGCCCGCCCGACAAGCCGCCCTGGGAGTGGGGCAGGGTGCGGCGCGACGTAAGCTGGGGCGGTGACCGTTGCTCCTGAAGGCCGAAAGCTCCTCCGCCTGGAGGTGCGCAACGCCGAGACCCCTATCGAGCGCAAGCCCCCGTGGATCAAGACCAAGCTGAGGACGGGCCCCGAATACACCGAGCTGAAATCGCTCGTGCGCCGGGAGGGCCTGCACACGGTCTGCGAAGAGGCGGGCTGCCCCAATATCTACGAGTGCTGGGAAGACCGCGAGGCGACGTTCCTCATCGGCGGCGACCAGTGCACGCGCCGCTGCGACTTCTGCCAGATCGACACCGGCAAGCCCAAGGAGTACGACCGGGACGAGCCGCGCCGCGTGGCCGAGTCGGTCGAGCAGATGGGCCTGCGCTACGCCACGGTGACCGGTGTGGCCCGCGACGACCTGCCCGACGGCGGCGCCTGGCTCTACGCCGAGACCGCGCGGCAGATCCACGCGCTGCTGCCCGGCTGCGGGGTCGAGCTGCTGGTGCCCGACTTCAACGGCAACCGCGAGCAGCTTGAAGAGGTGTTCTCGGCCAAGCCTGAGGTGTTCGCGCACAATGTCGAGACCGTGCCGCGGATCTTCAAGCGCATCCGGCCCGCGTTCCGCTACGACCGCTCGCTGGGTGTGATCACGATGGCCCGCGAGGCCGGGCTGGTCACCAAGTCCAACCTGATCCTGGGCATGGGCGAGACGCGCGAGGAGGTCGTGGAGGCGATGCGCGACCTGCACGCCGCCGGCACCGACCTGCTGACGATCACCCAATACCTGCGCCCGACGCCCCGCCACCACCCGGTGGAGCGCTGGGTCAAGCCGGAGGAGTTCGTCGAGCTCCAGGCGGAGGCCGAGGCGATCGGCTTCGCGGGCGTGCTGTCGGGCCCGCTCGTCCGCTCCTCCTACCGCGCCGGCCGGCTCTACCAGCAGGCCATCGAGGCCCGCCAGAGCGCCTGAAGCTCCCGCGCCACGTTCAAGACCGTCTCCGTCAGGAGGCGGTCTTCTTCGTATCGCGCCGTGCGTCATGACCGCCTACGACTCCGACCGCTCGTCCTACGATTCGATAACGGCCGATGACGCTTCGGTCACGGTGGCGGTGACCAACGCGGGGCCCTGACATCAGGCTGGCGATCTTCGACGCGGTGCGGGCAGACCCCGGGCAAACGATCACCATTCAGCCCCCGCACCTGGGAGAACACGTCCGCACGCTCACGTAGGCCGGGGTCTCACCGTCTCGTCACGGCGCCCGGCCCCGCATCACCGGAGGAGCGTCCCCCTGGACAGAGCCCGGCCCCGGACGGCGACTGGGGCCCACCGTGCTCTGCCGTAAAAGAAAACTGCCCGATTGACCATGGGCGTTTTCGTATCCCGGTCGGTTGGTTTGTATTCTTCGAAGCATGGCAAAGTCCGAGGATCCAGAGAAGCCGGGACGCATCAAGCAGTTCCGCATGATCGCGCAGATCATCAAGCAGGCCAACCCCAAGGGGTTGCCGATCGTCTTCCTTTCGGCGGTCGGCACGCTGGCTGTGGTCGTCGTGATCGGGCTGGTCACGGACTATCTGTGGTATTCGGTGTTCCTCGGCGTGCTCGCCGCGCTCACCGTCGGCCTCGTGGTGTTCGGGCAGCTGGCGCAGAAGGCCCAGTATTCGATTCTGCACGGCCAGACCGGCGCCGCCGCCGCGGTGCTGCAGGGGATGCGGGGCAACTGGCAGGTCACCCCGGCCATCGCGGTCAACCGTGACCAGGACCTGATCCACCTCGTGATCGGGTTCCCGGGCGTCGTGCTGGTGTCCGAGGGGCCCGGCAACCGGGTGGCCAAGATGCTCGCGGCCGAGAAGAAGCGCGTCGCGCGGGTGGTGCTGGGCGTCGAGATCTACGACATCCAGTGCGGCGACGGCGAGGGACAGGTCCCGCTGGGCAAGCTCCAGCGCCACATCATGAAGCTGCCGCGCAACCTGAAGAAGCCCGCGGTCAACGAGGTCAAGGACCGCCTGCGCTCGCTCCCCAAGAACATGCCGATGCCCAAGGGCCCGATGCCCAAGGGCGCCCGCGTGCCGCGCGGCCCCAAGATGCGCTAGTGCCGGTGAGGAGTGCGCCGATGCTGTCGGACTCGTCGCGGGCCAACCGTGGCTGGTGGGACGGCAACGCCGACGACTACCAGGTCGAACACGGCGAGTTCCTGCGTGACTCCGGCTTCGTCTGGTGCCCCGAGGGCGTCGACGAGGCCGAGGCGCGCCTGCTGGGCGAGGTGCGCGGGCGGCGGGTGCTGGAGATGGGCTGCGGCGCGGCACAGTGCGGGCGGTGGCTGGTCGGTCAGGGTGCCGAGGTGGCCGCGTTCGACCTGTCGCACCGGCAGTTGCGCCACTCGCAGCGGATCGACCTCGAGACCGGCGTGCACGTCCCTGTGGTGCAGGCCGACGCCGAGGTGCTCCCGTTCGCCGGTGGGTCGTTCGATCTGGCGTGCTCGGCGTTCGGGGCGCTGCCGTTCGTGGCCGATCCGCTGGCCGTGTTCCGGGAGGTGGGCAGGGTGCTCAGGCCGGGCGGCCGGTTCGTGTTCTCGGTCAGCCATCCGATCCGGTGGGCGTTCCCCGACGATCCGGGGCCGCGCGGGCTGACGTCCGACCGGTCCTACTTCGACCGTTCGCCCTATGTCGAGATGGACGAGTCCGGTACGCCGACCTACGTCGAGCACCATCGGACGATGGGCGACTGGGTCGGCCTGATCGTCGCCTCGGGGCTGACCGTGACGGGGCTGCTGGAGCCCGAGTGGCCGGCGGGCCATGACCGGGTGTGGGGCGGCTGGAGCCCGCTACGCGGCAAGCACATACCGGGCACCGCCATCTTCAGCTGCGCACGCGCCTGACCGGCCGCGCGCCCGGTCGGCCGGGGTCAGTCGCGCCCGTACCTGGATGCCATCGCGTGGAAGGCCGCCTTGGGCTCCCAGCGGGTCTCGTCGAGCATCCTGACCACACCGTACGCGCCGAGGTCGGCGTCGCCGGGCCGGTTGTAGGAGGCGAAGGTGAACCACAGGGCCGTGTCGACGCCTTCCTGTTCGAAGACGTCGAGCAGCTCGTTCAGGTAGCGGACCTGCTCGCCCTCGTCGCGCTCCGAGCCGTCCGGCACGACCCACGCCATGCCCCCACGGTCCCCCGCCCCCTTGTAGGCACAAGTGCCGAACTCAGTCACCACGACGGGCTTACCGTGCTTGAAGTGGCCGCGCAGCTCCTCCACAAAGCTTTCGGCGTTGTACGCGGCACGGTAGGCGTCCACACCGACCAGGTCGAACGGCGTCCAGTCGACGAACTCCCATGGCGCGGAGGCATAGGTGATCCGGCCGCCGAACAGCGGCCTGACCGTCTCGGCGACCTCCCCGAGGAAGCCGTTGAAGCGGCCCATGATCGTGCCCAGTGACTGCCACCACTCCATGTCGGCCGACATCATCGCCCGCATGCGCTCGTCGTAGTCGGCGCCGGGCATGAACCCTTCGCAGAAGGCGCTGGTCTCGCAGCCGGTGACCAGCACCACCTCGGCGCCGCCGCGCCGTACGGCCTCGGCTCGTTCGGCGCAGTCGGCGTAGAGGGGGAGTATCCGTTCCGTCGGCAGGTCGACGGGGAAGGGCGCGAACCAGACCTCCAGCCCGGCCGCGGCGGCCTGCTCGGCCGCCACGCTGAGCCGCTCCGGGTCGCCGCCGGAGACGCGTACGGCCGCGCAGTGCAGCTCATCGGCTATCACCCGCATCTCGCGCCCGACCATCTCGGCGTCGAACGCCGCGCGGGACAGGCTCTCCCCCGGCAGGAACCCGGTGTCATAGTTGATACCTTTTTTCACGAAATATCCCCTTATTTCCCAGTAAAGCCGTGCTCGAGGAGGTCGAAGGCGAGCTCGACGTCGCCCGCCAGCCGGCGGCCCGCCTCCGCGATGGGCGTCCCCGCGACGAGCCGCTGGAAGAACCCCTCCTGCAGCGTCGTGATCACGGCGGTGATCTGCGCGGCCATGAGCTGGTCCAGCAGCTCGCAGACCCCATCCGGCGCGCCCCGCGCGCCCGCCAGCGCGGCGGCCAGCTCGTAGCGCTGCCCCGCCTGCGTCTGGTGCAGCCCGGCCATCAGCGCCGGGCTGGCCGAGATCACCCGGATCCGGGTGAGCAGGCCGTCGACGTCGACCTCCCCCGCCCCCTCGGCGGCGAGCGCCCGGTAGTGCTCGCGCAGCGCCCCGAGCGGCGTCTGCCCCGGCCTCCGCTCGGTGACGATCTTCGCCGTGTCGTCCTTGACCACGTCGAGGACCAGGCACTCCTTGGTCGGGAAATAGGCGAACAGCGTGACCTTCGCCACCTCGGCCGCCTCGGCGATCTCGTTGACCGTCACGGCCTCGTAGCCGCGCTCGGCGAACATCCGCAGCGCCACCTCGGCGATCCGCCGCCGCGTCTGCTCCTTCTTCTTCTCCCTGAGCCCCGCCATCATGAGGACAGCATAAACCGTACCGGGTTGAAAATCTAACCCGGTACGGTTTTATGGCTCGGCTAGAGACCCTTGCACTGCCCCACCGACGGTCCGGAGACCGTGTTGGGCAGGCCGTTCCCGGTCGGCGCCGGGGAGTTGCCCGCGCAGGTCAGCGGCCCCTTGACCGTAGTGGCGGCGATCAGCGGCCCGCTGTCGCCGATCAGCGTGACCGGCCCGCCGACCACCGACTTCTCCAACGCCAGCTCCTTCACCGAGGTCGCCGTGAGCGGTCCGCCCACGGAGGTGTCCACCAGGACCAGCCGGGCCGCGCCCACCGCCGTGACCGGCCCGCCGATCGTGGCGGCCCGCGCGATCAGCGACGCGCCTTGGCGTACGACGACCGGGCCCGTCACGTTCGCGCCCGCCGCCAGGCAGGTCACGCCGGAGCCGACCGTGAGCGGGCCGCTGTGCGTGCCGCTGACGGTCTGCGTGCAGGTCGGATCCGGTGCTGCCAGCAGCTCCAGCTCGGCCAGCGTGCCGGAGGTGGTGAGGCGGTACTGGGCGTACCGGCCGGGACGGGCGACCTTGAAGGGCCGGGTCTGCTTCGCCTGGTCGAACGCCTGACCCTCGCGTTGGTCGATGACCGTCCAGGTCGTGCCGTCGTAGGAGCCTTCGAGCTGCCACGACAGGGCACCGGCGGCCGCCGAGGTGAGGGTATAGAAGTCCACCTTCTCCCGCGTCCCCGCCTGGAGGGTGATATTTCCGGAAATGGTGGCTTCGGTCATCGAGGTGTCGTCCGACAGCGCCGCCGGGCCTCCGGTGACCGGGATGTCGCGCATCGGCCGGGGCGTCTCGCCGTCAGGCGTGATCGACTCGGGCGGCTCGCCCCACGTGGAGGGCTTGGACCCCATCGCGAAGTCCAGTACGGCCCCGCGGGCCAGCACGTCGTGCGGCAGCGCGGTGGACTTCCACGCCTTGCCGTTCACCTTGAGGCCCTGGACGTAGACATTCTCGGCGCTGTTGGCCGGAGCCTTGATCACCAGGTCCTTGCCGCCGGGCAGGTGCACGGTGGCCTTGGTGAACAGCGGCGAGCCGATCGCGTAGTCCTGGCTGCCGGCCTGCAGCGGGTAGAAGCCGAGGGCGCTGAAGACGTACCAGGCGGACATCTCGCCGTTGTCCTCGTCGCCCGGATAGCCCTGGCCGATCTCGCTGCCCAGGTACAGCCGCGACAGCGCCTCCCTGACCTTGGCCTGCGCCTTCCACGGCTGCCCCGCGTGGTCGTACATGTAGATGATGTGGTGCGAGGGCTGGTTGCTGTGGCCGTACTGGCCCATGCGGACGTCCCTGGCCTCGCGCATCTCGTGGATCACGCCGCCGTACGAGCCGGGGAAGGTGGCCGTCTCCTGGTCGGCGAAGAACGCGTCGAGCTTCTTGGCCAGGCCCGCGCGCCCACCGTAGAGGGCGGCGAGTCCGGTGCCGTCCTGGGGTGCGTGGAAGGCCATGTTCCAGCCGTTGGTCTCGGTGTAGTCGTAGCCCCAGACGCGGGGGTCGTAGTCGGCCTTGGTGTGCCGCCACTTGCCGGTGGAGTCGCGGCCCTGGAAGAAGCCCACCTCCGGGTCGAACATGTTGACGTAGTTCAGGGCCCTGTTACGGAAATATTCGGACTCCTCCAGGTACCTGGCCTTCTCCGGGCCGGTGGCGGTCTTCGCCAGGGACGCGGCCATGGTCGAGATGCCGAAGTCGTTGATATATCCGTCCATGGCCCAGGACAGGCCCTCGCCTACCTCGTTGAGCGCCGTATACCCACGGAAGATCGAGGTCTGCAGTCCCTTGCGGCCGACGGCCGGGTTCGTCGGCACGACGGTGGCGTTCTTCACCGCCGCCGCGTACGCCGACTTGGCGTCGAAGCCACGCACGCCCTTGCTGTAGGCGTCGGCGAAGGCCACGTCCGAGCTGGTGCCGACCATGAGGTCGGCGTAGCCGGGCGAGGACCACCGGGCGATCCAGCCGCCGTCTCGGTACTGCTGGACGAACCCGTCGATCAGCTCGCCCGCCTCGGGCGCCAGCAGCGAGTAGGCGGGCCAGGTGGTCCGATAGGTGTCCCAGAAGCCGTTGTTGACGTAGATCTTGCCGTCCACGATCTTGGCCCCGGTCTGGGTGGGGGTGTCGGGTCCGGTCCTGGCCGAGACCGGGCTGGCGTACTTGTAGGCGGGGGTGGCGGCCGTGCCGGTGTTCTCGAAGCCCGAGTTCGGATAGAGGAACAGCCGGTACAGGTTCGAGTAGAGGGTGGTGAGCTGGTCGGGTGTGGCGCCCTCGACCTCGACGGTGCCCAGCTTATCCTCCCAGGCGCGCTGGGCCCGTGCCTTGACCTCGTCGAACGTGCCGTTCTCCAGCTCAAGGTTGCGCTTGGCCTGCTCCACGCCGAGGAACGAGGTGGCGATGCGCATCGTGACCTGCTTGGCGGAGAAGGCGACATAGCCCGTCACGTTGTCGCGGCCCGCCCCGGTCAGCTTGCCACCGGCGGTGGGCTGCTGGTCGAAGACCGCGTAGACGTACATCCGGGTGGCGCCCGCCGACAAGCCGCTCCGCGTGTCGGTGAAGCCGGTGACGACGCCCTGGTCGATGGTCAGCCCGCCGTTGTTGTTGTAGTTGTCGAAGATCAGGCTGCCGCTGTCGCCGGGGAAGGTGAAGCGGAACACCGCCGCGTGGTCCGCGGGCGCGATCTCCGTACGGATGCCGTTGAGCAGGTCGACCCCGTAGTAGTACGGCTTGGCGGTCTCGCCCGAGTGCAGGAACGCGGTGGCCCTGGCGACCCGGTCGGGGTTCGGTGTGGCCAGCAGCGACGGCATGACCTGGAAGGACTGCCGGTCGCCCATCCAGGGGCTCGGCTCGTGGCTGGCGGCGAACGCCTGGATGGTCGGGATGTTGTCGGCGTTGCCGTTGCGGTGGTACTCGTACAGCCACGAGTTCGACCCGGAGCCCGTCATCGGCGTCCAGAAGTTGAACCCGTGCGGCACGGCCGTGGCCGGGAAGTTGTTGCCCCGCGAGAAGCCGCCGGTCGACTGGGTGCCGCGCGTCGTCACCACATGGTCGGCCAGGCTCTCGACCCGCTGCGGCTCGGCGTTGACCAGCGTGATGTCATCGACCCAGCCCTTGAACGGCAGCGGCCCGGCCGGCGCGTCGAACGCGACCAGGATGCGCTTGATCCGCTTGCCCTTGGCCAGGTCGCCGATGCGGGAGCGCTGGAAGTTCCACTGGTCGGCGTAGAGGGTCTTGGACTCGCCCTGCGCCCGTGGCGTCAGCGTGATGCCGTGCTGGTCCTTGGCCTTCAGCTCGCTTAAGTAGGTGCCGTCGGCGAAGGCCAGGTCCACGCTCGCGTACGTGCTGGGGTAGCTCAGCGAGGCGCCGGTGAACTCGGGGAACAGCACGTACGACAGTTCGGTGTCGGCCGTGACCTCGATGTCCGTCTCGAACACCTTGTTGGCCGAGTGGCCGCCACCGCTGGTGGTCGTACTGCCGGAATAACGCAGCGCCTTGAGGCCCGTGTAGCCGGCGCGGGGCTTGGCGGTGTAGCCGCTGCCGGGGCCGGGGCCGATCAGGCTGCGCATGTCGGAGGGCGGTTTGGGGGCGGTGTCGCCGTCCGAGAGCTGGAGTTCGGCGAGCTGGACGATCGTGCCCGAGCCGATCCGCGTGATGTTGAGCCGGTAGTAGAGGTAGGAGGCCGGGTTCGCCACGTCGAACTCACGGGTCTTGAGCCGGGCGTCGAACACCTCTCCGGCCCGCGTGTCCACGGCCGTCCAGGTCTGCCCGTCCGCCGACCCCTCGAGGGCCCAGTCACGCGGGTCGCGCTGGGCCGCGTCGTTGGCCGAAGCCATGGCGTACCGGGTGACCGCGATGGGCTTGGACAGCTTCACCGACACCCAGCCCGTGCTGGTGAACGCCAGCCACTTGGTGTTGACATCGCCGTCGAGCAGGTTCTCCTTCACCTCGCCCGAGGCGGTGTTCTCGCCGCTGGCCGCGATGTCGACGACCTCGTCGGTGATGTTGCCCGGGATGCCGCCCGTGGTGCTGCCGGTGATCCCCTCGGCCTTCCTGCCCTCGTCCACCGTGTTGAGCCAGGCGGGCTGCGGGTCGCCGGTTTCGAGGGAGGAGAAGAAGAGCGCCCCCGGCGGAGCGGTGCGTACGGCCCCGCGTCTCGCGTTCGGGGACGGCGTCACCTCCTCGATGGGCGTCGGCTGCGTGGGTGCCGCCGACGGCGCGTCCGACGGCAGCGGTGACGGAGGCGGATCGGCCACCGCCACCCCGGATAACCCGGCGAATCCCAGTGAGGCCACGGCCGCCACGACCGCAATATGTGCTCTCCGCATGTCGCCCTCCTGACAACGTTGTCAACAGCAGATCCCGAGCCGACAACGTTGTCAATGAGGCTCACATACGAACGACCATCGTGTTGGAGGCGCGGTCGTGGACTCCCCTGTGGTCGCGATCCCAGATGAGCGCGGGCACGGCCAGGCTGAGCAGCAGCGTGCGTATGAGCACGGGCAGCAGCCGCGGGTTGCCGCCGTCCAGCGCGGCGACCCTGATGCCCGCGAGCCGGTGCCCGAACGTCTGCCCCATGAGCCCGACGAGCAGCGCGTACTGCACCGCGAACACGACCGCGACCGCCCACGGCGACTCCGCGGGGTTCATCCTCAGCACCAACTGCACGACCACCCAGGTGCAGATCATCCAGTCGATGACCAGCGCGGCGACGCGCCGCCCCCACCCGGCGATCGCGCCGCTCCCCTGCTCGGGCAGGCCCAGGCGTTCGCCCGGGTACCCGAGATCGACCCCGGCCGCCCTGACGCCCCCCAGCCAGGTCTGGGTCCAGCGCGGTTCGTTCCTGCTCATGCCCTCCACGGTATCCGGCAAGGGTGCCGGTCGGGATCGTGACCCAACCGCGCCACAAAGATCACCTTTCTCCCCCATCATGTTCGCCATGACGAACGGGGATGACTTAGACGCGCGCTTCAACGAGCTCGTCGCGCAGATCGACGCGGACGAACAGCGCAGGATGCGCGCGGCGGCCACCCGGGGGAGCCGGCCGCCACGCTCGGACAAGGCCATGCGGCCTCTGGGGCGAGCCAGGCGCGGGCTGCTGGCCACCGCCGCGGTGATCACGGTGATCGCCGCCGCGGGCGCGATCGTCGCCTTCCGCCCCGACCTGCTGTCTCCTTCGGGACAGCCGGCGGGCCCGATCCCCGAGGAGACCCAACCGGTGATCGCCGCCCCGGCAGGCGTACAGACCGCGACGTCGGCAGCGACCGGAACGGAGCCCGCAGCTCAGGAGCCGACCGGCACGCAGACCGAGACGCTGGCGGCGACCGGCACGCAGACCGGGGCCCCGGGGGAGGAAACCGCCGCGGATCCGTTCGCGGGCTCCCCCGCCGAGAAGTACGCCGAGGGCGCGGCGGGCTTCGTGATGCCGAAGGCGAAGGCGATCGGCGGCGTGTCGAAGAAGGACGTCGCGAAGGCTCTGGACCGCACCCGCGACCTCATGGCCGCGGCCTACCTCGACCACAAGGCGCTCATGGGCGGCAAGCCGTCGGCCTTCATGAAGCTGCTCGATCGCGAGCAGCGCGTCTGGTACCGGAAGAACCTGGATCGCAAGAAGCCGGACAAGGACGACTTCGACAGCCGCGGCTGGGTGATCAGCTTCGCCCCGAAGACCGCCCAGCTCGCCACCGACGTCATCAAGGTCAGCGGCAGGACCACCCTGGCCAAGGCCAGGAAATACGGCCGCACCGGAGCGCTGCTGAAGCTGAACCACCTCGTCGTGTACGCCGTGCACCGCCCGGGACAGCCCGCCACGACGGTCCGCCTTGTCGCTCACCCCACCGGCAGCGTGTTCGTCTACCGCGAGGCGGGCGAGCTCGTCCTGTGGCTGGAGAGCTGGGGCGCCAGCAGTACTCCCGCACGCTGCGACGTGGACGACGCCTTCATCCATCCCTCCTACGCGGACTCGGCTCCGGACGCGGTGGGAGCGAGCGGCCCACCGTCTGACCCCTACGATCTGCACGAGGAAGAAGACCGTAAGGACGAGTGTCGCGCTTCGGATCCGACATGAGCCGCTTAACATGTGCGAAACAACCGAGACACCGATCGGAAACGGCCACGACTTAACGTCGGCCTGATAGCCATGTCCCCAGGGAGGTTCGAGAGTGTTCAACTCCGCCGACGACGTCCTGAAGTTCATCAGTGACGAAGGGGTGCAGTTCGTCGATGTCAGGTTCACCGACCTGCCGGGGACGACGCACCACTTCACCTTCCCGGTCGAGAACTTCGGCGCCAGCGTCTTCACCGATGGCCTCATGTTCGACGGCTCGTCGATCCGCGGGTTCCAGGCCATCCACGAGTCGGACATGCTGCTGCTGCCCGACCCGTCCAGCGCCGTGATCGACCCGTTCCGCCAGCACAAGACGCTCAATATCAACTTCTTCGTCCACGACCCGCTGACCGGCGAGGCCTACAGCCGCGACCCGCGCAACGTGGCTCGCAAGGCGGAGGAATACCTCAAGGGCACCGGCATCGCCGACACCGTCTATTTCGGTCCCGAGGCGGAGTTCTACATCTTCGACGACGTCCGCTTCGAGACGAAGCAGAACGCCGGCTACTACTACATCGACTCCATCGAGGGCGCCTGGAACACCGGCAAGGCCACCGAAGGCGGCAACCTCGGCTACAAGCCCCGGTACAAGGGCGGATACTTCCCGGTCCCGCCGATGGACCACTTCACGGACCTGCGCTCGGAAATGGTGCGCAACCTCATCGAGGCCGGCATCGACGTCGAGATGCAGCACCACGAGGTCGGCACGGCCGGTCAGGCGGAGATCGACTTCAGGTTCGGCACGCTGCTCAAGACGGCCGACAACCTGATGCTCTACAAGTACGTCATCAAGAGCACGGCCCTGGAGTACGGCCACACGGTCACGTTCATGCCCAAGCCGATCTTCGGCGACAACGGCTCCGGCATGCACTGCCACCAGTCGCTGTGGAAGGACGGCTCGCCCCTCTTCTACGACGAGGTCGGCTACGCGGGCCTGTCCGACACGGCCCGCTACTACATCGGCGGCCTGCTCAGGCACGCCCCGTCGCTGCTGGCGTTCACGAACCCGACGGTCAACTCCTACCACCGCCTGGTCCCCGGCTACGAGGCCCCGGTCAACCTGGTCTACTCCCAGCGCAACCGCTCGGCCTGCGTCCGCATCCCGATCACGGGGTCCAACCCGAAGGCCAAGCGCATCGAGTTCCGCGTGCCGGACCCGTCGTGCAACCCGTACTTCGCCTTCTCGGCCATGCTCATGGCCGGCCTCGACGGCATCCGCAACAAGATCGAGCCCCCGGAGCCCGTCGACAAGGACCTCTACGAGCTGCCCCCGGAGGAGGCCCGCCAGGTGCCACAGGTGCCCGGCTCCCTCCCCGAGGTCCTCACCGCCCTGGAAGCCGACCACGACTACCTGCTCGAAGGCGGCGTCTTCACGCCCGACCTGATCGAGACGTGGGTGGCCTACAAGCGCGAGAACGAGGTCGACCCGATCCGGCTGCGTCCGCACCCGCACGAGTTCGAGCTCTATTACGACGTGTGACGGCACGGTTCTCCGGCGCCAATCGTCGTCGCTGAGCAACGTCAGCCAGCAGGGAAACGGCCCGGCATCATGATCGATGCCGGGCCGTTTCTGTATCGAGCCGCCCAGCGTCGGTGCGGTGTCAGCGTGTGTAGAGACCGTCGAGGCGTCCGCGGGCCAGGGCCGGGCCGATCACGGTGGCGAGTACCGCACTGGGCTTGGCTGTTTCCAGCGTCGCGTCGCCTTCCGCTGAGGTTATGGCGGTGGGCAGGGCGAACAGTTGGAAGACGTAGCGGTGCGGGCCGTGTCCCTTGATCGGTTCGGGGCCCAGGTAGCCGCGCCCCATTTGTGAGCGAAGAATCCGCACTCCCTGGACCGGACTCCCTGTGTTCAAGGCTCCGGTAGGCAGCGTGACGAGATCGGGTTCGAGCAGGGCGACGCAGTGGACGAACGGGATGCGGGTGGGAGAGTCGACGTCCTGGACGACCAGCAGCAGTTGGGCGGTGCTTTCGGGGGTGCCGCTCCAGGCCAGGGCGGGAGAGCGGTTCTCGCCGCCGGCGCGCTTGCCAACGTGGGCCTTAGGGATGACGCTCTCGTGTTCGAAATCGGAGCTGTGCAGGCCCAGCAGCTCGGGTCCGGCCATGGCGGGGAGGTTCCAGGCCAGATGAGCTTCGCCGGCGCGCTTGTTCTTCAGCAGGGTTCCCAGAATCGTCACGGTGTGTCCTTGTCTGATACGAGTGGCCGATGCCGTGCGGGCCGTGGTGCAGGCTGGGCTGGTCCCTCACCAGCGGACTGCCGTGAAGTCGATCGGCCTGGGCGGTAGTAGTCGCGTGCGTTCTGCCAGCGCTCGCAGCCGCCGGGACATCTCGTCGACGGGCAGTCGGTGGCGGTCGCCGTGGCCTGGCAGGATTCATTGGAAGCGCAGCCGTCCGGCCGTCCTGGCCAGGGAGGTGGCCAATTCCTCGATGGAGTACCAGGTCACACTGTCCGCGACTTCCAGATCGCCGGTGGTGCGTGACCAGTAGAAGCTGTCTCCGCTGAAGCAGTACCGGTCATCCGCGAGGTAGAGCACGCTGCCTCGGGTGTGGCCGGGCAGTGGATGGGCGGTGACCCCCTCGCCGATCTCCAGAGGTTCCAGGCCCCGGATCACGTGGTCCGCGTTCGGTGCCGCGTCGAGGTCGCCCTCGTGGATCCACAGGTGGGCGCCGAAATGATCCGCATAGCGGCGGCCGTGTGCGGCGTGGTCTCGGTGTGTGAGCAGCACATCGGTGACCGGGCCCGATGCCGCGTAACGCACGGCGAGTTCACTGCTCCAGCGCGGTGTGTCGATCATCATTGCCGTGCCGGAAGGCCGTAGCAGCAGGTAGGAGCTGGCCCCGGCGGTGTGCCGGGAGTTGTGCCCGCACAACAGTACGTTGCTGTCCAAGGCCATCGGAAAAGGGTCGAGCGCCTGGTCCAGCACACCGGACTCTGGGCGGATCGAGCGTGTGGGGCAGGCGAAGGCGGCCGCGTGGAGGCGCCGAGTCTCCGCCTCATCGTTCGGCGGGCGCAGGATCTGCGACCTTCCGCCGAGCTCGCCGATCAGGTTGGGCGCGAGCTGCCGGGCGGAATCGCAGTTGATGCAGCGGTCGTCCACGTACCAGCCGTCCATGGCAGGACTCCTTCCAAAGGGGGCGACCCCGGACCTGGGCCGCCATTAGGCCCTCCGGTCCACAGTAGCTGCACAGATAAGTATCTGAACCGCGAAGATAAATGGAACCCTGCATGCCCGTCAAACCGCAGGACGACCAGAACGACGAACCGGCCAACCGGATCATCGCGTCCATGTTCGCCACGATCCGCACCCCGCGCTCCCGGCCGGTGATCGCCGCAGTACGGATGCGCCGCAGCAAAGCCGTCGACTCCCGCGGCGCCCCGAAATTCGCCGCCGGCCCTGGCCACCGCGGCCGAGGTCGGCTGCAGTCGTGTACGCGTACGAGACGGGCGTCGTGGCACCCGGGGACAACCCTCCCTGAGCTTCCCCTGGTCCGAAAATGAAGAGCCCAGGTCGGCAGGATGAAGGTCGCGGGTTCAAGTGGACTCGTCACGCCAGAACTCCGAACATAAATGATCGACTGCTGCTGGCAGTGTTGATCAAAGGCGGATACCGTGATGTCAGATCACGCAAATGGCCTTGGCATTCGCCCTGGCCGGAAAAGCCCGGTGGATCTGGAGGAACGTCCATGAACATCAAGCGAGGGGTTTTAGCGGCGGTGTTGGCAGCCGGCGTGCTCGCTCTCGGCTCGACCCCGGCTCACGCTATTCCTCCTCCCCCGCCAGGGGGCGATCTCCTCATCGTCATCAGCTACTACAGCGGGGACCAGGTCGTCGGCCAGCGCTGGTCCGGCTGCGGCCAGCCTCCTGGCGAGTGGGGAACGCTGTCGGGCACGCAGAAAATCTTTTTCACACCCTGCTGAGCGAATGGAAGAGACTTTCCTGTCTGGCATCTCAACGAGAAACTGCTCAGACGGTTAGCGAGGCACGCGGCCAAACCCCCGGAGTGGCCAAATGGCGACTCCGGGGCATCACGAAAGTCGCGCCGACGCCACTCTGAACCACCAGACGCGGACCAGCCGGTACTGCTCGAATTCCTCGGCATGGTCCACCGGCAAAGCTCGCAATACCGCGAGAGGGTTCACTGCCCAGAATCCAGGTGCGCCATGTTCGACACCCCGCGATTACTTCCCGACGGGAAGTTCACCCGGTGAGTCAACGGCCGGCACCGTCCGTCGGGCGCGGGCCGCGAGGCCGTAGCAGGCGCAGGTCAATGCGGTCAGGGTGGCGGCCACCGGCAGCGGGTGGGACAAGCCGCCGAGTACGGCCACTCCGAGGGTGGCGCCGACCTGGCGGGAGGCGTTGAGGACGCCGCCCGCCGTACCCGCCGTGCCGGGCGGCGCGCTGGTGACCACGCCCGCCATCAGCGCGGGCAGCACGTACGACAGCCCGAAGCCCATCACCACCAGCCATGGCGCCAGAAGATCGGTGAGCGAAACGCCGCCCAGGCCGATCGCGAGCAGGGCGAGGCCGCCGAAGATCGGTGGGCGGGGGCCGTAGCGGGCCACCAGGCGGCCGGTGAGCAGCGGGTTCACCGTCATCGGGAGGGTGAGGGGCAGGAAGGCCAGCCCGGTGGCCAGCGGGGTCAGGTGGCGGCTGTCCTGCAAGAACAGGGTCAGGACGAACAGGGCGCCGGAGAAGGCGAAGTTCGCCACCGCGCCCGCCAGCAGCTCCGGCCAGGTCACCGCGAGCAGGCCGCCGGGCAGGACAGGAGCGTGGCTACGGCGCGCCACGACCGCCTCGCGGCGCTCCGTCAGCACCGCGCGGCGATCCACGAGCATCTTGCGGCGCTCCACGAACACCAGCGCGGCCAAGGCGACCAAGGCCGACAACCCGGCGATCAATGACGAGTCGATCAGGGCTTCGGCGAGCAGGCCGAGGAGTACGCAGGCCAGCGCCTGCACCCACCAGTCGATGAGGCGGTGCCCACGGGCCGAACGGACCTTCCGCATGGCCAGCAGGCTGATCAGGGCGAGGGGCGGGTTGAGGAGGAAGACGGCCCGCCAGCCGTACAAGTCGACCAGCAGGCCGCCGAGCAGCGGGCCCGCGGCCAGGGCGGTGCCGGTGATGGCGGCCCAGAGGCCGGTGGCGCGGGCGCGGGTGGCCGGGTCGGGGAAGAGTTCGGGCAGGAGGCCGAGCGAGCCGCCCGTGCAGAGCGCGCCCGCCACGCCGAGCAGAGCGCGCAACACGATCAGTGCGCCGAGATGGGGCGCCGCGGCGCTCAGCAGCGAGATCACGCCGAAGGCCACCACGCCGACCTTGAAGATCCGCGCGGCGCCGTACCGGTCGGCGACCGCTCCCCCGGTGAGCAGCGACGTGGCGAACGCGACGGTGTAGGCGTTCACCGCCCACTGCTGCCCGGCCAGCGAGCCACCCAGGGAGGCGCGCAGATCGGGCAGCGCGATGGTGAGCACGGTCGTGTCGAGGATCACCAAGAAGTAGGCCAGAGAGAATCCGAACATCTTCATGCCCCTCAGCCTGCTAAAAGATGATGTTTCCCCTCAACAGGCGCAACCGCAGGGGGCATTCGGGAAAACCGTATGCTGACATTTGTGGATTTGCGTCAGTTGCGAGGGTTCGTGGCGGTGGCAGGGGCGGGCACCGTCACCGGGGCCGCGAACACCCTCGGCCTCGCCCCGGCCTCGGTGTCCGAACAGGTGCGCAGGCTGGAGGACAGCCTCGGCGTCGCGCTCTTCGAGCGCACGCCCCAGGGCATGCGCCTGACCGGACCCGGCGCCACCCTGCTCACCCGGGCGCAGGACCTGCTCGACCACGCGGACGAGGTACGGCGTGCGGTGACCGGCGAGCGTCACCGGGTTCGGATCGGGGCGCTCGAGATGCTGGCCGCGGCCAAGCTGCCCGCCATCGTCCGCCACCTGTCCGAACGCCGCCCCGACTTGGAGGTGGATGTACGGTCGCTGACCAGGCAGGCGTTGCTGTCCGAGGTGGCCGGCGGCGGCCTGGACGCGGCGCTCCTGCTCGACTCCGGTCCCCGGATCGGCGGCCTGGGCTTCACCCCTCCGGCCGACCTGGACTTCCTGGACGTGGGCGAGGTCAGGCTGCTGCTGGTCGCGGCTCCGGACGGTGACAGGGAGCCGCTGCTGGTCAGCACGCCGGGCTGCTCGATCCGGCTGGCGGCCGACCAACTGTTCGGTGCTCGGGTGCCGCGCAGAGAGCTGACCAGCATCGCCACGGCTCGCGAGTGGACCAGGCAGGGCTTCGGAAGGGCACTGCTCCCCGACTTCGTACTGGAAGCCGACCTCGCCTCCGGCGCGCTGATCCCGCTCGACTTCACCCCTGAGACAGGTGGTGCGCCGGTCCCGCTCGACTTCACGCCCGAGAAGAACGGTGCACCGGTCCCCCGCGACCGCCCCCTGGAGACGGGACCGGCCTCCGGCGTACCGGTTCCGCTCGATTACGACGCGCCGAAGCTGGCCCTGCGGCTGGTCTGGCTGCGCAGCCGCGAGGCCGCCCTGCGCGACGTGCTCTACGCGATGAGCATCTGAGCAGGCCTGAGCCTTCCTGGCACGCAGGAGCACCGGCAGCCTGATCCGGCTGACCGCCGTCGCCGAGCAGGTCGCCTCCACCGGCGAGCTGGACGTGCTCGTGCCGGTCACCGGGCAGGACGTGATCGGCCGGCTCGGCCGCTCCTTCGAGGGTATGCTCGCCCGCCTGACCCGCTCCAAGCACGACCAGCGGCGCCTGGTCCAGGACGCGGGGCACGAGCTGCGCACGCCGCTCACGAGCCTGCGTACCAACATCTCGGTCCTGCACCGCGTCACTGAACTGCCGCCTCAAGAGCGAGACGATCTCTTGCGGGACCTGGCTCAGGAGGCGCGCGAGCTGACCCACCTGGTCGACGAGCTGGTGCAGCTCGCAGTCGACGAGCGCGAGGACGCGGACTCGGCGCAGTGGGTCAGACTGGAAAGACCTTGACCTTGGAGTTTCCGGCGCCACGCGGCAGACTCGAGCGATCCAGACACTCCCCGAGGAGCTTTTCCAGCTCGTCCGGGGCGGATGTGAGAACCCGGGCGGGCTTGTCGGCGGTGGTGATCGCCGTCGCGGCGACCATCGCGTCAATGGCGTACTTGTGACCGTGCAGCCCCGCGGATTTAAGCAGGTCTGACGCCCGCTGGGCGAGGTCCTTGGTGAGCGGTTCCACAGTCAGCCGGGACAGCGTCCAGGCCAGCCGTGCGGGATGGACTCTGTCATGATCGGCCTCGACGATCGTGACAGCACTGATGACAACACGGATGTCGTCCTCGAACGCGACGGCAAGCCGGGCGCTCATCTTGCGATCAGCTCGCAAGTATTGGGAGAGGGCTTCGCTGTCCAGAATCCAGGTGCCGCTCACGCCACCTCACCGCGGGTACCGAGGCCAAGCATCTCCTCCCGAGCTGCCTGAATCTCCGCCCCGGTGAGCGGGCCGTGGAAACGTTTTGCTAGAGATGCTGTTCACCGTCAGGCCCTCGGCCCATGGTCGTCTCCTTCGTCCTGGTGAGAGCCGATCGGGTCCCAGAGCAGCGGGGCGAGGACGAGCTGAACGGTCCGGGGGTCGGCGTCAGCTTTCTGCGGTGTAATGGGGAGGAGTCTCCCTTTATGATGTGCCCCGGGATGACCCTGACACCGGGCACATCAAGCGGCATGAACGGGAAGCCATGGCAGCGGAGTTCGCGATCGGTGAGTACATCCTGGTGCATGACGGCAGGACCTTAGATGTCTTCCACTGTCTGGCGGATGCCAGGCGATACCACGTGGCGTTCCTCGGGGTGGACGCGAAACCACACCGTGACGGCTTCAAGGTGACGATCGGCACCAGGTACGACGACCGGATCGTCAACGGGGTGCCGTTGAAGATGGATCAGCAGCAGTTCGCGCGTTTCCAGGAATTCATGGCCGCCATGATCGAGGCGCGCGATGGCACAACCGCCCAGTAGCCGCACAGGATAGCTCCCGCCCACCTCCCGTCCGAAACCACGAGGTGCCCTAAATAGGGCCGATCGCCTGACCGCGCTTGAGCCGGTACAGGACGTGCGGGCGGAGCGGATTGTCCTCCGCGATGCCCGGGAAGTAGAAGTCGTCGGCTATGTCGCGGGTCATGCCCAGGCGTTCCATGACCTTGCGTGAGCGGGTGTTCCGCACGGTCGTCATGGAGATGATCTCGTCCAGCCCCGCCTCGTCGAACCCATACCGTACGGCCTGCCTGGCCGCCTCGATCGCGTACCCGTGCCCCCACGCCGCCTTCGCCAGCCGCCAGCCGACCTCGACAGCCGGAGTGAACGGCGCCTCGAACGTCTGCAGGACCAGCCCGGTGAAGCCGATGAACTCGCCGCTCTCGCGCACCTCCAGCACCCAGAGCCCGTAGCCGTGGGCCTCGAAGCCCTCCTCGATCCTGTCGACGAAGGTGTCGCTCTGCTCCCTGCTCAGCAGGGCGGGGAAGTGCTCCATCACCTCGGCGTCGGCGTTCATCGCCGCGAACGGATCCCTGTCTTCGTCGCGCCATCTGCGCATGATGAGCCGTTCTGTCTCCATCCGATCCACACTAACCCAGATCTAACGGCGACCGCGGATGCCTGTGAGGCGGCGCAGCAGGTCCCACCAGAACGACGCGCCGAACAGCAACGCCACGAACGTCAGCAGATAGCCAGGCCAGTGGCTGAGCGTGGTGAGGCGGTCCCACCACATGCCGCCGTTCCAGTTGACACTCGGATCGCCCTCGGCCGGGATCACCACGTTGACGATCGCGTGGTCGAACACCTTGACCAGCGCGGGCTGGCTCAGCGTGTCGGTGATGCACGGCACCGGGTTCGACTGCGCGCACTGCTCCTTGAGCTCGGTGTAGGCGTCGGGCCCCGCCTCGGACACGGCTGTGACCGAGGCGCGGAAGGCGTTGTCGCGCAGCAGGGTCTTGCCGTATTCGAACCCGTCCATCGTGAACAGCAGCACCACCACGATGCCGAGCAGGGCGACGACCCACTTGACGTAGCGCTTGTAGAGCATCGACAGCCGCTGCATCTCGCCGTCGAACCAGGTCTCCACGCCCTGCCGGAAACGGTCCATGTCGCGCTGCGCGGAGTCCCACACACCCTTGAGATGGCCGTGCAGCGGGCTGCCCATCGACTTGAGCTTGGCCAGCAGCCCCTCGACGCCGTCTTTCTCGACGGCCGCCATCTCCATCAGCGCCACCGCGAAGCGTTCCGGCGGGATGTTGGCGATGCTGGTGCGGCCCCTCTTCGGGTGGTCGATCTCCTGGACCCGCTGGTAGAGGAGTTTCGTCATGGCGTCTTCGGCCTTGGTCTCGTGCTCGGGCGCCTGTCCCGCCTCGACCGGGGCCGGCTGGTCGCTGTGGACCGGCCGTGGGTCGCGGACGAACGGCAGCGACGCGAACACGTCCGCCACCTTGGCGGGCAGCCAGGACTTCCCCTGCGCGTCGCTGCCGTCCATGGTGTCGCGGAGGTAGGCCCACAGGAACTTGCTGCGGATGCCGAGCAGCCGTACGAAAGCCTCGTTCAGCCCGCTCACCAGCAGCGAAAGCATGAGGAACGCGAGCACGAGACCTAACGCCAGGTCAACGTAAATGGAAAGCAAAATCGATCACCCCGCGCCTTGATACACCCGGCGACGCACCGCCCGCACGGCTTGTAGCCAAGCTGTGACAGCCGGGGTCAGGAGTCGTAGAAGACCCGGTGGACCACCTGGCGGGCGCGGCGGGTCACCCGGCGGTAGTCGTCGAGGAAGTCCTCCGAGCCGTCGGGAGGGTAGCCGAGCATGCGGGCGATGAGCCTGCGCTCCCTGACGTCGGCCGGGACGCTGTCGCCGGGACGGCCCTTGACCAGCATGACCGCGTCCCTGATGCGGGAGGCGAAGCGCCAGGCCGCCGTCAGCACGGCCGCGTCGGCGTTCGCGAGCAGGCCCTCCGCCTCGGCCGCCCGCAGCGCCTCCAAGGTACGGGTGGTCCGCAGGGCGGGGTGCCCGGCCGCGAAGCGGAGCTGCAGCAACTGCGCCACCCACTCCACGTCCGACAGGCCGCCGGGGCCCAGCTTGGTGTGCAGGGCGGGGTCGGCGCCGCGCGGCAGTCGTTCGGCCTCCACGCGGGCCTTGATCCGCCTGATCTCGCGTACGACGTCGTCGGGCAGGCCGTCCGGCGGGTAGCGCAGCTTGTCGATCACGGAGATGAACTCGGCGCCGAGCGCGGCGTCACCGGCGGAGAAGCGGGCCCGCAGCAGCGCCTGCGCCTCCCACGGAGACGACCAGCGCGCGTAGTAGGCGCGGTAGGAGGCCAGCGTACGGACGAGCGGGCCCTGCCTGCCCTCGGGGCGCAGGTCGGGGTCGATGAGCAGCGGCGGGTCGGGGGCGGGGAGGGCGAGCAGCCGGCGCAGCTCGTTGGCGACCGCGTACGCGGCGTCGGTGGCGTCGCGTTCGGAGGCGCCGGGCACGGGCGAGTGCACGAACATCACGTCGGCGTCGCTGGCGTAGGAGGACTCCATGCCGCCGAGCCGTCCCATGGCGATCACCGCGAACCTGGTCGGCAGCTCCGCCCGCCGCTCGACCTCGACCTTGCCGATCGCCACGTCCAGCGCGGCCTGGATGGTCACGTCGTTCAGCGACGACAGCGCCACCCCCACCTGCTCGATGCTCATGAGTCCGGCGATATCGGCTACGGCCGTACGGAACAGCTCCCTGCGCCGCAGCGCACGCGCGGCGGCCACCGCCGACTCCATGTCGGACCCGTGCCTCGACACGGCCGCCGACGCCTCCTTCAGCAGCGCGTCCGGCGAGCGCGGGGCCAGGCCCTCGTCGGAGCCCAGCAGCCCGACGGCGTCGGGCGCGTTCATGAGCAGGCCGGTCGCGTAGCGGCTGGTGCCGAGCACCCGCGCCATCCGCGCCGCGACGGCCGTCTCGTCGCGCAGCAGCCGTAGGTACCACGGCGTGGCACCGAGCTTGTCGCTCACCTGGCGGAACCCGAGCAGCCCGGCGTCCGGGTCGGGCGCGTCGGCGAACCAGCCGAGCATGACCGGCAGCAGCGTCCGCTGGATCGCCGCCCGCCGCGAGACGCCCGTGGTCAGGGCGGCGATGTGGCGCAGGGCGCCGTTGGGGTCGACGTAGCCGAGCGCCTGCAGCCGGGCGGCCGCCGCCGTGGTGGACAGCCGGGACTCCGACTCGGGCAGCCGGGCCACCGCCTGCAGCAGCGGCCGGTAGAACAGCTTCTCGTGCAGCCGCCGCGCCTCCCTCGCGTGGCGCCGCCACCTGGCGGTGAACTCCCCCACCGGGTCGGCGTGCATGCCGAGCGCGCGGCCCAGCCTGCGCAGGTCGCCGGGGTCCGACGGCAGGATGTGCGTACGGCGCAGCCGGTGCAGTTGCAGCAGATGCTCGACCTGGCGCAGGAACGTGTACGCCTCGGCCAGCCCGCGCGAGTCCTCGCGCCCCACGTAGCCGCCGCGGGAGAGCGCGGCCAGGGCGGGCAGCGTGGCCTTGCGCCGCAGCAGCGGATCGAGCCGCCCGTGCACGAGCTGCAGCAACTGCACCGCGAACTCGATGTCACGCAGCCCGCCGGGGCCCAGCTTGATCTGCCGTTCGCCCTCGGCCCGTACGTGGGACTCGACGCGGCGGCGCATGGCCTGCACGTCCTCGACGAAGTGGTCCCGGGTCGCCGCCGACCAGACGAACTCGTTGACCGCCTCGACGTAGGCCGCGCCCAGCGCGAGGTCGCCCGCCACCGGCCGCGCCTTGAGCAGCGCCTGGAACTCCCAGGTCTTGGCCCAGCGCCGGTAGTAGGCCAGATGGCTGCCCAGCGTGCGTACCAGCGGCCCCGCCCGGCCTTCCGGCCGCAGCCCGGCGTCGACCTCCCACAGCGAGCCCTCCGGGGTGGTCGCGGTGCAGGCCCGCATCATGGCCTGGGCCAGGCGGGTGGCGCCGCGCAGGGCCGCCGTCTCGTCGGCGCCCTCGCGTGGCTCGGCCACGAAGATCACGTCCACGTCGCTGATGTAGTTGAGCTCCCTGGCGCCCTGCTTGCCCATGCCGACCACGGCCAGTCGTACGTCGCTCGCGTCGACCTCGGCCCGCGCGATGGCCAGCGCGGCCTCCAGCGCCGCGCCCGCGAGGTCGGACAGCTCGGCGGTGACGTCGGGCAGGCCGATCTGCCCGGTGAGGTCCCGCGCGGCCAGGTGCAGCAGCCGCCCGCGGTAGGCGACCCGCAGCCTCACCAGCGCGTCGGGATCCGACGCGCGCGGCTCGTCCTCCTCCGGCTCGGCGCCGACCGCGCGCAGCAGCTCCGCCCGCGCGTCTCCGAGCTCGGGCACGGCCATGAGCCCGAGCTGTTCGGGATGGCGTACCAGATGCTCCCCCAGGGCGGCGCTCACCCCGAGCACCGCGAGCACCCGGGCCTGGAGGTCTTCGTCCGCGCGCAGCGTGTCGAGCACGGTGGGCTCGCGCTCGGCGAGCCGGGTCAGGGAGGCGAGCGCCAGATCGGGATCGGCCACGGCTACCAGTCCTTTGAGCAGGTCGTCCAGCTCGGTCCCCGACTGTCGTACCAGGGTCGCGGCCCGCGCGCCGTCGGCGAAGCCGAGCTTTGCCAGGCGGGCGGCGGTGGACTCGATCCTCGGCACACCCCCATCTTGACAGCCCTCTGGTTCTGGAGCCTAAAGTTAAACGCAACGTTGCGTTGCGTTTTGCTTGACGGGGAGGTTCTGGGATGGACGGTGTACCGGCGGCGGTGACGTGGGGGCTGCTCGCGGCCTGGGCGGTGCACGACGCGGAGGAGCTGGCCACGATGGCCCGCTGGACCCGGGAGGCCCGGCCGGAGCTGGAGCGGCGCTATCCGCGCGTCCCCTGGCAGCGGCTGGAGATGTCGCAGCGGCAGGTCAACGTGGCGATCGGGCTGATGGGCGGGGTCATGGCCGGGGCGTCGGCCGCGGGGGCGCTCACCGGAGGGCGTAGTCCGGTGTTCCAGGCGGTGCTGGCCGGGTTCGGCCTGCATGGGGTGGGCCATCTGGCGCAGTCGGCGGTCGCGCGTGGCTACACGCCCGGCGTGGTGACAGCGCCGGTGGTGGTGATCCCGTTCACGGTGTGGGCGTGGTGGCGGCTCAAGGCGTCCGGCGTGCCGGCGGCGAGCGGCCGGTCGGCCCTGGCGGGGCTGGCCGCCCTGCCGCTCGTCCTGGGCGGCGTCCACGCACTCGCCCACGCGCTCACCAAGCGCCGGTAATCCGGCACCGTGTCAGTCGACGCAGACCAGGAACTGGTCCGTGTCCCAGGGGCCGGCCAGGCCGGTCTCGTCCTCGGCCGCCCTCGTGGTCGCCTCGTTCAGCCCGGCCGACGGGAAGACGGCCATCGGGATGACCTGGTTCTGCTGGCCGCCGTTGCCGACGCCCGTTCCCACGATGCGCTGGGCGGGGTTCGGGCAGGCGACGAGGGTGCTCTTGGGGCTGGCGGAGTTGCCCTGGACCTGGGCGGGCATCTCCACCGCGTAGCCCGGCGGCTGGTCACCGCACACGGCGAAGGCCGTCACCCGCCACCTTCCCGCGAACCCGCCCTCGGCCTCGTAGGCGTTGGCGAAGGTGAAGGCGTCCTGGAGGCCGACCTCCGTCAGGAAGACCTTGCCGTCGCCGCCCTCGATCCGGCCACCGGTGCCCAGCGCGACCTTGCCCGCCGGGCAGTTGACGGTCTGCGCGTCGCTGGGCGGGGAGCCCGGCGTTCCTGGCTGCCTGAGGTAGACGAGCCCGGGAAGTTTCCCGCACACCGCGTACACCTTCAGCCGCCACTGACCGCCGAAGCCGTTGAAGTCCTCGTGCGCGGCGGCCTCGAAGTAGTGCCCGGAGCCATGGGCCACCGGCTCCAGCCGGGTGAGCACCACCTGCGCGGTGGCGTTCGGCGCCTGTCCCGCCGTGCCCCCCTCGATGGAGGCGCCACCGCTGATCACCCGCGTTCCGTGCGGGCAGCGGGCGCGGGCCGATTTCGCTTTCGCGGAGTCCTTGCCGGTCTGCGCCGAGACCCGGACGACCGGTGGGGCCGAACGCGCCGCCGCGTCCGCCACCGGCCCCGCCAAGGTCAGACCAATCGTCGCGCACACCGCCAGGGCCGCGCGCACTGCCGTGCGTCGTTTCATGACCGTCCTACCCCCTCGATCGATGAGGCAGCGTAGGACGGCCCGGAAGCCGATCGCGTCAGGGAACGACCTAGTGCATCCCCTGAATCGGCTCCCGATCACGATCCAGAATCACGCGCCCGAACGCCTCCGCCATCGGCCGCCAGGTGGCGACCAGCGCCTCCTCGGCCGCGACGACGGCCGCGTTGAGCTCGCGGGCCGAGCCGAGGCCCGAGGCCGTGGTCCACGAGGTGAAGATCTCCGGCGTGGCCTCCGGGTGGAACTGCACCGCCCAGGCCGCCTCGCCGAGCCGGTACGCCTGGTTCGGGTACTGCGCGCCGGTCATCAACGGCACCGCCCCCTCGGGCAGCCGGGCCATCACGTCCTGGTGGTACTGGACGGCCACGGCCGTGCCGGCACCCGACAGCAGCGGATCGGTGGCCGCGGCGGGCAGCGCGACCACCTCGCAGGCGCCCACCTCCAGCCCGGCGCCGCCTCGCTCCACGGTGCCGCCACAGGCCAGGGTCATCAGCTGCGCGCCGAGGCAGATGGCCAGCGTGGGCGTCCCCTCCTCGACGGAGCGGGCCAGCAGGTCGCGGGTGGCGGGCAGCCACGGGCAGCGCTCGTCCTCCCACGCGGCCGCCTCCCCGCCGAGCACGATCAGCCCGTCGGCGGCCCGCGAGGGGACCTCCTCGCCCAGGTACGGACGGACGACGTCGCAGACCGGCCCCAGCCAGCCGCCCAAGTAGCCGAGCGGCGCGTCCGCCTCATGCTCGATGACCGTGATGCGCATACGGAGTAATTTATCCGCCCAAAAACTTTCGCCACACCGCACGCATCAAACAGCCCGTGAACGAACTGATCGACGGAGACCCTCAGCGGCTGGGCGGTTACTGGCTGGCCGGGCGTCTCGGCGCGGGCGGCCAGGGCGTGGTCTACGAGGGCTACGCCGAGGACGGCCGCCGCGTGGCGATCAAGGTGCTGCACGGCGACCAATCGGCGCAACTGGCCAGGGAGGCGGCCGCGGCGCGGCGGGTGGCCGGGTTCTGCACCGCGAGCATCCTGGAGGCCGAGCTGGAGGGGCCCAGGCCGTACATCGTCAGCGAGTACGTCCAGGGCCCCACCCTGCGCAAGGCCGTCACGGAGGGACGTCGCTTCGGCGGCGGCGACCTGCACCGGCTCGCCACGGCCGTGGCCACCGCGCTGACCGCCATCCACGACGCCGGCGTGATCCACCGCGATCTGAAGCCCGACAACGTGCTGCTCGGCCCGGACGGCCCGCGGGTGATCGACTTCGGCGTCGCGCGGACCGCGGAGATGTCGCTCACCGCGACGGGCCTGGTGACGGGCACGCCCACGTACATGGCGCCCGAGGTGTTCGGCGGGCAGCGGGCCGGGACGCCCGCCGACGTGTTCGCCTGGGGCGCGATCATGGTCTATGCGGCGAGCGGCACCGACCCGTTCGAGGCCGAGAACCTGGGCGCCGTCATGCACCGGGTGCTGTCGGCCCGTCCCGACCTGAGCGTGCTGCCCGCCACGCTGCGGCCGCTGGTGGCCGCGGCGCTCAGCAAGGATCCGCTGGAGCGCCCGTCCGCTCGCGAGCTGCTGCTGGCCCTGGTGAGCGCCGAGGGCGGCCTCGACACCGGCCTGCTGCTCGCCGCGGGCGGCAAGGAGGCCGCGCGGGCGGGCGTCCCCGCCCACGATCCCGCGCTGGGCACCCTGGCCGAGGAGGCGTACGCGCTGCTCGCCGCGGACGAGCGCGAGCTCGCGCCCGAGGTCTTCCTCCGGCTGGTCACGCTGAGCGAGCAGGGCGGCCTCGCGGTACGGCGGGCGCAACTGGCCGAGCTCGTCGAGGGCCGGCCGCTGCCCGAGGTCTCGTCGGTCACCCGGATCCTGGAGGTGTTCGGCTACCTGCTGTCCAGGGAAGGCGAGGAGGTCTGGCTGGCCCGCCCCGCCCTGCCGCTCGCCTGGCCGCGCTTTCGCCGCTGGGTCGACGCCAACCGGGACGGCCTGGCCGTACACAAGGAGATCCTGACCGCCGCGCAGCGGTGGAATCGGGCCGGGCGCAGGGACGGCGACCTGTTCCAGGGCAGCAGCCTGGAGAACGCGCTGCGGTGGGCGGCCACGGCCCGCCGGAACATCACCCTGTCCACCGCCGAACGCGACTTCCTCGACGCGGGCGCCGATCTGTCCAGGCGCAGGAGCAGGCGGACCAGGCTCGTCTCCGTCAGCCTGGCGGCCCTGCTGGTGATCTCGCTGCTGGCCACCGGCCTGGCCGTCCAGCAGCGCGCGGTCGCCGATGACCGGGCCGATCGGATCGCCGCGCAGCGCGACCAGGCGGAGGCGGCGCGGCTGGCGCAGTTCGCGGGCACGCTGCGCAAGAGCGACCCGAGGGCGGCGATGCTGCTGAGCGTGGCCGCCTGGCGGCTGGACCGGACCCCGCAGACCAGAGCCGCGCTGACCGCTTCGCTGGCGCAGCGCGAGGTCGCCGTGTTCAAGGATCCCATCGCCTCCGGTGACGCGCTGCGGCTGCTGAGCGGCGACGGCAGGACGCTGGCCAGCGTGAGCGACGACGCGGTGCGGCTCTGGGACGTACGCACCGGCGAACGGACCGGCGGCATCGCCCGGCTGGGCATCGCGGGCGAGCGGCCCCTGACCGCCGCCCTCTCCCCCACCGGCCAGAACCTGCTGGTGGCTACCAACAAGCGGGCGCAGGCATGGGACCTGCGCACCGGCAAGGCCGCCGGGACATGGACGTTCGGCCATGATGTGGGCGACGACACGGGCACGCCGGTCAGCGTCCGGTACGGGACGGCCGACCGCTACGCGCTGATCCGCCTCGACCAGCACGAATACACCTGGGACCTGCGGACCGGCACCCGGACGAAGGGCCCCCTCACCGCGCGCCCGGTCGTCTCACCCGACGGCGAGTCGGTGGTGCGGCCGGTGAGCGGCAAACTGCGGATCACGGACCGCGCGGGCGGATCGGCGGAGACTCTCGGGAACGAGGTGGACAAATGGAACGGCGGCGAGGTGACCTTCAGCGCCGACGGGCGGCTGCTCGCCTCGGCGAGCGGGCAGAACATCCAGGTCTGGCGGGCCTACGACCGGTTGCTCACCACGCTGACCCTGCCCGGCGGCACGGAGGACGATTCCGTGCCGCTGCCTCAGGTCGGCTTCGACGGCCACACGCTGCGCTATCTCAGCGAGGACCGCGTCTTCCCCGTGGACCTGAGCGACCTCGCGGTGCGCGCGCCGAAGGAGGCGCGCTCTTGGTCGTGGGCGAAGTTCGGTCCCGGCGCGCGGCAGGTCCTGAGCTCCGAGGACGGCTACCAGGTCTTCCTCGCCGGCCCGCGCGGGCCACTCGGCGCCCCGGTGCAGAAAAGGCCCGATTCCGACCCGGCGGACGCCGCGGCGATCAGCCCCGACGGGCGGCTGGCCGCGGTGGGTGGCATCAGCGGGTTCACGGTCATCGACACCGGCACGCGGCGCACGCTCGCGCAGGCGGCGCCCCACGGTGACCTGGCGGACTACGAGACCTCCTTCCTGGCCTTCAGCCCCGACGGCACGAAGCTGGTCACCGGGCTGCGCTACGTCGACGGGGACGTGTCCACCCGGTACGCGGTGAGCGTCTGGGACTGGAAGTCGAAGCGCCAGCTGTGGTCGTCGGCGGTGGGCGAGGTGCACGACGCCGACTTCTCCCCCGACGGCAAGGTGCTGGCGGTGGGGTCCGGCGAGCAGCACCTGTTCGACGCGGCGTCGGGCCGGCGGCTGGGCAAGCCGTTCGGGGGCACCGGCCAGGGCACGACCGTCACCGACGTGGTCTTCACCCACGACGGCAGGTCGCTGGCGGTCGTGGACTCCCGAGGTCGCGTGAGCGTCCACGACACCGCCACCGGGCAGCGGGTACGCCAGGCCGCCCTGGGCCGGCTCGCGGGCGGGGACGTCGTGGCCAGGTCACCCCGCGAGGACGTGATCGCGCTGGTCACGCACGACCACCGGGTACGGCTCGTCGACCTGGCCGCCGGCGCGGACCTGGGCACGCTCGGCGACGACCACGGCGACCTGTACGGCCCGGCGTTCACCGCCGACGGCTCGGGGGTGATCACCCTGGACGAGGCAGGGGCCGTGCGTGAGCGGCCGGTCGAGCCGGGCAGGGTGGTGGCCGCGATCTGCGCCCGCGCCGGGCGTTCACTGAGCCCCGGCGAGTGGCGAAGCTTCGTGCCAGGAGTGCCGTTCCAGAAGGTCTGTCCGTAAGATCCGGCTATGAGACTCGACGAGGTCTACGGCATGCGGGTCGCCACGTTCGGCACGGGATCGCGCCTGATCATCGCGGTGCACGGGATCACCGCCTCGCTGATGGCCTGGGCCACGGTGGCGCGGTGGCTGCCCGATGACTGGTCTCTGGTGGCGATGGACCTGCGCGGCCGCGGGCACAGCGCCGCACTGCCCGGCCCGTACGGCCTGGCCAGGCACGCGGAGGACGTGCTGCGCGTGGCCGACCACGTGGGCGCGGGACCCGAGACCGTGCTGACCGGGCACTCCATGGGCGCCTACGTCGCGGCGCTGGCCGGTGCCGAACGCGACTTCGCGCGCGTGGTGCTGGTCGACGGCGGGCTCCCGCTGCCGCTGCCCGAGGGCGCCGACCCCGACGCGGTCCTGGAGGCCGCCTTGGGACCGGCCGTGGAGCGGCTGCGCCGGACGTTCCCGTCCCCGGAGGAGTACGTCGGCTTCTTCAAGGCGCAACCGGCCTTCCTGCGCAACTGGAACGCCGACGTCGAGGCGTACGTGCGCTACGACCTGACCGGGACCGAGGGCGCGCTGCGCTCGCGCGTGGCCGGTGACGCGGTGCGCGAGGACGGGCGGTGGATGTTCACCGAGTCCGAGCGCATCGGCGCGGCGCTGACCGCGATCCGGGCGCCGCTCTCGCTGATCAGGGCGCCGCGCGGGCTGCTCGACCAGGACATCGGCATGCTGCCCGACGCGCTGGCGGCCACGTGGACCGCGCGCCTGCCCGGGCTCGCCGACGAGATGATCCCCGACTGCAATCACTACACGATCATGTTCGACGACCGCTGCGCCTCGATCGTCGCCGACCGGCTCACGTCCGGACCCCGCTGAACAGCCGGACGGCCCGGCACGATTCCGTGCCGGGCCGTCACGCCTTTCTTACGCCTCTCGTGGAGCGATCCAGGTGGCGCGCGCGGCGGCCACCAGCGTGCCGTCCACCTCGTAGATCGCGCTCTCGCCGAACAGCTTGCGCCCCTCGCGGCCGGTCGCCCGAGCCACGACGGAGTAGGCCCCGCCCGCGTACAGCCGCCGATGGATCTGTACGGCCAGCCGCCCGAGCAGCGCCGACTCGCCGGGCTTGAAGTGGGCCCAGCCGGTGATGCAGTCGAGCGCCGCACCCACGACGGAGGCGGGCACGCCGTCCTCGTCGGCGACCGTGAACGGCACCAGCCACCCGGCGGCCACCAGATCGGTCCCCTCCACCGGGCCGGGGAAGATCCGCAGCCCGTCACCCGGCTCGCGCAGCCCGCAGGCGAAGCACTCGGGGAAGGCGTGGCCCCGCCAGCCGGGGAACCCGGCCTCGGCGCGCGCGGCGTCGTTGAACGGCACGAACTCGGGCGCCGTCAGGTCCTCGGCCACCGGAATGGCCTCGACCAGGAGCCGATCACCCTCGTGGAGGTACACCGTGTTGGCGACGTGCTCCAGGCACAGGTCGGTCTCCAGAGGGGTGGGCGCGTGCAGCGTGACCTCGACCGCTGATCGATTGCCGCCCATCGCCTCCGCCATGGTCCCGGCTATCCAGCCGCCGTTGGCGACTCCGGCCGGTCCCCTGAAGCGCTCAGGGACGGTCAATACGGTCTGCAGGGCAGCCGTCGTCATGCCACACCCTCCAACATCGCCCTATATGGCGAAATATCCGAAAAGTCTCTTTGGAACGGACCGATTTTACCGGACGATCAGCTTCCCACACCCTCCGGGGGCTTTCGTCCCACCTCGTAACACCCCACAGGGGCGCAGAACTTCCCAGCGGCGACCCTGGCTGCGCCGGGTTGTCCATGTCCGTAAGATACGACGCCTACTTTGCAAGGACGTTACCTAGGAGCCAGAAGTGACGATGCTCACTCGCAGGAGTCTGCTCAAGGCGGGGGCCATCGCCGTACCCGCCGCCGCGATGACGGCTCGGCCGGCGCTCGCCGCACCCGTCCCGGTGGTGGAGACCTCGGGGACGGCTCCCGCGTCTTTGGCCGGGTTCGACAATGTGATCAAGACCTTCGTGAAGGAACGCGAGATCTCCTGCGCCCAGTTGGCGGTCATGAAGAGCGGAAAGATCGTCCTGGCCCGCGGTTATCGCTACAGCACCGGCGCCCAGGCGGTCCCCACCGTGACGCCGACGTCGCTGTTCCGCATCGCCAGCCTGAGCAAGAACATCACCTCCGCCGCCATCATGCGGCTGGTGCAGGACGGCAAGCTGAGCCTTTCGGCCAAGGTGACCACGCTGCTCGGCCTCACCCCCGCCGACACCCGGATGAACCAGATCACCGTGCTCCGGCTGATGCAGCACCTGGGCGGCTGGGACCGTGACACCTCCAAGCAGGACCAGCTCTGGCTGGACCACACGATCTCGGCCGCGCTGGACGTGCCGCTGCCGATCGGCCACGCCGACATCATCAAGTACGCCACCGGCCGGCAGCTCGACTTCGCCCCCGGGTCGAAGATGGTCTACAGCAACTACGGTTACATGCTGCTGGGCCGGATCATCGAGAAGGTGTCGGGTCTGTCGTACGAGACGTACGTCAAGACGAAGCTGCTCAAGCCGCTCGGCATCACGCGGATGCGGCTCGGCAAGAGCCTCAAGACCGAGGCCGCGTCGGGCGAGGTGATCTACCAGTCCCAGTACACCAACAAGTCGGTCATGGACGAGTCGGGCACCGTCGTGCCGTACCCGTACGGTGGCTTCAACATGCCCAACCAGGACGCCAACGGCGGCTGGCTGGCCTCGGCCGTGGACCTCGTCCGGTGGACGCTCGCCTTCGACCGGCCGGGTACGGTGCTGAGCTCGGCGTCGATCGCCAAGCTGTTCGCCAAGCCGGAGATCGGCGTCAACTCCTCCGGCGCCTGGTACGGCGGCGGCTGGTGGGTCAGGCAGGTGACCGGGCACCTTAACACCTGGCACAACGGCTCGATGCCGGGCACGTTCTCGTACCTGGCGCGACTGCAGAACGGCTGGAGCTACGCGGCGGTGTTCAACCGGCGCGAGGAGACCGGGACCCCGGACTTCGACGTGATCGACGGCCAGATGAACGCCGTCAAGATCACCACGTGGCCGACGACGGACCTCACCTCGAAGTACTTCTGATGTGCCGGCGCGGCGCCCCCTTGCCGAGGGGCGCCGCGGACAAGGTCGGACCGAGAGTGGTCCCCCGGACCTGTCCTGACGCGTCCTTCACCGTCAGGCCCGCGCCCGAGCATCCTGGGCGAATTCGATTTTCCTCATGTGCATTTCATCTCCCCGTATTCTTCCGCGTCCGCGGAATTAGTCGAAGCGCGGTCGATATTCCAGTCGACGCGACCAGCTCGGCGGGCACCCACGGGTGCGGAATCCCCTGGTCGGCAGCCATGACAAGGAGCCGACTGCGCGCGGCCAAGGCACCTACGGAGCGCCTGCTGTCGCTTGCGGGGTAATTTGCGCTTTGAATGTGACACGCGGGAGCGCGGACTTTCTTGGCAGGGCGGGCCGAATTCCAGTTGCCGCGCCGCCGATCGGGCCGGAACCATGGGGGCGTGATGCGATTGGCCTTTGGGGTGGTGTCCGGGCGGGACCAGGAGGTGTGGGACGTCCGCGGCCGTCCCGTGAGCGATTCCCCCGGGTCCGCGGTGGTCGTGGGCCCGGCCGGCGGTGATCCCCGGAGCTCGGCGGCCGAGCTGGCCCGGCTGGTCGAGGTGGGCGGCGTGGCGGTCGCCGGGGCCGGGATCGAGCTGAGCCAGGGGTTCAGGTCCGCGCGGCTCGACGGAGCCGGGGGCGATCGGCGGGATGCCGTTCTGGCGGCGCTCAAGGTGCTGGGCGTGGCGGGGATGAGCCGGTTCGGGGAGCGGACCGGCATCCTGGTCGCCCTGTTCGGACCGGCCACGACCAAGCGGGTGGCCGCGGCCGCCGGCCAGGCCGCGACCGACGGACGCTGGCCCGCGCTCCAGCTCGCCTCGGCGGCCAGCGACCTGCTCGGGCCCGAACAGCTCGAACGCCTCCTCGCGCTGAGCACCACACCCGGGCAACCGGACCCGATGGGACGCCTCACACCGTCCGCCCTGGCCGCCCACCTGGCTCGCGTGCTGAGCCCCTTCCCCGCCCCGAGGCGGCTGGAGTTGCTGCTCGACCTGTGGGACCAGGTGGCCGCGCACCAGGCGGAGCTCCAGCGCGAGCAGCGGATCATGGCCACCCAGGCCCGCCAGAGCAGGCTGCCCGAGCTGACCCTGCGCTACCGGAGCCACGAGGACGAGCTGCTGCTCGACCGGGTCCGCATGGAACTCGGCCCGGACCCCTCACTCGCCCAGGTCGCCCGCTGGACCCCGCACTGGGCCCACATGTTGCACCGGGCGCTCGACAACGCGCTGGCCGCGACCGTCCTGCTCCGCACCGCGGTGGCGGTGGCCGAGCACGGCGTGGCAGACGGCCTGGCCCGCTTCCGCGACCAGTTGGTGGCCGCCGCCGCGCGGCTCGACGACCAGGCGGCGGGCCGGGCCTCCCGCCGGGTCCCTGGACAGTGCGGCCTGCCCGCCCGGCCCGGCTGTTACGTCCGTGACCTGGCGAGAAGGGCCGACCCGCCCGAGCCGTACGTCAGGCAGCGGCTGGCCAGAGCCCGCGAGTACGGGCTCGTCGTCCTCGACGCCGTCCCCGAGCTGCTGGAGGCCGGCAGCGACCGATTAGGGCCGTGGGCGAGCACCGACCTGCGCAGGTGGCGCGAAGTGGTCGGCTACACCGCCACCAGGCCCCCGCGATCCTGGGAGCAGATCCCGGTCGCCGGTCAGCGAGAGTCGCTCGCGCGACGGCTGGCGGCGCAGCCGGACGCGGCGCCGTACCTGGTGGAAGAGGCCGGTGACCTGCTCTGGTACGGCGAGCTCGCCGACGCGGTCGCCCGCCTGCGCGGCCACGACGCCGCCACCGTCGTCCACGTCGGCCCGGAGGCGCCGGATGTCACCTTCGACCCGCCGCCCGGCGAGGCCGCCCCGCTGGACCCGCGCCTCGACTCGCTGCCGCTGGCGGTGGCGGGCGCGGCGCAACTGGTCTCACTGGGCGCGCGGGCGCCCCGGCGCTGCCGTACCTGGAAAGAGCTGGTCGACGGGCTCATCAGCGACGTGGACCTCGCACAGGCGCTGACCGGGACCTTCCAGGTGCCGGAGCCGCTGACCGCGGTGGACGACCAGGAGGTCCCCGGCACCGGGCTCCGCGTCGAGCTGGCGCGCGGCCCGCGCACGCTCGCCGAATGGTCGTCGTACATGGGCAACTGCATCGCCTCCCCGTTCTACGTGGAGGAGGCGACGGCCGGGAAGTGCGGGCTGCTGGCGCTGCGCGACCGCGACGGCGTCATCGCCGTCAACGTGGAGCTTCGGCTGGCGAAACGGCGCTGGCATGTGGCCGAGATGAAGGCCAGATTCAACACCGAACCGGAGCCCGGGGTGGGCGAGCAGGTGCTGCGGTTCGTGGCGGGAATCGCGCCACCGGCCCTACCGGAGCAGACCCCCGCACCCCGGATACCCGGCGAACGGCTGCCCGCCAGGCGCCCACGGAACCAGGCCTTCCTCGATCTGGCCGAACCGCTGGCGGCCCTGGCCTCGCAGGCGATGACCGCCCCGTCGGCCGCGTGGGCGATCCGCGTACTGGAGTCGCTGGCGGGCGCCGCCGGCGGCAGTGGTGGCCCGAGCAGCGAGGTGCTGGTCGCGTTGCGGAGGATGCGTCCAGGCCGGCTCACAGAGACCTGCCGCACCGCGCTGGCCCCGATGGGACAGACCTCAACCGGGCCGGCGTCAGCGGGGACGGCTTCAGCGCGGCCGACATCAGCGGGAACGGCCTCAGCCCGGCTGACATCAGCGGCGACGACTTCAGCCCGGCAGGCGTCAGCAGGGGCAGCTTCGCCCGGCCCGGCGGCCCGGCTGAGCGAGCTGTGGGCGGCGACGTGGGTGCGTCCGCTGGCCGGCGCGATCGAACAACTAGATCCCGGGCTCCGTGACCGCTACGACCAGCTCGGCCTGCTGCTGGTGGACGCGCCGCTGCCCGGATCGCTGCGCGGCCTGGCCCGGCACCGGGCGATCGCTCCCGCACGGACGGCGGAGCTGGTCGTACGGAGGATCAGGGCGGCCATCGGCCGGCTCGCGCGCGCGGCGGACCCGGTGCTCGCCCAGGCCATCGGCCGGGGCGCGGACACCGACGTCCTCTGCGCCCTCGTCATCGCCACCACGATCTGGCCACTCGAAACGGTCCCGGTGACCGAGCCCGCCCACACCAGCGTGCCGGGCTTCCCCGCGTCCACCCTCTCCGACGAGAACGGCCCCTGGCACCGAGCGCTCCCGGCCGCCGCCGAGCTGGGTGCCGACCTCACCACTTTCTGGGACCGCGTCGCCACCGGCGGCCTGCGCGTCCCACCCTCGTGGCTCGGCCACGGCGGCTGGCCCGCCCTGTGGAACCGAGCAGCCAGGAACTCCCGCAGGACCGGCTACACGGCCTGAGGACCCGGCCCGCGACAGCCAGCCACCACGAGGCCACGATCTGCGACTGAAGTATCCTGACAGGGGTAGCTGATGTGCACTACGACTTCTCCCCGCCAGTACTTCACGTGTGTTGGAGGGAAGCCATGAAAATCATCATCGCCGCCGCCGGGTTGTCGCTGATCCCCATGTTCGGCATGGTCCCCACGTGGGATGGCAGCGACCGGCACGAGGTGAGCAGATCCCAATATGAGGTCCTGATCGGTCAATGCCGATATGCCAACACCTCGCACGCACGGTCGAGGTGCCGCACGTCGGTCAGGGCCAACTACCGCGTGGGGCGGCGCGACCCCATGCTGGACTGCCGGACCTATTCCAGCGTTACCGTGTGCGGCACGTTGCATCTGAGCAGTAAGGAACGCGCCTGCGTGCGGGACTCCGTGGCCAAGCACCTGTCTTTCCGCCGGGCCGAGGTGGAGTGCTACGCCTTCCAATGATCGCCGCGTTCAAGACGTAGTCGTGGGGGCCCCCCCGCGGGGGGGCCCCCCCCCGGCCCCGGACGCGGCCAGGCCGGGGGGCGGGGCCCCCCCAACTCCTCGCCGCGCTCATCCGGTTGGGGGGGCCCCCCGCGGGCGGGCCCCCACGACCCGAGCAGAGAACTCTCAGCGGCAGGGCGTCTTGACGGGTCAGAGCACGGGCAGGTAGCGGCCCAGCTCGAACTCGGTGACGTGCCGCCGGTATTCGCGCCACTCCGTCCGCTTGTTGCGCAGGAAGAAGTCGAAGACGTGCTCGCCCAGCGTCTCGGCCACCAGCTCGCTCCGCTCCATGACCGCGATGGCCTCGTCCAGCGACTGCGGCAGCGGCTGGATGCCCAGGGCGCGGCGCTCGGCGCTGGTGAGGGTCCACACGTTGTCCTCGGCGGCGGCCGGGAGCTCGTAGCCCTCCTCGATGCCCTTCAGCCCGGCCGCGAGGATCAGCGCGAAGGCCAGGTAGGGGTTGCAGGCCGAGTCGAGCGAGCGGAACTCGATGCGCGTCGAGCCGCCCTTGTGCGGCTTGTACATCGGCACCCGCACGAGCGCGGACCGGTTGTTGTGCCCCCAGCAGACGTAGGACGGCGCCTCGCCGCCCTGGCCCGCGATGGCCTCCGCGCCGCCCCAGAGCCGCTTGTAGGAGTTGACCCACTGGTTGGTGATGGCGGTGATCTCGGCGGCGTGCTTGAGCAGCCCGGCGATGAACGAGCGGCCGATCTTGGAGAGCTGGTAGTCGGCACCGGCCTCGTAGAAGGCGTTGCGGTCGCCCTCGAACAGCGACATGTGGGTGTGCATGCCGGAGCCGGGGTGCTCGGTGAACGGCTTGGGCATGAAGGACGCCCAGATGCCCTGCTCCAGCGCGACCTCCTTCATCACCAGCCGGAAGGTCATGATGTTGTCGGCCGTGGTGAGCGCGTCGGCGTAGCGCAGGTCGATCTCCTGCTGGCCGGGCGCGCCCTCGTGGTGGCTGAACTCGACCGAGATGCCCATCGACTCCAGCATCATGATCGCCTGGCGCCTGAAGTCGTGGCCCGAGCTGTGCGGGGTGTGGTCGAAGTAGCCGCCGGAGTCGATCGGCTCGGGGCGCTGGCCCGGCTCGGGCCGGTTCTTCAGCAGGAAGAACTCGATCTCCGGGTGGGTGTAGAAGGTGAAGCCCATGTCGGCGCACTTGGCGAGCGTGCGCTTGAGCACCCAGCGCGGGTCGGCGTGCGACGGTGAGCCGTCCGGCATGAGGATGTCGCAGAAGATGCGGCCCGCCCCCGGCGTCTCACTGCGCCACGGCAGGATCTGGAACGTCGCCGGATCCGGCTTGGCGAGCATGTCGGCCTCATAGACCCGGGCGAAGCCCTCGATGGCCGAGCCGTCGAACCCGATGCCCTCGGCGAAGGCGCCTTCGAGCTCGGCCGGGGCTATGGCCACCGACTTGAGGAAGCCGAGAACGTCGGTGAACCAGAGCCGGATGAACCGGATGTCGCGTTCCTCGAGCGTGCGGAGCACGAACTCCTGCTGGCGGTCCAAAGCATCCCCTAGCGAAGACAGTACTGAGTTCTCTATCAGGATGCCGTGTCCGTGTTTCGCACACGTTACGTGGGGCGTCGGTGCGAGCCTCGCTGACAAAGAGCCCGGCCCGACCTATCGTGATCACGCAGTCAGTCTCGGGGGAGGCATTGGTGGCTATCGACCTGCTCAATCACAAGTTTGATCGGGCTTTCGACCACATCGACGCGGGCGGCGAGGGCGTCATCGAGCGTGAGGACCTGCTGGGGTTGGGTGCACGACTCCTGGTGGGATTCGGAGAGTCCCCAACCTCGGTCATCGGCAGCAGTCTTGTCGACGGCTTCGACGGGATCTGGTCGACCCTGTCCGGCGCGGTCGGCCGGGACGGCGACTCCCGGATCTCGCGGGAGGAGTTCCGTTCCGGCATGACGGGGGCCTTCGTGGCGGGCGACCTGTACGACACGGTGTTCCGGCCCGCCACGGTGGCCGTGGCCGACCTCTGCGACGACGACGGTGACGGGCTGATCGGGCCCCGCGAGTTCCGTACGCTGCTGAGCGCCTTCGGCACCGCCTACGACGACGTGGACGAGGCGTTCGACCGGCTCGACCGGGCCGCCAGAGGCGCGCTGACCGTGGACGAGCTGGTCGTGGCCGCCTGGCAGTACTACGTCAGCGACGATCCGAGCGCCGCGGGCAACTGGCTCTTTGGGCCCCTATGAGTACCGATGTGATCACCTCGGTGCGGACGGCGCTGCGCTCCATGCTCCAGTGGAAACCGCTGGCGCCCGGGCCGCGCAGAGGGGCGTCCGCCGCCGCGACGCTGCTGGTGCTCACCGAGCGGGTGCCCGCCATGGCGGCGCCGTGCCGCATGCATCCGGCCGTGTACGCGATCGAGGCGGCGGTCATCGACTGGGCGCGGCGAACGGAGCTCCACGCCGACCCCGGTGTGGGGTTCCACCGGATGGCGGGCCGCGCGTTCGCCGAGTTCGACGCGGCCGCGGCGGCGCTGTTCGCGCAGTGGCTGACCTGGCTGTTCAACCTCGACGACGAGCTCGACGAGGGGCCGGGCCGGCTGGAGGTCTTCCAGGGCCTGCTGGCGGGCGGGGCGGCCCACCCGCTGGAGGCCGCCTTCGCCGACCTGTGGCGCGTGACCAGTGCCCGGATGAGCGACCTGTGGCGGACCAGGTTCGCGGCCAACCTGCGGCGCCAGCACGACGCCTGCCGCATCGAGGCCGAGAACCGCGCCACGGGCCGCATCCCGACCCTGGAGCAGTATCCGGCGCTCCGCAGGGGGACCGTCGGACCATACCTCTACGACCTCGTCGAGCCGTGCCTGCGCGTGGAGGTGCCCGCGTGGGTGCACGGCTGCGAGCCGTGGCAGCAACTCGTCGACGCCTGCATCGACGTCACCGCCTGGTGCAACGACGTGGCGTCCCTGCCCAAGGAGCGCGGCGACGGGCACAATCTCGTCGTGGTCGTGATGCACCAGCTCGGCCTGGACCAGCCAGAGGCCACGGCCTGGGTGCTCGACCGGATCGCCGAGCGCTGCCAGGACATGCACGAGGCCGCCCGGCGCCTGCCGCTCGACACGCTCACGCCCAGGCTGGCGCGCGATGTGAGCAAGGTGGCCTGCGCCTACCTCGCCGCGCCGCGCGCCCACCTCGACTGGCTCCTCGAGTCCACCCGCTACACCTGACACCGACCGACCGCCCGCTCGGCGGCTCCTGACGGCTACCGGGCGGGCGTGGTCGCGGCCAGGGTGTCGCCCGCCGACGTGCGGCGGTACACGACCTGCTTGCCGACGCGCATCCCGACGGCCAGCCCGCCGCCGCTGAGCACGCTGAGGTGCTGGCTGACCGCGCCGGGCGTGAGCGACATGCGCCCGGCCAGCGCCGAGGTCGTACTGGGCTCGGCCAGCGCGAGCAGGATCCGCGCCCGGCTGCGCCCGATGAGCGCCGCCAGCGCCTCCGGCGCGGGCGGCGGGCCCTCCTCCCACAGCGTCCCGACACCCAGCACCGGATAGACCAGCATCGACTGGTACGGAGCCGACATCACCGCCACCGACGGCCAGTAGAACGCGCTCGGCACCAGCACCAGCCCATCGCCGTGCAGCCCGCCCAGCTCGCACCACGGCCGGTTGACGTGCAGCTGCTCCCCCGTCCACACCACCGCCGGATCGAGCCCGGCGAACAGCTCACGGGCGCCCCCCTGAGCCAGTTGCCGTGACCTGCGCAGCACGTCACGCTCCAGCAGCCCGTACACGCGGGGCCAGAACTCGGCGAAACACGTCTCCCAGTAGGCCCGCAGCGCGTCGGCGACCCGGGCCACGCCCGCCGCCGGATCGTCCATGAACCGTTCGATCACCGCCGGGTCCGCTCCGCGCACCCTGGCCGCCTCGGCGCGGGCCCGTTCCGGCGAGGTGAGCCGTACGCGATCGAGCTCGGCCGCGAAGTCCGGCAGCGGCGTGTCGGGCGGCGGGGTGATGAAGTCCGCCAGATAGCCGCTCGGCGGGACGAGGGCAAACAATTCGGTCATGTCCAGCCCCGCCAGCCGGGGGCGTACACACTTGATCCACGGCAGGTGGATCGACTGCCTGGCCGGGTCCTGCAGCGTACGCAGGCTGGCGACCAGTTCCCACATCGGGGAGAACGCGAACCTGATCCGCGCGACGTCCTCCGGCCGCATCACCCAAGTCACCGGCATACCTTTTAGTCTGCCCTAAATCGTTCGCCGCCGCCAAAGGTGCAATATCAACCTGTATCCGTGACTAGCAGCGTCGTTGAGAAGCCGTCGTTCCTGAAATCCAAGGTAGGTGGGCTGCCCCGGCCGTTCTGGGCTCTGTGGAGCGGCACGCTGGTGAACCGCCTGGGCACCATGGTGATGCCGTTCACCGGCGTCTACCTGACGCAGGCCAGAGGTGTGTCGGTGGCGGGCGCGGGGCTCGTGATGGCCGTGTTCGGCGCGGGGTCGCTGATCTCGCAGCTGCTCGGCGGGTGGCTGGCCGACAGGATCGGGCGGCGTGCCACGCTGTCCGGCGGCATGCTGGCCACCGCGAGCGCGATGCTGGCGCTGGGGTACAGCACGTCCCTGGCCGCGATCATCGGCTCGATGTTCGTGCTCGGGCTGGTGATCGACGTCTACCGGCCCGCGTCCAACGCCCTGGTGGCGGACCTGGTCTCGCCGGTGGAGCGGCCCAGGGCGTACGGGCTGCTGTTCTGGGCCATCAACCTCGGCTACGCGGTCGGGATGACGGCGGGCGGGTGGCTGGCCCAGCTCGGGTTCGGCTGGCTGTTCTGGATCGACGCCGTCAGCAGCGTGGTCTTCGCCGTACTGGTCTGGCGGGCGGTCCCCGAGACCCGCGCGCCCGAGCGGACGTCGGCGGGCGGGTTCGGCGTGGTGCTGCGCGACCGGGTGATGGTCGCCTTCACCCTCGTCGTCCTGGGGCAGGCGCTGGTCTACCTGCAGACCGTCACCATGCTGCCGGTCGCGATGGTCAAGCAGGCGGGGCTGTCCACTGGCGCGTTCGGGGCGGCGATGGCGCTGAACGGGGTGCTGATCGTCGTCGTGCAGCCGCTGGTGTCCGACTGGTTCGGCCGGCTGGACGCCGCCAGGACGTTCGCGCTCGGCCTGGCCGTCACGGGGGCCGGGTTCGCGCTCACCGCCTTCGTCACCGACGCGGTCTGGCTGGGCGTCACCATCGCCGTCTGGACGGCGGGCGAGATCGTCACGGCCGGCATCGCGGGCACCCTCGTCGCCGCGCTGGCGCCCGCGCACCTGCGGGGGCGGTACTCGGGGCTGTTCGGGTTCGCGTGGTCGGCCGCCGCGGTGCTCGCGCCGCTGGCCGGCGGGGCGCTGCTGGACGTGAGCCCCAAGGCCCTGTGGTTCACGGTGGGCGGCATCGGGCTGCTGTCGGCGGTGGCCATGCTGGCGCTCGGCCCGGCGATCAGGCGGCGAGCACTCGCACCAGGTCTGTGACAGAACACACTTTTCGTCGCTTGGACGATAAAAACGCCGTCGTACTAGGCTGACCGTGTGGCCCAACTGCGCATTGCCTTGGCACAGACAAACCCAACCGTAGGCGACCTCTCCGCCAACGCCGACCGGCTGCTCGCGTGGACTCGCGACGCCGCCGAACGCGGCGCGCACCTGGTCGTCTTCACCGAGATGTTCCTCACCGGTTATCCGGTGGAGGACCTGGTGCTGCGGACGTCCTTCGTGGACGCCAGCATCAGGACGCTGGGGGAGGTCGCGGTCCGGCTGCGCGAAGAGGGGCTGGGCGATCTGCCCGTGGTCGTCGGCTACGTCGACCGGACGGGGCTCGCGCCGCGCGCCGGCCAGCCCAAGGGCGCCTCGCTCGACGCCGCCGCCGTGCTCTACCAGGGCGAGGTGGTCATCCGTACGGCCAAGCACCACCTGCCCAACTACGGCGTGTTCGACGAATACCGCTACTTCGTGCGCGGCGACCGGCTGCCGGTCTTCCGGCTGCACGGGGTGGACGTGGCGATCGCGGTCTGCGAGGACCTGTGGCAGGAGGGCGGCCCGGTGGCCGTGGTGGGCCAGGCGGGAGCCGGTCTGCTGGTGGTGCCGAACGCCTCGCCGTACGAGAAGGAGAAGGACGACGTACGCCTGGAGCTGTGCGCGCGCAGAGCGCGTGAGGCCGGGTGCGCGCTCGTCTACGTGAACCAGGTCGGCGGCCAGGACGAGCTGGTCTTCGACGGCGACTCGATCGTGGTGGACGCGGCGGGCGAGCTGGTGGCGCGGGCGGGGCAGTTCCGCGAGGAGCTGCTCGTGGTGGACCTGGACCTCCCGGTCTCCACCGCCGAGACCGGGGCGTTCCCGCACGACGCGGGCGACGGCTCCACGATCACCGTGGACCGCCTGGTGCTGTCGTCGGAGCCGGTCGAGCCGCGCGAGCCGTTGCCCGCGCCGGTGGCCGAGCGGCTCGACCTGCACGCGGAGGTCTACTCGGCGCTGGTGCTCGCGGTACGCGACTACGTGGCCAAGAACGGCTTCCAGTCGGTGATCCTGGGCCTGTCCGGCGGCATCGACTCGGCGCTGACCGCGACTATCGCCTCCGACGCGATCGGGCCCGAGCGGGTGCACGTGGTGCTGATGCCCTCGCGCTACTCCTCGGACCACTCCCTCGGCGACGCCGAGGACCTCGTGCGCAGGCAGGGCGTCAACGCCCAGGTGGTGCCGATCGCCGACATCGTCGACTCCTTCGAGAAGGAGATCAGCCTGTCCGGGCTGGCCGCCGAGAACCTGCAGGCCCGCGTCCGCGGCATGATCCTCATGGGCCTGTCGAACGAGCACGGTCACCTGGTGCTGACCACCGGCAACAAGAGCGAGCTGGCGACCGGCTACTCCACGCTGTACGGCGACTCGGCGGGCGGCTTCGCGCCGATCAAGGACGTGCCGAAGACGATGGTGTGGGAGCTGTCGCGCTGGCGCAACGCCCATGGCGACCCGTCGTTCCACCTCGACGCCGAGCGGCCCATCCCGGAGAACTCGATCACCAAGGAGCCGAGCGCCGAGCTGCGGCCCGGCCAGCGCGACACCGACTCGCTGCCGCCGTACGAGGTGCTGGACCGGCTGCTCGACGACTATGTCGAGAAGGACATGGGCTCGCAGGAGCTCATCGCGGCCGGCCACGACCCGGAGCTGGTGACGCGCATCATCCGGCTGGTCGACCTGGCCGAGTACAAGCGCCGCCAGTACCCACCCGGCCCGAAGATCACCCCGAAGAACTTCGGCCGGGACCGGCGCCTCCCGATCACCAGCCGGTGGCGCGAGACGACCACCTGACGACGCCGATCGGCACCGGCGTCCGCCACCGAAACCGTCGGTGCCGTCATCTAACCTGAGGCTCTGCGACTACTTAGGAGGTTCGGGCGATGACATCCATCCCCGTCGAGCGGCTCGGCGAGGTTTGCGACGCCACCGAGCGGTTGATCGCGCAGGTGCGGGACGAGCAGTGGGCGGCCCCCACCCCGTGCACCGAGTGGAACGTCCGCGACCTGGTCAACCACCTCGTCGCTGGCAACCGCCGGTTCGCCGGCGTCCTGCGCGGCGCGGTTCCCCCGGGCAACGGGCCGCGCCCACCGGTCACCGACGTGCTCGGTGACGATCCCTTGGCCGCCTTCCGTGACTCCAGCCGCGACATGCTCGCGGCGTTCAACGAGCCCGGCGTGCTGGACAAGAAGGTCAGCATGCCGATCGGCACCGTCCCCGGCGTCGTGGCGCTCCAGTTGCGCATCGTCGAAGGGCTCGTGCACGGCTGGGATCTCGCTCGCGCGATGGGCCAGACCGTGCGGTTCCCGGACGATCTCGTCGAGCAGGCGTTGGCGTTCACCCGCGACAAGCTCGCGGACGTCCCCCCGGACCGGAGCCCGTTCGGGGCCCCGACGCCTGTGTCGGACGACGCTCCGGCGCTCGACCGGCTCGTCGCCTTCCTCGGCCGTCCGGTGACCACCGCCACGGACTAGCTCGGCGAGCTCGATCCCCGCCAGCCCGAACGCCCCGGCATAGGCGTAGAAAAGCGGAATCGGCAGATCACTACGACTACCAACCCCATGCGCGAGCACGCCGGTCACCCGCGCGACCGCTGACGGAGCCGTATCCGCCACGTCCGCGACCGCCGGCGGGGCCACGCCCGTCACCTGTGCGAACGCCCACTGAGACACGCCCGTCATCGCACCGCCACCTGGGTGAGCACGAGCTTGCTCCGGTGTGTCTCCACCTCGAACACACCCGTCAGGTCCGCGGTGAACCGCACGGTCACCGGCACGCCGGGCCGCAGCTCAGCCTCGATGTCGTAGCCGTGCACGTGCAGCTCGTCGGCAACGTCGCTGGTCACCGTGATGCTCACCGGCCGGCCCTTGGCCACCTCCAGCCACCCCGACGGCGGGCTCACCTTGCCCCCGGCGATGGTGATCTCCGCGTTCGGCCGCGCGCTGGGCGATCCCGTGGACACTTCGTGGCTGTTGCCGGGAATGTGGTGGGTCTGCGACAGCGGCCCGCACCCCGCCACCAGCGCGCAGGCCACCACGGCCACGGCTCGCCTCACGCGGGCACCTCGGCCTGGGCGGGCGTCTCATCCACCGTACGGCGACGCCGGGGCGCGAGGACGACCACCGCGCACAGCACCCAGATCCCGGTGAGCAGCCCGCGACTCCAGCCGGGCCCCAGCGGGATCACCGGGATCAGGTAGACCACCCGGTCGAACGCATCCACCCCGGCCAGCAACCCCAGCACGATCGTGAACCAGCCGAAAACCGGCCGCCCGCGCCGCAGCGCCGCACCGAGGCAGAGCCACCAGGCAGCCATGAGCAGCAACGCGAGCGCCGCCAGCAGCGTGCTCTCGGCGGCGGCGGCGACCACGTCGAGCGCCAGCCCCACGAACCCGCACAGGCTCCCGGCCACGATCAGCCGCTGCCGGTACTCGCTGCGCGCGGCCACCGCCGGGGCCACGCCGTTGCTCGACGGATCGCCCTTGCGCAGCCGTACGGCCTGGCCGGCCCGCCGGCAGAACAGGGCCGCGATCAGCCCGAGCACCACCGAGCCGCCCAGGGCGAGCTGGGTCTCCACCTTGCCGAAGCCACTTGCGCCGAACCAGTCGCAGCCCGCGGGCAGCCGCGCCTGCGCGGCGCTGTAGTCGGCGCACAGATAGAGCTTGGTGAGCTTCACGGGCTCGGCCAGCCAGCGGCTGGAGCCACCGGATAATTCGGGCGCCTGGGCCGCGCAGACCGGCAGCATCGCCGGCGAGGACCTGCCCACGTCGGCCTGCCAGCAGTTGCCGGTCCCCTGACCGTCCCACCAGACGTCCAAGGCGTTGGGCCGCCGCTCGCCGGTGGGGCTCACCCCGAAGACATTGCCCTCGTAGCGGTTGTAGTTGGACGTGTCGGCCTGCTTGGCCAGGTCGTTCTCGCCCCTGATGAACGCGGGGACGCCGAAGAGCCCGAAGGCCGCGCGGTTGTGGCCCCAGATCTGGTTGTTCCGGAAGACGTTGTAGTTGCCGCCCGCGACCAGGACGCCGGTGCCCGGCGGGGCGCCCGTCTGGGAGCAGACCACGCCCTGCTCGTAGCCGCGCTGCGCCGGCGGCTTGGCGCAGGTGCCGTCGCGCGTGTACTCGTAGTAGTCCTTGTTGTTGTCGTGGATCTGGTTGTGCTCGAACTTGGCGTGGTTCTGCGGCAGGCCGGGGTGGCTGGGCCAGAGGCTGTCCATCGTGGCGCCGACCATGTTGTCGTAGAACTCGTTGTCGTGCACCCACATCGAGTCGCCCGCGGTGCCCGAGTAGCCGAGCGCGTTGTCGTGACTCTTGCAGCGGCGGATCTCGATGGCGTAGCGCGGGACCTCGTGCCCCCGGCCGTCGTTGATGTTGGACGCGCTGCCGGGATAGAGGCCGCCGTCGCCGTTGCCGTACGCCTCGCAGTCGGTGTAGAGGCCGTGGTCGCTGGCGAAGGTCAGGAAGCCGTACTCGTCGTTCCAGCGGGTGAGCACCTGGTCGATGACGAAGCCGTCGGTCTCCAGGATGTACAGGGAGTTGAACGTCGTGCGCTGGGCGGTGAGGTTCCTGAAGTAGACGCCGTTGGTGCGGTCGGCGCGGATGGCGTTCAGCTTGCGGTACTGGGCGTCGACGATCACGTCGAGGGGAGACGCTCCGGTGCCCTCGATCTGGAGGTTCTTCTTGCCGAGGATGGCGACCAGGTTCTGGTTGTGCGGGCAGCGTTGCTGCTGTTCGAAGGAGAGGATCTGGTAGCCCCAGGTGGACCAGCGGGCCGGGAGGTGGGCGCAGTCGCCGGTCGGGGCGGCCTGGCTGGGCTCTTCCTGGTAGAGGCCGGGGAGCAGGGCGATGGTCATGCCCGGCCGGTCGACCTTGTCGACGGCCTCCTGCAGATCCCTCACCCCCTTTTGCTGACATTTCGCGAAAAGGGAGAGGTTGCGCTGCTTGAGGGGGTCCGGGAAGGCTGCGATTCTTCGGGCGAAGTCGTCCGCGTCTGTTTTGCAGACCAGCAGATCGGGCTCCGCCCTGCGTAAGACGGGTAAGGTGCCCGAACCGTCGGGCAGCGTGATCGGCCGCTCCTCGTGCGCCAGCGCGGGGGCGGCGAGCAGGAGCAGCAGGGACGAGCTCAGGGCGACGACGGTGGCGAACCTGCGCATGGGGGGCATGGCCGCGACGCTAGAACACCACTCATGTTCTGCCTAGAGTCAAGATCGAAATGGCCGGGAGAATCTCCCGGCCATCCGCGTCTCAACTGTGGGGCGCTATCCCCGCCATGACCGCGTCGACGATCCGTTCGGCCAGGTCGAGGGGCAGATCGCCGGGGGGTCCCCACTTGGTGTTGTGCATCATGGTCCCGGACAGCATCGCCATCGCCAGATCGATGTCGAGGTCCGGCCGCAGTTCGCCCGAGGCGATGCCTCGCTCCAGCGTGCCCCGCATGGCCAGCTTGCGCGGCTCGACGGCGCGCTTCATGAAGCGTTCCATCAGCCGCGGATAGCGATCGGCCTCGCTCATCGCGATGTTCATCACGCACCGGGAGCGGGACTGGCCCGCCTCGCTGCGCATCGCGTCGAGCAGGACGATCAGGTCGTCGCGCACCGACTCTCCGGCCAGCGCCGGCAGCGGCGCTTTGAGCGTGGCCAGCGCGTCGACGACCAGGTCCTCCTTGTTGGACCAGCGCCGGTAGATGGTCGTCTTGCCGACGCCCGCCCTCGACGCGATCGCCTCGATGGTCAGCTCCGACACGCCCATGCCCTCGGCGATCAGGTCGAGTGTCGTCTCGATGATCGCCTTCTCGGCTTTTTCGCTGCGCGGACGGCCCGCCGGACGGGCCGTCGTGGATTCCTGGATCGTCATCGCGGCCTCACACTACCGCTGGTTCTTTCTTTTCCGCCTGCTGCACCGGGCGTGCCTTGCCCGGCATCCACTTCAGCACCACCAGCACGCCCAGCAGCGCGATCACCGCGGAGACCAGGGCCGTGATGTGCATGCCGTGGAGGAAGGCGTTGTAAGCGGGCTGGAGCAGTGCCTGCCCCCGCTCGCCGAGTGCGTGCGCGGCGCCGACCGTCGCCATGATCGACTCACCGGCGGCGTGCTGGGCGCCGGCCGGGAGACCGGACAGGGCGGGCGCGATCTCGCCCCGGTAGCTGGAGGACAACACCGAGCCGAGCACGGCCACGCCGAGCGCGCCGGCGATCTGGCGGACGGTGTTGCTCATGGCCGAGCCGACACCGGCCTTCTCCCTGGGCAGCGCCTCCATGATGGCGGTGGTCGCCGGCGGCATGATGTTGGCCATCGCGGCGCCCTGGACGAAGAAGATGATCTCGATGATCACGATCGGAGTGTTCTGGTCCAGGAACGCGTAGCTGGTGAGCGCCAAGGTGACCACCAGCATGCTGACCACGGAGGAGAGCTTGGCCCCGAACCGCTGGTTCACCCGCTGGCTGAGCGGCGCGAAGATGAGCTGCGCCGCGGCGAACGGGATCATCAGCGCGCCTGCCTGGATCGGGCTGAAGCCCAGCACGATCTGCATGTAGAAGGTCAGGAAGAACATCCCGCCCATCATCGCGAAGAAGACGATGCCCATCATGCCGATGGCCGAGGAGAACCGGACGTTGCTGAAGTTACGCACGTCGAAGGCGGGGTGGTCGGTACGCCGCTCCCACCAGACGAAGGCCGCGAGCACCGCCACGCCGAACAGCGTGGGCGTGAGCACCTCGGCGGAGGCCACGGTGGCCAGCTCGCCGCCGCGGATGATGCCGTAGACGATGGCGACCAGGCCGATGATGGACAACAGCACGCCGATCGGGTCGAGCTTCGACGGCTTGGGGTCACGCGACTCCGGCACGATCGTGCCGATGAGGATCATGCTGATGATCACGATCGGCACGTTGATCAGGAAGACCGAGCCCCACCAGAAGTGCTCGATCAGCAGACCGCCGGTGATCGGGCCGATCGCCACCGCCAAACCGACGCCGCCGGCCCAGACCCCGATGGCCTTGCCACGCTCACTCGGCGGGAAGACGTTGGAGATGATGGCCAAGGTCGCGGGCATGATGGCCGCGCCGCCGATGCCCATCGCCGCCCTGGCGAAGATCAGCTGCATCGGATCCTGGGCGTAGGCACTGGCCAGCGAGGCCAGGCCGAACATCAACATGCCGATGAACAGCATCCGCTTGCGGCCCGTGCGGTCACCGATCACGCCGAAGGTGAACAGCAACCCGGCGAACACCAGTGTGTAGGAGTTGATCGCCCATTCCAGCTCGCTCTGCGTCGCGCCCAGACCCAGGATGGGATCGGCGATGGTCTTCATCGCCACGTTGAGGATCGTGTTGTCGAGCACGACGGCCAGCAGGCTGAACACCAGCACGCCGAGGATGCCCCATCGGCGTGGATGTCCCGTGTTCGCTTCCATGAAAGCACCTTAATTTCGATACGACCGAGTTTCGCAACGCTACCGTATCGCAAGCTTATTCCGATACGCAACGGTTTCGTTTCGTAAGGGTTAACTCGTGGCGACGACTGTCTCCGTCGGCGCGACCGGCTCCTGCTCCGCCGGCTGGGGCCGCCGCCGCCAGAACGGCAGCGCGACCAGGACCATCGCCACGCCCGCGAGCCCGGCCACCACGAACGCCCAGGCGGGTCCGTGCGCGTCGATGATCGCCCCGGCGATCGGCGCGGAGATCGCGCCGCCGACCAGCAGGGCGGTGCCGTGGAAGCCCATCGCCTCGCCCCTGGCGCCCGCGGGCACCCAACGGCTGACGGTGTCGACGGTGGAGGACAGCGAAGGGGCACAGAGCACGCCGGCGGGCAGCAGGGCCAGCATGAGCCAGCGCCAGTCGCCACCGGCCAGCGAGGCCAGCGTGGTCAGCAGGCCCATGCCCGCGATGAGGGCCAGGGGCGAGACGCCGCGCGACAGCCCACCGTACACGAAGCCGCCCACCAGCGAGTAAACGCACCAGATGCCGACCGCGACCCCGATCCAGGCGGTCTGCCCGGTGTGCTCCATGGTGCCGACCAGGGCGAGCTCGGTCGCGGTGAGCACGAACGTGGCCGAGGCCACCGTGCCCAGCAGCGCGACGAAGGCGGGCGTGAGCCACCGCCGCCGCGGCACCCTCGCCGCGGGCGCCCGCAGCTCCTCGGCCGACCGGGTCGGTGGATTGAGCACGACCAGCGCCACGCCCGAGCCGGTCAGGCCGACCGCGATGATCGCCAGCGTCGGCCCGCTGCCGAGCGTCGTCATCCCGGCCACGGCCAGCGCCGGGCCGACCATGTAGGAGAGCTCGACCAGCATCGAGTCGAGCGAGAAACCGGCCCTGCGGTGCTCGACCGGCACCATGGCCGCCAGGCACTGCCTGATCACGCTGAACACCGGCAACACCAGCAGCCCCGCCACCACCGCCGCCACGACCAGCGCCACATAGGGCAGCGCCCACGCGCTCGCCCAGAACGCCGCCTGCGCGCAGGTGGTGACGATCAGGACCGGCCGCAGGCCGTGCTTGTCGACGAACCTGCCCGTCAGCGGCGACCCGATGGCCATGCCGACCGTGCTGGCCATGGTGACCAGCCCCGCCCTTCCGAAGCCGAGCTCCAGGCCGTTGACGACGTGCAACGTCAACGCCATCCCCGTCGCGGTGGTCGGGATGCGGGCGATCAGGCCCACCAGGAGTAACGTCCGCACGCCGGGGAGCCGGAACAGCTTTTTGTAAGGGTCGAGTGCCATGTTGGTTACTTACCTCCGGATCCATTGTGGCAAGCGGCACCGACAGTTCCGCCACCGGTTTACCGCGCGTGCCATCATCGAGAGGGTCCGGGTACGCCACTGGGGCGCCTCGAGACTTCACCGGAGGGTTTCTCATGTCCTCTTCCACCACGCTGTACGGCGGTGCCGCCGGGCGCAGGGTCACCGTCCGCGACCTGATCGCGGCCAAGGAGCGCGGAGAGCGGTGGCCGATGATCACCGCCTACGACGCGATGACCGCCCGGGTGTTCGACCAGGCGGGCATCCCGGTCCTACTGGTCGGCGACTCGGCGGCGATGGTCGTCTACGGCTACGACTCCACGCTGCCCGTCACGGTCGACGACCTGCTGCCGCTGACGGCTGCCGTCGTCCGCGGCTCGGCGCGCGCCCTCGTGGTCGCCGACCTGCCGTTCGGCTCCTACCAGGGCTCACCCCAGCAGGCGCTGGAGTCGGCGGCGCGCTTCATGAAGGAGGCGGGCGCGCACGCGGTCAAGCTGGAGGGCGGCCGCCGCGTCCTGCCGCAGGTCGAGCTGCTGGTCTCGGCGGGCATCCCGGTCATGGCCCACCTCGGCCTCACCCCGCAGTCGGTGAACGTCCTCGGCGGCTACCGCGTCCAGGGCCGCGGGCAGTCGGGCGACGAGCTCATGTCGGACGCCAAGGACCTCGAACGGGCGGGCGCCTTCTCGGTGGTGCTCGAATGCGTGCCCGCCGAGCTGGCCGAACGGGTGACCGCCTCGATCGCCATCCCGACGATCGGCATCGGCGCGGGTCCGGCCACGGACGCGCAGGTGCTGGTGTGGCAGGACCTCATGGGGCTCACCCAGCGCCCGGCCAGGTTCGTCAAGCAGTACGCGGATCTGGCCACGGAGATGGACCGCGCCGTCCGCGCCTACGCGGCCGACGTGATCTCGGGGGCCTTCCCGGAAGCCGGCCACACGTACGGGTGAGCCTGGACACATCCCGACATTTGGTGAAAACTTTATCAACAGCTTATAGTCGGGCCGACTGGGGTGCGTCATGCCTTTCGTGGGACGAGAGCGCGAACTCCGGCGGCTGGCAGACGCCCTGAGCCGTCCCCCTCTCGTGCTCCTGATCGAGGGCGAGGCGGGGGTCGGCAAGACCCGGCTGCTGCACGAACTCACCGGCCACCCGATGCTCGTCGGGAGCTGCCACCCCATGCGGTTCCCGTACGGGCCGGTCGTGGAGGCGTTGCGTGACGTCCGGCCCATGCGCGACCTCAACCCGATCACCGGGGCGTTACGCCCGTTCCTGCCGGAGTGCGGCCACCTGCTGCCGCCCACCCCTCCCCCACTCCAGGACGCGATGGTGGAACGGCACCGGCTGTTCAGGGCGGTGCTGTCGCTCCTGGGCGCGCTGCGGCCGATCACCCTGGCGGTCGAGGACGTGCACTGGGTCGATCCGGGCACGAGGGAGTTGCTGGCGTTCCTGGCTCGCTGCCTGCCGGACGGGGTCAACCTGGTCGTCACCTACCGCGCGGAGGATCTGCGCCATCCCGTGACCGAGCTGCTCGGGCACCTGCCGCCGCGCATCGACCACGCCGAGATCGCCCTCGGCCCGCTCACCGCCGAGGAGACCGCGCTGCTGGTCAAGCACCTGCTGCCGGGCTCGGCCGACCTGTGGCCGCTCACCGGGGGCGTACCACGCGCCGTGGAGGAGCTGACCCGCATGCTGGCCGACGGCCAGGAGCCGGGCACGCCGCCCGCGCTGCGCGACGCCGTGCTGGTGAAACTGGCCGCGCTGCCGCGCGCGGCGCGCCACATCGTGCAGGCGGCCTCACAGGTCGAGCATCCGGTGTGCGAGGACGTGCTGACGGGCGTCGCGGGCGTACCCCCCGAGCAGGGCGAGCGCGGCCTGTCCGAGGCGGTGCGGTGCGGCCTGCTGCGCGAGTGGACGCCCGGCAGGTACGGCCTGCGCCAGCCCCTGGCCCGGCAGGCCGTCTCAGAGACGATCACCCCGGCGGCGGGTCGCCGGCTACGCCGCAGGATCGCCGGCCCGGCCGAACCCCAGGGCACGCTGTCACCACGGGAGGAGGAGGTGGCCAGGCTGGCCGCCGACGGCCTCACCAATAAGGAGATCGCCGAGAGCCTGTTCCTGTCGCCGCGCACGGTCGAGGTGCACATCGCCAACGCGCTGCGCAAGCTGGGTCTCACCTCGCGCAGGCAGCTCAACATCGGCACGCCGTAGGTCGCACTACGTAGTCGCAATACGTGTGCTCCACGTATGGCCGCGAGCCCGATTCTGTCTCATGTTTCAGTGATCCCCGTCCAATACCCAGGAAGGGCTCACACCTGTCATGCGACCACGCACCCTGATGCTCGCATCACTCGTCGGCGCGCTGGCTCTGTCGGCCGCGCCCCTCCCCGTCGCGGCCGCGGCGCCGGAGACCAGCACGTACATCGTCCAGCTCAACCCCAACATCCGCGCCGCCACGAGCGCCGCCGAGGAGCAGGTCAGCCAGTACGGCGGCCACCTGATCGGCGTCTACGAGTCCGCGTTCAAGGGCTACACCGCCACTCTGACCGCGGACGCCGCCGAGAAGCTCAGGCAGACCCCGAACGTGCTCACCGTCGAAAAGGACGCCGTCGTCACGGCGTTCGCGCAGACGGTCCCGACGGGCGTCCGGCGGATCTTCGGCCCGTCCAACCCGAACCTGGACATCGACGGCGTGGACGACGTGCAGATCAACACGGACGTGGCCGTCGTGGACACCGGGGTGGACTACACCCATCCCGACCTGAACGTGGTGGCGCGCGCCAACTGCGTGACCGGCGTCTGCGTCAACAATTCGGGCACCGACGACAACGGCCACGGCTCGCACGTCGCGGGCATCATCGGCGCGCGTGACAACACGATCGGCTCCGTCGGCGTGGCTCCGGGCGCCCGTATCCACGGCGTGAAGGTGCTCAACTCGGCCGGCTCGGGCACCCTGGCGGGCATCGCCGCCGGGCTCAACTGGGTCGTGGCCCGCGCCTCCACCATCGAGGTCATCAACCTGAGCCTCGGCTGCGCCGGATGTACGAGCAGCGCGATCAGCACCGCGATCACGAACGCCACCAACGCCGGCATCGTGGTCGTCGTCGCGGCGGGCAACAACCACGCGAACGCCTCGACGTTCTTCCCGGCCAACCACGCTGACGTGGTCACCGTCTCGGCGCTGACCGACAACGACGGGCTGGCCGGCGGCCTCGGCGGCAGCACGCTGTCGTGCCGCACCGAGACCGACCAGGACGACACCTCGGCGTTCTACTCGAACTTCGGCGCGACGATCGAGATCACCGCACCCGGCACCTGCATCTACTCGACGTGGATGGGCGGCGCCTACAACACGATCAGCGGCACCTCGATGGCCAGTCCGCACGTGGCGGGCGCGGCGGGCATCCTCACATCGGGCACCCGCAAGCCGACGACCCGGGCCGGGGCCCTGGCCGTGCGGACCAAGCTGATCTCCACCGGCAACTCCAACTGGACCGACGACTCGGGCGACGGCGTCAAGGAGCCGCTGCTCGACGTACACGACGCGACGCAGTACTAAGCCCTATGTCCGGGTGCCCGGCGTGCCGGGCACCCGGATCGGCGGGTCAGGCCAGTGTGGCGGGATCGGTGTTCGAGCCGCACACCACCACCGCGACCCGCTCGCCGTCCGCCGGGACGTACGCCCCCGACAGCAGCGCGGCGTAGGCGGCCGCGCCCGCGTGTTCGGTGACCACCCGGTGGTCCGTCCAGAGGGTGCGGCGGGCGGCCTCGATCGCGTCGTCGGTCACCAGCACGCTCTGGACGTCCGCCCGGGACAGGATGTCGTACGCGATGCCGCCCAGTCGGCTGGCGCCCAGCGCGTCCGCTCCCACGCCGCTCACCTGCACCGGCACCGGGTGGCCCGCCCGCAGCGCCTCATGCAGGGTCGGGCACAGCAGGGGTTCGACGGCGACGATCCGCGGCCCACTCCCGCCGGTGGTTCCGGCGCCCACCGTGATGCCCGAGGCCAAGCCGCCGCCTCCGACGGCCACCACCACCGTGTCCACGCCGCCCGTCTGCGCCATCAACTCCAGCCCCGTGGTCCCCTGTCCCGCCACGACCTCCGGCTGGTCGTAGGCGTGCACCTGAAGGGCCCCGGTCTCCGCCGTCCGCTTGCCCGCCGCCTCCGCCGCCTCCGAGTAGATGGCCCCGATCTGGTTGATCTCCGCGCCCAGCGCCCGCAGCCCCGCCACCTTCACCGGGCTGCTCACCTCCGGCACGAAGATCTCCGCCCGGACGCCCAGCGCCTTCGCGGCGTAGGCGACGGCGAGTCCGTGGTTGCCGCCGCTGGCCGCGATCACCCCGCTCGGCGGCAGCTCACCGGCCGACAGGATGCGGTTGAACGCCCCTCGCACCTTGAACGACCCCGAGTGCTGCAACTGCTCCAGCTTGAAGAACAGCCCCGGAGAGACCTCGAGCACCGGCGTACGCAGCACGTGCCCGCCGATCCGCTCGGCCGCGCTCGCCACGTCCTCGTACGTCACCGTCATCAAGATCTCCTTCCAAGGTACTTAGGCATTTTCCTAAATGCCTAAGTACTATGTCAACGCCTGCGAGATGTCCGCCCACAGGTCCTCGGGGTGCTCGATGCCCACGGCAATGCGTACGGTGCCCTCGCCGATCCCGTGCCTGGCCAGCTCCTCGGCACTGAGCCCGCGGTGCGACGTGGTCGCCGGGTGCATGACGAGCGTCTCGACACCGCCCAGCGAGGGAGCCAGCAGCGCCAGCCGGATCGAGCTCATGAACTTCTCCCCCGCGGCGCGGCCACCGGCCAGGTCGAAGCTGAACACGCCGCCGAAGTCGGGCAGCAGCTTGGCCGCGAGCTCGTACGACGGGTGCGAGGGCAGTCCCGGCCAGTGCACGGCGGCGACCGCCGGATGCTCGGCGAGCCGGGTGGCGAGCAGGCGGGTGTTGGCGCAGTGGCGTTCCATGCGCAGCGCCAGCGTCTGGATGCCGCGCAGCGTGAGCCACGCGGCGAACGGGTCCGCCGAGGCGCCCAGCGCGGTCGAGAAGTGCCACACCTTCTTGTACAGCTCGTCGGAGGCGAACACCGCGATGCCGCCCACCACGTCCGTGTGCCCGGACAGGTACTTGGTCGTGGAGTGGACGACGATGTCGGCGCCGTGTTCGAGGGGACGGCACAGCATGGGCGTGGCGAAGGTGTTGTCCACGACCGACACGATGCCGAGCTCCCGGGCGACGGCGCACATCCCGGGCAGGTCGGCGACCTGGGCGATCGGATTGGCGATGGTCTCCAGGTAGACGAGCTTGGTCTCGGGGCGCACGGCGGCGCGCAGGGCGGCGGGGTCGTCCTCGGGCACGTAGGTGACCTCGACGCCGAACCTGCCGACCAGGTCGTTGATCATCGAGGCCGTCCCGCCGTACAGGGCCTTCTGGGCGATCAGATGGCCGCCCGGCTTGAGCAGGCCGAGCAGGACGGTGTTGATCGCGCCCATGCCGGAGCCGGTGGCCATGGCGGCGACTCCGCCTTCGAGGCCGGAGACGGCCAGTTCCAGCGAGCGGACGGTGGGGTTGGTGTAGCGCCCGTAGACGAACGGGCCGTCGGGGCGGCCCATCGCGTCGGCCATCACCGCCGGGTCGTCGAAGACGAAACCGGACGTCTGGTAGATGGGCATGGTGATCGGACGGCTGCCCTCGATGGACGGCTGGGGCAGATGCACGGCTCGGGTCTCGGGGTGCAGTTCGCTCATGTCACTCAGGATGTACCGGAATCTGGCTCGTTGTCAGATCCAATGGTGGAGAATTGGTCCATGAATGGGGCCAATCTCGATGATCTCGTCGATCTGCTGGGCCGCTGGGCGTCCGGGCGCGGGCCCCTCTACCTGCTGCTCACCGGCCGTCTGCGGGCGCTCATCGACGACGGCGTGCTGCCGCCCGGCGTGCAGTTGCCGCCCGACCGGGTGCTGGCCAGGCGGCTGGCGGTCGGCCGGGGCACCGTGGTCGCCGCCTACGACCTGCTCCAGCAGGAGGGCCGGGTGGTGCGCCGCCAGGGCAGCGGCACCCGCGTCGCGCACTGCGACCTGCCTTCCACCCGTTCCACGGACAGCGTCGTCGCGAACCCGCTGCTCATGCACATCCTCCATCCCCCGGACGGCGTCCAACTGCTGACCTGCGCAGCCCCCGACGTCCCACCGTACGAGCTGGTCGAGGCGTACCAGGAGGCGGCCACCCGCCTCGTCGGCCTGCGCGACCTGGGCTACCAACCGGCCGGCAGCCCCGTCCTGCGCGAGGCCATCGCCGCCTACTACCGCCGGCGCGGCGTGCCCACCACCGCCGGGGAGATCCTGGTGACGAACGGCGCGCAGCAGGCGCTGACGCTGCTGGCCGGGCTGCTGGTGTCGCCGGGCGACACCGTGCTGACCGGGTCGCCGACGTACCCGGGCGCGCTGGAGGTGTTCCGGCACGCCGCCGCGGCCGTCCGGCCGGTGGCGCTGGACCCGGTCCCGGCCGAGGCGATGCGCGAACGGCCGGCCCTCGTGTACGCCGTGCCGACCGCCAGCAACCCGAGCGGTTCGATCATGGAGTCGGCCGACCGGAGGCGCCTGGCCGAGCTCGCCGCCGAGCACGACGTGCCGGTGATCGACGACGAGGTCTGCGCCGAGCTCTGCTTCTCGGGCGTGACCCCGCCGCCGCTGGCCGCCTACTGCTCCGCCGAGCAGGTGATCACGATCGCCTCGCTGAGCAAGCTGGTCTGGGGTGGGCTGCGGGTGGGCTGGATCCGGGCGGCCGCGCCGCTGGTGTCGCGGCTGGCCCGGCTGCGGGCCGTACACGATCTGGGGGGTGAGGCTCTCGGGCAGTTCGCCGCCGCCACACTGCTCGGGCGGCTCGACGAGATCAGGCGGGCACGCGTACGGACGCTGCGGGCGCGTCACGACCACCTCTGCGCCGAGCTGCGCGAACACCTGCCCTCGTGGGAGTTCGAGCCCGCCCTCGGCGGCCAGACGATCTGGGTACGGCTGCCGCGCGGCGAGGCCGACTCCTTCGCCCAGGTGGCGCTCAGGCACGGGGTCGCGGTGCCGCCGGGGCGCTCGTTCGACCCGCTCGGGGGGCACGCCGAGTACATGCGGCTGCACTTCCTGTTCCCCGAGGAGGAGCTGTCGCAGGCGGTCGCCGCCCTGGCGCGGGCCTGGCGCTCCTATGAGGGCGTCCGCGAGCCCGCCGCCCGCCACACGCTGATCGTCTGAGCCCGTCTCCGCCTCCGCCTCCGCCGATAGCTGACAACGGGGTGGCCGGGGCGCCGCCTGCGGGAGAGTAGAGGTATGAACGTGACGTTCGTGCTCGTGCACAGCCCGTCGGTGGGGCCTTCGACCTGGACGCCGGTGGCCCGGGCTCTGGGGCGCCGGGGATATGCCGCCGTGGTGCCCGACCTGACCGAGGTGGCGCGGCGCGGATCTCCGTACTGGCCGCGGGTGGTGGAGGCGGTGCGCGCGGCCGCGCCTGAGACGCCGATCGTGCTGATCCCGCACAGCAACGCGGGGCTCTTCGTGCCGGTGATCAAGGAGGGGCTGGGCGATCGGGTGGTGTCGTGCGTGTTCGCCGACGCGCATCTGCCGCCCCGTGCCGGGCTGGTGCGGGCGGCTCAGGAGGAGTTCCTGCCGTTCCTGCGTGATCTGGCGGACGCGGACGGCGTGCTGCCGCGCTGGACCGACTGGTGGAGCGACGACGACGTGGCCGCCATGCTGCCCGACCCGCGGGCTCGCGCCGTGGTGGTCGAGGAACAGCCGCGCCTGCCCCTCGGCTACTACACCGAGCCCATTCCCGTCCCCGCCGGATGGGACGACGTCAGGTGCGCCTGCCTCTGGTACGGCCCGCCCTACGACAAGGTGGCCGAGGAGGCGCGTGGGCGGGGCTGGCCCGTGATGCGGACCCCGGGCGAGCACCTTCAGCAGGTCGTCGATCCCGAGGGGGTGACCGACGCGCTGCTGAAGCTCTCACGGAAGTCGTGAATTCTTCACTGGGGCCCATCCACATATCCCGAAATAGTCGTAGGCATGACAGCGATTCGGGTGGAAGACCTCAGGAAGAGCTACGGGGACTTCGCGGCGGTGAAGGGCATCTCGTTCGAGGTGGCCGACGGGGAGATCTTCGCGCTCCTGGGCAGGAACGGCGCGGGCAAGACCACGACGATCGAGCTGCTGGCCGGGTTCCAGCAGCCGGACGGGGGCACCTGCCGGGTGCTCGGCCTCGACCCGGCCCGGGACCGGGCGGCCGTCAGGCGGCGCACCGGCATCATGCTGCAGGAGGCCGGGTTCTTCCAGGACCTGACCGTCGCGCAGACCGTCGACACCTGGCGTGACTTCACCGCCGCGCCACGCCCCCGCGACGAGGCGCTGGAGCTGGCGGGCCTGCTGCCGAAGGCGGCCACCCGGGTGCGCCAGCTCTCCGGCGGCGAGAAGCGGCGGCTCGACCTGGCGCTGGCCCTGCTGGGCCGTCCCGACGTCCTGTTCCTGGACGAGCCGACCACCGGGATGGATCCCGAGGCCCGCAGGAACACCTGGGACGTCGTACGCGAGCTGGCCGGGCAGGGCACCACGATCCTGCTGACCACCCACTACCTGGACGAGGCGCAGCGGCTGGCCGCCTCGATGGCCATCATGGACGCGGGCGAGATCGTCGCGTCCGGCGGGATGGCGGAGACGCTCGCCGCGCGGAGCGGGCGGGTGGCGTTCCGGCTGCCTCCGGGGACTTCACCGGCTGACCTGCCGCTCCCGGTGACCCTGGAGGGCGAGACGGCCGTGTGCCGGGCGGCCGACCCCGACCTGGCCGCGCAGACGCTGCTGAGCTGGGCGGCCGAACGCGGCCTGCGGCTGGCGGGCCTGGAGGTCCGCACCGCCACCCTCGAAGACCTCTTCCTCGACATGTCCGGGAGCCACCGATGAGCTACGCCGCCACCTACCGGCTCGGTACCAGGCTGTTCTGGCGGGACCGGGCCATGCTGTTCGCCTCGGTGATCACGCCCGTGGGGCTGAGCGTCGGCCTGCCGACGCTCATGCGGCACGTGACGGCCGACGGGGTGACCGCCGCCACCCAGTTGTCCCAGGGCACGACCTCGATCCTGCTGTCGATCACCGCGTTCATGAACGTCGCCGTGGCGCTGACGGCCCGCCGCGACCAACTGGTGCTCAAGCGGCTGCGCGCCACCGGCCTGACCGACGGGCAGATCCTCACCGGCCAGATCGCCAGCACCGCCACACAGACCATGATCCTGATCGCGGTCTGCACGGTGGCGGTGCGCCTGCTCGCCGACGTGCCGTTCCCGGCGAACCCGCTGGTCTTCGCGGGCGCCGTCGTCGCGGGCTCCGTCGTCCTGGCCACGCTCGGCGTCGCCTACACCGCCGTGATCCCACGCACCGAACTGGCCGCCGCCGCCACGATGCCCGTCTTCCTGCTGGCCGCGATCGCCACCGGCGTGATGGGGCCGATCCGCGACGTCCTCCCTGCCTGGGTGGGCTCCACACTCGACCTGCTGCCCACCTCCGCCGTGGTGCACGCCATCCGGACCGGCGAGGTGGCACTGCCCGCCCTGAACCTGGCCGTGTGGGCGGTGGTCGGCGTCGTGGCGATCCGGCTCTGGTTCCGGTGGGAGCCCCGGCGGTCATAATGGGCCGGACATGAACTCCTCCTCCGCGCAGCGGCTCGCCCGTGTCCTGATCACGACCGTCTCGGTCGCGTACTCGCTCATCGGGCTCATCTACTTCACCAGCGGCCCGCGCAACGGGTTCGTGGCGAGCGCGGCCGTGATCGGCGTCGTCGTGACCCATTACCTGAACATGCGGGCGGGGTTGCGGGGCGAGCGGCCACCCCTGTTCCCGCTCACGCTGGTGCTGCAGGCGGTCGCCACGTACGCGCCGGACTACCTGCTCCCGTCCGGCTGGTCGGCCGTGTCGGCGCCGATGCTGGCCGGGACCCTGCTGGTCTTCCTGCCGCTGCGCTGGAGCGGTCCGCTGGTCGCCGCGATGACGCTGTGGGAGGGCGGCACGATCTTGTCCGTCAGCGCCAACCCGGTCGTCGCCCTCTTCTACGGCCTTTCCGTGGCCACGACCGGCGCGATGATCTACGCCATGGTCCGATTCGTCGGCGTGACCGTCGACCTCGAACAGGCCAGGGCGGAGCTCGCCGAGGCCGCCGTACTCAAGGAGCGCCTGCGCATCTCCCGCGACCTGCACGACGGGCTCGGCCGCAGCCTGACGGCGATCGCCCTCAAGGGCGACCTGGCCGGCCGCCTGATGGACCGCGACCCCGCCGCGGCGCGCGGCGAGGTGGGTGAGCTGGTGCAGGTGGCCAGGGAGGCGGCTCAGGATGTACGGCAGGTGGCGCGGGGGTATCGGGAGTTGTCGCTGGTGAGCGAGGTGGATCGGGGGGTGGCGCTGCTGGAGTCGTCGGGGGTTGGTTGTCAGGCGCACCTCGTCGATGCGGTGCTGCCCCGGCAGTCGGAGGCGGCGTTGGCGTGGGGCGTGCGGGAGGCGGTCACCAACGTCCTGCGTCATAGCCGTGCCACCACCTGCACGATCAGCACATCCCTGAGGGAGGGCCGGCTCCGGCTCGAAGTGGTCAACGACGGCGTCCTTGATCTCGGTGGCGACGACCCTGATGGCCGTTCGCCTCACGGAGGCGGCGGCGGGCTGACGGGGCTGGCGGAGCGGGCCGCCCAGGCGGGCGGGACGGCCACCGCCGCCGCGACCGGCACCGGCGGGTTCCGCCTGACGATGGAGGTGCCCGCGTGATCCGGGTGCTGCTGGCCGAGGACATGCACATGATCAGGGCGGCCCTCACGGCCCTGCTCCGCCTGGAGCCGGACATCGAGGTGGCGGCGGAGGTGACGCGCGGCGACGAGATCGTACCCGCCGCGCTGAAGACCCGCCCCGACGTGGCGATAGTGGACATCGACCTGCCGGTGATCGACGGCATCACCGCCGCCGCCGAGCTACGCGAACGCCTCCCGTCGTGCCGCATCCTGGTCCTCACGGCGATGGGCCGGCCCGGCCAGGTACGCCGGGCGCTCGCGGCGGGCATCGAGGCGTTCCTGGTCAAGGACGCGCCCGGCGACCGCCTCGCCGACGCCATCAGACGCACCGCCGCCGGGCTCCGGGTGCTGGACGCGGAGCTGGTGGCCTCGGCGATGGAGTACGGCGAGAGCCCCCTCACCCAGCGGGAGACCACCGTGCTGAAGGAGGCCGCCCGGGGCGCGTCGGCCGAGGAGATCGCCGCACGCCTCCACCTGTCGGCGGGCACGGTCCGCAACTACCTCACGGGGGCGATCACGAAGACGGGCGCCCGCAACAAGATCGACGCCATCCGCATCGCCGAAGACGCGGGCTGGCTCCCCTGACCGCTGTTCCTACGGCGGTCAGACGTCGGTGACGCCGTCCCCATGACGGCGGTCACACGTCGGTGACGCGCACCCCGGCGTGGGCCTTGTAACGGCGGTTAATGGAGATCAGGTTCGCCGTCAGCGCCTCGACCTGGAAGGCGTTGCGCAGCCGGCCGCCGTAGACACCGCGCACCCCGGGGATGACCGCCGCGAGCGCCTGCACCGTATCGGTGGCCTCGCGGTCGTCACCGAGCACCAGAACGTCCAGATCGACCTTTTCCACCGCCGGATCCATCAGCACCACGGCCGACACATGGTGGAACGCCGCCACCACCCGGCTGTCCGGCAGCACCGCCGCGGCCTGCTGGGCGGCACTCCCCTCCTCGACGGGCAGCGCGTAGGCGCCCTGCTTGTCGAACCCCAGCGGATTGACGCAGTCGACCACGATCTTGCCGGCCAGCTCGGTACGCAGCGACTCCAGCAGCGCCTTGTGCCCGTCGTACGGCACCGCGACGATCACCAGATCGGCCTCGGTGGCGACCACCGCGTTCTCAGCCCCCCGGGCACCGGACCCGATCGAATCGGCCGCCTCCTGAGCCCGCCCCGCGCTCCGCGAACCGATCAGCACCGGGTGCCCGGCCAGCGCGAACCGCCGCGCCAGCCCCTTCCCCTGGTCTCCGGTCCCGCCCAGAATCCCGATCGAAATGCCGCTCACAGTCATTCCGCATTCTTATCAGCCCGTTTCACGGCGGAGAACGCCGGGGGCTTACTGCGATCGTCGATCGGAGCCGCGGGCTGGTGCGCGGACCCGCTTCGTGGTACGGATCCGGCGAGATCACTTCCGTACTAGGGAGGTCTTCCTTGCGTTTATCCATCGCCCTCCTGAGCATCGCCGTGCTCCTCACCCCCACGGCCGCGACGGCCCACGCCGTCGAGCCGCCCCCACCGGCCGTACGGGACTTCGGCAACGGTCCCGAGCGGAACGAGGAGGCGGCAGGCGTGTCCGAGCAGACCGCCGAGACGCTCCGAGCCCCCACGGAGGAGCCGTACGGCTACTCCCACGAGCGGGACCGCGGCTACCCCCGCCAGAACCAGCTCCCGATCCCCGCCGAGAACCCCGCCGACGCCTCCATCAAGCTCGGCCTCGTGCCGTACCACGGCATCGCACCCAGGCTGAACGACCTGCAGCGGCGCAGCAAGCGGGTGAGCGCGGAGATCATCGGCCGCTCGTACCAGGGCCGCGACCTCTACCTCGTCACCGTCACCGCGCCCGAGAGCCGCGACGAGGCGCGCGAGCAGAGCAGGATCCGCGACCGCGTCCAGCACGATGCGGCAGCGGCCGCCCGCGACCGGGGGCTGCCCAGGAAGTACAAGGCGCCCCTGTTCATCAACAACAACATCCACGGCAACGAGTGGGAGGGCACCGACGCCGCTCTGCGGGTGATCGAGGAGCTCGCCACCAGCACGGATCCCGAGGTCGCCGACCTGCTCAGCCGCACTCGGCTGTACTTCAACGTCACCGCCAACCCCGACGGCCGCGTCAACGGGGTACGCGTCAACGGCGCGGGCTTCGACCTCAACCGCGACTTCGTCACCGCCTCGCAGCCCGAGGTGCGCGCGATGCGCCAGGTGATGATCGACACCCAGCCGGTCACCATGATCGACCTGCACGGCTACGTCAACGGCACGCTCATCGAGCCCACCACGCCACCGCACGGAGCCAACTACGAGTACGACCTGTTCATCAAGAACACCTACGCCAACGGGCTCGGCATGGAGGCCGCCATCAAGGCCCTGGGGCACACGCCCGAGGCCGACGGCGTGTACCCGCCGCAGATCCCGTTCCGCGACTCCGACGAGGGCTGGGACGACTGGCCGCCGATCTTCACCCCGCAGTACGCGCCGTTCCATGGCGCGGTCGCCGCGCACACCGTCGAGATCCCGCTGCGCGTCAACGGCTCCGACTACACCAATCTGCCCGTCGACGAGCTGCGCCGCCGCTCCGGGATCAACACCGCCATCGCCGCCGCCGCGATCCGGGCGACGTACGGCTTCGTGCGGGCCAGGCACGACCAGCTGATAGCCGACCAGATCGAGGTCTTCCGCCGGGGCACCGCGGGCGAGCCGTCCAGGACCGTGCCGCTCGGCATCGTGCCCGGCTTCGGCCCCGAGGACGTCTACAACACCACCTTCCCCCGCGCGTACGTGATCCCGGCGGGCGGCGGGCAGCGGTCCGCCACGGCCGCGGCCCGGCTGGTGGACCACCTCATCGCGAACGACGTCGAGGTGGGGCAGGCCAAGCGCTCGTTCCAGGCGGGCGGCAGGACGTACCCGGCGGGCTCGTACGTCGTGGACATGCGCCAACCCAAGCGCGGCCTGGCCAACGTGATGCTGGAGGCGGGCACCGACATCTCCCCCAGGGTCGATGCCATGTACGACATCTCCGGCTGGAGCCACGCCCTGCTCTGGGGCGCCACCGTGGACGGCGTCACCTCCCTCCAGACGCAGGCGGAGCCGGTCAAGGCCGCCGCCCCGACGGGCTCGGTCCCGAGAGGGCAAGGCCCGCTCGCGCTGAAGGTGATCGACGCCAAGGAGGTCATGGCGCTGAACGCGCTGCTGGCCCAGGGCGTCGCGGTGACCTGGTCGAACAACGGCACCGCGCTCATCCCGACCACCGCACGACAGGCCGCGCGCACCATGTCCGACCGGTACGGCGTGACGTTCACCCAAGCAGGCTCTGCCACGGGAACGCCGCTGTCCCAGGTGCGGATCGCGGCGGCCACCTCGGCGGATGAGCTGTTCACGCTGCGTGAGCTGGGCTTCCCCGTCACCCCGGTCTCCACGGCCACGCTCAACGCCGGCTTCGACTGGAGCGCAACCGACGTGCTCTTCGTCTCCAGCGGGCTGAGCTACCCGGCACTCAACCCGGCGGCCAAGGCGGCACTCGACGCGTTCCTCGCCTCAGGCGGCGTGGTCACCCGTGGCGGCACCGGCGCCGCCTTCAACACGGCCGCCGGACTGCTCACCGCGACGTCCGTCGCCGGACGCGGCGACGCCAACGGCGTCGCTCGCGTGGTCTCCTCAACCGGTCCCGTGGGCGGCGGCTCGCCCGGCTACTCGTTCGTGTACTCGCCGCGCTGGTTCACCGGGCTCGGCCCCGAGGTCACGGTCGAGCAGGCGTACGCGGCCGAGGGCCCGCTGGTCTCCGGCCACTGGCGCCCCAATCCCGACGGAACCGGCGGCCAGGACGCGGCCAGAGGCCAGGCGGCCGTGGTCAGCGGCCGTGACGAGCGGGGCGCGGCCGTGGTGCTGTTCGGCACCGAGCCGATGTTCCGCAACCATCCCAAGGGCCTGTTCCCGCAGGTGGCCAGAGCGCTGTACTGGTCGGCGTCGGTCACGGGCGCGGCCGTCACGACGCCCTGACCCCCTTCAGGTCCGCTACGCGAAGCGAGCCCACAGCGACCTGTGGGCTCGCACGCAGCTCGGGTGCGCGGTGGTGCCGAGCACATGGACGCGCCTGGTGGCGTGCTCGATGACCGCCAGGATGTACTGGCGTTGCCCGTTCAGGGTGATGGTCTCGATGAAATCGGCGGCCAGTAGGGCGTCGGCTTGGGAGCGCAGGAAGTCCGCCCAGGTGGTGGACGCCCGCTCGGGCACCGGATCAAGACCTTCCTGCTTGAGGATCTCCCACACTGTGGACGGCGCGACCTTGATGCCTAGGGTGGTGAGCTCGCCGTGCACCCGCCGGTAACCCCTGTCGGGGTTCTCCCGAACCAGACGCAGGATGAGAGCGCGGATGGACTGGACGGTGGGTGGGCGGCCAGGTGGCTTTGAACGACCCTTCCGGCCCCAAGGGAACGAGTCTTCTGGCCCCAGGCTCGGCACTAGTCATCAGGGGGGAGGCAGTACCGCGGGGGCCTATGGTGGGTGCAGTCGCTCCGTAACGCCTTCGTCGACCACTGGGTGGGGCGGAAAACGAGCTGGCCTCGGACGACACCGTCAAGGCGCAGCTCGACGCCGCCCGCCGCGACGACGACTTCGACACCGCCTACATCTACGCCGGCCAGGCGGTGGGGCTCGTGCGCGAGCGGCGCACGGCCGGGACGTGGTGGCCGAGTTCGACGGGGCGGAAATACTGCTGCGCCGCTTCGCCCCCGGCGGTGTCTGAGCGGGTCCGCTCCGCTTCGTGCTCTTGCTGCCAAATTTCCGGAATGTCAGGTGCGCCAGGCGGCGATGGGACACATTGATCACCATGTCTGCCTCCTTTGTGCCTTTTAAGAGGGTCGCGCTGGTGATCTGTATGGTCGCGTCGGCCCTTTCGGGATGCACCGCGTCCGGCGGCGGCTCCGTCGCCGCCTCGGCGAAGCCTTTGTCGGCCATGCCGTTGTGCCGTGCCCCTCAGGGGGCCGCGTTCGACCAGCGCGCTGAGCATGCGACGTCCAGGCCGGGAGACGACGCGATCGAAGGAGTCCGCGTGGATCAGCTGCCCGGCGGCCTGACGCATGGACTGGCCGTGCGCAATGGTGGCGCCGATCCGGCGAGGAGACTGACCCCTTCGGGTCCTCCTTTGTCGTTGTGGACGCACAGTTACCGGTGGCGAGATCCTTCCCGGCCGCTCAGCTATCTGGAAGTCGAAGTGAGCTGCGGGGATGCCGCCCGCGACCTAGGCACGTTCAGCACGCTGCACTCGGTCAGCTCCACGGCCTACATCACCAGCTGTGGGTACGGGATCGAGACCGACGAATCACGGCGGTCCGTAAAGGGGAAACCCGCGGTGGCGTGGAGCCAGAGCTCGCAGTGCCATGCGGTGATGTGGCTGGAACGGCCGGGCGCGGTGATCAAAGTCGAGGCGAGCGAAGACCTGCGGGCCGAGCTGAGCGGCGTGGTCGACGGCATCCGGGTGACGGGCTGACACCTTCAGCGCGAGTAAGTGGAACCTGTTCCGACGCAGGGTGCGGACGCACCCGGACGGTACCCCAGGTTATTTCACAGATGGACGCGCAGATTGATCGTCAGCCCACGGTGCGCTGCTCCGTGCGGGCGCGGGTCTGGGCCAGGCGGTAGGAGTCGGTGCCGGTCTCGATGATGTTGCCGCCGAAGGTGAGTCGATCGACGATGGCGGCGCAGAGGCAAGGGTCAGTGAAGGTCTTGGTCCAGGAGGAGAAGGATTCGTTGGAGGCGGGATACAGGCGCTATCGGTCTCGCGCTCCGAGGCTGGCCTGATCGGCGGCGGTACGGCCGGCCGCCCAGCCCTCCCGGTCCCAGGACGTGCGGACCGCGTGCGAGACCAGGTTCGGGAACATGCGCTCGACCGCGTGCTCCACCTCCTGTTCGCGGGCCGCCAGGACCGGCACCAGGTCGGTGCCCCGGCTGGCGCTCTCCTGTGAGACCGCACCCGCCGTGGCCTCGGCGAGCCGCTCCCCGATCCTGGAGGCGAACGCCGACAGGAATGACTGGCGGAACGTCTTGTTCCTCGACCGGCCGGTGCCGTGCTTCTTGGTGCCCGAGTTCACCAGCGCGGTCTGCGCCTGCACCAGCAGCGAGGTGAACAGCACCTCCACCCAGGACAGGTCCGCCCAGAATCCCAGCACGGTGGCGAACCCCAGCTCCTTCGACCAGATCACCCGGCACCTGTTGGCCTCGGCGATGAGGTCGAGCAGCACGGCCTTGGGCTGCTCGTACGGCGCGTCGATGCCGACCCGGATGCCCGCCGGGGCCTCACCTCCGCCTGGCTGTGCGTCCAGCATCGCCGCGTCGATGCTGTACTTCGCCATCAAGCTCTGCGCCGCCGACGTGAACGTCTCCGCCTCCGCCTCGTACGTCGTCGACTCCGCCTTGGCAAGCAGCGCCCGCACCCGCGCGAACGTCTTCTCGCTGACCGCGTGCGAGCGTGCCTGGACCCTACAGCGGGCGGCCCCGGGCCGCGGGCTCAACGACTCCAGCCGCGGCAGCCCGGTCAGCAACCCCAGCAGCTCCAGCCCACCGGAGACGGTCACCAGTCGGCTGGCCCCGTCGCGCGCCTGCCGCGCCGCCAGGTAGCCGCCCTTCCACCACACCGCGGCCTCCAGGCCGGCGAGTTGGTCGCGCCAGCGCTCATCCACCGTGGCCGGCGCGTAGGCCCGCATCTCCCAGGCGATGAGGTCAGCCGCCGCCCGCCCGTGCCAGTCGGTCAGCCGCCTGGCCGCGATCCTGACCACGTCGGCGGGCTGCCAGCCGTTCCGCCACAACCCCGAAATCGCACGGGTCACAACCTCCACCAGGACGCGATCGGCGTCGTCCCGGTCGGCCAGGAAGGCGGCGGCGGAGTCGAAGGCTGCCTCATCCTCGCGGGCAAGGGCCTCCATCGCCGCGCCGATCAGCTCATTAGCCTTACTCACATGTGCCGTCCACCTTGAAGAAAGTCCGCCAGAACCCTACCGCGACGGAGCCTCGTCCCCTGCTCACCGGCGCGGTGGAAGGCGGCGAGGTCCTGACCGACCCCGGCTGACCCTGTACCGCGTCAAAACGCAACCGCAACAGCTCTGACCTGTGGTTTGACGGGGTTCATACCCGCAGGAAAGATCGCGTCTTGTGCCTATTCGCCTGCTCTATCTGATCACGCTTCGAGTGTTCGGCTGGCTGATGTTGCTGGGCCGCGGCCAGGCGTCGAAGGACGCAGAGATCATGGTGTTGCGTCATGAGGTGGCGGTGCTGCGGCGGCAGGTCGGACGGCCGAAGCCGGACTGGGCCGATCGGGCTGTTCTTGCGGCGCTGGCTCAGTGGTTGCCGGCGGTGCTGCGCGGTCATCGGCTGGTCACTCCGGCAACGTTGCTGGCATGGCATCGTCGCTTGTGGCGCAAGGCCCGTGATGCGGGGGCGTTGAACGCGCTGGTGGCCAAGCCGTCCGGGCCGAAGACGCGCACAAAAGTCACATACGGGACAGCAGCTCAGCCTTCCGCCGCGACCTGTTCGATCATGGGAGCTTGTACGGCGGCCAGCACGGCGGCGGCGAAGGGCAGGGAGTGATGCGTGGCTCCCCAGCCAATGCCGAACACCACGGAGGCGGGATCATTGTTGGGGTTGGAGAGGGCCTGGTGCCCACGGATGCGCAGCCGCAACGACCCGCGAGCGTCCTCCAGTGCATGCCAATCGACGCCCTCGATCTCGGTGATCGGGTAACGCCGGTCACCTGCCGCGTACTTGGCCGGGGAAGCTCCGGACGAGAACCAGGTGAAGGTGACAGCCTGCCCGTCGAAGGCGGCCTCACCGTCCCATGCCTTGAAACTACGCGGCACCGAAGGACTGGCGATCAGGAACCGCTCAGCCGGACCGCGCTCGGACAGGGCCGCGCGCACCTCGTCGGCATACTGGTCGGCCAGCGTCTTCGTGGCGGCGGGCAGCACCAGCCGGTACGGATCGAGCGACTCCTGAAGCTGCCCCGTTGCCGCGGACATGACCGGATCGGCTCCCTCCCGGGGAACCACCCGCAACACCACCCTGCCGCGTGCACCAGGCTCCAGCATGACATCGGCCAGCGCGTCGTACGGCACGAACCGCTCACCGAGCTCCATGCTCAGTTTCGACGCCTTACCCGGCTCAGGCGTAATGCGCAGCCCGTCGTCCTCGAACTCCCACGCGCAACCTCGCCCCTTCAGTACGTCACCCATGCAAGCAAGGATAGGTGCCCGAACACTGGCGGCTGCGCAGACGGGCGGCCACCGCGACGAGCCGGGTGGGCCTGCGCACGTCGCTGCGCTACCCGCTCCCATGTCGGCCGCCGAGATGATCGGCTCCCCGCCCCGCTCCAGGGCCGCGACCGTGACGCTCCGTCCAGCAAGCCATCGTCGGATTCGAATACCCCGAAGGCATGGAACTCCTCGCCCTGCTGGCCAGGCAGGATCGCGGGGGCTGGCGGCCGCGACGGCAGGGTCACGAGGCCCGCGAGTCGGAAGTAGCCGGCCTGCCAGGTTCACCACCCAAGTGATCACCCGGGCGACAGGCCACTAGGTTGTCCCGTTCTTCAACGACCGCTTTCCCGGCGTTGTCCGGCCGGTTAGTTTCGATCATTAGATCTGGCATCTGATCGGACCTGCTCGCGGGCGCGATTCATCGCGCCCGCGGTGCGGTCCATGCAGCGGAGGAATCCCCCTGATGCGAGTTGTCCCACTGCTAACCGCGACGGTCGCCATCCTGACCGGCCTGACCAGCTTGGCCACCCCGGCCACGGCACAGGCCAAGCCGGCCGACACCACCCACACGCGACACATCGAGGTCCGCCGCGACCGCCCGGACCCGCGGGTGCCGGTCGTCGTACGAAAGTCCGGCGAGGCACTCATCGACCTGAACGCGTCCGCACCAGGCACCGACTGGGCGTCAGCGGGCGCCGAATCGGCGGTCGTGTCCATCTCGGTCGACAACCGATATGTCACCGACCTCGTGGTCTCCGGCGCCCAGCCCCTTCACCGGCAGCTCGCGCTGGGCCGACTCACCGCAGGGGTGCATCAGCTGCGTCTGCACTACGCCGGCGAGCGCTCCGCCGCGACGAGCAAGTCCGTAGTGGTGGACACGCTGCGAGTCTCGACGTATGCCAAGGAAAGTCCCGAGTACCAGGTGCTGCGGTACGCGCCTGTCGTCTATGGCCGCAACATCGCCGCCCTCGGAACCCCGTACCAGAACGCGACCACCGACACCCCGCTCATCGCCTGGCACGAGTCGGCACCGGCCCCCACACCCGGCCACACGAAGCTCACGTACTCGGTCGTGTGGAGCAACGAGGACGGCGGCACGAACACACCCGCACTGATGGCCCGCTGGGGCCGCACCACCGACATCGAGTGGATCTACAGCGTCGAAGTCGACGCGAACGGCGACCGGGTCGCGGGCAGCGACACCTACCAGGCCCCCGACCACCAGACGCTGCACTTCACCGGCCGGTACGAGAACGACCACGCCCTCCTGCAGACCTGTACCTCGAACAACAACATGTGCGACACCGTGGACGACCCCATGCGGTTCTTCCTGTCGTACCTGCCGACCCTCCCGGCCGACCAGGCCCGCGAGTACCTCATGGACGCCAACCCCTGGACGTACGAGATCATGGCCAAGGAGATGCTCCGCGAGGGCAAGATCGAAGCCCCCTCGGCCACCACACCGACCACGCCCGAGGTGAGCGACCAGCGCAACTACCTGTTCGCGGTGGTCAAGAAGACCACGCAGCCGGCCAACGCGGGGGCGTCCTGGGTCGGCGTCTCGCTCGGCGTACGCCTGGTCAGCGGCGACACCGTCTATCTGTCACACCACCTGGACCCGACCTGGTCCCTCCAGCGCGACGACCCAGCGGCGACCACGGTCGAACTGCCCGCGGGCACCACGGCTGACGACATCGCCGAGGTGACCGCCCACCGCGTCGTGGTCGGCATCGACACCGGCGCCACCGTGCACGTCACCGCGATCAAGCGCGGCTTCCTCCTCGGCCAGAACTACCTCCCCCAGCAGTCGTTCCTGACCTGGAACGGCGACGTCACCCTCGACAGCACCACCACCTCGGCTGTCCTCTGGCACCGCTGACCCCACCACGTGGCGGGCGCCGGATCGGCGCCCGCCTGCTGGATCGCACGCTAAATGAAGGCGAGCGTCACCATCCAGCACAGCAGCGCACCGAACGCGGTGACCAACCCGACCCGGATCCAGTGCGTGGCGAGCAGCAGACGCAGCAGCCGGCGGTCATTTCGACGGCTGAGGCGGATCTGGAGCGGCGCCCAGTACGTCGCGGTCGCGGCCAGCATGGCCGCCTCGACGGCGAGCGCGAGCCAGACGGCCCCAGCCCGGCACGTATGGCGACCGCAGGACGATGAGCAACACCGCGCCCAGGAGGGCGCTCCGCTGTGCGTGGTGAACAGGTTGACCAGCAGAACCAGCAAGGAGGCGGTCTCAACGCCGGCCGCGATCCGCAGTGTGCGCATGTCAGGTCACGCTCCCGTGGCCGCGCCGGGACGTACGATCATCAAAACGACGACGACCGCCCACAGCAGGTTGTAGCTGCCGGCGAGCATGGACAGCGTGCGCAGCCGGTCGGGGTCGCCGGATCCGGCGAGCGCGTCGCGCTGGCGCGGATAGATCTGCAGCGCCAGCAGGACGCCCGCGGCGGCGGTGAGGGCAATGGCGACGGTGATCCAGATCTCGCCACTGCGGCCCTGGACGAAGGCCAGGACGATACCGGCGGCCGGCACGATCAAACCGAACGCGCTATAGCCACGGGTGATGCGGTGCAGCGCGACGGCCACAGCGCGATTGCGTTCTTGCGCGGCTTCCGGCACAGGCGCGCCGACTGTGACGTCGGCGACAACCGGGAGATAGCGGGGAAACAGGCTCGTCGCGACCGCCGAGCCTCCGACGAACACGATGCCGGCCAGGACATGCACCGACAGCAACAAATGTTCCATGGGTTGTCTCTCTCTGGTTCAGGGCGCCTGGTGCTCAGCACGCAAGCATCAGGCGCCCTGATCGAGGGTCTAGGTAGCGAAGCGCGAGCCTGGTCGCTCGCTCTCCGGAAGGTTGTGCGGATCATCTGACATATGACGTATGACAACGTCGATCTGAATCAGCCACGTATGTTCATGGGCTCGGACAAGGGCAGCGGCTCAATGAGCCGTGCTGAGACGCGCCGTCAGTCGTCCCAGCCGCTGGCGTCGAGGAAGCCCTGCCAGGTGATGTACGGAGCCTCGGGATGCCGCTGGTGCAGGATCTCGCCAGGCAGGGTCATGGGCGGCGCCTTGCGCGGATCGGCGAGGCCCTGCGCGATGATGGCGTCGGTCAGGACGCGGGCGCCACCGTGGCGGGGATAGACGGCGTGCACGCGATCGGCATATCCGGCGGGCAGCTCCTCGGGGCCGCCGGTCAGGTCCAGCCCGATGCCGTTCTGGGCGACCGTGATCTCCGGCGGGCGCCGGCGAGCGAATACCGGCGACTGGTGGAACCCGCTGGAGGTGTGCAAAGCGATGCCGTCCCAGACGGTGTCGATGCGCCGGTCGGTGATGCCGTGCTCCTCCAGGAACCGGGCGGCGAAGTCGGCACCGTCGATCTCGAACCGCTGGCCGGTGTCGGCGCGTTCGGTCAGTCCCATGTCGTGCAGCACGCAGATGAGGAACATGACTTCGGCGTTGTAGTCGTGGCCCGGCCGAAGACCGGACTGCGCGGCGGCCGCTCGGCCGAACAGGAAGCTGCGCAGGCTGTGATTGCGCAGGTACGGCTCCTGCGCGTCCGTCACCAGCCGGTGGGCCGCCTGGGCGATACGCGTGGTGGGAAAGGACAGGTCAGCGTTCTGATCCCCGGCGTCGGCGGCGGAAGCACCAGGCATACCGACCGTCAGACCCGCCAGGCCGGCGAGACCGGCTCCCAGTAACGTGCGGCGGGGCAGGAAAGAGCTCATACGGTCTCCTTGAGACAGTCATGTCATTGGATGAATGAGATGGCGCGGGAGGTGCGGAAGCGTTGGCGATACTCGGTCGGGGTCGTGCCGAGCACGTGCAGGAACGCCCGGCGCATCGACTCATCGGAGCCGAAACCACAGCTACGGGCGACCGAGGCCACCCCGACGGCACTGGTCTCCAGAAGGACCTGCGCCGCCTCCACCCGGACCCGCTCGACGTACTGACCGGGGGTGAGCCCGACCTCACGACGGAACAACCGGGTCAGATGACGCTCGCTCACCGCGGCACGGGCCGCCATCGCGGCGAGGCTGTGGTTCGCCGCCGGTTCGACCGCGACCGCGTCCAGGAGCCGCCGCAACGCGGGGTGGCGTGGCGTGGCGACGGCCTGACGAACGCTGAACTGCGACTGGCCGCCAGGGCGTTGCAGGAACACGACCATGTATTTCGCCACCGCCCGCGCGACGTCCGAACCGTGGTCCTCCTCGACCAGGGCGAGCGCCAGATCGATCCCGGCGGTGACCCCGGCCGAGGTCACCACCGGCCCATCACGAACGTAGATCGCATCGGGCTCCACGGTGACCCGTGGAAACCGGGACGCCAGATCAGCGCAGGCGGCCCAGTGCGTCGTGGCCCGCCGCCCATCGAGCAGCCCCGCCTCCGCCAGCAGCAACGCACCCGTGCACACCGAGGCCACCCGACGCGCGCGATGACCGATCTCGCGCAGCAGGCTCAGGTACGCCGCGTCAGGGCGGTCACCGTCGGGGGGCGCGTATCCCGGCACCAGCAACGTGTCGACCGGCCCCTCGACATCGCCCAGAGCCAGGTCCGCCCCCAAAGGCACACCGATGTCCGTGCGTACGGGCCGCCCATCTACGGAAGCAAGCCGTATCTGGTAGCCGCCGGACCCATGCAGAACTTGCACTGGTCCGGCTACGTCCAGCAGCACCACCCCGTCATAGACGGCCACAACCACATCTCCCACCCCACCAGCCTCGCCGCCCCCGGAAAAGTCCACAAGGACGACTAGCCCACAGATCCGGACATTGCGGGTGCGTTCAAATTATTATCCCAAGCGAAAAGCAGTCCTTCGCGAATCCGGTATTCTGGAATATCAGGGAGTAATTAAAGTTTCACCCAACGGCTCCCCACACAAATTCACTGACACCGAGTTTCGGGTCTTCGTACAGGTAGTAAACGACCGAGAAGTCGCCGGCCCGACGCCGAAATCTGTCGACAACGCTGTCGCCGGCCACCTATGTTGCAGACCATGACAGATAGCTCCAGCATGAGTCAGTGCGACTGCGGTGCGATTGCCGGCCCGCTGGGCGTGTGCGTGGACTATTACCACGGAATCCTGGCCGAAGAGCAGGCCGATCCTCAGATGTACAGGTGGCACGCGCCTGTGGTCTGCGCGTATCTCCTTCAGCATCCTTCCAGAGCTCATGAGAAGTACCTTGACGGTCAGTTCCGCCAACTACAGCTCTACGTGGACAAGGGCATTGACGCGCTGCTTCGCGTGGCGGCTCATCAGGTGGCGCGCAACAGGCGCGGGACGCAGTCGGGCTACGACATGGCGCCGTTGGCGGCATACGCGCCGCTCCCGCCGGATCGACCTCCTGGGCACTTCCGCGCTACGTTCTGCGAATTGCCGTTCAGGGACGGCAGCTTCGTGTCTGATGGGCATCTGGCATACGGACACCGCATCGAAACCATCGCCGAAGCGACTGTGGAGTCCTGGAGATCCGCTCAAGCCTGATGCGCAAAAACTCGCGCGACATTATCCGCGCCTACTGCTCCAGCGGCGCACCTTGTCCGTCTTCGGCACGAGCACCCGCTGGCAGCGGCCGTTCATGAAGAAGTGACCAGGTCGTGAGCGGCCTCGGCGAAGGCGCGGACCCGGGCGGTGGCGCCATCGGCCCGCCACAGCAGCCCCCATCGCAGCGGCGGGGCATCGCTGATGCGGACGTAGGCGACGTCGGGGCGCGCGTAGTAGCGCCTGGCCTGGGCTCCGACGGGGAAAGCGCCGTGCCCGGCGCCGATGAGGGTGAGCATCTCGTTGAACGTCGAGGCCGCGGGTCCCGGCTCGATCGGTCGTCCGCTGGGGGTGGTATGCGGGGTACGGTCCTGTCGCAACGAGACGGGCAGGGTGTCCGGCAACTGGAGCAGCTTCACCCTGGCCAGATCGTCGAGCGAGATCGACGTACGGCGGGCGAACGCATGCTGGGACGGCACGGCCAGCATGCGCGCCTCGGACACCAGCACCGGACCGGTGACGATGCCCGGCTCCTCGATGGGGAACGTCCCCAGCGCCAGGTCGATCTGGCCGTCACGCAGCCAAGGCATGAGATCGACCATCTGCGCTTCACGAAGCTGAACCTCGCAGTCCGGCAGACGCCGGCGGAACAACTCGGCGGCCCCGGCGAGCAGTTGCCCGCCCGCCGCACCGACGAAGGCCACCCGCAAGGTGCCGGTCAGGCCGCGGCCGGCGTCGATCGCCCGCGCGAATGCGGCGGCGATCTGGTCCCAGGCGGGCCGGACCTCCTCATATAGCTGGCGCCCCGCCCGCGTCAGCTCCACGCGACGGCTGGTACGGGTGAACAACGGCACCCCGGTCCGGCGCTCCAGCTTGGCGATCGTCTGGCTGATCCGGGCGGTCGACACGCGCAGCCGCTCAGCGGTACGGCCGAAGTGCAGTTCCTCGGCCAAGGTCAGGAACGCGTCCAGTTCATGCCGCTCGAGCATCTCACCCCCCAGATCGTTAACCGCTGCTTCACGATCCTTCCACAGGGCCGCGTTGATCGGCCCCTCGCGCCAGACGAAAGTGGTCCGCACCAGCCACCTCCTCTCTGAACCGCATGGGAGCAAGCCATGTACGTCACCGCTGAACGTGCCCTCTCCGCCCTGCCGAACGACGCGAACGCCCTCGTCCAAGAACTGCGGGACCGCGCCGAGATCCTGGACGCGCTGTACCGTTTCGGCCTGGGCCAAGACCTCAAGGACAAGGCCCTGTTCGCCTCCGCCTTCGCCGCCGAAGCGGAACTCGACTTCCGCCCCGCCGCCGCCAAGTGGGGCGGCCGGCCACCGGTGATGTCCGGACGGGACACGATCACCGACACCATCCTGGCGATGTTCACCGGCCGGGTGGACACCACCCACCAGGTCACCAACCCCCGCATCACCATAAACGGGGACACTGCGCGGCTGACCGCCCTGGTGGAGGCCCAGCATCTGCTCGCCGCCGACCACGCCGTCTTCGCCCTGCTGAAGAACCCCTACGAGGCCGATCTGGTCCGCGACGACGACCGCTGGGTCATCCGCCGCCTGCGCATCGACAACGCCTGGTACACCGGCGACCCCACCGCGATCTTCGGCGCCTGACGAGCACCCCTGCCACCGAGTTCGGAGGAAAAATGAGCAACAAGCTGAACGACCTGCGCGCTCTCGTCCGAGGACGCATCCTGCTCCCCGGAGACGACGGCTTCGACCAGGCCCGGCGCCCCTGGAACCTGGCCATCGAACAGTCGGTTCCCGCCGTGGTGGAAGTGGCCGACGCCGACGACGTCGCGGCCGTGGTCCGCTATGCCCATGCCCGCGGCCTGGCCGTTGCGACCCAGCCCAACGGCCACGGCGCCACCCCGGACCTCGACGGCGCCATCCTGCTGCGCACCCGGCGGCTGAACACCCTGGAGATCGACCCCGCCGCCCGGCATGCCCGCATCGGCGCGGGCCTGTCCTCGGGCAGCCTCCAAGCCGCCGCCGCGCCGCATGGCCTGACCGGCCTGCCCGGCAGTTCCCCGGTCGTCAGCGTCGCCGGCGTCGCCCTCGGCGGCGGACTGAGCTGGTTCGGCCGCAAACACGGCTGGGTCGCCGACCACGTCACCACCTTCGACATCGTGGACGCCGAAGGCCGGCAGCGACGGCTCACCGCCGACACCGACCCCGACCTGTTCTGGGCCCTGCGCGGCGGTGGCGGCTCCTTCGCCATCGTCACCGCCCTCGAACTCGCCCTCCACCCCGCTCCGCACCTGTACGGAGGGCGCATGTCATGGGCCGCCCAGCACGCCCCGGACGTGATGGACGCCTACCGCCGGATCACCGCCACCGCCCCCGACGACCTCACCCTCTGGCTGGACCTGCTGCACTTCCCCGGCTCCGCACCCATGATCACCATCGACGCCACCTATCTCGGCCACGCCGCCACGGCCCGCGCCCTGCTCAGCCCCCTGGACCACCTGCCCCACCCCCTCACCGACAGCAGACGTCCCATGACGGTCACCGAACTCAGCACCATCACTGCCGAACCCACCGACCCCGGCGCGGGCTCCTCACGTGGCGAACTGCTCACCGACCTGGATGACCGGGTGGCGAAGACCCTGCTGGCCGACCCCATCGCCCCGCTGATGAGCGTGCAGATACGCCACCTCGGCGGTGCTTTCGCCCTCCCCTCCGAGACTCCCCATGGCCCGCTGACCGAGCCCTACGCGCTCTACCTGTTCGGCGTCCCAACCGACCCGGCGACCGCGGCGGCCGTCACCGCCAGACAACGCGCACTCACCGACGCCCTACCCGTCAGCGGACGCAAACCCTTCACCTTCCTCAGCCCAGGCGAGACACCGGCCGACGCCTTCACGCCTGCCGCATTGGATCGCCTGCGCGACCTCAAACGCCACCACGACCCGTACAACACCCTCCGTGCCAACTTCCCCATCCTCAGCTGAACGCATCCATCCATCCTCCGTCTCCAGCAAGACGCCATCGACACCCTCAGCACCACCCTCGACGAACCGCCAAGCACCAAGCGGCGACGGCCTCCATCCGCCGACGTTGCCCACTTCTCTCCTACGGCATCAGCGGCTTGAACGCACCTTCGGCAATTTGCCCGCGGGCACAACGGCTGACGACATCGCCGAAGTGACCGCCCACCGCGTCGTCGTCGGCACCGACACGCCAGTAACGGGCGGTCGTTTTGGCGCTCTAGGCATAATATGGCCGTCCTTTAAGATGCTTTCGGCACAGTGATTCGCTGCGGAGATCTCGGCTAAGAGCACGTCTTGACCGTCTCGATCACCGAATATACGCTGCATCCAAATTATGGCCCGCCTTTATCATCTCTTCGGCCGTCACTAAGGATGTGGTGTCGATGGCTGCCAGCCCGGAGACTGGGGCAGCGGTGCCATACGCCGTACCGGATGTTCCTGCTGCCCCCGACGTTCGCGGGCGTGCTACGTGAGGTGGTGGACGCGGCCCGCACTGACGGCCGCCACGAGCTGCGGGACTGCTGGCATGTCGTGCTCCCCACCGCCCGCCCCACGCTGGCGATCCTCGCCAGCTTCGGCTTCATCTCGGTCCGGAACAACCTCGTCTGACCCTTAGTGGTGCTGAACGACTCCTCGAAGTACCCGATCGCGCTCGGGGTCGCCTGCCTGTGCCGGGATCACCGGCACAGATGTCCGCACGCTCGCCGCCGGGACGATCATCTGGATCATCCGGTCGTGGTCATCCCCATGCTCATGCAACGTCACGTCCTCGAAGGCACGCGCGGCGCGGTAAAAGGCTGACGCCGCCCTCCCTCCCACCCCCCGGAGATGGTCGAATGAAGCTGTCCCGCAGGCGAATGTTCAGCAACCTGATCGTGGCCGCCGCACTAGTGCTGCCCGCTCCGGTCGCCGCCGAGAGCGTGTGGCTCACCAAGTACAAGGCGCTCGAGGCGCAGATCGGCCAAGCCGCCTACACCGATCCGAACAGCGCGAACCTGGCATGGAACGAGAGCTACATCATGCGTAGCTACCTCGACGTCTACGCCGCGACTCGGGACACCGCCTGGCTGGACAAGATCGTCACACATGCGGACACGATCATCGTGAACGCCGACGATGTCGACGGCGACGGCTTCCGCGGCTGGGGCACGAGCCAGTATTCACCGCCCGAACTGGCCAATCCGGGCTTCGAGACGGCGGCTTCCGGCGATGCCACCCTGCCCGCCAACTGGAGCAGGTTCCAGGACACCGGGAGCCATGTCTACCGGACGACGGATGTTCCCGGAAGCAGCACGGGCACCCAGTCCGTGCGAGTGGTGTCCGATCAGACGAAGTGGAAGAAGCTCCGACAGAAGATCGGCGCAAGTTACGAGGGCGGCACCAGGCATGTCCTGCGAGGCTGGGGCAAGCGCACCGGCTCGGTCGTCGGGCGCGTCGTACTGCGGGACGCGTCCACGACGCTGTGCATGCTGGAGTACACCACCAGCACCTGGACGCTGAAGCAGACCACCTGCGACATTCCGGCCGGGCGGTCGCCGGAGGTGTGGCTGGAGCATGCCTCGTACACAGTCAGCGGCTCCGCCTATTTCGACGATGTCCGGCTCAGCGGGATTTTTCCCTACATCGTGCACGACGGCATGATCGGCATACCGATCGCAGAATTCATCAGACTCGTCGCCAAGAATCCAGCTTTATCGGGATATAGCGCTAAAGCTGCCGCCTACCAGACGTTCCTGGAGACCGAGATCATCCCCCGCTGGGAACAGAGCGCCTACCTCGGCAACACCTGGAACGGCACTTCCTACCAGCAGCCACCCAACGTCGACACCTTCAGCCACACCAGGGTCTCCAACGACCTGCCCTTCAACATGTCCCTGGCATTCGCCAACCTGCTCACGATCCTGCACGAGGTCAACGGCAACCCCGCCTACCTTGCCAGAGCCACCAAAATCGCCCAATGGACCAAAAGCAAGCTCACCAACTCCGCCGACGCCTACATCTGGAACTACAGCCCCTACGCCACCCAGAAAGAGGACCTGTCGCACGGCAACGTAGATCTGTCCGCCTTCGTGGAGTTCTACCGACGCGGTCAGGTCTTCACGGCCGCGGACATGACCGCCTTCAAGAACACCCTCACAACCAAGATGTGGAACGGCTCCGCCACCGCCCCCGTCTTCTCCCTCTACGTCGACGGCACAGGAGTGCCCAACGGCGTCGACTACTTCCTGCACTCCTGGCTGGAACTCACCGAGTTCGACAGACAGGTATGGACGCTCACCGCCACCAAGTACACGACATTCACCCCCACGAACGCCCCGCACCTCATCACACTGGCACGCCTGCTGACATGGGAATGAGACCGTAGCTCGTTACGGCGGCCAGAACCTGTCGGCATGGTGCCCACGGGTCGAACAGCCGCGGCGTTTGTGCGCATGGCCGCTCACCCACTGCGGTGGCGGCTGCCGACTGAGTCGGCGGCAAGCGACTATCGGGTCCGCGAGTTCCACTGCGCATCTGCCTGCTTGGCAAGCCATCGATCGCTTTCGTCGACGATCTACTTGTCCGGCCCGTTTCGGGTGCGTCGGATGAACCGCCTGCCGCCCGTGTGGCACAGTTCGTAGAAGGGGCTGCTGCACTCACACGTCCACGCGACGACCCGCACCTCCCGGCCGGTGTCGATTGGCACGTTCCACGCCACCTGCTCAACGTGCGACTGCGCCGGGGACGGGCGGGCGCTGATGCAGTGCGGAGGAAACCACGCCTGATCAACCGTCCAGGACACTCCGAAGCACCTCACTCTGCGCCCTCACATCCTTACCGCACAGGCAGACGTGCCGCTTTTCGTGGACATCTCCGCCGACTCCCCGCCGCGCTCGCCACGGCCCGTCAGGACACCGTCACGGCGGCCATGGCACCGCTGGCCGAGATGTTCGCCGACGCCGGCGGCATGGTCCAGCTGAGCCGTGAGCAGGCTCGCGGCCGGGCCGACGACTTCGAGATCATCGAGTACATCCTGCGCGGTCAGCCCGGAGGCGTACCCGGCACCTGGGGCCACCACTTCGACGACTACCTCCTGCACGCTCCCATCACCGACCAGCACCGCAACAAGATTGCCCACCAGGCCGCACTCATCGAGTCCGCACTCGGGAGCGACCCGGCGGACGTCCCGAGCACGGCCCCCGCGCGCGCCACCGGCCGCCGCATCCTGCTGATAGCGTCCGGAGGCGCCGCCGACCTGCGCCGGGTCGACCCGGCTCTCCTGCACCCCGCCGACCGCCTGGTCCTCAACGACGTCGACCCCGACGCCCTCCAGTACGCCCTCACGCACCTGCCGCCCGCGACCCGCGCCCAGACCGCCGCGGCCCCCGGCAACGTCCTGCGCACCGCCGCCCACCTGGCCGCCGACCACGGCCCCTTCGACCTGGTCCTGGCCGGAGGCCTCTTCGACTACCTCGAAGAACGCTTCGCCCGAGCCCTGATCCGCACCACTCTGTCCCGCCTGTGCCGCCCCGGAGGCACGTTCTACTTCTCCAACATCGCGACCCCGAGCCCCTACGCCGCCCTGATGACCCACATCAGCCGCTGGAACCTCGTCGAACGCACCCCCGCCGACATCGAGGCCGACGTCCGTGCCGCCGCGCCGCCGGGAACCGTCGCCGGACTGGACATCACCGCCGATGCCACTGGCCTGACGCTGTTCGCGACGGTGCGGCGCGCTGACGAGCCGGGGTGATCCCCGCAGCCGGCATCGTGTTCGTCGCCGACGCAGCATCGGTCGTCAGTCGAGGCCTTCGATGATGCGGAAGTCGCGCTCGACGCCGTCAGCAAGTGCGGCCAGCGCCTCCTGGTAGGCCGCACTCGCATGTGCGGCGACCGCCTGTTCGAAGCTGTCGAACTCGATCAGGACGGTGCGCTCGGCGATTCCGGCGTCGTGTGCGACGACCCGGCTGCCGCGGGCGAGCAGCCGCCCGCCCGCGGCCTCGACGGCTGGACCAGCCAGCTTGTTGTAGGCAGCCAGCTTCTCGGGGTCCGCAATCGTGCGGTAGGCGCTGACTCAATAGCCCTTGACCACGGTACCTCCTGTGTTCGGAATTGATGCTCAGAAGCATGCTCAGATCCATGGCCAGCGCGCTGTGGGTCAGCGAGCCGACGGAGACGGCGTCGAAGTCGGACGGCTTCGATCCTCAGCTTCCGGTTCGACTCGACCGGCCCAGGCCCGGCACACCGACTGGGGCTGTGATCGGATTGGTCTCGGGTGAGCGTCGGCGGGCGAGGGCGAGGCTGGCCATCGTCGTGATCGCCATCGCGGCGACGCCGACCAGCGCCGCGGTCGTGTAGGCGTCGTCGTTCGGGAAGAGGCGGCCCGTGGCGGTGCCGGCGGCCAGGACCAGACCGCCGATGGCGCTGCCCAGGGAGTACCCGACGCTGCGGACGACGTAGTTGAAGCTCATGGCGCTCGACGTCTCGCTCTTGGGGGTGACGGCCAGGATGACGCCGGGCATGACGGCCGAGAAGCTGCCGACGCCGAAGCCCAGCACGCCCATGGCCGCGAGCAGTTCGGCCAGGTTGGACCGGGCGGTGGCGAACAGGACGAACCCGCCGCCGACGATGGCGGCGCTGCCGGCCAGGAGCAGGGGGCCGTCGATCCGTTCGCGGACCCGCGGCGTGAGCTTGCCGGCGACGAACCCCAGCACGGAGAACGGGATGAGGACCAGCCCCGCCACGAAGGTGGTCAGCCCGAAGCCGTAGCCGGCGCTGTGCGGCGTCTGCGCGTAGCGGGTGATGAGCGTGAGCAGGAGGTACATGCCGCTCCCGCCGACGAACATGGCGATGTTCGCCCCGGCGACCGCCGGGTGCCGTACCGCCCGGACGTCGACCAGGGGCGTCTTGGTTCGCAGTTCGGAAACGGTCCAGACGCAGAGCAGGAGTACGGCGGCGACGGCAAGGGTCACCGCCACGGCGAGGTGTCGGCTCCACAGGCTCCTCTCGCCGGCCAGGAACAGGACGAGGAGCAGTCCACCCGCCAGGACGAGCGCACCGGCCACGTTCACGTGAGCGGAGCGGCCTTCGGGAGCTGCGGGCATGGAGCGCCACGCGGTCACGAAGGCGATGGCGGTGACGAGCAGGCCGAGGCCGTAGGCGGCCCGCAGTCCGCCGAACTCGGCGAGCAGCGCGGCCAGCGGGTAGCCGACGCCGGCTCCGATGATGGAGACCACTGAGATCAGGGCGATCGTGGCCGCGCTGCGCTCCTCGGGGAGATGGTCGCGGGCCACGCCCATCATCAGCGCCGTGAGACCGAGTCCGACGCCTTGGGCCGCTCTGCCCACGAGCAGCCAGGCGAACGGCAGCGGCAGCACGGTGAGCGCGCTGCCGACGACGACGATCGCCAGCGTGGCGAGAATCGTGGCCCGCCGGTGCGGACCGGCTCCGAGCCGGCCGAGGACGGGTGTGGCGACGGCGCCGCTGAGCAGGGCGATGGTCAGCGTCCACTGCGCGCTGTCGAGGGAGACGTGGAACGTGGTCGCCACGCTCGTGATGAGCGGCGTCCCGAGGCTGGCGACCGCCGCCACGACCAGGGCGATGAACATCAGGGCGGGGACCAGCAGACGTGCCTCGGAACGTATCAGGGCAGTGCTCATGGGCTGGTCATGAGCCTGGGCCGCGGTCACCGGTCCGACTCCTGTCGGGCGTGGCTTTCGAGCTCCGCCAGATGCAGCAGCGCCGGAAGGGCTGCTGCCAAGGCCTCGACCTCGTCACCGGTGAGTTCGTCGATCAACCGCGTGTACGCGTCGACGCCCGCCTGGCGTCGCGTCCGGACGTACGACGCGCCGGCCTCGGTCAGGCACACCAGCGTGACCCGCTTGTCGGACGGATCGCCCTTCCGCTCGACCAGCCCGGATTCCTCCATCACCCGGACCAGGACGGTCATCGCGGGCTGGGTGACGCCCTCGGCCACCGCCAGATCGGTGATCCGTCGCGGGCCGGTCTTGTCCAGGGTGGCCAAGGTGGCGGCGGACGTCAGGCTCATGTCGCGGGGAAGGCGTCTCACGGCCCTGGTGGCCAGACCGTAGAGGGCTGACCCGATGGCATCGGAAGCGCCGTGCGCGGCGTCTCGGCGACTCACGCCTGAAGCATAGCAGCTTTATATGAATCCTTTATGCATCTCCCGATCAGGGTTCGGCGATACTTGACTTACAACGCGTTCGCGTAAAGATGAACGGCGTCGGTTTTGATCGCCCTGTTGATCCCTTCGGAGGCGGCGTTGGTGACGCCGGTCGTGATCGCGGCGAGGATCTGCGGCCACCACGTGCTGACGTGCGGCAGCGAGTCGCGCACCGCTGCTTTGAACACGGTGCACATGTCGATCGCGACCACCTGGACCCCGGCCCGCCACTGGCGAGTCTGAGCGCCGATCCACGCCGACACACTCGCCGCGGTGCGGCCCTCGACCTGCCCCAGCAGCCCGGCACCGCCGACCAGGTCAACCAGCCCGACATGCCACCGGTCGGCGACGACTTCCCAGATCTCACCGCCGTCGGGCGCCTCGACCAGGCGGAACTTCGCCTTCCCGCGTCGGGTCTCGTCGATCCCCAGGTGCGTCACCGGCGGCGTGTCCTTCGGCAGCGCAGCCGCGGCCGTGAACGCGGTGTTCGCCACCGGCCACGACACCTCGAAGTCGCGCGCGGCCTGCACCACCGTCCGTCCGCGGTCGGCGACCGCTTCCCCGACCGAGGTACGCAGCCGCGACGTCAACCGCGACCGCGGTGGGATCGACGGCAGCGCCTCGGTGAACGTCTTGCGCCGGCACTGCTCGTTGACGCACCGCCATCGGCGTTTGGTCCAGGTCAGACCGGTTCGCCGCCCGGCCACGGGCAGGTCCCGCGGACGAGTGCGTACCCAGGAGTGCGGCCGCCCGGACCGCACCCCACAGTCGGGACAGCATCGGGCCTGCTCATCGCAGGTGACCGGGCCAGCATCGGAATGTCGTCGGCGCCGACCTCGACGCCGACCACCTCCACCCCGACCAAGCCGAACAGCCGCGTCGTATGTTGGACAAGCCCGTGGCCCTTCACGTGATCCTTCAAGCGTCGCAACTCGAAGAATCACAGAGCGTCACGGGCGTTCTGCACCCGTCAAGACCCTGACAGCGGACCGTGCCCACCGGGCACGGTTAAGTTCGAAGACCCGCCAAGGTACGGCGCAAGGGCGGCGCGGTCGACGTCATCGTCTGGCGCACCCCCACCGCCCGGCTGCTGCCCCGCTTGCTCGACGCTCACCGACCGGCGCGCCCGCGTCCCGCTGCCGCCGGCCGACATCGACCCCGGCACCGGCCGGGCCCGGCTGTCCTACCGGCGCGCCGCCGCGCTGGCGGCCGTCCAGCAGTCGGTCACCACGGTGACCGCAGCCGCCGTAGGCCGGCCTCCACCCCCGCTCAGCGCCACGGCGTAACCCAGCACGCGCGCCCCCCTCGCCTATCGACGCGCGGGAGGAGCCCCACGCCGGGGAGCATTACCGCTCGACAGGAGGACCCCTCGCACACCCCTGCCGCCGACCCCTCTCCTACACGCGCACGCGCGTAGGAGGGCCGGACCGATGTTCACGCGGCGCGGGTTGAACATCCGCGCGGACATCCCGTGAACATGTCCGCGAACGAGACCCGGATCCCCGCCCGGCAGGGACAACTGCCTGCCCGCTCGGCATTCGCGCGAGGCGAGCCGGGAACACCAGCGTCGTGGAGATCGCCTTACGGGCGCAGCGAGCGGGCGCGTCTCTGGCGCGCTGGCTGGCGCCCTGGACGTTCGTCGACTGGTCGGCGGCGCGGGTCACCTCCGAACTGACCCGCGCAGTGGTCGCCTGGGGAGTGGCTCACCGATGGCGGGTACGGCGGGAAGTGCCCAGCCTCGCCGGGCTGCCCGGCGATCACCCAGACCGGCCGGGTTACCTCGACGTGGTGTGCGAACGCCTGGACGGACCGCCGATCGCCATCGCCATCGCCATCGAGATCGAGATCGAGATCGAGATCGAGATCGAGATCGAGATCGAGATCGAGATCGAGATCGAGATCGAGATCGAGATCGAGATCGAGATCGAGATCGAGATCGAGATCGAGATCGAGATCGAGATCGACCGGACCGTGCCATGAAAGTGTGAATTTGGGTTACTTCCATGGCACGCTGTACTCCGCTGTAGTGCAACAGGTCACTCCAACTCGGTTATCCAGGATCGGAGGTCCTCAGAGTCATGGAGATAACTGTCTGGCCCATCCTTAAGATCGGCTCCGGACAGCGTTTGCAGAGAATCCCAGACAACCATATCCGATATCTTTGCATCCTCTAGATCTAGCATTAGCCGCTCGGCCCACGAGGAAACATCCTCTCGGGTACGACGCCCTTCTATCATGTCTTTGATCGCGTTGCGCATGGTGTCGCGCGTGGGCTCCACACTACCACTTCCCAGTATAGTTTCCGTCTTTATCGAACGTATAGTGTACCTTCTTTCCGCCCGTAATGCTTTCTTCGGGTCGAGCCTGGCGGATTCTTCCGGATCCATCTATGGTTTCCTGCCAGGTCCGCTTTGCGCCCGTACTAGGATCCCATTCGCGGACAGTGCGGCGCCCGACCATTTCGCCTGGCTTGTTTGCGGGCTTTATTTCTCCATAGTATCTTACCCGCCCGTTATCCAGTTTTCGATATCCAGCTTTGCCGTACTTCTCCAGTTGACCAAGATGCTGCCTGAGGCGCTCAGCATTTGCAGCGCTGGACGGTCCATCTGCGGTTCGACCTCCTGGACGAGGACTACCACCCTTTGGCGCCTCTGCACGCCCCCGTGATGCCACTGCGACGATGGCTAGTTCAATAGTGCCTTCGCCTTCGCCTAGAAGGCCATCAGGTTCAGCTTTTCCACGTGAACACGGAGGCTCAGAGCAGCCATATTTCCGGAAATTCTTCTCGATTTGCGATTTCCGATAAGCATCCCTATCGAGATTCTTTTCCTTTGAAGACTGCCGCTTCCTAGCTGCACTTCTGGCGGCTTGTTCACGATCCTTCCGATCCTGATTGCTCCGATACTGCTGGTAGGCTCGCCGGTTCCTATTCTCCGTTTTTGTCCAAGTCTTTGATTTCTTTGCGCCGCTGGCCTTGTGAGTCTTGGAGAATGTCTTGTCGGATTTGGCGTTGCCGGTGTCGACGCGGCGGCCGTCGGGGTCGGATTGGTCGACGGGGTTGTTGGCGGCGTAGCTGTAGGGGTTGGCCCATTCGGGGGTCCGGAGGTCGAGTTCGGGGTCGGTGGAGATGAGTTTGGCGATGGCGGGGTCGTAGTAGCGGGCGCCGAGGTAGGTGAGGTCGGTGGAGGCGTCTTCGATCTTGCCGAGGAAGCCGCGGTCGGTGAAGGGCAGGTCGTCGGTGCCGCGGCGCTTGCCGAAGGGTGTGTAGCGTTCGCGGCTGACCGCGCCGGTGGCGTCGTTGACGGCCAGTTGGGTGCTGCCGTGCTGGCCGGCGAGCAGCCAGGTCACACCGCCGGCGTCACGCATGGCGATCTGGGATCCGTCGCTGGCGCTGTAGTAGCGCTTGCCGGCGACCAGACCGCCGGATAGACGCAGCTCCATCGGGCCTAGGTACAGGGTGGTGCTGCCGTCAGGGTCGCGGCGGATCAGCCGCTCGCCGTCGGCGTCGTAGACCATCGAGGTCTGCTTGCCGTCGATGGTGGCCTGTGCAAGCTGACCGAGCTGGTCGAAGTCGAAGGTGGCCTGCTTGCCGCCGACGGTGCGCGCCGATAACTGACCGGCCGCGTCGTAGGCATAGGTGTCGGTGCCTGCGGGGCGGGTGATGGCGGTGACGGCGTTGGGCCGGACGGCGGTGGAGCCGGGGGCGGGATAGGTGTAGGTGGCGGCCTGGCCGTTATCGGTCAGGCTGGTGATGTTGCCGACCTTGTCGTAGGAGTAGGCCTGGCTGTAGGGGTCGATGCCCTTGGCGTCGCCGGTGCCGGTACACGAACTCGCGGTGGTGGTGTAGGCCGTCTTCAGCCGGAGTAGGCCGTCGTAGGTGAAGCATTCGGACTGGCCGTCGGTGGTCCCGGGGATGGCCGAGGCGGCGTCCAGGACGCGAGTGATGTTGCCGCCGACGTTGTAGCTGTAGCGGTCGTCCTGGATGGTGTCGGGTGTGGTGGTGTCAGCCTTGGCCTGCGTGGAGACGCGGGAGAGCCAGTCGGTGACGGTGTCGCGTTCGAGAGCGCGTTTGATCTGACCGTTTGCGCCGAGCGAGCGGGTGGCGAGTTTGCCGGTGGGGGTGAAGGTGGTGTCCTTGACGTAGGTGAAGCCACCGGCCAGGTCGGAGGTCAGCCCTTGGGCGAAGCCGAGGTCGGTGTAGGCGAAGGTGAGCTTCTCCGCACCCAGGCCACCCGCGTCGGGCAGTCCCTGCTCGCGTAGATTCCCGGCGGCGTCGTAGGTAGAGGTGAAGGCGTAGTCGCGGCCAAGGTTGCCTTCACTGGCCGGGATGGTGAGCTTGGTGGCGGTAGGCCGGTAGTCACTGTCATACGACGTGACGGTCTGGGTGTAGGGCTGTCCTCCGGTGTAGCGGGTGGCGGCACTGGGCTGGCCCTTGGCGACGGTGTCGTAGCTCCACTCGGCGAGCTTGGTGCCGGTGGATACCTCCCCGGCCCATTGGATGGTGCGGCGGCCGAGGTCGTCGTAGCTGTTGGAGACCTTCTGGTTCTTGCCGTTGGTGCTGAACGTCAGCCTGCCGGCGAGGTCGTAGCCGTAGCTCGAGGCACCCGCGTCCGGGTCGGTGGCGGCGGTGCGGCGGCCCAGCCAGTCGAAGGTGAAGGTGCGGACGTTGCCGTTGGCGTCCGTCATCGAGGTGAGGTTGTCGTTCAGGTCGTAGCCGTAGCTGCTGTCCTGGTGGGTGCTGGCGTCGGCCCACTCCTCGACCTTCACCGCGCGGTCGAAGACGTCGGTGACGGTCGCGGTCTTGCCGCCGACCGGAGGTGTCACCTCGGTACGGTCCAGGCCGGGGTAGGCGGTGCTGGTGCGGCGCAGCTCGGCATCGAGGTGGTAGGCGATCGTGGCGACCGGCCGTTCCTGGTCGTCGTAAACGCTCTTGGTCCACTGCGGCAGGCTGGTCAGCGCGGGGTTGAGCAGCCCGCTGCCCGGCTGGCCGGTGTTGTGCACCGGCTCGGAGACCGCAGCGGTCAGGCCGCGCGCATCGTAGGTGGTGGCGGTGACGATCCGGCCGCCGGACGGCGAGTCGGTCTGCGCCTCGCGAGCCCGCCCCAAACCGTCCTCGTAGCTGATGGCACTGGTGTACTTCGTGCCGGTCAGCAGCTGCTTGACGGTCGTCTTGATCGGCGCGGTCGGCTGACCTAACCAGCCATCCCAAGCAATGTCATAGGCCACGGTCGCACTCGGGGTGCCGCCACTGCGCGGCTGGCCCGGCTTCCACAACGCGGTGGTACGGCCGAGCGCGTCATAGTCGATCTCGGTGGTCTTGGCGTTGGCGTCAGTGACCGCGACCGCATCGCCCAGGCGGTGCGAAAGCCGGGCGGTGACGGTGTGGCCGAGCGGGTTGGTGGTGGTGACGCCGGTGCTGGGCCAGCCAACGGGCGGAGTGTACGTAGTCGAGGTGGTCTTGTTGAGCGGGTCCACGCTGGTCAGCTGCCGACCGTACTCGTCGAAGGTGGCCTTGGTAGTGGAGATGGTGGAGGCGCCTGCGTAGGAGCGGACCTCGGTGAGGTTGCCGTCGCTGGGCTTGTTGGTCGCCGGGTCGGTGCCCAGGTCGTACAGGTTGATCGTCTTACCGATCAGCGCGCCCGCCGTGCAGTCGTCCCCGGACCGTTCCTCCACGACGGAGGGGAAGTTGACCAGCCACTGGCCGGTGTCGGCGTTGCGGGCATAGCTGGTGGCGGTGCACGTGTTGTCGGTGGTGACGCCGTCCTGGCCGTAGTCGTTGACCTTGATCGGCAGGCCGTCGGCGTTGTAGGCGGTCTTGGAGTCGGTGTAGCGCCAGGTTCCGCCCGTTATCTTCTCCCGCGCTCGCTCGCGGGTCTGTAACACCAGCGCGGGATCCATGGTGCCGGGCCCGTTGCCGGTGGTCTGGATCGTGTACTCCCACCGGGTCGAGTCGACCTCGGTGTAGGCGCGGGGGCTGAGCGCGGTCATCTTCCACGACTGCTCCTGCAGCACGTTGCCCTGCAGGATCGGCTTGTCCACGACGGTGCCGCCGTCGAAGTCGGTGACGGTTCCGCCGGTGCCGCGCAGGAAGTTGCGGGTGGTGACGGTGTAGGCCGACGGGTCGGTGCCGGAGCCGTCGATGGTGCGGACCTGGCTGTAGCCGCGCCAGTCCGAGGTCGGTGGCGCCTGGTCCGGCTCGGCGAACTGGATCGGCTTGGCCCAGAGCGGGCTGCCGATGAACTCGTACTGATGCACCATGTCGGGCGATGCGCCGACCATGTCGCGTTCGACGATCTTGACCGCGAGTTGCTTGAAGAAGCGCGACCAGCTCTCATAACCGGAGTCGGGATCGCCGTAGTCCACGTCGTAGCAGTCGCCGACCTTGTCGGTGAAATAGTTGGACCCGTCGCGGCCCTTGCCGCCACCGCACGCGTCGGCCTGGCCGTAGCTGACCTCGGTGCGGCCGCCCATGCCGTTGGCGATGGAGGCGATGCGCGGCACCATTCGCCATGACAGCAGGTCGGTCCAGTCCGACATCGAGTCGTAGTCCATCTTGCCGGCCAGCATCACCGCGTCGAAGTCCAGCGAGGGCAGCGTGATGGACGGGCTGGCGGCCTGGCCGGTCTGCTGCACCTTGTCCAGCCACAGCACTGGGTCATCGGCCGGGCCGAAGTCGGTGCGCTGGTAGATCCAGGTCTGTGTCAGGTCCAGCCGGTCCACCGGGTCCCAGCTTCCCGAGGTGGGGTTCAGTGATTCGGTCTGCACGGTGGTCAGCTTGCGGGTGGAGTAGAACGCGAGCGCGCTGTTGTTGCAGTTGGCTGCCTGTGCGCACTGCAGGTCGGTTGGCACGTCGACGCCGCCGCGATCGGCGGTGGTGAAGGTGGTACGCGCGGTCGGCACGCTCCCCGACACCTGGGTGTTGTGGCCCCACTGCACCTTGGCCAGCGCCCCGCCCCGGTCATAGGGCAGCACCCGATACAGCTCGTGCGCGCACGAGGGCAGGCAGAAGTAGTTGCTCTCCCGGGTGTAGGAGTAGTCGATCACGTTCTCGTTGCGGTCGATCTCCTGGTCCAGGTTCCACCGCCACACGCCGGTGCAGGTCGGCGGAATGTCGTTGGCCAGGTAGCGGTCGTAACACGGCTCGCCCGAGTCGTTGCCCACGTACGGCACCTGCCACTGGGCGTCCTTGGTGTAGCCGAACCGCCAGACCTGCCCCTCCTAGTTGGTGATCTTCCAGTACGGCTGGGCGTCGGCTCCCCCGGTGACCTGCTCGATCTTCCAGCCGAAGTCCGGAACCGTCTTCCACCCGCCCGCGGTGCGGTCCTTGACGATCTGCGCCGAACGGCCACCCGCCGACAGCACCAGCTCCGACTGCGAATTGTCGTTCGTGGAGGTGTCCTCGTCGGTCTGATCCGGCGACTCCCAGCACAACGCCTCCCCGCCGATCCCCCTCTCCTCGGCGGTCCAGATCAACTCCGCGGTGTTGTCGTCGTAGAAGTTGTCGACATAACAGCGCCGGTAACGCCGCTCGATGAACCCGGAACTCAGGTCCCAGCCCGCCCCCACCACACCGGACTGGTTGTTGCTCCACTGGCCCGCTGATCGGCAGGACTGGCAGGACGTCGGCCTTCCTGGTCCTGATCTGGTGTCGCTGAGCGACTGCATAGTGGACCTGGTGCCAGTAGATCCCAGTGGCTGGGACGACTGGTTCGCCAGCCCTCAGGAGGCTGAGATCGCACGCGATCAGGCGGGCAAGCCGGGCTTGCACGTGCTCGGGGTCGGATTCGCCACTGCCGATGTTCCCGGGCTGCTGGCCGATATCGCCGACGGCGGCTGGGACACATCGGCCGGGAGCCTCCCGGAACGGCTGGCCCGGCACGAGAAGTTCCCCTACCCCGGCAGCCAGCGGTTGGGGTTCGAGCTGGTCGGCTTCGACAGCGGGTGCTGGCACACCTGGACCTGCTTGGGAGGCCTCGTCGCCGACGTCCACCGGGCCACCGGTGTCCAGCTGGGACGCTGGGGGCTGATCCAGGACGAGCAGGACGCGCGCCGGGCCGCTCAATGGCTCACCGACTCAGGTCTCGGCGACCCCAAGGTATTTCTCTGGGCAGCCGCACTGCTCGCGGACGTCACACGAGCGAACCTCCAGACCGAGGAGTAGTGCAGCACCCGAGATCCACGATCTCGGCTTCCCGACCATTTCTGCCGCCTAGCGGGTGTGGAACTTTCATGGTCACGTGAGTCCCGGCGAGCCGCAGGGGCCGTCGTTCTCACCGTACTTTAGGCAGATTTGACCAGCTTGGCAGGCCGCTTAACGGTTAGAGGGGCTGGGCTGGGCTTTGTCGGCCTTGGCGGGGCGGTGTGGCAACAGCTGTACGGGTGCAGCGGCTCTGCGTACATTCTGGGTGCGTTTCAGGAGGCCCTGATCTGCCGACCGTTGCGAAGGTCAGCGAGGAGATTCGAGATGAGATCGAAGCCGTGGCTTGCCTCGGTCGGCGCGGCGTTCGTCGCCGTGGCCGTATCGTTGTGCGCCGTCATGTTCACCGCCATCCAGCCTGCGCATGCGGCTGTGGGGCTCCACATCAGCGGTACGAACATCGTCGAGGCCAACGGCCAGAAGCTCATCATGCGCGGGGTCAACCACCCCCATGTCTGGTACACGAACCAGACCAGTTCATTCGCCAACATCAAGGCGCTCGGGGCCAACACCGTGCGGGTGGTGCTGGGCAGCGGCAAGCGGTGGGGTCCGTCCACCGACGTCGCGAACGTGATCTCCCTGTGCAAGCAGAATCGGCTGATCTGTGTCCTGGAGGTGCACGACACCACCGGGTACGGAGAGGACGGCGCGGCCGCGACGCTGGACGAGGCGGTCAACTACTGGATCAGCCAGAAGAGCACACTCGTGGGCCAGGAGAGCTACGTCGTCATCAACATCGGCAACGAGCCGATCGGCAACACCAACGCCGGCCAGTGGACCAGCGCGACCACCGCCGCCATCCAGAAGATGCGCAGCAACGGCTTCGAGCACCTGCTCATGGTCGACGCCCCGAACTGGGGCCAGGACTGGCAGTACATCATGCGAGACAACGCCCAGACGATCCTGAACGCCGACAGCCAGCGGAACACGGTGCTGTCCATCCACATGTACGCCGTGTTCAACACCGCCACGGCGATCACCGACTACCTCAACCGGTTCCAGACCAACGGGTGGCCGCTGGTCATCGGCGAGTTCGGCTGGCGGTTCAGCGCCAGCGAGGTCGATCACGAAACATTGCTGTCCGAGGCGGTGTCCCGAGGGCTCGGCTACCTCGGCTGGTCCTGGAGCGGCAACACCGACCCGATCCTGGACATGGCGACCGGCTTCAACCCCAACCAGCTCACCACCTGGGGCCAGCGGATCTTCAACGGCGCCAACGGCATCAAGGCCACCGCCAAGGAGGCCACCATCTACGGCGGCCCCACCCCGACCGTCACCCCGACCGTCACCCCGACCGTCACCCCGACCGTCACCCCGACCGTCACCCCGACCGTCACCCCGACCGTCACCCCGACGATCACGCCCACGCCGTCAGGCTCGTGCCGCGTGGCGTACGTGATGAACACCTGGAACACCGGATTCACCGCCAACATCACGATCATCAACACCGGCAGCTCGGCGACCAGCGGCTGGCGGCTGGTGTTCAGCCTGCCCAGCGGCCAGACCATCACCAACGGCTGGAGCGCGTCGTACGCGCCGACCAGCGGCCAGGTCACCGCCACCAACGCCGCCTGGAACAGCAACCTCGCGCCGGGCGGCTCCACCACCATCGGCTTCCAGGCCACTCACACCGGCAACACCGCCGCCCCCACCTCTTTCACCCTCAACGGAGCCGCCTGCCAGGTGGCATGACCTGTCATCGATCCATGATGTGCCGCCCGCCGTCCGCGACCGGCGGGCGGCACGTCGTTCTGACCGCCGCTCATTCCGCCCATCCTGAACGCTTCGCCAGTTCGGCGGTCTCCTCCAGCCTTCGATCAGCTCACTGTCGAGGACCATGCCGACGGACCCGCGCCTGCGTAGGTGAGTGTCTGGGGCTCGGTATCGGCTCTGTGCGCGGTTGTGTCGACAGAGATCGTGCTGCGCAGGTCGTGTCGCTTACACGGTGGCGGAGTTCTTTGAGTCAGAGGAAAGCGGCGAGGCCATCGAGGAGCCGGTCCACGTCATCGGCGGTGTTGTACGGTGCCAGACCCACTCGCACGGCGGGGTCCTTGAGCTTCAGCGCGGTGAAGGGCTCGTGGGCGTAGAACGACCCGGCCACTGCCACCACGTCGCGCGCGGCCAAGCGTGCCTGGGCCTCGCGTGCGTCGCGGTCCTCGAGGGTCATGAGGAGCGTCGGGGTGCGGTCGGGGGCGTTCGAGTGCAGGGTGATCGCGTCGCCGAAGGCCCGCAGACCCTCCTGCAGTCTCGTCCGCAGCGACTGCTCGTGCTCATGCATGGAGCCCAGCGACCGCGTCAGCCGCTCCCTGCGCGAGGTCCCCGTACCCGGGTCCATAGCCGCCAGGAAGTCGACGGCGGCGGTGGCGCCCGCCAGGATCTCGTAGGGGAGCGTGCCGAACTCGAAACGCTCCGGCACGGTGTCAGGGGACGGCACGAGCTTGTCCGGGCGCAGGGTTTCGAGGAACTCGGGTGCTGCCGCTAGTACGCCGCAGTGCGGTCCCAGGAACTTGTACGGCGAGCAGACGAACAGATCGGCTCCGAGGGCGGGCACGTCCACGAGGTGGTGCGCGGCGTAGTGGACTCCGTCCACGTACACCAGGGCGCCGACTTCGTGGGCCCGGTCGGCGATCCGGCGGACGGGTGGCTTGGTGCCCAGCACGTTGGAGGCCGCCGTGACCGCGACCAGCCTGGTGCGCGGTGAGAGGGCCCGGTCGTACGAGTCGAGGTCCAGCTCCGTGGTGTCGGCGTCGATCTCGATCCAGCGGACCGTCACTCCGGCGCGCTCGGCCGCCTGGATCCAGGGACGGACGTTGGCGTCGTGGTCCAGACGGCTGAGGATGATCTCGTCGCCGGCTTTCCAGCCCTTGGCCAGGTGGTGTGAGAAGTCGTAGGTGAGCTGGGTGGCGCTGCGGCCGTGGACGATGCCGTTCGCGGGCATGTGGAGCAGGTCGGCGTAGGCGGCGCGGAAGTCCGCGACGGCGCGCTCGGCGTTGAGCTCGGACGGGCTGATGGTTCCCCGGTTGGACAGGGGGCCGGTCAGCGTCGCGGCGATGGCGTCCGCGACGGGGCGGGGGGTCTGCGTTCCGGCCGGCCCGTCGAAGTAGGCGAGGCCGGTCTCGAGGGAGGGGAAATGGGCCCGGAGGGCGGTGAGGTCGATGGCCATAGTTTCCACTTTCTGTCCGGGCGCGTCGGGGTGCCTTTACTCTGGCGTCGACCTCGCGACCACGTAAAGCGATGGATCTCGAAGAGAAAGTTCATAATCCATGAAGTCTCAGCCGGATCTGAAGCTCCTGGCCACCTTCCTGGCCGTGGTGCGCCAGGGCTCGATGGCCGAGGCCGCGGCGGCGCTCGGCTACGTGCCCTCGGCGGTGTCCCAGCACATCGCCGCACTGGAACGCGACATGGGCATCGAACTGATCGTCCGCCGCCCCGGTAGTCGGCTGATCCTCACCGCGGCCGGCCGGTCCCTCGCCCAGGCGACCGAGACGCTTTTCGATGCGACCGCGCGGTTCCAGGACACCGCCAACGGCATCGCGAACCGCGAGATCGCCGAACTGCGCGTCGGGACCTACCCCAGCGCCATGACCTACCTGCTCCCGGAGGTCCTGTCCACGCTCAGGGCTCGCCGCCCGGGTCCCCGGATCCGTCTCATCGTCGTGGAGACGGAGGAAGGGGTGCCGAGGGTGAAGTCGGGGGACATGGACCTGCTCGTCGCCTACCGCTACCTGCCAGAGGACCCACCGGCCCCGTCCGAGGCGTTGACGATCACCGTCCTGGGGCGCGAACCGCTGGTCCTGGTCACGGGTGCCGAGCCGGGGCGCCGACACCCGGTGGAGCTGGCCGAATGCCTGGAACGGGAGTGGGTCTCCGGCCACGCGCACAATCCCGACCGGCGTCTGCTGCTCCGCTGGGCCGGAGAGCTCGGGATCGCGCCCCAGGTGACACTGGAGACCGAGGACCTGCACAGCATGCTCGCCATGATCCGAGCCGGCCTGGCGGTGGGCCTGATCCCGGCCACGATCCTCGGCGCAGGACACGACGCCGGAATCGAGAGGGTCGTTCTACCACCCGGGGTCGCTCCGCTCCACCGGGAGATCCTCGCCGTCAGCAGACCCGGCGCCCGTCCCCCGATCGTCAACGAGCTGGTCACGCTCCTGGCCGGTGCCGTGGAAGGGGCACCGGGCCCGGCGCAGGATGGAGGGGTACGCGCCGAGCCCGGTGAGATCTAGCAGTTGCCGAGCGCCGGCAACCCGAGGACGCGAAGCCCGAGCCACTCGATGGCCAGCGGCCCACCCTCAACAGCCCCCGTCACATGACTGGGCGCTGGAAGTGACACCCACCGCACGTTGACCCCCGCCCGGCAGTACTCCGAACGCAACGTGGCCGAGATCGCCTGCGGAATGATCTCATCCCCCTGAGCGTGGTAGATGAACATCGGCACCCGCGGCGCGATCGCCCCGAGCCGGTTCTCATTGAGCCGAGCCAGCCACTTGGGCTGGTTCATCAGATCCACGGAACTCAGGTCGGAGAACCGAAGACCGGCCAGCTTGCCCTCCAGGTCGCCCACACAATCATCGGCGGCGTCCGCGAGCAGGGCGCGCCCCCGGTCGTTGAGGTCGGCTTGAATGTTGAGCTCCGGATAGGCGGCGTCCAAGCCGATCCCGGCCGCGGCGGCCAGGCCGAAATTGGCATCGCCGTCGAGGTGGGTCGCCACCGCGCGCAGGTCGGCGGGGACTCCGCCCGCGGCCACGCCCTTGAGCTTCAGCTCCGACGCGTACGACGGCTGGAGCTGGGCGGCCCAGGCGGCCGACGCGCCGCCCTGCGAGTAGCCCATCACCGCGACGGGCCCGCCGGTGGACAGGCCCGAGCCCGACACCCGCGTCGCGGCCCTGATCGAGTCCAGTACGGCGTGACCCTGCGAGATCCCGGCCATGTACGTGTGCACGCCGGGCGTGCCGAGGCCCTCGTAGTCGGTGATGGCCACCGCGAACCCCTTGAGCAGGAACAGACTGACCAGCGCGAGCTCGGCCTCACCGCCCTGACTCATACTGACCGAGGGCGCGCACTGGTCGCCGAGGCCGTGAGTGCCGGTCGCGTACCCGATGATCGGGCGCTTGCCCAGCGGGTAGCTCGCCTTGGGTACGAGCAGGGTGCCGGACACGGCGTTCAGCGAGCCGGTGGCGGAGGTCGAGCGGTAGAGCAGGTGCCAGGCGTTCACCGGGACTTCGAGCAGCTTGCCCGGCAGCAGGTAGACGGTGGTGGGCTGGGCGGTGACCACGTCCCCCGCCGCGGCCGCGTGGGCCGGCTGGGTCGCGACGAAGGACGCGATCAGTACGATGATCATGGACAGGCTGACGCGGACACGTAACCTCATGTGCCACCCCTCTCCGTGGGGTTCACTCATGGGAAGGCGGCGCCGCGAGCCGATCGTTACCCGTCGGTAACCCCATGTCAAGGCCCGAAATATCAGCGATCCCGAGCCGGTCTCAGACTGCCTCCCACGCCACATAACACTGGCCACCACCGCATCACCGGGCCGCCGGGAAACGGTGAACTCAACCGCGAGCGTCGGGCACCATGGACGGATGGACGCTGGTTCGGTGACCTTTCTGCGCGAACTCCTCGCCGAGACCGGCTGGGTGGAGCGCACCCGCGAGCTCGGCATGGCGCTGCGGACCACCCGCTCGCCCGGCGGCCTGCTGCTGGTGGGCACACCCGACGGCGAGCCGTGGCATCTCACCGCGCACCTCTCGGACGAGGCCCGGCTGTCCGACCTGCCGCAGCTCGCCCCCACGCTGGTCCGCTGGGCACCGCGCACGGACGGCCCGGCCCATCTGCGGGTCGGGCTCGACCGGATCCAGCAGGCGGGGCGGGGCGAGACGCTGTTCGTGGTGGCCGAGCAGGAGGCGCCCGAGCCGCTGCTCGAACGGGTCGATGACGCCCGCCGTACGGGGGCGACGATCTTGGCGTTGGAGGGGGGCGACACGGCGCTGAAGGGGCTGGCGCACGACGCGATCGCCGTGCCGCGGCTCGGGCCGATCACCTTCGACGGCGCCCAGCACCTGGTCAGCATGGCCGCGGGCGAGCTGCCGCAACGTCCGGGGCTGCGCGAGCGCCTGGCCCGCCTGTTGGAGAGGGTGAACGGCCCACAGGTCGCCGACTGACGACGGCCGGGCCGCTACGTGCCAAGCGGCCAGGCCGGGTCGCTACGAGTCGAGCGGCCGGGCGGTGGTCTGGGGATGGCCGACGGGATGGCCGACGGGGTGACCGATGAGGTGGCCGACCAGGTTGGCGTCGAGCGCGGCGGTGGCGTCCTCGATCGCGCCGATCACGACCGCCTGCACCGGATCCGGCTCTCCCGATCTCGTACGGCTGACCCGCGTGACGGCATCCAACCGCCGCGACCCCACGTCCCGCACTTCGCTCACCCGCACCTCCCCCTCCGGCACGTCGAGCAGGGCGAGCGACGGCACGATCGCCACCCCGTACCCGGCCGTCACCAGCGCCAGCGTGGGATCGAACTCGGTGATGACGTGCACCTTGCGCGGCTCGAACCCATGCAGCCCGGCGAGCCGGTCGAGCGCCTGGCCGCAGGCCTGCTCGGGTTCGCTCGCCACCCACGGCAGCTCCGCCAGGTCGGCGACCGTACGCGGTTCGGGCCAGCCGGGCGGCACCACGATGCGGTACTCGTCCACGTAGAGGGCACGGGTGGCCAGCGACGGCTGCGCCAGCACCGGCAGGCTCATGTCCTGCTCGGTGATCAGCACGTCCACGGCCCCCAGCCGCAACTCCTGCAGCGCGGGCGGCCCGTACACCTCGTGGATGACTGGGATGATCTTGGGGTGGCGGGCGGCGAGGTCGCGCATGGCGGGCAGCAGCAGGTGCTTGATCGCCGTCGGGAAGGCGGCGATCCGCACCGGTCCGGCCAGCCGTTCGGTGAAGCGGGTGAGCTCACGCCGGGCCTCGGCCAGCTCGTCCTCGACGCGTTCGGCGTATCCGGCGAGCACCCGGCCCGCCGGGGTGAGCGAGACGCGGCGCTGCGAGCGGTCGATGAGGGCGAGGCCCACCTCGCGTTCGAGCTGGGCGAGCTGCTGGGAGACGGCCGACGGCGTCAGGAACAGGGCTTCGGCCGCGCGCATGACGCCGCCGCGACGGGCGACCTCATGCAGGACACGCAGCCGGCGGGGGTCGATGTCCATGCAGGTCAGCTTACGCTAACCTTTAGCAATCTTTATTTGCGCTTCAGCGCAAAAAATCCTGACAATGGCGCATGAGCTTCCTCGTTGCCGTCGTCGGCTGGCTCGGCGCGGCGTTACTGCTGTTCGGGTACGCCATGATCACCGCGTCACGGATGTCCAGTGACGGCGCCCCCTACCAGCTCGTCAACCTGGCCGGCTCGATCGGCCTGATGGTCAACAGCGCCTGCAACGCCGCCTGGCCCTCGGCCGGCCTGAACCTGGTCTGGGCCCTGATCGGCACCACGGCCCTCTACAAGCTCGTCAAGATCGGAATCGCCAAATGATCGTCGAACTCAGCCACCGCATCACTGACGGCATGGTGACCTACCCGGGCATCCCTGGGCCGGTGATCGGCACGCACCTCAGCAGGGAGTCCTCGCGCGAGGTCTACGAGCCGGGTACCGAGTTCCACATCGGGATGATCACGCTGGCCGCCAACACCGGCACCTACCTGGACACTCCGCACCACCGCTACGCCGACGGGCCGGACCTGTCACAGGTCCCGCTGAGCAAGCTCGCCGACCTGCCGGGACTGGTGGTACGCTCCGAGGGCGTCAGGCAGGTCGTCCTCGACGAGGGGCTGGACGTGCGCGGCCGGGCCGTACTGATCCAGACCGGGTGGGACCGGCACTTCGGCACCGACAAGTATCAGCACGGGCACCCCTATCTCGCGCCCGAGTCGGCGGCCTGGCTGGTCGAGCAGGGCGCGGCGCTGGTCGGCATCGACTCGCTGAACATCGACGACACCCCCTCGCGCGGCCCTCGCCCGGCGCACTCGGTGCTGCTTCAGGCGGGCATCCCGCTGGTCGAGCACCTGACCGGACTCGCGGCGCTGCCGGATGAGGGCTTCCGCTTCCACGCCGCACCGCCGATGGTGGCGGGCATGGGGACGTTCCCCGTCAGGGCGTACGCGGTGATCCCTTAGCGTCCATGGTGATGATGATCTTCCCGGTGGGGTGGCCTTCGGCGAGGTAGCGGATGGCGTCCGCGGTGTCGGCGAGGGGGTAGGTGCGGCCGACCACCGGGGTGACCACGCCGGACTCGATCAGTTGCGTGAGCTCCTCCAGCTCCTGGGCGCGTTCCTTGGAGGCCAGGCCGCGCAGGTGCTGACTGGTGAACATCGAGACGAAGGGCGCACGCATCTGGCGGGTGTAGCCACCGAGCAGTCCGCCGGCGTCATGCCCGCCGCCGGCCAGCACCAGCGTCCCGCGCGGGGTCAGGGCGCGCCGCAGCAGCGACAGCGGGCGGCACCCGGCGATGTCGATGATCACGTCATAGCTCGGCCCGTCGCGGTCGACCTCCTCGCGGGTGTAGTCGATGACCTCATCGGCGCCGAGCGAGCGCACCAGGTCAACCTTGCCGGTGCCGCACACGCCGGTCACCCGCGCGCCGGACGCCTTGGCGATCTGCACCGCGAACGACCCGATGCCGCCGGCCGCGCCGATGACCATCACCTTCTGCCCCGCCCGCACCCGGCCGCCGTCGCGGACGCACTCCAGCGCGGTCACCCCGGAGATGGGCACCGCGGCGGCCTGCTCGAACGACAGCCTGGGCGGCTTGGGGGCGAGCCGCCCGCTTGCGGCGGCGGTGTATTCGGCGAACGTGCCGCCCGAGCTGGTGCCGTACACCTCGTCACCGGGCTGGAACCGCCGCACGCCGGAGCCGACCGCCACCACCACCCCGGCCAGCGCCCGGCCGCGCACCGCCACCTTGGGCTTCGTCAGCCCGAACGCGACCCGCGCCCCGTACGGCCGGCCGGTCATGCAGATCCACACGCCCGGGTCCACCCCGGCGGCACGTACCTGGACCAGCACCTGGTCCTCCCCGATCGACGGCTGGTCCACCTCGCGTAACTGGAGAACATCGGCCGTGCCGTACACGTCCTGGGCGATCGCTTTCATGATGAAGCTCCTCGATGTACAGAATCTTTGACACCTCGAAAGTAGCAAATCCTTGACCTCATGTCTAGAAACTTTTACATCGCCCCGCAGCGGAGGGCCGGCCCCCGAGCGCGGAAGCGGCCACCGCTGTGATCATTCAGGTGCGATCTGAAGATCATGCGGTGGCCGCGCGGACCCCGGCCCTCCTGACGCGGGCCCAGATTCACTGACGCGCCGAATTCAGGTAGACGCCGAAACGTCGATTGAGAAAAGCCTGCAGCTACTAATAAAAGAATAACTCCGGAAAGCAGACTACGGCGAGCCGCCGCCCGGTCCGCGGCCCGCCGTAGCCTTACTATGCTCTGCGTCCCATCACGTCCGGGCTCTCAACCGAGCCCGGTCGCGAGTCATTTGCAGGTGGACGCGATGCAGATGTTGATCTTCTTGATGATGACCGTCGGGTTGAACGACGCGTAGGTGTTGAAGACCGAGTCCTTGATGACCGCGAAGTTCACCGTGGTCTTGTTGAGGTTGTTCTGGAGGATGCCGATCTCGTTGCCGTTGAGAGCGCGGTTACCCGTGATGTTGATCTTCACTGGGATCCCGGCGACCGTGTTGTTGCAGGTGACGACGTTGGCGAGACCATTGGAGCAGGAGTAGCCGCCGGTGGCCTGCGCCATGGAGGCGCCACCCACCAGCGCGGAGCCGAAGAGGCCGAGCATGAGTGCGACCGAGGCCACTCGCGTGTTCGTCTTCATGGAATTAGCCATCCCTCTCTTTGTGGTTTTCACCGCGGTCCATTGCCATCCCCATCTGGAGCTCCGGACCGCCGGCAGACGATGCGAAAACAATTCAATTTCTACATCGGAGCCGTTCCCCCTTTCGCTGCCTTGGACTTTATATCTCACGCTCTCCGCCGATGACTAGTCCAGATTTTTTCGGCTAATCGCCGTCGACGTTTCGACCCGTAGCCTTATGCGAGGTACATACGTATTTTTGGGCGCGCTTGTCCGCAAAAGGACTGATCTATTTTGGGCGCGTTTGTCCGATGCAATGAATTGGAGTCACAGGGAATCGGTCTCAGACGGCGCCAAGCGGGCAGCACAAAACCTGACATCGGCCCTCACGTCCGCCGATGCCAGGAGCTGCGGAGATCGTCAGCCTAGTCGTCGTCCCCGTCGGCCTCGTCCCACGCCTTGTTGCGGTCGGAGGCGCGCTTCAGGGCGCCGGCTGCCTCCTGCTCGCTCTCGTAGGGGCCCATGCGGTCCTTGTTCGGGCAGCCCTGGTCGGGCTCGACACGCATGTGCTTGAGGCAGAACCACCACTGGCCATCGCTCACGGGATCAATCCTGCCCCGTAGACTTGGGTTTCATGACGACATTGCTCCAGCCAGGGCGAGTTTCGCCCATCCGAAAGGTCCCCGCGCACATCCAGCGGCCGGAGTACGTCGGCAAGAAGCGCCCCAAGATCGGCGAATCCGACGTCAAAACCCCGGAGACGATCGAGCGGATGCGGGTGGCCGGCCGGATCGCGGCGCAGGCGCTGGAGGAGGTCGGCAAGCACGCTCAGCCCGGTGTCACGACCGACGAGCTGGACCGGATCGGCCACGAGTTCCTCATCGACCACGGCGCCTACCCGAGCACGCTCGGCTACAAGGGCTACCCCAAGTCGCTGTGCACGTCGATCAACGAGGTGATCTGCCACGGCATCCCCGACGACACCGTGCTGCGGGACGGCGACATCGTCAACGTCGACATCACCGCCTACATCGGCGGCGTCCACGGTGACACCGACGCGACCTACCTGGTGGGCGACGTCGACGAGGAGTCGCGGCTGCTGGTCGAGCGCACGCGCGAGGCGACGATGCGGGCGATCAAGGCGGTCGCGCCGGGCCGGCAGCTCAACGTGGTGGGGCGGGTCATCGAGGCGTACGCCAAGCGGTTCGGCTACGGCGTGGTGCGCGACTTCACCGGGCACGGCATCGGCACCACCTTCCACTCGGGCCTGATGGTGCCGCACTACGACGACCCGTCGCTGAAGGTCGAGCTGGTGCCGGGCATGACGTTCACGATCGAGCCGATGCTGACGCTGGGCACGATCGACTACGACATCTGGCCCGACAAGTGGACCGCCGTGACCAAGGACCGCAAGCGCACGGCGCAGTTCGAGCACACGCTCGTGGTGACCGATACGGGCAGCGAGATCCTCACCCTCGCCTAGGCACCACGCCGCTGACGGTGGTGCCCTCCCCCTGCGTGCCGGTGACCGACAGGCTGCCGCCCAGTTCGGTGAACGTGGCCCGCATCCGCGCGATGCCGCGGCCCGCCCTGAGCGTGGCGAAGCCTTCGCCGTGGTCCCGGATCGTCATCCGGAGGCCGCTCTTGCCCGAGGTCACCGCGACGGAGACGAGTCTCGCGCCGCTGTGGGTCTCGACGTTGCTGAGCGCCTCGCGCATGGCGGCCAGGACGCCCGCCGCGATGCGCGACGGCACGTCGGCCGAGGGCAGTGCCCAGGTCTCGACGGCGATGCCCGTGCGCTCCGACCACTCCGCCAAGTAGGTCTCCAGCGCCTCCGCCAGGCTTTGCCCCCCGCGCATGCGCGTCTCTTTCGACAACTCTTATCGCCTCTCTGAGCACATGGGCGCCCCATCGGCCCCCATGCCGATGTCCCATGCGCGTGCGCGCAATCCCCCTCCAGGCTTACGCACACAGCTCATGAGGTTATGCCCGTCTCCCCTGCGAGCAAGGCTACCCGGCGGTTCGGTTACGCGCTGATGAGGATAGAAGGCCATGGCCGAACGGCTATGAGCCGCTGTCACCACGATTGAGCTTGGCGAGGTAGTCGTTGTAGGAGTCGAGTTCGGGGTCGCCCGCGCCCGCGCGATCGGCCTTGCGGTCGGCCCGCCGCGCCTGCCGCTCGTCGTCCTGGTACCACTGCAGGGCTATCGCCAGCAGCACCATCAGGGTCGGGATCTCGCCGAACCCCCACGCGATCGCGCCGCCGTTCTGCTGATCCTCCAGCAGCGGCCCGCCCCACGTACGGCCGAGCTGGTCGTACCAGCCGGAGGCCATCACGGTGCCGGTCATCATCAGCGCGATCCCGAAGAACGCGTGGAAGGGCATCGTGACGAAGAGCACCAGCAACTTGCCCACGTACGGCAGGCGGTGCGGAGCCGGGTCGACACCGATGATCGTCCAGAAGAACAGCGAGCCGCTGAGCAGGAAGTGCAGGGTCATGAAGATGTGCCCGAGGTGCTCCTCCATGGCCGACTCGAACAGCGGCGTGAAGTACAGCGCGTACGTCGAGGCGATGAAGATGGCCGTCGCGATGCCCGGATGGCCGACCACCTTGACGAACCCGCTGTGCAGGATCGTCGTCAGCCACTCACGCGGCCCCCGGTCGCCGCGCTTGGCGGCCGGCTTGAGCGCGCGCAGCGCCAGCGTGACGGGACCGCCGAGGACCAGCAGGATGGGCACGACCATGGACAGCGTCATGTGCTCGACCATGTGCACGTCGAACATGACCTTGGCGTAGCGGGCCACACCGCTCTGGGTGGCCACGATCAGCAGCGCCACCCCGCCGAACCAGGCGGAGGTGCGGCCCCACGACCAGTGGTCGCCGCGCCGCATCAGCCTGATGACCCCGGCCGCGTAGAGGCCGGCCAGGACGGCGGCGACCACCGCGAAGAACAGGTCGAGCCACCAGAGCGAGGCCAGGTTGCCGAGCGTGATCGGCGGCGGCATCGGGAACCCGAGCAGGTCGAAGGCCCGGTCGGCGGGCAGGCTGACCGGCGGCGGCGCGGTGCGCGAGAGCACGACGGCCAGACCCATGGTGGCGGACATGAGCAGCAGCTCGCCACCGGCCAGCCTGGCGAACGCGCCGTGGCGGCCCGCGGAGAGCCCGGCCAGGGTGCGCTGCCGGTGCCACCAGCCCACGTAACCGAGCAGGACGAACGCGATGATCTTCGCCACGATCAGCACGCCGTACGCCGACGTCCACAGGTCGGAGACGGCGGTCAGCCGGGCCAGCACGCTGAACACCCCGGACACGCCGACCCCGATGTAGCACCACAGAGCGAGCCTGGAGAACCTGGCCGCGGCGATCTCCAACTGCGGCAGCTTCCGTACGGCGTGCAGCGCCACCACGGCGAGGCCGCCCACCCACAGCGACAGCGTGAGCAAGTGCAGCGCCAGCCCCGAGGTGGCCAGGTCATGGTTGGGCGAGGAGGAGGAGTGACCGGTGAGCGCCGGGGGCAGCAGCGTGGCCAGCGCGAGCACCAGCAGGCCCGCCGCGGCCCCGGCGGTGATGGCGCCCCGCGAGAACAGCGCGATGGCCACCCCGAACAGCACCACGAGCGTGAGCGAGATGCCCTGGCTGTACTGGGTGGCGAAGCCGGTGAGGTAGTTGGACTCGAAGACCTCGGTGACCGGGCGGGCGAAGAAGTCGGCCGCCCCGAACACGATCGCGGCGAACGCGGCGGCCGCCCAGGACAGCGCGCTCCAGGAGGCGGCCTTGACGTAGCCGAGCGCGGTCTTGCCGAGCAGGCCCTTGTCGTTGGGCAGCAGGGTGGCCGCGGCCAGCAGCAGGCCGATGGTGACCACGCCCGCCGCGTCCATCCACAGCTTGGAGACCGGCAGCCCCCATCGGGTGATCGGGCCGGCGTCGGGCAGACCGGGGATGATCCGGGGGAACGCCGCGCCGCCGGCGACCATGGCGATCACCAGGGCGACGAGCGCCGCCCCCACCGCCGCGAGCGCGAGACGCGCGGCCCGGGTCACGGCTTCTTCTTGTCCGCGGGCGGCTTCTTCCGCGCGCTGAACAGGAAGCCGATGCCGATGCCGACGAGCGCGCCGACCACGATGAGCAGCCACACGGGGAACGACGCCGAGGTCGCGGACTCCGCGGCCACCGCCCGGTCGGCCGGCGCCTGCGACGCCGGAGCCGGCGAGGCCGCCTGGGAAGCCGGCGCCTGGGTGACGGGCGCCTGCGACTCCTCGCTCGCGGAAGGCGACGGCGACGGCGCCCCCTTGACCGTGAACGGGATCTCCCCCTCGATCGGATGACCGTCGGAGGAGACGACGCGGTAGGCGATCGTGTACTTCCCGTTGGGCAGCGTGCCCTTCAGCTCCTGCGTCACCACCTTGCCGCCGGCGTGGGGGTCGCCGCTCTGGTACGCGGTGCCGCCGGGGCCGCGCACGATCACGACCGGGATGCGTACGGGGGAGGTGAACTCGAGCCTGACCTTGTCGATGGACTCGACCGTGGCGCCCTTGGCCGGGTCGCTGCTCTTGAGAGCGTCGTGGGCCAGAGCCGGTCCTGCGGTGCCCAGCAGGACCAGGGCGGCGAGAAGCGCGGTAAGAGCCGCGAACGGGGATCTCTTCATGACACCCCCAAGGCTACCGACGTCGCCGCCCGGTCCCGACCTCGCTACAGGCCCGCGCAGGCCAGCGCCCGCTGGTAGGCCTCCACGGCGCTGTCGGCGTCGCCGAGCTGCTCCATGGTCTCGGCGGCGGCGTACCAGACTCCGGCGACCTTGCCGGTGTCGGGCAGCGGGCTGATCCACTGGCGCACGATGTCGAGCTCGTGCTCCGCCTCGCCGAACCTGCCGAGGGCGCCATAGGTGCGGCTGAGCACGAGGCGCAGCTCCGCGCCCAGCGTCTTGGCGGTCTCGGGCAGCAGTTCGGTGCCGGATCGCACATACCTGAGCGCCTGCTCGTAGTTGCCGTCGAGGATCTCGGCGCGGCCCAGCTCCACCAGGCAGCCGGCGCGGTCGGCGGTGCTCGCCGAGGTCTGGGCCAGCTCCTGGTCCGCCTTGAGGAGCAACTGGCGGGCCTCCTTGCGGGCCGACGGCCTGACTCTGAGCAGCAGGGCGGCGTACGCGTGGCGCATCCTGGCGAGGTTGCGCGGCTGGCCGTACTCCGACTGGACGGCCAGTGCCCGCTCGGCGAAGCCGAGGGCCTCCTCGCCGTGTCCGGTGGTCTCGGCGACGACGGCGGCGTTCCAGCAGGCGGCGACCGTCGATCTCGGCGTGCCGAGCAGGTCGGCCGCGTTCAGCAGCTCGGCGGCGAACTGGCGGGCGCGCAGCAGATCGCCGCGCAGCATGTACGCCCCCAGCAGGGTGGCGCCCAGCTCGATGATCAGGTCGGACCAGGCCGGCCGGTTCGCGCCGCCCAGGATGCGCTCACCGATGGCGACGGCCTCGGTCAGCCTGTCGCTGCGGTGGTAGAGGCGGCACAGCGCGATGGACACCTCGATGCGGCGGTCGGCCGGGATGTCCTCCTCGTTGATGCGATCGAGGATGGCGATGGCTCCGGCGAGGTCGCCACATGCCTCGGTGGCCAGGGCGAGCCCGAATTCTGTGTCTTGACGGAGAGACGTCAGACCTGTCAGGTTATTGTTCGCCATCAACTCGGCGAAGCGAGACCGGGCCTCGGAGACCTCGCCATTCTCCAGGGCCAGCCGCGCGTAGCCGAGTGCGAGCTCGATGTCCTCCATCTGCTCGGCGGTCACGCCGTTGACCAGATAGGAGAGTGAGCAGTCCAGCTTCTGAGCCAGCAACTCCAGGACGGCGGGAGTCGGGGTACGCTTGCCACTCTCAATCAAGGAGACGTAGCTGTCCGAAAGTTCGGGATGCGCGAGTTGCGCCTGTGACAGGCCACGCTGTCGCCGAACCGTCTTAATCCGGAGTCCGACCAGGTCAGATGTGGTCACAGTCGCCGCTCCTTGAGATGATGAACCGCTATACCCATAGGCGAGGGAGATCCCACATGCGCATGCGACTTATCTTGGCCGCACTTGCTGCCATGGCCGCGACCGTTCTGGTCGCAGGAGGCAATGCTACGACTGCAAACGCCCAAACGTCTCCTGCTGTCAGCTTCGATATCCCGCTATGCTGCTAGGCCATCGCTGACCGCACGTGCCATGAACACGGCCTCCGGCGATGCCGAGGTCAACCCGCCCGGAGGGCCAGGAAGAAGTCCACGCGGTCCGTCATCGTCGACAGGTCGCGGCCGGTCAGGTCCTCCACCCGTCTGATCCGGTAACGGACCGTGTTGACGTGCACGTGCATCCGCTCGGCGCACGCGTTCCACGAGCCGGCGCAGTCGAGGAACGTGCTGAGCGTCCGCACCAGCTCTGACTGGTGCCGCCCGTCGTAGTCGAGCAGCGGCGCGAGCAGCCGATCGGCGAACGAGCGCCGCACGTCGCCGGGAGTGGTGGCCAGCAGCAGGGCGTGGGTGTAGATCTCGTCGCTGGTCACCACGCCGCCACCCCGCGCCTCCGCCAGCCGCCTGGCGTGCCCGGCCTCCTCGGCCCCGCCCTTCACGGCCGCCGCACCGGTGAGCGCACCGCTCAATCCGACGCAGACCCGCGTGCCGGGCAGCGCGGAGAGCACCTCCACCCCGGTGCGCAACCGCTCGGTCACCCCGCTCACCGTCGAGCCCCGCAACGGCACCAGCGCCACCGCGCCGTCCGGCCGTACCGCCGCGACGACCTCGCGACCCAGCAGCTCCTCCACCACCTGCCCGCCCAGCGCCGCCGCGTCCGTCCCGCCCACCGGATCCGGCCCGCCCGGCCTGCCCGCCGGGAGGACGGTGACGTTCACGATCGCGTACGGCTCGGCGGCGTCGAGCCCGCAGGTGCGGAGGCCGGCGTCCAGCTCGGCCGGCCCCGCCTCCGCCAGCGCGGCCGTGACGAGCTGCGCGGCCAGCCGCCGTTCGACCCGGCGGCCCTCCTCCATCCGGCTGCGCTCGAGCGCGACGCAGTCCGCCAGCTCGTAGCCGAGGTCGGGCCGGTCCATCAGGTCACCGTCGCAGGCCAGCACCCAGCCCGCGGCCCGGTGGCCGCGCCCGACGCCGAAGATCGTGTGCTCGCCGGCGAGACAGGGCAGCCGGGACGCCGTCAGGTACGCGCGGGCCGGCCGTACCGGATCCTCGAGGGAACCCACGATCACCTGGCCGGAGGCGGAGACGACGGCGCCCGTGACGCCGAGGTCGGCCGCGGTCAGCGCGAACAGCTCCGGCAGCGCGGCGCCCTCGGCGACGGCGGCGAGCAGCCGGCGGTGGCGGCCGAGCGCGTCGCGCACGTCGCCGGACAGGCGGGGCACGACGAGCTCGGCGACCGTACGGAACGAGACCTCGGTGGGCACCTCGATGAGCGTCAGCCCGGCCTCGGCGCACGCCGCCACGACGTCGGCCGGAATGTGGCCGAGCCACGCCTGGCCCGCCCCGAGGGCGGCCACCCCGGCGTCGACCAGCGCGGCGACGAAGCGGGCGGCGTCGTCCGGCGTGCCGCGCCACATCATCCCGGTCAGCACCAGCTCCCCGCCCGACAGGTAGCGTCCGGGCTCGGGCAGGTCGGTGATGTGCACGCCGGTGAACTCCGTGGCCGGGTCGCCGGTCAGGAGACTGAGGCGCAGCTCGCCGATGGCCAGCAGGTCACTGATGCGCACTTGGAGGAATATACAAGTCGATCGGGCAAGCTCTGACCGCGATTTAACGTCACACGCATAGGACCGCCCGCACGCCGGTGCTCTACTCGGAGGATGACCGAAACGGAGAGCGTGACGCGGCGGCTCGGGGCCCTGGGCGTGGGCGAGAGCGCGCGGCGGCCCGACGCGACGCTGAAGGTCACCGGCGAGTTCGCGTACGCCTCCGACCTGTGGCTCGACGGCATGGTGTGGGGCGCGACGCTGCGCAGCCCGCACCCTTCGGCGTGGATCCGGTCGATCGACGTCGGGCCCGCGCTGGCGATCCCCGGGGTGTTCACGGTGCTGACGCACGAGGACGTGCCCGGCGAGAAGTTCTACGGCCTGGAGCTGAAGGATCAGCCCGTGCTCGCCATCGACCAGGTCCGCTACCAGGGCGAGCCGGTCGCGGTGGTGGGCGCCGACCATCCGGAGACCGCGCGCAGGGCCGCCGCGGCGATCGTGGTCGAGTACGAGCCCCGTCCCGCCGTGACAGACCCCCGCGAGTCCCGAGATTTCGTCCGGCGGCAGCCGGTGCGGGTGGGCGACACCTTCGAGGCGGACGTCGTGGTGACGGCCGAATACGAGGTCGGCATGCAGGACCAGGCATTCCTCGGTCCCGAGTCCGGCCTGGCCGTCCCCGCCGAGGACGGCGGCGTGGACCTGTACATCGCCACCCAGTGGCTGCACGTGGACCGCGACCAGCTCGCCCCCTGCCTCGGCCTGCCGCCGGAGAAGGTACGGCTGACGCTGTCGGGCGTCGGCGGCGCGTTCGGCGCCCGCGAGGACCTGTCGATGCAGGCCCACGCCTGCATGCTGGCGCTCCGGCTGAACCGCCCCGTGAAGATCGTCTACAGCCGGGAGGAGTCGTTCTACGGCCACGTACACCGCCACCCCGCCTGGATGCGCTACGAGCACGGCGCCACCCGCGACGGCAAGCTCGTCTACGTCAAGGCCGACATCCTGCTCGACGGCGGCGCGTACTGCTCCTCCTCCCCCGCCGTGGTCGGCAACGCCGCCTCGCTCGGCGCCGGTCCGTACGAGGTGCCGAACGTCCGGATCGACGCTACCGGCGTCTACACCAACAACCCGCCGTGCGGGGCGATGCGCGGGTTCGGCGCGGTGCAGGCCTGCTACGCCTACGAGTCGCAGATGGATCTCCTGGCCGAGGCGTGCGGCCTGTCGCCCATCGAGATCCGGGTACGCAACGCGGTGTCGCAGGGCTCGTCGCTGGTCACCGGCCAGATCATCGACTCGCCCGCGCCCCTGGCCGGCATGCTCCGCGACCTCGCCGCGATGCCCCTCCCGCCTGCTCAGGGAACCGATCTGCGCGCATTGCCGGGCGGGGTCTCGCAGACCACCCACGGCGAGTCCGTACGGCGCGGCGTCGGCTACGGCGTCGGCATCAAGAACATCTGCTTCTCCGAAGGCTTCGACGACTACTCGACGGCCAGGGTCCGGGCCGAGCTGATCGGCGGCGAACCGCACGTCACCGTGCACACCGCGGCGGCCGAGGTGGGCCAGGGCCTGGTGACGATCCAGGCCCAGATCGCCAGGACCGAGCTGGGCGTCGAGGACGTGACCGTGGCCACGGCCGACACGACGGTGGGCTCGGCGGGCTCGTCCTCGGCCTCCCGGCAGTCCTACGTCACCGGCGGGGCGGTGAAGGCGGCCTGCGAGGCGGTACGGGCGCGCTTCGAGGGACTGCCTGCTAGGGAGGCGCTGGAGAAGTACGGGCCGATCGAGGAGACGCGGGAGTACCGGCACCGGCCCACGTTCCCGATGGACCCCGAGACCGGGCAGGGCGACTCGCACACCCAGCTCGCCCTGTGCGTGCACCGGGCCGTGGTGGACGTGGACGTCGAGCTGGGCCTGGTCAAGGTGGTCGAGCTGGCGGCCGTACAGGATGTCGGGCGGATCCTGAACCCGCAGGCGCTGGAGGGCCAGATCCACGGCGGCTCGGCGCAGGGACTCGGGCTGGCGCTGATGGAGGAGATCCAGCTACGTGACGGGCGGCTGCTGAACCCGTCGTTCACCGACTACCTGATCCCCACCATCCTCGACATGCCGCCGATGGCGCTGAAGATCCTCGAAAATCCCGACCCCGCCGCGCCGTACGGCCTGCGTGGCGCGGGTGAGCCGCCGACGCTCTCGTCCACGCCCGCCATCGCGGCGGCGGTGCGGGCGGCGACCGGGCGGCGGTTGACGCGCGTTCCCATCAGACCCGAAGATATCGCCCTGTTTAATAAGGGGATTGACTACGGGGAGGAATCCGATGACCAGCGCACGTGACGCCGCCAAGGCGGAGTTCGAGCGGTTCGACACCGACGGCGACGGCCTGCTGTCGACCAGCGAGATCAGGCAGGTCAACGCGGCCCTCGGCGGGCACGGCGTCGACGACGGTGAGATCAGCGCGTTCATCGACGCCGCCGACAAGGACGGCGACGGCCGGATCGGCCTGGAGGAGTTCGTCGCCCTGCTGGGCGGCGGCAAGCACGAAGCATGACGTACCGGCGGCCCGAGGCGTGATCACGTTCCGGGCCGGGTAGGGCATCCGGCACTCCCCCTTGATCGCGAGGGGGGATGGCCGTGCTCGACAGGTTCTTCGAGCTCTCCGGCCGGTCGACGACGGTCGGGCGCGAGGTGCGCGGCGGGGTCACCACGTTCATGGCGATGGCCTACATCATCCTGCTCAACCCGATCATCCTGGCCGGAGCCCGGGACATCACCGGCGCCAGGCTCTCCATCGTTCAGCTCACCACCTCGACCGCGCTGGCGGCGGCCATCTCGACGCTGCTCATGGCGTTCATCGGCAACGCGCCGCTCGGGCTGGCGGCCGGGCTCGGCCTGAACGCGGTGGTGGCCTACCAGGCCGCGCCGTTCATGACCTGGGCCCAGGCGATGGGCCTGGTCGTCCTCGAAGGTCTGGCGATCATCATCCTGGCCGTGACCGGCCTGCGCACCCTGATCATGAACGCGATCCCGCTGGCGCTCAAACACGCGATCAGCGTGGGGATCGGGCTGTTCATCGCGCTGATCGGGCTGGTCGACGCGGGTTTCGTGGCGCCGGGCTCCGGCACTCCCGTACAGCTCGGCGCGACCGGGCACCTGTCGGGCTGGCCCGTCACGGTGTTCTGCTTCGGACTGCTCCTGATGATCGTCCTGTACGTACGCAGGACCCCGGCGGCCATCCTCATCAGCATCGCGGTGACCGCCGTGCTGGCCGTGGTGGTGAACTCGCTGGCCACCATAGACCCCAAGTCGTGGGGTGTGGTGGTGCCCCGGATGCCGGCGTCGCTCGTCGCGGCGCCTGACTTCGGGCTGGTGGGGCGGTTCGATCTGTTCGGGGGATTCGTGAGTGCGGGGGCGCTGACGGCGGCCGTGGTGCTGTTCACGCTGGTGCTGTCCGGGTTCTTCGACGCGATGGGCACGATCATCGGCGTCAGCGACGAGGCCGGGCTGGTGGACGAGCAGGGGCGGGTGCCGCGGCTGGGCGCGATCCTCACCGTGGACGGCGTCGCGGGCATGGTCGGCGGGTCGGTCAGCGCGTCGGCGAACACCGTCTTCGTGGAGTCGGCCGCCGGCGTGGGCGAGGGGGCGCGGACCGGGCTGGCCAGCGTGGTGACCGGGGCGCTGCTGGGTCTGGCCCTGCTGTTCACGCCGCTGGCCGGGATGGTCCCCGCGGCCGCGGCGGCGCCCGCACTGGTGCTCGTCGGGGCGCTGATGATGACGCAGAGCAGGAACGTGCCCTGGGGCGATCCGGAGCTGGCCGTACCCGCGTTCCTGACGATCGCGCTGATGCCGTTCACCTACTCGATCACGAACGGGGTCGGGGCCGGGGTGATCGCCTACACGCTGCTCAAGGCGGCTCGGGGGAAGTTCGCCGAGATCCCGTGGCTGCTGTGGGTGGTCTCGCTGATCTTCGTGGCCTATTTCGGGATCACCGCGCTAGAGGAGCTGTTCAGGTAGCGGAGCGCGTCGTGCTCGCCAGGCGTGATCGGGTCCGGGCCGGCGCCGTCAGGGGCAGTGTGGTGAGGATGTCGGCCAGTGAGACCCCGTCGAGGCTGCGCCGCCACGCGTCGTGCGCCTCGCGCATCTTCTCGGAGAGGATGCAGACGCGCAGGCACTCCTCGGGCAGCAACGCACCCCGCCCCTGCTGGCGGATCTCGCGGCACTCATACGGGGAGGACGCGCCGTCGACCGCCTCCACGATCTGTAGCAGCGTGATCTCGGCAGCCGGCCGCCCGAGCCGGAACCCGCCACGCGGGCCCGTCGACGCCGCCAACACCCCAGCCTTGGCCAGCGCCTGCAACTGCTTGGCGAGATAGGGCGCGGGAAGGTCGTAGTAATCCGCGAGCTGCGCGGCCGACGCGGTAGCCCCAGGCTCGAGCTGCGCCAGCGTCGTGGCGCAGTGCAACAGCCATTCGGTGCTCACAGGCAGCTTCACGGGACCCAGCATATCCCGGATATTGAGGATCTGTTTAGTCCGAGATATGGTCGGCGCGTATCGGAATGAAGGAGAGCTCACCATGCGGATCGCAGTCGCCGGCGCGACCGGGAACATCGGTTCCCTGACCGTCGCCGCCCTCAACCGGGAGGGACACGATGTCATACCCATCAGCCGCTCGCTCGGCGTGGACCTCGTAACCGGTGACGGGCTCGACGATGCCCTCACCGGGGTAGAGGCGCTCATCGACGTCACCAACGGCCCCGCGGCCGACCGGGACGAGACGGTGGCGTACTTCACCGCCACCACACGCAACCTGCTCGCCGCCGAGGAGCGGGCCGGCGTCCGGCACCACGTGCTGCTCTCGATCGTCGGGATCGACCAGATCGAGGGCAACGCGCACTATGCCGGCAAGCGGGAGCAGGAACGCCTGGTGGCCGCCGGAGCGGTGCCGTGGACGATCGTCCCGGCCACGCAGTTCCACGACTTCGCCGCGATGGTGGCGAGCTGGACCGCGCAGGACGGTGTCGCCACCATCGCGCCACTGCTCGTTCAGCCGATCGCGCCGGCGGACGTGGCCGACGTATTGGCCGAGATCACGGTGGGCGCGCCGAGGGGGCGCTACATGGACGTCGCGGGGCCCGAGCCGCAAGACCTCGTCGACATGGCCCGGCGCACCAACCAGGCGCGCGGGCTGGAGGTGAAACTCGTGCCGACGTGGTCGGGGTTGTTCGGGCCGTCGATGGCGGGCGACGTGCTGCTGCCCGGCGACGGTGCCCGCATCGCGCCGACCACCTTCGACGAGTGGCTCGCGGGACAGCGCTAGAGCCTTCTCCGCCGACCTGCTACTTGCGGAATACAGCGCTAGCGGATGTCGGCGGTGTTGCAGGCCACGCCGTTCTTGTCGACGTCGGTGTACCAGGCGTACTCGGGGTGACGGCCCTTGTAGTAGGGGCCGTCGCCGGCGGCGACGGCCTCCTTGCAGCTGGCGTAGCGCGTGTCCAGGGGTCTCTGGGTGCCGCGGACGGGAGAGGTGGCGCGGCCGTCCGTGGCGGAGGAGGTCGAGGTCGGAGCTCCCGCGTTGGGCGCGCCCGTAGTGGTGGATCCCGTGTTCGGTGCTCCCGTACTCGTGGTGCCCGTGTTCGGCACGGTGCCGGCCGGGTCCGAGGTCGGCGCTCCACCGGTCGGCGCTCCACCCGTCGGTGCCCCACCGGTTGGTGCCCCATTCGTTGGCGCGCCACCCGTCGGTGTCCCATCGGCCGGTGCTCCGGCGGTCGGTGAGGTGCTGAGCAGGCTGGCGGTCAGCGCTTCGGCCTCCTCCTTGCCGAAGCCCGCGATGCTCAGGCTGTCACCGTCCATGGGCTGCGTGACGATCGGCGCCGCCAGAACGGTCTTGGGCACCAGGACGACCGCCACCTGCCGCTGGTCGGTCACCAGCTCGTCGATGAGGTCCGACACCTTCTGCTTGAACGCGGGCGCGATCGCGATGCGCACCGAATAGGTGCCGTCCTTCTCGCGTACCGCCTCGATCCGCTGCACGGCGTTGACCGTGACCCCGTCCTCCAGCAGGTAACAGGTGGTCTGCTCCTTGTCGAGCACGGCCGTGACACCCGGGCACGGCGCCGGTTTGGTCTCCCTGACCGGCGCGAAGTGGATCGGCGTCGCCAGCCGCTGCGGCGGGACGGCGCCCAGGAACGGCGAGTCGGGACTCTTGGTCATCAGGACGGCGACCGTGCCCAGCACCCCGGCGATGAGCACGAAGACGACCAGCGAGACGATCAACACGATGGTGGTTAATCTGCTGGCCTTGGGTTCTCCGGGCTCTCCGGGCTCCGCGGGCGGCGGCTCTTCCGGCATCTCCATCGTTGGCGACCCCATCCTGACGTTCGGGCTGCGGGTGAGCCTATCGAGGACAGGCCGAAGCGGGGTAATCAGCCGAACATTCCTCGCCTTCCCGTAAAAAGCGAGGAAGAATGGAGAAAGAGTTACAGATTGTCGATGGATCCTCCCGGCCGTCAGGAAGAAAGTAAACATATGAAGGTCGGTGTTCCCCGCGAGGTCAAGGACAACGAGCACCGCGTCGCACTCACCCCCGCGGGCGTCCACGAGCTGGTACGGCACGGCCACCAGGTCTACGTCGAGCACGAGGCGGGCCTCGGCTCCTCGATCCCCGACGCCGACTTCCAAGCGGCCGGCGCCGTCATCCTCGCCCGGGCCGACGACGTCTGGGCCGAGTCCGACCTGGTGCTGAAGGTGAAGGAGCCGATCGCCGAGGAATACCACCGGATGCGCAAGGGCCAGATCCTGTTCACCTACCTGCACCTGGCCGCCTCCCGGGCCTGTACCCGGGCGATGCTCGACTCGGGTGTCACCGGGATCGCCTACGAGACCGTACAGACGCCGAACGGCGCGCTCCCGCTGCTCGCCCCCATGTCGGAGGTCGCGGGACGGCTCGCGCCGCAGGTCGGCGCGTACCACCTGATGCGCTCGCAGGGCGGCAGGGGCGTGCTGATGGGCGGCGTGTCAGGCGTGCGCGCGGCCCACGTCGTGGTGATCGGCGCCGGCGTGTCGGGCATGAACGCGGCGGCCATCGCCCTCGGCATGCAGGCCGAGGTAGTCCTCCTCGACCGGAACATCGACAAACTCCGCCAGGCCGACATGATCTACCAGGGCCACTGCCAGACGGTCGCCTCCAACACTCTGGAGATCAACAGGGCCGTACGCGAGGCCGACCTGGTCATCGGCGCGGTCCTGGTACCCGGCGCGAAGGCGCCCAAGCTGGTGACCAACGAACTGGTCCGCCGGATGAAGCCCGGCTCCGTACTGGTCGACATCTCGATCGACCAGGGCGGCTGCTTCGAGGACTCCCGCCCCACCACCCACGCGGAGCCGACGTACCGGGTGCACGACTCGATCTTCTACTGCGTGGCCAACATGCCGGGGGCGGTGCCGCACACCTCGACGTTCGCCCTGACCAACGTCACGCTGCCGTACGCCCTGGCGATCGCCGAGCGGGGCTGGGCGGGGGCCATGCGCGAAGACCGCGCGCTCGCGCTGGGGCTGAGCACACATGAGGGACGCCTGACCAGCGAGCCGGTGGCCGAGGCGCATGGGTTCGCGTGGACGCTATTGGACGACGTACTGGGTCGAGCCTGACACCCGGCTGGGCCAGCGGGCGCGATCGCGCCGGCCGGGAACGAAGCCCCGACCGGCGCGGCGCGAACTACGCGGCAGCGGCCCTAACCAAGGTGCCGGGTGAAGAACCGCAGCGAGCTGTCCATCTCGAATGCGGGCATCTCCCCGTGCTTGCCGGGGTTGGCGTGCAACGTCTTCTCAGCCGACTCCAGAGCGTCGAACAGCGCCAGGCCCTGGGCCCGCGGCACCAGGTCGTCGTCCCACTGGAGCAGGAACTGCACCGGGACGGTGACCCGAGCAGCGGTCTCGGCCAGCCCGTGCACGCCGAGCAGGCCCAGCACCGCGGCACGGACCCGCGGTTCCGCGGCGAGCAGCGGCACACCGAGCCCGCAGCCCATCGACATACCGCAATAGCCGACCGGGCCGGCACCCACGTGGTCGAGTTCCTGGACCGCGGTGATGATCGCCTGCCATTCGGCGACGGCTTGGCCGGCCATGAGCTCGTGCAAGGTGGCGACCACTACGGCGGCGTCCTCACCGGCGCCGATCCGGCCCCGGTTCTCGGTCACGAACCGGACGAACTCCTCACCTTTCGGCCGGTCGCCGTGATTGGGCGCGTCGATCGCGACGACGGCGAAACCGCCTTCGCTGACGAGATGGCCCGCGCGGGCCGGGATACCGAGGGCTTTCTTGTGCTGTCCACCGCCGTGCCCTATCAGGATCAGGGGGCGGGGGCCGGTGGCGTGTTCCGGTGTCCACAGCACACCGGGGATCTCACCGAGGGTGAACAGCTGTTCGGTGACGCCGTCCGACGACGTCTGGGAGATGGGGGTGAAACGCATAGCGTTACAAACGCCTTTCGGGATGCCTTCCGCGGGCGCTCCCTAGCCGATGCGAGAGAGGGAGCCCCGATCTGTCACAGCGTTGATCGGTCTCACCTCCTTCAGTTCGCAGCTGGCTTCAGTACACAGCTGGTGCATGGCGAGAGAGAACGTACCACAGAGACCTCTCAGTCGGTGACCCCGGCCGTCCGGCCGTCAATCCCGGCTTGGGAGGCGGTGAAACGGTCAACCGAGCCGGGCGGCCACCTCCTGGGCGCGGCGCAGGTCGTACGGTGCCGACAGGCGTTCGGCCGCCTGTACCGCCTGCCCGGCGGCCTTCGCCGCCGCCCGCCGGTCGCCCGCGGCGGCCAGGACGAGCGCGCGGGCCCAGCCGATGCGGGCGGCGGCTCCCGGATGGCGGGCCTGGTACTCGGCAAGGTGCCGGTGGAGCCTCCGGGCCGTCGCGGGGTCCGGGGACATGCGGCAGAGCAGCTCGGCCAGCCCCGACCAGCACTCCAGCATGCCGCGCTGGGCCTTCGGCAGGCGGGCGGCCAGATCCAGCGCCCGGGCCAGCGCCTCCCGCAGGTCGTCCGCGATCAGCCGGGCCGAGACCGTAAGCAGGCGCAGCTCCTGGATCACCGGCATGACCGCGCCGTCCCGCAGGCCGAGGCGCTGCTCGTGGGCGCGGCGGCGCTCGGTCGAGGCGCGGGCCGCCGCCAGCACCTCGGCGACACGATCGGGGTCGGTCCCCTCGATCCGCAGCAGGGCCTCGGCCTGGCCCGTCAGGCACCAGTGGCGGCCGATGTCGTCGCCGCCGACCCGGCTCGCCGCCTGTTCTGCCGTGGCGGCGTACAGGTTCGCGGCCTGCACGAAGTCGCCCCGCCAGAGCGCCGCCTCCGCGAGCATGCCCGCGCAGTTCTCGGCCACCCGTGGGTCCAGCGTCCTGGCCCGGCACTCGGCGAACGACCCCCGGGCCGCCTCGAACTCCCCGTCCGAGAGCTGGTCCAGTCCCCTGGCCAGGCGGGCGCGGCTCGCGGGCTCCGTGGGATGCGCGATGCCGGTCAGGGCCTTGTCGGCGAGCGCGCCGTAGCGATCGGCCAGGCGGTGGCGTCCGGCGACGCGGGCGATGACGGCGAAGTTCGCGTACGCCTCCGCGCGCAGGTCCGGGGCGGAGGTGCGGTCGGCGGCGTTGAGCTGGCGCAACGAGACCGCCAGCATCGTAGGCACGTCCTGCTGGTGGTAGGCCAGCCGTGCCAGGAACGTCAGCGCCTGCGCCACCTCGGCGTCCCGCTCGGACCGGGGCACCGGCAGGACCTGATGGAGGACCTGGCGCGCGGCGGCCGTCAGGATGGCGGCGACCAGGCCGGGCCGGGAGGTCGGCAGCGGCCTGCCTACCGTGTCGAGCGCCGCCCTGACCAGCCGGTGCGCCTCCCGCTCCCGGGCAAGCTGATGCTCACTCACGCACGCCATCCGCAACCACCGCGCCCGCAGGCGGGGAGCCTCGGGCGTACGGGCGAGATGCCGCCGCACGACGACCCCCGACTCCTCGTACAGCCGCAGCCGCAGGCACAACACCCAGTAGTTGTCCAGGAATCCTGGCTCCCCGGACACCGCCCAGGCCAGCCGGATGTTGTCCATCTCCGCCCCCAGCACGCGGGTCACCTCCGCGTCCGAGGCATCCTGCAGGGCGGCGGCGTGCCGGTCGAGCAGGCGTGAGAAGTACGCGGCGTGCCGTTCCCGCGCCGCCCGCCGCTCGTCCGGCGACAACTGCGCGGCGGCGAACTGCTGGATGAGCGGGTGGATGAAATACCGCCCGGCCGGGGTGAGCTCGATCATGCTCTGGTCGATCAGGCGGACCAGCACGCGCGGCGCGGTCCTGGCCACCTCCAGCGCCGCGGGCAGCGTGCAGCCGCCGCCGAACACCGCCAGCGCCGCCAGCGCCTTCTGCCCGGCCGGGTCGAGAAGCCGCCAGGAGGTCTCGAACACCGTACGCATGCAGGCGTGCCGCGACCGGGCCGCCGGTCCCGCGGCCGACAGCAGGCCGGGGTCCACGCCGAGACGGCGGCCCAGCTCGGCGGGCGGCACGGCCCGCAGCAGCCCGGCCGCCAGCTCGATGGCCAGCGGCAGACCACCTGCGGCGGCGCAGATCGCGGCCACGGCGGCGGCGTTCCGGTCGGCGTCGAACGCCGGTTGCGCCCGCGTCGCCCTGGCCGCGAACAGGGCCTCGGCAGCCGGTCCCGGCAGACCCGCCACCTCGAACGTCACCTGACCGGGCAGGTCGAGCCGCCGCCTGCTCGTCGCCAGGACCCGCACGCCCGGGGCCGTACGCAGGATGCGCCCGATGACCGCGTCGAAGGCGGGCAGATGCTCGAGGTTGTCCAGCACCAGGAGGACCTCCTGCCGGGCCAGCGCTGCCAGGAGCAGGTCCAGGGCGGGGCGCTGCGGCGTGAGGTCCACGCCGAGGCGGCGGGCGAGCGTGGTGACGGCCGCCTCCGGGCGTACCCCGGCGAAGGACACGAAACCGGCCGAGCCCGAGGCGGCGGCGATGGCCAGGCGGGTCTTGCCGACGCCGCCCGGACCCAGCAGGGTGACCAGGCGTTCGGCGGCCAGCAGCGTACGCAGCCGCTCCAGCTCCGCCTCCCGGCCGAACAGCTCGGTGCCGGGCACCGGCGGGGCCGTGCGCCGGACGGCCGTCCGCTGGGTGAGCAGGCGCCGCCTGGCCTCCGCGGTCTCCGGCGCGGGCTCGACACCCAGGTCGTCGGCCAGCCGCCGCCGCAGGTCGTCGTAGCAGGCCAGGGCCGCTGCCCGGTTGCCCGCCGCGGCCAGGCTCGCCATCAGCAGCCGGTGCGCCTCCTCGTCGTACGGGTCCAGCCCGGCCACCAGGCGCGCCAGCCGTACGAGATCGGCCGGTGGCGTGGAGCCGGAGCGCAGCAGCAGCTCGCGCAGCCGCAGCCGGGCACGCCCGCGCTCCGACTCCAGCCATCCGCCGAAGGCCGGGGCGTCGCAGAACCACACCCCGTCCATGAAGTCCCCCCGCCACAACCGCAGCGCCTCTGCCACGGTCGCCGTCCCAACCAGGCGTCCGTGGTCCACATAGCAGCCGCCGGGGCGGAACCGTACGTGGTCGCGGGTGATGTCCAGCCACCCGCCCACCTCCTTGCGCAGCTCCGACAGCGCCAGGCGCAGACTGCCGCGCGCGTTCGCGTCCGGCCGCTCGCCCCATAGCAGCGCGGCCAGCTCGGAGCGCGGGCGCGGGCCCGGCGTGGTGGCGAGGTAGCAGAGCAGGGCGCGGGTCTTGGCGGCGCGGATGCCCACCGGCCGCCCTCCGACGGCGAGCTCAGGCGGGCCGAGCAGCAGCAGGGTCAGCGAGTCTCCCATAGCCACAGCAGGGTAGGCGCGTCCCCGCCGCGCGACTGCGGAAAAGGGCGTGCACGGAACGTGCCCTGCGCCACTGACCAGCGCTCTCACGATGTGCTCACGCTGCCTGCCCCACTCTGATGCCACGTTTCGCGAGGACCGCGAGACGCGATCCTCACCAAAATCCTCACCAAGGAGAAGCAGCATGCGCTCTCAGAAGCTGATCCCCGCGCTCGCCCTGGCGGCAGGACTGGCCGTCCCGGCAGTCCTGGCCGCGGCCCCGCCCGCCGGCGCGACCGCCTTGGCCACGAACTGCTCGGTCGCGTTCTACGACCTCGACGCGTCCGCCGTGGACGAGGTCGACGGCAAGGACGAGCTCAGGCTCGAGGTCGGATCCAGGCTCTTCCCCAACTCCTGGGTCAACATGCAGGCCGGCGACGACGCCGACCCGGTGGACTTCGACTACGCGAGCGTCAACCTCAGCAGTTCCTCGTCGTTGGCCTTCAACCTGCGCGAGGTCCAGCCGCCGATCGTCAAGGCCGGCTTCAACCTCGGCACGATCATCGTGGACGGCTCCGACTGCGCCGGGCTCTCCACCGGCCAGTACGCCATCGTCGGGGGCATCGTCTCCGGCACCCATGACAGCTACTACGAATACAACCTCAGGTTCAAGATGACCGGGCTGTAACCCCGCCCGAACGTGAAGGCCCCGCCGTGGTCCCGAGGCGGGGTCTTCACCTTCTACACAAGCCCGGTGGTTCCGGAGCTGCTCAAGTAGTTCAGAGGGCCAACGCACGACCTACGACCGACACGAGAGGGCGTACTGGCATCCGCTTGAGGGGTGTCATAGGCTGTTAGATGCAGGTTCTGCGCGCCAGACTGTAGATAACAGGGTGCAGAAGCCCGTCCCGACTGGAGGCCGGCGGTGCTGATCCGTATGCGGGTGGCCAATCATCGTTCGATCTGCCATGAGCAGGAACTATCTCTGATCGCCACCGAGTTCGACGAGGGAACCGGCCGCAGAGCCGGACTCCAGCACAAGGGGCGAGACGTTTCGTTGCAGCCCGCGCTGGGTGTTTTTGGAGCCAACGCTTCGGGGAAGTCCAATCTGCTTAGCGCCTTCCGGCTCATGGCCGACGCGGTGCGAGACTCTTTCGCGGATTGGGCCAAGACTCCAGGCGTGGTTCCGCGAGAGCCCTTCAAGCTCGATTCCACCTCTCGCGAGGAGACGAGCCTGTTCGAAGTGGACCTCACACTGGGCCGAGAACCTATTCGCTACACCTACGGCTTCGAGTTGTCGGACGAGAGAGTGGAAGCGGAATGGCTGCACGCCTACCCGCACGGTCGGCGTAACATCTGGTTCGACCGAGAGGCGGATCGCCCGGAATCAGCCGGCGGAGAGTTCGTCTTCAAAGGAGAGGGCTTCAAGGGAGAGCGAGATTCCCTGGTCAAGTTGACCCGTCCCAATGCTCTGTTCCTCTCCGTGGGCGCAACCCTCAATGATCCCCAACTGTCCGCGATACACAGATGGTTCCTGAACGACTTGCGGCTCGTCACACCGGGCAGGAACCTGAAATCCTCGACGAACTCGACCAGAGCCCTGCTGGCGCGTCCGGATCGAGCGGAGATCTACGAGCAACGAATCGTCCGGTTGCTGCAATCGGCTGACCTTGGGGTCACACGCCTCGATACCGACCCTGAGACCGGGGAGATCAGGTTGTGGCACCGCACCCCGGACGGGGGCGAGGCACCGCTGCATTTCGGCACCGAGGAGTCACTGGGCACTCATGCGTGGTTCGCCTTCCTGGGGCCCATGCTCACCGTGCTGGACCGGGGGTCAGTCCTCCTGGTAGACGAATTGGATTCGAGCCTGCACCCCGCACTCGCCGCCGAGGTCGTGCGCGCCTTCCAGGACCCCGCGTCGAATCCGCACAACGCACAGGTGATCTTCACGACGCATGACGCGACCTTGCTGGGCAGTGCGGTGCTCGATCGTCCGCTCAACCGCGACCAGGTATGGATCACGGCGAAGAAGCGCTCCGGCGAAACCGAGTTGTACCCGCTGACGGACGCCAAGCCACGCAAGGAGGAGAATCTCGAGCGCGGCTATCTACGGGGTCGCTACGGTGGGGTTCCCCGAGTCACCGCGGGCGAGATCGTCCGCGAACTGTCCTGGCGGGAGACGAAGGCGACGGCGTGAGCGGGCGAACGGGAAAAGGGCAGGGACTGAGACGTCGCGAGCGCTCGGAAGACGGACGTTCGCTGGCGCCGAGATCCGGAGCACGCTCGCGGGAGGTACGAGTCCTGTATGTGGCCTGCGAGGGAGAATCCACCGAGCCCGATTACCTGCGATATCTGAACGAGCAATTCGGGGACGGCGACGGGCAGAGCGGACGGTCCTTTCGGATCCAGCCGGTCTATCGAAAGAATGGAATGACCCCATCTGAGGCCGTCGAAGCAGTGGGTAAGGCCGCCGCCGAAGACGAGGCCTGGGCTCTTTTCGATCGTGACCAGCATCATGACATCCCGCAGGCGGTCAAAACCGCGGCCGATTCCAGAATCGAACTCGCGTTCTCGCACCCGTCATTCGACCTGTGGCTGCTGCTGCACTTCCAGGCGTTCGGGGGAGCGCAGAGCGGCAGCAGCAGGATCGTGATCGAGAAGCTGCGGCAAGCCAAGGGGGCGGGCGCTTTCAAGGACTACGACAAAAGGAACGACAAGAGCATCAAAGGTGCCCGGCGCGATGCTCTGAATGGAAGAGGAGGCCAGGCGGTGACGCATGCCCAAAGTCTGGTCGCCTCGTGCGCCCATGGTCGCTGCAAGCCTGGCCACGCGAAGACGGAACCGGTTGGTCGCGACGCCGAACCGCAGACCGCGCAGCAGTGGATGGCCCGCTCCGGGCATGCCCCGGACTGCCAGGTTCTCCAGCGCGACCCATCCACGGATATGTGGCGCCTACTGGTGTCACTGGGTATTCACACGGACGAAGGCTGAGCGACCCAAGAGCCGCATGATCTCGACGGCGCCGGAGGCGGTCGCCACCGTGCCAGCGGCAGTCGCGTCCAACCGGCACGGCCGGGCAGCGGCAATGGTCAACCGTTCCTGGCCGATTACAACGGGATCGCGTCCCGGGGGTGGCGGGGGCCGGCAGGCCCCCGCCCAAAGGCGAAGCCCCCCAAGAAGGCAGCCTGAGCGAAAGCGAAGACCATGCTTTTCGGGGGTCGAAGGGGGGCGGAGCCCCCCTTGGGAAGCGCAGTCCGACCGTCAGGGAGGCCCGAGCTGGGGGGCTTGGGGGCTTGGGGGTTATTTGTTGGTGGGGCTGGCGCTGGGGCTGATGGTTTCCGTCGGGGGCTGGGATTGGGTGCCCTTGGGCTCGGGTGGGAGGGGGGCCTGGTCCGCCGTGGTGGTGATGGCGTCGGCGCCGCCGCAGCTGGCGCCGGCTTCAGGGGTGTCCGGGCCGTTCTGGTACTTCTTGATGAACGCCGCGAGCTTCGGGTCGTCGGCCTTGTCCAGCTTGAGCTGGTGGCCCCAGGATGATGCCACGACCGGGGCGGGCAGGTTCGGGTACGGGCTGACCAGCATGTAGTCCTGCTGGCCCGTCGAGGAGGCCGTCTTCTTCAGCGCGTCGACCTGCGCCTTCGGCAGGTCGGGGCGGTAGGTGATCCAGAGGGCGCCGTGCTCCAGCGAGTGGACGGCGTGCTCGTTGTGGATGGGCTTGTCGTAGATCGCGCACTGCTGCCAGTAGTTGTTGTGCTCACCACCGACCGGCGGGGTCTCCTTGTACGTGACCGCGTTCCAGACGTGCTGGCCCGCGTCGTACTTGTAATTGGCCACAGCACCGAGTGACGTCTCCTTGGCCTGCTTGACCAAGTAGAAACCGACCACTCCGACGAGCAGCACGATGACGAGTCCGCCTGCCCCCCACATCAGCAGCGCGGCGCGGCGCTCCTTGCTCTTCTGCTGCGCTCGCATCTTCTGCAGATGCTCGCGGCGCGCCTGCGCCTTCTCCTTCGTCATCGTTCCTCCATCGGCGTGCCAACTCCGGGTCACCCTATGCCCTTGGGCGGTATGCGGAGAATAAGAGCGACCTAAGTGCGCGTACCGGCCTCGGCCAAGCGATGGGTACGCTGGACAAGCCATGGAAAAGCCCGCGAAAAATTCGCTGCTCGTCGCTTGCGCCGTGCTGGTACTCGCCGCAGCGGCGATCTTCCTCGTGTGGGGCCGGGGCGGCACGCCCGGCGATACCTCGGCGGAGGCCGGGTTCGCTCGCGACATGGCCACGCATCACGCGCAGGCCGTCGACATGTCGTTCACGATCAGGGACAAGACGCAGTCCAAGGACGTCCGCAACCTGGCCTACGACATCATCACCACCCAGTCCAACCAGCGGGGCATGTTCATTGGGTGGTTGCAACAGTGGGGGCTCGATCAGGCCACCGACCGGCCGCCGATGGCGTGGATGGCCGAGCATGGTCACGGCGGGACGGGCACGGCGACTGTCGCCGCGGGCGGGCTGATGCCGGGCATGGCCACGCCGGACGAGCTGACCAAGCTCAAGGAGTTGCAGGGTACGGCGGCCGAAGTGCTCTATCTGCAGCTGATGATCCGCCACCACGAGGGCGGTGTGCAGATGGCCGGGGGGCTGCTGAAGCTGTCCACGCGGGACGAGGTGGTCAGCATGGCCCAGAAGATCATCAGTGGGCAGACCGGCGAGATCAAGCTCATGACTGAGATGCTCAAGCAGCGCGGCGCGCAGCCGTACCCGACGATCCTGAAGTGACCGCGCGACAGCGCGCGACGGGGGCGGGCTGGAGTGAGCGCGCGGGGGCAGGACTGCCCATGAACGCGCGAGACGGGTTCATGGCTGCAGTGAGCGCGCGAAGCGAGGGCGGGGCCGAGATGAGTGGCGACGCGGTGGTGGTGGGGTCCGGGCCGAACGGGCTCGTCGCGGCCATTCTACTGGCTCAGGCGGGGCGCGAGGTGGTGCTGCTGGAGGCGGCCGATCAGTTCGGTGGTGGGCTGCGGTCGGCGGAGCTGACGCTGCCTGGGCGGGTGCACGACATGGGTGCGACCGTGATGGCGATGGCGCTGGCCTCACCTGCCTTTCGGGAGCTGGGCAAAAGCGGGTCTGCCCCCAAGGAGCCCGTTCTCGGGGCGGTCGAGTTTGTTCATCCCGAGGTGGTCGTCGCTCACCCGCTCGACGATCGCCCCGCCGTGCTCGTGCACCGCGATGCCCGCCGTACCGCGGCCGGGTTGGGCCGGGATGCGGCGGTGTGGCAGGCGACGGTGGGGGCGGCGGCGCGGGCCGGGTTTCCGCTGGTCGATCTGATGCTCAAGCCGCTCGGCCCGTGGGAGCCGCGGCCGAGGGCGTTCGCGCAGGCGGCCAGGTTCGGGGTGGCGGCAGCGCTGCCTGTCACGACGCTCGCCCGGCGGGCGTTCAGGACCGTCGAGGGGCGGGCGGTGCTCGCGGGCATGGCCGCCCATTCGATGCTCGACCTGCGGTCGCCCATCACGAGCGGGTACGGCCTGCTGCTGGGCGCCCTGGCCCATCTGGTGGGATGGCCGGTGGTGAAAGGCGGGTCGCAGGTGCTGGCCGACGCGCTGGTGGCCAGGTTCAGGGCGTTGGGCGGAGTGGCGGTCAGCGGGCACCGGGTACGTCGGCTGGGGGAGCTGGACGCGGAGACGGTGGTGCTGGATGTGACTCCCCGGCAGCTCCTGGCGATGGCGGAGCTGCCCGCCGGGTATCGCAGGGGGCTGGAGCGCTATCGGTACGGGCCCGGGGTGTTCAAGCTGGACTGGGCGCTCGACGGGCCGGTGCCCTGGCGCGATCCGGCGGTGGCGGCAGCCGGCACGGTACATCTCGGGGGGACGCTGGAGGAGATCGCGCTCAGCGAGGCCGAGATGGCTCGCGGGCGGCACTCGCCGCGGCCGTACGTGCTGCTCGTGCAGCCGTATGCGGCCGATGACAGCCGGGGCGGGCATACGTTGTGGGCCTACTGTCATGTGCCGAACGGGTCTCGAGTCGACATGACGGACGCCATCGAGGGACAGATCGAGCGGTTCGCGCCCGGGTTCCGCGATCGGGTGCTGGCCAGGCACGCGATGGGGCCCGCCGAGTTGGAGGCGGGCAATGCCAACCTGGTGGGTGGCGACATCGGGGGCGGGCTGGCCAGTCTGGGGCAGTTCGTCCGGCGGCCGGTGTGGTCGGTGGCGCCCTGGCGGACGCCGCTGCCGGGGGTGTTCCTCTGCTCGGCGTCCACGCCACCCGGTGCCGCGGTACACGGCATGGGCGGCTGGCAGGCCGCCCGCCTCGCACTAAAGCGCTGAGCCCATCGCCCGCCTCGGGCCAAGGCCCAGAGCGCGTCAGCGCATCTCCTCCCGGATGGCGGCCGCGAAGGCGTCCACATCCGCTTCCGTGGTGTCGAAGGCGCACATCCACCGCACCTCCCCCGTCGCCTCGTTCCAGGTGTAGAACCGGAACCGCTTCTGCAGCCGCTCCGTCACCTCACGCGGCAGCACCGCGAACACCGCGTTCGCCTCCACCGGCCGCGGCAGCTCGACACCGGGGATGTCGCGGACCGCCGCCGCCAGCCGCTGCCCCATGGCGTTGGCCTGGCGGGCGTTGCGCAGCCACAGGTCGCCGGAGAGCAGCGCCTCGAACTGGGCGGACACGAACCGCATCTTCGACGACAGCTGCATGAACGTCTTGCGGAGGTAGTCGACCCCGGTGGCCGCCTCAGGGTTGAGCACCACAACCGCCTCGCCGTACAGCAGGCCGATCTTGGTGCCGCCGAAGGAGAGGACGTCGACGCCCGCGTCGGTGGTCAGCGCGCGCATCGGGACGTCGAGAGCGGCGGCGGCGTTCGTGAGGCGGGAGCCGTCGAGGTGGACGAGGAGTCCCCGGTCGTGCGCGTGGGCGCAGACGGCCGCGATCTCCTCGGGGGTGTAGAGGGTGCCGAGTTCGGTGGTGTTGGAGATGGACACCACGCGCGGCTGAGGGCGGTGGACGTCGCCGAAGCCCCAGGCCTGGCGGTCGATCAGCTCGGGAGTGAGCTTGCCGTCGGGCGTGGGTACGGTCAGCAGCTTGATGCCGCCCACGACCTCCGGCGCGCCGCCCTCGTCGGTGTGGATGTGGGCGCTCTCGGGGCAGATGACCGCCTCCCAGTGGGCGGTCATGGCGCGGAGCGAGACGACGTTCGCGGCGGTGCCGTTGAACACCGGCCACGCCTGCGCCCGCTCGCCGAAGTGCCGCTGGAAGACCTCGCGCAGGGCCTCGGTGTAGACGTCGTCACCGTAGGCGATCTGGTGGCCGCCGTTGGCGTCGGCGATGGCGCGCAGGATCTCCGGGTGCACCCCCGCGTAGTTGTCGCTGGCGAAGCTTTTGAGCTGAGGGTCGTGCCGGGAGATCACTGAGTGAGGTCCAATCGGGTGCCGTTGAGCTGGGCGGCGGGCCGGTCGTAGAGGTCGCCGATCGCCTCCGCCAGCGTATTGACGTCAGTGAACCCGGCAAAACGGGCGTCCGGCTTGGCGGCGCGCATGGCGTCGTTCACCAGGGCCTTGACGACCAGGATGACCGCCGCGCTGCCGGTGTCCTTCAGTGCGTCGGCGAGGGCGAGGGTCCACGCCTCCGCGGCCGCCTTGGCCGCCGCGTAGGGGGCGCCGCCCGCCGTGGGGTGCTCGGCCGCCTTGGCGGAGACGATCACGAACCGGCCGTTCGGGCCCTTGCGCAGCAGCGGCTCGAAGGCCAGCGAGACGTGCTGGAGCGTGCGGATCAGCAGGGCGTGCAGGGCGTCCCAGTCGGCGAGGTCGGTCTCGGCGAACGAGTTCGCGCCGCGCCAGCCACCGACCAGGTGCACCACCCCGTCGACGTGGCCGTGCTCGGCGGAGATCCGGTCCGCGAGCGCCTGTACGGCCGCGCGGTCGAGGAGGTCGACGTCGTCCCTGCCAACGCCGATCACAGTGTGCCCATTTTTCCGGAAAAATCCGGAAACGGCCTGGCCAGTGGGCCCGCCGGCACCCGTAACCAGAATGATCATGCCCGGATCCCCCTAGTCGATTCGACCACTTCGCCCAGCTTACGGCGCAGTGCCTCATAGAACATGCTCAGCGGGAACTCGTCCGGCAGCACCGCGTCCACCTTGGCCTTCTGCTCCTCCGGCAGCGCCTGGATCCCCTTGGCCCAGGTCGATCCGGGGTTCGGCTCGACGTACCCGCTCACCAGCTCGTACGCCGCCAGCCAGTGCGCCAGCTTGGACCGGTCGATGCTGTCCCGGTACAGCTTCTCGACCTCGCCCCGCAGGTCGGCCACGCCGCCCGCCACGCGCGCCCAGTCGACCGTGAGCCGGTTGTCGGTCCACCGCACCACGTCGTTGCGGTGCAGGTACGCGAAGAGCAACTGCCCGCCGAGCCCGTCGTAGTTACGCACCCGCTCACCGGTGATCGGGAAACGGAACAGCCGGTCGAACAGGATCGCGTGCTGAACGTACCGCGCGTGCGGCACGCCCTTCTCCTCCAGCCGTACGGCCTCGCCGAACGCGGTCAGGTCACAGCGCAGCTCTTCGAGCGAGTACAGCCAGTACGGCATGCGCTGCTTGATCATGAACGGGTCGAACGGCAGGTCACCGTGGCTGTGGGTACGGTCGTGGATCAGGTCCCACATGACGAAGGTGTCCTGGGCCAGCCGCTGCGACTCCAGCAGCCGGGCCGCGTCGGGCGGCAGGTCGAGTTTGAGCGTCGCGGTGGCCGCCGTGGCGACCCGCCGGAACCTGGCGGCCTCCCGGTCGGCGAAGATGCCGCCCCAGGTGAACCGCTCCGGCGCCTGCCGTACGGCGACGGTCTCGGGGAAGAGCACGGCCGAGTGGGTGTCGTAGCCGGAGGTGAAGTCCTCGAAGGCGATCGGCACGAACATCGGGTTGTCGTAGCCGGACGACTCCAGCTCGGCCAGCCAGTCCGGCCAGATCGTGCGGAGCCAGACGGCCTCCAGGTTGCGGTCCGGGTTGCCGTTCTGGGTGTACATGGGGAAGACGACCAGGTGCTCCAGGCCGTCCACCCGCTGGGTGTCGGGGTGGAACAGCTGAAGGGAGTCCAGGAAGTCCGGTACGCCCAGGTCCTGGGCGATCCACTTGGCCAGGTCGTCGCGGACCGCTGCCAGGTAGGCGGCGTCCTGGGGGAAATACGGCGTGATCTCGGCCAGTTTGCCGCCGATCGTGGCCACCAGCTCCTTGGCCCGGGGCTTGTCGGCGGGCACCGAGCCGTCCTTGACCTGGAGCGGGCGCAGTTCCTCGACCGTCGCCTTGAGGTCGGCGAACAGGCTCGCCTTGCGCTCGTCCCGGGAGACGGCGGCGCTGTCGTCCGGCACGCGGGCCGCCCAGGTGACCACGTTCCCCCACAGCGCGCGGTGATCGAGGTCCTCGATCGAGTCGTCACCGAACAGGTCCGAGTCGGCGAACACCACCACCCGGCCCCGCCCGTGCCGCACCGCGACGGCCAGCGCCGCACCCGCCGGATCCGCGCTCGCCGAGCTGGTGAACAGCACGGTCGCGTCCACACCACCGGAGGCCGGGTCCGCGAGGGTCAGCACGCCGGAGCGGTAGAAGCAGGCGGCCTTGACCCCGGCCAGCAGCCCGTCGCTAGTGGCCCGCTCGCCGAGCACCCAGGTGGCCACCCCGCGGTGCGCGTGGCCGGGGTCCCGCACGGTGGTGTGCTCGACGCCCACCCCGAACCGTCCCAGCAACTCGGCCAGGTTGTTGCCGTACTTGTCCTGCTCCTCCTCGGCCAGCACGACCAGCCCGCCGCCACCCGCCACGAACGCCTCCACGGCGTCGATCTCGGCGGCCGAGAACACGGGACTCCCCTGCCCCGTGGTGCGCTCCCACCGTTCCCCCGACGGATGCGCGATGACCAGGACGTCCTGCTCCTGGAGCGTTCCCGCGTCGAGCGGGCCCGCCAGCCGGGCCGTCACCGTGTGCCCAAGACGCCGCAGCAGCTCGGCCGCGCGGGCGTAGCTGTTGTCGTCGGGGTGCGCGGGGTTGATGGCCTCCGCGACATCACGCCGGATGGTCCACGACTCGCTGTGGGCCTCGTCGAAGAGCACCCTGGGGAACGCTTGCATGAAATATCTCCCGCCATAACCGTCTTCTAGCGGAAAATATACATATAGCCCAGCCCAAAACCGACAATCCAGTCCGCATGGTGAGATATCAGGAGAGGTGGACGCTCTGCCGGACGCGGCCCTGAGTGGTGTCGTCGCAGCGGTTCTTGGCGCAGAAGTAGAGCACCAGCACCGGCTTGGGCCGGCGATCGATGACGTAGCTGACGAAGCCGAGCCGGTTGCCGCTGTTGCGGTCGCGCAGGGAGCCGTCGTACCGCGTGGCGTCGCTGTCGCCCGCCCGGTCGGGGACCGGCTGGTCCACCACGATCTCGCCGGGCAGCAGCCCTTCGAGCATGGCCTTCATCTGGGCGGCGGTCGCGCTGGCGCTGAGCGCGTCGGAGACCTGCACGTACACGCCAACGGCGTTGTCGGTGTCGCCGGTGATGACCTGGTTCACCGCGGTCCAGTCCGCGGCCGCGCCGGAGACGAACATCGCCTCGAACTCGGAGGCATGCGGCGAGGCCACCGCGAACAGGTCGCCGTGTGTCTTGACGGTCCAGTCGGCCGGGTAGTCGAAGGTGAGCGGGGCGGCGGTGGTGCTCTGGTAGCGGGCCCAGGAGTCGCCCTTCTGGGTCATGACGATCAACACGACCAGGGTCAGCGCCGCGACGGCCGCGATCAGCGTGGCCACCACGAGCGGCAGCCGGCTCGGGCGGGCGGAGCCGCCGGGATTGGCTTTCCGGCCCTGGCGTACGGCCGACGACTGAGTGGGAAAGGGCACGGCGGGCTGGCCGCTGATCGCGTCGCGCAGCGCGGTGACGAACGCGGTGCACGACGGGTAGCGCTGCTCGGGCGACTTGGCCAGCGCCCGCATCATCACGCCGTCGACCTCGACCGGCAGCTCCGGCCTGACCTGCGACAGCGGCGTGGGCTGCTCGGCCAGGTGCGCCCAGAGCAGCGCGATGTCGTTGTCCCGCGGGAACGGCAGCCGCCCCGACAGCGCCTCATAGGCGACGCAGGCCAGCGCGTACTGGTCGCACCTGCCGTCGATGTGCTCCTTGTTGATCTGCTCGGGCGCCATATAGCGGGGCGTCCCGATGAACTGGTCGGTCTGGGTGAGCCCGGAGATGGACGTACGGTGCTTGGTGATGCCGAAGTCGGTCAGGTAGACGTGGTCGCCGGCCAGCAGGATGTTGGCCGGTTTCACGTCGCGGTGGATCAGGTCGTGCGCGTGCGCGGCGTCGAGCGCGGCGGCCACCTGGGCGACGATCTGGTTCGCCTGCCCGATCGGCAGCGCTCCCCGGTCGTAGATGAGGCGGCGCAGGTCGAGCCCGTCGACGTAGCGCATCGCGATGTAGAGCACGCCGTCGGCGTCGGCGTTCGCCTCATAGATCGGGATGATGTTGGGGTGTTCGATGCTGGCGACCGTCCTGGACTCCAGGATGAACCGCTGCCTGAACCGGTCATCGACGCTGAGCACCGGGTTGAGGATCTTTAACGCCACCCGGCGGCTCAGCCTCGGATCGAGCGCCAGGTAGACGACGGCCATGCCGCCCTTACCGACGATGTCCTCGATGTAATAACCGGCCACCTCCTGGCCCACGAGCGATCTGTCATTCACCGGCATCACGTCTCGATGGGGTGGCCGCAGTACCCGCAGAAGCGATGCGCGGCCCCCAGCCGCATTCCGCACGCGGTGCAGTATTTGACGGACGGCTGGTCCTGCGCGGTGAGCACCTGCTGTTGCTTCGGGACCACCTGGAAGGGCTGCGACCTGCGGACCACGACGGTCTGGTTCGCGCCCTCGTCGAGCGGCAGTGGCGGTGAGGTCGGCGCCGACGATGTCGCCGCCGCCGCAGCCGCTGCAGCCGCCGCCGCGACGAGTGGCGGTGGTTGGTCCGGTTTCTCCACAGAAGTACGGCGGCGCCGCCACAGCAGGAACGCCCCGGCGGCCGCGACCACGAACAGCACGGCGGCGGCGACGATGAACGGCCAGAGCGGCATGCTCCGTGGCGCCGGTGCCACGGCCTGCTTGCTGCCCGCGTCCTCCGGGCCGCCGCGCTTCTGCAGGGAGGTCTTCAGCAGGTTCGCCGCCACCACGTTGCCCGGGTAGAGCTCCAGTACGCGCTGGAAGCCCGGTGCGGCCTCGGTGTAGTACTTGGTGTGGTAGCGGGTCAGTGCCGCCTCGAACGCGGCGTCGATGGCGCCGCGGCGCGGCGCGACCCCGGCCTTGGCCAGCGCGGCGAGGATCTCCCTGACACCGATCATCCTGGCGTCCTTGCCACCGCCGATGAGCATGCCGATGACATGGCCGTCCTTGTCACCGATGACCGGCGCGCCGCGCAGGCCGCGGTCGGTCAGAGCGCCGAGCTTCGCGGGCTCGTCGACCTTTTTCTCCGGGTCGGAGAACTGCCGGCCGGTGTCCTGACCACCGCCGCCGCCCTTGCCCAGGTGCGCGATCTCCACCGTCTCCTTGACGTTCACGCCGGGCCGGTCGGTGAACCCGGCCACGTTCGTGGGCGAGCCCTGCTGGTCGGGCACCTTGTCGGCGAGGGGGGCGGTGGGCATGCCGACGCTGCCGACGACCCGGCCCGAGGGGATCAGCACGGCCGGGCTGTCGGGCTGCGCGCCGACCTTGACGATGTCGGCCTTGAGGCCCTTGGGGTCGGCCGGGGAGACGTTCGGAAATATCGTGACGTTGGTGGTGACGTTGATGATGCAGGTCGACACGCTGGTCTTGGGCGGGTAGCACTCTTTCAGGTGATGCTGGAGCAGGGCGTCCTTGAGCTTGTGCCGCTTGTAGTCGAGCGGGATCTTCACCTTGTGGTGCTCGGCGTAGATCTTGTTGGCGGCGTACACCGCCACGTCCTTGTCGGTCTTGACCACGCGGGTGAGTGTGACGACGGCGCCCTCGGGGTTCACCACGATGCCCGTCCCCACGCCTATGGGGATGTCGTAGGACCGTTCCACATGCAACAGCTCGCCCACATGATCGAGCAGAGTGATCTCAACGTGAGAGGAGGCTTCCACGCGCACCACGGCCGGAGTCACCAGGTCGGTGATCCCGCTGGGGTGCTCGTGGGCTGCCGCGGGCAGTGCGAGCAGCACGAGTGTCGCCGCGACACCCCCGGCCAGAGCTGTGAGACGCGCCATCTCCGCTCCCATTTCGCAGTTATAGAAATAAGGGTCCCAATCACCTGCCGGAAGTCAATAGATGAGCTCGTAGACAAGCGCTTGCTTGGACGTCTACGGTACCTGAATGGGCTACGCGATCGGCGTCGACGTGGGCGGAACCTTCACTGACGTGGTCCTGCGCGGTCCTTTGGGCGAGGTAACGGTAGCCAAGTGTTTGAGCACCCCCTACGACCCCATCGCCGGAATAGCGAACGGTGTTACACGAGTACTCACCGGCGTGGACCCCGCACTGGTCACCCGGGTCGTGCACGCCACCACGCTGGCCACCAACGCCGTGCTCGAACGCAAGGGCGTGCGGGTGGCCTACGTCACCACCCAGGGCTTCCGCTCTGTCATCCCACTGGGCCGGTACGCCCGGGTCGAGGAGGACCGCTACGACCTGCGCTTCACCCCGCCGCCCCCGCCGGTGGCCGCGGGCGACTGCTTCGAGGTGGTGGAGCGCGTGTCGGCGCGCGGGGTCGTACTGACGCCCCTCGATCTCGATTCGGTACGACGGGCGGCGGCCGAGATCGCGCGGCGGGGCATCACGTCGGCGGCGGTGTGCCTGCTGCACTCCTACGCCAACCCCGACCATGAGCGGCAGGTGGCCGCGATCCTGCGCGAATCGGTCGAGAACGTCGTCACCTCGTCCGAGGTGTGGCCGGAGATCCGCGAGTACGAGCGGGCCACGACGACCATCATGTCCGCCTATATCGGACCGCTCATGGCCTCATACCTGTCCAGGCTGGGCGAACGGCTGGCCTCGCTGGGCGTGCACGCGCCCGTCCACGTCATGGAGTCGAGCGGCGGCGTGATCTCCGCCGAGCTGGCGGCCAGGCGGGCGGTCGCCATGATCGAGTCCGGCCCGGCGGCCGGGGTGCTCGCGGCCGCGGGCAGCGGGTTCGCGAACGTCATCTCGTTCGACATGGGCGGGACCACGGCCAAGACCTGCGTGGTGCGGGACGGGCGGCCGGAGATCACGCACGAGTTCCACGTGGGCGGCAAGGGCAGCTTCGGCGGGCGGCGGGCCGGGACCGGGGTACCGATCAAGACCCCCGCCATCGACCTGGCGGAGGTGGGCGCGGGCGGCGGCAGCGTCGCCTGGCTCGACGCCGCGGGCGCGCTGCGCGTCGGCCCGCACTCGGCGGGCTCCGACCCCGGGCCGGCCTGCTATGGCCTGGGTGGCTCCGAGCCGACGGTGACGGACGCGAACCTGGTGCTCGGCTACCTGTCATCAGCGTCGATCCCGCTCTCCGCACCACTCGCCGACAAGGCGCTGGACCGGCTGGCGGGGCCGCTCGGGGTGTCCAGGGCGGCGGCGGCGCATGCCGTACACGAGATCGTCAGCGCCTCGATGGCGTCGGCCGTGCACGTGGTGACCGTGCAGCGGGGGATCGATCCGCGTGGGTACGCGCTGGTGGCGTTCGGCGGGGCGGGGCCGATGCACGCGGCGCGGGTGGCCGAGCGGTTCGGGATCGGGACCGTGGTGGTGCCCGCCCACTGCGGGGTCGCGTCGGCGGCCGGGCTGCTGGTGGCCGACCTGTCGACGGACCGGGTGCTGTCGCGGCTGGACGCCGCGGATCCCTCGGAGGTGTTCGGGGCGCTGGCCGCGTCGGCTGCGGAGGATCTCGGGGTGTCGCCGTCGGATCCCGGGGTGCGGGTCTCCCGGTCGGTGGACGTGCGGTTCAAGGGGCAGTCGCATGATCTGACCGTGGCGTGGAGCTCGGCGCGTGCGGAGCTGGAGGCGCGGTTCTTCGAGAGGTACGAGCAGGTGTACGGGATCTCGCAGCGGGGCGAGGTGGAGATCGTCAGCTACCGGGTCCGCGTCACCCTGCCCGCCACCGACGGCCCGGCGGTCACGCACGTCCCCGTGGCTTCCTCCGGCCCGGTCGGGGCGCGGCTCGCGTACTTCGCCGAGCTGGGCGGGTACTCCGAGGTGCCGGTGCACACCCGGGACACGCTGGCGGTGCTGTCCGGCCCGGGGATCATCGAGGACGCCGAGTCCACGATCGTGGTGCCGCCCGGGTGGACCGCCGCGCTCGGCCCGGCGCGGGCCGTACACCTGACCGAGGAGCCGCATGAGCAGTGACGTGCTGACCGCCGAGGTGCTGCGGAACGCGCTGGTGGTCGCCGCCGAGGAGGCCAGCATCGTCGTGGTGCGGTCGGCGTACTCGACGTTCATCGTCGAGGGGTCCGACGCGTCCGCCGCCGTCCTGGACGCGCGCGGGCGGCTGATCGCGCACTCCATGGCCACCACGCTCATGAACAGCATGGCGCTCAAGGTCGCCCTGCCCGAGCTCATCCGGGACGTGCCCCTGGAGACGATGCGTCCCGGTGACGTGTACGTGCTCAACGACGCCTACCGGGGCGGCGTGCACACCAACGACCTGCTCGTCTACCGGCCCGTCTTCGTCGGGGACCGGCCCGCGTACTTCGCCGCGACCATGATCCACGTGTCGGACCTGGGCGGGCTGTCCGCCGGTGGCATGGCACCGCTGGCCACCGACATCTTCCTCGAAGGGCTCCAGCTTCCTCCCGTACGCCTGGCGACGTCCGGCGGTCTCGAACCGGCCGTGGAGGCCATTCTCCGGGCCAACAGCCGTACACCGGACAAGGTCATGGGCGACGTGCGGGCGCTCGTGGCGGGCACCGCGGTGGCGGCCGCCCGGGTCGGCGCGCTGGTCGCGGAGTACGGCGCCGAAGGGTTGGCGGCGGGGATCGACGACTACCTCGACTACACGGAGGCCAGGACGCGGACCGCGCTGGCCGACCTGCCCGAGGGCCGTTTCGAGGCGTCCTACCCGATCGACGACGACGGGATCGATCACGAAAGATCCCACGACATCCGGGTCGCCATCACCCTGGAACGCCACCTCTCTGATGGCGCCGGACAGCGCAGCTCGGAGGACATCGAGCCGCAGTCCCCTGAGGTGATCGCCGAGGGTCCCGAGACACGGGTTCCCGGGCGTCCCGAGACTGGGGGTCCCGAGACCGGGCGTCCCTGGAGTCCCGAGATGCGGGTTCCCGGCGTTCCGGAGATGCGGGTTGTGGTGGATTTCGCCGGGACCGGGCCGCAGGTGCCGGCGGCGATCAACGCGTCCGCGTCGCAGTCGCTGGCCGCGGCCGTGTTCGCGGTGCGCTGCTTCCTCGATCCGACCATTCCCATGAACGACGGCTGCCTGCGCGCGATCGAGGTGCGACTGCCGGAGGGGTCGCTGCTCAACGCCCGCTCCCCCTACCCGTGCGGCGGGCGGTACGTGCCGATCTACGCGGCTATGGAGGCCATCTTCCAGGCGCTGTCGGACGCCGTCCCGGAGCGGGCCATCGCGCCCAGCGGCATCCTCCAGCCGTTCTCCATCGCGGCCGTCGGGGCGCCGTACTGGATCCACCTTTCGTACGACTTCGGCGGTGTCGGCGCGCGGCAGGGACTCGACGGGCCGGACGCGACGGGCGTGCACTTCGGCATCGGCCGGAACTCGGTGCCGCAGGCCGAGCCGGTGGAGAGCCGCTGCCCGCTGGTCGTCGAGTCGATCGAGACCATCCCCGACTCCGGCGGCCCCGGGCGGCATCGCGGCGGGCTGGGGTCGCGGACCGTGTACCGGTTCCTGGCGGACTGCCACGTCACGACGCGCGGCGACCGCCTGCGCCTGGCCCCGCCGGGACGCGACGGCGGGCTGCCGGGCCGGCTCGGCGGCTTCTTCAAGCGGCACCTGGACGGAACGGTCGAGCGACTCGCGTCGAAGATGAACAATGTGAGGTTCGCCGCAGGTGAGGCGTTCGTGGTGGAGACGACGGGCGGGGGCGGGATGGGCTCCCCGCACGAGCGAGACCGCGAGGCGGTACTCGCCGACCTCGCCGCAGGCCACATCACAGAGCGAGGCGCCCAGGAGGACTACGGCCTGACGCGCCGGCCAGATCCGGTGAGCTAGGCGAGCCAGGCCCGGCGAGCTAGGTGCGGCGAGCTAGGCCCGGCGAGCTAGGTGCGGCGAGCTAGGCCCGGCGAGCCAGGTGCGGGGGTGCCAGGAGGCTGCGCCCTGGTGGACGGCGGAGTGGACGGCGCGGGCCAGGCGGGCGCCCCAGGTCGAGCGTGGGCCGCCGAAGAGTTCCTCCGGCCCGTCGGCGCGTACGGCCAGGCAGAGGGCGTCCGAGGCGGTGCCGGTGCATGGGAAGCCCGCCTCGATCAGCGCCTGCGATTTGGCCTCCGTCATCGTCATCACGGCGTTGACCAGGGCGGCATCGGTCATCGCGACCGGCATCACGGCCATCAGGTTGATCGTCCCCACGGGCGGCCCGGCGGCGGCCGGCTCGGCGAGCATCGGGGCCAGTTCGGGGTCGGGGGCGCCTTCAGGGGCGGCGGCCCAGGTGGGGACGCGTAACCCGACCGTGGCCACGACCTCCACCTCCCCGTCCACCGCCCGCGCGTACCGCTCCACCGAGGCCGCCGTCATCATCCCCACTCCGAGGCCGTCAGGCCCGAGCTCGCGAAGGTGATCAACCGGGTCCATCCGCGAGTAGCCCGCCACGACCTGCGCGTTCAGCACCCACGTACGCGCCCCGATCCCCCCGCCCAGGAGCGCCGAGGAGATCATCCGCCACCCCGGCCCGAACTCCCACAGCAGCGACCCGAGCCGCACCCCGTCCTCGACCCGATACGCCAGCTTCACCAGACCCCCTTCACGAGACCCCTCTGACCAGGTGCACGACGGGCCGCCCGCCGGGACCGAGCGAGATCTCCACCCGGGCGTCGAAGTGCGTGCCGACCAGCGCCTCCGTGAGCACCTGTCCCGGCTGCCCGGCGGCGACGGCCCGGCCGCCGGCGAGCAGCAGGAGCCTATCGGCGTACTGCCCGGCGAGGGTCAGGTCGTGCAGCGTCGTCACCACGGTCAGCTCGTCGGCGAGCCTGAGCCGGTCGACCAGCTCCAGCACCTGCTGCTGGTGTCCGAGGTCGAGCGCGGTCGTGGGCTCGTCGAGCAGGAGCGCGGGCGCCTGCTGGGCCAGCGCTCTGGCCAGGACCACGCGCTGACGTTCGCCGCCGGACAGCTCCCCCAGCCGACGCTCGGCGAACTCGGCGAGGTCGAGCCGTTCGAGCACGGACCCGGTGACCTCCCGGTCGTGGCGGCTCTCTCTGCCGAGGTAGGGGATGTACGGGGTGCGGCCGAGCAGGGCGTAGTCGTACACGGTCATGTCGGGTGGCAGCGACGGCGTCTGGGGCGCGTAGGCGACCAGCCTGGCCCGGTCCCTCGGCCTGAGCGTGCTCGCGGCCCGGCCGCCGACCGTGACGTCACCCCGGTGGGCGACGACGCCCATGACGGCTTTGAGCAGGGTGGACTTTCCGGCGCCGTTGGGGCCGATGATCGCCAGCCATTCGCCGCGCCGTACCGAGAGATCGACCTCGGTGAGCACCTCGCGCTCGCCGAGCCACACCGAGAGAGCGCTGGCCTCGATCATCCGAGCCGGCAGGGCCGCTGCCGGGTCAGTGGCGCCGGTCGTGTGGCGATCCGCCGGGCCAGTGGTGCCGGTCACATGGCGGTCAGCCGAGTCGGTGCCGGTCATACGGCTGTCTGCCGGGTCAGTGGCGCCGGTCACATGGCGGTCAGCCGGGTCAGTGCCGCCGGTCATATGGCGGTCAGCCGAGTCGCCGGTCATGTGGCGGTCTGTCGCGTCATGCGCAGGATGGCGACGAAGAACGGCGCGCCGACGAACATGGTGACCACCCCGATGGGCAGCTCGGCGGGGGCGATGACGGTGCGCGCGATCAGGTCGGCGAGCACGAGGAAGGCGGCGCCGCCGATCAGCGACAGCGGCAGCACGATCCGGTACGAGCCCCCAGCCAGCCGCCTGACCACATGCGGGATGACAATGCCGACGAACCCGATGAGACCGCTCACCGCCACGGCCGCCGCAGTGGCCAGGGACGCGGCCAGCAGGACCGCCAGCCGTACCCGACCGGCCCGCACGCCCAGGCTGGTGGCCTCCTCGTCCCCCACCGAGAGCACGTCGAGCATCCGCCCGTGCGCGAGCAGCAGCACGGAGGAGACGACGGCGTACGGCAGCACCAGCCAGAACTGGTCCCACCCACCGCCCACGTCGCCCAGGATCCACGAGTAGATGCGCTGCAGCTCCTCGACCTTGAACTGCTGGATGAACGTCTGGATCGCGGTCAGGAACGAGGTGACGGCCACCCCGGCGAGCACCAGCGTGGCGGTGCCGCCCGCGCGCCCGGCGGTGTTCCCGAGCACGTACGCCAGGAACACCCCGCCCACGGCCCCCACGAAGGCGGCCACCGGGATGCCGACCACGGGGGTCGGCACGAGCACGATGACCACGGTGGTGGTCAGCCCGGCGCCGGCGGCGGCGCCGAGCAGATAAGGGTCGGCCAGCGGGTTGCGGAACACCCCCTGGTAGCCGGCCCCCGCGATGGCCAGCAGCCCGCCGACCACGGCCGCCACCAGCACCCTGGGCAGCCGTAGCTCGAACAGCAGCCCCTGTTCCACGGGCGCCAGCCCCGAGTCCACGTGTACGAACGGCAGCCAGTCGACCGCCTGGAGCACCACCTGCCACGGCGAGATGTCGGCGGCCCCGCCGAGCAGCCCGGCGACCATGGAGACGGCGAGCACGCCCAGCGCGCCCGCCATCCACATCGGTCTGGACCTCACTAGCGGGTGGCCGCCTTGCCGACCGCGTCACTGATGGTCTGGGCCAGGTCGACGACGCGCGGGCCCCAGCGCGAGGCGATGTCGTCGTCGAGCTGGATCACCTGGTCCCCCTTGATGGCCGACAGTCCCTTCCAGCCGGGCCGCTTGGCCAGCGTGTCCTTGCTCTGCTGGCAGCACTTCACGTCCGCCAGGAAGATCAGGTCGGGGTCGGCCTGGGCGACGAACTCCGCCGACAGCTTGGGATAGCCGCCCGCCGGGTCCGGCGCCTTGTCGGCGATGTTGGTAAGGCCGAACATGGCGTAGATCTGCCCGATGAACGTGCTCGACGTCGCCGCGTAGGGGGTCTGGTCGAGTTCGTGGTAGTAGGTGAGCTTCTTGTCCTTGGGGGCGTTCGCCGCGAGCTTGTCCAGGGCCGCCTTCATGCCTGTCACGACTTGTCCGGCCTTGTCGGTGTTGCCGGTGGCGGCGCCGAGGTCCGTGATCTCGTCGTACGCCTCGTCGAGCTTGGTGGCGGCCGGTTCCAGGAGGACCGGCACGTTCAGCTTGCCCAGCTCGGCGACGACCTTGTCGATGTCGTTGGAGACGATGACCAGGTCGGGCTTCTGGGCGACGATGGCCTCGACGTTCGGCTTGAAGCCGGACAGGTCGGTCTTGGGGACGCCGGCCGGGTAGTTGGACTGGTCGTCCACCGCGATGACCTGGGGGCCCGCGCCGATGGCGAAGAGCGTCTCGGTGTGGCTGGCGGAGAGCGAGACGATCCGCTCCGGCTTCTTGGCGATGGTGACCTTGCCGTTGGCCGCCTCGACCGTCACGGGGTAGGCGGTGGAGCTCGTCGAGCCGGCGGAGGTGGCTGAGCTCGCGGGTGACGGGGTGGTGGTAGTGCCGCTCTGGCCGCATCCGGTCAGAACGAGCGTTCCCAGCAGCGCGCCCGCGAAGGCCGTGCGTACGGGCCTCACGAGAAGTCCTTTCACACTGTCGGAACCGAGAGACCCGCTGAGAGCGACGGATCACCCTTTTCCACGAGGGTTGATGACGTCAGCGCGGAGGCAGGCGACCTGGCTATGACAGTTGCGGGACAGCGCCGGACTCGCACCGGACTTCGCTGCAACTCTGCGCGTCGGACAGACGCTATCAATGCTCCAGTTGGGCGCTAAGTCAAGGGGTACCCAACTGGGTCTCGGCCTCGGCGATGATCCGCTGCAGCCGGAGCCCGTGGGCCGCGTCCAGCGGGTGCCCGCCGCCCTGGCGTACGGTTCGCGCGAACTCCTCGGCGATGGTCACGAACGGGTCGTCGTCACCGGGCAGCAGCACCGCGTTGCCCGTTCTGCCGTACACCGCGATGCTCGACGGCGGCAGATCGCCGGCGGCGGCCATGCACAGCGACGCCTCGCTGACCGCGCCGCCCTCGTGGTCGAGCAGCAGGCCGGTCCAGCCGAGCGGGTTCCCGTGCGCGCGCACGCCGGTCACCGGGCCGAGCGCGGCGTCGAGCAGGTCGATCACGTGCGGCCCGACGTCCAGGAGCGCGCCGCGTTCGAGCCGCCACGGGGTGCCGAACGGGTGGCCGCCGAGCAGGACGTTGGAGATGTTCGCGGCGTGGCCGCCGAACGCCTCGATGTCGGCGCAGCGCGCCAGGAACGCCCTGACCTGCGAGGTATAGCGCATGGTGAGAACCAGTTGCGAGGCCACTCCGGCCTCGCGCACGGCGTCCGCGAGGCGTTGCGCGTTCTCCAGCGAGTCGGCGAGCGGCTTCTCCAGCAGCAGCGCCTTCCCGGCCCGCGCCGCGCGCACCCCCAATTCGGCCTGTACGGCCGGCGGCACGCAGAACGCCACGGCCTCGCACGCGTCGAACAGCTCCTCGACCCGCTCGAACACCGGCGCCCCCAGCCCGGCGGCGGCCTCCGGACGGCGCGCCCATACCCCGGCGAAGCGGAGATATGGGCTCTTGACCAGCATCGGCGCGTGCGCGCGCTCCGCCCAAGGCCCCGCTCCGATCAACCCGACCGACACCGGCTCCATGCATCCCCCTTTGACCCGCTATAACCCTAGAGTCATCCAGCGGCGTCGCGCCATTGGCGCAGGGCGTGCTCGGGGCGGTGGGCGAGGGTGCCGGAGTCGATGACGATGGTCTGTCCCGTGATGCACCGCGACTCGCCCGAGGCGAGGAAGGCGACGAGGTCGGCCACGTCGTCCGGGGTGCAGGCCCAGGGCAGCAGGCGCTCGGCCGCCTTGTCGGCCAGCCGGTCCCGGCCGAGGGCCTGCGCGGCCACGTCGGTCAGGACCAGGGAGGGGGCGACGGCGTTGCAGCGGATGCCGCGCGAGCCGTACTTGGTGGCCACATAGCGTACGAACCCGGTCAGCGCCGCCTTGGAAGTGCCGTAGGCGACGTGCGCCACGTCGCCCAGCAGGCCCGAGACCGACGAGGTGAGGACGAAGGCGCCGCCGTCGGCCATCACGGGGGCCGTGTGCTTGACCATGAGCAGGGCGCCGCGCAGGTTCACCTCCATCGTGCGGTCCCAGACGGCCACGTCGAGCGACTCGAGGTCCTGGTCGCGGCCGTAGGTGCCGGGGCCGAGCGCGGCCGCGTTCGAGTGGACGACGTCCAGGCGGCCGAACGAGGCCAGCAGGTCGCCGACCGCCCCGGCCACCTGCTTCTCGTCCGACACGTCGCAGGTGAGCGCCGTTGCCGTGCCGCCCCTGGCGCGGATCGTGGTGGCGACCGACTTGGCGCCGGCCGCGTGCACGTCCAGGACGCCCACGCAGGCGCCCTCTGCGGCCAGGCGCGACGCGCACGCCGCGCCGATGCCCGAACCCGCGCCCGTCACCAGGGCGACCCGCCCGTCGAACCGGCCCGGCGCGGCACTCACCACGTCACCCTCAGGGCCGTCAGTCCCCGTCCCACGATCGACTTGCGGTAGACGATGGGCTCGTCCGCGAGCCGGAGGTCGGGCAGGCGGCGGCCGAGCACGTCGAGCGCGGTGCGGAGTTGCAGCCGGCCGAGCGCGGCGCCCACGCAGAAGTGGATGCCGTAGCCGAACACCATGTGGGCGTCGGCGTTGGGCCGGTCGATGACGAACCGTTCCGGGTCGGGGAAGACGCTCTCGTCGTGGGCGGCGGAGTCGATGGAGAGCAGCACCAACGACTTTTCCGGAATTATCACGTTATGTAGCGAAATATCCGTCGTGGCGTACCGGAACGATCCGAGAGCAGCGCCGTCGATGCGCATGCACTCCTCGACCGCGTTCTGGATCAGCGGCGGCGGGACCGGCCAGGCGTCCTCGCGCAGCAGGCGCAGGACGCTGTTGGCGAGCTGGTTCGGCACGGTGTCGTTGCCGCCGAGCAGGATCGTGGAGATCAGCTCCACCACCTCGCGGTGGCTGAGCTCGGAGCCGATCAGCGAGGTCATGAGCGAGGTGAAGTCGTCGCGCGGCTCCTTGGCCCGGGAGGCGACCAGCCGATCCACGTAATCCAGATAGGCCAGGAAACTGTCGGCGAGTTCGAGCTGCCGCTCGGGCGGCTGCGGCGACAGGAAGAGCTGGAACCAGTCCTTCACATGCGCCTGCACGAACCCCTCGTCCGCCTCCGGCACCCCGATGAACCGGCCGGTCAGCTTGATCGACGGCTCGTGCCCGATCTCGGAGACGAAGTCGGCCTCGCCCTTCGGCGCCACGCGGTCGAGCAGGTCCTCGTTGAGCTGCCGGAAGTGCTGCTCCATGGCCGAGACCGCCCGTGGCGTGAACGCCTTCGACACCGAACGCCGCAGCCTGGTGTGGTCGGGCGGATCGACGTTAGCCACGAAGCTCGACAGGAACGAGCCGTGCTCGCCCAGCTTGTCGCGCGTCTCGCGGGTGAGGCTGCGGGAGATGGTCAGCGAGCCCTCCGAGGAGAACCGCCTCGGGTCGCCGTACGCCGCGCGCACGTCGGCGTGCCGGGTCAGCACGTAGGCGCCGAGGTGCTCGCTGCGGAACACCGGCCGGTCCCGGCGCAGCCCGGCGAGGAACTCGTACGGCGAGGCGACGTGCCAGTCCGAGCCGACGTCGAAGTCCTCAATCATGCCCATGCTCACGAGAAGATCCTCCGGGGGTTGTCGACGAGCATCTGGTGGATCTGTTCCTCGGTGACGCCCCTCTTGCGTAGCTCGGGCAGGACGTCGCGGGAGATGTGCAGGAGGTGGTAGTTCGGGTGCCGCTGCCGTACGACGTCGGCATCGAACCGGTCGTTAAAGCAGTAAGAGTCGTGACTTAGCACCATTTGTCGGGCGTGGCCGCGTTCGCACATCGTCGCCACGATCGACACCCGGTCCTCGAACGGCGAGATCGTCTCGATGCCGAACCGGTCCATGCCCAGGTAGGAGCCGTTGGCGGCGAGTTCCTCCAGGTAGGCGACGTCGGTCGAGTCGCCCGCGTGGCCGATGACGACCCTGGTGAGGTCGACGCCGAGCTCGCCGAGCAGCCGCTGCTGCGCCAGGCCGCCCTTGGAGGCGCTGTGGGAGTGGGTGGTGATGGGCACGCCCGTCTCCAGGTGCGCCTCGGCGACCGCCCGGAACACCCGTTCGGTCCCCTTGGTCATGCCGAGATGGTCGGTGGCGCACTTGAGCATGCCCGCCTTGACCCCGGTCCTGCCGATGCCCTGAACGATGTCCCGTACGAAGAACTCCGCCAGCCGGTCGGGCCCGCCGAACAGCGAGCCTGGACCCCGGTTGCCGAAGTAGGGGGGCAGGGCGTCGTAGGTGTAGAGGCCGGTGGCGGCGATGATGTTCACGCTGGTCAGCTCGGCCACCCGCTGGACGGCGGGGATGTACCTGCCGAGCCCGATGACGGTCAGGTCCACGATCGTGTCGATGCCCTCGGCCCGCAGGTCGTCCAGCTTGGCCGCCGCTTCCCTCGCCCGCTGCTCAAGGTCCCAGTTTTCCGGGATATCCGGCCAGTTCCAGAGAATCTCCGGACTGAGCCCGAACACGTGCTCATGCATGAGCGTGGCGCCCAGCTCGCCCACCGGCCCTCTTACGGTCTCGGGCATGTGCCCTCTTTCACGCTCACACGCACGGGAACCTCGGGTGGTCGAACGGCCGGTTCACCTCTAGGCCGAGCCCGTCCGTCTGCTGGTACGGGGTGCCGGTGTAGAGGGCGGCGGCGTCGAAGTACGTGACGGTGAACGACAGGCGCGGCTGGTCGCGGTGGTTGGCGGGCGCGCCGTGCACGGTCAGCGTGTGATGCACGGTCGCGTCGCCCGCCGCGAGGTCGAGGGGCGGGGACAGCTCCAGCTCCTTGATCCACGGATGCTGGCTGAGCTGGTCGTCCCCCGCCCGGGTGAAACTCCGCCCAAGCACCCCGTACCGGTGCGAACCATTGAAGAAGCGCAGCGAGCCCATGTCCGCCGGCACGTCCACCAACGCCAGCCAGACCGTCAGCATCGCCGAGCGGTCCATCGGCATCCAGGGAAAATCCTGGTGGAACTCGGTCGCCGCGTGCTCCCCCGGCTCCTTGACGAGCAGGTTCGTGACCTGCACGCGCACGGCCTCCACGCCGCGCAGCAGCCGGGTGGCGTTGGCGCCCATGGCCGGGCTCAGCGCCAGCGCCCGGAACGCCTCGTCGCTCTCGGCGATGTCACGCGACTGCCCGAACGCCTGGTCCACCAGCGTCCGCCGCTGCTTCTCGCGCGCCGCGAGGTAGCCGGTCGCCCGCTGCCTGAGCTCGGCCACGGCATCGGGGGGCACCAGGGCGGGCAGCCGCACCCATCCGTGTTCCTGAAAGAAGCCCGCCTCGTCGTCCGACGCGGCGCGCACGGGGATCTCCATGCCCCCAGTCTCGCACCTTGAGCAAGCGCTTGGTAAGTGCTCTCTTTCTTTCTGTTCCGGCCCAGCCGTGTTAACCGCCATCACGGGCATCCCGCGCCACAGAGCCGGGCGGTCCTCGGTTCCGGTGCCCGAGGCGCCTGTGGGCAAGGCAATCCGAAGAAGACGGCCAAGAACGCGCACGTATCGGCGCCCGGCCATGTGCGGGTTCAGCGGCCGTTTTCCTGGAGGCCCTCAGCCACGGACGGCGGGTGGCGGTCAACACGGCTGTGCCGTAACAGAGAAGAAAAGGGGTGGGTGTCGGCCTCGTGTCTACTTCACCATGAGCAGGTGTTCCCCACGAGGGACGAGTTCGCCTATCACCGGAAAGCCGGGGATCTCACCCGCGACGAGCAGGCCGCCCGAGGTCTGCGCGTCGGCGAGGAGAAGTCGCTCGTTCTCCGGCAGGTCGCCGAAGTCGCAATGAGGGGCGATCCAGTCGAGGTTGCGGCGGGATCCGCCGCTGATGTATCCATCACGGATGGCCTCTCGGGCTCCCTCCAGGTAAGGCACGGCGGCGCTGTCGACGACGGCGGAGACGCCGCTCGCCCGGGCCAGCTTGTAGAGATGGCCCAAGAGGCCGAAACCTGTGACGTCGGTGGCGCATTGAACCCCCGCGGCCAGCGCCATCCGGGAGGCGTCGCGGTTGAGCGTCGTCATAGCGGCGACCGCCTCGGGGAAGACCTCGCCGGTCGCCTTGTGCCGCGTGTTCAGCACCCCGATGCCGAGAGGCTTGGTCAAGGTGAGGGGGATGCCGGGCTTGCCCGCGTCCACGCGCAGCAGGCGGCCGGGATCGGCGAGGCCGGTGACGGCCAGCCCGTATTTGGGATGGGGGTCATCGATGCTGTGGCCTCCCGCGAGATGGCAGCCCGCCGTCTGCGTCATCGCGGAACCGCCGCGCAGCACCTCGCGAGCGAGCTCAAGGGGCAGGACGTCGCGGGGCCAGCCGAGCAGATTCAGGGCTATGACGGGATCGCCGCCGACGGCGTAGACGTCGGAGAGCGCGTTGGTGGCGGCGATCCGCCCGAAGTCGTACGGATCGTCGACGACAGGTGTGAAGAAATCCGTCGTCGCGACGATGGCCCGGCTCTCGCCTTCCACCTGGAGCACCGCGGCGTCGTCACCCTGATCGATCCCCAGCAGTAATCGGCCTGTCGACGGAGAGGAGGCCGGTGAGAGTCCAGCGACCAGCTCCTCCAGCTCGCCGGGAGGGATCTTGCAGCTGCAGCCGCCTCCATTGCCGTATTGCGTGAGCCTGATGTTGTTCATGGGTCTATGATCCACTTCGGAGGCGTTTAGGTGTCTGGTGGCCCTCCTGGTCTTCAAAACCAGTGGCGCCGAGCATCTCGGCGCGGCGGGTTCGATTCCCGTCCGCCTCCGCTGATGATCAGCGAGTCCGGGATGGTCGTGAGTGGATCGACGGAGTTCTGTACCGCGGACCGATGTCATGCTGGCCGACCCCCGGTTGGCCGCCGCGCAGGAGACGCTCGGCCGTAGCCTCGTCAAGGCCGCGGTAGCGAACGCCCAGCAACGTGTCCGCGAGGGCTTCACCGACCCCGAGGGCGCCCTGGACGCCGCGCTCGCCCTCCTGCCGGCGACCGCCGGCGGTCTCAAGCACGTCGTCAACGCCACCGGTGTACTCGTGCACACCAACCTGGGCCGGGCTCCGCTCTCAGCCGCCGCCATCGCGGCGGTCACCGAGGCCGCCGGCTACACCGACGTCGAGTTCGACCTCGCCGACGGGCGGCGCGCCCGCCGTGGACGTACGGCTCTCGCCGCGCTGGCGCAGGCGGTCCCCGAAGCGCGGGCCGTGCACGTGGTCAACAACAACGCGGCCGCACTCGTGCTCGCCGCCACGGTGCTCGCACAGGGCATGGAGATCGTCATCAGCCGCGGTGAGCTGGTGGAGATCGGCGACGGATTCCGCCTGCCCGAGCTGCTGGAGTCCGCCGGTTGCCGGCTCCGCGAGGTCGGCACCACGAACCGGACCGCCCTGCGTGACTACCAGAACGCCTGTGGCCCGCAAACCGGCTTCATCCTCAAGGTGCACCCGTCCAACTATCGGATCGAGGGATTCACCTCCGAGGTCTCCATCGAGGAGCTCGCCACGATCGGGCCGCCCGTGGTGGCCGACATCGGCTCCGGGCTGCTGCGCCCGGAACCGCTGCTGCCCGGCGAACCGGACGCGGCCGGCGCGCTGCTGCAGGGAGCGGCGCTGGTCACCGCCAGCGGCGACAAACTCCTCGGCGGCCCGCAGGCGGGTCTCCTGCTCGGCGACGAAGACCTCGTGGAACGACTGCGCCGCCATCCCCTCGCCCGTGCGTTGCGGGTGGACAAGCTCACCCTGGCCGCGCTCGAAGCGACCCTGCGCGGCCCGCGACCGCCGGTTCACCGGTCGCTCCATGCGAGCAGCGCCGAGCTCATGGAACGCGCGGAACGCCTCGCGCGGCGGCTCGGCGGCCGGGCGGAGGCGGTGCCGACCATCGCCAGGGTCGGTGGCGGGGGCGCACCGGGAGTGGAGCTGCCCAGCGCGGGCATCGCCGTGGACAAGAGCCTGACCCTGCGACTGCGCTCCTACGATCCTCCCGTGATCGGCCGGATCACCGACGGGCGCCTGGTGCTCGACCTGCGCGCGGTCGAGCCCGGTCAGGACGAGGTCATCGCCGCCGCGGTGGAGCATGCGTGCATGTGATCGCCACGGCCGGGCACGTGGACCACGGCAAGTCGACGCTGGTCCGGGCGCTGACCGGGATGGAGCCCGACCGCTGGGCCGAGGAACGCCGCCGCGGCATGACCATCGACCTCGGGTTCGCCTGGACCACGCTCCGATCGGGTGAACGGATCGCCTTCGTCGACGTGCCCGGGCACGAACGCTTCGTCACCAACATGCTGGCCGGAGTCGGGCCGTGCCCGGCGGTGATGATCGTCGTCGCGGCCGACGAAGGCTGGCAGGCCCAGTCGGCCGAGCACCTGGCCGCGCTCGACGCCCTGGGCGTCCGGCACGGCCTCGCGGTCATCACCCGGGCCGACCTCGCCGATCCGGAACCTGCTCTGAGGCAGGCACACGGCCACCTCGAAAAGACCAGCCTGGCGGGGATCGACAGCGTCGTCGTCAGCGGACGGACCCGGCAGGGATTCTCCGAGCTGGAGGCCGCCTTGGCCCGGCTCACCGCCGCGCTGCCCGAGACGGACACGGAAGGTGCCGTCCGGTTGTGGATCGACCGGGTCTTCACCGTCACGGGCGCCGGGACCGTCGTCACCGGAACGCTGACCAGAGGCACTCTGCGCGTGGGCGACGAGCTGAACGCGGACGGGCATCCGGTCAGGGTCCGCGGACTCCAGACCCTCGGCGAGAAGGCGGAGCAGGTCTCGGCGACCGCCCGCGTCGCCATCAACCTGCGCGGCGTCGACCGTGACGACCTGTCCCGGGGCATGGCGCTGGTGACGCCGGGTGCCTGGATACCGACTCAAGTCATCGATGTACGGCTGGATTCCGGCATGGACCATCGGGGGGACGCGGTCCTCCACATCGGGTCGGCCGCCGTTCCCGTCAGGCTCCGCTTCCTGGGCGCTGACACCGCCAGGCTCACCCTCAGCCGTTCCCTGCCGCTCAGGACGGGCGACCGAGGCCTGCTCCGCGACCCCGGCAGGCGGGAGATCGTCGCCGGACTCCGCGTGCTGGACATCCGTCCCGTCGGGCTGCGGCGCCGGGGTGCCGCGGCGGCCAGGGCGGCCGCGCTCGACGAAGTCGACCTACCCGACTCCGCGACCCTGCTGCGCTGGCACGGCCTGCTGACGGGAAGCGAGCTCACAGCCATGGGCTGCCCGCCCAGCGGTTCGCCCGTGGCCGGCGACTGGTACGCCGATCCCGAACACTGGTCGTCGCTGGGACGTCGTCTCGCCGACCACGTCTCGCGACGGCCCCCGCTCGATCCGGGGATCACCGTGGATGCCGCCGCTCAGCTGCTCGGCCTGCCCGATCGGCGACTCGCCGAGGCGCTCGTCGCACCGCCTCTGGTGGTTCAAGCCGGGCGGATCCTTGTCGCCGGCAGGTCTCTGCCCCCCGCGATCGCCAAAGCGGTCGCGGAGCTGGCCGCCGGCCTCGCCGAGCATCCCTTCGACGCCCCCACCGCCGAGCGCCTGGAAGAGCTCGGCCTGACGGGGAAGTCACTGGCGGCCGCGCTTCGCTCGGGCGCGGTGACATCGATCGGGAAGAACGTCATCCTTCTGCCCGACGCGCTGGACAGGGCGGCGGACACGCTCGCGCGGCTTCCCGCACCCTTCACCGTCAGCGATGCGCGGGTCGCCCTGGCAACGACCCGCCGCGTCGCCCTACCTCTCCTGGAGTGCCTCGATGCCCGTGGAATCACCCGGCGCACCGCTAACGACCTGCGAGTATGCCGCCCCCGCGACTGACGTCGACCAGCTGCTGGCCCAGGCCCGCGCAGGGCTCCATCGCCTGAGTCCCGCCGAGGCCTGGGCCGCCGTGCACCGCGGTGGGAAGCTCGCCGACACTCGTCCCGAGTCTCAGCGCCGGGCCGCGGGGGAGATACCCGGGGCTGTCGTCATCGAACGCAACCATCTGGAGTGGCGGCTCGATCCCACGTGTGAGTCCCGCATTCCCGAGGCCGGCTCCCATGACGTCCAGTGGATCGTGATCTGCGCCGAGGGGTACTCGTCCTCGCTGGCCGCGGCGGCGCTGCGGGAGCTCGGGTTGCACAACGCCACCGATGTCGTCGGCGGGTTCGACGCGTGGGTGGAGGCGGGCCTGCCGATAGTCCACCCTGCTCGGCCCACGGTGCCGCGCGGCCCGGGCGAAGGCGAACGCGACGTCACATGAAGTTGCGGGTGTGCAGAGCGGAGAGTTCGGCTGCCTCCTCGGCTGGGAAGCCCAGGCGGATCAGCCGGTTTCTCCGCCCGTCGTACATGTCCCGGTGGAGGCGTTCAACGGCGGCGTGTCCGCGAGCGATCGCGGGCGCGGTCCATTCCCCGGCGGCCAGCACGGTCAGCGCGTCCAGCACGTCCTGATTGATGCCCGCGGTGCTGAGCAGGGCATCGTGACGGCGCTCGATGGCCCCTCTCAACCTCGCGGTGAACGCGGGGTCGCGTCTGGACTGCTCCCGCAGATGCCCCATGCCGAAGGCGACATGCCGGGCTTCGTCCTGGTGCACCAGCGTCACGATCTGGCGGGTGACCGGATCGGGGGCGTGCTCGGCCAGGAACGACAACAGGTTGAGGAAGGTGCCCTCGCCCAGCACTGACAGCAGGAACAAGGCGAGCGAGAAGTCCGGCTCGGCCAGCAGTGACGACAGGGAGCTACGCCCGGAGACGGAGGAGGTGCCCAGGTCGCGCCCCTTGAGCAGCGCCCTGCGGGTGAACACCTCGACGTGCCGGGCTTCGTCGGCCGCCTGTACGGCGAGCAGCTGGAGGACCTCACGAAAGTGCGGGTGAACCCGGGCCAGCAACCGGGCGGGGATGACCAGCGCGGCCTGCTCGTTCTCGATCAGATAGGTCATCACCTGAACGACCGCGCCCTCGATCTCAGCGGGCAGGTCGAAGGGAGTGTCCCAGCCGATCGCGGTCGCCGGATCCCACTGCCTGGCCGCCGCCTGCGCGTACAGCTTCGGGGCCAGGTCGGCCCACACCAGCTCCTTGCGGTCGAGGTCGAAGGGCAGGACAGGTCCGCCGGCCTCGACCAGGGCGCCGCGAGCGGCCAGACCCCAGTGCGCGGCCGGACGTACCACCGCGGCGGCGGATCCGGCCGCGCCCGCTCGCTCCGCACCCGCCCACCGATCGTGAACGCCGCGGCCGCACACCACCCACGCCCGCACCCCGGCGTTATCCGCCGGGGTCTCGACCCGATGCCCCTGCGAGCGGCACCAGGCGGCCAGGTGGAGGGGGAGCGCCGCGTCCGTGCCCGTGACGCCCAGCCGTCCGCCCACCGGCATCATCGCCAGTTCGCCGGCGACCAGGATGTGAGCGCCTCGGTCGAACCCGACGTCTCCCAGGTCGACGACCCGCTCCGTCACGGCTGGTAGTCCTCCGCGACCAGACCTCCCTGTCCGTCGTAGAAGCCGCTCACCGCGGCCTCCAGCGCGCCGTAGCCGCTCGTGCGGCCCTCGTGCCAGGCGGTCAGCCCTTCGAGGTCCAGGAGAGGGCGCACCTCGGGATCGGCGTAGGACATGCCGAGCAGCAGCTCGCCGAAATGCCGGACGTGCTCTTCCGGAGCGGCGTCGGAGACGGCCATGACGCAGTGATCATAGGGTTCGGTGGCGGTGAGGATCCGGGTGGAGCCGGCCGGCAGCGTCCCCTCCCGCCCGAAGAGGAGGTGGTTGGCATCGATCATGCACGCCGCGGCCGCCTCCCCGGACATCAGCGAGCGGGCCGCCTCGCGCTCCCCGCCGATGTGGTCGCCGTGCAGGCCGACTCCGATGTCGAAGCGCCGGACGTCGACCTTCACGCCGGCTTGACGCAGGTGGTCCAGCGGCAGCAGCGTGGCCTGCGGCGAGTCGATGGCACCGCAGGCCACGACCCGGCCGGCGAGGTCGTCCACCGTCTGGATGCCGGAGTCCGCACGGACCACCACCACCGACCGCAGATCTTGATCGGTGTCCCGCATCACCAGCGGTCGCACCGTACGTCCGAGCGCCTCGGCCATCCGCCGGGAGCGGATCCAGGCCAGTGGAGAGTGCCAGGCCGCGTGGATCCGGCCGGCGACCAGATCCTCGGCCTGCCGCTCGTAGTTCGAGTAGAGGACGAAGTCGTAGGGCAGACCATTGCGCACGAGCCAGGCGCGGAATCCCGACCAGATCGTCACGACCTTCGGGTCGTACGCCACGGCTCCCATGAGCAGCGTCATCGCGCCGCCTCATCGAACAGCGGGAGCCCGAGCGAGGCTCGCCCGACGAAGTCCAGCAGCGCCTCGGTGGTCGGAGCCATGACCCGGGCGGCCAGCGCGTCGCGGAAGTGACGCTCGATAGCCAGGTCCCGGCGGAAGGCGGAGCCGCCGCACAGCCGCATGACGTCGTCAGCGACCTCGGCCGCGGCCTCCGCCGCGACCGCCTTGACCTGGAGCACGCGGAGCATGGCGTCCTCGCGGCCGGACTCCAGCGCGGTCAGTGTGTCATCCAGGAAAGCGCGGGTCTGGTGGACTCTGGTGAGGATGCGGGCGAAGGCGGATCTGGGGGCGGCCTGATCGGCCAGCCGCTGCCCCAGATGCGTCAGAACCGTGCGAGACACGTGTGCCCCGGCTTCGTCGGCCAGCGCCTGCGCGATGCCGATCGAGCAGGCCGCGTTGAGCACGAGGAAGCCGGGCAGCGCTGTGGCCAGCGCGAGGTCCAGTCCTTGCCCGTCCGCACCCAGCATCGCGCTCATGGGCACCCGAGCCCCGTCGGCAGCCATGGGACTGGACGCGTTACCACGCAGACCCAGCCCGTCGAACGCGCCTGTGACGGTCAGGCCCGGCGTGTCGCCGGGCACCAGCCACAATGTCATCGGCCCCGTGCTCGCGAGCGGCCGGCTGGACCACACATACCCATCGGCATGTCCGGCCGCGGTGACGAAGCTCTTGCGCGTGTCAAGGGCGATCTCGCCGTTCTCCGCTTCCGCCGCGGTGCCCACAGGAGCCCAGAAGTGGCTGCGCGAACCCGTCTCGGAGAAGGCCAGGGTGGTGAGGTAACGGCCTTCGGCTACCGCCCGGCGGGTCTGCTCCGGGCCGTGCGCCTCGATCACCGCGGTGGCGGCGAAGTGCATGAGCACGATCATGGCGGTGGATCCGCAGGCCGCGGCCAGCGATGTGATGACCTGAGCCGCCTCGCGCAGCCCCTGGCCCGCGCCCCCTACCTCGGTCGCGCTGACCAGGCCCAGGACTCCCGCCTTGCCCAGCGCCTCGATGCCCGCGGCGGGAAAGACTCCGCCGCGGTCGGTCTCGACGGCCGCGGGTCCGATCACATCGGCGATCACCGTCTCCAGCTCAGCCTTAAGCATGTATCCCTTTCATATGATCATCAGGCGCGATGGAGCCCAGGGTCATCAGCAGGGCATGACGCCGACAGCGAGCGTGCAGGTCATATGGAGCCGGCACCCGGCGAGATTGACGTTTTCCCAGGCCGCGAAGGCATGATTCCAGCCGGCCGCGTTACCGAGCCGGACCACGACAGCACCATGATCGCACGACCCGCTTCGAACGAGAAGCCTCTTGAGCCGGTTCGAGGGCCAGAACCCGGCAGGGCCGGCCGAGCAGGTCGCCCACACTGCGCTCATGAGCGGTGACCATGACGAGGGCCGGCAGAAGTCCGCAGGTTGTCTCGCAATCTGGGCGCGAGCCGCCGCACTGTCCCCGGGGTGGAGGCCACGAGCTTGGTGATGACCGGACCCACGCTGACCAGAGCCCCGTACTGGTTACCGGCGGGAAGGCCCAACTGGTAGTACACGATGTCCGGCCCATCGCGGCCCTTGATGGTGGCGGCGAGCCCGTAGCGGACCTCCTCGGCCGCCAGGCGCTGCGCCTCGGACGTCGAGGGCGCCGTCCAGATGACGGACACGGAGACGACGTCGCCCTTGTCGGTCGGCGGGATCCAGTCGCAGACGGCGGGTATGGGCAGAGGGCTGCCCGCCAGCGTGCGCGAGTGCGGGTAGGCGAGGTAGCCCGGGGCCAGCAGGCTCAGGTCGCGGTCGGTGAGCAGACCGCAGGCGTCCGGCCAGTTCGCCGGCGGGGCGACGCCGGGCGGGTTCGCCGGGGCCCGGTTGGCACGGACGAGGCGGTAGGCGGTGATCCGGGTGCCGTTCTTGACACCGGTGCTGTCGTCGTCCCGCGTCGGGGTGCTCACGAAGACCAGGCCCCCGGCGCCTCCCTCCAGGATGGTGGCGCCCTCGGTGGCGGGCAACGGGAGCTCGCTCGCCTCACCTGTGGCGGCGTCGATGGCCAGGAGGTAGGCGTTCAGCGGCCAGGATTCCAAACCGGGGTACTCCCTGTCCTCCGCGACGAACAGGTCCCCGGTCGCGATGAACGACGTCGGCCCCGTCACCCCCCGGGTCCAGCGGATGGCGCCGGTGGCCGGATCGATTCCCTGAACGTAGCCTGCTCCACCTCCGTCCGGAATCGACGTGTATACCGCGACGCCCTCCCCTGTGACGATCGGCGACCGGGTGGCCTCGCCGTGGATGTCCGCGGGCAGCCGTCTGCCGTCCGATGCGTACAGGTAGGGGGTCTCGGAGAGGTGGACGAGGACGGTTCCGTCCGCGGCGGTCGCCACACCCACGTCTCTCCGCGGGTCCGTCCCCTCGGCCGGCGGCCACTGCTGTGGGCGCCGGTACGTCAGGTCACGGGTCCAGTGAGGCCGGCCGGTTTCCGGGTCCACGGCGGCGAGGTGGACGCGGTCGTTCGCGCAGAGTTCGAGCACGGCGACCAGCTCGTCGGCGGCCGCCGCGGCCGCGGTGCAGCCCTGCGGAATGGGCATGACCGCTCGGGTCGCCCCGGTCCTGGCGTCGAGCAGTTCGACGTCCGACGCCGTCAGTGCCGCCACGGCTCGCCGGGTCACCACGGCCTCACGGGCGAGTCTCGAGCCCCACAGCCGCTGTCCCGTGGCCAGGTCGTAGCCGGTGAGCACGCCCTCGAACTCGTCTCCCGTTCGCCCAGGCCGCTCGCGCAGGACGACGAGGGCTTCGTCGGCGACCCACAGCTCACGCACGTCCCCGAGCCGGGGTTCGGCCGGCACGGTGCTCAGGACGCGCCCCGTGACCGGTTCGAGGATGAGAATCCGGCCTATGCGCGCCGCCACCGCCAGGGCACGCTCGGACGGCACGAGGGTGTGGCTGTAGACGAAGACGTCCTCGGTCAAGCCGAACGAACGGTTGTCGAACGCCGCCGACCACACGGCCTGCCAGCCCACCGCCTTCCGCACGACGGCCGGGGCGTCGGACACGAGGGCCAAACAGGTCACCAGCGCCAGCAGCGGCACACCGGCCAGTCGTCGCACGTCAGCACCCCTCGATCCGGTACTTGCCCGGCTTGCTCCGGACGCTCCAGCCACCCATCGAGGACTCGTCGTACACGGTGCGGTAAGCCCGCGCGGGACCGGTCAGCCGGAACGGGAGCCCGCCCGGGCTGCGGATCACCACCTGCTCGGCGCGGCCGTTGCTGATGACCGTGGCCACGAGTTCGAACTCGTAGTACGCCTTGCAGGCGGTGAGCGTCATGATGAAGGTCACCCGTTCGTCCCGGACCAGATCGATCTGCTTGGTCTCGAAGTACGGGGTGTCGCGATCCTTGACCGAGGTGAACCGCGGCGTCGGCCGGTCGAGATCGGCCGCGACCTCGATGGTGCCCTGCTCGCCGGCATGGGCGGGGCTCAGCAGCGCGCCGTCGGGCACCGGCTCGCGGGTCACTATGCGCGGTCTGATGTCGGCGATCCGCAGGCCGGCGCGGTTGCCGTTCAGGACGACTATGACCCTCGTCTCCCCGACCGGGGCGGCGCGGTAACGCTCCAGGAAAGCCTCGTGTTGTGCCGCGTCGGGCCTGCCCAGCAGGATCGCTCGGTCCTGCGCGGCCGTCACAGGCTCGCGCAGGGCGAGGTCGGGGCCATCGGTGATGGTCTTCACATAGGCGGCCGTGACGGGCGCCTCGCGGCTGATCTCATCGAAGGCGCCGGGCCCGAGCGAGCCGAACCAGCCGGTGAACACGGCGCCGACCGCCGCGACGATCACCGCACCGACGATCCCGGCCACCCACGCCAGCACGGCTCGGCCCGGTCTCGCCCCGCCCGCGCCTTCCTCGACCGGCTCGCTCGGCTTCCGCTCGGGGGACTTCTTGCCACTCGCGGGGGAATTGTCCCGCTTTGTACGACGAGCTCTGGGCATAGGCCGCCCTCTCCAGCTTGGGGAAAAGCCGGGAAACGTCCGAGCCCATCATTGCGTTTCAGGTCGTCTTCTGTCCCGCTCCCGCGGAACTCGACCGTGCCGCCGCTTCCGCGGCCGGCCGAGCACCCGCCGTCAGCGGACCGTCGTGCCCGTGGCGCTGAGGTCGCGGCGGAAGGACTCCGGCGCCTTGTACACGGCCACCATCGTGATCACCGCACCGACCATGACGTACCCGGCGACCAGCGGCCACCGGCTGCCGTCGGATCCGGCCAGCGCCGTGGCCACGAACGGGGTCAGCCCGCCGGCGAAGATCGAGGCGATCTCGCGGCCCGCCGCGGCGCCGGTGTAGCGGCGATCCGCCGGGAACAGCTCGGCGAAGAACGCGGGCTGGATGGCGTTGATGGCGTTGTGCCCGAGGTTGAGCACCAGCACGTACCCGAGCACGATCAGCACCATCGACCCGCTGCGCAGCATGAAGAAGAACGGGAACGCCATCACGAACACCACGACCGCGCCGAAGAAGTAGACCGGCCGCCGCCCGACCCGGTCGGAGATCGCGGCGAACACGCCATGGCTGACGAAGGAGAGCACGGCCGCGACGAGGATCGCGTTGTTCAGCTGGCCCTTCTGCAGGCCGAGCGTGCCGGTGCCGTAGGACAGCGCGAACACCGTGAGCAGGAAGTACGGCAGCGCCTCGGCGAACCGCAGCCCGACGATCAGCAGCAGGTTGCGCCAGTCGTCGACGAAGATCGTACGGATCGGACCATGAGCCGGGCGGTCCGGCTTCGCGGCGGCCTCGCCCCCGTCGCCCGCCTCGCCCGCCGCCGGCGCGGCGGCGACGGCTTCGGTGAAGACCGGGGTCTCCCGCAGGCTGCGCCGCATCCAGAACGTCACGACGAGGACGACGGCCGACAGCAGGAACGGGATCCGCCACCCCCAGCTCAGCAGTTGCTCATCGGAGAGCGTGTAGACGTAAGCGAAGACCAGCGTGATGAGGATCTGCGCCGAGAACCCGCCGGTGTTTGGCCAGGCGCTGAAGAATCCTCGGCGGTTCGGCGGCGCCGACTCCAGCACGATGATCATGGAGCCGCCCCACTCGCCGCCGACCGCGAATCCCTGAAGCAGCCGCAGCGCCACCAGCAGGATCGGAGCCCAGATCCCGATCGTCCCGTAGGACGGCAGCAACCCGATGAGGATGGTGCTGAGCCCCATCACCGTGAGGGTGATCATCAGGGTGGACTTGCGGCCGTGCCGGTCCCCGCGGCTGCCGAAGAAGAGCCCGCCCAGCGGCCGGGCGAGGAAGCCGACGGCGAACGTGCCGAAGGCGGAGAGCGTGCCAACGAAGCCGCTGGCGTCGGGGAAGAAGACCTTGGGGAAGACGACGGCGGCCGCCGTCCCGTAGACGAGGAAGTCGTAATACTCCAGCGTGTTGCCGAGGAAGCTGGATGCCGTGACCTTCCAGGTGTAGCGGAGGTCGGTCTTCGGAAGGGTCGCAACCATGGCGCCTCCCTTTCTGCCAGCGGCTTTGAACGTTTCCGCAGGGATTCGGTTGCCGCACACTATGTCTTGGGAAACGGTTAACCGTCAACGGTCACCGGTCATCGGTTAACGTTGACCGTCTGCAGTAAGCAGGGATACCGTTGGCGAAGACCATGGGAGGAGAGCTGGTGACGATCACCAATCCGTTGCGCAATCCACCGCTCGGAGATCAGCTGCTCGTCCAGCTCCGATCGCTCATCGTGCGCGGCGAGCTGAGCGTGGGCACGCATCTGGTCGAGGGCAGGATCGCGGAGCGCTTCGGGGTGAGCCGCGGGCCGGTCCGCGACGCGCTTCGCCAGCTCGAGATCGAGGGGCTGGTCGAGACGCGCAAGCGGGGCGTCTCCGTACGCGGGCTGTCCGACAAAGATCTCCTGGAGCTTTACTCGCTGCGCGGCGCCCTGGAGAGCCTGGCCGTCCGGGAGGCCATCGCGCGTCTCGACGCGGCCGACTGGACCCCGATCGACGAGGCGCTCGACCAGATGCAGTCGGCGGCCGTGGCCGCCGACGCCGCCAAGTTCGCCGCCGCCGACCTCGATTTCCACAGCGGGTTCTACACGCTCGGCGACAACCGCTGGCTCACCGCCACCTGGGCGCTGCACCGGCCGCTGTTCGCAACGGTGTTGGAGATCACCAACACCGACCGAGACCTGGTCCCCGTCGCCGACGACCACGTCTACCTGAGGGACGTCATTCGTTCGGGCGACGTCGACGCCGCGCTGGCCGCGCTCACCGCTCATCTCGACGGCTCCTGCAGCCGGATCCGCGCGACGCTGAGTGGGCGACCGCGCCCGCAGCCCGCCTTCTGACCCGCGTCACCGTCCGCCAGTCACCAACGACGAACCGAGGCTTTGCCATGCCAGAAAATACCCGACGCCGGGCGGAGGTCCTCGCCGCCGTTCCCACCTTCTTCGACGAGGCGGGCGAGCTCGACCACGCCACCGCCAAGGCGCACTTCACCGATCTCGCGCGTCATCTCGACGGTGTCTTCGTCTGCGGCACCACCGGCGAGTTCCCGGCGCTGGATCGTGCGGAGCGCCGTACGCTGGCCGAGGCCGCGCTGGCCGTGTTCGGCCCTGACCGGGTCGTGGTGCACGTCGGCGCCGCGGCCACCCGAGACGCGGTGGCGCTGACCCGCGACGCCGTCGCCTTGGGGGCGCGCAGGCTGGCCGCGCTGACTCCGTACTACCTGCCCGCCGACACCGGCGCCGTCCTGCGGCACTTCGCCGCTGTGACGGCGGCCGCGGGTCCGGCCGCCGTCTACGGCTACCTGTTCAGCGAGCGCTCGGGCGTGGTCGTCGAGCCCGCCGAGTTCGCCATGATCGCCGCTGAGACCGGGCTGGCCGGCGCCAAGCTGAGCGGCCTGGCGGCCGAGCGGTTCGCGGAGTACCGCGCGGCGCTCCCGCCGCAGGCCCGGTTGTGGTCGGGCGCGGACACCAAGCTCGCCGAGGTCGTCCGCCACGGCGGCGCCGGAGTCGTCTCCGGGCTGTCGGCGGCGTTCCCCGAGCCGTTCGCGATGCTCGCCGACGCCGTGGCCGACGGCGACGCCGCCGCGGAACGCTCCGCCCAGGCGCGGGTGGACGAGGTGCTGGCCGCGCTGGGCGGCACCGTGGAAGGCATCAAGCTGGCGCTGAGCCACCTCGGCCGCGGGACCGGCACCCTCCGCATGCCTGCCCCCGAGATCGGCCCCGACGAGCGACGACACATCGCCCGCCTGGCCGAGACGGCGTCGGCATCCCCCGCACCGGAATGAACCACGCCTCCATGGACCACGACCACGTGAGCCCGACCGACTCCGTGGGGATCCGCCGGGAGTTCGTGACCGTTGACGATCCGCGCTGGACGCAGTGTCATGCGTCCACGCTCGCGGTAATCGGCGGCGTTCCCGTCGTCGCGTGGTTCGCCGGGACCAGAGAGGGGACGCCGGACAACCGCATCCGGGTCGCCCGAGGCGGCCGGATACGCACCCTGGACACCGGCAGGGCCGTCGCGCACTGGAACCCGGTGCTGGCGGCGGGGCCGGACGGTGCCCTGTGGCTGTTCTGCAAGGCGGGCGCGCGCATCTCCGAGTGGGTCACGCTGGTCACCTGCTCGTACGACGGCGGCATCACGTGGGAGCCGGTCCGTGAACTCGTCCCGGGAGACCGGTCCGGCGGCCGGGGACCGGTCAAGAACCCGCCGCTGCTCGCTCCCGGCGGCCTGCGCTGGCTGGCGCCGGGCTCGACGGAGCGGTGGGGTGAGCGGCCCCGCTGGGATCCGTTCGTCGACGTGTCCGATGACGGCGGGCTGAGCTGGACGCGGTTCCCGATTCCCGTCGAGCACGCCGCCCTGACCGGCGCCGGGCACATCCAGCCCGCGCTGTGGTGGGGAGCAAGCGGCCCTGTCGCGCTGATGCGCAGCACCGAGGGCCGGGCGTACCGCTCGGTCTCCTCCGACGGCGGGCGCACCTGGACGCCCGCCGAGCCCACGAGCCTGCCGAACAACAACAGCGGCCTCACCGCGGTCGCGCTGCCGTCGGGACGGGTGGCCTGCGTGCACAACCCGGCCGCCGAGTCGTGGGGCAGCCGCTGCCCGCTCGTCGTCTCTCTGTCGGACGACGACGGGCTGACCTGGCACGCGGGGCCGGTCGTGGACGACGGCGCCGTCTCCATCGATCCAGCCGTCCCGCGACTCCTGAACCCCGGCCCCGCCCCCGCGCCCGGCAGCAGCTCCGACACCGCTCCCGGCATAAGCTCCGGCACTCCCACCGACCCCGGTTCCAGCCCCGGTTCCAGCCCCGGTTCCGGCACCGGCTTCGCGCCGGGTGACGCCGGGGTCGTCACCAGCGGTGTCGCCGAGTACAGCTATCCGGCCGCGGTCGTCACCTCCGACCACCTGTTCGTCACCTACACCTGGCAGCGCCGGGGAATCGTCCTCGCCCGGCTGCCTCTCGCCGATCTGGAGCCGAAGACGCCATGACCAGCCCGTACCGCCGGCCTGTCGCCCGCGCGGAGCACTCCGCCGCACCGCGTACCGCCTACCTGATCGCCAGCGGCGACCTGCGCCTGCCGGCCAACGTCGCCGGCTGGCCCGCCCAGGAAACCCTCGAAAAGGCGGTCGCCTCAGCGTTCGGCGACCTCGGCTGGACCGTGGTCCGCGCGCACGAGGTGGATCCCGCCAAGGGGCACGGCTTCATCGACAGCCAGCGGATGGGCCTGGAGGTCTTCAAGACCATCCCGGCCGACGCGCCGCTCATCGTCGCCGAGGCCGTATGGCAGTACAGCCACCACGTGCTGGCCGGTCTCCGCACCCACGAGGGGCCGATCCTCACCGTCGCCAACTTCGACGGGACCTGGCCCGGCCTGGTCGGGCTGCTCGGTCTCAACGCGGGACTGACCAAGATGGGCCGCCCGTACTCGACGATCTGGTCGGTCGACTTCACCGACCGCTACTTCCTGGACGGCATCGCGAGCTGGGTGCAGGCCGGCCACATCGTCCACGACTCCTCGCACGTCCGCCCGCTGCCACCGCTGCCGCCCGGCCCGGAATCCGAGCTCGGCGTCGCGCTGGCCGAGGAACTGCTGCGCGACAAGGCCATCATCGGCGTCTTCGACGAGGGCTGCATGGGGATGTACAACGCGATCATCGACGACGAGTTGCTCAACCCCCTCGGCATCTACAAGGAGCGGCTGTCCCAGAGCGCCCTGTACGCCGAGATGCTCAAGGTGCCGGACGCCGAGGCGACGGCCGTACGCGATTGGCTCGCCGCCGCCGGGATGCGGTTCGCCACCGGCGCCGACGAGGCCACGGAGCTCACCGACCGGCAACTGCACGAGCAGTGCAAGATGTACGTCGCCGCGCTGCGGATCGCCGACGACTTCGGCCTGGACGCCGTCGGGATCCAGTACCAGCAGGGGCTGAAGGACCTCACCCCGGCATCCGACCTGGCCGAAGGGCTGCTCAACAACGTCGTCCGCCCGCCGGTGACCAGCCGCGACGGCACTCGGGTGCTCTACGACGACGCCCCGCTGCCGCACTTCAACGAGGCGGACGAGGGCGTGGCCGCGGACGCTCTGGTGACCAACCGGGTGTGGACCGCCATGGGCCTCGACCCCGCGACCACGCTGCACGACGTCCGCTGGGGCGAGCGGTACGGGGACGACTTCGTCTGGGTCTACGAGATCTCCGGCTCCGTCCCGCCGTCCCATCTGGAGGGCGGGTACGCGGGCGCGGTGAGCCGGCGGCAGAACCCGATGTACTTCCCGGCGGGCGGCGGCACGATCAAGGGGGTGAGCAGGCCCGGGGAGATCGTCTGGTCCCGCCTCTACATCGCCGAGGCCCGGCTCCAACTCGACATCGGCCGCGCTTCCGTCGTGGAGCTGCCCGAAGAGGAGACCGAACGGCGGTGGGCGGCGACCAACCCGGAGTGGCCGATCGCGCACGTCGTCCACCACGGGGTCACCCGCGACCAGTTCATGGCCCGCCACAAGGCCAACCACGTCCAGATCGCCTACGCCCCCGACGCCGCCACGGCCGACAAGGCGCTCCTCGCGAAGGCGGCGTTCTTCCACCGCCTGGGCGTCGAGGTGCACCTGTGCGGCGACGTCACCATCTAGGCCCCACCGGGGCAGGGCTCAGGCCGGGGAGAAGGCGGCGCGGCCGATGAGGGACGTGACGAGGGCCTGGACGATACGCGTGATCAGCGCTTCCAGGAGCATCATGGCCGCCTTCGCGAGCACAGAGGCCAGAAATTCCGACACCAAGCACCTCACATCACTAAATCCATCGTTAGTGAGATAATTCACCCCAAATGTTGCAATTTGACCATAATCATGGTGTCCGTTTGGTGAACCGTTGGTGACTACTCCGCGCTCGCCCGCTCCATCAGCGTCGCGACCAGCGCCGCCACGACGGCGCAGCCCAGGCCGATGCCCCAGCCGAACGGGCCGACCGGACGGCAGCCGAAGACCTGGCTGAGGCCGGGGACGGAGACGATCACCATGAGGGCGGCCAGCGACGACACCGACGCGAGGAACACCGTCCGATCCCGGCCCCCCACCGTCAGTGTCTGCAGCAGTTGCGCTCCCACCAGACCGATGAGCCCGACGGTGGACGCGCGGGCCTGCGTGCCGGTCATCCGGCCGAGCAGCCACGCCGCGGTCGCCGCCGCGGCGGTGGTGACGGCGCGTACGTAGATGTCCCTGGTCAGGGCGGTGCCGAGCGAGACCTCCGGCCCCTCGGCGAGCAGTTTCTCCGGGCTTTCGGCGTCCGGTGGGCGAACGGCCACGGCCATGGCGGGCAGCATGTCGGTGAGCAGGTTGACCAGGAGCAGTTGGCGGGCGTTCAGCGCGCTGCGCCTGGACAGCAGGCTGGAGCCGACCGTGAAGGCGATCTCTCCGACGTTCCCGCCGAGCAGGATGCCGAGCGAGTCGCGGACGGAGCCCCACATCGCCCGGCCCTCGGAGATCGCGTCGATGATCGTCTCGATGCGATCGTCGATCACGACGATGTCGGCGGCGGCCCGGGCGGCGGGGGTGGCCTGCGGTCCGAGGGCGATGCCGACGTCGGCGAGCCGGATCGCGGGGACGTCATTGGCCCCGTCACCGGTGACGGCCACCACCTTGCCCGCGCGCCGCAGGCAGGAGACGAGGCGGGCCTTGTGCTCGGGCGTGGTGCGCGCGAACACCGCCACCTCCGGCAGCACCGCGATCAAGGCGTCGTCGTCCAGCCGCTCCAGCTCGGGTCCCGTCATCACCCGCTGACCGTTCAGAACGTGGATCTCGGCGGCGATGGCCTCGGCCGTGCTCGGATGGTCGCCAGTGATCATGATGACCCGTACGCCGGCTCGCATCAGTCCCTCGACGCTCCGCTTCGCCGTCGGCCGGACGGGATCGGCCAGGCAGAGGAACCCCAGGAAGCACAGGCGCTCGATGCGGGACTCGTCGAGATCGGCGCGGCTGGACGCCCGGCGCTCGGCGACGGCGAGCACCCGGAATCCCTCCAACGCGCGCCTGTCCACCTCCTTCTCCAGCTCATGCCTGCTCTTCGCGCCCATGGGGACCGGCCGGCCGCCGCGGATCAGGTGGGTACAGCGGTCGAGCACGACCTCGGGGGCTCCCTTGATGCTCAGCAGATGGCCCGACTCCGACAGGCCGAGCACCGCGTGGTAGCCACGCGCGGGTTCGAAGGGCAGCTCGTCGACCCGGTGCCACTCCCCCAGGCCGTCCTTGGGCGTGACGTGCAGCTTGGCGGCGCCCTCCACGACGGCGCGGTCCGTGGGATGGGGGATGGCCCGCCCGCCGTCGAAGCGGGGCCCCGCCCGGAGCGCCGCGCCGACGATCCCCTTCAGCTCCGGCGTCAATGTCTCGAGCGGCCGGGCGTGGTCTCCGTCCGAGACCTGGCGCAGGCTGATGCGGCCTTCGGTCAGGGTCCCCGTCTTGTCGAAACAGAGCACGTCGACCCGGCCCAGGGCCTCGATCGTCGACGGGTTGCGGACCAGCGTATTGCGCTTGGAGAGCCGTTTGCTCGAGGCGAGCTCGGCCACGGTGGCGATGAATGGCAGCCCCTCGGGGACCGCGGCGACGGCCAGGCTCACCGCGGGGGCGAGAGCCGCGGACAGGGGCGAGCCGCGCATCAGGTTCAGCACCATCAGGAACGCGCCCGACCCGATCGCGGCGGGCAGGATCCTGCGGCTCAGTCTGCGGAGCCGCAACTCCACGCCGCTCACCAGCGGCCCGTTGTGGGCCAGTCTGGCGGTCCTGCCCGCCTCGGTCTCCTCCCCCATCGCCACGATCACGGCCAGGCCGTGGCCGGCCGCGACGGTGGTGCCCTCGTACACCATCGATCGGCGATCCGCGATCGCGGCGGCGGCGGTGGGCGCGTCGGTCTTGGTCACGAGCTGCGACTCGCCGGTCAGGGTGGACTCGTCGATCTCCAGGCCGACCGCCTGGATCAGCCTGCCGTCGCCCGGTACGGCGTCGCCGGCGCGCAGCTCGATCACGTCCCCCTTCACCAGGTCGTCGGCGACACCGGAGACGCCGCCGCCGGGCCTGCGCAGCCGTACCCGCACGGCGGTGATCTCGGTGAGACGGTGCAGCTCCTTGTCGGCGCCGCGCCGTTGCGCCCCGCCGATGACGGCGTCGACCACCATCACGCCGCCGATCAGCACGGCGTCCAGAACGGAACCGACCGCGGCCGACAGGCCCGCGCCCGCGGCCAGCACCGGCGTCAATGGATTGGCGAGCTCTTCGACGGACGCCATCGCCAAGGACGTGGGCCCGGTGGTACCCGGCCGCGCCGGCTTCGTCCTGCGGCGCGCGGCCTCCTTCTCGGTCAGCCCGTGCGGCGACGTGCGCAGCAGGTCGAGGACGTCAGGCACCGCCATCGCATGCCACGGCGTATGGTCGGCGTCCACCGGCGGCGCCGTCCGCCTGACCTCGCGTCCGGCCCACTCCCCCGTGACCAGGGCGGCCACCGAGGTGCAGTCGCGTATCAGGTGCGCCCGTGCGACCGCTGTCCCGGCCGGGCCGAGAACGGCCATACCCGCGCCGACGACCCCCGCCGCGGCGGCCAGCCGTACGCTGCGCCTGCTCGCGCTCTTCGCGTACGGCACGCAGCGCAGCAGCAAGTGGACCCCGTCGAGATCGCTGATCACGTCGGCGTCCCACGGCACGCGCCGCGCTCCCCTGAGCACGCCGATGCCCAGGTCAGCCTGGCGCAGGCCACGCCTCGACGTGCGGGACACCACGGCCACGACGAGTCCTTCGGACTGCAGCGCCCGCACCGAGGCGGCCAGCCGGGAGCCGCCGTCGACGACCCGGTCGACACCGAGCCGCAGGCCCAGGCCCGCCTCCCCGCCGGCCAGGATCACGGTGCCCGCGCCCTTCGCGGCGGCGACCAGGGCTTCGGCCAGCGGGTGGGGCTCGGGCGCCAGCCCGACCAGCGCGATCGGGATGCCCTGCCGCGAGACGCTGACCGGCCGTACTCCCTGCCGGCGCCACTTCCGTACTTCCAGGGGTTCGCGCGCCGCCGAGTACGGTCCGGCCGCCCATCCGTCACGCTCGCGCGAAGCCGCGGGATCGCCGAGGTCGACCAGCGTGTAGAGCCGCGCGTGCAACTCGTCCAAGTCCTGGTCCCCGTCGAGCGGGATGACACGGCCGATCGTCCACGCGCCGGTGGTCAACACGGCCGCGTCGAGGACGACCGTGTCGACGCGATCCATGCGGCGCAGCGCGACGCGGTCGAGCACCATCCCGCCGCGTTTGGCGAGGGCACGCACGAAGGCGCTGCTGAAAGCGTCCCTGCCGACGTGGGCGGCCTTCGGGATACCCGTGATGAGCGTGGAAAGCCCGCGCTGGTGATCGCGGCTCACCAAGGTGGTGACAGCTTGCGCCGCCACCGTGGCCGCGCTCGCCGCGTCGGCGTACCGCTCGATGGGCCCGCGCGGCAGCGGAACAGGCCGGGGCCGCCCGGCGACCCGGGTATGGCGGTAGGCCCCGTCGGCGTCGGCGAACTCCTCTTCGCGCAGCTCCCAGGCTCGGCGCCCGGCGCACGAGTCGATGTAGCGGCCGGCCGCCGCGACGGAGTCGACGAACATCGACAAGGGCCGCATCGCCAGCGTCTGGGTGACGACGCGCGACGACGCGACCAGCGCGTCCGCGGCGGGCCTGCCCATGTACCGCTCCAGCTCCCGGCGGACCCGCGGGGCGTGCTCGGCCAGCGACAGTACGGCGGGCACGGTCGGCGGCAGCTTCGGCAGGCGGGCGACCTGCCCGGCCAGGGCGATCCCGGTGCCGAGGAGGTGCAGGCCGAGACTCACCGCGGCGCGGGCCTGCTGCTCCACACCGTCGAGCGCCAGTTGGCCACCGGCTTGACCGCCTTGACCGCCACCGTCCACATCGAATTCGTCGACGATGGCCACGAGTTTGTCCAGATCGGCTGTTGCCGCGTCGCAGCCCACGAACACGCAGCCGAGCGCGCCGTTCACCTCGGCCCGGTCCATGCCGACCGCGCGCAGCCGGTCCTCGAGGGCCCGCGCTACCCGGTCCGTGCCGGGGCCGCCGATGTGCCGCAGTTCCACCCGGACTCCGCCTGCGCACTTCTGTATCCGGCGTGGGCGCGGGAGCATGCTCCGCACCGGTTCGGGGAGCATGCTCAGGACGGTGTCAACGGAGAACGGCCACATGTCGCCCCCTTGGCGGAACCGTCCAGGCACGCAGGCTGTTCAGAACGAGGGGCAACCCGGACCTCACCCGCCCGACCGCGCACGTCCGGCGGTGCTCTTGCGACCACCTCGTGACGTGGTGGAGGAGGCGGACTTACGCCGGGAGGAGGCCTTCGCCGAGGTACTGGTGGCCGCGGCGGCACGCCTCGACGCGGCGGCTCGCTTCGGCGCGGCGGCTCGCTTCGGCGCGGCGGCTCGCTTCGGCGCAGCAGTCGAGGAGGCGGCACGCTTCGGCGAGGTGGCGCCCTTTGACGAGGTGGTGCGCTTCGGCGAGGTGGTGCGCTTCGGCGAGGTGGTGCGCTTCGGCGAGGTGGTCGCGGTGACGCCCTTCGACGCGGCGGTGCGCTTCGGCGCCGCGGTGGAGGAGGCGGCGCCCTTCGGCAAGGTAGCGCCCTTCGGCGCGGCGGTCGCGGTGACGCTCTTCGACGCGGTGGTGCGCTTCGGCGCGGCGGTCGCGGTGGCGCCCTTCGACGCGGCGGCGCCCTTCGACGCAGCGGTGCGCTTCGGCGCAGCGGTCGCGGTGACGCCCTTCGACGCGGCGGTGCGCTTCGGCGCAGCGGTCGCGGTGACACCCTTCGACGAGGTGCTGCGCTTCGGCACGGCGGTGGAGGAGGCGGCGCGCTTCGGCGACGTGGCGCCCTTCGACGCGGCGGTCGCGGCGGTCGCCGTGGTCGCCGATGTCGCGGTGCGGGGTCGCTCGGTGGCCGGGGATCTCTGCGCCCTGCGGGCGGGTGACCTGCTCCTCCCTTCCCATCCGCGCCGCGCGATCAGCGTCCCGGCACCGATGGCGGCGGCCACCGGCCACTCGAGCACCCCGAATGCCGCGAGTACGCCGAGCGCGCCGTAGTAGGCGATGCGCTCGGGCGGAGGAAGGAGCGTCCGGGCCACGTCCACGGCATGACCAACCTCCTGCCGGGAAATGTGCGGCATTTCCAGATGCGGCATCCCGACGTGCGGCATCCCGACATGGGGCATCCGCAGATCCGAAGGGCGGACCTTGATGCTCAACAGCGGCAGGTCGAGCGAGAGCTCTTTGGACGAGCTCGCTCGAGACTGGGCAACGGCCATGATTCCTCCCCCATTTGAGGACGTCAGACGCCCCTGGCGCGCTCCGGCCGTGACCGACGCACCGCAAGCACCTAGACAACCTTCATCTTTCGATCCTTCGCGAAGCCGCATCTGACAAACAAGACCCTCGTGCCTAGTTTTATGGTCATATATCCGCTTCGTGGCACTCCATCCGCTTTTGACGGAACAGCTCCACGAAGCACCCTCGAACGGAAGACCGGGGCATCAACCCTCAACGAGGTAGCGCTCGGCACTGAAACCCCGGAGACGGTCAACAATGCGCACGTAACGGCGCCCGGCCACGTGCGGGTTCAGCGGCCGTTTTCCTGGAGGACTCTGTTGGTTGATTTGGTTGCTGGGTGTTAGGCGGCCAGGCCGTAGGCGTGGGCCAGGCGCATCAGGCGTGTGGTGCGTCTGGCTGTGGCGGGCTTGCCGGGATGCTGGTTTTGGAGCCAGG
>NZ_JAHFZZ010000070.1 GCF_018603905.1 Nonomuraea sp. NEAU-A123
CCGTGCCAAGCCCGTCGTCGGTGACTTCAACGGCGACAACATGACCGACATCAGCACCTTCTACGACTACCCCGGCGCCCGAACCGGCCTGTGGACCTGGACCGCCAAAACCGGCGGCGGCTTCAACCCGCCCACCATGACCTGGGACTCCGGAGCGGGCAACTGGGAGCAGTTCCGTACCAAGCCTGTCTGATCGTGCGAGCTGGCTGCGGCGCGCAAGCCGCAGCCAGCGGACTTCTCACCCTTCTTTGGAGAAAATCATGAAGATCACCCGTCTCATCGCGACCCCGCGTTTACCCTTCACCCGCCGCCTGACCGTGTCGGCCGCCTTGGCCGCAGGACTCCTCGCCGGAGGTGCTCTCCCTGCGGCAGCGCAGGAGCCGACCCCCGCCCCCACCACCAGCCGCGTCCCCGGCCCGGCCGGCGAGCCGGTGCCCGAGTCGCTCGCGGCGTCACTGTCCTACACCGCCTGCGTTCCGGGCGGCGAGACCAGCGCGGACACCGCGATCGCCGACCAGGTCCGGCCGCAGATGAACGGCCCCCGCATGGGGAAGAGCGTGAACTCCTACAACGTCTCCTGCGCCCGGATCATCACGGCCACGTCCAAGGACCGAGGGCTGGACAAGCGAGCGGCGGTGATCGCCGTGACCACGGCCATCACCGAGAGCACCCTGCACAACTACACGGAGGCCGGCGACCACGACAGCCTGGGGCTGTTCCAGCAGCGTCCGTCCCAGGGCTGGGGCACGCCCGCGCAGTTGATCGACCCCGTGTACGCGACCAACGCGTTCCTCAACGCCATGCTGCGCAAATATCCGAACAACTCCTGGATGAGCGGGGACATAGGCGCCATCTGCCAGAAGGTGCAGGTGTCGGCGGTCCCGGACGCCTACGCCAAGGAGGTCCACGACGCCCAGCTTCTCGTCGACGCTCTGTGGGACGCGGGGACGACACCGTCGACGGACCCTCCGTCCGGCACCTCGGAGGTGAAGGCGGACTTCAACGGTGACGGGCTGGACGACGTGGCCGCGTTCTACGACTACCCGGGGGCCCGGACGGTCCTGTTCGTCTGGTCGGCCAAGGCCGGGGGCGGCTTCAACCCGCCGGTCAGCATGTGGGACTCGGGTGCGGGCAACTTCGAACAGCCGCGCGCCAAGGCCATCGCGGGTGACTTCAACGGTGACGGCCTGGCAGACGTCGGCACCTTCTACGACTACTCCGGCGCCCGCACGGGCCTGTGGATCTGGACCGCCAAGGCTGGCGGCGGCTTCAACGCGCCCGTCATGTCCTGGGACTCGGGCGCGGGCAACTTCGAACAGCCGCGCGCCAAAGCCGTCACCGGCGACTTCAACGGCGACGGCCTCGCAGACATCAGCACCTTCTACGACTACCCCGGCGCCCGCACCGGCCTGTGGACCTGGACCGCCAAGGCAGGTGGCGGCTTCAACCCGCCCACGATGACCTGGGACTCGGGCGCGGGCAACTTCGAACAGCCGCGCGCCAAGGCCATCGCGGGTGACTTCAACGGCGACGGCCTGGCAGACGTCGGCACCTTCTATGACTACTCCGGCGCCCGCACGGGCCTGTGGATCTGGACCGCCAAGGCAGGCGGCTTCAACGCTCCCACCATGTCCTGGGACTCGGGCGCGGGCAACTTCGAACAGCCCCGCGCCAAGCCCGTCGTCGGTGACTTCAACGGCGACAACATGACCGACATCAGCACCTTCTACGACTACCCCGGCGCCCGAACCGGCCTGTGGACCTGGACCGCCAAAACCGGCGGCGGCTTCAACGCGC
>NZ_JAHFZZ010000071.1 GCF_018603905.1 Nonomuraea sp. NEAU-A123
AGGACTCTGTTGGTTGATTTGGTTGCTGGGTGTTAGGCGGCCAGGCCGTAGGCGTGGGCCAGGCGCATCAGGCGTGTGGTGCGTCTGGCTGTGGCGGGCTTGCCGGGATGCTGGTTTTGGAGCCAGGCGTCCAGCCGGATGAGGTTGAGGGCGGTGGCGGTCAGGACGTGGCCGAGACCGGTTTTGGCCAGCCCGCGGTAGCGGGTGCGGCGCATTCCCAGGAGGCGGACGGCTTGGGAGTGGGTGGCCTCGATGCCGGCGCGCAGGTTGTAGATCGCTTTCCAGGCGGGGGTGGCCTGTTCGGCGCGGCGTTGGGCCAGGGCCTGGTGCAGCGGCTGGGGCAGCAGGGTCAAGGAGCGGCCGTAGCGAGGGTGCGCCGAGCGGGTGCAGGCCTGGCGGAGCGGGCAGGGTGTGCAGTCGGCGGCGGCGAATCGCACGGAGATGTAGCCCATGCTGGCGGTTTTGTCGGCCCAGACGATGCTGGTGGCGCCTTGCGGGCAGATGGCTTGTCGGTGTGTCCAGTTGATGGTGAAGGCGGTCTGGGACAGCGCGCCGCGGGCTTGGCCGCTGTTGTTGTCCTTGACCGGGCCGATCAGCTCGATGCCGTGGCCGGTGCGGGCGCTCACCAGGGCGGCCGCGCTGGTGTATCCGGCATCGACCAGATGCTGTGCGGGAGACAGGCCCCGTTCCTGCAGCCTCTCGTGCACACCCTCGAGCACGAGGCTGTCGTCGGTGCAGGCGCCGGTCGTGGCCACGGCGGTGACCAGATGCGGGAGATCCTCCTCGCAGGTCTCCGACAGGTGGACCTTGTAACCGCACCAGCCCAGGCCGCGTTTGAGCCCGTAGCGGGCCTCGACGTCATACGGCGAGGCCAGCCGCAGATGACCGGGCGGCAGGTCATCGGCCTGCCGCAGGCGCACCCCCTGATGATCGCGGTGGAACTGCTGGATCCACGCCAGGCGCAACACCTGCACCGCCGGCAGTTGGCGCAGCCACACCGGCGCATCACCGGCGTGCACCGCCTCCAGCAGCGCGAACCCGTCCTGGCCGACGGTTGCCGCCCACCGCCGGCGAGCCTGCTCACCCTTGGGGAAGCGGTAGGCGTCGATCCGCGTCCCATAACGATCGATCCAGGCCGGGGACACGGTCACCGCCAGCCAGTCCGGCGCCGCCACCGCCAGCGCCTCCAACGCCGCCCGCAGCGTCTCACCGAGGAATTCCAGCCGGTTCAGCAGCCGCACCGCCGCCAGCACATGCGTGCAATCCGTTCGCTGCCGCCCCCCAGCACGCAGCAACCCTGCCTGCGTGCACCGCTCCAGCACCGCTTCCAGCACCACCTGCTCCAGCCCACCGGCGATCAACCGGTCCCGGAACTCGCTCAGCACCGAGAAATCGAAACCGGCATCATCTAACTCCAGCCCGAGGGCGTACTTCCAGTCGATCCGGCCACGCACCGCATCGGCCGCCTGCCGATCCGACAGTCCCTCAGCGAACTGCAGCACCGACACCAGCGCCAGCATCCCTGGCGACAACCCCGGCCCACCCTTGGCCGGAAACCCCTCCACGAACCGCTCATCGGTGAAGATCACACCCAGCTCATCCCGCAGCCGGATGGCCAGACACCCCTTCGGGAAAGCCGCCCGCGCGATACGCGCAGTGGCCGCCGGAACCGCAGGAACAGGTCTGGGACGCAACGACATGGCGAACCCCCTTCGATCCGCCGCGGCCCACACCCATCTTGCGCCTCAAACCCGTGATCAACCAGCCGAATCGGCCAACAGAGTCCT
>NZ_JAHFZZ010000072.1 GCF_018603905.1 Nonomuraea sp. NEAU-A123
GTCAGCTTCTCGGCCGTAAACGACCGAGCTTGCAGCTCCTCACCGTCGCTGGCTTCGGCGGCGAGGTCCGCGTCAGGCAGCGTGACTCACTGCCCAGTCCGCCACACCGCGTGAGGCGATGTTGCGGGCTGCGTTGACGTCGGCGTGCTCAGCGAAGCCGCACGACGTACAGGAGAAACCGGCCTGGTCTGGCCGGTTGGCCCGGTCCACATGCCCGCAGGCCGAGCATTGCTGGCTGGTGTAGGCCGGATCGACGTAGATCACGGCGACCCCGGCCCGGCGGGCCTTGTAGCCGATGAACGCTCCCAGCTGGTGGAAGCTCCACGAATGCAACGTGACCCGCTGGGGCTTGCGGAGCCGTACCCGCTCGCGGATCCCTTGAAGATCTTCCAGGGCGATCCCACGTCCGGTGCGTTCTGCCTCGGTCACGATGGCTTTGGCGATGACATGATTGGTGTTGACGGCAAACCGGGCTTCGGTCCGGCGGCGTTTCTTCAGCAGCCGTTTCGCGGACTTGGTCTTTTTGGCCTGCAGCCGGCGGCGCAACTCGCGGTTGCGTTGCCGGACCGCGTTCAGGCTCTTGCCGCTGTGCCGGACCCCGCCGCTGGTGGTGGCGATATTGACGATGCCCAGATCCACACCGGTGAACCCGTCCGGTGCGGTGACCGGCACGTCCGGGACCTCACAGGTCGCGATCAGGAACCACCGGCCGTCCCGCAACACCAGGTCCGACTCGCCTCGACGGTGCGCGGCCAGCATCGCCCGCTGCTGATCCGAGCAGGTGAACGCGACCCGGCGCAGCCGGCCGGCCACCGTCCAGATCGACACCGTCCGTGCGTCAAGCTGCCAGGATAGGCAGCGGTCGTCGTAGGGCTGGGCCGCATGTGGGCGAAAGACGATCGGTTTTCCTTCAACCCGGATCCGCCGTGGCGCGCCCGGCGCTCCCAGATTCCCCGCGCGCAGATTGGCCTTCAGCGTGCGATAGGCGTCGGCAACCTTTTTGATCACATGCTGCGCGGCCTGGGCGCCCAGACCGCGCTCCTTCAGAGCCGCGTAGGTGTGCTTGCGCAGATCGTACTCACGCGTCACCCCGGTGGTGAACGCGGTCCGCGAGACCAGACCAGCCGCCTGGTTGCAGTCGCGCAGGGTCGCCTCCAGCGCCGCCGCCTGCTCAGGCGTCGGCAGAAGCTTCACCTGCACCACCAGCTTCACCTCGAACACACTACCGTTTGGTCCATGTCACCGCGCTGGGAACCCAATCCCGATATCCGACGGGGACGCACCGTCGTCTACAGCCTTCACGCACATTTGGTCTTTACCCCCAAATACCGGCGGAAGGTCTTCACCAATGAGCTCCTGACCCGTTGCGAAGAGATCATGATTGAGGTGTGCGACAGCTTCGGGGCCGTACTGGTCGAGTTCAACGGCGAACACGACCACGTCCATCTCCTGGTTCACTACCCGCCCAAGGTCGCCCTGTCGGTCCTGGTCAACTCCCTCAAGGGCGTCTCGGCCCGACTGCTGCGCAAGGAGTTCGGCCCGCACGTGCGCCAGTACCTGTGGGGCGGGCACTTCTGGTCCCCGTCCTACTTCGCCGCCTCCTGCGGCGGTGCCCCACTATCGATCATCAAGGAGTACATCGAGAACCAGAAACGACCCGGCTGATCTGCCTATCCAGACCTGCCCGCTACT
>NZ_JAHFZZ010000074.1 GCF_018603905.1 Nonomuraea sp. NEAU-A123
CAATGCCGGTGAGTTAAGACATCTGCGCAGGTGGGGGTGCTTTCCTCATGATTTTGATCTTGTAGCTTGCCTTGCTCGCTGGTTGCGCAGTGTCACGTTTCTTGGTCGCGAAGGTGTTCTTGGGCGGCTTCTTAACACGCTCGCACTGGCGGTCGCGGCGGCGGGGAAGCAGGTCGTCGAGGAGGTCATGAATGGCGTTGCGGCGGGCCTGGGCGAGCTTGGAAGAGGAGTCGGACGCGTGATCGCGAGCGACGCGGACCGTCACGGCGAAGGAGACGCGGTCTGGGTCGATTCCGGCGCTCAGGGCTGCTGCGCACTTCAGTGAGCACAGTGCCTGGTAGACGGTGAGCAGGGCAAACAGTTCCTGACAGACGAGTTCGGGCAGCTTGGAACGCAGAATGAACGCCGCTCCGCGAAGCCTCGTCTTCAGTTCGCCGTACCCGTTCTCGATTTCCCAGCGCTCGTGATACACGGCGGCGATCTTGGCCGCTGGCGCTCGTTTGTGGTCGAGGAGCGTTGTGACCAGCCGGAACGGTTCAACCCGGCTGCCTCCGTCCGCGGTCTTGACCGTCACGGTGTACTCGACGATCCGCACGAGGTGACCTTGTGGTGTGCGTCCGAGGCTGCGGCCGCGTGCTCGGGCGACACCGTGCCGTACGTTCTCGGCCGGGGTGGGCATGACGGAGAGGAACGAGCCGTCCGGCAGGACCTCGAGCGGGGGGAACACCAGGTTCTTCTTGATCCGCCACACCATGTCGGCGCCGGTCGCGGTGACCAGGCCCCACAGTTCGTGGCCGGCGAAGTTCCGATCGGCCAGCAGGAGCATCCCCGTGCTGAGAGCGTGCAGGAGCCTACGGGCGAGCTTGTGCTCGCTGACCTTGGTGACGCCGTCGAATGCCGCGTCGATCAGCGCATGGGTACCGCATTCGATCAATGCCAGCAGCCGGATTTGCGGATTACCGCCCTGAGTGACGCCGAACTCGGTCGCGTTCTCAACGGTGTCGGCCGTGTCCAAACCGGTGCCGTCCCAGGCGACCAGCCGAAGCCCGAACGCGAAAGCGCCCTTCACGTCCGGATCGGCCAGAGGTCCTCTCCGCAGGTCAAACAGGAGTTCAAGGGGCTTGGACCCGAGTCGCTGCCTGGCCTTGGTCAACGCCGAACTGGTCGGCAACACCAATCCATGCAGGTGCCGCAATCCGTTGGTGAGCCACCGCATCACCGATCGATATCCAGGTGGCGCCGCACTGTCCGCGCTGCTGAACAGGCACAAGCCCAGCACGAAGTACACCACCACCCGCGCGGGCAAAAGCCGGTGCCGTTTCTCCCTGCAGCCCGCCAGCTCGACGACCTCATCGACGAGTTCCGGACTGATCTCTTCGGTCAGGACCCCGAGCCCTACCGAGGACATCGGCCGATCCGCAGTCTCCTGTGCGGATGATCTGCGCATGACAAACTGAGTGAGCAACGAAGCTCCTCGACGGACAATAAGCGATCTTGGTCGACCGCTGTCCTATCGAGGGCTTCGTTGCTCAGGCGACCCAATGCACTATCTGTCACCGAATCGCGACGACGTGTGCCGGGTCAAGCAGTGCCCGATGCCAGCGAGAACGCCTTTCACCTGCACAGACGTCTTAACTCACCGGCATTG
>NZ_JAHFZZ010000075.1 GCF_018603905.1 Nonomuraea sp. NEAU-A123
TCGGTCTGTTCGTGATCACGATTGGCCCGATCCTGGCGTCGCTGTATCTGTCGTTCACCGACTACAACCTGCTGGAGTCGGCCAAGTGGGTGGGGTGGGACAACTACAGCAAGTTGTTCACCGTCGACACGCGGTTCCTGGCCTCGTTGAAGGTGACCACGGTCTATGTGGTCGTGTCGGTGCCGATGCAGCTGGCTTTCGCGCTGGTGCTGGCGCTGGCGCTGGATCGGGGTCTGCGCGGGTTGTCGTTCTACCGGTCGATCTACTATCTGCCGTCGCTGCTGGGCGGCAGTGTGGCGGTCGCCATCTTGTGGCGGAAGATCTTCGGCTCCGACGGCCTGGTCAACGCCGTTTTGAGCGTCTTCGGTGTTCAGGGTGCCGGTTGGGTCTCCGATCCGGACACGGCGCTGGGGACGTTGATCCTGCTGCATGTGTGGACGTTCGGCGCGCCGATGGTGATCTTCCTGGCGGGGTTGCGGCAGATTCCGCAGAGCTACTACGAGGCGGCTCAGGTGGATGGGGCGGGCAGGCTGCGGCAGTTCCGCTCGATCACGTTGCCGCTGCTGACGCCGATCATCTTCTTCAACCTGGTCCTTGAGGTGATCAAGTCGTTCCAGTCGTTCACCCAGTCGTTCATCGTCAGCAGCGGCACGGGTGGTCCGGCCGATTCCACGCTGTTCTACACGCTGTATCTGTACTTGAAGGGCTTCAAGAGTTACGAGATGGGCTACGCGGCCGCCATGGCGTGGGTCCTGCTGCTCATCATCGCCGGGCTCACCGGCGTGAATTTCCTCGCGTCGAAGTATTGGGTCTTCTATGGCGACACGAAGTAAGGCGGTTCCGCTGCTGTTCCGCCCGCTCCCGCGGGGCAGCCGCCTCCTCAAGCACGTCCTGCTGATCGGTTTCGGCCTGGTCATGCTCTATCCGCTGTTGTGGATGGTGTCCAGTTCGCTGAAGCCGGAGGATCTCATCTTCCGTGAGCCCGGCCTGTGGCCGAGCACGTTCACGCTGGAGAACTACAGCGAGGGCTGGAGCGCGCTGAAGCACTCCTTCGGCTACTACCTGTGGAACTCCGCGGTCCTGACGGGCCTGACGGTGGTGGCGAACCTGGTGGCCTGCTCGCTGGCCGCCTACGCTTTCGCCCGGCTGAACTTCCCGTTGAAGAAGCTGTGGTTCGCGCTCATGCTCGGCTCGATCATGCTGCCCTACCACGTGACGGTCGTGCCGCAGTACATCGTGTTCTCCAAGCTCGACTGGATCAACACGATCTGGCCGCTGATCGTGCCGAAGTTCCTGGCCACCGACGCGTTCTTCATCTTCCTCATGGTGCAGTTCATCCGCACCCTGCCCAGAGAGCTGGACGAGGCCGCCTCCATCGACGGCGCGGGCTACTGGCGGATCTTCCTGCAGGTGATCCT
>NZ_JAHFZZ010000076.1 GCF_018603905.1 Nonomuraea sp. NEAU-A123
AGAGCCTGCTGACAAAGGCTTAAGTGCTGGTGGGCAGGGGGCCGTAGAGGGCTGGTCCGATCTTGTTGAGGTAGCCCTGGTGAGACCATTGGGACAGCTGGACGCGGAAGCTGTTGATGTTCTCGATTTCGAGGATGGCGGCCAGTTCGCTTCCCTTCCAGGCCCGCCAGGGCTGAGCGGCCAGCAGTTGCAGGACCTTGCCACGCCGGTCGGGGCTGGACAGGTGCGGGAGCGGTGGCGGGTCGCCCCAGCGACTGCTGGCTGGCCGGCCTGCCAGTTCGCGTGTCAGACGGCGGGTCATCTGGTGCACGGTGGCCCACCAGATCAGCGCTTCGTGGTGGTCGGGTCTGCGTTCATAGATGCGCACCAGGCGGCGGTAGCGGACCAGCCAGGCGAACGTCCGCTCCACCACCCACCTGCGAGGCAGCACGACGAAGCCGCACAGATCGTCGCTGCGCCGCACGATCGTCACGGCCAGACCCAGGACCTGCCCGGCCCAGGTGACCAGCCGTCCGGCATAGCCGCCGTCGGCCCAGACCAGACGAACGGTGGAGAACTTCTCCCGCAGCAGGGCCAGCACCGGATGCGCGCCGTCACGATCTTGCACCGACGCCGCGGTGACCATCACACACAACAGCAGCCCGAGCGTGTCGACCACGACATGCCGCTTCTGCCCCTTCAGCTTCTTGCCCGCGTCATAACCGCAGGCCGCCGCCCCGACGGTCTCGGACGCCCTGACCGTCTGGGAGTCCACGCACCCGGCCGTCGGCAGTTCCGCCCGTCCGGCCAGGACGCGCAGCCGGCCACGAAGCCGTCCGGCCAGCCGTTCGGGCAGGCCGCGACGGGACCAGCGCAGAAAAAACGCATACACCGCCTCATGCGGCGGGAAGTCGACCGGCAGGGCCCGCCACTCGATCCCGTACCGGGTCACGTAGCCGATCGCGTCCAGCATCGCGCGCAGGTCATGCACCATCGGCCTGCCCGCGACCGCGACCAGTTCGGCCATCACTCCCCGTGCCTCGCGCTCCAGCACCAACCATTCGGCATCGGCCAGATCCGACGGGTATGCCGGTTTCCGGTCGCGACATGCGCATCCCGGTGAGGCGCAACCGCTGGCGTTCACGGCCGCAGGCGTGTAGACAGACAACCACGGGCTCCTGGCCGCTGAGCTGCATAGACAACACCTCAGCTACCGGGAGCCCGCTCCCGTCCACGGGTCAACTGCCCAACGATGACCACACCCCGACACTCTCCTGACCCGTGCCCCGACACCAAAGCCCTTCGTCAGCAGGCTCT
>NZ_JAHFZZ010000077.1 GCF_018603905.1 Nonomuraea sp. NEAU-A123
CACAGATTGAATGCGTAGAGTCTTAGCCTCGTGACGGATCGCTTTTGGTGCGGTACGACCGAGGTATGCGGTACGGGCAAAGGGGTGGGTACACGCCTGCGGAGCAGGAGCGGCGGGAGTGTGTACGGCTGCAGGCGGCCGAGTGGTTCGAGGCTGGGGAGTCGACCAGAACGGTCGCCGCACGATTACGGGTGCACGAGCGGTCGGTGACCCGTTGGCGTAAGGCCTGGCGCGAGGGCGGTGCTTCGGCGTTGCGGTCCAGGGGGCCGGTCTCGGCGGAGAAGTTGTCGGCGCGGCAGTGGCAGCGGCTGGATGCCGAGTTGCGGCGTGGGCCGCTGGCCTGGGGCTACGTGGAGGACCAGTGCTGGACGCTGGGCCGGGTCAAGACCTTGATCGGGCGGCTGTTCCACATCGGCTACACCATCGAGGGGGTGGGCAAGCTGCTGCACCGGCACGGCTGGTCGGTGCAGGTGCCGTCCCGGCGCGCCGTGGAGCGGGACGAGGAGGCCATCGCGCTGTGGAAGGCCGAGGTGTGGCCGGCGGTAAAACAACCGCGGCGGACCTGGGCGCCTACCTCTGCTTCGAAGACGAAGCCGGGCAAGGGCTGAGGCCGCCGAAGGGACGTACCTGGGCTCCGGTGGGCGCCCGGCCGGTGGTGAGGGTACGGGGAAGAGGTTCCGGCCGGGTCAACATGGCCGGCGTCGTGGCCTACCGGGACGGTGAGCGGCCGCACCTGTTCTACAAGCTGCACGTCTATCACGGGCGCAAGGGCGAGCCCAAGACGTTCTCCTGGATCGACTACCGGGACCTGATCGTGGCCACCCACCAGCACCTGGGCGCGCCACTGGTGTGGTGCTGGGACAATTTGAACGTGCACCTGGCCGGCCAGCTCGCCGACTTCGCCGCCGAGCACGCCGACTGGTTACGCATCGTCCAACTCCCGGCCTATGCCCCCGAGCTCAATCCCGCCGAGGGCGTCTGGTCTCTGCTCCGCCGGGCCATGACCAACTTCGCTGTCACCGACCTGGCCGGTCTCGTCCGGATCGTCAAACGCAAGCTGAAGAAGATCCAATACCGGCCCCACCTGCTCACCGGCTGCCTGGCCCAGAC
>NZ_JAHFZZ010000078.1 GCF_018603905.1 Nonomuraea sp. NEAU-A123
AGTGGGGGTTTAGGCATGGCTCGTTGGCATGTGCCCGCTTTGTGGTCGCAGGCTTTTGGACTCTTCGTCCTATAGGTATGGATTTGCTCATTCCTCATCGCCGATGAGGGCGTCTGTTTGATTATTAAATGACGCTCGAATTCCGTCTGGTCTAGAAATGCGGTAGAAGCTCCCGGCCGGTCGAGGACCAATATCGATCACATGTATCGGGTAGAAGTTCCGCCATGAGCGAGCGGAAGCCGTATCCCAGTGACATATCCGACGCCCGCTGGGCCTTAATCGAACCCACCTTAACCGCCTGGCGGCAGGCCAGACTCGACCGCCGGCCCACCGGTCAACCGGCCTCGGTCGAACTACGGGACGTCTTCAACGCGATCCTTTATGTCAACCGCACGGGAATCGCCTGGAAATATCTGCCGCACGACTTCCCGTCCTACAACACCGTCTACGCCTACTACGCGGCCTGGCGCGATGAGGGAATCTTCGCACAGCTCAATTACGAGCTGACCGGCCTGGCCCGCGTCAAGGAAGGCCGTACGGCCGAACCGACCGCGTGCGTGATGGACACCCAGAGCGTGAAGACCTCCACCAACGTGCCCCTCACCAGCCAAGGAACCGACGCCGCAAAGAAGATCGTCGGTCGCAAGCGCGGCATCGTCACCGACACGCTCGGCCTCATCCTCGCCGTATCCGTCGCCGCCGCAGGCCTGTCCGACAACGTGATCGGCAAAGGGCTACTCGACCAAACCAAAAGCGCCTACCCGACGATATCCAAAACCTGGGTCGACACCGGCTTCAAGAACGCCTTAATCGAACACGGCGCCACATTGGGCATCGACGTCGAAGTCGTCTCCAGAAAAGCCGAAACCCGTGGATTCCATGTCGTCAAACGCCGATGGGTCGTCGAACGCAGCCTGGGCTGGCTCATGCTGTATCGCCGTTTAACCCGCGATTATGAGACCCTACCCGCCAGCTCTCAAGCCATGATCCACATCGCGTCGATCAATAACCTGGCCAGGCGCATAACGGACGAGACCACCCCAACCTGGCGAGGCACCTACTAGAACATAAGCCGCAATCTACTCAAATCAAATGCCCTCT
>NZ_JAHFZZ010000079.1 GCF_018603905.1 Nonomuraea sp. NEAU-A123
ACGAGCTCGTCAGTGCCGGAGATGGTCATCTCGCAGGTACGGGCCTGGCTGTGCCGCAGGACGTTGGTGATGGTCTCGCGGAGCGCGGTGGCCACCGCCGTGTCGACCTCGGCCGGCAGCGGTCCCGTCTCGACCTGTGCCGCAGCCTCGATTCCGGCGGCCGTCAGTACCTCACACGCCGCGTCGAGCTCGGCCGCCAGCCGCAGTTCGACCCGGTCGCCGGCGATGGACTCCAGCTCTGCCAGCGCCTGCTCGACCAGCGCCACGAGCGAGGCGAGCTCGGCCCTGGCCCGGTCGGGGTCCGCCTCCAGCAGCCGTTCGGCCAGCTCGCCCTTGAGAGCGACCGCCGACAGGCTGAACCCGAGTACGTCGTGCAGGTCGCGCGCGACCCGGGTCCGTTCTCGCCGTACCGCGGCCTGGGCGAGCTCGTGCCGGGCCCGGTCCAGCACGGTGATCAGCCCGGTGAGGCGCCCCAGGCTGTACACCAGCCACGCGAGCATGACATGACCGCCGAAGGTGGCGAGCACGTTCGAAAGGGGATAGCCGTGCGTGGCGGCGTCGTACAGGAGCCATGCCAGGTGCCCGGCCAGGACGACACCGGCGATCGCCCACGATCGAGGCGGTCGTACGGTGAGCAGGACCTTGCCGGTGAAGAAGCTCAGCACACGGTCCCAGGAGCCGGGGATGACCGCGAGGGGAAGCAGGAACAGCAGGCCCTGCACGACGAACGTGCCCCGGGTCTGCGGCAGGACCTGAAGGATCACGATGCCGATGAGCCCGAGCAGCGCCCAGGCCAGCGTCATCGGACCGGCCTGCTCCACGTAGTAGAGGTTGATCAGCACGAGCACGCACTGGATGAGCAGCACCGCGAGCAGGACGAACCGCGCCAACCGTGGTGACTCGATCCGCGCCGGGGGCTCGGCGATCGTGGTGGCGCGGTAGGCGCCGGCGGTCTCCCGCACCTCCGCCAAGGTCCGCCGGGCGAG
>NZ_JAHFZZ010000008.1 GCF_018603905.1 Nonomuraea sp. NEAU-A123
CCGCCCAAGAACACCTTCGCGACCAAGAAACGTGACACTGCGCAACCAGCGAGCAAGGCAAGCTACAAGATCAAAATCATGAGGAAAGCACCCCCACCTGCGCAGATGTCTTAACTCACCGGCATTGCGTTCGGTGTCGGCTTTTTGCAGGCGTCAGAACGAGCGGGCGCGGCCCGCGACGTCAGAGTGTGGCCATCATCGAGCCTCTCGGCCCGGTGGCGCTCAGTTATCCGTTGCCTCGGCGAGGCCGCCGGGCGTGCCCCCGTCGAGAAGGTGTGCCCCGGCGTCGTGCAAGGTGATGCCGAAGCGCGCGCTGTCGGCGAGCATCCGGTCGTCGTCCGCGTTGATCGCTTTGAAACGGGTCTCGCGGGTCGGGCCGTCGCCGACGAGGTGGCCACAGAGGTGACCGGCGCGGTTGTACACGGCCCAGCGGCCCGCGGCCACCTGCGGCATCGAAGCAGGGTTGTCCTTGAGCCACTGCGCGTTGGCCGCGTGCTCGGCCCGCTCGTCGACCTCGGTGGGCGCGGCGGACTCCATCGTGGCCAGGTCTTCGGTTGTGCGAGGACTACTCATCGTGCGTCCCGCTCTCAGGATTGTGGCTGACGTCCCCCGATACATCGGAGGAACACTCGGTGCCTAGGCCCCATGCTATCCGGCGTATACCACCTCTCACCGACCTGGGACTTCAGGAGCTCCCGCCGAGCGTCACCGCGGCGGGTCGGCATCCTCGGCCGAGGGGGCGGGACGGAAGGCCACCAGGCCGGGGTCGGCGGCGCGGGCGACCACCTCCCGCGCGAGTTCGGTCAGCTGCAGGCTGTGGTCGCGGGCGTGCCGGCGCAGCACGGCGAAGGACTGCTCCATCGGCAGCGTGTAACGCTCGCTGAGCATGCCCTTGGCCTGTTCGATGACCACCCGGCTGTTGAGCGCGTGCTGCAACTGCTCGGACAGGACCTGGCCTTCCCGGATGGCGCGCTCCTGCAGCAGCCCGATGGTGGCGATGTCGGCCAGGGCCTGGGCGAGCGCGACGGTGGGGGCCGGAAGTTCGCCGGGCTCGTGGCGGAACAGGTTCATCGCGCCGATCACCTGGTTGCGCAGCCGCATCGGCAGCGCGTCGACCGCGCGAAACCCGTTGACCTGCGCCTGTCCGGCGAAGCGGGGCCAGCGCCGCATGGCCTCCGCTGTGGCCAGGTCGGCACAGTGCACGGACTGGCCGGTGGCGAAACAGTCCAGACAGGGACCCTGGTCGGTCTGGAGCTGGAACAGCTCCAGCAGCCGGCTCTGCTCACTCGATGCGCCCACCAACCGCAACTTCTCGCCGGGGGCGGCGAACAGCAGCCCGGCGGCGTCGACGTCGAGGAGTCGCACGCACTGCTCGGCCAGGCCGTGCATGAAGTCGATGATGTCGAACCCGGTTACCAGCGTGTCGGCCAAGGTGATGAACGCCTGGGCGACCTGTAACGCCGGGCCCTGGGACGGGGGAAGGTCCACGCTCAGCAGCCTACGCCGCCGACCCGGCGATCCGGTGGGAACTACCGGCTACCCGATCGGCGGACCGGTGATGTGCCCGCCCTCGTTCTCCCAGCCGTCCGAGACTTCCTGGCCCGCCTGCCGGGCACTGCCTGTGGCGGGCAGGCGGGTACTGGTGAGGAGGTCGACCGGCCACAAGCCGGTCGTGTCCTCCGCGCCGAGCTTGAGCGCGGCCTCGGCGGGCCCGCTCGCGGTGTCCGGTGGGATGACCAGCAGGACGACCGGCTCGGCACCCGCGAGGATCAACGTGATCACGTGCGGGTCGGTGTTGCGGAACCAGCCGACCTTGACCTGGCGCCCGGGTGCCGGGATACGACGCGGGATGTGGTCCCACGCGTCCTCGCGCACGCCGACCCGCAACGTGGTCTGGTCGAGCCGCTGATCGACGGCGGCGATGAGCCCGGGCAGCTCCGCGGCCGCGTCGCGGGAGTGGGGCCACCACGCCCCGTCCACCACGGATCGCCGGCTCAGGACGGGATTCAGACTGAGCCGTATGTCGGAGTCGACGGCGGGAACCGCGGAAAGCGGCTTGAGATGAGTAAGAACTGACGCCTTCATGGTCGCCTGACCTGTCCGGCCCAACACGAGGAGGCCGACAATCGCGGATCGCCGCGGGCGACGCCGACCTGAGTGCCAACGCACGAAATGTCCTCGGTACCTGAATTCTACCTCACCGGCGAAGAGCGTCCCGGACGACAGGAGCTTGATCCGACCAGGAGGGTGAGAGTAACATGAGATGTTAATCGTTTAACATCGACGAGAGGGAAACTGGGATGACCATCCACACGCCGATCGTCGTACCACTTCAAGAACCGCGAAAAACCTGTTTTCCCTGTAGGGAATATTATGTTATTCGACTAACATGAGACCCACAGCGCGACAGGTGGCCGAGCTGGCGCAGGTGTCGGTGGCGACCGTGTCCTATGTGCTCAGCGGCCGGGACCGGCCCGTCGCCGCCGAGACGAGGCAGCGGGTGCTCGACGCGGCCAGGCAGCTCGGCTACACGCCCAACCAGGCGGCCAGGAGCCTGCGCAAGCGCCGGACCCAGCGGGTCTGCCTGGTCCAGGGCTCGCTCGGCGGCAATCCCAGCGACGAGCGGCTGGCCAGGGACCTGCACGAGATGGCCGACGTACACGGCTACTCCGTGATCACGCTCGCCGTCTACTCCGAGGGCCGCGCGCGAGCGGCGGCCGACGTGCTGCGGAGCGGGATCGCCGACGGCGCGCTGGTCAATCAGACCGGCGACCACCTCACCCACGACCTGCTGGCCGAGATCGTCGCCGCCGGACTGCCGATGGTGGTGGTCCGCAACGAGAGCGTGCCGGACGGCTGTGACGTCGTACGGACGCCGGAGACGCAGGTCAGCGCCGAGGCGGTCGAGCACCTGCTGGCCGAGGGCCGGACTCGCATCGCCTTCATGGCCCACCGCGACGAGCTCTACCGAGACCACCCCACCGGCAGGCTGCTGGGCTACACGACGGCCCTCGACCGGCACGGCGTGGACCGGCGGATGATCGTCTCCGGCGCGGACGACCGCGTGGCGGCCTACCAGTCCGCCACCGAGCTCCTGCGTTCTCCCGACCGGCCGGACGCCATCTTCGCGGCTTCCGACCGGGCGGCGATCAGCGTGATCAATGCCGCCAGAGACGCCGGGCTGAGCGTGCCCGGCGACGTCGCGGTGATCGGCGTCGGCAACATCGACGAGGGCCTCATCAGCAACCCGCAGCTCAGCACCGTCGGCCCGCTCCGACACGACTACACCGACGTCGTGCGCCTGCTCTTCGACCGCCTCCAGGCCGATGAGCCCCTGCCCGCCCGCGAGATCGTCCGCCCCTGGACGTTCCTGCGGCGGGGCTCTTCCTAAGGGCGTTTGGTAGCACCCCCCTGACCGGCCTTCGATAGGAGCTCCTTCTTGCGTCCGAACGTGATCGTCGTCTTCACCGACCAGCAACGATGGGACACCGTAGGCCCCTTCACCCCGAACCTCGATCGGATGGCCCGGCACGGCACGCAGGCCACGGTCGCGCTGACCCCGCAGCCGGTGTGCGCGCCCGCCCGCGCGGCCCTGCAGACGGGCCGCTATCCGACCACCACAGGGGTCTACCGCAACGGCCGCGTCCTGCCCGCCGAGGAGCGCACGCTGGCGCACCACTTCGGCGCGGCCGGATACGCCACCGGCTACATCGGCAAGTGGCACCTGGCCGCCACCGAGCCGGTGCCCGAGGAGCTGCGCGGCGGCTACCGGTCATGGCTGGCGGCCAACGCGCTCGAGCACACCTCCGGCGCCTACCGCACGATCGTGTACGACGAGGCGAACGACCCCGTCTTCCTGCCCGGTTACCGCTCCGACGCGCTGGTCGACGCGGCCGTCCGGTTCGTCGCCGACCACCACGAGGAGCCGTTCTTCCTCTTCCTGTCCTTCATCGAACCGCACCACCAGAACGAGGTGGACAGCTACCCGGCCCCCGACGGCTACGAGGAGCGCTACCAGGGCCGCTGGACGCCACCGGACCTGGCCGCGCTGGGCGGCACGGCCGCCCGGCACCTGGGCGGATATCTGGGCCAGGTCAAGCGGCTGGACGAAGGACTGGGCCGGCTGCTCGACGCGCTGAAGAGCATGGAGCTGCTCGACGACACGATCGTCGCCTACACCTCCGACCACGGCAACCACTTCAAGACCCGCAACGGCGAGTACAAACGGTCCTGCCACGACGCGTCGCTGCGGGTGCCCCTGGCCGTGCGCGGGCCCGGGTTCGACGGGGGTGGCGCCATCGCCCGGCCGGTCAGCGTCATCGACCTGCCGCCCACGCTGCTGGAGGCCGCCGGGCTGCCCGTACCGGAGAACATGCAGGGCCGGTCGTTCCTGCCGCTGCTGGGCGACGCCCGCGCGCCCTGGCCGGACGAGGTGTTCTTCCAGGTGAGCGAGTCGGAGGTGGGGCGGGGTATCCGTACCTCGCGGTGGAAGTACTACGCCGTCGCCGAGGACGCCGACCCGTTGACCGAGCCCGCCTCCGCCCGCTACCGCGAGCAGGCCCTGTACGACCTGGACCACGACCCGCACGAGCTGGTCAACCTGGCCGGGCACCGATCCCACCTGGAGGTGGCGGCCGGCCTGCGCACCCGGCTGCTGCACAGGATCGTGGCGGCGGGCGAGTCCAAGCCGGTCATCGAGCCGGCCACCGAGGTCGACGGCCGCGACCAGGCGCTACCCGACCCTGCCGTACGGCTGCGCGGCCCGGAACCGGCCAGATTCGGCCACCAGCCCTCGACCAGCGGGCCGTGACCAGCGGGTCGTGGTCGGCCGGGAGCTCATCTCATAGGGACACGGTGCGGAAGCCGCCGTTGGCCATCGATGAGTCGGGCGTGTTCGAGGAGCGTGCCGAGTTGCGGTAGCGGTTGCAGTAGGAGTCGTGGCACAGGAACGAGCCGCCGCGCAGCACCCGGGCCGTGCCGCGGAGCGGGCCGCGCGGATCGGCGGGCGGGGAGTAGGCGTAGTAGTCAGGGGCGTACCAGTCCGAACACCACTCCCAGACGTTGCCGACCGTCTGCCAGAGCCCGTACGCGTTGGGCGCGAACGTCCGGACCGGGGCCGTGGTCAGGTAGCCGTCGGCCAGCGTGTTCTCGGCGGGGAACACGCCCTGCCAGATGTTCACCGGCCACGCGTCCTCGGGCAGGTCGTCACCCCACGGGTAGCGCGCGCCGTCGAGGCCGCCCCGCGAGGCGTACTCCCATTCGGCCTCGGTCGGGAGGCGCCGGCCGGCCCACGAGCAGTAGGCGACCGCGTCGTTCCAGCTCACGTGGACCACGGGGTGGTCGGCCTCGGCCGCGGACAGGGCGCCGCCCGGGTGCCGCCAGTCGGCGCCGCGGACACCGACCCACCAGGGGGTGCCCGCGGCGGGACCCATCACGTCCTCCGGCCCGGCCGCCAGGGCCAGGTGGAAGACGGCGGAGAAGCCGTACTCCTCGGCCTCGGTCCGGTAGCCGGTCGCGTCGGCGAAGTCGGCGAAGTCGGCCGTCGTCACGCTGGTCGCGTCAATGGAGAACGGCGACAGGACCACCGGATGGACGGGCCCCTCGCCGTCGCCCCAGTTGCCGTCGCCGGTGGCGTCTCCCATCTGGAACTCGCCGCCGGGCAGGTCCACCTGCTCGATCGTGTGCGTCCCCCGCGCGGCGAACCGTACGGGTTCCATCGGGGACGCCGACGTCGCAGGCGTGCAGCAACTATCCGACATGTTTGTCACGATACTGGGGCGAGCCTGACCAGCCGACGCGTGCCTCATCGGTAGGTGGCCTCGTCGAGCCCGCTCATCGTCGGGTCGTAGGAGACGTCGCCGACGTCGTACATCGACGTCATCCAGTGGTAGAAGTTGTCACCCCGATCCCGCAGCACCTGGTACAGCCGCCGCATCAACCGGCCGCGCACCGCGTCCATCTCGGGATACGGGTAGACGTTGAGCAGTTCGTCCGGGTCGGTGAACAGGTCGTACAGCTCGTTCGTCGAGTCCGGGTTGACGACCAGCTTGTAGCGGTCGGTCCGGATCATCCGCTGCGGGTACGGGAAGTGGTGCCCGTGGAACTCGCAGACGATGTCCTGCTCCCACGCCACCTCGCCGGCCTCGTCGGCGGAGACGAGCGGCAGCAGGCTGCGCGAGTCGACGGCGGGAGCGGGGTCGATCCCGGCCAGTTCGAGGATGGTCGCCGTGCAGTCCAGCAGGCTGACGAACTCCGACCGGACGACCCCGGGCTGCTGCCCCGGGACGCGGAGCAGGCCGGGTGTGCGATAGATGTCCTCGTACATCGCCGGGCCCTTGTCGTGCAGCCGGTGCGCGCCGGTGAACTCACCGTGGTCGCACGTGAAGAACACGGCCGTGTCGTCGACCAGCCCGAGGCGCCGCATGGCGTCCATGACCCGGCCGATCTGGGCGTCGATGAGCGCGACGTACCCCCAGTAGACGGCGATGAGCTTGCGCGTCACCTCCAGCGGCATGGTGTCGAACGTCCAGTGCGCGCTGTAGTTGGCCTGCACCTGCGGTTTGCCGGCGAAGGTCTCCGCGATCGACTTGGGCAGCTCGACCAGCTCGGGGTCGAACAGGTCGAAGAACTCGTCCGGCACGATGTACGGCAGGTGCGGCCCGAAGAAGTTGAGCTGCAGGAAGAACGGCTCCGGCTCGGCCGCGTACCGCTCCAGCATCTCGATCGCCCGCGTCGCCAGGTAATGCTCGAACGTCGCCTCGACCGGCTGGCGCAGCCGCGCGGCCAGCAGGTTGCCGGGCCCGCCGTTCGGCAGCGTCCCGCGGATGTGGTCGTGGATCTCGTACGGCGGCAGGTCGTTGGCGGCCAGGTAGTCCAGATAGTCGGGGTGATCCACGGGGTTGTGCCACCCCGGCAGGTCCGGCCCGTCGAACCCGAAGTCGGCCGCCCGCCGGTGGTGCCCGACGTGCCACTTGCCGATGAGCCCGCAGTTGTACCCGGCCTCCCGCAGCGCCTGGGAGAAGGCGAACTGCCCGTCGGGCAGGTCCTCGATGTAGCCGACGTTCCGCTCGTGGTTGGCGAGCAGCTTGTGCCGGAACGGGGCCAGCCCGGTGAGCAGACTGGCCCGCGCCGGCGTGCAGATGGCGGTCGGGGTGTACCAGCGGTCGAACCGGGTCCCGGTCCTGGCCAGCTCGTCGAGGACCGGGGTGGCGGCCAGTTGGTTCCCGTACGCGCCGAGGGTGTCGACCCGGTGCTGGTCGGTCATCAGGAACAGGATGTTCACTTGGCGGCGCCCGTGAACAGGTCGCCGGTGTAATAGGTCTTGGGGGCGACGGGGCCGGTGAGCTTGCCGGCGGCGACGAAGTAGTCGTTCATGCCGGTCAGCCACTTGTCGATCGTGCCGTCCTTGGTGTAGCCGTCCAGATCGGACAGCGACAGCACCTTGGAGTTGGCCGCGTCGGCCTTCACCTGGTCGGCCGGCTGGTTGAGCATCTTGGCGGTCGAGGCGACGGTCTCGTCGAGGTGGTCGCTGCGGTACTGGATCGCGTCACGGAGCACGGCGATGACCTTCTGGGTCTTGCCCTGGTCCTTGGCGACGACGTCGTTGCCGGCGACGAACGCGGTCGGGAACGACACCGTGCCGGCGAAATCCTCGTTCTTGGCCAGCTCGACCAGGTCAGGGACGGCCTTCTTGATCGTGGCGATCGCCGGATACCAGAAGCCGGCCGCGTCGATCTGCTTGGACGTGAACGCCGACACGATCGTCGCCGCGTCCATCGGGACGATCTTGACGTCGTTCTTCGTCAGACCGGCCTTCTTCAGGGCGAGCGTGAGGATCATGTCGCCGGAGGTGCCCTCGGGCACGCCGATCGTCTTGCCCTTCAGGTCGGCCATCGTGGCCGTGCCGGCCTGCGCGATGACGCGGTCGGCGTTGCCGAGCGTGTTCATCGCGACGACCTTGGCCTTGCCGGAGGCGGGCAGCCACATGGCGCCCGGGCCGATGTAGCCGAAGTCGAGGTCGCCGGTGCCCAGCGCCTGGATCTGCAGCGGGCCGTTGGTGAAGACGCTGGTCTTCACGTCGATGCCGTGCTTCTTCCACAGGCCCTGGTCGTTGGCGACGGCGAGCAGGCTGGCGCCGTTGAAGTCGCCGATGTAGCCGAAGTTGACGTGGGTGCCGGCGTCGCCCGACGAGCAGGCGGCCGTGCCGAGCGCCAGGAGGATGGCGGCAGCGGCTAGGGGTGTCTTCCTCATTGCGCGGGCTCCTTGACTTGCCGCTGGTGGTAAACCGAATGCCAGACGCGGTTGCGCAGGGCCCCGAACTCGGGACTCAGCCGCATGTCCTCGTCGCGTGGATAGGGGAGGCCGACGTCGATGACGTCGGCGATGCGACCGGGCCGCGCGGCCATGACGATCACCCGGTTGGCGAGGAACACCGCCTCGTCCACGTCATGGGTGATGAACATGACCGTCCGCCGTTCCTGACTCCACGTCTCCAGGAGCTGCTCCTGGAGCCGCACCCGGGTCAGCGCGTCCAGCGCGCCGAAAGGCTCGTCCATGAGCAGGATCGACGGGTTCACCGCGTACGCGCGGGCGATGGCGCAGCGCTGCTTCATACCGCCCGAGAGGGTCTTGGGCAGCGCGTCCGCGAACCGCTCCAGGCCCACCAGGCGGATGAAGTGCTCGGCCCGCTCCCGCCGCTCGTCCTTGGGGACCTTGGCGGTGCGCAGGCCGAACTCGACGTTCTCGCGGACGGTCAGCCACGGGAACAGCGCGTACTGCTGGAAGATCACACCGCGCTCCGGGCCGGGCCCGGAGACCGGCTTCCCGTCGACGAGCGCGGTGCCCCCGGTCGGCTCTTCCAGCCCGGCGAGGATGTTGAGCAGCGTGCTCTTCCCGCAGCCGGAGGGCCCGACGACGGTCACGAACTCGTTGTCGGCGATGTCGAGCGAGACGCCGCCGAGGGCGACGAAGTCCTCCTTCCCGACGGGGAAGACCTTCTCGATGTCGCGTACGGAGATCTTGGGGGTGGTCATCGGCTCTCCTGCCAGGCCGTCAGCTTGTTGCCGGCCAGCATGAGCAGCCGGTCCATGATCAGGCCGAGGATGCCGATCGTGATGATGCCCACGAAGATCGTCGGCAGGTCGTAGTAGAGCTGCGCGCTCTGCATCCGGTGCCCGAGCCCGGCCTGCGCGGCCAGCAGCTCGGCGGCCACGAGCGTCCCCCAGGCCGAGCCGAGCCCGACCCGCATCCCGACGAGGATGAACGGCGTCGAGGCGGGGACCACGACCCGCGCGAAGATCGTGCCATCGTCCGCGCCGAGGACCCGCGCGGCGTTGATGAGGGTTCTGTCCACGTTCACCACGCCCTGGTACGTCGAGATGACGCAGGCCAGGAACGCCGCCAGGAAGATGACGAAGATCTTCGGGCTCTCGCCGATGCCCATCAGGACCAGCACCAACGGCAGCATCGCCAGCGGCGGGATGGTCCTGAAGAACTGGATCCACGGCTCGAACAGGCCGCGCGCGAGCGTGTACCACCCCATGAGGAAGCCGGCCAGGACCGCCGCGACCGAGCCGAGGGCGAACCCGGCCAGCACCCGCCCGAGCGAGGCGCCGATGTCGGTGACGAGCGTGCCGTCCAGGATCATCGTCCAGGCGGCCGACACCACCTCGACCGGGGTCGGGAACTGGAGCCCGGCCAGCGACAGCCCCCACCAGATCGCCAGCCCGGCCACGACCGAGACCACGTTGAGGATCAACAGGGTCCGGCTCTTGCGGGGCCGAACTCTCGTGGCTCCTGCGGCTTCCGTACTGATTATGGCCACCTTCGGCCTCCGTCCGCGGTGATGTCCGCTTCGTATCCGGCAAGCAGCGGGGACTCGTGGAACAGGGCCGCGATGGCCCCGAGCGCTCCGCCGTCGTCCGACAGCAGGGCCGGGCGGATCACCGGCGCCGCGTCGGTCAGCCACGACAGTTCGTACGTGACCGTGGCCGCGACCTGCTGCACCAGCGCCGGCGCGATCTTGACGATGTCGCCGGCGAGCACGATCTCGCTGGGGTTGAGCGTCATCGCGGCGGCGCCGAGCACCCGGCCGATGGCCGCGCCGGCCGTACGCAGCACCTGATCGGCGACCGGGTGCGCGATCTCCACGGCCGCCGCCAGATCGTCGAGCGTCTCCGCCGGCAAGCCGAGCTCGCGGCACCGCCCGAGAATCGCCGGAACCGACGCGACGGTCTCCACACAGCCGCGCTTGCCGCACCGGCACTGCGCGCCGCCTGGGACGACGGTCACGTGGCCGAGCTCTCCGGCGTACCCCTTGAAGCCTCGTACGAGCTGACCACCCACCACGAGCCCGCCACCGACGCCGTCGGACAGGCGCAGGTAGATGAGGTCGCGCACGGAGTCGGACTGAGCGTGCAGCGCCTCGGCCAGTCCCGCGAACCGCACGTGGTTGTCGACGATCACGGCGGCGTGGAAGCGCTCGGCGAACAGCTCCGCCACCCCGTCGGCCCGCGACCGGTCACCCCAGCCCGGCACACCGATCCCGATCGCCTGAAGCGCGCCGTAGTGAACACCGGTGTCGGCACTCAACCTCTCGATCAGCGCCATCCCGGCCTGGACACGCTCGGGCCATTCGGCCGACTCGTCGTAGCGAGACGTACCGGACGCGATGATGTCGTGCGCCGCGTCGGCCACCAGGACGTTCACCCGGCGGTGCCCGAAGTCGACACCCATGTACTGCCCGGAACCCGGATCCAGCGCGAGCCGCTCGGCCGGCCGGCCGCTGCCCACCCGCTCGACGGCGTCGGTGTCGACGACCCGGATCGCGCCCCGGCCGAGCAGCTCGCTGGTGATCTCGGAGACGGTGGTACGCGACAGGCCGACCCGCGTCGCGATCTCGTTGCGGCTCTGCGCGCCATGCCGGCGCAGCAAGCGCAGCACTCGCTCCTCGTGGGACCGGCGGACGAGCGCGTGCGCTCCATTGGGCGTTGACACACTGGAAACCTATGGTTTGTCCATTTTTTACGTCAACCATCCGGCAGAAAGAATCCGGAAATCTGCCACAGAGCCGACGAAATATCTCTGACCAGCGGGGAGATCCGGGGTGCCACCGGCCATCCCAAGCTTTGGGCTGATCCGAGTGATGTCTTGCCAGCCAAGCGGCACGCCGCCACCGCACCGGGCCGACGCGAGGACTACAAGATCACTGTCCGCAACTTTGTCCATGAGCGAGGAACGTATGAAAAGACTTGTCCCGTCTGTCCTGCGACGCGCCACGGGTTCGGCCTTGGCAGCGGCGCCGGCCACCAGGGTGGCCGCCCCCACGAAGATCGGCTTGCCCGGCTCTTCCCGGCTGGCGGCCGGTTTCGCGTTCATTCCCGTCATGACCATGCTCCTCACCGCGCAGGCCGGCGCGTGCACCCCGGAAGAGCCGGTGGAGCTCGGCAGGGCCGCGAGCTTCGCGGTTCTGGGGGCCAGCACTGTCACCAACACCGGCGGCACCGCCATCACCGGCGACCTCGGACTGAGCCCGGGCACGTCGGTGACCGGTTTCCCGCCCGGCACCGTGGTCGGCGGCTCCATCCACGTGGCCGACACCGCCGCCGCCCACGCCCAGGTCGACCTGACCGCCGCCTACAACGACGCCGCCTCTCGTACTCCCGCCACCACCATCGGGACAGAGCTCGGCGGGACCACCGTGACGCCAGGTGTCTACAACTCCGCCGCGGGCACCTTCGGGATCACCGGAAACCTGACCCTCGACGCGCAGGGAGACCCGGACGCGGTCTTCATCTTCCAGGCGGCCTCCACCCTCATCACGGCGTCCTCCAGCGCGGTGATCCTCACCGGCGGCGCCCGTGCCGCCAACGTCATCTGGCAGGTCGGCAGCTCGGCCACGCTGGGTACCGACTCCAGCCTGGCCGGGAACGTCCTCGCGCTGACCTCGATCACCGTGACCACCGGCGTGAGCGTGAACGGTCGCGTCCTGGCCCGCAACGGCGCCGTCACCCTGGACACCAACGCCATCAGCCGGTCCGCCGGCGCCCTGTCCATCACCGTGCCCGGCAGGGCGGACCTGGGTTCCGCGGCAGCCGGTGCCGCCAACGTGTCGGGCCGGCTCGGCGAGATCACCGTGAGCGACACCCGCGGTGACCCGAACGCCACCTGGACCGCGACCGTCGACTCCACGGCCTTCACCACTGGCGGCGCCACCGCCCCCGAGACCATCGCGAAGAGGTTCGTCGACTACTCCCCGGGCCCGGCCACGAACACGACCGGCAGCGCGACGTTCACTCCCGGAACGGCCGGCGACCTCGGCTCCGCGCGTATCGCCTTCTCCGCCGCCGACGGCGCGGGGAACAACTCCGCCACCTGGAACCCGACGATCACCGTGGCCTTGCCGGCCGATGTCGTCGCAGGGACCTACACCGGCGCCATCACCCACTCGGCCGGTTAGTGCCTTCGTCACAGCTTGGTGGGGCGAACGGCGAGCCGTACGCCCCAGGTGGGCGTGTGTGCCGAGTAGCCACGCAGCGCTGACGTACACCGCTGCTGACCGCAGCCCGCTATCTCACGCCTATGCATGGCCTTCCCCTATGTATCACTCCCAGCCCACCGGACCCGTCAAGATCGGCCCTCGTCTCAGCGGGCGCGGCGGCGGCGTTCGACTACGTGCGGACGGATCGGCCGAGGAACCCGGCGGGAGGCGGCGTTCAGGCGGGCCGTAAAGCGTAGGTACGCGTGACCGCGATCAGGTCGCCGTCCTCGCGGGTGGACGCCACCAGGCCCGGCGGCCTGGGAGTGAAGCCGGGCACCGCGGACAGGCCGTCGGTCTCGGCGATCGCCGTGAGGCGCACGGGGTCCGTGCCCGGCACGCGCAGGGTGATGTCGACGCCCCTGGCGGGGATGCCACGGAAGCGGATCTCGCCGGGCCAGGTGTTCGCCCGAACGCCGCTGACGGGCACGGTCACCGGGGTGAGCCCGGTGGCGGCCGCCGTGACCTGGGTGATCGGCCGCTCGACGCGCAGTGTCACCGAGCGTGCGCCCTGCCCCGCCCGCACCCGCAACCTGACCGTGTCCCCGACCCGGGAGAGTACGGCCACGCGGGGCCCGTCGGTCTCGATCACCGGCGCTCCGCCGGTCCACAGCGTGCGCCGCGCGTAGCCTGCGGGCAGTGACCCGGTGTCCCGGCCGGAGACGTATCGCTTGGTCCAGGCCGTGGGCTCGGCATCACCGCTGACCCAGTGGGCCACCCAGGTGTCGGCGTTGAGCACGTACGCCAGGTGCGAGCGCTGCGGGTTTGTCGCGTCGAAGACGTCCGTCGCCAGCCCGACGCCGGTCTGGACCACCGCGAGCACGGCGACGACCACGACGCCAAGACCACTGCCACGGCTGCTGCCACGGCCACCGCCACCGTCTCTGCCACCGCCACTGCTACGACTCGGCTCGGGAAGTGTCAGTTCCGCGAGGGGCAGCAGCGTCAGTCCGAACAGGGCGAGGACCAGGGCGCTCACACCGCCGAGCGCGAGGCCCATCCCGTCGAACGCGGTGCCCGCCAGCGCGGGCAGCAGCATCGCGGCCATGGACGCGCCGAATGTGAGCGCGACGACCCGCCACACCGCTCCACGCAGCAGCAGCGCGGCCAGGCCGCCGAGCGCGCACAGCAGGGCGGGAAAGGTGAGGACGAAGGCCGCTCCGGGTGCGAACCACGCGGCCAGCACGCCCAGCCCGGCAGGCCATACCAGTGCGCCGATCGCCAGCGCGGCGGGCCCGAGGCGGCCTCGCAAGGGCAGGTACCAGGCCAGCAGCGCCAGCACGGCCAGCAGGGTGACCGCCGCCTGGTAGGCCAGCGGTCGATGCAGCAGGCCGCCCATCCCGTCGTACGCGGGCCGCAGGGCGACCAGCACCTCCCACAGCCCTTGCGCGAGGATCACCGCCAGGACCAGGGGCGTCGCGGCGGACGCCGCCGCGACGATGATCCGGGGGATGCTCGCCAGCCGCGCCCTGCGCGCCAGCAGCGCCAGGCCCGCGACCGCGAGTACGGCGAGCACCGCCAGCGGCCAGACCAGCCAGTCGGGATACGTCACCATGACACCAAGAATCCGGAAGTACGTGACGTCATGGTCCGCCGCCAGCGCGGGCAGGTCCGCATCCCCCAGGGTGCGGGCCAGCGCCAGCATGGTGGAGCCGTGGTGTTGCAGGCTGCCGTGGTCGAGGTTGGCGATGGAGTCGTCGGCGGTGTGATAGCGCGAGGAGCGCTCGATGTAGGCGAAGTTCATACCGGTGAACCCCGCTTTGGCCAGCGGAGTGAAGTCGGTGTTGTTCGGTAGCAGCCGGTACAGCTCACCCATCACGGAGTCGCCTCGTGGATGCGGCGCGGCGGCGGCGAACGTACTCACCAGTCCCGCGTTGTTCCTTGAGGTCTCGAACATCAGGGACGGCCCGCTGACCCCGCGCGCCTCCCAGTTGAGCAGCACTCCGCCCTTGCGTCCCAGGGGGTGTTCGCGGACGAACGCCTCCGCGCCGAGCACGCCGTCCTCCTCGCCGTCCGTCATCAGCAGCACCAGGTCGTTGCGGAGTGGGGCGGTGCCCAGCGCTCGTACGGTCTCCAGCATGGCGGCCACCGCCGCTCCGTCGTCAGAGGCGCCGGGCCCGACCGCCGCGGAGTCGTAGTGGGCGGCGATCAGGAGCGTGCCCGTCGCGTCGGTGCCTTGCCCGGTGGCCACCACGTTGTCCACCTGCCCGAAGGACGCCAGCCCCGCCGCGGAGTTCGCACCGATCGCTCGCTGGACCTTCACGTCGAGCCCTGCCGCCCGGAGCTGTCCGACCAGATAGGTCCTGGCCCGGTCGCTCGCCGGGCTGCCGAGCGGCCGGGGCTCGGCGGCGAACCGTTCGAGGTGGCGCAGGGCGCGTTCGGCACTGAACTCCCGGCCCGGCGCCGCCGCGGGGATGGGCTGCATCGTGCTGTGCCCCATCGCCGTCAGCATGATCAATCCGGCCAGAGTGAGCAGTGCCAGCAGTCCCGCCAGCGTGCGGCGCGGGACGTCGATCAACTTTCCCATCATGACGAGAAACGCTAGGTCCGGGCCCCCGAGCGTCGGAATGAAGCGCGTACCCGGATCTGGCTGTGGTTTTCCACAGCTCACCCAGAAGCATGGAGTCGCGCCGTGGATCGTGCGTCACGGACCCCTCGTAGGCCGTCTCCACGACGATGGGCGCCTCGCGGGCAGCTTCTCCGCTGCCGACGGCGCGGGGGACAACTCCGTCACCTGGATCCCGACGATCACGTGCCTTGCCGGCCGATGTCGTCGCCGGGAGCCGCACCGGTGCCTTCGTCACAGATTGGTGGGGCGGGCGGCGAGTCGTACGCCCAGGTGGGCGTGTGTACCGAGGAGCCAGGCAGCGCTGACGTACACCGAGACGGTGGAGCCGCCGAAGATCTCAGCCAGCATGGCCACCGGGAACCACATCCCCGTAAGCAGCGGCAGCCAGCGGAACGCGCCCCGGTAGCGGCCCTTGACCGCGATGGTGATGCCCAGGACCAGCATGCCGAGCTGGCTGAGCGGCCAGCAGATGTCCAGGATCATCAGCGGCAGCGGGAAGTCGTCGTAGCCGACGTAGCCGAAGGACAGCGCGTTGAACAGAAACGCGCCGGGCAGCAGCACGAGCAGCCCCGCCGGGATCACTCGGGTCCACCCGTCACCGGCACCGCGAGTGGACAGCACCGTCCAGACATAGGCGAAGATCCCCACGACGAACAGCATCCCGGTAATGGTGTCGAGTGTCTGGACGCCCTCCTTGATCTTGTCTCCCACGATGACCGTGCCGGCCGCCCAGGCTGTGGCCCCGACAGCCAGGAGCACCCCGGAGAGCTGGATGCGAGCCGGGTTCACGGTGCGCCGGTCTGCCACGGGCTCGTTGGGGTTGACGTTGCTGGGCACTACGTGACTGGACATCGTTGGTTCCTCCGTTGTGTGTCGGTGGACCTACGATCGCGGCCACGTGTCCCGGGCACCCAGGGAGCAGGGCCACGCGGGACAGTCCCGGCTTCGCCCTCCGTGACCGGGCCATTTGTCCCGATCGGGAAGGGACACCGCCCCCGTGAAGGTGGGACGCGTGGTGTGGCACGCTGTCGGCGTGTCCGATCCCTCTCCCGCCGACCCCGCCCCACCCACGCGGGAGCGCGATTCCGCCGCGGATGATGCCGTGCCCAACACCGCGGATCGGCGGATCGCGGCGGGAGCGGTGGTGCTGGCCGCGCTGTGCGTCGTGGCCTGCGGTGCCGCCACCTGGGTCGATGTGGCGACGGGGACGGTGACCCGGCCGGGGCCGCTGGACTGGGCCGTGTGGTCATCGACCGTGCCCGGCGCGGCCCTCGCGATCGCGGGAGCCGTGCTCGCGGTACGGCTGCCGCGCCACCTCATGACCTGGCTGTTGATCGGCGGCGGGGCTGTGGCCTCCGCCAACGGCCTGGCCGGCGCGTACGCGGTGCTGTCGCTGACCCGCCACGACGGCACGCTGCCCTTCACCGCGGGCGCGTTCTACGCCGGGGCGCGGCTAGGCCCGCTGCTGAACCTGCTCCCGCTGCTCATCCTGCTGTACTTCCCCGACGGGCGGCTGCCGTCGCCGCGCTGGCGGTGGGCCGCGTGGCTCTCGCTCGGGGCCACGGGGCTGGCCGTCCTGACGTTCTTGGCCGTCCCGTGGCGGATCGAGTTGGGGAACGGCGAGTGGCCGGGGCTCGACCTGCCGCTGCCCCCGGTTCCGGATGAGTTCTGGCGCTCCGCGCTGGCCTTGGCGCCGTTCCTGCTGGTGGTGAGCCTTCTGGTGCCGGTGGCGGCCTTCGCCTGGCGGTTCAGGGGCTCCACCGGCGTGCGGCGGGCACAGCTTCGCTGGATGCTGCTCGCGGCGCTGCTGAACATGATCCTGATCCTGGTCCCCGCCGTCGTGGACGGAGTGCCGCAGGACCTGTCCTTCGTCGTGTCGCTGCTGTCGCTCGCCGCGGCCGTCCTGATCGCGGTGAGCCGGTACCGGCTCTACGACATCGATCCGGTGCTCGGCTGGACCATGCTGTACGGCGGCCTCGCGGTCGCCGTCGTCGCGATCGACGTACCCGTCTTCGTGGGCATGGGGGCGCTCATCGACGAGCCGGTCGCGGCGGTCCTGGCGGCGGTCGTGGTGGGGGTGGTCTACGCGCCGCTGCGGGAGCGGGTCCGGCAGTGGGTGAACCGGGTACTGGCGGGGCGGGCGGAGCCGTACGACGTGGTCTCGGTCCTGGCCCGGCGGCTTGAGGAATCCGTACGACCCGAGGAGCTGCTGCTGGAGGCCGCCACAGCCGTGGCGGCGGCGTTCCGCTCGCCGTACGTGCGAGTCGAGCTGGACCGCGCGGACGGCCGGACCGTCGTGGTGGAGCACGGCACGCCCAGGGAGGACGTCGTCGTGCTGCCGTTCTCCTACCGCGAGGCGCTCATCGGCCGGTTCGCCCTGGTGCCGCGTGCGGGAGCGCGGCCGACCGAGTCCGACCAGCGGTTGCTGGCCGACGTGGTACGCCAGGCGGCCGCCGCCGTACGGGCGACCGCTCTGACCGAGGAGCTCCAGCACAGCCGCGAGCGCCTGGTCACCGGCGTGGCCGAAGAGCGCCGCAGGTTGCGCAGGGACCTGCACGACGGGCTGGGGCCCACGCTGGCCGCCGCCGCGCTGAAGGTGGAGGCGGCGCACAATCTGGCCGTCCGCGACACCGACGCCGCCCGGGAGGCGCTGGACCAGGTCAGGACGGACCTGGCCACGATGCTCGGCGACGTGCGGCGGCTCGTGCACGACCTGCATCCCCCGGCCCTGGACCAGTTCGGCCTGGCCGGCGCGCTGCGGCAGGCGGGCGACCGGTTCCGGGACGGCGGGCTCGCCGTGCGGGTGGAGGCGGAGGGAAACCTCGCGGGGCTGCCGGCCGCGACCGAGGTGGCGGCGTACCGGATCGTCTGCGAGGCTCTGACGAACGTCGCCCGGCACTCCGGCGCGGCCAACTGCCACGTGCACGTCGCCGTGGCCGGGAGCACGCTGGAGGTCGAGGTGACGGACGACGGGCGCGGCGTCCGCCAGGGCGCCCTCGTCGGGGTGGGCCTGGTCGGCATGCGCGAGCGCGCGGAGGAGCTGGGCGGCCGGTGCGCCGTCGAGGGTCGGCGCGGCGGCGGGACTCGGGTGCACGCGGTTCTGCCCGCTGGGGCCGCTTCATGACGCCGCGTGTACTGCTCGCCGACGACCATCCGGTGTATCGGAACGGCCTGCGCATGATGCTCGACTCCACGGGCCAGGCCGAGGTGGTGGATACCGCCGCAGATGGGGAGGAGGCGGTCGCGAAGGCCATCGAGCTCCGTCCGCAGGTCGTCGTGATGGACCTGCGGATGCCCCGGCTGGATGGAGTACAGGCCACCGAACGGATCGTCGCCGCCTGCCCGCAGACGCACGTACTGGTGCTGACGATGCACGAGGACGACGAGAGCGTGTTCGCCGCCATGCTCGCGGGCGCCCGGGGCTACCTGCTCAAAGGCGCCGACCAGGCCGAGATCCTGCGGGCGATCACGGCCGTGGCCAGCGGGGAAGTGATCTTCGGGCCGGCGCTCGCGGGGCGGGTGACGCGCTACTTCGCCCGGCTGGCCGCGGCCCGGCCGGTACGCGAGGAGCCGTTTCCTCAGCTCACGGCGCGGGAGCGGGAGATACTCGCGCTCATCGCGGCCGGCCTGTCCAACCGGGTGATCGCCGAGCGCCTGTCGCTGTCGCCGAAGACGGTGCGCAACAACGTGTCCAATGTCTTCACCAAGTTGCAGGTCGCCGACCGCGCCCAAGCCATCATCCAGGCCCGCGAGGCCGGCCTCGGCCAGTGACTGGCATCCCTCTTATGAGGGACCGCGGGTCCCTCGAGTCAGCGATGGTGAAGATGGCTCGGTGGCGTGACGACCGGTGGCGTGCCGCTGCCTAGTGTGCCGTGCATGGAAGCAACCATCGAGGTCGCCGGGCTGCGTAAGCGGTTCGGTCAGACCATGGCGCTGGACGGGATGTCCTTCACCGTGGAGCCGGGGCAGGTGACCGGTTTCGTCGGTCCCAACGGGGCGGGGAAGTCCACCACGATGCGGGTGATCCTCGGCCTGGACGCGGCCGACGCGGGCCGCGCGTTAGTGAGCGGGCGGCCGTACGCCAGCCTGCGCAACCCGCTGCATCACGTCGGCGCGCTGCTGGACGCCTCGGCCCTCCAGCCGAGCCGTACCGCTCGCAACCATCTGCTGTGGCTGGCCCACTCCCAAGGGTGGGGTGCCAGGCGGGTCGATGAGGTGATCGAGCAGGTCGGGCTGGGTTCGGCGGCCCGGCGCCGGGCGGGTGGTTTCTCTTTGGGGATGCGGCAGCGGCTCGGCATCGCCGCCGCGCTGCTCGGTGACCCGCCGGTGCTGATGTTGGATGAGCCGTCCAACGGCCTGGATCCCGAGGGCATCATCTGGATGCGCGGTTTCCTGCGGTCGCTGGCCGCCGAGGGACGCGCCGTGCTGGTCTCCAGCCATCTGATGAGCGAGCTCGAGGACACCGCCGGCCACCTCGTGGTGGTGGGCCGCGGCCGGGTGATCGCCGACACCAGCGTGGCCGAGCTGATCGCCGCCGCCTCCACCGGCCGGGTCAGCCTGCGTACCACCGCCCGTTCGGAGGCGATGAGCGCGCTGGCACATGCCGGTGCCACCGTGGCCGCCACCGACCGCGACACCCTGACCGTGACCGGCCTGGCGGCCGAACACATCGTGGCCCTGCTCACCCGGGATGCGGTGCCCTTCTCCGAGGTCACCGCGCACCGCGCCACGCTGGAGGACGCGTATTTGGATCTGACCCGCGACACGGTCGAATTCCGCGCCGGCGAGCAGGAGGCCACGCGATGAGCACCATCACCCCGTACCGCTCCCCCTTGCGGGCCGGTCGCGACGGGTTCGCGCAACTTCTGCGCGCCGAATGGACCAAGTTCCGGACGGTCCGCGGCTGGGTGTTCATCGCGACGGCCGCGGCACTGGTCACCGTACTGCTCGGACTGGGCTTCTCGGCGATCAGCCATTCCTCGTGCAGCGAGGGTCCGATCGAGGTCGCCTGCCCCACCCCTCCGCTGGGACCGGACGGCGAAGCGGTGAACGACAGGTTCTACTTCGTCAACCGGTCACTGACCGGCGACGGCAGCATCACCGCCCGCCTGACCTCCATGTCCGGCATCATCACCTACCCTCCGCCCAACCACGACAAGATCGTCCCCGGACTCGTGCCGTGGGCGAAGGCCGGGCTGATCATCAAGCAGAACACCAAGCAGGGATCGCCGTACGCCGCCGTGATGGTCACCGCCGGCCACGGGGTGCGGATGCAGCACAACTTCACCCACGACACGGGTGGCCTCTCGGCGACGTTCCCGCGCTGGCTGCGATTGACCCGCTCCGGCGACATCGTCACCGGCTACGAATCGGCCGACGGCAAGCAGTGGACCAAGGTCGGCACCGCTGACATGACCGGGCTGCCGGACACCGTACGCATCGGGCTGTTCGCCAACTCACCGGGCGACCTGACAGTGGAGCAAGGCTCGCTCGGCGGGAGCAACACCCAACTGCGCTTCACCCAGACCAGCGCCGTCTTCGACCAGGTCAGCGTGCAGGGCGACGTACCCCGTGGCGCGTGGAGCCGCGACGATGTGGGAGCCCACGGAATGACCGACTGGGAGCGCTACCAACGGGCGAACGGGCTCGTCGAGTCCGGCGGCACGCTCACCGTGAGCGGGACCGGCGACATCGCGCCCAGCAGCGACGGCCAGTCCATCGAGCGCACCCTCATCGGCGCGCTGGCCGGGCTGATCGCGGTGCTGGTCGTGGCGGTGCTGTTCATCACCGCCGAATACCGGCGGGGCCTGATCCGCACCAGCCTGCTCGCCAGCCCGCGGCGCGGCCGGGTGCTGGCGGCCAAGGCCACCGTGATCGGCCTGGTCACCTTCACCGCCGGACTGGTCAGCGCCGCCGTGACGGTGCCGATCTGCACGCGGATCCTGCGCGCCAACGGCCACCACACCCTGCCGGTGAGTTCACTCACCGAGCTGCGGGTGATCGTCGGCACCGGGGCGCTGTTCGCCGCCGCCGCCGTCTTCGCCTTGGGCCTGGGCGCGTTGTTCCGGCGCACCGCCGTGGCGATCACCGTCGCCATCGCGACGATCCTGCTGCCCTACCTTTTGGCCACCGTTTCCGGTCTGCCTCTGGGTGTGTCGCAGTGGCTGCTGCGGCTCACTCCGGCCGCCGGGTTCGCCATCCAGCAGAGCGTCCAGGAGTATCCGCAGGTGCTCGCCTACTATGCGCCGCAGATGGGCTATTTCCCGCTGGCGCCGTGGGCCGGCCTCGCCGTACTGGGCGGGTACGCTGCGCTCGCCCTCGGCCTGGCCGTCCTCCGGGTACGTCAGAAAGACGCTTGACCTGCTTTGCCGGGGCGGGCGGCCCGGGGTCGGGGTTTGGGCTGATCAGCGATCGTTATCTAGGGTTGTCAAGCAACGATGCCGGTCAACGGCATGAAGGTCGTAGAGGCACGTTGGGCAAGTGGCCGGCTGACCACTACTGGTCCTGACTCACCACGAGGGTCGTCCGCCGACGGGGCGCACTCCTGGAACACGCCCTGCAGCAAACGGGCCCTTGCCCGGTGAGCTGGTTAAGGGACAGGTCGAGTGAGGTGAGGGCGGCGAGGTCCCGCACCGACTCCCGAACCCGACGAAGCCGACGATGGGACAGGTCCGATATCGTGGCACCACTCACTCGGACCGCCTCGACCGCCTGATCAACTGTTGCCCGCACCCGGGCTCCTTCCCGCCACGTCGGAACACCTCGACATGCATCAATGGTGATCAACCCACCGATCTCTCCAACGCTCCCTCAGCCTCACCGTCAGACCGTCGGATAGCCCCCGGTGCCGCGCGGTCGATGCCGGTGGCCGGGGAGGCGCTGGTGTCCAAAGAGGTGGGGCGACCGGTTTCCCTTTGCCATGGTGGCGACCTTGGAAGGCTCGCTCATGGTCCTGCGTCCACGCGCGATGCCTTCGCTGACCGACGAGGACGCGGTCTGATCGCGCTCCCGCAAACCTCGGTGAAGTAACGAGTCCAGGAGTTGTTCGTATCAGGTACGCGGCCAGTGCCGTAGGGCCATGTCGGCCACCATGTGGAGGTCGTCGCGGGTGGCGCCACCGGCGGCCTGAACGGCGATGCCGTTGGCCACGGTCATGAGGTATCGGGCGAGCAGGCCGGGATCGGTCCCCGCCGGCAGGTCGCCCTCATCGACGGCCCGCTGGAACCGCTCCCGTAGGAGCGAGATGCCGTTGTCGCGCCAGGCTGCCAACGTGTCCCGGGCGCTGAGACCGGCCTCGCCCGCCGCCAGGGAACCTTGGACGCCGAGGCACCCGGCGGGACAGCCGGGACTGGTGGTGGCCCGGACAGAACCGTTGAGGAACGCTGTGGCCACCTGCCACGCCGTCGACTCCTCCAGGGCCCGCGGGACGTACGCGGCGGGGCCGTCGGTGTAACGCTGCAGGGCCTGGTGAAACAGGTCTTCTTTGCTGCCGAAGGCGGCGTACATGCTGGTGCGGCTGATACCCATGGCGTTGGTCAGGTCGGTGAGGCTGGCGCCCTCGTAGCCCTGCTCCCAGAAGACCCGCATGGCCTGGTCGAGCGCCTTTTCGACGTCGAAGCCGCGTGGCCGGCCGATCGGCGCCTTCCTCTGGGTGTTCACGTGATCGATCATACCCCTTCTGTACCGAACGGTGCGGAACTGCTATCGTCCACTTCAGCACCGATCGGTACAGATTTCTATTGAGGTGAAAGCATGGGACAGTTGGCAGGCAAGACCGCCGTCGTCACCGGCGGCGGAACCGGGATCGGTCTGGCCACCGCCATACGGCTGGCGGCCGAAGGCGCGCACGTCTTTATCACCGGCCGCCGAAAGACGGTCCTTGACGCGGCGGTGGAGCGCATAGGCCCGGCGGCGGTGACCGCCGTACAGGGCGACATCTCGGACCTGGCCGACCTGGACCGGCTCTATGCCGCGGTCCGGGCTCGGGGCCGGGGCCTGGACGTGCTGTTCGCTAACGCCGCCGCCGCGTCGTTCGCGACGCTGGAGCAGGTCACCGAGGAGCACTTCGACGAGACCTTCGGCGTCAACGTCCGGGGCACCTTGTTCACGGTGCAGAAGGCACTGCCGCTGCTCAACGACGGCGCATCGGTGATCCTGAACAGCTCGGTGCGAGCCGGTGACGGTGTCGCGGCGTTCGGCGCGTACGCGGCCTCCAAGGCGGCGATCCGGTCCTTCGCCCGGACCTGGGCCAACGAGCTCAAGGGCCGGAACATCCGGGTCAACGCGATCTCCCCGGGCACCATCGACACCCCTGGACTCGACGGCGTGGTCGCGACGGAGGACACGCCCGTCACCAAGTCGGATTTCGCCGCAGCCATCCCACTCGGCCGGATCGGACGCCCGGACGAGGTCGCCAATGTGGTGGCTTTCCTCGCTTCCGACCAGGGCAGCTTCTTCCTCGGCGCCAACTTGGTCGTTGACGGGGGCGAAGTGCACATCTAACGGGCGTCGTCCTGTCTGATCCCGGCCAATTGTTCGTCCTCGGCTTCGCCTGCGGGCGCCGCATCTTGACCCGCTCCTCCCAGCGGCGCGGCAGGGGTCGGCGGTGGTGGTGGTGGGGGCGAACGGCTCAGGTTCCGGCCAGCACCAGGGCGAGCCGGTCCGCGCCCGTACTGGTCGGATGATGGCGTACCAGTTCGATGGCCAGGCCGCGGATACTGGCGCGGTCGCGCACCTCGGCGCGGGCGTGCCCGTGTGCGGCCAGTAGAGCGCCGATGGCCCGGCTGGGATTGTCGGCCTGCGCCCAGACACGGGCCAGGTCGGTGAACAGCCGCGCCCGCCGTTCAGGGGTTGGGAACTGGGCAGGGTGCAGGCCCTGCCCGGCGCGCATCGCGGCTCCGGGCTCGCCGAGTGCCCAATGCACACCCACTCGGTACAGAGCGACCTGGGCCGGGGTGACGGCGAACCGGTTCGCGGCGGGCAACTCGTGCGACACGGTCCGTGCGGCACGGGCGGCTTCCGCGATCAGCTCGATGGCCCGGTCGCGGTCGCCGGCCTGGGCGGCGTTGTAGGCCGAGGTTCACAAGATCTGCGCCAGCGTGTTCGCCGCGGCGGCCGTGCGCAGACCGCTGTTGTCGAGCCGGGTGGCCGCCGCGTACGTAACCTGTTCGGCGAGCTCCCTGTGGCCCTGGTGGCGCAGCACGATGCCGCAGGACCGGGCGGCCATCGCCTGGGCGACCGGGTCGCCGGACAGGGTGGCGTAGGTGGCGCCCCGATCGGCGGTGATGCGGCTGGCCTGCAGACGGCCGACCTTCTGCAACGCCTCGGACGCCAGGTCGTAGCAGCCTGCCAGCAGGGCGAGGTGGCGTTCGTCGCTCGGCGCGCGATCCAGCACATCGTGCCCCGCCGAAAGCAGGCCGGGCAGACCGCGCAGAAAGGCGGTCAAGTCTCCGGTGTCGAATCGCAACCGGGCCTGGCCCAGCAGGCTCGCCACCTCACTGGCGGAGGCCGCGGCCTTGGGCGCAGGCAACACCGCCAGCGCCTCCTCGACTTTGGCCAGCAGGGCGGCGGGCACCGCGAGGCCGGCTCCGATCAGCAAACTGCGTCGTCGCACCGGATCATCCTCCCCACCCGCGCTTGCAGCCACACTATGACCGTCGAGCGGCAAGAACCGGGGTTCGACGGACATCGGCGCAGTCCATCGGCAGCTGCCCCGGCCCAGGCGACCGTACGGCTCCTGAACCGGAGAACGGTCGTCAACGCGGGCCGACGAGCGCCGAGCCGAAGACCCACGGGGAGGTCTGGGCGATGAAGTCGCCTGGGAATCCGAGTGCGAAGCCGGTGGCCTCTTCCAGGCGGGCGATGCTCTCGGGCGGCAGGGTGAGGTCGACCGCGGCGAGGTTGTCGCGGAGCTGGTCGGCGCGGCGCGCCCCGACGATGGGGTGGACCGCGTTCGAGCGGCTCGTCGTCCATGCGATCGCCACCTGCGAGGGCGTGGCGCCGAGGTCGTCGGCGACGTCCTGCACGACCCGGGCGACGGCGTGGTCCCTGGGTGAGAGCGATTCGGCGGTCAGCCGACCACCGGCCGCGGGGCCGCCAGGTCGGGTGTACTTGCCGGACAGCACCCCGCCGGCCAGCGGGCTCCAGGCGGTGACGCCCACCCCGAGCGACTCGGCCATGGGCAGCAGCTCGCGTTCGACGTCGCGCTGGAGCAGGCTGTAGGGCACCTGGAGGCCGATGAACGGACTCCAGCCGTGCCACTCCGCCAGCGTGTTGGCGCGGGACACGACCCAGGCGGGGGCGTCGGAGATCCCCGCGTACAACACCTTGCCGGCCCGGACCGCGTCGTCCAGCGCGCGCATGGTCTCCTCGATCGGCGTGTCACGGTCCCACATGTGCACCCAGTACACGTCCACGTAGTCAGTGCGCAGCCGGCGCAGGCTGGTCTCCAGCGACGCCCGCAGGTTCTTGCGGTGGTTCCCCGCGGCGTTGGGGTCGGCGCGGTCACGCGACACGGTGTACTTCGTGCCGAGCACGAACGACTCTCGCCGACCCTCCAGCAGCTCGCCGAGTATCTGCTCGCTGGCCCCGTCACGATAGTTGACGGCGGTGTCGATCATGTTGCCGCCGGCCTCGGCGTACAGGTCGAGCATCTGCCGGCACTCCGGCAGCGGCGCGCCGACCCCGCCCTGCTCGCCGAAGGTCATGGCGCCCAGGATCAGATCGGAGACCCGCAGGCCGCTCGCGCCCAGAGTGCGGTACCTCATGCCTCCAGCGCACGCGCCCAGGCCGCGTCAGCGTCAGGTACCGGTACGTGAAGGGCGGCGGAGGTGCCGCCGAGGGTGGCCGGTGAACGCATGCCCAACGCGGGCATCTCCCCGGCCACCGCCAGGACGGTGTCGCCGAGCAGGAGGTCGACGGTCAGCGTGCGGCCGCCGGGAAGCGTGATGCGGTTCGTCTCCCGCGCGCCCAGAGCCTTGGTGTACCAGGTGGCGGCCTGGTCCGGGTCGGTGACGACCAGGTGGATCGCTATCTGAGTCATAGTCGATGACCATACATACTGTATGGACATATCGTCTATACATTTCGTCCGTACAGGCCATCGTTATGCTGGGCGCATGTCTTCCAAGCGCACCGCGCGCTCCGCCCGCCGATCCGGCGCGGCGCCGGCCTCCGCCGAGCTGCGGGAGCGCATCCTGTCGGCAACGCGCGAGCTGCTGCGGGAGCGCCGATTCGATGCCCTGAGCGTGGCCGACATCCTGACGGCCGCCGAGGTCTCCCGGGCCAGCTTCTACTTCTACTTCCCGAGCAAGCAAGCCGTGCTCGGCGAGCTGGTGCGCGAGGCCGTGGCGCAGGGACAGCAGGCGGCAGAGCCCTGGATCGACGGGCGGCACGACCCAGCCGCCGCGCTCCGGGCCGGCGTGAGCGACGGTGCCCGGCTGTGGCGCGCCAACGCGGGAGTCCTCATGGCGATCGTGGAGAGCTGGGGCTCCGACGAGGGCCTGCGAGCGCTGTGGCTTGAACAGATGGACCTGTTCACCGAGGCCGCCGCGGCCCGCATCCGATCCGACCCCGATGCGCTCCGGCGGCTCGGCGACATGGACGTGCGCGCCGTGGCCGCCTCGCTGACCTGGCTGGGAGAACGGCTCTACTACCTGGCTGCGGCCGGGGTGCCGCCCTTCGACGACGAAAAAGCCCTCATCGACGTCCTCACCAACGCCTGGACGTCGATGCTTTACAGCCACGCCGTCACCGGCCCGCGGTCACCTTCGGAGCGGTGAGGGTCTCCACAGACGGCTGAAGCGGAACCGGGCCACGCAGTGCGCTGCCAGGCTGCCTGGCCGCTCACCGCCACGAGCGGTCCGTCCCGGCTCTGGCCTCCTCGTAACGAGCGTCGACGACGACCGGGCCGTGTCCGCTCCAATCAGCCGACTGGGCGAAGCGTTCTTGGGAGGCGGTCCGAGCGTAGCGAGGTCCTTCAGGGGGCGGGCGTCAGCCCGCCTGGGAGAGCGTCCGGAGGCTGCACGGTCCTCGTACCAAGCGGCGCGCATTCTTCTTCCGCGCCGAGACACTGTTCAACCTCGGGCAGAACGTGTCAGGCATGCATGGATTCTGGGAAGACGACCTTGCGGAGCAGTCCCATGGTGAGGGGTTCTTTACTGTGCTCGAACGCATGGTGTCGGGGCCGGGGCTGTATCTGATGGATGAACCCGAAGCGGCCCTGTCGTTCCAGTCATGCCTGCGCTTGGTCGCTCTCATGAACCGCGTTGCAGGAGAGGGCGGGCAGGTCGTCTGCGCCACTCACTCGCCGATCCTCGCCAGCCTGCGGGTGCGCAGATCATCGAACTGGGCGAGGACGGCATTCACCCGGCAGAGTGGGAAAGCCTCCAATTGGTTGACCACTGGCGGCGTTTCCTCGCCAAGCCGGATTCCTACCTGCGGTACGCCCTGGACACGGACTGAGACAGAAACAGATGGCCGTCAGCAACCCGCCACACCCAGAAGATCAGGACTGGCCGCACAAGGGAACACTCGAACGGACGAACTTGGGCTCGGCGGGCGAAGCTGGGTACGCCCCCGGTGATACGGCCTTCACATGGTGGCGAGCGGCATGACCGTAAGTCACCCGGAGGGCGAACGTAGTGAGTGCGGCCGGCGCTGACGCGGCGGAAAGGTGATCAGTTCACCCTCCGCTCTGTCACGGCCGGCCGCACGTCCTGTAGCCGCATCAACAGCTCACGGGCGAGCACGTGATGCATGTTGTAGTCATCGAATCTGAGGACGGCGTTGCGCTCGAACGGAACCACTGGTGGCAGGTTAGGAACAAACACATCTGCCCGCACCCCGTACGGTGAGCAGTCGCCCACGGTGAAGACGGCCGCGTTGCGCCGCAGGTGCGAACACTGGGAGATCGCTTCCGGGATGCAGGCCGGGCATGTCGGCGGCGCATTGGTGTAGCCGTCGCCATCACCGCCATAACCGGAGGACAGCAGCCACCAGATCCGCCCCATGGCCCGATCCACAGCAGAGCGGGCGCATACCTGGCACAACCGCTTTTCCATGGCACGCCACTGCCGCAGCGTGTTGACCGTCCTGAAGTCCGGCCGCCCAGCACGAGTCTGGCCCTGCCGCAGCCGAAGCACATCGTTGCGGAAGTCGTCGCGGTGCGACACGACGTAACTCAGCCGCCGCCCGCCACGGTGCGGCACCCACTTCAGCGGAAGGTTCTGAGTCTCGCCTGTCCACCCGATCACGTACGGGTAGCGGAACGCCGTCTCGCTTACCTTGGCTCCGGTCATGCGGCTTCCCCCGCGTTCTGCGCGACCAGCAGAGCAACGCGGCCCGGCTCCGACGCCGATACGACCTCCACCCGGTCGGCCCGCAGCACGTTGTCCGGTCCCCCGCGCGCCAGCTCGACCATGTAGGCGCCCGAGCGAACCCCAATGGTGACCGTGGCAACCCGCCAACCGGCATCGGCGTAGATGACGAGCTGAGGCGGATACCGAAGCTTTTCGATAAACGGGCCAGGATGCGCCCCACACTCGATCACCAGCCGCTTGACCAGTTGCGCGTTCACACCTTCGACCGTCAGATGCTTAAGAACCTGATCAAGGGCGGCATTCTGCGCTGCCGCCTCCGCCTCCCGGATCGGCTCCCCCAACATGTCTTCGGCTGATGCGGTTGTGTGAGTGACGGCCATGCCCTTGACCGTATGAAAGTCCAGCTATAGGGCCTAGGGCATTTCTTGTTCCGGCAACAGTTCGTCCCGGACGCACTCAACGAAAGCCCGCATCTCGTCGTCGTGCATAGCTACGCGAGTGAAGCCGTGGAACTTGGCGATATATGTTCCTATGTCGCGGGGATCGGTCGTGACGATCTCGGCGTGAGGTGTCTCAACAGTCGCTAGCCGTTCATCAAAGATGCAGAATGGCGTTCCTGGCAAATCGGCCTGTGATGCCGACAGCGGCACTACGCCAATTTGGACGTTGGCCAGCCGAGAGATAGAAACTAGCCTATCTAGTTGTCCGGCCATCATCACCGGAGGCAGGAAACGCCATCGGAGAACTGACTCCGTGATGAGGAAATGGAACGACCTGCCCGAGTCGTATAGTGCACTTTGGCGCTCCAGGCGCGCACCTACGGTTCGAGTTGTCTCCTCTGGAGTGTGATTGCGTCGTCCGACGACCGCTCGAACGTATTCAGGCGTTTGGAGCAGACCGGGGATCGCGGAGCACTGAAATAGCCGCAGGATCGTCGTCTGCGCCTCGACTGCTTGAATCTGCATCTGCTTTTTGTGCGGTCCCATGCGCCGGTACAGGCGCCATGCCGTGGCTTCTGTCGCCGCGAGGCGGGCGGCTTGGATGAACCCGGCCTTGACCTCTGCCGGGACTTGAAGGGCGGTCAGGATGCCCTCTACATCGGTGAGTGACGGTGCGAGGTGTCCATTCTCGATCTTGCTTAGCTTGGATGGGGACATGGCAGCACTCCGGGCAACCGCTTTAGCGGGCATGCCGCTGGTTTCTCGCAGTTCCCGGAGTGCCGCCGACAGGTCTTCTTTGTTCAGCTGTGACGCTCCCAAAAGCTTGCGAGCGGCTCAGCGTGCTTTAGAGCTATGTCCCGATATCGGATGTACTCCGAAGTCTGGCTCTCGGGCAATACGTCTGCCCCGGTGTATGCCCCTTGGCTGTCGTATCCCATGCGGACTGTTTTCCGCTCATCGAACAACCAGAAGTCGTGATCAGGAAGTCCGGGCACATCGTGCTCGGCGAGGTCCAGAATGAAGAATTCTTCCCCGGCTGCGGCGTTTCGATGATAACCCCATGCGAACTCGAACCGCAGATAGTCAGTGAGCGGCGTGGCGACCACATGCACGCGGTACATGCGCTTTCCAGCCTGAACGGCGTTGCGCACGGTTGTCACCCACGGGGAATTCTTGAACTGCTCGGGTTCGTCTTCTCCGGCCAGAAAGGCCGGTAGACCTGTTCGCGTTCCTGCCGCGTCGTAGTAGTCGAGCGTTTCTAGCCGAAACGCTTCGCGGTCGAACGTCTCGAAGAGTTTGCCGAATTCCTCAGGAGAAATCACGAGCAACCTTCCAGAACAGTTCTTCGGGAATCTCCACGAGGGTTTCGTGGTCGGGTACTTGCAGGCCGTGCTCATCTAGGAACTTGGCTCCCTGTATCGCCATCGTTCCCCGGTCAGTTCGATAGATGGCAGGACAGGTGCCCTCGTCGCAGCCTTTCCCGTCGTCGAGCCTGATGAGCCGGACGCGTGCCATATCTGCCCCTCTCCCGTTGTTGCTCCCATGCTTGGGGGCACACGAGGGGGGGTCAAGCTGTGCGAGTTGAAAGAACAGGAAACCCGGCCTGGCTCGCCTGGCTGGACTGCGGGCATGGAGATGCCCCCATCCATGGACGGGGGCTCTAGGTGGTTCACACGCTCTCTCGGAGCGTGTCGAAGGTCTTGCCCTCGTAGGCGTTCACGAGATCCATGACGATGGGCGGAGACCCCCTGTGGCGCGGTTCCGCAGAGTCTCGTTATCGATCAGGCGGTAGCCATGCGCTTGGAGCACGGCGAATGGCACGACCCGGCCAATTGTTCGTCCTGGGCTTCGCCGGCGTCAGGACGCAGAGGGCAATAAGGGTAACTCTCGGGGATACAGGCTGAGCTGGTGCCGGTTTCGATGAGTTGCCGCCGAGGTCGGACCTCTCCAACCAGCCGACCGGGCGAAGCGTTCTTGGAAGGCGGTCCGAGCGTAGCGAGGTCCTTCAGGGGGCGGGCGTCAGCCCGCCTGGGAGGACGTCCGGAGCGAAGCGGAGGGCCGCTGTGGGCGGGTGGGCATCAGACGGCCAACCACCGAATCGGGTAAGGGGTGGGAGAAAGAACGCCCGGAGCGAAGCGGAGGCCCTTTTGAGGACGGCAGCGCCGCAGTAAGCGCCCACGCGGCACCATCGACCCCTAATATCGCTCCTGTCCATATAGGCCCGATATCGGAGGAAGCAGTGGGCGACCCCGGGACCGAGAACACGTCAGGACGTGGCGGTCCGGTGACGCTGCTCGCGGACCGCTACCGGCTGCTGTCCCCCCTCGGACAGGGCGGCATGGGCATCGTCTGGCGGGCGGTGGATGAGCTGCTCCGGCAGGAGGTGGCCATCAAGGAGGTCCGGCTGCCACCGGATCTCGACGAGGCGTCCCGGAGCGCCCTGGCCGAACGCACGCTGCGCGAGGCTCGGGCCGCGGCGCGGCTGCGTTCCCACCCGTCGATCGTCACCGTGCACGACGTCGTCCTCGACGGCGGCCGGCCGTGGATCGTCATGGAACTGGTTCATGGCCGTTCTCTCGACCGGGTCGTCCGCGACGACGGCCCGCTGCCGCCGCAGCAGGTCGCCTGGATCGGCCTGCGGATGCTCGACGCACTCGGGGCCGCGCATGCGTCGGGCATCCTGCACCGGGACGTCAAACCCGCCAACGTCATGCTCACCAATGACGGGCGGGTGCTGCTGACCGACTTCGGGATCGCGACCGTCGCCGGGGACGTCGCGCTCACCCAGACCGGCCTGCTCACCGGCTCGCCCGGCTACATCGCCCCGGAGCGGCTGCGCGGCGAGGCGGACGGCCCCCTTTCCGACCTGTGGTCGCTCGGCGCCACGCTGTTCACGGCGGTGGAGGGCGGCCCGCCGTTCGCCCGCGCCAACGCGGCCGCCGTGATGGCGGCCGTCCTGATGCAGGAGCCCGCCCCCGCCCGGCTGGCCGGGCCGCTCGGCCCCGTGCTCGCCGCGATCCTGGAGAAGGATCCGGTACGGCGCTGCGCCCCCAGCCAGGCGGCCGACTGGCTGAACGCCATCGCCCAGGGCGCCCCCAGCACCGACCCGGCCCTGCCCCGCGAGGGGACCCAGGCCGTCGCTGTGCCCAGGCGCAGCCGCATCCCCCTCATCCTGGGCGGCGCTGCCGTGCTGGCGGTCGTGCTGAGCATCGCCGCAGGGGTGGTGGTCTTGGTGCGGGTCCTGCCGAACTTCACCACCACGATCACCGAGACGATCGGCACCTCCTCCCCGGCCCCGACGTCCGGCTCGACGGGGGCCGCCAAGGCGCTGTTCGCGCGTGACTTCGAGGCGTGCGGCCTGCTGACCAACGCCCAGGCGCGCTCGCTGCTCGGCGGTGAGGTGAAGCGCCAGTACCAGACCGCTTCCGCCTGTATGTGGACCAGGCCCGACAACGGCGCGTTCGTGAGCGTCACGGCGAACCGCCTGGCGGATGCCTCGACCGCGCACATCGCCCACGGGTACACGGTCAAGACCATGAAGGAGGAGCCGAAGCGCAACCCGGGGACCAAGGTCCGCAACGGGCCGAAGATCGGGGACGAGGCGTTCAGCTACACCCGGGGCGAGGACATCGGGGGGACGATCTACCGGACCCAGATCTCGTTCCGCCTGTCGAACGTCTGGGTGATCATCTACCACACCGGCCGGCAGCCGGGGTTCACCACCGCCGACCGGACGGCCAAGCTCGTCGTGAAGGCCGTCAACCGGCATCGCTAGTCTCACAGCATGGTGATCAGGAACTCGCACTGCTCCTTCTGCGGCACCGCGTACGCCCCGGACCAGCCCTGGCCGCGCACCTGCGCCGGCTGCGGCAACACCGCCTACCTCAACCCGCTGCCGGTCGCGGTGCTGCTGCTGCCGGTCGACGACGGCCTGCTGGTGGTCCGCCGCGGCATCGAGCCGCACCGGGGCGAGCTCGCCCTGCCCGGTGGGTTCATCGACGTGGGCGAGACCTGGCAGCAGGCCGCCGCCAGGGAGCTGTACGAGGAGACGGCCGTCGTCGTCGACGCGGAGCGGGTCCGGCTGTTCGACGTGCACAGCGCTCCCGACGGCACCCTGCTGGTCTTCGGGCTGGCACCACGGACCATCTCGGCCGCCCTGCCGCCGGTCGTGCCGACGGCCGAGACCATGGAGTGGTTGCTCATAGACGGGCCGCGGGAGCTGGCGTTCCCGCTGCACACCCAGGTCACCTCCGCGTACTGGGAGCGGCGCTCAGCCTTTCACTGATCCGGCGAAACTGAAGGAACCGGCGAGGTACTTGTTCACGGCGACGTAGAGGACCACGGCCGGGGCCGTGTAGATGATCGAGAAGGCGGCCAGCTCACCGTAGGCGGTCTGCCCGTACTGCGAGAGGAAGGTGTAGATGGTCACCGCCGCCGGCTGCTTCTCCGGCGTGTCGAGCAGGACGAACGGGGCGAAGAAGTTCCCCCACTGGCCGACGAAGACGAAGATGGCGACGACGGCCACACCGGGCGCCATCAACGGCCCGACGATCTTGAGCAGCGACTGCACCCAGCCGGCCCCGTCGACCCAGGCGGACTCCTCCAGACTCACCGGCACGCCGTCCATGAAATTCTTCATCATCCAGATGGAGAACGGCAGCGAGCTGGCGGCCAGGAACAGCACCATGGCCGGCACCGACCCGTACAAGTTGAACCGGAAGAACATCGAGTAGACCGGCACCATGATCGCCGTGACCGGCAGGCCCGTGGTGAACAACAGCGTCAGCATGAAAGGCCGCTTGAAACGCAGGGTGTAGCGGGAGAGCGGGTAGGCCGCGAGCCCGGCGACGATCACGGTGAGGATCGCGGTGCTGCCGGAGATGAGGATCGAGTTGATGATCGGGTGGTAGACGGTCTCCCAGGTCAGCACCGCGCTGAAGTTCTTGACCGAGAAGTGAAAGGTCGGCTGGGCGGCGAGGTTGGCGTCGGGTTGCAGCGAGGCGAGGACCATCCACAGGAACGGGCCGAGGAAGGCCAGCGCGATCACCGCGAGCGAGATGAGTGCCGCGCCACGGGCGGCTGCGCGCGTCATCAGGTGTCCACCTTGATCAGTCGCAGGTACACGAGGGAGAACGCCGCGCCGATGGCGAGCATCACCAGCGCCATCGCGCTGCCGTAGCCGATCTCGAAGTAGCGGAACGCCTGCTCGTACATGTAGAGCGGGGTGGTCTGGCTGGCCGTGCCCGGACCACCGCCGGTGAGGGCGTAGATCAGGCCGAAGCTGGCCAGGGTCTGCAGCGTGATCAGCATGAGGTTCGACAGGATCGAGCGGCGGATCAGCGGCAGGGTGATGTGCACCAGCCGCCGCCAGGTGCTCGCCCCGTCCACCGCCGCCGCCTCCAGCAGCTCTCCCGGCACGTCCGAGAGCGCGGCCGAGTAGACGAGCATGGAGAACGCGGTGCCGCGCCACACGTTGGCCAGGATGATCGCGATCATCGGCGCGGTGAAGAGCCAGTCCTGGGAGAGGCCGAGGGCGCCGAGCGCCTCGTTGAGCGTGCCCTCCTCGGCCAGGAAGGAGTACCAGCACGCCGCCGCGACCACCTCGGGCACCACCCAGGCCGCGATGACGACACCGTTGACCACGCTCCTGACCACCCTCCCTCGTCCCCGCTGGAGCAGCGCGATGATCAGGCCGAGGGTGTTCTGCCCGATGACGGCCGAGCCGATCACGAAGACGAAGGTCAGCAGGAGCGAGTTGCGGAAGTCCTCGTCGCCGAACATCTTGACGAAGTTGTCCACGCCGATGAACCGCGAGTTCACCGACGCGGCGCCGGTCAGGGTCTCGTTGGTGAAGGCGATGTAGACGCTCCACAGGATGGGCCCGACCATGAAGATCACGAACAGGATCAGGGCCGGCCCGAGCGGCAGCAGCCAGCGCAGCGTGCGCCGGGCCCGCCGGCGCGACTCCCCCTCCTCGGGGGAGCCGGCCAGCCGTGGCGGCGTCACGGACGTGACGGTCATGAGCCGGAGATCACCTTGTCGGGGCCGCCGACGACGCCGGGCAGCGCGTCGGCGTAGTCCTTGGCCGCCGCGTCCGGCGCCTTGGAGCCGGTCGTCATCGCCTCCATGACCTTCTGCACCTCGGCCGAGACCTTCGGGTAGACCTCGTACGCCGGGCGGTAGTGGGTGACCGAGGCCAGGTCGGTCCAGAACTTCACGCTCGGGTTGTCAGCGGAGTACTTCGGGTCGGCGGCCACGTCCTTGCGGGGGGCGAGGTCACCCGTGCCGACGGAGTACAGCAGCGTGTTCTCCTTGTTGGTCGCCGTGGAGATGAAGTCCCACGCGTCCTTCTTGTCCTTGGCGTACGAGCTCATCGCCATGACCCAGCCGCCCGACATGCTGACCGCGCCGGGTGCCTCGCCGTTCTGGGTCGGCATGGGGGCCCAGCCCATCTTCTCGGTCCACTGCGGCCACGGTTTGGTGCTGGTCGGCTTCCAGGCGGCCGCCATCCAGGCTCCGTCGAGGTCGATGCCGAGCTTGCCGCTGGGGAACCAGTCTTGGCCGACCTTCTCCCCCAGCTTGGGGTTGAACGCGTCGGCCTGCTTCGGGCCGAGGTTCTCGCGGTAGATCGTGTTGATGAAGCCGAGCGAGTCGGTGAAACCCTTGCCGGAGGCCACCCACTTCTTCTGGGTGTCGTCGTAGAGCGTGCCGCCGGGGGTGCCGTACAGCAGCATCTCGAAGCCCTGCATGGTGGCGGCCTCGCCGTGCGGCTTGGTGGAGTACATGCTGAAGGGGACGACGCCCGGGACCTTCTGCTTGATGGCGCGGGCCGCGGTCAGCACGTCCGCCCAGGTCTTGGGCTCCCACGGCGTCTGGACGCCGGCCTTGGCGAAGACGTCCTTGTTGTACCAGAGCCCTCGGGTGTCGGTGCTGATCGGGACGCCGTAGATCTTGCCGTCGGGGCCCTTGGCGGCCTGCTTGACCGAGTCGGGGTACTGAGTGGCCCAGTCGGGCCAGGTCTTCAGGTAGTCGTCGAGTGGAGCGAGCTTGCCGGCGGCGACGTCGGCGTTGACCTGGAACGTGTCGTGGAGGTACACGTCCGGAGCCGATTCGGCCGAACGGTTCAGCAGGGCGAGCTTGGTGTAGTACACCTCGTTGGTGCCCTGGACCGCGGTCAGCTTGATCGTCACGCCCTTGTGCGCGGCCTCGAACTGGGACTTGGCTTGTTTGAGCATCTTCTCCAGGTGCGGCCAGGAGGGTTCCACCCGGTAGAGGACCTCGATCTCCTTGGCCCCACTGCTTTTCTCCTGCGTGTCCGCACCGCACGCGCCGGCCGTTGCGGCCACCGCGACTGTCAGGATCGAGGCCACCATCGCTCGTCTCATCGGACTCCTATCTCGCCGATCCCCGAACGCGTTAACTGGGTTGACGAGAAGGTAAGTCTTTTTGATTTATTAAGTCAACGATGGAAGGCCCGAAGACACCGGGAGCCATACATGCAAATGGGGACAAATCTTCCTAAAGTGGGTCATTTCAATCGCGCTGTCGTGCTGGAGGCGATCCAGGTTTCGGACGGCATCAGCCGCGTCCAGATCGCCGGGCGGGCCGGGCTCACCGCGCAGACCGTCTCCGTCATCGTGCGCCGGCTCCTGGAGGAAGGTCTCGTCATCGAGGACGGTTCGCTCCCGTCCCGGGGCGGCAAACCGCGGACGATCCTGCGGGTGGATCCGACCGCCGGATACGCCGTCGGCATCCACTTCGATCCGGGCGAGATCTCGTACGTGCTGGCCGACCTCGCGGGCCAGCCGGTCGCCAAGCTCCACGCCGCCGTACGCCCCGGGCCGGCGCCCGACGCGGTCATCCGCCAGATGGCCCGCACGGCCCGCAGGATGCTGCGCGAGGCGGACGTGCCCGACCGCAAGGTGTTGGGCATCGGCCTGGCCTGCCCCGGCCCGCTCGACGCCGACGGCATCATCAACGTTCCGCCGCGCCTGACCGGATGGGATCACGTGCCCATCAAGGGCCTGCTGGAGGAGTACGCCGGGTTCCCGGTGACCGCCGACAACGACGCCACGGCGGCGGCGATCGGCGAGCGCTGGGCCGGTGTGGCCCGTGCCGCGCCGAGCTTCGCCTACCTGTATCTGGGGACCGGCATCGGTGGCGGGCTGTTCCTGGACAACCAGATCTATCGCGGACGTTCCCTCAACGCCGGCGAGTTCGGCCACATCACGGTGGCGCCGGATGGTCCCGACTGCTACTGCGGCAACCGCGGCTGCGTCGAGGCGGTCTGCTGCCCGAGCGCGATCGAAGAGACCGTACGGGCGCGCCTGGCCGGGGGCGCCGAGAGCACGCTGACCGCCGCAAAGCTCGACCACGCGGCGATCTGCGCGGCGGCCGCGGCCGGGGATCCCCTGGCCGGTGCGGTCATCGGCCAGGTCGCGGCCCGGCTCGCCGATGCCGCCGTGAGCATCGTCAACATGCTCGACATCGACCTGGTGGTGCTGGGCGGGCCCGCCATGCACGAGGTCGCGAACGTCTACCACCGCGTGGTGGCCGCGGCCGTGGCCACCCGGCCCCTGGCCCGCCGCCTGCACACGGTCCAGGTCGAGCTCTCCCCCATCGCCGTCGACGCCGCCGCGATCGGCGCCGCCTCCCTGGTCTTCCACGCCACCTACGCCCCTCGGCTCAGCACGCTGCTGAACCGGTGATCTCGTACGGATGTATTGTGCGGGCGCGGACGACGTGGCCGGCGCGGATCTCCACGTCGAGCAGCGCCGCGTCGTCGTCGAGCGGGCAGCTCAGGGCGAAGGCCGTGTCGTCGAACCGTCCCGCCTGGCGCTCCCATTCGAGCCTGACGACGGCGTCGGCGGCGGATCCGGGCGACGGTACGGCCTGGGAGTCCACCGGCCGGCCCCACAACGCGCTCACGCCCTCGATCCGCGCCAGGTAGAGGCGTCGCAGCCACACCGGCGTGGCGAGTTCGGCAAGCACGGCGAGTGCCGCCACCTCGTTCGGCACCACCACCTCGGACCCCTCACCGAGGGCGGCACGCGGCGGCGCAAGAGGGTCGACGCGCAGAACGACCCCCGTACGACCGTCCGGCGCCGGGGCCGACAGCCGCCCTGAGGGGCGCGCCGGGTCGAGCCAGGTGGTCGAGCCGGACGACGCGGCGCGCGCCTCGCCATCCGAGGGACGGCTCGCGTCCGGCCCGGTGACCGAGCCCGACGACGCGGAACGCACCGCGCCGACCAGCTCGCCAAGGGTGGCGCAGACCACGGTGCCGCCGGTGGGCCGGACGACGAGCCAGCCGCCGACGGAGGGCAAGACCCGCACCCCGGGCGACGGCCGCACCTGGGTCACCGCGCGAGCCACCGCCGCACGGGCGCCCGGCCCGGCGACCCAGGGCCGCGCCCAGTCGGCATCGCCGCGCTCACCGCACGCGCCGCACATCAGCCATCGCCTCTTTCCACAAAGATCACGGCATGACGTCGCCCGAGTTGGGGCCGAGGGTCTGGCCGACGTAGAGGTTGCCGCCGGGGTCGCTGGCGAGTAGGACCGCTGTGGGTGCGATCTCCTCCGGGCGGCCGAAGCGGCCCAGGGGCAGTTCCGCGCGTTTGGCGGCCTTCCACTCGTCGGTGATCCCGGCGACCATCGGGGTCTCGACCGGGCCGGGCGCGATCGCGTTCACCAGCACGTTGTGCTCGGCGACCTCGAGCGCGAGCGACTTGGTGAGCCCGATGACCCCGGCCTTGGCCGCCGCGTAGTGGCTGAGCGAGCGGCCGCCCTTGATGCCGAGCTGGGAGGCGATGTTGATCACCCGCCCCCAGCGCCGCTCGACCATGTGCGGCACGACGTACCGGCAGCAGAGGAAGACCCCGGTGAGGTCGACCGCGATCGTCTCCGACCACACCCGCGGGTCCATCTCCATCAGCGGCGCCTCGGTGAGGATGCCGGCGGAGTTGACCAGGATGTCGATCCGGCCGAACCGGTCCATCACGGTGGAGACGGCCTCGGCGACGGAGCCGGGATCGCTGACGTCGACGGCCACGTGCCCGGCCGCCCCTATAACGGTGGCCGTGGCAGAGGCGTCCAGGTCGGCGAGGACGACCTCGGCGCCCTCGCGGAGGTACGCCTCGGCGATCGCGCGGCCGATGCCGCTCGCGCCGCCGGTGACCAGGGCGGTCCGGTGTTCCAGGGCAGGCATGGGTTCCTCCTCAGGCGGGCATGCGGACGGTGAGCCCGCCGTCGACGACGATGTTCTGGCCGGTGATGTAGCCGGCGTCGGCCGAGGTGAGGAACCTGATGACGGAGGCGACCTCCTCCGGCCGGCCCACCCGGCCCCACGGGATGTCCTGCCCGGCGCGGGCCAGGCCGTCGGGGCCGAGCGAGTTCACCGGGTCGGACGACTGCGGGGTGACGATGAGGCCGGGGATCACGGAGTTGACCCGGATCTGCCGGGGGGCGAGTTCCACCGCGAGGCTCCGGCACAGCCCGAGCACCCCGGCTTTGGCGGCGGCGTAGTGGGCGTGCTCGCCCCAGCCGTACACGCCGCCCGCGATGGAGGACACCGCCACCATCGCGCCGGCGCCGCTCATCCGGGCCGCCGCGGAGCGCAGGGTACGCAGCACGCCGGTCAGGTCGACCTGCAGCATGTCATCCCAGGCCGCGTCGGTGAGCTCCGCCAGCGGGGCCCGGCGCAGCACTCCCGCGTTGGCCACCGCGATGTCGAGGCGGCCCCACTCGTCGAGCGCGCGCTGGGCGAACGCCTCGACCTGCGCGGCGTCCCGTACGTCGACCTCGTGCACCACGCCCGCGCCGCCGGCCTGTTCGACCTGCTTGAGGGTCTCGGCGGGGTTGTGCGGGTCGCCGGGGTAGGTGCCGATGACCGTATGGACGCCGTGGGCGGCGTACGACACGGCCAGCGCACGGCCGATGCCGCTGGCGGCGCCGGTGATGACGGCGACCCGCCCGTCGGTGTCGAGGGGAGTCACAGCGCGGGCACCTTCCGCGCACCGAACATCACGAATCCCGACAGGAACGTGCCCAGCGCGCCGACCAGCAGAGCGCCCTGGTTCCAGTCCGAGCCCGCGACGAGCATCGCCGTGATGATCGCACCGGCCGCGATGGCGCCCGGCTGGCTGATCGCGTTGATGAACGAGGTGCCCGTGGCCCGGCAGCGGGTGTCGTAGCACTCACCCATGTAGAACAGCATCGCCGAGTACGGCCCCACCAGGAAGAACATGCCCAGCGAGTAGAGCGCGACCACGGCGACGGTGCCGCTGGCGACGAGGAGCATGAGCGCGAAGATGACGCCGGACGCCATCCAGCCGAACGCGATCACGTTGCGCCGGCCGAACCGGTCACCGGCCCAGCCGTGGAAGACGTACCCGAGGTAGCCGACCGCGTTGATCACGATGAACATCAGCAGCGAGTTGGTGAAGCCGACATGCTTGCCCTGGGTGAGCACCGTCGTGCCGAGCACGCTGAACACCTGGATGCCGAACCAGTTCACGAACCAGGCGAACCCCAGGACGAGCGTGTTGCGCAGCGCGGACCCGCGGAAGATCTCCTTGAACGGCGCCGCCTGGCTCTCGGACACGCCGTACTCGCGGGCGAGACCGGCCGCCTCCTCCGCACGGCCCTCCTTACGCATCCGGTCGATCTTCTGCTGCAGCTCGAACTGGGGCGTCTCACGCAGGCCGCGCCGCAGGAGCGCGATCACGATGGCGGGGAACGTCGCCAGCAGGAAGCAGCCCCGCCAGCCGACCAGCGGAAGGAAGACGGCGATGAACGCCGCGGCCAGCAGTACGCCGAGCGGCCAGCCGCCCTGGACCAGGCTGTAGATCAGCCCGCGGCGCTTCTTGATCTTCTCGTCCTCGGTGACGGCGTAGATCTCGTTGAGGTACGTCGCGTTGACCGACTGCTCGGCGAGTCCGAGCCCGCCGATGGACCGTACGCCGACCAGGTAGGCGGCGTTCATCGTGGCGGCCGACACCGCGGAGGCCAGCGCCGTGCCCGACACGGTGAGGATCATGCCTTTCCGGCGGCCTAGCCGGTCGACCAGCGGGCCCACCCCGAGGACGACGACCGCGGTCCCCACCGAGATCAGCGTGGAGATCAGGGACGCCTCCGCCTGGGGCCACTTGAACTGGCCGGAGATCTCCGGCAGCAACGTGCCGAACATGATGTAGTCGTAGACCGCGAAGATCCAGGCGAACAGCGCGATCACCGTGGCCTTGCGCGTCTGCCGTACCCCGACGCGAGGCAAGGGCCGGGTGCCGGTTTCCGGGACGCCCGAAGAGGTCGTTGTCATGGAGATGCCCTTTCGGAGAAAGAGATTGGGGGGTGTTCGCGCGTGCGTCATCGCCGGACCGGCATGAACGGCGCGGGGCCGTTATCGGGGTGAGCGGGCCTTGAAGTCGTCGGCGATCTCGTCGAAGGTGACCCAGCGCACACCCTCGTGGCCGTTGATGTACTCGATGAGCCGCTCGTGCATGAGCAGGCTCTGCGGCCGGCCCGAGACGTCGGGGTGGATGGTCATGGTGAAGACCGCGTAGTCCGATTCGCGGTACACCCAGTCGAACTGATCCCTCCACATCTCTTCGAGGTGGCGCGGGTTGACGAAGCCGTGGCTGTTCGGGCTGGCCTTGACGAACATCATCGGCGGGAGGTCGTCGAGGTACCAGTTCGCGGGGATCTCCACCAGGTCGGTCTCCTGGCCGCGCTCCAGCGGCTTCATCCACTCGGCCGCCGGGCGGGAGTAGTCGATCTTCGTCCAGGAGTCGCCGACACGGACGTAGTACGGGGTGAAGTCGTTGTGCATGAGCGAGTGGTCGTACTTGATGCCCCGCTCCAGCAGGAGTTCGTTGGTGACCGGCGAGAACTCCCACCACGGGGCGACATAGCCGGTCGGCCTGCTGCCGGAGTACTTCTCGACCAGGTCGATGCAGTGGTCGAGGATCGCGCTCTCCTGGTCCCGGCTCATCGCGATCGGGTTCTCGTGCGAGTAGCCGTGCACGCCGACCTCGTGACCGCCGGCCACGACCATGCGGGTCTGGTCGGGGAAGGTCTCGATGGAGTGGCCGGGGATGAACCAGGTGGTCCGCAGGTCGTACTTCTCGAACAGGCGCAGCAGCCGCGGGACGCCGACCTCGCCGGCGAACAGCCCGCGCGAGATGTCGCACGGCGAGTCCTCCCCGCCGTACGAGCCCAGCCAGCCCGCGACGGCGTCGACGTCCACGCCGTACGCGACGAGAATCTCCTTGGGCATGGTCACTTCGTCCTTTCGATCGGAGAGGGGCTCCAGGTCCGCGCGCGCAGCTCCTCGCCTACGCGGACCGGGTCCCGATGGCAGCCGAGGAGCGCGCTGAGCAGGACGCGGGCCTGTGGTGAGCGCAGGGTTCCGGTGGGGATGGCACCGGCCTCGACGAGATCCGCGCCGCCGCCGTTGCCGTACAGGGCGGCGACGGGCCCGGCATCGACCCGGGTGGACAGGGCGACGACGACGCCGGCCTCGGTGATCCGGGCCACCTCGTCCCTGATCCGGGGGTTGGCGTTGCCCGCGCCCAGCGCCTGGAGGACGACCCCGGTGGCGCCCGCGTCGACCACCGCACGCAGCGCGGCGTCGTCGCAGCCCGGGTACAGCGCCACGATGTCGGTACGGACTCCGTCGAGGTCGAACGCGTCCAGGTCGAGCGGCTTGGCCCGCGCGGGCGTCATGAGGATGTTCACCTGGCCGTCACGTACGCGACCCAGCGGCCCGCTGTCCGGCGCGGAGAACGCCGACGAGGCGAGCGTGTGGGTCTTGCGGGTGCCGGAGGCGGCGAAGATCTGGCCGTCGAAGCCGATCAGCACCCCCAGCCCGCAGGCCCGGCCACCCGCCGCCACCGCGATCGCGTCGGCGAGGTTGCGCGGGCCGTCGCCGTCCACCGCGTCGGCCGGAAGCTGCGCCCCCGTGAACACGATCGGCCGGGGGTCGTCATGGAACAGATCGGCGAGGTAGGCCGTCTCCTCCATGCCGTCGGTCCCGTGGGTGACGACCAAGCCGAGCACGTCCGGATCGGCGAGCGCCTCGCGGGCTCGCACCGCGACCTCGCGCATGTCCGCGAGGGTGAACAGGTAGCTGCCCGCGCACAGCACGTCCAGCCCGTCCAGTTCCACCCCGGGATCGACCGGGAGTCGCCCGAGAAGCTCGCGCACCCGGTCCTGGGCGAGACCCACTCCTTGCCCGTCGCGACGGGTGGCGATGGTCCCTCCCGTGGACAGGACGATGACCTTGGACACTCGCTGGCCTCCTCATTACCCAAACGTTTGCGCCAAACGTTTGGTAGCATCTGACCTGCGCCTACGAGATGTCAAGAACTTCACGTTAAAATCAAGAAAACCCCGCCAGCGGAAGCCGAGGGACATTGGGTGCGAAGAGGGCGCGACCGGTTACGCTGCAGATGATCGCCGACCAGCTCGGCCTGCACGTCTCCACGGTGTCGCGAGTGCTGCACGCGAAACCCGGTGAAGGGCTGAGGGCCGCGTCGAGTCCCACCGTCGAGCGCGTGCGCAAGCTCGCCGACGAGCTCGGCTACCAGCGCAATCCCCACGCGATGAGCCTGCGCACCCAGCGGAGCAACCTGATCGGCGTGCTGGTCCCCCGGCTGTCCGACGTGGTTCTCGCGACGATCTACGAGGGCATCGAGGAGGCCGCCGCCGAGCTGGGCCTGTCGACGTTCGTCATCAACACACGCGACCTGCCCGAGGTCCAGCGCGCCCGGACGGAGATGGTCCTCGGCCGCCGCGTCGACGGCATGATCTTCGGCGACGCGCACGCGGATTCGGGCTTCCTGGACGAGGTCGCCGCGCGCGGCGTCCCGTTCACCCTGGTCAACCGGCGGGCCGGGCAGCATCCGGCGGTCGTCTGCGACGACTATCTCGGCGGCCGGATGGTCGCGGAGCATTTTCTGGAGCTCGGGCACGAAGAGGTGGCGGTCGTCGCCGGCGAGCCGTACGCGAGCACCGGCGTCGACCGCACCAGCGGCTTCGTCGAGAGATTCCGCGAGGCCGGGCTGCTGATCCCCGAGCACCGGATCGTGCACTCGCGCTTCGACGCGCGAGGCGGTCGCGAGGGGACCGAACGCCTCCTCGCGACGGGCCCGCTCCCGTCGGCGCTCTTCGTGGTGAACGACTTCGGCGCCATCGGCACGATCGGCGCGCTACGCGACCACGGGCTGCGAGTCGGCGCGGACATCGCGGTCGTGGGCTTCAACGACACGCCGCTCGCCGCCGAGCTGCCGGTCCCGCTCACCTCGGTCCGCTCGCCCATGCACGAGATGGGCCGCCGCGGGCTTCACCAGCTCGTACGGGTCCTCGAAGGCGAGCCCGGCGAGACCGAACTCCTGCGTCCGGAGCTCATCGTCCGCGCGTCGAGTGACCCGGAGCTCTACGCCGGGCTCATGCGGAAAATGGCCACCGCCTGAGGCTCAGAGGACCTTGCTGAGGAAGGCTCGGGTGCGCGGGTTCTGCGGGTTGTCGAGCACCTCCGAGGGCGGCCCGGACTCCACGATGACACCGCCGTCCATGAACACCACCCGGTCGGCCACCTCGCGGGCGAATCCGACTTCATGAGTGACGACGATCATGGTCAGGCCGTCGTTGGCCAGGCCCTTCATGGTGGCGAGCACCTCGCCCACGAGCTCGGGATCCAGCGCGCTGGTCGGCTCGTCGAAGAGCATCAGCTTGGGCTCCATGGCCAGCGCGCGGGCGATGGCGACGCGCTGCTGCTGGCCGCCGGAGAGCTGGCGGGGGTAGCTGTTCGTCTTGTCCGCCAGGCCCACCCGCTCCAGCAGGGCGAGCGCGCGGGCACGGGCCTTCGCGCGTGATTCGCGGCGCACGCCGACGGGCGCCTCCATGATGTTCTGCACCACGGTGAAGTGCGGGAACAGGTTGAACTGCTGGAAGACCATGCCGATCTCCCGGCGCTGGCGGGTGATGTCCCGATCGCCCAGGTGGTGCACCCGGCCGCCGGAGGCGCGGAAGCCGATCAGCTCGCCGTCGACGTGGATGGCGCCGCCCTCGATGGTCTCCAACTGGTTGACGCACCGCAGGAACGTCGACTTGCCCGACCCGGAGGGACCGAGGATGACGACGACCTCGCCCCGCTCGACGGTCAGGTCGATGCCTTTGAGCACCTCCAGGGGGCCGAAGCTCTTGCGTACGGCCCGGGCGTGCACCATGGGCATGCTCATGATGGCGTCTCCTCGCGGGTCGGGGCCGGCGCGGCCTGCCGCCGCCGGAACAACAGGAAGCTCCAGAAGCTCTGGGGCGCGTTCCGCGTGGCGCCGCGCGCGTAGTGGCGCTCGATGAAGGACTGGCCCACGTACAGGACCGACGTGATCACCAGGTACCAGACACAGGCCACGATCAGCAGCGGGATGGTCTGGAAGGTGCGGTTGTAGATCGCCTGCACGGTGTACAGCAGGTCGGCGAGGGCGATGACGCTGACCAGCGAGGTGGCCTTCAGCATGCTGATGACCTGGCTGCCGGTCGGCGGCACGATGAACCGCATCGCCTGCGGCAGGATGATCCGGCGGAACGTGCGCCCGCGGCTCATGCCGAGCGCCGAGGCGGCCTCGGTCTGGCCGGGGTCGACGGACATCAGGCCGCCGCGGATGATCTCCGCCATGTACGCGGCCTCGTTGAGCCCGAGACCGAGGATGGCGGCCAGCAGCGGCGTGATCAGCTGGTTGGTGTCGGCCGTCAGGAACTCCGGGCCGAACGGAATACCGAACGAGATCCGCGGCATCAGGGCGGACAGGTTGTACCAGAGCACGAGCTGCACCAGCACCGGCGTACCGCGGAAGAACCAGACGTAGAGCCCGGAGACGATCCGCGCGATCGGGTTCTGGGAGAGCCGCCCCATCGCGACGAGCACCCCGCCGATCACGCCGACGGCCATGGCGATCACGGTCAGGTAGAGCGTGGTGATGATGCCCGCCCCGATGACCTGGGCGTTGAAATAGCGGGCTACCACGTCCCACTTGAAGTTGGGGTTGGTGATCAGCAGGTTCACCAACTGGGCGGCCAGGATCAGCAGGATGATCGAGGCCACCCAGCGCAGCGGGTGCCGCGTCCGCGCCGCCCCCGCGACGTCGATGTCGGGGGGCGAGTGCCGCTCGGTGGCGGTCATCACTGCTTCGCCGCCAGGTTCACGCCGGCCTTCTTCAGCATGTTTCCGTTGGTTCCCCACTTCGTCATGACCTTCTCGTACGTCCCGTCGTCGATCAGCTGCTGGATGCCGTCCTTGAGCACGTCACGCAGCGGCGAGTCCTTGGCCACGACGGCCCCCTGGTAGAGGGTGTCGAATCCGTTGGCCTGGCCGGTGCCCGCCAGCTCCAGCTCGCCACCCGACTGCTTCACGAAGTACGTCAGGGGCGCCTGCGAGGAGAAGAAGCCGTCGGCCCGGCTGGAGCGGACCGCGAGGATCGAGGTGGGCTGGTCCTTGTAGGACTGGACCTCGACCTTCTTCTTGCCGTCCTTGACGCAGGTGTCGGACTGCGCCTTGATCACCTTCTCCGCCGACCCGCCGGCCATCACGGAGATCCGCAGCCCGCAGGTGTCGGCGATCGACTGGATCTTTTTCGGGTTGCCCTTCGGCACGGCGAAGACGACGAACTCCTGCACCCAGTCGACGAAGTCGTTGGAGACCTGGCGGTCGGGGAAGTCGCCCACCGGCCCGAGGGCCAGGTCGTAGCGGCCGGCCGCGATGCCGGTGAGCTGGCTGGGCAGCCCGTCCACGGTCACGTGCTCGATCTTGACGCCGAGCAGGCCGCCCAGCTCGTCGGCCAGTTCGGCCGCGGCACCGGTCAGCGTCTTGCCGTCGGTGCCGGCGATCTCGTACGGCGGGAACGAGCCGTTGTTCACCGAGACCAGCTTGCCCGCGGTCTTCACCTTGTCGGGCAGGCGGTCGAACAGGGCCTGGTCCTTGGCGTGGGTGGCGGCGGCGGGGGCGGAGGAGGAGCTGTTGTCGCCGACGGCGCCTTGGCTCTCCGACGGGTTGGCGCCGCATCCGGCCAGCAGCAGAGCCCCGGCCAGCACAGCGCCGGCTGCATGGGTCTTACGCATTACGCGCTCCTTGGGCTATCGAGAGACGGTCGTGGGACCGGTCGAGGGGGTGATGGGGCGGGGATCGACTTTGAAACGCCGGTTGGCGAGGACGGGCAGGGTCTGGCGGGCCCGATCGAGGTCCTCGGCCGAGGCTTCGGACCAGAGCAGGCCCGGAGTGTCGCCGCCGAGCCGACCGCGGGTGATGCCGAGCGGATCGACGAACATGCTGGCGCCGATGTTGCGGCGGCCGCACTCGCCGGAGGCGGCGACGTAATAGGTGTTCTCCAGGGCGCGGGCGGTGACCATGACCTCCCAGTGCCACTCCTTGGCGGGTCCACGTACCCAGGCGGCGGGCAGGGCAACCACCTGCGCGCCCTGGTCGGCGAGGAGCCTGGCCATCTCGGGGAAGCGGACGTCGTAGCAGGTCATCATGCCGACCTTCCAGCCGGCGCACTCGATGACGACAGGGTTGTCCGAGCTCGCCAGCACGTTGTCCGACTCGCGCCGGCCGAAGGCGTCGTACAGGTGGAGCTTGCGGTAGATGTCGATGATCTCGCCGTCGCGCAGCGCGACCAGCGTGTTGATCACCCGGCCGTCCTCGGCGGGCTGGTGCATGCCGACGATCACGGTGGTGGTCGTGCCGCGGGTGCGCTCGGCCAGCCCGGTGACGAACGGCCCGTCGAGTGGCTGGGCCGCCTGCCGGATCCGCACCGGGTCGTCGACGAACAGGGCCATCGCCCCTTCCGGGAGCACCAGCAGGTCCGCGTTCCCGGCCACGGCCTCGTCGAAGAGGTCGGCGCAGGTCTTCAGGTTGGCCGCCCAGTCCTCGGCCGAGGCGAACTGGCCGATTGCCACACGAAGGTTGTTCAGCTTGGTCATGAGGCGAAGACCTCCTGGGGGTCGATGGGGGCGGGGGCGATCCCCTGGGCGTGCAGTTCCGCGCAGAAGGCCGCGGTCATCGCGGCGTTGGCGGCGGTGCCGTACGGCATCCAGTCCTCGCCGAAGACCTCCCGGGTCCTGCTCAGGTCGGCGAGCAGCCACGGCGTGGTGTCGGTCAGGAGGCGCCGCCGCGCCAGCCAGTGCCGCTTGGACCGCTCGAAGAGCTCCTGTACGGCCTGCGGCAGCTCGGGGTGGCGCTCGACGACCTCGCGCTTGAGCGTCACCAGGTGGATGCCGGGGATGAAGCCGTTGCGGCGGAAGTAGTCAAGCTCGGCCGCCGGGTGGTCGGCCAGGAGGTGACGGAACCGGCTCTCCGGCGTGAAGAAGCCCGCGGGCATGAACGGCGTCATGATCGCGTCGAGCCGTCCGGCGTCGAGCTCCTCCGCCAGCGAGCCGTCGGTCACGCTGACGTTGTCCGGCAGCTTCGCCCCGCCGACGCGGTCCTTGCCCGGCTCGGGCGCGTCCACGGCGCCGACCGTCCACTCGATCCCGGTCAGGTCGACTCCGGCCGCCCGTACGAGCGCCCGCGTCCAGGTGTTGCCCGAGTCCGGCCAGCCGGTGAGGCCCACGCGAGCCCCCTTCAGCTCGGCGAACTCGCGCAGCTCGCTGTCGCGGCGCACCAGCACGCACCGCTGCCGGAACCCGCGCATCACGAAGACGGGCAGCCCCACCAGCCGGTCGTCGCCCTGGGCGCGGCCGAGGACGTATCTGCTGAAGGAGGTCTCCCCGCCGTCCAGTTCCGGCTCGCTCAGCACGTCCGGCGTCATCGCCCGGGAATCGAGATCCAGGTCGAACGCCTCGGACGTCAGCGTCCCCGTCGCCACGGGAACGAGGTGATCCCAGTCGCGGAGACCAAGCCGAATGCGAGGTTTTGTCACAAAAACTCCCCTTAGTGCGTGCATTGGGCTGTACCTTATGTTCAGCTAAATCCGCTACACAAGCTGCGGATTGTTCCTGAACAAAGCTTTGTCCGATGGGAGGTCTCGTGGAGGTGGATCCCGCCTGGCTCGGGCAGCAGGTCCGCGAACCCAGCGCGCGTGGCATCGCCACCTGCCTGATCGACCTGATCAGGCAGGGCACGCTGCGGCCCGGCGCGCGGCTGCCCACCGTGCGGAGTCTGGCCCGCGAGCTGCGCGTCAGCCCGAGTACGATCGCCGAAGCCTGGTCAGAGCTGCGGAAACACCGGATGATCGGGACCGAGGGCCGGCGCGGAACCGTCGTACTCGGACCTCCGGGCGTGCCGCACCCCGCGCGTTACGAGCGGATCGGCCACTTCGGCAACCGGCTGGCCATCGACCTCGCCATGGCGGCGCCGGACCGGGCGCTGCTCCCGCCCCTCGGTGCCGCGCTCGCCGCGGCCTCCTCGGCCGAAGGGCTCAACGACTACACCCGCGAGACGATCACCCCGCGCCTGCGCGCCGCTGTCGAGCCTACCTGGCCTTTTCCCGCGCAAGGCTGGCTGGCGCTCGGCGGCGGGTACGAAGGGGTCCAGCTCCTCTGCCAGACGACCGCCCTGCCCGGCGACCGCATCGCCATCGAGGAACCCACGGCGGCCAGGTTGCTGGACATCCTGGAGATGATCGGCGTCGAGCTGATCCCGGTCGCCTGTGACGAGGACGGGCCCATCCCGGCCTCGCTCGCCGAAAGCCTGCGCTCCAGCCCTGTGGCCTTCGTCTACCAGCCGCGCGGTCACTCGCCCTGCGGCCATGCCGTGCCCGAGGCCCGCTCCGCCGAGCTGGCCCGGCTCCTCGCGCCCACCAACACCCTCATCGTCGAGGACGACGGGATCGGCGATCTGTCCGTCGCGCCCCTGAGCAGCCTCGGCACGGCGCTGCCCGAGCGGACGGTGCTCGTGCGCTCGTACTCCAAGTCGCACGGACCCGACCTCCGCCTCGCGATCATCGGCGGGGCCGCGGACGCGGTGGAACGGGTGCGCGTGCTACGCAGCTTCGGCACCGGCTGGACCAGCAGGATCCTCCAGGACACCCTGGCCCACCTGCTCACCGACCCCGACACGCAGGAGATCGTGGCGCAGGCGCGCACCACGTACGCCCGGCGCCGCGCCGGCCTGGTCGCCCTGCTGTCCGCCCGCGGAGTGCACACCGGCGGCCGGGACAGCCTCGTGCTGTGGGTGCCCGTCCACGACGAGTCGGAGGCCCTGGTCACGCTGGCCGCGCACGGCATCTCGGCCGCGCCCGGCAGCCGTTACCGGATCCGCCAGGGACGGCCGCACCTCCGGCTGGCCATCGCCGCCCTCACCGAGGAACCGGCCGCACTCGACGAGCTGGCCGACGTGATCGCCCTGGCCGCCAAACGACCGGGCGCCGACCGGCACTAGCCCGGTCCTGGCCCGGCACCGGCCGGGCTCGGGCGGCACTCAGGCCGGGCTCAGGACGCGAAGCCGTCCAGAGCTGCCAGGACCTGCTTGCGCATGGTGTCGCTGCCGGTGTGCCCCGAGTCGTCCACCACGACGAGCCGGGCGTCGGGCCAGCGTTGGGCCAGGTCCCAGGCGTTCTCCAGCGGCGAGCCCAGGTCGAAGCGGCCGTGGAGGAGCACGCCGGGAATCCCGGCCAGTTTGTCCGCCTCGCGCAGCAGGATGCCCTCCTCCAGCCAGGCGGCGTTGGAGAAGTAGTGGGCGCAGATCCGTACGAAGGCAAGGAGGGCGAGGGGCGGCCGGTCGCTGTAGGCGTTCGGTGTGCCGTTGACCTCCATGGAGATCACCGTGTCCTCCCACGCCGTCCAGTCGTGGGCGGCCTTGGCGCGGACGGCGGGGTCGGGGTCGGACATGCGGCGCGCGTAGGCGGCCAGCACCTCGGCGTCGCTCTTGGCCTCGGGGACGCCCTCCCGGAAGCGCTGCCGCTGCTCGGGGAAGTAGCGGCCGACGCCGAAGTAGAGCCAGTCGATCTCGGAGCGGCGGGTCATGGTGACGCCGCAGATCACCATCTCCGAGACCCGCGTGGGATGCGTCTCGGCGTAGGCGAGCATGAGCGTGGACCCCCACGAGCCGCCGTAGAGCAGCCACTGATCGACACCGAGATGCTCCCGCAGCCGTTCCATGTCGGCGATCAGGTGGTGGGTGGTGTTGGTGGTCAGATCGGTGGCCGGGTCACTGGCGTGCGGCAAGCTCCGGCCGCAGTTGCGCTGGTCGAACAGGATGATGCGGTAACGCTCGGGATCGAAGCCGCGCCGCTGACGCGGCGTGCAGCCCGAACCGGGGCCGCCGTGGACGACGAGCGCGGGCTTGCCCTGGGGGTTCCCGCAGACTTCCCAGTAGACGAGATGGCCGTCGCCGGTGTCGAGATGCCCATGGTCGTATGGCTCGATGGGAGGGTACACCGGTCAAAATTAACAGCACTGTCACGATCGATGAGTGGGTCAAGGTGGCGTGCCGCTCCCCCGGCGCGATGCTGGGTGGCCGTAGAAGGGGACTCTGTCCAGTCGATGGAGTGTCCATGCTTACGCGGTTGATCAGACATGCGGTCGTCGCGGTGGTCATCGCGGCCGGGTTGACGCCGACCTCGGTAGCCATGCCCGCCACGGCCGTGGCCGCCGCTCCGTTGCGAGAGTTCGCCTACGTTGCCAACTTCTGGTCGGACACCGTATCGGTGATCAACATCGCCACCAACACCATCACCGGCACCATCCGGGTCGGCAACAGGCCCGAGGACGTGGCGATCACCCCGGACGGGGGCCACGCCTACGTTGCCAACCGCGGGTCGGACAGCGTGACGGTGATCGACACCGCGACCAACACCGTCACCGACACCATCCGGGTCGGCGACGCGCCCACCGGCGTGGCGATTGGGCGTCTCTAGAGGACTCGGAGCCGTTGAACGCGGACGCTATCGACTGCATGACGTGCCCGGCCTCACGGGGAAACACGGACGAGATGATGACGGCAGCGCCCAGGCGGGCCAAGTCGGGCGGTACGGCCTGCGTCCGGGTGGGAGCAAGCCGGACCGCGGCCGGGGGGCAGTACGAGAACGCCGGGAATTCGGCGGCTCGGGCCTGATCGCGGAAGGGGCTGGCCGTGGCGCAGTCCGTCGAGGAGTTGGGGTCGGCGTCCTGTTCACCGGCGTAGAGCGGGTTGCCGGTGCACTGGGTGGTGAGCGTGCGGAGCATCAGGTGGGTGGCGGTGGTGGTGGGGACGTTGAACGACTTGATGAGCAGGTTCACGCCTCGGGGGCGAGGGCGCGCGGTCTTGAACGCGTCCGCGGGGCTGGTGTAGATCTTCGTGAAGTTCGCCGGGTCGGCGCAGTCCTTGGCGCAGGCGAGCACCTCGAAGGAGCGCAGGGCGGTGAAGCGGTTCTGCGCGCCGGGGTCGGCCGGGTCGTTGATGTTGGGTCTGAGCATGGCGCTGACCTGGACTCTGCGGATCTTGACGGGGATGTCGCCCGCCAGGTCCACCGTGACCGACTTGCCGGCCGGCGCCCCGGTGAGTGAGGCCCAGTTGGTGGCCTCGGTCTCGTCGATCAGCTTGGTCTGGTTGACGCCGTCGCCCGAGGCCGTCGCGCCGGCCGTGGCCGAGGCGAGGTTGCGCGACAGCGGCAGGGGCAGCGGCAGCTTCGCGCCGCCCACGACCGGGAACTTCAGCCGCGTGTGCCCGAACCCGTTGCCCGCCACCACGAAGTCGTAGAGGCCGGGGGTCAGCTCCACGGTGTCGCCGAGCGGCGTCGCCGGGTCGGTGTCGGCGACCGGGACCACCCGTCCCTCGTAGTCGCCCACGTACAGGCGCAGCGCCGCGCCCTTCGCCTCGCCCAGCGGCTTGAGCTGCAGCGAGCCGTTCTTGCCTGCCGGGTTGACGAAGCTGGGCGTGGGGTCGGGGTCGTTCGGGCCGACGCTGGCCGCGTTCGCGCCCAGGCCGTGCTCGGCGAACACGCGCCACATGATGTCCTGGTCCGCGCCGTCGAAGCGCAGCGCGTCGGCCGCGAGCAGCGCGTCCCGGTAGTCGACGTAGCTGACCGCGCCGGAGGCCATCAGCAGCAGGGCGTCGAGGGAGAGCTGGGCCCAGCGCCGGTTGCCCGGGCACCTGCCGATCGGCGTCTGGCCGTCCGCGCAGGCCCGCTGCTGCTTCGCGGTGCCCTTGCCGTACCGCTTGACGAAGGCGTCACGCACGTCGAACTGGGTGGCCGACCAGATCTCGCCGTCCGCGTGGACCTGCTGGCCCACCAGGTCGTAGGCGATGTCGCTGTAGTTCAGCGGCGACTTCGACATGTCGTAGTTCCGGATGCCCCGCTCGCGGTCTCCGGTGACGTAGCCGCCCGTGACGTACGGGGTCAGGCCCGAGGGGCGGAAGCCGTACTCGAACAGGTACTCCATCGCCATCAGGTCGGAGGTGCTCTCGTTCATCGCACCGGCCTGGGCGCCACTCCAGCCGGCGGTCGGGCCGCCGATCATGCGGCCGGAGATGGCATGGGTGTTCTCATGGCCGATCACCGACATGTCGTAGTCGCCGTCCACGCACGGGGAGTAGAACGAGCCCGCGATCGGCTGCCACAGGTACATGTTCGTGATCGGCGCGACCCCGTCGGGGCCGGTGATCTGGTTGGCGTTGTCGCGGACGGTCAGGTCGCGGGCGCCCGCCTGGGCGTTGCCCTGTTCGGGGTCGTTGCCGAGGCCGCCGCGGTCGCCGTTGTTCACCTGCATGTTCCACGCGGTCTCGGTGAAGCCGAGCCGGTAGGACCAGTCGTGCATGCGGTTGTGCATGGCGTTCAGGTTGGCGATCGCGGCTTCGAGGTCGTTCTCACCGCTCTGGTCGAACACCGCCGGGTTGCACTTCGCCTGGTACCAGGTGTTGCGCCACGGGTAGGTGTAGTTCCGGCTCGGCGTGAGCACGTTGCTGCGGGTGCCGACCGTGAACGGGTCGGCGCTCGCCCGGTTCTCGAAGGTCTTCGCCGCGTTGCCGATGCTGGTGTTGGTCGAGGTGTTCGTGGCGTGGTCGACGTCCCAGGCCTTGCCGGTGGGCGGGTCGCCGCCGGTCACGTAGTCACAGCCGGGGGCCGCCGCGAAGCACCAGGTCTGGCGGGTGTCGGTGGCGGAGTAGTCGTCCGGCGGGTTCGACGGGAACGCCGACCAGTGCGGGTTGTCCGGGTCGAAGTGCTCGACCAGGTTCTCCCGGACCAGGATCGCGCCGCTGACCGCGTCCACGTGCGTGGTGTAGCCGGCGGCCTCGCCCTGACCGCCGATCAGGACGACCTGGTACGCGTTGTGCACCCCGTCGGGCGCCGGTACGGCCACCTCGCTGACCTGCTTGGTGACGGCCGTGGCCAGGTCGATGCCGCCGTCCCTGGCCGCGATCTCCAGGGCCCGCTGCGCAGTGATCGTGGCGGCCGGCGGCGCCCCCGTGTCGCGCGACAGCGAGGAGGTGACGTGCCTGACCTTGCCGTCGGCCACGCCGATCGCGACCAGGCCGTCCACGCCGGCCGGCAGGTCGCCGAAGCGCTGGCGCAGCAGTACGGCATGGCCCGCGCCGACGGGGTTGACCGCGACCTTCTCCAGGGCGTCGACCGACGCGCCGGACAGGCCGAAGACCCGCTCGTTGTTCTTGAGATAGGCGCGTGCGGCCTGCTCCGGGTCGGCGCCCAGCCCTTCGGCGAGCGGCGCGGCGCTGGTGATGGCGGCCGGGGTGCCCAGCGCGTTCCAGCGGATCTCGGCCGCCGCGCCCGCGCTCCGTGCGTTGACCCCGACCGGCGGCGGGACTCTGCCTTGCCGGTTGTCCAGGTCGGGCTTGCCGGGCTCGCCGTTCTGGACGTCTTGGATCTGGGGAGCCGGGCCGCCCGGTTCACTCCGGGCGGCTCCGGTGAGGGGTAGAGAGGACGCCGTGATGGCGAGAACGACGACAGTGCTGCGTAACCAGGGTCTGGTCGACACCTTTTCCTCCTGCACGCCAGGGACTCGCGCGTTCAGGTCCCGCGCCTCCGCAAGAGTTAACACTGGTTCTATGCGCTGACAAGATCTTGTAAAGCCCGCGATATCGGCGTATGGGGGATATAAAGGCGGCCTGCGTCAGTGCTCCCACAGCCGGTACGCCCGGCGTGCCGTACCACCGAAGACGTCCGCCCGCTCCCCCGCTGACAGGCCCGCGCACAGCTCATCCGCCGCCGACACGACCCGCTCGTAATCGGCCGCGAGCAGGCAGACCGGCCAGTCCGACCCGAACATCACCCGCTCCGGCCCGAACGCCGCCAGCACCGTCTCGGCGTAGGGCCGCAGGTCGGCCACCTGCCAGGAGGCCCAGTCGGCCTCGGTGACCATCCCGGACAGCTTGCAGTACACGTTGGGGTGTCCGGCCAGCTCCCGGATCCGGCTCGCCCACGGTTCGAGCCGCGCCGAGGCGATCGGCGGCTTGGCCAGGTGGTCGAGGACGAACGTCAGCTCGGGCATGGCGGCCACCGTGTCGATGGCGGCGGGTAGCTGACGCGGCAGCGTGAGCAGGTCGTAGGCCAGACCCGCCGCGGCGACGGCGCCCAGCCCGCGGCGGACGTCCGGACGGGTGAGCCAGTCCGGGTCGGGTTCGGCCTGCACGCCGTGCCGGACTCCCACCAGCCCGCCGGGCAGTCCGGCCAGCGTTTCGGCGGCGGCGGGCGAGGTGAGGTCGATCCAGCCCACCACGCCCGCCACCAGGTCGGACTCCGCGGCCAGCGCCAGGAACTCCACGGTCTCCGCCAGCTCGGGCAGCACCTGCACCAGCACGGTCCCGCTCACCCCGGCCGCGGTCGCGTGCTCGGCGAGCCGGTCGAGGGTGAACGTACGGCGGATGGGCGCCAGCTTCTCGGCATCAAGCCAGGCGTGGGGCCGGACGGCCAGGTCCCAGACGTGGTGGTGCGCGTCCAAGCGGGTCATCGCGCCTCGTCTGTGCGGGTCATCCCGGCTGCGGGCCTCATCGATGGCGGGTCCCGCCATTGGCGGGTCATGTCGATGGCGGGTCATGTCGACTCGGCGGCGAGTACGAGGCGGAACCAGCTTTCGGTCGTGCTGATGTGCATCAGTGCCGCGGCCTGGGCCAGTGGGGCGTCCCGGGCGGCGAGCGCGTCGTAGATCGCCTCGTGCTCGGCCAGCGTGCGGTCGGCGCTGCCCGCCACCACGGTCCCGCGCCACACGCGCATCCGCATCGTCCGGCCGGAGATGCCGTCGAGCAGCGTGCAGAGCGTCTCGTTGCCGGTCGCGGCCACGACCGCGCGGTGGAAGGCGGCGTCGAAGTGGTTGAGCTTCTCCACGTCGTCGCTGACCTCCCGCATGGCCGCCAGTTGCTCGCCGATGACGGCGAGCTGCGCGTCGGACACCCGGGTCGCCGCCAGCGCCGTCGCGACCGGCTCGAACAGCCGCCGGGTCTCGATGACCTCCATGAGCGTGTCGTCACGCAGCAGCTCGATGGCGATCCCGAGCCCTTCGAGCAGCAGCGCCGGCTCCAGGCTGGTGACGTACGTGCCGTCGCCCCTGCGCACGTCGAGGACGCGCGCCACGACCAGCGCCTTGACCGCCTCGCGCAACGGGTTGCGTGAGACGCCGAGCTGGGCGGCGAGCTGCGGTTCGGGCGGCAGCCGCGAGCCCGGCGGGAGCTCTCCGGACTGGATGAGCTGCCGGATCCGGGCGATGGCCTCGTCGGTCAGGGACATCTGATCCTCTCCGGCGGGAGATCGTTCGCAGGCTGGAATCTAACAAACATCCCATGTTCTGGCCAGCCCCCTGCGCCAGACGTGGGGGACTGGACAGAAGATCCCAATCGAGCGTACTAATACATCCCACGTCCGCCTTGGCCCATCCGCGTTAACCTCCGCGAAACAAGAGGAGTAATGGTGACCCACGGCTACACACGCAGGGGCGTGCTCACGACCGGGCTGGGAGCCGCGGCCGGTTCCCTGCTCACGAGCGGCCTCGCCGCGGACCCGGCGCGGGCCGCCCGGTCCGCGAAGGACAACCCCCTCACTCTCTGGTACGGCAAGCCGGCCGCGGCCTGGCTGGAGGCGTTACCCGTCGGCTGCGGGCGGCTCGGCGCCATGGTCTTCGGCGGCGTGGCCACCGAACGCCTGCAGCTCAACGAGGACAGCATCTGGGCCGGCGGCCCGCACGTCTACGACAGCCCCGAGGCACTGGCCGCGCTCCCGCAGATCAGGCAACTGGTCTGGGAGGACAAGTGGCAGGCGGCGCAGAACCTGGCCGACCAGAAGTTCCTCGGCCGACCCAGCGAACAGGCCCCCTACCAGGTGCTCGGCGACCTGGCGCTGACGTTCCCGGGTTCCGCCGAGTTCTCCGAGTACCGCCGCGAGCTCGACCTGACCCGCGCCGTCACCACGGTCACCTACGTCCGCGACGGCGTCCGCCACACACGCGAGGTCTTCGCCAGCAACCCCGACCAGGTCATCGTGGTACGCCACACGGCCGACAAGCCGGGCGCGGTGACGTTCCAGGCGGCCTTCTCCAGCGCGCAGAGCTCGACCACGGCCGCGGCCGACCGGGCCACGATCGCGCTCGACGGGGTCAGCGGCGACACCCAGGGCATGCGGGGCGAGGTACGTTTCCAGGCCCTGGCCAGGGCCGAGGCGAAGGGCGGCACGGTCCGCACCGACGGCGGCACGCTGATCGTGGAGGGCGCCGACGAGGTCACGCTGCTGATCTCCCTGGGTTCGAGCTACCGGAGCTTCAAGGACGTCGGCGGCGACCCCGCACAGGTGGCCGAGCGGCATCTGGGACGGGCGAGCGGGCGGCCGTACGAGGTGCTGCTGCGCAAGCACGTACGGGATTACCAGCGGCTTTTCGGGCGGGTGGCGATCGACCTGGGCACCTCGGAGGCGGTCGCGCTGCCGACCGACGAGCGCATCGCCCGCAAGCAGCTCGACACCGACCCGCAGCTCGCCGCCCTGTACTTCCAGTACGGCCGCTACCTGCTGATCTCCAGCTCCCGCTCCCCCGGCTACGCCGCCAACCTCCAGGGCATCTGGAACGACTCGCTCACCCCCGCGTGGGAGTCGAAGTACACCATCAACATCAACTGCGAGATGAACTACTGGCCGGCCGCGCCGGCCAACCTCACCGAGTGCATGGAGCCGCTGTTCGACCTGATCAAGGACCTGGCCGAGTCGGGGGCCAGGACCGCCAGGACGCAGTACGGCGCGGGCGGCTGGGTGGCCCACCACAACACCGACGGCTGGCGCGGGACCGCGCCCGTCGACTTCGCCTTCTACGGCGTGTGGCCGAGCGGCGGCGCGTGGCTCTGCCTGACGCTGTGGGAGCACTACCTCTACACGGGGGACGAGCGGCGGCTGCGCGAGCACTTCCCGCTGATCAAGGGCTCGGTGGAGTTCTTCCTGGACACGCTGCAGACCGACCCCAGGACCGGCTACCTGGTGACCAACCCCTCGCACTCCCCCGAGGTGGGCCACCACGAGGACGGCGGCGAGAACGTCAGCATCTGCGCGGGCCCGACCATGGACATGCAGATCCTGCGGGACCTGTTCGGCGCGTTCGAGGAGGCCTCGACGATCCTCCGGCTGGAGGAGGGGATGCGGGAGCGGTCGAAGCAGGCCCGGGCCCGGCTGGTGCCCACCCAGGTGGGTCATCTCGGCCAGATCCAGGAGTGGCAGGAGGACTACCGGGGCGACGCCGCGTTGTCGCGCAGCCGGCACATCTCGCATCTGTGGGGGCTGTTCCCGAGCCACCAGATCGACCCGCGTCTGACCCCCGACCTGGCCACGGCGGCCCGCCGGACGCTGGAGCTGCGGGGCGAGGCGGGGGCGGGCTGGTCGCTCGCCTGGAAGATCAATTTCTGGGCGCGGCTGCTGGACGCGCCGGAGGCGTACAAGCGGCTGAGCAACCTGCTGCTGCCCGCCCGTACGGCGCCCAACATGTTCGACCTGCATCCGCCGTTCCAGATCGACGGCAACTTCGGCGGGACCTCCGGGATCACCGAGATGCTGCTGCAGAGCCACGGCGACCAGGTGCACCTGCTGCCGGCGCTGCCCGCGGCCTGGCCGGCGGGGTCGTTCAGCGGGCTGCGGGCTCGGGGCGGCTTCGAGATCGACCTGGAGTGGAGTGGCGGGGCCGTACTCCGCGGGAAGATCTGCTCGGACCTGGGGCGGAAGCTCACGCTCCGCACCGCGAAGGACGTCACGGTCACCGAACACGGCAGGCCGGTCAAGGGCGAGCGGCCGGAGCCGGGGGTGATCGTCTTCGACACCCGGCGCGGCGGCGTCTACGACCTGGCCGCGTCCGCCTGAGCGTCGATCTGAGCGCCACCCGGGGCGTCGGTCCGAGCGTCCGTCTGGGCGTCCGTCTGGGCGTCCGCCGGGACGACGTCCTGCGCGTCCGCCGGGGCGTCGGCCAAGGCAGCCGGCCGAGGCGGCCGGCTTCGGGGCGGGGTGCGGGAGGACTCGCCACGGGCGTGGGCGGCGAACAGGCGGGCCGCCTCGTCCGGGTCGCCGGCGGCCAGTGTCGCCGCCAGGTCGTCGTGGTAGTCCGCCATCGCGCCCCAGTCGCCACCGTAGAGCGGGTTGCCGACCACGTGCAGGCTCCACAGGTTGGACTCGATGGTCCGCCACAGCCGCAGCAGGAAGGAGTTGCCGCAGGCGGCGCAGACGCGCCGGTGGAAGGCCAGGTCGGCATCCCTGAACGCGCCGATGTCGCCGTCGCTCGCCGCCTGCCGCATCGCCCGCACGTCACCCGCGAGCTGCCGCAGCGTCTCGGGCCGGACGCGGGTGGCGGCGCCGCGCGCGGCGTACTCCTCCAGCAGCACCCGGATGTCGCGGACCTCGCGGGCCTGCTCGTCGGAGATCTCCGCGACGTAGCTGCCCCGGTTGGGATAGGAGATCACCAGGCCCTCGTGCGCCAGCCGCTTGATCGCCTCCCTGGCCGGGGCCTGGCTGGTGCCCACCCGGCGGGCGATCTCCGACTCCACCAGCCGCTGCCCGGCCACCAGCTCGCCGGCGACGATCCAGCCGCGCAGCAGCGCGTAGACCCGGTCGGACAACAGCTCCCTGGGCATCAGCCGGGCCGTGGGCGGCGCGACCTGCTGCTCCTGCCAGATGCGCGCGACCGTGGACTGCGAGAGGCCGAGCTGCTTGGCCATCGTGCGGGTGGACGGCACGGCGGACCCGGTGGCCGCGGCCGCGATCACCCGCTCGGCCTCCTGCCGCTCCGCGGTGCGCGGGCGGCCGGGGCGCGGGGCGTCCGCCAGGCCGTCGAGGCCGCGTTCGACGAACCGGTCGCGCCACTTGGTCACGGTCGCGGGACTCACCGCCAGCCGCGTCGCGATCTCGTTGCGGGGCAGGCCGTCGGCGCAGGCGAGCACGATGCGGCTCCGCAGGCTCAGGCTCGCGCCACCGCCCTCCGCCCATGCCCGCAGGGCGGCGAGCTCCTCCGTGCCCAGCACCAGCCGCTTGCCGTCCTCGCGTCCAGCCATCCGCCCATCCTAACGTATTTATGACTCAGGCAATCCGCTGGATACCTATTTACGTGGCCCTTGACGAGCCTATGTGACCTACGTATTAAATAATCGTTAATCGAGTGACGACCCATTAAAAGGCGTCTCCCCTGGAGGTGCGATGCGCTCCCCACGTCCATTCCTCGCCCTGACCGCCATCGGATGCCTGTCCCTGCTCGCCGGCTGCGGCGGGGGCGGCTTCGCCGGTGACGGCCAGGAGCGGCCGAGCGGGGGCGGCCAGGCCACGGTCCGGATGCTGGTCAACATCACCCCGAACCTCACCCAGGCGTACTGGGACGGGCTGGTCAAGCCGTTCGAGCAGGCCAACCCCGGCATCGACGTCAAGATCGAGGCGCCGACCGGCAAGGGCGTGGCCGACACGCTCCCGCAGCAACTCGCTGCGGGCAACGCCCCCGACGTGGTCGAGACGCTGACGGCCGACGAGACGCTCGCCAAGCAGGTGCTCGATCTGACCGGCCAGCCGTGGGCCAAGGACACGCCGCTGGCCGAGCAGGCCAAGCTGGGCGGCAAGATCTACACGGTCGGCGTCGGCGTGCAGGCGCAGTCGCTGGTCTTCTACAACAAGAAAGCGTTCGAGAAGGCCGGGATCGACCAGCCGCCGGCCACGCTCGATGACTTCGACGCGGTCATGGGCAAGCTCAAGGCGGCCGGATGGCTGCCGCTGCAGACCGGCGGCGAGTTCCTGACCGGGCTCCAGTTGCTGCAGCTGTCCAACCCGTCGCGCGCGCAGACGCTGCCCACCTGGCAGCAGGACATCAAGGCGGGCAAGGTCAAGGCGGGCGAGTCGCTGCTGCCCTACCTGGAGCGCTACCGCACCTGGATCGACAAGGGGTACGTGGACAAGAACGCGCTCGGCATGAAGTACGCCGACGCCGAGACCGCCTTCCTGTCCGGCAAGTCGGCGATGTACGTCATGGGGAGCTGGTTCACCGCCTCCGAGGCCAAGTCCAAGAAGGACTTCGAGGTAGGCGTCTTCCCCGCCCCGGTCGACAAGGGCCAGCAGTACCCGGGCCCGCAGGGCGCCACGATGGCCGCCCCGTACATGATCCTCAAGTCCACCCCGCAGAAGGATGCGGCGCTCAAGCTGGTGCGGTGGCTGGTCACCGACCCGGCGGCGGTCAAGAGCCAGCTCAAGCAGGACGGCAACTTCCGTGCCGGGGTGGAGCGCGAGTTCACCCCGCTGGAGAAGCAGGTGCAGCAGATCCTCGACGGCGCCCCCTCCGGGGTCCCGCAGGGTGAGGGATACGGCGACGCGACCCTGCCCAAGGGCTTCAACGCCGCCTGGAACACCGAGGTCCAGGGCCTGTACGTGGGCAAGTCGCCCAAGGAAGTGGCCGAGGGCGTGGACCGCTGGCTGGCCGGCCGGTCATGACGCTCACCCGGGTAGCACCCCTCGTCACCACCACGGTCGCGCGGCAGAAGCCCAGGAGACGCGACGGCTGGGTCACCGCGATCATGGTCGGCCCGGCCACCGTCCTCTACACCGTGATGCTGATCGTCCCGGTCGGCCTGGCCCTCTACCTGAGCCTGACCGACTGGGACGGCTTCAGCGCCGACCCGGCCTTCGTCGGCGCCGCCAACTACCTCGACCTCCTGGACGATCCCGACCTGCGCCGCGCCGCCTTCGTCACCCTGCTGGTCGCGGCGGCGGGCACGGCCGGGCTCAACCTCCTGGGCCTCGGCTTCGCCCTCCTGGTCAACGGCGTCTCCAGAGCGAACACGTTCTTCCGGATCGTGCTGTTCTACCCGCACGTGCTCAGCGCCCTCGTGGTCGGCTTCCTCTGGTCGGCGATCCTCGGCACCACCGGCGCCGTCAACAACCTGGTCACTTCCTGGGGCGGCGAGGTGCTGCCGTTCCTGTCCGATCCGACCTGGGCCACGATCACCATGATCGCGGTGCTGGTGTGGGCGGGGTTCGGCGTCAACGTGGTGCTGTACCTGGCCGGGCTGCAGGCCGTGCCGCACTCCCTGATCGAGGCGGCGCGCATCGACGGCGCGACCCGCCGGCAGGTGTTCAGGAACGTGACGCTGCCCGCCCTGGGCCCGTCCGTGACGGTCAACATCGTGCTGTCGCTGGTGACGCTGCTCAAGACGTACGACCTGGTGGTGTCGCTGACGGCGGGCGGCCCGGCCGGGCAGACGCAGACCGTCGCCTACCTCATCCTGTGGAACTCCTTCCACGACGCCCGCCTCGGCTTCGGCTCGGCGCAGTCGGTGCTGCTCATGCTGGTGACGGGCGCGCTGGCGTTCGTGGTGACCCGGCTGCGCAGGCGGGGCGAGCTGGCGGTGCACCAGTGAGAAGGACCTTTCTCTGGGCGAGCGTCGCGTTCATGCTCATCCCCCTGTACGTACTGACAGTCAACGCGTTCAAGGGCCAGCAGGACATCCTGACCGACCCGTTCGGCCTGGGGAGCCTCACGCTGGAGCCCCTGGGCAGGGCGCTGACGAACCCGCAGTTCAACGTCGTCAAGGGCTACGCGGTCACGCTGCTGTTCGTGGTGGCGGTCAACCTGCTCTCCGTGGTGCTGGCCGCACCCGCGGCCTACGTGATCGCGCGCAGCCCGAAACGCCGCTTCCGGGTGCTGATGCTGTTCTTTCTGGCCGGGACGTTCATCCCGGGGCAGGTGCTGGTCATCCCGGTGGTCTACGTGCTCAAGACGCTCGGGCTGATGGGCACGATCCGCGGGTTCGTGCTGTTCGAGACCGTGCTCACGCTGCCGTTCTCGATCTTCCTGTACGCGGGCTACATCGCGACCGTCCCGGCGGTGCTCGACCAGGCGGCGGCCGTGGACGGGGCCGGGCGGCTGCGGACGTTCTGGCAGATCGTCTTCCCGCTGATGCGGCCGGCGGTCGCCACGATGGTCATCCTCAACACCTTCTCGGTGTGGAACGACTTCGTGAACCCGCAGATCATCCTGGGCCCCGGCAGCGGCCTGTACACGGTGACCACCGGCGTCTACGCGGCGGTCAGCCAGTACGCCACCGACTACACGGTGGTCTTCCCGACGCTGCTGCTGGCCATCGCCCCGCTGCTGGTCTTCTTCGTCTTCATGCAACGGCACATCATCAGCGGCCTCACCGCCGGGTCCACGAAGGGATGATTTTGCGGGAAATCATGGCGACCGTCCCCCTCGGCACGCCGCCGGTCTGGGCGGTGCTCGAACGCCGGCTGTTCGACACGCTGGACGAGGCGTGGCGGGCCTTCGCCGCGCGCTACTGCGGGCCGGACGGCCGGCTCGTCTACCACGGCCGCGGCGAGGACCGGGACGGCGCCGACGACTTCTATGAGGCGTTCTTCAACTGGCCGGCGCTCTACCAGCTCGGCGGCGCCGACGACCTGCTCGACGCGGCCAAGCACCACTGGGAGGGCGTGACCGCGCAGCTCACCGAGCTCGGCTACCTGGTGGACGAGTTCGAGCGCGGCTACGACTGGTTCCACCAGGGCGAGTCGCTGCTGCTGTTCTACGGCATCTGCGCGGCCGACCCGCGCGACGAGCGCTTCCGCGACTTGTCCCGCCGCTTCGCCGGGCTCTACCTGCCCGGCTCGGCCAACTACGACGCCGAGCTCGACCTCATCCGCGCCCCGCACAACGGCGCGGGCGGCCCCCGGTACGGCCTCCAGCGGGAGTGGGCCTCCTACCACGCGGACCTGGACAGCATGCGGCCGTACGGGCTGCCGCTGCGCGACCTGCCGGGGATCACGGCCTGGGCGGACCTGGCCGACCCCGGCAACGCCGCCCGCATGGGCGCCGCGATGAGCGAGCGGCTCGGCCGCGGCGATGTGGCGATCAACCTGGCCGCCACCAGCCTGGCCGTCAACGCCTGGCTGTACGACGGCGACGACCGCTACCGGGACTGGGCGCTGCGCTACATCGGCGCCTGGCAGGAGCGGGCCGCCGCCAACCACGGCGTGCTCCCCGACAACGTCGGCCCGTCGGGCAAGGTCGGCGAGCTGCACGGCGGCCGGTGGTACGGCGGCACCTACGGCTGGCAGTGGCCGCACGGCCTCTACAGCGTCGGCGCCGCCGCCGCGATCGCCGCGGTCAACGCCCACCTGCTGACCGGCGACCAGGCCGCGCTCGCCATCGGCCGCGACCCCCTGGACACCGTGTACGGCCACGCCAGGCAGGCCCCCGTGACCGGCACGGAGATGAGCACCAGCGACCGGTGGCTGGCCGAACTGGGCGAGGAGGCCGGGCGGCCCACCATGCTGGTACCCAACCGGCACGACGACCGGGGCTGGTTCGACTTCCAGCCGCCGCAGCTCGGCCTGCCGGTCTGGCTCTGGCACACGGGCCTGGCCGAGCAGGACGCGGCCCGGATCGACCGGCTGCGCGCCGCCTCGGGCTACGACTGGACCACGGTGCGGGCGTTCCGCAACAAGGAGGAGGCCGGGCACGAGGCGCCCTGGCTGGAGTTCCTGCGCGGCGCCAACCCCGGCTTCCCCGAGGCCATGCTGGCCACCGCGCTCGGCCAGGTGCAGCGGCGGATGGCGCTCATCGACGCCGACCACGCCGACCTGTCCACCATCCACGTGCACCACTGGCAGCGGCTCAACCCGGTGCTCACCGAGGCGCTGCTGCAACTGGTCACGGGCACGCCGCAGGTCCTCTACAACGGCGGCCTGCTGCCGGCCCGGCTGGCCTACTTCGACGCCGACCGCCACCGCCCCGGCCTGCCCGCCGACGTGGCCGCGCTGGTCGACGCGGTACGGCCGGACGGCGTCCGCGTCGAGCTGGTGAACCTCGGGCCGGCCCGCACCCGCAGGGTCGTGGTGCAGGCGGGCGCCTTCGGCGAGCACGACATCGACCGGGCGGTGGTCACCGGCGCCGAGCCCGGCTACCCGGGCGACCCGCGCTCCTACACCGCTCCCCCGATCACCGAGGCCGAGCGGGAGGTGGCGGTTGGCGGGCCCCGGCTGCTCGTGGAGCTGCCGCCCGGCCGCCGCATCCGGCTCGACCTGCACACGACCGCCCGCGTCCGCACCCCGTCGCACCAGCACTACTGACCATTTCTGAGCCGCGCCGGCACTATTGAGGAGTTTCATGGACGACCCCATCTGGGACCTTCCCGTTCGCGGGCCGCTGCCCGCCGAACCCGATCCCGCCCTCGTGGCCGGGCTGTCCCGGATCAGCTCGGCCACCGCCTGCGCCAAACTGCACGGCCAGGGCATCAGGCGGACCTTCGTCGAAGGGCCGCGTCCCATCGCGCCAGGGCAGAAGGTCGTCGGCCGGGTCCGCACGCTGCAGTTCATGCCGCAGCGCGAGGACATCGCCTCCGGGCTCGGCCAGGAGTACGTCGAGCGGCACACCGCCCTGTGGGCAGTGCTGGAGGAGATCGAGCCCGGCGACGTGCTGGTCGTGCAGGCGTACGGCAGCGCCTACACCGGCTGCTTCGGCGACATGCTGGTCCGCTACTTCAAGCGCAAGGGCGGCGCGGCGATCGTGGTGGACGGCCGGATCAGGGACCTGCCCCGGGTCGCCGAGCTGGACGTGCCGATCTGGTGCACGGGCGCCACCCCGCAGTACGCCTCGCAGGCGGAGCTGTTCCCGTGGGCGTACGACGTGCCCGTGGCCGTGGGCGGGGCGCTCGCGTTGCCCGGCGACCTGTGCGTGGCCGACGACGACGGCGCCGTGGTGGTGCCGCGCCGGCGGGCCGCGTCCGTGCTCGAGGCCGCCGCCGACCACGAGCAGTGGGAGCGCTACAGCCGCGCCCGCATCGAGGAGGGCGGCGCGCTTTCCGACTATTACCCACTCACCCCCGAGACCCGCGCCGAGTACGAGCGGTGGCGGGACATGAAGGAGAGCCAGTGATCCTCAGGTCTCTGAGCGCGATCGTCTTACTGATCGGCGGATTGACGACCCCGACCCCCACCCCGGCCGCCAAGCCCACCTGCGACTATTACGTCTCCACCTCAGGAAGCGACCAGGGCGACGGCAGTTCCCGGCGCCCGTGGAAGTCGGTGGAGCAGGCCCGTGACCGGCTCCGGGCCAAGAAGGGCCACCAGAACTGCGACATCGTCGTCAACGTCAAGGCCGGTGACTACGTCGTCGACAAGACGATCACCTTCACCGAGGCCGACTCCGGCGAGAACGGCCACAAGATCACCTATCGCAGCGCCGACGGCCCGGGCAAGGCCAGGCTGCTCGGGGCCAAGCCGCTGACCGGCTGGCAGAAGTACAACGACACCATCTACAAGACCAAGGTCGACCGGAGCTTCTACACGCTCTTCGAGGACGGCAAGCGCGCCACCACCGCCCGCTACCCGAACAGGACCAGCGACGATCTGTGGTCGCCGTATCTGTTCTCGGTGACACCCGAGGCGGAATACCAGGCCGTGCACAACTGGCTTTTCTTCGACCCCAAGGACGTCCCGAAGGAGTGGGACGCCGACTTCGACAAGAACGCCCAGATGGTCGTCTGGTCGGGTGGGTCGTGGAGCTGGTTCACCGACACCGTGCCGCTCGGCGGAGCCGACTTCCGCAAGAACTTCTTCACCCTCAACAACGACGCCCGCTTCACCCTCGTCAACAGCCGCAGTGGCTCGCGCTACTTCCTGCAGAACACGCTGCGCTTCCTGGACCAGCCGGGCGAGTACTACTTCGACTTCGCCAACAGCGAGGTCTACTACTGGCCCAAGAGCTCGATCGACAAGGTCATGGCGCCCACCGTCAAGACGATCGTCTCGCTGGCCGGCTCCTCCCCCGAGCACCGGGTGCGGAACCTCGCCTTCGACGGGCTGGCGCTGCAGTACTCCGACTTCGTCGACTGGTACAGGTACGGGTGGAACGGCCCCGGCGACTCGGGCTACGAGCACAAGTACCCGATCTACGACCGGCAGATCGAGATGCCGCGCAACAGGTTCGGCATGATCACCGTGACGAACTCCCGCGACATCGACCTGACGAGACTGCATCTGTCCGACAGCGGGTACACCGGCGTCTTCCTGCTCTTCGCCAACGAACGGGTCAAGGTGTCGGACAGCCTGCTGGACAACATCGGCGGCGACGGCATCAAGGTCGAGGGCGGCTACCCCGGCGAGGGCGACATTTCAGGACATCACACGATCACCAATAACTACATCTACCACGTCGGCGAGCTGGTCCCCGGCGACGCGGCCGGCATCGAGCTGATGAGCACGGGCAACAACACCGTCAGCAACATCGTCGTCAAGCACAGCGCCCGCTACGGCATCAGCCTGGAGGTCCGCCCCGAGATCAAGAACGAGGACAACTACGCCCGCGGCAACCGGTTCTCCTACATCCGCCTGGAGGAGACCGGCCTCGACAGCGGCGACATGGGCGCTTTCTACACCTACGGCGTGCACAACGTCGAACCGCATCCGATCGACAACTACGTCTCGCAGATGGTGATCGGCGACGTCATCAACGACCCCGCCGGGCAGATGCCGGACTCCGGCACGCGCGGCGTGCACATGGACGCGGGCGGGTGCGGCTTCGCCATCTCCGACGTCGAGGTCGGCAAGGTCAGCGACGACAAGTACCAGGCGTACAAGTGCAACGAGGTCACCAACGCCAACTGGGTGGACGGCTTCGACACCTCGAAGATGGAGTACGACAAGATCGGCGTGACCAGCGCGTTCCCGTACCCGATCCCGAACTAGACGGCGGCCTTATGGCGCCGGGCCCGGCGCCATAAGGCCGCGATATACGCGGATGGTATGTCCCTCGATGATCGGCCCCGTCATACCGTGACGGCACCCCCGATCCGAGGAGCTTCCATGATCCTTCACCGCCCGTCGGCGGCGGGCGCGGCGCTCGCGATCATCGCTCTCGTGCTCACCGCGACCCCCGCCACGGCCGCCCCCGTCGAAGTCGTCCGTGCCTCCGCTGTGGAGCCGCCGCCGGAGGTGCTCGACGCGATGCGGCGTGACCTGGGCCTCACCCGTGAGCAGGCCATCACCCGCCTGGACAACGAGGACAAGGCCCGCCGGCTCCAGCCCAAGCTGCGCGCCAAGCTCAAGGACCGGTACGCCGGATCCTGGGTGGACCAGGAGGGCAGGCTGGTGGTGGCCACCACCGACGCCGCCTCGGCCGCCGCCGTCACCGCCGCGGGCGCCCAGGCGAAGGTCGTCGGCCGGTCTCTGGCCGCGCTCACCTCGGTCAAGAACGCGCTGGACACCACCGCCGAGCAGACCACCGGACGAGAAGTCCCGGTCTGGTTCGTGGACGAGCAGGCCAACGCCGTCGTGGTGCAGGCGCTGGACGCCGCCGCGGGCGCGGCGTTCGTGGCCGCGAGCGGTGTGGACCGCGCCGCCGTACGGATCGAGACCATCGCCGAGCGGCCGGTCACGTTCCAGAACCTGCGCGGCGGCGACGCCTTCTACATCGCCGGCGGCGCACGCTGCTCGATCGGCTTCCCGGCGACCCAGGGGAGCACGCAGGGCTTCGTCACGGCCGGCCACTGCGGCACTCCCGGACTCACCACGACCGGGCCGGGCGGGTCGAGCCAGGGCACCTTCCAGGGTTCGTCGTTCCCCGGCAACGACTACTCCTGGGTGGCGGTCAACTCGCAGTGGATCGCGCGCCCGGCGGTCAACGCCTACGGCACCGAGCAGGTACCGGTCTTCGGCTCCGTCGAGGCGCCGGCCGGGTCGGCCGTGTGCCGGTCGGGCTCCACCACGCACTGGCACTGCGGCGTCATCCAGCAGCGCAACGCCAGCGTGACCTACTCCCAGGGGACGGTCAACGAGGTCGTCCGGACCAACGTGTGCGCCGAGCCCGGCGACTCCGGCGGCCCGTTCATCTCCGGCTACCAGGCGCAGGGCGTCACCTCCGGCGGCTCCGGCAACTGCAGCGCCGGCGGCACCACCTACTTCCAGCCGGTCAACGAGATCCTCAACGCGTACGGGCTCACCCTGTCCGTCGTGAACACCCAGTGCGCGGGCCACCCGAACCACCACTTCAACGACCTGACGGCCCACCAGGGCAACTTCGGCCTGCTCATCCCCGACCCCGGCGTCTATCCGCCGAACGGCTTCACCTCCGCCGGCGCCGGCACCCACACGGCCTGTATGGACGGACCCGGCACCGCGCGGATGCGGCTCAGCCTGGAGAAGTACTCCTGTTGCGGGCCCTTCGGCATCCCCATCTGGACCGAGGTGGCGACCACCGGAACCGGCACCACTCTCAAGACCCTGAGCACCAGCCAGACCGCAGGCACCTACCGGTGGGTGGTCAGCGTCAGCGAGACCATCGTCGGGCCGACCACCCCGATCGGCGAGTACTACTTCCTGGGCACGACCAGCCCCGCCTAGTTCAGGCGATCGCGGGCCCGCCGGGAGCCTGGCCGGCGGGCCCCAGCACCACGGGCAGCTCGACCGGCCCTTCGGTGAACAACGACGAGGTGTAGACGATCTGGCCCTCCCCGACCGCCAGACGCAGCTCGGGGAACCTGCCGAACAGCGAGGCCAGCGCGATGCGGGCCTCGAGCCTGGCCAGCGGCGCCCCCAGGCAGAAGTGCGGCCCGCGGCCGAACCCCAGATGCGTCTCCTGGCCGCGCGCGATGTCGAACCGCTCCCCGTCCCCGCCGAACCTGGCCGGATCCGTGCCCGCGCCGCTGAGCCCGACCAAGATCGGCTCCCCGGCCCGGATCGTCACCTCGCCGAGACGCACGTCCTCCAGCGGGTAGCGGAAGGAGGCGTTGATCACTGAGTTCCGGCTGCGTAACGACTCCTCGACCACCTGGCCCCAGACGTCCTTCGCACGTGCCAGGTCGAGCTGCTCGCGATCCGCGCACAAGGCGACGACCGCGTTGGCGATCAGGTGCACGGTGGTCTCGTGACCGGCGATCAGCACCAGCCACAGAATCCAGACCATCTCGCTGTCGGACAGCCGGTCCCCGTCGTCCTCCTGCGCCCGGATGAGCCCGGTGGTGAGATCGTCACCCGGATCACCGCGCTTGCTGTCGATGAACCGGCCCAGGTACCCGAGCAGGGCGGCCCCGGTCGCGGCGGCTTCCTCCGGGGTGGCGGTGTGCGACAGGAGTACGTTGCTCCAGACGCGGATCTGGTTCCGATCGTCCTCGGGCACGCCGAAAAGCTCGCAGATCACGTTGACGGGCAGCGGCTCGCTGAAATGCCGGACGAGGTCCACCACCTCGCCCTCGTCCGCCAGCCGGTCGAGTAGTTCGTCCGTCATCTCCTGGATGCGCGCGGCGAGGCCCTGTACGCGTCCCGGGGTGAAGGCTCGGTTGACGAGGCCGCGCAGCCGCCGGTGGTCCGAGCCGTCCTTGGTCAGCAGGTGTTCGCCCTCGATGAGCTGCCGCATCGGCCAGTCAGGGGGGATGGTGCCGTCGTGGAGCGCGGTGTAGTTCTTGGGGTCCTTGCTGAAACGCGTGTCGTCGTTGGAGAGGACCGCGTTCACCGTCTCGTACGAGGTCACGACCCACGCTTTGACCTTGCCCGGCAGCTCGATGCGGAGCACCGGCCCGTTCTCGTCCCGATAGCGGCGAATCGTGCTGGACGTCCGCTCACCGGCAACCGGTACCTGCAGAGGGGAGATAGTCATTAAGGGGTCTCCAATGTAGGAATGTCCCCCATCTTTCCGCTATGCCCAGGAATCGGCCAAGCCGGGATAAATGTCACCGCAGAGGCGCCAACATCTACCGGCCGCGCCACACTTAGAGGGTCTTTGTCATGAACGCGCTGTATGGGTCGGGCCGGTAATCCGAGAACGGCTCGCAGTATTCGAACCCGAATTTCTCGTACAACTTCCTGGCGGGCAGGAAGAACTCATCCGAGCCGGTCTCGAGGCTCAGCCGGGTGAACCCCATGCGCTTGGCCTCGGTGATGATGTGCTCCAGGAGCAGGGAGGCGACCCCGCTCCGCTTGCGCACCGGCCTGGTGCGCATCGACTTCACCTCGGCGTGCTCGGTGTCCAGCCGCTTGAGCGCACCACAGCCCACCAGGGCGTCCCCGTCGATGACCGTCCAGAACGTGACCTCGGGCTTGCGGAGCGCGTCGAGGTCGAGGGCGTGCTTGCTCTCCAGAGGCGTGATGGAGCGCATCTCCTCGAGATGCTCGTCCAGGAACGCGGCGATCTCCGCGCCCGACAGGTCGTCAACGACGATCTTCATCCCCATATGCGGCAGGATATCGCCCGGCCTATCGGGACGCGGGTTTGACCAGGCCACAGTCGTAGGACAGGACGACCACCTGGGCGCGGCTGGTCAGGCCCAGCTTGGCCATCAGGCGGTTGAGGTGGGTCTTGACGGTGCCCTCGCTCACCGACAGCCGCTCGGCGATCTCCCTGTTGGACAGGGCGTGGCCGACCAGGCCGAGCACCTCGGTCTCGCGGCTGGTGAGGCGGTCCAGGACCGGCGGCGGAGACACGACGGCCTCCCGCGGCGGGGCGACGAACGCCTCGATCAGCCGCTTGGTGGCGATCGGGGCCAGCAGGACGTCACCGGAGGCGACCGTGTGGATGGCGGCGATCAGCCGCTCGGGCGGCGTGTCCTTGAGCAGGAAGCCGCCGGCGCCCAGTCGCAGCGCGTTGAAGACGTACTCGTCCAGGTCGAACGTGGTGAGGATGAGCACCTTGGGCGGCGTGCTCTCGGCGGCGGCCAGGATCCGCTCGGTGGCGGTGATGCCGCTGATGCCCGGCATCCGGATGTCCATCAGGATCACCTCGGGCTTGACGGCGGCGGCCAGGCGGATGGCCTCCTCCCCGTCGGCGGCCTCGCCCACCACCTCCAGGCCCGCCGCGCGCAGAAGCGCGGCCAGACCGGCACGGATGAGCACCTGATCGTCGACCACGAGCACTCTGATCATGAGCCCGCTTCTTGAGGCTGATCGTCGGGCGGGGACAGCGGGAAGATCGCCAGCACCTCGAATCCGCCCGTCGGCAGCGGCCCTGCGGTGATCGTTCCCTGATAGAGCCTGACACGTTCGGCCATGCCGATCAATCCGTGACCACGAGAACGGGAGCTCCCGGTGGCCGCGGCACCGTCGTCGGTGACGCGTAACGCCAGCGTGGCGGGGCCGTACGTCACCCGGATCCCCGCCCTGGCCGGACCGGCGTGCTTCAGCACGTTGGTCAGGGACTCCTGGACGATGCGGTAGGCGCACAGGTCCAGGCCGGGCGGCAGCCGCCTGGCCGCTCCCTCGACGACCACCTCGAGCGGCAGCCCGGCCGCGCGGATCCGCTCCGCCAGGGGTTCGAGGCTCTGGAGCCCGGGGGCCGTCGTGTACAGGCCCTCGTCCTGGTCGTCGGCCTCGATCCGCAGGATCGACAGCAGCCGCCGCATCTCGGCCAGCGCCTCGTGGGTGGTGTCGGCGATGATCCCCAGCGTGGCGTGCGCGGTGGCCGGGTCGGACAGGGCGACGTACCGGCCGAGGCCCGCCTGTACGGAGATCACCGACATGTGGTGGGCGACGACGTCGTGCAGCTCGCGGGCGATCCGCACCCGTTCATGGGTGACGGCGCGGCGGGCGGCGGCGTCCTGCTCCCTGTGGAGCTGGTCGGCCAGCTCCGCGAGTTGCCCGGTACGCTCGGCCAGCAACCGCCTGCTCGTGCCCGCGCCCACAGCGCAGGCCGCCACCAGGAGCGACTGCCCGAGGGCCGACCACAGCGCGACGCCGGGCTGGTGGAGCGAGGCGTGCACCCACTCCGTCACGAGCAGCGCCGCCCCGCCCAGACAGACGGCCGGGGACCGGTGGGCGGCGACGGTGTAGAGGGCCACCAGCGGGCCCATGTTGTTGAGGACGAAGTGGTAGCCCAGCAGGTGGTAGACCAGCGCCGCCCCGGTGGAGACCACCAGGACGGCGACCGGCGCCCGCCTGCGCAGGGCCAGCGGCCCGTTCACCAGCAGGCTCAGCGTCAGGGACCAGGCGTCGGTGGACAGGCCCTTGCCCGGCTCGTAGATCTCCCACAGCCACGTCCCGACGACCAGCGTCAGAGCCAGCGCGCCGTCGAGGAGCAGGGGGTGGAACGCGGACACCCGCCGGACGAGCGATGCGGCGCTGATGTGCATCCGCCACGCTAACTCCGTCACCGCCCGTGACGCATCAACCCGGAGGTATACATCGGCTGCCGCAGAAGTTGCAGCCCAGCTCGGTGGAGTGATCGGCACTACCGCGCCGCACAGAGGGTCTGACACAGCGCGTGCGTACCGCCGGCTCATCCCGTAGCAGAATGTCATGGAGGACAGTTTCCGCAGGTGACGGGGAGTGAGGCGTCGACGAGGAGGCCGATCAGGCCAAGGCCAGAAGCATGATGGAGGTGTTGTGCTGAACAACGACAGGCCCCGGTCACTTGCTGCGAACGGCTTGCGGGTCCTTGCCGTCGCAGGCGCCTATTTCGCGGCCGCCAAGGTGGGGTTGCGGGAGGAGATGGTCGGCGGGCAGGTCACACCGCTCTGGCCACCGACGGGCATCGCGCTGGCCTGTCTCCTCCTCATGGGCATCCGGGTCTGGCCGGGGATCACGCTCGGTGCGTTCCTGATCAACCTGTCGATCGGGCCGTCGTTGCTCGCGGTCGTGGCGATCTCCGTGGGCAACACCTTGGCTCCGGTGGGCGCCTACCTCATGCTCGTTCGCGCGCGTTTCTCCCTTGAGCTGGATCGGTTGCGGGACGCGCTGGCGCTGGTGTTCCTCGGCGCCTTTACCGGGATGATGATCAGCGCGACGGTGGGCAGTGGTGTGCTCCTGCTCGCCGGCGCGCTGCGGAGCAGTGACTTCTGGCCGACGTGGTCGGTGTGGTGGGCGGGCGACGCGATGGGCGTGCTCGTGGTCACGCCCGTCTTGCTGGTGCTGCGCACGTCCCGTAGACCGTGGGAGGCTCATCTGTCCCGTTGGGTCGAGGCGGCGGCCTTGGCCGTGGGCACGTTCCTCGTCACGCTGGTGGCAACGGTGAGCTCCTTCAACCTGCTCTTCCTCGTCTTTCCGTTCCTGATCTGGGCCGCCCTGCGTTTCCAGTTGGCGGGCGCCGCGGCATGCGCGCTGATCGTGTCGACGGTCGCGATCGTCGCGGCCGCGCAAGGTTCCGGCCCGTTCGCCGAGCACGACCTCTTCCTCAACATGGTCACCCTGCAAGCGTTCAACGGGGCCGCGTCGCTGACCGCCCTGCTGCTGGCAGCGATCATCGCGGAGCGAAATCAAGCCCATGAGAAGCTCGAACACATATGCGCGCGCCTTACCGAGGTCGCGGACCGGGTCGACCGGCACCGGGCCACTGTCCAACCGTTGCCACCTCAACACGAAGAACGGCACGACAGCGGCTGAGCGGAGACTTGATGGCCCTCCGCCCTTTTGAGCAGCATTATCGCCATCGCTGCCGAATCGCAGCGCCCTCCAAGCGCGTAGCGACCAAACTCGGCATAAGATGATTTTTGCCACATTAGCGCGAACATTCACCGCTGACCCAAGAGACACGCTTAACCCGATCGCCAGCCAAGCGATGAGTACGTTGTCCTGAGTGTGGGTTTGTAGAGCCCTGCTGAAGGGAGCCGCGCGATGGCCCACCACGAGCCAGCCCTGAGAGGCCGGCGCTCCGTGCTTTCTGTGCCGCACTATGAGGTGATCGAGCGGATCTGTGCGCCGCTGTCGCCCGATCGGGCCCGCCTGCAGACCGTACCTCTGCCGCTGGGCGGGGTGCGCGTGTGGGCGGACCTGACCGGAGCCGACGGGAAGGGGCCGTCCTGGGTGGTGCACCAGCGCATGGCCCGGCAGGTGGCCCGGGTCGGCTGGCACGCCGAGGCCACCTCCGAGCGGGTGTTGGTGCAGGGTTGGAGTGCGGCCTGTCTGAAGCATCGCGTACGACTGTTGCAAGGCGCACTTACCGGACGGCTGGCCGACTTCCGGAAGAGCGCCGAACACGCCGTCGCCACCGCCGTGCGGCTGCACGCCGAGCAGGAGGACGGCCAGGCCAGCCGGACGGCGATCGTCACCGCGACGTGCGCGGAGCTGACCGAGCTGCTGCTCTGGCCGCAGCGCCTGGCCGAGCTGGACGGCCTGGAGCGCACCTCCCGGTCGCGTCGGCTGCAACTGCTGCTGGCGCAGGTGGCCGGGCTGGAGGCCAAGGTGCGCCAGGCCTGTGCCGAGCATGAACTGCTGGCCCGGGCCGTGGCCGGATGGGCCGACGACCACCTCGCCAGCGTCGATGCCGAGCAGGCCCAGCAGCAGGCGTTGGACCAGGCCCGCCCCTGGCTGCGTGCCCTGGGCAAGCTCGCGGGCGGGCCTCTGCCGACCCGCTTCACCCGGCCCCCGGGCGGGCTGGCCGAACGCGTCGCCGCAACCGTCATCAACGGCGACTAGACCGCTGCGGGGGCTAGCGTACGTAGATGTTCGGCTGGGCCGGCGTGGCCATGCCGTTCCCGAGGAAGTAGCTCGGGTGCGGCGGCTGGTTGTAGGCGCTGTTCTGCCAGGCGATCGCCACCCGATACTGCGGGTCGTGCATGAGGGTCCACAGCCGCTGCGTCGTGGCGGTGGGGGTGCTGTAGATCCGCAGCGCCGTCTCCGACGTCGTCGGCCAGACGACCTCCTCGCGCCAGTCGCCGAACAGGTCGGCGGACAGCGACGGGGTCGACTTGGTGCTGTTGTTGGCGTGCACGCCCGAACCGGTGAGCAGGCGGGTGTCGGCGCCGGTGCCGTACTTGTCGATGTGCGTGCCGTCGAGCAGTTCGCGGACCGGGTCGGCGTCCCACCACACCACGAAGTTGGTCGAGCCGGGCTTGCGGCCGATGTTCGTGCCGGAGGTGTTGTAGATCCCGGAGACGGCCGCCGACCACGACTCGGCGCCCGCGCTGCCCGCGTACACGTCGTCGGACACGCCGCGCCCGTTGTCGCACCCGCAGGAGGGGTTCGTCCAGATGACGGCGCCGGTCCGGGCGTCGACCATGGAGGTGGCGGGCTGGTTGGTGTTCTCGTGCGGCTTGAACACCTCGAGGCCGGAGCGGGCCGGGATCAGGTCGCCGACGTGCAGGGCGTCACCGTGGAACAGCCGTGTGTTCCACAGCGGGCTCCCGTTGTCGTCGATCGCCTCCGAGCCGTAAACGATCTCGTCCCGGCCGTCGGCGTCGACGTCCGCGACCGCCAACTGGTGGTTGCCCTGCCCCTCGTACTGGGAGCCGGACACGTTGGAGTCGAACGTCCATCGCTGGGTCAGCGCCCCGGCGCGGAAGTCCCAGGCGGCGATCACCGTACGCGTGTAGTAGCCCCGCGCCATGATCAGACTGGGCCGCTGCCCGTCCAGGTACGCCGTACCGGCCAGGAACCGGTCGACCCGGTTGCCGTAGGAGTCGCCCCAGCTCGACACGGTCCCGCGAGGCGGGTTGTAGGCGACCGTGGACATGGCCGCCCCGGTCTGGCCGTTGAACATGGTCAGATATTCGGGCCCGGACAGGACGTAGCCGGCGGAGTTGCGGTAGTCCGCGGACGCGGAGCCGATGACCCTGCCGGTGCCGTCCACGCTCCCGTCGGCGGTCTTCATCGCGACCTCGGACCTGCCGTCGCCGTCGTAGTCGTACACCTGGAACTGGGTGTAGTGCGCTCCGGCCCGGATGTTGCGGCCCAGGTCGATACGCCACAGGCGGGTCCCGTTCAGCCTGTACGCGTCCACGTACACGTTCCCGGTGTAGCCGGACTGGGAGTTGTCCTTGGCGTTGGACGGATCCCACTTGAGCACGAACTCGTAGCGGCCGTCGCCGTCCAGGTCACCCACGCTCGCGTCGTTCGCGCTGTAGGTGTACGCGACCCCGTCAGGGGTGGTGCCACCGGCGGGCCGCTGGATCGGGACGTCCAGGTAACCACTGGCGAACTGCGTCGCCGCCGCGGAGGGCGCCTGCTCGACGCCGCCGACCACCGCGCGGACGGTGTACGCGGAACTCGCCGCGGCGCCGGAGTCGAGGTAGTTCGTCGAGTTCGTGATGGGCGACGAGTTGAGGAGGGTGGCGCCTCGGTAGAGGTTGAACCCGGTGCTCAGGCTCTCGGTGCCGAGCAGGCGCCAGGACACCAGGTTGCCGCCGCTGGAATGGACGCTGATCAGGCCGCGATCCAGGTTCTCCGCCTGCCTGGCCACGGCGGCGGAGGCGACGTTGACGTCCATGGTCCCGGTCAGGGCGAGGACCGCGACGAGCACGAGAGAGAGGGAGCACCTTCGCGCGGGAAGCATGCCTGGCTCCAGGGAGTGAGAGGTGGTAGTGGCGTAAACGGCTCAGTAGACGTAGGGCCAGCCGGCGCTGTCGTAGGCGATGAGGTTGATGCCGAGCAGCGCGGCGCCGTTGTCGGTGTAGTAGTGGTAGAAGACCACGTCGGCGTCGCTGTCGGTGATCACCGCCTGATGGCCAGGTCCGTGGACGCTGCCGTGCCCGGCGAGGACCTGCGTGCCGCCGCCGGAGGTCATGGCGGTGCCGTTGCGGTCCACGTACGGGCCGGTGACGCTGGTCGAGCGGCCGACCATGATCCGGTACGTGCTGGACGCGCCCTGGCAGCACAGGTCGAAAGAGACCCACAGGTAGTAGTACGACCCGTGCCGGAAGATGAACGGCGCCTCCACGGCCGTGCTGCCGCCGGTGCGCTGCGCGATTGAGTAGAGCGCGGTCCCGGAGCGCAGCCCGGTCGAGGAGTTGAGCGGGATCAGCTTGATTCCGGTCCAGAACGATCCGAACGACAGCCACCAGTTGCCGGCGGCGTCCGTGATCAGGTTGGGGTCGATCGCGTTGTAGCTGCTGGACGAGGTGGTGGCGATGACCAGACCCTGGTTGGCCCACGTGCCCGAGGCGCCGGTGGCACTGGTGGCCAGGAAGATCGCCGAGTTGCGGGAGCCGAAGGTGGAGGCGGCGTAGTACATGTAGTACTTGCCGTTGCGGCGGGAGATGTCCGGCGCCCACAGGCTGGCGCCGCCCCCGGTGTACGGCAGCGTCCACGACGCGCCGCCGGGGAAGGCCACACCCGCGTCCCGCCAGGCCGTGCGGTCGGTGGACGTCTTGAGCGTGATGTTGTTCCCGGTATGCGCCACGAGGTAACCGCTCGACGTCTTCACGACCGACGGATCGTGCACGCCGATGCTGCCGGTCACGTACCCGGGATTGGGATAGGCCACCGCCGCACCAGCCGGGCTGACGGCGATCACCGCCGCCGCTACCGCCACGACCAGCACGGTCACCATGGAGAGGATGGATCGTGCCATGTGCCACCTCGCTGTTATCGCTAACACTTGAGGGGATCGCCGGTGAGTCTTATCGGCCGTACGGGGAGCGTCAAGGCGCGGACCCGGGGCCTCCGGGTCTTGCCGGGTCACCTCAGGTGCGGCCGGTGAAACGTTCACAACGTGATCGCGGCGAGACGTACGCCTGGGAAGATCACCGGATGCCATCACGAGGAGGAACGGCGATCGCGGTCCTGACCCTGGCCGCATCGGCGTTGACCGGCGCACCCGCCGCCAGTGCCGGCGCCGCGCCGGACCCGGTCACCGCGATCCAACGCCAGCTCGTCAAGGGCCACGGCGTGCGGATCGACCAACGCGACACCTTCAACTCCGGTTTCGGCTGGGATCTCCTCAAACCCGTGAAGGGCGTCATCGGGTTCGGCAACGGCAAGGTCGTGGCGACCGATCTACGGGACTACAACTCGGCGAAACGCGGCACCCGCAACCTCTGCATCGGCAAGCGCGGCTGGCAGTACGACCCGAAGGGCCTTCCCAAGGGGAAGACGTGGGTCACCTACAAATGGCCTTGCGAGCTGGCTGTGGGATCGGGCTTCATCCGCCTCGACGAGCCGGCGACCTTCAAAGCCGTGCTCGCCACCACCACAAGCCAACGGCCCGCAGGCACCTACGACGGCACCCGCACCACCCTCTATCAGGGGACGATCACCTTCGGCCAGTTACACGACGCCCACCCGGCCAAGGACTTCGGCTTTCTGAGCAAGCCCGAATACACCGACTGGACTGTCTCCTGGCGTCTCTGGATCGGCGAAGACCGCCTCGTACGCCGAGCATGGAGCAAGTGGCGTGAGCCGGAAGCCGAGACTATGAAGGGTGCCAGCAATGGTCAGGGATGGTTCGGCTTCGTCTACGACGTCCACCTCTCCGACTGGGGCGTGAAGGCCGACATCCAGCCGCCGCCCCGCGACCGGACGGCAACGATCGCCGAGTCGAAGCGCTGACCTGGCCGACGATCAGCCGGGACGGCGTCGACCAGGGCTCCGTAATATGACCAGTGCTCCCCCATACGCCACGCCGTACCAAGTAGGCAGCCACGCACCCCCCGGCACGCCGGCGGCGAGGCTGATCGCCGAAACCCCGGCGAGCAGCACGACGGTGGCTGTCCTCTCCCGCGCCGCCAGCGCCGCCAAGGCGGCCCCGGCCAGCACGCCCGAGGCGGCCAGGAGATCGAGCACCAACCACCCGTCCAGCAGGCCGGCCCGCGTCAGCAGGTGGAGCAGTGGGAGTGGCAGCGACGGTGTCCAGATCCAGGTGAGCCCGCCGGCCAGGTTGACCGCCGAGGGGAGCACCAGCAGCAGCGACGCCGCCGGCACCGCCCACCGGCGCGGGCGGGCCGTACCACCGTTCAGGGCCGTACTCCGGGCTTGTCGGTGATTCCGGTGGCGAGGCGGACCGCAAGGGTCATGATCGTCCCTTTCTTGATCGCGTAGAAGGTGTCCTGTGTGATGTACGAGAAGTCGGCGATGGCAACGGCGCGCTCGCCCAGGTATGTGTAGGTGGTCCGGTCGAGCAGGATCTCGTGGCCCACCCAGCCGTCTTCGATGCTGCCGACGGCCAGCGCCGGACGTCCTGCGACGTCTACCGCGTCCGGGTTCACCGTCACCCCGGGGATCTTGGCCATCGCCTGGTAGACGGCCGCCTCCTGAGCCGGGGGGACGAGGTTGTTGCCGAGCAGGGAGCCGAGCATCCTGTACGCGATGACATCCCGCTTTTCGCCGTGATCGCCCATGTTCCCGTACAGCCAGGTCAGGAGCGCATCGGGATCTGTTGGCAGCGCCGCCACCTTGGCGAAGCTGGTGGGGGGCATGCCCCCTCCGGTGGGCGAGCGGACCATCTTGCCGCCTTCGAAGGTGACCAGCACCTTGCCGTCGGCCCGCGTCCAACTCCGATCCACCGTGGGCTTCCGCGGCGTCTCCGGGGTCTGCACCTGGCCTGGGGCGGGATTGCCGACCCCCTGATGGCGCGTCTCCATGTAGATCCATTGGTCCGGGCGGGGCGCGGTGAAGGGCCGGTCGCGGGCGGCGGCGGCCGCCTTGTGGAGCAGTACCTGCGCGTTGGCGGCCGGCATCGCCAGGCCGGGGACGATCGGGCGCGGCGCGTCTACTACCACGTTCTCGACGACCAACGGGACCACCGTGATCGCTGCGGCCAACACTCCCACCGCGAGGACCCGCCCGGCCGCGCGAGGCAGGCGGAAGCGGCGCGCACGCCGGGGAACCGCCGCGGTGACCTCCTGGAGGAGCGCGGCCCTGGCGGCGGAACAGGTCTCATGGGACGGCGGGGCGGGCTCGGGCCAGGCACGGCGCAAGGCGTCCAGATCGGCGTCCGAGTGGTCGTTCATGATCAATTGTCCTTTCTGGCGAGTGCCGGGTCCAGCGCGGCGCGGATCTTCGTACGGGCCCGGTGAAGCCGGGACCGGACCGTGCCCGCCGCGACGCCGAGCGCCTTGCCCGCCTCTTCGGAGGTCAGCTCGGCCCAGGCGACCAGCAGCAGCACGTCGCGTTCCGCGGCGGGCAGCTTGGCCAGCGCCGCCGCCAGCCAGGGGCGGTCCGCCAGCGAGCCGGCGATCCGGTCGGCGTGGTCCTCGCTGCTCTCCTCGACACCGGCCCTGGCCAGCGCGCGGTACTGCCGGACCTCGGCCCGGTGGTGGCGGGAGATCAGGTTCGAGGCGATCCCGTACGTCCGGCCGGGCGTCCGGCCGGGACAGGTCGTAGGTGTCACGCCGGTGGAACGCGATCAGGAACGTCTCGGCGGCGATGTCGTCGGCCAGAGGCCGGGTGAGCCGCCGCTCGGCATAGCCGTGGATCGGCGCGTGGTAGCGGTCGAACAGCTCGGCGAAGCACTCCGGCTCCCGTAAGGACCGCTCGATGATCGCGGCGTCCGCCACCCGCTCCGTCATCGGGGCCATGTCTTAGCTCTTCGCGTCATCGCCTGTCTTCCGTAGCGGGGATCGGTCCCCCCTCCTTCACCGATCGCCCCAAAAGTGTTCGCTCCGCATGCAAATGATCGGTAATGCTTGGGGACCATGAGACTTCTGTCGGTCAATGTCGGCCGCCCCATGCCCGTGGACTACACCGATGCCGCAGGTGGGGTGACGGGCATCGACAAACGCCCGGTGACAGGGCCGGTCCAGGTGTCGCCCGTCGGCCCCAAGGGCACGGCGGGCAGCGGCGTGGCCGGGGACGCCGTCTGCGACCGCCGCTTCCACGGCGGGAGTGACAGGGCGGTGTACGCGTTCGCGCGCGAGGATCTGGACGCCTGGGAGCAGGCTCTCGGCCGTACGCTCGCCAACGGCGCCTTCGGCGAGAACCTCACCACGTCCGGCCTGGACGTGACCGGAGCACTGATCGGGGAACGCTGGCAGGTGGGCTCCGACCTGGTGGTCGAGGTGACCGCCGGCCGGATTCCCTGCCGCACCTTCGCGGGGTGGGTCGGAGAGCAGGGCTGGATGAAGCGGTTCATCGAGGTGGGCCGCACCGGCGCGCTGCTCCGGGTGATCGCGCCGGGAGAGATCCGCGCGGACGACCCGATCACCGTCGTCCGCCGCCCCGACCACGACATCACCGCGGCTCTGCTGCTCCGCGCCGCCACCACGGAGCGCCACCTGCTCCCGCGCACGCTGGCCGCCGCCGAGTGGATGGAGTCCGAGCTACTGGGCGTTGCCCGTACATATACGGAGAAGTACGGATGAGCTGGGCGATGGCCTGCACCGCTTGAGCGGCGGGATCACTCCAGGCCGCCCTCGCGGATGCGGGCCGCGTACCAGAGGGCGGAGTCCTTCGGGGTGCGCTGCTGCGTGTCGAAGTCCACGTGCACGATGCCGAACCGCTGCCCGTACCCGTGGGCCCACTCGAAGTTGTCCAGCAGGGACCAGGCGAAGTAGCCCTTGAGCGGCACGCCCCGGCGCGTCGCCTCGGCGCAGGCGTTGATGTGGCGTTCCAGGTAATCGATGCGGTCCGGGTCGTGCACGGCCCCGTCGGCGCTCAGCTCGTCGGCGAAGGCCGCGCCGTTCTCGGTGATGTAGAGGTCGATGGCGGGGTAGTCCTTGTGCACGCGCTGGAGGAGCTCCAGCAGGCCGTTCTCGTCGATCTCCCAGTTCATGGTGGTGCGCTTGCGGCCGCCGTCCACCCAGCGGACGTGTTCGGCGCCGATCCACGGTGTGCTGCCGGACGGCGCGGGCTCGCCGGCCGCCACCAGGGCGGGGGAATAGTAGTTGATCCCCAGCATGTCGATCTTCCGGGAGATGATCTGCAGGTCCCCGTCCAGGACGTGGGAGAAGTCGCTGTGGGGTGCCAGGTCGCCGACGACGTCCTCGGGGTACGAGCCGAGCAGCACCGGATCGATGAACAGCCGGTTCTGGATGCCGTCGATCCGGCGAGCGGCGTCCACGTCCGCCTCCGACGCCGTGGCGGGCGTCACGTGCGACATATTCAACGTAATGCCGATATTTCCGGACAGCAGGGGGATGGCGAGGCCGTGGCCCAGGAGCAGGTGGTGCACCGCCTTGACTGCCTCGGACGGCTCCTGACGCCCCGGCGCGTGCTCGCCGCCCGCGTATCCGAGCAGTCCGGAACACCACGGCTCGTTCAGCGTCGTCCAGTTCGCCACCCGATCCCGCAACGCCGTATGCACAATGTCGGCATATTCCGCGAACCGATAGGCCGTGTCCCGGTTAGGCCACCCGCCCGCGTCCTCCAAATACTGCGGCAGGTCCCAGTGATAGAGCGTCGGCCACGGCGTGATGCCGCGCTCCAGCAGCGTGTCCACCAGGCGGCGATAGAAATCGAGGCCGCGCTGGTTCACCACCCCGCGCTCCGGCACGATCCGCGGCCACGCGACGGAGAACCGGTACGCTTGCAACCCCAGCCCCGCCATCAACCGCACGTCGTCGGCGTAACGGTGGTAGTGGTCGCAGGCCACGTCGCCGTTCTCGGCATCGCGCACCTTGCCGGGGGTGCGGCTGAAGGTGTCCCAAATGGACGTCCCCCTGCCGTCCTCCGCGAACGCGCCCTCGATCTGATAGCTGGACGTCGCCGCGCCCCAGAGAAAACTCATGCCTTGACGGACCCTTCCATGATGCCGCCGATGATCTGACGGCCAGCCGGACCATGACCATATAAAGCGGGCCGATCCCCATCCGCACGGGGATCATCACCGTGCCGAGCTAAAGGTCTTGACCACCCGCACGATCGTCGCGCCCGCTTCGGCTGTCGAGCCGCAGCCGCCACCAAAGGCGACCCTGGGCGCGGTGAGAAGTCCACGGCGAACCAGAGTCGTCATATGGCGGTACCTTTCTCAGAAAACGCACCTGGCCTGCGTAGATGCCGTGGGCATATCGCTTGGGAGCGCTCCCATAGACGGTAGACCATGACCTGCCCCATGGAGAAGAGGGCCGGTGTAACGGACATTTCCCCATACGCAATCCCTTGACCGTATCTAGGGTGGTCAGTAATGATCAACGCCGACGCTGCGGTACCGCGCCGAGAGAGGTCCGGCATGTCTTTTCGAGTGCGGCTGGCGTGCGCGCTCAGCGCCTGCGCCGACAACGCTCTTTGAGCGAACCCCACTGAAAGGTGATTTAGTGCGATTTATCGCAGCAAAAGCCGCCGCGGCCTTAACCGCGGTCGTGGCTGCCGTCCTGGTCGTACCCCAGCCTGCCTCCGCCGCCGCCCAGCTGATCGGCAACGGCGTCTTCACCAGCACCACCGCCCCCTGGCAGGCGATCGGCCAGACGACGGTCACGGCCGAGTCCGCCCGCATGCGGGTGAACGTGACAGCCGTGGTCACCAACCCGTGGGACGCCATGGTGGCCAGTCCCACCACGGCCGCGCTGACCGCGGGCAAGAACTACACGCTCTCGTTCGACGCGTACTCCACGACGGCCTTCAAGGCCACCACCACCGTGCAGTACGTGGCGACGCCCAGCTCCAACCAGTCGCTGGCCGCGGCCGTCCAGCTCACCACGGGCAGCAAGCGCTACAGCATCCCATTCGTGGCCGCGGCCGCCACCAACACGGCCGCCGAGGTGACCTTCCAGCTCGGCGGGTCCGGCGGCACCCCGACGGTCCGCTTCGACAACATCTCGCTGATGGAGACGCAGACGACCCGGCCGACGGCACTGTACGTCTCGGACCAGTCGAACCCTGCCAAGTATGTCTCCACCCACCAGGGCACGAGCGAGGCCACCGCCATCGGCTCGAACATCGCCAACAAGCCGATCTTCGAGTGGTTCGGCGGCTGGTTCACCGACCTCACGCTGGCCGTGGACACCTACGTCGGCGCCGCCCAGGCCCAGGACAAGCTGCCGATGCTGGTGGCGTACAACATCCCGAACCGCGACGCGTGCGCGAACCAGTCGGGCGGCGGCGCGGGCGACGCGGCCGGGTATCACACCTGGATCACCGAGTTCGCCAAGGCGATCGGCACCAGGCACGCGATCGTCGTGCTGGAGCCCGACGGCGTCGCCGCCGCCAGTTGCGCGACCAAGCCGGAAGACCAGTACAAGATGCTGCTGGACGCCACCCAGGTGCTGAGTGCTCAGGCGCCGAACGCCTGGGTCTACCTCGACGCGGGCAACGCCACCTGGGTCGCGGCCGACGACATGGCGACGCGGCTGGTCAAGTCGGGCATCGCCAACACGCGCGGCTTCTCCGTGAACGTGTCCAACTACATCACCACGGCCGACTCCGAGAGCTACTCGGTCGCGGTCAACGGCTACCTGTCCGGGACCGTCGGCGCGAAGAAGTACGTGATCGACACCAGCCGTAACGGCAACGGCCCTTGGACCGGCGAGAACAACTGGTGCAACCCGCCCGGCCGCAGACTGGGCAGCGCGCCCGCCAAGCAGACGAGCGGTGCCGAGTACGTCTTCTGGGTCAAGGTGCCGGGCGACTCCGACGGCAGCTGCAACCTGGGCGAGGGCATCCCGGCCGGGACATTCAGCCCCGACCTGGCCATGGCCCTGATCAACGGCTCCTCCTAGCCCTTATAGGGCGGCGAACCCCGGTCGGCCTCGGCGGGCCGGGGTTCACGCCCGTTACTCGCGTCCAGCACGTGGTGAAGCTGAGGGACTTGGCGCGGGAGACCGGCGAAGTGATCCGACAGGTGATCGTATGCGTGCCGGGAAGTGACTCCTGAGGGGTTCGAGATCAGCCCAAGGACCTTAGCGGAGCAGTCGAGCCGTTAGGGCCAGTCGACCCCAACGAGCCCGGAGGGTCGCTCGGGTCGAGTGGGCCGATCGGGTCGGGTGGTGGGCCGGGCCGGTGGGGCGGTTGGGCCGGTCGGGCTGGTCGACCCCAGCCAGCCTGGCGAGCCCAGCAGGTCGGCCAGTCGGACCGCTCAGGCCAGTCGGGCCGGGCGAGCCCAGCGAGTCGGGCGGGTCGGGCGACCCCAGCGAGCCCGGCAAGCCCGGCGGTTCGAGCGGGCCAGTCGGCCCGGGCGGGTCGGCAGCGTAGGTCGGGCCGAGCGGAGCGGTCAGGACGGGCGCATGTGGGCCAGGTCCGCCTCCATGTGTGCCGCCGCCTCAGTGAGCGCGGGCAGGACGTCGCGGAGCAGTTCGGCGGGGGTGGCGCGGCTGGCGTGGGTGGCGACGTTGACGGCCGCGACGACCTGGCCGCTCCGGTCGCGGATGGGCACCGCGATGGATCGCACGCCTTCCTCCAGCTCCTGGTCGACGAGGGCATAGCCGTCCACGGCCGCCTGCCGTACGGCTGCCGCCAGGTCGGCGGGTGAGGTGAGCGTGTGGGGGGTCAGCGGGGGTGAGGGCATCCCGGCCAGCCGTTCCCCGGGCAGGTCGGCCAGGAGGACGCGGCCCATCGAGGTGGCGTACGCGGGGAAGCGGGTGCCGACGGTGATGTCGACGCTCATGATGGCGACGGTCGGCACGCGCGCCACGTAGACGACGTCGTCGCCGGACAGCATCGCGACCGAGGCCGACTCGTGGACCCGCGCCACCAGGTCCACCAGGTGCGGCTGGACGATCTCGCCGAAGCTCCGGCCCGACAGATGGGCGTACCCGAGCTCCAGCACCTTGGGCAGCAGGACGAACCGGCTGCCGTCGGCCGTGACGTACCCCAGCCGTTCCAGGGTCTGCACCGCACGCCGGACAGTGGCCCGAGGCAGCCCGGTGACCTTGGCCGCGACGGCCAGCGTGACCCCGCCACGCGCCGAGCCGAGCGACACCAGCACGGCCAGACCGCGAGCCAGCGACTGAAGATAACCCGCCCCCAGCTCCTCCTTCGTCGCCCGCGACGCATCCACTCCCACGACAACCGGAAGAGACGAGCCCCGCCCGGCCGACACCACAGGCTGAGACTGCCTGCCCCGCTCGCCCGACACGGCCGAGTGCGATGGTGAAACCCGCTCACCCGACGCAACCGGCTCGGCCAAGGCCGTTTCCATCTCCCCCGCTGTCTTCAGCAGGCTGGGCAGAGCGTGATCACGCAGACCTGCGGCCGTGTGTCTGCTGGTGTGGCTGGCCACCGTCAGCGCGCAGACCGTCGTCCCGCTCGCGTCCCGTACGGGAACCGCGACCGCCACCAAGCCGGGCTCGACGAGTTGGTCGTCCTCGGCCCACCGTGCGGCGGGGTCGAGCAGGATCAGGCCGGCCGCGCAGCGGTCGGCGGGCAGCAGGTCGCCCACCCGGAAGGCCACCGACATGGTGCGGCGCCGGGCGAAGCGGCCGACGAAGCGGACCCCGTCCCCGTCCCGCACGGCCAGCGACACCGACTCGTCCAGCTCGTCGGCGAGCCGCTCGGCGTACCCATCGAGGGCCGCGCCCAGACCGCCGCACGCCAGGTACGCCTCGCCCAGCTCCATCAGGCGCGGCGCGAGCAGCACGTCGCGTTCCTCAGCCCGTACGTAGCCCAGCCGGACGAGCGTGGCCACGATCCGGTCGATCGTCGATCTGGCCAGGCCGGTGGCCCGTACCAGGTCGGTCGCGCGCATCGGCCGCCTGGGACCGGCGGCCAGCACGCGCAGGACGGCCAGCCCGCGTTCCAGAGTGCCCGCCGGTTCCATCCGCTCTCCTCCTTCGAGTCTTCGAGCCTTCAAGTCCTCAAGGACTTTGACAGGGCGCGATTCGGCTCCCCATACTCGACGATAATAATGAATTTAAGTTCACCTAGCGAACACATATGAAGCGGAGTGCCGTGCGGAGAGACAAGGTGGTGGCCACCGCCCATGAGGCGCTGGCCGATGTTCGGGACGGGGCGTCGTTCGCGGTCGGTGGCTTCGGGCTCTGCGGCATCCCGGACGTGCTGATCCAGGCGTTGCACGATTCCGGCGTACGCGGCATCAGCGTCGTGTCGAACAACTGCGGAGTCGACGGCGGCGGCCTGGGCACCCTGCTGGCCGATCGGCGGATCGCCCACGTGACCGCCTCCTACATCGGTGACAACAAGGAGTTCGCCCGGCAATACCTGGGCGGCGAGCTGGAGGTGGAGCTGACCCCGCAGGGCAGCCTGGCCGAACGGCTGCGGGCCGGCGGCAGCGGCATCCCCGCCTTCTACACCCCGGCCGGGGTCGGCACGCCGGTCGCCGACGGTGGGCTGCCGCTGCGGCACGCTCCTGACGGGTCGGTCGCGCTCGCCTCACCGCCCAAGGAGGTCCGCGAGTTCGCGGGCAGGCAGTACGTGCTGGAGCACGCCATCACCACCGACTACGCGCTGATCCGGGCGGCGAAGGGGGACCGGCACGGCAACCTGGTCTTCAACAAGGCCGCCAGGAACTTCAACCCGCTGGCCGCGATGGCCGCGCGCATCGCGATCGCCGAGGTCGAGGAGCTGACCGAGCTCGATCCCGACGAGGTCCACCTGCCGGGTGTCTTCATCGACCGCATCGTGGCGCTCACCCCCGAACAGGCCGCCGTCAAGCCCGTCGAACGGCGTACCGTCTCCACTCCCCCGGAAGGGACCGCGTCATGAGCTGGACCCGCGACGAGATGGTCGCGCGCGCGGCGGCCGAGCTGCGCGACGGCGACTACGTCAACCTCGGCATCGGGCTGCCCACCCGGATCCCGTCCTTCCTACCGCCTGACGTGGACGTGACCCTGCACTCGGAGAACGGCATCCTCGGCGTCGGCCCCTACCCGACGCCGGAGGAGATCGATCCGGATCTGATCAACGCGGGCAAGGAGACGGTGACCGTACGGCCGGGGGCGTCGTTCTTCGACTCGTCGCTGTCGTTCGGCATGATCCGGGGCGGTCACATCGACGTCGCGGTGCTGGGTGCGATGCAGGTCTCGGCGCGCGGCGATCTGGCCAACTGGATGGTCCCCGGGAAGCTCGTCAAGGGTATGGGCGGAGCCATGGACCTGGTCCACGGCGCCCGCAAGGTGCTCGTGATCATGGACCACACCGCCAAGGACGGGTCTCCCAAGATCGTCGAGGAGTGCTCGCTGCCGCTCACCGGCAAGGCGTGCGTGCATCGGATCATCACCGACCTCGGTGTCCTCGACGTCACCGCCCAGGGCCTGGCGCTGGTGGAGACCGCGCCCGGCGTGAGCGTCGCGCACCTACGCGACCGTACGGATGCGAAGGTCCTGTCGTGAAAACCGTCTACGTCCTGGACGCTGTGCGCACACCCTTCGGGCGTTACGGCGGGGCGCTGGCCGGCGTCCGCCCCGACGATCTGGCCGCGCACGTCATCAAGGCGCTGGTGGACCGCAACGGCGAGGTCGCCGCCGACGAGGTGATCCTCGGCAACGCCAACGGCGCCGGCGAGGAGAACCGCAATGTCGCCCGGATGGCCGCGCTGCTGGCCGGGCTGCCGGTGACCACGCCGGGCGCGACCGTGAACCGGCTGTGCGGCTCCGGCATGGAGGCCGTCATCCAGGCGTACCGGGCGATCGCCCTAGACGACGCCGCCACCGTGATCGCGGGCGGCGTGGAGTCGATGACCCGCGCTCCGTGGGTGCTGCCCAAGCCGGATCGGGCCTTCCCCCCCAAGGGTCAGGAGCTGGTGTCCACCACGCTCGGCTGGCGGCTGGTCAACCCGAGGATGCCCGCCGAGCACACGGTCCCCCTCGGCGAAGGCGCCGAGCTGATCGCCGACAAACACCGCATATCCCGGGCCGAGCAGGACGTGTTCGCGCTGGCCAGCCATCAGAAGGCGGCCAAGGCGTCCTTCGACCGCGAGATCGTCCCTGTCGGCGACCTCACCCGGGACGAGGGCATCCGCGAGGACACCTCGCTGGAGGCGCTCGCCCGGCTGAAGCCCGCCTTCCGCGCGGACGGCACGGTCACCGCGGGCAACTCCTCCCCGCTCAACGACGGCGCCGCGGCGCTGCTGCTCACCGACGAGGCCGGGCTGCGCGGGCGCGAACCGCTGGCCAGGATCACCGCGAGCGGCGTCAGCGCGCTCGAACCCCGCTACTTCGGCCTCGGCCCGGTCGAGGCCGTCAAGAAGGCCCTGGCCAAGGCGGGCAAGGGGTTCGGCGACCTGACGACTGTCGAGCTGAACGAGGCGTTCGCGGCGCAGGCGCTCGGCTGCCTGGCCGAGCTGCCCGAGCTCGACCCCGGGATCGTCAACCCGTACGGCGGGGCGATCGCCCTGGGCCATCCCCTGGGCGCCTCGGGGGCTCGCATCACCGGGACGGTCGCCCACCAACTGTCGGCGGCCGGTTCCGGCACCGGCCTGGCCGCCCTCTGCATCGGGGTCGGCCAGGGCCTGGCCGTCGTACTGGAGAGGTAGGACACGAAGGGCGGGCGGGTCAGCCGTCGACGCGGAGGACCCGGAGTTGCGCGGCCAGCAGCCGGTAGTAACCCACCAGCGTGACCACCTCATACAGGCGGGTCTGACCGAGCACGTCGATCGACGCCGCGAACGTGTCGTCGGTCAGATCCCCCGTACGCAGCAGCTCGCGGGCCGCCTCCAGGACCGCCCGCTCGGCCGGGTCGTCGAACGGGCGGTCCGCCCCACCCCGCAGGCCGGCCAGTTGCGCCTCGGTCAGGCCCTCCAGCAGGGCCGCGTGGCTGTGTACCTTCCACTCGTAGTCCGAGCGCTCGTGCCCGGCGACCGCGAGGATGGCGATCTCCCGCTGCCGGGGAGTGAGCCCGGTCCGGTAGCGGACGGCGCCGCCGAGCTCCTGGAGGGCGTGCCCGAGGTCCGGGTTGAGCAGCATGGCGTTGAACGGCCCGCGCAGCCGGCCCTCCTCGTCGGCCAGCGGGAAGGGACGGGGAGCGGTCGCCCGCGGGCTGCCGAGCAGGCGGTCGTAGAGCCGTCGCTGTTCGGCGGTCAGGTCGCCGGGGCGGAAGGCGTCGAGACGGGCTGGCAAGGTGTTCCCCCGAACGTGAGATGGTGAGTGAAGAGGCGGCGTTCGCTCTCCGTGACCGCGGCCATCACCCTGGTCCGCCAGGGCGTGTCTGTGGCCGCGCGATAGGCGTCGGTGTCGAACAGGTCCGTTCCGCTGAGCTCGTGCAGGGCGAGGAAGCGTGGAGCGTTCCCGTCACGCAGGACATAGCGCCGGGTGCGGTGCCAGCCGGGGATCTCGTGCAGGGCGGGGATGTGCTCCTCGGCGTACCAGGCGTGGAAGTCGGCCTCGGCCTCCGGACGCACCGTCAGGGACCGGGCCAGCAGGATCGGGCCGCTGCCACGGCCGTGCTCGTCGACCGGCTCGTAGACGCGCCGCTCGAGCGTGCGCAGACGGCCGATGACGGTGCTCTCGCGCGGGCTGCGTTCCGCGCGCAGGCGGCGGTAGCGGTCGGTGTCCAGCACGCCGAGGTCGAGGTCGTACCAGGCGAGCCAGCCAGGCATGGCACCGTCGATCGCGCGGTAACGGTGGCCGCTGTGGATGCCCGGCAGGGCCAGGCGGGCCGGGCCGTGCTCGGTGTCGTACCAGTCGTGGAACTCCGGCTCGTCACCGTCGCGGGGCTGCGACAGGACGAAGAGCAGGCCGACCAACCCTCACCTCCCGAGGACAATGGGATCTGAACGCCCTTGCTGTGCGACGGGCGAACACATGTGCGTCTGTAGTCTAGATCGCGAGGTTCAAGATATGTCAAGGCAGGATCCCGACGTCATCGACTCCGTCGAGAAGGCGTTCCGCGTACTCCAGGCGTTCTCCGGCGAGCACCCCTCGCTCACGGTCAGCGAGGCGGCGGAGCTGACCGGGCTCTCCCGGGCCACCGCCCGGCGCATCCTGCTCACCTGCGTGAAGCTGGGGTTCGCCGAGGCCGTGGATCGCCGCTTCCGGCTCACGCCGCGGGTGCTCCGTCTTGGGTACGGCTACCTGTCGTCGCTGCCGATCTGGGAGCGGGCGCAGCCCCACATGCGCGCCCTGGCCGACGAGGTGCGCGAGTCGTGCTCCGCGGCCACCCTGGACGGCGAGGAGATCGTGTACGTCGCCCGCGTGCCGGCCAACCGGAGCATGTCGATCGTCCTGAGCGTGGGATCCCGCCTGCCCGCCTACCCCACGTCCATGGGCCGCGTGCTGCTCGCCGCCCTGCCGGAGGACGCCCTGCGCCGCTACCTGGACTCGGTGGAACTGAAGGCCCTGACACCGCATACGATCACCGACCCGGCCGAGCTGGAAAGAGAGCTCCGCCGCGTCCGCGAGCAGGGGTACGCCCTGGTGGACGGCGAGCGCGAGGAGGGCGTCCGCTCGGCCGCCGCACCGGTCCGCGACGGCACGGGCGCGGTCATCGCGGCCATCAACGTCTCGGCCAACGCGGGCCGGGTCTCGGTCGACGAGCTGCGTGAGCGCTACGTCCCGCGCGTCGTGGCCACCGCGCACGCCATTTCAGGAGATGTCGGCTTCGCCGGCCCCTGAAGCCTTAGAGGGGACTCTTGACCGCAATTAACACGTCCGTCACACTCGCTGTTTAACTGACGCACACTTGTGCGACCGACGAACGAGGTGTGTGATGTTGAGAACCGCTTTCACCACCAAGCTGTACGTGACGGTGCTGGTGGCGCTGGTGCTCGGAGCCGTACTCGGCCTGGTGGCCCCGGAGGCCGGCATCGCCCTGCAGCCCCTCGGCGACGGGTTCATCGCGCTCATCCGGATGCTCGTCGCACCGGTGATCTTCTGTACCGTCGTCACCGGCATCGCCTCGGCCGGCGCGCTGACCAGCATGGGCCGCGTGGGCGTCAAGGCGCTGGTCTACTTCGAGGTGGTCACCACCATCGCCCTGATCATCGGCCTGGTGGTGATGAACGTCCTGCGGCCCGGCGACGGCGTCCACGCCGTCGCCGGCAACATCAAGATCACGGGCGTGGCCGCCCAGTACGTCACCCAGGGCGAGGAGGCGCACTGGTACGACTTCCTCGTCAACATCATCCCCAAGAGCCTGGTCGGGGCGTTCGTCGACGGCAACGTCCTACAGGTGCTGCTCGTCTCGGTGCTGTTCGCGATAGCCGTCGTCATGCTGGGCACGCGCGGCAGCGCGATCACCAAGGGCGTGGAGCGGATCGGCGAGGCCGTGTTCGGCATCGTGCGCCTGGTGATGTACCTGGCGCCGATCGGCGCGTTCGGCGCGATGGCGTACACCACGGGCAAGTTCGGCGCGACCACCCTGTCCAGTCTCGGCGCGTTCGTCGGCCTGTTCTGGCTGACCGGCCTGTTCTTCTGCCTCGTCGTGCTGGGCGTGATCGCCAGGCTCTGCGGGATCAACATCCTGCGCCTGTACCGCTACTTCAAGGACGAACTGCTCATCACCCTCGGCACCGCGAACTACGAGGCGGTGATGCCCCAGCTGATCGCCAAACTGGAGCGGCTGGGCTGCCCCAAGCCCATCGTCGGCCTGGTCGTGCCCTCCGGGTACGCCTTCAACTCCGACGGCGTCTGCCTCTACATGGGCTTCGCCGGGCTGTACATCGCGCAGGCCTTCGACATCAACCTGTCGATCTGGCAGCAGCTCGGGCTGCTGACGGTCTTCCTCATCACCTCCAAGGGCGGGGCGGGCATCGCCGGCGCCGGTTTCGTGCTGCTGGCCGCGACGCTGTCCACCACGGGGACCATCCCCGTCGCCGGCATCATGCTGATCTTCGGCGTGGACCGGTTCATGTCGATGGCCCGCGGGCTGGTCAGCCTGTGCGGCCAGATGCTGGCCAGCATCGTGGTCAGCATCTGGGAGCGCGCCTTCGACCGGGAACGCGCCCTCGCCGAACTGTCCGGAAAGCCGGCCGTCGAGCCGGTGGCGCTGTGACCGCCCGCTGCGACTGAGAGGGTAGCGACCATGGCCACGACCATCCCGCCACCGCACCCCAACCCCAAGCTGCCCGGCCTCCAACTCCCTCCGTCGAGCTGCGACGCCCACTGCCACATCTTCGGCCCCGGCGCGGTCTTCCCGTACGCGGAGAACCGCACGTTCACCCCGCCGGACGTCTCCAAGGACGACCTGCGACGCCGGCACGACTTCCTGGGGATCGAGCGAGCCGTCATCGTCCAGTCGGCGTGCCACGGCACCGACCACGCCGCGCTGCTCGACGCACTGGCGGACGGCGCCGGGCGCTATCGCGGGGTCGCCCTGGTGACGTCCGCGACGCCGGACGCCGAGATCGCCCGGCTGGACGCCGCGGGAGTGTGCGGCGGGCGCCTGAGCTTCCTACCCCACCTGGGCCCCAGCCCCTCCCCTGAGGGTGTCGAGGCGGTGATCAGGCTGATCCGCCCGTACGGCTGGCACCTCGGCCTGCACGTGGCCGGCCGCGGCATCATCGAACTGGCCGACCTCATCCGGACCGCGGAGCTCCCGGTGATCATCGATCACATGGCCCGGGTGGACGTGCACGACGAGGAGGCGGCGGAGACGCTGCTGCGGCTGCTCGACACCGGGCACGTCTGGGTGAAGCTCAGCGGCGCCGACCGGCTCTCCACGGCGGGGCCGCCGTACGAGGACGTGGCCCCCTTCGCCGGACGCCTGGCCGCGCACGCTCCGGAGCGGGTCCTGTGGGGGACCGACTTCCCGCACCCGAACGTCGGCGAGATGCCGGATGACGGCGTTCTGGTCGACTTCCTGGGCCGGATCGCCCCCACCGACGCCCTGCGCCGGCGCATCCTGGTCGACAACCCCACGGCCGTCTTCGGATTCAGGGGCTAACCGCCGTTGACGGATTTGCCCAGCGCGCTGCCGGCGAGCCAGTCGTCCCAGGACTTGGCCCACGGTGTGGGACCGTTGCCGAACTGCAGCTTCCTCGACGTGCCACTGACCTGGATGATGTCGCCCCGCTGGGTGAACTCGTAGAACCAGCGGGCGTTGGCCGGGCTGGCGTTGACGCATCCGTGGCTGACGTTGGAGTTGCCCTGCGCGCCGGTCGACCAGGGGGCGGCGTGGAAGAAGGTGCCGCTGTAGGTCATCCGGACGGCCCACTTGGTGGGGATGCGGTATTCACCCGGGTGGCCGGTGGTCGCGGAGTCCATGATGATGTCCGCGGCCTTCTCCTGGGCGATCATGGTGCCCGAATAACTGTCGTCGCCTGGCTTGCCGAGGCTGACCGGGATGGTCTTGACGACCTTGTCGCCGTCGGTCACCACCGCCTCGTGGGTGCGGGCGTTCACCTTGGTGACGTGCCGGGGGCCGACGGTGAAGCTCAGGCTGCGGTCCTTGGTGCCCCACACCCCCGCACCGGCCCGCACACCTGCCAGGTGCGCGACGACCTCGACCTTCTCCCCGGTCGGCCAGTACTCGCGTGGCCGGAACTGGACCTCGCGGTCGCTCACCCAGCTCCACGCGCCCTCGACCGGCTCGGACATCTTCACCACCAGGGCCCGCTCGATCGCGGCCCGGTCCTCCTTGGCGGCCACCGACCGCGACAGCAGGAGCTGGACGGGCATCCCGACGCCGACCTTGTCGCCGTTCAGCGGCGCCATGCCGCTCTCCAGCGCGCGTTTCGGCTTCAGCGTGCTGAACTTCGCCTGCGCTGTGACCTGCTTGCCGTCCGTGCCGGTCGCCTCGGCGCTGACCGTGTACGCCGTCGACGGGCGCAACGCCCACTGGGGGCGCCAGGTCCCGTCGGTTCCCACGGCACCGCGTACCGCGTTTCCCTTGGAGTCGGCGACGGCCAGTTTGGTGACCTTGCCGTCGGTGACCTTGACGCTGATCCCCGTGTCCGGAGCGACCTTCTTCGTCCCGTCGGCAGGGGTGATCGCCAGCTTCGCCACCGGGCCCTGCGACTGGGGGGCGGCGCCTGGGGTTCGCGCGCCGCCGCTGGAAGTGCATCCGGCGCTCAGGACCACCGCCAGGGCGAGGGTGCTCGCGAAGATCGTGGTGCCGGTCCGGCCGTTCCGCATCCCTGATGCCTCCCGTGCCTGACAAGTAGTCAAGTTTCACTCTAGTCAGCTTTACCAATGAGACGTACGGCTTTTGCCCTAATTAGAGGGGATCATGCGGCTGTCATCGCGGCTACACACAGGTGTAGTGTCCTTCACATGACAGTAACCAGCTATACGCATGGGCAGGATGGCGCCATCTCGGTGGCCGGCCTGGTCAAGGCGTTCGGCTCGACCCGGGCCCTGGACGGCCTCGACCTGGTGGTGCGCACCGGCGAGGTGCACGGCTTCCTCGGCCCGAACGGCGCCGGCAAGAGCACCACGCTCCGCATCCTGCTCGGCCTGATGCGCGCCGACGCGGGCACCGCCCGGCTGCTCGGCGGCGACCCGTGGTCCGACGCCACCGCCCTGCACCGCCGCCTGGCCTACGTGCCCGGCGACGTCACCCTCTGGCCCAACCTGACCGGCGGTGAGGTGATCGACCTGCTCGGCCGGCTACGCGGCGGGCTCGACCAGCGCCGCCGCGCCGACCTGCTGGACCGCTTCGACCTCGACCCCCGCAAGAAGGGCCGCGCCTACTCCAAGGGCAACCGGCAGAAGGTCGCCCTGGTCGCCGCCCTCGCCTCCGACGTCGAGCTGCTCATCCTGGACGAGCCGACCTCCGGCCTGGACCCGCTGATGGAGGAGGTGTTCCGCCAGGCCGTCCGCGACGAACAGCGGCGCGGCGACCGTACGGTGCTGCTGTCGAGCCACATCCTGGCCGAGGTCGAAGCCCTGTGCGACCGCCTCACCATCATCCGCGACGGCCGCACGGTCGAGACCGGCACCCTCGCCGACCTGCGCCATCTCACCCGCACCACTATCCGGGCCGAGCTCGCCCATTCCCCGAACGGCCTGGCCGACCTGCCCGGCGTGCACAACCTGCGTACCGGCGACGGCAGTGTCCGCTTCGACGTCGACGGCGCCGCACTCGACGCGGCGCTGCGCCACCTCACCCAGGCGGGGGTCCGCAGCCTGGTCAGCCAGCCGCCCACGCTGGAGGAGCTGTTCCTGCGTCACTACGAGCGCGACGAGACGGACCGGCAGGTGGCCCGATGACCGAGCTCGCGGGCACCGGGCGGCTGATCCGCCTCGCGCTGCGGCGCGATCGCGTGCTCCTGCCGTTGTGGATCCTCTTCCCCTGCGTGGTCCCGCTGGCGTTCATCTCCGCGTTCACCAGCGGCTTCCCCACGGCAGCGGCCCGCCAGGAGTACGCCGAGACCAGCCTGCACAACGTCGCCTTCACCGTCGCGTACGGCCCGCTGAACGGATCGAGCCTCGGCCAGTTGGTCACCTGGCGCGCGGGATTCATCCCGGTGATGATCGCGCTGTTCAGCCTGCTCACGGTCATCCGGCACACCCGTACCGAGGAGGAGGCCGGCCGTCGTGAGCTGATCGGCGCCACCGCGGTCTCGCGCCACGCGGGACTGACCGCCGCCCTGATCCTGACCTGCGGGGCGAGCCTGGTGCTCGGCCTGGTGTCGGCTCTGTTGCTGGTCAACGCGGGCTTGGGCGCCGCCGGCTCGCTGGCCTACGGGGCAGGGCTCGCCACCACCGGCTGCGTCTTCGCCGCGACAGGCGCGGTGGTCGCCCAGCTCACCACCGGGGCCGGGAGCGCGCGCGGCATCGGGATCGCCGTCATCGGCACCGCGTTCCTGCTGCGCGGCATCGGGGTGGTCAGCGAGAAGTCCGGCGGCGGGCTGGGCTGGCTGTCCTGGCTGTCGCCGCTCGGCTGGGCGCATCAGTTCCGGCCGTTCAGCGGCGAACGCTGGTGGGTCCTCGCCCTCGCCGGCTGCGGGGTGGCCGCGCTCACCGCGCTGGCCGTCGCGCTGTCGGCGCGGCGAGACCTGGGCAACGGCCTGTTCCAGGCCCGCCCCGGCCCGGCAGGCGGCGCACCCGGGCTGCGCTCCCCCTTGGCGCTGGCCTGGCGGCTGCACCGTGGATCGCTGGCGAGCCGGATCGCCGGGTTCGCCGTGGTCGGGTTCGGGCTCGGCGGCATCGCCAAGAGCATCGGCGAGTTGATGGACAACAGCTCGCCGGCGGCGCGAGAGGTCCTGGCCCGGCTGGGCGGTCAGGGCACCGTCGTCGACCAGTACCTCCAGGGCATGATGACCATGTTCGGTGTGGCCGCCGCCGCGTACGCGATCCAGGCCGCCCTCCAACTGCGAGCCGAGGAGAACGGCGGACGCGCCGAGCCCCTCCTTGCCACGCCGGTCGACCGGCTGCGCTGGGCGGGCGGCCACTTCGTCTTCGCACTGCTCGGCCCGGCCGCCGGGCTGGCCGTCTTCGGGACGGCCATCGGCCTCGCCCACGGGCTGAACACCGGCGACGTCGGCCGCGAGCTACCCCGCGCCCTGGGCGCCGCCCTCGTACAGGTGCCCGCGGTGTGGGTGTTCGCCGGACTCGCCTTGGCGCTGTTCGGCCTGCTGCCCCGGCTGGCCGCCGGCGCGTTCGCCGTGCTGCTGGTGAGCCTGCTGTTCGGCTGGGTCGGCGGCGAGCTGAAGCTGAGCCAGTGGGTGATCGACCTGTCGGTCTTCGCCCACGTGCCGCTGCTTCCCGGCGGCGAATTGACCGTGCTGCCGCTGATCGTGCTCACCGCGATGGCGGCGGCCCTCACCCTGGCGGGCCTGCTCGGCCTGCGCCGCCGCGACCTACCTGTGGGCTGACCGATATGTCGACCAGCGGAGCGGGGTGGACCAACGATCCCGTCGGCACGGATGATCGCCACTCCCGCACATCTGTTGACAGGCGTTACCAACCAAGCGCATGCTTCATGCTGTGACGGGGGCCACACCCCCCAGCTCGTCCGTAGCCGTCGCACCCGGCGCGAGGTGCCACCGCGGTTGTTCCTCCGACCACTGCGCTGCCCGCAGCGCACGCACGGTGAAGGGATCGATCCACCATGGCCGATTCGACGCCCGCCACGGCCCCCGCAACAACCACAGACGGACCCAGCCGCCGCACCCTGCTGCGCGGCGCCGCCATCGCCGGCGGAGTCCTCATGACCGAAGCGGCGCTGGGCCGCGCACCCGCGTACGCCGACGTCGAATACGACGTGGTGATCGTCGGATCGGGCGCGGCCGGGATGACCGCCGCGCTCACCGCGGCCAAGCGCGGGTTGCAGACGGTGGTGATCGAGAAGGCGCCGACGTTCGGCGGGTCGGCGGCCCGGTCCGGCGCCGGGATCTGGATACCGAACAACGAGGTGATCCTGGCCGCCGGAGTCCCGGACACCCCGGCCAAGGCCGCCTCCTACCTCGCCCGCGTCGTCGGCGACACGGTGCCCGTAGCGCGGCAGCAGGCGTTCCTGGCGAACGGCCCGGCCATGATCTCGTTCGTGATGCGGAACAGCCCGCTGCGGTTCCGGTGGATGGAGGGCTACTCCGACTACTATCCCGACTTCCCCGGCGGGATGCCGAACGGCCGCTCCATCGAGCCCGACCAACTGGACGGGAACATCCTCGGCGCCGAACTCGCCCGGCTGAACCCCTCCTACATCCCCACTCCGGCCGGCCTGGTCGTCTTCAGCGCCGACTACAAGTGGCTGACCCTCAGCGCGGTCAACCCGAAGGGTCTGGAGGTGAGCGCCGCGTGCCTGGCCAGAGGCACCGCGGCCGCGCTCCGCGGCGAGAAGCCGCTCACCATGGGCCAGTCCCTGGCGGCCGGGCTCCGCGCCGGGCTGCTCGCGGCCGGCGTGCCGGTATGGCTGAACACCCCGCTCCTCGACCTACGCGTCGAAGGCGGCCGCGTCACCGGCGTGGTCGTGACGCGGAACGGCGTGGAGACACTGATCAAGGCCCGCCGCGGGGTCATCGTGGGTTCGGGCGGGTTCGAGCACAGCGCGGCGATGCGCGCGGAGTTCCAGCGGCAGCCCATCGGGACCGGCTGGACGGTCGGCGCCAAGGAGAACACCGGCGACGGCATCGAGGCGGGCGAACGGGCCGGGGCCGCGCTGGACCTGATGGACGACGCCTGGTGGGGACCGGCCATCCCGCTGCCCGACCAGCCGTACTTCTGCCTGGCCGAACGTACGCTGCCCGGCTGCATCCTGGTCAACGGGAACGGCGTGCGCTTCGTCAACGAGGGCGCGCCCTACAGCGACGTGGTCCACGTCATGTACGACCGCAACACCGCCGCGTCGCCGCACATCCCCGCCTGGCTGATCGTCGACCAGAACTACCGCAACCGCTACCTGTTCAAGGACGTCGCGCCGCTGCTGCCGCTGCCCGACTCCTGGTTCACCAGCGGCGCCGCCTTCAAGGCCGCGACGGTCGAACAGCTGGCGCAGAAGATCGGCGTCCCGGCGGCGGCGCTGCGTGCCACGGTCACCCGGTTCAACGGGTTCGCGCTGACCGGCAAGGACACCGACTTCCACCGTGGCGACAGTGTTTATGACCGCTATTACGCCGATCCCTTCGTCCAGCCCAACCCCTGCCTGGCGCCGCTGTGGCTGCCGCCCTTCTACGCGTTCAAGATCGTCCCGGGCGATCTGGGCACCAAGGGCGGGATGCGTACGGACGCGCGGGCGCGGGTGCTCCGGGTGGACGGCTCGGTCATCCCCGGCCTGTACGCGGCCGGCAACGCCAGCGGCGCCGTCATGGGACACAGCTACGCCGGCGCCGGCTCGACCATCGGCCCGGCCATGACCTTCGGCTACCTGGCGGCGAACGACATCGCCGACTCCTAGACGGTCACCGAGGGATAGAGTCTGATCACCTTCCGTCGAGGCTCGGACGGGGCGGCCGTCGCCGGTGAACGATGGGCGGATGATCGGCAAGCTCGTCAGGTGGTCCCTGGCGGCCATCGTCCCGCCTTCGGTGGCGATCGCCGGATGGGGACCTCAGATATGGGACAACCCGGTAGTCACCGGCATCCTCCTCGCCCTCTATGAGGGCCTGCTCGCGCTCGGGCTCTTCGCCGGGAAGATCCTCGGAGAGGTGGCAGGGCGCTGGCGGCAACGGATCGTCGACAGCGCCGACCGGGCGGTGGGGCGGCGCGTGTCCCGCTTCGACAAGCGCTACCGGGAGTCCCTGCTGGGCAGCCTCCGCTACATCGATCTCAAGGGGCTGCCCACCATCGGCTACTACACCCCCGAACTCGACGAGGTCTTCATCGACGTGAGCCTCGCCTACCGGGCGCCCCGCGAGGTACGCCAGGACGTGCTCGCCCAGTTGCCCGCCGAGGTGATCGACCGCCATTCGATCGGCGAGTTCCTCGACCGGCGGCGCCCCGTGGTGCTGGCGATCGTCGGCGTCCCCGGCAGCGGGAAGAGCACCCTGCTACGCCATACCGCCCAGCAGATCTGCCGGGCCGGGCGGGGGCGGCGCCGTAGCGTGCCGATCCTGCTCTACCTGCGCGACCACGCCGCCGAGATCATCGCGGCACCGCAGGTCACGCTGCCGCAGTTGGTACGGAACACAGTGGAGCCGGGCGTCAAGGAGCCGGCCGGCTGGTTCGAGGAGAAGCTGCGGGACGGCGAGTGCGTCGTCATGCTCGACGGCCTGGACGAGGTCGCCGGCCAGGAGGACCGCAGGGGCGTCGCCGACTGGGTAGAGGCCCAGATCAGGCGTTACCCCAAGAACGACTACGCGATCACCTCGCGGCCACGGGGCTACCTGTCGGCCCGGATCGACGGCGCGACGGTGCTCCAGGTGTGCAGCTTCACGGACGAGCAGATCGGCCGGTTCGTCCGGAGCTGGTACGCCGCCGTCGAGAAGCGCGGCGACGGCACGCCGGCCGCCGACGTGCGGCGGCTCGCCGAGGCCGCGGCCGACGACCTGCTCGACCGGCTGAACCGCACTCCCGAGCTGTACGAACTGACGATCAACCCGCTGCTGCTGACCATGATCGCCAACGTCCATCGCCATCCGGGCTCGCTGCCGGAGAGCCGGGAGCGCCTGTACAGCGAGATCTGCCAGGTGATGCTCTGGCGACGGCACAAGGCCAAGGACATCCCGCTCGAACTGAGCGGCGACAAGAAGGAGGTGCTGCTGCGCAGGGTCGCGCTGGCGATGATGCGACGCGGGGTGCGCGACCTGCCGGGCACCGCCGTACTGGCCGAGATCCGGCCGGCCCTGCGCCGCATGGCCACGAAACTGACCGCGGAGGACTTCCTGTGCGACGTCCGGTCGAACGGCCTGCTCATCGAGCGCGAGGGCGACGTCTACTCCTTCGCGCACCACACCTTCCAGGAGTACCTGGCCGCCGCGCACATCCGTGACAAGGGCCGGCCCGACGTCCTGGTCGGCGCCGTCGACGACGTGTGGTGGCGGGAGACCACTCTCCTGTACGCCGCCCGCTCCGACGCCGACCCGATCGTGGCGGCCTGCCTGTCCTCGGGCACCGTCACCGCGCTGTCGCTGGCCTTCGACTGCGCCGTGGAGGGCAGCGAGCTGGACCCCGCCCTGCGTGAGCGGCTCGACCGGCTCCTGGGCTCCGCGTTCACCCCCCAGGCCGACCCCGAGCGCCGCCGGCTCATGGCCGGCGTGCTGGTCGCCCGCCATCTCCGCCACCTGACCAGGACCGGCGACGGCGGACGCGTCTGCGGACGCCCGATCACCGCGGGCATCTACTGGCTGTACGTACGCGACACGCGGGCTCCGGAGCCGGACGGCCCGGCCAGGGTCGAGCCCCTCGTGCACGGGCAGTGCGGCGACGACCCGATCACCGGCGTCCGCGCGCGAGACGCGGCGGCCTTCGTCCACTGGGTCAACGGCGTCACCGGCAACGAGCCCGGCTACCGGCTGCCGACCCTCGGCCAGATCGAGAATCCCGCGGTTCAGCGCGCGCTCAACCCAGGGCCGCCGTTGCTGAGCGCCTGGAGCGAGCCCGGCGATTACCGCTGTCCCGTGCTGTGGACGCCTCCCGGCGCCGGGGACCCCTACGCGATCGACGCCGCCACGCTGATCCGGCACGTCAACGACGACGTCCGCCGCTCCATGCGCACCTTCGTCCGCCTGCTCCTGCTGCGCGCCATCGTCAGCGCCCGCGTGCTGCGCCGCGGCCTCGACCTCGTCCCCGTCTTCGATCCGGCGCTCGACCACGTTCGCGACCACGCCTTCGACCTGAGCCGGACCGTCGATCACGTACGCGGGCTCGGCGACGCCTTCGGAATCGCCCATCCGGCCGGCCTCGATCAGATGGAGGCCGACCTCCGCGAGCTAAGCCGATGCCTCGACCACGAGCGTGAGCGCGCCCACGGCCTCGCGGACGCCCTGGCCGCGTCCTTCTCCCACGCCCGGACCGCGCACTCCTCCGATGCCCTTGACCCGATGCTCGAACCCGAACTCGGCCTCGACCACGCCCCCGGCCTCGATCACGCCTTCGACCGGTCTCTCGACCGGGTCATGGGACGCGCGCTGTCGCACGCTCTGGCCCGGGTCCTGCGCCTGAACCCGGCGCCCGCCGACTGGCCCGCCGAATTCTCCCGGGCGTTCATCGAGCAGGCCGGCCTGCCGGCAGGCCCGTACGTCGTGCCGCCGGACACACTGAGAGACAGACTGCGCACGGCGGACAAGGCGCTCAGGAGCCTCCTCGGCCCGCTCAACGAGGGCCCATGGGCGCACCGGATCGCCGACGGGCTGCGCAAGACGGCGGCGCCGGTGTTCGGCCGCCGCGAGCGGCTCACCTCCGGACCCGCGACGACCATGCGGCTGGCGGCGCTCTGCCTGGCCGCCGAGGCCGGCACCCGCGGCGCGAACGAGCTCGCCGTGGCCTTCCGCGAGCTCGCCGCCGGAATCACCCTCCTCGAACGGCGCTCCCATGGAGAACTGCCACCCACGGAAACCATCATTCTTGCCACCGTCTGAATTTATAACGATAAATCAGATAATGTCGCTTTTTCGCATCGACCTATTGTGCCGGTAATCACGTCACAGATTGAAATTCACTCCCAGAAGGACCATGTGACGCGGGATACTGGCACAATGCGCGATTCCACCGTGCCTGCCGGCTATTTTCGCCCGATGCCGAGGCCCGCACTCATCGCGGCCACCATCGGCCACGCACTGGAATGGTTCGACTGGAACGCGTACGCGATCTTCTCCGTATTCTTCGCCGGCCAGTTCTTCCCCGCCGACGATCCCGCCCTCGCCCGGATCAAGGCCATGATGATCTTCGGGATCGGCTTCTTCTTCCGCCCGCTCGGCGGCATCCTGCTCGGCAGCTACACCGACCGGTTCGGCCGGCGCGGCGGCCTGACGCTGTCCGTGCTCCTGGTGTCGGGCGGCAGCCTGATCGTGGCGGTGTGCCCGACCTACGCGGAGATCGGGCTGCTGGCGCCGGCGTTGCTGCTGCTGGCCAGGATCGTGCAAGGGCTGTCCACGGGCGGGGAGATGGCGGCCGCCGCCACCTACCTCGCCGAGGTCTCCCCACCCGGCCGCCGCGGGTTCTATTCCAGCTTCGCCTACGTCACCGGCACGCTCGGCCCCTTGACCGCCACGCTGCTGGCGGAATTACTCTTCACCGTCCTGGACGAATCCGGCCTGACCGCATGGGGCTGGCGTGTGCCGTTCGCGGTCGGCGCCCTGCTCGGGATCTACGGCCTGTACCGGCGGCAGACCTTGCCCGAGACCGACTCCTTCCTGGCCGGACGGGACCTCCGCGTGCGCCGCCCCACCTGGGAGGTGCTCCGCAGGCATCCGGTCAGCGGATTCCGTGTGATCGGCTTCACCATCGGCGCGACGGTCGTCTACTACACGTTCCTGGTCTATCTGCCGAGTTATGCCCAGGACAACTTTGGGATGCCGGCGAAGTCCGCGCTGTGGGCGTCGGTGATCGCGCAGTCTGCCATGATCGCTGTGCTGCCGCTGTTGGGCGCCCTGTCCGACCGGATCGGGCGCAAGCCGTTGCTGTGCGCCTTCGCCGCGGGCTACGCGGTGCTCATCGTCCCGCTGTTCACGCTGCTGAACTCGACGCCCGAGTCACTGGTGCTCGTGATGACCGCTGGGCTGCTGCTGTTCGGCTGCTATGCCGCCGTCGCGCCGACCGCCATGGCGGAGCTGTTTCCCACGCAGGTGCGCTCGGTCGGCCTGGGGATGCCTTATTCGCTGACCGTGGCGGTGTTCGGCGGCACGTCACCGTACCTGGTCGAGCGGCTGACCGACAGCGGGCATGCCCAGTGGTTCCCCTGGTATCTCGCGGTGCTGTGCCTGATCAGCCTGGTCGTGTTCCTGACCGCCCGCGAGACGAAAGGCATCGACCTTGACCAGTGCTAGCCGCGCGGGCAGGGTCGCCAGTGCCACCGCGTACGCCAGGCCGTACCAGAGCGAGTCGAGCCCGGCCGGCACGGCGGCGAGGCTGAGCGCCGCGACCAGGCCGAGCAGCGTGGCGGCGACGGCCGGGCGCCGGGCGGCCACCGCCACGACCGCGGCGCCGCCCAGGACGCCCACGGCGGCGAGAAGGTCGAGCAGCAGCCACGCGTCCAGCAGCCCGGCCCGTGCGATCGCGTGCAGCAGCGGCCCCGGCACCGATCCGGTCCAAATCCAGGTGAGCCCGTCGTCCATCAGGTTGACGGCTGTGGGGAACGCCACCAGCACGCTCACCACCCAGGTGCGCCGGTGGCGGCTGATCACCTGACCCGGGCCAGGCGGTAGGAGGCGCCGTCGTTCCACAGGAGCCAGTCGCCCGCCGCGTACGCCACGCCCTGGAACTCGAACGACTGGCCGCTGCGCGGGTCGTAGACCAGGGACCGCCAGCCGCCGGGTATCTTGCCCGCGGTGTACACGATGAGCCGGTCACCCGCCGTGAGGCGCCCGCTCAGGTGGGGGTAGGTGTTCAGAGATCTTCCATCCGCCAGTTGCACGCGCCCGCTCCAGTCCATCTCCTCCGCCGGAGGTACGCGCGGGCCCTCGGTGACCCGCCAGTCGGCGCGGTCCGCCGTCCTGAGGACGCCGTCCACGACCCAGGCGAACGTGTCGCGGTTGGCCGCGCCCAGCCAGAGCTGCCACCGGTCCGCACCGGTCCGGACGTTCACCCCCTCGGGCAGCGGGCGCTCGGCGACCAGGGCCCCCGACTCGACGTCCACCTGGCGCAGGCCGTCGGCCTTGAAGGGGTCGACCACGAACAGGTCGGGATAGGAGAACGCGACCGCCTCTCCGGAGGCGCCGGGCACCGCGGCCCCCTTGGCGCAGCCCTTGGCCGTCCACGGCCGCAACGTGGTGTCGCTGCCGACGATCGTCCCTCCGCTGACCCACAGCGGAGTCCCGACCATGTTCTCCATGACCGTTGTGGTGCCGTTCTGGTCCCGGCAATAGAGGGGGGCGACGAAATTGGTCCCCGGCCATACGCGGACTCCCGGTCCGATGGCCGGCGCCGCGCCCGAGACCGCGTTCAGCGGGCGCAGCGGGCCGGCGCCTTCCGGTCCCGTCTCCCACAGGCCCTTCCCCGCCCTGCCCAGCACGGACCCGTCCTCGCCCACCGCCTCGGGAAAGAAGTCGCCGCCGTCCGACGTCTCCCCCGCGAAAGCGACCGAACCAGGGATGTCGACCAGGTCGCCGAACCCGTTGACGGAGTTGGCGACCGTCGTGCCCTGTCCGCCGACCTGCCGCCACGCCACCGGTACGGCCACCGCCAGCGCGACCGCGCAGGCCGCCGCGGCCAACGCCAGCGCCCGGCGTCGCCTCCGCCTGACCGCGACGCCCCGGTGGACGCGGTCGGCGAGATCCCCCGGCGGAACCGTCCTGCCGGGGTCGCCCAGCACGTCACGGAGCCGCGACTCCACGTCATCCATGATCGACCTCCTGGTTGTCGAGAGTGGTGCGCAGCCTGGCGAGCGCCCGTGACGCCTGGCTCTTGACGGTGCCCGCGCTGCAGCCCAGCAGCCGGGCGATCTCCTTCTCGCTGCGCTCCTCGACGTAACCCAGCACGAGGACCGCGCGCATACGCGGGGGCAGTTCGGCGAGCCGCGCCCTGAGGCTCGCGTCGGCGAGCAGGCCTTCCAGCCCGCGGTCCTCCACGGCGGGCTCGGGCGGCTCGGCCACGGTGACCTCTCGCCGGGGACGCCGCCAGCGGTTGGTCATGATGCGCAGCATCGCCGTGCGGACGTACCCCTCCGGGTCGTCCTTGCGGATGACCCGGCGCCAGTGCACCCCCGTCCTGGTCAACGCCTCCTGCACCAGGTCCTCGGCGTCGTGCCGGTCGCCGGTCAGGACCATGGCGTAGCGGTAGAGCGCCGCCAGCCGCGCGGCCACGAATGATTCGAACGACCTCTCGCCGTCCTGCGGATCCTCCACCCCTACAAGGACACATGAGGAGGGCAGAAGGTTGCGTCTGCCCACGAGTTTCTCAATTCACCATGAAGCTTAAATGCGGCGCAATATTAAAAAGACGTCCTTCCGGCCAATCGGTTTTCCAGAAGCTGATAAATTCCGTGCCATCGCTTCGGACCAGGAAATAGGAGAGAACAATGAAGCTCACTCGCCGCACCATTACCGCCGCCCTTTCCTCGCTGGCCGCGGCCGGCGGCCTGCTGGCCTTCGGCGCTCCCGCCGAGGCCGCGTCCCAGTGCACTTCGACGGGCGCGGGTTATTTGTGCGTCAATGTGGACCCGCGCGGATACGACGCCTCCTACCAGAAGACCTCCGGCGACACGGCGCACGTGGACTTCAATCTCGTCTGCGCCAACGGGCGCTGGTTCGGCGACGAGGGCTCGTTCTACATCTCGGCCGGCGAGACCCGGACCTACACCTTCGCGGTCGGCTCCCAGGGCAGCTGCTTCCTGAAGCTGATCGACATGCGGACCGGAGCGACCTGGCAGACGCCCAGCATCAGCCGGTGATCCGCCGCCCCGGTTGACAGCCTCGCCTACCAACGTAGATCGTTTCCAGTGAAGATCCCCGAGACTCTGGAAGCGCGATGAGGTTGATCAACGGCGGCGGTGCTCTCGTGGCGGTGGCGGGCGCCTCATGGGCCCGCCACCGCCGCCTGCCGGAGCGGTGCTCTCCGGTGGGCGGTGGCAGCCGCCCCGGGCACCCACCGTGACGTCACGACCGCGGGCGATCGGGACGTCCGATTATTCGCAACGCAGGCGAGCGGTCACCGAATGGAGGCGGGTCGAGAAACTCCTGCCCGACCGGCCAATGTTTACGAAGGATGTCTTGACGCTGGCGAGCAGCCGGACATAGCATCGCCCCGAAATCAAAAAGCGGGGGACATTAACATCTTACGCAGCACGGCTCGGCGCATTACCAAAAGTAAAGGCGGCCGGCGTTCCGCTGCGTAAGTAAAGCAGGAGGATTCACCTTGTCTTGTTCGGGCGCCCTGACCGGGCAAGTTCCTGAGCTGCGCTTATGAGCCGTCCCACCGTGGCCATTACCGGTGGCGCCGGATTTCTCGGCTCGCATCTATGTGAACGGTTTCTGGCCGAAGGTCATCAGGTCGTCTGCGTAGACAACTTTCTCACCGGATCGCTGGCCAACGTCGAGCACCTCATGGCCGAGGAACGCTTCCGGCTGGTCCGCGCCGACGTGTCGCTGCACCTCGTCATCCCCGGCGACCTGGACGCCGTCCTGCACTTCGCCTCCCCCGCCTCGCCGACGGACTACCTGCGGCTGCCGATCGACACGCTGCGCGTCGGCTCCAACGGCACGTTCAACGCGCTCGAGCTGGCCAAGGAGAAGGGCGCGCGGTTCGTGCTCGCCTCGACCTCGGAGACGTACGGCGACCCGCTGGTCCATCCACAACCGGAGACCTACTGGGGCAACGTCAACCCGGTGGGACCACGCGGGGTCTACGACGAGGCCAAGCGGTTCGCCGAGGCCACGACCATGGCCTACCGCCGTGCTCACGGCGTCGACACGGCGATCCTGCGGATCTTCAATACGTTCGGGCCCCGGATGCGGCCGTTCGACGGGCGGGCGATCCCCACGTTCGTCCGCCAGGCGCTGCTCGGCGAGCCGATCACGGTCACCGGTGACGGCAGCCAGACCAGGTCCATCTGCTACGTGGACGACCTGGTCGAGGGGATCGTCCGGCTGTGCAACTCGGACCTGGACGGCCCGGTCAACATCGGCAACCCGCACGAGCTGTCCGTGCTCGCGCTGGCCGAGTGGATCAGGCAGCTCACCGGCTCCACGTCGGAGATCGAGTTCACGCCGCGGCCCCAGGACGACCCGAGCGTGCGCCGCCCCGACATCACGCTGGCCAGGACCCGGCTGGGCTGGGAGCCGCGGACGCCGATCGAGGAAGGGCTGCTGCACACCATCGCCTGGTTCCGCCGGCACCCGCAGTCGTGGCGCGCCAAAGACCCGAAAACGGCCAACGGCCACGCCGGCCTGACCACCGCGGCGACCTGAATGGAATTCTCACAAGCGCTCGCCGCGCATTTGCGCGCGATAGAAACGCGTGACCTGGACGGGTTTCTGGCCACCGTCCATCCGGACGCCTCGGTCATTCTGCCCAACGGAAAACTGCTGACCGGAAAGGACGCGATCGGCGAGTTCCACACCGCCTGGTTCCGCGACCCGGATTGGTCGCTCCGGCCGACGGTCATCCGGACGGAGACCTTCGGCGAATCAGCATTCGTGGTGCTGTCCGTCGCGTACGCCGATCTGGATTCCGAAGGCCGGCCGTACGAGAAGTCCTATTACCTCACGCTGTACTTCGCGCGAATCGACGGACGGTGGCTGCTCGTGCACGACCAGAACACCTTCAGCTGAACGAGGTGGCCCCCTGAGCAGGCTTCGATCCACGATCAATCTCGCGCCGGTCGCCTACCATCTGGCCCGGATCCGGCGGCGGGAGCGCCTCGGCCACGCCGAGCAACTGGAGATCCAGGCAGGGCTGTTACGCACCCTGGTACGCCACGCCTACGAGAACGTCCCCCACTACCGGCGGCTCCTCGACCCGGCTCTGGTCCGGCGATTACAGAGCGCCCGTGACCTGGCCGGCTTCCCCGTGCTGGACCGCATGGACCTGCACGGCAAGGCCGGCGACGAACTGCTCGCGACCGGCTTCACCGCCGAGAACACCCGCGCGGCCACGACCAGCGGCTCCTCCGGCATCCCGATCACGATCCGCAACTCGGAACGGGATCTCGGCTACCTGCGCGCGACCTACCTCCAGGACATGCTGTCCAACGGGCTGCGCCCCACCGACCGGATCGCCTACTTCCGGGTCAACCCCTTCCTGCGTCATCCGCTGGAGCGGTTCGGCGTGCTGCGGAACTTCCACATACCGACGAGCCGCTCGCTGGACGAGCAGGTGGCGGCGTTCCTGGCGGCCCGGCCGACCTTCCTGATCGGATTCCCCAACGTCATCCGCAGCGTCGTCGACGAGTTGCGGCGGCGCGGCGTCGAACACCGGGGCGTCCGGACCGTGCTGTTCGGCGGCGAACGGCTGTCGCCGACCGCGCGGGCGCACATCCTCGACTACTTCGGCGCGGCCCACCGGGAGGTGTACGCCTCCGTCGAGGTCTTCACCATCGCCCGCACCTGCCCGCGAGGGGCGCTGCACCTGCGGTCGGCCGATCTGGTGGTGGAGGTCGAGCACGAGGACGGGACCGTCTCGGTGGAGGACGGCGAGGGTGACATCCTCATCACCCGCCTGCACAGCGAGGCGATGCCGTTGATCCGCTACCGGCTCGGCGACCGGGTCCGGATCGGGCCGAACGACTGCCCGTGCGGGGTGGCGCGGACCCCGATCGTGCGGGAGGTGATCGGCCGCAGCCAGGACCGGATCGCCGGCGCCGACGGCAGGCGCTACTACGGCGACTTCATCACCTACGCCGTGCAGGACTTCGCCGAGGTGAGCCGGATGCAACTGGTCCAGCACCGGTCGGGGTCCGTCGAGGTGCGGGTGGTGCTGGCGCACGACGCCCGTCCCGGCATGACCGCCGACATCCGGGACTCGGTCCTGCGCGTGGCACCCGACCTCGAGGTCACCGTCCTGGCGGTCCAGGAGATCGCCCCGGAGCCCAACGGCAAGATCAAGATCGTCAAGGTGCTCGATCCCTCCGGGGATCCCGCGCCGCCGGACGTGCCGCCAGACAAGCCGATGGAGAAAGGGGCTGTGGCGGATGTCTGATTCCTCTCTGCGGGAGAAGCCACCGATCACGAAACCGGCGGACCGGCCACGGCCGGGCATCACCGCCATGATCCCGTGCTACAACGAGATCGCCTGCGTCGAGCGGGCGTACCAGGAGATCCGGTCCGAACTGGCCGCCTACGACGACGTCGAGCTGCTCTTCGTCGACGACGGGAGCACGGACGGCACCCTTGAGGCGATCAAGGGCTTCGCCGCCGCGGATCCCCGGGTGAAGTACCTCTCCTTCGCCCGCAACTTCGGGCTGGAGGCGGCGTTCTCCGCCGGGTTCAAGTACGCCTCGAAGCCGTGGACCGTGCAGTTCGACGCCGATCTCCAGTCACCGCCGGAAGAGATGCACCGCCTGGTGGACAAGGCGCTCGAAGGGTACGACGTGGTGTTCGCGGTCCGCGAGAACCGGCAGGATCCCTGGTACCGGCGGCTCGGCACGCGCGGCCATCAGACGATCGCCCGCCGCTGGCTGGGCATCGAGCTGCCGGCCGGCGCGTCGGTGTTCCGCATCGTCAAGACCAGCGTGGCGCGCAAGGTGGTGGACAGCCGGCTCTCCACGCCGTACTTCATCGCCACCGCGCCGCTGCTCGGCGCCCGTTACACCACGCTGCCCACCGCGCACCGCCCGCGCGTCGACGGCCAGGGCAAGTGGAACCTGCGCAAGCTGGTCTCCCATGCCGTCGAGCTCTTCGTCGGGTTCTCCTTCCGGCCGCTGGTGTGGCTGAGCGCGCTGGCCGCCATCGTGGTCGTGGCGGGGGTGGCGGTCCTGGCGCTGGCGCTGGCGGGCCGGTTCGGCCCGACCGAGCTGGCGGAGGCCAGCCTGGTCACCGGCCTGCTCACGCTCGTCACGCTCGCGGTGGTCGCCCGCTACCTCGTACGGATGATGCGCGTGCAGGCGATCGGCATGCCCCGCTACCAGATCAGGGAGGCCAACATCCCGATCCGGGCGGACGAGGCCCTGTACGGCTACGAGACCCCCTATGTCGTCACCGAGGTATGGGAGAACGCCACATGAGGAACCTCATCGTGCTCGGCGGCGGCGAGGACCAGATTCCCGCCTACCGCGAGGGCCGCCGGCTCGGCTACCGGGTGATCGGCGTGGACCAGCGCCCGGACGCCCTCGGCGCCGCGGAGGCGGATCACTTCCTCTGCATGACCAGCCGGGATCCGGAGGGGATCGCCCAGGCGCTCGGCCCGATCGACGTGGCGGCCGTCATCTCGCCAGCCAGCGACGCGGCCCAGGAGGCGGTCGCCGAGCTGAGCCGCGTCTACCGCACCGCCCACCAGCCCGCCCCGGACGCGCTGCGCTGCTCGGTGGACAAGGGGTTCTTCCGTGACGTGGTCGGCCGTCTCGGCCTGCCCACCTACCGCCACGCCCAGCACGACAGCATCGACGAGCTCACCGAGGCGGCGGCCCGCCTGGGCTATCCGCTGATCGTCAAGCCGGCCGACTCCTCGGGCAGCAAGGGCATCACCGTGCTCGACGACCCCGCCGGGCTGATGGGCGCCATCGAGCACGCCTGGAAGCACTCCTTCTCCCGGCAGGTGATCGTCGAAGAGCTGGTGGCCGGGCGGCACTGCGCCGTGGAGTCCTTCTTCGCCGACGGCGAACTGGCCTTCATGGCGGTCACCGACCGCGTCATCACCGGGCCGCCGGCGATGATCAGCCTGTCCCACATCGTCCCCGCCGACCTCGACGACGACGTCCACGCGCGGCTGAGCGAGGCGGTCAGCGCGATCTGCGCGGCGGTCGGTCACCGGCAGGGGCCGGTGAACTTCGACTTCGTGCTCACGCCCGGCGGCGACATCTGCTTCATCGAGATGGGCGCCAGGCTGGGCGGCAACGGCATGCCGCTGATGGTCCAGCACGCGTTCGGCCTGAACACCGTCGAGGCGGCCATCCGGCTGGCCCTGGGCGAGCCGCTGCGCATCAACGTCTCCTGCCGCAGGACGGCCGTGCTGCGGATCCTGGCCGCCGACGTCGACGGCGTGCTCACCGCGATCGAGGGCCTCGAGGAGCTCCGGCGGATGCCCGAGGTCGTCGACGTCCAGGTGTTCAAGACGGTGGGCGAGCACGTACGCGCCTACACGCAGGCAGGCAACAAGCTCGGCTACCTGGTCATGGTGGCCGACACGCGCGAGCAGCTGGAATCCGCTCTGGATGAAGCGCTGCGCACCCTCCGGTTCGTGATCGAGCCTGATACGGAAGGTTCAGAATGATCCCCCGCAAGCACGTCGGCTTCCTGATCTTCGTGGCGCTGGCGGTGATCGCCGCGGCGTTCGTCTGGTTCGGGCTGCCGCACGATCGCCAGGTGAAGTCGCTGTGGATCTTCCTGGTGAAGCTGCTGCCCTTCGTCTTCGCCACCGAGGCGATATCCAGGCTGGACGTGGAGTGGGCCAGGCGGATCCGGCTGCCGGTGCTGGTGATCCCGGCGGCGTTCCTGCTGTACTTCCTCTACTTCGTGCCCAAGATCTTCTTCTTCGGCTCCGAGGTGGCCGGGACCCGTGAGGCGTACTACGACCTCTACTACCACGTCCTCACGCTGACCCCGTTGATCATCGTCTCCCTGGCCATGGCGTTCCGGCTGGGCGGCGGCTCGGCGGGGACGGTGCGCAGGCTCGGCTACGGCATGCTGCTGCTGATGCTGTCGGGCCTGGAGGACCTGGCCTTCCTCACGGTCAACAACCACGTCGACCCCGTCTTCATCACCATCCCCGAGGTCTGGGACTGGGCCACGCACATGAGCGTGTTCATCGGCCACGCGCCGACCAAGTACGAGGCGTACGCCTTCATCGCCGTTCATGTGCTGCTGGCGCTCGTCGTCTTCCTCAGCCCGCAGCGCTGGTGGGAGTCGCTGGGCCGCAAGCTCACGCCGAAGGCGCTCCAGGCCCGCTCGGAGAGCGTGTAGCGATGATCATCCGCGAGGCGGGCTACGTCCCGCTCAGCATCGCGCGGCAGTACGGCAGCGCCGCGGGGCTGCGCCGTCGCCAGCTTCGCGGGGTCAACCGGATGCTGGAGCTGGCCCGTACGCGGGTGCCGTACTACCGCGACGACCCGCGCTACGCCCGCGGCCCCCTCCGCGACCTCGCCGAGCTGGCCGAGCTGCCGGTGCTGGACAAGCAGGTGCTGCGTGAGCAGCCGCTGGAGCGGCTGCTCACCGAGGGCATCGACCAGGATCGGTGCCTGTCCTTCCAGACGAGCGGCAGCACCGGCCGCCGGGTCCGGATCCTGCACGACCGCGACAGCCACGACTACCACATGGCCGCCTGCGTGCGCCGGTTCCTGGCGACGGGCCGCTACCTGCCGACCGACCGGCTCAGCCACATCCGGCCGTTCGCGCCGCCGGCCAGGACGTTCGAGCGGTTCGGGCTGTTCCGGCGGCACGTGATCCTCTCCCACCGGCCGATGCGCGAGATCAAGGCGGACCTGCTGGCCAACCGGCCCAAGGTGCTCATCGGCTACCCCGTGCACCTGCGGGCCCTGCTGCGCGAGCTCACCCCGGACGAGCTCGCGCGGCTGCGGCGGACGCTGCGCATCGTGCTGACCGAGTCGGAGCTGCTGCTGCCCGAGCACCGGGCGATGTTCGCCGAGCGGTTCGGCGCTCCGGTCTTCGACGAGTACTCGGCCTTCGAGGTGCTCAACGTCTCCTACGACTGCCGGTACGGCCGCGCGCACCTGGGCGAGGACCGCGTCTACTGCGAGATCGTCGACGCGGCGGGCGATCCGGTCCCGGACGGCGAGGCCGGGCAGGTGGTCGTCACCGCCTTCATGGAACGGGCCATGCCGCTGCTGCGCTACAGCCTGGGCGACATCGGCCTCATCGAGCCCGGCCGCTGCCGTTGCGGTCGCCGGTTCCGCACCCTGCGGCTCACCACGGGGCGCAGCAACGACTACGTCACGCTCCCGTCGGGCGAGCGGCTCTACCCCGACGCCTTCCTCCACCTGGCCGCCACCCATCCGGGCATCAGCGAGTGCTTCGTGCACCAGGACACGGCAGGCTTGGTGCGGGTGCACGTCGTGCCCAACGCCGGTGCGGCGGGCGAGGTGCTGGCGACCGTGCGGGACAAGCTCTTCGGCCTGGCCGGCGGGGAGTTCCCGCTGGAGGTGGTGCCCGCCGAGTCCGTCCAGATCACCCCCGGCGGCAAGGGGAGATTCGTCACCTCCGACTACGGCACGCCGCCCGCATGAGACTCGCGGCACCGAGACAGTTGATGGTGCTGCTCGGCGGGCGGGCCGCCTTCCGGGGGACGCTCCTGCTGGCCAACGTCGTGCTGCTGGCGGTCTGGAGCTCCGGGGACTACGCCGGCTACGCCCAGGCGATGGGCGGCGCCGCGTTCCTCACGCCTCTGGCGTCGATCGGGATCGAGAAATGCGCGCTGAAGCTGATCCCGCGGGCGCGGCACACCGTCGGCCTGCTGGTCGGCGTCTTCGTGGCGCTGGCCGGGCTGCTGCTGGCGGTCGCGGTCGCGGTCCTGGCGGGCGTGCTGCTCTTCGGGCACAACGGCCCGTGGGCGCTGGCCGGGCTGGCCGGCCTGTACGCGATCAGCGTCGGCGGCAACCAGGTGCTGGTCGGCCTGAGCCGCGCCATCGGCAAACCCGGCCGGGACGTGGCCAACCATCTCATCCTGGCCACGGGACTGGCCTGCTCGACGGGCGCGGCGGCCACGGGACACGCCTCGCCCGTGGTGTTCCTGGCCCTGTGGCTGACGACCGTGAGCGTGCTCAACGTGGCGCTGCTGGCCGGGCTGCGGCCGAGCTTCGCCGGGCTGCGGCGCCGGGTCCTCGTACGCGTCGCGGTGGGGACGTCCCTGCTGATGGCGATCCCCGACGTGGTCGCGGGGGTGTCGATGAGCCTGCTGTTCGTGACGCTCTCGGTGGCCGGCGCGCAGGCGGAGAGCACCGGGCTCTACATGGCCTCCATCGCCTCGGGGACACTGCTCAACGCGTTCGGCTACCTGCTGCGCGTCCTGCAGCCCGGCGTCTCCCAGGCGCTGAACCAGCGTGACCTGACCGCGGCCTACGACCGGCTGTCCCGCTGGCTGCGCCTGCTGCTGCTCGCCGGAACCCCTTATGTGGCGGCCGTCTCCTGCCTGGCGCCGCTCCTGCTGCGCCCGCTCGGCGGACTGGGCGTCGTCATCCTGTACGTGGCCTGCGTGCCGGTCATCTTCGCGGTGGGCAGCGCCAGCTATGTGATGGAGAACGCCACTCCCCTGGCGCTGCGCGCCACCGCGGTGGGTGCGGTGGTGTCGCTGCTGGCGGTGGTGGCGCTGGCCGCCATCGTCGTGCCCTGGGCCGGGGCGCTCGGCGCGGTGGGCGTGCTGGCCACCGGCGCGCTCGTCCACGCGGCGGTCCTTCTGCGCTGGCTCCGGCCGCGGCGCACGCTCTCCCCTCACCCTGTAGCGAAGGAGTCTTTGTCATGACCCATACCTCGCTGGTCACCGGCGGCGCGGGCTTCATCGGCTCGCATGTGGCGGCCGACCTGCTCCGGGCCGGCCATCGTGTGGTGGTGCTCGACGACCTGTCCGGCGGCGACCCGGCCAACGTCCCGGACGGCGCCCTCTTCCACCACGGCAGTGTCTGCGACCCCGAGGTGGTGGACGCGTTGTTCGCGGAGTGGAAGTTCGACTACGTCTTCCACCTGGCCGCGTACGCCGCCGAGGGACTGAGCCACTTCATCAAGCGTTACAACTACACCAACAACGTGATCGGCAGCGTCAACCTCATCAACGCGGCGGTCAACACGGGGACCGTCCGGTGCTTCGTCTTCACCTCCTCCATCGCCGTGTACGGCCACGCCGAGCCGCCGATGACCGAAGACCTGGTGCCCGCGCCCGTGGACCCGTACGGCATCGCCAAATACGCGGTCGAGCAGGAGTTGAAGGTCACGCACGAGATGTTCGGCCTGCCGTACATCATCTTCCGCCCGCACAACGTGTACGGCGAGCGGCAGAACATCGGCGACCGCTACCGCAACGTCATCGGCATCTTCATGAACCAGATCCTGCGCGGCGAGGAGTGCACCGTCTTCGGGGACGGCGAGCAGACCAGGGCCTTCAGCCACATCGACGACGTCGCGCTGCCGATCGCCCGGTCCATCGGCAACCCGCGGGCCTACGGGGAGACGTTCAACATCGGCGGCGACCGGCCGTACACGGTCAACGAGCTGGCGGGCGCGGTGGCGGCGGCCATGGACGCGCCGCTCCGCGTCCGGCATCTGCCCGCGCGCCACGAGGTGGTGCACGCCTACTCCTCCCATGACAAGGCCCGCGAGCTGCTCGGCGTCGGTACCGGCTCGGTGTCGCTGGCCGACGGGCTGGCGCAGATGGCCGCCTGGGCGAAGAAGCACGGTCCGCAGGAGCCGTCGGTGTTCTCGGGGATCGAGGTGGCCCGCAACATGCCACCGTCGTGGCAGGCGCTCATCGTCCCCTGACCGGTCACTGGCGGGACAGGGCCCGGGTGATGCCGGTGACGATGGTGGTGACCAGGATCCAGCCCGCGAGCACCAGGCCGTAGGCGACCCACTGACCGCCGCCGGCCGGCTGGAACGCCTTCTCCTGGCCGAAGTCGATCAACGGGAACAGCAGGTCCAGGGCGTACACCACGGCGTTGAACGCGGGCCCCTTGCCCGCCTCGGCGGGCGGCGGGGAGTCGAGCGCGAACACCGCCGCCCCCAGGACGAGCAGGGCGACGAACCAGGCGGCGGCGCGCAGCGGCCGAAAGCCGTATCCGACCGTGACGTCCTGCAGCACGCCCCACGCGCGGGCGGGCCTGCGCAGCGTGGCGCGCCGCCGCCGCTGCTTGGCCAGCAGGACCGTGCGGGCCTCCTCGTCGTGCCCGAGCCGCCGGTAGATGGCGGCCAGTTGCTCGTACGGCTGCGGCACGTACTCGTCCGTGCCCTCCTCCAGCCAGGCCAGCCGCTGGGCGGCGGGCAGGGTGGGGTTCAGTGCCTCGTACGTCAGACCGTCCTGCCGGCGCGGGCACCAGGTCGCCGGGTCGTCACGCAGCACCCCGATGCGGGCGTGCCGCAGGTCGACGGTGCCTTCGGGCGCCGACTTCGGGCGCAGGTACAGTTCGCTGGCCTCCAGTTGCCAGGCCGCCAGCGCCCGGCCGCCCGGGTTGGAGAGCGTGGCGCCGTTGAGGTGCACGAGCCGGCGGACCCGGGTCCCGATCAGCGTGACCTCGCCGTCGGAGGTGAAGCCGTGCCCGCAGGACAGGCCGCTGCCGATGGTCGCCGCGGCCGCGTTCAGCGTCTTGCCGCCGGGGTTGCTCAGGCGGGCGCCGTTGAAGTCGGCGAACGTGCCGATGGCGGCGTCGGTCAGCCGTACCTCGCCCTCGGCCCGGAACCCGTCCACGCAGGCCAGCGCGCCGCCGATGGACACGCCGTCGGCGTCCAGCGCCACCTCGCCGGGAGCGGAGAGGTCGGCGCCGGCCAGACGCAGGGATCCGCTGACGCGGGCCTGGGACAAGCCGACCCGGCCGCGCGCGGTGAGCCCGCGTGCCTCGATCGTGCCTTCGACCTGGATCTCCTCCGCCTGGAGCGCGTCGCCGCCGGGATTGTCCAGGCAGGCGCCGTTCAGGTTGAGCTCGCGGTCGACGCGCGAGTCCGCCAGGCGTACCGTGCCGGTCGCGGCGAAGGTCCCGCCCAGGTAGAGGCCGCCTTCGGCGGTGATCCGCGAGCCGCGTAAGGCCATCTCGCCGGGGTGGTCGATGGTGGTGCCGGTCAGGGCGAAGGGCCCGCTCACGCGGGTGTTGCGGAGGCTGATCATCCCGGTGACCGTCATGCACCTGCAGAACACGTTGCCGTCGGCGACGAGCCCGTCCAGTGTCAGGGCGTGCTTGCCGGAGGCGGTCAGCTGGGCGTCGTCCATGATCAACCTACCGCTGACCTTGACGTTGGAGAGCCGGACGTGACCCTCGGACCGCAGCCCGATGGCGGCGATCCCGCGATCGGCCTGGAGCCGGTCGCCGTCGATCGCCACCCCCGGCGTGCGCGCGTGGGCGTGGTCGAGCGTCAGGCTGCCCGCGATCTGGGCGCCGCGCAGCTCCACCCGCCCGGTGAACAGGCAGCCCTCCAGCCGCAGATGGCCGCCGATCTGGGCGTTGGAGGCCGACAGCCCCGGCAGGCGGGACCCGGTGAAACTCAGTTGCTGGCAGCGGGCCCAGTACAGGCGCGGCATCTCCTCGAAGTCGCAGGAGAGGAACCGCGCCGGGTGGGCGATGGTGGAGTGGGCCAGGTCCAGGGGTCCGGTGATGCGCGCGCCTTTGACGCGCAGGGCTTGTGACTGCCGTGATTCGTCCCGCAGCAGCAGCTCGGCGATCACCTTCGCGCGGATCGTCCGCTCCGGGCCCCAGCTCGCGCCGCCCGCCGGGGCGTCCTCGTCGGGTTTCCCGGTACGGAGGTCGACCAGCTCGCCCTGCGGGAACGCGTCCCACACCCGGCGTTCGGCCGTGGACAGCTCCTCGACGCGCATGGCTGCATTCTGCCGCAAGCCCAGCGGCGGCCGGTCATCTGACGCCGATCGACATCTCCACCTCTCTGCCGGTGCACGCGGACGCTCCGGCGGGCGGGTTCAGGGCCGCCACCTTGCCGATCCAGGCGCGGCCCTTGTGGTAGCCGACCTTCACCGTGAAGCCCGCCTTCTCCACGGCCGCCTTGCCCGCGTCGAGTGGCCAGCCGCGCGGGGGCGGGCCGGTCACGAGCCCAGCCCGTCGTCCACAGGTACGTCTTCGGGTTCGAGTTCGAGGCCCGAGGCGGCGGCCTGCAGGTCGAGCAGGACGGCGAAGTCCTCGTCCACCCTGCCCGCGCCGATGGCGGCCTGGACGAGCTGCGCGGTGAGGGCGGCGACCGGCATGGGCACGTCCAGTTCGCGGGCGGCGGCCAGGCCGATGTCGAAGTCCTTGCGCAGCAGGACGGGCGTGAAGGTGGGCGTGTAATCCAGGTGCACGAACGCGGGCGACTTGTAGCGGGTGAACGCCGACCCCATGACGCTGTTGTTGAGGAACTCCAGGAAGGCGTTCCGGGGGACGCCACCCTTCTGGGCCAGCACGGTGATCTCGGCCAGGGTCTGGGTGACCACGCCGAGCATCAGGTTGTGCGCGATCTTCACCAGGCGGGCGGTCTCACCTTCGCCGACGTACGTGGCCGACCGGCCGAGGTGGACGAGCAGCCCGGCCACCCGGTCGAAGGTCGCGCGCGGCCCGGAGACGACCAGGCTCAGGGCTCCGGCCCGGACGACCTTGGGGTTGCCGCTGACCGGCGCGGCCAGGAAGGAGCCGCCCCGGTCCGCGCACTTCTGCCGTGCCGCGGCCGAGGACTCCGTCGAGACGGTGGAGCAGTCGACGACCACGCCCGGGACGGGGCCGTCGCCGCCGAGCAGCTCGTCCAGCACCTGTTCGAGGTCGTGGGACGTGGAGACCATGGTGAAGACGACGTCCTTGTCGCGCAGCCCGGCGATCGACTCCGACACCGTCGCGCCATGTTCTCTGAGCGGCTCCGCCTTGGCCGGGGTACGGTTCCAGACGGTCAGATCCACCCCGGCCTTGGCCAGGCGTTCGGCCATGGCGGCTCCCATGCGGCCGACGCCGATCCAGCCCACCCGCGTCATCGAATCGGACATCAAGCTACGCCTTTCGCAGTCGTGAGCCGCTGGCCGGCCAGTCGGCGGTGCAGGGGCGGTGCCAGGGCGCGCGAGGTTCGCGCGGCCGTGGTTGCCCTCCTCCAGCATGAGCAGTTCGCTGTCGCCGGACGTCGCAACGGCCAGTCGCTCGGCGTGCCGCGAGGGGATGAGCCGGTCCTTTCTCCTGAAAATCTCCTGAAAACCACCAGCCCGGCCCAGCACTCGCCCCAGTCGTACGGCCCGGCCAACGCGACCTCGCACTACCCCAGGCGGACGACCGTGTCCGTGGCTCGGGCGCGTTCCGCGGCCCACACGACGCGGTGGGTCGCGAGGCTCTCGGCGGCGTCGGAGTAGAGCAGCGCCGGGTCGCCCGTGGCGACAGCGGCGAGGAAGGCGTCCGTGAGCGCCTCGTCGCCGCCCGCGTGCCCGTCCCCCGCCGACGGTCCCGCGCCCTCATGGGTGTCGACGACCTCTTCGAGGCCGGTACGGAAGTCGGTCAGGCGCAGCGTGCGGCCGTCGCCGTCGATGTAGCCGTGCGTGCCCAGCAGCCGGGTACGCCGGTGCCCCATCGGAGTGAACGCGCTCATCGTGAACGAGCACGTCGCCCCGTCGGGGAACTCCATGTTGACCACCTGGTGATCGACCACGTCGTTGTCGCACGCGTACACGCAACGGCCGTAGGGCCCGGTGCGCAGCGCCTGGAGCACGCCTTCCTCGGTGCGGGCCTGCGTGACCGCCGACAGCGGCCAGAACTCGCTGTCCGGGTCGCCGAGGCAGCCGAGATACAGCCGTTTGGCCGAGTAGGGGCAGCTCGGCTCCAGCGGGCAGTCGGTGCAGCGGTCCGCCGCGCCCTCCGGGCGTTCGGAGGCGCGGAAGTGGGTCAGGTTGCCGAACGAGCTGACCTTGGCCGGGATCCGGCCGAACAGGTGGATCAGCCAGTCGATGTCGTGGCACGACTTGGTCAGCAGCATCGGGGCCGAGGTGTCCTCGCGGCGCCAGTGGCCGCGGACGAACGAATGCGCGTGGTGCCACCACCCCACCGGTTCGAGGTGCTGGACGCTGACGAGCCGGCCGATGCGGCCGCCGTCGAGCAGTCGCTTCAGCGTCCTGGTGTACGGGGTGTAGCGCAGCACGTGGCACACGGCCAGCATGATCTTGTTGCGTTTCGCCGCGTCGGCGATGGCGGTCGCCTCCTGCTCGCTGGGCGCCATCGGCTTCTCCAGCAGGATGTGGTAACCCAGGTCGGCCATCCGTACGGCCGGGCTCATGTGCAGGTGGTCCTGGGTGGCGATGATCGCCGCGTCGGCGACCCGGCCGGCCGCCGCGAGCTGCGTCCAGTCGGAGTAGACCATGTCCGGCGCGACCCCGAATTCCGCCGCGGCCGATTCGCGCCGGTACGGGTCCGGCTCGGCCACCGCGGTCACGCGCCCCAGGCCGGCCACCGTCGCGTGACGCGCGTACGACTGCCCGCGCAGCCCGGCGCCCACGAGGGCTAGAGTCACCCCAGACATGGGATCCTTTCCCGAAATTAACATGGAGTCCCTCATTATTAGCGGTGAGGGAGCAGACCTCAAGGGGGTGTGGTGGCCGAAGATCTGGGCGGAGGGGATCTCTCCCGGCTCCGCCAGCTCAACGCGCTGGCCGCGATCCGGACGCTGCGCGGCGAGCCGGCGCTCACCGTGACCGAGCTCTCCCGGCGCACCGGGCTGTCCCGCGCCTCCACCGAGGACGTGGTGCGCGAGTTGCAGGACCGCGGCTGGGTGGTGGAGACGGAGCCGACCACCGGCACGGTCGGCCGTCCGGCCAGGCGCTATCGCTTCCGCGCGGACGCGGGCCACGTCCTCGGCGTCGACATCGGCGGCCACAAGATCCTGGCGGTCGTGGCCGACCTGGACGGCGAGCCGCGGCACAGCAGCAGGGTCTCGGTCACCCCGGCGATGGGGCGCCGGGAGCGGCTGGCCGCGGTGGACCAGGCCGTCAACGACTGCCTGGCCGGGGCGGGTGTGGCCGCGTCCGAGATGTGGGCGACCGGGGTGGCCACCACCGGGCTGGTCGACGGGACCGGGCGGGTCATGCTCTCGAACGCGCTGCCCGAGTGGACCGGCGTCGACCTGGCCGCCCACCTGGGGCGGATCGTGGCCGGGCCGATCCTGGTCGAGAACGACTGCAAGCTGGCCGCGCTCGCGGAGTCCTGGCGTGGGGTGGCGCGGTACGCCAAGGACGTGGTGTTCCTGCTGGCCGGGCTCCGTACCGGCACCGGGCTGATCATCGACGGCAAGCTGCACCGGGGGTTCGGGAACGCCGCCGGGGAGATCGGCGCGCTGCCGGTCGCGGGCTGGATCCGCGCGCAGGACCAGCTCAAGTCGTGGCCGGGCCGTCCTTCCGAGGTGGCCGGTGATCCCGACTCGATCGCCGCCGACCTGTTCTCCGCCGCCAGGAACGGCGACCGCCGGGCCGCCTCGGCCGTGCGCCGCTACGTCAAGGACCTGGCGGTCGGCGCCTCGGCCCTGGTGCTCACCCTCGACCCCGAACTGGTCGTGATCGGCGGCGGTTTCTCCAGGTCGGCCGACCTGATCGTGGAGCCGCTCCGCCGCGAGCTGGACCGCTGGTGCATCCGCACGCCCGAGGTCAGGGTGTCCGCCTTCGCCGACGAGGGGGTGGCGCTCGGCGCCGTCCGGCTGGCGCTCGACCACGTCGAGCAGGCGCTCAGGGGCGGCGGCCAGCTCGCCTCACCGGACCGCTTCTCCCGGGGCTGAGCGTGCCGTAATCGAATCGATGCTTGACTTAATTTCCATGGGCTCCATGATTATCCACAAGTTCGAGACCGTGGCGCCGGATGCGCCTCGCTCGTCAGGGAGGTCCAGGATGCGGAAGTCGGCGCGGCTCGGCGCGGCTGTGTTCGGGGTGGTGCTCGCCGTCTCCGCCTGCTCTGCGGGCGGTGACGAACCGGCTGCCACCGCCGGCCAGGAGAAGGTCACGTTGTCGTACGCGATGTGGGACAACAACCAGAAACCGGTGATGGAGGAGCTGGGCAAGGCGTTCACCGCGGCCCACCCGAACATCACCGTGAACGTCCAGCTCACCCCCTGGGAGGGCTACTGGACCAAGCTCAAGGCGGCGGCCACGGGCGGCGCGGCGCCCGACGTCTTCTGGATGAACGGCCCCAACTTCCAGCTCTACGCCTCCAACGGCGTGATCCGGCCGCTGGAGGAGGAGATCACCAAGGACAAGGTGGACCTGTCGGTCTATCCCAAACCGCTGATCGACCTGTACACCTTCGACGGCAAGCACTTCGGGCTGCCGAAGGACATGGACACGATCGGCGTCTGGTACAACAAGTCGCTCTTCGACGCCAAGAAGGTGCCCTACCCGGCCGACGACTGGACGTGGAGCGACTTCAACGAGGCGGCGGCCAAGCTGAGCGACCCGGCCAAGGGCGTCTACGGCACCGCCGCCCAGCTGACGAGTTTCCAGGAATACCAGTACAACACCATCGATCAGGCGGGCGGGTTCGTGATCTCCCCGGACGGCAAGAAGTCCGGCTACGACAACCCGCAGACGATCGAGGGCCTGCGTTTCTGGACCGACCTGATCAAGAACAAGCAGTCCCCCGACCTGAAGACCATGACCGACACGTTCCCGCTGCAACTGTTCGAGGCCGGCAAGATCGCCATGTACTGGGGCGGCTCGTGGAACGTCTCGGAGTTCGCCAAGAACGACTACACCAAGGACAAGGTGGACGTGGCGCCGCTGCCCAAGGGCCAGAAGCAGGCCACGATCATCCACGGGGTGGCCAACGTCGTGTCGGCCAAGACCGGGCACCCGGCGCAGGCCTGGGAGTTCGTCAAGTTCCTCGGCTCCAAGCAGGCCGCCGACATCCTCGGCAAGAAGGGGCCGATCCCGGCGTACAACGGCACCCAGAGCGCGTGGGTGGCCGCCCATCCCGAGTTCAAGCTGCAGACCTTCCTCGACGCGGTGGCCTACGCGGCGCCGTTCCCGGTCTCCAAGAACACCGCCGCCTGGAACGAGGCGGAGCTGACGTACCTCACCAAGGCCTGGACCGGCGAGGAGCCGGTCGAGAAGGCGGCCGCCGAGCTGGCGACGGCGATGAACGCCCTGCTCGCCAAGGAATGACATGACGCTCACCACCCGCCGAAGCGTGACGAAGGCGGCGCCGGCCCGGCACCGCCCGCGCCGCAAGGACCGCGCGGTCGAGGCCCTGTGGGGGTACGCGTTCATCGCCCCGGTCGGGCTGGGCCTGGCCGTCTTCTACCTCTGGCCGGTCCTGCAGACCGCCTACTTCTCCTTCACCGAGTGGGGCGCCTTCGGCGGCCACACCTGGACCGGACTGGAGAACTACCTGCGCCTGGCCGTGGACCCCGAGATGGGCCGGGCGCTGGTCAACACGCTGACCTACACCGTGCTCGGGCTGCTGGCGATCCCGCTGGCCATCGTCTTCGCCGCGCTGCTCAACACCAAGGGGCTGCGCGGGGTGGGCGTCTACCGCACGATGTTCTTCCTGCCGGTCGTCACCATGCCGGTCGCCATCGCCATGGTGTGGCGGTGGCTGTACAACGGCGACTACGGCCTGATCAACCAGGTGCTGTCGCTGGTCGGCATCGACGGCCCCAACTGGATCGCCGACCCGGCCACCGCGCTTCCCGCCCTGGTCGTGGTCGGGATCTGGAGCAGCGTCGGCTACAACCTGATCATCTTCCTGGCCGGCATGCAGGCGATCCCCAAGGAGTACTACGAGGCGGCGGCGATCGACGGCGCGGGCCCGGTCCGGCAGTTCTTCAAGGTCACGCTCCCGCTGCTGTCGCCGACGGCGTTCTTCGTCTCGGTGGTCTCGGTGATCGGCTCGCTGCAGTTGTTCGACCTGGTGTACGTGATGAGCGGCTCGGGGTCGTCGGCCCGGTCCAATCCGGCCTTCCCGCGCCTGGAGACGGTGGTCCAGCTCTTCTACGAGCGGGCCTTCGTCACCAACGACCGAGGCTACGCGGCGGCGATCGTGATGGCGCTGCTCATGCTGATCATCGCGCTGACCGCGTTCCAGTTCAGGCTCCAGCGAAGGTGGGTGCATTATGGCTGAGGCCCCCACGACCGGCGGGCGCCGTCTCGGGCTGCACGCGGTGCTGGTCGCCGCGTCACTGGCGATGGTGGCGCCGTTCGCCTGGCAGATCATCACCTCGCTCAAGACGCTCAGCGAGGCCACCAAGGTCCCGCCGTCGGTGCTGCCCAGCGGCCACTGGGAGAACTACGGCGAGGTGTTCGGGCTGCTGCCCTTCGGCGACCAGTTCCTCAACACGGTGCTGATGGCCGCCGGGCGGACCGTGGGCCAGGTGCTGCTGTGCTCCATGGCCGCCTACGCCTTCGCCCGGCTCCGCTTCCCCGGCAAGAGGCTGCTGTTCGGGCTCTTCCTGTCGGTGCTGATGGTGCCGCCGCAGCTTTTCATCATCCCGCAGTACCAGATCATGTCGTCGCTGGGCTGGCTCAACAGCCTGCAGGCGCTCATCGTCCCCGGCCTGTTCAGCGCGTTCGGGGTCTTCCTGCTGCGCCAGTTCTTCCTCGGCCTGCCCCGCGAGCTGGAGGAGGCGGCCCGGCTGGACGGCGCTGGGCCGCTGCGGATCTACTGGTCGATCATGCTGCCGCTGGCCAGGCCGGGGCTGGTCGCCCTGGGTGTCCTGGTGCTGCTGTGGTCGTGGAACGACCTGTTCTGGCCGCTGGTGGTCAACACCGATCCCGAGCAGATGACGCTGTCGGCCGGGCTGACCGCGCTGCAGGGGCAGTTCCAGACCAACTATCCGGTGCTCATGGCGGGTTCGCTGCTCGCCTCCCTGCCGGTCATCGCCGTCTTCGTCTTCCTGCAACGCCAGTTCATCCAGGGCATCGCCCACACCGGTATCAAGGGCTGAGCCCGCCGAGAGGAGTCCCCCATGTCCCGCTTGTTAGCAGGCCTGCTCTTCCTGTGCGCGGCGATTCTCGTCGCACCGCCCGCGTACGCCGCCATCACCGGCCCGTCGGCCACCAACGACGCCACCAACGTGACCTACCAGTTCGGCTACACCGGAACGCCCGCCTACCTCAGGACGTACATCGACACCGACCGCAACGCCGCCACCGGGTTCGCCCAGGGCGGCATCGGCGCCGACTACCTGCTGGAGAACGCCGGCCTGTACCACCACAACGGCGGCGGCTGGAGCTGGACGCTGGTCAAGAGCGTCACCTTCTCCAGCGCGTCCGGCACCGCCCGCTGGACGGTGGCCCGCGCGGACATCGGCGAGAGCGCCACCCCCAACGACGCCGACCTGATCTTCCAGGCCGAGGCGCCCTTGGAAAGCTCCGCCAAGTACACCCACGTCTACAGCGGCGGCACCAGCGGCGCCACGGTGACCTACACCCAGTCGAGCGCCACCTTCCCCAACCCCGAGCGCGGCTTCTACCACCACACCGGCGACTGCGACAAGAACGACTTCTCGCTCGCCACCCTCCAGGGCTACCGCACCTCGCAGAACATCTCGCTGGTGATGTGCGTGTTCTACCTGGCCGAGTTCAAGACCGGCGCGATCAGCCAGGCCGCGCTCACCCGCTTCCAGAACCAGCTCGCCACCGTGCGGGCCGCCGGCCTCAAGGCCATCGTCCGGTTCGCCTACACGGTGTCCACCACCGGCGACGACACCACCAAGGCCCGCATGCTGGCCCACCTCGACCAGCTTGCGCCCTACCTCAGCGCCAACAGCGACGTGATCGAGGTGGTCCAGGCCGGGTTCATCGGCGCCTGGGGCGAGTGGTACTACACCCAGAACTTCGGCAACGAGGGCACGATCACCGCCGCCGACTGGGCCAACCGCAAGGCGGTGACCGACAAGATCCTCAGCGTCCTGCCGTCGTCGCGGATGATCCAGGTCCGCACGCCCAAGATCAAGCGCACCATGTACGGCACCACCGCGCTGACGCCCGCCCAGGCGTACAACGGCTCGGCCCAGGCCAGAGTCGGTCACCACAACGACTGCTTCCTGGCCAGCCCCGACGACTACGGCACCTACGAGAACACCGCCGTCGAATACCCCTACCTCCAGGCCGAGACCGCCTACCTGCCGATGGGCGGGGAGACCTGCGGCGCCAACCCGCCGAGGTCGAGCTGCCCCACCGCCATGAGCGAGATGGGCATGTTCCACTGGTCGTACCTGAACACCGACTACCACCCCGACGTCATCAGCGGCTGGAACAGCGGCGGCTGCCTGACCGAGATCACCCGCCGCCTCGGCTACCGCTTCGCCCTGCAGAGCGGCACGTACCCGAGCACGGCGACCCACGGCGGCGCGCTGCCGGTGCGCGTCACGGTCCGGAACGACGGCTGGGCCGCGCCCTTCAACCCGCGTAACGTCGCACTGGTCCTGCGCGACACCGCCACCTCGGCCGTGTACCGCTTCCCGCTCAACGCCAACCCCCGCCTCTGGCTCGCGGGCGGCACGGCGACGATCGACCAGAGCGTGACGCTGCCGTCGAGCATGCCGGCGGGCACCTACGCGCTGCTGCTCGACCTGCCCGACCCGCAGCTGTCCGCCCGGCCCGAGTACTCGATCCGGCTGGCCAACGAGAACGTCTGGGAGGCCGCCACCGGCTTCAACAGCCTGCTGCACACCGTGACCGTGAACTAGCGACTTTGGTCGGCCCGCGGGCTGCCAAGGGTCGATGTGCCGGGGAGCTCGGCGTCTCTAGCGTCAGGATCATGACACTGGCTGAGGCGCCGAGCTCACGGCGCGTGCACGAGATCGACGCCGTACGCGGGTTCGCGCTGGCGGGCATCCTGCTGGCGAACATCGGGTTCTTCGCCGATCCCGGCTACGCGGTCGGGACCGGCACGATGCCCATCACGGAGGGGCCCGTCGCGTACCTCGTCAGCACGCTGGTGCTGACGAAGTTCTACATCCTGTTCTCCTTCCTGTTCGGCTATTCCTTCACGCTCCAGACGCGCGACGGGGTGAACGTCAAGGCCAGGATGCTGCGGCGCTGCCTCGGTCTCTTCGTGATCGGGGTCCTGCACGGGTTCCTGCTGTGGATCGGCGACATCCTCACGCTGTACACCACTCTGGGGCTGATCCTGCTGGCCATGCGCAACATCTCGCCCAGGAAGGCGGTGATCACCGGCTGCGCCGTCATCGGCGTCATGTCGGTGATCTGGCTGCTGCTGGCCGGGCTGACCCTGCTCGACCCGGCGGGCGGCGCGGCGGCGGTGGCGGATCCGGCCGCGGCGGCACAGGCGGAGGCGCTGGTCACCGGAGGGCCGCTGGGCTTCCTCATCTTCCAGGCGCAGACGTATCCGGCGGTGGCCGCGATGGTGTGGATCGGGCAGGGGCCGATGGCGATGGCGCTGTTCCTGTTCGGGCTGGCGGCGGGCAGGTCACGGCTGTTCGAGGAGCCGGAGCGCTGGGCGCGCTTCGTGCCGCGCGTCAAGTGGGTGGGCTTCGGTGCCGGCCTGCCCGCCGCGGCGTTCTTCGCCTGGGCGCCCTCCTCCGGGGGCGCGCTGGAGCTGGTCGCGCTGGCCCTGAACAACGTGACCTCGGTGCTGCTGACCGCCGCCTACGTGGTCACCCTGCTCCAGGTCATCAAGCGCTTCCCAGCCGCCGGCCGCGCGCTGGCCCCGGCCGGGCGGGTGGCGGCGTCCAACTACATCGGGCAGTCGGCGCTCTGCTGCCTGGTCTTCACCGGCTACGGGCTGGCCCTGGCGGGCAAGCTGTCGCCGCTCGCCGTCATGGGCGTGGCCGCGGTGATCTACGCGGTCCTGCTCGGGCTGAGCCGGTGGTGGCTCCGCGGTCACCGGTACGGCCCGATCGAGTATGTGCTTCGCCGCCTCACCGCGGGTCGGGGTTGACAGCGGACCGGGCCTGGTCTTCTCTGCAACTCTGCGAGGAAAAGGGCGGACCCGAGGGGGCACGGCATGGCCACGGTTCGACGGTTCGCGCTCGCTCTGGCCGTCGCCGCCGCGCTGGCCGGGCTCCCCGCCACGCCCGCGCAGGCCAGGGTGCCCGGGCCCGGCGCGGCGTCCCACTTCGGGCTCGCGCGCAAGGACTGCGTCGGGACGGCCGCGGGCCGGGCGTCCAAGGTCTGGTACACGGTCGCGGGCGGCGTCCTGTCCGACGTCTATGAGCCGACCATCGACAACACCAACGTGGAGACGATGCAGTTCGCCGTCACCGATGGCAGGACGTTCACCGAGCTGCAGTCCCGGGACACCACCTACAAAGTGGCCACCGACCGCTCCGGCATGACCTGCACGATCACCTCATCCAGCAAGAGCGGCCGCTACCGCCTGACCACGACCTACCTCACCGATCCGGGCAGCGACGCCGTGGTGGTCAGGACCCGGCTCCAGCCGCCCGGACTGCGGCTGTACGTACGGCTGGACGCGAGCGTCAACGGCAACGGAGGCGGCGGCACACCGAACGGCGGCGCCGACAGCGGCGTGGTGGACGGGCCGACCGGCGCCCCGGTCATCTCCGACCCGAACACCGAAACCTCCGCGCCCGCCCGCGACTACGCCGTCCCCACCCACCTGGCGCTGCGCGCCGAGCGGCGACTGCCGCAGGCCAACGTCGGCTACGCGGGCACACCCGGCGACGGCGCCGCGCAACTGGACACCGACCACACGCTAACCCCCTCCGCGACCGCCCCCGACGGCAACGTGGTGGCCACCGCCCGGCTGCCCCTCGACGGCTCGGGCGAGGTGACCTTCGCGCTCGGCTTCGGCCGTACGGCGGGCGCCGCGTTGCGGACCGCGGGCGAGGCCGCCGTCCGGCCGTTCGAGACCACCCGGGCCCGGTACGAGGCGGGCTGGGCCGCCTACGACGCCGGACTGCGCAAACCGCCCGCCGCGCTGGCCGACGCCTACCGGCTCTCGGCCAACGTCCTGAAGGCCAGCGAGGACAAGACCTTCCCCGGAGCCGTCGTCGCCTCGCTCGCCAGCCCGTGGGGCCAGGCGGTCGGCGCGGGTGAGAAGGTCGGCGGCAAGGCCGTCTACTTCGGGTCCTACCGCGAGGTGTTCGCCCGCGACCTGTACGAGGCGTTCACCGGCTTCCTCACCGACGGCGACCTGGCGACCGCCCGCGCCACGGCCCGCTTCCTGCTGGAACGCCAGCAGCTGCCCGACGGCCGCCTGCCGCGCAACTCCCTGCTGAACGGCCGGCTCGCCCCCGACTCGGGCGGCGACCAGCTCGACGAGACCGCCTATCCGATCCTCATGGCCCACCAGTCCGGAATCGGCGCGGAGCTGTGGGAACACGTGCGCCAGGCCGCGGACTTCCTGGTGGCGCACGGTCCCGCGTTCGGCGTCGAACGCTGGGAGGAGCAGCAGGGCTACTCGCCGTCCACGATCGCGGCTGAGATCGCCGGCCTCGTCGCGGCCGGGGAGATCGCCGCCGGGCGGGACGACCAGGGCCGGGCCCGGCTCTACCGCGCCACCGCCGACCACTTCGCCCGCTCGGTCAAGGGCTGGACGGTCACCACCACCGGCCCGTACGCCCCCCGCTACTTCCTGCGCCTGTCACGCACCGGCGACCCGGACGCCGCGTCCCCGTACAACCTCGGCAACGGCGGCCCGACAGAGGACCAGCGCCGGGTGGTGGACGCGGGCTTCCTGGAACTGACCCGGCTGGGCATCCTGCCCGCCACCGACCCCGACGTCCTGGCCAGCCTGCCCGTGGTGGACCGGGTGATCCGGCGTACGACGCCGAACGGCCAGGGCTGGTACCGCTACGGCTCCGACACCGAGGGCACCGAGGACGGCTACGGCGACTGCCACGAACCCGACCCCACCTCCTGCGCGCCGTCGGGCCGCCCCTGGCCCACCGCGAACACCGGCTCGGGCCACCTGTGGCCGGTCCTGTCCGGTGAACGCGCCGAGCAGGCGCTGCAGACCGGCGACACCCGTACGGCCGCCGCCCTGCTGACGGCGATGCGAGCCATGTCCTCGGGCACCGGCCTGGTCCCCGAACAGGCGTGGGAGAACCCGGACCTGACCGCCTCGCCGTACGGCACCGACCCGGCCACCGCCTCGATCGGCTTTCACGCCGGCGAGCCCGCCGGCTCGGCGTCCCCTCTGACCTGGGCGCAGGCCCAGGAGGTCCGGCTGATCCTCTCACTGGCCGCCGGCCGCCCGCTCGACCAGCCCGAGATCGTACGGCGCCGCTACACCGCCCACGGAATGCCAGGCACGACCCCACTCACCGTCACCGCCCCCGCAGAGGGCAGCACGGTCGCCGGCACGTCGGTCACGGTCGAAGGCACCACCGCGCCTGGCGCGCGGGTCGACGTCGCGGCCACGCCCATCGACATCGGCACCGCCACCGAGGTCGTCTCGGTGCGGGCCGGGTCCGACGGCGGTTTCACCGCGCGGGCGCCGGTGTCGTTCGGCGAGGTCGTGCTCACCGTGACCGCCACCACCTCCGACGGCCGCACCGGGTACGCCCGGCGCTCGGTCGTCGGCGACATCACCGGGGCCACGACCGTGCTCGACGTCACCGATCCCGACGGCGACGACAACGGGCCGGGGACCTACGCCTATCCGACGGCCGCCGACTTCCACGCGGGCGCCTTCGACCTGCGCAGGTTCCAGGTCATCACGGACACGAGCACCGTCTACCTGCGGGCCGAGATCCGTGACCTCACCCCCACCTTCGGCAACCAGATCGGCGCCCAGCTCCTCGACGTGTACGTACAGAACCCCACCGTGACCGCGCGCTCGACCGATCCGGCGTTCCCGCAGCGCAACTACCGCATCGCCGACCAGGACGCGTGGTCGCAGCGGATCGAGGCCCAGGGCTTCGGCGCCCCGGTCTGGGTGACGGCCGCCGGCACCGCCCTGCCCGGCGCCGCCGTCCGCGGCTCCGGCACCACGCGCACGATCACGATCGCCGTACCCAAGGCGGTCTTCGGCACACCGGGCCCCGGCTGGCGCTTCGCGGTGGTGCTCACGGGCCAGGACGGGTTCAGCTCCGACCAGGCCAGGGGCTTCGCCGCCACTCCCCAGCCGTACCAGTTCGGCGTGTGTACCCCCGGCGGGACCAGCGCCCTGTGCTCCTTCGACCCGAGCGGCGTCCCCAAGGCCGTGGACGTGATCACCCCGACCGACCAGCCCCAGGCGGACGAGCTGAACCCCCTCCTCGGCCCAGTCACCCTACGGGCGGTCGCAGTCCCCTGACCTCGCGTGCGGTCACCCTACGGGCCGTCGCGGCCCACCGACCTCGCTCCTCGTCAGTCCGTGAACCGTCCCGATCCCCTGGCGTCGCTTCACTCGACGATGGGGATTTCCGGAGTCGGCACCAGGTCACTGACCAGAAGCGTCGCCGCTCGTATCGAGGCGGTGAGGATGTCGGCGTTCTCCGCCTTGGTGCCCTGGGCGGCCAGCACGGTGCTGTGCACGCTGAGCAGGGCCATCCGGACGCGCAACTGATCCTGCAGCGGAGCGTCAGGGCCCAGGATGATCCGGGTGGCCTGGTCGATCCGCTCCAGCGCACCACCCTGGCCCGGCGGTACGGCCGACTTCAGCGCGGTGTGGTTGGCGGCGGCGAACCGCATCGTCTTCAACCCCCGCTGCCCACTCAGAGCGAGCCACCGGCCCAGGAGTTCGGAGGCGAGTGCCGGGGAGCGCGGCTGCTCGGCGGCCCAGTCGAGAAGGTCGTCGAGCGCGCGCAGGTGGTCGGTGAAGAGGCTGCGGATGACAGCCTCTTTGCTGTCGAAATGGTAGTAGAGCGCGGCCTTGGTGATCCCCAGCTGTTCGGCGATTTCGCGCATCGAGGTGGCGTCGTAGCCGCGCTCGGTGAACAAGGACAGCGCGGCCTCCTGGATGTCGGCCCGCGTCTGGCTGCCCTTACGCCGCGTGCCCGGCACCTGATCCGTCTTCGTCATCGCGTTTCCTCTGCTCAAGCTCTTCAGAGTCTACACCAAGTTGCTTACCGGCCGGTTAGCAAGTACGCTTGCCGACCGACAGGTAAGTTCTATGGATCGGCAGGAGCGCACGTGATGGCCAAGGACAGCGCAGATAACCCCCCGAGGGCGGAGGAGCAGGTCGGGCTGGGGTTCAGTCACCGCCAGATCCTGGTGACAATGAGCGGCCTGGTCGTCGCCATGCTGCTGGCGATGCTGGACAACATGATCGTCGCCCCGGCACTGCCCACGATCGTAGGCGAGCTGGGCGGCCTCCAACACCTGGCATGGGTGACCACCGGCTACGTGCTGGCCTCCACCGTGGCCACGCCGATCTGGGGCAAGCTCGGCGACCTGTACGGCCGCCGCGTCATCTTCACCATCGCCGTGGCGATCTTCCTGCTCGGCTCGGCGCTGTGCGGAGTGTCCCAGGACATGGCGCAGCTGGTGGCCTTCCGTGCCATCCAGGGCCTGGGCGCGGGCGGGCTGATGGTCGGCGTGCTGTCGATCATCGGTGAGATGATCCCGCCGCGCGACCGCAGCAAGTACCAAGGCGTGATGATGGCCGTCATGCCGGTCGCCATGATCGGCGGCCCGCTCATCGGCGGTTTCATCACCGACAACCTGAGCTGGCGCTGGGCCTTCTACGTCAACCTGCCGCTCGGCGCGGTCACCCTGGTCCTGTGCTGGATCACCCTGGCCAAGCTGCCCAAGGGCACCGGCAAGGCCGTGATCGACTGGTGGGGCACCGGGCTGCTGACGATCTGGATCACCGCGCTGGTGCTCGTCACGAGCTGGGGCGGCACCCAGTACGAATGGGGTTCGGCGCAGATCCTCGGGCTGATCGCGGTGGCGGTGGTCGGGTTCGTCGCCTTCATCATCGTCGAGCGGCGCGTGGCCGAGCCGATCATGCCGCTGCGGGTCTTCAAGAGCCTCAACTTCTCGTTGTCCGGTGGGGTCGCCTTCATCTCGGGGTTCGCGATGTTCGGCGCCATGGGCTTCCTGCCGCAGTTCCAGCAGTTCGTCCAGGGCTCCTCCGCCACCAACAGCGGCCTGCTCCTGATGCCGATGATGATCGCCGCGATGGCCGTCAGCCTGAGCGCCGGTCAGCTGATCAGCAAGACCGGGCACTACAAGTCGCTGCCGATCATCGGCTCCATCCTGGTCACCATCGGCCTGGCACTCTTCGCCACCATGGACGTCAACACCTCCACTACGGTGTCCGGCGTCTACATGGTGCTCCTCGGCGCCGGCATGGGCGCGATGATGCAGACCAGCACCCTCATCGCGCAGAACAGCCTCGCCCTGCGCGACATGGGCGCGGGCACCGGCGTGTCGACCTTCCTCCGCAACATGGGCAGCTCACTCGGCGTCTCGCTACTCGGCGCCGTCTACACCAGCCACCTGGCCGACACCCTCACCGGAACCCCCGCCGTCGCGGTCTCCGCCACCTCGATGACCCCGCAGTTGCTCCGCAGCCTGCCTGAGTCGGCCCAGAAACTGTTCGAGCAGGCCGTCACCAACGGCGTCACCGCCCTGTTCACCTGGGGTGCGGTGGTGGCCGCCATCGGCATCGTGGTCGCGCTGTTCATCCGCCAGGTCCCGCTGCGCAGCGCTGTCAAGCCACAGGCGGCCAGCACCGACGCCGAACCGGTCGCGGTAAGCAGCTGACCCGAAGGTGACCGCCCCAAGGCGGTCACCTTCAACCGACCACCGCCCGTCACCACTGTCGCGCCCGTCACCATCGTCGCGTCCGTCGCGCCCGATGAGCCTGATTGCCCGGTGCTGGCCCCGGCGGCCCCGGTGAGCCTGGCGCCCCTGCCGCCACCAGTGCGCGACCGGCGCACCAGCCCTCACCGCTCGTCGCGCCCGAAGGGACCGATGGGCCCGTCACACCAATCCGCCCGGTACCCCCGTGGGACCGGTGCCTCCATGGGACGGCCCGGAACCCCTAGGCCGACGCCAAGCCGCCACTCGCTGATCAGCGAGAGAGCGTCCGTGAACTGAGTCAGCGGGTAAGGCGGTTGCTGAGCTGCCAGGTGGCACACCTAACACCTTGCCGACGCCGTCGACGAAGGCGCGTCAGTGGTGGTCGCCGTTCCGGCCGAGGGTCTCCACGGGGGTCGCGCCGGGGCGGGTCCACTGCGGCACAGGGCGGCTGGTCGGGCCCCAGGTCGCGTTCCCGTCCGCGTCCGAGCGCCAGGACCAGCACGAGTCGCGCCCCTCGGGCCAGCCCTCCGGCTTGTCCTCCCACGCCTCGCCGCGACCGTACGGCGTCATGTCGAGGAGACCCATGGACACGTTGACCGGCTCGTTGCCACGGCCCGTCGTGGAGTACGTGAGGAACACGCGATCGCCGTCGCGCAGGAAGCAGGTTATGGAACCCATACTGCGACCGACCGGCGCCTCCACGTCGCGCACCGAGTACCAGGGCTGGGTGTAACCCATGAACTCGACGAAGGAGGCCACCTCGTCCCACCGCCCCGTGGTCAGGATGGCGAACGAGACGCCGCGCGCGTTGAGGTAGACGGCGTCCTTCAGGTGCCAGGCCGCGGTGGTACAGCCCTCGCACTGCCCCTGGTGCGGCGCGCCGTCGTGCCACATGTGCTTGTAGACCACGAGCTCGTCGCGGCCCTGGAACAGCTCCAGGAACGGGACCGGGCCGTCAGGCCCGACGACCTCGACCGTCCCGTCGAACTCCACCATAGGCAGCCGACGGCGGGCCGCGGCGATGGCGTCGCCCTCGCGGGTGTGGGCCTTCTCGCGAACCAGAAGCTCGTCACGGGCGGCCTGCCAGGTGGCCAGGTCGACGATGGGCGGGCGGCCGGGCAGCGCGGTGGTCGGGTCACTCGGTGTGGTCGTCATGGTGTCCTCCGTGGTGTCTCGTACCGGGCATCGTCGTAGGACGCCCTACGACGGTCACCAGAACAGACCCGCGACCCGACCGAAACTCATCGCGACACGGGGCAATGCAACAGGGTCGGGCCGGGCGCGGTGTCAGCCTCGCGGCTGATCCGTTTCCCCGACCCGCCCGCCGCACCCGACGTGCCAATCTCTCGGCATCGGGCCTGGCGTAGCGCTCCAGGGAGCGTACGGAGGCGTACTGCGGCAGGGGTTGGGCATGTGTCCCGGCCGCGACCTCACCTGGGCAGGCGGGCCTCGATCGCGTCGGCGGCGTGGAGCGCGCCGCCCGCCGCGCGCAGGTCGTCCTGCATGGCGCGTAGCCGCTGCCGGGTGGCGGGCTCGTCGAGCAGGCCGCGGACGGCGTCGCGCAGGTGGTCGGCGGTGGCGTCGGTGGGAGTGAGGGTCGAGCCGAGGCCGAGGGCGGCGACGCGGTCGGCGGTGGTCTGCTGTTCGGGGGTGTGTGGGATGGCCACGATCGGCACGGCCGCTGCCAGGGCCTCCATCGTGGAGTTCATGCCGGTGTGGGTGACGAAGGCGTCGGCGTGTGCGAGCACGGCGGGCTGTGGGACGTGCTGGTGGGCCTCGATGTTCGCGGGCAGTGGCCCGAGATCGGCGGGGCTGATGCCGTGGCCCACGGACATCACGACGTGGTAGGGCTCGTCGGCGAACGCCTGGATGCAGGTGTGGAAGAAGTCCGGGCGGCTGATGATCGTGCCCAGCGAGACCAGGACCAGCGGACGTCCCGGGGGCGTCCAGTCCTGCGCGGCGGGCAGCCGGGTGGGGCCGACGAACGCGTAGCGGTCATCGAAGGTCTCGTTGTGCACGTGGAAGGACTTGGGCTGGTAGACGAGGTTGAACTCGGCGGGCTTGTAGAAATCATGCAGCTGGAGTGGGGGAATGCCGTGCCGGCTGAGGATGGCGGCGAACAGGGTGTCGAACTCGGCCTTGACAGGGCTGGCGGCGAACATGCCGACGATGAACTTCCCGAAGTCGTAGCCCTCGCTGGCGGCGTGGGCGGACCAGGACTGGATTCTGGGGAGACGCCACTTGGCGGCGAGCATCGGGCCGGCCCAGGCGAGCCAGTCGTTGACGATCAGATCCGGCCGGTCGTCGGCGTATCCGGTCTCGATCTGCGGCAGAACGTGCTCCAGTTGCTGGAGTACGGCGAGGGTGGCGCGTGCGGCGGCGTCCATCCCGTCGATCACGATGGTCTCGGTGGGGCGGGGCTCATAGGAGATGATCTCGGCTCCGATCGGGCCGATGCGTTCGGCCATCGACTCATCGGCGGGAAAGGTGACGCGGTGGCCGCGCTTGACCAGTTCCCGGGCGATCGGCAGGAGGGGGTTGAGGTGACCGGACTCGGCGAGGCTCATGAAGGCGAGGTGGGCCATGACGGATCTCCTTGACAGTGAGGGTGGAGGTGCACTCGGGCGGGTGGGGGTCAGGCGGCGTCGAGGGTGCTCGAGCTGTCGGCGAGGCTGCGGGTGAGGTTCTTGCCGGGCAGGCCCAGGCAGAGCACGGCACAGATGAGGAAGGTGCCGATCGCCCAGGGGGCCGCGTGGGTGATCGCACCGGTCAGGCCCCGGCTCGCGTGGGTGAAGAAGAGGTTGCCGATGATGGCGACGCCCAGGGCACCGCCGAACTGCTGGGCGGTGGAGAAGATGCCGGAGGCGCCGCCCGCGAGGTGCTCGGGTACTGCGGTGAGAACGATGTCGACCAGCGGCACGACCACGAAGCCAAGGCCGATGCCGGCGACGAGCAGGCCGGGCACCAGCGGCCAGGCCCCGGTGTGCCAGGGAGCCGCGTCGTTCAGGGCGCACTGGACCCAGAACAGCCCGCCGGCCATCAGCAGGTTCCCGATGACCAGGATGTTGCGGCCGATCTTGGCGACCAAGGTGACGACGACGGGGGCGGAGATGAAGGCGCCGGCGCTCATGGCGATCATCAGCACACCGGCCTGGCTGGGTGTGTAGCCCTGGCCGGCCTGCAGCCAGATGGTGAAAACCAGGAAGAAGCCGGACATACCTGCACCGAACAGCAGCTGGATCAGCAGACCCGAGCCGAAAGCCGGCCGCTTGAAGAGCGCGGCGGGCAGCAGCGGGTGCTCGATCCGGCGCCAGGACTCGTAGCCCACCAGGGCGGCAAGGGCCAGGACACCGCCGGCCAGGCAGATCCAGCCCCCCAGCGGCCAGCCGTTCGAGCGGCCCTCCACCAGCGGCAGCACGATCGCCACCAGGCACAGCGCGAGGATCAGGTTGCCGGCCACATCGATGCGTCCGCCGGTGCGTTCCCGTGAGATGGGGATCCACTTCGCGCCCAGCAGCAGGGCCCCGGCGGCGATGGGAATGTTCACGGCGAAGATGGTGCGCCAACCCCAGCCGAACAGGTCCCAGTCGGTCAGCACCCCGCCGAGCAGCACGCCCGCGGCGTTCGCGACGCCCGCCGTGACCCCGAACAGGCCGAAGACCTTGCCGCGCTCCGCGCCGTCGAACATGGTGCGCAGCGAACCGAGCACCTGCGGCAGCAGGACCGCGGCGGCCACTCCCTGCACCGCGCGGGCGGCGATCAGCTGGCCCGGGCCGGAGGCGATGGCGCTGCCCGCGGACGCCAGGGCGAAGCAGGCCACGCCGGTCAGGAACAGCCTCTTGCGGCCGAACCGGTCGCCCAGATGCCCCGCGATGATCAGCGTCGCGGCGAACCCAAGCATGTAGGCGGATACCGTCCACTCCAGCTCCGCCGGCGAGGCGTGCAGGCTACGGCCGATGGACGGCAGGGCGGTGTTCACTATCGAGGCGTCGATCAGATCCAGCAGCGCCGCGATCATCATGACGATCGCGGCGGCCCACCGCTTCGGAGGCGCCGCCGGCGCTAAGGCGGCGGCCGCGGACCCTCGGTTACTCGCACGGGCCATGACCACTCCCTTTGAAGACACCGCCCGGCTCTCGGGAGGCAAGGGCACACCGTCGAATCAGCGGCCCATGGAGCAGTGTCAATCTCTCGCATAGAATAGTCAAATCGCCGTTTGATTAAATCTTGCGAACGTATGACAGAATCATGGCCATGGCCACACAGCACACGCCCCAGGGCCAGGAACCGGCCGGGCGGCAGCGGACCAGGCGATCGCCCGCCCCACACGAGCGGCAGCGCGACGCTGAGCGCACCAAGGCGCGCATCCTCGATGCCGCCGTGGAGGTGTTCTCCGCAAAGGGCTTCGACCGTGCCCGGGTCACCGACATCGCCGAACGCGCTGGTGTGAACCAGCAGCTCATCTCCTACTACTTCAACAGCAAGCGGGGCCTGTACCGGGAGATCGGCCGCCGCTGGCGGGCCTACGAGGCCGAGACGATCCCCGACGATCTGGACTTCGCCGAGCAGATCAAGCACGGCGTGCGGGCGAGCGTCGACCCCCGCCTCGGCGGGCGCCTGCTCGCCTGGGACGGCCTCTACGACACCGGCGAGGACGATGAGGAGACGCAGGAACGCAACGCCCAGCTCCAGCACGAGGTGCAAGTGCTCCGCGAGCGGCAGCGCGCCGGTGAGATCGACGATCGCTTCGACCCGGCCGCGCTGATCCTCATCGGCCTGAGCGCCGGCAACGCCCTCGCGGTCTACCCACACCTGGCCCGCGGCCTGTTCGGCACCGACACAGTCTCCCCCGAGCTGGTCGAGCACTACGCCGAACAACTCGCCCAGGTGATCAGCTCCCTGCCTGCAGCAGCTCCACCCAGCGTGCCGGGCTCGCACAAATGAAGTACGCCGTGTCGATCCATCACAGCTCGGTGCCGGAGATGTCGGCGTGCCGGGGCGCGCGTGACGTACACAAGATCCGAATAGCCGCCCTGGTCGGTGACGACGGCCTCGCCGAGGACGACGACGAGAGCTGACCCCCGCGTCAGGCAGCGGGACGGGCCTTGATCACCCGTGCTTTCCCAGTCAGCGCCACGGCTCTTCGGAGGTGCCGGCTCGTTGGTTGTGGTGATCCAGCAGCCTGGACAGCAGCTCGGTCAACCGCTGTCGCTCCTCGGGTGACAGCGGAGCCAGCAGTTCGTCCTGGCATTCGGCCAGCCGCTTCTCCAGTCGCCGCAGTTGCCGCTTGCCCGCCGAGGTCAGCGAGATGATGTTGCGCCGCCGGTCGGAGGGGTCCGGGGCGCGCTCGACCAGTCCGCGATCGGCGAGTTCGTTGATCGTCGCGACCATGTCGCTGAGGTGGATGCCACTACGGCGGCCCAGCGCGGCCTGGCTGGCCGGGCCGGACTCCTCCAGCGTCGCCAGCAGGCGGTAGTGGTAGCCGCGGGCGCCGACGGACGAGAACCCGTCGCCTACCAGGCGGTGCGCGTGGTTGGCGGTCTGGCCGAGCAGCCAGCTGGGCAGGCCCTCCCAGGGGGTGGGCGTCTCCTCGGATGGGTTCTCCATGTGACAAGTCTAACGAATCGTTGGACGCACTAATGATCGTGCTATCGTTTGCGGGGTAAACGTTAGTTGTCCAAACGTTTGAACGACGAATGAGTCCGTCTGGAGTCAAGACCATGATCAAGCCGTTCCGCATCGACATCCCCCAGGCCGACCTCGACGACCTGACCGACCGGCTCTCCCGCACCCGCTGGCCCAACGAGGTCGCCGACGCCGGATGGGACTACGGATTCCCGCTGGCGCGGCTCAAGGAACTGGCCGAACACTGGCGCACCGGCTACGACTGGCGCGAGCACGAGGCCAAGCTCAACGAGCTCCCGCACTTCACCACCGAGATCGAGGGCCAGAACATCCACTTCGTCCACGTCCGGTCTTCGAAGCCGGACGCGCTCGCGCTGGTCCTCACCCACGGCTGGCCCGGTTCGTTCCTGGAGTTCCTCGACGTGATCGAGCCGCTGTCGCGCGACTTCCACCTGGTGATCCCGTCCATCCCGGGGTACGGCTTCTCCGGGCCGACCCACGAACGCGGCTGGGACATCGTCCGGGTCGCCCGGGCCTGGGCCGAGCTGATGCGCCGTCTCGGGTACGAGCGCTACGGCGCGCAGGGCGGCGACTTCGGCTCGGGCATCTCCATGGCGCTCGGCGCGGTGGCACCCGAGCAGGTCGTCGGGGTACACGTCAACTTCCTGCCGACCCGGCCGGTCCCGGACGCCGACATCGAACTGTCCGCGACGGACAAGGCCCGGCTGGACAAGGTACGGCAGCTGTTGGCGAACCGGCCGCCGTACCAGGCTCTGCAGGCCCTCACCCCCCAGACCATCGGCTACGCGCTGACCGACTCGCCGGTCGGCCAACTGGTCTGGATCGCCGAGCGCTTCGCGCAGTGGACCGACCCTCGCTCGCACATCAGTGACGACCGGATGCTCACCGACATCTCGCTGTACTGGCTGACCGCCACAGCGGCCTCCTCGGCGCGGCTGCACCACGACACCCCGCTGGGGATCGGGCCGTGCCCGGTACCGGTCGGCGTAGCGGTGTTCCCGCACGACATCACGCAGTCGGTGCGACCGCTGGCCGAGCGGCTGTACGACATCAGGCACTGGTCGGAGTTCGAGCGCGGCGGCCACTTCGCCGCGATGGAGGTGCCGGAGCTGCTCGCCGAGGACGTCCGGGACTTCTTCCTCGCCCACATCGAGTAGGCCGCACCGACGTGACCTGGTTCTGGCCGCCCTACGCCACCAGGCGCCGCCCAACCGATTACCTGCACGAGCGCGTCGGCCAGGCCGGCAAGCGTGAGATGGACGTCTTGCTCGAACGGCGCACCACAATCAAGACATAAAGGCATAAAGAGAGCGTGTCGTGATCGGCTGTCCGTGGGGCTGTGTATGTCAGGTGCGCTCGGTGTGCGGGTGGTCGGCGTTCTGGGGCTCGCGGGTGGCGGCCCAGCTGGCCAGGAGGCGGAGTTTGTCTTCGGAGTCGCTTGCGGGCTCGGTGCCGTAGGCCACGAGGGTGAGGCCGTCGGCGGGCAGGTCCAGGGACTCGTAAGTGAGGTGGAGGTCGCCGACGACGGGGTGGTGGAAGGGTTTGGCTCCGAGGTGGTGCTGGCGGACGTCGTGGCGGGCCCAGCGGGTACGGAAGTCCTCGCTGCGGGTGGACAGCTCGCCGACCAGGTCGGTGAGGTCTTTGTCGTGGGGGTCGCGGCCTGCTTGGGCGTGCAGGAGGGCGACGGTGTCGTCGGCGGCGCGTTCCCAATCGCCCCAGAACAGGTGGGAGCGGACGTCGAGGAAGATGAAGCGGGCGTGGTTGGGGGTGGCGCCGCGGGCGGCGTCGAACATGGGCGCGTACAGGGCGCGGCCGAGGGCATTGGTGGCCAGGACGTCGCCGCGGCCGTTCATGACGAAGGCCGGCGCGTCGGTCATGGAGTCCAGCAGCCGCTGCACTGAGGGCCGGACCTGGTCGGGGGTGGGGCGGCGTCGACCGCGCGAGCCGGGGCCGGTGGCGCGGGCCAGATCCTCCAGGTGGGTACGTTCGGCGTCATTCAGCCGCAGTGCGCGAGCCAGGGCGTCCAGGACCTGGTCGGAGACTCCGGACAGGTCACCGCGTTCCAGGCGGGAGTAGTACTCCACGCTCACTCCGGCCAGTTGGGCGACCTCGGTGCGGCGCAGCCCGGGGACCCGGCGGGTTCCGTAGGAGGGTAGCCCGGCCTGCTGCGGGCTGATCTTGGCCCGGCGAGAGGTCAGGAACTCACGGATCTCGCGGCGGTTGTCCATTCTCCTCAGGTTATGCGGCCTCCCACCTCGTAGGGGTGCCCTGTCAGTACACCTTTCACCACTGCCTTCCTCACCGCCTGACCAGCGCTTTTCATGGGTAGTGCCCGGCCCTGCCGTACGGACGGCCGCATAGGGGTTTCGCCGATCCGGGCCGGCGCCGAGCGGGCGTGGCCTGCGGAGAACCACAGATTCTGGACAACAGGCTCAAGGAGTGAATGACATGCGTGGTGTAGTGATGCACGCCCCCGGCGATGTCCGGGTGGAGGAGATCGACGACCCGAAGATCACCGCCCCGACGGATGCGATCATCCGGCTGTCGGCGGCCTGTGTCTGCGGCTCGGACCTGTGGCCCTACCGGGGTGTGGACTCCGTCGATCAGCCCACCCCGATGGGACACGAGTACGTCGGGATCGTCGAGGAGGTCGGCAGCCAGGTCAGGAACGTCAAGCCCGGCCAGTTCGTCGTCGGCTCGTTCGTCTCCTCTGACGGCACCTGCGAGATCTGCCGCTCGGGCTATCCCTCCTCCTGCGTCCACCGCGTGTTCATGAACGAGGTCGGCACCCAGGCGGAACGGGCCCTGATCCCGAACGCCGACGGCACGCTCGTGGCCACCCCCGGCATGCCCGACGCGGAGCTGATCCCCAGCCTCCTGGCCGCCTCCGACGTGCTGGGCACCGGCTGGTTCGGCGCGGTGGCCGCCCAGGCCTGCCCCGGCAGGACGGTCGCGGTCGTCGGCGACGGCGCGGTCGGCCTGCTGGCGGTGCTGGCCGCCAAGCAGCTGGGCGCCGAGCGGATCATCGCCATGAGCCGCCACGAGACGCGCCAGAAGCTGGCCCGGGAGTTCGGCGCCACCGACATCGTCACCGAGCGAGGCGACGACGGCGTGGCCAAGGTCAAGGAACTGACCGGCGGGCTGGGCGCCCACTCGGTCGTCGAGGCGGTCGGCACCCAGGAGTCGATGCAGCAGGCCATCCGCTCCGCCCGCCCCGGTGGCAATGTCGGCTTCGTGGGCGTCAACCACGACGTCGCCCTCAGCGGGGAGGAACTCTTCTTCGCCCAGGTCAATCTGCTCGGCGGCCCGGCCCCGGTGCGCCGGTTCCTGCCCGAGCTGATCGGCCTGATCTGGGACCGGAAGATCGACCCCGGCAAGGTCTTCGACCTCACCCTGCCGTTGGAGCAGGCCGCCGAGGGATACCGGGCCATGGACGAACGCCGGGCCATCAAGGCCCTGCTCACCCCCTGACCCGCGCGACGCCCCTGGGCCGGTGGCCGCCGTCTCCCACGCTGCGGTGAGAACGCCTCCCGGGGCGCGTCTCTGACCGCCGGTTCTAGAGGAGGCTCACTCTCTCGATCGCGTCGGCCAGGCGGGAGACGGCCTCGGCCACGGCGCTGTCGGCGAGGTTGCCGTATCCGAGGATCAGCGTCGAATCCCCGGCCCCCGCCTCCGAGGTGTAGTTGCCGACGGCGTCGACGCTGACCCCGTCGCAGGCCGCGGCGGCGACGACCTCGGTGGCCCGGACGCCGTCGAGGTGGAGCAGCAGGTGAAGTCCGGCCGCCGCCCCGGAGACCCGGGCTCCCGGCAGCCGGCGGGCCAGCTCGCCGACCAGGGCGTCACGGCGGGCACGGTAGCGCCGCCGGCAGGCCCGCAGGTGACGGTCGTAGCCGCCGTTGTCCAGGAACCAGGCAAAGGCCAGCTGATCGAGTACGGGCGGCGGCAGGGCCAGTGGGTTGGCCGCGGCGACGTCCGGTGTCCAGCGTGGCGGGGTGGCGAACCAGCCGATGCGCAGGGCCGGTGACAGCGTCTTGCTGACCGAGCCGAGCAGGGCCGTCCGCGAGGGCGCCATGCCCTGGATCGCGGCGACCGGGCGGCGGTCGTAGCGGTAGTCGGCGTCCTTGTCCTCTTCCAGGAGGATGCCGTCGACGTCGTGCGCCCACCGGATGAGCTCGGCCCGCCGCGCGGGCGCCAGGACCGTACCGGTGGGGAACTGGTGGGCCGGAGCCACGATGGCGGCCCTGATCCATGGCTGGTCGCGCAAGAGATCGACGCGGAGCCCGTCCCCGTCGACGCTGATGGGGACGGCGACCAGGCCGGCGTCCGTGACTGCCTCGCGGGTCCAGGTCCAGCCGGGGTCCTCCACGGCCAGGTGGGTGTGACCGTGTTCGCGCAGGCTGCGGGCGATCCGGGCCAGGCCGTCGGTGGTCCCCGCGCAGATCGTCAGATCCTCGGCCGAGATGGCGGCACCGCGCGAACGCGTCAGGTATCCGGCGAGGGTCTCCCGCAGTTGCGGGTGACCGGCGTGTTCCAGGTAGCCGAGGTCGGTGAACGGGGACTGCCTGCCCGCCTCCCGTACGGCGTCCGCCCAACGTTTGCGCGGGAACGCCCGCAGGTCGGGCAGGCCGGGCGTGAAGTCGAAGCGCGGATGCGCGGACGGCGAAGCCGGACGGGTCGACGGCGGCCCCGGCGAGGGCGAGCCCGCGACTCCAGACCGTTCCCCCGTGGGCGAGCCGACAACACCAGGCCGCACGCCCGTGGGCGAACCGACAACTCCACGCCGCCCACCGACGGGCGAGTCGCCGAAACCGGGTCGCACCCCCGTGGCCGGGCTTGCGACTCCGGGGCGGACTCGGGTGGCTGAGCCGGCGCGTGCTTCGAGGTAGCCCTCGGCTGCCAACTGCGCGTACGCCTCGGTGACCACCCAGCGCGAGCAGCCCAGGTCGGCTGCCAGCGTACGGCTGGGCGGCAGGGCGCTGCCGGCGGCGATCCGGCCGCTGACGATCGCGGACCGCAGCGCCCTGCGCAGGCGGTCGTGCAGCGGCCCGGCCGGCTGCGCCTCGAGATCCAGCAGCGTGTCCCACGCGGCATTGGTCTGGTTCTTCGGCATCCAATTGGCCAGGGTAGCCAATCCGCTTCGACCTACCGTGGAGATCACCCGATGAGGAGGAGATCTGGCATGGGTAGACGTGAAGACGGAGACGGCGTTCCCCCCTGGCTGCTCGCGGCCGGTCTGTCGGGACGGCCGGGGACGCCCACGGGGATGCTGGCCGGCAGGCGTCGGCGATCCTCGGCGGGGTGGGTGAGAGCCTTGGCGAGAGCGATCACCCGAGGCCGCCACCAGTGACACGCCCAGGGTCGTGGGCGTGAAGGATGCGGTTCCGGCCACTCGGTGACCGGAACCGCACGGGGGACGGCTCAGTAGGGCCGTTGGAGGAAGCGGCCGAGCGACGGGTCGTACAGGCGGCCCGACACCAGCACCGTCCCGTCCAGCGTGGTCGGGTGGAACGCGCCGCCCAGCCAGCCGTAGCGGCGCGGCTCGGAAGCCACGCCGAACTCGTCGTACCCGACCACGGTCGCCAGGCCGCTGTCGAGATCCAGCTCAGAGCCCACGTCTCCGCCGACGGTGAGCAGTTGGAGGCGTACCGACCCGGTCGCGCCCGTGAGCGCGGCCAGCTCGCCGCCGACGCCGGCCACATGACGGACGACCGCGCCGTTCTCGGCGACCCAGGAGGGCTGGTCGCCGCCTGCGGCGTAGTGGTGGACGGTGACCGCGCCCGCCTCGGTGGTCTCCGACCTGATCCGGCCCGCCGGATCGCGCGTCCAGGTCAGGCTCCGCTGGCCGGAGGTCTGCTTGGCCGGCCCGCCGTCGGCGAAGTAGCCGATAGTCCGCCCGCCCGGCAGCGAGGTGGTGCGGCCCGCCGGGTCGTAGCCGTAGCCGTCTCCGGTCAGCCTGCCGTCGGAGGTGTAGGCGTACGTCGTGATGCTCGCGGCGGAGTCGTCGGCCACCGGGCAGTCCTCCTCCGACGCCTGCACCGCCAGCCGGACCCGGTTGCCCACGCCGTCGTAGCCGTAGCGGCGCAGCGTGCACAGCGGGAAGGCGATCTCCAGCACCGAGGCGACCTGCCCCGCCTTGTCGTAGCCGAGCTGCCGGTCGGACATGGTGTCGCTGCGCATGCGCAGCAGCTCCTGGCCGTGGACGTTCCGGCCGATCTGGTCGATCATCACGGGGCCTTCCAGCCCGTCCCGGGTGTAGATCCGGGCGTAGTTCTGGCCGCGCTCGTCGTAGGCGGAGACCAGGTGCAGCCCGCCCGGCAGGTCGCCCTCGATCTGGCGGCCCTCGTCGTCGTAGCGGGCGGTGAAGGTGCCCGCGACCGAGTCGGTGACCGAGGTGGGCAGGCCGCGCGGCTCGGCCGTGTGGTCGTAGGCGTAGACCCTGGTGGACGAGGCCGAGTCCACGACCTTGGCCGGGCGGTCGAGGTCGTCGTACTCGGTGCGGGTCTGGCCGCCGTCCGCGTCGGCGTGGGAGATGACCCGGCCCAGCCGGTCGTAGGCCGTCACGATCTTCTCCGTGCCGCGCCACCGTTCGGTGGGCCGGCCGGTGGCCGGGCTGTAGCCGATGCCGATCTCGGCTTCCCCGCCGGCCTGGGTCGTGATGGGCCGGCCGGCCGCGTCGCGCTTGATCGTGGTGACCGTGCCTGCCTCGGTCACCGTGTTCGGCAGGCCGGCGGCGGTGTAGGTGTACGTCCGCCCGCCGTCCTGGCACACCAGGCCCGCCCACTCCGGCCGCCCGCCGCACGGGGCGCCGCCGGTCGCCGTGTACAGGACGGGCGGGGCGGTGTCGGTGGTGACGGCCTTGCCGCCGGGGTCGCGGACCGTCTTGAGCTGCCGGCCGGTGGCCCAGTCGTAGGTGATGGCGGTGGTCCTGACGTCCGCGTCCGGCTTGGACTCGCGCCCGACGATCACGGCGCCGGCCTTGACGGTGGTCGGCAGATCGCGGGCCGCCGCGCCGGTCGGCCGGCCCTCGTCGTACGTGCTCACGGTGCGGGTCCTGGCGCCGATGCCGTACCCGGCGGGCAGGTCGTCCACGTCGGACTCCAGGTTCACGATGTGGACCGGGCTCAGCTCCTCGATCTTTCGGCGGCCCGAGGCGTCGTAGACCGAGCGGGTGGACAGCAGTTCCGCCCGCTCGTCCGCGCCGTAGCCGGTGATGGCCAGCTCGGCGAGCCGGTAGTCGGTCGTCGGCCGCTGCGACAGCTCCCTGTTCGCGGCGGTGAGCATGCGCGTCGCGTGGCCGAACCGGTCGTAGCCGACGGCGGACAGGTGCCCGCCGGGGGTCAGCACGTTGACCGCCCGGCCCGACTCGTCCAGGTACGTCACGGTGGGCCGGATCATCGACCCCGGCGGGTGCACCGCCGTGGCCGTCACGGGAGCGTCCGCCTGCCCCCAGGCCGCGATGGCCGTGGCCGTCAGATCGGCCGGGCCGCCGGCCGCCTTGCCGAGCGGCACCCCGTACACGATGGTGCTCTTGGCCTCGCCCGCGATCTGGTCGGCGGTGCCCGGCTTGAGCGTGGAGCGGGCGACGGTCTTCAGGCGGCCGTCGGCGTCGTAGCCGAAGGTCCACGGCAGCTCGCCCGGCGGGGTGAGCGTCGAGACGCGGCCCGCGCTGTCATAGCCGTAGACGGTCTTCAGCACGGGGATGATCCTCGGGTCCCAGGTCTCGGCGAGGCGTCCGGCGCTGTCGTAGGTGTACTGGGTTATCACGGCTCCCTGGAGGGACACGGTGCTCAGGCGGCCGTCGGTGCCGTAGCCGAAGTCGAGCGTGTGGCCGGAGCGGGTGAGCGACTTGGGCCGGTCCTGTTCGTAAGCGTACTCGGTGGGCAGGTACCGGTCTCCTTGCTTGGCGAACGTGGTCGCCTGTCCCCGCGAGTCGGTGAGCGTGTACGTGCCGGTGAGCGTCAGGTCCTCGGCCCCGCGCTCCGGCTTCCATCCGTCCTTGGTCCTGGTGAACTGGACCGGAGTGCCATCGGCCCTGGTCACCTGGACCGAGTTCGGCGAGGTCTCCACGAGTGAGGCGATCCCCTGCGACCAGCCGGGGTTCCTGGAGGTGGCCGTCCGGGTGAGTGTCAGGCCGAACGGGCCGCCCGCGGTGGTCTGGAGGCGGTAGTCACCGGTCAGCAGGTTCACCGTGCCCGGACCGACTTCGCTGGTCGCCGCCTTGGTGGCGCGGCGGTCGACGACGATCTCGGCGGACGACGACTCCACCGGTGTGCCCGCCGTGCCGGTGACGAGCGCGCGCACCTGCACCGCGGCGTCGCCGAGCTGGGTTCCGGCGTCCCAGACCAGGCCGGACACCTTGTTCGGCGCGGCCACGGGCCAGGCGGTCAGGGGCTTGCCGTCGGCGGTGACCACGTTCGCCACGGGCAGGTCGGCCCACTCGTCGGTCTCGGCCCGCCGGTACTGGAACCTCGCCTGGGTGAAGCCGATGCCGGTCACCGCGAGCGGGACCTTGCCGGTGCTCCGCAGGCCGTCCTTCGGCGCGTCGAGCGTGGCCACGGCCGCGCCCGAGCCGACGTTGAAGGCGTACACGGTGGTCGGCGAGGCGTTCCCGGCCTTGTCCAGGGTGTACACGCTGACGGTGTGCGCGCCCACGGTGGGCGGGGTCAGCTTGGCGGAGACGGCCGCGCCGGTGGTGAGCACCTTCGTGACCGCCGCGTCGTCGAGCCGGTAGGCGATCCAGCCGGTGTCGGTGTTCGCGGGCGTGAAGGTGAAGGTGCCCGGTTTGCCGGCGTCGCCGTGCAGGCCGCCGTCGGCCGGGTAGTCGGCCGAGGTGACCGAGGGCGCGGGCGGTTTGACGGTGTCCACGGAGAACGTCGCCGTCTGGTACGCCTTCGAGCTGAGCGACCCGTCGTTGGCCCACGACCGGATCGTGTACGTCTTGCCGTTGGCCAGCTTTCCGGCGGGCACGTTCGCGCCGGAGAAGCCGTTGCTGGCCACGTACGCGCCGTAGAGGTTGTCGATGACCAGCGTCGAGCCGGCGTACACGTCGAACAGCCCGCGCACGTTGCCGCCGTCGGGATCGCGCACGTGGTTGCGTAGTTGCGGGGTGAGCGTGTTGGTCCAGCGGGTGCCGTTGTAGTCGACGTACGGGGAGAGCCAGGTGGAGACCGGGGTACTCGGGTAGGAGTTGTACGTCACCGAGATATACGGGAGGTGGGCCGAGGCGTTGCCCGAGTTGAAACGCTTCCAGGCGTACTCGTCGGTCTCGCTGGCGGCCCGCAGGCCCATGCCGGACTCCTTCCACCCCTCGTTGGCCCAGTACTGGACCAACGAGGTGACGTTGGCGCTCACCCAGCCGTCGGCGCAGCCGCTGCCCCAGCCCTTGGTCTCGCTGGAGGCGGCGTACTTGTCGGCCAGCGCCGGGCCGGGCCAGCGCGAGGACGTCGAGGCCCGGTTGGCCGACCACACCTCCCACGACCTGGTGTTGCACGACCACGAGTGGAAGTTCCAGAGCTTCAGCGACGCCGCGGTGATCTTCTTGCCCGCGATGCCGGGGGTCTTCCAGGTGATGAACGACCGGGCGACCTGGCCGCTGCCGTTGTTGCCGATCTTGAGCTCGGTCGCGCCCGACTGGTCGGTGCCGTAGCCCTCCTGCACGAACGTGTCGAAGACCTGGCCGAGGTTGAGCGAAGGATCGACCGTGACGGGGTACTTCGTGGCCGGGTCGCCGAGGAAGGCGGGGTCGGGGGTGAGGACGAGGTCCCGACCGGACACCTTCATGGCGACGGGCGCGCGGCGCAGGTGGTCGCCCGAGCCCGGGTCCACCGTGGCGTCCCACATGACGGGGGCCGGGATGGTGGCGGTCGTCTTTCCCTTGTCGTCCACCAGCTCGACGCCACCGTCCGGAGCCTGGCGGGGCCGCACGCCCGGCGCGCCGAGCCGCAGGGTGTACGAGAGCGGGGTGGCGGGGCGGCCCTTGACCAGCAGGAACTGCTCGGCACCCGTCCTGGTGGCGGTGACGACCAGGTCGGCGCCCGGCATGACGTCCGGGTACGTGGCCGTCTCGCCGGACAGGCGTGGGGTGGGCAGCGCGCCCTTCCACTGCAGGGTCACCTTGGTGGCGCCCTCGCCGATCGTGATCAGGTCGGTCGCCCCGGACGCCTGCCGGGCCACGCCGGGCCGTCCGCCGCCGAGTCTGAGCGCCCGGCCGTGGCCCCGGGTCACGATCTCGCCCGACGGCGCCTCGGTGAGCGAGATGTCCACCGGCGCCCACGCGCCGTCGCGGCGGAACCTGACCGGGCCGGCGAACGAGTCGACCGTCAGCGTGCCGTCCGGGTTGGCGTAGGTGGTGGTGGTCTCGGTACGGCCGTCCGCGACCTCCACCCGCCGGCCGCTCAGACGGGCGGACAGCCGAGCGGAGGCCTCGTCGGGCGCGCTCGGCTCGGCCGCGAGACGGGCGGGTGCGCTCGGGTCGTCCACCGGCTTCGACGCGGTGGTGGGGGCGGCCGGAGATGGCGACCCGGCGGCGGTGGGGGCGGCGGCCGGGGACCCGGCGGTGGCGACGGTGGACGGGGACGGCGACCCGGCGGCGAGCGGTTCGGCAGCGGCGGGCGAGGGGAGCGCGGCCAGCGGGAGAAGCAGCAGGGCGAGACCACCGGCAAGGGCCCGTGGCGTGATGGCAGGCATGGGTGCTCCGGGAGATGTGCGCGTGGGGCGAGGCGAGAGGTGTGCGTAGGGCGACGCAGAAGGTGTGCGCGTGAGGCGACGCGAGAGGTGTGCGTTGGGCGACGCAGAAGGTGTGCGCGTAGGGCGACGCCCCCGCCGGACCGGCGGGGGCGTCGGGATGGTGCGGCGTTACTTGCTCTGGCAGCTCTTCTTGCGGACCTCGTACCAGACGATGCCTGGCGCCTGGAACCGGACCGCGAAGCACTGGTTCTTGTTGGCGGCTTCCCGGACCTTGTAGACGGCCGAGGCGCCGCCCGCCGTGTAGGCGATCTTGCAGATCAGCTTGGCCTTGCCCTTGAGCTTGTCGCAGGCGTACTTCATCGCCTCGATGGCACCGGCGACGCCGGCCACGAACCAGGCGTTGTAGATCTTCTTGGTGAGCTTCTTCGAGAAGATGAGCCGGCACATGGCCTTCCACCACTCGCACTGCAGCTTGAGCGCGGGGTCGGCGACCACGGGGTAAGCGGCACCCGTGTGGTTCACCGTCTGGATGAGCGTCATGCCCTCCACCCGGTAGGAGGTCGGCACCGCGTTGCCGTTGGCGTCCTTGGCCCAGGGCAGGTCGATCTCGCCGAGGTAGAAGTCGTTGTTGTAGATCAGAACGGTGCCGTCGTCGTCCTCGACCTCCAGCATGCTGCCCTCGGGGGCGGAGATCGGGAATCGGTACTCGGTCGGCGCCGAGGAGTCCTTGATGATGGTCAGCGCCCGGGCGATCTGGCCGGTGCGCTGGTGGGCGTAGGCGACGCTGGGCTGCTTGGCCGCGTAGGTGACCAGGCCGGGGAGCGGCTGGTTGCCGTTGCCCGCGGCCTCCGGCATGCCGATGCCGATGTCGGTCTCGCTGACGGTCGCGACCAGGGTGCGGTCGGGGTCCGTCGCGATGGCGAAGGGCCGCTGGACGTCGCCTTCGGGGATCTCGGTGGGAGGCGTGGTCTTGGCCTCTTCGACGATCTCGGGGACGACCTGAGTGAGTGCCGCCAGAGCGGGATCCGTGTCCGCGATGACCGGGGTTCCGGCGGCGTTCACGGTGCTCAGAGCCAGGAGCGCCGCCATGGCGGCGACGATGGCCCGGGTGGGGATGCGCACGAATGTCCTTCCACTATCGGTGGGGGCAATGCACAAACGCCGCAAACGTAAAGATCATTATTGGCCGGTTAGGTGATCTTGGATGGACGGGCGGTAAACGTTTGCTGTCTTCCGGTGTCCCGTCACGGAACGCGATGGAACGCCCTACTTATGGAGAACCGACAGAAAGGACGCTTCGATGACCAACCCTCGCCGTTTCCGCGGTGTCTTCTTCGCCGTAACGTGCGCACTGGCCACCCTCCTGGCCGCGGTCCTCGCCGCGGCACTCGTGCTGCTGCCGGCCGGCACCGCGTCGGCCACGGCGCCCGTCGCCGAGCCGACGGTCAACATCTCGGTTCCCCCGTCCGGGGGCGACGTCCTGCTCGTCTTCGACTACTTCGACGAGAACGACAAGCTCATCGGCCAGTTCTGGAGGGGCTGCAACCAGCCTTCCGGAGGCTGGGGCGTCCGTCAGGGAAGGCTCGTCATCTTCACGCCGCCCTGCGGTCCGTGACCACACCGGGCGGCATGCGATCGGGCCGGGCACCAGTAGTGGTGCCCGGCCCGGTCCTTTTCGTGCGTTGAATCCACTGCCCGATCAGCGCATGGCGGCCAGGCCCTTCACCACGCCGCTGGTCAGCGTGCCGATCTCGGCGATGCCGATGGTCACGGTGTCGCCGTCGTGCAGCGTGAACGGCAGGTCGGGGACCAGGCTGGTGCCGGTGGAGAGCACCGCCCCGTCGGGGAAGGCGTCGGCGCGGAACAGATACCCGGCCAGGTCGTCCAGGCGCCGGTGCAGCTCCGAGGTGGACGCCTTGCCGTCCCAGACCGTCTCCCCCGCCCTGGCGATGGTCAGCGTGATGTCCAGCGCGTACGGGTCGGCCACCTCCCAGACGGGCCTGATCGCCGGGCCGACCGCGCACGCCCCCAGGTAGATCTTGGCCTGCGGCAGGTACAGCGGGTTGACCCCCTCGATGGTGCGCGAGCTGACGTCGTCGACCACCGTGTAGCCCGCGATCTCGCCCGCGGAGTTCAGCACCAGGCCCAGCTCCGGCTCCGGCACGTCGACCTCCGAGTCGGCGCGTACGGCGATCCGGCCGCCGTCCCCCGACACCTTCCAGGCCACGGACTTGAAGAACAGCTCGGGCCGCTCGGCATCGTAGACGAGCTCGTACACGTCGGCCGCCCGCTCGCTCTCGGTCACCCGCGCCTCGCGCGAACGCCGGTAGGTGACACCCGCGGCCCACACCTCCATCAGCCCGTCCACGGGCGCGAGCCTGCGGACGGACGCGGACGGGTGCCGCGGGCCGGCCGCGGCGGCGCACCGCTCGCGCAGCTCCGCGACGGACAGGCGGAGCAGCTCGCCGACGGTGGTGACACCGTCCAACTGCGTCACCTGGTCGCCGTCGTCGACGCCTACGGCATCCGCGCTGGTCAGCGGGCTGACAAAACGTACGATGTGCATGAACACTCCTAGCTTCATCAGATGAAGTCCGCGCTTCATCTGATGAAAGTCTATGAAAAAGCCGACCGTCCCGATACTGTGCCAAACATCCGAATACGGAGGAAACCGTGGCAACCGATCCTTACCCGGACACGGCCCGGCATGCCCACGTCGTGCACGCCCTGGGTGCCCGGATCGTCGACGGCTCGCTGGTTCCCGGCACGCCCATCCCGATCGAGGAGCAGTTGGTCAACGAGCTCGGCGTGGGCCGTTCCGCCGTACGGGAAGGCGTGAAGGTGCTGGCCGGCAAGGGCCTGCTGGAGACCAGGAGGAGCGCGGGCACCCGCGTCCGTCCGCGCGAGTCCTGGAACCTGCTCGACGCCGACGTGCTGAGCTGGCGGTTCGTGCCCGACGCGGCACCCGCGGACATCCGGGTGCTGGCCGACCTGCGGGTCGCGCTGGAGCCCGGGGCGGCCAGGGTGGCGGCCGAGCGGGCGGACGCGGCGGCCATCCAGCGCATCGACGAGGCCCTGGCCGCGCTGCACGCCACGGCCGACGACCCCGACCCCTTCATCGGCGCCGACCTGGCCTTTCACCGGGCGGTGTTCGGCGCCGCCGACAACGACCTGCTGCTCTACATCTACGACATGATCAGCATCGCCCTGCGCTCGGTACGGCAGGTGCACACCCGATCGGTCGCCCACAACAAGGAAACGCTGCCCAATCACGAGCGCGTGGCCGTGGCCATCAGGCGTCGCCATCACCGCAAGGCCGAAGAGGCCATGCGCGAGGTGGTCGAGGTCGCCCGCGCCGACGCGCTCCACTGCTGAGGGAATCCATGGACGTCCTTCTCGACGTGGACGGCCCGGTGGCCGTCATCACCCTGAACAGACCCGCCAAACTCAACGCCATCACCCCCGAGATGGCCGGCGCGCTGCGCGCCTGCCTCGACCGCGTGGACACCGACCCCGGCATCCGGGTGGCCGTGCTCACCGGCGCCGGGGAGCGCTCGTTCTGCGTGGGCAGTGACATTCGCGAGCTCGACGCGTACGCCACGCCGTGGGAGTTCCGCAATCGCGGCGACTACGGCGACGCGGTCCGTGCCCTGCGCAAGCCGATCATCGCCGCCGTCAACGGCTACGCCTACGGCGGCGGCCTGGAGCTGGCCATGGCCTGCGACATCCGGCTGGCCGCGAGCACCGCCACGTTCGCCGCTCCCGAGATCAAGCTCGGCTGGATCGGCGGCAGCGGCCAGTCGGCCCTGCTCGCCCACGCCGTCGGCCCCGGCAACGCGGCCGTCATGCTGCTCACCGGCGACCCGATCGACGCCGCGCGGGCCAGGGACTGGGGGCTCGTCACCGAGGTGCTGCCCCCGGACAAGCTGTTGCCGGCCGTACGGGAACTGGCCGGGAAGATCGCCGCCCGGCCGCCGATCGCGGCCCAGACGGCCAAGGCCAACCTCAAGGCGGCGTACACGATGCCCCTCGACCAGGCCATCCAGTACGAACGCGACCTGCAGACCGTCTGCTTCGCCACCGCCGACGCGGCCGAGGGCCGGGCCGCGTTCGCCGCGCGCCGCGAGCCCGTCTTCAAGGGACGCTGATGGGCGTCCTCGACGGTTACCGCGTGGTCGACCTGTCCATCGCCATGGCGGGGCCACTGGCCGCCATGCGTCTGGGCGACCTGGGCGCGGACGTGATCAAGGTGGAGCCGGTGACCGGCGAGTGGCAGCGCCACGCTCCGGCCGGAGGCGCCACGGGCAATCGAGTCAACGCCTCGTTCCTGTCGCTCAACCGCAACAAGCGCAGCCTGGCCGTGAACCTCAAGTCGGACGAAGGCCGCGACATCGTCCACCGGCTGGCCGCGACGGCGGACGTGTTCCTGCAGAACTACCGGCCCGGCGTGGCCGAGCGGCTCGGCATGGACCACGACACCATCAGCGGGCTCAATCCGCGCGTCGTCTACGTCTCCATGTCCGGGTACGGCGAGACCGGCCCGTACGTGTCGAGGCCGGGACAGGACCTGCTGCTCCAGGCCATGAGCGGCGCCATGCTCAGCACCGGCCGCGACGGCGATCCCCCGGCGCCCGCCGGCACCTACGCGATCGACGCGATCACCGCCTACAGCGCCTTCGAGGGCACGCTGGCCGCGCTGCTGCACCGCGAGCGCACCGGCGAGGCCCAGCGGGTGAGCGTCAACATGCTTGACGCGGCCATCGCCGTACAGATGCAGGAGCTGTCGGTCTTCACCGTCGGCGGGGTCCCGCAGCGGCGCGGGCGCGAGCCACACGGCCACACCTACATCCGCGCGCCGTACGGGGTGTTCGCCACCAAGGACGGTTACCTCGCGCTCGGCATGCCCCGGCTCGACGGACTGGCCCTCGCGCTCGACCTGCCCGAACTGGCCGGCATGGACGGCCACACCCAGCGCGACGAGATCACCTCGACGGTCGCCCGGCGGCTGCCCGAACGCACCACCGCCGAGTGGCTGGAGATCTGCGCCCGCCACGACCTGTGGGCCGGCCCGGTGTACGGCTACGCGGAGCTGGTCGCCGACCCGCAGGTGCGGCACAACGGTTCGTTCGTCACCTACGACCACCGCACCGAGGGCACGGTCACCACGCCCGGCTTCCCGTACGGCTTCAGCGCCACCCCGCCCAAGGTACGCAGGGGCGCCCCGCTGGTGGGCGAGCACACCGCGGAGATACTCGGCGAGCTCGGCTACCCGGCGGAACGCACGGCCGAGCTGGTGGAGAAGGGCGTGCTGGCGTGCGAGGACTGACCTGGGACCACCCCCGCGGCCACGCCCCGCTCGACGAGCTCACCCGCCTCGACCTGGCCGGGCCGAACCCGTACGGGGACGTGCCCGAGCCGATCGAGTGGGACCGCCAGCCGCTCGAAGGGTTCGAGTCCGAGCCGATCGCCGCGCTCTGCGAGTCGTACGACGTGCTGGTGATCGACCACCCCGGGCTGGGCGCGGCGCTGGACTCGCTGGTGCCGATGGACGAGCTGTTCTCGGCGGCCGAGCTGGCGCGCTTCCGTTCGGGAACGGTCGGCCGCTCGTATGACAGCTACCACCTGGACGGGCGCCAGTGGGCGCTGCCGCTCGACGCGGCCGCCCAGGTGGCCGCCGCCTGGCCGGGCGTGCATGTCCCGGAGACGTGGCCCGAGACGGTGGAGTTCGCGCGGAGCGGTGGGCGGCTGGCGCTGTGCCTGGGCGGGCCGCACGCGTTCCTCATGTTCTGCGCGGTGTGCTCGGGCGACTTCCTCGACCGCCAAGAGGGGCTGCGGGCGCTGGAGCTCATGGCCGAACTGCTCGCGCTGGCCGACCCCGAGGTCTCGCTCCGCAACCCGATCGGCGTCCTCGACGCGATGGCGGCGGGCGGGCCGGACCTGTGCCCGCTGGTGTACGGCTACGCCACCTATCCGCTGGCCTTCGCCGACGCCCCCGCCTGGCCCGGCCGGACACCAGGAAGCGTGCTCGGCGGCACCGGCCTGGCGGTCTCCAAGAGCCGGGTCGGTGGACTCAAGAACGCTATCCAAACCCACCTGCGCCGGCTGCTGTCGGAGCCGGTGCAGGCCGGGTTGTTCCCCGCCGCCGGAGGCCAGCCCGCCGCCCGCTCGGTCTGGGACACCGCGGGCTTCTACCGCGACACCCGCGACACCGTGGAGGCGGCCTGGATCCGGCCGCGCTTCCCCGGGTACATCGCCAAGCAGCAGCGGACCTCCGCCCTGATCCGCGACGGACTGACCGCCGGCAGGCCGTCCCGCGACATCCTCGACGACCTGCACAAGGAGTGGACATGACCACGGCGCTGGTAACCGGCGCGGCCGGCGCACTCGGCCGGGCCATCGTCGGCCGCCTGACCGCCGACGGCCACCAGGTGGCGGCGCTCGACCTCGACGCCGGCTCACTCGACGGCACCCTCAACCTGGCCGCCGACCTGCGCGACCCGGCCGCCATCGAGGACGCCTTCGCCCGTACGGCCGACCGGCTCGGCCCGGTCGGCGTCCTGGTCAACAACGCGGCCATCTATCCCAGCAGGCCCTTCCTGGAGGTGCCGCTGGCCGAGTACGACGACGTGCACGCGGTCAACCAGCGCGCCTACTGGCTGGCGGCCCAGCACGCGGCCAGGCAGATGACCTCGCTGGGCGGAGGCGCGATCATCAACATCGCGTCGATCACCATGCACGGCGGCTGGCCCGACCTGGCCGCCTACGTCGCCACCAAGGGCGCCGCCACCGCCCTGACCAGGGCCCTGGCCCGCGAGCTCGGCCCGCGCGAGATCCGCGTCAACTGCGTCTCGCCCGGCGCCTTCCCCACGGCCGCCGAGGAGATCCACCCCGATCCCGAGGCGTACAACCGGTTCGTCCTGGAACGGCAGGCGCTCCAGCGGCGCGGCCGCCCGGAGGAACTGGCCGCCGTGGTGTCCTTTCTCGCCGGACCGGACGCGTCGTTCGTCACCGGCCAGACCATCGAAGTCAACGGAGGGTGGGTGATGGCATGACGCCGACCCGCAGGCAACTGGCGGAACTCACCGGCGACCCGGCCGCGGCGGGCGGGGTCCGCCTGGTGACGCTCGGCGACGGCGCCGAGCGCGGCATCCGGACGCTGGAGTTCCGCACCGGTTCAGGACTGGCCTTCGACGTGCTGGTCGACCGGTGCATGGACATCGGGGCGGCCGAGCACGCCGGGCGGTCCTTCGGCTGGCGCTCCCCCACCGGGTTCCGCCATCCGGGGCTGCACGAGAACGCCGACGAGGACGGCCTGTCCTGGCTGCGTTCCTTCTCCGGGCTCATCGTCACGGCCGGACTCGACCACACCCTGTTCGGCGGCGAGGTGCCCGCCGACACCTACCGCTACCCGCCCCGCACGTCCGTCCGGCACGGCCTGCACGGCCGGGCCGGCAACCTGCCCGCCCGGCTGACCGGCTACGGCGAGCGCTGGGACGGCGACCGCTGCGTCCTGTGGGCCGAGGGAGAGGTACGGCAGACGGCGATCTTCGCCGAGAACCTCCGCCTGACCCGGCGCATCGAGGCCGACCTGGGCGGCGACGAGATCCGGCTGACCGACACCGTGACCAACGCGGGGTTCGAGCCGACGCCGCACATGTTCCTGTACCACATCAACCTCGGCTGGCCCCTGCTCGACGAGGGCGCCCGGTTCGAGGCGGACATCCGCGAGACCCTCTGGCAGACCGACAGCGTCGCCGAGCAGGGGGCCGACCACCTGACCTTCCCCGGCCCGGTGCCGGGCTTCGTGGAGCAGGTGTACGAACACGCGCTGAACCCCGACGCCCAAGGCCTGCACCGGGTCGCGGTGGTCAACGACCGGCTGGGCATGAAGGTCAGTGTGGAGTGGCGGGATTCGCAGTTCCCCTGCTTCTTCGAATGGCTGAACCTGCGCTCCGGCAACTACGCGGTCGGCCTGGAGCCGTCCACCCACCACGTGGGCGGCGACGCGGCGGCCCGGGAGGACGGCAGCATGATCTGGCTCGGTCCCCAGGAGTCGCGCACGTACCAGACCACTTTCAGGGTCGAGACGCTCTGATTTCCCAATAGATTGGCACGTACTCGGATTGTTGAATATAGGGAAATAAAGCCGGATTTGTCGGTGGCGCAAGGCGGCCAACGGGCCATTGCCTGGTCGCGGAACGGCCTTTAGCATCGAAGACGTCGCGACCGAACCCCAAGCGTGAGGCGACCGATAATTCGATGACGACGCCGCTCACATTCCGCGCCACCAGGACTGAGGAATTATCCTCGTCGATCTGATTTCTCCGGAAGCGATTTCCCACCCGTACGAGCTGACGGGTTTCATTCCACGATCAGAGAGTGCGAGGAAACATGTCCACCGAGCAAGGGGAAAAGCCGCTGAGCCTGGGCACCCGGGCCGCGCGCAATCTGGCCACCACCACCAAGACCCGCCCGCAGATGCAAGCCATCACCTCCCGCTGGCTGCTGCGCATGCTTCCCTGGGTGGACGTGGCCGGGGGCACCTATCGGGTCAACCGCAGGCTGACCCACGCGGTGGGACGCGGCCGGGTCGGCGTGGTGCAGGACGGAGCCGACGATGTGTGGATCATCCCGGAGACGCTCGCGGAGCTGCCCGCGCTGCGCGGGTTCGACGACCTGGACGTGCTGAGCGCGATCGCCTCCACGTTCACGACCCGGCACTTCCAGGCCGGGGAGGTCATCGTCGCGGCCGGGGCGCCGGTCGTCGAGACCTTCGTCATCGCCCACGGCCGGCTCAACCGGCTGTCCACCGGCCAATACGGCGGCACGGTGACCCTCGGGGTCATCGCGGACGGTGACCAGTTCGGCGACGAGGTCTTCGCGCAGGACGATCCCCGGTGGCCCTACTCGGTCAGGGCCGACACCGCCGGGACGGTCATGGTGTCGCCGCGGCAGGAGCTTCAGCGGCTGATCGACGGATCGCCCGCCCTGCGGGAGCACCTCCAGCGTTATCTGGAGGGCACCCGCAAGCCCGTCAACAAACGCGGCGAGGCGGCGGTCGAGGTGGCCGCCGGGCACGTCGGCGAGCCACACCTCGGCGGCACCTTCGTGGACTACGAGCTCCATCCTCGCGAGTACGAACTGAGCGTCTCGCAGACCATCCTGCGGGTCCACACCCGCGTGGCGGACCTCTACAACGAACCGATGAACCAGTTCGAGGAGCAGCTCCGCCTGACGATCCACGAGATCCGCGAGCGCCAGGAATGGGAGATGCTCAACAACCGCGAGTTCGGGCTGCTGCACAACGCGGATTACGGACAGCGGATCAACACCTGGTCAGGCCCCCCGACCCCGGACGACCTCGATGACCTGATCAGCATGCGCCGCAAGACCCGCCTGCTGCTCGCACATCCCAAGGCGATCGCGGCGTTCTTCCGCGAATGCAACAAGCGCGGCCTGACCGTGGGCAGCGCCAACGTCAACGGCCACGAGATCCCGGCCTGGCGCGGCATCCCGATCTTCCCCTGCGGCAAGATCCCGATCACCGACGGGCACACCAGCTCGATCGTGGCCATGCGCACGGGCGAGGAGGACCAGGGGGTGGTCGGCCTCCACCAGGTCGGCATCCCCGAGGAGTACGAGCCCGGCCTGAACGTCCGCTTCATGGAGACCAGCAGCCAGGCCGTGATGTCCTACTTGGTCAGCGCCTACTACTCGACGGCGATCCTGGTCTCCGACGCGATCGGGATCCTGGAGAACGTCAACATCGCCGCCCCTCGATCCTGACCGATCATCATCGTAGGAAGAGGGCGTCATGTCCGCAGACGACACCCCAGCACCTCCCGCCGCCATTACGCTGCCGACCGGCCCCTCCGTCCGCCGAGCCGCCACCACCCAGGTCCAGGCCGTACCAGAGGAGCCGGACGCCCTGGCCCGGATGCCGGCAGGTCCCACCGGCCTGGGCACCTCGGCGCTGCGCGTCCCGCTCTCCGACCTACGGCCCGCGGCCAGGCCCTGTGAGCATGACGGGCACGAACCTCCGCTGCCGCACCCGACCCTTCCGGGCGCCGTACGCAAGCACAGCCTCGCACCCCTCGCCTACCAGGAGCGGGAGTGGGGCGACGGGTCGTATCCGCCGCTGTACTGCCCCGACACCGTACGCATCGACGAGGACCTGGCCGACGAGGTCAACCGGCGGCTGGTGGCGTGGGCGGAGCGGGTCGGGATCCACGAGGGCCGGATGAAGGAGTTCGGCGACACGGGCTACGGCCGGCTGGCCATGCTCACGCACCCCGACACCGACGACCCCGACATGCTGCTGGTCGCGGCGCAGATGAACGCCGCCTGGTGGGCGGCCGACGACTACTACGCCGACGAGACCGCGCTGGGCGCGACACCGACCGAACTGCCGCCGCGGCTGGCCCTGGTGACCTCCGCCATGGACCCGCCCCCGCCCGCGGGCGACTACACCTGCCAGCTCGAGGACGCGATCCAGGCCGACCCCGTCCTGGTCTCGCTGAGGTCGAGCATCACCCACATCTCCCGGCACGCCACCCCGTCACAGGTCGGGCGCGTCTGCAACATCACCTCCCAGATGTACGTGAGCTGGGCCGCCTACGCGGCTTGGCGCTACCTGGAGACGCCACCGCCGGTCTGGCGCTACCTCGCAGCGCGTCAGCACGACAGCTTCTACACCTCCATGACGCTGATCGACATCGTGGGCGGTTACCACCTCCCCGCCGACCTCTTCTTCGAGCGGCGCTTCCACACCGCGCTCATGCAGGCAGGCACCGCCAGCGTCCTGGTCAACGACCTGTATTCCGTCGAGAAGGAGGCCGCCGACGAACTCCCGGACTCCAACGTGATCCTGCTCATCGCGGCCGAGGAGAAGTGTTCGATCCGCGAGGCGACCGAACGCGCGGTCGCCCTCCACAACGATCTCGTCAGGGGCTTCGAATCCAGCCGGCGCGAGCTCACCGCCGTCCCGTCAGCGGAACTCCACCGGTTCCTGCGCGGAGCCCAGGGGTGGATGGCCGGATGCCTCGAATGGCACGGCTCCACCAGCCGCTACCAGTCTTGACCCCGCTCCCCGCCAGTTCGCGAAGAAGGGAATCCCTCAGGTGACCGCTACGCAGGACTCCACCGTCCTCAACAGCCTCTACCAGCGATCCGTCGCCGACTACTGGAACACCGAGAAGAACCCGGTCAACCTCCGCCTGGGCGAAGTGGACGGCATCTACCACCATCACTACGGCATCGGCGCCGTCGACTGGACCGTGCTGGACGGCGCCGCGGAGACCCGGGACGAACGCGTGATCAGGGAGCTCCATCGGCTCGAATCCGCGCAGACCGACCTCCTCATGAGCTGGCTCGGTCCGCTCGAACCCCACCACAGGGTCATGGACGCGGGCTCGGGCAGAGGCGGCTCCAGCATCGTCGCCAACCTGCGCTTCGGCTGTCAGGTGGACGGCGTGTCCATTTCCGAGTCCCAGGTCGCCTTCGCCAACGAGCAGGCCAGGCAGCGCGGCGTGGACGGCAAGGTCAGCTTCCACTTCCGCAACATGCTCGACACCCGCTTCGAAACTGGATCGTTCCAGGCGATCTGGAACAACGAGAGCACGATGTACGTCGAGCTCTCGCTGCTGTTCGCCGAGCACGCCCGGCTGCTGAACCGCGGTGGCCGATACGTGTGCATCACCGGCTGCTACAACGACGCCTACGGCCTGCCGTCCCGGGCCATCAGCCAGATCAACGCGCACTACATCTGCGACATCCATCCGCGCAGCACGTACTTCAAGGAGATGGCGGCCAACCGCCTCGTCCCCATCGGCGTCGTGGACCTCACGCCCGCGACGATCCCCTACTGGGAGCTGCGTGCCAAGAGCTCCCTTGCCACCGGCATCGAGCAACCCTTCCTCGACGCCTACAAGAACGGCAGCTTCCAGTACCTCCTCATCGCCGCCGACCGCGCCTGACGGACGTGCCCCCGGCCGCCGCGACGCGATCGTCGCAGGCGGCACCCCTCCTGGGGGCGCACCGGTATCCGCCCGTCCAACGGTGCTGATTCGCAGGTAAAGTGGTGAGATCGTGGTAACCCGTAATGACGTGGCGCGCTTGGCCGGGACCTCGCCCGCCGTGGTCAGTTATGTGATGAACAACGGTCCCAAGCCGGTGTCCGCGGCGACCAAGAGCCGGGTGCTGGCCGCCGTCGAGGAGCTGGGCTACCGTCCCAACGCCGTGGCCAGGTCTTTGCGTGCGCGGCGGACGTGGACGATCGGTGTCATCGCCTCTGACAGCGCGGGTGGCAAGAGCCCGTTCTTCGGCGAGTTCACCAGGTCGTGCGAGGACGTGGCCTGGGAGCGCGGCTACTCCGTCCTGCTCGGCAACTCGGCCGAGCAGCCCGTACGCGCCGAGGGCTACGTGCGGTCGTTCCTGGAGCGGCAGGTCGACGGGCTGGTGCTGATGCGTGTACGCCCGTCGGCCCAGCAGGTCAAGGAGCTGGAGGGGCGCGTCCCGGTCGTGACGATCGACCACGAGGCGCCGCCGTTCTTCTCCAGGCTGGCCGTCGACGACGAGGAAGGCGGTTATCTCGCCGCCGCGCACCTGGCCGGGCACGGGCACACCCGGCTCGCGTTCGTCGGCGGGCCGCTGAACATCACGGCGGTCGAGCTGCGGCTGGCGGGCTGGCGCAAGGGGCTGGCCGAGAAGGGGCTCGACAGCTCACTGGTCGCGCACGCCGGGATCAGCCTGGAGGGCGGCTACTCGGCCGCCACCGAGCTGCTGGCCGAGCGCCCGACGGCGCTGTTCGCCACCACTGACCACCAGGCGATCGGCGCCATGCGCGCCGCCGCCGACCTGGGCCTGCGGGTGCCCGCCGACCTGGCGATCATCGGGTTCGACGGGGCGCGCGAGTCCGCGTTCACCGTGCCGGGCCTGACGACGATCAGGCAGCCGATCGACGAGATGGCCCGCTTCGCCGCCGAGACCCTGATCGCCGCCATCGAGCAGGGCGAGACCGAGCCGGTCACCCGGATCTTCCCCGCCGAGCTCGTCCGCCGCGGCTCATGCGGCTGCCAGGACCCGCGCACTCCCTAGCGGGGTCCCGCGACGGTTCTGGCGACGATCTGCGCGGCCACCTCGTCCGCACGGGCCGCCACCGTGATCCTGGTACGGCCCGCGCCCTCGGTGAACACGCTGCCGCCTTCGGCGTCGATCGCCACGTGGCCTTCCCCGGTGAACCCGAACAGGTCGGGCGCCAGCAGCGTCAGCACTGTGATCGGGTCGTGCGGGCTGTTCCACTCCTCGTTCCAGAACCGCCACCACTGCTCGATCTCCGCCTTCAGCGCCTTCCCGAACTCGCCCGCCTCGGCGATCCTGGCCACGTCGCCGGCCCCCAGCCGCACGGTCGTGGTGATCTCCAGCCCGGTCACGGTGATGGGGGCGCCGGAGTCGAACACGATCTTCGCGGCCTCGGGGTCGCACTTGAGGTTGTGCTCGGGCTCCGGGGAGTCGAAGCGGCCGCCCATGATCCACAGGTGCCGGACGTTCGCCGCGAACGACGGGTCGGCCTGGATGGCGTTCGCGATGTTGGTCAGCGGGCCGATCGCGACGACGTCGATCTCGCCCGGCGCCCGGCGCACCCGCTCGGTGAGGTAGGTGGTGGCGTCCGGCTCATGGGAGACCTGCTCGGTGTCGAGGTCGGCGAAGAGCTTGCCCTCGTGGCCCGCCCACCAGACCTCGCGGTCGGTGAGTGTCTTCTCCGCGCCGGGCACCACGGTCAGGGTACGGCCCGCCAGCCGTACCAGCCGCTTGGCCAGCCGCGCCCGCAGCGCCGTGTCACCGTAGACGGTGACGCAGCCCAGCAGGTCCACCTCCGGCGACCCGAGCAGGACGGCCAGCGCGAGCGCGTCGTCCACGTCGGAGCCGAGGTCGGTGTCGAGAATGATCTGACGGTCAGCCATGGTGGCCTTTCTCTGATGCGGCTACTTGAGCCCGGTCGTCGCGATGGACTGGGTGAACTGGCGCTGGAAGCGCAGGATGATGGCCAGCGGGATCACGGTCAGCACGACCGAGCCGGCGAACAACTGCCCATAGTCGATGGTGAACTGCCCGCGCATGTTGGCCAAGGCGATCGGGCCGAGTTGATGGGCGGTGTCGGTGCCGATGAGCAGCGGCCAGACGTACGCCTGCCACTGGAAGATGAACAGCGTCAGGCCCGCGCTGACGAGGGCGGGACGCGACAGCGGCAGGTAGAGCCGGGCGAACACGCCGAACCAGCCCAGCCCGTCGATCCGCGCCGCCTCCACCAGCTCGGCCGGGATGGCCAGGAAGAACTGGCGCAGCAGGAAGATGGCCAGGCCGTGGCCGAGGCCGGGCAGGATGAGGCCGGCGTAGGTGTTCTGCAGGTTCCAGTCGCGAAACAGCGTGGCCAGCGGGATCGCGATCGCGTCGAACGGGATGAGGAAGCTCAGCACGACGAGGCCGAAGACCACGGCCTGGCCCTTGAACCTGATGGCCGACAGGCCGAACGCCGCCGCCGCGGAGATGGCCAGCCCGATCAGGACCGTGGCCAGCGCGACGAGCAGCGAGTTGGCGATGGCCCGGCCGAAGCCGCCCGTGAGCAGCGCCAGGTAGTTGGCGAGCGTCGGGTCGGCGGGGATCAGCGAGTTGCCGAGGTTGCCCGTACCGCGCAGCGAGCTGCTGAGCGCCCAGAGCAGGGGCAGCGCGAAAGCGAGGCCGACGAGTGCGGCGAGTGTCCTTCTGAGCATGCTCAGTCCTTGGCGCGCAGCAGGCGGAACTGGACGATGACCACCGCGAGCACGACCAGCACCAGCAGCATGACCTCGGCCTGGGCCAGGTTGAGGTCGCCGACGCTGTAGGCGCGGGTGAAGATGTCGAACATGGTGACGTTCGTGGATCCCTGCGGGCCGCCGTTGGTCAGCATCTGGACCGGGGCGAAGACCAGGAAGTTCGACACCGTGTCGGCCACCAGCACGAACGCCAGCGGCCTGCGCAGCAGCGGCAGCGTCACATGCCAGAATTTGGCCCAGGCGGAGGCGCCGTCGATGCCCGCCGCCTCATAGAGCTCGCGCGGGATGTCCTGCATGCCGGCGATCAGGAACATCATCCAGTAGCCGACCCCGATCCACGACAGCAGCACGATCAGGCACCACAGCGCCTGCTGCGGCGAGGTCAGGAACGGCTGCTGCGGGATGCCGAGCACGTGCAGCACGGCGTTGAGCATCCCGTCGGGCCGGTAGGCCACGCTCCAGATGGCCGCCGACACCGCGGGCGGCACCGCGATCGGCAGGATCACCAGGGAGCGCAGGGAGCGCACCCCGGCGAACTTCTGCGTGTACAGGACCGCCAGCGCCAGCGCCACCGCGATCTGCAGCGGGTTCACGATCAGGCTGAACACCAGCGTGACCTTGACGCTCTGCAGGAACGTCGGATCGTCGAACAGCGTCACGTAGTTGCCGAGCCCGACGAAGGACGTCTCGCCGGTGACCAGGCTGGTGTGCCGCAGGCTGCTGCCGACGGCGATGGCCGCGGGGATCAGCCGGAGCGCCAGCAGGGCCACCAGCGCGGGCGCCAGGAAGGCCAGCGCCACCTTCATCGAAGCTGCTTCCAGGCGGTGGTGATCTCCTGCGTCGCCTGGCCGAGCCGGGCCTTGGGGTCGGCGCCGTTGCGGATGTCGGCGAACGCCTTGGTCATGATGTCCTCGAACTGGATGTAGCCGACCGACCTGGGCCGCGCCACCGCCGTGTGCTCGGCGTCGTACGTCATGATCTCGCCGACGCCCTTCGCCTTGGCGTCCAGCAGGGGTACGTACTTCTCGAACGCCGCCTTGCTCGACGGGATGATCGTGGTGTTCTGCGTGGTCTGGAGGTTGCCTTCGGGGTCGAGCGCCGCGTACTCGATGAACTTCTGCGCCGCCGTCTGCTTCTTGGAGGCCGGGTTGACGCCCCACGACCACGAGCCGGTCGGGGTCACCGGCTTACCGCCCTGGAAGTACGGGTACGGCGCGACGCCCCACTTCAGCCCCTTGGCCGCGGCGAACGTGCCCACGTCCCACGGGCCGCCGGCGAAGAAGGCCACCTTGCCCTCGCTGAACAGCGGCGAGGTCTGGAAGGAGCCGACGCCGCGCGGGGCCAGCTTGTTCGCGAACAGGCCGTGGTACCAGGTCATCGCCTTGAGCCAGCCGTCGGTCGTGATGGCGGGCGTCAGCATCTCGGGGCCGGTGATCCCGGATCCGCCGCCGAGCGACTCGGCGAGGCTCTGCAACTGGTAGAACTGCTCGATCTGCTCGGGGATGACCGCCCACTGGGCGCCGGCCTTCTCCTGCGCCTTCTTGCCGGCCTCGACCGTCTGCTCCCACGTCCACCGCTTGGCCGGGTCACTCGACGGCGGCTGGACGCCCGCCTTCTCCAGCAGCTCGGTGTTGTAGAAGAGGAACTGGTCGGAGGTCCAGATGGGCAGCGCCCACAGCTTGTCCCTGAAGACGTTGACCTCGTACTGGCCGGGGAGCGCGGCGCTCTTCACCTTGTCCGTCAAGGCGGTCAGGTCGGTGAGGAAGCCGCGGGTGGCGAGCGCGGCGACGCGCGGCTGGTCCACCGTGTAGACGTCGATCGAGTCGTCCTTGGCCGCGAGGCGCTGCTGGAGCACGGTGTTGAGCTGGTCGAAGGGGACCTGGGTGTACGTCACCTTGAGCCCCGGGTTCTTGGCCTCGAACCCGGCGATGACCGGGGCGAAGGTCTTGGGATCCTCCGGGCCGACGAACTGGATCGGGCCCGCCGCGTCGGCGGCCCGGCTCGCGCCGCTTGATCCGCTCGACCCGTCTGACCCGCCTGACGCGCCTGACCCGCAGGCGGCCAGGGCGCCGGCCAGGGTTGCCGCGACGATCACCCTGTAGAACTTCATCCCCTAGCTCCTTCTGACTGAGGTCTACACGTGTCACCTTCAGTCGGGCCAGAATGCCATCAAGCGCCGCGAAGAACAAGCCCCAGGTCAGACGGGCCTTACGTCATTTACCCGCGAACCGGTCGTGCCGCTACTGCGCCAGCCGGGCGGGGAACCCGCCGGTCGCGATCGGGCTCCAGCGGTCGATGCGCAGGCGGATGAGGGACTTCCCCTGCCGCCGCATGGCCGCGCGATATTCCTCCCAATCGGGATGCTCGCCCGAGATGCACCGGTAGTACTCCACGAGCGAGTCGAGCGCCTCGGGCATGTCCAGCACTTCGGCACGTCCGTCGACCTGGACGTACGGGCCGTTCCAGTCGTCGGACAGCACGCAGATCGACGCCCGCTCGTCGCGGCGGGCGTTGCGCGTCTTGGCCCGATCGGGATAGGTGGACACCACGATCCGGCCGCCCTCGTCGACCCCGCAGGAGACCGGCGAGAGCTGGGGCCGCCCGTCGGCACGGGTGGTCGACAGCAGACCGTGATGCCTGGGACGGAGGAAATCCAGGAGTTCGGGCAGTTCGACACGGCGGGCGGTCGCGACACTCGGAGCCATCTCACGTACCTTTCCGCGCCGGGCCAGCGGCGGCATCCGGCGTCAAGGCTCCGATCCTTTCACCTGCCACAGCCCCGGCAGACGTCGGGATGAACCTATACTCGTCTCGACGGCCCATGACAACACACACCAAATCCTCACCGGACGCCTCCGCGCAGCTACTTGACGTGTTCAAGGCGCTGGCCAATCCCGTGCGGCTTCAGGTGCTCCAGTGGCTGCGCGATCCCGACCTCCATTTCCCGCCGGACCAGGCGATCGCGGACCAGCATGAGGTCGGCGTGTGCGTGAGCCACATTCAGGCCAAGACCGGGCTCGCGCAGTCGACCGTCTCCGCCTACATGGCCTCGCTGCAGCGTGCCGGGCTGGTCCGCTCCACTCGCGTGGGGAAGTGGACGCACTACCGGCGCGACGAGGAACGCATCGCCCAGCTCGTCGACGTGCTCGGCCGCTCGCTCTAGCGTTCGCTACGCGGTACTTCGAGCCTCGCATTTGTTCTCATATCGACTTTCTGCGATACTTCGATTCGTACCGATCGAGGCGAGGAGGAGCCATGGGCGCGATCGAGGGCATGGATGTGGGGCGCTTCGGGGTCTGGACGTTCGACTTCGAAGACCAGCCGGCGAGCATGATGCGAGAGTCCATCCAGGAGCTCGAGGAGCTCGGCTGGCCGGCGTTCTGGATCCCGGAGCGGGACGGGCGCGAGGCGATGACGCACGCCGGGTTCCTGCTGGCCAGCACCGAGCGCATCAACGTCATCAACGGCATCGCGCGGATCTGGTCCCGCGAGCCACGATGGACCCAGGGCGCGGCGCTGCTCCTGGCCGACGCCTATCCGAATCGCCACCTGCTCGGACTCGGCTTCGGGGGCGGGCAGCCCGGGGCCAAGCCGCTTCAGGCGATGAGCGACTACCTGGACGAGATGGACGCGGCGACGAGCGCCAACCCTCTGCCGAAGGCGCCGATGCGACGCCTGCTGGCCGCGTACGGACCGAAGATGCTCGAGCTGGCCCGCGATCGGTCCGAAGGCGCTCATACCTACCACGTGACGGTGGGGCACACCGCGCAGGCGCGGGAGGTGCTGGGCGACGGCCCGTTCCTCGGCGTCGAGCACGCGGTGCTCTTCGAGACCGACCCGGGCAAGGCGCGTGAGATCGCCCGCGAGCATCTGCACGTGTACTTCACGACGAAGTACAACATCGCCAAGTTCCTTCGCCTGGGCTACACCGAAGCGGACATCGACGGCGGCCGGGGCAGCGACCGGCTCGTCGACGACCTGGTGTTCTGGGGCGACCTCGACACGATCGTCCGCAAGCTGCACGACCACCTCGAGGCCGGCGCCGACCACGTCGGCATCCAGGTGCTCGGCATCCAGCCCGGCCAGTCGGCCATGCCGCGATGGCGGCAGCTCGCCGAGGCGCTGCTCCCCCAGCGAGCCGCCGAGTAGGCCCGGCGAACAGTCCCGATATCGTGGGCCACGTGGACATCATCGAGGCCCCTCGGCTCGTCCTGCTCCCCCTTGCGGTCGAGCACGCGGACGAGATGGCCGTCGTGCTCTCCGATCCCGCCCTGCACACTTTCATCGGTGGTACGCCCGCGACCGTGTACGAGCTGCGCAATCGCTACGAGCGCCTGGTCGCCGGGCCGCCCGGCTGGCGCAACTGGGTGATCCGGCTGCGCGAGGACGACTGTCTGGTGGGGTACGTCCAGGCCACGATCGACGGCCGCAGCGCCGAGATCGCCTGGGTGATCGGCACCCCCTGGCAGGGCCGCGGCCTGGCCAGTGAGGCCGCCAAGGCGCTGGTCGGATGGATCGTGGACCAGGAGATCGACACGATCGTCGCGCACATCCACCCCGATCACGCCGCCTCGGCCGCCGTCGCCGCCTCCGCCGGACTGCACCCCACCGACCAGTGGCAGGCCGGCGAGATGCGGTGGGAGACACGGATATGAGGGCGGCGGTGCTGTCCGACACCCATGCCCCGCGGCACTGGAAGTCGTGCCCGGACCGGGTGGCCGCCCAGCTGCGGGGAGCCGATGTCATCCTGCACGCGGGCGATGTCTGCATCGGCGAGGTGCTCGCCGAGCTGGCGGCGTACGCACCGGTTCACGCGGTGAAAGGGAACAACGACGGACCGGACGTGGACGCGCCCGAGACGCTGGAGCTGGAGCTCGCGGGGCTCCGGGTGGCGATGATCCACGACAGCGGGCCGGCCAAGGGGCGCTGGGACCGGATGCGGCGGCGCTTCCCGGACGCCGACCTCGTGGTGTTCGGTCACTCGCACATCCCGCTCGACCATCACGAGGACGGGCTGCGGATCTTCAACCCCGGCTCCCCCACCGACCGCCGCCGCCAACCTCACGGAACGATCGGGCTGCTCGTGATCGAGGAGGGCCACCTGCTCTCGTCGGAGATCGTCCCCGTCACCTGACGGCGCCGCCCGATCGGGGTAAGACTGCTGGTATGGCCCATTCGCATGACGCCCATTCGCATGGCGCGGACGCGCTCTGTGACGTCGCCCATGGCGGGGCGGCGGCCGGAGGCGGTGATCGCACGCTCGTCGCCGTGTTCGCCTCACCTGTCGCCGACTATCTGCTGCGCTACGGCGCCGACCTGGGATTCCGGGTGATCCTCTTCGAGCCAGAGCCGAACCGGAGCACGGCGCCGATGGGGTTCGAGGTCGTCACCGCGCCCCCGGCTGACCTGGACGGCACCGCGGACATCGTGCTCACCGACCACCACCGCCCGGAGCTCGCCGCCGTGCTGCACGAGCTGCTCGCGCACAAGTGCCGGTGGATAGGGGTGATGGGCAGCCCGCGCCATCCGGCGCCGTATCTCCAGGCGCTGGCCGAGCTCGGCGCGCGGGAGGAGGACATCGCCCGGGTGCACCGGCCGATCGGGCTCAACATCGGCTCGCGCACGCCACCGGAGATCGCCATCGCCACCCTGGCCGGCCTGCTCGCCGACCGCAACGGACGACCGGGCGGCTTCACCTTCTGAAGCCGCCCCGCCGCAGTGCCTCAATCAGCAGGGGGTCTCTTGGAAGTCGAGGTATATCGTCTTGCTGCCCCAGCCGGAACCGGCGCCTTCACAGGACACGTACCTGACGCCCACCACCGTGGTGCGGGTTTCGTCGGAGTAGTACGTGCTGACGCAGCTGTATCCGAGCTGGCAGACCCGGGCGAAAGCGGGAGCACTTGTGAGGGTTGTGATGGCGACGAGGTAGCCGAGGGCGAGGAGTACGGCCAGCAGTGCGCGGCGAATCATGAAGATCCTTCCCGATCGAGGGAGCGATACTGCTCCCGATGATCGATCACCGGCATCGGAAGCTCAATACGCGTTTGGGATCTTGGCCGCATCCGGCCGCTCACCGACAATGATGGGACTTTCGCCCCTAATCATGAGTAGATCCGATAAGAGACCCTAAACAGCATGCAATTGGACTCGTCCGGCCTGGTGGTGCTCTCCCGTGAGGAGTGTCTCCATCTGCTGGCCTCGACCGCGATCGGGCGGATCGTCTTCACCGACCGCGCTCTGCCCGCCGTGCAACCGGTCAACTTCTGTCTCGACGGCGAGAGCATCGTCATCCGTACCGCGATCGGCTCGAAGCTGGCCGCCGCCACCCGGCAGGCCGTGGTGGCGTTCGAGGCCGACGAGTTCGATCCGGAGCTGCGCACGGGGTGGTCGGTGACGACCGTGGGACACGCGCGGGCCGTACGTGATCCCGCCGAGCTGGCGCGGCTGGCCGCGCTGCCGCTCCAGCCCTGGGCTGCGGGGAGCAGAGACCACTACATCGTGGTGGACGCGGAGCAGATCTCGGGGCGCCGGATCACAGAGGGACCCGCCAGCACAGCCGCGCCCCGCCGGGATCCGGAGAGGTGATCTCCAGGGCCCCGCCCAGACCGGTGGCGCGGTCTTCGAGATTGCGCAGCCCGCTGCGCCTGCCGTCGGCGGGCAGGCCGACGCCGTTGTCCTGAACGATGAGCGTGAGCTGGTCGTCCGCGACCTCCACCGCCACGTCGGCCCTGGACGCCTTGGCGTGACGCACCACGTTGGACAGCGCTTCGCGCAGCACGGCGAGCAGGTGCTCGGCCACCGCGTCCGGAACCTGGTTGTCGAGCGGGCCCTCCATCCGCAGCCCCGGCATGAACCCCAGATGGCCGCGGGCGGCTTCGACCAGGCCGACGATCTGCGCGCGCAGGCTCGGGTCGGTGTTCTCGCGCGGGCTCTGCAGCGCGAAGATGGTCGAGCGGATCTGGCGGATGGTCTCGTCGAGCTCGTCGATGGCGTGCTGTACGCGGCCGGCCGCCTCCGGGCGTTCCACCAGTTTGACCGTGCTCATCAGCGTCAGCGCGGTGGCGAACAGCCGTTGGATGACCACGTCGTGCAGGTCCTTGGCGATCCGGTCGCGGTCTTCCAGCATGTTGAGGCGTTCGGCGTCCTTGCGGGCCTCGGCCAGTGCCAGCGCGATCGCGGCCTGCCCGGCGAACGACTCCAGCATCCGCAGGTCGGCCGCGGTGAACGGCATCCGCCCCGAGCGCTTGGCCAGGGCCAGCACGCCGCGTACGGCCCGGCCCGCGCCCAGCGGCAGCAGCAGCTCCGGACCGAACCCGAGGCGGCGCAGCGGCGAATCGGCGTCCAGCAGGTCGTCCTGGCTGAGCGGCTCGCCCTGGGTGAACACCCGGCCGGCCGCGCTGGCGCCGAGGTCGAAGGTGATGCCGGCCACCTCGTCGGCCAGCTCGCCGTCCACGATCTCCGCCGTCAGGACGCCGTCGAGCGGCAGCAGGACCTTGACCAGGTCGGCTCCGGTCATCGCCCTGGCCCGCTGGGCCATCATGGTGAGCACCTCGCGCGGGTCGGCGCCGGACAGCAGGCTGGTGGTGACCTCCGAAGAGGCCTGGAGCCAGGTCTCGCGCCGCCGGGTCTCCTCATACAGGCGGGCGTTCTCCACGGCGACGCCGGCGGCGGCGGCCAGCGCGATGACAATGGCCTCGTCCTCCTCGTCGAACTCCGCCCCGCCGCGCTTCTCGGTCAGGTAGAGGTTGCCGAAGACCACATCACGCACCCGGATCGGGACACCCAGGAAACTGCCCATCGGCGGATGCCCCGGCGGGAACCCGTAGGACTCGGGATGGTCGGAGATCCGCACCAGCCGCAGCGGCCGGGCGTCCTTGATCAGCAGCCCGAGCAGGCCCAGCCCGTGCGGCCAGTGCTCGATGCGGGCGATCTCCTCTTCGCTGAGCCCGACCGGGATGAACTGGACGAGCGTGCTCTCCTGCCCGACCACGCCCAACGCGCCGTAGCTCGCGTCCACCAGCTTGGTGGCGGTCTCCACGATCCGGCGCAGCACCGTCTCCAGGTCCAGGTCGCTGCCGACCGACACGACGGCTTCGAGCAGCGCGTGGACCCGGTCGCGGGTGGCCAGCACGGCGTTCAGCCGGACCTGCAGCTCCGCCAGCAGTTCGTCCAGGCGCATGCCCGGCATCAGCGGGTGCGACCCCATGTCCGTCATAAGGGCAGTTTCGCACCCCACCAGCGGGACGCACATCCCCCGTCGATCACTCGGCCACTTCGGACAGGGGCCGGCGGATCGCGGCGGTCTGGTCGAAGGTGATCCCGAACCGCATGATCATCTGTGGCTGCTCGCCGGAGCAGAGCGACTCCCGCAGGAACGCCCGCAAATGGGGCATCTCCAGCGCCTGGGTGTGGAAGGCGGCGCTGACGCCGTGAGCGGAGGCGTGCAGCAGGACGCGCTGCAGCGCCTGGCCGGTGGCGATCCACTCCTCGCGGGTGTCACCGGGGGTGGTGAGCAGGGCCACGACACCGGCCGTGCTCGACGCGCCCTGGTCGGCCTGGCTGCCCCAGTCGTGCCGCCAGGAGTAGTCACGCTGCGGGAAGTCCGGGTCGGTCCGTACCGCCTCGCGCGGGTAGCCCTCGGCGGGCACGCCGTCGGTGCGGCTGCTGCCCGGCGGGCGGGCCCAGCGGATCACCTCCAGGCTGAACAGCCTGTCCTGGGCCTGTACGCCCTGCGCAGCCTGGGTGAGCGCGGCGATGACCCGCACGGCGTCCGGGGACATGACCGGCGTGAGCCTGGCCTGCTCCATCGATGCCTCTTTGACCAACTGCTCGACCAGTTGCCGGGGAACGGGCAGGCTGGTGAAGCCCGCGCGGTGCGTACGGCGCCGCTCGATCTCGCCCCTGAGCAGCCGGGTGTGCTCATCGGCCTCGATCGTTGCGCCGATTCGCACCGTGGCCAGCAGCGACGGGCGGTCGGGATCGGGCAGGACCCGGACCACGGGCTCGTACCCCTCGCCGGCCAGAGCCGTACGCATGGTGAACAGCGCCGCGCCGCAGCTGATCAGCAGTTGCCTGCCCTCTATGTCGCTGATGCGCAGTTTCCGGTCGGCGTCGGCCCGCAGGCTGATCTCCTCGCCGGAGACGGCGAAGGACCACGGCTGGGTGTTGTGCACGGACGGTGCCCAGCGGGCGGCCTCCAAGGCCGACTCGATGGCCCGCGCCCGCGTTGCCGTACGAGTGCTCATGACTCCACCTCCAGAGGTGCTGAACCCAGCCCATCACCGACCGGAGGCGGCGGTAAGGGCCGAAGGTCCCACCTGTTTAGAGGCGGTCGTCCCGCCTGCGGGATCAGTGCCCGGCGAGCTTCGCCGCCGCGTCGGGCACGTGCGTCTCCAACCTGGGCGGCCGGCGGTAGCCGGTCGCGGGAGGCCGGGCCGGGATCTTCAGCGGGATCCGCCGGACCTCCTGGTAGGGGATGCTCGACAGCAGGTGGGAGATCATGTTGATCCTGGCCCGCCGCTTGTCCTCGCTCTCCACGTCATACCAGGGCGCCTCAGGGATGTGGGTGTGGATCAGCATCTGGTCCTTGGCCCGGGAGTACTCCTCCCACCGCGTGATCGACTCCAGGTCCATCTCCGACAGCTTCCACTGCCGCATCGGGTCCCCGAGCCGGGCGTGGAAGCGCCGCTCCTGCTCGTCGTCACTCACCGAGAACCAGTATTTGCGCAGCAGGATCCCGTCCTCCACCAGCAGCCGCTCGAAGATCGGGCACTGGTGGAGGAAGCGGGTGTACTCCTCCTGGGTGCAGAAGCCCATCACCTGCTCGACCCCGGCCCGGTTGTACCAGCTCCGGTCGAAGAACACGATCTGTCCTGCGGCGGGCAGATGCTGGATGTACCGCTGGAAGTACCACTGGCTGCGTTCCCGCTCGGTGGGGGCCGGCAGCGCGACGATCCTGGCCACGCGTGGGTTGAGGTATTCCGACACCCGTTTGATCGTGCTGCCCTTCCCGGCGGCGTCGCGGCCCTCGAAGATCACCACCACCCGCCGGCCCTCGGTCCGCACCCACTCCTGCAGCTTCACCAGCTCTCCCTGCAGGCGGAAGAGCTCCTTCTCGTACAGCTTGCGGCTCAGCTTCTTGGCCATGCGGCCCATCCTTCCCGGCGCCTTTATCCCAGGTTCGCACGCAGGCCGGGCTGCAGGCGGTCGGCGTGGGCCGCGACCATGTCGTCGCACAGTTGCCAGATCCGCTCGACGGGCAGGGCCCCGGATGTCGCCGGGTCCATCATGGCGGCGTGCCGGATGTGGCGGGGATCGTCCTCCAGCGCGGCCCGTACGACCAGGTCGTTCATGCTGAGGTAGGCGCGGTTGAGCGCGGCCAGTTGCGGGGGCAGCTCGCCGACGCGGGTGGGCTGCACGCCCATCGCGTCGACCAGGCAGGGCACCTCGACCGTGCCCCGGGCGGGGAGGTTCGCGATCAGGCCGTGGTTGGGAACGTTCCCGTAGACCGTGCGGGGAGTGCCCGTGGTGATGCTGTGGATGATCTGCGGGGCGTACTCCATGGTCCCCTCGACCGGCAGCGGGGCTCCGGCGGCCAGGGCATCGCGGGTCTTGTCGTAGGTGGCCACGTTCTGGTCGACGATGTCCAGGTAGGCGCCGATGGGCAGGCGGAGCCGCTCGATCTCGCTGTCGTGGCCCAGGTACCAGGGGACGTACTCGGAGGAGTGCTCGCTGGTCTCGGTCGGGTAGTAGCCCAGCCGCCGGTACATGTCGACGCGGACGCGGCGGCGCAACTGCTCGTCGCCGGCGATCAGCGCGTCGAGGCGGGGGTACAGGTCATCGCCGTCGTGCTCGAACCGCAGTACCCACGCCTGGTGGTTGACGCCCGCGGCCCGGTAGGTCACCTCCTCGAACGGCACGCCCACCAGGTCGGACAGGTCGCGCATCGTCCAGTAGACCGAATGGCACAGCCCCACCACGCGGGTCAGCCCGGTGGCCTCGGCGAGGTACTGGACGTTCATCGCCATCGGGTTGGTGTAGTTGAGCAGCCACGCCTCGGGGCAGACGGCGGCGATGTCCTCGCCCAGGGCCTTCAGCAGCGGGAACGTGCGCAGGGCGCGGAAGATGCCGCCGACGCCGAGGGTGTCGCCGATGGTCTGGCGCAGGCCGTACCGGGCGGGGATCTCGAAGTCGGTGCGGGTCGCCTCGCCCATGCCGACCTGGACGATGTTGATGACGAAGTCCGCGCCGGCGAGGGCTTCCCGCCGGTCGGCGTGCGCGGTGATCCGCGGGCGGGCGCCGCGTTCGGCGGCGATGTGCCGGGCGGCGGCCTCCGCGGTGCTCAGGCGCTCGGCGTCGATGTCGTGCAGGGCGATGTGGGAGTCCTTCAGCTCGGGGAACGCGAAGATGTCCGCGAGGAGGCCCTGGGTGAAGACGACGCTTCCCGCGCCGATGAATGCGATCTTCGGAGTGCTCATGTCGGCTTGCTTTCCTTGCTGGTGACGTGTGCGACGGCCTCATCCCAGGCGGGCTGGGCCGTGGTGCCGCCGGGGGCGCGGGTGGACAGGGCGCCGCAGACGGCGGCGAACTCCAGGGCGCGGTCGGGGAGCAGGCCGTTCAGGGTCGCCGCGATGAAGCCGGCGTCGAAGCTGTCGCCCGCGCCCACGGCGTCCACGGGCGTCACGGTGATGCCGCCGGTGGTGACGAGCGTGTCCCCGTCGTGGCAGAGGGCGCCGTCCGCGCCGTTCTTGACGGCCACCAGCGGCCCGCGCGCGGCGAGCGCGGCGGCGACCGCTTCCAGGGAGCCCGCGGCGTGACCCGCGAGGTGGCGCGCCTCGTGCGCGTTGGGCAACAGGATGTCGATCTCCGGGAGTACGGCGGCCAGCCCGGCCGGATCCCACAGCCCGGCGGGGTCGTCGTTGGTGTCGAGCGAGGTCGTGGCGCCGTGGGCCCGGGCGGTGCGCAGCAGGCCGGGCAGTGCCTTCGCCAGGCCCGGCATCAGGAAGTAGGAGGCGAAGTGCACGTGCCTGGTGGCGGCGAGCAGTGAGTCGGGGACGTCGCCGCCACCGGTGGCGGCGAGGGTGCCGGGAGCGGTCAGGATCGCGCGGTCGCCGTCGCGGGTCAGCACGACGGTGAGCGGGGTGGACAGCTCCGGGTCCACGCGCAGCGCCTCGGTGTCGACCCCGCGGGCGTTCAGGGCGGCGCGGACGTAGCGGCCGGCGTCGTCGTCGCCGACGCGCCCGGCGAACGCGACGCGCAGGCCCAGCCGCGCGGCGCCGCAGGCCATGATCGCCGCGGAGCCGCCCAGGGTGAGCGCACCGGCGCCGACGAGCTGTTCGCGCTGCTCGAAGGCGAGCGGAGCGTCCAGCGGGCCGAGGATGACATCGGGGTTGGCGTCCCCGGCAACAAGCAGGTCGAACATCGGTTTCCTGTAGATCGAGGTGATTTCAGCCCTTGAGGCCGCTGGAGGTGATGGACCGGATGAACGACTTCTGCGCGCCGATGAAGGCGAGCAGCACCGGCAGGACGGTGATGAGGTTCCCGGCCATGACCGCCGCCCACTGGGTGTGGTGCCGGCCCTGGAAGTTGGCCAGCCCCAGTTGCAGGGTGTACTGGGTGTCGTGGTTGATGGCGATCAACGGCCAGGTCAGATCGTTCCAGGTGGTGAGGAACGTCAGGATCGCCACGGTGCTCAGCGCGGGCCGCGACAGCGGCAGCACGATGCGGAACAGCACCCGCAGCCTCGTGCACCCGTCCATCCAGGCGGCCTCCTCCAGCTCCCTGGGCAGCGAGAGGAAGAACTGCCGCAGCAGGAACACGGCGAACGGCGTGACCAGTGACGGCACGATCAACGCGCCCAGCGAGTCGATGAGCCCGAGGCTCTTCATGACCAGGAACGTCGGGATCATCGTGAGCTGGAACGGGATCGCCATCGTGGCCAGCATCAGCACCAGCAGGGTGCGGGAGCCGAAGAAGCGCATGCGGGCGAACGCGTAGCCGCCGAGCGAGCCGAACACCAGGTTGGACACGACCGCGACACCGGAGACGATCAGCGAGTTGAGGAACCAGCGCGGGAACAGGGCGTTGTTGAGCACGTACCGGAAACCGCCCAGGTTGATCCCCGACGGCCACAGCGCGGGCGGGAACCGGTTGATCTCCGCGTTGCTCATCACGGAGCTGAGCACCAGCCAGATCAGCGGGATCGCGAAGACCAGCGCGAGCGGCGCCAGGAGCAGGTGCCAGGCGCTGAACGGCAGCCGCACGCGGCTCTTGCGGCCCACGCCCGTGTGCGCGGCCCGACGCTGGGTGGTGGCGGTCGCCGTCATCGGGTGGCTCCTTCGAGGCGATTGCGCTCGCGGCCCCGGACCACACGCAACCCGGCGGCGATCACGAACAGGGCCACGGCGAGGACATAAGCGGCGGCGGCTCCGTAACCGGCCGTGAAGTTCTTGAACGCCTGCTCCCAGATGAAGTAGACGATCACCGTGGTGGCGCCGAGCGGGCCGCCCTTGGTCGTCACGTACACCAGGTCGAAGACTTGCAGGGCGTTGATGGTCTGCCACAGCACCAGGAACACGCTGACCGGCGTGAGCGTGGGCAGGGTGACGTGGCGCAGCAGGTGCCATCGCCCGGCGCCGTCCAGCCGCGCCGCCTCTATCAGCGGCTGCGGTACGTCCTGGAGGGCCGCGAGATACACCACCACGCAGAACCCGAGACCGCTCCACAGGCTGATGGCCACCAGGACGAGCAGGGCCTGGGCCGGGTCGGTGAAGAAGTTCTGGGGCGAGACGCCGAACCAGCGCAGCACCGCGTTGGCCGCCCCGAACTGCGGGTCGAGGATGAACGAGAACAGCGTCCCCTGGGCGGTGGCCGAGATGACGAACGGCACGACGAACAGCGTGCGGTACAGGCCGACCAGCCTGATCCGCCGGTTCAGCACCAGCGCGAGCCCCAGTCCCAGCACGATGCTGAGCGGGACGTACAGGGCCGTGTAGACCAGCGTGTTGCGGACGGCCTCACCGAAGTGCGGGTCCTTGGTCAGCGCGTAGTAGTTGTCCAGTCCCACCCAGCGGCTGGGCGTGACCAGGTCGTCGGCCTGGAAGGACAGCAGGAACGACCAGACCGTGGGCACGATGCTGAGCCCGAGGATGATCAGGACGGCCGGGGAGATGAATGACCAGGCGGTCGCCGACTCCCGGCGGCGGGCCTGGCGCCGGGCTCGCTGCTGCAGCTCGTGGCCGGAGATGGTGATGGGTGTGGGCACAGGCGACATGCGACGCTCCTCAGCGCGGTATGAGCAGGGCGGCGTTGGCCGCGTCGGCACAGTCGCGCAGCGCTTCGGCGGGGGTGCTCTTGCCGAGCAGGACGGCGACGACGGCCTGCCCGAGCGCCTGGGATATCTGTGGGTAGGCGGGGTGCGTGGGGCGGACCCGGGCCGTCTCCAGCGACTTGACGAACACCGGCAGGCCCGGAGTGTCCGCCTCCTGCTTCTTCCAGGCGGGCAGCTCCTGGGTGAGGCGGCTCAGCGGCATGCTGCCCGCCTCCACGTCCCAGCGCACGTCCTGGGCGGGCTGCATGAGCCAGGTCAGGAAGGTGCGGCCGGCCCGTACGCGGGCCTCGCCGTTGTCGAACATGGTCCAGGTGTCGGGACCTGAGATCGTCATCGGCCGCCCGCTGAAGCTGGGCAGGGGCACCACCTCATAGTCGATCTTGGCGGCCAGGATGTCGGGCAACCCCCACGGGCCCGTGACGACCATCCCCATCCGGCCGGCCTGGAACACCTGGTACATCTGCTCGCTGCCGGGCTTGGGGTCGATGTAGACGCTCGCGTCCTTCGCGAGCGCCTCCACCACCTGCAGCGCCTGCGTGCCCGCGTCGGCGAACCCGATGCCGCGACCGTCCTTGGCGACCACGTCGCCGCCCAGGTCCCAGATCAGGGGCCACATCCGCCAGACCGTGTCCTCGTCGCCCGCGCCCGGCCAGCCCGTGCCGAACCGGCCGCTGCCCGCGTCGGTCAGCCGCTTGGCCGTCTCGATGAACTCCGGCCATTTCCAGCCCGCCTGGGGCAGGGGCACCCCCGCGTCGCGGAACACCTTCTTGTTGCAGACCACGGCGAGCGAGTCGAGCACCGCGGGAGCCGCGCGGATCCGGCCGTTGATCGTGACGGCGGCCCGCGACGGCGCCCAATACTCCTTCCACGGCGTGGGACCGGACTCGACCATGCTGGTCAGATCAACCACCTGCGGGCTGCGCGCGACGTTCGCCAGGTCCGATCCGAAGATGAAGGCGATGTCGGGGTAGGAGCCCGACGCGAGCGCCGCGGTGATCTTCTGCAGCATCGCGTCGGCCAGCACTCCCCCGCCCATGTCCACCCGGATGTCGGGATGCGCACGCTCGAAGTCGGCCACCAGTCGCGCCAGGGCGTCCTTGGCGGTGTCGACCTGACCGTGCCAGAGCTCGATCGTGACCCGCCCGTCGGCGCCGACACCGCTGTCGGCGCCTTTCGCACACCCGGCCAGCGCCGTTCCCGCCACCGCCGTGAGCGCCAGGGCGTACCCGCCGCGTAGGACGTCTCGGCGGGAGGGCGGTGGGGCAACGCGCTCCATCTTTACCTCCAGAAACCGTGGTCAGAAGACCATTCAGCAGGTCTTGCGGACGTATCCGCTGCCGCCCTTGGGTGTGACGTCCACGTCGCGCCGGACGATGCTCAGCTTGGTGCCCCAGCCGGAGCACGCTCTCGACAGACCGGTGGCGGTGTACTCGATGACGATCACGTTGTTGCCGAAGGCCGCGGTGTAGTCGCCGCACTCCTTGTACTGGCCGCACTCCTCCGCGACCGCGAAGTCGAGCCCGTTCGCCGTACGCGAGTCGGCCAGCTCCACGGTGTTCTTCTGCGCGATGGCCAGGCCCTGGCTGTGGGCGTGGCTGCTGAGCAGCCGGATGTACGCCTGGGCGTTCGACGCCGTCAGCAGCTTCTTCGAACGCGTGTAGCTGTCGTAGTTGTCGGGCTCGATGGCCTGGTAGCCCTTGGTCTTGCAGCCGGTGATCCAGGAGTTCACCTTCGCGGCGACCCGCTGGCGCTTGGCGTCCGTACGCAGGTCCAGCAGCGCCTCGCCCCAGTCCTCGTCGATGACGACCTTGCCGTTGGCGTCACGCAGCAGCAGGTCGGAGTCCCAGTCCTTTTCCTCGCCGGGCTGGACCTGGAAGGCGTTGACGTAGCAGATGTTGTACAGCCCCGCCGCGGGTGCCGCGGACCTGTCCCTGCTGACCACGGTGACCCCTGTCGGCGGCGTGTAGGCGCCGCCGATCTGGTAGTCGAACCCGGCATGTGTCGGGGGCAAGGTGAACGCGGCCGCCGAGGCGGTCGACGGTGTGGCGGCCAACGCGGCCGTAAGGGCCACCACAGCGCCTAAAGATCTACGGGTGGGGCTCATCGTCGCACTCCAGACGATATAGGGGGTACGTCCCCGCCTCGGACGCTGACAGCGATCCTGGCGACTAAGTCCGGGCTCATGGCCGTGGCCATCTACCGGCTAGGCGTACCTCTGGCGCCGGATGTTAGATACCGGCGTTCATCGGAGTAAATCGAGCACGAACGCTTCTGTCAAGAGCTCGGAGCTGCTCACTTGAGCCGGATTTAGCGCAGCATTGCACAGCAGGTCGGGGACCTTGATGCAGGGCAGCTTACCGTGATCATGAGTTTCGGGCGGGCATTCCCGTGGGAATCGGACCTGGCGTCAGGTCCGCGCGTTGCGGCGCAGGATGCTGAGAGCGCTCACGGTCGTGCAGCCGCGCCAGTCCAGGACACCCGCGGGTGAGATCTGGGCGTAGTCGACGGTCCATCCGCCGTCGTCCTCCTGCATCCCGGCCAGGCGGTCGAGGTCGGCTTCGATCAGCTCCGGGGCGAACAGCGCCCGCACCGGGCGGTCCGGGAACGGCGCGAAGTCCAGCGGGCGGAGCATCTCGTGCTCGGTGCCGCCTTCGACGTGTACCTGGCCGGTGGCCGGGAGGTACGTGCCCAGCCGGGCGAGGAGTTCGGCGGCCTCCGGCTGGGTGTCGTACACGGCGTCCAGGAACCGCAGCGCGAAGGCCAGCACGTACGCGTGCGGCCGCTGGTCGAGGGCGGCGATCGTGTCCAGGCAGTAACGGGTGGCCCGTTCCAGCCAAGGGTGCGCGGCCACGCCGGGCAGGTGGGCGGCGACGCGGTGCGCGGTGGCCGCGGTGACGGAGGTGATCTGCAGCGAGGACACCGTGGTGTCGGCGCCGGCCCACCAGGGCGCGTTGCCGGCGTCGGAGGCGCGGGGCAGCGCGAACGGCACGCCGCCGTCGGGCAGCGAGGCCGACGCCAGCCAGTCGCACAGCTCGACGGCCCGCGTGGTGGCGGCCGGGGCGGTGTCCTCGAACACCTCGAAGGCGTGCAGCGCGGCACCGGGCTGGCTCTCGGGCGAGCGCAGGTCGGGCTCCAGGCCCCAGCCGTAGCCGCCGTCGGGGTTACGGTAGCCGTCCAGCGCGGCCAGCGCGCCGGCCGGATCACCCTCGCCCAGCAGGACCTCGAAGCGGCGGCGGTCCAGGACCCGGGCGTGCGTGGCCATGAAGGCGGTGGCAGCGGAAAGATCAACGTTCATGTGTTCATGATGACCCTGCCGCCGGGCTCCGGTCTTGCAAGAAACGGCCGCGCCAGCAGCAAGGCTCAACGTTCAACGAAGTATGACAAGGCCGACCGTATATCGGCATCCCATTGACGGCCCTGTTTATTCTTAGGAAACTTTCCTAAACGATTCTCGCCGACCCAGGAGCCCTGTATGAACGCGAGAAAATGGTCCGCCGTCGCCGCGACGGCCACCCTCACCACCGGAATGGTGTTCGGGACGGCGCCCAGCGCCTTCGCCGCCCCCAGCGACTGCAGCTACCAGCTCAACACCGGGGAGCGGTGGGCCTCCAGCTACTGCGCCTCCGGCACCGGCGAGCACCGGATCCATGTCCTACAGCGGCACTTCCTGCCGGAGGTCGGGCTGATCCCCATCGAGGGCCCGTGGGTGCCCGCAGGGCAGACCTCGTTCACCGGCATCAGCCCGCACACGACGATCAGCGTCTGGATCGACACCCGCGGCTGAGGCCGTGAAGGGGGCGTGCCCCTGAAGGCACGCCCCCGGCCGTCACGGCCCGTAGGCCTTGACCTCCAGGAGGCCGACGGAGTTGGTGCCGTTACCGGTCAGCAGCACCCGCAGGCGGGTGGTGCTTGTGGCGGTGAAATTGACGGTGTTGTACTGGTTCTTCGCCAGCCCGTACGAACCGGCGCCGGGCATGTCGACGTAGGCGGTGCCGTTCCAGTACTGGAGCTTCCACGACGCGGGCATGTCGATGCCCTCGTCGTCGTCGAAGAAGTACACCTCGGCCCGGTTCAGGGTCTGGGCCGACGACCAGGTCAGGTCCACCCACTGCTGCCCGGTCTCCGGCCAGCAGCCCCAGCGGGGGTTCACGGTGTCGTTGGACGAGGGCGGGTCGATGCCGTCGTTGACGGCGGCGACGCTCTCCCAGGAGGAGGTGTTCGACGCGGACGGGGTCGCCGAGGCGGCCAGGTTGCCGCTCGGCGGCTGCTGGGTGCCGCCGCGGTTGTAGATCTTGATCTCGGTGAGCCCGGTCTTGGCCCCCGAGGCGTTGGTGGCCAGCACCCGTACCCGCTGGGCGCTGATCGCCGGGAACTGCACCACGTTGTAGTTGGCCCGCGGCGCCGACGGGCTCTTGGCCTGGCTCGGCACGCTGACCCACGCGCTGCCGTTGTAGTACTGGATGTCGTACGAGGCGGGAGCCCGGTAGGTGGCGCTGGCCGGGCGGCTGTCCTTGAAGTAGAGCCGCACCTCGTTGAGCGTGCGGGCGGCCCCGAAGTTCACCTCGTACCAGTCCTGGGTGGCCCCGGTGCCGCCCCAGAACGGCTCGTTGATCGGGAAGCCGTCGACCGCGCCTGCGGCGGTGCTGCCCGAGGCGGTGGAGGAGGTCGAGACGCTGGCGCCCGAGGCGAGGTTGGTCAGGTCGGCGGTCAGGTCGACCCCGGCCTTGGCCAGCATGTCCACCATCCGCGCGCCGGTCTGCGTCACCTGCGCGGGGGCCTGCAGCCCCGGCGAGGCCACGTGATAGCTGACCGTGCCGCTCGTGGTGACGTCGCCGGTGGCCGGGTCCCAGGTGAACGGCACCAGCGAGCCGACCGTGGCGACCCTGCTGCCGTTGATGAAGATGGAGTAGCCCTCGGGCACGCCCGGGTAGCGGACCACGCCGTCGGACGGGTCGTCCCAGACGATGGTCAGGTCGGCGTTGCGGTAGCGCAGGTTGTTGACGGTGAAGTGGGTCCAGCCGATGTTGATCGGTGAGAGCTCCACCTTCGCGTCGTTGCGCGGGCGCAGCCCCGCCACGTCCTCGATCACGGTCCAGTTGCTGCTGCCCAGGATGTTGTGGTGGATCCAGGAGCGGTAGGTGATCGCGGAGCCGTTCCAGTCGGCCCAGAACTCGTTGGCGTCCGGCCACTGGGTGTTGCCGTTGACGTACTGGGCCCAGGCGTTCCAGTACAGCAGTTTCTTGTAGTCGGTCGCGCTCATCCAGGAGTTGGCGTAGTTACGCAGCACCGAGGAGTAGAGCCGGAACTGCACGGTCGAGTTGATGGTGGAGAAGTTGTTCGAGCCGGGGTTGCCCGCCGCCGCCGCGGCCGCCTTGTCCACCTGGTTGGCCGTGTAGAAGGGGAAGATCGGGTACTCGGAGGGGCTGTCGAACAGGCGCAGTGCCTGCTTGTACGTCGTGGTGTTGGGGATGGCGCCGACGGAGAACGGATAGTAGTTGTTGATCTCCTTCCACGGCACCCACTCGTTGGTGGACTTCAGCCGGTGCTCGAACAGCTGCCGGCTGGGGTTCCACAGCACGTTGACGATGGCGTTCTGGATCTGCGTCGCGAGCGTGCGCATCTCGGTGGCCTTGGCGGTGTTGCCGATCGCCTCGTACGCCTGCGCCGCGGCCAGCGCGCCGCTGTACTGGTAGGCCGACTCGGCGCGGTCCATGTTGCCGCTCTTCCAGTGGAAGGAGACGGCGTCGGCGTCGTTGCCGGTCAGGGCGCCCCAGTCGTACTCGATGAGCTTGTTGTTGTCGTGGTCGTAATAGGCGAGCTGGCCCTTGACGTCCCCCTCGGCGTAGCGCGCCAGGTTGGCGGCGATCGCCGGCTGGCCGCCGTGGATCTGGTAGCTCTTCCACGCCGCCTCGCCGATGTACTGGGTGTAGCTGTTGGACCAGTTCTCGGGATCGCCCGGGTTGTCGAGGAAGCGGCCGTTCTTCGAGATCTGGCCGACGCTCAGCCAGTCGCCGTAGGAGTAGATCGGGTTGCGCAGGTATTTCAGGTCGTCGATGTGCATGGGCTGGGTGAGCGCGATGGCGTTGTTGTAGCCCAGTACGCCTTCGGTCGAGGTGGGGAACTGGAACGTCTGCCCCGGGATGTCGGCGTCGAGGTTGTTGAAGCGCATCAGCCACCAGCGGTAGTAGATGTTCTTCTTGATGGCCGGCTCGGGCACGTCGATGTAGGGCACGTTCTGCGCCCACCACAGGTTGTAGGCCCGTACGTGGGTGGCGAAGGCGGTGGCGTTGGTGTAGCCCGCGTACGCGTCGTACTCGGTCCGCGACTCGGGGATCTCGTTGGTGACGAAGCCCATGACCACCTTGGCGGTCACGGTCGCGCCCGCCGCGATCGTCACGGACCTGTTCAGGCCGCCGCTGGAGACGGTGAAACCGTCACCGGTCAGCCGGGGGTAGATCGTGGTGAGGTTGTTGTAGGCGTTGACCTGCCCGGTCAGCTCGCTGCCACTTCCGGAGGTGGCGTACGGCGAGGTCGCCCGCAGTTGCAGCGTGGTCGAGCTGGAGCCACCGTTCGTGATCGACAGGTTCGTCACGGCGACGTTGTTGTTCGTGATGAACTTCGTCTGGTTCACCGTGATGGAGCCGCTGGTGTGCACGCTCTTCCAGTAGCTGGGCGCCTGCCAGCGGGAGTTCACCTGCTCGGTGAAGGTGCCCGGCGTGATGGCCACGGTGTAGGCGTTGTTGTTGCTGATGCTCTCCCAGTACGCCACCTGGCCGGCGAAACCGAGCGTGCCCGGGGTGTGGGTCTTCATGAACAGGGCGCGTCCCCGTGACATGAGCCAGGTGCCGGCCGGGTCGTTGCCGGGGCGGGCGAGCAGCCGGTCCATCCAGAAGTCCGTGCCCGAGCTCTCCGCGTCGTAGATGGCCTGCATCATGTTGCCGGTCGTGTACGTACCGGGCGCGGCCGGGATCGCCGGGCCGCCGAAGGTGGGGAATCCGATGGTCTGGGCGGCCTGCGCGGGAGCGCCTAAGGCGAGTGACCCGGCGATGAGCAGCAGGGCCGTGATGATTCTTCTCATGCCTGATTGATCCGATCCGATCGAGCGCGTGGGGGGAATGATCGAACCTAGCGCTTGGTTGTGGTAGCGCTAACAATCCTTTCTGTCGAATCTCCTTAATGAAAGGTTTTCGGAAACGTAGACCGATCTTCCGGACCTGTCAATCAGCGCGGCGGCCTATCCCCTGCCACTTCCCCACGCCGGGGAGCGAAAAGGCTTTCGGCGAGCCGTCAGGCGATGTAGCCGAGCTGCGCGGCTTCCACCCGGCCGCGCAGCGGGCGCCCGCTCAGGAAACGTTCAACCTCGTCGACCGCGAACTCACCCAGCCGCCGTAGCTCACGCCCCTGCGCGCCCGCCAGGTGCGGGGTGACGAGCACATTGGGCATCCGGAAGAGGGGATGCTCCAGCGGCAGCGGCTCGGGGTCGGTCACGTCGAGCACGGCCGAGACGCGACCGGTCGCGCACACCCGGGTGAGCGCGTCGGTGTCGATCAGCGAGCCGCGGGCGGTGTTGATCACGACGGCCTGGTCGGGCAGGAGGCCGAGGCGCCGCTCGTCCAGCAGGTGGCGGGTCTCGGCGAGGGCCGGGGCGTGCACGGTGAGCAGGTCGCTGCGCCGGCACAGTTCGTCCACGTCCACCAGCTCGACCTCCAGCCGGGAGGCCTCCTCCGGGGAGACGTACGGGTCGGACAGCAGGATGTCCACGTCGAAGTCGCGCAGCCGCCGCAGCACGTGCCGGCCGACCCGGGAGGCCCCGATCACGCCGACGGTGCAGTGGTGCAGCCCGGTGCCCGCGCCCGGCTGCCAGGTCGACCGGTCGGCGCCGGCCGCGTAGTGGCCGGCGCGCCCGAAGACCCGTTTCGCGCCGAGGACGAGCATGGCGATGGTGTACTCGGCGACGGGCACGGCGTTCGCCTCCGCCGCGGACGACACGACGATCCCGCGCTCGAACACGACGGGGTCGACGATGGCCTTGACGGTGCCGGCGGCGTGGACGAGGGCCCGCAGCCCCGGTGCCGCCTTCATCACCCCGGCGTCGATGCGCGGGCAGTCCCACCCGGTCAGCAGGATCTCCGCCGTGGCCAGCACCCGCTTGGCCGCCTCCCCGTCGAACGAGGTGAACGTCACCGTCGCGTCTACGTCCACCGACTCCCGCAACCGGGTGATGAGGTCGGCGGGGAAGACATCGTGAAAGGCCCAGGGCGCGATGGCGAAGACCGCGACGGGTGGCACAGACGGCTCCTCAGGTAGGTGAACGGGTTTCGCGGCGACCCTGACCTCGGCGAGGGGCCGCCGCCTTGCGGTTGCGGCACGACGGTCAGTCCGCGCCGCCGTCGGTGACGCGGACGCAGGTGGGGGTGCCGGTGAGGCGGACCGTGGCCGTGTCGCCGCCCGGCAGGTCGATGGTGACCTGGTCGCCCTCGACCCGCGCCTCCGGGGCCCGCACCTCCGGGGTCTGCGCCTCTTCCGTGCCGGTGAGCAGGACGAGGCTGACGTACACGGCGGTCCCGCCCGGGTGCGTGTCCGCGGTCACGTATGGGGTGGCCGAGTAGCGTCCGAAGGCGTTCGCGCCCTCCGCCGTCGCCACCGCGGACCCCGTGTAGCCGTGCAGCCCGCGCACCTCGCTGACCAGCCCGTCCGGCCGCCGCGCCGACGCCCAGAAGTCGCCGCTCCGCGACACGAGCGGCGTCTCCCCCGCGAGGGCGTACCCACCGTCCCTGATCCGGTGTCCGGCGGGCGCGGTGACCTGATGGATCCGCACCTCGGCCGGCCCGTCCACCACCGAGGCCGTCACCACTTGGACCGGTCCGGCCGGCAGGTGGTCGCGGTAGGCGGAGGCGGCGAACCGGTCCTGTGTCGTGAGGGGCTCGATCCGCCGCCGGCGGGAGACGGCCCCATCCGGCGCGACGACGACGAGCTCCCCGTCGACACCGGCCGCCTCGCCCAGGTCCGGCCCGGTGTGGCTGGTGTAGGCGAGCTTGAGGTAGTGCGGATCCGGCACCCCGGCCGGGTCCTGGATCCGGTCCCGGTCGCTGCCGTGGTTGACCAGCCGGACCACGCCGTCCTCGCGGGTGGCGTGCAGCAGCCACCCCGGCGCGCGCAGCGCCACCGCCTGGTCCGCGAGGTCGATCGGCGCCGGGACCTCGGCGTCCGTCCAGACCGGATGCCCGGCTGGCAGCAGCAGTCCGAGGAACGCCTTGCTGGCCCAGTAGGGCGAGCCCGGCCCGGAGTAGCTCTGCGTGACCGGCAGGAACGTGTCGTACCAGCCGAGCGTCAGCAGGCCGCGCTCGTCCGGCACGCCGCGCTCGGTGAAGTGGCGCAGCACGCCGCTGGCGATCCGCCGGGTCCGGCCGGGCGGCAGCGGCGAGGAGCCGGTCAGCGCGCCCAGCCAGAGCGGCGCGGCCGTGGCGAACCGGTAGGTCAGCGAGCGCCCCTGGTGCACGGGCCCGCCGTCGGCGGCGAACAGGTGCTGGTACTGGCCGAGGAAGAGCCGCAGCCGCTCACCGTAACGCTCCAGGCGGGCGGTGTCCCCGGCCATCCTGGCCCACAGCACCGGGTAAAGGTGCATGGCCCAGCCCGCGTAGTAGTCGAAGTTCTTGCCCGCACCGTCGGAGTACCAGCCGTCCCCGACGTACCACTCCTCGATCCGCTCCAGCCCGCCGGTGATCTCGGCGGCCTCGTACGGCCCGCCCACCTCGGCCAGGAACTGCTCGACGACCACCCGGAACAGCACCCAGTTGTTGTCCGGAGTCCGCTTGCCGACGAAGCCCGCCAGCCACGCCACCACCCGCTCCTGCTCGGCCCGGGACAGCCGGTCGTACAGCCAGGGCCGGGTCTCGTGCAGGGCCAGCGCGATCGAGGCCGCCTCCACCAGCGGCTGGGACATGTCGGTCAGCGCCGGCCAGGCGTACGGGTGCGCCGGGTCGGTCCCCGCCACCAGCCCCTGGGCGTACCGATCCAAGAGGGCGGGCGGCACCCGGCCACCCGCCCCGGCGATCCGGAACGCGGCCAGCATGAACGTGCGGGCGTACCCCTCCAGCCCATCGCTCACCGGTCCCGAGATGCTCTGCCTGCCCGGCAGGCGGTACTGGGCGAAGTCGTCGGTGCCGTACGGCACCACGGACGCCAGCAGGTGATCCGCCACGGCCTCCCAGTGCGCCCGGGTCCAGCCGGTGTAGGCGGACAGCTCGGTATCGGCGAGTGGGAGGCGCAGCGGCGACATAAAGCGGATACTACGTCACTTTGGCGGGCTTCTTCCGGCTAAAGTAGCCCTTGATAGTAACCGTTTTAACATCTGGAGGTCGGATGGCCCGGCGGACGGCGTCCGACGACGGCGGGCCACGACCGTCGACCATCCGTGACGTGGCGAAACACGCCGGCGTATCCGTCGCCACGGTGTCCCGGATCCTGTCCGGCACCTATCCCAGCGCTCCCGCCACGCGCGCCAAGGTCATGCGGGCGGTCCGCGAGCTCGACTACGTGGCCAACGCCCACGCTCGGGGGCTGGCCGGGGCGAGCAGCAGCAGCGTCGCCATCATCGTCAACTCGGTCATCTCCCCCCACTACGCCGCCGTCGCCCAGGGTGTGCAGACGCAGGCCGCCCTCGAAGGGCGGTTGTGCATCGTCGGCACCACCGGAGGCGATCCGGAGCGGGAGCTGGCGACGATCCAGCTCATGCGCGAGGAACACGCCGACGCGGTGATCCTGGTCGGCAACGTGGTGGCCGACGACGCCTACCGCGAGCGGATGGGCGAGTACGCCCGCGCGCTGGCCCTCGCGGGCTCGCAGCTCGTGCTGTGCGGGCGCCCCCCGCTGGGGCCCGAGGTGCCGGCCATCGTGGTCGAGTACGACAACACCGGTGGCGCGTACGCCATCACCAGCCACCTGCTCTCGGCGGGCCACCAGCGCATCCTGTTCCTCGGGCGACGGGAGGGCTACAGCACTCCGGAGAGCCGCATCGCCGGCTACCGGGCGGCGCTGGCCGCCTACCGCGTGCCCCACGACCCGGCGCTGGAGGTGGACGGCACGATGGAGCGCCACGAGGGCTACCGCATGGTCCGCGAACGGCTCGACGCGGGGCCGCGCGACTTCACCGCCATCTTCGCCGGGAACGACCTGATCGCCGCGGGTGCCCGCCAGGCGCTCAGGGAGCGGGGCCTGCGCATCCCCGACGACGTGTCCATGGTCGGCTTCGACGACCTGCCGCCCGCCGCCGACATCGACCTGACCACCGTGCACGTACCGCATGAGGAGCTCGGCCGCACCGCCGTACGGCTGGCGCTCGAACGCGAGCGCGGCAGGGCGGGCGCCGCCGAGCACGTCCTGCTGGGCACGCACATCGTCGTCCGCGACTCGGTCCGCCCGAACATCCCCTGACCGGTCAGCGGGGAGGGGTGCTCTCGCGCAGGATCACGCGTGTCTCGATCCGTACGGTCTCCGAGCCCTCGGCGAGCGCGAGCCGCATCGCGCTCGCACCGGCCTCCTCCAGCGGCACCGCCACGGAGGTGAGCGCGGGCACGACGTCCACCGCCGAGCCGATGTCGTCGAACCCGGCGACCGCGATGTCCTCACCCGGGACCAGCCCGGCGTCACGGAAGGCCGTCATGGCGCCGATCGCCATCACGTCGTTGACCGCGAAGACGACCTCGATCCCGTCGAGCCCGCGCCCGGCCAGCTCGCGGGCCGCCGCGTAGCCGCCGGCGCGGGTGAACTCGGTCTCCACCACGAACCGGTCGTCCAGGCTGACGCCCGCCTCCCGCAGCCCCTCGGTGAAGCCGTCGACCCGCTCGCGGGACGTGCGGACCCGCTCGGGGGCGCGGATGACCGCGAACCGCCGGTAACCCGCCCCGGCCAGCGCGCGGGCGAGCTGCCCGGCCCCGCCCCGGTTGTCGATGGTGACGGTGCCGAACGGCAGGTCCTGCTGGCTGATCAGCACGACCCGCCCACCGGCCGTACGGTATTGCGCCAGCTCCTCGACCAGCGCGTCACGCGTGCCGGCGCCGTCGACGCGGCTGCCCGCGATGATGATGACGCGCGGACGCTGGCCGCGTAGCGTCCTGACGATCTCGAGCTCGCGTTCGGGCGACCGGTCGGCGACGGCCATCGTGACGATGAGCCCGGCCGCCTCCGCCGCCCGGGTGACCCCGGCGGCGATGGAGGAGAAGTAGGGGTCGGCCACGTCGCCCACCACCAGCGCCGCGGTGCGCGTCGAGCCCTTCGCGATCGCCTGGGCCGACAGGTGCGGCTCGTAGTCGAGCTTGGCCGCCGCCGCCAGCACCCGGGAGACGTTCTCCGTGCGGACGTTGCGCGTGCTGCCGTTGAGCGCGCGCGACGCCGTGGCGACGGAGACGCCCGCCTCCCGGGCGACGTCGTGCAGGGTCGCCGGTGTCGGGCGCCCGTCAGGCGAGGCTTCGACCATGCCGGACATTGTTTCAGTGGGCGGCGGGCTGACAGACCAGCACGCCGCAGGACAGGAGTAAGGCGGCTATCAGGCGCGACATGAAGGCGCTCCTCAAGGAAGGGGTGAACGTACCTGCGGGTGCGCGACGTCGTGGGTGCGGAGTCGGCCGCACATGCCCCATCGGGCTTCGGGTGGCGCTTCGAGGAGGGTGGCGCTGTGGAGGTGCGTCCCGTCGCCGCGTTCCAGCGCGTCGAGCACCTCGGCGGTGTGTTGGGTCTCCCGGGCGACGGTGTCCTCCCAGGTACGGCGCCAGCCCGCGACGGCGGGGCGCACCAGCGCGACCGCGCTGTCATAGAACGCCTGCAGCGGTCCCGGATCGCCGTCGGACAGGCTCTCGGCCAGGCGCAGGAAGCCCTCCACGGCCAGGTCACGACGGCGCCGGACGGCGTCCTCCACACCCTCGCCGACCGGCAGGGTGGCCGCCTCGCGGTAGCGGGCCGCGTCGGCCACGACCTCCGGCGGGAACGTCATGACCGCGTCACCGGCCTCGGGCAGACCGGCGTTCTGCATGACCACGACCACCTCCAGACCGCCCCGGTTGATCGCCCGATGGATCGTGCCGGGCGTGAACCACACCGTCGAACCGGCGCTCAACGGCGTCTCCCGGAAACCGTGCACGTCCAGCGTCTGCAACGCGCCGCTACCACCGATGACGACGTACGCCTCGGTGGAGGCGGTGTGCAGGTGCGGGGTGCCGCCTTCGAGGCCGTCGTGGCACGTACCGGAGTAGACCGACAGGCGGGTGACGGAGGTCCCGCCGGGGAACGTCATGGCCGCACCCCCAGCGCGGAACGGCCCTGGTCGGCCAGGTGCCGGGTGCCTTCCTCGCCATGGTCTCCGGCAGCCACCACGACCGCGTACCGGAAGCTGATCGTCTCGCCGTCCGCGACCGGCACCTCCTCGCTGAAGAACGGCGCCGGGCACAGGCAGGCGAACTCCTCGCTGCGGGCGAACCACTGCGGCGGGTGCTGGGGGTTGGCGGCGTCGTCGACCATGACGATCGTCGACCAGTCGCCGCTCTCGTCGTGCCGACCGCGGAAGCCGAACCACTCCGCCCGCATCCCCCGCAGGTCGCCGCCGGCACCGGCGCCGGTCGGGGACTGGACGATGCCCTGGGTGAACGATCGCGGGCCGCGCCAGAACAGGCCGCCGTATCCGGCGTTCTCGCGGCCCTTGGTGGTCGGCGAGCCGATGTCGAGCGCGGCTCCCGACACGTTGGTCATGTCCGTCTCGAACACCAGCACCCAGGTCGAGTCGTCCAGCACCTGGGCCGTCAGCGCGCGCCGCTCGTCGATGACCGGCTGCCCGGCCTGGGAGCGCCAGCCGAGCCGGTGGCCGATCACCGCGCTCTCGCCCTCGGCCGACAGCGTGGTCAGCTCCTGGTGCACGGCACTGCCGTTGTTGTCGAGCTGCACGTAGAAGCTGCCGTGGACGTACGTGGGGCCGCCCCAGAAGTTGTGCTCGCCCACGTGCGGCAGCGACCAGGCGATCCCCTTGTGCCAGACGTGGTCGTGCGGCCTGAACAGCGACACCACCTCACCGGCCAGGGTCCTGATCGGGTGCAGGTACGGCTTGGGCGACTCCAGCGTGGGCGTGTCGGGCCGGTAGGTGTAGGTGAACAGCTCGACGTCTCCCGCCGAGACGGCGATCGACCGGTCGAGCGTGTGGCAGACCTGGAGCGTCATTGCGCTTTCTCCCATGGGGTACCGCTTCCAGGTGGCCTCCTGGGCGGGTTTGGCGGGGAGCTGGGAAAACGTATTCCGCAGTTTGCATGCCGGTTACGGCGACGTCAAGAGCGGGTTTCCGAGCAGGCGAGGCCCCGGGGACAGCCGCGACAGGGTACTCAGGGGCACTCAACCGCGAGCGGCGCGGGGACGCTGAAAGGCGTTCAGCCGGGAGCTCGTCGCGACCCCGGGGCGCACCCGCGCAATGCCGTTTCCGCGCGCTTCAGCGGTTTACCGGAATGCGACGGACCTATTTACCGTTATTCGCAGCGGCACGTTCCATCGTGCTTTCCCTGATGATGATTTCCCCCTGCACGGTCAAATGCACAGGCTCCGTACGTTCGGCCAATGCCAGGCGGATCGACTCGGCACCCACATGCGCCAGCGGAAGCGCCACGGTCGTCAATCGAGGCGTCACGTCAACGGCCAGTTGAATATCGTCGATCCCCGTTACCGAGACGTCAACAGGCACCCTTACCCCGGCGGCCCGGAAAGCCGACATCGCCCCGATCGCCACCACGTCGTTGACCGCAAAAACCGCGTCCGTCTCCCCCAGCCCCTCGGCGACCAGCCGCCGCGCCGCGTCGAACCCGCCCTGGCGGCTGACCTCGCAGTCCACGACCCGAATGTGCCGGTCCTCGACCCCGCCGCCGGCCAATCCCTCGACGAATCCCGAAACCCGCGCGGACAGGTTGACCCACCCACCGGCCCCGGCCAATATCACCACCCGCCGATGCCCCGACTCCGCGACGAACGCGCCGAGCGCCCGAGCGGCGCCGTGATTGTCGAACCCGATCGAGTCGAAGGACTCTTCGGTGACGCCGACGATCACGACCCGTCCGCCTTCCCGCTCGTACGCCTGCAGTTCCTTGAACAGGCGGCCTTCGAGCGCGTTCGGCTCCAGCCGGTTGGAGGTGAGCACGAGCGCCCGCGGGCGCAGGGCACGGAGCAGGCGGACGGTTTCGAGCTGCCGTTCGGGCGTCGCCCGCGTGGACGAGACCGTGACGAACGCCCCGGACGCACGGGCCCGCCGCTCCATCGCCGCCACGATGATCCCCATCGACGGGGTGGTGAGGTCGTCCACGACCAGCGTGATCGCGTCACTGGCCCTGCGCATCGCCCTGGCCGACAGGTCCGCGGTATAACGCAGCTCGGCCGCCGCGGCGAGCACCCGCCGCTCGTATTCGGGCGCGACCGTACGGGAGCTGCCGCCCAGCACCCGGGACGCGGTCGCCACCGAGACCCCGGCCGCCGCGGCCACATCGTGCAAGGTGACCGTGGGTCTGGCCGCATGGGGCATTCGCTGATCCTCTCCCACCAGGCAACCGACCGATCGCCTCGACAATACTGGATACGGTCACCCGCGAGTGGTCCCCTGCGATGTTGCGACCCCGTTCGGGGCCCGCGATCTCCGAATGTTAAATGTGACGGCTTCACGAAAATCTTTCGCCGGACGCATTCCAGCAGCGATATGGATTAAGCCCGAGAACAATATGCGGCCCGCCTCACACCCGGACGGGCCGTCGACCGCTATTTCTGACCTCGAGCCGACACCGCGGACGTTTCCTGCGTAGTGCGCTACGGGCGCCGCACGATCACCGGGGCCACGGGTGCTGAGGGCGCAACAGGCAGTTGGGTGCCGGTGGGCAGCAGCGGCTCGCACGCCTTCACCGCCGCCCCGTACTTGGCCGAGAGGACGTCGACGCGTTCACCCTTGATCTCGAGGTTGATCAGCCCGTCCGAGGAGACCACGACCTCGGGAAAGTCGGGCAGCCCCTTCGCACGCACGCAGTCGGTGAACGCCTTGGCGTCCTCGCCGGGGCCGTCCGGGGCGGACATCACACCCGCGCCCCCGACCACTCCCGCGGCGACGACCGCGGCGGCGAGGACCACGTTCCTGATCGTTGAGCCGAGCATGATGGCTCCTCCGTTTCTGTCGCGTCTGTTCGGTGAAGCCAGCAAAACCGAGGACCGGTTGCGGGACGGGGACGGCGGCGGTTACCCCGCTGTAACCCGCGGCTGGGCATCCTGGGTGGATCATGAGGGTGCTGATGGTCGAAGACCACGAGGAACTGGCCCAGACAGTGGCCGCGGGGCTGCGCCGCGAGGGTATGGCCGTCGATGTGGTGCTGGACGGCGCCGCCGCGCTCGACCGTACCTCCGTCAACCACTACGACGTGGTCATCCTCGACCGCGACCTGCCCGGCCTGCACGGCGACGAGGTGTGCAGGTCGCTCGTGCGCGTGGGCTATCCGGCGCGGGTGCTGATGCTCACCGCCGCCGGGACGATCGACGACAAGGTGACCGGGCTGGGGGTCGGCGCCGACGATTACCTGCCCAAGCCGTTCGCCTTCGCCGAGCTGGTCGCCCGGATCCGGGCGCTGGCCAGGCGGTCGCGTCCGGCTCTGCCGCCGGTGCTCGTCCACGGCGACCTGCGCCTCGACTCGACCACGCGGATCGCCACCCGCGACGGGCGGCGGCTGTCGCTGAGCCCCAAGGAGTTCGCCGTGCTGGAGCTGTTGCTGGCCGCCAGGGGTGCCGTGGTCTCCGCCGAGCAGCTCCTGGAGCAGGGCTGGGACGAGTTCGCCGACCCGTTCACGCAGACCGTGAAGGTGACGATCAGCCGGTTGCGCCGCAAACTGGGCGACCCGCCGCTGATCGAGACGGTTCCGCAGGCCGGATACCGGATATGAGGCGGACGGCCCGGCTGCGCCTGACGCTCCTGTACAGCGGGCTGTTCCTGCTGGCCGCGGTGGTGCTGGTCGCCCTCATCTACTTCCTGGTCGTGTACTCGCCCTTCCCAAGGCCGCCGACCGCTCCCACGGCGCCCGGGGGGCTCGGCCTGCCCGTACCTGAGCCTCAGGTGAAGGTGCAGCAGGCCGAGAGCATGCGCCGGCTGCTGGTCAACTCGCTGGTCGCGCTGGCGGTCATGGCGTTCGCGTCGATACTGCTGGGGCGGCTGATGGCCGGGCGCGTCCTACGACCGCTTGGCGACATGACGGCCACCGTCCGGCGCATCACGGCCGACCGGCTCGACCGGCGGCTGGCCGCGTCCGGGGCGGACGACGAGCTCAAAGAGCTGGCCGACACCTTCGACGAGCTCCTGGATCGGCTGGAGGCCGCGTTCACCGCGCAGCGGCGGTTCGTCGCCAACGCCTCCCACGAGCTGCGCACCCCGCTGACGCTGCAGCAGGCCATGGTCGAGGTCGCGCTCGCCGACTCCGCGGCCGACGCCGGGGCGTTGCGGACCGTACTGGAACGTCTGCTCACCAACGGAAAGCACCAGGAACGGCTCATCGAAGCCCTCCTCACCCTGGCCCGCAGCCAGCAGGGCCTGCATCACCGCCAACCCGTCGACCTGGCCGCGATCGCCGGGCAGGCCCTCGGCCAGCGGGGCGACCAGGGCGTCCGCGTCGAGTCCGCGCTGCGCCCGGCACCCGCGTCCGGTGACCGTGCCCTGCTCGAACGCCTGGTCGCGAACCTGCTGGACAACGCCGCGCGGCACAACGTGCCCGACGGCTGGATCAAGGTGACCACCGCCGTGGAGTCCGGCCGGCCCACCCTCAGGATCTCCAACAGCGGCCCGGTGATCCCGCCCGATCGGGTCCCCACGCTCCTGCAGCCCTTCCAGCGTCTGGAGACCGGAAGGAGAGCCACCGGCGACGGCCTGGGGCTGGGCCTGTCGATCGTCGCCGCCATCGTCCAGGCCCACCACGGCACGCTGGAGGCCCGCGCCCTGCCTGGAGGCGGGCTGGAGGTGGCCGTCGCTTTGACGGGCTCGATCACCTAAGTGGTCTTGACCCGGCAGCGGGACCCTGCTTGGGGACACGACGAGGTGCCTGTTCGGCCAGGTAGCCGCATATGTCACGCCGTGGAGGTCAGCCAGCGGCGGACGTCGGCCATCGCCGTACCCTCGCTGTCGGCGTCGATGCCCGCCGCAAGGTCCGCGATCGTGATGTCGGCCAGCGCGCCGTACCAGGCCTCCTGCGCCGAGGCCATCGCGCGGGCGATCGCGCACGGCCGGTCACACCGTTCGGCCGGTACGGCCAGCGGTCCCTGTTGCCGGATCTCCGTGCACCGGTAGGCGGGTGAGGTGCCGTCGATGGCCTGGACCACCTCCAGCACGGTGATCGCCGCGGCGGGCCTGGTGAGGAGGTAGCCGCCGACCTGGCCGGCCGTCGACCGTACGATGCCCGCTCTGGAGAGCGCCTGGAGGTGCTTGGCCAGGTACGCCGGAGGGGTGCCGTGCAGCTCCGCGAGCCGCGCCGCCGGCACCGGGTCCCGGCTCTGGCTGAGCGTGACGCAGCCGTGCAGCGCCCACTCCACTCCGTTGGACATCTTCATGTCAGCACCCTACCCATTCCGGATAAGGAATGTCCGTGATAGAACTCGGATAGTAAATATCCGAGATCAACTGGGAGTCTCCATGACGCGTACCGCCCTCGGCGCGGCCGCCGTCGCGCTGTTCGTCGCCGCGGCGAACCTGCGGCCGGCGATCGCCGCCGTGTCCCCTCTGGTGGACCGCATCCAAACCGACCTCGACCTGTCCGCCACGGGAGTGGCGCTGCTGACGACCATCCCGACGCTGGCCATGGGGGTCTGCGCGCCCCTGGCGGCGGTGGTCGGCCGCAGGTTCGGGCTGCGGCGCGGGGTGCTGATCGGGCTCGTCGTCATCGCCGTGGCGACGGCGGCCCGCGTCTTCGGCGGCTCCGCCTGGCTGCAGCTCACCTGCGCGGCGGCCGTCGGGGCCGGGATCGCGATCGCGCAGACGCTGCTGCCCGCCGTGGTCAAGACCCGCTTCGCCGACCGAGCCGGCCTGGTGACCGGCATCTACACGGCCGGCCTCGGCCTGGGCGGGGCGGTCGCGGCCGGGGTGACCGCCCCACTCGCCGACGCCATCGGCTCCTGGCCAGGGGCGCTGGCCTCCTGGGCGGTGCTCGCGGTGGCGGGCATGGCGATGTGGTCTGCCTCCGCCACCTCCCTGGGCCTCGACAGCGGCCCAGCCCCAGTGGGTACGGCCCGAACCGGAGCGGGCGCGACCGGAGCCGGCCAAGCGGGCCCCGTTACCAAGGGGCTGCCCTGGCGGAGCGGTGTGGCGTGGCGCATCACCGCGCTGTCCGCCGCCAACTCCGCGCTGTACTACTGCGAACTGGCCTGGGTCGTCCCCCTGCTGCACGAGGACGGGCAGCGTGCCGCCACCGGCGCGGGCGTGCTGCTGACCGTGATGATCTCCATCCAGGTCGTCGCCATGCTGGCCGTACCGGCGCTGCTGGGTGAAGGGCGGGACCGGCGTGCCGGGCTGGCCCTGACGACGGTGTTGACAGCGATCGGGTTCGCGGGCCTGGCGGCGGCGCCGGCGACGGTCACCTGGTTGTGGATCGCCGCCTTGGGCGTCGGCCACGGCGGGCTGTTCACGCTCGTGCTGACGCTGCCCGTGGTGGTCAGCCGCGACGCCGCCGAGGCCGGACGGATCAGCGCGATGGCGTTCTTCGTCGGCTACGCCTGCGCCGCCCTGGCGCCCCTGCTGGTGGGGGCGCTACGGGACGCGACGGGAGACTTCCACCTGGCCTTCGGCCTGCTGAGCGCCCTGACCGCCGCGATGCTGCTGCCCATCGCCCGGCTGCACAAGGGCGGGGACGAGCGAGGGCGCGGGGACGAGAGTACGGCCGGACGGCGCACAGCGAGCAGCCCGAGTTTGTGAGGCGTCACAGATGCGACCGGTTCACCGTGCCCGTGACGGCATGGCCGACAGAACGCCTCGGCCGCCCGGTGGCAGCCCCAAGGCGATCGAGAGCTGGCGCGCCGTCTCCGCGGCGATGCCGCCGATCTCGTGCAGGCGCGACTCACCCGGCGCGCGAGTGACCGACACGGAGACGGCGGCCGCGATCACCCCTCGGTGGTCGCGTACCGGCGCCGACACCCCGAACACACCGTCGTCCATCTCGAACGCCGTCACCGCGTAGCCAAAGGAGCGTACGTGGGCGACGTCGGCCAGCCACTGCTTCTCGTCGTTGACCGAGGAGCCCAGGCCGACGGGCAGCGGAGCCCGCAGGCTTTCGCGGATCTGCGCGTCGTCCCAGTCCGACAGCAGCGACCGGCCGGCGGCCGCCATGATCACCGGTATCGAGATGCCCTCCCAGATCCGGTGGAAGGCCCGCGAGGAGGGCAGTGTCATCAGCGTGAGCGCCATGTCGCCGCGCTGCACGCACAGGTGCGTGTCCTCGTCGCAGACCGTGGCCAGCCGCCTCAGGAAGGGCACGGCCAACTGGACCAGCCTCGACTGCTGCGTACGCGCCGCGAGCGCGAACAGCCGCCAGCCCAGGCGATAGCGCTTGGTCATCGGGTCGCGCTCGACCATGCCCTCGGCCTCCAGAGCGCGCAGCGCCCTCGATACCTGGCTCTTCTCCCTGCCCAGCCGCTGCGCGATCCAGTTGACGCCGAACCCGTCCACGTCGCGATCATCCCCATGGCCCGCCAGCACTTCCAGGATGTCCATGTCCCGCCGGAGTCCGGCCGACGAAACCGGCGACTTCTCGCTCATTCCCACCCTTGCTCGGTTGCGCTGACCGCAACCCATTTTGCGATGACTGCAATTGGTCACATACGTTTACACATTCCTACAAGCGTAAGTAAAGGCGGACACTCTATGAATTTCAGCGAGTACGTGGTCTCACGCTGGGACACCCTCTCGCTGGCCGCCGCCGAACACGCCCTCGTCGTCGGCATCGCCATCGGCGTCTCCACCGCCGTCGGCATCGGCATCGGGCTCCTTACCCACGACCTTCCGAAGGTCCGGGGCCTCTCGCTGGCCATCTCCGCCGCGATCCTGACGGTACCCTCCCTGGCGCTGCTAACCCTGCTCATCCCGATCACCGGGCTGGGATGGGGATCCACGCTGGTCGCGCTGACCGCGTACGCGTTCCTGCCGATCATCAGGAACACGGTCGCCGGGCTGCGCGGCGTCGACGCCGCCATGGTGGAGGCCGGGCGCGGGATGGGCATGGGCCGGGCCCGCGTCCTGCTGAAGGTGCGACTGCCGCTGGCCTGGCCGCTGATCCTGACCGGAGTGCGCGTCGCCACACAGATGCTCATCGGCATCGCGGCCATCGCCGCCTACGTCGACGGGCCCGGCCTCGGCACGCAGATCTTCGAAGGGCTGTCCCGGCTGGGCTCGGTGAACGCGCTCAACGCGACGCTCGCCGGCACGCTCGGCATCGTGGTCATCGCGGTGCTGTTCGACCTGTTCTTTTTCGCCGTACGTCAACTGACCATCCCAAGGGGGCTTCGTGTTCGACCGTGACACCGGAGGCGCGCGTATTGAGCTGCGGGCACTGACCAAGCACTACCCGGGGCAGCCCGCGCCGGCGGTGGACCACGTCGATCTCGACATCCCCGCCGGTGAACTGGTGGTCTTCGTCGGCCCGTCGGGCTGCGGCAAGACGACCACGATGAAGATGATCAACCGCCTGGTCGAGCCCACGTCGGGCGAGATCCGCATCGGCGGCGAGGACGTGCTGAGCCTGCATCCCGACGAGCTGCGCAGGCACATCGGCTATGCCATCCAGCAGGTGGGACTGTTCCCGCATCAGACCATCGGCCAGAACATCGGCCTGGTGCCGAAGCTGCTGGGCTGGTCCGCCGCCCGTACGGCCGAACGGGTGGAGGAACTGCTGACCCTGGTGAACCTGGAGCCGTCGGCGTTCCACGACCGCTACCCCAGCCAGCTCTCCGGCGGGCAGCAGCAGCGGGTGGGCGTGGCCAGGGCGCTGGCGGCCGATCCGCCCGTGATGCTGATGGACGAGCCCTTCGGCGCCACCGACCCCATCACCCGTGAGCACCTGCAGAACGAGTTCGTCAAGCTCCAGAAGCAGCTGCGCAAGACGATCATCTTCGTCACGCACGACTTCGAGGAGGCCATCAAGCTCGGCGACCGCATCGCCGTACTCCGGGAGCGATCGCACATCGCGCAGTACGACACGCCCGCGAACATCCTGGCCCACCCCGCCGACGACTACGTCGCCGGCTTCATCGGCCAGGACGCCACGCTCAAGCGGCTCGCGCTGCTGCGCGTGGGAGACGTGGAGTGCACGCAGCAGCGGGGAAGCGCGGACATGCCGCAGATCACCTCGGACGCCAGCCTGCGCGAGGCCCTGGACGTCATGCTCGCGCACGGCACCGACCGCTGCGGCTCGCCGTCCGGCGTGCTCACCTACGGCGCGCTGTGCGAGGCGGTGGGAACCGAACCGGCATCGGCCTCGGAACCCACCCCGGCATCCGCCGCGCGAAAGGAGCCGGTGGGAGCCGGGCCGGCCACCGCCCTCAAGGAGGCGGTCCGCCGGTGACCACCGCGACACTCCGGGCAGGCCGGACCCGCCCGTTCGGGCGCGTGTCAGGTCTGCGGCACGTCATCACTCCGGTGATCCTCTGCGGCGTACTGTTCGCCCTGTATGCCTGGATCAGCGCGCAGAACCTGGACTCGATCGAGAGCCGCAGCCTCACCCGGGAGTTCCTCCTGGCCAAGGCCGTGGAGCACGTCCAGCTGACGTTCCTGGCCACCGCGCTCGTGGTGGTCGTCGCGATTCCTCTGGGCGTCGTCGCCTCGCGGGCCCGCAACCGGCTGATCGCCCCCGTCATCCTCACCGTGGCCAACCTCGGCCAGGCGATCCCGTGCATCGGGCTGCTCGTGCTCTGCACGTTCCTGCTCGGGGTGGGCTTCCAGACCGCCCTGGTCGGCCTGGTCGCCTATGCGGTGCTGCCCGTGCTGCGCAACACGATGGTCGGCGTACAGCAGGTCGATCCGGCGCTCATCGAGGCCGCGCGCGGCATGGGGATGACCAGGGGGCAGGTGCTACGCCGGGTCGAGCTCAAGCTGGCCGTGCCGGCGATCCTCGCCGGCCTGCGGACCGCGCTCGTCCTGACCGTCGGCGTCGCCACGCTCGGCGCGTTCGTCGCCGCGGGCGGCTTCGGCGAATTGATCATCAACGGGCTCAAGCTGAACCGCATGCCCGTGACCATCGTGGGCGCCGTGCTGACCGCGTGCATCGCCTTCTTCATCGACTGGCTGAGCGGGCTCGCCGAAGACCTGCTCAAGCCCCGCGGCATCTGACCACACGCTCATCCAGCTCCAAGAGGTGCTTTTTTCATGCACGTCCGCAAGACGTTCACCCTGCTCACCGCCGCTGCCCTGACCCTGACCGCCACGAGCGCCTGTGGCCCGAGCGACGCCGTCGAGGCCTCCAGCGCGGGCAGCGAGCTGTCCGGCGCCAAGTTCGTCATCGGCTCCAAGGACTTCACCGAGAACATCATGCTCGGGCAGATCGCCGTGCAACTGCTCAAGGCGCACGGGGCCGAGGTCGAGGACAAGACCAATCTCGGCGGTACGGTGCCCAACCGCAAGGCCCTGGAGTCCAAGTCGATCGACATGTACTGGGACTACTCGGGCACCGGCTGGATCGAGCACCTGAAAAACGCCACCCCGATCCCGGACGCGGCCAAGCAGTTCAAGGCCACCGCGGACGAGGACCTGGCGAAGAACAAGATCCGCTGGGTCGGGCCGACGCCGCTGAACAACACCTACGCCCTGGCGATCCGCTCGGAGAAGGCCAAGGAACTGGGCGTCAAGACGCTCTCCGACGTGGCGAAACTGGCCAAGACCAAGCCGGACGAGGCGTCGTTGTGCGTCGAGTCGGAGTTCTCCACCCGTGACGACGGGCTGCCGGGGCTGTCCAAGGCGTACGGGCTGAACCTCCCGAAGGACAAGGTCAGCCAGCTCGACACCGGCGTCGTCTACACCGAGACCGACAAGGGCCAGACCTGCAACTTCGGCGAGGTGTACACCACCGACGGCCGCATCGCCGCGCTCGGCCTGACCGTGCTGCAGGACGACAAGCACTTCTTCCCGATCTACAACGCCGCCGTCACCGTACGGGACGAGACCTACCAGAAGTACCCGGCCCTGGAGAAGGTGCTCAAGCCGGTGATCGCCAAGCTGGACGACACGACCATGCGGAAGCTCAACGCCCAGGTGGACGTCGACGGCGAGGAGCCGAGCAAGGTCTCCGCCGACTGGCTCCGCACCTCGGGCTTCCTCGGCAAATCCGCCTGAGGCACCTCGTCGCCCGAGGCACCTCGTCGCCCAGGGCACGTCATCGCCTGAGGCGCGTCACCGCCAGCGGCGGCGCAGCCAGTCGATCGTGGCCTGACGCGAGCGCCCGCGCCGCACCCGTAGGTGCGGGGCGTGCGGCGGGCCCGGCAGGCCCGCGGTGCGGGTCCAGTAGCCCGCGAACGCCACCAGCAGCGCGTCCACCCGCTCCGGCTCCGCCGCCCGCCCCAGCGGATGCGCGGCGAACAACTCCTCGGGGTCGGCGTCACCCAGGTCCGACTCCAGCAGCAGGCAGACCAGGTCCGCCCACGCGGGGCCGATGCACGAGCGGCCCCAGTCGACCAGGCTGGCCCGGCCGTGCGGGGTGATGAGCAGGTTGTCGAAACGCGGATCGAAGTGCAGCAGCGAGTCGCCGACGACCAGCGACGCCCAGTCCCGTTCGACCTCGGCCAGCCGCCCCAGCCGCGCCCGCTCCCAGGTGCCGAGGCCGCCGGTGGCGCCGTCGCGTTCCCTGGCCTGCCAGGTCTCGCAGCGGCCCGCCATGCGGTCGGCCACCGTCGGCAGGCCGCCGATCGGCGACGGCGTGAGCTCGCGGGCGCAGAGGGTCACCAGGCGGAGGGCGGCGGCCAGTTCCTCCGGTCGCCACGGCTCGTGCGGAAGGCTGCCGGGCGCGACGTCGAAGCAGAGCAGCACCCACCCGTCCGCCTCGCACGAGAACCGGAAGCGCGGCGCCGGAACCCCCGCAGGCAGCGCCGCCGCGACGATCGCCTCCGAGCGGTAGTCGGCCACGTGGTCGGAGTCCGCGGGGACGGCCTTGACGAACACCCGCTCGCCGCCGTCCAGCGTGGCCACGCCCAGCACGCCGTATGAGAACCCGCCCCGGCGCTCTTCGAAACGCCGCACGGCCGAGCCGAGGCGGCCTTCCACCTCTTCCGCCAGGGGGCCGGGCAGCTCGTGCCAGGCGCGGCGGCCGGATTCGCGCACGACTCCGGTCTACCCGATCAAGGCCCGAAGCACCGTCAGCTCAGCAACTCGACGGTGCCCCGCTCGCCGTCCACCCGGATGCGGTCGCCGTCGCGCAGCCGCATCGTCGCGTTGCCCGTACCGACCACCGCCGGGATGCCCAGCTCGCGGGCCACGATCGAGGCGTGCGACAGCGGCGCCCCCATGTCCGTCACGACGGCGGCGGCGCGCGGGAACATCGGTGTCCAGCCGATGTTGGTCAGCGTCGTCACGAGGATCTCGCCGGGCTTGAGCCGCTCACCGTCCTCGGGCGAGGAGATCACCCGGGCGACGCCCTCGACGATGCCCGGCGCGCCGGGGAACCCGGTCACCGTGTCACTGACCGGCGCGCTCCCGCCGCGCGCGTCGTAGATGTCGCTCCGCCTGCCGGGGTCGGCGGCCCAGCGCACCGGGTCGAAGTGGCCGACGATCAGCGTCGGGTACGGCGGCAGCGAGGCGTAGCGTTCGTAGGTCGCCCGCCGTACCGGGGCCCGGTCCAGCGCGGACGCGTCACCGCGCAGGAGGTCGAGGATCTCCTCCAGGTAGAGGAAGAACAGGTCGTCGCCGTGCCCCGTGAGCTGCCCGGCCCGCAGCATGAAGGCGCGTAGCACCCAGAACGCCCGCATGTTCTCCGACCTGGTGGTCTCGCGGTCGCGGACGACCTTGTTCCACCGGGTGACCCGGTCCCGCATCTTGGCTTCCTGGCGGGGGTAACGCTGGGCGAACCGCGCCCACGCCTCCTCGCGCGCCTTCGTCTGGCGGGTGAGGAGGGCCTCGGTGTCGGCGCTCATGTCGCGGAACCCGGCGAGCTGGGCGTCGATCCAGGCCGGGTCCTCGCCGGGGCGCGGCAGGGAGACCTCGAACTCGTGGGGGCCCCGATGCCCGTACAAGCGGGCGAACGTGTCACGGTCGATCTCGCCCCTGGCCAGCTTGCCCAGCCCGATGACCGGGCCGAGACTGGCCAGCTCGCCGTCGGCGTTGGCGCCGGTGAGCATGGCTTCGGCGTCGGCGTCGCCCATCATCTTGCGCAGCTTGTCGCGGGTGTACACGAGCGTGGCCCCGCCCTGCCGGCCGGCGGCCTCCAGCATGCGGCAGCTCGTGACGACGTACGGCTCGATCTCGCGCTTCCACAGGGCGGCCAGTTCGGGGCCGGTCTGCGTGGTGGCGATCCGGGCGCGCAGGTCCTCCGCGCGCTGCTGGGCGGTGGCGAGGAAGGCGGGCAGGCCCTTGAGGTTCGTACGGACGCGCTTCTGGATGTTGATGCCCAACGGCACGACCTTCTTGACGATCTCCCAGCGGGAGACCGTCAGCAGCGGCACGTCGAGGCCGGGCGGCAGCTTGCCGAAGATCTGCTCGACGGCGCTCAGCCGTTTCCGCATGCCGAGGGAGATGGCCATCGTGTACATGACGCTCAGGTTCATGTAGAACCGGCCGCCGATGTTGCCGACCAGGTCGAACCCGGGCAGCGCCGAGGCGGCCATCGCCTCATGGATGAACATCCGGACGAACGACCAGGTCGCGGGCGTCATCACGTCCGGGATGGCCTCACCGAGGTTGCCGCCCGTCCAGAGGTTGACGCCCTTGAGGCTGTCGTTCCACTCCTCGACCGGCGGCTTGATGCCGGTGATCGGGCGGGCCTGGACGATGAAGAACGAGCCGTCGCGCCGGGCCCATTCGACGTCCATCGGCGTGCCGTACAGCTCCTCGATGCGCGCGCCGATCGCGGCCAGCTCGGCGGCCTGCGGCGGGTCGAGGACGGCCCGGCGCCGCAGGTCGTCGGGGACGGGCTCCTCCCGCGTGCCGGACGGCGTGCGCACGGTCATGACCGTCTTGTCGCCGATCCGCGACTCCGCGACGGCGCCGTCGCGGACCATGACGGTGTCGGGGGTGACCTGGCCGCCGACGACCGCCTCGCCGAGGCCCCAGGAGGCGTTGATCACGGTCTCGTCGCGGGCGCCGTTGACCGGGTTCGCGGTGAACATGACGCCGGCCGCGTCGGCGTCCACGAGCTCCTGCACGACGACGGCCAGCGCCACGTCGTCCTGGGGCACGCCGTTCTGCTCGCGGTAGGCGATGGCGCGGGCGTTCCAGAGCGAGGCCCAGCAGCGCTTGACGGCGTCGAGCAGCGCCTCGCCCCTGATGTTGAGGTAGGTGTCCTGCTGCCCGGCGAACGACATGTCGGGCAGGTCCTCGGCCGTGGCGGACGAGCGGACGGCCACGGCCACGTCGTGGCCCAGCGCGTCATACGCCTCACGGATCTCGGCGGCGATCTCGGCGGGCATGTCGTGCTCGGCGAACAGGGCGGCGATCGCGGCGGCGTCGCCGGCGGCGGCCGCGTCGAGGATCCGGTCGTGGAAGTCCGCGACGAACGCGCGGTAGGCCTCGGTGGTGATGTGGAACCCGTGGGGAACAGGCAGTCCCGCCCTGGTCAGCCTGGCCAGGGAAGCGCCCTTTCCCCCCGCTGTCGCGAGGTCGGCGGCGGCATCGTCGAGAGGGATTAAGGCCCTCACGTGACACGCTCCTTAGCGCCTAGGGAGATCGCGAGTTTCCGCTGCGCGATCTCCTCGATGGTGTCGAGATAGCCGAGGGTGGCAAGCCTGACCGCCCGCGCGTCGCCGTCCGGCAGCGCGCCGCCGGTGCCCATGGCCCGGATGGCGGTGTCGGCGACCAGCTCGACGAGCCGGTCCTCCGGCGTCCGCATCTCCTCGGGCAACATGTTCTGCGTGAGCAGGAACCCGTAGACGACCGAGACGAGGATCGCGAGGAGCTCAGCGGGAGGCAGATCAGAGCGGAGCACACCCCGCCCGACCAGCTCACCGAGGTACGTCTCGAACGCGGCGCCCTGCTCAAGCGTGGCCGGACTGCGCTGCTTCTGCCTGCTGAGCTTGCCGAACACCGCCGAGTCGCCCAGGATCAGCGCCTTCATCAACGGCCGTCGCAGCAACCCCCCGACCAGCTCCCGGAGCAGCTCGTGCAGGTTCACGGGCGCGCGCTCGCGAACCTCGCTCAGCAAGCGGACCCGCTCACGGCGGACCAGCGCGGCGAAGAGCAGCTCGCGCGTCTTCCAGTGCAGGTAGATCGTGCCCTTGGCGACGTCGGCCTGCCTGGCCACGTCGTCGATGGTCGTCTTGTCGTAGCCCCAGCGCAGGCACAGCTCGGCGGCGGCGTCGAGGATCCGGTGCGCCCGTTCCAACTGGCGCGCGGGATCCTGCGGGGGCCGGCCGACCTTGGCCATCCGTCTCACCTCAAATGATTGACTAGATGAGACTAATTGGTCATTTAATTAAGCACAAGTTCATCCCAGCTTGGCCAGAAGTTGTTCGGCGTCGGCCGCGAAGGTCGAGTCGTCAGTGCGGGCCGCAAGCCGGAGCATCCGCCTGGCCACGGTGAGGTCGCCGTGGGCGTACCGGATCTCCCCCAGGCGGAAGGCGGCCTCGGCGACCAGGTCGGGCTGCTCGGTCAGCCCCAGCGTGAGCTCGTAGTAGCGCACGGCCCCGTCGCGGTCGTTCAGCCAGTAGCAGAGCTCCCCCAGATGCGCCGCCGCCATGCCCGACTCCGTGTCGCCCGAGTCGATGACCCGCTGGTACCAGCCGAGCGCCTCGGGGAAGTCCCGCTCCCGCTTGGCCAGCGCCCCGAGGTGCATCGCGCCGAGCGCGGTGACGTGCCCGGTGCCGAACTCGACCGCCCGGACGTACCACCGGCGGGCCTCGTCCTCGTCCTCGTCGTGGTAGCTGTGGCCGAGCGCGACCATCGCCCTGGCTGCCAGCTCGGCGTCGCCCGCGCTGAGCACCCGCCGATAAACCTCCCTGCCCTCGGCCACCTCGCCGGTCCCGACCAGGGCCTGGGCGAGCACGCTCAGCGCGGTGGGCTCGCCGCCCGCGGCCGCCTCCCGCAGCGTGCGCAGCGACGCCTCGGTGTCGCCCTGGCGGCCCTGGAGCATGCCGAGCAGACTGCCGAACACCGACCGCACCGGGCTGTCGGCGTCGCCCGCCTGCCGTTCGGCCAGGTTGTAGAAGGCGGCGACGTCGTTCTCGGCGTCGAGGAGCGCCAGCAGCCTGCCGCCCGCGACGAACCGCACGTCCGGGTCCTCGTGCTCGTTCAGCCGCTCGTAGACGGCCCGCGCCCGCGCCGTCTCGCCGAGCTCGGCGAGCCGCTCGGCGACCCCCAGCTCGGTGAAGGCGTCGGAACCGACCAGCTCGTAGTAGAGGTGGACGGCGTCGGGGTCGTCACAGAGCTCCGCGAGCTCCCTGGCCTTGGTCCCGGCGTGCGGCCCCAGATGCGACAGCACCTGTACGGCCAGCGCGTGCTCGCCCCGCTCGTACGCCTGGTAGGCCAGGGTGCTCAGGTTGTTCAGGGCGGCCTGGGCCAGCTCGCGGATTGGCTCGTGGGCCGACTCACGGGTTTGCTCGTGGGCCAGCTCGGCGCCGGTCCCCGCGGCTGCGGCGAACGCCTCGGCGGCGCCGAGCGGGTCGCCGTCCTCGTGCAGCCAGCAGCCGAGCTGAAGGCCGCCCCTGGCCACGGCGTCGGCATCGCCCGACTCGATGGCCAGCCGTGCCTCCCCTGCGGCGGCGACCGTGTCACCCAGCGCGTGCAGGGCGTCCGCGAGGTCGACCCGCATCCCCGCGCTCGGGTGACCGGTGTCGATCCCCTTGCGATACATGGCGACCGCGCCCGCCAGGTCATCCGTCGCCTTGCACGCGTCACCCCACACCCAGTAGCCCATGGCCACCGTCTCGGGATCGCCGGTACCGACCGCCAACTCGGCCTCGGCGGCAACGGCCGCGTACTCCCGCCGCTGGAACAGGTTGACGAGCAGGTGACGCAGACTCGCGAGATCCCCGGCCGCAGCGCCACGATCGAGCACATCACCGGCACCCGCCAGATCGCCACCCTCCTCCAGCACCCCGGCCAGCTCAACGGCGGTCGACGGCATCGCAGCCCGCAGCGCCTCGACGGCTCCGTCCAGATCGCCGCACCGACGGCGGACGGCGGAGACGTCGCGCCACGCCATGAGGACGATCTCGGCGTCGTCGCTCTCCGTCGCGGGCAGAAGGCACAACTCGGCCTGGCTGTACTGACCGTCACGGGCCAGATCCGCGCCAAGCCCCAGCCTTGCCAGCGCGGCCCATCTTGGCCCGCCCACCTCGATGACCAGCAGGTAGAGCGCCCTGGCAAAGGCGTCGTCCCGGGTCATCCCGGCCATCTCCAACGTCTCGGCGAACGCCTCATCAGTGGGGAACCCGGACGCCTCAGCGGCGGAGGCGTCGGGTTTCCTAGCCGTAGGAGATCCGGCCAGCAGGCGGCGTACCTCTGCCGGCTCGCCCGCGTCCAGCGCGAGCAGCAGCCGGGCCATCGGCGCCGAACCGGTCAGCTCGGTCAGAGCCGCCAGGGCACCCTGCCGGTCGCCCTCGGCGGCCAGCACCCACGGCCGCTCCTCCGGCGACGCCGTGCCGAGCCGGACGCGTGCCGAGGCCGCGGCCTGCCGGTCCACGTCCTGGACCGCCGCACGCTGGTAGGCCGAACGGGCGCCATCCTGGTCACCCGCCTCCTCCAGACACCGGCCCGCCTCCACCAGCGTGGCACCCGCCGACCCCGGATCGGCCGCCACGGCCCGCTCGAACGCCGCCCGCGCCCCCGCGAGATCGCCGGTCCGCGCGAGGAGCCCACCCAGCAGGCACGCGGCGTCCGCACCCGGCGCGATCCCCACCGCGATCTCCGCAGCCGCCAGCGCCCCCTCCAGGTCACCGGCGTCCCGCAGAAGCCGAGCCAGATACGGAGCCGCCGCATCTCCGAACGCCACCCGCAGCACTTCGCGAGCCTCGTCGGTCGCCCCGGTCGCGATCAGAATCTCCCCGAGCCGCAACGCGGCCTCGACCACGTGCGCCTCGACCACCGCCTCTCGGTACGCCCCTACCGCGTGCGCCTTTTCAGCCCCGGCCGCCATCCCCTGGCCCACCTCGGCCTTCGCCGCCTTGCCGTACCCCGCCAGGACCTTCCGGTACGCCTGTGCCGCCGCGTCGAGGTCGCCGAGGGTGTGCCAGGTTCGGGCGAGGTCTCGGTGCGCGATGGTGGCGAGGCGTTCGTCGGGGCCGGTCGATGCCTGTTGCCAGGCGGTGATCGCGCCGTGCGGGTCACCGGTGTCGTGGCGCAGGGCGCCGAGGTAGCAGGCTGCCTCCTGCCGGAAGTCCGGGTCACCGACGTCGAGCACCAGGGACAGCGCCCCGTCGGCGGCGGCCGTCTCGCCCTGGCGGTGCCAGGCGTGCGAGGTCTGCATCGCCAGCATGGCCGCCATCCAGGACCGGCCGTCGTCGGATATCGCCTCGAAGGCCGCAGCCGCCGCACCGAAGTCGCGGTCGAGCAGGAGCCGGGCGTAGCGCCCCGTGTCGGCCTCTTCCGGGTGGGTCTCCGGGATGCGGGCGAACGCGGCGCGAGCGCCGTCGAGGTCGTCGATCCGTACCCTGGTGAGTCCGAGCAGCCACGCGTTGCGCGGCGCCTGAACCGGGTCACCCTCGGCGACGAGCCGCTCATGCAGGCGGCACGCGGCCAGCAGATCGCCCTGGCGCTCGAACAGCCCGAGCAGCGCGCCCATCGCCTCAACCCGCAGCCCCCGATGGCCGGTCTCCATCGCGGCGGTGAACGCGGCCCGCGCCTCTACCAGGTCACGCTCCCGCGTACCCGCACCCGCACTCCCGGCCGGGCCCGCGCTCCCGCCCTCGCCCAGATCCTCGCCGGCGCGCTCGCAGAGCAGCTCACCCAGCGCGTACGCCACCCACGGCGCCAACCCGGCATGCCCGTCGGCGCGGGCCCGGCGCAGCAGCGCGGCCGCCTCCTCGGTCTGGTCCTGGTTCACCAGGACGTCCTTGAAGATGGTGGCCGTGTACGAGAGCGCGAGCGGATCACCGGAGTCGGCCGCCGCGCGGAACAGTTGGGCCGCGTCCGACAGGTCATACCCGATGGAGGCCAGCACCTGCGCGAACACCGCGGTGCCGATCGCGGCCGTCGCCGGGTTCGGGTGCTCCATGGCCTGGCGGTAGCGGACCAGGCCCTCTTCCCTGCCCAGGCGCTGGTGGTCGATGACCGCCCGCAGGACGGGATGCGGTTCGTCGCCCGATTCGCGGAGCAGGTGCAGGAAGAACTCGGCGCTGAAGCCCTGCAGCAGGTCGTCGCCCTCGGCGACGTACGACAGCAGTTCGTCGGCCTGCTCGCGGTCGCCCTCGCCCAGTTCCAGCTCGGCCAGCGTCATCATGGCCCGGACCGACTGCGTGGCCGCGCCGGAGTCGATGGCCCGGCGCAGCAGCAGCCGCGCCCCGTCCAGGTCACCCGCCTGCAGGTGGCGCAGGGCCTCGTCGACGTCCAGGAGCGCCTGCTCCTCCACCGGGTCGGCGAGCGGCTGCTGCCGTACCGCGTGGTCGATCAGCAGCGCGGCCTTGAACGCCGTGTCGGGGTCGTTATGCTCGGCCGCGTCGAGTACGAGCGCCATGAGGCTCTCCCGCTCGTCCGGGTGCCGGTCGAGCAGCAGGCCGAGCAGCGTGAGGCAGATCGACGACCACTCCGACTCCCCTGCCTCCAGTACGGCCCGCAGCGCCGCGAGCGCCTCGGCCACCTCCCCGGCCTCGGTGTGCAGCTGTGCCAGGCAGGCCTGGGCCTCGACGGCGTACTCGCGCTGGCCGCTGGCGATCACCCGGTGGAAGATCGCCTTCGTCGCCGCCACGTCGCCGAGCTGCGCGGTCACCTTGGCCTGCTCGATGAGCGCGGGCAGGCGCTCCTCGGGCCTGGGGTCCTCGGCGGCCGTGGCGTAGGAGGCCGCCGCTTCGGCGTACTCGCCGAGATCGACGAGGACCGCGCCGCGCAACCGGTGGGCCGTGGCCAGGTGGTCGGGGTGCCCCACGGCGATCGCGTGCTCGCACACCTCGCGGGCGGCCACGAAGTCCTGCTCATCGGCGTACATCTGGAAGAGCCGGAACGCCGACAGCGACACCACCTCGGGATCGCCGCAGGTCAGCAACTGCCGGTAGTCGTCCTCGTCCTCCGCCAGCTCGTACAGGTCGCGGGCCGTACCGGGATCGTGGGGGGCGAAGTCGGGCAGCTCCAGCTGGGCGGCCAGCTCGGCCACGGCGGGACTGTCACACCGGCGCGCCCGCTCCAACGCCTCCGTCGCGCCCTGGGCGTCGCCCATCTCGGTCAGTACGAGGACCAGCGCCGTCTCGGCGAGCGCGGCCACCTCGAAGTCGGCGCCGTCGGAGGCGATCATCAGCACCCGGTAGGCGGCGGGCCATTCCCGCGCGGCGATCAGCATCATGCTCATGGCCATGGCCGACCGCTGCCCGAAGACCGGGTCGCCCGACTGGATCACCGACCGGTGCGCGGCCTCGGCCCCGTCGAGGTCGCCCTGCTCCTCCAGCAGGCAGGCCAGCAGGTGCGACGCCTCGGGATCCCCGGTGGCCGCGTTCTCCCTGAACAGCACCGCCGCCACACCGAGGTCTCCCGTTTCCCAGTACCTCATCGCCGCGGCGAGCTGTTCTGACTCCATGCCGTACTCCCCAGTCATCTAATAATGTGAAAAAGCTACATGTGTAGTCGCCTGGTTACCGCACATTCCCCGGATCTTCGGACCTGGGGCCATCACCGCTCGGAGCGCCGTAGCGTAGGCCCCATGGCTAGAGCGTTCTGGATCGACCAGGAGTTCGACAGGGATCGTGACGGGCGCTACGCCGTACACGTGCGCAAGAACCTCGAAGAGTTCGAGTGGGGGGACATCGCGCCGGTCAGGTTCGCCTGCGCGGCCTGGCGGCTGGCCACGCCGCCGTCGCTGAACCCCGGCTACGTGCGCTGGGACCGCCGCATCCTGGAGGCGACCTGCGACCGCAACACGTGGGACGGCACGCTCAACGCGCGGATCCGGCTGGTCTCGCCGCTGCCTGAGGAGCTCACCCGCTCGCGGGCCTGGTGGCGCGACCGCGGCTGGCTGGGCTGGCAGGAGACGTTCGGCCAGTACGTCGAGCCGACGCAGCAGGACCTGGCCAGGATCCCGTTCCTGCGGGCGACGCTGCTGGTCGAGGTGCCGGTGCCGCTCGACGACCTGCCGCCGGAGCCCGAGGGCCCGCACGACCAGGTCGAGCAGAGCGCGGAACGGGTCCTGGTGGTGCTGGTGCGCGAGCTGAACCAGCTCGTCGCGCCCATCCTCGACCAGCTCGGTTAGGAGCATGATCGACACATAAATGGGTAGCGGGGGGCGCATGAGGATGCTGCTCGTCGTGCTGTCGGTGACGCTGGTCGCCGGGTGCGCCGTGGACACGACCCTCCCGGCCCGTACGGCCGAGCGCTTCCACGCCGACCTCGCCGCGCACCAGGAGGACGCCGCCTGCGCACTGCTCGCCAAGCGGACCGCGGAGAAGCTGCTCGACCCCGGCCAGACGTGCGCCGAGGCGCTGCGCGACCTGAAGCTGGGCACCGCCGGGCCGGTCACCGCGGTGCGGGTCTGGGGCGACGACGCCCAGGTACAACTGTCGGGCGACACCCTCTTCCTGCACCGCTACAGCGGCGGGTGGCGGGTCACGGCCGCGAGCTGCCGTCCGCACGGCGACCGCCCCTACGACTGCGAGGTGGAGAACTGATGCGGGTGATGTTCGTGATCACCCTCGTCGTCATCGCGACGGGGCTGATATGTGTCTTCGCGACGGGCCTGGCCCACCTATGAAGAAGATCAAGGAGAACGGGCTGTCGCTGACGTTCCTGGTGCTGTTCCTGCTGGCGCTGGGCGGGCAGGCCCTCGCGGGGCTGGCCCTGTTCAACGACCAGCAGTTGGTCGACGGCGGGGAGCCGGTCTCGTTCGTCAAGTACGTGGCCTCCTCCGACTTCGCCGTGGACGTGGCCGAGAACTGGCAGTCCGAATACCTGCAGTTCTTCCTCTACATCATGCTGACGGTCTGGCTGGTGCAGAAGGGTTCGCCGGAGTCCAAGAAGGTCGACGAGGCCGGCCCCGGGTCGGACGAGAAGCAGCTCGTCGGCCGCTACGCGCGATCCGACTCCCCCGCCTGGGCGAAGGCCGGCGGGATTCGGCGCTCGCTGTACAGCAACTCGCTCGGGCTGGTGATGGGGACCGTCTTCGTGCTGTCGTGGCTGGCGCAGTCGGTGGCCGGGGTGGCGTCGTACAACTCCCAGCGGCTGCTCGACCTGCGGGATCCGGTCTCGTGGGGCACCTACGCCACCTCGCCGGACTTCTGGAACCGGACCCTGCAGAACTGGCAGTCGGAGCTGCTCGCCGTCCTGTCGATGGTGGCGCTGTCGATCTACCTGCGGCAGCGCGGGTCGCCGGAGTCGAAGCCGGTGGGCGCGCCGCACACCTTGACCGGGGTCGAGAACTGACCGGTCGCCGGGCTCCAGGGCTCGCCGGTGACGACGGCGACGATGCGGGTGCCCGGCTGGAAGGCGCCCTGTCGTACGAGGTCGAAGACGCCGTAGAGCATCTTCCCGACGTACACCCCCTCGACCCGATATTTCGCGACGAAGTCGTCGAGAACCGGGGTCGAGCGGGCGTAGCCCCCGAAGTGGTAGTCCAGGTTGACCGACCAGTTGGACCACACGCGCCCGTAAGCCTCGCGCTGCAGGCGCGCGACCTCGCCGTCGAGGAACCCGGCCCCCTTCAGCACCGCGAACCCGATCGCCCGCCGCCCCTCCGGCAACCCGGCCGCGATCCCGGCCAGAGTGCCGCCCGTGCCGACCGCGCAGCAGATCACGTCGTAGTCGCCACCGATCTCGCCGGGCAGCTCGGCGCACCCGCGCACGGCCGCCGCGTTGCTGCCGCCCTCGGGCAGGATCGCCACGTCGCCCCACCGCTCGCGTAGCGCGGCCTGGACCTCTGGCGTGTGCTTGAGCCGGTATGTCCCCCGGTCGAGGTACGTGAGCCGCATGCCGCAGGACGCCGCGTACGCCAGCGACGAATTGAGCGGCAACCGCTCCTCGCCGCGGATCACCCCGATCGTCTCGAACCCATCCCGCCGCCCGGCCGCCGCCACAGCCCTGATGTGGCCGGAGTAGGCGCCGCCGAACGTGAGCACGCGCGGGTGGCCCAGGTTGTACTTGAGCTTGCGCGCCTTGTTGTCGTCGCGGACGAGGAAGACCCGGACGGAGGCGAGCGCCGGATCCACCAGCTCCTCCATGGCGCTAGTCTACGGTCGGAGCTTTGTTGAGGAGTGTTGGATTATGCGCGTTATCGATGCTTTCCGTGCCGCTTTCGGTGCCGACCCGCGTACCGTCTGGCACGCGCCCGGCCGGGTCAACCTGATCGGCGAGCACACCGACTACAACGACGGCTTCGTCCTGCCCTTCGCGGTGCCGTGGGGCGTCACGGCGGCGGTCAGCCCGCGTGACGACGGCACGATCCGGCTGCTGTCCCTGCAGTCGCCCGGCGACCCGGTGGTCATCTCCAGCCACGAGGAGTCGCGCGGCTGGACTCGCTACGTGGTCGGCGTCCTGGCCATGCTGGGCGACCGGGTACGCGGCGCCGACATCGCCATCGACGGCGACATACCCCCGGGCGCCGGGCTCAGTTCGAGCGCCGCGCTGGAGGTGGCCGTCGCCTCGGCCCTCGACGACCTGTACGACCTGGGCATGACGCCCATGGAGCTCGCCCTGCTCAGCCAGCGGGCGGAGAACGACTTCGTCGGCATGCCGTGCGGCATCATGGACCAGGCCGCGTCCGCGCTGAGCGCCGAAGGACACGCGCTGTTCCTCGACTGCCGCTCGCTCGGCTCCCGCAACATCCCGCTCGACCTGGCCGCGCACGGGCTGACCATCCTCATCATCGACACGCGGGTGCACCACGAGCACGCGGGCGGCGAGTACGCCAAGCGCCGCGCGGAGTGCGAGTCGGCGGCCCGCAAGCTGGGCGTCCCGGCACTGCGCGACGTCACGGACCTGGCCGGCGCCCTCGAACTGCTCCAGGGCGACGAGCGCAAGCGCACGATGCACATCGTCACCGAGAACCACCGCGTCGAGGCGCTCGTCGGCCTGCTGCGGGCGGGGGCGATCACGGAGATCGGGGCACTGCTGAACGCGTCCCACCTGTCGCTGCGCGACCAGTACGAGGTGTCGTCGCCGGAGCTGGACCTGGCCGTGGAGGCGTCCCTGCGCGGCGGCGCCCGGGGCGCCCGCATGACGGGGGGCGGCTTCGGCGGCTCGGCGATCGCGCTGGTGGCCGACGAGCGCCTGGAGTCGGTGAAGGAGTCAGTGAGCGCCGCCTACGCCGAACGCGGCTGGCAATCCCCCCGCTTCCTCCCCGCCACCCCCTCCGCAGGTGCTCGCCGTATTTCTTGACTTCTGTTACGGGCAGCATTCTCTGTTACGGCCAGCCCGGTGGGCCCCACCCACCGGCCGTGGCCGGGGCCTGTCCAGGGGAACGCTCCTCCGGTTCACCGGCTTGCCGCCGTTACGTGCGCACCGGCACCGTCTGGGTGGTCTTCGGGGCGCCCTGACTAGAGGGGTGGGAAGTTCGGTCGGCGGCGTTCCAGGAAGCTGGCGACGCCCTCGGCGAAGTCCGGGCGGTTGAAGGAGGCGAGCATCTCCTGGGTCGCCGTCTTGGCCGATTCTTCCAAAGTGACGTTCCAGTCGTTCCAGACCTGGCGCTTGATGATGGCCATGGAGGCCGGGGAGCTGTGGATCGCGAGTTCCCTGGCGTACTCCTGGGCCGTGGCGAGCAGCGTGTCTCCTGGGACCGAGCGGTTCGCCAGGCCGAGTTCGTATGCTTCCGCGCCGGTGAAGACCCTGCCCGACAGCAGGATGTCCATGGCTCGCTGCTGGCCCATGAGGCGAGGGAGGATCCAGGACAGGCCGTACTCCGCGATCAGGCCGCGGCGGGGGAAGGCCGTGGTCCATTTGGCGTCCTCGGCCGTGAAGATCAGGTCGCAGGCCAGCGCGTGGACCACGCCCAGACCGGCGCAGGCGCCGTTGACGGCGGCGATGATCGGCTTGGCGATGGTCGTGGGGAAGGTGTTGGGGCGCGGATCCGGGGTCTCGTTGTAGGAGCCGGTCTGGAGGGCGCTGAGCGTCTGGAAGTCGGCGCCCGAACAGAAGCCCTTTCCCGCGCCGGTCACTACGATGGCCCGCACGTTCGGGTCTTCCTCGGCCTCCTGGAGGAGGTCGAAGTAGCGCCGGCCCATCGCGTCCGTCCAGGCGTTGAGCCTGTCGGGGCGGTTGAAGGTCAGTGTGAGCACGCCTTGATCGGCCGAGGAGAGAACGAGTTCCGCCATAAGGCCAACAGAATCATATTCTGTTGTCAGAACGCAAGCAGGCCGCGGGCGGTTCACTGTTGCGAGAGCCGGCGGAGATGGTGGCCGAGGAGGTAGTGGGCCGGGATGAGCGTGAGCCAGAACCACATGGCGGCTTTCGTGTTGACGAAGGCCAAGGGAATGGAGAGGCCGAAGATCAGCACGCTGGAGGCGAGCTGTGCGGTGAAGCGGCGCCGGGCCGCGGCGGCGGATGAGGTGGGCGAGGGATGCACTTGGCGTTGCGTGAGCAGCAGCAGGGTTACGTGCACCGCGTGGATCGCGGCCATGGCACCCGCGTAGAGGGCGACGGCTTCGGGCTGAGAGGCGTACTCGGCCAGGAGCGCGGTGGGGAAGGGCAGCAGGGCGACCAGGCCGAGGCCGAGGAGGATCAGGCGGGTGACCACGGCCGTCTCGGTGGGCAGCGCGGTGAGGATGCGGCGATGGTCCCGCCAGAATCCGGAGATGAGGGCGAAGCTGAGGGCGAAGCTGAGGGCGAAGGCGCCGAGGTTGGGCAGCGCGTCGCCCAGGGCCTTGTGGAATGCGGCGTCTTCCAGATGTGCGGGGATCGCCACGTTGATGACGAGCAGGGTCATCGCGATGGCGTAGATGCCGTCAGACAGAACGAGCAGGCGTGCCGCGCCCGGGTCGTTCTCGTGTGGGTGCTTCCCTGCCACTGGCTCTGTCATGTCGCCGACAGTAGGCGACGTGCCCGTACCGCCGTACAGTGAGGGCGCCCTGTCACTTCCCGTCAGGAGACGTGTCATGGACCTGCGATTACCGAACGGCCGCGTCGCGCTCCCCCTCGTCGCGACGGCCCTGCTCACCGGGCTGATCACGCCCACCGCCGCCGGCATCACCCCGGCCGCGGACCTCGCGGGCAAGACGCCGCGCGACGCCGAGATCACGGGCGTGGCGGCGCGTGACGCCGAGATCGCGCGCATGGTCGGCGACGTGGATGCGAAGAACGTCGAGCGGATCATCACCAAGCTCGCCTCGTTCGGCACCCGGCACACCTTGTCCAGCCAGGACGACCCGCAACGCGGCATCGGGGCCGCGCGGGACTGGATCTACGAGGAGTTCGCCGCCATAGCGGCCCGCTCGGGCGGCCGGATGACGGTGGAGAAGCAGTCGTTCGTCCAACCGGTCTCGCCCCGCATCCCGCAGCCGACCGTCATCACCAACGTGGTGGCGACGCTCCGCGGCGATCAGCCCGAGTCGGCCGGACGCCACTACGTGGTCAGCGGCCACTACGACTCGCGCTGCACCGACGTGGCGAACGCCACCTGCGACGCGCCGGGCGCCGACGACGACGCGTCGGGCGTCGCGGTCTCGCTGGAGGCCGCCAGGGTGATGGCCACCCGCCACTTCGACGCCACCGTCGTGTTCATGGCGGTGGCGGCCGAGGAGCAGGGCCTCTACGGCTCGGCGCACTACGCCGAGCTCGCCAAGCAGAGCAACGTCGACATCCAGGGCATGTTCACCAACGACATCGTGGGCAGCGCCGATGGCGAGAACGGCAAGGCCCCGAACGCGGTGCGCGTGTTCTCCGAGGGCGTACCGACCACGGAGACCCCGGCCCAGGCCGCGACCAGGCAGTCCGTCGGCGGCGAGAACGACGGGGTGTCCCGCCAGCTCGCCAGGTTCGTCCGCGACGCCGCCGAGACCTACACGCGGCCGATGGACGCGATGCTGGTCTACCGGCGCGACCGCTACCTGCGCGGCGGCGACCACATCTCGTTCTTGCAGCGCGGCTATCCGGCGATCAGGTTCACCGAGGTGCACGAGGACTACGCCCACCAGCACCAGGACGTACGGGTGGAGAACGGCGTCCAGTTCGGCGACCTGCCCAAGTTCGTCGACTACGACTACACGGCCCGGGTCGCCCGGGTGAACGTGGCATCGCTGGCCGCGCTCGCCCGCGCTCCGGAGCCGCCCAAGGGAGCGGGGATCAGGACCACCCAGCTGACCAACAACACCGACCTACGCTGGGACGCGAGCACCGTACCGGACATCGCCGGATACGAGGTGGTCTGGCGGGACAGCATCGAGCCCCTCTGGACGCACTCCCGCTTCGTCGGCAACGTGACCGCGTACACGGTCGCGGGGAAGAGCAAGGACAACTTCCAGTTCGGCGTACGCGCTGTCGACACCGCCGGCCACCGCAGCCCGGTCAGCTACCCGCTGCCGGCGAACTGAGGCCGTCGTGCGCCCTCCGCGCAGGGCGCACGACACCCTCGGACACCCACCGACCCTGAAGGCCGAACACCCGCGGGCGGTCAGTCCGCGAGCAGCTGGACGGGGCCGCGATGGTGGACGAAGCCAGGGCTCAGCGTGGGATTGTCGTAGTAGCGGTGGAAAACGCGGGTGGCGCCGCCGGAGATGGGCGGCACGATCCACGACCAGTCCGCCGGGCAGACGCGCCCCGCCTTCTCCTCTCGCCCCAGGTGGGTGAGAAACCGGTTCGACTCCGTATGGTGGTCGGTCATCGTGACCCCCGCCTGCTCGAAGGAGTGCAACACGGCCACGTTCAGCTCGACCAGCGCGTGGTCGCGCCACAGCGACCGGTCGGTGGCGGTGTTCAGCCCGAGGCACTCGGCGACCACGGGCAACTGGTTGTAGCGGTCGACGTCGGCGAGGTTGCGGGCGCCGATCTCCGCTCCCATGTACCAGCCGTTGAAGGGCGCGCACGGATAGCACAGCCCACCGATCTCCAGGCACATGCTGGAAATGGCCGGCACGGCATGCCAGCGCAGCCCCAGCTCGGCGAACCACGGATATTCCGGATGCGCGAGGGGCACCTCCAGAACCGCGTCGCCCGGCAGATGACACAGCAGCGGCCGCCCCACCCCCGGCTGGATGACCAGCGGCAACACCTCGAACCTGCCCTCCCCGCCGCGCCAGCCGAGCCCCCTGACCATCTCGGTGAAGTCGACGTAGCGGGGATCCCCCACGATCGACCCATCACGCGCACGATGCCCGGCGTACCGGATGAGCTGCTCGTTCAACACTCGGGGCCCGCACCGCGCAGGCGTGTCCGGCGGGAAGACGGTGATCGTCGGCCGGATCCGCCCGTCACCCGTCGCCGCGCGCAGATGGGCCACGCACTCGATGGCCACCCCCTCGGCGCTGGTCACCTGCCGGCGGTCGCGCACGCTCAACGACCGCCAGTAGAGCCGCCCGATGCAGCGGCTGCTGTTACGCCAGGCCACCCTGGCCCCGAACTGAAGCTCCTCGAAGGTATGGACATAGGTCCCGTGACGGGCGATGTCCCTAGCGACCTCACGCAGGCGCGCGTGCACGTCACCGGCACCGGGATTCTCGGCATGGAAGAGCCTGATGAAGCGCTCCGCCTCGCGGATGTCGATCGTTCGCTCGATGAGGGTCTGTACGGCGATGGTATCAAGGGGACGCAGAGACCTGATCCAGGTACGCACGCAGTAACCAGCACTTTTCCATCAACGGAGCGCCCCGCCGATTCCGGGTCGGCGCGACACCTCCTTGCAGGCGGCGCCCTCTCCACACCGCCTTCACGACGTGCCCGCAGCTCCTGTCATCCTTCACCGTCCGATAGCCGTTTGTCCCGGCAAATCAAAAATCAGGTGATCATATAACTACAAAGCGTGAGAGGCGCTAGCCACCGGGCCGGCGTAGTGCCAATGGGATCTGGGCCGGGGTTTGAAAAACCGAGGTAGGGGCAGTGACGATCGCACGACAACGGTCGCCTCATGTCCGTCGTAGTTCGGCGCGCCTATCCGAAGCCTTCAGGGACCAAGTGGTCCGGTATGACGGCGCTCACCGGTTGCCGAGCACGACCGGAAAGGAGTGCGCTGGTGAACCGGCTTCCGCCGACGAACGCGTGGCCGCAGTTGCCACTGTCCGCCTGGAAAGACACCCGCGACACCCTCCACATGTGGACCCAGGTGGTCGGGAAGGTACGCCTCGCTCTCGAACCAATGATCAACCAATGGTGGCAAGTGCCGCTCTATGTGACCGTCCAGGGCCTGAGCACGTCCCTCATGCCCTACGGCAACCGCGGGCTCGAAGCCACCTTCGACTTCCAGCACCACGTTCTCGACCTGCGCACCACCGAGGGTACGAGCCGGCAGGTGGCCCTCGCACCCCGGTCTGTCGCCGACTTCTACACAGAGGTGATGCGACGGCTCACCGAACTCGACGTCCCGGTCAAGATCTATCCCCGGCCCGTTGAGGTGCCGGTCGCCATCCCGTTCGCGGAGGACAAGGACCACGCCGCTTACGATGCGGCCTATGCCCACCGGTTCTGGCTCTCCCTGGTGCAGGCGCACCGTGTCCTCACCGCTTTCCGGGCGCGGTTCACCGGCAAGGTCAGTCCGGTCCACTTCTTCTGGGGCTCGTTCGACCTCGCCGTCACCCGCTTCTCGGGCAGGACGGCGCCCCGGCATCCCGGCGGGGTACCCCATGTGGCGGACTGGGTCGAGCAGGAGGCTTACAGCCACGAGATCAGCAGCTGCGGCTACTGGCCGGGTGGCGCCGAGGAGGGAGCCTTCTACTCCTACGCGTACCCCGAACCGGAGGGCTTTCCCGACCGGCCCGTAGAACCGGCCGACGCCGTGTACGACCGTCGTCTCCAGGAGTTCGTCCTGCCCTACCAGGTGGTCCGTTCAGACGCGGACCCGGATGCGACGCTTCTGACGTTCGCGCAGTCCACCTACGAGGCGGCCGCGGATCTCGCCGGCTGGGACCGCGGCGCCCTCGAACGAGCGACGCGGCGACAAGCGACCGGCGAGGCCGGCATGACCGGTCAAACCGGGTAGTGGCTCCCAGAACGACTCAGGCCCCCTTCCTTGATCAAGGAAGGGGGCCTGAGCTCTGTACGAAAGCTCCCGCGATAGGACTCGAACCTATAACCTGCCGGTTAACAGCCGGCTGCTCTGCCGTTGAGCTACGCGGGATCGAACGTTTTGCGCTGATCGGCGGGCCTTGCGGTCCGCTCCCCTTGGGCGCACGAATAGATTAGCGCACTCCAGGAGTGCGTGTCGCATCGTCATCGGGGTAGTCCGGAGACAGCGGAGGTGCAATATGCGTTATCGGATGACGTTCGCCATTGGGCTCGCTGTCGGCTACGTCCTGGGCAGCCGGGCTGGTCGCGAACGCTATGAGCAGATCAAGCGGGCGGCCCAGCGTGTTGCCGACAGTCCCAGGTTCCAGGAGACCGCGGGGGTGGTCGGCGCGCAGGTGTCGAAGGCGGCCGGAGTGGCCAGGTCGAAGGTGGGTGACACGCTCCAGCATCGGATCCCGTTCCTCAACAAGCACGATCACGCCGACACCGGCACCGGCTGGCCCGGAGAACAGGTCGACGAGAAGAAGGCCAACGAAACCGGCCTCCCCTACTGAGACCGTCAACCCCGGGCATGGGACCCATGCCCGGGGAACACACTCACACGCCCATGCTGCGCCGCACGCCCTCAAGAGCCTGTTCGGCCTGTGCCCGCACGCCTGGGTCGTCCGGATCGAGGCCTTCGTCGAAGACGAGGGTCCACCCCAGCATCTCGCCGCCGGGCCGGCGCCTGGCCACCAGCCGAACCCCGCCACGCCCGGGCAGGTCCACGTGCTTGTTCACCACGATGGTGGCGTTGACCCGCTCCCGCACCGTCTCGGGCAGCAGCCGCGGCTCCGACAGCAGCACACGGTGCCTCTCGCCGGACATGGTGAGGACGCTCAGCCCCTCCTCGTCCCAGGCGGCCCGGTCGATCGTCTCGTACGGCACGCGGACCCCGCCGGGCAGGTGCAGCGCCAGGTTCGTGGCCACCACGTGCCCGTCGCCGGTGGCGGCGAAGGTCAGCACCCGCTCCCCCGGCTCGGTGGCCAGGGCCTTACGGGTGTCGGCGGGCAGTCGGCGAAGGAAGCTCATTCCTTCACGCTATCGGCGAGCAGGTCGAGGGTCAGCGCCGCACTCCAGGAGAAGTCCCTGCACCCTCGGCCGCTGCCGTCGAACGGGTCGAAGCACTCGCGGAACCCGGCCTGCCTGACCAGGCGGAGCGTGCCGTTGGTGAGCTGCTGGCCGAGCGAGTCGAGCGCGTGCACGGCGGCGGCCCGGCGCAGCAGCCAGTTGGTGTTCACCCAGGACGGGCCGCGCCAGTAGCGGGTGCGGTCGAACTGGGCCGCGCGGATCTCGCAACTGGGCACCGGGTAGCCGGTGGCGCCCATGAACCTGGCCGATTCGAGCACGTCGATGGCCGCTTGGACGCGGTCGCTGGGCAGGCCGGGGTCGAGCAGCGGGCCGAAGCCGCCGACCGTACAGACGCGGATGAGCCGGTCGGCCCGCAGGTCGCGGGCGTAGAAACAGCCGTCCCAGAGGCGGTCGAGGAGCGCCCGTCTGATGCGTTCGGCCTGCTCGGCGTGGGGCACCGGGTCGACGTGGGCCAGCGGCGCCAGGTCGGCCAAGGCCAGGCAGGAGGCGAGCCAGATCCCGTTGAACATCGGGTCCTCGATGGCGAACGGGTGCTCGTCGCGCAGGTATTCGGAGCGGTAGCCGGCGTTGCGGTATCGCAGGGCCAGCCAGACGTAGCGGTCGTGGTCGCTGTCGGGGTGGCGCTCGTCGAGTTCGACGTTGCGGTAGCCGTACCTGATCTCGGGCAGTGCGGCGAGCGCCTGGTCCCAGGCCGGGCTGTCGTCCATGCCCGACTCCCAGGGGTGCACGATCGCGGCCAGCCCCGAGCCGCCGAGGTCGCGCGCGGCGGCCAGGTAGGCGTGCTGGGCGGCCAGCGCCGGAAACGCCCGCCTGACGAAGTCGGCATCGCCGGTGTGCCGGTAGAGCCACCACAGGGCCAGCGCCTGCAGCGGTGGTGAGGTGAGGCCCGAGGTGAGTACGCGCGGCGCGGCGTCGTGGTCCTGCGAGCGCCAGACCGAAGGGCCCGGGAAGTACGCCTCGGGAGTGTGGAAGACGATGTGCGGCACCATGCCGGTCGCCCACTGCCCGGCCAGCAGGCTGAGCAGCTCGGCTCTAGCCCGGTCAGGCCGGTGCCTGGCCAGGCCGATCACCACGAACGCCGAGTCCCAGCTCCACTGGTGCGGGTAGAGACCTGGAGCGGGCACGGTGGAGGTTCCCGTCCAGTTCGCCTCGAGCACGGACAGTGCCTCGCGCCCGAGCGCGGCGTCGTCGACCGCGGGCCGCGCCTCCATCAACCCACTATGCGCCGCCGAGCCGCAGGAAGCCAGGCGGCTACGTCCGGACCCACTTGGACACGAGCATGATCCCGAAGGCCACGGCACCGATGATGATGCCCCACTTGAGCAGCGTGAAGGCGAAGCCCACGAGGGGGCCGATGAGGATGAACACGGCGATGATCGCCAGGATTCCGAGAAGTATGCGTCCCATGGCTAAGACGCTACGAGATCCTTTAAGCGAATTGCAGGTGAGACAGGGTTGAATCAGGGACAAGTCAGGGTCTTCCCTACCTTCGGAACCAACCGGTCGGTTTCACCGTTTAGCCGGTAGACAACGGGGCGCGGGGGCCCGTATCACGGGGAGCGTGATGAGTCTCGGACCACCCATGAGCAGGGAGGGCGCGGAGTACGCGCTGCGCGCTCGTTCCGACGAGCGCGACCGCATCTCCGGCGACCTGCTCGATCTTGAAGCGCACACCACCTATCAGTTACTCAAGGGCGCCTCCTTACGCGGCCCGACCCAGACCCGCTGGGCCGCCGCACAGAGCGCGCTCGCCGCGTTGTGGGCGCTTTACGACACCTACCGGGGCGTATTACGCACGGCCGAGCAGGTCAAGGGCCCCCGCGGCCGCCTCGGCGCGGAGCAGCTCGTCACCTTGACCGAGCTGCTGGTCGGCCGCTCGGTGGTCCTGAAGGCCGCCGCCAAACCGGTCGAGGAACGCTCTCTGCTCCCCCAGGCGGACGAGCGGCTCACCCTGGACGAGACCGTCGCCCGGATGGATGCCGCCTTCCAACTGGCCACGGACGTGCTGACCAAGATCGACACGGTCTGGTCCGCGGCACTGCCCCGCCTCGACGCCGCCGACGCCGAGCTGCGTGTGGTGAACGACCTGCAGCGGCAGCTCGGCGAGACCCTCGACCTGAGCCAGGCGGAGACCGATCTGAAGCGGATGCGCGCCGCCGTACTGGAAGACCCCCTCGGCTCGGCCCCACCCGACCACGAGCTGGCCCGTGTCGCCGGCACCCTGGCGAGCGCCCGCGCGGACCTGGAGCGGGCGCTGCGGGTCAGCCAGGAGTACGGCAGGCGGCGTGAGGAGCTGGTGGCCGCGCTGGACCGGGTACGGGCGGCCGAGAGCGGTGCCAGAGTGGCCCACGGCACGGTCGTCGCCAAGATCGCCCTGCCGCCGCAGGCACAGCCGCGTAGCAAGGTGGACGCGCTGGCCGGCGAGCTCGACGCGCTCGACGCCTCGACCGGCACCTGGCTCGACAGGTCCGGCCGGCTGACGGCGCTGGAGCAGGGCGCCGAGCAGGCCGCCCAGCAGGCGCAGGCCACGGCGAAGGCGCTGTTCGGGCTGATCGGCAGACGGGACGAACTGCGCGGGCTGCTCGGCGCGTGCCAGGCGATGGCGGTGCGCAAGGGCCTGGCGGAGGACCCGGCCGCCACCGGGCTGTACGAGCGGGCGCGGCTGCTGCTGTGGAGCGCCCCCTGCGATCTGACGAAGGCGGCACAAGCCGTCGACCTGTACCAGCGTGCGATCCACGGAGGTGGCCGATGACCCGATGCGCCCAGCCAGGCTGTACGGGCACGATCGAAGATGGCTACTGCGACCTGTGCGGGCACGCGGCGGCAGCCGCCGCACCCGTCTCCACCCCCTCATCCGCCTCCACGCCATCCCCTGACACCCGGCCGGTGAGCCGGCCGACGACCGGCCCGCTGAGCAGTAGCCGGTCGCGGGCCGGCGTGCTGGGCGAGCTGGCCGACCTGCCGTCGGTGCCCTACCGGGATCCGGCCAGCGCGATCATGGCCAACCCCGAGGTACCGGAGGAGAAGCGGTTCTGCGCCAACCCGGCGTGCGGCGAGCCGGTCGGCCGCTCCAGGCAGGGACGCGCCGGGCTGCCCGACGGGTTCTGCCCGCACTGCCGTACCCAGTTCTCCTTCACCCCCAAGCTGGGCCAGGACGACCTGGTGGCGGGCCAGTACCGGGTGCTGGGCTGCCTGGCCCACGGCGGCCTCGGCTGGATCTACCTGGCCGCCGACGAGAACCTCGACGGCCGCTGGGTGGTGCTCAAGGGCCTGCTGAACACCGCCGACGCCGAAGCGCTGGCGGCCGCGGAGGCCGAGCGGAAGTTCCTCACCACCGTCGACCACCCGAACATCGTCAAGATCATCAACTTCCAGCGCTCCGCCGGCCTCGGCTACATCGTCATGGAGTACGTCGGCGGCCAGTCGCTGCACGAGCTGCGCCGCCAGGGTCCGTTGCCGCTGCGCGAGACGCTGATGTACGGGCGGGAGATCCTGCGCGCGTTCGGCTACCTGCACGAGCAGGGCCTGGTCTACTGCGACCTCAAGCCGGCCAACGTGATCAGGGTCGGCAGGCGGCTCAAGCTCATCGACCTGGGCGCGGTCCAGCGGGTCGGCTCGCCGCCGGGCACGTCCTGGGCCACGGTCGGCTACCACGCGCCCGAGCTCGACACCCGGCCCTCGTCCGTCGCCTCCGACCTGTACACGGTGGCCAGGACGCTGGCGGTCCTGACCATCCCGTCGTTCAGCCCGGCCAAGGGCGGCGCGGAGAACCCGCTGCCGGCGGACTGCGGCAACGAGTCGTTCGCGCGGCTGCTGCGCCGGGCGACCGCGCCGGATCCCGCCGCCAGGTTCCAGAGCGCGGAGGAGATGGAGGAACAGCTCGTCGGCGTGCTGCGCGAGATCAGCGCGGTGACGGACGGCGTGCCGTACCCCGCGCAGTCGTCGATGTTCGGGCCCGAGCGGCTCGCGGCGGGGGCGGCGCTGGCCGCCGACCGCGGGCGGGTGTTCGACGGGCTCGACCCGCTGGAGGCGGCGGCCGCGCTGCCGGTGCCGCTGGCGGACCCCGCCGACCCGGCGGCGGGCGCGCTGGCCGGCCTGGTCGGCCGCGATCCCGACGTGCTGGTCAGCCAGGTCGAGGGGATGGCGCGGACGCCCGAGACGCTGCTGACCAAGGCCCGGCTCCTCGCCGAGCAGGGCACGGACCAGGCGATCCAGGCGCTGGACGAGGCCGAGCGGGCGCTGCCCGGCGACTGGCGGGTGACCTGGTACCGGGCCGTTCACCTGCTGGCCGCGCGGCAGGCCGGCCGGGCGGCGCAGATCTTCGACGAGTGCTTCTCGCTGCTGCCCGGCGAGTGCGCGCCCAAGCTGGGGCTGGCGTTCGCGCTGGAGGGCATGAACGACAACCCGGTCCTCTGGTACGAGAGCGTGTGGCGTACCGACCACTCCTACGTGAGCGCCGCGTTCGGGCTGGCCAGGGCGGGCCGGATCGGGGTGCTCGACGAGGTGCCCGTCACCTCGAGCCACCGGGTGGCCGCGCAGCTCGCGGTCGTGGCCGCGGTGGCCAGAGCGCCCGGCACAGACCCGGGCAAGCCGAACGAGCTGTCGGCCGCGGCCGACCGCCTCGACGACCTCACCCACCTCGACCCGCGCCGCCGCGAGCTGCTCATCGCCGAGCTGCTGGAGAGCGCGCTGTCCTGGCTCGACAGCGGCAAGCCGCCCGGCGGGCTGAAACTGGCGGGCGCGGAGTTCACCGAACCCGGCGTACGCAAGCGGCTGGAAGGCATCTTCCGCCGCCTGGCGGTGGCCGCGAGCTCCCGCCAGGAGCGTCAGGCCCTCGTCGACCAGGCCAACGCCGTCCGCCCCCGGACGTGGGTGTGATGGACCACACCGCCGCCCCGCGGGCGGACGTGCGGTGCCCGGTCTGCGAGGCCCCTGTGCTCACCGGTGACGCCTTCTGCGAGGCGTGCGGTCATCCGCTCGGCGCACCTTCCTGTACGTCCTGCGGCGCCCCGGCTGTGGACGCGGACGGCTACTGCGAGCGGTGCGGCCTGCGCCAGCCCACCGGCCGGGACCACACCGAGCTCGCGCTCGACAACGGCACGGCGGGCGTGACCGACAAGGGCCTGCGCCGCAGCCGCAACGAGGACGCGATGGCGCTGCTGTCCACGGACACGCAGACCATCGTTGTGGTCTGCGACGGCGTGGGCAGCTCGCCCCGCGCGGACGAGGCGTCGGCGGTCGCCGTGGAGACGGCCTCCGCCGCTCTGGCCAGGGGCCTGTCCGCCGAGGAGGCGTTCAACCTGGCCGGGCGGGCCGTGGGCAAGCTGGCCACCTCGGTGGACGACGCCCCCGCCTGCACCTACGTCTCGGCGGTCGTCGAAGGCGGCCGGATCACGCTCGGCTGGGCGGGCGACTCCCGCGCGTACTGGCTGTCCCCCGGCGTCCGACCGGCCGCGAAAGATCCGACCGTCGACACCCAACCGGTCGACGCCGACCCGACAGCCGGCATCCGACCGGCCGACCCCGCTGCAACGGTCGACGCCGATCCGGCAGCCGCCACCCCACCGGTCGACGCCGATTCGACCGCCGCCACCCGTCCGGTCGGGACACTTCCGCCCGCCGGCACCCGACCCGCCGAGACCGGCCCGCCGCCCGGCGTCCGGCTGACCGGCATCCAGTTGACCGAGGACGACGCCGCGCCCACGGGCGAGATCACCGCCTGGCTCGGCGCCGACTACGGCGACGTCCGCCCGCACGTCCGCGTGCTGGAGCCGGAGCACCCGGGCCTGCTGCTGGTGTGCAGCGACGGCCTGTGGCGCTACCTCGACGGCTACACCTTCCCGCCCACCGGCAGCCCCCGGGACATGGCCCGAGCGATGCTGCGGCACGCGCTCGACTCCGGCGGGCAAGACAACGTGACCATCGTCCTGATCCCTCTAGGAGACGCACATGGGTGACCAGCCCACCTTCACCCTCCACATCGACCAGAACAAGTACCTCCCGATCGACGGGCGCGAGGTGCACGCCATCCTCACGATCAACTCCACCGGCGAGGTGACCACCACCACGGCCGCCGCCCCGGCCGAAGCCGCGGAAGTGATCATCATCGACACGTCCGGGTCGATGAGCGGCGGCAAGATCCGGGAGGCCAGGCAGGCGGCCGCGACGGCCGTGCAGACGCTGCGCGACGGCGTCCACTTCGCGGTGATCGCCGGAACCGACCGGGCCAAAGTCGTCTACCCGCGCGGCCCCGAGCTGGTCAGGGCCAACGCGGCCACCCGGGCCGAGGCGCAGCGGGCCATCGGCCAGCTCTCCGCCGGCGGCGGCACCTCGATCGGCCAGTGGCTGCAACTGGCCGCCCAGATGCTGTCGGCCCATCCGAACGCGATCAGGCACGCCATCCTGATGACCGACGGCCAGAACAACGAGCGCGCCGACGTGTTCGCGGCCGCGCTGGCCCGCTGCGAGGGCGCGTTCGTCTGCGACAGCCTCGGCGTCGGCGACGACTGGGTGCCCGCCGAGCTGCGCAAGATCGCCGAGGCGCTGCTGGGCACGTTCGACTTCGTCAGGAACCAGGGCGACCTGGCCGACTTCTTCCGCAAGCTCACCCAGACCTCGATGAGCAAGACCGTGGCCGAGCTGGTGATGCGGGTGTGGGTGCCGCAGACGGCGACGCTCAAGTGGGTCAAGCAGGTCTCGCCCACGCTGCTCGACCTGACCGGCAAGCGCACCGACGTGAACCCGCTGACCGGCGACTACCCGACCGGCTCGTGGGGCACCGAGGACCGCGAGTACCACCTGTGCGTCGAGGTGCCGCCCGGCCAGATCGGCAGCGAGATCCGCGCGGGCTGGGTGAAGCTGCTCCGCCCCGACACCCAGGAGGTCTTCGCCAGCGGCAACGTGCTCGCCCAGTGGACCGACGACCTCGCCCAGTCCACCCGGATCAACGGCAAGGTCGCCCACTACACCGGCCAGGCCGAGCTGCACGAGCTGATCCAGGACGGGCTGAGCGCCCGCGCGGCCGGCGACGTCGACAAAGCGACGGCCCGGCTGGCCAAGGCCAAACAGCTCGCCGTCGATTCGGGGCGCGAGGACACGGCCAGGCTGCTCGACAAGGTCGTCGAGGTGGATCCGGCCTCCGGCACCGCCCGGCTGCGCAGGAACGTCGACAAGGCCGACGCCATCGAGCTCGACACGGGCTCCGTGCGTACCAGCAGGCTGCGCAAGGACGGGGAGGGCAGCTGATGGCGACCTGCCCACAGGGCCACGCGTCGGGTGACGACGAATACTGCGACGTCTGCGGCCTCCAGATGGCCGGCTCCGCGGCCCCGGCCGCGGCCACCAGCCCGGCCGGCTCCGCCGCGCCCGCCGGGGCCGGGGCCGGGGCAGCGGTGGAGAGCTGTCCCGTCTGTCAGACGCCGCGTGCCGGGCAGTTCTGCGAGGTGTGCGGCCACGACTACTCCGGCACCGCGCCCTCGCTGGCGCCCGTGTCCGGAGCCCGCTGGGAGGCGGTCACGGCCGCCGACCGCGCCTACTACGACCAGGTGATCGCCGAGGGCGGCCCCGACGCCCACGTCGTCGCCTTCCCGCCGTACTGTCCCGAGCGGTCCTTCGCGCTGTCGGGCGAGCAGGTACGCATCGGCCGCCGCAGCCGGGGCCGCGACCTGCGGCCGGAGATCGACCTGACCGGGCCGCCGGAGGACCCCGGTGTGTCCCACCTGCACGCCGTGCTGCTGGCCCAGCACGACGGCTCGTGGACGCTCGTCGACCCGGGCTCCGCCAACGGCACCCAGGTGAACGGCAAGCCGGTCAGCGTCAACGTGCCGGTCCGGGTGGGCGCGGGCGACCGCATCCACCTCGGCGCGTGGACCGTCATCACGATCCGCGAGGGCACACCATGACCGCCGTCCAGACCCTGCAAGCCCCTCCGGGGACCCCGGCTCCGGCGCGCCGGAGCGTGCCGGGCCGGATCCGGGTCATCTCCGGCATCACGGTGGCCTCCCTGGCGCTGCTCTTCGCCGCGCTGGCGGCCGGGAGCACGAGCGCGCGCGACGGGCTGACGGTGATCGGCCGCGACGCGGGCCCGCAGGTGGTCGCCACCGCCGGCCTGTATCTCGGGCTGAGCGACATGGACGCGCAGGTCGCCGACGCGCTGCTGATGGGCAAGGAGTACGGCACGCAGCGCCAGGCCGCCATCGCCCAGTACGAACGGCGGCGCTCCGAGGCCAACCAGGCGCTGCTGAAGGCGTTCGAGCTGTCCGGCGACAACCCCGCCGAGCGGCAGACCGTCCAGTCCGTGCTCGACGGCCTCGGCCGCTACGAGCGACTGGCCGGGCAGGCGCTGCTGCTCGACACCCAGGCCGATCACGCGGCCGGCCCGCCGCCGCAGAAGGTGGTCGAGGTGTACCGGCAGGCCACCGACCTGATGCGGCTGGTCCTGCTCCCCCAGGCCTACAACCTGACGCTGGAGAGCGGCACGATCGTGCGGCGCACCTATGACGAGAAGAGCGTCATGGTGCCGGCCGTACGGTTCGCGGTGATCGTGGCCGGGCTGCTGGCGCTGGGCTGCCTGATCTGGCTGCAGGTCTTCCTGGCGCGGCGCTTCCGCCGGGTGTTCGGGCCGGCGCTGCTGGCCGCGACAGTCGTGACCATCGTCGCGCTGGTCGCCGGGGTGAACGTGCTCGGCCGGGACCTGCAAGAGCTGCGCATCGCCAAGGCCTACGGCTTCGACTCGGTGCTCACGCTGGCCAGGGCTCGCGCGATCAGCAACAGCCTGCACGGCGACCAGAGCCGGTTCCTGCTCGACAAGGGCCGGGCCGACACCTACGAGCACACCTTCCTCGACAAGTCGCAGTCGGTGATCTACCTGGAGGCGGGCAACCTCGACGGCTACCAGGCCAAGGTGGCGCAGGGCGCCAAGCACTTCCTCGGCCTGCTGGGCACCGAACTCGGCGGCAGCGACGGCGAGCGGGCGCTCGACGCGTACACCCGCTTCCAGGACGCCGACGCCAAGTTCCGCGCCCTCGCCGCCAGTGGTCAGGCCAGTGAGGCCGTCTCGGCCAGGCTGGGGACGGTCCGCGAGTCCTTCGACGCCTACGACAAGGCGCTGCTGAACCTCGCCGAGCAGCATGAGGCCGTGTTCAAGCAGGCCACGGACGCCGGCGAGAGCGCGCTCGACAACCTGTGGCGGCTGCTCCCGTTCGCGATCGGCGGCCTCGGCCTGCTGGTCATCGCCGGGGTGTGGCCACGGCTCAAGGAGTATCGATGAAGCGGCTGCTACCCGCGGTGCTGGCCCTGACGGCACTGCTCGCCGGGGGGTGCGGCATGGGCGGCTCGGAGTCGATCGAGTCCAAGGACAAGATCGTCATCGGGGTCCGTACCGACCTGCCGTCGGTCGGCGCACGCATGCCCGACGGCACCTTCGAGGGCTTCGACGTGGACGTGGCCCGCTACATCGCCCAGAAGCTGGGCAAGGAGTTCGAGTTCATCCCGGTCTTGGCGGCCGACCGGGAGAAGGTCCTGCTCAACGGTAAGGCCGACCTCGTGCTGGCCACGTACACGATCAGTCAGGACCGCAAGGCGAAGGTCCTGTTCGCCGGGCCGTACCACATCTCCTACCAGGACATCCTGGTGCGGCCGGACGAGTCGTCGATCGGGAACGTCCGCGACCTCAAGGGCCGCAAGATCTGCGAGGTGAAGGGCTCGAACGCCGCGCAGCGGGTCGTGGAGGAGCGCAAGGTGGCCGCGTCGGTGGTGCCGGTGAGCGACTACGCGGCCTGCCTGGCGGCGCTCAAGGACCGCCGGGTGGACGCGATCACCACCAACGACGTCATCCTGGCCGGGCTGGCCATCAAGGACGGCAGCGGGCTGCGCCTGGTCAACGCCCAGTTCAACGAACAGCGGACCGGGGTCGGCATGCACAAGGGCGACGTCGCGGGCTGCGAGGCGGTCAACCGGGCGATCACCACCATGTACCAGGACGGGACGGCCTCGAAGCTGCTGCACAAGTGGTTCAGCAAGGCCGGTCTGAACCTCAGCACCATCGCGGTCCCGCAGTTCGAGGGCTGTTCATGAAAGACGGCGGGCCCGGGGAGAACCCCGGGCCCGCCGTTCTTCGCCGCGAGAGTCAATCCAGATAGTCGCGGAGCATCTGCGCCCTGGTCGGGTGGCGGAGCTTGGCCAGCGTCTTCGACTCGATCTGCCGGATGCGCTCCCTGGTGACGCCGAACTCCCTGCCCACCTCCTCCAGCGTGCGCGGATGCCCGTCGGCCAGGCCGAAGCGGAGCTGGATGATGCGCTGCTCACGGTCCGACAGCGTCGCCAGGATGTCGTCGAGCTGGTCCTGCAGCATGATGAAGGCTGCCGCCTCCATGGGCACGACCGCGTCGGCGTCCTCGATGAAGTCGCCGAGATCGGAGTCTTCCTCACCGATCGGCGACTGCAGTGACACCGGCTCCTGGGCGATGCGCTGGATCTCCACCACACGATCGACCGGGAGATCCATCTCCTTGGCGATCTCCTCGGGCGCGGGCTCACGGCCCAGATCCTGGTGGAGCTGTCGCTGCACTCTGACGAGCTTGTTGATCGTCTCCACCATGTGCACCGGAATGCGAATGGTGCGCGCCTGGTCGGCTATCGCCCGCGTGATCGCCTGCCGGATCCACCACGTGGCGTAAGTGGAGAACTTGTATCCCTTGGTGTAGTCGAACTTCTCGACCGCGCGGATGAGCCCGAGGTTGCCTTCCTGGATGAGGTCCAGGAAGAGCATTCCACGACCCACATAACGTTTGGCGATCGAGACGACGAGCCTGAGATTCGCCTCGATGAGGCGCTGTTTCGCCCGGGTTCCCTGCCAGACGAGCTCCCTGAACTCAGGGAAGGCCAGACGCGAGACTCCACTGGCCAGCTTGTCCTCGGCGAACAGCCCGGCTTCGATCGACTTGGCGAGCTCCACCTCCTCTTCGGCTGTGAGCAGCGGCACCCGGCCGATCTCCCGCAGATATATACGGACAAGATCGCTGGTCGGCGCCCGCTTGCCTACGTCTTCCTCGTCGGCGCGGGTGGTCTCTTCCTCTCCCTGGGGTTCGAGAACCTCCACGCCGTTCTCGGCGAGCATCCGCACGACGCGTTCCAACGCGTCGGACGGGAGCTCTGAGCGGTCAAGCGCGGCTGCGACGTCATCGACGGTTACGCTTCCGCGCTCCCTTCCCTTCGCGACGAGGTCCGCCACTTGATCTACGGATGGCGGTCCACTTGGCAGTACCGATGCACCCACGGGACACAGTCTGCAGTATTGGTTCCGTAAAATGGCAGACCCATTTTTGTAACCGAAGGTAAGGCCGTGACCCTTACCAAAACGAGATCACTTAAAGGTTTAGCGGGACTTTGATCAGGAAAGTAAAGTCAATTACGCGGTCGAGTAAGACGCGTCCGGTACGGGGTTGTCGCCGGTCGCATGGCGCAGCCTGCCCGGATGCCCCTTAACTCCGAGGTCCGGCATGGCGGATGAAGGATTCCGCCACACTCAGCTGGATTCAACAAGTTCCCGACATCTTCTGCTCGGCAGCTCTTGAACGAGCCGTTACAGGCCCCATTCATCCGCCGACGCCGTGAGCAAAGCGGGTGCTCACATCCCCGCCGAAACTCCTCAGCTGCCCGCGGCCCGGTCCCGGAGGACCCTGCGCTGCTGCTCCAGCGCCACCAATTCGCCGAACAGCCGGTTGTAGTCCTGCTGCTCCTCCACCGGGTTGAGCCGCTGGATGCGCGACTTGACCTGAGCGATCGCCCGATCGACCGCGATGGCCTCGATCGCCGCCAGCATGGCCGCCCCGTAGCGCTCCTCAGTGTGCGAGTCGGCCCGGATCGCCTCGACCGCGAACCGGGTCACCAGCACCCGCGTCACGTCGTCGAGACAGTGCTCCAGGAGCCGGTCGACCCACTCCCGGCCGCCGTGGCCGGCCGACGCGGCGCCCCCCGCCGCGGTGATCACCTGGTGCACGAGGACGTGGTCGGGCGCGGTGAACGCCCGCGGGTCGAGCGCGTCGAAGCGGGGGCCGAGCAGCGCGGGCCGCTGGATGGCCAGTTTGAGCAGCTCACCCTCGACCCGCACGTTGGGGTCGACGGGCGCGGCCTTCGGCGCCCGCCGCGGGCGGCCCTGCTGGGCCCCGCCGACCTCGGAGATGCGCTGCATGACGAACCGCTCGTCCATGAAGCCGAGCCACCGGTCGAGGTCGATCGCGTAGCGCTTGCGCAGGCCGACGTCCTTGATCGCGGCCACGATCGGCGCCGCCGCGTCGAGCGCGGCGATCTTGCCTTCGTTGCTGCGCAGGTCGTAGCGGCTGATCGTGCTGCGGATGGCGAACTGGAACAGCGGCTCGCGGCTGGCGATCAGGTCGCGCACGGCCGCGTCGCCCTGCTTGACGCGCAGGTCGCACGGGTCGAGCCCGTCGGGCTGCACGGCCACGTAGGTCTGGGTGACGAACTTCTGCTCGTCGGCGAACGCCCGCAGCGCCGCCTTCTGCCCGGCCGCGTCGCCGTCGAAGGTGAAGATCACCTCGCCGCGGAACTCCGCCTGGTCGAGCAGGAAGCGCCGCAGGATCTTGATGTGCTCCTCGCCGAACGACGTGCCGCAGGTGGCGACCGCCGTCGGCACCCCCGCCAGGTGGCAGGACATGACGTCGGTGTAACCCTCGACGATCACCGCCTGGGACCGCTTGGAGATCTCCCGCTTGGCCAGGTCGATGCCGTAGAGCACCTGGCTCTTCTTGTAGAGCGGGGAATCAGGGGTGTTGAGATATTTCGGCCCGTCATCGGAGTCGAGCAGCTTGCGCGCCCCGAACCCGATCACGTCGCCCGTCGCATCACGGATCGGCCAGATCAGCCGCCCGCGGAACCGGTCGATCGGCCCGCGCCGCCCCTCCTTGGCCAGCCCGCCCTTGACGATCTCCTCGGCGGTGAAGCCGCGCCCCATGAGATGCCGAGCCAGCGCCTCCCACTCGTTGGGCGCGTAACCCACGCCGAACATCTCGGCGTCGGCCCGCTCGAACCCCCGCTCCGACAGGAACCGCCGCCCGGGCGCGGCGTCCGGGCCGAGCAGCTTGTCGACGTAGAACTCGGCGGCGGCCTTGTGCGCCTCGATCAGCCGGGCCCGCTCGCCGTGGTCGCGCCGCGGCACGTAGCCGCCCTGCTCGTACTGCAACTGGATGCCGGCCCGCTGCGCCAGCCGCTCGACCGCCTCGCCGAACGTCAGATGCTCGATCTTCTCGACGAACGTGATGACGTCGCCGCCCTCGCTACAGCCGAAGCAGAAGTACATGCCGCGCTCGGGCGTCACGTTGAAGGACGGGCTCTTCTCATCGTGGAACGGGCACAACCCCTTGAGGTTGCCGCCCCCCGCGTTGCGCAACTGGATGTGCTCGCCGATCACATCGGCGATGGGCGATCGCTCACGAACGAGCGCGATGTCGACGTCACGGATCCGGCCAGCCACGCCGGTGAGTCTATTCCCGTGCTACGACAACCGGCCCCACCCGGGCTCATGACTGCCCTCCGTGAGGTGACGGTGACCTGGCGGTAAGGGGATGTCACCGTCGAGTCGCGAAAGGGGGAAATATGTCGGTAGCACTTCCCCGGTCGGCTACAAAGGTAAATGTTTGCGGTGGAGCGGTGGAAACGTCGACACGGGTGGAGATCATGCGAGCGGGGCATCTCGGACGATGGGCGGCCTTAGCGGGCGCCGCGCTTCTGGCGAGCGCGTGCTCGCAGGCCACCGGAGTGGCGGGCGTCAGCGCGCAGTCACCCACCACGACCACGGCGAGCGCCAGCCCGTCCGTCACCGCCACCATCCCGTCGGCCGACCCTCAGTCGGCCGAGACACCGCCCAAGGGCGAGGATCCGACCAAGATCCCGCCACCGAAGGTGTCGAAGTACTCCTACACCTTCCCCGTCCAGGGCTGCCGGACGACCTACGAGCGCAAGCTCCTCGTACTCCCAAAGACGACGATCTGGGCGGCCAAGGGATGCGCCTTCGTGTCGCCCGTCGACGGAGTGGTCGACGAGGTCAACACCCTGAACAGGTGGTCGTCCGCCACCGACGTGGGCGCCGCCCGTGAGGGCCGCTACGTCACGATCATCGGCGAAGACGGCGTCCGCTACCTCGGCGGCCATCTCGACACCGTGGCCGACGGCCTCAAGCCGGGCGTGAAGGTGAAGGTCGGGCAGACGCTCGGCCGGGTCGGCAACTCCGGCAACGCCGGCACCACCGCCCCGAACCTGTACTTCGCGATCTCCTGGAAGACCGGCCCCGCCTACTGGTGGGTGCGCCGGGGCATGGTGAACCCCTGGGGCTACCTCGACGCCTGGCAGTCCGGCAACAAGACGCTGTCTCCGAAGGAGGAGACGCTAAAGCTGCGCGGCAAGGTGGGCGAGACGCCGCCCTGCTCGGTCCAGTGCGCGTCGAAGCAGGCGCCGGAACCCACCGCCACCACCAAGAAGAAAAAGAAGAAGACCGGCGCCAAGCCGTCTCAGACCCCGATCATCATCACCGATTCGACGTGAGCTCCTTCGGGTCCACGGTCACACCGGAGCGGATGAGTTCCTTGATCTCGCCGGTGACATCCCAGATGTTGACGTTCATGCCGGCGACGACCTTGCCCTCGCGCAGCCAGTAGGCGACGAACTCCTGATCGGGGACCGAACCCCGGTAGACAACGTCGTCGTAGCCCTGGATGTCACCGTTGAACTCCATGCCCAGGTCGTACTGGTCGGTGTAGAAGTACGGCAGGCGGTCGTAGGTGACGTCCTGGCCCAGCATGGACCGGGCCGCCACGGGGCCGCCGTTGAGCGCGTTGGCCCAGTGTTCGACCCGGATGCGCCGGCCGTACAGCGGGTGGAAGGCCTCGGCGACGTCGCCCGCGGCGAACACGTCGGGATGCGAGGTGCGCAGGGCGGCGTCCGTCAGGATGCCGCTGCCGACCTCCAGACCGGCGTCGCGGGCCAGGCCGACCTCGGGCGCCGCGCCGATGCCGACGACCACCAGGTCGGCGGTCAGGCGCTCGCCGGAGCTGAGCCGCACGCCGGTCTCGGTGATCTCCGCGGCGCCGGTACCGGGGCGCAGGTCGACTCCGTTGCGCCGGTGCAGCCGGGCGAAGACCTCGCCGAGTTCGGGCCCGAGCGGCCGGTACAGCGGCGTGGGGTCGGGTTCGACGATCGTGACCTCGCACCCGGCCTTGCGGGCGGCCGCGGCGGTCTCCAGGCCGATCCAGCCCGCGCCGACGACGATCACCCGCTCGGCGTCGGCGAAGCGGGCCTTGAGCGCCTCGCTGTCCCCGACCGTGCGCAGGTAAAGGGCGGGGCCGGGCAGCCGCCTCGGCGTCGCCCCCGTCGCGATCAGCAGCTTGTCGTACGGCTGGCTCGAGCCGTCGGCGAACCTGACCGCGTGCTCGTCGAGCTCGACGCGCGTGACCCGCAGGCCGGTCCGGAGATCCACGTCGTTGTCGGCGTACCAGTCGGCGCCGTGGACGAAGATCTTCTCCCGCTCGCTCTTGCCCAGCAGGTATTCCTTCGACAGGGGCGGTCTCTCGTAAGGGCGTTCGGGCTCCGCGCCGATCAGGACGATCTCATCGCCTGAGCCTTCTTCGCGCAACGTCTGCGCCGCCTTGGCCCCCGCCAGGCCCGCGCCGACGATCACATATGTAGCCATGGGCGCAGTATCCGCCCGACGGGGGTCATCGGGAAAGACGCTTGTGCCAGGCGATGGCCGACGTGTCGGTCAGGGAGGCGATCTGGTCGATGACCACCCGGACGCGAGCGGCGTCGTTGGGCGCGCCGAGGTAGGAGGGCCGGAAGGCGGGCTCCAGGGTGGCGGGCGCGCCGAGCGTGATCAGGGAGGCCAGCTCGGAGATGAGCTCGCGCTGCCTGGCCTGGTTGGCGTGGTGGTCTTCGGTGGTCATCACGTAGTGGGCGGTGATGCCCTTGAGCAGCGCGCACTCCAGCCGGGTGGCCGTCGGCACGACGAGCTCCGCGCGGTGCCGCGAGGCGTACGCGTCCTTGGTGGCGGTCTGGGCAGATTGGCAGAAGCGGCCGATGAGGCCGCTCGTCAGCGCCTTGAGCCCGGCCAGGTCGGCGAAGGTGGCCTCGAAGCGGCGCGGCCAGAGCGGGGTGGCGAGCAGCCCGGCGAAGACGGCTTCGAGCTCGGCGAGGTCGGCGCCGGGCGCGTACCAGGTGCGGGCGGTCTCGCAGACCTGGCGGCGCTCGCCGGCCGACTGGAGCGCCTCGGGCGTGACGTGGCCGGAGTGCAGCGCGTCCTCCAGGTCATGGACGGAGTAGGCGACGTCGTCGGCCCAGTCCATGATCTGCGCCTCGAAGCTGACCCGGCCTTCGGGCGCGCCGTCCCTGATCCACGCGAAGACCGGCAGGTCGTCGTCGTAGACCCCGAACTTCGGCGACCTGTCGCAGGTCCACGGGTATTTGATGGAGGCGTCGAGCGCGGCCCTGGTGAGGTTGAGCCCGGCGCTGCCGCCGTCCTCCGTGAGGACCTTGGCCTCCAGCCGGGTGAGCAGGCGCAGGCTCTGCGCGTTGCCCTCGAAGCCGCCGCACGAGGTGGACAACTGGTTGAGCACCACCTCGCCGTTGTGGCCGAACGGCGGATGCCCCAGGTCGTGCGCCAGGCAGGCCGTCTCCACCAGGTCGGGGTCGACGCCGAGCGTCGCGCCCATCTCCCTGCCGACCTGGGCGCATTCGAGCGAGTGGGTGAGCCGGGTGCGCGGGATGTGCTGGCCGCCCCCCAGGGTCTCGCCGGGCCCCACCACCTGCGTCTTGGCGGCCAGTCTGCGCAGCGCGGAGCTGTGCAGAACTCTGGCGCGGTCGCGTTCGAACGCGCTCCGCTCCGGGTTGCCGGGAGGTTCCGGCACCCAGCGTGCCTGGTCGTGCTCGTCGTAGCGGGCCATAAGAGCTGTGATTTTATCCAGTTTCCGGTCTCCGCTAGTGTCAACCCTCGCGAGAACCCCCTTCCCCGGGAGCCCTCCTCCATGACCACTGCGTTCCGGGCGGTGCTGGCCTTCGGCCTGCTCGCCGGTTTTTACGTGCTCGTCGGCCTCATCCTGGCGGCGGCCGTCTTCTTCGACGTGCTGCTGCTGGTCGATTTCCATGTCAACGCGCTCAAGTTCGCGGTCGTGCTGACCTTGGCGGCGGGCGCGCTCGTACGCGCCCTGATCATGGTCAGCCGCCGCAAGGACGGCGAGCAGCCGGGCGTGCTGGTCACCCGCGAGCACGAACCCGCGCTCTGGCAGGTGGTCGAAGACCTGTCCCAGCGCGTCCGTACGGCGCCACCCGACGAGATCCGCCTGGTGCCCGAGGTCAACGCGGCCGTGTCGGAGGACACCCGCTTCCTCGGCATGAAGGCCACCAGGCGGCGCATGTACATCGGGCTGCCGCTGCTGCAGACCCTCACGGTCGACGAGATGCGCGCGGTGCTCGGCCACGAGCTGGGCCACTACAGCGGCGCCCACACCCGCCTGGGCGCGCCGGTCTACCGAGGACGGGTGTCGCTGATCGCGACCGTTCAGGGGCTCGGCAACCACCCGTTCATCCAGCGCCTGTTCACCTACTACGCCAAGCTCTACCTGCTCGTCTCCCAGGGCGTGTCGCGCAAGCAGGAGCTGGAGGCCGACCAGTTCGCGGTGGGCATCGGCGGTCGCCAGGCGATGTCGGAGGCGCTGCGCAAGATCCACGGCACGGCGGCCGCCTGGGACATCTACGCCGCCAACTACCTGTCGATGACCGGCGCGGGCGGCAACCGGCCCGCGGCCGTGTTCGGCGGGTTCCACGCGCTGATGAGCGACCCGGCCAGGCAGGCCGAGGTGGCCGAGCTGAGCGAACAGCCGGAGGAGACCTCCCTCTACGACTCGCACCCGAGCCTGAGCGAGCGGCTGGCGGCCATCGAGCTACTGCCCGAGCCCGAGCACGTCCCCGACCCCCGCTCGGCCCTCACCATGCTCCGTGACGCGAACGTGGCGGTGCAGGCGGTCGAGCAGTCCATGTGGACGCCGGAGGCGCTCACGGGGCTGCGGCCGGTGTCGTGGGAGGATCTGATCTCCCAGGGCATGTACGCGGCCCGCAACGCCGAGGCGCTGAACGACCTGGCGCTGGCCGGGCAGCGGGTGCTGGGCGCCGCCCGGCCGTACCTCGACGCGGCCTTCGAGGTGATCGCCAGAGACCGGCGGCCCGAGCTGGAGGAGAAGCTGCGCGAGCTGGGCTGGAACGCGTCGGAGACGCTGCTGGCCGGAGTGCTCGGGCAGGCCCTGGAGGCGGTGCTGATCCAGCACGGCCAGGCCCGGTGGACACTGTCGTGGGCGGGCCCGGCGCGGCTGCTGTTCGACGACGGCGAGGAGGTGGCGCTGTCGGAGTACGCGGCCCAGGTCGCGGCCAACCCGTCCGCCGTTCCCGGACTCCGGAAGTGGCTGGGCGACCTGGGCATGCGTCACGACTACGTGCCTGCCACGCTGGAGCAGGCCGAGACGACCGTCTAGCGAGGGAGCAAGGCGCCCTCGGGCGTCTAGCGGGTGTCCGAGTCGCACTCCGCCAGGGCCGCGCGGCCGGCCTCCAGGCGGGCGACCGGGATGCGGAACGGCGAGCAGGAGACGTAGTCGAGCCCGGCCTCGTGGCAGAAATGCACCGAGTCGGGATCGCCGCCGTGCTCGCCGCAGATCCCGAGCTTGAGGTCCGGGCGCGCCTTGCGGCCCTCCTCGACCGCGATCCTGACCAGCCGGCCGACGCCGTCACGGTCGAGGGTCTCGAACGGGGAGACGCCGAAGATGCCCAGCTCCAGGTAGCGCGAGAAGAACGCCGCCTCGACGTCGTCACGGGAGAAGCCCCAGGTCATCTGGGTCAGGTCGTTGGTGCCGAAGGAGAAGAACTGGGCGGCCTCGGCGACCTGCCCCGCGGTGAGCGCCGCCCTGGGCGTCTCGATCATGGTGCCGACCAGGGCGTCGACGCCGAGCTCCGCGAGAATCCCGGCGGCCTCCTCGCGGACGGCCTCCAGCTCCTGTACGGCGGCGACGAGCGGGATCATGATCTCCGGCTTGGCTCCCGGCACCTCCTTGGCCGCCTGGGCGATGGCGCGTACCTGCATGGCGAACAGGCCGGGAATGACCAGCCCGAGCCGTACGCCGCGCAGGCCGAGCATGGGGTTCTCCTCATGCAGCCGCTTGACGGCGGCCAGCAGGTCGCGCTGCTTCTCCGAGGTCTCGCCGGTCGCCGCCTTGACCGACAGGTCCACGATGTCGGGCAGGAACTCGTGCAGGGGCGGGTCGATGAGCCGCACGGTCACCGGCTGACCGTCCATAGCCCGAAATATCTCGACGAAGTCCGCCTTCTGGAGCGGCTCCAGCGCGTCCAGCGCCGCCTGGCGCTGCTCGTCGCCCGACGCCAGCACCAGGTCCTCGACGAGCTGCCGGCGCTCGCCCAGGAACATGTGCTCGGTACGGCACAGCCCGATCCCCTCGCCGCCGAAGCGGCGCGCCCTGGCCGCGTCGTCGGCGGTGTCGGCGTTGGCCCGCACGCCCAGCCGGCGCACCTCGTCGGCCCGCCGCATGATCCGGTCCACGGCCCGGACCAGGTCGTCGTCGGGCTCCCGGCCCTCGAAGTACTCGACCACGGCCGAGTCCACCACGGGCACCTCGCCGAGGAAGACCTCGCCGGTCGTGCCGTCGATGGAGATGACGTCGCCCTCGTGCACCACGACGTCGCCCGGCGCGGTGAACCTGCGCTCGGCGATCGACACCTCCAGCTCCTCGGCGCCGCAGACGCAGGTCTTGCCCATGCCGCGGGCGACCACGGCGGCGTGCGAGGTCTTGCCGCCGCGGCTGGTCAGGATGCCGCGCGCGGCGATCATCCCGGACAGGTCGTCCGGATTGGTCTCGCGGCGCACCAGGATGACGTCCTCGCCCTGGTCGGCCAGCTCGACGGCGCGCTCGGACGAGAACACGACCTTGCCGACGGCGGCTCCCGGCGAGGCGTTCATGCCCTTGGCGATCTTCTTCTTCTCGGTGCCCGAGTCGAAGCGCGGGAACATCAGCTGCGCCAGTTGGTCGCCCGTCACCCGCGTGACGGCCTCGTCGAGCGTGATGAGGCCCTGGTCGACGAGCTGGGTGGCGATGCAGAACGCGGCGCCCGCGGTGCGCTTGCCGACTCTGGTCTGCAGCATCCAGAGCTTGCCGCGCTCGATCGTGAACTCGATGTCGCACAGGTCGCGGTAGTGGTTCTCCAGCGTCTCCATGATCCGCAGGAGCTCGTCGTACGAGCTCTTGTCGAGGCGTTCCAGCTCCTGGAGCGGGATCGTGTTGCGGATGCCGGCGACGACGTCCTCGCCCTGGGCGTTCTGCAGGTAGTCGCCGTAGATGCCCTGCTGCCCGGAGCCGGGGTCGCGGGTGAAGGCGACGCCGGTGCCCGAGTCGTTGCCGACGTTGCCGAAGACCATGGCCACGATGTTGACCGCGGTGCCGAGGTCGGCGGGGATGCGTTCCTGGCGGCGGTAGAGGATGGCGCGCGGGGCGTTCCACGAGTCGAAGACGGCCATGACGGCCAGCCGCATCTGCTCGCGCGGGTCGGCCGGGAAGTCCTTGCCGGTCTGGTCGCGCACGATGCCCTTGAACGTCTCGACCAGGCCCTGCAGCTCGCCCGCGTCGAGGTCGGTGTCCTGCCGGTCGCCCTTCAGCGTCTCGAGCGCGTGCTCGAACAGCTCGCCGTCGATGTCGAGCACGGTCTTGCCGAACATCTGGATGAGCCTGCGGTAGGAGTCCCAGGCGAAGCGGTCGTTGCCGCCGGCCTGCTTGGCCAGGCCGTGCACGGACTCGTCGTTCAGCCCGATGTTGAGGACGGTCTCCATCATTCCCGGCATCGAGAACTTGGCGCCCGAGCGGACGCTGACGAGCAGCGGGTCGTCGGCCTGGCCGAGCGTCTTGCCCATCCGCTCTTCCATCGCGTGCAGGTGCTCGGCCACCTCCCGCTCCAGGCCGTCGGGGACCGCGCCCTCGGCCAGGTAGTGGCGGCACGCCTCGGAGGTGATCGTGAACCCGGGAGGGACAGGCAGTCCGAGATTGGTCATTTCGGCAAGGTTGGCTCCCTTGCCTCCGAGAAGATCCTTGAGATCCTTGTTGCCCTCGGTGAAGTCGTAAACGTACTTGGCCACCACAGCTCCAATCAACGCCTCTGCTCCGGACTCTACCGGCGATAATCATGATGAAACTGCACTCACCCGTTAAGTCAACGTTTCACCTGGTGAAGGGCACATAACCGGTCTAATCCAATTAATATTCTGTTTGGCCAGAAATTGGTTTATACCAATTGGTATAAACCAATTCTTGAAAGATCCGGATGATACAATCGGATCACCGTCTAGCAGGAGGCGCCCGATGGCCACTCCTACCAAGCCACAGCGTCCCGCCCGCCTGGTCGCCGGATCGGCCAAAGCCGCGCAGGGCTCCGCGAGTTTCCTGGACGAACGCCTCGGCCTGGCCCGCTGGCTCGGCCCGAACCTCCGCAAGCTCTTCCCGAGCCACTGGTCGTTCCTGCTCGGCGAGTTCGCCCTGTACTCGTTCGTCCTGCTCGTCCTGACGGGCACCTTCTTGACCTTCTTCTACAAACCCAACCCCGACGTGGCCTTCGAGTCGGTGCGCGAGATCAGCCTGGACATCAGAGGCGGCCTGCTGATCCGCCAGATGCACCACTGGGCGGCGACGATCTTCGTGCTGTCGATCGTGGCCCACCTGTTCCGCGTCTTCTTCACCGCCGCCTTCCGCAAGCCGCGCGAGCTGAGCTGGATGACCGGCGTGGTGCTGTTCGCGCTGGCGCTCTTCGAGTCGTTCCTGGGCGTCTCGCTGCCCGCCGACCAACTCGCCATGACCGGCCTGCGGGAGGCGCAGGGCCTGCTGCTGTCGATCCCGCTCGTCGGCGGCTACCTGTCGGCGCTCATCTTCAACGGCGACTTCCCCGGCCAGGTCATCCCGCGCATCTTCGTGACGCACGTGCTGCTGGTGCCGGGCATCCTGCTGGCGCTCATACCGCTGCACGGGATCGTCCTGACCTGGCGGCAGAAGCACACCGAGCACCGCACCCCGGCCTCGGACGAGAAGCGGGTCACGGGCGGCCCCTTCTTCCCCTACTTCGCCGTCAAGAACGCCGCCACCACGATGTTCACGATGGCCGTCGTGGCGCTGCTGGCCACCTTCGTCCTAGTCAACCCGGTGTGGGAGCACGGGCCGTACCAGCCCGGCGGCTGGCCACCGTCGGCCCAGCCGTTCTGGTATTACGGCGTTCTGGAAGGCGCGCTACGCCTGATGCCGCCATGGGTGATCACCGTCGGCGGCTACCACCTGCAGGTCGGTCTCTGGATCCCGGTGCTGGTCCTGGCGGCCTTCTTCACGGTCCTGTTCCTCTACCCGTTCCTGGAACGCCGCTTCACCAAGGATCGCCGCGTGCACAACCTGCTGGACCGCCCCTCGCACGCCCCCGTCCGCACCGCGCTCGGCGCTGCGGTGATCACGTTCTTCACGGTGCTGTGGGCCGGAACGTGGGTCTCGGAGACCCCGCCGGACCCGAACGCGCCGACGCCACTCCTCACGGCACCGCACGAGACCTACGCCTGGATCGTGTACGGCCTGCGCATCGCGATCTTCGTCCTGCCTCCGATCGTGTACGCCATCACCCTGGCCGCGTGCAGAAGTCGCGCCCGCCGCTGAATCCTTTGCCCAGCCTTTCGGTGGAGAGGGGTACATCTCCCGACATGACGCCTATCCAGCGCTACCTCGCAGAAGAGGTGGCCATAGACCACGCGGACGGCCTCATCCCACGCCGCGAAGCGCTGCGCCGACTGGGCCTCCTCGGCATCGGCCTATCCGCCGCCAGCGCCCTGCTCACCGCCTGCGGCACACCACCGGAGCCTGGCCGCGGCACACCGGCGACCTCCTCCGGTGCCTCCACACGGGGGACCTCGTCCGGTGCCGCCACTCCGGCGGCCTCCTCCGGTCCCGCAGGCACCCCGGCCGCGTCCGCCTCCCCGGCCGGCCCGTCGCCCCTGCCCACGCAGGCGATCACCTTTCCCGGCCCCGAGGGGACGACGCTGCAGGGCGCCTGGGCCGCCGCGGCGAATCCGAAGGGCGCCGTCCTGGTCATCCACGAGAACCGCGGCCTCACCGACCACATCCGCTCGGTGGCCGGCCGCCTCGCCGCGAGCGGCTACTCGGCCCTGGCGATTGACCTGCTATCACGTGAAGGCGGCACCGCCTCGTTCGCCGACACCGCACAGGCCACCGCCAAGCTGGGCGAGATCGCGCCCGAACGCTTCGTCGCCGACATGAAGGCGGGGCTGGGCGAGCTGGCAAAGCGCGCGAAAGGAGCGAAGCTCGGCATGATCGGCTTCTGCTTCGGCGGCGGCATGACGTGGCTCCTGCTCTCATCGGCCGAACCACGCCTGGCCGCCGCCGCGCCCTTCTACGGCCCACTGCCCGACCACGCCGACTTCACGGGCACCAAGGCCGCAGTCCTGGCCATCTACGCGGAACAGGACAACCGCGTCAACGCCAGCAGAGATGCCGCCAAGGCCGCCCTGGAGAAGGCGGGGCTCCCCCACGAGATCGTGACGTTCCCGGGCGTGAACCACGCCTTCTTCAACGACACTGGCCCGCGGTACAACGCGCAGGTCGCCGCGCAGGCGTACCAACGGGTCCTGGACTGGTTCGGGGAACACCTGTCCTGACCCTGACGAACGGCCCGCGACACCCGGCCCTGGCGAACGGCCGGCCCGCGGCACCCTGGTGGACGGCCCCGCGACACTCCGGTGGACGGCCCCGCGGCGCCTCGGGCATAACGGCATCGACCCCGTCCACGGTCTCGAAAGACCGCGAACGGGGTCAAGAGTGCGCACGTCACGGCGCCCAGCCCCGTAAACCGCAGGAGCGTGCCCCTGGACAGACGCCAGCCCCGTGCGGAGGGTGGGGCTGGCCCATGCTGGCCGTAAAATAGAAAACTAGTCGTTTAGATGCTGACGGAGATAGCCGTCCACGGCGTCGAGGGAGATGCGCTGCTGGGCCATCGAGTCGCGCTCGCGGATCGTGACCGCCTGGTCCTCAAGGGTGTCGAAGTCGACCGTGATGCAGAACGGCGTGCCGATCTCGTCCTGGCGCCGGTAGCGCCGGCCGATCGCGCCCGCGTCGTCGAATTCGACGTTCCACCGCCGGCGCAGCTGCGCCGCCAGGTCGCGGGCCTTCGGCGACAGGTCGGCGTTGCGTGACAGCGGCAGCACCGCGGCCTTGACCGGGGCGAGCCGGTGGTCGAGCCGCATGACCGTGCGCTTCTCCATGACGCCCTTGGCGTTGGGCGCCTCGTCCTCGGTGTAGGCGTCGAGCAGGAACGTCAGCGTGGCCCGGTCGACACCCGCCGCCGGCTCGATGACGTAGGGCACGTAGCGCTCGCCCGTGTCCTGCTCGAAGAAGCTCAGGTCGACGCCCGACGCCTTGGAGTGGGCGGTCAGGTCGAAGTCGGTGCGGTTGGCGATGCCTTCGAGCTCGCCCCACTCGCCACCGGCGAAGTTGAAGCGGTATTCGACGTCGACCGTGCGCTTGGAGTAGTGGGACAGCTTCTCCTTGGGGTGCTCGTAGAGCCGGAGGTTGTCCTTGTTGATGCCCAGATCGGAGTACCAGCGGAAGCGCTCGTCGATCCAGTATTGGTGCCACTCCTCGTCGCTGCCCGGCTTGACGAAGAACTCCATCTCCATCTGCTCGAACTCGCGGGTGCGGAAGATGAAGTTGCCCGGCGTGATCTCGTTGCGGAACGACTTGCCGACCTGGCCGATGCCGAACGGGATCTTCTTACGCGCCGACTGCTGCACGTTGAGGTAGTTGATGAAGATGCCCTGCGCGGTCTCCGGGCGCAGGTAGGCCAGGCCGGACTCGTCCTCGACCGGGCCGAGGTAGGTCTTGAGCAGGCCGCTGAACTGCTTCGGGTCGGTGAAGGCGCCCTTGTTGCCGCAGTTGGGGCAGGTGATGTCGGCCAGGCCGTTCTCGGGCGACTTGCCGTTCTTCTCCTCGTACGCCTCAAGGAGGTGGTCGGCGCGGTAGCGCTTGTGGCACGACTGGCACTCGGTCAGCGGGTCGGTGAAGGTCTCCACGTGGCCGCTGGCCTGCCAGACCTCGCGGGCCAGGATGACGCAGGAGTCGAGGCCCACCACGTCGTCGCGCGACTGGACCATCGACAGCCACCACTGCCGCTTGACGTTGTTCTTCAGCTCGACGCCCAAGGGACCGTAGTCCCACGACGCGCGCAGTCCGCCGTAGATCTCGCTCGACGGGTAAACGAGCCCGCGGCGTTTGGCGAGGCTGACGATCGTGTCCATGACGTCTGTGCGTCGTGCCATTTGGTTGCGTCTCTTTCCGGCTGGAGGTCGGCGAGGGAAATTGGATGAGCTCCCAGCTTAGGGGACGCCCGGGCGCCCTCGCGCGCGAGTATTTCTACTCTCCGTCTTGTAGGTAAACGTCCTCGAACGCACTCGGTTCGTTGACCATGAGGATCATCAGGGGATACATCGCCATCCGCGCCGCGGACAGGGCCCTCCGGTAAAATCCGGCGCCCTCCCACTCGCTGACCAGCGCCCACAGATTGGGCTCGTCGACCGAGCGGGCCAACCGGCCGCGCAGGAATCCGGGCTGGTCGGCCAGTGTCTGCAGGATGACATGGCCTTGCTTGACGAAGTCTTGGGACTGGGACTCTGGGACGGTGTAACGGATTACGGCGAGCACGCACACCAGGATGTCAGACGATTACACACCGCTGGGCGATTCCGGCCCTCGGCCTGCTCGCACCCACCGCCCGATTCCGGTACGCGGCCGACAGGACCCGCCGGCCGAATCCGGCGGCGCTAGGCTCGGCCCGTGGCCTCCAACGACAACCGCCGCAAGAATCCCCGGCGACCGCTTCCCGCCGGCGAGCAGTTCTTCACGCCCGGCGCGACCGGCCTGCGCAAGTCCGTCGAGGAGCGCAGCGCGACCCCGATGGCGTTCCTGTTCACGCAGGTGCCCAAGTGGGCGGCGCCCGCCGTGCTGGTGGTGCTCCTGCTGACCGGGTTCGCCGTGAACAACTGGCTGGGCGGCGTGGCGCTGCTGCCGGTGCTGGCGTTCGTGGGCTGGCTGGCGTACCTGTCCTGGCCGTCGCTGGGCGTAGGCGGGCGGCTGCTGCGGGTCGTGATGCTGGCATTCCTGCTGGTCCTTGCGGCCGACCGTTTCGGAGTGTTTTAGCCACAGATTTTGACAATCATTTTCATTTTCCCCATAATCGGTGGCGTGATGTCCCGAACGCCCCGAATCAGTGCTGCAATCCTCGCGATAACCCTGACGACCGCCGCCTGCTCCGGCTCCGGCGCCGCAGACACGGCGAAGGACGGCAAACCCGCCGTGATCGCCGCCTTCTACCCGCTCCAGTGGCTCACCGAGCAGGTCGGGGGCTCGGACGTGAACGTGTCGGTGCTGACCGCCCCCGGCGTCGAACCGCACGACCTGGAGCTCGGCGCGCACCAGGTGGCCCAGCTCGAGGACGCGGCGCTGACCGTCTACATCAAGGGCGTCCAGCCCGCCGTGGACGACGCGGTCGCCCAGGACAAGAGCTTCGACGCCGCCACCGCCGTCAAGACCCTCCCCGCGAGTGAGCACGAAGAAGGCCACGACATCGGGTACGACCCGCACCTCTGGCTGGACCCGTCCCGCCTGGCCACCGTCGCCACCAAGCTCGGCGAGCGGCTGGCCGCCACCGACCCCGCGCACGCCCAGGGCTACCGGGACCGCGCGGTCAAGACGGCGGGCGCGCTGGGGACACTCGACCAGGAGTACGCCAAGGGCCTGACCACCTGCGAGACCAAGACGCTGGTCACCAGCCACGAGGCGTTCGGCTACCTGGCCGACCGCTATCACCTCAAGCAGATCGGCATCACGCTCGACCCGGAGACCGAGCCCTCCCCCGCCCGCATCGCCGAGGTCGCCAAGCTGGCCAAGGACGAGAAGGCGACCACGATCTTCACCGAATCCCTGGTCAGCCCCAAGGTCGCCGAGGTGCTCGCCAAGGAGATCGGCGCGAAGACGGCGGTGCTCGACCCGCTGGAGAGCAAGCCGTCGGGCGACTACCTGTCGGCCATGCGCGCCAACCTGAAGACCCTGCAGGGCGCATTGGGGTGCACGACATGATCGACAGCGCCTTCTCCATGACCGGCGGCCGGGTGAGCCTGGACCGCCGGGACATCCTGCGCGGCATCGACCTCACGGTCTGCCCCGGGGAGGTCGTCGCCGTCATGGGCGCCAACGGCTCCGGCAAGTCCACCCTGGTCCGCACCCTGCTGGGCCTCACCCCGCTCTCGGGCGGCCAGACGCTGGTGTACGGCTCGCCGCCGGCGAAGTTCCGCGAGTGGTGGCGCATCGGCTACGTGCCGCAGCGCCTGGCCGTCGGCGGCGGGGTGCCCGCCACGGTCCGCGAGGTCGTGACCTCCGGCCGCATCGCCAGGCAGAGCCGGCTGCGCCGTACCAGCCCCGAGGACAAGGCGGCGGCGGCGAGCGCGCTCGAGGCCGTCGGGCTGTCCGACCGGGCGGGCGACCCGGTGCAGTCGCTGTCCGGCGGCCAGCAGCAGCGGGTGCTGATCGCCCGCGCGCTGGCGGGCGAGCCCGACACGTACGTGATGGACGAACCCACCGCGGGTGTCGACGCCGACACCCAGCAACTGCTCGCCGATACGCTGGCCACGCTGGTGCTGAACGGCAAGACCATCGTGCTCGTCGCGCACGAGCTCGGCCCGCTCGAGCCGCTCATCACCCGCGGCGTGGTGGTCCACGAGGGCCGGATCGCGCACGACGGAAGGCCGCCGCGGCCCGAGGGCGACTGCGCGCGGCCAGGACACGAACACGTACACCCACACGCCGCCGAGGCTGCCGCGGGACCCCTTTCCGGATGGCAGGGAGAGTCATGATCGAGCTGTTGGACAAGCAGTTCTTCCAGCTCGCGCTGATCGCCGCCCTGCTGGTGGGGCTCTGCGCACCCGCTGTCGGCACGTTCATCGTCCAGCGCAAACTCGCCCTGCTCGGCGACGGCATCGGGCACGTGGCGCTGACCGGCGTCGCGCTGGGCTTCCTGACCGGCACCGCGCCCGTGCTCACGGCCGTGGCCGTGTCGGTCATCGGCGCGGTGGCCATCGAGCTGGTCCGGGCGCGCGGGCGTACCAGCGGCGACGTGGCTCTGGCGCTGCTGTTCTACGGCGGCATCGCGGGCGGTGTCATGCTCATGGGCATCGCGCCGGGTGGCAGCAACGCCAAGCTGAACTCTTACCTGTTCGGCGCCATCGCCAGCGTCACCACCGAGGACATCTGGATCATCGGCGCGCTGGCCGTCGCGGTGATCGCGGTGGTCGTGATCTTCGGCCGGGAGCTGTTCGTGCTCTGCCAGGACGAGGAGATGGCCCGGGCCAGTGGCCTGCCGGTGCGCTTCCTCAGCCTGCTGATCGCCGTCACGGCCGCGCTGACCGTGGTCATCGCCATGCGCGTGGTCGGGTTGCTGCTGGTCAGCGCGCTGATGGTGATCCCGGTGGCGACCAGCCAGCAGCTCACCAGGGGGTTCCGCTCGACGATGGGGCTGGCCATGCTGTTCGGCGTCATCGCGGCGGTGGGCGGACTGCTCAGCTCGACGCTGTCCGCCAGGGTGCCGCCGGGCGCCGCGATCGTGCTTCTTGCCCTCTGCGGCTTCGTCCTGGCCCTCGGTGTCGGTAAGTTCGTACGGCGAGGCAGACCCCGGGAGTCCACAGTGAGCGAGCGATCCAGCATGCGCGTCGAGGAGGTCACACGTTGATGTCCACAAGACGTGACGCCGTGCACGACACTCTCCGCCAGAGTGATGGTTTCCGCAGCGCGCAGGACGTCTACGCCGAGATGCGCGGCCACGGCGCCAAGATCGGCCTGACCACGGTCTACCGGGCGCTCCAGGCGCTGGCCGACGGCGGCCTCGTCGACGTGCTGCGCACCGACGACGGCGAGTCCGTCTACCGCGCGTGCGCCAGCGGCGACCACCATCACCACCTGGTGTGCCGCCGCTGCGGCCGGACGGTCGAGGTGGCCGGTCCCGCCGTCGAACGCTGGGCGGAGACGGTCGGCTCCGAGCACGGCTTCACCGAGATCACTCACACGGTCGAGGTGTTCGGCACCTGCTCGGTCTGTTCGGCCTCGGTACGGGCGGGCTGAGCACGACGCGAGCCGTACAGCACGCCCAGCACGATCACCCCGCACCCGGCGAGCTGGAGCGGCGACGGGTGCTCGCCGAGCAGCACGGCCGACAGCGCGACCGTCGTCATGGGCTGGATGAGCAGGAGCAGCGCGGTGAGCGCGGCGGGCTGCCTGGGCAGCGAGAACGAGATCAGCGTCCAGCCGACCACCTGCGGGCCGAGCGCGAGCAGCAGCAGCCAGCCGTGCGCCGGCCAGCTCGGCACGAAGTCGGCGCCCCCGAACACCGGGCTCAGCGCGGCCATCGCGACCGTGGCCACGACGGTGGCATGCGCCAACGGCCCGACCGTACGCCCCGAGCCGCCCTTCAACACCAGCAGGAAAGCCGCGTACGAGATCGAGGTGGCCACGCCCGTCACCACCCCGAGCACCGGGTTCGCCCCATATGCGGCGCTGTCGAAGACCCCCGAGATCAACACCACGCCGGCGAACACCACCGGGGTGGCCCGCATCAGCCGGTTCGACGGCCGCTCGCGAAAGAGCGCCCACGCCGCGAAGGCCACGATGAAGACCTGCAGATTCCCCAGCACGGTCGCCAGCCCCGCGCCCACGTACTTGATAGCTTGGTGCCAGAACAGCAGGTCGAACGCGAACAGCACGCCCGCCAGCCACGCCAGGTTGCGGCTCCGGGCAGGCAGGGGGCCCAGCTTCCGCCGTTCGAACCAGGCCAGCACCAGCATCGGCGGCAGCGCGTACGCGCACCGGAAGAACGCCGAGGTGGCCGGCGAGACCCCCGACAGCCGCACCAGGGGCGCGGAGGTGGAGATGATCAGCGCACCCGCTATCGCGATCAGCACGATACGGCGATGTGCACCCACAGAAACCCCCGACACCCTTGGAGAGAGATACGCTGCGACCACGCTAGAACCGGTCCTCGACAGGAGTCAACATGCCGTTTGGCCATGACATGGTGCATTCGCTGGCCACGGTCGTAGAGCTGGTCAACACCTCCCCGTCGACCGGCGGCGACGACGGCCTGGCCGAGCTGTCCGACCTGCACGGCTTCGTCGAGTCGCGCCAGGTCAGCGGCATCGGCGCCCTCACGGCCCGCGACCTCGGGCAGGTGCGCCTGGTGCGCGAGTCCTTCCACCGCGTCTTCACTGCCCCGGACCAGCCGACGGCCGTACGGCTCCTCAACGGGCTGCTGTCGACGACGCGCATCACGCCCCGGTTGACGGAGCACGATGGGCATCCGCTGCACATGCACTACTTCGCACCGGACGCGACCCTTTCCGAGCATCTGGCGGCGGACTGCGGGGTGGCGCTGGCGCATCTGGTGGTGGATGGGGAGTGGGAGCGACTCCGGACCTGCTCGGCGCCTGACTGCGATCGGGTGTTCGTGGACGAGTCGCGTAATCGATCGCGGGTCTATTGCGACAGCCGTACTTGTGGCAACCGGATGCACGTGGCTGCCTATCGGGCTCGTCGGCGGGCCTGACAAGCTCGGTCATCGCCGTTTGGCGCGCTACGCGCGAGTGACGCTCAGCCGTGCCTCCTAGGGGGCTCCGCCCCCTTCGACGTCGCGATCCGACGCCGGAGACCCCGGCGCCCGCCAGGTGATATACACCGATGCGTATCAGTACTCACTGATCCATACCGTGGCGTTCGAACCGGACGGATCGCACCTGACGTTCACCGTCCGCAACACGAGCAGCATGGTGGAGGTGAGCTATACGGTGGCGCTCGCCACCGGTCATGTCCAGCGCCTGCCCTACACCCGGCCAGCGTGGGACACTGCCCGCCGGCGGACGCTGGTGGTCGACAACGATCATACGCTGCGAGTGCTGGGCCCGGACGGCGGTTCGTGCCTCGATCTTCCGGCGGGCAAGCGCTTCCAGACCACCGCCGCACTGTCGCCGTCGGGCCGGCTCGTCGGCCTCACCCACGACCCGGACAACCGCGATACGGAGCACGACCTCGAGATCTGGGATGTTGACACCGGACAGCGAGTGCTCGCCGCCCCGTTCCCCTTCCCGGCGGGATTCCAGGGGATCAGCCGCCGGTTCGACAAACTGGCGTTCGACGGGGCCGAGCAAATCCTCGTCGCGAGCGGCGCGACGTCCGGGTGCTTCGGCGTCTCGGTGGAATCCGGTGCCCTGTGCTGGGCGATCGAGGGCGAGCGGGACGGGTACGAGCGGTTGGCGGACTTCGCGCTGTCACCCGACGGGACCCTGCTCGCCGGCGCCCGCGATGGCGGCCCGGTCATCGTCCACGACGTCGCGACCGGACAGCCGCTGGAGCCGCACTTCGCCGTACCCGGCGAATCGTCGGCCTGGTACCAGGCGGTTGGTTTCTCCGCCGACGGCCGGCTTCTGGCGGTCGGCGACTACCCCGGCCGCGTCACGGTGTTCCGGTTCGACGGCGTGGAGTTGACCAAGCCCGGCGGTTGACGACCGGCAACGTAGATGCCCGGACAAACATCCGATTTTCGTGCGTGGCCGTTGCCGGCGTTCCCGTCCGCCCGCCGTAGTGGACGGCGGGACGGTCGGTGAAGCCCATGAGGCCGTGTCAGCCCAGGATGACCGTGAGGTCGAACGTGCCCTGGTGCGGGACGCGGAGGGCGTGGAAGCGGCGGGTGCCGTCGCGGAAGTAGTGCACCGTGCCGGCCGCGACGGTCGCCTGCAGCGGGGTGTTCCAGCGGAAGCGGATCGTGGTGCGGCCCCGGCGCAGGTCGAAGCCGTCGGCGGTGGCGGTGGTCGAGCCGCCGAACGTGGCTCGGGTGCCGTCGGTGAAGGTGAGGACGTCCTCGGGCTGGAGGATGAGGGGGATCTGTTCGGTGGCCGCAGCGTTCGCCGTGACCGTACGCCGGATCGTCCGGCGGGTGACCAGGACGTCCGTGGTGACGTTCGCGTTGCCGTACCGGATGCCGAAGGCGGCGGGGGCCCGGCCGCCGGTCCACTCGCTGCCGCCGGGGGCGCCGCGGAAGTAGGTGGCCGGGAGGGGGCCGTTGGAGTCGGGCGCCTGGCCGGGGAAGACGGTGGACCAGCAGGCGTAGTTGTTGTCGTTGAGCCCGCAGATGATCGTGCCGGCCTCGGGATGCCACAGGAAGGTCAGGCCGGTGCGGCCGCGGGAGGCGCGGTTGCCGAAGTAGCCGCCCAGGTACAGGTCGGGCTTGCGGACGTACAGGAAGTCTTGGCCGACGTCCCTGCGCAGTTCGACGAAGTCGTGCGAGCGCAGGTAGGGCAGGTCCGCGATGGCGGCGGCCCGCTGCCGCCGGGTGGGGAAGCGCTCGCCGTACAGGCCATGGGTGAGGATGCGCGGTGAGGTGTCCTGCTTGGCGAGCGGTGTCACCGGTTCGGTGGACGCGGCCCAGGCGGCGCGGGCGTCGGCGAGGTCCTCGCGGGCGGTCATGAACGCCGACAGCAGCGGCACCTGGCGGGTGAACACCCAGTTGAGCGCGGTCCTGTCGGGATCGGGCCGGACCTCGTCGTACCAGCGCGCGCTGGTACGGGTGGACGGCGCGACGTTGACCAGGTACCCGGCGCCGTCGGGCTCGCGCAGCAGGTTGTAGGACAGGAAGCCGGTGAACCTGCGGGCCATGTCCACCAGGTGCGGGTCCGGGTTGTGACGGTAGGCGTCGGCCAGCTCGGGCAGCATGACTTCGAAGTTGTAGTTCATGTCGTGGCCGCCCTCCTCGTAGAAGAAGCCGGCGGGGCTCACGCCGGTCGCGGCGATCCTGGCGAACGCCTCGCTCAGGCTCGTGGCGAGGGCGGGATCCGGGTCGAGCTCGAGTGCGTGCGTGGCTCCGGCCAGGCCGGAGGCGGTCTGGTTGGCGTAGTTGAGTGGCTCCTGCCAGACGGTGTGGTTGGCGGGGTTGAGGTGCCACGTCATGGCCGTCCGTAAGGCGGCGCTGAGCTGGGACTGCCGGGTGGGCAGCGCCCCGGTCGCGCGCAGGATCCGCAGGGTCTTGGCGAGGTAGCCGATGCCGAATCCGGTGGGGGCCAGGCCGTGCTCGTTGGGGTTGTACTCGGGGAAGGAGCCGTCGGCGTGCTGGAGCGACAGGTAGTGGCCGAGCGCCGCGTCGAGCGCGGCCAGCAGGTTCGCGTCCCCGGCGTACGGGTTCCAGGGGCGGGCGTTGGCGTGGAACCAGGCCAGCGTGAAGACGTGCTCTTGCACGCGGGCGTTGTACGGCGCCGACGGCGAACGCCACCAGCCGCCGGCGAAGAAGCCGGTGTCGTCCATGTCGTTGACCATGGGCGCGAGGGTGGCCAGGTACGGCGCGAAGCGCTGCTCGTGGGGGGCGAACAACCTGCGGTCCAGACCGGGCAACGGCGCCAAATCGGGGATGGCGGCGGAGGCGTAGGCGGTGCCGGGCATGAGCACGGGGACGGCCGGGAGCAAGGCGGCGGCGCGGAGGAGGGTGCGGCGTGAGAGCATGGTCAGCCTTTCAGACCGGTGTGCGCGAGCCCCTCGATGAACTGCCGCTGGGCCAGCACGAAGACGACCAGAATCGGCAGGGCGGTCATCGTGGCGGCCGAGAGCTGCACGTTCCACAGGGGCGAGCCGTAGGCGTCGACGAACTGGGTGAGCGCCTGCGGCAGGGTGAACTTCGACGGGGTGGACAGGAACACGATGGGTTCGAGGTAGAGGTTCCACGAGTGCAGGAACGTGAAGATGGCGACGGCGCCGAGCGCGGGCCTGGCCAGCGGCAACGCCACCCGGTAGAAGGTGCCGAAGCGGCCGAGCCCGTCGACCCTGGCGGCCTCCTCCAGCTCGCCGGGCAGCGTGATGAAGAACTGCCGCATGATGAACGTCGCCAGCACGCTGGGCGCGCCCAGGATCGGCACCAGGATCAGCGGCCAGTGCGTGTCGGTCAGCCCCGCCGTGTGGAACATCTGGAACAACGGGACGATCGTCACCTCGCTGGGGATCAGCAGGCCGACGAGCACGACCAGGAAGAGCACGTTCTGACCGGGGAAGCGGATGCGGGCGAAGGCGTAGCCGGCCATCGCGGCCACCGCCATCGTGCCGACGGTCACCACCGCCGCGATGTAGAGGCTGTTGAGGTACTGCTGCCCGAACGGCTGCAGCTCGAAGACCCGGCCATAGGTGGAGAAGTCGAACCTGGAGGGCACCAGCGCGGGCGGGAAGGCGAAGATGTCGCTGATCGGCTTCACCGACGAGGTGACCATCCACCAGGTGGGGAACACGAACGGCACGCACAACACGCACAGCAGCGCGTACACCGCGAGCTTGACCCTACGACTCATGGAAGACCCACTTCCGGCGCAGCCGCCACTGCAGCAGCGTCAGCGCCGCGACGATCAGGAACAGCAGGACCGACAGGGTGGCGCCGTAGCCGAGGTGCCGGAACTGGAAGGCCTGCTGGTACAGGTAGTAGACGAGGACCGTGGTGGACATGCCGGGCCCGCCCTGGGTGAGCACGGCGATCTGGGCGAACACCTGCAGCGACCCGACCACGGTGATGATCGAGGTGAGCAGGATCGTCGGGCTGATCTGCGGCACCGTGATGCGCCGGAAGCGGGTCCAGGCGCCGGCGCCGTCGAGCTGCGCGGCCTCGTACAGCTGGCGCGGCACGCCCTGGAGCGCCGCCAGGAACAGGACCATGTTGAGCCCCACGTTCTTGACGACCTGAACGACGATGACCGACAGCAGGGCGGTGCTCTCGCCGCGCAGCCAATTGGGGCCCTCGACACCCGCCACGCCGAGCAGGCCGTTGACGCCGCCGTCCTGCTGGAGCAGGAACTGCCAGACGATCGTCCAGGCGACCAGCGACACCAGCACCGGCGAGAAGAACAGCGTGCGGAAGAACGTGGTGCCGCGCAGCCGCTGGTTGAGCAGGATGGCCAGGGTGAGGGCGAGGGTGAGGTTGAGCACGACCAGACCGGCCGAGAAGAACACGGTGCTGGTCAGCACCTGCCCCATCTTCGGGTCGGCGAGCAGCTTGGCGTAGTTCTCGGCGCCGGCGTACTCGAACGTGCCCGCCAGCACGTTCCACTCCTGGAAGCTGTAGTAGACGACCAGGCCGAGCGGCAGCAGGACGAACAGCACGCTGCCCACCAGTTGCGGCGAGATCAGCAGATAGCCGACGAGGGCGTCGCGCCGGGGGATGGTCCAGAAGGTGCGGCGCCGGGTGGCGGCGCGCACGGCCACCCGGTCGCCGAGATCCGTCGCCGCCACGTCATCCGCCCAGCAGCGGCTGGATCTTCGCGCACACGCCGTCCAGCACCGCCTTGACGTCGGCCTCCGGCTTCCACAGCGGGTCGAGGGCGGCCCTGGCGGTCTGCGCGAGCTCGGCCTGACCGGCGTGGGCGGGCTTGACCACGCCCTTCTGGATGCCGTCGATCACCACCTCCTGGAGCTGGTCGCCGTTCAGCATGGGGCTGGTCTTGGCCATGGTGTCGGCGGTCAGCAGCGAGCTGCGCGCGGGTGGGAAGTACGCGGCGAGCTTGGCGGCGTTGGCGGCATTGGCGAAGTAGGCGAGGAAGTCGGTGGCCTGCTGGGCCCTCGGCGACTTCTTCAGCACGCCGATCCCGGCCTGGCCGATGACCGCGTACTTGCCCTTCGGTCCGGCGGGCAGCGGCACCAGGTCCCACTTGAACGTCGCGTCCTTCAGCATGGCGGCGCGGGAGATCTGGGCGACGGCCATCGTGGTGTCGCCGGAGAAGAAGTCGACGGCGGTGCCCGGCCCCGGCATGGACTTGTCGGTGAAGATCGCCTTGTGCACGAACGTCATGGCCTCGACCATCTCGGGCGCGTTGAACTGGCAGGTGCCGCCGTCGTCGCTCCACGCCTTGGCGCCCCAGCCCTGCCAGACGGTGGCGAGGTTGTCCCAGGCCTTGTAGTCGAAGTTGAGGATGGTAAAGCCGTTCTTGCCCTTGGCCGCGACGGCCTTGTTGATCTCGTTGGCGTGCTCCCAGTCCCACTGGCCGGCCTTCATCAGCTCGCGCGGCGGCTTCTGGCCCGCGGCCTTGACCAGGTCGGTGTTGACGAAGACGCCGAAGGGCGAGGTGGAGAACGGGTAGGCGTACAGCTCTCCGTCGCGCTCCCACAGCCGGGTGGCGGCCGGGACCAGCTCGCCCGCGTTCTCGATCTTGCTCTTGAGCGGGACGAGGGCGCCGGAGCCGACGAAGTCCGGGGCGGAGTTCTCCATGATCCACGCCAGGTCGGGCGGGTTGCCGCCGGCGATCTGCGTGGTCAGCGTGGTCGTGTAGTTCTCGAACGGGATGGGGTCGAAGGTGATGTTGCCGACCTGCGGATGGGACTTGCGGTACTCGGCGGCGATCTCGTTGAACAGCTTCAGGTGGGCCTCGTTGGAGGTCCAGATCGACATGCGCAGTGGCTGCGGGCCCTGCGCGGCCGGCGCGGTGCCGCCGTTGCCACAGGCGGTGGTCACGAGGAGGGCGGTCAGCGAAAGGACCGCCAGCTTCCCGGATGCTTTCATGAGGGGTTTCTCCTTCTGCCGTCGGTGACGGGTTCAGTAACCGGTGACGTCGGGCCAGCGCAGTTCCACGCCGTCGCGGACCAGCCGGTGCTGGTAGTCGGCCAGGAGCTGGTCGTCGGCGCGCACGGCGTGCGGCGTGGTGGCGCGGTCCAGGCAGAAGGCGGCGAGCGCGCCGGCCGCCTCGCCGACGTTCCACTCCACCGGGTGCAGGCGATAGGCGCCGTTGGTGATGTGGGTGGTGCCGATGTTCTTGCCGGCGGGCAGCAGGTTGGTCATCCGCTGCGGGATCAGCGCCCCGAGAGGGATCTCGAACGGGGAGCAGGCGACGTCGATGTAGTTGTCGCCGCCGGTCGACGGGTGCAGGTCGATGCGGTACATGCCCACGCCCACGGAGTCGTGATAGGAGACGGCGCCCTTGTCGCCGCGTATCGCCACGGACAAGTCCTGTTCGGCGATGGTGGTCAGGGCCCGGACGCGCCGGGACTCGCGGATGTAGGGCGCCTGGGCGAGCCCGTCGGCGCCGCCGGTGACGTCGCCGCGCAGCCGCAGGCCCGGGTATCCGGTGCCGCCGTCGTGGCGGGGGGCCTCGGTCTGCAGCCAGTACAGCACCGACAGGGACAGCCCGCGGGCGGCCGCCAGGTGCTGGTCGGCGTCCGGCACGTCGATGACCGGCCCCTCCAGATAGTCGATCATCGGCCAGTTGACGAGGGTGATGTCGCTGGCATAGGCGCCCTGCGTGAAGTTGCGGCGCGCGGCGATCCTGCGGAAGGTCCACAGGTTGGCGTCGCCCGGGTTGACGCGCTGGTCGGCCTCGACGAGCTGGGGGTCGTCGCCGGGATTGGGGGTGAAGGAACGTTCCATGATCGCGAGGGTGCGCGGGTTCGGGCACCGCCACGACAGCAGCTTGTCGCCCCAGAAGGGCGGCTCGTACGCCCGCCAGAAGTCGTAGGAGGCGGGCCGATCGATCGTGTGGTCACCGTCGACGTGGTCGACCGCGAAGCAGACGGAGACGGCCTGCATGTTCAGCGGCTGTGCCTCGGCGGGCGCGCTCGGCTCGCCTGTCTCGGACTGTGACTCGAATCCGGTGACGTACTCGGTGCCTGTCAGGGGCAGCAGTTCGCCGGTCTCGGTCGCGTCCAGCACGTACGGCGCGCGCAGCACGACCTGCTCGGCGTCATTGTCGCGGTGTGCCAGCCGTACCGAAGTGACGCGGTCGCCATCCACCTCCGCGCCCACCGGCCGGTACGGCTGCAGCACCCGCAACCGGCCCGAGCCCCGGTAGGGGGCGAGCATCGCCTCGATCACCGCGACCGCGACCCTGGGCTCGTGGCACAGGCGGCTCACGTGACCGGCTCCCGGGTTCAGCTCCCGCTGCGCCCGCGCCCGTTCGGTGAGCGGGTAGTGCTCGCGGTAGTAGCGCCGGATGCCTTCGCGCAGGGTCCGGTAGCTCGCCGTGACACCGAACCGCTCCACCCAGGAGGGCTCGTCGGGCGGGACGGCCTGGCTGGTGAGCTGGCCGCCGAGCCAGTCATATTCCTCCGTGAGGACCACCGTGCGGCCGGCCCGCAGCAGGGCCAGCGCGGCGGCGACGCCACCCAGCCCGCCGCCGACGATGGCCGCGTCTGCCGATATCTCAACCACGTGGGGATCTCCTGTCACATTCCGGATGCCGGAGCCAGCGTGCTCCCGGCGATCAGCTCGCAGGGGAGCAGTTCTTGTGGGGTCCCGCCGGTCTCCAGCACTTCGGCCAGCAGGTGTACGGCTCTGTGGCCCATCTCGCGCCTGGGGATGCGGAACCCCGTGAAGTCGGTGTCGGCCTGGACGGGCCGGGTGAACGCGCCCAGGGTGAGGATGGACAGGTCGCGGGGGATCTCCATGTCGCGCTCCCCCGCCGCTCTGGCGAGCGCGACGCAATCGGCGTACTCCTCGACGAAGACCGCCGTCACCCCGGCCGCGACCAGGTCCTCCAGGGGTGCCTCGGGCGGGAGGTGGCGGCCGTCGGCGCCGTTGGCCGCCACACCCTCGTGGAACCCGCGCAGGCGATCGGCCCTGGACTCGCCGCCCGTGCCCGCCCCGACATAGGCCAGACGCCGATGGCCGAGGGCCACCGCCTGCTCGACCAGCGCCCGGACCGCCGACGGGTAGTCGGCCCCCACGTACGGCACCGGCCCGCCCGCGTCGTCGCGGCGGCCGACGGAGACGAACGGGATCCCTTCCGCCAGCAGCCGGGCCAGGTCGTCACGGTCGACCGTACGGCCGAGCAGCAGGCAGCCGTCGGCCAGCCGCACGCGGCTCTCCTCGTTGAAGATCTGCCGTCGCGCCCCCGAGACCGCCCTGGCGCTGGTGAACAGCAGCAGGTCGCAGCCGATCTCCTCGGCGCGCTCCTCGATGCCGACCAGGAACGGGTGGTAGAAGTCGGCGCTCTCGGTGGGGAAGACCGCCTCGTAGGTGAACACACCGAGGATGCGGTTGCGGCCGTCGGCGAGCCGCCGCGCGGCGGGATCGGCCACGTAGCCGGTCTCCTTGATCACCCGCAGGACCCTTTCGCGAGTCTCGGGGGCGATCCGAACCTCGGCGTCACCGCGCTTGTTGAGCACGAGGGACACCGTTGTCTGGCTCACGCCGGCCATCTTGGCGATGTCCTGCTGGGTGAGACGTCGGCCCGGGCCAGTCACGGTCTGTGTTCTCCCATGGTTCGGCAATGCGCATTAGCAGCTTGGTGGGGCCCTATCTTTCGCGCGGCACCGTCTGCTGTCAAGAGTGGATTTTCCGGTGATAATTCGCATTAGCATCTTGACGCATCACTCCGCTGGGGGAGAGCGTGTGAATCCGCACCGCGACGCAGCGTGAAGGAGTCGAAGTGGACACTGTGGGCACTCCCCACCCATTGATCCGACGGCGGACCGTGTTACTGGGCGCGGCGGCGGGCGTGGCCGCGGGCCTGGGTCTCGGACCGGCCGCGAGCGCGGCGGCGGGCCTGGGTCTCGGACCGACTGCGAGCGCGGCGGCGGGCCCGGCCGGGATGCCGACCTACCGGTACGTGCGCGACGCGCTGGCCCTACCGCTCAGCTACAACCCGACAGGGGAGTTCATCTTCCCCTGCATCAGAGGGGTGTACGACAAGCTCAGCGATCCCCGAGCGCGCTACTACCTCTACTACGCCCCGCATGAGAACCCGGGCGGCATCTGCGTGGCCTTCGCCAACTCCCTGGCGGGCCCCTTCGACGACTATTCGGGCAACCCACTCATCGACAACCACCTGCCGACCACCACGGTCTCCCACGTCTCCTCACCCCACGTGACCTGGGACGCCGCCACCCGTCAGTTCTTCTGCTACTTCCACGGCGAGAACTTCACCACGCGCGTGGCCCGCTCCACCGACGGCATCACCTTCTCTGACGAGACCCCGATCCTGAGCACCCGCCTGGTGCCCGGCACCTCCGAGACCTCCTACGCGCGGGTCTTCGAGCATTCGCTGCCCGGCCGGAACAACAAGTACGTGATGACCTTCATGGGGCTGCGCAACGGCCGTCGCATCTTCTACGGCTGGTCGCCCAACGGCTGGGACGGCTGGCAGTTCAGCGCGACCCCGCTGGTGAACCCCGAACCCGACGGCCTGACCGACATCTCCGGCGCCACCCTCGTCAAACGCAACGGAACCACCTACGTGGCCTATCACGGCAACGACGGCAGGATGCGAATCACCGAGGTCGGCAACGCGTTCGACAGGGAGACGCACCTCGGCGTCTTCCACTCCCCGATCCCCTCGGACAACGGCAGGGTAGCGGCGCCGTCCTTCGGCACCCAGGACGGTGTGGAGTACATGTTCTACGAGGCGGGCCCGCGACTGAACGCCCGCATCTGCATCGCCCGGGCAGCCTGACAAAGGCATGGTCATCGCCGTTTTGGCGCGCAGCCGTGCTTCCCAGGGGGCTCCGCCCCCTTCGACCCCCCCAAAGGCGTGGACCTCGCTGACGCTCGGGCCGTGCTTATCGGAGCTCCGCCCCGAACCCCGCGCGGGGTCCTGCCGGCCCCCGCACCCCCGGCCCTGAGCCACTCGATAGACCTGCTTGCTGACCAGGGTTGAGACGACGCCGCCTTGCAGGTGAATCCGAGCAGGACATATCACTCTGGACTTGGGAAGAGAGATGCCGAATTGGGACGAGCCACCCCCCGCACACCTGAGGGACTGTGGACGGGACAGTTAAGGCTGGAAGCCAGCGTTGTTGGCGTGACCGGCTGGGATAGGAGAGACACTGAGTTCGATCTCGAGCAGGATGACACTACCTGGTCGGTTCGGGTGATCAGCAAAACGCTGCACAACGACCAAGCAGGACATCTATGGAGTAGAGCTCTACAAATTCCAGTTCTGGTCCCTGCGGCCTGAGCCGGCCAAGGTGTGACGGGCTAGCTGGGTTGAGTCAGCTCCGGGTGCCCAGTCACCTCCCTACGGGCCCTTGTGCCGCGCGTCATCCCATCCGGAGAAGCCCTGCGCAGGGCGTTCGGGACGATGCGCACGTCCTGACCTGTGAGCACCTCCGCCCAGACCGCGCGCCGACCCCCGCCCACGAGGCGTACGCCCCACCTGGTCGAGTAGTGTTCGACCAGCAGCAGCCCCCGCCCCGTACAGGCATCGTTGTCGGCCGCACGCGACTGAGGAACGGTGTCCGCCCCGTCGTCGGTGACCTCGACACGAGCCACGGCGACACCAACGCTGGCGACCTCCACCGCGATGACGCCGCCGTGCAACCCCGAAGCGGTGTGCAGCACAGCGTTGCTCACGAGTTCACTCGCAACCAGCCGAACGTCGTCCACGTCCACGTGCCCGGCGGCCATCAAAATCGCGCCGACGCAGTGTCGAGCCACCGTCACCGAATGCGCCACCCCCGGCAACACAATCTCGCCCCAAAACCGCTCGTTCACCGCGCCACCTCCTGCACCCGTGTGACCGCATCTGCATCGCATGCATCCACCCACGCACTTGAACCCCGGCCCCGCGTGAAGATCCACCGCCCATCCCTTAACGCGGCCCGCACGTGCAGGGGGCCCCGTGTCAGACGTATGGCGATAGGCGGCTCGCTCTTCGGCTGGAACTCGGGAGCGAATCCGAGGTTGAGCTGGCACACGCGCGACGCCAATCGCACTATGTGCGCGAAGTGTTGCTGTTCGTAGTCGCGGTATCCCATGCCAGACCTTCCTTCACGCCGGGCGATTGTTGATAAGGCTTTGTGTTGTTGGACCGGGCCATGCCTTGTCCCCGTCAGGCCAGCAAGCAGTTGAGGTCACGCCGGGAAGCGAGAACCGCCGCAGGGATTGATCCATCCCAGCGAAACCGCTTGGAGGAGCCGCTCGGCCGCTTCCGGGTCCTGCACCCTCATCCGGCGCCATGGCCACCGACGCCAGACGAAGATCGACTCAGCCTTACCGCCCACTTATTGTCATTGATCAGCTACGGTGCGTAGCAAGGACTTACGGTTTGGAAGTTACCTCAGGAGGACTGCCGTCGGTAGAGTTCCGATGGAAGTTTCCATTGGTAGTTTTCAGAAGGGCGTGAGGGTGACAGCAGAGACGAGCCCTACAGTGCGCAGACGCCGACTAGCGTCTGAGCTACGACGGCTGAGGACCGAGCGCGATCTACCCATGCAATCTGTGGCAGACCGGATGGAAATGACAGCCGCGTCACTCAGCCGCATCGAAACAGGACGACGGGGGATCAAGTCGCGCGACCTTCGAGCGCTTCTTGGTCTCTATGAGGTCCCAGAGACGGACCAGGAAGCGCTCCTCGCTCTTGCCCGGGAAGCCCAGCAGAAGGGATGGTGGCAGCAGCACGCCAATGTCCTGACCACCGAGTACGCGACGTTGATCGGGTTGGAGGCCGAGGCGAGCACCATCCGGAACTACGAGCAAAGCCTTGTTCCCGGCCTGTTGCAGACGGAAGCCTACGCACGCTCGGTCACGACCGCCTTTCGTCCTGGCGACTCATCGGAGGAGACAGACCGACTCGTTTCAGTCCGACTGAAGCGTCAAGAACGACTGGACGACAGCGCATTTGAGCTGTCCGCAATCCTGGGTGAAGCCGTGATCCGGCAGAGCATAGGGACGCCGGCGATCATGGCCGAACAGCTCAGCTACCTGGCAAAGGCCAGCCGGAAGCCCAACATCATGGTGCAAGTCCTGCCGTTTCGAGCAGGCGGGCACCCCGCGCTGACCGGCTCGTTCAGCATCGTTGGCTTCCCTGCTTACAGCGACATGGACGTCGTCTACCTGGAGAACATGACCAGCGCCGTCTACCTGGAAGAAGCCTCGGAGGTACGAAGCTATGGGACAGTGTTCGACTACCTGCGAGCTGCGGCGCTGAGCCCAAACGACTCAGCGACTATGCTCATAGAAGCGTCAGAAGCTCTCATATGAAACTGTTACGAAGGGGGCACAGGATGCGTGATTCGAACGGATGGATAAAGAGTTCCTACAGTGGCGGCAATGGTAACTGTGTAGAACTGCGCAAGCATGGCTCCATGATTGCCGTGCGTGACTCTAAAGATCCGGACGGTCCCCAGTTGCACTTCACCCTCTCGGAGTGGGAGGCCTTCCGGCGTGGGCTTGCAGATGGCGAGTTCGACTCTGTTGCTTAAATCATGGCCATCGGCCGGACAAGACAAGCGCCGACCATCGCCAAGCAATGGTGTTCTACCCTGAGGAGTCCAGGGCGCTCATCTTGAATCTGGCCAAGCGGTCATCTGGAGAAAGAACCACGTACCACATCTGAAATAGAGACGATCGAGGGCAGGGCCGGCGACCTTCCTCGCGAACTGAACCCTCGTCGGCCACACTGAGTCCATGGAATACGTCGGCCGGGTGCCCGCCCCGCCGCTCGACCTGTTCATCGACGACATCTACTGCCTCACCGGGGTGCCGCGCCACCGCCGGATGAACGTCCCGCCGATGCCGTCGGCGCACCTGTTCGTCAACCTGGGCGGACCCGCCCGCCTGTGGGATTCCGACCCTTCGGTGCCGCCGGCAGTGTTCACCGATGGGTGGTTCATGGGTGTATGGACCAGGCGTTTCCTCGTCGAGTACTCCACACGGGTGCGGCTCGTCGGGGTGCACTTCAAGCCTTGGGGGATTTCGCCGTTCGTCGACATGCCGGCGACGGAGCTGCGGGACCGATGGGTACCGGTCGACGCCGTCTGGCAACGGTCTTTGGACCGGATTCGCAACCAGGTCGGTGACATCGCATCAGCCACCGAGACACTGCGGGTATTGGAGAAGGAACTGCGATCGCGACTTGCCGAGGCACCGTCGCGCGGTCTCGACCTGGTCCAGCACGCGGGCAGACGTTTGGAGACTTCCCACGGCGCGGTCCCGGTCGGTGCGCTGACCGATGCCGCCGGGGTGAGTGGCAATCACCTGGCCGCGCAGTTCAAGTCTCATGTCGGGGTCACCCCGAAGCGGGTGGCGCGGATCTACCGCTTCGCACGGCTGATCGTGTCCGTAGACGCCCTGCGTCCGGTCAACTGGTCGGAGCTCGCTCAAGCGGCGGGCTACTTCGACCAGGCTCACTTCAGCAGGGAGTTCAAGGATTTCACCGGCCACACCCCCACGGAATACCTGGCCCTGCGGCGCCGATTTCCGGCCGAGCAGGGATTCCCACCGGACAGCGGTCCGATGCCGGCTGATTGATTTTTTACAAGCCCAGGCGCCTGCGGGGCGACAAGATTGGGGGCGAATGCGCAAGGAGACATGAGGAGAGCCTGTGGGCACAGTAATCATGCACAACGTGGTGTCGGTGGACGGCTTTATCGCCGACAAGAACGACGATGTCGGGCCACTGCACGATTGGTACTTCAACGGGGACACCCCGATCATCGAAGGAGGCGACCAGCAGTACGATCATTCCGGAGCTGGAAGCCGCTTCAAGGTCTCACGTGCATCGGCGGAGTACGTCCGGCCGATGTGGGAGGCGATCGGCACGATTGTGATGGGCCGCAACCTGTTCGACCTGGTGAACGGCTGGGAGGGTCAGCCGCCCGCAGGCGACCACGTGGTCGTGGTGTCCCACCGGCCCAAGCCCGAGGGCTGGCGCCCCGAGGCGTCATACCATTTCGTCGACGACGTGACGGCCGCGATCGACAGGGCCCAGGAGCTCGCCGGGGAGCGAACCGTCGGTGTGAACGCCGGCGAGGTGGGCAGCCAGATCCTCGCGGCCGGCCTCGTGGACGAGGTGGCGATGGACGTGGTGCCGGTGGTGTTCGGGTCGGGCAAACGCTACTTCGGCACCATCGATGGGCAGCTTCTGCTGGAGGATCCCCACGTGATCATCCAGGGCGACGGGGTGCTACACCTGAGGTTCAAGGTACGCCGCTAGACCTCGATGGAGTGCGCTCCCCAGTCGACCAGGGCCCGGCCTGGCGGCCGCTCCAAGGTGTCGTTGACCGGTTGAGCCGCCATCATCCCTTGGCCATGGAGTCCAGCAACCAGTTGTATCGCAGGCGCAGTGCGCGCTCCCAGCCGGCCGCCGCAGCACCGAGCGCGAGCGTGAAGTTGAGCCATCCCGGCAGACGGATGGGCGAGGTGAAAGTCCCGAAGTGCTGCGTTACGGGGGGCAACTTAAAGACCACTTCGATGAGCTGCGGGATGAGGAGAAGTAGGGGGATGACGAGCAAGATCAGCGAGAAGAAGCCGATCCAGCGGCTCAGTGCGGGGTGCTCGCGATCGAGGTGCGCGCGGCGCCCTTCGCCGGAACTCCGATCCGGGATGAGTTGGTGCTCGGCCCCCTCGGCGGTGACGTAGTGGCAGCGCTTGAGGCCGAAGGCTGTCGGCGCTACTTCGATCGTGCCGCCCTGGACGGGAAAGGCGGCAGGGAGTTTGGACTCGGCGTGATGCTTGCCGTCGAGGTACAGGTGTGCTTTACCTTTGCCGTCGTCGGACAGAAACCGCTGCACATAATTGACGTCGATGGCGTAGACCACCTGCCGGCCGTCATCGTTCTTCAGCGGAAGATAGAACAAAGCCCGGGAAAGCGGCTGCCACCAGCGGAAACGCTTCAGTGAACGCCCATTCCCAGGCTGGACGCGTTGCACAGCTCGGCGTCTGCGCCACTCCTTGAACATCTCAGCCTCCCTGTCATCACGCGGAAACGCCTCGGCGGCATCGAGACCGACCCGGCGAGTCGGGTTGTTCAACCAGCAGACGATCCCTACGCGGTCTCTTCGCGGAGGGAGAAGCGACTGGCTTCGGGGGCGGTGGGACGCACGGTTGCGCCGGCCCTGGAAGGACCTTTCTCGGCGGCCGCGACCTGTCGCACCACTCGGTAACTGTGCTGCAAGCTCCTGCCAATGGCGCAGTAGCAGGAGCTTGCTGGTGCCTGACCAGCGCGAGCATGGCATCCGAAGTAGGGGACGTCAGGAAGCTCGGGTGTCAGAGATCTTCAACGTGGCCGGCGGCGATGTCCTCGGGGGCCCGCCAGATCGGCAGAGGTCATCTCGATTTACGGGTCACGTGACCTGCCCGTACCCGGTTCAGAGCTTGCACCGGGCCCCTTCGGCCGGGGATTTGAGGTCGATGAGGTAGGTGGCCACGGTTTTGTTGACGCAGGCGTTACCGGCCACCAAGGCGCCGTGCTGTTCGCCCTCGACGGTGAGCAAGCTGCCGCCCAGCGTCTTGGCCAGCTTGATGCCGCCCTCGTGCGGTGTGATGGGGTCGCGCGTGACGGAGACCGTCAACGTGTCGGCCAGGCCCTTGATGCCGGTGGCGTACGGGTAGCCGAGCGTCGGCTTGACGGGCCACTGCTCGCAGCCGTCGCGCGCCTCCTTGATCGGACGGCCTGGGTCGGAGAACGGCGCAGCCTTGAACCACGCCCGGTTCAGCGCGCTCTCCTGCTTCGGCGTGTGACGCTCCTCGTCCAGGCAGTTGATCGTCAACGTGGCCTCGAGCGAGTTGGGGTAGACGCCGTCAGCGCTCCGCCCGTGGTAGCTGTCGCGCAGCTTCAGCAGCGTGTCGCCCTTGCCGGCCTTCAGCTCGGCGATGCCCGCGATCGCGACGGGCCAGCTCGCCTCGGTGTACAGCGCGGCCGTCACCCCCTCGACCGCCTGCTCGAACGTCAGCCCGCGCCCATCGGACGTCCGGGCCGGCTTGTCGATCAGCGGCCGGACGAGCTTCTGGAAGACCTTGGTGGCGCGGTCGGGGTCGGTGCCGAGCGGGCAGTCCTGCTTGGTGGCGCACGACGCGGCCATACGCTCGAACGAGGCCTGCATCCCGGTGGCCTGCTGGACACGTCGCTCGTAGGTGCCCGCCAGCGGGTCAAACGCCGCGTCGAGCAGCAGCGCGCGGACCTTCTTCGGGAACATCTCCGCGTACACGGCGCCGAGCCGGGTGCCATAGCTGCTGCCCGCGAAGGAGAGCTTCTCATCGCCCAGGGCCTGGCGCAGCACGTCCATGTCCCGCGCGACGTCGCGGGTGCCGACGTGCGCGAGCACCTGCCTGCCGCCGGAACGCTTGGCGCACTGCTCGACGAGCCGGCGGGTCTCCTGCTCGGTCCAGTCATCCACGCCGGCGGGGACCGAGGAGAACTTCGCGCCGCGGTCGCGCTCGGCGTCGGTGTAGCAGTCGAGCGCCGGGGTCGAGGCGCCGACGCCGCGCGGGTCGAACCCGACCAGGTCGAAACGCTCAGTGATCGGCGACTTCGCCCACACGGCGGCCATCAGGGCCGCGTGCTCCGTACCGGGGAAGCCGGGACCGCCGGGGTTCAGCACGAGCGACCCGATCGGATCCTTGCCCCGCGCGGGCACACGCAGCAGCGCGATCTCCGCCTGCTTACCCTTCGGATTCCGGTAGTCGAGCGGCACCTTGAGCCGCGCGCACTCGGCTTTGACGGCCGGCACGCCCGGCGGCAGCTTCGGAGCGCATGGCTTGAACGCCGGCTTCTGCCCGTAGAAGCGGTCCAGGCCGGTGCCGGAGGGGAGGGCCTGCTGACCGGACTGGCCGGTGCCGGAGGGGAGAGCCTGCTGACCGGACTGGCCGGTGCCGGAGGGGAGAGCCTGCTGACCGGACTGGCCGGTGCCGGCCGCAACGGCCTGCTCGGCGCCGGCGCCGAGCAGCAGCGTCAGCGCCACGGCGCCCATGACGACGGCCGGTCTCTTGCGATACGACATGTGCTTTCTCCTATCGTCGGAAGTGATGGTCAACTGGGAATGAGGGGCGCGGGCCCGCGCAGCCTCACGTCCCGGTGCGCGGCACCAGGGAGGGCGTGGACGTACATGCGTGGGCAGGTCGAGTTGCGCGGTCGCGCAGTGCTGACACCACCGTCCTGGTCGCGCGTTCGTCACCGGTCAGGGCGCGTGGCTCCAGGTTGGTCAGCCACGGACACCTGGCCGGCAGTCGCGGAAGGCTGGGGTACATCCGCCCGCCACCGTCAGCAGCGGCACCGCCACCGCCACGAGCGGCGACCGGGCACGACGTGACAGCACTATCTCCTCCTATGCGCAGAGCGGAAGTGCGCGTTCAGCTACACAGCGCAACGAACGGCATGGGTAACAGCCAAAACCATGACGTCGCGTCCAAGTCAACCCGCGCACCGGAACGGCGCATCGGCCCCAACTGGGTGAGCAACATGCCACCAACCGCCACATAGACCCTGACCTGGGAATCCGTTTCCGGTTCCGGTTCGGCTCGTGTGGGGCGGCTTAGCCGACAGCATCCGGATCAGTCGTAGGCGCGCAACAGCCGGGCGCCGTCCAGCAGCCGTGCGCGCGGATCTCTCCAGCGCTCGAACGCATCGCGCCGGCCAAGCTTGACCGCGCCGCGCCGCCACGGCATCGATCAGGCGGGCTCAGCCGGACAGGCGAGGTCGTGCGCCGGCACGTCTCTGCTGGTCATTCGGTTGATCACCCGGTCCGCGAACAGCTGGTTCGCGCGGTGCTGCTGGTCGTTGAGATTGCGCTCGCCATAGGCGGCGAGCATCGAGGAGACGTCGGCGCCGAACTCGATGTCGGGCCAGTTCTCCAGGAGGGGCTGGTACTGCGTCACCATGTCGTCGGCGAGCTGTTCGATGGCCTCCTGCGGGGTGTCCGGGCCGAGCTCGCCGAAGCGCCGGAGCAGCTCTGTGGTGGCCGGGGTGAAGAGGGAATGCTGCGCCATGGCGTCGGCGAGGGCGGACGTCCCGGTCTCGCCGATCATGTGGGACATCAGGACGATCTGCTCGCGCTCGTGGCGAGCCATGTCGGGGGCGATGTCGGCGACGGCGCTGAGGGTGGGTCCGTAGGCGGCCATTCCCGGCGGCAGGTCGGGCATCGCGCCGTGGCGGCGGAGCCGGGCGATGCCCTCCCGCCGTTCGGTGAGCCGCTCGATCTCGGCGGCCAGCTGCCGGTCCAGTTCATCGAGCAGCGCCTCGGTGGCCTGCGGTTCGTCGAGCACGTCCGGGAGCGCGGCGAGCGGGAGGCCGAGCTCGGTCAGGCGGGTGATCCGCAGCAGCCGGACCAGGTGACGTACGTCGTAGTCGCGGTAGCCGTTGACCGAGCGCTCGGGTTCTTCAAGGAGCCCGATCTGAAGGTAGTGCCGCACGGTGCGGATGGTGACGCCGGCGAGTGCGGCCAGTTCACTGCTGCGCAACGGTCTTCTCCTTCGGTTTCGCTCCGGTCGGTGCGCGGGACGCGACGACGGTGACGGCGAACTCGGTCGCGGGTCGACAGCGGCGGGGGCGATGCGCGTATGCCGACGGCCGGGCGTACGCACACCATATGGTCGATTACAGCCGTCGCGGCGCCCGTCCGGCAGTGCGGCTCGTCATAACCTCGTCATGACATTTAACAGGAGAAGTCATGACGTGGCTCGCTGGTGACACCACGGAGCGATCTGGCAGCACGGCCAATGTCACCGACGGCCTCGACCACGGCGCCGGCGTAGTCCGCCAGGGTCTTCGACTCGTCACCACCCGGAAGGCTGACGCGGCATGGTGCCGGTCAATAGATATGCGCATCCTCGCCGTCGATGACGAGTGCCTGCCCGTCGCGCAGAGTGCGGTGTGCGATGCCGTCTGCGTCGTAGTTGGCCGCGACGACACCCAGGGCCTGCGACTCAGGGTGGCCCGGGGAGTCGATGTGTGGCACTACCGCGTAGTCGAGGATGCCCAGCCCATCCCAGATCACCGGCTCGCCGTAGGTCGCGGGGACGACGTTCGGGTCGTCGCAGTGCTCCAGTCCGCGCAGGTTCGGAGCCAGCACGCAGGCGCCGGCGCTGTATCCGGCGTAGACCACTGCGTCCCGTCGGATCAAGGCTGTCAGTGCGGTGTCGGCACCACTGCGGGCGAGCGCGTAACGCAGCATGAACACATTTCCGCCGCGTACCCAGACCATGGGAAAGCGGGCCAGCACGGCCGCGACGGCTTGGTGAGGCTGGTCGAAGAACGTGCGCAGGTCAAGCTCGGTTGGCCGCAGCCCCAGCGCGGTGAGCGCGCTGGTCTCACGCTCAACCCCAGATGTGCGTTCGTCTTGGGGCTGGGCGTCCGTGGCGTTGGCGATCACGGCGACTTCGGCCGAACCCTGCCTGCCCAGCAGTGCAAGCAACTGGTCTGGACGATCGCCTATCCGGAAGGAGGAGAGATACATGCGCATCGAAGGACCTTAGTCGGTGGGTGCTCTCAACCTGTGCTGCGACGGCGGGAGCCGCAGGCAAGGTGCCGCCGCCGGCGCTCCGGCCTGTTAGCAGACGGTTTGGGTGGGGTCGCGTGTCGGCTCTGGGGACAGGAAAGGGCTCCTGATAGTCGAGGGAGCCGGCCACCGCGGTGGTGTTCGCCGGGCGCGAGGCCGACGGGCGAATGGAACGACGGCATTACCCCCAAGTGACGACTTATTGTGCCACTGTTGCTACACAAAGTGGCATCGAGCGGAAGGGGGACACTCCAGTGCCCTTCGATGACATCGACAGGATGCGCAAGAACCAACGAGATTACGAGCACCAGCAGATGATCCGGAGGACGACCGAAAGGTCCGACAGAGGAGACGGCCCGACCTCGTGGGAGGATATGGGCGCGTTTGGGGTCATAGTCTCAATCGTGGGCATCATAGCTCTCCTGATCATTATGGCGAGCCATCGGTAAGCGCTGGCGGCCACGATCCCGCAGACCCTCCCCGAATCAGCTACATCAAGCGCGAAACGCAGAACCGCGGCCATACCGCCATCCAGCCCCTAGGCTGCCGCAAATGGACGACGCCCAGCCCAGCACCTCAGCCGAACGGCTAAGCGTGGGCCTCATCAACGAGGTACGCGATCAGGAAGCGGTCCGTGGCACATCGGTAGCCAGCGCCGGAAAACCCCTGGCCGTAAGCCGTGAGCGAGCTGGACGTCATCGGTCGGCGTCCGTACACCAAGGCGCCAGAACGCGCTCATTGTCCACGCTTCCTGCCCTCACAACTGGAGCACAGCGATGAGCGCGGGCATCGTTTCCGAAGAGTCGCTGCGCGCGGCCATGGTCGACCGTCTGTGGGAGCTCGGAGCGATCCGCAGAGACGAAGTCGCCGCGGCGTTCTCTCGTGTGCCCCGGCATGTGTTCGCGCCCGAGGCTACGCCGGAGGAAGCCTACGACGCGGAAGCCGTCGTCCGGACGAAATGGGCCGCCGACGGGACCGCGATCAGCTCCGTGTCAGCGCCACAGATCCAAGCGCGGATGGTGGAGCAGGCCGGCATCACGCGTGGCATGCGCGTGCTCGAGGTCGGCTCCGGCGGCTACAACGCAGCGGTAATCGCCGAACTTGTCGGGTCGGAAGGCCACGTCACCACCGTCGATATCGACGCCGACATCACCGACCGCGCCCGCCGGTTGCTGAACGAGACCGGGTACTCCACCGTCCACGTCGTGCTCGGCGACGGCGAACTCGGCTGTCCCGCATCTGCGCCCTTCGACGCGATCGTGGTTACCGTCGAGGCCGCGGACATCCCGCCCGCGTGGATCGATCAGCTCATCGAAGGAGGAACGCTCACGGCGCCACTGCGGGTCCGGGGCCTCACCCGCTCGATCGGCTTCACCAAGACCGGCGATCGGCTGGAAAGCACGTCGAAGGAGTTGTGCGGCTTCGTGCCGATGCAGGGAGCCGGCGCGCGGCCACGCCTTTGGGTGCCGCTCCGGGATGGGAAAGTGCGGCTGCGGTTCGATGAGGACCCCTGCCCGACGGACCCCGAGACACTGGAGCGCGCGTTCGCAGCCGGACAGGCGCACGTTGGGACGGGAGTCACCGTCCGGCCCAACGAGTCGCTCGACACGCTCCAGACGTGGCTGGCCACCAGCCTCGCTGGCTCCTGCCTGCTGTCCTTCGACAACGAGGACAAGGATCTGGCCGACGTCTTCGCGGACCCACTCATCCCCTCGATGTGCAACAGCGTTGTCGACGGGGAGAGCTTCGCCTACCTAACGAAGCGGAAACCGCGCGAGGACACCGTCGAGATCGGCAGCCACGCGTTCGGGCCCGACGCTTCCGCCTTGGCGAACACCTGGGCCGACCTCGTTCGGGCGTGGGACCGCGATCACCGCCACGGGCCCGGCCCGCGATACACCATCTACCCGGCGGACACCGACCATCAGGTCGCTGACGGGCCTGTGGTGATCAAGCACCACGTCAAGATCGCGATTTCCTGGCCTTCGCCCTAGCTAGTGGCCGGTCAAAGACGCCCAGCTGTGCCTGTGATCTGTAGTTGGCGGCTGTGAACGATAGGTGGCGGACGTAGGTTGGGTCGGCCTGTGCAAGGTCACCATGATCGGCTCTGGTGGCGTTGGCGGATTGTGTTGGGCAACTCAGGAGCGCCCCTCCGAACCGGGGCAGGACGCCATCGCCGCGTGCACGAGCCTGCTGCTCGCCGCGCGGAAGTGCTCTCCCGTCCTGTCCCGCCTGCTCCTGCGCGAACTCGACCGGCACCTCACCGCGGTCGAGAGCACACCGTACGACTCCACGACAGCCCGCGGCGACGCTCTCATCGGCGCGCTGATCCTCACCAACACCCTGTCCGTACCGCAGGCCGCGGACTTCGACCGGGCCGAGCGCCTGGCCAGCCGCCTGGACGACCTGCTGAAACGGCTGGAGATCACCGACCTTCCGAGCGCGCGTAGGCTTTCTGTCACTGAATCTGGTGAGGGTCTAGCACGAACGATCAAAGCATCCGGGCAACAGAAATCCTGGCCTCAGGCGATGCGAAGTCGAGCCGACGTATTAGCGACCGATAGGCCTGATGGCATGATTCGCGGGTGGATTCGTTGCTGGAAGCGTTGATTCAGGTGGATTGGGACGGCCTCGATCATGCCTATGGGCGGGCATCGGATGCGCCCGGGCAGGTTCTGGCGTTGATCGGGGACGATCCCCAGGCGCAGAGCGGTGCCGTGGGCTATCTGGATGCTGTGATGCTGCACCAGGGCAGCGTCTATTCCGCGACAGGGCCGTTCGTCAGGTTCGTGGCAGCGGTTCTGGCTGATCCCGCGACGGACGCGGTCGTTGAGGATGTTCTTCCCTGGGACGCCGAACCTCGTCCGCTCCGGGCAGCGCTGCTGGAATACCTGGCCCTGTTCGCCGAGGCATGCCGGCTCGAAGTCAGCGACGAGGAACTGCTCAGCGACGCCTACCCCGTCGGCCGCGACGAGGCGGACCTTCAGCGAATCCGCGAAGCCGCTCGCGCCTGCGAATGGACCCTGGACCCTGACCCGGACACGCGCACGCCGCCGCCCGCTGCCCTGATGGAGGCGGTGAACGACACCGAATACCGCAAGGCGATGGAGGCCCGGGATCTGCTCGCCTGCAGACAGGTCGTTCCCGACGTCTATGCCGCGGTGCTCCCATTGATCACCGCTTCGGAGCCCACCGTTCGGACCCCCGCGATGACCGCGGCCGCATACTGCCTCGACCATGCAGCGCTAAGCGACAGCGCTGCCGCGCTCATCGAACTCATCACCGACACAGCCGCCATCTCATCCGATCCGAGAGAGCGGGCGACCATCGCCCGACTGCTCGCAATCCTCGGCGAGCTTCCCGAGCCGCTTCTCAACGACCCTCATCCCGGAGTTCGCGCCTGCGCAGCCCTGGCGCCCGGTTGCGCCGATGACCCACGCGCCACGAGCGCACTGGTCACCGCCCTCGAGAACCCCCATGAAGCGGACCACTGGTTCGACCGCCACCTGCCCGGCCAGGAAGGCTGGCTCCACTTCGACCTCGCCCGCGCCCTCGCCGAACGCGCAGACGACCTCGAAACCATCCTGCCCGCCGCACTCGGCCTGGCTACCCTCTCCTTCACCCTGAACTACGACAACGACCTCGCACCATTCGTGGACCTAGCCTTTCCAGAGCCCCTCACCGACCACACAGTGTTGACACCGGCCCAACGCACCTTCCTCGGTGCCCTCCTGGACCACCGACACCTACCGTTTAACGAGGCTCTCTGCCGCCGCCTGCTGGGCGGCTAGTCCAAGCCCTCACCGGGGGTCGCACGAACCCAGCGGTTCCCGGCCAAGCAGGTGACAACAAGCCTGCCTATGTGACAACTACCGCGCTTCGGCTCAGCTCCCCCACCAACTGACCAATTCCCCTTCGGTGCCGACCATCGATCACAACCGCCATCTATCGATTACAGACACACCATCTGCGACTCTCAGTTATAGATGGCGGTTCCCAGGTTTTGTTGGCGGCTGGGCAGCAGAGGTCATGATCAGACAGCCCCAGGACCAGGGCGTTTTCCGTGTGGAACACGTCGGTCTGGTGGCCTGCCCCCAGTCGGCCAACAGTGGTGGGGTCAGAATGGGAGATGAGGGCGATGGCGCCCCATCCTGGAGCGCCTGGCTCCCCTCGGACGGATCCATGGCAGGAGAGGCTCACCATGACTCCGACGCCAGACGCAACCCCATCAGCTCAGCCCGAGCGCCCGGGCATGAGGGATGGGGTGTGCAGCGAGTTCACCGTCTTTACCAAGATCAAGCCGGGCCACGCGGATGCCCTGCGTGAGGATCTCGCCACGCTCGCCGGCGGGTCATCTGACACGGATGCCCGTGCGGCGCTGCGCCAGATCGGCACCCTGCACGACGCACGCCACGTGATTTTCGACAACGACACCCGGCACATGTTCGCCAGCGTCTTCGACGGCTCCTGGGACACCTACATCGACGACTTCGGCAAGACGGCGATCGGAGGCCGCTTCGACAAGGTCTTCTCGCACGCCGAAGGGTTCCCCGGCATCACCGATCCGAAGATAAAGGACTGGTTCCTCGCCCAGCAGGCGCCCGCTGGGGTCTTCGTCAGCTCCTATCCCGATCTGACCGTTCAACAGATCTGGAAGGACCAACGCGTGAACGAGGCATTCCAGGCGGTGCTGGACACACCCGAGTTCCGGGCGGCGCTGGACAACCCGGCGAACGCCGAGTTGCTGGCCACGCCGGCCTTCCAGAAGCTGATGGAGGAAGCCGCAGGCTAGAACCCTTAGGACAACCAACCCCTAAGGCCGAGCCGACGTCGCAGCGGGGGGCGACGCGGGCAGCCGCCGAAGCGCACAATGCCGCGGCGGTGAGCCCCAGCGCGTCACGGACCGCGGTGGCGGGCGCGAGCCGGCCGACGCGGGGTTGTCCAGCTGAAGACCGATGCGGAGGCACAAGCGATCATGAACGCGGGGGCAAGCACGGGCGGAGCCGGCGTGCGCATCGAGATCGACGACATCCAAAGCGGGGCATTGCATCCACGGCCTGCACCGTACGTGGGAAGGTTCATCTTCCTCCGTGTAGCTGACCGCCACGCAGGGCGTTCGCTGCTGCGGCGGCTGCTCCCGGCGATCGAGGGTGGTTTGCCCAGCGTGGACCCGAGCCAGGATGCCTGGGTTGCGGTGGCGTTCACCTACCAGGGACTGCGGGCCATGGGGGTGCCGCAGGAGTCGCTGGACAGCTTTCCGCGGGCGTTTCGCCAGGGCATGGCAGCACGTGCGGACCTGATCGGTGACCTGGGTGAGAGTGCCCCGGCCCACTGGGAGCCACCGTTCGGAACAGGCGATGTGCATATCGCGTTGAGTGCCCTCTCGCCCGATGCGGCGCGGCTGGACAAGGCTCTGGAGCGAGCCCGCATCGCGTACCAGGACACGCCTGGTGTCCAGGTGATCTGGCAGCAGGAGGTCCACCAGCTCCCGACCGGGCGTACCACCTTCGGCTTCCGCGACGGCATCAGCCATCCGAACATCGAGGGCCTCGGGCTGCCCGGCTCCAACCCCCAGGAAACCCCCATCAAAGCCGGCGAGTTCATCCTCGGCTACCCCGACGAAACCGGCAATCTGCCACCCATGCCCAGCCCCGATGTGCTGGGGCGCAACGGGACCTACGTAGCCGTACGCAAGATTCACACCAAGGTGGCGGCCTGGCGCCAGTACCTGCGTGCGAACACCGCCAGCGCCCAGGAAGAGGCGCTCCTGGCGGCGAAGATGGTCGGGCGCTGGCCCAGCGGGGCGCCGTTGACGCTGACCCCGGACCACGACGACGCGGCGCTGGGCGCCGATCCGCACCGCAACAACGACTTCATGTACCGGGCGAACGACGATCGCGGCTTCCGGTGCCCCGCTGGTGCGCACATCCGGCGTACCAACCCCCGCGATGCCACCATCATCGGCGACGCACGGATGCACCGCCTCATCCGCCGCGGCACCAGCTACGGCCCGCCGCTGCCAGAGGGCGTACTGGAAGACGACGGCGCCGACCGGGGACTGGTCGGAGTCTTCATCGGAGCAAATCTCGAACGACAGTTTGAATTCATCAAGGCCGAGTGGGTCAACGACGGCAACTTCATCGGCTTCCCCGGCGAGAAGGACCCGGTAGCCGGGCATCACGGCGGAACCGGCAGCGCCACCATCCCGGAGAAGCCGATCCGGCGCCGCCTGCAGAACCTGCCCAGCTTCGTGGTCACCCGAGGCGGCGAGTACTGCTTCCTTCCGGGTCTGCGCGCCCTGCGCTGGCTGGCCGAACTGGAGGACTGAGGACCATGTCCATGCCATCGCGGTTCATCCCTTACACATCAGACGTCGAAGCCGCCGTCCCCGATTTCGACGAGCTGCTGCGGGCGGTGATCGCCAAGACCGAGCGGTTCATCGCCGAATCGGTGATCGCTGAAGGCAGCGGCCTGGCCGTCCGTGACGCGCACGCCAAGGGATACGGGCTCGTCAGAGGAGCAGTCGAGATCCTCGACCAGCTACCCACCGAATACGCGCAAGGCATCTACGCCACACCGGGACGGCACGACGCGCTCGTCCGCTTCTCCAACGGCTCACCTCATGCGGGCGCCGACGCGAGCCTCGGCCGCGCGACCGGGCTGGCGCTGAAGATGTTCGGCATTCAGGGCCCTACCCTGCTGGAGGACGAGCCCGACACCGGCACCTTCGACTACACCCTCATCAACGCGCCGGTCTTCTTCTGCAACACCGTGAAGCACTACCTGTTCATCCAGGAGTTGTTCCTCGACGCGCCGAAGTATTTCGCCCAGGGCGCGCCCGGCCGGCATCGCTTCTACCGGGAGTTCGTGACCGGCAAGGGAAGCTTGGCCGAGGACGAGTGGGCGTGGGACGAGTTCCTGGCCTTCCTCACGGTGGCACAGCGGCCCCTGGTGAACGTGTTGCTGTCGACCTACTTCACGATGGGCGCGGTCCGGCACGGCGACTACATCGCCAAGGTGCGCCTAGCCCCAGACCCCGCCTCCGCTGCCGCGGTCGTCCATCGCGCCATCGACCTGGTATCCGCGGAAGAGGTCTTCCGGCCGGCCTTGGTGGCCGAGATGAGGGACCGGCCGTACGCGTTCGACATCCAGGTCCAGTTGTGCGCCGACCTGAACCGCATGCCCGTCGAGGACCTCACCGTCGAGTGGCCCGAGCGGCTGTCCCCATTCGTCACGGTCGCCAGGTTGCTCCTGCCGCAGCAGGACATCTCGGATGAGGAAACCCTCAAGAAGATGGACGCGCTCTCCTTCACCCCGTGGCGGGTGACGGCCGAACACGCGCCGCTCGGCGAGATCATGCGGGCACGTGAGGAGGTCTACCGCCGTTCCTCCCTCCAGCGTCACCGGCTCAACCAGCAAGAACGCAGGGAGCCGCGCAGCGCTGATGAGGTCTCGTCGTGATGGTGTCACGTCTCCAAAAACGCGGAACTTCTCATGGCCGCCGGCTGCTCGTCAGCTCAAGGTCGGTACGACGCCGTGCTCAGCCCATTCGACCGTGACACCGGACATGTTCCTGGCCCATCGGCCGGTGATCTCGCTGAGCTGTGCCGCCTGCGGAGGCGTGTGGCCCAGGCCGATCGCGTAGCGGACCTGTTCGGGGCCGCTCTCGAACGGGTGCGGCCAGGCGTGGAAGTCCGGCACCCCGGCCTCTTCCAGGGCGGTGAGCAACTCCAGCATGCGTCCTCTGACGCGGCCCAGCGCCGCGTCGAGCTCCTCAGGGCGGTCGGAGCGCACGGTCAACACCGCCCAGGCCACGTGACGGCGGTGGAGGGGCGGCGGGGCGAGCAACTCCGTGGACCAGCCGTTCTCTGTGAGCTCCCATGCCTGATAGAGCTCCTGGGTGAGCCGGTCCAGACCGCCCGAGGTGACTTGGCGAGCGCAGTTGCGCACGGGAGCGCTGGGCGTCATCACGGTCATCACAGCCGGGACAGCTGGGGTGGCGGCGGGGGTGAGGGTGACCGGCTCGTGCCAGTCCCAGGCAGCCCATGTGCTGAAGAATTGGCGTAGGAGATCGATGTCGGATTCGCCGGCGGCATCGAGGACGGTGCGTGCGGCCAGCACCGCCCATGCCAGACCGGGCAAGCCGCCGAACGGGGCCGCGTCCAGGCCTTTCGCCCGGGCCCATGCCTTCACCTCGCGGGCGAGGCGGGCGAAACGCTGGTGCGCGGGGCCCACGGCGGCGCGGATCGCGTCCGCGTCACTGACCGCGCTCAGGGCGATGGCCGCCGCCTCGCCCAGTTCGGCGCGGCGGGATATGAGCTGCGCCGGGGGGATCTGGCCGGTTGTCACCACGGTCAGGTCGACGTCCAGGTCGGACACGCACAGGCGCAGACCCGGCACCCGGGCACCGATCACCTGCCGCAGCCGGACGGACTCAGGCAGCGCCGCCCGCACCCGCGCCTCCACGTCCGGGCCGGGCTCCTCCTCCGGGAGTACCGCCACCAGGTCCAAGTCGGCTGCGGGGAGTGCGCAACCCATCCGCCGGGAGCCTGCGACGTGGACGATCCCGGGACGCAGCGCCTCCGCCAGGCGGCGGGTGACACGATCGGCCAGGTCGTCCAGGCCCGGAACCGGCTCGAGTACGAGCGCGGGCGGAGCAGCGGCGCGCTCGGGCGTGCCGGGTCCCGACGTGACGGGTCCGGGCGTGGTGGGCTCGGGCAGCCATCGGAGTTCGCCCGTTTCCAGAGTGATCACCGCGCGCGGGCGCATGGGTTCGTCCGCTCGCCGCGACAGCAGCACGACGGCCCCGACGCGGGCGATCATCGCGTCGAGCCGGATGTCCGAACGGTACGGGGTGGCCGCACGGCCCAGGGTCAGATGCGGGGTGAAGCCGTCCGAGCGGCCTGCACAGCGGGGAAAGCGCTGGTGGAGGACCTGACGCAGGCGGGCCCATGGGGCGGGGTCGGCGGCGGCCGGGTCGAGCCAGGTGGTCGTGTCCTGGCGGTGCTGGAAGGATCGGATCCCCTCCAGCAGTACGGCGAACGGCTGTACTTCGGCGGCGGCAGCGGCCAGCAACGGCGCCGCAGCCTCGAACGCCGACTCCGGCACGAACCCGAAGAGCAGGTTGACGTGCGGCGGCCAGCGGTCAACCTGCGGATCGTGCGTCCGGCGGAGCGCCTGGATAGGCGGCCACAGCTCCTCCGGCGGAATCCACGCCACCGCCGTGCGCGCGGTCGGCGGCAGGTCCAGCACCCCGGCGGGCGCGCTGTCCGTGACGTCGAGGACGGCCTCCACCCCGTAGTGGTCGGAAGCGTACAGTCCGCCGGGATCAGGCGTGTCGCCGCGCAGGGCGGCCGCGACGGTCCGGGGACGGCCGCGCACCAGCACGCGGTCCAGCCGGGCGGCCCGCCCGGACCGCGAGGACAGCGCCGCCAGCGGGTTGGCACCCGGGTTGAAGGTGGGCGTGTCGTCGCCGGACCCGTACGCCTCTGTCCAGGCGTCGCGGAGCCCGAGGGCCGACGCGGGCACGTCCGTGCCGTCGTTGAAGTCGCCCATCAGGAGCAGGTCCCCCTCGACGCCGGCCAGCCCTTCGGCGATCCGGGCGAGCTCGGCCCGTCGCCGCGCCGCGCCGTCGGCGGTGTGGTCGCTGGTCAGGTGGGTGGTGGCGATGACGAGCGGGCCTGCGGCGGTCTCGGTGGCGAGGGCGGCGACCGCCTTGTGCGGGCCGAGCCGGTGCCAGGCCGCCTCCCGGACGGGCAGCCGGCTGAGCAGCAGCAGCCCGCCGTCGGCGACGTCCTCGCCTCCCGGGTCGGTGCCGACGGTGTAGCGGGCCCGCACCCACGGGGCCGCCAGCAGGAGCGACAGCAGCGCGGGCTCGACCTCCTGCAGCGCTATGACGTCGGCGTCGGCCGCTTCCAGGCTCGCCAGCAGCAGGGGGCGGCGGCGCGCGGTGTCGATACGGTCGCTGTCGTAGCGGTCGCACAGCGTGTTCCAGGTCAGGACGCGCACGGCCCCCACCGTGGACGCTGTGGCTGCTTCCTCCCCCGCGCTGGGCCGCCAGCCGGTGGCCGGGTCCCAGATGTGCGGGGTTCTGGCGCTGAAAACGGGCGCACGCAGGAGGCGCGGGGCGCGTACCCGGCCGGCGTCGCAGGTGTCGATCCGGTCCAGTCCGGTGGCGCGGTCCCACACCAGCTCACCGTCCGCCTCGACGAACAGCACCCGGTGCCACGGGACCTCGCCACCGGGCACGAAGGTGGGCAGCGGGATGCGCTTGGGGTCGGTGCCCCGCTGGCCGACGCCGAGCACGAAGCGCGAGGGGTCGAAGCGCGGATCCCAGCGAACCCAGTGGTAGATCTCCTCGCTGGTACGCATCACGCCTCTCCCCGATCCAGGGCGCCGTCCAGGTCCTCGACGGTCCCGGACGCGCCGACGTACCAGGTGCGATGGGCCTGACCTGGATAAGGCGGGACGAACCGGCGCACCTGAGTGGCCAGCACCTGCGGCGGCACTGGATGGGCGCGACGGGCGTTGCGCCGGTGCAGCTCGTCCTCCTCCACCAGCGCGACCGCGTGCGTCGTCAGCGCGTCGCGGCGGCGCGCCACGGCGTGCACCAGGGAACGCTGGTGCTGGTTGAGCGAGGTGGCGTCCCAGACCACGGTGCCACCGGCCGCCAGCGCGGCATCGAGCCGAGCCAGTCCCTCGCCGAGCACTTCCCGGTTGGCCCGCTGATCCGCCCGCGAGCCTCTGGCATCGCGCAGATCGTCCAGTGACAGGTACGCGTCGATCTCTGGCAGACCGGCCGCGAACGTGCTCTTCCCGCTGCCCGACGGTCCGACCAACTGCACCAGCCGGGGGAACCGCCCCGACCGCCACCGCCAGGTCGCCGCCACGGCCTCCTCGACCGTGGTGACCCTTCCCCTGGCCCAGGCGTCACGCGCCTCCGCCCAGCACCGGTCGGCCGCCTCCCCACCGAGGTCGGCCAGGGCCTCGCGCAGGCCGGCCCGCAACAGCTCCAGCGGCCCCGGCCCGAGCAGCCCGGCGTCCTCGGCGTGCAGGGCCGACCATTCGACCTGCTCACGCTCCTGGTCGGCCTCATCGTCCACGCGCCCCGCCAGCACGGCCGCCGCCACGGCGTGCAGCACACCCAGGTCAGCAGCCAACGCCATGCGCCCCAGCCCGGCACGCCGCTCCTCGTCCGGGTACGGCCGGCGCAGCGCGCCGTGCAGCCCGGCCAGGTCCGCGACCCGCCGCGCCAGCCGCATGCCCAGTGGCCGCGCCAGCCGGGCCGCCAACCGGGCCCGCGGCATGGACCGCAGCGCCACGGCCAGCACGCCCGCCAGCCGGGCGTCCCCCCACCGACCGATCACATCCAGCCGCGCCGACACCTCGGCCACCGCCTCCGGGACGACGTCCTCCGCTTCGGCCCGGGCGACGTCCCCTGCTTCGGCCCGGGCGAGGTCCTCTGCTTCGGCCCGGGAGAGGTCCACCGAGGCCAGCAGGGCGTTCACCTCGCAGTCCGCGCCCGAGCGCACCGACCACAGCGCCGCACCCGGGCCAAGCGCGTTCGGCACAACCGTTGCGTGCATCCAGTGCGTGCTGGTCTGCACGTGTTCGCGACGCACCCACTTGGCCACCCGCCCCGCGAACTCCTCCCGCCCGAACCCCTCGACGGCCCGCACCACGTAGCCCTCTTGCCGCTCGGCGTTCAGCCGCAACCCCCGCAGCGCCCGCTCGTCGAAGACTCCGCGCCACAGCACCGGCGGGGCCGGAATCCCCAGCCCACGCAGGAAGGTGACCGTGCGGTCCCAGTCCAGGCATCGATCGCCGTCCCAAACCGAGAAGCCGTAGAACCAACTTTCCAGCCCCTGGTACGCGATGGAGTGCCGGGCGTACATGTTCTCCCCGCACACCCGCCACCCCGCCGGGATCCGTCCACCGATCCGTCCTTGCAGACCCTTGACCCACGCCCGGGAGGGATGGTGAGCGGAGTCCAGCGACCGGGCATGCATCCCGTCCGCGTACAGGGTGGTGTTCTCTCCGTCGAGCTTCTCCGTGACCACGACCTCGCGCCCGCGCAGCCCGGACAGATCTCCCGCGCGAACGTCGTCCGGCGTCACGCCAGGCGACCAGGGCAGGTGGGGAGTACGCGGATAGTGCACGCGCATGATCTCTCCCCTGACGCCCCTCGAAGCTGGAGTCACTGTACAAGCGGCAAGAACGCGCCTCCATCGAATAAGCTCCCGCCCCGCAACCCCCACGCAGGAAGCCCAAGGGACAGCGACGCTCCAGACGTCCCTGGCACGCCGGTTACGCCGAGCGTCAGATCAGGCCGCCGGGGTGCCGGTCGGCGAGGTAGGCGCGTCCGGCCTCGGCGTCGCGCGGGGAGAACAGGTAGCGGATCCAGGCTTGTTGTTCATGCATGAGGGCGCCCATCTCCCAGACGCAGTAGGTGCCCTTGGCCGTCTCCTCGAACGACATGAGCTCGAACCCCGCCGCATCTTTGAGGTAGACCGTCTCCCACAGCTCGTTGTCGTTCAGCCACGTGGATACAAGCAGGAGATAGGCGTCACCGACCCGGTGCAGAATGACGAAGCCGAGGTCGCCCGTGGGAGTGATCCCGCCGATCTCTGCCCGGAGGAACTCGCGTGCCTCCTTCCGTACGTCGTCGCCGATCTCGCGGTCCTCCCGGTGGAGGTCGTACCACTTGAAGCGAACGTCAGGCAGCTCGAGGGCTTCGCCCGCCGAGAGCCGCTTGCGCGCATGCGTGTAGTCAGGGGAAACACTCGTCATGGCTGGACACTAAGCGTGCGGCGGGGCCGGTGCCGACAGCCACTTCCGATCATAAAAGGGAGACCATTTCGCGTTTTCGAGCCGTCGGCTTGGGCCTGTTCGCACGCCTCGGCTGACGGAGGTGATCTCACAGCTCTGCTCGGCCTTTACAAAGTAGACGACAATCGACGCGAGCCCGCTCCCCTTCTGGACGATCATCAACTAAGAGCCGGCAGGTAATCGACGTCCGGCACCCAGTACCGCCGGTCGGACGGCGGCGGGAGGACGGCGGCGGGCAGGTCGCGGATCAACGTCTGGAGCATCGGGCGCGTGTTTTGGCGATGCCATACGACGGACCAGGGATGCAGCGGCGTCGGATCGACGATCGGGATCCGGCGTAGGCCGCTTCCGGCGGCGTCGATGCTCATTTCGCCCAGTCCCACGGCTCTCTTCTCGCGGAGGAACTGCTCGACCAAGTGGCGCTGGCCGATGGCGGGAGCGGTGAAGCGCAAAGGGACGCCGAGCCGGTCGGCGAGCCGCCTCAGGTAGCCCCGCCATTCTGCGGCGCCCGCCGGGTCTGGCAGTGAGATGCCCCATTCACACAGGTCGGCGGGCCGCAGCTCGCTCTTGCCCGCGAGCATGTGGTCCTCCGGGATGAACGCGTGCAGTGGCTCGACGTGGACGAGTCGGCGGACGAGCTCGGGCGGCCAGGGCCACGGCAGGTCGTGTACGCGGCCGAACGCCACATCGATCTCCTGCCGCCGCAGTGCGGGGATCGCCACCGACAGTCCTTGCCTCATGCTCAGCTCAACCCGCAGCCGGGGATCGCGATCGCTCGCTGCGCGAAGTATCCGCAGGGGCGTGAACCGTTCGTCGTAGACGTCCACGCGCAGCGGATCATCGCTCACCCGGATCGCCGCGACCGCTCTGTCGAAGGCCGACAGGGCCTCCACGGCCAGCGGCAGGAACCGCGATCCCGCGGCCGTAAGCTCCACGGTCCTGGTGGTGCGCTCGAACATCGGAGTTCCCAGCGCCTCCTCGAGCCGCCGGATCCGTTTCGACAGAGCTTGCTGGCTGACGAACAGCCGCTCGCCGGCCCGCCCGAAGTGCAGCTCCTCCGCGGCGATGACGAACGCGCGTATGCCGTGGATGTCCACCTCCATGGGCCGCAGTCTGGATCCACAACCAATGGTTGTCAATCCGCTGCGCATCGCTGTTGGACACCGCCACTGACGTGCCGGTTTCCTGTTGCCCTATGGACATCATCGAGCTTCGCCCTAGTCTCTACATGCTGCTGTTCGAGTTCGGGCAGGCGTACCTGTGGAATGACGCGGGCGCGCTCACGCTCATCGACACCGGCATCGCCACCTCCGGCGGCGACATCGCTGACGCGATCGGGCGGCTGGGTCTACGCACGAGCGACGTACGACATGTCATCCTCACCCATTTTCACGAGGACCACTCCGGCGGCGCGGCCGAGATCAGCTTGTGGGGAGACGTCATCGTGATGGCGCATTCGCGGGACGCGCCGGTCATCTGCGGCGAGGTGCCGGCGCCACTGCCCAACTTCACCGACCAGGAGCGTGTCCTGCACCGCGACCTCGGCGCCCACTTGCTGCCACCCGCGCCGCCATGCCGGATCGATCGCAGGCTGGACGACGGCGATCTGATCGACTTCGGCGGCGGCGCCCAGGTGATCGCCACCCCGGGGCACACGGACGGGAGCATCGCGATCCACCTTCCGGGAGAGGGCGTGCTGTTCACCGGGGACACTGTGGCGCACGTGGGCGGGCAGGTCATGCCTGGGGTGTTCAACCTTGACCGCGAGGAGATGCTGCGCTCGTTCCGCAAGCTCGCGGTCGTCGACGCGGAGTTGGCCTGCGTCGGCCACGGCGAGCCCATCAAGAACGCCCGCATCGCACTCCCCGCGGCCGCCGGCCTCATCCCCTGATCTCGAACCCCGTGGTGGCGGGGCTCGGTGGCCGCGGCACGGCCCCCCAGTGCGGGGTGTGCGATTCGATGTCCTCCGGCACGCGAATCCGCCCGTTCGAGAGAACAAGCGGTGCGATCTCAGCGCTCTCGCAGAAACGCAGGTAACCCACGAAGAACTCGACACCGCCGGCCTGCGCGTTGACCGAGCACCGGCCGAGCCAATCCAGCAATGTCCGAAGCTGATAGAACTCGTCGGGATGCATTTCCTGGCGTACCGTCAGCGCCCAGCCATCAGCTCGCTCCCGCCCGACCAGTTCGGCGACGAGCGCGCCGCCCACCCACAGTGCCGCGCCGCGCTGCGTGAACTAGATGTCTCCCACCGGCACACCCTATTGAGCCGGACCGAGCGCCGTGTCTCATTCCAGGGGCAGGGGGCGGCGGGGCACGGGTGCGGTGTGGATGAGAGACGTGGTCGTGTGACCGTACGGGGTGAACAGGTCGAGGATCGGTTCGAGCTCGTCGACCCCCCGCAGGTGCATCGTGAAGTAGAAGCAGTCGTCGCCGGTCATCCTGTAGCACTCGACGATCTGCGGAACCTCCTGGGCGATCTTGGAGATGCGGTGCAGTTCCCGGATCGCCGGACGGATCCGAACCATCACCGTGACCGGAAAACCCAGCGCCCGCGGGTCGACCTCGGCGCGATAACCGATGATCACTCCCGTCTCCTCCAGCCGCTGCACCCGGTCGGCCACCGCGGGGGCCGACAGCGCGACCCGCCGGCCCAGCTCGGCGAAGCTCAATCTGGCGTCGACCTGCAGCTCGGCGAGAATGCGAAGGTCGAGGGCGTCCATTCCCTTCGGTTCGTACGCCCGCTCGGGTCTGATCTTTCGATTCGCCATTCTCCTAAATTACGGGCTGGCCAACGATGGGGGCATGCCGCCCACCGGCCCTCGCGCCGTACTCTCCGCGGCGCCTCCATGGACCTACTTCATCGGGAGCGCCGTCTTCCACTACCTCGGCCCGGCTTTCGCCGTGCTCCTGTTCACCAGGCTCGCCCCGCTCGGGGTCGCGGCGCTGAGGATCTGGAGCGCCGCTCTCGTTTTCGCGCTCTGGCGCCGCCCGTGGCGGACTCTCGCCCGGCTCGACGCCGAGGGCCGTCGTATGATCATCGCTTGGGCCGCGGTGCTCGCGGCCATGAACGTCTGCTTCTACCTGGCGATCGCCCGCGTGCCCCTGGGAACCGTCGCCGCGATCGAGTTTCTGCCGGTCATCGTGCTGGCCGCGCTCGGTGCCCGTACCGTTCGTAACCTCGCGGCACTCGTCACAGCCGTCGGCGGTGTCTACGTGCTGACCGGCGTCCGGCTGGCCGGGGACCCGCTGGGGCTGGCGTTCGCCTTCGCCAACGCGGCGCTGTTCGCCGCCTACATCGTGCTGGCCCACCGTACGGCTCAGCGGCTGCGCGGCGTCGGCGGCATCGACGGGCTGGCCGCCGCCATGCTCGTCGCCTGCGTGTTCGTCGCGCCGGTGGGCGTTTGGCAGGCCGCTCCCGCGGTGATCGACCCGGTCACGCTCGCCGCCGGGATCGGGGTGGGGATCTGTTCGTCGGTGATCCCGTACGTGTGCGATCAGCTCGCCATGGCACGCATCGCCCGTTCCACGTACGCGCTGCTGGTGGCGCTGCTTCCGGCCACGGCGACGGTGATCGGCATCCTGGTGCTCCGGCAGCTCCCCTCACTCGCCGAGGTCGCCGGAATCGGCCTCGTGGTGCTCTCGGTCGCCCTCCACCGCGAGCGTCGGACTCCTCAAGCCGAGGAGCGAGCGACACTCCTACAGAAAGGCAAGACGGAATGCGATATGTGAAGCTGGGCTCGTCGGGTCTGCGGGTCTCCCGGATCTGCCTGGGCATGATGAGCTACGGCGATCCCGATGCCCGGGACTGGATACTGCGCGAGGACGCGGCCGAGCCGATCGTGCGGCGTGCCGTCGAGGCGGGTGTGACGTTCTTCGACACCGCCGACATGTACTCGAACGGCGCGAGCGAGAAGATCACCGGGCGGCTGCTCGCCAAGCTCTTCGCACGCCGCGACGACTACGTCCTCGCCACGAAGGTCTACTTCCCGATGGGGCCGGGCCCGAACGACCGAGGGCTGTCCCGCAAGCACGTGCTGGCCGCCATCGACGCCTCACTGACCAGGCTCGGAACCGACCATGTCGATCTGTACCAGATCCACCGCTGGGACCACGAGACACCGATCGAGGAGACCATGGAGGCCCTGCACGACGTGGTGCGGGCCGGCAAGGCGCGGTACATCGGGGCCTCCAGCATGTACGCCTGGCAGTTCGCCAAAGCGCAGCACATTGCTCAGACGGCCGGCTGGACCAGGTTCGTGTCGATGCAGAACCACTACAACCTGGTCTACCGGGAGGAGGAGCGGGAGATGATCCCGCTCTGCCTGGACCAGGGCGTGGGCGTCATCCCGTGGAGCCCACTGGCGCGCGGACTGCTCACCGGGAGCCGCCAGCGCGACGGCATGCGGCGTACTGTCCGATCCGGCAGCGACCCGCTGGCCGACAGCATGTACGAGGACGCGGACTTCGACGTCGTCGACGTGGTGCGTGCGGTCGCCGACGAACGAGGGCTGCCTCCGGCGCAGATCGCGCTCGCCTGGCTGCTCGAGAGGTCCGGGGTAGCCGCGCCGATCGTCGGGGCGAGCAAGGTGGGTCATCTGGACGACGCGATCGCGGCGGTGGACGTGTCCCTGAGCGGAGAGGAGGCGGCCCGCCTGGAGGCTCCCTACCGGCCGCACCAGATCATCGGGCACTCCTGAGAGAGCGGTCTCGTCTCGATCTCGAACAACCCAAGGACGGGGAAAGTTATCGGCTCGGCCGCAGGGGGCCGACGCGTGTCGTTCTTCAGGAGATCACGAACGCACTAAGAACAGGGGCGTGACCGATCGGACTCCCCAACGAGAAGGAACGCATATGAGGACCGGGACGAGGAAAGCTCGGGCTGCTCTGCTCGCCGCCGCAGCAGCAGCCATACCGTTGGCCATCGTGCCCGCACAGGTGGCGCCGGCACAGGCCGCATCCTCCTCCGCACCCGGGGCGGCGACCGCCGCTGGACACGGCCGAGGCTCCGGGGACTGCGTCACGTCCGGGTTCAAACGCTCGACCGACCAAATCGAGGTCATCAGCGGCCACCAGACGCAGACGATCACCGGCAGGGGATGGACCGACCTGACCTGCGGCTCGGTGAGCGTGCAGGTGCCAAGAGGGACACATGGACACCTCACCGTCTGGGTGAACGCCGAGATCCGATGCAAGGGGCCGAGCGTGATCGGCAATTGGTGCGGGGGCCGTATCGTCGTCGACGGAGTGGCACTGCCGCCGAGCAACAATTCCGACAATGACCGCTTCGACTGGGACACCGCCAACCCCGATGACCGGCGCTGGCGCGACGGTTCGATGATCGCCGCCGGGTATGTGACGTGTCCTGCGAACAACTCCAGGATGTACTGCAACAAGAAGATCCAGGTGCAGGCGACCAACAATTCCAGCTCCACCACATTCTGGATCGACGACACCATCGTGCGCGCCGAACTGCTGAGGAGACAGCTGTTCCCGCGCTGATGGAGATTTCCGGCCTGTAGGCGCGGAGACGTGGAACGGCCGGTCCCGGGTGGACAGGCCGTTCCACGTGCGTGGTGGGCGGGGTCAGAGGAGGCCGAGCTGGGCGAGCATGCCGAGCTGGTCGCTGCTGCCCCACCGCTCCACCAGCTTGCCGTCGGCGAAGCGGCTGATCTGCATGCCGCGGTAGCTGACCTTCTTGCCGGTGGCGGGGTGGCCCATGAGGTCGCCCAGGTGGGTGCCGCTGATGGTGTAGGCGAAGGCCAGCTCGTCCTCGGTGGCGGTCAGGTGCTCGACCTCGACGTGCAGGTCCGGGAACGCGGTACGCATCTCGGCGAACAGGGCCTTGTACCCCTCAGGCCCCGGTCCCTGCACCGGCGCGGGATCGTGGTCCACGGCATCGGGCGCGACCACCTCGTCGAAGATGGCGAAGTCGCCGCTCATCACGGCGGTGGCGAAGCGCTGCTGGGCCGCGAGGTTGGTTTCGTAGGTCATGTCTCTCCTCAGGGTCACGTCCACGGACGTGCTGCACATGGATCTTCGCGTGACCCTGTTTCTGCAGGTTAAGCGGTACGTGCCTGCGGGAGCGGGAGCCGGGCGGGCGGGCCCCGGAGCGGCTGCGGACAGGCCGGTGCCTGTTGGACCCAGCTCGCTGAACAGGGCTGAGGGTCGCCGGCGGTCGTCAGCGCACGGATGCGACCCGTGTGTTGGCGGCGATCCGGAACACCTGGTGCCGCTTATCCGGTTCGACAGTGGTCGGTCAGAAGCCGAGATCGGTCAGGCCCGGGTGATCGTCCGGGCGGCGCCCCAGGGGCCAGTGGTACTTCCGGTCCGACTCCTGGATCGGCAGGTCGTTGATGCTCGCATGCCTTGCCCGCATCAGGCCCTGCTCGTCGAACTCCCAGTTTTCGTTCCCGTACGAGCGGAACCAGTTGCCCGCGTCGTCATGCCACTCGTAGGCGAAGCGGACCGCGATCCGGTCCCCGGTGAAGGCCCACAGCTCCTTGATCAGCCGGTAGTCGAGCCCTCTGGCCCACTTCCGCCGGAGGAACGCCACGATTTCATCATGTCCCGTCGCGAACTCCGCCCGGTTCCGCCAGCGTGAATCCTTGGAGTAGGCCAGCGCCACCTTCTCGGGGTCCCTGGTGTTCCAGCCGTCTTCCGCCAGCCGGACTTTCTCTATGGCGCTCTCGCGGGTGAACGGAGGCAATGGGGGTCGCGTTGTCATCTCGTCTCCTCAGTCGTCGCAGTTCCGCACCACAGCGCGACCGATCCCCGACCGCCGTTTCCGCCGACTGCCAGCTTCACGGTTGCGACCGTGATTGCAGGATACTTCTCCGGCCTGAGGCGCCTTGGGACGGCCTGCCCCGCGGTCGAGCGGGATCCCGTCGGCGGGCGGGTTGACGCCGCTGGCCTTGACCAGTACCTGGCCCGGGCCGGCGGCGGGTTTCTCCATCTCGCTCAGGATCAGCGGAGTGCCGAACTCTTGGAGAACCACTACGCCTCCTTTCTGTCTTGTCGGGTGGCTGTGGGGCACCGGCGAAAACGGCGGCCATGCCGGGATTTCTGGATCTCACCGCATACTGGAAGAATCTCGATGAACAACGGCCTGACAGGCGACGGACCGGAGGATTGATGGCCGAACGACCCGGCAGGACACGTACGGAGGAGCCTGCGGCCAAGCGCAGGAGGCCTCGTGCGGGTAGCGGGCAGTCGCTCGGCGACCAGGCATACGAGCACATACGGGCCGCGATCCTCCAGGGCAGATACCGCCCCAACCAGCGGCTGCCGGAAGACGAGGTGGCGGCGCAGCTCAACAGCAGCCGCACTCCCGTACGCGTCGCCCTGATGCGGCTGGTCGATCAGGGGCTGGTCGTCCGGGAGCGGCAGGGCTGGGTGGTGCGCGAGCACACGCCGGACGAGATCCGCGAGATCTACGAGGTGCGGTGCGCCCTCGAGGCGATGGCCACCGGGTTGGCCGCCGTGCGCGCGTCCGAGGAGCAACTGGGCAGGATCGCCGCGTTCTACGACGGGCCGATCGAGGAGTACGTGCAGCGGCCACGCGCCGAGCTGGGCCGGATGAACCGCGACTTCCACCTGGCCATCGTGCAGGCCTCGGGCAACGGCCGGCTGCTGGACGAATGGCTGCGCAACCGCGACTTCGGCATCACGTACAACATGGCCGTCCTCTTCACCAGGGACGAGGTCGTCACCTGCGTGGAAGGCCATCAGCGCATTGTCGAGGCGCTGATGCGCCGCGACCGTGAGAGTGCGGAGAGGCACGCGAGGATCCATGTCGAGGACGTCCAGGCCGCGGCCAGCCGCCGGCTCGACGCCCTGCAGACGTCCGTCGGACTGTATCTGTCCTGAGCTGAGAAGTCAGGGTGCGCGGCGGAGGTGGGTGCGCTGTCCGTCGTGGTCGAGGATGGTCAGGATCTCGGCCGGACCGTCGTGCGCGCCGAAGGCGTGGGGGATCATCGTGGCGAACTCCGCCGCCTGACCGGCCTCGACCAGGATGGTGCGCTCCCCCAGCAGCAGCACGACAGTCCCCGACAGGACGGTGAACCAGTCCCTGCCGGGGTGGACCCCCAGCTCGGCGGTGTCCCGCCGCGGCGGCGGCTTGGTGAGACGGATCTTGGCCACGGTCATGCCGTGCGGCCCGGGCTCCCGGCTCAGCGTCCAGGTGGTCATCCCCCGCGCCTCATCGCGCTGGGGCCTGATCACCACATCGTCGTCGGTGGCCGACTCCACGAGTTGATCGAGGGTGGTCTCCAGGGCGCGGGCGATCGCGGTCAGCTGGTCGAGGCTGATGCGCCGGTGACCCGTCTCGATCCGGCTCAGGGTGGAGGGGCTCAGGTAGCAGCGGGCGGCCAGGTCGTCGAGTGACCAGCCCCGGGCCGTACGCAGTCCCCTGATCCGCATGCGGACCAGACCGTCGAGATCCCCGTCTTGCTTCATACGCAAGAGCCTATGCCATGTCGGCAAGACGGGCGTAGGGTCCGAGCATGGCAACCCACCAGCACCAGGACCACCACTCCGCAGCCGGAACCGACGACATGGCGATGGCCGAGCTCCTGGACCTAGACGCGGAAGTGCTGCACTCATACCTGTCCGAGCTGACCGCCTGGATCGGCGGGTTCGCCGCCGACCCGGCCCCTCGCCGCATCCTCGATCTCGGCAGCGGAACCGGTACCGGCACCTTCGCCCTCTTGGAGCGCTTCGTCCAGGCCGACGCGACCGCCCTGGACATCTCCGCGCCACTACTGCACCACCTCAGGAACAAGGCTGATGAGCTGGGCATGGCTGATCGAGTTCGTACCATTCAGGCGGATCTGGACGCCACATGGCCCGATATCGCCCCCGTCGACCTGGTGTGGGCGTCCGCGTCCTTGCACCACATGGCAGACCCCGACCGCATGCTCACCAGCGTCTTCGCCGCACTGCGGCCCGGCGGGCTCCTGGTGGCAGTCGAGATGGACTCCTTCCCGCGCTTCCTGCCCGAAGACCTCGGCATCGGCCGTCCCGGACTCGAGGCGCGCTGCCATGCCGCTATGGCCGAAGAACACGCCGTCCACGTACCGCATCTCGGCTCCGATTGGGGCCCTCGCCTGATCGTGGCCGGCTTCACCATCGAGGCCGAACGGACCTTCGCCGTCGATCTGACGCCCCCGCTTCCCGCCTCCGCCGCCCGCTACGCCCAGGCATCCCTGCGGCGTCTGCGATCCGGCCTGAAGGACCGGCTGAGCGCCGGCGACCTGGCCGCGCTCGACGCCCTTCTCGACGGCGACGGGCCCGAGGGCATCCTGCGCCGCGGCGACCTCCACGTCCGCACCGCACGGACCGTGTGGGTGGCACGCCGCCCATGATGTGGCCTCATACCAGCTCCTAACAGGTCAAATCGACCGCGGCCACAGATGCGAAACGGTGATGAAACAGACTCTTGAGACATTGGATCCAAATTTGTATCCTACGTTGCAAGCCGTACGCACGACCGTGAACGCGTACGGCAGGCTCGACATCGCGGTGTCCACGCCCGGCATCAACATCCGCAAGCGGATGGCCGCCTACACTGAGGAGGAGTTCGACCGCATCGTCGGCCTGAACCTCAAGGGCACGTTCTTCTTCCTCCAGGAGACCAGCGCGGTCATGGCGGAGCAGGGCGGAGGCAGCATCATCGCGTGCTCGTCCATGCGGGCGCTGATGGTCGAGCCCGGCTCGGCGTGTACGCCTCCACGAAGGCGGCCATCCTGCAGATGGCGCGCGGCCTCGCCTCCGAGGTCGGCCCGCAGGGGGTCCGGGTCAACACCATCGCGCCCGGGGTCATCGACACGCCGCTCACCCGGCCGCTGTGGGACGACGTCAAGGCCAGGGACGCCTACAGCGCGCACACCGTCTTCGGCAGGTGGGGCAGCGCTGACGAGGTCGCCTCCGCGGTGGCCTTCCTCGCCAGTGACGCGGCCTCGTACATCACCGGGACCAACCTCGTCGTCGACGCGGGCTGGACCGTCATCGACGACCGCTTCGACCCGGGACGCTGACCGGCGGGATATCCGGTTGCCCTGGTCGCGAGGCCGCTGACAGGATCGCCGCCATGCCTGCCTTCTCCGCGCACGACGGAACCGACCTCGCCTACCACGTGTTCGGAGAAGGCGTCCCGGTGATCTGCCTGCCGGGCGGCCCGATGCAGGACACCGATTACCTCGGTGAACTCGGCGGCCTGTCGGCGCATCGACAGTTGATCATGGTGGACCTTCGGGGCACCGGCCGGTCCGCGATACCGGCGGACGCTGCCTCCTACCGCTGCGACCGGCTGGTCGATGATGTCGAGGCGCTGCGCGAACACCTCGGCCTTGACCGCTTCGACCTGCTCGCGCACTGCGCCGGCGCGAACCTCGCGGCGCTGTACGCGGCCCGGCACCCGGAGCGCGTCGGCAAGCTCGCCCTGATCACTCCGAGCACCTTCGCCGTCGGCATCGCGCCCACCGGCGAGTCCCGGCTCGAGATCGCGCGGCTGCGCGAGGACGAGCCCTGGTTCCCGGCGGCCTTCGCGGCCCTTGAGGCCATCGTGGCCGGCAACGCCACTGACGGCAGCCGGCAGGCCATCGACCCCTTCTTCTACGGCCGATGGGACGCGGCGGCACAAGCCCACCACGCCGCCCAGAACGGCCATCGGAACGATGAAGCCGCAGCCGCCTTCGGCGCCGAGGGCGCGTACGACCCGGATGCCACCCGCGCGGCACTCTCCGCGTTCAGCGCGCCGGTGCTGCTGCTCGCCGGAGAGGTCGACCTGAACTCGATTCCGAGCGCCGTGGCCGCATTCGCCGAGCTGTTCCCGAACGCCGAGTTCGCCGTTCAACCAGCGGCAGGCCACTTCCCCTGGACCGATGACGCCGACCGGTTCGTGGCGACGACCGCCACGTTCCTCGGCTGACCTTCTACCCCGGCACGGCGGCGCCCAGCACGAGCGAGGCGATGGCGAGCGCCAGAAAGCCGCCGGGAAAGGCCACGTTGTAGAGCACGCGGGCCCGTACGTGGGCGGCGACCGCGCCGACGAAGAACAGCACGAGGCCGGTCGCGGCGGCGAGACCGACGAAGGGAACACCGACCAGGCCGAGCATGAGCCCGGCCGCTCCGGCCAGCTTGAGCGTGGCGAGCAGCGGCAGCCAGGATGGCGGGACGCCCACTTCGGCGGCGTTCGCGACGACGAGCCTGGCCCGTGCGAAGTCGGCCACGGCGGCACCGACGTTGACGACGATGGTCATGACCGCCACGACGACATAAGTGGTGAACATTCCTCTACGACGTATCCACCTACAAGGGGATGTGACATCGGAACACCGGCGGGCCGGGCACCATAAGGTAGGCCATCGACAGGGTTGCCCACAGGAACCCCCGAATGCCGACACCCCCTCCCCCTCTACGGATCAGCCAGGCAGGCGCCCGCCGGCTGGTGCTGTCCCGACAGCAACTGGCCGGCCCCCACCTGCCGGGGGACGCGGGGAGTCTGCGCACGTCCTGCGGTCGCTGCGCTACGTGGAGCTGGACCCCGTCAGCGTGGTGGCCCCGAGCCATGACCTCGTCCTCTGGAGCCGTCTCGGCCCGCGGGCAGGCGCCTATCTCCCCTGCCTGTGGTGGCAGGAGCGATGGCAGTTCGAGTACTCGGCCCACACCGCGGCCATCGTGCTCACCGAGGACTACCCGATACACCGGGTGACGATGGACTCCTTCCCTCCGACGAACCGGTCGTACACCAGATCCTGGATGGGCGCCAACGACCGGCTTCGCAAGCACGTGCTGGATCGCCTCGGCGAAGGCGCTCCCCTGCCCCACCTAGTGAGCTGGTCGCGAGTATCAGGGACACCACATGAGATGGTTGCTGTTTCAGGTTGGCTGTGCGGTGGTGACGGTGCCTGGCTGCTGAGGTCGGCTGGAGAGATGGCAGACAGCAGGCTCGAGCCGGCGGCGTTATCCGGCTCTTCGAACTTGATCGGGGTCTGAGGTCCAGCCTGGCCCGGGGGGCTTGAGAGAGCTCGTGGCTCTCGGTGATCCTTCTTGTTGTCGACGCAAGAAGATCACAGCAGAGAAGCCACGAGCATGGTCAACGATACGACGCTGCTGCTCGGCCTGGACGGGGTGGCCGTCACGAAGGTCGTCGCCGCAGGTGACGGAGCACAGGATGGACCCGTCGTGCACCTGTCCACCGCAGATGAGCGAGCCAGATGCTGCCCGCAGTGTGGGGTTGCCGCGGTCCGGATGAAGGAATGGGTGACCACCCGCCCGCGTGACCTGCCGATGGGCGGGCGGCACTGCCGGCTGCGCTGGCGTAAACGCCGCTGGTGGTGTGACCAGCAGAGGTGCCCGCGCCGGACGTTCACCGAGCAGGTGCCGCAGATCCCCGCACGCTCCCGGCTGACCCGGCGATTACGCCAGGCCACGGGTGCCGCCGTCGGTGACGGTGGGCGAACGGTGATCCAGTCAGCGCGTGATCACCAGGTGTCGTGGCCGATCGTTTGCGCGGCCTTCACCGAGCATGCCCGTCAGGTGCTGCCCGTCCAGCCTGAGCCCGTCTCGGTGCTGGGCATCGATGAGATCCGCCGGGGGCGCCCCCACTGGGTCCTGGACGAGGCCACCGGCACCTGGAGCACGGCGGTGGATCGCTGGCACACCGGCTTCGTGGACCTGTCTGGCGATCAGGGGCTGCTCGGCCAGGTCGAGGGCCGCACCATCGCCGCCGTCACCGGCTGGCTCAACCAGCGCAGCCAGGCCTGGCGAGGGCAGGTGGCCTTCGTCGCGATCGACATGTGCACCATCTTCAAATCCGCCGTGCGCACCGCGCTACCGCGGGCCCGCCTGGTCATCGACCACTTCCACGTGGTGCAACTGGCCAACCAGGCCCTCACCGAGGTCCGCCGCCGCGTCACCGTCCAGATTCGCGGCCGGCGCGGACGCAAGGGCAACCGCGAGTGGGAACTACGCAACCGGCTCACCCGCTCCGCCGCCCGGATGCACGCCTGCCAGCTGGATCCGATGGTCGATGACCTGCACGCGCTCGGCCGCATCGGCACGCCGATCCTGGCCGCGTGGAACGCCAAGGAAGACCTGCTGGACCTGGCCCGCACCCACCCCGATCGGACCGTCATCGCCGACCGGCTGTTCCGTTTCTACGACCGCTGCGCAGCCTCTGGCCTGCCCGAACTCGAACGACTGGCCACCACGATCGACACCTGGTGGCCGGAAATTCTCACCTTCATCCAGACCGGCATCACTAACGCCGGCTCCGAAGGCACCAACCGCGTCATCAAGACCGTCGCCCGCGACGCCTACGGCTTCCGCAACCCGGAAAACCAACGGTTACGCACCCGCTGCGCCACCACCAGGAAAGGCCGCGGATGCCTCAACCCCGCCTAAGTTCGAAGAGCCCGTTATCCGAGGAAGAGCGGCGGACGCTGGTGGGCTGGGTCAGGCGTCGCTCGACTGCTCAAGGGCTGGCGATGCGGGCTCGGATCGTGCTGGCCTGTGCCGAGGGCGGCGGCAACGTGGCGGTGGCGGCCCGGCATGCCCCGCACCACCCCCGATGCCCAAGTGGAGGAGGTGGTGATACACACCCTGGAAGAGATGCCGGCCGGATCCAACCGGCGCACCAAACGACTTGTCATGTAGCCCTCTGACCGGAGTTGAGACGACGCCGGGTCGAACCAAACTTCCAGACAGCACGATCAACATCTCCACCGCTTATCTTGCAGACTATGGTCGATGCCATTCGCTGCAACTGCTATACGATTGACGCTGTACGCACCTTACGAGTTATCACCTTTCGCCAACTATAAAGCAGAGTCCCATGAAATAGTCCGAGAAACAGAACTGCTATCGTTGCCTGAAGTTCGGTTAACACGATCCCGAGAGCCTCTCCATAGATGGCGACGACCAGCAAAAAGGCCCCCACGGCCACTGCGGGAATCTCGGCCACACTAAATATGAACAGTATTCTTCTGATCTCGGAGTTCATTCTGCGAAGGGCAAGCAGATTCCACGCTATGTAGAGAACAATAGTCATAGTCCAATGGAAAACCGTTCTACTACTTAGGGGAAGTGGACTTGTGGGAGGCAGTCGAAGGCCATGTATTACGCCAACATAGTTAGCCACTGTAATCAGATCGATGAGGACCAGGTCGTCCTCGAATGTCAAGAGGGCGGCGCGGGACGCTTTCCAATCCTGCCTCCAAGCTCCAATCATCAGCGCCAACAGTGCCGCCGAAACCCAATCATGAATATCATGCAAACCAAAAACTGCGAACGCCCAAGGCACCACATAGGCTAGGTCGCACAGCAGAACTCGGTTACTCTGCAGCGACGAGTGTGGATCGATAGCTAAACTCCCATCATCTGCGCAAGAGAAGGGCCGCCACCAGCAAGGAGCAATTTACTGCGTGGCCGGCGACCTCGTACGTAGGGGACCATTTCGCCACCCCCACCACTTCGACAGGCTTCTCATGGGCATACGAAACGATTCTCGCGGAATCCAGCAGGAAGTACAGCGGAATACGGAACCCGTCATCCTCGAGGATCCCAGTAAAACAGTTGAACCCGTAGATTTTGTGGGTGTGCTGGACCTCCACAGCATCAGGCGAGAAGGGGTCGCGCGCCTTTGTTCCCAACTCGGGCAGCCGGAGAACGCCATTGACGCTCACCACATCCGGCGGCGCCACCCGTCTCTCGCTCACCTCCTTGGCGAAGCCCCGGACACGAAGGTCCTTATCGCGGATCTTCGGATAAGCAAAGGAGAAGATATCTTCAGGAAAGAGGTCGGCCAGTCGCGTCTCGGCACTGTTTTCACTTCCGAGCCCAAATCTAGTCGTGACGAGCCAATTGATCCCGCCAGCCAAGTTTTCACTGTTCTTGGTCGCCAGCGAGGATCCCACAAGCTTGACCGCAACGGGTAGGATGAGCTCCCTCTCCACATACACCAAAGTGTTAGGCACGTCAGTAGACATGGGGATGCCAACCGCCCTTTCATGGTGTACTCGCGTGAAAAGTGATGGCGCTTTTACGCCCTGCGCACGAGTATCCCCCCAAGACGTGTCAATCTGCCACCTAATCTCCAATTGAAAGATCTCAAGAAGATTAAGTCGGACATTGGTCAACTTTTGTCGCAAGTCGCAATAATTCCTCCCGGATCCACGGGATATCGGAGGGCCTATACTCCGGACGCCAACCATGATCTTGCTGCGTGGGTGCGGGGAAGCAGGGTTCGGCCATCGCGTAATCATCAGTTGAATGTGAGGACAACGAAGATCGACAGTTGTCGCGAGCCGCGGTCGTCGCGAACCCAACGAGTGCCTTAGACGATGTTCGTGACGTTGCGCAGCCGTAGCGCGCGCACGGCCACTGATTTCGGAAGACAGCTACCTGTCAGCGAATTGCAAGACCCGTCAGCGACCTTCGTGTCGAGCGCCTCCACCAGACGGCGCCGAAATCGGGGGGTAGTGCCGTGGGGGCTGATGCGACCATTCTGCGCGACCTCGTGACCGCCGAGCTGGCGCGGTCCGGCGAGGCGGGCTGGTCGGTCGAGGCGTCCGATTTCTGGTGCAGGGTCACTCCTGATGGCTATCCGATGCCTGAGCAGGGATGGAAGCTGCATGTCTCCGCGACGATGCTGTCGGCGCCCTTCGTCCTCGCCCAGGTCGCCCGCGTGCTCATCGAGGCGGGGTGCGCCTTCAAGTTCCCCGCCGAGCTGGGCGCCTACTGGGAGTTGCTCTCGCCGCACTGCGCGAGGGCGCAGGCGGGCAAGTTCGTCACGGCCTACCCGGCCGACGATGCCGAGTCGATACGGCTGGCGGCCCTCCTTGACGAGGCGACCAGGGGGCTGCCGGGGCCGGTGATCCTCTCCGACCGGCCCTACCGCGCGGGCGGCATCGTCCACTACCGCTACGGGGCCTTCTCCGGGCACCGGACTCTGGGCAACGACGGGTTCTACGAGGTACGGCTGCGCGCTCCGGGCGGAGAGCTGGTCCGCGACCAGCGGACGGCCGCCTTCACCCCGCCGAGCTTCGCCGCCTCGCCCTTTCAGCGGCTCGGCTTTCAACGGCTCGGCGGGCCGTCGAAGGCGTCGGCGGTCATGCTCAACGACCGGTTCGTGGTGCGGGAGGCGATCAGACACGCGAACAGGGGCGGCGTGTACCTCGCCGAAGACACGAAGACCGGACGCGAGGTCATCATCAAGGAGGGTCGCCCGCACGCCTCCTCCGACCTCAGCGGCCGAGACGCCAGAGTCCGGCTGGCGGCGGAACGCGCCGCTCTCGACGACCTCGCCGCCACCGATGGCGTGCCCGCCGTCGTCGACTACTTCGAGCAGGGCGGCCACGCGTTCCTCGCGGAGGAGCTGGTGCCGGGCCGCACCGCGCATCGCTGGTCGGAGGCGCACGCGACGCCTCTCGGCCCGGACGGCTTCGGATGCGCGGTCGAGGAGGTCGTACCGGTCGTCTCGCGCCTGGTCGGCCTGCTGCGGGAGGTGCATCGCCACGGCTACGTCTTCCGCGATCTGTCGCCCGGCAACGTCATGATCCTGCCGGACGGCCAGGTCCGGCTCGTCGACCTCGAGTACGCGGCCAAGCAGGGCACCACCGTCATGATCGGCGGCACCCCCGGCTATCTGGCGCCGGAACTCGCCCCGCACACCGGCGCCTTCCACCAGGCTCCCCCGGCGACGGCGGATCTCTACAGCCTCGGAGCGCTGACCTACTTCCTCGCGGTCGGCGCCGATCTCGGCCTGGCGGAAGACCTCTCGGAAGACGAGGCGGCGGGCCTGGCGTGGGGCACGCGCACCGCCGACCACCTGGCCAGGGTCGCCGAGAGCAACCCCACCCTGGCGGCGCTGCGGCCGATGGTGGCGGGCCTGCTCGCCGAGCCGGATGACCGCTGGACACTCGACGCCTGCACACGGTTCCTGGCCGACCTCGGACAGCCCGACGTGCGACCAGCTCCGCACCCTCGGGTGACCGCGGACGACCTCATCTCCGACGGGCTCGCCTGGCTGGCCGAGACCATGGACGACCGCCCCGACTGCCCGTCACCCTGGCCCAACATCACCTACGGGCTCGAAGCCGATCCCTGCTCGGTGAGCGCCGGCGCTGCGGGCATCCTCGCGGTCCTCCCACCCGAACAGACCGGCGCGGTCTCGCGCTGGCTCCGCCGACGCCTCGCCGAAGAGGATGTCTGGCCTCCCGGCCTGTACGCCGGGCGATCCGGTGCCCTCTGGGCGTTGTACGAGGCGGCGGCCGACGAGGAGTCGAGGGACTTCGCGGTACGGGCCGCGTACCGGCTGCCGACCGACCATCCCAGCCCCGACGTCACCCACGGCCTGGCCGGATGCGCGATGGCCACCCTGCGCCTCGCCATCCGCGCGGACGACCCCGCGCTGCGCGAGCGGGCCACGGAGATGCTCCAGAACCTGCACGACGCGCGGTCCTCATACGAAGGGCGCCCGCAATGGCCGACACAGGCGACCCTCGACTCCAGCCTCGCCGGCACCAACCACTTCGGCTTCGCCCACGGCCTGGCCGGAGTCGGCACCGCGTTGCTCTATGGAGGCGTCGCCCTCGGCAGGGCGGACTGGATGGAGACCGTACGCGAGGTGGCCCACGCCCTCTACGAGCACGCCGACGTCGACGGGGACACGGCCTGGTGGCCGTTCAGGCGCGATGAGCGCGAGTCCGTACGGCCCCGCCGTCCCCACTGGTGCAGCGGTTCGTCGGGCGTCGGCTCCTTCCTGATCCGCTATTGGAACGCGACGAACGATCCGGCCGCCCTGGAACTCGCCGAACACGCGGCGATCGCCGTACACCGGACTCGGTGGCAGTCGGGCTCGGCGCTCTGCCACGGCCTGCCCGGTGAGGGCGACTTCCTTCTCGACATGGCCCGGTTCACCGCGGACGAGCGGTACCACCGATGGGCGGAGGATCTGGCAGCGTGCCTGAGCGCGCGGGCCGTCAGGCACGCGGGCCGGCTGCACGTACCCGATCGCCTGGGCCGGACCGTGCCGACCTACCTCGGCGGGACCGCGGGCGTCCTCGCCTTCCTGCTGCGCCTGCGTCACGGACATCCGCGCCTGTGGATGCTCGACGACGTCATCGGCGCTCCCCATGATCTCGCCGTGCCCCGAGCACGGCGACGCCAGGAGGAACGGAAATCAGAGAGGGGGGAGAAACATGTCTTTCGACGTTCAGGACCTGCAGAACCTGCAGGAGCGTGAGCCGAGCACCACGGAGTCGGCGCTGCTGAGCAACTGCCTCAAGCACCCGGGTTGCACCGACACCAACTGATGACGGAACGGCGTGCGGCAGGCATGGGCCGCACGCCGTTTCAGAGCTCCGAGGGCCTCTGAGAGGGCGGCAGACGTGACGACTCGCAGGATCATCCGGCTGTTCACGCCGTATCGCCGTGCCGTCCTGCTCGTCGTGCTGCTGGTCGCGATCTTCTCCGCGCTGAACGCCGCCATCCCGCTGCTGACCCAGGTCGTCTTCGACCGCGCCCTGTTCGGCAAGGACGGTCCACGGCCCGACCTGCTGGCGCTGATCGCCGCTCTGGCGGCGGTCACGGCGGCCGGGGCGGCGGGCGTCGATCTGGCCCAGACGTGGGTCTCGGCCCGCATGGCCCAGCGGGTCATCCACTCGCTGCGTACGCGGCTGTTCGGTCACCTGCAGCGGATGCCGCTCGGCTTCTTCGCCGCCGCCAGGAGCGGCGAGATCCAGTCGCGGCTGGCCAACGACACGAACCAGATCGAGGACGCGATCAAGGACACGCTGCCCAGCCTGCTCGGAAGTCTCCTCGCGTTCCTGTTCGCGTTGGGGGCGATGTTCTCGCTGTCCTGGCCGCTCGCGAGCGTCACCCTGTGCCTGGCGCCGGCCATCCTGTGGGTCTCCGCCCGTTCGGGACGCGCGCTCAAGGTCCTGTCTGTCGCCGGCCAGCGGGCCCGCGCGGAGATCGCCTCCATCGCCGCCGAACGCCTCTCGCTGGGCGGCATCACGCTCGCCCGGGTGCACGGACGCGACAGCCACGAGGCCGCGGTGTTCGGGGCGGAGAGCGAACGGCTGGCCCGGCTGGGGGTCCGCGCCGGGCTGGCCGCTCAGTCGGTGCTGAGCGCGGGGCACATCTTCTTCGTACTGACGCCTTACATCGTGTTCGTCGCGGCCGGGCTCATGGACGGGATCACGCCCGGCACGCTCATCGCGTTCGTGGTGCTGCAGTCGAGGCTCTATCAGCCGCTCTGGCAGATCCTGCACATCTCCACCGAGTTCCGTACCGCCCAGGCGGCCTTCGAGAGGGTCTTCGAGTACCTGGACCTGCCACCGGGACCGCCGCCCGCCGTACGCGGCGGAGGAGCGGGCGAAGTGCGCGTCGCGGGGGCCTCCTACGCCTACGCGGGGCCGGAGGGCGAGGCACGCTGGGCGCTCCGCGAGGTGACCCTCGACCTGCCCGCCGCCTCCGCGACACTGATCGTCGGCCCGAACGGATCGGGCAAGACGACCCTCGGTTACCTGCTCGCCGGGCTGTACGAGCCGGCGGAGGGGACGGTACGGATCGACGGCCGCGTCTGCCTGGCTCCGCAGGAAGCGTTGCTGTTCCAGGGCTCCATCGCCGAGAACCTCCGCTACGCCGCCCCCGAGGCCGGCCTGGACGACCTGGTCGCGGCCTGCACGACGACCAGGATGCACGACCGGATCATGGCTCTGCCCGACGGCTACGACTCCGTGGTCGGTGAGCGGGGTGCGCTGTTCTCCGGTGGTGAACGCCAGCGCATCGCCCTGGCCCGCGCGCTCCTGAGCGACGCGCCCGTCCTGGTCCTGGACGAGGCGACCTCCGCACTCGACCCGCTGACGGAACGCGAGGTCATCCACGCGGTTCTGCTGCGGCGCAGGGGGATGACGACGGTGATGATCACCCACCGGTTCGGCGGCCTGGACGCGTTCGACACCGTCGTCGTCCTGGATGAAGGGCGCGTCGTGGAGCGGGGCGCCCACCCCGAACTACTGGGCAACCGGCACGGCCTGTACGCACGGATGGTCCGCGCCCAGGCCGTCCAGCGGGGCGATCCAGCCGACGGCGAGGGTGCCGTAATAGATCTGCCGTCGTCCCTGCTCTCCACCGGCCCGGCCTGCAGATGCTCGGGATCGGTGCGGCAGCTGAGCATGGATGGCCAGATGTCGCGAATCGACTACGAAGCGTGATCGATTCCGGTACGGTCGCCTCGTCGCCGGTCGAACCAACTGGCAGACAGCCGATGTTGACCGGGTGGTGTACTGCACCGCCCGCATCGATGGCGCGGACAACCCTGATGGCCAGCGTGATCAGAGCGTCTACATCAACGCCCTGCGGGCCAGCGGCAGCGTCGATCACATCGAGTTCGGCTACTGTGTCTCCCGGGTGAAGTACGCGCCGCTCGCTGTACGGGACCGGGCGGGCCGGCCCGTGCTCGCGCGTCCCACGTGGCCGATCCAGGTGTGTGACTCGGCAGGCGCGTCGGTCCCAGGCGCGAGCTTCATGGTCTCCTACGCCTATCGCGAGGAGAAGGGTTCTGACGTCAACGTTGCCTCGCACCTTCTCCTTGATGTCTTCAAGGGTGTAGTTGACGCGGCCGTCGTCATCTCCAACGACAGTGACCTGCGCTTTCCCATCGAGCAGGTCCGGCAGCACGTCCCTGTTGGCCTGGTCAACCCCAGCGGCAACTACCTCGCGGGAGCGCTGCGCGGCCAGGCCGCAGATGGGGTTGGACGGCACTGGTGGTATCAGCTGACCGCAGGTGATCTGATCAAGTGCCAGCTCCCTTCGACCGTCAGCGCGTATACACGCCCACCGGGCTGGTGACGGCAATCGCCCCGCGCCTGTGAAGCTCGCCTGCTATTCTGGAGACATATACCACCCGGCTCCTTGTGGGCCGGGTTTTCTTATGTCCGGCCGGGCTCCGCGCTGCGCGCCCAGAGCGCCACCGCCGGGGTCTCCCGATGGCCCGCCAAAGGTCTGCTCGACCTGCTGCTTGCCGGTCCCTCGATCTTCCGGGCTCTGGGACATCGCAGGTCATTCACCGCAGGTTGCGCGCCGGGCAGCCGCGGCGAGTATGTCTGATAGCTATGGGACAAAAGACGTTTTATCCGCCGATTGAGCCGTACGAGACCGGGATGCTCGAGGTGGGCGACGGGAACGAGATCTACTGGGAGGTCTGCGGCAACCCCGACGGCAAACCTGTCGTCTTTCTTCACGGCGGTCCGGGCGGTGGGTTGCTGCCGGCGCAACGGCGGTTCTTCGACCCCGAGGCATACAAGATCGTGCTGTTCGAGCAGCGCAACTGCGGGCGCAGTCGACCGCATGCGGCGGACCCCGGGGTGTCGCTGGAGGCCAACACGACCTGGCACCTCGTGGCGGACATCGAGCGGCTCAGGCAGTGGCTCGGCATCGAGCGCTGGCAGGTGTTCGGCGGGTCGTGGGGGTCGACGCTGGCGCTGGCCTACGCGCGGCGGCACCCGGAGCGGGTGAGCGAGCTGGTGCTGCGCGGTGTCTACTTGGCGACCGAGGCCGACAACGTGTGGGCGTTCACCGGCACCGGGGCGGCCCGGCTGTTCCCGCGGGAGTGGGCGGCCTTTCGCGACTTCATCCCGGAGGCGGAGCGGGACGACTTGGTCGCCGCCTACCATCGCAGGCTGTCCGACCCGGACCCGGAGGTACACCTCCCGGCCGCGCGGGCGTGGGCGGCCTGGGAGCTGTCGGCGAACACGCTGCTCCCCGCCGCCCCACCGCCCCTCGACGACCGGGAGCTGGTGAGCTTCTCGCGCATCGAGGCGCACTACTTCAGCCAGGGGTGTTTCCTGAAGGACGGGGAACTGCTCGACGTGGCCGCGATCCGGCACATCCCGTGCGTGATCGTGAACGGCCGCTATGACATGAAGACGCCGCCGGACGCGGCGTGGGACCTGCAGCTCGCCTGGCCGGAGGCGGAGCTGCGGATCGTCGAGGACGCCGGCCACGCGGGCGCCGAGCCCGGCACGCTGCACGAGCTCATCACGGCCACCGACGGTTACCGGCACCTTTAGTTATAGACGATCGCTTTTCGTGACAGGAGAATTACTGCCAGCACGCACGAACGAGGAGGGCCCCATGGCGTTCCCCATCATGAAGCTGGCGGCCGCTCTGATGTTCGCCTGTCCGAGCCCCGTCCCCGTCGCCCCCGCCGGCACCGCGCTGCTCCAGTCGGGTGAGATCCGTTTCCACACCATCAACGAGGCCAAGGACACCGAGACCATCGTCACGGTGACCGTCCGCGACCGTAGGGGGCAGACCATCGCCCTCCTGACCGGCGTTCTCGGCCAATGGGCCGAGAACGCCTGGTCGGCCCGCATCCCGCTGAACGTCATCAGCCCGCCCGGAGACCTGGCGCGGCTGTGGGGCGGGACGATCAATGTCCGGATCGACCCGAAGGGCGAGGACGCCTGGGCCTTCACCTTCCACACGTACCTGCGCTTCTCCAACGGGGAGACGGCCGACGTCTACCAGCGGCAGCTCGCGGTCGTGAACGAGGGCCGCCGCGACTGGACCACGATCATCCGATGACGAGCGACTTGCCGAAAGTGCGGGCCGCCGGCCGGATTTTGCTCCACTCTTGATCGGTGACCGTCGGCCAGGTCACCAAGAGGCTCCCGGGCCCGCCCCAGAGGCGGGCCCGGGTTATTTCACGAGACCTTGTCGGGCCGCTCCGAGATGCGGATGGCGTTGACGATCGTCTTGCCCTCCCGCGTGGCGAAGCGGACGTTGAGCTGGCCGTCGGTGACCTTCACCGTGTACTGCCTGCTGACGGCCGTGTACGTGCCCGCCTCCAGCGCCAGGTCGAGCGCCGGGATCGCGAGCTGGCCCTCGACGAGCACGTCGAAGACCCGGCGGCCGATCTGCGTCGACTTGACGTCGGCGAAGTCCAGCTCGACGGTGTACGTCCCGGCCGGCACGTTGTCGAAGCGGTACTCCAGCATCCCCTCGCGAGCCGTCTTGAACAGCGCCTGGTCGTCGGTGCCCTTGATGGTCTTGGACGAGGTGCTCGTACTGGTCGAGGTGGCGATGTACCCGTAACCGCCCGCGGTGTACTTCTTGTCGGGCGTCCAGGCGTCACCCGCGGTGTCGGTCACGGCCTTGGTGCCGCCGGCCTCCACGGCCACCTGGAGCTTGGGCACCACGACCGTCACCGCGATCTCGATGACCGGCTGCCGCCCGCTGGCCGACTTCACGATCAGCTTGCCCGAGCGGAGCGTGCCCGGCAGGACGCCGGCGCTGGACACCGTGACCTTCAGTGTCACCGCCTGCCCCTTGGCGAGGTCGCCCGCCGTCGGCGTGACGCCGATCCAGCCCTGTGCCGGATCGGTGGTGACGGTGTACGCCGTGGGCGAGCCGAGGTTGGTCAGCTCCATCGTGCGGGTTCGGGTGGCGTTCGTGGGCAGCACCACGGTCAGCTCGCTCACCGAGGGGCTGACCCGGCCGGTGATCAGCGCGGTGTCGATCCTGGTGACCGTCGTCGGGGCGATCGTCACGGTCTTGGTGAACGTGCCGTAATGCTCCTTCGACACCTGCACCTCGTAGTCGCCGGCCAGGACCTGCCCGTAGAAGGCGCCGTCCTCACCGGTGGTGTAGGTGGCCACGTCGCCCACCTTCACCGTCGCGCCCGCCAGCGGCTTGCCGTCGTTGGCGTCGGTGACGGTGCCCGTCACCAGGCCGTGCCTGCTAGCGATGAACGTCAGACTCTGCCCGTTGGCCAGTGCGACCTCCTCGTAGGAGTACTGGAACGCGTCGGTGCCCGCCGCGTTCTCGACCCCGACCGTCGCACTGGTGCCCTTGTCGCGCTCGCTCTCGATGTCCTTGTAGCGGTAGCTCATCGTCCCGTCCTCGCCCAGCAGCGCCGCGAACGAGACGCGCTGGTCGGTGGCCGAGTAGAACTTCACGTTGCGCCACTCGACCACGAACTGGCGGTGCGGCGCCGTACCCGTGACGCCGGTGTAGATACCGCTGTCGGCGTCCACCACCAGGTCGTCCCAGTACGGGTAGACGGCGTTGTTGGGCGTAGCCGTGCTGGGCAGCCGGCCGTTGCTGCCGGTGACGATCTTGTCGGTGGCGAAGGTGGCGAACCCGTTGGTGCTGATCCACGCCCGGCTCTGCCCCACGCCGTAGAACGGGACCGGGAACGGCAGGTTCACCTGCTGCGCCTCGTCGTCGCCCGTGAGCGCGAGCTTCTCGGTGCCCGCGACGTATGGCTCAGCGGCGCTCCGGCAGGTGTAGCCGAAGTTGTCGCCACGCAACGGCAGCTCGATGTCCTTGGTCACGTCCCCGGCCACCGTGACGGACGCCGTGGCGCCGCTGGAGCAGCGGGAGACTGGGGTGATCTTGAGGTCGTAGGTGCCGTTCGGCAGTGACAGCCGGTAGCGGCCCGCGGCGTCGGTGACCGCGCTGACGGGCGTGCCGACCGCCTCGATCTTGGCGCCCGGCTCCGGCGTGCCCGCCGTGCTGACCGTGCCGGTCACCACGCCCGCGGCCTGCAGGGTCATCGCCACGTCGGCCGTGGTGCTCTGCTCGGCCGTGATCGTCGCCGTCGCGGTGCCCTTGTCGTAGCCGAACTTCTCCGCGGCGATCTGGTAGTCGCCCGGCAGCAGGCGCGGGATGGCGTACGTCCCGTCCGACCCCGTGATCACCGTACGGCTCAGCGGCCCGGACAGGTTGACCGTGGCACCGGACACCGGGCTGCCCCCGGCGGTCACCGTGCCCTTGAGGTCGCCGAGACCCCCGCGCGGCGCGGCCTGCACCGCGGCGAAGGCGTCCAGGCGGCCCTCGCCCCAGACGTTGTTGTCGGCGGCGGTGCCACCGCAACTGGTGTCGTTGACGTCGATCGCGGTGCTGTCGAGCAGCGGCCGGGTGGCGGCCACGTCACCCTGCAGCCCGGGAGACGCCGACCAGATCAGCGCCACCGTCGCCGCCAGGTGCGGCGAGGCCATCGACGTGCCCGTGTAGCTGTCGTAGCCGTTGCCGGGCACCGAGGAGCGGACGTTCACGGCGGGGGCGGCGAGGTTCGGCTTGATCTCGCCGTTCTCGCCCTCGCCCTTGCTGGAGCGGGCGTACAGAACATTGTTGATGTCGAAGCCGCCCGCGCTGTAGCTGATCGCGTACTGTCCGGGCGACCCGCTGGTACGGCAGGCGGGCCCCTCGTTGCCGTTGGCGAAGGCCGGGAAGATGCCGGCGGCGATCCACGCCTCGACGGTCTCCTTGTACCAGGGGTCGAAGCCGGCGCCGCCCCAGGAGTTGTTGACGATGTCGGGGGCCAGGTCGGGGCGCGGGTTGGCGCCGTTCAGGTCGGTCGGGGCGAGCATCCACTGGCCCGCGGCGAGCAGCGAGGCGTCGGTGCAGGTGTTGACCTCGCAGCCCTTGGCGGCGATCCACTTGGCGCCCGGCGCGACCCCGATGCCGTTGGCGCCGACCATGGTGCCCATGACGTGCGTGCCGTGCCCGAGGTTGTCACAGGGCACCGCGCTCGGGCAGATGTGCGCGGGGTCGAACCAGTTGTAGTTGTGGTCGAGGGAGCCGTCCGGGCTCCTGCCACGGTAGGCCGCGGCCAGCTCGGGGTGGTCGAACTGGGCGCCGCTGTCGATGGTGCCGACCACGATGCCTTCGCCGCGGTCGGTTAACTCGTTCCAGACGCGCGGGGCGTTGATCCGGTCGATGTTCCACTCGACGGCGTTGACCTTCGCCTCGGCCTTACCGGGGTCCGGCTTCGGCAGCGACACGGTCCGTACCGGGTCGATGCGCTCCACGTCCGCCAGGGCGGCGATCTCGGCCGCCAGCTTGGCGTCGGCGGTCACTCTGACGGCGTTGACGATCCAGTACGGGGTGTAGTCGGCCTGGTGGGACTCCAGGAGTTTCCGCAGGGCCGCCTGCGAGGTGTCGGCCTTGGCAGTCTTGGCCTCGAAGACCTGCTCGGCCTTGTCGTCCTTGGTCGTGGCCCGGCGGGCGCCGCTGAGGTCGGCGGTGCCCTTCATGCGTACCCAGAAGGTGGCCTTTCCGTCGGCGGCCAGGTCGGCCTGGACGGATTTGTTGATCTTGCCCGGGTCGGGCGCGGCTTGGGCCACGCCCTGAGGGAGGATGAGGGTGACAGCGGCGGCGACCGCGATCAATATCGCACGCCAATGGGGGGTGGACGGCACACGCTCTCCTTCACGCCATGGGAGTAGAGCTGATCTTTACGCCTATGGGGAGAACAGTGGAGAGAACGTGTCAGCTTTGCAAGGGTCTGACCGCAACAAGACATGACATGTCATGAAATGTAATCTCGACGACTCATCGTCGGAGGTGCTCTAGACCTGGTTCGGCAGCGCCCCGCCGTAGCGCCTGTCGCGCTTGGCGTAGATCTCGCACGCCTCCCACAGGTCGCGGCGGTCGAAGTCCGGCCAGAGCCGGTCGAGGAACACCATCTCGGCGTAGGCCGACTGCCACAGCAGGAAGTTGGAGAACCGCTGCTCCCCCGACGACCGCACGAACAGGTCGACCTCCGGGATCTCCGGCTCGTCGAGATAGCGGGCGAACACCTTCTCGTTGACCTTCGACGGCTTGACCCGGCCCGCCGCGATGTCGTTCGCCAGCCGCAGCGCGGCCTCGACGATCTCCGCCTGGCCGCCGTAGTTGACGCAGAACTGCAACGTCAGCTTGCGGTTGCGCTCGGTCAGCTCCTCGGCGCTCTGCAACTCGGAGATCACGCTCTTCCACAGCCGGCCCGGCTTGCCCGCCCAGCGCACCCGTACGCCCATCGCGTGCAACTCGTCGCGACGGCGGCGGATGACGTCGCGGTTGAAGCCCATGAGGAAGCGGACCTCGTCGGGCGAGCGCTTCCAGTTCTCCGTGGAGAAGGCGTATGCCGACAGGTAGGGAATGCCCAGCTCCAGCGCGCCCTCGATGACGTCGAACAACGACGCCTCGCCCGCCTTGTGCCCCTCGGTGCGTGGCAGCCCGCGGGCCTTGGCCCAGCGGCCGTTGCCGTCCATGATGATGGCCACATGTTTGGGCACCAGGTCACGCGGGATCGGCGGCGGGACCGCGCCGGACGGGTGCGGGGTCGGTGGTCGGACGTTCACACGGGCTCCCTCTCTACGTGTCGGAGAGAGCGTATTCCGTGTTCGAGGTGCCATTGCAGATATGCGGCGACCAGGCCGCTGCACTCGCCGCGATGCCGCGCCTGTGACGCGTCGGCCGCGGCCCAGTCGCCGCGCAGCAGCGCGGTCATGAGCCCGATCGTCTCCCCCGCGGGCACCACCGATCCGGCCGGTTTGCACGCCCCGCACACCACGCCACCTGCCACGATGGCGAACGCCCTGATCGCCGGGGCCCGGCACCTGGCGCACGCGTCCAGCGCGGGGGCGTAGCCGGCGACCGCCAGCGAACGCAGGAAGTAGGCGTCGAGCACCAGCCTGGCCTCGTGCTCGCCGTCGGCCAGCGTGCGCAGCCCGCCCACCAGCAGCAGGAACTGCCGCAGCGCCGGCTCCTTCTCGCCGTGCGTCAGCCGGTCGGCGGTCTCCAGCATCGCCGTGCCCGCGGTGTAGCGGGGGTAGTCGATCGCCAGGGCCTCGCCGTAGGGCCTGATGGTCTCCGCCTGCGTGACGACGTCGAGCGTACGGCCGGTGTGAAGCTGCAGGTCGACGTGGGTGAACGGCTCCAGCCTGGCCCCGAAGCGCGAGGTGGTGCGGCGCACGCCCTTCGCGACCGCCCGGACCTTGCCGGTGCGCTTGGCCAGGATGGTGACGATGCGGTCGGCCTCGCCGAGCTTCTGCGTACGCAGAATGACGCCCTCGTCACGATAGAGACTCACTCGCCTATCCTATGGCGCGCGAAGGTCATGCTCGGCTGGAGCGGCTTCGCGGACCTCGGATGGAGCGACTTTGTGGAACCCTCACTAGACTTTGACGTCCGTCCCCGCTCTACCCGTTGTTCAACCCCCCGCAACCGCCTCGAAAGGGAGTCATGACCCGCGTGGTCCTGCTGGGCTCTTCGCCCGGCCCTGACACCGCTCCGACCGGCCTGAGGCTGGCCGCGCTGCCTGGCAATCCCACCGTGGCCGAACGGCTGCGCAGCCAGATCCTCTCCCTGGATCCGCAGCCGGCCATGATCGAGCCCGGCGACCTGGCCACCGCTCTGCGCGCGCTGGCCGATGTCGCCGAGTCCGCAACGGAGAACCTGTTCCTGATCCCGGACAACTCGATCGTCCACGACGAGCTGATCTACCAGATCACCAAGGCCAAGCGCGGTGCGCTGGCCCTCGTCGCCAAGGAGCCACGTCCGGACACAGCCGATCAGGCGCAGGAGGAGATCGTCCCGATCGACGAGGCGGAGCCGGAGATCGGGCTCAACACCCTCGAAGGGCTGCCCGTCCGCGCGCGCGCCGGCAAGTCCCGCATCATCTCCGTCGGCACCGCCAACCACGCGGTGACCAGACCCAACACAGTGCTGCTCGGTCCCCTGCACGTGAGCGCCAGGAACGCTCCCCTGCTGGCCGAGACCTGCCGTGAGCTCGCCGGCATGGCCGACGCGTTCGGCGCCGACGACGACCTGATCCAGCTGATCGTCTTCGGCCTGGTCCGCAACGGCATGTCGGTCGGCATCCGCGGCCGCCGCGACCTCTTCTACCGCCGGGTCACCACTCAGGAGGAGGCCAACGAGGCCGCCACCGAGATGTCCGGCATCGACGAGGACCGGGCCAGGCTGGACAACGCGGTCAAGGGCGCGGACGGCTTCTTCACCACCTATTTCGTCTCCACCTACTCCCGCTTCATCGCCCGGTGGGCCGCCAGGCGGGGCCTGACGCCCAACCAGGTGACGCTCATCTCGATCGCCCTCGGCGTGCTGGCCGCGGCCTGCTTCGCCACCGGCGAGCGGCCGTGGATGGTGGCGGGCGGGGTGCTGATCTACTTCGCCTTCGTCTTCGACTGCGTCGACGGCCAGGTCGCCCGCTACGCCCGCAAGTTCGGCGTGCTCGGCGCGTGGCTTGACGCCACCTTCGACCGGTTCAAGGAGTACGTCGTCTTCGCCGGTCTGGCCGTCGGCTGGGTCGTGTCGGGTCATGGCGACGACATCTGGATCCTCGCGCTGGCGGCACTCGGTCTGCAGTCCGTACGCCATCTGCTCGACTTCTCCTTCGGCATCTCCAACCGCCGCAAGCCGCCCGCCCAGCTGCCCACGCTTCCCCTGGACGCCCCCGATGACCGCGCCCTGCGCAAGGCGCTGGAGCGGCGTAAGGTGGAGCGCAGCCAGGGCATCCGCGGCGTGCTGAAGATGTGGAGCCGCGCCGGGCGGTTCCGAGCGGTGCACTGGGCGCGTAAGATGATCGTCTTCCCCATCGGCGAGCGGTTCGCGGCCATCGCGATCACCGCCGCCCTCTTCGACGCCCGCATCACCTTCCTCACGCTGGTGATCTGGGGCTCCGTCGCCGCCGCCTACACCCTCACCGGACGCCTCATGAGGTCGCTCGCATGATCACCGCACCACTGGCCGCAGGCACCCCCACGCCGGATCCCGACGAGGAACGCCGCCGCATCCAGACCGCCCGCCTACTCGCCTACCGCGACGACGGCCCTCTCGTCCACGCGCTGGCCGGCCGCATCGGCAAGGGCATCCCACCGGTGCCGGCCACGCTCATCGCCCTGCTGGCGGTCGTGGCCATCACGGTCGCCGGGGTGCTGAAGCCTGGCCCGATCCTGCTCGTGCCACCGCTGCTCATGCTCCTGCTGGTGCTGCCGACCGCGCCACGCGACCACCTGGGCCGCCTCGACTGGCTCACCCCGCCGCTGCTGCGCGGCGCCGAGTTCCTCACGATCATCGTGGTGGGGCTGGCGGCCGACGTGCCGAAGTGGCTGCTGTTCGTGCTCGTGTACGTGGTGGGTTATCACACGTACGACACCGTCTACCGGACGCGGCAGAGCATCTGGCCGCCCGCCTGGGTTTTCCACGCGGGGCTCGGCTGGGAGCTGCGGCTGCTGATCATCGGTGTGGGCGCGGCGCTGGGCTGGCTGACGCCGGTGCTGGCGGTGCTGACGGCGTACCTGTTCGTGCTGTTCGCGGTGGAGAGCGTGACCAGCTGGGTCCGCCTCGACAAGGCCTCCGCCCAGGCGGGCGCCGACGCCGAACAGGACCTGGAGGCGTCCCCCGAAGACGCCATGGAGCAGGCCACCGGAGAAGCCGAAAAGGGCTGATCTTCTTCCTGCTACGCCATCCCCGTGACGACGTGTCCCGGGGATGGCGTTTCTCTTTTACTGTTGCTCCCGGCCCCTGACGGGGGCAACGTCTCGTCAGGAGCGGGGGGTGAAGGACAGCAGGTCGCCGGGCTGGCAGCCGAGGACCTCGCAGATCTTGCTCAGCGTGGAGAACCGGATCGCCTTGGCGCGGTTGTTCTTGAGGATCGACAGGTTCACGTTGGTGATCCCCACCCTGTCGGCCAGCTCCACGAGCGTCATGCCGCGCTCTTCGAGCAACTGATCCAGATGCACCTCGACGGCGTGCTCGGGGTTTTCGGCGGGCGGCATCAGACGGTTCCTTCGAGTTCCTCGCGCATGTGCGCGCCGGCGCGGACGACCTTCGACATCACCACGAGCCCGAGCCCGGCCACCAGGTACGCCCACGGGACGACCCAGCCGAACAGCGCCATATTCCACGGGCTTCTGACGGTGCTGTCCACCATCGATACGGCCAGGCCGGTCTCAACGATGGTCGTGTAGATCGATGCCGCCAGTGTACTCACCGCGAGGAACACCCCAAGGAACCACAGCCTGCGGACGATCACCTCGTCGAACCCGTTCTCCCGTCGCGCGTCTCTGATCAGCCGTTCGAGGAGGAAGAGCGCGATGAGCAGCATGAACGGGGTGGCGAAGCGCGAGGTTTGGTACAGCAGTTGGGTGCCGAGGGTGGAGTCGTCCTTACAGATCTCAGGCGGCCCTGTCTGGAACTCGACCCCTTTCTTCACGGGGTAGGCGTCGTCGTAGACGGAGCGCGTGGGCGCGGGCTTCTGGCGTTGGGGATTCTCTAGGAAGTTGCCCTCTACGGCGGTTATGCCCGGCGCCAACGCGCACACCAGGCTGTGGGCCTCGCCGTGGGCGTAGTAGGCGTTCTCTCCGCCGGTCAAGGCCGTGCCCCCGACCGTGTAGATCATCATTCCGGCGAACAGCACCAGGAGGACGCGGACGGTGATCGCCGTCCATTTCATTGGGGTGGATCTGTTGAGAGACACAGCGCTGCTCCACATCGTTCATCGATATTATCGTTTGTCGATGGTATCGAAAAGCGATACGGAGTCAAGTGGGTGCCCCGAACTGGGCCCGCCGCCCCGATGCCGGTCACGAGCAGCAGGACATCGGTTCGGCGGCGTTGGTGGCGGGCCCTGGGTTCGGCAGCGGGCCGCCGCCGCAATGGCAAGCCACCGCCCGTGGTGGCGAGCCACCGATGCGGCAGCGGGGCTTAGGGCTTTTCTTCCTGTACGGCACGCATGGGGAACCCGCCACCCGCCGACCGTGGCGGGGGCCTCCAGGAAGACGGCCTCTGACCGGTACGGGGTCGGCCGCCGATACGGCGTGCTTGTTGGTCGGGTGTCGCGTTGGCTGGTTGGGTGGCGGGGTTGGCTTGGCTGGAGCCGCTTTGAGTGGGGATTGAGCGATTAGGGTGGGGGTCTAGTCGGGTAGCGGTTCTGTGCCGGGAGACGCGGATGGCGTTCTTGTCGCGGCTGTTCAAGTGGGGGGCGGGCGATCCGCTGGCCGAGCGGGAGGAAGCGCGTCGGCAGGGGATGCGGGATGCCCGGCAGCATCCGCTTGGGGAATTCACGGATCCGGAGTTCCAGCCTTCTTATGTGACCGAGGTACGGGCTCGGGCGCGTGAGCGCGTCACCGAGGTTGATCGGCGGCTGGCGGCCACCAGGACCGCGCTGCTTGAGCGGGCGGTGGGGGCTCGGGAGACGATCTTGCGTGAGCTCGGGCGGGCCGATCTGCGGCCGGTCGCCGATCACGTCAACGGGCACGCGCCCGGCGCCAAGGGTGCCTCTCCGGCGGATGATCACGGTGCCACCGCTTCGGGCGGCGACGAGGATGCCTTCATCTCCATCGCGGAGGCCAGGCGGCGGCGGGCCGAGGCGCGGCGTAGGGCTGTGGTGCAGGAGGCCGGTGACACGGTTCATCGGGCCAGGGCGCAGATCGAGCGGCTCACGCAGGAGTGGGAGAGCGCGCTGATCGAGCGCAACCACGCGGTGGAGACCGTACATGCCAGGGCCGAGCAGCTCATCGCCGCCTATCGGGGTGGGGTGATGCGGGCTCATCCGCGTAAGGAGGAGATCCCGTCGCTGTGGAAGGGCGAGGTCATCGCAATGGACTCCTCGGGGGATAGTGCGGCTGCGGTCTCCGGGCGGGAGGAGATCGGGCGGATCATGGAGGAGGTCGAGGCGCGGATCGAGGTGTGGCACGCCGAGGTCGTCGCACCTCGGGCACTGCCCGGCGAGGCACGGCGCGCACTCCCCCGGGATGCGACCCCAGACGCCGACCTCGTTTTCGACGCCGACTTAGAGTCCGACATCGACCTTGGGTCCGTTGCCGACCTTGAGGCGAATGCCAGCCTCGATTCGGACCCTGGCTCCAGCCTGGACGCTGACCTGAGCTCCGGCCCGGATGCCGACCTGGGCTCCGACGCCGCACCCGATCCGGGCCACCGCCCTGCTCCTACCCCGCACACCAACACGACCCTCGCCCCCGACTCCACCCCCGGTCCGGGCCTTGTTGCCGAAGTCGGGCCTGATCGGGTGGCCACCTCTGATCGGGAGGCCACCTCTGATCGCGGGACCGGCCGTGATCGCGAGGCTGGATCCGACCGCGAAGCTGGACCTGACTGGGTGGCCGGACCGGACCGGATGGCTAGACCCGACCAGATGACCGGACCCGACCGGGACGACACAGGGGCTGGAGGAAGGCGATGACGGACGGAGGTGGCGGCGAGGTCGGGTCTCGGGGGGAGCCGTTACCACGGACGCCTGGGCGGCCGGTCGCCGGAGCGAGGAGGCGCAGGGTGCGGCGCGGGGTGGCGTTCGTGGTGGTCGTGCTCCTGGTGGGCGCGGGGGTAAGCGCCTGCGGGGACGAGGCGAAGGCCGTGTGTGGGGTGGTCGTCGACTCCACGAGTTATGCCGACCCGGCGACCTCCCGCAGTGATGTCACCTCCAAGCTGCCCGCCTTCGCCCAGGGCTGCGACTGGATCGCGTTCGCCGCCGTGACCGGGAGCTCCGAGAGCAGTGCGTGCCGCCAGGACCCGGTCTCCATCGCGGCCACCAAGGCCGAGAACCCCAACGCGAACCCCGTCGTCGAAGACCGCATCCGGACCCATCGCATCACCGAGGTGCTCCCCCGAGCGGTCGCGTTGTTCGACTGCCCGACCGAGGGCGAGGGGTCGGATGTGCTGGGCGCGCTCCGGTACCTGGTCAAGCAGATGAGCGCCCAGCGGCAGCCGGACAAGGCACATCAGATCATCGTGTTCAGCGACCTCATCAACAACCGGGGCGAGCTGAACATCAACAAGCTCGACCTGAGCGAGGCCGCCCGCGCGCAGAAGGCCAAGCAGTTGCGGGCGTCCCAGCTGATGCCGGACCTGGCCGGCTATGGGGTGGTCGTGCACGGGTTCCTGCGGGAGAAGACGGCGAGCCCCGACCGGTTCCCGCTGCTGGAGGACTTCTGGAAGCAGACGTTCGAGGCGGCGGGGGCGAGCCCGGTCGACCTGCTGTGAAAGCGCTGCGGTAAACGGACGACCCCGGAATCCGAGAGCGCTCTCTCCAGGCGACCACCAACCTTTTCACCAACCCGTCAAGCCTGTCGTGCTGTTCGTTGACACGGCGTTACACCTGTGTTTACGTCTCGTGAGAGAGCGCTCTCTGAAACCTCCTCAGCCTCCGCATCCCCCAGGAGCAAGGAATGGCAACGCAAACACCGAGTCGCAGGCGCTTGGCGGCGGTGACCGTGGCGCTGGCGGTGCTCGCCGCCCTCCTCGTGCACGTGGCCGTGAGCGCCTCCGCGGCCGTGCCCCCGACCCCTTCCGGCTGGTCACTGGTCTGGTCGGACGACTTCAACGGCACCGCGGGCGCGCCGCCCTCGTCGGCCAACTGGATCGTGGACACCGGCCACGGCTACCCGGGCGGCCCGGGCAACTGGGGCACCGGCGAGATCCAGAACTACACGGCCGCGTCCTCGAACCTCGGCCTCGACGGCGCCGGGAACCTACGGATAACGCCTCAGCGCAGCAGCTCCGGCGAATGGACGTCGGCGCGCGTCGAGACCACACGGGCCGACTTCAAGCCGGCCGACGGGCGGGTGCTGCGCATCGAGGGCCGCATCCAGATGCCGAACGTGACGGGTCAGTCCGCCCTCGGCTACTGGCCGGCGTTCTGGGCGCTCGGCTCGCCGTACCGGGGCAACTACTGGAACTGGCCGGGCATCGGCGAGTTCGACATCATGGAGAACGTCAACGGCATCAACTCCGTGTGGGGCGTGCTGCACTGCGGCGTGAATCCCGGCGGCCCGTGCAACGAGACCACCGGCCTGGGCGCCAGCCGCGCCTGCCCCGGCTCGACGTGCCAGGAAGCCTTCCACACCTACCGCTTCGAATGGGACCGCAGCGTGAGTCCCAACCAGTTGCGCTGGTACGTGGACGGCCAGCAGTTCCACAGCGTGAGCCAGAGCCAGCTCGACGCCGGGACCTGGGCCGGCATGACCGGGCACGCCGGCTACTTCCTGCTGCTCAACGTGGCCATGGGCGGGGCGTTCCCGGACGCGCTGGCCGGCAGCGCGACGCCGACCGCGGCCACCGTGGCGGGGCGGCCGATGGTCGTCGACTACGTGGCGGTATGGCAGAGCGGCAGCACGGGACCGACGCCGACCGTCACGCCCACCGTGCCCGGCGGGGTCGACGCCCGCTCGACCATCCAGGCCGAGAGCTACCAGGGCCAGTCGGGCACCATCGTCGAGACCACCACGGACACGGGCGGCGGGCAGAACGTCGGCGCCATCGCCAACGGCGACTGGCTCCGCTTCGACGGGGTGAACTTCGGCTCCGAGGCCGCCAGGCAGTTCAAGGCCAGGGTGGCGTCGGGGGCGGCGGGCGGTGTGAGCGGGCTGGTCCAGGTGCGGCTCGACAGTCCCACGGCGACGCCGATCGGCGACTTCGCGCTGGGCAACACGGGCGGCTGGCAGAGCTGGCGGACGGTTCCCGCGAACATCTCCGGGGTGACCGGAACGCACACGGTCTACCTGACGTTCAGCAGCGGCCAACCGGCGGACTTCGTCAACGTCAACTGGTTCACGTTCTCGACCACGTGACCGTCCCGGTCAGGCGCCGCGGGTGTCGGCGGCGCGGCGTCTGGCCACGATGCGTTCGGCCCAACTGGCCGCCTCCGGGTCGTGCAGCCCTTCGACCACACCGCCCAGGTACGCGGTGCCGAGGCTGTCGAAGCCGCTGTCGAGCTGCCGCATCCTGCTGGCCAGCCGCCGGTCGACCGCCTGCAGGTACTGGGCGACACTCTCGGCGTAACCGGCGTCTCGCTGGTAGTCGGCCTGGGCGGCGGCGCAGGCCACGGCCTCGGCGTCACGCTTGGCGCGGAGCTCGCGCAGCCGGCGGTCGTTGGGGTTGTGCATCCTGCGCCCCAGGTCGGCGGCGATCAGCGCGGTGGCGACGAGCAGGGCGAGCAGCAGGATCATGGTGGGCAGGAGGCCGACGCCGGAGGAGGTGGGGCCGATCTCCTGGCCGTCGACGACCAGCGGCCTGACCAGGGCCTCCCGGCGGAGCACGGCCACGGCGACGATCAGGCCGAGCCAGACGAGCGCGACAGCGATCAGCAGCCAGCGTCCCTTGGCGGGGCTGCCGTTCTCCTGCCACGCCCGGAACGTCCTCCCGTACATGTGCGGGGCGACCAGCATGATCAACGCGGCGCCCGCCGCGAGCAGGGCGGTCATCGCCACGCTGTCGCCCCAGTTCAGGATCACCTGGTACAGGATGGGCACCTCGACGATCAGCAGGAGCAGCAGGAGCAGCGCGGCGGGCAGCCAGCGGCGTACGACGGGCCAGCGGCTGCCGGACAGCGCGATGGAGCTCGGGCGGCCGTCGCCGGGGCGCCTGCTCGGTTGTTCCAGCTCCCGGACCCGGCGCTGGCTGTCGTCGAGCGCCTTGCGGATCTCGCCGAACGTACGCTGCGACTCGGTCAGCTTGATCTTCTGCGCCTCGAACTCGGCGCGGGCCTGCTGGATCTCCCGCTCGGTGAGGTTCTCGATCTGGGCCAGTTCGGCCAGGCGCTCGTCCTCCAGTTCGTGGAAGCGCGGCACGCTGCCGGTTTCGAGGGTGAGCGTGTCGATCTGGCCGTCGGTGGCGTGGGCACGGCCCAGTTCGCGTTCCTCGCGGCGGCGCTGCGCCCAGTCGGGCAGGTGGTAGAGGTCTCCGTCATAGGCGACGGCGGGGGCGATGCGGGTTACCTGTCCTGGTTCGTCGGATTCGTGCCCGTGGTTCTGCTCGTGCCGGCGAGTGAAGCGCATGCAGCCTCCAACGCGGTCCTGTCTTTCGATGCTAATCGCCGGATATGCGGAACAATGGCGTGGTGAGTGAATTGCCGGTGATCGACATCTCGCCGCTCCTCTCCGGCTCTCGGGAGACGGGCGCCGTCGCGGAGCGGATCGGCGCCGCCTGCCGGGACAGCGGCTTCTTCTACGTCTCGGGCCACGGGGTCCCGCCCGAGCTCGTCGCCCGTCTCGACGCGGCCGCCAGGAGGTTCTTCGAGCTGCCGGTCGAGGTGAAGAACGAGATCTCGATGGAGCGCGGTGGCCGGGCCTGGCGCGGCTTCTTCCCGGTCGGCGGCGAGCTGACCTCGGGCCGCCCGGACCAGAAGGAAGGCGTCTACTTCGGCGCCGAGGAGCCGAAGGGCGACCTCCCGCTGCGTGGCCCGAACCTGTTCCCCGAGCAGGTGCCGGAGCTGCGCGCGGCCGTACTGGAGTATCTCGACACGATGTCGGGCGTCGCCCAGGCGGTGATGTCGGGGATCGCCCTCAGCCTGGATCTGCGCGAGGACTATTTCCGCGCCGGCTACACCGCCGATCCGACCATTCTTTTCCGGATATTTCACTACCCGCCCGCGGAGCCCGGCGAGACCGACGCGTGGGGCGTCGGGGAGCACACCGACTACGGCCTGCTCACCCTCCTCCTCCAGGACGGCAACGGCGGCCTCCAGGTCCACACGACGCGCGGCTGGATCGACGCGCCGCCGCTGCCTGGCACGTTCGTGTGCAACATCGGCGACATGCTGGACAAGCTGACCGGGGGCCTCTACCGATCCACTCCGCACCGGGTGCGCAATCTGAGCGGCAATGAGCGCCTCAGTTATCCGTTCTTCTTCGATCCCGGGTGGGACTGCGAGGTGCCGCCGCTTCCGTACACGCCCGGCGGGCGGGCGCGCTGGGACGGGCAGGATCTGCGGGCGTTCAGCGGCACCTATGGGGACTATCTCCTCGCGAAGGTGTCCAAAGTCTTTCCCTATCTCGCCGACGCGCTTTGACAGCCTGTTGATCACTCGGGCGGGGTGGATGGGGCTCTCGTCCGGGTGGCGGCGAGGAGGCGGAAGTGTTCCTGGAGAGATCGGACCGCCATCTCGCCGCAGCCCAGGCCGGACGCCGCTACGAGACAGTGACCGCCTAGGTGGATTCCCGCACCACCAGACGGGTCGGGACGATGACCGACGTGGTGTGCCTGCCTTCCAGCCTCGACAGGAGCAGTCTGGCCAGGGCCATGGCCTGGTCGGTGACCGGGGCCTGGACCGTGGTGAGGGACGGGGTGGTGCAGGAGGCGGCGTCTATGTCGTCGAAGCCGGCGATCGCCAGGTCGTCCGGAACCCGGCGGCCCGCCTCACGCGCCGCCTGCAGCGCGCCGATCGCCAGGTGGTCGGTGGTGGCGAAGACCGCGTCCAGACGTGGGTTGTCCGCGAGGAGCTGCCGGGCCGCCGCCGCGCCCGAATGCCTGGTGAGGTTGGCGGTGGTGGCGATCAACGGGTGGCGGCCGGCTCGTTCGAGGGCGGTCCGGTGGCCGGTCAGGCGGTCCTGGGTCGAGACGAGGTCCAGGGGGCCGCAGATGATGCCCAGGTGACGGCGGCCGGCGGACAGGAGGTGGTCGGTCACCGCCGCCGCGCCGCCCGCGTTGTCGACGTCCACGTAGGGGACGAGGGAGGCGATGGCGGGCTTGCCCAGCAGGACTGTGGGCAGGCCGGTGCGGATCAGCCGTTCGGTCAGCGTGTCCGTCCTGTCCGAGGACGGCGGAAGGAGGATCACGGCGTCCACGAGGCGGGCCTCGGCGTGCTGGACGATGCGGCGGTGGCTCTCCACCGTGTCGGCGACCATGAGCGTGATCCGCTTGCCCGCCCCTTCCAGGACGCTGGTGACGTACTGGACGACGGCCGCCGTCAGGGCCTCGCCGCCCGGCCTGGGGACGGACAGGACGAGCGCGATCGAGTCCGTACGGCGGGTGACCAGGCTGCGGGCCGCCGCGTTGGGGACGTAGCCCAGCTCCTGAACGGCCCGCATCACGGCCGTGCGGACCTCCGAGCTGACCGACGCCTCCCCGTTGACCACACGGGACACCGTGGCCCTGGAGACCCCGGAGCGGGCGGCCACGGTCTCCAGCGTGGGCCGTTTCGGGCGGCTCTCGCCCAGGCCGTTGCGCTTGATGACGTCGCGGTACCAGTACGCGCTGTCCTTCGGCCGCCGCCGCTGGGTGGCGAAGTCCACGTGGTAGAGGCCGAACTTGCGCTGATAGCCGTCTGCCCATTCCAAACAGTCGAGCAGCGACCAGAGCAGATATCCGCTGACCCGCGCGCCCTCCTCGATGGAGACCCGGAGGGCCCGCAGGTGTTCCTCGATGAAATTGATTCTGTCGACGTCGTGAATCCCGTCTCCGGTGATCACGTCGACGAAGTCGGCGCCGTTCTCGGTGACCATGAGCTGGGTGTCGGGATATTCGCGGGAAAGGCGGCGGAGCAGCAGCGGGAGGGCGTTCGGGACGATGGGCCAGCCCATGGCCGTCACCGCCGTGGGCACGGTGCAGAAAAGGATTCCGGCGCTTCCCGGATATGCGGGATCGGCCGGTTGGCTGGGCTGGGCCTGCACCACGGTCGGCGCGTAGTAATTGACGCCGACCAGGTCGATGGGCCGGGAGATCTCGGCCAGGTCGCCTTCGTGGATGTGGTCGAGGCCCGCGGTGCGCTCGACAAGCGGGAGCAGGTCGGCGGGGTAGGCGCCACGCAGCACCGGCTCCAGGAACTGCCGGTGCATCAGCGTGTCGATCCTGGCCACCGCCTCGGCGTCCTCCTCGGGCAGCTCCATCGACAGGTCGCCGACCTGGCCGGGCGTCATGACCGGCCCGAAGTTGAGGATCAGGCCCACCTTCGAGGCGCCCGCGGCGCGCAGCGCGCCGGTCGCCAGCCCGTGCGCCAGCAGCAGGTGGTGCGCGCTCCTGAAGGCGTCGGCCGGCGAGGTGCGGCCCGGCGCGTGAATGCCGGAGCCGTAACCGAGAAAGGCCGACACCCACGGCTCGTTGAGCGTGAACCAGGTGTCGACGCGGTCGCCCAGCCGGTCGTGCACGGCCCGCGCGTAATCGGCGAAATGACCGGCCGTGTCGCGGGCGGCCCAGCCGCCCTGGTCCTCCATCGCCTGCGGCAGATCCCAGTGGTAAAGCGTCGCGTAAGGCGTTATGCCCGCGCCGAGCAGCTCGTCGACCAGCTTCTCGTAGAAATCGAGTCCGGCGGCGTTGACCGGCCCCGAGCCGCCGGGGACCACCCGCGGCCAGCTCACCGAGAAACGGTAGGCGGTCACTCCTAGGTCTTTCAGCAGGCCGACGTCTTCGGCATATCTGTGGTAATGATCGCAGGCGGTCTGCGAATCCGAAAAGGTGTCCCAGATGGACGGGCCCCGGCCGTCGGCCACGTTGGCGCCCTCAATTTGATAGGCGGACGTCGAGATTCCCCAGACGAAGTTCTCGGGAAAAGCTGCTCTGCTCACTTGTCCAGCATCCTCCGGTGAAAGATCGAATGCCCAGTCTCCCCCGGCGCGCTCGTCGCGCGCCAGCCTGGCCAGGCTGTATACAGAGCGCGTGGAACTGGACCGGCTGGATCGTGACATCATCGCGGCGCTCGTCGACGACGCCCGCCAGACCTATGCGGAGATCGGGCACCGGGTCGGACTGAGCGCGTCGGCCGTCAAGCGCCGGGTCGACCGGCTGCGCGAGGCCGGGGCGATCACCGGGTTCAGCGCCCGGGTGGCGCCGTCGGCGCTCGGCTGGACCACCGAGGCGTACGTCGAGCTGTTCTGCCAGGGCAAGACCAAGCCCTCCGACATCGCGCTGGCCGTGGCCAAGTGCCCGGAGGTCGTCGCGGCGGCCACGATCACCGGGGAGGCCGACGCGCTGGTGCACATCCGGGCCACCGATGTGCGCCACGTCGAGCGGGTGATCGAGCGGCTGGCCTCGGAGGCGTTCGTGGTGCGGACCAAGAGCTCGATCGTGCTGTCACGGCTCGTCGACCTGCCGCCGGGAGCCGTGCCCGACACCCCTCTCCCCAGCCGCGCCGAGCCCGGATCGGACCCGTTCGAGGGTGCCCCACCGGGTGAGCGCAACAGAACGCAGGTCGTTGGCTGAAACTCGCAACAGACCCGCGCGTACCTGCAATGTCAACCCCTTGGCCTGCGCAAACATAAATTCTTATGCTGGCTTCGTCCCCTTCGGGGACACTCCCCCGACGACCCCGACGGAGACCTGCATGCCCAAGCACTTCCTCATGTGCCGCCCGGAATACTTCACGGTCGAGTACGCGATCAACCCGTGGATGCATCCCGAGACCGGCACCGACCGCGATCTCGCGATCCGGCAGTGGGAGGGCCTCAGATCGGTTTACCAGAGCCTCGGGCACCAGGTCAGCCTCATCGATCCCGTTGAGGGACTGCCCGACATGGTGTTCGCCGCGAACGGCGCCCTGGTCGTCGGCGGGCGCGTCTACGGCGCCAGGTTCGCCTACCCGCAGCGCGCCGCCGAGGGCCCGGCCTATCTGCGCTGGTTCACCGAGAACGGTTTCCCGGTCAAGGAGCCGGGCCACGTCAACGAGGGCGAGGGCGACTTCCTCACGCTCGACGACGTCATCCTGGCCGGCACCGGCTTCCGCACGAACCTGTCGGCGCACCAGGAGGCGCAGGAGTTCACCGGTCGCCCGGTGATCTCGCTGACGCTGGTGGACCCGCGTTTCTACCACCTCGACACGGCGCTGTTCCCGATCGACGGCCGCAACGTCGCCTACTACCCCGCCGCCTTCTCCGAGGGCAGCCGCGCGGTGCTGGCCCGGCTGTTCCCGGACGCCGTGCTGGCGACCGACGCCGACGCCGAGGTGCTCGGACTGAACGCGGTCAGCGACGGCACCCACGTGGTGATCAACGCCGAGGCGGGCGACCTCCAACTGGAGCTCAAGCGGCGCGGCTACGAGCCGATCCCCGTCGACCTGTCGGAGTTGCGCAAGGCAGGCGGCGGTCCCAAGTGCTGCACACTGGAAATCCGGGGGGAGAACTAAAGATGAGCACCACCACAGACCTGATCGAAGTGAGCGAGCGCCGCAGCGCGCACAACTACCACCCGCTGCCCGTGGTGATCCACGAGGCGCACGGTGCGTGGGTGACCGACGTCGAGGGCAAGCGATACCTCGACTGCCTGGCCGGCTACTCCTCGCTCAACTTCGGGCACGGCAACCCGAAGATCATCGAGGCGGCGCAGCAGCAGCTCAAGAACCTGACGCTGACCAGCCGTGCGTTCTATCACGACCAGTTCGCCACGTTCTGTGCCGGGCTCGGCGACCTCACCGGCAAGGACATGATCCTGCCGATGAACACCGGCGCCGAGGCCGTCGAGACCGCCATCAAGGTGGCTCGCAAGTGGGGCTACGAGGTCAAGGGCGTCCAGCCGGAGCAGGCCAACATCATCGTGATGGAGGACAACTTCCACGGCCGGACGACCACCATCGTCAGCTTCTCCACCGACCCCGACGCCCGCGACAATTTCGGCCCTTACACGCCGGGCTTCCGGATCGTGAAGTACGGCTCGGTCGAGGCGATCAGGGAGGCCGTCGACGCCAACACGGTGGCGGTGCTGTTCGAGCCCATCCAGGGCGAGGCCGGGGTGCTGGTGCCGCCGGACGGCTACCTCACGCAGGTGCGGGAGCTGTGCACCGCCGAGGGGATCCTGATGATCGCCGACGAGATCCAGTCGGGTCTCGGCCGCACCGGCAAGACGTTCGCCTGCGACCACGAGGGCGTCGTGCCCGACATGTACGTCCTGGGCAAGGCCCTCGGCGGCGGCGTCGTACCGGTGTCGGCGATCGCCGCGAACGAGGACGTGCTCGGCGTGATCAAGCCGGGCCAGCACGGCTCCACGTTCGGCGGCAACCCGCTGGCCTGCGCGGTCGGCAACGCGGTGATCGAGATCCTGAACACCGGCGAGTACCAGTCCAGGGCCGCCGAGCTCGGCGAGGTGCTGCACGCGCGGCTGCGCGAGCTGATCGGCCACGGCGTGATCACGGTGCGCGGACGCGGGCTGTGGGCGGGCGTCGACATCGACCCGTCGCTGGCGAGCGGGCGCGAGGTGTCCAAGGAGCTGATGGCGCGCGGCGTGCTGGCCAAGGACACCCATGGCTCCACGATCCGGCTGGCGCCGCCGATCGTGATCTCCGAGAAGGATCTCCTCTGGGCGGTCGACCAGCTCGCCGACACCATCGCCTCCTTCCGCTAAAGCCTTCATTCCGCTTAAGCCTTCGTTCCGCTAGAGACGCGGTACGACCGGCCGCTTCCCGTAGGGCCCGCGCCACGGATCCACATCCGTGGCGCGGGCCCTACGGTTGCCGCTCCCCGTGTTCGACGTGATCGTCGCGAACAGTGCGTCCGCTTCGTCCTGGATAGGTATGATCCCTTGCCAAGATCAGCGTCTCGTGGCGGGCCGGCTCCGCCTATCCATAGAAGAGGGCATATGAAGAAACTCGCGGCCGCGGGGATCGCGCTCGTCACGTCGTTCTCCATGCTGACCGTCAGCCCGGCCGAAGCGGCGATGGCCAGCAGAAACCTCATCACGTTCTGGGAACACGACGACTATCAGGGCGCGCGTAAGGACATCACGTGTTCCACCCAGCAGCGGGACGACCTGGGCGCTCTCGAGAACCAGGCGAGCTCGATGGCGAACGCGTCCTATTCCGGTGTCGACCTCTACAGCGGTGACAACCTGACCGGCGTCAGGTACTACGCGGCACCGCGCAGCAACGACGGTGACTTCACCAACAACGGATTCGACAACACCGTCGAATCCCTCTGGTTCAGGAAAGTCCCCTGCGACGTAGGCTGATCGCTGGTCGGTGGGCGTGGGGCTGCCTGACGCTGGCGCTGGTGTCCACCGCCGCATGCGCGGCCCCCGCCCCCTCGACCATCCCGAAAGCAACCGAGCGGCCCGTCATCGACCCGTCCGCCGAAGCGCGGGCGCTTCACCTGCCGTTCGACGCCTACAAGCGGACCGAGACGGACATCGAACTCGTCGAGCGGGCAACGGACGTTCTCACCGACCAGTGCCTCCAGAAGAAGGGGTACAGCCGCCCGGCTCTCCCCGCGCTCACCATGATCGAGGCACCCAACCGCCGCCGCTACGGCGTCATAGAGCCCCTGGTCGCCATGCGGACGGGCTATCACGCCCCGCTCACCTCCGCTGAGAAGGAACGAGACCGGGCGGACCGGGCACGCGGCGGTTACCGCGACGCGGCCGAGAGATCGGCGGCGAACACCTGCCTGGATGACAGCATGGGCCACGTCTACGTCGAGGGCGCCGATTCGCCCCTGCTGACGCGTCTGGAGCGGGAGATCTTCGAACAGGCCCGTACGAAGGACCGCCACGTCCGATCAGCTCTCGATGAGTGGCGGTCGTGCATGCGCACCCGCGGCCAGAAAGAGTACGCCGACCCCTTGGCCGCCGCCGCCGACGACCGGTGGAAGGACCCGGGTTCGGCGAAAGCCGAAACGGCCACCGCGGTCGCCGACGTCGCCTGCAAGAAAGCGACGGGCCTCGTCGAGGTCTGGCGCGAGGCGGAGGAGAAGCTCCAGGCCGCCGCCCTGAAACAGCACCCCGTCGATTTCGACCAGGTTCGCCAGACACTCGACAAGGAACGCGCCGAAGCCGCCCGTATCGTCCAGAGCGCCAAGTCCTAGCGCCCTCTTGCCATACGGCCGGTGAGCCGCCACGCCAGGAGGCCGTCCGGCGCGGGCCGTTCCCCGGTCAGCCCCCGGAGCGTGGCGCGTCCGTCGGAACGCGGGGCGGGTCGCTGCTGATCGGTGCCGGTGGCGCGGTGGCGCTGATCGGTGCCGGTTGCGCCGTGGCGCTGATCTCGGCGGGATCCGCGGCCGGGTCTTCCGGCAGGTCGCTGGGCAACGCCGAAGGGACGGCGACCGTCGGATCCTCCGCGGGGCCGCTAGCGGGCGGCTGATCCGTGGGCGGATCGGTCGGCTGGTCCGTGGGCTGATCGGCGGGCTCGGGGGTCGCGGTGGGCTGCGGAGCGCAGCCGCCGTCCTCGATCACCGTGCCCGTCGGCTTCGGCAGCCGGTCCACGACGCTCACCTTCAGCTGAGCCGTCACGGTGAGCTCGCTGCCCACCGGCACGCCGACGGCTTTGGCGTCCACGACCGTGTGCCGTTCCCCAAGCAGTACGTGTGTGTCCCGATCGAAGATCAGCTGGTGCAAGATCCCCACAGACGCCCTGCCCAGCGCCACCCCCTTGCGCCTGACGAAGTCCATGGCCCCCTCCTCCACCTGTACGCCCGGGATCGTCTTGGCGGCCTCGAACAGCGCGTCACGCTGCGCCCTGGGCATGTACGTCTCCCTGAGCAGGTCACCCACCGCGGTGAACGCCACCTCGTCGGCGCCCCTCTTGCCACCGGACTCCCGTTTGTAGAGGAAGTCGCGCATCGTCGCCGGGTCAGCGGGCAGCGTGCTCAGGTAGGCGTAGTCGACCCGGAAAAACTGACTCTGGCAGGAGGCGAGTCGCGCCCACATGGTGGACGCCCGCACCTGCTGCTTCTTGGGCAGTGGCTCGCCCGCCCGCGGGGGCTCCTGCCCTTCCATCAGCAGCAGGCCGTCCGCGCTGGCGTCGACCGACTGCCAGATCTTCCGGTGCGTCCGGGACATGAAACGGATCGCGCTACCGCCGCCTTCCGGGGTCGAGCTGACCATGCCGTCGGTCTCGACCAAGATGAACTGGCCGGGCCTGGGCCGCAGCTCATCCGCCGAGACGGCCGCCGATTGGGTGGCCGAGGCGGCCACCCCCAGATTCGGCTGCCTCGCCGACAGGGCTACGGCCACGCCCCCGACGAGAGCGACCGTCACCCCGAACGCGGCCACGGCCTGCCAGCCCAGTTTCGGAAGGCGGAAGCCACGTCCCTCGCGGGCCTCGCGCAGCAACCGTCCGCGCGCCCTCGCGCGGGCCTCCTCCGGGTACGGCGGAGCGGCCGGCCTCCCGTCCGCGAACGTGCGAATCTCGTCATCCATCCTGGGGCTCCTCTGCGAAGGGATCGATGCCGCCGAGAGCCCTGCGAACCTTGACGCGGAGCCGGTGCAACCTGGACCGGACCGTGCCCACCGGCACGCCCAGCGCGAGCGCCGCGTCCTCGTACGTCAGGTCGGCCCACGCCACCAGCAGCAACAGGTCGCGCTCCGCCGCGCTGAGCCGGGTCAGCGCCCGCGCCAGCCTGGGCTGGAGCTGCTCGGCGGTGACCCGGTCCGCGCTGCGGTCGTCGAACGAGCCCGGCCGCTCCACGCTCACCTTGGACATCGCGTGGATGCGCCGCCGCTCCGCCCTGCGGTGCTGGGCGACGACCTTGGTGGCGATGCCGTACAGCCAGGGCCGGGCGTCCGGCCACGAGCGGTCGTAGCGCGCCCGGGCGCGGAAGGCGACGAGGAACACCTCGCCTGTCACGTCTTCGGCCGGTTCCGGGCCGAGGCGCCTGGCGGCATACCGGTGGATCTCATCGGCATGCCGGTCGAACAGCGCCGCGAAACGTTCCGGATCACTCACCGATTGCGCGATCAGCGCCGAGTCGTCCAGCGTTTCAGGTAACTCCTGAACACCCACCACGTGCCGGTCCTCTCTCATGCGGTCACCCTGTTGTTGACCGCACGCGGGACCCCGGTTCCACCTATTTCACGCTATTTCCCACCAGCCGCCACGCCAGGAGGCCGTCCGAAATTCCGGCCGCGTCGAGTTCGGCGTCCAGCCGGTGCCGGCGCCGGCCGTTTCGCCGTACAGATTTCACGGAAGCCGTACAGAATCGATGCGCTTGACGGTGCTGCCGGAGGATTCGTACCAGTCGAGTTCGCCCGGCAGGGTCAGCGTGGCCAGGGCGTTCTGGAACCATGGCCCGGCGATGACCTCCCAGCGGAACGGCGGGCGCGGAATGCGGGCCAGCCGGGCCAGCAGACCGCCGACCAGCGTGGCCAGGCCGAACTGGCTGAAGACGTTGGCCCAGCGCAGCACCGGGCTGAGCGGGTTGCGGATCGGCGAGCAGACGACCTGGTAGATCGGCCGGCCGTCGACCTTGGCCAGGTAGGAGTAGTGCACGTCGCCGGACAGCACCAGCACCGGTTTGCCGACCTGGACCAGTAACCGGGCCAGGTCCTCGAACGAGCGGCGGAAGGCCGCCCAGTGCTCGAGGTCGATCGCCTGCCGGAACCGCTCTGAGAGCCTCGCGACGGTCTTGCCCCACTTGCCGGCGCAGAGCGCCTCGTTCCAGTTCTGGACGAAGTGGACGCCCTCGGGCAGCAGGAAAGGGATCGACGAGCCGATGACCAGCCGCTCGGCGGGCTTGGCGACCTCCTCCTCCAGCCAGGCCCACTCGACCGGGTCGAGCATCCGCCGGTCGGCCGGGGTGAGCTGCCTGGCGCACCGGGTGTCGATCATGATCAGGCGGGTGCCACCGAGTTCGCGGGAGTAGCTCCACCGGTTGCTGCTGGGCTCGGCGTCGGCCTGTTCGGCGAAGGCGTCGAGCGCCTCGCCGTCCCCGCCCTTCTGCAAGGTCGCCAGCAGCGCGTCGTCCGCCCGCTCGGCCGGCGACAGGTTGCCGAGGTGCTGGTAGACCCAGTAGGCGCCGAGCCCGGAGATCACCCGGCGCTTCCACCAGGAGGTCGCGGCCATCTGCTCGCGCCAGGTCTGGGAGGTGTTCCAGTCGTCGCGCAGGTCATGGTCATCGAAGATCATCGCGGTGGGCACGGTGGAGAGCACCCACCGGATCTCCGGCTCGGTCCAGGCCAGCCGGTAGAGCTCGGCGTACTCCTGGAAGTCGGCGATCTCCTTCTGCGGCTCGCTGTCCCGGCGCGCGGCGATGAACTCCAGCATCTCGGGTGACGGGCCGTCGGCGTAGACCTGGTCGCCGAGGAGCAGCAGCAGGTCCGGCCACTCCTCGGTGTCCGCGTCCTTGAGGTGCGAGCCGTAGGAGCGCAGCACGTCCTCGCCGTGGGTCAGGACGTACGTGCCGTCGTGGGGCACGCTGGTGCGGCAGGAGCCGAACGCCAGCCTGCTCGGCCCCTCCGCCGGAAACAGTCTGATGCGACTGGGCGGCCAACCTTCGAGCGGCCAGACCTGCTCTTCCCCTATCTTGACCACGTACGAGTCGGCGCTCTCCGTCAGCTCGAGCAGATCGACGATCGCGTAGTGGTGTCCATGGACGGTGAAGGTGGACGAGGAGAAGACCCGGCCCGCGGCCTCCACGGTGACCAGGCCGGGTGCGCCGGTCTCCACCCAGATCGAGGCGCTGGCGGAGTCGACGTAACGCAGCATGGGCCCGACGACCAGAGCGGGCATCAGTCCCCCAAATTCGACAGTTCGGCACACATGTAGTGGCAAGCCTGCCAGAGTGGCACGTTTGCAGCACCTCGATCAACGCATGTAATTGATGACAGCAGATCACCTGGGATACGGCAAACCGAAAACCCTAGGCAGCGATAAACGCCGCGCTCTAGGATGATCACGACACGAACGCCCAAACAAGGCAGGCAATGGCGCCTCGTCCCACGTTCCGGGCGTAGACAACAGGAGGAATCCCTTCCATGACCGTCATGGTGCCGTCAAGGACGCCGGCCCTGATCACACCCGGCCGCCAGGCCCTCGATTCGGCCCTCCACCAACTGGACCAGGCCGCCGAACATCTCCGGCTCGACGCCGGGCTCCGCACGATGCTCGCCACGCCACGCCGCTCGCTGACCGTCTCGGTCCCCGTGCGCCGCGAGGACGGGCGCATGGACGTCGTGCAGGGCTTCCGGGTCCAGCACAACGTCTCACGCGGCCCCGCCAAGGGCGGCCTCCGCTTTCATCCCGGCACCGACATCCACGAGGTCACCGCGCTGGCGATGTGGATGACGTGGAAGTGCGCGCTGGTCGGCATCCCGTACGGCGGCGCCAAGGGCGGCGTGGCCGTGGACCCGGCCGTGCTCACCCAGCGTGAGCTGGAGCGGGTGACCCGGCGCTACGTCAACGAGATCCTGCCGATGATCGGCCCGGAGAAGGACATCCCGGCTCCCGACGTCGGCACCGACGAGCAGACCATGGCCTGGATCATGGACACCTACAGCGTCAACACCGGCTACGCGGTGCCCGGCGTGGTCACCGGCAAGCCGCTGATGCTGGGCGGCTCGCTCGGCCGGTCCGGCGCGACCTCGCGCGGCGTGCAGATCGCCGCCATGTGCGCGCTCGGCCGCTCGCCCGAAGGCGTGACGGTGGCCGTGCAGGGCTTCGGCAAGGTGGGCGCCCCGGCCGCCCAGTACCTCTCCGACGCGGGCTGCACGGTGGTCTCCGTGTCCGACGCGACGGGCGCGGTGTACTCGGCCGGCGGGCTCGACATCGCCGACCTGCGCGCCTGGGCCGCCGAGTCGGGCGGTGTGGCCGGCTACCGCCACGCCGACGCGCTGGACCACGCCGAGCTGTTCGAGCTGGACGTGGACGTGCTGGTGCCCGCGGCCCTGGAGGGCGCGATCACCGGTGAGAACGCGCCGCGGATCCGCGCCCGCCTGATCGTGGAGGGCGCCAACGGGCCCACCACGCCGGAGGCGGACGAGATCCTGGCCGCCAACGGCACGATCGTGGTGCCCGACATCCTGGCCAACGCCGGCGGGGTGATCGTGTCGTACCTGGAGTGGGTGCAGAACATGCAGGCCTACTCCTGGAGCGGCGGCGAGGTGGAGTTGAAGCTGCGCGAGCTGATGGAGGGCGCCTACGCCGAGGTGCGGTCGCTGGCCACGGCCCGCGACCTCACGCTGCGGCAGGCGGCGCACGTCATCGGCGTCGGCCGGGTCGCGGAGGCCCACCAGATGCGCGGCCTCTACCCGTGACGGCCTGAACTTTAGTAGGCCCTTCCGTCGCCCTAGGTTCGATGCCCGTGCCTCCACCGACTTGCCACGGTGGAGGCATGCGGAATTTTCTGGGCGTGGTCGTGGTGATCCAGGGCTTGGGGGGCTTTGTGGCGCGAGTCTTCTTCGACACCGACTGGGGTCTGCTGCGCCGGTGGTGGGACATCCCGACCCCCGCCTACCTGGCCATCGCCGCGGCCGGAGTCGCCCTGCTGATCTGGAGCGACCACGACCGCCAGAAGAAGGAGAGCTAGCGGCCACCCGATGGCGAAGCCTGGTCAGTGGACGGCTTTGAATCTAATGTGCGAATCGCCCCCCATGCAGCGAGGAGCCGTCCATGAGCAGCATCGAGCAGTTCGGCTACCGTCAAGAGCTCCAGCGTTCCCTGGGCTTCGCCGACCTGATGATCTACGGCTTGATCTTCATGGTGCCGATCGCCCCGTTCGGCATCTTCGGCAACGTCTTCGCGCTCTCCGGCGGGATGGTGGCCCTCGCCTACGTGATCGGGCTGGTCGCGATGGCGTTCAGCGGGCTGTCGTACGCGCAGATGGCCAGGGCCTTCCCGATGGCCGGATCGGTCTACACCTACGCGGGCCGGGGCATCGCGCCGCCGGTCGGGTTCATCGCCGGGTGGGCGATCCTGCTCGACTATCTGCTGGTCCCGGCGCTGCTCTACCTGGTGGCGAGCACGGCCATGAACTCTTTCGTGCCCGCGGTGCCGGTGTGGCTGTGGCTCGTCGCCTTCGTGCTGCTCAACACCGTGGTGAACTACCTCGGCATCCAGATGACGGCCCGGATCACCCGGATCATGCTGGTGGCCGAGCTGCTCGTGCTCGCGATCTTCCTGGTCATCGCCGGGATCGCGCTGGCGCAGGGCAAGGGCACGACGGGCGCGCTGACCCCCATCTACGACTCCACCACCTTCTCCTGGACGCTGGTGTTCGGGGCGGCCTCGGTGGCGGTGCTGTCGTTCCTCGGCTTCGACGGCATCTCGACGCTGGCCGAGGAGAACCGCGAGGACGCGCGGCGCCTCGGCCGGTCCATGGTGGCCGCGCTGGCGCTGGCCGCCGTGCTGTTCGTGGTGCAGACCTGGGTCGCGGCCCTGCTGGTGCCTGACAGAGCCGCCCTTCTGGCCCCCGGGGCACAGCTGGGCAACGCCTTCTACGACATGGCCTCGTACGCCGGCGGCGCCTGGCTGGGCGTGCTGTGCGCGGTGGCGACGGCCATCGCCTGGGGCTTCGCCAACTCGCTGGTCGCGCAGGCGGCCACCTCGCGGCTGCTGTTCGCGATGGCGCGGGACCGGCAACTGCCCGCGTTCCTGGCCCGCGTCGACCCCAGGCACAAGGTGCCGGCGAACGCCACGCTCGCCGTCGCGGCCGTCTCGCTGCTGCTCGGTGTCGGCATGAGCCTCTACGACAAGGGCGTCGACCTGCTCAGCTCCTTGGTCAACTTCGGCGCGATGACCGCGTTCCTGCTGCTGCACGTGGCCGTCGTCGTGCACTACGTGGTGCGGCAGCGCAGCCGCGACTGGCTGGCGCACCTGGTCGTGCCGGTGATCGGATTCGCCGTGCTGGTGCTCGTCGTCATCAACGCCAGCCTCGCGGCCCAGGTGCTCGGCTTCATCTGGCTCGGTCTCGGGCTGCTCGCCGTCGTCGTGCTCTATCTCATGGGCCGCAGGCCCGCCCTGCCCTCGGAGGTCTCGTGAACGTCGTGTCCTATCGTCCCTCGCCTGAGGAGTTCGGCTACACCTTCGGCGGGCGCGCCCCGGTCGGGGAGGTACAGCCGGGCACGATCATCGAGCTGTTCACCGAGGACTGCTTCGGCGGCCGAGTCCGGACGGTCGACGACCTGCCGTCACAGGTGTGCGAGTTCCCCTACCTGAACCCGGTCACCGGGCCGTTCCACGTGACGGGAGCCGAGCCCGGCGACACGCTGGCGCTGCACTTCATCTCGATCACCCCGGCCAGGGACTGGGCCGTCTCCACCACGTTCCCGCACTTCGGGGCGCTGACCGGCACGCACACCACCGCCATGCTGCAGCCGCCGCTGGAGGAACGGGTCTGGCGCTACGACCTCGACACCGCCAAAGGCGTCGCCGTCTACCACGCCCGCAACAGTGACTACAGCGTGGAGCTGCCGCTCGACCCGATGCACGGGACGGTCGGCGTCGCACCCGCCGCGAACGAGGCGCGGATGACGATCACGCCCGACGCGCACGGCGGCAACATGGACACTCCCGAACTGCGCGCGGGCGTCACTGTCTATCTGGGCGTCAACGTGGCGGGCGGGCTGTTCTCCATCGGCGACGGCCACGGCCGGCAGGGCCACGGCGAGGTGTGCGGCACCGCGGTCGAGGCCGCCATGAACACGGTGGTGGCGGTCGAGCTGGTCAAGGGCGTGGCGACGCCCTGGCCGCGGATGGAGGACGACCTGCACCTGATGTCCACCGGCTCGGCCAGACCGCTGGAGGACGCCTACCGCATCAGCCAGCACGACCTGGTCACCTGGACGTCGGCACTGACCGGGCTCGACACGCTCGACGCCTACCAGTTGGTCAGCCAGGGCGGGCAGGCGCCGGTGGGAAACGTGTGCGACACCAACTACACGATGGTCGCCAAACTCCCCAAGTCCTACCTCGGCACCCCGGCCCCGTACGAGTCCGCGCATTCGCGGCTGCGCACTCTCGGAGCCGAGTACAGAGGTTAGTTGATCGGGATTTTCCCGCACCTCGCGCAAGGCCTCGGCTGGTCACGCGTGTTTCGATCAATGCCTCGGCGAATGCCCATTTGATTCAACTTCGATCACTTTCGATCGCTACTATGGGGGTGTCGGCGAGGAGGATCATGACGAACACTGCCGTTAAGCCTGCGGACGGGCGGCCGGAGGGTCGGACGACCGGTCCCCTGCTCACCGTTTGGGGAGCCGCGATGTCGCCGGAGGTCCTGGTCCGCAGCCTGCTGCCGCCCGAAACGGCGCTGCCGGTCCCGGCCACCGGGGACGCCGTCTGGGATCGGGCCGCGGAGTCCGGCGTCCTGCTCGCCGTCCGTGAGCGGGCGGAGGCGGAGCTGGGCACGCCCTGGCCGCAGCCGCTGGCCTCGCAGTACGCGCGATACTTCCGTGACGGCAACCGCACCGGCTATGAGAGCCAGGTGTTCGAGCGCCAGGACCGGCTGACCCGGGCGGTGCTCATGGCACTGGCGAGCGGTGCGGACGGGTGGCTGGACGAGGCCGCCGACGGGATCGTCCTGCTGTGCGAGCAGAGCTCATGGTGCTGGCCGGTACACGAGGACACATGCCGGCCCCGCGGGACGGTCCTGCCCGATGTGGCCACACCCTGCCTCGACCTCGGCGCCGCCGACGTCGCCGCCCAACTGGCCTGGGCCGACCAGGCGCTCGGGGACCGGCTGGCGGAACGCTTCCCGGGGTTGCGGGTGCGCGTTCGGGCAGAGGTGCGCGCGCGGGTGCTCGACCCGTTCGTCCAGCGGCGCGACTGGCACTGGCTGGGGCTGGACGGCGATCCGAGCAACTGGTGCCCGTGGATCTGCGGCAACGTGCTCGTCGCCGCGCTGCGCCTGGCCGAGCCGGGGCAGGAGCGGGCGCGCCAGGTCGCCCTGGCCGTGGCGGGCCTCGATCACTACCTGGCGGCGCTGCCGGATGACGGCTCCGTCGACGAAGGCTACGAATACTGGTGGAACGGGGCATGCCGCGCGCTCGAGGCGCTCGACGTCCTGGAGCACGCCACGTCGGGGCGGCTCGACGCGGCGGAGATCCAGGTCGTGCGGGAGACGGTCCGGTTCCCGCACCGCATGCATCTGGGCGGGCCGTGGTATCTCAACCTCGCCGACGCGCGGGCCCGGCCGCCGGCCGACCAGCCGTGGCAGGTGCTCCACCGCTGGGCTCGCCGGCTCGGCGTGCACGACGCCCGCCGGCACGCGGAGTCGCAGCGTGCGGCCGGGATTCCGGTCGCCGCCGAGCTCGGACGGGCGCTCCGCGAGCTGGTCGACGTGGAGTGGCGGGGCACCGGCCCCGGCGAGCCGCCGCTGGTCGCCGTGGTCTGGTTGCCGGGGACGCAGATCGGCCTCGCGCGTACGGCCGGTGGGACGGCGCGCGGTCTCACGCTCGCGGTCAAGGGCGGGCACAACGGGGAGCACCACAACCACAACGACGTCGGGTCCGTCGTCGTCGCCGTGGACGGGGTTCCCGTGCTGGTCGACGCGGGGCGGCCGACGTACGCGGCGCAGACGTTCGGGCCGGACCGCTATGCGATCTGGACGATGCGCAGCGACTGGCACAACGTCCCCGAGGTACGGGGCGCGCCGCAGGGGCAGGGGCGCCGGTTCCGAGCCCGTGACGTCGAGGTGATGGACGAGCCCGGCCGCTTCCAGGCGCGGCTGGACCTGGCCGCCGCCTATCCCGTACCCGAGCTGGAGCGGTGGTGGCGGACGGCGGCGCTCGACCGGCACGAGTCACGCGTGACGATCGGGGACGCCTGGAGCTTCACCGGCGACGGCGAGCCGAGCGTGCTGCACTTCCTGCTGAACGGGCAGGTGGAGCAGCCGTCGGCCGGGCAGGCCGTCGTCCGGCCGCCGGGCGGCGCGCGGGCCGTGCTCGTGGCGTGGGACCCCGGGGTCGCGACGGCCGCGTTCACCGTCCGCGCGCTGGCGGACCCTATGCTCTCCGCGGTGTGGGGCGACTGCCTGACCAGGCTGGAGCTGCGTCTGCCGGGCACGGCGCGGGGCGCTTTCGAGGTTCATGTGGGGGTGTGGGAGTGAGTATGTCCGATTCGCCGGGTCCGCTGCCGGACGAGCGCCGCGCCCAGGTGGTGGAGCTGCTGCGCCGGCGTGGCGTCGTGCGCGTCGGCGACCTGGCGACCGAGCTGGACGTCTCGGTCATCACCATCCGGCGCGACATCGCGCTGCTCTCGTCCCAGGGGCTGATCCGCCGGGTTCGCGGCGGAGCCGTGCTCCACGGCGGGCCGGTGGCCGACGCACTCGCCGGCGGGGAGACGGAGGACTCCCCGGCCCCGCAGCCGGGACCCGACGCTGAGAAACCGCAGGTCACGATCGGCATGGTGGTGCCGTCGCTGAACTATTACTGGCCCGACGTGATCCGCGGCGTTCGCGAGGCGGCCGCGGCGGCCGGTGCGCGCGTCGTCCTGCGTGGCGCCACCTACCGGGCCGCCGACGAGCGCCGCCACCTCTCCCGGCTGATCGAATCGGCGGGCATCGACGGCCTCCTGGTCGCGCCCACCACGACCGGCGACGACGGGCAGGCGCTGGTGCGCTGGCTGCAGGAGGCCGACATGCCCATGGTGCTCATCGAGCGCACCGCCGCCTCCGGGCCGTACCACGAGGCGATGGAGTCGGTGGTCAGCGATCACGCGCTGGGGGCCGGCATGGCCGTGCGGCACCTGGTCGAGCTCGGTCACCGGCGGATCGGACTGATCACCACCGTACAGAGCCCGACGGGCCCGCACGTGCGGCACGGCTGGCGGCAGGCGTGCGAGGAGTTCGGCCTGCCGCTGGAGGGCATGCCGGACGTCAGCACGGTCGATCAGTGGCATCCCGAGTGGCCCAAGGCGCTCGAGAGCGTGATCGACCAGTGCGTCGCCTCTGGGACGACGGCGCTGCTCGTCCACTCCGACCCGGAGGCGATCAACCTGGTCGAGCGCTGCCAGGAGCGCGGCATCCGGGTGCCCGGTGACCTCGCCATCGTGGCCTACGACGACGAGGTGGCCGAGCTGTGCGACCCGCCGCTGACCGCTGTCCGGCCGCCCAAGATGGCTATCGGGCGGGCGGCCTTCGGGCTGCTCGCGGCCCGGCTGGCCGACCCGGACCCCGAGCGGCCCACCCACCGCGTCGTCGTCGAGCCCACCCTGATCGTGCGCTCCTCCTCGGTGTCAGCGTGACCCGCCGCCGGACGGCGTCACACCGAACCGCGTCATACTGACCCGCCGCCGCCGGACGGCGTCATAGTGGCGGAGTGCCCGGCCCGCTGAGGGCGGAGGCCGTGTCCAGGAGGTCGTACGTCCCGTCCGGCCAGGCCACGCGGGCGAGCGCCGGGCCGTCCCAGGACAGGACCGGCGCCCGGTCCGGCTCCTGCCCGCCGAGGAACACCGCCACGTCGTACCACCTGTCCGGCAGCGCGGGCGTGGTGGTGGCGCACCAGGGGACAAGCGTCCAGGGGGCGAGCGGCGAGGAGTTCCCGGCGGCGACCACACCGCGCAGGTCCAGCCCCGGGCCCGCGACAACGCGGGAGTGCATGGTGCCGTTCGACACGGCGGCCGTATCGGTTTGGACGGGTTCCGGAGCCGGCAGCGGCCATCCGCCGACACGCAGCGGACCACGCTCCGCCGCCGTGGCCGCCAGCCGGACCAGGCGCACCTCCCAAGGACCGCGTACGGCGGAGATCAGGTCGATCCACGGCCCGAGGCGTACCGTCCCGGCCCGCCCGTAGCCGTGGTCCGGGCGCTCGCCCTCAGGAGTGACCCAGTGGGCCTGCCAGCGCGAGGCCCCGATCGCCGTTCTTGAGGGGAGGCGGTCGAGGAGGAGCGTCTCGAATCCCGTGCGATGGCTGGGCCGCCCGCCCTGGTCGAGGAGCACGACCGACTGGTCGAGGGGGTCGGCGGCGTGCTCACCCGCGAGCACGGGCGAGGTGGCGGTCGAGTAGCCCAGCCGCGCGTACAGGGGCGAGTCGGTCAGGTGCGTACCGGGATGGGAGTGGTCGGTGCCGTGGTTGATCACCCGCACGACGCCGTCGGCACGGGTGCCGCTGACCAGCCAGCCGGGCGCGCGGACGACGCGGTGGTAGTCGCCGGACTCGACCGGCAGCGGCTCCTCGACGGCCGTCCACACCGGGTGGTCGGCGGGCAGGGACAGGCCGAAGAAGCCCTTGGCCGCCCAGTACGGCGAGCCGGGCCCGGAGTAGGACTGGGCCAGCGGCGGCCAGGCTCCGTGCCAGCCCGAGGTCAGGACTCCGTCCTCGTCCGGCGCTCCGCGTTCGGTGAAGTGGCGGGCGATGCCGGAGGCGGCACGGCGCAGCAACCCTGGGGCGGGCGTCGCCGTCCCGGCACGGGCGCCGGCCCAGAACTGGGTGGCGGCGGCGAACCGGTAGATGAGGCTGCGTCCCTGGACGAGGGGCGATCCGTCGGCGCCGATGAGGTGGACGGCGTCGCCCAGGTAGCGTTCGAGCCGCTCCAGGTAGAGCGGTCGCCGCGCGTCCGCCGCCGGATCGCCGGCGGCCATCTCGCTCCACATCAGCGGGTAGAACTGCAGCGCCCATCCCGCGTAGTGATCGTAGGCGCGTTCGGCACCGTCGGCGTACCAGCCGTTCTCCCTGGCGAAGCCGTCGGTGAACGAGAGCCCCTTCTCGATGTCCGCGCGCTCGAAGGGCCCGCCGACGGAGGCGAGGAACTGCTCGACCACGATCTGGAACCAGATCCAGTTGATCGGCGGGTAGTCCGAGCCGACCGCGGGCGCGAGGTAGTCCACGACCTGCTCCCGCACGATCGGGTCGAGCCGGTCCCACAGCCACGGCTTCGTCAGGTGGAGCACCAGCGCGATCGACGCGGCCTCGACCTTCGCCTGGTCATGCTCGTCGAGGCGCACCCAGCGCTCGGGTGAGCGGGGATCCGTCCCGGCGGCGAGGCCCCGCGCGTACCACTCCATCAGGCCCAGCGGATCGCGCCCGCCCTCCCCCGCCACCCGGAATCCGGCGGCCAGGAACGTGCGCGCGAACCCTTCCAGCGCGTCGACGTCGGTCCCGTAACCGCCCGGCGGGCCGGGGAAGGAGACGCGCGCGTGCGAGGCCGACGTGTACCGCCGGGCGGACAGGAGGAGATGGTCGGCGAGTGCCGCCCAGTGGTTCCGGGTCCATCCGGTGTGGGGCGAGAGCCGCAGGTCGTCGAACTCCCGCAGCATGAGCATGGATCCCCCTGGTCGTGATCGCGTCAGTGTGTCCCGGGAGTTAACGCGAAGGTTTCCGCCCGCGTCAAGACACGCCACACGCCTTCGTACGATAACGATCAATATCGATCACATAACGTGATCGATCCGATTAACAAAGCATTGACGTGATTGAAATGATCGGACATGATCGGCGGCACTGGTAAGCGCTTGCCGCCGAAGGGAACCTGGTGAGAAGACCCCCTGCCCTGCTGGTCATGGACCCAGCGAAGTTCGGCGTGCAGTTTCAGGAGGCGCAGCTTCGCCGGTTGCACGACCTGGTCGAGCTGGGAGAGCCGATCGTGACCGACGACCTCGACGAGCCCGCCGTACGCCGCCGGCTGCGCGATGTCGAGGTGCTGGTGACCTCCTGGGGCTGCCCACCGCTGACGACCGAGAGGCTGGCCGACGCACCGCGGCTACAGGCGATCTTCCACTGCGCGGGGACGGTACGCACATTCGTCACCGACGAGGTCTGGCGACGCGGGATCCTCGTCACCAACGCCGCCGACGAGAACGCGATCCCGGTGGCCGAGTTCACCCTGGCCGCGGTCATCTTCGCCGGGAAGAAGGTCCCGTTCCTCGCCCAGGACGCGCGCAGCAACCGCGCCGACTGGTCCTTCGCAGCCGGCCGCGGCGAGCTGACCAACCGCGGGCGCACGATCGGCGTCGTCGGCTTCTCCCGCGTGGGGCGCCGGGTGGTCGAACGGCTCCGCGGTCTGGAGGTGGACGTCCTCGTCGCCGATCCCTATGCCGACCCGGCCGAGGTGAGCGCGGCGGGCGCCCGGCTGCTCCCGCTGCCCGAACTGCTGCCGCGCTGTGACGTGCTCACCCTGCACGTCCCGGAGCTGCCGTCCACCCACCACCTCATCGGAGCGGCCGAACTGGCCCTCCTGCGTGACGGGACGACCCTCATCAACACCGCGCGCGGCTCCGTCCTGGACACCGCCGCCCTGGAGCGGGAGTGCGCCCAGGGCCGGCTCGACGCGATCCTCGACGTCACCGACCCGGAGCCGTTGCCGAGCACGTCACCGCTGTACGACCTGCCCAACGTCATGATCACCCCCCACGTCGCCGGATCTCTGGGATCAGAGACCCGGCGGATGAGTGAGAGCGCGCTCGACGAGCTCGAACGCTACCTGTCCGGTCAGCCGCCCCGCGCGGCCGTGACCGCCGACGAGTTCATGGTGAGCGCCTGAGCCCTGAGACCGGCTCGAAAGAAAGGAGTCCGGATCAATGATCGCTTCGAACACGCCAGGAAGGGCCGGAGTGCGACGCCACCTAATGAAGACCCTGGGAGTCGCGGCAGCGCTCTCGCTCGCTGTCACCGCCTGCGGCGGCTCCGCCGAGCCGGCGAGCGGCGGCGGGAACGTCACGCTGACCGTCACGGTGTGGAACCTCGCCAAGACCCCCGAGTTCAAGGCGCTCTTCGACGCCTTCCAGCAGGCGAACCCCACCATCAAGATCCAGCCGGTGGACATCCTCGCCGATGACTACGCCGAGAAGGTCACCACGATGCTCGCCGGTGGCGACGACACCGACGTGATCACGATGAAGAACGTCACGGACTACTCGCGCTACTCCAGCCGCGGGCAGCTCCTGGAGATCACCGACCTGGCCAAGTCGGCCGACACCGCGAAACTGGCGGGCCTGGACGCCTTCAAGGTCAGCGACAAGTACTTCGCGCTGCCGTACCGGCAGGACTTCTGGCTGCTCTACTACAACAAGACGTACTTCGACAAGGCAGGCGTCAAGGCTCCCGCCGCCCTCACCTGGGACGAGTACGCCAAGCTCGCGCAGCAGCTCACGAAGACCGAGGGCGGCAAGAAGGTCTATGGCACCTACCAGCACACCTGGCGGTCCGTGGTGCAGGCCATCGCGGCGGCCCAGACGGGTGGCGACCAGCTCAGTGGCGACTACTCCTTCTTCGCCGACCAGTACGCGACCACGCTCGGGCTGCAGAAGAGCGGCGCGGCCCTCGACTTCGGCACCGCGATGGCGCAGAAGTCGGACTACCGCACGATGTTCGAGACCGGAGCGACGGCCATGATGCCCATGGGCACCTGGTACATCTCCGGCATCCTGGAGGCCAAGGCCAACGGCAAGACCGACGTCGACTGGGCGCTGGCCCCGATGCCGCAGCGCCCCGGCGGCACGGGCGTGACGACCTTCGGCTCGCCGACCGCTTTCGCCGTCAACAAGAAGGCCGAGCACGCCGACGCGGCCAAGAAGTTCGTGCAGTTCGCCGCTGGCAAGGCGGGCGCCGAAGCCATCACCAAGGTGGGCGTGGTGCCGGCGCTGCAGAGCCCGGAGATCACCGACACCTACTTCTCGATCAAGGGCATGCCCACCGACGAGGTGTCCAAGAAGGCGTTCGCGCCGGACAAGGTGGTGCTGGAGATGCCGGTCAGCGAGCACACCTCCGACATCGACACGATCCTCAAGGAGGAGCACGAGCTCATCATGGTCGGCGACAAATCGGCCGCCGACGGCATCCGCTCGATGAACGAGCGGGTCAAGAGCGAAGTGCTCAACTAGGGACCGGCCCGCGGGCCCGGGATGCGTCCGGGCCCGCACGATCCGGAGGAGTCGAGAAGGACGGCCATGGCTCACGTTGCAACACCACCGGCGACCACCGCCCCGCCTCACCGGCGACGGGCCTGGCGCGACATCCTCATCGGGTGGAGCTTCATCCTCCCGAACTTCGTCGGCTTCGCCCTGTTCACGCTCATCCCGATGGTGGCGGCGTTCGCCCTGGCGTTCCTGGACTGGGACTCCTACAGCACGCCGGAATGGGTGGGCCTGGACAACTTCCAGCGGCTGTTCTCCGACGAGAACTTCCACGTCGCCCTGCGTAACACCCTCTACTACGCGCTCGGCCACATCCCGCTGACGCTGGTCGCCGCGCTCGGCCTGGCCATCGCGCTCAACCGGAAGCTGCGCGGGGTGGCGTTCTTCCGCACCGCGGCGTTCTTCCCGTACATCACCTCGCTGGTCGCCGTGGCCATCGTGTGGAACATGCTCTTCAACCCGACGGCGGGACCGATCAACCAGCTCCTCGAAGCGCTCGGCGTGGCGCATCCGCCCAAGTGGGTGGCCAGCACGGACTGGGCGATGCCGGCCGTGATCGTCACCAGCGTGTGGCGGGACATGGGCTACTACATGGTGCTCTACCTCGCCGGCCTGCAGACGATCCCCAAGGAGTACTACGAGGCCGCGCGGGTGGACGGCGCCAACGCCTGGCAGCGGTTCTGGGGCATCACTCTGCCGTGCCTGCGGCCCACGACGTTCTTCGTGGTCGTCATGCTGACGATCCAGAGCTTCAAGGTCCTCGACCTCATCGTGGTCATGACCGACGGCGGCCCGGGCCGCAGCACGCTGGTGCTGAGCCAGCTCATCTACCGGGAAGGCATCATCGAGGGCAAGTTCGGCTACTCGTCGGCGATCGCCCTGGTGCTGTTCGTCATCGTGCTGACCGTCACCGTCGTCCAGTTCCGTATCAACGAGCGGAGGAGCGCCCGATGACCGCACTGCACGATGCTCCCCCGGCCGCCGCCCAGCGGCGCCCGCCGGCGGGGGCCGAGGACGGGGACCGTTCCGGCGGGAGCCCGCTCCGCAGGGCGCTGGCCTACCTCACGCTCACCGTGCTCGCCGTGCTGGTGCTCGTGCCGTTCGCCTGGATGGTGTCGTCCGCGCTGAAGCGCGACAACGAGGTCTTCGCGGTGCCCATCCAGTGGATCCCCCGGGAACTGCGCTGGTCGAACTTCGTGGAGATCTGGGAACGCATCCCGCTGCTCACCTACCTGGGCAACTCGGCGTTCCTGTCCGTGACGATCACGCTGCTGCAGCTGCTCACCGGGAGCTTCGCGGCCTACGGGTTCGCCAAGGTGCGCTTTCCGGGGCGGGACGCGTTGTTCGTCGCCTACATCGCCACCATCGCCGTGCCATGGCAGGCGTACATGGTGCCGCAGTACATCATGATGCAGAAAGCCGACCTGACGAACACCTATTGGGCGATCATCCTGCTGCAGGCGTTCGGCGCCTTCGGTGTGTTCCTCATGCGCCAGTACTACATGTCCATCCCGGACGACCTGTGCGAAGCGGCCCGGATCGACGGGCTGAGTGAGTACGGCATCTACTGGCGGATCATCCTGCCGCTGTCCAAACCGGCGCTGGCCAGCCTGGCCCTGCTCACCTTCGTCAACACGTGGAACGACTACATGGGGCCGTTCATCTACCTGACGAGCAACGAGCTGTGGACCGTACAGCTCGGCCTGCGCTCGTTCGTCGGGCAGTACGACGCCGAGTACGCGATGATGATGACCGGCGCGGTGCTGTCGGTGCTGCCGATCCTGGTCATCTTCCTGCTGGGGCAGCGCTACTTCATCCGCGGCATCGCCACGAGCGGGCTGAAGTGATGAGCGGGCCCGGCGCGGCGCTGCGGAGCCTGTTCCGCCCGGCCGAACAGGCGACGTACGAGAAGGTCTTCGGCACCGTCTACGTCGGCCTCATGACGAACGTCCTGCTCGCCATCACCTGCGCGCCGCTCCTGGCGGCGCTCGCGGTCGTCCGGGACCCGCTGGCGTCGTGGCCGTTCTTCCTCGCGCTGTCGTCGCTGTGCGCGCCCGCGCTGGCCGGGGCGTTCAACTGCTTCGCCGCGCTGGGCGACGGCTCGATCACCGTCTTCCGTACGTTCTGGGACGGCTACCGCCGCGGCGTCCGCGCGCTCGCCCTCTGGGCGGCCGGCGCCGTGGCCGTGAGCGTCCTGGCTCTGGACGCCGTCGTGGTCGCGCGCACCGCCTGGGGACCGGCGCTCGCGCCGTTCTTCGCCACGGCGGCGGCGCTGGTGGTGGCCGTGGTCGTGGCCTCGCTCGTGCTGCTGGCCGAGCCACGGCGCGAGCGCCCGCGGCTGCGGGACCTCGTGCGTCCCAGCCTCTACCTGGTGGCGCGGCGCTGGTACCTGGTCGCCGTCAGCCTCGCCGTGCTCGTCCTGGCCGTGGCCGTCATCCTGGTCAAGCCGGTGATCGGCGTCCTGGTGCTGTGCTCACCCCTGCTGTACGTCGCGTGGGCCACCATCAGGTTCATCGTCGCCCCGGCCTTCGGTAAACCTTGATGTCGCAGGTCAGGGCAGTGATCATCGGCGGTTTAGAGTGTACGGGTGCTCAGGATGGTGCTGTCTCTGACCCTGCTCGACCCGACCGGCCTCGCGGTGGTCCCCCAGCGATCGGTACCTCCCCGCAGGGTGCTGACACCGGACGGCGACCGCCTGGGGTACGCGCCGGTCGCCCGTCCCTACACCGGCGCACAGCGGCTCATCGGGGTGCTGCTCGGGCGTGATCCGGTCAGCAGGACGACCGTGCTGTGCGGGGGCGCGGTGATCAGGTCGCGCAGCCGCAGCCTGGTGCTGACGGCCGCGCACTGCCTCTACCACGACGGCCGGCCGCTGCGGCAGGTGGCCTTCCTGCCGGGGTTCGACCAGGGCCGGCCGCCGCTCGGGGTCTGGCCCGCCCGGCGGACCTGGGTGCCCGAACAGTGGCAGGGGCGGCCGTACTCGGCGGCGTTGCTGCCGTACGACGTCGGGCTGGTCGGGGTGGTGCGGCGCGGGGGCACGCTGGAGGCCGCGACCGGGCGCGGGCTGCGTCCGCTGGCCACCCGCAGGGGTACGTCGCTGCGCGGGCTCGACCTGCTCGGCTATCCTGCTGGGCGGCGGTATCCCGGCACCCGGATGTACCACTGTGTGGGGGACGCCGATGAGGGCACCAGCCGGGGGCCGGGGGTGCTGGTGACGCGGAACTGCCACGCTCCGTCCGGCGGCAGCGGCGGGCCGGCCGTGTACGGGGAGACGGTGGCGGGCGTGGTGTCGTCCTCCAGCCCGATGAGTGACGCGGGCGGGTTCACGGTGCTGACCCGGCTCGGCAGGCGGTCGTTCGGCCGCCTGCTGGCCACCGCCGACTCCTGGATGCGCCGCGGGCAGCGCTCGTGACACCCCCCGCGCCATACAGGCCCGCACAGACAGCGGCGATCAGGTGGTACGGGTGATCAAAAGGTTTTTTTGGGGGTCAGGAGGCGTTCGCGACGATGTCCTCGCAGATGGCGTGGCTGATCAGCGCGTCGTCCGCGCTGATCGTGCGGCCCTCGCGGACCGCGACGAGGAACTCCAGGCAGATCTGCTCGATGCCACGCTGCCGTCCGACCGGCACCCAGTCGGGCCGCCGGGTGAGCGTCTCGCCGCCCATGTAGTCGACCACGTCGCCCAGGTTGACCACCCGGCGCTTGACGCCGTCGCCCATGACCTCGCAGGTCTCCTCCGTGGCGCCGCTGACCCGGTTCATCAGGCCGATGGCGGTGAAGCCGTCACCGGACAGCTCCAGCACGATGTGCTCGAGCAGGCCATCCCGGACGCGGGTCCTGATCCGGGTCCCGGTCACCTCGCCGGGGGCGAGGAACCGCAGCGTGTCGACCACATGAATGAAGTCATCAAATATCACCCGCCGAGGGACATCAGGGTTTTTCTCGCGGTTCTTCGCCATCAGCACGACATGCCGGGGAAGGGCGAGCAGCCCGGTGTATCCGGGAGCGTAGCGGCGGTTGAAGCCGACCATCAGCGACCGCCGCTCCGCCTTGGCCAGCCGTACGAGGGACTCGCAGTCGGCCAGGTTGTCGGCGATCGGCTTGTCCACGTAGACGTGCACCCCGGCGTCGAGCAGCGGCTCGACGAGCTCGCGGTGGGCTCCGGTGGCGGCGTGCACGAACGCGGCCTCGACCCCGCTCTTGATCACGTCATCCACCGAGGTGGACCGGCCGGCGATCCGGTAGGTGTCGCCGAGCCGGTCCAGGGTCTTGTTGTTGCGCGTACAGAGGTGCAGGTCGAGGCCCGGCTGGGCGGCGAGCACAGGCAGGTAGGCCTTCTCCGCGATGTCGCCCAGACCGATCATGGCTATCTTCACGCCTCGAGCGTAGCCGCGAGCGCCTCGTCGATCGGGGTCGGCGCGACACCGAACGTACGCTGGAAGGCCGATGAGTCCATCTCGTACGGCGCGATGAACTGGTAGCGGATGTGCTTCAGCTCCCTGAGCATCGGCGAGAAGAGGCCCGCCGCCTGGATCGCCGGCCACGGCAGCGTGGCCAGCTTGGGCACCGGGCGCCCCGCGATGGCCGCCATCCGCTCGCCGACCTGGCGGAAGGTCAGCGGGTCGGTGGTGGGCACGTGCCACGGCCGCCCCCAGGCCCGCTCGTCGGTGCCCGCGACGATCAGCGCGTCGGCCACGTCGGGCAGGTACGTCCAGCTGTGCGGAATGTCGGCGGGCCAGGGGATCTGGATGGTCTTGCCGGCCCGGAACGGCACGAGGAACCGGTCACCCAGGTAGGACTGGTCGGTGGCGCCGGGGCCGAAGTAGTCGGAGCCGCGCACCTCGGTCGTCCTGATCCGGCCCGCCTTGTGCGCGGCCAGCGCGTCGTTCCAGATCTTCGCCCGCACCTGAGCCTTCGGGCTGGTCGAGGCGAGCGGCAGGTCCTCGGTCATCGGGCCCTTGACCGGGCCGTAGGGGTAGAGGTTGCCCAGGATGACCAGAGCCGCACCCGTGCCCTCGGCGGCGGCGAGGAACGACGCGGCCATCGGCGGCCAGTCGGTCAGCCAGCGGTGATACTTCGGGTTGACGCAGTTGTAGAGAGCGTCGGCGCCCTTGGCGACCTCGGTCAGCCGCGCCTTGTCGCTGACGTCGGCCGCCACCTTCTCGGCCCCGGCGGGGCCGCTGCCCGAGCGGGTCACCACGGTGACCTGGTGCCCCTGGGCCAGGAGCTTGGTGGCCAGATGCGTGCCAACCTGACCGGAACCCACCACGACGTGCTTACCCATGATCAGACCTGCTTCCAGATGATGCGGAGAACCGCGTTGATGACGAAGAGTGCGGCGAAGACGGCGGCCGGCGTGGCCAGGCTCGCGGCGTAGAGCGCCAGGGCGCCGCCACCGAACCAGAGGATCTCCAGGGCGGCCCTGGCCAGGCCGGTCAGCGGGAAGGTGGCGTTGGCGCCGCCACCCGCACCGAACAGGGCCCACGCGGCGATGAACAAGGCCGGCCCGCCGAGCCCGGCGAGCAGCTTGATCGCCCAGTTCGGGCTCACCGTGAAGCCCCAATAGCCCACGGAGGCGATGACGCCGAGCTCCAGAAAGAACATCAGCGCCGCGTTGACGCCCTTGGCGATGGCCAGCATGTCGAACCTCCGTGTGACTGCCGTTCTCTTACAAGAGCAATGCTCTCTCATCGGATCGACATTCGTCAAGAGCGGTGCTCTCGTTTCTTCGCAGTGCTCTGGTAAGGTCGGTGACATGACAGCTAGCCGTACCGCGAGAGAACGCGTCAGGGCCGAGCTCACCCGGGAGATCACCGACATCGCCCGCCGTCAGCTGGCCATCGAGGGCGCGGGCGGTCTCTCCCTGCGCGCGGTGGCCCGCGAGATGGGCATGGTGTCGTCGGCCATCTACCGCTATTTCCCCAGCCGCGATGATCTGCTGACCGCGCTGATCATCGACGGCTACAACGCGCTCGGCGCGGCGGTGGAGGAAGCCGACAAAGCCGGCCCGCCCGGCGACTTCGCGGGGCGCTGGCTGGCCGTCTGCCATGCCGTGCGCGACTGGGCGCTGGCCCATCCGCACGAGTACACGCTGCTGTACGGCTCGCCGGTGCCCGGCTACCAGGCGCCGGAGGAGACGATCGAGGCCCGGCTGCGCGACGTGGCGGTGTTCGGCCGGATCGTCTCGCAGGCGTACGAGGCGGGCGCCCTGACCCCGCCCGACCTCGCCCCGCCCGCCCCCGCCGCTCTGTCGGGCGACGCCGACAACCTGCGCCAGATCATGCCCGGGGTGCCCGATGACCTGATCTTCCGCGGCCTCACCGCGTGGACCGGCCTGTACGGCTGGGTCAACTTCGAGGTGTTCGGCCAGTTCGAGAACACTCTTGAGGAGAGACGCGACGGCTTCGAGCAGTCGGTCCGCACTCTGGGCGCGCTCTTGGGCCTCCGGCCCGTGTGATCACTTACCCGACTGGCTCACTAAGTCTGACATTTCCCGCTAAGGTGCCGAAGATCCCCTAGCTTTGTCACAGGAGCCCCATGTCGCGCGTCGAACCCCTCCGGGAAGGCGACCCCGCTGCCGTGGGGCCCTATCGGCTGCTCGGGCGTCTGGGCGCCGGCGGCCAAGGGGTGGTCTATCTGGGCCAGGGTCACGACGGCAGGCCGGTCGCGGTCAAAGTGCTGCGCGAGGGACTCGCCGATGAGCGCTTCGCCAAGGAGATCGACGCGGCGCGCCGGGTGGAGCCGTTCTGCATCGCTCAGGTGCTCGACGCCTCGCTGAGCGGCCGGCCGTACATCGTGACCGAGTACGTCGAGGGCCCTACGCTCCAGGAGGCGGGCCGCCACGTCGGCGCCGACCTGCAGCGGCTCGCGGTGGCGACCGCGACCGCACTGGCGGCCATTCATCAGGCGGGCGTCGTTCATCGCGACTTCAAACCCGCCAACGTGCTGCTCGGACAGGGCGGACCCCGGGTGATCGACTTCGGGATCGCCCGGTCCGTCGAATCGGGGCTGACGGCGAGCAGCAGCATCGTGGGGACGCCCGCGTACATGGCGCCGGAGCAGCTCGCGGGCGCCCCACTCGGTCCCGCGGTGGACGTCTTCGCGTGGGCGTCGGTGATCGTGTTCGCCGCGACAGGAAGCCCGCCGTTCGGTGAGGACTCTCTGCCCGCGGTGATCAATCGGATCCTGCACAACGAGCCGCAGCTCGGCGACCTGCCCCAACCGTTGCGAGCGATCGTGCTGGGGTGCCTGGCCAAGGATCCGGCGCATCGGCCGACCATGCGGGAGGTGTTGCTGCGGCTCCTGGGTGGACAGGCCCCCCGGCTTCCGGACGGCGCCGGCGGCCACGCTTCGTCCACGGTTCCCGGGCGGCGGCGCGGGAACAGGACGGCGGTCATCGCGAGCGTCTCCGGCGTGGGGGCGCTGGCGGTCGCGGGCGCCGTCGCCTGGGGCGCCACGAGCGTGTGGGATTTCTGGGAACCGCGGCCGAGTACGCAGCCGCTGGCGCTCACCACCACCGGGACGCCCACCCCGACGAAGACGAAAACACCTCAGCGCCCGAAGACAAAGAGCCCGGCGAAGCCGACCGTGAAACAGACCCCGAAGCCGACGCCGACGCCGACCGTGAAATTGACGCGGACAACTCCCAAACCCACGGCCTCGCCGTCGAGACGGTCATCGGGCAGCGGTTCGTTCCGGATCGTGTGGGTGCGAGTCATCGGTCCCCGGCATGCCGACTCCCCGGACTGCGTGTTCAACCATGGCAACATCTCCGGCCTGGTCGAGGGGACCAAGCTGGCCACCGACTTCCGCTACGAGTGGGTCCTGGACGGGAAGGTGGTGTCGCGCTCTGAGAGCGTCATTGCCGAAAGCCACACCCAGCAGGTCATCGGCCCGCTCGTACAGACGAACGGCCCTCACCGGGTCACCCTCCGCCTCACCTCCCCCCAAGCGGTATCGAAGCCCCTGTCGTTCACGATCTGCCCGAGCGATTGATGAACCCACTCCTGCCGGCAGATCCCCCGGCCGTGGGCCCTTACCGGCTGCTCGGGCGTCTGGGCGCGGGCGGCCAAGGGGTGGTCTACCTGGGCCAGGGTCCTGACGGGCGGCGGGTCGCGGTCAAGCTGCTGGCGGACGGTCTGGCCGGTGATCACCGCTTCGCGAAGGAGATCGACGCGGCGCGCCGGGTGGAGCCGTTCTGCATCGCTCAGGTGCTCGACGCCTCGCTGGGCGGCCGGCCGTACATCGTGACCGAGTACGTCGAGGGGCCCACGCTCCACCAGGCGGGCCGCCACGTCGGCGCCGACCTGCAGCGGCTCGCGGTGGCGACCGCGACCGCACTGGCGGCGATCCATCGGGCCGGGGTGGTGCATCGCGACTTCAAGCCCGCCAACGTGCTGCTGGGGAGGGACGGGCCGCGGGTCATCGACTTCGGCATCGCCCGCGCGTCCGGCCATTCGCTGACAGTGACGAGCAGCATCGTCGGCACGCCTGCCTACATGGCGCCCGAGCAACTCGCGGGCGCCCCACTCGGTCCCGCGGTGGACGTCTTCGCGTGGGCGTCGGTGATCGTGTTCGCCGCGACGGGGAGTCCGCCGTTCGGCAACGACTCGCTGCCCGCGGTGATCCGCCGCATCCTCCACGATGAGCCGTACCTGGGCGACCTGCCCGGCCCGCTGCGCCCGATCGTGCTGTCCTGCCTGGCCAAGGACCCGGCCGCCCGGCCCGCCATGCAGGACGTCCTGCTCCGGCTCATCGGTGCCCCGCCCACCGGTACGGCAGGCGACCTGACGGGCCGTCGAGGCGGTACGGCGGGTCATCCCGTGAGTCGCCCGCGCTGGAAGGCGTTGCTGACGGGCGCTGGGGCACTGGCCGTGTCCGCTGCTCTGGTGGCCGGGGCGATCATGTGGACGCGCACCCCAGCGCCGACGGCCGCGCCCGCCCTGTCGGCCACGGAACAGGGCGCCACCAAGACATCCAGTCCGCCGGCCAAGAACCGGGGCACCGACAAGACACCCAGCGCTCCGACCAAGAAGCCGACCCCCACCCGGACCGGCGGCTCGAACCCCACCCCCTCCCGCAGGCAGCCGACCCCCAAACCCACGACCTCTCCGGCGAAGACCACGGCCGCGGGTGCGGGGACCGTACGCCTGGTGTCGTTGACCCTGGACGGGCAGCAGACGGGAAACAACTGCTATTCGCCCAGCCTCTTCCCCGTCGCCTTGCTCAAGGGGCCGTCGGGCAAGCAGTTGGAGTACGGCTACCGCTGGGTCGTGGACGGCGCGGACGAGGGATGGAAGACGGACTGGGTGACCGGTACGACCAAGAACCGGCGCAACCCCTTCGGCGCCTTCGAGCCGGGTCGGCACACGATCGTCTTCCACCTGCTGACACCCTCGAAGGACAGTAGAAGAGTGTCGTTCAAGGTGTGCGAGCCGTACTCCTAGGTACGCTCGCCGGGTGCGGCCGCGCCGGTCAGGCGGTGGCGTGCTCGCCCCCGGTGCGCAGCCGCAGCAGCACTACTCCGTACATCCGTTCCGCCGGGCACAGGCCCCACTGTTTGGAGTCCTCCGAGTGGGGGTTCTCCCCCCGCAGCACCAGCATGCCCGGTGGCACGCGGCCGGGCCGGTCCCCGGCCACCCAGGGCGGTACCGGGTCCCCGGCCACCGCGACGACCCGTTTGACGTACCACCCGGCGGCTCCGGAGAGGTCGACGGGACTGTTCCACCCCGTATGACGGTCGGGCCGCTGGACGACCACGATCTGACCGGGGCGGGCCCGGCGGCGGTGGCGCAGTACCAGCAGCACATCACCGTGCAGCAGGGTCGGGGTCATGCTGCCACCCCGCACCGTGACGGTGGACAGCAGCAGCCGGGCCGCCAGCGCGGCCCCGATCACCAGTGCCGCCGCGCCGGCCCAGCCCAGGGCCTGGCTCATCCGGCGACCACCGTGGTCGACGCCTCGGCGCTCTCCTCGCGCGGCGGCTCGACGCTGCCCGCCGACGGGGCCTCTCGGTAACCCTCCGCCTGGGTATGGAAGAGCTGGGCGTAGACGCCGTCCGGGGACGCGGTGAGCGAGGCGTGGTCGCCGCTCTCCAGGACCTTGCCGTCCTGGACGACGACGATCCGGTCGGCCCGGCGGACGGCGCCGAGCCGGTGGGAGATCAGCACGCTGGTGGAGCCGGCGCGCAGCTCCCGCAGCCGGTCGTGGACCGCCGCCTCGGCCACCGCGTCGAGGCCGGAGCTGGGCTCGTCCAGGATCATCAGATCGCGGCCCTGACGCATGAGCCCGCGGGCCAGCGCCAGGCGCTGCCACTGCCCGCCGGAGAGGTGGACACCGGTCATCGGCGTGTCCTCCTCCTCATCTCCCGCATGGAACAGCCTGCTCAGCATCGTCTGGTAGCCGGACGGCAGCCGCTCGATGGTCTCGTGGGCCCCAGCGCGCTCGGCGGCGGCCCGGACCCGGTCCGCGTCGTCGATCGCCTCCACGTTCCCGAGCCCGATGTTCTCGGCGGCGGTGAGGTCGTAGTCCATGTAGTCCTGGAACACCGCCCCGATCCGCTGACGTAGCTGCGCCACAGGAACATCGCGGATGTCCACCCCGTCCCACAGCACGGAGCCGCGCTGTGGATCGTAGAACCGGCAGAGCAGCTTGACGAGTGTGCTCTTGCCCGCGCCGTTGAGCCCGACCACGGCCAGGCTGGTGCCGTGCGGGATGGTCAGATTCAGCCCGCGCAGCACCCACGGGAAGTCCTCGCCGTACCGGAACCACACATCGCGCAGTTCGATGGCGTGGGCCAGCGGGGCGAGCTCCTGGGGCTGCGAGGGCCCGGCGAGGTCGTCTCCGACCCCGACCACCGTCAGATAGTGGTGGAAGACCAGAGTGGACTGATGTCCCTGGGCGATGCCCTGCACCAGGACGCTGAGCCCGCCCTGGAGTCCGGCCAGGGAGGCGATGAAGATCGACACATCACCGACGCTGATCGTCCTGGAGGCCGCGGCGTACACTGCCCACAGCAGCCCCGCGGCCGACAGCAGCGCCCCGAGGGCGGCGAGGAGGACCTGGACGCGCACCACGCCTCGCTCCAGCCGATCCTCGGCGTCGTTGGCCGCACGCAGTTCGGTGAGCATCCGCCCGTGCAGGAACTTCCCCAGCCCGAACAGGCGGACCTCCTTGGCGGCCTGCAGGTCCGTCAGCAGCATCTGGTAGAACACCTTGCGCCGCATGCCGGGGCTGATGCGCCACATCAGCCCCGCCCGCCGCCGGCTCAGCGCCAGATGGGCGATCAGCGCGGGTGCGGCGGCCAGCAGCGCGGCGCCCGCCATGACCGGATTGATCGCCACCAGGGTGCCCAAGAACCCGGCGATGCCCAGGGTCCCCTGCAGTGTGGACAGGCCCATCTGGACCAGTTGGTCCGGGGCGTGTTCGGCAGACTGCTGGGCCAGCCGCAGCCGGTCGTGGAAACGCGGTTCCTCCAGGCGGGCCAGCCCGCTCATCCGGTTGACCGCGTCGAACAGCCGGTCCTGTGAGTGCAGGCCGATGGCGCGCCGGGCGCGCCCCTGCGCATAGGTGGTGATGGCCGAGGTGGCGGCCATCACGATGCCCAGGACACCGATGCCGGCCGCCATCCACACCAGTTCCCCGGTTCGGGGGGCGGAGGCGGTGAGCTCGTCGAGCGCGACCTTGGTCAGCCAGGCGGTGGCCACCGGCGCCATGCCGCCGATCACCGCCGTGACCAGTTGGAGGAGCAGCATGCCGGGGCTGGCCTGCCAGGCGAGCGCGTAGGCCGCCTTCATCCCGCGGACCACGGAGACCTCGGGCTCCGTGCCGGAATCGTCGCCGCTCACGGCGCCGAAGGCCGTACGGTCTCGCCCAGCCCCTGCAGGCCGATACTGGCGGCGGTGGCGACCCCGTCGGGGCCATAGTGGGCGAATCCGGGGTAAAAGCGGACCCCGAAGGCAGCGCCGACCGGCGCGTCGAGGAATTCGGGCACCACATGGTCCGCGACGCCCACGAGCCGGGCGGCCAGTTCGCTGTCGGCCGCATCGATGCCGACCACCGTGGCCAGGACCTGGCCCCCCGCGTCCCGCACCCGGCGCGCGTGCTCGCCGAGCTCCGGCAGACTGTCGTCGCAGCCCGAGCAGTCCAGCGACAGGAAGGCGATCAGCGCCGGCCGGCCGGTCAGCTCGTCGCTGGTAACCGTGGCGCCGTCGGTGGTGATGGCGGTGAAGTCGGGCATCCGGTCTCCGGGCGCTATGCCCAGCTCCGGGTCCATGGCGACGGGGTCGGGGCCGTGGTGGTGGGTGGCCGGCGGAGCGCTCAGACGGGCCCGCCAGCGGCGCACCACGGCCAAGGTCAGCACGACGTTCAGCGCGGTGACCGCCGCGACCAGAACGAGTCCTGCGACAAGGTATTCCACGGATGTCCTTTCCGGCTCCGTCTCACCGGCCGAGGTCTCTTGCCGCGACCGGGGACTCGAAGAGCGCGGCGATGTCATCGACGAAGGTGATCAAAGTGGTGAGCACGCCGGCCGAGACCACGGCCAGCGCGATCCCCGGCACCTGGGCGGGAAGGCCGTCACCGAGAGATATCGCCACGAACGAACCCAGGCTTGCCGCCGCCAGCAGCACCGCGTTGCGGGCGATGTGCCAGCCACTCATGGGCACGTCGCCGGCGCCGAAGCAGGCGCACTGCACCTTCTGCCCGCGGGCCACGACGAGGATCGGGACGGCCGTCAGGCCGCAGCAGAACAGCGCGGCGGCGAGGAACCCGGCGGTGACGGTGGCCGGCAGGGCCAGCAGCAACGCGATGAGCAGTTCGGCGGCTGGGACCAGCACGACCAGCGGGCGGCGCAGCCGTGCGGGAATGAAGTCGAAGCCTGTCAGGGAGGCGGCGAAGACACCTGGTGAGCGCAGCTTGGCCACCGCCGCGAGCGTCATCACCGCCGCCAGGGTGAGGCGGCAGGCGAACAAGACGTACAACACGAAGAAGAAGCTCCTGGAAGTGGTGGCGCGCGGCCGCCCTGCTACGCGCGTTCAGGGAGTGCCTCGGGCCGGCGTGACCGCCCTCGGCGAGAGGGCGGCCACGCGGCGCGTCAAGCACGTGTTACGCAGACCGACAGGGGCCGGGCGTCAGCTGCAGTAGTTGTTGCTGTAGCTGTACCAGGTGCCGCAGTGGGTCACGCAGGCACTGTTGGTCGAGCAGACGCGGCCGAAGCATACGCCGCCGATGTACTTGTACTGCATGTACGAGTCCGGGGGGCAGCCCGCGTCGGCGGTGGTCTTGGGAAGCAGCACCTCGACGGCGCGGATGACGCGCCGGGTCACACTTTGGATCACGGTTTCTCCTTGGGGTGAGGTGATCTATTTCCACACACGGGCCGAGCGCCACCGAGAAAGGGTCGAACGCGGCGGGCGCGGCCCGCGAGGGCATGGGGGGTGGCCTTCGGGAGGCTAGGGGGCTACCAGCTCGGACCGCAGGGCGGCGAGGCCCGCGCCCGCCGTGGTCACCATGCTGTCGGGTCCGTACCAGGCGTAGCTCGGGTAGTGCTTGGCTCCGTACCGCCTCGACAGCTCGGCCTCCGCGTCCTCGGCGATCACGATGTCCATCACGTCGTTGAGCATCGCGGCCAGCTCGCTGTCAGCTGAGTCGTCTCCGTGGACGATCGCCAAGGACGTCCCTCCGGCGGCCCGCAGCCGCTCGGCGTGCCCGGCGAAGAGGGGCACGGCCTCGACGCAGGCCTTGCAGGTGAGCGAGAAGAATCCGACCAGGGTCTCCTTCCCGAGCAGAGTGCGCTCCGTCACCGCGGTGCCGTCGAGGCTACGGGCGGAGAAGCTCGGAATCCGATCGATCATCCGGACATTGGACGCGGCTCCCACAGCGGGGAAGCCCTGACCGCCATTGGCCTCCGCCTCTCGCCATCGACGGAGCACGACCAGAAGAATCGCCAGGTTGAGTACGCTGACGACGCCGACCAGCACCAGCCCCACTACAGCGAATATCACGACATGGTCCTCTCCCAGACCTACGGGCACCGGTAGGCCGTGGCCACTCGCCGATGATCTACCAAAATAGGGTCTGACCGCAATCCCGGATATTTACGCGTTGTCATGTTTTGTGGTTGGAGTGTCGCTGATTGTGATGCCTACCTGGTGTCGGGGGCGACGATGCGAATGCATTGGTAAGGCGTTTTCCTCGGTGTAACGGGTGGTTCAACCTACGTTCCCGTCAAGGCCACCAGCACTACCGTTGCGGCATGACCACCCCGGCGGCGGAAGCCGACATCGACGACGACCTTGTCGACCGCCTGATCCGCGCGCAGCACCCGGATCTGGCGGGCCCGCTGAGCCTCGTCGCCAACGGCTGGGACAACGTCATCTACCGCCTGGGGACGGACCTGTCCGTACGCCTGCCGCGCCGCCAGGTCGCCGTCGACCTCATCGTCAACGAGCAACGCTGGCTGCCGGTTCTGGCCGAATACGTCGAAGTCGCGCTGCCCATACCCGTCAGGGTCGGCGTACCCGGCGAGGGCTACCCGTGGCCGTGGACGATCGCGCCCTGGTTCGAAGGCCGCACGGTTGCCGACGTGCCGTTGTCCGACCGCTCCGGCATCGCCGTCCCGCTGGCCGACTTCATGACCGGCCTCCACCGGCCCGCACCACCTGACGCGCCGCGCAACCCCGTCCGCGGCGTCCCGCTCGCCGCCCGCGACGAAGCGGTACGACACCGCCTGCGGTCCATTCCCCGATCAGCCGATCTCCTCCCCCTCTGGGAGAAACTGGCCGCCCTCCCGCCCTGGCAGGGCCCCGCGCTCTGGCTCCACGGCGACCCCCACCCGGGAAATCTCCTGTGCAATGGGGAAGGACTGGCGGCCGTCCTGGACTTCGGTGATCTCACCAGCGGCGATCCCGCCACCGACCTGGCCGCCGCGTGGCTGGTGTTCGACGAGAACGCGCGCGAGGTCTTCCGATCACGCGTGGACGCCGACGAGGTGACCTGGGAACGCGCAAGGGGCTGGGCCCTTGCCATAGGCACTGCTCTTGCCGCCCACTCGGCCGACAACCCGAGCATGGCGGCCATCGGCGAGCACGTCCTCGACCAGGTGCTTCTCACCTAGAAGTCGGACCCCTGGACACGCAGTGCCCGTCAAGGGCCGAACAAGCTCGGACGCAGAGCACATTAAGGAGCCCCCATAAGTGGTGATCATCGCCCAGGAGACGTCGTTCGACGAGGCCGAGATGTTTGAGCTCTACGACTCGGTCGGCTGGCAGCCGTGGACGCGCGACGTCGCCCGGGTGTGCCGGAGTCTGGCCAACTCGCACCTGGTCATCACCGCCAGGGACGAGTCGGGCAAGCTGCTCGGCCTGGCGCGGACGGTGTCCGACGACGAGATCGTCTGCTACGTGCAGGAGCTGCTGGTCAACGCCCAACACCAGGGCGAGGGCATCGGCCGCCGACTGCTGGAGCACCTCAAGGACCGGTACGCGCATTGCCGCTACTTCGTCCTCACCACCGACCACGAATCCACCCCGGAAGGCCCCGCGAACCACGCCTTCTACCGCCGCCTCGACCTGATCGAGCACCACGAGCAGGGCCTGTCGGCCTTCGGCCTGCGGGTGCGGGACTTGCGGAGCCTCTAGACCCGCCGACCCTTTTCCTTCGCTACCCGCCGCACGGTGGGGGAGGTCCCTTGGGGAAGAGAAGCAAAAGGCACGGTGAGCGACGGCGCCCCATCTCTCACCGCGTCGGCGGCTCCAGAGCGGCCGGCCGACGAGGCGGCACATGCGGAAAACAGGGCCGGCAGTCGCCATGGTCGTAATCTCGGAAGCGGATCGGGGCGTTTCTGAAGCCCGGGGCTGCGGAATCTCGGAAGTCCGGCGAGGAAAGGCCGTTATGCATGCATCCCGGGCACCTGGCCAGGCGCCCGGGAGACAGCCGGTCAAAGTACGGCGGGGGCCGCCGCGTCACCGGATCTCAGAGCCGCCTCGACGATGCAGAGTGCCTCGCCCTCGTCGATACCGACGCTCGCCACGACGGCCGCATAGTCGGCGGCCGCCTGGCGGGCTCGTTCGCGGGCCGCCTCGCCGGCCGCTGACACGAACGACCCCGCCCGCCCCCGGGTCTCGATCAGCCCGGCCTCTTCCAGCTCCCGGTAGGCCCGGCCGACCGTGTTGACGGCCAGGCCGAGGTCGGCCGCGAGCCCACGGCCAGCGTACGGTCGTGGATCTGCCGGGCGAGCTGGGCCCGTAGCTGCTCGAACGGCGGCACCGGCGAGCCGGCGTCGATGACGATCATCAGACGCCCATCACGTGCCGCGCCATGGCCGCGGCACACGGCGTCCTGACCTGGACCGCGATGTAGGCGGCGAGTCCCAGCAGCACGAAGCCGATGGAGGCGGCGTTCCACCAGTCGGGCGCGGACCCGAACAGCAACACCATCGGCAGCGACCACAGCGTGGTGGGCGCGGTGCTGTCGCGCGCGTCCTCGACGCGCATGATGACGTCGGCCGTCAGTGAGACTTCGCCCTCGGCAACGACCGGCTGCGCCAGCAGCTCGCGCAGCTGCAGGGCCGCGCCGACGCCGACCCCGGCCACGGCGACCAGCAGCACGACGGCTGCCTGCCGCGCGGTGCCCTCGCCGACGACCAGCGCGCTCACACCCAGCGCGAACGCACCGGCGAAGGTGCCCGCCGCCAAGGCGGCGTACGGCCGCCCGAGCAGAGCCCGCCGCGCCAGCGCCACCCCGGCCCGCCGGTCGACGCGCCGTACCCAGGTGTCGAGCAGCGTCCGGACCACCAACAGCCCGACGATGAACGCGCCCAGGACCAGCACCTTCGTCGGCCCGTGCGACCCGAACCCGCCGAACGCGGAAGTGGCCGGCCAGTCAGAGACCTGCACCAGCGCGGCCCCGAGGATCAGCACAGCCGACAGGACACTGCCGAGGAGCCGCACCCGCCGCCGCACTGCCAGTCGCGCGGTCAACAACGGCGTCGGTGGGCCGTCGCCGAGGCCGTGCCGCAGCAGCCAGGTGCCCGCGCATCGAACGTCCGCCCGCCGCGGCCCGGCGCCCGGCATGGAGCTGTTCGTCATGCCCTTCTCCTTTTGTCGCAAGCTTTGTATCAACATGTTGCGTCATAGCTTGCGACAAAGTCAACGGGGCCGACGAGGCGGGTACGCCGAAAGATGAACGCCAGGATCTCCACGCTTCGCCACCTCGCCCGCCAAGCGCCGGCACCGGCGATATCGCCCCCGCTACCACCCGGATATCGTCCGGGGCGTCACCGTACGCGCCAGAAACATGGGGCTTCCTCAGATTCGTCCGGCCGATCATCCTGGTGGGTGACGGCGACCGCTCTGGCGATCTGGAGAGCCGATGACCGACGAGCAGTCCGTAAGCCCCTTCTCTTTTGATCTGGCATCGTTGACCTGCGGTTCGCCAGTTGTATCTGAAACTGGCTTAAGCCACTCACCGGCAACAACCGAAAGCTGACCCGCCGCGATGCCGCGAGCAGCATCGCGATCGGACGACACGCCCTCGGGCACCCGATCCTGCGACGGACGGCACCGCCCCGCGACGGCCAGAGCGATCGACACGGGGGGCATCGGACCGTCTGGAGACGCGTGCGCAGCGCCCGACAGGGCACACGGTTGAGGACCCTTGGAACGGCCACTGTGGGCGCTGGGCGGCGTTTCGTCTGCCCTGCCAGGCGCCCACCTCGCGGCCCACCACGTCCAGTTCGCGGTCCGGGACGAAGGTACGAAGGTACGGCCGCTCGTGCAGGTCACCGATCCATGCGGCCACCGTGTCGGCCCGTATCGTCAGCGGATCGGCACCGACCAACCGCACATCACCGCAGATGGTCCGCCAGCGCTCGACCGTACGCCGTGATCGTGTTCGGTGCGCGTCCGGTGTTGGCCGTGAACTGCAGCCACCGCCGCGTGCACCCCTACCCGGCGGCCAGGGGGTACTTGTCTCCAACACAGGTCGCCCAGATTCCCAAACAAGGCCCCCGATGAGCGCGCTCACCCATCGGGGGCCAGGTCCGGCCTGGAGCCACGGGGGAAGATCCCAGCCGGACGTTTCGGCGACGGCTCCGCCACTCCCCCTCCTTGAGAAGGCGGAGCCGCCTGACCCTGACTGATTGAGCGTTCAGCCAGAGCCGCGTCCGCCGGCCGATCCGGAGACCGGTTCGGGAGCGGACGAATCAAGGGAAGACGGGACGGCCCGAATGGCGCACCAGACGGTACGGCCAAGCCCACGCCCGTGCTCCCGGGTCCCCCAGTCCTGGGAGATCTCACGGACGATCAGCAGCCCACGACCATCCTCCGCCTCCGGCTCCTGCCGGATATGCGGGCCGGAAAAGGCGGAACCTGGGTCACGCACCTCCACATAGACCATGTCCTCCGTCGTGGTGACGGTGAGGCTGATGAAGTCGTACGGCCTGGCGGCGGAATGCCGGAGCGCGTTCGTCACGAGCTCGGACGCCGCCAGCACGGCGTCGTCGACACAAGGGTGATGGCCTCCGAGCCATCTGCGCACTTCGGAGCGGGCATGCGAGACGGACTCGCGAATGCCCACGAGATGGATCGAACCGAGGACCCTCGGCTCCGCGCTCGCTGCTTTCATAACTTCACCCACTTGAAGAAGTCGGCCTCGATCGACCTTCCAACCATCCCAAACCTTGACTACAATTAGTAGTCAGTTGACTTCGTTACGCCATCAACCGTTTCGATGAAAGCTCTGTTGAAACGGTGGCGCTCCCCCTGGAGGTCAGGTGCCGAAAGAAAGCGAGCTATGCCCCACTGATTCCCCGACCGCACTCTTCGGCTTCGAGCTGCGGCGACACCGCAAGGCCCGAGGCTGGTCCCAGATCCGCCTGTCGAAAGCGGTGTCCTACTCCGTCGGCACGATCAGCATGATCGAGACAGCCAGACGGTCACCGACGGAGGAGTTCGCCCGCCACTGCGACGAAGCGCTTGAGGCGGAAGGAGCGCTGATGCGACTTTGGCCGATGGTCAGCCATGCATCGGCTCCCCCGTGGTTCAGGCCCTGGCTCGACGTGGAGGCAACGGCGGAGGCGATCCGAACCTGGGAGCCGCTGACCGTGCCCGGCCTGCTCCAGACCGAGGATTACGCCCGGGCGATGCTGAGCGGGGAACCCGGTGTGACATCGGAGGAGATCGAGAGCCATGTGATTGCACGCATGGAGCGCCAGTCAATCCTCCGGCGACCCAAGCCCCCCATGCTCTGGGTAGTCCTCGACGAGGGAGTCCTGCACCGCCCGATCGGCAACCCCGCGGTGATGGCGAACCAACTCGCGCATCTACTCGAAATCGGCCAGGCGCCCCGGATCACCATCCAGATCCTCCCGCTCAGCGCCTACTCCACAACCGGACTTCTCGGTGGCTTCGCCATCACTCAAGCACATGGAACCCCCGACACGGCATATGTCGAAGCCGCTTCCAACGCCCAGGTAACCGACTGGACAGAGAGCGTCAGAACCCTAGCATTCAGATATGAGGGGATTCGCTCCGAAGCACTTTCTCAGCGCGAATCCATAAGCTTGATCAAGGAGGCGATGCAGCGATGGACGAGCTGACCCAGGATCTACGGGCAGCCACATGGATCAAGTCTTCCTACTCGGGCAGCAACGGGGGCAACTGCGTTGAGGTTGCGGATCTATCCGGCGGACACCGAGGCATCCGTGACAGCAAAAATCCCACCGGTCCAGCCCTCATCTTCACCCCCGGCGAATGGAGCGCCTTCATCGGCGGCGTGAAGGACGGCGAGTTCGACTAACCAATAAGTCCTCAGGAAGGGAAGGCTCTCAACTCATGCGGGGAGTCTTCCCTTGATCCGTAAGACGACCGGAATCCGCCGCACGGCCTGCTCTATGTCGTCATCGGCCGCTTGACCTGCACCCCGCGCGATGGGCATCGCGAGACGGTATCCGAGAGCGCACCTGCACTCCCCGCCCCTCCCATACTCCGAGTAGCCCTCGACAAGAGAGTTCCGGACCACCCGATCGGCAACTCCGCAGTGATGGCCGCACAGCTCGCGCACCTTCTTGACGTCGGCTAGGCGCCCCGGATCACCATCTAGATCCTCCCGCTCAGCACCTAGCTCCTCTCGGGGGCTTCGCCATCACTCAAGCACACGGAACCCCTGACACGGCGTACGTCGAAACTGCTTCCAACACCCAGATAACCGACTGGACAGCTAGCGCCAGGACCCTAGCATTCAGGTATGAGGGGATTCGCTCCGAAACACTGTCCCAGCACGAGGCCCTGGAAACGAGGAGAAGCTGCAGCGATGAACGAGCTGACCCGTGAACTAGACACAGCCACATGGCGCAAGTCCACCCGATCAGGACCCGATGGCGGCAACTGTGTCGAGGTCGCCGAACTCTCCGGAAAGCGCCGAGGCGTCCGCGACAGCAAGAACCCATCCGGGCCAGCGCTGGTCTTCACCCCCGGCGAATGGGACGCCTTCATCGGCGGCGTGAAGGACGGCGAGTTCGACTAATCAATCTGCTCCTAGGAAGAGAAGACTCCCAACTCCCACGGGAAGTCTTCCTTTGATCTCTAAGATGACCGAAACCCGCCGCGAGAAATTTAGAGCATCCCACTGAACGCAGCGTTTAGCAGCGACCATCGGGAGGTTCCACCACGCTCGACAATCGGGTAGGCCACCAGGGCATTGCCCGTACCAGTGGCGAGGACGAGCAGGATCCGACCCCCTCCTCACCCCGCAACCTCCCCCGCTTTGTCGACTGCGAGCCGCCGGCCTGCTCGACCGTCGGCGTTGATGAACGTCCGCTTGACCTCCACCACTGCGATGGGCAGACCCGGACAATATTCGAGCTCGCAGTCGGCACACAGCTGCACTCCCCACTTCGGCCCACCTCCGGCGACCATGATCGTCCCGCCCGTGATGGTGTACTCGTCGACCGCCTGGGCCCTTCCCGGCCTCAACTATTTCAGTTGATGTTCAATGAGCATCCGCCGGGTTTCATTCTCGTGAGGAAAGAGATCCATAGGCCACAGCAAGCCGACGCCATACTCGAGTCAGGCGAAACACCCCATTCTCAAACAAAGCTCGAACGTGCTATGCCTTTCACTGCGTTTAAGCTTGTTTGTTGATGTGATGTTGATTACCGTGTGACCACGTGAGGGACGCCGCCTCCTGATCTGTTCTGGTGCAGCGAGCCGTACAAGGGGATCATCTTGGCCAACCTCGATCGCGAGGCGATGCGGGCCGTGGCGGAGCGGATTCAGCGGCTTTCGGACGAGCACTGGTGGGCGCTCGATCCCTCCTGTCGTCTGATGGAGAACGACGCGTGGGTGGGGCCGACGGGCGCCCGGTTCGACGCCCAAGTCCACGCCGACCAGCGCGAGCTGCGGGACATGCTCGCTGAGGCCGTACACAGCGCCAACCAGAAGCTGGCCACGCTTCAGGACAAGCCATGACGGAGTTCACCGGGGTCAAGCAGCCCGACTTCGACACGATGGCGAGCAAACACACCGAGGCTGCCAAGCAGCTGGAAGAACTGGCGCAGGCTCTGCACAGTGAGTTGCAGAGCGCCGGGCTGGACACCTCTCCGGCGGCGCGGCTGCGGCAGTTGGCCGGACGAGTCACCACACAGGCCGAGGATCTGCGGCGGCGGCAGAAACTGGTCCATGAGCTGCAGCGGCAGAAGGTCACCTTCGGGAGGAGTACGCCCGCCGGGAGCTTCCTGGAGATGCCTGATGGCCTGGAGGCCGCCAAGGGGCTGCTGGACGGGACACTGGCGGGTCGCTCTGCGCTGAACGCTGCGGACGGGGATGCCAAGGCGCTGGCCGAGCTGGAGAAATACGCGTCGCGGACCGGGGATGCGGAGTTCGTCAAGGCGTTCCTGGGAACGCTGGGTGCCCGAGGTACGACGGAGCTTCCCGGCTCGCTCGCCGCGCAGTTGCGCGACGCCCGGACCCACGAGGAGTCCGATCGCGTGGCCCAGCTGTCCAGCCAAGGCAAGAAAGCCCTGCGCATGCTGAGTACGGCTCTGGCCAAGGCAACCGATCCGAAGAATCCCGCGTACATGGGCGCCTCCTTCACCAGGGAGCTGGCCAAGGAGGGGCGAGCCGAGCACAAGGCCGGTGACACGAAGTACTCGGGATACCAGGCCCAGGCGCTCATCTGGCGTGCCCACGACGGAAAGCCGCCGTTCTCGAAGGAGTTCATGGAGATCGTCGGGCGGGACGTGATCGTCTATGAGCATGAGCAGCGCAAGGACCAGTGGGCGGCGAGCCAGGACCTGCTGGGCCGTACGTTCGCGGGAAGCCAGATCCCCATATTCGACTTGGCCGGCTCCTTTGGCCTCGGCACCCTGCTGAAACCGGAAACGTATGTGGGCAGTCCAGGCATGAAGGCCGAATCATCGGTGGTGGACGATCTGTTTCACGCGGCGAAGTCCAGCAGGGAGGCGTCCCAGGCGCTGCTGGACCACACCCCGGCCGGGTGGAAGGAGTCTGTGCTCGACTATCTGCTGACGACCCGGTGGGGCGCTTCACGTTACCTGGGCGACTACAAGCCGATCAGAGACATGCTGGTGACCGCGACGACCGGCCAGGACGCGACCTCCAGAAAGCTGTCCGCCGAGATGATCGAAGTCGTCGCCGATGACGTACGCGGCGCCTTCGGCAAGGGCGAGAGCGGCAATCTGGAGATCAAGAACAGAGACACATTCGATCGTCTTGCCCCCCTGCGCTATCCCCTGGGTCGGGCGATTGCTGCCAATATCGACCAGCTCTCCCGGCTGATCCTGAACCATGCGACCTTCGGCAAGGTCGCGGCCCAGGACATGGACTATGCGCTGGCGCTGGCGACCGCCGATGACGACGCGTTTGAGGTACTGGTGAGGGCGCAGACCGAACATATGCGGGCGGCGCTCGACACGGTGCCTCCGGTTGGTCTCGACGCTTCCAACGCCGAGCGGCTCGGTTTCAGGAAGTCCGACGTCAAGGAGTACGACTTCGACGGGGATGGGCGGGTCGACAAGGCCGACATTCTGCAGTTCCTGACGGACCGAACCGTGGCGGAGGCACGCCCTTTCACCCACATCGTGGAGATCCGCCGCCAGGTGCTGATCGCCCAGGGGTTGGACGACGAGAAGGCTGACGAAGCGCTGAAGACCATGGTGGGTGACGCGCTGGGGCTACTCCCGGTGCCGGGAGCCAGGCAGGTGGGTCAGCTGGCCACGGGAGCCTTCGGCGAGCTGATCGGCAAGGAATACGACAAGCTCGCCGGAGCCGGGTATGACGAGATCGCCAAGCAGGTCGCCCAGCAAATGTCCGAACACGGGCGGAGCCTGGACGAGACGCAAGGGAGGCTGGCGGACAATCGGCTGGCGGTGGAGAGGTTGGCGGAGCAGATGCTCTCCACCGCCATGCTGAATAAGGGCATGCTCGACGGTCTGGACTTGGACAGGCAGCCATTCGCAACCGGAACTCCGCCGACGCTCAAGCCCTTCACCGAGATGGGCCCGCAAGAATACAGCAAGTTCCTTGAGTGGGCCCGGAGAGCAGGAGGAAGTAACGAGCTGCTCAATGGTTTCAGAACAACCTTCCGCGCAACTAGTGATGTGAACGACTATCTCGGCCTTGACATCCCCTCCTCCTCTCGAGGTGGTAAATGAGGCGGGCTAGTCTCTCTATCGCTCTGGCTGCTCTCGGGTTGCTTGCCACAGCCTGCACCCCGGAGGCCCACATCGTCTCCACACCAACCCCAGTTCTCCAGCCGGTCGTGGATTCCGCGCCATACGTCTGCACGTTCATCCCAGAGCAAGCGTTTCGCCTCGTCAGCGGCCTGGCCGGCCCTCTCGTCGAGAAAACCGACGGCAATGAGAGGAATGGCGACTGCCGGGCTCCCGATACGGCCCCCCAGTCTCTGGAGGTGTGGTGGATGCAAGAGGGCCGCGGGATGCCTCGTGAGCACCTGGATTTCCTTATGGATGACAGGCGTAAGGTTTACAGCAGCAACGGTGGAGTCGTACTCCCTAACGACCTCGGTGACGGCATGGCCGCATTCCTGCCCAACCCGCTATCCGACGACCAACCGTACCAAGTAAGCGCGAAGTTCCGCTGTGGCGGCGGAGAGCGATTGATCGACATCTTCCTGCCCCAGATCGCCAAGGGCAGGGATGCGATCAAGGACATGACCGAGCTCATGCGCATCGCCCAAAAACGCTACGGCCACCTCTACAACTGCACCCCCGGCACATAGCAAGCCGGCCTGTCCAAACCAGGCGTTCCGAAATGTCCCACCAAGACACACTCGCCCAGACCCGCCATCGGAAGCCGGTCAATTTTTGCCACACCGAGACGGATAAAACCACACCCGCCTCTCGTCCCCCAACCACCATCAACGACGACAGCTTGCGACCATGTGCTCACACAAAGTGGGACCGGCCGTCAGCGCCGAGATCCCTTCCAGCTAGAGCAAAGGTCGGGGTACATGAACGAAGAGGCGGAGACTAGCGACGTGAAACTCCGCGTGGAAGCCCCCAAGGCGACAACGCGTTCCGCCAAAGCGGTCTCCAGCGGCTCCAGGGCCCGGCGCCGACATGCGAACCTCTCGACAGACAGCAGCAGCAGCAACACCTGTCACTGCGGCTGCTCATGCATGGAAGGCATCCACGCCGCCATCCTCTCCACGGCGATCGCCGTTGCCCAGGTGAGAATCGAAATCGCCGGCATCCAAGCGGCAATGTCCCAGGACCTCGCAGCCCTCGGCGACGAGGTCGCAGGTCTCCGCCGGCACACCCACGAGCAGCTCTCGTCCACTCAGTCTCTGATGTCGCGCAGATTCGACTCCCTGCAGTGCTCAGTGATCGACCTGGGACTCAGGCTCGACCGGCTACTGGAGAAGGACGGCGCCTAGGACCGGCGTGAGTCCCCGATCTGTACCGGGGACTCACGCGACAACCGACGGTCAGCGGGCGGCGCGGTTGACCGCGGAGATGATCGCCTTGAGTGAGGCCGTCGTGGTGTTGGCGTCCACGCCCACCCCCCACAGCACCCGCCCGTCAACGTCGCACTCCAGGTAGGAAGCCGCCTTGGCATCGCTGCCCGCGCTCATCGCATGCTCCACGTAGTCGAGCACCCGCACCCGGATGCCCACCTTGGCGATCGCGTCGATGAAGGCCGAGATCGGCCCGTTTCCGACGCCCTCGATCTCGCGGATCTCGCCGTCGAGCCGTACGTCGGCGCCGATGCGGTCCTTGTCGTCGCCCGCCGACTCGTGGCGGTGTGCCATGAGGCTGAGGCGGCCCCAGCGGTTGCCCGGGTTGGGCAGGTATTCGTCGGCGAAGATGGCGTACATCGCGGTCGGGCTGATCTCGCCGCCTTCGGCGTCGGTGCGTGCCTGGACGACCTTGGAGAACTCGATCTGCAGCCGGCGCGGCAGCTCGAGCTGGTGGTCGGCCTTCATGATGTAGGCGACGCCGCCCTTGCCCGACTGGCTGTTGACCCGGATGACCGCCTCGTAGCTGCGGCCGATGTCCTTGGGGTCGATGGGCAGGTAGGGGACGGCCCACGTGAACGAGTCCACCGGCACGCCGGCTGCGGCGGCGTCGGCCTCCAGGTGGTCGAAGCCCTTCTTGATGGCGTCCTGGTGGGAGCCGGAGAAGGCGGTGTAGACCAACTCGCCGCCCCACGGGTGGCGCGGGTGGACGGGCAGTTGGTTGCAGTATTCGACGATGCGACGGACCTCGTCGATGTCGCCGAAGTCGATCTGCGGGTCGATGCCCTGGGAGAACAGGTTCATGCCCAGGGTGACCAGGCAGACGTTGCCGGTGCGCTCGCCGTTGCCGAACAGGCAGCCCTCGATGCGGTCGGCGCCGGCCATGTAGCCCAGTTCGGCGGCGGCCACGGCGCTGCCGCGGTCGTTGTGCGGGTGCAGCGACAGGACGATCGAGTCGCGGTACTTCAGGTGGCGGTGCATCCACTCGATCTGGTCGGCGTAGATGTTGGGCGTGGCCATCTCGACCGTGGCCGGCAGGTTGACGATGACCTTGCGGTCGGGCGTGGGCTGCCACACGTCGTTGACCGCGTCGCAGACCTCGACGGCGTAGTCGAGCTCGGTGCCGGTGAAGGACTCGGGAGAGTACTGGAAACGTACGTCCACGTCGGTCGCGTCGGCGAGCTTCTTGACCAGCTTGGCGCCCTCGACGGCGATGGCGGTGATGCCGTCGCGGTCCTGCCCGAACACCACCCGGCGCTGCAGCGTGGAGGTGGAGTTGTACAGGTGCACGATGGCCTGCTTGGCGCCCTCGATCGACTCGAAGGTGCGCTCGATCAGCTCGGGCCTGGCCTGGGTCAGGACCTGGATCACCACGTCGCCGGGGATCCGGTCCTCTTCGATGATCTGCCGGATGAAGTCGAAGTCGGTCTGGCTGGCGGCCGGGAAGCCTACCTCGATCTCCTTGTAACCCATCTTCACCAGCAGCTCGAACATCTGCAGCTTGCGGTGGGCGTCCATCGGGTCGATCAGTGCCTGGTTGCCGTCGCGCAGGTCCACGGCGCACCATCGCGGCGCTTCGGTGATGACCTGATCGGGCCAGGTGCGATCGGTCAAGCGGATCGGCTCGAACGCCTGATAACGATGGAAAGGCATGGGGCTGGGCTGCTGAGCGGTCATGTCGGGAGCTCCTCGTCGGTCGAAAGAAAGCGGCCGACGCGCATGGCTCGCTCCGCGGCGAGGGAGCCGGCCTTAGTGGCCCCCGCCGCGGCAGCTAAGAAGGAGGCCACGCAGCATGTCTTGCACGCTACCAGAGGTCTCGCTGTAAACCGTCCCCGATCTCAGATGATGAGAACCGACAGGCAGGTGACGCAGCCTTCCAGCTTCTCGAATTCCGAGATGTCCACCAGCGTCACGTTCAGCCCGCGTTCCTGGAGCATCGCGCAGGTTCGGGGCGCGGAGGCGGCCATCAGCACGCGGTCGCCGCCCAGCAGCACCACGTGCGCCCCCGATTCCTCGGCGGGCACCAGCAGTCCCGGCAGGTCCACGCGGGCGGGGTCGCCGATGAGCGTGCCGTCGGGCAGCGCCGTGACGGCCGATTTCAGGTGCAGCACGCCGTTCAGGTTGACGGGCACCACCTGCCGCTCCGGCAGCAACGCGCTGAGCTGGGTGATCCCCTCGTCGTTGGTCCGGCCCGACCTGCCGACGTACACGGTTCTGCCGACCTGTAGGACGTCACCGCCGTCGAGCGTGCCGGGCTGCGCGATCCTGACGGACTTGATCCTGAGCTCCCGTACGAGGGCCGCCACGGAGACCACCTCGGGCCGCCGCTCCTTCGCCCCCGGCCTGGTCATGACGGCCAGCCGGTCGAAGACCACGACCATGTCCTCGACGAAGGGCCCGTCGGGCAGGTCGTCGGCCGGCTCCACGTGACGCACCTGCCAGCCTGCCCCCTCCAGCGCGGCGACATAGCGCTCGTGCTGCTCCAGGGCCCGTTGGTGGTCGACCGGTTCGCGCTCCAGGTGGGTGACGATGCCCTCGGAGATCCGGGGCCCGGGCTTTCTTACCAGCGCGATACCAGGCATAGGGCGTGTTCTATCACGTAGTCACTAAAGTCTTGGACATGCGAGACAACGAGATTCTCACCAGGATCAGTGCTCTGGTCACCGAAGAGCACGAGCTGCGGAGCAGGCTGTCGGCGGGCGAGGTCAGCTCGGACGAGGAACACGCGCGGGTCAACGAGTTGGAGGTGGCTCTCGACCAATGCTGGGACCTGCTCAGGCAGCGCAGGGCTAGGAGGGACGCGGGCGAGAACCCGGACGGCGCCGCGGCCCGCCCGGCCGGCGAGGTGGAGAACTACCGGCAGTGACCGGGAAAGGGCCGGATCTCACGCTCGAGTTTCCCTGATGTTAAGCGGACGTTAGATCTAGCCCGTCTCCCCTTGTCCGAACAACCTTCTGCGGAGAGGCTCTGGCCTGCACCTACTCCCCCCAGGAGGTAAACCGTGAGCCAACCCCGCGTGCCGTGGAAAGCAGTGATCGGCGGTTCTATCGGCAATCTTGTCGAGTGGTACGACTGGTTCGTCTACAGCAGTTTCGCCGTCTACTTCGCCGCCTCCTTCTTCCCTGAGGGCAACAGCACCGCCCAGTTGCTCAACACCGCGGGCATCTTCGCCGTGGGCTTCTTCATGCGCCCGATCGGCGGCTGGCTGCTCGGCAAATACGCCGACACGAAGGGCCGCAAGGCCGCGCTGACCATGACGGTCACGCTGATGTCGCTGAGCGCCCTGCTGATCGCCATCGCCCCGACGTACGCGTCGGTCGGCTACTTCGGCGCCGTGGTGCTGCTGATCGCCCGCCTCCTGCAGGGCATCTCCGTGGGTGGTGAGTACGCGGCCAGCGCCACGTACCTGACGGAGGCCACTCCGGCGGGCAAGCGCGGCTTCGCCTCCAGCTTCCAGTACGTCTCGATGACCGCGGGCCAGCTCGTCGGCCTGGGCCTGCAGATCATCCTGCAGAACACGATGACCAAGGAGGCGCTCAACTCCTACGGCTGGCGCATCCCGTTCGTCGTCGGCGCCCTGGGCGCGGCGGTGGTGTTCTACCTGCGGCGCAACCTCCTGGAGACCGAGGCGTACGACGAGGAGGAGCAGGACAAGAAGGTCGGCAAGAGCGAGCGCGGCACCATCAAGGCGCTGCTCGCGCACAAGAAGGAAGCGATGCTGGTCATCGCCCTGACCATGGGCGGCACGGTCGCGTACTACACCTACACGACCTACCTCACCAAGTACCTGGTCAACACGGCGCACCTGCCGAAGGAGACCGCGTCGCTGGTCAGCTTCTCCGCGCTGTTCGTCTTCATGTGCATCCAGCCGCTCGCCGGTGGGCTCTCCGACAGGATCGGCCGCCGGCCGCTGCTGATCACGTTCGGCATCGGGTCGATGCTCGGCACCGTGCCGCTGATGACCGGGCTGTCCACCGTCTCCGGCTTCACCGGCGCGTTCGTCCTGTCGCTCATCGGCCTGATCATCATCACCGGCTACACCTCGATCAACGCGGTGGTCAAGGCGGAGCTGTTCCCGACGCACATCCGGGCGCTCGGTGTGGCGCTGCCGTACGCGATCGCGAACGCCCTGTTCGGCGGTACGGCGGAGTACGTCGCGCTGTGGTTCAAGTCGGCCGGCATCGAGTCGGGCTTCTACTGGTACGTCTCCGGTTGTGCGGCCGTGTCGCTGGTGGTCTACCTGACCATGCGCGAGACGCGCGACGCGGCGCTCACCCGCGCGGAGCGGGAGGGAGCGGCGGAGTCGGTCCCCGTCCGGGCCTAATCTGGCCTGATGCGAGTTCTTCTGGTCGAAGACGACGATCGGCTCGCCTCCGCGCTCACCACGGCCCTCGCGCGCCACGGCCACCAGGTCGTGCGCGCGGGGCTCGCAGTCGACGCCCTCCGCCTGGCGGGGGGCGTCGACTTCGTCCTGCTGGATCTGGGCCTGCCCGACATGGACGGGCTCGAGGTGCTGCGCCGCCTGCGCCGGGTGTCGGCCGTGCCGGTCATCGTGGTGACCGCCCGTACGGAGGAGCGCGAGGTGCTCCGCGGCCTGCGGTCCGGGGCCGACGACTACCTGGTCAAGCCGTTCCGCACGGTCGAGCTGATGGCGCGCATGGAGGCCGTGATGCGCAGGGGCACCCGGCCGATGCCGACCCGCGACAACGTGGTGAGCGTCGGCGACGTGCGCATCGACCTGGAGTCCAGGCAGGTCACCGTGTCGGGTGAGCACGTGACGCTGACCAGGCGCGAGTTCGACGTGCTCGCCCTGCTGGCCCGCGAGCCGGGCGTGGTGCGCAGCCGTGAGGAGATCCTGGACGAGGTCTGGGGTGACCCGCTGCTGTCGGCCTCCCGCTCCCTCGACGTGCACGTGGCCGGGCTGCGGTCGAAGACCGGTCGCCCGCACCTGGTCGAGACGCTGCGCGGCACCGGCTACCGCCTGGGGTCCACGGCGTGAACTCCCGCCTGGTGGTCACGTTCACCACGCTGATCGTGTTCCTCATCGCGGCGCTGGCGGTGCCGCTCGGCTTCGCCTACGCCTCGCACCGCACGAACCGGCTGCTGCTCGACCGCCGCGCCGACGCCACCCGTTTCGCCGAACTGGCCGACCAGGCCGCGCGCGACGGCGACCGTACGGCGCTGACGGCCGAGGTCGTCCGCTACGCCGACCTGTACGGCGCGGCCATCCGCGTACGCGACAGGGACGGCACGATCCTGGTCACGGCCGGCCACTTCGACGGTGACGACCAGGAGGAGACCCGGCTGGCCCTGGGCGGCCGGACGACCGAGGACCTGCCCACGATCAGCCCGTTCGGCCCCTCGACGGTGCTGCTGGCCGAGCCGGCCGGCCGGGACGCGCAACTGTCCGGCGTGGTGCTGCTCCAGGCCCGCACCGACCAGTCGCGGCTGGACGTCTCGCTCGTCTGGGGCGCGCTGGCGCTGGGCGCGCTGATCGCCCTGGGCTATTCGGTGCTGGCGGCCAGGCAACTGGCCCGCTGGATCCTGCGCCCGGTGACCGAGCTCGACCGCACCACCCGGGCCATCGCGGAGGGCCACCTCGACGCGCGGGCCCACCCGGGCGCGGGGCCCTCGGAGCTGCAGCGGCTGGAGGAGCGGTTCAACGCGATGGCCGACGCGGTGTCGGGCGCGATGGAGCGGCAGCGGGCGTTCGTGGCCGACGCCTCGCACGAGCTGCGTACCCCGCTGACCGTGCTCGGACTGCGGCTGGAGAACCTGGAGCCGCACCTGCGCGCGGACGGCACCACCGAGTTCGAGGAGGCCATGGGCGAGCTCGACCGGCTGGCCCTGCTGGTGGAGGACCTGCTGGCGCTGGCCAGGGTGGAGGCGGGCGCGGGCACCGAGGCCAAGGAGATCGAGCTGCGGCCCCGGCTGGCGGTGTGGCGGGAGGTCTATCCGGCCAAGGATCTCACCCTGCTGGTGGAGGTGCCGGAGATGTCGCTCGTGCCGGAGGCGGCGGCCAGGGTGGCGGACATCGCGCTCGACAACGCGCAGAAGTTCGTGCCCGCGGGCGGCACGGTGACGGTCACGCTCTCCGACGGCGTGCTGCGGGTCGCCGACGACGGGCCGGGGCTGGGCGAGGAGGAGCGGGCCGACGCGCTGGGCCGGTTCTGGCGGTCGGGCGCGCACGCCAACGTGCCGGGCAGTGGGCTGGGCCTGGCCATCGCCACCGAGCTGGCCAGGTCGTGCGGGGCCACGTTGAGCCTGCTGGCCGCCGTACCCCATGGGCTGGTCGTGGAGTTGCGGCTGGCTCAGCCGTACACGGACCTGTAGTAGCGGGCGGCGCCGGGGTGCAGGGGGACGACGCCGGTGCCGATGGCGTAGCGCTTGTCGAGACGGCCGCCCGGCGCCGAGGGGGCCTGGAGGCGGTCGCGGGCGCTGAAGAGCGTCTCGGTGACCGTGTAGGCGATGTCGTCGGACAGGGCCTGGCGGCAGACCAGGTAGCTGGGCGTGCCGACGGTCGGGACCGGTTTCGCGCCGCCGTACACGCCCGCGGGGATGGCGGCGTGCTCATAGACCGGCCCGTACGTACGGCGCAGCACCGGCACCAGCGGCTCCAGCGGGACGATCCTGATGCCGCTGAGCGAGGCGAGCGCGGGGGTGGGCACGCCGCCCGACCAGAAGAACGCGTCGATCCCGCCCTCGTCGAGCGCCCTGATCGACACGTCGAGGCCCAGCCGGAAGACGACGTGATCCCGTACCCCGGCCGCGTCGAGCACCCGCACGGCGGTCACGGCGGTGCCCGAGCCCTCGGCACCGATGGAGACCTTTCGCCGGGTCAGGTGCTTGGCGGCGGAGATGTCGGAGTCGGTGCGGACCACCAGGTGAACGTAGTTCATGTACATCCTGGCCAGCGCGGCGACCGGCTGGTGACGCACGCGCACGGCGTCGTCGGCACTGTCGGCGAGCGAGAACCCGACGTCGGCCCTACCGTCGGCGAGCATGGTCAGGTTCTGGACACTGGCCGCCGTCTTGAACACCTCGACCGTGAACCCGTCACGCCGCAGCTCGGCCGCGAACCTGTCGCCCAGGATCTCGTACGGCCCGCCTGACAACCCGGTCGCCAGCCGCAGCGGGGGCAGCCCCGTACCGCCGGTCGAGCACCCGGCAGCGCCCATCGCGGCGAGCGCGAGAAAGACACGGCGGGACATCGGCACAGGATCACGTTATCGAATCACGCAGAATGGACAATGTGACCGAACGGGACGCGCACCTTCGAATCTCCGCAGAGCTGATGATGTTCCTGCCCGTGAGCCGGCGCCGTGAGCGCCAGCGGATCGCCATCGGCGGCAGCTCGACTCTGGGACACCACGTGGAGTCGGCCGGCATCCCGCTGACCGAGGTCGGGCCGATGACCGTCGCCGGACGCGGCGTCGGCCCCTCGTACCAGCCCGCCGCGGGCGACGTCATCGAAGTACGGCCGGTGCCCAGGCCGCAGCCGCTGCCGCGCGAGCCACGCTTCCTGCTGGACGTGCACCTGGGCACGCTGTCGCGGCGGCTAAGGCTGCTCGGCCTCGACGCGGCCTACCACAACGACATGGACGATCCGGCCCTGGTGGTGCAGGCGAACGAGGAGCGCCGGGTGCTGCTGACCCAGGACCGCGGCCTGCTGCGCCGCCGCGCGCTGTGGCTGGGCGCCTACGTCCGCGGCGCACGCCCCCAGGACCAGCTACGCGACCTGCTCGAACGGTTCGCACCCCCACTGCGCCCATGGACCCGGTGCACTGCCTGCAACGGCGAACTGGCCCCGGTACCGAAGCGCGAGGTGCTGCCGCAACTGCAGGCGGGCACCCGGCACGGCTACGACGCCTACGGCCGGTGCGGGGACTGCGGCCACGTCTACTGGCACGGCGCCCACAGCGGCCACCTGGAGGAGATCGTCCGGTCGGCGCGACAGTGGGCGGCTACGGGGTGACGCAGGACCTACCACCAGAAAGGAAAAGTAATGCGCAAGCGGTTCACGGCCATCGGAATTTCCCTCTCAGCGCTGACCGTCCTGCTCGTACCGCCCACGCCTTCGTACGCAGCCGCTCCCATCCCAGCAGGAGAGAGCCAGCGGATAGCAAAGAGCATGATGCCCAGCTATGGCTGGCACTCTTCGTCGCAATTCCGCTGTCTGGTCTCACTGTGGGATCGCGTCAGCCACTGGAGCACCACAGCGGGAACGCCGTCAGGGCCATACGGAATACCTCGAGCGAATCCCGGGAGGCTCATGGCGTCCGCCGGCTCGAACTGGAAGACCAACGCCAGGACCCAGATCAAATGGGGATTTCGCTACATCAAGAAGCACTACAGCACGCCTTGCGCCGCATGGAGCCACTACCGAAGCTCCGGCGAATACTGATCAGAGCCTGACTCCGTCCCCTGCGGCTACGGGGTGACGCAGGGGTCGAACAGTTCGATCTCGGGCAGGTACCGCCGCCAGTCGGCCACGCTCAGCGTGCCACCCGCCCTGCGGCAGACCTCAGCCAGCGCCCGGTCGCCGTCGAGCGCGAACCGCTTGACCACCCCTTCCGGGGTGGCGGCGTAGAGCGTCCGCCCGTCCCGGCCGAAGGCGATCGACGCGTTCGCCGATTCCCCCTGCCAGTCCAGCCCGTCGTACACGACTCCCAGGTATCCACGGCCGACGACGTCCCAGAGCCGGATCCGCTCGTCGGCGCCGTAGGTGGCGATCGTGCTCCCGTCGGGCGACCAGACGGGGATCGCACCGCCGCCGCCCTGGATCGCGGGAAAGGACGCGACGGCTCTGGTGAAGGCGGAGTCCCACAGCGTCATCCGCTCGGGCCCGCTGATGACCGCGTACCTGCCGTCGGGGCTGAAGGCGGTCATCCCGCCGGACACCCCGCCCGGCCCCACGGGCGCGCCGCCGACCGGATCGACGATCGTGAGGTAGGGATCGAACGCTGTGACCAGCGCCTTCCCGTCGAGTCTGAAGGCCATCCTGGCTGAGCCCGGCGCTGTGGTCCGGGTGACGGATCCGGTGCGGAGGTTCCACAGCTCCACCGGGGCCGCCTGTCCCAGGCGCGCGGGGGCCACGGCCAGTGTCCCGCCGTCCGGGCTGAACGCCATCCCCTCCACGTCCTTGTCAGCGAGGGTAAAGGCCGTGCGCACGGCCCCTGTGCGCGCATCGAGCACGGTGACCCGTGCCTTGGCGCCCACCGCTCCCCCCACTGCCAGAAGGGAGCCGTCGGAGGAGAAGGCGAGCACCGCTCCCTGGCCCGCCTGTCCGCCGACATCGATGGGCCGGGCAATCTCCTTGCCTCCCGCCCAGAGCCGGGCCCGGCCGCCGGAGTAGACGGCCAGCCCGCCGCCGCCCGGCGCCAGGCGCGCGAATTCATCGGGGGTCCGCCGGACCAGGGCGCTGTCCGACAGCCAGGAGACGTCGGCGGTGTAGACGGTGCCCGCGTCCGTCAGGATGCGCAGGACGGCGCCGTCGAACCGCAGCTGGCCGATCGGCGCGTGGAGGCGCCGGTCGGCCATCACCCACCCATCGGAGCGCCGCAGGACGACCAGCCTGGCGTCGTCCCACATCGCGATGAACCTGTCGTCGAGGGCGATGGCACTCGCCATGGGCCCCGCCTGGTCACCCGGGAGCGGCTTGCCCGAGGGCACATTCCTGAGCAGCAGGCCGATCCCCCCGCCGACCTCGGGATGGTAGACGGTGACGGCGAGCTCCCGGCCGTCGGGATCGAACTCGGCACCCTTGATCCGCGTCTTCACCGGCAGCCATGACGCGGGGAGTCGTCGCCGCATGCGCAGGTCCCAGAGCTCGGCCCGGCCGCCGCCTGTGGAGTAGCGGAGGCCCAGAGCACCGTCTGGGCTCACGGCGTCCATTCCGAGCGATCGCCGGGTCTCCAGGTCCCACCAAGCACCGATGCGGCCTTCGATGCCTTGAGGGATGAACAGGCGCCGCCCGTCCGGAGAGAAGCGCAGCGAGTCGGCGTGGGTCGGCAACGCGCCCGCCGCGAAAGGTGCGCCCTTCATGGTTCCGCTGGACACGTCCCAGAGGCGTACATGCCGCTCATCCTGTACGGCCAGGGTCCGGCCGTCATAGCTGAGCGCGAGCTTCGACACCGGACCGACTCCTGAGAGCGCCTTCGTCTGCCGATGCCGCGGAACGTCCCAGAACGCCACCTGCCCGCCCGCCGCGGCGAGCAGCGTCCGGCCATCGGGGCTCAGGGCGTACCTGGTGTCCGCACTCGCCGCGGGGTCGGTGAAGGAGTCGAGCGTGATCTGCGACAACGAGTCATAAAGCGCGCCTCTCGACTCGGGCAGAGGGGACAGCCGCCAGGCGGCGGCGCTCATCACCATGCTCACCTTCGGCCAGGTGTCGCGTAGGTCGGCCGCGCGCAACACCAGCGATCTGGCGAGAGCGTCATCGCGCTGCCGCTCGCTCACCCCGCGCCGATACTCGGCCAGGCCCAGCCCGCCCAGCGTGGTCGCCAGCAGCACGGCGAGCGCGGCGGCGATCAGGCCGCGCCGCCGGGACTGCCGCCGGGACTGCTGGGCCGCGGCGTCGAGGAACTCGCGTTCCCTCCTGGCCAGCGTGAGGTCCTTGCGCTCGGCGGCGGCCCACTGGAGCGTCCGGTCGAGGCTGGAGCCGTGCAGCAGGTCGCCGGGTTTCCTGCCGTGGCCGTCCCAGAGCCGGGCCGCCTCCACCAGCCGCCGGTGTACGGGCAGGCCGTCGCGGTTGTCGGCCACCCAGGCGCGCAGGCGGGGCCACGCCTGGACCAGGGCGGGCTTGGCCAGTTCGTAAGTGTCGCCGATCCGCCGCACGAGGCCCGCCGCGCCGAAGAAGGTGAGTAGCGCGTCGACGGCCTCGGTCTCGGGCAGTTCGTCGCGGGTGACCGGCCGGAGCGAGCCGTCGCCGTCGAGCATGCGCAGGAGGACCTCGGGCACGGTCGCCTGTTCGGCGTCGGAGAGCTCGCCGTACAGCTCCTCCGCGATGGCGCCCAGGTCGGGCTCGGCCGCGCTCCTGAGCGGGCTGGCGAGCGAGCCGCCGCGGGACAGCGGGTCGTCGCCGGTTTCGTCGCTTTCGCCCAGCAGGCTCAGGAGGACGTCACGGGCCGAGGGCCGGTCGGCGGCCTGCCGTACGAGCACGGCGGACACCAGCGACCCGAGCGGGTCGGCGAGGTCGGCGAGGTCGCCGGTGCCGGGGCGGAAGTCCATCACGTCGGCGACCACCGCGACCGGGTCGCGTACCGCGATCGCGTCCTCGCCCCGGGCGGCGAACAGCACCACCAGCCCCCACGCCCACAGATCCGCCGCGGCCGTCGCACCCCGCCCGGCGAGCACCTCCGGCGCCATGTAGTTGGGCGTGCCCATGACCGGGCCGGTGGTCGTCGGCCCGGCCTCGCGCGCCACGCCGAAGTCGATCACCCGGGGACCGTCGGGGCCGAGGATGATGTTGTCGGGCTTGAGGTCGCGGTGCACGACGCCGGCCTGGTGGATGGCCGTCAGAGCGGTCGCCACACCGATCGCCAGGCGCCGCAGCGTGTCACCCTCGTAGGGGCCGTGCTCGGCGATCACCTGCCGCAGGTTGGGGCCGGGCACGAACTCACTGACGATGTACGGCTCGGCCACCTCGATGACCTTGGCCGTGCAGAACGAGGCCACCCGCTCGGCCGCCGCCGCCTCCCTGGCCAGCCTGGCCCGCGACTCGGGATCGTCGACTCTGGGCACCTTGACGGCGACGCGCTCCCCCGCCTCACTGTACGCCTCGTAGACGACGCCCTGGCCGCCGGCGCCCAGTCGCCCCGCGAGCCAGTAGGTGCCCAACCGCTGGGGGTCGGACGGAGTCAAAGGGATCATCAAGTGTGTAATTCTTGTCGATATTCCCCTTGTTGAGGAAGGCCGCGTGGAATTTCGCATCATGGGTCCGCTCGAGGTGCGCGATGGCGACGGCGACCGCACCCCGACCGCGCCCAAGCATCGAGACCTGCTGGCGATGTTCGTGCTCAACGCGCGCCGCCCGCTCACCGTGGGACGGCTGCGCCACCTGCTGTGGCCGCGTGAGGGCGGCGACCGGTCCGACTCGCTGGTCCGCGGCTACGTCGGGCAGTTGCGCCAGCTCATCGGCAAAGATGTGATCACCACGGTGTCCGGCACGTACACGCTGGCCATCGGCGAGGAGCAGCTCGACGTCGACCGTTTCAGATCGCTGGTGGAGCGGGGCGCGTACGAGGAGGCGCTGGCCCTGTGGCGCGGCCCGGCGCTCGAAGACCTCGACCCCGACGGCGAACGCTGGGTGGAGACGCGCCGACTGCGCGAGGAGCTGGACGAGCTGCGGCTGCTCGCCCTGGAGCGCCGGGTGCAGCTCGACCTCGACGCCGGCCGACACCGGGAGCTGCTGTCCGAGCTGCGGCGGCTGGCCGGGCAATACCCGCTCTGGCAGCGCTTCAGAGGCCAGTACATGCTCGCGCTCTACCGGAGCGGGCGGCGGGTGGAGGCCCTCGACGCGTACGCGGCGTTACGCGAGGCGCTCGACGACGGCCACGCGATCGAGCCCGATTCCGATCTGCAGCTGCTCTATCACCGCATGCTGCACGACGACGTGTCGCTGCACGTCTCGGCGGGGCCGCCGGTGCTGCTGCCGCACGACGTGGCCGGGTTCACCGGGCGCGCCGACCTCCTCGACCTGGTGGTGGGCGGACAGGTCGTCGTGCATGGTCAGGCGGGCGCGGGCAAGTCGGCGCTGGCCGTGCACGCCGCCTGGCGGGAGCGCGAGCGCTTCCCCGACGGGATCCTCTACGCCGACCTGCGCGAGACGACGGGACCCGCGGCGGTGCTCGAGGACTTCCTGCGCTGGCTGGGCTGCCCGGCCCAGGCCGTCCCCGCCTCGCTCGACGGGCGGGAGCGACTTTTCCGTACGTACGCGGCCAACCGCCGGCTGCTTGTGCTGCTCGACAACGCGTCGTCCGAGAGCCAGGTGCGGCCGCTGCTGACCTCCTGCCCCACGGTCGTCACCAGCCGCTCCTCGCTCGGCGGGCTGGCCGACGCGGCCCGCGTGTCCGTGGGCGTGCTCGGCGAGGTCGACGCGCTCGACCTGCTCGTCCGCACCTCCGGCCGGGCGGCCGACGAGGCGCTGCGCAGGCTGGCCAGGTTCTGCGGCGGGCTGCCCATCGCGCTGCGCATCGCCGGGTCCCGGCTGGCCGCCCGGCCGAGCTGGACCGTCGACTACCTGGTCAGCCTGCTCGAAGACGAGCACGAGCGGCTCGACGGGCTGCGCTCCGGCGACCAGGCCGTACGCAGCGTGCTCGCCATCGGCTACGACGGCCTGCCCGAACCCGCCAAGGCCACGCTGCGCGGGCTCGGCGCGCTGTCGGCGCCCGACTTCGCGGACTGGGTGGCGGAGCTGTTCGGCGGGCAGGCCGAGGCACTGGTCGACGCCGGGCTGCTGGAGACGCACCTGGTCGACGTGGCGGGTCAGGTGCGCTACCGGCTGCACGACCTGACCCGCCTGTTCGCCCGCGAGCAGCCCGCGCCCGGCGCGCTCGAACGGCTGCTGGCCCTGTCCCTGGCCCAGGTACGGTTGTCGCGCTTCTCGCTGGTCTCCGGCGATCCGGGCACGTTCGTGGCGACCAGGGACCTCAGGGAGTCGGTCGAGTGGCTCGCCGCCGAGCGGACCTTCCTGGTCAGCCTGGTCTCCGACCTGCATCAGGCCGGTCTCGACGACGGCTGCCGACGGCTCGCCCACCTGCTGGGGCCGTACCTCGAACGCAACCGCTTCCTCGACGACTGGCGGCACGTCATCGGGGCGGCGCTGGAGTCGGCGCGGCGCGCGGGCGACGTGATGGGCGAGGCGCTGATCCTGCGCGACCAGGGCGACCTGCACCTGGCCGAGCGGGAGTGGGACCTGGCGCACGACCGGCTCAGGCTGGCACTCGGCATGTTCCTGGGCGCCGGGCGCACCCGCGACGTCAACCAGACCAGGCGGCGCCTCGGCCGCGTCCACCTCGAACGCGACCGGCTGCCCGAGGCCGAGCGTGCCCTGCTCAGTTGCCTCAAGGCGGCGGAGAACGACCGCGACGCCGCCGACGTGCTCCGCGTGCTGGGCGCGGTCCTGCACCGCGCGGGCCGCCTCGACGAGGCCGCGGACCGCCTCCAGACCGCCGCCGGCCACCTCGCCGCGCTCGGCGACCGCTACCGGCAGGCCGACACGCTCCTGGACCTCTCCTCGGTACGGCTGGCGCAGCGCGCGGTCCCCGACGCCAGGACGGCCGCCGAGACGGCCCGAAGCATCGCCATACGGCTCGGCGACCGACTGCTCGACGCGTACGCCCTGCTGGCCCTCGCCCGGGTGAACCAGGCGGAGGGCGCGGCGGAACGGGCCGGAGAGCTGGCGGGGGCGGCGCTGACGGTCTTCGAGGCGCTGGGGGACGATCTGGGCCGGTCGCAGGCGCTTCCTCTGGTGGGATAGCGCGACCTGTATCCGGGAGGGTGGAACCACCAGAAACCGACTCGACATCCCCCGGCAACATCGTGGAAACGGCCGGTTCCTAAGGTCCGGCCATGCGGCTAACCCCACACGAGCAGGAGCGCCTGCTCATCCACGTCGCCGCCGGGGTGGCTCGGCAGCGTCAGGCCAGGGGCCTGCGCCTCAACCACCCCGAGGCCACCGCGGTCATCGCGTCGTTCCTGATGGAGGGCGCCAGGGACGGGCGGACCGTGGCCGATCTGATGGAGGCGGGACGCTCAGTGCTCGGCCGGGACGACGTCATGGAGGGGGTGCCCGAGATGCTCGACTCCGTACAGATCGAGGCGACCTTCCCAGACGGCACCAAGCTGGTCACCGTACACAGGCCGATCCCGTGATTCCGGGCGAATACCTGCATCCCGCCGATGACATCCCGTTGAATCCGGGGCGGCCGCGGGTGACGGTCCGGGTGGTCAACACCGCCGACCGGCCGGTACAGGTCGGGTCGCACTACCACTTCGCCGCCGCCAACCCCGGGCTGGCCTTCGACCGCGACGCCGCCTGGGGGATGCGGCTCGACGTGCCCGCGGGCACCGCGATCAGGTTCGAGCCGGGGGTCGAGCGCGACGTGACCCTGGTGCCGATCGCCGGGCGCCGCGTGGTGCCCGGCCTGCGACCGGAATGGGCGGGCCCCCTCGATGGCTGACATCTCCCGTACGCGCTATGCCGCCCTGTACGGCCCCACCACGGGCGACCGCATCAGGCTGGCCGACACCGACCTGTTCATCGAGGTCACCGAGGACCTGTCCGTGGGCCCGGCGGGAGCCGGGGACGAGGCGGTGTTCGGCGGTGGCAAGGTGATCCGCGAGTCGATGGGACAGGCCAGGACGACCCGGGCCGAGGGCGCGCCGGACCTGGTCATCACGGGCGCGGTGATCCTCGACCACTGGGGCGTGGTCAAGGCCGACATCGGCGTCACCGGGGGCCGGATCTCCGCCATCGGCAAGGCCGGCAACCCCGACACCATGGACGGCGTCGACATCGTCATCGGCCCGTCCACCGAGATCCTGAGCGGCAACGGCAAGATCCTCACCGCCGGCGCCGTCGACTCCCATGTACACCTCATCTGCCCGCAGATCCTCGACGAGGCGATCGGCGCGGGCGTCACCACGATCGTCGGCGGCGGCACCGGACCGGTCGAGGGCACCAAGGCCACCACGGTCACCGGCACCTGGTACCTGTCCCGGATGCTCGAGTCTCTCGACTCCTACCCGCTCAACTTCGCCCTGCTCGGCAAGGGCAACACGGTGAGCTCCGCGGGCCTGCTCGAACAGCTTGCGGCGGGCGCCTCGGGGTTCAAGCTGCACGAGGACTGGGGCACCACGCCGTCGGCGATCGACGCCTGCCTGACCGTGGCCGACGCGAACGGCGTACAGGTGACGATCCACACCGACACCCTCAACGAGGCCGGGTTCGTGGAGTCGACGCTGGCCGCCATCGGCGATCGGACGATCCACGCCTACCACACAGAAGGGGCGGGAGGCGGGCACGCGCCCGACATCATCAGGATGGCGTCGTTCGCGAACGTCCTGCCCTCCTCCACGAACCCCACCCGACCCCACACCGTCAACACGCTCGACGAACACCTCGACATGCTGATGGTCTGCCACCACCTGAACCCGTCGATCCCCGAGGACCTGGCCTTCGCCGAGTCCCGCATCAGGCCCACCACGATGGCCGCCGAAGACGTCCTGCACGATCTGGGGGCGATCTCGATGATCGGCTCGGACTCGCAGGCGATGGGCCGGGTCGGCGAGACGATCATCCGCACCTGGCAGACGGCGCACGTTATGAAGCGCCGCCGCGGCGCCCTGACCGGCCCCGCGGACAACCTCCGCGCCCGCCGCTACGTCGCGAAATATACGATCTGCCCGGCCGTCGCCCACGGCCTCGACGCCGAACTCGGCTCCGTCGAACGCGGCAAGCTCGCCGACCTCGTCCTCTGGGACCCGGCGTTCTTCGGCGTCAAGCCCACCCTCGTCCTCAAGGGCGGCGTGGTGGCCTGGGCCCAGATGGGCGACGCGAACGCCTCCATCCCCACGCCGCAGCCGATGCTGCCGCGCCCGATGTTCGGCGCCGCCCCTGTCACGGCCGCCGCCACCTCGCTGCACTTCGTCTCTCCGCTCGCCCTCGAGTCCGGCCTCGCCGACCGCCTCGCGGTCCGCCGCCGCCTCGTCCCTGTGGCGGATGTACGGGGGCGCGGCAAGGACACGATGCCGCTCAACGACGCGCTCCCCCGGATCGAGGTGGCCCCGGACACGTTCGAGGTCCGCGTGGACGGCGACCTGATCGAGCCCGCACCCGTCGAAACGCTCCCGATGACCCAGCGCTACTTCCTCTTCTGAGATGAACCCCGCACTCCTGCTCCTCACCGACTCCCGTCTCCCGGCCGGCGGCCACGCCCACTCGGGCGGCACCGAACAGGCGATCGCCACGGGAGCGGTCCACGACCTGGCGTCCCTGGCCGCCTTCCTGAGGGGCCGCCTGCACACATCCGGGCACGTCGCCGCCGCCCTCGCCGCCGCAGCCTGCACCTTGAGCGCCACCCGCTCCCCCGACACCTTGTGGGATCTGCTGGACGCGGAGGCCGACGCCAGGACCGCCTCCCCCGCCCAGCGGGACGCCTCCAGGACCCAGGGCAGGCTGCTTCTGCGGGTGGCCCGCCGCCTGTGGCCGTCTCCTGCGCTCGACGGCCTGGCGCAGGCCGTACCGAATCCCCATCACCCCATCGCGCTCGGCGCGGCGGCGCACGCGGCGGGAGCGTCACCCGAGGACGCCGCCCTGGCGGCGGCCTACCACGCGATCACCGGTTCGGCCACGGCGGCGGTCCGGCTGCTCGGCCTGGACCCGGTAGCGGTCCACGGCCTGCTGGCCGACCTGGCCCCAGACCTCGCCGCCACAGCCAGCATGGCTGACATGGGAGCCCATTCCACCGAACCCCCTGGGGCCTCGGGCACCCCCCTGGCCGACCGGTCATGGGCCGAGCTGCCCGCTCGATCCGCCCCGGCGCTTGACCTGCTCGCTGAGCGGCATGCGGGCGCCAAGGTCAGACTGTTCGTCTCCTAGGAAGGACACGCATGGGCGCCAATCACGACGACCATCACCACGCCCCGGACCACCACGGCAGAGCGCTCCGCCTCGGGGTGGGCGGGCCGGTGGGCAGCGGCAAGACGGCCCTGGTCGCCGCCCTGTGCCGGACGCTCGGCGGCTCCCTGCGCCTGGGTGTGGTGACCAACGACATCTACACCACCGAGGACGCCGACTTCCTGCGCCGGGCCGGCGTGCTCGACCAGGAACGCATCCTGGCCGTCGAGACCGGCTGCTGCCCCCACACCGCCATCCGCGACGACATCGCCGCGAACCTCGACGCCGTGGAGACCCTGGAGGACAGGTTCGGCCCGCTCGACCTGGTGATCGTGGAGAGTGGCGGGGACAACCTGACGGCGACGTTCAGCCGTGGCCTGGCCGACAGGCAGATCTTCGTTCTCGACGTGTCCGGTGGCGACAAGGTGCCCCGCAAGGGCGGTCCGGGGGTGACCTCGGCCGACCTGCTGGTGATCAACAAAACGGACCTCGCGCCGCTGGTGGACGCCGACCTGGGCGTGATGGCCCGTGACGCGGCGGCGGTCCGCGGGGACAGGCCGGTCCTGTTCACTTCGATCAGGCAGGACCCCTCGGCGGCGGCCGTGGCGGCCTGGGTCTCGGAACAGGCCCATTCCTGGCCCCACGAGCCCGTCCCAGCGGCATGACCCACCCCGCCCTATGACCAGCAGCGCACCCCTGCCGGACACCGCGGCAGAGACCATGTCAGACGCCCAGGCAGGCACGTCCGTAGAACCTGTCTCGGCCGACGGCACCGGTGCCGTTGTTGTCGGGCGGCGGGCGATGGCGGCTCGGGCGGCTGTCGGGACATCCCTGGCCGGTGGTCGGACGGTCGTCAGCCGTCTCAGTTCGGCGCCGCCCCTGACGTTGCGGCAGACCGGGCCGCGGACCGTTCACCTGGTCTCCACGGCGGCCGGCCCGCTCGGCGGCGACCGGCTCGAACTCGACCTCGACATAGCCCCCGGCACCAGCCTCGAGGTCGGCTCGGTGGCGAGCACGCTGGTGCTGCCCGGCGACGGGGAGTCCGTCATGGTGATCACCGCACGCGTCGGGGCAGGAGCCTCACTCCGGTTCGCGCCCCAGCCAACGGTGCTCGCCGCCGGATGCTTCCACCGCCTGGTGGTACGCCTGACGCTGGCGGCGGGCGCGCACGTGTTCTGGCGCGAGGAGATCGTCTTCGGCCGGTACGGCGAGGCGCCTGGCCGCTGCCACGCCCGCTTCGACGCCACCTACGACGGCCGCCCCCTGCTCAGGCAGGAGTACACGGTCGGCGACCCGGCCCTCGGCGCCTCCCCGGCCGTCTACGGCGACGCCCGCTGCATCGGCACCACCCTCGTCACCCCGGAAACCACGACACCCACCCCCGCCGCACCAGCCCCGGCCGCACAAGGACTCGCCGTTTCAAGGGCTGTGGTCGCAAGGGGCGCCGCCGTATCGCGATCCGCGTCAGAGGCCGTGGCAGGGGACGGTGCCGCCGTGTCACGGACCGTCCCAAGGACCGTAGCCGCGGACGATCCCGCCGTGTCGCGGACCGCCGCAGGGGCCGTGGTGGCGGACGGTGTCGCCGTGTTGCCGCTGGCCGGGCCCGGGGTGTTGGTGTCCGCGCTGGGCGCCGACGCGGTCGAGTTGCGGCGGCGTCTGGAGTGGGGTGAGGGTGTGGCCTTGGGTGACCTGGCAGGAGCCGCGTGCCCGTCCTAAGGTGATCGTGTGGCCGACTATCTCCCGCAGAGCCCCCCGAAGCCCAAGGCGCGGCGTGGCTACGCGTTTGTCATCGCGGTCGCCGGAGTGCTGCTGGTGTTCTGCGCGTTCCTGCCGTGGACGGGGATCGAGGCCAAGATCGGTGCCATCGGGGGCGTGTCCAACGACATCCGGGGCATCGACGACAGTCTCGGCGTCTATACGCTCGTCGCGGGGCTCGTCACGCTGGTGTTCGGGGTGGCGGGTCTGTTCGCCCGGCCGCGGGTGGCCGCGCTGGCCGTCATTCCGGGGGCGCTGGCGACGATCTGGCTGTTGATGTTCGTCGTCGATCCGCCCGGGGTCGGCAGCGGGGTCTCCGTCGATCTCGGGTTCCTGTCGATCGAGCCGGGGATCCGCTACGGCTGGTTCGCCGCCCTGGCCTGCGCCCTGGCCGTGGTCGCCCTCGCCGTCCTCTCACTCGTACGCGGCCGTCGGGCATAGAAGCCCCGCCGTCGGGTGGAGAAACCCAGGGGTCAGTCGTAGAAGCCCAGGCGGCGAAGCTGCTTGGGGTCGCGCTGCCAATCCTTGGCCACGCTGATCCGCAGATCGAGATAGACCCGCGTGCCCAGCAGCGCCTCGATCTGCTTGCGCGCCCGCGTCCCCACGTCCCGCAGCCGTTCGCCCTTGTGCCCGATCACGATCGCCTTCTGCGACGGCCGTTCGACGAACATGTGCGCGTAGATGTCGAGCAGATCGTCCCGCCCTTCGCGCGGCATCATCTCGTCGACCACCACCGCAATCGAGTGCGGCAGCTCGTCGCGTACCCCCTCCAGCACCGCTTCTCTGATCAGCTCCCCGACCAGCACCTGCTCGGGTTCGTCGGTGAGCTGCCCGCCCGGGTACAGAGGCGGCGACACCGGCAGGTATTCGGTCAGCACCTCGGCCAGCACGTCGAGCTGCTCGCCCGACTGCGCCGACACCGGGACGATCGCCGCGAACTCCGCCACCTGCGACAACGCCAGGAGCTGCTGCGCGATCTGTTCCCTGGAGGCCAGGTCGCACTTGGTGAGCACGGCCACGACCGGGGTCTTCTTCACGGCCGCGAGCTTGTCGGCGATGAAGCGGTCGCCCTTGCCGATGGGCTCGTTCGCAGGGACGCAGAAGCCGATCACGTCGACCTCGGTCAGCGTGGACAGCACGAGGCTGTCGAGCCGCTCGCCGAGCAGCGTGCGGGGACGGTGCAGGCCGGGCGTGTCCACGATGACGATCTGGGCCTCGGGCCGGTGCACGATGCCCCGGATGACGCGCCGGGTCGTCTGCGGCTTGGAGGAGGTGATCGCCACTTTCGTGCCGACCAGGGCGTTCATGAGCGTGGACTTGCCGACGTTCGGCCTCCCCACGAAGCAGGCGAATCCGGCGCGATGGCTGTCTGGCGAAGTCACATAGTGCATTGTGGCCTATCAAACGCCCTGGTGACGCCACCAGGCAAACGCCTCGGGCACCACCAGCGGCATCCAGGCGGTCGTGGTCAGGTCGGCGATCTCCGGCTCGGTCACCCATCGGGCGTCGGTGATCTCGTCGCCGTCGGGGGTGGGCGTGCCCGACTCGATCACGCAGCCGTACACGGCGATGACGTACGCGCACTGATGCCCGTTGGGGTAGACGGTGCGGAACTCGGGCCCGCCGTACACACCGATCAGGCCGCGTAGGGCGACGTTGATGGTGAGTTCCTCCTGGAGCTCCCTGACCAGGGCCTCCTCGGGGCGTTCGTCGGGATCGACGCCGCCGCCGGGTGCGGCCCAGAGGCCCACGTCACCGTGCCGCGCCATGAGCGCCCGGCCCGCGGAGTCGAACACGAAGCCGCTGACCGACGGAAGCATCAGCAGGTCGGAGCCGACCTTCGCGCGTACCCCGGCCAGATGGGGCGATATCGCCATGTCAGCTCCGCAACGTGCCGTCGGGCCCGGCCACCAGCAGCGCCTTGACGCCCAGTTCGGCGGCCACCGCCTCGTCCGCGGCGCTCGGCCCGTCGCCCGCCGTGACCAGCGCGACGGCCTCCAGCGACTGCGCGCCGCTCGAGATGGCCGTGGCGACCGCCACCTGCACCGCGGAGAGCGTGAGCGCGGAGAGCGCGACGTTCGTGGCCGAGTAGGTGCGCCCGGTCTCGTCGCGTACGGCGGCGCCTTCGGCGGAGCCGTTGCGCGCCCTGGCCGCCCGCGCGAGCGTAATGATCTTGCTGTCTTCTGGATCGAGAGTCACGTGCACTAGGTTAGGCGCTGGCCATCCCGACGACGGCGCTGAGCACCTGCCGCGTACGCTCCGCGTCCACCTTGGCGATGCCCGTGTGCACCACGGACACCAGCGTGTCGCCCGAGCGGGCCAGCATCACGTCCAGCGCGTACGGGTAACCGTTCAGCCGCCCGCGCAGCTCCGCGCCCACAGCCTCGTCACCCACGTTCTCGACCGGCAGCATCGTCAGCCGCAGCCGGGTGCCGCCGCCCGACCGCACGGACCGGCACGCCTCCAGCGCCTCGGTCAGGTCCTCGATGTGCCCCTCCGCCTCCGAACCCGCGTAGCGCGCCAGGCCCACCCCGGCCACCTCGCCCAGTTCGTCCCCCTCGAAGCTGGCCGCCGCCTGCGCGGTCAGCGCCCGCGCGGGCGCCCGCCCCGCCGCCGGATCGAACACGGCCCGGCAGTTGCGGTCCGCCGGTGTGAACGGCACCCGCCACGGCTCCTCCGACCGGGCCGAGAAGCCGTCGGGCAGCCGCGGGTCCTTGTTGAGCACCTCACGCAGCCGGGCCGTGGCCTGGGCATCGACGTAACTCTCGACCGGCCCGCCGCATCCGGCAAGGAGCCCGCACACGATGGCCAGGACAACGATCACGCGTTCCATGATTCCCCCCGGACCGCAATGTCCCCGGGCGACGAAAACGGCAATCCACCAGAGTCATCAACAAAGCCCCAAACGCACAAAGAGGGTTCTCGCCTAAACGAGAACCCTCTTTACGCCGAGCAACGTCACGATCGGCTAGCTGATCGAGACGTTGTCGTCCCCCCAGGGGGCATCCTCACGCCGCGAACCCCACCCGGCGTTCGGATGCTTCCCCAGTGACACCCACCGCACCGGGTGTCGGGATTAAGACTGGCGCAGGCCGCTTGCAACAGGCTTGTAGAACACTTGCCACATCCCTCGCAAAACGGTCAGCGCCCTGTCAGTCGTGCTCGGCGGCGGCGGGCACCACGTCACCCGCCTGCGGGACGACCCGGCGGACGACCACGGTGCTGATCCGGTTGCGACGCCCCGCGAGGCTCTCGGCGGTCAGCCGGAGCCCGGCCACCTCCGCCTCGGAGCCCGCGATCGGCACCCGCCCGAGCGCGTGGGCGAGCAGTCCTCCCACGGTCTCGACGTCGTCCACCTCGATCTCGGTGTGGAACAGCTCGGCGAGCTCGTCGACCGGCATCCGGGCCGTGACCCTGACGCCGCCGTCGGGCATCTCCTCGACGCGGGGCGCCTCGCGGTCGTATTCGTCGGCGATCTCGCCCACGATCTCCTCTAGGACGTCCTCGATCGTGACCAGGCCGGCCGTCCCGCCGTACTCGTCGATGACGATGGCCAGGTGGCTCTGCCTGGCCTGCATCTCGCGCAGGAGCTGGTCGATCGGCTTGCTCTCGGGGACGTAGGTGGCCGGGCGCATGATCGACTCGACCTTCTCCTCGCCGCCGTCCTCGCCCGACTCGTGCACCCTGCGGGTGACGTCCTTGAGATAGGCGATGCCGATGACGTCGTCCTCGTTCTCGCCCACGACGGGGATGCGGGAGAAGCCGCTGCGCAGCGCCAGTGACAGCGCCTGGCTGAGCGTCTTGCCCCGCTCGATGAAGACCATGTCGGTGCGGGGCACCATGACCTCGCGTACGAGCGTGTCACCCAGCTCGAAGACCGAGTGGATCATCTCGCGCTCGTCGGGCTCGATCATCCGCCGTTCCTCGGCCAGGTCGACCAGGTCGCGCAGCTCCGCCTCGGAGGTGAACGGACCGTCGCGGAACCCCTTGCCGGGGGTCAGCGCGTTGCCGAGCAGGATCAGCAGCTTGGGCAGCGGGCCGAAGATCCTGGTCAGGCCGTAGACGATGGGAGCGCCGGCCAGCGCGATCGGCTCGGCGTGCTGGCGGCCCAGGGTGCGCGGTGAGACGCCGACGATCACATAGCTGACCACGATCATGACGGCGGCCGCGCACACGTACGCCCAGCCCTGGTCGTGCATGAGATCGATGAACAGCAGCGTCGCGATCACCGTGGCGATCAGCTCGCAGCTCAGCCGGAGCAGGAGCAGGAGGTTGAGATAGCGCGGCGGGTCGTTGACGATGGTCCGCAGCCGCAGGGCACCGCGGCGCCCCTCGCGCACGAACTCCTCCGCGCGCACCCTGGAGATGCGCGTCAGTGCCGTTTCCGCACTGGCGATCAGGCCACCGATCACCACGAGGGCGATGGCCAGAGGCAACCAGGCGTTCACCGCGGGCTGCGCACCTCCCGCCACGACTCGAGGAGCCGGGCCTGGAGGCCGAACATCTCCTTGTGCTCCTCAGGCTCGGCATGGTCGTAGCCGAGCAGGTGGAGGATGCCGTGCGTGCACAGCAGCTCCAGCTCGTCCTGAGCGCTGTGACCGGCTTCCTCCGCCTGCCGGACGGCCACCGGCGGGCAGAGCACCACGTCGCCGAGCAGCGCCGGGTCGGTGGCGGTGTCGGCGTCGCCGCGGGCCCCGCCGCCCGGTCGCAGCTCGTCCATGGGGAAGGCGAGCACGTCGGTCGGGCCCGGCTCGCCCATCCACTTCTCGTGCAGCTCCGCCATGGTGCGTTCGTCGACCACCACGATCGACAGCTCGGCGAGCGGGTTGATGCCCATCTCGCCGAGCACGTGGGTGGCCAGCTCGACGAGATTCTGCTCGCCGACCTCCGCGCCCGACTCGTTGTTGATCTCGATGCTCATCGCCGCTTCCCCCGGTGCTGGATCTGGTTCGGCTCCTGAAGCGCGTCGTAGCGGCCGTAGGCGTCGACGATCTCGCTCACCAGCTTGTGGCGTACCACGTCGGCGCTGGTCAGCCGGGAGAAGTGGATGTCGTTGATGCCGTCGAGGATCTCCTGGACCACCCGCAGGCCGCTGACCGTGCCGGAGGGCAGGTCGACCTGCGTGACGTCACCGGTCACCACGATCTTGGAATTGAAGCCGAGCCTGGTCAGGAACATCTTCATCTGCTCGGCCGAGGAGTTTTGGGCCTCGTCGAGGATGATGAAGGCGTCATTGAGCGTACGGCCACGCATGTACGCCAGTGGTGCCACCTCGATCGTGCCCGCGGCCATCAGCTTCGGGATCGACTCGGGGTCGAGCATGTCGTGCAGCGCGTCGTACAGGGGGCGGAGGTAGGGGTCGATCTTCTCGTAGAGCGTGCCCGGCAGGAAGCCGAGCCGCTCGCCCGCCTCGACGGCGGGCCGCGTCAGGATGATGCGGTTGACCCGCTTCTCCTGCAGCGCCCGGACGGCCTTGGCCATCGCGAGGTAGGTCTTGCCGGTGCCCGCGGGGCCGATGCCGAACACGACCGTGTAGCGGTCGATGGCGTCGACGTAGCGCTTCTGGTTGACGGTCTTGGGGCGGATCGTCCGGCCGCGTGAGGACAGGATGTCGAGCGACAACACCTCGGCCGGTCGATCGGACGTCATGCGCAGCATGGCGATGCTCCGCTCGACCGCGTCGGGGGTCAGCTCGCCGCCGTTGCGCAGCACCTCCACCAGCTCCTCGAAGAGGCGCACCACGGCGCCGCTCTCGTCGGGGCTGCCGGTGACGGTGATCTCGTTGCCACGCACATGGATGTCGGCCCTGAACGCACCCTCGATGACGCGCAGCAGCTCGTCACGGGAGCCCAGGAGGCTGACCATTGGGTATTCGTCCGGTATCAGCACCTTGGCTTGAGTGCGCGAGGGAGGTGCCGTTCTTCGGGATTCATGTAGTTCGGACATGGGCAGGCCAGCGGCCTGATGCCTCCCGGTCTGTTCGGGTGTACTTCTCCGCCCATCGTAGCCGGGACCAGGCCGATTGCTCGCGTCAATATCACCGCGGCCGATCAGCCGGGCGGCCACGTCAAATGACGCCCGCCGAGCACGTGGGCGTGCACGTGGAAGACCGTCTGCCCGGCCCCCGGCCCGGTGTTGAAGACCACCCGGTAGCCACCCTCGGCCACGCCCTCCTGCACGGCCACGGCGTGCGCGGCCTTGAGCACGTCGTCGGCCAGGCCGTCGTCCGCCGCGGCCAGGGCGGCCGCGTCGGCGTGATGCTCCTTCGGGACGACCAGCACGTGCGTGGGAGCCTGCGGGTTGATGTCGCGGAACGCCAGCGCCCTGTCGTTCTCAAGGACGATCTCGGCCGGAATCTCCTTGGCCACGATCTTGCAGAAGAGGCAGTCGGTCACAAGCAGCACCTTACCCACAGGGCTCGCTCTTCTCCGTCCTTCCCAGCTTGGCCGCCTCCAGCCGCTCGGCGATCAGCTCGATGTCGTCCAGGGTCGGATCCTCCACGGAGGAGACATACCTCGTCACGCATGCCCGGAACACGTCGCTGAACTGGGTGTAGTGCTCAAGTTTGGGCCGCGCGGCCGTCGGCAGCGAGTCCTTGATCGCGGTCGCCAGTTCCCGCAGGTCCTTCTCCGACGGTACGACGGCCGGCCCGTCCTCGGCCTCCCTGGGACAGACGTGCACGTCCTCGTAGGCGGCCACGACGACCGGGGCGTAGCCACCACACGCGAACAGCCGCTGCTGGTTGTCCGGCCGAAGGAGGAATTTCACGAACTTGAGGACGCTGTCGTACTTGTTGGATCTGGCGGTTATGGCGAGGTTCGAGCCGCCGAGCGTCGCCGGGCCCGGCAGCTTCGACACATGGAAAGGCACCCTGCCGCCAGAGATCAACTGCAGGTCCGCGTACGGCCAGTGCCGGAGATACCCGGCGCCCCCGCCGGCGAAGGCGGCCAGGCTCTCCGCCTCCTTGTCCTGCCAGGAGTCCCCCAGTGTCTGGTCGCGCTGCCCCTGCCGCATCCGCAGCAGCGCGTTGAGCGCCCGCTGGTTGTTGGGCGGCCGACCGAGCACGATCTCACCGTCGTCGTCCACCACGGTGGCTCCGTCGGCCCTCAGCAGTTCGAGCAGCCCCACGGTCCTGCCCTCGTAGTCGGCGAGCTGCGCCAGGTAGCCGCCGCGCGGGAAATCGGCCCTGGCGACGCGCGCCGCCTGCCAGAGCTCGTCCCAGCTCTCCGGCACCCGCTCGGCCCTGCGGTACAGCAGCCCCACGTCCAACGCGAACGGCAGCGCGTACTGCTTGCCGTCCCACTGTCCGCTCTCGCTCGCCTGCCGCACCAGACCGGACGGTACGTCCCCGGGTCTGATCTCGCTGAGCAGGCCGGCGGCGGCGAACTCGGGCGTCGAGGCGCTGTCGATGATCAGCAGGTCATAGGTCTGGCAGGGGTCGGCCTGGGCGGCGGCCATCATCTCGTCGTGCTTGAGATCGGCCACCCTGGAGATCTCGATCAGCAGGACGCGCGCGTCCTGCCAGTCGTGGATCAGCGCCCTGCGCGCGCCACCGACGCTCACGTCGTCGCCGGTGGCGACCCTGATCACGCCATCGTCCACGCACTCCTCCGCGCGCGTCGCCCGGTCCGCGACGGCCACCGCGCCGAACGTGAACAGTGCCCCCGCCGCCGCGCCCGCGGCGGCGGCCCGCCATGACCACGCCATCACGGGCTCTCCCGCCACAGCTTCGTCAGCTCCCTGTCGACCTCGCCGACCTGATCCTGGTACGGCGACGCGGCGTCGGACCCGATGGGCGCGCATTCGATGAGCTCGCCGACCGCGGCGAGCAACCGCTTGATGTGCGGCGCGCCGCACTCCTGCTCGCCGGTGAGCAACAGCCGGACCCTGAGCCCCTTCACCTTCGCCAGTGCGGCCACTGTCTTGGCGAGGTCACCCGACTGGCTGCCGCCGTCGGTCAGCATGACGATGACCGGATTCGGGGCGTCCGCGAGCTGGGGCGCCGCCTTCGCCAGCACGTCCCCGAGCGGAGCGTCACTCCCGTGTACGCCCAGCGCCCCCAGCCGCCCGTCCACCTCGTCCATACCCTTCACCACGGTCTGTCCGGCCACGCCGGGAGTGGAGAAAGTGGCCAGCATGACCATGTCGGGGCCGTCACGTAGCCGTCTGAGCAGGGTCTTGGCCCCGGAACTGGCCGTCTGCAGCGCGGTGCCGCCCGTGATCGGGTTGTCCATCGAGCCCGACTCGTCGACCAGCAGGAGCAGCGAAGTCTGCGGGTGCGCCTTGCCGAGGCGGTCGATCAGATTGCCGATCGGGTCGCCCGGATCGTCCTTGGCCGATGCGACGCGGTCCGCCTTCCGCGATGGCAGTGTCCTGCCGAGCGGCATGGGCTCGTTGCGGTGGAACACACCCGCCAGGTCGCGGTAGCCGTACTCGGAGAGCTTGTCCTGGGCGAGCCAGTCATGGAAGTCGATCACCGCCTGCTCACGCCGGGCGTTCCACTGGTTGGCCCACTTCAGCCGGACGAACGGGTAGCTGAGGGCGGGCAGTTCGGTGAGCGGGTACCAGGACAGGTTCGGGCCCTGCCGGCCCGGGCCGCAGGCGCCCAGGCTCTGACGCTTGTTGACCGCGTAGACAAGGTGCTCGGGCACGATCATGGCCAGCAATTCCTTCTTCTTGGCGTCGAAGTGGTCGCGAGCGTGACAGAGGAGGCCGGTGGCGTCGGAGAGCGGCAGGTCAGGTGGGGTGTAGGCGATCTCGTCGGAGATGTCCTGCGAGGTGTCGGGGCCGTAGAGCCCGCTGCTCGCGATGAGCCCGATCTCCGACAGGTCGGCGCGCGGCCTGGCCAGGGGCGCCCCGACGCTCTTCAGCCATTTCCGCATGTCGGGCAGGCTCGCGGGCAGGGACTGCGTGCCCCGCTTCCGCTCCAGCGCGGGCGTGAACGCGACCACCAGGGCGGAGGTGGCCACCGGAGACATCCTGTCGAACTTGACCTGCCCGAGGTTGGCGAAGGCCCGGCCGAGGTAATCCGCGGTGGCCGTGCTGGAGGCGATCCAGATGTCGGGGTGGACCGCGATCAGCGCGCGGTAGTCGTCGCCGTTCCAGGAGGCGGGATCGTTCCAGTCCCTGTTGGCCGCCCGGGACATAGTGACGAGCGGCGGCTGATGCGTCACGGAGAACCGCACGTACGGGCAGCCGCGCAGGTCGGCGCTCTCGCGGGCGTAGCGGCGGCCCGCCTCCTCCAGTGCCGCCACGTTCTCGGCCGAGGTGAGCAGGCGCAGCTCCAGCGGCTGGTCACAGGGGCTGGAGGTCACCCAGCCCACCCCGAGCCGCACTGCCGAGGTACCGGCCAGCGCGAGCACGACCGCGAGCACCCCGGCGACGAATCCGAGCACGCCCGCCGTCAGAGGGTCCGCCCGCTTCCTGACCCCCTTCGCGATGCGCTTGACGGGCGACACGATCAGCTTCCACACCCCGCCGAAAAACGGCCTGAGCTTCGTGCCGAGCCAGACCACGGCATCCCCGATACGGCCGAGCGGGACACCGCGCTGGACCACCACCACGAGAACGGTCAGGATCACGATCGGCACGACGGCCGCGATGAACGCCCCGAGCCCGATCTCCAGCAGCGGCGTCGCGACAGCCCCCAGGAAGGCCCAGAGCGGCGTCACTATGGCGGCAACGTCCTTGAGCCACCCCCACGGGTCTTCAGGGGCGGTGTTGCCGTGCGGTGAGCGGCGCGACATTCTGCCTTGATCCTAGATCGGACGGAACCCCCTGTCTCCGTTGCGAATCGGTAATCCGCCGTGCCGTGCTTCTGAAGATCCTCGCGGTTAGGGTTAGTGTGCAAGACTGCCGAAAAATAAGACGATTCAGGGTCGGGCGAGGCCACCTGGCGAGGACACGACTGGGTAATGCCCCCTAAGGAACCGCAAGAGCGTAAACCCTCTGGGAAGGCCGCGCGTCCCAATGATGTGACCACCGAAACCCTCTTGGCCGACAGGTCGCTGGGGGCGGTGCCGGTCGGGTGGGACGCCGACATGGCCGTGACCGCGCTTTACAGCGCGCATTTTCGGTCATTAGTTCGTCTCGCCGTGTTGCTGGTGCGTGACATGGCAACCGCGGAAGAAGTCGTGCAGGACACGTTCGTCGCCATCCATGGCGCCTGGCGTAGACTGCGCGATCCCGACAAAGCACTTGCCTACCTGCGGCAATCCGTCGTCAACCGGTCCCGTTCCGTGCTGCGTCACCGCGCGGTCGTCGAGAAGTACGCGCCCAAGGGCCTGCCCGATGCTCCGAGCGCCGAGAACGGCGCGATCGGCGAGCTCGAACGCACCGCCGTCATCGAAGCGCTAAGGTCCCTGCCAACACGTCAGAGAGAGGCACTCGTCCTTCGCTACTACGGTGATCTGTCCGAGGCTGAGATCGCCCACGCCATGGGCATCAGCAAGGGTGCGGTCAAGAGCCACACAGCTCGTGGCATGGCCGCCTTGCGATCCGTCCTGGAGAAAATGTCATGACCCAGTCCCCCGACGAGTACGGCGACGTCCTGCGCCGTGTGCTCCGCGCGGAGGCGGACACGGTCGTGCCTTCGCCGGAAGGACTGGAGATCATCCGCGCCCGCATCGAGCGGCGCGGGGTGCGCAACCTGTTCTGGTGGCGAGCAGGCGCCGCCGCCGCCAGCGCGGTGCTGGTGGCGGGCACGATCGTGATGGTCGTCCCCGACCTGCGGCACAAGGTCATGCAGCAGGACACCATCGAGCCCTTGGGCAACTCCACGTCCAAGCCGCCGGCCAACTCCTCGACCAGCCGGCCGGCCTCGCCCAAGCCGACCCGGCCGCCGGACGATCCCCCGGCCGTGGTGCCCGACCCCGTCACCTCCGCGCCCTTGCCCGCCTCGGAGACCGCCAGGTCCACCAGCAAGCCGACGCCCAAGGCGACGCCGACACCGACCTCCACGCCGACCAAGTGCCCGACCCCCACCGAGGAGCAGCCGCCGGAGGACTGCCCCACGGACGAGGCGACACCCACCCCGACGCCCACGCCGTCCGCGTCGGAGCCGAGCACGCCCGCCGCGACCTGCCCGGCCGAGGAGTGCCCGCCCGACGACCTCGACGCGACGCCGAACACCTTCGCCAGCCAGCTCGGCGACACCCCTGTCTCCACCCCGTGAGCGACTGAGAGCCCGGCGAGCAGCTTCACCAGCGTCCGGTCCGTTTTGGCGACCTCACTCTCGCCCGGCCCGTGCGTGCGGCCTCACCAGCGACCGGTCCGGGCCAGGAGCACGGCCGCCGCCGCCACCCCCGCCGTCGAGGTACGCAGCACCGTCGGGCCGAGCAGCACCGGCACCGCCTTCGCCGCCCTGAACCCGGCCAGCTCCTCGTCCGAGACACCCCCCTCGGGCCCCACCACGACGACGATGTCGCCCCCGGCCGGCAACGCCACGCCCGACAGCGGCTCGGCCGCCTCCTCGTGCAGCACCAGCCCGAGCGCCGCCCCACCGAGCAGGGCCTCGACCCCGGCCGTGGACACCGGCTCGGCCACCTCCGGCAGGTGGAACCTGCGCGCCTGCTTGCCCGCCTCGCGGGCCGTCGAACGCCACTTGGCCAGCGACTTGGCCGCCCTGTCGCCCTTCCACTGGGTGACGCTGCGAGCCGCCGCCCAGGGCACGATCACGTCGACGCCCGCCTCGGTCATCATCTCGACGGCCAGCTCGCCCCTGTCGCCCTTGGGCAGCCCCTGGACGACGACCAGCCGGGGCTCGGGCGGCGGCACCTCGTAGCGGCCGAGCACGTCCAGTTTGAGCGCGTCCTTCAGCGCCTCCCGCACCACGCACTCGGTGACGGCACCGGCTCCGTCCGTCAGGTCGATCCGCTCGCCCGCGCGCAGGCGCCGGACGGAGGCCGCGTGGCGCCCTTCGGGGCCGTCGAGGACCAGCTCCGGCCCGCCGAGGTCGGCGAGGCCGGGGGCCAGGAATACCGGCACGGTCACCGGCGATCACCTCAAAGATTTTCACGTTGAGTAGTCAAGGGATAACAAAACGATTAAGGTTGGCCGCGATCGCACCTTCCTGACGTCACTCTACGAGGGGTCAGCGCGATGACCGTTCCGTCCAGGGACACCCGTCGCGCGCGGCGCTGGCCGTGCGCGCTGAAGGCCCGGCTGACCGTCCTGCTCACCGTCCCTGCCACGATCGCCCGTTCGGCGCCGCGCCGGCTCGCCGGCAAGGCCCCCGACCTGACGGAGCCCGGATCGGAGGGGCCTCATCGTCCCGCCGCCGGCCGCCCGCCCGATCCCGTCACCGTACGCGATGTGCTCCGCTCGGCGCTGACCGCGGCCGGGTCGGGCCGCGCGGTGCTGGGCGACGTCGACGACGCGCTGGTCAGGGGCACGGTCGTCGCCGAGATCGCGCACCTGGTGACCGAGCTGGTCGACAACGCGCTGACCTGCTCGGCCCCCGACACCGAGGTGGAGATCCGGGCCAGCACCCGGGAGGGCGAGTGTCACATCGCGATCGTCGACCAGGGCGTGGGCATGACCGAGGGAGAGCGCGCCGCCGCCAACGCCCGGCTACGCGGCGAGCGGCGCTTCTTCGCCGCTCCCACCCGTTATCTCGGCCACTACGTGGTCGGCAGGCTCGCCGAGCGGCTCGGCGCGCGCGTGTGGCTCGACGAATCGCCGCCACACGGCATCACCGCCCGGGTGGCCCTCCCGCGCAAGCTGCTGGTGCCCCGACGGGTCAGCGGCCGTTGAAGGCGTCTCTCAGCCGCGAGAAGAACCCCTGCTGCCCGGGGGCGAACTTACCGGGCGGCCGCTCCTCGCCACGCTGCTTGGCCAGCTCGCGCAGCAGGTCCTCCTGCGCCTGGTCGAGCCGGAGCGGAGTCTCCACGTTGACGTGGATGAGCAGGTCGCCGCGGCCCGTCTCGTTGAGCCGCTGCACGCCCCTGCCGTACATCGTGATGACCTGGCCCGACTGCGTGCCCGGCCGCACGTCGACCTCCTCGGAGCCGTCGAGCGTCTCCACGGCGAGGTTGGTGCCGAGCGCGGCGGCCGTCATCGGGAGCTGGACCGTGCAGTGCAGGTCGTCGCCGCGCCGCTCGAAGATCTCGTGCGGGCGCTCGACGATCTCCAGGAAGAGGTCTCCGGGCGGGCCGCCGCCGGGGCCGATCTCGCCCTCGCCGGCGAGCTGGATGTGCGTGCCGTCCTCGACGCCCGCGGGGATGCGGACCTTGATCGTACGACGGGTGCGCACCCGGCCGTCACCCGAGCACTCCTGGCACGGGTGCCGGATGATCGTCCCGAAGCCGCCACACTGGGGGCATGGCCTGGAGGTCATGACCTGGCCCAGGAACGACCGGGTGACCTGGGAGATCTCGCCACGCCCGTTGCACATGTCACAGGTGTCGGGGTGGGTGCCGGACGCGGCACCCGCGCCCTGGCAGACCTCGCAGAGCACGGCCGTGTCGACGACCAGCTCGCGAGTGGTGCCGAACGCGGTCTCGCGCAGGTCGAGCTCGACGCGGATGGTCGCGTTGCGCCCTCTCCTGGCCCGCGAGCGGGGCCCGCGGGCGCCGCCGGCCGTACCGAAGAAGGCGTCCATGATGTCGCTGAACGGGAAGCCCGCGCCGAAGCCGGCCGCGCCCTGGCCGGCCGCCGCGCCGCCGAAGGGGTCGGCGCCCAGGTCGTACATCTGACGCTTGTTGGCGTCGGACAGGACCTCGTAGGCCTGCGTGATCTCCTTGAACCGCTCCTGGGTCGTGGGGTCCGGATTCACGTCGGGGTGGAGTTCGCGGGCCAGCCTGCGGTAGGCCTTCTTGATCTCTTCCTGACTAGCGTCACGGCGCACCCCGAGGGTGGCGTAGTAGTCGCTGTTTGCCACTTATCGACCTCTTATGATGCAGCCAGGATTTGGCTGACGTAGCGTGCCACCGCGCGCACGGCGCCCATCGTCACGGGGTAGTCCATCCTCGTGGGACCCAGCACGCCGAGCCGGGCCAGTTCGTTGTCACCAGAACCGTATCCGGTTGCGACGATCGACGTGCCACGGAGGAACGGGTTCTCCGAACCGATGCGCACGGTGAGCGTGGACGGGGTGTCTGTGGAAGTCTCGCCGAGCAGCCGCATGAGCACGACCTGCTCCTCCAGTGCTTCGAGCACGTCGCGCAGCCCGGTCGAGAAGTCGGCCCCGGCGAGGTTGGCCGCACCGGCGAACACGATCTTCTCGTCGTGGCGCTCGACGAGCGTCTCGAGCAGCACCGACAGGATCGTGGCCACCACCGGGCGGTCCTCGACGGGCAGCCGCTCCGGCAGGTCGGCGACCAGCTCGGGCACGTTGACCAGGCCGCAGCCGTCGAGGCAGGCGTTGAGCACCGCACGCAGGTGCGCGATGCGGGTGTCCTCCACCACCTCGGGCAGCTCGACCACTCGCTGCTCGACGCGGCCCGTGTTGGTGATCAACACGAGCATGATCCGCCGGTCGTGCAACGGCACGAGCTCGACGTGCCGGACCGTCGAGCGGGTCAGCGTCGGGTATTGCACGACCGCGACCTGCCTGGTGAGCTGCGCGAGCAGCCGCACCGTGCGGGTGACCACGTCGTCGAGGTCGACCGCGCCCGCGAGGAACGTCTCGATCGCCCGGCGCTCCGCCCCGGAGAGCGGCTTGACCTGCGAGAGCCGGTCGACGAACAGGCGATAGCCCTTGTCCGTCGGCACGCGCCCCGCGCTGGTGTGCGGCTGGGTGATGTAGCCCTCCTCCTCCAGCGCGGCCATGTCGTTCCTGACCGTCGCCGGGGAGACCTTCAGGTTGTGGCGTTCGGCGAGGGCCCTGGAGCCCACCGGCTCGTTGGTGGACACGTAGTCTTCGACAATGGCGCGGAGCACCGCCAGCTTTCTATCGTCGAGCACGCGCTCACCTCCTACCTGTGCCTTTCAAGAAACGACAGGTCTAGCACTCTGTGTTCCCGAGTGCCAAGTGTACGGCTCCCGCCCACAAGGTGCGATAACGCCGGTGCTAGCGAGTGGCCGCCCATAGGGCTCACACTGGCCGATATGACCGACGATTCCCAGCCCCCCTCCTACGGTCCGCCGCCGGGCCAGGGTCCGTACCAGGGTCAGCCTCCCCAGTACGGCCCTCCGCCGCCGCCCCCATACGGTCAGCCGCAATACGCTCAACCTCAGTATGGCCAGCCTCAATATGGCCAGCAGCCCTACCAGACCGGCCCCTACGGGCAGCCGTACCAGCCAGGACCCTACGGGCAGCCGCAGCGGTTCGGCCCGCAGGTGGACCCGAAGCAGATCAGGCCGCGGATGCGGTGGATCGCGGTCGCCTGGGGACTGGCCCTGCTCAGCGTGCTGGCCGGGGTGGGACTGTTCGTGGGCGGTGTCTTCACCACGGTGACCGCGGCGGCTCCGTCCAAGACGTTCGCGGCGGGCGAGAGCGTCACCGTGCCGCTGGACCCGGCTGACAAGCCGGCGGTGTACCTGTCCAGTACGAACCAGGTCCACTACACGTGCCGGATCGACGGCGGCTCCGGCCAGGCCAAGCTCGCCAAGGTCACCGGCACCGAGAGCGTCTCCGAGGGCGCCACCAAGTGGCAGCTCATCGTCGTGGTCAACGCGCCGGCCAAGGGCGACTACCAGCTCACCTGCGCGACCCAGGAGCAGACGGGCGCGCGCTTCGGCGTCGGCCGCGACCTCGTGGCCTCCGCGGGCGGCCTGGTCGGCGGCGTGGCGGCGCTGGTGGTGATCCCGGGGTTGGGCGTGCTGGCCGCCATCATCACGACGATCATGATCGTGACCCGCCGCAGCTCTCACCGTAAGCGCCTTGCGTCGGGCGGGTGATTTGCTACGGTCCCCGTGTGTACGAGGGTGATGTTCTCGCGGGGAATTGGCGGCGGCCGGGCAAGGGCAAGATCCCGCAGGTGCCCGCCGAACTCGATCTGGTCGTGGAGGACGCCGAGAGCGGCTTCTGCGGCGCCGTGGTGGCCTGCGACAAGGAGGCCGTCACGCTGGAGGATCGCTTCGGCAAACGCCGCCTGTTCCCGTTCGCGCCCGCCGCGTTCCTGCTGGACGGCAAGGTCGTGACGCTCATACGGCCGGCCGCCACGGACGCCGCCGGGCCCAGGCGTACCGCGTCCGGCTCGATAGCCGTGGAAGGGCTGCGGGCCAGGGTGGCCAAGGAGAGCCGCATCTACGTGGAAGGCGTGCACGACGCCGCCCTCGTGGAGAAGATCTGGGGCCACGACCTCCGGGTGGAGGGCGTCGTGGTCGAGTACCTGGAGGGCGTCGACGACCTGCCCGCGATCGTGGCCGAGTTCGGCCCTTCGCCGGGACGTAGGCTGGGCGTGTTGGTCGACCATCTCGTCCCGGGCTCCAAGGAGAGCCGGATCGCCGCTCAGGTGACCTCGCCCCACGTGCTCGTCGTGGGGCATCCGTACGTGGACATCTGGCAGGCGGTCAAGCCCTCCGTGGTACGGATCCCGGCCTGGCCGGACGTACCGCGCGGGGTGCCGTGGAAGGAAGGCGTGATCGCCGCCCTGGGCTGGCGGGTGGAGCCGGCCGACGCGTGGCGGCGGATCCTCGGCGCCGTGTCGGCTTACACAGACTTGGAGCCCGAGCTGCTCGGCCGGGTCGAGGAACTGATCGACTTCGTTACGGAGGCGTCATGAGCCAGGATCCCCCGCAGCCACCGTCGGACGACGACGCCACGCGGCGCATCTCGCAGTCGGACATCAACCCCGAACCCCCGCAACCGGGCTATGGCGCTCAGCCCGGCTCGCAGCCGGGGGACGGGTCGCAGCCTGGGTACGGCGCTCAGCCTGGGTACGGGGCTCAGCCCGGATATGGCGCCCAGCCCGGTTATGGTGCCGGTCCTGGGTCTGGTCCCGCGCCCGGTTATGGTCCTCAGCCTGGCTCTGGTGCCGGACCTGGCTATGGCCCCGACCCTGGATCCGGCGCCGGTCCCGGCTATGGTGCCGGTCCCGGTTATGGCTCTGGGCCGCAGGGCGTTCCCGGGTCCGGGCCGCAGCCCGGTTATGGCTACGGGCAGCCGCCCACGCCGCCGCCCGGCTATCAGCAGCCCGGATACGGCTACGCGGGCCCGCAGCAGCGTCCGCCGCACGTCCCCGGCGTCTACGGTCCGCGTCCGGGCAGCGACGACACCACGATGGCCATGCTGGCCCACCTGCTCGGCCTGCTCGTCTCGTGGATCGGTCCGCTGATCATCTACCTGATGAAGCGGGACGAGTCACCCTATGTCCGCGACCAGTCGGCCGAGGCGCTGAACTTCCAGATCACGATGTTCATCGGCTACATCATCGCGGGCGCGCTCACCATCATCATCATCGGGATCTTCCTGTTCCCGATCATCTGGATCGTGTCGCTGATCTTCCACATCCAGGCCGCCCTCGCCGCCAACAAGGGCGAGAACTACCGCTACCCGATCTCCATCCGCATGGTCAGCTGAACATCGGTCTCAGCCCAGCAGATCGCGCACCAGGGCGTCGGCCAGAAGCCGCCCGCGCAAGGTGAGGACCAACCGGCCCGCCTTGAACGGCTCCGGCTCCAGCAGCCCGCCGCCCAGCGCCGCCGCGACGGCCGTACGCGCGCCCGGAGCGACGTCGGCGAGCGGATAGCCGGACGACAGCCGGAGCTCCAGCATCAGCCGCTCGGCGTCGCGGTCGTCGTCCGCGAGCACTTCGCGCGCGTGCGCGGGTGAGGTGCCCGCGGCCAGGCGCTGCGCGTAGGCGGCTGGGTGCTTGACGTTCCACCAGCGGGTGCCGCCCACGTGGCTGTGCGCGCCGGGGCCGGCGGCCCACCAGTCGCCGCCGGTCCAGTAGAGCAGGTTGTGCCGGCACCGCGCGTCGTCGTCGGTGGCCCAGTTGGACACCTCGTACCAGCGGAACCCGGCCTCCGCCAGCAGCGTGTCGGCGATCTGGTAGCGGTCGGCGGCCACGTCGTCGTCGGGCATCGGCAGCTCGCCGCGCCTGATCCTTGCGGCCAGCCGCGTGCCCTCCTCCACGATCAACGAGTAGGCGGAGACGTGGTCGGGCTCGGCGGCGATCGCCGCCTCCAGCGACGCCCGCCAGTCGTCGTCGGACTCTCCGGGCGTGCTGTAGATCAGATCCAGGTTGACGTGCTCGAAGCCCGCCTTCTTCGCTTCTTGTACGGCCTGCGCCGCCCGGCCTGGTGTGTGCTGCCGGTCGAGCACCTTGAGCACGTGCTCCCTGGCGCTCTGCATGCCGAAGCTGACCCGGTTGAAGCCGCCGTCCAGCAGCCGGCCGAGGTAGGCCGGGTCGACCGACTCGGGGTTGGCCTCCGTGGTCACCTCGGCGCCCGCCTTGAGCCCGAACTCCGCATCGATCGCACCGAGGATCCGGCCCAGGTCCTCCGCGGGCAGCAGGGTGGGCGTGCCACCGCCGAAGAACACCGTCTCGACCGGGAGCTCCACGTCACCGAGGACGCGTCGTGCCAGCCGTACCTCCTCGATGGCTGTGTCGGCGTAGTCGCGATGCGAAGCACCGGGCCCCAGCTCGGCGGCGGTGTAGGTGTTGAAGTCGCAGTAACCGCAGCGGGTCACGCAGAACGGGACGTGCACGTAGAAGCCGAACGGACGCTCACCGAGGCCGCGCAGCGCGCTCTCGGGCAGGTCGCCGGACGAGGGCGCGGCGTCGCCGTCGGGCAGGGTGGATGGCACGCCTCCAGTCTGCCCGCTGCCATTGACTGCCCGATCCAGCGGCTCTACGATCCGGAAAACTAATAGGAAAGTTTCCTATCTGGAGACGCCCGGTGAAGAAGAAGATCCTGCTCGCTCTCTCCCTCCTTTTGGTCCTCCCGGCGGTGGCGGTACCCGCCGAGGCCCATACCGGCTTCAAGCGCGTCGCCTATTTCATCCAGTGGGGCGTCTACGGCCGCAACTACCACGTCAAGGACGTCGAGGCCAGCGGCGCCGCCGCCAAGCTGACGCACCTCAACTACGCCTTCGGCTTCGTCAACGCGGAGGGCGCCTGTTACTCGGCCGACCCGTGGGCGGACTGGCAGCGCCCGGTACCCGCCGAACAGAGCGTGGACGGCGTGGCCGACGCGCCCGGGCAGGCCCTGAACGGCAACCTCAACCAGCTGCGCAAGCTCAAAGCCAAGCATCCGGGGTTGAAGGTGCTGATCTCGCTGGGCGGCTGGACCGGCTCCCGCTACTTCTCCGACGCCGTACTCACCCCCGAGTCCCGCGCCGAGCTGGCACAGTCATGCGTCGACCTGTGGCTGCGCGGCGACCTGCCGGGACTGGCGGCGGGTGCCGGGGCCGGGGTGTTCGACGGCATCGACCTCGACTGGGAGTGGCCCGGCTCGTCCGGCGCCGACGGCAACGTCATCAGGCCCGAGGACAAGCGGAACTTCACCCTCTTCACAGCGGAACTGCGCTCGCGACTGCGGGCGTTCTCCGCGTCGTCACAGCTGACGGCCTTCCTACCGGCCGCAGCCACCAAGATCGACGCCGGGTACGAGGTGCGGCAGGTATTCCGGCAACTCGACTTCGCCACCGTCCAGGGGTACGACCTGCGGGGCAACTGGGAGCTCCAGACGGGCCACAACGGCAACCTCCTGCCGGACCGCCGCGACCCGAACCCGATCCGCTACAGCGTCGACCAGACCGTACGCGACTACCTGTCCCGCGGCGCGCCCGCCGGCAAGATCGTGGTCGGTGTCCCCGCGTACGGCCAGGGCTGGACCGGGGTGACGGCCGGCGGCGACGGCCTCTACAAGCCCGCCACCGGACCGGCACCCGGCAAGTGGGGGCCGGGGACGGAGGACTACAAGGACCTGGTGACCAAGCCCGGCAAGCGGTATCGGGACCTGCGCACGGGGACGTTGTGGCTGTACGACGGGAACGAGTTCTGGTCGTACGACGATCCGAAGGTGATGCTGCAGAAGGCGGCCTACATCCGGCTCAAGGGGCTGGGCGGGTCGATGATGTGGTCCATCGACCAGGACGACTCCCAGGCCTCACTCACGTCGGCGCTGTACTCGATACTGCGATGATCACGACGCGACTCACGGCGCTAGGCGACCACAGGACCACGTGATCACGGAACCGCCTGATCGCAGTCACCCACCCGATTCGGGACCGCCCGATTCGGGTGCGCGTGACTCGCGACCCTGTGATCGCGGTGACCCCGCTCGTTTCGGGGCCACGTGATTCGGAACCGCCTGATCGCGGTGACCCCGCTCGATTCAGGGCCACGTGATCACAGAACCGGGTAACCACGAGACCGCGTGAGGCGGAGCCGCCCGATCCAGGCCGCCCTACCGCGGTCACCCACCCGATTCTGGACCGGGTGATCCGGGGCCGGGTGATCCGGGGCCGGGTGATCGTGGTGTGCGGGCGTGTTTCCTGCTGCGCCCGTACACCACCTATCCGGCGGAGGTGCCTCCACCCCAGGGTGGAGATCCACGGCTCAACCCCCAGTCCGATCCGCAGCCACATCCTTCCTCCCTACCGTCAAGCCCATGGAGCCCACACAGAGCGCCCTGCTCATCCTCGCCGCCGCCGTCTTCATCGTTTATCGCCAGATGAAGACCCGCCCAACGGCCAGAAACGGCATCGTCTACGTTTCCGCTGCCCTGATCGTGCTGGGCATATTCACCGGCGGCCTCATCGACGGTGACCACCTGGCCCTCAGCCTGGCCCTCGGGGCCATGGAGGCCGTCGCCGCCGTGGTCTTCGGCGCCATCCGTGCCGCGACCGTGCGCGTCTGGATGGACGAGGCCGGAGTGACCTGGTCGAAAGCCACCCCCTTGACCGTTCTGGCGTGGCTGGCCTCGCTCGCGAGCCGCGTGGGCCTCTACTTCGCCGGCGCCGCCCTCGGTCTGCCCGTCACGACCTCCGGTCTCCTGTTCTTCATCGGCCTGACCATCGGCACCCAGGCCCTCCTCGTCGCCCGTCGCGGCCGCGCTCTTTCCGCTACGACCGTGCGGGCGGATAACTTCGTGGAGTGATGCCCGACCCGTCAAAGATCGTCCCCTTCGTACTGCGGGTGGGGGCGATCGTGGTGTTCGTATGGGCACAAATACGGGCCAAGCCCACGCTCGGTTTGACCGGCACCAGCCTGACGGTCACCGCACTGACCTCGGCCATAGTGATCATCCTGCTCATCGTCCAACTCCCCCTGACCCGCAAGACATCCACACTCCGACAGAACCACAAGGCACCACGCCCCTCACCACCCCAACCGCAACCCCGACCTCGGCCAGACCGAGCGGCGTCCCGACCATCTCAGGACCAAGTGATGCCCCGACCACCGCTGGACCACGAGGTGTCGCGCCCGTCCGAGCCCGTCAGCGTGTCGCAAAAAGGCATCGCATTCGGCGTACTGGTCAGAGCGATCATGTCCCGCGTGTCCCGCATGACGATCGCGTCCCGCTGGCCCATCAGAACGATCACGTCCCGAGCGTCTACCGCGACGACCACGTCCCGGGTGCCTGTCATGGCGATCGCGCTCGGCTTGTCGGTCGCTCTCGCGATCATCCTCGACGCGGTGGTCGACGGCGGTCCGGCGCTCGCCGTACTGCTCTACTGCCTCGGCATAGCCGCGGTCCGGCTGCCGCTGCGCCACTCGGCGCCGATCGGGCTTCTGGCCATCGGCGGGCTGCTCGCGGAGGGGGCGATCTCCGGCCGGCTGGATCGCGATCTCAGCCTCATCCTCAGCGCCTGCCTGATATTCCTGGTGGCGTACTCGGTCAGGGAACGCCGGGCGGCCAGAGCCGCCGAAGCCCGCGAGGCCGTACTCGCCGAACGGGCGCGGATCGCCAGAGAGATCCACGACATCCTTGCCCACTCGCTGTCGGCGCAGCTCGTGCACCTGGAGGGCGCCAAGCTGCTGCTCCGCGCGGACAAAACCGACGAAGCACTCGACCGTGTGGTCCGCGCGCGCGACCTGGCCAAATCCGGGCTGGAGGAGGCCCGGCGGGCGGTGTCGGCCCTGCGCGAAGACTCCCCCGCCCTTCCGCAGGCGCTGCGAACGCTGGCGGAGGATTTCCAGGCGACCACTGACCGGGCGTGCACGCTGCACATCTCGGGCGCGGAGCACCGCCTGCCCCCGGAGACAGAGCTCGCCCTGCTGCGCACGGCCCAGGAGGCTCTGACGAACGTACGGCGGCACGCGCCCGGCTCTCCGGCCACGGTCAGGCTGGTGTACGAGCCCGGCTCATGCGACCTGCGCATCACCAACCCCGCCAGCGCCGAGCCGGGCACACCTGGGGGAGGATATGGCCTCATGGGCATGCGCGAACGAGCCGAGCTTCTCGGCGGCACCCTGTCAGCGGGCGAGACTACTGACGGTTTCCAAGTCCATTTGTGGGTCCCGGCATGAACCCAGGTGAGACGAACGGCGGCTTCCGCGTCCGCCTGCGGGGTTTCCGCATGGCTTCCCTCACGTCCAACAGCCCCGCCAGGCTCGCCCGGTGGGCCGCGGTGACCGGATCATGAGCGTCACGGTCGTGGTCGTCGATGACCAGGCCGTCGTCCGTGAGGGGCTGGTCCTGCTGCTCGGCCTCCTGCCGGGGATCGAGGTGGTCGGTTCGGCAGGGGATGGCGAGGCGGCCCTCCACCTGGTCGCGGAGCAGCGGCCCGACGTAGCGCTGATGGACCTCCGGATGCCGCGCATGGACGGCGTCGAGGCCACCCGCCGCATCCGCGCCGAACACCCGGGCACCCAAGTGGTGGTGCTCACGACGTATTCGGACGACGAGTCGGTGTTCGCCGCGCTCAGGGCGGGAGCACGCGGCTTCCTCACCAAGAGCGCGGACTCGGACGAGATCGCCAAGGCCATCGCCACCGTCGTACGCGGCAACGCCCAGCTCGATCCAACTGTCCAACGCCGCCTCCTCGACGCCATGACAGCTCCTGACGACAGTCGGCCCTGGGGCGACCCGCCGGACCGGACTACTCCCGATGGCGGCCGACCACCGGGTGAGGGACCTGATCCCGATCCGCACGAACAACCTGATCTCGCCAATGGCCCCGCCGCTCTCCGGCAGCCTCCCACACCGCCCCTTGGCAGGCTGGACGCGACAATCGAACAGCACCCTCCCGGCAGCGCGGACACCACAACGAGCACCGGCGACGAAGTGCTCGCCGGCGCGCGCGACGGCCTGACGCCACGCGAGGTCGACGTGCTGCGGCTCATCGCCGACGGCCTGTCGAACAGCGAGATCGCCGCCCGGCTCTTCATCAGCGAAGCCACCGTCAAGACCCACATCAACAATCTCTTCGCCAAGGCCCGCCTGAGGGACCGCGCGCAGGCCGTCACATACGCGTACCGCCACGGTCTCGTCCGCCCGGCCCCCTGACCTCGGCGAGGTTGAGCTGGGAATCGTCGTCGAAGCCCGCCAGCTGTAAGACCGTCTCCAGGGCGGCCTGGCGGGTCTCCTCGACCGAGCCGCCCCGTTCGCCGAAACAGTCGGCGGCCACGTCGAGCACGGCCACCACCACGGCGGCGTCCGGGTAGGGAACGTCGACCAAGACGGTGCCGTCACCCGCCTCCTCGGCCGGAACCGCGTGGAGTCTCAGCAACCGCCGCATCTCCTCCGCCACGGCGACCCCTAGCACAGCAGCACGCTCGAATTGCTCAGCGGCAATCATGTGGCCCTCCTATCGCACAGGTGTTCGGACAAGAAGGTAGCCGGTGCCACCGACAGAATCCCCGGCGTACACGGGGATTCAGGGCTGCCGACCGGCCGGAGCGCGCTGGGAGGTGCCGGCCTCGGGCGGCCAGGTGGGCCGCCCGGTGGCGTTCAGCTGTCCGCCAGGGCCGCGCCCAGCGGCGTGTGCTCGTAGTGGACGGCCCGGCCGGCGCGGGTGCGGGTGACCAGGCCGGCATCGCGCAGCACCGCCAGATGACTGCCGACGGTGCCTAGGCTCAGGCCGAGCTGGGCGACCAGCTGCGTCGTCGTCGCAGGCACGTCCAGCGCGCGCAGCACGTCCGCGCGGCGCGGGCCGACCAGCCGGCTCAGGGCCTCACCGCCCGGTGTACGCGCCACAGGGCCGAGCAGGTCCGCGATGCCCTGGGCGGGATAGACCAGGGCGTAGGGCCATGGCGGCTCGACATAGCTGATCAGAGTGCCGAACACCGTCGGCATCAGCAGCAGGCCCTTGCCGGCCAGCCGGTGCCGGTCCCATTCGGTACGCGAGCCCGTGCGCACCTCGATGGTCCCGGCCTGCCCCTCGGAGCGCCAGCTCACCCGCGGGTCGAGATCGGACAGCGCTGCCGCCCAGCCGGACATCGCCAGGTACCCGGCGCGGCGGACCAGGTCACGCTCCAGCACCGCCCGCAGCCGCGGCCAGTCCGGCTCGACCAGCGCCTGCCAGCTCGCCTCGAGCGCATCGGCGAGCCGGGTGACCACGTCCGGCGCGTCGAGGATGCGCTGCACGTAGCGTGGCGGCGTCCGCAGTCCCGCCAGGTTGCGGGCCAGTTCCAGGCGTGCACGGCGCAGCGGCGTTGCGCGCACGGCGGCCAGCTCAGCGGCGAAGTCGCCACCGGAGCCCGACGGCGGCGGATGGATGAAGTCGGCATTGTAGCCGCCGCGGCGAAACAGCGCCGTCAGCGCCCCGACTGTGGGCACCTGCCGGCGCAGCTGCTCGTACCGGGGCGCGATGCGCTCGGCCCACGGCCGGAGCGGGCCGGCGGCCTGGACGCCGGCTGCGACGCGCAGCGCCTGCATCGCCTCGCCCAACGGCGAGATCGCGTAGCGGGTACGCGCCACGTCGACGGGTCCCACCTCGATGGCCAGCATGTTTTGCCTCCACGCGAAAGCATAGTCACCGTGGCCGGGCTGCCGTGATGCTGTCGGCCATGACCACCACGTCCGTCGAGCCACGCCCGGCCACCTACCGCGAGGTGTTCGCTGTGGGCCAGTTCCGCGTGCTGTTCGGCAGCTACACGCTCTTCCTGATCGGCGAGACGGTGCGGATGCTCGCACTGTCCGTGACCGTCTACGCGGCAACCGGGTCGCCGCTGATGTCGGCGCTGGCGTATGCGGCAGGCTTCCTGCCCTATGCCCTGGGCGGCACGCTGCTGCTGGCTTTCGCCGACCGCTGGCCCCCGCGCACCGTCATGATCGGCTACGAGGTGCTGCGCACCGCGGTCAGCGCCGTGCTCGCGGCCGGTCTACTGCCGGTACCGGCCATGCTGGCGCTCGTGTTCGTCACGGGTTTACCCAGCGCCGTCGCCTCCGCTTCGCGCACCGCCCTTCTGCCCGACCTGCTAGACGGCGACCGCTATGTGCTCGGCCGGGCCGTGTTCTCCATGGCGGCCGGCGGCACGCAGGTGCTCGGCTTCGCCGCCGGCGGCATGCTGATCGCCGCTGTCGGCGCGCCAGGCGCGCTCTGGATCACCGCCGCGACCTGCCTGGCCTCGGCAGGCCTGCTGCAACTGCGCCTGGCCCACCACCCACGCCGCCGCACCGGCGGTTCGGCCGGCATCAGCGAGACCTGGCAGGTGAACCGGGCGCTGCTGCGCCGGCCTGCGGTCCGGGCGCTGCTGCTGGCGCAATGGCTGGCACCGGCGCTGATGGTCGGCGCCGAGGGCGTGCTGGTCCCGTACGCCGCGCAGGTCGGCGCGCCTGACGCGGCCGGTCTGCTGTTCGCAGCGGTCGCCGCCGGGATGTTCGCCGGCAACCTGATCGTCGGCCGCCTGGTGCGCCCTGCGGACCGGGAGCGGCTGGCCGGCCCCCTCGCGCTTGCGCTCGGATTGCCGCTGCTGGGGTTCGCGCTGCGCCCTACACCGGGATACGCCGCCATCCTGATGACAGTGTCCGGTTTCGGCGTCGCCTACCAGCTCGCGCTGGCCCGCAGGTTTCTCGACGCGGTGCCCGAGACGCACCGCGGTCAGGCGTTCGGCCTGCTGCTGACCGGAACGATGACGCTGCAGGGCCTGGCCGCCGCAGCCGGAGGCGCGCTGGGCGAAGTCGCGGCCCCGGGGCTGGTCGTCACAGTGGCCGGCGCGGCCTCGGCCATCGCCGCCCTGATGTCCTGGCGAACGCTGTCGCCCACACGACGACCCTGACCGCCCCCTGACCGCGGCCCTGACCGCGGCCCACGTGCCGAATGCGCCGGCACGCCAAAGCATCTGCACCGGGCCCGGCAGCCGGCTGGTGCTGTACGGGCACGCCGCGCCCCAGGCCGGACTGACCCGCTTCCACCGTCGAGGTGGCGCCGCGGGCGTGGGTACGCTGCGAGATGGCTCTGCGTTCCCTGCCCTTTTTCCGGGCCGTAGGCGGTAGGAGGGCTTCTCTCCCGCTTTGAGACGCCTGTTAGCATGCATGGCCAGTGGGGCCGTGCCGTGCCGCACACAAGCGGGCAAGGCGCCCCGGCACACGAGGTGACCCGATGACGTCAGTGCTGGTCTACGCGATTTACCTCGTAGTCGCGGCGTTGTACGTCTATGCCCTAGTCGACTGCATCAGGACCCCTGCGGCACGCATTCGAATGCTGCCCAAGGTGGGCTGGCTGATCATCATGGTCCTGTTCCCGATTCTGGGCGCCATCGGCTGGCGAAACCTGGGCAAGCGCTCCGCTCCCGCGGAGGACCGGGTGTCTGCCGTCTGAGCTCAGCCGTGTTGCTCACCCAGCTAACCGCCCATCACCTTCCTCCAGGCTGGCCCGCCGCCCTGCCGCCCATCCTCCTGGCCCTGAGCCGACTCAGTCTGATCCCGGCCGACGACTCACATCCACCCCGGATCCTGATCCCCAGCCAGATCCAGCAGCACCTCATCGACCTACTCGACATCGACGTCACCTGGCCGCGCTGGCTGACCTGGTGAGCCCGTCCGCAGGTGGAGTGGCACACCGAGACAACCTCTGCCTCCATGAAGCACGAGAGCCGTTATGCGACCTTGTCGGCGTACTTCTGCCGGGCGGCTTGCCGGGAGACACCGAGCGCGGTGGCGATGTGGTTCCAGCTGTGGCCGTGGGCGCGCGCAACCGCCACCGCCTCGGTGAGCCGCGCCTCATCGGCCCGGACCCGCTCGGAGGTCTCGGCGATCGCACGCAGTTCGGACACGTCGTCGAACTCGACGTTGTCGGGCAGGGCGTCAGCCAACTGCTCAAAGCGCAGAGCCGCGCGCTCGATCTCCTCATCGGTGTGCCTCATATGATCACCTCTCTTCACTACAGGGCTCCTCGGAACTTGGCGCGTAGCGGCATCGCATGGATGGCCACCGGGTCGTCCCCCGTCGAGGTCGAGGACACCAATCTCCAGCACCCGCCCCGCCGAGTCCGCTCCAATCAGCCGACCCCGGCGAAGCGTTCTTGGGAAGGCGGTCCGAGCGTGGCGAGGTCCTTCAGCGGGCGAGTGTCAGCTCGCCTGGAAGGACGTCCGGAGCGAAGCGGAGGGCCATTGTGAGCGGGTGGGCATCAGACGGCCAACCACCGAATCGGGCAAGGGGTGGGCTGAAAAGACGTCCGGAGCGAAGCGAAGGGCCTTTTGCGGTGAGCGCCCGGCGGAGCTGGCGAGGTAGGATCGGTTAGCAATCGGATTCGATTGGTAGGCGATGAGAGATGGATGTCGCTCGTACGCAGGCCGCGCTCCGGCTGATTGCTCGCGGGTTCGAGGAGCTCGCCGCCGCCCTGGGCGAGGAGGAGGCCGGGGAGGACGAGCGGACGGCCCGGGTCATTGAGGAGTGGGGGCGGCGCGGGCTGACGCAGAAGGAGGCGTCGACCCTGTTCCAGCGGCACGGGTTCGCCCCGCAGACGACCGGTGGGTGGGCCAGGGGCGACTGGATCGAGATCGGCGACGACGGTCTGCGTTATCTCACCGTGAAATCGCACACCTGGCTGGAGGAACGGGCATGACCTTTTCCGTACGCATCGCCGTACGCGGCTATGAGCTCGACACGCAGGGCCACGTCAACAGCGCTGTCTACCACCAGTACGGCGACCACGCCCGCTGGGAGTGCCTGCGCGCGGCGGGCATCTCGGTCGACGACATGCGAAGCTCGGGCGTCGGCCCGGTGACCCTGGAGAACACCATCCGCTACCTCGGCGAACTGCGCGGCGGCGACGAGGTGGAGGTGACGTGCGCGTTCGTGTGGGGCGAGGGGAAGACGTTCAGGATCTCGCAGGAGTTCAGGCACGCCGACGGGCGGGTGGCGGCCGAGATGACCAGTGTGGGCGGGCTGCTCGACCTGGAAGCCCGCCGCCTGGTGGACGACCCGGCGGCCCGCTGGCGCTCCCTGGCCGCCACACCGGACGTGCTCGGTCTCTGAAACCACCGACACACCGGACATACCCGACCGCCCAGCACCAGTTGCGGCGCGGCCTGGGTCGTGAGGCCATCATTCCGGAGCGGCGTCCCCCGCCGGAGGCGTGATCAATCCCTGCATGCACATGAAGAACGCCCGATCACCACACAGGTGACCGAGCGTTCTTCTTCGGCTGGCGCCTTTGTTCAGGCGGCGGAGGGCAAGTCGAATTCACCCCTTTGGCGCCATCGATGAACGCGACCCACTCGGAGGCGCTGAACCGGAGCTGTAGCCCATGAGGGTCCTTGCTGTCACGCACAGCAGCTCCACCCCTAGGCAAAGCGGCGACCTCTACTCAATCGCCGCTCATTGAACGTTTTCCAACCTCCTGGACGCATGCCCTGATCACAGCATGATCGCGATGCTGGTATTCGGCTGGTGACGCAAAGAAGCTCCTGGTAGACGGGTTGATCACCACAATCCCCACCGTCACAACCAGGAGCTTCAGGTGCTGTTCTATCGTGCCGCCGTCGATTTGTCGCATCAGAGCCTGAACTATGTCGCCGGGGTGATCCGGCGTCACCGTAAGTCCATGAGGTCGGTCTGGCGGCGGCTGAACCCCGGACGACAGGCCCTGCTCGTCCTGGTCTACCTGCGTAAAGGTGAGTCATTTACCGAGCTTGGCGCGGGGTTCGGGGTATCGACCACGACCGCGTGGCGGTATGTGGAGGAGGCGGTGGCGCTGCTGTCAGCGCGTTCTCCCAAGCTCTCGGCGGCGTTGCGGAAGGCCAAGCGGGATGGGCTGCACTACCTGGTGCTGGACGGCACACTGATCCGCACCGATCGGATCAAGGCCGACCGGCCCTACTACTCCGGCAAGCACCGCGTGCACGGGATGAACGTGCAGGTCATCGCCTCGCCTGACGGGACGATCTTGTGGACGTCCGCAGCGCTGCCCGGCAAGGCTCATGACCTGACGGCCGCCCGCATCTGGGGCATCCTGCGCGCGCTGGATCAGGCTGGGATCATCACCCTTGCGGACAAGGCGTACCAAGGTGCCGAGGGCCCGCTCGTCACCCCGTACAAGGGCAAGAACAAACCCGAGTCCCAAAAACAGGCCAACCGCTCCCACGCCAAGCTCCGCGGACCCGGCGAACGCGCCAACGCCCAGCTGAAGAGCTGGAAGATCCTCCGCAAGCTACGCTGCAGCCCTTCCAAGGCCGGCCACCTGTGCAAGGCCATCGCCGTCCTTCAAAACCACCGCGTCGCACAGGCAGCCTGAGGATGAAAGGAACCGATGATCGTGCAGGTGAAGATCGCCATTCAGCGAGTGCGGCTGGGAGCCTCAGAATTCCGGGTGATCCGCCCGGCCAAACCCTTGGCCAATGGAGCACTCTACGACACCGGCAGTCAGTATCACATGTATGTGGACCGGACGGATGGCCGACGGATCGGCGCGCTGTGGCTGCTCGCGGCCCGCTCGCCACGCTCTTTGGTCTACCTGCCGATGCGCGCCACTCCGGCCGCCCCTGGGATCAACCCCGACTGGGACAGGGAGGAGAGGTGCCCGGACCGGCCGCTTGATCTCGTACTGGTCCACCACTCGCTGCAGTTCCCGCCCTCCCGCTGGAAGCAGGTGCGAAACCGGATCACCGCGGGAAGCTCTCCCCGTGAAATACGGACAGCAGGTGTGCCGGACACCGACCTACCCGACGACGAAGAGATCGACTACCGGGCCCTGAACTACCAGGAGAACAAGGACACACTCCACCAGCGCGTGCACGCCGAGACGCTGTTTCTGGCCGGTAGCACTGCGGCGTTTCGGCAGCCGGCCCGTCACTTTTTCACTGTGGCGAAGGAAGGGCCGCACGCTGCCGCGACCTCGCTGTACATCTCGGGCGCCTGCAACTATCACGTCTGCCGGCTGTTCTACTGGCCGAACCTGGATCCAGGCGGCGGGCAGGACATCCACCTGGAGTACGCCCCGCGATGGACGGTCTGACAAACCCATGACCTGCAACTTCAGGTTGGAAAACCCTCATTAGGCTTCCTTAGCATCCGCTCTTGTCGGGCCATCCGGAAGGCGATTTTTCGATCAATCTCGTCACTGCCGAAACTGGTTGGCCGGGTCGCGAGGTATGCGCGGTAGTAGTCGGCCGTCTGAAGCAGGCCAGGAATTAGCAGCTCTTCGAAGTTAAACGGGTGCCCACGGCTCTTGCAAGTGGCGGCGCAGCGGGTACGTAACCTTCTGGGACCACTCGTTCCGCTGTGTCCGCCCGTACGGCGGTGCCGCGCTAAGATCGCGTATCGTGCTTTCGGATAGTTTCTGGCGGATTATAAGAATTGTATTAGTAGGTCTGGTTCTTGCGGCGGCGGGAGCGGGCCTGGTGCTCGGCGACACCTGGCTCTGGGTGGCCGTCGATTGGTCGCCGCCGGCCTACGCGGGGTTCTACACGCGCGGCGGGTTTGACACCCCGACGACTGTGGCGCTGCTCGTGGCCGCCCTGGTGAAGGCCGCGCTCCTGTGGCTGATCCTGCGCGCCCCGGCGCCGGGACCGCTGGACCGCCGGGCGAGAGCGCTGCGCCGACTGCTGTATCTGGCGGTGGCGTACGCCCTCGTGCTGTGGTACCCCATCGCACTGCTCCCCGACGGGGTCGGCGCGGCATTCCAGCTCGCGCTGTGGACCGCGATCGATGTCCTCTACCTGCTCGTTATCCGCTGGCGGTCCCGCATGCTGCGCGCGGCGGCCGGAGCGATGTTCGCGGTCGAGCTGGCCGGGATGGCCAACGAACTGCTCGACGAACTCGACCTCCCAGACCTTGGCTCGGGCGGCATCGTCGAACTGGGCCCGATGCTGAGCGGGGTGGCGGCGACCACCATCACGGTCGTCGGGCAGCGGCGCGACGGCCGGTGGAGTCGCGGCACGCAGGCCGCCGGGTGGTTGTCGGTGAGCGTCTACGCGCTGGTGATCCCACTCAACGCTCTCTTCGGAGAGATCTCCAGCGGCAATCTGGCGATGCCGGTCATGGTGGACGCGGTGGGGCTCGTCAGCGCCGTGTGGATCGCGGCGACCGCCCGCGAACTGCCCGCTGAGGAGCGTCTGGCGGACCCTCCGCCCGCGCGGCGGCGCGTGATCCGCGTCGCGGTGGCGGCCGTAACCGTACTGCCGATCATCGTACTGATCCACCCCGAGCAGAGCGCGCACCTCACCTACACCGGCCGGTCGATGGGCTGCTATGACCGGCCCAGCTTCGGCGACCTGAAACCTGCGGAACGCGACGCCGCGTTCCTGTGCCGAGCGCGGAGCACAGATGGCGGAGTGCCGCCCATGTTCCCGGACAGCCTGTCGGACCAGGCGATCCTCGCGTACGGGCGGGCGCTGTGCCGTACAAAGGACCGCGACGAGCAGAAGGCGGTTCTGACGCGGGCCGGGAGCGCGCGGCCCGCCTGGGGCGCGGACCCGTGGGACCTCGTCTACGTGTGCCCGGAGATCGTCGGCGCAACCCAGCCCGAGCTACTGCGGTCGACCACGGAGACGGAGGCGGCGAACACCGCCTACATCGCCGAGGAGAACGCGAAGTGCCGCGACCCGTGGCCCCGGACGAAGGGTGTCGCCCAGGCCACGGCCAAATACTTCCTGTTCGTCGACGGCGACCCCGGCTATCTGGTCCACGACCCCGAAGACGAAGCGACCGACGAGGCGGCGGAGCAGGCGATGGACAAGGTCTACGACGACAACACCCAAATCGGGGTGGCCGGCAGCGCCGTGCTCATCGGGCACATCGAAGACGTCAGTGATCTGTGCCTTACGGTCAAGGCCTTCCGCACCGCGCCGCCACAGCGGACGGCCGGGTGGGAGCAGGTCAACGAGGTGCCGATCGTCAGCCGCAGCGGCCGGCTCACCGTGCCGGAGATGGGCGGCGGGGACGTGGGCGCGGGTGCCCCTATGCCGAACCTGGCGATCGCGGGGAAGGGCCGCTACCGGCTCCGTGTCTACGTGCGGGTCGGCGATACAGGGGAGGAGCACCTGGTCGTCGTGTTCCCGGGTGCGTCGAGGAAGAGGCTCAAGCTGAAGCCGTGAACGGCGGGGCGCACAGTCTTCTCCGTCGCCCTTACCGCCGTGGTCCAGATAGAAGTGATCGACGACGGATCGGCAAATCCACCCTTTCCCCCAGGCGGACGCTCTGTTCCAGCGATCTTGCCGGTGATTCCGCACGTGGTCTGGGATCGTGGCCAGGTGTCTACCGTTCACATCGAGGCCAAACCGGACCATCTGCTGCGCCTTGCCCGGCAGAAGGACCCAGTGGGCGCGGTCGCGGAGATGATCTGGAACGCGCTCGACGCGGAAGCGAGTCTTGTCAACGTCGATCTTGAGGTCAACGAGCTGGACGGCGTGGAGTCGGTCCGTATCACCGACAACGGCCACGGCATGCCGAACGCCTCCTGCGCGAACTACTTCGGGGGCCTGAGCGGGTCCTGGAAGATCACTGCCAAGGTTTCCCCGCAGCCGAAGCGTGGGCTCCACGGACGAAGTGGGCAAGGCAGGCTCCGCGCGTTCGCGCTCGGCGGGCAAGTCCAATGGACCACGGTCGCGAGGGCCGCCGACGGCCGGGTTGAACGTACAGTCATCAGCGGAATGGTCGACAGTCCTGCGGATTTCGATATTTCCGCACCCGAATACGTAGAGATGCCGTGTGGGACACGAGTGGAAGCATCGGTCCCGGCGGACTTCGTTACCCGTCTCGCCCAGGACGACACGGCCCAACGGCTCGCTTCGACATTCGCGCCGTTCCTGGCGGCCAATCTTGATGTGCAGATCATCTATCAGGGCACCGCCCTTGACCCGGCCACTGTGTGGACCGACATGGCCGAATATTCAGTGCCGTGGCCGGACTCGGGCGGATATGCCGAACCGCTGCTGCGCGTTATCGAATGGCCAAAGGATGTCGGCCGGGTACTCGCCCTTTGTGATGCCAATGGTGTCGTCCTCGATGAGCCTTCCCCGGGCATCCAGGCGCCTGGCTACCACTTCACGGCCTACCTGCTGTGGGACGGCTTCGTCGAACGCCGGGACGATCTGCCCTTGGCGGAGATGGACGAGATCGGACCCCTTTTGGCGCTCGCGCGGGAGACACTCCGTGCGCACGTCAAGAGACACGACCAAGAGCGCCGAACCAGGCTCATCCAAGAGTGGAAGATCGAGGGGGTCTATCCCTATTCTGAGGAGCCTGCCGAGCCCGCGCAGGCTGTCGAACGTGAGATGTTCGACGAGGTGGCCACGCGGATCTCCCGGCGACTGCCAGGTGTGACGCAGAGCAAGAAGACCACCTTGCGGCTGCTCAGAGAGATCATTTCCCGTGATCCAAGTGGGCTCTACCCAGTACTTGACGAACTGTTCCGGCTGCCTCAGTCCGAACAGGAGGAGCTCAAGCGGATCCTTCAGCGGACGAGCCTCTCTGAAGTGATCAAGGCAACAGGACAGGTCAGCGACCGGCTCGATTTCCTGGCCGCGCTGAAAAAGCTGGTCTTCGAGCCGGAGATCAGCCGGACGGTCAAGGAACGGTGCGAGCTGCACAAGATCCTCGAACGCGAGACCTGGATCTTCGGCGACGCCTACGCGTTGATGGTCAGCGACCAGAGCCTGGATGCGATCCTCGTTCGCCATCTCCAAGAGCTTGGCCGGGAGTCAGAAGACGGCAAGCTCAATCCGGTCCGCCGTGAGGACGGTCGGACGGGCATCGTCGATCTCCTGCTGGGGCGTGCTCACCGAGGAAGCTTCGGGCGAGAGCACCTCATAGTCGAACTCAAGGCTCCCAAGGTCAAGATCGGCCAAGCGGAGGTCGCCCAGATCAAGAGCTATGCGGAGGCGATCGTCAGCGATCCGCAGTTCCGCGATGCCCGCGTTTCCTGGGACTTCTGGGTCGTATCCACCGAGATGGCGGAGATCGTCAGACGTGATGCCAGCGCGCCGAACCGTCCGCCAGGCTGCATCGCCGAGTGGGAGGGAGGGGTTCGTATCTGGGCCCGTACGTGGGGCGAAATCATCGATGATTGCGAGGATCGGCTCCATTTCTACCGGGAACGGCTGAACCATGACCCGGCCACAGAACACGCTGTGGAATACCTTCGGCGAGTGCATGGGGAGGTCGCACCCGAAGCGGTCGTGGTGGTGGGGGGCTAAATGTCGGTGAGGTCCGATATGAATCGGCCATGGGCACATGGGATGTGGGACCGTTCGACAACGACTCGGCCGCCGACTGGTGCGGTGATCTGCACAACGCAGCTCCTAAGCGGCGTCCGGCTCTGGTCCGCAAGGCGCTCAAAGGCGCTGCGGGTCGTGCGAAATATCTGGACAGCGATGAGGCGGTGGAGGCGATCGCGGCAGCGGCCATCGTCGCCTCTCAACGCAGCGGCGTGCCGATCACCTCGCCTTATGCGCCGGATTTCCTGCTGGAAGGCGGCAGTGTGGAGGTCGATGACGAACTCGTGGCGCTGGCCGTGCGGGCGCTGGACCGGGTGATGGGAGAAGACTCGGAGTGGCTGGAACTCTGGGAGGAGAGCGGCTCCTCTCCGGAGGCCGTGGCCGTCATAGAAGGCAATCTCTTGAAGGTGCCCAAAAGTTAGTGTATACCGAGACACTTCGGCTTCCCGTTCCACGAAGAGATCTCCCGCCGCTGAGTCGATGTAGACCACGTCCGCGTCCGTCTCGGGGGAAACTCCAAGATTGAGAACGAGCCGGTCATGCCTGGGTGCGCCCCTGCCGAGTAGGGGATCACCTGGAATGGCACGTTGGCAAGGTTGGACATCTCCGCGATGCGGTCGATCTGTTCCTCCATGACAGAGCGGTCGCCAATCAGTCGTCGGATGGCTGCCTCATCCACGATCGCAGACAGGTGAAGTCGACCTTCGCGGAGAAGCGATTGGCGAGCCTGGCGGACCGCAACGCGACTCTCTACCTCGTCCTCAGAAGCAGTACTTAGCGCGCTTGTTTACGCCTTGGGCCATATCGGCGGCGTCCTCGCTGAAGTCGTTGAGCCTGCCCGGAGCAACGTGAATGCCAGCACGTAACCGCCGAGCGCAACGTCCCTGGCCGCGCGGGCCCAGGGCTGCGATTCGATAGAAGGGCTCACCTCCATTGCTGAAACCAGGGTCCGCACCCCAGGTCTCCGATCGGCGGTGCGCGGACTTGGGTCTGGGTCAAGTGGTAAGAGGTCAAGTGGTAAGAGTCGGTGCCGGTCTCGATGATGTCGCCGCCAAGGCCAGTCCGGCGAAGCGTTCTTGGGAAGGCGGTCCGAGCGTAGCGAGGTCCTTCAGGGGGCGGGCGATCAGCCCGTCTGGGAGGACGTCCGGAGCGAAGCGGGGGTCCTTTGGTAGGGGTTGAGCGCCCGCGTTGCCGCCGCACATCAATCGCGGCCATATCTACAGAAGACAAGAAAAGAATTTAGCATAAAGGAAAACAATTGTCTCGCTTCGTACAAGCGGGACAATGGCACCTTCCCGAAGATAGGTGGCAGTGGTTAAGGGCTCAATTTTCTCACCGAATAGCTGTATCGAGATCGAGACCTTGAAGCTAACGTTGACCCAAGAGCGGACATCAAACCGCGTGGCAAAAGGAGCATCATGGGCGAAGATAAGGACGATAAGGACGACAAGCCCGCGCCGAAACACGCAGGCGAACAAAAGAAAGACGTACCATTTACGGCAAAACAACCGACAGGGCCGGAGAAGAACGGCAAGGGCGGCGGAAGGCACTAATGAATCCCGAAGAATTCAATGTTGCGATGGTCAACGCTTTGATCTCCAACGGCGAGTTGACGGATAAGGCATGGCGGGCAGCATTGCTCGCCGTGCCCCGTCACCTTTTCGTGCCGGCGGTGGCCTGGGCCGAACCGGACGACGCCCCCGGCTACCTGATCGATCGGGAGAGCAATCCAGACGCATGGTGGAAAGCGGCCTACGCCGATCATGCGATCATCACGCAGTTCGATGACGGGGCTACGGAGATCAGCAAAGGGCCGGGGCGCTATACCTCGTCCCTGTCAGCTCCGGGGGTCGTGCTGGACTTCCTTGAACTTCTCGGAGCCGACACGAACGATCGGGTGCTGGAGGTCGGCACGGGGCCAGGGTGGACGGCTGGCCTGCTGTCACATCGGGTCGGTGAGGAGTGTGTGACAAGCATAGAGATCGATGAGGAGGTGTTCTCGACAGCAGTTGGCAATCTCAGGGAGGTCGGTTACCGGCCACACCTGGTTCGAAGCGATGGTGGACGAGGATGGGCCCGCGACGCTCCCTACGACCGTGTGCATGTCACTTGTGGCGTGTTCGAGGTCCCCTATGAGTGGGTGCGGCAGACGCGGCCTGGCGGAGTGATTGTGCTGCCGTGGATGCCCCGTTATGAGCCTGGATATCAGCTACGGTTGTCAGTTGGCCAGCATGGCACGGCGTCCGGAAATTTCACGGAGTACGCCGGATACATGCTGCTAAGAAGCCAGCGCGCTGCTTCTCCACCGCTCTTTGAGGACGATTTCCGGTACAGGCCTACAGAGATCGATCCTGTGACAGTATTTCGTGCTGGATACGGAGCGGATATGGCCATTGCTGGAATGATCCCCGACATCACTGCAAAAGTGGACAGGGAGAACGACTTCCAAACTTGGCTGTGGACCGGCGATTCCAAGGCTTACGTATCGGGCAGTGAGGTGGCGCACGTCGGGCCCCGCAACCTGTGGGAGGAGATAGAGAGGGCTTTTTCACAGTGGACGGAATGGGAAAGACCCGAGCTGAGCAGATTCGGGATGTGCGTCACACCCGTTGGCCAATATGTGTGGCTGGACTCTCCGGATAACCCTGTCGCGCCACCTGAGCCAAAGCGCTAGGTTTCGCGGCTCGAAATGCGACACAAGTGGCGACGAAATGGCCGAAGGCCACCCATTGGGCGCGCGTGAGCGAGTTCCGCCGGCGTCTCCACGCAGCTCGTGCGATCAAGGAATGGCGGTGTTGCGCCCCTTGCTACTCCGGTCGGTCATGATTCCCAGGCAGGTTCCAGAGCCGCAATGGCGTGGTGCTGCTGATCACCTCGCCGTGTATCCGCTTTGAGCGCCCTCGCGCAGATGCAGGTGGCAAGAGTCGGTGCCGGTCTCGATGATGTCGCCGCCAAGGTCAGTCCGCTCCAACCAGCCGGCCCGGCGAAGCGTTCTTGAGAAGGCGTCCGAGCGCAGCGAGGCCCTCCAGGGGGCGGGCGTCAGCCCGCCTGGGAGAGCGTCCGGAGCGAAGCGGAGGGCCGTTGTGGGCGGGCGGGCATCAGACGGCCAACCACCGAATCGGGCAAGGGGTGGGCCGAAAAAGACGTCCGGAGCGAAGCGAAGGCCCTTTGAAGGGAGCCCTTGGCAGCAGCTGCCGGGCTACTTCTTCGTCTTGTCGGCGCTCGAATCCGTCGACAGCGCCGCGACGAACGCCTCCTGAGGCACCTCGACCCGGCCGACCATCTTCATCCGCTTCTTGCCTTCCTTCTGCTTCTCCAGCAGCTTGCGCTTACGCGTGATGTCACCGCCGTAACACTTGGCCAGGACGTCCTTGCGGATGGCGCGGATGTTCTCGCGGGCGATCACACGGGCCCCGATGGCCGCCTGGATCGGCACCTCGAACTGCTGCCTGGGGATGAGCTCGCGCAGCTTCTTGGCCATGTCCACGCCGTACGCATAGGCCTTGTCCTTGTGGACGATGGCGCTGAAGGCGTCGACCGGCTCGCCCTGGAGCAGGATGTCGACCTTGACCAGCTCGGACTCCAGCTCCCCGTCGGGCTCGTAGTCGAGCGAGGCGTAACCACGGGTGCGCGACTTGAGCTGGTCGAAGAAGTCGAAGATGATCTCGCCGAGCGGCAGCGTGTAGCGGATCTCGACCCGGTCTTCCGACAGGTAGTCCATGCCGCGGAGCTGACCGCGCCGCCCCTGGCAGATCTCCATGATCACGCCGATGAACTCGGCCGGGGCCAGGATGGTCGACTTGGTCACCGGCTCGAAGACCTGCGCGATCTTGCCGCCGGTGGGGAACTCCGAGGGGTTGGTGACGGTCAGTTCGCTGCCGTCCTCCATGACCACGCGGTAGACGACGTTGGGCGCGGTGGAGATCAGCGTCAGGCCGAACTCGCGCTCCAGCCGTTCGCGGACGATCTCCATGTGCAGCAGGCCGAGGAAGCCGACGCGGAAGCCGAAGCCGAGCGCGGCCGAGGTCTCCGGCTCGTAGACCAGCGCGGCGTCGTTGAGCTGGAGCTTGTCGAGGGCTTCGCGCAGCTCGGGGTATTGGTCGCCGTCGATCGGATAAAGGCCGGAGAACACCATCGGCTTGGGGTGGTCGTAGCCCGCCAGCATCTCGGTGGCGCCCTTGGCGACCGAGGTGACGGTGTCACCGACGCGCGACTGGCGCACGTCCTTGACGCCGGTGATCAGGTAGCCCACCTCGCCGACACCCAGCCCCAGCTCCGACACCTTGGGCTCGGGCGAGATGACGCCGATCTCCAGCGTCTCGTGGGCGGCTTGGGTGGACATCATCAGGATGCGCTCGCGCTTGCCCAGGTGGCCGTCGAAGACCCGGACATAGGTGACGACGCCCCGGTAGGTGTCGTAGACCGAGTCGAAGATCAGTGCGCGGGCGGGCGCGTCGGCGGCACCCACCGGCGCGGGGACGGTCTGCACCACGTGGTCGAGCAGCTCGCGCACACCTATGCCGGTCTTGCCCGAGACTCTGAGCACGTCGGACGGGTCGCAGCCGATCAGGCCCGCGAGCTCCTCGGCGAACTTCTCCGGCTGCGCGGCGGGCAGGTCGATCTTGTTGAGCACCGGGATGATGTGCAGGTCGTTGTTCATGGCCAGGTAGAGGTTGGCCAGCGTCTGCGCCTCGATGCCCTGGGCGGCGTCGACCAGCAGGATCGCGCCCTCGCACGCCTGCAGCGACCGGGACACCTCATAGGTGAAGTCGACGTGGCCCGGCGTGTCGATCATGTTGAGCACGTGGCCGTCCCATGGCAGCCGCACGGCCTGCGACTTGATCGTGATGCCGCGCTCCCGCTCGATGTCCATCCTGTCGAGGTATTGGGCGCGCATGGACCGGTCGTCTACCACACCGGTGATCTGCAGCATCCGATCGGCAAGGGTCGACTTGCCGTGGTCGATATGCGCGATGATGCAGAAGTTGCGGATCAACGCGGGGTCGGTCTGGCCAGGCTGAGTGCGCACCGAAGTCCGTTTCGACAGGGTTGAGGTCAAGCGTCTTTCATGGTGACATGCCCGGGTGATTGCCCGAACCGCCATTCGCCGTGGTCTGCGCCTTGTCGCGCTGACCCTGGCCATCGTCGTCGCGCTGATCGGCCTCCTGGCCGGCGCGCTCCGCCTTCAGTTTACCGGTGCCCCAGCGGCCTGGGCGAAGAGCACGGGCAACGACGCCCTCTGGCTCGGCCACGCGTGGGTCGACGGCCGCCGTACGGAGGCGGACGTGGAGCGGCTCGCGGTACGCCTACGCGCCACGGGCATCAAGAATTTGTACGTCCATTCGGGGCCGTTCGAGAAGGACGGCCGCCTAGATCCCGCCAAATACCCCAACGCCCGAAATTTCGTCCAATGGGTTCGGCAGCACCTCCCCGGCCTCCGCGTCTCCGCCTGGCTCGGCCAGAAGGTCGACGGCCTCCTCGACCTCGACAACGCCCAATCCCGCGAGAACGTCCTGGCCGGAGCCGCCGCCATCATGCGGACCGGCTTCGACGGCATCCACTACGACTTCGAGCCGATCGGTGACGGCGACCGCAACTTCCTCGACCTCCTCGAGAAAACCCGCCGGCACACCAGGCTCCTGTCCATCTCGACGCCCCAGATCGAGCCGTACCCCCTGATGCGCCTGCCCGCCCGGGCGATCATCGGCCACGACAAGTACTGGTCGAGCGGCTTCTTCAAGCAGGCCGCCGACCGCGTCGACCAGATCGCCATCATGACGTACGACTCCTTCACCCCCGCGCAGTCCCTTTACGGGGGCTATGTCGCACGCCAGGCCACGCTCGCCCTCGATCTGGTCCCCGAGACGAAGCTGGTCCTCATAGGCGCCCCCGCCTACCACGACCACGGCATCGGCTGGGGTGACTCCGCCGAGAGCGTCGCCGTGGCCGCCCAGGGCGCCAAGCTGGCCCTGACAGACCACGGCAGGCGGGAGCGGTTCGGCCTGGCCCTGTACGTCGATTTCGCGGCCACCGAGGAGGATTGGCGCGAATACACCACCGAGTGGTTCTCCTGAGGCCGTACACTGAAACGAGGCGCCAGTACCCAGAGTGTTGATTTGAGCTGCCGTCTGGGTTATTGGTAACCTGTTCAACTGCGTGTGGCGCGCCCTCTCTCGAGCCCGCGCGCCCCATCCATCACCAGACTTTCACCGAGGCTTCTTCGTGGCGAACATCAAGTCCCAGATCAAGCGCAACAAGCAGAACGAGAAGGCTCGCCTGCGCAACAAGGCTGTCAAGTCTTCACTGAAGACGGCTGTGCGCAAGTTCCGCGAGGCCGCCGACCAGGGCGACGCCCAGCAGGCCGCCGAGCTGCAGCGGGCTGCCGCCCGTCAGCTCGACAAGGCCGTCAGCAAGGGTGTCATCCACAAGAACCAGGCCGCCAACCGCAAGTCGGCGATCGCCAAGCAGGCTGCCAGCCTGGCAGCCAAGTAGGACGCCAGAGGCAAGGCACCACAGCGCCGCACCGCCGTCAAGGGGTGCGGCGTTTTTTGTGTCACGATTTCGATATCACACCGGCGTTGCGGGTCCGTCACCGTTCTGAAGATCACCTTGCCTCCCTCCGCTTGCATCCCCAAAGGTTCACTAAACGGGGCAAGGGGGGCGCATGCGGGGGCCGTTGGTCGTCAAACGGGCGTTCAGCGAGCCGTTGCTGTTACTGGCCGCGTTCGGGTCGATCCTGCTGGCGACCACGACCCTGGTAGCGCTGACGATGTACGCCTCCACCATCGCCGAGGTGGGCGTGCGCCGCACGATGGAGACCGCGTCGCTGGGCCAGGTGGCCGCGACCATCGCCACGCCCGTCAACACCGAGACGTTCCCGGCGCTCGACCGGGCGATCCGCGCCGAGCTCGCCAGGGCCTACGCGGGCGCGCCCGCCGCCATCACGACCGCCTTCCGCTCCGACTCGTACGTCCTGCCGGGCCAGGAGCGCCGTAAGACCCCCGAACTGCTCAGGTTCGGCAGCTATGACGGCCTCGACGCCCACGCCAAGCTGATCTCCGGCGCCTGGCCAGGAGCCGGAACCGACGTCGTCGAAGCCGCGATCTCCCTGTCGGCGGCCTCGGCGAGCGGCTTCAAGGCCGGTCAGGAGATCACCACCGAGGGCCGCCTCGACCACAAGGCGGTCAAAGTCCGCATCACCGGCGTCTTCCAGCTCAACGACCCGTTCGGCGACCGCTGGACCGGCGAACAGCTGCTCACCCGAGGCGTCGAGACAGGCGAGTACACCACCTACGGCCCGCTGATGATCCCCCGGCAGACGTTCCTGAGCCGCTTCGCCACGAACGTCAACGCCACCTGGACCGCGGTCCCGGACCTGCGCACGCTGTCGCCGGAGCAGCTACGGCCGTTCGCCGGCCGGGTGAGCGAGCTACGCGACCGGCTGCGGGCGAACGGCTGCGCGAACTGCACCGCCACCAGCCGCCTGCCGGAGATCCTCACCCAGCTCGGCACCGCCGCCCTGGTGGCCCGCTCCACCATGCTCATCCCGGTGCTCCAGCTTCTGCTGCTGGCCGCATACGCGCTCATGCTCACCGCCCGCCTGCTCGCCGACCACCGCCGCATGGAGGTGGCGCTGCTGCGCTCGCGCGGCGCGGGCACGCTGCGGCTGGCCGCGCTGGCGGGCGGTGAGGCGCTGCTGGTGGCCGTCCCGTGCGCGATCGTCGCGCCGTTCCTCGGCCCGCCGCTGCTGGCCCTGGTCAACGCGCTGCCCTGGATCAAGGCCTCCGGTGTGCGGCTGGCGCCCTCGGCCGACCTCGGCACGTTCGCGGTCTCGATCGGCGTGGCCCTGGCCTCGGCCGTACTCCTCATGCTCCCGGCCCTCACGGGCGCCCGGCGTACCTACGTGGAGGAGCAGTCGACGCGCGGCCGGAGCGGCGGGCGCGGGCTGATCGGGCGGGCCGGGGCGGACGTGGCGCTGCTGCTGGTCGCGGCGCTGGCCATCTGGCAGCTACGGCGCTATGGCGCGCCCGTCACCGCGACCGCCGCCGGCGACCTCGGCATCGACCCGCTCATCGTCTCGGGCCCGGCGCTGGCGCTGCTCACCGGCGGCATGCTGGGCCTGCGCCTGGTGCCCCGCGTCTCGAAGCTGGCCGAACGGCTCACCGCCAGGCGGCCCACGCTGGCTCCGGCGCTCGGCGTCTGGCAGGTCAGCAGGCGGCCGCTCAGGTACGCGGGGCCCGCGCTGCTGCTGACCATGGCCATCGCGATCGGCATCGTGTCCATGGCCACGGCCGCCACCTGGCGCGGCTCCCAGGAGGACCAGGCCCGCCACCAGGCCGGGACCGACCTGCGGATCTCCGGGCCACCGGACGGTCCCGAGCTGGGCACGTTCGGGCGCGGCACCGCGTTCGCCGCGCTGCCGGGCGTCACGACCGTCTCCCCCGCCTTCCGCGGCCAGGTGGAGCTCAGCGGCGAGGACGCGGTCCTGCTCGGCCTCGACGCCGGCAAGCTCGACCGGCTCTTCCAGCTACGGCCCGACCTGTCGGCGCGATCGGTCGGGGAAATGGCGCGGGTACTGCGCTCGGGCCGGCCGCGAGGTGGCCCGCTGGAGCTGCCGGGCAGGCCCACCACGCTCACGGTACGGGCCCGCGCCGACGCCGGTGTGGCGCTGCGGATCATGATCTCGGACGCGCTCGGCGTCTGGCGCGAACTGTCCCTGGGCCTGCTCCATCGGGGCGACAACCAGATCGACCTGGACCTCGGGGAGCCGGCCGGGCGGACCGGGAAGATCGCCTACCCGCTGTCCGTCCGCGGCCTGGTCGCCAATCCGCCCGAGAGCGGCGACGCGCAGGTCACGGTGACCGGTCTGAGCCCCGGCAGAACCGTTTCGCTGAAGGTGACCGGATCGCGGCCGGCCGCGGTCGCCTTCGGCGAGCCGGCCGACCCGCTGCCGGTGGTGCTCACCACCGATCTGGCCACCTCGCTCAAGCTCTCGCCGGGCCAGGTGAGCCGGGTCAGCCTGGACCGGCGGGTCATCGAGATCAAGGTTGCGGGCCTGGTCGATCGCATGCCGACGACCGCCGCGGACCAGCCCGCCGTACTGGCCGACTGGGACACTTTGCAGGCGCACGGCCTGGCGGCGGGACAGATCCCCAGACCGGCCACCGAATGGTGGCTCGCCGCCGAGGGCGGCGACACCGAGCCCGCGCTCGCGGCGCTGAAGAAGCGGCCGGAGTGGGACGTCACCGCCGTCGACCAGCGCGAACTCGCCGAGCGGCTGCGGGACGACCCGCTGGCCAGCGGGCTGCAGGGGGCGCTGATCCTGGGCTTCGTGGCCGCGCTGGCGTTCGCGGTGCTGGGCTTCCTGGTCAACGCCACCGTCGCGGCGCGGGAGCGGATGGCCGAGTTCACGATCCTGCGGGCGCTCGGGGTGAGCTCCCGGCAGGTGTTCGGGATGCTGGCGATCGAGCAGGCGTTCGTTATCGGGCTGTCACTGGTGGCGGGCACGGCGCTGGCGATCGTGGTGGGCGTGCTGGTCGTGCCGCACATCGTGCTCACCGGGCAGGCCGCGGCGGTCACGCCCGATGTGCTGCTCGACATCCCATGGGCGGCGACCGCGGCCATGCTGGCGCTGGTGGCCGCGCTGCTGCTCGGCATCGTCGCGGTGCTGGCCCGCAACCTGCGCGGGCAGGGTCGGGAGGACTTGTGAGGATCCTGCTGCTCGCCCGGGTGCGGCTCGGCGCGGTCGCCGTGCTGTCCCTGCTGACGTTGAGCGCCTGCCTGCTCGTGGCGGGGCTGCCGCGGGTGCTGCAGGGCGCGTACGACGACGCGCTCCACCGGGCCCTCCAGGAGGCGCCCGCGCAGCAGGCCGACCTGTCCGTACGGACCGAGTCGCGCGGGGCGCTGGCGGACCTGCACGAGCCCGGCCAGTTCGCCACCCAGGACGCCCGCCTCCGCTCGCTCGTCCCGCCGCGACTGCGGCCGCTGGTCTCGGCCACCGGCCAGATGAGCGCGAAGACGTACGACGTTCCGGTCAACGAGTCGAACGGGCTCACCTACATCAACCTCGCCTGGCTGTCGGACGGCGATCGGCGGGTCGAGTGGATCGACGGCCGGGCGCCGGGCAAGCCTGGCGTCCTTCCCTGGAACGGGTCGGAGATCACGCTGTTCGAGGTGGGCATCGTCGACGAGGCCCGCGCCACGATGGGGCTGAAGATCGGCGACGTGCGGATCCTCGGCGAGAGCGACCAGATCGCCGCCAAAGTCGTCGGTGTGTTCCGGGCGAAGGACCCCGGCGCCCGCTACTGGAGCCACGACGTCGACGTCCTGCACGTCACGCAGGTCCAGCCGCCCGGCCAGCTGGAGATGGAGCGGCGCACGACCGCGCTGATCCCGGCGAGTGGCCTGGCCGTCCTGAACAGCGCCCACCGCAACCTGGTCTACAACTGGATCCTGCCGGTCGATCCCGCCGCGCCGGCCTCTCTCGACGTGCCCGAGCTGCGTGCCGCCGTCGAGGACTACAGGCGGTTGATCCCGGTGCAGATGGCGGGCAACGGGAGCCAGTACCGGCTGGAGACGGACCTGCCGGGGCTGCTCGACAGGTTCGGGACCGCGCTGGGCACCGCGCAGACCGTGATGTTCCTGGTGCTCGGCGGCCTGCTGGCCGTGGCGCTCGGGGTGCTCGTGCTGGCCGTACAACTGCTGACCGAGCGGATCGATCACCCGCTCGCGCTGGCGCGGGCGCGCGGCGGGTCGCTGCGGCAGGTGGCGGGGGCCGGGGCGGCGCTCGTCGCGATCGCGGTGGCGCCCGCGGCGCTGGCCGGGTGGGCGCTGGCCTTCCTGGTGCCCGGGCCGGTGCCGTGGGTTGCCCACGCGGGACCCGCCCTCGTGCCGCTCACCGCGGTCGGCTACGCGGCCGCGCGGCTGTCCGTGACGCACCGGGCGCCGCTGCACGAGCGGCGCGACGACGTGGCCGCCGCCCGCCCGTCGGCCCGGCGGATCACGCTGGAGGTGCTGGTCGTCGGCCTCGCGCTGGCCGGCGCGTACCTGCTGCGCACCCGTGGCCTGACGACCGGCGGGCAGGACCCGTTCCTGCTCCTCGTACCGGTCGCGCTGACGGTCGCCGCCGCGCTGATCACCATCCGCTGCTATCCCCTCCCCCTCAAGCTCCTCGTACGACTGGCCGCCCGCGGCCGGCTCGCCGTGCCCTTCCTGGGCCTGACCAGGGCGGCCAGGGCGCGATCCGCCAGCGCGCTGCCGGTGCTGATCCTGCTGCCCGCGCTGGCCGTGTCGGTGTTCGGGGCGGTGATCTCCGGCGGGCTGTCGGCCACGCAGCGCCTGGCGTCCTGGCAGAGCGTCGGCGCGCCGATCAAGCTGACCTCACCCGTGGAGCTGCCCCCCGACGCCATCGAGCGGGTACGTAAGGTGCCCGGCGTGCGACTGCTCGTGCCCGCGCAGACCGCCAGCGCGCAGATCGGCTACGGCGGCGAGCGGGCCCAGATCATCGCCGTCGACCTGGGCCAATGGCGGCGGCTGCTGGACGGCGCGCCGATCAGCCTGCCCGCCATCGCCTCCGGGACCTCCGGGATCCCGGTGCTGGTCTCCCACGAGCTGCGCGGGCGCGGCACGTTCGAGATCGGCTGGTACGAACGGATGAAGGTCACCACGGCCGGCGAGATCGCCGCTCTGCCCGGCTTCTACCCGCGCGGCAAGTTCATCGTGCTGCCGTTCGAGACCAACGAGCGCCCTGGCGTCAACACCCTGCTGATCAGGGGCGACGCCGACCCGGCGGCCCTGCTGGCGGCCACCGGACAGCCCACGGCCCAGGTGACCACGCAGGAGCGGGCCCTGGCCGCGATCGAGGACGACCCGCTGACCGGTACCGTCCAGGACGTCCTGCTCATCACCACCGCCGCGCTGGCGGTCTACGCGCTCATCGCCGTGGTCGTGACGCTGGTGATCGGCGCGGCCGACCGGGCCAGGGCGCTGTCGTTCCTGCGCACGCTGGGGCTGTCCGACCGGCAGGCGCGGGGCCTGACGGTGCTGGAGATCCTGCCGCTCATCCTCATCACCTCGCTCGCCGGGCTCGCGCTCGGCCTCGGTCTGCCCGCGGCGCTCGGGCCCGCCATCGACCTGTCCTCCTACACCGGCGACCTGGCCGTCGGTGACTACTCCGCCGATCCGGTCCTGCCCGTCGTCCTGGCGGGCGGGCTGGCCGCCGTCGCGGTGCTCGGCGCCTACGCGCACACCGCCATCAGCCGCCGCCGCAACCTCGGCGCCGTACTCCGAGTGGGTGACCTCACATGAGTCCTACGTTGTCCGAACTGGAGGCCAGGGCCGCCGAGGGGAAGGCCGCCTTCGGCGGCGACGCGCACATCGTGTGCGACAACCTGGTCCGCATCTTCAAGACCGAGGGCGTCGAGGTGGTCGCCCTGCAGGGCCTCGACCTGCTCATCCAGAAGGGCGAACTGGTCGCCGTCGTCGGGGCCTCCGGGTCGGGCAAGTCGACGCTGCTGAACGTCCTGTCCGGCCTGGACGTGCCGACGGCGGGCGTGGCCCGGGTGGCGGGCACGGACCTGCTGGCGATGACCGCGAAGGACCGGCTGCGTTACCGGCGCGACATCGTCGGGTTCGTCTGGCAGCAGACCGCGCGCAACCTGCTCCCGTACCTGACCGCGCGCGAGAACGTCGAGCTGCCGATGAAGCTGGCGGGCCGTCCAGGGACAGGCAAGGCCCGCCGGGGCCGCGCGGCCGACCTGCTGGACCTGATGGGCGTCGGCTCCCGCGCCGACCGGAAGGTGCCCGAGATGTCCGGCGGCGAGCAGCAGCGGGTGGCCATCGCCGTCGCCCTGGCCAACTCCCCGCAGCTCGTCCTGGCCGACGAACCCACCGGCGAGCTGGACAGCGAGACGTCGGAGGAGGTGTTCGGGGCGCTGCGCAAGGCCAACGGCGAGCTGGGCGTGACCGTGGTGATCGTGACCCACGACCCGCTGGTGTCCGAGCGGGTCGACCGGACGATCGGCATCCGCGACGGGCGTACCAGCAGCGAGACGCTCCGCCGCGAGGGCGTCGCCGAGGAGTACGCCGTGCTCGACCGCGTGGGGCGGCTGCAACTGCCCCGCGACTTCATGAACGCCCTGGACATGGAGCGCCGGGTGCGCCTCGAACTCGAATCCGACCACATCGGCGTGTGGCCGGCCCGAGAGGAGCCCTCCGATGGGCAGTGAGCCCTTGGTCGTCGTCGAAGGGGTGCGCCGGGTCTATCGGAGCGGGCCGAAGGAGGTCGTGGCGCTGCGGGAGGTGTCATTCTCGGCCTACCCCGGCGAGCTGATCGCCGTCCGCGGCCGGTCGGGGTCCGGCAAGACGACCCTGCTGAACCAGATCGGCGGGCTCGACCGGCCCGACGCCGGGCGGGTCGTCGTGGCCGGGGCCGAGGTCACCTCGATGTCCGAGGACGACCTGCTGACGCTGCGCCGCGACGTGGTCGGGTTCGTGTTCCAGTCGTTCGGGTTGATCCCGGTGCTGTCGGCGGCCGAGAACGTCGGCGTGCCGATGCGGCTGGCCCGCACACCGGTCGCGGAGCGGGATGCGCGGGTGCGCATGCTGCTCTCCCTGGTCGGGCTGGAACAGCACGCCAACCAGCGGCCGTACGAGCTGTCGGGCGGGCAACGGCAGCGCGTGGCGATCGCCAGGTCGCTGGCCAACCGGCCCCGGCTGCTGGTCGCCGACGAGCCCACCGGGCAGCTCGACTCCCAGACGGGACGGCAGATCATGGAACTGCTGCGGGCCCTGGTACGCAGCGAGGGCGTCACCGCGCTCGTCGCCACCCACGACCCGAGCCTCATCACACTGGCCGACCGGGTGCTGGAGATCAGCGACGGAGTTCTCCGGGAGACTCCGCCGCTGGACGGGTCTCTTCTGAAGGCCGAGTCGAAGCCGGGAGGCCGGTGATCGCGGCCAGGTTCGCCACGGCCACGGCGGCCGCTCCCGCCAGCAGCAGCCCGGTCATGCCCACGAGCCCCGCGAGCGGCGCCGCGACGGCCAGCCCGAACGGCCGCGACGCGAACGAGATGAGCTGATCGAAGGCCCGCACCCGCCCCAGCGCGCCCTCGGGGATCTCCTCGGCGACGACCGTCTCCCACAGCGGACTGAGCAGCCCGAGCCCGAACATCGCCGCGAAGTAGGCCGCCGCGATCAGCACCGCGTTCGCCGTCACCGCCAGCGCCACCAACGGCAGCAGGTACAGCGCGGCGGCCACCTGGACGGCGACCAGCGGCCTGCGGATGGGCAGCCTCGGCACCACGAACACCCCCGCCACCAGGCCGACCGTGCCGCACTGCACGATCAGCACCCAGCTCGCCTCGCCGCCGAGGTGCTTGACCGCGGTCAGCGGGCCGAGCGTGAGGAACAACCCGGCCATGAAGTGCCATACGCCGTGACCGAGCACCGACTTCAGGAACCACGGCCGCGTCCTGACCTCGCGCCACCCCTCGGCCAGGTCCTTCGCGAACGTGGTCCGCGCTCTCGCGGGCTGCTTGGCCGAACGGACTCCGCCCAGGGTGAGCGCCGAGCAGGCGAACAGCGCGGCGGTGAGCAGCGCCGCCCACCCCGGGCCCGCCACCAGCACCACACCGCCCGACAAGGCGGGGGCGAGCACGCTGGACGCGCTCGTGGCCACGCCGATGCGCGCGTTCACCCGCAGCCGCTCCGGGCCCGGCACCACGGCCACGACCAGCCTCGGTACGGCCGGCATGCCGAACGCGATCGCCACCCCGGCCACGGCGGACAGCACGGCCAGGTCGAGCACGCGGCCGGCGCCCATCAGCAGCTCGATCCCGATGGCGGCCTGGGAGAGGCCGCGGACCAGGTCGGCCGCCAAGGCCACCCGCTCGGGCCGGAACCTGTCGGCCAGCACCCCGCCGACCGGGAGGAGCAGGAGGAGGGGGATCATCTCGCAGGCCAGCACGGTGCCGAGAGCCTCGGCCGAGCCGGTGGAGCGGAGGACGGCGAGCGTGAGGGTGGTGGGGATCAAGGCGGTGGCCAGGGCGGAGATGGCTCGGCCGATCAGCAGTCTCATGGAGGGTGAGATTAATTCGCTGCCTAATGTTTCGTCAACAAAATACTTGCTGGCGTACGATTGGCTCGTGGACTCGATGAACGCGGCCGACGGTGAAGACTTTGTTGATCGGCACCTGGCTCGGTGGCGGGGCAAGGCGCCGTACGACGAGCGGGTGGAAGCGGTCGTGACGCGCATGCAGTTTCTCGTCAAGCACCTGCGTCAGACGAAGGAGACGGCGCTGGCGCAGGTGGGGATGCAGGACTTCGAGTTCGAGACGCTGCATCGGCTGGTGGCCGGGGCCGGCTCAGCTACGCCTTCGGAGCTGGCCACGGAGCTGATGCTGTCGCCCGCGGGGATGACCGGCCGCCTCGACACGCTGGAGAAGTCGGGCCTGATCCGACGTCTGCGCAGCACGGACGACCGGCGCCGGGTCGACGTGGAGCTGACGGACAAGGGGCACGAGCTGTGGCTGGAGGCCATGCGGATCCGGGGGGAGGTGGAGAGCGAGATGGTGTACGCCCTGGATCCGGCGGAACAGGCGGTCCTGGACGGCCTGCTCAAACGACTCCTGGTACATGTCGAATCCAGCCGTTGACCTCATGAACGGCCCGGGACGCGTTGCCGGTGGTCAAGGCGGCGAGTCTCGCGTGTACGGAGGTGATCTTCGCGGTGTGGTGCTGGGCCCGGTAGATGGCGAGTGCCTGGTTCCAGGCTCGGGCGGCTTCAGCGGGCCGGCCGAGCTTGCTGGCCGACTCGCTGGCCGAGATCTTCAAAGGTGACGAGATCCCGGATCTCGGCGACACCCAGGCCGAGCTACGCCTCGCCGTGGACATGACCATCGACAACTACGCGGACGCCGACATGGCGATCGCCGTGCCCGCGCTGGCCGCCGACCTGGCACGCAGCCCTGAGTTGCTGGCGCGCTTCCGCGAGACGTTCCTGTTGCGCAAGCGCGACAACATCGCCGTCGCCCTGCTCCGCGGCATCGACCGTGGCGACCTGCCCGCCACCCTCGACACCGGCCTGGTTCAGGACCTGTGGGCGGGCACCATTCTGTACCGCAGGCTGCTGAGCGGCTCGCCGCTGGATGACGAACTCGCCGAACGCCTGGTCCAACTGGTCTTCGACGCCTCAGCGACGCTGAGTGCCTGACCATGGTCTTTGGCCAGGTCACGCTTCCGTAGGTTGTTACGGCTACCGGCCGGTACGGCTGGCGACGATCACCTGCACCGTGTGCTCCAGCGCGTACGCCGGGTCGGCTCCGCCGCCCTTGACCTGCTCATCGGCGTCGGCCACCGCCTGGATGGCCCGTGACAGGCCTTCCGGACCCCAGCCGTTGAGCTGCCGCTTGACGCGATCGATCTTCCACGGCGGCATGCCGAGGTGGCTCGCCAGTTGCCCGCCCCTGAGGTTGCGCGGCGCTCCGCCGACCTTGGCCAGGCCCCGCAGCCCTCCCGCCAGCGCGCTCACCAGCAGCACGGGGGCCACTCCGGTGCCGAGCGCCCAGCGGAGCTGCTCCAGCGCCTCGGCCAGCCGCCCCTCGACCGCCGAATCGGCCACGTTGAACCCGGTGACCTCCGCCCGCCCCTTGTGATAGCGGGCCACGGCCGCCGCGTTGATCGTCTTGTCCTCCGTGTCGAACACCAGCTGGTTGCACGCCGCGGCCAGCTCCCGCAGATCGTTGCCCACCGCGTCGAGCAGCGCCTGCGCGGCGTCGGCCGAGATGCCGCGCCCCGCCCGCTTGATCTCGTTCTTGAGGAAGTCGAGCCGTTCGCCGGCCTTGGTGACCTTGCTGACGGTGACGAGGCTCGCCCCCGCCTTCTTGACCCCGTCGACCAGCGCCTTGCCCTTCACCCCGCCCGGGTGGACCAGGACGAGCACGGTGTCGTCGGAGGGGTGCGCCGCGTACTTCACGACCTCCGCGATGACGTCCTTGACGAGATCCTGCGCGGACCGGATCACCACCACGGAACGGTCGCCGAAGAGAGACGGCGAGGTCAGCTGGGTCAGCTCCCCCGGCGTCACCTTCCCGCCGATGAGATCGTGCACGTCCGCGCCGCCGTCGGCCGCTCGCGCCGCCGCGATCACGCCGCTGACCGCCCGCTCGGCCAGCAGCTCTTCGTCACCGACGACCAAGGTCACGAGTGCTGGATGGGTTCCCGCCATGTCGAGCAGCATGCCATGCGCCACCGACAAGCCGGTACTCGACGATCCAGCCGCCCGTACAGACCCGTGTCCGGCAGCGTGGCACATCCGCAGCAGCGGCCACATCCGACAAAATCCTACTCAGTAGGGTTTCTTCATGATTTTCAAGAAACCCTGCTGACGTGAAGCCGAAGCCGGGCGTAGCTTCGAAGCAACTCCATCGCCCCGAGCCGAGGTGACCCATGACAAGTCACAGCACGATCATGGAAGCGCGGATGTCGCTTGCCATCCGGCTCAAAGACCTCCGAACCGCCCATACCGCCGACGGCCAGCGCATGACCGGCGAACGCCTGGCCGAGGCCATGGGATGGCGCGGACGCAAGGCCCGCATCTCCAAGATCGAGAACGGGCAGCAGGTCCCGAGCGAGGACGACATCCGCGCCTGGGCCACCGCCTGCGGCGCCGAACATGAGATACCCGACCTGCTCGCCGCCGCCCGTCATATCGACACGCTCTACACCGAATGGCGCCGCCTGGAACGGCACGGACTCGGTCAGGTCCAGGAAGCGTTCATCCCGCTGTACGAGCGGACGACCCGATTACGCGTGTGGCAGCACTCCACGGTGCCCGGCCTGCTGCAGACCGAGGCGTACGCACGCGCCCACCTGTCCACGATCATCGCGTTCCGCGGCATACCCGACGACCTGGACCGGGCCGTGGCCGCGCGCATGGCGCAGCAGCAGTCGCTCGGCGGCGTGCGGCGCTTCGTGTTCGTGCTCGGCGAGCAGACGCTGCGCACCCCCATGGTGAACCCCGCCGGGATGAACGCCCAACTCGACAGGCTGGCCACCTACACCCGGGACAATCCCTACGTCAGCCTCGGCATCCTCCCGTACACCCGCAAACCTCCCGTCATGCCGCCGGAGAACTTCTGGCTGTACGACGCCAGCGAGGTCCGGGTGGATGGGGTGGCGGCGCAGTTCCGGATCAAGAAACCGGACGACGTCGCCGTCTACGAGAAGGCGTTCACGGCACTGGCTGAGGTAGCGGTGTACGGGCAGCCCGCGCTGGCTTGTATCGACGCGGCTCGCCGAGATCTTTAAGAAACTTTTCGAAACTTACTTGAGCTGCGGCGACGCTGGTTCGTACTTTCGAGGCGGACCACTTCGCGGCGGTCGGAAGGCTCCCGGACTTCCAAAACCCCGGCCGCCGCAAGCAAAGAACCACCTCTGTGAGGAACCCGCTGTGTCACCCACCGCCTTATCTGCGGTCGTCTCCACACGCCGGCCCGCGACTACCGCCGTCCGCGCTCCGCGACCGCACTTACGGCGTATCAGTCCCAGCACCGCGTCCTCACAGCTCTCGCCCGCTCCCCGCCGGCTCCCAGGACCACCGCCAGGCGGTACGGCGGCCGTTCGCGCAGGTCATCATGGCAGCGCCCATCCCTTCGTGCAGCCCCCACCTCACGATTGGAGTACGGCAATGATCCCCCTGCTGGATCGGTCGACCCTGACCGATCCGTGCGACCTCGTCGACGTGGGCCTGCTCGATCGGCTGATCGAGCGAGTCGCGCGCGACCACTGCACCACCAACACCTACGCCGAGCGAATCATGCGGCAGACACTCGGTTTTCTTGCCACATGTGCCCTCAATCCAGACGCCGGTCTGTCACCCTCGGAAGAGGTGGACAAGGGCTGGCACGCCTTCCTGCTCCACACCCGCGAGTACGCGGCGTTCTGCGAGCAGGTGGCCGGACGGTTCATCCATCACAGGCCCGACGACCCGGCCGGGGAAGCGCTCCGGCCCGCGGCTGAGCGAGTCGGCGCCACCGTACAAGCCATGCGTGCCGCCGGTCTCCCGGTGGACGTCGAGTTGTGGATCCCCGACGGCAGATGCGGCCAGTGCTACTCCGGCTGCGCCGACGACTCCGGAAGTGGAGGATGAAGATGACCCGCCAGCAATGGGAAGACCTCCCGGTCAGCGTACGTGAAAGGGTAGAGCTCGAATGCGGCGGCCCGGTGATCAAGGCGGAGCCCGCCGGCGAAGGCACCATGCCCGGCGTCGCGGCCCGGCTCCAGACCGATAACCACAGCGTGTTCATCAAGGCCGTCGAGGCAGCCGGCATCGCTGCCAAGGCACACCGTACGGAGTCCTGGGCGGCGAGCGTGCTGCCCGACGAGGCTCCCGCACCGCACCTGCTGTGGCGAGGGCAGCAGGACGGCTGGCTGGTGACGCTGTTCGAGTACATCAACGACAACAGCCGCCACGTCGACCTGACACCCGGCTCCCCCGACCTGCCCGCCGTCCTGGACACGGTCGCCCTGCTCGGCGCCCTGCTCACCCCCTGCCCCCGGGGAGGAGCGCCGGTCATCGACAACATCCTGCCGCTCCTGGCCAAGGACTCCCACCTACGCGACAAGGGCATCCCGGCCGACCGCGACCTGTACGACACCGCGATCGAACGGTTCGAGCCAAGCGACCTCCGCGGCAACACCCTGCTGCACTACGACCTCGGCTCGAGCAACATGCTCATCTCGCAGGGAAGCGTGTACGTGATCGACTGGTCGTACGCCGCTCGGGGCGCGGCCTGGATCGACGCGGCCATGCTCGCCCCCCGCCTCGTCGAAGCCGGACACACCCCACCAGAGGTGGACGAGCTACTGTCCCGCGTGCCGTCGTGGACGTCCGCACCGCCCGACGCGGTGATCGGGCTGGCGGCGCTGTGGACGCGGTTCCGCATTTACAAGGCGCGGTACGGGCCGGAGGAGATGCGGGAGTTCCGGGCCAGGGCGGCGGTCGCGGGGAAGACGTGGCTCTCGTACCGGCAATCCTTGTGACCTGCTGAGCCGTCGACGCGGCGAGCACCGCTGACGTGCTGAGCCATCGGTGACGTGCTGAGCACCGTCTACGTGCTGAGCCACCACAGATGCGCTCAGCACCGCCTACTGCTGAGCCACCGCCTAGGCGCTGAGCCACAGGCGGGGGCCGCAGGCGTGGGCCGCAGGCGGCGGGATCTCGGGCGGGGATCCCAGGCGGGGGCCACAGATGTGGTGAGCCACTGCCCCCCTGGGCCCGCGCCGAAGGCGCCCGCCCAGACAAGGGGCGCTCGCCGGGAGGGGGGCGAGCGCCCGTTGCCTGGGCGGGCGCCTTTGCCTGGGCGGGCGCCTTTGCCTGGCAGCCCTGCCGCCGCCAACTCGTCGACCACTGCCTGCCCTGGAACCAAACATTGCCGTGCGCTCCGGCCTCGGTCGCGAGCCCCTGCGCCATCGTCCTCTGACGCTAGGGAAGGTTCGGATGAGCGAACCGCACGGTGATGGACAAGCCGCCTTCGGGGCGTGCGCTGGTGGTAAGGACGGCGTGGTGAGCTTGCGTGACGGCATTGACGATGGCGAGGCCGAGACCGTAACCGTCGCGGCGCCCGTGACGATCAGGCGCCAGTTTCTGGAAGGGTTGAAAGAGGCGCTGGATCTGGTTGTCGGGGATGACTGGCCCGCTGTTGGTGACCGTAAGGGCCACCTGCGTGCCGGAGGTCTGAGTGGTGACCTTTATGTGCCCGTCTGCGTGGTTGTGGCGGATGGCGTTGTCGATGAGGTTGGCGACGAGGCTTTCGATCAGTCTGGGGTCCCCGACCGTCACTGCGGGCGTTAGATGTTGGGTTAGGCCGATGCCTGTCTGCGTTGCCTGGTCGCGGCGGGAGGCGAGCACTCCTTCGACGACGTGGGCGAGGTCGAGGGTGTCCCAGCGGGTGACGCCGCGCTCGCTGGTGGCCAGAGCGAGCAGCGCTTGAACGAGCCGCTCCTGGTGTCCGCCAAGAGCGAGGGCCTCCTGGCAGGCCGAGCGCAGGGTGGCGATGTCGGCATCGGGGTCGGCGAGGGCGACTTCCAGAAGGGTGCGCAGGCCGGCGAGAGGAGTGCGCAGCTCGTGGGAGGCATTGGCGACGAAGTGGCGTTGCGCGTCGAAGGACGCCTGCAGGCGGGCGAACAGGTCGTCCAAGGTGTGGCCGAGCTCGGTCAGCTCGTCCGTGGGCTCGCCGAGGTCAAGGCGCCGGTGAAGGTCGCCGGCGGAGATGATCTGGGCGGTGGCGGTGATGGCGCGCAGGGGGTGCAGGAACCGGCCGGCGACGTACCAGCCGAGAGCCAGGGCGACGGGAATCAGAATGACCAGGGCGACGGCGGATCCGGCGAGAAGTTGGGGCAGGCTGACCCCGGGCTCGGTTTCGGTGATCGCGCTCGATGCGGGGCGGCCCTTGGGGATGGTCGCCTGGATGCTGGCGAGGGGGACGTCGACGAAGACGAGCACGAAGACCCCGGCGGCGTAGATGCCCGCCGCGTAGGCGAGCGTGAGCCGCGTCTGCAGGGACTTTCTGGCGAGCTTGTGGGAGGTCATGACGGTCCGATGCGGTAGCCGCCTTCTCGGATGGTCTCGATCACGGGCGGGTCGCCGAGCTTGGCCCGCAACCGGTGCATGGTGTGCTTGACGGCGCTGCTGAAGGGATCGGCGGCCTCGTCCCAGACACGCTCCAGCAGCTCCTCAGCGGAGAGGACCAGCCCGGGTACGGCGAGCAGGCATTCGAGCAGAGCGAACTCCCTGGGGCTCAGCTCAAGGCGCCGACCGGCCCGGAACGCGGTACGGCGGGCCGGATCGAGGGTGATGTCCCCACATACCAGAGTGGGCGGCAGCGGCGGGGTGGCACGGCGGGCCAGAGCCCGGACCCGGGCCGCCAGTTCGGCGAACGCGAACGGCTTGGGCAGGTAGTCATCGGCGCCAAGACTGAGCCCGTCGACGCGGTCCTCGATCGTGCCGGAGGCGGTGAGCATCAGTACACGGGTCTCACAGCGGCTGTGGGCGAGTCGCCGGCAGATCTCGTCCCCGTGGACACCGGGCAGGTCGCGGTCGAGGATCACCACGTCGTAGCGGGTGGCGGCCAAACGGTCGAGGGCGTCGGTTCCATCCAGGACGACGTCGACGGCCATGCCCTCGCGACGCAGCCCGGTGCCGATGGAGCGGGCGAGGACCTCGAAGTCCTCGACGACGAGGACCCTCACCGCCACCCACCGCCGGTCGTCGTGCGGGCGGGGCGGCCGCCGGGTCGAGGTGCCATGGGTCAACGATGCCAGATCCCCGGTTCCAGCCGGGTCGCAGCCGCTGCGACCCGGCTGGAACCGGGTGCCGCGTACAACCGTCGGCATGAGTTCATTCACGCCTGACCGATCCGGCCAACGGGCTGGGCAGGACCGTTTCCCTCAGTTGCTGCGCGCGGAGTGGACCAAGTTCCGCTCCGCGCGGGGCTGGGTGCTCGCCATGGCGGCCTCCGTGCTGGTCACCGTGTCGCTCGGACTGCTGATCGCCGGGGGCGTCCGCAGCACCTGCGTGACCGGGAAGGGGGAGGGCCCCTGCCCCGCGCCAGTGGTGGGACCCGATGGCACGGCGGTGAGGGACAAGTACTACTTCGTGCACCAGCCGCTCAAGGGGAACGGCAGCATCACCGCCCGCGTGTCGGACATGACCGGGCAGATGCGGCTGCCGGACGCCGTACCCGGGGTGCGCAACATCAAGAAGGGGGTGGTGCCGTGGGCGAAGGTCGGGCTCCTCGTCAGGCAGAGCCTCAAGCAGGGCACACCGTATGCCGCCGTCATGCTCACCGGAGATCACGGCGTGCGGATGCAGGACAACTTCACCCACGACGTGCCCGGCGGTCCGCACAATGGCCCGCAGTGGCTGCGGCTGACCAGGTCGGGCGACACCATCGCCGGCTACGAGTCAGACGACGGCAAGACGTGGACCGAGGTCAGCACGGTCAAGCTGACCGGGCTGCCGCCGACGGTCGAGATCGGGCTGTTCGCCACCTCGCCAGGCGCGTTGTGGGAGATGGCGGAAGCCTTCGCCCAGGCCACCGCCACCTTCGACCAGATCACGCTGCAGGGCGCGAACGGTTCGTGGCGCCGCGACGACGTCGGCGTCACCATGGAGTCCGACGGCAAGACCCCCCATCACCCGGGCGGGGTCGTCGAGTCCGGCGACAAGCTCATCGTGACCGGGGGTGGTGACATCGGGCCGGCCACGATGGAGGGCGGTGTGCGCGCTGACCTCATGCTGATCGGCGGGGGCGTGGGGTTGATCTTGGTGCTCGTGGTGGCGGTCACGTTCTTCACGGCCGAACGCCGGCGCGGGCTGATCGGGACCGGCCTGCCGGCCGAGCCGCATCCAGCGCGGCGGCTGGCGGCCAAGGCCACGGTGGTCGGCGCGGTCGCGTTCGTGGCGGGGCTGGTGACCTCGGGGGTCGTGGTCCCTGTCGGCCTGGCGATGCTGCGTGCCCATCAGAACCCGATTCAGCCGATCACCCTGGGTACCGAGCTGCGGGTGATCGTCGGCTACGCGGCGCTGACCGCAGCCGCCGCCGTACTGGCTCTGGGCCTGGCCGCGCTGGTCAAGCGGGGCATCGTCGCCATCGGGCTGGCCATCGCGCTGGTCGTCGTGCCCTACTTTCTGGCGATCGCGGGTCTGGTGCCATGGTTGCTGATGATCACCCCTGCCGCCGGGTTCGCGATCACGCAGAGCATCCCCACGTTCGCGCATGTGGACGTGAACCAGTCACTGTTCGCGGGCTATTACCCGCTCCCGCCATGGGCAGGCTTGGCCGTGACCTGCGGATATGCCGCCCTCGCCCTCGGGGCGGCGATGGCGGCACAGCGCAGGAAAGCTTCATTTCAGGTTCCGCTCCCCTAATGGCACAGAAACCCGGTCGGCACGACCCGGTATACGGGCTCAAGACAATGCCGGAATCATGCCCTGGTTTGACGAACGAGTCTTGGTACCGGGTTTCGCGTGAGTTATGGGACCAGTTCTCGATCTTGAGGGGTCGTTCGGCGAACGAGTTTTGGTACCAGTCGCAAGGCCGCCAGAGCTCTTGCCACTGCTGATGAAGGTCATAGGGCAGTGCGAGGGCGCCGAGGAGATGCCCGATGCCGATGGCGCGAGCTGGCCAGTCGTCTGCGTGGCGGTCGTCCGTTAGGAGATCCCTATCCGGACGGACCGTCTGCGGTGTAGAACAGGATCGATCCGGCAGGGACGTCACGATCGCCTCGGAACACAGCGCCACGAGATCCTTGGGCGGCCCGAAGCCCGCGCTGATCCGCCGTCGGGCACTCAGCGCCTGGTCTCGTACCTGGTCAGGAGTACGCCGTCGGGAAAGGTCCGGGTCTCCACCAGGCTCAGGTTCACCCAGTTGTCCAGGGCTGTGAAGAACGGCGTGCCGCCGCCCACCAGGACCGGATGGGTGACGATCGCGTACTCGTCGATCTGCCCGGCCCGCATGGCCGCCGCGGCGAGTGTGGCGCCGACGATGTCCATGGGGCCGCCGTCGTCGGCCTTGAGCCTGGTGATCTCGGTGACCGCGTCGCCGGTGACCAGACGGGTGTTCCAGTCGACCGTGCTGGTCGTAGAGGAGAACACCACCTTCGGCATGTCCCGCCAGCGGCCGGCGAACTCGATCGCCGCCGGTGTGGCACCCGGCTGCTTGTCGGCGGTCGGCCAGTGGGAGCTCATCGCCTCCCACAGCTTGCGCCCGTACAGCGCCAGGCCCGTCGCGTCCACCCGGTCGGACCACCACTGGAACAGCTCGTCGCTCGGCACGCTCCAGCCGAGGTCGTCGCCGGGCGCGGCGATGTAGCCGTCCAGGCTCATGTTCATGGCGAAGGTCAGTTTCCGCATGGCGTCAGCCTCCCGTGAGTCGGTATTCGGCATACAGACCAGCACGGCGCGCAAAACTCATCGGTCAGGCCACACCGAGGGCCAGTTGACCACCACGCCAAGCAGATGCTCCGTACGGAAAGGAAACCTCCGACGTACCGGCGGGGACGAGACGAGCCCGCCGCCACCGCTGTGATCTGCGTTGTTGCAGATACCCCGTACGGTGAAATCTCACTAACCGGAGGCTAAACGTACACGTACTGAGCCCAGCTATACCAAGATCAAACCCTGCCAACTCCTTGACGCATGACACTGTGATCAAGCCGATTCGCCGGCCTGTGCTCGGGCGCGGGTTTGAGCCATGCGGTAGGAGCTTGTCCCGGTCTCGATGATGGTGGCGTTGAACGTGAGCCGGTCGACGATGGCGGCGCAGAGGCGTGGCTCGGTGAAGGTTTTGGTCCATCCGCCGAAGCTCTCGTTGGAGGCGATGGCGACGCTGGCGGTTTCCTCGCGATCGGTCAGCACCTGAAACAGCAGGTCAGCGCCGCGCTTGTCGAGCTCCATGTAGCCCAGCTCGTCAATGCAGAGAAGGTCGAAGCGCCGGTAGCGGGCGATCGTCTTGTTGAGGATCAGTTCGTCGGCGGCCTCGACGAGCTCGTTGACCAGCTTGGCAGCCAGCACGTACTTGACCCGGTACTCGGCCATGGCGGCCTCGGCGCCCAGGGCGATGAGTAGGTGGGACTTACCGGTCCCCGAGTCGCCGATCAGGCAGAGCGGATTCCTGCTCGGCCACCAGCCGCTGGAAGATCCGGCGGACGGTGTGACGCTGCTTTCGAGAAGCGCTCAGATCCGCCCACAGCATCTGATCGATGGCTGGCTTGAACGGGTCCAGCCGCGACTGGCGAGGCGGCATCTTCTTACGCGGACGGGGCCAGGCCGATGCCAAGGCCTCAGCCACCATCCGGCGATGCACGCCGTACTTGGCGGCCAGCGCCCGCTGCGACAACCCCTCCACCCGGGCATCACGCCGGATGGCGGCGAACAACTCCACTTTGGTCATTCGCACCGCATACGCCCCCTCATGCCCCAGAGCGCACCCAGCGTTTCACCACAACGTCGGCGGTGGTACCAAAACTCGCTGAACCGTCACCACCCGGCTACAGACCGGTACCAAGACTTACGCGCCGCCGGTACCAAAACTCACGTGTAGAACCACATGCCCGGACCTCGAGACCGGCCGAACACATCCACACCGGCACCGCCACCGGCAGCAGCAGCAGCGGCAGCGGCAGCTCACTCGCGCGCAGCCGGCTCTCTCACCCGACCGAACACAGGACCTGCTCGCACTCGACTGCACATACGGCCGGCGCTACGGGCCACGAGCGACCACCGCCAGCCGTCCGTCCTGATCGATCACCGCGAGGTCGCCTGACTGGTCGGTGCGGTAGACGCGGGCACCGAGGCGTTGCAGGAGCGCGATCGTTGACGGGGCTGGATGGCCGTAGTCGTTGTCGGCGCCCACGCTGATCAGTGCCGCGCGAGCGCCGACAGATGCGAAGAAGGCCGGGTCCAGCCGGCGCGAGCCGTGATGCGGGACCTTGAGTATGTCTGCTCTCGGGGCGAGGCGGCGCAGCAGTTCGTCTTGGGCCTCGGTCTCGATGTCGCCGCTCAGAAGGGCCGAGCCTGCTCGCCAGCGTACGCGGGCCACGACGCTGGCATTATTGATCAAGCTGCCTTCCCCTTGGCCACCGGCCTTACCCTGCGCCGGATCTGGGGCGAGGATGGTCACCTCGGACGGGCCCAGTTGCCACCGGCTGCCCGAGGGCGGTGTCCACTCAGGGATCCGGTAGCGGGCGAGGATGGTCGCGATGCGGCTGCTCTCCTGCGGGGCGACGCGTTGCGGGCTGACGATGACCGCGCCGACGTGCCTGTTCTTGAGTACGCCGGGGAGACCGTCCACGTGGTCGGCGTGCGGGTGCGTGAGGAGCAGCAGGGGTACGTCGCGTACGTCCAGCCTGCGAAGGCAGCGGTCCATGACGACGGGGTCCGGGCCGGTGTCGACAACGATGCCCCGGCCGGGATCGGCCGCCAGCACGATGCCGTCACCCTGCCCGACGTCGCAGACCACCATCAGCCAGTTCGGGGGCGGCCATGGCTTGGCCACGGGACGAACGACGAGCACGACCACGAGCGCCACGCCGGCCATCGTGAGAGCCACCGTCCGCCAGGCACGGCGTCGAAGCACGGGGATCGCCACCGCCACGGCGATCACCAGGAGGCCGAGCCCCGGAAGCCCGCCCGGCCACGGAAGTGTGGCGAGCGGCACGCCCACGGCCCACTGGGCGACCATGATGATCCAACCGACCGCGTACCCGGCCGGGATGACCAGCCATTGAGCCGCCTGAGGCCACAGGGGAGCCACCAGCGCGGCAACGAACCCAAGGATGGTCGCGGGCGCCACTGCCGGGCCCGCGAGCAGGTTGGCAGGGATCGCCACCAGGGTGAGCTGGCCGGACATCAGCACGAGAACCGGTGTCACAGCGACCTGCGCCGCCGCAGACACGGCCACCGCCTCCGCCACCCATCGAGGAAGCCGCAGCCGACGCCCCCGCGGAGAGCAGACCGGGTCAGAGGGCGGCGCCGGAGACGCCAGGACGTCATCGGATGTAGCTGCACCGTCAAACGCCCTATCGACCGTGACGGCACCACGAAGTACCGAGTCGGAGGCGACAGCGCCACGAAACACCGCAGCCGACCCGACACCACCACCGAACGCCGGATCAGATGTGGCGGCGCCACGGGGTGCTGAGTGGCTGTGGCGGCCGGTATCGCTGGCCCGGGTGGAAACGGGCCTCTCGTCGTTCGAGTCGGCGTGGATGGCGGCATTGGCCGGGGTCTCCACCAGGTCGGGGCCGGTGAGGCGGGCTCGCCAGCGGGGAGCGAGGAGGAGAATGCCGGCGGTGGCGGATACCGACAGGGCGAAGCCGTACGAGTGGGCCAGTTCGGGGTCGAACAGGATGAGCAGCAGGATCGACACCGACAGGGCCGCAACGCCATCCTTTGTCCGGCCTGTGCCGAGGGCTACGGCGGCGGTCAAGCCCATGAGCAGGGCCCGGAGGACACTCGGCGAGGGCCTCGCCACCACGGCGAACGCGATCATGGCGACGGCGGCGAGGACGGCTCTCAGGGCGAGCGGGAGTCCTGCCAGGCGGGAGACGGCCAGGACGGCGCTTGCGACGATGGCCAGGTTCGCGCCGCTCACCGCGTTCAAGTGGCTCAAGCCTGCTTCGGTGAGGTCGGCGGTGAGTTGTCGGTCCATGCGGGAGACGTCGCCTACGACCAAGCCTGGCAGGAGGCCGCGCTGGTCTGCCGGGAGTACGTCTGCGGCCGTCCGTAGACCCGCTCGGAGGGTGCCTGCCGTGGCTTGGATCCATGACGGGGCTGTGAGGACATGTGGTGGGCCTCGGACAAGGAGGACGGCGCTTATCAGGTCGCCTGGGGTTGCCTGGGCGAGGCGGGCGGTTACTTCCAGGCGCTGGCTTGGGAGGAGGCGGGTCCATTCGGGGCCTTGGGCGAAGACGATCACGGGGGTGTCCACGGCCAGCCGGGTTGCCGGGGTTTGGAGCAGGGTCAGGGTGGCGGGGACGACTATTCGGTCTTGGGTGAAGCGTCCGCCTCGGTGGCGTCTGACCTTCGGGTCGTCGGTGAGGGTGATCTGTGCGGTGACCTGTGCCCCGCGAGTCGCAAGGGCGACCACCGGGCCTGTGCTCACAGCGTGGACGCGGAGGGCTACCGAAGCCGAGGTCGCGGCGACACAGGTGAGAGTCGCGATCCCCACGTTGCGCCAGAGCCGTCGAGCGGCGCCGGGAACCGGTCCCGAGGACGTACGAACTGACACAATCCGCCTGAGCACGGAGAGGAAGCGGACGCCTCGGAAGCGTGCGGCTCGGAAGCAGGCGTCCCGGAAGCAGGCGCCTCGGAAGCGTGCAGGAAGCGGGTGTCCAGGCCAGAAGCATGATACGGCGCGGGTAGGCCAGAAGCGCGTGAGGGCGCGGGTAGGTGAGAAGCACGTTAGAGCCGTGCGGGTAAGCGGTGAGCGCGTACAAGCAGGCGAGGAGTGTGTCGTGGGCGCGCGGGTGGGTGCGGAAGGCGTCGTGGGCGCATGGGTGGGTGCGGAAGGTGTCAGTAGCGGGCGGGTGAGCGAGGAGTGTCTGTGTACGCGCGCGAACCTGGGGACTGCCAGGAGGGCCGCCGCGGACCCAGTGGCCAGGGTGGAGACGATCAAGCCCGTCGTCGGGGAGAAGTTCAGGAGGGTGAGTGCGGTGGCCCAGGCGGCCAGAGCGGGGAGAGCCAGGGACCAGGAGTGGGAGGAGGCGGGAAGGTCGTGGGGCATGTCAGATGCGGACCTTTCCCTTGATCTCCTCGTACTTCTTCGCGCCGATGCCGCTGACCTCGCGCAGCTGGTCGATGCTGGTGAAGCCGCCGTGCGTGGTACGGAAGTCGGCGATGCGGGCCGCCAGGACCTCGCCCACCCCTGGGAGCTGCTCCAGTTGGTCGGGGGTGGCCGAATTGAGGTCGAGTGTCGTGGTGGCGGGGTCGGCCTGGGTGGGGCCGGATGGGGCGCCTATGACGATCTGTTCGCCGTCTACCAGGCGTCTGGCCAGGTTGATCGAGGATGTGGCAGTGCCGCGAAGGGGTCCGCCGGCGGCTGTCACGGCGTCGGCCACCCTTGCTCCCATGGCAAGGGTGTAGAGGCCCGGCTTGTGGACCTTGCCGGTGATGTGGACGGTCACCTTGGCCGTGGGAGATGGGCTGGAGGGCACCGCTGGGCTGGGGATCGGGGCGGGGAGGGGCTCCGGGGTGGGTTGGGAACGCCACGCGATCACGCCTGCCACCACCGCGGCCAGGACGCCCAGGGCTATCAGGATGCGCAGACCTGGCTTGCCGGGGTCTAGGGAGGCGGGGGGCCTGGCGGTGACGGCCTGGCGAAAGGCTTCGAACGAGGGTGGGATCGGAGCCCAACCTGGCCTCAAGGTCGGGTCATGCGGGAGCGGGGGTGGGCCGGGTTCCAGGGGCGCGGCGTGCGGGGGCAGCGGGCGACCTGACCCCAGGGACGGGTCGTGTGGGAGCGGGGGTGAGCCGGGTCCCAGAGGCGCGGCTTGCGGGGGCAGCGGGCGACCTGACCCCAGGGGCGACTCAGGCGGGAGCGTAGGCCGGCCGACCCCCCTGGGCGGGGCATGCGGGTCTTGGAGTGCGCCGCCGGGCAGGCTGGAGCTTGTGATCGACCGTAGGCGGGACTCGGCGATGGTCCGCTCGGCTGTCGCATCGTGGTTGCGCACGGCAGCGAAGGTACGAGACCGGCTGGGGCTCGCGGAGCGGTGAACGAGGTTCTGGGGATAGCCGAGGCATCGTGAGCCAGCCTGTGGACAACATGGTGAGGCAGCGGTCTGGACGAAGTCGGGGGTCGCGGTCGGTATGGGTTCTGGGTCGTCCGCGGACGTGGACCTCCGCCAGTGCGGGCAGGTCGGTGAGGGCTTGGAGCAGTCGTGCGAGGTCGCGGACCACTCACGTGGACGTCGAAGTGGGCGAGCAGTCAGACGCCCATCGGGCCTCGAAGTGGGCGAGCAGTCAGACGTCCGTCAAACCTCGAAGTGGGCGAGCGGTCAGACGTCCGTCGGCCCTCGAAGTGAGCGGATGGTCAGACCTCCGTCGTGCCCCGAAGTAAGCGAGCGGTCAGACGTCCGTGGTCAGTACGGCTAGTCGGCCGAGGTGACCGTCAGTCCCAGCATTCCCGGCCCCACATGTACCCCGATAACCGCCCCAACCTCCACCACCCGCATCTCCACGATCCCAGGCAGCCGCTTGGCCAGTCGTTCCGCCAGCCCCTCCGCCCGTCCCAGCGCCCCCAGGTGCTGCACCGCCACCCGCACCCCCGCCTCGCCCTCCGCGGCCGCCACCGCCAGGTCCTCCAGCCGTGCGATGGCCCGGCCCGCGGTCCGTACCTTCTCCAGCAGCGACACCCGCCCGTCCACAAGGTGCAGCAGGGGCTTGATCATCAGCGCCGACCCCACCAGCGAGGCCGCCGTGCCGATGCGCCCGCCTCGCCGCAGGTATTCCAGCGTGTCGGCGTAGAAGTACGTGCGGGTCCGCGCGGCGCACCGCCGGGCGGCGGCCGCCACCTCCGCGAGCGATCCGCCCGCCGCGGCCGTACGGGCGGCGGCGAGCACCGGGTAGCCCAGCCCCATGGCGATCGACCGGCTGTCGATGACCTCGACCGGCACCGGGCACTCTGCAGCGGCCAGCAGCGCGGCGGAGGCCGTACCGGAGAACTCGCCCGACAGGTGGATCGAGACCACGCCCGAAGCGCCGCCGGCCGCCAGCGATGAGTAGCACGAGGCGAAGCGCGCGGGTGCGGGTCTGGAGGTGGTCGCCGACGACAGGTCGCCGGTGAATAAGCCTTCGTCGTACGACAAACCACCGGAAGTCACCTGAACAGGTACAAAAGCGACACCAGGCACCGGAGGTAGGTAAGCGGTTGAATCCGTGACCACGAGCACCGATGGCGGCATAGTCCGAGATTAACTACTGAACGGGGGTTCCACCCCGCCAGACCCGGCGCGGCTTGAGGCCGAAGGACCAGGCGAAGGCGCCCTCGTGGTCGGCGTCCCACTGGACGATGTCGGCCAGGCGGCCGGGAGCCAGGACGCCGCGGTCAGGCGCGCCCAGCACGGTGGCGCCGCCGAGCGTGGCCGCCCGCAGCGCGTCGTTGACGCTCATCCCGAACGCCGACACCGCCATCGCGATGACCAGGGACATCGAGGTGATGCCGCAGTAGCCGGGGTTGTGGTCGCTGCCGAGCGCGATCTGCACACCGTGCTTGATCATCTGGCGGACCGGCGGCAGGTGGCCGCGCTGGAGCGCCGTCGCGGGGCAGACCACGGCGGGCACGCCGTAGCGGGACATGATCGCGATGTCCTCTTCGGACATGTGGTGCAGCCCGTCGGCGGAGGCGCAGCCGAGCTCGGCGGCCAGCTGGACGGCGCCGCGGCGGCTGAAGAGGCCGGCGTGGATGCGCGGCAGCAAGCCGACGTTGCGGCCCGAGGCGAGCACCCAGCGGGACTCCTCGGTGGTGAAGTGGCCCTCGTCGCAGTAGACGTCCACGCGGTCGGCACCGGCGGCGGCCGCGTCGGCGCACCAGGCGCCCACGGCCTCGACGTATTCGCGCTGACGGCCGAAGTATTCCGGCGGCACCACGTGCGCCGCGAGGAAGGTGACGTGCACCCGCGGCATCATCGGCTCCTTCTCCAGCTCGCGCAGGAGCCGCACGTCGGCGAGCTCGCCGTCGCGGGTGAGGTGGTAGCCGGTCTTGGCCTCGACGGTCGTGGTGCCGCTGAGCAGCCAGCCGCGCAGCCGCTCGCGCACGCCGTTGCACAGGGTCCATGGGTCGGTGCCGCGGGTCACGGTGACGGTCGAGCCCACGCCGCCGCCCGCCGCGGTGATCGCCGACGAGGTGGAGCCGCCGGTGCGGATCGCCAGCTCGGCGTAGCGGTTGCCCGCGTAGACCGGGTGGGTGTGCGCGTCGATGAGGCCGGGCGTGACGAGTGCGCCACCCAGGTTTTCGACGTGGTCCACGTCGACGATGTCGTCAACGACACCGGGAACGCTCTGCGGCAGATCGGGCGCCCGCCCGACCCACGCGATCCGGTCGTTGTGTACGAGGATGGCCGCGTTGCTGAGAACCTCGTTGCCGGTCCAGAGGCGGCCGATATTGGTCAGAAGCCGAACGGTCACCGCATCACCGCCCCGCGGGATCCCCCAGGTGAGCACAGCACCCAGCAGCGCACGGCTCGCGCCGCGCCCACTGAGTCGGCTCCGGGTCCGGACGACATGGGGGGTCTCCTGCTCTCATCCGCTATGGCTGTGCGGTGACCGTATCGTCGGACTCATGATCCGGCGATTTCAGTTCAGTTACGTTATTTCACAGGTGGGCTTGCTGTACAGGGTTATTCGGAAGAAAGCCCACTCATCCCAACCGCCACTCAGCCCCATCGATCCCCTGTGGCCCCCGCACACGATCTCGCTCACAGCAGCGATCATCCGAAACCCGCGCCATTAGTGTCGTAAGACTCGGCTTATCCTAGCAATCCCAGCGTTCAGGGACCACTGCCGCCTTTGGGCAGCTCTGCAGGGATTTTGGCGGAGCTGCCCGCTACGATCGCTAAGAGACGCGTTCGACCGGCTTGCCGGCCCGCTCCAGCTCCTGGAACAGGCTCGGGAGCACGCGTGCGTGCAGGATCGTGCCGTCCGCCACGTGGTCCACCGAGAGCACTTCGCCCTCCTTGTGGGCCCGCGAGATCAGGTCGCTCCTGTCGTACGGCACCAGCAGCACGAACTCGTGGTCGAGCCTGGGCAGCTCGCGTTCGATGAGCGCCATCAGGTCGGCTATGCCGGCACCGGTGCGCGCCGATACCACGATGCTGTCGCGCTCGCGCCTGGCGATGCGGTCCAGCACTTCCTGGTCGGCCGCGTCGGCCTTGTTGATCACCACGATCTCGGGAACGTCGGAGGCGCCCTCGATGTCGGCGAAGACCTCGCGTACGGCGGCGAGCTGACCTTCCGGGTCAGGGTGGGCTCCGTCGACCACGTGCAGGATCAGGTCGGCGTCGGCGACCTCCTCCAGCGTGGAGCGGAACGCCTCGATGAGCTGGTGCGGCAGGTGGCGGACGAAGCCGACGGTGTCGGCGATCGTGAACAGCCTGCCGTCAGGCGTGTGCGCCCGGCGTACGGTCGGGTCGAGGGTGGCGAACAGGGCGTCCTCCACCAGCACTCCCGCACCGGTGATGCGGTTGAGCAGGGAGGACTTGCCGGCGTTGGTGTAACCCGCGATCGCCACGGCCGGGACCTCGCGCCGGGAGCGCCGGTGGCGCATCGTGTCGCGCGAGGTGGACATGCCGCTGATCTGGCGCCGCAGCTTGGCCATGCGCTCGCGGATGCGGCGCCGGTCCAGCTCGATCTTGGTCTCACCGGGGCCGCGGCCGCCGATGCCGACGCCGCCCGCGGCGCGTCCGCCTACCTGCCTGGACAGGTTGCCACCCCAGCCACGCAGGCGGGGCAGCAGGTATTGGAGCTGGGCCAGCTCGACCTGAGCCTTGCCCTCACGGCTCTTGGCGTGCTGCGCGAAGATGTCGAGGATCAGCGCGGTGCGGTCGATGACCTTCACCTTGACCGTCTCCTCCAACTGGCGGAGCTGGCCGGGGGCCAGCTCGCCGTCGCAGATCACGGTGTCGGCGCCGGTCGAGTCGACCACGTCGCGGAGTTCGAGCGCCTTGCCCGAGCCGATGTACGTCGCCGGGTCGGGTTTCTGGCGGCGCTGGATGAGGCCCTCGAGGACCTCGGAGCCGGCCGTCTCGGCCAGGAGCTTGAGCTCCAGCAGGGAGTTTTCGGCGTCTTCGGCCGTGCCTGAGGTCCAGACGCCGACCAGGACGACCCGCTCAAGCCGCAGCTGGCGGTATTCGACCTCGGAGACGTCTTGGAGTTCGGTAGAGAGGCCCGCCACGCGGCGTAGCGCCTGGCGCTCCTCGAGGTCCATCTCGCCGGTCTCGAACTCGTCGCGCGCGGAGTATTCGTGCATTCGTGTCATCTCTAATAGGCAACGTCTGAACACCGGAGTGTCTTCCCCGATGGTGACATGACATCCCTCGCGCCATCACCTGGTTATCCCGGCAACACGCTGGCGTCTCCCGAGCCCGTGGTCAGCGACACCTTGTGCGGGGAGGACGGGTCCTTCTTGACCGAAACCGTCGCCTCGCCCGATCCGACCTCGGTCTTCACATCATAAGCACCGTCCGGAACGTGCAGGATGGCCTCGCCGGAGCCGCTCTCCAGCTCGACGCTGTCGGGCACGACGGCGAACTTCACCTCGACGTCGCCGGAGCCGGCCTCAGCGAAGATCTTCTTGCCCCCGAGGCCGGTGGCGTCCACGTCGCCCGAGCCGGCGGACGCCTCGATCTGCCCGGTCAGCTGCCTCATCGTGATGTTGCCCGAGCCCGCGTCGGCGCCGATCTGGAGACCCTTGGGGACCTCGATCTTGTAGTCGACGCTGCAACTGCCCCGGTCCTTGGCGCAGTCGTAGTACACGGAGAGCGTGTCGCCGTCGACCTTGTGCTGGGCCTTCGGCTTCTCGTTGCGCCACTGGAGGGTCTCGGTGACCCGCACGGCCGCCCCGTCGTACTCCGTGATCACAGTGTCGCCGGACTCATTCCTGACGTGCAGCTTGGCCACCTTGTCCGTGACCTGGTACGTGACGGTGTCCTGGTTGGTCGGGCCGGCCAGGCTCTTGAGCCCGCAGCCCGTCAGCAGCAGCGCCGAGGCGAGGAGGCCACCCGCGATCACGATTGTCTTCATGCCGCAAATCCTCGCGTGCGCAGGCCTTGGCGCACATCGGGGTTTCCCCCCGAACCCCTCCCAGGGGAACCCCCACCTTTGACCCGGGACCACCCATGAAGTAGCTTCGCTTCCATAATCCAGAACTGATTTTCCACATCATGGAAGAAGGGGCTCATGGAGATCACCGGCCCGATGCTCGACCGGTTCGACGAGGTCCTCACCCCGGAGGCGCTCGCCTTCGTGGAGACCCTCCAGCGGGAGTACGACGCGACGCGCCAGGAGCTGCTGGAAGCCCGGCAGGTACGGCAGGCGGAGCTGTCGGCGGGCGGCCGGCTCGACTTCCTGCCGGAGACCAAGGCGATCAGGGAGGGCGACTGGAGCGTCGCTCCCCCGGCTCCGGGCCTCGAGGACCGCCGCGTCGAGATCACCGGCCCGGTCGACCGCAAGATGACGATCAACGCGCTCAACTCCGGCGCCAAGGTCTGGCTCGCCGACTTCGAGGACGCCAACTCTCCACTGTGGGAGAACTGCGTCAGCGGTCATCTCAACCTGCGCGCCGCGCTCGACCGGACGATCGACTTCGAGACCGGCGGCAAGTCCTACGCGCTCAAGCCCGACGCCGAGCTGGCCACGATCGTGGTCCGGCCGCGCGGCTGGCACCTCGACGAGAAGCACGCCCTGGTCGACGGGCGGCCGGTGTCGGCCTCGCTGTTCGACTTCGCGCTCTACTTCTTCCACTGCGCCCAGCGGCAACTGGACAAGGGCCGCGGCCCCTACTTCTACCTGCCGAAGATGGAGTCGCACCTGGAGGCGCGGCTCTGGAACGAGGTGTTCGTCCGCGCGCAGGACCTGCTGGGCATCCCGCAGGGGACGATCAGGGCGACGGTGCTGATCGAGACGTACCCGGCGGCGTTCGAGATGGAGGAGATCCTCTACGAGCTGCGCGAGCACTCGGCGGGGCTCAACGCGGGCCGCTGGGACTACCTGTTCAGCGTGATCAAGAAGTTCCGCACCAGGGGCCGGGAGTTCCTGCTGCCCGAGCGCAACGCGGTCACGATGACCGCGCCGTTCATGCGCGCCTACACCGAGCTGCTGGTGCGCACCTGCCACAAGCGCGGCGCGCACGCGATCGGGGGGATGGCGGCGTTCATCCCCTCGCGGCGCGATCCTGAGGTGAACGCCACGGCGCTGGAGAAGGTGCGCGCCGACAAGACGCGCGAGTCGGGCGACGGCTTCGACGGCTCCTGGGTGGCGCATCCCGACCTGGTGCCGATCTGCCGCGAGGTGTTCGACGGCGTGCTGGGTTCGCGGCCCAACCAGCTCGACAGGACGCGCGAGGAGGTCTCGGTCTCGGCCGCCGACCTGCTGGCGGTCTCCGAGACGCCGGGCGTGATCACCGAGGCCGGGCTGCGCGGCAATGTAGACGTGGCGCTGCGCTACCTGGCCGCCTGGATGGGCGGGCTCGGGGCGGTGGCGATCCACAACCTCATGGAGGACGCGGCCACAGCGGAGATCTCCCGCTCGCAGATCTGGCAGTGGATCCACAACGACATCACGCTGTCCGACACGGGCGCGACGGTGACGAAGGAGCTGGTCGAGCAGATCATCTCGGAGGAGCTCGCGAAGATCGCGGCCGAGCCCGGCTACGACGAGCGGCTGTACGAGCAGGCCACGGCGCTGTTCAAGGAGGTCGCGCTGGACGACGACTTCGCCGAGTTCCTGACACTCCCCGCGTACGCCCGTATGCCGTAAAGGATGATGATATTTCCGGTTATATCTGGTGCGTCAGCGCCGGATATAACCGGAAAGGTAGTGCGATCATCCAGATATGACCAAGGATGGCGTATAGAGGGCAGCCGAAAGAAGGGGGGGCGCCATGGTCGGCAAGCCGCTCGACGAGCTGACGGCCGCGCTGCACGCGCTGCTGCCCGCCGACTCGGTGATCACTGACCCGGTACGCCTGCGCACCTACGAGTGCGACGGCCTGACCTACCACCGGGCCACGCCGGGCGTGGTCGTGTTGCCGGAGACCGCCGAGCAGATCTCCGGGGTGGTCCGCGCCTGCAACGACTTCGGGGTGCCGTTCGTGGCCCGCGGCTCCGGCACCGGGCTGTCGGGCGGGGCGCTCCCCCGCGAGGACGGCGTGCTGATCGTCACCTCCAAGATGCGCCGCGTCCTGGAGATCGACCTGCCCAACCACAGGGCCGTCGTCGAGCCGGGCGTCACGAACCTGGCGATCACCGAGGCCGTCCGCGACCAGGGCTACTACTACGCCCCCGACCCGTCCAGCCAGCAGATCTGCTCGATCGGCGGCAACGTGGCGGAGAACTCCGGCGGCGCCCACTGCCTCAAATACGGCTTCACGGTCAACCACATCGAAGCCTGCGAAATCGTCACCCCCGACGGCGACCTGGTCACGCTCGACCGCATGGACCCCGGCTACGACCTGCTCGGCGCGTTCATCGGCTCCGAGGGCACGCTGGGCATCGCGACCAAGATCACGGTACGGCTGAGCCGTACCCCCGAGTCCGTCATCACCGTGCTGGCCGCCTACGAGAGCATCGAGCAGGGCGGGCAGGCCGTGTCGGCGATCATCGGCGCGGGCATCGTGCCGGCCGCGATCGAGATGATGGACGCGCTGTCCATCGAGGCGGCCGAGGCGGCGGTGTCCTGCTCCTATCCCGAGGGCGCGGGCGCGGTGCTGATCGTCGAGCTCGACGGGCCGGTGCAGGAGGTCGTCCGGCAGTTCGAGCGGCTTCAGGAGATCTGCTCGGGGGCGTTCGAGCTGCGGGTGGCCGACGACCCGGCCGAGCGGGCGGCGATCTGGCGGGGCCGCAAGTCGGCGTTCGCGGCCGTCGGCCGGATCAGCCCGGCCTACATCGTGCAGGACGGCGTGGTGCCCCGCACCTCGCTGCCCAAGGTGCTGGCCGCCATCGACCGGCTGTCGCAGGAGTACGGGATCAGGGTGGCCAACGTCTTCCACGCGGGCGACGGCAACCTGCATCCGCTGGTGCTGTTCGACGACGCGGAGCCGGGGGCGGGCGAGCGGGCCGAGGCGGTCTCCGGCGCGATCCTCGACCTGTGCATCGAGCACGGCGGGTCGATCACCGGGGAGCACGGGGTGGGCGCGGACAAGGCGAAGTACATGCCGAAGATGTTCTCGGCGGACGATCTCGACACCATGCAGCTCGTCCGCTGCGCCTTCGACCCGAAGAACCTGTCGAACCCGGGCAAGATCTTCCCCACGCCGCGGCTGTGCGGGGAGGTGCCCGGGGTGCGCAAGGGCGTCCATCCGCTGGTCGCCTCGGGGCAGGCGGAGCAGTTCTGATGGAAGGGCTGGAGAAAACCGGTGTGACGGTCAGGGAGGCCGGGCCGGACGACGCCGTGGGCGGGGTGCGCCCGAGCGTGGTGGCGCTGCCCGAGTCGGTCGAGGAGATCTCGGCCGTGCTGCGGGCCTGCGCCGAGCACGACCTGGCGGTCGTGCCCGCGGGCGGCGGCACCAAGCTGCACTGGGGGCCGCCGCCCGAACGGTGTGACGTGCTGCTCGACCTGTGCTGCCTGAACGAGGTCATCGAGCACGCCGCGGGCGACCTCGTGGTGAAGGCCCAGGCCGGGCTGACGATGGACGCGCTGGCGGACGCGCTCGCCGCGCAGGGCCAGGAGCTGGCGCTGGACGTGCCGTTCGCCGAGGGCGCGACGGTCGGCGGCACGCTGGCCGCCGCGACGGCCGGGCCGCGTGCCTTCCGCTACGGTACGGCTCGCGACCTGCTCATCGGCATCACCGTCGTACTGCCGGACGGGACCGTGGCCAAGTCGGGCGGCCGGGTGGTCAAGAACGTCGCGGGCTACGACCTGGGCAAGCTGTTCACCGGCTCGTACGGCACGCTGGGCGTCATCGCCGAGGCCACGTTCCGGCTGCACCCGTTGCCCGCCGACCGGCGCTATGTCGTGGCCGGGTTCGCGTCGCACGAGCGCGTCCAGGAGGCGGCCGCGATGCTCGCCGCGTCACAGGCCGAGCCGAGCGCGGTCGAGCTCGACTGGCCCGGCGGGGACGCGCCGTTCACGCTGGCCGTGCTGGTCGAGGGCTCGGCCGCCGGGCAGCGGGCGGAGGCGCTGCGTGAGGCGATGGGCGCGGGCACCGTCACGGACGAGGCGCCGGCCTGGTGGGGGCTGATCACGGACGACGAGGTCCTGCTTGAGCTGCGGTTTCCGCCGGCGCGGGCGGGTGAGGTCTTGGAGGCGGTACGCGGCACCGGGTTCGCGCTGCGCGGCTCGCCTGTCGCGGGCCGGGTCCGGCTGGAGCTCGGGGCACAGCTCTCAGGCGCCATGACCGCCACCGGTTTCGCGGGTGTCGTGTCCGGTCTGCGGGAGCGCTTGGCGCCGCTGGGCGGCCGGGTGACCGTGCTGGCCGCGCCGGACGAGAGTGTGGACCGGTGGGGACCGGTGAGCGCGCTGCCGCTGATGCGGCGGGTCAAGGAACGGTTCGACCCGGGGCGCAGAATGTCTCCCGGCCGGTTCGTGGGAGGCATCTGAAGATGGACCCTGAGCTGATCAACGACTGTGTGCACTGCGGGTTCTGCCTGCCGACCTGCCCGACGTACGTGCTGTGGGGCGAGGAGATGGACTCGCCGCGCGGCCGGATCCACCTGATGAAGCAGCACGTCGAGGGCACCCCGGTGACGCCGGAGATGGCCGGACATTTCGACGCCTGCCTCGGCTGCATGGCGTGCGTCACCGCCTGCCCGTCGGGCGTCCAGTACGACCAGCTCATCGAGCAGACGCGGGCCGAGGTCGAACGGGTCCATGTGCGCGACCCGCGCGAGCGGGCGGTCAGGGAGATCGTGTTCAGCCTGTTCCCCTACCCGCGCAGGCTGCGGCTGCTGCGCCCCGGGATGTGGCTGGCCGAGCGGATGGCGCCGTTCCTGGAGCGGGTGCATCCCAGTCTCGGGGCGATGGCCGGGCTGGCGCCCAGGGTCGGGCGCAGGCAGCGGCTGCCGCGGCTGGTCCGGGCCAGGGGGCCGCGCCGGGCCGTGGTCGGCATGCTCACCGGGTGCGTGCAGGGCGAGTTCTTCCCGCAGGTCAACGCGGCCACCGCGCGGGTGCTCGCGCTGGAGGGCTGCGACGTGGTCATCCCGCCAGGACAGGGCTGCTGTGGGGCGCTGAGCGTGCACTCGGGGCGTGAGGAGCAGGCCAGGAGACTCGCGCGGCGCACGATCAGGACGTTCACCCGGGCCGGCGTGGACACGGTCGTGGTCAACGCGGCCGGGTGCGGGTCGTCGATGAAGGAGTACGGCCGGCTGCTGGGCAGGGAGCCGGGGTTCCGGGTGCTGGACCTGTCCGAATACCTCGCCGAGCTGGGACCGGTGGCGGACCGGCATCCGCTGCCCGTCACGGTGGCCTATCACGACGCCTGCCACCTGGCCCACGCGCAGGGGATCCGGGCCCAGCCGCGCGAGCTGCTGAAGGCGATCCCGGGGCTGGACCTGCGCGAGGTGCCGGAGTCGGCCATCTGCTGCGGCTCGGCGGGCACGTACAACATCTTCCAGCCCGAGGCGGCCCGCGACCTGGGCGACAGGAAGGCCAAGTCGGTGGCCTCGACGGGCGCGGAGCTGCTGGTGTCGGCCAATCCGGGCTGCACGATGCAGATAGCCGCCGCGATGCGGCGGGGTGGCGCGGAGATCAGGGTGGCGCACACGGCCGAGGTGCTGGACGCGTCGCTGCGCGGGGTGTCCCTTTGACCGGACGGGGGTTGGGCGGGTGAGCGTGCAGTCGGTCGAGCGGGCGCTCGACGTGCTGGAGGCGCTGGCCGAGCACGGTGGTGAGGCGGGGCTGTCGGAGATCGCGGCCAAGACCGGGCTGCCGTTCGGGACGATCCACCGGCTGTTGCAGACGCTTCTGGCCCGTGGCTACGTACGCCAGGAGTCGGATCGGCGCTACGCGCTGGGCGGCGGCCTGGTGCGGCTGGGTGGCATCGCCGAGAGCATGGTCGGCGTGTGGGCGCGACCGTACCTGTCGAAGCTGGTGTCGCTGTCGGGAGAGACGGCGAACCTGGCGGTGCTGGAGGGCGACTTCATCGTCTATGTAGCGCAGGTGCCCTCGCCGCGCAGGCTGCGGATGTTCGCGGAGGTCGGCAGGCGGGTGCTGCCGCACAGCACGGCCGTGGGCAAGGTGCTGCTGGCGGGGCGGCCGGCCGATGAGGCGGTCGCGGTGTTCGTACGGACCGGCATGCCGCGCCGCACCCCGAACACGATCACCGACACCGAGGGCATGCTCACCGAGCTCGGCCGGGTCAGAGACCGGGGTTATGCGATGGACCTGGGCGAGGAGGAGCTCGGCGTGCACTGCCTGGCCGTGCCCGTGCACGACGGGAACCGGGTGGTGGCGGCCATGTCGGTGTCGGGCCCGGCGGAGCGGATCGACGCCCTCGACCGCGACGAGCTGGCCGCGGCCATGCGGAAGCTCGCCTTCGACTTCGGTGCCGAGCTCAGCCCGGTGGCCGGCGCAGGCTGAAGAAGCCGCCACTGCCCGCATCGGCGATTACCGTTGACCGCATGTGTAGAAGCATCAAGACCCTGCGCCCGCCGTACACCGAGGACGTGACGGAAGACGACGTACGGGCGGCGGCGCTGCAGTACGTACGCAAGATCTCCGGCTTCCGCGCGCCCGCCGCGCACAACGCCGAGGCGTTCGACCGGGCGGTCGAGACGATCACCCGGGCGTCGGAGGAGTTGCTGGCTGCGCTACAGGTGCGCGGAGGGCGTTGACACGATCCCCCGGTGGGAGAAGTGTCCCCGGTGTAACCGCATCGATCGCCAGGGGGCATCCCATGATCAGTGGGCTGTATCAGGGTACGGACGGGGACTCGCGCCTCGAACTCCGGGTGGACGTCGACGGGGCGCGGCCCACCGGGAGGGTGAGCGGAGATCTGTTCTCCGTGGCCGGTGCGACCATGTCCTACGCCGGCTCGTTCGTGGTGAACGCGGCCTCGGTGAGGGCCGAGGGCGCCGGGACGAAGATCACGGGGCGCGGGGCGTTCTCGTTCGACACCCCGGCGAAGGACGTGACGGTCACGATCAGCGGCACGGTGGGCAGCGCCAAGATCGCCGGCCAGACCTACCAGCTGACGTTCTCCGGTCGCCACTTCCGTACCGTGCTCCTGGAGCAGGACTCGGTGGCGGGCACCCGACCGTTCGACAAGTATTCCACCGGGACGCTGCCCGGCCCGACGGGCTCGCCGACGAGGGAGCTGAGCGTGGCCGCCGCCTACGACGAGGCGGGGATCCGCCTGACCGTCAACCCGCCGGGGGTGATCCCGGTCGACGGGTCGGGCGCGGACCTGGCGTGGGACGACGCCGAGCTGCATCACGCGATGACGCAGCAGTTCAGCGCGTTCGGGCAGGCTCCGGCCTGGCGGGTGTGGCTGCTGGTGGCCAGCAAGCACGTGGGCGGTTACCGGGGCATCATGTTCGACTACGACGACGCGCACCAGCGGCAGGGGTCCGCGGTCTTCTACGACGCGATCAAGGGCGACACCCCGCAGGCGCAGCGCGCGCAACTGCGCACGTACGTGCACGAACTCGGCCACGCCTTCAACCTGCTGCACTCGTGGCAGAAGAACCTGGCCAACCCACCCCAGCCGCTCGGCCCGAACGGCGGCTTCGGCGACCTGTCCTGGATGAACTACGTACAGAACTACCAACCCGGCGGCGAGCAGGGCTACTGGGCCGCCTTCCCCTTCCAGTTCACCGACTCCGAGCTCGTCCACCTCCGTCACGCTTTCTACCGGGAGGTGGCCATGGGCGCGAACGCCTTCGGCACGGGCGCCGCCGACATCGCGCCCTTCGAACAGCCGATCGTGGACCGGTCGGGGCTGCTGCTCGAACTGCGGGCCAAGGAGTCGTTCGGCTTCGGCGAGCCCGTCGTGGTGGAGCTGAAGCTGTCCACGACCGGCGAGCCGCGCACCACGCACGGCCACCTTCATCCCGACACCGAGTTCACCCAGATCACCATCACCCAGCCGACCGGCCGGACCGTGCTGTACCGGCCGATGATGCGGCACTGCGTCGACACCTCACCCGACATCCGGCTCGACTCGGGCAACCCGGCCATGTACCGGAGCGCGTACATCGGGCACGGCCGCGACGGGCACTACTTCCAGCAGCCCGGCGAGTACCAGGTGCGCGGCCAGTACATCGCCGCCGACGGCTCGCGCATCGTCTCCCCCGCCTGCCTGGTCAAGGTCCGTTACCCGGTCGGCGCGGACGACCACCGGGTGGCCGAGCTGATGCTGGGCGACGAGCAGGGCAAGCTGTTCTCGCTGCTCGGCTCCGACTCGCCGACGCTGAGCTCGGGCAACCGGGCGCTGGACGAGGTGATCGGCAGGTACGGCGGCCACCCTCTGGCCGTCTACGCCCGCATGGTCAAGGGGCTCAACGCCGAGCGGGAGTTCAAGGCGATCGCCACCGACAAGCAGGTACAGGTCCGGCCACCGGACCTCAAGCAGGGCATCGAGCAGCTCACCGCGGTGGCCCGTGACGCCAGCGTCGACAACATCACCCTGAACATGGTGATGCGCCGCCTGGCCAGAGCCGAGGCCCGGCAGGGCGACCTGGAACGGGCCAACGCGGTGATGGACAAGATGGTCGCCCTGTTCCAGTCCAAGGGGGTCAACCAGATCGTCATGGGGCAGATCAGGCGGCAGGCCGAGCTCACGAAGGCGGCGCTCAGCGCGGAAGCGTGACCGGCGGGGCCGGTCGTCAGCAGGAGTCCAGGATGCCGTCCATGGCGTCCTTCTCACCTGTGGTCAGCCACAGGCCGTACTTCGCCTTCACGTCGATCTGCTTGACGATGTAGGTGCAGCGGTACGCCTTGCGCGGCGGCAGCCAGGTCGCCGCGTCGGAGTCGCTCTTCTGGCCGTTGAGCGGCCCGTCCACGGCCATCAGGTTGATCGGGTCGTTGGCGAACTCCTTGCGCTTGTCCGCCGTCCACTGCTGCGCGCCCTTCTGCCAGGCGTCGGACAGCGGGATGAGGTGGTCGATCTGCACGGCGGTGCTGGTGTCCTGGCCGCGCTTGAAGGTGATGGTCTTGCCGCTGTACGGGTCGTCGAGGACGCCGCTGAGGATGATGCAGTCGTGGGTGCCCGACTTGAACTTCTCGTCGTGCAGGTCACGCTTCAATATGTCGTTGCGCGTGTCACAGCCGTTGTGGTCGACATCCGACCAGGCCGGCCCGAACTTCTCCCGCTCGAACCCGGTCTTCGGCGCACGGCCTTTGACGGCGAGTTTGGCCAGCTTCTTGCGGGCGTCCCCCACGTCAGCCGATGGAGCCTTGCCCGAGTCGGCCTGAGGTGCCTGCGCTTCCAGTTGCCCACATCCGGCGAGCAATCCCACTGTGGCCAAACCGGCCAAAACCACACGAAACCGCACGCTCTACCCCTTGACTCAAGTTTTAGCAAAGTCTAGGTAGAGCAATTACCCCTAAGGCACGATTTATCCCCCAAGAAGGTCAAGCAACTGCGCCTCGCCATAGCTCACGGCCGCAGCCCCGAATACGCAACAAGCACTGGGGCCCACCGGCGCTCGGCCATCCCACGGACGGGGCCAAGAATGCGCACGTCACGGCGCCCAGCGCGCTCCACCGGAGGAGCGTGCCCCTGGACAGACCCCGTCCCCGTATGGCGGGTGGGGCCCACCGGGCTGGCCGTAAAACCGACCATAAAAAATCCCGCCCCTAGGGGCGGGAACGCTCACGACGGGAAAGCCGATCGACTACGACCGCCCGTAACTGTCCTCCAGGCGCTCGATGTCGTCCTCGTCGAAGTGGCCGAAGGCGATCTCGAGAATCCGCGTAGCGGGCCCGGACGAGCTGAGCCGGTGCGTCTGGCCCTGCTGAATCAGCACCCGATCCCCCACCGCGGGCTCGATCCGCTTCCCGTCCACCTCGAACACGCACCCGGGGTCGAGCGCCACCCACAGCTCGGAGCGGTGCTCATGACGCTGCAGGCTCAGCCGCTGCCCCGGCGAGACCTCGATGATCTTGACGGTGGACACCTCGTTGAGGGTGAACCGCTCGAACCCACCCCACGGCCGCTCGTCACGGATCACAGCCGCCAGCCTGTCGATGTCCTGCATCGCCCCTCCAGGGTCCCGAAAAATCACGCCATCAATCAGCGCTCAAACTACCAGGCACCACGGACCTCCAGGTCAGGCGGTGCTATCAGCAAGCATCGCTCAGGTGATGAGGATGCCGCCGTCGACGGGCAGGACAACGCCGGTGATGTACGAGGACGCGTCACTCGCCAGAAAAACCGCCGCGGCCACCAACTCCGCCGGATCCCCCACCCGCCCCATCACCACCCGCTGCGCCAGCATCCGCTCCAGATATGCGGGGTTGTACTGCTCCGTCATCTCCGAGGCGAAGAAGCCGGGCTCCAGGCAGTTGACCCGGATCCCCCGCCGCCCCGTCCACTGCTGCGCCAGATCCCGGGTCAGCCCGATCACCGCCGCCTTCGACGCGCTGTAGGCGGCCTGCGGCAGCCCCGCCGTCGTCTCGCCCAGGATGCTGCCGATGTTGACGATCGACGAGCCGGGCCGCATCACCCGCGCGCACGCCTGCGCCATCCAGTAGGTGCCGTGCAGGTTGATGTCGACCACCTGCCGGAACTCCTCCGGGGTCTCCCGCAGCGCGGGCACGGCGGTGCCGACCCCGGCGTTGTTGATCAGCACGTCGACCGAGCCCATGGTCTCCACGGCCGCGGCGACCAGGGCCTGGCAGTCCTCGACCAGCGTCACGTCGGTCTTGACGGCCAGGCACCGGCGGCCGGTCTCCTCGACCAGCCGCCGCGTCTCATCCAGCCGATCCTGCCGCCGGGCGCCGATCACGATGTCGGCCCCGGCCTCGGCCAGCCCGCGGGCGAAGGCCACTCCCAGTCCCGACGACGCGCCGGTGACGACGGCGACCTTCCCCTCGAGGCTGAACCGCTGAAGCATGCTAGAGACCGTACTCCTTGACGATCCGCTCGTGGCGCTCGACTTCCACGTCGACCTCCTTGGCCAGGTCGAGCCAGGCCAGCGGGTGCGACCACCGCTCGGTGGCGTCGTCGAGCAGCGCGTCGACCTCGGTCGCCGAGACGTCCGGCGGCACCGCGACCCAGCCGAACACCCCGGGCAGCGCCTCGCCGCCGGTCGGATGGGTGACCGTGTAGTTCTCGTCGCTGTAGACCCACATCGGCCAGCCGCGCTCGGCCATGACCTCGGTGAACTCCGCCCAGTCCTCTTCGTTCGGCGCGGCGCCGTCGAAGAAGTAGCTGGTGTAGCCGCCGGGCCGCAGGATGCGCACCGCGGCGAAGGGCGGCACGAAGTTCTGCTGCTCTTCGGGGTCGTCGGGGACCGGCTCCAGCAGTTGCGGGTCGAACACGACCAGGTCGCCGGCGTTGTAGTCCATGCCGCGGGGCTGCGGCAGAGCGAGCCGGGCGGTGGCCGGGCCGGTGCGGATGGACAGGATCTGCCGCTGGCCGCCGTCGGGCGCGGGGAGGATGACCCGGATCAGGCCCATCTCCTCCTCGATCGGCCCCTCGGTCGACTTGACCGGCATGCCGATCTTGGCGGTGCCCTTGCGGACGATGTCCCAGTCCTCGCTCGAGGTGGCCATGACGATCATGCGCCAGGTGTCCTCCTCGGTGATCTCGTCGATCACTTCGAGCAGCGCCCGGGCGCCCTTGGCGTTGTCGTCGAGCTGCTGGGCCGCGGTGGCCAGCAGACGGCGCGCTTCGACGCCGGCTCCGGCCGCCACGGCGTGCTCGGCCGCCTCCAGCGCCTCCGGCCAGCGCTCGCGGGCGCTGTGGAGCCGCGCCAGCGCAAGGTATTGGGTGTCGTGCGGCAGCAGCGCCGCCATCTGCTCGAGCCGCTCGTCCTGGCGGGCCTCGACGAGCAGCGTACTCAGGGTGGAGACGTCTTCGGGATCGGCGGCGGCGAGGTCGCCGGAGTCGACCAGCAGCTTCCAGTAGATGTCGGCGCCCGTCGCCGGGTAGCCGAGGAAGCCGAGGGTGGTGGTGTGGCGGCGGGTGGTCTCCAGGTCCTCGCCGGAGCGCGGGGCCAGCCAGCCGGTCCACCGCTCGGGGTCGGCGTTGTGACCGTCCGCGGCGTCGAAGTAGGCCACCCGCTCCTCGACCGGGCACGGCGCGGGCGGCTCGGTCGTCGCGTCGGCGGCGGCGCGCAGGGCGGCGATCCGCTCGGCCACGCCCGCGCTCTCGCGCAGCTCGGCGGCGGCCGACTGGGCCAGGTCGGCCAGCAGCCTCGCCTGCCAGACGCCCTGCCTGCCGATGGCCAGCTCGCCCGCGATCAGCGAGAGCTCGAAGCGGGCGCGGTAGCCGCCCATCATGCCGAAGTAGTCGATCCACTGGCGCAGCACGCGGCCGAGCTGCCAGGTGTTGGTGATCTGCGAGGAGCCGGCCAGCTTGGCGACCGCCTGCGTCCACTCCACCCACGAGCGCGGGTGCTCGCCGACCACGTCGAGGTCGGGCAGCGCGTCGACGGCCTCGGCGATGCGGCCGAGCGTGGCCAGGATCAGCGCGCGGCGTACGCCGTCGCGGTGCTCCTTGGCCACCGGGTCGTCGGCCGGGAAGTCGGTCGCGGCCTGGAGCGCGGCCAGCGCGTCCTCTCCGCGTCCGGCGGCCAGCAGCGCGCGGGCGCTCTCGGCGCCGAGCTCCCAGCTCGCCTCGCGGTCGGCGGCGCGCAGCCGCTCGACGGCGGACTCGGCGTAGGTCACGGCCTCGCCGGCCCGGCCCGCATCGATGAGCGCGGCGATGTACTGCGTCACCAGCCCGGTGTAGGCGGGGTTGGCCGGCTGGAGGTCCTGGATGACCGCGTCGAGCGTCTCCAGGCGTTCGGCCGCGTAGCCGGGGCCGTCTGCGTTGGCCCACGCCAGCGCGAGCGCCTCGACCGCGGCCGGGGTGGCCGGGCAGTCGCGCACCTCTTCGCGCTGAGCGAACGACAGCAACTGCTCCGCGTCACCGATCGCGACGGCACCCTGCGCGCGGTCGCCCACGCGGCCGAGCAGGTGCCAGTAGCGGGCGTAGAACTCGAGCCACGGGAGCTCCAGGGCCTCCGCCTGCTGTGCGATGGCCGGAGCCATCACGTCTAGCTGGGGGTATCGCCCCTCATAGGCCTGTGCGGGCAGGTCTCCCAGCGCCATGGCGAGGCCCACGTTGCCCGCCTCAGAAAGCTGCTGCTGGGTTTCACCGACCCAGGCCCAGATGTCCACGTCCATGAGCAGTCAGTCTGCCAGGTCAATGACCGTGCCCAAAACGCAGAAGCTCGATGAGCTCGTCCGATTCGTCGTTGTTCAATACCGAAAACACCGATGCCAGCAGATCATCGGTCGTGTCCTCGACCGCGGCCCGCTTCGCGACCACGTCGGGACCGGGCTTCTCGTACGGCTCCGGCCAGTTGAAGAACTGCGCCATCGCCTCACCGGAGGTATGTCCGAAAGGTGCGTCGTGGTCGGCCGCCAGCATCGCCTCCAGCGGGTGGAGGCCCGCCGCGATCACCGCGTTGGCGTGCAGCGCCCCTCTCAGCTCCCGTACGACGTGCATGAGCTGCGTGGCCCGCGCGGGCGGGTCAGCGGGCAGGGGCACGGCCCGCCAGCCGGCGAACAGCGGCGCCCCGGCGACCGGGGCCTGGGCGACGACCGGTTCGAGGAGTTCGGCGAGCCTGGCGCAGCCGTCGAAGTCGCCGAGCCGGCGGCGTCCCCATTCGTGGCAGGCTTCCGTGTAGATCTCGACGGCCCGCTCGACGCTCAGCTTGCGCCCGCCGTACCAGCTCTCCTCGACGTGGGCGGCGGGGAAGAAGACCGCGACGGAGGTGACCACGTCGGCCTCGCACTCGCCGAGGACTCCGCAGCGCCCGCGGAAGTAGAACTCACGCGGGCCGAGGCCGTACTCCTCGCAGCGGGTCTTGGCCTCCCTGGAGATCATGAATCCGCCGCCGTACTGGCCGATCGGGGCCTTGACCAGCACGGCCGTGGTTCTAGGGTCCGCCATGTCCAGCCCCTTCTCGGTTCAGGGAGTGGACTCAGCATCCCTCAGGAGAACATCATTCTGCAAGCGTCAGGTTGCCGCTCGCGATGATGACGGCGGGGCCGGTCAGGTAGCTGGTCTCTTCGTCGAGCGTGACGACGACGGTGCCGCCGGGCACCTCGATCGTCCAGCTTCCGGTGGTCTCGCCGGCCAGCGCCGCGGCCGCGACGGCGGTGGCGACCGTGCCGGTGCCGCAGGAGCGGGTCTCGCCCGAGCCGCGCTCGTAGACGCGCATGACCGCGCGGCTGGGGCCCACCGCGTTGAACAGCTCAATGTTGACGCCCCGGGGGAAGACACCCGGGTCGAAGCCGGGCTGGTGGGTCAGGTCGAGCTGCGCGACGGGGTCGCCGATGGCACAGGCCAGGTGCGGGTTGCCTATGTCGACGTGGACGCCTTCGTACTCCTGCCCGGTGACGGTGGTGACGCTCGTGCCGCGGATGACGGGCTTGCCCATGTCGACGCTGACGTCGCCGTTGTCCTCGATGCGGATCCTCCGGACGCCGCCCCTGGTCGCCACGTCGAACTCGCCTTCACCGGCCAGCCCCGTCTCGACGAGGTAGCGGCCGAAGACGCGCGCGCCGTTGCCGCACATCTCGGCCATGCTGCCGTCAGCGTTGCGGTAGTCCATGAACCACTCGGCCGTGGTGGCCTGGTCGGCCACCTCGGGGCTGAGCTTGGTGCGCACCACGCGCAGGACGCCGTCGGCGCCGATCCCGGACCGCCGGTCGCAGATCGTGGCGACCAGCGCGGCGGACAAGTCGATCTCGCCATCGGGGTCGGGGAGGATGACGAAATCGTTCTCGGTGCCGTGCCCCTTGAGAAAACGCATGTGACGATTTTATCCGGAGCCTAGGCCGGCGATTCGCGCCAGGGATCGCTCCAGCAGGTCGGGGGCGTCATAGGGCAGCCACTGAACCCTCGGATCGCGGCGGAACCACGACTCCTGGCGCCGGGCGAAACGCCTGGTCGCCCTGACGGTCTCGGCGAACGCCTGCTCCTCGGTCCACTCGCCGTCGAGGTAGCGCGCCACCTGGGCGTACCCCAGCGCGCGGCTCGCCGTACGTCCCTCGGCCAAGCCCTGCCCGAGCAGGCCCCGCACCTCGTCGACCAGGCCCGCCGCCCACATGCGCCCGACCCTGATCTCGATCCGCTCGTCGAGCTCCGGCCGGGGCACCACCAGCCCGATCTGCACACTCGGGTAGATCGCCTCGAACGACGGCATGGTCGCGGAGAACGGGCGCCCCGAGTGCTCGATCACCTCCAGCGCGCGGACGATCCGGCGGCCGTTACTCGGCAGGATCGCCGCCGCGGCGGCCGGATCGGCCTCTCGCAGCCGCTCGTACAGCGGTGCCGGGCCGCGTTCGGCCAGCTCGGCCTCCAACCTGGCCCTGATCTCCGGGTCGGTGCCGGGGAAGTCCAGGTCGTCGATGGCCGCGCGTACGTACAGTCCGCTGCCGCCGACCAGCACGGGTGCCGCCAGCGACTCGATGAGCGACCTGGCCAGCTTCTGGTACTCGGCCACGCTGGCGGTCACCGTGACGTCCCAGATGTCGAGCAGGTGATGGGGCACCCCCCGCTGCTCGGCCGGGGAAAGCTTTGCCGTGCCTATGTCCATTCCTCGATAAAGCTGCATCGAGTCGGCATTGATGCATTCGCCCCCCAGCCGGAGCGCGAGATCCACGGCGAGATCGGACTTTCCGGCTGCCGTGGGACCCACGACGGCGATGACTGGCTGCTGACGCACACCGACAAGTGTGTCAACTGTCTGGGTATGGACGGACCGGTGAGCGCTTAGAGATCGAGCGTTTAGAGATCGAGCGTTTAGAGATCGAGCAGCGTTGGCTGTAGGTATCCCTCGTGGGTCAGCAGCCAGCGCTTGGTCTCCACGCCCTCGCCGCCGCTGAATCCGCCCAGCCCGTTGCCCGCAACGACCCGGTGGCAGGGCACCACGATCGGGATCGGGTTGGAGCCCATGATCGAACCGATGCCGCGGGCCGGCACCCGCGATCCGCTCCGCTCGGCCAGCTCGCCGTAGGTGACGGCGGTGCCGTACGGGATGCCGTGCAGGGTCTTCAGCACCTGCCGCCGCGACCCCGAGGTCAGCCGCCAGTCGATCGGGGTCTCGAACGTCCGCAGGTCGCCGGCGAAGTAGGCGTTCAGCTCGGCGACGGCGAAGGCCGTGCGCTCGGGGTCGTCCACCTCGGTCAGATCCGAGAGCCGCTCACCCGGATGCGTCCTGGAACCCCACCCCGTGGCCGCCAGGCCGACCTCGGTCACGGCCAGCACGAACGGCCCTACCGGCGTCGGCACCTCGGCGAACGCGACCGTACCCATCATGTCCTCCCCTGGGGGAATTGCTCCCGGCCTAAACACTAGGCGACTCCCGGATGGCCATGTGGCAAAGCCCCTTCAGGGCCGGGAATCCGCCACCCCCGGGCTCTGGCACACCACGGACGTGCTCGGTGAACGGGGACTCGTCCGCGTCAACCAGCGTATGAAGCCCGCACCGGCCGGCGATCTTGGCGAGCTGGCCGGCTCACCGCCGAGCCGCGGCGCACGGCGGCGGACCTGAAGAAGACCGCGGCGGAATCCCGTACCGCCGTCCATGCCCTGAAGACCGCCACCAGGGAGATCAGCGTCTTGAATTCTCTGTGGTTCCCTGAAGGAATCAGGTAACTCGGACAGGCGTGGCCTGGCCTGGGCGGCTCCCGTGCTCGGTGAACGTGAGCACGGGGGTGGCTTTGGCATGGTGGAAGCCGATCCGGTGGTGAGAGTTCCTGACATGCCCTGTCCGGTACGGCTCGCGCCGTCCCGGCTTGGGTGCATGGCCCGCCGGACGCTGTCCACCGCCGGTGGGCGGTGGGGCGGGCACCGTACGCCGGTCAGGCACACGGCTGAAAGTCATCGAGTTGTTTCCTGAGTTGGCCGAGGTGCGGGTGGGCCGTTTCGGGGTGGGACGGTTCTTGGCTCTGTCCCGTGCTGCCGGTCGGGGGTGCAGGTCTGCTCGGGCGCGCCGGGCCGCCCGGGTGGGCTTGCGGGTTCGGCGGGCGCGGGCGACGTTGCCCTCTACGACGGTGGCGATGGTGCGCACCCCGGTGGAACGGTGGGTGCGGGTGGCGTTCTGGCCGAGCAGGCCGCGGGAGACGATCCGCTCGGCCGCTGCCCAGTCCCGATCACACGACAGGCCGCAGGCCGAGCACCAGGCCCACCTCCACCCCCGCTCGGCCACCCGGTCCGGGGCCGGGCAATGCTTGAGTACCGATGTGCCCTCCCCGCACCGGGGACAGTACCGGGAGGTGCCGCGCGCCGGGACGGTGACCACCGCGATGGCGTGCTTGGCCGCCAAGTGCCGGATCGCCTCGACGATCAGCCCGCGCACCTGCCCCGACAGGCGCGCGTTCCAGCTTCCTCGCCGCCCGCGCGCCTCCAAGGTGGCCAGATCTTCCACATAGAGGACCGTCGCCCCCGCGGCCACGGCCTGATCGACCGCCCATCGCGCTGCAGACCAGGCCAGTGCCCTGTTCAGATGCCGGATGCGCGCACACAGCCGCTCATGCTCAACCCCGATGCGCTGCCAGGCCGTACTCAACGCGACGTAACGGGAATCAGCAGGCGTGATCCTCGCCAGCAGCCTTTCCAGGTGCCGGTGCTTGGCGGCCAGGTGCTCACGCTCGGCCCGCAGCCGGTGCAGCTTGGCCGACACACCGCTCGCATCGTAGGCGAACGGCCGCCCATCACTGATCACCCGGCCACCGGCCAACTCCCCGACCACGCCGACCAGCAGCCCGTTCAGGCCCCAGTCGAACCCGCACCCGACCCGATGACCGGTAGCGGGCGCGAAGCCGACCGGGATCTGGAACGGCAGATCGACGCGCACCCGGCCCTTGCTCACCCGCACGGTGGGGGCGCACAACGCTGCCTGCGGCGGCACCGTCGGCGGCAACGCGACCGGCAGCACATGCCACGCCCAGTCCCTGGCGGACGCGGGCGATTCGACCAGCGGAAGCCGCACCCGCAGCCGGGCGCTGCGGTGACCGATGCGCTGCAGGGTGAGCAGTTGCCGGTCGGCCGCCGCCAGCACCACCTGCGCCGCAACGTTCGGCGGCTCCTCCAACTCGATCAGATCAGCCGGCAACACCGCATGCTCGTCGAGGTAGGCGCGGATCTGCCGGGTCCGGTTGCGGACGTCCGCCGCCGTCACCCCGTCCGGCAGCACCTTGCGCAGCGCGTCCCACTCGGCGCCGGTCCGCGCACCCGGCTTCTGCGGCCAAGTCGCCACGATCGCCGCCACCAGGCGGCGCCGGTGCAGTGCCAGCCGCAAGGCACGAGCGGCCTGCTCCTGCGCGCACCGCATCACCCGATCGCACACATGAACGACCGCGGGCGGGCTCACGCCCCAGCCGAGCCGGCGCAGGGCCATCCAGCCCTTCGATGGCAACACCCGCCCGTCCAGCCCCACCCCGGACGCCAAAGCGTCCAGATCAGCAGCATTCCACCGGGCGGCGACCAGGTGGGCGGTCAGGTCGCGTGCCAGGCCGCTCAGCCATGCCACCCGCCGCACCAGCAGGCCCCCCGGAACGACCTCGCCGCTCACCTCCGCCACCGCCGCATAGGCGGTGCAGGAGGCGGTCGCGATGAGTTCACTCATGCACCGCTCCCGTCTCGGAGGTTGGGCCGAAGAGGACGAACCGCGCTTGGATCGCCGCCCTCTGGGCACTGCCCGACGGCCGACGGCCGGCGACTTCGTGCGGGCACGAGGGTGCCAGCCGGGCGGCGGTCGTGGCAACAGGTGCACCACGCGGTCAGCGCGTCGCGATCGGAGAGGAGCCGGTACACCCGCATGCCTGCACCCCCGCCCCTCCGAAACACAACCTCACGATCGGTAGCCGAAAGATTACCATTGGTTGACCTCAACGGGTAGAACATATGAACGACAACGTTCCGATCTGCCTGCATGGCCAAGGCCGGCCGCAGCCCGCCGTGTTGCGGGCGTGCAGGCTCAGCGGCGCCGCAGGCAACCGGTTCGGCGAGCGCCTCGCCAAACCATGGCCCGCCCTGCGGCATGATCCTGCTCGGCCCGACCGACACCGCCGACCAAGAGGAAACCTCGACAGATCATGGCCGATGTTCAGGTCTTCATAGCGAATATGAGCAGCAGTTCATACCCTCATCCGAGGCATTCGTTCCTGCCGCCATTCTTCGGGGCGGGGCCATCGGCGGGGAGAGTGGGAGGGGTGTCCGTCCAGGTGGCCTTCTGGTAGACGAGCGCGTGGTAGATCGTCCCCGCGGGCAGACCGGCAAGCCCCTCGTCACCGGGCGGATTCCGCGACGCCTGCTCGACTACGACCTGCTGGAGTGCCAGCAGCCTGCCGCTCGACTCGTCCACAATGAGCTGCTCCTCGCTCCGCCCGTCCCCCATCGTCCCTCGCCATCCGATGCCGATCCCCAGCCGCCCCTCGGCGTCCCGGACCTGGCCCAGGGCGCGGGTGCCGGGCAGACTCGCCACCATCCGGTAGAGGGCAGGCGGGTGCCCGCCGAGATCGGGGAGTTCTGGAGCAAGTCCAGCGACAGGCTCAGGAGCCAGGACTCCTTGGTGGGCAGCGAGGCCCCCGGGGGTGGTGACGGCCAGGCGGCCATGGTCTTCCCGTAGGCGGGCCAGAACGACAGCAGCCGCTCCTTCAGCGCGTCCTGATCGCGAGGTAGATCGAGCAGTTCGCTGGCCGAAAGGGTGAGGCCCTGATCTTGAATCGGCCACGTACTGGGTCTGAACATGAATCTGGTACGTCCGAGCGGCGCCGTGTCGTTCCCGCAGTCGGAGTCGACGCCGCAGAGCTTGGGCGCGCCCGCCCGCCGCCATGCCTGCTCGTTCGCCGCCGAGGCCCGTACGGTGGGCATGCCTCGCTCGGTGAACAGCATGTATGCCTCCGGGCCGCGCGGCACCCACCGGCTCGTCTGGACACGGGTCTTGATCCGATACCGGTTGTCCGGTGAGCCGATGACCTGCTCCCCGAGAATCAGGCCCACGGTGTGCCAGTAGCGTCCGGGCACCTGTTGCTGCCCGGACGCACGGTCCGCAGCCACGTCCAGGACGTTTGCGGCGGATCGGCCCGTCACCTGCCCGGTGACGGTGTCGTGACCCAACAGCCGGGGAACCCCCAGCACGGCGATCACTGACGCCATCGCGAGGGAGGCCACGACCGCTCCAACCCATCTGACCTGCCGCCCTCTGACCGGCGCGCCCAACTCCACGACCTGTGCGCGAGGTGTCCCGGGCGGGTCGAGGTCGGCGGGGCGGGCGGCCGCGAGGACGTCCAGGACGTTCTTCCGCTTCACTGCTCCTCCTCCGATACCAGCGCGCGCTGACCCCGTACCGCCGTCAAGCCGTCCATGGCCGCCGCCAGACGCCGCCTGGCGCGATGCAGCCGCACGAAGAAGGCCGACCGGGGAGCTCCCAACCACCTTGGCCGCCTCCACGGAGCTCAGCCCGTGCCACGAAACCAGCATCAGCACCTCCTTGTCCTCGTCGCTCAACGTGGCCAGCGCCCTCAACACGGCCGCGCGCTCCGCCACCTCTTCGGCCACATCGGGCCCGGTCTCGTCGGCCCAGCCGTGTAACGCGTCGTCCAGCGCCACCCGCCGAAGCTCCTCCCGGTGGACGTCACGGATCACGTTGCGCGCGACGCCCAGCAGCCACGGCAGCGCGGCCTTGGCCGGAATGTCGTCTCGCCGCCGCCAGGCGACCACGAACGTCTCACTGACCACCTCCTCGGAGAGCCGGCGGCCACATCTGCTCACCGCATACGCGTACACGCGGGGATGGCACGCATCGAACAACGCGGCGAACCCCTCTTGGTTCAGCACCCAGGCTCCTTCACTGACACTTCACCAGGTAGTGGTCGAAGGCGGGCCGGTCTTACCACTGTCCACAAGATTTCTGCCGCGTCCTTGCGTCACGTCCGTGCAAATTCTCTGGTGAAGGGGTTCGGCGGGTCTTCTCCCAGACGTGTTCCCAGATCACTACATGAAGGGGACAACTGAGCCGTTAAGCGTTCCGCTCGGCGACGGCGAAAGCCGTACGATCCGGGTCATGAACCTCAGCCAGGCCGAGGCGTTCACCCGGGCGCTCCCGGCGCCCCCTGCCCGACGTGGCCAGGCCGTCCGTGACGGCCTAGACGAGCGGACCGATCGGCGTCGGCAGCTCAACCAACGCGACCGTGGCCATCATGTCCTCACGTGAGCTCGTGGTGCTCGGCACCTCCAGCGCGGTTCCAACCCGACACCGTAATCACAACGGATACCTGCTGCGCTGGGACGGCCAGGGGTATCTGTTCGACCCAGGTGAGGGCACACAGCGGCAGATGGTGCACGCCGGGGTCAGCGCCAACGACATTCACTGGCTGTGCCTGACGCACTTCCACGGCGACCACTGCCTGGGCGTGCCGGGCGTGGTGCAGCGCATCGCGCGCGACAAGGTCCGGCATCCCGTACGAGCCGTCTACCCCGCCTCCGGCGCCGAATACTGGCAGCGGCTACGTCACGCCGCCGTCTTCGCCGACACCACCGTCATCGAAGAGCAGCCGATCAGCGGCGATCACGTCACCATCGGCCCGCTGACCGCGCGCCGCCTGTCCCACCCCGTCGAGTCCTACGGCTACCGCCTCCAGGAGGCGTCCAGTCGCCGCATGCTGCCCGACAAGCTCGCGTCGTTCGGGATCCGCGGGCCCGAGATCAGCGAGCTCCAGCGCACCGGGTCCGTCCGCGGCATCACGCTCGACCAGTGCAGCGTCCCCAAAGCCGGGCAGAGCGCCGCCGTCATCATGGACACCCGCCTGTGCGACGCCGTCTTCGAACTCGCCGCTGGCACCGACCTGCTGGTGATCGAGTCGACGTTCCTGTCCGCCGAGAGCGCTCTGGCCAAGGAGTACGGCCACCTCACCGCGGCCGAGGCCGGCCAGGTGGCGGCCGAGGCCGGAGTGCGCCGCCTGGTGCTGACCCACTTCTCCGAACGCTACGGCTTCGCCGACGAACCCGCCTTCCTCGGCGAGGCACGGCGCGGCTACGACGGCGAGATCATCCTGGCCCGCGACCTGATGAAAATCCCCGTACCAAGACGACGGCACCCGTAGGAAACTCCGCGACGACCGCGTTCGTCATTCAGGCGAGAACACCCCTCGACACGGGGAGGCCCCTATGGAGGAAGTGCTTTACACGGCCGGCTGCGGCGGTGGTTCGAGCTGCGGGGGAGGCAGCCCGTGAACCCCAGCCCGGAGCGGCTGGGCGTGGGCATCGGCTGGCGGGCCGAGCTCGACCTGACCGTGGAAAGGCTCCCGGGGGTGGACTTCGTGGAGGTCATCGCGGAGAACATCCGCCCGTCGGCGCTGCCCGAGTCGCTGCGCGTGCTCCGTTCCCGGGGCACGCCCGTGATCCCGCACGGCGTGAGCCTCGGCATCGGCGGCGCCGAACCGCCCGATCACCGGCGCCTCGCCCATCTCGCCGCCTGCGCCCAGGCTCTCGCATCACCGCTGGTCAGCGAGCACCTCGCCTTCGTCAGGGCCGGAGACCTGGAAGCCGGCCACCTGCTCCCGGTACCGCGCACGCGTGAGGCACTGTCGGTGATCGTCCAGAACGTACGGCAGGCGCAGGAGTCCCTGCCGGTGCCCCTCGCCCTGGAGAACGTGGCGGCGCTGTTCGGCTGGCCGGAGGACGAGCTGACCGAGGCCGAGTTCCTGCGTGAGCTGGTCGAGCGGACCGGTGTCGGGCTGCTCATCGATGTGGCCAATCTCTACACCAGCCAGGTCAACCTGGGCCTCGACGCCCGCGCGGCCCTCGACACGCTGCCCCTGGAGGAGCTGGCCTACGTCCACGTCGCTGGAGGGTACGCGCGCGACGGCGTATGGCACGACACGCACACGACCGTCATACCGCCGGACGTCCTCGACCTGCTCGCCGAGCTGTCCGCCCGCGCGGAACCGCCCGGTGTGCTGCTGGAGTGGGACGCGGACTACCCGAGCGACGCCGTACTCACCGCCGAACTCGACCGGATCAGGGCGGCGTCACATGCCCGATGACCACGCTGTGGACGAACCCCGCGGACCGGATGACCGCGCCTTGGACGAGCGGCGCGCGCCTGATGACCGCGTTACGGAGGAACGGCCCGCGCCCGATGAGCACGCCGCCGACCAGCGGCGGCAGCGGCTGGCGGACGCGCAGCGGGGGCTTCTGGCGGCGCTCGTCGCCGGTGGGCCGCTCCCTGACGGCTTCGACCCGGTACGGCTCCGGATCGAGGCGGCCGGGCTGATCGCCAAGAGGCGCGGCCTCGTGGCGAGGTCTGCTCCGGACCTGGTGATCCGGCTCGGCCCCCGATTCGCCGCGCTCTTCACCGAGTACGCCGAGCGGCGCCCCAAGCCCCCCGGCGGCTCCCTGGGCGACGCCAAGGCCTTCGCCGATTGGCTCGGCCTGCCGCTGAACCCCCCACCGGCCGGGCGATGGGCCCGCTTCCTCCGCCGCCGGCCGATTTCCTAGGCCGGCCAGCCCGCTTTCCAGGCCAGTCGGCTTGCTTCCTAGGTCGGCCGACCCGCTTTCCGGGTCAGTCGGCCTGCTTCGTAGGCCGGCCGACCCGCTCTCCCGGCCAGTCGGCCTGCCTCGTACGTCAGGGAACGAGCGGCCGGATCTCTTCGGCCACGAACCGTACGAAGCCCTCGAGGTCGGGCTCGTCGGCCGTCGGCTGGAGCACCACGGTGTCGGCCCCGGCGTCCGCCAGCCGCTGGACGGCCTTGGCGACCGTGCCCGCGTCCCCGGCGACTCCGGCGTCCGGTTTGCCGGCGTCGCCCCAGCCCTCGAGTTCGGCCTTGAGTCGTGCGGGTCCGTCCGGACCGATCGCCGTGTGGAGGCCGACGATCAGCTCGTGCCGGTCGGTACGCCCGGCCGCCGCACGCCCTTCGTCGATGAGCGTCCGAGCCTGTCGTACCTGGTCGGGCGGGGTACCGGCGACAAGGATGGTGCCGTCGGCGGCCTCGCCGGACAGCCGCAGCGACCGCGGCCCGACCGCCCCGGCGAGCACCGGTGGCGCCGTCTCCGGCGGCCAGTCGAGGGCGACGTCGTCGAGCCGTACGTAACGGCCGTCCACGGTGACCCGCTCGCCGCGCAGCAGCGCCCGTAGCGCCGCGAGGTGCTCGCGCAGCAGCGTCAGGGGCGAGTCCACCCGCGCGCCGGCCTGGGCCATCCACTCCTGTACGCCGTGGCCGACGCCCAGGACAACCCGCCCCGGGAACAGCCGGTGCAGCGTGGCCACCTCCATCGCGGTCAGGGCGACGTTGCGCAGGGGCACCGGGAGCAGGCCGACGCCGATGCGCAGCCGTTCGGTCCAGGCAAGGGCCGCGGCCGCGCTGGCGATGCCGCTCTGGGAGAAGCAGTCCTCCCAGAGCCAGAGTTCGTCCAGCCCCGCCTCCTCCGCCGCGTGGGCCACGCCGCGCATCCGTTCGGGAGGGAGCTGAGGCCGGAACACGGCGCCGAGAGTAGTCATGAGGTCTGTCCTACCTGCTCCGCAGCCGGATGGACAACAGGAGCTAGACCAGGATCCGGGTGAGCAGGGCGTGGAGCTGGTCGCGTTCGGCGACGTCGAGGGGGGCGAGGAGCTCGTCCTGGATGGCTCGCGCCTCCCGCGTCAGGCGGGTGAGTTCGCGCCGTCCCCCGGCGGTGATGGTGGCGGTGACCCTGCGGCGGTCGGCGGGGTCGCGGGCGCGGTCGACGAAGCCGGGCGCCGAGAGCTCGTCCAGGACCTTGACCACGTCGCTGGGGTCGATGCCGAGCCGGGCCGAAAGGTCGCGCTGGGCGTGCGGCCCGAAGTCCGCCAACGCCGCCAGCACGGCCATGTGCCACATACGCAGCCCATCTGCCGCCAGCCGCGCGGCCAGCCGGCCTCTGGCCGCCTTCCCGGTCTTCGACAGCAGGTACGTGGTGAGTCCGAGCAGGCTCGGCGGCAGCGCTTCCATCCTAGATATTGTAGGGTCTGACCCAATAATAGGTCTTCACCCACTATTTCAGGAGATTTCCGGATGGACGTGCTGCATCCTCGGCTGCTGGTTTCGGCGTTCGCGGAGTGTTTCGCCTTCTATGACGCGGTCCTGCCAGAGGTGCTCGGGGCGAGCCTCGCGAAGGGCGGCCCGGACGGTCCCTACGCGCACTGGGACGTGGGGTCGGAGGGGGTGCTGTCGATGCTCGACCGCGGCTTCATGACCGAGGTCGCGGGCACCGGCGCCCTGCCTGCGGACGCCGCCGCACAGGATCGCGTCATGCTCGTCAGCCGGGTGGCCGACGTCGACCGGGCGTACGCCGTCTGCCTGGCCCACGGCGGCCGGTCCGTCACGGAGCCCGCGGACCGGCCCGGCTGGGGCCTGCGGGCCGCTCACGTCCGTGACCCGGAAGGCAATCTGGTGGAGTTCCAGTCCTACTGAGCTCGATGATTGACAATACTACGTTTAACGAATTATGGTCCGAGGTCATGCCCAAGAGATCATTAGCGCTGGCGGCGCTCGCTGTCATCGTCTCCGGCTGCGGGACGACCAGCACTGCACAGCCGTCTCCATCGGCCGCCACGGCCAGTCAGGGGCTTGGCGAGAACCAGCGGATCGAGCTGGCCAAAGCCGACTGCATGAAGGCGAACGGCTTCAAATACGTAGCGTGGATCCCTCCTGCGCTGCCCGAGACGGAACAATCCAGGATGGCCTCCGCCCGCGACTACGAGGGCATGAAGTCATACCGCGCCAAATACGGCTTCGGGGTGTCCGCCACGCTCGTCTACCCGCCGAGCGGCGAGACCGCGGGGCAGGCCCACGAGCCCAAGAACCCTAACGTCGCCCTCGTCAAGGCTCTCTCGTCTGCTCAGCGCCATTCGTACGGGGTCAAGTTCGAAAAATGTCAGATCACTGCGATCAAGCAGGCCACGGGCAAGGACGTGAAGTCGGCTGATGAGTGGAGCCAGTTCCGTGACCAGGCATACGTAGAGCGCAGGAAGCGCGAACTCAACGGCGACGCCCGGCTCACCGAACTGGCTGCGGGCATGGCCGATTGCATGACCGCCAAGGGCTACCAGGTCACGTCGCACAGCCCGATAGCCATGCGTGACTGGGGATATACGACGTTCACCAGGGAATTGCACGGGCTCGCGAAGAAAGAAGACAAGAACATTCCCGACTTCGACCCGGAGTCCGGCACAGGCTACATCCCGACGCACCTCACGGAGGGCGAGAAGCGGGCCCTTCTGAACCGAGAGATCAAGGCGGCGCTCGACGACCTCGAATGCGGCAAGGCCTTCCACCCTGCCGCGGCAGCCAAGGATGACCAGCTCAGCACCGAGCTGACCGAGTAACGCGAAACTTTCCCTCCGCCCTCGTGGATTCGAAAGGAAGGCTCCTCGTGAACGCGGTCACTCGTACGGGCTGCGGCCCTCGTCGATCGCCTGGATCAGGCCGCGAGCGTACTCGTACGTGGCCCGGTGCAACCCGCCCCCGTAGCTGACCCTGGCCACGCCCAACTCGGCCAGCCGGGCCAGATCGGGGACGCCGGGCCTGAACAGCACGTTCACCGGGCCGCCGACCTCGCTCACCAGGGCCCGGATCTCCTCCGCGTCGCCGAGGACGATCGGGTAGACACAGTCGGCCCCGGCCTCCAGGTAGCGCCGTGCCCGCGTCACGGCCGCCTCCCGTGTCCGGTCGCCGTGCAGATAGGTGTCGACCCTGGCGTTGATCACGAGCCCCGATCCGGCGGCGGCCCGCACGTCCGCCAGGAACTCGGCCTGCGCCTCCACGTCGACGAGCAGGTCGGTGCGGGGGTCGGAGTCCTCCAGGTTGCAGCCGACGGCACCGGCCGTGAGCAGGCGTTCGACCAGCTCGGCCGGCTTCAGGCCGTACCCGCGCTCGACGTCCGCCGTCACGGGCACGTCCACGGCGCGCGTGATGCGGGCCACGGCGGCCATCATCTCGGCGACGGGGGTCCCCTCGCCGTCCTCGTAGCCCAGCACCTGGGAGACAGCCGCGCTTCCGGTGGCGATCACCGGAAACCCGGCCTCCTGTACGGCCCGCGCGGACGCCGCGTCCCAGGCGTTGGGCAGCACCAACGGGTTCCCGGGCACGTGGAGAGCCCGGAGCAGGGCGGCCTTGTCAGTGGTCATACCGGGCAGCCTAGGAAGGAAGTGGCTCCCGCCAAAGGGCCAATACCGCGGGGAACCGCCAATCCACTTGGCAGCTCACCCACTCAGCCGTCAGCAACCGGTCTTCGCGCACTGCCCGATGACCTCGCCCGCCGGGCCGTCCGCCGGGTTGTCGCCCGCTGGCTCCTGCGCCGGTTTGGTCGGCGAGGACGTGGGCTTCTTGCCGTTCTTGGCCGGAGGCGTGGCCGTAGTGCGTGAATCGGTGCCCGCCGCCCCCTTGTCCGTATCCGTGCTCGTATCCGGGTCCGTGACCGCGTCGCCCATGTCGGCGGCGGGTTCGTCGGACGAGAGTCCTTCGTCGGGGGCGTCCGTCTTGGCGTCGCCCATGGACGCCTCTTCATCCAGCGGTTCGTCGGCGGCGGTCTGAGTGGGGCTCGCCTGGCCGGCCTGGCCGGTGGAGGGCGCGGGCTGGGCGGGACCTCCGGGGCCACCCGCCAGCGCGAAGCCGATTCCGCCCGCCGCGAGCACGGCGACGAGGGCCGACGCGGCGACGATGACGGTCTTCTTCTTGGTGGCGGATCTGCCATTTCTGGCAGGTCTCGGCATATCGCCCGGCCCCGTGAGGATCTCCTGGCGATCCGGCTCCATCGGATCTTGCATGGTGGTGCGACTCCCTGCGGTCGTATCGGGAAAGCTCGCCGGCTTCCGCGGGTGATGGACCACACTAGCCGCAGGAGTCGAATGCTCGCGCACCAATCACAAAGGAATCACGACTTGTCACCGCATAAAGCCATTCGCCCAGGTCGTCGTGACCGCCTGGCAGCCGCGGCAGGTGTGGCCGGGGTGATCGTCGTCGCCGCGCTCGGTGTTTTCCTGTCGCTCATGGGATCTCAAAGTCCCGAGCCGAAAAAGGGGCCGGAAAATGATCAGGAAAGCGGGCTTTCCGATCAATCAGGCGTTCCTTCGCCGAGCCCGAGCCCGCCTCCGACGCTGACTTCGACGACGCCCCCGATGTCGTGGCCGTCGTACCCGACCTCAGACGACAACCAGGCCGCCAACAACGGCGACGACGGTGACGATCCAGACCCCGACAGCGGCCCGCCCCCGGAGAACGGCCCGACTCCCGAGAAGGACCTGACGCCCAAGGAGATCGAGGCGCGCCCAAAGCCCGTGCCCTCACCGCGCCCGGGAGTGGGCGAAGCGCTGCCGCCGCCGCTGCGGGACAGTCCCACGCCGAGCGGACCGCCGGAAAGGTCGCGGGCACCCCGACCCTTGCCGACCCCGCGGAAACCCACGGACCCCTCGCCGGACGCACCGGCGACCCAGGCCACCGAGCCCGACGACCGCTCCGAAAGGCAAGAGCCTCCGATACCCCTGGCGACCGACCCGTGCGCGACCTTCCTCGACTTCCGCCGCGACTACTGCTACCGGGTGCTCGACCGCCTCGGCAGATGACCCCTGGGCAGACAGCCCCGTGACACGCGGCCCCATGTCAGGGGGCCGCGCCAGGGCGGCTCCCCGGCAAGCCAGCCCCCCGGCGAGCGGCCCCATAACAAGGGGGCCAGTGATCAGGTGGGCTAGGAAGCGGAGCACGCCCCGGCCGTCGGTACGGACGGCGGGCGGCCGATGGTGGGCATGCCGAGCGAGACGCCCTTGGCCGGAGCCGGGGCGCCCTGCCGTGCCTCCCAGGCGTCGCCCGCCCGGGTGCGGCGGACGGAGACCGGCCCGTCGGCCACCAGGTGGTGCGGAGCCGCGTACGTGACCTCGACCGTGACCATGTCACCGGGCCGCGGCACGTGGTCACCGACCGCGAAGTGCACCAGCCGGTTGTCGGCGGCGCGCCCGGACAGCCGGCGCGTGACGTCGTCCTTGCGGCCCTCGCCCTCGGCGACCAGCACCTCCAGCGTCCGGCCCACCTGCTTGCGGTTCTCCTCCCAGGAGATCTCCTCCTGGAGGGCGACCAGGCGCTCGTAACGCTCCTGGACCACCTTCTTGGGGATCTGGTCGTCCATGGTCGCCGCGGGCGTGCCGGGCCGGATGGAGTACTGGAAGGTGAAGGCGTTGGCGAAGCGGCTCTGTCGTACGACGTCGAGGGTGGCCTGGAAGTCCTCCTCCGTCTCGCCGGGGAAGCCGACGATGATGTCGGTGGAGATGGCCGCGTCCGGCATGGCGGCGCGGACCCGCTCGATGATGCCGAGGTAGCGTTCGGCCCGGTAGGAGCGGCGCATCGCCTTCAGCAGCCGCGAGGAGCCCGACTGCAGCGGCATGTGGAGTTGGTGCATGACGTTGGGCGTCTCGGCCATGGCGGCGATCACGTCGTCGGTGAAGGCGGCCGGGTGCGGCGAGGTGAAGCGGACCCGCTCCAGCCCGTCGATGTCGCCGCAGGCGCGTAGGAGCTTGCCGAACGCCAGCCGGTCGCCGAACTCGACGCCGTAGGTGTTGACGTTCTGGCCGAGCAGCGTGACCTCAAGAACGCCCTGATCCACCAATGTCTGGACTTCGGCGAGAACGTCGCCGGGCCGCCGGTCCTTCTCCTTGCCCCGCAGCGACGGCACGATGCAGAACGTGCAGGTGTTGTTGCACCCGACCGAGATCGCGACCCAGGCGGCGTAGGCGGACTCGCGCTTGGTGGGCAGCGTCGAGGGGAAGACCTCGAGCGACTCCTTGAGCTCGACCTGCGCCTCGCCCTGGATGCGGGCCCGCTCCAGCAGCACCGGCAGCGCCCCGAGGTTGTGGGTGCCGAACACCACGTCGACCCACGGCGCCTTGCGGACGATCTCGCCCTGGTCCTTCTGCGCCAGGCAGCCGCCCACGGCGATCTGCATGCGCGGGTTGCTCACCTTGGCCGGCCGTAGGTGGCCGAGGTTGCCGTAAAGGCGGTTGTCGGCGTTCTCGCGCACGGCGCACGTGTTGAACACCACCACGTCGGCGGTCTCGCCGTCGGCCGCGGCCACGTAACCGGCGTCCTCAAGCAGGCCGGAAAGGCGCTCGGAATCGTGCACATTCATCTGGCACCCGTATGTGCGCACTTCATAGGTGCGGGCGCTCTCCTGGGTCACAGTCATCGCACGTCCAAGGGTAGTCCTTGTCCGGCTTGCGACGGTCGTAGGATCTAAAACACCAGCTTGACGGCACGATGTGATCGGATCGGTACCGCTCGGTTAGTGACCAGCGTCCTATAGACCCCTAGGTTTTGACCATGACGGAGAACGGGGACGTCACTCCACTAGTGAAGTTGGAGAACGTCAACAAGCACTTTGGGGCATTGCACGTCCTGAAGGACATCAACCTGACCGTTTCCCGTGGCGAGGTCCTGGTCGTGATCGGCCCTTCGGGTGGTGGCAAGTCCACCCTGTGCCGGGCGGTCAACCGGCTGGAGACCATCGACGGCGGGCAGATCATCTTCGACGGTCAGCCGTTGCCCGAAGAGGGCAAGGCACTGGCCAAGCTCCGCTCCGAAGTGGGCATGGTCTTCCAGTCGTTCAACCTGTTCGCCCACAAGACGATTCGCGAGAACGTCACACTGGGACCGATCAAGGTACGCAAGAAGGCCCGTGACGCCGCGGACACGCGCGCCATGGAGCTGCTCGAACGGGTGGGCATCGCCGCGCAGGCGGACAAATACCCGGCGCAGCTCTCCGGCGGTCAGCAGCAGCGCGTCGCGATCGCCAGGGCACTGGCCATGGATCCAAAGATGATCCTGTTCGACGAGCCGACGTCGGCGCTGGACCCGGAGATGGTCCAGGAGGTGCTCGACGTCATGATCGGGCTCGCTCGCGACGGTATGACGATGATGGTCGTCACGCACGAGATGGGGTTCGCCCGAAGGGCCGCGAACCGGGTGGTGTTCATGGCCGACGGCCAGATCGTCGAAGAGAACACACCGGATGAGTTCTTCACCAACGCCCAGACAGACCGGGCCAAGGACTTCCTCTCGAAGATCCTCACGCATTGATCCCAGTCCGCAGCAGGAAGATTGAGGTAACCACTATGCAGATGCGTCGAACTGGGGCCGTGCTCGCCGTCACGGCCATGGCGGCCGGTCTTGCCGCGTGTGGCGGTGGAGACAGCTACACCAACGTCATGGACAAGCTCAAGGGTGCCAAGGAAATCACCATCGGCACCAAATGGGACCAGCCCAGCCTGGGTCTGAAAAAGGGTGGCGGCGACCCTGAGGGCTTCGACGTCGATGTGGCCAAGTACATCGTGAAGGAGCTGGCCGGCGGCCAGGATGTGAAGATCACGTGGAAGGAGTCGCCCTCGTCCAACCGCGAGGCGCTGCTCGCCAACGGCACCGTGGACATCATCTTCGCCACTTACTCCATCACCGACGCGCGCAAGCCGAAGGTCACCTTCGGTGGCCCGTACGTCGTCGTCCACCAGGACACCATGGTCCGTGCGGACGCCGCGGACATCACCAAGGCGACGGACCTGAAGGACAAGCGCATCTGTCAGGCGCAGGGCTCCAACTCCTACAAGCGGATCACCGACCCGCCGCCGGACGGCAAGCTCAACCTGCCCGCCAAGCTCGTCGGAGCCAGCAACTACTCCGAGTGCGTGCAGAAGCTCAGTGGTGGCAACCTGGACGCGGTCACCACCGACAACCTGATCCTCGCCGGCTTCGCCAGCCAGGACCCGGGCAAGTACAAGCTGCTCAACGACCCCTTCACGGATGAGAAGTACGGCATCGGCCTGAAGAAGGGCGACAAGACGACCTGCGAGGCCGTCAACAAGGCCGTCACCAAGATGTGGCAGGACGGCACGGCCACCCAGCTCCTCACGAAGTGGTTCGGCAAGACCGGCCTGGACCTGCCCAAGGAGGCCCCACCGGCCGAGGGTTGCGCCTGATCCTCAACCTCGCGGCGGCCGGTGACCCGGCCGCCGCGGCCGTTCTCACTGGTGGAGCACGATGGACGAACTAATTCAGTACGGCCCTGACCTGGCCGTCGGGTTCCTGAACAACATTAAGCTCTCGTTGGTCATCGCGGTGTTCTCGCTGATCGTCGGCACGGTCCTGGCCGCCATGCGGGTCTCCCCCACCCCGGTCCTGCGGGCCGCGGGCACGGCGTACGTCAACGTGGTGCGCAACACCCCGCTGACGCTAGTGCTGGCCTTCTGCTACCTCGGGCTCAGCGACACCCTCGGGCTGATCTTCTCCACCGAGGATCCGCTGATGAACTCGTTCTGGCTGGCCGTGCTGGGCATGTCGGCCTACACCGCGGCGTTCGTCTGCGAGGCCCTGCGGTCCGGCATCAACACGGTGCCGTTGGGACAGGCGGAAGCGGCCCGCGCGATCGGGCTCACCTTCAGCCAGTCGATCACGCTCGTCATCTTCCCGCAGGCATTCAGGGCGGTCATCGCCCCGCTGGGCAGCGTCCTGATCGCCATGATCAAGAACACGACCGTGGTGGCGGCTGCGGGTTACACCGTGGAATCCTCCAACACCATGCGGACGATCTTCGACACCACCGGCACCTCGATTCCCATCTTCCTCGGCATCGTGGTCTCGTTCCTGATACTCATCCTGCCGATCGGCTGGTACACCGGCCGGCTGGCCAGGAAATTGGCGGTGGCCCGATGAGCTCGTCCGTCCTCTTCGACACGCCGGGCCCGCGCGGGCGGGTGCGCAACCACCTGATCACCGGGATCTCCGCGCTGGTCCTGCTGGCGGCCCTCGCCTGGGTGCTGCTGAAGTTCAACGAGAAGGGCCAGTTCGACGGCAAGATCTGGGCGCCGTTCACCACCCAGGTCGTCTGGGTGGACTTCATCCTGCCCGGACTGGTGGGCACGCTCACGGCCGCCGCGCTGGGCGCGGTCTTCGCGCTGCTGTTCGGCGCGGTCTTCGGCATCGCCAGGCTCTCCGACCACCGGTGGATCAGGATTCCGGCCGCCTGGATCGTGGAGCTCTTCCGGGCGATCCCGCTGCTCCTGCTGATCTTCTTCATCTGGTTCCTGTCGCCCGACCTGTTCGGCGGCGGGGACTACGCGCTGTTCGCGATCGTGCTCGGGCTCACCCTCTACAACGGCTCGGTGCTGGCCGAGGTGGTCAGGGCGGGCATCAACTCGATCCCGAAGGGCCAGTCGGAGGCGGCGTACGCGGTCGGGCTGCGCAAGGGCGGCGTGATGCGGTTGATCCTGCTGCCGCAGGGCCTCACGGTGATGATGCCCGCGGTGGTCAGCCAGCTCGTGGTCCTGCTCAAGGACACCGCGCTGGGCTACTTCATCGTCTACGTCGACCTCCTGAACATGGGCTTCAAGACCCTGCCGTCGGTCTACCCCGGCACGAAGCTGGTGTCGGCGATCGTCATCGGCGTCATCTACATCATCATGGCCATGGCGCTCAGCGCGTTCGCCACCTGGCTGGAGAAGCGCAGCCGCCGCAGCCGCAAGACCACGGCCAAGCCGATCGAGCCGCCGGGTGCGGTGGCGGGCCTGCCGTCGGGCCAGCCGACTCCCGACGGAGCCGTGGTGGCCTAGGGCTGAGGTCAGCAAAGCCGGTCACCGCGGTTGGACGGGTGGCGGGAGTGGGGTGGTCACCGGGCTACGGTGATCGAGCGGGGTGGTCACCGGAGTGAGGTGATCACCCCGCACTCTTGCTGATCTTCCGGCAGGATGCGTCTATGCCCTTCTGGCGCTCCCCCATCTCGACCACCGACGTCGCCCGGTCCGGCCGGCGGCTCGGCTGGCCGACCGCGCTCGACGGCCAGGTGTGGTGGACGGAGGACCGTCCTGACCAGGTCGGACGCACCACGATCATGCATCGCGCCGCCGACGGCGCCTGCCGCGAGCTGCTGCCCGCGCCGTGGAGCGCCCGCACCCGCGTGCACGAGTACGGCGGACGCCCCTACGCGGTGACCCCCGAGGGCAACGTGATCTTCGCCTGCTTCGCCGACCAGCGCCTCTACCTGCTCGACCAGCTCGCCGGCGAGCCCGTCCCGCTCACCCCCGACGGCGACCGCTACGCCGACCTGCTGATCCGCGACGGCCAGGTCTGGTGCGTACGCGAACGGCACACCGACGACGGGAAGGTGACCAGGGCCGTCGTCTCCGTCCCGGTCGGCGGTGGCGAGACCCGCGAATGGGTCACCGGCGGCGACTTCTACGCCGCCCCCGCCATCTCCCCTGATGGGCGGCATCTCGCTTACATCACCTGGAACCATCCGCTCATGCCGTGGATCGGCACCGAGCTCCGTGTCACCCGTCTGTCCGACGGCAGCTCGTGGACCGTGCGGGGCGGCCCGTCCGAGTCCGTGCTGGCTCCCAGCTGGAAGGACGACGAGCACCTCTACCTGATCTCCGACCGCTCCGGCTGGTGGAACCTCTACCAGAGCGGCCTCCACGACGCCTCGCCCCAGCCGCTCCATCCCCTGGAGGAGGAGTTCGCCTGGCCGCCGTGGACGCTGGGCGGCCTGCCCTACCTCGTGCTCGGCGACGGCCGGCTCGCGGTGCTGCACGGGCGCGGCGACCTGCGGCTCGGGGTGCTCGACCCCGAGACGGGCGAGCTCACCGACCTCGACCTGCCGTGCGAGGGGTGGGATCCGGCGCTGACCGCCGACGGCACCTGCGTGACCGGCATCGCGTACGGCGCCGCGGTGCCGAAATCGGTGCTGCGCGTCGACACCGTGACCGGCCGGGCCGAGGGCCTCAGACTCGACATCGAGGAGCTGCCCGACCTCGCCTGCCTGCCGACGCCACGGCCGGTGGAGGTGGGGCACCGGGTGCACGGCTTCCTCTACCCGCCGTCCAACCCGGCCGCCGAGGACTCGGAGGACGCCCCTCCTTACGTGGTCTTCGTGCACGGCGGCCCGACGGCGCACGCGGACACGGCGCTCGACCTGGAGAAGGCATACCTCACCTCGCGCGGCATCGGCGTGCTGGACGTCAACTACGGCGGGTCCACCGGCTACGGCCGGGCCTACCGCGATCGGCTGAAGGGGCAGTGGGGCGTCGTCGACGTCGAGGACACGATCATGGCCGCCGAATGGCTGGCGGCCGAGGGGCTGGCCGACCCCGGGCGCATCGCGGTGCGCGGCCGCAGCGCGGGCGGCTGGACCGTGATGGCGGCCTGCTGCCGTTCGGACGTGTTCGCGGGGGGTGTGTCCTACTACGGCGTCAGCGCGCTCGCCCCGCTCAACGCCCACACGCACGATTTCGAGTCACGTTACGTGGAGTGGCTGGTCGGCCCGGAGGACCCGCGGCTGTACGCCGAGCGCGAGCCGCTGGCGCTGGTCGGCGGCGTGTCCTGCCCGATGCTGCTGCTCCAAGGGCTCGACGATCCCGCGGTGCCGCCCGAGCAGTCGGCGGCCTTCGCCGACGCGCTGGCCGAGCGCGGCGTCTCGTGCACCTATCTGGCGTTCGAGGGCGAGTCCCATGGTTTCCGCCGCACCGAGACGCGGGCCACCGCGCTGGCCGCCGAGCTGGCGTTCTACCAGCAGGTTTTCAGCTGAATCTCGCTCTCGTCGTCATCTCTCACGGTTCCTTGACAGAACCGGCATCACTCGGCGGTCGCTACTCGCCAACGGTTGAATAACCGTCCTCGACACCGGGCCCTCCCAGGTGGGTTGCTCGAAAGAGCAAGTGAAAGAGCGAACGTGGGGCACGCCTCGCGGCCACGAGGCGCACCCCACTGGCCAGCCACACATCCCATCTCGGCACGAGGGAGGGCCAGATGGCCAGCTTGCGCTATCTCAGCATTGCCGTGGTGACGGCGGCAAGTCTGCTCGCCGCCGCATGCGCCACGGACACCGGTACGAACGGTTCCGCGCCCCCGACAGCCGCCCAGAACACCGGCAATCCGTTACCGGGCGGCACGCTCAGGCTGGTGGGCGGCGGCGACGTCGACCACCTCGATCCCACCAGCGCCTACTACACGGTCACCAGCGGCCTCCTGCGCGGTTACGCACGCCAGTTGTTCAACCTGAACGGCGTGGCCAAGGAGGCCGAGACCACCAAAGGCTTCGCCGTCGTCCCCGACGTCGCCGCCGAGCTGCCGACGACCGCGAACGGCGGCATCAGCGCCGACAACCTCACCTACACGATCAAGCTGCGGGACGGCGTCCAGTGGGACACCCAGCCGCCGCGAGCGGTGACCGCGGGCGACTTCGTCCGCGGCTTCAAGCGGATCTGCAACCCGGTGGCCGGAGCGGGCGCGCCCGGCTACTACACCAGCACGATCAAGGGCATGGCGGCCTACTGCGCGGCCTACGCCAAGGCGTTCGAGACGGCCAAGCCCACGGCGGCGGCGCTGGCGGCCTTCCAGAACGCGCACGACATCGCCGGCGTCCGGGCCAAGGATGACAAGACGGTCGTGTTCACGCTGGTCCAGCCGGCGGCCGACTTCCTCAACATCCTGACGCTGAACTTCTCCTCGGCCGCGCCCCAGGAGTACGACCAGTACGTGCCCGACGACGCCACCTTCCGCCAGCACGTGATCTCCGACGGCCCGTACAAGATCACCCAGTATGTGGCGACCAAGTCGATCAAGCTGGAGAAGAACCCCGCCTGGACGCAGGAGTCCGACCCGATCAGGCACCAGTACGTCAACACCGTCGAGGTCAAGATGGGCGTCACCGAGCCCGACGCGGTGCAGCAGCAGCTCGAGGCGGGCAGCGCGGACCTGTCCTGGGACCTGCCGGTGCCGACCGCCCAGATCCCCCGGCTGAAGAGCGGCGACGCCGACTTCAAGATCTTCCCGGGCGCCGTGACGAACCCGTATCTCGTGTTCAACCTGCAGAGCAAGAACGAGAACGGCGCCATGGGCAAGATCAAGGTGCGCCAGGCCATCGAGTACGCCATCAACAAGGTGGCCATCGCCAAGATCTACGGCGGTGCCGACGTGGCGACCTCGCTGCACACGGCCATCCCGCCGGGCAACATCGGCTACCAGGAGTACAACCCGTACCCGACACCCGGCGACCAGGGCGACCCGGTCAAGTGCAAGCAGTTGCTCACCGAGGCGGGCTACCCGAACGGGTTGACGCTCATCGGCGCCTTCCGCAACGCGGGCAACCACCCGGCCAACTTCCAGTCCTACTCGGCCGACCTGCAGAAGTGCGGGATCAACGTCAAGGGCCTGCCCGTACGGCAGGGCGACTACTACGGCGCGTTCCTGCAGAACCCGACGATCGCCAAGGACAGCAAGTGGGACATCTCGGCGCCCGGCTGGGTGCCCGACTGGTACGGCAACAACGGCCGCGCCGTTTCCCAGCCGCTGTTCCAGACCAACTGCGCCGCGGGCACGAGCAACTACGGCTGCTACAGCAACCCCAAGGTGGACGACCTCATCAAGCAGGCACTGGCCGAGCCCGACGCGAGCAAGGCGGCCGGACTCTGGCACCAGGTCGACGAGACGGTGATGGGCGACGCGGTGATCGTGCCGTTCAACAACCAGAACACGCCGATCTACAAGAGCAAGCGGGTGCGAAACGCGCTGTACCTGCCCGCCTTCCAGCTCTACGACATCACCAACCTCTGGCTTGACCCCAACTCGCCATGACGGTGCGGCGCCCCGCGGGAGTCCCGCGGGGCGCTGTGAGGGAGAAACATGAGCCTGCTAGAGGTGACCGACCTGAAGGTGACCTTCCCCACCTCCGACGGCCTGGTACAGGCGGTACGGGGGCTGTCGTTCACCGTCGATCGCGGCCGGACGCTGGCGATCGTCGGCGAGTCCGGGAGCGGCAAGACCGTGAGCACCCAGGCCATACTCGGCCTCTCCCCCAGGGCCGACATTTCCGGCACCGCCCTGTTCGAAGGCGTGAACCTGCTCCAGCTCGACCGCGAGCAGCTACGCCGCATCCGCGGGGCGGAGATCAGCGTCGTCTTCCAGGACCCGCTGACCAGCCTGCATCCGCTCTACAAGGTCGGCTGGCAGATCGAGGAGCTGTTCCGGGTCCATCAGCCCGGCACCGGCCGCGCCGAGGCCCGCAAGCGCGCGATCGAGCTGCTCGGCCTGGTCGGCATCCCCCGACCGGACCGGCGGGTGGACGACTACCCGCACCAGTTCTCCGGGGGCATGCGGCAGCGGGCGATGATCGCCATGTCGCTGGCGCTGAACCCGAAGCTCATCGTCGCCGACGAGCCGACCACCGCGCTCGACGCGACCGTCCAGGCGCAGATCCTCGAACTCATCGGCCGGGTCCAGGCCGAGTTCGACATCGCGCTCATCCTCATCACGCACGACCTCGGCGTCGTGGCGGGCATCGCCGACGAGGTGCTGGTCATGTACGCGGGGCTGGTGGCGGAGCGGGCCGACCGGCGCACCCTCTATTACCGCCCGCACCACCCCTACACCAAGGGCCTGCTGGAGTCGATCCCGGGCAGCACGGGGGCCCGCGGCGGGCGGCTGCGGCCCATCCCCGGCTCTCCGCCGTCGCTGATCGACATCCCCTCGGGCTGCGCCTTCCACCCGCGCTGCCCGTACGCCATGCCGGTCTGCGCGGCCGAGCGGCCACCGCTGGCCACAGTCACGGGCGGCGGCGGGCACGCCTCGGCCTGCTGGCTGCCCCACGAGGCGGTCGGGCTCGGCCCGGAGGCCGACGCGCTGCGGCTGCGAGCCAAGGAGGCCTGATGCTCCTCGAAGTCGAGAACGTCGTCAAACACTTCCCCATCACCACCGGCATGCTGGTCAAGCAGACGGTCGGGCACGTACGGGCCGTCGACGGGGTGAGCTTCGACCTGTCGCCGGGCGAGACGCTCGGGCTGGTCGGCGAGACCGGCTGCGGCAAGTCGACGCTCGCCCGATGCGTCGCGGGCCTGCACCCCGTCACCTCGGGCCGGGTCCGCTTCGACGGCGACGACATCACGAACCTGCCCAGGGCCAGGATGCGGGCCTACCGGCGCGACATCCAGGTCATCTTCCAGGACCCCTACGGCTCGCTGAACCCGCGCAGGCGCGTCGGCTCGATCATCGCCGACCCGCTCGTGGTCCACCGGGTGAGCCGCGGCGCCGAGCTCCGCCGTACCGTGCAGGAGCTGATGGAACGGGTGGGGCTCAATCCCGAGCACTACAACCGGTTCCCCGCGGAGTTCTCCGGCGGGCAGCGGCAGCGGATCGGGGTGGCCAGGGCGCTGGCGCTGCGGCCCCGGCTGATCATCTGCGACGAGCCGGTGTCGGCGCTGGACGTGTCCATCCAGGCGCAGATCCTCAACCTGCTGAAGGACCTGCAGGACGACTTCGGGCTGACGTACCTGTTCATCGCGCACGACCTGTCGGTGGTGCGGCACATCAGCGACCGGATCGCGGTCATGTACCTGGGCAAGGTCGTCGAACTCGCGGGGGCCGACGAGCTGCACGAACATCCCAGACATCCGTACACGAACGCCCTCCTCTCCGCCACGGCGGTGGCCGACCCGGACGAGGCCGGACGGCGGCGGCGCATCATCCTCACGGGCGACGTCCCCTCGCCGATCGATCCCCCGTCCGGCTGCCACTTCCATCCCCGCTGCCCGAAGGCGCGGGACCGCTGCTCGGCGGAGGAACCCCTGCTGGTGCCCCGGGACCACCTGGTGGCCTGCCACTTCCCCGTCGAGGCGGGCGAGGACCTGACCGCTTCTGGGAGGAGGCCCGCATGACGCTCACTGAGATCAGGCCCGACGCGGTCACCGACCGGACGATCGCCGGCCGCAGCCCGTTGCAGCTCGCCTGGGCCAGGATCAGGACCGACAAGGTCGCGCTGGTCTCCGGCCTGACCGTGGTCCTGCTCTGCGCGCTGGCGCTGGCGGCCCCGCTCATCGCCGCGTGGAACGGCCACGACCCGGATGAGCAGTTCCGCGACACCGGCATCACCGCCCAGGGGCTCCCGATCGCGCCGAACGGCACGTTCTGGTTCGGCACCGACCGCCTCGGGCGTGACCTGTTCATCAGGGTCCTGTACGGCGCGCGGGTCTCGCTGCTGGTCGGCGTGGTCGCCACCGGGCTGGCGGCGCTGGTGGGCGTCGTCGTCGGCCTGCTGGCCGGCTACTACGGCGGCGTCATCGACACCGTGCTGTCCCGGCTCATGGACGTGGTGCTGTCGTTCCCATACCTGATCTTCGCCATCGCGGTGGTGTCGATCGCCGGGCCGTCGCTGACCGCGACGATCGGGGTGATCGCCTTCTACTCGTGGGCGGCCATCGCGCGGGTCGTACGCGGCCAGACACTCTCCCTGAAGGAACGCGAGTACGTCGAGGCCGCCCGGTCCATCGGCTGCGGCGACCTGCGGATCATGTTCGTCGACATCCTGCCGAACCTGCTCGCTCCGGTCATCGTCCTGACCACGCTGCTCGTGCCGGCGGCCATCGTCTTCGAGTCGACGCTGTCGTACCTGGGGCTCGGCATCGTGCCGCCCACCCCCTCGTGGGGCAACCTGCTCAGCGAGGCGCAGGGCTTCTACCGGGTCGCCTACTGGTATCTCGGTTTCCCCGCGGCCACCCTGCTGCTCACCACGCTCGCCTTCAACCTGGTCGGCGACGGCATCAGGGATGCCATCGACCCGCGCACGGAACGCCTGTTCAGCCGCCGTCGCCGCCGTTCTCGCTCTCGCTCTCTGTCTCGCTCTCGCCGTAAGGGGGCCTGATGCTCCGCAGATTCCTCCTCCGGCGGGCGCTGCTCGGCGTGCTCGTCCTGTGGCTCGTCACGCTGGGCACCTTCCTGCTGTTCTTCGTCGCCCCCAGCGATCCCGCCAGGACGCTGGCCGGTCGCCAGGCCACGCCCGAGCAGGTGGAGCTCATCCGCCACAACCTCGGCCTGGACCGCCCGACCCTCGTCCAGTACCTCGACTACCTGAACCGCCTCATCCACGGCGACCTCGGCCAGTCCTACTTCTCCGGCGAATCCATCGGCAAGATCCTCTCCGAGGACTTCCCGCCGACGGCCTCGCTCGTGATCGGCGGCGCGATCCTCTGGGTCGTCATCGGCGTCGGCGCCGGAGTCATCAGCGCCACCCGGGCGCGCTCCCTCCTGGACCGCGTCGTGACGTTCCTGGCCCTGGCCGCCGTGTCCATGCCTACCTTCGTGGTCGGCCTGCTGCTGCTGTACTTCCTGTTCTTCCAGCTCTCCATGGCCGGGGCGCCGGTGCTGCCGCCGGACTCGTACGTGGCGTTCACCGACAGCCCCGGCGAATGGGCCCGCCACCTGATCCTGCCCTGGATCACCCTCGCCATGGTCCAGGCCGCCTCCTACGTACGGCTGACGCGCGGGTCGATGCTGGACACCCTCGGCGAGGACTACATCCGCACGGCCCGCGCCAAGGGCGTCCCCGAAGGCCAGGTCATCTACCGGCACGGCTTACGCGCCGCCCTCACGCCGGTGGTGACGCAACTCGGCGTCGACGTGGGCACGCTGATCGGCGGGGTGGTGGTGACGGAGTCGGTCTTCGGGCTCGGCGGCATCGGGCAGGCGGTGGTTCAGGCGTTCGTCAGCGGCGACCTGCCGGTCATCATGGGCGTCGTCGTCCTCGCCACCACCGCCGTCGTCCTGGCCAACCTCCTGGTGGACCTCGCCTACGGCCTCCTGGACCCCCGCATCCGCCTGGCCTGACCCCTGACAGGGGGTGTGGCCGGGGTGGAACCTCCCTCCCACCTCGGCCACACCGCCCCCCTTCGTCCGGTGTCCAGCGCCATCCACGGACCGGGGCCAAGAAGGCGCACGTAACGACGCCCGGCCACCTCCACCGGAGGAGCGTGCCCCTGGACAGACCCCGGCCCCGTGCGGCGGATGGGGCTCACCGGGCTGGCCGTAAAAAAATAGTAAAAAGAAGCCCCTAGACCCCGACCCCGGGCGGAGGGGGCCCAAAAGGGATTTTCAGCGGGCGAACTCGGTCGCGCGGGACTCACGAACAACAGTGATACGAATCTGACCCGGATAGGTCAGCTCCTCCTCGACCTGCTTCGCCACATCCCGCGCGATCACCTGCGCCTGGATGTCGTCGATGGCGTCAGGCTTCACCATGACCCGGATCTCCCGCCCCGCCTGCATGGCGAACACCTTCTCCACCCCCTCATACGACTGCGCGATCTCCTCCAGCCGCTCCAGCCGCTTGACGTACGCCTCCAACGACTCCCGCCGCGCCCCCGGACGGCTGCCGCTGATCGCGTCGGCCGCCTGCGTGAGCACGGCCTCGACCGTGCGGACCTCGACCTCGTTGTGGTGCGCCTCGATGGCGTGCACCACGTCCTCCTCCTCGCCGTATCTGCGGGCGATCTCCGCCCCGATCAGCGCGTGACTGCCCTCGACCTCGTGCGTCAGCGCCTTGCCGATGTCGTGCAGCAGGGCGCAGCGCTTCATCAGCGGCTGGTCCATCTTGAGCTCGGCGGCCATGATCCCGGCGATGTGCGCGGACTCGATGAGGTGTTTGAGGACGTTCTGGCCGTAGGAGGTGCGGTATCGGAGTTGGCCGAGCAGCAGCGTCAGCTCGGGGTGCATGTCCGTGATGCCCAGCTCGACCAGCGCGTCCTCGCCCGCCCGCGCGCACAGGTCCTGCACCTCCGCGCGGCTACGGTCGTGCGCCTCCTCGATGCGCTGCGGGTGGATGCGGCCGTCGAGCACCAGCTTCTCCAGCGTGAGCCGGGCAGTTTCCCGGCGCACCGGGTCAAAACACGACAGCAACACCGCTTCCGGGGTGTCATCGATGATCAGGTTCACGCCGGTCGTCGACTCGAACGCCCGGATGTTGCGCCCCTCACGGCCGATGATCCGGCCCTTCATCTCGTCACCGGGCAGGTGCAGCACGCTGACCACGGACTCGGCCGTCTGCTCCGCCGCCATCCGCTGCACCGCCAGCGTCACGATCTTGGTAGCGCGCTTCTCGCCCTCCTTGCGGGCGTCGCCCTCGATCTCCCTGATGATCAGGGCGGCCTCGCGCTTGGCCTGGTTCTCGATATCGCGTACCAGCTCGCTCTTGGCCTGCTCGCCGGTGAGCCCGGCGACGCGCTCGAGAATCACCCGCCGCTCGTTCTCGACCTGCAGCAACTCCGCGCGCCTGTCGGCCAGCTCGACCTCGGTCTCGGTCAGCTTGCGATCGCGTTCGGCCTGCCGCCTGGCCTCCTCGTCGAGCCGCTGCTCGCGCTCGGCCAGCCGTCCTTCCCTGCGTTCGAGGTCGGCCCGGAGCTCCTTGAGCTCCGCCTTGAGTATCCGGCCCTCTTCTTCGACCTCGCGCCGCAACTGCGCCGCACTCTCAGCGGCGGCCGCCGACCTGCGCAGGATCTCCCCCGCGTCGGACTCGGCCTTGCCACGGATCTCCCCGGCCTCTTCACGAGCCTGTTCGATCTCCTCGTGTACGGCCTGCAACTGCTCGGGGCTCGGCTTGAGCACTCGCGAACCGCTGCCCGACGTGCGGCGGACGACGATGAGCAACGCGGCGATCATCCCGAACGCCAGCAGGAGCACCGCCACCGACAGCACCACGACAAGCGGCCCCATGTGCTCCCCGCCCTCCTCGCGTCGTCAAGACTCGTAACGCGCCCTCAAAACGGGAGGGGTCACATGCGCGGCGCTGATCGCCCAAACGGCACCTTCACCACGACCGATATCCAACCAAGACTGACCGGGCGTCGACTGGGATAGCCGACACCTCGCCTGCCTCGATCCTTCGAGCTCGTTCGTCCGTCAATCACCGGTATGGCAATCCGCACTGCGCGGAGTAACTCCTCACTGCCGTCGAGGTTATGCGTCGAACAAGTCACGAGCAAGCAAACGAGTCATCAAGCGTGTCTTACAGGCGTGCATCTCGCCATTCAGGCAGATTTCCAGCTTCTGACCCGAAATACCCCTCCGCACACACCTATGGACGCAGGCAGGCATTGATCCGGCGTCGGACCGCACACAGACCGAAGTGACCCGATGGCGCCCCGGACACGGACCGGGAGTGATCCAGTGGCGACCCGGACGCCGACCGAAGTGACCCGGTGACGACCCGGACACGGACCGCGAGTGATCCGATGGCGGGCCGGTTGTGCAGGATCAGGAGAAGTCGTCTTCTATTTCGACGCCCTCCGCCTCCAGAACCTCGCGGATGACCCGGAAGGCCAGCCCGGGGGCGTACCCCTTTCTGGCCAGCATTCCGGCAAGGCGGCGAGTGCGGACCTGGGGGTCGAGGCCGCGGGTGGAGGACAGCTTGCGTTCCACGAGGCGCCGCGCCGTTTCGAGCTCCTGGTCGGGGTCGAGGCGGTCCACGGCCTCGTTGACGGTCTCGGAGTCGACACCCCGGTGGCGAAGCTCCGCGGCCAGGGCGCGCTTGGCCAGCCCGCGACCGTGGTGGCGGGAGTCGACCCACGCTTCGGCGAACGCCTCGTCGTTGATCAGGCCCAGCTCGGAGAAGCGGTCGAGGACCGTCTCCGCGGCTTCGTCCGGCACATCACGCTTACGCAGCGCCTCGGCCAGCTGGGCTCGCGTCTTGGGGGCCATCGTGAGCAGCCGGAGACAGATGGCCCGAGCCACCGACTCGGGGTCAGCGTGGGGAGTGGCCCCAGCGGCCGACTCCTCATCAGGCCCACCGGAAAGCCGCCCACCCCGCCCTCGAGACCCCCCCGAACGTGCTCCTTTCCCACCCCACCCACCTGATCGACGCCCTCTACCGGAGCGCTTTTCCCCACGCCGCCCGCCCTGGTAGGAACCATCTCCGGATGGTCCGTCGAAGGGAGCGTCATCAGGGTGACCGCCCTGGAAGGACCCATCCTCGGACTGGCCGCCGGAGTAGGAATCCGCCCCGGACTGACCTCCCGGATAGGGACTGTCCCCAGGCTGACCCCCCAGGCGGAGGCTGTCCTCAGGCTGACCATCCAGGCGAGGGCCGTCATCCGGCTGACCGTCCCCGGACAGGGCGCCGGAGTGGGAGTCGGCCTGGAACTGACCGCCCTGATAGGGGCCGTCCTCAGGCTGGCCGCCCAGGCTGGGACCGTCCTCAAGCTGGCCGCTTTCGGTGCCCAGCCCGGACGACAGATCGCCTGGGAATGGCACGTCACTTCGAGGGGACCGACTGCCTTCGGTGGACGGTGAGTCGCCTTGGGCAGGCGGCGAAGCGGTTTCCCGGGACGGGGTTGAGAGGCGCCCCTCGTCCTGCCCACCGCCCAGCTCAGAGCTCGGCTTGTGGATCGGCTCGGGAGCCGAGTCGGGGCGTGACTCGAAGGCCGGCTCAGAGGGCGGGCGAGTGGGTTGGGCGGGTGGCGGGTCGGCTGGTGGGCGGGGACGCTCGCGCCACTCGCTGAGCGACGGCCAGCCCCCCGACGGCGCGCCACCGGACCGGTCCCGGCCGGATCGGTCTTGGCTAGATCGGTCCTGGCTAGATCTAGGCAGGACCGATCTAGCCTGGCCGGACGGCTGTCCGCCCCGGGCTGAGGTGTCTGAGGAGCGGGAGGGCCAGGAGGCCTCCGGGGCCGGGGGCTGCGGTGGGGGGTTGTCGCTGGGGCTGCGGCGGTTGCGGCGGCGGCCCGGGGGTGGGGTGGGGAGGTCGGGCCAGGCGCCCCAGTCGTGGGAGTGGGGCGCCTGCGGCGGGTCCGTGTCACTCATGCGGCGACCGATCAGACGTCACCGGGCTTCGGCGTGGCGGCCTTGGCGCCGCGTCCCGAGGGAGCGGCGGCGGCCGGGGCGGGGGCTGCCGGGGGTGCCTCGGCGGGAGCATCGAGGCGGGGGCCGACGCCGAGCTTGTCCTTGATCTTCTTCTCGATCTCGTTGGACATGTCGGGGTGGTTCTTCAGGAAGTTGCGGGCGTTCTCCTTGCCCTGGCCGAGCTGCTCGCCCTCGTAGGTGTACCAGGCGCCGGACTTGCGGACGAAGCCGTGCTCGACGCCCATGTCGATGAGGCCGCCCTCGCGGGAGATGCCCACGCCGTAGAGGATGTCGAAGTCGGCGACCCGGAAGGGCGGGGCCATCTTGTTCTTGACGACCTTGATCCTCGTGCGGTTGCCGACCGCCTCCGTGCCGTCCTTGAGCGTCTCGATGCGGCGGATGTCGAGGCGGACCGAGGCGTAGAACTTGAGCGCCTTGCCACCGGTCGTGGTCTCGGGCGAGCCGAACATGACACCGATCTTCTCGCGGAGCTGGTTGATGAAGATGGCGGTGGTGCCGGTGTTGCTGAGCGCGCCGGCGACCTTGCGCAGGGCCTGGGACATCAGGCGAGCCTGGAGGCCGACGTGGCTGTCGCCCATCTCGCCCTCGATTTCGGCCTTGGGCACCAGCGCGGCCACCGAGTCGATGACGATGACGTCGACGGCGCCCGACCTGATCAGCATGTCGGCGATCTCAAGTGCCTGCTCACCCGTGTCGGGCTGGGAGACGAGCAGGGCGTCGGTGTCGACGCCGAGCTTCTTGGCGTATTCGGGGTCGAGGGCGTGCTCGGCGTCGATGAACGCGGCGATGCCGCCCGCGCGCTGGGCATTGGCCACCGCGTGCAGGGCGATCGTGGTCTTACCCGAGGACTCCGGGCCGTAGATCTCGACGATCCTGCCGCGCGGCAACCCTCCGATGCCCAGCGCGACGTCCAGGGAGATCGAACCCGTGGGAATCACTTCGATAGGGGCTCGGACTTCGTCGCCGAGGCGCATGACGGAGCCCTTGCCGAACTGCCTCTCGATCTGAGCGAGGGCGGTCTCGAGGGCCTTCTCGCGGTCGTTGATAGCCATGGGAACTCCCCCTGGAGGGTTGTGGTCCGATCAGTCGAGTGAAAGCTACGGCCTGCCACCGACAGTTTTGCGGAGTCGTGGGTGGGAGGGCGTGGCCTGGCAGGTTCCATCGTAGCCGAACGGCTGTTCGATCACATGCGGAACACGCGGTACTCGGGGAGGAAGTCCCACCGGCATCCCGTGTCACTGAAGGTTGAGCATCGTCGCTGAAGGTTGATGACCGCTCACGGGGACGGAGAACGGTCGCAGGAGATCGCTCTGCTCGCCGCCGTGGAAGGAAGAGTGCGCCGCCCGCCGTACCCGACGGACATCTGGTCCCGATAAATCCTCATGATAGATCGACTGAAGAACATTATTTGTCATTATGGGACGAGCTAGAAGTCGGGCTCGTGCCCGCGCAGATGGGCACGCATCCCGGAAACGGCGTGGTCATCGTCCCCCTCGATGACGACCTCACCTTGCCGATCTGTTACGTCGTCCGTCGAGACTCTGACAATCCCGCTGCTCACCTCCTTTTGGAGCACATCATCAGCCTGGCGGGACGACCCGCCAGGGCCCCGGCATAGCAAGAGGAGACCCCCGTGAGGCTGGCCAGGGTCCGGACCGAGAACGGCCCGCGCATCGCATCGATCGGCCCGTACGACGACATCGTGCTGCCGGCCCACTCGACCACCATGGACTGGGAGGTCGAGCTCGCGGTCATCATCGGCGCCGATCTCCGCGAGGCCTCGGACGAGCAATGCCGCGAGGCCGTCGCCGGCGGAGCTCAGCCGGGTGGGCCGGCCAAAACTGCGATCCGGCAAGCAGGTGTTCGACGAGGTCGCTCTGGGGTTGGCAAGCTGTGTACGCGGACAGCCTCAGCCGAACCAGACGATCAGGCGTACGTTCTCGTCCCCGTACTCGGCGGCCAGATCCCGCATCGCCTTCCACACCGGAGCCCAGCGCTCGTCGTCCGGGGAGGCGAGCATCCGTGCCGTGAGGACCACGGGCCGGTACACCACGCCGTTCAGCCGCACCTCGCCGCCCGGCGGCCACTCCGACGGTGCGAGGAGCACGTGCTCACGCGATATTTCCTTGGTTCGTGTTGAGCACGGCTGCGAGTCCTTTGACAACCTCGGCGGCCATCACGGCCTGGCCTGAGGTCGAGAAGTGAATGCGGTCGGCGCTCAGCAGGTCCGGCCGGGAATTGAGCGGGTGGTCCCACATGTCGACGAGCACGGCATCGTGGTCTGCGGCCAGTACGCGGGTGATGGCGTTGAGTTTGCGTACCCGGTCCGGCCAGTCCGGGAATTTCGGCACCACGAAGGCCTTGCCCAACGTGAACGTCGTCAGTTGGGCGCCGGTGCCTGCGGCGAGTTCGAACACGCGCCGCAGTGTCTGCTCGATGGTCGTGAAGTCGGGCTCCGGATGAAAAAGGTCGTTCGCCCCGCACGGCACATGGACCAGGTCGGGGCCGAACGCGAGCATCCGGTCCGCCTGCGTCGCCAGTGTTCTGGCGGTCGTCGCCCCGATCTCCGCGATGTTCAGGTAGGCCAGATCGGGATGGACCCGGCGAAGGAGGTCCGCGACACGCTCGGCCCATCCCAGGTTGGCGTAGCCGGGCTCGGGTCTCCGGTGCCCGCCGAGAGGCTGTCGCCGATCACCGAGAACCGGCGCCAGGGCGCGTCGGCGAGGAGCTCCGCGGCGCGCGCCGGCGACAGGCAGAAGGGGTCGGACTCTTCGGTGCGAGAGGCCGCTGTGGCAGTCATAAGGTAAACGTACGATCGTTCGTTCTTATATGGCAAATCAAGGCAGGACGGGAACATGAGCCACCTGGGATGAAACTGCTCACTGCTTGTCAGTCCGGGTCTCCGATGGCCAGCAGGCGGTTGGGGGTGCCAGGAACATCGACGAGGCCGAAGGCGTTGCTGCCGCCCTCGGAGAGTGCTGTCTGGCGCTTCCAACGCCGCCCGTCGTAATGCATCAACGTGACATAGGAGGAGTTGTCCTTTTCGTCGCCCGCTACCCATACGTCGTCCTCGCCGATGACGGCGATGCCACGCAGCGAGCCTTCCCATCGGGGCAACGTGACCTCTTTCCAGGAGGTTCCGTTCCAGTGCAGGACCATCGATCTGTCTGACCCGTACCCCTCACAGTCCCGGGAGGTGCCGCGCTCGCCCACCGCCCACACATCGGACGGGCCGTTCTCCTGGATGTGCAGCAGGGTGCCACGGCCCAGCGGGGGCAGCCGCATCTCCACCGGCGCGCTGCGGGGGGACGTGCTGCGCCAGATCGCCGGGCGTGAGTCGGCGCACCGCCCTCGGGAGGAACTCCCCGCGATCCACACATGCCCGGATCCGGCGTCCACGGCGTGGAATCGGCTTCCGCCCGGGAACTCCCGCCTGCCGAAGCCTCTGCCGTTCCAGGTCAGGAAGACCGGGATGGACGTCTTGTCGTCCCCGCGCCGGCCGACCAGGAAGGCCCGTGAGCCGTCCACGGCAACGTCGTTCAGCGAATCGAGTTTCGGCAGGTCGGAGGGCCTGAGCGTCTCCCAGTCACGGCCGTCCCAACGCAGGGCGAAGGGACGCCGAACGTCCTCGTAATCCTCGGTGAGGTCGCCGATGTCGCCCACTGCCCAGACATTGTCCGGCCCGTCGGCGTCCACTCCCCGAACGAAGGAGTCGAGCGCATCGGGGAATCGTTGCGACGCTTGCACCTCCACATGCCATCGGGTGCCGTCCCTCCGCAGGAGCAGGCCGTAGGACGGCTCGTCCTCCGCGCTGGTGTAGTAGCCGGCCGCCCAGGCCGTGTCCTGGCCCGCCGTCGCGGCGTCGAACAACACGGTGCCGCCATGCGGGTCGACCTCCACCCCGAGCTCGTCCTCCGAGGGAGACGCCGAAGGGCGCTCCTCCGACGGCCGCGGTGTCGTGCTCGCTGTCGGCACCTCCGATGTGGGGGCCGCCGGGTTCGCCGTGCAGGCCGCCAGCGCGAGCACACAGACAACCAACATGATCTTCACGTCTTCAGGGTCTCGTGATACTCGCCGGGCATGTGCTGGAAGCGCAAAAGATGCCAGATGCCACTTTGGCCGACAAGGCGTATTCAAGGAGCCGAGGGCCGGCAACAGCCCGGCGCGTTCCGCACACCTGACATTCATAGGCAATACGCCGTACGTGTTGTCACACACCCTGAGCTGGGGAGACTCTGAACCAGAGGTTTGGAGGCGGCGACGTGACGAGCAGCACGTACACCGGAGAACGACGCGCCCATCTGGAAGCACTCGCCGCGTTGTTGCCCGGTCACGGGCTGGCGAGCCGCATGGTCGGCGGTGCGGAGCCGGTGCTGTGGGCGTGGCATCCCCGCACCGGCAGGCAGACGCTCGTCTTCGCCACCCCCGGGCGTCGTGGGTGGGAGTTCCTGTGGTCGCCCGGCGGTCAGGGCACCGCCGACGACCTGCCCCAGACGGTCCGCGCGCTGAAGGAGAGTATGGATCCGGGGAGCTAGCGGAGCCGGGAGGAGACGTTTTCGACCTGGCAGACCGCGCGCCAGACGGTCTTGGCGCTCTCGCCGTCGGCCAGCGCCTGGTCGACCGTGCGCCCGTCGAGCGGGGCGATCACGTAGTCGCGGGCCCACGAGTCGGCGTATGACTCGCCGAAGTGGGCACGCATCCTTCTCCAGAACTCGGTCAGGCGCATCACCCAAGTATGGAACCGCCGCCAGAGTGGTAGGACACCCCCATGGCAAAGACCCCCAAGTCCTCCCCGTCCAAGTCCGCCCGGTGCAAAGCCAACCGGACGAAGCGCCGTCAGCTCCGCTTAGCCCAGCGCTCAGCCGTACAACAGGAAAAATCCGAACGAGCCGAAAGGCACGCAGGCATCAGGCAGGAACCTCGGGCGGGCACACCGCGGACGCGTAGAGCGTCGCGACGGTAGTTCACATCACGCGCGAGCCGTACATCTCCCCCAGATGGTCGGCGAGCAGCTCCAGCCGGGCGCCGTCGGGGTCCCGGAAGTAGATGGAGGCGCCGCTCTCGATCTGGTGCGGCACGCCGGCCATCTCCAGTTTGCCGCGCAGCCGTTCCCAGGTGGCGGGGTCGACGGAGATCGCGATGTGGTGCAGGCCGCCGAGCACCTCCTGATAGGGGCCGAGGTCGAGCCCTGGGAAGTCGAAGAAGGCCAGTAGGTTCCCGTTGCCGATGTCGAAGAAGAAGTGGTTGGAGCCCTTGTAGTCCCGGTTCTCGAAGATCTCCGTCAAGGGGAACTCAAGCAGCTCCTGGTAGAACTTGACCGTCCGCTCCACGTCCGACGACAGTAGAGCGAGGTGATGCAGGCCGCGCGCGCTGCTCGACGGTCGGTGCGCTAATAGATAGCGCTCCCTGATGTCCTCGCGGCGGGTCTTGATGGCTGCGTAGTCGATGCCCACGATCGCTCTATGTCCGCAGCGCCCCCGCCTCAATCGCCTACCGCCGCCACAATGAGTTTTCTGTCGGTGCTACGAGGCACTATGTGCAGGTGAGCTCGCTAGACCATTTCACCCACGGGACCAGGCAGTGGTTCGCCGGAGCGTTCGAGGCGCCCACGAGCGCGCAGGAAGGCGCGTGGGAGTCCATCGCGCGCGGCGACAACACGCTCGTGGTGGCGCCCACCGGGTCGGGCAAGACCCTGGCGGCTTTCCTGTGGTCGCTCGACCGGCTGGCCGCCGACCCCACCCGGGCAGATCCGAAACAGGCTCACAAGGGGACCAGGGTCCTGTACGTCTCGCCGCTCAAGGCCCTGGCCGTCGACGTGGAGCGCAACCTGCGCGCCCCGCTGGCCGGGCTCAAGCAGACCGCGCGCCGGCTGGGCCTGCCGGTGCCGGACATCTCGGTGGCGATCCGCTCCGGCGACACCCCGGCCCAGGACCGCAGGCGGTTCGCCGCCAAGCCGTCCGACATCCTCATCACCACGCCGGAGTCGCTGTTCCTGCTGCTCACCAGCCAGGCGCGCGAGGCGTTGCGCGGCGTCGAGACGGTGATCGTCGACGAGGTGCACGCGGTGGCCGCCACCAAGCGCGGCGCGCACCTGGCGCTCAGCCTGGAGCGGCTCGACGCCCTGCTCGAGCGGCCCGCGCAGCGGATCGGGCTGTCGGCGACGGTGCGGCCGGTGAGCGAGGTCGCGGCGTTCCTGGGCGGCTCCCGTCCCGCGACGGTCGTGCAGCCGCCCTCCGACAAGCGCATCGAGGTCAAGGTGATCGTCCCGGTCGAGGACATGACCGAGATGGAGGGCAGGCCGGGGCCTGCCGACGGCGAGGAGCCCGAGCCGTCCAGCCGGTCGATCTGGCCGCACGTCGAGGAGCGGCTGTTCGACCTGATCGAGGCCCACTCGTCGACGATCGTGTTCGCCAACTCCAGACGGCTGGCCGAACGCCTCTGCACCAGGCTCAACGAGCTGGCCTATGAGCGGGCGCAGGGGCCCGAGGCCGTCGATCTGTCGATCTGGGAGACGCCGCTGCCCGGAGACCCGCCGCGGCGGACGCCCGCCGAGACGCCGCTGCCGGGAGAGCCGCCCCGGCGGGCACCCGCGGAGATGATGGCGCAGGCCGGGGCGAGCAGGGGCGTGGTCACCGAGATCGTCCGCGCGCACCACGGATCGGTGTCCAAGGAGGAGCGGGCGCAGATCGAGGAGGCGCTCAAGTCGGGCCGCCTGCCCGCCGTGGTCGCGACGTCCAGCCTGGAGCTGGGCATCGACATGGGCGCGGTCGACCTGGTCGCCTGCGTGGAGGCGCCGCCGAGCGTGGCGAGCGGGCTCCAGCGCATCGGCCGGGCGGGTCACCAGGTGGGCGCGGTGTCCAGGGGAGTGATCTTCCCGAAATACCGCGGCGACCTGATCCAGACCGCCGTGGTGGCCGAACGCATGAAGAGCGGCCAGATCGAGGAGCTGCGCTACCCGCGCAACCCGCTCGACGTGCTGGCCCAGCAGATCGTGGCGATGACCGCGCTGGAGGAGTGGACGGTCGACGAGCTGGAGGCCGTGGTCAAGCGGGCCGCCCCCTACGCGACGCTGCCGCGCACCGCGCTGGAGGCCACGCTCGACATGCTCGCGGGCCGCTACCCGAGCGAGGAGTTCGCCGAGCTGCGACCGCGCGTCGTCTGGGACCGGGTGACGGGCACGCTGCGGGGCCGTCCGGGCACGCAGCGGCTGGCGGTGACCAACGGCGGCACGATCCCCGACCGCGGGCTGTTCGGCGTCTTCCTGGTGGGAGAGAAGGCGTCGCGGGTGGGCGAGCTGGACGAGGAGATGGTCTACGAGTCACGGGTCGGCGACGTGTTCGTGCTGGGCGCCACATCCTGGCGGATCGAGGACATCACCACCGACCGGGTGCTCGTCTCCCCCGCGCCCGGCCAGCCGGGCAAGTTGCCGTTCTGGCACGGCGACACCCCGGGAAGACCCGCTGAGCTGGGCCAGGCGATCGGCGCGTTCCTCCGCGAACACGCCGGAAACACCTCGACCGACCGCATGCGGGCGGCCGGGCTCGACGCGTACGCCGCCGGCAACCTGCGCGCCTACCTCGACGAGCAGCGCGAAGCCACCGGCTACGTCCCCGACGACCGCACCCTCCTGGTCGAACGCTTCCACGACGAGCTCGGCGACTGGCGCGTGGTCATCCACTCCCCCTACGGCGCGCGGGTCCACGCCCCGTGGGCCCTGGCGATCAACCGGCGGCTGCGCGAGCGTTACGGCCTCGACGTGCAGGCCGTGCACTCCGACGACGGCATCGTGCTGCGGATCCCCGACACGCTGGCCGAGCCGCCCACCGACGTGGCGGCCTTCGACGCCGAGGAGATCGAGCAGATCGTCACCGAGGAGCTGGGCGGCTCGGCGATGTTCGCCTCCCGGTTCAGGGAGTGCGCGGGCCGGGCCCTGCTGCTGCCGCGCCGCGTGCCCGGCCGGCGCAGCCCCCTCTGGCAGCAGCGGCAGCGGGCCGCCCACCTGCTGGGGGTGGCCTCGCAGTACGCGTCGTTCCCGATCGTGCTGGAGACGATGCGCGAGTGCCTCCAGGACGTGTTCGACGTGCCCGGGCTGGTGCGGCTGATGCGTGACATCGCCGCGCGCCGGGTGCGGGTGGTGGAGGTGGAGACGTCGCAGGCGTCGCCGTTCGCCGCGTCGCTGCTGTTCCACTACATCGGCGCGTTCATGTACGAGGGCGACGCGCCGCTGGCCGAACGCCGGGCCCAGGCGCTGGCGCTCGACACGACGCTGCTGGCCGAGCTGCTCGGCCAGGCCGACCTGCGCGAGTTGCTCGACCCCGACGTCATCTCCGACAGCGAACGCGAGCTGGCCAGGCTCGACCGGCCGTTGCGCGACGCCGAGGACCTGGCCGACCTGCTGCGCTCGCACGGGCCGCTGCTCGTGCCCGACGTGAGCGTACGCGGCGGCGATCCCACCTGGCTGACGGAGCTCGAACACGCCCGCCGGGCGATCCGGGTGCGCATCGCGGGCGAGGAGCAGTGGGCGGCGATCGAGGACGCGGCCAGGCTGCGCGACGCGCTGGGCGCGCCGCTGCCGGTGGGGATCCCGCACGCGTTCCTGGAGCCGGTCGCCGACCCGCTGGCCGACCTCGTGGCCCGTCATGCCCGTACGCGCGGGCCCTTCCACGCCGGTACGGCCGCCGCCAGGTTCGGGCTCGGCGTGGCCGTGGTGACCGACGCCCTGCGGCGGCTGGCGGCGGCCGGGCGGGTGGTCAGCGGGGAGTTCCGGCCGGGCGGCAGGGGCGAGGAGTGGTGCGACGCCGGTGTGCTGCGGATGTTGCGGCGCAGGTCTCTGGCGCGGCTCCGCAAAGAGGTCGAGCCGGTCGCGCCCGAGACGCTCGCGCTGTTCATGCCGGCCTGGCACGGCATCACCGGCTCGACCCAGGCGCCACGCGGTGCGGCTGGGGCGGCTCGGGCCATGGACGCATTGATCCACAGCGTCGAGCAGCTTCAGGGGGCCGCCGTGCCCGCCTCGGCGCTGGAGACGCTGGTGCTGCCCTCGCGGGTGCCCGGCTACCACCCGGCACTGCTCGACGAGCTGACCGCCTCAGGTGAGGTGATGTGGGCGGGCCAGGGGTCGCTGCCCGGCGGGGACGGATGGGTGTCGCTCTACTTCGCCGACACCGCGCCGCTGCTGCTGCCCGAGCCCGGCCAGATCACGATGACGCCGGTGCACGAGCAGGTGCTCGACGTGCTGGGCGGCGGCGGGGCACTGTTCTTCCGGGGCATCTCCGACCAGCTCGGCTCGCTCGACGACGCGGCTTTGGTGTCGGCGCTGTGGGACCTGGCGTGGTCGGGGCGGGTGTCCGGTGACACGCTGGCGCCGCTGCGCGCCACGCTCGGGTCGGGACGGCCCGCGCACCGGCCCGCCACCACGCGCCGGCGCCGAGCCGTGCTGCCGAGCAGGAGCGGGCCGCCCACGGTGGGCGGGCGGTGGTGGCTGCTTCCCTCACCCGCCGAGGACGCCACCCAGCGGGCGCAGGCACAGGCCGAGGTGCTCCTCGAACGGCACGGGGTGGTGACGCGGGGCGCGGTGACGTCGGAGCGGCTGCCTGGCGGGTTCACCCCGGTCTATCAGGTGTTGCGGGCCTACGAGGAGAGCGGGCGGTGCCGCCGGGGCTACTTCGTCGAGGGGCTCGGGGGCGCGCAGTTCGCGCTGCCGGGAGCGGTGGACCGGATGCGGGCCATGGCCCCGGGCATCGCGCCGACCAGCCCGGCCTCGAGCGCTCCCACGGGGACCTTCGGGCGGACGGGCGGCGGCGACGGGAGTACGGCGCGCAGGGCGGTCGTGCTGGCCTCGGCCGATCCGGCCAACCCCTATGGAGCGGCGCTGCCGTGGCCGGCGCATCCCGGCGAGGTGGGGCACAAGCCCGGCAGGAAGGCGGGCGCGCTGGTGGTGCTGGTGGACGGGTTCCTCGTGCTGTACGTCGAGCGGGGCGGCAAGACGCTGCTGTCGTTCGCCGACGACGAGCGGCTGCGGCCGGCCGTGGACGCGCTGGCGCTGGCCGTACGGGATGGGGCGCTCGGCAAGCTGACCGTCGAGCGGGCGGACGGCACCTCGATCGGCGAGTCGCCGATGGCAGCGGCGCTGGAGGAGGCCGGTTTCCACCCGACGCCGCGAGGTCTTCGCCTGCGCGCCTGACCACAAGAGGCCGCACGACCGGGCACGAGACGCCGCGCGGTCTGGCGCGGAACGCGGCACTGCCGGGCGCGAGACGCCCAGAGGGCACCGGAAACGGCCGCAAGTTGTATACGATTGGCCGTCAAATGACTGATCTGACACTGGGCGGCGCCCATCTCCCCCTTCGCGATCAAGTGACCGCGGAGATCCGCCGGCTCATCATCTCCGGCGAGCTCGCCCAGGGTGAACGCCTGGTCGAGGACCGGCTGGCCGCGCGGCTGGGCGTGTCGCGCAACCCGGTACGCGAGTCCATCCGGGTGCTCGCCGCCGAGGGGTTCGTGCTGGTCATCCCCCGGATCGGCGCCACCGTGGCGCGGCTGTCGCCGGCGGAGGCCGAGGAGCTCTTCGACGTGCGGATGGCCATCGAAGGGCTGGCGGCCCGGCTGGCGGCGCGCAAACGGACCCCGGAGACGGCCGCGCGGCTGCGCATGGTGCTCGACTCGGCCAAGGAGGCCGTCGAGGGCGGCCGGCTCGAACGCGTGGCCGACCTCAATACCGCCTTCCACCTGGCCGTGGGCGAGGTGGCGGGCAATTCGTACCTCAACCTGATGATGGCGCCGATGCTGCTGCGGGCGCAGTGGGTGTTCCGCCAGACCGCCGCCGCACGCGGACCGCATTCCTGGTCGGAGCACCTGAGCCTGTGCGAGGCCATCGCGGCGGGCGACGAGGACGAGGCCCAGGCCAGGGCGGTCGCGCACGTCGCCGCGGCCAGGCGGTCGTTTCTGGCCGCAGTACGCCCGGACAAGTTCCCTAACGATTAGAAAATGCTCATATAACAACAGGCTTGCCGAAACACTATTGAAATCCGAGATCTTGTATACAGTCTCCTAAAGTTCGCTCCCCCGGAGGCATCATGAGACCCAGGTTGGTCTTGACGCTCGCCGTACTCCCCATAGCTCTGGCCGCGTGCGGTGGAGGCGGTTCGAGCGGCACCCCCGTCGCCCCGTCGGTAGCCGACGCCACGGCCGACAACCGCGCGGTCAAGAGCGGCGGCACGCTGAACATCGCGCTCAACGCCGACCCCGACGCGCTCGACCCGAGCGTGTCCACCACGCTGGTGGGCCGCGAGGTGTTCGCGAGCATGTGCGAGAAGCTCTTCGACATCGACGCGCAGGCCACGCTGGTGCCGCAGCTGGCGGCCGCCCTGCCCACCGTCTCGGACGACGGCAAGGAGGTGACGATCAAGCTGCGCGCGGGGCTGAAGTTCAACGACGGCACCGCGTTCGACGCGGAGGCGGTCAAGAAGTCGCTGGACCGGCACCGTACCTGGGAGAAGTCGGCCCGCCAGGCCGACCTGGCCGCCGTGTCGAAGGTGAGCGTGGTCGATCCGGCCACCGTCAAGCTCACCCTGGCGCGCGCTTTCACGCCGCTGACGGCGCAGCTCGCCGACCGCGCCGGGATGATCATGTCGCCCAAGGCGCTGGAGACGGGCGGCGACAACTTCGGCGCGAGCCCCGTGTGCATCGGGCCGTTCAAGTTCGCCAGCCGCACCTCCGGCAGCCAGATCGTGCTGGACAAGGCGCCCGACTACTACGACGCCGCCAAGGTGAAGCTGGACAAGCTCGTATACAAAATCATCGTCGACCCGAACGTACGGGCCGCGAACCTGAAGTCCGGCGACGTCCAGGTGGCCGACCAGCTCGCCACCACCACGGTCAAGGGCGTGCAGGCCGACCCGAACCTCACCGTCGTGTCCGGCGGCGGGCTCGGCTACTACGGCCTCACGATCAACACCGGCAACGCCAACGGCTCCACCGAGAAGCCGGGCCCGGTCAACACCCCGCTGGCCAAGAGCCCGCAGCTACGCGAGGCGTTCGAGCTGGCGCTGGACCGCGACCAGATCAACAAGACCGTCTACAACGGCCTGTACGAGCCCGACTGCTTCCCGCTCCCCGCCGACAGCCCCTACCGCTCGCCCTCGCTGCAGTGCGCCAAGCGCGACCTGGCCAAGGCCAAGCAACTGGTGCAGGCCTCCGGTGTGCCCACGCCGATCCCGGTCACGATGACCACGCCCAACGACGCCACCAACCAGCGCCTGGCCCAGGTCATCCAGCAGATGACCAAGGAGGCGGGCTTCAACGTCACCGTGCAGACGGCCGAGTTCGTCAGCACGCTGGAGCAGGGCAAGGCCGGCAAGTTCGACACCGTGCTCAACGGCTGGTCGGGCCGGGTGGACCCGGACGGCAACCTGTCGAACCTGATCACCAGCCGCGGCAGCAACAACTACAGCGGCATGTCCGACCCCGGCATCGACGACCCGATCAAGGAGGCCGCGGCGGCCACGGAGCCGGCCAAGCGCGCCGAGCTGTACGCCAAGGCGCTGCAGCGGGCCGCCGAGGTGCGCGGGGTCGTGTACCTCTACCACAACAAGTACTACCTGGGCATGAACAAGACCGTCGCCGGTGTCCAGTACTTCAAGGATGGCCTGCCCCGCTTCGTCACCGCTGGGTTCGCCGGCTGATGGTCTGGTTCATCCTCCGCAGGGCGGGGTCGGCGGTGATCGTGCTGTTCCTGGCCAGCATCCTGATCTTCCTCGGGATCAGGGCGCTGCCCGGGGACCCGGCCGTGGTGATGGCGGGCGAGGAGGCCTCGCCCGCGGTGGTCGAGGCGATCCGGCACGAGTTCGGCCTGGACAAGCCGTTGCCGGCGCAATACGTCGACTACGTGGGCCAGACCCTGTCCGGCAACCTCGGCCGCTCCACCCAGGACCAGCTACCGGTGGCCGGCATCCTCGCCGAGCGGCTGCCGGTGACGCTGGAGCTGTCGGCTCTGGCGCTGCTGGTGGCGATCGTCGTGGGTGTGGGCGCGGGCATCGTGGCCGCGGTGAAGCGGGGCCGGCTGCCCGACTACGTGGCCACCGGCTTCGGCCTGGCCGGGCTGTCCGTGCCGCACTTCTGGCTGGGCCTGCTCAGCATCCTGCTGTTCGCGGTGACGCTGCGCTGGCTGCCCGCCTCCGGATACGTCCCGTTCACCCAGGACCCCGGCCAGAACCTCCAGCGCATGATCCTGCCCGCGCTGGTGCTCGGCACCGGGTTCGCGGCGATCCTGATGCGGCAGACGCGCTCGGCCATGCTGGGCGCGCTGTCGGCCGACTACGTGCGGACCGCCCGGTCCAAGGGCCTGTCGGAGACCAAGGTGGTGGGCGCGCACGCGCTGCGCAACAGCCTCACGACCGTGGTGACGGTCCTCGGCCTGCAACTCGGCGCGCTGATCAGCGGCGCGGTGGTGACGGAGCAGATCTTCGTCATCCCCGGTTTCGGCAAGCTGACCGTGGACGCGGTGCTCACCAGGAACTACCCCGTCATCCAGGCCGTGGTGCTGGTCACGGTGATCGGATACGTGCTGGTCAACCTGCTGGTCGACATCGCGTACGCCTTCCTCAATCCACGCATCCGGCTGTCGGGGGGCAGGCATGACTGACGTGTCGGCCGCACCGGTGACCACGGGCCGCGCCGATCGGCGCCGCAGGCTGTGGCGGCGCTTCAGGCGGCGCCCGATGCCGATGGCGGGGCTGGTGCTCGTCGCCGGGTTCCTGCTGCTGGCGCTGCTCGGGCCGGTGCTCACGGGCGATCCGTCGGCGCAGGACTACAACGCGACGCTCGCGCCGCCGTCGGGGACGCACCCGCTCGGCACCGACGACCTGGGCCGGGACGCCCTGGCCAGGATCGCGCACGGCGCGCAGGTCTCGCTCCAGGCCGGGGTGCTGTCGACGCTGCTGGCCATGGTGGTGGGCATCCCGATCGGGCTGGTCGCCGGGTTCTACCGGCGCTGGCTGGACCCGGTCGTGATGCGGCTGGTCGACGTGACGCTGGCCTTCCCGTTCCTGGTGTTCGCGGTGGGGCTGGCGGCGATCATCGGGCCCTCGCTGAAGGGCGTGGTGCTGGCGCTCGGCTTCTCCCAGTTGCCGGCGGTCGTCCGGATCACCCGCGGCGAGGTGCTGGCGATCAGGGAGATGGACTACGTGGCCGCGGCCATCGCCGACGGCGCCAGCGACCGTCACATCCTGCTCCGCTACGTGCTGCCGAACTGCTCCAGCCCGCTCATCGTGCAGGCCACGGTGGCGATCCCGGCGGCGATCATCGGCGAGTCGACCCTGTCGTTCCTGGGCCTGGGGGTCCAGCCGCCGACGCCGTCGTGGGGCGTGATGCTCACCACCGCCCAGCAGTACCTCGACGTCGCGCCGTGGCTGGCGATCTGGCCGGGGCTGATGATCGCGCTGGCCACGCTCGGCTTCAACCTGCTGGGCGACGGGCTGCGTGACGTTCTCGACCCGAGGAGTGGCCGATGAGCCTGCTCGAGATCACCGACCTGACCGTCGACTTCGACACCGAGGACGGCCTGGTGCAGGCGGTCAGGGGCATCTCGCTCGACCTGGGCGAGGGCGAGATCCTGGCGCTCTGCGGCGAGTCGGGCTGCGGCAAGTCGGTCACCGCGATGTCCGTGCCGAGGCTGCTGCCGCCGGACACGACCAGGCTGTCGGGCTCGGTCAAGCTCGACGGCCGCGAGCTGACCACGCTGCCCGAGTCGCGGATGCGGCAGATCAGGGGCAAGGACGTCTCGGTCGTCTTCCAGGAGCCGATGACCTCGCTCAACCCGTCGTTCACGGTCGGCTACCAGATCACCGAGGTGCTGCGCAGGCACGAGGGGCTCTCCCGCAAGGCCGCCGGGGCCCGCGCGGTGGAGCTGCTCGAACTGGTCGGCATCCCGCTGCCCGCCCGCCGGGTCAAGGAGTACCCGCACCAGCTCTCGGGCGGCATGCGCCAGCGGGTGATGATCGCGATCGCGGTGGCCTGCTCGCCGCGGGTGCTGATCGCCGACGAGCCCACGACCGCGCTGGACGTGACGATCCAGGCGGGCGTGCTCGACGTGTTCCGCGACCTGCGCGACCGGCTCGGCACCGCGGTCATCCTGATCACCCATGACCTGGGCGTGGTCGCCGACATCGCCGACCGGGCCGTGGTCATGTACGCGGGCCGGGCCGTGGAGCAGGCGCCCGTCGCGGAGCTGTTCGCCCGGCCGCGCCATCCGTACACCCTCGGCCTGATGAACGCCCTGCCGTCGGCCGCCGTGAACGGCCGGCTCGCCGAGATCCCCGGCATGGTGCCCTCGCCGCTGACGGATCCCGACGAATGCGCCTTCCAGGCGCGCTGCGGCCGCGCGCAGCCCGACTGCCGGCTGCGACGGCCCACGCTCGAGCCTCAACTGCTGGACGCTCATCTGGCGGCCTGCTTCCACCCGGGAGGGCAGTCGTGATCCTGGAGATCGACAATCTGGTCAAGCACTACGGCCAGGTCCGCGCCGTGGACGGCCTGTCGCTGAGCATCGGTGAGGGCGAGGTGCTCGGTCTCGTCGGCGAGTCGGGCAGCGGCAAGTCGACCGTGGGCAAGTGCGTGCTGCGGCTGACCGAGCCCACCTCGGGCGGCATCCGCCTCGACGGCCGCGACATCACCCACCTGTCGCGCCGGGCCATGCGCCCGCTGCGCAGGGATGTCCACATCGTCTTCCAGGACCCGTACTCCTCGCTCAACCCGCGCTTCACGATCGAGCAGATCGTCGGCGAGCCGCTGCTGCACCACGGGATCGCGAGCCGGCGCGCGGCGGGCGGGCGGGTCGCCGCCATGCTGGAGCAGGTCGGGCTCCGCCCCGAGATGCGCTCGCGCTTCCCGCACGAGCTGTCCGGCGGGCAGCGGCAGCGGGTAGGACTCGCCCGCGCGCTGATCCTCGCGCCCAAGCTGGTGGTGGCCGACGAGCCGGTGTCCGCGCTGGACGTGTCGGTGCAGGCCTCGGTGCTCAACCTGATCACCGATCTGCAGCGGGAGATGGGCTTCTCCTGCCTGTTCATCACCCATGACCTGTCGGTGGTGGAGTTCCTGGCCGACCGGATCGCGGTCATGTACCTGGGCAAGATCGTGGAGTCGGGGCCGACGGCCCAGATCTTCGCCGAACCCCGCCACCCCTACACGCAGGCGCTGCTGTCGGCGGCGCCGGTGGCCGACCCGGTCAGGCAGCGCGAGCGGCGCCGGATCGTGCTGGGCGGCGACGTGCCGAGCCCGGTCGATCCGCCGTCCGGCTGCCGCTTCCACACCCGGTGCCCGCTGGCGTACGACGCCTGCCGTACGAGCGAGCCCGCGCTGACAGACCCGCGTACGAGCGGCCACCCGGTCGCCTGCCACCTGGTCACGGCGGACCACGTGCCCGACGCGGCCGCCACCCGATGAGAGGACGCACCTTGTTCACCACCAGGCCCGAGCTGACCGGAGACTTCGGCATGGTGGCCAGCACGCACTGGCTGGCCTCCGCTACCGGCATGGGCGTACTCGAACGCGGCGGCAACGCCTTCGACGCGGCCGTCGCCGCCGGGTTCGTCCTTCAGGTGGCGGAGCCGCACCTGAACGGGCCCGGCGGCGAGGTGCCGATCCTGCTGTGGAGCCAGGAAGAGGAGCGGGTGTCGGTCGTGTGCGGGCAGGGCGTCGCCCCCGCCGCCGCCACGATCGACCGCTTCACCGGCCTCGGGCTCGACGTGGTGCCCGGCACCGGGCTGCTGGCGGCCACCGTGCCCGGGGCGTTCGGCGGCTGGATGGCCATGCTGGAGCGCTGGGGCACCTGGACGCTGGCCGACGTGCTCGAACCCGCCATCCACTACGCCACGCACGGCGTCCCGGTGCTCGACCGGATCGCCGCCACGGTCTCGTCGGTCGAGCGGCTCTTCCTCGAGGACTGGCCGACGTCGGCGGCGACCTGGCTGCCTCAGGGCAAGGTGCCGGGCGCCAAGCTGACCAATCCCGTGCTCGCCGCCACCTACCGCAGGCTCGTCGCCGAGGCGGGAGCGGCGTCGAGCACCCGCGAGGGGCAGATCGCGGCCGCCCGCGACGCCTGGTACCAGGGGTTCGTCGCCGAGGCGATCGCCGCGTTCAGCACCGGCACCGCCTGGCGCGACAGCTCGGGCGAGGCGCACAGCGGCCTGCTCACCGGCGACGACCTGGCGGGCTGGTCGGCGTCGGTCGAGGACCCGGTCACCTTCGACTACCACGGGCACACGGTGTGCAAGACCGGGCCGTGGGGGCAGGGGCCGGTCTTCCTGCAGCAGCTCGCCCTGCTGTCCGGGTTCGACCTGGACGGGATGGGGCAGCTCAGCGCCGACTACGTGCACACCGTGATCGAGAGCGCCAAGCTCGCCTTCGCCGACCGTGAAGCCTGGTACGGCGACACCGAGGTGCCGATGGCCGACCTGCTCGACGAGGAGTACAACACGAAGCGGCGCGCCCTCATCGGCGCCGAGGCCAGTGCGGAACTGCGACCGGGCGCGCCCGGTGGGCGCACGCCGCGGCTGCCCGCGTTCCCGGCCCCCGGCACGGTCAGCGCCGCGCCGGGCATCTCGGGCGTACGGTCCGGGGTGGGCGAGCCCACGGTCGGCTCCGACGGTTCCACCCGTGGCGACACCTGTCACGTGGACGTGGTGGACCGGCACGGCAACATGGTCTCCGCCACGCCGAGCGGCGGCTGGCTACAGAGCTCGCCGACCATTCCCGAGCTGGGCTTCTGCCTGGGCAGCCGGGCGCAGATGTTCTGGCTGCAGGAGGGGCTGCCCGCCTCGCTGCGGCCGGGGACGCGTCCGCGCACCACGCTGTCGCCGTCGTTCGCGCTGCGCGACGGCAAGCCGTGGCTGGCGTTCGGCACGCCCGGCGGCGACCAGCAGGACCAGTGGAGCGTGAACTTCTTCCTGTCCCTCGTCCACGGCGGGCTGAACCTGCAGGAGGCCGTCGACGCCCCCATGTTCCACTCCGAGCACTTCCCCAGCTCGTTCTACCCGCGCGGCTCACGGCCTGGCGTCATGCACGTCGAGGAGCGGGTGGACCCAGCGGTGGTCGCCGAGCTACGGCGGCGTGGCCACCGGGTGGAGGTCCAGGGACCCTGGACGCTCGGCAGGCTCAGCGCGGTCGCGCGTGACGGCGACTTCCTCAAGGCCGCCGCCAACCCGCGCGGGGCCCAGGGCTACGCGGCCGGCCGATGATCGAGCTCTCCGAGATCGCCTTCCTGGCGGGGGCGGGGCTGCTGGCCGGGGCGGTCAACGCCCTGGCCGGCGGCGGCACCCTCATCTCCTTCCCCGCGTTGCTGGCGCTCGGTTATCCGAGCATCACCGCCTCGGTGACGAACGCGGTGGCGCTGTGGCCCGGCTACCTGGGCGGCGTCCTGGGCTACCGGGCCGAGCTGCGCGGGCAGCGGCGCCGGGCCACGGTCCTGTCGGCCACCGCCGTGCTCGGCGCGATCGCGGGCAGCTCGCTGCTGCTGCTCACGCCGGGACGGCTGTTCGACTCGCTGGTGCCGTGGCTGGTGGCCTTCGCCAGCCTGGCGCTGCTGGTCCAGCCTTGGCTGCGTAAGCGCTTCGAGGGCGACGGGCGGCAGGGCACCAGCAGGCTGATCTACGTCGGGGTGTTTCTCGGCGGCTGTTACGGCGCCTACTTCAACGGCGGCATGGGGGTGCTGCTGCTGGCGGTGCTCGGGCTGTTCCTGCATGACAACCTGCATCGGGTCAACGCCGTGCGGGCCATGCTGTCGCTGGTGGTCAGCACGGTGTCGGTGGTGGCGTTCTCGCTGTTCGGGCCGGTGCGGTGGGAGGCGGTGGCGGTGGTCGCGCCGGCCAGCCTGGCGGGTGGCTTCCTCGGCACCCGCGTCGCCCGGCTGATGCCGCCCGCGGTGCTGCGCGGCGTCGTGGTCGTCTTCGGGCTGGGCGTCGCCACGCTGCTCGCCCTGCGCTGAACCGGTCAGGCGACCGTGGCCTCGATCAGGTCGTCCACGACCGCCGCCAGGTGCCCGGTGCGGTCGTGTGCCCTGCGCTGCCGTTCCGCTCCGGAACCCCTGCCGAGCAGCAGATCCAGCCCCTCCTCGACGAACGGCAGGTCACCCGCCTCGTCCGTGGCATCCCGTACGTGCTCCAGCAGGCGGCCCACCATCACCGGCGCCGACACCAGCACCCCCTCACGCACGTCGAGGCTGTCACCGCGCAGGCCGTCGCGGGCGGCGCGCCAGTAGGCGGCCCGCATGACCTCCGACGGGATCGGCAGCCCGCGGTCACCGCGCGCCACGTCGGCCAGCGCGGTCACGACCAGGCCGCGGATCAGCCCGATGATGGTGAGGCTGTCGCTGACGTCCAGCGGCACGTCGGCGACGCGCACCTCGACGGTCGGCAGCGTGGGAGACGGCCGCGCGTCCCAGTACACCGTCTTCGGGTCCATCAGCGCGCCCGACTGCGACAGCGCCCGCAGCGCCAGCTCGTAGGCGGCGAACGACGGGAAGTAGGGCGGGGCGCCCGAGACCGGCCAGCGACCCCAGCTGATCACCCGCCAGGACGCGTAGCCGGTGTCGCGGCCGACGAAGAACGGCGAGTTCGCGGCCAGCGCGATCAACGTGGGCAGCCACGGACGCAGGTGGTTGCCGACGTAGACGGCGTGTTCCTCGTCGGGCACGTCCACATGCACGTGCAGGGCGCAGATGGTGAGCTCGTCCTGCAGCGCCCGGTAGAGCACCCGGCTCTGCTCGTAGCGGATGTCGTCGGTGAGCGGGCTCGGCACGACGTCACCGAGGACGGGGAGGCCGCTGGCGACCACGGCCAGGCCGCACGAGCGGGCCGCCTGGGCCACCTCCTTGCGCGCGGCCCGCAGCCGCGTGCCTAACTCGCCGAGGTCGGCCGAAGGGGCGGTACGGGCCTCGACCTGGAAACGAGTGATCTCGTGAACGACGTCTAGGACGTCCGTCGCGGCGGCCAACACCTCTGCCGCCCGGGGAGCCACGTGGCGCGACCAGGGATCGACGATGAGGTACTCCTCCTCGATCCCGATAAGAGGAGTCACACCCCTTTTATGCCCATTTTTCCGCTAGGCAAAGCGGTGTGGGCCATAGACCGCGTACGGCCTTCCCTCGGCGAGCGCCCAATACCGGTCGCCGAAGGACCAGTGCCACCACTCCGTCGGGTAGTTGACCAGGCCGACCGGCTCCAGGGCGGCGGCGAGGATCTTGCGATGGACGCGGGCGTCGACCGAGATGTTCGTGGCGTCCGTGTAGCAGCCGCCGTCGCTCTCCTCCGGGTTGTCGTCGACCTGGGTACCCATGTCGTACTCCGTGCCGTCGGGCGCGCACAGCGTCAGGTCGACGGCGGCGCCGGCCGTGTGCGGGGCCACGTCCACCGGCGACACATACCGACTTGCCGCGATATGTGCCTCGTCGGGCGACATTTCGGGGAAAGCGGCGCGCAGCCCGTCGCGGTACTCCTCGAAGATCCGGAGCTGCGTGTCGATCGGCCGGTAACCCTCGACGATCAGCAGGTGGAAGCCGTCGGGCAGCCGCCGCTCGGCCCGCTCCAGCCGGGCCAGCAACCCGGAGCGCAGGTGCGCGTAGGCACCGCTCCGGTCGGCCATCCGCTCGTCCACGCGCAGGCGGCCGCGTACGTCCACCAGCTCCTCGCCGTTGTCGCGCACCGGGATAGCGGCGACGCGGGGATCAGAGATCAGCACGATGTCGCTCGTCTGCTGCCACATGGGCAGAAATTCTCACACAGTGTCGGAGAAAACCTGATCTCGGGCCTGCTCCAGAGCCGCGACCAGCGCGCCGCGCAGCACCGGGTTGCCCGCCACCCCGGTCGTGACGACCTTGGGCCGGGTCGGGCAGACCCGGGCGACGGCCTCCTCGACCTTGGCGGCCAGACGTTCGCCGCCGGCCCGGCCGATGTCGCCGCTGAGCACGATCAGCCCGGGGTCGAGCACGACCGTCACCGCCGCGGCCCCCACCGCCAGGCGGGCGGCCACCTCGTCCAGGTAGCCGTCGCAGCCGTTGCGTACCTGGTCGGGGACCGTGCCGCCGAGCACGCCGTGCGCGGTGGCGAGCCCGCTCAGCGCCGGGTGCCCCACCAGCCGCTGGAACGAGCCCGACGTCGGCTGCGACACGTCGGCGGGCAGCGGCTCGCCCGGCACGGGCAGCCAGCCGATCTCGCCCGCGGTCCCGGTGATGCCCCGGTGCAGCCGCCCGCCGAGCATGACGCCGAGCCCCTGGCCGACCCCCGCCCAGATGACCACGAAGTCGTCGTGCCCGATGGCGGCGCCGTAGCGGTGCTCGGCCAGCGCGACCAGGTTCACGTCGTTCTCGATGATCACCGGGACGCCCAGCGTCTGGCGCAGGCTGGCCAGCACGCCGACGTGCCAGGCCGGCAGGTCGCAGGAGAAGCGCACGTCGCCGCTGCCCGGATCGACCACGCCCCTGGTGCCGATCACGAAAGCGCGCAGTTGCGACAGGCTGACGCGGGCCGAGGCGCAGGCCCGCTGGACCGCTGAGTGCACGGACTTGACCGGATCTCCGTCCGCCGGGTTGACGGTCACCTCGACCACGATCTGGCCTGTGATGTCCGCCACACCCACGGTGAGGCTGTCGGGCAGCACTTCGAGCCCGGCCACGTACGCGCTGGACGGGTTGACCGCGTACAGGGCCGCGTGCGGACCCCTGCCTCCCGCCCGCTCCCCCGCCACCCGCACGAGCCCCCGCTCCTCCAGGCGGGCGAGTAGCTGACCTGCGGTTACCTTAGACAGTCCGGTCCGCTCCCCCAGCTCCGCGCGGGTCAGCGGCCCGCCCTCCAGGAGGAGTTCGAGTGCCGTGCGGTCGTTCAACCGGCGGAGCAGCCGAGGGGTCCCGGGGTTTCGGCTCATCGACACGCTCCCTCTCGTCACGAATGGCTAACAGGCGTTTTTTTTAAGAAAGTTTCTTGTTAGTTTATCAGCAGTCGTTCGGACATTGACGATCAGCCTGGTGCGGACCGCAAGCGAGCACCCGGGAAGGGAGAACCCTGTGAGGATCGCGCAGATCACCGCCACTACGGTCACCACGGCCGCTCTGGCCCTGGGCCTGGCCGCCTGTGGTTCCGGCGAGACGCCTTCGGCCTCGCCGAGCGCGGCGGCCTCCGCCCCCGCGTCCGGCCCCAAGTACGCGGGCAAGGAGCTGACCTTCTGGCGCCTGGGCGACAGCAACCCGGCCGCGCAGAAGTACACCGATGAACTGGTGGCCGCCTTCGAGCAGCAGACCGGCGCCAAGGTCAAGGTCGAGTGGATCCCGTGGCCGCAGGTGAACGACAAGTTCACCGCCGCGGCGGCCGGTGGCACCGGTCCCGATGTCACCGAGATCGGCAACGACCAGGTGCCGCTCTGGCAGAGCCAGGAGGCCCTCGAGCCCGTCACCGACATCGTCGGCTCGGGCGACCAGACGCAGATCCCGAAGAACCTGATGGGCCTGGAGACGATCGACGGCGAGACGTACGCCGTGCCGTGGGGCGGCGGCAGCCGCGCGGTGCTGTACCGCGCCGACTGGTTCAAGGAGCTCAAGATCGACGTCCCGAAGACCTGGGACGACCTGATCGCCGCGGCCAAGAAGATCCAGACCAAGAAGGGCAAGGACGTCGACGGGTTCGCCTTCAACGGCGGCTCCGACGCCAACCACCTGCTGGGCGCCCTCGCCTGGACCGCCGGCGGCGAGTACGCCGTCAAGGAGGGCGACAAGTGGGTCGGCAAGCTGACCGACCCCGCCTTCAAGGCCGGCTTCGCCCAGTACACCGGCCTGGTCACCGACGGCCTGTCGAGCAAGTCGCGGCTCACCCAGAACACCACGGACATCCGCACCCGCTTCGCCAACAACAAGGTGGGCATGTACCTCACCGCGTCGTGGGACCTGCCGGGCATCGACGAGGACAGCAAGGGCAAGCTCAAGGGTGACAAGCTGGCCTTCTTCCCGCTCCCGTCCAAGGACGGCGGCGAGGCGCAGTCCTTCCTCGGCGGCAACGACATCGCCGTCTGGGGCTCCGCCAAGGAGAAGGACGCGGCCAAGGAGTTCGTGAAGCTGGCCTCCGGCAAGGAGTGGGGCGACAAGTACGCCAAGGACGGCGGCCTGCTCCCCGTCTACCCCGACGCCCTGGCCGCGCTGTCCAGCGACCCCGCCCAGGCGCCGTTCGCCGCCGCCTTCGCCAAGGCCAAGGCCTTCCCGGCCAGCCCGCACTGGACCGAGGCCAACGAGACCAAGGCGGTGCTGCAGAACGCGGCCCGCACCGTCATCGAGGGCAAGTCGTCGGCCGACGACGCGCTGGCCAAGGCCAACAAGGAACTCGAAGACATCCTCAACGCCACCTCCTAGCCTTATGACGAACATCTCGACGCTCGCCCGGGGTGACGGCCAGTCCGCCACCCCGCGCCGGCCGAACTCTCACCGCCCGGCCCGGGCCAGCGGGCTGCCCGCCTGGTCGGTGCCGTACGTACTGCTGATCCCCGGCCTGCTGGTGATCGGGGCGCTGCTGCTCTACCCGCTGTTCCAGGTCGGGGTCATCGCCTTCCAGAAGGTGGGCCTGGTCCAGATCAGCGGCAAGAAGCCGGCCACCTGGGTGGGCTGGGAGAACTTCACCCGCATCTTCGCCAACGACATCTTCTGGTCCTCACTCCGCAACACGCTCCTCTTCGCCGTCATCGCGGTGTCGCTGACGCTGATCGTCGGAACGGCCGTGGGCACCCTGCTCAACAAGCTCGGCCGGAAGATGTCCACGTTCGTGGTGGTCGGCATCATGTTCGCCTGGGCCGTGCCTCCGGTGGCGCAGGGCATCATCTGGCGGTGGCTGTTCGACGCCGAGGCGGGCGTCATCAACTGGGCGCTGAACATGCTGCCCGACTGGCTGTCGAACCTGCTCTTCGGCCGGGCCGACTGGACCGGCGAGCCCTGGCTGAACGACGCGTGGTCCATCTACATGGTGCTGATCATCTGCGTCGTCTGGGCGAGCTTCCCGTTCGTGGCCGTCTCGGTGCTGGCGGGGCTCAAGGGCATCCCGGCGGAGTTGTACGAGGCCGCGAGAGTGGACGGGTCGTCGGCCTGGCGCACGTTCAGGAAGATCACCTTCCCGCTGCTCAAGCCGGTCTTCGCGGTGCTGACCGTACTGTCGATCATCTGGGACTTCAAGGTCTTCTCCCAGCTGTACGTGCTCATGGGCGGACCGTCGAACCGTGAGGCGTTCAACCTGTCGATCTACTCCTACGCCGAAGCGTTCCGCCCGCCGCCCAAGATGGGGTCCGGCGCGGCGATCGCCCTGGTGCTGACCGTGATCCTGCTGGCCATCACCGCGGTGTACGTCAGGCAGCTCGTCAAGCAGGAGGACATGTGACCCCGCTCGCGCGCAAGCGGCTCGGTAAGATCGCGCTGAACGCGGCCGGACTCCTGGTGTTCCTGTTCGCGATCTTCCCGGTGTACTGGATGGCCTCGACCTCGTTCAAGGCCAACGACCAGATCTTCACCACCGACTTCATCCCGTTCCCCACCCATTTCACCTTCGAGCACGTCGACCGGGTGCTGAGCGAGGGGGTGGCCGGGCACTCGATCTGGCTCTACATGCGCAACAGCGCGATCGTGGCAATCGGCACGGTGCTCATCGGGGCGGTGTTCTCGCTGCTCGCGGCGACCGCGGTGGCCCGCTTCCGGTTCAAGGGGCGCAACACGTTCCTGATCCTGCTGCTCATCGTGCAGATGATCCCGTCGGAGGCGCTGCTCATCCCGCTGTTCCTGAGCGTCAAGCGGCTGGGCCTGTACGACCAGCTCGCCGGTCTGATCGTGGTGAACGTGGGTCTCACGCTGCCGTTCGGCATCTGGATGCTGCGTACGTTCGTCGCCGCCGTGCCCAAGTCGCTGGAGGAGGCGGCCTGGATCGACGGCGCCGGGCGGTTGACCACGTTCTGGAAGGTGCTCTTCCCCCTGGTCGCGCCCGGTCTGGTGGCCACCAGCATCTTCTCGTTCATCACCGCGTGGAACGAGCTGATCTTCGCACTGGTCCTGATGAACAGCTCGGCCGGCTACACGATGCCCGTCGCCCTGCAGTACTTCTTCGGGCAGAAGGGCACCGACTGGGGCGCCATCATGGCCAGCTCCACGATGATGACCATCCCGGTCGTCGTCTTCTTCCTGCTGGTTCAGCGCCGCATGGTCTCCGGCCTGGTGGCCGGGGCCGTGAAGGGCTGACGACCACGGATCTCGTACGGCTCGCGTAGGCGCGTGCCGTCCTGACCGTGCCCAACTTTTCTGTGATGAGGAGCCATGAGTCAGAGTGATCGGGGGCTGCGCCGCCTCGCGGCCGGCACGCTGCTCGTCGCCTTCCAGGGCACCACCGCGCCCGACTGGGTGCTGCGCGAGCTCGAGAACGGCCTGGGAGGTGTCACCTTCTTCGGCTTCAACGTCGCTGACCCTGACCGGTTGCGGTCGCTGACCGCCTCCCTCCGCGCGGCCGGCGAGCCGGTCATCTCGCTGGATGAGGAGGGCGGCGACGTGACCCGCCTGGCCTACCACGTCGGCAGCCCGTACCCGGGCAACGCGGCGCTGGGCGCGGTGGACGACGCCGAGCTGACGCACCGGGTCTACCGGGCGATCGGCTCGGAGCTGGCCGCCTGCGGCATCAACCTGGACATGGCGCCCGACGCCGACGTCAACACCGAGGCCGACAACCCGGTTATCGGCACCAGGTCGTTCGGCGACGACCCCGCGCTGGTGGCCAGGCACACGGTGGCCGCCGTTCAGGGCCTGCAGTCGGTGAACGTGGCCGCCTGCGTCAAGCACTTCCCCGGCCACGGCGCCACCCGGGTCGACTCGCACCTGGCCATACCCGTCGTGGACGTCACGCTCGACGTGCTGCGCGCTCGCGAGCTGGTGCCGTTCCGGGCGGCGATCGGCGCGGGGACCAAGTCGATCATGACCGCGCACGTGGCCGTGCCCTCCCTGACCGGCCGGACGCCGGCCACGCTGTCGCCCGCCGCGCTGACCGAGCTGCTCAGGGGCGAGCTCGGGTACGACGGCGCGGTCATCACCGACGCGATGGACATGCACGCGATCACCAAGAGCGTCGGGCTGGCCGGTGGCGCCGTGCTCTCGCTGGCCGCGGGCTCGGACCTGATCTGCCTCGGGCCGCTGCCCACCTACGACGACGTGCGGCACATCATCGACGAGATCGTCGCCGCCGTACGGGATGGGCGGCTGCCCGCGGCCCGGCTGGAGGAGGCGGCGGCCAGGCTGGCGGCGCTGCGCGCGTGGTTCGGCTCGGCCGCTTCGCCCTCGGTCGAGCAGAACGGGGTCGGCCTGCACGCCGCCAGGCGCGCGGTGCGGCTCACGGGCGCGATGGAGCCGCTGGTCGAGCCGCTGGTGATCGAGGTGGACACCCCGCCGACGATCGCCGTCGGCGACGTGCCCTGGGGCGTGGGGCCGTGGCTGCCCCAGGCCGAGATCATCCGGGTGAAGCCCGCGGACGCGGACGTGCCGGTGCTGCTGGCCAAGGCCACGGACCGGTCGCTGGTCGTGGTGGTCAAGGACGCGCACCGCAACGAGGCCAGCCGCGAGCTGGTCTCGGCCCTGGTGACGGCCCGGCCCGACACGACGGTGATCGAGATGGGGCTGCCGATCTGGCGGCCCGACAGCGCCGCCTACATCGCGACGTACGGCGCGGCCCGGGCGAACGCCCAGGCGGCCATCGAGCTGCTCACGGCTTGAGGAGTGCCTCGCGGGCCTGGTCCAGGGCCGCGAGGACGGCGCCGCGCAGCACCGGGTTCTTGTCCGTGATCGTGGTGGTGACGACCTGGGGGCGGACCGGGCAGATGCGGGCCACGGCCTCCTCCACCCGGGTGGTGAGCGCGGTGCCGCCGGCCTGGCCCACCTCGCCCGCCAGCACGACCAGGCCGGGGTCGAGGATCACGCAGACCGCGGCCACGCCGAGCGCGAGCCGGTGCGCGACCTCGTCGAGCAACGGCTCGCCCTCGGCTCCGGCCGCCACGGCGAGCTTCACGCACTGCCCGGCGCTCTCGGCCGCGAACCCGTAGCCCCTCGCGAGCTCGCACACGGCCTCGGCGCTGACGAGCGACTGCAGACCGCCCGCGAGCGAGGGCAGCCGGCCCGGCTCGGTGCGGATGTCCTCGGGCAGCGGCACGCCGGGCACCGGCAGATAGCCGATCTCACCCGCGCTGCCCGCACGCCCCCGGTGCAGCTTGCCGCCGAGCATCACCGCGAGACCGAGGCCACGGCTGGACCAGAGCAGCACGAAGTCGTCGAGCCCCTGGGCGGCGCCGTCGGCACGTTCGGCGATCGCGGCCAGGTTGACGTCGTTCTCGATCGTCACCTCGCGTTTGAGGTCACCGGCCAGTGCCTCGTGGATGCCCTCGTGCCAGCCGGGCAGGTCGAACGAGAAGCGCACGTCGCCGCTGCGCGGATCGACCACGCCGGGGGTGCCGATGACCACGCCGCGCAGCCGGCCGATGCTGATCTTGGCGCTGCGGCAGGCCTTCATGATGGCGCCGTGCACCACCGAGACCGGGTCGTCGAGATCGGCAGGATCGACCGTGACCTCGGCGATCGTCTGGCCGTGGATGTCGGCGACGGCCGCGGAGATCAGCTCGGGCCCCACTTCGAGCCCGGCCACGTACGCGCTGGAGGGGATCACGGAGTAGAGCGCCGCGTTGGGGCCGCGCCCGCCGGCCTGCGTGCCGACGACCTCGACCAGCCCGCGCTCCTCCAGCCTGGACAGCGTCTGGGAGGCGGTGACCTTGGACAACCCGGTCCGATCGCCGATCTGTCCCCGCGTCATCGGACCGGTGGCCAGCAACAACTCCAACGCGGCCCGGTCGTTGATCTCCCTGAGCAGTCTGGGCACACCAGGGCGTCGCTCCACGCTGAATCCCACCGTCAAATCGAAAAGGTTGTTGGAAGTTTAGCGCCCTGGACCTTGCTTATCACCGCAGGTGAACCCGAGGATGCCTCACGACAGCGCCGGTCGGGCGGAGTGATCACGTACTGAAACGGTAAAGGACTGTCTGTGGTGTCCGCGCAGGCACCGCGCCTGCCGCGCTCGGATGACCTGCCCATTCTGGCGACCTTGCGCATAACCACTGTTGACCAGGAGGGATAATCAACTACATGCGCCTTTCCGCTCGTGTCGACTACGCCCTCCGTGCTGCCGCCGAACTCGCCGCGGCCGGCGCCGGCCCGACCACCGTGGGCGAGCTCGCCAAAGAGCAGGACATGCCCCCCAAATACCTAGAGAACATTCTGCTGCAGATGCGCCGCGCCGGTCTCGTCCGTGGTCAGCGCGGCCCGGAAGGCGGCTACGTCCTGGCCAGGGCCGCCGCCGAGATCTCACTCGCCGACGTCATCAGAGCCGTGGACGGGCCCCTGGCGAACGTCCGCGGCGAGCGTCCCGAGCACGTGGGCTACCGGGGACCGGCGGAGTCGCTGCAGCAGGTGTGGATCGCCCTGCGGGCCACCGAACGCGCCATCCTCGAGGAGGTCACGCTGGACCAGGTGGCCAGCGGCGCGCTCCCCGACCGCGTCCGCCAGCTCGCCGCCGACCCCGCCGCCTGGGACTGACCCGACGCGCGACGCGCCCGGTTCCTAGACTGGGGGCATGCCCGAAGGAGATGCCGTCTACCGTACGGCCGCGCGACTCCGGGGCGCCCTCGACGGCCGGGTTCTCACCCGTTCGGACTTCCGCGTGCCCCGGCACGCCACGGCCGATCTCAGCGGCCGGACGGTCCTTGCGAGCCTGTCACGCGGCAAGCACCTGCTCACCCGCGTAGAGGGCGGCCTGACCGTGCACACGCACCTGCGGATGGACGGGAGCTGGCGGGTGCTGCCCGCGGGCCGTCGCACCGCCCCCGGCGACCAGGTGCGGCTGGTGCTGGCCAACGAACAGTGGCAGGCGGTAGGCGTGCGGCTGGGGGTGGTGGACCTGCTGAAGACCGCCGACGAGGACCGCGTCGTGGGACACCTGGGGCCCGACCTGCTCGGCGACGACTGGGATCCGGACGAGGCCGTGCGCCGCCTGCGTGAGGCGCCGGACCGGACGATCGGGGAGGCGCTGCTCGATCAGCGCAATCTCGCGGGCCTCGGCACCATCTATCGCGCCGAGACACTCTTCCTGCGCGGCCTCTGGCCATGGCGGAAGGTCGGCGACATCGAGGACCTGGACGGGCTCGTCAGGCTCGCCCAGCGGCTCCTGGCAGCGAACAAGACACACGCTGCCACAGTGACCACCGGCGACCGCCGTCCGGGCGGCCAGACGTGGGTGTACGGCAGGGCAGGCCGCCCCTGCCGCCGATGCGGAACGCGCATCAGTCGCGGGGAGATGGGAGCACAGCCACAGGAACGACTCGTCCTGTGGTGTGGTGACTGCCAACCGCGTTAGGCGGCCACCATGTCCTTGACTTCGGGGAACACGGAGTCGGAGATCGACCCGGGCACCGTCTCGGCAAGGGGGATGCGCTCGTGCTCCGGCGCGTCGGCCAGCACAGGAGTGGCCTGGAGCTCCGCCAGCGCGAACTGGTCGGACACCTCACGCAACACCTGCGACAACGGAACCCCGAGGGCGCCACAGATGGACGCCAGCAGCTCCGATGACGCCTCCTTCTGACCACGCTCAACCTCGGACAAGTAGCCGAGCGAGACACGCGCCAGCGTGGACACCTCACGAAGAGTGCGTCCCTGCCGCACCCTCAACCGCCTCAGCACGTCGCCGAGCAGCTGACGCAGCAGAATCATCTGTCGCTCCCTCCCCGGCGTGGATGGCTTCACCACGCCCCGCGCGGTCGGATCGTGCCGTCCAGTTTTCTTCTTCGGCTCGTACATGCTCCTCGCCGTCATCATCGGGCGTCTCCGCCCCTGCCCCGCCGCTTCATTACGCAATGGCTCACTTCGCGAAGACTCACTTCGCGAAAGCCCATTACGTGAAGGTTCGTCACGTGACTCGTTAGGCCCGCCTGCCGGGCGCTCGGTGCTTGCAGATGGCTCACGGACCTCACTCACAGCTCCACCGTACCCGTATCAACCGACACCGCGTCAGACCGTGCCTTGGATGTTCGCTCGGGACGTAACACGGTAATCACCCGGTATGTTCCCCATTGTTCCCCTTCAGCACACTTGCCAGTAGATCGATAGCCTCGTCCACCGTCTCTACCCTGATACGTTCGCGAGACCCCTCAAGCCTCAACCGTCTCTGCCAAATCTGGTTTCCTGGTCCGCTGACGGCCACATGCACGGTGCCGACGGGCTTTCCGTCCTGCGGCTCGGGACCGGCCACACCGGTCACCGCCAGGCCATATGTCGCCTCACACAGCCGCGCGACCCCCGCCGCCATCGCCGCCGCCACCTCCGGGTGCACGGCCCCTTCACGCCGCAGCAAATCCTCCGGCACGGCCAGCAATCGGTGCTTCAAATCAGTGGCGTAGGAGATGACCCCGCCCCTGAACGACTGGGAAGCCCCCGAGACCGAGGTGAACGTCGCCCCGATGAGCCCCCCGGTCAACGACTCGGCCACGGCGACCGTGGCGGCCTGCCGTACGAGCAAGGAGAGAACCTCAGCAGCCCCAACCATGATCACTCCCCGCGCGCCCGCCTGGCCACCTGCCGTAGCTTGATCGCGCGCACCACGTAGTCGACGCCCGTGGCCACCGTGACGACCAGGGCCGCGCCCATCACCACCCAGCGGACCGGGTCGAACTCACCGGGCAGGATGTAGAGAACGATGGCCGCGATCTGCAGCACGGTCTTGACCTTGCCGCCATAGCTGGCCGGGATGACCGCGTGCCTGAGCAGGACGAACCGCAGCGCGGTGATGCCCACCTCGCGGCCCACGATGGTGCCCGTCACCCACCACGGCAGCTCGCCGAGGATCGACAGGGACACCAGGGCCGCGCCGGTCAGCGCCTTGTCGGCGATCGGGTCGGCGATCTTCCCGAAGTCGGTGATCAGCCCGTAGCGCCTGGCCAGCTCACCGTCCAGATGGTCGGTGAGCGAGGCCACGCCGAACACCGCCAGCGCGCCCAGGCGCCAGCCCATGCCGGGCAGGAAGAGGCAGATGACGAAGAAGGGGACGAGCACCAACCGCAGGACCGTGAGGACGTTGGCGATGTTCCACGGGCTCACCACGCGGCGCTCGTCCTTGGTCATGGACCGGCCTTGATGCGCGCGATCAGGTCAACCCCCTCGGCGTCGACCACCACCGCACGCACGATCTGACCGCGGACCAGGCCGATGCCCTGGACCGTGACGGACCCGTCGACCTCGGGACCCTGGTGGGCGGCCCTGCCCTCATAGCCGCCGTCGCCCAGGTCGTCGTCGATGAGCACGTCCACCTCCGTGCCGATGCGCTCCTCCGCGCGCTGCGCGGTCAGCTCCTCCGCGAGCTCGGTCAGGACACGCACGCGCTCGTCGACGACGTCCTGGTCGAGCTTGTCCGCGAAGCCGGCCGCCTCGGTGCCGTCCTCGTCGGAGTAGCCGAACACGCCGATCACGTCGAGCCTGGCCTGCTCCAGGAACCCGACCAGCTCGCCGAACTCCTCCTCGGTCTCACCGGGGAAGCCGACGATGAAGTTGGAGCGCACGCCTGCCTCCGGCGCGCCCGCGCGGATGGTCTCCAGCAGCCCCAGGAAGCGCTCAGGGTCGCCGAAGCGGCGCATCCGGCGCAGGACGGTGCCGCTGGCGTGCTGGAAGGACAGGTCGAAGTAGGGGGCGATGCCCTCGGTGCCGGCCAGCACGTCGATCAGCCCCGGGCGCAGCTCGGCCGGCTGCAGGTAGCTGGCCCGCACCCGCTCGATGCCCTCGACGGCCGCCAGCCGCGGCAGCAGCTTCTCCAGCGCCCGCAGGTCGCCCAGGTCCTTGCCGTAGGACGTGGAGTTTTCACTGACGAGGACGAGCTCGCGCACGCCCCGGTGGCCCAGCCAGTCGGCCTCGGCCAGGAGCTCCTCGGGATCGCGCGAGACGTAGGCGCCACGGAAGGCCGGAATGGCGCAGAACGTACAGCGCCGGTCGCAGCCGGAGGCCAGCTTGAGCGAGGCCACCGGGCTCTCGTCGAGCCGTTTGCGCAGCACACGCGGCCCGCTGGCGGGTGCCAGCCCGTCGGGCAGGTCGCCGTGGCCGGGGATGGCGGTCTTGGGCGCGCTGGCACGATCCACCGGCGAGATGGGCAGCAGGGTGCGGCGGTCTCGCGGTGTGTGCGGCTTGAGCGGTCGGCCGGCGAGCACGTCGTCGAGGCGGCCACCGATCTCGGTGTAGTCGTCGAAGGAGATGACCGCGCTGGCCTCGGGCAGAGCGTCGGCGAGCTCGTTGCCGTAGCGCTCGGCCATGCAGCCCGCGGCGACCACCTTGGCGCCGGTGTCGGCCGCGGCCAGCAGCGTGTCGATGGAGTCCTTCTTCGCCGAGTCGATGAAGCCACACGTGTTGACGACGACGACATCGGGGTCGTCGTCGCCTAGCTGCCAGCCGGCAGCCTCAAGACGCGCGGCGAGCTCCTCGGAGTCGACCTCGTTGCGCGCGCAGCCCAGAGTGATCAGCGATGCGGTTCGGCGGGATGACATGGTGAACACTACGGTATCGGGAGTTGGCCACCACCGAGCGCACGGGCTACCTCGGTCTGGCTTCCGAAGGCACGAACGAGCGGGTCACCATCTCCCCGCGAGCCCCCGCACGACCCAGATCCTTGCCGTTGACCTGCAACGACACGGCGCCCGCGTCACCGATCACGAGATGGACGCCGGTCTCGGACTTCCAGGTCGAGCTCTTGCCCGCCGCCAACGTTCCCGAGAAGAGGTTGAGCCCCTTGCCGTCGCGGACGTTCAGGTAGGACGCGCGCTTGGCCTTCACCTTGACGACGACCATTTTGCTCTTTTGGTCCTTGGCCGTCTTCCCCTTGGCGTGCGACGCCTTGGGAGCGTGCTCGGCGATCGGGGCGTTCGGCGGCACGAGGCGCGAGTCGGCGGTGCGCACCTCGTCCGACGTCGCGCCGCCGAGCACCCTGACCGCCCCGAACACCATCACGATGGCCAGCGCGACGCCCAGCGCCATCGTCCAGTTGAGGCCGCGCCGCTCGTTGATCCTGATCTTGCGTTCGGCCTGGAAGACGGCGGCCGCCCGGATGGGCGTGGCCGTCCCGCTGTGTTCTTCGTCATAGAAGTGGACGGTGGCCACGGGATCGAGTCCGACCGCCTTGGCTACGGCCCGGACGTGTCCCCGCGCGTAGAAGTCGCCACCGCACTGCGAGAAGTCGTCACGCTCGATCGCGTAGATGATCGCCTCACGAATGCGGGTGGCCTCGCTCAGTTGCGTGACTGTCAGCCCGGCGGACCGCCGGGCCTCAGCAAGCATGGCCCCTGTGCTCTGTTCCGGCATGGCAAGCGCCTTCCGCCCCACGACGTTCTGTAATGATTCACATTCAATCAGTAGTCGTCGGGCGAACCTGCATTGGGGTCATTCGCCACGCAAGTCGGCGAGCAAACCGGGCAGCTCGTCGGGCTTCACGATCACTTCGCGAGCCTTCGAACCCTCGCTGGGGCCGACCACGTTGCGGCTCTCCAGCAGGTCCATGAGCCGGCCAGCCTTGGCGAAGCCGACGCGGAGCTTGCGCTGCAGCATCGAGGTCGAGCCGAACTGCGTCGTCACGATCAGCTCGGCCGCCTGGACGAGCAGGTCGAGGTCGTCACCGATGTCACCGTCGATCTCCCGCTTGGCCGGCGCCGCGGCGACGTCCTCGCGGTACTCGGCCTGCATCTGCGTCTTGCAGTGCGCGACGATCCCGGCGATCTCCTTCTCCGACACGAACGCGTTCTGGATGCGGATGGGCTTGCTGGCGCCCATCGGCAGGAACAGCGCGTCACCCTGGCCGATGAGCTTGTCGGCGCCGGGCTGGTCGAGGATGACCCGCGAGTCGGTGAGGCTCGACACCGCGAACGCCAGCCGCGAGGGCACATTCGCCTTGATCAGGCCGGTGACCACGTCGACGGACGGCCGCTGCGTGGCGATGACCAGGTGGATGCCGGCCGCGCGGGCGAGCTGCGTGATGCGCACGATGGAGTCCTCGACGTCACGCGGGGCGACCATCATCAGGTCGGCCAGCTCGTCGACGATCACCAGGAGGTACGGGTAGGGCTGGTAGACCCGCTCGCTGCCCGGCGGCGGCTGCAGCTTGCCGGCCCGTACGGCGTTGTTGAACTCGTCGACGTGCCGGAACCCGCTGGCGGCCAGGTCGTCGTAGCGGCGGTCCATCTCCCCCACCACCCATTCGAGGGCTTCGGCGGCCTTCTTCGGGTTGGTGATGATGGGCGTGATCAGGTGCGGGATGCCTTCGTAGACCGACAGTTCCACCCGCTTGGGGTCGACGAGCACCATGCGTACCTCGTCGGGCGTGGCGCGCATCAGGATGGAGGTGATCAGGCCGTTGACGCAGACCGACTTGCCGGCGCCGGTGGCGCCCGCGATGAGCAGGTGGGGCATCTTGGCGAGGTTCGCCACGATCGTGCGGCCCTCGACGTCCTTGCCCAGTCCCACGATCATCGGGTGGTGGTCGCTCTGGGCCACCTTGGAGTTCAGCACGTCACCCAGTGAGACCAGGTCCTTGTCCGCGTTCGGGATCTCCACCCCGATCGCCGACTTCCCCGGAATCGGCGACAAGATCCTGACATCTGCCGATTTAACGGCATAAGCGATGTTCTTGGTGAGCGCCGTGACCTTCTCCACCTTGACCGCGGGCCCCAGCTCGATCTCATAGCGGGTCACGGTCGGGCCGCGGGTGAACCCGATCACCTGCGCGTCGATGATGAACTGCTCAAGGACGCTGGTCAGCGCGTTGACGACGATGGTGTTGGCCTTGGTCTGCGGCTTGGGCGCGCTGCCCGGCTTGAGGAAGTGCAGATCAGGCAGGCTGTACGGCCCGGCCTGCGGGGACAGCACGAGCTGCTCGACCTTGCGGGGCGCGGGGGTGGGATCCGGTGGCTCGGGCTTCCTGACCGCCGCGGGCGGCTCCTCCTCGTCCACCAGCCCGGGCACGATCTCGGGCGAGTGGTCGGCGCGCTTGTCCTGCTCGGAGAGCACCGGCGTGTCGAACGGCTTGACCAGCTCGCCGTTCGCGTCCACCTCGCCCTTCTTGGGCCTGGGCCGCTTCCTGACGGGCGCCGCCGCCTGCTCGGCGGGCGCGTGCCGTTCGAACAGCAGGTGCTTGAGCTCGGACAGCCGCTCCGGGATGCGGTGGACGGGAGTGGCCGTGATGACCAGCACGCCGAAGCCCGACATGATCAGCAGCAGCGGGATCGTGATCCAGGCCGGCAGGATGCTCATCGGCGGCGCCGACACGATGAACCCGATGATGCCGCCCGCCTGCGACACCCGGTCCATGCCGTCGTTGGCGGTGCCCGCCGGGTAGGGCGTGTCGTTGGCCACGTGGATGACGCCGAGCACGCCGATGAGCAGCGCGCTCCACCCGATCACCATGCGCCCGGTGTCGGCGTTCTGGTCGGGGTGACGCAGGTAGCGCCAGGCGAGCAGGCCGAGCAGCAGCGGGATCGCCCACGCCAGCGACCCGAACACACTGTGTACGGTGACGTTGACCACACCGGAGACCGCGCTGTCGGCCCTGCGCCAGGTCATCGCCGCCATCACGATGGCGCCGGCGAGCACGGACAGACCCACCCCGTCGCGCCGGTGCGCGGGATCGAGGTCGCGCGCGTTCTTGCCGAGTGCCCGCGCCGTGCTGCCGATGCCGTTGGCGAGCAGCATCCAGAGTCCGACGATCAATTTGCCGATCATCGTGAAGACCCAGCTGATCGGGTCCGGGTGAGTCAAGGACGGCTTGCGAGCCGACGTGGCCCCCTTCGCCCTCGGCCGCCCGGTCGAGCTGGATCCGCGCTTGGCGGGGGTCGAGCGGGCGGAGGTCGACCGCTTCGCCGGCCCCTTCGATGCGCTTTTCGGCGTACGGGTGGCCATGATGCCAAAGGTACGACGGAGACACCGCGCAACGCACACAGGCTCGCCGAGGTGCGCGAAAGCTCCCCTACCCCAAGCCGGTCACAGCCGAACCGAGTCGAAGGCCGCCTGCATGTCGGCCACCAGGTCGACCAGATCCTGGACGGTGCCTCTCAAGCCCTCGTCGTCGGAGCAGGAGTCCGCCAGCGCGTCGAGCCGCGCCTCGACGGCGCCGAGGCGGTCGGCGAAGCCGGACAGCGCCTGCGCGTTCCTCGACAGCGCCGTGTCGTTCGGCAGGAGATCGCTCAGCAGGGCCGTCCGCTCCCGCAGCATCGCGTTCTTGCGGAACAGTTCGATGAAGACCGCGACCTTGGAGCGCACCACCCACGGATCGAACGGCTTGGTGATGTAGTCGACCGCCCCCACGGCATAGCCGCGGAAGGCGACGTCGGATCCCGGCTCGGCGCTGGTCAGGAAGATGATGGGCACGTCACGCGCCTGGTCGAACCGCTTGATGTGGGTCGCCGTCTCGAAGCCGTCCATGCCGGGCATGAGCACGTCCAGCAGCACCACGGCGAAGTCGTGACGGAGCATCAGCTTCATGGCCTCCTGCCCCGACCTGGCCTTGAACAGCTGCTGCTGGAGCGGGCGTAAGACCGCCTCCAGCGCGACGAGGCTCTCGTCTTTGTCGTCCACCAAAAGGATCTTTACCTGGCGATTCATCAGCGCCCTCCGGGGCCCAACAGCGCGACCATGGCGGCCTTCTTCGCAACTGGGGGTAATGGAGCCCCATAGTCTGCCACTCTGAGAGTGACCGAACTGCCACATCGAGTGATGTTCTAGGACGCACAGTGGACACGACCCGCGTGTCGAGCACAGCCTTCGACGGCACCCCCCAGGCCCCCGCGGCCGCACGACGCTTCGTACGCCAGGTGCTGGGCGAATGGCAACTGACCCACCTGGCCGAAGACGCCGTGCTGCTGACCAGCGAACTGGTCACCAATGCCGTGGTCCATGCGGGCACGGGGCTGGAGCTGACCTGCCGGCTGGACCCGAACGCCATCCCGACCAGGCTGGAGATCGAGGTCGACGACCACCACCCGGCCCGGATCGTGCCGGCCGCCGAGTCGCCGCCGCCCGACGGCATGGCCACCTCGGGGCGTGGCCTCGTGCTGGCGGGCATGCTCGCCGACGCCTGGGGCGTCACGTACACGGGCACCGCCAAGCGGGTCTGGGTCCGCATGGAGCTCGACAAGGCGTGCGGGCACGAGACCGCCTCCAGGATCCCCGCCCCGGCGCCCGCCGCGATCGCGACGTCCACGGAGAGCCTGCACGTCGCGGTCGTCGTGAGCGACCCCGAGGGCCGGATCGTCACCTGGAACGCCGAGGCCGAGGCGCTGCTCGGCTGGCCCGCCGCCGAGGTCACCGGCAGACCGCTGGCGGAGCTGGTCGCCTGGCGCAGGCACGGCCCGTGCGCGCTGTCCCTGTCGGACACGCTCGGCCTCGGCCGCTGGCGCGGCGAGTCCAGGATGCGGCACCTCGACGGCGGCCTGCTCCCGGTCTACATCTCCCACCTACGCACCGACGGCCGCGCACAGGACCGCCGGTCGATCTGGATGGTGGTGTCGAACGACCACCGGTATGTACTGGCCGCCCCGCCCGCCTCGTTCAAGCGAGAGCCGGGCGGGCGGATCAAGGACCTGCTCGACCGCGAGATGCCGCTCGACGAACTGCTCGACACGATCGCGCAGATCGTCCAGCTGTCCAGCGGGGGCGACGCCGCCTACGTCCTGGTGCGGGCCGAGGGCGGCAACCGGTTCGGCGTCGTGGCGGGCGCGGGGGCGACGGCGGGGCTGGTGGGCGTGGTGGCCGCCGGCGTGTTCAGCACGGAGCAGAAGGCCCCCGCGATGGTCGTCGACCTGCTGGCCGCCGACGTCGAGCTGGCCCAGCGGCTCCAGGCCCGGTCGCTGGCGTGCGCGCCGCTCATCGTGGCGGGCGAGGTGACGGGCTACCTCGTGGTGACGGCCGCCGAGCCCGGCCGGTTCGACCAGGCGCTCACCGCGAGCCTGCAGCACATCGCGGACCAGGTGGCGGCGACCGTGCAACGCGAGCGATCGGCCGAGCAGGACCGGGCCCATCGGGGCCGGCTGTCGTTCCTCGCGGAGGCAGGCGAGCTGCTCGCGGGCGTGCACGACGAGGAGCTGATCGCGGCTCTGACGGCCCAGCTGGTGGTGCCCAAGATCGCCACCTGGGCGGCGGTCTACCTGACCGACCTGGCGGGCATGACCAGGCTCGCGCACGTGTGGCACAGCGAGGAGCACCACAACGCCGACCTGCGCAAGGCCCTGCCCGTCATCCCGCGTTCGACGCTGGGCGAGGCGACCTGGCCGGTCGGGCCGGAGAGCGTGCTGTCGTTCCCGCTGATGACCCAGGGCCGCTCGCACGGCGCGCTGGTGATCGGGCGCATCGAGCCGACCTTGCCCCTGGAGCTGGCCGACCTGCTCGCCGACCTGTGCCGCCTGGTGGCGCTCAACCTCCACACGGCCATGCTCTACTCGCGGCAGGCGACCACGTCGCGGGTGCTGCAGCGCAGCCTGCTGCCCATGCGGACGGCGCCGATGCCGGGGCTGGAGTCGGCGGTCGTCTACGAGCCCGCGGAAGAGGGCGCGGACGTCGGCGGCGACTTCTACGACCTGTTCGCCGTCGGCGACCACTGGTGCTTCGCCCTCGGCGACGTGTGCGGCAGCGGCCCGGAGGCCGCGGCGGTGACCGGGCTGGCCCGCCACGCCGTACGGCTGCTGGCCAAGGAGCACTACACGGTGGCCGACATCCTCGACCGGCTCAACCGGACGCTGCTCGACGAGGGCGAGGACGGCCGCTTCCTCAGCCTGCTCTGCGGCCAGCTGACGCCGCTGCCCCAGGGCGGCGCGCTGTGCACGCTGGCCTCCGCGGGCCATCCCGTGCCCCTGCTGCTGCGCGCGAACGGCGAGGTGGTGCCCGTCGCCACCTCGCAGTTGCTGCTGGGCGTCGACGGCGGCGCGCGGTTCTACACCGAGTCGTTCGAGCTGCTGCCCGAGGAGTTGCTGCTGTGCGTCACCGACGGCGTCACCGAGCGGCGCGACGGCAACCGGCTGCTCGATGACGACGACGGGCTGACCGCGATCCTGTCGGGCTGCTCGGGGCTGAGCGCGCACGCCGTGGCCGAGCGGATCCGGCAGGCGGTCGAGTCGTTCGCCTCCGAGCCGTCACATGACGACGTGGCGCTGCTGGTACTCCGGGCCACGACCGCGCTGCGCGCGGGTCAGGTGGTGAACCGGTAGGCGGTGGTGGAGGTGCGGCTCTCGCCCGGCCTGAGCACGGTCGAGGGGAACTGCGGCTGGTTGGGCGAGTCGGGGAAGTGCTGCGTCTCCAGGCACAGACCCGCGTGCGGCCCGTACGGCGTGGCGACGCCGTCGAGCATGCCACCCGCGTAGAACTGGACGCCCGGCTCGGTGGTCGTGACCTCCATGGTCAGGCCACCGCCCGGCTCGGTCACCCGGATGCCGCCGTCGAGCACGTAGCAGTGGTCGTAGCCGCCGTCGAAGCGGTCGCCCACCGCGTGCGGCGTGGTGAAGTCGAACGCCGTGCCCTTGACCGGCGCCGGCTCGCCGGTGGGGATCTTGTGCTCGTCGACGGGCAGGTAGTGCTCGGCGTCGATCTGGATCACGTGCCCGAGCACGTCGCCGCCGCCCGCGAGGTTGAAGTAGGAGTGGTTGGTGAGGTTGACGACGGTCGGCGCGTCGGTCTCGGCTGTGTAGTCGAGGCGGATGGCGTCGTCTTCGAGCGTGTAGGTGACCGAGGCGGTCAGCGTGCCCGGGTAGCCCTGGTCGCCGTCGGGGCTGATCACCGTGAGCGTCACGGAGGAGCCGGTGGCCTCGGAGATCGTCCACACCTTGCGGTCGAAGCCGTGGTCACCGCCGTGCAGGCTGTTGGGCTCATTGTTGAGCGGCAGGCGGTGCTCGACTCCGTCGAGGGTGAAGCGGCCGCCGGCGATGCGGTTGCCGTACCTGCCGACGACGGCGCCGAAGTAGCGGCTGCGGGTCAGGTAATCCTCCAGCGTGGTCAGCCCGAGCACCACATTGACGCCCGACACCTCCAGCGACTGCAGGATGGCGCCGTAACTGAGCACGCTCGCGCGCAGCCGTCCCGAGGACAGCTCGACACGCTCGACCTGTTCACCAGACGGCAGCGTTCCGAAGATCATCTGTGTGCCTTTCCCGTGGACTCGCGGACGATCAGGGCGGTCTCCAGCATCGTGGCGGCGGCGGTGGCCGCCGAGTCGACCGACTGGAGCAGCAGGTCGACGGCGATCCGGCCGGCGGCGGCGGTGGGCATGGCGATCGTCGTCAGCTTCGGGCGGCTCAGCCGGCCCGGCACGATGTCATCCACACCTATCACGCTGACGTCGCCGGGGACGTTCTTCCCCCGCTCGGCGAGTCCCTCGATGAGGCCGATGGCGACCAGGTCGTTGTAGGCCAGCACGCCCGTCGCGCCGGAGGCGACGACGTCGGTGGCCGCCGCCAGGCCGCCCAGCTCCGTGGGCGGGTTGGGGCCGAGGAAGACGACGTCCACGTCGCTCATCGTGGCCGCCGCCTCCTGCATTTCCTTACTGGTCCACGACCCGCTGGGCCCGGTGACCAGCGCGATGCGGCGATGCCCGAGCGCGGTGAGGTGCTCGACGGCCAGCCTGGCGCCGCGGCCCACGTCCATGAGCACGGTCGGCAGGCCCTTGGCCCGGCGGTTCACCACGACGAAGGGCACCTCCTCGCGCAGGCGCTCTATCGTCCGGTTCGTCAGGCGCGGGCTGCACAGCAGCACGCCGTCGACCTGCTTGGTGAGGGTCTGGATCAGATCCTCCTCCACCTGCGGGTCCTCGTCGGTGTCGGCCACGAACACGTGGTAGTCGCGGAGCCTGGCCTGCGCCTGGGCCGCCTTGATCAGCGGCGGGAAGAAGGGGTTGGCGATGTCGGCCACGATGAGGCCGATGTTGTGGGTGCGGCCCGTGGTCAGCGCCCGCGCGGCGCGGTTGGGCCGGTAGCCGAGATCCTCGGCGATGGCGAGCACGCGGGTGCGTGTCTCAGGATTGACCAGGTGGGGCGCGGAGAACGCCCGGGACACCGTGGACACATGCACGCCCGACGCCTCAGCCACGTCACGAATCGTCACCGCCACGCTTGGCCTCCTCCGACCGTGCTTAGTACTTTAGTGCAATCGTTTGTATCGCTGTCAATCAACCATCGTCGCCGGATTTTTCCGCTAAATCCCCACCATATCTCTTCATATGGGCAGACCGCCTGGCCGGAAGAGGACCGGCCGCTTGACGTTCTCCCGGCCTCGCCTCGATACTTTCTGCAACCGGTTGCCGTATCCAACGCAGGAGTGGTGAACGACCGATGACACGAACACTGGTGACCGGCAGCGCCGGTCGGCTAGGGCGCAGCGTGGTCGTCTCCTTGGCCCAGGCCGGTCATGAGGTGATCGGCGTCGACGCCGTCCCGGGCACTCCCGCCGAGGCAGCGGTCACCCTGCCCGCCGACCTGACGAACCTGGGTGAGGCGTATGACGTCATGGCCCGCTTCCGGCCCGACGCGGTGATCCACCTGGCCGCGATCGCGACCCCGTTCAGCCGTACCGACGGCGTGACCTTCCGTACCAACACCCAGCTCGCCTTCAACGTGTGCCAGGCCGCGAGCAGCACCGGCGTCGGCAAGGTGGTGGTGGCCAGCAGCCCGACCGTCATCGGCTACGGCTCGCCCGGCGGCTGGGCGCCCAGCTACCTGCCCATCGACGAAGAACACCCCGTCGCGCCGTGGAACGCCTACAACCTGTCCAAGCTCGTGGCCGAGCAGACGATGGCGGCGTTCGCGCGCGGCGGCTCGAAGACGCGGTTCGCGGCGGTGCGGCCGTGCTTCGTGGTGGCCCCCGAGGACTGGGCGGGCGCTCCGACCCAGTCGGGCCACACGATCGTCGAACGGCTGGACCGGCCGGACATCGCCGGGGTCTCGCTGTTCAACTACCTCGACGCCCGGGACGCCTCCGACCTGATCGCCGTGCTCCTCGAACGCCTGCCCGACCTGCCCAACGGCGAGGTGTTCTTCGCGGGGGCGGCCGACGCGCTGGCCCGCGAGCCACTGGCGGAGGTGCTCCCCGCCGTCATGCCCTCGACCGCCGCCGCGGCCGCGAACCTGACCGGGACCTCTCCCGCCTTCACCTCCGCCAAAGCCGGCCGGATGCTGGGCTGGACCCCCAAGCGTTCCTGGCATACCGAACTGGAGACCGGATGAACCTCAGCGGAGTCCTCTTCTTCCCCGTCACCCCCTTCGACCCCGCCCATGGGCTGGCCGAGGAGGTGCTGGCCGAGCACATCAGGCGCGGGCTCGAACACCGGCCCGGCGCGGTGTTCGCGGCCTGCGGCACGGGTGAGTTCCCCGCGCTGTCGGAGTCGGAGCACGCCGCGGCCGTCCGGGTGGCCGTCGAGACCACGGCCGGCCAGGTGCCGGTGTTCGCTGGCGCCGGCGGCCCGCTCGGATCGGCGCTCAGCCAGGCCCGCGCGGCCCGCGACGCGGGCGCCGACGGCCTCCTGCTCATGCCCCCTTACCTGGCCACGGGTACCGTCGAGGGCTTCGCCGCCTACGTACGCGCTGTCGCGGCGATCCTGCCGGTCATCATCTACCAGCGCGGCACGGTGGCGCCGACCCCCGAGCAGGTCGTGGCGCTGGCCAGGATCCCGGGCGTGATCGGCCTGAAGGACGGCCTGGGCGACATCGACCTCATCCAGCGCACCGTACTGGCCGTGCGCAGGGAGATCGGCGACGACTTCCGGTTCTTCAACGGGCTGCCGACGGCCGAGCTGACGATGGGCGCCTACCGCGGGATCGGCGTGGAGCTCTACTCCTCCGCCGTCTTCGCCTTCGCGCCGGAGATCGCCACCGCGTTCATGAACGGCGCCGACCACCTGCTCACCGAGTTCTACGAACCGCTCGTACGGCTCCGCTCCAAGGTCCCCGGCTACGCCGTCTCCCTGGTCAAGGCCGGGGTACGCCTCGGCGGCCTGGACGCGGGCTCGGTGCGACCGCCGCTGGTCGACGCCTCGCCCGAGCACGTGGCCGAGCTGAAGGCCCTGATCGAACACGGACGGTCGCTGGCGGGCAGCTCATGATCCAGGACCTGAAAGTGAGCGCTCACACGGCCCCACTGCCCAGGCCGTGGGGGCCCGACGTGCCCGCCAACCACGTCATGGTCGTGGAGATCACGCTGGCCGACGGCCGGACGGGCACCGGGTTCTCCTGGACGCCGCAGATCGGCGCGCGGGCCGTACAGGCGCTGCTGGAGCACGACATCCGCGAAGCCGTCATCGGCCTGGACCCGCACCCCGAAGTCGTGTGGGACCGGCTCTGGCGGCACCTGCGCGAGGCGGGGCCCGGCGGGATCACCACGGTCGCGCTGGCCGGAGTGGACCTGGCGCTGTGGGATCTGCGCTGCGGCGAGCGCGGCCTGGCCGACGTGCTGGGGCGGCGCAGGGACACGGTGCCGGTCTACGGCAGCGGCGTGAACCTGCACTACTCGCTGGAGGAGCTGGTCGCCCAGGCCGGGCGGTGGAAGGCCGCGGGCTATCCCGGGGTCAAGATGAAGGTGGGCCGGCCCGACCTCGCCGAGGACGTCGAGCGGGTGGCCGCGGTCCGCGAGGTCGTCGGCCCCGGCACGCTGCTGATGATCGACGCCAACCAGCGCTGGGACCTGCATCGGGCCCGCCGCGCGGTCGAGGCGCTGGCCCCGTACGACCTGCACTGGCTGGAGGAGCCGCTACCCGCCGACGACGTCGCGGCGCACGTGGAGCTGAGGCGGTCCATGGACGTGCCCATCGCGGTCGGCGAGAACGTCTACACCGTCTACGGCTTCCGTGACCTGCTGACCGCCGGGGCCTGCGACATCGTGCAGCCCAACGTGGTCAGGGTGGGCGGCATCACCCCGTTCCTGCGCATCACCGAGCTGGCACGGGCCTTCGACGTGCCGGTCTATCCGCACCTGCTGCCCGACCTGTCGGCGCAGCTCGCGCTGGCCCTGCCGCTGCCGTGCATGGCCGAGGAGGTCGAGGACGCCTCCTTCGCCGCGCTGGGGCTGCTGGCCGAGCCGTACCCCGTCCATGTGAGTGACGCGAAAGTACGCGTCGGTGAGCACCGGGGGCTCGGCCTCCACTGGAGATGATCATGCGAGTCGTACTCGCCGGAGCGCACGGATTCGGCGCCCACTATCTGAACCGGCTGCGGCGCCTCGCCGGCCAGGTCGAGCTGGCCGGCATCTGCGACGTGCGGCCGGTCTCCCCCGAAGACCTCGACGGGCTCGGCACGCCGGAGTTCTCCACCGACCTGCCCGAGCTGATCAAGCGGACCGGGGCGCGGATCGCGATCCTGGCCACCCCGATCCCGACGCACGCGGACCTGGCGCTGGCGGCGCTGGCGGCGGGCGCGCACGTGCTGGTGGAGAAGCCGACGGCGGCCACGCTCGCCGACTTCGAGCGGATGGAGCGGGCCGCCGCCGAGGCCGGTCTCGCCTGCCAGGTGGGCTTCCAGAGCCTCGCGTCAGCGGCCCTGCCGGAGGTGCGCCGGCTGATCGCCGAGGACACGATCGGGCGCGTGACCGGCATCGGAGTGGCGGGGGCGTGGCCGCGGCCCGCCTCCTACTTCACCCGCAGCTCCTGGTCGGGGCGGCGCCGGCTCGACGGCGTGGACATCGTGGACGGCGCGCTCACCAATCCGTTCGCGCACGCCGTCGCCACCGCCCTCGCCGTGGTGGGCGCCGAGGAACGCGGCGCGGTCACCTCGGTCGAGGCGGAGCTGTTCCACGCCAACGCCATCGAGTCCGACGACACCTCGGCCATCCGGATCCACCTGGCGGACGGGCCGCCGATCGTGGCCGCCGTGACGCTCTGCGCCACCGGCCGCGACGAGCCGTACGTGGTCGTCCACGGCGAACGCGGCAAGATCACGTTCACGTACACGGTGGACGAGGTCCGCGTCGGCGACGGCCCCACGCACCGCTTCCCCCGCGCCGACCTGCTGGAGAACCTCGTCGAGCACGTACGCTCCGGAGCCCCGCTGATCGTGCCGATCCACCGGACCGGCGCGTTCATGGAGGTCCTGGAGGCCATCAGGGTCGCGCCCGACCCGCTGCCGATCGCCGAGGACCACCAGGACCTTTCGGGCGAAGGCCCGGCGCTGCCCGGCATCGCCCACTTGGTCGAGACCTGCGCGGACCGGCTGGAGCTCTTCTCCGAGCTGGGCGTGAGCTGGGCCGTGCCGCTCATGGTGGCGGACCGGGTGGTGGCCGAGTACGTCACGCGGCCCGACCTGCCGATCACCGCGGCTCCGCGGCCCTACCTCCACCCGGTGCGCACGCTGGGCGGCACGGTGGTGACCGAGGTACAACCCGCGGACCATCCGCACCACCTCGGCGCCGGGGTGGCCGTCACGGACGTCGGCGGGCGCAACTTCTGGGGCGGGCGCACGTTCGTCAGGGACCAGGGGCCGCGGTGGCTGGACGACCACGGGACACAGCGGCATGTGTCCTTCACCGGGCGCGACTCCTCGGGCTTCGCCGAGACGCTGCTGTGGCAGCGGCCCGGCGAGGAGCCGGTGGTGCGTGAGGAGCGGTCCGTGCGGGCCGTCCCGCTGTCGCGGGGCTGGGCGCTGGACTTCGGCTTCACGCTGCGCAACCTCACGGGCGCGCCGCTGACGATCCAGAGCTCGGCCACCAAGGGCCGGGCCGGGGCGGGCTACGGCGGGTTCTTCTGGCGGGCGCCGGCGGCCTCGCGGGGGTTGCGGGTGTTCACCGATGCGGCCGAGGGTGAGGAGCTGGTCCACGGCTCCCGGGCGCCGTGGCTGGCGCTGGCGGGCGAGGACTGGACGCTGGTGTTCGCCCGGGCGGGGGACGATCCGTGGTTCGTCCGGGTGGCGGAATATCCCGGTGTGGGCACCGCGCTGGCCTGGGACACGCCGCTGGTCTTCGAGGACGAGCTGATCCGGCACGTGTCCGTGGTGGTGGCCGACGGCCGCCTGTCCGCCTCCGAGGCGGCCGAGCTGGCGCTGGAGGCGGACGGCTAGCCGCTAGCGCTTGAGGTGGGTGGCCAGCCAGGTGAAGGCGTGCTCCTGCATGGGGACGTCGAAGGCGTGCGGGGCGTCGAAGAAGGCGCCCTCGTAGCCGCCGTGCGGGTGGTGGCGCGCGATGGCCTCGTGCGCCGCGCGCATGCCGGCCGGCGGGAACAGCTGGTCCCGCTCGCCGTACAGGACCAGGAGCGGTTCGGGTGCGCGGGCGGCGACCAGCGCCGGCCAGTCGCAGACGCGCGACAGGCCGGGCGGGAAGAACATCCAGGTGTGCCCGGAGACGTAGCCGTCCAGGAGTTCGCGGTAGCCGGAGACCATCGCGGCGACGGCGACCGCGGCGACGCCGGGGTCGAAGGCGCCGAGCAGCGCGGCGCGCAGCCCGCCCCCTGACAACCCCACGCATCCGACCTGTCCGATATCGGGACGAGAACGCAGGTAGGCCGCGGCGGCGAGGTCCTCGCCCGCCACCACGCCGGCCAGCGACGTGCCGAGCAGCGTGCAGTACTTCTCCAGGACGTGCTCGTGGTGCCCGGCCGCGACGTCATAGCGGTCCGCCTCGGACATGCCGGGGTCGTCCGCCTCGGCGAGCACCCGCTCGGGCATGTCCGCCCGGTCGAACCGGCGGCTGCCCCAGCCGATCACGTCAGGGACGAGCACGGCGAAGCCGCGCCTGGCGAGCTCGCCCGCGTAGGCGCGGCCGCCGTAGATCTGCTCGCGCAGCCGCCGCACCTCGGGCGTGGGCGGCTCGGGACCGTCCGCGATCTTCTCCTTGCCCGCCCACTTCATGCCCGCGTGGCAGTGCAGCGCGAGCACGCCGGGCAGCCTTCCCTCCGCCTCGCGAGGCTTGAGCAGGTAGGCATGGGTACGCGGGCCGAAGCCCACCGACCAGGAGAGCTCCTCGCCGCTGAGGTCCCGCGTCGTCCACGAGCGCTCGACCCGGACCTCTCGTACCGCCAGGTCGAGCGTCCCGATCGCCTCGCGGGCGGCCTTCCTGAGCGCGGGGCCCGGCGCGGCGTCGGGAAACAGTCCGCGCCGGCCCTCGGCGAGCTCTACCAGCCCGGAGAACGCCCCGAGATGGCGCAGCTCACGCACCGGTCAACCCCCGCTCAGGCGCCGACGAGGCGGGTGCCGTCGGCGGCGAGGCGGACGGGGGTGCCCGTGGCGGCCGAGCGGGTGGCGGCCACGCCGACCAGCACGCTGCGCAGGCCGTCGCGGTACCCGGCAGGACGGCCCAGCGGGTCGTCGCCGGGGCCGCGGAAGACGTCGTTCAGCAGCAGCCGGTCGCCGCCGCCGTGGCCGCCCTCTCCCTGTTCGATCGGGATCTCCTCGCGCTCCTGCCAGTGCCGGTGCAGGATGAGCTTCTCCCCGGCGCCGGCCATGTGCTCCTTGCCCGCGGCGCTGGGGTCGATCGCGGCGTGCTCCGGGGTCCAGGGCCGCTCGACGACGTCCAGCTCGATCCGGCCCTCCGTGCCGTTGAACACCACGCGGTAGCCCTCGTACGGAGCGTGCGCGGTGAGGGAGTAGGTGAGCATGGCCCGGTTCGCGTAGCGGACGAGGACCGACATGTTGTCGTCGATCGTCACGCCCGGCCCGAAGACGTCCTGGTCGCGGATGTAGCCGTCCTCGTGCTCGGCGTCCAGGTAGAGGCGCTTGAGCCGCTCGTCGGTGGAGATGTCCAGGATGAACGGGTCGGTGCCCAGGCCCGGCGCGCCCTGGCCGCGGGACGGGCGCGGGCCCCGGGGCAGGGCCTGGCCGTAGAAGCGCAGGTCGGTCTGGGCGAAGACGAGTTCGGGCGCCGCCGCGAGCCACCAGTTGACCAGGTCGAAGTGGTGGGTGGACTTGTGGACGAGCAGGCCGCCCGAGTTGACCTTGTCGCGGTGCCAGCGGCGGAAGTAGTCGGCGCCGTGGATGGTGTCGAGCGCCCAGTCGAAGTGGACCGAGGTGATGTCGCCGATCGCGCCTTCGCTGATGAGCTTCTTGACCGCCGAGTTGCGCGGCGAGTAGCGGTAGTTGAAGGTCACCACCAGTTTGCCCGGGTTGCGCTCTGCGGCGGCGGCGATGGCCTCGCACCCTGCGGCGTCGATGGTGAGGGGCTTCTCCACGATGACGTCGAGCCCCGCGTCGAGGGCGGCGACGACGTAGCGGGCGTGCGTCGCGTCCACCGTGGTGACCACGACGGCGTCGGCCAGCTCCAGCAGCTTGCCGAACTCGTCGGGGCCGAAGCACGGCACCTGGTGGCCGATCCGCTCGACGTAGTAGTCCATGCGCGTCTGGTTGACGTCACAGAGGCCGGCGATCGTACCGGTGTCTCGCCAGTCGCCCAGCAGGGCGTCGACGTACATCTGCGCGCGATGGCCGAGGCCGACGAAGGCGTACCTGGTGCTCAACTTCTCTCCCCGAGTCGTGGAGTGGCGGCTGGGGGCTGTCAGGCCCCCAGCCTGGATCAGGCCTCAGCCGGCGATGGCGGCGTTGGCCTCGGTCAGGAACTTCTGCGCGCCGGCGTCCGGCGTCGTCTTGCCGAAGAGGACCTCCTCGCTGCTGCGCTTGAGGATGTCCTCCATCTGGAGCGCGCCCTTCGGCGGGGCGCTGATCGGGCTCAACTCGCTCTTGACGTCACCGATGAAGGTCAGCGTCTTCTGGTCGACCGGCGGCAGCTTGCCCTTGACGGCGGCGAGCACCTTGGTGTTGGTCGGCAGGCCGCGGTCGCTCAGCAGGATCGAGGCCGCGTCCGGGTCGTTGACCATGAAGTCGATGAACTTGCCGGCTTCCGTGGCGTGCTCGGACTTGGCGGAGGTCGTGTAGAACATCGCGGGCTGCAGGAACATGCCGCCGGTGGTCGCGCCCTGCGCCTTGGGCATCCGCAGCAGGGTCATCTCCTGGCCCGACGCCTTGGACAGGGCGTTGAGCTGGTTGCTCCACCACATGCCCATCGCGCCCGCGTTGGTGGCCAGCAGCGACTGCTCAGGCCCCAAGGAGATCAGCTCGGCGCTCTTCGCCGCGTCCCTGGCCCCCTTCGTCTGGATGAGCTGCTGGTGGATGGCCCACCACGCCTTCAGCGTGTCGGCAGTGATCCCGATCTTGTTGCCGTCGTAGAACTTCTCGCCACGCTGGGCCGCGAAGATCTGCAGCCAGGCGGGGTTGTAGTTGTACTCGGCTCCGACTAGGCCGCCGCCGGCCACGGTGACCTGCTTGGCCATGTTCACCCAGTCGTCCCAGGTCCAGGACTTGTCGTCGGGCACCTTCTGCTTGGCCTTCTCCAGCGCCGCCGAGTTGACGAGCATCGAGAAGGTGTTGACGCCGGTCGGGATGGCGTACTGCTTGCCGTCGATCTGGCCACTGGTGAGCACCTGCTGGTCGAGGTCGGCCGTGGGCACCTTGCCCGACAGGTCGGCCAGGGCACTGCGGCCCGCGTACTCGCTCAGGCCGCGGATCTCGATGCTGATCACGTCGGGCGCGTCGTTGGCGGCCACCTTGGTGGCGAGCTTCTCGTAGTAGCTCTCCCAGTTGGAGAAGTCGCCTTCGACGTCGATGGTCGGGTTCTTCTCCTCGAACTTCTTGATCACCTGCTCGGTGAGCTTCTGCCGGGAGTCGCTGCCCCAGTAGGAGAAGCGGAGATGAACCTTGTCGTCGCCCGCCTTGCCGCCGCCACAGCCGGCCGCGGCCGTCATCACGGTTGCCGAGAGCAAGGCGACCGTCCACATCTTCCTAGGCTTCACAGCTCTACCTCCTGGTCAAGAGTTGCGGGGGGTGTTATTTCAGGCCTGTGGTCGCTACACCACGGATCAGGTACTTCTGACCGGCTAGAAAAAAGCCGAAGATCGGCCCCAGTGACACGATCGACATCGCGAACATGGGGCCCCACGACGACTCGCCACTGGAGTCTAGGAAGGAGCGGAGGGCTACTGCCACCGTTAGATTGTCGGAATTTGTCAGGTAAAGGTTCTGACTGAAGAAGTCATTCCATGTCCAGATAAAAGTGAAGATGCCGGTCGTGGCGAGGGCCGGGGTGCAGAGCGGAAGGATCACCTGCAGGAAGATCCGCCAGTAGCCCGCGCCGTCGATGGAGGCGGCCTCGTCCAGCTCCCTGGGCAGGGTGCGGATGAACTGCACCATGAGGAAGATGAAGAACGCGTCCGTGGCCAGGAACTTCGGCACGATCAGCGGCCAGATCGTGTTGATCCAGTCGAGCTTGGAGAACACGATGTACTGCGGCACGACCGTCACGTGGTAGGGCAGCATGATCGAGCCGAGCATGAGCGCGAACCACAGCTTCTTCAACGGGAAGTTCAGCCGGGCGAAGGCGTAGGCGGCCAGCGAGCAGGCCACCAGGTTCGCCACCACGGTCAGGCCCGTCAGGAC
>NZ_JAHFZZ010000080.1 GCF_018603905.1 Nonomuraea sp. NEAU-A123
TGATGGGTGTGCACCTGGCGGCGGTGCCGGGGGGCGGGCGGTGGCTGGCGCTCGTCCGGATGCATCACGTGGTGCGTGACCATACCGCGTTGGAGGTGCTGCTCGCCGAGGTGGCGGCGTTCCTGGCCGGTCGGGGGGCGGAATTGGCCGTGCCGCTGCCGTTCCGGAACTTCGTGGTGCAGGCGCGTCAGGGGATCGCTGACGATGAGCATCATCGTTATTTCGCGGAGTTGCTGGGTGATGTGGAGGAGCCGACGGCGCCGTTTGGGCTGGTGGATGTGCGCGGCGACGGCAGCGACTCCGCGCATGAGGTGGTGCCGTTCGCCGGTGATCTGCACCGGCGGCTGCGGGAGGTGGCCAGGCGGCTGGGCGTGAGTCCGGCGACGGTGCTGCATGTGGCGTGGGCCCGGGTGTTGGAAGTGGTCTCCGGCCGGGACGATGTGGTGTTCGGCACGGTGCTGTTCGGCCGGATGAACGCCGGCGCCGGTGCGGACCGCGTGCCCGGGCCGTTCATGAACACGCTGCCGGTTCGGGTGCGTACCGGCGAGCTCGGCGTACTGACTGCGGTGTCGGCCATGCGAAGCCAGCTCGCCGAATTGCTGGAGCACGAGCACGCGCCTCTCACTATCGCTCAGCGGGCCAGTGGGGTGGCGGGTGATGCGCCGCTGTTCACCTCGTTCCTGAACTACCGGCACAACACCGGCGCCGGTGTGGATGGGGAGATGGAGGGGGTGCGGCTGCTGTTGGTGCGCGAGCGCACCAACTATCCCCTCGTCATCCTGGTCGATGACAACGGCGACAGCATGTCGGTGGCCGTCGACGCGGTCGCCCCGATCGATGCTCGGAGCGTGGGACTGCTGGTCCGCACCGCCACCGGCAACCTCGTGGCCGCGCTGGAGCAGGCGCTGGACGGCGCGAACGAGCCGCCGCTGAGCAGCGTGGACGTGCTCGACGA
>NZ_JAHFZZ010000081.1 GCF_018603905.1 Nonomuraea sp. NEAU-A123
AGCTCACCCCGGCCGAGCTCGTCACCTCGAACGAGCTCATCGCGTCGACCGACTTCGACTTCGCTGTCCCTGCCGAGGTCGTCGCGTCCGCGTTCGGGAGCGAGCCGCGCCTCGACGTGACCGACCCGCGTCTGGTGACCGGTGTGAGCCGGTCGATCCTGGAACGATTGAAGCCGTTGGAGCCGATCGCCGACCTGCTGGCGCGGGCCTCGGCGCCGCTCCCCGAGGCGACGACGGAGTTCGACGCGTTCACGCCCGTGTCCGGGGCGGCGACGACGCGGTTCGACGCCTTCGCGCCGGCCGCGCGCCGTGACGGCATGCCTGCGACGCGCCGTGACAGTACGCCGCATCGTCCCAGGCCCCGCACCGCCTCCCAGCACACGCCGTACAGGCGGGCGACCGAGCTCTGGCCCACTGCCGAGCAGGCGGAGAGCCCCCAGACGGGCGGCTACTACGGGCGGCGGCGCCGCAGCGGACACCCTGTCGAGGAGTCGGCCCCCTTCGCCTCGGACGGCCCTCTGCGTGGCCGTCGGCACCGTCCCCTGGGCGCTGCCCACGGCGCGGAGGCGTTCGCCCAGGACGCGCCGTCACAGGGCCGCCGCCACCGTCTCCCGTCGGCCGTCCCGCCCCGCACGGAGCCCTTCGACACCGCCGCCCGTGCCCGCCGCCAGCACAGCCACGAGGCACCGGCCGCCCCGCATACCGTCGACGAACTGCGAGCCTGGTACGACGAGCCGCGGACTGGGGACGGGGACCTGCGAGCCGGGGATGGCGACCTGCTCGTGGCCCCACGAACGCAAGCCTTCGCCCCGGTGCATCCCCAGCCGCGCACGACCCACGGAGGATCACGCAGAGGCCGCCACCGCGCCTGATCCCAACACCCGA
>NZ_JAHFZZ010000082.1 GCF_018603905.1 Nonomuraea sp. NEAU-A123
CCCTCGAAGTTCCTGACCTTCTCGCCCTGCAGACCGAGTCATTCGACTGGCTGCTCGGGAACGAGAAATGGAAGGCCCGGGTAGAGGCGGCTCGTCAGGCCGGGCGCAAGGACGTCCCGACCCAGTCGGGCCTCGAAGAGATCTTCGAAGAGATCAGTCCCATCGAGGACTTCTCGGGGACCATGTCCTTGTCGTTCCGCGACCACCGGTTCGAGCCGCCCAAGTACTCCGTAGATGAGTGCAAAGACAAGGACATGACCTTCTCCGCCCCGATGTTCGTCACGGCGGAGTTCATCAATAACACCACAGGCGAGATCAAGAGCCAGACGGTGTTCATGGGTGATTTCCCGCTCATGACGCCGAAGGGCACCTTCATCATCAACGGCACCGAACGTGTCGTGGTCTCGCAGCTCGTCCGTTCGCCCGGCGTCTACTTCGAACGCAATGTCGACAAGACGTCGGACAAGGACCTCTACGGCTGCAAGGTCATCCCGTCTCGGGGTGCCTGGCTCGAGTTCGAGATCGACAAGCGCGACAGCGTCGGTGTGCGCATCGACCGCAAGCGCAAGCAGGCCGTCACCGTGCTTCTCAAGGCACTGGGATGGACCAACGAGGCGATCCTCGAGCGTTTCGGCCAGTACGAGTCGATGCGCGCCACCCTGGAGAAGGACCACACGGCCGGCCAGGACGACGCGCTGCTCGACATCTACCGCAAGCTGCGTCCGGGCGAGCCGCCGACCAAGGAGTCGGCGCAGACCCTGCTGGAGAACCTGTACTTCAACCCCAAGCGTTACGACCTCGCCAA
>NZ_JAHFZZ010000083.1 GCF_018603905.1 Nonomuraea sp. NEAU-A123
GCTTAACGCAGCCTCCCACGTCCTTCATCGGCTCCTGATGCCAAGGCATCCACCGTGTGCCCTAAAAAACTTGGCCACAAAGATGCTCGCGTCCACTATGCAAATCTCAAACAACAAACAGCAACCAACCCCACCCGCCACCAGACCACCCACCCCCCCACAAAAGAAGGGTCGATGCGATGTGACAGAAGGATGGCCCTGCATGAGGTCTCACAAACCGCAGGACTGCTCACCGTACCGGGCGCCGACTTCCGCCGACGCCCCATCCCGCCGACCCGGCGCCAGCGGGCTGACCCTTGAGGGGGCAGCCTTGGCGCGGGTGGTGGGGATGCGGTCGCAGTCCCACAGGTCCGTTTCCTCAGGACCCAACAGTGTGTCCAACCAGCCGCACCCCCCGAATCTGCGCTCCCACTCCCATCCTCCGAAGAGGGCGGGCGGTACTTGCAGTCCGAACCGGTGCGAACCGGTTGAGTAGCCAGTGCTCCACTAATGAGCTGCCGTGTGCGAGACATTCGCTCGCAGGCACAGCGTAGACCCGTGTTCTTGCGAACACAGAGCCGGTGCTCCTTAGAAAGGAGGTGATCCAGCCGCACCGCTACCTTGTTACGACTTCGTCCCAATCGCCAGCCCCACCTTCGACCGCTCC
>NZ_JAHFZZ010000009.1:0-436189 GCF_018603905.1 Nonomuraea sp. NEAU-A123
CGCCGCTCGAGTACCCCGAAGGGCCTTTCCGCTCGACTTGCATGTGTTAAGCACGCCGCCAGCGTTCGTCCTGAGCCAGGATCAAACTCTCCAAACAATGTCTGAAGGGAAAGAAATCCCAACCAAAAAAGGAATCCGTCATCCACACCCGAAAGCATGAACATGACGGGGTTGTGCATCATGCACTGGCTTTTAACACACTGTTGAGTTCTCAAGAAACGGACGCGTACATCCTCACTCAAGTCCGTCTGGACTCTCGCTCAGAGGCGTACATCTCGCCTTTTAACTTTACCAGACTTGCCTACTTCGTGTCAAATCGTAGATTTGTGTGAAGTCGATCAAATCTAGCTAGGATGGTGCGCCTCGTCTCCGGGGCAACCCTCGTAACTTACCGTGCCATCCTGGACTTGTCGAATCAACCGATTTTCCGGCGATCTGAGCGCACCCAAGACGACTCGTACCGAAGAGCGCGTTGAAGCGACCTGGCCGAGTGGCTCGTTATCTCAAGGGGTTTGCCCTGGGGCCCGTCCGCCTGATCGGCGTCCGGCTCACTCCCGGGGCGAAGTGAAAGATTAGGTCGCCGTTGGCCCTACGTCAAATCGCGGTTCACCGCGCCTCTACAGGTCCCTGGACTGTCTCTGCCAACCGCCCGACAAGACAGGCCTCCACCTGCGGGAACGCGGGCCGGAGAGTCCGCTGACCGGGACTTCGAAGCATCGAGGGCGTGGATGGGAAGGACCCCACGGAACATGTCGTAGTTCGGAGGCCACGGGACGTCCGGACCGAGCACCCCCTCGGAGTGAGCGACTCTGGGCTCAGGCCGAGCGCCCCCTCGTGCGCGACTCTGGCTCAGGCCGAGCAACCTCTCGAGTGGGCGACTCCTGGTCGAGGTGGGCGACTCCTGGGCCCAAGGCCAGTGAGGGCCGGAGCGCTGGATGGGTGTACTGCGGCGTGCCGCCCGAGGCGGTCGGCAGCCGAATGCGGGCGTTCGGGAGGCGAACGTGGAGGTCAGGTAGCCGGGTTGCGGAGGCTCCGGCATATCGGCCGCGGAGGCGAGGCAGCCGGGTTTGTGGGCACTCCCGGAAGCCAAGCGTGAAGGTCGGACGCCGAGTGCGAGTACACCGGGGGAGGCCACACGGGGTGGGCCGAGCAACCAGACATGGGAAATGGAGACCCGGTTTCTGCGCTGGCGGCAGTGACGGACTGGTGTAGTGCGCGCTGGACGAGGCACGGGCAGACGAGGTAGCGAGTGACGAGGGGCATGGGGCGTGGGCGCAGCCGACCGGCGTGGGCGTAGCTAGCGGACCGGCGTTGGTGCGCGCTGGCCGACAAGTCGGCTGGCGAGGTAGCGGGTCATGGGCTGGCGTGGGCGTACCGGGCTGACCGGAGCGGGGTTGCCAAGATGGCGGGGGCCATGTGGCCGGGCGCCGAGGCACCTGACGAGAGCCAGGTGTACGGAATCTGACCAGGCGCCGAGGCAGTTGGCGAGGTCAAGGTGTCGGGGTATGGCCGGGCTCCATGGCACCTGGCGCGACGACCGAGCCCTACAGGTGAGCTCGGCATTCACAGTTGTGTGGATGCCCGTTCGATCGCCGCGCCGCACCGGCTGAGGAGGGATCGCAGGGTGTCTCGCTCCTCTGTGGTGAGTTCGTCCGCGATCGCCTGCTCTATCCGTACCGCCCGCTCGTCCGCCGCCTCCAGCGCGATGCGGCCGGCGGCCGTGAGCTGGGTCTCCAGGACGTTGCGGTGCCATGGGTGCGGCGTACGCTCCACCAGTCCGCGCGCGTCGAGGTTCTTCAGCACCACCGTCATCGCCTGCGGGGTCACCAGGCAGGCTCGGGCGAGGGCGGCGGCCGAGATGCCGGGATTGGCGGCCAACACGTAAAGCGTCGCGTACTGCGGGACCGTCAACCCGGCGGGCCTGACCGCGATCTGCTTGGCGGCGATGAGTTCTTGTTCGGCCCGCTTGATGTCGAGGCCGAGACGTTCCTCCGCGGGCATTCCCATGCCAAGAGATGGTACAAGCAATCCAACCTTGACTGTTATCAAAGCTTTGATAGTGTGCCGAAGCCGTACAACTGGAATGAGGAGCCGGAAAGTGATCCCTGAGAGCCACCTGGACCTGCTGAGTCGGCCACTGTTCGCGCACCTGGCCACCATCGGGCCCGGCGGGAAGCCACACGTGAACCCCGTCTGGACGGTGTGGGACGGGCAGTACCTGCGCTTCACGACCACCACAGACCGCCAGAAGTATCGAAATGTCGTGGAAAATGGTGATCTGGCGGTCTCCATCAACGATCCTGACAAGCCATACCGATACCTGGAGATCCGCGCCGTGGTGGAGCGGATCGACCCGGACCCGTCGGGTGACTTCTTCGATGTGCTCGCCACCCGCTACGGATTGCCGTACGACCCGCCGGTGGGAGACGCGGAGCGGCGGGTGGTCATTGTCGCCCGGCCGACACGTACGACCAGTCAGTGAAGCCCGGAAGTGGCCGCCACGGCCCGGGTGGCTCTCGGAGTGCGTGACCACTACTGCGGGTGCGCGGTGCTGGTTGAGCTCACCGGCGACCTGGCGACGCCCCGGCTACTGCGGCGCGAACGGATCGCCCTGCTCGGCGACCTGACGCGGCCTGACCAGCCGCACCACGCCACCGCGGGTCTCTAGCTGGGCGCGGCACCGAACCGCTGTGTGCGTATACGTGTGTAGCGGTCGGCACGTACGACCGCGCGCGACCGCCCTGGCCCGGGCGGTAGGCCAGCCAACTCGAGCACCAACCCGGCGGCGTGGCTGTCGATCCCGGCGCAGTAAGGGGCAGCGAGGTGGCCGTCCATCCCGGCCCGGTGAGGGCGAGCGAGTGGCTGTCGACCTCGGCTCGAGGAAGGCGAGCGAGTGGCTGTCGACCTCGACGGCCCGATGCGGGAGGAGCTGTCGATGTCCGAGTGGTGGATGCGGGGCGGATGGTGCTGCCCGGCGAGCTGGGGTGAGGTGCTGAGCAAGCACATCACCCCAGAGCTGCACAGGCAAAGGGCAAGCCCTATCTCGAGGCACGCACCGAGATCTCGAGCTGGCGACCGACGTCAAGATCGCTCGTTGAGGCGGCCATCCCGGTCCTCGGTCAGAGGGCGGTGAGCGTGAGCGCGCGTACCTGGGCCGGGGAGGTGAACAGCTCCGCCGCCATCCCAGCCTCCCGCGCCGCCACGACATTGACCTCGTTGTCGTCGAAGAACAGCACCTCCCCCGGCTCCACACCCAGCCGCTGCGCGCAGATCTCGTAAGCGCGCCGATCCGGCTTCGCCACCCCGATCTCGCACGAGTACGTCAGCGATGCGAACCGCCCCAGCCAGTCACCATGCCGCGCCTCCCACACCGGCACCAGGTCGGCGATGATGTTCGACAGCAGCCCCAGCGTTCGTCCCCGGTCGGCCAGTTCGTGCACCACGGCGACCATCTCGGCGTCCACGTGACACCAACTCTCCAGGTCGGCCGCCATCAGCGCGCCCACGTCGGCGAACCGCGTGTCCAACCGTCCGGCGACCGCGGCCCAGTACGCCTTGGCGTCCTGGCCGGCGTCGTACTCGGGCCGGCACCCCCAGTACGCCTCCCAGAACCGCTCCCCCGAAACCCCTGCGAGGTCGACGAGGCCCTGCTTGGCCTCAGCCGTCTGAACACGGGCGATTACCCCGTACAGGTCGAACACGATCACTTCAGGCATAAATCCGAGCTTATGCGCGTATCCTGCCCCGGTGACCACCGCCTCCACCCTCGCCCCTCCAGCCCGGCCGGCCATACGTCAGCGCAGGTCAAGCCCATGGTGGATGGCCGGAATCGCCGGAATCGTGGCGTTCACCGGCTCGGGTTCCGCCTCGCTGAACGGTGACGAGCTGGCCACGATCAGCGCCGCGTCCCGGTCGCTGCCGGGGCTGTGGGAGCTGGCGCGGCACATCGATGGTCATTTCCTGCCGTACTACCTGTTCATGCAGCTTTGGGTGCAGGCCGGGACGACGGAGCTGTGGCTGCGGCTGCCGTCGGCGCTGGCGATCGGGGTCGCCGCGTGGTTCCTGGTGGACCTGGGGCGGCGGCTGCACAGCGCGTGGGCGGGGGTGACGGCCGGCGCGTTGTTCGCGGCGCTGCCGTCGGTGTCGTACTACGGCGCCTTCGCCCGCTCGTACGCACCCGCTGCCGCGGCGGTGGTCTTCTCGTTCTGGGCCCTCCACCGCGCCACGCGCGCACAGGAGACGGAACGCGCCCCCCGGTTGCTCTATGGGGCGGCGGTGGGGCTGGTCTGCTGCACGCATCTGTTCGCGGTGCTCGTGCTGCCGGCCCAACTGATCGCCGCCGTCGCGCTGCTGCCCCGCCGTACCGTGCTCCTGAGGTGGGCGCCTGCAATCGCCGTTGGCTGCCTGCCCGCGCTCGTTCTCGGTCTGATCGGGTACGGCGAGCGGCACGCGATCAGCTGGATCCCGCAGCGGGGGGCGGAGGTGCTGCTGAAGTTCCCGAAGATGGTGGCGGGGGGCACCGAGGTGGGGGTGCTGCTGTTCGTGGTGGCGCTGGCCGGTGTGGTGCTGCTGCGGAACCGGGCGTGGGCGGGGACGCTGCTGGGCTGGCTGGTGCTGCCGCCCGTCCTGCTGCTGGCCGTGTCGCACCTGGTGACGCCGGTCTACGTGGATCGGTACCTGTTCGTCGCCGCGCCCGCTCTGGCGCTGCTGGCGGGGATCGCGGTGGCGAGTGTTCCGCGGGCGGGGGTGGTGGCCTGCTGCGGGCTGGTGGTGGTCACCGTGGTGGTGGGCTTGCCGCAGCATGCGGAGGTTCGGGAGGCCAACGGGCGGTTCGAGGACTTTCCGTGGGCCGTGCGGAAGGTGGACGCCCGGCCGGGAGACGCGATCGTGTTCGGGCAGAGCTCTGTGCGGGCGGGGTTCGACTACTACGACAACGGGACGACGCCGGCCGACCCGCTGCGGCTGGGGCCCGAACCGGAGGCGGAGGGGTTCGGCTTTCCGGAGCGCGATGACGTCACCGCCGCGCTGGCCGATTGGGAGCGGGTCTGGGTCGTGTGGCGCGGCGTCAAGTCCGCCGGGCAGAAGCTGCCGCGGGTGAAGGCGGTTCAGGAGGCGGGGTACGAGCAGGCCGGGGCCTGGCACTCGGCGGATACGCCCGGCCTCACCGTGGCTCTGTTTACCCGCAAGTAGCGGGCCCTCCCCCTCCGGGAAAGGCCCGCTCCGTTCCGGGGAAGGCCCCGCTCCGTCTCGGCAAAGCCGCTCCGTTCCGAGGAAGGCCCGTCGCGCTCAGGGCATGGCCCGCGGGCGGGTCAGCCGACCTCGACGCCGCCGACCGCCTTCTTGCCGCGCCGTAGCACCATGAACCGCCCGTGGAGCAGGTCCGATGCCTCCGGTACGTACGACTCGTCAGTGATCTTGACGTTGTTCAGGTAGGCGCCGCCCTCCTTGACCGCCCGCCTGGCCGCCGACTTCGACTCCACCAGGCCGCTGTCCGCCAGCAGGTCCACGAACGGCGCCCCGAGGGCCGCAACCGTCGCCTTCGGCACCTCGGCCAGCGCCGCCGCCAGCGTCGCCCCGGGCAGCTCTTCGAGGGACCCCTGGCCGAACAGCGCCTTGGACGCCGCCACGACCGCCGCGAGCTCGCCTGCGCCGTGCACGAGCGTGGTCAGGTCCTCCGCCAGCGTCCGCTGCGCCTCGCGGGCGAACGGGCGGTCGGCGACCGCCTTCTCCAGCGCCTCGATCTCCTCGCGCTCGCGGAAGGTGAACACCTTCAGGAAGCGCACCACGTCGCGGTCGTCGGCGTTCAGGAAGTACTGGTAGAAGGCGTAGGGAGAGGTCAGCGCCCCGTCGAGCCAGATCGACCCGCCCGCGGTCTTACCGAACTTGGTGCCGTCGGCCTTGGTGATCAGCTTGCCGGTCAGGGCGTGCACGTGGCCACCCTCGACGCGCCTGATCAGGTCGACGCCGGCCGTGATGTTGCCCCACTGGTCGCTGCCACCGATCTGGAGCGTGCAGCCGTGGCGCCGGTAGAGCTCCAGGTAGTCGTTGGCCTGCAGGATCTGGTAGCTGAACTCGGTGTAGCTGAGCCCCTCACCGCCGAGCCGGGCCGCCACCGACTCGCGGGCGAGCATCCGGTTGACGGGGAAATGCTTGCCGATGTCGCGCATGAAGTCGATGGCCGACATTTCGGCGGTCCAGTCGAGGTTGCTGACCAGTTCGGCCGAGGCGGGTCCCTCGTCGAAGGTCAGGAACTTCTCCACCTGCACCCGGATCCTGGAGACCCATTCCTCGACGACCTCGGTGGTGTTGAGGACGCGTTCGGTGCTGCGCCCGCTGGGGTCGCCGATCAGGCCGGTGGCGCCGCCGACCAGGCCGATCGGCTTGTGGCCGGCCCGCTGGAAGCGGGTCAGGATCAGCAGCGTGGCCAGGTTGCCCATGTGCAGGGACGGCGCGGTCGGGTCGAAGCCCGCATAAACCGTGATCGGACCCTTCGACAGCGCCCCGCGCAGGGCGTCGATGTCGGTGGTCTGCGCGAGGACGTCGCGCCATTCGAGCTCATCGAGAATGTCGGTCACGGTGCTGGCTTTCCAGGAGACGTCGAGTTGGTTACAGAGTGCCGGATCACGCCGGATGACCGCCACTTGGATACTCTCTGTCGCCATGTGGAAGGTCCGTCGCGAGCTGGCTGTTTTCAAGATCCTAGGGGCTGTGGCGTGTGCCGGTCTCGCCCTGTTCTGGTACGTCCAGGATGACGTGCGGGGGGTGATACTGGCCATTCCGGCGGCCGTGCTGGTGGGCGCCATGGGACTCCGTGACGTCCTGGTCCCGGTACGGCTGGCGGCCGACGAGAGCGGCATCACCGTGGTGCACGGCTTCGCGGGCCGACGGCACGTGCCGTGGGAGGCGATCGAGGACGTCAAGGTGGACGTACGCAGGAGGTATGGTCTGCGCAGCGAGATGCTGGAGATCGACACCGGCGACCACCTGCACATCTTCAGTGCTCACGATCTGGGGACCTCCCCGACCGAGGTGGCCGCGGCGCTGCGGCGGCGCGGGGTGTGAGGCCGGTACGGCGAGACGGTCGGGTCGTCGTCGATCCAGAACCGCCAGGGCGTGTCCTTGGCGGTCGAGATCCCGGTGCGCGGCCCAGACCTGATCGCGTCCGCCTCGGGTGGCCACCCTTCGAGCACGGCCGCGGTCCCCTTGGGGAAGCCCGTAAGCCGGCCCGCATGGTCAGGGTGGCCGGCGGGCCCGGTCGCATGGTCGAGCCGGCCGCCGTCCTGGGCTGGGGTCGGGTCGGGGAACTGGGGCAGCCCGGCCGGCGAGCCTTCCCAGACGGCGTCGAGCCCGTTGTGCTCGCGCGCCAACCCGAGCGCGACCGCCAACCGGGCGGGCCCGCGAGCGAGGTCGCGGTCCGCGATCGGCTTACGCCGAGGTGCACCCAAGCCTCCGCCGGCCAACCCACCACCGTCCGGGCCACCGTCGCCCAAGCCGCCGCCTGAGCGGCGCCACCGGGCCAGGTCGGCCCGTGCCACCACCTCACCGGCGCGCAGCAGCACCGCCGACCCGAACTCCTCCGGCAGGCACACCAGGTTCGCGCAGAAGTGCATGCCGTAGGTGAAGTACACGTACAGGTGCCCAGGTGGCCCGAACATGACCGCGTTCCTGGCGGTCCGTCCCCGGTAGGTGTGGGCCGCCGGATCCTCGCCGGGCCCGCCGTACGCCTCGACCTCGGTGAGCCGGACCGCGACCGGACCGTGCACGAGCACACGCCCGAGCAGGTCGGGCGCGACCTCGTGCGACGGCCGGTCGAAGAAGCGCCGCGGCAGCGGCGCCGAGCACAGGATCCCGGAAGGCATGCGGAAGCTAGGCGCCCGCGGCCCACGCCGCCTGGGCGTCGACCGCTTCGCGCAGCGCGACGAGCTGGTCACGGACCCGGTCGGGTGCGGTGCCGCCGTGGGACTTGCGGGCGGCCAGGGCGCCGGGCACGCTCAGCACGTCACGGACGTCGGGCGTCAGGTGCGGTGACACCTTGGCCAGCTCGTCGTCGGTCAGATCGCCCAGGTCCTTGTCGTTGACCTGGCACCACACCACCAGGTGGCCGACCGCCTCGTGCGCGTCGCGGAACGGCACGCCGCGGCGGACGAGCAGCTCGGCTAGGTCGGTGGCGAGCGCGAAGCCGTCGGGAGCCGATGCCTCCATGCGCGCGGTGTTGACCCGCATGGTGGCGACCAGGCCGGCCATCGCCGGCAGGACGAGCAGCAGCGTGTCGACCGAGTCGAACACCGGCTCCTTGTCCTCCTGCAGGTCGCGGTTGTAGGTGAGCGGCAGGCCCTTGAGCGTCGTGAGCATCGCCATGAGGTTGCCGATGAGCCGTCCCGACTTGCCGCGCGCGAGCTCGGCGACGTCGGGGTTCTTCTTCTGCGGCATGATCGACGAGCCGGTGGAGTAGGCGTCGTCCATCTCGATCCAGCGGAACTCCTGCGAGGCCCAGAGCACGATCTCCTCGCCGAGCCGCGACAGGTGCACGCCGATCAGGGCCGCGTCGAACAGGAACTCCGCCGCGAAGTCACGGTCGGCCACCGCGTCCATGGAGTTGGGCGCGGCGGAGGAGAAGCCCAGCTCGGCGGCCACGGCCTGCGGGTCGAGCGGCAGCGACGAGCCCGCGAGCGCGCCGGCGCCGAGCGGCGAGACGGCCGCGCGCCGGTCCCAGTCGGTGAGCCGGTCGATGTCGCGGGCGAAGGCGTGCACGTGCGCGAGCAACTGGTGGCCGAACGAGACCGGCTGCGCGTGCTGCAGGTGGGTCATGCCGGGCGCCGCGGTGTCGGCGTGCTGCTCGGCCTGAGCCATCAGCGCCGTCTCCAGCTCGACCAGCCGGGAGACGATCGTGCGAGCATGATCACGAAGGTAGAGGCGCAGGTCGGTGGCGATCTGGTCGTTGCGGCTCCGGCCGGCGCGCAGCTTGCCGCCGAGCGAGCCGAGCCGCTCCAGCAGGCCGCGTTCGAGCGCGGTGTGCACGTCCTCGTCGGCGACCGTCGGCCGGAACTCGCCCGCCTTGCAGGCGCGCTCCAGGTCGTCGATCGCGCCGATCATCCGATCGAGCTCGTCGTCGCTCAGCAGCCCCGCCTTGTGCAGCACCCGGGCGTGCGCCCTGGACGCCGCCAGGTCGTACGGCACGAGCCGCCAGTCGAAGTGCACGCTCACCGACAGCCGGGTCAGCGCGTCAGCGGGGCCGCCTTCGAAGCGCCCGCCCCACAGCCGCATCGGCTTGCCATCACTCACCGTCATCTCCTTATCGTCCCCCGCGACCATAGTGCACATCAGCCCTGCTTCGCGTCTCGCGCGGCGGCGATCTTGGAGGGCAGACTGAAGAGCTGAACGAAGCCCTTGGCCAGCGACTGGTCGAAGGTGTCGCCGGTGTCGTAGGTGGCCAGCGAGAAGTCGTACAGCGATTGCTCGGAGCGGCGGCCGGTGACGGTCGCCTTGCCGCCGTGCAGGGTCATCCGGACGTCGCCGCTGACGTGCTTCTGGGCCTCGGCGATGAGCGCGTCCAGGGCGGTCTTGAGCGGCGAGAACCAGAGGCCGTCGTAGACGAGCTCGCCCCACCGCTGGTCGACGCCGCGCTTGAAGCGGGCCAGGTCACGCTCGACGGTGACGTTCTCCAGCTCCATGTGCGCGGTGATCAGCGCGATCGCGCCGGGCGCCTCGTACACCTCGCGCGACTTGATGCCGACGAGCCGGTCCTCGACCATGTCGATCCGGCCGACGCCCTGCGCGCCGGCGCGCGTGTTCAGCTCGTCGATCACCTGGTACGGCGTGAGCGACCGCCCGTCGAGCTTGACCGGGACGCCCTGCTCGAAGGTGATGACGACCTCGTCGGCGTCGCGGGTGACGGCCGGGTCGGCGGTGTAGGAGTAGACGTTCTCGGTGGGGCCGTTCCAGATGTCCTCGAGGAAGCCGGTCTCGACGGCCCTGCCCCACAGGTTCTGGTCGATGGAGAACGGGTTCTTCTTGGAGGTCTCGATCGGCAGGCCCTTCTGCTCGGCGAACTCGATCGCCTTGTCGCGGGTCCAGGCGAAGTCGCGGGCCGGGGCGACGACCTTCAGGTCGGGCGCGAGCGCGGCCAGGCCGGCCTCGAACCGTACCTGGTCGTTGCCCTTGCCGGTGCAGCCGTGGGAGACGATCGTGCCGCCGAACTGCTTGGCCGCGGTCACCAGGTGCTTGACGATGAGCGGCCGCGACAGCGACGACAGCAGCGGGTAGCGGTCCATGTAGAGGGCGTTGGCCTGCAGCGCGGGCACACAGAAGTCGGCCGCGAACTCCTCCTTGGCGTCCACGACGACGGATTCGACCGCTCCGCAGTCCATGGCCCGCTTCTGGATCACCTCCATGTCCTCGCCACCTTGTCCCAGGTCCACGGCGACGGCGATGACCTCGGCGTCCATCTTCTCGGCCAGGAACGGAATGGCCACGGAGGTGTCGAGACCTCCGGAGAATGCGAGTACCACTCTCTGCGTCATGAGTTTCTCCAAGTTCTTCAGAAAACGGGCTAAGCGCGTCGGGCCGCGACCCTCAGCAGCGCCTCGGCCACGTGGTGCCCGCCCTGGGGATCGCGGCTGATGACGAGGATCGTGTCGTCGCCGGCGACCGTGCCGAGGATGGACTCCCAGTCGGCGTGGTCGATGGCGGAGGCCATGAACTGGGCGGCGCCCGGCGGGGTTCTGACGATGACCAGGTTGGCCGACGCCTCGGCGGAGACCAGCAGCTCCTCGGCGATCCGGTGCAGCCGGGCGGCCGGTGACTCGCCGGTGCCCAGCCTGGCCAGCCGGATCCGGCCGCCGCCCTCACCGGGCAGCGCGTACACCAGCGAGCCGTCCTCGGCGCGCAGCTTGAGCGCGCCGAGTTCGTCCAGATCGCGGGAGAGCGTGGCCTGGGTGACCTCCACGCCGCTCTCGGCGAGCAGTTTGGCCAGGTCCGGCTGGGAGCGGACGGCCTGCCGCTGCAGCAGCTCGGTGATCTTCGCCTGCCGCGCGACCTTGGTCATCGGGATCGTCATGGGTTGCTCGCCAGCCAGTGGAGCAACGCCTTCTGGGCGTGCAGCCGGTTCTCGGCCTGGTCCCACACCGCGCTGCGCGGGCCGTCGAGCACGTCGGCGGTGATCTCGTAGTCGCGGTAGGCGGGCAGGCAGTGCAGCACGATCGCGTCGTGCGCGGCGTACTCCATGAGCTCGGAGTTGACCTGGTACGGCATGAGCGCGTGGACCCGCTCGTCCTTGCCGTCCTGGCCCATCGACACCCAGGTGTCGGTGGCGACGACGTGCGCGCCCTGGGCGGCGGCGGCCGGGTCGGTCAGCGAGATCACCGAGCCGCCGGCCTTCGCGGCGATGGCGGCGGCGCGGTCGAGGACGACGGCGTCCGGCTGGTAGCCGACCGGGGCGCCGATCCGCACGTGCATGCCGGCCGTGGCGCCGCCCAGCAGGTAGGAGTGGGCCATGTTGTTGGCGCCGTCGCCCACGTAGGTGAGCGTCAGCCCGGCCGTCCTGCCGAACCGTTCGCGGACGGTCAGCAGGTCGGCGAGGATCTGGCAGGGGTGGAACTCGTCGGTCAGCGCGTTCACCACCGGCACCGTGGTGCCGGCCGCCATGGCCTCGATGCGCTCCTGGCCGCCGGTGCGCCAGACGATCGCGGCGACCTGCCGTTCGAGCACCCTGGCGGTGTCCTCGATCGGCTCGCCCCGGCCCAGCTGGGAGTTGCCGCCATCGATGACCAGCGGGATCCCGCCCAGCTCGCCGACGCCGACGGCGAAGGAGACCCGGGTCCTGGTGGAGGGCTTGTCGAACAGGACGGCGACGGTCTGCGGCCCGTCGAAGGGGCGGTAACCGTAGCGGTCCTTCTTCATCGCGGCGGCCAGGTCGAGCACGTCGGCCTGCTCGGCGGGCGAGAGGTCGTCGTCTCGCAGGAAGTGTCTGATTTGCGCCGAGTCCGCGCCGGGTCTGACGGGCGCCGTGCCCGCGCCGGGCCTCATTTCGCCGCCTCGGCCAGGATCCCAGGGAAGGCGGCGACGAGCGCGTCGACCTGCTCGGCCGTCACGACCAGTGGCGGCGCGATCCGTATGGCGTCCGGCTGCAGCGCGTTGACCAGGAAGCCCGCGTCGGCCGCCGCCTGCTGCACCTTGCCGGAGACCGGCTCGGTCAGCACGGCGGCCAGCCACAGGCCGCGCCCGCGCACGCCTTTCAGCAGCGGGTGGCCGACCGCTTCGAGGCCGGTCCGCAGCCGGGCGCCGATCGTCTTCACGTGGTCGAGGTCGAGGTTGTCGAGTACGGCCAGCGCCGCGGCGCACGAGACCGGGTTGCCGCCGAACGTGGAGCCGTGGTCGCCCTTGTCGAACAGCCGGCCCGCGTCGCCGAAGCCGACGCACGCCCCGATCGGCAGGCCGCCGCCCAGGCCCTTGGCCAGGGTCAGGATGTCGGGGATGACACCGTCGGCCTGGTGGGCGAACCAGTGCCCGGTGCGGCCGATCGCGGACTGGATCTCGTCGGCGACCAGCAGCGCGCCGGTCGAGTCGCAGATCTCGCGGGCCGCCGCGAAGTAGCCGTCCGGCGGCGGGACCACGCCCGCCTCGCCCTGGGTGGGCTCCAGGAACACCGCGATGCAGTCGCCGGTCACGGCCTCCTTGAGGGCGGCGGCGTCACCGTACGGGACGAACTGGACCTCGACCGGGAACGGCCCGAACTGGTCGCGGATCGACTTCTTGCCCGTCAGCGAGAGCGCGCCGATCGTGCGGCCGTGGAAGCCGTTCTCGGCGGCGACGAAGTAGGTGCGGCCGTCGCGCCTGCCGTACTTGAGCGCCAGTTTGTAGGCGGCCTCGTTGGCCTCGGTGCCGGAGTTGGCGAAGAAGACGCGGCCGGGGGCGTTCAGCAGGCCGAGGAGCTTCTCGGCGAGCAGCACCTCCGGCTCGTGCAGGAACAGGTTGCTCGTGTGCGCGATCGTCGCGACCTGCTTGGAGACCGCCTCGACCAGGGCCGGGTGGGCGTGGCCGAGCGAGGTGACCGCGATGCCGCCGATGAAGTCGAGGTATTCGTTGCCGTCCACGTCCCACACGCGGGTGCCCTCGCCTCGGGCCAGGGCGATCGGCGGGACGCCGTAGTTCGGCATGAAGGCTTGCTCGAACCTGTCACGAAGGTTCATCAGGGCATCACCATGGTTCCGATTCCTTGGTCGGTGAAGATCTCGAGCAGCAGCGAGTGCGACACCCGGCCGTCGAGAATGTGCGCTTGGGGCACGCCGCCCTGGACCGCCGTCAGGCAGGCCTCCATCTTCGGCTTCATGCCGCTCGACAGTGAGGGCAGCATGGCCTCCAGCGCGGCGCCGTCGAGCTTGTCGATCACGTCGGTGTCGTCGGGCCAGCCGGCGTACAGGCCCTCGACGTCGGTGAGGACGATGAGCTTCTCCGCCTGGAGGGCGACGGCCAGCGCGGCGGCCGCGGTGTCGGCGTTGACGTTGTAGATCTCCCCGTCCTCGCTGCGGGCGACGCTGGAGACGACGGGGACGCGGCCATTGTCGATCATGGCCTGCACGGCGCCGGGGTCGACCCTGACGATCTCGCCCACCTGGCCGATGTCCACGAGCTCGCCGTCGACGAGCGCGTGCTTGCGCTCGGCGGTGAACAGGTGGGCGTCCTCGCCCGACATGCCGACCGCGAGCGGGCCGTGCCTGTTGATCAGGCCGACGACGTCGCGGTTGACCTGGCCGACCAGCACCATTCGGACCACCTGCATGGCCTCGGGTGTGGTGACCCGCAGCCCCGCCGTGAACGTCGACTCGATGCCCAGCCGGTCGAGGTGCTTGCTGATCTGCGGGCCGCCGCCGTGCACCACGACCGGCCGGAGGCCGGCGTAGTGCAGGAAGCCGATGTCCTCGGCGAAGCCCTCCATGAGCGACTTCTCGATCATGGCGTTGCCGCCGTACTTGATGACGACGATGGCGCCGTGGAAGCGGGCCAGCCAGGGCAGGGCCTCGATGAGCGTGTCGGCCTTGGTGTGGGCGGTGATGGTCCTCATGAGGAGTACGCCGAGTTCTCGTGGACGTAGTCCGCGGTCAGGTCGGTGGTGTGGACGGTGGCCGAATGGGTGCCGGCTGACAGGTCGATGGTGATCGTCACGTCGCGGGGGCGCATGTCGACCTTGGTCCGGTCGTCGCCGACCGCGCCGCCGCGGCAGATCCAGATGCCGTTGATGGCCACGTTCAGCCGGTCGGGCTCGAACACGGCGTCGGTGGTGCCGACGGCGGCCAGCACGCGGCCCCAGTTGGGGTCCTCGCCGTGGATGGCGCACTTGAGCAGGTTCGAGCGGGAGACGGCACGGCCGACCTTGACCGCGTCGTCCTCCGACACGGCGCCGACCACCTCGATGGCGATGGCCTTGGACGCGCCTTCCGCGTCGACCAGCAGTTGCCTGGCCAGGTCGGCGCAGACCTCGGTGACCTTCTGCTGGAACTCCGCCAGGTCCGGCTTGACCCCGGAGGCGCCGCTGGCCAGCAACAGGACGGTGTCGTTGGTGGACATGCAGCCGTCGGCGTCGAGCCGGTCGAAGGTCTTGGAGGTGGCCTCGCGCAGCGCGGCGTCGAGCTCTTCCGCGCTCAGGTCGGCGTCGGTGGTGATCACGCAGAGCATGGTGGCCAGGGCCGGGGCGAGCATGCCCGCGCCCTTGGCCATACCGCCCACCATGTAGCCGCCGCCGCGTTTGAAGGAGATCTTGGAGACGGTGTCGGTGGTGCGGATGGCGTCGGCCGCGGCCAGGCCGCCGTCGCGGGACAGCTGCGCGGCGGCGCCCTCCACGCCGGCCAGCAGGGCTTCCATGGGCAGCCGCTCGCCGATCAGGCCGGTCGAGCAGACCGCGATCTCGCCCGCCGAGTCCTGGAGCACCTCGGCCGCTTTCTCGGCGGTGGCGTGCGTGTCCTGGAAGCCCTCGGGGCCGGTGCAAGCGTTGGCGCCGCCCGAGTTGAGGACGACCGCCCGGACCCGCCCGCCCCGCAGGACCTGCTGCGACCACAGGACGGGGGCGGCCTTGACGCGGTTGGCGGTGAAGACACCGGCCGCGGCGTGGTTCGGACCGTCGTTGACGACCAGGGCCAGGTCGCGCGCGTCGCCGGACTTGATGCCGGCGGCGACACCCGCGGCTCTGAACCCCAAGGGGGCGGTCACGCTCATGCGGCCTCCTCCGTGAGTGCCGGACACACCTGCATATCGATTCGTACGTTGCGCTCTCTCACGGAGCAACTCCTGTCAGGGGAAGGCCGAGCTCTTCCGGCAGGCCGAGTGCGAGGTTCACGCTCTGGATCGCGCCTCCGGCCGTGCCCTTGGTGAGGTTGTCGATGGCGATGACGGCGACCAGGCGGCCGGCGCGCTCGTCGAGCGTCACCTGCAGGGCGGCGGTGTTGGCGCCGTAGGTCATCGCGGTGGCCGGCCAGGTGCCCTCGGGCAGCAGGGTGACGAACGGCTCCTTGGCCAGCGCGCTCTCGTACGCCTCTCGCACGGCGGCCTTGGTCAGCCCTGGCGCGGCGGGGGCGGAGCAGGTGGCCAGGATGCCGCGGCTCATCGGGGCCAGCGTGGGGGTGAACGACACACGGACCGGCGTGCCCGCGACGGTGCCGAGGGCCTGCTCCATCTCCGGGGTGTGCCGGTGGACGCCGCCCACGCCGTACGCGCTGACCGAGCCGATGACCTCGCTGCCGAGCAGGTTGGGCTTGAGCGACTTGCCCGCGCCGCTGGTGCCGCTGGCGGCGACGACGACCACGTCGGGCTCGGCCAGGCCGGCGGCGAAGGCGGGCAGCAGGGCGAGGATGACGGAGGTCGGGTAGCAGCCGGGCACCGCGATCCGCTTGGCGCTCTTGAGCACCTCGCGCTGGCCGGGCAGCTCGGGCAGGCCGTAGGGCCAGGTGCCGGCGTGCTCGCCGCCGTAGAACTCCTGCCAGGCGGCCGGGTCGGTGAGCCGGTGGTCGGCGCCGCAGTCCACGACGATCGTGTCCTCGGGCAGCTGGGCGGCGACGGCCGCGGAGTGGCCGTGCGGCAGGGCCAGGAAGACCACGTCGTGCCCGGCGAGCGCTTCGGGGGTGGTGGCCTCGATGATCCGGTCGGCGAGCTGCGGGAGATGTGGCTGGTGGGCGCCGAGCGCGCTGCCCGCGCTGGAAGCCGCGGTGAGCGTGCCGATCTCGAGCTCCGGGTGCGCGAGCAGCAGGCGGAGCAGCTCACCGCCCGCGTAGCCGCTGGCTCCCGCGATCGCCGCTCTCATCCCGAACCTCCTGCATAGTTATGCATCTCAACTCATGCTCTTACTGTGACGATGATGCCCTCCAGAGGATGAACACGCAACCTGGGCGCGCCATTGCGCTCACATACCGAGACGGTAAATCGCCTGTTTCGCCCGGATTTCGCGCTCTAGCGCGACGTACCTACCGGTCGGTACTGTGATTTATCCGGGATTGCCGTCCACTGTGGGAGTGCTTCGCATGACTCTTTCTCATGCCCAGGTCCAAGCCCAGCTCACTGGTCCTGGCCAGCTTTTCGAGATGGAGGAGATCGGCGACAGCGGCGTACGAACCTGGAAGCACGCTCCGGGCCACTTCCGCGCCCTGCTGGAGATGAGCAGGTTCCACGGCGAGAAGGAGTTCCTCGTCTACGAGGACGAGCACATCACGTTCGAGGAGCACTTCCGGCGGGCGGCGACGCTGGCGAACCGCCTGGTGACGGAGTACGGCGTGGCCAAGGGCGACCGGGTGGTCGTGGCCATGCGCAACTACCCGGAGTGGGTGGTGGCCTTCTCCGCCGCGCTCGCGGCCGGGGCGATAGCCGTACCGCTCAACGCCTGGTGGACCGAGCCCGAGCTGGCGTACGGCGTGCGCGACTGTGACGCCAAGGTGCTGATCGCGGACGGCGAGCGGGCCGTCAGGCTTGCGGCCACCGGCGTGCCGATGATCGTGGCCAGGGGCGAGGCGCCCGAGGGCGCGCGCTCGTTCGACGACGTGCTGGGCGAGGTCAGCGCGGACGTGACGCTGCCCGACGTCGAGCTCTCCCCCGAGGATCCGGCCACGATCTTCTACACCTCCGGCACCACCGGGCATCCCAAGGGGGCGCTGGGCAGCCACCGCAACCTGGGCCAGTCGCCGATGACCGTCGCCTACGGGCTGATGCGGGCGGTCGCGCTGGCCGGCAAGGACGCCGCCGCGGCGGCGGGCGCGCGCCGGGTGACGCTGCTGACCGTGCCGCTGTTCCACGTCACCGGCTGCTTCTCCGCGCTGACCACCACCATGTTCGCGGGCGGCGGGCTGGTCCTGATGTACAAGTGGGACCCCGAGCAGGCGCTGCGGCTCATCGAACGCGAGCGGATCACCGCGATGATCGGCGTGCCGACCAACGCGTGGCAGCTGATGTCCCATCCCGACTTCGGCAAGTACGACCTGTCGTCGCTGACCACCCTCGGCTACGGCGGGGCACCGGCTCCGCCGAAGCTGCTGGCGCGCATCGGCGAGAACCTGCCCGACCGCGCCGCGTCGAACGGCTACGGCATGACCGAGACGACCGGCCTGGCGGTGGGCAACGGCGGCCCCGACTACCAGGCCAGGCCCGACAGCATCGGCCTGCCCACGGCCGTGGTCGACGTCCGGGTGGTCGCCCCGACGGGTGACGAGCTGCCGCGCGGTGAGGTGGGCGAGCTGTGCGTACGCGGCCCGAACGTCATCATGCGCTACTGGAACAAGCCGGAGCCGACGGCGCAGACCTTCGTCGACGGCTGGCTGCACACCGGAGATCTCGCCAAGATCGACGAGGACGGCTTCGTCTACATCGTGGACCGGGCGAAGGACATGGTCATCAGGGCCGGCGAGAACGTCTACTGCGCCGAGGTGGAGGCGGCCCTGTTCGAGCACCCGGCGGTGGACGACGCGGCGGTGATCGGCATCCCCCACGACGAGCTGGGCGAGGAGGTGGGCGCGGTGGTCCGGCTCAAGCCGGGCACCTCGACCACCTCTGAGGAGCTCCAGTCGTTCCTGGTGGAGCGCATCGCCAAGTTCAAGATCCCGTCTCACGTCTGGTTCAGGGACTCGGAGCTGCCGCGCAACCCGGGCGGCAAGATCCTCAAGACCCACCTGCGCCGTGAGGTGCTGGGCGGCTAGAGATCGTTGCCCGCGTAGGACAGGTTGAAGCTCTTGTTGACCAGCGGGAAGTCGGGCACGATCGCGCCGCCCAGCGCGACCGGCAACGCGGGCCAGTTGAAGAACGACGGATCGGCGATCTTCACTCTGGCCAGCCTCCCGTCCCCGTTCAGCTCGACGCGGTGGACGATGGTGCCGCGCCAGCCCTCGACGATGCCCACGCCCGAGCCGCGCCGCCCGTCCGGCAGGCTCCAGTCAGCCGAGGTGTGCGCCAGCCGGTCGATCAGCCCGATCGAGGCGGCGATCTCGTCGGCCCTGACCTGGAAGCGGGCCAGCACGTCTCCGCCCGTCCGGGTCGCCACCGGGAACGGGCCCAGGTCGATGAACGGGTGGTCGCGGCGGGCGTCGATGTCGAGCCCGCTGGCCCTGGCCACGTAGCCGAGCGTGCCGAGGTCCGCGGCGGCCCGCTCGGTGAGCACGGCGGTGCCGGTGAACCGGTCCGACACCACGCCGTGGCCGAGGGCGAGGCCGGCGATCTCGGCCACCTCGGCGCCGAGCGCCGCCAGCCTGACCGGGTCGGGCATGGCCCGCGGCTCCGCGCCGCCGAGACGTATCGCGCCGCGTAGCAGGCGGTGGCCGGTGACCTCGGCGTTGATGCGCAGCAGGTGTTCGCGGACACTTCCGCAGTGGGCCTGCAGGACGCTGTGGGCCACGTCGTTGCAGAGCGCGCCCAGGTCGGTGACGTGGTTGTAGAGGCGTTCGAGCTCCAGCAGCACCGCTCGGGCGCGCTGCGAGTCGGGATCGACGGCCGTGCCGGTGGCCTCCTCGACGGCCAGGCAGTAGGCCAGGGCGTGGCCGACCGAGGTGTCGCCACTGACCCGCTCGGCCAGCGCCAGCCCGTCTTCCGGGCGGCGGCCCTCGAAGAGCTGTTCGAGGCCCTTGTGCACGAACCAGAGGCGGGCCTTGAGCTTGAGTATCGTCTCGCCGACCACCGAGAAGCGGAAGTGGCCCGGCTCGATGCAGCCCGCGTGCACGGGGCCGACCGGGATCTCGTAGACGCCGTCGCCTTCCACATCGCCGAACGGGTAGGGGCCCTCGGGGTCGCCGAACGACGGTGGCGGGCCCGCGTCGGGGAGCATCGGGTACCAGCCTCGGGGCCAGTGGTGGTGCCTGACCAGGCGCTGGGGCAGGGGGTGGCCTTCGGGCGTGATGCCGTACAGGTCGCGGATCTCCCGTTCGAAGCGCCCGGCGGGGAAGGAGAGCGCGGCCAGGCTGGGGACGGCGGGCTCGGTCAGGCGTACGTGCAGCTCGGCCCGCCGCGCCGGGCGGGCGGCGGTGAACAGGTAGACGAGGCGGAAGCCGGTGTCCTCGGCGTGCGCGGCGACGAGCGCGACGCGGTGCCCCAGGGCGAACAGTTCGGCGGCGCGCTCGACGAGCTCGCCGGGCTCGATGTCGGCGACCGTCGGCTCTCCTCCGATCACAGCGGTCATCGCGCGCCTCCCACGGGGCCGGCCGGCGGTCCGATGGTGGCGATGGTGGCCGCGGACTCCAGCAGCGGCCGGAGCGGCCCCAGCGTCACGCCGAGCGCCGCGCACGCGACGAGCCCCGCGACCAGCGGCACTCCCGCTCCCCGCAGGCGGATCGCCAGCCCGCCCGCCGCGCCCGGTGGCGCCTGGCCGAGCAGCATGCGGCCGGCCGTCCCGCCCACTCCCGCGACGATCACCAGCATGAGCACCAGCGCGGGCGCCACCGCCCATCCGAGCCCGGCTGTGAAGCCCGCCCGTACGATTGCGAGCTCGCTGGCGAACAGGCTGAACGGCGGCAACCCCAGCAGCGCCAGCAGCCCGAGACCGAAGATCGTGGCCAGTCCGGGCGCCTGCCCGCCCAGCCCGCGTACCTCGTCGATCCGGCTGCTCCCGGCCGCCTGCTGGATCCGCCCGGAGCCGAGGAACAGCACCGACTTGCCCAGCCCGTGCCCCAGGATGTGCAGCAGTACGGCCGCCAGTGCCAGGCCGTTGCCGATGGCCGCGCCGAGCGCGATCAGCCCCATGTGCTCGATGCTCGAATAGGCCAGCATCCGCTTGAAGTCGCGCTGCCCGATCAGCAGCGCCGCCGCCACGGCCAGCGACGCCAGCGCCACCACGATCAGCAGCAGCCGGCAGAACCCCGGCCCGAGCGCCCCGTCGGAGATCACCTTGACCCGCAGGATCGCGTAGAACGCCACCGACAGCAGCACCCCGGACATCAGCGCCGATACCGGCGCGGGCGCCTGGCTGTGCGCGTCGGGCAGCCAGGCGTGCAGCGGCGCGAGCCCCGCCTTGGTGCCGAAACCGAGCACCAGCAGCACCACGGCGATCCGCGTCACCCCCGGGTCGAGCCGCCCGGCGTGCCCGGCCAGCGACACCCAGTCGAGCCCCTCGCGCGTGGACAGCCCGGCGTGTACGGCGGCGTAGTGCACGATCACCAGGCCGAGCAGCGCGAGCGCGATGCCGACCGAGCAGATCACCACGTACTTCCAGGCCGCCTCGGTGGCCTTCCTGGTGCGGCGGTGCCCGACCAGGAACGCGGTCAGGATCGTGGTCGCCTCCACCGCCACCCAGAGCATCCCGAGGCTGGCGGCGAGCACGGCCGTCGCCATCGCCGCGACGAAGCACTGGGTGAAGATCCCGTAGCGGCGGGCGGCCGCCGGCCCCGCGTGTCCGGCGACCGCCTCGGCCCGCAGGTAGCCGGGGCTGGCCAGCATCGCCAGCAGCGCCACGACGCCGATCACGATCAGCATGTACGCGCTGAGCGCGTCCACCCGCAACAGCCCCCACAGCCCGCTCCCCTCACCGGCCCGCGCGAGCAGGATGGCGGCGGCGAGCAGCCCGCCCGCGGACAGGGCGCCGAGCCAGGCCGTCACGCGGTTCCAGCCGAACAGGGCATACAGGCAGGCGGCCGCGAGCGGCAGCGCCACCGGGACGATCATCATCAGTCGTGCAGCTCCCGTAGCTCGTCGAGGTCGGTGCCGCCGAACGCGGCCCGCATCCGGGTGGTCAGAACCTGCAGCGCCAGTACGGCCAGCAGCACGTCGAGGGAGACGCCCAGCTCCACCACCAGCGGCACCCCGGTGGTGGTGAGGAACGCGGCGGCGGTGATGGCGTTGTCCATCAGCAGGAACCCGACCACCTGCGACAGCGCCCGCCTCCTGGTGACCAGCACGAAGAAGCCCACCAGCAGCACGGTCAGCGCGATCGGCACGGCCTGCGTGGCGGGGGTGGGCGCCAGCCGTACCAGGGGCTGGGAGACCGCGTACGCGATCATCGTCAGGACGGCCGTGACCAGCAGCGACGCGGCGACGCTGACGTGCGGCCGGGCCTCGCGCCCTTCCTCGCCGGCCGCCAGCGCGCGCCGCATCAGGTACGGCAGGAGCACCGCGCGCAGCAGCCCCACCCCGAGGCCGAGCACGGTCAGCTCCACGTCGGCCTCGTGCAGCCCTCTGACCGCGATCAGCGCGCCCAACGCCACCCCCTGCAGCGCGAACAGCCAGATGATCGCGGCCAGGTCGCGCCGCCACAGGACCAGCACCCCGGTCAGCAGGAAGGCGCCGCAGGCCAGGTCGAGGGTCTGCACGTACAGGGGATCAGTCATCTCACTCACGCCAGGAAGAAGGAGGCGGCGACCGCCAGCAGGGCCATCAGGAACGAGCCGGCCAGCAGCTCGGGGATGCGGAACAGGCGCAGCTTGGCCATGAACACCTCGCCGGCCGCCAGCACGCCGCCCAGCAGCGCCACCTTCACGGCGAACGCCACCACGGCGACCAGCAGCGCGATCGGCCCGGCGCCCGCGGTGGCGATGCCGAACGGCGCGAACAGCCCGGCGAACAGCCCCAGCATGACCGTCAGCCGCATCGCCGAGGCCCACTCGATGAGCGCCAGGTCCGGGCCCGCGTACTCGAGGATCATCGCCTCGTGGATCATCGTCAGCTCCAGGTGGGTCGACGGGTTGTCCACCGGGATCCGGCCCGACTCGGCGATGGTGACCACCGCGAGCGCGACGGCGGCGAGCAGGCTCACCGGGGAGATGAGCGACAGCGGGCTGCTCGCGGTGGCGATGACGATCGCGCCGAGGTCGGTGGTGCCCACCCGGATCGACAGCGCGAACACCGCCAGCAGGATCGTCGGCTCGACCAGGGCGAGCACGGTCATCTCACGACTGGCGCCCATCCCGCCGAACGCGGTGCCCGTGTCGAGCCCGCCCAGCGCCAGCGCCACCGAGCCGAGCGCGAGCAGCGCGGCGACCGCGAACAGGTCGGCGACGCCGTCGAGCGGCGAGTCGGCGGTGACCAGCGGCACCGCCGCCGCGACCACCAGCGTGGTCCCGGCCAGCAGCGGCGGCGCGGCCCTGAACAGCCAGCCCGTGCCGTGCGGAGCGATGGCCTCCTTGCGGACCAGTTTGCGCAGGTCGCGCCACGGTTGGCGCACCCCGGCGCCCGCGCGGCCCTCCAGGCGGGCCCTGATCTGGCGCATCAGGCCGACGAGCAGCGGTGCTCCGGCGGCCACCACGAGCAGTTGCAGCACCATGGCGATCACGAGATCACCGCCAGCACGATCAGCACGCCGGTCAGCGCGTAGAAGCCGTAGGACAGGTAGCGGTGGACGCTGCCGTCGGCGAGCCGGCGCGCGCCTGTGCCGAGCCGGACCGCGGCGGCCAGCACCGGCTCGTACAGGCGTCGTTCGACCCGGTCGGGCACCCTGGCCCGGAACCGGACCCGCCGTACCAGGTAGGCCGACTCCTTGACGGCCGTCACGTCGATGGCGCTCTCCGGTTGCAGGGCGTCGACGAAGACCCGTTGGAGGGGTTCGGCGAAGGAGGTGGCGGTGTACTCCATGCGGGCCGACACCGGGCCCGCGCCGCAGTCCCACAGGCGCGCCGCCCGCCGTACGCGCCGGGTGGCCACCGCGCCGACCAGCGCCGGCACCGCCACCATGGCTCCGGCCAGCGCCAGCGCGATGAGGATCGGCGAGATCGAGCCGGTGATCGTGGTGAGCCGGAGCGTCACCTCTCCCGTGACCGGCCGGCCCGCGGGGATCACCTCCGTGACGGCCTCGGTGAGCGCGGGGAGCACCAGCGTGGGGTTGAGCGCGAGGAACAGGCAGGCCGCCGCGGCCAGCGCCATCCCGTAGATCGCCGTACGCGGGCTCTCCGCCGCCCGTTCGGCGCCCGGACCGCGCGGGCGGGCCAGGAAGCCGACGCCGAACGCCTTCACGAACGTGGCCACGGCCAGCCCCGCCGTGAGCGCGATGGCGCCCACGGCCAGCGGCATCGTGACCGCGCCCGCCACGCCCGAGGCGGGCAGCGCGTGGATGAGGCTCTGCAGCAGCAGCCATTCGCTGACGAAGCCGTTGCCGGGCGGCAGCGCCGACGCGCACAGGGCACCGATGGCGAACAGCGCCGTGGTGTACGGCATGCGGGTGCGCAGGCCGCCGAGCGCGTCCAGATCCCTGGTGCCCGTGGCCCGCTGGACCGAGCCGGCCGCCTGGAACAGCAGCGTTTTGAAGGCGGCGTGGTTGACCACGTGCAGCAGGGCCGCGGTGAGGGCGAGGGCGGCCAGCGGGCCGGCGCCGTCGGCCGCGAAGAAGCCGGCCGCGCCGACGCCGATGAGCACCAGGCCCATGTTCTCGGTCGAGGAGTAGCCGAGCAGCCGTTTCAGGTCGGTGGCCATGGCCGCGTGGAGCACGCCGTACAGCGCCGAGAGGGCGCCGAGTGCCAGGACGATCCACCACCACCAGACGGGACCGCCGCGCAGCAGGTCGAGCCCGACCCTGACGACGCCGTAGACGCCCATGTTGACCATGGCGCCGCTCATCAGCGGCGACACGTGGCCGGGGGCGGCCGGGTAGGCCCTGGGCAGCCACACGTGCAGCGGCACGATGCCGGCCTTGGCGGCGAACCCGGCCAGGGTGGTGAGGAAGATCACATTCCTGGCGGCAGGCGACAGCTCGGCGACGCGTAGCTGGTCGAAGCCGTCGCCCACGGCTCCGGCGGCCAGATAGCACAGGCCGCACAGGATCGTCACCAGGCCGAGGTGGGTCATGACGGCGTACCAGAGCGCGGCCTTCCTGACCGACGGCCTCTCGCGGTGCTCGGCCAGCACGAGCAGGAGCGAGGTCATCGCCATCAGCTCCCAGCCGAACAGGAACGCGCCCACCCCGTCGGCCGCGGGCACCAGCAGCAGGGCGGCCACGAACAGCGGCACGACCACCCGCGTGGCCCTGGCCGGGCCGGAGCCGATGCCGTGGATCGCCGCGCACACCGTCACCCCGCCCGTGACGGCGGTGAACAGGCCGCCGAGCGGGTCGAGCGCCAGCCGTACGCCGCCCAGGGGCAGCAGGTCGGGCAGCCAGGCCGACCAGCCGTGGCCGAGCATCGCCCGCACCCCCGCCACGGCCGCCAGGGCCCCGGCCGCCGCAGTGACCGCACCGCCCACCACGGTGATCGCTCCCACCGTCGGAGTCGCCGCACGCACTCGCTCCGCCACCGCGCCCCCGGCGGCGGGTGCGCCTGTGGGCCGCAGGACGGCGGGCGCACGTGTGGGCAGCAGGGCGACGAGGGCGGCGGCCAGGCAGAGGCCCAGGGCCCACGCGTAGAGGGTCATCGACCGGTCATCCCGCGGAGCGCCTCGATGATCGCCTCGGGTGGCGGCGGGCAGCCGGGGACCTCGACGTCGACCGGCACCACGTCGCCGACCGCGCCCGCCACGCCGTACGCGCCCGCGAACACCCCGCAGTCACGCGCGCAGTCACCCAGCGCGATCACCCGGCGCGGCTCCGGCACCGCCTCGTAGGTGCGGCGCAGCGCCATCTCCATGTTGCGCGTCACCGGCCCGGTGACCAGCAACGCGTCGGCGTGCCGCGGCGAGGCGACCAGCCGGGCGCCGTAGCGCTCCGCGTCGTACACCGGTCCGAACACCGAGGCGATCTCCACCTCGCACCCGTTGCACGAGCCCGCGTCGACGTGGCGGATCTGCACCGACCCGGCCAGTTCCGGCACGCCCGGACTTTTGGCACGTTCCAGCGGCGGCTCGGCCATCCGCCCCGTCTTCCTGATTTTTCGCCACAGACCCACTGCGACCCCCCATCGCTCCGACCTGGGGAAACACCGCCCCTTGCCGGGCTGACCACTATGCCGCGCCCGTGGGCGACATGCGGCGTCGATCCCCAAAGATCTTGCCGGGGATGCCGTTTTTTGCGCTTTCATCCCAGGTGGAGCGGGAGATAAGCGCCCGCATTACCTCAGGCGTAATCGCGGCGCCCCCACCCCGGCTGACATGTTTCTCATGTCCGAACGAAACCCCTGGAAGGAAGCGCCGAAATGACCGTTCTCACCATGACCGACCACGCCAAATTCCTGCGCCTGACGCTGGTTCTCGACGCCGTCGTCACCGGTGTCAACGGGCTGGTCTACCTCGCCGCCGCCGGTCCCGCGAGCGATCTGCTCGGTCCGGACGCGGGGCTGCTCAGGGAGATCGGCGTCTTCCTTCTCGTGTACGGCGCGGCGGTCGGCCTGCTGGCCAGCCGCCGTGTGATCAACCCGGCCGCGACCAAGGCCGTGATCGCGCTCAACGTCGTCTGGACCTTGGGCAGCGTGCTCGCCGTGGTCACCGGGGCGGCGGAGTTCACCACGATCGGCGCGGTGTGGGCGATCGCCCAGGCCCTCGTGGTCGGCGTTTTCGCCGAGCTGCAGATCGTGGGCCTCCGTCGGCTCCGCTAGCCCCCAGTTTTAAGTCGAAAAATCATCTGAAAGGTAGAAAAATCATGAGCAACGAGCTGGTCGACCGCTACATCGCCGCCTGGAACGAGACCGACGCCGACGCCCGCGCCAAGGCCGTGGCCGCGCTGTGGACCGAGGACGCCACGTACACCGACCCGCTGGCCGAGGTGGCCGGTCACGCCGGGCTCGCCGCGCTGATCGAGGGCGCGCAGGGCATGTTCCCCGGCTTCGTGTTCAGCCCCGGCGAGGTGTACGACGCCCACCACGACATCGCCAGGTTCACCTGGCACCTGGGCCCGGCGGGCGAGGAGCCGGTGGTGGTCGGGTTCGACGTGGTGCAGCTGGCCGCGGACGGCAGGATCGCCCGGGTCCTGGGCTTCCTGGACAAGGTGCCCGCCGCCTGAAAACGCCGATGTCTCCCTGGGCCCCCGGAGTTCTCTCCGGGGGCCCAGCCGGGTGCCGGAGGAAAACCGCTTGCCCGTGCCGAGGGCCGCAGCGCAGAATCACACCCTGTGGCCGATCAACTGAAACGCCTGCTTCGCGGGCTGGTGCCCGATCTGGGCCCGCTGCGCGACTCGCGAGACTATCGGCTGCTCATGGCCTCGGGTGTCATCACGATGTTCGGCACGTTCATCACCATGGTGGCCGTGCCGTACCAGATGAAGGAGCTCACCGGCTCCTACGTGGCGGTCGGTCTGGTGAGCCTGGCCGAGTTCGTGCCGATGGTGGTGTGCGGGCTGTGGGGCGGCGCCATCGCCGACGCGCTCGACCGGCGCACGGTCATCCTGCTCAGCGAGCTGGGGCTGATGGTGACCTCGGGCCTGCTCATGGTCAACTCGCTCCTCCCCCACCCGCAGACCTGGGTCCTCTACGTGGTCGGCGCGCTGGCCATGGGCGTCGCGTGCCTGCAACGGCCCAGCCTGGAGGCGCTGATCCCGCAGGTGGTCAGGCACGACCAGCTCGGCGCGGCCGCGGTGCTGGCGAGCCTGCGCTGGAACCTCGGCGCGATCGTCGCCCCGGCTCTCGGCGGGCTGCTGGTGACGGCGTTCGGCACGGCCGTCGCCTACGGCATCGACACGGTGAGCTTCGTGCTGTCCCTGGTGCTGCTCTGGCGGATCAAGGCCGTGCCACCCGCCGAGGACGCCGCGCCCGCGTCGCTGAGCTCGCTGGTCGAGGGCGTGCGCTACGCGGCCGGGCGCAGCGATCTGATCGGCACCTACCTGGTCGACATCGCCGCGATGCTGTTCGCGATGTCGACGGCGCTGTTCCCGTTCCTGGCCGACCAGCTGGGCGCGCCCCAGGCACTCGGCCTGCTCTATTCGGCGGGTGCGGTCGGCTCTCTGGTGGCCTCGCTGACCGGCGGCTGGACGGCGCGCGTCCACCGGCAGGGCCTGGGCGTGATCATCGCGGCGACGCTGTGGGGTGCCGCGATGGCACTGGCGGCGGCGATCCCGAACGTCTGGGCGATCTTCTTCTGCCTGGCGCTGGCCGGGGCCGCCGACATGATCAGCGCTATCTTCCGCATGACGATGTGGAACCAGACGATCCCCAACGAGCTGCGGGGCAGGCTGGCCGGCATCGAGCTGCTGTCCTACGCCAGCGGGCCGATGCTCGGCAACGCGCGCGCCGGGCTGATGGCGCAGGTGGGTGGCGCCCGATTCTCCCTGGGAGCGGGCGGCGTGCTGTGCGTCGCGGCGGTGGCGGGGCTTGCGGCGGTGCTGCCGAAGTTCCGCCGGTACGACTCGCGCACCGACGAGCACGCCCTGGCCGAAAAGGCCCGCCGAGCCGCCCAGCTCCCCGCCTGACGCTCTGACGCCGCTGCGCCCAGCTCTCCGCCCGACGCCACTGGCGGCGGCGCGGGTCAGCCCGGCTCGCGCCAGCCGTCGTGGTCTTCCACGAGCGCGTCGACCTCCGGCAGGCCGTCCTCGTCGAGCCCTTCCAGGACGACCAGCCACTGCGCGTCCTCGGCGTCGTCCTCGCCGGCGAGCGTCTCCCGCACGACCTGGGGTATCCCCAGCGCGGGGAACCGCTCGCCCAGCGCCTCCGCGACCTCCTCGGCGTCGTCGCGCTCGGCGAACACCAGCAGATGCCTCATCTCCGGCCTTTCACGCGTGAGGTCCGGCACGGCGGACCGTACCGGACCTCGGAACAGCGATCGGCCATCGGACGCGGCCGTAACAGGTGGTCAGGCGCTGCGGAGCTGGGCGCCGACGCGGTCGGCGGCCATGGCCACGGCGGCGTCGCGAGCCGCCGTCGTCTCCTCCACCGTCAGCGTGCGGTCGGCCGCGCGGAAGCGCAGCGTGTACGCGAGCGACTTGTGCCCCTCGCCCACCTGCTCCCCCGCGTAGACGTCGAACAGCCGGATCGACTCCAGCAGCTCTCCCGCCCCGTCACGCAGCGCCGCCTCCACGTCGGCGACCGGCGTGAAGTCGGGCACGATCAGCGCCACGTCCTGGGTAGCGACCGGGTAGGACGAGACGGCCGGCGCCTCGGCCGGGCCGGGCATGGCCGACTCCAGCTTGGACAGCTCCAGCTCCATCGCCGAGGTACGCGGCGGCAGCCCGTAGGCCTCGGCGACGCGCGGGTGCAGCTCACCGGCGTGGCCGACGAGCGTGTCACCGACGTAGAGGGCGGCGCACCTGCCGGGATGCCAGGGTTCGTGCTGGTCGGCGATGACCGACAGCTCGACTCCCGCCTCGGCCGCCACCAGCCGGGCCGCTTGTACGGCGTCGGCCCAGCATTCCTGGCGCCCGCGACCCCACCAGCCGGACCGCTCGAACTCGCCGGCCAGCACGACCGCGACCCGGTGCGGCTGGTCGGGCAGAGCGGCGGCGATCGAGGCCAGCTCGTCGCCGCTCGGCCTGTCCTCGACACGCAGCACCGGCGCGGTGGCCGGCGCTCCCTCGCGGGGCCGGAAGACCAGTCCCGACTCGAACAGCGCCACGTCGGTGAAGCCGCGCCCGGCGTTGCGTACCAGGGTCTTGAGCAGCCCGGGCAGCAGCGTCGTGCGCATCAGCGGCTCGTCTTCGGCCAGCGGGTTGGCCAGCCGCAGCGCGCGGCGGCGCGCGTCGTCGGCGGGCAGCTGCAGCGCGTCGAAGTCGCCCTCGCTGATGAACGGGTAGGCGAGCACCTCGACGTAACCGGCGGCGGCCAGGGTCCTGCCGACGCGCCTGCGCAGCCGCTGTCCCTCGGTCAGCCCGGCTCCGGCCGGGGCCTTGGGCAGGATGGAGGGCAGGCGCTCGTAGCCTTCGAGGCGGATGACCTCTTCGGCCAGGTCGTTGGGGTCGGTGAGGTCGGGCCGCCAGGACGGCGGGGTGACCGTGATCATGTCGTCGCCGGTGACGGCCAGCTTGGCCGCCAGCTCGCCGCCGGTCACGACCCCGGTCGGGTCGACGCCGCCCGTGCGCACGGCCGGGTCGTCGCCGTCGGTCACGACGCAGCCGACCTGCTCCAGCCGCCGTACGACGGTCTCCTTGGCGTAGGGCACACCGGCCACGTCGCCCGGATGGCCGGCCGGGATCGCGATGCGGGCCGGCGCGACGTCGACCTCGGCGTGCGTGAGGCCCGGTCGTACGGTGGCGCCGCCCAGCTCGGCCAGCAGCCGCACGGCCCGCCACGAGGCGACCAGCGGCAGCTCGCGGTCGACGCCGCGCTCGAACCGCTTGGACGCCTCGGACACGAGGTTGTGCCTGCGGGACTCGCGGGAGATGCCGGTCGCCGAGAAGTGCGCGGCCTCGATGACGATGTCCGTCGACGCGCCGGAGATCTCGGTCTCCAGCCCGCCCATCGTGCCCGCCATCGAGATCGGGCCCGACTGGTCGGTGATCAGGATGTCGTCGGGGTCGAGCTTGCGGGTGACGTGGTCGAGCGTCTCGAGGGTCTCGCCCTGAACGGCCCTGCGTACGACGATCTCGCCGGTGAGCTTGGCCCGGTCGAAGGCATGCAGCGGCTGGCCGAGCTCCAGCATCAGATAGTTGGTGATGTCGACGGCCAGCGACACCGGCCGCATCCCGGCCCGCGTGAGCCGTACGCGCATCCAGAGCGGGCTCTGGGCGGCGGGGTCGAAGCCGGTGACCTCGCGCAGCACGAACCTGTCGCAGGCGTCCGGGTCGCCGATCGAGGCGGGCCACGCCTGCTCGTCGGCGGTGGGCAGCTCGACGTCGGCCGGGTCGTGGAACGGGACCTCGAACGCGGTCGCGGCCTCGCGCGCCACGCCCCTGATCGACAGCGCGTAGCCGATGTCGGGGGTGATCTCCAGCTCGATCACGTCGTCGCGGAGACCGAGCAGCTCGACCACGTCGGCGCCGATCGGCGTGCCGGGGGGCAGCACCATGATGCCGCCGTGGTCGTCGCCGAGGCCGAGCTCGCGCTCGGAGCAGATCATGCCCTCGGACAGCCGCCCGTACGTCTTGCGCGAGCCGACCTCGAAGCCGCCGGGCAGCACGCCACCCGGCAGGACGACCGGCACACGGTCTCCGGCGGCGAAGTTGGTGGCGCCGCAGACGATCTCGCGCGGCATCGCCTCCCCGACCTCGACCTTGCAGTGCCTGATCGGCTTCTTGAAACCGGTCAGCTCCTCGATCTCGAGCACCTCGCCGACCACGACGTTCTTCACGTCGTGACCGTGCGAGCTGATCGACTCGAGCTTGAGCCCTGCCGCGGTGAGCTTGTCGGCCACCTCTTGGGCGGTGACCGCCGGGAGATCGGCGTACTCCCGCAGCCAGGAGAGCGGGACCTTCATCAGATCTCCATTCCGAACGGAAGCGTGAAGCGCACGTCTCCCTCGACCATGTCGCGCATGTCCTCAGCGTTGTGGCGGAACATCAGCGTACGTTCGATGCCCATGCCGAAGGCGAAGCCCGAGTATGTCGACGGGTCGACGCCGCAGGCGATCAGCACGCGCGGGTTGACCATGCCGCAGCCACCCCACTCGATCCAGCCCTCGGACTTGCAGGTGCGGCACGGCGGGTTGCCGGGGACCGCCGAGGCGCCGCGGCAGACGAAGCACTTGAGGTCCATCTCGGCCGACGGCTCGGTGAACGGGAAGTAGTTGGGCCGGAACCTGGTGGAGATGCCCTCGCCGAACATGACCTCGGCGAACCGGTCGAGCGTGCCCTTGAGGTGGGCCATCGTCAGCCCCTCGTCGATCGCCAGGCCCTCGACCTGGTGGAAGACGGGGGTGTGGGTGGCGTCGAGCTCGTCGGTGCGGAACACCTTGCCCGGCGAGATGACGTAGCACGGCGCGCCCCGCTGCAGCAGCGCGCGGATCTGCACCGGCGAGGTCTGGGTGCGCAGCACCATGCCCGACTCGGTGGACTCGACGAAGAACGTGTCGTGGTCGGAGCGGGCCGGGTGGTCCGTGGCGATGTTGAGGGCGTCGAAGTTGAACCACTCGCCTTCGAGCTCGGGACCCTCGGCCACCTCGTAGCCCATCGCGACGAACGTGTCGGCGATGCGCTCCTGCATGGTGGTCAGCGGGTGGCGGGCGCCGAGCGGCTGCCGGTCCCACGGCAGGGTGACGTCGACGGCCTCGTCGACGAGGACCCGGGCGTCGCGCTCGGCCTCCAGCTCGGCCTGCCGGGCGGCCAGCGCCTCGTTGATCGCCTTGCGGGCGCCGCCGACGCGCTTGCCGGCCTCGGCACGGGCCGCGGGAGGCAGGGCGCCGATCTCGCGGTTGGCCAGCGCGATGGGCGAGCGGTCACCGGCGTGGGCCAGCCGCGCCTGCTTGAGTGCGTCGAGATCGCCGGCCGTCTTGATCGCCGCCAGGGCGTCGGCCTCCATGCGGGACACCTCGTCGGCATGCAACGGTGTCACCTCGACGGGGTCGTAGTCAGACAAGAGTGAGCTCCGTATCCAGGGCTTGAGCTTGACAGAGTCTAGTGGGATCCGCCCACCGGGCCCGACTCGCGCCCGCCTGCCGCAGGGGCTACACAGTGGCGAAGTCAGGGGTGCCGGTGGGCACGGTAAATCGGAACTCCGCCCCACCCTCGGGCGCGCGCTGCACGATGATCGTGCCGCCGTGCGCCTCGACCAGGCCCTTCACGATGAACAGGCCGAGCCCGGTGCCGCCGCGCCGGCGGCTGTTGCCGCGCCAGAACTGCCGGAAGACGCGCGGAGCCAGCTCGGGCGTGATGCCCTCGCCCTCGTCGCGCACCGACACGGCAACTCCCCATCCGACGGACTCGATCTCTATGGTGACGGTGCCGCGTCCGTGGCGCACCGCGTTTTCCATCAGGTTACCGAGGATCTGGTCGATCTTGTCCTGGTCGAGCCACATCTCGGGGAGGTCGTCACCGGCGACGAGGCGGAAGCGGCCCTCGGCCTCGCCCGCCGCGACGCGGCCGGCGACGATGCGCCGCGCTCTGGCGGGCACGTCGACGACCTGGCGGTGCAGCTCCAGCCGGCCCGACTCGATGCGGGAGACGTCGAGCAGCTCCGTGATCAGCCTGGTCACCCGGTCGGCGTCGTTGTTGACGGTCTCGAGCATGACGCGCTTCTGCTCGTCGGTGAAGCGGGTCCACTTGGCCAGCAGGGTCGCGGTGAACCCCTTGACGCTGGTCAGCGGCGAGCGCAGCTCGTGGGCGACCGTGGACACCAGGTCGGCGCGGCTGCGCTCCAGCCGGGCGCGGGCGCCGCCGTCACGCAGGGTGATCGTCACCCGCTCGACGTCGCCGCACCGCTCGGGCTCGCGGGACAGCCGGGCCGCGACGTAGAGCTCCTGCCCGCCGGGCAGGTGCAGCGGCCGCTCCGGCACCCTGCTGCGGGTGCGCAGGCCGCCCTCGGGGTCGAGGGCCTTCCACCACTCGCGGCCGTCGTGGTCGCGGAAGGGGAACACCTCGTTCATGTCCTTGCCGACCGCGCGCTCGGCGGTGACGCCGGTGAGCCGCGCGGCGGCCCGGTTGACGGCCAGCACGCGGCCGAATCTGTCGGACACGATGAGGCCGTCGGGAAGATCGTCGATGGCTATCGTGCACGCGGAGGCGACCACTCGACCATCGGTGTCTGCGCCGTGCACGAACTCGCCTCCTCCGCCTACAAGGCCGACAATAGCGGGTTTCCAGCCGCCTAGGACACTCGCTGAGCCCTCGCGGAGGAGTAAAGGCATACCGCGGCCGCGGTGGCCAGGTTGAGGCTTTCGGCCTGTCCGTAGATGGGCACTCTGACCACATCGTCGGCTTCGGCGAGAACCTCCTCGGGCAGGCCCCATGCCTCGTTTCCGAAGATCCACGCGGTGGGGCCCGACAGGTCGACGTCGTCGAGCGTGTGCTTGCCCGCGCCGTCAGCCGCCAGCACGCGCAGTCCGCGCTCTCTGAGCTGACGCACGGCGGCGGTCACCGGTGCACCGATGGTGACGGGCAGGTGGAACAGGCTGCCGGCGCTGGCGCGTACGCACTTGCCGTTGTACGGGTCGACCGAAGCGTCGGTGAAGATCACGGAGTCGGCGCCCGCGGCGTCGGCGGCGCGCATGACGGTGCCCGCGTTGCCGGGGTCGCGCACGTGCGCGAGGACCGCGACCAGGCGCGGCTCGCCGGACAGGGCGTCGTCGAGCGGCACGTGCACCAGCCGGCAGACGGCCAGCAGCCCCTGCGGGGTCACGGTCTGGGAGAGCTCCGACATGACCTCGCCGCTGGCCCGGTGGATCGGGATGCCCTTGAGCGTCGCGTCGGTGATCAGCTCGGAGTGGCGGAGCTCGGCTTCGGCGGTGGCGAACAGCTCCAGCGTCACCCCGTCGAGCTTGAGCGCCTCGCGCACGGCCTGCGGCCCCTCGGCCAGGAACTTACGGTCCTGCTCCCGGTAGGCGCGCTTGGCGAGCCTCCTGGCGGCCTTCACGCGCGGCGACTTCACGTTGGTCAGCTCGGATCCCGCCATGCTCTCCCCTGATGGTCTGTACGGCCGGGCGTACCGGCTGGGCACACAGCAAAGGGCCCACCGTCAGGTGGGCCCTCGGCTAGAGCCTCGCCGGGCTCGGTCCTCAATCGCCTCAGCTCGCGGCCGGGGCGTTCACGTTCGCCGGCAGCGCCTTCTTGGCGGCCTCGACGAGCGTGGCAAAGGTCTGGCTGTCGTTCACCGCGAGATCGGCGAGGATCTTGCGGTCGACTTCAATGTTGGCCAGTCGCAGACCCTGGATCAGGCGGTTGTACGTCATGCCGTTCTGGCGGGCCGCGGCGTTGATCCGCTGGATCCACAGACGGCGGAAGGCACCCTTACGGTCCTTCCGGTCCCGATAGGCGTACGTCATCGAGTGGAGCATCTGCTCCTTGGCCTTGCGGTACAGACGTGACCGCTGGCCACGGTAACCGGAAGCCCGATCGAGGACGACCTTGCGCTTCTTCTTGGCGTTGAGCGCCCGCTTCACGCGTGCCATGTTCTTCTCCCCGGGGGTCGCGCTACTTGGCGAGCAGCTTCTTGATCTTCTTGGAATCAGCGTCGGACAGGACGACTTCGTTCTTGAGACGGCGCGTCAACGTAGACGACTTCCACTCGTTGTAGTGCGCGCGATTGGCACGGCGACGCACGAGCTTGCCGGTGCCCGTCAGCCGGAACCGCTTCTTCGCACCGCTGTGCGTCTTCATCTTCGGCATTCGCCGTCTCTCCTCAATTCGTCCGTGCCGGTGGCCGGGCCGGTGCTGGCCGACCCGGTCGCGGCGTCTTCGTCTGGTGGGGTGGCTGTTCGGGGTGTGCTGTTAAGGCTAACCCGAACCGCGGGTCACGCTTCCTGTATGGAGGCTTCCTGCTCGGAAGACTCCTCCGCGGAAGGCTCCTCGCCACCACGCTGGGCCTTGGCTGCGGCCTTTTCCGCCTTCGCCTCGGCCTTCTTCTTGTGCGGACCGATCACCATGATCATGTTACGGCCGTCCTGCTTGGCGTGGGACTCGACGAATCCCAGCTCCTGGACGTCGTCCGCGAGCCGCTGCAGCAGCCGGAAACCGAGCTCCGGCCGGGACTGCTCGCGACCACGGAACATGATCGTGACTTTGACCTTGTCCCCTGCCTTGAGGAACCGCACCACGTGACCCTTCTTGGTCTCGTAGTCGTGCGGGTCGATCTTCGGCCGGAGCTTGATCTCCTTGATGATCGTGTGCGCCTGATTCTTGCGCGCCTCGCGCGCCTTCATCGCGGACTCGTACTTGAATTTGCCGTAGTCCATGAGCTTGCACACGGGCGGTCGAGCCGTGGCCGCGACCTCGACCAGGTCGAGGTCGGCCTCCTGAGCGAGCTTGAGGGCATCATGAATGGAGACGATGCCTACCTGCTCGCCGTTCGGGCCCACGAGGCGCACCTCGGGAACTCGGATACGCTCGTTGATGCGGGGCTCAGTGCTGATGGGGCCTCCTAGGTTTGCGATCCCGTACGTGCTCGGTGCCGAGGAACTCCGCGCAAACGCGAAAAGCCCCGCACGTCGCGCATGCGGGGCCACTGAGCTCATTGGCATCGTGGCCGTAAGCTCCCCGGAGTAAGTCCGGCGTGATCCTGGACCCGGCCACCTCTCGGTGACACAGGTGGGAGGGAGACCTCCGCTTGCGCGTCCAGCAAGGCATGCCGGACCGATCAGTGAGCTACGTTACCACAACCACGAGAGTTCCTCGAATCATCCCTGCTGGCCAGAGTCTCTGCGCTAAAGTTCTGTCCAGAAAACTAGCCAGAAGGCGGGCATATGACCGTAGAACAGCTCGAAGAGACCAAATGGCAGCTGCAGGAGGCCAAGCAGCGCTTCAGCGAGGTCGTCCGCCGGGCCCATGACGAGGGACCGCAGATCGTCACCAGGCACGGGCAGGATGTGGCGGTGATCCTGGACATGGAGGAATACCGCCAGCTCAAGGGCGAGCAGCCCGACTTCAAGGAATTCCTGCTCTCAGGTCCCGACCTGAGCGCGCTCGATCTTACCCGCGACAAGAGCAGCGTGATGCGGGACATCGACTTCGAGGGCATCGAGTGAGCTACGTTCTCGACACCAACGTCGTGTCGGAAATGACCAAGCGTGTCAGAGACGACAGCGTGCAGGGGTGGCTCGACACCATCACCGGGCCCAGCCTCTATGTGAGTGTCATGGTGTTCGGCGAGATCCGCAAAGGTGTCGAGCTGCTGCGCCGCCGCGACCCACTCCAGGCAGGTGGCTACGAGTCCTGGCTGGATCGTCTCCAGCACCAGTTCAGGACTCGGGTGCTGCCCGTCACCGCCGCCGTGGCCGAGGAATGGGGGCGGATGCATGCCGTGCGGCCGCTCCCGATCGTCGATGGCCTCATCGCCGCCACCGCCCGCGCGCATGACTGGACCCTCGTCACCCGCAATGTGAAGGACTTCGTGGGCCTCGACGTCCAGTTGATCAACCCGTTCGACTGGCCGCCCGTCTGAGGATCTCCGCCTCACCGGCCGCGCGCATGGCCTCCACCGGCACATCCGTCCGGCCCGTCATCAGCTCCACCTGCCGCACCGCCTGGTGCAGCAGCATCGCGAACCCTCCGACCACGGTGCCGCCCGCAGCTTGGACGGCCGCCGCCGCGCTGGTCGGCCAGGGCGAGTAGACCACGTCGAAGAGTGCGGGAACCCCCGCCAGCCGCGCCGCGAAGGCGTCGGCCGCGCCGCCCGGCAGCGTGGACACCACCAGATCCACCCGCGTCGAGACGTCGAGCTTGTCGAACGTCTCCACCGCCAGCGCCACCCCGAGCCGCTCGGCCACCCCTGCCGTCTCCCCCGCCCTGGCGGGATCGCGGACCAGCAGGGTCGCGGAGTACAGCCCCAGACCGCGCAGCGCCGCCAGCGCCGAAGCGGCGGTGGCGCCGCCGCCCAGCACGGTCGCCGACCTCGGCGCCTGGACCCCCGCCTCGGCCAGCGCCCGCTCGATCCCGTAGACGTCGGTGTTGTCCCCATGGCTCGCGCCGTCGCGGAACACCACGGTATTGGCGCCGCCCACCTCCACGGCCAGGTCTGAAACGCTGTCGAGCAGCGGCAGCACGGCCCGCTTGAGCGGCATGGTCAGCGACAACCCCGCCCAGGCCCCCTCGTCCCCCGGCACCTCACCGCGTAGCGGCCTGAGCGTCCGCAGCAGGCCGGGCAGCCGGGCCTCGTCGCACTCCAGGGCCTCGTAACGCCACCCGTCGAGCCCCATCGCCCGATAGGCCGCCCGATGCAGGTAGGGCGACAGCGAATGCCCGATCGGCGCCCCCAGCACCCCTGCCCGCACGTGCTTCTCCTCTCAAAGCCCTTACTGACTTTCTCTGTTGTACGGCATGCCCGGCAGGCCCCAGTCGCCGTACAAGGCTCAGGGCCTCCAGGGAGATGGCCGCTGAGCCCGCACAGGGCTGGGCACCGTTACGGGACGGTGAGACCGGTGGCGTGGCCGGCTTCCGCCGCCCAGCCCGAGGCCTCAGCCGCCGTTCTTACGGTATTCGTTGAGCAATACCTGGAATTCCGCGTCCGTGACGGCGAACTTGGTGATCTTGCTCTTCGGGTCGGTGGCGACGAAGTAGAGCCAGTCGCCCTTGGCCGGGTTGAGCGCCGCCTCGATCGCGTGGTCGCCCGGGTTGGAGATGGGACCGGGCGGGAGGCCGAGGTATTTGTAGGTGTTGTACTTGGACGTGCTCTGCAGCTGCGCGTGCGTCGCGGACGTGCCGCGCTTGCCCAGCCCGTAGAACACCGTGCTGTCCATCTTCAGCTGCATCGCCGGCTGGTGGTCGAGCCGGTTGTAGATGACGCGGGCGATCTTCGGCATGTCCTCATAGCGGCCGGCCTCGGCCTGGACGATGCTGGCGATCGTGATGATCTCGGCGGGTGTGCGCCGCAGGGCCTTGGCGCCGCCCACGAGGTCGGCCTTGTCCGCCGTCTGGTTGAACCGGTCGACCATCTGCGACAGCATCTCGGCCGGCGTGGTCTTCGGCTGGAACTCGTACGTGGCGGGGAAGGCGTAGCCCTCGAGCTTGCCCTTGGCGTACTGGGGCAGCTCCATGTCGCCGGTGTCCTTGGCGGCGGCGACGAAGTCCTTCAGCGGCTTGTCGGTCTTCTGGGCGAGCCGGGCGAGGACGTCGGTGAGGCGCAGCCCCTCCTCCAACGTGATCTTGACGAGCAGCTTGTTGGCCGAGTCGAGCATCGTCACCGCGTAGGCGGCCGACATGCCCTTGCGCAGGGTGTACTGGCCCGGCTGGAGCGCGCCGCTCTTGTTCGCGTTGGCGATCGCGTTGGTGAACGCTCTGGCGCTGGCGACGACCCCCTGCCGCTCCAGCTCCACCGCCACGTCGGAGGCGCTCTGGCCGTCCTTGATCTCTACGGTCACTTCACCCTTGCCTGGACCGGTGAAGTCGTCGGGCACCAGAGCGCCACTGATCCACTGATAGCCGAAGTAGCCGCCGCCGCCGAGAATGCCCGCCAGGACGATGAAGGCCAGCAGCGGCGCGATGAAACCGCCCCGGTTTCGGCGCCTGCGGCGCCTGCGGCTGCCGTTCTTGCCGTTACCGCGGGCGCGGCGCCGGGAGGAGCCTTCGTCGTCCTCGGCGCCTAGCAGGAAATCCATGTCGAGATCGTTCATAGGTGCGCAGGCCAATCTCCCGGTACGTCCGGCCCGGCGTCAAGCGGAGCTGCCGAACCGTTGGGGGTCACCGAGCGGGGGGACCGCCGGGCGTGCACCCACGACCGGCGGATATCACTCTGGGTAGCCATGCTAGAGGACGGGAAGAGCGCGCGGCCCCCTGCTCGGGGGTTCCGCACGGGGATTTCGAAGATCCCCGGCGGGACGAAGGGGGTCCCGGCAAGCATCATTTCGTCCTGAGGTTACGGTTCAACTCTTCCCGGTATCTCACGAACTCGCTCTCTTTGTTGGTGAATTTGGTGATTCTATGCGCCGGATCCGTGGTCACAAACCAGTGCCAATCGCCTTTCGCCGGGTGCAAGGCCGCTATCAGCGCCTTCTCTCCGGGATTGGCGATGGGGCCCGGCGGCAGCCCGGTATGGGCGTAGGTGTTGTACGGTGAGCGGACCTTGGTGTCGCTCTCGGTGACTTTCGGGGTCCGCTTGCCCTGGGCGTACAGGACGGTGCTGTCGATCTGGAGCGGCGTGCCGCGCTGGAGCCGGTTGTAGATCACTCTGGAGATCTTGGGATAGTCCTCGTCCCTTCCGCCCTCGGCCTGCACCATGCTGGCCACCGTGACGGCCTCCAGTGGCGTCAGATGCACCCGCGCGGACTTCTCCACCAGCTTCAGCTTGCGCGCCGCCGCACGGAACCGCTCCACCATCGCGGCCAGCAGGTCGACGGCCTTGTCGCCGGGCTCGACCTCGTACGTGGCGGGAAACAGGAACCCTTCGAGGCCCCGGGCATACTTGGGCAGCCCGACGAGAGCCGTGTCGACCTCCTGCAGCTCCTTGAGCGCCAGCCCGGACTGGGCGGCCACCCGTACGAGTGTCTCGCCCGCCCTCATGCCCTCGGGCACGGTGACGCGCCTGAGCACCCGGGAGGCGGGCGCGAGCAGCAGATCGAGCGCGGCGCCGGCGGCCATGCCCTTGCGCAGCCGGTAGTGCCCCGGCCGCAGGCGTCCCGCCACGGCGCGCTCCTTGGTCACGTTCACGAACGACCGCGCGCTGGCCACCACCCCCGCGTCGGCCAGCACGGCGCCGACGTCCCCCGCGTTGGCGCCCGGCGGGATCCGCACGGTCACGGTCCCGCTGCCGGTGCCCTCGAAGTCGTCGGGGGCCAGGTACGGCTTGAGCACCCCGTACGCTCCGGCACCGATCGCGCCGATCGACGCCGCCACCACGAGGCCCAACAGCGCCGCCTTACGCAGAGCCCCCCGCTTCCCCCGCCGCCCGACCCCACCCGTGCCCCCGCCAGCGACCTCACTCCCGGCCGCGCCACCACCCTCAGCCTCAGCACCGCCCTCGGCCACTTTCCGGGACCCGCTCCCGCCCTCAGCCTCGCGACCAGGCCCGGCCTCGACCTCGCTCGCGTCCCCGGACGCACTCCCGCCCTTTGCCTCACCACTCGGCCCGGCCTCGGCCGCGCTGCCGTCCGCTGCGCACGCGTAACCGCCTGCCGCAGATGTGGGGTCACCGCCGCCGGGTGATTCGCCCGGATCCGTGCCGGAGACGCCGCCATCAGACGTAGCGCCACGAGAAAGCGCGCCGCCCTCCGATGCACCGCCATCAGGACGCATGCCGCCGTCGGACGTACCGCCATCGGACATACCGCCGTCAACAAGCGCGCCACCGCCGGACATACCGCCAAACATGTCCCCGTCGGACGGGGCGGTCGGGCCGAGGTCGTCCGCGTGACACTCCCGGCCCTCCGCTGCCGGGTCGGCCGTCCGGTGCGTGTGCTCCCCCGGAGATCCCATGCCGCCCGGCACCGCATCCGCTGAGGCAACAGCCGGTGGCGCAGCGGTGTCCGGGTCCTGTGCGAACGGGATCAGGTCGTCGTCGTCCGGTGGGTTGCTCATGCGGCCACCCCCGGCCGATCCCCGCCGTCCCCGAAAGGCAGCCCGGTCATGAGGCGGGTCCGTCGGCCGCCGTGGAAGGCGGATCGACGGGCCTGCCGGGTGGTCTGTCCGTGGCTCTCTCGACGTCGAGCGCGTCCTGCAGCAGCACGACCGCCGCCACCTGGTCGACGACCGCGCGCTGCTTCTTGGCCCGCACGCCGCTGGCCCGGAGCCCCTGCTGGGCGGCGACCGTGGTCAGCCGCTCGTCGAAGAGGCGGACGGGGGTGGGCGCCAGGCGTACGGCCAGCGAGGTGGCGAACTCCCGGGCCAGCGCGGCGGCCGGCCCTTCGCGGCCCGACAGCGAGGTGGGCAGCCCGACCACGACCTCGATCGCCGAGTGTTCGTCGGCGATCGCGGCGATGCGGTCGAGGTCGCCCTGGCCTCGCCGGACGGTCTCCACCGGGGTGGCCAGCAGACCCGAAGGGTCGCTGCGGGCCACCCCGATGCGTACGGACCCGACGTCCACGCCGATCCGTGAACCGAACCGCATATCAGCCGAGCTGCTCCGCGATGGCCTGCTCGACCAGTCGCAGCGCGTCGTCGATCGCCTCCGGTCGTGTGCCGCCGCCTTGCGCGACATCGTCCTTGCCGCCACCGCCACCCCCAAGCGCCTTGGCGGCGACGCCGACCAGTCGTCCGGCCTTGAGCCCGCGCTCGCGTCCCGCCTCGTTGACCGCGGCAACCACCACGGGCCGGTCGGAGGGGACACCCGCGATCACGATGACCGCCGGTCGGTCAGCTGGGAACCTGCCACGCACATCAAGTGCGAGCTTACGCAGATCGTCGGCGCCAGTGCCGTCAGGCGCGCGGTGCGTCACCACGGAGACTCCGTGCAGGTCACCGGCTTGGGCCGCCAGCTCGCCCGCCACCTGGAGCACTTGTGCGGACCGGAGCCGCTCCAGCTCCTTCTCGGCGGTGCGCAGGCGGGTGACGATGCCCTCGACGCGCTCGGGCAGCTCCTCGCGGCGTGCCTTGAGCTGCTCGGTGAGCTGCGCGACCAGGACGCTCTCGCGGGCCAGGAAGCGGAAGGCGTCGATGCCGACGAGCGCCTCGACCCGGCGCACACCGGCGCCGACCGACTGCTCGCCGAGCACCTTGACCAGGCCGAGCTGCCCGGAGCTGTGGACATGGGTGCCGCCGCAGAGCTCGCGCGAGTAGTCGCCGATCTCCACGACGCGGACCTCGTCGCCGTACTTCTCACCGAACATCGCCAGCGCGCCCATCGCCCGGGCCTCCGCCTGGGAGGTGTAGAAGGCGTTGACCTTGAGGTCGTTGATGAGCACCGCGTTGACCTCGTCCTCGACGTCGCGCAGCACGCTCGGCGGCACCGCGCCCGCCGCGGTGAAGTCGAAGCGGAAGCGGCCGGGCGAGTTTTCGGAGCCGGCCTGCGCCGCCGTCTCGCCCAGCGCGTTCTTGAAGCCGCGGTGGACGAGGTGGGTGGCGCTGTGGCTGCGCGAGATCGCGCGGCGCCGCTCGAGGTCGATCTCCGCCTGGGCGTCGTCGCCGACCTTGAGCTCGCCCTTGCGGATCTTGCCGCGGTGGATGACGAGGCCCGCGAGCGGCGTCTGCACGTCGTGGATCTCGACCTCGGCGCCGCCGGTGCGGATCACGCCCTGGTCGGCGAGCTGGCCGCCGCCCTCGGCGTAGAAGGGGGTGCGGCCGAGCACGACCTCCACGTCGGTGCCCGCGCCCGCCGCGGGGACCGGGACGCCGTCGACCAGGATGCCGACGATGCCGGTGTCGGCCTCTGTCTGGTCGTAGCCGAGGAACTCGACCCGGCCCGCCTTCTCCAGCAGTTGTCCGAAGACGGAGATGTCGGCGTTGCCGGTCTTCTTCGCCGCCGCGTCGGCCTTGGCGCGGTCGCGCTGCTCCTTCATCAGGCGGCGGAAGCCCTCCTCGTCGACCTGGAGTCCGTGCTCGGACGCCATTTCGAGAGTGAGGTCGATCGGGAAGCCGTAGGTGTCGTGCAGCTGGAACGCCTGGTCGCCGGAGAGCGTGGTGCCGGACTTGCGCTTGGTCTCCTCCACCGCGACGTCGAAGATGGCGGTGCCGGTGCGGAGCGTGCCGAGGAAGGACGCCTCCTCGGCGTCGATGACCCCGTGGATCTGCGGCGCGTCGGCCTTGAGCTGCGGGTATTGCTCGCTCATGACCTCGATCGCGACGGCGGTCAGCGCGTGCATGTAGCGCTCGTCGCCGGAGCCGAGCAGGCGCAGGTTGCGGACCGAGCGGCGCAGGATGCGGCGCAGCACGTAGCCGCGGCCCTCGTTGCCGGGCATGACGCCGTCGGCGACGAGCATGGTGCCGGTGCGCACGTGGTCGGCGATCACCCGCAGGCTGACGTCGGAGCGGTGGTCGCGGCCGTAGCGGGTCTTGGTGAGCTCGGCGGCCTTGTCGAGGATCTTGTAGGTGGTGTCGATCTCGTAGATGTTGTCGACGCCCTGCAGGATCGCCGCCATGCGCTCCAGGCCCATGCCGGTGTCGATGTTCTTGGCGGGCAGGCCGCCGATGATGTCGAAGTCGACCTTGCTGCGGACCTCGCCCAGCTGGTCCTGCATGAAGACCAGGTTCCAGACTTCGAGGTAGCGGTTCTCGTCGGCGATGGGGCCGCCCTCGCGACCGTACTCGGGGCCGCGGTCGTAGTAGATCTCCGAGCACGGGCCGCCGGGGCCGGGCACGCCCATGTGCCAGTAGTTGTCTTCGAGGCCGCGGCGCTGGATGCGGTCGAGGGGCAGGCCGACCTTGTTGTGCCAGATGTCGAGCGCCTCGTCGTCGTCGAGGTAGACGGTCGCCCAGAGCCGGTCGGCCGGGAAGCCGAAGCCGCCCTCGGACTCCGGCTTGGTCAGCAGCTCCCAGGCGAACGGGATCACGTCGGCCTTGAAGTAGTCGCCGATGGAGAAGTTGCCGAGCATCTGGAAGAACGTCGCGTGCCGGGTGGTCTTGCCGACCTCGTCGATGTCGGGGGTGCGCACGCATTTCTGCGCGGTGGCCAGCCGGACCGCCGGAGGCTTGCGCTGCCCCAGGAAGTACGGCTTGAACGGCGCCATACCCGCGTTGACCAGGAGAAGCGTCGGGTCCTCAGCGATCAGGCTGGCCGAGGGCACTACCTTGTGCCCACGCTCCTCGAAGAAGCGCAGGAAGCGGCGGGCGATCTCTGCCGACTCCATGGGGGCCATCCTTTGCGTTAGTGGTTGCTGTCAGGGTTGTCGAGCCCGAAGCGGGCCCGCAACTCCATTTCACGCTCCGCGGCCTCGCCGAACGCGTCAGAAGTAAAGTCTCTCACCCGGCCGAGCATGCTCGAGGCGCCGCCGATCGTCCGGCGGGCCACGTGGTTGGGGTGGAGCGCCTGCAGCCTGCGCATCACCCAGAGGGTCAGCAGCGCGCCGAGCGACAGGTAGAACAACCGTCTGATCATCGCCGCCGCCCCGCCTTGCGCGGCCTGCGGACCTCGATGGCCCTGCGCACACCGTAGCCGATGGCCGAGACCTTGATCAGCGGTCCGGTGAACACGGTCTGGGTGACGGCGCTGAGCTTGGCGGCGTGGGAGCTCACCTGCTTGACGTCCTTGGTGATGGCCTCGACGGCCACCAACTGCCTGTTGGTCTCGTTGACCGTCAGGCTCATGTCGTCGAGCAGCGGCGCCATGCGGGCGCTCAGGTCGGCCACCGCCCTGCCGGTCTCGGTGATCAGCCTGGTGAGCTTGACCAGCACCATGACGAGCACGCAGACCAGGACGATCCAGCCGGTGGCGGCGATCAGCCCGGCGACCTCTCCAGCGGTAAGCATCCGCTCATCTCCCTCATACGCTGGGCCGGAACGGCAAGAACCCTATCGCGTTCGAGGGCCCAGGTTACTGGGGACACCAGGCTCGATCAGGCCGCCACGTCGGTGGCGAACCTTTCCCCACTCGACCACATGAGCCCGCGAACGGCACCGACCTCGGGCACGACCAGCCATTCCGGCATGACCATGGCCACCGCGCGCAGGGCCTCACACGATCAGGTTCATCGCGTATTCGGTCCCCGGTCGCCGCCGCAGCCGTACATGCGCCCGACCCAGGCGAGTGCCGGTGTCGGAATCGAGCCCGATCAGCATCGCATGCGCCCGCCGTATTCGCTGGCCGACCTGCTCGCGAGTGCCGAAGGTGCGCACGGCGACGAAGCCGAGCTGCCGCCGCAACCTCCCACAGGCATTGACCACGCCACCGGCCAAGAAGACGCCGTATCGGCGGCCAACCCCGTGCGGGGTCAGAGGCCGTCTCCCCGGAGGCCCCCAGCCCCGGTCGGCGTCTGGCGTCTACCAGGCTGTGCCGTAAAAAAGAAAACAAGTTGATCTTTAAGGCCCGCTAAGACCCACGCAGAAAGTCACGTATACGCGCCCACCGCTCGGCCAGAACCCCCTCGCCGCCGTGCTTGGTGGGCTCGTAGTAGCGCTTGTCGCGGACCTGCTCGGGCGCGTAATCCTGGCGGACCAGCCCGTGGTCGAAGTCGTGCGGGTACTTGTAGCCGTCGCCGTGGCCCAGCTTGGCGGCGCCCGGGTAGTGGGCGTCGCGCAGGTGGCCGGGCACCTGCCCGATCAGGCCGCGGCGTACGTCGCCGATCGCCGCCCCGATGGCCTTCACGACGGCGTTGGACTTGGGCGCCAGCGCGCAGTGGATGACCGCGTGGGCCAGGTTGATCTGGCCCTCCGGCAGGCCGATCAGCTGCACCGCCTGAGCCGCGGCGACCGCGGTCTGCAGGCAGGTCGGGTCGGCCATGCCGACGTCCTCTGAGGCGAAGATGACGATGCGGCGGGCGATGAACCTCGGGTCCTCGCCCGCCTCGATCATCCGGGCCAGGTAGTGGAGCGCGGCGTCGGCGTCGGAGCCGCGCATCGACTTGATGAACGCGCTGATGACGTCGTAGTGCTGGTCGCCCTGCCGGTCGTAGCGGACGGCCGCCTTGTCGACGGCCTTCTCCACGACCTCGACCGTGATGTCGTCGGACAGCAGCGCGGCGGCTTCGAGGTAGGTCAGGGAGCGGCGGGCGTCGCCGCCCGCCAGTCGTACGAGATGCTCCAGGGCCTCGGGGGCGACGGTGGCGCGGCCGCCGAGACCGCGCTCGTCGGACACCGCGCGATTCAGGACCACGCGGACGTCGTCGTCGCTCAGGGACTCGAGCGTGAGCAGCAGCGAGCGCGACAGCAAGGGTGAGATGACGGAGAAGAACGGGTTTTCGGTGGTCGCGCCGATGAAGGTGACCCAGCGGTTCTCGACGGCGGGCAGCAGGGCGTCCTGCTGGGCCTTGTTGAAGCGGTGGACCTCGTCGACGAAGAGCACGGTCTGCCGGCCGGTCATGCCCAGCTCGCGCTTGGCGGTGTCGATGGCGGCGCGTACGTCCTTGACTCCGGCCGAGACGGCGGAGACCTCAACGAAGCGCCGCTTGGTGACGTTGGAGACGACGTAGGCCAGTGTGGTCTTGCCGGTGCCCGGCGGCCCCCACAGGAAGAGCGACATCGGCGCCTCGCTCTCGACGAGCCTGCGCAGCGGGGTGCCCGGGCCGAGCAGATGACGCTGGCCGATCACCTCGTCGAGCGTGCGCGGCCGCATCCGGACCGCGAGGGGTTGAGGCGTGGCGTCCGCAGCCGCCGAATCGAACAGGCTCTCCACAACGTGAGATTACAGGGTGGACCGGGTACAGCGGTCCACGCCTACGCCCCCCAGACGGCTCTGGCTCCCGAGTCGCCGGCGCGGAAGACGAAGTAGCCGACCACCACGGCCAGCAGCACCGTCACGCCGGACAGCACGAGCGTGACCGGACGGCCGAACCGGTCGCCGAGCGAGCCACGGCTCGAGCTGGTGGCGTAGACGAGCAGCAGCGCGGCGACCCCGAGTCCGGCGGCCGACAGGAGCAACGGGTTGGCGAAGCTCTCATGGGTGGAGATCCGCTGGCTCAGGGTGCCGTCGACGCCGGCGAAGCGGGCCTCCTTGAGGCTCTCGCCGCTCTCCTTGGCCGCGAAGACGGCCGCGGGCGCCCCTACGGCGAGCAGCACCACCGCCCACGCCAGCATCGGCCGCCAGCGGCTCAGCACCGCGTACGCCACGGAGGCGCCGGCCAGAAGGGGGGTCAGCACCACCGCGAAGTGGATGATCAGTGGATGGGCGGGCAGGCCGAAGATCTCGTCGAACATGTCAGCGCTCCTAGTTCTCATTTCAACTACGAATAGCGACACGATATGGTTCGCCGCCAATCTCGTCACTCTGAGTGGTTTCCGCCTCTTACGTCCGGCACATCGAAGGGCCGGTAGCATTCGCGGAGTTGTTTGGTCATGTACAGGCAAAAGTGGAGGGCATACCGGTGAGCGGCGAAGACCGCCAGAGCCAGCTGGCTCGGGAGCACAAGGAGCGGCAGGAACAGCGCGCGGCCGCGGACACCGCCAAGGCGAGGCGGAACATCTTCATCGGGGCGGGCCTGGCCGTCGTCGTGGTGGCGGGCGGTATCTACGCCGCGACCACGCTGGTCGGCAAGGACGACTCGGCCGCGAAGGTCTCGGCCGAGAGCAGTCCGTCGGCCTCGACCAGCGCCGCTCCCTTGCCGACCCCGTCGCTGTCCTCGCTGCCGAAGAAGGCCGGCAAGGTGACCTGCACATACAAGCGGGAGACCGCCGACGTGCCGATGAAGTACGTGGGCATGCCCGGCAGCAAGCCGAACCTGAAGCTGAAGACGATGACCGTCTTCACCAACCACGGCAAGATCGTCATCGACGTCGACCCGGCCGCGACGCCGTGTTCGGTCAACTCGATGGACTTCCTGGCCAAGAAGAACTTTTACAACAACACCAAGTGCCACCGCCTGGTGACGCCGGAGACGGCGGGGGTGTTCCTGCTGCAGTGCGGCGACCCCAAGGCCAAGGCCGACGGCAAGAACCCGACCGACGGCCAGGGCACGGCGGGCTACGTCTTCGGGGACGAGGCCGCGGGCGCGATTCCGTACACGCGCGGCGTGGTGTTCCTCACCCAGCCGCAGGACGCGGCCGGCCAGAACAGCAGCCAGTTCGCCATCTCGCTGTCGGATGAGAACGCGCAGATCGAGGGCCAGTACTCGGTGCTCGGCATGGTCCGCTCGGGTCTGGAGATCATCGAGAAGGTCGCCAAGGACGGCGTCATCGTCAGCAACGACGACATCACCGGTGACGGCGGCTCGACCGCCCCGAAGAACCCGATCATCATCGAGAAGGTCACGGTCAGCTAGCCGTAAACGACAGGGCGCCCCGACTCTCCTGGAGAGGCGGGGCGCCCTGCTGTATGTCAGCCCTCGGTCTTGGGCTTGGCGTCGACGCCCGCCTCCTTGCGCTGCTCGACCGTGATCGGCGTCGGCGCGCCGGTGAGCGGGTCGAACCCGGAGGCGGTCTTCGGGAAGGCGATCACGTCGCGGATCGACTCGCCGTCGGCCAGCAGCATGCAGATGCGGTCCCAGCCGTAGGCGATGCCTCCGTGCGGGGGCGGGCCGTACTTGAACGCCTCCAGCAGGAAGCCGAACTTGTTCTCGGCCTCCTCCTTGGAGATGCCGAGCACGTCGAAGACACGCTGCTGCATCTCCGCCCGGTGGATACGGATGGAGCCGCCGCCGATCTCCATGCCGTTGCAGACCATGTCGTAGGCGTAGGCCAGAGCCTCGCCCGGGTGGTCCTGGAAGTTGTCGGCCCATTCGGGCTTGGGGCCGGTGAACGGGTGGTGCACGGCCGTCCAGCCGCCTTCGCCGTCCTCCTCGAACATGGGCGCGTCGACGACCCACAGGAACGACCACAGCGACTCGTCGATGAGGCCGCAACGCCGGCCGATCTCCAGCCGGGCCGCGCCGAGCAGGTCGCGCGCCGCGTTGCGGGCGCCGGCCGCGAAGAAGACCGCGTCGCCCGGCTGAGCGCCGACCTTCGCCGCGAGTCCGGAAATTTCCTCTTCTGAGAGGTTCTTCGCCACCGGGCCGCCGAGCGTGCCGTCCTCCTGGACGAGTACGTACGCCAGACCCTTGGCGCCACGCGAGCGCGCCCACTCCTGCCAGCCGTCGAGCTCCTTGCGGGTCTGCGAGGCGCCGCCCGGCATGACGACCGCGCCCACGTAGTCGGCCTGGAACACGCGGAAGGAGGTGCCGGCGAAGTAGCCGGTCATCTCGACGAGCTCCTGGCCGAAGCGCAGGTCGGGCTTGTCGGAGCCGTAGCGGGACATCGCGTCGGCGTAGGTGATGCGGGGCAGCGGCGTCGGGATCTCGTAGCCGAGCGTCTCGCGCCACACGCGGCCGATGAGCTTCTCGCCGACCTCGATGACGTCTTCCTGGTCGACGAACGACATCTCGACGTCGATCTGGGTGAACTCCGGCTGCCGGTCGGCCCGCAGGTCCTCGTCGCGGTAGCACTTGGCGAGCTGGTAGTAGCGCTCCAGCCCGCCAACCTGGAGCAGCTGCTTGAACAGCTGCGGCGACTGCGGCAGGGCGTACCAGTTGCCCGGCTGCAGCCGCACCGGCACCAGGAAGTCGCGCGCGCCCTCGGGCGTGGACCTGGTCAGCGTCGGCGTCTCGACGTAGACGAAGCCGAGCTCGTGCATGACCTCGTTGGCCAGGTAGGTGGCCTTCGAGCGGATCCGCAGGGCGTTGGCCACCTGCGGGCGGCGGATATCGAGATAGCGGTATTTAAGGCGGGCCTCCTCGGAGACGGCCGTGCCGCCCTCGATCGGGAACGGCAGCGGCGCGGACTCGCTGAGCACCTCGACCCGCTCGGCGACGACCTCGATCGCGCCGGTGGGCAGCTCGGGGTTCTCGTTGCCCTCCGGCCTGACCCGGACCTGGCCCACGACCAGCACGCAGTATTCGGCGCGCAGGTCGTGCGCGTGGTCCTCCTCGCGGAAGACCACCTGCGCCGAGCCGGAGGCATCGCGCAGGTCGATGAAGACCACACCGCCGTGATCACGGCGCCGGGCCACCCATCCTGCGAGCGTCACCTGCTGCCCGGCGTGCTCCTCGCGGAGCGACCCGGCGGTATGCGTGCGCATCACTGCACTTTCCCCTTCAAGACATCGACGACCTGGGCCAACGGCACCTCGGTCTGCTCAGCGGTGGTCAGGTCTTTCAGTTGTACGGCCTGCGCGGCCAGGTCACGCTCGCCCAGGATCAGCGCGAACCGGGCACCCGAGCGGTCGGCGCCCTTCATCGCGCCCTTGAGCCCCTTGCCGCCGTAGGCCAGGTCGGCGCTGACGCCCGCCTGGCGCAGCTCGGTCACGAGCAGGAACATCCGGCGGCGGGCTTCGTCACCCAGCGGGACACCGTACACCTGGACGCGTCCCGGCGCGGTGTCGTCGATCAGTCCCTCGGCCTCCATGGCGAGGACCGTGCGGTCGACGCCGAGCGCCCAGCCGACGCTGGGCAGGGGCGGCCCGCCGAGCATCTCGCTGAGCCCGTCGTAGCGCCCGCCGCCGCCGACCGCGGACTGCGAGCCGAGCCCGTCGTGGACGAACTCGAACGTGGTGCGCGTGTAGTAGTCGAGCCCGCGCACCAGCCGCGGATCGTCCTCGTAGGCGACGCCCGCGGCGCTCAGCAGCGCCCGGACCTCCTCGTGGTAGGACTTGCACGCGGCACACAGGTGGTCGATGACCAGGGGCGCGCCGGTCAGCTGCGCCTGCACCTCGGGCCGCTTGTCGTCGAGCACCCGCAGCGGGTTGATCTCGATCCGGGCCCTGGTGTCGGCGTCGAGGTCGAGCCCGCGCAGGAACTCCTGCAGCGCCGCCCGGTAGGTGGGCCGGCAGGTCTTGTCGCCCAGCGAGTTGATCAGCAGCCGGACGCCCGTCAGGCCGAGCGAGGCGAAGCCCTGGGCGCCCAGCAAGACGACCTCGGCGTCGAGCGCGGGGTCCTCGGAGCCGAGCGCCTCGGCGCCGACCTGCCAGAAGTGACGGTAACGGCCCTTCTGGGCGCGTTCGTAGCGGAACTGGCTGCCGGAGTACCACAACTTGACCGGGAGCTGGCCGTTGTGCAGGCCGTGCTGCAGGACCGCGCGTACGACCGACGCGGTGCCCTCGGGCCGCAGCGTCAGGGAGCGGCCTGCTTTGTCGGGAAAGGTGTACATCTCTTTGGACACGATGTCGGTCGACTCGCCGACGCCCCTGGCGAACAGCTGCGTGTCCTCGAACACCGGCGTCTCGATGTAGCCGTAGCCGGCCAGGCGGGCCGGGCCGACGAGGGCCTCGCGGACGGCGAGGACCTGCTCGGAGCGGGGCGGCAGCCAGTCGAAGGTGCCCTTTGGCGCTTGGAAACTCATGAGATCCCTGTTAGATGCCTCGTGTGGGACCGGCGTGCGGCGCGGCTTCCTTCAGATATGGATTGGTGGCGCGCTCGCGGCCGATCGTGGTCTGTGGTCCGTGGCCCGGCAGGACGACCGTATCGTCAGGCAGCGGCAGGCACTTGTCGGCCAGGCTGCGCAGGATCGTCGGGTAGTCGCCGCCCGGCAGGTCGGAGCGGCCGATGGAGCCGGCGAACAGCAGGTCGCCCGAGAGCATCACCTCGTCGTCAGGCAACCGGAAGCTCACCGACCCCCTGGTATGGCCGGGTGTGTGGTCGACCACGATCTCCAGCCCGGCCAGCGGCAGCACGGCCCCGTCGGACAGCTCGCGTACGTCGTCGGGCTCGCTCAGCGTGATGCCGCCGAACATCGAGGAGCTCGTCGGCGACCAGCCCGCGGCCGGGTCGCTCAGCAGGTGCCGGTCGTCGGGATGGATCCAGGCGGGCACGTCGCGCGCGCCGCAGACCGGGGCCACCGACCAGACGTGGTCGAGGTGACCGTGCGTGAGCAGGACCGCCACCGGCTTGAGCCGGTGCTCTTTCAGCAGCTCGTCGACTCCGTCGACCGCGTCCTGACCTGGATCGACGATCACGCACTCCTCGCCCGCTGCGGGCGCGACGACGTAACAATTGGTCTGGAAGGCCCCTGCGGGGAAGCCTGCGATGAGCATCTGCCTCAGCTGATCTCGTCAAAAAAGCCAATGGGAATGTAACCGAAGGGTACCGGTGCGGGTCGCCGGGCTGCGAATCATTACCCGTTGGCCGATACGATTCGCCCACCTCAGTTGATTGACTATGGGAGGCAAAGCGGTGGCCACGGGGAAGGACCGGCAGAAACAGCTGGCACGCGAGCACCACGAGCGGCAGCTGGCACGCCGACTCGAGCGCGAGCAGCGCGCCAAGCGCATGGCGATCATCGGCTCCACGGTGGGCGTGATCGTCGTGGTGGGAGGCATCGTGGCCGCGGTCGCGTTGCTGGGTGGCGGCGACTCCAAGACCGACGCCGCCGCGACGGCGCAGCCCTCGGACACGGCGGTGCCCTCGGCCTCGGCTTCGGCGACGCCCGCCGCGGGCCCCAAGCCGTACGACGCCAAGACCGGCACGTGCGACTACGTCGCCGACAAGAGCGGCGGCGTGGTCAAGGACGTCGGTCTCCCGCCGAAGAAGGTGAAGCTCAAGCCGGCGACCAAGACGATGACGCTCAACACCAACCTGGGCGACATCGTGGTGCAGCTCGACAACGCCAAGGCGCCCTGCACGGTCAACTCTCTGGCCTACCTGGCGGAGAAGAAGTTCTACGACGGCAGCAAGTGCCACCGGCTGGGCAGCGCGCAGTTCCCGATGCTGCAGTGCGGAGACCCGCAGGCCAAGGCCGACGGCAAGGGCGAGTCGGACGGCGCGGGCGGCCCCGGCTACGTCATGGGCGAGGAGAACCTCACGGGCGCCACCTACAAGCGCGGCGTGATGGCGATGGCCAAGACACAGGCGCCGGGCACCACCGGAAGCCAATTTTTCCTGGTCTTCGGCGACCTCGACCTCACCGCGGATTACACGCCAGTGGGTACGATCACCAAGGGTCTCGACATCCTCGACAAGGTGAACAAAGCGGGCGTCATCGCTCCCGGACAGGATGGCACCGGGGCACCTAAGGAAACCGTCGTAATCAAAGACGTGACATTCTCTGGCAAGAGCTGACGTAATACAAACTAGGGACAGTAGTCCCGAAGGGTCTGATGGATAGTGCGGGAGGACACGGTGAGCACCGACCCGTGGGGCCGGGTAGACGACGACGGCACCGTCTACGTGCGTACGGCTGAGGGAGAGCGAGCCGTCGGTTCCTGGCAGGCCGGTGAACCGGACGAGGCACTGGCCTACTTCCATCGCAAGTACGACGAGCTGGCCGGCCAGATCACGCTGCTCGAGCAGCGGGTCAAGGGCACCGACCTGGCTCCGGCACAGGCCGAGGCCAGCATCGTCAAGCTCCGCGAGGCGGTCGCCGAGGCACACGCCATCGGCGACCTCGCCGCGCTGACGGCCCGTCTCGACGGGCTGACGGAGGTGGTCGCGCAGCGGCGCGAGGAGGTCAAGGCCGCGCGTGAGCACGCGCGGGCCGAGGCCAAGACGGTCAAGGAGCGCATCGTCGCCGAGGCCGAGCGCATCGCCGACGAGACCACCCACTGGAAGTCGGGTGGCGAGCGGCTGCGCCAGCTGGTCGAGGAGTGGAAGGCTGCCGACCGCATCGACCGGGTCACCGAGGCGGCCCTGTGGAAGCGGCTGTCGGCCGCCCGCACTGCCTTCGCCAAACGGCGTAAGCAGTACTTCTCGGGGCTCGATGAGCAGCGCGAGGGCGTACGCGCCGAGAAGGAGCGCATCGTCGCCGAGGCGGAGGCGATCGCCGACTCGACCGACTGGGCCACGACGGCGGCCGTCTACCGCGACCTGATGCAGCGCTGGAAGAGCGCGGGCCGGGCGTCGCGGGAGGCCGAGGACGAGCTGTGGGCGCGTTTCAAGGGCGCCCAGGACCTGTTCTTCCAGGCCCGCTCGGCGGTGTTCGCCGAGCGTGACGCGTCCCTGGCGGCCAACGCCGAGATCAAGGAGGTGCTGCTGACGGAGGCCGAGAAGATTCTTCCGGTCACCGACGTACGCACCGCCAGAGCGGCGCTGCGCCACATCCTGGAGCGCTGGGAGGCGGCCGGTCCGGTGCCGCGCGAGCAGCGCGACCGGCTCGAAGGCGGCCTGCGCAAGGTGGACGACGCCGTGCGCAAGGCCGAGGACGCCGAGTGGAAGCGGTCCAACCCCGAGGCCAGGGCCCGCGCCCAGAGCACGGTCGACCAGCTGCGCACCTCGATCGAGCAGTTGGAGAAGCGCCTGGCCAAGGCCCAGACCGCCGGACGCGCCAAGGACGTGAAGGAGGCCGAGGAGGCCATCACGGCGCGCCGTTCGTGGCTGGAGGAGGCCGAGCGGACACTGGCCGAGTTCAGCTGAGGTCTCCGCCAGTCCGCGGGCGAAGGGGGTCGCCTGCGTGCCCGGCCTTCAGGGTGCCGGGCCGATGAGGGCGCGGGAGCTTTAGGGTGGCAGACATGGATCCCGTGCCCGCCGCGCGCGCCCTGGTCGCCGAGCTGTTCCCGGACGCGCTCTACGCCTTTCTGGGCGGCAGTGCGCTGAGCGGCCACCGTACGAGCCGGTCCGATCTCGACGTGGTCGTGGTGCTGGACGGCCTGGCCGTGCCCTACCGCGAATCGTCGCGGTGGCGTGAGTGGCCGGTCGACCTGATGGTGCACAACGAGCTGAGCCTGATCGCCTACGCCGACCGCGATCTGGCCGGCCGACGGCCCACCCTGCCGCGCATGTGCGCGGAGGGCGTGGTGCTCACCGACCGGGCGGGGCGGGCCGCCGAGGTCCAGGCAGTCATGCGCGAGCGCCTCTCCGCCGGTCCCGGCCCCGCCGCGCCAGGGATGCTGGACCGGGCCCGCTACGTCCTGTCGGACCTGCTCGACGACCTGGCGGGCGCGACGGACCCGGGCGAGCAGACGTTCATCCGCTGGCAGATCGTCCAGGAGTCGGCCCGGCTGGCGCTGACGACCGCCGGCCGCTGGCACGGCTCGGGCAAGTGGCTGCTGCGCGAGCTGCGCTCCCACGACGCGGCGCTCGCCGACGCGCTGCTCTCCGCCCACGACGATCCGGTACGCCTGGCCGCCACGGCCACGAGCGTGCTGGAGCGGGCCGGAGGGCGCCTGTGGGAGGGCTACCGGGCAGACGGGGACCCGTTCCACCAACGGCTGCGTCACATCACCTCAGGCGATCTGACGTCCGAGACCGCCCAGAGCTCCGGCATGCACCGCCTGGCGGCCGTCAGCGGGCGTACGGCCGGGTCCGGCAAGCTGTGGATGGGCCAGACCCACGTCGCCCCCGCCACGCGCTCGGCGGATCACCATCACGGGGAGTCGGAGACGGCCATCTACGTGGTCAGCGGCACGCCGTCGTTCGTGTTCCTGGACCCCGGCAGCTCACGTGAGACCCGGCTGGACACCAAGCCGGGTGACTACATCTTCGTCCCGCCCTACGTGCCGCACCGCGAGGAGAACCCCGACCCCGATCAGGAGGCCGTGGTGGTCATCGCCCGCAGCACCCAGGACGCGATCGTGGTCAACCTGCCCGATCTGTCTACGTACTGGCGCCGCTGACCCGATAGACGTCGAAGACGCCCTGAATGCTGCGGACGGCTTTGAGCACATGACCGAGATGCTTGGGATCGCCCATCTCGAAGGTGAACTTGCTGATCGCCACCCGGTCTCGTGAGGTGGTCACCGAGGCGCTGAGGATGTTGACGTGCTGGTCGGACAGGGTCCTGGTGACGTCGGACAGCAGGCGGGGCCGATCGAGGGCCTCGACCTGGATGGCCACCAGGAAGACCGAGTCGTCGCCCGGCGACCAGCTCACCTCCACCAGGCGGTCGGGCTGCGACTTGAGCTGCGTGATGTTGGTGCAGTCGGCGCGGTGCACGGACACCCCGTGCCCCCGGGTGACGAAGCCGACGATCTCGTCGCCGGGCACCGGGGTGCAGCACTTCGACAGGCGTACCCAGACGTCGCTGTCGCCCGCGACGACCACGCCCGCGCCGCCACCGCCCCGGGGACGGCCGCGCAGGCGCGTCGGGAGCGAGGTCTCGGCGATGTCCTCCTCGGCGCTGTCGACGCCGCCGATGGAGGCCACGAGCTTCTGCACGACCGTCTGGGCGGCGACGTGGCTCTCCCCCACGGCCGCGTAGAGGGCGGAGACATCGGGATAACGCAGGTCGCGGGCCAGTGCCAGCAGCGACTCGCCGGACATCAGGCGTTGCAGCGGCAGCCCCTGCTTGCGCATGGCCCGGCCGATGGCCTCCTTGCCCGCCTCGATCGCGGTCTCGCGGCGCTCCTTGGAGAACCACTGCCGGATCTTGTTGCGGGCGCGGCCGGACTTGACGAACTTGAGCCAGTCGCGCGACGGGCCGGCGTCGGGTGACTTGGAGGTGAAGATCTCGACCGTGTCGCCGTTGCCCAGCCGCGACTCCAGCGGCACCAGGCGGCCGTTCACGCGGGCGCCGATGCAGCGGTGGCCGACCTCGGTGTGGACCGCGTAGGCGAAGTCGACCGGGGTGGCCCCCTCCGGCAGCGCCACCACCTGGCCGCGCGGGGTGAAGACGTAGACCTCGGAGACCGACAGGTCGAAGCGGAGCGACTCGAGGAACTCGCCCGGGTCGGAGGTCTCCTTCTGCCAGTCGAGGAGCTGGCGCAGCCAGGCCATGTCGCTGCCCGGCTTGACCTTGCCGGCCGGGCCCGGCGCGCCGACCTCCTCTTTGTACTTCCAGTGGGCGGCCACGCCGTATTCGGCCCGGTGGTGCATGCCTTGCGTGCGGATCTGCAGCTCGACGGGCTTGCCCTCGGGACCGATCACCGTGGTGTGCAGCGACTGGTACATGTTGAACTTGGGCATCGCGATGTAGTCCTTGAACCGGCCGGGGACCGGGTTCCAGCGCGCGTGGATCGTTCCGAGGGCCGCGTAGCAGTCGCGCACGCTGTCGACGAGGACTCTGATGCCCACCAGGTCGTAGATGTCGTCGAAGGCCACGTCCCTGGCGATCATCTTCTGGTAGACCGAGTAGTAGTGCTTGGGCCGGCCCTTGACCACCGCGCGGATCTTCGCCTCGCGCAGGTCGCCGGAGACCTTCTCGATGACCTCCTGAAGGAACAGGTCCCTGCGCGGGGCCCGCTCCGACACCATGCGCGCGATCTCGTCATAGCGCTTGGGGTAGAGCATGGCGAAGGCCAGGTCTTCGAGCTCCCACTTGATGGTGTTCATGCCCAGGCGGTGGGCCAGCGGGGCGAAGATCTCCAGGGTCTCGCGGGACTTCTGGTGGCGCTTGTGCTCGGGCAGGTAGCGCATCGTACGCATGTTGTGCAGCCGGTCGGCCAGCTTGATGATCAGCACCCGGATGTCGCGCGACATCGCCACGACCATCTTGCGCACGGTCTCGGCCTGCGCGGCGTCGCCGAACTTGACCTTGTCGAGCTTGGTGACGCCGTCGACCAGGGAGGCGATCGTGTCGCCGAAGTCGCCGCGCAGCTCCTCGAGGCCGTAGGCGGTGTCCTCGACGGTGTCGTGCAGCAGCGCCGCGCACAGCGTCTCGTCGTCGGTGCCGAGCTCGGCCAGGATCGTCGCGACGGCCAGCGGGTGGGTGATGTACGGGTCGCCGCTCTTCCGCTTCTGGTCGCGGTGATGGTAGGCGGCCACGTCGTAGGCATGCTCGATCAAGCGCAGGTCGGCCTTGGGATGAGTGGCACGGACCGTCCTGAACAGCGGCTCCAGCACCGGATTCATGGCCCCACCCCCAAACCGCCTTCGACGCGCCGCCGGAGCGCCGGGCGCCGTCTCGGCATTCCCTGCGTCAGTTGCGTCGGGCACGACCACATCGCGGGGCACACAGACTCCTTACCTTCGAGTCCAGGCCCCCCAGTGTATCCAGGTGAGAAACCTGGCCTGTCTCGGGGCGGGCTCAGACGATCACAAGGGAGCGCAAATCCACTCCCACAAGACGCTCGCGTCCCTTGAGAAAGGCCAGCTCCATCAGCACGGCGACGCCGACGACCTCGGCTCCGGCCCTGCGCACCAGCTCCACGGTCGCCTCCGCCGTGCCGCCGGTGGCGAGCACGTCGTCGACGATGAGCACCCTGTCACCTTCGGTGAAGGCGTCGCGGTGCACCTCGATGGTCGCGGAGCCGTACTCCAGATCGTAGGACTCTTCAAGAGTTTCGGAAGGCAGTTTGCCCTTCTTTCTGATGGGCACGAATCCGGCCCCCGCCCGGTAGGCCACCGGAGCGGCCAGAATGAAGCCCCGGGCCTCGATTCCGACGATCTTGTCCACATCGTACGCCCCGGCCAGCTCGTCGACCACAGCCGTGAACACCGCCGGGTCGGCCAGCAGCGGGGTGATGTCCTTGAAGACGACTCCCGGCTGGGGATAGTCGGGCACGTCCCTGATGCGGTCGCAGATCAACGAGCTCAGGTCGCTCATGACGGCACTCCTTCGGTTGACCGCCGGGCGGTCGCTGCTTTCCACGACTGACGGCCTCCATGATGGCCCATCCTGGGCACCACCGGCGTCAGGTGGGGGTTGGGTGGCATTCACCCGGTTATGTCCGCCTCTGTGAGGGCTCTCAGAGCCTCTACAGAGCGACGCCCCCGCCCGGGGTGGGCGGAGGCGTCGTTCGTGCGCGTACGGGGCCGTGTGGGCTAGCCCTTGGCCGTCGCCGCCTTCTTGCCGCCCTTGACGGCCTTGGTGCCGGTGGAGGAGAGCCGCCGGGCGATGGCCTGGTACTTCGGCTCCCGCTCCTTCAGCGTCACCAGCAGCGGCGTGGCCACGCACAGCGAGGAGTAGGTGCCGACGATCATGCCGACGAACAGCGCCAGCGACAGGTCCTTCAGCGTGCCCGCGCCGAGCAGCGTGGTGCCGATGAACAGGATCGCCGCCACCGGCAGGATCGCGACCAGCGAGGTGTTGAGAGACCGGATCAGCGTGTGGTTCAGGGCGTTGTTGGCCGCCATCGAGTAGGTCTGCTTCGACGTGGTGCCCAGCTTGGCCGTGACTTCCTTGATCATGTCGAACACCACGACCGCGTCGTAGAGCGAGTAACCGAGGATGGTCAGGAAGCCGAGCAGCGTCGCGGGCGTGACCTCGAAGCCCGACCAGGCGTAGACGCCCGCCGTGATGACGAGGTCGTGGATGAGCGCGACGATCGCGGCCAGCGCCATCTTCGGCTCGAACGCCATCGACAGGTACAGGATGATCGCCAGCATGAAGACGCCCAGGCCCATCCAGGCCTTCTGCGACACCTCGCCGCCCCAGGTCGCGCCGATCGACTGGATGTCGACGTCCTTGACCGCGACGCCGAAGTCCTTCGAGATGGCGTTCTGGACCTTGGTCACCGCGCCCGTGTCGAGGCTCTCGGTGGTGACCCGCCAACGGTCGCCGGCCGTCTGCACGATCGGCTGGTGCACGCCCTCCTGCAGGAAGCTTTCGCGGACCTGCACCACAGAGCTGGTCTGCGACGCCTTGAAGGAGAAGACCGACCCGCCCTTGAACTCAACGCCCAGGTTGAGCCCGTTGATGAGCAGCCCGGCGAGGGACACGATCAGCAGGAAGCCGGAAAGGCTGTACCAGAGCTTCCAGCGGCCGACGAAGTCAACGTCGATCTCGCCGCGGTAGAGGCGACGCCCCAGTCCCATGTCAGGCCTCCTGCGGGGTGGTCGTGGTGCGGCCGGTGGTGTGGCCAGGGTCTTCCCTCATGCGCTCGGCGTCGAGGCCGGACAGCGGGTGCCCCTTGGCGAAGAACTTGAGCTTGGCCAGCACCGCGATGAACGGCTTCGTGAACAGGAACACCACCACGATGTCGATCAGCGTGGTCAGGCCCATCGCGAACGCGAACCCGGCCACACCGCCCACGGCGAGCACGTACAGCACGACCGCGGCGATGAACATGACGGCGTCGGCGATCAGGATCGTGCGCCGCGCACGCACCCAGGCCACCTCGACGGCCGCACGCAGCGTCCGCCGCCCTTCCTTCATCTCATCTCGTATGCGTTCGAAGTACACGATGAAGGAGTCGGCGGTGATGCCGATCGAGACCACCAGGCCGATGATGTGCGGCAGCGACAGCCGGAACCCGGCGTTGTGGCCGAGCACGACCACGGTCGTGTAGGTGAGGATCGTGGCGACCACGAGGCTGAGGACGGCGACGATGCCGAGACCGCGGTAGTACAGCAAGCAGTAGAGGACCACGAGGCCGAGGCCGAAGACGCCGGAGATCAGGCCGCCCATGAGCTGGTCCTGGCCGAGGGTCGAGGACACGGTCTCGATCGAGCTGGGGTTGAACTTCAGCGGCAGCGCGCCGTACTTGAGCTGGTCGGCCAGCTCGGTGGCGCTCTGCTGGGTGAAGCCACCGGTGATCTCGGCGCGGCCGCCCGGGATCGGGCCGATGATGTTGGGCGCGGTGATCACGACACCGTCGAGGACGACGGCGACCTGGTTGCGCGGCGCCTGCGAGTTGTAGGCGGTGGAGGTCAGCTTGCTCCACGCGCTCGCGCCCTGGCTCTTGAAGTCGAGCTGGACGAGCCACTGGGTGGTGCCCTGCTGGACGCCGGCGCTGGCCGAGGAGATGTCGGTGCCGACGACCTTGGCCACGTCGAGGACGTACTTGAGGCTGCCGTCGGACTCACAGGCGGCGAACTGCTTGGCCGGGTCGTCCTGGACGCCCTTCCCGCGGTTCTTCGGGTCGCTGCAGTCGAGCTTGTTGAACTGCGCGAGCACGTCCTTGTCGATGCCCTGGGTGTTGATCGCCGTACTGGGGTCCTGAGTGGGCTGGCCGCTCGACGTCGGGGTGGGCGTCGGAGTGGCCTTGCCGTCCTTGGTCTTCTGCGCCTTCGGTGTCTCCTTGGCCTTCGGCGAGGCGGTCGCCGACGGGGTGGCCGACGGCGCGACCAGCGCGGACGACAGGGCCTTGCCCGTGGGCGAGGTGCTGGGCTTGGGAGCCCCCGCCGACTGGGACGGCTTGCCCGACTGCGTGGGGGCGGAGGACGGAGCCGTGGACGGGGTGGAGGACGGCGAGGTGCCCGGCTTGGGCGCCTCGGTGGCGAGCTCCTGCGGAGTCTGCGTGGCCGCTATGGCGAGCACCTGGCGGAAGCGGAGCTCCGCTGTGGTGCCGACCAGTTCGATGACCTCCTTCTGACCCGCGCCCGGAACGGAGATGATGATGTTGGCGCCGGACTTGGTGACCTCCGCGTCGGAGATGCCGTTGCCGTTGACCCGGTCGCGGATGATGTTGACCGCGCGGTCAAGGATCTCCTCGGGCGGAGCGGCACCGTTCAGGGTCACCGGTGAGAGAGTCACCGTCGTGCCGCCGGCGAGGTCGAGCCCCAGCTTCGGCGTGAACGCCTTCTGCAGGAACATCGTCCCGCCCAGGGCGATGATGAGCGCCAGCAGCACCAGGAGCGTTCGCCCCGGTCGGCTGTGGCGGCTGGTCGGTCGGGCCACTGGTCGTCAGTCTTTCCGATAGGGGTTTGAGGCAGAGCCTAGTCAGGACTGCTTGGAGCTGGAGTCCTTGCCGCCGTTGCGCTCCACGGTCGGCTCGGTCTCTTCGCGGGGGGTGTCGTCCTTGTCGTCGACCTTGGCCTCGTGGGCGGCCGTGTCGTCAGCGGCGGCGTCCACCACGGGCTCGTCAGCGAGGGGCTCGTCAGCCGGAGCGTCGCCGGGAGTGACGACGCGCCCGATGGCGGCCTTCACCCATCGGGTCTCGATCCCGGGAGCGACCTCAAGAACCACGTCCTCATTCTCTACTGCGACCACGGTGGCGAACAGGCCAGTCGTCGTCATGACCCGAGCACCCGGCGCCAGTGAGTTCTGCATGGCGGTCGCCTCTTGCTGGCGCTTGCGCTGGGGGCGGATCAGCAAGAAGTAGAACACCACCACCAGAAGGATCAGCGGCAGGATGCTTCCGAGTTGTCCCATGTCCATAAGGAGCGACCTTCCATTGTCGTACAAGAAGTTGACACCGGCCTCGCGCCGGAAATTCCGTGCGTAACGTCGGGGCCGCGCCGCTCAGCCCGTCAGCCTACACAGCCAGCCAAGCCACGGAGTGTAGGCCGTTGTTGCGAAACGCGGCAACGAGGCAGCGTTTCGGCGCGCGGGGAAGTTCCCATATTGAAACGGTTGCAACCGTTCTGTGATCAGTCGAAAAGCGTGGCTCCGAAGGCGTCGGGCGGCGGTGTCATCCCGAGATGGTGCCAGGCCGCGGCGGTGGCGACCCGGCCGCGCGGGGTCCTGGCCAGCAGTCCTTGGCGTACGAGGAAGGGCTCGGCCACCACTTCGACGGTCTCCGGCTCCTCGCCGACGGCCACGGCGAGCGTGGACAGGCCGACGGGACCGCCGCCGAACTTGCGCAGCAGCACCCCGAGCACCGCCCGGTCGAGCCGGTCGAGCCCTTCGGCGTCGACTTCGTACAGATTGAGGGCCGCGGAGGCGATGTCACGGTCGATGACGCCGTCCGCGCGGACGTCGGCGAAGTCGCGGACCCGGCGCAGCAGGCGGTTGGCGATGCGGGGCGTGCCGCGCGAGCGCCGGGCGATCTCGTGCGCGCCTTCGGCCGGCAGCCGCACGTCGAGCAGCCTGGACGAGCGGTAGAGGACCCGCTCCAGCTCCTCGACCTCGTAGAAGTCCAGGTGCGCGGTGAAGCCGAACCGGTCGCGCAGCGGCGCGGGCAGCAGCCCGGCCCTGGTGGTGGCGCCGACCAGGGTGAACGGCGCGATGTCGAGCGGGATCGCGGTGGCTCCTGGGCCCTTGCCGACGATGATGTCGACGCGGAAGTCCTCCATCGCGAGATAGAGCATCTCCTCGGCGGGGCGGGCCATCCGGTGGATCTCGTCGATGAACAGCACCTCGCCCTCGGCCAGCGTCGACAGGATGGCCGCGAGGTCACCGGCCCGCTCCAGGGCCGGCCCTGACGTGATGCGGAGCGGAACGCTCAACTCGGCTGCGATGATCATAGCCAGTGTCGTCTTGCCCAGACCCGGCGAACCGTTCATCAGCACATGATCCGGCGGCCGATTACGCCGCATGGCGCTCTCCAGCACCAGCGACAGCTGCTCCCGCACCCGCGCCTGGCCGATGAACTCACTCAGCCGCTTGGGCCGCAGCGCCGCCTCGATCTGCACCTCGTCGCCCTCGGCGTCGGGTGACACGAGATCACGCTCGAGGCTCACGCCGCCACCTCCCCCAGCGGGGACCGGACCGGCCCGCTCATCGCGCGCTGCTCAGCGATCGCAGGGCGGACTTCAGCAGGACGGCGATCTGCGGGTCGTCACCGGCCTCCGGCTCGATGATGGCGATGGCCTCGTCGGCGTCCTTGCTGGAGTAGCCCAGCCCCACCAGCCCCGAGTGGACCTGGTCGCGCCAGGCCGCCACCCGCCGGCCGCCGTTGAGTGCCGCGTCGACCGCCTCGTCGGGTGTGCCGAGCCGGTCCTTGAGCTCCAGGACGATGCGCTGGGCGCCCTTCTGGCCGATGCCCGGCACCTGGGTGAGCGCCTTGAGGTCGGCGGAGGCGACGGCCACGCGCAGCGCGTTGGGCGAGTGGACGGCGAGCATGGCCAGCGCCAGCTTGGGGCCGACGCCGCTGGCCGTCTGGAGCAGCTCGAAAACGGTGCGCTCGTCGGCGGTGGCGAAGCCGAAGAGGGTGAGCGACTCCTCGCGCACCACCAGCGACGTGGCCAGCCGCGCCTCCTCGCCCACCCTGAGCGTGGCCAGGGTGGCGGGTGTGCAGTGGGTGAGGATGCCGACCCCGCCGACCTCGATCACCGCACCGTAGGGGGCGATCGCCGTCACCTGTCCGGCCACCGACGCGATCACAGCGCCACGTCCTTCCGTGTCGTACGGGCCCGTGCGGTGCGGCCCTGGGCCTTGGCCATGGCCTCGGCCAGGCGGAGCTGGGCCCCGCCGCGCCATACGTGGCAGATGGCCAGGGCGAGCGCGTCGGCGGCGTCGGCGGGCTTGGGCATCTCGCTGAGCCGCAGCAGGCGGGTCACCATGGCGCCGATCTGCTTCTTGTCGGCGGTGCCGCTGCCGGTGATGGCGGCCTTGACCTCGGAGGGGGTGTGGAGCGCGACGGGCAGGCCGCGCCTGGACGCGCACAGGATCGCGATGCCCGCCGCCTGGGCGGTGCCCATGACCGTGCGGACGTTGTGCTGGCTGAACACCCGCTCGACCGCCACCGCGTCGGGCCGCACGTCGTCGAGCCACTGCTCGATGCCGGCCTCGATGCCGACCAGCCGGGCGCCCAGCTCCTCGTCGGCGCCGGTGCGCACCACCCCGACGGCCACCAGGGACAGCGGCGCGCCCGGCCGCCCCTCGACCGCGCCCAGGCCGCACCGGGTCAGCCCCGGATCGACGCCCATCACCCGCACCGGCCTGCCTCCCCGCGCCGCCGAACATCTGTTCGGCACGAGACTCTACCCCGGCTGACGTGCCCGCGCATCGGGAAACGCCCGGCCGGACCGGCGGACGAGGGCGAGCCCGTCAGAAGTAGTCCAGCATGTATGGCCTGGCGGCGAAAGCGGCGTCGAGCAGCTCGTCGTACCGCTCATGCCCGGACATGAGGCCGCTGCGCCGCAGCGTGGCCGCCGGGATCCCGGCGTACAGGGCGGAGAAGCCGTTGATAGACAGCACCGGCCCGGACTCCGCCGAGTCCCCGAGCGGTGTGGCGGCCCCGGCGCCGCCGGCGAACTCCAGCCGCCAGCGCCCCGTGTTGCCCGGCCGGAGCCGGTCGGCCACCTCGACGACCGCGTCGCCGGCGACGACGGCCGGATATCCCCTGCGCTCCACGGCCGCCGCCACGTCGAGGACGCGCAGCATCCATCGCACCTGCCGCACCTGCTCCGTCGACCGCTCGCGCAGCTGCCACAGCACCGGGTCGTCGGGCGCGACGCTGGCGGTGACGTGCTCGGCCATCGACGAGGCGGAGCCCACCAGCGACCACAGCGCCCTGGAGGTCTCCTCGGATCCGGCGACGAGGTTGTCGACCTCGATGTCCTGACCGTCCCAGCGGTAGATGACGTAGCCGTCCGGCGCCAGGTAGAGGAAGTCGTCCTCCGCCTCGAGCAGGCGCCCCCAGGTGCGCTCGTCCCACGAGACGGGCCCGGAGGCACGCGCGGCGCCGTGTGCCTGCCGCAGCACGGAGACCAGGTCCGCCGCGTCGCCGGGGCCCATCCTGCGGAGCTTGACCTCGCCGGACGGCGGGATCGTACGCAGCGACTCGGCCCGGAGCTTGACGTGGTGCCGGGCTCCCGCGTGCTCGTAGCCGGCCGAGCGGTAGAGGGGCGTGGTCGCCGGATAGAGCGCGGACACGGCGTCGCCGAGTGCGACGGCCCGCTCCACGGTGGCCCGCATGAGCCGGCCGCCGACGCCCTTGCCGCGGTCCTCCGGGTTGACGGTGACGGCCGCGACCCCGGCCATGGGCTGCGGCTTGCCGTGCCACCACTGGGTGAACGGTCGCAGCCGCGCGGCCGCGACCAGCCTGGGGCCGTCGAAGACGCCCACGTAGCGGCCCTCGGTCAGCGCGGGCAGCGTCCCCTCGCGCCAGCGCTCCCGTGCGGCGGCCGGGATCGGGCCGAAGGCGCGCCTGCGAAGGTCGAGGACGGCGTCGAGGTCGTCGGAGGTCACATCACGGATGTCCACGAACCCACAATTTACGCAGGCAGCGCGTCCTCCCGCGAACCGCCCACGGTGATGGCGAGCCGGTCGAGGTAGAGCAGTTGCGCGGCCACGATGCCGATCAGGGCGACGGCGACCACGGCCAGCGGCGTGGCCAGGCCGATGTCGGGCCACGCCGAGGTGTAGCCGGTCGTCTGGGTGAGCAGCGCGACCGGCGCGGTGGCCAGGCCGGGCTCCTGGGCGACCAGCAGGGGCCAGAGGAGGTCATGGCCGTTCACCAGCGTGACGGCCAGGGCGAGGATGCCCGCCATCGGTAGTGAGGGCAGGACCACTCCGCTCAGGAAGTCCTTGCCGGTGCGCGCCGCCAGCCCCTTGCACAGCAGCGTCAGGATCAGCAGGGCGGGCACGCTGACCAGGATCGGCTGGACGAGGGCCACGAAGGAGTCGATCATGCCCATGCTGCGGATGGTCCGCCAGTCGGCGACGCTCAGCGGGCCCATCCCGACGAACAGCCAGGGGGCGAAAGCGAGCAGCAGCCACTCGCTCCTGCGGCCCAGGGGTCGCAGGCCGCCGATGCCGAGCGCGGCGAGGTAGGCGACGCCGACCGACACCAGCGCGCCGATGAGGGCGGGCGCCCAGGTGTTGACGACGGTACGCAGCCCGGACGGGGCCGCGGAGCCCGGCTGGGCGGGGGCGAACAGCGCCGACAGCCACGGCCAGGCCAGGACGAGCCCGACGACCGCGACGACGACCAGCGCCACCACGCCGACGGCCGCCTTCGCGCCGGAGCCGGACCGGGTCGCATCGGGGTCCTGCGCGTTCTCGCGGGGCACGATCGTGATGCGCATGCCGCTCGCCGCCGCCACGCAGACCGCGGCGATCCCCAGGACGCCCAGGATCACCCCGATGACGGTCGCCACCGTGGCGCCCAGCTCGACCTTGACCATCATGAACGTGTAGGTGTACTGGACGAGGCTCAGCGTCTGGGTGGACCCGTTGGGCCCGCCGTGCGTCATGGTCAGCCCGATCGAGAACGTCTGCAGCCCGGCGGCGATCATCGCCAGCGCGACGAGCGCGCCCACGGCGAGCATGGCCGTGGAGACGGTGCCGCCGCGCAGCGCGGGCAGGAACGCCAGCGTCGCCAGCGCGCAGACCACGCCGAAGGTGGCGGCGACGATGACGAGCTGGAGCGTTCCCGGCGCCGTGGCGGGGTCGCGCAGCCCTTCGGCCAGCGTGACCAGGCCGGACGCGTCGGGCCTCAGCCCGCGCATCCACGAGATCGCCACGGCCACCGGGGAGAACGTCACCAGGGCGAGGGACAGCACGATCCGCCCGGCCCGCCTGGGCCAGCCGCCCGACCGGTCGAGCGCCAGCGCGAGCAGCGGCCCCACCACCACGGCCACCAGCAGCGGCATGACCGCCAGGGAGAGCGTGAAGACCAGTGCCTTCCAGAACGCCCCTTCGCCCAGCACCCGGCCGAAGTTGGCGAGACCCACGAAGTCGCTCGGGCCGGTGAGCCTGACCGACTGGAGGCTGAGCAGGATCGTCTGGACGGTGGGCAGGACCAAAGAGATCAGCGTGCCCAGCAGCGCCGGCAGAAGAAGCAGCCAGCCCAGGGCCGGAGACGCGAAGTCGGTTGAGGTCTCGGTAGGGGTTCGGGGGGAGGTCACGACGCCCGACCCTACAGCGGACTGGCGATCAGGCGTGAACGCTCACGCCTCCAGCTTCTCCATGATCTCGTCGGAGACGTCGAAGTTGGCGAAGACGTTCTGCACGTCGTCGCTGTCCTCGAGCGCGTCGATGAGGCGGAAGACCTTCTTGGCGCCGTCCTCGTCGAGCTGCACGCTCATCGTGGGCAGGAAGCTCGACTCGGCGGAGTCGTAGTCGATGCCCGCCTCCTGGAGCGCCTTGCGCACCGGCACCAGGTCGCCGGCCTCGGACACGACCTCGAAGGAGTCGCCCAGGTCGTTGACCTCCTCGGCGCCCGCCTCCAGCACGGCCGCCAGCACGTCGTCCTCGTCGACCCCGTCCTTGGGCACGAGCACGACGCCCTTGCGGTTGAACATGTAGGACACCGAGTTGGGGTCGGCCAGCGAGCCGCCGTTACGGGTGAGCGCGACGCGCACCTCGGAGGCCGCGCGGTTGCGGTTGTCGGTGAGGCACTCGATGAGCACCGCGACGCCGCCGGGCGCGTAGCCCTCGTACATGATGGTCTGCCAGTCGGCGCCGCCCGCCTCCAGGCCGCCACCGCGCTTGCGGGCCCGCTCGATGTTGTCGTTGGGCACGGAGTTCTTCTTGGCCTTGAAGATGGCGTCGAAGAGCGTCGGGTTGGCGTCCGGATCGGGGCCGCCGGTCCTGGCCGCCACCTCGATGTTCTTGATGAGCTTCGCGAACAGCTTGCCGCGCTTGGCGTCGAGCGCGGCCTTCTTGTGCTTCGTCGTCGCCCATTTGGAGTGGCCGGACATTACCTAGAGCTCCCTCAGCATGTCTACGAAGTATCGGTGCACGCGCGTGTCACCCGTCAGCTCAGGGTGGAACGAGGTCGCGAGCAGCGGCCCTTGACGGACCGCGACGATCCTATCCCCAGGCTCGGCGGTACCCAGCACTTCGACGTCCGCGCCGACCGATTCGACCCAGGGGGCCCGGATGAAGATGGCGTGCACCGGCTCGCCGGCGAAGTCGAGATCGGCCTCGAAGGAGTCGACCTGGCGGCCGAACGCGTTGCGCCTGACGACCATGTCGATGCCGCCGATGGTCTGCTGGCCGTCGACGCCGTCCTCGATCCGGTCGGCCAGCATGATCATGCCGGCGCAGGAGCCGTACGCGGGCATGCCCTCCTTGATCCGTATCCGCAGCGGGTCGAGCAGGTCGAAGGTGTCGGCCAGCTTCCACATCGTGGTCGACTCGCCACCGGGGATGACCAGGCCGTCGACCGCGTCCAGCTCGGCGGGCCGGCGTACGGCGATGGCCGACGCGCCGGCCTCCTGGAGCATGCGCACATGCTCGCGCACGCTTCCCTGGAGAGCGAGTACACCGATCGTGGGCACGGTGAATCCTTCCGTCCGGATGCGGGTTTCGGACAATTCAACACCAGGACGGCCTCGGATCTTCCTACGGGGCGCGATCAACCGACCGTGGCGGCCTCCTGGACCGCGAGGTCGTCCACGCGTGTCAGGGCGCCGAGGTGGTGGCGCCGGCCGTACAGGATGCCCATGCCGATCAGGCAGCAGAGGGCGCCGACCGCGTACGGCACCGGGGCGCCGAGCTCCTCGCCCAGCTTGGTGGCGATGAACGGGGCCAGCGCGCCGCCCATCCAGCGGACGAAGTTGTAGCCGGCGGAGGCGACGGGCCTGGGCGCGTCGGAGACCTCCATGGCCGACTCGGTGAAGACGGTGTTGTTCAGGCCGATCGGGATGCCGGACAGGATCGTGAAGACGATGATCCCGGCGTGTCCCGACACGGCGATGCCGACCTGGAGGACGGCCAGCAGGCCCAGCGCCAGGTGCAGGACGTTCACCGAGCCGAGCCGGCGCTGCAGCGGCGGCGCGGCGAACACCGAGGCGAGCGCCACGCACACGCCCCAGCCGAAGAACACCGCGCCGATGCCGTAGGCGGTCATGTGCAGGATGAACGGGGTGAAGGCGAGGACCGTGAAGAAGGCGAAGTTGTAGAACAGCGCGGTGAAGGCCGTGGTGGACAGGCCGCCGTGGGCCAGGGCCCGGATGGGCGCGCTGAGCTTGGTCCTGACGGGGGGCTTGGGGGTCGTCTTCAGCAGCGTGGCGATCAGCACGAAGCCGAGGGCCATCAGCGTGGCGGTGCCGAAGAACGGGGCTCGCCAGTTCCAGTCGCCGAGCAGCGCTCCGGCCAGCGGTCCGGCGGAGATGCCCAGGCCGAGCGCGGCCTCGTACAGGATGATGGCCGCGGAGCCGCCGCCACTGGCCGCGCCGACGATGACGGCCAGCGCGGTGGCCACGAACAGCGCGTTGCCCAGGCCCCAGCCCGCGCGGAAGCCGACGAGCTCGGCGACGCTGGTGGAGGTGCCCGAGAGCGCGGCGAACACGATGACCAGGGTGAGCCCGGCCAGCAGCGTGCGCTTGCCGCCGATGCGGCTGGAGACCCAGCCGGTCAGCAGCATGGCGACGGCGGTCACCAGGAAATAGCTGGTGAACAGCAGCGACACCTGGCTGGGGGTGGCCTTCAGACCTTGGGCGATGGACGGCAGGATGGGGTCGACGAGACCGATGCCCATGAACGCGACCACCGCGGCGAAGGCGGTGGCCCAGACGGACATCGGCTGACGAAGGATTCCGCCACCGGACGACATATTGCTCCTTTCACGTGCGCTTCACCTGTGGCCGAGCTTCGCCAGCGCCGGCAGAGCGACCGCCAGAGCGGCTCGTTCCTCATCGGTGAGCGCCGCCAGTTCGCGGCTGAGGTGGGCGATCCTGGCCTGGCGCACGGCCAGCAGCCGGACGCGGCCTTCGTCCGTGAGCTCGACCGTCCTGACGCGGGCGTCGGCCGGGTCGGCGCCCCTGGCCACCAGCCCGGCGTCCGCCAGGCGGTTGATCTGCACGGTCATGGTGGGCAGTTGTACGGCGTGCTCCTCGGCCAGTTCCGTCATCCGGCGGGGGCCGGCCTCCAGAGAGCCGAGGACGGAGAGTTGCTGGCTGGTGACCGGCTGGCCCGCCACCGTGCGCCTGAGCAGCAGGACCAGGTGGCGGAGCACCGCGGAAACCTGTTCGGCCAGCTCGGCGGGATCGTCCTTCATGATGCTTAGCCTAACTAACTTAGCCTGGCTAATATTCCGAAATGCAAAAAAAGGCGGCGCCCTCACGGACGCCGCCTTTCCGGGTGTTACGGGCGTTCGGTCTCCAGGCGGACGGTCTCGTCCACCGTGACGCGCCGTGCGAGCACGGACGGGTCGAGCGGGCGCAGGTACGTCTGCTGCACGCCGGGCACGCCGTCCTCGACCACGAACGTCGCCCTGGTGTACGCCTCCGCGCCGGGCTCTCTCAGGTGCGGCACCACCTTGAAGTCCGCGGTGAGCGCGTCTCGCTCGATCTTCGTCAGCACGTAGCCGCGCTGGTTGTTGTAGAACTTCAGGTGCGGGTTGATGGCCAGGAACGGGTGCGTGGCCGGGTCGGAGTCGGCGCCGTCGCCGCCGGTGGAGATCGAGGTGGCCACCAGCTCGGAGCCCACCGTCGGGCCGGTCGGGTCGTCGTAGTTCAGCTTGAGGTCGCTGGCCCAGTGCGCGTGCACGTCCCCGGTCAGCACGACCGGGTTGCGTACCCTGGCGTCGACCCAGCCCTGCGTGATCCGCTGGCGCGAGGCGACGTAGCCGTCCCAGGCGTCCATGCTGGTGACCTTGGCCGGGCCGGCGTTGTTGTCACGCTGGGCGAAGAACACCTGCTGGCCGATGATGTCCCACTGGGCCCGCGACTTGTGGAAGCCGTCGACCAGCCATTCCTCCTGGGCCGCTCCGGTGATCGACCTGCTGGGGTCGACGGCGGCCGGGCAGTCCTTGTAGCCGTCGCCGCAGCCCTGGTCGTCGCGGTACTGGCGGGTGTCGAGCATGTGGAAGCTGGCCATCCTGCCCCAGCGCACGCGCCGGTAGAGCTGCATGTCGACGCCGCGCGGGATGGAGGTGCGGCGCAGCGGCATGTTCTCGTAGTAGGCCCGGAAGGCGGCCTCGCGGCGCTGCAGGAAGGTCGGCTGGTCCTCGGCGTGCTCCGGGATCTCGTCGGCCCAGTTGTTGTCCACCTCGTGGTCGTCGAAGACGACCAGCCAGGGGGCGGCGGCGTGGGCGGCCTGCAGGTCGGGGTCGGCCTTGTACTGGGCGTGGCGCTGGCGGTAGTTGGCCAGCGTGACGGTCTCGGGGCCCTCGTGGTCGCGTACGTTGCCGCCGGGGATGTTGTAGATGTCCTTGGTGTACTCGTACTGGTAGTCGCCCAGGTGGAGGATCAGGTCCGGGTGCTCCTCGGCCAGCCTGCGGTATGAGGTGAAGTAGCCGTGCTCGTACTGGGCGCAGGAGACGAACGCCATCGACAGGGCGCCGCCGTACGACAGGGGGTGCGGGGCGGTCTTGGCCCGGCCGACGGGCGAGATGTACGGGCCGACGCGGAAGCGGTACCAGTACTCACGGTCGGAGCTGAGATGGTCGGCCTCGACGTGGACGGTGTGGCCCCATTCGGGAGCGGCCACGGCGACGCCGCTGCGGACCACGCGGCGGCACCGCTCGTCGGAGTAGATCTGCCACAGCACGGGGAACGGCCGCTGCGGCATGCCGCCGAAACCGTCCTCGGCCAGCGGCTGCTGGGCCAGGCGGGTCCAGAGCACGAAGCCCTCGTGATCCGGGTCGCCGCTGGCGACGCCGAGCGTGAACGGGTCGGTCGTCAGGCCCCGCGAGGCCAGGCTCTGGGCGGTCTCGGTGGCGGGGTCCTTGACGGGGTCGGCGTTCGCGGCGGTGGCCGGGATGGCCGCGGCGGCGCCCGCGGTTAACCCGGCGACGAGGAAGTGGCGGCGGTTGAGCTTGGACAAGGGGGGCTCCTGGGGAGGTTGGCGAGGGGACGTCTCGATAACCTGACGGAGGATCATGACGCCCCGATGAACACCACCTAACATGAAAAAGGCGACATCCTTCACGGATATCGCCCCATTCGGAAATTTCCGCCGTCCCGGCGGCGCACCCGGCGTCCTAGATCATCTCACCCCACGCCCCCGCGGCCTGCGACGACGCGCCGGGGCGGAAACGCCTCGCCGCGGCGGACACGCCGCCCGCGCCGGAGCGCAAAGAAAGGGCAGGCGACCCGCAAGGGGACCGAGCGTGCCTCGCGCGCCCCACCTGCGGGACGCAAAGGTGCGGGGACACATCGCACGACGGCAACACGCAAGGCACAGACGGAGGTCAGCCTCTGTAGTTCGCGAAAACCACAGGGCGCGTCACCCGCGACGGCGCGCAATGGCAGCGCGCGACACGCACGGCATGGCGCGTCTCGTTGCCAGCGCGCAAGAGGCGGGCGGACGCCGCCCACCTGCGGCACGCAAACGCGCGGGGGACATCGCGCGCGACGGCGCACGACAACGTGCGTGCCCTCCTGCGGCGCGAAACCGCAGGGGTGCGTCGCCCGCGACGGCGTAAGGCGCGACGGCGCCCGCGTCAGTCGCGCGCGCCGTCGCCCACGCCAAGAGCCAGTGGCCCTGTTACCAGCCGCGCTCGGCGAGGCGGTGCGGCTGGGGGATGTCGTCGACGTTGATGCCGACCATCGCCTCGCCCAGCCCGCGCGAGACCTTGGCGATGACGTCCGGGTCGTCGTAGAACGTCGTGGCCTTGACGATGGCCGCGGCGCGCTTGGCCGGGTCGCCCGACTTGAAGATGCCGGAGCCGACGAACACGCCCTCGGCGCCGAGCTGCATCATCATCGCCGCGTCGGCCGGGGTGGCGATGCCGCCCGCGGTGAACAGCACGACGGGCAGCTTGCCGGCCCGGGCCACCTCGGCCACCAGCTCGTACGGCGCCTGCAGCTCCTTGGCGGCGACGTACAGCTCGTCCTCGGGCAGCGAGGTGAGCCGCTTGAGCTCGCCGCGGATCGTCCGCATGTGGGTGACCGCGTTGGACACGTCGCCGGTGCCGGCCTCGCCCTTGGAGCGGATCATGGCCGCGCCCTCGGTGATGCGGCGCAGGGCCTCGCCCAGGTTCGTCGCGCCGCACACGAAGGGCACGGTGAACTGCCACTTGTCGATGTGGTTGGCATAGTCGGCCGGGGTCAGGACCTCCGACTCGTCGACGTAGTCGACGCCCAGGGCCTGCAGCACGCGGGCCTCGGTGAAGTGGCCGATGCGGGCCTTGGCCATGACCGGGATCGACACCGCGGCGATGATGCCGTCGATCATGTCAGGGTCGCTCATCCGGGAAACGCCGCCCTGCGCGCGAATGTCGGCGGGCACGCGCTCCAGGGCCATCACGGCGACGGCGCCGGCGTCTTCGGCGATCTTCGCCTGCTCGGGGGTGACGACGTCCATGATGACGCCGCCCTTGAGCATCTCGGCCATGCCGCGCTTGACGCGCGCAGTTCCGGTGACGGGGGTGTTTTCGGGCGTGCTGGACACGACGGTCTTCCTCACAAAGGCGAACGGTAAGTTATCAAGCCCATGGTAGGTCCTGAAGACCTCTCCCCCGACACACCACGATGTCAGGATTTATCAAGGCTCTTGTACATCTAGGTGGGCTTTTCACGGGATAACGGGCTTGCGGCTGGCGAGCGCGACCCAGACCTGGCCGGGCGCGAAGTTCATCGGCTCGCCACTCTCCGTGGAGAACGTCGTACCGCTCTCCTCGGATTTCCGCTCCCACTTCGCCTTGTACGCCTTGCCGTCGCGCAGTACCACCGCCGAGCCCTTGCCGACGCTGTGCACCAGGGGCGTGTAGCTCTGGTTCTTGTCGTGGAACTGGGAGCGCTCGGTCTTGGTGTACTGGACGACGATCGTCGGCGCGCCGAGCTGGCCGCCCTCCGCCGCCATGTCCTTCTTGCCGTCCTGCCAGATCAGCCACTTCTTGTCCGCCTCGGACCAGCCGAAGGTGAAGCGCGCGGCGGGCCACTTGACGGTGTACGACTTCTTGTCCACGCCGCCGTCGGCCGGGGCGTCGCCGAAGGTGAAGCCGATGTCCTTGGCCTTGTCGGCGCCCGGCGCGCGGGTCAGCAGCTTCTTGGTGGTGGCGAACAGGTTGTAGGGGGCGAAGCGGCCCGGCTGGCGGAAGAAGGCGCCCGGGTTGCGGGTGTCGCCGACGTCGTACAGCGACGCCTTGGCCATGAACGGCAGCATCAGCGACTGCACGCCCGAGTAGGCGAAGGCGGGCTTGCCGAACTGCGGCACGATGTGCAGGTCGGAGATGCGGGCGCTGCGCACGGGCCCCACCTTGGCCGGCAGCTTCGAGGAGAAGACGGCCATCAGGCGGGTCAGACCGGCCTCGACCTGCTCGACGTAGACGATGTCCGCGCTCTTGAGCCCGAGCTGGGGCTTGCCGGCCGCGGTGTTCTCGATCTTCACGGCGAGCACCGGCTTGGCGGCCCCCTTCATCGGCAGTCCGGTGAAGGGATGGGTCTCGCCCGCCTCCGCCGTGGGCTCCTCGGTCGGGGACGCCGTGGCGGCCTGCGGCGCCTTGCCCGCAGCGGGCTCGTCCGACGAGCAGGCCGCGACCGGCAGCAGGACAGCCGCCCCGGCCAGCGTCACGGTAATCATCCGAGGTAGCCGCACCTGTGTACTCCTCCGCATGGGCCCAGAAACGGAAGAAGCCTACCGGCGCTCTCCAAATCAGGTCATTCAGTTGCCATAGTCGCGGGCGGATTGTCATCAATCTCGAAGAATTGCGGGTATTCGGTGTGCCCGGCCAGGCGCAGAACTCTGGCGAGCCAGCGGCGCTGGGCCGTACGGGTGACTCCCACGGCGCTGTTGTAGAAGCGGCGCGAGTAGACGACCTTGGCCACGGCCGCGCCGAGCTCTTCGAGCAGGACCTGGCCGCCAGGCGACTCCGACAGCTTCTCGGTGAAGCGCTCCTGGTCGACGGCGGCGCGCAGCGCGCCCGACAGGTCGCTCTCGGCGTGCTCGCGTTCCTCGGGCCCGGCCATCCTGGCCTCGTGCGCCGCCGCGGCCAGCACCAGCGAGGTCGCCGGGTCGAGCAGCCGGGAGCCGGCCAGCTCCAGCACCACGGCCCTGCGTCGCATGAGCGCGGCCTCGAGCGCCTCGTGGGCCAGCTCCAGCCGGATGTGCATCCGGTCGAGACGGCCGGCCCGCCACGAGATGTAGACGGCCGTGAGCACCACGACGAGGCCCGCGATCAGCACGATCATGGTCGAGGTCACAGGTCTTCCTCCACGCCGCCCACGCCGCTGGCCGTCACCGTCTCGTAGACCCGGACCACGTCACGGGCGACCGTCGACCAGTCGTACTTGCCGACCGCGACCAGCGCCTCCTCGGCCAGCTTGGCGCGGCGCTCCGGGGCGTCGAGCAGCGCGGCCGCCTCGCGGGCGAGCGAGGCGGGGTCGCCGTTGGTGAACAGCGCGCCCGCCTGGCCGTCGCCCAGCACCCTGCGGAAGGCGGGGATGTCGCTGGCCAGCACGGTCGCGCCGGAGGCCATCGCCTCCGCCAGCACGATGCCGAAGCTCTCGCCCCGGGTGTTGGGCGCGCAGAACACGTCGACCGAGTGATAGGCGCGGATCTTGTCGGCCTCGCTCACCTGGCCGAGCACGGTGACCCGGTCGTGCAGCGCCTTGGGCACCCGGTCGTAGACGTCCTTGGCGTCGCCCGGACCGGCGATGAGCAGCTTGAGCCCCGGACGTTCGGCCGCCAGCGGCTTGAAGGCGTCCAGCAGGATCGGCAGGCCCTTGCGCTCCTCGTCCATCCGGCCGAGGAAGCCGAGCGTGGCGCCGTCGGGCCCCCATCCGTCGAGCGGTTCGGCGTGGGCGTAGCGGCTGACGGTGACGCCGTTGGGGATCAGCACGGTATCGCCGCCGAACTGCTCGACCAGGCTCTTGCGGGCCGCGTCGGAGACCGCGATGCGCCCGCTGAGCTTCTCCAGCGCGCTGCGCAGCAGCGGCTCGGCCACCGCGATGGCCCGCGAGCGCGTCCAGGAGGCGTGGAAGGTGGCCACGATCGGCCCCTTGGCCGCCCAGCAGGCCAGCACGCCCAGGCTGGGCACCAGCGGCTCGTGGATGTGCAGCACGTCGAAGCGGCCGTCACGCACCCAGCGCCGCACCCGGGCCGCCGAGATGAAGCCGAACGACATCCTGGCCACCGACCCGTTGTACGGCACCGGGATGGCCCGGCCCGCACCCGTCACGTACGGCGGCAGCTCCTCGTCGTCGGCGGCCGGCGCGATGACCGAGACGTCGTGCTCCTGCGCGATCAGCGCCTGGGCCAGGTCGTCGATGTGCTGTTTGACCCCGCCGGGCATGTCCCAGGAATAGGGGCAGACGATACCGACCTTCATCTGGCCAGGTCCTCCAGCCAGAGCCGCTGCAGCATGTGCCAGTCCTCCGGGTGCTCGGAGATGCCCTTCTCGAAGACGTCCGTCAGGCGCTGCGCCACGACCGCGACCTTCTCCTGCCTGGTGCCCTCCTCGGGCACGGGGATCTCCTCGTGGATGTCGATCCCCCAGTCGTCACCGTGGAAGTAGACGGTGGCGGGCAGCAGCGCCGCCCCGGTCTGCACGGCGAGCAGCGGCGGCCCCGCGGGCACCTTGGTGGCCGAGCCGAAGAAGCGCACCTCGACGCCGCTCTTGGTCAGGTCGCGCTCGGCCGGCAGGCAGACGACGCCGCCCCGCCGTACGCGCGTGGCGAGGCTGCCGAAGTTGTGGCCGTCACCGCCCGTGAGCGGCAGCACCTCCATGCCCAGCCCCTCGCGGAAGGCGACGTAGCGGCGGAACAGCGACTCGGGCTTGAGCCGCTCCGCGACGGTGGCGAACGGATGGCCCACGCCCACCAGCCACGCGCCGGCCTGGTCCCAGTTGCCCATGTGCGGCAGCGCCAGCACCACCCCGCGCCCGGCGGCCACCGTGTCGTGGATGTGCTCGGCGCCGGTGACGTGTGTGCGGCGGACGATGTCCTCGCGGCGCATCGACGGCAGCCGGAACACCTCGTGGAAGTAACGGAAGTAGGAGCGCATGCCCGCCCTGCTCAGCTCGCGCATCTCGCGGCTGTCGGGATCGAGCCCGGTCACCCTGGCCAGATTGGACTCCAGGCGGCGTACCGACTTTCCACGCCTGCGCCACACCCGGTCGGCCAGGAGCCTGAAGGCCCCCGCGGTCGCGCGCTGGGGCAGCAGCGGGACCAGTTTCCAGCCGGCCGCGAACCCCGCGGCGACGACGCGATCGGTGACGGACGTCTTCTGGCTCATCGCTCCCCAGCCTGCCTCGTCTGCCCATGAACGTGGACCACTCGCTGCACCACCGTGATCGCGCTGGCGATCGCCAGCAGCCACATCCCGGCGGGGAGAATGTACGGCACGCCGAGCCCGGCGAAGAAGGTGGCCACCAGCGCGACGACCAAGCGCTCCGGCCGCTCGGCAAGACCTACGTCACAGGTGAGCCCGAGCCCCTCCGCCCTGGCCTTGGCGTAGGACACCAGGGCCCCGGCGACCAGGCCGGCCAGCGTCACCGCGGCCATCAGCGTGTCGTCCTTCGAGATGAAGTAAAGAATCAGCCCGGAGAAGATGGCGGCGTCGGCCACCCGGTCGAGCGTCGAGTCGAGGAACGCGCCCCAGGTGCTGCCCCCCTTCCCGCCGAGCCGGGCCACCAGGCCGTCGAGCAGGTCGAACAGCACGAACACCGTGATCAGCAGGGCGCCCCACGACAACTGGCCCAGAGGCAGGAAGAGCAGGGCACAGACGACGGTGCCGAGCGTGCCGATCGCCGTGACGACGTTCGGGCCGATCCCGCGGGCGGCGAGTGCCCTGCCCAGCGGGGTGAGTATCCGGGTCATGGCCGGGCGCAGGAGTTTCAACATCGCCGTCTGATCGTAGGCCATTAACGAGCCGACGACTTTCTTTGCCCCATCCCCCTTGTGATATTCGCCACAGGGGTATTTGGTGAACACACCGCGTCCATGCGGTTTCTGTCCCCTCGCTCGGGCGCGGCGTTGGCAACCTCAACCGACGACGCGGGAGGCGAATGTGGCAGAGAAGAACCCTGGCCATGCCATGGGAGCCGCGGGCAGGGCACCAGCGGCCGACAGGGCGGATGCGATACGCAATGTCGTGCTGGTCGGCCACTCAGGAGCGGGTAAGACAACCCTCGTCGAGCAGCTGCTGGCCGCGACCGGCACCATCCAGCGGGCCGGCCGGGTGGAGGACGGCAATACGGTCAGCGACTTCGACGAGGTGGAGGTGCGGCAGCAGCGCTCGGTGAACCTGTCACTCGCGCCACTGGTGCACAACAGCATCAAAATCAATCTTCTGGACACCCCCGGTTACGCCGACTTCGTGGGCGACCTGCGCGCCGGGCTGCGCGCGGCCGACGCCGCCCTGTTCGTCGTGTCGGCCTCGGAGGGCATCGACGGGCTCACCCAGATGCTGTGGGAGGAGTGCAGCCAGGTCGGCATGCCCAGAGCCGTCGTGATCACCAAGATCGACCACCAGCGGGCCGACTTCGACGAGGCCCTCGCCACCTGCCAGGACATCTTCGGCGACGGCGTGGCCCCCCTCTACCTGCCGGTGATCACCAACGGGCACGTGAACGGCCTGATCGGGCTGCTGTCGCAGAAGTTCTACAACTACGCCACGGGCACGCGCACCGAGAAGGACCCGGGCACCGAGTACCAGTCGCAGATCGAGGAGCACCGCGGTGTCCTGATCGAGGGCATCATCCAGGAGAGCGAAGACGAGTCGCTCATGGAGCGCTACCTGGAGGGCGAGCCGATCGACACCAAGGTCCTCATCGAGGACCTCGAGAAGGCCGTCGCGCGGGGCAGCTTCTTCCCCGTGCTCTGCAGCGGCATCGGCGTGGGCGCCCAAGAGGTGCTCGAACTCATGACGCAGGGCTTCCCCTCCCCGCTCGAACACCCGATGCCGGAGATCACCTCCCTCGACGGCAAGCCTGTCAAGGGCATCACCTGCGACCCCGACGGCCCGCTGGTCGCCGAGATCGTCAAGACCACCAGCGACCCGTACGTGGGCCGCATCAGCCTGGTGCGCATCTTCTCCGGCTCCCTGCGCCCCGACATGACCGTGCACGTGTCCGGGCACGGCCTGGCCGAGCGCGGGCACGAGGACCACGACGTGGACGAGCGCATCGGGACCCTCACCTGCCCGCTGGGCAAGCAGCAGCGCAGCGCCGCGAAGGGCGTGGCGGGCGACATCATCGCCGTGGCCAAGCTCTCCCGGGCCGAGACGGGCGACACACTGTCGGAGGTGGAGAAGCCCCTGCTCATGACGGCATGGGAGACGCCCGAGCCGCTGCTCCCCGTCGCCATCCAGGCCAAGTCCAAGGCCGACGAGGACAAGCTGTCGCAGGCGCTGGGCCGCCTGGTGGCCGAGGATCCGACGCTCCGGCTGGAGAACAACGCCGAGACCCGGCAGCTCGTCCTGTGGTGCATGGGCGAGGCCCACACCGACGTACTGCTCGACCGGTTGTCCAAGCGGCACGGCGTCGAGGTCGAGCGCGTCGATCTGCGGGTGCCGCTGCGTGAGACGTTCGGCGGCAAGTGTCAGGCGATGGGCCGCAACGTCAAGCAGACGGGCGGTCACGGCCAGTTCGCGATCTGCCATCTGGAAGTGGAGCCCCTGCCCTCCGGCGGGGGTTTCGAGTTCGTGGACAAGATCGTCGGCGGTGTGGTGCCCAGGCAGTTCATCCCGTCGGTCGAGAAAGGCGTGCGGGCCCAGATGGAGCGGGGCGTCGTCGCCGGCTACCCGATGGTGGACGTGCGCGTCACGCTGTACGACGGCAAGGCGCACTCGGTCGACTCCTCCGACATGGCCTTCCAGATCGCCGGGCAGCTGGCGCTCAAAGAGGCCGCGTCGAAGGTGTCGACGCTGCTGCTGGAGCCGGTCGACGAGCTGTCGGTGCTGGTGGCCGACGACTACGTGGGCTCGGTGATGTCGGATCTGTCGTCGCGGCGCGGCCGGGTGCTCGGCACCGAGCCGGTGGGCACGGGACGCACCCTGGTCAAGGCCGAGGTGCCCGAGCTGGAGATCACCCGCTACGCGATCGACCTGCGGTCCATGTCGCACGGCACCGGCACCTTCCAGCGCGCGTTCCTGCGCTATGAGCCGCTGCCGACGCACGTGGCCGACAAGGTAGCCGCCGGGGACTGACGACCGGTCCGGGCCGGGAGGAGCGCCGTCCCTCCCGGCCCAGCCGTCACTTTCAGCACACGAACATCACGAATCGATTTCTTTTTTTCGACCTAAGCACGTCAGAGGCAATGCAAGACTGAAGCATCATGCGAACCGGACGCCCTCTCATCGCCGCTGCCGCCCTCGCCACCGTCACAGCCGGCGCCGCCTACCTCTTCGGCCCGGGAGCCAAGGAGACGCCCGCGGCGACCGCCTCGACCGGCGTGTCCGGCACGAAGACGGCGAGCTCCGCGCAGGCGAAGACCGTCTGCACCGCCGACGCCCGCTACCCCAAGCGCCAGCTGCGCGGCGTCTGGATCGCCACGGTCAAGAACATCGACTGGCCCTCGCGCACCGGCCTTCCGGTGGCCAAGCAGCAGGCCGAGTACGTCAAGCTGCTCGACGCGGCCGTCAAGCGCCGCTTCAACGCGGTCTTCGTGCAGGTACGGCCGGCCTCCGACGCGCTCTACAGGTCCTCGATCGAGCCGTGGACGCAGTATCTGACCGGTACGCCCGGCAAGGACCCGGGCTGGGACCCGCTGCCGTTCCTCATCGACGAGGCCCACAAGCGCGGCCTGGAGTTTCACGCCTGGTTCAACCCCTACCGCGCCGCCTATGACGCCGACACGGCCAAGCTGCCCGCCGGCCACCCGGCCCGCCAGCACCCTGGCTGGACCGTCAAGTACGACGGCCGCCTCTACTACAACCCCGGTCTGCCGCAGGTCCGCGAGCACGTCACCAAGGTCGTCACCGATGTGGTGCGGCGTTACGACATCGACGGGGTGCACTTCGACGACTACTTCTACCCGTATCCGGGCGAGGGCGGCGCGTTCAACGACGCGGCCGCCTTTACAAAGTATGGTGACGGCGAGAAGCTGGCCGACTGGCGGCGCGAGAACGTCGACAAACTGATCGCCCAGGTCGACGTGGCCGTCCACGCGGTTAAAAAACACGTCAAATTCGGGGTGAGCCCGTTCGGCATCTGGCGCAACAAGTCGGACGATCCGACGGGCTCCAGCACCTCGGGCATGTCGGCCTATGACGCGATTTATGCGGATGCGCGGCACTGGATCAAGTCGGGCACGGTCGACTACATCATGCCGCAGCTCTACTGGTCGCGCGGCTTCCGGCTGGCCGACTACCGGGCCCTGGTGCCCTGGTGGAACAACGAGGTCAAGGGCACCGGCGTCGACCTCTACATCGGCCAGGCCCTCTACCGGGTGGGCACCACGGACGACAAGGCCTGGACCAAGCCCGGCGAGCTAGCCGCCCATCTGACGTTCAACCGCGAATACGAGCGGGTCGACGGCGACGTCTTCTTCAGCGCCGCTCAGTTGCTCAGCAACCCGCTGAGCGCGATCGACCGCCTGGCCAAGGACCACTACAGCCGCCCGGCGCTGCTGCCGCTCATCAAGGACCGCGGCGGCGTCGCCCCGGCCAAACCCGCCGGGGCCAAGGCGGCCGGCACCGTCATCTCGTGGAACGCCAGCCAGGGCGCCCGCTCGTACGCGGTCTACCAGGTCCCGAAGTCGGGCCAGGACTGCCGGACCACCGACGCCCGCAATCTCGTGGCCGTCGTCGCATCACCCACTTTCACCACGAAGACCCCGGGCACCTATCTGGTGACCTCCCTCGACCGTCTCCAGAACGAGAGCGAGCCCGCCAAGGTGACGGTCGCCCCGGCCTGAGAGGCTGGTGCCGAACGGTCTCGCCACCCACGGCGAGGTGAGACGATGCTGCGGACGGTAGCCGTAGATCGTAGGGGGACATTCCCGTGAGGCGCGTGCTGGTCGTGTTGGCGGTTCTCCTGCTGGCCGGGGGGTTCGCCCAGGCGGGGCAGGCCGAGGTCGGTGGCGGGCGGGTGGCGCTCATCGGCGTGCCGGGGCTCCACTGGAACGACATCACTCCGAACGACACGCCAAACCTGTGGCGGCTCGCCGGCGCCAGCGCGATCGGATCGCTGTCCGTACGCACGGTCGGCGGCCTGACCTGCCCCTACGACGGGTGGCTCACCGTGTCGGCGGGCACCAGGTCGGCGGCCGGCTACAGCTGCGGCGCGCCCCCGACGCCGGAGGCGCGCGGCGACGGCGCCGTCATCCCCGACTACCGCTACCTCATCGACGTGGCCGGCCAGCGCAACGCGGGCACGCTCGGCGAGGCCCTGAAGGCCGCCGGCCAGTGCTCGGTCGCGGTCGGCCCCGGCGCCGCGCTGGCGCTGGCCGACCGCAACGGCGCCGTGTCCAGCTATCACGCCTCCCCCGATCAGGTCCCGGCCGCCGACCTGGCGCGGTGCCGGATGGTGGCGGTGGAGGTCGACGACCTGATCCGCCCCTACCTGACCACCGGCACGCTGCCGCGCGTACCCGACCAGCTCGGCGCGCGCGAGCGCCGCGACGCGCTGCGGCAGGCCGACGCGAAGACGGGCGCGCTGCTGTCGGCCCTGCCCGCCGACGCCACCGTCATCCTGGCCGGCCTGTCGGACCACGGCTCCGTGCCGCACCTGCGGGTCGCGATGCTGCGCCGGCCGGGCGCCCAGGGCCACCTGCTGGGGGCCGCCTCCACGCACCGCGACGACATCTCGATCCTGCCCGACCTGACCGCCACCGCGCTGACCACGGCGGGCGTTGCGGTGCCCGACACGGTCGTGGGCGTGCCGCTCCAGGTGGGCCCGCAGGGCGCGACGATCGACCGGCTGCGCCGCGCCGACGCCACCGCCCAGACGATCCGCTCGGTCAAGGGCATCTATTTCACCGTCATCGCCGTGCTGCAGGTCCTGTTCTACCTGATCGCGTTCCTGCTGCTGCGCCGCCGCAAGGGCCTGCCGGGGGTACGCCTGGCGGCGGTCGCCCTGGCGTCGCTGCCCGTCTCCAGCTACCTGGTCAACCTGCTGCCGTGGTCCACCCTGCCCGGCCTGATCGGCGGCGTACTCGGCTGGGTCGCGGCCATCACCGTCCTGTCCTTCGCGGGGCCGTGGCGGCGCGCACCGCTCGGCCCGCTCGCGGTCGTGGCGGGCATCACCGCGCTCACGCTCGCCGGCGACCTGCTGACCGGCACGACCCTGCAGCTCAACAGCATCATGGGTTACAGCGCCGAGGTGGGCGCCCGCTACTACGGCCTGGGCAACATCCCGTTCGCGCTGCTGGCCACCGGCACGCTGCTGGCCACCACGACCATCGCCCACCGCTTCCCGGGCAAGGTGGGGGTGGCGGCGGTGGCGGTGCTGGGGGCGTTCGCGATGGTGCTCGGCGGCTCGGGCATGGGCAGCGACTTCGGCGGCGTCATCGCGTTCGTGCCGGGCATCGCGGTGACCGCGCTGATCCTGGCGGGCAAGCGGGTGTCGATCGTCAAGCTGGGGGCGTTCTGCGTGGCGGGGGCGGTGATCGTGATGACGTTCGCGGTGGTCAACTACCTGCAGCCGCCCGACAAGCAGACCCACCTGGGCCGGTTCGTCGGTCAGGTGCTCACCGGCGAGGCGTTCGACGTCATCCTGCGCAAGCTCAACGCCATGCTCCACACGCTGCTCAGCCCCAACCTGATGCCGATCGTGATCGCCGCCGTCGCGTTCCTCGTCTACGCGATCCTGCGCCCCGAACAGGCCTCCGCCGGAGTGGTGCCCGCCGCCTTCACCTACTCCCCCGCGCTGCGCGCCGGCCTGATCGGCACGCTCGTCAGCGGCGTCATCGGCATGCTGGTCAACGACTCGGGCGCGGCCGTGCTCTCGATGGCCCTGGCCCTGGCGATCCCGCTGCTGCTGTCGGCGGGCATCGGCGCGCTGCCGAGGCCGTCAGTCCCAAGCGTCGGCGAGCAGCTCGCGGGTGTCACGAAGTAGCTGCGGCAACACCTTGGTCTGCGCGACGACCGGCATGAAGTTGGTATCGCCGCCCCACCTCGGCACCACGTGCTGATGCAGGTGCGCGGCGATGCCCGCGCCCGCGACCTGGCCGAGGTTCATGCCGACGTTGAACCCCTGGGCGCCGCTCGCCTTGCGCAGCGCGCGCACCGCCCGCTGCGTGAACTCCGCCAGCTCCAGCAGCTCCGCGCCGTCGAGACAGTCATAGTCCGGTACGTGCCGATAAGGCACGATCATGAGGTGGCCGGAGTTGTAGGGGTAGAGGTTGAGCACCGCGTACACGACCTCGCCCCTGGCCACGACCAGCCCATCCTCGTCGCTCATCTTGGGAATGGCGTCAAACGGACACCCGTCGTCGGCGCCCGTCCCGGTCGGCTTGCCCTCACCCTTGATGTAGGCCATGCGATGCGGAGTCCACAGACGCTGGAAGTTATCGGGTGCCCCGGCCCCTGCCTGATCGTGCATATCTAGCAGCATAGGGCCCCAGGTCCGGGGACAAACGGCACATGCTTCCGGCAGAATCCTGAGCACCGCCCAGAGGAGGGCCGCGATGACCGACCCGTTAGCCGACGACGCCACCACACCGGGCACCACAGAATCCAGCACCACGGGATACAGCACCGCAGAAACCAACTCCACGGGATACAGCACCGCAGGATCCGGCACCACGAGATACGGCGACACCGGGACCGGTGCTGCCGGGACGGGTGCCACGGGATACAGCGACACCGAAGCCGACACCCCAGGACGAGGCACCGACACGTACGGCGTCGACCCGGTCCGCGCCATCGGCTCTGGCGGCTCTGGTCGCTCTGGCCGCGGGGTTCGCGGTGTCAGCGCCGACTCCAGCGGCGCCAGCGTCCGCGACATCGGCGCCGGAGTCCGCGATATCGGCGCCAGCACCGTAGAGCCCAACCCCAACGGACCTGGCCTATCTGCAACTGGCACCGCTGGAACTGGCCTCTCTGGAATCAGCACCACCGAATCTGGTCTCGCCGGCCATGGGACTGCTGGATCTGACTCCGCCGGATCTGAGGCCGCCAGATCCGGCCCCGCCTTCGGCCCTGACCTCACCGGCCCTGCGCCCACCGGACTTGGCCTCTCCGATCCTGGGCCCAATGCGTCTGGTGCCGTTGGCTCTGGAGCCGCAAGCTCTGGGCCCACTGGATCCGGGCTCACTGGATCCGGCCTCTCTGACCCTGGGCCCAATGCATCTGGTGCCGTTGGCTCTGGGCCCACTGGGCTTGGGCCCGCCGGCTCTGGGCCCGCTGGACTCGGGCCCACTGGGCCTGGCGCCGCCGCTGGGCCTGGCACCGCTGCGTCCACAGCCGTCGGATCCGGCGCCTCGCCGTACACCGGCGCCGCCCCCTACTCCGGTGCCGCTCCGTACGGAGACGCGGCCGCGCCGACGTTCGCCGGCGAGCAGCCGTCTGCCACCGCAGCCGTGGTGAAGGGCCGGATCAAGGTCGCGGACGAGGTGGTGGAGAAGGTGACCTTCCTCGCGGTGATGGAGGTGCCGGGCGTGGCGGACCTGGGCGGCGACCTCGCCCGAGCCTTCGAGTCGGTCCGCGACCGCATCGGCATCGGCTCCCGGCGCGGCACCCAGGGCATCAACGCCCAGATCCAGGACCGCCAGGTGGCGGTGAGCCTGACGATCGTGGTCGAGTACGGCCACGTGGTGATGGAGGTCGCCACCGCCGTCAAGACCAACGTGGCCCGCAGCGTCAGCCGCATGCTCGGCCTACGGGTAACCGAGGTGAACGTCACGGTCGACGACGTCCGCCTCCCGGGCGAGCCCAAACCCACCACAGACCCCCCGGACCCAGACCCCTTCTGAACAGAGAGGGAACCCACGCAAGCCCCCGAGCCCCGGACGCGACACCAGAGCACCGACCCGAAGCCGGGGGCCCGAGCACCGGCCGGGCCGGGGCGGCGGGCCAGCGGGCCAACCACCCCGGCCTCATGACACCGGCGGAGCGCTCGGCGTGTCAGGGCAGGGTGTCGGCTAGGCGGTGGATCTGGTCCGGGTCGGAGGCCCAGCAGTAGAGCATCACCTCGTCGGCGCCGATGCCGGTGAACGCCGTGACGGCGTCCCGGATCCGGGTGGGTGTGGTGAGCAGGCCGTTCAGCATGTGCTCGGCGCGGCCGGTGAACGCGTAATAGCCGCCCATCTCCTTCCGGGCCTCCGCCAGCACCGCCTCCGGGCCGAGGGCGACGTTGACCTGGGCGACCAGCCGGGGACGACCCTCGCGGCCGGCGAGCGCCCAGCGCTGTTCCACGTCGCGGAAGGCCGTGTCCATCCACTCGGGCCCCAGGCCCGCGCCGAGGAAGCCGTCTCCCCACCTGGCGACACGGTCGAACACGGCCGGGACGAAGCCGCCGAACAGCACCTCGGGGCCGCCTGGACGGGCGGGCGCGGGGCCGATCGGGCCGGCGCCGTCACCGTACGGCTCGCCGGACCAAGCGCGTCGCAGGAGGGCTAGCTGCTCATCCAGGCGGCGCCCCCGCCGGTGGACGTCGGCGCCGGCCGCCAGGTAGTCGTCCTCGCGCCCGGCCGTGCCGATGCCGAGCGTGAACCGGCCGCCGGACAGGCGGTCGAGCGTGGCGGCCTGCTTGGCCAGGACGGCGGTGTTGTGGAGGGGCGCGATCAGTACCTCGGTCTGGACGCGGACGCGCGAGGTGGCGCCGGCCAGGACGGCGAGGGTGACCAACGGCTCGGGGTTGTCGTAGACGAGCCGGTCGAGCAGGCCGAGCGAGCTGAAGGGGCCGGCGTCGGCGCGGCGGGCCCAGGTCAGCAGCTTGGCGGGGTCGTTGATGGGAAGGCCGAGACCTACGTTCATCGGGAGAACACTCCTTCGAAAGGGCATGCGAACATTCGCACCGCCCCTCCGGGTCCTCACACGCGATGTGCGGGCCTTGCTTCCGCTCTGCGGCATCTCTCTGGGAAGCGTGATCTTCAGAGTACGGTCAGCGTACCGCACGCCCTGGCCCCCCAACCGCGGGCGCATCGCGGCCGGGCGAACCACCCACCTTTTTATCCCGCTTTAGCGGATATTTACCGAGATGGAAGGATATTTCGGCATATGGCGCGCGTCGGCTGACAAAGCGCCGAAACACTGGTGGCCCGTGGCTCCTGTTGCTAGCGTTCGTGCTTCGCGGTGATCACTCCCGCGGATGAACACCGACCGGGCTCACCATGCCCTCAACGCCCGGCCCAACTCCCCCATCGAAAGGGACCATTTCATGGCCAAGTCATGGATCGTCGCTGTCCTGCTCTGCTTCTTCCTGGGCGCGCTCGGCGTCCACCGCTTCTACGTCGGCAAGATCGGCACCGGCATCCTCCAGCTCATCACCCTCGGCGGTCTGGGCGTCTGGGTGCTGATCGACTTCATCATGATCCTCATCGGTAAGTTCACCGACAAGCAGGGCCAGCCGCTCGCCAAGTAACGCATGAAGGGGTACGGCGGACACCCGCCGTACCCCTTCATCATGTCCAGCCGAAAGTCAGACCTGAACGCGGCGCTCCACGGAGTTGACGATCTCGGCGATCGCCTGCTCCACGGGCACGCCGTTCTTCTGCTCGCCGTTGCGGTAGCGGAACGAGACCGCGCCGTTGGCGATGTCGTCGTCGCCGGCCAGCAGCATGTAAGGGATCTTGGCCTTCTGCGCGTTGCGGATCTTCTTCTGCATCCGGTCGTCGGCCGTGTCGACCTCGACCCTGATGCCGCGCTCGCGCAGCTTCTTGGCCACGTCCTGCAGGTAGGGGGCGTGCGCGTCGGCGATCGGGATGCCGGCGACCTGCACGGGGGCCAGCCACGGAGGGAAGGCGCCCGCGTAGTGCTCGACCAGGACGCCGAAGAAGCGCTCGATCGAGCCGAACAGCGCCCGGTGGATCATGACGGGCCGCTTGCGGGTGCCGTCGGACGCCTGGTATTCGAGCTCGAACAGCTCGGGCAGGTTGAAGTCGAGCTGGATCGTCGACATCTGCCAGGTGCGGCCGATCGCGTCACGCGTCTGCACGGAGATCTTCGGCCCGTAGAAGGCGGCGCCGCCCGGGTCGAGCACCAGCTCCAGGCGTTCGGCCTCGGCGACCTCGCGCAGCGTCTCGGTCGCCTCCTCCCACACGTCGTCGGAGCCGACGAACTTCTCCGGGTCCTTGGTGGACAGCTCCAGGTAGAAGTCGTCGAGCCCGTAGTCGCGCAGCAGGTCGAGGACGAAGCGCAGCAGCGAGGTCAGCTCGTCGCGCATCTCCTCGCGGGTGCAGTAGATGTGCGCGTCGTCCTGCGTCATGCCGCGCACCCGGGTCAGGCCGTGGACGACGCCCGACTTCTCGTAGCGGTAGACCGTGCCGAACTCGAACAGCCGCAGCGGCAGCTCCCGGTAGGACCGCCCGCGCGCCCGGAAGATCAGGTTGTGCATCGGGCAGTTCATCGGCTTGAGGTAGTAGCGGGCGCCCTCGAGCTCCATGGGCGGGAACATCCCGTCGCGGTACCAGTCGAGGTGCCCCGAGACCTGGTAGAGGGTCTCCTTGGTGATGTGGGGCGTGTTGACGAACTCGTAGCCCGCCTCTTCGTGCTTGCGCCGCGAGTAGTCCTCCATCACCCGCCGGATCACGCCGCCCTTGGGGTGGAAGACCGCCAGCCCGGAGCCCAGCTCGTCGGGGAAGGAGAACAGGTCGAGCTCCGCGCCGAGCTTGCGGTGGTCGCGCTTCTCGGCCTCCTCCAGCATCTTGAGGTAGGCGTCCTGCTTGTCCCGCGACTCCCAAGCGGTGCCGTAGATGCGCTGGAGCTGCGGGTTCTTCTCGCTGCCGCGCCAGTAGGCGCCGCCGGAGCGCATCAGCTTGAAGGCCGGGATGGACCTGGTGGAGGGCACGTGCGGGCCGCGGCACAGGTCCTTCCAGCACAGCTCGCCGGTCTTCGGGTCGAGGTTGTCGTAGATGGTCAGCTGCCCGGCGCCGACCTCGACACCGGCGTGATCGTCGGAGTCGCCGCCCTTGAGCCCGATCAGCTCGAGTTTGTACGGCTCGGCGGCCAGCTCCTCGCGGGCCTCGTCGTCGGAGACGGCCCGGCGGGAGAACAGCTGCCCCTGCTTGACGATGTCGCGCATGCGCTTCTCGACGCGCTTGAGATCGTCGGGGTGGAAGGCCTGCTCGACGTCGAAGTCGTAGTAGAAGCCGTTCTCGACCGGCGGCCCGATGCCGAGCCTGGCCCCGGGGAACAGCTCCTGCACCGCCTGCGCCATGACGTGGGCGGTGGAGTGGCGGACGATGGCCCGGCCCTCGTCGCTGGAGACTTCGATCGGCTCGACGACGTCGCCCTCGGCGACCTGGTGGGCCAGGTCGCGGGGCTCGCCGTTGACCCTGGCGGCGATGACGGCGCGGCCGTCGGCCTCCAGCGCGTCACCGGCCGTCGTGCCGGCCGCGACCACACGCTCGGCTCCGGCGAGGGTGATGCGTAGCTCGGCTGACACGGTGACTCCCTTGGATAGCACTGTCGGTGGTGAACACCGATGCTATCGCGGGTGAAACCCCAGCCTTGTCAGGTCTTCCCGGCTTCCGTGGAAGACGTTGCGGTCGAGCGGACTGTTCGCATACTGATGAATCGTCCAGTCCCGCCAGGGCCTGGGCACCAGCGGCTCGCCGCGCGGTTTCTCCGGGCTGGCGATCCACAGCGGATAGTCGCCGAGCCCCGTGCAGTTGCCCGCGCGGGCGAACCACTGGAACGTGTAGATGAACGGCCGCACGCCGCCGTGCCGCTCCACGTAGCGGCACCAGCGGCGGGCGTGGTGGGCGACCTGCTCGGGCCGGAGCCCGTCGTTGTTCTCCAGGTCGAGCGCGACCAGGTCGCCACGGCGCAGCCCGCCCGCCGCCGTGATCGCGCGCAGGAAGTGGCGCGCGTGCTCGGCCGCGTCGCCCTTCGGGCGCGCGTAGTGGTAGGCGCCGCAGACGATCCAGCTCTCCCGCATGCCCTGCCAGTTGCGGGCGAAGTACTTGTCGGTGTAGTCGCCGCCCTCGGTGGCCTTGGCGAAGGCGAAGCTGACCCCCGCACCCGCGTGGTCGGTCCAGTCGACGGAGCCCTGCCAGTTGGACACGTCTATGCCATGCAGCTCGCGCTTCACCTTGCGGGAGTTTATTCGGATGCCTCCCGGTCCCTCGGCCGACGCGCCGATCAGAGAAGCGTCTTGAGGAATGCCCTGGTACGGTCCCGCTTGGCGAACTCGGAGGCCACGAACTCCGTCACCCCGGCCTTGGCCAGCGCGTCGATCTGGGCGCCCACGCTGTCCTCGTCGCCGACGATCGCCACGTCACCCGGCCCGGCCGCGCCTTCCCGGTCGAGCATGGCCCGGTAGGAGGGCAACTGGCCGTACACGGAGAAGACCTCGTTGGCGCGGGCCCTGGCGGCGTCGGCGTCGTCGGTGACGCAGATCGGCAGCGAGCAGACCACGCGCGGCGCGGGCCGCCCGGCCTCGCTCGCGGCGGCGGTGATGACGGGCGTGACGTGCTCGGCGACGGTCTTGGGGCCGGTCATCCAGAGCACGGTGCCGTCGGCGACGGTGCCGGCCAGCTTGAGCATGCGCGGGCCCAGGGCCGCGATCAGCACCCGCACCCCGGCTCCCGGAGTGGTGAGCCGGGCGTGGGCCCTGAGGGTCTCGCCGTCGTAGTCGACCTGCTCGGCGCGGGTGGCCGGCATGAGGATGTTCAGGTACTCCTTCATGTGCCTGGCGGGCCGCTCGAAGCTGTAGCCGAACATGTGCTCGATGACGACCTGGTGCGACAGGCCGATGCCCAGCGACAGCCGTCCGCGGACCGCCGCGTTGACCGTCATGGCCTGCTGAGCGAGCGCGAGAGGGTGGCGTGGATAGGTCGGCACCACGGCGGTGCCGAGCTCGATGCCGGGCACCTGGCTGCCCGCCACGGCCAGCGCGGTAAGGGCGTCGAGGCCGAAGATGTGCGATAGCCAGGCGGAGGCGAAGCCGTCGTCGGCCGCCTGGGCGAGGGTGTCGCGGAGCCCGCCGAGCGGGTCCGGATCCTTGGATTCGTTGAGGAGCAGTCCGATACGCATGGCAACCGAACTCCATTCTAGTGACTGACGCGAGTCTAGCCGACGGTGTCGGGGCGGCCACTCGTAAAGTGGCCCCATGAGCCACGAACGCGCCGGACAGCCTGCCCAGCCCGCCGACCTGGTCGACGTCGCCAAGCTGGTCACCGCCTACTATGCCCTCCACCCCGATCCCGATGAGGTGGCGCAACGGGTGGCGTTCGGGACCTCCGGGCATCGTGGCTCGTCGCTGAACACGGCGTTCAACGAGGATCACATCCTCGCCACCAGCCAGGCGATCTGCGAGTACCGCCACGCTCAGGGCACCGACGGGCCGTTGTTCCTCGGCATCGACTCGCACGCGCTCTCGGAGCCGGCGAGGGTGTCGGCGCTGGAGGTGTTCGCGGCCAACGGGGTGCGGGTGCTCATCGACAGCCGTGACGGCTACACGCCGACGCCCGCCGTCTCGCACGCGATCCTCACCTACAACCGAGGCCGCTCCACCGGGCTGGCGGACGGGGTGGTGATCACGCCGTCGCACAACCCGCCGGCCGACGGCGGCTTCAAGTACAACCCGCCGCACGGCGGGCCGGCCGACACCGACGCCACGACCTGGGTCCAGGACCGGGCCAATCGCCTGCTGGCCGATGGTATGAAGAACATCCCGCGCGTCCCGTACACGAAGGCGCTGCGGGCGGACACGACGGGGCGTTACGACTTCGTCGGCGCGTACGTCGACGATCTGCCCTCGGTTCTCGACCTCGACGCGATCAGGTCGGCGGGCGTACGGATCGGCGCGGACCCGCTCGGCGGGGCCAGCGTGGCCTACTGGGGGGAGATCGCCGAGCGGCACCGGCTCGACCTGACCGTGGTCAACCCGCTGGTGGACCCGACGTGGCGGTTCATGACGCTCGACTGGGACGGCAAGATCCGGATGGACTGCTCGTCGCCGTACGCCATGGCCTCGCTGATCGCCAATCGCGACAAGTACCAGATCTCCACCGGGAACGACGCCGACGCCGACCGGCACGGCGTCGTCACGCCCGACGGCGGGCTGATGAACCCCAACCACTACCTGGCCGTGGCGATCTCTTACCTCTACGCGCACCGCGACGGCTGGCCCGCGGACGCCGGGGTGGGCAAGACGATGGTCAGCAGCGGGGTCATCGACCGCGTGGCGGACTCGCTCGGGCGGCGGCTCTACGAGGTCCCCGTGGGCTTCAAGTGGTTCGTGCCGGGGCTGCTGGACGGCTCGCTCGGGTTCGGCGGCGAGGAGAGCGCCGGGGCGTCGTTCCTGCGCCGCGACGGGTCGGTGTGGACGACGGACAAGGACGGCGTGATCATGGCGCTGCTGGCGTCGGAGATCCTCGCGGTCACGGGGCGCTCGCCGAGCGAGCACTACCGGGACCTCACCTCCCGCTACGGCGAGCCGGCGTACGCCCGGGTGGACGCGCCGGCGACGCGGGAGGAGAAGGCGTTGCTGGGCAAGCTGTCGGCCGACCAGGTCACGGCGACGTCGCTGGCCGGCGAGCCGATCACCTCGGTGCTGACGGCGGCGCCGGGCAACGGGGCGCCGCTGGGCGGGGTGAAGGTGTCGACGGAGAGCGCCTGGTTCGCGGCCCGGCCGTCGGGGACCGAGGACGTGTACAAGATCTACGCCGAGTCCTTCAAGGGGCCCGGCCACCTGGCGGAGGTCCAGGAGGAGGCCCGCTCCCTGGTCTCGTCCACCCTGGGCTGACGCCCGGCCGGCTGGCGCCCGGCCTCGGGCTGAGGCCGGGTGGGGCTGGGGCCGGATCAGTCCGCGGTCAGGTCAGTTCGCGGCCCGGCTGGGCGGCCACGCGGGTGCGGCCCAGGTCGGCGCGGCGGCCCGCTTCGACGCCGGCGCGGTAGCCGGTGCCGCTGGTGCGCGGCACGGTGAGCCGGATGCGCGGGTAGTGCGCCGCCACCACCCGCTCCACCTCCGCCCGCCGGTCCGCCAGGACCAGCGCGGTGCTCGCGGCGGGCGCCTGCTCCTCGGCCCGCGTCTCGGCCTCGCGCAGCAGCCGGTACACCTCGTCGGTGAACCCGAGCAGCCACGACCGCCGGTAGGCCCGCATCGCGGTGTCGGGCGGCCGTACCCGGGCCAGTCCCGTGGCCATCTGCAGCAGCAGCGAGGTGGCCAGCACGTCGGCCCGCTCCAGGTCGGCGGCGAAGCCGAAGACGTGCACCCGCTGCCCGCCGTCGCCGCGCCCGATGAGCAGGGGGCGGCAGCGCAGGGCCTGCGCGACCAGGCTGACCAGCCGCGCCTTCTCCCTGGCCCAGGGGTTGGGCAGGGTGACGATCCGGTCGCCCGGCGCCTGGCGGGTGTCGGCGGGGTCGAGGGAGTCGATGCCGTACTTGGCCATGAGCGACGCCGCCGCCGCCATGAACGTGGCCCGCTCGTGCTCGTTGTCGGTGCGTTCGGCCTTGGCCAGGAGCTTCCTGACCCGTTCGAGCGTGCGCTCCCTCAACCGCTCCCCCCGAACGTGCTCTAGAACTTCGTGGTCAGCATCCGCCCGTCGTCGGCGATGGCCGGGAAGGCGCCGGTGTCCACGATGCCATGCTGCTGGTACAGAGCCTCGATGAGCGCGTGCGCCTCGGGCTCCAGCTTCCACAGGGCACGATACTGGCGGGCGGCGATCAGTGAGAGGCCGATCTCCTGCGCGATGTCGACCGTACGCGGCACGATGCCCTTGGCGATCTGCCGGTCCCAGTAGTCGCGGGCGGAGCGCATCAGCGCGGCCCGCTGGGCGGTGTCGACGACCTGCGGCGTGGTGTCGAAGACCTGGATGTCCTCGTCGTCGTCCTGGACGAGCTCGACCAGCGCGGGCGGCAGGGCGGGGCGGGCGGGGACGGGGTGGTGGTCGGCCTCGGGCTCCCAGGGCACGCGCGGGTCGGCGTCAATGAGGGCGGAGGTGTTGTACAGGGCGGCGATCTGGGCGAGCAGCGCCTCCTGGCGGCCCTGGTCGACGGCCAGCCCGGTGTGCTCGACGGCCTGGTCCATGGCCTTGTCGAGCTTGGCCAGCGCGGCGCGCATCTTGCGCTCCGACCCGCCGCCCTCGCGCAGCGCCTTGGCCCGCTTGGCGGCCAGCGCGACGCGGGTGAGCCTGCGGTGCGCGTCGACCTCGCTCGCGGTGCGGTCGCTCACCTCGGCCAGGCCCACCCTGACCAGCAGGCGTTCGGGGGTGAGCCGCCAGTTGATGCGGCCCGTGCCCCTGATGCGGTGGCGCTCGATGGCCATGCCGCGCTCCCACAGCCAGGCGGCCACCAGCGGCGCGGCGAGCCGGAAGACGGCCTCGGGCAGGCTGCGCGCGTCCATGCTGGACAGGACGGCGGTCAGGCAGGTCAGCGCCCACACCGCGATGCCGTCGATCCCGGCGGAGAAGTTCTCGCGCATGTTGCGGCGCGCTCGTACGGCCGAGGTGATGATCGCGACCTCGATGAACGCGAACAGCAGCAGCCGCAGCGGCCCGTCGAGGCCGAGCACGTCACCGGAGAAGCGCCACATGCCCTGGGCGGAGACGCCGGTCGCGATGGACGCGGCCACGACGGTCAGTACGTCCTCGATGGGACGGGGGGCGATATAGCGCGTGACCAGCCAGGAGAGGGCCCGCCAGGTGACCCTGAGTATCAGGTAGGCGAGCACCAGCCCGGCCAGGCCCAGCAGCGCGATGACCGCGGTGGCGAACGGCTTTTCGGCGACGAAGGCAGCAATTTCCTCGAATGTGGGCATCAGTCACTATCCGTGAGGCTCAAACTCCGCTTATAGCGAGATCATCGCAGAATACGGCGTACCTGTACGCCAAACAGCCTCTGCCGCCCCGCTTTGCCCACGTTTACCACAATCCTCCCCCATCGCAGGAGACCTCGCGTTCCTGGAGGTGGTGACGCACAATGGAGCCGGTTGGCGAAGGAGGCTTCGTGAGCAAGCGATCCCGCAGGCGCCGCGTTCTCACCGGTGGGACTCCGAGCTGGCTGCCCGGCTTCGGGCCGGGCGAGCCGCACGGCCCGGACGACGACGACTTTCCGTTCGACGAACCGGGCGGAGGGAAAGGCGGGGTGCGCGAGCCGCGCCGGCCCAAACCGGCACCGCCGTCCCTGGTGGCGGAGGCCCCGCTGCCCGAGCCGCCGTTGTGGGCGCGCGACCGGTCGGTCCCACCCCCGGACGAGGTCACCAGGATGCTGGCGCTCGACTGACGCTGGCCAGATCGCGTCCTGCCAGATGGGACCATCTATGTAGGGATTTATCCCAACAACGTGTGATGTATCCCCAGCAGGACGGATTTCGATGTCAGACACAGACGACTTCCCCCTCGTCCAGTTCATGCGCGAGGGCTTCGATCCCGTGGCCGAGCTCGCCCGCATCCGTACCGAGCAGCCGGTGTTCCCGATGCGGATCCCGGGTGACCAGACGGTGTATCTGGTGACCCGGTACGAGGACGTGCGTGGCGTGCTGGCCGACCACGAACGGTTCAGCAACGACTTCGGCAACGTGATCGGCCTGGGCACCAGCCAGGAGGACCCGGGCGGCCTGGGCTTCCGGGATCCGCCTGAGCACACCAGGCTGCGCAAGTACCTGACGCCGGAGTTCACCATGCGCCGCCTGCGCAGGCTGGTGCCGCGCATCGAGGCCATGGTCGAGGAGCACCTGGACCGGATGGCGGCCAAGGGCTCGTCCGCCGATCTGGTGGAGTCGTTCGCGCTGCCGATCCCGTCCCTGGTCGTGTGCGAGCTGCTGGGTGTGCCGTACGAGGAACGGTCCGATTTCCTGAAGATCAGCACGAACCGTTTCGATCTCACCGCCGGGCCCGAGGCGTCGCTTCAGGCGGTCAACGACGCGATGGCGTACCTGACGGACCTGGTCGCCCGCGAGCGGCTGAACCCCGGCGACGGCCTGCTCGGGCAGTTGCTGCGCGAGCACGGCGACGACCTCGACGACCGGACGCTGGCCAGCATGGCCGACGGCCTGCTCACCGGCGGCCACGACACCAGCACGAGCATGCTCGCGCTCGGCACGCTCTGGCTGCTGGAGAACCCCGAGCAGGCCGCCCGGGTACGCGAGGACGACGGCTACGTCGAGCAGGTGGTCGAGGAGCTGCTGCGGTACATGACCGTGGTGCAGGTGGCCTTCCCCCGCTTCGCCCGCGAGGACCTGGAGCTGCTCGGCCACACGATCAAGAAGGGCGAGATGGTGCTCTGCTCGCTCACGGCGGCCAACCGCGACCCCCACCTCGGCGAAGGGATCGAGCAGGTCCGGCCGGAGCGCGCGACGGCGGGCTCGCACCTGGCCTTCGGCCACGGCATCCACCGCTGCATCGGGGCACCCCTGGCCCAGATGGAGATGCGCATCGCCTTCCCCGCGCTGCTGCGCCGCTTTCCGGGGCTCCATGTGGCCGGCGAGGTGCCGTTCAGAAAGCTCGCCATCGTCTATGGCGTGGAGAAGCTACCCGTAGCGTGGTAGAGCGGTTACGTTCACAGGTGTGAACGAGCCCGTCATCGATCTGACCGCGATCAGCGCCGTCGTCTTCGACACCGACGGCGTGGTCACCGACACCGCCCGGGGGCACGCGGCCGCCTGGAAGCATGTCTTCGACGCGTTCCTGCGCGGACGCTCGGCGCCGTTCGACATCCGCGACGACTACCTGCGGCACGTCGACGGCCGTCCGCGGCTCGACGGCGTCCGTACGTTCCTGGCCTCCCGCGGCATCACGCTGCCGGAGGGCGCCCCCGACGACGAGGCGGGGGCGCCCACCGTGCACGGGCTCGGCCTGGCCAAGGACCGGCTGTTCATGGCGCAGGTGGACAAGTACGGGGTGGCCGCCTTCCCCTCGACCGTGGCGCTGCTGCACGAGCTGCGCCGCAGGGGGGCGCGCACCGCAGCCGTCTCCGCCAGCCTGCACGGCCGCAAGCTGGTCGGCTCGGCGGGCGTGATGCACCTGTTCGATCTGCTGGTCGACGGCAACGACGCGGCCCTGATGAACCTGCCGGGCAAACCGGACCCCGCGCAGTTCCTGGAGGCGGTCCGCCGCCTGGCCCTGCCCGCGGCCAAGGCGGCCCTGGTCGAGGCGGCGCTGCCGGGGATCGAGGCGGGCCGCAAGGGCGGCTTCGGGCTCGTCATCGCGGTCGACCGGCACGGCGAGACCGCCGAACTGAGCTCGCAGGGCGCCGACGTGGTGGTGAAGGACCTCGTGGAGCTGGCCGTGCGCGGCCGGGTCCTACCCTTGACCTCGTGACGGTGCTCATCGATCCCCCCGCCTGGCCGGGGCCGCGCGGCCTCATGTGGTCGCACCTGGTCAGCGACAGCTCCCTGGACGAACTGCACGCCTTCGCGCTACGGCTCGGCGTGCCGGAGCGGGCCTTCGACCGGGACCACTACGACGTGCCGGAGACCGTGCACGCCCGGGCCGTGGAGCTGGGCGCGGAGGCGGTCAGCTCGCGCGAGCTACTGCGCCGCCTCATCGGCGCCGGGCTGCGTCGCCGCAAGCGCCGCTAGCTCAGCGCTCATGTTGGCCCGTGCGCGCCGCTCCCACAGCTCGTGCGCCTCGTCCGTCCGATAGAGCCGGGGTACGGCCAGGAGCCTGCGCAGCACCCCGGCCCGGCCCTGGCGGAACAGCTCGTCGGGCACGTGCGCGTACTCCTGGCGGATCTGGCGCGTGTAGCTCTCGTAGCCGGGGCCGCCCAGGACCGCCAGGTCGGCGTCGCACAGGACGGCGCCGTCGCGGTCGCCCTCGGCCAGCGTGTCGTGCGCGGCCGTCAGCCGTACCAGCCTGGCCACCTCGGCGACCCTGTCGGCGGGCACGCCGCAGCGGGGCAGCCGCGCCTGGGCCAGCTGGGCGCTGCGTTCCTCGTCCCAGCCCGGCCGCCCGTCGTAGACGGCGTCGTGGAACCAGGCGGCCAGCCGCACCGCGACGGGATCGTCGGCGGCGCCCGCCAGCCGGTCGATCGCGGCGAGCACGGCGGCGAGGTGGGCGAGCGTGTGGTAGCGGCGATGCGGCTCGGCCCACCGGGCGACCAGCTCGGCACCGGTGGCCCTGGCCGCCGGCGAGTCCGCCACCAGGGTGAGCCAGTCGTCGCGCATGGGGACCACGGTAGATCACCCCACGCGACGGCTCACGAGCGCGGCGGGCGTGAACTCGCCGGGCGGCGTGTGAGTGAGGGCGTGTACCGGGATCTACCGGCTTGATAGCGTTCTGGGCATGGAGCCGAGCGCGAGGGATCCCCGGCGTCTGCCGCGTTGGCGGGAGTTGCGCGCTGTGCTGCCGCCCCGGCCGCGGCCGTTCCCGTCGAGGGAGCGGCGGCTCGCCGAGGCGGCCGATCTCGCGGACGTGCGGCGGCTGGCGTGGCGGCGCGCTCCGCGGGTGGTGTTCGACTACGTCGACGGCGCGGCCGAGGCGGAGCGGTCGCTGGCCAGGTCGGTGGCCGCGTTCGCGCGGGCCGAGCTGCGGCCGCGGGTGCTGCGGGACGTGTCCGAGGCGCCCACGGCGGTGGAGGTGCTCGGCAAGCGGATCGCGATGCCGATCGTGCTCGCGCCCACCGGGTTCACCCGGATGATGCACCGTGACGGCGAGCGGGCCGTGGCCAGGGCGGCGGCCCGGGCGGCCGTGCCGTACACGCTGTCCACGATGGGGACCACGACGGCCGCGGACGTGATGGCGGCGGCGCCGGACGGCTGGAACTGGTTCCAGCTCTATGTCGTGCGCGACCGAGGGCGCAGCCGCGAGACGCTCGACCGAGCCCGCGAGGCGGGCATGGAGGTGCTGGTCGTCACCGTGGACGTGCCGGTGGCGGGGGCGCGGCTGCGTGACGTGCGGCACGGCATGACGATGCCGCCCGCCCTGCGCTGGCGCGGCGTCCTGCAGGCGCTGAGCCGGCCGGCCTGGTGGTTCGACTTCCTCACCAGTGAGCCGCTCCGCTTCGCCACCGTCGACGGCGCGCCGGACGACCTGGCGGGGATCACGAACCTGATGTTCGATCCGACGGTGACGCTGGCGGACCTGGAGTGGATCCGGTCGGTCTGGCCGGGCCCGCTGCTGGTCAAGGGCGTGCAGCGGGTGGACGACGCCAAGGACCTGGCGGCGGTGGGGGTGGACGGGCTGGTCGTCTCCAACCACGGCGGCCGCCAGCTCGACCGCGCGCCGACCCCGCTGGAGCTGCTGCCGGAGGTGGTGGCCGCGGTCGGCGACCGTACGGAGGTGTTCCTGGACGGCGGGGTGCGCAGCGGCGCGGACATCGCGATCGCGGTGGCGCTGGGCGCTCGGGCCTGTTTCGTCGGCCGGGCCTACCTGTACGGGCTGATGGCGGGCGGTGAGGCGGGCGTGGACCGGGTGCTGGCCCTGCTCCGCGCCGAGCTGGTCCGCACGCTGCAACTCCTGGGCGTGGGCGGGGTGGAGGGGCTCGACCCCGACTGCGTACGACTGCGCTAAAAGCGACTTTATTCAATACTTAGGCAATAGTCGTGACAGATTGCCGGAAGGCGGCCTCCCGGAAGAACGCCTCGATGACGAGCGTGGCCGCGCCCAGCGCGACGGCGTCCGCGCCGAGGCGGCCGAGCACGATCGAGTCGCCGTGGAACGGCTGGGCCAGGGTGTTGGCGGCGGTCGCGGCGCGGATCTCCGCCAGCAGCCGCCCGCCCAGCATCAGGCCCGCCCAGCCGCCGATCACGATGCGCTCCGGGTTGAACAGGTGGACCAGGCTCGACAGGCCGGCCCCGAGCATCTCGACGGTCTCGCTGACCACCGGCGACCCCGACTCCAGCACCCCGGCCAGCGCCGACTCCTCATCGGCCGAGTCGGCGACGACGCCCGCCCGCTCCAGGATGGCCTCGGCGCCCACGTACGCCTCCAGGCAGCCGCGCGCGCCGCAGCGGCAGGGCCGGCCGCCCGCGACGACCTTGAGGTGGCCGACCTCGCCGGCGGCCTTGCCCGCGCCCCGGTAGATGCTCCCGTCCGCGACGATCATGCCGCCCACGCCGGAGCCCATCAGCACCATGATCGCGTCGCGGGTGCCGCGGCCCGAGCCGAACCAGAGCTCGGCCTGGCCCATCGTCTTGGCGCCGTTGTCCACGTACAGCGGCAGCGAGGTGCCCGCCCGCAGCAGTGCGCCGAGCGGCACGGCCTCCCAGCCGAACGTCTTGGCGCGCACCAGCGCGTCGGGGCCCGGCTCGACGATGCCCGGCACGCCGACCCCGATGCCCAGCACCTGACCGGCGGAGATCCCGCCCTCGGCGATCACCGCGTCGACGCCGGTGAGGATGTGGCGGGCGACCAGCTCGGGGTCGTGCCTGGCCGAGCGCACCGCGTAGTGCGCCCTGGCGCGTTCCTTCATCTCCAGGTCGAACAGCTCGACCCGGACCTGCGTCTCCCCCACGTCCACGCCGATCGCGTAGCCGTAGACGGGGTTGACGCGGAGCAGCACGCGGGGGCGGCCCCCGTCGGAGTCGACCTGACCCGCCTCGACCACGACGTTGTCGGCGAGCAGGTCGCCGGTCATGGTGCTGACCGTCGCCGCGCTCAGCCCGGTCACGCCGCACAGGTCGTTGCGGCTGGCCGGGCCGCCGAAGTACAGCGCCCGCAGGAGCATCGCGCGGTTTCCCCTGCGGAGGTCCCGCACCGTCCTGCGCTGTGGCGTGCCCATCGTCCCCGTCCTCTCCCGAGTGCTCCGTCATGTTAGTTCAACGTGCGAAGCCCGGTGTTACCGAAGTGTTTCTTCGGTGCTCCTGACTTTATTCAAGACTTAGATTATGGTCTGCCCATCCCCCCGATGAGGAGTAGACAATGAGCCGAGTAGTCGTCCGAGGAGCCGCGGTGGCGGTACTCGTGGCCGGTCTCGCCGCCTGTGGCGGCGGTGGCCAGGGGTCGGGCAATGAGAAGACGCTCACCTTCTGGATGTACCAGGACCGCACACCGCAGGCCGGCCAGGTCATCGAGAAGGTCCGCAAGGACTTCGAGAAGGCCAACCCCGGCGTCACGGTCAAACTCGTCAAGATCCCCAAGGACGACTACAACACCAAGCTGGGCGGCGCGGTGGCGAGCAAGAGCGCGCCCGACGCCGGGATACTCGACCAGCCCCTGGTGTCCAAGTACGCGCTGGACGGCACCATCAAGGAGGTGCCCGCCGGGCTGATCGACGAGAGCGCCTTCTACAAGGGCGCGCTCGACACCAACCGGGCCGGCGGCAAGCTCTACGGCCTGCCCGCCGACCAGACCTGCGTGGCGCTGTTCTACAACAAGAAGCTGGTCCCGACGCCGCCCAAGACCTGGGAGGAGATGAAGGCGACGGCCGCCCGGGTGCACCAGGCCGACGCCAACGTGGCCGGGATGAACGTGCCCAAGGGCGACGGCTACGGCGCCTGGATGTTCCCCGGGGTCGTGCACGGCGCGGGCGGCCAGATGGTCGACGACGCGGGCAAGAAGGTGCTGTTCGACCAGCCGCCGGCCGTCGAGGCGCTGCAGCTCTGGGTGGATCTGCTGAAGTCGTCGCCGCGCAAGATCACCGACTCGGACAAACCCTTCGAGAACGGCCTGGCCGCCATGACGATCTCCGGGCCGTGGGACGTGCCGACGATCCACGAGCAGTTCCCCGACCTGGACTTCGGCGTGGCGCCCCTGCCGTACAAGACCGAGGCGGCGGGCAACATCGGCGGCGAGGACTCCGTGGTCTTCTCTACCAGCAAGAACGCCGACCTGGCCTGGAAGTGGCTGGTGTTCCTGACCGATGCCCAGAACAACGGCGTCATCGCCGACGCGTTCGGCGGCTTCCCGGTCAACCTCAAGGCGCAGGTCGTCGCGAGCGGGCCCGAGCAGGCGGCGTTCCTGGAGCAGCTCAAGGTGGCGCACGCCAGGCCGGCCGTGCCGCAGTGGATCCAGGTCAACGACGAGATCATCGCCCCGGCCCTGGAGTCGGCGCTGACCGGCAAGGCCACCGCCCAGCAGGCGCTGACGGACGCGGCCGGCAAGACCCGTTCCCTCCTGGGCTGGACCGGCTGAGGTGACGGCACCCGTACTGGAGGGCCGGAAGGAGGTGGCGGCCCGTCCCAGGAGGCGTCCGCGCCGCCGCACGAACGACCGTCTGGTGGGGTGGCTCCTGGTCACCCCCGCGGTCGCCTACTTCGCGGTCTTCCTGCTGTATCCGGCCCTGTCGGCGCTGTACTACAGCTTCACGGACTGGAACCTGCGCTCGGCGGCCTCCTGGGTGGGGCTGGCCAACTACTCGGACCTGCTGTTCAACGACGTCAAGTACCCGCACTTCTGGAAGTCCGTGCAGGTCACCCTGCAGTACACCCTGATCGCCGTGCCGCTGACGATGGTGGCGGCACTGGTGCAGGCGCTGCTGGTGAACTCGATCCGGCGCGGGGCGAACCTGTTCCGGCTGCTGCTGTTCCTGCCGGTGGTGACAGCCGAGGCGGCGGTGGGCGCGATCTGGCGCTGGCTGTACGACCCCCAGTACGGTCTGATCAACTCGGTGCTCGGCCTGGTCGGCATCCCCGGCCAGAACTGGCTGAACACCCCCGAGCTGGTCATCCCCGCCCTGGCGTTCATCTCCGCCTGGCAGTGCGGCATCTCGATGATCATCTATCTGGCGGGGCTCAAGGGCATCCCGGGGACCATCCGCGAGGCGGCGATCATCGACGGGGCGGGGCCGTGGCAGCGGTTCTGGCGGGTGATCGTGCCCATGCTCCGCCCGACCACGTTCTACCTGCTGGTGACGGGCGTGATCGCGGCGCTGCAGGTGTTCGGGCTGGTGTACGTGATCTTCTCGGGGTCGGGGCGGAGCGTCACCGGCGGGCCCGAGCAGTCGGGGCTCAGCTATGTGCTCCACCTGTATCTGTTCGCCTTCCGGTACGACGCCATGGGCGCCGCCTGCGCGATGTCGTTCATCCTGCTGATCTTCATCATGATCATCACCGCTCTGCAGTTCAGGTTCGTCAAGCAGGAGGCGTCATGACCAGGGCCCGCAAGGCGTCGATCTACGTCGCCCTCGTGCTGCTGGCGGCCGTGTCGGTGGTGCCGTTCCTGTGGATGCTGGCCACCTCCTTCAAGCACGGCCACGACATCTACACCAAGGTGCCGAACCTGCTGCCCGTGGACCGCAAGACCGGCGAGTGGGCGGCGACGCTGGAGAACTACGACTACGTCCTGAACGTCGGCGGGCTCGGCCGGGCCTTCGTCAACAGCGTGTGGGTCTGCCTGATCCTGGTGCCCGCCAAGCTGCTCATCGACGCGCTGGCCGCCTACTCCTTCGCCAGGATCCCGTTCCCGGGCCGCGACAAGCTGTTCGTGGTGCTGCTGGGCGGCATGATGGTGCCGACGATCACGCTGCTGGTGCCGCGGATCCACGTCACCCAGTCACTCGGCATGTTCGACTCCGGGTGGGGGCTCATCGTGCCCAACATCGCCTCGGTGCTCGACATCTTCCTGCTGCGGCAGTTCTTCCTGTCGCTCCCGTCCGAGCTGGAGGAGGCGGCGCTGATCGACGGCGCGAGCCGGATGCAGATCTTCTGGCGGATCGTGCTGCCGCTGTCGAAGCCGGTGCTGGCCGTCGTGACGATCACCAGCTTCCTGTTCCACTGGAACGACCTGGTCTGGCCGCTGGTCGTGCTCAACGACCCGGACCTCTACACGCTGCCGCTCGCGTTGCAGCAGCTCGTGGCCAGCCCTGACGGCGGCCGGGCGTACTACATCATGGCGGGCGCCACGCTCGCCGTCATTCCGGTGATCGGGGTGCTGCTGGTGTTCCAGCGCCGCATCCTGCAGGGCATCGCCTTCACCGGGCTCAAGGCATGAGGAGTGTGAGCGTGTCCATCGAGTTCCGCGACGGGGTCGCCGTGGTCGACGGCGAGCCGCGGGTGCTCGTCACCGCCGACTATCCCTACTACCGCGACGACCCCGCCGTCTGGGCGGAGCGGCTGCGGGCCGTACGCGACGAGCTGGGCATCGAGGTGATCACCTGTTACCTGCCCTGGCGCCACCACCAGCCCGAGCCGGGCACGGCGCCCGACTTCACCGGCGCGACCCATCCGTCCAGGGACGTCATCGGCTTCCTGGCGCTCTGCCGGGACCTCGGGCTGAAGGTGGTGGCCAAGCCGGGCCCGTTCATCCACGCCGAGGTCACCTACGGCGGGCTGCCCGACTGGGTCTGCCCCGACGCGGACCCGGCGATCGAGGCGCTGCTCGACGCGTCGGGCGCCCCCTCCCGCTGGTCGGACTCCCCCGCTCACGTCCCCGGGCGCCCGCTGCCCGCGCCGCTGGGCGCCGCCTTCCTGGCCAGGGCCGGCGAGTGGCTGTCGGCGGTGGGCAAGGAGGTGCTCGTGGACGGCGGCCCGGTCGTCGCGCTGCAGGTCGTGAACGAAGGCATCTACACCAACGGCGCGCTGCCGCTGACCGCCTACGACTACAGCCCGTCCGGGCTGGCCTTCTTCCGTGACCGGCTGCGTGCCTGGTACGGCACGCTCGACGCGTACAACCGCGTCCATCAGACGTCGTTCGGCGGGTGGGCGGAGATCGAGCCGCCGCGTCCGGGTGGGTCCGGTGTGCGGGCGCAGGCCGACTGGGGTCGCTGCCACGCCGAGTACCTGGCGGCGGTCTACCGCGTCTCGGTGCAGGCCATCGGCTCGGAGCTGCCCGTGGTGGTCAACCTCAACCCGCCGACTGTGGCGGAGCTGGACGACTGGCTGGCCCGCGTCCGCCCCGAGCTGTGGGGCGGCATCGCGTACGGCTTCACCAACTGGATGGGCGTCGTCTCGGCCGACCCTGACGCGCAGGCCCGTTACGTGATCGCGGCCAAGCGCGCTCCCGGCCCCAACATGGAGGAGAACTGGGGCTTCTCCCAGCTCTACGACCCCGCCTACGCCGACGCGGCGACGAGCTTCCACCAGAGCCTGCTCGCCCTGGCCGCCGGAGCCACCGGCGTCAACGTCTACACCGGAGTGTCCACTTCCGGCTGGCTGCCCGACCTGGACTCCGCTCACACCGGCAGCTATCCCGACTGCGCGCCGATCGCGGCGGACGGCTCGGCCTCGGAGAAGGCACCCGTGGTCCACGCGCTGGCGGGCTTCTTCGCGCGCCACGGAGCCGAGTTCCTGGAGTGCGTCCCGGTGACGTCGGAGGCTTTCGGGCTGTACCTGCCCTATGCCGGGATCGCCGCCCTGTCGGGCCCCGACGGCCCGCAGTGCGGCCGGACGCTGCGCGCCTTCCACGACCGGATGCGGGCGGAGTGCCGCGACTACGCGCTGCTCGACCTGGAGACGGTCACGCCGGACCGGCTGGCCGCCTTCGCGACGGTGACCGTGCCCGGCGGGCCCTTCATGCACCGTCACGTGCAGCGACTGCTGGCCGGCCACCTCGCCCGCGGCGGCCGGGTGCTGGTGGACGGCCCGGTGCCCACCCTCGACGAGAACATGGAGCCCTGCTCGCTCTTCCGCCCCTCCGAGCCACTGCCCGCCACACCCGGCCCGCTGTCCATCCGGTACGGCCGGGCGGACGCGTTCCTGCGCAGCCACCCGGACCGGGACGTCCACTACCTCACCGTGCTCGTCCAGGACGACCAGGACGGCCCGGTCGGCGTGCGAACCCCGCTCGGAGACGTCGAGGTCGTGGCCGCGCGGGGCGGGGCGGCGGTGCTCCGCCTGACCGATGGTGAGCTCGGCGACCTGGTGGTGAAGGGCGTCAACGGGTGGCTGGACTCCTCGGTGACCGCCCGCGCCACGTTCGCGGGCCGCACGGTCTCCGCGCCGCACCCCGCGGACCTGGTACGGATCGCGGACCGCCTCCCGGATTGACCGTTTCCCGTTTTACGGTCTGGTTACGGTCGATGAATTCCCGGCCGTAACCCTTGGCAGTCAACCCAGCAGACACCTATGGTTCAGTGCAATGCCACACATTACTGACGAACCGACGGTGGCCGAACGGCGTCGCGCGGGACGGATGGCTGGCTGTCGAGGGATCTTCAGAAAGAAGGCGACATGAGGAGATCGGCTGCGCTTTCGGGCGTCGCGGTGACCACCGTGCTGGCGCTCGCGGCCTGTGGAGGCGGCGGCGGCGCCGCGCCCACCTCGGGGTCCGGGTCGTCGGCGCAGGCGGCCGCCACGGGTGGCACCGTGCACTTCCTGGCCAAGGCGGACTTCTCCCACCTGGATCCCGCGCGTGGCTGGGACGGCGGCGTCAACAACTTCTTCCGGCTCATCTACCGGGGCCTGACGACATTCGGCGCGGGCCCTGGCGCGGAGAGCACGAAGATCGTGCCCGATCTCGCCACCGACACGGGCAAGCCGTCCGACGGCGCCAAGACCTGGACCTTCACCCTCAGGGACGGCCTGTTCTTCGAGGACGGCACGCCGATCAACAGCGAGGCGGTGAAGTTCGGCGCCTCGCGCGGCTTCGACCCCGAGGCCGGGATCGGCTCGCCGTACGCCAAGCTGCTCCTCGACGCGCCCAAGGACTACAAGGGGCCGTACCTCTCCGGCGACCTCGACACGATCGAGACCCCGGACGCCAAGACCATCGTCTTCCACCTCAAGAAGCCCTTCGCCGACTTCCCCAGCGCCCTGGCCATGGCCAACTTCACCCCCTTCCCCAAGGGGACCGGCGCGGCGGCCGCCTTCGACACCAAGCCGATCGCGTCGGGGCCGTACAAGGTGGCGAGCTACCAGCGCGGCTCCTCGCTCAAGCTGGTGCGCAACCCGCAGTGGAAGGCCACTACCGACAATGTCAGGGCGGCCAAGCCGGACGCGTGGGAGTGGACGTTCGGTCTGGACCCGGCCACCATCGACGAGCGCATGCTGGCCGGGCAGGGCGCCGACGCCGACGCCGTCGCGGGCACGATCCAGGCGGCGACCGTGGCGCGGGTGCAGACTCCGCAGCTCAAGACGCGCACGCTGAGCGGGCTCAACGGCTGCACCACCTACATGGGCCTGAACTCCACCAAGAAGCCGCTGGACGACGTACGGGTGCGCCAGGCGATCAACTACGCCATCAACAAGGACACCGTGGTGGCCGGGATGGGCGGTACGAGCCTGGCGGCCAAGGGCACCTCCATCCAGCCGCCGACGGTCGCCGGCCGGGTGGACTACGATCTCTATCCCACCGACGTCGAAGCCGCCCGCAAGCTGCTCGCCGAGGCGGGCCAGGCCAACGGCTTCAGCCTCACCCTCGACTCCCGGCAGTCGGACCCGAAGATGGCGGCGGTCGCCGTGGCCATCCAGGAGGCCCTCAAGGCCGTGAAGATCGACGTGAAGATCAACCCCATCGACACCTCCACTTACTACGAGGTGATCGGCACCCCCGCGCAGCAGCACGACGCGGCCGTCACCGGCTGGTGCCCGGACTGGGCGTCCGGCGCGACGTTCCTGCCGCCGCTGTTCGACGGCCGGAACATCACCGACAAGGGCAACGCGAACCTCGCCCAGATCAACGACAAGGCGATCAACGCCCGCATCGACGAGATCGCCGCGATGCCCGACGTCACGGCCGCGAACGCCGCCTACGGCGAGCTGGACAAGCAGATCATGAAGCTGGCGCCGATCGTGCCCCTGGCCTACGAGAAGTACGTCCTCATCTCGGGCGCCAACATCGCCGGCGCGTATCAGTCCGCCTCGTTCTCCGGCGGCATCGATCTGGTCTCCGTCGGACTGGCCAAGCCCACCAAGTAGCCGATCATGACGACTACCACTCTCCCTCCGGCGGGCGCCCCCGTGGCACCCGCCACCTCGGCCCGGCGGATCGCGGGCGCGCTGCTGCACGACTGGGCCGCCGTGCTCGGCAGCGCCTTCCTCGTGCTGATCCTGCTGATGGCGATCTGCGCGCCGCTGATCTCCGCGATCACCGGCCACGGGCCGAACGACTTCGACAGCGCCGCCATCGACACCGACCTCGGCGGGCTGCCACGCGGCTCGCTGGGCGGGATCAGCGCCGGCCACCCGCTCGGCGTCGAGCCGCAGAACGGCCGCGACATCCTGGCGCGCGTCGCGTACGGCGCGCGCGTCTCGCTGCTGATCGCGGCCGCGGCCACCGTGCTCACCACCCTGCTCGGGGTGGTGCTCGGCATGCTGGCCGGCTTCTACCAGGGCTGGGTCGACCAGGTGATCTGCCGGGTCATGGACTTCCTGATGGCCTTCCCCGCGCTGATCTTCATGATCGCGATCCTGTCCTCGCTGCCGTCGGGGAACCGGTCGGTGCTGCTGGTCGTGGTGATCACCGTCTTCGGCTGGCCCTACCTGGCCCGGGTGGTGCGCGGACAGACGCTGACGCTGGTGAACAGGGAGTTCGTCGAGGCCGCCAGGGCCTCGGGCGCCTCCACGGGGGCCCTGGTGTTCAAGGAGATCCTGCCGAACCTGCGCAGCTCGCTGATCGTGATGACGACGCTGGCCGTGCCCGGCTACGTCGGCACCGAGGCGGGCCTGTCGTTCCTGGGCGTCGGCGTCGCCCCGCCGACCCCGTCATGGGGGCAGATGATCTCCAGCTCGGTGGGCTGGTACGCCGTGGACCCGATGTACTTCGCGGTGCCCGGCGCCTTCCTGTTCTGCACCGTGCTGTCCCTGACCGTGCTCGGGGACCGCCTGCGTGCCGCCTTCGATGCCGGGGAGGCCTCCTGATGGCCCGTTATCTGGCCGGGCGGGTCGCCGGGGTCGTGCTGATCCTGTTCCTGGTCTGCCTGTTCACCTTCATCATCTTCTTCACGCTGTCGCCGGATCCGGCGGTGATGATCTGCGGGAAGACGTGCACGCCCGAGCGGATCGACCAGATCCGCGACGTGCTCGGGCTCGACCGGCCGTTCTTCACCCAGTTCTGGACATTTCTGGCGGGCATCTTCGCCGGGCGGGACTACGGCTCGGGGGCCAACCTCGTCCACTGCGCGGCCCCGTGTCTGGGCTACAGCTTCCAGACCAATCAGTCGGTCTGGCAGATGGTCGTGGACCGGCTGCCGGTCAGCGCCACCGTCGCGATCGGCGCCGCGGTGCTCTGGCTGCTGGTCGGCATCGTGGCCGGGCTGGTCAGCGCGGTCAAGGAGGGCACCTGGTGGGATCGCGCCGCGATGGGGCTGGCGCTCGGCGGGTCGAGCATCCCCAACTACGTGCTGGCACTGGCGCTGCAGTACGTGCTGGTGGTGTGGTTGCAGATCCTGCCCTTCCCGTCGGCCGTCGCCTTCTCCGACGGCCCGGTGCTGTGGTTCCAGTCGTATCTGATGCCGTGGGTCGTGCTGGCCACCGGCTACGCCTGCCTCTACGCCCGGCTGACCAGGGCCAACGTGATCGACACGCTGGCCGAGAACTTCATGCGCACGGCCCGGGCCAAGGGGCTGCCGCCCGCACTCACCCTGCGGCGGCACGCGCTGCGGCCCGCGCTCACCCCGATCGCCACCATCTTCGGCATGGACTTCGCGGCCCTGCTGGGCGGCGCCCTCATCACCGAGACGGTCTTCGGCCTGAACGGGGTCGGCAAGATGGCCGCCGACTCCATCAACAAGAACGACCAGCCGGTGATCATGGCGGTGACGCTGCTCGCCGCGTTCTTCGTGGTGGTGGGCAACGTGGTGGTGGATGTCGTTTACACCAGGCTGGACCCGAGAGTGAGGATCACCGCGCAATGAGCGACCTGCTTGTCGTGGAGGACCTCACCGTCACCTTCCCCACCACGCGGGGACCGGTGGACGTGGTCAAGGACGTCTCCTTCACCGTCGGGAGCGACGAGACCGTCGGCATCGTCGGCGAGTCCGGTTCCGGCAAGTCGATGACCAGCCTCGCGATCATGGGGCTGCTGCCCCGGGGCGCCGTGACGCGGGGCAGCATCCGGCTGGACGGCACCGAACTGCTCGGCCGGGCCGACAAGGACCTGCGCCGGATCAGGGGCGACCGGATCTCGATGGTCTTCCAGGACCCCCTGTCGTCGCTGAACCCGTACTACACCGTGGGCCTGCAGATCGAGGAGGTCTACCGGGCCCATCGGGGGCGCTCGCGCAAGGCGGCGCGCAAGGTCGCGATCGAGGCGCTGGAACAGGTGGGCCTGCCCGATCCGGAGCGGCGGGTGGACTACTACCCGCACCAGTTCTCCGGCGGGCAGCGGCAGCGCGTCATGATCGCGATGGCGCTGGTCTGCTCCCCCGCCCTGCTCATCGCCGACGAGCCGACCACCGCGCTCGACGTGACCGTGCAGGCGCAGATCCTGCGCCTGCTCGCCGACCTGCGGCGGCAGAGCGGCACGGGGATGGTGTTCATCACGCACGACCTGGCGGTGATCAGCTCGATCGCCACCCGCGTCCTGGTGATGCGCCGGGGCGAGCAGGTCGAGTACGACACCGCCGAGCAGGTCTTCTCCGGGCCGCGGCACGCCTACACGCGCATGCTGCTGGACAGCGTCCCGCGCATCGACGACTCCCCCATCGACGAGGTGATGTCATGAGCGAGCCCTTGCTGCGGGCGAGCGAGCTGACCAAGCGGTTCGTCACCCGCGGGCCGGTGGGCCGCAAGGCCGAGTTCACCGCGGTCGACCGGGTCAGCTTCGACGTCCGGCTCGGCGAGACACTGGCCGTGGTGGGCGAGTCGGGCAGCGGCAAGTCGACGACCGCCCGCATGGTGGCCCGGCTGACGGAGCCGAGCGCGGGCACCCTCGCGTTCGAGGGCGAGGACATCACCACCGCCAAGGGGAGCGCGCTGGCCCGCTACCGCGCCAACGTGCAGGTCGTCTTCCAGGACCCGTACTCCTCGCTCAACCCCCGTCACACGGTCGAGCGCATCCTGATGGCGCCGCTGGTGTACCAGGGGATCCCGCCGACCGGCGGGAAGCGGGCGCACGCCCGGGAGCTGATGGAGCGGGTCGGGCTCGACCCGGACCACTCCCAGCGCTACCCCGCTCAGTTCTCCGGCGGTCAGGCCCAGCGGATCGGCATCGCCCGCGCGCTGGCCGTGAACCCCAAGCTGGTCATCTGCGACGAGGCGGTGTCCGCCCTGGACGTCTCCGTGCAGGCCCAGGTCATCGAGCTGCTGCGGCGGCTGCAGGCGGAGAGCGGCTTCAGCTATGTCTTCATCGCCCACGACCTGGCGGTCGTCCGGCAGATCGCGCACCGGGTGGCGGTCATGAGCGAGGGCAGGATCGTCGAGCAGGGCCCGGCCGCCCAGGTCTTCGGCGACCCCCAGGACCCGTACACCCGCACGCTGCTGGCCGCCATCCCCCGCATCAATCCCGAATGGGACCGCAGGCGCCGTGAAGGGAGCCTCCGTTGACCGCGCATACGACCGCGTGCACGATCCCCGGGATGCGCGTGCGCGACCACGTGGTGCCGGTGCCCCTCGACTGGTCCGACCCCGGTGGGGACACGATCACGGTGTTCGCCCGGGAACTGGCCGATCCGGTGCGGGCCGCCGAGGACCTGCCGTGCCTGCTGTACCTGCAGGGCGGTCCCGGCGGCAAGGGCCCGCGCCCGATCGGCACGAACGGCTGGCTCGGCCAGGCGCTCAAGACGCACCGGGTGATCCTGCTCGACCAGCGCGGCACCGGCCGCAGCTCCAGGATCGACGGGCGGGTCATCAGCGCGTTCGGGAGCGCGCGGGAGGCCGCCGCCTATCTCGGCCACTTCCGGGCCGACTCGATCGTCGCCGACGCCGAGCACCTGCGGACGACCGTCTTCGGCGGCCGTCGCTGGGAGACGCTGGGCCAGAGCTACGGCGGGTTCATCACGCTGACGTACCTGTCGAAGGCGCCGCAGGGGCTGCGCGCCTGCTACGTCACCGGCGGCCTGCCCGCCCTGGAGCCGGACGCCGCCGAGGTCTACCGGCGCACCTATCCCCGCGTCGCGGCCAAGAACGCCGAGTTCTACCGCCGCTACCCGCACCATGTGGAGACCGTGGCCCGCCTCGCCGACCGGTTGGCCGCCGGGGACGTCCTGCTGCCGGACGGCGACGTGCTCACGGTGCGGCGGCTGCGGTCGCTCGGCATCGACTTCGGCATGAAGCCGGGGTACGAGCGCATGCACTGGCTGCTCGACGAGGCGCTCGACGGCGAGCACCTGACGGAGACCTTCCTGCACCAGGTCCTGGCCCGCTCTTCCTACAGCGACAACCCGCTGTTCGCCGCGCTCCAGGAGAGCATCTACGGCTCGGGCCCGGGCGCCACCGGCTGGGCCGCCGAGCGCGAGCGCGCCCGCCATCCCGCCTTCGCGGAGTCGGCTAGACCGCTGCTGTTCACCGGGGAGATGATGTATCCCTGGATGTTCGAGGAGATCCGCGCGCTGCGCCCGTTCCGCGCGGCCGTGGAGCTGCTGGCCTCGCGGACGGACTGGCCACCGCTCTATGACCCGGCACGGCTGGCCGCCAATGAGGTGCCGCTGTCCGCCGCCGTCTACTACGACGACATGTACGTGGATTCCGGCCTGCAACTGGACACCGCCGCCCGGATCGGCAACGCCCAGGCATGGGTCACCAACGAGTACGAACACGACGGCCTGGGCGAGGACCGCGTCTTCGCCAGGCTGACCGGACTGGTGCGGGACCTCGGAGGAGGCATCACAGGTGACTGACGACCACAAGCCGCCGAAACTCTCGGATATCCCGGCATTCGCCGACTACATCGCCAAGGACTGGGACGTCCCCGACCGCACTCCGCCCGTCGTCCCCGGCGCCGCCGAGGCCGCCGCCGCCCACCGGTTACGGCTGGCCGCCGCGCTCCCCGGCCGGACCGTCGTGGTGTCCGCGGGCCGGGCCCCGGTACGCAGCAACGACACCGCCTACGGCTTCCGCCCCGGCAGCGACTTCTTCTGGCTCACCGGCTGCGTGGCCGAGGACGCCGTGGCGGTGGTCAGGGACGGTGACGCGGTCGTGTATCTGCCCGTCCCCGCCTATCCGGGTGAGCCGGGGTTCTTCGCCGACGCCGCCCACGGAGAGCTGTGGGTGGGCGCGGCCCCCGGTCTGGGCGAGTGGTCGGCGGCGCTGGGCGTCGAGGTCAGGCCGCTGGCGGACTTCGACGGCACGGTCAGCACCGATGAGGACCTCGCCAGGACGCTGGCCGAGCTGCGCATGATCAAGGACGCCTGGGAGATCGGCCAGCTCCGGGAGGCGGTGGACCGGACGGTCGAGGGCTTCGCCGCCGTGCTCGCCGAGATCCCGGCCGCGATCGCCGGGGCGGGCGAGCGCTGGCTGCAGGGCACGTTCGACCGGTACGCCAGGGCGTACGGCAACGGCCCCGGCTACGCGACGATCGTGGGCAGCGGCCCGCACGCCCCGACCCTGCACTGGGTGAGCTGCGACGGCCCGGTGCTGCCGGACGAGCTGCTGCTGCTCGACATGGGCGTGGAGGTACGCAGCCACTACACCGCGGACGTCACCCGCACCTTCCCCGCCTCCGGCACCTTCTCACCCGCCCAGCGCCAGGTGCACGACCTGGTCGAACGGGCGCACCGGGCGGCACTCGCGCAGGCCGCCCCCGGCCACCGGTTCACCGACTTCCACCACGCCGCCATGGAGGTCATCGCGCACGGGCTCGACGACTGGGGCATGCTGCCCGTCTCGGTGGACGAGGCGCTGTCGGAGCGCGGCCAGCACCACCGCCGCTACCTGATCTGCGGCATCGGCCACCATCTCGGGCTGGACGTGCACGACTGCGCCAAGGCCGCGCCCGAGGCCTACCACGGGGCGCTCATCGAGCCGGGCATGGTGTTCACCGTCGAGCCCGGCCTGTACTTCCACGCCCACGATCAGACCGTGCCGCCCGAGCTGCGCGGGATCGGCGTGCGCATCGAGGACGACCTGCTGGTCACGGCGGACGGCACCGAGGTGCTCTCCGCCGCGCTGCCCCTCTCCGCGAGTGACCTGGAGAACTGGCCATAAAACCGCGAATCATACGAAACCACAGAAACTCCGAAGCCTGATCGTGTACGTTCCATCGTTTGCACGGCACTGATCACATTCCGGCAGTAGGGGTTAAGGCATGTCTTCGTGGCCCGAGCGGCTCGAAACGGCGATCGGCATGTGGCGGCAGGGGGACCTGGACGGAGCGGCGGCGGTGCTTCGGGAGGTCGTGGTCTCCGGCGACGGAACCGTCGCCCCCGAGGCTTCGCATCTGCTCGGCCGCCTCCTGCAGGACAGGGGTGATCTGGAAGGCGCGCGGGCGGCGCACCGCTCGGTGATCGCCTCGGGGCATCCGGTGTTCGCGCAGCGCTCCGCGATCTCCCTCGGCCTCATGCTGGTCGACGCCGAGCAGTGGGCGCTGGCCTGCCGCCCCCTGCGGCTCGCCGCCACGGGCGCCGATGCCGACCTCTCTGTGATGGCCGACGTCTCCCTCGTACGCGTGCTGCGCAGGCTCGGCGACCTCGACGGCGCCGCGGAGGCGCTGGCGCGGGCCAGGCGCACTGACCACCCTGGGGTCGCCGAGCTCACGGAGGGCCTGGAGGACACGCGGTGGCCGGACGACGGCGGCGAACGCGAGCGCCAGGCCTGGGACGCCTTCGACGCGATCACCGGACTGCTCGACGATGAGGACTACGACGGGTCCAACGACGAGATCATTCTGACCGGCCTGAACCAGATGCTCGCCCACGGGATGCCCGGGCTCTGCTCCCAGGCGGCGTTCCGGCTGTACTCGATCTACGCGGACCGGGCGGAGTTCGAGGACTGCCGCCGCGTCATGGAGCACGCGATCGCGGTCGGCGATCCGGCCGAGCGCGGCCTGGCCGAGAAGCTGCTCGGCGCGGTCCTGTTCGACCTGGGCGAGCTCGTCGAGGCCCGGGACGCCTACAGGCGCGCGGCCGAGGATCACCGCCCGGAGGTCCGGCTCGACGCGCTCATCCAGGAGTCGAAGTTCACCCGCGAACTCGGCGACGAGCAGGGCGCCCGGGCCATCCTGTGGCGCGTGGTCGAGTCGGGCCACCCGCGCTTCGCCCTGGAGGCGCGGGCCTGCCTGGGACAGGTGTACTCCGAGGCCGGTGAGGTGGACGAGGCCGTCGCCTGCTGGCGGGTGGTGCTCGGGAGCGACTCGGAGTTCCACCAGGGCGCTGTGGCCTGCCTGGGGCTGCTGCTGCACGGGCTGGCCGGGGACGACCCGCGGCGGGCCGAGGTCGTCGCGCTGCTCGGGCAGGCCGCCGAGCTCGACGACTCCGACGTGGCGTTCCAGGCGCAGATGACGCTCGCGTACGCCGAGGGCGCCGTCCGCGGCCCGGACGAGGCGCTGGAGCAGGCCGTCGACGACTGCGACACCGCCCTGGAGCTGATCCGCGCGGACGACCTCGCCCAGGCCCGCGCGCTGCTGCGCCGGGTGATCGACGCCGGCCTCCCGGTCCAGTCCGCGCGCGCCTGCGCCATGCTGGCCACCCTCGAGTACGGCGAGGGCGACGTGGAGCAGGCGTACGAGCTGCTCGAGTACGTCGCGGACGGCGACGACTATGTCAACGGCTTCGCCGCCGCCGTGAACCGGCACCTCATCGCCGGGATCGGCGCCCCACATCCGATGCTCGCCGCTCTTGTCAGCTACCAGCGGCTCGGCCGGGAGGCTGGGATCGCGGCCTACCAGGAGTGCGCCAGGCATCCGGATCCGGCCGTGTCGGCGCTGGCCAAGAGCATGCTCGCGCAGGTGTACGTGTCGCTCGGGGTGCCGCGTTCGCAGGGGATCGAGCTGCTCGACGAGGCCGCCGCGGCCGGCGATCCGCTGGCGCTCTCGCACGCCGCCGTCATCTCCTCGATCATCCGTGACGGCGACGAGGACGAGGAGGTCGTCGAGCTGCTGCGCCGCGCCCACGCGGACGGCCATCCGGCGCTGGCGCCGTGGGTGGCCCAGGCGCTCGGCGCGGCGCTCGAAGGCCGGGACGACGCCGACGGAGCCCTGGCCGCCTACGCGGCCGTCTGCGAGCATCCGGGCCTGAGCGCCGAGGCCGAGGCGAAGCTGCTGCACATCCTGGAGAACCGTCGCGACCTGCCCGGCGTGGCGGCCGTACACGAGCGGATCATGGCCCGCGGCGACCGGCTCCGGGCGCCGCGCAGCGCCTGGCTGCTCGGGTTCACCCGGGTCCGCATGGACGACTTCGAGGCCGCGCGCCACGCGTTCGACCAGGTCGATGAGGACCATCCGGAGCTCGCCGACGACGGCGTGTTCGCGCGCGGGCTCCTCGACCACGACTTCGCGGGCGCCTCCGCCGTGCTGGCGGCCATCGGGGAGCGCGGTGACGACCATCGCTCGTTCATGAACACCTGGCTCATGCTGGAGGCCGCCCACGCCTGGCAGCGCGCCGGGGACGTGGCCGCCGCCGACGCCGCGCTGTCCCTGGCGATCGCGTGCGGCCACCCGGAGCGCGTCCAGGAGGCCGCGCTGTACCTCGGCGCGCTGCGCAACGACGGGGGCGACCACGCCGGCGCCGTCGAGGCGTGGACCGTCGCCGCCGACGGGGACAGCGAGCACAACGCGATACTGGGCGCGAAGGGGCTCGGTAAGGCGCTGGCCTCGCTCGGCGACCTGGCCGGCGCCGCCACCGCCTACCGGCGGGCGCTGGACGCCCTGGACTCGGACGACGACGACTACGTCCGGCTCCTGGACGTCCTGACCGGGGTACTCGTGGCCGCGGGCCGGGTGGCCGAGGCTCGCGAGCTCCAGGTGTCCGCGACCGGCGACGGACCGCACGTGCATCTGGTGATCGGCGCCGCACTCGAAGAGGCCGGCGAGCTCGACGCGGCTGCCGCGCAGTACGAGCAGGCGATCAATGGCGATCCCGACTTCGAGCCCGACGCCGAGCCCGGTGCTGGTTTCGGCACCGAAGCCGGCCCTGGGCCGGACACCGAGGTCGCCGCCACGGCGGGCGTCATGCTGGCCCGGCTGCTCGGCCGCCGGGGCGAGGCGGGACGGGCCGCCGAGGCCGCCGCACGGGCCATCGCCTCCTTCGAACAGCTCGCCGCGGCGGGTGACGAGTCCTCCGGGGAGAACATCCCGCTCATCGCGTACGAACTCGGCGACTACCTGACCGAAGCCGGAGACACCGAGGCCGCGCGTACGGCGTACGAGCGGGCCGCCACCGCGGACGACCCCTCCATCCGGCTACCCGCCAAGGAGCGTCTCGGCACCGCGAGCCCGAACGAACTGGCCATGCTCCGGCTGGACGAGAACGACCGGGCGGGCGCGCTGGAGCTCTTCACCCAGGCGTACGGCTCACCGGAGGTCGCCGAGCTGCACATCACCCTGTACGAAGGCAACCTCACAGAGGCCCGGCCCCTGCTGGAACGCGCGACGACCGCTAACCGGGCGGAGGCGACCGACCTCATCCTCGGCGCCGCGCTGGAGCGGTTGCGCGCCGGCGCGGACGGCGCCCGCGAGCTGTACGAGCTGGTGCTGGAGTTCGGCACGCCCGAGCAGGTGGCCATGGCCTGCGACAGCTTCGGCCTCGCCTACGACCTGGCCGGAGACATCGACGCCGCCGCCGAGACGCTCACGCTGGGCGCGGCCGTCGATCATCCGGCCGCGCTGGCCTGCCTGCGCCGCCTGCTCGGCGTACTGGCGCTGCAAGAGGACGTCGACGCCCTGGAGGCGGCCGCGCGGCGCGCGGTCGGCAGTGGCGACCCCGAGACGGTCACCCTGGGCGTCTGGACGCTGGGCGACGTGGCCAAGACCCGGGGCGACCTCGCGGGGGCGGCGGCGGCCTACCGCGAGGCGATCGAGGGCGCCGACCCGGACACCGTCTCCTACATCCGGGTCGAACTCGGCCAGACACTCCACCGACTCGGCGACACGACGGCCGCGCACCGCGAGCTGGAAGCGGTGCTGACCTGCGACAACCCCAGCCAAGTCCTGCTGGCGGGCATCCAGCTGGGCGCCTGGCTGGCCGACGACGGGCGGCTGGCGGGCGCCGCGGAGGCGTTCGGGGCCGCCGCGGCCGCCGGTCTGCGTCATCCGAATCCGGGTGAGCACGACCGCGAGTACCACGGGATGGCCCTGAACAACCTGGCCGCCGTCGCCTACGAGGCCGCCGAGGCGGGCGACCACGCCGTTGCCGTCCGCGCACTGCACCTCGGGGCCGCGGGCGGGGCGCACGACGACGCCGTGCAGCTCGCCAAGGAGCACGCGTCGGCCGCCGTCGAGCGAGGCGACCTGGACGCCGTCCGCACGTACTACAAGGGCGCCGCCGCCTTCCTCCCGGACGGCGACCCGCGCCTGCTGATGGAGCTCGCCGGACTCCTCACCGAGCACGGCGCCCCGGCCGAGGCCCGCGCGCTGCTGGAGCCGCTCACCACCGCGGGCGACCCGCGCGTACGGCTCGCGGCGACCACACAACTGCTGCCGCTGCTCCAAGAGATGGGCGAGGAGCACCTGGCCCTGGAACTCGCCGCCCGCGCCGCCGGCCACCCATCGCCCCTCCCCTTGCCGGAGACCGTACAGCCCCCGGTCCAAGAGGATTCCGAACCCGAAGACATCGGCGCGTTCCCCGAACTGGACATCGTCGTCCCCGCCGGACTGCCGGGCAGCACGGAAGGGGTCGAGGAGGACGAGCTGCTCTCGATCCTCGAGGCGTACGGCGACGAGGAAGGCCCGAGCACGCTCGACTCCCTGCGCTGGCTGATGCGCAACCAGTCCGGCACCCCCACCGCGGGCGCCGCGGGACGGCAGGTCATCCGGGCCGCCCGCGAGAGCGTCGCGGACGACCCCGCCGAGGCGCGCGCGATGCTGGAGCTGGTCGTCGCGTACGGCGATCCGGAAGAGGTGGCCACCGCCTACGACGACCTCGGCGACATCGCCTGCTATCACGAGGACGACATGGAAGCCGCCGTCGCCGCCTACCGGAAGGGCTCCGAGGTCGATCATCCGGCCGCGCTGACCCCGCTGCGCAGCCTGATGCTGGCGCAGTTGCAGGTGAAGGACTTCGACGGCGTCGCGGCGACCGCCCAGCGCGCGGTGACCAGCGGCGACATGGAGACGATGGCCGCCGGTTACTGGATGTGGGGCGACGCGCGCCGGCACCGCGGCGACACCGACGCCGCCATACGGCTGTACCGGCAGGGCATCGGCACGGGGTCCGCGGAGCTCAGCCCGCGTATCCGCGTCGACCTGGCCCGTACGCTGCGCGACCGTGGCGAGGGCGAGGCGGCCCGCGCCGAGCTCGGAGGCGCGGCTGAGATCGGCGACACCGATGTCCGCGCGCAGGCGGGCAACCTGCTCGGCAAGTGGGCCTTCGAGGACGGCGACCTGGCGGCCTCGGCCGAGGCGTTCGGCCGGGTGGCCGCCATCGAGGTGGGCCCGGACGACCCTGACCTGCTGTCGGAGCTGGTGGAGATGGCCGCCGACAACGTGATCGTGGTCGCCAACCGGGCCTTCACCGAGGGCGACCACCAGGTGGCGGTACGCGCGCTGGCGCTGGCCGCCCGGGCCGGCGAGGCGCAGGAGGCGCTCAAGGTGGCCGGAAAGCGCGCCACCGAGCTGGCCGAGGCGGGCGACCGCGCGAGCGCGGTGCTGTACATCGAGAGCGCCGTGGGCTTCCTGCCCGATCCCGACCCCGACCTGGAGATCCAGCTGGCCGACCTGTACGCCGCCGCCGGCGAGGTCGCCGAGGCGCGGGCCAGGTACGAGCGGCTGGTCGACCACCCCGACGCCCACGTACGGCTGGTCGCCGGCGGCCGGCTGGTCCCGTTGCTGCGCGTGGCGGGCGACGCCGCCGGTCTGGCGGACGTCACCCAGCGCTTGACGGACGACTCCGCCGAAACCGAGCTGGACCCGGGCGCGCAGGCCCTGCTGGCGAGCGTGCTGGGCCTGATGCAGAACGAGCACGGCGACAGTGAGGGCGCGCTGCGCACGTTGCGGCAGGCCGCGGAGAGCGGCGAGCCCGCCGCCCTGGTCACGCTGGGGCAGGCGCTGGTGGACGCGGGTGAGGTCGGGGAGGCCCGCGAGGTGCTGGGCCGCGTCGCCGACGTGGACAGCAGGCTCAGCCGCCGCGCCCTGGTCCTGCTCGGCCAGACCTATCACGACGAGGACGCGGGCCGGGCCCGCGAGCTGTACCTGCGCGTCGTGGAGATGGCGGGTGAGGCCGGCGGCATGGCGACGGTGGTCGCCAAGATGTACCTGGGGGCGCTGGCCAAGCGGGAGCGTGACTGGCCCGAGGCGTTGCGCTGGTACCAGCAGGTGATCGACTCGGGCAACGAGAACCAGGCGCCCCTGGCGGCCGCGCACCTGGGCGAGCTGGCGTACTGGCTGGGCGACCGCGGCTCGGCGGTGCGCTACTACGAGCTCACCCTGGCCACCGACACGCGGCAGCCCGACCTGGTGGGCGAGGCCGCGTACCGGCTGGGCGAGATCCGGCACGGCGACGGCGACCTGGACCTGGCCAGAAAGCACCTGCGGCGAGCGGTCGAATCAGGCGACGAAGGCTTCGCCGCCCAGGCCCGGACCCTGCTCGCCAAGCTCGGCGAGGGAGCCTGACGCGTAGGGTTCAGGCGAGACGCAGGACGCCCTCCACCGCGCCCAGGGAGAGCGTCTTGTAGCCCACCGAGTCGAACAGGACCGTGATCCGGTCCGGCTCGCGGCGCATGACCGTCCCGCGCCCCCACGCGTTGTGCTCGACCTTCGCGTGCAGCGGGAACGGCCCGTCACCGGTCGCGATGGGCTCCGCGCCGTCCCGGCAGGTGTCGCAGGTGCGGCAGGCCGCGTCGTACGGCTCGCCGAAGTACTCCAGCAGGAAGCGGCGGCGGCACCCGGTCGTCTCCGCGTAGCCGCGCATCATGTCGATCCGCGAGTCGTCGACGCGATGGCGGATCTCGTCGAGCTCGACCGCCCGCGCGGCCGCCTGCTCCGGCGGCGGGCCGCCGCGCGCATAGCGCAGGTCGCCGGAGTCGGTGACGGTCACCGCCTCGGCCTGTTCCAGCAGGTTGACCAGGCTCGTGAGCTGCGAGGCGCTCACCTCCAGCAGGGCGCGCAGCTCGGTGGCGGGTACGGTGCCGCCGTGCTCCTTCACCAGGGTCGCCACCCGCAGCAACGCGTCCGCGTCGGCCCGGCCGCTGGCGAAGAAGCGGCGCAGGCCGAGATCCTCCGAGCGGTAGAACAGCACGGCCGAGGCGGGCTGGCCGTCGCGGCCCGCCCGGCCGATCTCCTGGTAGTAGGAGTCGGGCGACTCGGGCGGCGCCGCGTGCAGCACGTACCGGACATCGGGCCGGTCGATGCCCATCCCGAACGCCGACGTCGCCACCACGGTGTCCACCTCGCCCGCCGTGAAGAGCCCGTGGACGCGGGTCCGCTCGGCCGTCCGCATTCCGGCGTGGTACGGCTCGGCGTGGCGACCCAGCCCGGTCAGCAGCGCGGCGTACTCCTCGGCCTCGCGCCGGGTGGCGACGTAGACCAGGCCGAGCCCGGCGAGGGACGCGGCGTGCTCGGCCAGGGCCTGGCTCTTGTCGTCGTCGCTGACGAACCGGCGCACCTCCAGCCGGATGTTGGGCCGGTCGAACCCCCGCACGATCTGCACCGGGTCCTTCAGGCCGAGGGAGCGGACGATCTCCTCCCGGACATTCGGCGCCGCCGTGGCGGTCATCGCCACCACCGGCGGGTGCCCCAGGCGCTCGATGACTTTGCCCAGCCGCAGGTAGTCGGGGCGAAAGTCGTGCCCCCATGAGGAGACGCAGTGGGCCTCGTCGACCGCGATGAGCGACGGCTTGGCCTTGGCCAGCTGGGCGACGACGTCGGGCTTGGCGAGCTGCTCGGGAGACAGGAACACGAACTCCGCCTCCCCCGCCGTGACCTTCTCCAGCCCCGCCTTGACCGAGGAGGTGGAGTTGACCGCCACGGCCCCGCCCGCGTCGGCCTTCTGCAGGCCCATCACCTGGTCCCGCTGCAACGCGATGAGCGGCGAGACGACCACGGTCGGACCGTCGCGCAGTTGCGCGGGCACCTGGTAGACCGCCGACTTGCCGGCGCCGGTCGGCATGACCAGCAGCACGTCACGTCCGTCGAGCAGGTGTTCCATCGCCTCCTGCTGGCCCGGCCGCAGGTCCTGCCAGTCGAAGGTCTGCCGGGCCGTCGCCCGCAGCCGCCGTCCCCGCCGCCCGAACCTGCTGTTGAGCCTCGCCCGTAATCCCATGCACCCCTCCTGGTTGTGCGCGGCCAGTACCCCCAGGCGCGCTCACCGAACTCAGCGCGGCGCCCATTCGGGCAGCCAGCCGGGCCGGTGGCGGTAGCCGTACGCGAGGAGCCGGAGAACGTCGCAGGCCGGGCCCCTGTCACAGGTCTCGCCATGGCCGTGCTCGGCGAGCAGTCGCAGCTCGGCCGCGCAGCGGGCCATCACGTCGCTGGGGTCGTGGCGGGCGATGTGCACGGCGTCCCGCATGGACGGGCCGTCACCGGCGTCGCCGGTGATGCAGACCGCGCCGCGGAAGGCCGACGGGTCACCGAAGCCGACGAACTCCTGCCCGTTGGTCATGGTGACGAAGTCGTCGCCGTCGTACCACTCCCTGATGGGGTCGTAGGACCACGGGCCGGGAGTCGCCGCCTCGGCCGTCGTGTTGTCGGCCTCGATCGTGGCGCGGAGCCAGGACAGCAGATCGTCGGTCAACGCTCGGCCCCGGTGTAGGTCCAGAAACCTTCGTGCCGGACGAAGCGGCTGTGCTCTTCCATGCATCCCGTCTCGCCGTGGTCGGTGTAGTGGGCACGGAAGCGGACGGTGCCCTCGGTGTGGACGACGGTGCCCCCGGTGCTCTCGAGTATCTCCAGGCGGGTCCAGCGCGTCGCCCGGTCCAGGTCGAGGCGCGGCGGGCGGGCCGACGGATGCCAGGTGCGCAGGAGATATCCGGCATCGCCGACGCTGAAGGCGCTGAATCGTGACCGCATGAGCGCCTCGGCCGTGGGCGCGGCGGCCTGGCCGCGGTGCAGCCGCCCGCAGCACTCCTGGTAGGTCGCCGGCAGCCCGCACGGGCACGGGGCGGAGGCGCGTTTCACGTCACGTCGGGGCACGCCTCTCATTCTGCCTGCTGCCGGGGACCTTCAGCGCCCGCGCAGTATCAGGCGCAACTGCCTGCCCGGCCTCTTGCGGCGGAACGTCTCCCGCTCGTTTACCTGGGGAAAGGGCTCGTCCGGTACGGGGACCCCGAGGAAGGCGCACAGCGGCCCCCAGCCCTCCCGCACGTCGAAGACCAGCAGCCGCCCGGCCGGGATCGTCGCCCGCACCTCGGCGACGTGCCGTTCGAAGACCTCCACGACGTACGCGGGATCGTCGATGCGGCCGTCGAAGATCCGGTCCATGACGGTCGCCCTGGCCATGCGCGGGTAGAGGGCGAAGTCCGGCGCCCGGTGCGCCACCAGCCAGCGGATGATCCGGCGGCGCACCGGCAACGGGCGGCGTTCGGCCAGGGCGCTGGCGAAGATGGTGTCGCTGACGCTGTCGTACCACCGCCGCGGGTCGCGGACGGTGAGGATGACCTTCGCCTCGGGATAGTGCTCGGCCTGCTCCCGCCAGTAGGAGGCGGCGGGCCAGTCCACCGCCGACTGGAAGCCGGCGAACACCTCGTCCCAGTCACGGGCGCGGCCCTCGCCGATGTCGAGCCATTGACGGACCCGGTACGGCTCCGCGATGACCACGGACATGTGGTAGCAGGGGCCGTACCCCAGCATTTCCAGCGCCGCCTTCAGCGACGCCGTGCCCGTCCTGCCGAAACCCGCACCGATCACCTTCACATCGCGCTCCCGCCTCTGATCGGTCTCTGATGTGCGCTGCCTAACGTCTCGGTGGGACGACAAGCCGGTTATATGACCAATAAACGATCACTGCAAGGGTGAGGAGCCGATCATGTTGTTCCCGCATCCTCTGCTCGACGCGCTGCGGGACTCGCCCGGGAGCCCGGCCTTCGAGCACGGTCCCCGGACCGTGTCGCGCGGTGCGCTGCTGGAGCTGATCCGGCGGCTGGCGGGCGCGCTGGCCGAGGCCGGGCTGGGGCCCGGCCGGGGCGTCGCCATCCGGACCGGCGTCTCGCCGGAGGCGTTCGCCGCGCACCTGGCCGCGCACACGCTCGGCTGCCGCGTCGTGGGCGTCCGGCCCGGGTACCCGGCCGGGCAGCTCGCCCACGTGCTCGGCATGGAGATCGACGCCCTCCTGGTCGATGAGTCGACCGCGACGCCCGAACTGCTCACGGCCGCCGGGCCGATTCCCGTGCTGCCGTTGGAGGAGCTGCTGGCCCGCCCCGACGGCGGCCGGCCCCTCACCGTCACGGCCCGTCCGGACGACGTGGCCGCCCTGACCTTCACCAGTGGCAGCACCGGGCAGCCCAAGGGCTGCGCGATCACCTACCGCGCGCTGAGCGAGCACTGGGCGTGGCAGCCCCGCGTCTGGGGCCCGGTCGCGGCCGAACTCGCCGCGGCCTTCGAGCGCTACCTGCTGTTCGGCACCCTGGCCAGCATGGTCGTCCTGGAGTTCCTGGCGCCGTGCCTGCTGGGCGGCGGCACGGCGGTGATCCCCGAGGACGACGGGCGGCCCGTCTTCCCGTACGCGATCGAGCGCTACCGGATCACCGGCTCCATCATCACCGTGCCCCGGCTCTACCAGATGCTCGGCCTGCTGCGCGATGAGGCGGTGGACGTCGGCAGCCTGCGCGCGCTGATGGTCTCCGGGTCGCCGATCAGCCCGTCCCGGCTGGCGGCCGCGGCCGAGCGGCTCGGTCCCGTGATCTACCAGGGGTACGGCCAGACCGAGGCGGGCAACATCGCGATGCTCACGCCCGACGACATCGCCCACGGCCCGGCCCGCCTGCTGGCCTCGGTCGGCCGGCCGCATCCGGGGGTCGAGATCAGCGTCCGGGACGAGGAGGACCGGGAGGTGGCCGCGGGCGGGAGCGGCGAGATCCACGTACGCAGCCCGTACCTGATGTCCGGCTACTGGGGGCAGCCGGCGGAGACCCGCGACACGCTGCGGGACGGCTGGCTGCGCACCCGCGACCTCGGCCGTCTGGACGAGGAGGGCTACCTGTACCTGGTCGGCCGGACCCGCGATGTGATCATGGTCAACGCGATGGTGGTGTACGCGGGGCCGATCGAGCAGGTGCTGACCGGTCATCCCGACGTGGACGAGGCGTACGTGGCCGGGGCGCCGGACGAGCTGACCGGGGAGGCCGTCCACGCGTTCGTGGTGCCGGCCGCCGGGCGCGACCCGGACCGCGACGCGCTGGCCGCCCTGGTCCGCGCCGAGCTCGGCGCGGACAGCGTTCCCCGGACGATCACGGTGGTGTCCGCCGTCCCGGTCGCCGCGAGCGGCAAACCGGACAAGCGCGCCCTGCTGGACCAGCACGGCGGGCGGCTGTTCTGAGCATTCTCTGAGAATTGCCGGCCAACACTGCTGTTGTCCGTTCAACCACATCGCTGTGACGGAGGCATCCGTGCCGGACAACGCCCTCGACTACCTGGTGATCGGCGCCGGCCCGGCGGGGCTGCAGTTGGGATATTTCCTGGAAAAGGCGGGGCGGTCGTACCTGATCCTCGAAGCCGGCCCCACGCCGGGCATGTTCTTCCGGACCTTCCCCCGGCATCGCACACTCATCTCGATCAACAAGAAGCACACCGGATCCTCCGACCCGGAGCTCAACCTCCGGATGGACTGGAACTCCCTGCTGTCGGACGACCCGGACCTGCTCTTCACCGGTTACAGCGACCGGTACTTCCCCGCCGCCGACGACATGGTCCGCTACCTCGCCGACTTCGCCGCTGCCTGGAGCCTGCGGATCGTCTACGACGCCCGCGCCGCCCACATCACCCGCGCGCCCGGCGAGGGCCCCTTCCAGGTGACCGACGAGCGCGGCCGGACATACGAGGCGAAGCGCCTGATCGTCGCGGCGGGGGTCACCCGGCCCAACATCCCGGAGATACCGGGCATCGAGACGGCCGAGCCCTACGGCACCGCCGCCACCGACCCGTCCGGCTACGTGAACCAGCGGGTGCTCGTCATCGGCAAGGGCAACTCGGCCTTCGAGACGGCCGGCAACCTGGTCGAGACCGCCGCGGTGATCCACGTGGCGGGGCCGAACTCCGTACGGATGGCGTGGCGCACCCACTTCGTCGGGCACCTGCGCGCGGTCAACAACAACTTCCTCGACACCTACCAGCTCAAGTCCCAGAACGCGGTGCTGGACGGCTCGGTCAAGCGGATCGAGCGGCAGGCCGACGGCTCGTACCTGGTGACGGTGAGCTTCGCCCGCGCCGACGAGGTCACCAAGGACATCCCGTACGACCGGGTGATCGTCTGCACCGGCTTCCGGTTCGACGCCTCGATCTTCGATGACGGGTGCCGTCCGGAGCTGATGATCCAGGACAGGTTCCCGGCGCTCACCCCCGCCTACGAGTCGGTCAGCGTGCCCGGCCTCCACTTCGCCGGGACGCTGACGCAGTCCCGCGACTTCAAGCGCGGCACCAGCGGCTTCATCCACGGCTTCCGGTACGGCACGCGCTCGCTGCACCGCATCCTGGAGCACCGCTACCACGGCGTCCCGTGGCCGGCCCGCGAGCTCGCGGCCACCCCGGAGGCCATGGCGGCGGCGGTGCTCGAACGGGTCAACCGCTCCTCGGCGCTGTGGCAGCAGTTCGGCCTGATGGCCGACGTCATCGTCCCCGACGGCCGGGGCGGGGCGCGCTACCTGGAGGAGCTGCCGGTCGATCTGCAGGGCCCGCCGATCGGCGACGGCGGCCACTTCGCGATCACGCTGGAGTACGGCCCGGAACACGACAAGGTCGACCCCTTCGACATCGCGATCGGCCGGATCCGGCAGAGCGACTCCGCGCGCGCCCACGAGGGCCACTACCTGCACCCAGTGGTGCGGCATCATCGGCCCGGCTCGCCGCCCGCCGTCCACCACATCACCGAGAACCTGGAGAACGAGTGGACCTCCCCCGAGGTGCACGTCGAGCCTCTGCGGGCCTTCTTCGCCCGCCAGGCCGCCTCGGTACCGGCGTGATGGACACACTGGGCGATTTCGAGGCCGCGGCCCGCTCTCGCCTCGATCCCGCCCACTACGACTACTTCGCCGGCGGCGCCGGTGACGAGGTCACGCTGCGGGCCAACGAGGCGGCCTTCGACCGGCTCGCGCTGCTGCCGCGGGTGCTGCGCGGCGCCGGGAAACTCCAGCTCGACGTCACCCTGCTCGGCAGCCACGCGGCCATGCCCGTGCTGGTGGCGCCGACCGCGTTCCACCGGCTCGCCGACCCCGAGGGCGAGCGGGCCACGGCGCGGGCGGTCGCGACCGCCGAGACGATCATGATCGTCAGCATGGCGTCCACGGTCGCCGTCGAGGACGTGGCCGCGGCGGCGCCCGGCGCCGAGCTCTGGTTCCAGCTCTACATCCAGCCGGACGCGGCCTTCACCGAGACGCTCGTCCGGCGGGCCGAGGCGGCCGGTTGCAAGGCGCTGGTCGTCACGGTGGACTCCCCCACCCTGGGGGCGCGGGCCCGGGACCGGCGCCACGGCTTCCACGACCTGCCCGAGGGCATGTGCTGCGAGAACCTGCGCGACGGCGCGCGGGTGCGGCCGATCGTCATGTCACCGGAGCTCTCCTGGGCGCACATCGACCTGCTCAGGCAGATGACGGCGCTGCCGATCGCGCTCAAGGGCGTCGCGCATCCCGTCGACGTGCGCCTGGCGCTCGAGCACGGCGTCTCGGCGCTGCTGGTCTCCAACCACGGCGGGCGGCAGCTCGACACGGTCCCGGCGGCCGTCGACCTGCTGCCGGACATCGTGCGCGCCGTCGGCGGAGCCGTACCCGTGCTGCTGGACGGGGGCGTCCGGCGGGGCACCGACGTGCTGAAGGCCCTGGCGCTGGGCGCCGCGGCGGTCGCGGTCGGCCGGCCGGTGATCTGGGGCCTGGCGGCGGACGGCGAGCGGGGCGCGGGCCGCGTGCTCAGCCTGCTGCGCTCGGAGGTGGAGCGGGCGCTCACCCTGTGCGGCTGCGCGTCGATCGACGAGCTCGAACCGGGGATGGTGCGACGCGCATGCTGACCGTGATGGCCGTGGCGCTCGCCGCCGGCGTGGTGCTGAGTCTGCCGTGGTGGCTGCCCGGCCGGGTCGTGGCGCTGCGGGTACGCGTCTTCAACCGGGTCAACGGGGACGAGGGCATCCCCGTGCCCGGCGAGCTGGTCGGCGTCGAGCGGTTCAGGGAGGTCTACTCCCACCCGGCGGCCGGTGGCCGGAGCAAGGGCGCCGCCCTGTCGGACCTGTTCTGGTACTGGCTGGCGCCCGGCCCCGAGATGCACCAGGAGCACCTGGAGGCGGGGGAACGATATGACGCCGTCGCCCGGGCCACCCGCGGCTTCCTGTCCGTATCGCGGACGGAAGCGGAGGAGCTGACCCGCCGCTGCGTCGCGCGGACGCTGCGGGACGCGCGCGGGCTGGTCCGGCTGCGCGACCTGATGATGCCGCTCTGGGCGGAGTTCTCCTACGAGCTCGTCTTCGGCAGGCGGTGCCCGTGGGCGGCCCGGGAGCTGATCATCGGTAACGCGAACGACGTCGTCACCGCGCTCAAGGGCTGCGGACTGCGGCACATGGACCGGCGCGACCGGCTCACCCGGTATCTGGTGGAGCAGTTGCCGCGGGTGCGGCACCCGCTTCCCGAGGGGTTGTCGGCCAGGGAGCAGGCGTTGTACCTGCAGGGGGCCTTCTTCAACACCGCGGTCGTCCAGTTGTCGGAGGCCATGGCCCACCTGCTGATGGTCCTCGCCCAGCACCCGGACGTACAGGCCAGGGCGCTGTCGAACGGCCCCCGCTACCTCGACCAGGTGATCTCGGAGACGCTGCGGCTCTACCCGCTCTTCGGCGTCGCGCACCGCGTCACCACCGGCGACATCCCGCTCGACGAGCGCACGGCGATCCCGGCCGGCTCGGTGCTGTGCTTCAACTACCCCGACTTCCACCGCGCGGGCTTCACCGACCCCGGCCGCTTCGACCCGGGCCGCTTCCATCCCGACCGCGCCTCGGCCCGGGAGCTCAACCACATCCCGTTCGGCATCGCCGCCAACCGGCCCTGCCCCGCCTGGCGGCTGGCGCCGATCGCCATGCGGGTCGCGGCGGAGGAGATCCTGCGCCTGTACGCCCTGGACTCCTCCGCCGCCCACACCCGATCCCTGCCCAACCGGGGGCCGTGCCTGCTCACCCCGAGGTACGCCCCCAGGAGTGCCGCCCACCGGCCGCTGCTGCTGTTCGTGCGGTTCCGTGACCGGTGGGAGGACGTCTGGCGCAGCCTCGTCCAGCTCGTCCTCGGCAGCTACATGGTCTGGGACGCGCGCAGGCAGCGGCTGTGCGAGCGCTTTTTCGCGGAGGACGGCCAGCCGGTCTCCCACTGACCATCCGGATGACGAGCGGAGAAATGGTATGCCCACTATGGCCCTGGTCGCCGCCGGTGACCCGAACCTCGAACTGATCCTCAAGGTGTTACCCGCCCTGGTCGTCATCCTGCTGGTCGCGGGCGTCTGCGGCCGGCTGGCGCTGATGGTGCTGCAGCCGCGGGTGCTCGGCGAGATGGTGGCCGGCGTCCTGCTCGGCCCGACGCTGTTCGGCTGGCTGTTCCCGGAGGCCCAGGCCGCCCTGTTCCCCAAGGAGGTCAGACCGGTCCTGTACGTGCTCAGCACCATCGGGCTGACCTTGTACATGTTCCTGGTCGGCGCCGGGCTGGACCACAGCGCCCGGTCACCTGGAGAGGTCCGCCGGGGGTCGATCCTGGCCGGTTCGGGCATCATCCCCTCCCTGGTCCTGGGCTTCTGCAGCGGCCTGGTCCTGTGGGACCTGCTCTCCCGCCCGGACATCAGCCGGTGGGAGTTCGCCCTGTTCCTCGGCGGCGCGCTGTCGCTGACCGCCTTCCCCATGCTGGCCAGGATCCTGTACGAGCGGAGACTGGAGAACTCCCCGCTCGGGCGGCTCACGCTGATCGCGGCCGCCATCGACGACGCCTTGGCGTGGTGCATCCTCGCACTGCTGTCGGCGATCCACCTCGGCTCGGGCACCGGCGGCGCCCTGCGCACCATCGGCCTGGCCGCGCTGTTCGCGGTGGTGATGCTGACGGTGGTCCGCCCGCTGCTGCGGCCGCTGGGCCGGAGCCTCGCACGCACCGGGCAGCTCGGTCCCGGCGCCATGTACGTGGTCATCCTCGTACCGCTCACCGCGGGCTGGCTCACCGACTGGATCGGCGTGTACGCCGTCTTCGGCGGCTTCGTCGCCGGGCTGACCATGCCCCGCGATCCGGCCTTCCGCAAGGTGCTGCACGGCCGCATGATGGACGTCGTCTCGACGCTGCTGCTGCCGGTGTTCTTCACGTTCTCGGGGCTGAACACCCATCTCAACGGCATCGCCGGTGGCGCCATGCTGCTGGCGTTCGCGCTGATCCTGGCGGCGGGCTTCAGCGGGAAGTACTTCGGCTGCTCGCTGGCGATGAGGACACTGGGGTTCAGCTGGCGCGAGTCGTACGCGGTGGGCGCGCTCATGAACGCGCGGGGGCTGATGATCCTCATCTTCATCAACATCGGCCTGGCACAGGGCATGATCACGCAGGAGCTGTTCGCCATGCTGGTGCTCGTGGCCGTGATCACGACCGCGGGGGCCCTGCCGCTGTACAAACTGGCGCTGCCGGAACGCCTCGAACAGACCAGGAGAACCGAACCCGAAGAGCCACGCCCCTTGGAGGAGGCAGCCTCGGCTTGATCTTCATTTTCGCGAAATGTCAATGCTTGTTGGGACCCTGGTAATTCTGCGGCAGTGATGCCACGGTGGGTCCGTGGCTGGGACATCGGGTACAGCCGGCTCACCCTCCCGTCGGCTGTTACTCGTCGAAGATGACCGCGAGCTCGGGGGCATGTTGGTAGACCTGTTCACCGACGAGGGATACACGGTCGACCTGGCCCTGGAGGGGCAGCGCGGCCTGCACCTGGGGCTGAGCCGCGCCTACGACGCCATGATCGTCGACCGGGGCCTGCCGGTGGTCGACGGCATCGATCTGCTGCGGCGGCTGCGCCGGCAGGCCGTCACCGTGCCGGTGCTCCTGCTGACCGCCTTCGGCACGGTCGCCGACCGGGTCGCCGGGCTGGACGCGGGCGCCGAGGATTACCTGGTCAAGCCGTTCGAGATCGACGAGCTGCTGGCCAGGGTGCGGGCGCTGCACCGCAGGAACCTGGACCAGGCCGGGCTGCTGCCCGTCGGCACGGGCTGGCTGGATCCGGCGGCCCACACCGTACGGCTGCCGACCGGCGAGGAGGTCTCGCTGTCCGGCCAGGAGTGCCGGCTGCTGCACGCGCTGGCGACCCGGCCGCGGCAGGTGCACACGCGGGCCTCGCTGCGGCAGCGGGTGTTCGACGGCGCCCGCACCGACGCGATCGTGGACACCTACGTCTACTATCTGCGCGGCAAGCTGGGACCGGGCATCGTCAGCACCGTACGGGGCGTGGGCTACCGCCTGGGCAGGCTGTGAGGGGGCGGGCGGCAGCCGATCCGGAGCGACGGCTGCTGATCGGGGCCCGCCGCCGGATCACCGTACAGGTGGCGGGGGCGATCTCCTTGGTGCTCGCCCTCTTCGGGGCGGTGGTCTACGGCGTCACCGTGAGCGACCAGCACGACTCCGCGCGGCGCGACCTGGCCGCCGCGACGCGTCACGGCTCCGTCACCCACCCTCCCCCCTGCGTCTGGCTGTTCGAGCTGCGTGACGGCACCCTACAGAGCTCTCCAGGGGCACCGGAGGCGCTGCCCCTGGACACCGCGCTGTACCTGGCCGCCGGCAGCGCGCCGCAGGTCGACCAGGTCGAGCTGGCCGGGCAGACCTATCTCGTACGCACCGAGCGGCACGGTGACGTGGCGACCCAGGCGGTGATGGACCTTCGCTACCAGGCGGCCGAGCGGCACCGGCTGCTCCGCACGCTCGCCGCCGCCGAGCTCGCCGGGCTGCTGGCCGCGCTGCTGATCGGCCAGGTTCTCGCCCGCCGGGCGATCGCGCCGCTGGGCGAGGCCCTGGCCCGTCAGCGCAGGTTCGCCGCCGACGTCAGCCACGAGCTGCGCACCCCGCTGACCCGCCTGCACACCCGCGCCCAGCTCGTCGCCCGCCAACTGCGGCGCGGAACCGACCGGATCCTGGTCATCGACGAGGTCGACCAACTGGTCACCGGCACCCGGCAACTGGGTGAGGTGGTCGAGGACCTGCTGGTGTCGGCCCAGCTCAAGCAGTTGCGCCGGCCGTTCGTCCCGGTCGACCTGGCCGCGCTGGCCGAGGAACTGGCCGTCGCCGAGGCGGCGCGCGCCGCGGCGCTCGGCGTGACGATCGAAGTACGCCGCCAGGGGCTCGAGGACCACATCGTGCGCGGGGCGCAGTCGGCGCTGCGCCGGGTGATCGCCGCGCTCCTCGACAACGCGCTCGGCCATACGAGCATGGGGGGTCACATCTGGGTAACGGTCTTCGGCGACTCGGAGGTGGTGGAGCTCAAGGTGCGGGACGACGGCGTGGGCCTGGATCCGGAGGACTCCGAGCGGCTGTTCACCCGGTTCGTGGGCCGGGGCTTCGGGCTGGGGCTGGCCCTCGTACGGGAAGTGGTGGACGGGCACGGCGGGACGATCACGGCGGACGGGCGTCCGGGAGCCGGAGCGGTCTTCACCGTCCGCCTCCCGGCCGACCCCGCCATCCCGCACCGCCCGGCGCCCAGAAGCGAACCCGCCGACCACCCCGGCCACCCCGGCCACGCCGACCGCTCAGACCGTTCAGACCGCGAGCCGGAGCGGCGCTTCTGACCTCGGCTTAGGGATCCGGTCAGCGCACGAACCCGTTGACGATCAGCGGAAGAGAGGCGTCCAACCCGATGACGTTGAGCACGCCCGCATCCTTCGGGTCCGCGATCGAGTAGCCGGCGGCGGTCATCGCCGCGACCACCACGCGGGCGTCCCGGTTGACCCGCCGGCGGTAGCCGTCGAGCGCCTGGCTCGGGTGGGAGCGGCCGGCCCACGTCTCGTTGTCGGTCAGGACGACGATCCCGTCCACGGTCATCCGCTCCTTGGCCGCCCAGGTGAACGGCAGCGACAGGTCGGTGCCCCCGCCCGAAGGCTCCCAGGAGGCGATCTCCCGCAGGTTGGTGCGCGGCGTCACCTTGGAGGCGTGCACGGCGGTGTCCACGTCGATGACGTGCACGTTCTGCTCAATGCGGGCGAGCATGACGGCCATGGCGCAGCCGACCTCGTACGGACTGCCGACCGGCGAGCCACCCACCCTGACACCGTCCGACCACTTGCCGCTCATCGACCCGGACGAATCCACGGCGACGAGCAACCGCTTCCCGGTCGGCTCGACATGGCCGAAGGACAACTCGTATGTCTCCTCCAACGCGTCCAGGACCGCCGGGACCGGCGCCCACGTCTGGGCGTCGGCACGCGGGTTCGGCTGGGCCCGGCCGGAGGCGTACACCCGCATCGCGAGCCAGGCGTCCATCGGATGGATCCGGGCACGCAGCAGCGCGTCCCGATCGGTCAGCCGGGCCGCGGCGCGCCGGGTGGCGTCGCCGAGCGGCGTCAGCGTGCCGAGACGGGTCATGCGGGCCAAGTTGCGGATGAGCGCGGTCATACCGACCGTGTCGACCAGGGCGTCCCACACCTTCGGCTCGCGCAGCATCGCGTCCGGGAGGAACTCCCAGGGCACCCGCGACTCGTTCACGACCCGGATCGCCTCGTCGACGCCGGTGACCGCCTTCGCCGTGAGGAACCGGTGCACAGCGGGCAGCACCTCACGGGCCCGCTCGTCCGCGACGTTCCCGGCGATCCACCCGAACAAGGTCTTGCGCTGCTCATCGTCGGCGACCGGATGGGCGACCCGCAGCATGTCCCGCAGGCTGAACGCCTCGCCCTGCGGCGTCCTGCGCTGAGCGGCCTTGCACGCCTTGAACGCGACGTCGTCCGCGCTCCCGGTGAGGAACCAGGAGCCGAGCGCGGTCCGCAGCGACCGGCCCACCACGGGCGAGGTCCCCTGACCGGTCGCCTTGCCGCCCAGGTTCTTGTGGTAGCCGAAGAACTGGGCCAGATGATCGGTCGTACGCGCCACCTTCGCCAGCGCCACCTTCGCCGCCTGCCTGGTGTCGGCGTCACCCTTCGCGTAGCAGGCCGCGAGCGCGAACAGGGCGGGCCGCTGCTTCGGAGCACGCGGCGGCCGGGCGGTCGAGACCGCGGTGAGCAGGGCGACGACGCGCGGGCCGTCCTCGGCGATCGCCTGGAACAGCACGTCGGCGTTCTCCGCCGTCAGCTTGGCCTCGCTCACGTAGTAGGTGCCGCCCGTGGTGCCGAGAATCAGGAAATCCTCCAGCTTGTTCCACAGGTCCTTGTCGAAGACGTAGCCGCCGGCGGCGTTCTCCACCTGGTCGGTGCGGCCGGGAACGCGCCGCGTCTGCGGAGTGGCGATCGCTGAGACCGCGGCGAGGGGGTCACGTGCCATGGTGCGCTCCTTCCGTTCGACCCGCCCGAAAGCGGATATGCGAAAGGGGAGCGGATGGGGTGATGGCCGCCGAGTTTAGACAGATGCGCTATCCGGACTGCGCCACCTCCCGACCAGCCGGGAGGGCAGGATTCGAACCTGCGATCTTCTGTTCCCGATAACCGACGACCTTCGACCCGCTCCCCTTGCCCATCAGGCCTGGAACCGGCACGGATGTGGGGATGCCCACCGGCGTTCGGTGCTCTGGCCAGCTGAGCTACACAGACCGAAGCCTGTGGCGGGAGTCGAACCCGCGACAACCCCATTGGAAGTGGATAACCGACGGACTTCGACCCGTGCCGGCACCAGACCCGATGAACTGGTTCCCACGTTACTGATCAACGTGACGAGCCACACCTGATTATCGGGACCCCGTTGTCGGCGACCTCAAACCTCGACGACCGCGGACGCGGCGTTCCCCACCACCCCGAGCAGAACCCCCCATCCAGCGCTGCCAAGGAACTGCGCCGTCTGCCGAAGCTGGCCGCGCTTCTCCTCGTCAGGCTCCCTCTCGGCGGCGGCTTCGAGGCCGGCGATGATCTGCCTGGCGAGCAGTTCGGCCGGCCACCCTCCCACGACCCGGCGGGCCTCACCGGTCGGGCTGTGGATACCGTCGATCTCCCGCCCGGCCGAATCGGCGCCCGTGACATCGGTGAACCGGAAGAACGGCGGCCGTTCACCGGCAAGTGCGGCGAGCGCCCGTCGCACTTCCTCGGGGTCCATGCCGAGCCGTTCGACGATCTGGTGCGGCTGGATCAGCGCCGCGCCCTCATCCGTCATCTGGACGATCGCCTTGAGTACGGGTAAGTCGTGGTCTTTCCAGGTCATGTTCGCTCCAGAAGTTCGGTTTGTCCGTCGCAGTCTCCTCCAGGCTTGGCCTCCGTGAGGCGAACATGCCGTCGCGAGGTGCCGGGAAATCTGCTCACGGTCGCCACTTCGCCAGATATGCCGCGTGGTCGGCGTACGGGAGGGCGAGGAGCCGAACGACCCCGAACGCCATCGCCTTGGTCGTGTTGCCCTCATCCACGGGCAGGAACTCGGCCTCGGCGACGAACCCCGTCAGCTCATCCAGGATCCGCCGTTTGGCCTCGATCTCCTGCAGCACGCGGGCCGGAGCGTAGCGAACCAGATGGGCGACAGCGGCGCGCGACTGATCGCCGCTCGAACCTGCGACGGTGATCCCGCCCTCGCCCTCCTCGACGTTCGACGGCCACGACACCGGCGACGCGGCAAGCGCTCCCCGCTCGTCTTCGTTGAGCCTGGCGCGGAGAAAGGCGATCAGCTCGTTCATTTCAGGCTCTCCATGATCGGGGCTGTCGTCTGCGTCATCGTAGAGCCGAAGAGCGGCGTTGCCCCTCGGCAGGTCGGCGATCCGTCGCCCGAGCGCGGCATCAACGTCGGTGCGATCAGTTTCATGAGGGCCAGCACGTCCGCCGCGTTGGCCTGCCCCACTACACCATGCCTGAGCCGGATACCGATCTCGGTCCTGTTCCTGGAGAGGCAGGCCCTCGCTTTGTTGAAGGAGTTCGCCTTGCCGCGGAACGGTCCGTGCCTTGCGCGGCTGGAGCTGCGCTTTGACCGCGACACCGGCTCGATCTTCGTGATCTCCTGCGACGATCCCGCCTGCGCCCAGGCACGCATGGGACAGCCCGTCCGGGAAGTTTCGCCCGATTACTCCGGCCGCGCTCACCGAGACGATACCGCCCTGGTGGTCCGGGCTGACGGCCTGCCTCTGATCGCCTATCGGGACGTGAGCGACGGCGCGATCAAGCTGCTGGACTGCCACACCCGCGAGTGCTCGCGGGCCGACACGGCCACGCTGTCCGAACCCGGTCACAACACGGCGTCGGCGATGGCATTGGACCGGGACGGGCGGGCGCTGGTGGCCTACCAGGACCTCGACCGCGAACGGATCGTCATCGCCGCCTGCTCAGGAACACGCTGCACGCGTACTCCGGTCACGACGATCCAGCGCGGCGGTGGTGACGGCCTGGCCATGGCGCTGGACGGCCACGGTGGGCCGATGATCGCCTGGATGGACGTCTGGAACGACTGGGATCTGGTCGTGACTACGCCGCTCAATCTCCCCTGACCCGCGACAGCCGACTAGGTGATCTCGATGGAGCACGTCGAACGACTGCGCAAGGACGGGGTGCCGTTCCGGGGGTATCTGGATGCCGGGCGCCATCTGGTCCGGCTCGCGCTGCCCGGAGTGCTGGTGCACGTGCCGCTCGCCGCACTGTCTCTGCTGGCCCTAACAGTGGCGGCCGGCGACTCGGCGGCGCTGGTCAACCAGCGGTTCCAGCTGATCGGGACGTCCGATGCCCCGTTGCTGATCTGGACGGTCGTGCTGACGGCGGCATCTCTCGCCGGGGAGATCGTGGTGTTCCCCGCGACAGTGATCATGGCCACGGGTCACCTGGTCGACCGGTACGTGTCGCCTGTCGAGGCGCTGCGAGAGACGGTACGACGGTTGCCGTCCCTGCTCGTCCTGCTCCTGACAGGCGCGCTGGCACTTGGGGCGGTGTGGGCCGCGCAAACCGGCGTGCTGATGGCGACCGGCCAGCAGTGGCCGGCCAAGGCGGTGCTGGTGGTCGCCGCGTACACGGCGATGCCGGGCCTGCTGGCAGTGCCCGGCATCGTGCTGCACGGCTGCTCGGGGCTCGACTCGATCCGCCGCGCCTACCGGTTGACCGAGCTGCGTTTCCTGGCGACCGCGTTGACGCTGGCCTTCGGGGTCGTCCTAGTGCCCGGCGCCGCGACGTGGGCTCTCGGGTCAGGGCTGCGCCTGCTCCCCGGCCCGCTCGCCACCCTCGGATGGTGCCTGGCCGGAACCGTGCTGGCGCTGGCCATCACGCCTTTCCAGGCAGCCGTGGTCGCGCGCCAGTTCCTCCACTGCATGGCCTGGCGTACCGAGGTGGACGATGCGGACCTGACGCACGGCCTGCCCGACACTCCCCCGCCGCGCCCGATACGGTTCAGGCTCCTGCCAGCGGCGCTGCTGCCCGGCCTGCTGTTCAGCGGAGTCGTGCTGGTCAACCCGTTCGGGTGGCCGGACGTCGCGGAAACGAACGTGACGGAGTCCTGGGCACCTGAGAAGTTCTCCGTCTCCTCCAGCGACCGCAAGCCGGAGATAGGGCCCTTCAGCCTGCAACACCTGCACACCGGCCGCGATGGGCGGCTGGTGGTGGTGATGGACGGCTTCGAGGACCGCTCCAGCCTGCTGGCCTGCGCCGACCTCTCGTGCCGGACGACGAGCTTCACCTGGGCCGAGCCGCACGACTCCGGCACCAGTTGGCGGGCGAGCGCGGCCAGTACACCGCTGCCTGACGGGCGTCTCCTGCTGACCACCTGGAACTCCGCCGGGCTCGAACTGCTCACCTGCGAGGCAGCCACGTGCGTACGGACCAGCGGGGCGATCGCTACGACGCGCAGACCGCCGGAATCGGTAGGGGTGGCGCTGGCCGCACAGCGGGGCGGCGGCCTGGTCGTGGCCTACGCCGACGAGGATCCCGCGGGCGGTGACAGGCCGGCCCACGACTTTGTCTCCTTGATCTTCTGCCCGGATACAACCTGCGCCCGCTCAGAGCCTCGCCAGGTCGCCCGTCTGGAGGCGGGAGTGTACTCCGCCTACGACCACAATCTGGCGGTCGCCGTCGGCCCCGGAGACCGTCCGGTCGCCGCCCGCTATGACCCCGCCACAGGTCAGATCCAGGTGATCTCCTGTCTGGACGCCGCCTGCCACCGGCCGAGCGTGGCCAGGCCTGTGCCCCCTGCTCCGGCGAATGGCGACAAGCTGCCGTGGACGGCCGGCCTGGCCATGGCGGTGCGTCCCGACGGCCGCCCCGCCATCGCCTACCGGGACCTGCGCGACCAGGCGAACAAACTGCTCGACTGCCGCACCCCCGACTGCTCTCAGGCCGACATACGCATGCTGGGCGCCGGGAGTGAGCACCACGCGGTCCCAGCACTGGTCCTGGACCGAGAGGGGCACCCGCTGGTGGCGTTCGAGAGCCGCGAACACCAGCGGCTCATGCTCGCCGTCTGCACCGGCAGCCGCTGCGTGAGCATCCCGGTGTCCAAGAACAGGGGCGGCTTCGGAGACAGGCTGGCCATGACGCTGAACGCCGCGGGCGACCCGGTGATCGCCTGGATCGACCACGCGCTCACGCCGCCCGGCCTCAGCTGGAACCTGCACGTCACCACCCCGCTCAACCTCGCCTCGGACTAGGGAAGGGGGGATCCCGCCGTGCCACGGTCGTATCGTTGCCGCAGTGTGGACGATGTTCCATTCTGGCCACGCCTACTGAGAACGCTTCCTTGGCCAGCGACTGCGGCGGGGCTGGCGAAGGCAAGCGCGTCGGCCGCTCGGCGCGTCACCGGTAGCGCCCGATCGCCACACTGTTGGGATCCGCGCCGAGGGGGATGGTGCCGGTGATGGAGTTGGTCGCCGTGTCGATCACCACCACACTTTTGGACGACAGGTCTGTGACATAGGCGCGGCTGCCGTCCGGCGTGATCGCCACGTCCAAGGGCGTGTCGACAGTGATGGTGGCGGTGACGGTGTTGGTCGCGGTGTTGATCACCTGTACGGTGCCCGGTCCGGGCTCCGGCTGCCCGCCCTCCTCCCCGCCCCCGCCTGGGTCATGGGTGTTGGTGACGTAAGCCCGGCTGCTGTCCGGCGTGATCGCCACGCTGCCGGGCCAGTCGTCGCCGGGGATTTGGGCGATTTCGGAATTGGTGGCCGCGTCCAACGCCAGCACGTAGCTGCTGCTGCTGTCGTTGATGTCGGGAATCGAGATGTACACCCGGCTGCCGTCCGGGTTGATCGCCACGTCCAACGGGTCGCCGATGAACATCCCCATGTGGTCAATGGGAGTGTTGGTCGCCGTGTCGAACACGTCTACGCCGCTGCCGGTGATGTAGGCGCGGCCACCATCCGGACTGATCGCCACGTGCTGCGGCTGTTGCACACCAGAGATGGTGGCTACGACGGTGTTGGAGCCCGTGTCGATCACGGACACGGAATCCGACTGCGTATTGGTGACATAGGCGCGGCTGCCGTCCGGGGTGATCGCCACCCCGCTGGGCAAGTTACCGACGGGGATGGTGGCCTTTACGTTGTTGATCACCGATACGGTGTTCGAACCCGCATTGACGACATAGCCGTGACGGCCGTCCGGCGTGATCGCCACATCGCCTGGAGAGTTCCCGACGGGGATGGTGGCGATGACGGTGTCCGTCTGCGTGTCGATCACCGCCACGAAGCCGGACTTGAGAGTGACGTACGCGAACTCCACCAGCGGCGCGGCGGCAGCAGACGGGCCGGGTACGGCCGATGGCAACAGCAGCACGGCAATGGCCGACCCGACCGCGAGACGCCGCATACCGGACGGCCGCACGCCGCGCCGCCGCTCGTGGCGACGCGAGCAGCCCATCCTGATCAACCCCGTGAACATCGCAACCCCCATCCGCCGGACAGGTCCCTCCCTATCCCGTCCAGGCACGGCGGCCGCCAACCAGCACGCCATCTTGGCCCTCCAGAACGGAACCTTGACCCGCCAATGGGCCGCTGTTTCGTCCCGGACAGAGGGCGAACGCAGATTTCGCCCATATGTTGCCACCGGAGCCGACCCGGAGACCGACCGGCTGTCCTTTGTCCAGTCCGCGCGAACCTTGCGACGTCCGGACCTACCTTGATCGATCGTGGCCCGGATATGCCGATCTGCATCTGTCAGGAAGAACAGTCGACCTCATCAAGCTCCTGGGAAACGGGCTCTCGGTCGGGCTCATGAAACTAGCTCACGGACGGGGGCTCATAGGCGCGCTCACGTACGGCTCGCGGGCGGGATGATCAGTTAAGCGGGTCCATGTCCGCCAGGAGCCCGGCTGGCGACCTCCGCTCCATCACCGTCAACAGCCCGGCCGCCGTACCCACGTCCGTTGGGCGCGGACGGCTGCCACCGGCCACGCTAACGCCGGGCCGCCCGCGCCTGTTCAAGGAGGCCGCCTCTAGAAGGCCTGAACGATCTGAGGCGTGTTGAAGGTTCGGATCAGCCCCATACGGGTGTCGTTGAGTTTGATCCTGCCGAATACCTCGTCCACGGAGGTGCCGAAGTCCTCATCGAGCCACACCCTCGGTACGGTGATCACGAAGTCGGCGCTGAGCCCGCTCAGATCCGAGGACCCGATGCCGACGACGGGAACGCTGAAGAGCCATCCGGTGGTGTCGTCCGCGAACACCGAAGCCGAGTAGGGCGCGCCGTTCGTGGCGTTGATGATCCCGTCGGCTTCCTGCTTGCTCATGTGAAAGTCGATGCCGATGGTGACTCTGTAGATCCCGGACCCCGCGCTTTCGATCGTCAGGCACACGTTGCTGGCGACTTCGCCCGTGCACCGCTGCTCGGCGGCGGCGGGCTGCGCCGCCAGGAGAACGACCGCGAGAGCGGGCGCCATGATGACGGCGAACGCTCTCAGGATGATGTGTTTGGCACGACTACGGAGTCCGATGATCCTTCTGAACATGTGGGTGTTCCCCTCTTGTTCTTGCGCCGTTTATGGGAACGGCGCTCCAAGGAGAAAGGCGTTCCAGGCCATTCCAGTAAGCAGAATGGGCGGCCCGCCATGCCTGGCGCCAAAACCCGTTCGTGGCCGCTGGCCTGCGGGTTCGTGGCGCCATCAGGCAGCTCCGGGAGATCTGACTAACACTCCTTGAGTCCCTTCGGTTTTTCTTGGGCCTCTCTGGGCCTCGATTCGTCAGGGGCTTGTTGACGTTCATCGAGTTCGCGGTCTTGTCCGTTATGTCCCCTGGGCGGTTGGGGCGGGCCGTCGCATGTCGCGCCTCGTCCTGCCGGCCGGTTGCGGTGAACGCCGGCACGTCCGTGCGGCTCCTGTCTTCATCGTGGCCTGGTGCCCATCGTTCGGGCTGCGCCCAGGACGTCGGCTCGGCTCCAGGTCATCAGTGGCATCGTCTCCGAAAGTCGGCACCATCTGGCTGAGGGATAGCCGTTCTGACATAAGCCGGGACAAGGCGAAACATGCCCTGGGACAGTCGCGGCATGAAGACCATGGACAGGCCGGACGTCGAGGTTGTGGAGCGGCTGCGGCGCGAGGGGGTGTCGCGGCGGAGCTACGCGGCCGTGCTGCGCAACGTGCTGCGGTCGGCGACACCCGGGGCGCACCCGTCCCGACCCGCCGCGAGCGCCGCGCCGACTCCATCCCGGCCGCCCGCGAGCGGTGCGCCGAGCTGAGGCGGTCACCATGCGCCGTACAGGACCCGCGCTCACCGCCGTGCTGCTGCTCGTGGTGTCCGCCACCTGCTCCTCCGCGCCGCCCTCGCCGCCGGGGGACACGCGGTCGCTGGGCGACATGACGACGAAGCCGCTGGCCTGCGACGGCCTGATCTCCGCCCGCGCCCTGCGCATCGTCGTCGGCGCGCTCCCCATCCTGACGACAACCACCGGGCTGCCCGACAAGCGCCCTGCCCAAGGGCCGCCGCTACACCTCGTGCGCGACCACAAATGAGCAATCTTGCCGCATGGGTGACGCACGATCATTAAAAACGCCCCATCGCCCTGGTGGGTGATGGGGCCTCTGACGTGCTGGTGGGCGATACTGGGATCGAACCAGTGACCTCTTCGGTGTGAACGAAGCGCTCTCCCGCTGAGCTAATCGCCCGCCCTGCGGCCCCTTGCGGCGCCGACGGGAAAACCATACCGCACTCCGGCACCTGGTGGCGAAGCGGCGGGAGGCTCGGATGGGATTCGGGGAAAGGGTGCGGTTGCCCATCGGCGTGGTGGCTCGTTGGCATACCATCGTCGTGTTCCGGTAGGTGCCGATCGTGATCTTTTCTCAAGGAACGTTCTTGGTGGGCCCCCGGAACAGGCTCCACGAACACGCAAAACCCTTGTAAATACGACCCGATTGATGCCGTTTAGCCTGGTAGATGCCTAAATGTCCAGCTGTGATGTGCGTTACAGAAGGGCCTAGGAGCGGAATCTTTCCTACAGGTTTCTTCGTTCCGCGTGATAGCTCAGGACGAAGTCCGTCAGAGCAGTGATAGCCCCGAAGAGGGGACCTTCGACGAAAAGGTTTGGCTGACGATGAACAGCACCACCGTCTCCGCCGAGCTTGGCCTTCGGCTTGTGGTCCCCGACCGTACTACCGTCCCCCTGCTCGCCGGACTGAGTTACACAGCCGACGACCCGTACGCCATCCGCATGGCCTTCCACGTAGGGAACGACGAACCGGTCGAGTGGATCTTTGCCCGAGAGTTGCTGACAGTTGGCATCGTGAGACGCGTCGGCGACGGCGACGTGCAGGTATGGCCCGCACGCGCCGACGGCGAACGCACCCTGCACATCAGCTTGACGTCACCGTTCGGGCAGGCACTGTTCGAAGTGCCGCTGGCGCCGTTGACCGAGTTCCTCCACCGCACCTACGAGAAGGTGCCCGCTGGTCGCGAGACCGACTTCATGGACCTGGATGCCGAGCTCACCAACATGCTCTGGCCTTCTTAAAACCCTCTTTTTGATCTTTGACGGCTCAGCACGGTGGGCCCCACCCGCCGTACGGGGCTGAGGTCTGTCCAGGGGCACGCTCCTCCGGTGGAGGTGGTTTCGCGCCGTGACGTGCGTGTTCTTGGCCCCGGTCCGGGGATTGGGCTGATGTTTGTGATCTAGGCTCTGCCTCGTCGGGAGCTTGCCGTACCCCGCTCCTGCCATGCGCCCCTTGACGCGTCCCGCCGCGGTTTCGCCCCCCCGAGGGGTTTTCACCGAAGACCACGAAGCCTCGCCACGCTCTCCGAGTTTTTCGTTGATCTTCCATCTATCTGATGCTAGTAATGAAGGACCCCTTCATAAAGCAAGAAGCCCTCATGCCACCTGCGGACGACAGGCGCTGACCTTGGCCGAGGTTTCGGACACAGAGATCGCCCGACACCGTGCGCTCAGTGCCTCGCGCCTACGGCAGAGCGCCGGCGACCGTACCTTCAGGAGAACCACCATGATCGCGCGATTAACCGCCGTGGTCCTGCTCCTCATCACCGTGCTCATCGTCCCGGCCCCCGCCGACGCCGCCACGGGCTACGCGCTGACGGCATCGGAACTGGCTTCGGTGCGACCGTTGAGATTCACCTCGACCATGGCCGCGCGTGACTCGGTGGTCTCCACCCTGCCGGTGACCAAGGTCAGGATGGACGCCGTCATTGCCGGCGGCTACCTCACCCGTGCGATCTGCCACCCCACCAACCTCCACCTCTCGGCGCAAGTCAGCGGATTCTGCTGGAACAGCACCGACGACACGACCGCGAACTGGTTCCCGCAAGGAATCACCGGCAGCGGTGATGGCATGAACGGCTCGGTGCTCTACCCGCCCTGCGACGGCTGCGCAGGCCGGAAGATCGTGGCGGTGAGCTGGCGCAGCGGCGCGTCCCACGAATATGGAGCCAACCGGCTGGCCAGGGTCACTTTCGTCGATGTCACCAACGGGGCAGCGGGCGCCCCATACGGACATGTCCTGCTGGTCGAACCCGATGACAGCGCCGAGGGTTTCCGCGAGATCGCCAGTCACGCCGACGGCATCTCGTGGTACGGCAACAAGCTCTTCCTCGTCACCGGCGGCGACCCGGACGTGTCCGGAGGCGACCGGCTGGTACGCGTCTTCGACCTCACCCATGTATGGAAGATGAATTCCACCGCGTCAGGAAACGTCGGCTGCCTCGGCGGTGTCTGCTCGGCAGCGTACTCAAGGTACGCCTTGCCACAGATCGGCTACTACCGGCTCAGCTCGCCGGCGGTGTGCGTCAGCCTCGACCTGGCGAGGCCATGTCTGAACGGGGTCTCGCTCGATCGGAGCGGCACCGACCACCTGACCACTGTCGAATACCGGAAAGGCGGTTCCGGAGGGAAGATCCTCCGCTGGCCCCTCGATGCGTCCACGGCCCTGCTCAAGACCGGCTCCGACGGGCTCGTTCACCCAACCGAGGGATGGACCAGTCCCATCTGGGACCTCCAAGGCGGCGTGTTCACCGGCAACGAGGGCATCTTTGTCGGGTTATGCCCTGAGGGCTCGCCTTCCGTCACCTACATGCCGGGTGGTACGGCAAGCGTTTCCGGAGAGTTCAGGAAGTCCTGCCTCCACCGCGTCACGGTTTCCGCCGACCACAGCACGCTCGACGTCCGTTACCTGACGACCGCTCCCGGCAACGCGCAGAACATCTCGTACTGGCCGGCGAGCGGGGAAGCGTGGCTGGTCAACGAATTCCGCGGGGACACTGACGGCGTATACGCGAGCGATCGCCTGGTGCTGGCGTTGAGCTGCCCGGATCTCAGCTGCTGAGACCAAGAACGGGCGGTGGATGCCGGAGTTCCCACGGCACACGCCTGCGGTGGCAGTGGCTCGGTCCCGCCCCGTAGGGGGTATGTCGGTTTTCTGGACGTTTGCTGGGATTATTGGGGTATCGAGGTCAGGGCTGCTTTCATTCTCGTAATCTCGATGCTCTGGCCCGAGTAGACGTCTCTCGCCATGCGTCTCATCTGCGGATCCGTGCCGGTGGAGCGTTCTTCTTCGGCCATCTTCAGGGCGCCGCCGTGGTGTCTGATCATGAGTTGCAGGAACAGGCGGTCGAAGGCGGCTGCGCGGGCCGTGCGCAGGGCGTTCATCTCCTCCAGGGTGGCCATGCCGTAGCCCTCGGGGCCGTGGGCGTGGTCGGCGGGGATCGGGCGGCCGAGGGAGGCGAGCCAGGAGGAGATGGCGGTGATCTCGGGACGCTGCGCGCCGGCGATCTGGTCGGCGAAGCGGCGTACGGACAGTGTCGTCGTACGGTCCTTGACCAGGCCGGTCATCTCCAGGGCCTGCCGGTGGTGCGGGATCATGCCTTCGGCGAAGCGGACGTCGGCGGCAGCCGGGGAGGGCGGCGGCTGGCCGAGGCGTTCGCCGGGCGTGGCCGTGCGAGCGGGGGTTCCCGGGCCCTGTGGGACGATCACCGGAGCGTCGGTGCCGATCGCGGACGGCTGTTCCGGTTCCCGGGCGCACGCCGACAGCGCGAGCAGCACGAGTGCCGCCGAGACTGTGACGATGAGCGCACGCGACCGGGACATCACTGACATAGCTTCCATACTGAGCCACGAACGAGAGGGAAGCGCGTGATCTTCGGAAAGGTACGGGGGGCGGTGGTGTGTGCGGCGGTGTTGCTGGTGGCCGCGTGCAGCGCCGGGCCGCAGGCGGGTCCGGGAGGGGAGGATCCCTCCGGAGACGCGGGCGAGCCGGTCAACACCTCCCAGCCGACCGGTGACGCGAAGACGAGCCCGAACGTCAAAAGGATCGCGCACATGCCCCGCACGGCGCCGCTCAACGGCGCCATGGACTGGAACACCGACCTGGCCTTCCAGGGCGACTACGCGTACGTGGGCAACTTCGGCGGGTTCTCGATCTACGACATCAGCGACCCGGCCAAGCCGAAGACGGTCAGCCAGGTCGACTGCCCGGCGGAGCAGAACGACGTCTCGATCTACGGCGACCTGCTGATCCTGTCGATCGACGAGCCGCGCAGCGACGCGAGCTGCGCCTCCACGACGAAGGGCCACTCCTGGGAGGGGCTGCGGATCTTCGACGTCAGCGACAAGAAGAACCCGAAGTACGTCTCGGCCGTCGCGACCGACTGCGGGTCGCACACGCACACGATGATCCCCGACGGGGAGACGCTGTACGTGTACGTGTCGTCGCCCGGCCCCGAGCCGGAGTCGGAGACCTGCCCGCCGCCGCACGAACTCCTCCAGGTGGTGGAGATCCCCACCAAGAACCCCAAGGCCGCCAAGGTCGTGGCGAGGCCGAACTTCTTCCCGGACCGTGAGGAGACGGGTGCCGGCTGCCACGACATCACGGCGTACCCGGAGAAGAAGCTGGCCGCGGCCGCGTGCTTCGGCGACGGCGTGCTGCTCGACATCTCCGACCCGGTCAACCCCAGGGTGCTGCAGCAGATACGCGACGAGGAGAACTTTCAGCTCTGGCATTCGGCGACGTTCAACAACGACGCGACCAAGGTCGTGTTCGGCGACGAGCTGGGCGGCGGCTCCGCGCCGACCTGCGACCGGCAGACGCCGCAGACCAAGGGCGCGGACGCGATCTACGACCTCGTGAACGGCAAACTGGAGCGGCGCGGCTACTTCAAGATCCCGCGCGAGCAGGAGGAGAACGAGAACTGCGTCGCCCACAACGGCTCGCTCCTCCCGGTGCCGGGCAAGGACATCATGGTCCAGTCGTGGTATCAGGGCGGCGTGTCGATCTGGGACTTCACCGACTCCTCCAGCCCCAAGGAGATCGGCTACTACGACCCGGCGCCGTACGACGGGGTCGCGGGCTCCTGGTCGGCCTACTACTACAACGGCTATATCTACTCCAGCGACATCCGCGGCGGCCTGGACGTCATCGAGATCGACGACCCGCTGACCGACCCGGCCAAGCAGGTCAAGATGGATGACTTCAACGTGCAGACCCAGAAGTCCTACTGAGGTGCCGTGATGCTCCCCGCCCGCCAGTTGACGTAAGTGGTGACGAAGGAGGAGGCCACCCGGCCGGTCTCGTTGACCGCGCGCCAGGACAGGTCGAAGAAGATCGGCCTGTCGCGCGCGTCCAGCTTCAGCTTCCAGGTGAGCTGGGTGTCGGCGAGCTCGTCGGCGGTCCACCCGCCGGTGATCTCCGAGATCTTGTCCTGTACGATCTGCGGCCCCTTGGTGGTCACCAGGGACCCGGAGTAGGACCGCGCCTCCCCGCCGATCCGCGGCGTCACGCTGATCACGTCGAGCAGGACGCCGATCCCGGCGGTCACGGGGACCATCTCGGCGAAGTAGAGCGCCTCCGATGTCTCCTTTCCGGTCACCGGCTTGCCGTCCATGTAGACCTTCGGCTCGTCGACGCTCTCGATGACGATCACCTGCCGGGTGTCGCCGACCGACTCGACCCGCATGTTGAAGTCCGTGGTCATGTCGTCGTTGGCGCCGAAGACGAGCTGGCCCCGGGCCTCGCCGTAGTAGGAGCTCTGGCTCAGGCCGCCCTCGTAGGTGAAGTCGGCCAGGGGCGTCACGATGGTCGCCGCCTCCACGGCCGCGACCAGCTCCGCGGGCTTGGCGGGAGGCGGGCCGACCGCGGGCTCGGGCGTGCCGGAGGAAGACGTGCTCGGCGAGCCGGTGGCGGCGGCCGTGGTGGAGGTGATGTTCGTCCGCCCGGCCGAGCGCGCCCAGAGCAGCGCCCCGGTGACCACCAGACCCGTCGCCGCCAGGCCCGCCCCGGTCAGTACGTTCCTGCGCCCCATCAGCACCCGGGTGGCGGTGATCGTCGGCTCCTCCGGCTCCACCACGACGGTGGCCGCCAGCGCACCCTGTTCGAGCACGTCGGACTCCCCCGCGCGCCGGTCCTCGCCGAGCAGCTCCAGCAGGACGTCACGCGCCGTGGGACGGGCGGCGGGGTCCTTGGCCAGGCAGCGCGCCACGATCGCGCGCAAAGGCTCCGGCAGGTCGCCCAGGTCGGGCTCCGCCTGGAGGATCCGGTAGGCGACCGCGGCGATCGTGTCGCCGCCGAACGGCGGCCGCCCCGTGGCCGCGTACGCCATCGTGGAGCCCCAGGCGAACACGTCGCCGGCCGCCCCGACCGGCCCGTCGCCGAACTGCTCGGGCGCCATGTAGGGCGGTGTCCCGGCCAGCCCGCTCTTGGTCGCGGTGAGCCCGGCGAGCCGGGCGATGCCGAAGTCGATGACCCGCGGCCCGTCCTTGGCCATCAGCACGTTGCCCGGCTTGAAGTCACGGTGCACCACGCCCGCCCGGTGGATGGCGGTCAGCGCGGTGGCCGTGCTGATGGCCAGCCGGATGAGGTCCGCGCCACGCAGGGGCGCGACGTCGGCCAGGGACGGGCCGTCGATGTACTCGCTCACGACGTAGGGCGGGTCGTAGCCGAGGTCGGCGGTGATCACCCGGGCCGTGCAGAACTCGGCGACCTGCCTGGCGGCGGCGATCTCCCGCTGGGCCGAACGGTCGATGCCGCCCGCCCGGCCGGCCGCCATCACCTTGATCGCCACCTGCTCACCGTCAGGACCCGTGCCGAGGTAGACGACGCCCTGACCGCCCTGGCCGAGACGGCCCGTGATCAGGTAGTCGCCGAGCCGCGGCGGATCGCCCGGCCGGAGCGCACCGGCACCCACCAGATCAGGGGGTGAGGTCGGCGGCGGCGTGCTCGGCGAAGATCCGCATCGCCTTCGCGGTGATCGGCCCCGGCGCCACCGGCAGCTCGGTCTCGTCGACCAGCTTGATCGGCTGGATGTCGCGGGTGGTGGAGGTGAGGAACGCCTCCTCGGCGGTGTACAGCGCCGACATCGGCACGTCGGTCTCCTCGCCGCCGCACCATTCGAGCACCAGCGCCCTGGTGACGCCGGCCAGGCAGCCGGACTCGAGCGTCGGGGTCAGCAGTTGCCCGTCGCGGACGATGAAGATGTTGGAGCCGGTGCCCTCGCACAGGTTGCCCGCGAGGTTGCCGAAGATGGCCTCGCCGCCACCGCGCGCCTTGGCGTAGGCCAGGGCCTTGGCGTTGTCGCCGTAGGAGATGCTCTTGACGCCGGACAAGGCGCCGAGTTCGTTGCGCGGCCAGGGGACGACGGTGACGTTCGCGGTGCCGGGGAACGGCTTCTGCTCGTCGACGATCACGACCGAGGTGGTGCCCTGGTCGCCGCGGTCGGAGCCGAGGGGGCCCGGGCCGCTGGTGTAGGTGACGCGGATGCGGCCGAGCGGCCAGTCGGGGGCGGCGGCCAGGCACTTGCCGATGCCGTCGGCGATGGCCCCGAGGTCGGGCTCGGGCAGGTCCATGCGCTGCGCCGACAGCGCGAGCCGGTCGAGGTGCCTGGTGAGCGCGAACGACTCGCCGTGCACGATCTTGATGGTCTCGAAGACTCCGTCGCCGACCATCAACCCGTGGTCGAACACCGAGACGGTCGCGGCCGCGGGGTCGAGCAGCTCCCCGTTGACCCATACAGGGATAGTCATCTGTTTCCTCCTGAGGATGCCAGTGCGATGAGCCTGGACGCCTTCAGCTCGGTCTCGAGCCATTCACGCCGGGGATCGCTGCCCCAGGTTATGCCCGCGCCCGTGCCGAAGCGGATCTCGCCGGCGGAGATCCAGAACGTCCGGATGCCCACGGCCAGCGCCGCCCTGCGACGGTCGGCGTCGACCCAGCCCACTGCTCCACAGTATGGCCCGCGCGGCTCCGGTTCGAGCTCATTGATGATCCGCGACGCGGACGATTTGGGCGCGCCGGTGACCGAGCCGGGCGGGAACGTCGCCGCGAACAGCTCCGGCCAGCCCGCCCCCGGCGCCAGCCTGGCCCGTACGGTCGACACGAGGTGGACCAGCCCGGGATGCTCCTCGACGGCGCAGAGCGACGGCACCTCGACGGAGCCGACGGCGGCGACCCGGCCGAGGTCGTTGCGGACCAGGTCGACGATCATGACGTTCTCGGCGTAGTCCTTCTCCAGCAGGTCGTCCGCCGTCACCCCGGTGCCCTTGATCGGCCTGGACTCGACCAGGTCCCCGTCACGCGACAGGTACAGCTCGGGCGAGGCCGACACCACGCTCAGCCCGGGCACCTGGACGACGGCCGCGTAGGGGGCCGGATTGCCGATGGCCAGGCGGGCGGCCAGGGCCAGCGGGTCGGCGTCGTGGGGCACGGGCGCGGTCAGGACGCGGCAGAGGTTCGCCTGGTAGACCTCGCCCTGCTCGATGTAGTCGCGGATGGCCTGGACACCGCGCTCGTAGGCGGCCTGGTCCAGGGAGCTGTGCCACCGGTCGGGGGCGGGCCCGTGCCAGGGGGTCCTGGGTGTGGGCAGGGGCGCCTGGCGTACGTGGTCGAACCGGGCGCACGTCACCTTCCCCTCGTAGCCGACCACCACCGCCCACCAGCCGTCGCCGTCGAGGGCGGCGAGGTCGGTCGTCAGGTCGCGCAGGCCGGTGGCGAGGAGGTTGCCTACACGGGCGAAGCCGTCGTACACACCTGCCATTCTCCCAGTAAACGGACGAACTCCTGCGCGGCGGCCAAAGGCGCTTCGGGCAGGGCCGCGTAGACCTTCCGCACGGGGGCCAGCCCCCGCAGGGGCCGTAACACCAGATCCGCCGGTACGGCCCGCGCCGCCAGCTCCGGCACCAGCGTCACCCCGAGCCCGGCGGCGACGAACCCGAACTTCCCCGTCCATTCCGCCACCCGCAGCCCGCTGCGCGGCGTGAACCCGGCGGCGGCGCAGGCGGTGACCAGCAGCGTCGGCTGCCCGCGCGGCGCGGCCTCGATCCACGTCTCGCCGGCCAGGTCGCGCAGGTCCACGTCAGGCTCGGCGGCCAGCCGGTGCGACTGCGGCAGCGCCACCAGCAGCCGGTCCTCGCGCAGCGGCACGATCCGGCCGCCGTCGGCGGGCAGCCCCGCGGGGTAGTCGCTGATCACCGCGACGTCCAGCGCTCCGGCCCGCAGCCGCTCCATCAGCCGGGTCGTCAGCCCCTCGACCAGCCGCAGGCCGACCTCGGGCCGCCGCTCGGCGAACCGTTTGAGCGTCCTGGGCACGAGATCGACGTTGGCCGTGGCGAACGCGCCGACCCGCAGCGTGCCGCCGCTGCCGCCGTGGATCGCGGCCAGCTCCTCGCTCGCGCGTTCGAGCCGGTCGAGCACGGCGATGGCGTGCCGGTGCAGCGACACTCCGGCCGGGGTCAGGCGTACGCCCCTGGCCAGCCGCTCGAAGAGCGGCCCTCCGGTGGCCCGCTCAAGGGCGGCGATGCGCCGGGAGACCGCCGACTGGGTGTATCCGAGCAGCTCGGCGGCCGCGGTGAAGGAGCCGCTCCTGGCCACCTCGTCGAAGAGGCGGAGCGCGCTGGTGTCGAAGGCATTCATATCTGTCATGGCTGGCATGCAATCTAGTCGCTGGCGGAATGTCTCGCATATCGCTTAACTGGGCATGTGATTGCATTTCTAGGACAGGGACGCATGGGCGTCCCGATGGCCCGGCGGCTCACCGAGGCCGGGCACAAGGTGACGACATGGCGGCGCGGGACCGGGGTCTCGGTCGCCGAGGCGGTCGCCGGAGCGGATCTGGTCATCACGATGCTGCGTGACCCGGTCGCCGTGCGCGAGGTGCTGACGGCCGCGCTGCCGGGGCTGCGGCCCGGCGCGACGGTGGTGGAGATGTCCACGATCGGCCCGGACGCGATCCGGGAGCTGCGCGCGCTGCTGCCCGCCTCCGTCAGGCTCGTGGACGCGCCCGTGCTGGGCAGCGTCGCTCCGGCGGCCGACGGCACGCTGACCGTGCTGGCGGGCGGCGACCTGTCGGGCCTGGGCGACGTGCTGTCGGTGTTCGGCACCGTACGCGAGTGCGGGCCGCTGGGGGCGGGCGCGGCGATGAAGGTCGCCGTCATGAGCGCCCTCGTGCCGGCCCAGGTGCTGGTCGCGGAGACGTACGCGTACGGCGAGGCGCACGGGGTGGACCGCGACGCGCTGGCCGACGTGCTGTCGGGCACTCCCCTGGGCGTCCTGGCCGAACGGCTGCGGACGCCCGCCCCCGAGACCCGCTACGCGCTCGGGCTGGCGGCCAAGGACCTGGCGCTGGCGGCCTGGCCGGACGCCGCGCTGGCCACCGCGGCGCGCCGGCGCCTGCAGGAGGCCGAGGCGGCCGGGCTCGGCGACCAGGACGTGACGGCGATCGCCGCGTACGTGGGCGGGCGGTCCGCGCACCGGGCCGTGCCGGTCAACCCCGCGACCGTTCCGGCCACGAACGGCTTCTACTCCCATGCCGTACGGGTCGGCGACATGCTGTACGTCTCCGGGCAGGCGGCCGTCGACTCGCGCGGGGAGGTGGTCGGGGCAGGGGACATGACGGTGCAGGCCGAGCACGTGTTCCAGGGCCTGGCGCGGATCCTCGCCGATCAGGGGGCGGGGTTCGAGGATGTGGTGTTCGTCCGGACGTACCTCACGAACATGGACGATCGGGTCGCGTACGGGCAGGTGCGCCGGAAGTACTTCCCGGGGACGCCGCCCGCGAGCACGACCGTGGAGGTGTCGAAGCTGTTCATGCCCGGGTTGCTACTGGAGGTGGACGCGATCGTCGCGCTGCCGTAGCGCGGGCCGCCGCCGGAATCGCGCGGGCGCCCGGGTCCGAGACCGCGGGCGCCGTACGTCGGGGCGAAAAATCGCGAAAAATTAGGCCAGGCGGCCCGTGACGGATTCGGCGGCGGCGACCACGCCACCGTCGGCGACCAGGCGGACGGCGGACTCGATCTCCGGCGCCAGGAAGCGGTCGGGGCCGGGGCCCGGGACGGTCTCGCGCAGCGCCTGCACCACCGCGCCGGTGGCGGGGGCGGGCTCCAGCGGGGCGCGCAGGTCGAGGGCGCGGGCGGCGGTGAGCACCTCGACGGCCAGCACCCTGGTCAGGCCGTCGACCGACTTGCGCAGCTTGCGGGCCGCCGACCAGCCCATCGAGACGTGGTCCTCCTGCATGGCCGAGCTGGGGATCGAGTCCACGCTGGCGGGTACGGCCAGCCGCTTGAGCTCGGAGACGATGGCCGCCTGGGTGTACTGGGCGATCATGTGGCCGGAGTCGACGCCGGGATCGTCGGCCAGGAACGCCGGCAGGCCGTGGTTGCGCGCCACGTCCAGGAAGCGGTCGGTGCGGCGTTCGGACATCGAGGCCAGGTCGGCGGCGACGATGGCCAGGAAGTCCAGCACGTAGGCGACGGGGGCGCCGTGGAAGTTGCCGTTCGACTCGACGCGGCCGTCGGAGAGCACGGCGGGGTTGTCCACGGCACTGGCCAGCTCCCAGGTGGCCACGTTCGCGGCGTGGGTGATCGTGTCGCGGGCGGCTCCGGCCACCTGGGGAGCGCAGCGCAGGGAGTAGGCGTCCTGGACGCGGGTGCACGCGGCCGGGTCGCGGTGGCTCGCCATGATGCCCGAGTTATCCAGAATTTTCGTCATATTGGCGGCGGAGAGGGCCTGGCCCGGCTGCGGCCGTAGCGCCTGCAGCTCGGGGGCGAAGACGCGGTCGGTGCCCAGGAGCCCCTCGACGCTCATCGCGGCGCTCACGTCGGCGGTCCTGACGAGCCTGGTCAGGTCGTCGATGGCCAGGATGAGCATGCCGAGCATGCCGTCCGTGCCGTTGATGAGCGCGAGTCCCTCCTTCGCGGCGAGCTCGACGGGCTCGATGCCCGCCTGCTTGAGCGCCTCCTCCGCTGGGGTGACATTTCCGTACTTATCCCGTACTACGCCCTCACCCATCAGCGTGAGCGCCACGTGCGCCAGCGGCGCCAGGTCGCCCGAGCAGCCGAGGCTGCCGTACTCGTGCACGACCGGCGTGATGCCTTCGCTGATGAGCGCGGCCAGGGTCTTCGCGGTGGTCGGCCGGATGCCGGTGTGACCCGTGGCGAGTGTGTGCAGCCGCAGCAGCATGAGCGCGCGCACCACCTCGGTCTCGACCTCGGGGCCGTTGCCCGCGGCGTGGCTGCGCACCAGCGAGCGCTGGAGCTGGGCGCGCAGCGCCGGGTCGATGTGCCGTGTGGCCAGCGCTCCGAACCCGGTCGAGATCCCGTAGGAGGGCACCGGGCTCTCGGCCAGCTCGTCGACACGCTGACGGGCCGCGGAGATCGCGGCCATGGCGTCGTCGGTGAGCTCCACGGCGGCGCCGTGACGGGCCACTCTGATGACGTCGTCGAAGGTGAGGGGCTCAGGACCGACGTTCACGACTCCGTTGTCGCGCATGATGTGACTCTCTCGCTTAGGTAACCGGCGTATGCGATGTTAGCTCCTTACCGGAGAACAGCGCGGCCAGCCCCTCCTTGCCTTCCTCGGTCAGCACCACCGCCCGGGGAACCGTCCCCTGCCGGTACCACCCGCGCTCGAACAGCACGCCGGTCACCGCCGCGCCGAGAGCCCCGCCGAGGTGGGCCCGGCGCTCGGTCCAGTCGAGGCATTCGGCGGCGAATCGGCGCCTGGCCTTCCGCACCCCCGCCACGTCCACCCCGAGCCGGCCCAGCAGCCGCTCGCCCTTGTCCGTGACCTCCTGGTTCACCAGGAATCCGCCCTGGACGAGCTGGTCGAGCAGCGCCACCCCGGCCCGTCCGGCCAGATGGTCGTAGCAGGTCCGCGCGTCCTCCAGCATTCTGGCCTGGCGCGACTGGCGCAGGGACCGGATGGGCGGCCGGGCGCTCACCCTGGCCAGCACCTCCAGCACCTCGGCGACCTCGTGCCCGGCCAGGCGGTAGTAGCGGTGGCGGCCCTGCCGTACGACATCGACGAGGTGCCCGTCGAGCAGGCGGGACAGGTGCGCGCTCGCGGTGGCGGCGCTCACACCGGAGAGCCTGGCCAGCTCCCCCGCGGCCAGCGCGCGACCGCCCAGCAGGGCGGTGAGGATGGCCGCCCTGGTGGGATCGGCTATGAGCGCCGCGACGGGCGCGATGTCGGAGTCGTGCGCGATGTATTCGGCGGCCATACCTGACGCTAACCCACGAACATTTCGCCGCCCGTCGAAGCATCCCCTCAGAGAGTGCCCGGGCCGCCCGTGTGCCCGATCTTGCTCTTCGTGGTGCCGCGGGCCAGCGCGAGCCCCAGCACGACCATGCCGAGCCCGAGAACGAAGTGCAGCCAGTTGTCGGCCGTGTTGACCGGCACGAAGTTGGCCGCGCTCGCCCGGTCGATGATCAAGCCGTAGAGCCACAGCAGCAGGTAGATCACGCCACCGCCGATGAGGAAGTACCGGGCGCCCGACCAGGTGCGCGACAACACGATGCCGGCGATGCCGAAGATCAGGTGAACGATGTTGTGCAGGATGGAGACCTGGAAGATGCCCAGCAGCATCGCGCCGGAGTGGTGACCGCTGAACCCCATGGAGCCGTAGGCGGTGGTGATGCCGGGAATGAATCCCAGCACGCCGGCCAGCAGGAATACCGCTCCCACGATGAGCGCCGCGACTTGCACGGGCGATCGTGCCGTCCCGGTGTGCGGGGTGTTCATGTTCGAAACCCTCCCCCGGTAGATTCTGGTTTTTCTCCGGCTACCCCCGTTGATGTCACGGAATGCTCTCCGTGCGACCAAATCTCATCCACGCCGGTACGGCCTGCCTCGGCGCGCGGCGCCGCCTTGTACGTGCTTGCTCGAGGTGCGGTCTCCCTCGGGGTGCGGCACCACCGCGTACCCGCCCTTCGGGGGCGGCACCGCCGCCTAGGCGCTCCTTGGGGCCGGCACCACCGCCCACTTGCCCGCCGGTCGGCGTAGACCGGGGCCCTCGACACGGCTCCCCGTCCGCGCCGCACCGCCGCGCTCACCGTTGGGCGCGGAGAGCCGACTCTTACCTGCCGCACGGCCCGCTCGGAGTGAGACTCGCCCGGTTAGGCTCCCGGGTGAGCCTAACCATGGGGGTCCCGTTGGCAGCAGGAGATGGCGTCGCGCTGATCACCGGAGCGTCTCGCGGCCTGGGCGCCGTGATCGCCCGCAGGCTGGGCGCCGACGGCCGTACCGTGGCCGTGAACTACTACTCCGACCGCGAGAACGCCCAGCAGGTGGCCGCCGACATCCGCGCCGCCGGTGGGTCCGCCGAGGCGTTCGCGGGCGACGTCACCGACGAGGCCGCGACGGCCGAACTGGTCGCCCAGGTCACCGACCGGCTGGGCCCCGTGGAGGTGCTGGTGCTCAACGCGACCGGCCCGCAGCCGAAGGTGGCGTTCGAGGATCTCACCTGGCAGACACACCTGGACCAGCTCCACTTCTTCGTCAAGAGCCCCACGCTCCTCCTCCAGGCGGCACTGCCGGGCATGAAGGCGCGGGGCGGTGGCCGCGTGATCCAGATCGGCTCGGACATCATGGACCGCGCCCTGCCCGGCATGTCCGCCTACATCGCCGCAAAAGCCGCCCAGTTCGAGCTCACCCGGGCATGGGCCCGCGAGCTGGGACCGTACGGCGTCACGGTGAACCTCGTCGCACCCGGCTTCATCCCCGTCGAACGGCACGCCGACATCGGCGCGAAGGAGCTCGCGACCTACCGGGCGCACGTCCCGCTCGGCCGGATGGGCACGCCGGACGACGTGGCGGGCGCGGTGTCCTTCCTGGCCTCGGACGCGGCGGCGTTCGTCACCGGCGAACGCATCACCGTCAACGGCGGCCACACCATCGGCTGACACACCATCGCCGTCCGCGAACCCCCACCGCCCGTCGCCGGACTCCCGCGCTCAGACCAGCCCGTCTCGGCCCCACAGAGGCGACCACACTTAGACACCGGCCCAACCATTACTCGGCCACGATCGACCACATGACGGACAACCCCACGCTCATCAACGCCGAAGCGACCGACAACGCCGCGCTCCCCATCTCCGAAGCGACGGACAACCCCGCACTGCTCGTCGCCGAAGCGGTCGACCGCTGTCTCACCCTCGCCGAAACCTGGCTCGCCTGGGACGGCACCCCCATCGTCACCGACGGCGCGAACCTGTGGACCCCGGCGAAAGCCGTACGCCGCGTCCAGGACCACCTCATCGACCACCTCGCCGAAGTCGAGGCGCTCCTGGCGGGCGCCACCCCGCTGGAGAGCCACTGGCACGGCCGGATGGTGACGCTGGACGCCGACTGGGCCCGCTTCACCGAACTGGACCTGGCCGAGGCCCGCTCCCGCTGGACCCGCCTGGGCCAGGCGTACGTGAACCGCTACGCCACGGCCCCGGACGCCTGGGACCTGCCCCGCTCCCCCAACTGGACCCTGCGCGAGATCGCCGAACACGTGGCCGGGATCACCTGGTACGCCGAACAGGTGGGAGCACTCCGGTTTGGGGACTCGGCCAGGATTCGCTAGAGTTCTCTCGTCGCCGCACACCAGCGGAGACGACGCGGAAGTGGCTCAGTGGTAGAGCATCACCTTGCCAAGGTGAGGGTCGCGGGTTCGAATCCCGTCTTCCGCTCGGAGCTTCCGGCTCGGTGGAGTGGCCGAGAGGCGAGGCAGCGGCCTGCAAAGCCGTCTACACGGGTTCAAATCCCGTCTCCACCTCCAAGGACGATTAGCTCAGCGGGAGAGCGCTTCCCTGACACGGAAGAGGTCACTGGTTCAATCCCAGTATCGTCCACCACGCTCCACAGCAGATCCGGTCCGACCGGAGACATAGCCCCAGCTCACGGCACACGCCCGGAGTCTGGGGCTTCTTGTTGTGCTGGGTTGATCATGGTTGTCAGCACCGGTGCTGACCCTGGGAGCGCCTGCGAGGCAAACTCTTGACGCCGGGCAGCACAGCGCTGAACATCCTAGGTTATGGACGAGAAATCCCTAGCAACTAGCTCGGACGGCCAACCCATGCGGCTACGGTTCGTCGGCAGCACGTCCAATCAGGGCGGATGTCCGACGCTGTACGAGACAGATCGGGGAACCATCGTGGTCCAAGGTCTCCAAGTCATGCACCCCACCACCCTGGCCGACGCGCGAGACATCCTCGATGGTGAAGCGTTCGTCGAGGTTCCCAGGGAGTTGTTCGAGTTCCTAAGGTGACCGGATGACTCTGGTATCTGGTGAAAAGTTCGAGGAACTGTTCACCTCGTTCGAGGTGTCTGCGTTCCGCCTCGAAACGCGCGAGCGGTACCACCTGGCCAAGGATGAGGAGGAGCCGCTTCGCCGCTTCCTCGCCGGCGAACCCGACGACCTGGCGTGGATGAGCGGATGGCTGGACCTCATGAGGCACCACGCTGGACAGGGTCGAACCGTCCGGCGTGTTCGGGTGGTGTCACGCCCGTTCTCCGAATACACACGGTTCAGCATGTCCGTGGCCCGCCACAGCATCCCGGCTGGCGACCAGATCCACTACCTCGACCGTACGGAGACCGAACGACTCGGCCTCCCCTGTTCCGACTGGTGGTTGTTCGACGACCAGCGTCTCGCGCTTCTCCACCTGGACGAGGAAGATGTTCTCCATGGCGCAGAGATCATCACCGATCCGGAGATCATCGCGAGGCACCGCAAGTGGCGTGACGTTGCATGGCGCAACGCGGTCCCCCCTGAGGAGTTCGTGAACCTCGGTGCGTGACATAGCCCGAGCCCGCCTTGCAATGGGGCAAGAGCTCAAAGAACTACGACTGGACGCACGGCTGACCGGGCGGCAGCTTGCCGCCCGTTTCGACTGGCAGGCGTCCAAGATTTCTAAGATCGAAGGTGGCAAGCAGACCCCGTCAGAGGACGACATTCGGGCCTGGTGCGAAGCGACCGGTCGACCCGAGAAGGCGGCCTCTCTCATCTCCTCGCTCCGTGCCATGGAGACTCTCTACGGCGAATGGCGGCGGCAGCTCAGGCTCGGCACAGCGACCCGGCAGAAGTCCTGGGCTGAGATGGAAGCCGAAACCAAACACTTCCGAGTGTTCGAGTCGGTACTGATTCCTGGCCTCCTCCAGACCAGTGAATACGCACGTCTCCGTCTCTCCCAGGTGATCGCCTTCCACGACATCCCGAACGACCTCGAAGACGGCCTGGCTACTCGGATGCGCCGTCAGGAGATCCTCTACGCGCGAGACAAGTCCTTCCACTTCGTCATCTTGGAAGCCGCTCTCCGTCTCGGCATGGCTCCCTCCGACATCATGCTCGATCAGTTGGAGCGACTCATAGCCCTGTCGCTCATGCCCCGAGTCCGGCTCGGCATCGTGCCATTGAACGCCCAACTACCTTTCGCACCCCAGCACGGGTTCTGGATCTTCGATGAGCGCGCGGTTCATGTTGAGACGGTGGCCGCAGAGTTGACACTGACGCTTCCCGAGGAAGTAGCGCAGTATGTGCGCCTGTTCGATTGGTTCGCCAAGGCTGCTCAATACGGACATCAGGCACGGCAGATCATCACCAAGTCCATGGAGGCTCGCGCCAGGGATGCTTGAGGTTCCCACCCTTCAGCCAGAGACGTACCTCTTCGAGCAATTTCGAGCAACTTCCTTGCGACCTCTCGCCGTTGCTCCTAACGTCGAGACATGGCCTGCACACACACGACGGCATCGGCCGATGACCTGCTGGGACAGCCGATATCGGAGGAGAAGGCAGTAGCCCAGAACGCGGCCCTAGATCGGGTTCTGAAGCATCTGACGGCCGCGGGGGTTCACGCTGAGCTGATCAAGCGACTTGTGGTCGAGTGCGAGATCAACCCGGATCCGTCCGCCGCGACGTTTTGGCATCCCCCAGAGCTCAAGATTTATGCGGACGAGGGCTGGCGGGTCGCCACGATCAGCATCGGCCCCCGCTCCGGTAGCTACATGGTCGAGCTGGCGCAGTGGGGCGAGGACAACGAGCCGCGACCGGACAAGATCGAGGTGATCTCAGGAAGCCGTCCCGAATGGGTAGCGACGCTGATCACCGGCTCCTGGGAGGGCGCCTCATGAGCGCTGTTGCCAAGGCCAGAGAAACAAGGTTCCGCTACCCCTACGTGATCGGGTGGACAGGAGAAGCTCAGAACCCTCCGCTGAAGTGGGTACCGCGCCGTGGCGGGCTGCGACTGAGCTACGCCGTGTCCCATCCGCAACGGCGTCCTCCTTCTGCGGCAGAGCCAGAACCGCGCGGGGCGGCCAGACTTCAGGACGGTCAACACGTTGCGGCAGTGGCGCTGCATGGAAACGCGCTGTGCCAGGTATGCGCCCGCTCTGCTGTGGATTGGGCCACGGGGCGGATTTGGTGGCTGCTGTCCTCTGGTTGTGGCGGTGATGGCGACGGCTACACCAATGCGCCCCCCACATGCCCGACCTGCATCCCGGAAGCGATCTCCCAGTGTTCGCACCTGCGGCGCAACGCGGCTGTCTTCACCGTGGGCGACTGCTCACCCTTCGGGGTGCGGGCAGATGTGTTTGTTCCTTACTTGCCGCCGCTGGTGCCGTTCGAACGCAACGCCGTCCTCAGATTCGATGAGTACGACATGCATCATGCTCTTGCTCGTGAACTGCTGGTTCGCCTGTCCGACGTGCAACCGGCATCTGTGTAGCCCCAGCCGCCCACCTTCCTGCGAATGGACGTATCAAATCTTCACGACTGAAGGCTCGCTACAGCGGCTGCTCCAGCCAATGCCGCATGTGCACGAGACCTGCGGCTTCGAAGAAGGCCAACGCGCGCTTGTTGAAGTCCCACACGTCGGTCAGAAGGCTGGTACAGCCTGCCTCCTTGCCAGCCACGCGGATTGACTCGACCAGGGCTGTGCCTACTCCAGTACGCGCCATGGTGGGGGCTACTGCGATGTGTTCCACGAAGACAAAGCTCCGGGGACGCATAAGCGCGTCCCCTGGGCGCTTGTGAATGGTCGCCGTGACATAGCCGACAGGACGTTCCGGAGAGTCCGCGATGAACGCAAGAGCGTTCTCGCGCGCCAGGAAGGCGCTGTACAGGGACACCAGATCTTCAGCCGATGAGGGCGCACGGAAGATGTCAGGCCGCTCATTGACGTGAGGGGCATGCACGAAGTCGTTCAGTTGCGCCAACGTGGCCGCGTCATCTGGCGTCGCAGGACGGACCTTTACCAAAGGTCCGCAGAAAGCCTCGGCCTTCAGGCCGGGGATGAATGCGGTCCCCTTTAGGGGATGGCCCGCCGGAGGCGGGGCAGGCCGGAGCGCGTAGCGCGGACCCGGAACCCGTCGGGTCCGCTCCGGGCGTCAGGTGGGTCGGCGTTGTTGTTCGATGTACGCCTTGATGATCGTGAGTGGTGCGCCGCCGCAGGAGGCGGCGAAGTAGGACGGGGACCAGAACACCCCACCCATGTGGGCGCGGTTGACACGGCCGGTGAACTCCTTGCGCAGGTAGTGCGAGGAGACGCCTTTCAACGAGTTGACGAGCTTGGAGATCGCGACCTTGGGCGGGTAGTTCACCAGGAGGTGGACGTGGTCGTGTTCGCCGTTGAACTCCCGCAGCTCGGCCTCGAAGCTGTCGCAGACTTCGATCATGATGTCCTCGCAGCGGCGCAGCATGGCGTTGTCGAACACGTTCCTGCGGTATTTCGTAACGAAGACCAGATGGACGTGCAGTGCGGAAACTACATGTCGGCCTCTTCTGTATTCATCTTCTATGGCCATAGACCTGACGATAGTGTGTTCGAGTCAGGTGTCAGGTGTTCGGGGTGAGGGGGGTGGTTCCGGTGAGGTTGCGCTACAACTACCGGCTGTACCCGGACGCCCCGGCGCGGGAGCTGCTGGCCCGGACCTTCGGGTGCGTGCGGGTGGTATGGAACGACGCCCTGGCGCTGCGCAAGCAGGCCCGCAAGGCGGGCCTGCCGTGGATCGGTGGCACAGACATCCAGAAGATCTGCGTCACCGCCGCGAAGAGGACCCCGGAACGGGAGTGGCTCGGCGAGGTCTCCCCGGTCCCGTTGCAGCAGTCGCTGCGCGACCTGGACGCGGCGTACAAGAACTTCTTCGACTCGGTCTCGGGCAAGCGGCGCGGCCCGAAGATGGGACTGCCCCGGTTCAAGACCGCGCGCGACCATCGGCAGACGGCACGGTTCAACGCCAACGCCTTCCGTCTGCGTGACAGCGGGATGTTGTACCTCGCGAAGATCGGCGAGGTTGAGGTCCGCTGGTCCCGCCCGCTCCCGGTGGCCCCGTCGTCGGTGACGGTCATCAAGGACGCGGGCGGGCGGTACTTCGCCTCGTTCGTCGTCGAAGTGCCCGACGATTCTCAGATCCTGCCCGGACTCGACGCGGACCCCGAGAGCGGGATCGACCTCGGGCTGACCTGCTACGCGATCCCGTCGAACGGGGACAAGATCGCGAACCCGAAGTGGTTGCGACGGCGGGAGAAGAAGCTCGCCAAGCTCCAGCGGGAGCTGTCGCGCAAGAAGAAGGGATCGGCGAACCGGGACAAGGCTCGGGTCAAGGTAGCCCGCCAGCACGCGAAGGTGGGCGACGCGCGCAAGGACTTCCTGCACCAGGCCACAACCTCGATCATCCGTGAGAACCAAGCGGTGTACATCGAGGATCTGGCCGTGCGGGGCCTGGCGCGCGGGATGCTGGCCAAGTCTGTCAACGACGCCTCCTGGGGTGCGTTCCTGACCCTGCTGGATGGCAAAGCCCACCGATACGGGCGGACCCTTATCCGCATCGATCGGTGGTTCCCCTCCTCTCAGACCTGCCCCTGCTGCGGCTGGAAGGTCGGGAAACTCGCCCTGGACGTCCGCAAGTGGGACTGCCAGTCCTGCGGCGAACACCACGACCGGGACATCGCCGCTGCACTCAACATCCTCGCCGAAGGCCACCGCCTCCGACGGGAGCAGCACCGAAAGCAGGTGGCCGCCGGGCTGGCGGACACCCAAAACGACTGTGGAGAGCGGGTAAGACCGGGTGAGGCAACTCCGATCCCGGCACCGCCCGAAACCTACGCCGCGTGAGCGGCATAGACGGAAGCAGTAAGAACCCTACGGCGATGTAGGGGAATCCCCGGCCTTCAGGCCGGGGAGGATGTCAAGACAACCACCAGTCGGATGTTACGCCGCTACCTCAGGCGTCTGGAAGAGAGCCTCCAGGTTGGGTGTCGAGCCACTCCTGGAAGGTGGGGCCAGCGAGCTTGGCGTGCGGGCTGGGCAGGAGCCCGCCGCCGGCGGCGTACTCGGCATCGGGCATGCCGGAGCCGTCGACGCCGACGACCTGGATGCCCCGGCGGGCGCCGAGGAGTCTGGCCGCCTCGGCCATGATCTCCTTGCGGGGCCCGGCTATCTCGGGGATCGGCGTTCCGGGAGCGGGCTGGGCGGGCGCGTCAGGGGCGGTGGCCAGGTCGACCAGCTCCTCAGCCACGGTGCGGCACGCCACGAGCTGGCTGGGCCAGGCCGGGATGTAGGCGACCTCGCCCTGCTGCCAGTCCAGGAGCTGGCCGACGAATTCGTGGAACTGCGCGGCCCGCAGAATGCGAGCGGGCAGCGGGCCTGACAGGTTGACCTCCTCGTGCACCTGCTTGGCGACGCCGAAACCGGCGGTGGCCTTGTCCATGCCGATGATGGAGGCGATGACGATCTGGCCGGCTCCTGCCTTCTGGCCGGCCTCGTGCAGGTTGCGGGCCGCCGTACGGAAGAACTCCGTCGCCGCCTCCTCGTCGGAGGCGTGCCACGACGCGACGTCGATGATGACATCGACCCCGGTGAGGGCCTCGGCGAGGCCTTCACCGGTGATGATATCCACGCCGGCGGCTCGGGACATCGGCACGACCTGGTGCCCCCGTTCGGCGAGGACGTCGACGACGTGGCGTCCCAGCCGCCCGGTCGCTCCTGCCACTGCGAACTTACTGATGCTCATGTTCAGGCCTTTCGTGGACGCTGCGGGTCAGTCGCTGTAGTTCTGGCCTGGGGGCATGCCGGGGATCGGCTTGGCGATGAGCGCGGCGGGGGTGAAGAAGCCGATATGGGCGATCGCCATGATGAGCGCCCAGAGCGCCTTGTCGTCGTAGTGCGCGGACGCCTTGGCGTAGAGCTCGTCGGGGACGCGCTCCCCGGATGGGTTCGGGGTGAGGACAGCCTCCACGAGCTCCAGCGCGACCCGTTCGGCATCGGTGAAGTACGTGGCGTCCCGCCAGGTGGCCACGCCGGTGATGCGCTCCTCCGATTCCCCGGCCTTGCGCAGGTTTCCGGTTTCCCGGATGGTGAAGTACGTGCTGCCGAGGAGCTGCCCGGCGCGCAGCTGCAGCAGGCTGATGGTGGTCTGCGGAATCGCGCCGTTCCGGATGGCCTTGTGCAGTCCTTCGGCGACTCCCGCCATGTCGGGGACGAAGCGGAGGGGGTTGGGCATCCGCGACCGCAGATCCTCCTGCTTGGCCGTCGTGGGTGTGGACATATCCGGGCCTTCCCTTCTCAATGTCAACTCGTTGGCGCGGCATCCTGACGAGCAACAGATCCCGGCGACCCGCTCCTTGTGACAGCGAGACCTATGTGACATGCCTCACCCTTCGTGGGTGTCACAAAGCGGTGGGGACCGGGATCGTACAGATCATGGACTCGGCCACCGAGGCGTTCGTCGCCCACCGCAGCCTGCTGTTCACCGTCGCCTACGAGATGCTCGGCTCGGCCGCCGACGCCGAGGACGTCCTGCAGGAGACCTGGATGCGGTGGGCGGGCGTCGACTTCGGCACGGTGCTGGACCAGCGCGCGTACCTGATCCGGATCACCACCCGGCAGGCGCTCAAACGGCTGCGTACGCTGGGCCGGCGCAAGGAGTCCTATGTCGGTCCCTGGCTGCCCGAGCCGCTGCTGACCGCGCCCGATGTGGCCGAGGACGTCGAGCTGGCCGACAGTGTCTCGATGGCGATGCTGCTGGTGCTGGAGACGCTTCAGCCGACCGAGCGGGCGGTGTTCGTGCTGCGTGAGGTGTTCGATCTGGTCTACGACGAGATCGCCGAGGCCGTTGGCAAGAGCCCGGCCGCGGTCCGGCAGATCGCGCACCGGGCACGGGCGCACGTCGCCGCCCGCCGCCCACGCGGCATCGCCTCCCCGGCTGAGACCCGAGATGCGCTCAGGGCCTTCCAACGCGCGGTCGAAACCGGCGATCTACAGGATCTGCTCGACATCCTCGCGCCGGACGTCGTCGCCCTGAGCGACGGCGGCGGAATCAGACATGCCCTGCCGCGGCCCATCGTGGGGATCGGCCAGGTGGCTCGCTTGCTGGCCATCGGCTGGTGGAACCGCGACGCCGAAAGATCGGTCGAGCCGGTACAGATCAATGGCGGCCCGGGGCTGCTCGTCCGGATCGACGGGGAGATCGACGGCGTACTGGCGGTGCGGGTCGAGAACGGCTACGTCACCGGCGTCTACCACGTGCGCAATCCCGAGAAGCTGTCACGGGTGGAGCAAGAGACCACCGTGAGCCGCTGAGTCCGAGGCGTGGTCATGCTTGGTCGGGTGCGCAGGCGGTTTCGTGTGGCCGGCCGTCCTCGACCCTCGCGATCGGTTCACCGACGAGATCTTGCAACGCGCCCTTCAGAGCGGTCCGGAGCGAAGGGGCGAGGTCGGCCAGGAGCCGGTCCTCGATGGCCTCGATGTCGCCGCGGGCGGATTTGAGGGCGCGGCTGCCTTCGGGGGTGACCTCGATGATGCGCGCTCTGCGATCGGCGGGGTCCGGCCGACGACGCACCAGGCCGGCGCTTTCCAGCTCGTCGAGGATGAGGACCAGCTTGCTCTTGTCGACCGATACGGCCTGGGCGAGGACGAGCTGGGTGCGGGCGGGGACTTCAACGATCGCCATCAACACCGTGTAGCCCCACAGCGTCATGCCGTGCTCGCGCACGGCCGCCGTCTCGGCGGTGGCCAGGCCTTGCTTCAGCCCGCCCACTGGTGGAGCAGCTACTCGCGGCCGACGTCCTGCTCCTGGGTGTACCGATGTACAACTTCTCGGTGCCCGCCGCACTGAAGGCATGGATCGACCGCGTGACCCTGCCCTGGCTGCCGCTCAAGGGAAAGTCGGCCGTGGTGCTCAGCGCGCGCGGCGGGGGCTACGGGCCGGGAACACCCCGCGAGCAGTTCGACTTCCAGGAGCCCTACCTGCGCGCCTACTTCTCCGTGCTCGGACTGGACGACGTGGAGTTCGTCCACGCCGAGCTCACGCATGCCACGGTCATGCCCTTCCTCGCGCAGTTCCGCGAGCAGCATGAGGCCTCCCACGCAGCGGCGCTCGAAGCGGTGCACACCCTGGCGACCCGGGTGCGCGCCGAGACACCGTCCTGACCGCGACCCCCACCCGATCAGCGAAGACAAGAGGACACACCATGAACACAGATCTCAACGGCCGCGTGGTTCTGATCACCGGCGCGTCGACCGGGATCGGCGCCGCGACCGCCCGCGCCTACGGGCGCGAAGGCGCCCGGGTGGCGATCACGTATCGGAACCACCCGGACAGCGCGGAGAAGGTGGCCGCGGATGTCGAGGCCTCCGGCGGCCAGGCGTACGTCGTCCGGCTCGACCTTGAGGACCTGCCGACCATCGACCACGCCGTCGCGAGCATCGTCGAGCGCTGGGGCGGGATCGACGTCCTCGTCGCCAATGCCGTGCGCTGGGGCGGCGACGGCCCGCCCGACCCCAGCCTGCGGTTCGAGGACGTGCCACTGCGGGAGTGGGACGCGATGATCAGCGCCAACCTGATCGGGACGGCGGCCTCGGTCCGCGCCGTCCTGCCGAGTATGCGCGCCCGGGGCTGGGGCCGCGTCGTGCTGATCTCCTCGAGCGTCGCGGAGGAGGGCCTGCCCGGGCCCGGCCCCTACGGGACCGCCAAGTCAGGCCTGTACGGGCTCGCGCGCAGCCTGGCCTGGAACGGCGGCCGGGACGGAATCCTGGTCAACGTCGTGGCGCCGGGCTTCACCCTTACCGACAGCCGCCCCGACATTCCGGCGTTCGTCACCGATGCCCTCGCCGCCGCCACCCCCACACACCGGCTCTCCCACTCCGACGACGTGGCCAACCTCATCGTCTTCCTGGGCTCGGGAGCCAACGGCAACCTCACCGGCGAGGTGATCCGGGACGGCTCCGCCGCCGCACGCGCACCGCATATCGGCGGATAACAGGTACATTGCCCAGCTTGGCGGTTCAATGACCGTTTGTCGGCGGAAGTTTGACGGATAGTCAATGCTACGGTCACGTCCGCTTCATATCCTCGATGAGATGGAGAAGCTGACAGGGATCGCAGGGTTGGTCGTGCTCGTCGCCCTCGCCTTGGCCGCTTCCGCCGCCGGCCTGGGCGGCACCGCGATATTGGCCCGCGACGAAGTGCCCGAAAGCCCGCCGATCACCGCGTCCATCTCTGGCTCGGGCTCGACCGCGCAGAAAGGCGCGATGGACGCCTGGCGTGCCGAGTTCCACCGGATCCACCCCGACCTGCGGGTGGACTACCAGGCCAACGGGTCAGGAGCCGGCATCCGCGACTTCATCGCGGGCACCACAGCGTTCGCCGGATCGGACGTCGCGATGCAACCCTGGGAACAGACGCTGGCCGACAGGCGCTGCGGCAGCCGCGCGGTGCACCTGCCCATGGTGGTCGGCCCCATCGCACTGGCCTACAACCTGCCGTCCACGCCAGATCTGAAGCTCTCGCCCATCACCCTGACCGGCATCTTCAGCGGGCGGATCACCACCTGGGACGCCTCAGAGATCGCCGCCGACAACCGTGGCAGGCGCCTGCCGCACGCCGGCATCCGGCTCTTCCACCGCTCCGACGAGTCGGGCACGACCCACAACTTCACCACCTATCTCAAGGCGGCGGGCCGCTGGCCGTACCAGCCGTCCAGAGACTGGACCGGCTCCGGGCAAGGTGTTGCGGGCTCCTCCGGAATCGCCGACGCCGTCCAGCGCACCACCGGTTCCATCGGGTATGTGGAGTACGGGTTCGCCAGCAATGCCCGCCTGCGCACCGCCAAGGTGCGCAACGCCTCCGGCCAGTTCGTCGCGCTCTCGCCCCAGAGTGCCACCGAAGCCCTGGAAGGCGCCCGGGTCGTCGGCAAGGATGACGATCTCGTGGTGAAGTTCGACTACCTGACGGAAAGCGAGGGCGCCTACCCCATCATCCTGATCACCTACGAGATCGCCTGCTCCAAGACCTCCGACCCGCTGGTGCGCTCCTTCCTGCGCTACACCGCGGGCGACGGCGGCCAGTCCTACCTCTCCCTGTACGGCTACGCCCCGCTCCCGCGCGATCTCCTCGCCAAGGTACGTGCCCGGCTCGACGTCCCGAGCTGAACGAAAGCGGCGATAGCCGGGCGAACAGTCAGAGATACTCATCACCGACTACGACCGCGAAGGGGCACCGACCATGCAGACGATCGACCCCGAAACGATCATCGCCTCCCATATCGAGCCGGGTGAGTCCGTACGGACGGCATTCAACGCATACGTCAACGCTGGATTGGGACGACGCGTCATAGGCGCGACCGACCGCAGACTGATCGTGGTCCGCAGCGGGTATTTCTCCTTGTCCGACAAGGGATTGTTATGGGCGGACCCGATCGACCAGGTCGCCCTGCACGGCTCCTACTCCGTGTGGCTCAAGTCCGGCCTCAACACCGGCAACGCCTACGTCCGCATCCGGCGCGCGAACGGCAGCACGGTCACCTTCAATCCACGCAACAGCTTCATCGGCCAGGCCGGCTCGGCCGAGGCCAACATCAAGACGTTGTTCGCCCTGATCTCCGGGCGCGTCTGAGCGAGCTGGTTCGCGGTGGCTTCCCGCGGCGCCGGTCGTCGCCCGGCCAGCGGCCGGTCGCCTTGCGGACGCCGCGTGCGCCGGCGCGTTGAACGGCCGCCTTCACCAGGCCGAAGACGGCGCCCTGCAGCATGGCGGACAGCAGCACCTGCCGCCAGGTGAAGTCCGGGTCGTCGACGTCAGGGGCCTTGTCCTCCCGCGCGATGATCTTCCACGCCTGTTTGAACAGCATGCCGGCGATCATCCCGCCCAGCACGCCGGCCAGCAGTGACAGTGGTTTGTAGAGCAGGGTCATCGCACCTCATCCCGTTTCTGCCTACCGGTGGCCGTGTCGGCCCGATGGATGCACCCCTGCCCCTCAAAGCTCACAGCATGTGCAGGTCGCGCTCCATGCGACGGAAATGACGACATTGATGAGATGCACTCACGTTTGGGCCTTGTTCGCGGGGCGTAGGCGACGGATGCTGACGGCAGGCCCCCCAGCCGTGTGAGGTGTCCATGATGCGCCGCCGATCCATCGCCGTCGTCCTCCTCCTGCTGACCGCCTCCCTGATCTCTCCGGGGGGCAGATCGTCTGCGGCATCCGATGTACGCGGGTTCGTCGACGCGCACAGTCACCTGTTCTCCTACGAGGCGTTCGGCGGCATGCTGCTGTGCGGCAAGCCGTTCGACCCCGGCGGCATCGCCCAGGCTCTGAAGGACTGCCCTGATCATTACCCCCACGGCGAGCTGGCCTGGTTCGAGAACTTCACCCGGACCGGCTCCCCCACCGGCACTCACGACCCGGTGGGCTGGCCCACGTTCCGCGACTGGCCGGCGCACGACTCGCTGACCCACCAGCAGGCGTACTACACGTGGGTGGAGCGGGCCTGGCGCGGCGGGCTCCGGATCATGGTCAACGACCTGGTGGCCAACCGCCAGCTGTGCGCGATCTACCCGCTGAGGAAGAACTCCTGCGACGAGATGGCCACGCTCAGGCTGGAGGCGCAGCGGGCCACTGAGCTGCAGGACTACATCGACGCCCAGTACGGCGGGCCCGGACAGGGCTGGTTCAGGATCGTGCGCGACCCGGCCGAGGCCAGACGGACGGTCGAGGCGGGCAAGCTCGCCGTCGTCCTGGGTGTCGAGACCTCCGAGCCGTTCGGCTGCCGCCAGATCCTCGGCATCCCGCAGTGCACCCGGGCGCAGATCGACCGCGGACTGGACGAGATGTACGCGCTCGGCGTACGGAGCATGTTCGTCTGCCACAAGTACGACAACGCCCTGTGCGGTGTGCGCTTCGACTCCGGCACCCAGGGCGCCATCGTCAACCTGGGCAACCTGCTCAGCACCGGCTCCTTCTGGCAAGCGCGTACCTGCACCGGGCCCGAGCACGACAATCCCATCGATCCCGGCGGGGTTCTGCCCGACCAGCTCGTCGGGCTGCTGCCTCCGGGGGTCTCGCTGCCGGTCTATCCCCCCGCGCCGCACTGCAACACCAAAGGGCTGACCGCCCTGGGCGAGTACATGGTCCAGGGAATGATCCGCCGGGGCATGCTGGTGGAGATCGACCACATGAGCGCGAAGGCCGCCGGCCGTACGCTCACCCTCCTCGAAGCGGCCGGCTACCCGGGCGTGATCTCCTCCCATAGCTGGGCAGACCCGACTTACTTCGACCGGATCTACGCCCTTGGGGGGATGATCACCCAGTACGGGCACGACGCGCAGGACTTCGTCGCGGAGTGGCGCCGCACCCAGCCGCTCCGGCAGGCGCACCAGATCCCCGGGTACGGCTACGGCCTGGACGTCAACGGCCTGGGCGAGCTGCCCGGACCCCGTGCCGGCAACTCCGCGAACCCGGTGACGTACCCCTTCACGTCCTTCGACGGGAGCGTGGCCCTGGACCGGTTACGCACCGGCGACCGGGTCTGGGACGTCAACACGGACGGCGTCGCCAACTACGGCCTGGTGCCCGACTGGATCGAGGACATGCGGGTCATCGCCGGCCCGGACATCGTCCGGGACATGGCCGCGGGCGCCGAGTCCTACCTGCGTACGTGGGCTGCCGCCACAGCCCGGCGCGCCCCATAGCCGCCGGGTTCCCGACCGCCCCGCTAGCCATGGGCGCGGTCGTACCGCGTCACCACCACTCGGGAGTCACAGGTGCGCGACGCAACGAGCCGCAGCTTGATCCGGTCCTCGCGGGGCACGAACAGCGGCTTGCCGCCGCCCAGCACGACCGGGTGCGCCGCGACGTGGTACTCGTCGATCAGGCCGTGGTCGGTGAGGGCGGCGGCCAGGCGGGAGCCGCCGGTCAGCAGCAGGTCCTTGCCGGGCTGCCGCTTGAGCTCGGAGACCTCGGCGGCGAGGTTCTCGCCGATGATCCTGGCGGCCCAGCCGTCCTCCTTCAGCGTGGTCGAGAAGACGATCTTCGGAGTGTTGCGCCAGACGGGCGCGAACTTCAGGACGTGCGGGTGGTCCGAGAGCGACTCGGCGGCCGGCCAGAAGCTCGCCATCCCCTCCCACACGCCGCGCCCGTACAGGAAGGTGTCGACCCTGTCGATCAGCGCCTCGGAGTACGCCGACAGTTCGTCACCCATCTCCGGCCAGTCGAACTCGCCCTGCGGCCCGTCGATGTGCCCGTCGATCGAGGTGTGCACCCAGTAGATGATCTTGCGCATGCCCGGCTCCTCGGCTTCAGCGTCCTTCGCTTTCGTGGAAGGGTCGGAGCCGCGCATCCGTTCTTGACATCCGGCCGGAGACTCAGGGCGTCTTGTATTCCGCGGCCTTGCCGCAGTAGCTGACCCCGATCGGCGAGCCGCTGAACCGGCACACCTGGACGACCACGCGATCGATGGCGGCGACTCCCGCCGGATCCGACAGCGTGAAGGAGAGCGGGACCTGGGCGTCGTCCGCCTTGTAGGTCTCCGAGTCGACGAGGGTGGTGCCGTTGTAGGCGTTGAAGACGGCAGTGGAGTACATGCCGTCCCGAGTGCAGGGCGAGAGGTTGGCGTCGTCGGACAGGTACCCGTCGACCTTGACGGTCGGCCGGATCACGGGCCCCGTCAGCCAGTCGAGCGTCCCCTGGGTGATCCCGCGGAAGCATGAGTCGCCGGAGTCGGCGTAGAACGTCACCGCCGCCTGGGCCGTCGCCGCGGGCTGGACCGCCAGCAGACCGGCGGTGACCACGGCGCCCAGCGTCAGGAGAACAGATAAACGCATGAAATTTGACCTTCCTTGTTGATGGTGGATCCGGCCTTCATCGTGAACGACAGACCCGCGATGCGCCACCCGCTCAGCCGGAGATCATCTCGACGGCCTCTTGACAGGTGGCCTGGCCAGTGGAAGTCTGCGTCCAAGAAATTGGTCAGGCCACCTGGCAACTGCTCCGGTCTGGGGGACCTTCGTCGGCCGCTATGACCGGGTCATCGGCGTCAACAACATGTCCAAGTCGTACGGCCTGTCGGGCCTGCGCGTTCGGCTGGGCGGCCGGTCCGCCCGAGGTCGGGTCACGGCGCACCGGCCGGTGGCCACTCCCCTGGCCTTCGTCCGCTTCGCCACCGCGCTTGACTCCGTCGAGGTCGGGCATCGGCTACGTATCGACGCCTCCACGCTGATCTGCCCGGGGGTGTATTTCGGGTGCGAAGGTTATCTCCGGATGAACGTCGGATTCGGCCGCGACTACGTGGCCCAGGCACTTGACGCCATGACGCCGGTGGTGCGCGCCATGGCCGAACAGGATCCCGCCCATGACTGAGACCCCGCCGGCCCCGCCGCGCGTGACCTTGCGCGTGCTTCCCGAGACGTACGCGGTGTGCCGCATGGACCCCGCGGCCGAGCACACCGTCCCGGTCGCGGGAACGGGCTCGCTCTACTGCCTCACCAGGACGGCCGACGAGCTGTCCCTCGTCTGCCCCGAGGCTCTCGCCCCACGGGCGGAGGCCAGGGTCGAGCCCGGCTGAACCTGCCTGGTGGTGGCGGGTCCGCTGGACTTCTCCCTGACGGGCATCCTCGCGTCGATCGCCGGGCCGCTCGCCGCAGCCAATATTCCGATCTTCGTGGTCTCGACCTATGACACGGACTACGTTCTGGTCAGGTCCGAACGGGCGGACGCCGCGTTCGCGACCCTCGCCGCGGCGGGTCACACCGTCACCCCGGTATAGCCGACCTGCCGGGCCTACCTTCCCTTCACGATGGATGTGAGATGAACTCCGAACCCCCTGACGATCTGTTCGCCCCGGTCGTGGTACGCAGTGCGGCCGCGCAGGTCGCGGACCGGATCGTCACGGCCATCCGGGACCAGCCGATCGAGCGGTATGAGCGCCTGCCCTCGGAACGCGACCTCGCCCAGCGGCTGGGGGTCAGCCGCCCCACGCTCCGCGAGGCGCTCGCCGCCCTCGAACTCGCCGGCATCATCCAGTCCTATCAGGGGCGGGGCAACGTCGTCGTGGCCACCGCGTCGCACGTGGAGAACTGGGGCATCGAGGTGCTGCCGACCCAGGTCTTCGAAGCCCGGCTCGCCGTGGAACCCCAGCTCGCCGAGCTCGCCGCGGCCAAGCGCTACCCCGAGGACATCGAACAGCTCAAGGCCATGGGCCGAGCCCTCGAAGAGGAGTTCCGCACGACCGGCCACTACCAGAGCGACCTGCCGGTGCACCGGGCCATCGCCCGCGCCGCTCGCAACCCGATCCTGGAGCGGGCCTTGGAGGAAGCACTGCGCTACACCGAATCGCCACGCTGGGTGGCGCTGCGCTCCCAGGCGCTGATCCCCGACCACACCCGCAAGGGCCACATGGACGAGGCGCGGATGGTGATCCAGTACATCGAGGACGGCGACGCCGAGCAGGCGGGCGAGATCTGGCGGCAGCATCTGAGGTTCTTCCGCGACGAGATGCTCGCCGGCCTCAAAGCACGCCCCTTGCCCGTGGATGACGCGTCCGGCTCCTGAGGGCATCCGGCGGCTCGCCAGCGTGTCCATGGACATCACTTACGGCGTTCAATTACATACGCAGAGCAATCGACGCCCGAACCTCGGGTGCGACCGCCGGACTGACTCACAGCGCCTGCCGGAGCGCCGATCATCGTGCGCGAGCCAGCCGGCGGCCGAGGCGCTGCATGGGCTGCTCCAGGAATCGGTAGGTCAGCCAGCTACCCGGCAGGACCACGCTCATGACGAACAGGCCGATGCCGATCTGCATCGGCCAGGGCGACCAGCGCATCTCGCCCACCACCTGGATGACGAGGGTGAGGATCGGCAGATGCATCAGATAAAGGGAGTAGCTGATCACTCCGAGCCAGGTGAGGACGTACGGAACGCGCCGCCTTCGCCAGGCCATGCCACCCGCGAACGTCACGGCCGCCAGGACGACGGTCAGCGCCCACACCTGAGGCCGCACCCACCACCACCCGGCGTTGATCGCCCAGAAAGGGGACAGCGTCACCAGCGACGCGGCGAGCGCCACCGGCCACAGACCGCCCTGTCCACGCTCCCACCGATGGATCGCCGTGCCGATGAACATCACCGCGAGCATCGCGGCGCCGAACCACGGCACGCGGCTGCTCAGCAGCAGCAGAGCCAGCGCCATCACCCCCAGCGCGCAGCCCGCGGCCGTCCGCATGCGGCCGGAGATCACACATACCAGCCCGACGGCGAACACCGCGAACGACGCCCAGGCCAGCCACCCGCCGGTCAGCGGCGTCCTGGACAGCACGAGGCCGGCGATGACGGCGACCAGCCCGAACCCGACCGCGAGCAGCCCGCGACCGCCCCGCGCCCCGGTCACGAACAGGGCGGCGACCAGCAGGTAGAAGACCATCTCGTACGACAGCGTCCACATGGTGTTCACCACGGCACCGGAGCCGACCACGTCCATCAGCATGGTCGCGTGCGCGGCCACCGAGGAGGGATCCCGGGGCACCTCGGCTCGCACCGGTATCCACCACGACATGGCCAGGACCAGGCCGACGACCGCGAGGTAGAGCGGATACAGGCGGAACAGGCGGCCGATCCAGAAGGCCCGCACGTCACCGTGCCGCTCCAGCGAGATCGGGATGACGTACCCGCTGACCAGGAAGAACACCAGCACGCCGTACATGCCGAGGTTGAAGGAGATGGGCCGTAACCAGGGCATGGCCCAGGTCAGCAGGTGCTCACCCACGACCGCGAGCGCGCCGATGCCGCGCAGTGCGTCCAGCCAGGCGAGTCTGGGCAGCGCCGGTTGAACGACTTGGGGGGCCTCTAGATGAGAAGTCGCCATATGCTCCAACGTATCGAAACGGTGAGTCCGCCAAACACACTTGTCCTCCTCTGGTGCTAGCTTTCGCCCATGGTCCTGGATGTGGTGTTCCTGCTCGGGGCGCTGGCCTTGATCCTGGCCAACGGGGTCTTCGTCGCGGCGGAGTTCTCCCTGGTGACCGTCGAACGCGTACGGGTCCACCAGTTGGCGCAGGCCGGGGACCGGGGCGCGCAGGGGATCGAGGCAGCGGTGCGGCGGCTGTCGTTTCACCTGTCCGGGGCGCAGCTCGGCATCACCGTCACGTCCCTGCTGCTCGGCGTCGTGGCCGAGCCGGCCATCGCCGACCTGCTCGAACCGCTGCTGGACGACGTTCCCGCCGGTCGTGGCGCCGCCGTCGTCCTGGCGATCGTCATCTCCACGGTGGCGCAGATGGTCCTGGGCGAGCTGGTGCCCAAGAACGCCGCCCTGTCGAGGCCGATGGCCGTGGCCAGGCTGGCGACGCCGCCGCAGCGGGTGTTCTCCGCGGCGTTCGGACCGCTGATCAAGGCGTGCAACGCGGTGGCCAACGGCATCGTCCGCCGTCTGGGCGCCGAGCCGCAGGAGGAGCTCGCCTCGGCCCGCTCCCCCGAGGAGCTGGGCCTGCTGGTGCGGCTTTCGGCCGAGGCCGGGGTGCTGCGGCCGAGCACGGCCGCCATGCTCCAGCGGGCGCTGCGCTTCGGTGGCAAGAACGCGGCCGAGGCGATGACCCCGCGTACGGACTGCGTGACCATAGCCGGATCCAGCAGCGTCGCCGAGTTCCTCAAGCTGGCCCGCCGCACCCGGCACCTGCGCATCCCGGTGTGCGGCGAGGAGCTGGACGACATCCTCGGCGTGGCCAGCGTCCCGCGCGCGTGCGCCGTGCCGGTGGAGGAGCGGGACCGGACGCCGGTGACCGCGATCACCAGGCCGGCGGTCACGGTGCCCGAGTCGGTGAACCTGGAGGTGGTTCAGGAACGGCTCAGCCCGCCGGGTGTCGAGATGGCCGTGGTGATCGACGAGTACGGCGGCTTCGCGGGCATCGTCACCGTGGAAGACCTGGTGGAGGAGCTGATCGGCGACATCGCCGACGAGTACGACCTGCCCGAGGAGGAGTCGGCGGAGCCCACGGCCGCGCTGCTCGCGCCGGGCGACTCGATCAGCGCGCCGGCCGTGCTGCGGGCGGACGAGGTCGAGGAACGCACCGGGTTCCGCATGCCGGAGGGGCCTTACGAGACGCTCGCGGGCCTGGTGATGGCCCGGCTCGGCCGCATCCCCGATCCGGGGGACGAAGTCGAGGTGGACGGATGGACGCTCCGGGTGGAGTCCATGCGTAACCGGCGCATCGAGCAGATCACCCTCACCGCGCCGAGTCAGGAACCCTCATGACCATCACCGACGGCTTGGTCCTCGTGCTGCTCCTGGCCGTCAACGGGTTCTTCGTGGCCGCCGAGTTCGCCCTCATCTCCGCGCGCCGTACCCAGCTTGAGCCGCAGGCGCAGGCGGGCTCGCGCCGGGCGCAGGCGGTGCTCGCCGCCATGAACACGATGCCCACGATGCTGGCGGCGGCCCAGCTGGGCGTGACGCTGGCCTCGCTGATGCTCGGCGCCTTCGGCGAACCGGTCGTGGCACGTGCCGTGGCGCCGCTCTTCGCGGCCGTGGGCCTGCCCGAGAACATGGTGCACCCGGTCGCCTTCGCCCTGGCGCTGCTCCTGGTGGTCTCCGCGCACGTGATCATCGGTGAGATGGTGCCGAAGAACCTCGCGCTGTCCGGCCCGAACACGGCGGCGCTGTGGCTGGTGCCCGCCCTGTTCGTCCTCGCCCGAGCGATACGCCCGCTGCTCACCCTGGTCAAGGCCATGTCGGATGTGGTGCTCCGGTTGCTGCGCATCCCGCCGACCGACGAGATCCACACCGTTTACACCTCGGAGGAACTCCCGGTGCTGATCGAGGAGTCTCGCCAGCACAAACTGCTCCGCCAGGACGAGCACGACCGGATGATCGCCACGCTCGCGTTGCACGCTCGCCCGGTCGGCACGGTCATGGTGCCGATCGAGGAGGTGGTGAGCGTCCCCGCGACGATCGACAGCCTCGGGCTGCAGGAGTACGCCGGCCGCTACGGCCACTCCCGCTTCCCGGTGCACGGCGACGACCCCGCCGAGCTGCGCGGCTACCTGCATGTCCTGGACGCGCTCAACGGGCACGGCACGCGTCAGCCGCTGCCGATCCGCGCCCTGCCGCTGATCGACGAGACGGGGACGCTCGCGGACGTCCTGGCGACCATGCGTAAGCGACGGGCCCAGCTCGCCGCCGTGACGGGTGCCGGCGGGCAGGTGCTCGGCGTGGTCACTCTGGACGACATACTCAGCGGTATCGTCCGCCAACCTCCGAATTTGTGATGTTTTGTAGGTGACAGCGGGATATAACGCCGGAAGACTGGGCTTGGACACCATATAGGCGACAAAAGAGGAGAAGGTTTCGTGCCCGACGAAGGATCGCCGGCCGACCCGGCGCTGCCCTCCAAAATCGACGCCACCAAGCCGCATCAGGCCCGGGTGTGGAATTACTGGCTGGGCGGAAAGGACAACTACCCGGTAGACCGCGAGCACGCTGAACAACTCCGGCAGATCTACCCGGGCATGGAGGACATCGCCCGCCACGCACGTGCTTTCCTGGGACGCGCTGTCCGATATCTAGCCGAAGAGGCAGGTATCCGGCAATTCCTGGACATCGGCACCGGACTGCCGACCGTCGACAACACCCATGAGGTCGCCCAGCGCGTCGACCCGGCCTCCCGCGTCGTCTACGTCGACAACGATCCCCTGGTGCTGGTGCACGCGCAGGCACTGCTGACCAGCGACCCCCGGGGCGCCTGCGATTACATCGAGGCCGACGTGCGCGACCCCGACACGATCCTCGACTACGCGGCCAAGACGCTGGACTTCACCCGGCCCACCGCACTCATGCTCCTCGGCGTCATGGGCACGATCTTCGACGACGACCACGCGCACGCCCTGACGCGGCGGCTGCTGGACGCATTGCCGTCAGGCAGCTACCTGGTGTTCGAGGACGGCACGAACACCATCAAACCCCAGGCGGCCGCGGAAGCCGGACGGCTCCACGACGAAGAGCAGTCGTACTCCTACAACCTGCGCACCCCCGAGGGGATCGCCCGCTTCTTCGACGGCCTCGAACTGGTGGATCCGGGCGTCGTCTCGGTCTCCCGCTGGCGGGTGGAAGCCTCCGTGTTCGGCGTCCCCGACGAGGTGGACGCCTTCTGCGGCGTGGCCCGCAAGCCGTAGACCTACCGCTCGCCGATGATCTGGTCGAGGATCGCCCGGGTCGCGGCCGACGACTGCGCGTGGATGCCCAGCTCGTCCATCAGATGGTGGTACGGATGCACGTCGGATTGCCTGGTGAGGTACTGCGCGCTGGCGATCTGTTCGAGGTAGACCACGTCGTCGAGTTCGGCCTGGGCGAAACGCAGGATGGTGATGGGGCCGACCCCGCCGATGTGACCGCAGTAGCTGAACGGCAGCACCTGGATGGTGATGAGGGGCCGGTCGGCCATCTTCTTGAGGTGCTCGAGCTGCGCGCGCATCGTGGCGGCGTTGCCGACCTGACGGCGCAGCGCCGCCTCATCCAGCACCACCCAGAGTTTGGGCGCCGCAGACGCCAGGAGGAGCCGCTGGCGGCGCATCCGGAGCGCGACCCGGCGCTCGATCTCCTCCTCCGGGCTGTCCGGATTGCCGCAGGTGATCACCGCGCGGGCGTAGTCCTCCGTCTGGAGCAGGCCGGGGATGTACTGGACCTCGTACGTACGGATCATCGCCGCGTCCTGCTCCAGCCCGAGGTAGTCCTCGAACCAGTCGGGCACCACGTCGCGATAGTCGTGCCACCAGCCGGGAGCATTGGCCTGCCTGGTCAGCGAGAGCACGACCGCGCGTTCGGCCGCCTCGGCCACCCCGTACAGGGTGAGCAGATCCTCCACATCGCGCAGCTTGAAACTGGTCCGCCCGCATTCCAGGCGGCTGATTTTGGAATGCGAACTACGGATCGCGTATCCCGCGGCTTCACGGGTGATCCCCTGTGACTCACGCAGTCGGCGTAGTTGCCTGCCCACCAATATCCGCAGCGCTGTCGGCCCGGACTGACGAGACTCCAAACCGGATATTTCGGTCAGGTCGTCAATATCCCGAGCATTCGGCATATACGCTCCTAGATCGACAAACTGTGGCGGTCTGACGCGTCAGACAATCCTGCCACGCTAGCCAGCTTCGCCGCCATGAGGCGGGTTAATAGCGGGAATACCAGGTCGCGGCGCCAGATAGACGGTACGACCCTCGATGAGCGCCCTGACTGCGCATGGGCGATAGCATGCGGGCCGTATGAAAGTCATCATCTTCGGCGCCACCGGCATGGTCGGGCAGGGCGTGCTACGGGAATGCCTCGTCGACGACCGGGTGGAGGGCGTTCTCACGGTCGGCCGCACCCCCACCGGCCGCACCCACGACAAACTGCGCGAGATCACGCACGGCGACCTGCTCGACCTCACCCCGATCGAGGCCGACCTGTCCGGCTACGACGCGTGCTTCTTCTGCCTCGGCGTCTCCTCGGCGGGCATGAGCGAGCAGGACTACCGGCGCGTCACGTACGACTACACGCTGGCGGCCGGCGAGACCCTCGCGCGGCTCAGCCCCGGCTCGACGTTCGTCTACGTGTCCGGGGTGGGCACCGACGAGCACGGCCGGGCGATGTGGGCCCGGGTCAAGGGCCAGACCGAGAACGCGCTGCTGGCACTGCCGCTCGAGGCGTACATGTTCCGGCCCGGCTACATCCAGCCCATGCACGGCGTCACGTCGCGGACGACCTGGTATCGGCTGGCGTACGTGGTGACGGCGCCGCTCTATCCGGTGCTGCGGCGACTGTTCCCCACGGCGGTGACCACGACCGAGCAGATCGGCAGAGCCATGATCACCGTGGCCGAGCGCGGGGCGCCCCAACGGGTGCTCGGGCCGCTGGAGATCAACGCTCTCTGAACGTACGGAATAACCTCGGACCGCCTGCTGCTTGGGTGGTTGTTGAATTTTCAATAGTAAGGGGCGGTGAGCGATATGCAGTTCGGGATCTTCAGTGTGGGCGACGTGACCATGGACCCCACCACCGGCAGGACGCCGACGGAGCATGAGCGGATCAAGGCGATGGTGGCCATCGCGCTCAAGGCCGAGGAGGTCGGGCTGGACGTGTTCGCGACCGGCGAGCATCACAACCCGCCGTTCGTGCCGTCGTCGCCGACCACCATGCTCGGCTACATCGCGGCCAGGACCGAGCGGCTCACGCTGTCCACGGCCACGACGCTGATCACGACCAACGACCCGGTCAAGATCGCTGAGGACTTCGCGATGCTGCAGCACCTGGCCGACGGCCGGGTCGACCTGATGCTGGGCCGGGGCAACACCGGGCCCGTGTACCCGTGGTTCGGGCAGGACATCCGGCAGGGCATCCCGCTGGCCGTCGAGAACTACGCGCTGCTTCACCGGCTCTGGCGCGAGGACGTCGTCGACTGGGAGGGCCGTTTCCGTACGCCGCTGCAGGGCTTCACCTCCACGCCGCGGCCGTTGAACGGGGTGCCGCCCTTCGTGTGGCACGGCTCGATCCGCAGCCCGGAGATCGCCGAGCAGGCCGCCTACTACGGTGACGGGTTCTTCGCCAACAACATCTTCTGGCCGAAGGACCACTTCATCCGGCTGATCACCCTCTACCGCCAGCGGTACGCCCATTACGGGCACGGCACGCCCGAGCAGGCCATCGTGGGGCTCGGCGGCCAGGTGTTCATGCGGAAGAACTCGCAGGACGCGGTACGCGAGTTCCGCCCGTACTTCGACAACGCGCCCGTGTACGGACACGGCCCGTCGCTGGAGGAGTTCGCCGAGGAGACGCCGCTCACGGTGGGCAGCCCGCAGCAGGTCATCGACAAGACGCTGACGTTCCGGGAGTCGTTCGGCGACTACCAGCGGCAGCTTTTCCTGATGGACCACGCGGGGTTGCCGCTGAAGACGGTCCTGGAGCAGCTCGACATCCTCGGGGAGGAGGTCGTGCCGGTGCTGCGGCGGGAGTTCGCCGCGAACCGGCCGGCCGACGTCCCCGATAGCCCCGTCCACACCACCCGCGTCGCTGAGGTGAGTTCATGAAGCTCGTCGTCGTAACGGCTGGTCTGACCCAGCCGTCGTCCACCCGCCTGCTCGCCGATCGCCTGACCGAGGCGACCGTCCGTCGGCTTGACGACCCCGCGCCCGAGGTGCGGGTGATCGAACTGCGCGACCTCGCCGTCGACATCGCGAACAACTTCGTCACCGGCTTCCCCGGCGCCCGGCTGCGCGAGGCGATCGAGGCGCTGACGGAGGCCGACGGCCTGATCGCGGTCACCCCCGTCTTCAGCGCGTCCTACAGCGGCCTGTTCAAGTCGTTCTTCGACGTCCTGGACCCCACTGCGCTGGCGGGCAAGCCGGCGCTCATCGCGGCGACCGGCGGGACGGCGCGGCACTCGCTGGCGTTGGAGCACGCGTTGCGCCCGCTGTTCGCGTACCTGCGGGCCGTCGTGGCGCCGACCGCCGTCTACGCGGCGTCGGAGGACTGGGGCGGCGGTGGTGACGAGTTCACGGACGGCCTGGCGGAGCGGATCGACCGCGCCGCGGCCGAGCTGGCCGACCTGATGCGCAGCCGTACCCCGGCCAGAGAGCCGATCGAGCCGGTCGTCCCCTTCGAACAGCAACTCGCCGCACTACGGCGGTAAGGGGCCCAAATTTCACAACATAGGTCCCACAAGATGACTCCTGTGAGTATGGTTCGTTAGGAATCTTTCCTAACGAAGAGCAGGAGATCGCGTTGCTCCGAACCACTCTCGTCGCCATGGTCACCTTAGCCACCACTCTCGCACTCACGGGCACCAGCCAGGCCGCGGTCGACCTCACCGACCCGCACAAGAAGGACATCGCCATGCAGCTGGTGTCCAGTGCCGAGAACTCCTCGCTCGACTGGAAGGCCCAGTACGGCTACATCGAGGACATCGACGACGGCCGCGGCTACACGGCCGGAATCATCGGCTTCTGCTCCGGCACCAGCGACATGCTGGCACTCGTCGAGCTCTACACCACCCGCAAGCCCGGCAACGTCCTGGCCAAATACCTGCCCGCGCTCCGCAAGGTCAACGGCAGCGACTCGCACACGGGCCTCGACCCGAACTTCACCAAGGACTGGAAGACCGCCGCCAAGGACACCGCCTTCCAGACGGCGCAGAACGACGAGCGCGACCGCGTGTACTTCAACCCGTCGGTCAAGCAGGCCAAGACGGACGGACTGCGGGCGCTGGGCCAGTTCATCTACTACGACGCGATGGTCATGCACGGCCCCGGCAGCGACAAGCTCAGCTTCGGCGGCATCAGGAAGACCGCGCTGTCCAAGGCCAAGACCCCCGCGCAGGGCGGCAACGAGACGACGTACCTCAACGCGTTCCTGGACGCCCGCAAGGCCGCGATGAAGGCCGAGGAGGCGCACGAGGACACCACCCGCGTCGACACTGAGCAGCGCGTCTTCCTCAAGAACGGCAACCTCGACCTGAACCCGCCGCTGACCTGGAAGGTGTACGGCGACAGCTACACGATCAAGTCCTAATAGACGGACGACCGGCGCCTCTGCCACTCTCTGACCATGACCCACGCTGGGACGGTCTTATTGACGGGGGCGACGGGTGGCATCGGCTCGGCCATCGCCAGGGCGCTGCTGGAGGCGGGCTACCAGGTCTTGGCCCTGGTCCGCGACCCCTCCCACCTCGGCTCCCTTGCCGCGAACGCGGGGCCGGGCGCCATGGACGAGCTCGCCGGCTCGGGCGGGCCCGGTGCCATGGATGCGATCGTCGGCCTGGGGGAGATCACCCCGATGGCGGCGAACCTCCCCTGGCCGGACATGATGACCGCAACCGCCCTGCCCACCGACGTCACCCCCACGGGTGGCACCTCCGCCGACGTCACCCCCACCGGTGTCAAATCTGCTGGTGCCACCTCCGCTGGTGTCGCCTCTGCTGGTGTCACCCGCGCTGGTGGCACGCCTGGCACCGCGACCCCCACGGCCACCGCCACCACCGGCGTCATCCCCGCCGATATTCCCGCCAGTGACATCCCCGGCGGCGCCACCCGCGCCGGCGTCACCCCTGGGGGCGTCCCCTTTGGGAGCGTCACCCCCGCCGGTGTCATCGTCATCGTGGCGGATCTGGCTCGGCCGGAAACGCTGGCCGCGGCATTGCCGGCCATCGGGGAGCTGGACGCGTTCGTCCACTGCGCGGGGATCGCCGAGGTCGTGCCAACCGCCGACAGCTCGGTGGAACTGTGGCGCGACACGTTCAACGTCAACGTCGCCTCGGCCGCCGAACTCCTGCGCCTCCTCCTGCCCGCCCTGCGCACGCGCCGCGGCCGGGTGGTCCTCATCAACGCCGCCCCCGGCTTGAGCCCCAGAGGCTGGCCCGCCTACGCGGCCAGCAAGGCGGCCCTGCGCGAGCTGGGCGACGCCGTACGGGACGAGGAATGCCGGCACGGCATCCGGGTCACCACGATCTACCCAGGCGGCACGGCCACCGAGCTCTTACGCAAGGTCAGGGCCGATTTCGGCTCGCCGTACGACCCGGACCAGTGCCTCCGCCCGTCCACGATCGCCTCGCTGGTACTGACCGCCCTCACCACCTCACCGGACGCCCACCTCACAGAACTCTCCGTCGGCTCCGCCGACTGACTGATCACCGCAGAGACCCTCAACTCCGGGCGCACGGCCCATCCGCCACATTGACGGGGCAGGCCACGAGTGCGGGGGGTACGGCCCGTCCATCGCCGCCTCGACCGGCGGGCCCATCAGCCCGCCGCGTACGGCCCGTCCGCCACCTCGGCCGGCGGGCCCATCAGCCCAGAGCGTGCGGGCCGTCCGCCACCTCGACCAACAGACCAGGTGGGAGGCCCGTTATCTCGGCCCTGCCTGAGCGGTCGATCGACACCGTGACGTCGGCGCCCGCCACTCTCAGGCCACGCACCGTGACCGCGCCGAGCGGGGCTCCCGCGAGTGGACGCAGCAGCACCTTGCCGCCGGGTACGTCCGGGTACAGGCCCACGGCCGCGTGCAGCAGTGTCACGGCGGCGGCGGCCGACCACGCCTGGGGGCGGCAGGCCGCCGGGTAGGCCACCGGGCGGCCGACCGCGTCCCGGTCGTCGCCGGCGTGGAGTTCGGGCAGGCGGTAGTCGAAGCCCTCCGCCACCGCCAGCAGGCCCTGCGCCAGGTCCGCCGCCAGCCGCCCATGACCCGTCCTGGCCAGGCCGACGAGGACGATGGCGGTGTCGTGCGACCAGACGGACCCGCAGTGGTAGGACAGCGGGCTGAACGCGCCGTCATCGGCCGACATCGTCCGAAGCCCGAAGGCACCGGACATCGCCGGGGCGCCGAGCAGCTCCGCCACCCTCGCCTCCTCCCCCGGCGACAGCAGCCCCGTGCCGAGCAGGTGGCCGATGTTGCTGGTCAGCGAGTCGACCGGCCGCTTGTCGCGATCGAGAGCCAGCGCGGGATAGCCGCCCTCGCGACCGGCGACCGACGCGGGACGGCCGTGCAAACCGCTGACGACCGACGCGGACCGGCCGCTCCCCCTGTCTGTGGCCGACGCGGGGTGGGTGACCCAGAAGCGGGCGCGGAAGCGGTCGGCCATCGTGTCCGCGTAGTCCAGCCACCGCTCAGCCCCCTTGCGGCCGAACGCCGTCAGTAGCGCGGCCCCCTGGTGGGCGGCGGCGCAGGCGTACCCCTGGACCTCTGCCAGTGCGATGGGCGGTTCGGCCTGGCGGCCGTCGTGAAAGCGGACGGCGTCGCCTGAGTCTTTCCACCCCTGGTTGGCGAGGCCGTGGCCGGTCAGGTCGATGTACTCCAGGAAGCCGTCGCCATCCGGGTCCGCGTGGTCGCCGAGCCAGCCGAGCGCCGCCTCCAGGGCCGGGAGCAGAGGTTCGACCTGGGCGGCGGGCATGCCCCAGCGCCAGGCGTCGTACAGCAGGCCGATCCAGAGCGGGGTGGCGTCGATGGTGCCGTAGTAGGCGGCGGGCAGCCGCAGCCCGCCGCCGCTGTGTTCGTGGCGGCGGAGCTCGTGCATGATCTTGCCGGGCGCCTCGCCGGTGGCCGGGTCGACGCGGGTGCCCTGCCGTCTGGCCAGTACGCGGAGGGTGCTCGCCGCCAGGTCGGTGCCCAGAGGCAGCAGCATCCTGGCGGCCCAGAGACTGTCGCGCCCGAACAGCGTCAGGAACCACGGCACCCCCGCGCCCAGGAACGTATCCCCCGGCTCCCCGGTCTCGGCCAGCCTGAGGGAGCGCAGGTCTTCGAGCGAGCGCGCCGCCAGCCGTACGAGCCGGGTGTCGTCGGCCGTCACCTCGGGGACGCTCCACTCCAGCGGTTTGGACGGCGTGGTGACCACCGCGTCCGGGTCGTCGATCACGGCGGCCCATCGCAGCGTGACGCGCTCGCCGGGCGCGAGCGAGATCTCCCACCGCAGCCGCCCACCGGCGGCACGGGAAGAACCACCATCCCCGCACGAACCGCCATCCCCGCACGAACCGCCGCCCCGGTGCGGGTCGCCGTCCCCAAGGGAGCCGTCGTCTCCCAGCGGGCCGTCTCCCAGCGGGCCGTGCCCCTCGGGGTGCGGCTCCACCGTCGCGTTCTCGCCGGTCACTCGCACCCGGATGCGGCCGGAGCGCCACTCCAGGGCCTCGCCGTCAGCGGACGGGACGAGCGAGGCGGCGGCCGGGGAGGCGGTGCCGCCGGACTTCACCAGCTCGATCGGGGCGAAGTCGCAGCTCAGGTCCACTGTGACGGTGGCCGTCACGGGGCGGGTCGCGGTCGAGGCGATCTCGATGAGCTCCGCCATCCGCCCGGGGGCGACCTCGCGGGTACGGTCGACGCGGACCGTGGGGTCCGCGATCGGATCGCCCAGCCGGCGGACCAGCGACACGAACCTGGTACGGCCCGCGGCCTGCGCGGCGTGCCCCACGGCCTCCGGTTCCCAGCCGTCCACGGCCAGCGTGACCTGGGACAATGCCCGCGCGTCCGCATGGAACAGACCCTGCACCCCGGCCGCCCTGATCTGCCCGTCGGTGCCGCTCAGCGCGGTCGTCGGTGCCAGGACGGTGCTGACGAGGTCGTGCAGCAGCGGCTGCAGGCGGTGCGTGGCTTGGTCGAGCACAAGCGGCCCCCAAATCTTGACAGGCGAATCGTCCAAGGGAGATAGTGCGTAACACTCCGTTTACTTGAACGATCCAATCCTGCCATACAGCGATTTGAACGTTCAAACCATTAGAAAGCGACATGATGCCAGAAAAGGTGACGATCGCCGACGTCGCGCGGCGGGCCAGCGTCTCCCGGCAGACCGTCTCGAACGTACTGAACTCCCCCGACCTCGTCCGCGAAGAGACCCGCGAACGCGTACGGCAGGCGGTCGAAGAGCTCGGCTACCGGGTGAACCAGGCGGCCCGGCGCATGCGGACCGGCCGGTCGCGGCTGCTGGCCATACGGATCGAGCAGACCCAGGATGGCATGAACGTGTTCGACCGGTTCCTGCACGGGCTGACCGAGTCGGCGGCCCAGGCGGGGTATCGGGTGATTCTTTACACGGCCGACGACGACCGGTCGGAGATCGCCACGTTCGACGACCTGCTGGGGGCGTACGAACCGGATGCGTTTGTGCTGACCAGCACGCATCACGGCGATGTGCGCACCTCGTGGCTGGCTGAGCGGGAGCTGGCGTTCGTCACGTTCGGGCGGCCGTGGGGCATGCCGGAGGGCGGCGTCCATCCGTGGGTGGACGTGGACGGCGCGGCGGGGACGGCCGCCGCCACTCGGCATCTGCTCGGCGCGGGTCACCGGCGGATCGGGTTCATCGGCTGGCCCGAGGGCTCCGGCGTCGGTGACGACCGTAGGAGCGGATGGGCTCGGGCGCTCGAAGACACGGGCGCGCTGGAGCGGCGGACCGACGGGTCGGCGGCCGAGGGTGAGGCGGCGGCGAGGGAGCTGATCGCGGCCGGCGCCACCGCCCTGGTGTGCGTGAGCGACTCGGTCGCCCTGGGCGCGTTGCAGGCCGGGCCGGTGCCCGTGATCGGGTTCGACGACACGCCCGTGGCGGCCGCGATCGGCCTGACCAGCCTGAGCCAGCCGTTGTCGGACGCCGCCGCGCGCTGCGTCCGCGTTCTGACCCGGCTCCTCGAAGACGACAGCCCGGACAAGCCGGATCACGTCCTGCTTGAGCCCTCCCTGGTCATCCGGCGTACAGCGTGAAAGGAAGCGCGATGAAACACCTCCCCCTGGCGGCGTTGGCCGTACTGGCGATGGCCGCGACCGCGTGCGGCAGCGGCTTCGAGGACAAGCCGGCGGCCGCGCCGCAGAGCAGCGGCCCCGCCTCGCTGCGGATTCTCATCGCCTCCTCCGGCGACCCGGAGACGGCCGCGGTCAAGCAGGCCGCGGACGCGTGGGCGAAGGCGAGTGGCAACCAGGCCACGGTCACCCCGGCGCAGGACATCCACCAGCAGCTCGGCCAGGCGTTCGCGGGCGGCACCCCGCCCGACGTCTTCTACGTGGACGCCTCGCGGTTCGCCGACTACGCCAGCGTCGGCGCGCTGGAGCCGTACGGGGACAAGATCTCGAACCCGGACGACTTCTACCCGAGCCTGCGCACCACGTTCACCCGGGACGGCACGTTCTACTGCGCGCCGAAGGACTTCTCCACGCTGGCGCTGATCGTCAACGACGGACTGTGGAAGAAGGCGGGCCTGGCGGCGTCCGACGTGCCGACCACCTGGGAACAGCTCACCGCCGTGGCCGGCAAGCTCAAGGCCAAGGGCATCACCCCGCTGGCGATCGGCGACACCCGCGACCGGATCGGCGCGTTCATGGTCCAGGCGGGCGGCTGGATCACCAGCGCCGACGGCAAACAGGCCACCGGTGACAGCCCCGAGAACCTCAAGGCCCTCGAGTACGTCAAGACGCTGCTCAAGGACAAGCTGGCCGAGTACCCCAAGCAGCTCGGCGCATCGTGGGCCGGTGAGGCGTTCGGCAAGGGCAAGGCCGCGATGACGATCGAGGGCAACTGGATCAAGGGCGCGCTGAAGGCCGACTATCCGGACATCAAGTACACGGCCCACCCGCTGCCCGCCGGGGCCAAGCAGGGCACGCTGTCGTTCACGAACTGCTGGGGCATCGCCGCCAAGAGCACCAACAAGACCGCGGCGATCGCCTTCGTCGAGGCGATGACCAAGGCCGACCAGCAGCTGACGTTCGCCAAGGCGTTCGGGGTGATGCCGTCGCGGCAGTCGGCCAAGGACGCCTACGTCAAGGAGTTCCCCACGGACACGGCGTTCGTGGACGGCGCCGCCTACGCCCAGGGCCCGGTGAACGCCGCCAAGATGGACAGCGTCCTGGCCGACTTCGACGCGGGGCTCCAGCAGCTCACCACGCAGGACCCGAAGGCGCTGCTGGCCAGGCTGCAGAAGAACACGCAGTCCGCACTGGGCGACTGATGCGCCGCAGCCGCGTGAGGGACGACGTGACGGGGTGGCTGTTCGTCGCGCCGGTCGTGGTGATCCTCGGGGTGTTCCTGCTGCTGCCGATCCTGATGGCGATGTGGGTCAGCCTCACCTCGTGGAACGGCCAGGGCAGCCCGTTCAAGAGCGGCGTGCCGTTCGTCGGGCTGGACAACTACGGCCGGCTGTTCACCCGCGACGACCTGGCCCGCGAGAACTTCATGATCAGCATCCGGAACAACGCCTACTACGTGGCGATCGTCGTACCACTGCAGACGGCGCTGGCGCTCGGCCTGGCCCTGATCGTGAACAGCCGCCTGCTCAAGGGCAAGTCGTTCTTCAGGAGCGCGTTCTACTTCCCGTCGGTCACCAGCTCGGTGGCGGTCAGCGTGGTGTTCCTGTTCATCTTCAGCAACTCGGGGGCGCTCACGCAGTTGCTCGGCTTCTTCGGCATTCAGGGGCCGCAGTGGTTCTCCGACGCCCGAGGGGTCATCCATCTGCTGCTCGGCATGGACACGCCCCCGGCGGCGCTGGCCGGGGCGGGGCCGTTCGGGCTGTCGTGGTGGGAGTGGCTGTCGGGGCCGAGCGTGGCGATGTGCGCGATCATCGCGCTGGTCGTGTGGACGACGTCGGGGACGTTCATGCTGATGTTCCTGGCGGCGTTGCAGGACATCCCGGTGACGCTGGAGGAGGCGGCCGTGCTCGACGGGGCCGGGCGGTGGCAGCGGTTCCGGTATGTGACGCTGCCGATGCTCAGGCCGACGATGTTCCTGGTGCTGACGCTCGGGCTGATCGGGACCTGGCAGGTGTTCGACCAGATCTACGTCATGAGCCAGGGCGCTCCGGCCAAGACCACGCTGACCCCGGCGTTCCTGTCGTATCGGACGGCGTTCCGGGACTTCGACTATGGGGCGGGGACGGCGATCTCGTTCGTGCTGTTCCTCATCATCGTGCTGCTGACGCTGTTCCAGCGCCGGGTGATGCGGGAGAGGAGGGGCTGAGGTGCGCAAGCTCGCGAGCGTCTTCACCGGCTACGCGATCCTGATCTTCTTCGCGCTGGTGTTCATCTACCCGTTCGTCATCCAGATCGCGAACTCGTTCAAGACCGAGCCGGACGCCGCCGCCTCCCCACTCTCGCCCATCCCGCACCCGGGGACGCTGGCGGGGTTCGAGCGGGTGTTCAGCGGCACCGACCTGCCGGTGTGGCTGGGCAACTCGCTGCTGGTGACGGTCGTGGTGACGGTCGGGCGGGTGTTCCTCGACTCGCTGGCCGGGTACGCGCTGTCCAGGCTGCGGTTCCGGGGGCGGTCGGCGCTGTTCGGGGCGGTCATCGCGGTGATGGCCGTGCCAGGCGTCGTCCTCTTTATCCCGAAATTTCTGGTCCTCAACCAGTTGGGGATGTATGACAGCTATCTGGCGTTGATCCTGCCGGTGATCGTGGACGCGGCGGGCGTGTTCATTATGAAGCAGTTCTTCGACTCGATCCCGGCAGGGGTGGAGGAGGCTGCGCGGATCGACGGCGCGGGCGCGTTCCGCACGTTCTGGTCGGTGGTGCTGCCGATGGCCCGACCGGCGCTGATCACGCTGACGATCATCTCGTTCCAGGGGACGTGGAACGAGTTCCCCCACACGCTGGTGGCCGTCCAGGACCCGGCCCTGTTCACGCTGCCCCGGGGGCTGGCCGACCTGGTCAGCGGGTCGCTGGGGGGCGGCACGCAGTACCCGCTCAAGCTGGGGGCGGCGCTGCTGGCGACGATTCCGGTGGCGGTGATTTTCGTGATCTTCCAGCGCAGATTCGTCCGCGGCGCCAACGAGGGCAGCGACAAGGGCTAACCGACAACAACCACCTTTTTCTTTTCTTGTACGGCACAGCCACCCCCACCGCCACCCACTGCACAGGGCTCAGGGCCTCCAGGAACACGGCCGCTGAACCCGCACAGGGCCGGGCGCCGTTACGCGCGCACGGGCACCATCTGGGTGGTCATTCGTCAGTTGATCGGACGGCAAGCATGATCACCGTCGCGGCTGCTGCTGACAGCAGCCCCTGATCTATCCTGGCCACCCTCACATCCCCTCAATGCCAGGCGCCATTGGCGAGTTCGACGTTCTCGCGCGAAGGCTGGCTCGGCGAGGTTGAAGGACTCCGGGTCAGCCTGGCCGGCGCCGAGGAGAAGCTCCGCCGGCTCGATCGGGGCCACGGGCAGCATACGAAGTGTGCATCAAACGCCCTGCAGAACACGATCAAGTGCCGCCCGGCCTGCAGGTCCCCAGTTTGGCTTGCCGCCGGGAAGGCCCCGATCTCCGTTTTGCCCCATGAGCATCAGGAAGAGGCTCTTCATAGCGGCCAGCCCGCGGGCGCGCCTGATCGTTGCCTCGTCCGCGTGCGCGTACGCGTCGAAGAACCGTGCGCCCGCGCCCGCGGGGAGCAGCACCCATGCGGCGCCGAGGTCCCACGCGGGATCGCCGGCGAACAAGGCACCGAAATCGATCACGCCCGAGAGCGTCCCGTCCGAGACGACGACATTCGCAGGATGGAGGTCACCGTGCACCCACATCGGCGGGCCCTCCCACTCGGGGGCCGCGACGGCATCGTCCCAGACGGCCCGGACGGCGCGGACATCGCCGACGGCGTCGGGGTCAATGGCCTGCAAGAACTGCTCGAAGCCGCCCGTGCACCTCTTGGGGTGAGCGCCGAGGTCCGAACTGGCCGGGGCCTCGGCGGGCGCCTCCACATGGAGCGCCCTGAGGAAGCCCGCCAGCGTGTCGGCCGCGTGGGCGCCGCGGCTGATCGAGCCGTGGTCCAGCGGCACGCCGGGAACCCACGTCATCACGGTCCAGTGCTTGGGGAAGCGCTCGGACGGTTCGCCGAACCGCACAGGGGTCGGCACCGGGAGCGGCAGGCGCGGGGCCAGCACGGGTAGCCACCGCCGCTCCTTGAGCTGGAGCTCCGGGGTGGGGTCCATGCGCTGCATGCGCACGACCAACTCGTCCCCGAGGCGCCACATTTGGTTGCCCCAACCGCCCACCACCTCGCGGATGGCCAGCCCTGCAAGGTCTGGATGTTGCTCCTGCAGCAGGTCGCGGACCAGGTCTGCGGTGATCTCGATCTCAGTGTCGGTCATGCGAAGTCACAGTACTGAGGCGGCAGGCGGAGCGGCTCTCGCTGTCATTCCTCTGGCATCACCAATTCGGCTTCAGAGAGCGCCAGATCAGAGGCTTTGGGACGGAACGGCCCATAGTTCAGAGAAGCTGGTATTAGGTGCTCACTTCTACGGCCGGACCCCAAACAGCAAGGACGCCTGGAAGAAATCCGGGACAACCTCATCGCCCGCATCGCCGAAGCCGAACGCGAGGGCTGGCTCGGCGAAATCGAGGGCCTCCGGGTCAGCCTGGCCGCCGCCGAAACCAAGCTCGCCCAGCTCGACGAGCGGACCCGCCGCGCGACCACGATCAACCTCGGTATGCCGGCCTTCCCGGACATTGTCGGCCGCACCGCAAGCCTTCCCGACGCCCGCCCAGGAGCCCCATCATGACCACGCTGGAACGGATAACTCGGCGCGCCGTCGTCGAGAAACTGGGGTTCGGAGACAACGTCACCCTGCTCGACGTGGCGACCGGCCCCCCAGTCACCACTCGCCGTAACCCAAAGGGCGAGTGGTGACTGGGCCGGCGGCACGGCTCGCTGAAACTATGGCATGCCGTGGAGGAAGCGATTTCGACCCGCGCGCGGGTTCCCCTCACCAATCAGACTTCAGGGGCTCACCGTGACACACGAGGAACAACGGTGATGGCTCAGTGCCCCGGAGGGACCTTCCTGGAATCTGCCTGCCTAGCGATGGGCGTGCGGTTGGGAGTACTGACCACTCAGGACGCTGCCCAGAAGTACCAGCCCTGGTCATCAAAGCAGGGATGGGTCTGTGTCCCACCTGCCTGCACACCGTTCCTCCAGTATTCGCAAATTCCCTGAGTGGAGTAGGGGCCGTACCAGTGACCCGCCGTTTCCTTAGCCTGTGCGGGACTGACGGAGAGCAGTAGAGCCGCGAGGCCGCCGATCGCGGTAATGGCAATTCTTCCGGTGACGTTTCGCTTCATTGCTCCGCTTCCTTTTCGTCGTCATACGGCCGGCTACGTCAAGCGCGGAACCGGCATAGGCGACCACTACTTGCCCAGCAGTGAAGCGACCGCCACTTCGGTTCCACGCGATTGAAGACAGACGCATGTCTGGAGGTGCCGACAATTTTCGTCACCCGTATGCCATTCACGCTAATGTCCAAGAAAACTTGGCGCCAGGTAATCAGCAGGACATTCATAGGACATTTCGCCGCCGAGGAGCGCGACGAGGGCGGCCGCCGCCTGGTGGTGCGCAACGGCTCCCATGCCCCGCGCGAGATCCTCACCGCGGCCGGTGCGATCGAGATGGTCCACGACCCCTGTCCCTCGGCCAGCGGATGCCGGTCAAGGTTGGCGACTAGCTAGTTCAGAGAATCTTGCGTCAGATGTCCACTTTTGAGAATTTCGGCAGATCAGCGGCCGCGCTTGGAAGAGATCCGGGCCAACCTGATCACCCGCATCGCCGAGGCCGAACGCGAAGGCTGGCCACGCCGGCATCCGCTCCACCGACGCCTACCTTCACGCTGACATGAGCATCAAGGAGAAGACCCTCGCCCTCACCACTCCCCAGGAAGCTCCTCCAGGCCGCTACCGCCCAAGCGACCAGGTCCTCGCGTTCCTCGAAAGCCTGTGACCATGCCGAGCCGCGGGCGGCGGCGTCCTTGCTTAGCCAGCTCCCGAGGCTCGGCATAGTCGCGATGTCGGCATAGGTCCAGCTATGCGGATATCCGCATAGATCGACGAGCTGGGCTACATGGAGCTTGATCGGCACGGCGCCGAACGGCTGACCACCTTCTGTTCTTTCCTCGACAACGCGCCAGGCCCGCCGCTCGGAGGAGCGGCCACCGTCATCGCGTCAAGGGAAGAACACACCACCAGGGGGTCTCGAGGGGCCGGGGCTTGAGCAACGACGGAACGGTCAGTGGCGTTGGCGGACCGGGTCATGGATTCAGATAGATAGCCCGGCGACCGGTCGAGCTGCGTCAGTAACACGGCGTCGGACTCGTGCGGGTCGGCGATCTCGGTGAACCAAGTTCTGCATCGCAGACGTTGCACCTTCTGTTCGGATAAAGCACCTCAAGGGTGGAGTAGCGATGTATCGCAGGACGCCGGCGGCTGGTTTAGTCCTTTTGGTAGTTCTGGGAGTTACGGGCTGTGGCATCCTCGGAGCCGCTGATACGACCTACAGATGTCATGATCAGGAAGTCTCGCTGAGGGTCCTGACCGAAGCGAGGACGGCGACCGAACTCGGTCCGAACGGCCAGGCTGCGTTGAAGGGACAGGAGGTTCGGCGGCTCGACGATCTGTCCGCTTGGAGGATCGTCGAGGAGAGTGACACGCGGGTGGCGCTCATCCGAGCACTTGACGCACCACATAGGCAGGAGCAGGGCAGGGTGTTCACTCATGAGTTCCTGGCTGTTGAACGGTTTGGTACTCCTGGCCAGGACGGCCGCCCCGGCTGGCACATGAGGGCCTCAAGCCACTGCGATCTGCGGAAGGACCTGGGTGGTCTGCGGGTAGCCGATGTGACTTTGGATCCTGTCGTGCCACCGGGTAGGGACGCGCGGAAGATACGCGTGCTGGTCACTGAGCGAGGGTGCGCCAGCGGACAGCGTGCAGACGGCCGTGTACGCCTGATCGACATCGAGCCGACCGCAACGGAGATACGTCTGGTCATCGGTGTGGAGCCGCGCTCAGGAAACGCCCAGACTTGCCAGGGGAACCCCCCGACGCCGTTCACCGTCGAGCTCGACGAGCCGCTCGGCGGCCGTGTTCTCATCGACGCATCGGTCTATCCGCCTCAGCAGATCACCGGCGATAGGTAGCGATATCAGCAGACATGAGCGCCACCTTGTTGTCCAACCCAAATTATTAACGGTAAAAGAAATGAAACAGCCGATTATAGCCCTTGCGGCATTCTTAGTTCTTATCTCTGCTGCTTGCGCCCGTCAGGATGCAGCCGGGGACTTTGCGCCCAAAACGGCCATGTCAGGTCTCGCTTATATGGCTGGCGGGCCTCCGCCTGGCGGTAAGTTTCCAGTGACGAAGGACATCCTGATGTTCTCTGCTCGCGGCAAGATCGTCACTACGGTTGACACAGACGCTGCCGGCAACTACACCGTCCGGCTTGCGCCAGGTGAGTATGCAGTCCGTACCAAGAATGCAGACTGGCCCCCGACCCAGCTCACGGTTCCCTCCAAGCCGATGGCTACCGCTGACATCGTATGGCCCATCCCATAGCGGCTCCGGCGCTCGCACAGCTCGTTCGACCTCGGCCGTCTCCCGCACCCGCTGCTTGCGGAACACCGTCAGCAGGCACGCCGGCAAAACGACAAAGAAGACCGCCGTTTCCTGATCTTGTGAGTCGAACCACTTGTCGAACCTCAGGTTCCAGCCCCATTCAGAACACGGACGTTATAGCGCAGGCAAGTGCGGCGTCCTTGAAATGAGCAATCAGCCCAGGTCACCGGCCTAGGCTTCGGTCCGCTTCTCCAGTCGGCTGCCACGCGGCAGGGTGACGACCATGATGTTGCTGGGGATGTCCAGCTCGATGCGGTGCCACCGCCCGCGCGGGACGATGGCGGCGGTTCCGGCCACCAGCCTGATCTCTTCCTCCTCTTGCCCCGCCCGCTCCGGACGGAGGTAGAGGCGGATCTTCCCGATAAGGCAGGACACGACCTCCTCGGCCTCGGGATGGACCTCCCAGTGATCGGCATGGACGTCGGCGTCGGTCTTCGCATGGAAGGCCGTCAGCCGCCAGCCGTCCTGGTCGGAGTCCATTGTTCGTTTCCCGGCGTGAATCTTGCCGCCTTGGTGAAGGCGGATGGAGGACGCCAAGAGCTCGATCGAGGTAACAGTCATGCCGAAACGACCTTCCTGTGGTGATCTTTCAACTGCTGGTCAATCCCGGGCGGGGAGCAGCTCGCGGTCATCGGCCCGCTCAACCCGCGACGGTGGGCTGGTACGGCGCAGGACGGTGAGGGCGATGAGGGCGGCGGCGGCCAGGAGCGCGGCGCCGAGGGTCAGGCCGAACGCGTATCCGTCGGTGAGGGTCTCGGGTGTGGCGATCAGGCCGGTGCGGTGGTGGGCCGCGGTGCCGAGGGCGGCGAGGCCGAGTGAGGCGCCGATCTGGCGTGAGCTGTTGAGCAGGCCGGAGGCGGTTCCGGCCTCGTGGGGCGCGACGCCGCCGGTGGCGATGGAGACCACCGGTCCGAGGCAGAGCCCGAAGCCGACGCTGGCGATGATCGAGGGCCCCAGGACGTCGGTGATGAAGGCGCCGTCGGGGCTGATCAGGCCGAACCACGCGAACCCGGTCGCGGTCAGGAGCCCGCCGATGACCAGAAGGGTCCGGGGAGCGAGCCGGTAGCCGAGTTTGACGGCGAGCACGGCACCGGCGACCACGCCGAACGCGAACGGCAGGAACATGATCCCGGTCAGCGCCGGCCCCGTCCCCAGGACTCGCTGGAGGTAGAGGGACATGAAGTAGAAGGACGCGGCCATGGCCGCACCGACCAGGAGGTTGTAGGCGTTCGCACCGGCGACCGAGCGGTTGACGAACAGGCCGAGCCGGACGAGCGGTTCGCGAGTGGTGGTCCGCTCGACGTAGATGAACGCGGCCAGCAGTACGGCGGCGACCGCCAGGGTCGTCAGGGTGACCGGCGAGGTCCACGCGTACTGATCGGTGCGGACGACGCCGAACACCAGCAGGGTCATGCCAGCCGTAGCCAGGACGGCGCCGAGCACGTCCGGACGGCCGCCGCGAGCGGTCCGCGGACCGGCGGCGATGCCGCGCCAGGCCAGGGCCAGCGCGCAGGCGACTATCGGCACGTTCACGAACATCACCCAGCGCCAGCTGACGTACTCAGTGAGCAGGCCGCCCATCAGGACGCCGAGGGCGCCTCCTGCGGCGTTCATCGCGCTCCATACTCCGAAGGCCCGGACACGGGCCTTGCCCGTGGGGAACGTCTCGGTCAGCAGCGCCAGCGCGGCCGGAGCCAGCGCGGCGGCCCCGATGCCCTGCGCGGCTCGGGCGGCGACAAGATGGCCGGGTACCTGGGCGAGGCCGCCGACGAGAGAGGCGAGGCCGAACAGGCCGAGCCCGAGCAGCAGGACGCGCTTGCGGCCGTACCGGTCGGCGGCCTTGCCGCCCAGCAGGAGCAACCCGCCGAAGGAGAGAGCGTAGGCGTGGATCAACCAGGTCAGGCCCACCGCGCTGAAGCCGAGGCCGGCCGCGATCTGTGGGAGTCCTACGTTCACGACCGACAGGTCCAGCGACACCGTGAGCTGCACGACGGCCACCACGGCGAGGATGAGTCCCGGCCGAGGACCCGGCTCGAATCGTCTACTTTTCAACACAAATCAGTCCTCAAATCGGCGTTTCCGTTGCCGCACTGCGCTTGCTGGTAGCGGGTCGACAGCGCGTCGTCGATGGCAGCCCCGTGGATGTACTTGACGGGGTTCTTATGACGGCAATCGTCGTCCAACGGCTGTTCAGGGGCGTCGTACAAGCGGAGTGATCTGCCACTACCGCGTCGGGATCAGCGACCGGCCGGACTACGACGCCGGGAGTAGTCCCGCCGCACGGCATCGCAGGGATGAGCGGGTTCGCCTGGCTCTTCAGGTGAAGCCAGCGGCCGACTGGCCACCATCGGCGACGAGCCCCTTGAGCGTGCGACACAAACGACCTTCTTGTACGGCACAGCCACCGCCACCCGCCGCACAGGGCTCAGGACCTCCAGGAATACGGCCGCTGACCCCGCACAGGGCCAGGCGTCGTTACGCGCGCACGGGCACCGTCTGGGTGGTCCATTCGTCAGTTGATTGGACGGCAGCCGTGATCATCGTCGCGACTCATGGGCGACGTGCCGTCAAAGGCCCTAGCCGGGGAGTGTGGCGGCTTCAGCGCTGGCCGCCGTCGCCTCGTCGGCGCGGTCGAGCTGCCGCAGGCAGGCACTCAGGGCGAGCAGGGCGTCGTGCAGGTCCCGCTCGGCTCGACGGACCTGCTTCCGCGAGGACGTCAGCTCCTCGCGTCGCCGCTTGAGCAGGTACGCCTCGGAGTAGAGGTGATCGTCGTCCCAGTCGTCTTCCGCCACCAGCTCCCGGTGCCGCCTCTGATGAGCGCGCGCCCTGTCGCGGTAGAGCTGTACCGCTATCTCGCCGGCGGTCAGCGCCGCTTCCGGCGTCCCCAGCGCGAGCAGGCGGACGCCGAGGTTGTGCCAGGCCCTTGCCTGCTCAGTGGCCCGCTTGCGGCGCCGCACCTTTCGCATCGCCTCGACGATGCACGTGCGCGCCTGTTCGGTCTGCCCGCTCCGGACGAGCCGTTCGCTGCACTGGTCGAGCGTCAGGAGGAACTGCACCGTCGAGTCGGCCTGTTGCCACCAAGCCGCCATGACCTCGGCGCTCACCTCGGCGGCTTCGGCGACGCGGCCGACTTTGTCCAGGCGATCCGCATAGGCCGTCAGCGCGTGGATGAGCTCGAATCCGGCCGATGTGCCCCTAGCGTGCTGTAGTCGTCCGCGGGTCTCGGTCACCGCCTCGGCCGCGGACTCCACCGCCTCCTGGTCGCGGCCGAGGCTGGCGAGGAGCAGCGTCCGCCAGTAGCGCGCATCCGGGGCCTCCGCCCGCGCAGCTCGGTTGGTCTCCGACAGCCGCAGGAGCTCCTCGACAACCTCGAGTGCTTCCTCATACCGCTCGCACTCCATGAGGCTGCGGCGGAACGCGGCCAAAGCGCGGACGATCTGGTCACCGAACAAGCCCGGTTGGTCGGCGGACAATGTCCGATAGACCGCCAGTTCTTCCCGGCGAGCCAGGCAGGCGAGATCGTCCCATCCCAGCTCGGTCAGCCACGTGGCAAGTTGGTCCAGCGACTTGGGTAAGGCGGCCGGCGAGGGCCACGTATCCGGGGATCGCCCACGCATCGCCTGACCAGCTCAAGCTCGTCCGCCGCCCACCGCACGGTCTTGTCCGGCCGGACGACACCCCCGTAACGGGCTGGATCCACGGGACGTACGAGCATCGCAGGCTGAACCACTTCGGCGTCCGGCTCGTTCATTACCCGTAGATACCACCTGCGCATGGGTCGGCGGCGTGGCAGGAATGGTCGTCACGGTGGGTGTGGCAGCAAGGAGCGGCCGAGCCCGTGATCGGCGGGCTCCATGCTCATCCCGCCAGGCGGCTCTCCCGGCAGGTCCCCTTTGCGCGCACCAGCAGCGCACTGATGCGCGCGAGTCGACGCGGCCGATGGACATGGCAACCATCGGCGAAGAGCCGACTGTGGACTGCTCGTGCGGGGCGTCCAGGTCGTAGATCCGGCGGGCGGTCGACGCCGATCCCGGGGAACGGGCGCGGCTCAGGCGGGCGGGGCGCCACCTGGTAGCGACCCGTCACGACTATGAGCGAAATGTGCGCGACTTCATGCCTGGTACGCCTCCACGTGCCAGTGATGGCGCATAACCTCTCCGCCTCCTGCGGTCGCGTCGTTCTGGCGCCGGAGATGGGAGGTCGGTTCGCCGCAGGGACGCTGACCAGGGGTCCAAGTTCAGCCGCGCGTCCGGCACCTTCAGAGGTCTTCGGCGCTGCCCCAGGTCGTACTCGCAGTTGCGCCATGCCACGGAAGGCGGTGGCCAGGTCCTTCAGCGCCGCGTCCAGCCGAGTCACTACGGAGTCCGGGAGCCCGTGCGCTCCCGGACTGGACGTCAGAGCTTGCCGAGCCCGCGGGCCAGGATGGTGGCGGTCTTCGCGATGGTCTTGTTGTCGGTGGCGAGGCCCGGAGTGCGGTGGGTGTAGATCGCCAGGAAGATGGGAGCGGCGCCCTTCTCGGGCCGGATGACGGCGATGTCGTTCCCGCCGCCGAATCCGTCGGAGTTGGTGCCGGTCTTGTCGCCGATCGTCCAGGTCTTGGGCAGGCCCGCCCGGATGCGCTCGTCGCCGGTCTTGTTCGCGAGCAGCCAGGCGTTGAGCTGCTCCCGGTCCTTGGCGTGCAGCGCCGTCCCTGTCGTGAGCACGCGCAGGTCGCGGCCGATGGCCGCGGGCGTGGTGGTGTCGCGCTTCTCCTTGGGGGTCCAGTCGTTGAGTTCGGGGTGCCAACGGTCCATACGGGAGGTCGGGTCCTTCAGCGTACGGAAGTACTTCGTCAGGCCGGAGGGCCCGCCGATCTGCTTGAGCAGCAGGTTGGACGCGGTGCCGTCGCTCTGGGTCATGGCCGCCTCGCACAACTGGGCGACGGTCAGGCCATCCTTGATGTGCTTCTCGGTGACCGGCGAGTTGGGCTTCATATCGGCGGCCGTCCACTTGATGTGCTTGCCCATCAGGCCGGGCTCGGAGGTGCGTGCCTTGTGCAGCACGGCCGCGCAGAGGGGCGCCTTGAAGGTGGACAAGAACGGGAAGCGCTCGCCCGCCCGATACGTCACCGTCCTGCCGGTGGCGGTGTCGATGGCGTACGCACCGATGCGGCCCTTGAAGGACACCTCCAGCTCGCGCAGATCCTTCCTGGCCTGAGCCGCACCCGAACCCGCGACCGCCGGAGACGTCGCCGCCGTTGCGACCGAGGCCGGGCCCGCACCGAGGGCGCCACCGGACAGGAGGGAGACCGCCAAGGCGGCCGCGGGTAGCACCGAGGCGACGTGGCGGCCGCGGGGGTATCGCATGTCAAATCCTTGCTTGTCATCTGTCGGAGCTCAGGAGCCAAGCAGATGTGATCACGCGCTGTCTAATAGCGATATCGGGAATCGATCGATATCGGTTTCCATATGAGTGCTGGTCAGAGTAGTACCAAGGGGGCAGGTCTTCCAGCAGGTCCAGGGGCCCTTCCCCAGCTGCTATGAAGGTGGGCGTGACTATTGTTGCGACGCAAGCCGGTACGGTCCGTGGCGTCGATCTCGGTGATGTGCTCGTCTGGCAGGGGATCCCCTATGCCGCTCCCCCGGTGGGCGGGCTCCGGTTGCGGCCGCCGCAGCCTCCGGTGCCCTGGCAGGGCGTGCGGGATGCCACCGAGCCGGGGAACGCGGCCATGCAGTCCGTCCTGCCGGGCATGCCGGTGCCGGTCATGGATGAGGACTGCCTGTACGCGAACGTGGCGGCGCCTCCTTCCGACGGGCGGTTGCGGCCGGTGCTGGTTTGGGTGCATGGGGGTGGTTATCTCACCGGCAGTGGTGTTGACATGTACGGCTACGGCGGGGATTTCGTGCGTAGCCACGGTCTTGTCGTGGTGAGCTTCAACTACCGGCTGGGCAGCCTGGGGTTCCTCGACATCGGCGACTCCTCCGGGGTGTCTGGGCTGCTCGATCAGGTTCAGGCGTTGCGGTGGGTGCGGGAGAACATCGCCGCGTTCGGCGGGGATCCCGAGCGGGTGACCTTGTACGGGTTGTCGGCCGGAGCCAAGAGTGTGGCTAATCTGCTGGCCACCCCGCTCACCCGTGGGCTGATCCACCGGGCCGCGTCCAGCAGCGGCGGCGGTGACCATGTAGCCACTGAGGCGCAGGCCAAGGCCGTGGCCGGGCGGTTCCTGCGGGAGCTCGGCGTGGGTGCCGACCGGGTGCGCGAGGTGCCCGCCGCCGAGATGGTCGCGGCGCAGGACGCCATCGCCACCGGGGTGCGGGCGCTCTGGGTCTGGCGGCCGGTCATCGACGGGACCGTGCTGGCCGGGCGGCCCATCGACGCCATCGCCGCGGGTGCCGCCGCCGGCATCCCGCTGCTCGCGCAGACCTGCGGGAACGAGGGCGGCACCTTTCAGATGATGGACGGCAGTACGGCGGCGCAGGCGCCGCGGGTGCTGGCCGAGCTGTTCGGGGTGGGCGAGGCGGACACGATGCTGGCCGCGTACCGCGAGAGCCGGCCGGAGCTCGACGACACCGCGCTCGGCCTGGCCGTCCTCGGGGACGAGAGGTACGGCATCCCCACCACCCGGCTGGCCGAGGCGCAGGCGCGGCACGCTCCGGTGTGGCGGTCTCGCTACGACGGGCCCTTCGCCGGGGTGCCCGCCACGACGCACCTGGGCAGGCTGCTGCGCGGCGGGCACGGTGCGGATGGGCCGATGATCTGGCGGTCGGTCCCGCTCACCGAGGCCGCCGACCGGGCGCTGTCGGCGGAGCTGCACGACACCTGGGGGCGCTTCGCCAGCGGTGACACGCCCGGCTGGGCGCCCTACGACGCCGCGCACCGCCAGACCATGATCTTCGACTCCGGTCGGAGCCGGGTCGAGCCCGATCCACGCCCGATCGAGCGCCGCGCCTGGGACGGCCGCACCTGGCCCTCAGGCACCTGGTGGCGCCTCGACGGCCGTACCTGAACGGCCTCGCTCCAGCGCGACCCGAGCTGAGCTGAGCTGAGCTGAGCTGAGCTGAGCTGAGCTGAGCTGAGCTGAGCTGAGCTGAGCTGAGCTGAGCTGAGCCAGGCCAGGCCAGGCCAGGCCAGGCCAGGCACAGCAGGGCCGGATCAGGCCCGACCACGCCACACCAAGGCCCCGGGCTGAGCGCAGGGCCGGTCGGGTCAGTGGTTGTGTGGTGCTGGGATCGCGTTCACCGCGTACGGCGTGTCGGGGGTCGGGGTCGTGGTGAAGCGGGCGTTGGGCAGGTAGAGCCGGTTGCCGAAGGACGCCACGGTTGTGGGGACGTCGAAGCGGGGGTCCGTCAGCCGGTTCACGACCTGGCCGGAGGTTCCGTCGGCGTTGAGCCGGATGACGGTGACGGTGTTGAGCCGGTTCTGCACCGCGTACAGCGTCCGGCCGTCCAGTAGCAGGCCGTCGCCGTTGACCAGTGACTCGCCGCCCAGGTTCACCTCCGTGGTGACGCCGGTGGCGGGGTCTACCTTGAAGAGTTTGCCGACGTTGGACTGGACGATGAGCAGGCCCTTGCGGTCGGGGGTCGGGGCGATGCCGTTGGCGTTGTTGCCGGTCGTGTACACGATGGCGCCGGTGAGCGGGACCGAGACGGCCTGGTCGGGCAGCGCGCCGTGGCGGCCGAGTGCCAGCTTGTACAGGACCGGGTTGGTGGAGTCGGTGAACCAGGCCGCGTCTCGCGTGACCGCGACGTCGTTGACGAACGACGCCCCGGTGGCCAGCGTGTACGACTTGAGCACCGCTCCGGTGCGAGCGTCGATCACCCGGGCGGTCCCTGCGGTGCCACCGGACACGAACAGGCGGTTCCGCGAGTCGAGCTTGAGGCCGACCGAAGGGGTGCCGGGGCCCTTGCTGACGACGGCGCCCTGTCCGGTGCGCAGGTCGGCGCGGTAGATGTCGCCGTTCGCCAGGGAGCCGAGATAGGCCACGGGCCGGCTGCCGATCGCTATCCCCTCCGGCCGGAAGCCGTTGGGGAGCGCGATCGTATCCGGCAAAGTAGCGACATGCGCGGGCGTACCGGACAAAGCCGACCCGGACAGAGCCGACCCAGACAGAGCGGGCGCGGCGGGTACGGCGACGAGGAGGGCGCAGAGTGCGGTCGTGAGGATCGCTGATCTCATGCGCCCCACGATGCCCCCGCCCCCGAGCCGAGCAAAGGCCCAAAGGGCGGGTTCACAGCCACCTCTGAGAAACAGTCAGACCTCGATCAGCTCCACCCCCATGAGGTCCGCCAGGGCACGCAGCTCAGCGGCCCGGTGGCCGATGCCGAGGGACCAGTGGTGGGAGATGCCGGTGGCGCTCCACTCGTCCGTCCACTCGCCGGGATCGCGGCCGAAGTCGACGCGGGACGTCGTGTTGCCGATCTTGAGGTGCGGCCCGTCCACGGTCTCCCCCTCCGACACGACGAAGCCGAACCGGCCGTCGCGCCGCTGGAGCAGCCCGAACGCCGTTACCGGCCCGTGCGCGACGTCGAACTCGACCGACACGCCCCACCCGCGCTTGCCGTGGAAGACGCCCAGGCCGCGCAGCAGCGGCTTGCGCGAGCTGATCGCCAGGTGCGCGGGCCCGTCGTGACCCATCTCGACATGACCGCGCAGGAAGTCGAGCGCCTGCAGCTCGGTGAACGAGCCGCCGCCGCCCAGCCGATCCATGATCAGCATCGCCAGCGAGGTCCGCAGCTCGTACTCCCCCGCCGCCGGGACGCCCCGCGCGGTGAGCAGCGACGAGCCGAGGATCATGCCCGCGCCGAGCCGTTCGTGGATCTCGCCGTCGAGCCCGCGGTGGTAGTAGGCCAGGCTGTCGAGCTCGAAGTCGGCCACCAACTGGTCCAGCCCGGCCGACACGCGCGCCGCCCACTCGAAGTCCTCGGGCACGACCGTGTCGGCCAGCTCGAACACCTCCCGCGCGAGCTCCATCCGCTCCTTGACCTGGGTGTCGGTGACCTTCTCCACCCGTACGCGCAGGTCGTCGAACTCCAGCACCTCCACGTGCCCGCCCAGGTTGACCGGCACCAGCGTGAGGTCGGTGGCGACGTCGAGCATGCCCGGGTACAGGTGGCCCATGAGCCCGTGCCGCCCGTCGCGCAGCGTGGCCCGCACGCCCGCCGCCTTCACCCACCGCTCGATCCGCGCCCAGGCCCGCTCGTCCTCCAGGTAGCCGGACACCGAACGGAACGGGATCCCGGCCCTGGTGAACGTGTTGGCCATCTCCGGCAGCGGGCACGCGCCGCAGTAGGCCAGCCACTGCCCGGTGTCGAAGGTCTCGTGGTCCATCGACTCCGACGGCTGCAGGTTGATCAGCAGCACCGGCGCGCCGCTGCGCTGCGCGATCGGGAGCAGCATGGTGGCGGTCATGTAGGTGGTGAGGAAGCCGACGATCAGGTCGCAGCCCGCCTCCCGCAGCCGTTCCGCGGCGGCCGCGCCCTGCTGGGCGTCGGAGATGAAGCCGACGTCGACCACTTCGCAGCCGAGTGTGCCCATGCGTTCGGAGACTCGCGCGGACGAACGCTCCAGCTGCGGCAGCAGGTCGGGGAACTGCGGCCAGTACGCGCCGAGCCCGCCCGCGACGAGCCCGACCCGGGTGGGACGGGCGGGGATCCGTTCGAGCGTCATGTCTTGATCTCCTCTTCGGTTGCGGGTGAGGTGTCCCGCCGTTGACGGCTGAAGCCTTGGGGGAGGGGTACGGGGGTCAGCGGAGGAAGGCGGCGGCCACTCCGGCGTCGACCGGGATGTGCAGCCCGGTGGTCAGCGACAGATCACCGCCGGTGAGCGCGAACACTGCCGCGGCCACGTGCTCCGGCAGCACCTCATGCTTGAGCAGCGTGCGCTGGGCGTAGAACTCGCCCAAGCGCTCCTCCTCGACCCCGTAGACGGCCGCCCGGTTGGCGCCCCAGCCGGAGGCGAAGATCCCGGAGCCGCGTACGACGCCGTCGGGGTTGACGCCGTTGACCCGGATGCCGTGCGGGCCCAGTTCGGCCGCGAGCAGCCGTACCTGGTGGGCCTGGTCGGCCTTGGCCGCGCCGTAGGCGACGTTGTTCGGGCCGGCGAACACGGCGTTCTTGGAGGAGATGTAGACGAGGTCGCCGCCCATGTCCTGGCTCAGCAGGACCCGCGCGGCCTCCCTGGAGACCAGGAAGGAGCCGCGGGCCATCACGTCGTGCTGCAGGTTCCAGTCGTCGAGGGTGGTCTCCAGCAGCGAGCGCGACAGGGACAGGCCCGCGTTGTTGACGACCAGGTCGAGGCCGCCGAAGGCGAGGACCGTCTGGCGTACCGCGTCGATGATCTGCTCCTCGGACGTCACGTCCACGCGTACGGCGATCGCGACGTCCTGCGACCGGTACGCGGCGCCGCCGAGCTCGGCGGCGACCTTGTCGGCGGCGGCCAGGTCGCGGTCGGCGACCACCACGCACGCGCCCTCGGCGGCCAGGCGCCTGGCGGTGGCGGCGCCGATGCCGGAGCCGCCGCCGGTGACCAGCGCGATGCGCCCGGCCAGCGGCTTGGGCGCGGGCAGGCGGCGCAGCTTGGCCTCCTCCAGCTCCCAGTACTCGATGCGGAACTTCTCCGACTCCTCGATCGGCCGGTAGCTGGACAGCGCCTCGGCGCCGCGCATCACGTTGATCGCGTTGACGTAGAACTCACCGGCGACCCGGGCGGTCTGCTTGTCCTTGCCGAAGCTGAACATGCCGACCCCGGGCACCAGCACGATCGCCGGGTCGGCGCCGCGCATCGGGGGCGAGTCGGGGGCCGCGTGGCGCTGGTAGTAGGCGGCGTAGTCCGCGCGGTACTGGGTGTGCAGCTCGCCGAGCCGGGTCAGGGCGTCCGCGAGCGGCGCGTCCGGCGGCAGGTCCAGGACGAGGGGTGCGACCTTGGTGCGCAGGAAGTGGTCCGGGCAGGAGGTGCCGAGCGCGGCGAGCCTGGGGTGCTCGGCGCGGGCCAGGAAGTCGAGCACCTCGGGCGAGTCGGTGTAGTGGCCGACCTGGCGGGCGTCGGTGCTCGCCAGGCCGCGGATCGCGGGGAAGAACTCGGCCGCGCGGCGGTGCCTGACCTCCTCGGGCAGGGGTTCGTGGACGACGGGGCCGAACGGGTCGGGGCGGCCGTGGTCGGCGATGTACTGCTCGGCGGTACGGATGATCTCCAGGGAGTTCGCCTGGCACTCGGCGCTGGTCTCGCCCCAGGCGGTGATGCCGTGGCCGCCGAGGATGCAGCCGATGGCCTGCGGGTTCGCGGCCTTGATGGCGGAGATGTCGAGGCCGAGCTGGAAGCCGGGGCGCCGCCACGGCACCCAGACGACCCGGTCGCCGAAGATCCGCGCGGTCAGCTCGGGGCCGTCGGCGGCGGTGGCGATCGCGATGCCGGAGTCGGGGTGGAGGTGGTCGACGTGGGCGGAGTCGACCAGGGCGTGCATGGCGGTGTCGATCGACGGCGCGGCGCCGCCCTTGCCGTGCAGGCAGAAGTCGAAGGCCGCCACCATCTCGTCCTCGCGCTCCTCGCCCGGGTAGACGCCGGCCAGCGCCCTGAACCGGTCCAGGCGCAGGACGGCCAGGCCGCCGGCGGTGAGTGTGCCCAGGTCGCCGCCGGAGCCCTTCACCCAGAGCAGTTCCACGTCCTGACCCGTCACCGGGTCGTTCTCGCTGCCCTTGGCGGAGGCGTTGCCGCCCGCGTAGTTGGTGTTGCGCGGATCGGAGCCGAGCGTGTGCGCTCTTTCGAGCAGTTCGTTCTTGGCGTTCGACATCAGGCCCCCCAGCCTGCCTGGTTGCCGCCGACGCGGTCGGCGGCGATCTTCTCGAAGTATCCGGACTTGGCGTAGGCCGCCATCGGGTCGGGCGCGAGCCCCATCTCCTCCCGCAGCTCACCGAGCAGCGGGCGGACATCGGTGTTGTACGCGTCCATCAGGACGGCGTTGGCGCCCAGCACGTCGCCCTCCCGCTGGGTGACGGCCAGCGCGTCGCGGTCGACGAGCAGCGCCTTGGCGGTGGCCTCCTGCACGTTCATCACCGAGCGGATCTGACCGGGGATCTTGGGCTCGATGTTGTGGCACTGGTCGAGCATGAAGGCCGTCTCGTTGGTGTACCCACCGCCGCCGATGACCTCGAACATGATGCGGAACAACTGGAACGGGTCGGCCGCGCCCACCATCAGGTCGTCGTCGGCGTAGAAGCGCGAGTTGAAGTCGAACCCGCCGAGTTTCCCCTCCCGCAGCAGGAACGCCACGATGAACTCGATGTTGGTGCCGGGCGCGTGGTGCCCGGTGTCGACCACGACCTGCGCCTTCGGGCCGAGCTTGAGGCAGTGCGCGTAGGCGGTGCCCCAGTCCGGCAGGTCGGTCATGTAGAAGGCGGGCTCGAACAGCTTGTACTCCAGCAGGAACCGCTGCTCCTCGCCGAGCCGCTCGTAGACCGCGGCGAGCGCTTCGGCGAGCCGGTCCTGGCGGGCCCTGATGTCGTCCTGGCCCGGGTAGTTGGTGCCGTCGGAGAACCACAGCTTGAGCGTGTCCGATCCGGTCGCGTCCATGATGTCGACGCAGTCGAGCAGGTGCCGCAGCGCCTTGCGCCGCACCTCGGGATCGGGGTGGGTGACGCTGCCGAGCTTGTAGTCGTCGTCCTGGAACACGTTGGAGTTGATGGCCCCGATGGTCACGCCCTGCTCGGTCGCGTGCCGCGCGAGGTCCTCGTAGTCATCGACCTTGTCCCACGGGATGTGCAGCGCCACGGTCGGCGCGACGCCGGTGTAGCGGTGCACCTGCGCCGCGTCGGCCAGCTTCTCGTAAGGGTCGCGCGGTACGCCCTGCTGGGCGAACACCTTGAACCGCGTGCCGGAATTGCCGTACGCCCAGGAGGGCGTCTCTATGCGCTGCTGCCGCAGCTGATCCTTGATCATTTTTCCCCGATTTCAATCCAGATGGAAAACTTCGGCCAGCGTGAACAGCCCCTCGTCGGGCCGTCCGGCCTCGAAGAAGGGAGCCATCTCCGCCTGCCAGCGGCTGTTGACGTCGGTCTCGGCCATCGCCTGCTGAGCCGCCGCGAAGTCATCGGTCTCCAGGTAGCCCACCAGCAGCCCGTCATCACTCAGGAACAACGAGTAGTTACGCCACCCGGTCTTCGTCAGCGCATCGAGCATCTCGGGCCAGACGGCCCGATGCCGCTCCTTGTACTCCTCGAGCCGCTCAGGCCGCACCCGCAACACAAAACAAACCCGCTCCACACCAACCTCCTCTCAACTGACCCACCACCGCTCTCCTGGCACCTCTCCAAACGCCTAGGCGCCTCTCCAAACGCCTCTCCAGACACCTAGGCGCTTCTCCTGGCGCTTCTCCAGGCGCCGCGTCGGCGGGACGACGTGCGGCCGAGCCCGGCGCCCATGACGGCGCCGGACCTGGTTCACGGAACACGGCCAAGAACACGCACGTCACGGCGCCCAACCACCTCCACCGGAGGAGCATGCCCCTGGACAGGGACCAGCCCCGGTCGGCGGTTGGGGCCCACTTGGCCGTGCCGTAAAACAAAAGCGTCTTTAATAATCGAACTGGTCGATGTTCGCCGCGTCGAACGTGAACGGCGGACCCAGGATCACCTCGCCCTGCTTGCCGATCGTGCGCTCGCCCAGCTTGCCCGCCTTGAACGTCTCCCCCTCAGCCCCCGTGATCTGCCCCGACACCAGCGCCGCGGCGGCGTAGGAGGCCAGGTAGCCGAGGTCCTTCGGGTTCCACAGCGCGAACTTCGCCACGGTCTTGTCCTTGACGAACTGCCGCATCTGGTTCGGCGTGCCGAGCCCGGTGAGCACGACCTTGCCCTTGTACTTGGAGCCGGAGATGTACCGGGCCGCCGCCGAGATGCCGACCGTGGTCGGGGAGATGATCCCCTTCAGGTTGGGATAGGCCTGCATCAGGCCCTGCGTCTGGGTGAACGACTTCTGGTCGTCGTCGTCGCCGTAGGCCACCTTGACGAGCTTCATGTCCTTGTATTCGGGCTTGCCCAGCTCGTCCTTCATGAACTTGATCCAGGTGTTCTGGTTCGTGGCGTTCGCGGTGGCCGACAGGATGGCGATGTCGCCCTTGTTGCCGATCATCCCGGCCAGCAGCTTGACCTGACTGCGGCCGACCTCCTCCGAGCTGGCCTGGTTGATGAACAGGTCGCGGCACTCCGGCGCGGCGTCCGAGTCATACGCGACGATCTTGATGCCCTTGGCGCGGGCCTGCTGGAGCGGCCCGCAGACGGCGTTGGCGTCGTTGGCGGCGATGAGGATCGCGTCGTGGCCCTGCTGGGTGAGAGTGTTGATGTAGGAGATCTGCGACGAGGCCGACGCGTCGGACGGGCCGACCTCCTTGGCCTCGCCCTGGTACTCCTTGGCCGCCTCGATGCCCGCGTTGTCGACGATCGTCTCGTAGGGGTTGTTGATCGCCTTGGGCAGGAAGGCGAGCTTCAGCCCCTGCTTGATCGGGGCGTTCGGGTCGGCCTTGGCGGCCGACGAGGAGGCGGGCGCCGGCGCGGGCGCCGAGGTCACGCTGGACTTGGTCGTGCCGCTGCAAGCCGCTACGCCAAGAGCTAGGAGTGCGGTCACAGCGGTCAGGCGCATCGGGGTCATGGGGATCCTTTCAGAGCTGGCCTGACGAGCGAGACGAGACGGGGCGTGAGCACCGAGACGATGAGGAGCAGCCCGGTGACGATCGACTGGATCTCGGTCGAGACGTCGCCGAGCATGAGCAGGTTGCGCAGCAGCCCGATGAGCAGCACGCCGGCTATGACGCCACCGAGCGTGCCCTTGCCGCCGTCGAAGTCGACGCCGCCGAGGAGCACGGCGGCGATGACGGCGAGTTCGATGCCCACGCCGTTGTCGGCGCGGGCGGATCCGTACCTGAGGGTGAAGACGACGCCGGCGAAGCCGGCGACGGTGCCGGAGATCACGAAGAGCAGCAGTTTGACGCGCTTGACGCGGATCCCGGCGAAGAACGCGGCCTGCTCCTGCGCGCCGATCGCGTACAACGCCCGGCCGAAGCCGGTGGCGTGCAGGACCACGCCGACGATGGCGGCCAGCAGGACGAACAGGGCTATCGGGTACGGGATGGGCGTCCCCGGCACGTCGTTCAGGGCGAGGGCGGCGTAGTCCGGCGGGAACTGGGCGATCGCCCGGTCCCCGAGCACGACGTAGGCGAGGCCGCGATAGAGGGCGAGCGTGCCGATCGTCACGGCCAGAGACGGCAGCCCGAGCCGGGTCACCAGCAACCCGTTGACCAGCCCGCACACGGCCCCGGTCAGCACGGCGAGCGGGATGATCGTCTCGATGGCCATGCCGGCGTCCCAGAGCGAGCCGACCAGCGCGCTCGACAGCCCGAGCACGGAGGCGACCGACAGGTCCACCTCGGCGGCCACGACCAGCATGGTCATGGCCAGCGCGATGAGCGCGATCTCGCCCAGGTCGCCGAGCGCGAACGACAGGTTGTCGACGGTCGCGAAGCTCGGCGAGGTGAGCGAACCCGCGGCGAACACGGCGATCAGCAGCGCGCCGACCAGCACGTCCCAGCGCAAGACCCTAGCCATGACGGCTCCTGTTCCTGAGCAGACGGGCCAGTCTGAGGGCGAGCACCCGGTCGACGCTGATGGCCAGCAGGAGCAGCGCCCCGGTGATGGCCTGCTGCCAGAACGGGTTGACCCGGAGCACGACCAGCGCGCTGCCGATCGTGGTGAGCAGCAGCGCGCCGAGCGCCGCGCCGTACACGCTGCCGACGCCGCCGGTGATCGCGACGCCGCCGACCACGACCGCGCTGACCACGAGCAGTTCCCAGCCGTGCGCGGAGTCGGCGATGACCGTCCCGAACCTGGCCAGCCAGAGCACCCCCGCCAGCCCCGCGAGGCAGCCGCTGACCAGGTAGGCGACCAGGATCCGCCGCCTGACGGGCACGCCGGCCAGGCGGGCGGCCTCCGGGCTGGAGCCGATGGCGTAGAACTCCCGGCCGCTCGGGTACGACCGCAGGTAGTAGCCGATCGCCACCATGATCACCAGGGTGATGAGCGGCAGGTACGGCACCCCGAGCACGGAGCCGTTGCCCAGCGACAGCAGCCCCGGCGGCAGGTTGACCGCGTTGATCTGCCGGCCGTGGGCGATGTAGTGGTCGACGCCCTGGATCACGTACAGCGTGCCGAGCGTCACCACCAGGGCGGGCACCCGGCAGAAGCTGACCAGCAGCCCGTTGAGCAGCCCGCAGGCCGCGCCGATCGCCACGCCGAGCAGGACGCCCGGCACGATGCCCCAGCCGCCGGCCAGCAGGTCGCCGGTCACGAAGGCGACCAGGCCGACCACGGAGCCCACGGACAGGTCGAGGTTGCGGGTGATCACCACCAGGGACTGGCCGACGGCCAGCAGCGCGAGGATGGCGGTGTTGAGCAGGATGTCCTCGATGCCCTGCCCGGACAGGAAGTTGCCGTTGACGCTGGCCGTGACGCCGACGAGCGCGGCCAGCGCGATGACCAGGCTCAGCTCGCGGGCGCGGAACACCAGGTCGACGAGCCCTCGGGCGCTGCGCGCCGACGTCGTCTGCTCAGGCGGAGCGGTGGCGGTGGTCACGCGACTCTCCCCGTCATGCGGCCCTCCCGGTGGCGGCGTTCATCACGCTCTCCTCGGTCGCGTCGGCGCGCGAGATCTCGGCGGTCAGCCGTCCCTCGTGCATGACCAGCACCCGGTCGGCCATGCCCAGCACCTCCGGCAGGTCGGAGGAGATCATGAGCACCGCGATGCCCTGCCCGGCCAGTTCCGACAGCAGCCGGTGTACCTCCGCCTTGGTGCCGACGTCGATGCCGCGGGTCGGTTCGTCCACGATCAGCACGGACGGCTTCGTGGCCAGCCACTTGGCCAGCACGACCTTCTGCTGGTTGCCGCCGGACAGCACGCCCACCCCGTCACTGAGCCGCGCGAACTTGAGCCGCAACCGCACAGCCCAGTCCTTGGCCCGGTCCCGCTCAGCCTGCCGCGAGATCGTCACACCCCGGCGCAGCGAACGCAGCCCGGTCAGGCCGATGTTGCGCTCGATCGACAGCTCCATGACCAGCCCCTGCTGGCGGCGGTCCTCCGGCACCAGGGCCAGGCCCGCGCCCATCGCCGCCGTCGGGCTCCCGGCGGGCAGCCGGCGGCCGTCCACGGACACCGAGCCCGCGTCCCAGCGGTCCACGCCGAAGACCGCCCTGGCCACCTCGCTGCGCCCGGCGCCCACCAGCCCGGCGAGCGCGACGATCTCGCCCCGCCGTACCTGGAAGGAGACGTCGGTGAAGACGCCCTCGCGGGTCAGCCGCTCCACCTGCAGCGCGACCTCGCCGAGCGGGGCCTCCTCCTTGGGGTAGAGCGCGCCGAGCTCGCGGCCCACCATGCGGCGTACCAGGTCGTCGTGGGTGAGCCCCGAGACGGGCTCGCTGGCGATCCACGCGCCGTCGCGCAGCGTCGTGACCCGCTGGCAGAGCGAGAAGATCTCGTCCAGCCGGTGCGAGATGAACAGGATCGCGCAGCCGTGCTCGCGCAGCGCCTCGACCACCGAGAACAGCCGCGCCACCTCGTTGCCGGACAGCGCGGCGGTCGGCTCGTCCATGATCAGGACGCGGGCGTCGCGGGAGAGGGCCTTGGCGATCTCGACGAGCTGCTGGTCGGCGATGGACAGGCCGCGCGACGGCTGCTCGGGGTCGAGGGCGACGCCGAGCCGCTCGAACAGCTCCCGCGCCTGGCCGTGCATCGCCTTGCGGTCGATGCGGCCGAGGCCGCGGCGGGGCTGGCGGCCCATGAAGATGTTCTCGGCGACGGACAGGTCGGGGAAGAGCGTCGGCTCCTGGTAGATGACGGCCACTCCGGCCTGCTGGGCGTCGGCCGGTCCGGCGAAGACGACCGGCTCGCCGTTCAGCAGCACCTGGCCGGTGTCCGGCCGGTGGACGCCGGCGAGGGTCTTGACGAGGGTCGACTTGCCCGCGCCGTTCTCCCCCGCCAGAGCGTGCGCCTCACCGGCGAACAGGTCGAGCGAGACCTCGCGCAGCGCTCTGACCGCTCCGAACGACTTGCTGACGTTCGCGAGCGCGAGTGTGGGGGTGACACTCATGCATCCCTCCGGACAACAAACGTTTTAATAGCGACGAACCCGGAATCTAGGCGCTGGACCAGCAGTCGTCAATGCCTTCACCCCGCTTATGGCGTCTTTGTGATTGTTACGTTTTAATCAGGGGGTGCGATTCACTGCCGTTGACCTTGGCGCCTCCAGCGGGCGAGTCATGAGTGCCGACGTATCGGCCGACAGCGTGCGGCTCGTGGAGGAACATCGCTTCCTCAACCGGCCCGTACGCGTGGCCGGGACGCTGCATTGGGACATCCTCTCCCTCTACCAGGGCCTGCTCGACGGGCTGCGCAAGGCCGGGCCGGCCGAGTCGGTCGGCATCGACGCGTGGGCCATCGACTACGGCCTGCTCGACCGTGACGGGGCGCTGATCGGCAACCCGGTGCACTACCGCGACGGCCGCACCGAGAAGGTCACCGAGCGGATCGACCCCTACGAGGTGACCGGGCTGCAGTTCCTCCGGTTCAACACGGTCAACCAGCTCGCCTGCGACCGGCTGGACCGGGCCGAGACGATGCTGCTGATCCCCGACCTCCTGGGGTACTGGCTGACCGGCGAGCGCTGGGCCGAGCGCACCAACGCCTCGACGACCGGGCTGTACGACGTCACCAAGCGGGACTGGGCCTGGGAGCTGATCGCCCGCCTCGGGCTGCCAAGCCGGATTTTCCCCGAAATTTCGGATGGCGGCGTGGCGGCGCTGCGGTCCGACGTGGCCGCCGAGATCGGCTACACCACCTCCCTGGCCCAGGTGGGCTCGCACGACACCGCCTCGGCCGTGGTCGGCGTGCCCGCCACCGGCGACCGCTTCGCCTACATCTCCTGCGGCACCTGGTCCCTGGTCGGAGTCGAGCTGCCCGCCCCCGTGCTCACGGAGGAGAGCCGCCTGGCCAACTTCACCAACGAGGCCGGCATCGACGGCACCACCCGCTACCTGCGCAACGTCATGGGCCTGTGGATCCTGCAGGAGTGCCTGCGCGTGTGGGACAACCCCTCGCTGGAGTCGTTGCTCGCCGCCGCCGCTGAGGCCAGGACCGACGCCGTCATCGATCCCGACGATCCGTCGTTCCTGCCGCCGGGTGACATGCCCGCCCGGATCGCGGACTACTGCGCGCGTACCGGGCAGACGGCTCCAGAGGATCGGGCGCAGGCCGTACGATGCATCCTGCAGAGCCTCGCCCTCGCCTACCAGCGGGCCGTCGCCGACGCCGTCCGCCTGAGCGGGCGGCCGGTCGAGGTCGTCCACCTGGTGGGCGGCGGATCGCGTAACGCGTTGCTGTGCCAGCTCACCGCCGACGCGACCGGCCTGCCGGTCGTCGCGGGGCCCGTGGAGGCGGCCGCCCTGGGCAACGCGCTGGTCCAGGCGCGGGCCCGCGGCGTGGTCGGTGATTTGGCCGACATGCGAGATCTGGTACGACGAAGCGAGAGCCTGCGCACCTACGAGCCACGGGGGCAATGATGACGACGGTGAGCATCAAGGACGTCGCGGCCCGGGCCGGGGTGTCGCCCGGCACGGTGTCCAACGTGCTCAACCGTCCGGAGAAAGTGGCCGACTCCACCCGGATCCGCGTCGAATCGACGATCAGGGAGCTCGGCTTCGTCAGGCACGGCTCGGCGTCGACCCTGCGGGCCGGCCACAGCCGGACCGTCGGACTGTCCGTGATCGACATCGGCAACCCGTTCTTCACCGACGTGGCCGCCGGGGTGGAGGACGTGGCGAGCGAGCGCGGCTACGCCGTCATCCTCGGCAACTCCTCGGGCAGCCGGATGAAGGAGGAGCGCAACCTGCTGGTGTTCGCCGAACAGCGGGTGCGCGGAGTGCTCATCACCCCGTCCGACGAGGACCCGGGCCGGCTCGACCAGCTACGGGGGCGCGGCATCTGCGTGGTGCTCGTCGACCATCCGGCCGAGCGCTCCGACCAGTGCGCGGTCGCCGTGAACGACGTGACCGGCGGCTCGATGGCCGTCGCGCACCTGCTGGACGGCGGCGCGGGCAGCCTCGGCTACGTCACGGGACCCGCCGTGATCCGGCAGTGCCAGGACCGCAAGCGCGGCGCCGAGCAGGCGATGGCCGCGGGCGGCCGCGACCCGCGCGAACTGCTCGAGGTCGCGATGCCCGCCATGACGGCGAAGGCGGGCCAGCAGGCGGCCGAGAAGCTGCTCGCCGAGGGGTCGCTGCCGGACGCGCTGTTCTGCGCCAACGACCTGCTCGCGCTCGGCATGCTGCGCGGCCTGCTCCAGGCGGGCGTACGGGTGCCCGACGACGTGTCGCTGATCGGGTACGACGACATCGACTTCGCCTCGGCCTCCACGGTGTCGCTGACCTCGATCCGGCAGCCCACGTACCAGCTCGGCCGGGTGGCCACCGAGCTGCTGCTCGACGAGTGCGACAACCCGGCGACGCACGCGCACCAGCAGATCATGTTCCAACCTGATCTCGTCGTGAGGGAGTCCACGCGGTAGGTTGTGGCGCAAACCGACAAACGGGGTTGATCATGCCAAATGGTGCCCGTCATGCGCTCGGGGTGGTCGCGGGACTGCTCCTCCCTCCGTTGATCGCCGTCGGACTGTTCTACGGCGTCGATCAGGTCAGTCGTAATTACCAGCAGTTCATGGTCTCCTGGGTCGGGCTCGGGGTGCTGCTGGTCTCGGGGGTCCTGCTCACGTTCCTGCTCAGCTCGCGGCTGTCGCCCGTCGCCTCGCTGGTGGGCGGGCTGGAGTTCACCGCGTTCGGCGTCCTGCCGTTCCTGGACATCATCGGACTTCATCTGATCCCCGATCGACTGTTCGGCGATGTGCTCTGGTCCGGGTTCCTGACTGTGGCCTACACCGGGCTGCTGCTGATGTTCGGCGTGATGCTGCTGGTGAGCTCGGCCTTCCCGTCCCGCTGGCGGACGACCCCGCGCGCCGTCCCGGCCGGACCCGTGTACGGGGTGATCCCGCCGTACCAGGGACCGGAGGACGCGACCCGGCCGATCCACCGCGATTGATCGTCGACGCGGGCGTGGCCTGGCAGAATGCCGCCATGCGCGACTCCAGGATCGTCGATTTCCTCGCCCAGCTCGCCGCCCACACACCCGCGCCGGGCGGCGGGGCCACCGCGGCGCTGCACGCGGCACAGGCCGCCGCGCTGCTCGGCATGGTCGCCCGCTACACCACCGGCGAGAAGTACACCGACCACGCCGAGGCCATCGTCACGCTGATCGCCGAGACCGACACGATGCGCGCACGGGCGCTGCGGCTGCTGGAGGAGGACGCGGTGGCCTTCACCGCGGTGAGCGACGCCTACCGCCTGCCGAAGGGCCCGGAACGCAGCGCGGCGATCGCCTCGGCCCTCGTCGGCGCGGCCGAACCACCCGCCAGGGTCGTCGAAACGGCCACGCGCCTGGTCGAGCTCTGCGAGCAACTGCTGCCGATCGGCAACCCCAACGTGATCACGGACGTGGCGGCGGCCGCCGACGCGGCACGCGCCGCACTCACGACCGCACGGGTGAACGTCGAGATCAACCTGAGCGGCATCAAGGACGAAAAAGCCCGCGACACGCTCCGCACCCGCCTAGCCGACGTGGACGCCACAGTCGCCCGAGCGGACCAGGTGACGGCCACCGTCCGCGAGAGCCTCACCACGTGACCGTCCACCTTCCCGATCTACGCCCTCAGGACGCGGCCTATCCGGACGCGCCGCATGCGTACGACCTTGACGCACGCCACCCAAGCGCACTCCCGGTCCCGCGCCACCCGAACGCGCACCACCTAGACCTCCGCCACCCAACCGCGCTCCCACAGCCGCGCAACCCAAGCGCACTCCCGGACCCGCGCCACCCGAACGCGCACCACCTAGACCTCCGCCACCCAACCGCGCTCCCGCACCCGCGCCACCCAGGCGCGCACTACCTTCGACCCGCAACCCCCGAGTCCACGCCCCTGGAAGCGCGCCCACCGCCATGCGCGCCACGTTGTGCGGGGGGGACGGTCACGGGGTCGCCGGGGCGTACGAGAGGATCGACGGGTGAAGACGCTGACGGGTAAGGAACTGGCCGCCGCCATCAGGGCGGAGACGGCGGAGCGGGTGGCGGCCGGGCCGCAGCCGAAGCTGGCCGTCGTGGTCGCGACCGCAGACGAGGCGAGTCTCTGGTACGTACGGTCGATCGCCAAGGCCGCCTCAGGCGTGGGCATCGCCTGCGACCTCGCCGACCTGGGCCCTGGCGCCACGGCCACCGGCATCCGCGAGACGCTCGAACGGCTCAGCGCCGACCCGGGCGTACACGGCGTCATGCTGCAGACCCCGCTCCCCCCGGGCGCGTCGGCGCAGGAGCTGGCCGCCGCCATCGACCCGGCCAAGGACGTGGACGGCGCCAACCCGCTGTCCCTGGGCCGCCTGGCCGCCGGGCTGCCCGCGTTCGCCCCGGCCACCGCGGCCGCCGTGCTGGCGCTGCTCGATCACTACGGAGTCGAGCTGGCGGGCCGCCGGGCCGTGGTCGTCGGCCGTTCGACCGTGGTCGGCAAGCCCCTGGCCCACCTCCTGCTCGACCGGAACGCGACAGTGACCGTCTGCCATTCGCGAACCCGCGACCTGGCGGCCGTCACGTCCACGGCCGAGGTGCTGGTCGCGGCCGTCGGGCGGGCCGGGCTGATCGGGGCGGAGCACGTGGCGCCCGGCGCGGTCGTCATCGACGTCGGCACCAACCCCACCGAAGACGGCGGCCTGGCCGGCGACGTGGACTCCGCCGCAGTCACGGACCGAGCCGGAGCACTGACGCCGGTGCCGGGCGGCGTCGGCCCGGTGACGACCGCACTCCTGCTGCGGCACACCGCTCAGGCGGCGGACCTGATGTGAGCGGGTGGACGACCGAAAATGCCGACACCGGAAGGTGACGTGCCAGACGGCCGGAACCGCGCCCTGGAGGACGTCGACGCATCCGGCCCCAGAGAGCGTTGATGCGTGACGTACCAGAAGGCTCCGGAACGGGTCGATGCGTGATGTACCAGACGGCCCGGGAGGACGTCCGATGCGTGACGTACCAGACGCCCCCCGGAGGACGTCCGATCCGTGACATGCCAGACGACCCCGAAGGACGTCCGATCCGTGACATGCCAGACGACCGAGATAGCGACGCTGGAGGGTGTCGATGCGTGACGTGCTGATCGTGCAGAACAGCAGGAGCGGCGGCCCCGGCCGCCTAGGCGGCTGGCTGGAGGAGGCGGGGCTGCGGCTCGACGTCGTACCCGCCTATGACAGCACCCCGCTGCCCGCGCGGCTGTCGCACGGTGCCATGATCATGCTGGGCGGCGGCTTCCTGCCGAGTGACGACGACCGGGCACCGTGGCTGGCCACGGCCAGGAGCCTGGTCGCGCAGGCGCTGGATGAGGGGGTGCCGCTGTTCGGCATCTGCCTGGGCGGGCAGATGATCGCCGAGGTCGCGGGCGGCGAGGTGACCCCTGACGCGGGGGCCCCGGAGAACGGCAGCCTTCCCGTGACCCTGCGGCCCGAGGCGGCCGACGACGTGCTCTTCTACGGCCTGCCCGAGGTGGTGCCCGCCATCGAGCACCACATCGACGCGATCACCGCCTTGCCGCCGGGGGCCGCCTGGCTGGCGCAGACCACGGACTGCCCGTACCAGGCGTTCCGCGTCGGGGAGCTGGCGTGGGGGGTGCAGTTCCATCCCGAGGTGCTGCCGGCGCGCATCCGCGAGTGGCGGGTGGACGGTTTCGACCCGGACGCGGTCTATGCCCAGGCGGTGGCCGACGAGCCGGTGTCGACGCCGATCTGGCGCGAGGTGGCCACCCGCTTCGCCAAGCTCGCATGAGCGAGGCTCGGGTGACGGGCCGCTACCCGGCCGGGCTCACGGCGCTGGTGGTGCCGGTGCCGGAGGCCGAACCGGTTGTGGGCCGCTGGCGGGCGGCGCTCGATCCAGCCGCGGCGTACGGGGTGCCGGCGCATGTGACGGTGATGTACCCCTTCCTGCCGCTTGATGCTGTTGACCGGGAGGCGCTGGCTGAGCTGTTCGCCGGGTATGCGGCGTTCGATGTGGTGTTCGCCAGGTGTGCGCGGCTGCCCACGTTGCTGTATCTGGAGCCAGTGCCCGGCGAGCCGTTCGTCCGGCTCACGCACGCGGTGACCGGGCGCTGGCCGGAGGCCCGGCCGTACGGAGGCAAGTACGAAACGGTGATGCCACACCTTTCGATCGGGTACGAGAACGACGGCGCCGCCCTCGACGAGGCGGGGACGGCGATCGAGCGAGGGCTGCCGGTCACGGCGCGGGTGGGGGCGGTCCAACTGGTGGCGTACGACGGCACGGTCTGGCAGGTGGTCGAGGACTTCCCGTTGACGGCGGCAGGCTCGCCTCCCTAGGCACACATCAGGCCACCGACACCGCACAGGCGCGTCAGCTCACGTACGGCCTCTCGCTCTCTGACCCGTCAGCTCACCTACGGACTCATAATCCGTGGGTCATGGGTTCGAGTCCCACCCGCCCAGGCACAGACGAACTCACCGAGCTGCACCTCTGAGCAGCGCCCCCCAGACCCGCTCCGCCTCGGCCGCCATCGTCCACGCCGTCTCGTGGATCACGCCATCGGCGGAACGCCGGACGAACGCCAGCCCGCCCGCGACGCAGAACTCGTACCAGGGCACGCAATGACTGCACGTGTGCCGGCGCACCCGAACCCGCCCGCACCGAGCGGCCGGGCTCATCCATGCGAGCTGCTCGTGACCCCTCCGGAGAGGGGCCACGTGGAGGCCGTGACACCCCTCCAGCGGGTCCTGGACCCCGCTCATCGCCGACCCTCCGTATGAGGCAGCGCGAACCAGGTCGCCTTGCCCGCCAGTCCAGGGCACGTGGCGAACCCCTGCGGGAGGCAGCCGTACAGCCCGGCTGACAGCTCCGCCACGATCAGCAGTCCCCGGCCGTTCTCGGCTTGAGTGTCCGTACTCCGCGGCTTCGGGCGGGCGGCTCCTGCGTCGACCACCATGCAGACCACTTCGACCGGATCGACCCGTACCACCAGCTCGTACGGCGCGTCACCGTACAGAACCGCGTTGGTGACCAGCTCGCTGACCATCAGAACGGCGTCCTCCACGAGATCCCGCTGCAGACCTATCAGCAGGAGCGCGCGCCGGGCGAGGTTCCGGGCGTCACCCACCGCCCGAGCGTCGTCGCGAAGCCGCCAGACCATGCTCTGACCAACAGAGCTTGAGTGCTCCGCCACAGCCGTCTCCGCCATGTTCACTCTCGCTTTCGTCCACACAGGCGCCACGTAGCCATCAACGGATCGACGACATCGGTGACCACAGCGACAATTCCGGGAATCGGGCCTGTTTAACGTGCTGACAGCACATCGCAACGCCTGATTTGCTTGCAACGAGCAGCAAAGACAACGGAAGGTACACGGGTGACTACACATAGAGAGCAGAGTCGCGGACGCCCGGGGAAGGAACTCGACCCGGGGGCGTCCCTCCTCTCCGCGCTCGGTGCCAAGCTGCGTGAGCTGAGGAAAGCGCGCCGCCTCACGCTGATGCGGCTCTCCGAGATGACCGGCTACTCCTGGCAGCATCTGGGTGCGGTGGAACGAGGCGATGTCACTCCCTCTGAATCCGTGATCAACTCGTGCGACTCGGCCTTGGGAACCGGTGGTCTCCTCTGCGGCATGCTGCCGGGCGTCATCAGAGAGCAGGCTCACGTACGGCACAGCAACGAGGCAGCCCGCCGGGCCGGATGCGCAGGCTCAGAACTCCTGGCGGACTGGGGACGGCTCCTAGCTTGTAGCAATAAAGTCTCGACGATCACCTCTGCCGTGGTCGACGACGTCGAGGCCATCACCGCACACCAGCGCCACCTCTACCACGAACTGACCTCCGCGCAGATGCTGGCCTCGGTCGACGGGCATCTCGGCGTGCTGCTCTCTCTCCTCGGCACGCCCTGTACCGAGTCTCTCCGCCGACGCGTCGCCTCCGCTGCCGGAGAAGCGGCCGGCTTCTCCGCCTGGATCTGGTACGACCTGGGTGACCACTACAAGATGACACATCGCTATGCGACGGCGGCACACGCGCTGGCCGAAGCTCACAACCTCGGCCTGCGTGCGTACGTGGTCGCATATCAGGCCCTCACCGCGGACGCCGCCGGACGCACCGATGACGCGATCCGGCACGCGGCGACGGCGCTGGACATGGCATGCCGCACGGTGAGCGCGGTGACGATGTCATGGTTCCACTCCGTACATGCCACGACCCTGGCTCGTGCGGGCAAGGGCAAGGAGGCGCGCGTGGAGTTGGGGCACGCGCACGACGCCATGGACCTCGCCGGTGAAGCCCGCGACGAGTGGATGTACCTCTTCGATCGCCAGCGCCTGCTGGGGTATCAGGGCGCCTGCCTGTTGACGCTCGGGGACCCGCTCGGAGCGGTACAGGCTTTCGAGGAAGCCCTCGATGGAGTGCCACCTGCTTGCGTGCGCCGACGGGCCGAGATCAGCGTGGATCTGGCAGAAGCCCTGGCACGCCGGGGAGAGACGGAGGAAGCCGTCCGGATCGCGCGGGAGGCGGCCAGCGTGCTCATACAGCGCGGCTCGGTCTCCGGCGTCGGGCGAGTGAAGCAGTTCCGGGATCGGATGGCGGCTGACGGCCACGCGACTGCGGTTCGTGATCTGGATGAGTTCGTCCGATCGTGGAAAGGGTGAGCCGGGTTACGGCGGATCTCGTCGCGCATGCTGCCGTGTCCTTCGACGCGCTGCAGTCGGTGGGCGACACCGTCTACTGGATCGAGGGCAGGCCGGAGGGCGACGTCCTGGTCAGGTGGTCTCCGAGGGCCGGTCGGCGGGATGTGCTGCCGAAAGGCTGGCATGCCGCGTCCTACGTGCACGAGTACGGAGGGGGCGCGTACGTCGCCGACTGGGGTGGGATGTGGTTCTGCAACGCTGCCGACCAGCGGATCTACCACTGTCAGGAGGGTCGGACTCCTCTCCCGGTGACGCCCGTCCCCGAAACGCCTCACGCGCTGCGCTATGCGGACCTGCGGCTGATTCGAAAGGTTGGGAGGCTGGTATGCGTCCGCGAACGGCACGAACCCGACGCCGTCCACAACGAGCTCATCTCCTTGCCGATCGACGGCTCAGCCGAACCTCGGGTCATCGCCTCTGGGCGTGACTTCTACATGTCCCCCACGCCGAGCCCGGACGGCCTGCTCTTGGCATGGGTGTCGTGGGACATCCCGTTGATGCCCTGGGACGGCTCCTGGCTGTGGCTCGCCGAGATGAAGCCCGATGGAACGCTCGTGAACCGGCAGCTCATCGCGGGAGGCGAGAACGAATCGGTCTGCCAGCCGCAGTGGGGACCCGACGGGGTTCTGTACTTCGTGTCTGACCGATCAGGCTGGTGGAACCTGTACGCGTGGCGAGACGACGAATGCGTTCCCGTAGTCAGCGGAGAATTCGAGCTCGCCGCCGCCCCATGGGAGTTCGGCTATCGAACGTACGCCGTACAAGAGAACGGGATCATAGCCATTGTCCAGCAAGGACCCGAGCACTACCTCGCCACGTGGTCGCGAAGCGGGGTCATGAACCGGGTCGCGATGCCGTACACCTCGATGAAGCCCTACATGGGCGTGACCGGGAAGGATGTCATCCTGATCGCCTCCAGCCCCAACAGGCTTCCGGAGATCTCCAGAGTAAGTGCGGAGGAAACCTCGATCAGTACGCTCGCGTCGGCGGGGTGGTCAGAGGGGCGCCGCTCGTTCTCCCAACCACAGCGTTTCACGTTCCCCACCCGGGACGGGGCTGTAGCACACGGGCTCTACCATCCTCCAGCGACCGCGACCAATCAGCGCTCGCCTCTCCTCGTCCGAGCGCACCCAGGGCCCACCTCGAATTGGCCGCTACGGCTGGACCTCCACGCCCAGTACTTCACCAGCCATGGGTTCGCCGTCGCGGACATCGACTATCGCGGGAGTACCGGATACGGACGCGCATACCGGCTTCAACTGCGCCATCGCTGGGGCAGGATCGATGCCACGGACTGCGCCGATGCCGGCCTTCACCTAGCGGCGGCGGGGCTGGCCGACCGCGACCGGATCGCCATCTGGGGCGCCAGCGCGGGTGGATTCACGGTGCTGTCCGCGCTGTCCTCGACAGAGGTGTTCCAAGCCGGAATAGCCAGATCCGCGATCATCGACCCGAATGCCTGGGGCCAGGGCGCGCCCAAATTCCAGGCACATCACGCGGCACTCCTGGCAGGCCATCTCGACGATTTCGTCTCCACGCGCCCACTGCTCTTGATCCATGGAGATGCGGACCCCGTCACTCCCCTCAATCAGGTTCGCGCACTCTCCGACCGGAATCCTGACATCACACGTTTGATGGTCATTCCGGGGGCCGGCCACTCGTTCCGCCGGGCAAGAGACATTGCGCGCATTCTCGCCGCTGAACTCGACAGCCTTTTTCCCCTGCTGTAACCGCCATTCAGGTCAAGACCGCTATCTGACCTGCCTTCCGAAGCGGGTGAAGACGAACGCCGAGACGCAAGTCAAGGGCCTCGGCGAGACATTCCAGCATGGGGATGGTGGGCATCGTGCCGCCAGCCTCGAACCGCGCCACAGCTGGCTGCTTGAGCCCGGCCCGCCCTGCCAACTCAGCCTGGGTCAGACCGAGCGCTTCGCGGCGCCTGCGTACGGCCGCGCCCAGGTCGAAGCGCAGACGTGCCGCCTCATACGCGGCTCCGCCACCCGCCGCCACGAGGGTGAGCCCGAGTTGCCTAGGAACAGCGCCGCGCTGCGTGGAGCCGGGCAGCGAGTGTCCGTCCGCCGATCCGCAACACGCCCGCCATGTCAACTTAGCGTAATGGTATAGTCACCGTCAGGCGACGGTCGTGGACCTCGACCACGAATGTGAGTCCTTCAGCTGACGGTCAACGCTGACTCACCATGCGGGCATGCCGGGCAGACTCGAAGGGGACACATGGGCTTTTGGGGCACCTACATCGTGGCGCGTGCGAACCAGCCGCTGACCGGGCTCCCGGCGCTGCGGCACTCGGCGGCCAACGCCAGCTGGCACTGGCAGGGACCAGACCGATGGCGTGCCGTGCAGGTCGACCGCGGCCCCGCTGGCTGGGACTCGCCGACCCTTCCCCACGCCTGGGACGGCCTGCTCACAGGACTGATGCAGCAGGCAGGACACCCGGTCCTGGCAGCCGTCATCAAGCACAGCGAGGGCGCCCAGCTCCTCGGCCGCAGCCCCGTGGCCGGCCACTGGGGCGGCTGGCTCATGGCCGACGGCATCACTTGGCGCTCCCTGCCCGCCGACGGACCGGCCCGGTCCTGGGACGAGAACGGCGAGCAACATGCCGAGGACCCCGCCGAGTACCAGCGACGCCGCCAAGCGGCCCTCGACCACCTCTACACCGCTGCGGGGCCGCCCGGCTCCGCAGCCGTACCATCAGCCCTCGCATGGGCCAGAGAAGCCGGCCTCACGCCCGACCCCGCCGCCGTAACCACCGCCCTGGACGCCAAAGGCATCTTCGCCGAGGACGTGCTCTTCCAACTCCTAGCCGCTCTCGGCATACCAGGCCTCCCCACCGGGTACCACAACTAGCCGTATCTCCGACTTGACAGCCCACTCCCGCCACTTAACTACGTGGCCTTGGCCCCTACGGCCCCCAGCACCACCACTACATGCTGCCCCCCAGCGAGCGGCTCCCGCAGGCGCGCGAGCTCATCGAGATGGACCGTTACTTCGTACTGCACGCGCCCCGGCAGACCGGGAAGACGACCACACCAGGCACCCTGGCCTCCGAGCTGAACACCCAGGGCGACACCGCCGCCCTGATGTTTTCCTGCGAGAGTGCCAAGGCGGCCGGCGACGACGTCGGCTGGGCGGAGTCGCTTCTGCTGGATTCCCTCCGCGAGGCTGCCGAAGGGTCGGGATGGCCGGAGGAGGGCCGGATCTCTGGCCGCAGTCCTCCCCGGGCAGCCGACTCCGTGCGGCGCTGCGTGAGTGGCGTCGCCGCTGCCCACGCCGGGTGGTGCTGTTCCTCGACGAGATCGACGCCCTGCAAGGCAGCAGCATGGTCAGCATCCTCAGTCAGCTCCGCGACGGCCACAACGTGCGGCCGAAGGGGCGTCCGTTCCCCGCGTCCGTGGTGCTGTGCGGGTTGCGCGACGTGCGTGACTACAAGGTCGCCTCGGGCGGCGCACCCGATGGGTCGAACCCGGCCAGCCCGTTCAACATCCTTGCTGACTCGCTACGCCTGGGTGACTTCACCGCCGACCAGATCGCCGAACTCTACGACCAGCACACCCAGGCGACCGGCCAGGAGTTCACCAAGGACGCGGTGGAGTGGGCCTTTGAACTGACCCAGGGACAACCCTGGCTGGTCAACGCCCTCGCCGATGAGATCATCACCGAAATGGGGGTGACTGGCACCTCACCGCCGAGTCGGTGGAGGACGCCAAGGAGCGGCTGATCCGGGCCCGCGCCACTCACCTGGACTCCCTGGCGGCCCGGCTGCACGAGCCCCGGGTCAAGCGGGTGATGGAACCGATCGTGGCCGGCGGCCCCTACACTGACCGCAGCAACTCCGACGCCCTGTCCTACGCCCGTGATCTGGGCCTGATCACGCAGAAGCCCCCGCCGCAGGTGGCCAACCCGATCTACCGGGAGGTCATCCTGCGTGTGCTGGGCGACCTTACGGAACAGAACATACACGCCGACCCGCGCAGCTTCGTGCTCCCCGATGGCCGATTCGACCTGCCACGCCTGCTGGAGGAGTTCGTCGTGTTCTGGCGCGAGCACGGCGAAGTCCTCATTCAGCAGGAGGGATACCACGAGGCCGCCTGCCAGATCATCCTCATGGCCTTCCTGCACCGCCTGGTCAACGGCGGCGGCTATCTCGACCGTGAATACGCCGCCGGCACCAAACGCCTGAACGTCCTCGTTCGCTGGCCGTACAGCGGCCCCGACGGTGGGCGGCTGATGCAACGCGAGGCCATGGAACTGAAGGTGTGGCGACCCGGCGCCGACGACCCGAAGCCTGAGGGTCTGGCCCAGCTCGACCGCTACCTCGACCGGCTGACCTTGCCCACCGGCGTCCTGGTCATCTTCGACCGCCGCCCCGAAGCGTCACCCTGGAAGGAACGCGGCGCTTTCGAGCAGGCGACCACCCCCTCCGGCCGCCAGGTCACCGTCCTGCGTGCGTGAGGGGTGTCCTGACTCGGTGAATGTGCTGTCATGCAACCCCAGAAAGCCTCTGGCGCACCTGCTGCTCGACCGGAACGCGACGGTGACCGTCTGCCACTCGCGCACCCGCGACCAGGGCTGCCGGTCACGGCGCGGGTGGGGGCGGTCCAACTGATGGCGTACGACGGCGGGGTCTGGCGGACGGTCGCGGGCTTCCCGTTGGCAGCGACGGATCCGCCGGTCTAGGCACACGTCGGACCACCGACATCGCGGGTGAACTCGTCGGGCGCTCGCCGGCAAGAGACTGGGGTCGACCCCGCTTGGTGGCGTAGGTCCGCTTTCTTTCCTCACCAGCCCGCGATGCCAGGCGAGCAGCGTGCCGGGCGTCACGATGCGATGCGGGCGAAGGCGAGCGGGTAACAGCCCCACCGATCGCGGCGTGTGCGGTGCGGCCTGTCCGAGGTACGGCCCGACGCCGATCCCGCCGTCGCCCATCGAGCCGTTCGCGGTCTTGACGACGCGGGGAAGGCCAGCCATCTTTCTTTAAGAAGCTTTCCTGAAAGTGCACTGCCCACCTGCTGGAGGACAGCGAATGCGCACGAGAAAGCCTGCGGCTCTGGCCGCCACAGCCCTCCTCACCGCCGCCCTCGTCGGCATCGCCACCCCCGCTCACGCCGCGCCCACCGACTGCTCCACCGGCCGGGACGGCAAGACCGTCTGGGTTTACTGCAGTGGCGGCTACGGCCAATACCGCGTGAGCATCTACGTCATCAACCCCCCGACCGGCTCCTGGCCCGAGTACGGCCCCTGCGTTTACCCCGGGCAGCGCTCGGAGTACACCCCGTACCACAACTACTCCTTCCTCGGGCCAGCGGTCGCCTACTGCTGACAGGGCCGGGGCCGCCCAGAGTGGCGTTCGATGGCCGGCACCCATCGATAGGGCGGCCTCCAGCACCTCGTCGCCGCGTTCGATCTCGGCGACGCCTCCATGTCATCCTCCAGCGACGGCAGCGTGACCAGGGCGGACCTGATCATGTGCATGTCTTCGGCGATGACTACCCGGATCGCAGGGTTCCCTCGGGTACTTCGAGGGACAGCCGGTACCGGCCGTTCCGGACGACGGTGGCGTAGGTGCCGGACACGGCGCGGGCGCGTTCGCCCGCTCCCGAGAGCCCGGAGCCGGGGGCTCACCGGCCGGTGGCGGCTGCCTGGTCGGTGCAAGCGGCACCCCTGGACCGTGATCAGCTGGGCCGGTTACCCGTCGGAATCACGATCTTGGCTTGTGCCCCCTTGGTGAGGTAGTACGTGGTCCACTTCTTGACCATCTCGTCGAGGAGCCAGGCGGCGGCGGGCACCAGCGGCAGCCCGATCAGACCTTCCCGGAACCGCACCAGTAGCGGCCACGCGGTCTTGACCACCGGGTCCCACAGCGGCTCGCGCCGGACGCCGTTCCAGTCGGCCACCTGCTCGCCGGTGAGGTACCTGGCGAACGCGTTGACGAGAGGCTTGTCGACGCCGCCGGGGCTGGTCAGCTCCGCGAGCATGTCCCGCAGGATGGCGTTGAGCTCCACCCCCTCCGAGGTCGGCCCCATGTTCCTGGGCAGGACCAGATCCGACTGAGTGTAGGAGGAGTCCCAGGTGGCGGGGAGGAACTCGTCCCTGATGCCGAGCATGTGCCCCAGCATCTGCACCGAGTGCAGGTACGCCGCGGCCTCAGTGGAGGAGATGCGTACCTGCCATTCCCGCATCCCGCGCATGGAGTAGGTCGCCAGGGTGTGCCACGTGACGAGCATGTCCTCCTGGCTGATCGGGATAGGGCCGGACCAGTGGGGAGACGACTTCAGCAGGTGCCGCACCGCCGCGTGCACCAGCCGGGTCTTCACAGCCTCGACCACGGCCGTGCCGCCGGGACCCCAGGCGTTCTGGGGTCTGACCGCGTACGCCAGGATGTTCGTCTTGGCGATCCGGTCCTTCAGATCCGCACCGCCCGCGGAGTAATAGACAGCGCGCGCCTCCTTGGGGATGGCGGTGGCCAGCATCCCGGCGCCGACAATGGTGAGGACGACGATGTAGTTCCCCTTGAGCGCGTGGAACCGCGCCGCGGCGTCCAGCTTGGTGGGGTCGGCCCACGGCGGCAGCTGACGCGCCTGCTCGATGAAGGCCCGCAGATCCTCCGGCAATCCCGCGGGCAGGGGCTGGTCGTTGCGGTTCCAGTCGTACAGCAGCCGGTTGACCTCGGGTATGGCACCGCGGTCGAGCAGGGAGGCGAGGAGCGGATCGGCCACGTCGTCCCACACCCATCGAGGGTCGGCGCCGCTGCCGGAACCCGCGATCGAACCACTGGCCGGCCAGCCCCAGTCGCCGGACAGGGAATCCGCCTGGGCCGGGGAGGCCATCCCTAACGCGCCGAGCGCTCCCAAGGCGGTGCCCGAGATCAGTACTTCGCGCCTGCTCAACTCTGCCATGCTCCGCACTCCTTCGAGGTGGGGTTCTGCTCAGGGCATGCGAGAAATGGTTTTGATACTGAGAAACAAGTCATGAATCTGTGTATCATCATCAGAGCACAGTGTGACGAGCATCACAAGACCGCGTTTGAGGCAGAATCTCTACAGGAGGTGGTCGTGGAATCTGTGCTGTCCGGATTCGTGACGCCGTCGGACTCTGATTCGTTGCTGGAGCGCGCCTATGTCGATGCCGTCGAGCGTGTCGACGACAGCGACCAGCTACGGGCGCGCATCCTCGACGCGGCGTACGAGCAGTTCTGCCGGATGGGCATCAGGCGCTCCACCATGGAGGACGTCGCCCGACTGGCGAAGGTGTCGCGGATCACGGTCTACCGCCGGTTCGACACCAAGGACACGCTGATCGAACATGTGGTGCGCCGGGAGTTCCGCCGCTATTTCGACCAGTTCCTCATCGACATAGAACAAGCCGGCACCGCTGCCGACAGAGTGGTGCTGGGCTTCGTGACCTCGTTGCGGGCAATTCGCAGCAATCCGCTGATCGGCGGACTCATCGCCACGGAACCGGACCTGCTCGTCCCCTCCATGATGGCCGACGGGGGCCAGACCCTCGCCACCGTGCGGCATTTCGTGGCTGGCCAACTCCGCAGCGAGCAACGCGCGGGCAACGTGTCGAGCGGCCTCGACGTCGACCTCGTGGCCGAGATGATGGTGCGGATCTCCACCTCTTTCCTGACGATCCCCAGCGCCGTCGTCAACCTGGATGACGACGAGCAACTGGCCGCGGTGGCCCGGCGATTCCTCGTGCCCATGCTGGAGCCACCAGCCTGAGCTTCAAGACCACAGGTCAGAGCCGTTGTGACGGCATTCGACGCGGTACAGGGCAATCTGTTCAGTGATCGGCTCTGTCCCGTGATCCGGAGGGGCCGCGACAGGTGAGGGGACAGGTCCTGGGAGACGGGGAAGCCGCTGCCGAAGCTGCTGCCGTCGGCCGGTTGGTGGAAGGGGACGACCTTCCATCCGTCGGGCGTGGACCAGTGGTCGCGGTTCTTCCAGACGACCGAGCGGCCGTCCACGGCGAGGTCGAGATCGTGAGGGGAGGACTCACCCCAACGGTCGTACGCGTCCAGGAGCGCGAGCCGCGCCATCTCGGGCGCGGGCTTGTCGCCGGCCACCGCCCCGCCGATCTGCTGGAACTTCTCGGCCTCCCCCTCCGGGTACCAGCCCTCACGAACCGCCTGCTCGGCGTTCACGCTGTCAGACGCATAGACGCCGAGGCTCCTGACGAACATGTTGGGTGAACGCACACGTCCTTTGTTTGGGTCTCGGAATATGCGTACTCCGGCCTTTCAAAGAAAGAACCGGGAAATAGACCGGCGCGCCGCCAGAGGCAAGGATAGGGTCGGCTCATCAAATAGGGCAAGATCATGGTCAGCGACATTCCGTGATCGCAGCCGAACGGAACGTGTTTAATTTTGGTAATGCGCCCTCCCGCTCCACGTCACGGCATTTCCGAACGCAATACGGATGACGGAAGAACGGCGCCGGGCCTCGCCATTCGGCTCAGGCCCGGCGCACGTCGGCTCAGGCGGGCACTTTGGTGCAGACGGTGTTGTTGAGCTTGAACTCGGCCGGCATGGAGTTCGTCCCGGTGCCGGTCGCCGAGAAGCCGAAGCTCTGGCTGGAGCCGGGGCCGATATAACGGTTGTTGGTGGCGTCGCGGGCGGTCACCTCGGCGCCGGTCTGGACCACCGTGGCGTTCCAGGCGGTCGTGATCTGCTGGTTGCCCGACCAGGCCCAGGTCACGGTCCAGCCGTCGATGGGGGTCGTGCCGGTGTTCCTGATGGTCACGCTGCCGTTGAAGGCGCCGTCCCAGACGCCGGTGGCATAGGCGACCTCGCAGGACGTGCCCATCTTGAGCCCGCCGCGCAGGAAGGTCGCGAAGTTGGCCCAGGTGGGATTCAGCGTGCCGGTGCCGACGCTCTCGCCGCAGTCGGTGGTGGTGCGGACGGTCTGCAAGCCGTAATGGGCGGGGTCCATGATCTGGACCATCAGGTGGTCCGCAGCGGGCACCGAGACGAACGTGGCGTCACCGCACTGAGCCTTGATCCTGTCGTAGAGCAGGACGCTCTGCCCGTGCGGCACCAGGAAGTCGGCCTGGCCGTGCAGGAACATCAGCGGCGGGTCGTTGGCGTCGGCGTACGTCATCGGATTGGCCTGGGCCACCGCGGCCGGGCACGTCTGGATCGGGCAGCCGACCAGGAGGGATTCCGGGGAGGCGGGAGAGTTGTGGTCCAGCCCGCCGGTCGGCAGGTTCTGCGCGTTCATCTGCAGGAAGTCAGTCGGGCTGTAGAAGGCGATCCCCGCCTGCACGGCGCTGGAGACGCCGGTCGTGCCGACGGTGCCCTCCAGCGCCGCCACGCCGCCGGACAGGGTCGCCATCTCCGTCAGCCAGCCGCCCGAGGATTCGCCCATGATCGCGAAACGATCAGGGTCGAGGTTGTACGTGGCGGCGTTCGCACGCAGCCAGCGGATGGCCGCCTTGATGTCGTGCACCTGGGCCGGGAAGACGGCTTGGGAGCTGGACCGGACGCTGACGCCGGCCACGGCGAAGCCCAGCGGGTTGAAGACGGCCGCGATCGTGTCCGCTTCGGTCTTGCCGTTGTCACCCGTCCACGCCGAGCCCTTGTGCCAGATCAGCAGCGGCCGGGGCGTGATGCCGGTGGACGGCAGGTAGAGGTCCAGGAGATGCCCCCTGCTACCGGCCGGTTGTGCGGGCGCGTAAGCGATGTCGGTGATCGCTTGCATGGCGTGGGCCGGCGGCGCGAAGGCTGCCGGCACACCGACGGCGGCCAGCACGGTCATCGCCACGCCGACGAGCATGGCCGTGCGGGTTCGAGCTTGCATGGTGCGACTCCGGTCAGTCGGATGATCGCCGCTTCCCCGGTGGCCGTCCGTGTCTCCTGTGACGGCGGGGCAGCCGCGATCAGCACGCCGACCGTAGCGCCTGCGAGAACGAACGTCCCGCTCGAGTGCCGTGGCTCACATCGATATGGACGGGGAGACGATATGGCACGCAAGTAACGATGGTCAAAGGCTTCGCCGCATCGCGCTAACCGACCAGTAAAAGAAGCATAAAACGTACTTTATGGGCAGATAGAGCGACGACAGGCTCAGATCATCCGTGGCACGCCCAGGCAGCCAGAAAAAGCGACCCCAGGAAGTAACTGCGGCCTTACCGACGGTAAACGTCGGTGAAACCTGCACAGCTCCGCGATAACGCCGATGGAAGTTTCAGCTCCTTCCGCGACCGATTCGGCCCTGACAATTTTCGTGGCGGTTCTTGAGTGCTAGTGTCCAGCTTCATGATCTCCCCAGCCTCAGGAGGATGAATGCGAAAGGTACGCGCTGTTCTCGTCTCGGCCGTCATGGTCCTCGGAGTGTCGCTGACGATCGGCTCCGCCCCGGCGCATGCCGCCGGCGCCGCCAAACTGTCCGGTGTCTTCACGGACCTTTCGGAGTGCGAGCGGATCGGAACCAAGGGCATCACCCAGGACTGGTGGGACGACTATTCATGCGTATGGGAGCCCCGGTACGGCTACTACTTCCTCTACGCGTGACCCGGTGAAACGCACGCACCCCCGGCCGTCAGGATCGAACCGGGGGCGCGTGCGCCCGCCACCGAGGCCCCGTACCGGCTCGGCGGCAGGTCGGTGGTGATCAGATTCTCGCGCTCCCCGGCACGTCAGCTCACGTACGAGTCGTAGCCGAGTTTGATCGCGACCGCCACCCCGCACCCCGCGGCCAGATACCGCAGACTCTGACCGGGCAACCGGCGGGCGATCTTCGGCCCCAGCCACCCGCCCAGCAGGAACCCGGCCGCCAGCGGCAGCGCCGCCCCCCAGTCCACCGGCCCGAACAGCGCGAACCCCAGCGCGGCCACCGCGTTCGCCAGCCCGGACAGCACGTTCTTCGTCGCGTTCAGCTTGGCGGGCGGCTGGTCGAGGAAGCCCGACAGCACCGCGAGCATCAGGATCCCGCCCGCCGCCCCGAAGTACCCGACATAGATCGACACGATGAACAGCGCCACCCGCAACAACACCCCGTGCTCACCCGCCGGGTGGACGGACGGCCGCCGGATCAGCAGCAGTGAGGCGCCGGCGATCAACCACGGTGCGATCAGCTCGAACGTCCGCGCCGGAGTCACCAGCAGCAGCAACGCGCCCGCCGCCCCACCCAGCGCGGTCACCCAGCCGAGGCGCAGCACCCGGCCGCCCTGCCCCGCCAGTTCGGGCCGCGACCCGACCGCCGCGCCCACGCCGGTGAACATCAGCGCGACCGTGTTGGTGACGTTCGCGGTCAGCGGCGGCAGGCCGAACGCGAGCAGCACCGGGTAGGAGACGATCGACGCCAGGCTCACCACCGTACTGACCACCCCGGCGACCACCCCCGCCACGAGCAGGCCGAGTACCTCACCGGTGATCACCTGGCCATGCTAGGCCGTGTCCGTTTTGTCCCCGACGCCGGGTATCCGGGCCGGTCAGGCCTCCGTCCCGCCCAGCCCGAGCAGATCGACCGACCGCCTGCGCATCTCCACCTTGCGGATCTTCCCGGTGACGGTCATCGGGAAGGCGTCCGTCACGTGCACGTACCGCGGGATCTTGAAGTGCGACAGCCGCCCCGCGCAGAACTCCCTGACCGCCTCGGCCGTCAGCGGCTCGGCGTCCGCCCGCATGATGACCCAGGCCATCAGCTCCTCGCCGTACTTCTCGTCGGGCACCCCGATCACCTGTACGTCCGCGACGTCCGGATGCCGGTACAGGAACTCCTCGATCTCGCGCGGGTAGACGTTCTCCCCGCCGCGGATGACCATGTCCTTGATCCGCCCGACCACGTTGACGTAACCCTCGTCGTCCATGGTGGCCAGGTCGCCGGTGTGCATCCAGCGGGCGGCGTCGATGGCCTCGGCGGTCTTGTCCGGCTCGTCCCAGTAGCCGAGCATGACCGAATACCCGCGTGTACACAGCTCACCAGGCTCGCCGCGCGACACCGTCAGCCCGGTCTCCGGGTGCACGATCTTCACCTCGACGTGCGGCAGCACCCGGCCGACGGTCTCGGTCCTGCGGGCCAGATCGTCGTCGGACCTGGTCATCGTGGACACCGGGGATGTCTCGGTCATGCCGTAGCAGATGGCGACCTCGCGCATGTTCATCTCGCTGACGACGCGCTTCATCACCTCGACCGGGCAGGGCGACCCGGCCATGATGCCGGTTCTGAGCGTGCTCAGGTCGTACCCCTTCGCCACCGCCAGCTCGGCGATGAACATGGTCGGCACGCCGTACAACGATGTGCATCTTTCGTCCTGTACGGCGCGCAGCGTCGCCTCCGGCTCGAAGCTCGGCGCGGGGATCACCACGCAGGCCCCGTGCGAGGTGGCGCCGAGGTTGCCCATGACCATGCCGAAGCAGTGGTAGAAGGGCACCGGCAGGCAGACCCGGTCGGCCTCGGTGTAGTGGATCAGCTCGCCGACGAAGTAGCCGTTGTTGAGGATGTTGTGGTGCGACAGGGTCGCGCCCTTGGGGAAGCCGGTGGTGCCGGAGGTGTACTGGATGTTGATCGGGTCGTCGAAGGACAGCTCCGACATGCGGGCCCGCAGCCGGTCCTCCTCGACGGTCTCGGCCAGGAGCGCGTCCCAGCCCGGGTCGTCCAGGTAGACGGCGTTCGCGAAGCCGATCTCCTCGACCATCGCGCGATAGTCACTGGTCTTGTGCGCCTGGGCGCTGACCAGCAGCCGCATGCCCGACTGCTTGACCACGTACTCCAGCTCGTGGCTTCGGTAGGCCGGGTTGACGTTGACCAGGATCGCGCCGATCTTCGCCGTGGCGTACTGCACGAGCACCCACTCGGCGCGGTTGGGCGCCCAGATGCCCACCCGGTCGCCCTTCGCGATGCCCCTGGCCAGCAGGGCGAGCGCGAGACGGTTCACGTCGGCGTCGAGCTGGGCGTAGGTCCATCGGCGTCCGCTGGGAACGTCGACCAGGGCCTCCCGGTCGCCGAAGGCCGCGACGGTCCGTTCGAGGTTCTCGCCGATGGTCTCGCCCAGGAGGGGGGTCGGCGCGGTGGCGCTGGAGTACGACTGCATGTCCACAGTGTCGGCCTCGTCCTGCCGTACGCACCAGACCCGCATTCAGCTACGGCGGATCGCCCTATGGCTGGCGTCCGGCATGAGCAGCTGCCGCGGACCGGTCCTTCGCGGGTATACCACGACGGTAATCGGCCGGGCACGGACTGTATGTCTACTGCTGATAAGGATGTGCTGTCACGGCGTCCCGGCGGGCTGTACACCTTTTCCCCAGATCGCACGTCTTACCGCGTTCACATTTCTCGTCTCAGGAGTCACAGATGCGTCTCCATTTACGTGCTCTCGTCGGCCTGGCCACGCTCGCTGGAGCGTTCCTGCTCTCAACGCCGGTCCCCGCTCAAGCCGCTCTCACGACCGCAGGAACCTATCGCGGTGAGGGCGACGACGTGGTCCGTATCCCCGCGACGTCCAAGCCGAGCATCGTGAAGCTGACCCACCAGGGCGACAGCAACTTCGCCGTATGGACGCTCACCACGAGCGGCAAGCAGGTGGACCTCCTCGCCAACGCAATCGGCGATTACAAGGGCACGGCCGCGTTCAACGTCAACGGCCTCAACAAGATCCGCTCCTTGAGCGTCACCGCCGACGGTGCCTGGACCCTCCAGGTCCTCCCGATCAGCAAGGCCCGCTACTGGACGATCAATGCTAAGGGGTCCGGTTCGGACGTCCTGCGACTCACCACGGCCAGCAAGGGCCTGCGTCGCCTGACGATCCGCCACAGCGGCGAATCCAACTTCGCGGTGTGGGCGCTCGACAATCGCGGCCAGTACTTGAACCTGCTGGTCAACAAGATCGGCACTTACAAGGGCCGGGTCGTCCTGCCGTCAGGTACCCGGTATGCCACCGTCACAGCGGACGGGGCATGGACCATCAGCCGCGGATAGCCTCTCAAGATCCAGCATCCCTGTGTGATGCGGCATAGGTTGGGCCGCGTGCGTGTAAACCAGCTTCACCCCTGGCCAACGAGTGTCGAGGAGGCAGAGGCGATCCAGGAGCGCCTCCGGCTTCACGTCGAGCTGACCGGTCCGACCGAGTTCACGTTGGTGGCGGGCCTTGACGTGCACTACCACGGCGACGACGACGTAGCCGCCGCCGTGGTGGTGCTCTCCGCAACCGCACCCACAGGCAGCGCCACGGACGGTCGCGCAGCGGGCGGTCTCGTGGTGGTCGAGCAAGTGGTGGTGCGCGGCAAGGCGCGGTTCCCGTACGTGCCGGGGCTCTTCGCCTTCCGCGAGTTGCCCGCGCTGGTGGAGGCGCTGGAGCGGCTTACCGTCACCCCTGATCTGCTGGTCTGCGACGGGTACGGTCTGGCGCATCCGCGCGGGTTCGGCCTGGCGTGCCACCTGGGCGTACTGACCGGACTGCCCGCGATCGGCGTGGGCAAGACCCACTTCGTCGGCACCCACGACGCCCCGGCCCCCGCTCGGGGCGCGTGGACGCCGATCGACCTGAACGGCTCGACCGTTGGCCGCGCCCTGCGTACGCAGCAGGACGTCAAGCCGGTGTACGTGTCGCAGGGGCACCGCATCACCCTCGACACGGCCTGCGCCGAGGTCCTGCGGCTCTCGCCGTACCACCGCCTGCCGGAGCCCATCCGCAAGGCCGACCACCTGGCCAGACACGGCGACCTGTGACCGCCGCCCCAGAGCACGCTCCCCTGCGTCTCCTCGACGGCACGGACGCGGATGGTCGGCGTGATCATGTAGGTTCCTGGCATGCATGACGACAGCAGTGAAACCGGCGACGACGGCTTGGATGCGTCAGACTCGGAAACCGCATTCTTGCGGGAGCAGATCGAACTTGCGGTTTTAGGTGGTTTTGATGACGAATGGGATATAGAGGATTGGCTGGCGGACGAAACGACCGACGAAGACCTGTTGAATGAGCTGAAGGCGTACGCGGAAGAGTTGTTCCGGCAGCAACAGGCGCGTGAGGACACCTGGCATACCCCCACCGTGAACGATGCCATCGACGAGGCATTCGAGCAGTTGAACGAACGCGGCATAGTCGCGTTGCAGAACGCGGGCTACACGATGTCCGACGGCTGGAGCGACGCGCACGAGGCCGCCTCGGAGTTGCCGGATAAACCACGCGGCGCGGTCTTCTATCACGGCCAGGACCTCGAGTCCGGGGTTCAAGGCGAAGGGCTGATGCTGGCGTTCGGCGCCTTTGAGGACGACGAGACAAAGAGCGAAGCGGCGAGCATCAGCATCGCACGAGAGGTATGTGACACCCTCGCCGCTCACGGCGTGCAGGTGAAGTGGGACGGCTCCGTTCACACGCGTATCGAAATCACGCCGTTCGCGTGGCGAAAGCGCCGCTGAACCTCTGCTCCTTGATTCCCACCCGCCGCCGGAACGGAAAGTTCGTGCTGAGCGTCAGCGGCGCCAAGCCCAGACCAGCAGCCAGACGCTCAGCCCGAAGACCGCCATCCCGAGCGGCACGTGCACGGTCAGTACACCCGACCCTCCCATCGCGGACTGTACGAACCCGAGCAGCAGTATCGCCAGCCCGACCAGCGCGGGCCACCCCGCGCCGCGTCCCGGCCGCCAGACCAGCACGGCCGCGACGAGCTGCGCCAGCTCCAGCACGTGTACGGCCAGCGCCCCCATCCCGTGCGACCCCGCCGATCCCCCGCTGAGCAGTTGGCCGGCCGTTACGGCCTGGAAGAGCACCGACAGCGTGTTCAGCGTGGCGATGACCTTGAACGCGGTCAGATACCCGCTGCCCTTGGCGACCTGGGTGACCATTCGACTCTCCTTCGACCTTGTGAGGTCTCAAGGATCTTGCCGTCACGGCGCCTCGGCATCCGACGCTCGTCGCCATCGGCTCTACCCCAGGAGTTGTACGCCGCGACAGCCCGCCGTCATCGAGCTAACAGAATTCGCGGTCAAACGGCCCAACGCGTTTGCCTGCCACCACCGAAGCGCAGTACCGGCCTCGCAGACCGCGCCGATGACCAACTGTGCTCTTAGATGGATTTCACCTATGAACGGGCCAGCTTCGCCGGCATCGCGAGTTCGTCCTGAACAAGCTGGATCGCGTACGCCTCACGCCCACGCACCTTGAGTTGGCGGACACGGCCGGTGAGTTCCGTGGCTCTCACCGCGTCCGTGTACTTAAGAACACGGCGCTGTCGGAGGCCCCTAACCAACGCAACGATAAAGAGAGTCCAAAACGTGACGAACATCAATGCGAAGACGTCGTCCGCGAGGTGAGTGACGAGGTAGTGGCCGCGTTGGCCGGCCTCTCGTCTGGCACCTTGGCCACACTGGAGACGACGGTCGGCGTGCCCGTGTGGAGCAGGGCGGCTGGTGAACCTGAGCGGTTCGGCTCAGGCCAGCTCACCAGCCGCCGGTCTGCTCACTTACCGGTTAAAGGGGAGCAGGTTCAGCACCTGCGCAGGCCGTACCTGCTGGGGTCGGCGTCGAAGGCGCTTGGTGTGTGCACCACGGAGGCCGGCACGTACCCGAAGGCGCCGAACCTGTCGCCGACGGTTCCGTACCAGGTGGTGTTGCCCCCCGGATGGAGCTCTCCCTGTGTCCAGCAGGTGAACCAGCTTTGCGTGGTGTCGAGGAAGTCCACGTCGTCGACGGGCCGGGGCTCGTGGAACACGGGGGCTCCGCCTTCGTTGGTGCAGTGCAGCCTGCCATCGTGCGGATCGACCCCGCAGGCGTCGGCGGAGGCGGCGGGCGGGGCGAGCCCGAGCAGCGCGAATGCCGCGGTGGCGATGGTCATGGCGATGACCTGACGCTTGTTCATCGGTATATCTCCTTCGGTGAAGTCTGGATCTTCGAGAACAACCTCGGCGGCGTCACGGTCCGACGAGTTCGTAGTCGGCCAGGGTGCACTCGCGCAGGCCCGGCGCGGGGTCGTGGGCGGTGGCCACATGGACGGCGGGCAGGAAGCCCCAGCCCCGGTAGGGCGGCACCGCCTTGTCGCCCGCGGCGAGGTACCAGATGCTGTTGCCGCCGGCGTGCGGGCCTCCCTCGACCCAGCACTGGAACCAGCTGAAGCCGCTCGTCAGTACGCCGGTCTCCGCGGTCTGGTAGGAGGCGTCGTAGGACAGGGTGACGTTCGGAGTGTTGCCGCAGTAGAGCCTGCCGTCGCTCCGGACGCCACACTCCTCGGCCGCCGCCTGGGCTGGGGTGGCGGTGGCCGCGGCCCCCGGGAGGGCGCCGAACAGGGCCGCGCTCAGGAGGGCGTTGGCCGCGACATTGCGGATCATCATGGTGGTGGTCTGCCTTTCTGCTCCGTCAGGTGCGGCGGGTTCGCCGCGTTGAGAGCCAGCGAAGCCGCACAACGGAGGTGTCCAACAGGAGCTCGGACGGACTCGGACGGAATCGAGCCACCCGGCGGCCAGGCCCGGACGGCAGATCGCCGCCGCCGCCATCCCTCGGACACGCTCAGTAATCGCTCGTACACTTTGCGACAGGAACAGGTCGGTGAGGCTGAACGGCCCGGGCAAGGGAGGGCAAGGGTTGGAGGCGATGAGCGACTATCCGGAAGGTGACGAGGATCCCCGAATCGTCAGGCAGGCGTCCCGATCCGGGCTGGACGCGGTGACCTGTCACGAGGATCTGGTGAGGTTACTGGCCGAGCAGTTCGCGCGGGCCGATACGTCACTGCGGGAGCTGCAACTGCGGGCGGACAAGGCGGGCGGCACCCGGCTGCCACGAGCGACCTGTGCGGACATGCTGGCCGGTCGGCGCTTCCCCAAGAAGGCGTTGATGGTGGCTTTCCTACGGGCGTGCCGGGTGCCCGAACATCAGCTTCCAGCGTGGGAAAGAGCATGGGAGCGGGTACGGGTCGCCCGGATGCCCGCCGGGACGGAGCCGGATCCCACCCCCGGCTACGCGGCGCCCGCCACCCGGACAGCCGGGCCGAGCGAGGCAGGGCCGACCTCTGTCCCCCGCCGAGGCTGGCGCCAAGCCGCGGTGTCGGCGGCGTTGGCCGCGCTGGCGACCGCGGGGGGCCTGAGCGTCATCATCGATCAGCGGGGAGCGTCACAAGGCATCGCGTCCGACGGTTCCGGCAGCCCTGTGAGTCCCGGTCGCATCGTCAGCGACGATGGCCGTGCGTTCAGCGCCGGCGGGTCGAGCCGGTTCACCGCGACCGTCGATCCCGCCAACAGCGGAGTGCGGCTGATCCGCCGCCTGGACGCGGGCGTCGCCCGGCAATACGCCACCATCACCGTGAACGGGGACCCGGCCGGGACGTGGCGGCAACTGCCCGGCGACAGCACCTACAAATGGCGGGAGCAGATCGTCGAAATCCCGCGAACCCTGACCGCGGGTCGCCGCTCTCTCACCATCGTCAACACGTTCGTGTCCTCCTCCCTGGGCTTCAACGAGTTCCTCTACGTCATCGAGCAGAAGATCAACGGAGCCTGGGCGATCGCCGACACGGTCGACATCGGCCCTGACCACACCGCCAGCGAGGCCGCGCACGACTACCACATCGTCGCGCAGGGCTGGGCCGACACCCAGACGTTCACCTATCCACCGCGGGAGGAGGACTGGAGGGTCGAGTGAGTTCACACGCGGCGCGTCAGCCCGCGCCGAAGCACACGAACGTGGACGACGACTCCCCCACTGACGCCGACGCGGCGGCCAGCGCGGCCGCCGGTGACAGGCCGAGCGCGAGTTGCCGGTGGTAGGCCGCCATGACCGCTATGGCCGTCTCGTCGGGCACCTTGGCCACGCTGGAGACGACGGTCGGCGTGCCCATGTAGAGCAGGGCGGCGGTGAAACCGAGCAGTTCGTCGCCGGGCCGTACCACCAGCCGTCCGATGTCGCAGGCGGACAGGACGACGTGGCGCGGCGCCGTACGCAGGCGTTGAACGTCGTGGGCCATGAGCGGTCCGTCGCTCAGTATGAGTCGGGAGAACAGGACGTTCTCCCGCTCGTGGTGCCCGTGGGCGGCCAGATGGGCGATGGACGCGCCGTCGAGCGCCTCCAGGGTGGCCGCGACGGTCGCCGCGGAGCCGGTGAGCTGCTGCGCCTTGGGGTAGAGGGCGGCGATCTGTTCGATCTCGGGTTCCACGGCCGTGAGGTTGGGGCCCGCGACCAGGAGCGGCGGTTCGCCGTCGGCGACGCTGGACAGGCGGGCCCGCTGCGCGGCGGCCCAGACCTGGGCGGAGGGGGCCGCCACCACGGGCTTGCCGACGAGGCCGGGCAGCGTGCCCCAGGGGATCGCCGACAGGGCCATGGTCGGGACGACGACGATCCCGTGTGCCTCGGCGAGCGACGGCAGTAGCGGCGTGAGCAGCCCGTCGGCGATGGTGGCGAGTTGCCGTCGCAGGGACGCGTCGATCACCGCCGCCAGGTTCGGCCGGAGGTTGCGCCCGGCGCGGGCGTTGAGGTCGCCGGTCAGCCGCTGTACGGCCTCGGCGAGCGGCGCGTACGCCCCGAGCTCCAGGAGACGGCACCGCCCGGCACCCAGGACGAGGGCCAGCAGCCTGCCGCGGACGTTCAGCAGGCTCACCAGCGCGAGACCGGCGGCGGCCAGCTCGGCCTCGACCACGCCGGTCGAGGCGGGGGCCAGGCTCTCGCGTGCTCCGGGAAGCTGCCAGCCGCGTTCCCTGATGAGGCGTTCCAGCTCCAGGCAGCGCCTGCGGATCTCCGGGTCGCGGCGCGCCGCCGCCTCGCCCGCGTGCAGTTGCTGGGCGAGGTGGCGCAGCTCGGCCAGCGCCTCGGCCGTCGGCTCGTCGTGCTGGGGACGGATCGGCGGGAAGCGGAACGCCTGCGCCCGGCAGCGTTCCGACCACTCGAACACCAGCCGCGCCGAGCCGTTCGCCAGCGCCGCCGCCAGGCCCGCGGCCGCGAGGTCGGACCCCAGCGCGGTGACGCCGGTCTGCATGTCCAGGCTGCCCAGCCGGCCGCGATGCGCGTGGATCAGCGCCAGCCCCGAACGGACCCGCCGCAACGCCTGACCGCGCAGCCCCCGCGCACTGGCGAGCTCAGCCTCGGCCAGCCGCCGCATCAACCGCACCTCCAGCGGCGCGGCGCGGGAACCGGAGCCGAGCCGCACCTCCAGCGGCGCGTCACCGGAACCCGGCCGCGCTACAACGGGCTCGGCTCGGCTCCAGAGCGCCTCCGCCTCGGCGAAGTTTCCGGCGGCGACCAGCGCCCTGGTCGCCAGCAGCGCCGCCATCTCGCTCTCGTCCCGCAGGCCGAGCTCGGCACACCTAGCCGCCAGATCCCCCGCCTTCCGCGCGACCGCCCCTGGCCTGGCAATCTGATCGGGCGCGCCACGCGACCCCGGTCTGGCGGGGCCGGCGAGGTCCGCGCGCAGTCGCATCAGCTCCGCTCGCAGCGCCCAGGCCGGGCTGCGTCTGCGGCGGAAGCGGTTCTCGGCCCGCCGTGCCCAGGCGCGCGCCTCCGCGAACCGCCCGGCGTGCAGCGCCGCCTGCGCGCGGGCCAGCTCCGCCTCGGCGTAGTCCTGCATCAGCCGCTGTTTGCGGAACCCGTCGAGCGCCCCGTCGAGCGTACGGCCGGCCTCGTCGGCGAGACCGGCGGCCAGCAGCGCCCTGGCCTGGTCCAGCGCGAGTACGGGCAGGAACCCCGGGTTGACCCGGCGGTAGGCGCGCTCCACCTCGCCGAACACCGCCAGAGCCGTCGGGATGTCGCCCAGCAGCAGGTCGCAGTAGCCGTCGTTGTGCTGCGCCTTGGCCTCGATGACCTCGTGGCCCTGGGCCCTGGCGAGCTCGGCGCTGCGGCGCGCGTCCGCGCGGGCCAGGCCGACCTTGCCCGTCATGAGGTGGATGACCGACCGGTTGAGCAGCACTCTGGCCAGCTCCACGCCGCGGGCCAGCCGCGGCACGGCGAGGTCGAGCAGTTCGAGCGCCTCGGCGGTACGGCCGGTACGCAGGTACATCAGCCCCCGCTGACCCTGCACGATCGCCAGCTCGGCGGGCGGCGCCCATCGTTGCGCCTCGTCGAGCAGCTCCGTGCCGCGGGCGGAGTGGCCCTGTTCGGCCTCGGCGTGGGCGAGGCTGGTCAGGAGGCGGGCGAGCAGCGCCGCCCGCTCCGGATCCCCGGTCTCAGGGGGCGCGCCGGTCTCCCAGCGCAGCAGCGCCAAGCCCTGCCGCAGCCGCCGCGCGGCCAGCCCCGGGTGGCCGTCGTCGGTCGCGGCGACGGCCAGCCCGTGCAGGCGGGCCACCCGCTCGTAGATCTCAGAGCCGTCTGCGGTGACCTTGCTCACGGAGGGATTCACCAGCGCTCAAAGGACTATGGAGGGCGTCACCGCCAGTATCGCGGCCTCCCCCGAAACGTCCAGTGCCGGTCGTACGACGAGCTGGGCCAGGCCCCGGATCACCTCGTCCACGACGAACCTGCCCTGCTCATCAGCCCTGACCACGACCGGACCCTCGGCGGTGCGCAGCTCGACCAGGTGGTCGCCGGGCGGGGCCAGCCAGCCGTCCAGGCGTACCAGGCGCTGGGTCTGGACGCTGACGCTGATCATGATCGTGAGGGCGTCGCCTTCGAAGGTGATCGTCCGGCTCTCCTCGCCGCCGCGGACGCCCGCCCGCAGCCCGAGTTCCTCGCTCAGCCGCAGGATCTCGGCGTCGGCCGATTCGAGGTCCAGGGCGAACTGGACCCGCTCCACCAGCGTCTCGGGCACGGGGTCGAGCACCGAGAACATCCTCCTGATCTCATCGAGGATGAACTCGTCAGTGGGGTCAAGGTCATCCGGAGGGATCATGACACGCTCCAGCCACGGTCCTCGGCGAGCAGTCGGCGCAGCTTCGCCAGGCAGCGGCCGCGCGTGGGGCCGATGCTGCCCTTCGGCATGCCCAGCGTGAGGGCCACGGCCTCGTAGTTCGGGCGGCGGACGAACGCGACGAGCCGCAGCAGATCGCGGCAGGAGTCCGACAGCCGCGCCATGGCGTTCCAGAGCGCCTGGTGCCGCTCGTTCCGCAGGACGAGCTCCTCCGGCAGGGTGTCGGAATCCGGTACGTCGTCGAACGCCGTGGGGCTCACCGGCTGGGCGTCGCGCTGCGTCGCCTGGACCCGCCACGCCTCGCGGGTCGCGGTCGTGACCAGCCATTCGATCAGGGCGCGGGGAGCGGTGATCGACTTCAGGTGGCGCAGGAGCCTCAGCCAGGTCGTCTGGATGACGTCCTCGGCGGCCTCCCGGTCCAGTCCCTGGCGCCTGACCACCTGCCACAGCAGCGGTGTGAGGTCGGCGGCGATCAGGTTCAGTGCTTCACGCCGGCCGTCCTTGGCCTCTTGGAGCAGGCCCGCCAGCCGTTCCCGCCGATCGGCGGGAACGGGCTCCGGTCTCAGGTCGGCGGCCATCACACCGGTGTGATCGTCGGGATGTCGCCGTTCTTCAGCCTGGCGACCACGGCGTGCGCGCGTTTGAGCGCCACCTGCCGGTCGGTGTTCGCCAGGTCGACGGCTTGGTGGTCCTGGATCAACAGCTGCATGATCGTGGCTCCGAGTACGGGCGCCGCGAACGACGAACCGCTCCACGTGGCGAACTGGCTCTGGTGGTTGTCGCTGTCGTAGGAGGCCCGGCCGGTCAGTTCGAGCGAGGCGGTCCTGGCGCCCTTGACGCCGGGCGGGAAGGTGCTGACGAGCACCGCGCCCGAGACGTGCCACCGGATGGCCTCGTGCTCGTTGCTGAAGATCGCGATGGTCCCGTCGGGGTTCGCGGCGCCCACTCCCAGCATCGGCGCGAGGTCGGGGTCGTTCTCGCCGTCGAGGGCGCCCGCGGCGGGCCAGAACGCGCGGCTCGACGCGTAGTTGCCCGCGGAGGCGACCACGATGACGCCGCGCCGCCGGAGCTGGGTGAGCTTGGCCAGCAGCGGCGGCGTGTGGAGCGGGTCGTCGGCCGTCTCGTGCGTGTATCCGAGCGACAGGGACACGACGTCGTAGAAGCCGCCCTGCGCGATCTCGTCCAGCAGGTGGTCCAGGGCGGCGTGCAGCGCCTCCTCCGGCACCACGCCGTCGGCCTGCATGACCCTGATCATGAGTACTCGCGAGTCGGGGGCGACCTGGCACACCAGCCCCGCCTCCATGAGGCCGTGCCCGGTGTGCGTGTTCAGCGTGCCGAGCAGGGGGTTGGGCGGGTCGGCGTTCTCCTTGTACCCGACGAGTTCGGCGCCCGGGTTCGGCTGGCTCGCCTCGACGGCGAGCTGGATGCGCTGCTGTGCCGCGTCACTGACGGACAGGAACGCGTCGGGGTCCGTCACCGGCCGGAACCAGGCGTGCCACTGCTTCGGCAGGCCGGTGTCGGGGATGACCATCACGGGGCGCCGGCCGCCTATGTTCGCGGCGGGTCTGCGTGCCGGTGGGCCGCCCACGACGTTCACCGGGGTTCTGGCGTATCCGGCCATGGGGGTGGCGTAGGCGCCGCCGGTCGTTCCGTGGCCGCTCGTGGCGGGCTCGCCGCCGATGTCCAGGGCCGCGCCGACGCCGACGAACGCGGACCCGACGAGCAGGTGGTCCAGCGCGATCCTGGACAGGAGGTTCTTGACGGGCGCCTGCCCGGGGGCGTCGGAGAAGCCCGGCAGCGCGCGGCGCAGCGTCCGCAGCGCCCGCCACGCGTCGATCACCACGTCCGTCTCGCCGGGGGCGACCTTGAGCACGGCGGGATGCCAGCTCGGCGCCTCGCCACCGCGATCGTGCTCCTCACCGGGACGGTGACCGTCCCGCAGGCCGGAGACCTCGATCGTGAGATGGATCTGCGCGAGGGTGCTGGTGATCCAGGCGAACCCCGCGTCGGAGTTCAGCACCTGGACGGGGATCAGCAGCACGTCCGAGCGGTAGACGGTCGGGGCGGGACGGCTCTCGCCGGCGTCGAGCTCGGCCGTGGCCGGGTCCAGGACCTTGGCTCCGTAGCGGTCCAGCAGCGGCTGGGGGAAGATCAGGTCGCGCGACGGCAGCCCGTCCCGGTCACCCGCGGCGTACGGTTCGCTCTCGTAGTCGATGGTCAGCATCCGGTGGCCTCCGTCTCTTTCCCGTATGGAGAAAGAGTCACGCCCTACTGCGGTGATACACGCGAGGCATAACAAGCCGGTCACGGTACGGAGGCGCCTTGTCAGGCGTAGAGGCGTTCCAGAACCGCGGCCACCCCGTGGTCGTCGTTCGACAAGGTGCGCCGCTCGACGGCCGCCATCACCATGTGGTGGGCGTTCGCCATCGCGTACCCCGCCCCGGCGAAGGCCAGCACCGCGAGGTCGTTGGGCATGTCGCCGAACGCCACCACCTCGGCCGGATCCACGCCCCGCTCCGCGCACAGCCCGGCCAGCGTGCCCGCCTTCGTCACCCCGGGAGCGCTGATCTCCAGCAGCCCGGTGCCGCCCGAGTGCGTCACCTCGGCCTCGCCGTCGACGGCCGCCACCGCGGCGGTGAACATCTCGTCGACCGCGTGCGCCGGCGACCAGGCCAGCAGCTTGACGATCGGCTCGTCCTCGTCGCAGGCGACGAGCACCTCCCGCGTGTACGGCAGGTCCGGCAGGACGCGCCTGGTGTAGCCGGGCTCGACCAGGATCTGCCGGCCCGTCTCCACCGCGAAGGCCACACCGGGCAGGGCCTCGCGGAGCGTCTCGGTCAGCTTCCTGGCGGCGGCGGGGTCGAGCGCGTACGTGCTGGTGACCTCGCGGGTGTCCAGGTCGTAGACGATCGCCCCGTTGCTGCAGACCGCGGTGCCGGTGACGTCGGCCATCGCGGCGATCGGGTCCACACTGCGTGGCGGTCTGGCGGTGACGAACACGATGTCGGCTCCGGCCTCGCGCGCGCGGCGCAGGGCGCGGCGGGTGCGTGCGGACACGGTGCCGGTGGAGTCGAGGAGGGTGCCGTCCAGATCTGTTGCCACGATACGAGGTGGGGTCACCCCACTATTAAATCGGGCGTTCAGATGCGCATCTCGGACGGCATCGACGTGGTCGCGTTGAGCAGTTCCACGCCGAGCAGCTCTCCCGACTCTCCGTAGTCGAGCACGACGTCTTCCGATACGGTCTGCCGTACCGCCTCTCCTGGCACTATTTCGTGCTTCATCGCGATGTAGGCGACGTCGTGCTCCTTCTCCCACCGGACGTACACCGTGTGCGGGCGCCTGTCGGCGGGCTCGTCGTCCCAGCTCAGCCACCCCTCCTTGGCCTCGTGCGAGCCGCCGAGCGCGGCGCGGACCATGGCCATGGCGAGTTCGAGCGCCTGGAGCGAGTCGACGCCGGTGACCTTGCGATCGTGCTCCCACCCGGCGAGCCCGTCGATCCGGTAAGGGCACGACCACTCCCCCGTCGGCTCCTCGATCGGCAGCCCGATCGTGACGACGACCTCGCGTAGCGGCTCGGTGCGCAGCGTCAGCGTGCGGTGGGCGATCTCGTACATGTCTGCTGATCTACCCCGGAGGCGGACTCTGGAAGACTGACGGCGGGAAGAGGCAACCCATATCGCCATGGTCGAAAAGCTTCCTGCCTTCGACCGGCGCGAATAGTCTGCGTACGTCGCGAGGGGAGTCCAGTGGTGAATGAGTCGTTCGGGATCCGGTTGCTGTCCAGGCTCGAGAAGTACGGCCCGCTCTGTGTCGGCATCGACCCCAGTCCAGCGCTGCTCGCCGCGTGGGGGCTCGACGACTCCCCGGCCGGACTGGAGCGGTTCAGCCGTACCGTGGTGGACGCGGTGGGCGACGTGGCGGCGGTGGTCAAGCCGCAGTCCGCGTTCTACGAGCGCTGGGGCAGCCGGGGCATCGCCGTGCTGGAGAGCGTCATCGCCGACCTGCGCGAGGCGGGCACGCTGGTGATCCTCGACGTCAAACGGGGTGACATCGGCAGCACGATGGCCGCCTACGCCGAGGCGTACCTCGACCAGGGCAGCCCGCTCGCGGTCGACGCCGTGACGCTCAGTCCATACCTCGGCTTCGGTTCGCTGGAGGGTGCGATCACGTCGGCGATCGCCAACGACGCCGGCGTCTTCGTCCTGGCGCGCACCTCCAATCCGGAGGCCGTCGCGCTGCAGACGGCGGTCGCGGACGAGATCTTCGCGGGCGCCACGGCGGCGAACGCGGGGCGCACCCCGCTGGGCCCGGTCGGCGTCGTCATCGGCGCCAACCTCTCCGCGCTCGACCATCCGCTGGAGCACCTCAACGGCCCCATCCTGGCGCCGGGCCTGGGCGCGCAGGGCGCCGCTCCCGCCGACCTGGCCCGGCTGTTCGCTCCCGTACGGCAGGCGGTCGTCCCCTCGGTGTCGCGGGCCGTGCTCGCCGACCCCGAGCGGATCCGCGAGCTGGTGCTGCGCTATCGCGACGACTGCGCCCGCCACCTGTCTCCCTGACGAAGCGATCCTCTACCAGGGCTCCTGAGGTGGCTGCACCTGGAGCGAAACCCGGTTGGCGTGGTCGCCCGCCGCACCGAAGGCCGCCGTCTCCGCACCGATCTCGCCGCGCCAGCCGCAGCCGCACGCTGCCCTGTAGTCCGTCCCGGAAGTCTCCACCCAGGCCAGGTGCCCCGCGCCACGATCCGTCCTGAGGGCCGCGGCGATGCCGATGCCGAACAGGACGGCACTGCTCCAGACCAGGAATGTGGCAGCCGAGCTCCGTAACTCCACGACGCCCGCTTCGGCATAAGGGTTCTCGCTCGGCGCCAGGCATACGAAGGCGGCGGTTGCGGCGGCAAGGAAGAGGACGGCCCCTCCCCAGGCGCGCGTCCGGCGCACACATATCAACACCGTCGGCCCGATCGCGAGGACTGTTCCGATCACCGCGCCCGTCCAGAACCGGGAGCCGTACCAGGCCAGCTCGGGCAGGTTGACCGCGGGAGCAAGTCCGATGAACGTGGCGGCGACCGGAAAAGCCGCATGTGGGTGGCGATCCAGAAAATCATCGAGATCCATGGCTCAGTGACCTCCCCCGCCGGATACTCGGAGAACGAAAGAAGCCTCGGCATGGTGCCCGCGGCCGTTGGACTAGGGACATCCCTAGGTACCGTCCTGACGCGGCCCTTGCTCCGGCGTACTGATCATTGAGGGTCTGACGCGGTGACCTCAGCCCCGCCTGCCCCGGGCTGATCAGAACAGCCGGAGTCGAGGAGCCTTCATGCCCGCTTTGCCCTACGCCGACGATCTCGCCGAAGAGCTCGCCTCGATGGCCGGGGAGGTGCCGGCCACGGTCGGCGTGCTGGGGCTCGCCGCGCCCGAGCCGAGCACGGTCCAGCGCCGCCTGGAGGACTTCGTCCTGGCCGTCGCCGGCCTGCGCGACGACACCGCCGAACGCCTGGAGGTGGTGACCCACCAGGACCGGACCACCGTGTGGCTGCCGGGCCGGCTGCGGGCCGTGGGGTTCCACGCGTCGGGCTCGATGACCGTCCATCTCGACCTGCCGGCGTTCGAGGACGTCTTCGACAACGACCCCGGCGACGCGGAACTGACCGGCATGCTCCGGGCCGCCGCGGACCGGATCGGGCTGCCGTCCCTCGTCCCGGCCGAGGACGAGCTGCTGTTCGAGCGCTTGTGGCGCATCAAGGCGGGCGGGGACCACCTGCCGGGGATGAGGACCGAGCCCGGTCTGTGCCGGGCGCTCGGCGCGTTCCGCCACTACGTACGTGATCTTCCGGTGTACGGCAGGGCGTCGGCCACGGTGGAGCTGGGCGCGAGCGGCGGGGTGACGTCGCTGGGCGTGTCGACCCGCCGCTTCGCCGACGACGGGGGCGGCCCGGTGGTCGCGGAGCCGCGGGTGCGGACGCCGATCCAGGCCGCGCGGGACGTCGTGGCCCGGCTGGCGGAGTCCTTCGCCGGGATGGAGGCCTGGCTGACGCCGCAGTGGTTCCGTTTCGGCTACCTGAGCCTCGGGCGGCGGCGACCGCAGGCGCTGCTCACGCCGTTCTACATCGCGAGCATCAGGGTCCGGAGCGACAGGGAGGTCTCCGCGCACGTGACCGCGGTGCCGGGCTGCGACGGGCGGTTCGTCCCCACGCTGACCCTGGTCCCCAAGCCGCGCCGCGTCGCTTAGGGGACCTCCTGGCCGACAGAGGCTCGGTTGGCGGCGGCGAGTAGCGCGCGGACGGAGGCGGTCAGTACGGAGGTGTCGCGGCCCGCTCCCCACTGGACCGTCTCGCCCACGCGCGCCTCGACGTAGGCGACGGCCTGGCTGTCCTGGCCCGGCCCGGTGGCGTGCTGGGCGTAGTGCAGGATGTCGATCCCGCCCAGCGCCCCGGCCAGCGCCGACAGCGGGCCGTTGCCGGTCCCCCGCAGCTCGCCGCCGCCGTCACGCCGGGTGCCGGCGAACTCGTGGACCCCCGGCCCGCTCTCCGCGGTGCTCCAGTCCGCCAGCGCGTACGGCCCGTCGTCCGCCGGATCCAGGTAGGCGGCCTGGAACAGCCGCCACAGCTCCTCGGCCGTCATCTCCGCACCACTGCCGTCGGTGGCCCGCTGGACCACCGACGAGAAGTCGATCTGCAACCGTCGCGGCAGGTCGAGCCCCTGGTGGGTGTTGAGCAGGTAGGCGATGCCGCCCTTGCCCGACTGGCTGTTGACGCGGATCACCGCCTGGTAGTCGCGGCCCACGTCCGCGGGGTCGATCGGCAGGTACGGCACCTCCCAGGGCGCCTGCTCCACGGGCACGCCCAGCTCGGCGGCCCGTTTGGCATGGTGGGCCAGACCCTTGCCGATGGCGTCCTGGTGCGTGCCGGAGAAGGCGGTGTAGACCAGGTCACCGGCGTACGGGTGGCGGTCGGGCACGGGCAGCCGGTTGCAGTGCTCGACCGTACGGCGGATCGCGTCGATGTCCGAGAGGTCCAGCATCGGGTCCACGCCCTGCGAGTGCAGGTTGAGCGCGAGCGTGACCAGGTCGACGTTGCCGGTGCGCTCGCCGTTGCCGAACAGGCAGCCCTCGACTCGCTGCGCCCCGGCCAGCAGCGCCAGCTCCGCGCAGGCGACGCCGGTGCCGCGGTCGTTGTGCGGGTGCACCGAGAGGATCACCGAGTCGCGGCGGGCCAGGTGGCGGTGCATGTACTCGATCTGGTCGGCGTAGACGTTCGGGGTGGCGATCTCGACCGTGGCGGGCAGGTTGTGAATCACCGGGCGGTCCGGGCAGGCGTCCCACAGGGCCGTCAGGTCGTCGCAGACCTCCAGCACGTAGTCGGGCTCGGTGAGGTTGAACACCTCGGGCGAGAACTCGTACCTGATCGGCGGCCCGGGACGGGCGTCGGCCAGCCGGGCGACGTGCCCGGCCGCGTCCCTGATGAGGGCGCGCAACGATTCCCGGTCCTGGCCGAGCACCACGTTGCGCCAGGTGGGGGCGGTCGCCGTGTAGAGGTGGACGACGACCCGCGTCAGCCCCTCGACGGAGGCGAAGGTCCGCTCGATCAGGTCGCGCCTGGCGGCCGTGAACACGACGATCGTCACGTCCTCCGGCACCGCGCCCGGCACCGCCAGGTCGCGGACGAAGTCGAAGTCCGTCTGGCTGGCCGACGGGTAGCCGACCTCGATCTCCTTGAAGCCCATGGCCACCAGCAGCTCGAACATCCGCCGCTTGCGCCCCGGGTCCATCGGCTCGGCCAGCGCCTGGTTGCCGTCGCGCAGGTCCACGGGCACCCACAGCGGGGCCCGCTCGATGCGCCGCGCGGGCCAGCCGCGCTCGGTCAGCGGCACCTCGACGCGCCGGTGGGCGGGCTGGTAGCGGTGGTACGGCATGGCGCTGGGGCGTTGCCTGTTCCAGTCGTGCACGGGGTTTCCTTCCCGGTCGTTCTACGGGGTTCGACCGGCATCGCGGAGCCACCGCGGCGGGGTGCCGGTCGATTCAGGCCCCGCCGCGGCAGCCGAGAAGGAGACCGCGTGATGTCATGCCGGGTACACTAACCACAACACAGGTCCTCAGACAACCTGAGAGGTTGATTCGATGCCGCTCGGCATGCTCCGCGCCACTCCCCTGGTCGAACAGGCCACCGAGCACCTGCGCGAGCAGATCACCGGCGGCCACTGGCCGATCGGCACCCGGCTCCCCGGCGAGAACGCCCTGGCCAAGACCCTCGGCGTGGGCCGCTCGACCGTCCGCGAGGCGCTGCGCGCGCTGGCCGGCGCCGGGCTGGTGCAGGCCCGTCAGGGCAGCGGCGTGTTCGTCATCGCCACCGAACCGGCCGACGACTGGGCCACCCGGCTCCGGCGGGCCGCGATCACGGACGTGTACGAGGTGCGGATGATGGTCGAGACCCAGGCCGCCCGCCTGGCCGCGACCCGCCGTACCGACGATGACCTCGCCTCACTGGAGGCGGCCCTGCAGGCGCGGCGGGCGGCGGCCGGAGGCGACGACGGGGATTTCGTGGACGCGGACATCGCGCTGCACGCGGCGGTGGTGGCGGCGGCGCGCAACCCGGTGCTCGACGACCTGTTCGCCGAGTTCGCCCCCAGGCTGCGGGGACGGCTGGTGGACCTGGTGGAGCTGCTGGGCCTGCGGCACACCGACCCCAACCCGGGCGATGACGCGCACGCGGCGCTGGTGGACGCCATCAGGCGGGGGGACGGGGAGGCGGCGAGCGGCATCCTGCAGGCGGAGCTGGAGCAGACACTGGCCTTGCTCCATCGCGACGTGACCTGAAGGTAGCGGCGGGGCCCGGTTCGCCCGGACCCCGCCGCCGGCGTACGACCGCTCAGCCGGGGAAGATCGCGCTGTGCACGTCCACCGGGTTGGCGGCATCGCCGGTGGAGACGCCGTACACGGCCGTGAAGGCGTTGCCGACCGAGACGAGGCCGGTGTAGTCACCGAGCAGGCGTCCCACGCTCGTCAACGGGAGCTTCCGCGTGTCGAACGGCCCCTCGATGTGCTGCTCACGCCACGACCCCGCCTTCGCGCAGTTGCTCGAGCAGGTCACGGCCCACATGTCGGTGAGCAGGGTGGCCGGGTCGGCCGTGTTGTTGCGGAAGTCGTAGTACGTGACCGCCACGGCGCCCGTCTTGGACGCGGCGACGACCGGCACGGCGGCGGAACCGGTGGGCGTCTTGTCCAGGCGGATCGGGGCGGACCACGTCTGCCCGCCGTCCGCCGAGCGCGAGTAGGCCACGTGGAAGGTGCCGTCGGCCTCCTGGCTCTGCCAGGTGGCGTTGACCACCTGGGTGCCCGGCTGGGCGGCCAGCAGCGGCAGGGAGGCGTTGCGTACCGGGTCACCCGAGTTGTCCGGGTCCGGGATGCGGGGGCCCACCGCGAGCGGGGCCGGGACGTTCAGCGTCGGCGCCGACCAGGTCTTGCCGCCGTCGGTCGAGCGGATGACCCGGGTGGAGCCGTCGGTGTTCGTCTCGTAGTGCGTGCCGATCAGCAGCGTCCCGTCCGGGAGCGGCACCAGTTGGGTGCCGATGGCGCCTTCGTTGGTGGGCACGTCGTACACCTTGCTGCTGGTCCAGGTACGTCCGTCGTCGGTCGACTTGGCCAGGTAGATCGGCTGTACCCAGTTCGGCGTGGTGCTGGTCGACTGGTCGTCGATGCGGTCCCACACCGCGTAGACCACGCCCGCGTGGTACGGGTCCGCGGTCACCGTCGGGCGGTCGTTGAAGAACTGCGGGTTGTCGTCCCGCTGCAGGGTGGTGGGCGCGTCCCAGGTCCGGCCGCCGTCGCCGGAGCGGGCCACCAGGATGGCGGTCACGTCGCCGGCGCGGGACATCGACAACGAGGCGGCCACCGCGGCACCCGATGGCGTGACTGTGACCCAGTTGTCGGTCGTGACGGCGTAGTCTCCGCCGTTGGCACTCGTGCCGCCGTTGCACTGGGAGAAGGCGGGCAGGTTCGTGGACTGCTGCCAGGTCAGGCCGAAGTCGTCCGACACGGCGGTGACGGCGCCGTTGCTGCCGTACCGGTTCCAGCGATCCTGCTGGTACACCGTGACGAGGTGTTGCGGACGGTTCGGGTCCCGCGCCACGGTGGGCAGGACTTCGGTGTTGGGGTTCAGGGTGTAGCCGTCGGCCGGGGGAAGTCCGCAGCCCGCGGTCAGCGGGCTGATGCCGGAGACCGGCCGTACGACGGCGGCTTCGGCCTTCGCGGCGTCGTCGGCGGCAGCGGGCAGCGCGACGGTGCCGGCCAGCAGGATGGCCGCTGCGGGTAACAAAGCCCTGAAGGGTCGGATCACGAGCATTCCTCATCTTCGTTGTGTTGATGAAGACGTCACCGGCCTACCGGGGTTTCCCCGGCGTCCGGCGAACGACGAAGGAAGATTACCGGCGCAAGATCAGTTTCGTCTGCCGAATGATCACTGCCGATGATGACAAATCCGCAAGCCGCGTCTGACAGGCGAGCCCTCGGGCTCCCGCCTGGTCACCCGCCCGACGTACCGGGCGGCCCGATGGCAAGCGTTTCCGGAGCGGCGAGCGCCAGACTGGCCGCGCCGAGCGCGTGCTGGGCGTCGCTCCAAGGACGGACGATCACTTGGGCGCGGTAGGCCGCGGTGACCTGGCTGGTCCGCATCACGGCGGAGAACCCGGGCTCCAGGCCCGGCCAGAGAACGTGGTTCTCGCCGATGACCGCGATGGTGGGCGTGCCGAGCAGGTTGACGACGCCGGCGACGGACCGCCCGAGTATGGTGCCGACCTTGGCGAGCACTCCGGCCAGTGACCGCTCACCGGAGACCCATCGCGAGCGGAGCTCCTCGATGGTGGTGCTCGCCTCGGCGAGGCCCTCGCGACGGGCGGCGCGCAGGATCCCGTCGTCGCCGGTGAACGTCTCCAGACAGCCCCGGGCGCCGCAGGCGCAGCGCGGGCCGGTGGCGGCGACCGGCGTGTGGCCGAACTCGCCGGACAGCCCGCTCGGATCGCGGTGCACCCGCCGCCGCAGGACCGCCCCGATCCCCACCCCGTCGCCGATGCCGAGCACCAGGAAGTCGTCGTGCTCACGTCCCGTCCGATACAGGAGTTCGGCGGTGGTGCTGGCCGTGAGGTCGTTGTCGACGAGCACCGGGATCGGCAGCGCGGCACGCAGCCGTTCACCGAGAGGAAGGTTGCTCCACCCAAAGCGGGGACAGAACCGGATATAACCCGCATCGACGGCAGCCGGCACGGCCACGCCGGCGGCCTTGAGCCTGGGGCCCACGGCGGGGTCGGCCAGCGGCCGGCCGATGACCCTGAGTAGCTGAGGGATCGGGTCTGCGTGACAGTCGAAGGACGATACATCGGATGTGAGCATCCCTCCATCCAGCCCCGCCACGACGGTGACGAGGTGGTCGGTCGCCACCCGTACGCCGATGGTCGCGGCGGCCTCCGGCACCACCTGAAGGGGGATGCGCGGCCGGCCGACCACCCCGGTCTGCGGGGCGAGAATCCGTAGATAACCGCTGGCCAATAGGCGTCGCGTGTGTTCGTGCACGGTCGCGTCGCCGAGCTTGAGCCGGGCCGCGATCTGGCGGCGGTCCAGGGCGCCGGCCGTGCCGAGAAGCGCCAGGATCTCCACGCGAGTCAGATCGCCGCGACCGGCCGTTCGGCGAGCAGTCATCGGATATTTCCTCTCACAAGCTCATTGACATTACGGATTGCTACGCCCTAGTTTCAAATCAATTAACTCGGCCCCGAGCTTATTGAGTGGAGCTGCGATGGGCAGGCAGATGCATGGCGGTCGGAGATCATTGGCGATCGCAACAGCGGTGGTCATCGCGGGGGGATTAACGGCCGGTTGTGGGGGCGACGGCCAGGACTCGGCAGGAGGCAGCAAGGCGAGCAACGGCGCGGTGGCGCTCACCTGGTCGATGTGGGCGTCCGGAACTGAGGACCGAAATGCCTGGCAGAAGGTGGCCGACCAGGTCACCCAGAAGTACCCGAACATCAAGATCACCCTCGAGACGGCACCCTTCGCCGACTACTTCAGCAAACTCGGCACCCGACTGGCCGGCGGCAGCGCGGCGTGCATCGTCTCCATGCAGAGCCTGCGTACGGGCGGCTACGTCAGCGGCATGCGCCCCTTGGACGACCTGATCAAGAAGAACGGCCTCGACATCGCCGACTTCGACTCCTCGATCATGGCCGGGCTGGCCTCGGGCGGCAAGCAGTACGCGCTGCCGTACGACGTCGGCTCGCTGATCCTCACCTACAACAAGGACATGTTCAAGGCGGCCGGCGTGCCGGACCCGAAGGTCGGCTGGAGCGTGGCGGACTTCGAGTCGGCGGCCAAGAAGCTGACCACCGGCGGCAAGTACGGCTTCGTGGCCTACCCCTCGGCCCTGGGGATGTTCTCGATGATCCTCTCCAAGACGGGCGCCGAGCCGATGGACGCCTCCGGCAAGCTCACCCTCACCACCGAGCCGATGAAGGCCGGCTTCCAGTGGTACGCGGACCTGGTCGCCAAGCAGGGCGTAGCGCCCAAGGTGCCCGGCGTGGACAACAACTTCACCGAGACCCAGTTCCTCAACGGAAACGTGGCGATGTCGGTGAACGGCCCCTGGTCGGTTCTGGAGCTCAAGGCGAAGGCCAAGTTCGATGTGGGCCTGGCCACCATCCCCGCCGGTCCGAACGGGACCAAGAGCTACTCGGCCGGGTCCGGCTTCGGCATCTCCCAGTCCTGCCCGTACCCTGACGAGGCGTTCAAGGCGGTCAGCACGATGACCAGCGCCGAGGTGCTCGGGCAGCTCGGCTCGGTCGGGCGCGCCTATCCGGCGCGCAAGTCCGTACAGAACAAGTGGTACGAGAACGCCTTCGAGGGCTCCAAACCGGTCCTCGACGCCGCCAACGCCTCCGCGAAGCCGTTCCGGACGACCAGTAACTGGGACCCGGTGGAGAAGCTGCTGGCCCAGTACGGCATCCAGGCCTTCAACGGGCAGTCCACGGGGGCGGAAGTACTCAGCCAGGTGCAACAGCAGGCACCGGCGTAGGGAGCGACGTGCACCACGACGCCAAACCCCCCCGTCTGCGCCGTGATGGGCGGGCCGCGGCCCTGTTCGCCGGGCCCAGCCTCATCGGGTTGACGCTGTTCACCCTCTTCCCGATCGTGTTGTCCTTGGTGATGGCGTTCTTCCAGTGGCCCGCGGTGGGCGAGCGCACCTTCAACGGGCTGGAGAACTTCGCGACGCTGTTCACCGATCCCGTCTTCCGGCGGGCGCTGCTCAACACGCTGCTGTTCGTGGTGCTCTACCTGCCGCTCAACCTCATCGTGTCGGTGGGGTTGGCGGTGTGGATGGGCCCGCGCATCAAGGGCCGCAAGGCGCTGCGCGTGGTGTTCTTCCTGCCCGTGGTCACGCCGATGGTGGCCAACGCGGTCGTCTGGCGGATGATCTACCAGCCGAACGGGCTCATCGACGGCTCGCTGTACGCCGCCACCGGCACGCACGCGCCGAACTTCCTCGGCGAGCAGGGCTGGGCCATGTTCGCCGTCGTCGCGATGAGCGTGTGGCAGGGGTTCGGCTACAACATGCTGGTCTTCTCGGCCGCGCTGGACGCCATCCCCCGGCACCTCCTGGAGGCGGCGCAGATCGACGGGGCGGGACCATGGCGTCAGTTCTTCCGCATCATGCTGCCGATGATCTCCCCGGCGCTGTTCTTCGCCACGACCATGACGCTCATCACGTCGTTCCAGATCTTCACCCAGCCGTTCCTGATGACCGGCGGCGGGCCCGGCAACGACACCGAGACCCTCATGATGTTCGTCTTCGACAAGGGGTTCTCGATCTATCAGTTCGGACTCGCGTCCGCCGGGGCCTGGATCGTGTTCGTGCTGATCCTGGGCGTGACCGCGGTGCAGTTCGCCGGCCAGCGCAAGTGGGTGAACTACGATGTCTGATCACGCCGTCCGCCGCGTCAGGCTGGTCATCTCGCACATCGCGCTCTACCTGGTGGCCGCCGCGTTCCTGTCGCCGCTGGTGTACATGCTGGCCACCTCGTTCAAGCGCCCCGACGAGGTGTTCGGGTCGCCGCCGAGCCTGTTCGGGTCGGTGTTCCGGTGGCAGAACTACACCGAGGCGTTCGAGTACCTGCCGTTCGGGCGGTTCGTGCTCAACGGGTTCGCCGTCGCCGTCTGCGGCACCCTTGTGGTGCTGGTGGCGTCGGCCACGTCGGCGTACGCCTTCTCGCGGCTGCGCTGGCGCGGTCGCGACGGCGTCTTCCTGGTCTTCCTGGCCACGCTGATGATCCCCCAGGAAGTGCTGGTCGTGCCGATGTTCATGCTGATGAAGTGGTTCGGCTGGGTGGACTCCTACCAGGCGCTGATCTTCCCCTGGGCGTTCACCGCCTTCGGGACGTTCATGCTGCGCCAGTTCTTCCTGACCATCCCCGAAGAGATGTCCGAGAGCGCCCGCATCGACGGCGCGGGAGCGGTGCGCGTCTTCACCAGCATCATGCTGCCGCTGATCAGGCCCGCGCTCGCGGTGCTGGCGGTCTTCACGTTCATCAACTTCTGGAACAGCTTCATGTGGCCGCTGATCATCATCAACTCGGTGGACGAGAAGGCCACGGTGCCGCTGGGCCTGCAGATGTTCTTCGGCCAGCAGGGCACCCAGTGGAACCTCATCATGGCCGCCTCGGTGATCTCCATGGCGCCCACCGCGGGGCTGCTCATCCTCCTGCAGAAACATCTCGTACGCGGGATCGCGACCAGCGGTTTCGGCGGCCGGTGAAAACTCTTGAAAGGAATGTCGTGGACCACGCCTGGTTCTCCGAGTCCCGGTTCGGCATGTTCGTGCACTGGGGCCTCTACGCTCTGCCCGCCCGCCACGAGTGGGTGAAGAACCGCGAGCAGCTGACCGATGAGGACTACCAGCGGTATTTCGACCACTTCGACCCCGACCTGTACGACCCGGCGCGGTGGGCGCGGCTGGCCAAGGAGGCCGGCATGCGCTACATCGTCCTCACCACCAAGCACCACGAAGGCTTCTGCCTGTGGGACTCGGCGCACACCGACTACAAGGTGACCCGTACCCCCTGGGGCAAGGACCTGGTCGCGCCGTTCGTGGAGGCCGTACGCGCCGAAGGGCTGAAGGTCGGCTTCTACCACTCGCTGATCGACTGGCACCACCCCGAGTTCCCCGTCGACTCCCGCCACCCGCAGCGCGATGACGAGGCGTACAAGGCCGCCACCGCGGGCCGCGACGTCTCCAAGTACGCCGACTACCTGCATGCCCAGGTACGCGAACTCCTGACCGACTACGGCCGGATCGACTACCTGTTCTTCGACTTCTCCTACCGGGACAGGCCGGGCGAGTGGGGCGGCAAGGGCGCCGACGACTGGCGCTCCCCCGAGTTGCTGGAGATGGTGCGAGAGCTCCAGCCGGGGATCATCGTCAACGACCGGCTCGACATCCCCGGCGACTTCGTCACCCCTGAGCAGTACCAGCCCGCCGGCCCGATGACCGTCGACGGCCACGAGGTGCCGTGGGAGGCCTGCCAGACCCTCAACGGAAGCTGGGGATACGACCGGGACAATCTCGACTACAAGTCCCCTGACCTGCTCGTACGCATGCTGGTCGACAGCGTCGCCAAGGGCGGCAACCTGCTGCTCAACGTGGGCCCTGACGGCCGCGGCCAGATCGACCCGCGCGCCCGCCAGACCCTCGGCGACATCGGCGACTGGATGCGGCTGAACTCCCGCTCCATCTACGGCTGCGGCCCCAGCGGCTTCACCGCGCCTCCCGACTGCCGCTACACGCAGCGGGGTGATCGGCTCTATCTGCACGTGTTCGCCTGGCCGTTCCGCCACCTGCACCTGCCGGGGCTGGCCGGGCGGGTGAAGTACGCCCAGTTCCTGCACGACGCGTCGGAGATCCGTTCGCGCGTGATCGACCCCACCCAGACGGCCGCGAACACGGCGATCGGTGCCCCGGCCCCGGACGTCCTGACCCTCGACCTGCCGGTTCAACGCCCCGACGTCGCCGTACCGGTCATCGAACTGTTCCTCACCGACTAGCCCCCACCGGCCCCGGTTCCCGGCACCCGCCGGAACCGGGGCCTCGTCCGTCACCGCGCTTCGCGACCCCCAACCCTGGGACAAACCGGTCAGCCCTCGCGGCGGAGGATGGCGATGTAGTCGGCCGTCGAGTTCTTGTCATACGTGGCGTCGGTAAGTTCCCAGCCGGTGCCGGAGACGAGTTCGGCGAGCTCGCGTGGTGCCAGGCACAGGTAATGGAACCAGGGTGTCGCCACGTCGCGATAGCGGATCCGCATGGTGCGCTGTCCGGCGATGCGGCCTGCCCGCAGGTTCCGTTCGTTGTAGGGCAGGTGCAGTGGATCGACGGAATCGGTCGTGTTGTTGCCTCGGCCGACGATCACGGCACCGGGTGCGGCCATCGCGGCCAGAGCCCGCAGGAACCGCGGTGCCCGCTCGCGGCTTTCCAGCAGGCCCAGGTTGGCGCCCAGGAGCAGGAAGCTGTCGTAACGCGCCCCGGTCGCGGCGTGTTCGTCAACCGTGGCGAGAACGACTGACCGTATCCCTTGCTGCCCGCACACCTCGAGCGCGCCACTGGAGGTGTCGAGCGCGGTGACGGCGTGGCCTCGCTCGAGCAACGCGCGCGCGGCTCGTCCTCCGCCGGCGCCGACGTCCAGGACCTTGCCTTTGACCAGATCCAATGCTCGGCGTTCCGCGTTCGGCCACTGCTCGATCGGCGCGAGCCAGGGTGCGACGGGAAGGGACTTCACCAGGCCGTCGTCGCGTTCCATGATCTGGAGGATCGGGGCGGCGTCCGAGGTCAGAGATGCCCGGTAGGCATCGCGCAGCATGTCCCCGATCGCGTCACCGATGCGAGGACCGAAACGATCCTCCTGGCGGTCTTCGGTTCCTTGGCGGTCGAGACCTCCAAGAGTGCGGAAGTCGGGTGCGTTCAAAGTCTCTCCTTGGCCGGAACTGGGGCAGATAGAAGGGGCGTGTCGCCGCCCTGCACGGCGAGACGGCGGAAGAAGCCCAGAATTCCGGCCAGCCCGGTCATCAGCGAGACGGCTCCGGCCTCGCCCGGATCCTTGATGAAGACCGGGTGGTCGGCCGGACCGGCACTGCGCAGCAGCATCTGCACGGCGACGGCGCGTGCCGCGTCCCAGCTTCGTGGATCCCCGTCGCGAACGGCGATGTCGATGAGCGCGTTGCCGATGCCGGCCGCGCCGCAGCACTGATCGAGTACGCCGATCCGAGGCATGAAGAGCTCCATCGCCGTGCCGATATCCCTGGCGCGGTGGATCAGCGCCGGATCGCCGAACGCCGTTCCTGCGTGGAGCAGCGTGGGCACGATGCCGGCCAGGCCCCGGCACCAGGAGAGGGCGGGCGCCGGCGCGGATCGTTCGCGCGCCTGCCGTGCCCACATTCCGGCGTGTTCGGCCAGCCGTTCGGTGCGCTTGACGGCCTCCGCCTGCAGACGATGGTCTCCGATACGCGTACCGGCGCTGATCAGCAACTCGATGACGCCCGCGCGCCCGCGCGCCGGGCCCATGGATGAGTCGATGGCCGCCCAGTCGCGCGGCGGGGCATCGTCGGCCTCCGAGCCGAGGTCGCCGCCGTCCATGACGAATTCCGCGCATCGCCGGACGACGGCGAGATGGGCTGGGTCGGCGTCGTGCCGCGACAGCAACAGGTGGCCGATCCCGACCCCGGCGGCCCCGGTGATCAGCCCGAGCCCGTCCGGGGCCCACTCCGCGCCCGGCACATACGGGCCGAGATACTCCTCGGGTGGCGCGATGCCGTGCTCGCGCGCCCGCATCAGGAAGACGTCGATCCCCGTCCGGCCGCGAAACAGACCGGGCCGCGGGTGCGCGGGCATGGCACGGACGGTGACGGCGGCCAGCTCGTGTACGCAGTCGGCGACACCGGGCTCGCCCAGATGTTCCAGCAGTTCGAGGCCGATGCCTGCCGTCCCGGCGTGGACATCGGCGCCGTAGGCGGATGCCGATGGGTCGGCCAGGATACGGCGGGCCTGGGCGAGCACGTCGGCGAGAACGCTCCCGGCGATGTCCGCGGCGAGTTCGGGGGTGACGTTCGGCGGCGCGGGCAGGCCCCGGAACCGTCGCGTGCTCTCCACGGCGGTGCACCCGACCTCGGTGGTGCGCCGGATCGGGATCTCCCCCGCCGCGAGCCGCCGCAGTGCGGTTCGGGCGGCGTGCTCGTCGCCGAGCAGGTCCGCGATGATGGCGATCATTCCGGTCGGTTCCTCGCCATAGGCGGACCGGATGGCCTGGAGCGCACGCTCGCGGGGCAGACCGGAGTCGTCTCCCAGCGTGACCGGCCGTATGTGCCACATCGCGAACAGCAGCGTCATGGCGAGGGCGTGAAGGTCGTCGGTGTCTCGTGGCGGCTCGTCGCGCCGCTGCCGCGCCGGCGCGTAGCCATGCGTCCCTCCGGGGAGGTGCAGGCCGTCGTAGCAGGCCACGCCGAAGTCGACGACGCTGACCCGGTCACCGTCGATCACCACGTTCTTCGGTGCGAGGTCGCGCATGATGATGCCGCGCGCATGAAGATCTAGGAGGATCTGGGCGAGTCGCCTGCCGAGCGTTTCGAGGCGACGCCGATCTCCGGCGCCATGATGCGCATCGATCGGATACGGACCGTTCTGGGCGATGTCCTCGGCGAGATTGACCGGGCCGGCGTCGGACGTCACCAAGAACTCGTCCTGGCCGTGCCGGAAGTGATCCAGAAATCGCGGGACACCAGGGCAATCCTTGAGTGCCTGCAGGACACGGCGTTCGTTGCGCAGCCGCATGCGGATGTCGCCCGAGGTCGCGGTTTCGTCCACCAGAGCACGGGCCTGCTTGATGACGACGTTCGTCCCGTCGCGCTGGTCGACGGCCCGATAGACGTTGCCACGCGCGGATTCGAAGATTCCCGCGACAACCCGGTAGTGGTGGCCGAGAACCGCCGGTTCCTCCAGAGTGCTCTCTTCATCCGGCCGCAGGCCGGTGAACGGATCGACGACCCAGGCCGGCTGCTCGTAGTGCAGGCCGGCGAGCCCTTCGAACTCTTCCCCGCCAGGCCCATCGATCCGGGCGACGAACCGTCCACGCGCGTCGGAATCGTCGGCCTTCTTGAACGGGCCATAGCGGTAATAGACCGGGGAGTCCTGGTCCACCCGCCGATCGCTGAGCACTCGCGGCCCCAGATGGCCACGCAGGAGTTCGGCCAACTGCAGGCCCAGCCCACGGATCCGCCGCTGGTCCGGGTAGATCGTGAACGCCTTCCCGACGCTCGCCGGGGCACTGTATCCGTTGTTCAGCCGGTCGAGGACCTGGTGCGAGCGTGCGAGCTTGAACACGCAGCCCTCGGCCAGAAGCAGGGGAACAAGCTTCTCGACCAGCTCCGAGTAGGTTGCCGACCGAGAGGAGACATGCAGTTTCCAGCCATGTTCGAGCAGCGGGACACCATGGGGATACACCGTCAGCCACGTCTGTCCGAGGCTTGTGCGATGGCCGGTCCGGACATGCTCTTCGACGATTTTCTCGATGGCTTCGGAGTCCCTTGCTGACACCTCAGACATTGATGCCATCACGCCGGAAGAGCATGCCCGACCTCTTTCTCCAGGAAGTTCAGCACGGCCTCGACAGCGGGCCGGGTGCCGTCAGCCGCCTACGTCCAGGTGCTGTCGATCTGCAGCCGCCCGTCCTGCGCCCTGACGGTCTCGAGGAAGCCGATGGTCGGCTCCAGCACGTTCGTTCCTGCTTCACGGGGTTCCAGAGCAAGCAGATTGTTCAACGTAACTCCCTCTCCGTGGGCGCCGCCACGGCGCTTCCGACGATCTCCCCTTGTATAGCATTTGACGATCTTCGTCACTATTCTTGACTTTTGTTCGTCTATGTGTAGCTGGAAGGGTCAGGTGCAACGCATGATCGCGCGGATATGGCGAGGATGGGCCTCGACAACGACAGCCGACGACTACCAGCGCCACTACGAATCCGAGGTCGCCGAGCATCTCCAGCGGTGACCGGCCGATTCGAACCACAGGTCTTGACCATTGTTCCGGCCCGCCACCTCACGTACTAGCGCTCGAGTCTTCCCTCTCTGCCTCGCGGCGACTCCCCGCGTACTTTCGAGCGATGTCTCGCATCCGTGTGACGTGGGGATGCCAAGGCCGGTCGGTGGGGCCGGTGAGCACGAGCCGACGGCCGAGTCTCGGTTCGAGCTCGACCATGATGAGGGTGTCGGGGAGCATGGCGGTGGCGAGCGAAGGCATGATCGCGACGCCGAGATGTGCTTCGACCATGGCGAGGAGGGTGGTGACCTCGTGGACCCTCTGTGCGGGGGCGTAGCGGGCGCCGATTGTGGCGTGCATGTGCTTGATCTGGGGCTCGCAGCCGCTGGAGGTCACCAGTAGCGGGTCCGCCAGAAGGTCCTCGAGTTCGATGCGCCCGCTGGCCGCCAGGGGGTGATCCCGTCGGAGCACGGCCCGGAAGTCGTCGCTGGCCAGCAGCAGACCGCCCGCTGGGAACGGGTCGGGGTCGATGAGCACGGCGGCGTCGACGGCCCCGGTCGCCAGCCATTCCTGGAGCTCGGCGTCGCTGCCTTCGAAGAGGCGGATGTCGACTCCGGGGATCTCCGTACTCCACAGCGCGAACAGTTCGGGAATGAGCCGGTGGGAGACGGTCGGCGACGCTGCCACCCGAACGAGGCCGGTGGCGTCCTTTTCGTTGTGGGTCTCGATGGCGGCTTCCAGGGCGCGTGCCGCCGCGAGCACGCTGCGGGCGTGCGGGAGGAGGAGCTCGCCGAGCACGGTTGCGGTGATGGCGGGGGAACGGCGCACGAGCGGGGCTCCGGTGGCGCGTTCGAACGCGGCGAGTGTGTGGGAGACGGCTGACTGGCTCATCCGGAGGTGGTCGGCTGCCGCGCCGAAGCCACCGTGGTCGATCACGGCCGTGAACACCTCAAGCTGGCGCAGGGTCACGCTCATGTATCTACCTCATGCATCGATGAACTTGATTTATTTGCTTCATCCATGCAGCTTACCGAGACTGATCAGGTGACGGCACGAACTTGGGCATGGGCCCGTGTGGGTGTACTCGCCCTGCTGTGGGGATCGACATTCCTCTGGATCAAACTGGCTCTGACGGCGCTGTCTCCTGGCCAGCTCACCTTCGCTCGCTGTGTACTCGGGGCGCTCACCTTGATGGCGTTGTGCCTTGGGGCGCGTCAGCGTCTCCCCCGTGGGCGCAGAATCTGGGGACACCTTTTCGTCGCCGCCTTCTTCTGCAACGCTCTGCCCTTCTTCCTGTTCAGTATCGGTGAGCAGAGCGTTGACTCTGGGGTGGCCGGCGTGTTGAACGCGACGACTCCGTTGTGGTCACTGCTGATCGGGATCGTCATCGGCACCGAACGCGGGGTCCACCCGGTCCGCCTGGGCGGGCTGCTTCTCGGGTTCGCGGGAGTCGTGGTGATCTTCGCTCCATGGCAGCATGCCGGCTCTGTCGGCTGGGGGGTGTTCGCCATCGTCGCCGCGGCGGCCAGCTATGCCATCGGCTTCGTCTACATGGGACGAAATCTTGTCGGGAAGGGTGCCACCACGATCTCCCTCTCCACGGCTCAACTCTTCGCGGCGGCGGCGCTGACGGCGCCGGCCTTGCCGATCGATGGCCTGGCGCCGGTCCAGGCCGACCAGCGGGGCTTGATCGCCGTCGTCATCCTGGGGATCTTCGCCACCGGAATCACCTTCCACCTCACGTTCCGGATCATCGCGGACGAGGGCGCGACCAATGCCGCGACAGTCGGCTACCTGCTGCCGGTGGTCTCGGTGGTGCTGGGGGCCGTTGTGCTCGACGAGGGTTTCAGTGTCCGGGTCGCGGCCGGAATGGTCGTCGTACTCATCGGTGTCGGCATGACGCGTAGACGGAATCCGGCCGTCGAAAACTCGCGGACTACGAAAGAAGAGGATGTCCTTCAGTGACGACAGTGACAGTGAGCACCTCCCCGGCGGTGTCGCTGCGAGTGGACGCCATCGTGATCGGTGTCGCCAAGGGCCCTCAGGGGCCGGTGCTGGCACCCGGAGCGGAGACAGTAGCAGAGGCGTTCGACGGTGCGTTGGTGGAGATCCTCGGCAGGCTCGGCGTGAGCGGTGCTGAGGGCGAGGTGGTCAAGCTGCCGTCCCCCGACGGCGTCGAGGCCGGCGTGGTCCTCGCTGTCGGCCTTGGCGAGGCCGTCAACAGCGGCGCGTACGATGCCGAGAACCTTCGCGAGGCCGCAGGTGTGGCCGCCCGGAGCTTGGCCGGCATGGGGAAAGCCGCCCTGGCCCTTCCTGTCGAGACCGCCGAAGCCGCGCAGGCGGTGGCCCTGGGCGCTCTCCTCGGCGCCTACGCCTTCACCGCGTACCGCACGATCGGCAACGCCAAGGCTCCTGTCGGTGAGCTGACGATCCTCACCGATCACCGGGGTCACACGAGCGCCAAGGTCGGGGCACAGCGCGCCACGGTGATCCACCGGGAGGTGAACCGTTGCCGGGACCTCGTCAACATGCCGGCGAACGACCTGACCCCGGAGAGCTTCGCCGTTACCGTGCGGGCAGTCGGTGAGGAGTACCGGCTCGAGGTCGAGGTCCTCGACGACAAGGCGCTCACGGAAGGTTCGTTCGGCGGCATCCTCGGTGTCGGTCAGGGGTCGGCCAACCCGCCGCGGCTGGTGAAGATCGCCTACAGCCACCCGGAGGCGCAGACCAACCTGGCCTTCGTGGGCAAGGGCATCACCTACGACTCGGGCGGCATCTCGTTGAAGCCGGTCGGTTTCAACGAAATCATGAAGCGCGATATGTCCGGCGCCGCCGCCGTGTTCGCAGCCGTGGCCGCCATATCCCGGCTCGGCCTGCGGATCAACGTCACCGGCTGGCTGGCGCTGGCCGAGAACATGCCGTCCGGGTCCGCCACCCGCCCCGGCGACGTGCTGCGGATGTACGGCGGCAAGACCGTCGAGGTGCTCAACACCGACGCCGAGGGACGGGTGGTGCTCGCCGACGCCCTGGTACGCGCGGGCGAGGAGAAGCCTGACGCCATCGTGGACGTGGCCACCCTGACCGCGGCCATGAGGATGGCACTGGGCAACCGCATCTTCGGCGTGATGTCCAACAACGACGACTTCCGCAACCGAGTCCTCGACGCCGCCCGGCGGGCCGGCGAGCAGGCTTGGCCACTGCCGCTGCCTGCCCAGCTGCGCAAGAGCTTGAACTCCCGGGTGGCCGACATCGCCAACACCGGCGAGCGGATGGGAGGCGGCCTGGTGGCCGGCCTGTTCCTCAGGGAGTTCGTGCCGGACGGCACCGACTGGGCCCACCTGGACATCGCCGGACCGGCCTTCCACGAGGGCGCCTCCTACGGCTACACCCCCGAGGGCGGTACCGGATCCGCGGTGCGAACCCTGGTTCAGCTGGCAGAAGACATCGCGGGCGATCGCCGGCCGACAGATGACCATCCACGACGCACGGGGACCGTATGACCCTTCTCGACTTCACCGCACCCTTCGGCCACTATTCGCCGGCCACAGTCACGCCGGACGGCACCATCTGGGTGTCCGCGCAGCTTCCGATGGGCAGCGGAATCTCCGCCCATTCCCCCGTTCCGCGGCAGACGCGCGCGGTCGACGCCGTCTTCGCTGAGGTGTTCGGCGAACGTCGCCCAGCGCGGACCGTGCTCCAAGTCGGCGGGTTGCACCATGGCTTTCGGGTAGCGGCAGACGCTGTTTCCTGGCGAACGCCATGAAGACTCCCGATCGAAAGGGCGGGCGGCCATGAGGGTCCTCTACCAGGTCGATGCCTTCACTCTCACTCCCTTCACCGGCAATGCGGCCGGTGTGGTGCTGACGGCACAGGGCATGACGGACGCCGAGATGCTCTCGGTCGCGCGCGAGCTCAACAACTCCGAGACGGCCTTCGTGTTGCCCCCGGATGGTTCTGACCATGATGTGCGAGTCCGCTTCTTTACCCCGACAACAGAGGTTCCGACTTGTGGGCACGCCACCGTGGGGGCCCACTACGCCCGAGCGGTTGAGTATGACTTGCCGTCGTGCTCATTGGTGCAGAAGACGGGCACTGGGTTGCTCCAGCGGGTAGAAGTCCACCGGGACGGCGACCGGGTGCGGATCGGGATGCACCAGGGTGTGGCCGGCTTCGGCCCCGAGTTGGATCGCCACCAGGTGGACCGGCTGCTGCGAGGTCTGGGCGCCGGCGTCCGCGACCTCGCCGACAACGGACCGGTCCAGGTCGTTTCGACCGGGCACTCCAAAGTGTTGGTCGAACTGCGTGACCACGTCGCGGTGGACGCCTTGAAACCGGATCCCGCCGCGTTGACGGAGCTCAGCCATGAAGTGGGCAGCAACGGCTTCTTCGTTTTCTCCCGTGCCACCGGTGACGCCGGTCTGCTCACCTGGTCGCGGATGTTCGCACCCGCGATCGGCATCACCGAGGACCCGGTAACCGGCAATGGACACGGGCCGCTCGGCGCGTATCTGGTGCGACACGGCATCGTCCCGGCACCCGGCGGGCGACTCATCTTCACCGGGAGACAGGGAGCAGCGATGGGACGGCCCGGCGATGTTCGCGTGCATGTCGAGACCCAGTCCGACGGCGAACTCCTGGTGTCCATCACAGGTGATGCGGCAACGGCATTCAGGGCCGAGCTGCACAGTCCCGCGCCGGACGGGCGTCCAGTCGGCACTACGGCGCCCGGACCGCTGAGCGAGCCGGGTCTTTCATTCCGCTGAAGCGCACGGCTAATCCCCGCCGTCGGACCTGGCCTCTTTGACGGCGGGGACACAACAAGGGCTGCCGTCAGCCGGTGGGACCCGCGTCGGGCCGCACCTCCTTTTCGCCGCCGTCGCCCGCCTCGTCGCCGACGTCGGCACGCCTCTCGGCGTCAGCCGTGGCCTCGGCCTCAGTCTCGGGAGCGACGTCACTCTCGGGCTCGTTACCGGCTTTGTCTTCGCTCTCGGGAGCAGTGTCACTGTCGGTCTCGGTACTGGCCTCAGTGGCGGGGGCGGTTATGTCGGGGGTTGGGATCGCGGGGTTCGTCTCGGTGTCGGGCCAGTCGGCGGGGATGGGGCGGCGCGCCTTCGGGGTGTCGGCCCCTGACCGCTCCGCCACCACGTCGCTCTCGCCACCGTCCCGGTTCACCGCATCAGGCAGATCTTCATTCATCACCCTCACCTGCCCACCGAATTCCGCTCCAACAGTGCGCTCCCGCGCCACCAGAACCCGTTATAGGTAGCGCTGGGCCAGCAGCCGGTCGATCGCCCAGTCCTGCATGGCGATACCGACGGTCTTGAAGACAGTGCGCCCCGCACTGGAGGGTGCGCCCTCTGTGAGGGCGGTTCCCAGCTCGATCAGGTGGTTCTCGGCGCGGTCGCCTCTCGATCCGGTCGTGTCTCTGCCTTCAGCGAAGGACGAAGCCCGGAACCATGTCGTCGTCGGGGTCGACGATGAATCTGTGCTCCCCAGTGCGGAAGGCCCGTCCAGTCACCACTGGTATCACAGCGTGCCGGTCGGCGATCTCGGTAGTATCCGCCACTCGGGCGATCCACGTCGAACCGACGATCGAGGAGTGAACGAGAGCCTTCCCCTTCGGCAACTGGCCGGTCGCGTGCAAGGTGGCGACACGTGCCGACGTTCCGGAACCGCAAGGCGAGCGGTCGACCTCGCCATCAGCGAAAACAGTGACGTTGCGGTGCTGGAGGTTCCCGTCGGCAGCCGAGCCGAGGTCATCGAAGAAGATCACGCCGTAGATGCCGCTGAGCCGAGGGTCAAGGGGGTGTGCGGCGTAGTCGGTGGCGTTGAGCCACGCCTTGATCTCGCGGCTGAGATCGATGATGGCGGTCAGGGAGGCCACATCGACCGCGAGCCCGAACGCCGAAGCAGGCACCTGGGCGTAGATCGCGCCACCGAAGCTGATCGCGCACCGGGCCGGCCCGCGAGACGTCGGCACCTCGACTTCGTCATGCAGGACGTAGCTGGCGATGTTCACGAAGTCGACCGCGGTGACCTTGGTGGCGGCGGTCGAGACCCGGGCGACGACCCGGCCGGACGGCACATCGATCACGACGTCGGTGACGCCCGTGGGATCGACCGGCACCAAGCCGCTCTGGATCGCCCAGACACCGAGGGCGATGGTGCCGTGCCCGCAGGCGGTGGAGAACCCGTCCTTGTGCCAGAACAGAACGCCGAAGTGCGCTCCCGGGTCGTCCGGCGCCACGATGAAGCCGCCGTACATGTCGGCGTGACCACGCGGTTCCGAGCAGAGGAGCCGGCGCAGTCCGTCGACCTCGGGATCCTTCATGGCCGCGACGCGCTTTTCCGCCACTGTTTCCCCGGCGATCTCGGGCGGGCTGGTGACGATCCGGAACGGCTCGCCACCAGCGTGGTAGTCGGTCGTGGTGATGGCTTCGGTGATCATGCTCGTTCCGTTCGCGATAGGGCGGGTCATGAGGCGTCGACTTGGTGCGCCACGACCAGTTGTCGACCAGGGTGGTAGATCTCGCAAGGGGAGGCGTCGGCACGGCCGGTCCATGCTCGTACGGGCTCGGGCCCGTCGAGCGGGTGAGACCGTCGAGCAGGCCGGCGCGCTCCGGCGCTCGGCGCCATGCCTCATATCCGGCGCGGTCGGGCCACACGGAGGTGATGAGAAGATCCTCAGGGTCGTGACGCGGGTGCAGGATCTGACCCTCGATCAGGCCGTAGGGAATCGCGGCCTCCAGGACGCCGTGCTTCAGGTAATAACCGACGACGTCGGGCACCCTGCCGCGCGCCGGCCGCAGCAGCAGGAATGAGCGCACGCCCATCATGGCGTGATGGCCAGTTCGCTGGTGATGTCCTTGACGACGCGCCCATCGGCGATGATCGCCGCCAGCCTGCGTTCCGGATCGGTCAGCACGGAGATGTCCTCGAGCGGGTCGCCATCGACCACGAGCAGGTCAGCGCGGGCTCAAGGCCGGCTGCCGACGTCTGAGGCGTACCGCCCGCCAAGTCAGGCGAGCGAGTCGTCGATCTCCGCGCGGCTGGGCATCGACGTGCTCGCGCCCTCGCGCTGCACCGACAGCGCCGCCGCCGCCGAGGCGAAGCGGAGTGCGGCAGCGGCGGGGAGGCCCTCGGTGCGGGCCACCGCGAGCGCGCCGACGAACGTGTCGCCCGCCGCCGTGGTGTCCACCGCCTTCACCTGTACGGCGGGCACGCGCAGCCGCTCGCCGGACCGCGAGCCGTACAGCGCCCCTTCGGAACCCAGCGTGATGACAACCTCCGGCACCCGTTCGAGCAGTGCCTCCAGTGCCGCGTCGGCGGAGGCGGCGCCGGTGATGGCGGCGGCCTCGTGCTCGTTCGGCACGATCAGCGTGACGGCCTCGAGCAACGCGTCCGGCAGGGGCTGCGCGGGCGCGGGGGTGAGGATCACCGGTACGCCCGACGCCTGCCCGGCCTGAGCGGCGGCGATCACCGCGTTCATGGGCAGCTCCAGTTGAAGCAGGAGCGCCTGCGAGTCGGCGATCACCGCGACGTCGTCGTCGGTGGGGCCGGTGACGGTGCCGTTCGCGCCAGGCACCACGATGATCGAGTTGCCGCCGTCGTCGTCGACCACGATGTGCGCGATGCCGCTCGGGCCGGGTACCTGGCGCAGCCGTTCGACGTCCACGCCGGCCTCGGCCATGCTGGTGCGCATCTCGGCGCCGAAGCCGTCGTCGCCCACGGCGCCCAGGAACGCCACCACCGAGCCCGCCCTGGCCGCCGCGATCGCCTGGTTGGCGCCCTTGCCGCCGGGAATGGTACGGAACTCACGCCCGGTGACCGTCTCGCCCCGCTTGGGGGCCTGGGACACGTAGGCGACGAGGTCCATGTTCGCGCTGCCGAAGACCGAGATCATGCCCTCATCATCTCCTGAGTCTCCTAAGACTGCTGAATCGCCTGCGTGCGGCGGGCCAGTTCGCCCAGCCCGATCCCGTCGAACCCGGTCAGACTGGTGGCCAGGCTGTCCCGCATCATCCACCGCTCCGGCACCCCGCCGTTCAGCGCGCCCGCGACGGATCCGGCCGTGGCGCCGGCCGAGTCGGTGTCCCAGCCGCCGGCGACCGCTCCGGCGATGGTGGCGGTGAAGTCGCCCCGGCCGTGGATCAGCGTGGCGGCCAGGAGGGCGGCGTTGTTGATCGTGTGCACCCAGTGCAGGGCGCCGTGCCGCTCGTGCAGCCGGTCGACGACCCGCTCGAAGTCGGCTTCCTTCGAGGCGTCCTCGACCGCCTGCCGTACCGCCTGGTAGAGCCGTGATCGCGGCGGGACGACGGACAGCCCGGCCTCCACCACCTCGGCGGCGGAGGAGGCGACCAGCGAGCTCGCGCACATGGCGGCGGCGAACATGGCGCCGTAGATGCCGTTCGCGGTGTGGGTGAGGCGGGCGTCGCGCCAGGCGTACTCGGCCGCGGTGGCCGGATCGCCGGGATTGACCCACCCGTACACGTCGGTCCGGATCAGCGCGCCGATCCATTCGCGGAACGGGTTGCGGTACGTCGCCGTCTCCGGCACCTCGGCACCGGCCAGCAGGTTGCGGTACGCGACGCGTTCGGCCGTGAACGTCCGGCCGGCGGGCAGCTCGTCGAGCCACAGCTTGGCCACGTCGTCGGTGGTGAAGCCGCGGCCGTGCCGTTCCAGGACGGACAGGGCGAGCAGCGGGTAGTTCAGGTCGTCGTCCTCGGGGACGCCGTCGATGTTCTCGGCCAGGGAGTTGACGGCGCTGCGCCGGTTCCACGGCCACCGTTCGGCGATGGCGTCGGGCAGCCCCCGGGCGGTGAACCAGCCGGTGATGGGCCAGTTGCCGGTAGCCTCGGCGATCTCCCTGATGCCCGCGCGGGGGATCTTCTCCACCGGCTTGCCGAGCACGCACCCGGCGGCCCGGCCCTGCCAGGCCCCGAGCACGCGGGCCGGATCCGCCTGCCGGGGAACTCCAGGAGCGCCCGGGGCGCCGAGAGCGGCCGGAGCGGGCCAGTCCGGGCAGGCGGCGATGATGGCGGCCAGCTCGGACGGCTCGTCGAGCGGCGACGGGATCGCGGCCAGCTCGTCCAGCAGCCGCTCGGCGAGCGGTCGCAGCCTGAGCGCGCCGGGCTCGGAGGCCCCGGCGCGCGGCGGGGCGTCGTGGCCGCCCGCCGCGTGCCACCGCTCGGCGATACCGCGCACGTCCCGGCCGTCCTCGACGGCCTGGCGCAGCTCGTGGCCCACGAGGTCCTCGGGCTGCACCCAGGTGAGGCGGATCATCGGTCGGCGAAGGCGTCGAGGGTGGTGAAGGCGGCTTCGACGGCGCGGCGGCGGGCGGTGTCGTCGGCGTGCACCCGGCGGGCGACGTCGGCGATCACCCGTCCGGGTGCTTCCAGGTCGGTACGGCTCGCCTCGGCCACCTGCGTGACCCATTCGCGCGGGATCGAGCCGAGCCCGCCCAGGGCGCCCGCGATGGCGCCGCCCATGGAGGCGATCGAGTCGGCGTCGCGGCCGTAGTTCACGCCGCCGAGCACGGTGTCGCGGTAGTCGCCCTTGGCCACCACGAGGAAGCCCAGCGCCAGCGGCAGTTCCTCGATGCTGTGCACCCGGCTCGGCCGCCGCGCCCCGAGGCCCTGGTCGCGGTAGGTGTCGGCGACCGTGTCGAACGGCCGCACGGCCGCACGCAGCGTCTCGAACGAGCCGTCCCAGTGGCCGAGCCCGGCGGCCGCCTCGCAGACCGCCTCGATGGCGGCCCTGGTGCCGTCCTTGGCCAGCCTGAGGCAGGTGGCCACCACGGAGTCGAAAGTCGCGCCCGGCCGCATCGCCTCGGCGACGGCCGCCGCCATGACACCGGCGGCCTCCCGGCCGTAGCTTGACTGGTGGGCGCCGGTCAGGTCGATGGCCTCGGCGTAGGCGGCGTCGGGGTCGGCGGCGTTGACGATGCCGACCGGCGCCACGTACATGGCCGCGCCGCAGTTGACGATGTTGCCGACCCCGGCCTCGCGGGGGTCCACGTGGCCGTAGTGCAGCCGCGCGACGATCCACTTCTCGGCCAGGAAGATCCGCTGGAGCGGCAGCGCCTCGGCCTCCAGCTCAGGGATCCACCGGCGCTCGCCCATCAGCTCGGGCACGAAGTACTCGGCCATCGAGTACGCCCCGAGATGACCTCCGGCCTTCTCGTAGACGCGGATGAGCGCGTGCGTCATCAAGGTGTCGTCGGTGATGTGGCCGTCGCCCTTGTGGTACGGGGCGATGGGCCGGGCGTTGGCCCAGTCCTCGTTGTACGGGGGCACGATGCCCTCGACGTACCCGCCGTACCTGGTGGCGATCTGTTCGGGAGTCCAGCCCTCGGTGGCGCCGCCCAGCGCGTCACCGACAGCCGCCCCCGCCACGCAGCCGGTCGCCCTGTCTTCAAGCGGCGTCATGCGAGTTCCTCCATAAGTTCGATGACATCTTTTCCTGCCATTTCCGGCAGACAGCACCCTGCCAGAGTGCGTGCCGACGTGATCCATCCCTCTGGGATCGCGTCGAGCCCGCCGCATGCCCCGGTGAGCGCGCCTGTGAGAGCGGGCGCGGAGTCGGCCAGCGCGGCCAGGCACGCGGCGGCCGGTACGGCCGCGCTCAGGGAGCCGCCCGCCACCTCGGCCAGCGCCAGCGCCACGGGCACCGTCTGCGCGGCGCCCACCCCGTAGCTGTAGACGTGGTCGAGCAGCGCGGCGTCGAGCGCGGGCACGGCGGCGAACGGGTCGCCCGCCTTGCGCGCCACGTCCAGCGCCAGCCGGGCGTTGTGCCCGATGGCGGTGTCGGGCGGCAGTACGGCCAGCGCCGCCCCGGCCGCCGCGGCCGCCGAGCCCGTCGCCACCGCCTCGGCCACCGCGGCCGCCATGGCCAGGGCCCCGAGCAGCCCGTCGTTGGCGTTGGTGACCTGGGCGTCCTCGGTCGGGTCCCGGCCGAGCGCGCCGAAGGCGACGGCCCTGACGGCGGCGGCGTCGTCGAAGTGGTGCGGGTTGTCGTGACCGCTGGCCGGGGGCTCGACGCCCTTGGCCAGGTTGCCGAGCGCGGTGGCCACCGAGATGCGCGCCCGGATGTCCTCGCGGCCCGTGAGGTCGCGGAACGCCTCGGCGCGCGGCCGGTCGATGGTGAGCACCGTCCAGGCGAGCCACTCGGCGTCGTCGGACGGGCCGACGGCCAGCGGGGCCACGGGCTGGTTGAGCGCGAACGGCACCGGCAGCGTGGTGACCCGGTGCTCCTCCGCGAACGTGTCCAGCTCGCGGAGCAGGCGTCTGCTCCACGGCGCGTGCAGGACCGACCGGTGCCTGGCGGCGGGCCAGCCCGCGGCGTCTCCCACGGCGAGCCCGACGAAGGCTCCCGCGATTCTGTCCCCCGACATGAGTTCCTACAGTCCTTCCGCCAGTTCGTCGGCGACGTCCAGCACGTGCCTGCCCGCCACGACGGGCAGGCATTTACCCGTCACCGGGCCTATCCTGCTCGCCCAGCGTTCCGGGACGCCGTCCCGCCCCTGCCCGGCACCCGCGATGGCACCGGCGATGGCACCGATGGTGTCGGCGTCGCGGCCGAGGCTCACCCCGAACGTGACGGTGGTCTCGACGTCGCCGCCGCCCACCAGGTACGCGGCCAGGGCGAGCGCCACGGCCTCGGGCGCCACGTCGGTCCAGGGATAATGCTCGACCACGACGGCCTGGTGAAGCGCTTCGACGACCGGCAGCTCGTCGTCACCTGAGACGGCCACCTGGCCGCCCGGCACACTGTCGCGGCCTCGCACGACGTCGCCACCTCGCACCGCATCGCGGGCTCGCACAACGTCGGAGGCCCGCACCACATCGCGGGCCCGTACGATGTCGCGCGCCGTCCACGAGTCCGCGGGGATCACCGACAGCGCGGCGGCCACCACCTCCTGCGGCGCGGCGCCGGTCATCGCGGCGGCCACCGCCCCGGCGACGGCCCGCCCGCCCAGCACGCCCTCCCCCGACTGGCTGACCCGCCCGTCCTGCTCGACGAGCCGGGCGGCCTCCGCCGGGTCGCCGGGGCAGAACACGCCGTACGGCGCCGCCCGCATGGCCAGCCCGTCGGACCAGCCGTGCTGGTGCACGAGCCCGGTCAGCGGCGGTTCCAGCCCGCGCCTGAGCGCCTCGATGGTGCCGAGTTCGGAGAACCCGGCGCCGCGCATCGGCCCCGTCACCAGCGGGATGATCTCCGTCCGGTAGGCGTGGGCCACGTCGGCCGAGGTCAGTGCGTGCCCGTGCCGGACCAGCAGCGAGGCGGCGAAGATGGCGTACTCGGTGTCGTCGGTCCCGCCGCCCTCGATCTCGGTGAGCCGGCCCCAGCGCCGGCGGATCTCCGCCGGCGTGAGGTTCTCCGCGGGCGCCCCGAGGGCGTCGCCGGCCGCGAGGCCGAGCAGACACCCCCGGGCCCTGTCGCGATAAGTCACCGCTGGTACCGCTCCAGCACCTTGTTACCGTCCGCCACCAGCTTCGCCGCCGCGTCGTCGATCGAGATCTTGTTGGCGTAGTACTGCTGCAGGACCGGCGTAGCGACCTTGCTCTTCCACTCGTCGAACCCGTTGACCTTGAGGAACGGCGCCACGACGAGGTTCTTGCCGGAGGCGGTGGCCACGTCCCAGCCGTTCTCCTTGGTGGTCATCGCCGGGTCGGCGGCGGCCTTGGTGGAGGTGGGCAGCAGCCAGTCGCCCTTGGCGAGCTTGGCCTGGTTGGGGCCGTTCAGGAAGAAGGAGATGAACTTCAGCGCCTCGTCCGGGTGCTTGCTGTCGGCGGCGACGGACAGGGTCTGCGAGACCGCGCCCTGGTCGCTGGTGGTGCCCTTCAGCGGCGGGAGCGTGACCCAGTCGAAGCCCTTGGGCGCCTGCTCGACGACCTGCTGACGCAGGTAGACGCCGACCGGCAGCATCGCGTACTTGCCGGCGAAGAAGCCGGGCAGCGGGTCGGCGGTGCCCATGCCGAGCGCCGAGGTGTCGGCGGACTTGTCCTTGTAGAGCTGGTCGTGGATGCGCTGGAGTACCTGCTTCTCCTCCGGGCCCACCTTGACGGTCGTCTTGCCGTCGGTGGTCTGGAAGAAGGTTCCGCCGAAGTTGAGCGCCAGGTTGAGCGTCTTGTTGACCGGCGACTTCATCGGCCAGGCGACGCCGTACGCGCCGCTCTTGGTCAGCTTCTTGCTGATCTCGGCGAACTCGTCCCACGTCCAGGGGTTGTCGGAGGTGGGGACGCGCACCTTGGCGGCGTCGAGCAGCTTCTTGTTGGCGATGATGACCTGCGACTCCTGCAGGAACGGCACGCCGTACACGCCCTGGTTGCCCTTGCCGTCGTCGAAGGTGACGGTGTCCCAGGCGGGCTGCGGGATGTCGCTCTTGAGGTCGGCGGGCACCTTGTCCTTGAGGTCGAGCAGGTAGCCCTTGGAGGCGAAGCCCGACAGGGCCGGGGAGTCGTCGTGGATGACGTCCGGCGGGTCGCCGCCCTCGAAGGAGGTGACGAGCTGGTCGTTGACGTTGTCCCAGCTGCCCTGGACGTAGGTGACCTGGATGGCCGGGTTGGCCTTGTTCCACTCGTCGACGAGCTGCTTGTTGGCCGCGACCGACTCCTTCTGCCAGGCGAGGCTGAGGAAGTTGAGCTTGACCGGCTCTCCGGGCTTGGCGGACTCGCCGGAGCTCGCGCCGCCACCGCCCCCACCGCACCCGGCGGCCAAGGCGACGATCGCCGCCGCCGCCAACGCGGATTTGATACGCATAAGAGCCTCCTAGCCCTTCACAGCGCCGGCCATCAGGCCGGACCTCAGCCGTCGCTGGATGATTGCGAAAAAGATCAGGCTCGGGATCGTCGCCATGAGCGACGCCGCGGCCAGCGGGCCGAGCCTCGACACTCCCTCAGGGCCGGTGAACCTCACCAGCGTCAGTGGCAGCGTCATCACATCGGGGTCCTTGAGGACCACGAGCGCGAACAGGAACTCGTTCCACGAGGAGATGAACGAGAAGAGCAGCGTCGCCACCACGCCCGGCGCGAGCAGCGGCGCGACGATGCTGATGATCGACCGGACGCGGGTCGCGCCGTCCATGGCCGCGGCCTCCTCCAGCTCGCGCGGCACGGACCGCACGTACCCCTGGAGCATCCACAGCGCGAACGGCAGCGTGAACGTCACGTGCACGACCACCAGGCCGAACAGGGTGTTCACCAGGTCGAGCTGCTTGAGCACCATGAACAGCGGGATGATGATCAGGATGAACGGGAACACCTGGCTGACCAGCACCCACCCGAGCGCCACCCGCTTGAGCACGCCCTGGTAACGGGCCAGCGCGTAGGAGGCCGGCAGGGAGACGGCCACCGTCAGCACCGAGCTGGACAGGGCCACGATCAGGCTGCGCAGTCCCGCCCCCACCAGGTCCTGCTCACCGAACGCGTCGGTGAAGTTGGCCAGCGTCGGCCGGTCCGGGATCCACGTCGGGTGCAGGTTGGCCATCTCCTGCGGCGTCTTGAGCGCCGTGGACAGCAGCCACACCAGCGGGAACGCCAGAAAGACCATGTAGGCCAGGAGTGCCGCGTACTGCGGGATCTTCTTCATGACGCCTCCCGCATCTGCCGCCAGAGATAGAAGCCGAGCAGGCCCAGCACGACGATCACGATGGTGACGCCCATGGTCGCCGCGTAGCCGAAGAAGCCGTAGCGGAACGCCTCCTCGTAGGCGAACAGCATCGGCAGCCTCGTCCGCCCTCCGGGACCACCCTGCGTGAGCACGTAGACGAGGGTGAACTGGTTGACGTTCCACACGAAGTCGAGCGAGGTGATGGTGACGATGACCGGCCGCAACTGCGGCAGCGTGATGCTCCAGAACTTCCGCCAGCTACCCGCGCCGTCGACCTCGCCCGCCTCGTAGAGCTCCCTGGGGATGCCCTGCAGGCCGGCCAGGAGCACGACCGTGGTCTGCGGCATGCCGCTCCAGACGCCCATGACGATGATGGCGGGCAGGGCCCAGTTGAAGTCGGCGAGCCAGTTGATGTCGGTGCCGAACGTGGTGTTCACGATCCCGGCGTCGGGGTGGTAGACCAGCCGCCACATCAGGCCGATGACCACGGGCGGCATCGCCCACGGCACCACGGCCAGCACCCGGGCCAGCCCCCTGAACCACAGCTGCTGGTTGAGCAGCAGCGCCAGTCCCAGAGAGGCCAGGAACTGCAGCACGGTCACCGACACGGCCCAGATCAGGCCGATCCTGATCGACGCCCAGAAGTCCTCGTCGGCGAGCAGGGTGCCGAAGTTCTCCAGGCCGACGAAGCTGGTGACGTGGTTGCGGCCCGACTCGGCGTCGGTGAAGGCCAGGCCGATGCCGTACAGCAGCGGGCCCACGCTGAACAGCAGGACCGGCACCAGCGCGGGCAGCATGAGCACCCACATCTCGCGGTTCTGCCGCGAGACGCCGCCCTTACGCCTGCGCCGCGGCGCCTGCGCGGGCCTGGTCGCGGTCACCGTCATGAAGACCTTCCTCCTTCGGACGCCTCGCCCGCGGTGGACGCGCGGACCACCAGGCGGGGCAGGACGGTGACCAGGCGGGGCTCGCGGTCGCCGTGTCGCAGCCGGTCGAGCAGCAGTTCGGCGGCGGCCTTGCCGCGTTCGGCGGAGCCCAGCGAGACGCTGGTGAGCGACGGCCAGGAGGCGGCGGCCAGGTCGGTGTCGTCCATGCCGACCACCGCCACGTCCTGCGGCACCCGCTTGCCCGCGGCGCGCAGCACGTCGAGCGCGCCCAGCGCGATCAGGTCGTTGGCGCACATCAGCGCGTCGATGTCGGGCACCCGCCGCAGCAGCGCCGCCACCGCGCGCCGGCCCTCCTCGCGGTAGAAGTCGCCGATCTCCACCAGTCGCTCGTCGTACCGCAGGCCGACCGCCTCCAGCGCCTCACGGTAGGCGGCGCCGCGGGCGGCTCCGGGCACGGTGTCGAGCGGGCCGTTGACCATCCCGATCCGGCGGCGGCCGAGGGCGTACAGGTGGTCGATGGCGAGCCGGACGCCGGTGCGCGAGTCCGCGCGTACGTTGTCGACCCGCGTCCCCTCGGGCACCGAGCCGATGATCACGACGGGCGCCCGGGCGGTGGCGAGCATCCGCAGGTGCGTCTCGGTGACGCGCAGCGGGCTCATGATCAGCCCGTCGACGTAGCGCTCGCCGAGGCTGTGCAGCACGTCGATCTCGTCGGCGGCGACGGCGTCGGTGGAGTGCAGCACCAGCCGGTAGCCGGCCGCCTTGAGCACGGGCTGAATCTCCCGCAGCATGGCCAGGTAGGCCGGGTTGCCGACGTCGGCCATGGCGAATGCGACCTGGTGCGTGCGGCGCGACTTGAGCGATCTGGCCACGGCGTTGCGTACGTAGCCGAGCTCATCGGCGGCGGCCATCACCTTGCGCACGGTCTCCTGCCTGGTCGGCAGGCCGTTCAGCACCCGCGAGACCGAGGCGATGGAGACGCCCGCGCGCTCGGCGATCGTGGTGATCGTGGGTCCGTCGGCCACCGCTCTCCTTCCATGCGCGTCGATGATTCCGTAAAATCGCTGTAAACGTTTACGGCGTGTGGCACATGAAACATGCACGTTACGTATGGGGTCAAGTCACGATCACATAACGCCAGGTCAAGCCCCCACCTGGGGCTCCGGCCGGTGGAGGGACGGCCCGTGGAGGAATGGCCCGCCCTCCGTACCGGATCGGGTCGGATCAGCGCGCGCAGGCCGGGACGGGGGCGGGAGCGGGGGTGCGGATCAGGGCGCTTCGGCCGGGACGGGGGCAGAGGCGGAGGTGCGGATCAGGGCGCGGATGGCGGGCGTGCCCGCGAGGGCGACGGCGGCGGCCAGCAGGGCCGGGAGGATCAGCGCGACCCGCAGCGACCAGGTCTGCGCGAGGAAGCCGAGCAGCGCGGGCCCCACCAGCAGCCCGCTGTAGCCGAACGCCGTGACCAGGGCCAGCGCGCGGCCGACCCGGTTGCCCGCCGCGCCCACCGCGCTGAAGATCACCGGAACGACGGTGGCCAGCCCGACGCCCGCGAGCGCCCAGCCGGTCCACGCGCACACCACCTGGAGCCCGTCACCGGCGAGCGGCGCGACGAGGACGAGCGCGTATCCGAAGGTGGCGACCAGCCCGGCGAGCTGGATCGTGCGCACGGAGCCGAGACGCGCCCGGATCGGATCACCCAGCAGCCGCACGGTCGTCATGGCCACCGAGAAGATCGTGTAGGCGAGCGGCGCGGCGGCGGGGTCGGTGTGCAGCACCCAGCGAGCGTGCAGGGCGGCCCAGTCGATGGCCGCGCCCTCGCTCAGGTGCCCGGCGAACGCGGCGACACCGAGCAGCGCGACCAACCCCCAGCGCAGCGGGCTTGCCTCGGGTGCGGTGGCCGCGTCCCCGGTGACGTGCTGGGGCGGGTCCGGCAGCAGCAGCCGGGCGGCCGGCACGTACAGGAACGGCACCACGATCGCCGCCCCCACCAGCAGCGCCTGCGGGTCCAGCCCGGCCTTCAGCGCCCCGGCGGTCAGCGCGCCGCCAGCGGCACCGCCCAGGCTCCACGTGCCGTGGAAGGCCGAGATGATCGGCCGGCCGTAGACGCGTTCGACCTCGACCGAGTGGGAGTTCATGGCCACCTCGGTCACTCCCAGGCCGATCCCGAACACCACGGCCAGCACGGCCAGCGCCAGGTAGGAGGAGGCGAGGGCGGGCCCGAGCAGGACGGCCGCCGACAGCGGGCCGCCGACCCAGCAGACGACCCGGCTCGACCACCTGTCCACGAGCGGCCCCGCCACCAGCATCGACACCAGCGCGCCGCACGACACCAGCAGCAGGACGCTGCCGAGCCTGGCCGGGCCGAGCTCCAAGCGGTCGTTGAGCGACGGCAACCCCGCCGCCCACAGGCCCATCACCAACCCGCTGAGAAAGAAAAAGGAGAAGACTGCAATACGGGCGCGCTTGGCGTCTCTTTTGTTCACGGCTAGAGCATAATAACCCGGATGAGGCGCACACAATGGTGATGAACGGTGCGACGACCAGCGCCGGCCTACGGGCGTACAACCGGGTGCGACTGCTGCGGGCGGTCCACGACTGCGGCGCGACCCGCACCCGGTCGAAGCTGACCCAGGACCTGGGGTTGGCCCGAGGTACGGCGTCGGTGCTGGTCAGTGGCCTGGTCGACGACCGGCTGCTGCATGAGGAGCCGTCGGCCGAGCACGGCAGAGGACGGCCCACGCAGGTGCCGGGCCCGCACCCCGAGGGGCCGCTGGCGCTGGCCGTGGACGTCCGGGAGGACTCGTGGGAGGTCGCGGCGTGCGAGCTGGGCGGCCGGGCCACGGTGCTGGAGGTACGGCGGCACGACGGCACGCCGGAGGGGGCCCTCGGGCCGCTGGGTGAAGTGCTGCGCAAGCAGCTCGGGCGGCTCGGGTCCCGGGTGATCGGGGTGGGCGTGGCCGTGGCGGGGCCGGTGCGCGACGGCGGCCTGGTGGACGTGGCACACCTGCGCTGGCGCTCGGTGGACGTACCCGCGCTGCTCGACCTCGGTGCCGCGGTCCCGGGCGGGCCGCGGGTGGGGAACGACACGGCCTTCGCGGCTTTGGCCGAGGCGCGGCGGGGGCGCTTGCGTGGGATCGGGGTGGGGCTGCACGTCCATGTGGACTTCGACTTGGGCGGCGTGCTCGTGGTGGACGGCCGCCCGCTGGAGGGGGCCGGCGGGATGGGCGCCGAGTTCGGCCACATGCCGCTCACGGGCGGCGACGCGCCCTGCATGTGCGGCGCGCACGGCTGCTGGGGGCTGGAGGTCGGAGCGAACGCGCTCCTGCGCCACATGGGCCTGGCGTACGGCGGCGGCCAGGGCCGCGACGACGCCCGCCGCATCCTCGCCGCAGCCGAGACAGGCGCTGAAACGGACGCCGTGACGAACGGCGGCTCGAAGAGCGGCCAGGTCCCGGTCTCGGACGGCCGGCCGGATGGCGGGGCGGCGCTGCGTGCGGTCGCGACGAACGCGCGGGCACTCGGCCGAGGGCTGGCGGCGCTGGTGAACGCGCACGATCCGGCGGTGGTGACCCTGTCCGGCCTGGGCGTCGACCTGTACGATCGAGCGCTCCCCACCTTGATGGAGTCATTCGGCCGCGGTCTGATGACGATCCGCGGCGAGCGGCCACCTGTGATAGGCCCCTCGGCCCTGGGCTGGCACGGTCCGCTGGTCGGCGCCATGGAGTCGGTGTTCGACATGTTCCTCACCGTCTCCGGCGTCGAATCCTGGCACGGCGGCGGGTAGACACCCCGCCCACCGGGCCGCCTAAGGCAGCCGAGAGCGACCCGGCCGACGGGCTCGGCCGCGGGTTCGCGAGGTAGGGGAAGGCTTGGTTCAGCATCCTGACCTCCCGCTTTAAGGACACCCCCATGCCGTCATCGTACGTCGAGGTGCTGGTCGACGTCCTGCAGCCCCGCCTCGCCGGAGCGTCGCCCGCCCGCTTTCACCGCCCACGACACGCCCGAACGGCGAATGTGACGGATACCACGCGCAAGGGCGCAAACCACCCATACGATTCGTGATCTTGCTGAGCCGGCCCGGCGGCCCCGGCCGAGCCGGCACCGGCTGGCGGGGAGCCGTACGACCTGGTAAGAGACCATTTCAGGTCCCCTCTGAGGTGGCTTCTCCCCCCAGGCGGGCTACGGTGTGGAGGAACGCGTGGTCGGCGGCACAGGAGCCGGCGGCGGCATGGTCACGCGGGACGTGACGCGCGCCGAGGCGGCCGCTTCGACGTGGCACACACGCTGAGCGGGCGCTTTCCACAACACGAACCGCTGGTATCCGCCATGATTAGCCACTGCACTACGGGTTACAGAATCCCCGATCCCACATTCCCCAAGGAGAACCGAGATGGCACTTCCCATTCTCACCCCCGAGCAGCGCAAGGCGGCTCTGGAGAAGGCCGCGGAGGCACGCGCGGCTCGCACCGCTCTGCTGGCCAAGGTCAAGGCCGGTGAGCTGACCTTCGCGCAGCTGCTGGAGCGCGATGACGACATCGCCAAGAAGATCAAGGTGTCGCAGGCCCTGCGCGCGGTCAAGGGCGTCGGCCCGGCCAAGGCCACCGCGCTGATGGAGGAGGCCGGCGTCGACGAGAAGCGCCGCCTCGGCGGCCTGGGCGCCCAGCAGCGCAAGAAGCTGGTCGACGCGCTCGGCTGACCACCGGGCGGCCAGGTCCGCGCGCGACGCCGCGCGGACCGGCCAGCGCTCCGGCGCGCGGAGATCGAGCGAGCGGGTCAGGGCCGCAGACCGGGTCAGGACCGCAGATAGGCGAGTACGGCCAGCACGCGCCGATGCTGATCGCTGTCGTCGGCGTAGAGTCCGAGCTTGCTGAAGATGCTCCTGATGTGCTTCTCCACGGCCCCGTCGCTGATGACGAGCTGCCTGCCGATGGCGGGATTGGACTTCCCCTCAGCCATCAGCTCGAGCACCTCCCGCTCGCGCGGCGTGAGCTGCGCCAACGGGTCGTCCCTGCGCCTGCGCACCATCAATTGGGACACCACCTGAGGATCGAACACGGTCCCCCCTGCGGCGACCCGCCGGAGGCCCTCCATGAACTCGTCCACGTCCACGACCCGGTCCTTCAGCAGGTAGCCCACGGCGCCCCGGGCGTCGGCGAGCAGGTCGTCGGCGTAGGAGACCTCGACGTACTGCGACAGGATCAGCACCGGCGCCCCCGGGACCCGGCGGCGCGCCTCCACGGCGGCCCTGAGCCCCTCGTCGGTGAACGACGGCGGCATCCGCACGTCGACCACCGACACGTCCGGCCGGTGCTCGGCCACCGCCTCGACGAGCCCGTCCCCGTCACCGACGGTCGCGACCACCTCGCAGCCGAACTCTTCGAGCAGCCTGACCAGGCCCTCCCTGATCAATACCGCGTCATCGGCCACGACTACGCGCACGGCACCTCCGCCACGATCACAGTCGGCCCGCCGTCCGGTGACTGCACGGCCAGCTCCCCGTCGACTGCGCGGAGCCGGTCGGCCAGACCGGCGAGACCGTGTCCCTTGGCGACGTGTGCGCCGCCGACCCCATCATCCCCGATGGTGAGCATGAGAATGTCACCGATGCGGATGAGCTGGATCGTGCAGATGGTGGCGCGGCTGTGCTTGGCGACGTTCGTGAGCGTCTCGGCGACGACGAAGTAGATGGCGTTCTCGACCGCGGCCTGGTAGCGCTGGACGGTCTGCACGTCGAGATCGACCGGGATGGTGCAGCGCCCGGCGAGGGCGGCGAGCGCCGGGGCGAGGCCGCGGTCGGACAGGATGGGCGGCGCGATGCCGCGTGACAGGGCGCGCAGCTCGTCGAGCGTCTCGCGGGTGGCGGTGATCGCCGAGCTGATCGTGGCCTGCGCGGCGTCGGGGTCCTTACTCATCTGCCGCTGCGCCCTGGACAGCTCCATGGCCAGCGAGACCAGGCGCTGCTGTGGGCCGTCGTGGATGTCGCGCTCCAGCTTGCGCAGCGCGTTGGCCTCGGCGGAGACGGCCGCGGCCCGGCCCTCGGCCAGGTCGTCGATGCGCTCCTGCAGCTCGGCGACGCCGGTCAGCAGCGCCCGGCCGATCCCGGACCGCAGCAGCGCGGAGCCGCGCGTCATGATCGGCATGATGAGCAGGCCGATCAGGCCGAGGACGACGTAGAAGACCGAGTTCACCCAGTAGCCCCGCCCGATTCCGAGCAGCTCGGGCAGCTCGACGTTGTCGGGGATGCGCGAGGTGATGAGGCCGTACAGGGGGTAGGTCAGCCCGGCGATCGGCAGCGCCCAGAACACCACGGTCAGCACGAACGACACGATGGCCAGCGGGAAGTTGATGATCCCGTGCAGCAGGTCGAGCCATGACTGCCCGCTGGTCATCGGGTTCACCAGCCGGCGGAACCGGCCGGCCCCGGCGGGCGCGGGCTTGTAGCGGGGGCGTACCGGCGGTCGCTTGAGCACGTCGGAGAGCCAGCCGCGCTCCGCGTCCGCGAAACCCCGGGCGATCATGAGCGTCCCCGCGAGCAGCGGCACGCCGATCCACACGATCGTCGTGCTCACACCGGCGGCCATGCCGGCGACCAGGAGCACGAAGGCGATGACGGCCGTGGGGAAGCCGACCAGCGTGTAGCGGGTGTCCAGGAGGACACGTCTCATGAGGGAGCGCATGGCGTTCACGGTACGACTCTGGCACGCCCGGATCGACCCGGTGCGCCGGTATATGGCGGTAGGGCCTGCCCTACCTTCCGTGGTGGTGTGATCTTGCCTCCAATACGGCGGCTCACGGCACTGTGCCGGAGCGGGCGCGGCGGGAGTCTTGAGGCCTCACCTTCCCGGATGAATCGAGGCCCCCCATGACCGCGTTGCTCGACCACCCGGCACCTTTGCCGGCGGCCGCTGTACCGGTCCGCCCCGCCCCGGCGAAGAGGGCGACGGTCAGGGACCCGTTCATCGACATCCTGCGGGTGTTCGGCATGGCGCTGGTGGTGCTGCAGCACTGGACGATCCCGGTGCTCGCCTTCGACGGGGCCCGCCTGACGACCGGCAACGCCCTGTCGACGCCGGGAGTGTGGGTGGTGACCTGGGTGAGCCAGGTGATGCCGCTGGTGTTCTTCGCGGGCGGCGCCGCCAACGCCATCAGCTTCGGCCGGGCGGCGCACGGGGGGCCGCGGTGGCTGGCCACCCGGCTGCGCCGGCTGGCCTGGCCCATCCTGCCGCTGGCCGCGGTCTGGATCCCGCTCCCCCAGTTGCTGGTCACTCTGGGCGTGCCCACGCAGCCGCTGGAGGTGGGCTCGACGATCACCGGCCAGCTCCTGTGGTTCCTCGCCGTCTACTTGATCGCGGTCACGGCCACTCCGTACATGATGAGGCTGCACGACAGGTACGGCCTGCTCGTCCCGGTCGTCCTGGGGGCCGGGGCGGTGCTGACGGACGTGCTGCGGTTCTCGACCGGGCTGGACGCGCTGGGCTACCTCAACATCGTGTTCGTCTGGCTGGCGGTGCACCAGCTCGGTTTCCGGTACGCCGAAGGACGGCTGACGCGCCCCGGGCTGATGGCGATCGGCGGGTTCGGGGCCGCGGCGCTGCTCGTGGCGTTCGGCCCGTACCCGGGCAGCATGATCGGCCTGCCCGGCGCCGAGGTGTCGAACATGGCCCCGCCGACGCTGGCCATGCTGGCCGTCTCGGTCGGCCAGATCGGGCTGGCCACGCTGCTGCGGCCGTGGATCCTGCGGCTGCGGACCGAGAAGCTGCTGGCCTGGGCGGGGCCGCGCATCATGACCGTCTACCTGTGGCACATGCCGGCGCTGTTCGCGGTCACCGGCGTGGTCGTCGTCGGCCTCGGCATCGACACCCCGGCGCCGGGCGGCCTGGGCTGGTTCGCCGGGTGGCCGATCTGGTTCGGAGCGCTCTGCCTGGTGATGTGGCCGCTGCTGAAGGCCTTCTCCCGGTTCGAGGAGCCGCCGGCGCTGCCGTACGGCGAGGCCACGTGGCGCGGCGCGCTCACCTCGGCGGCGCTGGTCGGCGGCGGGCTGCTGGCGCTGACCGTGGCGGGGTTCGCGCCCGGCAACACGCCGTTCCTGGCGGTCCTGGCGATCCTGGGCGGGCTGCTGCTTACGGGTCCGAGGACCCGCGTGTGAGGATTCGGAAACACGGCGGTCATCCGAATCCTCGAAGAATATGGTCACATGACGCTCATCCAGCCCTTGTCCGAAGCCGACCTGCCCGCTGTCGCCGAGATCTACGCGCACTATGTGATGGATTCGGTGGCGACCTTCGACGAGACGCCCCTCGACACCGAGGCGTGGCGGCTGAAGGCGGCGGCGATCGCCGAGGTGGGCCTGCCGTTCCTGGTGGCCAAGGAGGGCGATCGGGTACTGGGGTTCGCCTACTGCGGGCGTTACCGCCCCAAGCCCGCCTACCGGCACACCGTCGAGGACACGATCTACCTCTCTCCCGGCGCGACCGGGCGCGGACTGGGCCGGCGGCTGCTCGCCGAACTGATCTCCCTTGCCTCCGAGGCCGGTGCCCGGCAGATGATCGCGGTGATCGCCGACGGCGGCGATCCGGCGTCGCTGAAGCTGCACGCCGCGTTCGGGTTCGCGGAGGCAGGCCGATTGAAGGCGGTCGGGTTCAAGCACGGGCGGTGGATCGACACCATCCTCTACCAGCTCGAACTCGCCTAGCACGGCGATATAGGACGGCCACCGGGCACTATCGGACCGGGTTGGGTTCGACCATCCAGCAAACTTCGGCAGGATAGAGGGTGTGAGCCTCCTCGTTGACCGCCTGCCGGAAGAGATCGACGCCGCCCCGGACGCCATTTTCGACGCGTTCGTTACCTGGAACTCCGAACGGGGGCTCACGCTCTATCCCGCTCAGGAGGAGGCGCTCATCGAGGTCGTCTCCGGGAGCAACGTGATCCTGGCCACCCCGACGGGCTCCGGAAAGAGCCTGGTCGCGGCGGGTGCCCACTTCGCCGCGCTGACCAGGGACATCCGCACCTTCTACACCGCGCCGATCAAGGCGCTGGTCTCGGAGAAGTTCTTCGACCTCGTCTCCGTCTTCGGCACCGAGAACGTCGGCATGATGACCGGCGACGCCAGCGTCAACCCGGGCGCCCCGATCATCTGTTGCACGGCCGAGATCCTGGCCAACGTGGCGCTGCGCGACGGCGCGGCGGCCGACATCGGCCAGGTCGTCATGGACGAGTTCCACTTCTACGCCGAGCCCGACCGGGGCTGGGCCTGGCAGGTGCCGCTGCTGGAGCTGCCGAACGTCCAGTTCGTGCTGATGTCGGCGACGCTCGGCGACGTCTCGATGTTCGAGCGCGACCTGACCCGGCGCACCGGGCGGCCCACCGCGGTCGTCAAGCACGCCGAGCGGCCGGTGCCGCTGATCTACTCCTACCGGATGACGCCCCTGCACGAGACGCTGGAGGAGATGCTCCGCACCGGCCAGGCCCCGGTCTACGTCGTGCACTTCACCCAGGCCGCCGCCATGGAGCGGGCGCAGTCCCTGATGTCGATCAACATGGCGACGAAGGCCGAGAAGGAGGCCATCGCCACGCTGATCGGCGGCTTCCGCTTCACCACCCGGTTCGGCCGGGCCCTGTCCCGGCTCGTCCGGCACGGCATCGGCGTCCACCACGCCGGGATGCTGCCCAAATACCGGCGGCTGGTGGAGCGGCTGGCCCAGGCCGGGCTGCTGAAGGTCATCTGCGGCACCGACACCCTCGGCGTCGGCGTCAACGTGCCGATCCGGACCGTGCTGTTCACCGCGCTGTCCAAGTACGACGGCAACAAGGTGCGCCGCCTGCGCGCCCGCGAGTTCCACCAGATCGCCGGGCGGGCCGGGCGGGCGGGCTTCGACACGATCGGCTACGTCGCCTGCCAGGCGCCCGAGCACGACGTCGAGAACGCCAAGGCGCTGGCGAAGATCGGCGACGACCCGAAGCGGCGGCGCGGCTACGCCCGCAAGAAGCCGCCGGAGGGGTTCGTCGGCTGGAGCGAGGAGACGTTCGAGAAGCTGCAGACCGCCGAGCCCGAGCCACTCAACTCCCGGTTCAAGGTCACCAACGCCATGCTGCTGGCGGTCATCAACCGGCCCGGCGACTGCTTCCAGGCGATGAAGCACCTGCTCACCGACAACCACGAGGACCGCAAGTGGCAGCGGCGGCACATCAGCCAGGCCATCGCCATCTACCGGTCGCTGCTGGCGGGCGGCATCGTCGAGCAGCTCGCCGAGGCCGACGAGCAGGGCCGGCGGGCCAGGCTGACGATCGACCTGCAGGAGGACTTCGCGCTCAACCAGGCGCTGTCCACGTTCGCGCTGGCCGCCTTCGACCTGCTCGACCACGACTCGCCGAGCTACGCCCTCGACATCGTGTCGATCGTCGAGTCCATCCTCGACGACCCGCGCCAGATCCTGTCGGCCCAGCTGAAGAAGGCCAGGGGCGAGGCCATCGGGCAGATGAAGGCCGACGGCATCGAGTACGAGGAGCGGATGGAGCAGCTCGCCGAGGTCATGTACCCGATGCCGCTCGAAGACCTGCTGCTCGGGGCGTACGAGACCTACCGGCGCGGGCATCCGTGGGTGGGCGACTACACGGTCAGCCCCAAGAGCGTGGTGCGCGACATGTACGAGCGCGCGATGACGTTCGCCGACTACATCCAGTTCTACGAGCTGGCCAGGTCGGAGGGCACGGTGCTGCGCTACCTGGCCGACGCCTACCGGACGCTGTCACGCACGGTCCCCGAGCACCTCAAGACCGAGGACCTCATCGACCTGATCGAGTGGCTGGGCGAGCTGGTCAGGCAGGTCGACTCCTCGCTCATCGACGAGTGGGAGAAGCTGGCCAACCCCGAGGAGGCGCTGGAGCGCAAGGACCAGCTCGAGGCCAAGGTCCGCCCGGTCACCGCCAACACGCGGGCGTTCCGGGTGCTGGTCCGCAACGCGATGTTCCGCCTGGTCGAGCTCTGCGCCATCGAGAAGGAGGACGAGCTGGCGGAGCTGGCGCCCGACGTCGACTGGGGCGCGGCGCTCGACGCCTACTACGCCGACCACGAGGAGATCTTCACCGACGCCGACGCGCGGGGTCCCGCGTTGCTGCGCATCGAGGAGGAGGACGGCCTGTGGAAGGTGCGCCAGACCATCAAGGATCCGGCCGGTGACGGCGACTGGGGCATCGACGCGCAGATCGACCTGGCCGGCTCCGACGAGGAGGGCCGCGCGGTGGTGCACGTGCAGGGCCTCAACAGGCTCTGACAAATAAGTCGTGTGCCGGAGCGGACTGGCAAGGGCGCCCCGGCACACGCCTGTTATCTAAGTCTCCGATAGCTAAGTTCGTCATCCCGTCATGGCAATGTCTCAAGATCGGGACATTTGGCGGGCTATCCGAGATCTCGTCCCGCTTCGCTCACGGATCATGGGACAAAATATACAAATGAGCGACAGAGAGAACAGGCGGGTGCTCGGGCTGCTCGCCCAGGACGACACGTTGCGGGCATTCGCCTCCCTGGTCCTCGGCGTCACCGACGGGCTGTCGCCCAAGGTCCTGGCCCGGCTGGCCGCCGGCGGGCTGGCCGTGCAGGAGGAGGACGGCAAGTGGCGGGCGACGCCGGAGAAGTTCCGCGAGCTGCTCCGGGCGCGGGCCGCCGAGCCCGAGCCCGAGGTGAGCGCCGAGGAGCGGCTGCTGCAGACGTTCCTGGTGGACGGGCGGCTGAAGACCATGCCGATGAAGCATGAGAAGCGGGTCGTGGTGCTGCGGTACATCTCGCGGGTGTTCGAGCCCGGTGTCCGCTATCCGGAGAAGGACGTGAACGTCGCGCTGCGGGCCTTCCACGATGACTACGCGGCTCTGCGGCGGTATCTGGTGGACGAGTGCCTGCTGTCCAGGGAGGACAACGTCTACTGGCGCAGCGGCGGCCCGGTGGAGCTCTAACGCTGCAGGTTGCTGGTCCAGGCGTCGATCTTGGCCTGCCACCGCTCGGGGTCCTCCGGCCGGCCGGGGACGCCCGGCCGGGTCTGCCACGGCAGCGGCCCCGACTCGTGCCGGTACTCCACCCCGATCGCGGCCAGCCGCGGCAGGTGGGCCGCCAGCCGGACGCGGAAGTCGGCCAGGTCCCGGGCGGCCGGGCTCCACACCGTCTCCGCGAACGCCGCCACCCGCGGGAAGGCCATGTACTCCAGGCGCCGGTTGGAGTCGATCAGCTCGGTCCAGAGACCGCACTGCGACCCGAGGACCCGCGCCCCGGCCGGATCGTCGCGCAGCTCCTTCGGAACCGGGTCGAAGGCGTACACGTCCTCCAGCGTCAGCACGGTCCCGAACGGCACCGGCTCGTCCTCGCCCGGCCCCTGCCGGTAGTCGAAGTAGACGGAGGTGTTGGGGCAGGTGATCACGTCGTGCCCGGAGCGGGCCGCCGACACCGCCCCCAGGTCGCCGCGCCAGGAGGCCACCACGGCGCCCGGCGCGAGGCCGCCTTCCAGGATCTCGTCCCAGCCCACCAGCCGGCGTCCCCGCGCGGCCAGGTAGTCGTCGAAGCGGTGGATGAACCAGCTCTGCAGCTCGTCCTCGTCCCGCAGCCCGAGCTCGCCGATGCGGCGCTGCGCGGCGGGGCTGTCGCGCCACTGGTCCTTGCGGCACTCGTCGCCGCCGACGCACACGTACGGGCTCGGGAACAGCTCCAGCACCTCGTCGAAGACGTTCTGGAAGAACGCGACCGTGCTGTCCTCGACGTTCAGCACGTTCACGCCGACGCCCCAGGTGGTGCGCACCTCCAGCGGGGTGTCGAGGTTGCCCAGCTCGGGGTAGGCGGCGATGGCGGCCTGGGTGTGGCCGGGCAGGTCGATCTCCGGCACGACCGTGATGTAGCGGCGTGCCGCGTAGGCGACGATCTCCCGCAGGTCGTCCTGGGTGTAGTAGCCGCCGTGCGGGCGGCCGTCCATGGCGCCGTTCCAGCCGGTCTGGCTCTCCTTGCGCCAAGCGCCGACCTCGGTCAGCCGGGGGTAGCGCTTGATCTCGACGCGCCAGCCCTGGTCGTCGGTGAGGTGCAGGTGCAGCATGTTGAGCTTGTGCAGCGCCATCAGATCGATGAAGCGCAGCAAATCATGCTTGGTCATGAAATGTCGGGCGACGTCGAGGATGCAGCCGCGCCACCCGAACCTCGGCTCGTCCTCGATCAGGACGGCGGGCAGCACCAGCGGCCCGCCCGCTGACGCCTTCCTGAAGGCGGCGGCCGGGAGCAGTTGCCGCAGCGTCTGCGCCCCGTAGAACGCCCCCGCCGGGCCGCCCCCCTCGATCACGACGCCGTCGTCGGCCACGCTCAGCCGGTACGCCTCCGGTGCCAGATCGTCGCGGAGCCGGAGAGTGATCGTTCCCGAGCCCGGCCCCGGCAGCAGCTCGCCGCCGGCGACCGGGCTCAGCTCGCCCCGCAGCCAGGAGGCGACTCCGCCGAGCGCCGGTTCCGCGGTCAGAGCGGTGTCCCGGTCGAGGACGAACCGCCCCTGCCGGACCTCGTACCGGACGGGCTTGGGAACGATCATGAGCTCTCTTCCTACTGGCAGGTTATGGAGGCGTCGGCGAAGTCGGCATGGTCGGAGGTGGCGTTGTCGCCGCCGTTGGTCGCGACCAGCCGGACGTAGGTGGCGCCCTTCACCGACGCGGTGACCTTCCTGGCCGGCTGCGCGCCGGTGACGACGCCCGAATGGGCGACCCGGCCGCCGTCGGCCCAGACCTCGAGGTCGGCCGACCCCGCCGTGCCCACCTCGTCGTCGATCCCGGCCTGGAACTCCACGGTCGAGCAGCGGCCGGCGGTGTAGAACTCGATGTCGGCGGGCGCGTGGGCACCGAGCCCCTTGGCGTACTTGACCCCTTCGATGGTGATCGGCTTGCCGTCTCCGGCGGCCTTCTCGCCGTTGCTGGTGTCCTTCTCGACCGGGCCGAAGTAGTTCGCGACGCGGGTCCAGGGCAGGTCGCTCAGGTACGTACGGCCGGATCCGGGCGCCCGCGCGACCTTGACGACGGCGGTGGCCGCGGTCTTGGCGGCGGTCGCGGTGATCTCGTAGTCCTTGAGCTCCGCTGCGGCGGGCGGGGTGACCGCCCACTTCACGGTGAACGTCTCGCCACCGTCCAGCCGCCCGGTCCTGGTGGCCGTCCGCGCCCTGGCCCGCCACCCCTCCGGTACGGCCAGCGCCACCTCGACGTCGCGCAGCCGGTCCGTGCCCCCGGTATTGGTGACCCTGGTGACGACCTCCCGTTCCACGCCCGGTTCCAGCACGGACAGGTGGTCCTCGCCCGGCCCGGTGGCCGGGTCCGTCTCCACCAGCACGGCGGGCGGGGCCTGCTCCCGGCTCACGCCCACCCGGTACAGCACGGATCCGTGGGCGGGCACCTGGGCCGCCAGGTCGCCCGCCGTGGTGGTGACCGCGCCGGTCCACAGCTCCTCGACGCGGTAGCGGGCGGGCTTCAGCCGGGTGGAGATCGTCGCCGCCCGGTCGCTCTCGTTGAACAGCAGGATCGCCTGATCCCCGTTGGCCAGGGGCTTGGCCAGCACGTGGTACCAGCCGTCGGAGGTCACGAACCGGCCCTGGACGCCCAGCGTGTCCTGGTCGACGGCGATCACCTTGGGGTTGGCGACGATCGCCGGCGGCGCCTTGGCCGGGTCGGCCTGGAGGATGAGCGGGGAGGCGCCGACGGCCCAGAGGCTGACCTGGGTGCGGTACTCGGCGTCGGTCATGCCGCCCCGGCCCGCCTGGATCAGGTCGGGGTCCGCCCAGCTTCCGGGGCCCGCGTACTCGGCTCTGAGCTGGTTGAACTCCCAGATGTCGACCATGTTCGAATAGCTATCGGAGATGGGCTTGTTGTAGACGTTGGTCCGCCAGGTGGTGGCCTTCGCGTCCTTGCCCCAGAGCCACGGCACGGTGCTGCCGTCCTCGTTGTTCATGGCGAACGCGATCGCGTCGCCGAGAGCCTGGCGCATGCGCGGGTAGAGGGTCTGGGCGATCTGCTGGACGTTCTGGCCGGGGAAGTCGGCGGCCGGGATGTTGCACCAGTCGTACTTGACGTAGTCGACGCCCCAGCCCTTGACCTGCTCAGCGTCGGCGGTCTCGCTCTTGTAGGAGCCGGGGCCGCCGCCGGAGCACGCCTTGGTGCCCGCCGACAGGCTCAGGCCGAGCTTGAGCCCCTTGCCGTGCAGGTAGTCGGCCAGCGCCTTGACGCCGGAGGGGAAGCGGGTGGCGTCGGGGGCCAGCGCGCCGCCCGTACGCTGGGCGGCCAGCCAGCAGTCGTCGATGATGACGTGGCGGTAGCCGGCCGGGGCGAGCGGGGCCAGGGCATCGGCCGCCTGCCGTACGGACGCCTCCGAGACCGAGCAGCCGAGCGAACGGCTGCTCCAGCCCATCGGCGGCCCGCTCACGGCGTCACCGGAGGCGGGTAACTGCACTAAGGGCAGGGTGAGGAGGGCCGCCGCGAGGGCGGCCGTGGTTGTGCGCATGAGGGTCCCGTCAGGCTGGGTGGAGCGCCGGATCGCCGGGCTCGATGACGAAGGAGCCGGAGGTGTAGGCGGGGGCGTAGGGCTCGGTGACGCGGGAGAGCGAGCGGAAGTCGACCTTCATCTCCTGCTCGGTGAGCTTGGCCCGCACATAGCCGCGGCGGCCGTTGAAGAACTTCACGTGCGGGTTCTCGTTGAGCAGCACCTGCGTGTTCGGGTACTCGTCCAGGCCGTTGCCGGCGCTGGTGACCGAGGTGGTGACGAGCTCGACGGCGACCGACTTGGACCCGGGATCCTGGTAGTCGCGCTTGATCTCGCCCGCCCAGTGCGAGTGCACGTCGCCGGTGAGCACGACGCCGTTGCGCTTGTAGTCGTCGATGGCGGCGGCCAGGCGGTTGCGGGAGGCGACGTAACCGTCCCAGCCCTCGTTGGAGTAGCCCTTGCCCTCGCCGTTGGTCCAGTCCATCTCCATGAAGAAGACCTGCTGGCCGAGCAGGTCCCAGGTGGCCTTGGAGCCGCGCAGCTCGCCGTCGAGCCAGGCCTCCTGGTCGGCGCCGAGGATGGTCCGGTTGGGGGCGAAGCGCTCCTGGCAGTCGGCGCCGACGGTGCCGCTCTTGCCGGTGCAGGCGTAGATGTCGCGGTACTGCCGGGTGTCCAACAGGTGCAGGTTGGCGATCGCGCCCCACCGGATGCTCCGGTACAGCTTGAGCGAGGCCCCGTTCGGCTTCTGGGCGCGGCGCAGGGGCATGTTCTCGTAGTACGCCTGGAAGGCGTCCGCCCGGCGCTTGAGGAAGGGCGGGTCGGGCTGCTCGGGCACGTCGCCGGCCCAGGCGTTCTCGATGTCGTGGTCGTCCCACACCACCACCCAGGGGGCGATGGCGTGGGCTAATTGCGACTCCGGGTCGGCCTTGTGCTGGGCGTGCCTGAGCCGGTATCCGGCCAGGTCGAGGCACTCTCCCCCGGCCTGGTCGCGCACCGGGTACTTGTAGTCGCCGTACTCGTAGATGTAGTCGCCGAGGAAGGCGATCAGGTCGGGCTGGTCCTCGGCCATCCGGCGGTACGGGGTGAACCAGCCGGTCTGGTAGTCGGCGCAGGAGGTGAACGACAGGTTGAGCGCGCGGCCGCGCGTGCCGCGGGCGGGGGTGGTCAGGGTACGGCCCACCGGGGAGATCTCGCCTGCCGCTTTGAAGCGGTAGAAGTACTCGGTGCCGGGGTTCAGGCCGTCGAGCTCGACGTGGACGCTGTGGGCCGCCTCCGGCCCGGCGGTCTCGACGCCGCGTCGTACGACATGGCGGAAGCTCTCGTCCTTGGCGAGCTGCCATTCGACGGGGACCGGACGCGACGGCATGCCGCCGAGCCCGTCGAGGGCCACGGGGTCCATGGCCAGGCGGGTCCAGAGGACCACGCCGTCGGGGGCCGGCTCGCCGGAGGCGACGCCGAGCTGGAAGGGGTCGGAGATCGGGGCACGGCGGGCCACCGCGCGCACGGGTGAGGCACCCAGTGCGGCGGTCAGTCCCAGTCCGGCGCCCCCAGCGAGGAGTGAGCGCCGGCTGATCATTTGACGGTCGCGTTCCCTTCCGTGACGGCCTGGTCCGCGGCCTGCTTGGGGTCGAGCTTGCCGAGGTACATCTCGTTGAAGATCTGGTTGAGCTTGGTCTCGAAGCCGGTGAACCCGGTGGTGACGGGCAGCGGGAACGTGGTGCCCTTCGATTCCTCGACGAACGGGGAGACGTCGAGCTTCTTGGTCTTCTGCCAGTAGTCGACGTAGCCCTGGGTGAGCCCGTTGAGCGCGGGGAAGATGTAGCCGTCGGCGGCCATCAGCTTCTGCGGCTCCTCGGTGCCGAGGTAGGCGGCCAGCTTCATCGCCTCCTGGGGGTGCTGGCTCTTGGCGTAGACGGCCTCCGACAGGCCGTTGAGGTTGACCGCGCGACCGGCCGGGCCCTCGGGCATGAGGGCGACGCCCACCTCGAAGTTCGCCTCCGGCGCGACGTACGGCAGCAGCGCGTTGTTGGCCGGGAACATCGCCACCTCGCCCGCCTTGAACATGTCGGTGACCTTGCCGGTGGGCGGGTTCGTCTGGGTCGCGGGCGGCGAGACGTGGTACTTGTTCACCAGGTCGACGCCGAACCGCAGGGCCTGCACGGAGGCGTCGTCGTTGAAGGTGTACTTGCCGAACGGCTTGTCGAGCAGCTTGCCGCCGTTGGAGTTGACCCAGTTCATCCACTGGGTCTGGTAGTGGTTCCAGGAGGCGAAGCCGTAGGTCTTGACCTTGGCCGGGTCGAATCCGGGGTCCTCGGGGTGCTTGCCGGCCTCGTCCACGGTCAGCTTGCGCGCGGTCTCCAGGAAGGTGCCGGAGCCGTCGGGCTTCCAGGTGAGGCTGGCCGGCATCTCGACACCGGCCTTCTTGAACAGATCCTTGTTGTAGAGCAGGCCGACGATGCCCCAGTCCTTGGGAACGCCGTACAGCTTGTCCTGGTAGGTAAACGACCCGACCACCGTTGGATGAAATTTCGTGGTGTCGAGCTTGAGGGGCGACATGTCGGCCAGGACGCCCTTGGTGACGTACTCGGGGAACTGCGACGGCGTCATCCAGAACACGTCCGGCGCCGTGCCGGCCACCGCGTCGGCGGTGAGCTTGGTCCAGTACTCGTCGTACGGCAGCAGCTCGATCTTGACGTCGATGTTCGGGTTGGCCTTCTCGAAGGCCGCCATGACCTTGTCGTAACCCACCTTCTGCTGGTCGTCCCAGAGCCGGTAGGTCAAGGTGACCTTGCCGCCGCCGGTGCCTCCGCCGTCGCCACCGTCGCCGCCCGAGCCGCAGGCGGTCAGGGTGAGCGTGGCGGCGGCCAGCAGTGTCACGGCATGGCGGAGCTCGCGTATGCGGGGGGATCGCATATGACCTCTCTTATTTGAGGCCGGTGAGGACCACCGACCGGACGATGTACTTCTGAAAGAAGATGAAGATCGCGATCATCGGCACCAGCGCGATCAGGCCGCCGGCCATGATGAGGTTGTAGTCCACGCCGATGCCGCGGTTGAGGGTGGCGAGGGCGACCGTCATCACCTTGGTGTCGTCACCGCTGGTGATGATCAGCGGCCACAGGAAGCTGTTCCACGACGAGATCACCGTGATGATCGTCAGCGTGCCGATCGCCGGACGGCAGAGCGGCAGCAGGATCCGGGTGAGGATCTTCAGCGGCCCGGCGCCGTCGATCCGCGCCGCCTCTTCGAGCCCGGCGGGCAGCCCGCGGAAGAACTGCCGCATCAGGAAGATCCCGTACGGCGTGCCCAGCACGTACGGCGCCAGCAGGCCGTACCACGTGTTGACCAGGTGCAGCTCCCGCATGATCAGGAACAGCGGGATCATCGTGACGGCGCTCGGCACCATCATCGTGGCCACGTACAGCCAGAAGAGCACCTCGCGCCCCCGGAAGCGCAGCCGCGCGAAGGCGTAGGCGGCGAACGTGGTGAACACCAGTTGGCCCAGCGTGAGCAGCGCGGTCATCAGCACCGTGTTGACCAGATATCGGGGAAAGTCGCCGCCGAGGAGCTTGGTCAGGTTGGCCGTGGTGGGCGGCAGGCCGGGCACCCACGGCTCGGTCGAGTTGAGCTGGCTCTGGGTCTTGAACGCGGTCAACACCACGAGCAGATACGGGAAGACGGCGACGAAGGCGCCCAGGGTGAGCGTGCCGTAGAGCAGGATGCGCTTGGTCATGTCGTCCCTCAGCTCATGTCATAGGTGGTGCGTTTGCCGAAGAACCTGACCTGCACCAGCGTCACGCCCAGGATGACCGCGAAGAGCAGCATCGACAGCGTCGAGGCGTAGCCGAAGTCGAACTCCCTGAACGCGGTGCCGAAGATCTTGAAGTTGATGACCTCGGTGCTTTTGCTCGGCCCGCCGTTGGTCATCACGAAGACGGTGTCGAAGACCTGGAACGCGCCGATCAGGTTCGTCACCATGACGAAGAACATCGTGGGGTTGAGCAGCGGCAGCGTCACCCGCCAGAACCGCTGGCGCGGGGTGGCGCCGTCGGTGGCGGCGGCGTCGTAGAGCTCCTGCGGGATGCCCTGCAGCCCGGCCAGGAAGAACAGCATGTTGTAGCCGGTGTACTGCCAGACGTTGACCAGCGCGACGGCGGGCAGCGCCCAGGTGGCGTCCGACAGCCAGTCGGGGCCGGTGACGCCGATCACGGCCAGCGCGCTGTTGATCGCGCCGTCGCGCGGGTCGAAGATCCAGTTCCAGACCAGGCCCATGACGATCGGGGTGGCCATCCACGGCACGACGAACAGCGAGCGGAACACCCTGACGCCCTTGATCCGCTGGTTGAGCAGCAGGGCGAGCACCAGGGCCAGGACCGTCTGCAGGGGGATGCAGAGCAGCACGTACACGACGGTGATCCACAGGGAGTGCCAGGACTCCCCGTCGCCGGCCAGGCGGCGGTAGTTGTCCAGCCCCGCGAAGGTCGGGGGCGACAGGAGCTCCCAGTGGAAGAAGCTCAGCACGAAGACGATGACCATCGGCAGTAGCAGGAAGGCGAGCACGCCCAGCAGGCTCGGGCCGATGAACAGGTAGGCGTGCCAGTCGCGCCGCCACCTCACGACGGATCCGTCCTGGTGGGGACCATCAGGCGCCTGGTCGTCTCCAGGCCCCAGTCGTCGAGCGCCGCGATCGGGTCGCTGGAGCCGCGCAGGCCGCCGGTGCCCTCGATGTGGTCGGCCCACTCCTGTCGGGCCTCCACCTCGGGGCGCAGGATGATGCAGTCGGGGTCGTTCACCCACCAGCGGGCGTGCAGGAACTCCCGGGCCGCGCCGGTGAGCCTGGCGCCGAGCTGCGACGGCTGGCTGATGTCGCCCGACTTGGGGTGCAGCGTGGGCGCGATGTCCGGGCTGACCCGCATGATGTCGACCAGGCCGAGGCTGGGCAGCATGGGCGCGCCGCAGCCGTGCAGAGTGGCGTCCGGGCCGGCGCCCTCGCGGATCAGCTCCAGCCCGCGCCGGTAGGCGGCGATCGGGTCCAGGTCCTCGTGCCTGCTGCCCGCCAGCGCCCCGGCGTAGATGTAGTCGAGCTTGAAGTGGCTGATGCCGTACGCGCTGAAGGTCTGGAACACCTCGATCAGGTGGGCGGCGGCGTCCGGGTGGGTGACGTCGAGGACGGCCAGCTCCTGGTCCCACATGTGGCCCGCGTGGGCGCCGCCGACCAGCCAGTCGGGGTGCTCGCGGAAGATCCGGCTGCGTTGGCCGACCAGGAAGGGGGCGGTCCACACGCCGGTCCGCCTGCCCGCCTCTCCCAGGGCCCCGGCCAGCTTGCGCAGGGAGCCGAAGCCGGGGCGCGGGTCGAGCCAGTCGCCGATCTCGGCCTCGTAGCCGTCGTCGATGAGGAACATGTCGGCGCCCAGGGCGTGCCGCTCCGACAGGTGGAGGTTGTCCAGGACGTCTTGCTCGGTGACCTTGCCCCAGTAGCCGTACCAGGTGCACCACATGGGCGGGACCGCCGGGAACGCGGCGGGCGCGTACCCCTCGGCCATGCCGTCCGCCCAGTCTTCTAGGGATGCACCGATCAGGTGGCGTACCGGCCCGTTCGCGCTCACGATCAGGCGGCCGCCCTCCTCGCGCGCCCGGATGGAGGGCACCTCCAAGGGGTTCGGCGCGGACCACAGCTCCATCGGCGCGCCGCCGCCGGGGTCGATCGCGAGCAGGCCCTCGCCCTGGAACACACCGGCGGGCACCGGGGTCTCGGGGCGGTAGGCGAGAATCTGGATGTTGCCGTCTGCGGGCCTGGGCGGCGTCTCGCCGAGGCGGTAGGCGCCGGTGGGGCTCCACGACTGCCAGCCGTGCTCGAAGACCCGGGCCTGCCCTGGCTGATGGACGACCTCGCCCACGTCTGCGAACGACATCAGACCCTCTATTCCTGTTGATCTACTTACGAAGGAGCGCTTCATTAGTAGCATCAGGAGTTCGCGGGGGTCAATGCCCGGTTCCGCGCGGAAGTGCCGGTGCTTAAGCAGAAACGAACGCTGGCATAATGGCGAGTTACAGAGGACACCTACATTAGGGACGGCGATGGCGAACCTCCGCGGCGGCGACCTGTCCCGGCTCAGGCAGCTCAACTCGCTGACCGCGATACGGGCGCTGCGCGGGGCCGGTCCGCTCACCCTCTCGGCGCTCGCCGAGCGGACGGGGCTGTCGCGGCCCTCCATGAAGGAGGTCGCCGACGAGCTCGTGGAGCTGGGCTGGGTGGAGGAGGTGCCGCCTTCGCCGGGCACGATGGGCAGACCGGCCCGGCGCTACCGGTTCCGCGCCGACAGCGGCTGCCTGGTCGGCATCGACATAGGCGGGCACAACGTACGGGCCGCGCTGTCCGACCTCGACGGCGAGATCCTGGCCGAGACCCGGCAGCCGGTCCTGCCCGGCGCGCCGCTGGAGGAGCGCCTGGCCGCCATAGACCGCGCGGTCTCCGGCTGCCTGGCGCTCAGCGGCAGGACGGCCGCCGACCTCTGGACGGTGGCCGCCGGCACCACGGGCGTGCTCACGCCGGAGGGGCGCGTCACGTTCTCGGCCGCGATCCCCGCCTGGACGGGTCTCGACCTGGCGGGCAAGCTGCGCGAGATGTTCTCGTGCCAGGTGCTGATCGAGAACGACAGCCGCCTGGCCGCACTGGCCGAAGCCCGGCGCGGCGCCGCGCAGGGGGCTCGGGACGTGGTGTTCCTGCACGTCGGGCGGCGCATGGGCACCGGGCTCATCATCGACGGCAAGGTGCACAGAGGCTTCGGCGCCGCCGCCGGCGAGATCGTCATGCTGCCGGAGGCCCGCTGGTACGACGCCCCCGAACACCTGAACGGCTGCGAGGTCGTGCCCGAGGGCACGGCGCCCGAGGACGCGGCGGGCTACACGCTGGCGGCGGCCCGCGACGGCCACCCCGTCGCCCTGGCCGCCGTCGACCGCTACGTGGACGACCTCGCGGTGGGCACGGCGGCCATGGTGCTGGTGCTGGACCCGCAGATGGTGGTGCTGGGGGGCGGCTTCTCCCGCTCGGCCGACGTCCTGCTGGCGCCGCTGCGGGAACGGCTGGAGCGGACCTGCATGCGGATGCCGGAGGTCCGGGCTTCCACGCTGGGGGACGAATGCGTGGTGATGGGCGCCATCGACTACGCCGCCGACCACCTGAGCCGCGAGCTGTTCACCTCCGACTCTCCCCTGACTCCGATGCGCTGATCTTCAGGCGTTCGGCCTCAGACGGGAGCGGAAGTCGCGGGGCGGCATGCCGTACTCGTGACTGAAGGCCCGGCTGAAGTGGAACGGGCTGACGAAGCCCGAGGCCGCCGCGACCTGGCCGACGTCCATGTCCGTCACCTCCAGCAGCCGGGCCGCGTGCTGGATCCGCGCCCTGCGGACGGCCCGCATGGGCGTGTGGCCCGTTTCCTCGGTGAACAGGTGCGCGAACCGGGACGGCGACAGGGCGACGGCCCTGGCCAGGGAGGCGACGGAGTGTTGCGCGCCCGGTTCGGCGGCGATGAGGGCGAGTGCTCGGTGAACCCGCGCGTCCCCGCGCTCCTCGGCGCGCCGGGCGTCCCCGGACGGCCGAGCGGCGGCGGTGGCCAGGAGGATCACCTCCTCGACGGCGTTCAGCACCAAGTCCCGCGCGGGACCTGAGACGGCGACGGCGGGCGCGTACTCGCGCAGGGGCCGGACGGCGGCGGGGCCGACGGCGGGCGGGGTGTGGGTGGCGGTGGGACGGACGGCGGTGATGGCGGGCGGGAGCCAGCGGGCGTTTCTGGAGGCGCGGTCGAAGGCCTCGTCGATCTGGTCGCGGGTCGGGTCGGGAACGCCGTGGACCAGGTGGCAGCCCGTCGCCCGGGCGTACTCCGCGAGCCACCCCAGCCAGGCCGGGCGCGGCTGGAAGTGCGCCCACCAGAAGCACCACCGCTCCGCCCCCGGCGCCACCCGGTAGTGCTGCGCGGCGCCGGACCCGAGCACCACCAGATCCCCCGGCCCGGCCGTGAACGACACCCCCGCCTGCTCGACCAGCCCCGCCCCGTCCTGCGTCCACATCAGCAGCCAGCTCGGCGACCCGGTGACGCGCCGCGTGACGTACCCGGGCCGGTTGTCGAAGTGGCCCACGATCGTCAGCTCGGCAGCAGGAACAGACATTTCCTCAGCGGTCATAGGCATACCCTTCACCGATCCGGCTCCTTAGCGTGAAGGTATGAGGCTCACAGACTTCCATGATCGAGGATTCGTCCTGGTGCCCGGTCTCCTGGCCGCAGAAGAGGTGGCGGAGCTGCGGGAGGAGTTCATGGCGTTGCATGCCCGCGGCCCGATCCCCGGCCACTTCTCCCCGAAGCCGCAGGAACCCGGCGGACCGTACGACATCCTGCGGGACTATCCACGCGTCATGCACCCTCACCAGGTCAACGACGTGGCGCTACGGTACCTGCTCGACGCCAGGATCGCCGCCGTACTCCGCGACCTGCTCGGCGAGGAGCCGATAGCAGCCCAGAGCATGTTCTACTTCAAGCCGCCCGGCGCGCGCGGGCAGGCGCTGCATCAGGACAACTTCTACTTGCGCGTCGAACCGGGCACGTGCGTGGCCGCCTGGATGGCGCTGGACCGCGTCGACCGCGCCAACGGCGGCCTGGAGGTGGTGCCCGGCACGCATCTGATGGACCTGTTCTGTCCCGAGGAGGCCGACAGCGACGTCTCCTTCACCAAGGATTACGTCCCGCCGCCGCCGGGCCTCGAACGCGTGCCGGTCGACATGGACCCGGGCGACGTGCTGTTCTTCAACGGCAGCCTGGTGCACGGCTCCGAGCCGAACAGCACGGCCGACCGGTTCAGGCGCAGCTTCATCTGCCATTACACGGGCCGTTCCGCCGAACGCATCTCCGCCTACTACCCGACGCTCACGATGTCGGGCGACCCGGTCCAGCTACAGCCCGCCATCGGCGGCGGCCCCTGCGGCACAGAGGCCACCGGCCCACACTGAGGCAAGCGGTCAGCCGCCGGATATATCCGACTCGGCGTCCGAAGGAACGACACAGTCCCACGGATCGTCCAGCCAGCCGTCCGGCAGCTGCACCTTGCCGCGCTCACCCGACTTCCCGCGCGGGGTGTCGGTGTTGGACGGCCACGGCTGGTCCTGCTCCAGCCTGGCCAGCCCTTCGCGCAGCCCGTCGAGCGACTCGGCGGTGGCCAGCTCGCGGCGCAGCTCGCCGCCGACCGTGAACCCCTTGAGATACCAGCCGACGTGCTTGCGGAAGTCGGCGATCGCGTAACGCTCGATGTCGAAGCACTCGGTGAGCCCCTCGGCGTGCCTGGCCATCATCGCGGCCACCTCGCCGAGGCTCGGTCGTACCCGCTCCGAACTTCCGTTGAACGCGTTCTCCAGATCCCTGAACAGCCACGGCCGACCCAGGCACCCCCGCCCCACGACCACGCCGTCACATCCGGTCTCCGCCATCATGCGCAGCGCGTCGTCGGCGCACCAGATGTCGCCGTTGCCCAGCACGGGCACCTCCGGCACCGCCTCCTTCAGCCGGGCGATCGCGTCCCAGTCGGCCACGCCGCCGTAGTGCTGTTTGGCCGTGCGGGCGTGCAGGGCGATCGCCGCGACCCCCTCCTCGACCGCGATCCGGCCGGCGTCCAGGTAGGTGAGGTGATCGTCGTCGATGCCCTTGCGCATCTTCATCGTGACGGGCAGCGGGCCCGCGTTCGCGACGGCCTCGTGCAGGATCCGCCGCAGCAGGTTCCTCTTGTACGGCAGCGCGGAGCCGCCGCCACGCCTGGTGACCTTGGGGACGGGGCAGCCGAAGTTCAGGTCGATGTGGTCGGCCAGGTCCTCCTCGGCGATCATCTTGGCCGCGCGCCCCACCGTGGCGGGGTCGACGCCATACAGCTGGATGCTCCTCGGCCGCTCCGACTCCGCGAACCTGATCATCCTGAACGTCTTGGGGTTGCGTTCCACGAGCGCCCGCGTCGTGATCATCTCGCACACGAACAACCCGGCGCCCTGCTCGCGGCAGAGCACCCTGAACGACGCGTTGGTGATGCCCGCCATCGGCGCGAGCACGACCGGCGGCCACACGCCTATCGGTCCAATCTTCACTCAGTCAGTTGTAGCGCAGGTCAGGCCCTGACGGGTATTCGCGGATAGGCTGTGAACTGGCATCTAGTGGGGAGGGGACGGATGCTTCTGCGAGTACGCATCGCACTGCCCGACCGGCCAGGTTCGCTGGCGCAGATCACCAGCGTCCTCGGCAGCGTCGGAGCCGACATCACCCAGTTCACGGTCCTCGACAGGGGCGCGGGCCGGGCCGTCGACGACATCACGGTCTTCTGCCCAGAAGGCACCCCCAAGCAGACGCTCCTCAAGAGCCTGCAGAGCGTCGCCGACGTGACAGTCGAAGGCATCTGGACCACCCGCGAGGCCCCGGGCACCTACCCGGAGCTGGAAATTCTCAAATACATCACCACGGCGGGTGACAGGGCGCTGACCACCCTGGTCGACTCGCTGCCGGTGCTGTTCAGCGCCGACTGGGCGGCCACGGTCGCCGAAAAGGGCGTCATCTACGCGAGCTGGCGCGCGCCACAGCACGTGGCACTGCCGCAGGCCATACCGGCGCGCCCCATGGCGATCACGCTCGACGGCGACCTGCACGTCATCCACGCCCCGCTACCACCCCTGGCTCTCACCCTCATCCTGGCCAGGAGTGACGGCCCGGCCTTCCACCGCATCGAGGTACACCGCCTCACCCGCATCCTGGAGATCTTCCTGAGCCTGCCCGCCACAGAGCGGAGCGTGGCTCGCCAGCTCCGCAAGTAAGCATCCAGTCGGAAAACCCGCTAGAGTTATGGGGCAACGCGGAAGTGGCTCAGTGGTAGAGCATCACCTTGCCAAGGTGAGGGTCGCGGGTTCGAATCCCGTCTTCCGCTCGGATTGGCGACTCGGTGGAGTGGCCGAGAGGCGAGGCAGCGGCCTGCAAAGCCGTCCACACGGGTTCAAATCCCGTCTCCACCTCCAAGGACGATTAGCTCAGCGGGAGAGCACTTCCCTGACACGGAAGGGGTCACTGGTTCAATCCCAGTATCGTCCACCAGACCTGGTCAAACAGGAGTCATTGCCCCAGCTCACGGCACATGCCGGGAGTCTGGGGCTTCTTGTTTGACAGCCCAGGCGAGCGCCGACCGCCGGACCTCAGTCACCGCCGCGCGGTCACCCGGTGGTCGGTCTTGACCACGGAGGGCACCGTCCGCACCGTCGCCGGCCTCATCACACGCATATCCGCGAGGGCCGGCCTGGAACCGGGGTCACGGCTTGCGGCCGACGCCTCCGTAGAGCCATCGCGTGGCCTCGGGGGCCAGGTCGTCCGGGTCGGGGTGCCAGGTGTCGATGGTGACCAGGCCGGGAGGCACCAGCTCGAATCCGTCGAAGAAGCGCGCGACCTCCGCGTGCTCGCGGAAGTAGATCGGCGTCGGCGTGGCCGCGTAGACAGCCTCGATCGCGTCCACCGCATCCGTCGGGTGGCCGTCGCGGGTGACGTGCGTCAGCGTGAGGTAGCTGCCGGACGGCAGGGCGTCGCGCAGCTGGGTCATGACCGTGCCCCGCTCATCCATGGTCAGGAAGTGCACCATAGCGATCATCAGGACGCCGACCGGCTGGTTGAAGTCGAGGATCTTGATGGTTTGCGGGTGTTCGAGGACCTCGATGGGGCGCCGCATGTCGGCGGCGGCCACGGTGGTGTTCTCGTCGGTCGCGAGCAGGGCGCGGCCGTGTTGCAGCACGACGGGGTCGTTGTCGACGTAGACGACGCGGGCGTCGGGGATGATCTCCTGGGCGATCTCGTGCGTGTTGCCGACCGTGGGCAGGCCGGAACCGATGTCGATGAACTGCCGAATACCCTGCCTTGCCATGTGGCGTACGGCGCGGCGCAGGAACGCCCGGTTCTCCAGGGCCAGTTGGCGGATCTCGGGCATGGCCTTCTCGACTCGACCGACGGCTTCCCGGTCGATCTCGAAGTTGTCCTTGCCCCCCAGGTAGTAGTCGTACATCCGGGCGACGCTCGGCCTGGTGACGTCGATGCCGCTAGGTCCGGTTGCGTCCTGCTCCGTCATGAACGACCTCCATCACCTAGATCATTTCTCTAAAATTAGCGCAAACACTGGACATGGCGCATCAAGCGGTGGTCGACGGGCGATTCCGGCGAGGCAGAACAAACGCTTCGACCAGGGCGTATTGGGCATTGACAAAAATCTTTACGCGGCACATGGATCTCCAGTGTCCGCCGCGGCGTCTCTGCGCCTACCCGATCGACTCCTGACCGAATATCTTCAACGGTCCGGAGATGCTCAGCGCTTCATCCAGTTTGCGTACCAACGCCGCCGCCGGCGACGGCGTGACGCCATCGGCCCACTCCCCGACTCGCCCGAGGAAGCCCACCAGGTCCTGCTGAACGGTCCGCAGAAGCGCGGGGAACAGCGCGACGGGCACGTCGACGGAGTCGCTGCCTTCACCGAGCCCCCCGTCCTGCCGGATCCGCATCCGATCGCCGTTCACCGCGATCGACGGGGCCGGATCGTGGCCCAGCCACACATCGTCGCCGCTCAGCGCCTCCGACCAGGCGCGCCAGTCCTCCAGCCCCGAACAGCAGCCGGGAATGATGGTCACACCGGTGGAGAGGTCGTGCAGCTCCAGGCCGCCTGGTGCGATCAAGGCGTCCTGCTCCAGCAGGCGCCCGACGATGGTGTCCGCGTCGAGTTCTTCGCAGTCCGGTACGTGAAGGTCGGCCAGCGTGGCCATCACCGTTCCCACCTCCGCCGGCGAAACAAGCGCGGAGAGCGCGAGCATGCTGAACGCGTCTCACTCGGCGCCGTGGTGAGGTCGGCGGGCATGCGACGCTCCGTATTGTGTCCATCACTATGAGCGAACGACACCTCGTGCGGCTGCTGCTGCTCAATCAGTTCACCATCAAGCTCGGCTTCAATCTGCTCATGCCCTACCTCGCCGTGCACCTGACCCACGGGCTCGGGCTGGCGGCCTGGGCGGTCGGCCTGGTGATGGGGGTGCGCAACGCCAGCCAGCGCGGGATGGCACTGGTCGGCGGCTATCTGGCGGATCGGCTGGGCTGCCGGGTCACGGTGCTGGCCGGATGCGGGTTGCGGGCGGCCGGGTTCGCGCTGCTCGGGTTCGCCGACGGGGTCACGGCGTTGGTGGTGGCGTCGGCGGTGACCGGGTTCGCCGGTGCGCTGTTCGACCCGGGCGTGCGCTCGCTGCTGGCCGTGACGGCGGATGACCGGGTGCGGGCGTTCGGCTGGTTCAACATGGCCGGGCAGGCGGGGCTGCTGCTCGGCCCGCTGGCCGGACTCGCACTGTCGGGGCTGGACTTCCGCGTCGTGGCGCTGGCCGCGGCCGGGGTGTTCGTGCTGCTGACCGTCCTGCAGGGGATCGGGCTGCCGGCGCTGCCGCCCGAGCCGCGCCAGAAGCGCTCAGGGTTTCGGATCGTGCTGGGCAACCGGCCCTTCTGGTGCTTCGCGCTGGCGATGACCGGCTCGTACGTGCTGTCGTTCCAGGTCTATCTGGCGCTGCCGCTGGTGATGGGACGGACGCTGGGGGCCGAGCAGGATCTCGGCGTCGGGGAGATGTTCGCGCTCTCGGCGCTACTCGTCATCACACTGCAGGGCCGCGTGAGCGCGTGGGCGACCCGCCGGATGACGGCGCCGCGCTCGATGGCCGCCGGCTTGGCCGTGATGGCGCTGGCGTTCACACCGCTCGTGGTCTGGCCCAGCCCGCTGCCGCCGGTCTTCGCGGGCATGGGCGAGGAACTCGCCGAGCACCTGGCCACAGCGCCGATGCTGGTCGGCGCCGCCCTGCTCGCCCTCGGCACGATGCTGATCTGCCCGTGGGAGATGGACGTGATCGTCGCCCTGTCGGGCGGACGGCTGATCGCCACCCACTACGGCGTGTACGCGACCCTGTCCGGCCTCGGCGTCACCGTCGGCACCCTGGCCACCGGTACGATCTGGGACGCCGCCCTGCGCTGGGACCTGGCCTGGCTGCCCTGGGCCGCCCTGGTCGTGATCGGTGGCGGCTGCGCCCTGACCATGACGCTGCTGGAGCGGCTGCGGCTGCTCGGCCAGCCGTCTCCAAAAGGCAAGCATCACGCCCTCACCAGGCGCTAACTCCATCGGGCGACATTCCCGACAACACAAGTGGATCAGGCGGCCGGTGGCACACTGGGGGCATGGCACGCGGGACGGTGAAGTTCTGGAAGGCCGAGAAGGGCTGGGGGGCGATCTCCTCCCCTGACCTCCCCGAGGGGCGTGGTGACGCTTTCGCGCACTTCAGCGAGGTCGTCGGCAACGGCTTCCGGGAGCTCCACCCTGGCGATGTCGTGGAATTCGACATCGAGGAAGGCCAGCAGGACAGCTTCCAGTTCCGCGCCCGCAACGTCCGCAAGCTGTGACATCCGCCCCCGATACGGACACCTCGCCGACAAAATCTGGAAGGCGATCAAGTCCTGATCGGCTGGCGAGGCCGCCTTACCGTACGCACGCCGAAACCGCCGCCCTGAACAAGGCGCACACGTCGCGGACGAAGCGGCTTCGAGACAGGCCCAGGCAGCGCAGGGCCAGAGCGTGATCGACGGCGACCACGGTCACCGTGCCGAGCATTGACGTTCCTCATCGGCCAGGATCCGGGCGGCGACGTCGGCGGCGAGTGGATCGCCCGCGCCGTCGCGCAGGGCCCGGTAGTAGCGCAGCGCGATCACCTTCTGCTCTTCTCCGACGAACAGCCGGACTGCCGCGCTGTAGGCGTCGTCTCCGACTTCGTCCGCTTTGGCGATCAGATCGGCGCCGTCGCCGCTCTCGCCGACCTGGAAGCGCTGGATGCTCGCGAGCACCGACCGGTGGAGACACGCACCCCGCCCCCAGCCGGGATCGCCGTCGGCGCGCCGTCGTACGGCCTCCGCTTCGAACCTCGCCACCCAGATGGCGAAGTCGGCACCATCGTTCATGCGACTCACCGTACGAACGGATTGTGCGCAAACCCTACGGGTGACTGTCGAGGTTTTGTGCATGTTCTCCGGCGCCGTAGCGGTAGACCTCGCGGCCGCCCTTCATGACGTCTCGGGGAGGGCGCGCAGGGTGCCGGTGGCGACCATCGACACTCCGCCTCCGACGGTGACCCGTTCCACGGCGTCGGGCGTGCCGTAGGCGGTGATCGCGATCCTGCTGGGCCGTCCGGTGAAGCGGCCCTGCGCCAGCGACAGTTCCACGCCGTCGCGGGCCCGGCCGTGGCGCATCAGGTAGGTGGCCACGCAGCCGGCGGCGCTGCCGGTCGCGACGTCTTCGAGCACGCCGTCGTTGTTCCAGTGCCTGCCTTCGAGCGCTCCCGCGTCGAGGACGTAGACGTACTGCGCGCCGAGCCCGCCGAGGAAGCCCTCGAAGTCGGGGTGCGTGATGCGGGCCCGGGCGAGCACGTCACCGTCGCGCACCGGTACGACGAGATAGCGCAGGCCCGTGGAGATGATCTCCAGCGGCAACGTGTCGTCGAGGTCGGCGGGGGTGAGGCCCAACGCCGCGGCGACCGGTTCCAGAGGGACGGTTGTCCGCACGAGTTCGGGCCGTCCCGGGTCCAGCGACGCCGATACCTGGCCATCGGTGTCGCCGCGCGTGGTGACGTCAACCTTCCTGGCGCCCAACAAGAATGTCCAGTGCCGAGCTTCGCCGTACGCGGCCCCGCTGCGTTCGTGGAGTACGGCCGCCGCGCCCAGCACCGGATGCCCGGCGAAGTCGAGCTCCCCCATCAGGTCGAAGACCCGCGCGTGGACGACGTCCGGCTCCTCGGTGGTCCGGACGAAGATCGTCTCGAAATGCCGCAGCTCCTGGGTCAGCCGCGCCATCTGGGCCTCCCCCAGCGGCGGAGGATCGACGAAAACGGCGAGGCTGTTGCCGCTGAATGGGCGGTCGGAGAAGACGTCCACGTGGTGGTAGCCAATAGCCATGTGACCAGCCTAGGAGCGGCATCCGTCATTGAGAATGGCGATATCAGCGTGGGCAGAATAATGAACGCTTATGGAGAAGGATTTCCACATCGCCGATCTGCGCTCGTTCGCGGCGACCGTGCGCGCCGGGAGCATCACGCGGGCCGCGGCGGCGCTGAAGGTGAGTCAGCCCGCCGTGAGCCAGCGGATCCAGCGCCTGGAGCAGGCCGCCGGGGAGCGCATCCTCATCAGGGACCCGCAGGGTGCCAGGCTCACGCCCGCGGGTGAGACGCTCCTCGCCTACGCCGAACGCATGCTGGCCCTGCACGACGAGGCCCGCGCCTCGATCGCCGGGCGTGGCGCCGCGCCGTCGGGCCGGCGCACGATCGGGCTGCTCGAGGATCTGGCGATCACCACCTTTCCCGCGGCCCTCGCCGACTTCGCCGTACTCCATCCGCGAGTCGATCTCGAAGTGATCGTCGGCTCGGCGGCGCCCCTGCGCAGGCTCGCCGACCGGGGGCGTCTTGACCTGGTGTTCGGGGATCCGTCGGTCATGCCCGAGGCGTCCGTACGCTGGCAGCGTCAGGTCCCGCTGACCTGGGCGTACGCGCCGGCCTTCGACCCGCTCGCCGATCCGCTGCCGCTGGTGCTGTTCTCGCAGCCCTGCCAATGGCGCCAGCCCGTCCTGGACGCGCTCAGCCGCCATGGGCGTCAATGGCGGATCGCCTTCCAGAGCACCAGCGCGCATGCCGTACAGGCGGCCATCGCAGCCGGGATCGGCGTCGGCGCGCTGCTGGTGGGCAACGTGCCGGCGGGCGCTGTACGCCCGGCGGAGCAGCACGGGTTGCCGCTGGTGCCCATGGTCGACATCGCGATCTCCCGGCGCGCCGGCACCGACACCGATCAGGCCCTCAACAGCTTGGAGCGCCTCCTGCGGCGGGCCGCCGCCCAAGACGCGCCTGAGAGATTCCCTCTGACGGGGTAGAGGGGGCGTCATGAGCGGCGACGGATCACATCAGGCAACTCTCGCGGCGCTGGCCGCCAATGTGGGAGTGGCGGTCACCAAGTTCGTGGCATTCTTCTTCACCGGCTCCTCGGCGATGCTCGCCGAGGGCATCCACTCCATCGCCGATACCGGCAACCAGGGTCTGCTCATGCTCGGCCGCCGGCGGGCCCGGCGCGGGCCCAGTCCGGACCACCCTTTCGGCTACGGGCGCGAGCGCTACTTCTACGGGTTCCTGGTGTCGCTCGTGCTGTTCTTCGGCGGTGGGCTGTTCGCCCTGTATGAGGGGTACGAGAAGATCGCTCATCCGCAGCCGCTGGAGAGCTGGCCGTGGGCGATCGGGGTGCTGCTGGCGGCGATCGTCATGGAGGGCCTGTCGCTGCGCACCGCCGTACGCAACTCCAATCGCGTGCGCGGTGGCCGGTCATGGCCCGGGTTCATCCGCGAGGCGAAGGCGCCCGAGCTGCCGGTGGTGTTGCTGGAGGACACGGCGGCGCTGGCCGGGCTGGTGTTCGCGCTGATCGGCGTCGGGCTGACGGTGATCACCGGCAACTCCGCCTTCGACGGCCTCGGCTCGATCGCGATCGGGCTGCTGCTGGTGGCGGTGGCCGTGACGCTGGCCCGGGAGACCAAGAGCATGATCATCGGTGAGGCGGCCGCGCCCGCCGTCCAGGACGCCATCGAGGACATACTGGACGGCGACCCGTCCATCCAGGAGTTCACCCAGGTACGCACCCTGCACCTGGGCCCGGAGGACCTGCTGGTGGCCGCCCGGGTCACGATGCACCCGTCGGACGACGTGGAGGGCGCCGCGCAGGCGCTGGCGGAGACGGAACGGCGGATCAGGGAGCGGGTGTCGATCGCGTCGGCGGTGTACCTGCAGCCGAATCCGCCGCGCCGGGCTTCCTAAATCGTTGACGTCAGCAGGCTCTCCGCGCAGTCGACAACGGTCGTGGCGGCAGGTCGTGGGCGCCAGCCCAGCAGGCGCTGGGCCTTCTCCGAGGTGTGTACGTGTTTCCGGCCCAGGTTCGGCAGCACCGCCCGAACCCCGGGATCGACCAGCGAGATCAACCGGAACAGTACGTCCGGCAGCACTCGCGTGGGAACCCGGCCGGCCGGCGTACCGAGCTTCGAGCGCAGCTCCTTCGCGACCTCGGCCAGCCACATGAACTCGCTGACCGCGATGAACCGCTGTCCAGCCGCCTCCACCGAGACCATCGCCCGCAGGTGCAGATCGGCCAGGTCACGGACATCCACGATGTCGAACCCCAGACGGGGAACGCCGAGCAGGCGCCTCCGTACGAGCCGTCCGATCACCTGCACGGAACCCAGGTTGTCCGCCGACAACAGCGGCCCGAAGACCGCCCCCGGCAGAACCGTGGTCAACGTGGTGGGCCCTTCGTAGGTCTCCATGAACCGCCAGGCGGCGCGCTCGGAAATCACCTTGGACTTCCGGTACGCGTTGAGCCGCTCGCCTTCGAGGTCGGTCCAGACGGTCTCGTCGATGACGCCGCCCTCGTCGGCGACCGGCGGGGTGGCGGCGGCGCACGAGGAGGTCATCACCACGCGCTTGACCTCGGCCTTGGTGGCCGCTTTCAGGACCCGGAGCGCGCCGTCACGAGCGGGCACGATCAGCTCGTCCGGGTCCTTGGAGTCGCCCCCGCCCAGTGGCGAGGCCACGTGCAGCACATAGTCGCAGCCCGCCACCGCCGCGTCCCAGCCGGCATCGGACGTCAGGTCGGCGACGAAGACCGACAACCGGCCGCTCTCGGCAACGGCCGTCTTCTTCTCGGGGCTGCGTACGGTGGTGCGCACGGCATAACCGCGCCGCAGAAGCTCGTCGACGCACCAGCCGGCGACGAACCCGGTCCCACCTGTCACCAGAACGGTCTCCGTCATAGCTCCCCTCCCCTGTCATCGATTTCATTAGCCGATCGGCTAATGAAATCGATGACAACACAGAGCGGCGCGGCCGTCAACAGGTGGGCTAACATCGCCGCATGTCGCCGACCCGAGCCGAGCAGGCCGAGAGGACCAGGCAGGCGGTCCTCGACACCGCTCGGCGGCTGTTCGTCGAGCACGGGTTCGACGCGACGTCGTTGCAGATGATCGCGGACACGATGGGCGTGACCAAGGCCAACGTCTACTACTACTTCCGCACCAAGATCGAGATCCTGGAAGCGCTCCTCGACGTCAGCATCGCCGCCTTCGACGCGATGCTGGACACAGCCGAAACGATCCGCGGCAAGCGGGCACGGATGGAGTACCTCGTCGACGGGTTCGTGGACCAGGTCATCGCCAACCGCTCGATCGCGCCGCTGAGCCAGACCGATCCGGGCACGCGCCGGCACGACCGGATCAAGCGCACGCTCGACGAGCAGGCCCGACGCGGCCTCCACCTGCTGTTCGGCGAACAACCGACAGCGGACGAGCAGGCGGCGTACTTCATGGCCAACGACCTGGGCCCGGCGATCCGGCCCCTCACGCACCTGTCCGACGACGAGTTGCGTGCCACCCTCAAGCGACTCTGCCTGCGCCTGCTCCGGGCCTGAGACCGCTTCCCCGTCTATGGATCTCAAGGCGGCGATCGGTGCCACAATGGGCGGTAATGCTGTCTGACTCCCGGACTCGCGCGACCGCCTCGCTGTACGGCCTGGCCCTGGGCGACGCGCTCGGCTCCCAGTTCTTCGTCCCCGCCAACCGCCAGGCCCTCACTGACCGGACCCTGCCACCCGCGCCCTGGCAATGGACCGACGACACCGAGATGGCCTGCTCCATCTACCTGGCCCTGGCCGGCCGGGGCGCCATCGACCAGGACGACCTCGCCGCCGGCTTCGCCGCCCGCCATGACTTCGACCGCGGCTACGGCCCGGCCACCAACCGGATGCTGCGCCTGGTACGCGAGGGCGGCGACTGGCGCACACTGGCCAGGGAGTTGTTCGACGGCAAGGGCTCGTGGGGCAACGGGGCGGCGATGCGCGTGGCCCCGCTGGGCGCGTGGTTCGGCGATGACCTGCCGCAGGTCGTACGGCAGGCGCGAGCCTCCGCCGAGGTCACGCACACTCATTCCGAAGCCGTCGCGGGCGCCATCGCCGTGGCCATCGCGACCGCCGTCGCCACCACCCAGCCTGAGCTCACGCCCGGACGATTCCTCGACCAGATCCTCGACCACACCCCGCTCAGCCTGGTCCATTACGGAATCGGCGAAGCCCGGCGCCTGCTGACCATCAGCGACCCGGTGCTCGCCGCCCGGACCCTGGGCAATGGCCGCAACGTCTCCGCCCAGGACACGGTGCCGTTCGCGCTGTGGTCCGCCGCCCGCCACCTCGACGACTATGAGCAGGCCTTCTGGACCACGGCCACAGCCGGCGGCGACATCGACACCACCTGCGCCATCGTGGGCGGGATCGTCGCCGCCCGCACCCCGCTGCCGCGCGGCTGGCTGGACTCCTGCGAGCCACTGCCGAGCTGGCTCGGTAAATAATGTGTTGCCCGACGATGATCCGTCCGGCATTCTTCAGGACATGAAGAACCTCACGAGCGACAAGATGCGACACATGGTCCGCCGCCATGGCCGTATGCCCTGGGGTCACTGACGTCTTAGTCTGCGAGCCGCCCAGGACCACACGGTCTGGGCGGCTTTTTGTTTCCCCGATGGCGGGTGAGGGTGCTGGTGTGCCCGGCGGTTTCATAAGCCGCTCCAGGTGGGTTCGATCCCCACACCCGCTACCGGGCCTTCGTGGCGCAGCGGAGAGCGCACCTGCTTGCGGAGCAGGAGGACGCCGGTTCGAATCCGGCCGAAGGCACTGTGGCCGATCCCGAAGCGATCGAGGGACCAAGTTGTGATCTTGGTAAAAAAGCGGGTTCGAGTCCCGTCGGCCACCCCACGTCGGCCTTACCTGGGGGCGGGGGCTGTCTGCGAAGTCCGGGAGTTGATCACCGGTAATGCGTCGTCGTCCGGGGAGTCCGCGAAAAGGGTCACCGCGCAGGCGCCGACCAGGATCACGATGAGGACGAGGACGACGCCCAGAATCAGCGCCGGAGTGCTCGGCGAGCTCCGCTGCGGGGCTGCGGACTGGGAGAACGTGGGCGGCGCGGGTGAATAGGTGCTCGAAGCGGCCGTGACCGGTTCGCCCTGGCGGGCCTCCTCGGCGATGGCGGCGGGTTCGCCGAGTCGGTCCAGGATCGTGCGGATTCCGGCCTGGGTCGGGGGGTCCAGGTCGGCGCGGGCCACCGTGATGTGTTCGCGCAGGTCGGCGATGAGGTCCTCGCGCTGTCCGGCGGGTAGCGCGGCGGTCGCGCGGGCGACCTCGGCCAGGTAGTCCTCGACGAGCCGGTCCAACGGATCGGTTGAGTAGGTCATTGGTGCTCCGTTCCGACGATGTGGTCCACGGAGTCGCGGAAGGTGACCCATTCGGACCGGAAGTGGGCCAAGGCCGCCTTTCCGTGGCTGGTCAGCGCGTAGTAGCGCCGGGGTGGCCCGGCGGGTGACTCCTGCCAGGTGGTGGCCACCAAGCCGGTCCTGCGCAGCCGCGACAGCAGGGGGTAGAGCGTTCCTTCGCTGGTCGTCAGGGCCGTCTCCGCGCCGAGCTGGGTGACCAGCTCCACGCCGTAGCGTTCCTCGTTTTCGAGCAGGGCCAGGACGCAGAACTCCAGGGTTCCGCGACGGAGCGCCGTGGCGAGACCAGTCGGGATTTCCATGCTGTGCATGCTACCTTGCGAAGCAAGGATCCGCGTGGCGCGGCCCTCCGCGGCGAGGGCTACCGGTTTGTCACGATCTTCGAGTTTCCGCCCTGAGCGGGCCGTCGGTCTTCAGGCTGGACGCCGACCGACCTCTCCAGGAAGGGCCGCCCATGCCGACCTCCCCCGGCCCCTTCGCCGGCCGTACCATCGCCGACCTCGCGCGGGACCTGCGCGAGGGCCGGACCACCTCGACGGCGCTCGTACGGCTCGCGCTCGACGCCATCGCCGAGCTGGACCCGCTGCTCAACGCGTTCGTCACCGTGGACGCCGCCGGGGCGCGGGCCGCGGCGCGGCGGGCGGACGAGGAGCTGGGCGGCGGCGTCGACCGCGGCCCGCTGCACGGTGTGCCGGTCGGGGTGAAAGATCTCATCATGGTCGGCGGACTGCCCGCGACCATGGGCTCGCGGCACTTCGCCGGCCACGTCGCGGTGTCCGACGCCGCCTGCGTGGCGCGCCTGCGTCAGGCCGGCGCCGTCATCGTCGGCAAGACGAACACCCACGAGTTCGCGTACGGTCCCACCGGCGATCGCTCCGCGGCCGGGCCGTCGCGCAATCCGTGGGATCCCGCGCGCATGTCGGGCGGTTCCAGCGGCGGCAGCGCGGTCGCCGTGGCGGCGGGCATGGTCCCGCTGGCCCTCGGCACCGACACCGGTGGCTCGGTCCGGATTCCGGCGGCTCTGTGCGGGGTCGCCGGCTTCAAGCCCGCGTACGGGGCGATTCCGACGGACGGTGTCTTTCCCCTGGCGGAGACGCTCGACCACGTCGGCCTGCTCGCGGGCCACGAGCAGGATTGTCTGATCGCCTACCGGTCCCTGGTTCCGGGTGGCGCGCGGATGGACGGCCGCCCGTCGAGAGGCGTCGCCTGGCTCGATCCCACCGGCCTGTTCGCCTGCGACCCGCAGGTGGCCCGGACGGCCCGCCAGGCCCTGGAGGCGGGAACCGGCCCGCTGGAGGAGCTCGGGATATCGGCGAAGGAGGCGGACGAACTGCGCGAGACGTACGTCGCCCTGCAGAGCAGCGAGACGGCGGCGGTGCATGCCGCCCGGCTGGCCGAGGCGCCCGAGCTGTTCGATCCCGAGGTGCTCGAACGCCTGCGTGTCGCCGCCGAGATGCCGGGCTGGAGGTATGTGCGGGCCATGCGGGCCCGGCCCCGGCACGCCGAGGTCGTCGGTGCGCTGTTCGACCGGCATGACGTGGTCGCGCTGCCGACCGTACCGATCACCGCCCCGTTCCTCGGTCAGCGCGCGACCGAAGTCGACGGCGAGCCCGTCGGCGTGCGGGCCGCGCTGCTGGCCTTCACCAGTCCGTGGAACGTGCTCGGTTTTCCGGCGCTGAGCGTCCCGGCCGGAACGGTGCACGGCCTGCCTGTCGGGCTGCAGCTCATCTGCCGTCCTGGGCGGGAACATCTGCTGTTCGAAGCCCGGGCCACGCATGGAGGCGCGCTGTCCGGGTAGCCGGGAGCGAATGCGGATCCAGGACTGGTTCCTCACGGACCAGGAAAGAGGCAATCCGGCGACCAAGCTCGACGCCTGGTCCACGGGCAATGACGTACGCCCGCTCATCCACGGCGCGACCTACTTCGCCGAGCTGAAGACCTGCCTTGAGGCACTGAACAAGGACGACTTATTGCTGTTCGCCGACTGGCGCGGCGATCCCGACGAGCGGCTCACCGACGACGGGCCCTCCCTGGGTGACGCGATGGCGGCGGCCTCGCACAGAGGTGCGCTGGTCAGGGGGCTCATCTGGCGTTCGCACCTGGACCGGTTGCGCTTCAGCTCGGCCGAGAACCGGCACCTGGGCGAGGACATCGAGGCCGCGGGCGGGCAGGCCGTCCTCGACACGCGGACCAAGCCGGGCGGCTCGCACCACCAGAAGTTCGTCATTCTCCGCCATGACGAGGATCCGGTCAGCGACGTGGCGTTCCTCGGCGGCATCGACCTGTGCCACAGTCGCCGTGACACCGCCGCCCACCTCGGCGACCCGCAGGCCTGCCCGATGCCCCGCGAGTACGGCCGGCGGCCTCCGTGGCACGACATCCAGGTCGCCATCCACGGCCCCGCGGTGGCGGAGGTGGAGAAGGTGTTCTGTGAGCGGTGGGAGGACCCCGCGCCCGAGACCAGGGATCCGTTCAGGCGGCTGCGCGACCACTTCGCCAAGATGGACGACGTTCCCCCGCTGCCCGAGCCGGGGCCGCCGCCGCCTCCGGCGGGCACGCACGCCGTGCAGATCCTGCGTACCTATCCCGCCAGGCGCAACGGCTACCCGTTCGCGCCGGACGGCGAGCGGAGCGTGGCACACGCGTACCAGAAGGTGCTCGGGCGGGTCCGTTCGCTGGTCTATCTGGAGGATCAGTATCTGTGGTCCACGGATGTGGTCGAGCCGTTCGCCGAAGCGCTGGAACGCGAGCCCGACCTGCGGATGATCATCGTGGTGCCCCGCCATCCCGACCAGGACGGCTGGCTGGCCGGGCCGGCGAGCCTGGTCGGCCGGGTCCACGCGCTGGACCGGCTGCGGCAGGCGGGCGGCGACCGGGTCGCGCTGTACGACCTGGAGAACCATCAGGGCACGCCCGTCTACGTGCACGCCAAGGTCTGCGTGGTCGACGACGTGTGGGCGAGCGTCGGCTCCGACAACGTCAACCTGCGTTCCTGGAGCTACGACTCGGAGCTGAGCTGTGCCGTACTCGATGAGGAGGAAGATCCGCGCGAGCCGTACGGCGCCGGGCGGTTCGCCCGCGAACTGCGCCTGGCGCTGATGGCCGAGCATCTGGACCTGGCCGAGGACGGCGCCGAGCGCGATGAGCTGTGCGATCCCGTGGCCGCGTTCGACGCCTTCACCGAGTCCGCGGCGCGGCTCGAGGCCTGGCACGCCGGCGGCTGCGAGGGGCCGCGGCCGCCGGGGCGGCTGCGCCCGCATCCTCGCCCTGAGCTGCCCTTGGTGCGCGGGCTGCTCGCCGCGCCGCTCTACCGCGTCGCGATCGATCCCGACGGGCGCCCCGCGTCACTGCGTCGATCCAAGTCCTTCTAGGCGGCTCGCTCATCGGTCGCCGGAGCGTCCGGCTCCTCCGGACGGGGTCCTTCGGTGGCGATCATGGCGGACGCCGGGTCGCCCAGGGCGAAGGCCGCCAAGACGATCGACGTAAGAGCACCGAACAGGTAGGACAACTTCCGTCTCATGAAGGCCTCCTTGGAGTGGTCGTTGATTATGCGACGACCCTGGTTGCGATCGCCTTGAAGATCGCTTGCGCCGGAGGCCACCCCTCCTTGATCACCCGGCCGGGCGCTCCCCTATCCTGTACGGCTCGCACCATGGAAAGGGAAGCCGAGTGAACGTGAGTCTGCGTCCGGTCCGCGAGGTGGATCTGGATGTGTTCGAGGAGCAGGGGGCCGGCCCGAAGGGGGGCGGTGAGCTGCAGTGGTTCGGCCATCGCAGCCTTCATGCGATGCGCCGCGACTTCGAGGCGAACGGGCTGCTGGGACCCGACGGCGGTTACCTCACCGTCGACGCCCGCGGCGAGGTGGCCGGGTGGGTGCGCTGGTCTCAGCGGCTCTGGGGTCCGGCGCACACCTCCTGGTGCTGGACGCTGGCCATCGTGGTGTTCCCTCGTCACCGCGGCAAGGGCATCGGCAGCCGGGCGCAGCGGGAGCTCGTGCAGTACCTGTTCGCCCACACCCGGGCCGAACGGATCGAGGCCATCACCGACGTCACCAACCTCGCCGAACAGGGTGCGCTGGCCAATGCCGGGTTCGAACGTGAAGGGGTGATCCGGCGGGCCCAGTGGCGCGGCGGGTGCTGGCACGACCAGGTCCTCTACTCCGTGCTGCGCCCGTGAACACGGCCGACTCCGCTACTCCGTGTCGCGCCTCTGACGCGGCCGGCTCCGCTACTCCGGGCCGCCCGCCTGACGCTCGTTGACGCATCTCAGGACGGGGTGGCGGGTGAGCGCCTCGATGTTCAGGTCGGCGGCGCCGGTGACGTGGAAGGTCGCCGTCTCTCCCGGGAGCAGCGTGACCAGCATGTCGTCCACCGACGCCGCCGGATCCAGCCGGTCGGGGAAGAGGGCAAGCTCGCGCAGCAGCGTACGGGCCGTCACGGTGACCAGGTAGCCGGAGTCCCCGCGTTCGGCGCGCGCCTCCCAGGCCGCCTCGGGAAAGGCGACCTCCGTGTCCTCCGCGAAGAACGACACCGTGCGACGGTCGCCGAGCCGGGCGACGACCAGCTCGCGCCGCGGGTCCTCCTTCCCCCGCCGGCGCGCGGCGGAGGGTCCCGAACTGAACCGGGTAACTACCGCGAACGTAAATTTGTGGGACGTGCGCGTCAATAGCCCAGGGACATTCGGGTCAAGACGGCACCAGGTTCCGGCGAGGCGGACTAACCGGTTCGCCAGCGTTGTGGTGCTTGATCTATTGGGCTAGTTTGCCCGGCATGAGGCTTCGATTCGCGCTGTCCGCCCTGTCGGCGGCCTGCGTTCTCGCCACCCCGTTGCCCGCCCACGCCGACGTGCCCGCACTCTCCTGGGAGCTCAAGCAGACGGGCGTGACCGCGCGGCTGCGCGGACTGTCACCCGTCAGCCGAGACGTGGTCTGGGCCTCGGGCAGCGAGGGCACCGTGCTGCGGACCGTGGACGGCGGGCGGAGCTGGCAGAACGTCTCCCCGCCCGGCACGGCGGCCCTGCAGTTCCGCGACGTGGAGGCCTTCGACGCGCGCCGGGCCGTGGTGCTGTCGATCGGCGAGGGCACCGACGCGCGGGTCTACCGGACCGAGGACGCCGGCCGTACCTGGACCGAGACCTTCAGGAACGACGAGCAGAAGGCGTTCTACGACTGCATGGCGTTCTTCGACCGGCGGCACGGGCTGGCGATGAGCGACCCGGTGGACGGCAAGTTCCGCATTCTGGCCACCGAGGACGGCGGCGCGAGCTGGCGGGTGCTCCCGGCGGACGGCATGCCGGCGGCCCTGCCGGGCGAGGCCGGGTTCGCGGCGAGCGGCCAGTGCCTGGTCACGGCGGGCGGCCGGGACGCCCGGCTGGCCACCGGCGGCGCGGAGCGCTCGCGGGTGTTCCACTCCGCCGACCGGGGCCGCACCTGGACCGTCGCGGACACGCCGATCCCGGCGGGCGACCCGGCGCGGGGCGTCTTCGCGCTGGCCTTCCGCGATCCGCGCAAGGGTCTCGCGGTGGGCGGCGACTACCGGGCCGACCAGCAGTCGCCCAGCGCGTCGGCGGTGAGCGGGGACGGCGGCGCGACCTGGCGGGCCTCCGCTACGCCGCCGCCCGCGTACCGGTCGGGGGTGGCCTGGGTGCCGTACCTGCCGGTGGCGGCGATCGCGGTGGGGCCGTCCGGGAGTGATGTCACGTATACGGGTGGGACGGCGTGGCAGACGTTCGACACGGGCTCGTTCGACACCGTGTCCTGCGCACCGGACCTGGCCTGCTGGGCCTCCGGCGAGCAGGGACGCGTGGCACGCCTGGCGGTGCGCCGGCACTGACCGCAGTGCCCCTAGCGGACGCCGCGCGGTCTGAACTGGATGCTGATGCGCGGCCCCGTGGGGCGGGACGTCTTGGGGATCGCGTGCTCCCACGTGCGCTGGCAACTGCCGCCCATCACGATGAGGTCGCCGTGCCCCAGGTCGTGCCGGATCGACGCGCCGCCGCCCCTCGGGCGGAGCAGCAGCGGGCGCGGGGAGCCGACCGAGATGATCGCGACCATGGTGTCCTCGGTGCCGCCCCTGCCGATGGTGTCGCCGTGCCAGGCCACGCTGTCCCGGCCGTCGCGGTAGAAGCACAGGCCGGCCGTACGGAACGGCTCCCCGAGCTCCGGCCCGTAGCGGTCGTTGAGCGCGCGCAGGGCGTCGTCGAGCGCCGGGTCGGGCAGCGGATCGTCCTCGTCGTAGTAGGCGAGCAGCCGCGGCACGTCGACGACCTTGTCGTACATCCGCCGCCGCTCCGCATGCCACGGCACCACCTCGGACAGCCGGGAGAACAGCTCGTCCGCCCCCGCCAGCCAGCCGGGCCCGACGTCGATCCACGCCCCGCGGTCGAGCTGCGTCCTGCGGATCGCCGAGCCGACGATCTCATCGGCACCGAGCAGAGAAGCTTGGAAAACAGCCGTCATGACATCAAGTGTAGGCGATCGTTCAAACATCCATTCGAGTGCCGCCGCAGACCGGCTGCGCCCGGCCGCCGATGCGGCCGGGCGCGCGGCTCGTCGTCCCACCCGCCCGGTCTGTACGGCACGCAGCCCGTACAGACCGGGGCGGCCACGCAGGCCGCCGATCCCCACGCCTTCAGTATCCGACATTCCCGCCCGTCACGCCCGTTACTGACGCTGCGCCTTTGCGGCGGCGGAACCGGCCGACGTCCGGCTGCGATGCGCGGCGACCCGCTCACGGGTGGCGCAGCGGGTGCTGCAGTAGCGCCGCGGGCTGCCGCCCCCCAGGTCCAGGTACGGCCGGCGGCAGGTGGCCGAGGCGCACAGCCCGCCCGGCACGCGTTGATGATCGGCCAGCAGGACGGCCAGCGCCAGCGCGGAGGAGGCCAGGAACCACTCCCCCCACGGCGCGTCGTCGTCGCCGTCCACGTGCAGGTGCCACGGGGTGGTGCCCTCGTGGCTGGTGAGGCGGGGTGCCCGGGCGACCGTGGCGAGCAGGTCGTTCAGCCGGGCGGCCGCCGTGGCGGGGTCGGCGGCGGCGAGGACGGCGACGAGCCGCTCCGCCGCGGCCCGCATCGCCGCCAGGTCGGCCTCGCCCAGGTCCGGGCCGGCGGTTTCGCCGTGGCCGCGCAGCACCCGCGTGACCGACTCCGGTGACGGTTCCTCGTGGAGCAGCGCCACGCACAGGTCCACGGCCCGCGCCGCCATCGCTTTGGTCGAGTGAACCTCCACCCCAGCAGCGTAAGCCCGGACACACGAGTACGGCGGGGCTCCCCCAGCCCCGCCGTACCGTATCGAACAGTGTCCAACCGGACGGAGCTCAGCCGCCGCAGGCCGCGAAGACGTAGCTGTCCTTCAGGAGCGAGTAGTGGTCCCTGACCTTGACGGCCCCGGTGCCGGTGTCGATCTGGACGATCGTCATCTTGTTCGCCTTGCCTTCGGGGTACTGCACCAGGTGCAGCGTCACCTGCTGCTCGCCGGTCCAGTCGATCATGAGCAGCTCGCCGGCCGGCAGCTTGAGCTTCCGGCGGGCGGTGACCTCGTCGGTCTGCAGGTCGTACAGGATGAGCTGGGGCTTGGCGCCCAGGACGACGTTCGCGGTGGTCCGGCCGTCGCCCGCGAGGGCCTGCGGGGCGTTCGAGGAGACGATCTGCGGCGGCGTGGCCCGGAACAACTGCTCGCCGGACTCGCTGTAGGCGATCAGGTCCGTGACGGCCTCGTCGCCGGCGACGTCGGTGAGCAGTTCGCCTCCGTCGGCGCTGAAGCCGAGCATCGTCTGGTGGCCGGGCGTCGTGCCGAGCAGGGTGCCGGTGGCGGTGTCGAAGATCCGCGTCTTCACCGCCTTGTCGGTGTTGAAGACGGCCGCGAGCCGGCCGCCGTCGTCGGAGAGATTGAGCGTCACGTTGTACTGGGCCACGCGCGGCAGCGCGTCCTTGGCGAAGACCTTCACCCTGCCGCCCATGGTCCGTACGGCCAGCCGCCCGGACGTGGTGAAGTACGCGACGCGCTGCCCGTCACCGCTGACGGCGATGGGCGCGACCTGGGTGACCGACGACTTGCCGTTCGCCTCGCGGGCGATGGTCTCGGCGTCGGGCAGGGAGCCCTTCTCCCCGCTGTGCATCATCAGCCGCCACGTGCCGCACGGCCGCTGCTCGCCCTTGACCGTGCAGCCCTTGACCGAGGCGTAGCGGATGCCGTCGTGTTCGTGATGTGGCGCGGCCTGGGCGGCCGTCGGCGCGGTCATCAGGGCGGCCAGCCCTGCCGCGATCGCCACGGCGATCCTGATCTTCATGTCGTCACTCCCCTGCCGAGCCGAAGGCGTACCTGGTCTTGCTGATCGAGTACCTGTCCGTCTGCGTGACGGCGCCGGTCGCCACGTCGACGGTGAGCACCCGTACCACCGCCGTCGAGCCGTCGTCGCCTGACTGCACGAGCGCCGTGAGCTGTCCGTCCCCGGTCCACCGGACGAAGGACGGCGTCTGTCCCGGCTTCAGCGCGAGATCCACGCCCGCGGAGAGGTCCCCGGTCTCCAGGTCGTAGATCCGCAGCCGCGGGGCCTTCTTGGCGTCCTCGTCCCCCGAGACGATCGCGGCCACCGTCTTGCCGTCCGCGGCCAGCGCCGTGAGGGCCGCGTTCGCCACGACCTGCGGCGGCGTCCGCTTGACCGAGGTGCCGTCGCCCCGGTACGCGACCAGCGAGGAGGTGTTGTCGCCCGCGGAGTGCTGGACCAGCACCTCGCCCCCGTCGCCGCTGAAGCCCTGGGGCGTGTCCTTGGCGGGCAGCTCGACGACCTTGCCGGTGGCGACCGTGACCACCTTGCCGGGAACGCGGTCCCGATCGTCGGTGGAGTCGATCAGCAGCCTGTCTCCCTGGGGCGACAGGTACAGGGCGAGCGGTTCCGTCCCGTACCGCTTCGGCACCAGGGACGCGGCCAGCACCTTGACCGGGCCGCCCGTCGTCCCCCGTACGACGATGCGATGGTCGCGGGCCCGCTCGTAGGCGATCACGTGGCCGTCGCCGCTGATCGCGAACAGGCCGGCGTCCTCGACCTTCCTGCCCTTGCCGTCGACCCCGGTGGCGGCGGCGTCCTTGACCGCGATCTTCCTGCCGTCACGCAGGATGAGTTGCCAGTGGCCGCAGGGGTAGGTGGTGTCGTTCTTCTTGTCGGTGCAGGACTTGATCCAGACCGCCCTGGCCTCGGATGGGCCTGCTTGGGCGTGGGCGGCGGTGGGAATGATCCCCAGCCCGCCGATGACCGCCGTCGCGAGGAGGGCGGCGGTCGCTGAGGTGTGCCTCATGGCGAATTCCTTTCACTCGTCCGGTTAGATACCGGCCGAGCGAAAGGGGTTGATCACAGGTCAGCCACAAACGCGGCCTGGACGGTGTGGGCGGTCAGGGCAGCGGGCGGCGGCCGGGGAAGCCCAGGTCCGTACGGTGATACCAGCCCAGTGCGGTCTCGCCCTCGATCCAGCAGAGCCGCACCGACACCCCGTCGAGCACGGCGGGGAAGTCCACGAGGACCGGAGCGATCCCCTTCACCTCGATGCCCTGCTCGGCCCAGGCGCTCACGATCTCCTCGATGCGCGCCTCGAGCCCCTTGATCTCGGGGATACCGCCCAGCGCGGAGGCGCCGGCGCTCTGGCGGTCGAAGGCGATCTCGGCCAGGTCGGCACGGGCGGCGATCAGCTCGCCGGCGTCGACGATGATCGACGGCATGAGCGAGCGCGCCTCGTCGGCGCTGAACATCCTGGCCATGCCCGAACGCTACCGGTTCGGCTCGTAGGCGCGGACGAGCAGTTGCTCGGCCTCGTCGAGATAGGCGTCGAGGAAGGCGGCGGCCTCCTCCGGCCGGTCGGCTTCGAGGAGTGCGAGCAGTTTGCGGTTGCGGGCGACGAACGGCTCGTGGAACGCGCGGGGATTCTTCATCACGTGGAAGACCAGGCGCAGCTCGGCCAGGAGCTGGCGCATCGACTCGTCGAGCCGGGGGCTCTGGTTGAGCGTCACCAGGGCCTGGTGGAAGCGGATGTTGGCGGTGCCCACGCCGCGCCAGTCGTCTGAGGCGGCGGCCCGCTCGGCGTCCGCCACGGCCTCCCTGATCACGGTCAGCGCCTCGCCGGACGGGCGGCGCCGGACGGCCGCGCCCTCGATGACCCGGCGTACCCGATAGAGGTCCGCGACGTCCTCGGCCGACAGGACCCGCACGAACACTCCCCTGTTGAGCCGGTGGTCCAGCAGCCCCTCGTGGCCGAGCAGCCGGAACGACTCGCGCAGCGTGTTGCGCGACACGCCGAGCGCGTCCGCGATGGCCTCCTCGGACAGGCGCTGGCCGGGCTCGAAGAAGCCCTCGGTGACGCGGTCGCGCAGGATGTCGGCCACCCGCTCGGCCGTGCTGCTGCGGCCCAGCCTGGACCGGTCGTGTTCAAGATCTGAGAGAGGACTGTCCACCGCGTCTTCCACATTTCCCAGGGAATCATCCAACAAAACTCTTGTCGAATTGTTCAACGATCCTTATGTTGAAATGAACCCCCTGATCGAAGGAGCGATGATGACAGGCTCCACGCGGCAGACCCGGCGGGTGATCCTCGCCAGCCTGATCGGCACCTCCCTGGAGTGGTACGACTTCTTCCTTTACACCACGGCGGCGACGCTGGTCTTCGGCAAGTTGTTCTTCCCCACCTTCGACCCGCTCAACGCGACCCTGCTGGCGCTGACGACCAACGCCGTGGCGTTCGTGGCCAGGCCGCTCGGCGGGATCGTCTTCGGCCACTTCGGCGATCGCACCGGCCGCAAGACCGTGCTGGTCGTGACGCTGCTGGTGATGGGCGTCTCGACGTTCCTCATCGGTGTGCTGCCCGGTTACGACAGCGTCGGCGCGCTCGCGCCGATCATGCTGGCCACGCTCAGGTTCGTGCAGGGTCTGGGGCTGGGCGGCGAGTGGGGCGGCGCGGTCATCATGTCGCTGGAGCACGGCGACGACCGCCGGCGCGGCTTCAACGCCAGTTGGCCGCAGGTGGGCGTGCCCGCCGGATACGTGCTGGCCACCGGGACGCTCGCGATCCTGTCGTTCACGCTGTCGGACTCGGCGTTCCTGTCGTGGGGCTGGCGGGTGCCGTTCCTGCTGTCGGGCGTGCTGGTGCTGGTCGGGCTCTGGGTCCGGTTGAAGATCACGGAGTCGCCGCTGTTCGCGGAGCTGGCGCAGCAGGGCGCGAAGGCGAAGATGCCGCTGGTGGAGGTGCTGCGCACGCACCCGCGCGCGCTGCTGTCGGCGTTCACCGCGCGCATCGGCGTGGACGTGGCCTTCTACACCTTCACCGCCTACATCCTCGTCTACATCACGGGCCCGCTGAAGCTGGACCGCTCGGTCGGGCTGAACGCGGTGCTGATCGCCTCCGCGCTGCAACTGGCGCTGATCCCGCTGTTCGGCGCGCTGTCGGACCGGGTCGGCCGGCGGCCCGTCTACCTCGCGGGCGTGCTCGGCGCGGCGGTGTGGGCGTTCGTCTTCTTCCCGCTGCTCGACACCAAGTCGTTCCCGCTGATCGCCCTCGCCGCGATCATCGCGCTGGTCACCCACGCGGCGATGTACGGCCCGCAGGCCGCCTTCATCGCCGAGTTGTTCAGCACCAGGCTCCGCTACAGCGGCGCGTCCATGGGATACCAGGTGGCCGGGATCGTCGGGGGCGCGCTGGCCCCGATCATCGCGCTCAAGCTGTTCACCGCGTACGGCACCACGACGGCGGTCTCGATCTACGTGGTGGTCGCGCTGGCCGTCACGGCCTTCGGCCTGGCCATCGCGCCGGAGACCCGCGACCTGGACATCGCCGCCGAGCTCCCGCAGCGGGTCTGAGCAGGCCATACTCCGACGTCATTCGACGGGGCCCGAGTGCCCCACGCTCGGCCGGTGATCGGCCGTACCCCCGTAGGTCTTGCCGCGAAAGCGCGGGCGGCGGCTGCCACCGCCGCCCGCGCGGGAAGGCATCCATGCGCATCACCCTGTCGATCGCCTTGATCATCGCCGCGCTGATCGCGGTCCCCACCCTCATCGGCGTCGTCGGCGGCCTGGAGAGCACCGAAGGCGGCGAGGTCGCCGTCGTCCGCGACGGCGGCTGGTTCGACGACAACCAGGTCCGCCAGGTCATCGACCCGGGCTCTGGGCTGACCTGGACGGGCATGTGGTCCTCCGTCCACGCCTACCCCGCCCAGCAGCGCTTCTACACGATCACCGCCGACGCCAAGCGCGCCACCAGGCTCGGCGTGGACGTGGTGACGGTACCGAGCAGCGACGGCGTGAACCTGGGCATCGAGGGGACCCTGTACTTCACGCTCAACCTCGACCACGACACGCTGAAGAGCTTCGACGACAAGTACGGCACCCGCACCTACCGCGCCCAGGACGACAGCTCGCCGGCCGCGTGGGAGGGCGACGACGGCTGGACGGCGTTCTTCGGCCAGGCCGTCCGGCCGGTGATCGACAACGCGCTGCGCAGCCAGCTCGGCAACATGCGCTGCGCCGAGCTCGTCCCCTCGTGCTCGCTGCTGGAGAGCAGCGCGCTCAAGCCGCAGGACAGCAACACGAACATCACCAGGGTCCAGAACGCCGTCAACGCCGCACTGGCCCGGGACCTGCCCCAGGCACTGGGCGGCGAGTTCTTCACCGGCCTGCGGTTCACCCTGGCCAAGGTGACGCTGCCGGCCGAGGTGCAGCAGGCCGTCGACAGATCGCTGGCCGCCGGCGCCGCCGTCTCCGAGGCCCAGGCACGGGTGGCCCAGGCCAAGGCCGAGTCGGCCGCGAACCAGGCCCGGCAGGAGGGCTACGACAAGTGCCCCGCCTGCGCCGAGATCGACAAGCTCAAGTCGCTCCCCCAGGGCATCACCGTCTACGCCCCGGGAAACCCGCAGTCCATCGTGATCCCGGCCAAGTGAGAACCGTCCCCGGGCCTCTGTGCGATAGCTGAGGTGTGAGACGGTTCCCCTTCAGCAGACGTGAGCCCCCGGACGTCGGGCCGGACAGCACGGACGCCGAGCTGATCGCCGCGATCGCGGCGGAGAGCGTGACGGCGCTGCGCCTGCTCCACCACCGGCACGTCCCCTGGCTCAGGGCCCGGCTGGCCCGCCGCTGCGCCGACCCTGACGCGGTGGACGACGCCTTGCAGGACACGTTCCTGGCGGTGTGGAAGACGGCGCGCCGCTTCGACGGGGGCAACCCGGCGGGCTGGCTGTGGACGATCGCGATGCGCCGCCTCGTCTCGGCCCTGCGCGGCCGCGGCTCCCACCGGCTCGGCGGCGATCCGGTCGAGAGGCGGGCGGCAGAACGGCGGGCCATCGAAAGGCAGGCCGTCGGGAGGCGGGACGGCCGGCGGCGGGGTTTCGAAGAGCGGGCCGTTCAAGAGCCGGTCAACGCGTCGGCCGAGGACGTCGCGCTTCTCGGCGTCGAGCACGGGGACCTCGGCGCCGCCCTCAACCGCCTCTCGCCGGAGCTGCGCGCGGTCATCCAGGCGACCGTCCTCGACGGGCTGACGGTCAAGCAGGCCTCGCGGCTGCTCGGCGTCCCTGAAGGAACCATCAAGACCCGGGCGATGCGGGCGCGGGCTCGGCTCAGGGAGGAACTCGCATGAGCTGGCACATCACGGCCGACCTCATGGACGCCTATCTGTCGGGCGGGCTCGATCCCGCCCGGGCCATGTCGGTGGACGCGCATCTCGGCGGCTGCCCGGACTGCCGGGCGGCGGTGCCGTACGAGGAGGACCGGCTGCGGGACTCGTGGCAGCGGCTGGAGGCCGAGGTGCTCAGTCCGCGCCCATCGCCGGTGGAGCGGCTGCTGCGGTCCGGCGGCGTCCACGAGCATGTGGCCAGGCTGCTGACCGCCACGCCCACAATGAGCGGGGCGTGGGTCGCCGCGGTGGTGGCGGCGCTGGCGTTCGCGGTGCTCGCGGCCAGAGAGTCGGCCGCGTACCTGCCGGTTTTCCTGGCCGTCGCGCCGATCCTGCCGCTGGCCGGGATCGCCCTGGCGTACGGGCCGCGGGTGGACCCGGTACACGAACTGCTGGCCTCGACCCCGCTGTCGGGCGCGCGCCTGCTGCTGGTCAGGGCGGCCGGCACGCTGGCCGTGGCCGTGGTGCTGGCCGCCGGGGCCTCGCCGCTCCTGCCCGCCCCCGCATGGCTGAGCGCCGCCTGGCTGCTGCCGTCGCTCGCCACGACGTCCTGCTGCCTCCTCCTGTCGTCGCGGCTGCCGGTGCCGGTGTCCGCGCTCGCGACGGGCGGCCTCTGGCTGCTGGGGGTGGCCGCCGCCGGCGGCGCCACCGGTGACCTGCTCGCCGCCTTCGGGCTCGCCGCGCAGATCGGGTACGGCTGCGCGGCCCTGCTGATCTCCCTACGCCTCTACTCCAAGGTGAACGCCTGATGCTCCATATCCATGACCTGACCAAGAAGTACGGCCGCAAGCAGGTGCTCGACGGGCTGACCCTGTCGGTCGGGCCCGGCGTGACCGGGCTGCTCGGTCCGAACGGCGCGGGCAAGACCACGCTGCTGCGCTGCCTCGCCACCACGCTCTCGTACGACGGCGGCCGCGTCGACGCCTTCGGCCTGGACCCGGCGCACGCCGCTCAGCGCACCGCGCTGCGGCGCAGGCTCGGCTACCTGCCGCAGGACCCGGGCCACTACCCGCACTTCACCGCGTTCGACCTGGTCGACTACGTCGCGATACTCAAAGAGCTGACCGACAGGAAGCACCGCCACAGCGAGGTGCGGCGGGTGCTGGCCGAGGTGGACCTCACCGACCAGGCCAGGACGAAGGTCCGCAAGCTGTCCGGCGGCATGCGCCAGCGGCTGGCCCTGGCCCAGGCCCTGCTGGGCGAGCCGGAGCTGCTGATCCTGGACGAGCCGACCGTGGGCCTGGACCCGGAGCAGCGGATGCTGTTCAGGGCGCTCGTCTCGCGACTCGGCGAGAGCCGTACGGTGCTGCTCTCCACCCATCAGACGGAGGACGTCGCTGCGCTCTGCGAGCGCGTGGTCACCATGGTCCGCGGCCGTGTCGTCTTCGACGGGACCCCGGGCGGGCTGGCCGCCACCGCGGCCGGGCAGGTGTGGCTGTCGGACCAGGCGCCGGCGGAGTCGCGGCTGTTCTGGCGCACCGCCAACGGCCGCTACCGCACCCTCGGCGACCGCCCGCCCGGGGCCGAGCCCGCCGAGCCAGGCGTGGAGGACGGATACCTGCTGCTGGTCGGGGAGGCGGCATGACCGGACAGCTGTTCCGGGTCGAGCTGCGCAGGATGGTCAGGCATCCGCTGGTGTGGGGCATGGCGGCGCTGGTGCTGGCCGTGCAGATTCACCTGAGCCGTGACCAGCAGCCGGACCTCACCGTCGATCCGGTCCATGCCACCGGGATCGCCACCTGCCTTGCCGGGGCGCTGCTCATCGTGGCGAGCTTGGCCGTGTCGCGTGACGGGCGGCACGGGATGCCGGAGCTCCTCGCGGCTCTGCCGGGGCGGGCCGAGGCGCGGACCAGGGCGGTGCTGTTCGCGGCCGTCGTGGTCTCCGTGGTGGGACAGGCGGTGGTCGTCGGGGGCTACCTGCTGGTCCGGGTGCTGAGCGGGCCCGCGGGCGGGCGGCTGGACGTGTTCGAGCCGCTGACCGCGCTCGGTGTCGGCGCGCTGGGCGCCGCGCTCGGCGTGGCCGTGGGCCGGTGGGCCGGATGGCTGATCGCGGGGCCGGTGGTCGTGGGCGGGCTGGGACTGCTCACCTTGTTCAACACCAACCCCGGCTCCTGGTGGCTGCCGGTGGTGCCGACGCACTGGATGGACTGGCCCGACCGGCCGTCCGGCCCCCACCTGGTCTACGTGCTGGCCTTGGCCATGCTGGCGGGACTCGCCGCGCTGCTGCGGCACGGGCGACGGCCGGTCGTCCTGGTAGCGGCCGTGGTCGCGCTGGCCGTGGCGGTGCCCGCGGGGGCCACCGCGGCGGCGGTACGTCCAGCGGCCCGATTCCCGATCGGAAAGACGCTGACCCTCGACGACGTCGACGCGCGCGTACGGGAGAAGTACTTCGGCCGGGACGCCTACCGGTGCGAGCAGCGCGAGGGAGTTCGCTACTGCGCTCTGTCGGACTACACACCGTGGATCTCGCTGTGGGCCGGAGTGGTCGCGCCCATAGTCCGCGCGATGCCGCCAAGCGCACGCGATCGCGTCCCCGTGGTGAAGCAGTACACCTCGTCCTGGTCGTACACGTACGAGGATGGTGCCGCCATCGCACCCATGGCGTGGGGAGCGGATGACCAGCGCAAGCTGCTGGCGCAGTTCTTCGCGCTCAACATCGGCGGCTTCAACAAGGCCTGCTCCGCCCACGGCCAGGCCCGCATGGTCGTCACCCTGTGGCTGATGGGGCAGTCCTCGACGATCGCCCGTCCGGGAATGCTGGACCTGGATGGGCAGATGGCCGCCAAACCCGGCGTCGACTACGGGGATACCGAGGTCGGCTACGCCAAGCTCCTGCTCCAGTCACCCGCAGCCCGGGAACGCGTCTGGGCCAACTGGGACACGCTCATGCGCCCCGCCACCACCGTCGAGCAGGCACTACCCCTGCTCGGGCTCCCCCTGCGCTACCCCACGTCCACGCCGAAAGGGACTCCATGCCCATAACCGCGCAACGAACCGAGTACGGGGTCATAGCGACGACCCCGCTGACGACCACGCCGACGAGGGCACCGCGGACCTTGCCGCTCCTGCTCCTGCGCCCGCTCGTCCGGGCCATCAGCTGGGCCCCTCTGGCGGTGGTCACGCTCTTCACCGCGGCCCTGGTCACACTGGCCGACTTCGGGCAACCGCTGACCGCCGGCATGGGGCTCATTCTGCTGCGGATCTCAGGCACGCTCCTGGGCTCCGCCGCCGCCTTCGCTCTGGTCGACGCCATGTCCGGCGGCGCGGAGCCAGTGTCGCACCGGCTGCGGCAGGCCGAGCGGTGCCTGCTCGCCGGCGGCGTAGCCGTCGCGGTCTGGCTGGGCGCCTTCGCCTACGTACTGTCGAGGCTGCCGGACGGGGCCCTGTTCCCCGTGGGGGACATGCTGGTGGAGGTGGGCGTCTGTCTGGGGATCGGGCTGGCCGCCGCGGCGACCGCCGTCCGGTACGCTCCCGGACGGCAGGCCGCCATGGCCGCCGTGGTCGTCCAGCTCGCCCTGGTGCTGGCCACCATCCTGCTGCCGCCGGAGGTCAGGCTGTGGCCGCCGACATGTGGGTTCGGTTATTGGGATGAGGCACACCGGTTCTGGCTGTTCGCCTTGCCCGTGCCGTACCTGTGGCTAGTGGTCTCAGGCCGGGACCTTCGGTGAGTCGCCGAGGCGCGAGCGCCGCCAGGAGCCCTTGAAGGCGGCCAGCGACGCCAGGAAGACCACCTGGCCGGCCAGGGCCACCCACAGCCATGTCCCCCACCCGCCGGCCTTCACCACCATCGGTGAGATCACCAGCAGGGCCACGATCATGATTCGGACGACCATGCCCCACAGGCCCAGCGCCGCGCCCTGGAGCCGGGGGTCGACGTCCTCGGCGTCCTCGGAGAAGTTCGCCATCCAGGGGACGTAGGCGACGCCCAGGACCAGGAACAGGATCGCGTAGACCAGGGTGACGCGGCCGATCGTGGCGCCCGTGCCGACGAGGCTGATGAAGTAGGCGAGCGTCGCGATCGTCAGCACGATGCCCACGGCCGTGAACGGCTTGCGCAGGCGCAACCGGTCGGAGATGCGGCCGACCACGATGACGGCCAGCGCGTTGAGCAGGATGCCCAGGGCGACGACGCGGTTGGCCTGAGCGGTCTCCATCCTGAACGCGCTGCTGGCCAGGATCGTCTGGCCGAAGATCGCGAAGGTCCAGTAGAGCACCTGCCAGCCGGTGTTGCCGAGCACGTGGGCCCAGAGGTGGGGGTGCCGGAACAGCTCCTTCACCTTGCCCGGATCGATCTTCTCCTCGGAGACCACCGCCTCCTCCTGCTGCATGACCTGGGCCCGCAGGGCCGCCGACGGCTCGGCGATCTGCCAGATGATGACCCCGCACAGCAGCAGCGAGACGATGCCCATGATGATCGCCTGCGACTGCCAGGCGTTGCCGAACATCGGCAGCGTGAAGCCGGCGATGAACGAAGCGAGGAACGAGGCGCCGACCGGCCCCCAGGTCCAGAACGCGAACGCCTGCGCCCGGCCCAGGCGCGGCGAGAAGTCGCGGACGAGTGACGCGGTGATCGTGATCCCGGCGCCCTCGATGAACAGCATCAGGCAGCGGACCACGAACAGCCCGCTGATCGAGTCGACGGTGGCGAGCAGGAAGTTGCAGGCGGCGGTGACGGTCAGCGTGGGCACCAGGATCGTGACCCGGCCCCACCGGTCGGACAGGATGCCGCCGAACCCCGCCGACAACCCGCCCACCAGCACGGACGCGGCCGCGATCAGCCCGTAGACCTCGAGTGACATGTGCAGGTCGCGCTGCAGCAACGGCAAGATGGTGGCGATCGTCGTCTCGAAGTTGGCGATCAGACTCGCCAGCACGGCTATCGCCAGGAGCCAGACCCGACGGCGGCCGACGGGGTACACGCTCAACTCGCGGACATAGAACGGCTTCATTACCGATCCTTAGTGGGGACGGTGCCTGACTGTCGCTCTAGAACGCGTTTCTAGTTGCTGTTGAGTTTGCCGTTTTATCCGGATAAGTCAAGATTTGTGGCTATCACGATGTGATCTCGATCACAGGCGGAGCGTTGTGATTGAATCGCTGCCATTTCCCAGAACACGCGCCCCTTTATAGGCATAAACTGCGCGCCTGTGAGCCTGCCTGTACGTGAACGTTCCCCCCGGCCGGGTGGCGGTCGACACCGCCGTCCCGTGCCCACGTCCCTGCCGCCGGACGCCCCTGTCCTCGTCCTCGCGGTGCCGGGCAGCACCTCGGGCGTGGCAGCGGAGATCGCGGCCGTGGTACGCGTCGACAACCCGCAGATCGAGGTACGCCTCACCACCGTTACGGACCTCGCCGATTCGTTGCCCGCGGGCCGCGAAGCGATCGTGGTGCCGCTGCTGACCTGGGACGATCCTCTCGTCCTCGCCGATATCGGCAAGGCCGTCGCGGCGGCGGGGTCGACCGCGGTCGTGACGGAGGCGCTCGGCCCGCACCCGCTGCTGGCCGAGGCGCTGCACATCAGGCTGGCCGAGCGCGGCCTGGCCAGGGCCGACCGGGTCCGGCTGCTGAACGTCTCCAGCCCCGTCGACGCCATCATCCTGGGCACGGTCGGCGGCGAGCGGGCCGTGCACGCCGTCCAGGCGACGGCGGTGCTGCTCGCCTCGCGGCTCACGCTGCCCGTGGTCGCCGCCTCGCTCGACAGCGACCCGGGCGTGCCGATCGCGGCCGAACGGCTGCGGGCCGCCGGCGCCCAGCGCCTGGCCATCGCCCCCTGCCTGATCGGCCACGAGGCCCCGGCGTCGATCGTCGAGCAGGCCGCCGCGGCGGTCCGCGCGGGCTACGCCGAGCCGCTCGGCGCGCACAGTGCGGTGGCCGAACTTGTCGCGCGAGCTTACGGTAGTCAACTCGCGACTTGACAAGGGCTTGTAGAGATCACTGAAGTCGCGTTACCTTTCTCCGCATGCCCCGCGTGCAGTGGAAAGGTGCGCGTCTGGGCCTCCGTGACGTCACGGAGGCCGACGTGGCCGCCCTGCACGCCGTCTACGGCAACCCGGAGGCCACGGCGCACATGCCGTTCGAGCCGCGCACACTGGAGCAGGTGGCCGCGCTCGTCGACGACGCCATCCAGGCCGCCGCGGCCCAACCGCGGCGGCTGTACGCGCTGGCGGTGACCGACGCCGAGACCCGCGAGGTGGTCGGGGTGGCGCGGCTGCACATCGAGGCCGACCACCCGCACAGCGCCGAGATCGGCCTCGGGCTCCGGCCCGACCAGTGGGGGCGCGGCATCGGCACGGACCTGTTCCGCCTGGTGCAGTCGTTCGGCTTCAAGGAGCTGGGGCTGCACCGGATCTGGGGCGCGCGCGCACCCGGCAATCTGCCCGCCCAACTGGCGATGCTGACCGCCGGGATGATCGAGGAGGGCCGGGTCCGCCACCACGTGCTGACACCGTCGGGCTGGCGCGACTCGATCATCCACTCGATCATCGAGGACGACTGGACGGACCGTTAGGGTCAGGCTTCGCGCTTGACCAACGCCGCGGTGCTCTCCCGGACTATGAGATCCGTTGCCAGCTCCACCCGTCTGCTCTCCGGGGCCTCGCCGCGCTTCATCGCCAGGACCGTACGCGTCGCCAGGGCGGCCATCTCCTGGAGCGGCTGGCGGACCGTGGTCAGCGGGGGCCAGGCCGACTTCGACAGGGGCAGGTCGTCGAAGCCGACGACGCTCAGGTCTTCCGGGACGCGCAGGCCGCGCTGGCGGGCGGCCTCGAAGACGCCGAAGGCCATGAGGTCGCTGCCCGCGAAGATGGCCGTCGGGGGGTCGGGCAGGGAGAGCAGGGCGTGGCCCTGGTCGTGGCCCGAGTCGACCAGGAAGGTGCCCCTGCGGATCAGCATGGGGTCCACCTCGACGCCCGCGGTCTCCAGCGCCGCCCGGTAGCCGTCGACGCGCGCCTGGCTGCAGAGCATGTCGGCCGGGCCGCTGATCATGGCGACTCTGCGGTGGCCCAGCTCCAGGAGGTGGCGGGTGGCGGCCAGGCCGCCGTGCCAGTTGGTGGCGCCCACCGAGACCACGCCGGGTGCCGGCTCGCCCTCCGGGTCCACCACGACGAACGGCAGCGAGCGGGCGCTGAGCTGCGCCTGGACACCGGTCGAGAGCTTGGAGGCCACGACGACCACGCCGTCCGTCCGCCGTGAGGCCAGGCGGTCCAGCCAGTCACGGCCGGGACCCGCGTGGGTGTGCAGGACCGACATGACGACGCTGGCTCCCGCCTCGCGGGCCGCCGACTCGGCGCCGCGGACGATCTCCATCGCCCACGGCGACTCGATCTCGGCGAACACCAGGTCCACCAGGCCCGAGGGCGTGTCGTCCTGGCTGGTGCGCCGCTGGTAGCCGTGCTCGTGCAGCAACCGCTCGACCCGGTGGCGCGTCTCCGGGGCCACCTCGGGACGGCCGTTGATGACCTTGGAAACCGTGGGGATCGAGACCCCGGCCTCCTCGGCTATCAGGGCGATCGTCACCCGCCTCTTCGCTGGCATGAGCCGGAGTCTATCGAAACTTTCGGCGACGAGTTGGAATCGCTCCCACGGCGGCTATTGACGCATTACAGGAAGGATACTTATGCTCCGGGCAGCGAAATTATCGGGGGGTTTACGAAACTTTCAGAAGCGGAGAAGGGATCCCCTATGAGGCGCAGTCTCGTACTGATCGCCACGGCCGTACTCCTCGCCGGCTGCGGCGGCGGCGGGACCGCGGAGCCCGCCCAGAGCGGTCAACCGGCCTCGCCCGCGAAGGTGACGCTCGAATGGTGGCACCTGTCGACCGCTGATCCGTTGAAGACGATCTGGGCGACCCGGGCCAAGGAGTTCGAGGCCGCGCATCCCAACGTGACGATGAAGCTGACCGTTCTGGAGAACGACGCGTACAAGGCCAAGCTGACCACGCTCACGCAGTCGGGTAAGGCGCCCGACCTGTTCGCCACGTGGGGCGGCGGAGTGTTGAAGCAGGAGCTCGACGCGGGCCTGGTCAAGGACATCAGCGACGACGTCGCGCCGGTTCTCGGCGACTTCACCAAGGCGGCGCTGGCGGCCTACCAGTTCGACGGGAAGACGTTCGCGCTGCCGACCGACATCGGGATGGTCGGATTCTGGTACAACAAGCGGCTCTTCACCAAGGCGGGCATCACCGCGCCGCCGGCCACGTGGGCGGAGTTCCTGGAGGACGTCAAGAAGCTGAAGGCGTCGGGGACCACGCCGATCGCGCTGGCCGGCAAGGAGAAGTGGCCCGGTCACTACTACTGGGCCTATCTGGCCATGCGCATCGGCGGGCTGCCCGCCCTGCAGCAGGCCGGGGTGGACCACGACTTCACCAAACCCGACTTCGTCACCGCCGGACAGCAGCTCAAGGCGCTGGTCGACCTGCAGCCGTTCCAGAAGGGGTTCCTCGGGGCCGCCTACTCCACCCCTGACGGCCAGGCCGCGACCATGTCCAACGGCAAGGCCGCGATGGAGCTGATGGGCCAGTGGGCGCCGAACGTGCAGGCTTCTTCGGGCAAGGGGCTCGGCGACGACCTGGGCTTCTTCCCCTTCCCGACGGTCGACGGCGGCAAAGGCGCGATCACCGAGGCGTTCGGCGGCGGCGGCGGGATCGCCGTGGGCGCCGACGCGCCGCCGGAGGCGGTGGAGTTCGTGAAGTTCATGACCGAGAAGGGCAATCACGCCAAGGTCGTCGAGTCCGGCGGGGTGCTTCCCGTGCTGAAGGGCGAGGAGAGCGCGGTCAAGGACGCCAACCTGAAGGTCGTGGCCCAGTCTCTGGCCTCCGCCACCGGCTTCCAGCTCTACCTCGACCAGGCGTACCCGCCCGCGGTCGGCCAGGAGGTCAACGACAGCGTGGCGCAGCTCATCGGCGGCACCAAGACACCCCAGCAGGTCGTCGACGCCATCACGGAAGTGGCCAAGAGCGAATGACGACGCTGACCCGGGGGCCGCAGGCGCCCGCGCTCGCCGCCCCCGTGTCCCCCTCCCGGGGGCGGCGGCGCGGCTGGGTGACCATCGGGCTGTTCCTGCTGCCCGCGCTGGTGCTCTTCCTGCTGCTCGTCGTGGCGCCGATCCTCATCGCCCTCTACGCGAGCGTGTTCAAGTGGAACGGCTTCGGCGGGCTGCCGAAGAACTTCATCGGGCTGGACAACTTCACCCGGCTGTTCGGCACGGAGGTCTTCCGGGACGACGTCTGGCACCTGGTGGTCCTCGTCGTCCTGTCCGTCGTGGTGCAACTGCCCATCTCGCTGGGCATCGCCATGCTGCTCAACCAGCGGATCCGCGGGCGGACGGTGTACCGGCTGGTGTTCTTCGCGCCGTACGTGCTCTCCGAGGTGATCACCGGCGTGCTGTTCTCGCTGATCCTCTCGCCGGGGGCGGGGGTGGCCAACCGGATCCTGGGCGTGGTCGGGCTGAACTCCGACTGGCTCGCCGACCCCGACACCGTGATGCTCTCGCTCTTCCTGGTCATGACGTGGAAGTACTTCGGCTTCCACATGATGATCTACCTGGCCGGGCGGCAGAACATCCCCGACGAGCTGATCGAGGCCGCGCAGATCGACGGCGGCACCCCGAGGCAGGTGTTCTGGCACGTCACGCTGCCGCTGCTGGGGCCGACGATCCGGATCAGCGTGTTCCTGTCGGTCATCTACACGATCCAGCTGTTCGACCTGGTCTGGATCCTCACCCAGGGCGGGCCCTCGCACTCCTCGGAGACGATGGCCGTCACGATGCTGGAGTTCGGGTTCAAGCGCTCCCAGGCCGGCTACGCCAGCGCGATCAGCGTGGTGATGTTCGCGCTCAGCCTCGTCTTCGCCCTCGCCTACCAGCGCTTCGTGATGCGGCGCGACCTGGAGGGCGCGACCACCAGAATGGGAGACCACCGATGAGACGGCCGACCCTGCCTCTGCACGCGATCGCGTGGATCGTCGGCGCCTTCATCCTCATCCCGGTGATCTACGCCCTGCTCGGCGGCTTCAAGAGCACCGCCCAGCTGTCCACCAACCCGTTCGGCCTGCCCGATCCATGGGTTCCGTCGAACTACACCGACGTGCTCGCCGACGGCCCGTTCTGGCGGCAGCTGTGGAACAGCACGTTCATCGCGCTGGCCTCGACCGTGCTCGTCGTCGCGCTGTCGGCGCTGGCCGCCTTCGTCTTCGCCAGGTTCGCCTTCCGCGGCAGGGAGCTGCTGTTCACGCTGTTCACGATGGGGCTGATGTTCCCGTTCGCGGTGGCGATCCTGCCGATCTTCGTGCTGCTGCGTACCTTCGGCCTGCTCGACAGCCCCCTCGGCGTGATCCTGACGCAGGGCGCCTTCGGGCTGCCGCTGACGATCCTCATCCTGCGCGGCTTCTTCCGGAGCATCCCCGGCGAGATCGAGGAGGCGGCCATCCTCGACGGCTGCACCGCCTTCGGCTTCTTCTGGCGGATCCTGCTGCCGATGGCCCGGCCCGCGCTGGCCACCGTGTCCGTCCTGGCGATCGTCGGGAGCTGGAACAACTTCATGCTGCCGCTGGTCGTCTTCAGCGACGAGTCGGGGTGGACGCTGCCGCTCGGCATCCAGCAGTTCCAGGGCCAGTACAGCTCCGACACCGCCCGGATCCTCGCCTACCTCGTCCTGGCAATGGTGCCCGCCCTCGGGTTCTACGCCATCGCCGAACGCCACCTGATCGGTGGCCTCACCGCAGGAGCCACGAAAGGGTGAACATGCTGCAGGTGTCCGGAACCCAGCTCGTCACCGCCGACTCCACTCCGGTACGCCTGCGCGGGGTGGGGTTGGGGGGCTGGCTGAACATGGAGAACTTCATCACCGGTTACCCCGCCGACGAGACCTCGATGCGCGAGGCCGTACGGGAGGTGCTGGGCGAGGATCGGGCGGAGCTGTTCTTCGAGCGGCTGCTGACCTCGTTCTTCACCGAGCGGGACGCGGCGCTGCTGGCCGGGCTGGGCGTGAACTGCGTGCGCATCCCGGTCAACTACCGCCACCTCGAGTCCGACCAGCGGCCCTTCGAGGTCATCGAGCACGGCTTCCGCCACCTCGACCGGGTCGTCGACCTGCTCGGCTCGTACGGCGTGTACAGCGTCATCGGCCTGCACGCCCTGCCCGGCGCGCAGAACCAGCACTGGCACTCCGACAACCCCACCCACGTCGCCGCCTTCTGGAACCATCGCCACTTCCAGGACCGGGCCATCCACCTGTGGGAGGCCATCGCCGACCGCTACCGCGAGCACCCGTGGGTGGCCGGGTACAACCCGGTCAACGAGCCGGGCGACCCGAGCGGCAAGGTGGTCGGGCCGTTCTACGACCGGCTGGTGAAGGCGATGCGCGCCGCCGATCCGCGGCACGTGCTGTTCCTCGACGGCAACACCTACGCCACGGACTTCTCGATCTTCCGCGAGGTGTACGGGAACACGGTGTTCGTCTGCCACGACTACGCCCTGGCCGGGTTCGCGCACGGCGGGCCGTACCCCGGCTACACCCGGGGCGAGTGGTGCGACCGGAGGGAGCTGGAGCGGACCTTCGAGAAGCGGTCGCGGTTCCAGCGCGAGACGGGCACGCCGCTGTGGGTGGGCGAGTTCGGGCCCGTCTACACCGGTCATCCCGAGCTCGACGAGCAGCGTTACCGGATTCTGCGCGACCAGCTCGACATCTACGACGCCCATGGGGCCGGCTGGTCGCTGTGGACGTACAAGGACGTGGGGCTGCAGGGGCTGGTGCACGCGGCCGGGCCCTACCTCGACAGGTTCGGGGCGTTCATCGGCAAGAAGCGGCGGCTCGGCGCGGACCGGTGGGGCTCGACCATGGAGGAGTCGGCCGACGTGCTGGCGCCGCTGCACGCGATGCTCGACGCCGAGGCCCCGGGCTGGGCCCCCTACCCGTGGGGGGCGCGCTACCAGACCGACGACCTGATCAGGCACATCCTGATCGCGCAGGCGCTGCTGCCCGAGTACGCCGAGCTGTTCAGGGGGTTGTCCGACGACGACGTGGTCGAGCTGGCCGACTCCTTCGCGCTGGAGCGGTGCGTACGGCGGCAGCCGCTGCTCGACCTGCTGGCCGACAACCTGGGCGGGTGATCCGGCTTCGGCGACACGGCTGCGGTGTCACGCGGAATTGTCGGTGGCGCACCCTACGATGAGGCTCCTCACGGAGGGATACCCAGATGCTCGACTCGCTGATCGTGCCCCTGTTCGTCACCACGGACCTGCCGCCCGAGGCGGAGCTGGCCGAGTTCGGGGAGTTGCTGGCAGAGACGGCGCGGACGCTCGACCATGACGACGTGAGCTACGCCGCGTTCCTGGCGGGCAAGGTGTTCTGGCTCGACCGCCCGGTCCTGCCCCGGCAGCGGCCCGCGGCCGAGGTCGAGCCGCGGTTCGCGGCGCTGCTCGGCTACCTGGCCGCCTCCGGGGCCGGGCACACCTCCCGCGACGTGGTGGCCGACGTGCGCCGGGCGATCGGCGCCGCCGTCACCTCCCGCTACGGCGACGTGGAGGCGGCGCCCGCGGTGTTCGCGATCCGCGACCGCGACGTGCGCGAGCGCACCCCCGAGACTGCCGTCTACGTCGACACCCGCGACGCCGCCGCCGACCTGGTCACGGTCGCCCGCCCCTACCTCTGACACCACCCGCCGGGAAAGGCGCGGGCGCCAGTGGCTCGGACGCCAGACCCAACGCGGGGTCACACCCAACGCGGGTTACACCCAACGGGGGTCACACCCAGCGGTGTGTCAGAGGCAGCGGGGGTCAGCGCGCGCGGCACCGGCGTGAGCGCCGCAACGGGATCGGCGCCGTGCTGGAGTCAGCGCCGAATGGGGGTCAGCTCGACAAATGACACGCCCGGCATCGGCAGGTCGAAGGCCACCGTCACCGTGCCGTCCGCGGCCGTGAGCACGGCGGCCGGGGTCAGCTCGTCCAGGGTGTTGACCGAGCGCAGCTTGTCCCACTGCCCGTCGGCGGGCCAGTCGCCGCCGCCCATCGAGCGCCAGCCCGCCTCGATGTTGGAGTGCTCCCCGTCGATGCGGTGATGGGTGACCGTGTAGTCCCCGTCGTAGTCTCCGACGAGGCCCGCGACGGTCAGGGAGACCGCCCGCGACAGCTCGGGGGCCCCGTCGGCCTGCGCCTGGTTGAGCGTGCCGTTCCAGGCCAGCACGCCGACGCGCCCGTCCTCGTGCCGCGCCGCCCAGACCTCGACCCCGCCCGCGTCGCCCTCGACCACGGTCGCCAGCTCGGCGTCGCCGAGGCGGGCGGCCAGGGTGAGCGCGTGGAAGCGGGGCTTGCGCAGGTTGCCGACCGTCAGCAGCCCGAAGCCGCCGTGGAAGAGCCGCGGCGGCCGCCCCAGCTCCTCGAAGTGGTCCGAGGCCACCCAGTGCGACACGGCGGCCAGCCGGCCGGCCGCCGACTTCATGCCGTGCAGCAGGAACGCGGCCCCGAACGGCCCGTCACCGATGCCGTGGAAGTGGGTCGGGGTGGGCCCCCACTCGGTCCACCAGACGGGCGTGTCCGGCCGGCCGTGCCGGGCCAGGGCGGGACGCCAGTCGAGCGGGGCGTTGCCGTAGGTGTGCGTGGAGAGGAAGTCCAGCTCCGCGCCCGACTCGTCGACGTGCGCCAGCAGCTCCTCCACCCAGCCGTTGGCCGCCGAGGCGGGCCCGCCGACCCGCAGTGCGGGGTGCACGTTCTTCACGGCGGCGGCGCTGACGTCGTAGAGCAGGAAGTACTCCTCGGGCGTGCCCGTCCAGAAGACGGCGAGGTTGGGCTCGTTCCACACCTCGAAGGCCCAGTTGTCGATCAGCTCGTGGATCCCGTACCTCTCGGCCAGGTGCTCGACCAGCGCCCTGACCAGGTCGCTCCACGCCTCGAAGTCCTTGGGCGGGGAGATGATCGCCTCGTAGCCGAACACCGTCCTGGACGGGTCGGCGGCCAGGTCGCGCGGCATGTAGCCGAGCTCGACGATCGGCCGCAGGCCGAGCGCCATGATCGTGTCGTAGACCTCGTCGACCTTGGCGAAGTCGTAGACCGCCTGACCGTCGACCTCCTTGTAGACCCCGAGGTCGTCACCCAGGATCGCGTGGGCGCGGACCGTCTCGACACCGAACTCCTCGCGCACCGTGCGCAGCGCCTCGGTGAGCTCCGCGCCGATGGGCCGGCCGCCCGTCTCGTCCTTGCTCAGCAGGTACGACAGGTGCTCGGAGCCGATCATGTACCGCCACGGCCGGGGCAGGTCGCGGGCGACCGCGGCGGCGTCGACCCGCACGGTGACCGCCGCCGGTCCGCCGTCCAGCGGAGCCGCCGGCACCGCGTCCGAGGCGGGGCCGACGGTCTCCATGGTGGCGATCGCCGCGACCGTGTACGAGGCCGCGCCGTGTCCCGTGTCCACGTAGCGGCACTCGGGTACGGCCGGCACGTCCACGTCGGGCTGCGACACCGGCACGCCGTCCCGGTGCACCAGGTAGCCGATCGCCTCCGGCACGGGTTCCCACGTCAGCGTCACGTGGCCCACGCCGGAGACGGCCCGCAGCCCGGCCGGCGCCTGGAGGGTCGGCTCGGCGGCCGGGACCGCCTCCCCCGACGCCTGGTGGATCCGGTCCTGCCAGTCACGGCGTGCGGCATCAGCCGTACTCATCTAGGGTTCCCCGATCTGTTGGAGGATCAGTTGGCGGGAGGAGCCCCCTGAACGGCCCACTCCTCGATTTCCATCACCGGCCGGAGCTTGGCCTCGACGCCGGCGCCGCCGAAGTAACGGTGCAGGTTGCCTCCGGCGAGCACGTTGCCCAGGGCGGCCATGACCATGCCCTGGTCGAGCGCGAGGTACCACTTCGACACGGCGCCCGAGCGGACCGCGACGGAGTCGTAGAAACCGCCGGGCCCGTAGGCGTCGAAGTTCTTGCGGATCTTGGCCAGGTTATCCATCGCCTGGGCCCGCGCGTACGGCAGAGCCAGGAAACTGGCGTGCGGAGTGACCACTCCGTCACCGTAGGCGGTCGGTTCGGGCTGGGCCGGGCGGCAGCCCTCGTAGCCGGGATCGGTGCTGGTGCGCTCCTCGTCGGAGGTGTAGCCGGGGGTGTCCATGCCGAGCGGGTCCACGCCGTATTCGCGGTAGCCGCCGTGCGGGTCGTTGGACGGCGAGAAGCCCCAGTAGCCGTACTTCGCCTCGCTCAGGCCGTGCTCGATCTGCGCCTTGACGAACACCGGGTGGTTGCGGCCCCAGCTCCGGGGCGCCCATGACGCCTCGGGGACGACCAGATCCGGCATCAGCGCTTCGAACATCGAACCACCCCAGTTGGGGACGAATCGCAGACCGCGATAGCCGTACGTGCCTTCCCAGACGTTGACGCCCAGGTACGTCTTCCACGCGCCAACCGGCTTCTGCTCCTGCCAGCCGAAGTCACAGCCGTTGTCGGGGAAGGTCCGGTAGGGGCCGAAGTAGCTCTCGCGCGGGATCTGGCCGAGCGCGATGCCCACGTACTGGGCGATCCGGGTCTCGGCGGGCGCGCCGTAGTGGTGGCAGGTGGACCAGACCTTGGTGCCGGTGCCCGCGTAGTCGCTCTCCACCGAGCAGCCCTCGGGCTTCTCCGGCCAGAAGCCGCCGCGGATCAGCCCGGTGCCCGCGTCGGGGCGGGCGGCCGGGTCGTAGTAGGACTTGAAGTTCATGGACGTGACCAGCCGCTGCGCGCGCACCGATTGGCGAGGCATGGCGGTACGGACCATCATGAGGGCCGTGGCCAGCCAGCTGTTGTCCACGCTGGAGGCGAACAGCTGCACGGGGTCGCCGTTGTCGGGCCAGGTGCGGACGAGCTGGAGGGTCGCCGGGTCGTACCAGTTGTAGTACTGGCCCGTCGGGGTGTCGCGCCGCATCCGCTCCAGCGCGTCGAGCACCTTGCCGACGCGGGCCGTGGCCTCGCCGGAGTCGATGAGGCGCAGGTCGCGGGCGGTGAGCGTGCTCCACAGGTAGGTGCCGATGTTGGTGGGTGAGGTGACCTTGGCCCTGGTCTTCAGGTCACCGGTGACCTTGTCGGACGGGATGCCGGTGGCGGGGTCGACCATGGCGGCCATCGACCGCCACGTGTCCTTCGCGTACCGATATAACGTGTCATTTCCGGATGAAGCGCTGGCCGGGCTGGGCACAGCGGCGGCCAGCACCAGCAGGCCGGCGAGCAAGGCGGTCTTGCGCATGGGAGTGCTCCTCTACTTGAGCCCGGACGTGGAGATGCCCTGGATGAAGAAGCGCTGCAGGAAGACGAACAGGACGAGGATCGGCGCGACCACGATCATCGCCCCGGCGACGAGCAGGTTGTAGTGGGTGCCCTCGTGGCCGTTGAGGATGTTCAGGGCCACGGGCAGCGTGTAGACGTCCTCCGACTGCGCCACCACGGCCGGCCAGAGGAAGTTGTTCCACGCTCCGAGAAAGGTGATCAGGCCCAGCGTGGCCATCGCGGGCTTGCAGAGCGGCAGCACGATCCTTGCGAAGATCCGGAACTCCCCCGCCCCGTCCACCCGCGCCGCGTGGATGAGCTCGTCGGGCAGCTCCGCGATGAACTGCCGCATCATGAACACGCCCAGCGGCGTGATCAGCCCCGGCAGGATGATGCCGAGGAACGTGTTCACCATGCCGAGCTTCGCGATAAGCACGAACTGCGGGATCATCAGCACGATCGCCGGCACCGCCATCTGCACCAGCACCAGCCCGAAGACGGCGTCCCTGCCGCGGAAGCGCAGCTTGGCGAAGCCGTAGCCGACCATCGAGCAGAAGAGCAGGTTCCCGGCGACGATCACCAACGCCACGGACACGCTGTTCACGAACGCCTGCCCGAGGTGCACCCGGTGCAGCAGCTCGGTGTAGTTGTCCAGCGTGAACGTCTCGGGCCAGAACGTCGGCGGATCGCGCCGGATCTCCGCCTCCGGCTTGACCGAGCTGAGCCCCGCCCATAGGAACGGCCCGACGACCAGCAGCAGCCCGACGCTCAGGCCGAGGTAGGTGATCAGGCGCTGCCCACGGGTCCGCCTCACCGTGCCCTCCCGATCCTGAGCTGCAGTACGGCCAACGCGATGATGACCGTGAACAGCACGGTCGCCGCGGCCCCCGCGTAGCCGTAGTTGCCCACCCCGAACTGCTTGAAGATGGCCAGCGAGGCCGACAGCGTGGAGTTCAGCGGCCCGCCACCGGTCATGATCAGCGGCTCCTCCAGGAACTGCAGGAACCCGACCGAGCTGTAGACGGTGCAGAACAGGATCACCGGCCGTAGCTGCGGCAGCGTGATCGACCTGAACCGCGCCCACCGCCCGGCCCCGTCCACCTCCCCCGCCTCGTACAGCTCCCGTGGGATCCCCTGGAGCGCCGCGAGAAAGACCACCATGTCGAACCCGAAGCTGCGCCAGGCGGTCATCACGATGATCGACGGCAGCGCGGTGGCCTGTTCCTGGAGCCAGGCGGGCCCTTGGAGGCCGACCAGCTCCAGCAGCCGGTTGACCAGTCCCGCCTCCGGCTCCAGCAGGAACTTCCAGGCGACCGCGACACCGATGATGCTGGTGATGTGCGGCAGGTAGTAGCCGAGCCGGAAGAACGCGGCGGGCAGCCGGGCGATGCCGGAGTTCAGCGTCACGGCGGCGGCCAGGCCGAGTCCGATGGTCAGCGGCAGCCCGGTGACCACGAAGATCGCGGTGTTCACCGCCGCCTCGCGCATCGCCTCGTCGCCGGCCAGCCTGATGTAGTTCTCGACGCCGACCAGGTCGACGGCCAGCGGATCGGCGACGTCCGTACTCCGCATGTCGGTGAAGCTCATGCCCAGCCCGGCCAGCAGCGGCCCGAGGTAGAACACCACGAACATGAGGATGAACGGCAGCACGAACACCCAGCCGAGCCCGCCCCTGCGAAGGAGCCCCATCACTAAAGGCCGGTGCCGATCGTGTCGGCCTGCGCCTGGATGGCCTTGGCCGTCTGCTCCGGCGTCTGCTTGCCCAGCGCCAGCTTCTCCAGCTCGGTCTCGAACACCTTCGACACCTGCTCCCAGGTCGGGTACGGCGGCGGCGTCTTGGCGTCCTTGAGCTGCTCACCGAAGACCGCGAGCTGCTTGTCGGCGGCCAGTTCCGGCTCCTGCCAGGCTGACCGCACGCTGGGCAGCGCCTTCACCGTGGTGTACCACTTGGCCTGCACCTTGGGGTCGGTGAGCCACTGGATGAACTTCCACGAGGCGTCGCGGTTCTTGGCCTGCTTGAAGACGACCAGGTCGGAGCCGCCGACGAAGCTGGTGGCCGAGACCGGGCCCTTCGGGTAGGGCGCGACGTCGAACTTGTCCTTGAAGCCCGCGCCGCCGTCGTTGTCCAGCACGCCGATCATCCACGGGCCGGAGAAGAAGCCGCCGACCTCGCCCTTGATGAAGTTCTGTGGGAAGGCGCCCTTGGGGGTGTCGTTCGGGGCCAGCTTCTCCTGGAAGAGCGAGGCGTACTGCTTGAGCGCGGTCACCGCCTCGGGGGTGTCGAAGGTGTACTTGCCGTCCTTGACGATCTCGCCGCCGGCCTGCCAGATGAGCGGCACCAGCTCCTGCCAGGAGCCCTCGGTGTAGCCCTGGTTGAAGCCCTTCTTGGCGCCGCCCTTCTCCTTCAGCGCCTTGGCGAACGTCTTGATCTCCGCCCAGGTCGCCGGCGGCTTGACGCCCGCCTTCTCGGCCTGGTCCGTGCGGTAGTACAGGACGCGGGTCTCGACGTACCACGGCACTCCGTACGCGGTGCCGTTCACGTCCACGGTCTGCCAGGCGCCGGGGAAGAAGTCGGCCTTGTCGATGAGGTTGCCGGGTGTGGGGTCGAGCACGCCGGTCTTGGACAGCTCGCCCGCCCAGGTGGAGCCGATCATGCTGATGTCGGGGGTGGCACTGCCCGCGATGGCCGAGGTGATCTTGTCGTGGGCGATGTCCCAGCCCATGGGCGTCACGTTCACCTTGACGCCCGGGTTGGCGGTCTCGAAGTCCTTGGCGAACGCGCCGAGCGCCTTGCCCTCCTCCCCGATCCCCCAGACCGTGATGTCGCCGGAGACCGCGCCGGACTTGACGTCCTGCGCCTTTTCCGGCGCCTTGTCGGCACTGCGCCCGCAGCCGGTGACCAGTATCGCGAGGGTGAGCAGACCGGCGGCGGAGCGCCGGGACGAGGTGTTCAACGGGGTTCCTCCTGGGGGTGGTGACCGCAGCTGGCGCGCAGCACCAGCTCGGTGGTCAGGACGAGGTGTCTCGGGGTGTCGCGGGCGCCGGTGATCAGCTCGTCGAGCGCCCGCGCGGCGCGCGCGCCCAGTTCGCGCATCGGCTGGCGGATGGTGGTCAGCGCCGGGCGGGCGTGGCGGGCGGCCATGATGTCGTCCCACCCGGTCACGGCCAGCTCGTCGGGTACGGCGAGTCCGAGCTCCTCCGCGGCGAGCAGGGCGCCCAGCGCCACCTCGTCGTCGGAGCAGACGATCGCCTGGGGCCGGGCCGGGGCGCGCAGCAGGGTCCTGGCGGCCTGGTAGCCGCACTCGACCGTGTAGTGCTCCGTCGGCACCGCCTCGATCGCGCCGCCGAGGACCGACCTGACGCCCTGCCAGCGCTCGTCCACGTCATCGCCGGTCGCGATCGGCGCGCCGAGGAAGGCGAAGCGCCGGTAGCCGTGCTCCAGGAGGTGCCGGGCCAGCGCGCGGGCCGACTCGGTGTTCTCGCTGCGCAGCGTGTCGGCCCCGGCGAGCGGCTCGCGGGAGACGAACACCAGCGGCATCCCCATCCGGACCAGCTCGGCGACCAGGTCGTCCGGAGCCGTGTGGCCGAACACCATCAGGCCGTCCACCCGCCCCGCGAGGTCCTTGACCAGGTCGTGCACCCGGGTGCGGCCCTTGGTGGACAGGATCACCACCGACCGGCCCAGCTCGGAGGCCACCTCCTCGTAGCCGAGGAGCACCTCGGTGTAGTACGGGCCCGAGAGGTTGGGGAAGACGATGCCGTTGGCGGCGTGGCGGCCCTCGGCCAGGCTGACGCCGAGGCGGCTGGGCGTGAACCGGAGCTCCTCGACCGCCTTCAGCACCTTCTCCCGCGTCTTGGGCGCCACCGGCCCGGTGCCGCGCAGGGTCCGCGACACGGTCGCGATCGACACGCCCGCCCGCCGCGCCACCTCGTAGATCGTCACGTCCATCCAGGCTGCTCCACTTTCTGTAAGCGCTTCCACAACCAGCTTATGTAAGCGCTTACAGAAAGGCAGTGTGTCAGGCGTGTCAACATCTCGTACAGACCCCGCCCGGTAACGGTGAGGTTACGCCGACGTGGGGTAGACGGCAGGCATGCTCTACGGCAAGGAACATGTCCAGCGCTATCAGGAGACCGACGGCGCCGAGGGACACGACTGGAACAACACGACGACCCTTCTTCTGACCACCAAGGGTCGCAAGTCCGGTAAGTCGTACACGACGCCGCTGATCTACCAGCGGCACGGACGCGACTACATCGTCGTCGCCTCCAAGGGCGGCGATCCGGACCACCCCGAGTGGTACAAGAATCTACAGGCCGATCCCGAGGTCGAGGTGCAGGTGAAGGCCGACAAGTTCAGGGCTCGCGCCCGTACGGCCACGGACGAGGAACGGCCCGAACTATGGCGGTTGATGGCCGCCACCTGGCCCGACTACGACAACTACCAGCAGAAGACCGATCGGAAGATCCCGATCGTCGTCCTCGAACGCATCACCACCTGACCGCTGAGACCGCCCCGTCCTCCTACGGCGAGGCGGGGCGGGTGGGCCGCCGGAAAGGGGCGTGATCGATGATGGATCGCATGAGTCGCGAACACCACTACAGCGTCACCGTCACCTGGACCGGCAACCGCGGCGAGGGCACCTCCGGCTACCGCTCCTTCGGCCGCGACCACGAGGTCTCGGCCGAAGGCAAGCCCGCCCTGCACGGCTCGGCCGACCCGGCCTTCCGGGGCGACCCCGCGCGCTGGAACCCGGAGGAGCTGCTGGTGGCGTCGCTGTCGCAGTGCCACATGCTGTGGTATCTCCACCTGTGCTCGCTCAACGGCATCGTCGTGACCTCCTACGTCGACGAGCCGACGGGCACCATGGTCGTGGACTCCAGCGGCGGCGGCCGCTTCTCCGAGGTCACCCTGCACCCCACGGTCATGATCACCACGCGGAGCCTGCACGACAAGGCCATGGAACTGCACGCCGAGGCGAACAAGCTGTGCTTCATCGCCAACTCGACCAACTTCCCCATCCACCACGAGCCGGTGATCCTCGACGCCTGAGCCCACACGGAAGCCACGGTCAACGAGACGCGCGTAACGGCGGCAAGCCGGTGAGGCGGAGGAGCGTGTCCCTGGAGGGCCGGCCACCCGGGTCGGCGGGTGGGGCCGGCCCATGCCGGCCGTAAAAGAAATCCGAAAAAACCTAGAACGTCACCAACGGATCCCCGACGAAGTCGGCGATGAAGTTGATGAAGAAGAAGCCGAAGAACAGGAAGTTCAAGATCAGGATCACGTAGTGCCACGGCCGGGGACGGGCGGGCCGGGGCAGCCTGCTGTTCAGGTAGATCAGCAGGAACGGGTAGATCAGCGCGCCCAGGTTCGACATGTTGGCCGACCACTCCACCAGCCCGACCGGCAGCGAGAGGTGGATGATGACCGAGATGATCACCAGCAATACGATCATGAACGGGTAGTAGAAGCGGCGCGGGTCGCCCTCGATCAGCCCGCGCAGCCGGGGGCTGGTGGCGTGCGCCGCGTCCGTGGTCACCCTGACCATGGCCTCGAAGATGCCTAACTGGGTGGAGAAGAGGATCAGCACCCCCAGCACCAGCGCCACATAGAACAGCGCCGGACCGTACTCGTCGCCGAGCACCCCGGCCACGAACGTCGGCACGTTCGCCCGCGTGGGCTTCTGGCCCGACATGGTGACCGCCTGCGACATGAGCAGCGTCGGCAGCAGCATGCCGAGGATGGCGCCGACGAAGAACACGCCCCACATGTCGGTGAGCAGCAGCCGGTACCACCTGCGCCACAGCCCGCGGTTGCGGTCGTCGTCGGGGAAGGTGACGCCGCTGGCCAGGATCTCGCTGCGCTCGCCGCGCATGCCCGAGAGGAATCCGGCGCGATAGCCCATGCCGTAGCCCTTGTCCCGGTAGTGGCCCATCACGTACCAGTTCAGGCCGGAGGCCAGGGCGGTGAACCCGGCCAGGCCGCCGAGCTGGGTCGCCGTGATGCCCGCGGGCGGGGCGGCCGGGGTGACGAAGCCGCGGATGCCCTCCCACCACTGGCTCCACGGCACGATGAGCAGGTCCACGGCCAGCAGGGCGAGGAGGATGGCGCTGACCATCATCCAGTTCGCCAGCTCCAGCACGCGGCTGATCCGCTTGGCGAGCGCGGTGATCAGGAAGACCAGCACCAGCAGCGCGATGGCCCACAGCCGCGGCTCCTCGGCGTCCGCGGGCGCGACGGTGCCGTGGACGAGCGCGTAGACGCCCTGTCCCGCCGAGGCGGCCCACCCGCCCGCGATGAAGGCAAAAATCACTACGAGTACGGATAACGGGACCCAGAGCTTCCAGCCCGGCGGTACCCGGCCCCAGCCGACCACAGGGGTCTCGCCGGTGGCGACGACGTAGCGGGAGCACTCGACGTTGTAGAACGTCTGGAGGAGGGCGGAGACCAGAATCACCCAGCCGACGCCGACGAAACCGTACTGCCCCACGTTCAGCGGCCCGAGCAGCCACTCGCCGCTGCCTATGGAGATGCCGAGGGCGATCAGGCTGGGCCCGATCGCGTACTTGACCAGCTCTTTCGGGCCGATCTTGGAGACCTTGAACACCTCTTCCGGGGTGGGCAGGTCTGTGACGGTGAGATCTGGGCGGCTTACTCCGAGTGGATGCGACATGTCAGGGCCTCCTGCCGTTCAGGGTGATCCAGAACCCCACCGGCTACAAGACCCAATCCACGCATCCGGAACGCTTTCGTAGGCCCAGGTCGTTGCCCAGGCATGGCTGACATCCCCTATGACAGAAAAGAACAGCTCAAGCAGATCGAGAGCGGGCTGATGCCGGGCGAACAGATCATCGCGGTGTACGACGCCATCGGCGCGGGGACGGGATTCCTGGGGCTGACCGATCGGCGAGTCATCGTCCAGGACAAGTCGTTCGTAGGCAAGCGCGTCGCGATCACCAGCATCCCCTACAGCAAGATCTCGGCGGTGAGCGTGGTGAGCAACAAGTCGTTCGCCGGCGGGTTCTTCTCCTCGGGCGCGATCGCCATCCACGTCGGGACGCACACGTACGAAGTCGACTTCCGCGGCGACAACAAGGCGCATCACGTACACAACGTGATCCTGCATCACATATCGCGAACCTGACCGTTGCCGTAAGAGGCGCGGCGGCCCGGACTGACCTATCCTGCGGAGATCACGGGGTCACGCGAAGGGGGCGGGCTGGGTGAGCCGAGTCGCACGTGCCTGTACGGCGAGCCTGGCCGTGCTGGCGGTCGCCGCCTGCACCGCCACCCCACCGGCTCCGACCTTGGTGCCCGGCACGGGCGCCGCCACCACCTCACGTCCCGGCACAGCCTCCCCGACCCCGGGCACGTCGCTGTCGCCGGTGCCGGTGATCGGCGGCGGCCTGCCCGCGCTCCCCGCCAAGCCCGCCGGCTGCGCCCAGCCGCCGGCCGGCACCGACGACATCCGCGCCGTGCAGGCCGAGCCCGGCTGGCGCGCCCTGCCCACCGACGAGTCGGCCGCCGGGGAGTACGGCAGCCTCCACGATCTCGCCGTCGGCCGGGACGGCGCCGTCTGGGCCACCCACCTCACCCAGCGCCTGGCGGCCGAGTCTGTGGAGACGACCTTCGCGGGCCTGCGGCGGTGGGACGGCACGCGGTGGACGTCGTACTCGCTGCCGGGCGTCCAGGTCACCGCGCTCAGCGCGACGTCCGCGACCAACGCCTGGGTGTTCGGCCTGGCGGACGGCAGGTCCGGGCTCGTCGGCGCGTTCCAGCACGACACGTGGGCGGCGCTGCGGCTCACCGGGCGGCTCGGCGACACCTTCGGCGCGGGCGGCACGGCGGCGCGCGGCGCGTGGGCGGTCAGCGGCCGCTCGGCGCTGTGGTGGAACGGCTCCACCTGGCAGCACTACGATCTGCCGGCCCCCGCCGGTGCGGTGGGCGGTGGCAGCGGGAGCGGCGGCGGCTCGGGCAACGGTGGCGGTGACAAACGCGGCGGCGACGTGTGGACGGTCAGCGGGCCGCTGATCGACCAGGGGCCGGCCGCCCACTGGAACGGCGCGGCCTGGCAGCAGGTCGGCGTGCCCGCGCTCGGCCTGCCGCCCAGGTCGGAGTCCCCGCGCGTCCGGCTCAGCGACGTCGTGGTGCTCGGGCCGGCCGACGTGTGGGTGGTCGGCGGGGTGTCGTGGCTGGTGCCCGATGAGTTCACCAAGAACAACGAGCCGTTGGAGCGCTCCCGCCCGGTCGCCCTGCACTGGGACGGCGGCACGTGGCAGTGCCGGTGGGGGGCGCCCGGTTCCACGTTCACCCAGGCCGAGCCGGACGGCCGGGACGGCATGTGGGTGCTCGACTCGACCGGGTCGCGGATCCTGCACTTCGCCGGCGGACGCTGGACGTCGCAGACCCTCGACGGCACGATCGACGCCCTCGCCCAGCGCCCCGGCACGACCCAGGTCTACGCGGCCGGCTCCTCCCATCCCGAGAAAGGCCTGGCCCGCGCCATGCTCTGGCGCACCCGCTGACCCCGCTCTCTCAGGTGCGCAGCGAGGTGTAGAGGTCCATGGTGCGTTGGGCGATGCGTCCCCAGGAGAAGTGCTCGACGGCCCTGGCCCGCCCGGCCACCCCCATCCGCGCGGCCCGCTCCGGATCCGCCAGCAGTTCGTTGACGCGCTCGGCGAAGTCGGCGGCGAACCGCCCGGGATCGTGCGGCGTCCCGTCGGCCCCCTGGTCGATCGGTGCCAGCAGCCCCGTCTCCCCGTCGGCCACCACCTCGGGAATGCCGCCGGTCGCCGTCGCCACCACGACCGTCTCGCAGGCCATCGCCTCCAGGTTCACGATCCCCATCGGCTCGTACACCGACGGGCACACGAACACCGACGCGTGCGTGAGCAACTGGATCACCTCGGGCTTGGGCAGCATCTCGGAGATCCAGATCACCCTGTCGCGCTCCCGGCCGAGGTCGCGCACCAGGCCCGTCACCTCGGCCTCGATCTCCGGCGTGTCGGGCGCGCCCGCGCAGAGCACGATCTGCGCGCCGGCGTCGAAGGACCGCGCCGCGTGCAGGAGGTGGACCAGCCCCTTCTGCCGGGTGATGCGCCCGACGAAGATGACGTACGGCCTGGCCGGGTCCACGCCGTGCTTCTTGAGGACGTCGTCGCCCCGGTCCGGGGCGTATTCGGCGGTGTCGATGCCGTTGTGGATGACGCTCACCCGGTCGTGCGGGATCTCGGGATAGGCGGCGAGTACGTCGCGCCGCATCCCCTCCGAGACCGCGATGACCGCGTCGGCGCCGGCCAGGGCGGTCCGTTCGGCCCAGGAGGAGATGGTGTAGCCGCCGCCCAGTTGCTCGGCCTTCCACGGCCGCAGTGGTTCGAGGCTGTGGGTGGTGATGACGTGCGGGACTCCGTGCAGCATCTTCGCGACATGCCCGGCAAAGTTGGCATACCAGGTATGGGAGTGAACCACCCCGGCGCCCTCGCACGCGGCGGCCATCTCCAGGTCCACCCCGAGCACCTGCAGGGCCGCGTTGGCCTCCTGGAGCCCGGCGGGCACCCGGTAGGCGGAGACGCCCGGCTCGTCCCGTGCGGCCCCGAAGCACCGCACCCGGACGTCGGCCAGCCGCCGCAGCTCTCTGGCCAGATATTCCATGTGCACCCCGGCACCGCCGTACACCTCTGGCGGATACTCCCGGGTGAGCAGATCAACGCGCATGAGACGACCTTACGATCCCCGGACGATTCAGGCACGTGCGGTGTTCGATGGGCGATTCGTCGATAGATCGCCATTTTGAGGGTAGCGTCACGGATATGAGGTCCCGGAGGGTTCTTGCGGTCGTACTGGCAGGTGGAGAGGGAAAGAGGCTCATGCCGCTCACAGCGGATAGAGCCAAACCGGCGGTGCCGTTCGGCGGCATGTATCGGCTCATCGATTTCGTGCTGTCGAACCTGGCCAACGGCGGATACCTGCAGATCGTCGTACTGACCCAGTACAAGAATCACAGTCTCGACCGCCACATCTCGCGCACCTGGCGGCTGACGGCGATGCTCGGCAACTACGTGACACCGGTCCCCGCGCAGCAGCGGCTGGGCCCGCGATGGTTCTCCGGCTCGGCCGACGCGCTGTTCCAGAACCTGAACCTGATCTACGACGAGATGCCCGAGCACGTGATCGTGTTCGGGGCCGACCACATCTACCGCATGGACCCACGGCAGATGGTCGAGCAGCACGAGGACTCCGGTGCGGACGTGACGGTGGCGGCGATCCGGCAGCCGCTGTCGCTGGCCGACCAGTTCGGCGTCATCGAGACCGATCCTCAGGGGCGGCGGATCGTCGCGTTCCGGGAGAAGCCCAAGGACGCGGTGGGGCTCGCCGACTCCCCCGACGAGGTGTTCGCCTCGATGGGCAACTACGTGTTCAAGACCCAGGCGATGATCGACGCGCTGCGGGAGGACGCCCTCGACCCCACGAGCAAGCACGACCTGGGCGGAAATATCATCCCGATGCTCGTCAAGTCCGGCGGGGCGGACGTGTACGACTTCGCGAACAACGTGGTGCCGGGTTCGAGCGAGCGCGACCGGGGCTACTGGCGCGACGTGGGTACGCTCGACGCCTACTACGAGGCGCACATGGACCTCATCTCGGCGCACCCGATCTTCAACCTCTACAACGACAAGTGGCCGATCCATACCGGGCACGACCCGCTGCCGCCGGCCAAGTTCGTGCACAACGACGGCGACCGGGTGGGCCGGGCGCTCGACTCGCTCGTGTCACCCGGCGTGATCGTCTCCGGCGGCACGGCGAACCGGTCGGTCCTGTCGCCCAGGGTCGTGCTGCACTCGCACTCGCTGGTCGAGGACTCCGTGCTGATGGAGAACGTCAAGGTCGGCCGGGGCGCGATCGTGCGCAAGGCGATCATCGACAAGAACGTGGTGATCCCCGACGGCGCGCGGATCGGCTTCGACCTGGACTATGACCGCACCCGGTTCGCGCTGACCAGGGGCGGCATCGTGGTCATCGGCAAGAACGAGATCGTCGACCGCTGACCCTCACCGGGGCAGGCTGAGCAACCGGTCGACCAGCGTCCTGGCGTGGTCGGCGCCGACCGGCCGGTTGAAGAAGATCGCATGATAGTAGAGCGGCGCGATCACCACCTCCATCAGCTCCAGCAGGGTCGGCGGGCTCTCGCCGCGCGCCGCCGCCCGCTCCAGCATGCCCTGGAGCCGCACGGCCCGGTCCATCATGTACAGCTGGTTGTCATCCTGGACCCGGGTGCCGACCTGGGCGGCCCTGACGTAAAGAGGCCCCAGCGGCCCCGCCACATCCGCCGCGACCTGGACGGCGTAGGCCTCCAGGTCGCCGCGCAGCGTGCCCGTGTCGGGCACCGGTGAACCCCGTGAAAGCTGCTCGGTCACCACGTCGTCGATGAGCGCGCCGAGCGTGCGCCAACGCCGGTAGAGGGTCGCCTGGTGCACCCCGGAACGCTCCGCCACCTGGGCGAGGCTCAGGCTGCCCCAGTCCTCCTTGCTCAGCAGGTCGAGGACGGCTTCATGCACCGCCGTGCGGACTCTCGCGCTGCGGCCCCCCGGTCTGCGTGCAGGTTCCATGCCACCTACCTTAACGCGAACTCTCTTGCGTTAGCACTCTCGCCCTGTTACTTTGAAGCGAAATTATTCGCATTAAGGAGCTGGGCATGCGCCCGATCATCTTCGAGAAGGACCCCACGTTCTGGTTCGAGACGCTGCGCTCCTTCGGCCACATCGCGTACGGCGGCGCCGACTTCGGCGAGGTCCTCGTGACCGCGCAGCGGATCACCGAGAGCGACTACGACAGCTGGCACGACGAGTGGCTGGTCACGGCGGACCGCGTGGCGGCCGAGGCCGAGCGGAGCCTGGCAGCGGGGCATGAGGTCAGCGCCCGCGATGGCTTTCTTCGCGCGTCCAACTACTACCGCTCGGCGGAGTTCTTCCTGCACGGCGACCCTTCGGACCCGCGCGTCGACTCGGCCTACGACCGCCAGGTGGCCTGCTTCCGCACGTTCGCCGGAATGTCGGGCATCGAGCCCGTCGAGATCCCGTACGAGGGCACCACGCTGCCCGGCTACCTCTACCGGGGCACCGGCGGCGCGACCGTGATCATGCACAACGGCTTCGACGGCAGCGCCGAGGAGATGCACTTCTACGCGGCCGCCGCCCTGGTCGAACGCGGATACAACGTGCTGACCTTCGACGGCCCCGGGCAGCCGGGCGCCATCCGCAAGGGACTGCCGTTCCGGCCCGACTGGGAGCATGTCGTGGGCCCGGTGCTCGACTTCGCGCTCGCCCTGCCGTTCGTGGACCCGTCACGGGTGGCGCTGCTCGGCGCCAGCATGGGCGGGCTGCTCGCACCCCGCGCCGCCGCCTTCGACCCCAGGATCAAGGCGGTCATCGCCTTGGACGGCGTCTACGACATGGGCGCGATCGTCGCCGAGATTTTCGGCGGCGACCGGGAGGCCGCCAGGCAGGCACTCGCCGACCCTCAGGCCGACGAGCACCTGCGCATCTTGATGACCCAGAACCCCACCATCCGCTGGGCGATCACCCACGGCACCTGGGTCACCGGCGCGTCCTCCCCGCGTGGCTACTCGGCCGCGATGCTCGACTACCACCTGCGTGACGGCATCGCCGAACGGATCACCTGCCCCACACTGGTCTGCGCCGCACCGGACGACTTCGCCTTCCAGGGCCAGCCCGAGGCCCTCTACAAGCACCTGACCTGCGACAAGACGCTCATCGAGTTCACCGAGACCGAGGGCGCCGACGCGCACTGCCAGTCCGGCGCCCAGCGCCTGGCCCTGGCCCGCATCTCCGACTGGCTGGAAAGGACCTTCGCATGAACCGCTCCGTGCTGAAAGTGGCGCTCTGGGACGTACTCCCCACCGTCGCCGCCTACTACCTGCTGCGCGCGCTGAACGTGGGCGAGTACGCCGCCCTCCTCTCGGCCACGGCCGTCGGCGTCCTGCGCACCGCCTATGTCGGCGTCAGGGAACGCCGCCTGGACGGATACGCGGCGTTCATGTGCCTGATCTTCGGCCTCGGCCTCCTCCTGTCCTTCGTCACCGGGGACGAGCGCCTCCTGCTGGCGGTCAAGTCGATCACCACGGCCGTCATCGCCGCCGTCCTCGTCGCCACCTGCGTGGCGGGCCGCCCCGCCGGCTACCCCCTCGCCAAACGCTTCGGCGCCGAGGACGCCGCCACCGCCGCCCGCTGGGACGCCCTCTACCTGGCCGAGCCCGCGTTCCGCCGCATCTACTACGTCATGACCCTGACCTGGGCGGCGGCCTTCCTCGCCGAGTCGGTGATCCGAATCCCGCTCGTCTATCTGCTGCCGGTGGACGTGATGGCCGGCTTATCGACGGCCTTGCTGCTCGGCACCCTCGCGCTCATCGCGGTCTGGAGCGCCTGGTACGGCAAGCGCGGCGAGGCGGCCTTGTCCGCGAGTTGACCAAAAACCGATCACGGAATGCGCATGATCGATATCGTTCCGTGACATGCCATCCCCTGCGCATGACACACTCAATGCGCTCTTCCGCAGCCGTCCGGCATTCGCCGTCGAGATCCTCCGGGATGTCTTCGACGTCGACCTGCCCACGGACGTTCTGATAGAGGTCGCCGGAGGCGACTTCAACGACCGCCCCTCCCTGGACTTCCAGGCCGACACGGTGATCACCGTGGGGCCGCGCCAGGACCCGATCTTCGGGGTGATCGTCGAGATCCAGCAAGACATCAAGGAACACAAACGCACGGCCTGGGCCCGTTATGCGGCGGCGCTTTGGTTGCAGCTGAAGTGTCCGGTCGTGGTGCTGGCCCTCTGCCCTAATGCCCGCGTCGCAACGTGGGCGACGGAGCCGATCGTCACCAGCCTGCCCGGCTTCGTCCTCCAGCCCAGCGTCTTCGGCCCGGACCGGATCCCCGTGATCACCGATCACGTCCAGGCAGCAGACTGTCTCGAACTCGCCGCCATGTCCGTCATGATGCATGGCCACCAAAGAGTCGTGACGGAGGCCTTCATGACGGCCGTGGGCAAGCTCGCCGATGGTCACGCTTCGCAGTATTATGAATACGGATACCGACTAGCTTCACTCCCCGCCCGGCGCATTATGGAGGAGATCATGTCGTCTGCCGCATGGCCGGTATACAGCCCCTTCGCCAAAGAGCACTTCGGCAAAGGCGAACTCACCGCCCTGATCAGGGTGCTCGAAGCGCGCGGCATCAGCGTCCCCCAAGACGCTCACGACCGCATCGCCCAATGCACCGACCGCGACCAAATAGAAGAGTGGATCGACCGAGCAGCCACCGCGACAACCCTCGGCGAAGTCTTCCCCCCTAATACTGCTTGACGCTGTAGTCATACCGGCAAGGCAACGGATGCTCCGCCCTGACCCGCGCCCGCCCCGTCGGATTCAGCCGCTCGTGGTAATCCCACCAGAGCTCGTCCAAAGTGTCCTCCCCCTCCCGTAGATCGTCCACCACCAGCCCCGTCTCCAGCACCCGTCCGGCCCGTCCGACATCTCCCGCGTCCAGGGCCGCGCGGCATTCCAGCAGGCGGATCCGGCCGTGCCAGCGGTCCTTGGAGCCCAGTTTGTCGATCAGGACGAGGGCGGCGTCCGGGCGGCCGGCGGCGAGGAGGGCGGCGAGGGTCTCGATGGTGAGGGGGCGCAGCCGGGGCGACAGTGCATGGGCCCGCTCGTACAGGTCCGCGGCCCGCGAGGGGTCGAGCACGGCCAGGTTGCGCAGCGCCCACGCGTTCTCGGCGCAGGCCAGGGAACGTTCCCAGGCGGCCCGCGCCCCGGCGTGGTCGCCGTCGTGGTAGAGGTTCACGCCCAGGTGGAGCAGGGTGAACCAGGTGCCGCCCGACTCCGCGACCGACTTCTCCAGCAGCGCGCGCCATTCGGGGCCGACGGTGTAGGAGGAGGGGGGCAGGGCGGGGGCGGGTGTGGGGATCGAACCCTTGCGCACGAGCGCGAGCCACGACTGCTGGTCGCGGCCGATCGTCCAGTCGGCGAAGGGCGTGCCCGGCAGGTTGAGCACCCGGCTGCGCCGCTTGGCCAGGGCCCGGCGCTCCAGCGCGCCCCAGCCGCTGCCCACGTGCAGGACCTCCACGGGCACGGCCGAAGCCAGCTGTACGGCCTGCTCGTGCGCCGCCTGGAGCCGGTCGCGGGAGATCAGCCGGTCCACGGCCCGGCTCACGTGGCCGAGCGCTTCGGGCCAGGGGCCGTGGACGCGCGCGGGGTCGCCCTGGAGCAGGCCGTACGCCTCGGTCCAGGCGAGGGAGGAGCGGGCGGGCAGCCGTACGTGCTCCAACTGGGTGCGGGTGAGTCCGGCCTGGATCTCCAGGTACGGCCGGTCGGGGCCGGACAGCCAGTCCTGCCAGTTGCGGCCCGCCGCGCCGGTGCCCCAGCGGAAGTGCTTGCGGCCGCGCAGCAGGTCGGTGGAGACCTGCGCGAGCCCGCCGCCGTCCTGGTCGAGGGCGGCGATCCAGCGGCGTGCGGCGTGCGGCAGCTCGTAGAAGAAGTCGGCGGCCTGTTCGTTGCGGGCCGGGTAGGACTGGTCGGCCTCGCGCCAGCGCGGCACCGGCACTCGCCGCAGCATCCCGTCGTAGGAGAAGTGGTACGCCTGACGGGCGGGCGCCAGCACCCGGCTGCCCGGCGTCTGCGGCACCGCCGCGTTCGACCACCAGTAGACCGGGGCATCGACCGCCGAAGGGTTATAAATCCGGACGTGTACCAGGAGCACCGGCGAGTCGGGCGGCAGGCATACGTCGAGCTGGTAGACCAGCCGCCGCATCCGTTCCCACTCGTACATCCGCAGCACCGGCACCCCGTCGGGCCTGTCCACCCGGACGGCGTGGACGGGCGCGCAGGCCAGGGCGGTGTGCCCGAACGTGCCAAGGTTCCACTCCACTCCCCCGGCGAACCACGCGTTACGCAGCCCGAGGTTGGCCAGTTGCAGGTGGGGTGGCTTGTGCAGGAGCTCGCGGCCGGTCGGCAGGTGCACCAGCGAGCGCAGCCGCCCACCGAACTCCAGCAGGAACTCCGCGCGCAGCAGCGAGTTCTCCAGCACCGCCGTCTTCAGCTCCCGCTCCTCGCGCTCGCGGCCGTAGCCGTCCTGGAAGGTGTACGGCAGGAGCGAGTCGGCGTGCCCATAAGCCAACTGGGCCGCCATCTCGGCGTCGGCCGCGGCCGTCTTCAGCCCACCGCGGGGATCGGGCAGCGTGCGCAGCGGCGGCAGCGGGTTCTCCGGGCCTAGCGGGGACACGGGGAGCACAACCGAGGATGTCCGTAGCATTTGGCGAGTATTTTCCCATAAAACCGTCCTATAAGAGCTTCCGTCGGGTTTCGGGCATGATTGAACAGTGAACCGGTACGAACGCTGGAACTTGCTGTTAGAGCTCGTCGCCGAGGCCGGCCGACTCGACGTGTCGGAGACGGCGCGGAAGCTCGGCGTGTCCTCCGCCACGATCAGGCGCGACTTCGACGAGCTCGCCGACCAGCAGTTGCTGAGCAGGACGAGGGGCGGCGTCATCGCGCACAGCGTCTCGTACGACCTGCCGCAGCGCTACAAGGTCGCCCAGCACGCGCCGGACAACCAGCGCATCGCCTCGGCCGCGGCGGCCCTGGTGCCGGTGGGGGCCACGATCGGGCTCAACGGCGGCACCACCACGACGGAGGTGGCCAGGGTGCTGGCCAACCGCCCCGACCCGCCCTCCGGCCGCCGCGGCCCGGCGTTCACCCTGGTGACCAACGCCCTGAACATCGCCCACGAGTTGGCCGTGCGGCCGCATCTGCACGTGGTCACCACGGGCGGCTCCGCCCGCGCCGAGTCGTACGAGCTGGTGGGCCCGGTGGCGACGGGCATGCTGGCGGACGTCGCGCTCGACGTGGCGGTGCTCGGTGTCGACGCGCTCGACGTGAAGCACGGCGCCAGCGCCCACGGGGAGGGCGAGGCGGCCGTCAACCGGCTCATGGCCGCGAAGGCCCGCCAGGTGATCGTGGTGGCCGACAGCTCGAAGCTGGGCCGCCGGGCGTTCGCCCTGGTCTGCCCGCTGAAGCAGATCAACATCCTGGTGACGGACTCCGCCGCCCCGGCCGAGCTGACCGCCGGGTTCGAGGACGTCGGCATCCGGGTCATCCGGGTCTGAGACGGACGCGACGCCGTCCCCCGCCGAGATCTGATCGTTTCCCGCATCCCCGCGGACTCTCACCGCTAGGCTTCCCGCTCTGTGCTTGACGCCAAGAAACGGGATAAGTCAGGGGATAGGGGGAATCCGGATGTTGATCGCGCTCGGCGTGATCGTCGCGCTGATCGTCGGGGTCGTTCTGTGGTGGAAGTTCCGCGACCCGCTCAGAGGTGAGGACTTCTACAAGTTCCACGTGGAGCGCAGGTGGGCCTGGGAACTCGTGCTCACCGAGGAGCAGGAGCGGGCCTTCATGACCGGGCTCGAGGCGTATGACGACGAGAGCACCGTCTTCCCGCATCGGGAGGCCGGGGCGCTGCACGTCTACCACCCGTCGATGATGGTCTCGCTGTTCCTGCTCACCGAGCAGTTCGCCGCGATGGGCCCGGGGGCGCTCGCGGACCCGGCGGGCGCCGTACGAGAGCTGATCGGCCGCGCCGGGGAGGCGGAGATCGCGGGCGTGCTGCACCTCGACGACGACTGGATCGAGGAGCCGGTCGACGGCATGGACAAGTACGACTTCACCCGCGAGATGGGGATGGCCACGCACGCGCAGGGCGTCGACGGCGGCGTCGGCGGCTATGGGGACGAGGATTCCGGCTACGGCATGCTCACCGTGCTGACCGAGGTGCCGGAGCATGTGCGGCGCATGTACGACGACGCGCACAGCCACGCCGCGCCCAGTGAGATCCGCAACCGCCTCGACGTCTACAAGGCGGTGATCGAGGAGCCGGAGCCCGAGTTCGTCGCGGGGCTCGAGCGCGCCGACGCCGAGCAGAGCCGGTTCACCAACACGCTGATGTACGACTACGGCCGAGTGCTCGCCGAGTATCAGCAGATTCGCCCGCAACTGCCGCATGCCCAGCCCGTGGACGTCATGTCCGCCGCCCTGGCGCGGATGCTCGCCGAGCAGCGGCCCGGCATCACCTGGACCCGGCCCCCGTCGCAGCAGCAGCACGAGCGCGCCCTACGGTTGATCTCAACCCGAGGCTGAGCTTCGGCCCCGGCGTCGCGGGAACCTGCCGGTGAAGACCCGCATGTTCCCTGCCCCGCCGGCCAGGTCGGCCGCCCATCTGACCGCCGTCTTCAGTGACGGTTCAGGGGCGTGATAGGCCCGGTCGGCCGACCACCACCAGGCCTTCTCCCGGCGCGGCTCGCCGGCCAGCCCGGCCGCCGCCAGCCCCGCCGGGTGACCGGCCCGCTTCCAGAGCTCCGCCCACTGCCCCCGGCGCAGGCACAGGTAGAGCAGGCCCTTCAGCTCACTGACCACGCCGAGATCGCGTACGGCGGCGCGGGACAGATCCAGCGCGTACACCCGCGGGCAGGACAGCAGCGGCGTCAGGTCCACGGGCCGCTCGGTGCGCAGCGTCAGCGACCGCAGCGCGGCGTGGCCCTCCAGCGGCGCGAGGTCGATCCCGTCCATGGCCAGGTCGAGCAGCTCGACCGGAGTGTCACATAGCGGCGTCAGGTCGGCGCCCGGGCAGTTGTCCACCGTCACCTTCCACAGCACCGGCGCGCCGCGCACGGCCCCGAAGTCGACCCAGGGGGCGTTGACCACCGACAGGCGCCGGATCCGCGGGTGCCAGCCCCGGATGGAGGCCGCGTCGGGACCGGCGACCGTCAGTGAGTGGGATTCCTCGTAGGCGTGCCGGTTCGGCTGCTCCATGTCGCCGAGGTCGATCCACAGCTCGCCGTGCTCGGCCGAGTAGGCGCCGGCCTCCAGGGCGGCGACGTGCCGCCGCAGCAGGCTGGTCACCGAGTCGGCGACGTAGACCGGGCCTTCGTCGTGGTGCAGGCCCATGCGGATGACCTGACCCGGCCGCCCCGCCGGGCCGGGCGCCATGTCCACCGCCAGGAAGTCGCCTCCGGTGCTGGTGGCGAACGGGATCCAGCACGGGTGGTCCGACGCCCGCCGCATCGCCAGCGGGGGACCCACCTCAGTGATGAGCGGCTGGAACAGATGATGGCGCCAGCTCCGCCCGGCGGCCCACCAGCGGTTCTCCGGACGGCTCTGGCTTTCCAGCTGTTCGAGGCCGAACCACGGGTGCCGGTCCAGGAGGCCCTCACCGCCGTCGCCGTCGACCAGCTCGTAGAGGGCGCGCAGGTCGTCGGGCAGCGTCACGCCGTACCGGACCCGGAGCTGAGCCTCGAGCCAGGCGCGGCGCGCTTCGGGGATCGCGGGCGGTGGCGCGTACTTGTCCCCGCTCGGACCGCCCAGGACCCGGTCGCGCTCGCGTAAGTACGCGCCGAGCAGCGCGACGGCCTCCTTCGGGTCGCCCGCCGGCCGGCGATCCGGCCGGCCCTGCTGGAACTCCGCGGGCTCGACCGGCCGCACCTTCCGATCAAGCACGTAGAGGAAGCCGCGCTCTTCGTGATCCATGCGGTCCAGCGACTCGCTGATCACCGCCTCGAACCGCCCTTTGGCCTCGACCGTCACCTCGATGGTGAGGTGATCGCCCGTCGCCCCGGTCAGGGCATAGATGGCACACAACTCCGGATGCAGGTCGATATCGCTCGCACCGGCTCCGCTCGGCTCGAATCTCAAGCCGCGGTGGCCGGACCCGTCCGAGCCTGTCGCGAACCCCCGCAGCTCGGCCCGCCGCCACGCCGCGGGCGCCCCGGCCGCGATCTTCCCTGCCATGGTACGGAGCACATCGGCGATCTCGGCGTCACGATCATCGGTCACACGACATACCTAATCATCGGAAACACCCCCCTCTGCCACATGGCGCTTGATGATTACCGAGCGTATCCAGTGGACACGTAGCGTCATACAAGATGTCGTACCATCGGAAGAAGGGCCCCATGCAAGGCGTTCCCGAACCGCCGGCGAAGGCGTTGCGGACGCCGCGCGCCGCGGGCGCGGCGGGGATCCTCTCCGCCCTGCCGCTGGGCGGTGCCATGATCCTGGTGCGCAAGGCGGTGCCGGCCCAGCCGCTCGACGCGGCCGCCTATCTCGCCGACACCGCCAGTCACAACGCCCTGCGGGTGGCGCTGATCCTCCTGCCGTTCGGCGGGATCTTCTTCCTGTGGTTCATGGGCGCCATACGGGACTCCATCGGAGCGCGGGAAGACCGGTTCTTCGCCACGGTCTTCTTCGGCGCCGGGCTGCTCTTCGTGGCGATGCTCTTCGTCTTCGGCGCGACGGCGAGCGCCTATCTGGCCATGATCGACACGATGCGGGCCACGCCCCAGCCCACGGCCTTCTGGCCCTACGGGCGGCACCTCACGCTGTCGCTGCTCACCGAGTACGCGCCGCGCATGGCCGCCGTGTTCACCCTGACGACCACGACCATCGGCACCCGCCTCGGCCTCCTTCCCCGCTGGCTGTCCTGGCTCGGCTATCTCGTCGGGCTGGTGCTCCTCCTGGTCGTCAGCAGGGTCGCCTGGTCGGAGCTCGCGTTCCCGGTCTGGGTCCTGATCGTCGGCTGCTACCTGATCGTCGCCCACGGCCGGTTCCGGATGATCTCCGGCAAGATGCCCACCTCATGACCCTCGGCCACGAGGAGCTGGGTAGGGCCTTTCAGGTCGGCCCGGCGGCAGATGACCGCCCAGCTCGACGGGGAGTGTTGCTGTGAGAGTTGTCGTTGATCTCACGCGCTGTCAGGGGTACGGGCAGTGCGTCTTCCTGGCGCCGGACGTGTTCACGATGCCCGGCCAGGAAGCGCTCATGTACGACACCGGCCCGGACGACGACCAGCGCGAGCACGTACTGCGGGCGGCCGCGGCCTGCCCGGTCCAGGCCATTCACGTCGGCCGGATGACCACCCAGCACCGAACCTTGCGGCCCGAGATGGCCCCGGCCGCGACGGGTGGAGACGAGGAGTTCAAGCGCAACGGCCGCATCGTCATCGTCGGCGCCTCCCTGGCCGGCGCCCGGGCCGCCGGGGTGCTGCGGAGAGACGGCTTCACGGGCTCGCTGACGCTGATCGGGGACGAGCCGTACCAGCCGTACGACCGGCCGCCGCTGTCCAAGCAGGTGCTGTCCGGCAAGGTGCCCGCCGAACGCACCCTGCTCCCCCACCTTCGCGAACCGGACGTCGAATGGCTGCCGGGCACCACGGCGACCGGGCTGGACCTCTCCGCCCAGCAGGTGCGGCTCGCCGACGGCCGGGAGATCGGCTTCGACAAGGTGCTGATCGCCACCGGCGCACGTGCCAGGCCGTGGCCGACGGAGCCGGAGGCGGCGCTCGACGGCGTGTACGTCCTGCGCACGTTGGACGAGGCCCAGCGGATGCGGCAGCGGCTGGCCGCCGGGGTCAACCGGGTGCTGATCATCGGGGCGGGATTCACCGGGTCGGAGGTGGCGTCGGTCTGCCGCGAGCTCGGCCTGCCGGTGACCGTCGTCGACCACGGGCCCGTTCCGCTGGGCGGCGCGCTGGGCAGGGTGATCGGCGCGGTCGCGGCGGACATGCAGCGCGCGGCCGGCGTGGACCTGCGCTGCGGGCTCACCGTCGCCTCGCTCGAAGGAGACGCGGACGGGCGGCTGATCGGGGCACGGCTGTCCGACGGCAGCACCGTCGAGGCCGACATGGCGGTGGTCGCGCTCGGCGCGATCCGCAACGTGGAATGGCTGCGAGGCTCGGGGCTGGCGGCCGGCGTGTGGGGGGTGGCCACCGACGCGGGCTGCCGCGCCTTCGACATCAACGGCCTGGTCACCGACAACGTGTTCGCCGCCGGTGACGTGGCGCGGTTCCCGCATCCGGTCTACCACTACCAGTTCGTCGCGCTGGAGCACTGGGGCAACGCCGTCGCCCAGGCCGAGGTCGCCGCGCACAACATGATCAGCGACCAGGCTCATCGCTGGCCGCATCTGTCGCTGCCGGTGTTCTGGTCCAACCAGTTCGGCACCAACATCAAGTCGGTCGGCGTACCGAGCTTCGCCGACGAGCTCGTGATCGCGCAGGGCTCGGTGGCCGAGCGCCGGTTCGTCGCCGTCTACGGCTACCGGGGCCGGATCACCGCGGCGGTCACCTTCGACCAGGCGATGTGGCTGGACTTCTACCGGCGCCTGATCGAAGAGGCCGCGCCGTTCCCGCCGGACTTCCGCACGGTCGACCGGCGCGACGGGATACGGCCCGTGCCGGCCGAGGTCCCGCAGCGGATCAAGCCCGCCGAAGGAGCGACCGTGGTCGTGACCGGTCATGATCCGGCCGAACGCCGCGTCACGCTCGTACGCCCCCAACGGTAAGACCATCTCGGAAAAGGGAGGCAACCTCGTGGAGCCGGCCAGCATCTACGCGCAGATTCACCAGTTCGCCAACCGGGCCGACCCGTACTCGTTGTACGCCGAGCTGCGCAAGACACCCGTGGCGCGGCAGGAGGACGGCAGCTACGTCGTCAGCACGTACGAGGAGATCGTCGCGCTGCTGCACGATCCGCGGGTCAGCTCGGACCCCCGCAATCTCGCTGATCCGCCCCCTTACGAGGGGCTGCCGCCTTCCTTCATCTCCACCGATCCGCCCGAGCATGACCGGCTCCGGCGGCTGGCCATGCGTCATTTCGGGCCGCCCCATGCGCCGCGCAAGGTCGAGAGCCTGCGCGGGGAGCTGCTGGAGATCGTCACGGGTCTGATCGACGGCATCGCGGACCGGACGCGGGCCGACATCGTCGACGACGTCGCCTACCCGTTCCCGGTCACGGTGATCTGCCGGCTGCTCGGCGTGCCGCTGGAGGACGAGCCACGCTTCCACAAGTGGGCGGACGAGGTCGTGGAGACCCTCGGCCCCGGCGAGGGCGACATGGCGGAGCGGGTCAAGAGGCGCCAGGCCGCCGTACTCGCGCTGGGACAGTATCTGGGCGAGCTCGCCGAGGCCCACCGCAAGAACCCGGGCGATGACCTCCTGTCCGGACTGGTCGCCGATGAGGGTCCCGACGGATCGATGTCGCACCTCGAGGTGATCTCGACCGCCTCGCTGCTGCTGATCGCCGGGCACGAGACCACGGTCAACCTCATCACCAACGGCATGCTCACCCTGCTGCGTAACCCGTGGCTGATCGAACGGCTCCGCCAGGAGCCGGACCTGGTCGTCCACACCGTCGAGGAACTGCTGCGCTACGAGCCGCCGGTGCACTTCCTGTCCCGGCGCGTCGCCCTCGACGACATCACCATCGCGGGTGTCACCATCCCCCAGGGCTCACCGATCGTCCTCGCCCTGGCTTCGGGCAGCCGCGACCCCGCGCACCTACGGGATCCCGACCGCTTCGATCCCGACCGCCCCTACATCCAGCACCTCGGTTTCGGGGGCGGCGTCCACCACTGCTTCGGCGCTCCGCTGGCCCGCCTCGAGGCCCAGATCGCGCTCCGCGAGCTCACGCACCGGCTGGTGAACCCGCGCCTGGTCACCGACCCGCCGCCCTACCGTCCCAGCTCCACCCTGAGAGGTCCGCGTCACCTCGTCATCGAGTACGACCGGGTGCTCCCGTACAAGCCGGTCACGTGACTACAGGGACTCGAGCCAGGTTTCGATGGTGTGGGCCATGGACGGCGCCTGATCCTCCAGCATCGTGAAGTGATCGCCCTTCACCTCCTGGGCGATGTGCTTCGTGTGCCAGGAGGCACGCCACTCCCCGGAGGGGGAGGGCGCCAGGGGCGTGTCCGGATGGAGGAACAGGATGGGTGCCGTCACCTCTCCCAGCTCGCATTCGCGGAACAGCTTGTAGTAGCGGCCCATCGCCGAGAGCCGCGCGTTGGTGAAGGGCCCGAAGGAGTCTTCTCGGTCGAACATGCCCTCGACCATCTGCGCCCCGAGGTCGTCGACCACCTGGCTGTCCGCCAGGAAGGTGTCGAGCAGGATCAGCCCGGCCGGGTGGACGCCCAGCTCCTCCAGGTATCCGGCCGCGGCGTGCGCGAAGATCCCGCCGGCGCAGTAGCCGAGGAGCGCGAACGGTCTCCCGTCGGCCGCGTCGCGAACGCTCCGCGCCCAGGTGCGTACGGCGGCTTCGGCCGTACCGGGCAGGCTCTCCTCGGGCGCGAAGCCGAGGACGGGCAGGGCGAAGAGGTCGCGCAGCCCCTGGAAGTTCGCCGCGAGCCGCGCGAACTGGGCGGCTCCCCCCAGCGCCATGGGCGTGCTGAAGCAGAACAGGGCGGGTTCGCCGGGACCGGTCGCCAGCTTGAGCGCCGACGGGATGCCGGCGAGTTCGTCCGGCGCATCGAAGGACGGCCGCAGCTCGGCCACCGCCCGCAGCACGGCCAGGCCCTCGTGCGTCTTGCCCGCGCGGGCCGCCTCCCCGAACAGCGCGCTGAGACCGTCTCCCGAGTGCGAATCGCCGGTCCGCGTGCCGCCCAGCTCGTCCGACAGGTGCCGGGCCAGGGCGGAGGGGCTGGGGTGGTCGAAGACCACGGTGGCCGGCATGCGCAGCCCGGTGGCGCCGGCGAGGCTGTTACGCAGTTCGACCGAGGTCAGTGAGTCGAATCCGGCTTCGAGGAAGTTCTGGTCGGTGTCGATCGAGTCGGCACCGGCGTGACCGAGCACCTTCGCGGTGTGCGCCCGCACCAGCTCGCGCAGCCGGTCGACGCGCTCGTCCGCCGCCAGTGCGGCCAGTTCCGCCGCCAGTGACGGCTCGTGGGCGTCCTGACCGGCGGCTTCGCCGTCGGCGTCCAGGATCGCCTGTACGTCGGGCAGCGCGCGGAGCAGCGGCCGCGGCCTGGCGAGGGTGAACACGGAGGCGAACCGGCTCCAGTCGATGTCGGCCACCACGCGGTGGGGTTCGTCGTGGTCCACGACCTTCTCCAGCGAGGCCACCGCCGCGTCGGGCTCCATGACGCGTACGCCGAGCCGGCGCAGTCGCGCGCCGACCGACTCGTCCACCATCCCGCCGCCGCCCCAGGCGCCCCAGGCGACCGAGGTGGCCGGGAGCCCGCGGGCCCGGCGCGAGTGGGCCAGCGCGTCCAGGAACGCGTTGGCTCCCGCGTAGGCGGCCTGTCCCGCCTGGCCCCACACCGCGGAGCCGGAGGAGAACAGGACGAATCGCTCCACCGGATGACCGATCGACAGCTCGTCGAGGAGCGCCGCTCCCGCGATCTTGCCCTCGGCCGTCTCGGCGAACTCCGTGATCGTGCTGTCGGCGAGCAGCGTGTCGTCGCGTACGACCCCGGCCGCGTGCACGATCGCGGTCAGCGGTTGCCCCTCGGGCAGCGCGTCGAGCACGCGGCGCAGCCCTTCGCGGTCGGCGACGTCACAGGCGGCGACGGTGACCTTGGCGCCGAGCGCCGTCAGCTCGGCTTCCAGCTCGGCGACGCCCTCGACGGCCCGGCCCCGGCGGCTGATCAGCGCGAGGTGTTCGGCGCCGCGGGCGGCCAGCCAGCGGGCGACGTGCGCGCCGACGCCGCCGGTGCCGCCGGTGACGAGCACCGTGCCGTGCGGTCGCCAGGGGGTCTCGGGCGTCGCGTCGCCCAGTGGCGCCCGCTCCATCCGCCGGGCGAAGACGCCCGCCGCCCGTACCGCCAATTGATCCTCGCTGTCCCGCCCGGACAGCGCGCCGCACAGGCGGGCGACGGTACGTTCGTCCGGTTCGGCGGGTACGTCGATCAGGCCGCCCCAGGTGTCGGGGTGGTCCAGGGCCAGGACGGTGCCGATGCCCCACACCACCGCCTGGGAGGGGGACCGGACTTCGGCCGCCTGCTCCACGGCCACCGCGCCCGAGGTGAGCGCCCATAGCGGCGCGGAGATCTCCGCGTCGCCGAGCGCCTGCACCAGCGTGACGGTCATGACCGAGCCGCGGGAGAGGACGGGGTGGGCCGGGTGGGCGCGGTCGTCGAGCGCCAGCAGGGAGAGCACGCCGGTCAGCGGCTCCTCGGGGAGCGCGTCGCGTAGGGTACGCGCGAGCGCGGCCCGGTCCTGGTCCCCCACCTGGATCGGCACCACGTGGGCGCCCGCCTTGGCCAGCCCGTTGACGACCGAAGCCGCCTGCGCGTCGGCGCCGTAGATCTCCGGCAGGGCGACGAGCCATGATGTCCCGGTCAGCGTCGCGTCGGCCGCCTCCCGTACCGGCCGCCAGGCCACCCGGTAGCGCCAGGAGTCCAGCGTCGCCGCCTGCCGCCGCTGCCGGCGCCACGCCGACAACGCCGGCAGCACCGCGGCCAGGGCGGCCGGGTCCACCTCGGCGAACCGTGGCACGTCCCCCCGGTCCACCGCCGCCCAGAAGTCGGCTTCGTCGGAATCGGCGCTCGGGGTGACGGCGCTCGCGGGCTCCAGCCAGTAGCGTTCGCGCTGGAAGGCGTAGGTCGGCAGGTCCACCCGGCGGGCGCCGGGGTAGACGGCGGACCAGTCCACGTCGACGCCGCGGACGTGCAGCTCGGCGAGCGAGGTGAGCATGCGGGCCTGGCCGCCGTCCTCGCGACGGAGTGTGCCGCTGACCACGGCGTCGCGGCCGAGGGCGTCGAGGGTCTCCTGGATGCCCATGGTGAGCACCGGGTGCGGGCTGGTCTCGACGAAGACCGCGTGGCCCTGGGCGACGAGCGCGTGAACGGCCGCGTCGAACCGCACGGTCTGCCGCAGGTTGGCGTGCCAGTACGCGGCGTCGAGCCCGGCGGTGTCGATCCAGTCGCCGGTCACCGTCGAGATCATCGGCACTTCGCCCGCGCGGGGCCTGATCGGCCCGAGATCCTGCAGCAGGCGCTCGCGCAGCTCGTCGACCTGGGCCGAGTGTGAGGCGTAGTCGACCGGGATCAGCTTGGCCCGGATGCCTTCGGCGGTGAGCTCCGCGACCAGTTCGCCGAGCGCGCCGGGTGAGCCGGAGACCACGACCGAGCGTGCTCCGTTGACCGCGGCCAGGGAGTAGTCACCCGGTCGCCGGCCGAGGCGCGCGGTCAGCTCTTCGACGGGCAGCCCGACGGACGCCATGCCGCCCCGGCCGGCGAGCACGGCGCCGATGGCCTGGCTGCGCAGGGCGACCACGCGGGCGCCGTCCTCCAGGGACAGGCCGCCCGCCACCGTGGCGGCGGCGATCTCGCCTTGGGAGTGGCCGATCACCGCGTCGGGCCGCACGCCGTACGAACGCCACAGCCCGGCCAGCGCCACCATGACCGCCCACAGCAGCGGCTGGACCACGTCCACCCGCTCCAGCGGGGGCGTGCCGGGCGCGCCGCGGAGCACCTGGGCCGGGGACCAGTCCACGAACGGGGTGAGAGCGCGCTCGCAGGCGGCGAAGTGCTCGGCGAAGACCGGCGACTCGTCGAGCAGGTCGGTGGCCATGCCCGCCCACTGCGAGCCCTGGCCCGGGAAGACGAACACCGTCTTGCCCGGCACTCCGGCCACGCCGCCGACCGCGCCGGGAACCTGTTCGCCCGCGGCCAGACCACGCACGGCCGCCAGCAGCTCGGCACGGTCCCGGCCGACGACCACGGCGCGATGCCGATACGCCGTACGCGTCGTGGCCAGCGAGAACCCGACGTCGGCGACGGGCTGACCGGGGTGACGCGCCACATGCGCGCCGAGCCGATCGAGCTGAGCGCGCAGAGCGGCCGCACTCTTGGCCGACACCACCCACGCGACCGCGGCCGGCGCTACGAACCCGGCCGTCGCCGCGTCGTCCGCCGACGACGTGAGTCGTGTCGGGGCGCCGTCATTCGCTGGCGACGTGAGCCGGCTAGCGATGCCGTCCGCCGACGACGCGGTCCCGGTCGGGGCGGCATCGTCCGCCGGGGCCTGCTCCAGGATCACGTGCGCGTTCGTGCCGCTGACGCCGAACGCGGACACGCCGGCCCGGCGGGGGCCGCCGCTGTCCGGCCAGTCGACGGCTTCGGTCAGGAGCCGGACGTTCCCCGCGGACCAGTCCACGTGGGACGACGGCGCGGACACGTGCAGCGTCTTGGGCAGGAGGCCCGCCCGCATGGCCAGCACCGCCTTGATCACACCGGCGACACCGGCGGCGGACTGGGTGTGGCCGATGTTGGACTTGATCGACCCCAGCCACAGCGGCCGATCGGCGGGGCGGTCGGCGCCATAGGTGGCCAGCAACGCCTGCGCCTCGATGGGGTCGCCCAGGGTGGTGCCGGTGCCGTGCGCCTCGACGAAGTCCACGTCGGCCGCCGCGAGCCCGGCGTCGGCCAGCGCGCGGCGGATGACCCGCTGCTGGGACACCCCGTTCGGGGCGGACAGGCCGTTGCTGGCGCCGTCCTGGTTGATCGCGGACCCGCGCACGACCGCGAGGACCGGATGACCGTTGCGGCGGGCGTCGGACAGCCGCTCCAGCAGCAGCAGGCCGGCGCCCTCGCCCCATCCGGTGCCGTCGGCGTCATCGGAGAAGGCCTTGCACCGCCCGTCGGGCGCCAGGCCGCGCTGGCGGCTGAACTCCACGAAGATGTCGGGGGTGGGCATGACGGTCACCCCGCCGGCGAGCGCGAGCGTGCTCTCCCCGCCGCGCAGTGACTCGCACGCCCAGTGCAGCGCCACCAGCGACGACGAGCACGCCGTGTCGATGGTGGCCGCGGGGCCCTTGAGCCCGAACACGTAGGAGATCCGGCCCGAGATCACCGCGGTGGAGTTGCCCGTCAGCAGGTGGCCCTCCGCGCCTTCCGCGGGTACGCCCAGGCTGCCTCCGTACCCGTCGGCGAAGGCGCCGACGAACACGCCCACCTGGCTGTCCTTCAGCGACCGCGGGTCGATGCCGCCCCGCTCGAACGCCTCCAGCGCCACCTCCAGCATCAGGCGCTGCTGAGGGTCGGCGGCCAGCGCCTCTCGGGGCGAGATGCCGAAGAATCCGGCGTCGAAGGCGGCGGCGTCGTGCAGGAACCCGCCCTCGCGGGTGTAGGTGGTGCCCGGACGGGTCAGATCCGGGTCGTACAGCGCGGAAAGGTCCCAACCCCGGTCGTCGGGGAACAGCGACACACCGTCGCGGCCGTCCGCCACGAGCTGCCAGAGGTCCTCGGGATCATTGACGTCCCCGGGGAACCGGCAGCTCATGGCGACCACCGCGATCGGCTCGTGTTCGCGGGCCTCGGCCTCGCGGAGCCGTTCCCTCGTCTGCTGGAGATCGGCGGTCACCCGCCTGAGGTAGTCGAGGAGCTTCTGCTCGTCCGCCACGTCATGCCACCTTCCGGGAATCTCAGAGCCCCTTGTCGATCAACGCGAACAGCTCGTCGGCGCTCGCCGAGTCCACGGCCTGGCCAGGGTCCGCCTGTTCGCCGCGCCATTGCGCCAGGAGGCCGCGCAGCCGCGCGGTGACCGTCGACCGCGTCTCCTCGTCGGGCGTGAGCGCGCCGAGCAGCCGCCCCAGCCGGTCCAGCTCCTCCAGCGCCCGCTCGTTCGTCGGCCCGTCGGCGGGCGCGATCTCCGTGAGCAGGTACTCCGCCAGCGCGATCGGGGTCGCGTGGTCGAAGGCCACCGTCGTGGGCAATCGCCGATCGACCGCGGTGTTCAGCCGGTTGCGCAGCTCGACCGCGGTCAGCGAGTCGAACCCCAGCTCGTCGAACGGGCGGTGCGGGTCCACCTCGTCGGCGGAGGTGTGGCCGAGCACGGCGGTGACCTGGTCGAGCACCAGATCGAGCAGGATCTTCCGCCGGTCCGGCTCAGGGAGCCCGGCCAGCTTGTCCTTCAGGCTCGGGCCGGTGCCGCGGTCGGTGGAGGCGGCGCGGCGTGGGCGGGTTCGTACCAGCTCTCTGAGCATCGGCGGCAGGGAGTCGCCGCGCGCGCTCATCGCCTTGGTGTCCAGGCGAATCGGCACCAGGGCCGGTTCGGGCCGGAGCAGGGCGGTGTCGAACAGCGACAAGCCCGTCTCCGGCGTGAACGGGATGATGCCGTCGCGGGCCATCCGGGCGATCTCCGCGTCGGCGAGGGTGTCGAGCATGCCCCCGCTTCCCGTCCACGGCCCCCAGGCCAGCGAGGTCGCCGGTAGCCCCTGAGCCCGTCGCCGGTGCGCCAGCGCGTCCAGGAACGCGTTGGCGGCCGCGTAGTTCCCCTGCCCCGCGCTGCCCATCGTGCCGGCGGCCGAGGAGAACATGACGAAGGCCGACAGGTCGAGGTCGCGCGTCAACGCGTGCAGGTTCAGCGCCGCGTCCGCCTTCGGCCGCAGCACGCCGTCCAGTCGCTCGGGGGTGAGCGAGGTGATCGGTCCGTCGTCCAGTACGCCCGCGGCGTGCACCACGGCCGTGAGCGGCCGGCCCGCGATCAGTGCGGCGAGCGCGTCGCGGTCGGCGACGTCACAGGCCGCGATCTCGACCCGCGCGCCGAGCTCCGCGAGCTCGGCGCGGAGTTTCTCGGCGCCCTCGACCGCGGTACCGCGACGGCTGGTCAGCAGCAGATCGCGTACGCCGTGGCGGGCGACGAGGTGGCGGGCGAGGAGCTTGCCGAGGCCGCCGGTGCCGCCGGTCACCAGCACGGTCCCGTCAAGGTCGAGGGGGGCCGGGATCGTCAGCACGACCTTCCCGATATGCCGGGCTTGCGACATGAACCGGAACGCCTCCGGGGCCCGCCGGAGGTCCCAGGCCGTGACGGGGAGCGGCTGGATCTGACCCTGCTCGAACAGGTCCAGAATCTCGCGCAGCATGTGCCCGGTCCGGTCGGGACCGGCTTCGACGAGGTCGAAGGGCCGGTAGTGGACCCCGGGCGCGATGGTGTCCGGGGAGCGGAGGTCGGTCTTGCCCATCTCCACGAACCGGCCGCCCTCGGACAGCAACCCCAGCGAGGCGTCGATGAACTCCCCGGCCAGCGAGTTGAGCACCACATCCACCGAGCCGAACTTCTCCGCGAACTCCAGCGTCCTTGAGGAGGCCACATGCTCCGCATCCAGCGGCAATGCTCCCCACTTGCCCACACTCGCCGTGCCGAACACCTCCGCACCCAGCCAGCGAGCGAGCTGCACCGCCGCCATCCCCACCCCACCGGCAGCCGCATGGATCAGCACCCGATCCCCCGACCGGACCCCGGCCAGATCGACCAGACCGTAGTAGGCGGTCAGGAACGCCACCGGCACCGCCGCCGCCTCCGCGAACGACCACCCGGCGGGCATACGAGCCACCTGCCGGTGATCCGTGACGATCAGCGGGCCGAACGCGCCGCCGTCGAACAGGCCCATCACGCGGTCGCCGGGCGCGAGCCCGGTGACGCCGGGGCCGATCTCGGCGACCACGCCGGCGCCTTCCAGCCCCATCGCGCCGCTCTCGCCCGGGTACATGCCGAGGGCGTTGAGCACGTCGCGGAAGTTCATGCCGGCCGCGCGTACGGCGATCCTGATCTCTCCCGGCTTCAGGGGCGCGGCGGCCTCGGGCGCGTCGACGAAGGCCAGGCCGTCCAGCGTGCCCTTGGCGCGGCTGTCCATCCGCCAGGTGGCGGCGTCCGTCGGCGGTGTGAGGCCGACGTCGGGCACATGCGCGAGCCGGGCCGCGAGCACCGCCCCCTCTCTCAGGACGAGCTGCGGCTCGCCGGTGAGGGCCGCGGCGGCGATCAGGTCGGCGGAGGGGACGTGGTCGTCGAGGTCGAGCAGGGCGAACTGGCCGGGGTTCTCGGCCTGCGCGGACCGGATCAGGCCCCATACAGCGGCTCCCGCGAGGTCGCGCCCGTCGCCGGGAGCGATCGCCTTCCTGGTCAGGAAGAGCAGCCGCGACTCGGCGAGCCGGGGGTCGGCCAGCCAGACCTGCACCAGGTCGAGCGCCCGATGGACCGCCGAGTGGACCGCGGCGGCCACGGAGTCGCCCGTGTCCGCAGCCGCCGCGGAGTCGGCCGTGTCCGTGACGGCCACGGAGTCGTCGCCGCCCGTGATGGCGGGGTGCACGATGACGATTTCGGGCGGGCTCGCCCCCGACTCGACGGCTCGGATCAGCGCGGACAGGTCGTCGTACGGCTCCGCGCCGACGACCTCGCCGCCGATGGCCCAGCACCGGGTCGAGGACGCCGGCTCGACCGAGATCGGCGTCCAGTCCAGGTGGTACAAGGAACGCTCCGCGCCGCCGCGGGCACTGGCGAGCTTGTCGAGGGTGATCTGGCGCAGCACCAGCGAGCCGATCGACACCACCGGCTGACCGAGCGAGTCGGCCGCCTCCAGGCGCAACGAATCCTCTCCCGTCGGGGTCACCCGTACGCGCAGGCTCGACGCTCCGGCGGCGTGCAGCTCAACATCGGCCCAGGTGAACGGCAACGCGGTGTGTTCGGCCGAGGCGGAGCTGAACCCGAAGGCGTGCAGCGCGGCGTCCAGGAGGGCGGGATGCAGGCCGAAGCGGGGGGCGTCCGCCGCCACGTGCTCGGGCAGCTCGACCTCGGCGAAGACCTCCTCGCCACGGATCCAGGCGGCACGCAGTCCGCGGAAGGCGGGGCCGTACCGGAGTCCCAGATCGGCCAGCCGGTCATAGAGTCCGTCCACCTCGACCTGCTGCGCGTCGGACGGTGGCCACGAGGTCGGCTCGAATCCGGCGGGCGCGGCGGCCGGCGCGAGCGCGCCGGTGGCGTGCCTGTCCCAGGGCGCGTCGCCGGCCTGCGAGTACATCTTGATCGTCCGGGTGCCGGAGTCGTCCGGATCGGACACCACGATCTGCAGCCGGACGCTGCCGCGTTCGGGGAGGAGCAGCGGCTGCTCCAGGGTCAGCTCCTCGAGCTTCCCGCAACCGACCTGGTCGGCGGCCCTGATGGCGAGTTCCACCAGGCCGGTGCCGGGGAAGACCACCTCCTCGCCGATCGCGTGATCGGCGAGCCACGGGTGCGAGGAGAGGGCGAGCCGGGCGGTGAACAGGAATCCGCCCGAGTCGGGCAGTTCGACTGCGGCGCCCAGCAGCGGATGATCCGGGGCGTCGAGGCCGATCGAGGAGGGATCGCCACCCGGCTGTGCGGGGTTCAGCCAGTAGCGCCGGTGCTGGAAGGCGTAGGTGGGCAGGTCCACCCGGCGGGCGCCGGTGCCGGCGAAGAACCTCTCCCAGTCCACCGCCGCGCCACCGGCGTGCGCCTGCCCGACGGCCGTCACCACCTGCTCGGCCTCGTCTCGGCCGCGGCGCAGCAACGGTACGAAGACCGGGCCGCGCCCGTCCTGGGGCTCGGGCACGCACGCCTGTCCCAGGCCCGACAGCACCCCGTCGGGGCCCACCTCGACGAAGGTACGTACGTCCTGCTCGTGGAGAAAGGCGATGCCGTCGGCGAATCGCACCGCTTCGCGGACATGCCGCACCCAGTACTCGGCCGAGAACTCCCGTACCGGCTCGCCGGTCAGGTTCGACACCACCGGAATCGACGCGCTCCCGTACGACAGGCCCTCGGCCACCTCGCGGAAGGCGTCCAGCATCGGCTCCATCCGGGGGGAGTGGAAGGCGTGGCTGACCGGCAACCGGCGGGACTTGGCGAACAGGCCCGCCACCCGTGTGACCGCCTGCTCGTCACCGGAGAGGACCACCGAGGCCGGCCCGTTGACCGCCGCGATCACCACCGCATCGGCGACGTCCGGGTTCTCGGCCAGGATCCGCCTGGCTTCTACTTCCCCTGCCTGCACCGCGACCATCGCCCCGCCGGACGGCAACGCCTGCATGAGCCGGCCGCGGGCCACCACGAGCGCGCACGCGTCCTCCAGCGACAGCACTCCCGCCGCGTGCGCCGCCGCCAGTTCGCCGATCGAGTGCCCGAGCAGGAAGTCGGGCACGATGCCCCACGACTCCACCAGCCGATACAGCGCCACTTCCACCGCGAACAAGGCGGCCTGGGTGTAGCCCGTCTGGTCCAGCAGGTCGGGCCGCTCCCCCATCACCTCCATCAGCGGATGCTCCAGCAGCGGATCCAGCAGCGCGCAGGACGCCGCCAGGTGCTCGGCGAACACCGGATAGGCCGCGGCCAGTTCCAGCCCCATCCCCACCCGTTGGCTCCCCTGCCCGGTGAACAGGAACGCCAGCTTTCCGCCGCTCACCACGCCGTCGGTCAGTTGTGACAGGCCCGCCAGCAGTCCGGCGCGATCCGACGCGGTCACCACCGCTCGATGTTCCAGACCCGCCCGCGTCGTCGCCAGCGAGTACGCCACATCCGGCAGGGCCAGGTCCTCCCGCTCCTCCAGGTAGGTCGTCAGCCGCCCGGCCTGAGCGCGCAACGCCGCCGGGCTCCTGCCGGAGATCAGCATCGGCATGGCGGACTGTGACAGCTCCCGTGGCTCCGCGGGCTCGGCCTCGACCCCTTCCAGGACGACGTGGGCGTTGGTCCCGCTGATGCCGAACGATGACACTCCCGCCCGGCGCGGACGGTCGCCGCCGGGCCAGGGGGCCGGTTCGGTCAGCAGCCGGACATTCCCGGCGGACCAGTCCACGTGCGAGGACGGGGTGTCGACGTGCAGCGTCTTCGGCAGGACGCCGTGCCGCATCGCCATGACCATCTTGATCACTCCGGCGACGCCGGCGGCGGCCTGGGTGTGGCCGATGTTGGATTTGACCGTACCCAGCCACAGCGGGCGGTCCTCCGGACGATCCTGTCCGTAGGTGGCCAGCAGCGCCTGCGCCTCGATCGGATCGCCGAGCATCGTGCCGGTGCCGTGGGCTTCCACGGCGTCCACGTCGGCGGGGGACAGCTCGGCGTCGATCAGCGCCTGGCGGATCACCCGCTGCTGGGAGGGACCGTTCGGCGCGGTCAGCCCATTGCTCGCACCGTCCTGATTGACCGCACTGCCCCGCACCACCGCCAGCACCCGATGACCGAGGCGCCGCGCGTCCGACAACCGCTCCAGCAGCACCAGACCCACGCCCTCGGCGAACGCCGTACCATCCGCCGCCTCGGCGAACGCCTTACACCGCCCATCCCGCGCCAGCCCCCGCTGCCTGCTGAACTCCACGAAGATCTCGGGGGTGAAGATGATGGTGGCGCCGCCGCTGATGGCCATGGCGCACTCGCCCCTGCGCAGCGACTCGCAGGCCAGGTGGAGTGCGACCAGGGACGACGAGCACGCCGTGTCCAAGGTGACGGCGGGCCCCTCCAGGCCGAGCGCGTAGGCGATGCGGCCGGACATCACGGCCGTGGAGCCGCCGGTCAGCAGATGGCCTTCGACCCCGTCGGGGGTTCCGGCCGGGCCGACGCCGTATCCGGAGGACGCGGCGCCGACGAAGACGCCTGTCTCAGTGCCTTTCAGTGCGGCGGGGTCGAGGCCGGCCTGTTCGAGCAGTTCCCATGAGGTCTCCAGCAGCAGCCGCTGCTGCGGGTCCGTGGCCAGGGCCTCCCGCGGGCTCATGCCGAAGAAGCCCGCGTCGAAGTCTCCCACGTCTTGCACGAATCCGCCCGTGCGGACGTAGCACGTCCCGGCGTGCTCGGGGTCGGGGTCGTAGAGCCGCTCGAGGTCCCAGCTCCGGTCGGCGGGGAACTCCGACATCGCGTCGCGCCCTTCGGCGACCAGGCGCCAGAGCTGCTCGGGATCGCGGACTCCGCCGGGCAGGCGGCAGCTCATGGCCACGATCGCGATCGGCTCGTGCCGCCTGGCCTCCATCTCGTCCATCCGCCGATGGACCGACCGCAGTTCAGCGGTAGCGAGCCTCAGGTATTCGCGGAGCTTGTCATCATTCGCCATCAGTCTCAGACCTCCGTCGCGAGGAGCCAAGCTCGTTGTCGAGCATCGTGAAGAGCTCGTCGTCCGTGGCCGCCTCGTACTCCTCGGCCTCGGTCGCCTCGCCCTCCAGGTCGTTCCATTTGCGGACCAGTGACCGCAGCCGGGCGGTGATCCCGGCCCGGTCGCCGGTCACCGTGGCGAGTGCGGCCTCCAGCCGGTCGACCTCCGCGTACACGGCTGCGGAGGCGTCCTCGGCGGCCGGGAGGAAGGCGGCTCTGACCCGGTCGGCGAGGGCGTTCGGCGTGGGGTGGTCGAAGACGAGCGTGCTGGGCAGGCGCAGACCGGTGGCGGCGCTGAGCCGGTTTCGCAGCTCGACGCCGGTCAACGAGTCGAAGCCCAGCTCCTTGAAGGCCCGGTCCGGTGCTACCGAGTCGGGACTGGGGTGCCCGAGCACGCCTGCCGCCTCGGCGCAGACCAGCCGTACGAGCGCGGCCTTCCGTTCGTCCTCCGGCAGGCCGTCGAGACGGTCTTTCAGCGTGGTGACGCCGGGCTGGGCGGCCTGCCGTACGTGGGGGCGGGCCTGATCGCGGACCAGGCCGCGGAGCAGCGCCGGCGGCGGGGTGGCGCTCGACCGCAGGGCGGCGAGGTCCAGCCGGATCGGGAGCAGTACGGGCTCGTCCACGGTCTGGGCGGCGTCGAACAACGCCAGCCCGTCGGCGGAGGAGAGCGCGGCCAGACCGGACCGCGCCATGCCGGCCAGGGCGGTGTCGTCCAGGTGCGCGGTCATACCGCTGCGTTGTTCCCAGAAGCTCCAGGCCAGCGACACCGCGGCGAGGCCGTGCGCGCGCCGGTGCGTCGCCAGGGCGTCCAGGAACGCGTTCGCCGCCGCGTAGTTGCCCTGTCCCGCCTCTCCCAGGACGCCCGCCGCCGAGGAGAACAGGACGAACGCCGACAGATCCCGGCCCTCGGTCAGCTCGTGCAGGTGCCAGGCCGCCTCCGCCTTCGCCCCCACCACCGCGTCGACCTGCTCGGCCGTGAGGGACTCCACCATGCCGTCGTCCAGCGCCCCCGCCGCGTGCACCACCGCGGACAGCCGGCGATCGGCACGTACGCGGTCCAGCAGCCCGGCCAGCGCCGCGCGGTCGGCGACGTCACACGCCACGATCTCGACCCGCGCCCCCGACCCCACGAGCTCGGCGCGCAGTTCTTCCGCGCCAGGGGTCGCGGCGCCTCTGCGCCCCACCAGCACCAGATCCCGGACGCCGTACGCGGCCACCAGATGCCGGGCCACCAACCCGCCCAGCATCCCCGTCCCGCCCGTCACCAGCACGGTGCCGTCCCCGTCGAACGCGACCGGCATCGTCAGGACGACCTTCCCGACATGCCGGGCCTGCGACATGAACCGGAACGCCTCCCGCGCCCGCCGCACGTCCCACGCGCGCACGGGCAGCGCCTCGAACACGCCCGCCTCGAACAGCGCCAGGACCTCGGCCAGCAGCTCGCGCAGCCGGTCCGGACCCACGTCGATCAGGTCGAAGGCGGTGTAGCGGACCCCGGGAGCGATCGTGTCCGCGGACCGGATGTCCGTCTTGCCCATCTCCACGAACCGGCCACCCGCCGGCAACATCCCCAGCGAGGCGTCCACGAACTCCCCGGCCAGCGAGTTGAGCACCACATCCACCGAGCCGAACTTCTCCGCGAACTCCAGCGTCCGCGACGAGGCCACATGGCTCTCATCCAGGGTCAGCGAACCCCATTTGCCGGTGCTCGCCGTACCGAAGACCTCCGCCCCCAGCCAGCGGGCCACCTGCACCGCCGCCATTCCCACCCCACCGGCGGCGGCGTGGATCAGCACCCGATCCCCCGACCGAACCCCGGCCACATCCACCAGGCCGTAATAGGCGGTCAGGAACACGCCCGGGACCGACGCCGCCTCCGCGAACGACCACCCGGCGGGCATACGAGCCAGCAACCGCCGATCCGTCACCCCCACCGGACCGAACGCGCCATCCAGCAACCCCAGCACCCGATCACCGGGCACCAGATCGGCAACCTCCGCCCCCACCTCCAGCACCACACCCGCGACCTCGCCGCCGATCGGGACATCGCGCTCCGGGACCATCCCCAGCGCCACCACGACGTCGCGGAAGTTCACCCCCGCCGCCCGGATCGACACCCGCACCTCGCCCGCTCCCAGCGGGCGGCTCGCCTCGGGACACGGCACCAGCGCCAGCCGGTCCAGCGTGCCGCCGCCGGTGGAGTCGAGCCGCCATGTCTCGCCACCCCAGGGCGGCAGCAGCGCCTCGCCGGTCGTCGCCCGTGCCAGCCTGGGCACCCATACCGCTCCCGCGCGCACGGCCAGTTGCGGCTCGGTGAGCGCCGCGAGCACGGCGGGCACCGGCACCTCGGAGTCGTCGAGATCCAGCAGCACGAAGCGGCCGGGGTGCTCCGACTGCGCGGACCGCAGCAGGCCGAGCACCGCCGCTGCGGCCAGGTCGGTCACGTCCTCGCCGGCCACGGCGACCGATCCCCTGGTGACCAGGACGAACGTGGAATCGTCGAACCGGTCGTCGGCCAGCCAGGAACGTACCGTGGCCAGGGCCCGATGGATCGCGACTCGCACGTCGCCGCCGCCCGCGAAGGTCACGAACACGAGCTCGGGAGCCGACGGCACGGAGGCCAGGTCGGGACACGCGGCGGCGCCCAGGGCGGCGGCGAGCCCGGTCTCGTCCGCGCCCACCACGGCGCAGCGGCTTGGCGGAGCCGGGTCGCCGGTGTACGGCGAGGGGATCCAGCCGATCCGGAACATCGACTCGCGGCGCGGGTCCGGCGCCGACGTCGAGAGCGGCCGGGACAGGAGCGACTCCACCGCGGCCACCGGGGCTCCGGAGGGATCCGCCAGCCGCAGCGACAGCTCGTCGGGACCGGACCGGGTCAGGTGGACCCGCAAGGTGGACGCGCCTTCGGCGTACAGCGAGAGGCCGGACCAGGTGAAGGGCAGGCTCACCTCCTGGGCGGCGGGATCCAGCAGGGACTCCGCGTGCAGCGCGGCGTCCAGGAGGGCCGGATGCAGACCGAAGGCCCCCGCTTCCCGGTGCGGCACGGTGACCTCGGCGAACACCTCGTCCGCCAGCCGCCAGGCGGCCTTGAGCCCGCGGAACGGCCCGTCGTACGCGAGCCCGCGCTCGGCGAGGCGGTCGTAGAGATCGGCCACGTCGACGGCCTCGGCGCCGGGCGGTGGCCAGGCGGACAGATCGAAGTCCGCGGCGGGACGCGCGGCGGCCAGCACGCCGGTCGCGTGCCGCGTCCAGTCCGGTTCGCCCTCGGGGCACGCGTGCATCGCGAGCGACCGCCGCCCGGTCTCGTCCGGCGCGTCGATCCGCACCTGCACCAGCACGGCGCCCTGCTCGGGCAGCGCCAGTGGCGCCTCCAGGATCAGCTCCTCAAGCTGGGCGCAGCCGACCTGGCGGCCCGCGCTGACGGCCAGCTCGGCGAACGCCGCACCGGGGAACAGCACCGTGCCGGACACGACGTGACCGGCGAGCCATGGATGCGACCGCAGCGACAACCGGCCGGTGAAGACGACCTCGTCGGAGTCCGCCAGCGGCAGCGCGCCGCCGAGGAAGGGGTGGTCGGCCGCGGTCAGACCCGCGTGCGCGACGTCGGTCGAGTCGGTGGCCTCCAGCCAGTAGCGTTCGCGCTGGAAGGCGTACGTGGGCAGGTCCACCTTCCGGGCCTGGGACGGCGCGAAGATCGGCGTCCAGTCGACCGGCGCGCCGTGCGCGCGGGCCTCCGCGAGTGAGGTGACGAATCTGGTCGTCTCCTCCTCGTCGCGGCGCAGCGAGCCGACGGCCACCACCGTGCCGCCCGCGGCCTCGGCTGTCTCCTGGACCGCGCCGGTCAGCGTCGGATGCGGGCTGACCTCGACGAACATTCCGTAGCCCTGCTGGACCAAGGTCCGGACCGCCTGGTCGAAGCGCACCGGCCGGCGCAGGTTGGTGTACCAGTAACCGGCGTCGAGCTCCGCGGTGTCGATCAGCTCGCCGGTCACCGTGGAGCAGAACGCCACCTCGGCCGTCCAGGGGCCGATCCCGGCCAGGTCGGCCAGCAGCCGGTCACGCAGGGGCTCGGCGAAGGCCGTGTGCGAGGGATAGTCGACCGGGACCATCTTGGCCCGGACGCCCTCGGCCTTCAGTTGATCGAACAGGTCGTTCAGTGCTGCCGAGGCGCCGGCGACCACCACCGCGTTCGGGCTGTTCACCGCCGCTATCGACAAGTGATCCGCCCAGGGGGCGAGCCGGTCGAGCGCCTGGTCGGGCGGGAGCGAGACGGCCAGCATGCCGCCGTGGCCGGACAGGTCCTCGGTGATGGCCTGGCTGCGCAGGGCGACGACCTTGGCGGCGTCTTCGAGCGACAGCCCCCCGGCCACGCAGGCGGCGGCGATCTCGCCCTGCGAATGCCCCACGACGGCCTCGGGCTCCACGCCGTGGGAGCGCCACAACTGGGCCAGCGAGACCATGACCGCCCACGCCACGGGCTGGCTGACGTCCATCCGGTCGAGTGACCACGCGCCCGACTCGCCGCGCAGCACGTCCATCAGCTTCCAGTCCACGAACTTCTCCAGCGCGTCCGCGCACTCCGCCAGGCGGGCGGCGAAGGCCGGCGAGGTGTCGAGCAGTCCGAGGGTCATGTCCTTGGACAGGGCGGCCTGGCCGGGGAAGACGAAGGCCACTCGGGGGTCGCCGGTCGCCGTGCCGTACACGACGTTCGGCGCGGGGACCGCGTCCGCGACGGCGCGCAGGCCCCCGAGGAGGGCGTCACGATCGTCGCCGATCACCACCGCGCGATGGGGGAAGGCGGTCCGCGAGCTGATCAGGGAGTGGCCGACGTCGACCGGCGACAGCCGGGGGTCCTGCTCGACGCGGGAGGCCAGTCGCCCGGCCTGGGCCCGCAGTGCCTGCTCGCTCTTGGCCGAGACCACCCACGGCACGACAAGCCGGGGCGGCTCCACGTCAGTGGGCTCGGGTCGCGGAAATTCCTCGATGATGACGTGCGCGTTGGTGCCGCTGACTCCGAACGAGGAGATGCCCGCCCGCCGCGGCGTGTCCGCCGCCGTGTCCCAGGCCACGTTCTCGGTGAGCAGGGCGATGTCGCCGGACGACCAGTCCACGTTCGGCGAGGGCTCGTCGGCGTACAGGGTCTTCGGCAGCGTGCCGTGCCGCATCGCGAGCACCATCTTGATCACCCCGGCCACGCCGGCGGCGGCCTGGGTGTGCCCGATGTTCGACTTGATCGACCCCAGGTAGAGGGGCCGGCCCTCTGGACGCCCCTGACCGTAGGCGGCGAACAGGGCCCGCGCCTCGATCGGGTCGCCCAGCGTCGTGCCGGTGCCGTGCGCCTCCACCACATCGACCTCGGCGGGCGTCAGGCCCGCCGCCGCCAGCGCCTGGCCGATCACCCGCTGCTGGGAAGGGCCGTTGGGCACGGTCAGTCCGCTGCTGGCGCCGTCCTGGTTGATCGCGCTGCCGCGGACGACGGCCAGCACCGGGTGACCGTGGCGTTCGGCGTCCGAGAGCCGCTCCAGCAGCAGCATGCCCGCGCCCTCACCCCAGCCCGTCCCGTCGGCGTCCGCCGAGAACGCCTTGCACCGGCCGTCCGGGGACAGCCCGCGCTGCCGGCTGAACTCCACGAACGTGCTCGGCGTGGACATCACCGTGACCCCGCCGGCCAGCGCCATGGCGCACTCGTCCTGGCGCAGAGCCTGGACTGCGAGGTGCAGCGCCACCAGGGAGGAGGAGCACGCCGTGTCCACCGTGATGGCGGGGCCCTCCAGCCCCAGCAGATAGGAGACCCGGCCGGAGGCGATGCTGCCGTCGCTGCCGTTGCCGATGTAGCCGCCGAGGTCCGGCGGCACGGTGCGGACCCGGGATCCGTAGTCGTGGTAGATGACGCCGGCGAAGACGCCCGTGGCACTCCCCCGGGCGGAGGCCGGATCGATGCCCGCGCCTTCGAACGCCTCCCACGCGGTCTCCAGCAGCAGGCGCTGCTGCGGATCCATCGCCAGGGCCTCCCGCGGACTGATCCCGAAGAAGTGCGGGTCGAACTGCGCGGCGTCGTGCAGGAATCCCCCGGACCGCGTAAGGCTCTTGCCTGGACTGTCCGGGTCCGGGTCATAGAGGTCGACGTCCCAGCCCCTGTCGGAGGGGAACGGCGAGATCGCGTCGGTCCCCGCGGCCAGCAGCCGCCACAGCTCCTCGGGTGTGCCGACCTCACCGGGGAACCGGCAGCTCATCCCGACGATCGCGATGGGCTCGGCGTTCCGGTCCTCGGCCTGCCGCAACTGGCGGCGGGTCTCCCGCAGGTCGGCGGTCGCCCGCCTGAGGTATTCGAGCAGCCTGGTCTCGTTGTCCACGGCTTACCTCCGGGTCGGGGAGGCCGCCCGCGCCGCCTTGTGGCGGGCGACCAGCTCTTCGAGATCACGTACGCCGTCGTGCGGGGTCGGCGTCTCCGCCATGTCCCGCTGAATCCGAGCCGCGTTCTCCCGGAATGTCGGGTCATCCAGCAGCCGCAGCAGCCCGGCGCGCAGCGTCGCCGCCGAGAGCTCCTCAGGCTCGATGAGCAGACCCACTCCCTGCAGGGCCAGTTGCTGGGCCATGCCCCCCTCGTCGTAGAGCTGGGCGGGGATGATGAGCTGGGGCACACCGTGGACGAGGGCCGTGCCCGTGGTCCCCGTGCCGCCGTGGTGGACGACGGCCGAGCAGCCGGGCAGCAGGGAGTTCAGCGGAACGAAGTCCACGATCCGTACGTTGTCCGGAACCTTCGTATCGTCGAGCTGGTTCGCGTTCAGGGTCGCGACCACCTCGACGTCCAGGTCGGCCACGGCCTCGAACAGCTCGCTGGGCATGACGCTGCCGCGTCCACCCCAGACCTCCCTGCCGGAGACCCCTAGGGTGAAGCAGATCCGCCGCCGCGTCGGCGCGTCCTTGAGCCAGGCCGGGAAGGTCGCGGGACCGTTGTGGGGGACGAATCGGATGGGCAGGTAGTCGTGCTCGACCGGGAAGCGCAGCCAGGCCGGCATGGAGTCGATCGTGGCCTGGCCGAGGATCACCTCCTCGTCGAAGTCGCAGCCGTACTTCGCCAGCTTCGGCGTGATCCAGTCGGCCACCGGGTCCTCACGCGGATCGCCCGCCTGCTGTGCGCGCAACTTGAGGAACAGCGAGCGCATCCGCGCCCAGTGATCTCTGCCGAAGGTCGTCCGGACCTGCGCCGCGCCGCAGGCCCGGGCGGCCACGGGGCCCGGGAAGGTGATGGCGTCCCAGACCACCAGGTCGGGCTGCCAACTGCGGCAGAACGCGACCAGGTCGTCGTACATGGCGTCGTCGGTGATGAAGTCCAGGGCGAGCGGCGAGCAGAAGGCGGCCAGACAGTCTCTGACGTACTCATACGTGAGCACCTCGGGCCGTTCCTCCGCGATGTCGAATCCGGAGCCGTAGATCTGCCGATCCATGGGTGTTTCCGCCAGCCGCTCGGCCATATCGGCCGTTCTGCCGACCGATAAAGCGGTCAAGCCGGTCTGGGTAATCGCGTCGACGATGTCCGGCTGGCCGGCGACGATTACTTCATGGCCGGCCGCTTTCATCGCCCATGCGATGGGGACCATGAGAAAAAGGTGCGCGTTTGCCGCGTGTTGAGTGAACAGAACACGCATGACAATTCCTCCAAATGATTTATCGCGTCATTTTGACGCTACCTAGGCGCGCATGACCGCCCGACCCCTAGGGGACCCCTCACGCTCCCCTGTGCGGGGCCGGATCATCGCCCACACCGGCGAGAGCGTCGCCACGAGGGCGGAGAGCGTCGCGGAGCAGATCACGGCGAGATAGACCCACGCCGGCCCGTAAGGCATCGGCGAGCCGTTCACCGCTATGGCGAACGGAATCAGGATGGGGGCGACCGCCGCCGTGCCGAGCACGACGCCGACCGCGGCGACCACCATGGCCTCGATCCCCACCATCCGCAGGATCTGTCCGCGGGTGAAGCCGATCAGGCGCTGAAGGCGGAACTCCCTGCGCCGCGAGGCGGCCCCCATCGCCTGGGCACTGATCACCGAGATGCCGGCGAAGATGATGACCACTCCGGTGAACAGGTAGTTGATCCAGGCCCGGGTCCGCTGCTGCTCGGCCGCGGTCGTGGACAGCCCGCCGGCGTCGCTCACGCGCACCGTGGGCAGGCGGCCCACCGCTTCGGCCAGGTCGGCTCTCAGCCTCCGCTGATCGCCGCCCGGGGCGGCACGGACGAGGATCTGGGTCGGCAGCCCGGCGGTCGTGTGGGCGGCGAGCAGCGCGGCGGGCATGAGGATCACCTCGCCGCCGGGTCTGTCCGCGAGCAGCGCGACGACCCTGAGTTCCGTCTTGGCGCCGTCGCCCAGCCGCATGGTGACCGCGTCGCCGAGCCCCCGGCCGAGGTGCCGGGCGTGCTCCCGGGTGAGTGCGACCGAGTCGCCGCGCAGGTTGGTGAGCGTGCCCGCGGTGAGGGGGAGGTCCGTGACCCCGGCCGCGCCTTCGGCCGTGAGGCCCAGGAGCGGCCAGCCGTGCTCGCCCTGCCAGCCGTCGTACGGGCTCTCGACGAACCCGCTGCTGCTCGCCAGCTCCGAAGCGGCCATGACCCCCGGGACGGAGCGGACCCGGCCGAGCAGGCCGGGGGCGAGCCCGCCCGGCCCGGCGGTGATCACGTCATCGGCCCGCAGGTCGTCCATGCGGACCTGCCGCGCCTGGTCGGCCTGCGTCATCTGGAGATAGATGTTCGCCGTGCTGATCCCGGTCGCGAGCATGATGGGCAGGACCGCGGCGGCCATGCCGAACGGCCGGGCGCAGCTGTTGAGCAGGGCCAGGCGGCCGATCGTCTTGCGCCGCGCGCGCACGATCCGGCCGACCAGCCCGGTCATCGCCTCCGTCATCCTGGAGGCCACCACGGCCACGCCGAGGATCACCACGATCGCGGCGAGGCAGGTGATGCTCACGGCGGACGACCGGATCAGCAGCATGCCCGAACAGATCGTCGTGCCCACCACGCCGAGGCAGATCAGGGCGAGCGCCGAACGCGCCCGGTCGAGCCCGTGGTCGCGCGGCGGGGAGCTGAGAACCGTGGCGGGCCGGGGCCGCGCGGCCCGCCAGACCGGGAAGGACGCGGCCGCCAGCCCGGCGCACAGGCACACCGCCGCCGCGCCCGCGGCCGGGAGCGGGCCCGGGTCGTAGCGCATGGCCGCGGGCACGACCCCGTCGCGCACCAGGTGCCAGAGCAACCAGCCGCCGAGATGGAAGCCGAGCACGGAGCCCGCCGCCGTCGCGACCACCGAGACCGTCGTCACCTCGCCGAGCATCATCAGGCGGATGCGCCGCCGAGACGTGCCCATCGCGTGCAGCAGCGTCGTCTCCGGCGCCCGGTGCTCCACCAGCAGCCTCATGGTGCTGACCAGGACGAGCATGCCGACCAGGAGCGTCGTGCCGCCGATCAGGCCGGCGACGGTGATCAGGTTGTCCCGGCCGGCGCGCGCCTGCGGGAACTCAGCGAGTCCGCGGTCATCCCCGGTGAGCGTCACCGCGGACTGGCCGCGCAGGGCGGCGCGTACCCGGTCCGCGAGCACCCTCTCGCCCGTCCCGACGACGGGGATCACCGCTATCGCGTCCACCGCGTCGGGATGGCCGGACAGCCGCCGCGCGTCGGCGGGCGCGAAGAACAGCGCGGCCGCCGTGGCCGTACGTCCCCCCGCCGGGGCGACGACACCGGTCACCCGGAAGACCGCGACGGTGCCGTGGACCACGAGCTGAACCTGCTCACCCACCCGGCTGCCCGACCGCGCGGCGAGCGCCGCGTCCAGCACGACGTCTCCGTCCGCCACGGGCGCGGTGCCGGCCTGGAGCTCGTAGGGCAGCAGCCCCGCGGACGTCCATTCGTGCCCCGCGCCCGCGTCCCCGCCGAGCAGGGTGACGGGGAAGGAGAGGTCACCGATGGTGTCGGCGACGCCGGGCACCGTCCGCAGTGTCGCGACAAGGGAGCGTTTCAGCCGTACTGTCTCGGACAGGCTCGCCCATTCGGCGTCGTCGCCGCCGGGCTCGGCGTCCGGCAGCCGGTACGACGGGTCGCCCGCGACCACCACCGTGGCGCCGGCCAGCCGCTCGGGCGGGAACGCGGCCCGGATCCCCGCCGCCATCAGCCCCCCGCACGCCGCCACGATGGTGGCGGCGGCGAAGACCGTGGCGAGCACGGCAGAGTACGCGCCCCTGCGACGGGACAGGGTGCGCAGGGTCAGACGCCACATCAGGACTGCTCTCCCCTGTCCCACAGCGCCAGGTGGGCCATCCGCTCGGCCACCGCCTTGCTGGGCGGGAGCGTCAACTCGTCCACGACCCGGCCGCGGGAGATGAAGTAGACGTGGTCGGCGTAGGCCGCGATCCGCGGATCGTGCGTGGCCACCACCACGGTCTGTCCGGCCGCCCGCGCCGACTCGCGCAGCAGGCCGAGCACCCGGTCGATGTCGTGGGAGTCCTGCGCGCAGGTCGGTTCGTCGGCGAAGATCACCGGCGCCCGGCCGACCACGGCGCGGGCGACCGCCACCCGCTGCTGCTCGCCGAAGGACAGCTTGTCCGGCAGGTCGTGCAGGCGGTCCGCCAGACCGATGTGCGCGATCACGCTGTCGAACAGCGTGGTGTCCATGCTCCGGCCCGACAGGTGGAGGGGCAGCGCGATGTTCTCCGCCACGTCCAGGGCGGGCAGCAGATTGGGCCCTTGGAAGACGAAGCCGAGCCGGTCTCGCCGCAGCCTGGTCAGCGACGCGTCGTCGAGGTCCATGAGCTCCTCGCCGTCGAGGAACACCGATCCCGAGGTCGGCCGTTCCAGTCCTGACGCGCATCGCAGCAGCGTGCTCTTCCCGGATCTCGACGGCCCGATGATCGCGGTGAGCGCGCCTTTTCCGCAGCCGATGGTGATGCCTTCCAGCGCCGCGAGACTGCCCGTCCGGGTGTTGTACGTTTTTCGCACGGAAGTTAACCGCACGATGTCGTCTCCGCCGCTCCTCTGATTGTCTCCCAGTCTGCTCATAGAACAGATCGTAATCTCCCGTTCATATTCGGCGCATCGGCCTGAAGGGCCATCCGGGCCCTCCTCTTCGGGGATGGTTCGGTGGCATGAACGGTACTCGGGACGGAAAATCTCGTATTTTGTCAGCGCCCGTGACATATCCTCAGAATTCTTTGTCGAGAATGGTGAAAAGTTCTTCCGCGCTGGCCGATTCGAGTCTCGGCTCCGCCGGGTCGGCCGCCGTCCGGCCGTGCGCCTCGGTCCATTTCGCGGTGAGGGCCTTGAGCCGGGCGGTGATCCTCGCGTGCCCGTCGGGGTCCGGTACGAGGTTGTCCAGCGCGTGCTCGAGCTCCGTCAGTTCGGCCTCCAGGGGTTCGGCGGCCGCCTCGTCGTCGCCGAGCAGTTCGGACTTGATGTAGTCGGCCACCGCGGACGGTGTCGGGTAGTCGAAGACGAGCGTGGCGGGCAGGCGCACGTCCGCCGCCGCGCTCAGCCGGTTGCGCAGCTCGACGGCGGTCAGCGAGTCGAAGCCCAGCTCCTTGAACCCCCGCACCGGATCGACGGGGTCCCCGGTGGCGTGGCCGAGCACCGCGGCGACGTGGGTCCGTACCAGGGTCAGCAGCAGGCGGTCACGGGCCGCCCTGGACAGGGGGGCGAGCTGATCCGCCAGCGAAGCCGGGGCGGTGACCTGGGCGGTGGCGGGCGCCCGGCTGATCGGCGCGGTGACCAGGCCACGGAGCATCGCCGGCGGCCCTTCCTCCCGCGACCGCATGGCCGCGAGATCCAGCCGGATCGGCACCAGCGTGGCCTCGTCGCGCGCGAGCGACTCGTCGAACAGGGCCAGCCCCGCCTCGGCCGACAGCGGCAGCAGGCCAGAGCGGCGCAGCCGCCGCAGATCGGCCTCGCCGAGCTGGGCGGTCATGCCGCCGACCTCCGGCGCCCACATGCCCCATGCCAGCGAGACCGCCGGCAGACCGGCCGCCCTGCGGTGCGCGGCCAGCGCGTCGAGGAAGGCGTTGGCCGCCGCGTAGTTGCCCTGCCCGGCGGCGTCGAGCGTGCCGGCCGAGGAGGAGAAGAGCACGAAGGCCGACAGGTCGAGATCTTCGGTGAGCTCGTGCAGGTGCCAGGCGGCCTCGGCTTTGGGCTGCCAGACCGTGTCCACCTGCGCGGGCGTGAGCGAGTCGATGACGCCATCGGCCACGACGCCCGCCGTGTGCACGACCGCGGTCAGCGGCCGGTCCGGCGCCACCCTCCCGAGCAGTGCGGCCAGGGCGTCCCGGTCGGCGACATCGCAGGCCGCGACCTCGACGCGGGCGCCCTGCTCGGTGAGCTCCGCGCGCAGCCGATCGGCGCCCGGGGCCTCGAGCCCTCTGCGGCCGACGAGCAGCAGGTCGCGCACGCCGTGCTCGGCGACCAGATGCCGGGCCACCAGCGCGCCGAGTCCGCCCGTGCCGCCGGTGACGAGCACGGTGCCGGGCCGGTCGAGGGGCGTCGGGACGGTCAGCACGATCTTGCCGATGTGCCGGGCCTGCGCCATGTGGCGGAACGCCTCCGGCGCGCGGCGCACGTCCCAGGCCCGGGTCGGCAGCGGTTCGAGTACGCCGCCCTCGAACAGCTTCACCAGCTCGGTCAGGATCTCCCTGGTCCGGTCAGGCCCGGCGTCCGAGAGGTCGAAGGGCGTGTAGCGGACCCCGGGCGCGATCGTGTCCGGGGAGCGGAGGTCGGTCTTGCCCATCTCCACGAACCGGCCACCCTCGGAAAGCAGTCCCAGCGAGGCGTCGATGAACTCGCCTGCCAGCGAGTTGAGCACCACATCCACCGAGCCGAACTTCTCCGCGAACTCCAGCGTCCTTGAGGAGGCCACATGCTCCGCATCCAGCGGCAATGCTCCCCACTTGCCCACACTCGCCGTGCCGAACACCTCCGCACCCAGCCAGCGAGCGAGCTGCACCGCCGCCATCCCCACCCCACCGGCAGCCGCGTGAATCAGCACCCGATCCCCCGACCGCACTCCGCCCAGATCGACCAGGCCGTAGTAGGCGGTCGCGAACACGGCCGGCATCGCGGCCGCGGTCACGAAGGACCAGCCGGCCGGCATGTGCGCGATCATCCGGTGGTCGGTCGTCGTGTAGGGCCCGAAACTCTCCTCGAACAGCCCGAGCACCCTGTCGCCCGGGGCGAACGCGGTGACGCCGGAGCCGACCTCGACGATCACGCCGGCGCCCTCGGTCCCGAGGGACGCCGCACCGGGGTACATGCCGAGGGCCATCAGGACATCGCGGAAGTTCAGTCCACCAGCCCGCACCGACACCCGTACCTCGAACTCGCCCAGGGGCCGTCGGGCCGCGTCGCAGACTGCCGCTTCCAGGGCGTCGATCGTGCCCGGCTCGGTGATCTCCAGACGCCAGGACTCCGCACCGGCCGGCGGCTTCAGCAGGCCGTCGTCGTCGGTCCTGGTCAGCCGCGGCGCGCGGGCCTCGCCCTCGCGCAGGGCCAGCTCAGGTTCCTGACCGGCCAGTACGGTAGGCAACGCCCGGTAGGAGGCCTCCGTGCCGTCCACGTCGATGAGCAGGAACCGGCCGGGGTTCTCGGCCTGCGCGGCGCGTACCAGACCCCAGACGGGCGCGTGGACGAGATCGGGGGCGTCGTCATCGGCGGTGGCGCGCACCGAGCCACCGGTCACCAACGCCAGCCTGGCGCCGGCGAAACGGTCGTCGGCCAGCCAGTCCTGCAGCAGGGCGAGCGTTCGGCCGGTCACGTCGCGGGCGGCCGCCGAAGGGTCGGCCGACGCGGACGCGAACCCGGCGGAGACCAGCACCACCGTCGGCGTGACGCTCAGCGCGGCCAGCCCCACGGCGGTGCGCACGGGGAGTCCCGCGGAACGCAGGGCCCCGGGCAGCTCGTCATCCTCGGTGCCGAGCACCGCCCAGTCGTCCCAGGGCGCGCCGGTGGTCACCGGTGTCCACGTCACCTGGTACGGCGAGGCGCCGGTCCCGTTCCGGCCGGCGCGGAGCCCGGCGCCGGAGACCGGCCGCATGGCCAGCGAGCCCACCGTGGCCAGCGGCGCGCCTGTGGCGTCCGCCACGGTCAGCAGGGGTGCGCCGGAGCCGTCGGCGGATACCCGTACGCGGGCGGCAGCGGCGCCGGTCGCGTACAGGCTGACCTCGCTCCAGGTGAAGGGCAGCTCGACCTGCTGGTCCTCGCTCGGCTCGGCCAGCCCGATGGCGTGCAGCACGGCGTCGAACAGCGCCGGATGCAGACCGAAGCGGCCGGCGTCCGCGGCCACGGCGTCGGGCAGCTCGACGTCGGCGAACACCTCGCCGTCGCGCTGCCAGGCCGCGCGCAGCCCCCGGAAGGCGGGTCCGTACGCCACGCCTTCGCCGGCCAGCCGCTCGTAGAGTCCGCCGACGTCGATGGGCTCGGCGCCGGGTGGCGGCCATTCGGCCAGGTCGAAGGCGGGCCGTTGCGCTCCGACTGCGAGAGTCCCGGTCGCGTGCCGGATCCAGGGCCGCTCGCCCGCGGCGGCCCGCGAGTACACGGTCAGCGTATGGCGGCCCGAGTCGTCCGCGCCGGAGACGATCACTTCGATCGTGACGGCGTCCCGCTCCCCCAGCACGAGGGGGGTCTCCAGGGTCAGCTCTTCTACGAGGTCGCACCCTGCCTGGTGGCCGGCCGCGACGGCGAGCTCGACGAAGGCCGTGCCCGGCACCAGTACGGTGTCGAGGATCCGATGATCGGCCAGCCAGGGGTGGGTGCCGAGCGAGAGCCTGCCGGTGAACAGCGATCCACCGGTGTCGGGCAGTTCGACGGCGGCGCCCAGCAGAGGATGATCCGCGGCCTCCAGCCCGAGGGAGGCGGGATCACCGCCGTGGTGGGAGGACCGCAGCCAGTAATGGCGACGCTGGAAGGCGTAGGTGGGAAGGTCCACCGCCCGCCCGGCGCCGTCGAAGAACGCCTCCCAATTCACTTCCGTCCCGCGCGCGTACGCCCGGCCGAGGGCGGTCACCAGTTGCCCGGCCTCGTCCCGATCGCGCCGCAGCACCGGCAGCGCCACCGGCACGGGCCCCTGCTCCTGCACCAGCCCCGACAGCACGCCGTCGGGACCCAGCTCCAGAAGGGTCCGCACGCCCCGTTCGCGCAGGAAGGCGACGCTGTCGGCGAACCGCACCGGCTCTCGCAAATGCCGCACCCAGTACTCGGCCGAGAACTCCCGTACCGGCTCGCCGGTCAGGTTCGACACCACCGGGATCTCCGGGACGCCGTACTCCAGCCCGCCGGCCACCTCACCGAAGGCGCCGAGGATCGGCTCCATGCGATGGGAGTGGAACCCGTCGCTGACCCGCAGCCGCCGGCACCTCACCCCGCGCCGGGCGAACTCCTCCGCCACCCGCTCCACGGCGGGCTCGTCGCCTGAGACCACGACCGAAGCCGGCCCGTTCACCGAGGCGATCGCCACCCCGGACAGGTCGGATATTTCGGACAGCAGGTCGGCCACGGTCCGTTCTCCCGCTCCGACCGCGACCATCGCCCCGCCTGCGGGCAGGCTCCCCATCAACTGGCCACGGGCCGCCACCAGCGCGCACGCGTCCTCCAGGGACAGCACCCCGGCCACGTGCGCGGCCGTCAGCTCTCCCACCGAGTGACCCAGCAGGTAGTCGGGCACCACGCCCCATGACTCCAGCAGCCGATAGAGGGCCACCTCTACCGCGAACAGCCCCGTCTGGGCGTACAGCGTCTGATCCAGGAGCTCCGGCCGCCCCCACATCACCTCGGTCAGCGGCACGTCCAAGTAGCGGTCCAAGCCCGCGGCCACCGCCTCCAGATGTCCCTTGAACGCGGGGAACGCCCTGGTCAGCTCCAGGCCCATCTCCGTCCGCTGACTTCCCTGACCGGTGAACATGAACCCCAGCCCGCCCCGGGAGCCCTCCCCGAGTCCTTCCGGACCGGTCACGACGTCGACCGGCTCAGCCCCCGCGGCCACCCGCGCCAGGCCCGCCACCAGTTGCTCCCGGTCGGCCGCGACCACGACGGCGCGATGGCTCAGCAGTGAACGCGTTCGCACCAGCGAATGACCCACCTCGGCCGGCCCGGCCGCCGCGGATCCCACGACGAAGTCCCGCAGCCGCTCCGCCTGCGCCCGGACGCCGTCCTCACCGCGACCGGAGACCACCACGGGCACCGGCACGTCAGCGGGAGCCGGCGCGTCATCCGGAACCGGGTCCTCGGCGGGAACGCCCTCGATCACCACATGCGCGTTGGTCCCGCTGATCCCGAACGACGACACTCCCGCCCGGCGCGGACGGTCGCCGCCGGGCCAGGGGGTCGGCTCGGTCACCAGCGACACCGCGCCGGCCGACCAGTCCACGTGCGAGGACGGGGAGTCGACGTGCAGCGTCTTCGGCAGGACGCCGTGCCGCATCGCCATGACCATCTTGATCACACCGGCGACACCCGCCGCGCACTGGGTGTGGCCGATGTTGGATTTGACCGTGCCCAGCCACAGCGGCCGATCCTCCGGACGATCCTGTCCGTAGGTGGCCAGCAGCGCCTGCGCCTCGATCGGGTCCCCGAGCGTCGTGCCCGTGCCGTGGCCCTCGACCGCGTCGATGTCGGCCAGGCCGAGACCGGCGTTGGCCACCGCCTGGCGGATCACCCGCTGCTGGGAGGGGCCGTTGGGCGCGGTCAGCCCGTTGCTCGCACCGTCCTGATTGACCGCACTGCCCCGCACCACCGCCAGCACCTGATGGCCAAGGCGCCGCGCGTCCGACAACCGCTCCAGCAGCACCAGGCCCACGCCCTCGGCGAACGCCGTACCATCCGCCGCTTCGGCGAAAGCCTTACACCGCCCATCCCGCGCCAGCCCCCGCTGCCTGCTGAACTCCACGAAGATCTCGGGCGTGGACAGCACGGTCACACCGCCGGCCAGCGCCAGCGTGCTTTCGCCGCGGCGCAGCGACTCGCAGGCCAGATGCATGGCGACCAGGGACGACGAGCACGCCGTGTCCAAGGTCATGGCGGGCCCCTCCAGGCCGAGCGCGTAGGCGACGCGGCCGGACATCACCGAGCTGGAATTGCCGGTGATCAGGTATCCCTCCACCTCCTCGGGCAGCGGCGCGGGCCCGGTGGCGTAGCCGGTGGCGGAAGCGCCGACGAACACACCTGTCGGACTGCCCCTGAGGTCGCCGGGGTCGATGCCCGCGCGTTCGAGGGCCTCCCAGGAGGCTTCGAGCAGCAGCCGCTGCTGCGGGTCCGTGGCCAGGGCCTCGCGGGGCGAGATCCCGAAGAAGGCCGCGTCGAACTCTCCGGCCTCGTACACGAACCCGCCCACCCGCGCATAACTGCTGCCGGCGCTCTCGGTGTCGGGGTCGTAGAGCCGCTCCAGGTCCCAGCCCCGGTCGGCGGGGAACTCCGCCATCGCGTCCCGGCCCTCGACCAGCATGCGCCACAGGGCCTCCGGCGAGTCGACGCCACCGGGATAGCGGCAGCTCATCCCGACGATGGCGATCGGATCGTCGTCGAGCGGCGCGGCGGGCGCGGCGACCGGCGCGGCCGGCGACTCGGCGCCGAGCAGCTTGCCCTTGATGTGCTGGGCGAGTACGGCGGGCGTCGGATAGTCGAAGACCAGCGTGGCCGACAGCCGCAACCCGGTGGCGGCGTTGAGCCGGTTGCGCAGCTCGATGGCGGTCAACGAGTCGAAGCCCAGCTCCTTGAACGCCCGGCCGGCGTCCACCGAGGCGGCGTCGGCGTGGCCGAGCACGGTGGCGGCCTGCGCGCGGATCAGGGAGACGAGCACCTGGTCGCGTTCGGTCTCGGGCAGCCCGGCCAGTTGCCGCTCCAGAGCGGAGACGGCACCGGCGGGTACGGCGCTCGCGGCGACGTTCCGCTGCGCGGGCATGTGGACCAGGCCGCGGAGCAACGGATGCACCGAGGCGGACTCGCGGCGCATCGCGGCGAGGTCGAGGCGGATCGGCGCCAGCAGGGCCTCGTCCACCGTCAGGGCGGCGTCGAAGAGCGCCAACCCCTCCTCGGACGAGAGGCCACGGGCGCCCGACCGCTCCATCCGCGCTATGTCGGCCTCGCGCAGGTGGGCGCTCATGTTGCTGCGTTGTTCCCAGAAGCCCCAGGCCAGCGACACCGCGGCGAGGCCGTGCGCGCGCCGGTGCGCCGCCAGGGCGTCCAGGAACACGTTCGCCGCCGCGTAGTTGCTCTGCCCGGCGTCGCCCAGGACACCGGCCGCGGAGGAGAACAGCACGAACGCCGACACATCCAGCTCCCGCGTCAGCTCGTGCAGGTTCCACGCCCCGGCGACCTTCGGCCGCAGCACGGCGTCCACGCGCTCCGGCGTCAGCGAGTCCAGTACCCCGTCGTCGAGCGCTCCGGCGGCATGTACCACCCCGCGCAGCGGCGCCTGTGCCGAGACCTCTGCCAGCACCTTGGCCAGCGCGTCCCGGTCCGCCACGTCGCAGGCCGCGACGCGTACCCGCGCGCCCAGTCCGGACAGCTCCTGCAGCAGTTCCGCCGCACCCGTGGCCGACATCCCCGACCGGCTCACCAGCAGCAGGTCCCGCACCCCGTGCACCGTCACCAGATGGCGCGCCACCAGCGCGCCCAGGCCGCCCGTGCCGCCGGTGACGAGCACCGTCCCGCCGCCGCCGCCGAACGTGGGCGGCATCGACAGCACGATCTTCCCGGTATGCCGGGCGAGCGACATGAACCGCAGCGCCTCCCCGGCCCGCCGCACATCCCAGACCCGGACGGGCGGCAGCTCCAGCACACCCCTCTCGAACAGCGCCAGCACCTCGGCGAGCTGGTCGCGCAGGCGGTCGGGGCCGGCCTCCATCAGGGAGTACGGGAGGTACCGCACGCCCGGGTGGGCATCGGCGACCTGGCCGGCCTCGCGGACGTCGGTCTTGCCGATCTCCAGGAACCGGCCGCCCTCGGACAGCAGTCCCAGTGAGGCGTCCAAGAACTCGCCGGCCAGCGAGTTGAGCACCACATCCACCCGGCCGAACTTCTCCGCGAACTCCAGCGTCCGCGACGAGGCCACATGGTCTTCGTCCAGCGCGAGCGCTCCCCACTTGCCTTCGCTCGCCGTGCCGAAGACCTCCGCGCCGAGCCAGCGAGCGAGTTGCACCGCTGCCATCCCGACCCCACCGGCGGCCGCGTGGATCAGCACCCGGTCGCCCGACCGGACCCCGGCCAGATCGACCAGGCCGTAGTAGGCGGTCAGGAACGCCACCGGTACCGATGCCGCCTCGGCGAACGACCACCCGGCGGGCATACGAGCCAGCAACCGCCGATCCGTCACCCCCACCGGACCGAACGCGCCATCCAGCAACCCCAGCACCCGATCACCGGGCACCAGATCGGCAACCCCGGCTCCCACCTCCAGCACCACACCCGCGATCTCGCCGCCGATGGGCTCGTCGTGTTCGGGCACCATGCCGAGGGTGACGACCAGGTCCCGGAAGTTGAGACCGGCCGCGCGTACCGACACCCGCACCTCGTCCGGCCCGAGCGGGCGGGCCGCCTCCGGGCACGGGACCAGTGACAGGCCGTCCAGGCTGCCCTTGATCGCCGCGTCCAGGCGCCATTCCGGGGCGCCCGCGGGGGGTGTCAGCGTGTCGTTGGTGGCCGCGCGGGCCAGCCTGGGCACCAGCAGCTCGCCGGCGCGCAGGGCGAGCTGCGGCTCGGTGAGCGCCGCGAGCACGGCGGGCACCGGTACGTCGGAGTGGTCGAGGTCCAGCAGGACGAAGCGGCCGGGGTGCTCCGACTGCGCGGACCGCAACAGGCCCCACACCGGCGCGTTCGCCAGATCCCGCACCTCCGCGTCGGTCCCCGCCGCCACCGCGCCGCAGGTCACCACGACAAGCCGCACCGAGGCCAGCCGCTCGTCAGCCAGCCAAGCCTGTACGAGCCCCAGCGCCCGGTGCGTCGCCGCCCGCGCACCGTCCGGAACGTCGCCGCCCACCTGTTCCATGAAGCCGTCCGACCCGAAGGTTACGAAAACCGTGTCGGGCAGCCGATCCGATGTGGTCAGCGCCGTCAGGTCGGCGAACTCGGCGCTCGCGATGCCGGCCCGGCGCAAGCCGTGCGGGTCCGGCCCGAGTACCGCAGCACCCCCGGCCGCTGTCGCCGACGGCAGCGCGGGCGCCGCGGTCCATGCGACGCGGAACAGCGAGTCGCCATGGGCGACCGAAGCGGCGGAGAGTTGCTGTGCCGAGGCCGGGCGCGAGATCAGCGAGCGCACGGTGGCGACGGGCACGCCCGAGGTGTCGGCCAGCCACAGCGACAGGGTGTCGGGCCCCGCCGGAGACAGCCGGACTCGGACGGCCGAGGCGCCGGTGGCCCGGAGGGACACGCCGGTCCAGGCGAAGGGCAGGCTCAGGCGCTCATCGGCGGTGTCCAGCAGCGACCCCGCGTGCAGCGCCGCGTCGAGCAGCGCCGGGTGCAGCCCGAACAGCTCGGCCTCACGCCGCGCCTGCTCGGGCAGCGTGACCTCGGCGAAGACCTCGTCACCCCGCCGCCAAGCCGCCTTCAGCCCCTGGAACAACGGACCGTAGCCGTAGCCGGCCGAGGCGAGCCGTTCGTACAGGCCGTCGAGGTCCGCGGGGGTGGCTCCGTCCGGCGGCCACTGGGCCAGGTCGAAGACCTCGGGCGCGTCGTCGACGGCCACGTACCCGCTCGCGTGGCGGGTCCACGGCGCGTCGGCCGGAGCGTCCTCCGACCGCGAGTGCACGCCGATCCGGCGGCGCCCCGCGTCCTCTGGCGCTCCGACGGACACCTGCAACCACACGCCGCCGCGCTCGGGGACGACGAGCGGCGCCTCCAGCGTCAGCTCCTCCAGCAGGCCGCAGCCGACCTGGTCGCCCGCCCGGATGGCGAGCTCGACGAAGGCGGTGCCGGGCAGCAGCAACGTGCCGGCGGCGGCGTGGTCGGCCAGCCAGGGGTGGAGCTGGAGCGAGAGCCGTCCGGTGAGGAGCGCCCCGCCGGATTCGGCGAGCGTCACGGCCGCGCCCAGCAGCGGATGGCCGGGGGCGGTCAGTCCCGCCGAGGCGACGTCCCCGGCCGAGGTCCGGTTCTCCAGCCAGTAGTGCCTGCGCTGGAAGGCGTACGTCGGCAGATCGACCTGCTTCGCGCCGGTGAGCAGGCTGTCCCAGTCGACGGACACACCGCGTACGTGCGCCTGCGCGACCGAGGCCAGCACGCGCCGCAGATCGCCTTCGCCACGGCGCAGCGTGCCGGAGGCGAACGCGTCGGCCCCGGCCTCTTCGATCGTGTCCTGCACGCTCATCACGAGCACCGGATGCGCGCTCATCTCCAGGAACGCGTCGTGTCCCCGCGCGAGCAGCCCCTCTATCACGGCCTGGAACTCGATCGGCTGACGGGCGTTGTGGAACCAGTAGTCGGCGGTCAGCTCCTCGGTGTCCAGCACACCACCGGTGACGGTGGAGTAGAACGGCACGTCTCCCATGGTCGGGGACACGGTTCGGAGCATCTCGGTCAGTTGCTCGCGCAGCGGGTCGACCTGATCGCAGTGGGAGGCGACGGTGGTGGGCAGCAGGCGCGCCCGCAGGCCGTCCGCCTCGCACTGGGCGACGAGTTCGGCCAGGGCGGCTTCGTCGCCCACGGCGGTGCACGACGAGGGGCCGTTCTTCGCCCCGATGGACAGCCGTCCCTCCCAGCGGGTCAACCGCTCCTCCACCGCACCGGCCGACGCGCCTATCGCGGCGATTCCGCCCCGGCCCATCAGGCGCTCGGCGAACAGGCGGCTGCGCAGCACGATCACGCGTACGGCGTCGGCCAGCGACAGACCGCCGGCCACGTAGGCGGCGGCGACCTCGCCCTGCGAGTGGCCCACGACGGCGGCCGGCCGCACGCCCAGCGACTCCCAGAGGGCGGCCAGCGACACCATCACCGCGAACAGCGCCGGCTGGACGACGTCGAGCCGTTCGAACGAAGGGGCGCCCGGCTCGCCACGCAGCACATCGAGCAGCCGCCAGTCGACATAGGACTCGATCTCCGCCGCGCACTCGTCCATGCGCCGCGCGAAGACGGGGGACGAGTCCAGAAGCTCCACGGCCATGCCCGCCCACTGCGAGCCCTGGCCGGGGAAGATGAAGACCGCGCGGCGCTCCGCGGTGGCCTCGCCCTCGATCACGTCGGCGGCGGGCTCGCCTTCGGACAGAGCGGTCAGCCCGGCGAGCAGTTCCGCCCGGTCACCGGCGACGACCACCGCGCGGTGTTCCCAGGTCGAGCGCGAGGTCACCAGCGAGTGGGCGACGTCGGCCAGGTCAAGGTCCTCGTGTTCCGCCAGATGGGCGGCCAGCCGGGCGGCCTGCCCGCGCAGCGCCTCCGGCGCCTTCCCGGACAGCACCATGGGGACGACGGCCGGGGGCAGACCGCCGTCCCCGTCCAGGGTGGCTTCTACTGGCGGCTCCTCGAGGATGAGGTGCGCGTTGGTGCCGCTCACGCCGAAGGACGAGACGCCGGCTCGCCGCGGCGTACCGTTGGCGAGCCAGGGCCGGCTCTCGGTGAGCAGTTCGACCGCGCCGAGCGACCAGTTGACGTACGGCGACGGCTCGTCCACGTGCAGGGTGCGGGGCAGCGTCTCGTGACGCATGGCCATGGCCATCTTGATCACACCGGCCACGCCGGCCGCCGCCTGGGTGTGCCCGATGTTCGACTTGATCGAGCCCAGTCTCAGCGGCCCGCGTTCGCCCCGGTCCTTTCCGTACGTGGCCATCAGCGCGTGCGCCTCGATCGGGTCCCCCAGCTTGGTGCCGGTGCCGTGCGCCTCGACCACGTCGATCTCGGCCGGTGACAGCCCCGCGTCGGCCAGCGCCCGGCGGATCACCCGTTCCTGGGAGGGACCGTTCGGGGCGGTCAGGCCGCTGCTCGCGCCGTCCTGGTTGATCGCCGAACCCCGGATGACCGCGAGCACGGGGTGGCCCCGGCGGCGCGCGTCCGACAGCCGCTCGATCGCGAGGATCCCGACGCCCTCGGAGAAGCCGGTGCCGTCGGCGGAGGCGGCGAACGCCTTGCAGCGGCCGTCCGCGGCGAGCACCCGCTGCCGGCTGAACGCGGTGTAGGTGCCGGGGGTGGACATCACGGTCACGCCGCCGGCCAGCGCGAGGTCGGTCTCGCCGTTGCGCAGCGCCTGGCAGGCCAGGTGCAGGGCGACCAGGGAGGCGGAGCAGGCGGTGTCGACGGTGAGCGTGGGCCCTTCGAGTCCGAGGGCGTAGGCGATCCGGCCGGACACCACGCTCGGGGCGTTCCCCGTCACGAGGTAGCCCTCGATCTCCTCCGGCGCCTTGTCGAGCCGGGGACCGTAGTCCTGCGGCTCGGCGCCGATGAACACGCCGGACTGGCTGCCCCGCAGCGAGCGCGGATCGATGCCCGCCCGCTCGAACGCCTCCCAGGAAGCCTCGAGCACCAGGCGCTGCTGGGGGTCCATGGCGACGGCCTCACGCGGGTTGATGCCGAAGAAGTCGGCGTCGAACTCACCGGCGTCGTGCAGGAAGTGCCCCGACCGGACATAGGTGGAGTTGGGCGCGTCCGGATCGTCGTCGAACAGCCGGTCAAGGTCCCAGCCCCGGTCCACGGGGAACCCGGTGAGGGTCTCCCCGCTCTCGGCGACGAGCCGCCACAGCTCCTCCGGGGAGGTGATTCCGCCCGGATAGCGGCAGCCGATGCCGATGACGGCGATCGGCTCATCCCGGCCGACGGCCGGGTGGACCTCTACGGCCGCCGCGTCGCCCAGCCCGAGCACCTCGGTGAACAGGTAGTCGACCACCGCGTCGGGGGTGGGATGGTCGAAGGCGATGGTGATCGGCAGTTCGGCGCCGACCGCCTGGGCCAGACGGTCGTGCAGCTCGACGGCGGCCAGCGAGTCGAGTCCCAGTTCCCTGAAGCCGCGCTGGGGGTCCACCGCGTCGGGGGCATCGGGGAACACGGTCCGCAGGACCTCGACCGTCAGGTCGTTGACCAGGTCTGCGAGGAAGCGACGCTGCTCGCTCAAGACACACTCCGCTCACTCGTACTTGCGGTTGAATTCGATCCGGGAGACGGACACCACCTGGTGACCGCGTGCGACGACCTCGATGGGCGCGGGGTGGCCCAGGAACATCACCAGGCTCGCGGTCATCCCGTAGGCCCCCGCGTTGGGAATGGACACGACGTCGCCGGGTTCGAGCGGCGGCAGGGACACGTTCCTGGCGAGGATGTCGCCGGGGGTGCAGAGCGGGCCGACCAGGGTCGCGGGCTGCCGCTCGCCGTCGAAGGCGGCGTCGTCGAGCTCCACCGAGACCGGCAGCAGCCTGCCCAGGCCCGACATGCCGCCGAGCGTGTTGATGCCGGCGTCCAGGATGACGAATCTGCGGCCGCGGCTCTCCTTGACGTTGACCACCGTGCAGACCAGCCGGCCGCAGTCGCCGGCCAGGTAGCGGCCGGACTCGCAGGCGATCTCGGGCGTGCCCGCCCGCCAGCCGGGGAAGCGCGCGTCCAGGACGGTCTCCAGCCCGGCGCGGAGCCCGCCGTACACGGGCCGCTCTCCCGAGGCGAGGTACGGGGCGGCGAATCCGCCGCCGATGTCCAGCAACCGGATCGGCAGGCCCGTGTCCCGCTTCAGGCGGGCGGCCACCGAGATGGTGTGCGCGAACTCGGCGACGAGGCTCTCCTCGTCCTTGGAGTTGCTCAGCGAGAACAGGTGCGCTCCGGCCAGCCGCGTGCCGGGCACCGCCCGGAGCTGCGGCATCAGGCCGGGGAGCGTCTCGTCGTCGAAGCCGAACTGGGAGGGCGCGCCGGTCATCCGGATGCTGGTGGCGGCGCCGGGCTCGGCGCTGTTGACGCGTAGCAGGCAGTCCACGATCACGCCGCGCTTGGTCGCGACCTCGCCGACGTGCCACAGGTCGGTGAGTGACTCGACGGAGAACATGCGGACGCCGCCGTCGACGGCGACCGCCAGCTCTTCGGTGGTCTTGCCCGGTCCGGTGTGGAGCACCTCGGAGCCGTCGAAGCCGGCGGCGAACGCCGCGTTCAGCTCACCGGTCGAGCTGATCTCGGCGAGCGCTCCGCCGTCGCGCAGCGCTCGCGCGATCTCCGGATGCGGGTTGGCCTTGAAGGAGTAGAACAGCGAGAACCCGTCGGGCAGGGCGCGGCGCAGGTCCGCCTGCGCGGCGGTGACGCGGTCCAGGTCGTAGACGTACAGCGGGGAGCCGTAGCGGGCGACGAGCTCGGTGTACCAGTTCACGCGTCGCCTCCAATGAGCAGCATGGCCATCTGTTTCCGCTCGTTCTTGCCGTTGAGCGTCAGCGGGAAGCGCGGCAGGACGCGGCAGGCGGCGGGCACCTTCGCGGGTTCGAGCCGCTGCTTCAGCGCGTGCAGCACGGAATTGGGCGTCAGGTCGGCCTCGACGAACACGACGAGGTCGTGTCCTTCGGCCGGGGGCAGCACGACGGCCGCGCGTACACCCGGGATGTCCATGGCGGCCGCCTCGATCTCGACCGTGCTCATCCGGGTGCCCTTGCGTTTGAACATGTCGTCTCGGCGGCCTTCGAAGTACAGGTAGCCGTCCTGGTCGAGCCGGCCGTAGTCGCCGGTGTGCAGGCGGATCTCACCGGTGGCCTTGTCGGGGCGGTAGGCGCGCGCGCTGAGCTCGGGGTCGCGCCAGTAGCCGGCCATCACGTGGGGACCGGCCACCACGATCTCCCCGGTCTCCCCGGCCGGCAGTGACCGGCCCTCGGGGTCCGCGATCACCACCCGGGTGCCGGGAAGCGGACGGCCGACCGCGCCGGGGCGTTCCTGGTCCAGCTCCGGTTCCATGATCGTGACGCGCTTGCATTCGGTGATGCCGTACATGCGCACCACCTGAGCCCCGGGGAAGCAGGAGCGGAGGCTTCGGATGGTCGCCTCCGGCAGCGCGGCCCCGGTGTTGGTGAACATCCGTACCTTCGGCGTGGCCTGGCTGGCCCGCCGGGCCAGAGTCGCGATCATGCCGCCCAGTGAGGGGACGACGGGCACGACGGTCGCGCCGGACTCGCGGAGCTGACCGAGCAGGGTCAGGTCGGCTCCTTCCTCGGCCAGGACCAGCTCGGCGCCGCCGAGCGTGGCGAGGAAGATCTGATAGAGGCCGTAGTCGAAGGACATGGGCAGCCGGCAGAAGACCACGTCGTCCTGGCCGTATCCGAGCACCGCGTTGATGGCCGAGGCGGCGAAGGTGACCTGCGCGTGCGGGCACATCACGCCCTTGGGGGCGGCGGTGCTGCCCGAGGTGTAGATGAGGATGGCGACGTCCGAGGGCAGGATCTTGCCCGGCTCGTACGCGTCCGGCCACCCCGCCATCTCCTCGACCTCGGTCCAGAAGTCGCCGAGGTCGTACACCGGCACCGTGGCGAGGTCGTGCATGGTCTCGCCGCCACCGATGATCAGCTTGGGCTCCGCGTCTTCCAGCACGGAGCGGAGATGGAAGGCCTTCATGTCGGGGTGCAGCGGCACGAAGACGGCGCCGAGCCGGGAGAGGCCGTAGACGATGGGTACCGTCTCGCGCCGGTTGGGCAGCTGAACGATGACCCGATCGCCCGGGCCGACGCCGTTGGCCGCCAGCCAGCCGACGACGGCGCGGCTGAGCTCGTCGACCCGCCGGTAGCTCCACGCACCGTGCGCGTCGCGGACCGCGAGCCCTTCCGGTCTCGCGTTGGTGGCCTCGTCGAGCAGCTCGTGGATGAGGCCTGATCGAAGGAACCGCGTCCCGTCCAATATCGTCCTCCCGCCTATGTGGGAAAGGAATATCAGCGAATATCGAATCACTGAAAAGTTATCTCGAATCCCTATTTCAAATAGACCCCTACCGCCCCCCTAAAGCGCCCCTCCCCCTTCCTGGGCGCGCCCGCGTTTCTGTACCAGACCCGCGGCGAGCGCGCGCAGACCGGCCCGGTCGACTTTTCTGTTGGGATTCAGCGGCAGCTCGTCCAGATGGCGATAGTGCCGTGGCACGATTCCGGCCGGCAGCGTCTCGATGAGCCGGGTGGTGAAATCGGTGGGCGCCAGCGGATTCCCGGTGTAGAACACGACGGGTACGGCGGTGCCGTCGTTCTCGGCGCTCACCGTCACCGCGTCCACCACGCCGGCCACGCCGCGCACGGCGTGATCGATCTCGGCCAGTTCCACCCGCCAGCCGTGCACCTGCACCTGGGCGTCGGCGCGGCCGAGATAGACGAGCTCGCCATTGTCCGCGACCCGGACGCGGTCGCCGGTGTTGTACCAGGTACGGCCGTCCCCTTCGATGAACCGGCCCTTGTCGTCTTCCGGATCGAGGTATCCCGGTGTCAGCTGCGGCCCGGTGATCCACAGCTCGCCCTCGTCGCGGACGGGCCGGCCAGCGTCGTCGACCAGGAGGTGGCCGTGGCCGGGATGCACCCTGCCGATCGGGGACAGGCCGTTGACGCAGCGGCCCGGTGAGGTCTCCGGGGACCAGCGGTGACCGGTGATCGTGATCGTCAGCTCGGTCGGGCCGTAGAGGTTCTCCATGACGGAGTCGCTCGCCGCGCGCTGCCAGTCGACGGCGTCCGCGCACTTCAGCGCCTCTCCGGCGAAGAAGCTCCAGCGCAGGGTCGGCAGCGCCCCCGGCGCCAGCCCACCGGTCCTGCGGACCAGCGGGATCGCGCTGGGGGTGGAGAACCACACGGTGATCCCCTGCTCGGCCAGGAACTCCGGCAGGTGTCCGTACGCATGCGACGGCACCCCCACTGCGGTCGCCCCGGCGGCCCAGGCGCAGAACAGGTCGAACATCGCGCAGTCGAAGGTCAGGTCGAAGGTCTGCGAGAACACGTCATCGGGGGTGAAGTCGTAGCGTCCGGCCAGCAGCCGGAAGTAGTGCGCGGTGTTGCCGTGCGTGATGGGCACCCCCTTGGGCCGGCCCGTCGACCCCGAGGTGAACAGCACGTAGGCGACGTCGGCGGCGTCGACCGGCCGCGGCGCGGCGAGGGCCCGCCCGCCACCGAGCGTGTCGGGCGAAAGGACCGGCACGTCCACTCCCTGGGCGCGGAGGTCCTCCGCCCGCTTCTGGCCGCGATCATCGACGATCAGCGCCGACACCCCGGCGGCCTCGATCATCTGGCGTGTCCGGGACGCCGGGAAGTCCGGCTGGAGCGGCACGACCGCCGCTCCCGCGTAGAGGCCGGCCAGGATGCCGGCGTACGCCGTGCCCCCCTTGTCCGCGAGGACCCCCACGGCGCCGGGCCGGCCCGGCGCCGACCGCAGCAGGAAGCCCGCCCAGCGCAGGGCCGCCCGGGGGAGCTCCGCGTAGGTCGCCGTGTCCGGGCCGACCCGGAAGGCGGGCCGGTCGGGGGCCATGGCCAGGCCGCGCAGGAATTGCGCATAGAGGGGTCGCGGATAATCTGCATTCATCTGATCCACCATTATGGACATTCACATTGTTGCCGGATAACGTCAGCGCCGTAGGCTTTTTCTCGGTAAACTGAGAAAGGAAATCAACTGTCATGTGGGATGCACGCTTCGAAGAACTCCTGCGGCCGCATCTGCCGTTTCTGCCCGCCACCGAGAAGCTCCTCGAAAATGCGGATCTGCCGGGCCTCGGCCTCGATTCGCTGGGCATCGTCGAACTCCTGGCCACCCTTGAGGAGGCGTACGGGGTGCGATTCAAGGACGACGCGCTGACGAAGGAGACGTTCGAGACTCCTGGCACGCTCTGGACGGTCCTTTCGGGGATCTCCGCGGCCTGACCGGCCGGCGCCTGACGAGGCCCGGCGGGCCTCGTCAGGCCGAGGGCACCGACGGCCGCGGCGGCACCGCCATCCTCGGGTTCACCGGGACCACGGTGAAGTTCCGCGTGGTGATCGGCACCCGGCCGAACATGGCGTCCTGGCCGCTGACGCAGAGCTTCGTGACACCGAGCCGCCGCAGCGTGGCCACCACCTCGGGCCAGCGCAGCGGCCGGACGAAGCCGTCGAGCACCATGGCTCGCACCCCCGCCGCGCCGGTCAGCAGCGTCCCGTCGTGATCGTCGACGACCGGCAGCCGCGGGTCGGTGAAGCGCAGCTCACCGAACACCTCCTCCTCGGCCCTCCTGCGCAGCGGCCCGAAGGCGGCCGAGTGCATGGGCGGCCGCATCGTGTACAGCGGCAGCCCGCCGATCGCCCGGACCCGCCCTTCCAGCCACTCCACCTGCCGCTCCCGCAGCGAGACCATGAAGAAGTCGTGATCTATGTAGCAGGAGACGTCGTGCCATTCGCCCCGCTCGCGCAGCTCCGCCAGCAGGTCCGCCAGCCGGGCCTCGGGCACGCGGACGAAGGAGCAGGTGACGATGTCCCGGTGCTCGTGCGCGAAGTAGTCGTCCGCGCAGCGCGCCAGACCCGCGGTCATGCGCACGGCGTCGGAGAACGACAGCGCGCCCGAGTAGGCGGCGGCCGCCTTGCCGCCGAAGCTCGGGCCCGCGACCAGGTGCGGGTTGACGTCCAGCGTCTGCTCGGCCCACTCCGCCAGGGCCAGGCAGTTCACCAGGAACGCCACCTGTGCCGCCTCGGAGTAGTCGGCGCCGGAATCGCGGAAGCGGTCGGCCAGCGAGTAGCCGAGCACATCGTCGGCGAGCGCGACCAGGCGCCGCGCGGCGGGGTTACCGAGCATGAACGAGGCGACATCGGAGAACCGGGTAGGTCCCATGCCGGGGAAGACGATCGCGGTCCGCATGTCCACTTCACTAACCCAGACCTTTCAGGAACTCGATCAGCACCTGCCTGAACCGCTCGGGCTCCTCCAGGTGCGGCGTGTGGCTGGACTCCTCGAAGACCTCCCACCGCACGTCGGGGATGAGGTCGAAGTACGGTCGCACGGTGGCGGGCGTGGCCTCGTCGTGCCGCCCGGAGATCAGCAGGGTGGGCACCTCGATGTCCGCGACGCGGTCCTCCACGCCCCAGTCACGCAGCGAGCCGATCACGTGGAACTCGCTCGGCCCGTTCATCGCGTAGTAGACCGTCGGGTCGTTGTAGATCTCCATGAACGTGGCGACGAACTCGCGCGGCCACGGGTCCAGCGTGCAGACGTGCCTGTTGTAGAAGACCATCATCGCGTCGAAGTACTCCTGCGAATCGGTCGTGCCCGCGGCTTCGTGGCGGCGCAACGTCTCGTCGACGCCGTCGGGCAGCCGGCCGCGCAGCACCCGCATCTCCCGCAGCCACAGCCGGTAGGAGGCGGGGGCGTCGGCGACCACCAGGCCGCGCAGGCCTTCCGGTCTGGCCGAGGCGTGCAGGGCGGCCAGCATGCCGCCCCACGACTGCCCGACCAGCACGTAGTCGTCGCGGAGGTCGAGCCTGAGCAGCAGGTTGTCCAGTTCGTCGAGGAACAGCTGCGGAGTCCAGAACTCGGCCCCCTTGTCGGGCAGGTGCGTGGAGCCGCCGTTGCCGAGCTGGTCGTAGTGCACGACGGGCCAGCCGTGCTGGGCGAGCGCGGCGAGGCCGACCAGGTAGTCGTGCGTGCTGCCGGGTCCGCCGTGCAGGACGACGACGGCCGGCCGGCCCGCGCCCAGCGTGCCGGTGACCCGGTACCAGGTCTTGTGCTCCCCGAACGGCACCGTGCCCTTGGTTTGGAGAGCGGCGGGCGAGGTCACCAGCCCCGCCTGATGGTGTCCGCGATGTGCGTGCGCTGCTCCTCGGTGACCCACCAGCCGACGGGAACGCACACGACGCGGGGAGCGACCCGGTCGAGGCCGGGCAGCAGGGCGGAGTACGGGCGCACGGCCGTGTGCAGGTCGTTCCGCTCGTGCACGTTGCTGGTCATGATCCCGGCCTCGTCCATGCGCTTGATGAAGCCGTCGCGGTCCTCCACCTTCATCGGATAGATCCAGAAGGAGGACCGGCGATCGGCGGCCCGCTCGGTCAGCTCCAGGCCGGGGACGCCGGCGAGCTCCCGGTCGTAGAAGGCGGCGTTGTCCCGGTGCCGGGCCAGCACGTCGTCCGCCCACGGCAGGTTGGCCAGGCCGATCGAGGCGTTGATGTCGTTCATGTGGAACTTGAAGCCCCACTCCGTGACGTCCGGGGCGTTGCGGAGCCGGTCGGCCGTCCGGTCGATGCCGAACCAGCGCAGCCGCGTGGCGCGCCGCCGGAGCTCCTCGCTCGGCAGGACGAGGGCGCCCCCGTCGCCGCAGGTCAGGTGTTTGATGGCCTGGAAGCTGAACACGCACAGATTGCCGTGGCTGCCGATGGGCGCGCCGCCGTAGGTCGCGCCCCACGCGTGCGCGCAGTCCTCGATCACCGGTGGCCGGAACCCGAATCTGGCCTCGGCCAGGTCGATGATCGCGCGGAGACGGTCGAGGTCGACCGGATAACCGGCGAAATGCACGATCATGATGGCTCGCGTCTTCGGCGAGATCTTGCGTGCGAGGTCGTCCAGATCGACGTTGAGGGTGGCCGGGTCGACGTCCACCCACTTGATGCGCAGCCGGTTGGCCAGGATCGCCCAGTTGGTGGCCTCCATGGTCAACGGCGTGGACAGCACCTCGCCGTCGTCGTCGTCATCCTGGCGGGCGACCATGTGCAGGGCGAGGTGCAGGCCCGCCGTGGCGCTGTTGACCGTGACCACCTCGTCCCGGCCGACCCGGCCGGCGAGGGCCCGTTCGAACTCCTCGACCTTGGCTCCCTGGCCGATGCTGCCGCTGCCGAGGACCTCGGCGGCCCTGGCCGGCGCCTCAGGAGACATCGCCACCCGGAACAGTGGGATCATCACCGTCACCTCGCCAACGTGAGATCGGCGAGTTCGGCGTACCGCGCCTGGCACTCGGCCAGAGTGGGCAGCAGCCCGAGCTCCCTGGCCTCCCGCAGGGACGGCGCCGCCGCGTCCTTGTCCGACTGCACCGGGCCAGGCTCCGTGGGCCAGGGCAGGCCGAGCTCCGGGTCCAGCGCGTTGATGATGACCTCCGCGCCCGGAGACCAGGTGCTCGAACACAGGTAGACGACGGTGGCGTCGTCGGTCAGCGGCGCGAACCCGTGCGCGAGCCCCTCCGCCAGATACAGGGCCCGCCGGTTCGCGGCGGTCAGCTCTACCGCGACGTGAGCGCCGTACGTCGGCGAGCCGACCCGGATGTCGAGCACGATGTCGACGATGCCCCCCTGGGCGCAGGTGACATAACGGGCCTGGCCCGGCAGCGCGATGGCGTGCATGCCGCGGATGGTCCCGCGCCGGGACACCGAGCAGTTCAGCTGGGCGACAGACAGCCGATGACCCACCGCCCGCTCGAACACCGGCTGGCTGAACACTTCGAGGAAAAGCCCCCGGTGGTCAGAGTGAACGTCCGGCGTGATCAGAAAGGCGCTCTCGACTCCAAGCTCGGCTATCTCCATGTGCTGACCTTTCAGGCATAGGAAATGGTGCCGTACGTCGAAATGACGGCACCATGATTGGCCGCTGGAGACGCGCGAATCAACCCCTACCGGCCCCCCTAGCGGCAACTATGGCGCAATATGCGATAAAGCCATTCTTTTCCGACTCACTCCCCCTGCGCAGGGTCGGCGCCTTCCGGTGGGACGACCCGGATACGGAGCGGCACGGGGCTTGACGTGCGGACGCGAGCGCCGCGACGGCGGCTCCGCCCGCCGGCGCGGCGACCGGGAACGGCACCGGGAGGCCGGCGTTCTGCCTCCCTCGGCAAGGCTATAGGGCACATAGGGGGACTCGTAAGGGTTGTGTGGAGATAGAGCATGGATAAGCCTATTTTCCAGCAGTTCTGCTGGAATCCATACGATAAGTCCTCAGCGTTGGCGCTGGAGGTAGGAAACATGCGGGAAACAATCTTTTCCACCCTGAATGCGAACGGAAGACCGCGTTGACCGCCACCCCGCCGATCACCCAGGAACACTTTCCGCTCGACCAGCGCGCGCCGGCCGTACGGCTGGCCCGGCTGCTCGACGCCGACTCGGTGACGCCACTGCATGACCCCGACGCCAGCGGCGTGTCCGCGGTCATGGGCCGCATCGCGGGCCACCAGGTGGTCACCTACTGCACCGACCCGGCCATCATGGGCGGCGCGCTCGGCTCCTCGGGCTGCGAGAAGATCGTGGCCGCCATCGACATGGCGGTGCGCGAAGGCTGCCCGGTGATCGGCCTGTGGCATTCCGGCGGCGCCCGGCTGGCGGACGGCGTCGAGTCGATGGACGGCGTCGGACGGATGTTCGCCGCGATGACCCGCGCCTCCGGGCGGGTGCCGCAGATCTCGGTCATCCTCGGCCCCGCCGCGGGAGCCGCCGCCTACGGTCCGGCGCTCACCGACGTGGTGATCATGGCCAAGGCCGGCCGGATGTTCGTGACCGGCCCCGACGTCGTGCGGTCCGTCACCGGTGAGCAGATCGACATGGAGTCGCTGGGCGGAGCCGAGACGCACAGCCGCAAGTCGGGCGTGGCGCACATCGTGGTCGACTCCGAGAGCGACGCCTACGAGTCCGCCCGGCGGGTGACCCTGCTGCTGGCCCACCGCTCCCGCGTCGACCCCCGCGCCGCGCTGGGCGGAAAGGACCTGCGATCGCTGCTGCCGGAGCGGGCGCGGCGGGCCTACGACGTGCGCCCGCTGTTACGCGAGATCCTCGACGACGGCACTCCCTTCGTGGAGCTGCAGCCGCGCTGGGCCGCCAACATCGTCGTCGGCCTCGGCCGCCTGGGCGGCGGGAGCGTCGGCGTGATCGCCAACAACCCGCTGCGCATGGGCGGCTGCCTCGACTCGCTGAGCGCCGAGAAGGCCTCGCGATTCGTCCGCATGTGTAATGCGTTCGGCATTCCGTTGATCGTGATCGTCGACGTTCCCGGTTACCTGCCCGGCGTCACCCAGGAATGGGGTGGCGTGGTCCGGCGGGGCGCCAAGTTGCTGCACGCCTTCGCCGAGGCGGCGGTCCCCCGCGTCACGCTGGTCACGCGCCAGTCGTACGGCGGGGCGTACATCGCCATGAACTCCCGCTCGCTCGGCGCGTCCGCGGTGTTCGCCTGGCCGGAGGCGAGGATCGCGGTGATGAGCGCGGAGGCGGCGGTGGGCATCCTGCACCGGAAGCGGCTCGCCGCCGCGCACGACGACGAGCGCGCGGAACTTCGGCGGCAACTCGTCGCCGAGCACACCCGCGTGGCAGGAGGCGTCGCCCGCGCCGTAGACCTGGGCGTCGTCGACGAAGTGATCGACCCCGCGCAGACCCGGCCCAAGCTCGCCATGGCGCTCGCCGCGGCGTCGGCGACCCGTGGCCGTCACGGGAACATCCCGCTTTAAGACTAAGGAGTGACATGGATCCCATGGCCGACGCCTTGCTGGGCGGAGCCACACCCGGCGAGCTGACGAAGATCCCGCTGCCCAAGGAGTATCCGGCCTCCTACCTCCGGGTGGAGGACACCGAGATGTTCACCGGCATGGACGACAAGGACGTCCGCAAATCGCTGCGCGTCGGCATGGTGCCCATGCCCGAACTCGCGCCGGACGAGGTCGTGGTGGCGGTCATGGCCAGCTCGATCAACTACAACACCGTCTGGTCGGCGACGTTCGAGCCGTTGCCCACGTTCGGCTTCCTCAAGCGGTTCGGCCGGACGAGCGCGTTCGCGGCGCGTCACGACCAGCCGTTCCACGTGCTGGGCTCCGACGGGGCAGGGGTCATCGTCGCGGTCGGCGCGGGCGTGCGACGCTGGCGCGTCGGCGATCACGTCGTGATCAGCCCGATCCAGGCCGACGACCAGGAGCCGGCCACGCACGCCGACGGCATGCTCGGCGCCGAGCAGCGGGTCTGGGGCTTCGAGACCAACTTCGGCGGCCTGGCGCACTACACCCTGGCCCGGGCCAGCCAGTTGGCGGCCAAGCCGGCCCACCTGACCTGGGAGGAGGCCGCCTGCGTCACGCTGTGCGCGGGAACGGTCTACCGCATGCTGGTCAGCCCCCGAGGTGCCCGCATGAAGCAGGGCGACGTCGTCCTCATCTGGGGCGCGGCCGGCGGTCTCGGCGCGTACGCCGTGCAGATGGTCAAGAACGGCGGCGGCATACCCGTCGGAGTCGTCGGCTCGGAGTCGAAGGCCGAGGTCCTGAGAAGTCTCGGCTGCGACGTCGTCATCAACCGCAACGAGATAGGCATGACCGACGACGTCGAGATGACGCCCGAGCAGACGATCACGCTGGGAAAGCGGCTGGGCAAGGCCATCCGCTCGGCGGTCGGGGAGGATCCGCACATCGTCATGGACTACGTGGGCAAGGCGACGTTCGGCATCTCGGTGTTCGTGGTCCGTCGCGGCGGCGCGGTCGTCACCTGCGGCTCCAGCACCGGCTACCAGCACTACTACGACAACCGGTACCTCTGGATGCACCTCAAGCGCATCATCGGCAGCCACGGGGCGAACCTGGAGGAGGTGCGGGAGTGCGTGCGGCTGTTCGACCTCGGGCAGGTGGTGCCGACCCTGTCCACCGTCTACCCGCTGGAGGAGGTCGCGGAAGCCACCCGGCTGGTGCAGACCAACGGCCACATCGGCAAGGTCGGCGTGCTCTGCATGGCGCCGGAGCCCGGAATGGGCGTCACCGATCCCGCGCGGCGCGCCGAGGTCGGCGCGGACCGCCTCAACCCGCTGCGCCACCTGGTGGACGCCACCCCCACCTCCTCGACGCCGGCATAGGCGTGGCTTCCAGGAAAAGGCGGATCTGACAGTGGCTCAGACAGCGGCCGCACACTCGACCGGGATCCTGGCGACCGGTTCGTATCTCCCCGCGGAAGAGATCGCCAACGAGGACCTGGCGAGCCAGGCGGGCGTCGACGCGGAGTGGATCCTCCGCAAGACGCAGATCGAGTCCCGCCGTCGCGCCGCGCCGCACGAGGCGACCTCGGACCTGGCCGTACAGGCCTGCCTGGACGCGTTGAAGCGGAGCGACATCGACATCGGCCGGATCGGCTACATCATCGTGGCGACCTCCACCGGCGACTCCCCCCAGCCGCCCACGTCCTATCTCGTGCAGGACGCGCTGGGCGCGCACTCCGCCGCCTGTTTCGACATCAACGTCGTCTGCAGCGGATTCGTGTACGGCCTCGCCATCGCCGACGGTCTCATCGCGCGCCGCCCGGACACCTACGCCCTGGTCGTCGGCGCCGATCTGTACTCCAGGCAGCTCGACTTCTCCGACCGCCGCACCTCCGTCCTGTTCGGGGACGGATCCGGCGTCGCCATCGTCGGCGCGGTGCCCGAGCCGTCGGGGTTCATCGACTTCGAGCTGTCGAGCCACGGCGCCGCCCACCGGCTCATCGGCATCAAGGCGGGCGGCAGCCGGCACCCGGCATCCCACCAGACCGTCGCGGACGGCGAGCACTACTTCAGAATGGACGGCCGCGGCGTCACGGAGTTCGTGCTGGAGCACGTGCCGCCCGCGATGAAAAGCCTGGTGGACCGCACCGGGTTCGGGCTGGACGAGATCGATGCGTTCTTCCCCCATCAGGCGAACGGTCGCCTGATGACGGAGCTGGTCGAGCGCTGCGGCCTCACCGGCACGCACACCCCACGCATAGTCGAGCGGTACGGCAACATGGGCAGCGCCTCGGTGGCCGTGGCGCTCGACGTGGCCAATCGGTCAGGCATCCTCAAACAGGACGATCTCGTCTTGCTCGCCGGATTCGGCGGCGGCATGTCGGTCGGCGCCTGCCTGCTCCGCTGGACGGCCAGAGCGCCACAGGAGGCGAGATGACCCAGTTCGACAGGATCGGCATCGTGGGCTGCGGGGTGATGGGCTCCGGCCTCGCCGACGTGTGCGCCCGCGCGGGCCTCGACGTGCGGATCGCGGTCTCCACAGAGGCGTCCGTGCCCCCGGGACGGCGTCGCCTGCTCAAGTCACTCGACCGCGGCCTGCGCAAAGGGACGATCACCGAGGAGGAGCGGGACGCGGCGATGGCACGCGTCGTCTTCACCGCCAACCTCAACGATCTCGGCGATCGGCAGCTCGTCTTCGAGGCCGTCCCCGAGCAGGAGTCGACCAAGCTCGACCTGTTCGGCGCGCTGGACAAGATCGTGGAACTCCCCGACGCCATCCTGGCGTCCAACACCTCGTCCATTCCGATCATCAGGCTCGCGCGCGCGACCGGCCGGCCCGGCCAGGTCATCGGTGTGCATTTCTTCAACCCCGTGCCCGTGCTCTCGCTGGTGGAGCTGACCGGGTCGCTGCTGACGACGGATCAGACGAAGGTCCGGACCGAGTCGTTCGTCACCGCGACGCTCGGCAAGCAGGTGATCCAGTCAGCCGACCGCGCGGGGTTCGTGGTGAACGCCCTGCTGATCCCCTATCTCCTGGCGGCCATGAGAATGGTGGAGTCCGGGTTCGCCTCCGCGGAGGTCGTCGACCGCGGCATGGTGCTGGGCTGCTCCCATCCCATGGGCCCGCTGAGCCTGGCCGATCTGATCGGGCTCGACACGGTGGCCTCCATCGCCGACGCGTTGTACGACGAGTTCAAGGAGCCGAGCTACTCACCGCCACCGGTCCTGCTGCGCATGGTGGAGGGCGGGCTGCTGGGCAGGAAGTCCGGCCGCGGGTTCTACGACTATTCCTAGACCCGCTGATCGAAGGCTCGCAGCGCCCCGCGCATCCGGTCGACGACGAGGGCGATGACCTCCCTCGCGTGATCCACGAGATAGAAGTGATCGCCGGGGAAGGTACGCAGCTCGAATCCCGCCGCGGTGTGGTCGCGCCATGCCCGGGCCTCATCGACACTGACCTTGGGATCCTCCTCGCCTCTGAGAGCGAAGATGGGACAGGACAGTCTCGGCCCGGGCAGGTAGCGATAGGTGTCCAGCGCCCGGTAGTCGCTCCTCAGCGCGGGCAGTATCGCGCGGACGAACTCGTCGTCGCCCAGCACCTGCGCGTGGGTGCCGCCTAACGTGCGCACCTCGCCCAGCAGCCATTCGTCCGACCGCCGCTGAGGACCGGCGGGGCGGAGCACCGATGGCGCGGGCCGCCCCGACGCGAACAGCCCCAGCAGCAGGGCCGTGTCACTCCGGTCAAGCCTGCGGGCCACCTCGAAGGCGACGGTCGCGCCCATGCTGTGCCCGAACAGCGCCACGGGCAGACCGGTCCACGGCCGCAACGTCTCCACGACGCGATCGGCCAGTTCTCCGATGCTCTCGACGCCGGGCTCACCGCGCCTGTCCTGCCTGCCGGGGAGCTGGACCGCCAGGACCTCCACCGACGGCGGCGTCATCCCCGAGACCGGGAAATAGAAGCTGGCCGCGCCGCCGGCGTGCGGCAGGCAGACGAGTACGGACGACGCCTCGGGCGAAGGATGATAACGCCGGATCCAGGCCTCATCAGTGTTTACCGCGTCACTCACGGCAATCCCTTTCTCGATCGTTTCGGACCGGGTTAAACCAAGAAAAGCTGTGGACTATATCCGCGGGAACTCGCTGATTCACCTTGGCCGAACCGGCGTGTGAAATCCCTTACCCACCGCCAACAGCCGTGCACATTCCACCCTGCTATCTTTACGATGAACAGGAGAATAACTCATTCAGTCCGGACGCGCAGGCTAGGCCACACCCCTAGGTTTTGCCCGTCGGGTAAGGGGCGCCAAGGGGGGTTTCGTTTCCGCAGGCGCATCCGTGACGAAGTGATGAAATAGCGGACCCCGACGTGATGAAATCCGCGAAACTCCCGAGTTTTGTCCGAATGTATTGACAGGCGGCGTGGCGGCGGTACGAGAATGATAAGAAAGGGTTCGTGCCAGGGCCTGAGACGAGCACGACCCCTCATACTGGCGTAAGGGGGCGAACGAGAAAGACGATGACCCTCATCGAGCGTGACCACGAAATCACAGATCTGGACGATCTGCTAAGGGACTGCATTCACGGCAAAGGCCGGGTCATGGTGATCACGGGACCCACCGGGGTCGGCAAGACCGAACTGGCCTACACCTTCAGCCAGCGCGCGGCCGCGGCCGGCATCACCTGGCTGAGCGCCACCTGCTCACGGACCGACCGCACACTTCCGCTCGGGATGGCCAGTCAGAGCTTCCACAGCGCGGCCTTGCCGATCGAGCACGCCTCGGAGGCGGCCCGGCTGATCGAGGAGGCCGCCTTCAGCGCGAAGTCGATCGGCGAGTCGCCGCACAATCCCGATTGGCTGCACACCGTACAGGGGCTGTGGTCGATAGTCCTGGAGCTCTCCACCAGCTCGCCGGTGCTCATCACCGTCGACGACGTCGAATATTCGGACGCATTGTCATGGCAGCTCCTGCTTAATTTCGTACAACGGCTCAACAATGCCAATGTATTCGTCGTGGTGACGGCGACCGAGAATCCACAGGGGATGGATCCGCTTATTGAGATAGACCTGATGCGCCATCCGCACTGCCGGCACATGAGACTGGGCACGCTTTCCCGGGAGGGCGTCACCAAGATGCTCTGCAAGTCCATGGACCAGGAGACGGCGGAGAAACTCGGCCCGGATTTCCACAAGGCCGGCGGTGGCAATCCGCTGCTCGTCGAGGCGCTGGTCGAGGACTACCTGCACGAGTCGGGCGAATCGCATTCGCTGGTCATTGGAGATGCCTTCTCCCGGTCGGTGCGCGCCCTCCTGCATCGCACCGACCCGACCTCGCTGCGCACCGCCCGCGGCCTCGCCGTACTCGGCGATCTCGCTTTTCCGAACCTGCTGGCCGAATTGCTGGAACTTCCGCCGGCGACCGTTCAGCAGACTCTCAACTATCTCGCCGCCGTCGGTATCGTCGATGGAGCGAGCTTCTGCCATCCGGAGACCCGGTCGGCCGTTCTCGACGACCTCGACCCCGAGCAGCGCAAGGACATGCACCGGCGCGCCGCCCAGCTCCTCCACACGGAGGGAGCGGCCAGCACCGCGGTCGCCGAGCACCTCATCCACGCCGCCGACGGCCTGGAGCCCTGGGCGATGATGGAGCTGCGCGAAGCCGCCGACCAGACGCTGCTCAACGACGAGCACGAGTTCGCCATCCAATGCCTGAGACTGGCGATCGACCTGTGTCACGACGACGCGCGGCGGGCGGCCCTGCGGGCCTCGCTCGCGCGGACTGAGTGGCTGGTCAATCCCGCGGCCACCGCCCAGCACCTCGACCCGCTCATGGCGATGGCGCGAGAGGGCCACCTCGGGTTCGAAGACGTCCGCATGCTGCTGAGGTTCTTCCTGTGGCACGGGCGGCTCGAGGAGGCCGCAGAGGCGCTGCGGCGGCTGAACGCCATGGCCGCCGAATCCGGCGAGAAGGAGACCCTCTTCCGGCTCGGCGTCGCTCATCAGTGGCTGGCTTCGGCCTTTCCCCCGCTTCTGCTCGATGCGGCGGACACCTCTATTGACACCGCCAAACCGGCAGCCGGCGTATGGCAGCTGCAAGGAGCCGCCCTTTTGTCCGGTTTTCTGAGAACGGAGGAGGACGAGCATAAGATTGCGACCGCCGAACGCGTCCTCCAGTCCGCCACGCTGGACGATGCGAATCTTGAAGCCGTGGAATCCTCCATTTTCACCCTGCTCTACTCCGATCAGGCGGATCGAGCGGCCCCACTCTGTGATGTCCTGCTCGAAGAAGCCGTCCAGCGACGCTCCCCCACCTGGCGGGCCGTGCTGGCCGGCCTCCGAGCGCACATCGCCATTCGCCAGGGGGATCTAGCGATTGCCCATAAATATGCCTCTATCGCACTGAATGTATTACCGAGTCGGAGTATGGGGATTCATATCGGCTTGCCGTTGGCCGCCTTGATCCGCACCAACACCGAAATGGGGAAGTTCGATGTCGCGACCCAACTGCTCAGACATCCCATCCCCGCGGCGATCTATCAGAGCCGGTTCGGGTTGCACTATCTCCAGGCACGGGCCTATTTCCACCTGGCGACGGGCCTTTCGCACGCGGCTCTCAACGACTTCCTGAGCTGCGGGAGGCTCATGCGCGCCTGGAACCTCGACACACCCGTGCTGGCGCCCTGGCGCCAGGGCGCGGCCGCCGCGCTCATGCAGATGGGCCAGCCGAACCAGGCGCGAGCCCTCCTCGAGGAACCGTACGACCTGCCCGGCGCCGACTCGCTCAGAGCGAAGGGGGCCACACTCCGACTGCTGGCCGGCACCGGCGACCTCAAGAAGCGGCCGGCTCTGCTCAGGGAGGCCGTCGACATGCTCCAGAGCGCCGGAGACCGGCTGGAGATGGCCTACGCGCTCGTCGACCTGACCCATGCCTTCAACGAGATCGGCGAGCTCCACAAGGCCCGGATGATCGGCTACTGGGCCGACCGGGTGGCCGACGAGTGCCAGGCGGAACCGCTGCGCTGGGCGGTACGGCAGGACGATCCGGCCGAGCAGGAGACGGAGGACACCGAGAGCATGGGCCTGCTGAGCGACGCCGAGCAGCGCGTGGCCTCCCTCGCGGCGCTGGGCTACACCAACCGGGAGATCTCCCGGAAGATCTACATCACGGTCAGCACCGTCGAGCAGCATCTGACCCGGATCTACCGCAAGCTCAACGTCCGTGGCCGAAGGGACCTGCCCGCGCAGTTCTCCTATGTGGAACTACGCTGACTCAGCTCGCCTGATCGGCGTTCTCCTCGATGGTCACGTGCCGGAGCTGGATCGCGGCCATGACGGCCGTGGCCACCAGGACGACCGCACCCGAGATCGCGGCCACCCGCATGCCCTCGGTGAAGGCCGTACGCGCTGTATGGAGCAGGGCCGCCCGCGCCTGTTCCGGAAGCTGGGCGGCCACCTCGACCGCCCCGCCGAGCGTTTCGCGCGCCGTCTGGGCGGCCTCAGGGGGCAGCCCGGCCGGAACGTCGAACGACCAGCGGTAGATCGCCAGCCCGAGGCTGCCCAGGACCGCGACGCCGAGGGCGGCGCCGAACTCGGTACCGGCCTCAAGCACCGCCGACGCCGAGCCGGCCCGCTCCTCCGGCGCCACCGTGACGACCAGATCGGAGGCCACCGCCTGAACGGCGCCGAGTCCGGCGCCCAGCAGCCCCAGGCCGATCACCAGTATCTGGATGCCCGGTTCCCCTTCGAGCTGTGAGAGCACCGCGAACCCCGCACCCGCGAGCAGCATGCCGCCGCCGATGACGAACCCGGGGCGCGCCCATCGCACCACCACCACAGCCAGCATCGATCCGACGAGGGCCATGCCCGCGGCGGGCAACGTCAGTATCCCCGCGACGAACGGGCGCAGCCCCAGCACCAGTTGCAGGTATTGCGCGATGAAGTAGAACAGCCCCATGAGGGCGAAGATGGCGAGCGTGCTGGTGATCAGCGAGATGCCGAACCCCTTGTCCGCGAACAGGCGCAGATCGAGCATCGGGTCGGTCAGCGTGCGCTGCCTCCAGACGAACGAGGCGCCGGCGGCCAGGCCCACGACGACGCCGAGCACGGCGGTCGAGCTCAGGCCCTGTTCGGCGATGTCCTTCACTCCGTAGACGATCGGGAGCACGGCTACCAGCGTCAGTGCGGCGCTCACCATGTCGAGCCGGCCGGCCTGCGGATCGCGATATTCCGGCAGCAGGATCGGCCCGAGCACCAACAGCAGGAGCATGATCGGCACGTTGATCAGGAACACCGAGCCCCACCAGAATCTCTCCAGCATCCACCCGCCCACGATCGGGCCGAGCACGCTGCCCCCGGAGAAGCCGGCGGCCCAGATCGCGATGGCCAGCCGGCGCTGCCGAGGCTGGTGGAACATGTTGCGGATCAACGCCAGGGTGGACGGCATGAGGGTCGCGGCCGCCGCCCCTTGCAGGGCACGCAGGACGATGAGCATCTCGGCGCTGGGCGCGTAGGCGGCCGCGGCGGACGTGATCCCGAAGACGGCGGCGCCGATGAGCAACAGGCGCCGGCGGCCGATCCTGTCGCCGAGCGTGCCCATGACGATCAGCAGCCCCGCCAGCCAGAAGGCGTAGATGTCGACGATCCAGAGCTGCTCGGCCCCGCTCGGCTGGAGATCCGCGCTGAGGAACGGCAGCGCGAAGTAGAGGACCGTGACGGTGATGGAGATCAGCAGGACGGGCAGGACAAGAACTGACAGTCCTATCCACTCTCGTCGTCCGGCGATCTTTGACTCCGTTTCCATCCCACACTCCTCAGATACCGTGTATGAGTGCATACGACGTACTCATCTCCGCCTCCGGCCGGACTTAGGACACGAACCGGGCAATAAATTCCGGCAAAGCGGCATTGGCGGATATATATCACGCCTTTTCGGCGGAGCCTCCGCGCGTTCCATCACGCTTAGCGGTCAATTTCATCACGAACTCATGTGATAGAATTTCACCAGATATCAAGATGCGCGTGACAAAATCTGTGAGGCCAGATGCTCACCTGCGCAGAATGCGGCAGCCCGCTGTGTGCCGCACCTCGGGGGCGACGACCGCGATATTGTTCGCGGTCGTGCCAGGCTCGGGCATATAGAGCGCGTGTGGCCGCGCGCGCACGGCCCTGTTCCGAAGCGCCTCTCCCCGAGCCCGTCAGAGAAGACAACCGGCCACCCAAGCCCGAACCCGCTCCGCGAGCACCTCGCGAAGGGCTCACGTTGGAACGGATCGTGGGCACCGGCATCGAGATCGCCGATACCGAGGGTCTGGAGACGCTGTCCATGCGCCGGGTGGCGACCGAGCTCGGCGTGGGCACGATGTCCCTGTACCGATACGTGACGAGCAAGGACGCGCTGATCGAATTGATGGTCGATCGCGTACACGGCGAGGACAAGAATCTGACGCCCGCCCCGGCCGACTGGCGGTCCCGGCTCGAACTGTCCGCGCTGCGGGAGTGGCGGCTCTATTCCCGGCATCCGTGGGTGCTGCAGGTCATCGCGACCCCGCAGCCGCCGCTCGGGCCGAACGTTCTGGCCGACCTCGAACGGGCCATGGACGCCCTGGACGGTCTCGGTCTCGATCCGGTGATGATGCACTGGGTGACCATCGCGGTAAGCGCTCAGGTACAAGGGGCCGCCCTGCTTCGTGTCAGCGAATGGGAGGCCGAACGGCGGACCGGAGTCACCACGCGGCAGTGGCGCGCGGCCAAGATGCCGATGCTGTCGGAGATTCTCGAATCCGGCCACTTCCCCATGCTGTCGAGCCTGGTGGAGAGGCAGGAGGAAGTGGCCCACATCGACGAATGGCTCTGGTTCAGCATTCGCCGCCTGCTCGACGGGGTCGCCGTCTTCATCGAGGAGGGGGACGTTGAGGAGAGGGAGAAGGCCGGCCGGGCTGGACAGGAGCCGGATCTGCGAAAGGCGCTGTGAGACACGGCCATACTCATTCGGCCACTTTGGTGCGGGTGGTCCACCGGAAGATCGGCGGGTCGGCGGAATCCACGGATACGCTGACCCGCTCGAAATGCTCGTATCCACCATTGCGCGGAATCTTTATCTTTCCCGCTGAGACCACGTCGTGCATGACGTGGAGGGTTCGCGGAACATCGGCGGGGCCACCCTCGAGCGCGACCTCCACGGGTTCGCGCCGGGAGCGAGGCGGCACGGCGGACGAGGAGCCGTTGAAGGAGGGAACGGTCATGTCGGGTACCTCCGATGATCGTGGCCGGCGGCCGGCCGTCGACGATCTCTGATGGACGATCTCTAGGAGAATGCGCCGGCCGGTTGCGGCGCGTGGCCGAATTCGGCGGCGAGGGCGCAGACGTACCGGCCATAGCTGGACGGGAGCAACTCCTCGCCGAGGCGGTGACAGGCCTCGGCGTCGATGTAGTTCATCCGCAGCGCGATCTCCTCGATGCAGGCGATGCGTACGCCCTGCCGCCCCTCCAGCATGTGCACGTACTGGCTGGCCTGCAGAATGGAGTCGGGCGTGCCCGCGTCGAGCCAGGCGAACCCTCGCCCGAGTTCGACGAATTTCGCCTTGCCCCGGTCGAGATAGACCCGGTTGACGTCGGTGATCTCGAGTTCCCCACGGGCGGACGGCTGGACATTCTTCGCGATGTCGATCACGTCGTTGTCGTAGAGATAAAGGCCGACGACGGCGCAGTTGGAGCGCGGATGCGCGGGTTTCTCCTCGATGGAGACGAGCCTGCCGAGCGAGTCCATCTCGGCGATGGCGTAGCGCTCGGGATCGCTGACCGGATGGCCGAACAACACGCAGCCGTCCACGTCGGCGGTGTTCTCCTGGAGGATGTCGTAGAACGAATATCCGTGGAAGATGTTGTCGCCGAGCACCAGCGCCACCGAATCGTCGCCGATATGGTCGGCGCCGAGTATGAAGGCGTCGGCCAGTCCGACGGGCTCGTCCTGGCGGGCGTAGGTGATGTCGAGTCCGAGGTGTGAGCCGTCGCGCAGCAGGCGCGCCAGATTCGGCAGGTCCTCCGGGGTGGAGATCACCAGGATCTCTCTGATATTCGCGAGCATGAGCACCGACAAGGGATAATAGATCATCGGCTTGTCGTTCACGGGCAGCAACTGTTTCGAGACCGCGAGGGTAATGGGGTACAGCCGCGTGCCGTGCCCGCCGGCCAGAATTATGCCTTTCACGAAATACCCTTCCTCAGGGGAAAACCGGGTAGCCAGAATCGATATTCGTTCCCTGAGCATCACACCGGATCACATCAGAATGGACTCCAAGACAACCCTCATTTGCCCCCTACCCCGCCCCCGGTGCCCCCCTATGTCGGCCGCTAAACGGTTGCGCACGGTTTACCGGCGATATGGTTTCCATGGCGAAAGGCAGATCGTGAAGCGACGCACGGCGACTCCGCTCGGGATCAGGTAGGAGATCTTGCGATGAGGATTCTGGTCACGGGGGGCGCCGGATTCATCGGCTCCCACTACGTGCGCACCCTGCTCGAAACCGACGGCGACACACGGATCACCGTCCTCGACAAACTCACCTACGCGGGCAACCCCGCGAATCTGGACCAGGTGCGCACGAGCGACAGATTCGCCTTCGTCCAAGGCGACATATGCGACGAGCGACTGGTCGACCCGCTCGTCGCCGAACACGACCAGGTGGTCCACTTCGCCGCCGAATCCCATGTCGACCGGTCCATCATGGGTGCGACCGAGTTCGTGCGGACCAATGTGGCCGGCACCCAGACCCTGCTCGACGCGGCGGTCCGCAGCGGGCTGGGGACCTTCGTGCACGTCTCCACCGACGAGGTCTACGGCTCGATCCCGGAGGGCTCCTCGCTGGAGTCCGATCCGCTACGGCCCAGCTCCCCCTACTCAGCCTCGAAGGCGGCCTCCGACCTGCTCGCCCTCGCCTATCACCGCACCCACGAGCTCGACGTACGCGTCACCCGCTGCTCCAACAACTACGGCCACCATCACTTTCCGGAGAAGATCATCCCCCTGTTCGTCACCAACCTCCTCGACGGCCGGCCGGTTCCCCTGTACGGCGACGGCGGCAACAGCCGCGATTGGCTGCATATCGACGACCACGTGCGAGGCATCGAACTGGTCCGCGCCGGCGGCCGTCCCGGTGAGATCTACAACATCGGCGGCGGCACCGAACTCACCAACCGGGAGCTCACCGACCTGCTCCTCAAGGCATGTGCCGCCGGCTGGGACCAGGTCTCGTACGTCGAGGACCGCAAGGGCCACGATCTGCGCTACTCGGTCGACTGCACCAAGATCCGCACCGAGCTGGGCTACCGGCCCCGCAAGGATTTCGAGACCGGTTTGGCCGAGACCGTCGCCTGGTACCGCGACAACCGCGCCTGGTGGCAGCCGCTCAAGGCCGAGAGCCTGACCCCGTAGTCCGGATGCTCGCGCGCGGTCAGTGGTCGCGGTGCGGCCAGGGAGAGGCGGCCACCACGATCCCGTACAGCAGGTGGTCGCCGAGCAGCCACAGGCGTTCGGTGAGACGGGCCCTGTCCTTGTGCGGCAGGCCGAGCATGGGCGCGATGGCGGCCTGGAAGACCGCCCAGAACAACAGGCCGTAGGCGGGCCCGGCCCACCGCCGGCGGCGTACGGACTCGGGCAGCGCCCCGAAGATCGCGCCGCCCGCCGCCCCGTACGACCAGTGCATGAGCTCGACGACCGCGGGGCGCCGATCGGGCGGGACGCGGCGGAACAGCCGGGGCGTGGTGCGTTCCAGCACGGCCTCCGGCGGCACCTTCTCCACCAGGCCGAGCGCGGTGGAGAACTGCCTGAGACCGGACATCGCCATGGCACCGATCGCGCCTCGAGCCCCGGCGCGCAGGATTGGCTGGTTCATGACGAGTCGGCCCCCGTTCTTCACAGGGTCGTCTACCGAACGGCGAACCGGATAAACCTGCTGGTCAGGGGAGGCCACCTCGGTCGGTCGAGGTGGCCTCAGGTGGACGTCAGTCCTCGATGTGGATGGCCAGCGCCGGGCAGACCACCGCGGCGTGCCGGACGTCGGCGGCCTGCTCGGCCGGCGGGTCGGGGTTCAGCAGCACCACGATGCCGTCCTCGTCGCGCTGGTCGAACACGTCCGCGGCGGCGACCACACACTGTCCGGAAGCGACACACTTGTCCTGGTCGATGGTCACCTTCATGAGATCCTCTTGCCTGTCGTCGTAGTGGGGGGAAAGTCACCAGGTCACGGGGAGCGAGTAGACCCCGTACACGGACCCGTCGTGCTTGAACGGGATCTCTTCCAGATCCGCGGCCAGTCGCAGGGTGGGGATGCGCTTGTAGAGCGTGCTGTAGACGACCTGCAGTTCCATCCGGGCCAGCGGCTGGCCCAGGCACTGGTGGACGCCGAAGCCGAACGCCACGTGGTGGCGGGCATCGCGCTGGATGTCCAGCCGGTCGGGGTCGGGGAAGGCGTCGGGGTCGCGGTTGCCGATGTCGTTGGCCATGATCAGCCCGTCGCCGGCGCGGATGATCTGCCCGTCGAGCTCGATGTCCTCCAGCGCCAGCCGGCGCCGCCCGTTGTGCGTGATGTGCAGGTAGCGCAGCAGCTCCTCGACCGCCGAGGAGACCAGCTTCGGATCCTCGGTGTCACGCAGGAGGGCCAGTTGGCCGGGGTTCTCCAGCAGGGCGAGCGTGCCAAGCGCGATCATGTTCGCGGTGGTCTCGTGCCCGGCGATCAGCAGCAGCACCCCGATCCCGGCCGCGTCCCGCTGGGACAGCTCCCCGGTCTTGATCCGCTCGGTCAGCCCGGACAGCAGGTCGTCACCGGGGTTGGCGAGCTTCTCGTCCAGCAGGTTGTGCAGGTAGCCGCCCAGATGGCCGAGGGCGGCCGCCCGCTGCTCGGTGCTCGCCTCCCGGTTGATGATGGTCTTGCTGTTCTCCTGGAAGAAGTCGTGGTCGGCGTACGGCACACCGAGCAGCTCGCAGATCACCAGCGAGGGCACCGGCAAGGCGAACGCCGTCACCAGGTCGACCGGCTTCGGGCCGGCCAGCAGATCGTCGATCAGGTCGTCCACGATCTTCTGTACGGCCGGCCGCATCGCCTCCACCCGCTTGATGGTGAACGGCGCCGTCACCATCCGCCGCAGCCGCGCATGCTCGGGATCGTCCATCAGGATGAAGCTGATGGGCGACGAGCCGTTGAGAGGGGCCGGGCTCGGGTAACCGGGCCGGGTGATGTCGGAGCTGACCCGCGGGTCGGCCAGCAGTGCCCGCTGCTCGGCATAACGGGTCACCACCCACGGGGTGCTGCCGTCCCACAGGCGGACCTTGGAGAGCGGGCCCTCCGCCTGCTTGGCCTGCAGAGCCGGCGGCGGATCGAAGGGGCAACCCTTCGCCCTGGCCATCGGATACTCCGGAATCTCAGCCGGATTCAAGGTACTTGTCATGAATTCCTCCAAAGTCAGGGAGCCGGTACGAGGTCGGAGAGCGCGTCGACGACGTCCTGCCGGCGCAGGCGGGTCTGTTTGGGCATGTTCCAGCCCAGTACGCCGGTGACTCTGCCGTCGCGGCGGTAGAGCGCGACGAAGCGGCGGGCCGCCTGGTCGCCGTCCACCACGGTCACCTCGGCGTCGACGGGCAGCACTCCATGTACCTGGATCTTGGCGTCGAACTGGTCGGTCCAGAAGTAGGGCACGGGACAGTAGGGCTGGTCATCGCCGAGGACGTTCGCCGCGACGATGCCGGCCTGTTCGGAGGCGTTGGTCCGGTTCTCCAGCCGCAGCAGCGCGCCGAGTTTGTCGTGGTGCCACCGGGCCACGTCGCCGACCGCGTAGATTCCCTCGGCGGCGCGGCAGCGGGAGTCGCACACCAGCCCGTTGTCCAGCCGCAGGCCGCTGCCGGTGAGCCATTCGGTCGCCGGGTCGGCCCCGATCGCCACTACGACCACGTCGGCGGGCAGCACTTCGCCGGTGTCCAGGCGCACACCCGTGACCCGCCCCTGGTGGCCGGTCAGCCCGCTGACCCCGGCGCCGAGGCGCAGGCGGACCCCGCGCTCGGTGTGCAGGTCGGCGAGCATCCCCGCGACCGAAGGCCCGATCTGGCCGGCCAGTGGGGCCGGCCGGGGACCGGCCATCGTGACCTCAAGGCCCATGCCGTGCGCCGTGGCGGCGATCTCGGCGCCGAGCACGCCCTCCCCCACGACCACGAGCCGCGAGGAGGCCAGCAGATCCGCCCGCAGCGCCACCGCGTCGTCGAGCGTACGCAGCACGTGGACCCCGGCCAGCTCCGCCTGCCCGGCGAACGTCCGGGGCCGCAGTCCGGTGGCCACCACGACGGCGTCGGCCCGCAGGGCACGCCCGGACGCGGTGTGGACGGTGCGTCCGGCCGCGTCCAGGCCGACGGCCGGGTCGGCGAGGATGAACTCGGCGTCCAAGGTGGACAGAGCCGTCTGCGGCCGTAGCTGAACCCGTTCGGGGTCCCAGGCGCCGGAGAGGACCTGTTTGGACAGCGGTGGCCGATCGTAGGGCAGGTGCGGCTCGGCACCGAGGACGGTCAGGCCGCCCTGGTACCCCTTGCGCCGCAACGCCTCCGCGGTGGCCAGCCCGGCGGCGGAGGCGCCGACCACCAGGACGCTGGAGGGAGCGTTCACGCGGTCTCGCCCGGCGTGAGTGCGCGGTTGACCTTCATCGAGACTTCCTCCTCTTCACGGCGTGACCGGTGCCAGCCACAGCCCGACGATGGCGTCGATCAACCCGGTCGCGGCGTCGTGCCAGCTCGATCGGGGTGTGGGGGTGCCCTCGGCCAGGGCGCGCTCGCGCTCGGCGCACACGTGCACCATGAGCTGACGGGCCATGTCATGGCGCTCGACCCGCACGGCGACCGGCAGCTCGGGCAGGCACCGGTTGAGCCCGTCGAGGATCTGGAGCAGCGCGCGCGAGCTGAGAGCCTCCTCGATCATGATCTCGCGGAAGGCGGGGTCGGTCATCACCTGGGCGCCGAACCGGGCGAACCAGGTGGGGTTGCCCAGGGCGGCCAGGTGCTCGGCGCTCGGGCGTACCAGGCAGGCCACCCAGTCCCGTACGTCCGAGCTGTCGCCGATCTCGGCCAGCATCCGCGTACGCACCCGCTCGATCCGCTCGGCGTGTTTGCGCACGATGGCGCGGACGAGATCGGTCTTCGTGCCGAAGTGATAGCCGACCGCGGTGTTGTTCCCCTGCCCCGCGGCCTCGCTGACCTGACGGTTGGACACCGCCATCACCCCGTGCTCGGCGAACAGCCGCTCCGCCGCCGTCAGGATCGACTCCCGGGTCGCGCCGGCCCGATCGGCCCGGACGGTCCGGCCGGCCACGCTCACCACCGCACCGGGACTTCGCTCAACCCGCCGACGGCGAGTCCTTCGACCCGCCGCAGGTCCGCCACCGGGACGGCGAGTTCCAGGGAGGGGAGCCGGCGCAGCAGCACCTCGAGCACCGCCTGCAACTCGGTGCGGGCCAGCGCCTGTCCCAGACACGAGTGCGCCCCGGCGCCGAAGGCCAGGTGGAGGTTCGGGCTGCGGCCGAGGTCCATGTCGTCGGCGCCCTCGAACGCGTTCTCGTCGCGGTTGGCCGCGGCCATGCTGCACACCACGGTCGTCCCGCCCGGCAGCACGGTCCCGGCGACCTCCATGTCCTCACCGAGGTAGCGCGGCATGCCGAACCCCGCGTTGGCGTCGAACCGCAGCGCCTCTTCCACCGCCGTGCGCACGAGCGACCGGTCCGCCAGCACTCGCTCCCAGCGGCTCCGGTCGGCCAGCAGCATCGCCACCATCTTGCCGATCATGTTCGCCGTGGTCTCGTGCCCGGCGACCAGCAGACCCATGCCGGTGGCCACCAGGGTCGCGTCGGACAGCCGCCCGCCGTCGGCGTCGGTGTTCGTGATGAGCTCGCTGAGCAGGTCCTCGCCCGGTTCGGCGCGCTTGGCGATGATGTGGGCGGCCATGTACTGGACGAACTCGGCCTGCGCCGTGTCGATCTGCGCCTGCGTGTAGCGGGTCAAGTTGAGCAGCGTGTCAGACCAGTACGCGAACTGGTCGCGGTCCGAGTCCGGCACCCCGAGCAGATCGCAGATCACCCACACCGGCAGCGGGAAGCCCAGGCTCGCCTTGAGATCCGCCGGCTGACCCCGCTCGAGCATGTCGTCGATGAGCCGCTCGGCCATCGCCTCCATCCCCGGCCGCAGCGCGGCCATGCGCTTGACGGTGAACCACTTGCTGATCATCCGCCGCCAGCGCTGGTGCGCCTCACCGGACTGCGGTATCGCCGTCGCCATCTCGCTGTTGAAGACGCCACCCGACTCGCTGTCGGAGATCCGGGCCGCGTCGTCCATGTGCGTCGGCCGGGTGAACCGCGGGTCGGACAGCACCCGCTTGACGTCCTCGTAGCGCGTCACCAGCGACGCCTCGTCGCCGCTGGGCAGCGTCACCCGCGCCACGGGGCACTTCTGCTGGAGCCGCGCCCATTCCGCCGGCGGCTCCAGCGCCGCGTCACTGGGAATCGGGTAGATCAGGACTTGCTCGCCGTCACCTTGGCTCACCACGACCTCCTCCGAACCGACGGTCAGTTCGTGGTCAGTAAACCCGTACTGTTAGATTAAGTCAAGCGACTGATTTAAGTCCTGTCGAGTCGTCCCCAACTCTTCTGACGGAGGCTTCACCCATGCCCGCTGTCCCCGCTCACGCCCGGGCATCCGGCCCGCCGCAGGCGAACACCGTCGTGGTGGTGCTCGCCCTCGCCGGGATCGTGGTCTCGCTGATGCAGACCCTGGTGATCCCGCTGATCCCCCAGCTCCCGAGGCTCTTGAGCGCCCCGGCCGCTGACACAACCTGGGCGATCACCGCCACGCTGCTCGCCGGCGCCGTCGCGACGCCGACGGTGGGACGGCTGGGCGACATGTACGGCAAGCGACGCATGCTGCTGATCAGCCTGGTCCTGCTGGTGACCGGCTCGGTCGTCTGCGCTCTCGCCGGCACGTTGACGCCCATGGTCGTCGGACGGACGCTGCAGGGCCTGGCCGCCGGTGTCATTCCGCTCGGCATCAGCATCATGCGCGACGAACTACCCGCCGAGCGCCTCGGCTCGGCGACCGCGCTGATGAGCGCCTCGCTGGGCGTGGGCGGCGCGCTCGGCCTGCCCGCGGCCGCCTTCCTGGCCGAACGCACCGACTGGCACGTGCTGTTCTGGACGGCGGCGGCCCTCGGCGCCCTCGCCACCGTGCTCGTGCTGACTCTCGTGCCGGAGTCCAGCGTGCGTACCGGAGGCCGCTTCGACCTGGTGGGCGCGGCGGGACTGTCGATCGCGCTGGTGTGCCTGCTGCTGGCGATCTCCCAGGGCGCCGGCTGGGGCTGGACCAGCGCCCTGACCATCGGCCTGTTCGGCGCGGCGGTCGTCGCGCTGGCGCTGTGGGGCTGGTGGGAGCTCCGGAACAGGCAGCCGCTGGTGGACCTGCGCACCACCGCGCGCCGTCAGGTGCTGCTCACCAACCTCGCCTCCGCCGTGTTCGGCTTCGCGATGTTCGCGATGTCCCTGGTGCTCCCGCAACTCCTGCAGATCCCGAAGGCCACCGGCTACGGGCTGGGAGAGTCGATGCTGACCGTGGGCCTGGTGATGGGCCCCTCCGGCCTGGTGATGATGGCCATGGCCCCGCTGTCCGCGCGGATCTCGAAGGCCAGGGGCCCCAAGGTGACCTTGATGTGCGGTGCGCTCGTGGTCGCCGCCGGCTATGGCCTGAGCATCGCGCTGATGTCCGCCATCTGGCACCTGGTGCTCGTCTCCGCGGTGATCGGGGCCGGGATCGGACTCGCGTACGGCGCCATGCCCGCGCTCGTCATGGCGGCCGTGCCCGTGTCGGAGACGGCCGCCGCCAACAGCCTCAACACGCTGATGCGGGCCATCGGCACCTCGATCTCCAGCGCGGTCTCCGGCGTGGTCCTGGCCCAGATGACCATCACGCTCGGCTCGGTCACCCTCCCGTCCCAGAACGGCTTCCGCCTGGTCATGGCCATCGGCGCGGGCGCCGCGCTCGTCGCTCTCGCCTTCGCGGCCTTCCTGCCCGGCCGGCGCCCGGCTTCCGCCACACCGACCACGCACCCCGCCGCCGCGCGGGTCTGATCTAGCCCTTGATCGCGCCCTGGGTGATGCCGTTGACGAAGCTGCGCTGGAAGATGAGGTAGACGACCACGATCGGGGTGATGACGATCAGGCCGGCCGCCGACAGCAACGGGATGTCGGTCGAGTACTGGCCGACGAAGAGTCCCAGACCGCCCGGGGCGGTGCGCCGCTCCGGGTCCTGCATCATGACCAGCACCAGCAGGAACTGGTTCCACGACCACATGAAGTACAGGACCGACAGGGTGGTGATCGCCGGCCACGAGATCGGCAGCAGCACCCGCGCCAGCACGACGATGTCCCGGGCGCCGTCGATGCGCGCCGCCTCGACGAGCTCGTCGGGGATGTTGGAGAAGTGCGAGCGCATCCAGTACACGCCGAACGGCATGAACAGCGCCACCTCGGCGAGGATGATGCCGAGGTAGGAGTTGGTGAGGCCGACCTCACGCAGGTTGAAGTAGAGCGCCACGACGATGAGCTCGATCGGCAGCGTGAGTCCCAGCACGAAGCCGGCCGTCACCGTCTTGTGGCCCCAGACCTTCAGGACCGTCAGCCCGTATCCGGCCAGCGTGGCCAGCACCAGCGCGAGCGGCACCACGCACACCGAGATCAGCACGCTCGACCGCATGAGGGCGGTGAAGTTGCCGCGCTCCCAGGCCAGCGCCAGGGTCTGCCACGACCAGTGCTCAGGGATGCTCAGCCCGTTGAGCTGCGCGCCCGGCGGATGCAGGGCGGCCAGGATGATGCCGGCGAACGGCAGCAGTACCATGACCGCCAACAGGACAAGTACGCCATACCGGATGCTGACCCCGCCGCGCATGCTCAACTCTCATCCCTGGTGAAGTATCGGATGGCGCTGACCACGGCGATCACCAGCACGGTCAGCACGACCGCCAGCGCGCTCGCGCCGCCGATGTCGCCCTCGTTGAAGGCCAGCCGGTAGACCAGCAGGGCGGGCACGTTGGTCTGACCCGCCGGGCCGCCGTTCGTCGTGGTGAAGACGAGGTCGAAGCTGGCCAGCGCGGCGATCGTGGTGATGACGCCGGCGATCGTGATCTCCTTGCGCACCCCGGGCAGGGTGACGTGGAGGAACTGCCGCCACGAGTTCGCGCCGTCGAGCGTCGCCGCTTCGTACAGAGACGGGTCGATCTTCTGCGCGCCGGCCAGGAAGAGCATCATGCACAGCCCGCTCATCGCCCAGGTCCCGATGAACCCGAGCGCGACCAGCGCCAGTTGGTAGTCGCCCAGCCAGGCCCGGGTGATCCCGCCCAGCCCCACCAGGTCCAGGAGCTGGTTGACGACGCCGGTGTCGCTGTAGAGCCAGCGCCAGGTGATGCCGACGGCCACCAGCGGCAGCACCTGGGGAAGGAAGAAGACGATCCGGAAGAACGTCATCCCGCGCCGCACCTTGCCCATCAGCAGGGCCGTCATGAACAGCCCGACGCAGATGGGGATGAACGAAAAGAAGACGATCAGCACGAGGCTATGCAGAATGGCCTCGTACAGCGCCGAATCCCGAAAAATCTTGATGTAGTTGTCCAGGCCCGCCGAGGTCGCCGGCAGGATGCCGTCCCAGTTCAGGAAGGACAGGCGCAACGTGTTCAGCGCCGGCCAGATGGCGAAACCCAGATACACGGCGAGCGCGGGAAACACGTAGAGCCAGCCGCGGGCCCGTCCGCCGCGCCAGTGGGGGCGGCGGACGCGCCTGCTGCCGGCCGCCCGCTCCCCGCCGCGGGCCGAGGTGGCCCGCGGCGGGGAGATGGACGTGGTCAGATCACGAGCCATGGTGTCCGTCCCACGACACCTGCAAGGAGCGCAGGAAGTCGT
>NZ_JAHFZZ010000009.1:436199-529560 GCF_018603905.1 Nonomuraea sp. NEAU-A123
CAAGGAGCGCAGGAAGTCGTCAGCGGTCATCTTCTTGCTGATGAGGCCCTGGACACCAGGGGTCAGCTTGTCGATCATGCCGGGGGAGGCGTAGTCGGGGAACGGGACGATCCCGTTGTTCTGCGCCACCGGCGTGAAGGCCTTGGCGATGTCGCCGCGCAGGCCCGTCGCGCCCAGCTCGGCCTTGGTGTCGACCGGCATGAACCCGCCGTCGAACTCGATCTTCGCCGCCTCCGGCGAGCTCAGGAAGTCCAGGAACGCCGCGGCGACGTTCGGGTACTTCGACTTGGCCGAGATGGCGTACGCCACGCTCGCCCCCGAGGCGACGTTCAACGGCGTGGTCGACTCCGAGGGCATGAGGAAGAAGCCGACGTTCTCCTTCATTTCGGTCTCCAGCGTCGTGGCTGCCCAGTTGCCGGTCACCAGGAACGCGCTCTTGCCCTTGGAGAAGTTCGCCAGCGCGTCGGCGTCGGCCGTGGCGTTCGCCGACTCGGGGAAGTATCCCTTGTCCGCCCAGTCCATCAGCATCTTGGTGGCCTTCTGCGCGCCCGGGTTCTCGATCGTCCCGCCCGGCTCGCCGTACACCCAGGACCGGTAGGCCTTCACGTCACCGGTGACGTTGAGCAGCGCGTTCCACAGGTGGAACCCGCCCACCTGGAGCGCGCCGAGGCTCAGCGGGGTCTGCCCGGCGCCCTTCACCTTCGCCAGCGCGGCCTCGAACTCGCCGAGCGTCTTCGGCACGTCCTTGACACCCGCCTTGGAGAGGATCTCCTTGTTGTAGTAGACGCCCACCACCGACAGCGCGCCGGGCGCGGCGTACAGGCCGCCGGTCCCGAACCGCTTGGCCGCCTTGTCCGAGCTGAGCACCTCCAGGCTGGCCGGCGGGAACTTGCCGTCCCAGCCGTACGCCTTGGACCACGGGCCCAGGTCCAGGATCAGCCCGGCCGGCACCAGGGAGTTCATCGCGCCGGGGTTGTACTGCGCGATGTCCGGCGCCGAGTCGGACGACATCGACAGCTTGATCGACTTGACGTAGTCGTTGAACGGCGTCATCTGCGGCTTGATGGTGACGTTCGGATGGAGCTTGGTGAAGGCGTCCACCAGCGTCTTGGTGGGCGGATCATTGCTGTAGGCCAGGGTCAGCGTGACCGGGTCGCTGGGGACGGTCGTCGATACGTCGACCTTCTTCGCGGTGGCCGGAGCGGTCGTGCCGCCGGTGCCCGCGCAGGCCGTCAGGGTGAGTGTCGCCGCGGTGCCGAGCGCCACGAGCGCCTGCCACCGACCTGGTGTTGTCATGTGCATGACCTTTCGCCTATCTCTGATATCCGCGTCGCCGATATCCGGGGGGTCTTCAACGAGTCTCCTGACGGCCGCTGCGCACCAGGTCGAACCTGGTGCGCTCGAGCTCGTCCAGCGAGTGGCGCAGGGCCCCATGGACGACGGCGTCGTCCTGGAGCGTCGAGACCTCCAGGGCCGGTTGGTCCAGAGGCTGTTCGGACAGGTGCCGCCGGACCGCGGCGAGCAGCGTCTCGCCGCATCTGGCCAGGGGCCCGCCGATGACCACGAGCCGTGGATCGAGGATCGCCCGGATCGCCGCGACGCCTTTGGCGAAGCGGCGGGCGACCACGTCGATCACGTCCAGGGCGGACGGTGTGCCGTCGACGACGGCGTCCAGCACGGCGTCGAACGCCCGCTCCCCCGCGGCCTCGATCCGGGCCCGGAAGGCGTCGTCGCCGTCGCGTTCGGCCGCCACCCTGGCCAGGCGGACGATCTCCTCGCCGCCCACCCAGTCCTCGAACGGGCCGAGGCCGTGCGGATGGCGGGGCTCGGGCGGGGTGGCCGCGAACAGGTCCAGGAAGCCGACGTCGCCGGCGTCGTTGGAGGCGCCTCGATAGAGCTCGCCGTTCAGCACGATCCCGGCGCCGACGCGTTCGCCCCAGTGGACCATCACCAGTGAGTCCTCGCGCCGCTCCGCGCCTCGCCAGCGCTCGCCCTGGGTGGCCAGCTTGACGTCGTTGTCCAGGTAGATCGGGCAGCCGAGTGCGTCCTTCATCCGGCGCGCGAGGATGTCGCCGGTCAGGCCGGGCATGCTCGGGATGAGCCTGATGATCCCGGTCGCCGGGTCGACGATGCCGGGGGTGCCCACCGAGGCGAACCAGAGGTCGCCGGTCGTGATGCCCGCCGAGTCGAGCGTGCGCGCCACCGTGGACAGGAGTGTCTCCACCACCTGCTCGCCGCTCGAAACCACCTGCTCGCCGCTCGAACCGCCGCCGAGCTGCACCGCGTCGGTCGCGATGACCGTACCGGCGAGGTCCGACACCGCCATCCGCAGGTCCTGCGGGCTGATCGAGAGGCCGAGCACGTAGCCGGCCTCCGCCCGGAACCGTACGAGCTGCGCGGGCCGTCCCGCCCTGCTGGAGTCGCGATCAAGCGAGCCGAACTCGACGAGACCCTCCGCGACCAGCGCGTTGAGCGAGCGCGTGACCGCCTGCCGCGACAGCCCTACCGCCTTGGCCAGCGCGGACACGCTCATGCTGGTCTCGGTCCGCAGCCGCCGCAGGATGGCGCCGGCGTTGACCTCCCGCATGAACTGCGTGCCAACCGCGACCACCTGCTCCATGACTCTCCCCTGGTGTCGACTTGCCGGTACGGTAGCATAATAATTATGGACCGTACGGAACTAATTCGTCGAGGGGCGTGACCTGCGATGTCATCCGGTGATCCCGAGCAGGCACCACCGTGGGCGGACACCGTCCGCGGCCTGGCTCATCGTGTTCTCGGACCGGTGGCCGAGTCGATCCGGTTCGTCACGCGCGACGGCGCGGGGCGCGGCTACGAGTACGAGGCGAGGGACGGCGCGCTCACCGTCGCCGCGACGGATGGTGTGAGCGCGTCCGTCGCTCTCCATCACTATCTGCGGGAACGCTGCGGTCTGTCCGTGGGCTGGGACACCGTGCTGCCGCTGAGGCTGACGTCCCTTACGGACAGCCCGCCCCGGCGGGGCGCGGCCCGGGTCCAGGACGGCTACTACTTCAATTTCTGCACGTTCAGTTACACGATGCCCTACTGGGACTGGGCCGACTGGGAGCGCGAGATCGACTGGATGGCCCTGCACGGCATCACCATGCCGCTCGCCATCACCGGCCACGAGGCCGTGCTGCACGCCGCCTACTCCCTGCTCGATCTCGACGACCAGACCATCCGCGGCTTTCTGGGCGGCCCAGGCTACCTGCCGTTCCAGTTCATGGGCTGCCTGGACGGCTTCGCCGGTCCGCTCTCCGCGTCCTGGATCGAGCGCCATCGCGAGCTCGGGGCGCGCGTCCTCGACCGCGAGCGCGCCTTCGGCATGACGCCCATCCTTCCGGCCTTCACCGGGCACGTCCCGCCCGAGATCGCCGGGTCGGCGCGAGCGAGCCGCCGCGACTGGCAGGGCTTCGAGACCTGGGTCCTCGACCCGGCCGACCCGCTCTACGAGCGGCTGAGCGCCGAGATCACCCGTACGCAGATCAAGTTCTTCGGCACCGATCACCGGTACGCCGCCGATCCGTTCATCGAGATGATCCCGGTCGACGCCGACCCGGCCTTCCCCGGAGCCGTGGCGGCGGCGACGCTGGCCGGTCTGCGGGCCGCCGATCCGGACGCGGTCTGGGTCATGCAGGCCTGGCCGTTCTCCTACCAGCGGGACTTCTGGACCGACGACCGCGTCACCGCCTTTCTCGACGCGATTCCGGATGACCGGATGCTCATCGCGGACCTGTGGGCGGAGTACGACCCGCTGTGGCAGCGCTTCGAGCAGTTCGCCGGCAAGCCCTGGCTCTGGTGCGCGCTGCTCAACTTCGGCGGCCGCACCGATCCGGTCGCCGACCTGCGCGGAGTCCCGGCCTCGGTCGACACCGCCCTGGCGGCGCCGAACCCGCCCGCCGGCCTCGGCCTGTCGATGGAGGCCACCCGCAACAACCCCGTCTTCTTCGAGCTGGTGGCCGACCAGATCTGGAACCAGGTCACCGACCTCGACGCCTGGCTCGACGCCTTCGTGACCCAGCGCTATGGCAGGGGCACGGCCGCACTGCGGACCGCCTGGCACGGGCTCCTGAACTCCGTCTACGACCCCCGAGGCCGGCGGATCTACCCCGCGCAGTTCAACGGCATCCTCACCGCCAAGCCCTCCTACACGGGGATGGAGCGGGCACGCGCCGACGTCACCCAGGCCCTCTGGTACGAGCCGGCCGTGCTGGCGGAGGCCTGGGAACGGCTGATCGAGGTGGCCGAGCACGACCGCGACCTGGCGGACGGCCCGCTGGGGCACGATCTCGCCGAGGTGGGGATCGCGTTCATGGCCAGGGTCGCCGACCGCTACTACCTCGACGCCGTGGAGCAGTCGGTGTCGCGCGGTACGCCTGACCTGCCGGAGATCGCCCGGTTCCTGCGCGTCTTCGAAGACCTCGACCGGATGCTGGCCACCCGGCCCGAGTACACCTTCCAGCACTGGGAGTCCAAGGCCCTGTCGTGGGCCGCCGACCCGGCCGACCGAGACGTCCTGCTGGACAACGCCCGCCGCATCATCACGGTGTGGGGCTCCACGGACAGTCCCCTGCTCGACGACTACGCGGGACGCCATTGGAGCGGGCTCGTCGGCGGCTACTACCGCGATCGCTGGGAGTTGTGGGCGCGCGGCCTCGACCGCGCGCTCGCCACGCCCGGCGCCGCCCCCGAGGCGGATCTCCAGGAACAGCTCCGTGAACGGGCCGAGACCTTCCTGCGGGAAGGGCCGGCGCCCGCGCCGGCGGACCTGGGCGACCTCGCCACCGAGTCACGCCGGCTGTTCACCGCCTACGCGGCCCAGACTTCAGAAAACGATCGATGAGGAGAACGATGCCCCAGGTGGTACCGCCGACCGAGCGCCGGAATCCACGCACCGCCGACATCGACACCCTGGAGTCCCGTGAGGTGCTCCGGCTGCTCCAGGAGGAGGACGCCCGGGCGGTCGAGGCCGTCGGCGCGGCCATCGACCCGCTCGCCCGGGCGGTGGACGAAGCACATCTCCGCCTGAGCCGGGGCGGAACGGTGCACTACTTCGGCGCCGGCGCGTCGGGGCGGCTGGCGGTGCTGGACGCCACCGAGATCACCCCGACCTTCGGGGTGGCGCGTGAGCTGTTCACCGCCCACTTCGCCGGTGGGCCCGCCGCCGTCGCCGACTCGTCCGTCGATCGCGAGGACTCCGAGGCGCTGGGCGCCGCCGACGCCGCGATCCTCGACGAGACCAGCGTGGCGATCGGGATCACGGCGTCCGGGTCGACTCCGTACGTGGCCGGCGCGCTCCGCGTGGCCCGGTCCGCCGGCGCTCTCACGGTGCTGGTCACCTGCGACCCGGACGCCCCGCTCCGCGAGCTGGCCGAGATCACCGTCGTCGCCGCCACCGGGCCGGAGGCGCTGACCGGCTCCACCCGGCTCAAGGCGGGCACGGCGACGAAGGTGATCCTCAACTCGTTCTCGACGGCTCTCATGATCAAGGCCGGCCGGACGTACGGGAACCTCATGGTCGGGCTGGTCGCCACCAACGGCAAGCTCGGCGAGCGCGCGGTGCGGCTGCTCGTCGAGGCGACAGGCGAGGACGAGGCGAGCTGCCGCGCGGTCCTGACCGACGCGGGCGGGAACATCCCGCAGGCTCTCGTACGGCTGCTCACCGGCTGCTCCCCCGAACAGGCGCGGACCGCGCTGGAACAGCACCCGGGCGTCCGGGCGGCCGTCGCCGCACTGGGCGGGCGCTAGATGAGCTTCGCGGGCGTCGACGTCGGCGGTGGCGGGATCAGGGTACGGATCGAGGCCGGCGGGTCGAGCGCGGCCGGGGACGACGCGTCTCCGGTACCGCGTGAGGAGGGCAGGGTCGACCTCGATCGGCTCGCGATACGGATCACCCGGGTCATCGAGGAGGCCGTACGCGACCTGGAGATCGACCGGTTCGCCGGCATGGCGATCGGCACGACCGGGCTGCCCGGCCTGGTCCGGGACCCGAGCACGCTCTGGCACGCGCTGCGCGATCGGTTCGGCCTGGGCGCGCTCGTGGTCACCGGCGACATGGTGACCACGCACGTCGGCGCGCTCGGCTTCCAGCCCGGAGTCGTCGTCGCCGCGGGCACGGGCGTCATCACCCTCGGCACCGACCTGGCCGGCGTCTGGAACCAGTCCGACGGGTGGGGATACCTGCTCGGCGACCACGGCGGCGGCGCCTGGATCGGAATGCGGGGCCTGCACGCGGCGCTGCGCGCGCATGACGGCCGGGTCGGCGGATCGGCCGCTCTTCTCAAGCACCTGACGGCCCGCTTCGGGCACCCCTCGGAGCTGGTGGCGCTGGTCTACGCCTCGGGGTCGGCGGCCCACCACTTCGCCTCGTTCGCGCCGTACGTCGGCGAGGCGGCACGCGACGGGGACCCGGTGGCCCGGCAGATCTGGACCGAGGCCGGCCGGCAGCTCGGCCAGACCGCGGTGGCCGCCGCGTCCGGACTCGAACCGGTCTTCTCCTGGGGCGGCCGCCTCTTCGACGCCGCGGACCTGCTGATGGAGCCCTTCCAGAACACGGTCCGGACCCTGCTCCCCGACGCTCGCTTCAGGCCACCGCGAGGGACCTCGGCCGATGGCGCGCTCGCCCTGGCCCGAGCCGCCGCCGACGGATCGGTACGGCCGCACCACCCCTACGTCTACGTCTTCACCGAGGCGGAGACGGGCAGCCCTCAGCCGATCGGTGGATCGGCTCAGCCGTCCGGCTGATCGGGCGGTTCAGCCGTCGAGTCATGAGAACGGCCGATGCGCGGGCGGGCGGGGCGTTGCGACGCTGAAGGCATGCGCCATCCCACGAACTCCCCGCCTTCGCGCGCGACAGCCGATGAGGACCTGAACCATCCGCGCAGCCTGACGGCGTTCCGCGGCATGAAGGTCCTCGTCGGCTGCTATTTCGTCCTCAGCGTGCTCACCCTCGTGGCCGCCTACCTGCTGCGCGACGACCCCGGGATGGTGAACGACACGGTCTGGGTCCGCGGCGTGATCGTCACCGTCACCTCGTCGCTGATGTTCGCCTTCGTGGTCGGCACGGCCCGCAGCCGTCGCCGCCGGCGGAGGAACCACCACCCCACTAGGAGTCCTGCTACTGCGCCGATTCCCCCAGGCCGCCTCGCGCACGGAAACTGTCAGTGTCCGAGCGCACACTGTGCGTATGTCTGATGAGCCTCTCGAACTCGGCGAGATCTCCGTCGCCGACTGGCATGCCCACACCGACAAGATGGCGGAGGTCAGCTTCCTGACCATCGCCCGCCGACTGCCCTCGCTCGTGCGCCAGGCGATGCGCATGGCGTGGGGAGCCAGCCCGCGCGACGCCCTGGCCACCATCTCGCTCAACCTGCTCGGCGGGGTGTTCACCGCGTTCGGGCTGCTGGCCACCACCGGCGTGCTCGCCGCCCTGTTCAGCCAGGGGCCCACACCCGACCGCGTGACGGCCGCGCTGCCCAGCCTCGCCCTGGTCGCCACCGCCGCCGCGCTGCGCACCGCCATGCAGGCAGGCGCCGGCTGGGCGCAATCCCGCCTCACCCCCCAGATCTCCCGGCTCACCGAGGAGCGGCTCTACGGCCTGACCAGCCGCGTCGACCTGGTCGCCTACGACGACCCCGACTTCCACGACTCCCTCGAACGCGCCAACATGCGGGGCGTGGCGGTGGCCGACTCGGTGGTGACCTCGGCCATCGACGTGGTGACCGCCGCGGTCGGCATCACGGCCGTGGCCGGCGTCCTCGGCGTACTCCACCCGGTGCTGCTGCCGCTGCTCCTGCTGGCCGTGCTGCCCGACGCCTGGGCCGCGATCCGTAGCGCGCGGATGCGCTACATGACGATGCACGCGCTCATCCCGGCCCGCCGCCGTAAGTGGATCATCGCCGAGCTGCTGGCCGATCGCGAGTCCGCCGCGGAGGTCCGCTCGTTCACGATGCGCGGCTTCCTGCTGCGCATGTACGACGCGGTGGCCAAGGCCGAGCAGGACGTCCTGCTGCGGCTGGCAAGACGGGAGACGGTGGCGCGGCTCGTGGGCGAGTCCTTCGGCGGCCTGGGCACCGGCCTGGTCTATGTCGCGCTCGGCATCCTGCTGGCCATCGCCGCGATCCCGCTCGCCGTGGCGGGCACCGCCGTCCTGGCGATCAGATCCGCCCAGCAGTCCCTGAGCAACCTGATGTACGCCACCAACCGCCTCTACGAGCAGGGCCTCTACTTCACCGACTTCCTGGAGTTCTGTGCCGACGCCGAACGCCGCCTCCCCGGCCCCCGCCCGCTCACGGCCCCCGAAGCCTTCCAACGCATCATCGCCGACGCCGTGACCTTCACCTACCCGGGCGCCGACGAGCCCGCCCTCTGCGACGTGTCCATCGAGATCAAACGCGGGGAGATCGTCGCCTTCGTCGGCGAGAACGGCTCGGGCAAGACCACCCTCGCCAAGATCCTGGCCGGCCTGTACGAGCCCGACAGCGGCACCGTCTCCTGGGACGAGACCAACCTCAAAGAGGTCAGCCCCGATGACCTCCGCCTGCGCACCGCGGTCATCGCGCAGGACCACACCCGCTGGCCGCTCACCGCCCGCTACAACATCACCATGGGCACCGACAAAGGCGATGCCGCCCTGCACTCGGCCGCCGAGGTGGCCGGTGCCGACGAGGTCGTCGCCGACCTCCCGCTCGGCTACCGCACCCTGCTCGACCGGCGCTTCAAGGACGGCCACGAGCTGTCGGGCGGCCAGTGGCAGCGCATCGCGGTCGCCCGTGGCTTCCACCGCGACGCGGCCCTGCTCATCTGCGACGAACCCACGGCCGCCCTCGACGCCCGCGCCGAACACGCCCTGTTCGAACGCATCCGCGGCCACTCCGACGGACGCACGGTCCTGCTGATCACCCACCGGCTGGCCAGCGTCCGCTACGCCGACCGCATCTACGTCCTGGAGCACGGCAAGGTGACAGAGCAGGGCAACCACGCCACCCTCATGTCCTTGGACGGCCTGTACGCCGACCTCTACACCCTCCAAGCCAGCGCATACCAATAGCCGCCTCCCCTACCGCCGGGCTCGGTCGATACCCCGGGCCCGCGCGGCTGATCATGAGCTTTGATAACGTTCCGCGATGTCGGACTTACGGGACTTTTGCGAGCCGTGGAGTGGGACATGCCGTAGATCCGTACGCTCCGGATACGGCAGGACAGGGCGAGGCGCTTGGCGAACGGCCGGAGGCGTCAGCAAGCCAGAGTGGGCGGATTCGCTGCCATCAAGCCGCCTCGTCCGCGGGATCGGGAGTGGGAGCCAGCCGCACACGGCCGGACTGGGCCTTCTCATCGGGAAAGACCCACTTCCGGAGCGCCCAGAAGCGGAAGACCATGGCGATCAGCGTGCCGATGATCTGCGCGCTCACGAAATCGGCGATCTCCTGGGCCACCAGGCTCACGTCCGGGATCTCCAGGCGGAATGCGTACCGGGAGATCCATAGCGGCGCGGAGCTGAGCACCAGACCGACGCCACTGACCAGGAAGAACAGCGCCGCCTCGTGACGGCGCTCGCGGCCGCCCCTGGTCCGGAACGACCATTCGCGATTCAACACGTAGGACACGATCGTCGCCACGAGCACCGCGATGACCTTCGCGGTCACCGGCTTCGGTTCCAAAATGGTCAGCTTCAGCCCATAGAACACCGTGTTGTCCACTAAGAACGTTGTTCCACCCACCACCGCGAACTTCAGCAGTTCACGGTGCTTCAGCGCAAGCGCGTGCAGCGGTTCCGGTAATCTCGCGAGTACTGCGTTTGCCATTCGGAGCACCCCCGATCTTCTCACCAGCCACACACACTCATGGCCAGATGGTGAGGCTGCTGAGGGACCGTGACGCTACGTATCCAGAACCCGAAAACCCGGTGCGCATCAATCCCGGATTTCGGGTGTTTCCGCAGCAGTGAATGCTCACGCAAGCGCGAACCCTGCATCCCCTACCGCCGGGCTCGGTCGATACCCCGGGCCCGCGCGGCTTCCGGCGCCCTTGCCGTAGGCGAGGCGATGCGGACTGCCGCGAAAACACCCTCTGATCTGCTCATACACTGACGGCCAGTGCGTGGTGCACAGGCAGCACCGCGCGTCGATGCGCGGTGCACAGCCGAACAGGAAGGGGGCGGTCCTATGGTGCGCGGCACTGAGCCGCCCACGCCTGATCAAGCGGCCGTCCCGCGCCCCGGAGACCGGACTCAACCAGGCATGCCGTACCCGCCGCCACCCCCGGACTCGCACCGCAGCACGTCACCGGCCCGCACCGGCAGGGCGTTGACCTTCAGTACCTCCCGCTCGCCCGCCGTACCCGGGTTCAACGTCACCCGTGGCGGCACACCCGCGTGGCCACCGGCCAGCCCCCACGCCGGAGTGACCGAGCGTTCGAACCACAACGACAGCGAGGTCGGGCCGAGGAACTCGTACTCGCGCACCACCCCGTCGCCGCCACGCCAGCGACCGGCGCCGCCGGAGCCGGGGCGGAGCTCATACCGGTGCACCCGCACCGGGAAGAGCGTCTCCAGCACCTCGATCGGCATGTCACGCAGGTCGCCGTTGACGCTGTTGATCAGCGCGCTCTCGCCGTCGCCACCGTCCCAGGCACCCCACCCACCGACGGTGGCCTCCTGGGAGACGTACAGCTTGCCGGTACGCGGGTCGGTGCCGGAGAACTGCACGATCATCGAGTCGCCGTACGAGGCGGCGGCCGCCTTGCCCGGCAGCACCCCGGCCAGGGCCTTGACCACCAGATCGATCAGCAGCCCCAGATGGGAGTAGTAGTACTGGCAGGCGGCCGGGGACCGGGCGGCCAGCATCGACCCCGGCCGGGTGATCACCCGCAGCGGACGGAAGGAGCCGCCGTTCAGCGGCACCTCGCCGGAGACCAGCAGCTTGAAGGCCACGCGGGCGGCCGCCACCGCCTGCGCAGCGCCGCAGTTGACCGGCCCCTCCGCCTGATCAGCACAGTCGCTCAGATCAACCGACATATCCGACCCGGCGACGGTCACCGTGACGTTCACCGGCAGCGGCACATCCAGCGAAATGCCGTCGTTGTCGAGGAATCCTCCGGCGCTGTAGACGCCGTCGGGAATGGCGGTGATGGCCTCCCGCTCCAGCCGCTCGGTCTGCACGAAGATCTCATCCCGCGCCGCCATGACCGTCTCCAGCCCCCAGCGCAACACGATCTCGGCCAGCCGCCGCTGCCCGGTCATCGCGCACGCCACCTGCGCCCGCATGTCGCCCAGCGTGGCGTGCGGGAAACGCGTGTTACGCGCGATCACCTCGTGCAGGTCACGGCACGGCCGGCCACCGGCGTAGATCTTCACCGGACCCAGCCTGAGCCCCTCCTGGAAGATGGAGGTGGAGTCCATCGACCCGCCCGGATCCTTCGACCCCACATCCAGCCAGTGCGCCCGCGACGCCGCGAAACCCGCCAACGCGCCGTCAACGAAGATCGGCCCGTACACCGTGACGTCGTTGAGATGGGTGCCGCCGATATAGGAGTCGTTGAGCACCCACACGTCTCCTTCCTGCCACACCTGCCTGCCGTACAGCGCCTCCGTCTCGCGCGTGCACACCTCCAGGTTGCCCAGGAAGATCGGCAACCCCGACGACTGGCCCAGCACGTTGTGGTCGCGGTCCAGCAACGCCACCGCGCAGTCCTTGGCCTCGTAGATCACCGGCGTGTACGACGAGCGGATCAACGTCGCGTTCATGTCCTCGGCCGCCTGCAGCAACGCGCAGCGAATGATCTCTGTCGTGACCGGGTCGATCATGGCGCCACCTTGATGATGAGGAATCCGAACTCGTCCACCGAAGCCACGCAGCCTGGCGGGATGACCGTGGTGGCCGTCTCCTCCACCACGATCGCCGGGCCCGCCAGCTCGCCGGCCAGCGCCGACCGGCGTACCACCGGCGTCCCGTGCGTCACCCCGTCGAAAACGACCTGCCGCGTCACCGCCGCCCGCTCCTCCACCTCTGGCGACGCGGCCGCCAGGCGGGGAAAGGTGCCCAGCCCCGTCGAGCGCAGCATCACGACCTCCACCGGCGCCTCCGGCGTGGCATGCCCGTAGCGGGCGGTGTGCGCCTGGGCGAACCGCGCGGCGACGCGCGGCAGAAAGTCCGGCGCCGCGGACTCGTCGGCGCCTTCCAGTGGGATGGTGAGGGTGTAGTCCTGACCTTCGTACCGCATGTCCACGGCGTGCTCCACGCGCCGCCGTGCCGTCGGGACCCCCTGGGCCGCCAGTTCCGCCAGCGCGGAGGCCTCCAGCGCGGCGAGCGCCGTCGCCATCGCCGGTCCGTCCAGCGACTCCTGGCCGCGGAAATGCGGCTCGGTCAGATCCCGCCGCACGTCGGCCTCCAGCATGCCCCAGGCGGAGAACGCGCCGGGGAAGCGTGGCACGACCACCTCGCCGATGCCCAGCTCCCGCGCGATGAACACCGCGTGCATCGCGCCCGCTCCGCCGAAGGCCAGCAGCGCGAACTCGCGCGGCTCGATCCCGTGGTCCACGGTGATCGTCCGGATCGCCTGCGCCATCTTGGCATTGGCCACCTGGCAGATGCCCTCGGCCAGCCGCACCGGCTCCATCCCCAGTTGCCCGGCCAGCGCGGCCACGGCCCGGTGCGCCGCCTCCACGTCCAGGCTCATCAGCCCGCCGGCGAACCACTCCGGATCCACCCGCCCCAGCACCACGTTGGCGTCGGTCACCGTCGGCTGGGTACCGCCGCGCCCGTAGCAGGCCGGGCCGGGCACCGCGCCGGCTGACTGCGGGCCTACCCGCAGCGCCCCCGCCTCGGCATAGGCCAGCGATCCGCCGCCCGCGCCGATCGTGTGCAGGTTCACCAGCGGCATCAGCACCGGGAAACCCTCGATCGAGGCCTCGCTGGTGATGTCGGGCCGGCCGTCCATCACCAGGGAGACGTCGAACGAGGTGCCGCCCATGTCCACGCAGATCGCATTGCGGCGACCACCCAGCAGCCGGGCCAGCGCCACCCCGCCCATCGTGCCACCGACCGGCCCAGACAGCAGCGTCTGCAACGGCCGGCGCATCGCGTGCGAAGCGTTGACCAGCCCACCGGAAGACTGCATGACGTGCACCGGCACGCCAAGTCCCCGCTCGGCGAACCGTCGTTCGATGCCGGCCAGATACCGGCGCACCGCCGGACCGGTGTAGGCCTCCAGCACCGCGCTGGAGGTCCGCTCGTACTCCCGCCATTCCCGGGCCGCCTCGTGGCTGAGCACTACCAGCACCCGTTCACCCAGCTCCTCGCGGAGGATCTCCGCCGCGCGCACCTCGTGCTCGGGGTTGGCGTAGGAGAACAGCAGGCACACCGCCACCGCGTCGAAGCCCTCGGCCAACGCCCGCCGCGCGGCCCCCCGTACCGCCTGCTCGTCCAGCGCGGTCAGCTCACCGCCCCGCCAGTCCAGCCGGCCGCCGACCTCCACGATGTGCTCGCGCGGCACCAGCGGCACCGGCTTGCGATACCGCAGGTCGAACATGCGCGTGCGGTTGCCACGCGCGATGTGGTAGGCGTGCCCGGCTCCCTGGCCGGCCAGCAGCAGCACCTTGGCGCCCTTGCGTTCCAGCAGCGCGTTCAGCCCTTGTGTGGTGCCGTGTACGAAAAAGGAGATCTCAGTGAGGTCGGCCACCACCGATCCCAGCGCGGCGAACACCCCCTCAGCCAGATCCCCGGGCGTGCTGGGCGCCTTCGACGCGACTACCGCGCCGGTCCGCTCGTCGTAGCAGACCACATCCGTGAAGGTGCCGCCAATGTCCATCGCGACCCGATACGTCATGGCGACCACGGTAGGCCTGGCAGCCCTCAGGAGGCTGTGCACCCCACAGCCTCCAGCCTCACATGAGGCCAACCGCCCGTCCCTTACTGGTGGTGCACCGACTCGACGGTGTACAGGTGCGGGTCGTAGTGGTCGGCGATCGCGGCCGCCTGCCTCATGTGCACCTGGGCCTCCGGGTCGGCCAGCATGGCCTCGAAGTCCGCCGCGCTCCCCCACTGGGCGTAGTTGAGCACCCTGGTGCCGTCGGTGCTGGCGTGGATGTTCGCGGCGACGAATCCCGGCCGATGCCGCATCACCTCTTCGGTGGCGGTGGTCAGGAGCTCGACGAGCTCGCGCTGCCGGCTGCTCTGGACGGTGAAGACGTTGATCAGCGTGGCGACCGGCGCGTTCAGGGTGATGGTCGTGGCCATGGAGTTCCTCCTCATGTCAGGATCCTTACATTCCTCATTATGTGTAAGGTTCCTGTCATGAGTCAACTCGATGAACGCATCGGCTACTTGGTCAAGCAGGTCCAGCAGGCGTTCCGCAGAGCCTGCGAGGAACAACTGCGCAGCGTGGGCTTGTCCATGTCCCAGTACGCGGTGCTCCGAGCGCTGGCCGACGCGCCCGGGGCGCCGGCCGCCGAGCTCGCCCGTCGTACGTTCGTCACTCGCCAGTCATTGCGGGACGTGCTCACCGGGCTGAAGGAGGCCGGGCTGGCCTCCGTCGCCGCACAGCCGTCGGCGGGCCGGGCCCTGCCGGTCACCCTCACCGACTCCGGCCGGCTCATGCTGGACCAGGCGGAAAGGATCGTGATGGAGGTGGAGAGCCGCATGCTCATCACCCTTCCGCCCGGCGACGTACGCCAACTGGCCACCCTCCTCACCACATGCGCCGAGAACCTGGCGTGAGCAGAGGCTCCTCTTCAGTCGCCGGCGGCGGGGAACACAACGAGACGCCCGGCGGGGGGTTTCCCAGCCGAGCGTCTTTCTGGGTCAGGTGTCGAGCTCAGTGGCGGTGACGGCGGCGACGGCGCGCGAGTGCCGCACTATCGCTCGTATCCCCAGACAGCCCAGGAGGCTTAGGGATCGGCGGACGGGTCAGACCGAAGAGGGACAGAATTGACATGGTGCTCTCCTAGGATTCTGGCTTCAGCGGGGACCGATGCTGACCCCGCTCCCGCTACAACACCTCGGGCTCCCCGAACCTGCCCCTCAAGAGGGCTTGTGACCTGGATTTTTACCACCCGGAGCCATGCCGAGTAGCTCCCCTGCCGGGCTTTGCGCCGCGAAAATGTCGTTTTGCCCTTCCGGCGGACATAGCCGTTATGACGCGATCCGCGCCAACGCCCCGCGCCCGCGAAACCCCGGCACCGCACCGTCACGGGCGTCTCTCTTGTGGGAACTTTTACGTTCCTGACTGGAGAGGTGAGCTGGGGCTTGTGTAGTGGTGAATATCGAGGGCTGTTCTAGTTGAGCGTTCGGGAATGCCCCTTTCCCGGCAAATCCGTACTCTCCCGAAATGCCAGTCGATGCGGCACGCACACCTCGTGTGCCTTGTCCGTCCCGCCGCTCAGCCGCTCGGCCAGCAGGTCCACCGCCGACTGCGCGATCAGCGCCTTGTCGGGCGCCACGGTCGACAGTGTGGGCGTGGCGAACCGGCCGTCCTCGATGTCGTCGAACCCCATCACCATCACGTCGCCCGGCACCTCGTACCCCCGCTTGAGCAGCGTCCGCAGGGCGCCCAGGGCGAGCACGTCGTTGAAGCAGAAGACCGCGTCCGGCGCGCCGGAGTCGAGCAGGCGGCTCATGGCCTCGGCGCCGTCGGCGCGCCCCCAGCGTGCGACCGGCGCGACCAGTGACGGATCGGCGGGGACGCCGGCCTCGGCGAGCGCCTGCTGGTAGCCCTTCAGCCGCAGGCGGCCCGTCACGGCGACGGCCGTGCGCTGCACGCCGATGGCGGCGATCCTGCGCCTGCCACGCTCGGCCAGGTGCAGGGTGGCGGCCCGCGCGGCGGCCACGTTGTCGATGCCGACGTGATCGTAGGGCGAGCGGCCCGTCCCGATGCGCTCTCCGAGCAGCACCATCGGCGTGCCCTCGTCGCGCCCGGCCAGGTCCTTGGCCGTGAGCGCGAGCGGGCTGAACAGCAGCCCGTCGATGAGGTGGTCGCGGATCCCGGAGATCACCACGCGTTCCTTGGCCCGGTCGCCCTGGGTCTGGTCGATGAGCACGGTCCAGCCTCGCCGGTCGGCCGCCTCGATGACGTTCGTGGCCAGTTCGGCGAAGTAGGGGTTGTCCAGGTCGGGCACCGCCAGCGCGACCACGCCGGAGCGGCCCGCGCGCAGGCTGCGCGCCGACAGGTTCGGCCGGTAGGAGAGCTCGGCTATCGCCGCCTCCACCCGGGCGCGTGTCTCGTCACTGACATGGGGATAGTCGTTGACCACGTTGGACACGGTCTTGATCGACACCCCGGCCAACTCGGCGACGTCCTTCAACCTCGGCCGCACCATGCCCCCTTCGCCATCGGCACCCTACCTGTTTTACAACGATGTAACGAACTGACGCCAGCCAGTTTACAACGTTGGAACCAACGATGTAGAACGTCCCTAACCTCATGGGCAGGAGTGATCTGGCATGTCCCTCGACAACCTCTCCAGGCGGCGCGCACTGGGCCTGGGCCTCGGCGCGCTGGTCATCGGCGCCGCGGGCTGCGGCGGAGGCGGCGGCGGCCCCAAGCAGGCACAGGCGCCGGCCACCACGGCGGCGGCCACCGAATACACCGGTCCCTCGGTCTCGCTGAAGTTCTGGAACGGCTTCACCGGCGGCGACGGCCCGGTCATGAAGAAGCTGGTGGACCAGTTCAACGCCGAGCACCAGAACATCAAGGTGTCGATGAACGTCTACCAGTGGGCCGACTACTACGCGAAGGTTCCCGCGGCCGTCTCCGCAGGTCAAGGCCCTGACCTCGGCATCATGCACGTCGACAGCGTCGCCACCAACGCCGCACGGCAGGTGGTCCTGCCCCTCGACGACGTGGCCAACGCGCTCAGCCTCACCGAGGCGGACTTCTCCCCGCCGGTCTGGAAGGCCGGCGCCTACAAGGGCGCGCGCTACTCGATCCCGCTCGACGTGCACCCGCTCGGCATGTTCTACAACAAGACGGTCATGAAGCAGGCCGGGCTCGACCCGGAGCAGCCGCCCAAGACCGGCGAGGAGTACATGACGGCGCTGGAGGCGCTGAAGAAGGCGGGCATCCAGGGGCACTGGGCCACGCCGTTCCCGTTCACCGGAAGCATGCAGTTCGGGACGCTGCTCTACCAGAACGGCGGCCAGCTCTTCGCCGACGACGCCGGCGTCTCGCGCTTCGCCGAGGACCCCGGCGTGCATGCCCTGACCTGGCTCGTCGACCTCGTCAACAAGGGCTACAGCCCCAAGAACGTCGGCCAGGACGCCGACTTCATCGCCCTGCAGAACGGCAAGGCCGCGTTCAACTGGAACGGCATCTGGTCCATCAACACGCTCAAGGAGATCAAGAACCTGGAGTGGGGTGTCGCGCCGCTCCCGCAGATCGGGGCGAAGCCGGCGGCGTGGGCGGGCTCGCACCAGTTCGTGGTGTTCAAGCAGCGTACGCCCGACCAGAACAAGCTGACCGCGGCCAAGGTGTTCATCAACTGGATCAGCGGCCACTCGCTGGAGTGGGCCAAGGGCGGCCAGGTGCCGGCCCGCAAGTCGATCCGCGACAGCGCGGAGTTCGCGGCGCTGAAGGAGCAGGCCACGATCGGCACCCAGATCGACTACCTGTACTTCCTGCCGTCGGTGGCGGGCATCGGGGACGCCTCCGCGGTCGTCGACCAGGCGATCAACGCGGCGATCCTGCTCAAGAAGAGCCCCAAGGACGCGCTCACGGAGGCCGCCGCCAAGGCCGACAAGATCCTTGAGGCCAACCGGAAGAAGTACGGCGCCTGATGGTCGCGATCTCGGCGAAGAAGGCGGCGGGGCGGGACGTGCGCGTTCCCCGATCGGGCAAGGCGACGCCGTACCTGTTCCTGGCGCCGTACCTGATCCTGTTCTCCGTGTTCGTGCTGGCCCCGGCCCTGTTCGGGATCTGGGTGAGTCTGCACGACTGGGACTACATGCTCGAGGGCAAGCCGTTCGTCGGCCTGGACAACTACACGGCGCTGTTCGACGACCAGTCGCCCGTCTACGGCGACTTCTGGATGTCGATGCGGGCGACCGGGATCTTCACCGTGTTCAGCGTGCCGTTCCTGGTCGTGCTGCCGCTCGGGGTGGCGTTGCTGCTCAACCGGCCCTTCCGGGGCAGGACGCTGTTCCGGGGGCTGTTCTTCGCGCCGTTCGTGCTGGGCGTGGCGGTGGTGTGCCTGATATGGCGGCTGCTGCTCGACCCGAACCTCGGCCTGGTCGACTGGATACTCGGCACGCCGATCCCCTGGACCACCGCGACGCCGTGGGCCTGGATCGCGCTGGTCGGGGTGACGGTCTGGTGGACGCTCGGGTTCAACGCGGTGATCTACCTGGCCGGGATGCAGGACATCCCGCGCGAGCTGTACGACGCGGCGAAGGTGGACGGCGCGGGGCGGTGGGGCGCGTTCGTCCACGTCACGCTGCCGGGGCTGCGGCCCGTCGCGCTGTTCGTGGTGACGACGACGATCCTGGCCTCGGCGAACATGTTCGGGCAGTCGTACCTGCTGACCCAGGGAGCGCCGGGCGGGGAAACGCGGACCGCGATCATGTACATGCTCCAGCAGGGGCTCAGAGAGTACAAGATGGGCAGCGCCTCGGCCATGAGCTACCTGCTCACGCTGCTGCTGATCCTGGTCAGCGTGGTCAACTTCCGGCTGTTCAGGACCCGGTCATGAAGCGCTACACGGGCCTGCTGGCCCTCGCCGTGCTGTTCGTGGGGCCGCTGGTGTGGGCCCTGGGCGTGTCGTTCAAGACGCAGACCGAGGCCACCCGGGTGCCGCCCACGCTGCTGCCCGCCGAGCCGACGACGTCCGCGTACGGGACGGTCTTCCAGGGCACCACGGACACACCGGTGCTGCGCTGGTTCGCCAACAGTCTCATCGCCGCCACAGGGCACATGCTGCTGGTGCTCGTGGTGTCGTCGCTGGCCGCGTACGCGCTGGCCAGGCTGGAGTTCGGCGGCAAGAAGCTGATGTTCGGGGTGATCGTCGGCACGCTGCTGGTGCCGGGGTTCGTCTTCCTCATCCCGCAGTTCCTGATCGTCGACCAGCTCGGCTGGCTGGACAGCCTGACGGCGCTCATCGTGCCGGGGGCGGCGGGCGCGTTCGGGGTGTTCTTCCTGCGGCAGTTCTTCCTCGGGCTGCCGCGTGAGCTGGACGAGGCCGCGTTCATGGAGGGCGCCAACCACTGGCACATCTTCTGGCGGATCACGCTGCCGCTGTCGCGGCCCGCGCTGGCCACGCTGGCCGTGCTGAGCTTCCTGTCCAACTGGAACGACTTCATCTGGCCGATCTACGTGATCTTCAGTCCCGAGTACTTCACGCTGCCGCCGGGCCTGTCGATCCTGCAGGGCGCGTACACGATCCACTATCCGGTGATCATGGCGGGCGCGGTGCTGGCGAGCATCCCCGTCCTGATCCTCTTCAGTCTGACCCAGCGGTACGTCATCGAAGGCATCTCTCGTAGTGGCTTGAAAGGCTGACCCATGCACTTGGCTGTCATCGCCACGCTGATCCTCTCCCTCTTCACCAATCCGGTGTCCAACTCCTTCTCCGACACCTTCGCCGACCCGTCGGTGATCCGCGGGCAGGACGGCTACTGGTACTCCTACGGCACGTCGGACCCGCTGCGCGAGGGCGAGAAGGTCCTGCACAGGCTGCCGATCGCCCGCTCCAGCGACCTGGTCAACTGGACCTACGTGGGCGACGCGTTCGGGCCGGACAACCTGCCGTCGTACGCGGCGCCGGGCAGTCTGTTCTGGGCACCGGACATCCGTTACCTCGACGGCCGGTACGTCATGTACTTCACCGTCACCGACACCGCCACCACGCCCGCCAACTGGGACTACTCGATCGGCGCCGCCACGGCACCCACGCCGACCGGGCCGTGGACGCACATCGACGCCCCGGTCGTCGCTCCGCGTCCCTCGGGCAACTCGTACTGGAACACGATCGACCCCTCGCAGTTCACCGACGTGGACGGGCGCAAGTACCTGTACTTCGGCGGGTTCTTCGGCGGCCTGTGGGTGACCGAGCTGTCCGCCGACGGGCTGCACGCCACCGGGCAACCGCAGCAGGTCGCGATCGACAACAAGTTCGAGGGCGCGTACGTGGTGCGCCACGACGGCTCCTACTACCTGCTCGGCTCCTCGGCGAACTGCTGCGCCGGGCCGACCACCGGCTACTCGGTGCTGGCCGGGCGCTCGACCAGCCCGCGCGGGCCGTTCGTCGACCGCGAGGGCGTGCCGCTGCTGGCCTCGCGCGCCGGTGGCACCCCTGTCCTGGACCAGAACGGCAACCGCTTCATCGGCACCGGCCACCACGCCCAGCTCACCGACCTTTCCGGTCAGGACTGGATGCTCTACCACGCCATCGATCGAAGCGACCCGTTCCTGGACGAGCCGTACGGGATCAACGAGCGGCCCATGCTGCTGGACCGGCTGGACTGGATCGACGGCTGGCCGGCCGTGCGTGCGGGGGCCGGACCTTCCGAGCAGTCGCGGGAGACGCCGGTGACCCGCGGGGTCGTGGACGATCGGTTCGCGGGCGATCTGTCGGGCTGGCGGAACACAGCCGGCTGGACGGTACAGGAGGGATATGTCCGTGGCCAGGGCACGCTCATCAGCCGCACGTCGCTCGGCGGGGACGTCCGCGTCGAGACCGACCTCAAGACGGACAAGTCCGCCGGGATTCGCATCGACGGCACGACCGCGGTCGTTTCGCGCGACGGGTTGACGCTGACCTCGGGCGGTTCGTCCCGTACGGTGGCGCTGCCCGGAGGGGCCGCGACCTGGCACAACCTGGCCGTCACCGTCAAGGGACGGACGATCACCGCCGAGGTGACCGAAGCGCGGCTCCGTGACCCGCAGGCGAGCGTCACCGTCACGGGCAGCGCGAACGGCCCGATCGGGCTGGTCGCCGACGGGGGCGCCGACTTCGACAACGTCTCCGCCGCCCCGCTGTTCAAGGCCGTCACCAAGGCGGCGCCGACGCCGCGTACGGGCAGGCTGCTGGACGCCGACGAGTTCAACGGAACGCTCGGCTCCCGCTGGGCCTGGGTGCGGCAGGACGCCGCGGCCAAGATCGAGGAGGGCGTGCTGCGCTGGCCCGTCCAGGGCGCCGACCTGGTCGGGGCCGACAACAAGGCGTCGGTGCTGCTGCGCGAGGCCCCCAAGGGCGACTACGTCGTGGAGACCAAGGTCACGCTCGACCTGGGCGAGGACGCCGTCCGCAACTACCAGCAGGCCGGGCTGGTCGCCTACGCCTCCGACGACGACTTCGCCCGCCTGTCCCAGGTCGCCATCTGGAACACCCGCCAGGTCGAGTACGGCCGCGAGCTGACCTTCGCCGGCCGCCTGTCCTACGGCGGAAACATCGTCGGCCCGCCCGCCAAGACCACCTGGCTGCGGCTGGCGCACCACGTGGACCCGGCCAACGGGGAGCACGAGTTCCGCGCCGGATCCAGCCGCGACGGCAAGACCTGGACCTGGGGCGGCGTGTGGACCTTCCCCAAGGACACGGCCGTGCGCATCGGCCTGGTCGCCCACGGAGGGGCCCAGCCGGCCGTCAACGCCGACTTCGACTACGTACGCGTCTACCGAGGAGCCTGACCTGTGCCGCAAGCACACCTGACCCTTGACCCCTCTTTCCGCATCGCCCCCGTCGACCGGCGCCTGTTCGGCTCGTTCGTCGAGCACATGGGCCGGTGCGTCTACACCGGCATCTACGAACCGGGCCACCCGGCGGCGGACGACAACGGCTTCCGCACCGACGTGCTGGAACTGACCCGCGAGATGGGCGTGAGCGTGGTCCGTTACCCGGGAGGCAACTTCGTCTCCGGCTACCGCTGGGAGGACGGCGTCGGCCCCGACCGGCCCTCCCGGCTGGACCTGGCCTGGCGGCAGATCGAGACGAACGCGTTCGGGCTCAACGAGTTCATGACCTGGACCCGGGCCGCCGAGGTGGAGCCGATGATGGCCGTCAACCTCGGCACCCGGGGCCTCCAGGAGGCCTGTGACCTGCTCGAATACACCAACCACCCCTCGGGTACGCAGTGGTCGGACCTGCGGGTCAAACACGGAGTGACCAACCCGTACGGGATCAAGCTCTGGTGTCTCGGCAACGAGATGGACGGACCCTGGCAGATCGGCCACAAGACCGCGCACGAGTACGGACGGCTCGCGAACGAGACCGCCAAGGCCATGCGGCTCGTCGACCCCGACATCGAGCTGGTGCTGTGCGGCAGCTCCAACAGCGGGATGCCGACGTTCGGCGCGTGGGAGGCCACCGTGCTCGAACACGCCTACGACGCGGTCGACTACCTGTCGCTGCACAACTACTACGAGGAGAACGGCGACCTGCCCGGCTTCCTCTGCAGCGCCGTGGACATGGACCGCTACATCTCGGCCATCGTGGCCACGGCCGACCACATCGGGGCGAAGCTCCGGCGCAAGAAGAAGATCAACCTGTCCTTCGACGAGTGGAACGTCTGGAACCAGAGCCGGTTCACCGGACGCGAGCGCTCGCCGTTCCAGGAGGCGCCGGAGCTGATCGAGGACACCTTCAACGCCGCCGACGCCGTGGTGGTGGGGGACTTCCTGATCACGCTGCTGCGGCACGCCGACCGGGTGAGCATCGCCTGCCAGGCGCAGCTCGCCAACATCATCGCGCCGATCAGGACCGAGCCCGGCGGCCCGGCCTGGCGTCAGACGATCTTCCACCCGTTCGCGCTGACGGCCCGGCACGCGCGCGGCACCGTGCTGCGGGTGGAGCCGTCCGGGCCGCTCCTGGAGACCGAACGGTACGGCGAGGCGCCCGCGCTGTCGGCGGTGGCCACCGTCGACGGGTCCCAGGTGGCGCTGTTCGCCGTCAACCGCTCGCCCGACCAGGACCTCGACCTCACCGTCCGGCTCCCGGCGGCGGTCCGGCCGGTGTCGGCCTCGGTGATCGCCGCCGGGGACGACCCGCACCGGGTGGAGGCCCTTCCGCGGCCGCTGACCGTACAGGCTGACGGTGACCGGCTGACGGCGCGGTTGCCCGCCGCCTCGTGGACGATGATTCTTGCGGAGTGCGACCAACTGGAGGCCTGACCGGGCTACGCGAACGCAAGTAGCAGGAGACCCGGGACGCTCTGTCCGAGGCCGCGGTCCAGCTCGCGCTGGGGCGCGGCCTCGACAACGTCCGGGTCGAGGACATAGCGGAGGCGGCGGGTGGCACCGGACACGCTTTTACCAGCCGGGCGACACACTCGCCCCCTGGTGAACATTCTACGTTCACCATCTATTTAACGTAGGACGTTGGACGTAGGATGTCCTCTCGTGATCTTCTCCTGCCAGAAAGGTCGAGGACATGCACGATGGTCATCCTCGCTCCCGGCTCCGCCGGGCGGGCGCCGCAGTGGTGCTTGCGGGCTTACTTGTCAGCGCGTTCGGTGTGCCGGCGAGCGCGGCGCCGGCGGAAACCTTCGAGGCCGGCGCGACCGCCGGCACCGCTCCCTTCGTGGACGAGCAGGTGCTCTACAAACAGGGCGACTTCGGATACGGCTGCTTCCGGATCCCCGCTGTGGTGCGGGCCACGAACGGCATGCTCCTGGCGTTCGCCGAGGGACGGGTGAAGGACTGCGGCGACGACGAGGACATCGACCTGGTGCTGCGGCGTTCCGCCGACGCCGGGCGGACCTGGGGACCACTGCAGGTGATTTCGGAGGGCAACGGCACGACCCACGGCAACCCGGTGCCGATCGTTGACGAACGCACCGGGCGGGTCGTGCTGGTGAGCACCCACAACGGTGGGGAGCCGTGCCCGAACGGCTGTGACCGCGACCCCTGGGTGCAGTTCAGTGACGACCACGGGGCGACCTGGTCGGCCGCCAGGGAGATGACCGAGGGCAAGCGTCCGGAGTGGAACTTCTGGTACGCCACCGGCCCGATGCACGGCATCCAGCTCAAGCTCGGCCCGCACGCCGGCCGGCTGGTCGTCGGGGCGAGTTTCGAAAGCTGGGACCGGGTCGGCAAGCACGTCTACGGCACGCACCTGCTCTACAGCGACGACAGCGGGGTGACCTGGAACATCGGCGCCGAGACCTCCCGCGACGACGGCACGGTCATCGCCCAGGAGGTCACCGTCGTCGAGCTGACCGACGGGCGGATCTACGCCTCGGCCCGCGAACGCGGCACCGACGAGGGCAGCCGGGCGTACGCGACCAGCAGCGACAGCGGCGAGACGTGGGACGCCCCGTTCCGCACCGTGCCGGCGCTGGCGACGACCGACATCCAGGCGTCGCTGCTCCGGTTCAGCGACGGGCGCATCCTCTTCTCCTCGCCGATGCACCCGGGCGCCCGGGAAGCGATGGGGATCCGGTCGTCCTACGACGAGGCGCGCCGCTTCGAGACCTGGGACGAGGGCAAGATCTTCTCCTGGGGGCCGTCGGCGTACTCGGACATGGTGCGTCTGGACGGCGACGAAGCGGCCCTGATGTACGAGGCCGGCAACATCACGCCGTACGAGCAGATCCGGTTCGCGCGGTTCAACGAGGCGTACTTGGAGACGCCGAACGGCACCCCGCCCGGCATCCCCGGTCCCCCGGCGCCCGGCCCGACGACGCCGGACAAGTCGCCCTACCGCAACCAGGCGTATGTCCGCGGTGATGCGCAGACCACCGACGGGCGGTTCGGCGACGGGCTGGCCCTGGACCGGGTGGACGACCGGGTGGAGGTGGCGTTCAACGACTCCATCGACCTCGGCGCGAAGGACTTCACGCTGACCTCCTGGATCCGCTACTCGGAGCAGGTCGGCGCGCACACGATCCTCTGGTTCCACCGGGTGAACCGGGGCACCAACCCGCCGGCGCTGTGGCTGCGGGCCGAGCCGGCCAGCAACCGCATCCGGGCGGTCCTCTCCATCGACCGGTTCAACGTGACCGTACAGTCGCCGAGCGCGTACAACGACGGGCAGTGGCACTTCGTGGTGCTCCAGCGGGTGCGTGGCGAGCTCCGGCTCCTGGTGGACGGCGTGCAGGTCTCGTCGGCGGCGGCGCCGGCCGGTTCGGTGACCCTCGGCAAGGAGTTCGGGCTCGCGGGAATCCACGTCGGACAGCGGTTGGACGGTGTGGACCGCTTCCGTGGGACGCTGGACGAGGTACGCGTCTACCGGCGCGCCGTGACCGACCCCGAGCTGGACCTGATCCGACAGTGGAACCTCCCGATCGGCGGCCGGCTTGGGTTGCGGCTGCCGTTCGATCACGTCGGCTAAGGCGACACGAGCCGCTTGGCGATGGCGCTCTCGGGCCCCGGGGCGTCATCGCCGCGCCTATCTGCTGCCTGCCATGGATCACCGGGCAGCGAAGGACGTCCTACGTCCTGTGGATGCCCTGCTACGCACCGGGGAAGAGCTCGGGCAACTGTGCCCGGGCCAGGAAGCGCATCACCTCGCCGCGTTGACCGCGGTCATACTCGTGCAGCCAAGCGCCCCCGTATGTCCCAGACCTGTGCGCGAACTGGCCATGGCCGTCCGACGGACAATCTGTGTCGTCGGCGTAAACTTTCTCGCCCTCGCTGGCCTTCCGGGACGTAGAGGTGGGATGTTTGACGTCAGGTCTTCGACGAGCTTGGGGGTGACATGCCTACACGTGACGGCGCGTCGCTTCAGGAGCGCATCGTCGCCCTGATTCACGAGCGCGGACTGGCCCCCGAGTCACCGATGCCGACCGAAGTGCAATTGATGGAGCTGCTCGGAACAAGCCGCAACAGCGTCCGCGAGGCCGTGCGGGCCCTGCAGGCGTTGGGCATCGTCGAGATCCGGCACGGTCATGGGACGTTCGTCGGGCACGCGTCGCTCGAAGCGCTGACCCCGTCGTTCGCCTTCCGGGTGCGTTCGGGGGCGGGCGGGATCCGCGCGCTGAACGATCTGGTCGAGGTCCGCGAGCTGCTCGAGACCGGGCTGATCGGCCAGGTGGCTCAGAGCACCAGCGCCCCTCGGCTCGCCGCGTTGGAGGCCCTGGCCAATGGCATGGATCGGGACCGGGAAGCCGATCGGGCGTTCCACGCGCTGCTGTACGACTCGTGCGGCAACGAACTGGTGCTGCAGCTGATCGGCCTGTTCTGGGACGTCTACCACGAGGTTGAGCCGACGCTCGGCCCGCCGGAGGAGCGGACCGCTGAGATCGCCGTCAACCACCGCCGGATCGTGGCGGCGCTTCGCGCTCGGGACCCCGAGGCCGCCCGGGAGGCGATGCGGCTGCACTTCCGCGACGTCAAGGCGCGCATCGCGCGAGCGGAGGCCCGGCCGGAACCCGCGCGGACCTGACCTCGGTCACACCAGACCGACGGCAGCGAGGTGGTCTGCTCGGGTCCGCAGTACCGAAGGTTGGGGGCAGGGCACGCGGCGCCAAGCCGCCCGAGGCCAGACGCCACTCAACGCACAGTCCAGCGCAACCGGGTCACCGTCATCGCGGTGCCCGTGTCCCGCTCGAAAAACCGGTTTCGCCCGTAATCCGTGGGCCGTGGGTTCAAGTCTCACCCGCCCTACCACGCCGACCTGCGGTTTTACGCGTACCTGTAGTCGTGTCATCTGATCGTGAGTCATGGTGAGCCACATGTGAGCCACGCCCCCGCCCGCATCTTACCGATCTCCGGTTGCTCGCGCGTACCGCCTTGAGCACCAGCCGGGCCGTCGCCCGGGCGCTGTCGTAATACAGCTGCGGCAGCACCGACACATAGGTGTCGGCGGTCAGCACGATGCTGGCATGCCCCAGCGTGCCCTGCACCACCTTCAACTCCGTCCCCGACGCCAGCGCTATCGTGGCTGCTCCATGGCGCAAATCGAGCAGCCGGATCGGCGGCAGCGCGCTATCGGCGACCAGCCTGTGGGACCGGTGGGTGAGATAGCTCGGCTGCACCGCCGCCCCGTTCCCGAGGGTGAAGACCGGACGGATCGGCGACCACCGCTCCCCCAGCAGCCGACGCTGCGCACGCTCCTACCGACGCAACAGCCGCACGCTCTCCGGATCGAGCGCCACAGTCCGCCGGCTGGCCGTACTCTTCGGCTCACACAAGACCAGCCCATCGTCGGTATGCACCAGCTGATGCGCCACAGTGGACTCACGCCGCTCCAGATCGACGTCCACCCAGCGCAGCCCGGCCACCTCGCCGTACCGGTTCCGCCGCCGCCCTAGCGCGACGAACATGCGCGTCACATCCCGCCGAGACAACTCCGTCAGCTTGATCCGGCCCAGGTACGGCACCAGGTACAGCCCCACGTGATCCCGATAGGCCCGGTGCGTGGTCGGCCGCAACCGCGGCTCCACCACCGACAACCAATACCGCAGCCACTGCCCGGCCGTGCACCCAGCGGAGAGCGGCCCATCCGCCTCCGCCGCCAGCAACTCACGCCCCGCAGATCTCGCCGCCGCAGCACTCGCGAACCCACCACGCCGAACCCGCTCCCATCGACCCGACGCTCCCACGGCTTGGACAGCGAAATACCAGCTCCCATGCCCACTTCAGCCAACTGACCACAGCGACCGCCCAGCCGCCTACCGCTCATCTCGTCGCTACACCCACACCGCCTTATAGACCACGCAGTGCTCGCGCCCGTTCTCCACCGTCACCGCGCCTCCCGTGTCCTCTGACAGAACAACGTCGGAGCCGGGGAACAGCGGAGCCACGCAAAGCCAACACCCAGGTAAACAGACCGACCGAGGGATCGTGAATGGCGTGGATGGATAAAGCCTTCTACCATCGGGATGCCACCGCACGGTCCGCTCGGCACCCGTCCGAGTTGGTTGGAGACCCTGAAGTCAGCATGATCGTGTTGGCGGAAGGGAGATTCATACGCGATGCCAACCCCAGGAAGTACGCTGGCGAGCTCCGCGCGCACGGAGTGCGCATACCCCTCAGCGGGGTCGGTGAGGTTCAGGCTGGAGGCGTGAGACCCACGATCACCGTCGCTGGTAAGGCGGTGAACGGCACCGACGAGCAGGCGTACGCGAACGCATCGGGGTACTTCGCTAAACCGGGCCAGCTCCACTTTGACCTGCACGAATGAATATTCGACACCTGCAGGGTCGGCCCGGTCGTGGGATGAACCGCCTTTACTCTTGCCCGCCGTGCTCGACGAGAGGTGTGGAGCCCACGAGGCAACCGGCCACGTCCACGGCCGCATACTTGATCAGCTCGATCAAAGAGTTCATGACCAAGTTCTTCGAACGGGCATCCACCCGCATCAACGGGACGCGTGAATCCAGGTCCAGCGCAACCCGGATTTCGTCGTCATCGAACTGAGGGCGTTCGTCTCGGTCGTTGATGACCACGACGAACGGCACTCCCCGCTGCTCGAAGTAGGGCGGGGAAGCAGTCCGCCAAATGGCGAGTGTCCGCCAGCACCATCGCGCCGCCAGCCCCCTGCACCGCATCGTCCCATACAAACAAGAACCGGCTCGGATCCGGTAGCGCGAGAAGATTAAGGGTCAACCCAGTGTGGAGGTTCACTTGGCCGCGGTCCATCGGCACCTGGGCGGCTGCTGAAGGCCGCGGTTCTTCGTTTTCGCGAACGTCGGGAGGCGTGATACGGCTGTTCCGGGAAACCGACGTCGACACGTTGCTGATGAACGTCGACTTACCGACCCCTAGCCCTCCTGCCACCAGAACCTTCAGCGCCGTGGCGGGCGCCGGCTTCGCCCTCAGCCTCTGGAGCGCCTGTTTCCTGAGCGCGAACACGATGGCGTCGTCGATGCTGAGATCGTCGGCAAGCCGATGATCGCCGGTCAGCAGAAGGAGGATCGCCTGCGTCTCCTCCAGGGTCAGCGTCTCAAAGGCGTTCGCGGAGGAGAATTCGGCCGTCCCCGCTACCTGAGCGCCAAGCTGATGCAACGCCTGCAGAAGCGCCTTGGCGGCGGGTGCGGCTTCCGGGGCACCGCACTGCTAGCGCGTTGCGGAACTCGGCAATCCTGCGGCCGACTTCGGCGTGCGCAGGTGACGTACCGCGCCGCAGACTGTAGGCGCCCGAGGCGCCAAGCGAAGAGCGCTCAAGCAATTCATCGAACCAGGCGTCGTCAGAACTCTTCGTCATCAGAGCCTCCTTTCCGATGCTTATACCTGCTCCGCCAGCGGTAAATCACGCCCTCGACGGCGCGTACGGAAGGCTCTTGGAGTAACTCGGCAATCTTGTCCTGGGTATAACCGTCGATCATCAGGGCGATGATCGCCCGGGTACGCTCATCAGTCCGCCGCAGGTCCTCCCATACGCGGGCGTTGCCTACGACGATCGCCTCAGGGCCGACAAGGGGACGATCGTCCGGCTCTACGGTACGCGCCTCATAAAGGTGTGCCTGTGTCCAGCGCTTACAGGAGGCGCGGTACTTGCGATATTCGTTGGGGAAGACACGCAGGCATGCTCCCATGAAATAGGTCGTCAAGCTCGCGCCGCCCTCGTGGCGCCAGGCGCCACCGAGCAGAGCGCGCTCGTGAAAATGCTGAAGGGCCACCGCCGGTTTGCCAGCAAGCTGAGACATTCTTATCCGCACTCGACTTCGGATCACGGGCCCACGAGCCGAGGCGAAACCTTCTCATGTTGTAAGAACCGAGGAACCGGAGTCCATCTGCCGACGAGCCAGCGGAGGCTGACCATGATCCGGGGCACGGTGCCTGCCCGAATCCTGCAGGCACCGAGCGCGCCCACCGTGGTGTTAGGCGGGGCAATAGCGTGTGGGTAGCCGATCGCGGTGCTGTACACACCTGAGCTGGTCCCTAACGCCGCGATCCCGCCCAGACTCGTGCAGTCAGGACGGGATCCGGTAAGCCCGCAAGCTTAGGCAGGATTGAGTGCGTTGCGACGCATCCAACCTGCGCCGCCGGTTCCGAGGGTGACCTGGACGTAGGTTTCGTTCTCGGTGGTGTTGCGAACCGTGGTGCAGGATTGGCCGACAATGTCCCCGGCGTGCTTAGTCTTGATCGGGGTGGTGCGAGCGGGGGTGGGGTAGACCCCCGCCGTAGGCCAGGTCACCTTCCAATGGCAGACCTGCCCGGTCGGCGGCGTCGAGGCAGTCGGCGTTGCGGAGACATGGGCGGCGTCCTTCTCGGCTGTCGTCTGAGGGGTGTTCCTGTCAGGCAGGGCACGCGTCTCGACATAGCCCCACAGGTTGAGGGCGGCGACCCTTACCTTGGTCCAGTGGCCATCCTTACGCACATCGTCCGTACGGTCGACGTGCCAGCCCTTGGGAACGTTTCCGATGACGAAGTTGGCATTGTCGCGCAGGGTGGCATTCTCGTCGGTGACAATCCCGTGTCGGGTGATCTTCACTGCGCGGGGGGCTTGATCGACGGCGCGCCACTCCATACGCCTACTGCGGCCCTGCCCAATTCTGTTCGGGACCGGGACACCGGCGGGATACCAGGTGGCCGGTTTCTTTGAGTCCTTGTATACCGTGGCGGCCTGGCGGATCGAGGTCCCCAGACAGGTGTGGCCCTCACGGCGATCGGTGAAGCCCCAATGCGGGTAGCCGTCCCCGCCGACCGAGACCACCGCCCAATCTGCGTCTGCGTTATAGCGCCACTTGATCGTGGTGATCTTGCCCGGGCGCGGAGTGAGAATCCAGGACTTGTTGCCGGTCTTCGCCCGTGAGGGATGGTTGTAGAAGATCGTGCAGGCCTTGGTGATTCGATACTTCAACTGCAACACCCTGACGGTCTCGGGCTCGCTCTTGCGCGCCTGCTCCGGAGTCAACGGGCGAGCGGCCGAAGTTGGCCAGCCCGCGTTGGCTACAGCTGGTTCGCCGGCCACGCCGCCCAGCAGGGTTGCCGAGACCGCGATACCCACCGCGAGGGAAGCGACCCCGCGCGGGCGGGAGAAATAAGTCATCGAGAACTCCGTTCCATTTCTCGGGTTTTCGTCTCCCAGGAGACGTCGATCGGTAAGGATTCAACCCTGGCCGCCTTTGCCGCCCAACCCGCAGTGGGACAGCGGAATCAATTGGGACGAAGCACCGCTGTGACATGCGGTTTTGCGACGATGAGACGGGATGGGATGACCACTGTGGGACACGGTTCCGAAGCGAAACCAATTCGGTTGATCTCCCCTGAGCGCCGACGGCTCATGGAAATGATCAAAACTCTCGCACGGCTCACGGGAAAACCCAGCATCGAAGCTCAAGCCAGCGCACTTGGTATCTCAAGGAGCACACTGCACCGGTGGATCAATGGAGATCTTCCGCAGGAGTCTAACTACGGCGACTTGCTCAAGAACGCGCGCCTGTCCACCACCGAGCAGCAGGCGTACTGGAAAGTGTTCAAAGCTGCAGCCGCAAGTCCTGCGATTACCCTGCTCGCCGAGCCGGACAGCGCCATTGTCCAGGCTCCACCTGCTCCCGACCTGAATCACCATGCGGTGAGCAGCACCCCTTTGGAAGAGCAGCCACTCATGAAAACCGCGCTCCCCAATCCGGAACCGCTCCCTTGCGGCGCATCCCCGGCACAGCCATTTTCCCTGCACGGCTACTCTCATCCGATGCCCGGTCCACCCACCCCTGCCCCTACAGCCCAGCCCGCACCACCGCGACGACGACGCATGGTCGTCGTCGTCGCGGTGGCAAGCGTAGCTGGGGCTATGGTCGTGGCCGCTTGCATCAGACTCGTCTACGACGGCTTTCCAGGCACGGCTCACTTGTCCTCACCACCCGTTGCCTCGTCGCTTCCGTCCCTCGGTCGTGCGCCGGATAGCGTCGAGCCCACACCGGACGCCGATCATTGCGACCGTTACCAGGTGACCGCTCGTGACATGTCCTTGCGCAATCAAGATAACGTCCGTACCGGGGACGTTCTCAAGACCGGCGAGATCGCCACAGTGACGCGACGCGGCACACCCACTGGACGCACCCAGCTTTGGTACGTCATCACCGACCGAGACCACCAGGGCTGGGTCTACGCCGACCACCGCTACTGGTCGCCCCACTGCTGAACCTTGACGTGTCTACAGAACCGGGCGACTTCACATAGCTGCTGGTTTCCGGGTTGCGGAAGCCGCACGCGTCACGGACAACGGTATTGATCAAGCGGCTGTGCTGAAGCTTCCGGGATCCTGGATAAGCAGCCGATCCCCAGTTCGATCTGCATGGTCCGACGTTGAATAGCTGGCGCACCGCTCGAACAAGACGAGGACTCGGTAGATCTGTAACTCGTCCCACAGCTCAGACTTGGGCGGACTTGGAGGTCAACCGCCGTTCTTTCTCTCGCTCAGCTTCGACCTGACCAGCCGATATATCTAAAGAGTAGTAAAGCCCTCATTCTGGACCGTCGATCAGATCCCAGCGCCATGATGTGGGCATGGGGTGGAGACTTGTCATCTGGGGCGCGATTGTTCTCGGGACGGCCGTGGCAGTAGCGCTTGGGATATACCTCGTCACGGCGGGCCCGGCCCAGGCGATCGGCCCCGCCAGCTTGGTCGCGGCGTTTTGTGAGCTGGGCGCCCTGATGCTCGGCATCGTTGGATGGGCGGGTCAGCAGCGGGCGGCCAGCCCTCGGGATGACGGTGTGAAGCAGCTGAAGGTTCCGCCCAGAAGCGCTCCCGAGGTACGGCAAACACACCATGGTCAGACGTACACGGTCTACGCTCCGGGGAGCCAAGGGACGCAGATCGGCAACGGCAACGTCCAGGAGAACCATTTCCCAGGCCCTCCCCCCGGACGTGGGGGCCGCGAGGCGTCGAGTGGACAATGACGAGGACGCGACACCAGGAGGCGACCGCTACAACGTCGTCGCGCCCGGAGCGCAGGGGCTTCAGGTCGGGACGGGCAACGTCCAATACGTCTTCGTCTACCAGAACAGGCTGACCTGGAGCGACAAGGTCGCGCCCCCGCCCTTGATGAATATGTCAGGCGAGGTGGACTCGCCGTACCGAGGGTTGGCCGCGTTCGAGGAGGTGGACGCGCCTTTCTTCTTCGGACGGGACAAGGCGATCGCGCACATGCTGGAGCGGATGTCGCGAATGCCGGATCATTCGGGGATCCTGGTGGTCTCCGGGGTGTCGGGGGCAGGCAAATCGTCGCTTTTGCGAGCTGGGGTGTTGCCTCGTATTCGAGGTATGGGCCTGGAGGGCGCGCGAGAAGCTGCGGACTGGCCATGCGTGGTGTTCACGCCGACCGGTTCACCGCTGGACAAATTGGCCGTGGGCGTGGCACTGCGGGCTGGCGTCGACGCCGGTGCGGTGCGGCGAGCGCTGGACGACGATCCGGCGGGCTTCGCACTCACGGCCTCCCAAGCGGCGGCCTCGTATGGGGACGGGGCGCGGCTTCTGCTCATCGTCGACCAGTTCGAGCAGGTCTTCACGCAGTGCGATGAGTGGCAGCGACGCGCGTTCGTCACCGCTCTGCATGCCGCCACCATGCAGGCAAAGGTGCCGCGAGCGTTGGCGGTGCTCTTGGTGCGCGCCGATTTCGAGGCGCGCCTGGCCGACATGCCCGAGCTTGAGGAAGCGGTGCAAGACCGGTATCTGGTGACATCGATGACACGACGGCAGCTGCAGCTGGCCATCACCGAACCGGCCAAGAAGGCACGAGCGCAGGTCGAGCCTGAATTGGTGGAGGAACTGCTGCGGAACGCCGACTCCCACGTCGTTCAACCCGCCGGTCCGCTGTCCACGGCTGTGTCCGGCGCGGGGGTGCTTCCGCTGTTCTCCCACGCCCTGGACCAGGCGTGGCGGGGACGCGCCGACGAGGAAGCGCTGACGCTGGCCGATTACGAGCGTACGGGAGGCATCGAAGGCGCGGTCGAGGCGAGTGCGCAGCGGGCGTACGACGGCTTGTCCTTGTCCCAGCAAGCCACCGCCCGGCGGATCTTCATGCGCTTGACGGCGACCAGCAGCGATGGCATGGACACGGCCGCCCGGGTGACGCGGAGCGCTCTCACGGCAGGGATGAGCGCAGGCGAGGAGGCGGATACGGAAAGAGTGCTGGAGGCGTTCACGGGCGAGCGGCTGATCATGCTTGCGGCGGACACGGTGGAGATCAGCCACGAGGTGCTCCTCACCGCCTGGCCGCTGCTGCGCGATACCTGGCTCGCCGAAACCCACGCCGACCGAATCGTCCGTACTCGCCTAGCCGCCAGCGCTGGGGAATGGGCTGAACACGGGAAAGACATCTCCTACCTCTATGGTGGAAGTCTCCTGGAGACCGCCGGCGCCGCGGCTCACCGCGTCACCTCCGATCCCGCCCGTCACGCACCGCTGAACGAGGTGGAACGCGCGTTCCTAGAGGCCAGCAGCGCCGCGCAGGACAGACGTACGCGAGCTCGGCGCCGACGCAACACCCTGTTGATGGCCCTATGCGCCGGGCTGGCCGCGGCGTCCATGGCCGCCGTGATTGCCAATTTCAACGCGACGAGCCAGCACACGATGGCGTTGTCCCGACAGTTTGGGGCGCAGAGCGAGGCCGCCGCGGATGGTGACCCGATCGCGTCGGCTCGCCTGGCCGCCGCAGCCTGGCACACCGGCGACACCTCGGAGGCCCGCCACAGTTTGCTCGCCGTATTGCGCTCTCCCTACCGGAGCAGCCTCACAGCTCACACGGGTCCTATCTACGGAGTGGCGTTCAACAAAGATGGCGTCTTGGCCGCTGCTGGCGCCGACGGAACCGTCCGGCTGTGGGATGCGGCTCACCACCGCCTGCTCGGCACTCTCGTGGGACATCAAGGGATCGTGTTTCGCGTGGCGTTCAGTTCCGACGGTGGCACTCTGGCCAGCACCGGTCGGGATGGCACTGTGCGTCTGTGGGACGTGGCGTCCCGTACGCAGATCGGGAAGCCCTTAACGGGGCACGAGGAGACGGTCTACGGAGTGGCGTTCAGCCCGGACGGCGAGACCTTGGCCACCGGCGGGTACGACAGGACCGTGCGGCTGTGGAGCGTGAACAGCCATCGCCTGTTCCACACCCTTAAAGGACATACCGGGACAGTCGTCGGTGTGGCCTTCAGCCCTGACGGGAAGACCCTGGCGAGCACCAGCAACGACGGGACGGTGCGGCTATGGACAACGAGTACCGGCTGGCCGCTGCGGACACTTCGAGGCCACAAGGGCGCTGTCAACCCGGTGGCCTTTAACCGCGATGGCACCCTGCTCACCGGCGGATGGGATCACTTGGCGCGCGCATGGGACGTGCGGACGGGCGAGCAATTGGGCGTGCCCTTCACCGCGCACACCAACACGGTCTATGGCCTTGAGCCGAGCCCGGACGGCACGCTGCTGGCGACGGCCGGAATCGACAACACGGTGTGGATATGGGATATGCGGACGCATCGCCCGCTCCGTGCCCTTCCTGGGCACAAGGGCCCGGTCTACGGCGTGGCGTTCAGCCCAGACGGAGCCATTCTCGCCACGACAGGCGACGACGCCACCGTGCGGTTGTGGGACATGACGATTGACCGTCCTATTCGCACTCTCACCGGTCATTCCGGCGTGGTCAGCTCCGTGGCGTTCCGTAAGGACAGCACAATGATGGCCTCTGGCAGCGACGATGACACGGTCCGGGTCTGGGACACGGCGACCTACCGGCAACTCGATGCCATCACCGACCACGCCGCCGACGTCAGGGGCGTGGTGTTCGCCCCACACGACGGGCGAATCATGGCGACGGGAAGCTGGGATCGTACAGTGCGACTGTGGGACGCGGCCACGCGCCGTCCGCTGGGGCCACCTCTGTCAGGCCATACGGGGAAGATCAACTCAGTGGCGCTGAGCTCTGACGGGACGGTCCTGGCCAGCGCCTCAGACGACAAGACCGTCCGCCTGTGGGACGTGCAGACTGGTCGCACGCTCGCCGTGCTCGAAGGCCACACTGCCGAGGTTAAGCAGGTCGCGTTCAGTCCAGACGGCAAAACGCTCGTCTCTGGAAGCTGGGACTGGACGGTCCGACTGTGGGATGTGGCCACGCACCGGCAGGTGGGCGACGCCCTTACCGATCATCATGGCTATGTCAACTCGGTGGCGTTCAGCCCCGATGGCACACTGCTGGCCAGCGCCTCCGACGACCAGACGGTCCGCCTCTGGGACACCGCGACTCGTCGCGCCCTGGGGGCTCCCCTCGCCGGGCACAGTGGTCCCGTTACCCAGGTGGCGTTCAGTGCGGATGGCAGGCTGCTCGCCAGTGCCAGCCAGGACACGACGCTGCGGCTATGGGATGTGGGAACACGCAGAGCGATCGGACAGCCGCTACGCGGGCATACGGACGTGGTTTACACGGTGGCCTTCAGTTCGGACGGCAAGACCTTGGCAAGCGGCTCGAAGGATCAGACGGTGCGGCTGTGGAACGTTGCATTGCCTGAGGATGACCACATCCTCGCCAGCGTGTGCCCCATCGCCGACGGCTCCCTCACTCCAGAGCAATGGGAGTCCTACGCCCCCGAAGAGGACTACCGTCAAGCCTGCCCGCCCAGGCCGATCCGGTCACCATGATCGCGGAATACGTGGCAGCACCTGCACGGTCAGCGAGAAGCATGGTGACGGCAGTGGGTTCCGAAAACGTGACCGGTTCGCGACCCAACATCCTTCGGCGCCTCGGCGGATCGTCGCTGCATTGGTCCCCCGTCTGCACGGTCATGTCGACCGTACACGCAGTCTCTGAGCAGTTCGGCCTCTTCACAGGCTGGTGCGCCCGCCCAACGTGAACACGCCTTTTGGACTCCCACCCTTCACTTGAGCGGCCGCTCGGTACGCACTTTGCTCCCTAAGGTTTGCCTGTCGAGCCTGTGGTGAATCAGAAGAATTGTCGGGGCTCTCCGACAGAATCAGCATAGAGAGGAGAGGCGATGTCTCAGGATGTCCATGGCTCTGACCAGCACATACCTGCGCCCAACGGATGTCGGTGGTGTGGCGTCGAAGAGCGAAACCATTTTCAGCGTTGGAAACCTCCAGTGGGCTGGCATCAATGGGAGGCACCGACGTCAGAGCAGCGCAAGGAACGCATGCGCGCCCGCCGGCAACGCAATCAAGAAACCGGCGGACAAGCCCGTCTGACAGAGTTCAGGCCGCTCGTTGCCTGAGCTCGGCGAACATCTCCCGGAGTTGAGTCGGCACCTCGGAGGGTTGCGTCAGGGCCAATGCCAGCTGAAACATCATCTCGGGCTTGCCGCCTGGCCCCTGCTCACTCTGCTCGTGGAGCATGCTCTGCACCCTCGAACTGAATTTTCCACCACCCCGGAGCGCCTTGAAGTCTTCCGCGCTCCATAGAGAATCGTTTCTGGGCCACACCTTGTTGGCCACCACGGCCCACATATCGTCGCCGAACAGCTCTTCGAACTCATTGAAGCCTTCTGGCTCACCGATCATCTTTACGATCTCGCGGGTCTTTTCACCGAATGTGCGCCGCAACCGCTCTTCCTTGAACATGCCCTTGCCCGCGTTTCGGCTGTCAGCGTCGACCGCGACCACGACGGTACGACCGTGCTCGAACAGGTAGCGAGCGAGATGTAGCGCGCCTTCGTTGTTACAGCAGGCCCAAAGAGCTATGCCAGCCGATTGGAGAGACATCCCCTCGGACAACCGGAACAACAACGGAAACGCGCGCTGCTCCGACGGCCCCTCCACCGCAAGAAAACAGCGCTCATGCAGCAAGACAGAATTGCGAAGCCCCAAGGCGGCGGCAAGCTGTTGCAGGTGCAGGTCGATACTGTCGTGATCCTCCGCGCCGAGCCGCTCCATCACGGTACGGCCCTCGTAGAGTTTCAGGTTGACCACGTCGGAGATATCGACACCATCGATGAGGTTCATCGAGTGTGTGGCGACGATGACGCTTACGTGCGAGATGGCCGACTGCTCGCGGATGAGCTGCATGATCTTGCGCTGGTGACTGTAGTCAAGGTGCGTGTCCGGCTCATCGTAGACAATGATCGTCTGGCACCGAGTCGGCTGCAACGCGTCACCTTCCTCCAGCGGAGCCTCGGGCTCCACGTCCTCCTCGGAAGAGAGAAGTCGGCTCGTCCATTCCCAGATGGCCAGCCCGATGCGCCGCGTGCTGCCTTGACCGGACTGGTCCAGCCCGACGTGCTCCCCCGAAGTCCGAGCGAGCCGCAAGCGAGCTCCACGAAATGCCTGTGTGAAGGAGATCTCAGGCTCAACGAACACGTCGGCGAAGTCCGGGCAACGACTTCGAATGTGATCGCACAGAGACTTGGCGTCCGCGCGAAGCCGCTCCTTGACATCGGCTTCGATTGTCTGCAATCGCTCCTGCAGGACTTCATCGGCCATATGCGCCTGGAAGCGGCCATGCAGGACCGACCTCATAGAGTCTTCGATCGCTGACGCGCGACCGCCGAACGCCAGCACCTGAGGCAGTCGCCCGGCGAGGCTGGCCGGGGCAGCGACCCATCCGGGAGGCCCAGAGCGTTCGGATGCGTATGCCCGAAGAAGGTCCTCGATCTCGGCCCTTCGCTGAGGAACAGGGGAAATCCCCAACTCCTTCGCCAGCTCCTTGAGTTCCGGCACCCGATACATGGACAAGTCGCGCAGTCGATCGTCATCCGGGATCGGCAGCCAGCACTCAAGGGAGTCGACCAGATCTTCTCCAGCACAACGCCTGATTCGGAGCTGAGGTGGGAGGCGGAATGTATCCTGCTCCCATTCGTCAAGCGTAAAGACGCCCTCCACCACGCTCAGTTCGTACCGACGCGAGGCCTCGCCTTGGGTGTCCACGCCACCAGTCGGCATGTACGTACGGTCATCCCCGTCCAGGCTGTAACTACCGACGAGGAATTGCAGAGAGGCGAGCACGGCACTCTTGCCACCGTCGTTATGCCCCGCGAGGATCGTTGGCCTGCTAACGGGAATGTCAGTCACGTTCACGAGCGAGCGGAAACCGCTGACCGAGAAGCTGCTGAGATACACGGTGCTCGGACGCTCCGTTCATTCAAGCGAGGGCCCGGGCACAGACCCTCAAGAAGTTCCGGCCCCTTAGCAACACTAGCCGCCAAGAGGCTCATGAGTCTCATAGAGCATCGTAGAACCCCTCCGCTGCCCCCTAGGCCAAGTTCCCCTCCAGTCAGACCCCAAGAGCCTCACTGTCAAGGATCCGACGCTTCTGATCAGGCGAAACTCCTATGGCATGCTGGCCGACACTTCACTTGCTTCGCCTCCCAGTCAGGTTCTCGATAGGCATCATCACGCCTGGCAGGTCAATCTCAACGAGGCGATACCGGGCGACACTGCGCAAACCCTACAGGCGTCGCCCAAGATGGCGCATAACCTGCTAAGGCTGGTTTGGCACCGCCCGGCCTGCTCTCACCCAATCGAGTTTTGGCTTTGACTGTAAAATTACGGAGAATAGATATCGGGAACGCCCTCCTCAGGAGAGTGTCCAGTAAATGGCTCTGGCCCGTAATCGGTGGGGGCGCTGAGTGATCTTCATTGCAGCAGGATGCGGTGGCGCAGGAGGTCGAACCCGGCGCGGCCGTGCATCTGCCGCATGATCCTCTTACAAGTTACGTGGAATCAGCCGTTGGGGGTGATCATGTCCCCTTCGGTCTTGTCACGTACTTGAGGGGCAGTGGTGAGCGCGGTGGTGCTGAAGGGTGAGGGCGGCGTTCACGGCGTCGCGGTCGAGTTCGAGGCCGTTGGCGAAGCCGTGCAGGTGGGGCAGGTCAGCGGCTCGGACGGTGGTGATCGAGGTGGTGAGCTTGGTGTCGTTGCCTGCAGTTGGGGTGAGGAGTTCGGCGAAGTCGCGGACATGGCGGGCGAGTTCGGCCAGTTCGGGGCAGGCGGCCGTGAGGTCCTGCACCAGTTGGGTGTCGCTTTCGCGCAGCCGGTCGGGATGGGCGAGCAGGAGACGGGCCAGGCGGCGTGGGGTGATGACGGGCCGCTGGGGCCGGAAGCGCGGAGCGCGGCGTAAGGCCTCGGGTTCGCGGGTGCGGGCGTAGCGCTTGACGGTGTTGAGGGACAAGTTCAGGCGGCGGGCGCACTCCATGAGGCCGACACCCTTATTGAGCAGGTCGTGGATCTGCTGCCAACGCTCGCGGGTGCTCTGTTCGCGCACGCCGGCGGGCCGGGGCGGGTTGACCGTGGCCCAGCAGGCGCTGTGGGAACGAACCTCAGCGAGGACCTTGTCACAGAGGATCCGCCCCCAGGTGCCATCGGTCGCCGACCTGCACAGCATCCGGCAGGGCACGTCGAACCGCCTCGCCGTAGGCGCCCGACCCGTCGCGGCAGACGATCTCGACCCCAGGGTGGGATCGCAGCCAGGCCTCCAGGACGTCGATCCGCTCGCCAGTCTCGGCGTCGGTGAGGATGGTGGCATACCGGTGGCGGCGCTTGAGAGCGAAGTCATCGACACCCAGCACTCGCGGGACTCATAACGCTGGCAGCGGTAGCCGCATGAGCAAGCGCAGTGCCGTGGACCTTGAGACCGCGACGGCCAGGACCACCGAGAGCCGAGCCCCCGCCCGGTCGGCCAGCTCTTTGACCACTGCCCCCTGTTGGCCGGTGAGCCTGCTGGTTCGACGCTGGTAGCGCTCGAGCAGCCCGGGCACCTGCTCACGAAACGTCTGCCGAGAGCATCCCCACGCCGGGCAGAGCAGACGCCGTACCTGTACCGACACCACCACCCGCCGCCCATCGACCAGGACATCGGCCACCGTCCGGCTGTAGTAGCCGTGCACCCGACCGGTCAGCGTCCCGCACACCGGGCACGGTATCGGTGCACCGCGAGTACGGGCCATGACAGGAATGAGGTCGTCCTCGTCCTTCACTCCTTCGATGACCAGGGCAGACAGACCCGCAAACGCCACACCCATAAGATCGTCGATCTTCAGCACGGGCTAGCCTGGCAGGTGATCACTCAGCGCCACCACCGATTACGGGCCAGAGCCGAAAACCGTACAGTCCCCCCAGACCGCCGCTGCGGAAGCCGACAGACCGCCTCGGTCTTCGCCTGCCGACTCGGAACTGACCTCTGACCTGCAAAAAAAGGCCCTGCTCAGAGGGCACATCAACGCGTCCCCTAGTGGGTCCCGCGCAGGGAGCACTTGAAAGTTCAGGGTCTTCTGTGTGCCGCCCCAGGGATTCGAACCCTGAACCTCCGCCTCCTGAGGGCGGCGCCTCTGCCAGTTGGGCCAGAGCGGCTTGTTAGCCCCGGGCTCGGCTGGCGTGGGCCGAGCCCGGGGCTGGGGCTGTATCCGGCTGGGGGGCGCCATTCCCGTCGGCCAGACCGAGGCCCGCGGCCCCTTGTTCCATGGGCCGTCGTCCGTGAGATGAAAAAAGCCGCCTCGGCAGGTTTCCGGGCGGCGTCGTCTCTTTACGAGGGATCACCCGGAATCCGGTCCGAGGAACTCAGGAAGCAGTTCGAGGGACTTCGCGTAGGTCACTGCACTGCCTTCCTGTCGTGGTGGACGTGCTCCACGGTAGCCGGATGATCGCGGCGAATGCCACGTATTTACCGCAGGGGGATGTCGAGGGCACGAGGGCGGCTTCGACATATTGGTTACCGGCATCGTCGAGACCGTATGGAGGCCACCGGTGAAGTACCTCATTCTGATCTACAGCAACCCGACGAGCCGGGCGGTCTGGGAGACGCTGAACGACGAGCAGCGCATGGAGTTCGGGCGCGGCCATCTGTCCTTCACCGAAGAGCTGGCCGCCTCTGGCGAGCTGATCGTGTCGGAGGGGCTGGCCGACCAGTCGACGGCCAAGCGGGTCGCGGTACGCGAGGGCATGACGATGACAAGCGATGGGCCGTTCGCCGAGGTCAAGGAGCATCTGGCCGGGTTCTACCTGATCGAGTGCGACAGCATGGAGCGGGCGGTGGAGCTGGCCGCCAAGGTGCCCGACGCGGCCTTCAACGAGGTGGAGGTACGGCCGATCTTCGACATGAAGGGGCTGGAGCTATAGGGGAACGACCGGCGTGGGCGGCGGCGGGCTGGGATGATGCCGAAGGTGACCAAGGAATCTCCGGTGGCGCGGCGCCGGGTGCTGCTCGGCTCGCTGGCCGGGGCCGCGGTGGTGGCCGTGCTGGCGGTCGCCGCGCTGAACCAGGGCGAAACCCCCGAACAAGCCGCCGCGACCGCTGCGGAGACTGCCGCGCCGGGCACGACGGCCTCCGCGAACCCGCGTGCGTCCGCGAACGTGACCGACCCCCCTCCGGCGACCCCAACCGGCTCCACCCCCGCGAACGCGACCAGCCCGGCCGACCCCACTCCGGCGACTCCGGCCGGCTCCCCAACGCCGACGAGTTCGGTGAAGGTCTGGGAGGGGCCGCCCCCGCCGCCCGTCGACGCGAACCTGTCGAAGGGCTCGGCGCAGGCGCCGGTCACGATCGTCGAGTTCGGTGACTTCAAGTGTCCCAACTGCCGCCGCTTCGCCCAGCGGATAGAGCCCGAGCTGAAGAGCCGCTACCTCGACACCGGCATCGTGCGGATGTTCTGGCGCGACTACCCGATCAGGGGCCGCGACTCCGTACGGGCCGCCGTGGCCGCCCGCGCCGCCTCCCGGCAGGGCCGGTTCTGGGAGTTCCACGACGCCCTCTACGCGGGCGAGCAGCCGCGTCTCACCGACGCGAACCTGCGCTCCGTGGCCGCCCGGATCGGGCTCGACCTGGGCAGGTTCGACGCCGACCGGCGCGACGAGTCCGTACGGCAGGTCGTGGACGGCGACCTCGAGTTCGCGCTCGAACTCGGCCTGTCCGGCACCCCCGCGTTCCTGATCAACGGTGAGCTGCTGTTCGGCGCCCAGCCGTTGGCCGCGTTCGAGAAGGCGATCGAGAAGGCCCGCCGCGCCGGATGAGCGGCATCGGCTATGCCGCCGCGTTCCTGGGCGGCCTGTTCTCGCTGGTCAGCCCGTGCGGGGCACTGCTGATCCCGGCGTTCTTCGCCTACGCGTTCCCGGGTCGGCGACGGCTGGTGGGCCGGACGCTGCTGTTCTACGTGGGGCTGTGCGCGGTGCTGGTGCCGTTGGGGATGGGGTCGGCGCAGGTCAGCCGCCTGTTCTACGGCCGGCAGGAGCTGCTGGTCACGGTCGCGGGCTGGGCGCTGATCGGGCTGGGTGTGCTGCAGGTGGCCGGTCAGGGCTGGACGATCGGGCCGCTGGAGCGGCTGAAGGGGCACGTTCGAGGGGATTCGGCGGGGGCCGTCCTGGTTCTGGGGGCGGTGTCCGGGCTGGCGGGGTTCTGCGCGGGGCCGGTGCTCGGCGCGGTGCTCACGGTCGCGGCGGCCTCCGGTGACGGCCTGCGCGGGGCGGTGCTGCTGGCCGTCTACGCGGCGGGCATGGCGGCCCCGCTGCTGCTGCTCGCGGGCCTGTGGCAGCGCTACGACCTGGGCGGGCGGCGCTGGCTGCGCGGTCGCGGGTTACGGCTGGGGCGGCTGCGGCTGCACACCACCTCGCTGCTGTCCGGACTGGTCTTCGGCGGGCTCGGGGTGCTGTTCCTGCTCTCCGACGGCACCCGCGGGCTGGCCCTGCCGATCCCCGACTCCTGGGAAGCCCGGCTGGAGGAGCTCGCGGCGTCCGTCCAGGACGTACTGCCCGACCTGCTCGTCGTCGGGATCGCCGCGCTGACGGTGACCGCCGTCACCGCGTGGCGCCTCAGACGCCGCTGACGGACCGGCCCCTTAAAGCGGTGCGCGCCGGCGGGCGCGGAAGCCTGCCGCCTTGGCGCGGTTGCCGCACTCGTGCATGTCGCACCAGCGCCGCGACGACCCGCGCGAGGCGTCGACGTACAGGCGGGTGCACACCTCTCCCCCGCATTCCTTGATCTGTACGGCCCGCGGCCCGCCGAGCAACTGGACCGCCTCCCTGGCCACCGTCGAGAGGGCGGCGTCGAGATCCCCGTCACGCTCGACCCGCCCGGCGCCGTTCAACCGCACGGACGCGGGCGGCCCGGCGGCGATCCGGTTGACCAGCCGGCGATCCTCCTCCGACGGCAGAGCCCCGCCCGGCACCACCCCGGTGGCCAGCCGGTAGATGGCCTCCCGCACCGTCTTCCCCGCCGCGAGCTCGGCGTCGCCGACCGCGGGCGGTACGTCGAGGATGCCTGCCTCGACCGTCCACCGCGCCAGCTCCGCCGGATCGCGCAGCAGGTCGGTCCGGTCCGAGCGGCGGTGCTGCACGGTGCCCGCCAGGTCGAGGCCCAGATTGCCGCTGATGAAGGTGAAACCCGTCACACTCTCATAGTAACCACGTTGACAGGTTATGCGAAGCACGGAACAGTGAAATAACCATTTTAAGGGGTTATGGAGGCTTCGCCGTGGCGATCAGCGTGATGGAGACCAGGGACAAGACGTCGTCGGCGGTGATGCCGCCCCTGTTCGTGGTGATGTGGAGCAGCGCCTTCATCGCGGGGGTGATCGGCGTCGGGTCGGCGCCGCCGCTGCTGCTGACGTTCGCCAGGTTCGCGCTGGCGGGACTGTTGCTGGGCGGGTTCGCGCTGGCCGTACGGGCGCCGTGGCCGCGTGGGCGGCGGCTGGCGCACGTGGTGGGGTCCGGGATCTTGGTCCAGGCGGTGCAGTTCAGCGCGTTCTACTCGGCGATCGGCCTGCACGTGCCCGCCGCGGTGGTGGCGCTGGTGCAGGGCCTGAACCCGGTGCTGATCGCGCTGGTGGCGGGGCGGCTGCTGGGCGAGCGGGTGAGCCCGCGCCAGTGGCTGGGCTTCGGGCTCGGCGCGGCCGGGGTGGGGCTGGCGGTGGCGGATCGGTTGAGCTTCTCCTTGGCCGGGGTGGCGTTCTGTGTGGTCGGGCTGCTGGCGTTGAGCCTGGGCACGGTTTACCAGAAGCGGTTCGCCGGGGACATGGACGTGCGGACGGGCACCGCGACGCAGTTCCTCGTCAGCGCGCCGCTGGTGGGGCTGGCCTCGCTGGTGTTCGAGACGCCGCGGGTGACGGACTGGGGCGCGTTCTCCGGCGCCGTGGGCTGGCTGGTGCTGGTCAACTCGATCGGCGCGTTCCTGCTGCTCAACACCATGCTGAAGAACGCGCCCGCGAGCCGGGTGAGCACGATGTTCTTCCTCACCCCGTCGGTCACCGCGGTGATGGCGTGGCTGTTCGTCGGGCAGTCGCTGCACCCGCTGGCGGTCGCGGGCCTGGTGGTCGGCGGCGCCGGAGTGCTGCTGGCGAACCGGCGCTGAGCCTCAGGCCCACACGGCGCCGGTCCTCAGAACGGCTTGGCGCCGGTCCACGGCACCCCGGCGCGGGTCTCCGGCGTCTCGATGCGGAAGCGGGGCAGAGCCTCGGGGAAGTTCTCTCTCACGTACGTCACGAGATGTTCGCGTACGTCGCACTTGAGGTCCCAGGCGGAGGGCGAGTCGGCGGCGCTCATCAGCGCCCGCAGCTCGACCAGCCCGTTCGGCAGCACGTCGGTGACCTGGAGCGTCCAGTCCTTCTGGTCCCACAGCGGGTTTTCCTGGATGTAGCGGTAGAGCTCCTCGCGCAGCTTGTCGACCGGCACCGACCAGTCGACGCGCAGGAACACCACGGCGAGGACCCGGCTGCCGTGCCTGGTCCAGTTCTCGAACGGGTTCTGGGTGAAGTAGGAGACGGGCAGGACCATGCGGCGCTCGTCCCACAGGCGCACCACGACGTAGGTGAGCGTGAGCTCCTCGATCCTGCCCCACTCGTCGTTGACCACGACCACGTCGTCGAGACGGAGTGCGTCGCTGAAGGCGAGCTGGAGCCCGGCCAGCATGTTGCCGATGGTCGGCTGGGCGGCGATGCCGACGATGGCGCCCGCGATGCCCGCCGAGGCGAGCAGCCCGGCGCCCAGCGCCCGGACCTGCGGGAAGGAGAAGAGCATGGCGCCGACCGCCAGCACGACGATGGTCACGGCGGCGACGCGGCGGACCAGCCCGATCTGGGTCATGATCCGCCGTGCCCGGCGGTTGCGCTCTCCTTGGACGAGGACCAGCCGGTCCAGGACGACGTCGGTGAGGGCGTAGTTGGCCTGGACGATCAGCCAGGTGACGCAGGCGATGGTGACCAGGCCGAGCACCCGGTCGACCGTGCCGCCGAGCTCGCGTTGGCGGACGGCCTCGCCGAGCATCCCCGGCGAGAACACCAGGTTGGCCGCCACCACGACCCCCACCGCGTACGCCGGCCAGGTGCAGTGCTCCACCAGGTGCCGGGCGAGCCGCCATTTTCGGCCCACCCTGACCAGCAGCCGCCTGACCACCTCCACCACGAGAATGGCGCCCGCCACTGAAATGGCGAGGATGAGCCAGTCGGTCGGCGACTGCACGTTCATGCCCCCAATGTCTTAGAAAGCCTCATCAAAGGTCACATTGCCCTCAACAGCCACTTGGTATGCGGACACCCGCCGTTCGAAGAAGTTGGCCAGCTCCTGCACGTCCTGCAGTTCCATGAAACCGAACGGGTTGGCCGTGCCGTACCTCTGGGGCAGCCCGAGCCGGGCCAGCCGCTGATCGGCGACGTATTGGAGGTATTCGCGCATCTGCTCGACGCTCATGCCGGGCATGCCATCGCCGCACAGGTCGCGGGCGAAGGCCAGCTCGGCGGCGACGGCCTCCTCTATCATGCGGATGACCTGCTCCCCCAGCTTGTCATCGAACAACTCGGGCTCCTCGGCCCGCACGGTGTCGACCACGCTGAAAGCGAACTCCATGTGCATGGACTCGTCGCGGAAAACCCAGTTGGTGCCGGTGGCCAGCCCGCTGAGCAGGCCCCTCGACCGGAACCAGTATACGTAGGCGAACGCGCCGTAAAAGAAGAGCCCCTCGATGCAGGCGGCGAAGCAGATCAGGTTGAGCAGGAACTGCCGCCGCTCGTCCGCGGTCTCCAGCCGCCGGAGCCCGTTGATCGAGTCGATCCACTGGAAGCAGAACTCCGCCTTGTCCCTGATGGACGGAATGTGCTCGACGGCGCCGAACGCCTTGACCCGCTCCTCCAGGTCGGGCAGGTACGTGTCGAGCAGCGTCAGGTAGAACTGCACGTGCACGGCCTCCTCGAACAGCTGCCTGCTGAGATACAGGCGGGCTTCGGGAGCGTTGACGTGCTGATAGAGGTTGAGCACGAGGTTGTTGGCCACGATGGAGTCGCCGGTGGCGAAGAAGGCGACCAGCCGGTGGATCAGGTGGCGCTCCTGCGGCGTCATCTTGGCCAGGTCGGCGAGGTCGGAGTGCAGGTCCACCTCCTCGACGGTCCAGGTGTTGCGGATGGCGGCGCGGTAGCGCTCATAGAAGTCCGGATAGCGCATGGGACGCAGGGTCAGGTCCATGCCGGGATCGAGCAGCATTGCGGAGGTCTCCGTTCGAGGGGGCTACTGGCAGGCTTCGCAGGTTTCCGGGTTCTCCAAGGAGCAGGCGACGGCGTTGACCGCGACCGTCGTCTGGGCGATCCGGGTGGCCGGGCGCGAGCGCAGGTAGTAGGTCGTCTTCAGGCCTTGCTTCCAGGCATAGGCGTACATCGAGGACAGCTTCCCGATCGTCGGGCTGGCCATGAACAGGTTGAGCGACTGCGACTGGTCGATGTACGGCTGCCGGGCCGCGGCCAGGTCGATGAGCGCCTTCTGCGGCAGCTCCCAGGCCGTGCGGTAGAGAACCTTGAGGTCACTGGGGATGCCGGGGATGTCCTGGATCGAGCCGTCCGCCCGCTTGAGGTCGTCGCGCATCCGCTGCGTCCACAGCCCGCGAGCCTGCAGATCGGCCACCAGATAGCGGTTGACCTGGAGAAACTCACCCGACAGCGTCTCGCGCTTGAACACGTTGGACACCTGCGGCTCGATGCACTCGTAGCAACCGGCGATGGAGGCGATCGTCGCGGTCGGCGCGATGGCGACCATCAGCGAGTTACGCAGCCCGGTCGTGGCGATCTTCGCGCGCAGCGCGTCCCAGCGCGGCGACCCGGCGGCGTCGTAGTGGTCGGGGTGCAGGACGCCGGCCGCCGCCCTGGTGTCGGCGTACGACGGGTGCCGGCCGCGCTCGACGGCCAGGTCGGCGGAGGTGTCGTAGGCGGCCAGGGCGATCTCCTCGGCGACGCGCGTGGACAGGCCCAGTGCCTCGGGCGAGTCGAACGGCAGCCTGAGCGTGAAGAACACGTCGGCCAGGCCCATCACGCCGAGCCCGATCGGCCGCCAGCGCTTGTTGGCCGCCTCGGCCTCGGGCGTCGGGTAGAAGCCCAGGTCGATGGTCCGGTCCAGGAAGCGCACGGCCGTACGGACGGTCTGGCGGAGCCGGGCCCAGTCGACGCCGTCGGCGGTCAGGTGGGCGGCGAGGTTGATCGAGCCGAGGTTGCACACCGCCGTCTCGCCGTCGCTGGTGACCTCGAGGATCTCGGTGCACAGGTTGGACAGGTGGATGACGTTCTCGGGCCTGGCCGTCTGGTTGGAGGTGCGGTTGGCGGCGTCCTTGAACGTCATCCAGCCGTTGCCGGTCTGGGCGAGGGTACGCATCATCCGGCCGTAGAGGGTCCGGGCGGGCAGTTGCCGGGTGTAGCGGCCCTCGGCCTCGTAGGCGCGGTAGGCGCGGGTGAACGCCTCGCCGTACAGGTCGGTGAGGTCGGGGACCTCCTTGGGGTCGAACAGCGACCAGACCTCGTCGGCCTCCACCCGGCGCATGAACTCGTCCGGCACCCAGTTGGCCAGGTTCAGGTTGTGCGTACGGCGGGCGTCCTCGCCCGTGTTGTCGCGCAGCTCCAGGAACTCCTCGACGTCGGCGTGCCAGGTCTCCAGGTAGACGCAGGCCGCGCCCTTGCGCCGGCCGCCCTGGTTGACCGCGGCGACGGAGGAGTCGAGCGTGCGCAGCCAGGGCACGATGCCGTTGGAATGCCCGTTGGTGCCCCTGATAAGGGATCCGCGCGAGCGCACCCGGGTCCACGCGATGCCGATGCCTCCGGCGTACTTCGACAGCCTGGCCACCTGCCCGTAGCGGTCGTAGATCGACTCCAGCTCGTCGCGCGGCGAGTCGAGCAGGAAGCACGACGACAGCTGCGGCCGGCGCGAACCCGAGTTGAACAGCGTCGGCGAGCTCGGCAGGTACGACAGCGTGGACATGAGGGCATAGAGCTCGGCGGCCTCGGCGACCGTCTCCGACAGCCCGCAGGCCACACGCAGCAGGAAGTGCTGGGGCCGTTCGAGCACTGCCCGCGACTCCGGGTGACGCAGCAGGTAGCGGTCGTAGACCGTACGCAGGCCGAAGTACTCGAAGCGCTCGTCCGCCTCGCCGGAGACGAGCGCGTCGAGCTCGGCGGCGTGGGCGCCGACGAAGGCGGCGAGCGAGTCCTGGATCAGCCCGGCGGCGTGGCTGGCGGCGATGGACTCGGAGAAGGTCCGTACGCCGTGCCCGGCCGCCTCGTCGGCGATCTCCTCGGCCAGGAGCCGGGCGGCGACCCGGGAGTTCGCCGGGTCGGTGATCACCCGGGCGGCGGCCTCCTCGATGGCCAGCCGCCGGTCGGCAGCGGCCGGCCGCTGGTCCACGGTGGCCGGGTGCCGGTCGGCCTCAATGATCTGCGTCACGTGCTCTCTCCTCGCGAGCTCATCCTCGTGAGTGCGCGCGAGAGCACGGCGGCGCTGGGTTCCCCGGCCGCGACGCCCCCGGCCCTCCCTCGAGGCCCTGGACACTTCGATGGGCGGAGCCGGGTGGCTCCCCCAACGTCACCGGCAGGTCTTCGGGCTCGCGGGCGTGGTCCCTATGGGGCCTCCTACTGGCCGTCGCTTCCCGGATCTCTCCAGTGCTCGTGACGGCGGTTGTTCCCGCTCACCGCTGCGGGGCAGCCCCGGAATCGCACCGGGTTCCCTTTTGCTCCGCCCCGAGGGGCGAACCAGCGACGACCAGGATCCTACATCTAGTGGCCCTTCTCGCAACTACCCCAGCATGTTGTGTCAGCCGTATCGAGCATGCCGAGATCGCGGAGCACGGCCCTGGTCCTGCCGATCTCCGAGGCGAGCCACTGTTCGAAGTCGTCGCCGCTGAGCGGGATCGAGGTCCATCCCTCCGTACGGCAGGCCGCCCGCCAGGCGGCGGACTCCGTGACCTCGTCGCAGAGCCGGATGGCGAAGTCCTTTCTGTCGTCGGACATCCCCTCGGGCCCGACCGCCGCGCACCAGTCGGCGAAGTCGAGCCGCACCCCGCACTCCAGCAGGCTCGGCGCCTCGACACCGTCCACCCGGCGCGCGCTGGAGACGGCGAGCACCCGCACCCAGCCCTTGTCGATGGCCTTGCGCCAGTCCGCGAGCGTGCCGGTCGCCGCCGCGGCCTTGCCGCCGAGGAGCGCCGACGTGGCCTCCGCGCTGCCGGGGAAGCCGGTGTAGTCGACCTGCCGCGTGTCGGCGCCGAGTCCCTTGGCGATCAGCCCGAACAGCAGGTGGTCGGGCTCGCCCTGCGGCCCGCCCGTCAGCGGCGTCTGGTCGGGGTGGGCGAGCAGGTGCGCGCCGAACTGGTCGAAGGTGGCGAACTTGGAATTGGCGGGCACCACCACGACCTCGATCTGCCCGGTGAGCCTGGCCAGCGGGGTGGCGGTGTCGAGCAGCGACAGCCCGTTGTTGAGCTCGGTCGCGGCCAGCGCGGGCAGCCCGGTGACGGTGATCCTGGTGGCGGGCGGGGTGCCGGAGACGGGGAAACCCTCCCCGCGGGCGGCCTCGACGAGCGCCCGGGCGACGCGGGCCCAGCGTCCGCCGCCGGGCACGATCGCGAACCGGCCCAAGACGCGGGCCGCGTTGACGGCGCTGCTTCCGAGGTTGCTCTCCGTGCCACATCCTGCCGCGCAGGCCATCATCCCGAGGCCGAGCGCGAAGAACCCCCGTCGGCGCATGGCGTCCCTCCCCTCGCACCCCAATAACTACCCCACGTCACCGACACTTAACTCATCGTCACACATCGGGCACTCACTACCGGAGATCACGAAAAGTCACGAAAAGCTAGGAGTGCTTCTTGCCGACGCCGACGAGCAGGTACGAGGGCAGTGAGGGCTCGCTGACCAGCCTGGGCCGGTCGGGACGCCAGTCGGGGGCGTGCACCAGGCCCGGCTCGACCAGGTCGAAGTCCCCGAAGAACGCCCGGATCTCCCCCGGGGTCCGGTCGGTGCCGGCCCCGGCCGACGCGGTCCGGTGGAGCGCCGCCGCGCCCTCCCCGAAGCGCCCCCGTGAGGTCGCGTGGGTGAGCACCAGATGGCTGCCGGGCGCCACCGCCTCGCGCAGCCTGGTCACCATCTTGCCCGGGTCGCGAACGTCGGGGAGGAAGTGCAGGATTGACACCAGCAGCACGCCCACCGGCTCGTTCATGTCGAGGAAGCGGGCGGCCTGAGCCAGCACCTCGTCGGGGTCGAGCAGGTCGGCCTGGACGAAGACGGCCCGGCCCGCCTCCTCCAGCAGCGCTCTGGCGTGCGTGGCGACGACCGGGTCACGATCGACGTAGACGACTTTCGCCTCCGGCGCCACCTCATGCACGTTGCCCTGGGTCGGCAGCCCGCTGCCCAGGTCGAGGAACTGGCGGATGCCCGCGTCCACCAGGTAACGGACCGCACGCTGGAGGAAGGCCCGATTGGCCCGCGCGAGGGGGACGGCTTGCGGGATCAGCGCCGCAAGCCGGTCGATCGCCTCACGATCGATGGCGTAGTTGTCCGTGCCACCGAGCATGTAATCGTACATTCGTGCGAGATTTGGCGTGTGAGCATGGAACTCGGGCACAGTTTCGATCTTAAGTCCTGCCGGTCCACTTATCACGGGCTATGTGCCTATTGTTGCCGCCGTGTCGTAGCAGTTACTCGACTGTGACGCTCTTAGCCAAATTGCGTGGCTTATCTACATCGCGGCCGAGTGCCACGGCGGCGTGATACGCCAGCAGTTGCAGCGGGATCGTGAGCAGGATCGGGTCGAGCTCGATCTCGTTCTTCGGCACCACGATGACGTCGTCGGCCAGCTTGGCGTCGGGTTCGCGGTGGCCCACCATGAGCACCTTTCCGCCGCGGGCGCGAATCTCGCCGAGCGTGGTGAGGTTCTTGTCGAGCAGTTCGTCGTCGGGGACGATCGCCACCGTCGGCATTTCCGGCCCGATAAGGGCGAGCGGTCCGTGCTTGAGCTCGCTGGCCGGATAAGCCTCGGCGTGCACGTACGAGATCTCCTTGAGTTTCTGCGCGCCTTCGCGGGCCACGGGATAACCGCGGACCCGGCCGACGAACATCATGCTCGGATAATTCGCGTACTTCCGCGCGAGCTCGGCGATCTTGTCGCCCTGGGCCAGGATCTCCTCGATCTGGCCGGGCAGCCTGCGCAGGCCCTCGCAGACGCGGCGGCCGTCGGCGGGCGAGAGGTCGTGCACCCGGCCGAAGTGCAGCGCGAGCAGCGCGAACGCCAGTGACGTGGAGGTGAACGCCTTGGTCGAGGCGACCGAGACCTCGGGCCCGGCGTGCAGGTAGACGCCGCCGTCGACCTCGCGGGCGATGGCGCTGCCGACGGCGTTGACGATGCCGATGACCCGGCCGCCCTTGCGCTTGAGCTCCTGCACGGCCGCGAGCGTGTCGTACGTCTCGCCCGACTGGCTGATCGCCACGTAGAGCGTGTCGGGGTCGACGACCGGGTTGCGGTAGCGGAACTCGCTGGCGGGCTCGGCGTCGGCCGGGATGCGGGCCAGCTCCTCGATGAGCTGCGCACCGATCTGGCCGGAGTAGTAGGCGGAACCGCAGCCGATGATCTTCACTCGGCGGAAGGAGCGGGTCTCGCGGGCGTCCATGTTCAGGCCGCCCAGGTGGGCGATGTGGAAGCGCTCGTCGAGGCGGCCGCTCATGGTGCGCGAGACTGTGTCGGGCTGCTCGGAGATCTCCTTGAGCAGGTAGTGCTCGTAGCCGCCCGTGTCGTAGTGCCCGGCGTCCCAGTCGACGGTCAGCGGCTCCTTGGCGGTCTCGCGCGCGTCGCTTGCGAAGGTGTGGAACCCGTCGGCCTTGAGCACGGCCAGCTCGCCGTCCTCCAGGTGCACGACCTGGCGGGTGTAGCGGACGAGCGCGGCCACGTCGGAGGCGGCGAACATCTCCTTCTCGCCGATGCCGAGCACGATCGGGCTGCCGTTGCGGGCCACCACCACCTCGCCGGGCCGCTCGCTGTCGACCACCGCGATGCCGTACGTGCCGACGATGCTCTTGAGCGCCTTCCTGACGGCCTCCTCCAGCGTGTCGGTCTCCTCGGCGGTACGGGCGATCAGGTGCGCGAGCACCTCGGTGTCGGTCTCGGAGACGAACACCGCCCCGTCGGCGGTCAGCTTGGCGCGCAGCTCGTTGGCGTTCTCGATGATGCCGTTGTGCACGACCGCGATCCGCTCGTCGGTCGACAGGTGCGGGTGCGCGTTGACGTCACTGGGCACGCCGTGGGTGGCCCACCGCGTATGGCCGATGCCGAGACCGCCCTTGAACCTCGGGGGTACGACCTTCGCCAGGTCGGCGACCCTGCCCTTGACCTTGCGTACCTTGAGCCCCTTGTTGGACACGACGACGCCGGCCGAGTCGTAGCCTCGGTACTCCAACCGTTGCAGGCCCTCCAGCAGGATAGGCGCCGCGTCCTTCGAACCGACATAAGCCACGATTCCGCACATCCGACGCTCTCCTCTGTCCGCTGATACTAGCTTTTCTGCTGTTTTGTACGTTTTATCCGTACACGATCCGGCGCAGTTGCCGGAGCGACAGCTCCGGCGGTGCCACCCGGCGCCCGCGCAGCTCCGCGGCGACCCGGGGGAAGATCTCGTCGTTGGTGAGGCCGCGGGACTTCAGCTCGCCGTGCCGCCGCCGGACGAACTCCTCGACCGGCTCGGAGAAGTACGACAGCACGTCGGCGACCACGCGCGCCGCCTCACCGGGACCGAGACCGCTGGTCCTGACGAGATGGGCGACGAGGTCTTCGAAGGGATGCCGTGCCGGGGACACAGACGAGGACACTACGCAGCCGGGATACGACATGCCAATATCCTGCCCGAAATCGGGCAGGATATGCTCTTACCGCATGACCGAACGGCCCCATCCTCGGCCCAGGCGCCGGCAGGCGAAGGCTCCGGCCGCCGCGCCGAGGGCGACGAGCACGGCCGCGGGGCCCGCCGTGCCGGACACGTCGCCGCGTACCGCGGCCTGCAGCATGGTCGTCGCCCAGTAGCCCGGTGAGAACGGCGCGATGGCCTGCGCCCACGGCGGCATCAGCGCGAACGGCACCAGCGCCCCGCCCAGCGCGCTGACCGACAGCGCGCCGATGTTGCAGAGTGTGCTGAGCTCGCCGTGGCTGCGTACCACCGCGGCCAGTGCCGTACCCACGCCGAGCAGGGCGAAGCACCACGCGGCGACGGCCAGCCCGAGCGGCCATAGCGGCCCCGAGGGCCGCATGCCCACCACGAGGATCCCGTAGCCGAGCAGGACGACCTGCTGGATGGCCAGGATGGCGAAGACGGGCAGGGTCTTGCCGATGATCAGCTCGGGCACGCGCGCCCTGGTCGCCCTGATCCGGTCCCAGGTGTGCCAGACGCGCTCGGTCAGCACGGCTATCGCCACGTCGGCCATCGACAGCACCGAGAACATCACCAGCATCCCGGTGACCACCTGCGCGGGCCGGCCGAGCATCGACTTGAAGACCAGCATGAGCACCATCGGCATCACCAGGTAGCTGACCAGGTGGGCCGGGTCACGCCTGCGGAGCAGCACGTTGTGTCTGACCAGCACCGCGATGCGGTGGAGCGAGTCACGCGACATGGGACAGCTCCTTGTAGAGGTCGTCGAGCGACGGCTGGCGGATGTCGATGGCGCGCACCGGCCGGTCGAGGCCGCGCAGCAGTTCGGCGAGCGCGGCCGTGGGGTCGGCCGTGGTGACGGCGAGTTCCTCGTCGCCGTCGAGAGTCACCCGCACCTCGCCCGGCAGGCCCTTGAGCAGCTCTTCGCCGGTGCCTCTGGCGATCACCCGGCCACTCTTGGCGACCGCGATCGTGGCGTCCAGCTCGGACAGTTCGGGCAGGTAGTGGGTGGCGTAGACGACCGTGGCGCCGTTCTTCGCCCGGCGGCGGACGGCCGCCAGAAGGGCGGCTCGTGTCTCGGGGTCGGCGCCGACCGTCGGCTCGTCCAGCAGCAGGACGGCGGGGGCGGCGACCAGCGCGGTGGCGGCCTGGGTGCGGCGCTGCTGGCCGCCGGACAGGATGCCCACCCGCCGGTCGAGCTCGCCCGTCAGCAGCATCTCCTCGGCGATCCGGTCGATGGCCCGCTTGAGCGCCGTACGGCGCAGCCCGGCCAGGCCGCCGAAGAAGCGCAGCGTCTCGCGGACGGTGACGCTCGGGTAGAGCGCGAGCTGCTGCGGCGCCACCCCCATCTGACCCTTTATCACGATATTTCCGGACTCGGGGCTGATGAGACCCGAGGCGATCTCGAAGAAGGTCGTCTTGCCCGCGCCGTTGTGGCCGACCAGGCCCGCGATCTCCCCCGGCACGACTTCCAGGCAGAAGCCGTCCAGCGCGGTCACCTCCTGGAAGCGCTTGACGAGTCCCGTCGCCTTGAGCATGTCCCCTACCTCTCCCCGGTCTACGTTGTAGACTGCTCTACAGCGTAGACTGACACGGTGCGGAAACTCAAGACCGAACGGCAACCGGAAATTCTCGACGCCGCCCTCGCGATCGCCGACGAGCACGGGCTCGACGCCCTGACCATGCGAGCGGTCGCCGAACGCATCGGCGTGACACCCATGGCCATTTACGGATATTTCCGGAATAAGAATGAGTTGCTGGACGGGCTCGTCGGGCGGTTGCTGACGAGCCTCCCGCAGGCTCTGCCGGGTGAGTCGTGGGATCAGCGGCTCGGCGCGTTCGCCTGGGCCACCAGGCGGCTGGCCCGCGATCATCCCGGCGTCTTCCCGCTGCTGTTCGCCCGGCCCTCGGTCACGCCGGACGCGGTCGCGGTGGTGGACTTGATCTACCAGGCGCTGATCGACGCGGGCGTGCCCGACGCCGACGTGCCGAGGATCGAGCGCCTGATCACCACGTTCGTGCTCGGTTTCGCGACGTCCGAGGCCAATGGGCGGTTCTCGGCGTCCGGTGACGGCATCCGGTCACGCCGGGCCCGGGGCGACTTTCCCGCGCATCAGCGGCTGTTGGCCCATCTCGACTCGCCCGCCGACCTGGACGCCGAATTCGCCGCCGACCTCGCCGACCTCGTCCGTATCATCCGCCCCGTCTGACACACCCCTATCAGGGAATGGTTACGGTGTGTAGCGTCGCTGTGCCTTTCCGTGGGGGTCGCCATGTTGCTGTGGGTCGTCGTCGGTCTCACCGCGTCCGCCGTCGCCGTTCCCGGACTGCCGAGCCAAGGCGGTCGGGGGCCTCGGGCTGACGTGGGGCCTCAGGCTGACGTGGGGCAACGGGCTGACGTGAGACGTCAGGCCGACGTAGGGCATCAGGCCGATGGGGAGCGTCAGGCCGACTTGAGGCGTCAGGATGACTTCGCGGCGGCGGCGCGGGAGTTCAGGGTGCCGGAGAGCGTGCTGCTGGGCGTGTCGTACCTGGAGTCCCAGTGGGACGCGAACGCCGGGGCGCCCAGCGTGGCCGGAGGTTACGGGCCGATGCATCTCGTGGAGGCGCCGCTGCGGCTCGCGCAGCGGCTCACCGGGCTGCCGCCCGCACGACTGCGTACCGATCCCGCCGCGAACATCCGGGGCGGCGCCGCCGTCCTCGCCTCCTACCGGCGACGGCCCAGCGCGAACCCCGCCGACTGGTACGACGCGGTCGCCCGCTACTCGGGCGCACCCGGCCCGCAGGCGGCTCGCGCCTTCGCCGACGAGGTGTTCGCGGTGATCCGCACCGGAGCCGCCCGCCGCACGGACGACGGGCAGCCGGTACGACTGGCGGCCATCCCCGCCCTCTTCCCACCCGCACGCCCCAACCCTCTCCACCCCCACCCTCTCGGTCCCAGCCTTCTCGACCCCCACCCTCTCGGTCCCAGCCTTCTCGACCCCAGCCCGCTCGACCCAGACGCGAGCCACTCGGCAGCCGACGTAGCGGCCAGCGCTCCAACGTCACCCGACACCGATAGAGATCCCTCAGCTTCCCCCGAAACCGACGCGCACCACCCAGCGCTGCCCGCTTCCGACCAGACGCAGCCCGCAAGCAACCCGGCGCGGCCCCCGGCGGACGAGACGCAACCCGCAGTCGGCCCAGGGCGGCCCATGACCGACCAGACGCAACCCGCAGCCGACTCGGCGCGACCCACGACCGACCAGACACGGCCCACAGCCAGCACAGGGCGAACTACGACCGACCAGACACGGCCCACGACCAGCCTGGGGCGATCCACGGCCGACGAGACGCGGCCCACGGCCAGCTCAGGGCGACCCGCCAGTCTGACGCAGTTCTCCTCCCAGGGAGACCCGCTGCCGCCCCCCGAACCCGACGCGGACCGGCCGGCGGCACGTGACGGCCACGCGAGTTCCCCCACCCCGCCCAGAAACCCGAACATCGAATGCCCCGCCGAGCTGGCCTGCGAGTGGATGCCCGCCGCCTACAAACGCACCGACAAGGGCGGCTACGGCAACCACGACACCCTGAACCACCCCAGACGCATCGACTACATCGTGATCCACGACACCGAGGGCACCTACGCGGGCGTCCCGTCGATGGTGCACGATCCGGAGTACGTGAGCTGGCACTACACGATCCGCTCCAGCGACGGACATGTCGCCCAGCACGTACGCACAAAGGACATCGCCTGGCACTCCGGCAACTGGGACGTCAACGCCCGCTCCATCGGCATCGAACACGAGGGCTACCTGGCCAAAGGCGGCACCTGGTACACCGAGGCCATGTACATCGCGTCGGCCAAACTCGTGAAATATCTGGCCGCCAAACACCACATTCCACTCGACCGCGCACACATCCTCGGCCACGACAACGTACCGGGCTCGAACCCGACAACCGTCTCGTCCATGCACGAGGACCCGGGCCCGTACTGGGACTGGGCACACTACTTCGACCTGCTGGGCCACCCCCTCAAAGCAGCCAAGAAGGGCACGTCAGTCATCATCCACCCCAACTACGACGCCAATCAGCCGCAATTCACCGGCTGCACCGCCAAATCCGGCAAGTCCGGCAAGTCCTGTCCCCCGCACGGCGCCTCCACGGTGTGGCTGCGCACGGAGCCCCGTGAAGACGCCCCGCTCGTCGACGACATCGGCAAACGCGTCGGCAAGCCCAGCACGTACAGCGTCTACGACCACAGCGCCCGCGCCTCGACCGGCCAGCGATACGCCGTGGCGGGCAGGGCGGGCGACTGGACGGCCATCTGGTACCTGGGCAGCAAGGCCTGGTTCTACAACCCCGCCTCCGCCCCCACCGCCCTCCCGGCGAGAGGCCCGCTGGTCACTCCGCTCAGGAAGCACGTCAAGGTGTACGGCCTCGCCTACCCCGGACAACCCGCGTATCGCCGCAGGGGCGTCACCTACCAGGCCCCGATCCCGCTCAATTACGTCATCCAGCCCGGCCAGTACTACTCGCTCGGCCTCACGCTGCACGGCACGTACCAAGCGGCGGGCTCCTTCAACCCGGCCGGACACGTCATGGTCAAGGGCAAGGCCCGCTACCACCAGATCCAGTTCGGCCACCGGGTCATGTACGTCATGGCCAAGGACGTCCGTGTGACCCACTGAATCTCACCCGCACGCCCGCTCACCGCACACGTGCACTCTCCGAAGGCGATATGGTTTTCCCGTGGCCGGTCATCGCCGGAAACACGCGGAAGTGGCTCAGTGGTAGAGCATCACCTTGCCAAGGTGAGGGTCGCGGGTTCGAATCCCGTCTTCCGCTCGGAGTTTCTCTAACTCGACAAGGACGATTAGCTCAGCGGGAGAGCGCTTCCCTGACACGGAAGAGGTCACTGGTTCAATCCCAGTATCGTCCACCACTACAGCCCCAGCTCATCTGAGCCTGGGGCTGTTGTCATACCGGACAGCTATTGCGACTCCAGCACAGAGTGCCGGCGGCCGTAAGCGAAGTACACGATCAGCCCGAGCACGAACCAGACGACGAACCGCAGCCACGTGACCGGGTCCAGAAAAGTGATCAGCCAGAGGCTGAAGAGCACCCCGACAGCCGGCACCACCGGCATTCCCGGTGTCCTGAACGAGCGGGGCAGGTCGGGCTGCCGATAGCGGAGCACGATCACCGCCACGCAGACGACCACGAACGCCAGCAGGATCCCGATGTTCGTCAGCTCGGCCGCCTCCCGGATAGGCAGGAACCCGGCGATCGCCGCCGAGGCGGCGCCCACGATCCAGGTGACCCGCGACGGCACCCGCCGCACCGGGTGCAGCTTGGCGAACCACTGCGGCAGCAGCCCGTCCCGGCTCATCGAGAACCAGACCCGGGTGACGCCGAGCATGAAGGTGAACATGACCGTGAGGATGCCCACGATCGCCCCCACCGCGATCACGGACGCCAGCCCGGACAGCCCGACCGAGGCGAACGCCGAGGAGAAACCGCTCTCCGGGTCGATCTGACGGTAGTTCTGCATGCCGGTGAGCACCAGCGTGGCCAGCACGTACAGCACCATGGAGATGGCCAGCGAGTAGATGATCGCCTTCGGCATGTGCCGCCGCGCGTCCCGCGACTCCTCGGCCGCGGTGCTCATCGCGTCGTAGCCGAACACCGCGAAGAACACGGTGGCGGCCCCGGTGATCGCCCCGCCGATCCCGAACGGGAAGAAGGGGTGGTAGTTGGCGGTGTTGATGTGGAAGAAGCCGACCACGATCACCAGCAGCACGACGGCGACCTTGATGCTCACCACGATCGTCTCGAACCTGGCCGCGGCGCGGATGCCGAGGTTCAGCAGGAAGGCGATGAGCAGGCACAAGAGCACCGCGAACAGGTCCACCACGTGTCCCGCGCCGGTGCCGGGCGCGCCGAGCATCCACGCGGGCAGCCGGAACCCGAGCTCCTGAACGAGGAAGCCGAAGTAGCCGGAGATGCCGATGGCCACCACCGCGACGATCGCGGTGTACTCCAGCAGCAGGTCCCAGCCGATGAACCAGCCGACGATCTCCCCCAGGACCGCGTACCCGTAGGTGTAGGCGGACCCCGCCTTCGGGATCATTCCGGCGAACTCGGCGTACGAGAGCGCCGCGGCGGCGCTGGCGACCCCGGCGATGAGGAACGACACGAGCACGGCCGGTCCGGCGGTCTGGTTGGCGACCGCGCCGGCCAGGGCGAAGATCCCCGCCCCGATGATGCCGCCCACGCCGATGGCGGTGAGCTGCCACAGACCGAGTGACCTGGACAGTTCGCCCTCGTGTTCGGTGGCGATCTGTTCCACCGGTTTGCGTCTGAAGACGCCTCGCGAAGTGACCATGACGACTCCAGTGACTGATTGTCAACCCCGTGCGTCCGGTCTTCCCGCCCAGAGCGTCCCTAAGCCCATGTGAATGCCGCCGGGCCGTACATGGTTGTCGATTCACGTACTGTCCGCGGGCGCTTGGTCAAATGGGCGCTACGCGGTCTAATGACGGGTGTGAGCTCTCGCGGAGTGGTGCCGCGGAGCTTGGTCGTTGGCGCCTTGTGGAGGAAAGATGACCGCATCGGCGGTGGACATCCTGGCGAACATCGATTTATTCGCCGACGACCAGCGCGAACATCTCCTCGCGGCGCTGGCCGTCGCGCGCAAGGAATGCCCGGTCGTGCACACGCACAGCGACGGTGGCTACTACCTGGTCACCCGCTACGAGGACGTCCGCGCGGTCTGCCTGCGACCGGCGATCTTCAGTTCGGCGCAGCCGGGGCTGCGCGGCGTACCGGTCCGCCTGATCCCGCTGGATGTCGACCCGCCGGAGCACCGTCAGTACCGCAGGCTCCTCGACCACTACTTCTCGCGCTCATCCCTGCTCCGCTACGAGGATCAGTTGCGCGAGATCGCCCGGGACGCCATAGCGGGCTTCATCGGCGACGGCCGCCTGGAGATGGCGCGTGACTACTCGGTGCCCTTCATCGCCGGGTCACTGGCCCGGGTCGTCTTCGCCACCGACAATGTGGAGCTGATGAGCCGGGGGGTGGCGGCGGTCAAGCGGTGCGCGATCGAGAGCACGCCCGAGACGTTCGAAGCGGTCGCCCTGCTGGCGATGGAGGCGATCGCCGAGGCCGGCGACCGGTCGGCGGCCGACCGGAATGTCCTCGGCGCCCTGGCCGGGGCGAGCATCGACGGGCGGCCCCTGACCGCCGGGGAACAGGTGGCGATCGTCACCACGCTGCTGCTCGGTGGCCTGGACACGACGCGCGGCGCGATCGTCAACATCGCCTATCATCTGGCCACCCGCGAGGATGTCGAGCCGATCCTGCGGACCCCGGTCTGGTGGCGCGGGCCGCTGGATGAGTTCCTGCGCTTCGAGACGACCGTGGCGTTCATGGCCCGTACGGTGACTCAGGACACCGAACTCGCCGGAACCCCGTTGAAACCCGGAGATCGGGTCGTCGTGCAGTTCTACTCGGGCAATCGCGATGCCGCGCGCTTCGACCGCCCCGACGAACTGGTCTTCGACCGGCATCTCAACCCGCACCTGGCGTTCGGGGCGGGTGTGCATCGCTGCCTCGGCCAGCACTTCGCCCGGATTCAACTGATGATCGCCTTCGAGGAACTGCTCAAGCAGGCGACGAACTTCCGGCTTGAGGAGGGCGCCGACATCCCGCGTCAGGCCGGCGTGCCCTTCGGCAGCCCTGCCGAGCTGCACCTGACCTTCGACCGGCGCTGAGCTAGGGGCGAGGCGCCGGCCCGGTCTTGCGGCCGACGCCGACGATCACCCACGCCTTGTCCGGCCGCTCGGACAGGAATGGGCTGTCGGGCTGCCACTCACGGACGTACACCAGACCGGGATCGACCAGTTCGAGTCCGTCGAAGAAGGGCAGCACCGTCTCGCGCGTACGGGCGCCGCCATCGGCCTGGCCCAGCATTTTCCGGTAGATGCTGACGATCGGCTCCGCGGCCTCCGGGCGGGAGTCGAAGACGACATGCGTGATGACGATGTGGCTGCCGACCGGCAGCGCGTCACGCAGCTCGGCCACGCGCCGGAAGGGGTCGCTGCCGTCGGGGATGTACTGCAGGACGCCGAACAGCAGCACCGCCACCGGCTGGTCGAGGTCGATCACCTCGCGCAGGTCGGGGTCGGCGAGCAGTGCGGCGGGGTGCATGATGCCGCCCTTGACGACGGCGGTCCTGGGCCCCTTGGCGAGGATCGCCCTGCCGTGCGCGAGCACCACCGGGTCGTTGTCGACGTAGACCACACGGGCGTCGGGGGTGCGGGATCGGACCAGTTCGTGCGTGTTGAGGTCGCTGGGGAGCCCCGAGCCCAGGTTGATGAACTGGGTGAGGCCCTGCTCCACGAGAAACCGGATCACGCGTACGTGGAACGCCTGGTGCTCTTGTGCCATGACGCGCACTTCCGGCGCGGTGGCCAGCACCGCCTCCGCCGCCTCTCGGTCGACGGCGAAGTTGTCCTTGCCCCCGATGAAGTAATCGTGCATGCGAGCGAGGTTTGGTGTGCTGGAATCGATACCTGCGGACCACCGGGCCTCGTCACTCATGCGTTGCATCCTCCACAGGTCGAATAGCTCTTCGATTATGCCCAACGACAGCAAGCTACGCCGCAGACAGGTGGCCCGAAAAGCCCCAGGGGACGATGAACCAACCGGATTCGGTCAACCGCGCGCGTCCCCGGACTCCTCATCCGCGGCTCGGGCCTGATCCCCGACCCACACGGCGATCTGGGCGCGTGAGTTGAAACCGAGTTTGTTGAGGATGTGCTCGATGTGCGCTTCGGCGGTGCGCTGGGCGATCACCAGTGCCGCGGCGATCTGCTTGTTGGTCATCCCTTGGGCGACCAGCGCGGCGATCTCCCTCTCGCGGCGGGTGAGCCGCGCCGGGTCCGCCTGCGCCTTCTCGTCGGGGGGAGTGTCCTCCTGGAGCGCGTAGCCGAGCGCCTCATCGTAGGAGAGCCGGGCACCTCGCTTGACCGCGGCGTCGAAGGCCGAGTCTCCGAGAGCATGGCGCGTACGGCTCTCGCATTCGTCGTGATAGCGCACCAGGTGCCCGAACCCGGACAGTGGCGCGCCGATCGACCGCCAGACGGTCTCCAGGATCCCCAGCAGCCGGGCGGCCCGCGGGTAATGCCTCTCCGTCGCGGCGATCCAGGCCAGCACCTCGAGATTGACCCCGACACCCAGCGGATCGTCGAGCGAGCGATTGAAGATCAGGCTCTGCTTCTCGAGTTCGGTCGCGCGGTGGAGGTCTCCCTGCCGCCACACCTCCACGCCGAGCGCCATCATCGTGTACGCCTTGTGCCAGCCCTCCCCGTAGGCGTCGCACACGGCCAGGCAGTCTTCGCCCAGGGCGATGGCCTGCGACGAGTCGCCCAGGTACGAGTGCGCGAGGGACAGCCGGATGAGGGCCAGGGCCAGACCGACCGGGTCCTCGGTGGTGCGGTGCCGCGCCACCGCCTCTTCGTAGAGGCTGATCGCCGATTCGGTGTCGCCGCGGTACATGGCGGTCATGCCCGAATAGAGCGCGACATAGCCGCGGACCAGCTCGTCCCCCAACTGCTCCCCCAGAGCCCGGCACTCGTCCAGCATGGCCGTGGCGGAGGTGATGTCGGCCTGGATGATGGCCAGCCAGCTGTTGGCCCACAGCGCCCTGGCGCGTACCTCGCCCGGTTCGGTGTCCAGGACCAGCCCCCGGCCCAGCCAACGCCGGCCTTCGGCGAGGTAGTAGCTGGTGATCCAGTGATAGAGCAGGTCGGCGGCCATGCCCAGGCCGGCCCTGACCTCCTCCGAGTCGCCGTAGTAGCTTTCGAGAGCGGTACGCAGGTTGGCGTGTTCGAGCTGCAGCCGGGTGAACCAGGTCACCTGCGACGGGCCGAACAATTCGGCCCGCGCCCGGGCCGCCACTGCCCGGTAGTAGTCGCGGTGTCGCCGTTGCAGCGCCATCTCCTGGCCCGAGGCGATGAGCCGTTCGCGGCCGTACTCACGGATCGTGTCCAGAAGCCGGTACCGCACGCCGGGACGGTGCTCCTCCCGCAGGAAGACGGACTTGTCGACCAGGCCGATCACCAGGTCGATGACGTCCTCGCGGCTGAGGCCGTCGCCGGAGCAGACCGCCTCCGCCGCCTCCAGATCCAGGCTGCCGGCGAACACCGACGCGCGCTCCCACAGCAGCCGCTCCCGCTCCGAACACAGGCTGAAGCTCCAGTCGATCATCGCGCGGAGCGTCTGGTGGCGGGGCAGCGTCGCCCGCGACCCCGCGGTGAGCAGCCGGAACCGGTCGTCCAGCCGGTCGAGTAGCTGCCCGACCGAAAGCGCCCGCAGCCGGACCGCCGCCAGCTCGATGGCCAGCGGCAGGCCGTCCAACCGGCGGCAGATCCGCAGCACGGCGTCCTGATTGTCCTCGGTGATGGCGAACGTCGGCAGGATGGCCCGGGCCCGCTCCGTGAACAGCTGCAGCGCGTCGCACTGCATGAGCGCCTCGATGGGCATCCCCGGATGGTCGGAGACCGGCAGCGGAAGCGTCGGCACGGGCAGCGTCTGCTCGCCGGTGATCCCCAACGCCTGTCGGCTGGTCGCCAGGATCCGCAGCTCAGGGGCGGCACGCAGGAGCGTCTCGGCCACCACGGCGCACTCGTTGACCAGGTGCTCGCAGTTGTCGAGGATCAGCAGCGTCTGCTTGTCGCGCAGATGCCCGATGAGCACCTGCATGGGCGAACAGACGGTATGGTCGCGAATCTCCAGGGCCTCGGCCACGACCTGGGCGAGCAGGTCCGGATCCGTCAGCGCGGCGAGTTCGACCAGCCAGACGCCGTCGCGGAACGCCCGCCGCACCTCGTTCCCCACGCGCAGGGCCAGCCGGGTCTTGCCCACCCCGCCCACGCCGAGCAGGGTCACCGCACGGGATGTGGACAGGAGCTGTTTGACCTCGGCCACCTCGTGCCGACGTCCGACGAAACTCGTCACCTCGGCCGGCAGCCAGCCGATCTGCTGCCGCCGGGAGTTGCCCGCTACCACCGTTGCCATCGACGCCTTCTTGTCGGCCCGGTCAGCAGGTCACCGCTGCACGGTATCCGGGCCTCTCACTATCCAGATTATGCCCAGGCCGATTCATACGCACAGGGCCGATGGCGCGGTGGTGAATCTGGACGTGTGGACATAACCTGGTGGTGATGGCGCGGTTACCGAAGCATCAGGTGACCCGCCTACGACGCAGGGTGAATGTGGTGGTGACAGGCACCAAGAGCCGACCATGTCGAGTCCATTGGTAGACATACCCGGCCTCATCGGGCGCAGGCACGAGATGTCGGCGGTGCGGCGCATGCTGGGCGGCACCCGGTTGCTGACCCTGACGGGCACCGGCGGAGTCGGCAAGACCCGGCTGGCCATGCAGGTGGCCAAGGCCCTGCGGCGGACGTTCGCGCACGGGGTGGAGCTGGTCGAGCTGGCCTCTCTCGAGGACAGCGACCTTCTGGAGCCGACCGTCGCCGCCGCGCTCGGCTTGCGGGAGATGGCCCCCTCCTCCATGACCACGCTGGTGAACTACCTGGCCGACCGACGGATGCTCCTGGTGCTGGACAACTGCGAGCACCTGCTGGAGGCGTGTGCCCACCTGACGGGCTCGCTGCTGCGCGGCGCCCCGCGGCTGCGGATCCTGGCGACCAGCCGGCAGGCGCTCGGCGTGTACGGCGAGCAGGTGCTGAACGTGCCGCCACTGTCGGTACCGGACCCCGGCGCCGCGATACGCGACATCCTCCGCCACGACGCGGTCCGCCTGTTCGCGGAGCGAGCGGCTCAGGTACAACCCGAGTTCGCCGTCGACACGGCCAACGCCGAGACGGTGGCCCGGCTGTCCCAGCGCCTTGAGGGCATCCCGCTGGCGATCGAGCTGGCCGCGGTACGGCTGCGTACGACGCCGGTGGAGCAGCTGATGCGGGAACTGGACCAACACTTCGAGGTGCCGGCCGCGAACGCCCCCTCCCCGCTGCCACGGCACCAGTCGCTGCGCGGGACCCTGGACTGGAGTTTCGGGCTGTGTTCCGCGGCCGAGCAGCGGTTGTGGAGCCGGCTGTCGATGTTCGCCGGTGGCATCGAGCTGGAGGCGGCGGAGGCGATCTGCTCGGGAGCGGAGATCGACCAGCCGGACGTCATCGACCTGATCACCGGTCTGGTGGACAAATCCGTGCTCATCGCGCAGCAGCGAGAGCTCGGGGTGCGCTACCACATGCTCGAGAGCATCCGCGCGTACGGCCGTGAGCGGCTGACCTCCGCCGAGACGAAGGTGCTGGGCAGCCGCTACATCGAGCACTACCGGCGCGTGGTCGAGCGGCACCGGTTGGATCGGCTCTCCCCCCGTCAGCTCGAGGGCCTCAGGACGTTGCAACTGGAGAGTCCCAACGTGCGCGTCGCGCTCGACCTGTGCTTCGGCCGGGCCGGCCGGCCCGCTGTGGGGCTGGAGATCGCCTCGGCGCTGTGGATCTTCTGGATCATCGCCGGCTCCATCACCGAGGGCCGGCACTGGCTGGAGCGTGGCCTGCGACTCGTGCCGGAGGCGAGCACCGAGCGGGCCAACGCCCTGTGGGTCGACGGCCTGCTCGCCCTCCATCAGGGCGACCTGAAGACGGCCATGCCGCGGCTCGCGGAATGTCATGATGTGGCCCGGCGGCTGGGTGACACGTCGGCTCTCGCGTTCGCCACCCAGGTATCGGGCATCGCCGCGTTCTCGGCAGGTGATCCCAAGCAAGGTCTCGCGCTCCTGGAGGAGGCGCGCGCCGGACACCTGGCCGGCGGCGATATCGACGCCGCCAGCATCAATCTCTTCTATGCCGCCGCCTATGGCTCGGCCGAGGTGCCGGAGCTCGGCATCAGCCTGAGCGAGCGGTTCCTCGCGCTGTCCGAGGCGCGGCAGGCCCAGGTGTCACGCGGGTACGCGCTGTTCGCCTTGGGCATCGCCGCGTGGAACCAGGGTGACTGGCGCAGGACCGAGTCCCTGATGAGGGAGGCGACCGAGTCGCGGAGCTTGATCAACGACCGGTGGGGCCTCACGCAATGCCTGGAGGTCCTGGCCTGGACCGCCTGCGCGCAGGGCCGGTATGAGCGCGCGGCCCGGATACTCGGCGCCGCCCACCCGCTGTGGCGGGCGATGGGCGCCTCGCCGACCCGGCTGTTCCCGCACGTGCGCGGGCACGAGCAGTGCATGGCGCGGGCACGTGAAGAACTGGGTGGGCGGGTGTTCTCGGCGGTCTTCCGCCAAGGGTCGCGGCTCGGGGTGGAGCGCGCGATCACCTATGCGATCAAGCAGTCCGACACCGAATGACCGCTGCCCGAGATCAGAAGGGAACGCCGGGCCGATCTCGGCGGTGACCCGATCGACTCCGGCGTTCCTTCTGAGGGGGTTCAATATGGTTCATAGATCAGTACGGCAGCCGCCGTCCTGACGGCGTCCGCAGATCTGGCCGGTCGTCTGTGGTGCGGATGGGGCGCTTGCGGACCCGGATCTGACGCATGGACTCTCTCTCGTTGCCTTTCAGGAGTGCGGGCTTGCGGGCTCAGCCTTCGGCGATGGCACAGGCCGGCAATTCGAACCAGACGACCTTTCCCCGGCCGGTGCGGACGGTGCCCCAGCAGCACGACAGCAACTCGACCAGGCGGAGCCCGTGTCCTCTCTCGTCGTCCGGGCGGGGTGTGCGCACGCGCGGCAGTTCGGGATTGGTGTCCTCGACCTCGACACGCAGCAGCCCGTCCTCAGCGGAAAAGCTGAGGTCGACGGTCCCCTGCACGTATTTCAGCGCGTTGGTGACCAACTCGCTGACGAGCAGTTCGGCGACCTCGCCCTGGCCGGTGTATCCCCAGTCGCTCAGCAGTTCACGGGTCAGGTGGCGCGCCTTGGGCACGGAGCAAGGCTTGTGCGGGAGCCTCCATGAGGCCGCCCGTCGCGCTCCGGCGAGGCGGTCATCCTCCAACCTGTGCCGGCCATGCACACCATCCCCAGACAGCGCAGACCCCATCCCTGCTCCAAGCAGTAGCTGGCGAAGCATCGCGCCTCGCGGTCGGGAACGTAGGGGGGCGGGCTTGGGGGGCTGGTGCTTGTACATGGCGCGGAGCCTCGATCCTCACTTCCGGGCGGAACTGGTATTGGTCACCAGCCTTTCTCACGCCCCGCAATGACGAGATGTGATAAATCCCCATATCACTACCTATTTCCGAGTACGTAGGTACCTACTCGACGGTGAACTCGCGCAGGAGACCTGCGTACTCCTTGGGCCGCGGCGGGGCGTACTCACCTCGCGTGCTGGTTCGCAGGCCGAGCGAGACCAGCGCCTCCACCAGCTTCGTGGCGACGGCGACGCCGTCGATCACCGGGAAGCCCACCTCACGTGAGACCTCCGCGCAGAACGCCGCCATGCCCGCGCAGCCCAGCACGATCGAGTCGCTCCCGTCCGCCTCGGCGGCCGCGGCGCACAGCTCGGTGACGACGCGCCGCGCGTCGGAGGCCGGATCGTCCAGTTCCAGTACCGGGATGTCGCAGGCGTGCACGCCACGGCAGGCGTTGGCGAAGCCGTACTGATGGGCGAGGTCCCAGGCGCGGCCGACCGTTCTGGACAGGGTCGTCACGACGCTGAAGCCGCGGCCGACGAGGGTGGCGGCGTGCATGGCCGCCTCGGCGATCCCCACTACGGGCCCGGACGCCAGCTCCCGCGCGGCGGGCAGGCCCGGGTCGCCGAAGCAGGCGATGACGTATCCATCGACCCCGGCGTGCTCGCCCGCCGCGATCTCGGCGAGCAGGCCCGGCACGGCCAGCGCCTCGTCGTAGTGGCTCTCGATGGAGGCGGGGCCCATGCTCGGGCTGACCGCCGTGATGGTGGTCGAGGGTGCCGCGACCGCCCGGGCGCAGAGGCCGATGGCCTCGGTCATGGCTCGGGCGGTGTTGGGATTGATCACCTTGATGTGCGTCATCAACGCGCCTGGGCCGCTCCGTCCAGCGCCTGATCACCGGCGGCGATCCGGGGCGAGCGCCGCTCCAGCACGACCAGCGCGACGAACCCGAGCCCGCAGCCGATGAACCAGCTGTAGTCGGCGATCCACGTCAGATCGACCGTCATGACTCCGAGGTCGAGCAGCATCTTCGGGACGAGGACGGAGGCGATGGCGGGCAGCCCGCTGGCGATGATCGCCCAGATCGCGTTGGGGTTGTAGCCGTTGCGGAACCAGTAGCGCCCGGCCGTGTCGAGGGTGAACAGCTCGTCCACCCATACCCGCTGCCGGGCGCAGACGTAGTAGCCGGCGATCAGGATCCCGAACAGCGGGCCGATGAGCGCGCCGAGCAGTCCCAGCGTGTAGTGGATGGCGTCCGGGTTGCTGTACCAGTTCCAGGGCGTGAGCAGCACCGAGCCCACCGCCGCGATCATGCCCCCGGTGCGCCAGCTGATGCGTTGCGGGCTGACGTTGGAGAAGTCGAAGGCCGGGGAGATGAAGTTGGCCACGATGTTGATGCCCACCGTCGCGAGGACGAAGGTGAGGCCCCCGAGCAGGATCGCGAACGGCGTGTCGATCCGCTGGACCGTGTGGATCGGATCGGTGATCAGCTCACCGAACACGGGCACGGTGGCCGACGCGGTGATCACGGTCAGCAGCGAGAAGAACAGGAAGTTGATCGGCAGGCCGAGGAAGTTGCCCTTCTTGACCGCCGCGAACGAGCGCCCGTACCGCGAGAAGTCGCCGAAGTTGAGCATCGGCCCGGAGAAGTACGACACCACCAGCGCGATCGCGCCGAGCATGACCGAGATGGACTCGCCCAGGCCGAGACTCTCGCCCTTGGACAGGTCCAGGCTGATGTTCTCCCATCCGGCCTTGCTGACCAAGTAGATGGCGAGCACGACCATGACGACGTAGACGGCGGGCCCCGCCCAGTCGATGAACCGGCGGATCGCCTCCATCCCCTTCCAGAACACCGCCGCCTGCGCGACCCAGAGGATGGCGTAACAGATGTAGCCGAGCGGCGGCAGGCCGAGGAAGCCGCCCTCGTTCAGCGCCGCCGTGGCGGGCCAGAACTTGAGGAAGATGATGATGAGCGACTGCGAGGCGAGGTAGGTCTGCACGCCGTACCAGGCGATGGCGATGGCGCCGCGGACGATCGCGGGGATGTTCGCGCCGAGCACGCCGAAGACGGCTCGGTTGATCACCGGGTACGGCACGCCGGTGGCCTGGCTGGGCTTGGCGACCAGGTTGCAGAACACGTTGACGATGACGATGCCGGCGATGAGCGAGAACAGCACCTGCCAGCTCGCCAGGCCGAGGGCGAACAGGCTGCCCGCGGTGACGTAGCCGCCGATGCTGTGCACGTCCGACATCCAGAAGGCGAAGATGTTGTACGACGTCCAGCTCTGGTTCTTCAGCGGGGCCAGGTCCTCGTTCGTCAGGCGAGGGTCGTAGCCGGACTCGGCGGGTGTGCCCGCCGGTTCGATCAGGGCTTCGGGACTGGGCCGAGGTGGGGCGCCGGATTCGGTCATTGCGGCATCCTGGAGGGTAGTGTGCGGTCTGGATCAAGGTCCGTTTGGGGAGTGCGCACGAAGTGTTAAGTCAGCGCTTAACGCTTGCTGTTAACGTATGCCTTAATCCATTGCGTTCGCGTTAACCCCCTGTGACAACTGGTGTGGAGGTCATGGCCAGCGATACGGGCATGGAAGCGGTCAGCAACGAGCTGCTCGGCCAGCGGCTTCGCGACCTCCGCGTCCAGTCGGGGAAGTCCCTGCGAGCGGTGGCGCGCGAGCTGGGCATCTCGGCGAGCGCCGTCTCCCAGATCGAGCGGGGCATGATGCGCCCGTCGGTGAGCAGGCTGATCGGCTACGTCTCGGCCATCGACGTGCCGCTCGCGGCCGTCTTCGACGTGCCGGACACCGCCTCCGCCGAGCCGGAGGAGCCGGCGGACGCCCGCGCGTTCGCCATCCGCCGCTCGTGGGAGGTGTCGGCCATCCAGCTCAGCGGAGGTGTGACCTTCCGCCGGCTCTCCCCCGTACCGACGCCCGACGTGGAGTTCTTCGAGTCGACCTATCCGCCGCAGGCCGTCTCCACCGCCCACGGCCAGTTCCTGAAGCACGACGGCTACGAGGTCGGCACCGTCACCGCCGGCGAGCTCACGATCGAGTTCGAGTCGGAGGTCGTCACCCTCGCCAAGGGCGACTCGATCACGTTCCCGTGCAGCCGGCCGCACATCATCGGCAACCGCTCGGAGACCGTCACCGCCGTCGCCACCTGGCTGATCGTGCATCACTGACCCTTCGCTCGACTCGATAGCTTTATGTAGTCGAACAGTTACGTTAAGTAGTTTTGCCGCCGGGAATCGGTGCAGAGGACCTCTCCCGACTGGAAGGCAGCCGATGCGCATCCCCACCCGCGCGGCATCATCACTCGTCATCGCCGCGTTGCTCGTCTCAGTCACGACCGCACTTACGGCCGCGCCGGTTCAGGCCGCCACGGCACGTTCGTGTCTGCCCGCGTCCCTCCAGAGCGCGCAGGCCACATCAGCGTCGCGGGCCGCCGCGGTCGCGCCGGTCTACTTCGAGATGCGCACCATCGAGAACGCGCCGTTCGTCTTCCAGCTCACCGACCCCACCAAGATCGAGCACGCCCGGCGGATCCTCAGGGGCGAGGAGAAGGACGAGGTGCACGTGGTAGGCCGGATCGTCAAGAGACCGGCCCCGTACAACCCGCACTGGAGCTTCCACTACGACCCGAACTCGATCGACTTCTTCGCGATGGCCATCGAGGTCTGTGACGCGACGGTGTCGTACGTCGAGGAGCATCTCGACGAGGCATGCGGCGCCTTCCTGCCCGGCTGCATCTTCTGCCCCTGGACCTCGAGGCTGGTCCGCGAGGCCACCCCCGCCTGACCACCACCCCGCACGGTGCCGGGAAGCCGGCCCCGGCCACGAACCACCCTCCGCACAGCCGAAAACCTCCGCGGTCACGCCCGCGGAGGTTTTCGGTCTGAAAGGCAAGGCCGACGGCCGACAGCTCTCAGGAACGCTCCAGAATATTCAGCATCCACCAAACCCACTAAAAGACGTCCATATCCCGAAAACGGAAAGCTAGCTCACTTTCAAGCCGTTTATCTAATTTGACCATAATCGGTTTCGGAAGATCTTCTTCCCCTTAATGTCATGCACCATAACCGCTACCTGCGCCTATCGCGCACGGGCCGCGCCAGCAAGATCCCCGCCGGATAATCAACGAATAGTCAGGAAATGTAGAAAATATTTGCGAATCCGGCCCGAAATATGATCGATTACCACCGTGAGAGATTTTCTCGTCGTAGGCGGCGGGATGGCCGGTGCCAGCGCGGGATACTTCCTCGCTGAGTCCGGCAGTGTGACGCTGCTCGAGATGGAGCACGCCCCCGGCTACCACGCGACCGGACGGTCGGCCGCGCTCTTCTCCGAGTATTTCGGCAATCAGGCCGTACGAGCGCTTACCACCGCGAGCCGCCCGTTTCTCACCACACCACCGCCCGGCTTCGCGGACGGTCCGCTGCTGACCCCGCGTGGCGTGCTGACGTTGTGCCCGGCGGGCGCGGTGGACGCGGCGGAGCGGTTCGCCGAGATGCTGGCCGACGGGCTGTCGGCCCCCACCCCGGTCCGTGAGCTCGATCCGGACGAGGTGCGTCGGCACTGCCCGATCGTGCGGTCCGGATGGTACAGCCGCGCCCTGCTGAAACCCGCGGCGATGGACATCGACGTGGACGCGCTCCACCAGGGCTTTCTCCGCGGCATCCGGGCGCGCGGCGGCCAGGTGATCACCTCGGCGCGGGTGCGGAGTCTGTCCCGGCGCGGCGGGCTCTGGCGGGCGGCCACCGACGCGGCCGAGTTCGCCGCGCCGATCCTGGTCAACGCGGCCGGGGCGTGGGCCGACGAGGTGGCCGTGCTCGCGGGGGTGCGGCCCGTCGGACTGCGGCCGCTGCGCCGCACCGCCTTCCTCGTCGATCTGCCCGGCGGACTCGACGCGACCCGCTGGCCGATGGTCACCGACGTGGCGGACACCTTCTACTTCAAGCCCGAGTCGGGACGGCTGCTCATCTCGCCGGCCGACGCGACGCCGATGCCGCCCGGTGACGTCCGTCCCGAGGACCTTGACGTCGCGATCGCGGTAGAGCGATTACACAAGGCCACCACGTTGGAGATCCGCAGTGTCCGGCACGCGTGGGCCGGCCTGCGTAGCGCGGTGGCGGACGAGACGCCGGTGGTCGGCGAGGCACCGGACGCGCCGGGCTTCGTCTGGCTGGCCGCGCTCAGTGGTTACGGGGTGCAGACCGCACCCGCCGTCGGCCGGATCGCTGCCGCGGCGGCGCGGCGCACGCCGCCGGATGTCGCGTACGCCCACCTCTCACCGGAACGCCCCCTGCTTGACCAGCGCACATGGAACGGCATGGAACGCCTATGAGTAAGGCGCCAGGGGCGTGGCACCGGCTCAGGTCCAGAAGGGGCCCGGCCGGCATGGGGGCATTCCTTGGGGAGAGGTGGAGATGACCGGACTCCGGAGCTTTGCTGGCCAAGCAGTTGACTTCGGTGCGTTCCAACCGATCTGGGCGCTGATCGAGGAGCAGGTGGACCGCCATCCCGAGCGCCCGGCGGTGTCGTTCGACGGCCGGATGCTCACCTATCGGCGGCTGGACGAGCTGGTGAACGGCCTGGCGGTCACGCTGGCCGAGCACGATGTGGGCAAGGGCGATGTGGTCGCGGTCCTGCTGGTCAACTCTCTGGAACTGCCCGTCACCTACCTGGCGCTGATGAAGCTGGGGGCGGCGTTCGTACCGCTCGACCCGTCGTGGCCGGAGGACCGGATCCGCAGCACCTTCGGGGTGCTGCCGCCCGGGCCGATCCTGTGCGCCGATGCCGATGCGCTGCCGCGGGAGTTACGGCATCGCGCGGTCACCGTCGAGGTCGGCCGGATCGACCCGACGCCCCGGCGCGCGGGGGTGGCGGTGGGCCCCGATGACCTGATCTACGGCTACTTCACCTCGGGCACCACGGGCACGCCGAAGTGCGCGATGAACCGGCACGCGGGGTTGACCAACCGGTTTCGCTTCATGACGCGGTACTTCGCCGCGACCGGTGACGACGTGGTCCTGCAGAACAGCAGGCACACCTCCGACTCCTCGCTCTGGCAGTTGTTCTGGCCGCTGACCACGGGCGGCCACACCGTCCTGCCCGTGCAGGGAGAGTTCCTCAACCTGCAGCACACCATCGACCTGATCGCCGAGTACGGCATCACGACCGCGGACTTCGTCTCGAGCGTCTTCAACGCGCTGGTGGCCATCGTGGACAGCGACGAGCAGGCGCTGCGGAAGCTCGCGTCGCTCCGGCGGCTCATCGTCGGCAGCGAGGCGGTCAACTCGCGGGCGGTGCACCGGCTGATGACGCTGCTGCCGGGCCTTCAGGTGACCAATGGCTACGGGCCGACGGAGGCGTCCATCGGGATGGTCTTCCACCGCGTGTCCGCGGCCGATGGGGACACGATTCCGCTGGGCCGCCCGATCGACAACTGCTATGCCGTGGTGGTCGACGACGACCTGCGTCCGGCGCCGCCCGGCGCCACCGGCGAGATCGCCATCGGTGGCGCCTGCCTCGGTGAAGGGTACTTGGGTGACCCCACTTCCACCGCCAAGGCGTTCGTCCGTAATCCGTTTCCGGCGAACATCCCTGGAGACCGGCTCTACCTCACCGGCGACCTCGGTCACCTGGATGACGAGGGCCGGTTGTTCTTCTCCGGGCGCAAGGACTTCCAGGTCAAGATCCACGGTGTCCGGATCGAGCTGGGCGAGATCGAGGTGGCGGCCGAGAAGTGCCCCGGTGTACGGCAGGCCGAGGTCCTGGTGGCCGAGCAGGCAGGGACGAAGGCGCTGGCGTTGTTCGCCTCCGGCAGCGGGCTGACCGAGGCCGGGCTCAGCGAGCACCTGCGCCGCACCCTGCCCAGGACCAGCATGCCCCGCTACTTCTTCCTGCTGCCGGAGATGCCGCTGAACGACAACGGCAAGGTCGACCGCGGGCGGCTCCAGGCGGTCCTCGACGGCCGGCTCGCCGAGGACACCGCCCGGCTGGCCGAGAGCGCGCCGACGGCGACCCTGGCCGACCAGGTCCTGCGGACGCTGCGGTCGGCGCTCGGCCGGCCTGGCCTCACGGCCGACGCGCACTTCGCGGAGGCGGGCGGCGACTCCATCCAGGCCTTGTCCGTGGTGCACATGATCACCGCGGAGTGCGGCGTACGGGTCGACGTCAAGGACCTGTACGACCACCCCACAGCGGACGAGCTGACCCCCCTGATCGAACGGCGGCGGCGCGACGGCGTGGCCATCGAGGACGAGTCCGTGCTCATGGCCCGCGACCCGACGGTGCCCGAGGGCGAGCCCATCCGGCCCGCCGACCGGTCGGGGAGGCTGCGGACCGTCCTGGTCACCGGGGCGACCGGCTTCGTCGGCAGCCGCCTGGTCCATGAGCTGTTGGCCCACACTGACCTGCGGGTACGCTGCCTCGCCCGGGCCGCCGACGACACCGGCGCGACCGCGCGGGTCGTCGAGGCGCTCATCGAGCGGGGGCTGTGGGAGCCGCGGTTCGCCGACCGGCTCGAGGGGTACGCGGGCGACCTGGCGTTACCGGGCCTCGGGCTGGCCCCCCGTACCTGGGAACACCTGGCACGCACCTGCGACCTGGTGCTCCACAACGGCGCCCTGGTCAACTTCCTGTTCGACTACCGCGCCCATCGTCAGATCAACGTCCGGGGCACCATCGAGCTGGTCCGGCTCGGGATGGCCTACCGGCCCGTACCGGTGCACTATGTGTCGACGCTCGCGGCGCTCCAGGACGAGGCGCTCCGGCAGGACGACCGCCTCCCCGAGGACTACGAACCGTCCCTCGCCAGGACGCCCGCCGGCGGGTACAGCCGGTCCAAGTGGATCGCCGAACGTTACCTCGCCGAGGCCCGGCGCCGGGGCGCGCTGGTCACCGTGCTCAGGCTCGGCGAGGTGATGCCGAGCGCGGACAACGGATATCCGAATCCGGTGGCGTTCACCCATCTGCTGCTGTCGGCCTTCCTGCGGCTGGGCGTCCGGCCGGACGTCGCCACGCGGTCCGACTACACCCCGGTCGATTATGTGGCGGCACGCGTGGCCGCGGCGGTGTGCGATCGTGCCGCCTGGGGCCGTACCCTGCACGTCTTCCGCGCGGAGAGCGTCTGCTTCGACGACGTCCTGCTGCGCGCGGGCGCGGCCATCGCACCGATCCCGTGCGGGGACTTCGTGACGCTGGTGCGCGAGGCGGGCCGGGCGAGCTCTGACCGCGAGCTGACCACGCTCGCGTCACTCCTGCCCAGCCCGCAGGGCACGGACGAGGACGGACTGAAGCGGGCGTTCGCCGGTCTGCTGACCGACAATCCCGCGCTGTTCCGCAAAGACGAGTGCCGCCGGCTCGAGCAGCGGTGGCAGCTCGACGACGGCAGCCTGGACGGCTCGATCACCGCGTACCACGCCCGGCTGGCGAGCGGCCGCGCGGTGAAAGGACATCGACAGGTGCCTACCGGCTGACAAGACAGAGGGTTCAAGGGATGCGACACCGCAAGATGGGAAACCTCGGCTGGGAAGTCAGCGAGGTCGGATACGGCATGTGGGGCATCGGCGGCGGCCCCGGCAACTTCACCGGCTGGGACTACGACGTCGCCCCGCGCTGCCTCGACGAGGCCGTCGCGCTGGGCTGCACCTTCTTCGACACGGCCTGGGTGTACGGGCGAGGGATCAGCGAACAGTTGCTCGGCGCGCTGCTCCGCCGACATCCCGGCCGGAAGCTGTACGTAGCCACGAAGATCCCCCCGAAGAACCGCGAATGGCCGCCGGGACCGGACGACACCCTCGACGACGCCTACCCCGCGGACCACATCAAGGAGTACACCCACAAGAGCCTGGAGAACCTTGGCGTGCCGCGCATCGACCTGATGCAGTTCCACACCTGGGAGGACCGGTGGGCGGGCGACGAGCGCTGGCAGGAGGCCGTCACCGACCTCAAGCGTGAGGGGGTCATCGACGCGGTCGGCATCAGCGTCAACCGGTGGGAACCGGCCAACTGCTTCGCCGCCCTCGACACCGGCCTCATCGACGTCATCCAGGTGATCTACAACATCTTCGACCAGGCGCCCGAGGACGAGCTGTTCGACCGCGCGCTGCGCGACGGCATCGGGATCATCGCCCGCGTCCCGTTCGACGAGGGCACGCTCACCGGCACGCTGAGCGCCGGCAGCACCTGGCCGGAGGAGGACTGGCGCAGCACCTACTTCTGCGCGGAGAATCTCCGGCCGAGCGTCGAGCGGGCCGAGCGCCTCAAGGCGGCCGTCCCCGAGGGCATGTCGCTCCCCGAGCTCGCCCTCCGGTTCATCCTCAATCATCCGGCGGTCAGCACGGTCATCCCGGGCATGCGCCGACCCGCACATGTACGGGCGAACCTCGCCGTCAGCGATGGCCGGCCGCTCGATGACCCGCTGCTCCAGGAGCTCCGCCGGCACCGCTGGGACCGCGTCCCGGCCTGGTGGTCGGGGTGAACCCGGTGATCATCATGTGGGCGCACTCCCGCTCCGCCTCGACGGCGTTCGAGCGCATGATGATCGAGCGCGGCGACGTGGCCGTCCTGCACGAGCCGTTCCTCGCCCTGACCGAGGAGGGAGCGGTCCCGCTTCCGTCGCCGGACGGCGGCCAGGCAACGGCACGCTCCGAGAAGGAGCTCCTCACCGGCCTCAAGGAGCTGGCCCGGGTCCGTCCGGCGTTCGTCAAGGAGGTCCTCGACTACGAGTACCCCTACCTCTTCGACCACCCCGACGAGCTCGCCGGGATCGTCCACACGTTCATCGTCCGCGACCCCAAGCCGACCATCAGCTCGCACTACGCGATCAAACCGGCGGTGACCTGCGCGGAGATCGGCTACGAGCGCCTGTACCGGCTGTTCGAGCTGGTCTGGTCGGCCACCGGGCGCGAGCCGCTCGTCATCCGCACGGAGCGGTTGGTGCGGGAGCCGGCGAAGGTGGCCGAGGTCTTCTGCGCGTACGCCGGCCTGCCGTTCCTCCCCCGGGCGCTCACGTGGGACTCCGGGGATCGGCCCGAGTGGCGGCGGACCCGCCGATGGCATCTCGACGCGAGCAGCAGCGCCGGCTTCGAGGACCGCCGGAACACCTACCCGGACACCGTCGACAACCACCCCGCCCTCAAGGCCTTCTACGACCACCATCTGCCCTTCTACCAGCGGCTCATCCAGCACGACTTCTGACCGGGAGCATCAATGTCAACGGACACAGCCCCAGCCGGCGCGCCGACCGTGAAGCAGTCCCCGGGCGAGGCATTCGCGCGGGCGTTCGCGGCCGATCCCCGCCACGCGGAGGTGACCTTCGACTACACCATCACCGAGGCACACGAGCCGACCAAGGACCGGCCCCGGCTGACCGTGCGCAACCTGCTCAAGGTCCGCCCCGCCGACGACGTCGCCCGGTTCTGGACGGAGTCCCCGCCCAGCGAAGAGGAGCGGAAGGCGGTACGCGACGCCGACGTCCGCCGCGAGGCGGCGTTCAGGTTCGGCATGGCCGAGGCCGGGGTGCACCCGATCCAGGCGTGGGTGCAGATCCCCGACGGGCTGGCCGACGACCCGGCCGCGCTGGCCACCTTCCTCGACTACCGATTACTGGTACGGCTCGCCACCGCGGAGAACCTCGCGCTGACCAACCACCTGCTCCACCACCCGGAGATCGCCCGGCTCCCCTACGACACCGACTACGTCGCCGGGATTCTGGCCGCCTGTGACGAGGTCGAGCAGTCGGGGGCCACACCGCACGCGATGATCATCAACCCGAACGACTACTACCACTGGCTCGTCGGCCGCAACGGCTTGCTGGCGGACCTGGCGACGGGCAACGGCATGAAGATCTGCCGTAACCGGTGGATCAGCCCGGGGTCCGCCCTCGTCGGTGACATCTCCGTGGCGGCCAGGCTGCTCGACGGGCGTCGCTCGGTGATCCGCGTGGCCGAGCCGCCGCCCGGCACGTTCGCCCGGCCGGGGGTGGCCGTCTGCGCGGAGGTTTGGGAGGGAGTCGCGGTCCATCTCCCGACGCTGTTCTTCCTCGTCACTCCTGCGGAGAAACCCTGATCAGACGGCCGGCGATGAATCGCCCTATGTGCCGTACTTTGAATTTCATGGCAATGAGGAGACAAAGGCGTCCGCGGGGCGCCTGACGAAAGGCGGACGGCCGTGACAGACACACATGAGGAATATCGGCGCAACGGCTGGTGGCGGAGCGCGACCTTCCTGGATGACCTTCGGCATAACGTGGCGGCATTTCCCGGCAAGCCCGCGCTGATCAGCCGACGGGTCGCCGACGGCCGTACCGACGTCGTCACCTACGCGGAACTGGACCGGCTGACCGACCGAATCGCCCACGGCCTGATCCGTCTTGGCGTACGGCCGGGAGACTATATCGCGATCCAATTACCCAATCGCCGGGAAATGCTTCCCCTGACGCTGGCCTGCGTCAAAATCGGCGCGCGTATCGCGCCGCAGTTCCCCATCTACCGGCATCGCGAGCTCGACTTCATGATCCGGCTGACCGAGGCGCGCGTCTTCATCACCGTGAACCGCCTCGGTGACCTGCCGACCGCCGAAACCGCGATGACGCTCGCGAGCGAGATCCCGACCCTGGAGCACGTCGTCATCCTCGGCGGTGACGGCCCGCCCGGGTCCCTCGGATTCGAGGAGCACCTCCTCGACCCCGAACCCGGTGACCCCGCGGAGCTGGCCGGGCGCGCGCTGGGTCCGGACGATCCGTTCCTCATCCTGTTCACCTCGGGGACGACCGGAGAGCCCAAAGGCGCGCTGCACAGCCAGAACACCCTGCATGCCGCCATCCGCGGCTACGGGGACGCGTACGGCCTCGACGACAGCCTGGTCATCATGACGGCGCAGACCTCCATGCACTATGTAGGCCTGGTGATGACGTACCTGCAGGCGTTGATGCTGGGCGGCACCGCGGTCACGGCCGACCTCTGGAACCCCGGCGTCTACCTCGACCTCATGGCCGAGCACGGCGTCACGATGTATTACGGCACGCCGCCCTTCGCCCGGGAGATCAGCGAGGAGCAGAAGGCCAATCCGCGGAAGATCCCCACTCTGCAGATCTTCGTGTCCGGCTCGGCGCCCGTCCCGCCGCACCTGGTGGAGCAGGTGAGCGAGATCCTCGGAGTACGGGTGTACGCGCTGTGGGGCATGACCGAGAACGGCGGCGTCACCATGACCCGGCCCGAAGACCCGCCGGAGCGGGCCGGAGAGAGCGACGGCACCGTCGTGGCCGGCATGCAGGCGCGCATCGTCGACGAGGAGAACCAGCCGGTCCCGGCCGGCGAGATCGGCGCGTTGCAGGTACGCGGCGCGGCCCAATGCCTCGGCTACTACCGGCGCGACGAGATCTACGCCAAGTCACTCACGCCGGACGGCTGGTTCGACACCGGCGACCTCGCCCGCGACGACGGCTACGGCGGCGTGCGCATCTCCGGCCGGACCAAGGACGTCATCATCGCGAACATGTGTCTCAAGCTGCCGGTCAGCGACATCGAGGCGGTGCTCGGCAGGCACCCCGCCGTCCGGGACATCGCGCTCATCGGCATCCCGGATCCGAAGCTGGTCGAGCTGGTGTGCGCCGTCGTGACGCCGTCGGGTGAGCCGCCCACGCTGGAGGACCTGCGGACCCACCTGAAGGACGCCGGGGTGAACAGCTGGTTCTGGCCCGAGCGCCTCGAACTCGTCGAGGCGATGCCACGGACCCTCACCGGCAAGATCCGGAAGGTCGAGCTCCGCGAGCGGTTCGGCGCGGCGTCCAGCTGAGATGCGCGGATCCCGGGCGCTCCCGCTGGCGGTGCTGTGCGGGAGCGCCTTTCTCGGTGCGATCGACGTACAACTGGCGAACATCGCCTTCCCCGACATGCTCCGGAGCTTTCCGAGCAGCGGGCTGCCGGAACTCTCGTGGGTGTTCAACGGCTACGCGATCACGTTCACGGCGGCGCTGCTGCCGGCGGGCGGCCTGGCCGATCGGTTCGGCTATCGCCGGGTCTTCCTCGCCGGGCTGACGGTGTTCGTGATCGGCGCCGCCCTGTGCGCGATCGCCCCCTCGGCCGGCATCCTGATCGCCGCCAGGGTCGTGCAGGGCGTGGGCGGCGGCGTGATCACTCCGCTGACCCTGGCCCTGATCCTGCCGTACTACCCGCCGGAGCGGCGCGGCACGGCGATCGGGCTGTGGAGCGCGACGCAGTCGGTGGCGACCGCCTCCGGGCCCTCGCTCGGCGGTCTGCTGGTCGGCGTCTGGGACTGGCGCACGGTGTTCTTCCTGCACCTGCCGGTCGGGCTCGTCGTGCTGGCCGGCGCGTGGCGGACCCTGGCCCGCACGCCCCCGTCCACCCCGTCCACCCCGTCCAGGCTGCCGGACATCGTCGGCCTGATCCTGCTGGTGGCGGCGATCGGCCTGCCCTCACTGGCCATCGTGCAGAGTGACGCGTGGGGGCCGGGCAGCCCGGGTACGATCACCGCTCTCGTCGCGGGCATCGTCGTCGGCGTGCTGTTCGTCCGGCGGGCGCGCTCGCACCCCGCTCCGATCGTGGACCTGAGAATCCTCCGGGCCCGGAGCACTCAGCGGGCCAACCTCGCGATGTTCCTGCTCGGCCTGGTGATGTTCGCCCTGCCGCTGGCCAATATCCTGTTCCTGACCAGGATCTGGGGATATTCCGAGACCCAGGCGGGGCTCGCCGTCACTCCCGGGGCGGTCGCGCAGGTCCTCACCGCGCCGATCGCCGGACGGCTGGCGGCGAAAGCCGGGCATCGCAGGCTGGCGCTGTGCGGTGTCGTGCTGCTGTCGCTCGCCACGGCCTACCTGGCGGTCGCGACCGGAGGCGGCCAGGCGTACCTCACGGTGGTCTTCCCCGCGGTCGTCGTCACCGGGGTGGGCGTCGCCGTGCTGGTCACGTCGCTCAGCGGGGCCGCCGTCGCCGAGATCCCGCCCGCGCGGCTCGCCACCGGCACCGCCTTGTCCGTCACCTCGCGGGCCTGCGGCGCGGTCATCGGCGTGTCGGCGCTCGTGCTGGTCCTGTCGGGGCACCGCGTCGGCGTGATCGGCGCCTATCACGGCGTCTGGGCGACCATGCTCGGGATCTGCGCCTTCATCGCCGTCGCCGCCGCGGGCCTGCGCAGCCCGGAGGCACCCGCCACGGCGAACGCCGGTCAGCGCGAGCCCGGCACGGAGCCACCGTGACCGTCGGGTCCCGCGCCCGCCTGGCGTCGCGCCGCGGCCTGCTGGAAGAGTGATCCGGGACGTATGTCGCCGATCTCGAGAAAGGCCCCACTCGACGTGACGGAAGCGATGCCTTCGACCCTGCCACGCCCGGAGTATCCGCGGCCCTCCCTGATGCGTACGGACTGGCTGAATCTGAACGGCGACTGGCAGTTCGAGATCGACGCCGCCGACTCCGGTCTCGAACGCGGACTGGTCGAACGTGAGCTGTCGGGCCGGATCACCGTGCCCTTCGCCCCGGAGACCGAGCTGTCCGGCGTCGCGAACGTCGACTTCATGGAGGCGGTCTGGTATCGGCGGACGGTCCGCGTTCCCGCCGCGTGGTCCGGGCGCACCGTGCTGCTGCATTTCGGCGCCGTCGACCATGACGCGACCGTCTGGGTCAACGGCCGCGAGGTCGTCCGGCACCGGGGCGGCTTCACCCCGTTCACGGCCGATGTCACCGGCGTGGCCGTGCCGGGCGAGCAGGCCGTGATCGTGGTCCGGGCCCGGGACAGCCGCCACAGCCCGCAGGCGCGGGGCAAGCAGTCAAGGCAGTTCGCCAACGCGGGCTGCCTGTACACCAGGACGACGGGGATCTGGCAGACCGTGTGGCTGGAGCCGGTCGGCGGCGTCCATGCCCGCGAGGTGCGGGTCGTGCCCCGGCTGGCGTCGGACAGCTTCGACGTCACCGTCCTGTTGCCGGCCAACCGGCCCGGTCACCGTATCCGGCTCCGGCTCACCGAGACCTACGATCACGACACGAACAGTCCAGCCGGCGCCGTCCTGGCCGAGGCGGAGGTGCGCGCGGATCTCGACCTCTCCCCCCAGCTCACCCTGCGGCTGCCGGAAGGCTCGGCACGGACCTGGTCGCCGGCGGACCCGCACCTGTACGGCCTGACCGTCCAGATCCTCGACGCCGGTGGGGCCGTGGTCGACGAGGTCAGATCGTACGCCGGGCTGCGTTCGGTCTCGATCGACGGCAACCGGCTGCTGCTCAACGGCCGGCCGGTGTTCCAGCGGCTCGTACTCGATCAAGGGTATTGGCCGCAGTCGCTGATGACGGCCCCGAGCGACCGCGCGCTCGCCCACGACATCGAGCTCGGCATCGCGGCGGGCTTCAACGGGGCCCGGCTCCACCAGAAGGTGTTCGAGGAGCGATACCTCTATCACGCCGACCGGCTGGGCTATCTGGTCTGGGGGGAGTTCGGCGACTGGGGGGTCGACACCTTCGGACCGGCCGGGGACAACCAGCAGCCGACGGCCTCGATGGTGACGCAATGGCTCGAAGCCGTGCGCCGCGACCTGAGCCACCCGTCGATCGTCGGCTGGTGCCCGCTGAACGAGACCTCGCAGATCCTGACAGACCGGATCACCCAGCTCGACGACGTGACGCGGGCGATGTGGCTGGCGACGAAGCTCGCCGATCCGACGCGCCCCGTGCTGGACGTGTCGGGCTACGCGCACCGCGTCCCGGAGACCGACGTCGTCGACTCGCACGACTATGAGCAGGAGCCGGCGGTCTTCGCCGCGAACCATGCCGGCCTAGCCTCGGGGCGGCCGTTCATGAACACGAGCCCGGACGGTGGGCAGCCGATGTCCGCTGCCTATCGGGGGCAACCGTACTTCGTCAGCGAGTTCGGTGGGATCTGGTGGGTTCCGGGCGCCGACGATGGCGGTGATTCGCTCGATCGGTCGTGGGGATACGGCAACCGTCCGAACGGCGAAGAGGAGTTCTACGCGCGGTTCGGCGGCCTCGTCGGCGCATTACTCGACAATCCGGACATGTTTGGCTATTGCTATACGCAGCTCACCGACGTGTTCCAAGAGCAGAACGGCATCTACACCTTCGATCGGTCGGTGAAGCTCGATGTCGAAAGGGTCCGTGCGATCCAGCTGAAGCCCACCGCCGCCGAGCGGTCCGGCTGAGTCGGGTGGCGAAGGACAACGCGAGCCAACCTCAGGGGTAGGGACCGCAACTGCCTGCGCTGCGTAGTCATACCCGTTGACAGCAACGCAGGCGCCGCCGCTCGGGGGACTTCCAGCGATCAAGCTTCGGTGGCCCGCCAGCGAAGTCGGAGTCTCGCGCGGCGCCTCTTGACTTCGTTCTCCACCAGCAGGACGGCGCGTCGTTCGACGTCCGTGTAATACTCGTCCACATCGAGCCGCTCGTCCGCGACCTGCTCGGCTCTTTCGATGACTTCGTCACTCACCGTAGGTCCGTTTTCCATTTAGGCTCCCTCCCTGCATTGACTGCCCCTCCTATGCGCTGCCATCAAAGTCTCACAGACCATGAACATGCGCCAGACCTGCGGCCAGCGCCCCGCCGAGCAGTCTGAGCGTCTCTACATCCGAATCTTCGAACGCTTTCGCCTCGGGCGAGACCACAACAAGCAGCCCTTCTTTGAGACCGGCCTCCTTGACGCCGACAGAGCTGGCGATACAGCTCCTATACCGGGGTTTCCCCATCTCCAGGACATCGAGGAAGGAATCCTCCAGGCTAATATCATCTACGCGCTTCACCCTTAGATGGTTCGATGCGAATTGCAGAAGATCTCTATCGTGATCACCATCGACACCTAACCTGGTCCGCGGCGAGCCGACCCCCCAAAGCGCGCTTACCAGTTGAAGATACCCATCTGGCCCGAACTTATAGTAAGCAGCCCGCGTCAAGCTCGGCTGCTTGGCATGACTGCAGGTACGCCTGGCCGCGGCGACGATCTGGTGGATCAGAATATCGGCTGCGGCCTTCGCCTCGATTGTGTCGTTCTTACTGCACAACCGGCCAAGGGCGACGATGACCGGGAGACCTCCGCCGGAGAGCGTCCGGGCCAATCGTGCAGCGACCTCTTTGTAGCCGGCATCGCTGGTGTGCCTCAGCCATATCGAAAGTCCGCCGAGCGCCGCGCACATCAATAAGGCCAAGACAACGGCATCATGAGCCTGCCCGTCGACAAGTGTCACCGCGACGCCAAGGCCCGGAACCGCCATTCCAAGAAGTGCCGTGACGGGAAGGTTGAGGAGCGCCTTGTCGGCGAAATTCCTCATGACCTGCCAGGTGCGCTTGCTTTTCATCAGCCGACGTCCTTTGCCGATCTTGAGCTACCGGTTCACGGAAGTATCCGCCGTGACAAGATAACGTGAGCCAGGCGCTGTAGCCACAAGAACGTTCATAGACAGAGGATCATCACCAATCCGACACTATAGCGATCGGACATCTCTCCTATAAGCCACCTATGTGATTAGTCGGGCTCGACACCGCGTCAATGAAAAAGAAACGCGGGCACTAATCAATTCGGGCCCTATAATCGTGCGAAATCTCATGTCGGACTCGGCCGGCGCGCGCGGAAGCGACGGAACGCGACGAGGAGGATCACCCCGGCGATGAGGGCTATCAGCCCGGCGGCCGCGAGGGCCAGCGTCCAAGGGGAGTCCAACGACCCCGGCAGGCCCCACGTTCCGGGCTTTTCGGGGAAGGTAAGCGCTCCGTTCGCCGTGCGGCTGACCCGGCCGCTGCGAAGGGTGAGGTGGAACTTCCACGGCCCGGCGGGGAGGTCCTTGCCCATCAGTGCGATGACGTTTCCCTGGCCCCCGGGCGCCAGGGTGGTGTCACGATTGACCGGGAAGGGGCCGGCGCGCAGAAAGCTCGGCCCGTCCGACAGCGACAGCTCTCCGTCGAAGTCGAGCGCGCGTTCGCCGGTGTTGGAGACGTCCACCACGATCTGCGGCTGTCCGTCTTCGGTCCGCCTTGGCACCACCTCGCCGATCTCGAAGTCCGAGGGCGGCTCCCCGCCCAAACCCACGTCGAGATAGGAACGGATCCCGACGCGATGGACGAGCTTCACGTGTCCCTTCGATCCAGGCCTGTCCGAGGAGACCTGTGCCCATACGACGGCGTACCGCTCTCCTTTGCTGGCCCATTCCGGCACGGCGACGGTCGCCTTCACCCGCGTCCTGCCGTTCGCCGGCAGGTCGACGGACGAACGGTTGAGCCTGACCCACTCGCTCAGCTCGTTGGAGGTGCGGTCCGGCGCGAAGGTGTAGCGGCCGTCCTTGATACCGGCGGCGGCCGCGTACAACTCCACGTGCTGAGGCTCGCGTGAGGTGCTGAAGACCTCGAAGCTCCGGGTGAAGGTGGTGCCGGGATTGACATGGTCGACGATGAAGGCGTGCGAACGCGGGTCGTCCATCCAGTTGGCGGGAACCTCCAGCAGCTTGATGCCGATGCTGTCCCTACCGCTCGAACTCGCCCCGTCTCGGCTCCCCGAGTCCGCGACCGCGGGAGCGCTGATCACCACATGCAGCAGGAGCGCCGTCAGCGTCACGGAGACGGGCCTGCGCAACAGCGAAATAGGCATACGAACTAGGCGACGGAGTGGTTCACCGTGCCGGTACAGGTGCCTTCCACCGCTTGGGCGGGGACATCGATGACGATCGTCGGATTCCAGACGGCGGAGTTGTCACCAGAGCCGGTGGTCTTGCTGAAGGCGATGCGCGATACGTTCAGCGCTTGCGCGGCCGCCGCGTTGACCTGGCCGGGGACGAAGGTGGTGGCGGTCGCGGTGCCGGACCAGTACAGAACATCCGTGTTGGGAATGGTCTCAGCGGGGGTGCCGGCGCCCGTCGTGAAGCCTCCCGCCGAGGCGTTCACCGACGCCACCCAGGTGGCGACGAGCGCGGCGCGCCGGTTGCGCAGACAGCTCTTGAACATTGCCGATTCCTTCCGTAGAACCCGGCGTCCCGTCTGGATGCGCTCCCGGGTGATCTCATCCTGCTCCGCGATCACCCGGCTGAAACGGCCCGAGCAACCATCCATCAACCCTCTGCGATCATGAGATGACTATATGTAGTCATCATAGAGATGGTATGCGGTGCCCGGGCCCGGGTGGTCGCGAGTCGGTGTTCAGTCGGAGTAGCGCCGCTGTCTCACGCTGGCGGCCAGCGCGGCGGCTCGGGCCGCCTCCGCCGGCGTGAACGGCAATGCGGGGCGGCTGACCAGGAGCGCCCGTTCGGGATGGACGGAGATCACCATGGTGGTGCCGGACTCGCCACCGTCGGCGACGGTGTCTCCGGGCAGTCGCCATTGGACGTCCGTGGCGCGCAGGAGCTCCGCCATCGCGTGGGGCAACTGCTCGGGATCCTCGCTGACGGCGTGGGCCAGGACGAGGGCCTGGACACCGAGATCTACCAGATCTTTGACGTACGCGCGGACGATGACGATGTCGAGCCCGCCGGCCTTGTCGACCGCCGACCGCAGGTTCTTCTCGCTCAGCTCAGCGGGCGCCTCGACCACGAACTCGTCCAGCGCGTCGCAGCCGGACGGAGAGATCGCGCTGCTGCCCGTCGCGGCGATGTGCAGGGCCAGGACGTTGCAGTCCAGCCTGGCGAACGCCGCCGCCAGTTCCGCCAGCCGGCCCGGACGGTCGACCACCCGAGTGCGGATACGCCACAGCTTCATGGGCCGGCCTCCCTCGATATCGATCACTTCGGCGGCGGGGCGCCGGGTTCCGCGCCGCGCGCCGAGCCGTTTGTGGACGAAGGCGCAGACGATCAGCCCCGCACCGAGTGCGATCAGCACCGCGGGGCCCGGGGCGGAGTGCCCCATAAGAGTGGCGAACAGGTGGGCAAGACCGACCGCGACGAACAGCACCGCCAGCTCTACGACCTCACGCTTCCACGAGGCGGTGGCCTGCTCAGGAGTGTGCGCCCGATCTACATCTTTCGCATCGCTCATGGAGGCAGGATGGCAGCCGGCTGTTTCGCGGCCACGTGACGTGCGGTTTCGCCGACATTAATCCTCACGGGGCGCCGCGCCCGCGACTCGGGCCCACAACGCGAACGAGCCGGGGCCCGCACCTCTTCAGGTGCGAGCCCCGGCTCGTTGTGCGTAACGTCAGGCGGGAACGATGTTCTCGGCCTGCGGGCCCTTCTGGCCCTGGGTGATGTCGAAGCTGACCTTCTGGCCTTCCTGCAGCTCGCGGAAGCCCTGGGCGGCGATGTTCGAGTAGTGGGCGAAGACGTCAGCGCCGCCGCCGTCCTGCTCGATGAAGCCGAAACCCTTTTCTGCGTTGAACCACTTCACGGTGCCAGTCGCCATGTCGATCTCCTCTTGGATAGGCGCAGTAGTCAGAACCCGCACGTCACGGGCCCCACGTCGCCGAAATGACCCATCCGGAAATGACCGGCAAACAAAATGCGCCCGAGGGCTACGTCCCGTCAGGCGCACACAAAGTTCATTGGGTACCAGAACTGCAACTGAGTTCAGGATAGCACGTACCCCCCGTCGATGGGCCGACACGCGGCCACCGCGGCGACCGCCTTCATGAGCGGCCGGGCAGACGGACGGCCAGCAGGGCGATGTCGTCCTCGTTGGCGGTGCCGTTCGCGGCCAGCAGCTCGTCGCAGAACGTCTCGACCTCGGCCCCGGCCAGCGCGGCGGCCCGCCTGCGCAGCCTGGTCATGCCGCGTTCCAACGGCTCGGTGCGGCGTTCGATCAACCCGTCGGTGTAGAGCACGACGGTCGAGTGGGGCGGCAGCGCTTCGACGGCGTTCTGCCGGGGAAGGGCCGCGTCGACGCCGAGCAGGGTCGCGCGGCCGTCCTCGAGGAAGCGGGTGCCGCCCTCACGGGTGATCAACAGCGGCGCCGGATGGCCGGCGTTGGTCCAGCGCATTCGCCAGGGCCCGCCCGGCGGGCCTTCCACCCGGGCCAGCACCATGGTCGCGATGAAGCCGCCGCCGAGGCCGGTGAGCGCCCGGTCCAGGCGGGTCACGATGCCGCTCGGCGGCTCGCGCCGGTCGAAGGCCAGCGCGCGGAGCATGTTGCGGACCTCGCTCATCTGCGCGGCCGCGGCGATGTCGTGACCGGCGACGTCGCCGATCACCAGGGTGACCGCTCCGCCGGAAAGGACGAAGGCGTCGTACCAGTCGCCGCCGACCCGGGAGGACTGGCGGGCCGGCAGGTAGCGGGCGGCCAGTCGCAGCGGGTGGACGTCCGGCAACTGGGGCAGGAGCGAATGCTGGAGCCGGTAGGCCATCTCGTGCTGCAGGCCGTACAGGCGCGCGTTGTCCAGGGCGAGCCCCGCGCGGTGGGCCAGGTCCTCGACCACCGGCAGGTCGTCGAGAGTGAAGGCGGCGCCCGGCTGGACGCGTACCAGGGTCAGCGCGCCCAGCACGTTGCCGCGCACGCGGATGGGGGCCACGAACGCGGAGTCGGCGCCCAGCAGCCGGTGGAGCAGCACACGGGCCTCGCGGAGCGTGCCGTCGTCCGGGCTGTCCGCCGACGCGGAGTTGATCAGCAGCGGGCCGGAGCTGCGCAGCGCGCGCAGCAGCGGCGTCTCCACGTCCAGGGGCAGCGGTCCGAGGACGTCCGGCAGGCCCGCGGCCTGCGCGTGCGAGCCGCGATGGGCCACGCTCACCCGCCGGACGGTGTCGTTCTCGACCAGGTCGACCGCGCACCAGTCGGCCAGCCGGGGCACCAGGAGCCGGGCCAGGCGGTGCAGGGCCGTGTCGGCGTCCAGGCTGCTGTTCATCGCCTTGGACACTTCCGAGAGCAGGCCCAGGCGCTCCAGGGCGTCCAGTGCCTTCACCGCCTTCTACGCCTGGCTCGCCCGGCAGGTGATGCCGGACTTTGGAACAGCCTATCGAGAAGATCCGGTGCGCCCGGTCACCTGCTCGACGAGGTGTGGTGGTCCAGGACGCGGCCCAGCAGCTCGACCAGCCGCTCGCGGTCGGCGGGTGACAGCGGGGCCAGCAGGTCGCGCTGGACCTCGCCCAGCACGGCGTCCAGTTGATCGAGCCGCCGGCGACCCTCCGGGGTCATGGTGATGACGTTGCGCCGCCGGTCGTCCGGATCGGGAGCGCGTACGACCAGCTGCTGATCGGCGAGTTCGTTGACCATCGCGACGGTGTCGCTGCGGTCGATCCCGCAGCGCTGGCTGAGGCTCGCCTGGCTCGCGGGACCATACTCCTCCAGCGCGGCGAGTATCGCGAAGTGGTAGCCCCGGGCGTCGATCGGGCTCAGCCCCTCGGTGATCAGCCGGTGCGCGTGCAGCGAGGTCTTGTTGATCAGCCAACTGGCTTTCCCGCGCAGGCGGCTGGGGGCTGTCTCCATGCGGGAAGTCTAGCCAATCCGTTGGCGCTACCCACGATTCCCGTTACCGTCGGCCCGGCAGCGGGTCAGGGCTTCCTGGCGATGCCACCGTACATGAGGCGCTGACCAACGCTGAGCACCTCGGGGACGGTGTCATCGGGACGCCACAGGGGCAGCGGGACGACCCCCGGCTCGAGCAGTTCGAACCCGTCGAAGAACCCGGTGATCTCCTCGGGGGTCCGGAAGCGGCCGGTGCCGAGCAGCGCGAGGAACTTCTTCTCCGCGTCACGCGCGTCCTGGGTGGCGGAGCAGAAATGGGTGATGAACAGGTAGCTGCCCGACGGGATCGCCGCCATGTAGGCATCGACGATGCCCTTGGGGTCCTCGCTGTCGTGCAGGTGGTGCAGGATGCCGACCAGCATCAGGCCCACCGGCCGGTCCAGGTCGATGAGCCGCTTGACCGTCTCGTCGGCCAGGATCGCCGCCGGGTCACGCAGGTCGGACGTGACCACCCCGGTCAGGTCGTTCTCGGCCAGGATCGCCCGGCCGTGGGCCAGCACCATCGGGTCGTTGTCGACGTACACCACGTGCGAGTCCGGGTTCGCCCGCTGCGCGACGTGATGCGTGTTCTCCACCGTCGGCAGGCCGGAGCCGAGGTCGATGAACTGCGTGATGCCACGCTCGGCGAGAAAGCGCACGCCCCGGCCGAGAACCTGCCTGTTGTACGTGGCCACATCGTAGATCTCGGGGACGACCTTCACGATCTCGGCGACGAATGCGCGGTCGACCTCGAAGTTGTCCTTGCCGTTGAGCACGACGTCATAGGCCCGGGCGATGCTGGGCCGCGTTGTGTCGATGCCGTTTGCCCACAAGTCCGACTTGTCGGTCACAGTGGACTCCTCGCGAGGTCGGAAACAGTCTTGATGATCATATGACGGAAAGATGAGGAAGACGCAGTTTTAAGGTGATAAGCAGGCCACTAAACCCGGGTAAGCGACCATTCCCTGACATGCCATTTGATGAATCTTGGGGTGATTAATGGCGTATGTCGGATTTAGGCTGGGAGGGATTTCGCCGTCTACAGCTGGAGGACCCCATGACGAGGTTCATGGACGTTCACCACAACATGGTGGGCATCACTGACGAGCAGTTCCGTGAAGCGCACGAGGCCGACCTCGCGATCCAGGGTGAGGAAGGGGTGTCCTTCGTGCAGGCGTGGGCGGATCCCGACGAAGGTGTCATCTACTGCCTGTCCGACGCGCCGAGCGCGGAGGCCGTACAGCGGATTCACCAGCGGTCGGGCCACCCCGCCGACGAGATCCACCCCGTGCCGCTGGCGCTCTGACCGCCGCGTCCCAGCCCAGCGGCCGTTCCAGCGGGCACGGCCGCCGAAGCCTCCTAGAGTCGCCGTATGTCGAAGACAACGGACGAGGCGGAACAGGTCGTGTTCGAGAGTGACCCGGCCACCGGGCTGCGCTCGATCATCGTCATCCACGACACCACGCTCGGGCCCGCACTGGGCGGGGTGCGGATGTGGCCGTACGCGAGCGAGGCAGCGGCGCTCGCCGACGGCCTGCGCCTGGCACGGGCCATGACGCTGAAGGCCGCGGCCGCGGGGCTCGGCCTCGGCGGCGGCGCCGCCATCGTCATCGGCGATCCGGCACGCGACAAGTCCGAAGCCCTCCTGCTCGCCCACGGCCGGTTCATCGCCACGCTGGGCGGCCGGTTCATCCCGGTCAACGACGTCGGAACCGTACAGGCGGATATCGAGGTCATCGGCCGCGAGACCGCGCCCGTCTGTGACAAAGGCGACCCCTCTCCGTACACGGCTCTGGGGGTTCTCGCGTCGATCCGTGCCGGGCTGCGCGCCGCCCAAGGCTCCGGCGAGCTCGCGGGAGCGACCGTGGCCGTACAGGGAGCCGGCAACGTCGGATCCCACCTGACCCGCCTCCTGCGTGCCGAGTCGGCCGAGGTGGTGATCGCCGACCTCGTCGACGAACGCGCCCGCGACGTGGCCGAACGGTACGGCGCGCGGCGGATGTCACCGCAGGACATCGTCTCGGCCCACTGTGACGTGTTCGCGCCCTGTGCTCTCGGTGAGGTGGTGACGGAGGAGACGCTGCCCCGGCTGCGGTGCCGCGTGATCGCCGGGGGCGCGAACAACGTGCTCGCCAAACCGGGACTCGCCGACGCGCTCGCCAGGCGAGGCATCCTGTACGCGCCGGACTTCCTCGCCAACGCCGGAGGGCTGGTGTATCTGGAGGGCCGGCTCCTCGGCCACGACGACGCCCGCTCGAGCGAGCGCGTCGAACGCGTGGGAGAGATCGTCGCCGACGTCTTCGAGCGGGCGGACCGCGAGCACATCACCACGGTCGAAGCCGCCACCGCGATCGCGCACGCCAGACTGGCGGCACAAAGCCTCGGTAGCTGACGGCGATCGAGGTGCGAACGCCGTGGAACATCCTGTCACGCCTCCTAGGTGGGGGGACGGGAGGCGGCGGGAACACCATGATCGATGGGACAGGCGGACGCGAGAGCAGAGTGCTGATCCGGCTGGTGGGGTCGTTCGCGGTTGAGCGGGATGGCCTGCGCGGGACGGTCGGCGGCCGGGCCAGGACGCTGCTGAAACTGCTCGCGGTCGAGCGCGGCCACGCCGTGCCCACCGACCGCGTCGTGGAGGCGCTGTGGGGCGACCGCCCACCGAAGCGGCCGGTGGAGAACGTCGCCACGCTGGTGAGCCGGCTGCGCAGGACACTCGGCCCGGAGGCCGTGACGGGCGGCAGGCGGTGCTACCGGCTCGGCGATCCGCCGGCGGTGAGCGTGGACCTCGACGAGGCCACCGCGCTGGTCGCGGAGGCGGAGGGCCGGCTGGCGGTGGACGAGGCGGCCGTGGCCGTCGCCGCGGCGACGCGGGCGATCGAACTGCTCGACGGCGGTGCCGTACTGGATGGGGAATCCGACGCGCCTTGGGCGGCGGCGGCGCGGGGCGAGGCGGCCGGGCTGCTCCGGC